>NZ_CM181686.1:0-5230324 GCF_059338235.1 Shewanella sp. 1311
ATCCAAACAAGCAGAGATTTTAACTCCCTATGATCCCCTTGATGGTGTTGCCATAACAGCCAGCGTCAAGGGCTCTCATAGTTTTGACTATGTTTTTCAGCGCGGTGATGATGTGTTTTATCCTGAGCATTTAGACTATCAAGTAAGATTTGTGTCTGACTGCAAAGCGGCCTTAATTCGTGAAAAAGAGGTTGTTTATTTAACTTGTTCGCCTTACCGCTCGCCGAGCGAAGCGCCTCAGCCCCGTGAGGGAGCTGTGGCGCCGCGAGACGAGTCAGCCTAGTCAAGTTGCTAAATCTGATTCAAGCCAATCAGAAAGCATTACAGCCAGTAATTGATTTACTTGCTAACTAATTGTTCAAGGTATATTTTCTTTTTATTTTGTTTAAGGACGAATAATGGATTTTCTTAAGCTCTTAGTTAAGTATTCATCTCATATTGTGATTGCTGTGATCTTCTTTTCTTTGGGTATGATTTACACCGATTCTCAATGGGTTGATATTACTTCAAATCTTCAAAGCCTCTGCAAGACACCTTTTAGCCGTTAATCTATAACTGCGCACAATGTATCTAGGATTCATGTTTAAGTGCTGCCCCTGCAAAAATGCGAAAGCAGCAGGGGACGTTCGAACGACTTTAATATAATCCTCATTGTGCGCGGTCAACTCTATTTGATGGTTTAACCATTTTATTTACTAAAATATTTTCATCTTTCTATTGATTTATGTATACACAAATCAAAAACCTGTTATAATGATTTATGTAGACAGTAATCAAACGGAGAGAACATCATGCAAAGACTTAGCGAATTAAAATCATCATCAGATATCCTTGTCGAAACCTCTTTAGTTGCTGGAAAGAGCCATCACACAATATCTTTGGATAAGGGCTTGTTTTTCTGGACAGAGGGCCTTTCAATGGCTTCTTATGAGCCTCAAAATCGCGCTTACGCAAATATGTATAATGTCATTCCTACTGATTTTGATTTTCGCTCTTGGGTTTGGAGTATGTGTCATGACTAAATCAACTCGTGGTGGCGTTCGTGAAGGTGCTGGACGCCCAAGTCAGACAAACTGAGATGATGCGCATTCCTTTGGGCGCAGAGTCGCTGGTTAAGCATTTGATTTCTGTTTACAAAAAATATACTGCTGAAGAAATTAATGACGTGCTTTATCGCGCTTCTAAGCTTCCAGAATTGGAAAGTGATGCCGTGCTTTTGTCAGCTAGGAGACCCTAATTTTATGCACAATCGTAAATTAAGGCAGCATTATATGAATCGCGATGGTGTTGTTGTTGAACGCATGGAGCGCCAATCAGAGCTTTTAGATTAGGGTTATTAGGGTGAAACCCTAATGTAAGCGAAGCGATACGCCTTTAAGCGAGGCGCTTTTCCTCGTGATATTTCGTCCTGCTAAGCCTCTTTTTTCTTTTAGCTTGCACAATTCTTAAAGCACTTCTTTTGCTCCAGGTCGTAGACAAAACCAGCTTAAAGCAATTTTCTCGGGCTCACATATGAAAAAACCCCCGTTCTGTCTTACGGGGGTTAACTTACAGATTCCATGCGGGCTTACAGCAAACTCTATTCTTTTCTCATAATCTTTTTAACATCTGTCGATGCTATTAGATCTTTCTTTGCTTTCGTTTAGCCATTTGTCGAACAGGTGATTAGCAAGTTCCGTCCATTTTATAGATACGCCAGTCTTATAGCTTATCTCTATAGCCGCGCGTTCTAGCGCCATTTTTCGCTCTTTCTAATACCCTAAGCGTCGTGCTTTTAGGATTCATTTAAACCTCTAGACGTTTACTTGTGTTCTGCGCATCTTAGTACATTTGCGTTAAAATGTGCGAGAAGTACTTGTATACATTTAAACTTTGCCCTATATTGCGTCTTAATCGCTTTGTATACATTTATACGGATGAGGCAGGGATGGGGCAGGGAACTGTTATTTATTACGACTATGAGCCAGCAATCGGTGTTAATGCCACTTGCTTAGATTGGCCGCAACGTAACGAATATTTTCGCACTTGGGGCGAGTTTTCCGCTTATTGCTCTATCGAGTACGGCACCTCGTTTCGCTTAGTTGAAATCACTGCTGAAAATTATCCTGTCCTTTGCGCTGAGGGGCTATTCAATGTCTAATGCTACCAATCTCCTCAAGCGCTTTTTTATTACTGATAATAATGGCCGCCTCGTTACCTCTATTGGTTCTGGTGATGATATTCAGTTTGTCCGTGAACGCGCTGAATCTTCTGTGTTGCCTTGTCTTCGTAAAGTTCCTGTTTCTACTGATGCACAACGCAATTCCAAAATTATCATTGACCATTTAGCTTTCAGTTTTCCGCTTTCGTCACTCAAAAGTCTTGAGCGTGCCGGTTCTGCTGCCTCTAAAAAATACGGCTGGCGCAAAATGCCACGCTGGTCTGATTATGACGGCAAGTTTGCTTCTGCTGATAAAGCGCTTTCCACTTTTAGCCAAGATAGCTTTGATGCGTTATTTCTCCGCTTAGAGTCTTTTGTTTCTAATATCCTTGGTTTACGTGTCGGTCCAAGCCGCGATAAGGGTTTGTACGGTTATCAAAATTCTTATCCGCTTATGGATAAATCTGGCCGTATTGAGCTTGGTTTTATTGGTGTTGGCGGTAACAACAATACTGTTTGGTTTCAAATATCAGGGCAGGGTTGTAGGCATGTTTTCGCTCAAACAACGCCATTTGTTTTGCATTTCTGGTTAGCTAAAGTCCTCCAAATCACGCATTTGTCACGTGCTGACTTAGCTCACGATGATTTTGACGGCAACTTCGATTGTGAATATGCAATTACCGCTTATCACGATGATGCGTTCAAAGGCTTTCTTGGTGGCCCAATGCCAAAAATGAGTCCTTGCCCTGAATATCAGGGTCGTGAGCTTGTTGGTTACATTGTTAAAGTCGGCTCTCGCAGTTCTAACGCTTATTGGCGTATTTACGACAAAGCCGCTGAACAAAAGTTAAAAGGGCAAGTCTGGTTTCGCTCTGAAGTCGAGCTCAAGCAACCTAAGGTTTCTCTGCTTGAAAATCCCGCCAAGGCCTTTGCTGGCCTGAATCGCTTCGCCGCTTCTATGAATTTGGAAAACGGTTTTTCTGTTCGCTCTACTGTTCGTCGCGCGACTCTGGATATGGCCGCTCGTATTCGCTGGGCTAAACAGCAATGCGGTCGCACCTTGTCCGATATTTGTGAATCTCTGGGTGGTGACGTGTTCGCCGCTTTCGGTGCTGTTCTTGATGAGCGAGGGGGCAAGTTTGCGCTCCCTGATACTCAGCAACATTTGATAATTGACCACTTAAGGAGTGTCTATCATGAAATTTAAAGTAACTGGTTTTTCTCATTCCAAAGGTAATGCCAAAACTACTGGCAAGCCTTATAACATGGCTAAACTTTCACGTTTATCAGAAATTCGCCCTTGGAAAAATGACAACGGCGAAGGTCGCGCCGCTGGTTATCACACTGACGAGCGCGCTCAGTTTGATGTTTATGCCGATGACACTCGATTGGTAAATGACCTTTTGTTGGTTAGATATCCATGTGAAATGGATTTAACTTTTGAGCCTCACCCTGAAGACCCCACTCGAAATATTGTCACCGCTTTCGAAGTAGTGGATACCGACCAAGAACCAATTTAAGCCTATGTCACTGGTGACGCTATGAGTAGAAATAAAGATTACGAGAATAGGCAAAAATCTAAGGGATTAAAGAAAGTTACTCTTTGGGTTCCTGACACTGTTGAAATTGAGTTTAAACAGCTTGCAGAATTTTGTTGTGATAATCGTGATTATTATCCTTCTCTAGCTCGCCACTTTACCACTGGACGAGTAAAGAATTTTTTAAGGTGAATGTCATGGAAGATAAAGTATTTGGTTTTTGGGTTTGCTCTTGTTGTCACTCTGTATTTAATGGTGAAACTGAACAGCCTATCAATATAGATACAAATGATTTATTTCAATGTGCACTTTGCGATATTTCAAATGCAGAGTGCCAATTAAGCGGAGTAACAGCAGATGAATATTAGCGAATTACTTTTAGCTTTAGTGGTTCTAATTCCTTTCTGTATTGGTTGGGGGAATGGTGAATCATGGAAGTAGTAGATTTAACTTTTTGGCAATCCATAAATATGGATTTGCTTATTGAATTAGTCGGACTTGGTTTGTCCAGCTATGCACTTGGGTACGCTGTCGGCTACAAGCTTCACTTGTTCCGCATGTTTGCTCATTCATCAACGTAGGGAGAAATGACAATGAAATATTTTAACACTGCTAAAAAATTCGGTACTAAGTTAGCAATCGGTACTGTTGGTACAATCGGTCTTATTTCAACGGCTTCGGCTGCTGATGGTGGCGAAGCTGTATTTGCTGCATTAGAGGCCAAGGCAACTGCTTATGAAGGTTATGCTTGGGCGCTGCTTGCTGTCGTTATGACTGCAATCATCTCAATCAAGCTGTTTAAGAAATTCACTACTAAAGCCGTATAAGGTAATTAAATATGAAAGGGCTGTTATTAGCTATCGGGCTGATTGCAGCCCTTTTTGTTTCTAATGCACAAGCTAGTGTTTTTGACACTGCATCCTATCTTTCACCTGAGATTAATTCAGTAACTTTAGGTGGTTGTAATTATAATTATGGTCAAGGTATTCAGCACGTTGATCCTTCAACTTGCTCTGGCTATGTTTATTCTTCATTCGCCTCTCGCCCTAATCCTTCAAATATTTCTTATACTGACCATAAAGTCGAAGAGGGTCTTTTTTATGGCTTACAGATGTTTACTTATTATATTTACCAACCTTCAACTGAAACTCAGAGTGGTGGTTTTTTTGTTACACTTGGTCGATGGATTTTTGAATCTAATTCCCAATCTAAAGTCTGTCCGCCTAAATCTAATCCAAAATATACTTTTTCATTTTATAATCTTGGCGAGAGTGAAGTCTCAAAATGCTATGACCCTGCCGAGTTAGACAATGCATCTAAATGTGCTGATCTGTTTAACTCTGGCTCAATTTTAACGGCTGGCTCTAATACATCTTCTCTAGTATGCAAGACATTCGATGATGGCTCTCGTTGCGCCTTCTCTCGTGTTGAACAAGGTTCCACACCTTACTATCAGCCCAATCTTGAAAAGGGTTGTTTCGGTGATGCTGAGGAAATTCCTGACTATGATAAAGATACCCCTCCATCTCCACAGCCTGAGCAGTGCACTCCTTACTTTGGTGGTTTTGCATGTGCCGCTGACCCTAAGAATTATTGCTCTTCAACTGGTATTTGCGTTGATGGATGTGGTTATGTCAATGACCAGTTTATCTGCTTCAGGGATGAAGAGTGTAAGGGCGCATCTTGCTGAACCAGCTCCTGTAAATTGTGAAACAGTACCTGATGCACCAATCTGTAAGGATAAAGAGACTATTCCTGAACCTACTTTTTGCGAAAAAAATCCTACTGTAGAAAGCTGTCAAAGTGGTTCCGATTTCTGCAAAAAAAATCCACTTTCACCTAGTTGCCAGCTTGGTGGTGATGGCACTGGTTCGGGTGGTAGCAAGTTCGTTCTTGATTACGATAAGTTAATCCAAGGCATGAAGGACGCTGCAAATACTCTTATTGATCCCAATTCAATTCCTGATAATACAGCTATGGATAAATCCCTAGATGATGAAAACAAAGCTATAAAATCAGACTATGATAATTTTTTAAATGATGGTGTATTTAGTGAAATAAGAAATACTTCTCAAAGACCAATATTTTCATCTCTAGAAACTTTATTCCCAACTGGTTCTGGCACTTGTAGTTTTAATTTTGGCAAGTTCAGCATTGAAATATGTTCAACCGCTGAAAAGCTTCGAGAAATACTTTATTGGGTTTTTTCTATATTAACTTTGATATACCTAAGGCACCTTTTTTATCAAACTATTCGAACTTCAGCGGGGAAATAAATCATGCCAGCACCTTTAGCTTTATTGGGAATACCAGCAGTCGTAGCACTTATACAGCGTATTGTTACCGCTGTAATGATTTACTTTGCAACTAAACGAGTCCTTAAAATAGGTTTTGCTTTAACGTTTTTAGGTTTGTTTGCTGCTGGCCTTCAAGAGCTTTTTGATACTTTTGAAGGTTATGTTTCTCAGCTTCTTGTTAATGCACCAACTGAAATAGCTGCTGCTGGACTATTTCTGCCTTCCAATACTGGCACTTGTATCGGCATAATTCTTTCTGCTGAAGCCGCTTGCGCCATATTTACTATCGGTGGTTATATTTTAGAAAAACAATGGGAGACAGTGAAATAATGGCTGTTTACGTTGTCACAGGGAAGCTAGGCTCTGGTAAGACACTTGTTGCCGTTTCACGTATACAAGAATATTTAAATCAGGGCAGGGTTGTTGCAACTAATTTAAATTTAAAACTAGAATTTCTAGTTAATCCTTTTGCCAAGAAGGTCAAGGTTATTCGTTTATCTGATAGACCTACGTCTGATGAATTAGAATCTTTGCCATCTCCTTATGAGGGTGATTATTCAGAAGAGAAAAGCGGTTTATTAGTTTTTGATGAGTGTGCCACTTGGTTTAATTCAAGAACGTGGAATGATAAGGGACGAACAGCTTTAATTAACTGGCTTTTACATGCTAGGAAATTAGGTTGGGATATCATTTTTATTATCCAGAACGTAACAATGATGGACGCTCAAGCCCGCGAGGGCTTTGCTGAGCATGTCGTTCACTGTAGGCGTCTTGATAGGTTATCTATTCCTTTTGTTACTTGGTTTTTTAAGATGGGCGGCTTGAGTGTTAGGCCTCCAAAGCTTCACTGGGGCTTGGTTAAGTACGGCGCATCTGATTCATCGCCAGTCATTGAGAAGTGGGTTTACACGGGTACAGCACTTTACAATGCCTATGATACTCGGCAAGTTTTTACTGAGGGTTCTTGCGGTATGCACTCAATGCTTCCGCCTTATACAATCTATGGGAGTCACACTAATGCAAGCGAACATTCAAAGCGTCGATTTAACAGTGCCGTCAATAAATTTCTCTCAAGCGCTAAGCCTCGCGCGGCCTTTTTTATCGGCCTGTTGTTGTCATCTTTAGTTTGGTTTTTGATTCCATCAAACGAAAAGCCAGCAGAACAGCAGCAGGCCAATTCAAAGCAGCCATCCAAACAAGCAGAGATTTTAACTCCCTATGATCCCCTTGATGGTGTTGCCATAACAGCCAGCGTCAAGGGCTCTCATAGTTTTGACTATGTTTTTCAGCGCGGTGATGATGTGTTTTATCCTGAGCATTTAGACTATCAAGTAAGATTTGTGTCTGACTGCAAAGCGGCCTTAATTCGTGAAAAAGAGGTTGTTTATTTAACTTGTTCGCCTTACCGCTCGCCGAGCGAAGCGCCTCAGCCCCGTGAGGGAGCTGTGGCGCCGCGAGACGAGTCTCAGCCTAGTCAAGTTGCTAAATCTGATTCAAGCCAATCAGAAAGCATTACAGCCAGTAATTGATTTACTTGCTAACTAATTGTTCAAGGTATATTTTCTTTTTATTTTGTTTAAGGACGAATAATGGATTTTCTTAAGCTCTTAGTTAAGTATTCATCTCATATTGTGATTGCTGTGATCTTCTTTTCTTTGGGTATGATTTACACCGATTCTCAATGGGTTGATATTACTTCAAATCTTCAAAGCCTCTGCAAGACACCTTTTAGCCGTTAATCTATAACTGCGCACAATGTATCTAGGATTCATGTTTAAGTGCTGCCCCTGCAAAAATGCGAAAGCAGCAGGGGACGTTCAACGAACGACTTTAATATAATCCTCATTGTGCGCGGTCAATTCTATTTGATGGTTTAACCATTTTATTTACTAAAATATTTTCATCTTTCTATTGATTTATGTATACACAAATCAAAAACCTGTTATAATGATTTATGTAGACAGTAATCAAACGGAGAGAACATCATGCAAAGACTTAGCGAATTAAAATCATCATCAGATATCCTTGTCGAAACCTCTTTAGTTGCTGGAAAGAGCCATCACACAATATCTTTGGATAAGGGCTTGTTTTTCTGGACAGAGGGCCTTTCAATGGCTTCTTATGAGCCTCAAAATCGCGCTTACGCAAATATGTATAATGTCATTCCTACTGATTTTGATTTTCGCTCTTGGGTTTGGAGTATGTGTCATGACTAAATCAACTCGTGGTGGCGTTCGTGAGGGTGCTGGACGCCCCAAGTCAGAACAAACTAAGATGATGCGCATTCCTTTGGGCGCAGAGTCGCTGGTTAAGCATTTGATTTCTGTTTACAAAAAATATACTGCTGAAGAAATTAATGACGTGCTTTATCGCGCTTCTAAGCTTCCAGAATTGGAAAGTGATGCCGTGCTTTTGCAGCTAGGAGACCCTAATTTTATGCACAATCGTAAATTAAGGCAGCATTATATGAATCGCGATGGTGTTGTTGTTGAACGCATGGAGCGCCAATCAGAGCTTTTAGATTAGGGTTATTAGGGTGAAACCCTAATGTAAGCGAAGCGATACGCCTTTAAGCGAGGCGCTTTTCCTCGTGATATTTCGTCCTGCTAAGCCTCTTTTTTCTTTTAGCTTGCACAATTCTTAAAGCACTTCTTTTGCTCCAGGTCGTAGACAAAACCAGCTTAAAGCAATTTTCTCGGGCTCACATATGAAAAAACCCCCGTTCTGTCTTACGGGGGTTAACTTACAGATTCCATGCGGGCTTACAGCAAACTCTATTCTTTTCTCATAATCTTTTTAACATCTGTCGATGCTATTAGATCTTTCTTTGCTTCGTTTAGCCATTTGTCGAACAGGTGATTAGCAAGTTCCGTCCATTTTATAGATACGCCAGTCTTATAGCTTATCTCTATAGCCGCGCGTTCTAGCGCCATTTTTCGCTCTTCTGACACCCTAAGCGTCGTGCTTTTAGGATTCATTTAAACCTCTAGACGTTTACTTGTGTTCTGCGCATCTTAGTACATTTGCGTTAAAATGTGCGAAGAGTACTTGTATACATTTAAACTTTGCCCTATATTGCGTCTTAATCGCTTTGTATACATTTATACGGATGAGGCAGGGATGGGGCAGGGAACTGTTATTTATTACGACTATGAGCCAGCAATCGGTGTTAATGCCACTTGCTTAGATTGGCCGCAACGTAACGAATATTTTCGCACTTGGGGCGAGTTTTCCGCTTATTGCTCTATCGAGTACGGCACCTCGTTTCGCTTAGTTGAAATCACTGCTGAAAATTATCCTGTCCTTTGCGCTGAGGGGCTATTCAATGTCTAATGCTACCAATCTCCTCAAGCGCTTTTTTATTACTGATAATAATGGCCGCCTCGTTACCTCTATTGGTTCTGGTGATGATATTCAGTTTGTCCGTGAACGCGCTGAATCTTCTGTGTTGCCTTGTCTTCGTAAAGTTCCTGTTTCTACTGATGCACAACGCAATTCCAAAATTATCATTGACCATTTAGCTTTCAGTTTTCCGCTTTCGTCACTCAAAAGTCTTGAGCGTGCCGGTTCTGCTGCCTCTAAAAAATACGGCTGGCGCAAAATGCCACGCTGGTCTGATTATGACGGCAAGTTTGCTTCTGCTGATAAAGCGCTTTCCACTTTTAGCCAAGATAGCTTTGATGCGTTATTTCTCCGCTTAGAGTCTTTTGTTTCTAATATCCTTGGTTTACGTGTCGGTCCAAGCCGCGATAAGGGTTTGTACGGTTATCAAAATTCTTATCCGCTTATGGATAAATCTGGCCGTATTGAGCTTGGTTTTATTGGTGTTGGCGGTAACAACAATACTGTTTGGTTTCAAATATCAGGGCAGGGTTGTAGGCATGTTTTCGCTCAAACAACGCCATTTGTTTTGCATTTCTGGTTAGCTAAAGTCCTCCAAATCACGCATTTGTCACGTGCTGACTTAGCTCACGATGATTTTGACGGCAACTTCGATTGTGAATATGCAATTACCGCTTATCACGATGATGCGTTCAAAGGCTTTCTTGGTGGCCCAATGCCAAAAATGAGTCCTTGCCCTGAATATCAGGGTCGTGAGCTTGTTGGTTACATTGTTAAAGTCGGCTCTCGCAGTTCTAACGCTTATTGGCGTATTTACGACAAAGCCGCTGAACAAAAGTTAAAAGGGCAAGTCTGGTTTCGCTCTGAAGTCGAGCTCAAGCAACCTAAGGTTTCTCTGCTTGAAAATCCCGCCAAGGCCTTTGCTGGCCTGAATCGCTTCGCCGCTTCTATGAATTTGGAAAACGGTTTTTCTGTTCGCTCTACTGTTCGTCGCGCGACTCTGGATATGGCCGCTCGTATTCGCTGGGCTAAACAGCAATGCGGTCGCACCTTGTCCGATATTTGTGAATCTCTGGGTGGTGACGTGTTCGCCGCTTTCGGTGCTGTTCTTGATGAGCGAGGGGGCAAGTTTGCGCTCCCTGATACTCAGCAACATTTGATAATTGACCACTTAAGGAGTGTCTATCATGAAATTTAAAGTAACTGGTTTTTCTCATTCCAAAGGTAATGCCAAAACTACTGGCAAGCCTTATAACATGGCTAAACTTTCACGTTTATCAGAAATTCGCCCTTGGAAAAATGACAACGGCGAAGGTCGCGCCGCTGGTTATCACACTGACGAGCGCGCTCAGTTTGATGTTTATGCCGATGACACTCGATTGGTAAATGACCTTTTGTTGGTTAGATATCCATGTGAAATGGATTTAACTTTTGAGCCTCACCCTGAAGACCCCACTCGAAATATTGTCACCGCTTTCGAAGTAGTGGATACCGACCAAGAACCAATTTAAGCCTATGTCACTGGTGACGCTATGAGTAGAAATAAAGATTACGAGAATAGGCAAAAATCTAAGGGATTAAAGAAAGTTACTCTTTGGGTTCCTGACACTGTTGAAATTGAGTTTAAACAGCTTGCAGAATTTTGTTGTGATAATCGTGATTATTATCCTTCTCTAGCTCGCCACTTTACCACTGGACGAGTAAAGAATTTTTTAAGGTGAATGTCATGGAAGATAAAGTATTTGGTTTTTGGGTTTGCTCTTGTTGTCACTCTGTATTTAATGGTGAAACTGAACAGCCTATCAATATAGATACAAATGATTTATTTCAATGTGCACTTTGCGATATTTCAAATGCAGAGTGCCAATTAAGCGGAGTAACAGCAGATGAATATTAGCGAATTACTTTTAGCTTTAGTGGTTCTAATTCCTTTCTGTATTGGTTGGGGGAATGGTGAATCATGGAAGTAGTAGATTTAACTTTTTGGCAATCCATAAATATGGATTTGCTTATTGAATTAGTCGGACTTGGTTTGTCCAGCTATGCACTTGGGTACGCTGTCGGCTACAAGCTTCACTTGTTCCGCATGTTTGCTCATTCATCAACGTAGGGAGAAATGACAATGAAATATTTTAACACTGCTAAAAAATTCGGTACTAAGTTAGCAATCGGTACTGTTGGTACAATCGGTCTTATTTCAACGGCTTCGGCTGCTGATGGTGGCGAAGCTGTATTTGCTGCATTAGAGGCCAAGGCAACTGCTTATGAAGGTTATGCTTGGGCGCTGCTTGCTGTCGTTATGACTGCAATCATCTCAATCAAGCTGTTTAAGAAATTCACTACTAAAGCCGTATAAGGTAATTAAATATGAAAGGGCTGTTATTAGCTATCGGGCTGATTGCAGCCCTTTTTGTTTCTAATGCACAAGCTAGTGTTTTTGACACTGCATCCTATCTTTCACCTGAGATTAATTCAGTAACTTTAGGTGGTTGTAATTATAATTATGGTCAAGGTATTCAGCACGTTGATCCTTCAACTTGCTCTGGCTATGTTTATTCTTCATTCGCCTCTCGCCCTAATCCTTCAAATATTTCTTATACTGACCATAAAGTCGAAGAGGGTCTTTTTTATGGCTTACAGATGTTTACTTATTATATTTACCAACCTTCAACTGAAACTCAGAGTGGTGGTTTTTTTGTTACACTTGGTCGATGGATTTTTGAATCTAATTCCCAATCTAAAGTCTGTCCGCCTAAATCTAATCCAAAATATACTTTTTCATTTTATAATCTTGGCGAGAGTGAAGTCTCAAAATGCTATGACCCTGCCGAGTTAGACAATGCATCTAAATGTGCTGATCTGTTTAACTCTGGCTCAATTTTAACGGCTGGCTCTAATACATCTTCTCTAGTATGCAAGACATTCGATGATGGCTCTCGTTGCGCCTTCTCTCGTGTTGAACAAGGTTCCACACCTTACTATCAGCCCAATCTTGAAAAGGGTTGTTTCGGTGATGCTGAGGAAATTCCTGACTATGATAAAGATACCCCTCCATCTCCACAGCCTGAGCAGTGCACTCCTTACTTTGGTGGTTTTGCATGTGCCGCTGACCCTAAGAATTATTGCTCTTCAACTGGTATTTGCGTTGATGGATGTGGTTATGTCAATGACCAGTTTATCTGCTTCAGGGATGAAGAGTGTAAGGGCGCATCTTGCGAACCAGCTCCTGTAAATTGTGAAACAGTACCTGATGCACCAATCTGTAAGGATAAAGAGACTA
This sequence comes from Shewanella sp. 1311, assembly GCF_059338235.1. Lineage (NCBI taxonomy): Bacteria > Pseudomonadati > Pseudomonadota > Gammaproteobacteria > Alteromonadales > Shewanellaceae > Shewanella > Shewanella sp. 1311. The sequence goes on from NZ_CM181686.1 coordinate 12,598, forward strand.
TTCCTGAACCTACTTTTTGCGAAAAAAATCCTACTGTAGAAAGCTGTCAAAGTGGTTCCGATTTCTGCAAAAAAAATCCACTTTCACCTAGTTGCCAGCTTGGTGGTGATGGCACTGGTTCGGGTGGTAGCAAGTTCGTTCTTGATTACGATAAGTTAATCCAAGGCATGAAGGACGCTGCAAATACTCTTATTGATCCCAATTCAATTCCTGATAATACAGCTATGGATAAATCCCTAGATGATGAAAACAAAGCTATAAAATCAGACTATGATAATTTTTTAAATGATGGTGTATTTAGTGAAATAAGAAATACTTCTCAAAGACCAATATTTTCATCTCTAGAAACTTTATTCCCAACTGGTTCTGGCACTTGTAGTTTTAATTTTGGCAAGTTCAGCATTGAAATATGTTCAACCGCTGAAAAGCTTCGAGAAATACTTTATTGGGTTTTTTCTATATTAACTTTGATATACCTAAGGCACCTTTTTTATCAAACTATTCGAACTTCAGCGGGGAAATAAATCATGCCAGCACCTTTAGCTTTATTGGGAATACCAGCAGTCGTAGCACTTATACAGCGTATTGTTACCGCTGTAATGATTTACTTTGCAACTAAACGAGTCCTTAAAATAGGTTTTGCTTTAACGTTTTTAGGTTTGTTTGCTGCTGGCCTTCAAGAGCTTTTTGATACTTTTGAAGGTTATGTTTCTCAGCTTCTTGTTAATGCACCAACTGAAATAGCTGCTGCTGGACTATTTCTGCCTTCCAATACTGGCACTTGTATCGGCATAATTCTTTCTGCTGAAGCCGCTTGCGCCATATTTACTATCGGTGGTTATATTTTAGAAAAACAATGGGAGACAGTGAAATAATGGCTGTTTACGTTGTCACAGGGAAGCTAGGCTCTGGTAAGACACTTGTTGCCGTTTCACGTATACAAGAATATTTAAATCAGGGCAGGGTTGTTGCAACTAATTTAAATTTAAAACTAGAATTTCTAGTTAATCCTTTTGCCAAGAAGGTCAAGGTTATTCGTTTATCTGATAGACCTACGTCTGATGAATTAGAATCTTTGCCATCTCCTTATGAGGGTGATTATTCAGAAGAGAAAAGCGGTTTATTAGTTTTTGATGAGTGTGCCACTTGGTTTAATTCAAGAACGTGGAATGATAAGGGACGAACAGCTTTAATTAACTGGCTTTTACATGCTAGGAAATTAGGTTGGGATATCATTTTTATTATCCAGAACGTAACAATGATGGACGCTCAAGCCCGCGAGGGCTTTGCTGAGCATGTCGTTCACTGTAGGCGTCTTGATAGGTTATCTATTCCTTTTGTTACTTGGTTTTTTAAGATGGGCGGCTTGAGTGTTAGGCCTCCAAAGCTTCACTGGGGCTTGGTTAAGTACGGCGCATCTGATTCATCGCCAGTCATTGAGAAGTGGGTTTACACGGGTACAGCACTTTACAATGCCTATGATACTCGGCAAGTTTTTACTGAGGGTTCTTGCGGTATGCACTCAATGCTTCCGCCTTATACAATCTATGGGAGTCACACTAATGCAAGCGAACATTCAAAGCGTCGATTTAACAGTGCCGTCAATAAATTTCTCTCAAGCGCTAAGCCTCGCGCGGCCTTTTTTATCGGCCTGTTGTTGTCATCTTTAGTTTGGTTTTTGATTCCATCAAACGAAAAGCCAGCAGAACAGCAGCAGGCCAATTCAAAGCAGCCATCCAAACAAGCAGAGATTTTAACTCCCTATGATCCCCTTGATGGTGTTGCCATAACAGCCAGCGTCAAGGGCTCTCATAGTTTTGACTATGTTTTTCAGCGCGGTGATGATGTGTTTTATCCTGAGCATTTAGACTATCAAGTAAGATTTGTGTCTGACTGCAAAGCGGCCTTAATTCGTGAAAAAGAGGTTGTTTATTTAACTTGTTCGCCTTACCGCTCGCCGAGCGAAGCGCCTCAGCCCCGTGAGGGAGCTGTGGCGCCGCGAGACGAGTCTCAGCCTAGTCAAGTTGCTAAATCTGATTCAAGCCAATCAGAAAGCATTACAGCCAGTAATTGATTTACTTGCTAACTAATTGTTCAAGGTATATTTTCTTTTTATTTTGTTTAAGGACGAATAATGGATTTTCTTAAGCTCTTAGTTAAGTATTCATCTCATATTGTGATTGCTGTGATCTTCTTTTCTTTGGGTATGATTTACACCGATTCTCAATGGGTTGATATTACTTCAAATCTTCAAAGCCTCTGCAAGACACCTTTTAGCCGTTAATCTATAACTGCGCACAATGTATCTAGGATTCATGTTTAAGTGCTGCCCCTGCAAAAATGCGAAAGCAGCAGGGGACGTTCAACGAACGACTTTAATATAATCCTCATTGTGCGCGGTCAATTCTATTTGATGGTTTAACCATTTTATTTACTAAAATATTTTCATCTTTCTATTGATTTATGTATACACAAATCAAAAACCTGTTATAATGATTTATGTAGACAGTAATCAAACGGAGAGAACATCATGCAAAGACTTAGCGAATTAAAATCATCATCAGATATCCTTGTCGAAACCTCTTTAGTTGCTGGAAAGAGCCATCACACAATATCTTTGGATAAGGGCTTGTTTTTCTGGACAGAGGGCCTTTCAATGGCTTCTTATGAGCCTCAAAATCGCGCTTACGCAAATATGTATAATGTCATTCCTACTGATTTTGATTTTCGCTCTTGGGTTTGGAGTATGTGTCATGACTAAATCAACTCGTGGTGGCGTTCGTGAGGGTGCTGGACGCCCCAAGTCAGAACAAACTAAGATGATGCGCATTCCTTTGGGCGCAGAGTCGCTGGTTAAGCATTTGATTTCTGTTTACAAAAAATATACTGCTGAAGAAATTAATGACGTGCTTTATCGCGCTTCTAAGCTTCCAGAATTGGAAAGTGATGCCGTGCTTTTGCAGCTAGGAGACCCTAATTTTATGCACAATCGTAAATTAAGGCAGCATTATATGAATCGCGATGGTGTTGTTGTTGAACGCATGGAGCGCCAATCAGAGCTTTTAGATTAGGGTTATTAGGGTGAAACCCTAATGTAAGCGAAGCGATACGCCTTTAAGCGAGGCGCTTTTCCTCGTGATATTTCGTCCTGCTAAGCCTCTTTTTTCTTTTAGCTTGCACAATTCTTAAAGCACTTCTTTTGCTCCAGGTCGTAGACAAAACCAGCTTAAAGCAATTTTCTCGGGCTCACATATGAAAAAACCCCCGTTCTGTCTTACGGGGGTTAACTTACAGATTCCATGCGGGCTTACAGCAAACTCTATTCTTTTCTCATAATCTTTTTAACATCTGTCGATGCTATTAGATCTTTCTTTGCTTCGTTTAGCCATTTGTCGAACAGGTGATTAGCAAGTTCCGTCCATTTTATAGATACGCCAGTCTTATAGCTTATCTCTATAGCCGCGCGTTCTAGCGCCATTTTTCGCTCTTCTGACACCCTAAGCGTCGTGCTTTTAGGATTCATTTAAACCTCTAGACGTTTACTTGTGTTCTGCGCATCTTAGTACATTTGCGTTAAAATGTGCGAAGAGTACTTGTATACATTTAAACTTTGCCCTATATTGCGTCTTAATCGCTTTGTATACATTTATACGGATGAGGCAGGGATGGGGCAGGGAACTGTTATTTATTACGACTATGAGCCAGCAATCGGTGTTAATGCCACTTGCTTAGATTGGCCGCAACGTAACGAATATTTTCGCACTTGGGGCGAGTTTTCCGCTTATTGCTCTATCGAGTACGGCACCTCGTTTCGCTTAGTTGAAATCACTGCTGAAAATTATCCTGTCCTTTGCGCTGAGGGGCTATTCAATGTCTAATGCTACCAATCTCCTCAAGCGCTTTTTTATTACTGATAATAATGGCCGCCTCGTTACCTCTATTGGTTCTGGTGATGATATTCAGTTTGTCCGTGAACGCGCTGAATCTTCTGTGTTGCCTTGTCTTCGTAAAGTTCCTGTTTCTACTGATGCACAACGCAATTCCAAAATTATCATTGACCATTTAGCTTTCAGTTTTCCGCTTTCGTCACTCAAAAGTCTTGAGCGTGCCGGTTCTGCTGCCTCTAAAAAATACGGCTGGCGCAAAATGCCACGCTGGTCTGATTATGACGGCAAGTTTGCTTCTGCTGATAAAGCGCTTTCCACTTTTAGCCAAGATAGCTTTGATGCGTTATTTCTCCGCTTAGAGTCTTTTGTTTCTAATATCCTTGGTTTACGTGTCGGTCCAAGCCGCGATAAGGGTTTGTACGGTTATCAAAATTCTTATCCGCTTATGGATAAATCTGGCCGTATTGAGCTTGGTTTTATTGGTGTTGGCGGTAACAACAATACTGTTTGGTTTCAAATATCAGGGCAGGGTTGTAGGCATGTTTTCGCTCAAACAACGCCATTTGTTTTGCATTTCTGGTTAGCTAAAGTCCTCCAAATCACGCATTTGTCACGTGCTGACTTAGCTCACGATGATTTTGACGGCAACTTCGATTGTGAATATGCAATTACCGCTTATCACGATGATGCGTTCAAAGGCTTTCTTGGTGGCCCAATGCCAAAAATGAGTCCTTGCCCTGAATATCAGGGTCGTGAGCTTGTTGGTTACATTGTTAAAGTCGGCTCTCGCAGTTCTAACGCTTATTGGCGTATTTACGACAAAGCCGCTGAACAAAAGTTAAAAGGGCAAGTCTGGTTTCGCTCTGAAGTCGAGCTCAAGCAACCTAAGGTTTCTCTGCTTGAAAATCCCGCCAAGGCCTTTGCTGGCCTGAATCGCTTCGCCGCTTCTATGAATTTGGAAAACGGTTTTTCTGTTCGCTCTACTGTTCGTCGCGCGACTCTGGATATGGCCGCTCGTATTCGCTGGGCTAAACAGCAATGCGGTCGCACCTTGTCCGATATTTGTGAATCTCTGGGTGGTGACGTGTTCGCCGCTTTCGGTGCTGTTCTTGATGAGCGAGGGGGCAAGTTTGCGCTCCCTGATACTCAGCAACATTTGATAATTGACCACTTAAGGAGTGTCTATCATGAAATTTAAAGTAACTGGTTTTTCTCATTCCAAAGGTAATGCCAAAACTACTGGCAAGCCTTATAACATGGCTAAACTTTCACGTTTATCAGAAATTCGCCCTTGGAAAAATGACAACGGCGAAGGTCGCGCCGCTGGTTATCACACTGACGAGCGCGCTCAGTTTGATGTTTATGCCGATGACACTCGATTGGTAAATGACCTTTTGTTGGTTAGATATCCATGTGAAATGGATTTAACTTTTGAGCCTCACCCTGAAGACCCCACTCGAAATATTGTCACCGCTTTCGAAGTAGTGGATACCGACCAAGAACCAATTTAAGCCTATGTCACTGGTGACGCTATGAGTAGAAATAAAGATTACGAGAATAGGCAAAAATCTAAGGGATTAAAGAAAGTTACTCTTTGGGTTCCTGACACTGTTGAAATTGAGTTTAAACAGCTTGCAGAATTTTGTTGTGATAATCGTGATTATTATCCTTCTCTAGCTCGCCACTTTACCACTGGACGAGTAAAGAATTTTTTAAGGTGAATGTCATGGAAGATAAAGTATTTGGTTTTTGGGTTTGCTCTTGTTGTCACTCTGTATTTAATGGTGAAACTGAACAGCCTATCAATATAGATACAAATGATTTATTTCAATGTGCACTTTGCGATATTTCAAATGCAGAGTGCCAATTAAGCGGAGTAACAGCAGATGAATATTAGCGAATTACTTTTAGCTTTAGTGGTTCTAATTCCTTTCTGTATTGGTTGGGGGAATGGTGAATCATGGAAGTAGTAGATTTAACTTTTTGGCAATCCATAAATATGGATTTGCTTATTGAATTAGTCGGACTTGGTTTGTCCAGCTATGCACTTGGGTACGCTGTCGGCTACAAGCTTCACTTGTTCCGCATGTTTGCTCATTCATCAACGTAGGGAGAAATGACAATGAAATATTTTAACACTGCTAAAAAATTCGGTACTAAGTTAGCAATCGGTACTGTTGGTACAATCGGTCTTATTTCAACGGCTTCGGCTGCTGATGGTGGCGAAGCTGTATTTGCTGCATTAGAGGCCAAGGCAACTGCTTATGAAGGTTATGCTTGGGCGCTGCTTGCTGTCGTTATGACTGCAATCATCTCAATCAAGCTGTTTAAGAAATTCACTACTAAAGCCGTATAAGGTAATTAAATATGAAAGGGCTGTTATTAGCTATCGGGCTGATTGCAGCCCTTTTTGTTTCTAATGCACAAGCTAGTGTTTTTGACACTGCATCCTATCTTTCACCTGAGATTAATTCAGTAACTTTAGGTGGTTGTAATTATAATTATGGTCAAGGTATTCAGCACGTTGATCCTTCAACTTGCTCTGGCTATGTTTATTCTTCATTCGCCTCTCGCCCTAATCCTTCAAATATTTCTTATACTGACCATAAAGTCGAAGAGGGTCTTTTTTATGGCTTACAGATGTTTACTTATTATATTTACCAACCTTCAACTGAAACTCAGAGTGGTGGTTTTTTTGTTACACTTGGTCGATGGATTTTTGAATCTAATTCCCAATCTAAAGTCTGTCCGCCTAAATCTAATCCAAAATATACTTTTTCATTTTATAATCTTGGCGAGAGTGAAGTCTCAAAATGCTATGACCCTGCCGAGTTAGACAATGCATCTAAATGTGCTGATCTGTTTAACTCTGGCTCAATTTTAACGGCTGGCTCTAATACATCTTCTCTAGTATGCAAGACATTCGATGATGGCTCTCGTTGCGCCTTCTCTCGTGTTGAACAAGGTTCCACACCTTACTATCAGCCCAATCTTGAAAAGGGTTGTTTCGGTGATGCTGAGGAAATTCCTGACTATGATAAAGATACCCCTCCATCTCCACAGCCTGAGCAGTGCACTCCTTACTTTGGTGGTTTTGCATGTGCCGCTGACCCTAAGAATTATTGCTCTTCAACTGGTATTTGCGTTGATGGATGTGGTTATGTCAATGACCAGTTTATCTGCTTCAGGGATGAAGAGTGTAAGGGCGCATCTTGCGAACCAGCTCCTGTAAATTGTGAAACAGTACCTGATGCACCAATCTGTAAGGATAAAGAGACTATTCCTGAACCTACTTTTTGCGAAAAAAATCCTACTGTAGAAAGCTGTCAAAGTGGTTCCGATTTCTGCAAAAAAAATCCACTTTCACCTAGTTGCCAGCTTGGTGGTGATGGCACTGGTTCGGGTGGTAGCAAGTTCGTTCTTGATTACGATAAGTTAATCCAAGGCATGAAGGACGCTGCAAATACTCTTATTGATCCCAATTCAATTCCTGATAATACAGCTATGGATAAATCCCTAGATGATGAAAACAAAGCTATAAAATCAGACTATGATAATTTTTTAAATGATGGTGTATTTAGTGAAATAAGAAATACTTCTCAAAGACCAATATTTTCATCTCTAGAAACTTTATTCCCAACTGGTTCTGGCACTTGTAGTTTTAATTTTGGCAAGTTCAGCATTGAAATATGTTCAACCGCTGAAAAGCTTCGAGAAATACTTTATTGGGTTTTTTCTATATTAACTTTGATATACCTAAGGCACCTTTTTTATCAAACTATTCGAACTTCAGCGGGGAAATAAATCATGCCAGCACCTTTAGCTTTATTGGGAATACCAGCAGTCGTAGCACTTATACAGCGTATTGTTACCGCTGTAATGATTTACTTTGCAACTAAACGAGTCCTTAAAATAGGTTTTGCTTTAACGTTTTTAGGTTTGTTTGCTGCTGGCCTTCAAGAGCTTTTTGATACTTTTGAAGGTTATGTTTCTCAGCTTCTTGTTAATGCACCAACTGAAATAGCTGCTGCTGGACTATTTCTGCCTTCCAATACTGGCACTTGTATCGGCATAATTCTTTCTGCTGAAGCCGCTTGCGCCATATTTACTATCGGTGGTTATATTTTAGAAAAACAATGGGAGACAGTGAAATAATGGCTGTTTACGTTGTCACAGGGAAGCTAGGCTCTGGTAAGACACTTGTTGCCGTTTCACGTATACAAGAATATTTAAATCAGGGCAGGGTTGTTGCAACTAATTTAAATTTAAAACTAGAATTTCTAGTTAATCCTTTTGCCAAGAAGGTCAAGGTTATTCGTTTATCTGATAGACCTACGTCTGATGAATTAGAATCTTTGCCATCTCCTTATGAGGGTGATTATTCAGAAGAGAAAAGCGGTTTATTAGTTTTTGATGAGTGTGCCACTTGGTTTAATTCAAGAACGTGGAATGATAAGGGACGAACAGCTTTAATTAACTGGCTTTTACATGCTAGGAAATTAGGTTGGGATATCATTTTTATTATCCAGAACGTAACAATGATGGACGCTCAAGCCCGCGAGGGCTTTGCTGAGCATGTCGTTCACTGTAGGCGTCTTGATAGGTTATCTATTCCTTTTGTTACTTGGTTTTTTAAGATGGGCGGCTTGAGTGTTAGGCCTCCAAAGCTTCACTGGGGCTTGGTTAAGTACGGCGCATCTGATTCATCGCCAGTCATTGAGAAGTGGGTTTACACGGGTACAGCACTTTACAATGCCTATGATACTCGGCAAGTTTTTACTGAGGGTTCTTGCGGTATGCACTCAATGCTTCCGCCTTATACAATCTATGGGAGTCACACTAATGCAAGCGAACATTCAAAGCGTCGATTTAACAGTGCCGTCAATAAATTTCTCTCAAGCGCTAAGCCTCGCGCGGCCTTTTTTATCGGCCTGTTGTTGTCATCTTTAGTTTGGTTTTTGATTCCATCAAACGAAAAGCCAGCAGAACAGCAGCAGGCCAATTCAAAGCAGCCATCCAAACAAGCAGAGATTTTAACTCCCTATGATCCCCTTGATGGTGTTGCCATAACAGCCAGCGTCAAGGGCTCTCATAGTTTTGACTATGTTTTTCAGCGCGGTGATGATGTGTTTTATCCTGAGCATTTAGACTATCAAGTAAGATTTGTGTCTGACTGCAAAGCGGCCTTAATTCGTGAAAAAGAGGTTGTTTATTTAACTTGTTCGCCTTACCGCTCGCCGAGCGAAGCGCCTCAGCCCCGTGAGGGAGCTGTGGCGCCGCGAGACGAGTCTCAGCCTAGTCAAGTTGCTAAATCTGATTCAAGCCAATCAGAAAGCATTACAGCCAGTAATTGATTTACTTGCTAACTAATTGTTCAAGGTATATTTTCTTTTTATTTTGTTTAAGGACGAATAATGGATTTTCTTAAGCTCTTAGTTAAGTATTCATCTCATATTGTGATTGCTGTGATCTTCTTTTCTTTGGGTATGATTTACACCGATTCTCAATGGGTTGATATTACTTCAAATCTTCAAAGCCTCTGCAAGACACCTTTTAGCCGTTAATCTATAACTGCGCACAATGTATATTATGTTAAATATACTCTGCCTATTAATTAATACATCGACACACTGTTGTTCGTGGCCACTCAGAATGAGATTTCGTGGCAGACTGAGATTTACCTTTATGATGAACATGAATCTAGGCCGCAAGCTAACCTACTGATATTTTGCTGTTTGACTAGCTAGGATTAGCAAATGGATATTCAGATAAAAATTACGGACGGTTTCTTATTCGATTAGATTGAAATTTTCATCTAAAGTCTGATATCGAAGATGTCACTGAGCTATTAGATTTTCGCGTCTCTGCGTGAATGCTTTAAGATTTTGTGTAACCATATGCGAAAGAAATCATGTAAAACGCGCAGTAACAGCTTTAAAGCAGATTTACTTATGCAGAAAGCCTTCAGTTCGAAGATATGGTATGACTCTATCGAAGCGGATGTTAAAGCGACCTAAACTCTGGCTAACTGATATATTTGTCTTACCGGCTATAAATGCACTGATTGATACATGAAATCTTTAGAAATGAACTGAGCGACTGAGTTCCTGTGTATCAATGTGTCAGTAAATAATGAGTTCATTGAACGGTTTAATAGTGTTATCTGAGTCTCCAAGAATGCCGATAAATGACGTTATCGGCATTAGCGTAAAACTGTATTTTTATTGAATAATAGCTTATGCACATAGTAACAAACTGTATTCATCTGATTGAATCATGATGGACAACAAAAACCGTGAATGTCGAGGGTACACTGCCCTAACTTGTTGCGAATTGCGAAACTAGTAAATCTCAGCGCATGGCCACTTTATACTCTTTAAACCCCAAAAATCTTGTTGTATTGAACCACACTCAATAAAACATTGATGAGCTATATCCTGGTACGCCTTCCCTCATTAGGTGCTAAAATTGGACTAAGTCCTAATTGCATAGTTCAAATAAAATCGAGTCATGACTACGTTACTACTATCTCCCTTATCCGCCCTCGCCCATCAATCTCTGTAAAGGTTTGTTCTAAGTATAACAATCCATTGCTTGAAGTTATCAATACCACCTAAATAACTGGAATTACTCAACTTAAGTTTTGAAAAATGAAGTTTAGTGGCTTGTGTGTCGCGTCGCTACTTGAATTCTTTAGAGTCTTGGCTGGCATAGTCCTCTATTATTCACGTAGCAACGCGTTCTTTTTGACTGGTATAAATATTGCCAATCTTCATAGGTCAATGGCAGACTGTTGAGTAAATTACGATGCTCTCGTCAATTTGGCATTTGCTTGTCTAAGATGGCGTTCAAGTAAATATCTTGGAAATTTCGGCTAAAGGACTTTACAGTCCGTTTATACCGACTAACTGATAGATAAATACATCGCCTGCCTGTGACTCATTTGATAATTGTTCAGCACTTAAGGAATGCTTTGCGCTAGTGATTGGGCGTTCCAAATATATCCAGCGGCATCGACTTCAGAACCATCAGGGAAAATCATTTGCTCTGTTGTGACAAATGAACGCTTATTGCTAACTGATGCTGTGTTTGGATCAAAGTCATATTGAAATATTTCATGTGTTGGTGAGTCTGCATGGTACATAGTTAGCTCATCTAGACTCCAGCAGAGCCCATTTGAAATGCTGATGTTCTCGCACACTTTTAAGCATTGGCCTTGATGAGCTACGCAGTAAAGTGCAGCATCACTGCTTGGATAAGGGCCATTTTCGACCGGTGATGTCTGTTTTATGCTCAACGGCAAACATCATGGCAGTCAAAAAATCCCTCTACACTAAAGCGAGTTCAACCGCTAAATACATAGGGGACGTTCAGTTAGTTCACAAGCCTCGACTGCAATATCACTATAAGCTATATAGTCTTTTGCGGTCTTTACGGTAACATTTAAAAGCCAAGATCCAGAACGAAACCAAAACGAATAACGCTACCTTATCGTACCTATGTAATAACTTCCCAACAATGGCATCTTCTAAAGGCTTCATTACTCCTTGGAACTCAATTTCAGCGATGTAGTATTTGCCAATCAATAATATTACAAAGTGAAAAACGACACCAAAAATCAGGGCTAACTGAGTGCGTTTTGATAATGACAGCACATATAGGAATTCATATACAAAGTTCATTTTTACCTTTAAAAACGACGTGTTAAGTAGTGAGCGACATAACCATTCAACCTAAAACTATTGCTCTGTAAACACAAGGCTCGACCTGAACTAAAAATACCGAGCGTTGCGAATTTTAGCGTCGCGCAGAGAGTGCGCTCCAATGCTTAGTTAGAATACAGACGCCTCAGACAGAGTTTTTCCTATCCGAAACGAGACAGCACCTTCGTCATCTGGCCCTGCGTCTAACGCAAAAACTCGAACCACACACTCAACTGGTACGCCCTCAACATAGAGATTTGGCCAGGTACCCAAAGGCTCCTCAGTCCTCTCATCCCATCTCAGATATTTCGCCATTCCAGAAACATCTATCTCAAGAACGACAGGCTCTTCCTCAACAGAAAACCATCGGTTCGCGACAAGCTCCACATCCTTCAATTCGTTCAGATGAACTCTGCCCCGCCGTTTATCTGCCTGGCATCGAGGGACACGCCCGCAACGCTCAGCCTCAACCCAATCTTCTTTAGGAACAACTCTATACAAATGATTCAAATCAACGCTTCCTATCTGTTTTATAGATGCCCATTTAAAGGGCATGGTTTAACAGCTTCGAGGCAAAACGTTTTAAGGCTAAAATCTACTTTTGGACATAAATCATTTAGTTCTTATACTCTAAAATTTACCATTCACATTATCATAAGTAATGATCATCTTAAGAAAGCGATTTATGTTCACTATAAAGATGAACTGCCCTGTGCGGAGCCGCATGCAGGGTGATGTGGAGGTAGGAGGTCTGATACCTCCGGCTACCCGATTATATTCTTGCTACGTAAATACTTTCTTAACTTTTTCCATAGAACTAATCAACCCATCGAGACCTTCATGTACAGGTGTTTTATCACCATGTTTTTTATCAAGTGTATCTGAAGCATTTTTTGAAACAGCATCAATTGCAGAGCTGAGTAACTTCTTCATTAGTTCAGGATCCGATTGCCCTAGTGCTTCTATTTGAGTTTTGAAATTTTGATAAGACTTGGCAAGAGCTTCTTTATGAGCATATTCCTGTTGTAACCTTAATGTTTCACTACGTCTTTTTGATGAAAATAACGCAAGCCAAATAACAGGTATAACAAGTGGAAGTTTATATAAAATATTTGAAAACAAGTTGGTTAAATTGGTCACGTCTACAAACTTAATATTAGACCAACTTATCTCTTGGATTACAGATATAAATGCAACTAACATCAACAATAAAATAGATCCATAAAATAACCTAGAATAGCTTTTAATTGGTGAGTCAAATGAGACTTTTAGATCATGGTATGCTGAAGCCAAGCCTGCACTTGTAGCCCCTGGTAGTAAGCTTTCTATTTCATCATTAAGAGTTTTATATTTTATTTCTTGTTGGTTCTTAAATTGTTCGAGGTGCTTTTCTCTGGCTGAAATTTCAGATTTCAAGCCACCTTCGAAAACACCTTCTTCATTTTTTTCGCCAAAAACGACTGTGTGGAAGCTTTTGAAATCTGATACTTTTAGTTTAACTTCATTTAACAAGGTATTTATAGTTTCAGATTTATCATTTGCGGTTTCAAGTGCACCATCTATTTCGGATGATATAGATTCAGTAAGTGAGTCGCCATCGATTAATTTAGTTCTATACTCTTGAATTTTATCATAAGCATCGTCTATGGTTTGTTCAAGTCGACTAATTTTTGAACTTAAACTTTCTTCTTCAGAATTATCGAAGTAACTTGTTTCTAAAACTTTAATTCGAGATTTTGCCGTATCAGCTTCATCTAAAGCATTAGAAGCCTTATCTTTAAAGTCTTTTAATTCGGTTAAAATTAAATTAGCTTCTTCTTGAAAAGAGTTAAGATTTTTATTTATTGTTTTTGTGTAAGCAAAAAATGATGCTCTAGCGGATTGTGCAGCTTTTCCTGCCACTACTTGATAGGGTCTAATATAAGTTAGTAGGTTATCTAAATTATTATTTGCATTAGTTATATACCCAACATTTCTATTGCTTTGGTAATTGTTAACGTGCTGTACACAAGAAGTTGATTGACCATGAAAACTATCCCAAGTGGAGATTGGAATCAACTCAGGGTCACATGACTGCAATAACTCATTGATAAATAATACAACTTTTTTAAATCTAGCGACTTCCTCAACACTAGTAACAATAGTGTTGTCATCTATAACAATTTCATCTGAAATTTCTAATATTTGTTGCCATACAGCTTGAAAAGCATGGTTATCAAATAACTCAGTCCAACGACTCATACATTCCCTTATTTAAGGTTGAGATCTAATATCACTTTGGACACTAGACGATAATTTATAACAGGCATATAACGAGGCAGTAAAACAACTTTAGCAGCCAAATTCAATTAAAAAATTCTGGGTTATATCTTTCGCTCTATATGGCATCCTATTCACCTTTAAAAAAGGACTTAAGATCAACGAGCAACTACTGTCGCATTTGCCTCCGCTATGATGGGAACACATCAATCTAACAAACGATTATATCTGTAAAAGTTATAGATACCGGCTTCTGGTAAGTTTCGGCGTCTGAGGCCTGCTAGAGTTGAAAGATCAAAAAATGGCCTTAACGTACAATAATTTTAGATATCCAAACTGCCCCCTAGAGTGATTCACGGTTACGATTTGAGGTAAAACTACCATGAGAAAATCTATCGCTAACTCAAGCATAAGGGGCTAAAAAACGTAGCGATACTTGTAATTATTCTTAGCTGTAGCAACTTACAAGTCCCTTTTGTCGTAATAATTTTATAGCCTCCTGAAAATCCACCTCCAAGACATCGGGTAAATCAAGAACCACCCGTGAGAATAGAGTTTCATAATTCACATCTGGTGTATGTCTGTAATAAATTTCGTTTTCAAGATAGTTTAGATAAGAGTAGCTTCCTGATTTAATGGATTGTAACACCTTAATTAGAGATATTAACGATGGGTACTTTTCAATACCGTTGTCACCATTTAACCCTTCTGTAAAATCAATATCCTTTGAAACAACACCAACCCTATCTCCACAAAAAGCTGACCTGCGAATAAGTTCTAACTGAAAGGCGTCAGGAAACTCTTTGCTTATTAAATTTTTACTTCTTTTCTTTGGAGTAAATGTCCCTTTTTGAAGGAAATAATCATTAAAAACCTTTGAAATGTCAGAATCATCCAAAAGTGAATAATCCAACATTTTGAACTTTGACTCGTTAAAAAAAAGTTGAACCTGTTCATGCGTGTCTAACCTAGCATTTTCAACAGCTGACATATCGAGTAATACAGTGTCATCTGATGTGTTCTCTAGTATAGAACTTACATTCCGATACGCATCAAGCAGTGCGTCAATTTTACGATCAATACCAGCGGATATTTCACGAACAGTGATTGGTGAAATCCATAGGTCAATAGACAACCTTTTGGCCAAAGCGATCACCTGAGCTAACTCAGGGTTGTCAACATCAAATTTCACATCATAAAAAACATTAGTATCAAAAAATATAGCTTTCATAAAACATCCTTATTTCAAATAGTACATGTATTCTGCAATATATTTGCCAGAATCGAACACATAGAAAACTGGCTGATTTTGGCGCATGAATCAGTCTGGGGTAGAGTGATTCACGGGCTAATTTTTGACAATGCTACTACTCACTTTTCGCATTACACTGTAATCACTAAAACCAACGCATAATAAAGGTTGTCCCTCTTAAAGCGTTAGTTAGCCGTTTTCAGCGGCGTTGTTGATTAAATCATTTCATAGAACGTAATCGTTCCAAGACTTCTGCCGATTAAGCAACTTGCTGGCGAACGGGCATACCCAGTCTAATGACTTTGTTCATCGCCTTCACACCAGCCAACGCCTCTGCAACTTGCCCATTGTAATCACGTAAACTTAGCATTGGACTATTCAACTGTTTATATCGGCCCATGGCGGTCTCTGCTAGAGAGCGCTGGTGATAGCCGTTATCGATTTTCCATTGTTTCAGCTGACCCGCTTTCAGTGCTTCTACCGCTTCATTACGTGGATGCCCCTTTTCCCATAACCCCGCATTTGAGCGCGGTGGGATGGTAGCTTTACAGCCTTTACGTCGCAGTAATTGATAACAACCCTTTGTATCATAAGCCCCATCTGCCGATACCTGCGTTATCTTTCGCCGTAAAGGATTGAGCAAGGTCGGCAATACTTCATTATCGCCTACTGACACAAGACTGACTTCAGCTGCAACGACTTCGTGAGTGCTTGCATCTATGGCTAAGTGCAACTTGCGCCATGTGCGGCGTTTTTCGCTGCCATGCTTGCGCGTTTTCCATTCCCCTTCACCAAACACTTTCAGGCCCGTGGCATCGACAACCACATGCGTTATCGGTCCGCGACTGGGGTTGCGGTACTTGATATTGATTGTCTTAGCGCGTTTACTGATAGAGGTGTAATCAGGTGATGTTAGTGGAACATTCATCAATGTAAATAATGAGTTGAGAAAGCCTTCTAGCGCACGCAACGATAAATTAAAGATGCCTTTGACCATCAACGCGGTTTCAATCGCCACATCACTATAGCTAAACCCGCGTCCACGCCCGCCATGATGCTCATGGCAGTACCACGCTTTTACTGCAGCTTCATCCACCCAGAAGGTGAGCGAACCACGGTTCACTAACGCTTGGTTGTATTGCTTCCAATTAACGATTTTACGTATTGATTTGCCCATGTTGCCGTCCTGAAGGTGAGTCAGGAGATCTGATCATGGCAACACCGATTAGTTCACTGATTTGTGCAACAACGCCGTTTTCAGCGTATAAATCTTCCCAAGATGCTGTTGACCAAGACATATAGTCCATAATCAACACACCTATGTCATTAAATCCGAAATCTCTTGAGCCTAAAATGTAATAGCCGTTTTGAACAAGACGATAATAAATATCTGATAGCGGAGTATAGCTAGGACGAGTTGTAAGCATGAAGTTACCTTTAAAAGCACTATCAGGTATCCCATACTGCACTTTCAGAGACTGTACATCAGAGTCACTATTAGGTTCAAAATGCAAATCACACCCTAAATCACTAGAACTCATATCTTTATCCGAGAAGCGCAGTATCGATAAATCAAAGTGATAACATTCAGGTTCACTGTTGCGCACAAAAGCACTTTCAATCGTATCTATTTTATTTTTGATTCTGTACGCAATAACGGATGTTATTGGAGCTTTCCACGAGTCTATTTCCTTAAATCCATCGACTTCGTTCATTAACTCACGAATTTTAGATATATCGTTACCAATTTTCTTTAGGTCACTTGAAGTTAAGTTAGTTTTGACCTCTATGGTATCAACAACAGCATGCAGCATAGCCAAAACAGAACCATCCAAATTTTCAGCCAAAAGTGGAAAGCGGGTGTCTAAAATCATGATATCTATCTGAGGAGAAATATTTCCATTAGGTGTAATGAAATGCCCAGAAACCGCTTTAAATGTCGGTGGTAGGTATCTATTAAAAAACCCTAATAGCGGTAATTCACCGTTTCTTCCGATTGTTTGAGAGTTAGAAGACGACGCTAAAGCTCGATCAACAGCAAGCAATATAGCTTTTTCTTCTTGTTCAATAACCGGATTTTTTGTTCCATGGACATGTTTGTACTTCAAATATAACTCCAAACTAATAAAAAACGGCTAACCTTTGTATAGTGCGCATGCGTGTTGATCTAATTAAACCAGTGAAAACGCACAAAGTTAACTATATGTATGCAAAGAACTTATCAGTATTTTATCAAATAAACCATCCGGAAAAATGCACATGCACTCTTCCCAAACCTATGATCTAATTTTGGAATAGTATATTCGAATGATTATAAAGGGTTTTATTAATTTTAGGCTGGATAAACACGCAAACAAATGAGTTTAAAATCGCTCAAAATACTTATGATTTAAATACGACGGTATACTTGTACAGTTTTGACAAATCGCAGGTGACTTGTGCCAAGCGAGGATATAGATGAGAATTTTTAGGGCACAAAGTCCGTTTGTTGCGACGCCACTAACAACTTGCTAACTCATTTCGGGGCATAAACGTGTTAGTCCTTCTATTCAACACTTTATTTCGGGCAGACATTTCCACTTAGTCGTGTATTGCGGTGTGAGTAGGTCGCGGCGCATGGCCCATTTATGCTCGATACCTTGGGCGGCAATGAATAAGGTATCTGTGCCATAACGTTGATTGATGCAATCAAGAGTCTTCATTAACGCTGGTTTAGCTTTTGAAACATTGAATAAATCTAACTGGCCATGCTGGGTGCTAACTAAATCAATCAGACCTACACCGACTTTATAATAACGTACTCCTGCACGGAAAAGTTGAGATGCTGCTTGTGTCATACCTTGAGTGAGTTCAATGCTGCAATCGGTAGCACAAGCAAAGTGCACTAAGGTCTTAAAGCCTGTTGGGCGTTCATCGTAGGGGGAATTGCTGGCAAACAACAACATGGTTTTACAGCTTGAACCTTGCTTGCGCGCTTTCGCTGCGGCAATCGCCACATGTTTACTTAAGGCTTGCAGTAAATCCTCATACTCGGTAATACGCTCGCCCACACTACGAGTTGAGAATATTTGCTTCTTATCCGCCCTCGCCTCGTCCCACACTTTGCACGCTTGCCCATTGAGTTCACGCACAGTGCGTTCTATTTCAATACTAAATTGCTTCCGCGCTAAACCTGCAGGGATTTTGGCTAAGTCATAGGCGGTCTTTACGTTCATCAATTCAAGTTTTTTGCTTATCCTGCGCCCAATGCCCCAGACGTCATTCACATTCATTGATTGTAAAATTGAAATCCTGTCTTGTTCATTATCGATAACGCACACACCGTGATAACCAGGTAACTTCTTTGCCGCATGATTGGCCGCTTTAGCCAGTGTGAGTGTTGAGCCTATGCCGACACAAACCGGCAAACGAGTTTCTTTCCAAACCGCTTTTCGAATCAACTGACCTTGGGTTTGTAAGCACTTAATGGCGGGGTAACAATTTTTAAAGGAGAGAAAGCTTTCATCAATGGAATAGACATGCTGCTCAGGTGCAAATCGGCCAATGATATTCATCATCTTTGCAGATAAATCGGCATAGAGCTCATAGTTACTTGAACAAACAATGACACCCAATTTCGTACACAAGTCTTTGACTTGAAAGTATGGTGCAAACTTAGGCACACCCCGTTCTTTCGCTTGCTTGTTTGCCGCTACGATGCAGCCATCATTGTTGCTCAACACAATCATTGGCTTACCACGCCAATCAGGTCTAAATACCTGCTCGGCGCTGCAATAGAAACTGTTGGCGTCTACCAAGGCAAACATCAGATGTCTGCTAATAATGGACTTTGGCGATGGCAACGAACAGAACGAATAACCACACCTTCAATGGTAAAGTTATCGTAATCGTGAATAGGCTGAGGTTGGTGCTGTTCATTCGATGACAGCAGCATGCGATGCGTTTTATCGAGGATTTTACATACAAATTCACCGTTGAAATTGGCAACTATCACATCACCATGACGCGCGGTTTCCTGACGGTCAACAATCAATATATCGCCATAAAAAATGCCCACGCCCTGCATTGAGTCACCTTTTGCGACACCAATAAAAGTCGCGCTGGGATGCACAACTAACAGCTCATCAAGGCTGAGACCCAACTGACTATATTCAGCTGCAGGGCTTTCGAAGCCAGTAATACCGGCACTGGCATAGATGGGGATAATACGCATAGTTAACACCACTGTTTTTATATACAGTAATTATAGGCGTTGTTAGATAACTGGCAAGAATTATTGTGATGTTTCGATGTAACACCATTGGTTCTTTTCTTTATCAAACCCCACATCAAAATTCACCGCGGTGGTGTCACCCGTCTGGTGTATCTTTGCAACGACATCTTTTAGTTCAGATAAATCATCAACACAGGTAAGTTCCGACAACTGCACTAGAAACAAGATTAAGAAGCTAAAAGCGGTTAAAAGTAATGTTGTGACAAACACTCGCACTGGTCTGAAGAGCATGGTTCTGCTTTCCTTTGCAAATAGACAACCTGTTTAGCTACGTTGAAATGTAGTAACAGCGGGTCAAAAATGCAAAATCAATCAATATGACCCACTTTTCATTGAGCTTGTTCAAATCAGCATCTTCGCCAATACTCAATTGACTACATTAACTCTGCTGTAAACCCCTAATAAAAAAGACATTAGCTTTACAACAGATAAGGAGCTAACAGTTCATGGCTGCTTAATTCGTGAGAGGTACAGTCTAGACTTTTGTGGCGCACATACTGATTTTTTCACTTAGTCTATTGTGTATAAAGATAGAAATATTGAGGAATTGACCTAATGTGCGGACGCATAAGCATTGATAGTTTTCTCGCTAATACGGTATCCCTTCAACTGGGTGTGCCATTTAATCCACAAACTGTACTGGTCAACTAAAACTGGCCACGGTTTTAGAATCTAACCAAAATATTCGCTCTGATTCATTTGGGCTCAATCCTGCATTGTCATAGTCAGGTCTTTACTGCCAAAACCGAAAATAGAAAATAGAGTAACAGCTAGCATTTGTACTCCACTGTATCACCAGAAATCTTAACGAGTTCTTCTTTCACCAGTTGGTTGAAATAATTTTGTATCGCTACATCGTTTCCCTTAACCCCCATATGAGCCGCAATATGGTTACGAAGACTTACGACCTTTTTAGGTCGCTTTTCTTTAGGCTTCGACGTTAATGAGCTAATCAATTTACTTATTGTACTTGGTGCGGTGGCAACTTTGACCTGTTTGCAAATTCTGCCATTCGTTTTGATATGTGAAATTAGCGGTGAAAAACCTTGATCATTACTGATGATTTCAAATGATATGTTTGAAGAAGCTTCGCTATCAAACTTACCGAGGTAATATGATAGATGGAAGTCTAGGTTATTAGATTGAGTTGCCTTAAGTTGAACTAAAACAAGCTCGATAGGAGAATCGTATTTAGTGTCGCCAAGGTCAATTTTTGGCTGTTTCGCACCAAGGAATAGAACCACTTTGCTGTAAATAGCGAGGTCTACTTTACTAAGACATCCAATGTTCTCATAGTCTATAAATGCCCACTTCAATGTGTGTCTCCTTAGTCTTCGTATAATTAACGCTGCGCTTGTTTAAGCCAATAGCGCTAATTCCTTCCCTCATAAGCAAAATCGGATTGATATGTAAAACTAACGTCCGGTTGTTGTTCAGTATCCGATGTTTTGTGCGGTTCTGCTAGATACCGACATTTCAACAGCTTCATTACTTCACTTTATTATTAGTAAACTCTAAGGAGTTGAAAAATTGATCTGACATAAGTGTAATACCATTAGGTACATTCTGTAGATCAGAACGATACGAAACCTCAAGCTGGATCACGACGCTTTTGTTGCCAGGATGCCTACAGATATAGCCCATAGTGCTGAAATATTGAAATGGTTGGCTGCTCTTACTTTTGCTTGCGTGATCTTCTGCAATGGTGACGTACTTAATACAGGCGCTTCCGTTTAAGGTTGCTCGGTTGTTTTTCACACCTCGGTCGACGAATCTCGTTTTATCATCGTTTCTCTCACGCTCTGCAATCACATAATCAAAGAATGAGTCATCATCTTCATGCCCGCCGACACCAAACACCCATGCATTTGCAATCAGACTATCTGTTTTAGACGTCATTTCTTTGCCAAAGAAAATGCCCATTTGGTCATGTTGCATCAAGTACCAGTTAGGCTCATTGGGTGAACTTATTGTTGCCCCAAGAATCTCATAGGTCTGCCCAATACCGGCTTGAGGAAAGTTTGGTTTGGATGCGCATGCACTCAAACCAATGGCGAACAGTATCACGAGATATTTCATTGCAGCTCCTTTGCCCCTAACCTAACAAACAGTGCTTGAATGCCAAGCTGCAGTCGCGCAAAGAAAAACGCATCAATGCAGCGACTCCAAACAGATTTAGCATACCTATACCGAAACTGAGCATTAACGATCGAAGTCAAAATATATTTACGCAAGACCTCCTTCATTAAGCTGATGTTATTAAATGTTAACGGCTAAAAAATGGCAAGCTAATTACCTTCAAAATGGGCCTCGAATAACACAGTGAAAAATTGATGATGGGCAGTCTTGTACTGAAGAGAGAGTCATTTATGTAAGTTAATTTTAATGATGTCTACTGGCAGAATCGTATTGAACATCTAAACTAAAATTGGGTTGTTGCAATGTTCGTGATATGCAGTCCGTTTTATAGCGTAAATCAGCTGCTTAAACGCACTTGCGCCTTTAATATTTAAGGAGCAACCCATGATAGAAAAACTGGCTCAACAAGCTGAAATAACAGCAGAACTGTTCTCTCTTGAAGGCATCCCTACCGCATATGGTTGTCGAATGGATGATATTGAACAGATGAAATTGCATTGTAAGTCAATCCAACCATTCAAAGCTTGGTGCGTCGTTTCAGAGTGGATCATTTGGATTATTGATGTCCCACAAGGCACCCCTGGCACTCACCCTATTAAAGAGCTGGTACTGGCGAATCACATAATTGAAGATGGCCAAGGCCGTTTCCCCAGTGGTGGATGGGTCAGAACCACAATGGTTATCCATACTCACCATAACTGCATCTTTGAAACGAACAATACCTTCTACATTTTAGTGGGGAGCGGTAACAGTAAGCGCCTGTCCCTCAACGAGTTTGGTCAGAAAATTAAGTTATTCAGTCAAATCTACTGATACGCTCAAAATGGGCTCTTGAATAAGGGCCTACCTTGCTAGTAAAGTCGATGATGATATAGAGTAAACCACAGCAACCGTAACCACCGCGGCTCAATGGGACAGGAAACGCCACGCGTTGACAGTCCCTCTTGAAGCGTTAGTTGAACGAAGCCGCTTTGCGGCAGGAACAAGATAAAACCATCCTTTTGCCCCTCATCCTAAATACTTGCTAGACGCGACCTGCTTCGGTCGCAAACCTAGGAGTATCATCATGGACATTCACGAACAACAACGCTTTGATTTACTTTATCAACAACATCTTACCAACTTAACCTTACAAGGCAAGCGGCCTGCAACCATTGATGCCTATAGCCGAGCTATACGCCGTATTGCAGCATATTTTGACTGCTGCCCCGATACCCTGACCTCCGATGATTTAAAGCGCTATTTTGCCGACTTAATTGCCTCACATTCATGGAGCACCGTCAAACTCGACCGCAACGGCTTGCAGTTTTTCTACTTTCACGTCCTCAATAAATCTTGGCAGTGGCTTAATATTGTTAAGCCTCCACAGGTGAAACACCTGCCCGATATCCTCACGCCCTGCGAGGTCGCGATAGTTATCAGCCTCACGCGCCAGCTGCGTTATCAGGTCTGTTTCTTAACCCTGTACAGCATGGGATTGCGCCTTGGTGAAGCGATTTCATTACAGGTCGGGGATATTGATGCAGGACTCATGCAGGTGCATATCCGTGATGCTAAAGGTGGCAAGGATAGACTGGTGCCTTTACCTCAACGCACCTTGTTAGCCTTACGCTATTATTGGCGCACCCACCGTCATCCTCGTTGGCTATTTCCGGGTAAAGATAATCAACCTGATTCACTCATGGACAGAGGCGGGCTCCAAAAAGCCATGAAGCAAGTCATTTTAGAGTGCAACATTCATAAAGCCATCAGCCCGCACAGTCTACGCCACAGTTATGCCACCCATTTACTGGAGCAAGGACTCGATTTGCGCTCAGTGCAAACACTGCTTGGCCATCACAGCCTGAATACCACCGCCCGTTACACGCGGCTCACTGATATCACCCGTAAAAACACTTGTGAGGCGATTAACCAACTGACCAACGGCTTAGCTTTGAGGTGGGAGTGTGGGTTATGAGCCAGTTTATCGATATTTTACGCCAACATCTGGCGGATTTTCGGCGGCGTTATGTCCATCAAATCACCCCAGAAATACATGCTGCTATCCATGCCATGCTCAGCTGTCGTTGCAACACGGCGAGGGTGAGTTGCTGGGATTGTCAAACCTGCGAGCAACAGCTTGAGTTTCCGCTCTCTTGCGGTCATCGCAGTTGCCCACAGTGCCAACATGTGACTGGCTGAGTAAACAACAAGCTAAGTTATTACCGGTGAATTATTTTATGGTGACCTTTACCTTGCCGTTTGAATTAAGAGCCATAGCGAAGTCGCAACCCGAGCCGTTCTATCACGCCATGTTTACCGTGGCAGCGAGTGTACTCAAAGACTTTGCCGCACGCTCCCCTAAGCTCAGTGGTGACATCGGCTTCACCGGCGTACTGCATACTCACAGTCGGCGCAGAGACTACCATCCACATCTGCACTTCATTATCCCAGCAGGGAGCTACCACTCAGGCAAGCGGCAATGGCGCAAGTGTCAAACCCATTACTTATTTAACGCCTTTATTCTTGCCAAGGTGTGGCGAGCACGTTTACTGGCTTATCTGAGTGACACGCTTCAACTCACCCTACCACATCAATCCCAGTCGAAATGGGTGGTCGATTGTCAGTTCGTCGGTAAAGGCGAACCTGCACTGCAATATCTGTCGCGCTACCTTTATCGGGGCGTATTACCCGACAGCAGTATTTGTCGTCATGTCGATAATCAGGTGAGTTTTACCTATCAAGACAGTCAGGCCCGCTGCCAACAAGTACGCAGCTTGCCCGCCGTCGAATTTCTGTGGTTGGTACTGCAACATGTGTTACCCAAAGGATTACGGCGAGTACGAGACTATGGCTTACTGCGAGGCAATGCCAAAAAGCTACGGCAACAAATCCAACTGATGTTGGCTGTCGCAGGTGCAGTGTTCCCCATGTTACCTGAGGTCAAACGTACCTTAGCCGTGCGCTATTGCCCTTGCTGCCATCAAGCTATGCATTTTATGGGTGTTCATATGCATCATCGACCGACAGGCGCTAATATCACCGCTTAAGGCGAGAAGTATAAGGATAACGGGTTAACCAAACAGAATGAGGACTCGATAACAGCTTGATGAACAAGTGATAAAAATATTAGCTCGTTCGCTAAGGGCGGGTCATGTCTGCAAAAAGTTTCTTTCAAAATAAGACCTTCGCCAGTACAAATTCTCAATCCGCTATTTGCATAATAAAGTGTCAACAATCAACATCGGGCTTGTTCAACACTTGGGATAAGGTCGCGGCTACGCGCGGCCTATCCTTATTTGTTATGCATTTTGTGACAACGCCTCTGAAATGGCCTTTTTCATCAGTTCTTCATCATCAAGTAATTCGCGGTAGTTCTCGTATGGCAAGTTTCCATCGTTTACTTGCCTTTCAATAAAAATCTGCATTCGCCACGGATCTGGGTCGGGTTTGTCAAAATCAAAATCGATTCCTCCAACACCTGGAGTTTTAAAAACATCTACTCCGATACCATGAGTCCGAATATTCCAAGCTGTTCCTGGCACTAATTTGCAACCACGATTTTCGCTAGAAAGAATGTCCTCTACTTTCGATAGGCCGAACCCAAGTCGAATTAGCTCTTTCGCCCAGCTCATCTGGGCATACCATAACGGAATGGCTGCTGTGATTGGATTCGTACTCATGACATCCTTAATGCATAACGCCCCGCGCATGCGCGCGAACGTGTGAGCGTCGCAGGGGACGCAGGCCCCGAATGACGCGGATTGTTATGTTTTACCACACCGATACCTTTGTCTCGATGTAGATTGAATGCTCATCCAGCTCACCAGTAGGCAGCAAAGTGACTGACTCAATCTGAACAAACTTACCTTCACGAACACTATCAGAAAGCCAATAATCTTCTCTTGCCAAAGAAAACTCAGGTTGTCCGATAGCGCCAGGTTGAGCCCCATTTAGATCGTCATCCAAAGGCTCGATTGAAACAATGTCGTAAAGCTGGCCATCTTTGACGAATGGGCCAACATGCGTAATTTTGCCCTTTGAGATATCCGGCGACAATGAAGCCCACCATTCAGAGGTGCCAATGTGAGGGTGTTCCGTAAAAAATTCAGGGAATGACGATTGAAGCTCGTTGTTTATTTCAGAAGCCCAATCAGCATTTTCTTTTTCTAAGTCGAAGATTACATCCATGTCATTTCCTTTAAAACATAACGCCTAGCACAACGGCGTAGTAATGTTGGCGACTTTTGTGCGTTTCTTTGCGCAAAAGGTGCAAATATTACGGAGTCCGTTGGTGCTACTTGTTAGCTGATTACTCTGCATATTCTTCAATTTCCCATTCTGCACCAACATGTTGACGCCAAGCATGCCAGCCAGGAGGGATATGTGCCACCTCTTTAACCGTAGGGTCTAACTTTACAATTTCAGCCATACATACGAGCGCAATATTTTCTTCTTCTGCATCATCTAATCCGATGAATTGCCAACCATGATCTTCTTCATCGTGGCATACATGAAGTATTGGAGCACCCTCATGAATAATGTCTTTGTTTGTCACCGCCACACAGGTTTCTATCTGATCAAATGGCCAATCACTCATGACTTCTCCTAGCAGCTAACGCTCGGCTTTGGGGCGAGTGCTTTTTACGCGTCCCGCCGCGCTTTCCAGCGGCAACAACAGCCGCTTGTTAAATCTCGCCACGCTGATACTCCAAATACTTTTTAGCTTCATCTTTAGTTATGTCATCAGTTGATTCATTACTAGAAACTGTCTCTAAAATCGATAACCATTCTGATTTTTCAGCTTCAGGAACACCGTTAATTATTCTGTTTACCATCCACAAAGTAAGAACTGTAGGCTTACGCTTCAATGATTCTTTCAAAGCTTTGTGATAATCATTTTTTTCTTCTAAGAAGTGAACCAATGGCCCAGGCGATCCTAACTCTTTGTCATGAGATTCTTCCATGAATCTAAATATCGCTGGAATAGCATCCCTCTTATTTGGAAGCTTTTCAATACGTTCGATAAAGTCATAAAGCATTCCAAGATCTGCTTCATGACATTCATCAAACTTTACTTTGTTTAATTCGATCTCGAAATCCATATCGTACTACCTAAAGAGATTTAACGCCTTACTAATAGGCGCATAAATGCTTGGCTAAAATTAGCGACGAAGGAGCGCAAGCCAAGCGTTTTGCGTCCTTTTGAGTAACTTGTGTACGCCCAGCATGGGCATGAACTAATGAGGTGAAAGTCCTCTGTAGGAAGGTCACCGTTCAATAACATGCTGTTATTAAACGTTAACTACTAGCGAATGGCAAGGGCTTATCCGCGAGGATTGGTCTGAAGGAAGCCGCTAGCAAATTTGCGAGCTGATGAACAAGAACATCATATGAGGCGTAGGCTAGAGGTGAGTTGGCACAAGACGACGAAACCACGTGATCTAATGGCCACCGTAAATGATGCAGCAGTGCAAAGAAAGTTCATGTTCTTATCTGGGGAGATCTGCTTAACACGCGATCGGTCAATAACCAGTAAGGCTCTGGTCTATTAAGTGCCTTGGCTTTTCAATCTCATCGACTGAAAAGAGCGAACCAGATGAAAACCGATAGCGCATGACGGGGTAACTCGGTATGTGATTAAGCAGAAGTCAGCAGACGGCATAGTAGCCCAACGCCCATCGTAATGGTTGGGATATGGTGAAGGCCTGAACATTTAGAAGAAGGAGGAGTCTTGTCAAACTTGTCGATACCCACTACGTCGCCAGACGATTACTATCGGCAGCGTATTGATATGCAACCGGCCTTCAACAGCGATTTATTCCAACAACTACTCGAACCTGAAAATCTACACCGAGCTTGGCGTCAAGTTAAAGCCAATAAAGGCGCGGCTGGCATCGATGGCATGACTATCGAAGCCTTCCCGCTTTGGATGCAACAAGGCGGTTGGCAACGGTGTAAATCTCTACTGGAACGAGGTGAATATAACCCTTCAGCAGTCAGACGCGTAGAGATCGACAAACCCGATGGCGGTAAACGCAAACTGGGTATCCCTAACGTCATTGATCGTGTGATACAGCAAGCTATTGCTCAAATTCTCACGCCGTTGTTTGACCCTTTCTTCTCGGCTAATAGCTTCGGCTTTAGACCGAATAGGAATGCCAAACAAGCGGTCTTGCAAGTCAGAGATATCATCAAACAGAAGCGCAAATTTGCCGTCGATGTTGATCTGTCCAAGTTCTTTGATCGAGTAAATCACGACCTGTTGATGACTCAATTGAGGATCAAGGTACAGGATAAGCGTCTGCTGGCGCTTATTGGTAAATACCTGCGAGCTGGTGTGATGGTCAACGACCAATTTGAAGCAAGCTTCGAAGGCGTGCCTCAAGGCGGCCCACTCTCGCCATTACTCTCTAACATTATGTTGGACAGTCTTGATAAAGAGCTGGAAAGCCGAGGGCACAAATTCGCCCGCTACGCGGACGACTTTATCATTTTGGTAAAGTCTATTCGAGCGGGAGAGCGGGTACTCAAGAGTATTACTCGCTACCTTGCCACTAAGCTAAAACTGGTTGTTAATGAACAGAAAAGCCAAGTGGTAGAGGTAGGTCAAAGCAAGTTCCTCGGTTTTACCTTTAACCGCGGGAAGATCCAGTGGCATGCTAAAACATTACACATTTTTAAACAAAAGATGAAACGCCTGACGAACCGAAATTGGGGCGTTAGCATGGGATATCAATTGTTTAAAGTACGGCAATACATGCAAGGCTGGATCAACTACTTTGGCATAGCCAACGCTTATCAAGGGTGTGTCGATTTAGACCATTGGATCCGTCGTCGAGTGCGTATGTGCTACTGGCGTCAGTGGCGAAAACCGCGGACTAAGGTACAAAACTTACTTAAACGTGGCGTCAGGATCCAAGCTGCCGTTGCTTGTGGGATCACAAGTAAAGGCCCATGGCGGAGCTCGAAAACACCAGGAATACAGCAAGCGCTGAGTAATGAGTATCTTAAGAAAGCAGGATTGTATTCACTGAGAGATGGATGGATCGCGGTTCACTATCCGAACCAGAAAACAGGTTAGGCGTTCTAAATGAACCGCCCTGTGCGGAGCCGCATGCAGGGTGGTGTGGGGGCTGGAGGCTAGATACCTCCGGCTACCCGATTATGTAACATGTGTCATGAGCCTTTCATGATGTTTTGATTAAGCTCTTCAAATTCCTGCATTAATTTATCGCAGGCAGCCTTTTTAGCCTGACAAAGAGCTGTCATTTGAATATAAACACTTTGTTTTTTCTCAAGCACTGTACGCTTTACTGCTGCTGGATGCGCAGGGTGTGAATCTGGAGTAAACGACCATAAGACCATATTAGAGTCTTCTTGGTCTTCGATGATTGTCCATCCGCCTTGCACACTAGTTTTCGTCCCATCTTTATTTTTTAATGCTTCCAAAGCTAGGGCGACTGTTTTAAAACCAATTGAGCTATTTTCATCAGCATATGACGGGGCAGAAAGTAATGCAGCCAAACAAATTACTATGATTCCAAATTTCACATTACTCTCCTTGTTACATAACATTTTATTAGTGCGCATGCGCGTTTACCTCATTAGACCAGTAAAAACGCGCACTGTTAATTACTTGTAATAAAAGGAACTTATCAGCTTTTTTTCAAATACACCATCTGGAAAAACGCGCATGCGCGTTTCCCAAACCTATTATCTGCTTAATGAAAAGTATAAGTAATTAATTTTAATGCTATTTATTTAAACGAAAATGAGAAAACGCGCACGAATACAGGATGAAAATCGTTCAAAAATCCTTATAATTTGAATACGACTGTATAATTATCCAGTTTTTGATGGGTAGTAATGAATTACATCACACGGGTGTAATGATGAAAATGTCTAAGACAGAAAGTCCGTTTGTTACTGATCTACTGACAACTTGTTAACTCGTTTTGGGGCATAAGCTATTTAGAACAGACTGCCATATTGATAACTTAAGATTGGCATTGTTGTATCCACTGTTCGTCGTTGCATTCGTATATTTTATTGTGACTCAGGAATGAACGGATCGACCGCAGTTCATTATCCTAGCCAGAAGTAGGTTCGGTATCTAAGGTCTAATACCCGCATGCCTTGACAAGCAAAAACGTTATAGATGGTAATGTTATCAGTCATATCACCAACCTTCCCCTCTCTTGTGGACAACAAATAGAGTACGCTTCAAACATTTGCCCCTTACTCAACTCTCGCGTTAATACGCCACATGAAGGCATGCTGCTGCATTCCGGCGTGTTTAGCGCGTCTTGCCCATCGAGGTTCAGCATGCGTTTATCTGGCCAAACAAACATGCATTTCCAAATCGCGACATCAGGGGCAACTTTCGAATGGGTTATGCGTAATTAAAAACAATAAACTTGCCTTTTTTCACGGTTGGCTAAAAAAAATCTCCATTTCCTCAAAAATATTTTTTTGCTGACAAATTTAAGGTTAATTCGTCGTTTATATCATTGTTATGTAGTAACAAATTTTAATGTGGATTAATCGGCTTACCCTTAAGTTAGCGATGTTCACATCGTCATTTTGTAAAGATGGATTTACAGCAAAAATGCGCTTATGCAGAGCATATTTTAAAATTAATGCTTTAAAAACAATGATTTTTAAAAATCATTGTGAATGCATTTTTTGAATGTGATGCGTTTTTAAAATACGCTTTCAAGCTAAAAGAATTGAAATAAAACAGCGAGGTATCAATAGCGATTGGGGGCATCGAAGCGTGATGAACGCCTGCATGTTTTTTTAAAATGAATTGTGCCTTGCGCGAAAATTCACAAGTTTTTGTGGATTTTCGAAAATTGAATATGCTGCTCGCGTGTTAACAAACACACGTGAGCGCTTTCCCCGTGTCGGGAAAGACGTTTGCCTTATCCATAGGGGTAACCTTTAATTTTAGCAGAGATTAATTTTTCCGCTGCAAATTAACGGTTAGCACTCTGAAATGTAGCAAGAGGTGTAACGTGAGTAACAAGTATAAAGCGAATAAATCACGCGGCAGGCATGTATATCAATATTTTTCGCAGAAGAATCAAGCCCCGCTGAAGGTCGAATCATTCCTTGAATTGTGTATTGCGGCGCAGATGGAGTGTGAACCGAATATCGTTGCCTATGCTGCGCAGCCTGAAAGCCTGCATCTCCATGACAGTATTACCAATAAGATCATTCGATATACACCTGATTTTCTTATTAAATATGCTAATGGTACTGCGGCATTTATTGAAGTCCATCATTCAAGCCATATCACGAAAGACTTCCAGTCGCGATTAGCGCTATTCAATGAATACTCACTTAAGACGGCTAATGTCCCTATCGTCCTCGTTGATGAGCGTCAGTTAACGCCCATGATTTATACCAACCTCCAGTTAATCGCTAATCGGCGTTCTGCACGGTTATCATGTACGCTCAACCATGCAGACCTACCTGAATTATTGACATTTGAGGCGTTAGTCGATTGGCTCAAGCCTAGAAGCCAAACGTCCGTGGGTGATGCATATCATTTAGTCGGAGCCGGTTTTTACCAATTCGACAAATCACAGTTGCTACTGGCAAGCACAACCCTGAATAAGGTGATGCTATCGTGATGTTTGCTCAGGCGCGTGACCATCAATTCCACAATAGCAACGGCGACATCATGACGGTCTTGTTTGCTGATGACGTGTCGATTTTGCTCGAAGTGGATGATGATGAAAAAACGCGAGAGTTCTTAGCGCTAGATGTATTTAGCACAAAACTGCATGAGAAAACCCTTTTCCCCAAACCGGTCGAAAAAACGCGTCTCATTTTGTCCCCAGTACAGCAAGCGACTCGGGATTCGCGGATTGTTTATATTCATACGCTGCGCGACATGCTGCAGAACGACGAAACCCTAAAGCCGACGACGTCCACTACCTATCAGAAAATGATTGAAGTTGTTGAGGAGAATTACCCTGCACTCAGAGGGGCTGAACATCCCAAGAAAACAACGATTAACCGTTACTGGAAGACTTGGATAAGCTCACGTTTCAATGATGACAGTTTAATCTGTAAATCACGCTCACATACCCCTCGTATCGGTGAGGAGTCTAACGCGTTAATCGACACGTATTTGAGCACGACTTACCAAGATAGTCGCCATAAAGTGGCTACGGGTCATTATGCTTGTTACAAACAAGATGCGCTGAAAGCACGTGAAACAAATCCCAATATTATCGTTGCAAGCAAACGAACGTTTTCGCGCAGAATTGAAGCGAGACAGTCGATTTGTGACAAATTAGACGATCCAAAAACTCCCCACGCTGAACGTCAGCAGCTCTCACTTAACCTGATTAAACGGATAAAACTGCATTACCCATTGCAACGTGTTGAACTCGATTGTTTGCACACAAATATCCGTGTTATTGATGATGTCACGGGGGAGTTAACTGAGCCTGTGGTCATCTATTATGCACTTGATTGTTATACGCGTGCACCGCTAAGTATGGTTTTTGATTATGGCAAAGGAGAAGCGACGGAGGTTGTTTTACAGTTGATCCAAAATACGTATTTGCGTGACGACAATCTCCCCTTTTGCGGTAAGACAGATACGTTCATCATGGATAATGGCCCTGCATTTAACAACAAGTTAATTAAGAGTCTATGTGAACAGCTGGGGAGCAATATCGTTTATACCCCTTCGAATACACCGTCAGCGAAACCCTTTGTAGAATCGCACTTTAGAGTGTTTAGGCAAAAATTTGAATCGATGGTGGTGACGGATTCAGCCGGCAACCGCACTGTTGGTTTAAATACCTATCCGAAAAAAGGCACTAGAACAAAAATAAATCCACTTAAGAATACGCATATCACTGCCAGTACGTTCACAAAGATAATCAATACCATGCTGACAGAATACGCTCACAAGACCCATTCAGGGTTAAATTGTTCACCGATATTCTGTTGGCAGCAATCTAGGGTGGTGCAATCTTATTATGATTACGATTCTATTAAGCACCACTTCCATGTCGCGACACAGGCGCATGAGCAGCAACTCGATTCAAGAGGTTTTGTCCGTGTATTGAAACACCGCTTCACCAGTGTTGAACTGAAAAAAGTGCATACGTTACTCATGACCTATGGTCACAAAAACGTCAACCCCACCGTTCAGGTGTTTTACAACCCCTATGATGCAAGCAGTGTCACTGTCAGCGTTGCGCTCCCGAACGAGACAGAGGCCAGGTCAATCGTTGCTTATAATTATGATGAAGAAATCAACTCGCGTTGGCCCGTTTCCTTTGCACAGTTAAATGGCAAAGTGCAGAAAGGACAACACATTTTCCAAACTGAAAAACATCAGGTTACCGGTCAATATGCCGTCACGATTGACCGTTTCATTCCCGCCAAAACAGTACGTATTAAACGAAGTGGCAAACCGACAAGTTCGTTTGAAGACAATAATGCAAAAGAACTGTCAATCGAGCAGCGCATTCAGAATGCCAATGCGACTGATTCGTTAAAAGATATTAAGTGGCAAAACTCATTAGACAAGACTGAATTGGCTGACAAACAACGCGCAAGCCAACTGAATGAACCAGAACAAATTATTGATAACACGCAAAGGGACACTAAAGCCTTATGGTAGTCAGCATACCTACACCTGTAGACACCTTTATTGTTAAACATACATTGGTTAAACACGCCCATGAACAAATTGGGCGAGTTCATCAAATGTGTCACCTTCCCAATAATAAAAAAGGCGTGCTCATTTATGGTAAATCGGGCGAAGGCAAAACCTACATCGCTGAATGTTATGCCGCTCAGTTTCCTCCGGTGAAAGAAGTCGACCACATTCGTCTGCCGATATTTACTTACCGTTTTCAAGAAGCGAAAAGCAAAGTTGATGATATTTTACGACTGTTGATAACGGAATTAGGCGTGCAGCCCCCCATAGGTAAAGTTGCCGCGGGTGAGTTAGATAAGCAATTTCGATTTCTGATTAAAGCACGTGGTGTCGAGCTTATTATTCTTGATGAAATTCAACAGGTTTTTCCTGCTAAACAAGGGAAAATTGCATTAGACATGTTGAAATACTTCTGCGCCCTACTCGACACGCTCACTTGTTCAATTGTCTTTATCGGTAGTGAGCGGGCCATGCGACTCCTGACCTTCGGCGAAGTGGATAAAACCGTCGACGACAACGAGCAACTCAGTCGCCGAATGCTGAGGTCAGTAAAACTGCATCGTATCTTACCGAGAACGCAAGAATGGGTTGATTGTATCAACAGCTTTCTACAGCAAATCAGCGCTCCTCAAATTGGTATCGAGGATAAAGAGCTATTAGATAGACTTTACGTTGCCTATATGGAGCGCAGCTTCAGTACCCTTGATGGCTTATTCATGCGTGAAGATATGAGTCATATCAAAGACCGCCACACACTGATGATGCGTTTAAAAGCGAACTTTTATATTTACAGCCAAAACGTCAATAATCCCTTTGATGAGTCTGAATATAGCTATAGGGCAATAGACGCTGCGGTCACACATGAATACCAGAAATTAAAGCGGGAGTTGAAAACGTGTCTTTAGCCTTTTCGCCACAGAGAAAACCTGATGAAGTTAGCATCGGTTACCTTCTTCGTTTAGCGCGCGTTAATGGTTACGCAAGGATTGGGAGTATACTGTCGTCAACTGAGCAAAATAACATTATTAAGCTTCAAATTACACCGGCTCTGAATGCTAAATTTGGCATACCAATAAGCCAAGGTGATGTGTTTTCTACGATTATCAATCCGATGTTTAACCGCAACATTCAACTCAACCCTAAAGTGTGTATTCAGTGCTTGAATGAAGATGGCTACCTGTTAACGGAAGTGCAAAATCCGTTTTGTCATGCCTGTTCCAAACACCAATCTGCACTGACGAGTCAATGCACCACGTGTTACGAAAGCCTTGCTTGGGATATTCCACTTATAAAAGGGCACTGTACTTCTCCTCGATGCGGGGTACAACTGAAACCCTCGTCAGAAAATGTACGTTCATTGAGCGAGGCTCAAGTGTCAGATTGCCTCTATGCCGCACTGGTATTGGAAAAAGAGCACATCATGGCGCTCAAACCGAACGCCTATGCTTCACTGCCATTTTATGAAAACATGCTCGAAAAGGGGTATCGGTTATTAACGGATAATGCATTTTTTCGAGAGTGGGTACAAAAGACACTTCAGGCAACCTCATCTTTACTACCTCACAATATCCGCAGTGTGGCTATTGTGCAGTTCCTTGAAACACTTTCCTGTACGTGGCCTGCCGCTACGTTAGATATTGTTATCCCAGCTACCCCCGCAGATGGCATTGCTCTTCCGGTGACAGAACAATGGCTTCCATTTGGAAAAGCGTCTCGGCTACTTGAGCTGAGGCCAGAAGAATTGCAGCTGCTTCAACACGTTAATTTAGTGAAACATGCACGTAAAAGCAGACTTCACCATAATAGCCAAATTGATGTCGCACCTATTTTCCAGTTGTTAGTCGGTAACGACATCCAACCTGGCATGGTGTGCTTATCAACACTCACGGAGGTCATGGTGCATAATGATGTTGAAATGTATGACATTCTCATAGGATTCAAAGAAGGCCGCCTGCAGTTAGGATATGGCGAAGGTCACAATTTACGACGTGCTATCTGGTGCGAACCGGCGTCTTTTATACGCTTTGCAAAAGACGTCTTTAGCAAGCGGCAATATGACGCTATCTCCCTAGAGAAAGCGGTATCATTAACAGGCTTACCCATGGAGCTACTTCACGCACTTAGAAAAATGGGTAAACTTCGCCCTCCTCGCGTCGCGCGTGCCGGCAGTCTGGCACTTTGCCAATTTGAAGATGTACTACAAATACGCCAGCAACAAAAACCGATGCAGTTATCACTCATATAACAAAGCAATGCTACCTGTTAAAAACTATATATATGAGGTGCTTACGATTTATCCTAAAGCATCGACACTAAGGTTAAAACCCACATTCGTCATCGGTAATGATGTGGGTTTTAAGCTGAAAGCCATTCATATAAATCCCACTTAATATCCCCATCGCTTAACTCATTAAAGCAATATCGTCCTGCACCCAATATCCGTTCCAAATATATGTAGCAGACCTCCGCACTCAGATACGATTTAAAACATGGCGTTTTATCCGCGCAAATTTCAATTCGTTTAGATTTTTAAATATACGCCTGTATTGTCGGCGGCTCACTTACCACACCTACAACATATGTAAGTAGAAACCTTGAAGCAATCCGATATGCGTTGACTTGATATTTGATTTGTGGAAAATGAATAGATTGGCGGCGAATAAAGCATAGTATCACCACCAAGCCATTGATTTTAAGGTGAAAAATAAATCTCAATTTAGGTGGCAAAAATGTTCAAAAATCTCAACTTGAATGGCAGTGTTGTTATTTCGTTAAACCATCAAGTCATTGAATAAGTTCAATTACGGCTGCCTGAGATTCTCATTCTGTGTGACCACGAACACTGTTCGTGGCCACTCAGAATGAGATTTCGCGGCAGACTGAGAATTCCTCTTATACTTATATCTAGAATGTAATCTAACCTATTGATACTTATGCACCATTCAATCAGAAGTCTTCTATCGTATATACGACTTAGGAGCTTTAATGTGTAGAAATCTCAACTCATGTGATATGGATACCGTTTTACTAAATCTCCATACCCTTGAATAACATGATTATTATGTAGTGCCTGAGATTCTCAATCTGTGTGGCCATAAACAATGAGTCATGGCTTAGGGCTTAGTTACTCTATGCCTTTTAAATGGTCTATTGGTTTATTGAATGCACTTTCATGACGTTCGATTTGGCTTGTGTGCAAATACTGCGATGTGGTGTCGATACTCTCGTGGCCCGCGTCGGCTTGTACATGGGATAATGGTCTGCGGTTGATATTGATATCGTGCGTGATGCCTGTGTGGCGAATATTATGGGCCGTGAGTTTACGCATCTGTGCACCGTCTTGTGCAAAACCATCTGTCTCGATACTTTCTGCTGCCAGATTGATAATACTTTGAATTTCATCGCGGACTTGGCGAATACCGAGATTGGCATTGAGGATACCCACATCTCGACCGCGGCCAGCGGCTTTGTGCCGAACAAACAAAGGATGGTTCTCGTTTGGCGCTGGATAATCCGCTAATCCTAAAAACTGACGATATTTAACTAAAGCATCGAGTAAAGCTTTTGAGATTGCCACGCTGCGCCTTTTACCGCCTTTACTCAATGGAATATGAAAACTCCAAATACCCGTTTGTTGATTGTGCTTAAACTGATCCATCACCGGTGAATAACCTGCACGTGCAGACACATCTGAGATGCGTAAATAGCAGCAATAAATCAATGAAATCAGAAATAAACTTCTTTGATGTAATTCTGGGGATGCTTCTGCCAGCGCGGTTACAGTTGCCATAATGTATGACCACTGCAATTCAGTGAATGCGAGGCTGTTTTCCTCTTCATGACTCTGGCGCTGATATTGCCGATTGGCCGCGAACCGACTGTGATTCAGCCAGATCTGCGCAGGATTACGCTCACAATATTCTTCGCTTGTCAGGTACGAGTAAAACGAAGACAAAATAGCCATTTTTGTTTTTAACGCATTGTCGCTTAACGCATAAGGCTGGATTTGTCCGAGTCGTTTTTTACCGACAAATGGCCGCCATTGCGGGTTTGGAACCCGTTCATCATGCATTTTATCAAACTTGAACTGCGGCACATTAAAATAGCCAATCAGTGCTATGGGCGGCGCTTGGCAGTAATCAACGTAATGGCTGATGTCTTTGCGTGTGACTTCAATGGGCGACATTGAAACCACATCAAAACACCAATGCAGAAACGTAGTGAGCTCGCTGCGATAGGCTTTATAGTTGTTTTCGTTGTGCTTTTGTTCAAACAACCAATCACTGGCGTGCTCGATCACTAAGCCCGCATCAACCACCTTTTTCATGCTGATTTGAGTGATGTAGTGGTTAACAACACTATTGCCAACTTGTATGAATTCAAATGAGTCAAATAGCGGGATTACTGGAGGAAGTTGCATATTACATCTGAATTATAAGGGTTTCTAATATGATAATACTTAAACGCAAATGCCGATAACGTTATTTATCGGCATCAAGAGAGGCCAGATTTTTAGTGCAAGTTGAAAACGTACATTGCTGGCACGTAATGCGCTTTTGGCAACAAATCAGGCATAACTGCCACACTTGCTGTTTAGATTGACTGTCCAAGCACCTAAAGTCCGCAGCGCAGAGGTGTCCATCCTGTATAAGCTGTGCCAGTTTATGGGGTGAAATCGATAAATTAATCCGCTGACTCATGCCCTTACCCTCCAATCATAGTGTGATATTAACAGAATACACAAATGATAACTGTTATCAACAACTCAGTTGAAGGTTTGCCACTCACCTCGCTATTTAATGTAAGATTTTGCACTTGTTTGAAATGTGTCTACTACACTGATTATGTGATCATTATTTTTATTTGAATGAGGTATCGGATGCTGATTGATCTTGCAAAGAAAAACCCGCTGTTTTCCGGTAAAAAGCATACCGAGACAACTGAGTCTGGTATTCCTTGGAAGGTATTAGTGGTCGATGATGAACCTGATGTTCATACCGTCACTAAACTTGCCCTATCCCGCTTTAAACTCGATGGCCGCGCCCTCACCTTTATCAATGCCTACAGTGCTGAACAAGCAAAAGAGTTACTCAATCAAGAACGTGATATCGCCATCGCCTTTATTGATGTTGTGATGGAGAGTGATCATGCAGGCTTAGAGTTAGTGAAATGGATCCGTGAAGAACTCCAAAATAAAACCACACGATTAATCCTGCGCACGGGCCAACCTGGTCAAGCACCTGAAGAAGACGTTATCGTCAATTACGATATTAATGATTACAAAGCCAAAGCTGAACTCGATTCCCGTAAACTCATGACTAGCGTCTACTCTGCCCTGCGCTCCTATCGCGATATCATGGAAATTGAGCAAGCAAGGCGTACCCAAATCAACCACCGTAAAGGGTTAGAAAGAGTACTAGAAGCAACATCTGGATTATTTGAGCTACGCACCCTGCATAAATTCGCCGATGGACTGCTTACTCAAGTCGCCACCCTGCTTAATCTGGATTCAGAAACCCTGCTGCTGACATGCAATGCCATTGATGCGATCAGCGGCCATCTTGATCCCGTGAACATAGAGATCCTCGCGGGAACAGGCCAGTTTTCCAATAAAAACCATATTACTCAATTGCCAGAGCATATCGACCGCTTGCTGCGCAATGCGCTCACGCAAAAACGCTGCCTCTATGAAGACAACTGTTTTGTCGGTTACTTCCCCACAAAAAGCGGGTTAATCAATCTATTGTATATGGATGGTATTGATAAAATTGATGATCTTGATAAGAAGCTCATTGATATTTTTGCCATCAACGTCGGCGTTGCATTTGAAAACTTGCTGCTCAGTCAAGAAGTCGAAGATACCCAATCTGAGCTCATTCTGCGTTTAGGGGATGTGGTTGAAAGCCGCTCAAAAGAAGCCGCCAATCACGTGAAACGTATGGCGGAATATTGCTCCCAACTCGCTTTACTCGCTGGTTTACCTGAATACGAAGCCGATTTACTGCGCCGCGCCTCACCTATGCATGACATAGGTAAAATAGCGATCCCCGATGCCGTTCTGCTCAAACCTGGTAAGTTAGATGATGAAGAATGGCAAGTCATGCGTCAGCACCCTACGATTGGTCATCAGATTTTGGCGAATTCAGAGCGCCCGATCCTCAAAGCTGCATCGATTATTGCACTGCAACACCATGAAAAATATGATGGTTCTGGTTATCCCGCAAATTTAAAACAAGACGAAATTCACATTTTCGCGCGGATTGTGGCTATTGCAGATGTGTTTGATGCACTTTCCCATGCCCGCTGCTATAAAACGGCTTGGCCTTTAGAGGAAGTGTTAGCTGAAATGCGTAAAGGCGCCGCAAAACACTTTGATCCACACTTATTGCAGCTTTTTATCGATAATGTGGATATTTTTGTCAAAGTAAAAGACAACTGGAAGGACAATTAAGCTGCGATAACCAGCGGTAATTGTCCGAAAGTTTTGAAGGCTATTTGAGTCAGTATTAAGCCAGTCTTAACCGTTGTCATCAGCGAGAAAATCAAACACTGCCGTTTTAGTTTCGCCATTAAGGTTGAAACTAACAAAGCCGCGCCAAACCATATAACCACTGCTACAAGAGCCATATACCATTTGACCAATATAAGTCCTTTCGTCGGTTTGCTTCACATTAACGGGAATAACGCCCATAAACATATCTCTTCCTTCTAAGCGAATTTGCACATCGGTAATGGGCGAAGACGCTAATAGCGTTAATGTTAATGGCTTTTCGCTCGGTGCATTTGCTGGCAACAGACTAACAGTGAGTTTGATATCGCCCACTTGTTTAACACAATCCCCTGCCGAAAACTGACAAAGTGAAGGATCAAGACTGCTTTTAAGCGTGACTTGCTTAGCATCTTCAGTACAAGCTGTGAGATTGAAGAGAATTAACGCAATGAATAAATAGGGATTAGGACGATTTAGCACAAAGATTAACCTTACGACGCAATATGTTAACATTCTATGGCGTAGGTTGATCTAGATCAACTTTCTACACCCCTTCTTTGGTATCTTTTTTGATATTGCTCAAGTATCATTGCGAAACCTCATATTTGAGCAAAAATATGCAGGGTAACGCATTGACATGACTCAGCAACCTGAATAGGGAAGCTGAGTTTTATGTCATTTTATAACAGGTAAAGCTTGTCTTTACTAAAAGTAAAAGTAATAAGCAGTGGAAGCATTATGATGAACCATTCCCAGCCAACAGGCGCTGATTACAATTACGCCATTGTCCGCCAATTTGCCTTAACCACAGTTTTGTGGGGTATTGTTGGTATGTCAGTCGGCGTATTAATTGCGGCTCAGTTAATCTGGCCTCAGCTGAACTTTGACACTCCTTGGTTAACGTATAGTCGCTTGCGACCATTACACACCAATGCGGTGATCTTCGCGTTCGGTACATCAGCCCTTTTTGCAACATCCTATTATGTCGTACAACGCACCTGTCAAACCCGACTATTTGCACCTAAGTTAGCCGCATTTACGTTTTGGGGATGGCAAGCCATCATTCTGTCAGCAGCTATCACTTTGCCAATGGGTTTCACCCAAGGTAAAGAATACGCTGAATTAGAATGGCCTATCGATATCGCAATTACTATCGTTTGGGTGTCCTACGCTATTGTGTTCTTCGGTACTATTATCAAACGAACGACTTCGCATATTTACGTGGCGAACTGGTTCTTTGGTGCCTTTATTATTACCGTTGCCGTACTACACATAGTTAACTCTATGGCAGTACCAGTCAGTCTGTTCAAGTCATACTCTCTGTATAGCGGCGCTGTCGATGCTATGGTGCAGTGGTGGTATGGTCACAACGCTGTAGGTTTCTTATTAACCGCAGGCTTCTTGGGGATGATGTATTACTTCGTACCTAAGCAAGCGGGTCGTCCTGTGTACTCTTACCGTCTATCTATTGTCCATTTTTGGGCTTTGATCGCACTGTATATTTGGGCTGGTCCTCACCACTTACATTACACAGCTTTACCTGACTGGACTCAGTCTTTAGGTATGGTGATGTCACTGATCCTATTCGCACCTTCTTGGGGCGGTATGATTAACGGTATCATGACCTTGTCTGGTGCTTGGCATAAACTGCGTACTGACCCTGTACTGCGTTTCTTAGTCGTTTCTCTGTCTTTCTACGGTATGTCTACCTTCGAAGGTCCGATGATGGCAATTAAGACAGTTAACGCACTATCACATTATACAGACTGGACTATCGGTCACGTTCACTCCGGCGCGCTAGGCTGGGTTGCAATGGTGTCTATTGGTTCTCTGTATCACTTGATCCCTGTATTGTTCGGCCACGGCCGTATGTACAGCATCAAGTTAGTCAACGTCCATTTCTGGTTAGCGACTATTGGTACTGTGCTTTACATCGTCTCTATGTGGATTTCAGGTGTAATGCAAGGTCTAATGTGGCGCGCAGTGAATGCTGACGGTACTTTGACTTATAGCTTTGTTGAGAGTCTTGAAGCTTCATATCCTTTCTACTTTGTACGTTTCCTTGGCGGTTGTTTCTTCCTGACCGGTATGCTGATCATGGCATATAACGTGATCCGTACTGTGAAAGCCTCTAAAGATTCATTGCCAGCATTGGCTGAACCAAC
Source organism: Shewanella sp. 1311 (assembly GCF_059338235.1). Taxonomy (NCBI): domain Bacteria; kingdom Pseudomonadati; phylum Pseudomonadota; class Gammaproteobacteria; order Alteromonadales; family Shewanellaceae; genus Shewanella; species Shewanella sp. 1311. The sequence continues at coordinate 54,440 of NZ_CM181686.1, forward strand.
AGCGGCTTAAAGGAGCAAACTCGATGAAATTTAATCATGAGATAGTTGAAAAAAACATCGGTTTGTTAGCGATCTTTACCGTTATCGCTATCAGTTTCGGTAGTCTGGTTGAAATCACACCGTTGATTTTTCAAAAAGATACGACTGAGCCAGTTGAAGGTTTAAAGCCATACACTGCCCTGCAAATTGAAGGGCGTGACATCTATGTTCGTGAAGGTTGTTATAACTGTCACAGCCAGATGATCCGTCCTTTACGTGCAGAAACTGAACGTTATGGTCACTACTCTGTTGCGGGTGAATCGGTTTGGGATCATCCATTCCAATGGGGTTCTAAGCGTACAGGTCCTGATCTTGCACGTGTTGGTGGTCGTTACAGCGATAAATGGCATGAAGTTCACTTAATCGATCCTCGTGCTGTAGTACCTCAATCAAATATGCCAGGGTTCCCATGGTTAGCCGAAAACAAGTTAGACGGCGAACTGACGGGCGATAAGATGACTATCCTACGTAACATGCATAAAGGCGGTTACAAAGGTAATGATCTTTATACCGATGAAGAAATCGCAGGCGCACAGAAAGCTGTTGTCGGTAAGACAGAGCTGGAAGCCTTGATTGCATATCTTCAGTCTTTGGGTCACGCACTCAAATAAGGAGGCAATATATGGATTACGGCACATTACAAGGCATTTTAACCATCATTGTGATGCTGACCTTCGTCGGTATATTTGCTTGGGCATATAGCTCGCGTCGTCAAAAATCATTTGATGAAGCAGCTAACCTTGTGTTTTCCGATGAGGAAGTCAGCAAGGTATCGAAGGACTCAGGAGAGAATAAGTGATGAGTAGCTTCTGGAGTGTTTGGATTACCGTACTCTCGTTAGTCGTGATCGCGGGTTGTTTTCTATTACTGCGTGTGTGTTCAAAGAACACCACCGGCGTAAAAGAAGGCGAATCCATGGGTCACAGTTTCGACGGTATTGAAGAACTCAATAACCCACTGCCAAAATGGTGGAGTTATATGTTCTATATCACTATCGTGTTTGGCTTGATCTATCTAGCCTTATTTCCTGGTTTAGGTAACTACAAAGGCCTTTTAGGCTGGACGAGTTCTAACCAAAGCATTGGTACTGAACAAGGTATTAAAGCCGATTCTGCCGCAGCCATTGAGCTTGCAGCAAAAGAAGGCCGTTATGTTCAGTATGACCAAGAAGTAAAACACGCTAATGAAAAATATGGCCCAATCTTCGCGGCTTACTTGGCAACACCACTAGAAGAATTAGTGAAAAACCAAGAAGCATTGAAAGTGGGCGGCCGTTTGTTCCTACAAAACTGCGCACAGTGCCATGGCTCTGACGCACGTGGTAGCAAAGGCTTCCCTAATCTCACCGATGGTGACTGGTTATATGGTGGCGACTTAGCCACGATTAAAACCACTATCATGGGTGGTCGTCATGGCATGATGCCGCCGAAAGGTGGTTTGCCAATCGATGACAGCGAAATTGCGGGTTTAGCTGAATACGTTGTTAAATTGTCTGGTCGTGAGCACGATGAAACACTCGCAGCTCAAGGTCAAGGCTCGTTCATGAAAGGTTGTTTTGCGTGTCATGGTATGGACGCTAAAGGCAACAAGTTCATGGGTGCTCCTAATTTAACTGACGATGTTTGGTTATATGGCGGTAGCCGTGGCGTGATCGAAGAGACCATTAAACATGGTCGCGCAGGTGTAATGCCAGCGTGGAAAGACGTTCTCGGTGAAGAGAAAGTTCACGTAATCGCAGCTTATGTTTATAGCTTGTCAAACAAGTAATTAGATATGGGTAACGCTAAGGCCTCGAAGACTTCGAGGCCTTTTTTTTAAAGTGCTAAAACCAGCTTTTAACGGTAAAATGGCGCAAATTTTTTGAATGGGTATCTGACATGAACGAACAACAAGCCTGGTATAAGCAGTTCTGGCCTTGGTTTTTAATTATTCTTCCTTTATGTGCTGTCATCGCAAGTTTTACCACACTGAAAATTGCCCTTACTAACTCGGACTCTTTAGTCGCCGAGGATTACTACAAAGAAGGCAAAGCCATTAATATGGACTTGAGTAAAGTGAAGTATGCCAAACAAATCGGCATGAGCTTTTTACTCGAACAAACTAATAATGAAATTTTACTGACGCAACAAGGTGGCCCCGCTTCTCAAGCTGCCCTAAAAGTCGAGTTCTACCATCCCACGATTGCCGACAGAGACATCAAGCTCACCGCCACTGCCGATGCCAGTAATGTGTATCGCATTACCGTGCCTGCCACACTGACCGGCCCTTGGGAAGTGCGTCTTGAAAGTTACGATGGCAAATGGCGCATTCACCAGCGCGTTGAATTAAAAGATCACGTCCAACTTTGGCTGAACTGATTGTGGTTAAATAAGTAGCACTATGACGTATCCAAGTTGTTTTCACTGCCAAGAGCCCGTGCTGACGGGCCAGCAGTTTGTGACCCGCATTAATGATCGTGATGAACTCATGTGTTGCCCTGGCTGTCAGGCGGTTTCTCAGGCGATTGTGGATGCGGGATTACTCAGTTACTACAAGTTCCGCACTGAACCCGGCAGTAAACAGAACGCCCTCGTCCCCGAAGCCTTAACGCAGTTTAGTGCCTATGACTTGCCCGAAGTGCAGCAAGACTTTGTCCATTCTGAGGACAATATCGAGTCAGTGTCGCTCTCCATCGATGGCATCACCTGCGCGGCCTGTGCTTGGTTGATTGAGCACAAAGTAAAACAACTAACGGGCGTAAGCCAAGTGCTCGTCAACTCGACCACCCAAAGGGCGATGATCAGTTGGGATAAACGCACGGTAAAACTCAGCGATATCCTCGGGCAAATTAGCCGCATCGGTTATCAAGCCGCGCCCTATCAAGTCGATGAGCAAGAGCTCAACAACAAACTCAATAGTCGTAAGTTTTTATTGCGCTTAGGCTTAGCGGGTTTTGCGACCATGCAAGTGATGATGTTCGCCCTCGCCCTCTATACAGGCTACTTCACCGATTTAGATGTGCAGTATCGGGATTATTTCCGTTGGGTCAGCATGATTTTTGCCACACCCGTGGTGCTTTACTCGGCGCAGCCCTTCTATTTCAGTGCTATTCGTACCTTGCTCAGCGGCAAACTCAATATGGATGTGTCTGTGTCCATTGCGATTGGCGGCGCATACGTTGCCAGCTGTTTTGCCACAGTAAATGGCACAGGCGAAGTGTATTTTGAATCAGTGTCCATGTTTACCTTCTTCCTGTTATTGGGACGCTACTTCGAGCAGAAAGCCAGACAAAAGGCCTCGGTCAGCTCGAGTAATTTGCATAAGTTGGTACCGCTCACAGCGCACTTAGTGAACGACAATGGTCAGGAAGAAATTCCCGCCAAAAAGTTACGTCTCAATGATGTGATCCTCGTCAAACCGGGTGAAATGATTGCAGCCGATGGTGTAGTGATTGAAGGTCACACTAGCATCAATGAAGCTATGCTCACCGGCGAGCAAATGCCAATTGAAAAAACTATTGCTAGCCAAGTTTACGCAGGCACAATCAACGTCGACCAACCCATCAAAGTTAGCGTCACAGCGCTAGGGCAAGACCAACTTGTGGCTGAGATTATTCGACTGCAGGAGCTTGCATCCAATACTAAACCTGCAATTGCGCTATTAGCCGATAAATTATCGCGTTATTTCTCGGGCACAATCCTGACCATAGCGACAATCACCTATTTGGTTTGGCATCAAATTTCCCCTGAGGATGCCTTTTGGGTAACACTTTCGGTTTTGGTCGCCACTTGTCCTTGCGCCTTAGCACTTGCCACACCGACAGCAGTCACCTGCGCGACCGCTATTTTCACTCGCCTTGGGATTATTACTCGCAAAGCCGGTGTCTTTGAAAAACTGCCGCTGATCAAACATGTTGTCTTTGATAAAACCGGCACCCTCACCTGTGGTACCCTCTCTATCGGGCAAACGCAGTGCATGGCAGATTTATCCAAGACGCAAGCCTTAGCCATTGCCGCAGCGCTGGAAACAGGCTCTCGCCACCCGATTGCAGCGGCATTTACCGTGTTTGCAGATAATGCATTGGTTGCCGAAGAGGTTCACCATAAAGTCGGCTTTGGCGTTCGAGGTCGTATTGATGGCACTGATTACTTAATTGGCAATGCCGTATTTACCGGCGCGAGTATTGATACTCGTGACCCAGCCCAAAAGATTTGGTTAGCACGTTCATGCAATGAACAGCTTGAAGTACTGGCAAGCTTTGAAATTCAAGACAATATTCGCCAAGACAGCAAAGCCACGGTTGAAATGTTAAAGCAGCAAGGTTGCCGCATCAGTATTGCCAGCGGCGATAGCTCGGGGCATGTACATCAACTGGCAAAAGAGCTTGGGATTGACGATGTGCACAGCGGCTTAATGCCTGCAGATAAACTTGCCCTCGTGACCCGATTACAACAGCATACACGGGTTGCCATGTTTGGCGATGGCATCAACGATGCGCCTGTGCTTGCGGGAGCCGATTTGTCTGTGGCCATGGGCAGCGGCAGTGCTATCGCGAAAAACAGTGCCGATTTAATTTTATTGGGGGATCATCTGTCCCGCTTCACCCAAGCCGTCAGCGTTGCGAAACTGACAACACAGATTATCAGACAAAATTTAGCGTGGGCGCTGGGTTACAACGCCCTAATTTTGCCCTTAGCCGTTACTGGCCATGTGGCACCTTATATCGCCGCCATTGGCATGTCGGCGAGTTCTTTGATTGTGGTCGGTAATAGCCTGAGATTATTGCGGGTTAAAGTGTGATCACAATAAAAGTAAAACCAGAATAGTAAGAGGTCATTATGGAAATTATTTATGTGCTTATCCCCATTGCCATGATCTTTGTCGCCATCGCTGTAATGGTATTTTTTTGGGCGGTGAAATCCGAACAATTTGACGATTTAGACCGCCAAAGTGTGTCGATATTATTCGACGAAGACACTGTAAAACCAAACAGCCATCCCGTACCTGAGAAAGAGAAAGCCGAAGCAGCGCAAGAAAGAGGCATGCCTCTGTGATTGAGTACGCAGTGATTGAGTACAATGTCACTGGGGCTTTTCTCGTTGGTCTCATGGGCGCCGCACATTGCTTTGGCATGTGTGGCGGTTTAGTGGGTGCGTTCTCAGCCCAAATCCCCAATGGCAAAACAGGTAATCTGCTTGCGCATCAGCTCAAGTATCTACTGAGTTACAACCTTGGGCGTATTTTGAGTTACACCTTAGCGGGCGGCTTAGTGGGCGCTTCGGCGGCAGGTCTTGGTCACTTATTTGAACTGGATACGTATTTGATTGTGCTGCGCATCATTGCCGGACTGATGATGATCGCAACTGGGCTGTATATCGCCAAAATTTGGGTTGGAATCGTGCAGATTGAGCGCGTTGGCCAATGGTTATGGCAATATTTAAAACCCATAGCGCAACGCCTTGTTCCTATTCAAAATCCGAGCCAAGCGGTTATGGCGGGATTCATTTGGGGCTGGCTCCCCTGCGGCCTTGTCTATAGCACCTTAACCTGGTCGGTCGCATCTGGCTCTGCCAGCCAAGGCGCCTTGATTATGTTAGCCTTTGGATTAGGCACCTTACCCGCCCTATTGAGTGCAGGCGTGGCAGCAAAACGACTCGCTGCTTGGGTTCAACAGAAAACCGTTAGACGATTGAGCGGCTTACTGTTAATTGCGTTTGGTGGTCAAACTTTATATATCGCACTCGCGCAGCTAAACTAGCCCAAGTGAGTGAATTGGTTTAACATGGCTGCAGTGGATAAACTTGAGAATCAACATGACAATTGAACAAAATAAGAATCGTCGTCCTGCCGCTAGCGGATGCACAATCCATTGTCACGATTGCAGTATGGGTACCCTTTGTATTCCTTTTACCCTCAATGCAAGTGAGCTAGATCAGCTCGATGATATTATCGAGCGTAAAAAGCCGATCCAAAAAGGCGAGCAAATTTTTAAATCGGGTGATGCGTTAAAATCCCTGTTTGCGATCCGCTCTGGCACCATCAAAAGTTACACTATTACCGAGCAAGGCGATGAGCAGATCACCGGCTTCCACTTAGCGGGTGATGTGATTGGTTTTGACGGTATCCACGCCCAGTTGCACCAGAGTTTTGCACAGGCACTCGAGACCTCCATGGTCTGTGAAATCCCCTTTAATATCCTCGATGAACTTTCAGGCACTATGCCTAAATTGCGTCAGCAGATCATGCGCCTGATGAGCAATGAGATCATGAGCGATCAAGAAATGATCCTGCTACTCAGCAAGAAAAATGCTGAAGAACGTCTGGCAGCCTTTATCAGTAATCTGGCTAATCGTTTTGGTAGCCGTGGCTTCTCGCCCAAAGAATTCCGCTTAACCATGACCCGCGGTGACATTGGTAATTATCTCGGTTTGACCGTAGAGACCATCAGTCGCTTACTTGGGCGTTTCCAAAAATCAGGCTTGATTGAAGTTAAGGGTAAGTACATTACTATCCTCGACTCGCAAGAGCTGAATCTGTTAGCGGGTAATTCGCGCATAGCGAGATAGTTCACCGCAAGAGTGTTTGCTGCAAAAAAATTGAGTGCAGCATAATAGTTAAGTGCAAGAGAGTTACGCGCTAGGTCCTTGTCATGAATGGCAAGAACAATTCAATTGAAAAACCGGGACTGGCTAGACATGTCATACAGATTAAGGCATGATTTTTAAGTGAGTTTTAATCAATTTCGAATGAGTTTGATCTAGAACAATACAGCTAACTGCCAAAGGCTCATGATGATATTGAGCCTATGACTAAAGGAACCTCCCATGAAGGATTATCAAAAAATACTGGTTGTGGTTGACCCTACCACAGAGAATCAAGTTGCCCTCGCACGAGCGGTGACCTTGGCCAGTAAATGCAACGCTCAAGTCACTGTGTTTCTTTCTATCTTCGACTTTTCCTATGAGATGACTTCGATTCTGTCGAATCAAGAGCGCGAAGCCATGCGCCAAGGCGTCATAGATCAACGTCTCGCTTGGATCCAAGACTTACTCGCCGCTTATACTCATCTGCAACTCAATATCGATACCCAAGTCATTTGGCATAACCGCCCCTTCGAAAGCATTATTAATCATGCGATTTCAGGGCAATACGATTTGATTGTTAAAGGCACCCATGCCCACGACAAACTTAAAGCGGTGATCTTCACCCCAACCGATTGGCATTTAATGCGTAAAGCCCCTGTGCCTGTGTTGATGGTGAAAGCCCATGACTGGCCAGCAGCGGGAAAAATCCTTTGCGCTGTGAATGTGGCAACCGAAGATACCGATCATCAAATGCTTAACGGTAAAATCATCGAGCATGCAAAAGATTTAGCGGATAAGTTCTCTGCCGAAGTGCATTTAGTCAATGGCTATCCCGGCACGCCGGTAAACTTAGCCATTGAATTACCAGACTTTGATGCCCAGTCCTACAACGAAACCATTCGCATGCAGCATGAGCAGCGCGTGAGTTACCTTGCTGGTGCTTATGATATCGATCCAAATCATTGCCATGTAAAAGAAGGTTTGCCTGAGGATGTGATCCCTGAGCTTGCTGAAAAACTTGATGCCGAATTAGTGATCTTAGGCACTGTCGGTCGCACCGGATTTTCAGCAGCACTGATTGGCAATACCGCAGAGCATGTTATTGATAGTATCAACTGCGATTTACTGGCCATCAAACCCGACGGCTACAAATCACCGTTAGAAGAAGCCTAAGCGATACGCGGCACTTTACCCCGCCAAAGATAGCTGGAATAATACGCGCCCTGAAACTGAGTTACTGGGCGCTTTTTTATGCTTGAAGCTATATCTGAAGTTACGGCAAATCCTATGTCTGAAGAATTATCAAAAAAACACACTACCCGTCTGAATAAATTACAGAAACGTCTGCGTCGTGAAGTGGGTAGCGCAATCGCCGATTACAATATGATTGAAGATGGCGATAAGATCATGTGCTGCCTCAGTGGCGGTAAAGACAGCTATGCGATGCTCGATATTTTGATGAATCTGCAGCAACGCGCGCCCATTCAGTTTGAAATCATTGCGGTTAATTTAGATCAAAAGCAACCCGGCTTTCCAGAGCACGTGCTGCCCGCTTATTTAGATAAGCTCAATGTGCCTTATCACATCCTCGAGAAAGACACTTACTCGATAGTGAAAGATAAAATCCCTGAAGGTAAAACTACCTGCTCCCTGTGCTCTCGCCTGCGTCGCGGCACGCTCTATGGCTTTGCCCAGCGCATCGGCGCCACTAAAATCGCCCTAGGCCACCACAGGGATGACATTATCGAGACCTTGTTCTTGAACATGTTCTTTGGCGGTAAGATGAAAGCTATGCCGCCAAAGCTACTGTCGGATGATGGCGCTAATGTGGTCATTCGCCCTCTGGCCTATTGCCGTGAAAAAGATCTCGAAGAATATGCCAACTTAAAAGAATTCCCGATCATCCCCTGTAACTTGTGTGGCTCGCAGGAAAACTTAAAGCGCGCCGCAGTCAAAGACATGCTGAATCAGTGGGATAGACAATACCCAGGTCGTATTGAAACGATTTTCACCGCAATGCAAAACACCGCACCATCACAGGGTGTTGACCGTGAGCAGTTCGACTTTGTGTCTCTAACGCGTGACCCTAACGCGCCTATGCGTGGTGATGTTGCCGAAGCCAATCTACCCGCATTCGATTTCCTGGATATCGCCAACAGCGGCCGTATCGATTTGGATGCGGCAAAACGCATTGATATCGTTAACACTTATGAAGTCTAACTCAGGCTGAATTTAGCGCCCTAGTCAGTAAAACAAGTTAACCCAACGAAGGTATGCAAGATAAATTAGCTAAACAAAAATGCCCACATTAAGTGGGCATTTTTATGGCTACAAAATAAGTTAAGACTGCCGACACTATCTTTGAGCCCGTGCTTCTGAATCGATTATTTCAAGATGTCAATTCAACGAGGCAAAGAGGGTCACTTCACCCAAGGACTCAACACTAATGGCTGAGCACTGAAGCTTAGCGTAGTGATGTTTTCAAGCTCATTCGCAGCTAATTTATAACTGCCCTTAACGGCTTGTTCACGGCCATTAAGGTGTACATACACTTCTTGCTCGGGTTGGAATTCAAAGTTAAGGCCGGCAATGGACTCCCTAAAATAACGCATCGGGAAGCCTTGCATGGCGCCAAGCAGCGTGTCCATTTCGGTCACAATTTGCTGTAAACGCGCTTTATCGTACTCGGCTAATGTCTGCTTAGCTCTGACTTGCATCGCGATAGCGCATCCCTCAGCACTGCCAGCAAAATTGAGATTAACCAAGGCACGCTGATCTTTTAAATCATCATCTAAGGGAATAAATAACCGCTGAGCATCGGTATACGTCAGTGGCGTTGAGGTTTTTTCACTGGAAATAGAACCGCTTTGGATCAAGCAGTTCTTTTGCATTGGAACACTAAAAGCCACTTCTACGAGTTGATAACCGCCCTTGTTGACTTGTTTTAACCTATCATAAAAACCTTTATATTCAAGGGATACAGTTTCAGCAGCGGCGCTAGTTGCCAGTAAACAGAGGCCACTAAACAACAGTTTTTTATACATCGACATTCACCAAATATTTTTCATTATGACGTAACATATCAAGCAGCTCATCAATATAAGCTTCTTGTCTTTCAGAATAATTCACGAGTCCGTAAATCAATTGATCCGCAGTCGGCTCTAGCTCCTGTGAGCGTAAATCGGCGCGGATAGAACGAAATAGCGCATAGGCTGTATTGGAATTTAAATTGCGCATGTAGGACGAAACGGACTCGTCGACCGATGAAAACACTTTCACCTCATGGCTCTTACCTGATCCCCGTGAAGATGGCACTATGCCGCAGCCAGCAGTAAAACACCATTCACCAAAAAAGTTAAAGCCTTCATGAGCAAAACGTGAGCTGCCCCAACCGGATTCATTCGCTGCTTGGATAAGCACCATAGATTCAGGCACAATATCGACGCGCTTTAGTAAGCTTGCTAAGGATTTAGCATCGACGTTTCGCGCCGCATATTGGTATTTGTCGAATAGCGTATTGAGCTGCCCGAGTTGGGTCTCAGATAAACTCTTGCCATTCTCAACCAAAGCGAGCATTTCACTGACAAACTCGCGTTCCATCGAGATGATGGCATTCTGCTGCTGCACAATCGGCCGCAGAAAATCAAAAAAGGCTTTCTTCTTTTCGGTGATATCGTTGATCGCAGAGAAGTCAGGAACTTGCGTAACAGGATCGACAGCGTCAACGAGTTGGGTCGCAATGGTAGATGAATCATTCGTGTTTGGAATGATCCAAACGCGTAATGCAAAAATCGCCACTATGACCATGGCTAATGCCAATGTAAACGAACCGATTCTACCCGTTTTCAATAGTTCACCTTAAGTGTGACGCCCGTATTGGGCAAATAAAGGGCGGATTATAAGCTAATTGTCAGATTTAACGAAATTTGCCCACCAACTCAGGTACAATATTGCGCCTGAGGCGCCACTCTTGAGCCCTATGTTGAGCCCTATGTCTGCCATACATGCGTGCTTGCCGTATGACTGTCGATAATGGGTGCAAGCTTTCGACTGAGCTTTTATACTAAGGTTCCTTAACGCAGTGACATTGCACAGCAGCACTTACGTCATCCTGTTTTATAAGTAACCTGAGCTCGGGATAAGCAGAGCCGCTGAATAGGCATCTTTTCGGACCTCTCTGCGTTGCTCTGTCTAATCATAGCTCGCTATGGCGTACGACAGAGCGCCTTGATATGCGCAAAAAATCTGCGCATTCAGTCAGAAAATAGATTTTTCTTTTAAAACTAATCATTTATAGCATTGACTTAGTTTGTTAAATTTAGATTTTTCGACACTCGTTATCCCGAGTTCAGGTTAAGTAAATCAGTGATGCCAGTAACATTCATATTTTCGGGTATTCAGGAAGGAAGAACCCAGATGCAGCATTTGATGTTAAATCAATTTGAACGTGTCGTCGCCATTGGCGGAGGCCATGGTTTAGGCCGAGTATTATCTTCACTCGATTTTTTAGGCAGCCGTTTAACGGGGATTGTCGCGACCACAGATAATGGTGGCTCGACCGGTAGACTCAGAGCCGAGCAGGACTGTATTGCTTGGGGCGATCTACGTAACTGCCTATCCCATCTGGCCAATCGCCCTTCCGTTGGCTCACAACTATTCGAATACCGTTTCCAGGGTGAAACTGAGCTTAGCGGCCATAATCTGGGTAATCTCATTTTACTGGCGCTTGATGAACTGTGCGTTCGTCCATTAGAAGCGGTTAATCTCATCCGTAACTTACTCAAGATTGAAACCCAGCTGATCCCTATGTCTGAGCAACCCACGCACTTAGTGGCTCTGCAAGCTTGTGGCAGTAAAGTCTTTGGCGAGATCAATGTTGACAGCATGGATGAAGCACCTATCGCGCTCTGCCTTGAGCCACAGGTCGATGCCACCTTTGAAGCCTGTGAGGCCGTTCGGCACGCAGATTTAGTTATCCTAGGCCCTGGCAGCTTCTTAACCAGTATCATGCCGCCGCTGCTGTTACCTAAGTTCGCCAAAAGCCTCGCCGCAACTAAAGCGCAGGTGATCTTTATCGATAACCTGGCCGAAGAAGCCTCACCCGCAGGTCGATTTAGCATTGAGCAACGTATCGCTTGGTGTCATCAAGTGATTGGTAAGCCCATCATTCACAAAGTGCTGCGTCATGGCGAACAAACGCGTTTAGGGCCACTGATCAACTATTTTCCGTTGAAGAATCGCCATAACCCGAACTTGCATGATCAAGCGAACTTATTAGATGCATTAAGCGCCATATTGCGGATCAAATCTGAGCTCACGCTGCAATCGCACCAACCTCTCGCGCTTAGCTGCTAATCACTGTATAGCCCGCACGTGCTGACACAATAAAAACATAAAGGACAGCAAATGCTGTCCTTTATGTTTGAAGGCTAAAGAGAAATTCCTTTAGCCACATTCTATAACCTAATAAGCCTTACAAGACTTGGGCGATGGCTTTACAGATCACTGGCATATTGGTCTTAGTCATGCCTGCTACGCTAATGCGTCCTGAACCAACGATATAAACCCCAAACTCGTCTTTCAAGCGCGCCACTTGGGCTTTGTTCAAACCAGAGAAACTGAACATACCATTTTGGCGAGAAATAAAGCTAAAGTCCTGAGTCACGCCTTCAGCTTTTAAGCTGTCAACGAACAGGGTACGCATTTCGGCGATACGCTCACGCATCTCTTTGACTTCCTGCACCCACATGGCTTTCAGGGCTGCGTCATTTAAGATAGTGCTGACAATCAGTGCGCCATGTGCTGGCGGGTTAGAATAGTTTGCACGTATGGTACGTTTCACTTGGCTAAAGGCACGCAAAGCAGCATCAACATCCTCAGCCACCACAGTTACGGCGCCGATACGTTCGTTGTACAAACCAAAGTTTTTAGAGAAAGAGTTAGCAACCAGCAGCTCAGGCACTTTTGATGCCACTAAACGCAGACCTGCGGCATCTTCTTCAATTCCAGCACCAAAACCTTGGTATGCAAAGTCAAACAATGGCACAAGTTTCTTATCGGCACACAATTGGGCTATGAGTTCCCATTGCGCCAAGGTTAAATCGATACCGGTTGGGTTATGGCAGCAACCGTGTAGCAGCACGACATCGCCCGTATTCGCGTGAGACAAGTCCGTCATCATGGTATCAAAATCGATATCATGGGCTTCTGCTTTGTAATAACCGTACTCTTTAACGGTTAAACCCGCGGTTTCAAAAATATTCTGATGGTTAGCCCACGTTGGATTGCTCACCCAAATAGTGTGCGAATCGGTATTACGCAGTAAAAACTCAGCAGCAATACGCAGTGCACCTGTACCACCTGGTGCTTGCGCTGTGGCAGCACGGCCAGAAGTGATTAACTCACTGCACTCACCGAATAACAATGTTTGCACAACATGGTTATACGCTTGCACGCCTTCAATGCCTAAGTAGTTTTTGGTCTTCTCTTGCTCAAGTAAAATAGCCTCGGCTTTTTTCACTGAAGCCAGCACTGGGGTTTGTCCAGCCTCATCCTTATAAATACCGACACCCAAATTGACTTTATCCTGACGGGGATCAGCCTTAAAGGTATCGGTTAAACCAAGAATCGGATCAGCGGGTGCGAGTAATACCTGAGAGAAAATCATGACTACGTATCCTAATATGCGCGTGTAGGGGAAATTTCGGCTTATTTATACCACTGTCTTTAAGGGGGTAATAGCTACTTAAGCACCTTCTTAGGGAAATTCTTACGTTATTGTAGATTTACCAAAAAAAAGCGTCTTTTGTTATGTAATTATAAGCAGAAATATGAAATTACTTATATAAAGTTATTTATAACATCTAGATCACAAAAACCTGCTGTTTTATATTGTAGAAAAGAATCGCGCGCTGATGTCGCAATACTGAATGCCGGAAATGTGAGCTGAACCCATGGCTAATCCTAACCGGACCTAGCCTAAGAATGATCAGATATGACACGAGGTGAAGCATTATTAAATTCGGCTTTGAGAACCGATAAAAGCAAAAAATCCCTGACATAAGTCAGGGATTTTCTGTTTTTTGGTACCCGAGGCCAGACTTGAACTGGCACGCTGTTACCAGCGAGGGATTTTAAATCCCTTGTGTCTACCGATTCCACCACTCGGGCAAACTCTTTATATTAACGACGGGAATCGTGTCATTAATATCTTAATCTATGGAGGCGCGACCCGGAGTCGAACCGAGATCGACGGATTTGCAATCCGCAGCATAGCCATTCTGCCATCGCGCCCAAACTGCCAAATTTATTAAATTTGGAGCGACATATCGGGTTCGAACCGATGACCTATACCTTGGCAAGGTATCGCTCTACCAACTGAGCTAATGTCGCCTAACATTGCGCTTAATCATTAGAAGCCATGCTAGGCATGCTTTCCCCTGACTGCGGATTGGCATTCTACCGATTTAGACCTCAGAGTCAATCAACAATTTTTAAAAAATGATCTAAGCCGCATCGTTTGCCCAATAAAGCGCCACAAGTCCGCGAAGTTGATGTTTCCTTCATCAATTTAGGCTTTTTTGCCGATACTGACTCCGATGCGGCAGATGATTAAGTGAGGCAGAAAAGCTGTGGTTGAATGTGAGCATTGAGTCGAACCCAATTAAATTGCATAAGTATAGAAAAACAAAAGCGCCCTACTGGGCGCTTTATGTGAAGATTATGCGCAGTTTTCAAGAATCCGCATAACTTACGCTAGTGATTTACGCAGCTAACTTATGCTGGTAGAGATAGCGTCGTTAAACCTAACATAGTTTGCATTACGCCAACTACTTGGCAGCTGTAACCAAACTCGTTGTCATACCATACATAAAGAATGGCACGCTTGCCTTCTGCGATAGTCGCTTGTGAATCAATCACGCCCGCGTAGCGAGAACCCACTAAATCGCTCGATACAATCTCAGTAGAGTCGGTGTAATCGATTTGATTTTGTAGTGGTGATTGCAGCGCCGTATCTTTCAGGTACTCGTTCAGCTCATCTTTACTAGTTTCAGCATTCAAGTTCATGCTGATGATGGCCATAGAAACGTTCGGCGTTGGCACACGAATCGCGTTACCGGTTAACTTGCCCGCTAACACTGGCAGTGCTTTAGCAACGGCTTTCGCGGCGCCTGTTTCAGTGATCACCATGTTTAATGGTGCACTGCGGCCACGGCGGTCAGCGGTGTGATAGTTATCAATCAAGTTTTGATCGTTGGTATAAGAGTGAATCGTCTCAACGTGACCATTCTCAATACCATATTTATCATTCACGGCTTTCAGTACCGGCGTAATGGCGTTGGTCGTACAGCTTGCCGCAGAAACGATAATGTCTTCTGGGGTAATGTCGCCTTCATTCACACCGTAAACGATGTTCTTGATCGCGCCTTTTGCAGGAGCCGTCAACAACACTTTGCTCGCGCCTGGGCTCTTAAGGTGTAAACCAAGACCCGCTTCATCTTTCCAAATACCTGTGTTATCAACAACGAGTGCATCGCTGATATCGTATTTAGTGTAATCCACTTCATCAGGCGAGTTCGCGTAAATCACTTGGATATAGGTACCGTTGGCGATGATGGCATTGTTCTCTTCGTCAACTTCTACAGAGCCATTGAAAGGACCATGGACTGAGTCACGGCGCAATAAACTGGCACGTTTCTCTAAATCACCTTTCTTACCGCCACGTAGTACGATAGCGCGCAATCTTAACTTATTGCTGCGACCTGTGCGTTCAATCAACAGGCGTGCTAATAAGCGGCCGATACGGCCAAAACCATACAGCACGACATCACGCGGTGCGACATCATCAGCATGGTCGATGGCATCGGCCAACTCTTTTGCCATATAGTTTTCAATTTCGCTGACATCGGTGTGATCGCGCCAGTAATTGACTGCAAGCTTACCAATATCCACTTTACATTGTTTAACTGCGAGTTTGCTCAAAGCTTGAACGAAGGGGAAACTCTCGCGTAAACGTAATTTTTCACCGACATGACGACGAACTAAACGGTGCGCTTTAATGATTTCAATCGTAGAAGCATTGAGTAACGGCTTGCCGTAGACCACGACTTCAACGCCTTGGTTACGGTACAACTTGCCTAACAAAGGCTGCATTGCCTCTGCCATTTCAAAACGTTCTTGCCAACTTTGTAGGTGTTTATCAGCGCTCATTTACAGATCCTTTATCTCACTTTTCAATAAAATGTACTGAAAGGTTTGAGTAACATGACGAAAAGACCAATAATCTAATGCGGGTTTTAGGGAAAACCCTGTTTTGGTCGGCGCCATTGTAATGAAAGTCGCGCTTTGTTGCCAGTAAGATATTTTCTGTAAATCTGTAATTTTATTAGAAAAAATATCGTTTGGAGAGTGTTTTGAGACAAAATCTAGTAATAATTACATCATTTACCTTAGGGATGAGCCTTTTTGGTCTTTTCGGTTGTGATAATGACCGAAATATCTCAGCAATTTGTAAAAATAATCCTGAAATTTGTGCCGATTTGCATAAGGATGGCTGGTGTTTGGCCGAAAAAACCAAACTTATCCAGAACCGCTACGAATTAAAAGACAACGAAAACCCCACAGGCAAACAACTCTACCTGCAATTGACCTATCTTGAGGATTACAGCCGCTGCATTGAACTCGCCTCTGGCGTGCAGCATATCATCCACACCAATCGCACCGCTGATAGAGCCAGAGCCTTTAGATTAAGCACCCAGAATTTAAGCTTGCTACAAGATCAAACCCGCGAGCGACAAGATCCTTTCATGTCCTATTACCAATGGACGCGCTTTGGCGATACCGCGGCGCTAAATCGATTGTTAGAACATGAAAACGCCGGCGAAGTGACTGACTCTTTCTTACTTGCCCAAGTCGCCACCTATTACAGCAATCGAAATGCCATTAAAGCGCAACAACTCTATCTTAAAGTCTTTGAAGACATCCAATACGATGATTTCGACGTTAACTGGTTACTTGGGCTTGCATCAGCCTATCGCCAGCAACAGGTATTCGATAAAGCCTATATGCTGACGAAGGCAAATTTACTACTTACGCAGCAGAAGTATTCAGAGGAAAAAATGCTAGCCTTGCTCGGTGGCAATAAAACGCTGGCGACTGAACTCGATTTAAAAGCCCAAGCCCTTATCGATGCGCTAAAAAACGGGACTTATTCTCAGAGTCCAGTAAGACAATGGCTTGATCCTCAAGCGGTTGACCAAGCGCCAACGACAACCGAGGCTGTGCCGCCTGCGCCTGTCGAAAAAACCGACTAAGCAATCGATGGCAAAATGTTTGCCATCTTGTAATTTTTTACCCAATTAACGCGTAAAAAATGGTGATTTCGCGACCGATGTAAAAAAAATACCTAATTTGTTAATCAAGACAGCGGTAAAATGCCGATTTAACTTGACGATAGCTGTCAGTTTGGTAATTTTACTACCAGTTGAATTTTATAATCACCAGAGGGATATGAGATGACTATCCGTGTAGCAATAAATGGCTATGGCCGTATCGGTAGAAACGTATTACGCGCCTTGTACGAAAGCGAAAAAGCTTATCCAATCAAGATTGTCGCTATTAATGATTTAGGCGACGCTTCAATCAACGCTCACCTGACAAAATACGATTCTGTTCACGGTCGTTTCAATGCCAAAGTTGATCATGATGCCGAAGCTATTTATGTGAATGGCGATAAGATCCTCACTTTCCAAGAACGTGATCCTGCAAAACTGCCATGGGCTGAGTTGCAAGTTGACGTGGTTTTCGAATGTACCGGTATCTTCACTTCTAAAGAAACCGTTCAACCGCATTTAACTGCTGGCGCGAAGAAAGTGATTATTTCAGCTCCAGGTAAAAACGTCGATGCCACTGTTGTTTACGGTGTGAACAACAACGTGCTGACGTCAGACATGACAGTGATTTCAAATGCTTCTTGTACCACTAACTGTTTAGCGCCTTTTGCTAAGCCGTTAAATGACGAGATTGGTATTGAATCAGGCCTGATGACAACCATTCACGCTTATACCAACGATCAACGTTTATCTGACGTGTACCACACAGATTTACGTCGTGCCCGTGCTGCAGCACTGTCAATGATCCCAACTAAAACTGGCGCAGCTGCTGCTGTAGGTTTGGTTGTACCTGAATTACAAGGTAAATTCGACGGTTTAGCGGTTCGTGTACCTACAGTTAACGTATCACTGGTGGATTTATCTTTCATCGCTGCCCGTGATACGACTGTTGAAGAAGTGAATGCCATTATCGAACGTGCTGCTAGCGTTGCGCCATTGAGCGAAGTGTTAGCGGTAAATAAAGAGCCATTGGTGTCTATCGACTTTAACCACAATGCGTTCTCTTCAAACTTTGACGCCACCCAAACCCGTGTAAACGGCCGTTTAGTAAAAGTGATGTCTTGGTATGATAACGAGTGGGGATTCAGTAACCGTATGTTAGATAACGCGGTTGCACTGATGAACGCAAAGTAATCTAGTCACTAGATCTCGCGTTACTCAATCAAGCCTCGCATTTGCGGGGCTTTTTATTGCCTTAAATTCCAGCCATAAAAAATCCCCACTCTATGGCGGGGATTTTTATGACACTGGAGAACAGCTAAAGAAGGGACTTAGCCATGTTTAGGCATTACCCTTCACTTTCATATTCAGTGTCTTAGCAAAATCCAACATGCGCGTCAGCGGGATCAGCGCTTTAACTCTTAAGTCTTCATCCACAAAAATCTCATGGGTGGTTTTATCGCTGTCGGCGAGTGATGCTTCAATCGCCTGTAGACCGTTCATCGCCATCCAAGGACAGTGAGCGCAACTCTTACAAGTTGCGCCATTTCCGCCTGTTGGCGCTTCGATTAAGATTTTACCTGGCGCCGCCTGCTGCATTTTATAGAAAATGCCGCGATCGGTTGCCACGATAAAACGCTCATTTGGCATAGTCTGCGCCGCTTTGATCAGCTGACTGGTCGAGCCAACGGCATCGGCCATCGCCACCACACTGGCTGGTGACTCAGGATGCACAAGGATAGCTGCATCTGGATAAACGCTTTTCATATCGCGCAGCGCGTTCGATTTAAACTCGTCGTGAACGATACAATCGCCCTGCCACATCAACATTTCGGCGCCCGTCTGTTTAGCAATATAACTGCCTAAATGACGGTCTGGTCCCCAAATGATCTTTTTACCTTCGCTGTCTAAGTGCTCAACGATTTCGAGGGCAATACTGGAGGTCACCACCCAGTCGGCGCGCGCTTTAACGGCAGCCGAGGTATTGGCGTAAACCACCACAGTATGATCTGGGTGCGCGTCGCAGAAAGCACTGAACTTATCGATTGGACAACCTAAGTCCAATGAACAAGTGGCTTCTAAGGTCGGCATTAAAATGGTTTTTTCTGGGCTTAAAATCTTGGCGGTTTCGCCCATAAACTTGACCCCAGCAACGATTAAGGTTTTTGCTGGGTGATCGCGGCCAAAGCGCGCCATTTCTAATGAGTCTGAAACGCAGCCGCCGGTTTCTTCGGCAAGGGCTTGGATTTCAGGATCGGTATAATAGTGGGCAACCAGAACGGCATCTTTTTCAATGAGCAGTTGTTTGATACGCGCCTTGTAATCGGCTTTTTGCGCATCGGACAAAGGAACTGGCTTAGGCGGAAACGGGTAATCAATGGTTTCTATGCTGGGGGCAAACTGACTCATAACACATCCATCAGGATAACTACGTCCGGGAATTATACGTAATCGGGATCAAAAGATTAACCCATTTGTGCAAAGCAAATAAAAAAGGACGCTCTAAAGCGTCCTTTTACTGTCAAATCTGCGTGCCAGCGGCTTAACGCATGGCCAATAACATCTCTTGCGGCTGCTCCAGATATTGTTTCCACAGATTACAGAAGCGAGCAATGGTACCGCCATCGATCACTCTGTGGTCGCCAGACCAGCTCACTTGCATGATTCGGCGGGCTTCGACTTCCCCTTTTGCGTTAAAACGCGGCAAGGTTTGCAACTTACCTAAGGCCACAATCGCCACCTCAGGTTTGTTGATAATAGGCGTTGCCACTGTGCCACCTAAGGCGCCAATGTTAGAGATTGAAATCGTGCCGTCTTTCAGATCCGCTGGCGCCACGCGGCCACTGCGGGCTGCTTGGGTCAGGCGGGTGATTTCTGCCGCCACTTCTAAAATGCTCTTGTCCTGCACATCTTTGATGTTTGGCACCAAGAGGCCGACTTTAGAATCCACCGCCATGCCG
The DNA here is from genome assembly GCF_059338235.1 of Shewanella sp. 1311. Taxonomy (NCBI): domain Bacteria; kingdom Pseudomonadati; phylum Pseudomonadota; class Gammaproteobacteria; order Alteromonadales; family Shewanellaceae; genus Shewanella; species Shewanella sp. 1311. The sequence goes on from NZ_CM181686.1 coordinate 74,333, forward strand.
ATATTGTGGCGCGCCTTGTAAGTCAGCTCAGTGCAATCAGCATTCACTTGGCTATTCATCACAGGGAACTGACTTAACGCGAGCGACATCGACTTCATGAAGAAAGGCATCATAGTCAGCTTCACTTCATCGGACGAATACTTCACTTTCATGCTTTCACGCAGTGCAACTAAGTCTGTTAAATCAAACTCTTCGCAATAGGTAAAGTGCGGAATGCTCGACACCGACTCAACCATCATGCGTGCCATCACAGCTTTTACGCCGCGAATCGGCTCAACCGTGTCAGCGCGTTGAGTCACTGTCGATGTTGGAACTTGGGTTTGAGATGCTTGCGTCGCTTGAGCTGGCGCCTCTTTTACCTGAGTCGTACTTGGAGCAGAAACATTGCTCGTGCCTTGTTGGAAACGAGTGATGTCTTCCTTGTACACACGGCCGTGCTTTCCTGTGCCAGGTACTTGGCTCAAATCGATATCTAACGACCGCGCCATGCGACGAACCGCAGGGCTGGCTAAGGATTTACCTTGGCGAGCAGGTTCTGCACTTACAGCCTGCGTTGCCGGTGCCGCATTGGCCACAGTATCAGTGTTTGTTGTCGCCGCAGGTGCAGAAGCCGCCTGTTCAACTTCAATGGCAAATAAAGGCGCATGCACTTTTGCCAGCTGACCTTTACGATAATGCAGTTTGGCAATTTTACCCGCTTTAATGGCAGGAATTTGCACCAGCGCTTTATCTGTCATCACGTCCGCAATCGGTTGATCTTCCTCAACCCAATCACCTTCGCTCACTAGCCATTCGACGAGTTCACATTCAACAATGCCTTCGCCGATATCCGGTAGTAAGAATTCTTCAATACTGACGGATGAACTGGATGACGTATTGGCAGTTGTTGCCGCCACAGGCTCAGTTACTTTTGCAGTCGTCGCAGCAGGTTCAGTCGCAATAGACTCTTCACTCGCGATTTCAACGGCACCTTCAATTTGTACGGCATAAAGCGGCGCATGCACTTTCGCAATATCGCCTTTGGCGTAATACAATTTAGTGACTACGCCCGCAAAAGGCGCAGGGATTTGCACTAGGGCTTTGTCTGTCATGACATCGGCAATCGGCTGATCTTCAACGACTGTGTCGCCTTCTTTGACCAACCATTCAACCAATTCACACTCCACTACACCTTCGCCAATATCCGGCAAAATAAAATCTTTAATCATACCGGACTCCTAGAAGGTCACTGATGCTTTGATGGCTTCAAACGTTTTGAACGCATCAGGCATGTATTCTTTTTCATGAATGAGTGGGTACGGGGTATCTAAACCACAAACGCGGCTGATGGGCGACTCTAGATACAAGAAGCATTCTTGCTGGATTGTCGCGGCAATTTCACCGGCAAAACCACCGGTTAATGGCGCTTCATGGTTAACCAGCAAACGTCCGGTCTTTTTGACTGAATCGGCAACGGTATCGATATCCCAGGGTGACAAGGTGCGTAAATCAATAATTTCGCAGGAGATCCCTTCTTTAGCGGCCATATCGGCGGCTTTTTCAAGGATTTCCATTTGCGCGCCCCACGCCACTAAGGTGATGTCTTTACCTTCGCGAACCACTTCAGCCTTGCCCAGTTCAATTTCATAATCGCCCGCTGGCACTTCGCCAACCGATGCGCGATATAAACGCTTAGGCTCAAAGAAGATCACTGGGTTTTTGTCACGAATTGACGCCAACAGCAGGCCTTTGGCTTGCTCTGGGTTACGTGGCACCACCACTTTTAATCCCGGTGTCTGGGTAAAATAAGCTTCGGGTGATTGAGAGTGATAATGGCCGCCAGCGATGCCGCCGCCATAGGGCGTACGGAACACTAACCCACCGACATCGAATTCATTGCCGCTGCGGTAACGGAACTTGGCCGACTCGTTGACGATTTGATCGAACGCCGGAAAGATATAATCGGCGAATTGGATTTCAGCCACAGCAGTCATGCCATTTGAGGCTAAACCATTGGCAAAACCGGCAATACCTTGCTCTGTCAGCGGGGTATTAAAGCAGCGATCGCGACCGAATTTTTCTTGAAGACCGGAAGTGGCGCGAAATACCCCGCCAAAGTGACCCACATCTTCACCAAAAACCACCATGCGCTCATCGGCTTGCATGGCGATCGACAAGGCCTCATTGACGGCCTGTAACATATTCATTTCAGCCACGGCTTATAGTCTCCCTGCACTTTTTGGATAGGCTTGCGGATATTTCTTGATATGTTCTTTAAGATCGGCGAGTTGCTTTCTCAGCACTGGCGTCGGCTTGTCGTACACATCTTCAATAATTTCATCCAGCATAGGCACAGGAATTTTTTCAGCCACTTTTACCGCAGCCAATACTTCTTCACGATATTTCTCATGCAGTTTCACGTCATCCGCTTCAGCTAACCAACCTTTGTTGATAAGCCATAATTTGAAGCGTTTAACCGGATCGTGTTGCTGCCACTTGGCTTCTTCATCTTTCGAGCGATAACCTGATGGATCGTCTGATGATGAATGCGCGCCGAGACGGTAAGTCATGGCTTCAATCAGCACAGGCGCATTATGCTCAATCGCATAGGCACGGGCTTGCTGCGTTGCCGCTAACACGGCCAACATGTCATTGCCGTCAACACGAATGGTGTGCATGCCATAACCCACGCCGCGGCTCGCAATGCCGTTACCGGCAAACTGCTCTTCAGTTGGGGTTGAAATGGCGTAGCCATTGTTACGACAGAAGAAAATCACTGGACACTTCAATACTGCGGCCATGTTTAGACCTGCATGGAAGTCCCCTTCAGATGCTGCACCTTCGCCAAAATAGCAAACTGCGACTTTGCGCTTACCTTGCATTTTTAAGCTGTAGCCCACACCTGTCGCCTGCGGGATTTGTGTCGCAAGGGGTGAAGAAATCGTTTGATAATGCAATGCCGCACTGCCGTAATGGATTGGCATTTGGCGACCTTTACCAAGATCTTTCTCGTTACTGAACATCTGATTCATAAACTGTTCAGTGGTAAAGCCGCGATAACGCAACGCCGCATGCTCACGGTATTGCGCGAGGATAACGTCCTCTTGATCGAGTGCGGCCACACTGCCGACAATCGCCGCTTCTTCACCCGTACAGGTCATGTAGAAGCTGATGCGCCCTTGACGCTGGGCACCTAACATACGTTCATCGAGTACCCGAGTGAATACGCAGGTATCGTAAATTTTAGTGGCTAAGGTTTCATCTATCACAGGCAAAACCGCGGTTTCATAAGTGGTGCCGTCGGCTTGTAGAATTCGAAGGATAGGAATGTGTAGCGATGCCTTATCCAAGAAGCCGACACGGTGCACTGTATCAGTGTTGAGTGTTGCTTTGCTCATATTGTGCTCTTGTTATCTCATTACGCACCAAAGCGTTTTGATGCGTCTGTTTATACGAATATGCCCGACGAACATTACGTTAACGTAAACTACCTATCAACCATTGGCATAGCTCAAACCACAAGTTATCCCTGCCTCGCATGTATATATTGCTTTACAAGCCTAACGCACGTCCGCATTCACCGCAGGGATCAGGCAAATCACAGTGCGATTGCCAATAGGCACTTTGGCATTAGGAAACACGACAGACTCAAACTCATGTTCCACTTTAATTTCTTGCCCACCTTCCCGCGCTAAGACAAAGCCCTTCGGGAAAGATCTGAAGTTTTCGACATCGGTTGCGAAGGTAAATTCAAAATCATCGAAATGTTTATTGATGACGCGGCACACTTGGTACAAGTTAACCTTATCGGCATCAAATGCATCCAACTCCAACGGCTTAGCGGTGATCAAGCGCATAAACATTTCATGGGTCGCGATAAAACGCGTCATGTCGTTCTGCCCCATGGGATAGACTTTGCCAAGCTCAATGGTAAAGGCATCGGCGCCGTAGCGTTCGGAGGAAAAATAGCTAAAGGTCGTGGTCGGTTCGTGGTGAAAAAGTACTGTATCGACGCCGCTAGCGGCTAGAAACATAATTTGCTCGCCGCTAAAGGCACGCCCTGGACGATAGGGATAGATAGCGAACTTTTCATGCTTCGAGGCGCGCATCGCCGTGTGCAGATCATAATGAATGCGCTGACGACCATCGGCAACCGCGGTATAAAAACGGTCGATATAGGCTTCGAGTTTTTTGGCGCGCACTCGCTCAGGATTGACTAATCCCGGAGGATTGGAATGCTCACCACTAAAGAGACGATTCATGTTCTCATCGATAATCCGCGTGCCGTTATTAATCGCTAATGGATTACCAATTAGGAATAAAGTGCGCTGTTTCGCGATGATCTTTTGCTGTAAAAGCTGCTTAATTAAGCCATTGCAGAGTTCAATGGGCGCAGTCTCGTTACCGTGAACACCACAAGAAAGGACGACATCTTTTCCTTCATTCTGAGCGGGCTCAAAAACGATAACGCCGGTATCCCACACTTCAACTTGGGTATGGTCGCCTAAGCTAAATGAAAACTCGCCATCGAACTGTTCAGGATGGGCTAAGGTGAGCGCTAAAAAATCCTTTGAATCTAACAGAGCTTGTAACACAGAATTCTCCTTATAATGGTGTGTAACAGTAACGGCGCAATAGCATCAGTGCAGATAGCCATAACCACTCAAGCATTCATCTCATCGCGGTTAGGCTGACTCGCACCTTAAAAAGCGGCTTCAATACTAACACATGTTTTTAATGCTGTTCTCAGACATTTATCGCCATAGGACCCAGTTTTGAACGGAATAAGATCAACGCGGCGCTTTGCTATGCCGAGTGTAAATTTCCCATCATCTTATCGAAAAATCGTCCAGCATAAATATTCCTGCTAGAGGCTTGCTTTTGCGCGAGAGTTTTATCACAATCCTTAGCCATCTAGACTTCTATTGGATTTGATTATGGCGTTAGCAACCTTTGGTGCCGGCTGTTTCTGGGGCGTAGAGTATTTTTTTAGACAAGTGAATGGCGTTTCGAATGCCACCTGCGGTTACATGGGCGGCAATAATAGCGCGACCACCTATGAAGAAGTCAAAAAAGGCAAAACGGGCCACGCCGAAGTGGTACAAGTGGAGTTTGACTCTGCCCTGGTCAGTTATGAAGACTTGCTCGAGGTATTTTGGAAAAACCACAATCCAACCAGCCTGAACATGCAAGGTGGAGATATAGGCACTCAATATCGCAGCACGATTTTCTTCCATGACAGTGAACAAAAAGCCGCAGCAGAAGCCTCAAAATTAGCTTTTGCCCGATCAGGTCGTTGGGGATTACGCCATATCGTGACTGAAATAGTGCCATTGCAACAGTTCCATGTGGCAGAGGAATACCACCAAAATTACATTGATAAGAATAACTTACCGAGTTGTCATATTGAGTACTAAATACAGTCAAATCAGCATGAGTTTAATACTCATAACTGACATTAGACACAAACAAAAACGCACTCAGATCTGAGTGCGTTTGTTTTTTTATACTTTATAAACCTACTGCTGCATTAAGCGTTCAGCGCCTTATCAATTAATGCCTGCGCATCTTTGATAATTTCAGCTAAATGCTGCTCACTGATAAAACTCTCGCCGTAGATTTTAAATAACGCTTCCGTGCCCGATGGACGCGCCGCAAACCAACCATTCGCCGTAGTCACTTTAATGCCACCAATGGCCGCATTATTGCCCGGTGCATGGGTTAACACGTTTTCGATTGCCTCACCCGCAAGCACTGTGGCATTTAAGGTTTCAGCATTTAATAACGCAAATTTGGCCTTGTTTTCAAGACTGATTGGGCTATCGATACGCTTGTAAAAGCTTTGGCCAAATTGTTTTACTAGCTCTTGATGGCGTTGACCTGGAGTTTTACCTGTCACCGCAAGAATTTCTGCGGCAAGTAACCCAAGAATAAAGCCGTCTTTATCTGTACACCACGTAGTGCCATCACGGCGCAAAAACGCCGCGCCAGCGCTCTCTTCACCGCCAAAGGCGATGGTGGCTTCGGCTAAACCATCAACAAACCACTTAAAACCCACAGGCACTTCGAGTAACTTTTTGCCATGGAAAGCACAGATTTTATCGATAAGCGCACTCGATACTAAGGTTTTACCTATGGCTAAGCTATCGCTCCAATCCGGTCTGTGCGTCAGTAAATAATCGATAGCGACCGCAAGGTAGTGATTAGGGTCCATCAAGCCTGTACCAGGGCAGACAATGCCGTGGCGGTCATAGTCAGGATCATTGCTAAGGCATAAATCAAAGGATTCTTTATGGGCGAGTAACCCTGCCATCGCATAGGGAGACGAGCAATCCATGCGGATTTTGCCGTCTTTATCCAGCGGCATAAAGCTAAAGCTTGGGTCAACTTTATCATTAACTAAGGTGATATCGAGCCCATAACGCGCGGCAATCGGTGCCCAGTAGAAAATCCCTGAACCACCGAGCGGGTCTACACCGATACGCAGCTTAGCATTGGCAATCGCTTGCATATCGATAACATTCTCTAAATCAGCTACATAGGGTGTGATCAAATCAATGGCGTTGACATAGCCTGAGGCCAGCGCTTCGGCATACGCTAATTTTTGCACGCCAGCTAACGCTTGGCGCAAGTAATCATTGGCCCGCGACTCAATCCAAGCCGTGATATTACCTTCGGCAGGTCCGCCATGGGGTGGATTGTATTTGATCCCGCCATCTTGAGGCGGATTGTGAGAAGGCGTGATAATCAAACCATCGGACAGTGCCGCACCAGTGATATTCGCTTCGCGATTGGCGCAAATCACCCCATGGGACACCACTGGTGTTGGCGTGAAACCATCATTCTGCTGGATGTGCACTGTGACTTTATTTGCCGCCAGCACTTCAATTGCCGATAAATAAGCGGCGTAGGATAACGCATGGGTATCAATCCCGAGGATCAACGGCCCATTGATATTTACCGATTGGCGATAATCCACCACAGCTTGGGTAATCGCCCAAATGTGTTGTTGGTTAAAACTGCCATTGAAGGCGCAGCCTCTGTGCCCAGAAGTGCCAAAGGTGACGCGTTGTTGTACGTCATCCATATTTGGCGTGATGCTGTAATAATGGCTCATCAGTTTTGGAATATTGACCAGATCCGTCTGATTAGCGATTTGTCCTGCCCTTTGATGTATTGCCACCTATGGCTCTCCTGCACTCAATTACAATTAAAAACAATGATTAAACTTAGCTCAATAGCTGATGAAACGGCTCACCCGCGGATTAAACGCGCTCGGCGATGCCAGCTGCAACCGTTGCATCACAGCCAAATTGCACTAAGACTTCGGATAAAATGGTGCGTTTCTTGGCGGTATTGTTGTTGCTTGTCACCCAGAAACCACTGGTACCGATTTCTTTAGGATTCGCCGATGCGCTCGCTTCCAGTAATTGCTCTTTCGAACGGGCAAAATACAAACGATCGCGCCCTTGGATCTGCAGAATTTGCGAGAACTGCTCAGGGGCTAATTGATACAGACTTTCGAGCAAAAAGAGGAAACGCCCTACCGCGCCTTTTTGTTGCGATAACAGATGTTCATCGACTAAGCGGCTGAAGTCATTCACAGCAGGTGCAGCTTGCACCGCCACAGCTTGAATCGGCTCAGCCTCTAAACTTGGTTGGCTTATCGCCAAAGGCTGAGGTGGTTCGACCGCATCGACGGACAGGCCGAGTAATCGACGAAGAATGTCAGAGGCGCTCTCACCAATACGTTCTGTTTTGCTGGCAATATGACGATAGAGCTCTTCATCAACTTCGATATATTTCATAACCTTAATTATCCTTTGTTATTCGACAGGCTTAACCGAAAAAAGTGTACCACAGCGATCGGGGCAGATCATTGCGATCGGTTACCAGTGTATCCATGTCTATCAATCTGATAAAGCGCCATTATTCTAAAAATGCGTGAAATAGCACTGCAAACTAGCAGATAATCGACAATTGCCGAAAAAGCGCCCAAGTTCATCGCCGCATACACGCCAAAGTAGCAACTGACTTGTCAAGCCAACGGCATTAAGGGCACAATTCGCGCCACGTTAAGCTAAACATATCCAACAGGAATCACCATGAACTTTGTTTCTACAGGCCAAGGACCCGCAGTACTCTTGATCCACGGCTTGTTCGGCAACCTAGATAACCTCAAAGGCCTAGGGCAAGTATTAGAAAGCCAGTATCAGGTTATTCGTGTCGATGTGCCCAATCATGGTTTAAGTGAGCATTGGGATGAGATGGATTACCCTCGCCTCGCCACGGCCATGGTTTCATTACTCGACGAACTGGCTATTGAACGCGCCCATATTGTGGGTCACTCCATGGGCGGTAAAATCGCCATGGCGACAGCGTTAGCTCATCCAGAACGCATTATCAGCATGGTGGCAGCAGATATAGCCCCCGTCGCCTATGAGCCTAGACATGACTTAGTGTTTGCCGCATTAGAAAGTCTGCCCTTAGAAGGTCATACCGACAGACGCTTTGCTCTAAACCACTTAATAGACAAAGGTATCGACGAAGCCACGGCGCAGTTTTTACTCAAAAATCTGCAACGTACCGATACGGGTTTTCGTTGGAAGCTGAACTTAATTGGGCTAAAAGCTTGTTATCCCAACATTATTGGTTGGCACAATCAAGCGCCCAATTCAGTACAAAGCTATAATGGCCCGAGTCTATTCATTCGCGGCGGTGACTCAAATTATGTTACTGGAGAGCACAGAAGCGCTATCATGGCGCAATTCCCTGCGGCGCAGGCGAAAACCCTCGAAGGCTGTGGTCATTGGTTACATGCACAGAAACCCGCCATCTTTAACCGGATTGTGTCTGAATTTATTGACAAACAAGCAATGTAAATCAGCAGCAAACTCGACCTAAAGCATATGGCAGCCGCCATCTTGATGTGATATATTCGCGCCTCTTTTGGCCTTAGAACACTCTCGAGGACTAAGAAAGTATGTTATCTCAGTACATGGAACAAATTGAAACCATCGGCCTGAACCTGTTTTTTGCCTCGATATTTTTCTTTATCGGCATGGCCATCCACGATGTGCTTAAACAAGGTAACGTGCCGAAATTTGGTCGATTTATTGTTTGGTTAGTGTTATTTCTCGGCTGCGCCGGGTTTATTGTAAAAGGTATTATCCAGATCACTTGGGAAGGCTCAGGGATCGGTTAACAATAAGAACATGGCAAAAGAAGCGACTGACAGAACCACCATTGACCTTTTTGCCAATGAAAAGCGCCGGGGCCGCCCACGAAGTAATCCTTTGTCCCGTAGCCAGCAGCTTAAGGTCAACAAACGCAATCAAATCCAGCGCGATAAAGCCAACGGATTAAAGCGAATAGAGTTAAAGGTGTCACAAGATTTGTATGACGCCTTGAATGAGCAGGCATTGGCCAGTAACATCAGCCGTAGCCAGTTAATCGAATTAATTCTTCAGCAACAAGTTGAGTGCTGAACGAGTACCAGCAAGATTAACGTAATAAGTGAACTAGACATTAAAGGATAGACAATGGCAACTGTAGGTCTTTTTTTCGGTAGCGACACAGGTAACACCGAAGCCGTAGCCAAGATGATCCAGAAAAAACTGGGTAAAAAAATGGTTGAGGTGAAAGATATCGCCAAAAGTACCAAAGAACAGATTGCAGAGTATGACTTGCTGCTGTTCGGCATCCCGACCTGGTATTACGGCGAAGCTCAATGTGACTGGGATGATTTCTTCCCTGAACTAGAGCAAATTGATTTTACTGACAAACTTGTCGCTATTTTTGGTTGTGGTGATCAAGAAGACTACGCTGAGTATTTCCTTGATGCCATGGGCATGGTTGGCGATATCGTTCAGGCGCGTGGTGGTATCATCATTGGTCACTGGCCAACTGCAAGCTACAACTTCGAAGCCTCTAAGGGTCAAGTTGATGACGACCACTTTATTGGTTTAGGTATCGATGAAGATCGTCAGCCAGAACTGACCGAAGAACGCGTTGATGCTTGGGTTAAGCAAATTTACGAAGAAATGTGCTTAGCTGAATTAGAAGACTAATTGGGCTAACCATTCGATTAAAGCGGCCTTAACGCCGCTTTTTTTATGCTTATATTTCTGACTAAGAATAACGACATACCACACTCATGACCAACACACCCCGCTCCACTCATTGGGATATCTTTTGTACCGTCGTCGATAACTATGGCGATATTGGCGTCACTTGGCGTTTAGCCAAACAAATGGCTAATGAGTACCAGATTCCCGTTAATTTGTGGGTCGACGACCTCGCAAGCTTCTCGCACATATTACCGACACTCGATCCACTAAAAACCGCTCAAAGCTTCAATGGTGTGAATATTATTCATTGGACTAAGCCTTTACCCATAGTGTTTGTCGCAGGGGAAGTACTCATCGAAGCCTTTGCCTGTGAATTACCCGAACAGGTAAAAGCGCAGTTGGTTTATTTACATCAGAACGCCCCCGAATCTGTGCCTATCTGGTTGAATTTAGAATATTTAAGCGCTGAGGATTGGGTCGAAGGCTGCCATGGTTTGCCTTCATTACAAGCCAATGGTTTAAAGAAGTATTTTTACTTCCCAGGCTTTGGCGCAAAAACCGGTGGGCTCATCTGCGAGCAAGATTTGTTTGCCGAGCGCGATGCTTGGCAAGCTAACTCAGCTAACAAATTACAGCTTTTTAGTCAGCTAGGTCTTAAGGGGATTGAGGCTCAAGATACTGTGATTAGCATCTTTAGCTATGAGACCGAGGCACTGCCGGCGTTATGCGAGTTATGGCAGCAATCGGCCGAGAAAATTCATGCGTTAATCCCCAAGGGTCGCAGCTTAAACAGTCTGACGCAGTTACTGCCCTGTGATATTGCCGCGCTAGTACCGGGTCAGCAAATAAATCATGGCAATTTAACCCTGCATATTTTACCCATGACAGACCAACAGGGGTTTGATCGTCTGCTCTGGAGCTGCGATTTTAATATCGTCCGCGGTGAAGATTCCTTTTTACGCGCCCAATGGGCCGCAAAACCCTTCATTTGGCACATTTATCCCCAAGAAGATGATTATCACCTCGTAAAATTAGAAGCTTTTCTCAAACTTTACTGCGATAATCTGCCACCTAAAATTGCTTGTTATTGGTCTGAATTGAATCTTGCGTTCAACCAAGCACAGCAATCTGCCGTGAGCCTTCACTGGCAAAACCTTAATCCTGTTAATTTGCCCTTGTTGCACCATGCTAAACAATGGCCAATTAATGCATTAAATGCTGCAGATCTCGCTACTCGACTAGTTCAGTTCGTTAAAAACAGCTAAGATACTGCGCGAAAACAGAAAAATCTAAATATAGGAAATAGTGTAATGAAAACTGCTCATGAAATCCGTCCTGGTAACGTGATCATGTTAGATGGCAGCCCATGGGTTGTGCAGAAAACTGAAACAACTCGTTCTGGCCGTAACGCTGCTATCGTTAAGTTAAAGTTGAAAAACTTACTGCTTAACTCTGGTACTGAAACGACTTTCAAAGGTGAAGATAAGTTAGAAGACATCATCCTAGATCGTCTTGATTGTACTTATTCTTACTTTGCTGATCCTATGTTTGTATTCATGGATGCAGAATATAACCAATACGACGTAGAAGCTGAAAACTTAGGTGATGCAGCGGCTTATATCGTTGACGGTATGGAAGAAACTTGCCAAGTGACTTTCTACGATGGCAAAGCTATCTCTGTTGAAATGCCAACCACTATCGTACGTGAAGTGATCTACACTGAGCCTTCAGCTCGTGGCGATACTTCAGGTAAAGTGATGAAGCCAGCAACTATCACTGGCGGCGGCACTGTTACTGTTGCTGACTTCGTGAAAGTTGGCGACAAGATTGAAATCGATACTCGTACTGGCGAATTCAAGAAGCGCGTTTAATCGCTCTCCTCGTTTCCAGCCGAAGAAAAGCCAGTGCTTGCACTGGCTTTTTTGTTGCTGTTTTTTTGTCGCGTGATTTGTGGGATGTCGAGTCACTCAAGGGATAAAGCGTTATCCAGCAACATCCCCTCAGAAAATAAGCACTAGCATTGCGGCCCTAAGAAACGTCGCTCCCAAGCACCTATCTCATTCAAATAACTTTGAAACTCAATCTCCTTCACTGATACAAAACCCGTGACAAAATCATCCCCGAGTAAGCGTCTTGCCGAATCACTTTGGCGCATTTGCGTTAATGCAGCGAGAAATGTCTGCGCTAAGTCATGGCTGCTCTCATAAGCACTACCGGTTTCTGGCGCGCTTGGGGATAGTTTTTCTTCCATTCCCGCAAGTCCCGCAGCAAGTGACGCAGCAATCATCAAATACGGATTGGCATCGGCGCCCGCAATGCGATTCTCAACCCGTCGCGCCACTGGAGCACTCAATGGCACACGTAAGCCTGTGGTGCGGTTATCTACGCCCCAGCTTAGATTAATCGGCGCTTGGCTACCGGAAATGTAACGTCGAAATGAATTGATATTGGGTGCGAATAACAACATTAAATCAGGTAGATACTTTTGTAATCCGCCGATGTAATGGTGAAAACGTTCAGTGTCACTACCATCTGCATGGCTGAAAATATTGTTGCCTTTATCATCCACGACACTTTGATGTAGATGCATAGAACTGCCGGGTTGGCCTGCTATGGGTTTCGCCATAAAAATCGCGTTCAAGCCATGTTTAATGGCGATTTCTTTCGCCGCGTATTTAAACATAAAAGCTTGATCTGCTAAGGCCAGCGGATCGCCATGCACTAAGTTAATTTCATATTGCGATAGCCCCATCTCATGGATCCAAGTATCACCTTTAATCCCAATCGCATCGATGGCGGCATTAAACTCATCCCAAAATGGCGCGAGTTCATTGAGCATATTCATGCTAAACGCAGATTGACCGTTTTCAGCTCGGCCACTTTTTGAAATGGGCGCCTGATACGGCGCACTCGGATCGGTATTGGCTTCAGTCAGATAAAACTCAATCTCAGGGGCCACCACGGGCGTTAACCCAAGGGCTTGGTAACGGGCCAACACATTTTTTAAAATGGAGCGCGGCGCAAATGGACATAAATTGCCATCGAGCAACACACAGTCATGGATGGCAAATGCGCGCGGCACTGTGGTCCACGGGATCATTTTTAGGGTGCTGTAATCGGGGACGAGTAACAGATCAGGATCAGCATCGGGGAAAATAGGATCGTAGGAATACTCACCGGTAATCGCCTGCATCGAAATCGCTTGGGCAATACGTAACTCAGCACCCTGAGCAAAGCTTCGGGCTGGCATGAGCTTCCCCCTTGGATAGCCTGAGATATCAGGGAATAAACATTCGACATCACGTATTGTGCCGTGCTGGAAAAACGCAGTAAGAAGGGTTGAGTCCATTTGATTCATTTGCCACTAATGTTGAAAATAACACCATGAAGGATGCAAAGTATAATCAGGCTTTGATTTGAAAAGCTACATGGCGACGATGAAATATGTAAAATATAAATGACAATTCCGTAAAATATAATTTGACATCAGATGAGCGTCTTCATTTAAGAGTGTAAGCGCGGTTATCCTAGTTCAAGCCTAGCCACTCTCCACTCGCCTTTTACCAACTTTAACCGCCGAACCCAATGACGGCAGATATAAAAAAACCAGCCGCAGCTGGTTTCTTATTCTAACAGTGACTAATTCAATAGTGACTTAGTTTACGCAATCACTATAAAGCCGATAAACGCCAGTACAGCGGCGATCAGCGCATAAGGTAACTGAGTCACTGCATGGCTCACTAAGTTACAACCTGAGCCTTGTGCGGCCAATACGGTTGAATCTGAGTAGAAGCACGCTTGGCTACCAAATGATGATGCCGACAACAAGGCACCAATCACTAATGGGATATCCGCGCCCACCGATTGCGCTAATGGCATCACGATAGGAATGGTCACCGCAAAAATGCCCCAGCTCGAACCCGTCGCAAACGCGAGGATCGCCATGGATAAAAACACCACAGCAGGCAGCAATTTAGGCGTCATAAACGGGCTTAAGGATTCAATCACGTACTGCGGCAGTAATAACTGATCGCATACGTCCTTAAACACAAACGCCGCAATCACAGTGCTAATCGCCGGTAGCATGCTCTTAAAGCCATCAATCATCTGGTCCATCATCTCGGATAACGGCATCAAACGCTGCACAGCATAATAAGGGATAGTGATGACTAAAGTCGCCAGCAAGCCTTTCCACACGTCGATATCAAAGTACACGGTAAAGGCCACTAACAAACCAATCGGCACTAAAAAGTTGTGTAATTTGCCATGATTATCGGCGTGCTTAAATTCCTCTTCAATAGCTTTAACCGCATATTCATCCGAGGTTTGTACTTGGTCGAAATCCACTTGGGCTTCTGCTGGCTCGCCTTGGGCGGCGCGCAGCTGCGCAGTTTTCATCGGGCCAATGGCAGGCACTATGCCAAGTACCACAAGTAGCACCATAGCCACGGCTAACCAAGCGTAAAGCATGTAAGGAATCGCTTGCATATAAACAGCAATGCCCTGACCTTCGGCCGCAACACCGTTATCGACCAATAACCCACCAAAGAATACTGCCCAAGTCGATAATGGCACTAATACGCACACAGGCGCGGCAGTGGAATCCACGACATAGGCGAGCATCTCGCGGGACACTTTAAACTTATCCGTTACACGCTTCATGGTTTCACCCACGGTCAGCGCATTGAGATAATCATCGATGAAAATCACGATCCCAAGAATAAAGGTCATCAATAAGGACGATTTGGGTCCCTTAGCAAATCTCAGTGCATTACGACCAAACGCTAATGCGCCGCCAGTGCGGACCAAAAGCGCGATCAGCGCACCAAAACCACCACACACCAAAATCAACCAACCTATGGTTTCATCGGCCATGACCTTCAATGACACACTGGCAAAATTGTTTAAGACTTGACTGGGATCGAGTAACAGGAAACCGGTTACCGCACCTATGATCAGAGATAAAATGGGACGGCGTAACCAAATAGCTAACACCAATACCACCAAAGGTGGGATGAGACTTAACGCTGTCGGTTCAGACATGCACTTAGGTCCTCTAAATAAATCGCCTAAAAGGCAAATGGTTTTAGAATAACGTCTGAAATCAACATGATTCAGAACGTCAACACAGCTGCTTCATGATGACTAACCCTGAAGATAAAACCCGCTAATTGCTTGCTATCTGAGGTGCCTTGCCAAAAACATCGCGCAGAAAATAAAGCGCATCGAATATTGAGTCAACAATAAATTTAACTTGATAGAAAATAATTTTAACGGTCGCAGACAAAATCAACATAACACTTTAAATTTAAAGCATTTTAACTCACTCGCAACGAAACCGTTTATGATCCTCTCAGCTTAATAAGCATTCAATAAATATGCCTATTTATCACAAGGTCATATACAGCTTGCATAAGTTGATCTTATCGAGGAACTGTGATTAAAAATCAATCATTAAGCTTTTACTAAAATACACTTTTCCCCTGCTAAGATTTATAGGACAAACAAATAAAACGAAATAGCCGTCAACCACTGAAAATGCATTTCCATCAAGCGTGATTATTTTCTTCCTACATGCCAAAAACACGTAAAGCGGGTTTTATTTACCGTCAGCATTAGCTAAACACTCTTAAAACCATCCCAAAGTCAGAATATAAAACTTGTTCTTATTTCATTGATTGACTGTTAAAGCATATTTAACTAAGCAGTATTTATAAAAAAAGTCCCATTCTGTGCAGTTCCCCCCTTTCATCTACAGTGAAATTTCGTTATGGTGCGCTAACTTAAGCCAAAACTTTATGCATGTTCCGAGGTGTAAATGCGCCCTATCATCAAATCCAACAAGCTGGATAGCGTTTGCTATGACATTCGCGGCCCAGTGCACAAGGAAGCCAGACGTTTAGAAGACGAGGGTCATCGGATCCTCAAACTTAACATTGGTAATCCGGCCCCCTTCGGTTTCGAAGCGCCGGAGGAAATTGTGCGCGATGTGATCCTTAATTTACCCAGTGCCCAAGGCTACTGTGAGTCAAAAGGATTATTCTCTGCCCGCAAGGCCATAGTGCAGCATTATCAAGCTCAGGGGATTTTTGGTGTCGATATCGAAGATATCTATATAGGCAACGGCGTCTCTGAACTCATTATGATGGCGATGCAAGGTTTGCTTAACACCGATGATGAAATTTTAATCCCCTCGCCTGACTATCCACTGTGGACGGCGGCGGCCAATCTCGCTGGCGGCAAAGCCGTGCATTATCGTTGCGATGAAGAAGCGGACTGGTTCCCCGATCTCAACGACATTAAAAGTAAGATTTCATCGCGTACCCGCGGTATTGTGCTGATCAACCCGAACAATCCTACGGGCGCGGTTTACAGCAAAGAATTACTGCTGCAAGTGGTTGAGCTTTGCCGTGAACACAGTTTGATTTTATTTGCCGATGAAATTTACGACAAAATTTTGTATGACGAAGCCAAGCATGTTCCTGCGGCTGGCCTGTCGGACGATATTTTAACTGTTACCTTCAATGGTCTATCAAAGGCTTATCGCGCAGCGGGCTTTCGCGTCGGTTGGATGATGTTGTCTGGCAATCTTAAGGCAGCGAAGAGCTATATCGAAGGTTTAGAGATGCTGTCATCGATGCGCCTGTGTGCAAACGTGCCCAATCAACATGCGATTCAAACCGCGCTCGGTGGCTATCAAAGTATTAACGAGCTAATTTTACCTAAGGGTCGCCTGACAGTTCAACGGGATGCCTGTTACGAATTGCTTAACCAAATCCCGGGCGTCAGCGTGAAAAAGCCTAAGGGCGCACTCTATGCTTTCCCTAAACTGGATATGAAGAAATTCAATCTGCGGGATGATGAGCGCTTAGTGCTGGATTTACTCAGAGAAAAGAAAATTTTGTTAGTGCACGGCACCGCCTTTAATTGGCCTGAGCCCGACCATTTACGAGTGGTTTTCTTACCCTATAAAGAAGATCTGAAAAAAGCATTTACCGAGTTTGGCGTCTTCCTCGAAAACTATCGGCAGTAGGTTTAGCCTCGGCTAACGGTTTGAGTCATAAAGCGATCCTAGTGGTCGCTTTATTTTTAGTGATTTCGACAAATCCTCCGCGCTCATACTCACGTGTCACCCAAGGCTGTGATAATCTAAGACTTCATTAGCGTCAATACTGCTTATTCAACGCGTGTCACGTCTTCCAATGCAGCTTGTCGCCTTTCTACTCACTCATTAGCAGGCAAACTAAGAGTCATTTATGTGCCGTTTTTAGAACACGAATGACGCTTATCCAACGCAGGCCCTCGAATTAACAGGAAAACTATGAGTCACTTATTTGCCCATTTAGCTCGAATGAAACTTATCCAACGCTGGCCTTTGATGTACAACGTTCGCACTGAAAATGTTCAGGAACACTCGCTACAAGTCGCCATGGTGGCCCATGCACTGGTGATCATCAGTAATAAAAAGTTCGGCACGACGCTTGATCCCCATCAAGCCACGAGCCTGGCGATTTTTCACGATGCCAGTGAAATTCTCACGGGTGACTTACCGACGCCGGTGAAATACTTCAACAAAGAAATCGAAGCCGAGTATAAAAAAATTGAGGCGATTGCCGAGCAGCGCATGCTGGATATGGTGCCTGAGGAATTTAAAGAAGATTATCGCAGTCTGTTCATCAGTGATTACGCCGATCCCATTTACAAGACCATAGTGAAATCCGCCGATACTCTGTGCGCTTACCTTAAATGTCTTGAAGAAAACCGCGCCGGCAACAGTGAATTCAATACCGCCCGTAAGCGTCTCGAAGACATGCTGGCGACAAATCCTGATCCCGCAGTACAGTATTTTATGAGCTGCTTTGTGCCCAGTTTCACCTTGAATTTAGACGAAATTAACAAGATGCTTTGATTTTCCACTCTCGCTAGGAATGCATATGACTTCAAGTGTTTGGCAAGAACGCCGTCATGGTGAAGATAAACAACGGCGTAACGATCACCGCAGCCCTTACCAAAGAGACAGGGCGCGTATTCTCCACTCGGCCGCCTTTCGCCGCCTGCAGGCCAAAACGCAAGTGCTCGGCGTTGGCATGAATGACTTCTATCGCACTCGATTAACCCACTCACTCGAAGTCTCGCAAATTGGCACTGGCATAGCCGCCCAGCTTAGACGCAAATATCCACAGCATAAGCAGCTGCTTTGCTCTATGAGCTTATTAGAGTCCTTGTGTTTAGCCCACGATATTGGTCATCCTCCCTTCGGCCACGGCGGCGAAGTCGCATTGAATTACATGATGCGCGACCACGGCGGCTTTGAAGGCAATGGCCAAACTTTTCGAATTCTCTCTAAGCTTGAGCCCTATACATTAGATTTCGGGATGAACTTGTGTCGGCGTACCATGCTCGGGATTTTGAAATACCCCGCGCCGCACTCGAAGTTATTTGTCGCGGGCGAGCATAACGAAATCACCAACCATAGACAGCTCAAACCGTCACAATGGCCGCCGGTTAAGGGCATTTTCGACGATGATAACGACATTTTCGCTTGGGTACTTGAGCCTTTGTCTGAGGCAGACCGCAGTCGTTTTACATCTACGCAGCAAGGATCACACCCCGCCCTGCACCACTATCCACATCTGCGCACTCAGTTTAAATCCTTCGATTGCTCGATTATGGAACTGGCAGATGACATCGCCTATGCGGTGCACGATCTCGAAGATGCGATTGTTATGGGCATAGTCACGGCATCCCAGTGGCACCAAGATGTTGCACCAACACTCACAAACAGCGGCGATGCGTGGATACGACAAGAGCTTGCCGATATTGGCAATAAGCTGTTTTCCCATGAGCATCACCTACGTAAAGATGCCATAGGTACACTCGTTAATGGCTTTGTCACCGCGATTGTTATCTCAGAAGATGACGTGTTCGAAGAGCCATTATTACGCTTTAATGCGACCTTAGAGCCCGAATTTGCCATTGCGCTCAATGTGCTCAAGCAACTGGTTTATAAATACGTGATCCGTAAACCTGAGATCCAAATGCTTGAATATAAAGGCCAGCAAATTGTGATGGGTTTATTCGAAGCCTTCGCTTCCGATCCCGAGCGTTTACTGCCGCTGAACACCCAAGAGCGCTGGCGCGAAAGTGAGCAACAAGGCTTAAACAGTCACAGAGTCTTGGCGGACTATATTTCGGGAATGACGGATGAGTTTGCGGGGCGACTGTATCAACAGCTATTTAGCCCAAAAGCCGGCTCAAATGTCGAATTGAGTAAGGAAATGTAGCCAAGCAGGCATTGCGCGGCCCGACTTGCTATAAAGCCAGACCGTTTGTAAATGTGCGAATATCTATAAAAGCTAGACTTTCTATAGCGCCAGCTATCACAGACATTCTTTATCAAAGGCTAAAGATGAAAGACAAAAAACCACCTTGCGGTGGTTTTTTTTGTCGCTATTTCAAGCTCGACTTATAAAGCACCGATGGCGTCTTTACAAAGTTGAGTGATACGATCCCAATCGCCGTGTTCCATTGCATCCGTTGGCGCAATCCAGCTGCCACCAATACAATCGACGTTTTTCAGCGCTAAATAATCTTTATAGCTGCTTGGCGTAATGCCACCTGTTGGGCAGAAGCGAATATCCGCTAGCGGACCCGAGAAGGCTTTCAGTGCATCCACACCACCCGAGGCTTCGGCTGGGAAAAATTTAAAGTGGGTGTAACCAAGCGCCATACCCGTCATCACTTCTGAAATGCTCGCAACGCCTGGGATCAATGGTACAGGACCATGCATACCAGCTTTGAGCAGTTCAACCGTCGCGCCTGGGGTAATAATAAACTGCGCACCAGCGGCAATCGCAAGATCAAGCTGAGCTTCGTTTAAAATAGTACCAGCGCCCACTAAGGCCTCTGGCACTTCTTTGGCGATTTTAGTGATAGCTTCGAGTGCGCAAGGTGTACGCAAAGTCACTTCTAACACGCTAATGCCGCCGGCAACCAGTGCTCGCGCTAATGGCACCGCATGTTCAATCTTGTTAATCACCATAACAGGAACAATAGGGCTGCGTTTAAAAATATCTTGTGGCTGTAGTGACCAGTTATTCTCAAGCATTGCGTTATTCTTCCTTTGTATTAATAAAGTTCATCGATGGCATTAGTACAACGCGCACCAGTTTCTGGACTGCTTAGATTGGAACGTAGCGCACTAAATAACTCGCGACCCATACCATAACGTGAGCGATGTAAATCGACTATTCTGGCGGTTCTGGTGGCAAGTTCTGCTTCAGAGACAAGCAGGCTCAGTTCACCTGTTAACGCATCGACACGGATCAAGTCGCCATCTTTGACTTTGGCAATTAAGCCGCCATCTAAGGCTTCTGGCGTCAAGTGAATGGCCGCAGGGACTTTACCCGACGCGCCAGACATACGACCATCGGTCAGCAGCGCGACTTTAAAGCCTTTGTCCTGAAGCGTGCCTAACAATGGCGTTAATTTATGCAGCTCTGGCATACCATTAGCTTTCGGCCCTTGGCCTTTAACCACAACTACACAATCTCTATCCAGAGCCCCTGCTTGGAACAAGGCATCGAGTTTGTTTTGATCGTCAATGACTACCGCTGGCGCCTCAACGACACGATGTTGTTCCTGTACCGCTGATACTTTGATCACAGCGCGGCCCAAGTTACCTTTCAGTAATTTCAAACCACCATTGCCTTGGAAAGGCGATGCGACTGAAGTCAACACTTCAGTATCTAAACTTGTTGTAGGGCCATCGACCCAGCGAAGTTCACCGTCGAGCAGTTTTGGCTCTTGGGTATAACGGCGTAAACCAAAGCCCGCAACGGTATTCACATCTTCATGCAATAGACCCGCATCAAGTAATTCTTTGATTAAGTACGCCATGCCGCCTGCTGCGTGGAAATGGTTGATATCGGCGTGACCGTTTGGATACACGCGCGCCACTAATGGCACTGCATCTGATAATTCAGAAAAATCATCCCAATTCACGATAATACCGGCAGCTCTAGCCGCGGCGACGATGTGCATAGTCAAGTTAGTAGAACCGCCAGTAGCCAAGAGCGCCACAATGCCGTTAACCACAGACTTTTCACTGACCACTTCACCGATTGGGGTATATTGGGTACCCATTTCGGTTAAACGACACACTTGCTTAGCGGCCATCTTGTTTAAGGCTTCGCGCAGTGGATCATCAGGATTCACAAATGACGAGCCTGGTAACTGCAGCCCCATCACTTCAAGCATCAGCTGATTCGAGTTTGCCGTACCGTAGAAGGTACAGGTTCCTGCACTGTGGTAAGACTGGGCTTCTGCTTCAAGCAGTTGTGCGCGGTCCACTTTACCTTGAGCAAACTGCTGACGAATACGGGCTTTTTCTTTGTTCGGGATACCTGATTTCATCGGCCCAGCAGGCACGAATAACATAGGTAAGTGACCAAAGCTTAAGGCGCCGATAAGTAAACCTGGAACGATTTTATCGCAAATGCCGAGCAGTAAAGCGCCATCAAACATGTTGTGAGACAAGCCCACAGCCGTTGCCATAGCAATCACTTCACGACTCAGTAAGCTCAATTCCATACCGGGTTGACCTTGAGTCACACCGTCACACATGGCCGGAACACCGCCCGCCACTTGTGCAACACTGCCGACTTCCTGACAGGCTTTTTTAAGCAATTCAGGATAGCTTTCATAGGGTTGGTGCGCAGATAACATGTCGTTAAATGCCGTCACTATGCCGATGTTCGCCTTATTCAATTGACGCAATGCATTTTTGTCGTCTGGATTACAGGCGGCAAAACCATGGGCTAAGTTGCCACAGCTCAATGAGCTACGGTGTACACCATGGTTACGGGCATCATTCAATGCGGCGAGATAACCTTCACGTGACGCTTTGCTACGGGCAATAATTCTGTCGGTAACAGCTTGAACTACTGAGTGCATCTTGACTCCTTAAGCGCTCCAGAACACATCAACGGGCGTTTTACGCTGCGCTAATACGGCTCTGATAGGCATAGCATGGACATCATCACTTTCTAACGCTTGACGATATACGGATAATTTCTGTTCCCCAACCAAGTGCAGATAAATTTGTCTGCTGTTCAGAATCGCACTCTTAGAGAGCGTTATTCTGCCGTGAGGCGCTGTGGTGGGGTTCGTCGCCACGCACAGGGCTTGGGTTGTGAGCGCATTTTCAAGCTCAGCGCTACAGGGAAACCAAGAACAAGTATGACCATCGTTACCCATGCCTAATACCACCACATCAAAAGGACGAGGGAAATTAGACAAAGACTCGGCGGCCATATCGGCGCCCGCTTCTGCGGTCGAAAACATGTTTTTTAAACCGCGGAATTTGGCATTCGACGCACGGTTTTGTAATAAATGTTCACGCACTAGACGTTCATTAGAAGCATCGGCGTCGGCTTCAACCCAGCGCTCATCGGCGAGAGTGATATAAACATCACTCCAATCGATGGACTTCATGCTCAATAGTTGAAATAACTTAAGCGGCGTCGAACCACCGGAAACCACTAAGCTCGCTTTTCCGCGGGCATCGACGGCTTCCTGTAACTGGCTCGCAATCTTGCTGGCCAGTTGCTGTTCTAACGCACTTGGCGTATCGAAAGATTTGAATACGGTTTCTTTAATCATCAAAGTCTCCTACTCGTCCCACGAACGGCCATCTTTGGTGATCAAAGCAACTGACGCAACTGGACCCCAAGTACCCGCAGGATAAGGTTTTGGTTTTTCGTTACTTTGTTCCCACGATTGGATAATGCCATCCACCCAAGTCCATGCCTGCTCGACTTCGTCGCGGCGCACGAACAGCGCTTGATTACCGAGCATAGCTTCGAGTAATAGACGCTCGTAGGCATCGGCGATACGTTCATTTTTGAAGGTATCGGAGAAGCTCAAATCGAGTTTAGTGGTTTGTAGACGTTGTTTTTGCTCCAAACCTGGCACTTTGTTCATCATCTGGATTTCAACCCCTTCATGGGGCTGCAGACGGATCGTTAACTTGTTTGGTGGCAGATTACGGTAGCTTGAGCGATATAAGTTATGCGGTGGGTTTTTGAAATACACCACAATTTCAGAGCTCTTAAACGGCATACGTTTACCGCTACGTAAATAGAAAGGCACGCCCGCCCAACGCCAGTTGTCGATATCCACACGAATCGCCACGAAGGTTTCTGTGTGTGATTGAAGGTTGGCGCCTTCCTCTTCTAAATAACCCGGTACTGGGCTGCCCTTTAAGAAGCCTGCGCTGTACTGACCGCGTACGGTATTTTCATACACATTGTCAGAATTAATCGGACGCAGTGATTTAAGCACTTTGACTTTTTCATCACGGATGCTGTCAGCGTCTAAGTTGACTGGTGGATCCATAGCAACGAGCGTTAACACTTGCAGCAAATGGTTTTGGATCATGTCGCGCATCTGACCCGCTTTGTCGAAGTAACCCCAACGGCCTTCGATACCCACTTCTTCTGCAACAGTGATCTGGACGTGGTCAATCGTACGGTTGTCCCACTTAGAGGCAAATAAAGAGTTAGCAAAACGCAGTGCAATCAAGTTCTGTACGGTTTCTTTACCTAAGTAATGGTCGATACGGTAAACCTGACGTTCTTTGAAGTAAGCGGAAACTTGATCATTGATAACGCGAGAAGAGTCTAAATCTGAACCGATTGGCTTTTCGAGCACCACACGTGAATCGGGGTGGATAAGATCTTGTTCATGCAAACAACGGCAAATGTCGCCGAATATCGCAGGTGGCGTAGCAAAGTAACTGACCATGACGCGCTCTTCTGGTTTGAGCAGTTCATGGAAGGCACTGTAGCCCGCTGAATCGGTAAAGTTAGTACCTATATAGTGGCAGCGGGACAGGAAACGTTGGAGAGTCTCTTCGCACAAAGGCTCTTTCACGAAGGTGTTTAATGCAAGCGTGACTAATTCGATAAACTCATCTTGAGTAAACTCGTCTTTCGCGACACCGATCACTTTCGTATCTTTATCGAGAAGTTCAGCTTTATCTAGCTGGTATAAAGAAGGTAACAACTTGCGTCGTGCCAAATCGCCTTTAGTACCAAAGAGTACGAAGTCACAAGCTTTGGCGCCTGATGTTGTTTTGCCCATTGCGTTACGATCTCCTTTGTATGTCGTGTCCCTTCATGTCGATGAAGAAATCCACACTTTTGTTGTAATATAACAACAGAATTTGTTAAATGCATCTATTTTTATAAATATTAACATTCTAGCTAACTAGGCACTTACAGCATTAATCTGATATGCTTTTTGTGCTTAAATTACTGAAGGTAGTAAAGTCTTATTTCAAAATTGTACTGAAAAGTTACTACATAGAGTCTCTTTGTGGGCCGCCAGCCTTGATCTGTCCCCACAAAACAAAAATAAATAAAATTACATTCTCAATTTAGCGGACATACGCGTATGAATACCCTAGAAAAGGTTCAAAAAAGCCTCACCCATTTTAGTAAATCAGAACGCAAAGTTGCAGAGGTGATCTTAGCATCACCACAGACAGCTATACATTCTAGCATCGCCACACTGGCAAAGATGGCAGATGTCAGTGAACCTACTGTGAATCGTTTCTGCCGCCGCTTAGATACTAAAGGCTTCCCTGATTTTAAGTTACATCTAGCGCAAAGTCTTGCGAACGGTACTCCTTATGTGAGCCGCCACGTTGAAGAAGATGATTCGACTGAGTCGTATACGACAAAAATCTTCGAATCTTCAATGGCTTCGCTTGATACCGCACGTCAAAGTTTAGATATTTCAGCCATAAACAAAGCGGTTGATATACTTACTCAAGCTAAGACTATTTCCTTTTTTGGCTTAGGCGCATCCGCTTCTGTTGCCCATGACGCCCAAAATAAATTCTTCCGCTTTAATGTGCCTGTCATCTGTTTTGACGATGTTCTGATGCAACGCATGAGCTGTATAAACAGCAATGAAGGTGATGTTGTTGTATTAATTTCCCACACAGGCCGCACTAAGTCATTGATTGAGATCGCACGTTTAGCGAGAGAAAACGGTGCAGCTGTGATTGGTATTACCGCCCGTAACTCACCTTTGTCGATGGAATGTACGCTGCCCGTGACAATGGAAGTGCCAGAAGATACCGACATGTATTTACCTATGGCCTCGCGTTTAGCCCAATTAGTCACTATAGATGTATTGGCAACCGGCTTTACCTTACGCAGAGGCCCACGTTTCCGCGATAATTTGAAACGGGTGAAAGAAGTATTAAAAGAGTCTCGCATCAATAAAGATCCGATACTGTAACTCACTTCCTTTTCTAAAAATGGCTAGTGTTGATCCTTAACCTAGCCATTTATCGTGCAAATATCAGCGATACCTCACAATTTTCATACATAACTTTAGATCAATTTGATTGTAACTTTACTACATAATCTGGAATTGCATGGTAATATAGGCCCAAGATTTTTTTTAACTTTAACGGAGTATCCTTATGTTCCGCAGAACCAAAATCGTCACCACTCTAGGTCCCGCTACCGATCGTGATGATAATCTACGCCGCATCATCGCGGCAGGTGCAAACGTTGTACGTCTTAATTTCTCCCACGGTTCCCCAGAAGATCACTTAAAACGAGCCACTCAAGCGCGCGAAATCGCTAAAGAGTTGGGCGTTCATGTGGCTATTCTGGGTGACTTACAAGGCCCTAAAATCCGCGTTTCTACTTTCAAAGACAATAAGAAAGTGCAACTGGTGTTAGGTCAAGCCTACGTGCTTGATGCCGAGTTAGCAAAAGGTGAAGGCGACGAGACCCAAGTGGGTATCGATTACAAGCAATTGCCTGACGATGTGACTGTTGGCGATATCCTGATGTTAGATGATGGCCGTGTTCAATTACGCGTTGAGCGTGTTGAAGGCCGTAAAGTGCACACCACAGTGACTGTGGCTGGCCCTTTATCTAACAACAAAGGTATTAATAAGCAAGGCGGCGGACTTTCTGCTGCGGCGCTGACCGAAAAAGACAAAGCTGACATTCTGACTGCGGCATTGATCCAAGTGGATTATTTAGCCGTTTCGTTCCCACGCAGTGGTGCTGATTTAGATTACGCCCGTGATCTTGCCCGTCAAGCTGGTTGTAATGCCTTGATCGTGGCTAAAGTTGAACGCGCTGAAGCCGTTGCGACCGATGCGGCTATGGATGATGTGATCTTAGCGTCTGACGTTGTTATGGTTGCCCGTGGTGACTTAGGTGTTGAAATTGGTGATGCTGCGCTCGTTGCGGTGCAGAAGAAGTTAATCGCCCGTTCACGCCAACTGAACAAAGTCGTCATCACGGCCACTCAGATGATGGAATCGATGATTTCAAGTCCAATGCCAACCCGCGCCGAAGTAATGGACGTGGCGAACGCTGTGCTTGATGGTACCGATGCTGTGATGTTATCAGCTGAAACTGCTGCCGGTGACTTCCCAGAAGAAACCGTTAAGGCAATGGCAAACGTCTGTGTTGGCGCAGAATCTCACCCAAGTGTGATTGTGTCTAAGCATAGATTAGATGTGCGTTTCACTTCAGTTGAAGAAACGATTGCACTATCGACTATGTATGCGGCTAACCATCTTGAAGGCGTTAAGGCGATTATTGCTTTGACTGAATCGGGTGCGACTCCACAGTTGATGTCACGCATCAGTTCTGCACTGCCGATCTTAGGTTTATCACGTCACGCAACAACCCTAGCCAAAATGGCCTTGTACCGCGGCGTGTTACCAATCTACTTCGATTCAACTATCCACCCAGCTGATGAGCTAGCGCAAAAAGCGTTAAAAGCATTAACTGCTGCAGGTTATTTGAATAGTGGTGATATGGTGCTGATGACCAAAGGCGATGCAATGGAAACGATTGGCGGCACTAACACCTGTAAAGTGTTGATCGTAGCTTAAATTGCTTTAGCTTCTTCTAACGACTAAAGCGCGTTAGAAAAAAGCCAATAAAAAACCACCTCATGAAGGTGGTTTTTTTATATCTGCAGTTCTTTGTAAATGCTGTTATCTGTGACTGCTGATTTCTGTTGGTGCTAATTTGTCGTTCTCTCATTGCTGAGGGAAATCCAAACGGCCCAAGCGGAGTAATCATTAAACTTAATACCGCTTAGACCAGACCGCACTAACATTAAACGCTAACATCAAACACTAGCAATCACTATAACGCTTCGAAATCATTCACATTAATTGCCGCTAAGCGCAGCTTATCAGCATGCTGCAATTTCTGCTCTTCATCAGCAGTGATAACGCCAGTCTCAAGTGCTTTTGCAAACAAGACGAGATTAGGCACTTTGGCTGGCAGTTCACCGGCACGCTGCGCTTTCTTCAGCTTTTTATAAATATCTTTACAGGCATATTGCGCAACAAACGCTTGCTCAACTTCCGCAATACCGCCTTTATCTCCTTCAAATTCAGGACATAGGAAGGTAATACGGTCACGAGCAGGGCCAGGCTTCAACATGCCGCCGACTAAATCGGTCGCCATTTTATCGCTCGGCGCATTGAAGTGATTACCCAGCGGGAAAATTAAGCCGCGCAGTAACCATGCCACAGGACGGCTCGGGAAGTTACGAATCGTGTCTTCCAGTGCTTTCGCCGCTAAGTGCAAACGATTGGCCATTACGTAACGTACCGCGGGTAAATCGTCCTGTTGACGGCCATTGTCTTCAAATAGCTTCAAGGTTGCTGAGCCTAAATACAACTGGCTGAGCACATCGCCCATACGTGCCGACAGCATTTCTTTGCGTTTTAAATCGCCACCCATGATCAGCATTGATAAATCCGTCATTAAGGCTAATGCAGATGAAATACGCGACATATCTTTATAGTACTGCTTAGTTTCACCGCTCACTGGCGCACTGCCAAAACGGCTACCACTTAAGGCACTAAACAACGCACTGAAAGCATTACGCGTGGCATAACCCATGTGGCCCATTAATAGCGCATCAAAACGCTCTAAGGCTTCATGTTGGTTCTCCATCGCTGCGGCTTCCATTTCGGCAAGCACGTAAGGATGGCAGCGAGTCGCACCTTGACCAAAAATCATCAAGGAGCGGGTTAGAATGTTCGCGCCTTCCACAGTGATCGAAATTGGATTCGACATATAAGGGTGGCCTAAATAGTTTTTAGGTCCTAATTGAATGCCCTTACCCGATTGAATATCCATGGCATCGTTCATCACAGAACGGCCTAGCTCAGTCATGTGGTACTTAGCAATCGCAGTCACAACCGAAGGTTTCACCTTAAGATCTATACCCGTAGTGGTTAAACGACGTGCGGCTTCCAACTGATAAGTGTTGGCAATAATACGTGCCAGCGCTTCTTGCACCCCTTCAAACTGGCCAATTGCCATACCAAACTGATGACGCACATAGCTGTAAGCCGTTGTCGTCTTCGTCGCCATGTGACCAGAAGCCGTTGCCAGTGCAGGTAATGAAATACCGCGGCCCGCCGACAAACACTCAACCAGCATACGCCAGCCTTTACCAGCAAATTCAGGGCCACCGATAATCCAATCCAGCGGGATAAACACTTCTTTACCTTGGGTAGTGCCGTTCATAAACGCCATACCTAGCGGATTATGACGACGACCAATAACCACTCCAGGATGATCCGTTGGGATCAACGCACAGGTAATGCCTAAATTTTTCTTATCGCCAAGCAGACCTTCTGGATCGCGCATTTGGAACGCTAAACCCAGAACCGTCGCTACAGGCGCCAGCGTGATATAACGCTTATCCCAAGTGAGTTTTAGCCCAAGCATTTCTTCGCCATTGAAGGTATCGCGGCACACAATACCCACATCCGGGATAGCGCCAGCATCACTGCCCGCTTCTGGACCGGTTAACGCAAAACAAGGAATTTCATCGCCTTTAGCTAAAGCAGGTAACCAACGTTCTTTCTGCTCACTCGTACCATAATGGGTCAACAACTCACCAGGGCCTAAAGAGTTAGGCACCATGACAGTCACGGCGGCGCTTACGCTACGGCTGGCTAATTTGCTGACAATGGTAGAGTTAGCATAGGCAGAGAAAGCTTTACCACCGAATTTCTTCGGAATGATCAGGGCGAAGAAGCCTTCTTTCTTGAAGTATTCCCACAACTCTGGCGGTAAATCTTTACGGTTATGCACTATGTCGAAATCATCAATCATCGTCAGTGCTGTCATCACTTGATTATCGATAAAGTCTTTTTCTTCAGCGGTCAGCGTCGGTTTGCCGTAGCTGTGCAAGGTATTCCAGTTAGGATTTCCGCGGAATAACTCCCCTTCCCACCAGACATCACCGGCTTCCATCGCTTCGCGCTCGGTATCTGAAAGTGGCGGCAAGACCTTCTTGAAAAAACTAAAAACTGGGCGGGTAATAAACTGCATCCGGATATTTTTCACCGCAAACAACACGACAATGGCTATCAGGGCAAGAATTATAATCGTCAACATTATCAAGACCTTTTAATTAAGAAGAAACAGGGACTGATACGCCAGCCGCCATATATGGGATCACTTTACGGATCACGGCTTCGATGTCGTTATGCTCACCAAACTCAGCAGCAGCGATATCGTTTAGGGCATCGGCGGACGCCATAGTGAATACGATAGTGCCTAAGGTAAAGTGTAAACGCCAAAACATTTCAGCGGGTGGAATATGTGGCGCACTGGCCGACACGGCTTTAACAAAAGCATCGAGATGCTGGCCGTAATGGGTAGTGATAAACCAACGTAAATGCCCTTGGCTTTCGATATAGCCGCGGCCTAAAAGCTGCAGGAAGATCGTAGTGCCTTCGGTACGTAGCGCGTTTAAATCCAATAAAGGATCGACCAGCGAAGACAAAATTTCTTCGAGTGTTGCTTGTGCTGGCGCGGCATTTAAGCGATTAATTTGGTTTGAAGCCGCAGGCATAAACACGTCTAAATAACGCGCTAATACTGCACGGATCAGCTCTTTTTTAGAACCAAAGTGATAATTGACCGATGCTAAATTCACCTCAGCCTTACTGGTGATGAGTCGCAACGAGGTCTCAGAAAAGCCCCGTTCGGCGAACAGTTTTTCTGCGGCATCAAGTATTCTAGTTTTTGTATCGGATCGACTTGCCATTCCGTGACCTTGAATTAATTTAAAACACTCGTTTAAATTAAACATTGGCACCACGGATGTCAAACTAAAATTGGACAAACTCACCGCTTTCTAGCCTGCATACCCACTGCATGTCGAACATCTACGAATTAAGTGTGACTAACAAGCCCATTAACCCTTGTGCAATAAGCCTTAGCTTTAGGTAAACTGTGTAACACAAAAACAACAAGGACAAGTAGACATGGTTATTTCATTGAATCGTCGCAGTAAAATCGCCCTCACAGTGGCCTTAACGCTGGGATTAACGGCCTGTAATGATGCACAAAGCAAAACCGACAAGCCTGCTAGCACTGAAGCGGCTGTCATCAATACCGCCCGAGATAAAGCACAAGCCATTGCTTTTATTAACGATGCTGAAGCTAAAATGGCTGAATTGTCGATTGAGTCTAATCGCGCCGAATGGATTTACAGCAACTTTATTACCGATGATACCGCGGCTCTGTCTGCCGCAGTCGGTGAAAAGGTCAGCGCAGCGTCGGTAAAATTTGCAACAGAGGCGGCTAAGTACGCCAATGTGCAACTCGATCCCGTTAATGCCCGCAAGCTTAATATCCTACGCAGTGCGTTAGTGTTACCCGCACCGCTCGACCCTGCGAAAAATGCCGAGCTTGCGCAAATAAGTTCAGAGTTAAATGGCTTATACGGCAAAGGCAAATACTGTTTTACTGACGGTAAATGTATGACCCAGCCTGAGCTATCGAGTTTGATGGCCGAATCACGGGATCCCGCAACCTTACTAGAAGCATGGAAAGGCTGGCGTGAAATCGCCAAACCCATGCGTCCCTTGTTTCAACGTGAAGTGGAACTGGCCAATGAAGGCGCTAAGGATCTTGGTTATGCAAACCTGTCTGAGCTATGGCGCAGTCAATATGATTTGAAACCCGATGATTTTTCACAGGAACTCGATCGTCTTTGGGGCCAAGTGAAACCCCTTTATGAATCATTACACTGTTACGTACGCGGTGAACTCAATAAAGAATACGGCGATAGCATCGCACCAACCACAGGACCGATCCCTGCACACTTGCTCGGTAACATGTGGGCCCAGCAATGGGGCAATGTGTATGACTTAGTCGCCCCTGACAATGCCGACCCGGGTTACGATGTCACTGAGCTACTGGCAAAAAATGGTTATGACGAGCATAAAATGGTGAAACAAGCCGAAGGCTTCTTCACGTCTCTAGGATTTGCACCATTGCCAGAAAGTTTTTGGGCACGTTCTCTATTTGTTCAGCCAAAGGATCGTGATGTGGTTTGCCACGCCTCGGCATGGGATCTCGATAATCTCGACGATATTCGTATAAAAATGTGTATCCAAAAGACCGCCGAAGATTTTAGCGTGATCCACCACGAACTTGGACATAACTTCTATCAACGCGCTTATAAACAGCAACCATTCCTGTTTAAAAACAGCGCCAACGATGGTTTCCATGAAGCGATTGGTGACACGATTGCGCTGTCGATCACCCCAAGCTACTTAAAACAGATTGGCTTATTAGATGAAGTACCTGATGCCTCTAAGGACATTGGCCTCTTACTGAAGCAAGCTTTAGATAAAATCGCCTTCTTGCCCTTTGGTCTGATGATAGATCAGTGGCGCTGGAAAGTGTTTAGCGGCGAAATCACACCTGCCCAATATAACCAAGCATGGTGGGATCTCAGGGAAAAATACCAAGGCGTAAAAGCACCGACGAAGCGCAGCGAAGCTGACTTTGATCCAGGCGCTAAATACCATGTGCCAGGTAATGTGCCTTACACTCGTTACTTCCTCGCGCATATTCTGCAATTCCAGTTCCATCAAGCGCTATGTGAAACTGCGGGCGATAAAGGTCCGGTTCATAGATGCAGTATTTATGGCAATCAAGTTGCGGGAGAGAAACTCAATAAGATGCTCGAGTTAGGTTTAAGTAAGCCATGGCCTGAAGCATTGAAAGAAGTCACAGGCAAAGAAGTTATGGATGCCAAAGCTGTGCTCGATTACTTCGCGCCACTTAAAACATGGTTGGATGAGCAAAATACTGCCGCAAATCGCCAATGTGGTTGGTAATGACGCGTTAAGTCATCGCCAAATTGCATAAAGCAAAATGCCCAACGAGATTGGGCATTTTTATTCCAGCTTATTATTCAATACTTTTTATCAAATACATGGCCTGTTTTGATCTAACGCCATCCCATGCCTTTACGATTGGCTTCACGGTTTTCAAGCTTTAGCTGTTCAGACTTAGTTAACATCACATACAGCGCCCCAGTGCCGCCCTGCTCAGTTTTCGCCGAATGATAGGCCAGCACCATATCCAGTTGTGATAACCAACAACACACAGCAGATTTGAGTAATCCCGCAAAGGGTTGGCTCTGATAACCTTTACCGTGGATCAACATCACACACCGCTCACCGTGCGCATGCGCTGCCAGTAAGTAGTTGAGT
Source organism: Shewanella sp. 1311 (assembly GCF_059338235.1). Lineage (NCBI taxonomy): Bacteria > Pseudomonadati > Pseudomonadota > Gammaproteobacteria > Alteromonadales > Shewanellaceae > Shewanella > Shewanella sp. 1311. Next base: position 106,979 of record NZ_CM181686.1, read on the forward strand.
ACGGCCTCGCGAGCTTGATTAAGCCGATAGGCATGCACATCGAGCTCCATCTTGATACTGTATTGCCCCATGCGTAACAGCTTGAAAACGCCGCCTTGTACCCCTTCACGTTTAAAGCTGACAATGTCATCCGGCGCTTGCTGCACAAACGCTTTTAAATCCAGCGGCATACACGCTAAATAAGCTTCCCTTTGTAAGGCATCACGTCTGTGGATTTGTTCCGCCGTTAACGCTTTGGGCGCAAAACTCACCACAGGCACCTCGCCTTTCAGTGGCACAACTCCAGCCATTTCCTCAAAAAACAGTGCTGATTCATCATCCAGCATGGCAAGCTCCTTTACTTCACACTCTTGTACAGAAACACACTTTGTAATCATTCAAGGCTTTAGTTCAGCGGGCGGCTCCATTATAGTGACGCCATGATTGCCAGATTAGAATAAAGTAATGAAATTTTTGCCGCTAGTCCTGATGTGCCTATTGTCGCTGCCAAGCTTAGCCAATCCAGCTAAAACGCATACAAAATCCACCGATGATCAATTGATCAACGCTAATTATCCTTTGTTTATTAGCGCTTTTAATCAATTGTCCCCTGAAGTGACTCGTGAGATTTATGCCGATGACGCTAGCTACTTGTCTGAGAGTCAAAGTAAAGAAATTTACTATGGCCGAGATAATATCGTCGCGATTTACCAAAAGTTTTTCGATAAAATCCGCGCGAAGAAAGCCACTATCGACGTCGATTTTCGCATCACCAAGCGTAAAATTATCGGCGATGGTGCCATAGATACTGGCTATTATTTGGTTCGATTTTACCCAGCAAAAGAAACGGGCGAACCTGTGAGTGAATTTGCAGGCAAATTTGCCATTGGTACAGAAAAAGTCTCAGCGACCCAATGGAAAGTGAGCTTAGACACCAATAATCGTGCAGAACCTAGCTATTACCTGAATGCGAAACCTGTGCCTAACTTGTATTATGGTCGCCAGTTCCCGCCTTTACCTGCGGGTAAGAAATTACCCTAAGTTTTGTGCTGACGCTATTTAACGCATTTAGATACAAGCCTAATGCGTTAGAATAAAATCCTAATTTATTGAAATAAATCATCATTTAATCGATATCGCAAAGAAAACATGATTACAACTGAACAAAGCTGCCCCTGTGGCAGTAGCAAACGCTATCAAGATTGCTGCAATCCACTGCATATTCATGTCGATTCTGGGCAAGTCGTTGCGCGCACGCCCGAGCAACTCATGCGCTCACGTTACTGCGCATTTGTGTTGAAAAATTTTGATTACATTTTGAAAACACATCATCCCGAGTACCTAAACGGCCTCACCCTAGCGTGTCTTAATACTGGCCCTCACCCACATTGGCTAGGACTAGAAGTACTCAGCAGCAGTGAAACACCCGCCCACAACTCTCAAGCTGCGAATCAAGCAATCGCGGAGCCAAGACATGGCACAGTGACATTTAAGGCTTGGTACAAACTCGAAGGTGAAATTGATGCTATCTATGAGCGTTCGGAATTTATCTATCAAACGGGCCGCTGGTATTACAGCCAAGGCCAGCAAATGACGGCGAAGTTACCCGGCAGAAATGATGCTTGCGTTTGCCATAGCGGTAAAAAATTCAAACAATGCTGCTTAAAGTCTCTCTGAGTTAACATCATAAGCTGTTGCTATGAGCATGCGGCGCAAAATTGTGCTGAAGAATTACAGTAATGGTTTACATCACTGATTTAACAAGCATAGAGATTAAAAAATAAAGACAGGCTAGGTTTATGCTCTAGATGTGTAGGCTAGATGCGTAATCTAAGTTAGCAATCTTACCTGCCCTTACTTTATCAAAAGTTATCAAGAGTCATCGCGAGTTATCGAAAACAGCGGTTTAAAAGCTGCTCACACCTGCTTAGTGGGTCAAGACCGAAGGGCTTTTGGCCGACAAGATAAATTGTGCAAACTCAGGCTCCCGTAATGCGGGACTATAGAGATAGCCCTGCGCCTGATGGCAAAAGCTTTTCGCTAAAAAGGCTTCTTGCTCAAGGGTTTCAACCCCTTCTGCCGTCAAGGAGATATTCAAAGCACTCGCCATGGCGATAATGGCTGAGACAATTTCGCGGCTTTCACGACTCACGGTGAGATCTGAAATAAACGACCGATCTATTTTGAGTTTACTGATCGGGAACTGCTTCAAATAGCGCATAGAGCTATAACCCGTGCCAAAATCGTCAATCGCGAGTCCCACGCCTAACTCAGCCAATTCTTGGCATAACAAGGTCGCATGGCGAATGTCGCCCATCAACTCAGTTTCAGTGATCTCTAAAATTAACGTATTAGGTTTCAATCGATAGCGAGTTAATAGCTGCCAGACCTGCTCGAATAAATTGCCACTGAAAAACTGACGGGCCGACACATTCACGTGCATCGTCATGTCCGCATTATGGTGTTGCCATAGGTTTAGCTGGCGACATGCGGCCTCTAACACCCAGCTGCCGATGGAATTAATCATCCCCGATTGCTCGGCAATGTCGATAAAAGACGCGGGGAATAACACGCCTCTTTTAGGGTGATGCCAACGGATTAAAGCTTCAGCACCTATGTAGGTATTCTGCTCTAAATCCCTCAGTGGCTGATAATAAAGCTCAAACTGACGGCCACGGATGGCACTGTGTAAATCACGCTCTATCTGTGCATCTTCTTTAAATGCGCTCAATAAAGTGCTGTTAAACACTTGGATTGCTGTGCCTTTTTTCTTTTTAGCATACTGCACAGCAATATCGGCACAGGTTAACGGGGCAAACAAACTCGCCACCGAGGCGATATCAACCACAGCTAAGGCAGGCTTGGGCTCGACTTGTTCGCGACCGATTAAGATAGGCATAGCCAGATGCTGATACAGACGCGTACTAAAATAATCGAGATCGTATACCGCGTTATCATCGGTCAGCAGCACGGCAAATTCATCGCTACCGACGCGGGCAATTTCGGTGGCTTTATTGATCTCGGAGAAATGTTTCAAACGGCGGGCGATTTCAATCAATAAGCTATCGCCATTCTCATGACCATAGGTATCGTTAAACCGTTTAAATCCAACCAGATCGACTAATAACAACAGTCCCTTATTGGTACGTTCAAGCACTCGATTAAAGTGGGTGCGGTTATGTAGCCCCGTTAATCCACAGCGCCAAGCGAGGCGTTCAAGCTCTAACTTGTAGTTGTGCTCATCGGTATTTTCTTCACACGAGACCAAGGCATAATGATTGCCGCGATCGGTAATAAATTGACTCAGCACGTATGTCAGCCAATAGCGGCTGCCATCGGCACGACTAAACTGCACTTCGCCTTTGGCAATTTCGCCCCTAAAAATTTGCGCTAGGGTTTGCTCGGCTAATTGGGCATGCTGCTTAAAAAAAGCCAATTCACGGATATTTGCGCCGATTATCTGCTCACGGGGCATGCCAGTGATTTCACTGTGCGCCTGATTCACATACTCGACTTTTTCAGTATGCAAATTAATGAGCATACTGATCTGCCGCGATTGCTCCGTCGCACAGCGAAACAAGCTCAGTCTTTCTTCTTTGTCGTAGCTGTGTTTTGTCGCTAAGGTCAGGGCTAATTGATCTGCCATCTGGCACGCGAGGTGGATTTCGCTATCGTGCCAATGGGGAGTAAATTGCGCCCGCTCGATGCAGAGCACACCTTCCAGACGACCATTGATGCGAATGGCGATGTCGAGACTCGAATTGATGTGCCGCGGGATAAAATAGCACTCTGCCAATTCACTTAAACGGGGATCGGTCAGCGTATTGCCAGCATCGATATGGCGCAGGGTTTTAAGCTCGTGCACATAACGGGGACAAGCTTGTAATAGTTTAGGCCTATGAATGTCTTGCAACATCATAGAACCAAATTGTGCAACGAGTGTTTGGGTTTGTTGATCAGCTGAGAACGTCCACACTGACACCAAAGAAACCGTTAAATTCTGGCACAACAACTCTGTGGCTAACTCTGCTGTCTTGGTGAAATCGCCCTGCTGTTTTGCAGTTGACTGAACCAAAGACTCCAATAAATGCTGATGCTGACGTCGCTTCACGCTGATTCCCTACAAAACTTCGTGTTGGGCTAAAGGTCTTTGCTACGCGCAAACGTACCTTGAAATGTGCAATTAAGCTGATTGAATTATTCTTATTTGGAGGCAGATTACACTATCTATTGTAAGTGCAGCAACATGTGGCACAATTTATTACAATTCAGTTAACAACTGCAGCATTTTTAGACAGTTAAAACGATTAAGTTCGAATTCTATCCGCTAAAATCTATCCGCTAAAAGTGCTGCACAAAAACTTATAAACCGTTTTCCAATTGGAAAATCATTTTCTCGGCGCTCACACCAAAGGTCAGCAGTAAATCGATACCCGCAGCCGTGGTCACAAACTCAGTTTGCACTTCAGCAAATCGAGCTTGGGCACGGCTCGCCATACTTTCTGCATCTGTTTGCGCGCTATCGCCAACAAAATTTAACGTCAATAAGGTATCGTGTTCATCAATGACGGCGCCGATATCGACAAAACTGCCACAATCGGTGCAAGTATCATTCACTGCCGGATTTTGTGCTTCTATTATGCCTTTCATCTGTATTCCTTATTTATAAAGCGACTGATTAACGGCATCACTAAACTATGCTCGCTAATTTATTTGCGCGGTAAGTGGCTAACTCGATAGGTTAATCAGAATTATAGGTAATTAAGCCTCAAGATAACTGGCTTTAGCTCACGCTTATTTACTGAAATGGCGCAGATTGACGCAATTGCTATTGCTATTGCTATTGCTATTGCTATAGCAGAACACGCGTTTTAAAGAACACTTGCAGGAGTTGGTAACTAGGCAGAAGCGAGCAGAGGCACCAGATTACGTTGGATTGCCAATTGATCGGCAAAATGCATGATTTCAACCTTAGGCGCGCTGAGTTGGCCCCTTTGCCTGAGCTGGGTGACATGATCACAGTTACTCAGGGCCTCGGCCATTGCTACGCTCTCACAGCCTCGGATCACTAAGGCTTCCGGTCGCAGTGCCTGCTGTAATTGAAATGCCCGCGGACCTTGGGCCATAAAAATACTGCTGTTATCGACTACAGGTTCGGCACAAGATAAATCCGCCATTAAGCTTTGCTGCGGTGGTAATTCGAACTGACGCTGTAATTTTTGCGCCATATCAAGCTCGTTTTGCCATTGAAATTGCGCCATGTCCCGTGCGTCAACCGACAGTAACGACAGCAACAGGGCGAATTCGCCCCGTCTGTCGTTTTCTATCGCCGCGTTTAAGCGGGTGCCAATTTGGGCTTCGTTGACTAAAGGAACATCAATTTGCATAAAAAAACATCGTCAAAACAATTCGTTGTTAGTTAATCGACCATTTGATGCATAACTTTAGGAAAATTTTTAAATTGGGTATTTACATGCAAAAGGTTTCTGACTACTATGGCGGCCGCAATTGAGGAGGGGTTCCCGAGTGGCCAAAGGGATCAGACTGTAAATCTGACGGCTCAGCCTTCGAAGGTTCGAATCCTTCTCCCTCCACCATTTGCACTGTAAGTTTGTGAGTGTTGTTCGAAAATGATGTAGAGTTTTACAAAAGCGTTAAAGGTATTCGTGGAGGGGTTCCCGAGTGGCCAAAGGGATCAGACTGTAAATCTGACGGCTCAGCCTTCGAAGGTTCGAATCCTTCTCCCTCCACCATCTTTATCTCTAACGCAGATAATCATTTTCAAGTACCAAACATGGCCAATGTTTGGTTGAGTTTTAAAAGTAAAGAAAGTTTGTGGAGGGGTTCCCGAGTGGCCAAAGGGATCAGACTGTAAATCTGACGGCTCAGCCTTCGAAGGTTCGAATCCTTCTCCCTCCACCATTTCTTTCATTGTATATACCGCTCTTGTTCAACTTCCGTTTTGTCTATTCCAGTTTTATCTGCCATAGCTTCATCTATTCATTTTGTTCTAATTACATTCTTTGTATTAAACTGCACTTCTATTTGAAGCCATCTTTTTAGTTCGCAATATTTGTCTTTAACATCAATCACGCCTCGCGCGACTTCAAGCTAATGCCCCCAAGCGAGTAACGCCAAGCAGATCCAATAAAACCGCTTTGCCCGTCCCTGTGATATGCTCTAAAAATGATCCCTTTCGAAGTGACTATGATGATATCTAACACAATTCAACCGCCAGTGGACTCACACAGCGCTCACAGACTCTGCCCAACGTGGGAAGCCCATGCGATAGGCAAGATTGAAGCGGATTTTCAGCGCAGCGCCGATACCCATTTGATTAAGCTTGAATTACCTATGCTCGATGGCATAGATATTTATCTTAAAGATGAAAGTACCCACCCGACAGGCAGCTTAAAGCATCGCCTCGCCCGCTCACTCTTCCTCTATGCCCTGTGTAACGGCTGGATTAAGCAAGGTACGCCCATTATCGAATCCTCATCGGGCAGCACAGCGATTTCTGAAGCCTATTTTGCCCGCTTACTCGGTTTACCTTTTATTGCCGTGATGCCTAAAAGCACGGCTAAAAAGAAGATTGAACAGATCACTTTCTATGGCGGCCAATGTCATTTTGTCGACCATTCCAGTGAGATTTACGCCGAATCGGCGCGCCTAGCCGCAGAGCTGGGCGGCCATTACATGGATCAATTCACCTACGCCGAGCGCGCAACAGACTGGCGCGGCAATAACAATATTGCCAATTCTATTTTCAATCAGATGGAACGCGAGCCACACACAATCCCGCGTTGGATAGTGATGAGTCCGGGTACAGGCGGCACATCGGCGACCATAGGCCGCTACATCCGCTATCAAAGGTTGGCGACCCAGCTTTGCGTAGTTGATCCGCAAAACTCGGTATTTTTTGATTTTTATCAGAGCGGCGATGCCAGCTTAACCTGTTGCAATGGCAGTAAAATTGAAGGCATAGGTCGACCAAGAGTCGAGCCATCGTTTATTCCTGGCGTTGTGGATTCTATGCTGCAAATCCCCGACGCGGCTTCCGTAGCGACAATTCATTGGTTAGAACAACTGATTGGCCGTAAAACCGGCGCATCGACGGGCACTAACCTGTACGGTGCATTGCAACTTGCCGTACAAATGCAAGCGCGCGAAGAACAAGGCTCAATCGTGACCCTAATTTGTGATTCGGGTGAGCGTTACCTCGATACCTATTACGATGCAGACTGGATTGCGGCTAACATCGGCGATATTGCGCCCTATCAGCGCCAACTCGCAGCATTCAATCATTTTGGTCAGCTAAGCGAGCTTGATTAAGCCCGTATGACTAAGCCCGTACGACTAAGCGCCTTTAATAAGTGTGCTTGATTAACCGACTCGATTAAATACTTTACCTTGAGTCGACGGCTTTAAAGTCCACCGCTAAACGTCAGCCATAAAAAACGCCCCACTGTTGTGAGGCGTTTTTTTATCGTTGGTAGAGTAACCCATGGGCATTAATCAATATTCAAATACTTATGGGTTTGGATCGATAAACGCCAATTACGGGCAATACACACCTTCATCGCCAGTTCAGTCGCTCTGGGCTTTTGGCTAATCGGCTGCAGGCAAATCGTTTTCGCTGAAATATCGATGTCTTGCAGTAACTCATCCAATTCAGCAATGTGATTTTCAGTGGCGATAGGATGCTTAATCTCATTGGCACGGTTCAGCGCCTGCGCTAATACCTTATAGCCACCTTTCATGTTCAACTTGGGCGATACCGTCACCCAAGTGTCATCGGCACAATTGATGTCGAAGGTGCCACTGGTTTCGATTTGGGTAGCAAAGCCTTGGTTGCGCAAGGTTTCAGTTAATTCGCGTAAATCGTACATACAAGGCTCGCCGCCGGTGATCACTATATGGCGCGCAGTAAAACCTTTAGCATGAAAAGCTGCGATAAGACTTTGCGCCGTATGATCTGCCCAGCGCCCAATAGTGCCGTCTACGGTAATGACTTGCTCTGGCGTCACTTTATTCACTTCAAGCACATCCCATGTCTGTTTCGTATCGCACCAAGCGCATCCCACGGGACAACCTTGCAGGCGGACAAATATGGCGGGCACTCCGGTAAAGACACCTTCACCTTGAATGGTTTCAAATACTTCGTTGACTGGGTAGTTCATGCTGGCGTTCCACTTTTCTGGGGCGGCATTTATAGTGGATTTTAGCTTGAGCTGCAAGTTTTTGCGCCGAGAAAGCCTATTTGATGCAGATCGCCAGAGTTTGCAAGGACTATGGCCTGAGTTACACTAACGGCCTATTTATAAGTGTTCTACGGTTAAGTGAAATCCTTTATGTCAACGAGCTTAGTGTCAAAACCCTTAGCGTCCAAAGCAGTGGTGGTATTCAGTGGCGGACAAGATTCGACAACCTGTCTTATCCAAGCCCTAACCCAGTACGATGAAGTACACGGGATCACCTTTGACTACGGTCAGCGTCACCGCGAAGAAATTGAAGTCGCCAAATCCTTAGCCAAACGCTTGAAGATCACTAGCCATAAAGTCATGGATGTCACCTTACTCAATGAGTTAGCGATATCGGCGCTGACCCGTGATGCGATTCCCGTTTCACATGAGTTAATGGAAAATGGGCTGCCGAATACTTTTGTGCCTGGACGTAACATTCTGTTTTTAACGCTTGCGGGCATTTATGCCTATCAATTAGGCGCTGAAGCGATTATCACAGGCGTATGTGAAACCGATTTTTCTGGTTACCCAGATTGCCGCAACGATTTTGTTAAAGCGATGGAATCTGCCTTAGTTCAAGGCATGGATAAACAACTTAAGATCATCACGCCCTTAATGTGGCTCAATAAGGCACAAACCTGGGCGCTGGCGGATAAATACCAGCAACTCGATCTGGTTCGCCACCACACCCTCACTTGCTATAACGGCATCATTGGCGATGGTTGTGGCGATTGCCCGGCTTGTCATCTGCGTAAACGTGGTTTGGACGATTATCTGCAGGATAAAACCGCAGTCATGGCTTCACTCGACGCTAGCGAGCCAAATGCATGACACGCAGTCCCTATTGGGTCGCGCTGGTGGTGAGTCTGATATGTGCGGGTTTGTATGTCGCAGGCTTAGCCAGTCCTGCTGTCGACAACCTGCTCGCCTATCGCCGTAGTGCTATTGCTGATGGTGAATGGTGGCGCTTAATCAGCGGTAATTTACTTCACACGAATCAGTGGCACCTGTTGATGAATCTTGCGGGTCTTTGGGTTGTGCTGTTTTTGCATCATTTCCATTACCATCTCAAAGGCTTAAGCGCACTATTCCTGGTATTATGCTTACTCGAAGGCATAGGCTTATATTTGGGCTATCCGCAATTGCTCGGTTATGTCGGCTTAAGCGGCATGTTGCACGGCCTATTCGCCTACGGCGCGGTGCAGGATATTGTCCGCAAGCTACGCTCAGGCTATCTGCTGTTACTTGGCGTTATCATCAAGGTTGGCCACGAACAGCTTTATGGCGCCAGCAATGATGTCACCGCCATGATAGGCGCGCGCGTGGCAACTGAGGCGCATTTGGTTGGCTTAATCTGTGGGCTGATTTGTGCTTTAGCGGTATTCATCACGTTGAAGTTTAGTCCCGTAAAAGTCTCTGCGTAATTCTCTGACAGACATAAAAAAGCCGTCGCAGCATAATTGCTGGACGGCTTTTTTAATCTTTAGCGTTAAGGTAAATCTAGGCCTTGATCAACAAGTCCCGCAAATGCTTGACTTCATCACGCATCGCCGCTGCTTGTTCGAACTCTAAGTTACGCGCATGTTCGTGCATCTTCTTCTCAAGCTGATCGATTTGATGGCTCAACTCAGTCGCATCGGCTTTATGGTAATGGGACTTAGGTTCAGCCACTTTGCCATACACAGCTTTACTGTCGCGGCCGTCATCGACATCCATCACATCGGTGATCCGTTTAACCACGCCCTTAGGGGTGATACCGTGCTTTAAGTTGTGCGCGCGCTGGCGTTCACGTCGGCGGTCAGTTTCACCAATGGCCTTCGCCATCGAATTGGTAATGCGATCAGCATAGAGAATGACTTTGCCATTAACGTTACGCGCGGCGCGGCCAATGGTTTGGATAAGCGAGCGTTCTGAGCGCAGGAAGCCCTCTTTATCCGCATCTAAAATACACACCAGTGACACTTCTGGCATGTCTAAGCCTTCACGCAATAGGTTGATCCCAACCAACACATCAAACTTGCCTAAACGCAGATCGCGGATGATCTCCACCCGTTCGACTGTGTCTATGTCCGAGTGCAAATAACGCACTTTTACACCATGTTCGTCGAGGTATTCGGTCAAATCCTCCGACATACGCTTGGTCAGCGTCGTCACTAACACCCGCTCGTTAACAGCGACGCGCTTGGCGATCTCGGACAATAAATCGTCCACTTGAGTCCCGACAGGACGCACTTCTAATTCAGGATCGAGTAAACCCGTTGGCCGTACGACCTGCTCGGCAATCTCACCTTCGCTTTTTTCCAGCTCGTAGACACTCGGTGTCGCCGACACATAAATGGTTTGCGGCATCAATTGCTCAAACTCTTCAAACTTGAGCGGTCGGTTATCTAAGGCTGATGGTAAGCGGAAACCGTATTCCACCAGTGTGGTTTTACGAGAACGGTCACCTTTGTACATGGCGCCGATTTGCGGCACAGTCACATGGGATTCGTCGATAATTAATAGACCGTCAGCGGGCAAATAGTCGAGTAAGGTTGGCGGCCCTTCCCCCGGTGCGCGACCAGATAAATAGCGCGAGTAGTTTTCGATGCCAGAGCAGTAACCTAACTCCACCATCATTTCCACATCGTATTGCACTCGCTCATGGATACGCTGGGCTTCAATTAACTTGTTGTTATCGAGTAGAAATTGCTTACGCTCGCGCAGCTCTTCTTTAATAAACTCAGTGGCGGCGATGATTTTTTCCCGCGGCGTCACATAGTGAGTCTTAGGGTAAACCGTTGTACGGGCGATGCGCTTAATGATATGGCCGGTTAACGGATCAAACTCGCTTAAACGCTCAATCTCATCGTCGAACAACTCGACACGGATGGCATTACGCTCAGAATCGGCAGGGAAAACATCAATCACCTCACCACGTACGCGATAGGTGCCGCGCTGTAGCTCGATATCATTGCGTTTATACTGCAACTCACTGAGGCGAATTAAGATATCACGCTGCCCCATCACATCGCCTTGGCGTAGATGCAGCAACATTTTTAAATAGGAGTCAGGATCTCCCAAACCATAAATAGCCGACACAGAGGCAATGAGCACCACATCTTTACGCTCTAATAGCGCCTTCGTCGCCGACAGGCGCATTTGCTCTATGTGGGCATTAACCGACGCGTCTTTCTCAATAAAGGTATTCGACGCAGGCACATAGGCTTCTGGCTGATAATAATCGTAGTAAGAAACAAAATACTCGACCGCATTATGGGGAAAGAACTCTTTCATCTCGCCATAAAGCTGCGCCGCCAAAGTTTTATTGGGCGCCATGATAATCGTGGGGCGACCTAACTTTTGGATCACATTGGCAATCGTGAAGGTTTTACCTGAGCCGGTCACCCCGAGTAAGGTTTGGCAAGCTAAACCCGCTTCGAGTCCATCGACTAATTTGGCTATCGCTGTAGGTTGGTCGCCTGCGGGGGCGAATTGCGATTCAAGCTGAAAAACAGATTCTGACACGCGCACATATCCTTTTAATGAGTCGCCCCATTCTAATCAAGTCACCGACTAAGCTCCACAGTTATCCTTCCTGTGGTCAATTCAATACGCATTAACACCGCTAGATGACAATTTAGTGGAAGAAACATGAAACTTTTAGACCAAGCCATTTTCAACGTTTTTTGCTCACAAAACACCCGTAAACTAAGCAAAAATGCCAATTTAATACACAAGAAATCAATTTCGTTCGATTACAAAATTGCAACCTGATTTTCACCCTAAATAAAAACCACTTGCTTTTAATACTCAATTGATAATATTGAAGTTTATTTTTCCCACCCAAAATAGTGCATTTTAAGTCCGACGCCCATACGCCAAGGCTTTGACGGCCATTTATTCGGACAACTCACAGGGTTATCCACAGATTTTGTTGATAAGTCGAAATAACCGAGAAACCACGCGGGATTGGAGGCTGTTATACACCTTAATGGCAGCCACTCAACATTTGGTAATTTAATTACATTTGATAAATGTTGCTACTTGTATCGATTTCACTAACTGCAATTGACCCAGGTTCTCACAGTGCAACGCGTCACTCGCTTGTAGCAACAGACGCTACTAATTTGATTAATGCTAAATTTAAATCAGTTACTTATTTATAGAGCAGCTTACAACGGGCGTTCTAACTTTGGCAGAGAAACAAACAGCTAGGACTTCTCGCTTACTAGCATGTTTGCGCCAAACTAAAATCTAACATAAAGCTCATCATCAAACGCTAAACAAATATTTTTATCCTTTAATGAATCGACATTCAAGATACGCGTCATCGCCATAAATGGTTCACTCTTACTGTAAAGGTCTTCTATATACGACTGAAAGGTAGCTTAACTATTAGCTTACTCACTGCTCACTTTTGATAGTTCACTGTTGATAGTTGATAGTTGATAGTTGATAGTTGATAGTTGATAGTTGATAGCCAATGGTTCATCGATCATGGTGACTTACCCAGCACGTAGAAAGAAGCTTTACTTAATCGTCTACCTTACGCCAACAAGTCTAACGGTTTAACCCAATCGTTATTTACCGCTAATTCAATCCCCTTTTCATGCAGCCCAATAACTTCACGCCGCATCGCTATCTCGACTCATCTTGCTTAACCAATGCTTATCAATCTGCTAAAAAGATGAGATAAACCCGAAGCGATAGCTGGCGGCACTTCAGCTTTAGGCTGTTTAAGCCTATTCATTGGCCTTAAGCTCGGCTGATTTTTAAAAAGTGCTTATTTTTTAACGAGTGATTTCAATTTCATAGAAATTTCACCCCACAAACGATGGCGTCGTTCAAAGCTATATTGCGAATTGTTAAGTGGTTTTTCACTAAAAATGTCGAATTCTGCACCACGATGCACATTAGATGAGCACTTAACAGCATAATTACACTTTTTTTAGTAACTCGAGTTGACTCATCCCACAGAGCGTTTTACTATGCGCTCCGTTCTCAACGAGTCGCTACGACTGTGTGAAACGATTCCCCTGTAGTTCAGTCGGTAGAACGGCGGACTGTTAATCCGTATGTCACTGGTTCAAGTCCAGTCAGGGGAGCCAATTTCAACACTGAGTAAAGGCAAGTAGGACAAAGCAGTAAAGATAAGTTGTAAACGATTCCCCTGTAGTTCAGTCGGTAGAACGGCGGACTGTTAATCCGTATGTCACTGGTTCAAGTCCAGTCAGGGGAGCCAATTACATTATTGCACTGCTGTTTTAAGACGATTCCCCTGTAGTTCAGTCGGTAGAACGGCGGACTGTTAATCCGTATGTCACTGGTTCAAGTCCAGTCAGGGGAGCCACTTTTAAAGCGTTGTATCAGTAAAATCGATAGCAATATCGCACCTCGATTCCCCTGTAGTTCAGTCGGTAGAACGGCGGACTGTTAATCCGTATGTCACTGGTTCAAGTCCAGTCAGGGGAGCCACTTTTAAAGCGTTGTATCAGTAAAATCGATAGCAATATCGCACCTCGATTCCCCTGTAGTTCAGTCGGTAGAACGGCGGACTGTTAATCCGTATGTCACTGGTTCAAGTCCAGTCAGGGGAGCCACTTTTAAAGCGTTGTATCAGTAAAATCGATAGCAATATCGCACCTCGATTCCCCTGTAGTTCAGTCGGTAGAACGGCGGACTGTTAATCCGTATGTCACTGGTTCAAGTCCAGTCAGGGGAGCCACTTTTAAAGCGTTGTATCAGTAAAATCGATAGCAATATCGCACCTCGATTCCCCTGTAGTTCAGTCGGTAGAACGGCGGACTGTTAATCCGTATGTCACTGGTTCAAGTCCAGTCAGAGGAGCCATTTTCTTCTTCGTTTTAATCTCAATTCTTTGCTTCTTCTGGCTTCTAGCTAAGCTATTCTTTTCCGTTTTGTTTTTAAGCAAATGCAGTTACACTGTTAGCAGCTTGTTGAACAAATTTATGAGTATCTTCACACAGATAGCGGTTTTTAAGTATTCTTGGCTTAAACTTATCTTGTTCGAACTCACCAAAATCTAGAGCGGATTTTTATGGCCATGTCAAAATCATATCCAATTTTTTTACTGCTTATTTTCTTAGGTCTCTTTGCTTGGGTGTATCAAAGCGAAAACAGCCAATTGCAAGTCCAACAGCAGCAAGAACTCGATAGCTTTAAATCTAGCTTAAGCCGCTACCAACAATGGCAGGGTAACGGTGTAGAACTCTTTAAAAAACTTTCTGAAAACTACTCATTCCAGTTCTTCCAATATATTGATGATACCGACGGCCAACTGAGCCATACCGAAGGAAGCTTAGACAGTCAACATCCCCATCCTTTAGCGAGTTTATTTTCCATCGAACTCAGCCACACACAAAAATTGGCATCGGGTCGTTTACAGGTCAAGCTCAGTGCAAACCAAGCCATTGATACTGCAATTAGTAACACTCAAAAACTCGGTGTCATGTTGCTAGTGACTTACCTTATTTTGCTATTAGTGTTTATTCTATTAATGTCGAAACTCAGAGCTGCGGTACGTTATGCTGCTGATTATATTTCAAAAATACCCGAGTTAGGCTTTTCTGCCGTCGCAGCATCGAAACTCACTGGCGAGCTCACCCCTATTGGTATCTCCCTCGAAGAATGTCGCCTGCAACTTAAAGCCCAAATCGATAAGCTCAATCAAGAAAATGAAAAACTGCATAAAGCAGCCTATCAAGACGCCGTCACAGGTTTTGGTAGTCGCCAACGGTTCACCCAAAAATTAGAAACCATTAGTCATCCCGATATTCCTCAACTTGGGCTGATGGCAATGGTTAAAGCGACTGAGCTGACCCTCATTAATCAAAAACAAGGCCGTTCAGCGGGTGATGATTATCTTTCGAGTGTGGCTAATTGCATCCGCAAAGCCTGTAGCAAATATGCAGATGCTGAATGTTTTAGGGTATCGAGTGCCGATTTTGCGGTGTTTATTCCCGATGTCATGCTGAAAGATGCACCGAAATTTTTAGACCAATTAAAAATTTACCTCGATGAATATCTGCAAATGACAAAAGCAGAATCCGTCGCCCATATAGGCTTAGTCCCCTATCGCCAAGGTACCGAAGCGGTTAATTTACTGACAATTGCCGATACCGCGGTCAGCATAGCTCAGACCCTTGGCCCCAATAGCTATCACATTCAAGAGAAACTCAATGGGGATGAGCAGTTTGGTGACGATCGTTGGAAGATGGCGATTCATGATTTAGTGACACGCCAAGCATTGAAATTCTACCAGCAGCCTATTCAGCCGTGTCGTACCGATGTAGAGGTTTACCGTGAGTTGTTGGCGCGTTTTTACAATAGCGAAGGCAAGTTCTTACCTACCACCACAGTGATTGCTATGGCTGAACGTCACGGTATGAGCTCAGAATTAGATAAACTGGTTGTGATCAGTGCATTAAAGATGCTTAAGGAAAACCCGACTATTTCTGGTAACTTTGGTATCAATATCAGCGCATTTTCAGCCCATCAAGACATGTTTGTCGCTTGGCTAAAAGACATACTAGGTAAGCAAAAATACATAGCATCGCGTTTAGTCTTTGAGATCAACGAGTCCGGCATGCAGTCTAACTTAGGGGCGAGTTATAAGTTTGTTCGCGAAGTACACAGTGTTGGTTCACGGGTGTCGATTGAGCGTTTTGGCATGAGCTTTACCTCCTTCAAATTCTTCAGCGAAGTGCGCCCCGACTACATTAAGCTCGATGGCAGCTACACGTCTAACATCGATGAAGACAGCAATAATAAGTTCTTTGTGCGTATGATGGTGGATGTCGCCAGACGAATTGGCATTCGGGTCATCGCAACCAGTGTCGAACGCCAAGAAGAAAAATTAACCCTCGAAAAACTCTTAGTCGATGGATTGCAGGGCTATTACATCGCACAACCCCAAGCCATGGCCATTACAGATCAGATTTAATACTTTAACGGGTTAATTCATCGCCAAAATTTACAGTAAAGATGGTTAACCCTGCATTCTATATGTTGTTTATGCATACGGAAAAGTCGATAATACGGCCAAGATCCGTTTAGAAAAGTATTAGGATGACTGAATATCTCCTCTTGTTGATCAGTACAGTGCTGGTCAACAATTTCGTTTTAGTGAAATTCTTAGGCCTGTGCCCTTTTATGGGGGTCTCCAGCAAATTGGAGTCCGCTATTGGCATGTCTATGGCGACCACTTTTGTGCTGACGTTAGCCTCTATTCTCAGTTATCTCGTCAACCAGTATCTGTTATTACCCTTTGACCTGAGTTATCTGCGAACCATGAGCTTTATTTTAGTGATTGCCGTTGTGGTGCAATTTACTGAAATGGTCGTGCAAAAGACCAGTGCCGCTCTGCACCGTGCCTTAGGAATTTACCTGCCGCTTATCACGACTAACTGCGCGGTATTGGGCGTAGCCTTATTAAACGTGAATGAGAAGCACGATTTTATCCAATCGGCTATCTATGGCTTTGGTGCTGCGTTAGGCTTCTCATTAGTGTTAATTCTCTTCTCGGCGATGCGCGAGCGTTTAGCGGCCGCCGATGTCCCCTTACCTTTCAAAGGCGGGGCGATTGCGATGATCACCGCAGGTCTTATGTCACTCGCCTTTATGGGATTCACAGGATTGGTTAAGTAAGATGTCCGGAATTTTAATTGCAGTCATATTGTTGACCCTATTGGCATTAGTCTTTGGGGTATTGCTCGGTTTTGCCGCCCTTAAATTCAAGGTCGAAGGCAATCCGATTGTCGATGAGCTAGAAGCAATTCTGCCACAAACCCAATGCGGTCAATGCGGTTACCCAGGTTGTCGTCCCTATGCTGAAGCCATTGCCAATGGTGATAAAGTCAATAAATGCCCTCCTGGCGGCACTGCCACCATGGAAAAGCTGGCGACCCTAATGGGCGTCGAGCCAGAGCCGCTGAATGCCGAAGCACAATCTCAAGTGAAAAAAGTCGCCTACATTCGCGAAGATGAATGTATTGGCTGCACTAAATGTATTCAAGCCTGCCCTGTGGATGCGATTATCGGTGCAGGAAAGCTCATGCATACCGTGCTGACAACCGACTGCACGGGCTGCGATCTCTGCGTTGAGCCTTGTCCTGTCGATTGTATTGATATGATCCCAGTCACCCCAAATCTTAAAAATTGGAACTGGCGCTTAAATGCTATCCCAGTGACGCTCATCCAAGAAAACAGTATTCAAGAAACCAATATTCAAGAGACAAAGTCTGAAGAGGAAAAGCGGTGTTAACTTTATTAGATCAATTAGATAAAGGAACCCTTTGGCGCTCACCCGGTGGAATACATCCTCCTGAAGTCAAATTCCTCTCCAACGCGACGCCGATTGGCCAACTGCCATTAGCCTCGACGTACTTAGTGCCCGTCCCTCAAGTCGGTGAAAACTGTACGCTTGCGGTGAAGGTTGGCGATAGCGTCTTAAAAGGCACGCCGTTAACGCAAGGCACCTCGATTTGGCATTTACCTGTGCATGCGCCAACATCGGGCACTATTGTTGCTATCGAACCAAGGGCGAGCAACCATGCCTCTGCATTGCCGGTTAACACTTGCGTTATCGCAGCCGATGGCAAAGACACCTGGTGCGAGTTGGTGCAAAATCAACTTGATGACTTAAGCCATCAGCAAATCGTCGATAAGGTACGCTCAGCCGGTATTGCGGGTATGGGCGGCGCAGCGTTTCCGACTCACATCAAGCTTAATCCGGTCAGTGAAATCGATTTAGTCATCATCAACGGCGTCGAATGCGAACCTTATATCAGCGCCGATGACAGATTAATGCGTGAATACAGCCAAGATATCCTCGCAGGTATTGGCATAATTCATCGGCTATTAACGCCAAAACGCATTGTTATCGCCATTGAAGACAATAAACCTGAAGCGGCCAAAGCCATGCAAGCTGCTGTCAGCCAATGCGGACTCCCAGCGGGCAGCATTCGGGTCACGGTTATCCCGACAAAATACCCTTCTGGCGGTGAAAAGCAGTTAATTCAGATCATTACTGGCCGCGAAGTGCCCTCGGGCGCCATTCCCGCCAAACTCGGTATCGTGGTACATAACGTCGGTACTGCCTATGCAATTAATCAAGCCGTCACTCAAGGCAAGCCTTTGGTTGAACGCGTTGTGACTGTGACAGGCAGAAATGTCGGCAAACCAGGGAACTACTGGTTACCGATAGGCACGCCCGTTGATCACGTTCTGACTGCAACTGAATTCACGCCAGAGCCTGACCAAAAGGTGATTATTGGCGGGCCTATGATGGGCCATGCGTTAGCGAATATCCAAGTGCCTATTTTAAAAGGTACTAACTGTATTCTGGTGCCAAGCAGCCAAGAAATTGGTAGCACGCCCGAAGAAAAAGCCTGTATCCGCTGCGGCGAATGCGCCACTGCCTGCCCTGCACTCTTGTTGCCACAACAACTCTTTTGGCACGCCAAGGCCGAAGAATACGATAAAGCCGCCAGTTACAATCTAAAGGATTGTATTGAATGCGGTTGTTGTAGTTACGTTTGCCCGAGTGATATTCCATTAGTAGAGTATTACCGCATTGCCAAATCAGCACTCAAACAAGCCGCCGATGAGAAGCAGCAAGCAGAGCGCGCCAAACAGCGCTTCGATGCCCGCTTAGCGCGTCTTGAAGAAGAAAAACTGGCCCGTGAAGCTAAGGCGAAAGAGGCGTCTGAACGTCGACAAGCCAGCATGACAGGCACAGATAAAAATGCCGTCGCCGAAGCCATGGCGCGTATCGCTGCGAAAAAAGCTGCTGCACAAGCTGTCACTGGCGAATCAATTACCGAAGAGTCAAGCGTCACAACAACTGACACCACGGAAGTGCCAAAAGGTAAGGCCGCCGTTGCCGCCGCCATCGCCCGTGCTAAAGCGAAAAAAGCTGCCCAAGCAAATGCCGATGGTACTGACACCAATGGTGCTGAAACAGACAATGCTGTGACTATGGATGCAAACGACTCCATCTCAGCAACAGATACGATAGCGCAGGAAGCGCCGTTATCCCAGAAAGACAAAGTCGCTGCGGCAATTGCGCGCGCCAAGGCCAAAAAAGCGGCTCAGCAAACCGATACTGCACCGCTTGAATCTACTGAAACCGCTGATAACACACCAGCACTCAGCGCTGACGATGATAAAAAGGCGAAAGTAGCAGCAGCCGTTGCTCGTGCCAAAGCTAAGAAAGCGGCGCAGCAAGCAGAAACCGCCGCTAGTGATATTGAAGTTAGCAATACTGAAATTAGCGTTAGTGACGTTAATGATGCTGAAGCGATTAAGAAAGCCAAAGTAGCCGCCGCAGTTGCTCGCGCTAAAGCGAAAAAAGCCGCTCAACAAGCTGAGACAAATGCTGAAAATGGTTTAAACCAGACCACAACTCCAGCAGTTGATTCCGCAGCTAACGTTCATGCAGATGTGAATGCTGATGCAGAAACCGCTGTTAATGCAGCCGCTACTGATATTGAAGTTAGCAACGCTGACGTTAGCGTTAACGACGCTGAAGCGATTAAAAAGGCCAAAGTGGCCGCCGCTGTTGCTCGTGCTAAAGCTAAGAAAATAGCAGCTGCATCAGCGGAGTCTAAAACTGATGCTGAAATAGAGTCCGTTGACGAGATCCAAACTGAAGCTAACGTGGCATCGCCCTCGATAGCAGCAACGCTTGATACTGCAACAACTGAAGCTGATGCCGTTTTACCATCGGTGGGATCCACTGCAGAGCCCATTGAAACGGCGCCTTTATCGAGTGATGAGCTTAAAAAAGCGCGGATTGCTGCGACCATCGCCAAGGCAAAAGCCAAAAAAGCGGCACTCGCCCAAGAAGCCAACGCTTCGAGCGACTCAAGTGTGACTAATGATTAAGAACAGAATGATTAAAAGGGAACACAATGGCGTTTAAAATAGCCTCATCACCCCAT
Source organism: Shewanella sp. 1311 (assembly GCF_059338235.1). Classification (NCBI taxonomy): domain Bacteria; kingdom Pseudomonadati; phylum Pseudomonadota; class Gammaproteobacteria; order Alteromonadales; family Shewanellaceae; genus Shewanella; species Shewanella sp. 1311. The sequence goes on from NZ_CM181686.1 coordinate 127,146, forward strand.
GTAACGCGTAACTTGCATACCTCAACGGTCATGCAAAGGGTGATTTTATGTTTACTGCCGGGCCTTGTCGTGCAATGTGCCTTTTTTGGCTGGGGCACACTTGTGCAAGTCCTGCTGGCGATCCTCGTCGCCTTAAGCTGCGAAGCCGCAGTGATGAAACTTCGCAATCGCAATATCAAAGCGAGCCTTAGCGATAACAGCGCCATGCTCACCGCCATCTTAATTGGTGTCGCCATTCCGCCCCTCGCCCCTTGGTGGATGATCGTCATGGGCACCGCCTTTGCGATCGTCATAGTTAAGCACCTCTACGGCGGCTTAGGCCATAACCTATTCAACCCTGCAATGGCGGCATATGTATTGCTGTTAGTCTCGTTCCCTGTGCAAATGACCACCTGGATAGCACCGAGCACCGTTGCACTGCATTCACCCAGCCTTGTTGAAAGCTTGCAACTTATCTTTAATGTTGGCGCGCACGTGAATATGGAGCAGTTCCGTTTAGGCATTGATGGCATGACAATGGCGACGCCACTCGATACCCTCAAAACCGATTTATCCATGGGATTAACCACCACAGAAAGTCTCACCAAAGCCATTTTTGATGGCAGTACAGGCGTAGGTTGGTTCTGGGTCAACTTGGCCTATCTTACTGGCGGGTTAGTGTTACTTAAACTTAAAGCCATTCGCTGGCACATCAGCACTGGCGTGTTATTAGGGCTCTTTGTGGCATCGAGTATCGGTTTCTTACTGTCACCCGATACCCAAGCCAGTCCACTGATGCATCTGTTTTCTGGCGCGACCATGTTAGCGGCGTTTTTTATCGCCACCGATCCCGTTACAGCCGCAACCAGTCCCCGTGGTCGCATTATCTTCGGCGCGTTAATTGGTGTGTTGGTGTATATCATCCGCACGAAAGGCGGTTACCCTGACGCCTTCGCCTTTGCCGTGTTACTGGCCAACCTCTGCGCGCCCTTTATTGACTATTACGTGCGTCCACGCACCTATGGCCATTCAACGAGCTAAGGTCATGCTAAGCGATAACATCATTCTGCGGGCAACGAGAGCTTAAGGATAAAAAGTTGAAAAATCCGATGATTAAAAATGGTTTTTTATTGGCATTGTTTGCTTTGATTTGCACTGGGCTCGTCGCCGCAGTCAATCAACAAACTGTTGATAAAATTAAGCAGCAAGAACAGCAGGAATTAATGCGAGTGTTACATCAATTAATCCCTGATGAGATGCACGATAACGAGCTAACGGCTCAATGTACTTTGCTGCTGGATAAAGACGCATTAGGAACCGACAGCCCAATGCCCGCCTATATAGCCACCAGTGCAGGCAAACCTGTGGCCATCGCCATTGAAGCCATCGCGCCCGATGGCTATAACGGCAATATTAAGTTGATTGTGGGTATTAGCACAAAAGGCGAAGTCCTAGGCGTTCGCACCTTAGCTCACCAAGAGACACCCGGGCTCGGTGATAAAATCGATCTGCGTAAATCCAATTGGGTCTCTCAGTTTGTCGGTAAAGTGTTAGGCTCGGCAGATGACAAACAATGGTTGGTTAAAAAAGACGGTGGCGATTTTGATCAATTTACCGGCGCGACTATCACCCCGCGCGCTTATGTCAAAGCAGTCAAAAACGCAGTATGGTATTTCAACAATAACCAAGCGCAAATTTTCAGTCTGCCGCTAAATTGTGAGGCCAACCATGACTAATTATCGCGAAATTGCTTGGCAAGGTCTGTGGAAGAATAACCCTGGCCTAGTGCAACTGTTAGGCTTGTGCCCCCTGCTTGCGGTCACAGCGACGATCACGAACGCCCTTGGCCTTGGTCTAGCGACTATGTTGGTGCTGATTGGCTCTAACATTTTGGTGTCGCTGGTGCGCGACTATGTGCCCAAAGAAATTCGTATTCCGGTATTTGTGATGATCATCGCCGCGCTGGTGACCACAGTGCAACTGCTTATCAATGCCTATGCCTACGGTCTGTATTTATCCCTTGGGATCTTCCTGCCGTTGATTGTGACCAACTGCATCATTATCGGTCGCGCCGAAGCCTTCGCCTCGCGCAATAACGCCTTTAGCGCCGCCTTCGATGGACTCATGATGGGACTCGGTTTTACCTTAGTGCTTACAGTACTTGGCGCAACGCGGGAAATATTAGGACAAGGCACACTGTTTGATGGCGCCGATCAACTGCTCGGTCCGTGGGCAAAATCCTTAACCATCCATTTATGGCAAGTCGATACTCCTTTTCTGCTCTCTATGCTGCCACCTGGCGCATTTATCGTCATGGGATTATTGATTGCACTGAAGAATGTGATTGATAAAAAAGTGAAAGAACGCCAACCTCAAGTCGCCGCAGAGCCAAGTGTCACCCGCGCGCGGATCACTAAGGTTGGTTAGGCTTTCGACATAAAGGCCTAATCCCAGCATAGTACTGAGTATGGTGTTCAACGCTTAATGTGCGCCTAGCGCACTTAAGCGACTGGAATTAAAAATAATATATCAAAGCATAAGCACTCTGCATAAGAACTCAAAGCATAGGAAATCAGCAGGTCTAGGTTTCAAGCTCGTTCAATCATCATTAATACCCTATTGATAATGGCTAGTTGAACCCAACAACCGCGCAGGAATCGTACATGAATCAAGAAAAACGCATCCAGATCCTCACCCGTCTTCGCGATAACAATCCGAAACCTGAAACCGAACTCAATTTTTCCAGTCCTTTTGAACTCTTAGTCGCGGTGACCTTATCCGCCCAAGCGACGGATGTGAGCGTTAACAAGGCAACGGACAAACTCTTTCCTGTGGCGAACACGGCCCATAGCATTTATGCTCTTGGCGTCGATGGTTTAAAACAATACATAAAAACCATAGGCTTATATAACAACAAAGCCGTCAATGTGATCAAAGCCTGTGAGATCTTAATTGAGAAATACAATGGTGAAGTGCCTGAAAACCGCGAAGCCCTAGAGTCTCTGCCAGGCGTTGGCCGTAAAACGGCAAACGTGGTGCTCAATACTGCGTTTGGTTGGCCAACCATCGCCGTTGACACCCATATTTTCCGCCTCGCTAATCGCACTAAATTTGCACCCGGCAAGAACGTGGTCGAAGTGGAAGATAAAATGCTGAAAGTCGTGCCTGCAGAATTTAAAGTCGATGTGCATCACTGGTTTATCTTGCACGGGCGCTACACTTGCCTCGCGCGCAAACCTCGCTGCGGCAGCTGTATCATTGAAGACTTGTGCGAATTTAAAGAAAAAATCTATCCTGAAGAATAAACCCAAGCAAGTTAGCCTTGGCTTTTCTTCTCGAGCAAACTGACTAACTCTTCATATTTCGGCCCTTGCCCAAATTGCGGCAAGGCCACTGCAAAGACCACGAGTCCAAAGGCCATATAAATGGCGAACTCATTGACCCACAAACCAGATATCGTCAGTCCAGTACCCAGCACGACTAATGCAATCACAGCTAACCGCACCTTCTGCGCCATCTGTACTTTTCGCTTAGCCGATGCAATGAATGCTATTTCAGTTTCGCTAAACAACATCTTCAAATCCTTGTTAAGTTTTACGTGCATTAAATCACAGACAAACAAAAAGCCGCAATAGCGGCTTTTTGCTTAACTTGGTACAAGGTTAACTGAAACTTGTATTGCTAGTTAAAAGATTGAAACAAAGAACGCGCTGAAAAATAAAGCAATTACAAGTGTAGTGCCTAAGGCCATTTTAAGTTCGGTGTTCATCATTCACTCTCCTAGTTGGTATGGCCATATTATCGTCAACCCTGCGGTAAAAACCCATGTTTGTATCTGTGTTTTGTGAGCGACAGCCAATTTATCGGCAATTTTCTTTTCAAAATTCGCAAAATCGTCCGTCGACAGCAAGCCTTTCCCTATCCTAGCCAGCCATGTTGGTCAAGTTCGATAAAAACACAATGGATGACATTTGTAGTCATACGCACATACATTTTTGATATACTCCTCGCCGAAATCTATTTATAGAGAGGACCTATGTCGCAACTATTACACACTATGATCCGCGTCGGTAACTTAGAACGCAGTATTGCTTTTTATACTGAAGTGCTCGGCATGAAACTCCTTCGCACCTCTGAAAACCCAGAGTACAAATATTCTTTAGCTTTCGTGGGTTACGGTGAAGAGTCCACTGGCCAAGCCGTTGTTGAACTGACCTATAACTGGGGCACAGACAAATACGATTTAGGCACAGGCTTTGGCCACTTAGCCATTGGCGATGAAGATATTTACGCCCGTTGTGCTGCTATTGCTGCAGCCGGTGGCAAAGTAACACGCGCCCCAGGTCCAGTCGCAGGCGGCACCACTGAGATTGCCTTTGTTGAAGATCCAGACGGTTATAAAATTGAGTTCATCCAAATGAAATCGGCGACTCAAGGTTTAGGTTAAGTCTTGCCACCTGAGCAAGAAGATTAACTGAGCAGAACAGTTCGCTAAATGAGAAATGCCGAATCTTGATTCGGCATTTTTGTTTTTATAATTTATATATTGCGTTAGGCACAAAGAAACGTAAAACAAGCCAACGATTCACCGCTCGCACTATGCGTTTAAGCTGATTTTATCGACGTTTTATCTTGTCCACTGGTCGTCTTTTTCACGGTTTTACTCATCCCTTTGCGGTTGAGGATGCGCTTAAGCCAAGGCGTGCGCCATAGCAATAACACGCTAAAACCTAAGATATAAAGACTCGGCTCAATGATTTCCGATTTTACCGACCAGTAAAAATGGATTGGCGCCAATATCGCGACCAAATACACGCCATTGTGCAAGGTTTGCCAACGGCGCCCCATCTTACGCATCAAGGCTTTAAACGAAGTCACCGCCAAGGCGGTGACGATAAGGTACGCCACGGCACCGACTAGAATATACGGCCGTTTTACCACTTCGCTAAACAGCAACTCCCAAGCAAACAACAGATCTAAACTAAAAAAGGCCAAGATATGCAAAGTGGCATAGGCAAACACATATAACCCCACTAAACGGCGGGTCTGCATCAACAGCCCTTGCTTGGTCAGCTTGGCAATCGGTGAGATCAGCAAGGTCGCCGCAAGGGCATTTAATGCGCCTATGCCCGTGTAGTGAATAATGTGCTGCACGGGATCGCCACCGGCACGGCCCAACACCACAGTGAGCACAAGGTAGACGATGGGCACTAAACCCAACAAATGAAATAACGTCTTTAGCCAAAATAAGTGCTTAGCGGTTAATCTCAACATAGGTGGTCCCCGCTTAATGGCGAATCCCCTAACAAAAAACCAATCAATAGTATTTCCTCAGATCCATGCCGTCATACAGTGAAGCCACAAACTCGCCGTAACCGTTGAACGGCTGGGTATCGATGCGGGTTGCTGAAAATAATCCCCCCTCGCCGATACGACGCTCTGTGGCCTGCGACCAGCGCGGATGATCCACCGCCGGATTGACGTTGGCATAGAATCCATACTCGTGTGAGGCAAGTTGATTCCAACTGGTCGGCGGTTGCTTGTCCATCACTCGAATTCGCACTATCGATTTAATACTCTTAAAACCGTACTTCCATGGCACCACTAAGCGGATTGGCGCCCCATTTTGCGGTGGCAGGGTTTTGCCATACAAACCCACCGACATTAAGGTTAAATCGTTCATGGCTTCGGCTAAGGTGAGCCCTTCAACATAGGGATAGTGAATACCGCCGCCCATTAATCGGCTCTTCTGCCCCGGCATTTGCTCGGGATCGAAGGCGGTTTCGAAGGCGACATACTTGCCCTTGCTAGTTACACCCACTTTTTTCAATAATGCCGCCAGCGGGAACCCCACCCAAGGGATCACCATGGACCAAGCTTCAACGCAGCGCAGACGATAATTACGCTCCTCAAGCGGGAACATTTTAGTTAGATCATTAAAATCTAAAGTCATGGGCCGTTCGACTTCACCTTCGATACGCAGTTGCCAAGGATCGACTTTAAAACCTTGGGCATTATTGAAGGGATCTTGCTTGTCCGTACCAAACTCGTAAAAGTTATTGTGCTGCGTCACCTTATCCAGCGGAGTTAACACATCAGCATCACCGTATTGCTTATTGGTTTGAAAAGTCAGTGGCGTAGTGATAAATGAGGACTTAGGCTGATCGCCAAATAAATCGAACAATCCGGCCTGCACGTAACCTGGCACACTGGCGCCGATAGCACCAAGCCCCATGGCTTTCACAATCTGCCGGCGCGAGCGAAACACCGCTTCGGGCGTCACTTGGTTATCTTGCATGTGCCACTGCGCTTTTTTAAGAATACCTGGGGTAAAACGGGAATGTTTAGCCAATTGACACCTCTACCATCTAATGATTAACGCCACCGAGTCGCGATAAAAGCTTATCTGGCGCTCGTCTGTATCGCTCACTTCTATGTTCACTTCTATGTTCACTTCTATGTTCACTTCTATGTTCACTTCTATGCTCACTTTAATATAGACAGGTCAAAGCCAGAAAAACTTTCCACCCGTGAATAAATTCACCTTAAACGTATAAGACTTGCTCATTCAAGCATTAAGCGCAGATATAGTTGATTAAAGGGCTTGAAGCCTATTGGGCGGCATGCGAACCTAAGCGCCAAAGCTAAAGGAGTGCTATTGATCATGCCATTTTCTCAATCTTTTTCCGTCGCCGAAATCATCGGCCTTCTCGCCATTGCCTTCTTAGGCCTGTTGATCGGTGCCCTGCTCAACCAAAGACTTACCCGCCAACGTTGGCAACAACACAAAGACCAACTTGAGCAAGAGATGCGTCAAGTGAATGAAGATGCTGAATTATCATTAGCACAACAGCAAATTTTGGTTGATGACAAAGAGGCGCAACTGCGCCAATACCAGCAGCGCCTTGAGCTCAAAATTGAACAATTAGGTAAAGCCGAGGCCTTAGCCGAACGTGTACCCACCTTAGAGCAACAATTGAATGACAGCCAGCGCCGTCAGTTAGAAATTCAATTGGCGCTGTCGAAATCCAATGCCATGCAGCAAACCATTCAAGCCAAGGCCGATGCCCAGCAAGAATCACTGCAGGATAAAATCGCCAGCCTAGAATCGGCCGAAGTGCGCTTACAGACCCAATTTGAAAACCTCGCCAATCGAATCTTTGAAGAACGTAGCGAAAACTTTAAGCATCAAAATGCCAGTCAACTCGAAGGCGTGCTTGGACCATTGAAACAACAGCTTGAAGGATTCAGACAGCAAATTCGTGAATCCTACACCCACGAACAGTCCGAGCGCAGCGCCCTTAAACATCAACTTGAGCACCTCAGAGATCTCAATCTGAAGATGAGCCAAGATGCAATCAACCTGACAAAAGCGCTCAAGGGTGATAACAAGCAGCAAGGTAACTGGGGTGAAGTGATCCTCGATCGCGTACTGCAGGAAAGCGGCCTACGCGAAGGCCATGAATACCATACCCAGCAAGATCTCAAGGACGACAACGGTAAGCGCTTTAAGCCGGATGTGATTGTGCATCTGCCAGAAAATAAAGACGTGGTCATCGATGCTAAGATGTCCTTGGTCAGTTATGAGCGTTACTTTAACAGTGAAGATCCTGCCCTGCGCCAACAGGCGATTAATGAGCATGTGATCTCGATTCGCAGCCACATTAAGGGCTTGAGTCAAAAGGATTATCAACATCTGCACGGTCTTAAGAGCCTCGATTATGTGTTGATGTTTATTCCTATTGAACCGGCATTTTTACTGGCGTTAGAGCATGATCCTAGCCTAGTCAATTTTGCCCTTGAGCAGAATATCATGTTGGTGAGCCCGACGAATTTACTGGTGGCCCTGCGCACCATTAACAATATTTGGCGCTACGAATATCAAAACCAACACGCGCAAACTATTGCAAAACAAGCAGGTCGAATTTACGACAAGTTATGTGGTTATATTGAAGACATGGAAAAACTCGGTCGTGCCTTAGATAACGCCGAAAAAACCTATCACAGCGCCATGAACAAGCTGTCATCGGGCAAAGGTAACTTAGTGCGTCAAGCCCACTTAATGCAGCAACTCGGGGTCGATACCAGTAAACAGCTGGATAAAATGCTGCTAGAAAAAGCACTCAATGAAGCCCAAGACGATAACGACACACAGGATGATGACGCTGACGCTGCCGCCAACGCGCGATCCTAAGGACACAGAACTCGAACCCGCATAATGCCCAAATTGATAAACTGAGTTGATAAATTGAGTTAATAAACTGATTTGATAAACAAAGTTAATAGACCTAATTGATTGATAGAGTTGAACACTCGCCAATAACCTTGAATCGATACGGACATGTCGATTGATACCTTGATGCCCGGAGGCAAACGCTCCATGTGCAAAGCCGTGATGAATGTGGTTATATCCAGCGCAATATTGCTCGCAGGCGCCTTGAATGCCCCTTCTGCATTCGCGTTAACGCCAACGCAGAAAACCTTCCTTGAGGCCGAAAAAGCCTTAAAGAAACAAGACTATGAAGTCTATAAACCCCTACGGGCAAAATTGGGCGATTATCCGCTGGCAATTTACTTAGACCATGATATCGACATCGGCGATCTCAATGGTTTGCATGGCGCTGCGGCAAAAAATCTGATTGATAAGTATCAAACTACGCCTATGTACAACAGGTTAAGGTCTAAATACTTAAACAATGCGGGCACCCAAAAACGCTGGAGTGATTATCTTGCAATAAGTCCCGATGTCCCTACCGACATCCGCCTGCAATGTTATTACTACGAAGCAAAACTTGCCAAGGGCGAGATAAAAACCGCCTATGCGGCGGCGCAATCACTCTGGGTCTTTGGTAGTTCACGGCCAAAAGAATGTGATCCCCTGTTCAACGCTTGGACCAAAGCGGGTAAACGCACTCAAGATGTGATCTGGGCGCGGATGATGCTGAGTTTTGAGACTGGCGAAACCAGTCTGCTGAGCTATTTATCCCAGAAAATCACCACCCATAATAACGAAGCGAAGCGCTTAGTCGCCGTGTATAAAGATCCAAACAGCCTGCGCCATACCGAAAAGTTTAAGGATAAAAATCCGATTGTGGGTGACATAGTCTCGGCGGGATTAAAACGCCTTGCCCGCAAGGATCTCGACCAAGCGATTAATTTGTATGAACGGTATCAAAAAGCTAATCGTTTCACGCCAGCACAAGCCCAACAACTGGATAAATACTTGGTTCGCCGCATCTTAATCGAACAAGATGATAGCCATAAAAGCTATGTCGACAATGTACTGGCCGAGCTGAAAAGTGACGACTTATTTGAACGCCGGTTAAGATGGGCCATTCGCGATCACGACATGCGCAGCATTGCCCGTTATTTAAATTTACTGCAACCAGAAACCTTGGCTAAGGAGCGCTGGCAATATTGGCTCTATCGCACGAATGCTAAAGATGCGCCAGAAAGTGCCACCAAAGCGCTGGCGACAATCAGCAATGAACGTAATTTTTACGGTTTTGCCGCCGCACAGTTTTTAAATAAACCCGTCTCGCTGAATCAAAGCCCTGAGCCTATCGTCGACGCCAGCAGCCAAAAATTAACCGATGATGTGGGTTTTGCGCGCGTGCAAGAGCTAATGGCGCTGGATCGTTATTTCGATGCGCGTTACGAATGGATGTCGCTGCTCAGACGCAGTGACAACACAATGCGTGCCCGTTACGGCCGTTATGCCCATGAGCAAGGCTGGTACGACTTTGGCGTCGAAGCCAGTATCCAAGGTAAGTTGTGGGACGACATTCCCTTACGCTTCCCGATGGCGCACCAAGAAGGTTTTGAGCACGCCAGCAAAAAGCACAAAGTGAACATCGATGAGATTCGAGCGATCAGTCGCCGCGAGAGCGCGTTTTATCTTTATGCGACCTCAGGCGTGGGTGCCCGCGGCTTAATGCAAATTATGCCTGCGACCGCTAAAGCAACCGCCAAGAAACATGGCGCTAAATATAGCGATCCTAAGGATCTTTACAGCGCAGAGCTTAACCTCAATCTTGGCAGTGCTTACTATGCCCAGTTGTTAAAAGAGTTTAACCAGAACCGTATCCTCGCGACCGCCGCCTATAACGCAGGCCCGTCACGGGTGCGTCGCTGGTTGGCAAACTCGGATGGAAAACTCGATGCCATGGGCTTTATCGAAGCTATTCCCTTCACTGAGACCCGTGAATATGTGCAAGCCGTCTTCAGCTATCGATTGATTTATGAGGCGCAGGAGCAAAAAGCGCAGCCCTTATTCAGCGAAGCCGAACTGAAGTTTGCTTACTAACTTGCGACATAAAAAGGAACTCGATACTCAGCAGTATCGAGTTCCTACTTTTCAGCATACCCTAAGGTAATGCTCATGCTTTAACCGCCAAAAATTCTGAATGATATTCTCTAAATTCAAATAATTAGCAAAGCGAATAATTATTCAGCAATCACGCCGTTTTATCGTAAACTTGTTTGCACTGCGAGGCATTAAATGCGAATAATTAGTATTAATGCATTAAGACTCCCATTAGGCCCATGATTAACCTTAGTTCGTTAACGCTCAGCTGCGAATACCAACCCTTTGTCGATCCCCATACGTTAGCCATCGACGGCTATGAAGCCTTAGCGCGTTTTTATCTACCTGATGGCGATGCGGTTGCACCCAATGTCGTGTTTGAGCAATTGCATGAATCCACAGAATTACTCGCCGCCGTTGAATATCAAGCCAAAGCATTTCAACTCGCTCACGCGCCCAGCCAGCAGCGCATTTTTATCAATGTCGATCCCCACGCTGTCGATGGACCACATACTGCCAAGCTTATAAAGCTGTTATCGCAGTACCAGCAAGTCACGGTCGAGATCATTGAAAATACCTGCATTAACGATGCCCAGCTTGCCAATCAGCTATTCAGCCAATTTAAACAAGCAAATATCAAGGTCGCGCTGGACGATATTGGTGCGCCCCACTCTATGCTTTGTGTCGATTTGATGATGAATGTGGACTATCTCAAGTTCGATCGCCATTGGTTAACCCACATCACGCATTCCGAGGGAGTCCAGTTACTCATAGCGCTGATTAACTTTGCCAAGCAAACCAATAAACAGTGCATTCTAGAAGGCATAGAAACCGAAGCCCACTTGGCGTTTGCGCGAGACATAGGCGTCGACTTAGTCCAAGGCTTTCTGTTTAAATCTTGGTTTATTCGCCCCACCCGCAGCCAAGTGCTGTGTCTTGCATAGATCCACGCGCCGCCCTTTGACTTTGCGCCACCAGCACACGCAAGCCTAAACGTCATTCAGTCGAGTAATTGATTTCGCACTAGAAATGCACTGGATAAGCAGGCGATGATCCGCCATAGTAGTAAAGCTTGTCTGCTTTCGCATGCACTTTCAGTTACGCTTTTAAATGTATTAGGAGTCGCCCGTGGCACAATCTGGGATCAGCGAATTACTACATCAACTCGAACAAGTGTTGCTGGGCAAACCAAGGCAAATTCGGCTTGCTTTGGCCTGCATTCTCGCCCGCGGCCACCTGTTGATTGAAGATTTACCCGGCATGGGTAAAACCAGTATTTCCCATGGCATAGCCCAAAGCTTAGGCTTGAGTTACCAAAGAATTCAATTTACCAGCGACATGCTGCCCGCTGATATTCTCGGCGTGTCTATTTTTGATAAACATCAGGCGCAATTTATCTTCCATCCAGGGCCGATTTTTAAGCAGATGATCTTGGCCGATGAAATTAACCGCGCCAGCCCTAAGACCCAAAGTGCCTTGCTTGAAGCGATGGCCGAACAACAAATCTCAGTCGATGGCATCACCCACAGATTACCCAATCCTTTCTTTGTGATCGCGACTCAAAATCCCACCGATCAATCCGGCACTTTTCCGCTGCCAGAATCGCAGCTCGACCGGTTTATGATGCGTCTGTCAATTGGTTATCCAAGCCACGACGCCGAACTTGCGATGCTGAAGAGCAATCATAACCACTTAACCTTAGCTCAACTGCCCCAATGCTTGACACCACTGGCCTTGATGCAACTGCAAGAACAGTGCGACAAGGTCAGCGCTTCCGATGCCTTACTCAATTACATTCTAGCCTTAGTGAATTTTTCTCGCAGCCAAAGTGATAGCGTGGGTTTATCGCCCCGCGCCACCAAAGCCCTATTGCAAGCCGCTAAGGCATGGGCTTTTTTAGAGGGTCGACATTATTTAGTCCCTGAAGATGTACAAGCGGTCTTTTGCTGCGTGGCGGAGCACAGACTGAGAACCAGTAGCCAATTACAAGGCGAAGCCTTATCCGAGCGAATTCTGGCGAGTGTTAACCCCATCATGTAGCGAGCCGCTGTCATGAACGATATCGCTAAGGCATGCAGTTAATCGAGCAGTTAACCTAGGCATTAAAGCAAGTCATTCAACCATGGAAGTGATGCAGAAGTGAAACGACTGATACGCCCTACTTTCGTTCCGATTCTAGTACCGATTTGGCAGCGTTGGTTAGCAAGGCGTTTACCACCGAGTCCTGAAATCACCTTAAGCCATCGCAGCATTTTTATTTTGCCGAGCGGTTTTGGCTTAGTTTGGCTCGGGTTGGTTTTACTCTTATATCTATTTGGCACTAACTATCAAAATAACTTAGTCATTGGCCTTAGCATCTTATTATTAAGCCTGTTTAATACCTGTATTCTCTACAGTTACAAAAATCTGGCGGGTCTACATTTACGCGCCATGACGCCACCCGAAGTCTATGCAGGCGAAACCTTAACCTTTCCGGTCCTCATCAGCACCCATCACAGTGGTCATAATATCCAGCTTAACTATCCGCATAATCGCACTTATACGGTGCATAACGTCAGCACAGATGAACAGCAAGCGCTCGTGCCCTTCGAATATCATCAGCGGGGCCAAGTGTCACCGGGTAGGCTCAAAATTGAATCCTTCTATCCCTTAGGGCTGTGCCGCGCATGGTCCCATGTGGATTTGGCCATTAGTCACTTAGTCTTTGCCCAGCCGATTGAAGCACCGCTGCAGCTTGAGGCTGATCATACACAGTCGGAGCAAGATCCCCTGTTGCTGGCGGGTAAACATGTGTCAGGTATCGATGAGTTTAAAGGACTTAAACCCCATGTGCTCGGCGAGTCCCTCAAGCAAGTGGCGTGGAAACAGTGGGCGCAGGGTCGCGGTATGTTGAGTAAAGAGTTTCAGCAGCCCCAAGGCGATCCCGTTTGGTTAAGACTCAGACCCGATGCTAAACGGCTCGAAACCCAGTTGAGTCAATTAAGCTGGCAAATCAATAAACTCACGCAACTCGAGCAGTATTTCGGCTTACATCTGCAAACACCCATGGGCGAGGATATATTGATCGCGCCCTCTATTGGTCATAACCATAGAATCGCCTGCCATAAGGCCCTTGCCTTGTATCCACAGCTAGCGCCGTCCGCCGTTAATTCGTCATCAGCGGCAAAGCACTCAAATAAAACGGCTAAAACCACCAGCAAGAAACGTCATATCCCGACCTCGAGGGAACAGGCATGACATTAACGGCCAGCAGCACGACACCGCAAATTGGCGATAACATCAGCCGTCAGACACTCTTTTGGTTATTGATCACCAATATCGCCGTACTGAGCCCGCTATTTGATAAAACCACGCCTTGGACCTTAGGCATTTGCGCAATTTGTTTGCTGTGGCGTGTGGGGATTTATGTCGGCAAAGTGGCAAAGCCCCCGCGTTTTCTGGTCACCAGTCTTGCGATCGGCACCGCAACCACACTGGCACTCGTTTCAAAGGAAATAGGCTTACTCAACGCGCTCGTGAATCTGCTGCTGCTAGGTTACGCCTTAAAATATATTGAAATGCGTAACCAAAGGGATGTGCGCGTTGTCGTCCTCGCGGGCTATTTTATTATCGCGCTGACCTTTATTGATCACCAATCCTTACTCAATACCGCGCATTTACTCGTGGTGACTTTGATCAACACCTGCGTGCTCGTAACTCTGTATCAAGATAAACACTCCCTAAAACATACGGCATTGCTTGGTAGTAAATTCTTGCTACAGAGTATGCCCCTCGCGCTGCTGTTGTTTTTAGTATTACCGCGTTTTGCGCCGCTCTGGTTAGTACCCAACATGAAAGAAGCGCAAACGGGCTTGTCCGATAGTCTGGCCATTGGTGATATCGGCAAGCTCACCCGTTCGACCGAACTGGCCTTTAGGGCGAGTTTTACCAATGCGGCGCCCATTAATGCTGAGTTATATTGGCGCGCGCTGGTGATGGAAAACTATGACGGTATGACTTGGCGTCAGGAGGAAGGCATTAAAAAGCTGCAAAAAGATGCGCTGCTGTTTCCGCCATCACGGCCCAGTCCTGCATTGATGCTTAATAGCCCAGCTTTGACGGTCACCAGTCCTGACGCTATGACCAGTAATGCTGATTTAATGACCAATGTCCCTGATTTAACAAAGAGCCCCGCTTCGATAAGCAGCGAAGATCAAGATGCTGCAAAACAAGACAAGCAAAATAATAAGCCTAGTCTTCGTTACCAAGTGATTGCTGAGCCGAGCCACCAGCCGTGGTTATTTGGCCTCGATGTCGCCTACAGCCAAGATGATAGTGTGGTCAATATGCCCGACTATCGGCTGTTAGCACTGCGCAATGTCGATCAGCGAATGAGTTATCAAGTGGAGTCTTGGCCCAAGGCGAAGATGGATCTCAAGCTCTCGGCGCGGCAAAGGCAGATTAACCTCGAACTGCCGAGTAACAGTAATCCACGAACTTGGGCGCTGGCCGAGCAATTCAAGACTCAATATCCCGAACCTAAGCCACGACTGTGGGCCATGATGCGCCACTTTAATACCGAGCCTTTTTTCTACACACTCACGCCGCCTCCCCTTGGACCGCAACAAGTGGATGATTTTCTATTTGAAAACAAAGCCGGATTTTGTGTGCACTATGCCGCAGCCTTTATTTTTATGACGCGGGCCACAGGCTTACCCGCGCGTATGGTTACAGGCTATCAGGGCGGTGAGTTTAATCCGCAAGCGGGTTACTACAGCGTGTATCAATATATGGCCCACGCATGGGCAGAGGTTTGGATCGAAGGTGAAGGTTGGGTACGTTTCGATCCGACCGCTATGGTGGCGCCCGATCGAATCGAACAAGGATTCGACGCCCAGTTTGATCCCGCGCTGAGTTACCTGCAGGAAAGTCCTTTTAGTAGCTTACGCTTTAAATCCATGCCTTGGCTCAATGAGTTAAGGCAACGTTTTGCCAGCATAGATTATTACTGGAGCGTGTGGGTACTGGGCTTCAACCAAGATAGGCAGAATCAAGTGCTCAGCGGCATCTTAGGTGATGTAACTAACACTAAAATCGCGGTATTTATGGGGCTGTGTATCAGCCTTATCGTGCTCTATATCGCCTACAGTGCGGGGCTATTACATTTTAGCACTCAAGGCGATCCTATCAGCGCTCGCTATCAACAGGTCTGCAATCGCCTCGCCCGCCATGGTATTAAACGCAATGACAGTGATGGGCCAAACCAATTTGCGCAGCAGATTATCGAGCAATACCAACACAGTGCACCACTGCTTTGTGCGCTAATGCACACCTTTACCCAAAGTTATGTGGCGCTGAAGTATCAAGATTTACCGGCTGATGCCTATCAAGCGCATTTAACAAAATTTAAAGCGGCGGCGAAGCAACTGAATTGGTTATTGCTCAGGGCTAAGGTGAAAAAGAAGTTCACGCTAGCCTAGGATTTGTAAACTGAGCATTAGCCGGCCAAGTTGCATCAGTTCAAGGCTCAGTAAACGCCTAAAATTGCGGGTTAATTCCACAGAAGCAGCAATAGTGTTGAATCTTATAAATCAAACACATAGAATTGTTTTACTGTCACCATGCCGAGTTGCACATGCTAAAGTTAATCCAGTCCAATCAGATGGAAGTGCTCTGCGCCCATTTAGCCGCTTACCTGACCCAGCCCCTTGTTTTTGCACGTCTACTGAGTAACGAGCATATTCTGGTGCAGAGTCCTGGCATGTCGACTTGGCTGCGCCTCGAAATCGCCAAACAAAATGGGATTGCTGCCGCATTGGAATTCCCACTGCCGTCGAGCTTTACCTGGCAGTTGTGCCATGACTTATTACCCGATGTGCCCAAGGACAACGCCTTCACTAAGGCGGCGATGACGTGGAAGCTGATGCAACTCTTGCCGCGCATGTTGCAAGATGACGCCTTTGGGCCATTGAGACACTATCTAGGTAATACGCTAGACAACAGGTCCACCATAAATACCGCCGATACGAGTGAACATCTCAACACCAGTGATATGACGGCTGACGACATTAAGCTGTACCAACTCTGTGGCCGTATCGCCGATATCTTCGACCAATACTTAGTGTATCGCCCCGATTGGATTTTAGCGTGGGAGCAAAACGAGCATCCCGAATCACTCACCAAGCCGCTGAATGAAGACCAACGCTGGCAACCCATTTTATGGCGCGCACTGATTGCCTTTAACCGTGATGAACTTAATCAAAGCCATTACCACAGGGCCAATCTGCACAGCGACTTAATTGCCGCGCTGAATAATCCCGACACGTCACTCGCCAAATTGCCGCAACGCTTATTTGTGTTTGGCATTTCCTCGATGGCGCCGCAAACCCTCGAAGTGCTTTACCATCTGGCAGGACGTATCGATGTGATCGTGCTGGGTTTAAGCCCATGTCAGCACTATTGGGGTGACATTGTTGATCCCCGTAATCGTGCCCGCATGGCGGTGCAATATGCGGGTAAACGCCAATTAGCCGAACTGTGGGAAGATAAACTCGAAGTAGGCAATCCGCTGCTTGCCAATAACGGCAAGATGGGCCGTGAATTACTCGATATGCTGCTTGAACTTCCCGCCGAACACTGCGACTTTGGCGATGATGTGTATTGTGAGCCCTGTGACGATCCCAACTCGCCACACAGTAACGCCAGCATGCTACACGGGGTGCAATACGATATTTTAGAGATGCAAACCTTAGACAGAGTACTAGGGCCTGATGCCGAGCTGTATCAGAATGTCGAGAACAGACGCCTGCTTAAGCGCGACGATGAATCCATTCGAGTTAAGAGTTGTCACAGTCCACTGCGGGAAGTCGAAACCCTGCACGATCACTTGCTTGAGTTACTCAGCAACCATGCCGACCTGACACCCAAAGACATAGTGGTGATGATGCCCGATGTCGCCGCCTACGCGCCCTATATCGATGCCGTCTTCTCGGCGAAGCAAGGTCTGCATTACATTCCCTACGCCATTGCCGATCGCGGCGCAGCGCAGGAATCACCGCTCATCAATAGCTTTTTGAATTTACTGGGGATTAATCAGAGTCGTTTTGGTCTGACCGACATTTTGAGCATACTCGAAGTGCCCGCCATTTTACGCAGTTTCCAACTCGATGACGATGAATTGCAACTCATCCGCCGCTGGTTAGATGAAGCGGGCGTGCGCTGGGGCCGCGATGAACAAAGCCGCCTTAAGCAAGGTGTGCCAGCGTTTGAGCAAAACTCCTGGGCCTTTGGTATTAAAAGGCTGATTTTAGGCTATGCCTTGAGTGACGATGCGCCGCTGTACCAAGATCATCTGATCGTGACTGGCATCGAAGGCCAATCGGCGCAGGCGTTAGGTAAGTTACTCAATTTTATTGAAGTACTCGATGAAACGGCGCAAATACTCGCCTTACCGCAAGTGGGCGCCCTGCGTTTGGCTGAATTAACTGAGCTGCTGGATGCTTTTTACGACACAGATGAAGACGAGCGCGAACAATTGCAGGAAATCCGCGATGCCATTGCCGCCCTAGAGCAAGAGTTACTATCAGCGGGCAAGCCATTAGATACAAACTCGTTAGATACAAGTATGTTCGTGACACTAGCCCAACAGAGCATAAGCGGACTGAGCCTCAGTATCGAAGTGCTGCAGCAATGGTTTAATCAGCGCTTAACCGAATCTCGGGTAGGCCAGCGTTATCTTGCGGGAAGCGTGAACTTTTGTACCTTGATGCCGATGCGCTCGATCCCCTTTAAGATCGTGTGTTTACTCGGCATGAATGATGGGGTGTATCCTAGGGTTCAGCATCCCGTCGGCTTTGATTTAATGGCACACTTTGGTGCCCGTAAAGGCGATCGTTCCCGCCGTCTCGATGACAGATATTTGTTTTTAGAAGCCTTATTGTCGGCGCGCGAGCAACTGTACATCAGCTACATCGGTCGCAGCGAACGGGATAACTCTGAACGTATCGCCTCTATGCTCGTCTCTGAACTGATTGAATATTGTCAGCTGTGCTATTTGCCTGAAACGCTATTGGCTCAATCGCAGAAAGCTTCAAGCCCCATAGACCCAGAAGATGCTGAAAAAGCCCTCTATAACGCGATCGTCAGCCACCATCCGCTGCAACCCTTCGATCCTAAGTTGTATCAAGCCGCAGTAAAAAGTGATGACGAGAATAGCTCAAACATAGATGGCTCAAGCATAAGTAAAAATGAGTCAGGCATAGGCCAAAGTTACAGCCAGCAATGGTGTCCGCCCAATGCGGCAGCGGCAGGCACACATGCGGGCCGCTTTATCGGCGCGCAAACTCGCATCATGCTCGAAGCGGATGAGCAAGACTCAATGCCAGATACAGAGGCACAGCCCGCTTCTGTGCGCGAACAACAGCAAAGTAAGCAAGTGGATGTGTCTGCCCTGATCCGTTTCTTTCGAAATCCGGCGCAGTACTTCTTCAACCGAACGCTTAAAGTCGATCTTAGCCTTAATATTCAGGCCGATGATAATGACGAGCCCTTTAGCTTAAATGCCCTAGAGCGCTATATGTTGCAGGCCCAGTTACTCGACGATGCCATAGGCCAAGGTCTGACTGAGCCCGATATCGAGCTAATTAAACGCCTCAAAGCCAGCGGCAGTTTGCCGATGCAGCCCTTCGATGATTTGCTGCTACGCCAATATCAGCACGATATTAAGCCTTTGATTGGCAGAACCTTGTTCCTCAAGGGAGAACAAACCAGTAGTCATGCGGATATTAAACTCCTGTTTGACTTACCCATCACGGCGGGTAAATCCCAGCAAGTGTTACTGCAAGGCCGTATTGATGACATCAGCCCTAAGGGATTAGTGAATTACCGTCCCGGTAGCGCCCACGGCCGCGATGTGCTGAGGTTATACCTTCGCCACCTGTGTTTAATGGCAATGGGCCACACACATGCAAGCTATCTACTCGACATGGGGCATTTCCACGCCTTAGCGCCAATCACTGCTGAGCGCGCCCATGCGTTACTGGCAGATTTGCTGGTGCTGTTTTATCAAGGTCAGCAATACCCACTGTGTTTTATGCCGCGCACCTCACTGGCCTACGTCAGCTGCGAAGGTGAGCACGATGAGCGTTTGCAGCAAGCGTTACCTGAATGGCTGGATGAGCAGAGTCAATTGGGTGAAGGGAACGAGCCCCATTACCAACGCTTATTCAGTTTTCCGCGGGATTTCTCTGAGAATAGCTTTGGCGCATTAGCCGAGCGCATCTATCGCCCTATGGTGAGTTTATATCTCAAAGATACGCTGGCTCAGCTTGAGGAATTTGCGCTGAACGATGGCATGAGCCAAAGCCAGACTCCCGATGTACAAGCAACTGAAACAAAAGCGACTGCAGCACATTTAAACCGCGATAGCGCACAGGGAGAGCAATCATGAGTGATCACATGCAGTTAAACGCAGCGGCGTTACATTCAGCGGCGCAGGCGCTTGATCCACTCACATTACCCTTTGGCGGTAGTCGTCTTATTGAGGCCAGCGCTGGCACAGGTAAAACCTACACCATTTCAGGTCTCTATTTACGCTTATTGCTTGGTGATGGTATTCCTGCGCCGCTGACCTGCGAGCAAATTCTAGTGGTAACCTTCACCAATGCGGCCACCGAAGAGCTAAGGGATCGTATTCGCCGGCGTATTCAAGTCGCCTTTAAGTGCTTCTTGGGTTTAACGATTGCCGATCCCTTTGTGCAGGCGCTGTATGACAACACCCCAGAGAGTGATCGCGCCATTGCCCTGAGGCGATTCGATCTCGCCCTTAAATCCCTCGACGAAGCGGCGATTTTTACCATCCACGGTTTCTGTCAGCGAATTTTATCCGATCTCGCCTTTGAGTCTTCCCTGCTGTTCGAATCGGACTTTACCTTGGACGACAGCGAGTTTTTACACCATGCCGTGCGGGATTTTTGGCGTGAGGCCTGTTATCCGCTGCCCGATTACTTAGCGCAAATCATTGCTAAGGAATTTGGCGAGCCCGATGGTTTGGTCAAACAGTTGCGACCGCTCCTTGGCGCCAGTCAAGCAAAGCCTCTGAAACCCGCGCTTAAGTTTGATGCCTTGGCCCTGTCACTGCGCCAAAGTTTAGAGCGCTTTAAATTAGCTTGGCCGCGGGGACGCGATGGTTTATTAGCATTGCTACACGGTTTGCCGCTGAACGGCACCCGCTTTGGCAAAGCAACGGATAAATACCCCAAGCTCGCCGCCATGTTCGATGCGCTGGATAACTGGCTCGCCTTCGGTCATGGGTTACCGCCACTGAAAGAGTTAGAAGCCTTGTCCTTGTCGGAGTTAAAGCTCAACAAGGGCGGCGTGATCCCAAGCGTGAGCGAAGCGCCGCTGATGGATCATATGGAGCAACTTGCCACATTGATTGCCGCCATTAAACCGGCGTTTTTGTATAGTGCGAAACTTGGTATAAGCGAGCGATTTGCCCAGCAAAAGCAGCAAAAAAACGTGCTGACTCCCGATGACTTGCTCACAACGTTAGCAAGCGCGTTAAACGCTAATAATGAAACCTTGCCCAAAGCCGTAGCGACACGTTTCCCCGTCGCGCTTATCGATGAATTCCAAGATACCGATCCGCTGCAATTTGCGATCTTCTCTGGCATCTACCAAGGCCGCTACTCGTTTGAGCAGCAAGGTGTAGATACTACAGAGAACAAGCTCAGCCTGTTGATGATTGGCGATCCTAAGCAAGCCATTTATGCCTTTCGCGGCGCCGATATCCATACCTATATTGAGGCCCGTAATCATACGCAGGCCCACTATCATCTGGATACCAACTACCGCTCAAGCGCAAACATGGTCGCTGGGGTTAACCATCTGTTTAGCCAGCATCACGATCCTTTTATCAGTCAGTCGATCCCCTTTGATAGCGTGAAAACGCCCAGCAGTGCCAAGGGGAAAACCCTCACTGAAAAAACAGCTAATCCAGCTGCCTTAAGATTAAGACTCTTAAGCGAAAGCGCAGAAAACGGCCTCAACAAAACCACCGCCAGACACTTGCTCGCCGAAGATGCAGCAGCGGAGATCACCCGTTTACTGACAGATGCGGCCAATGGCGCGTGCCACAGCCCGAAAGGGCCTTTGATCGCTAAAGACATCGCTATCTTAGTGCGAGACCGCAACGAAGCGGCGGTGATGAAAACCGCACTGAGTAAACGTCACATAGGCGCAGTGTTTTTAAGCCGCGACAGTGTATTCGATACCCTTGAAGCGCGGGAAATGGCGTTAATTTTGCGATCTCTGGCGAATCCTAAGGATGAGCGGGCACTGCGCAGCGCCCTAGCCACGGCATTATTAGGCTACAGCGCCGAGCAAATTCATGCCTTCAACCAAGATGAAGAGCACAGACAGCTGTTATTAGAGCAGTTTTTTAACTTGCACCAAGTGTGGCACAAACGCGGCATCATGCCCGCGCTACTCAGCCTTGCCAATAGCACTAAGCTGATTGACCGTTTACTGCACTCCGCTAGTACGCAAACCGATGCACAGGAGCAAGATGCTACGAATGGCGAGCGCCGTTTGACGGATTTTCGTCACCTTGCCGAGCTATTACAGCAAAAGGCCACCGAGCTTGATGGTATTAGCGCCCTGCTCAATTGGTATGAACAACAACTGATTGATAACACAGGCACCGATGAACAGCAGCTGCGCCTCGAAAGCGAGCAGAATCTGGTGCAGATCGTCACTATCCATAAGAGTAAGGGCCTTGAGTATCCCGTATGTTTTGTGCCCTTTGTTAGCCTAGCCCGCGACAATCGCCGCCGCCCGACGCCTATGCTGTACCACAGAACCAACGACGCAGGTGAGCAAGAACTCGTGTGGGATATCGAAGGCACGGATGAAGGTTGGGATCGCGCCAAACAAGAAACCTTGGCCGAAGACTTGCGCTTGCTATATGTGGCGCTCACTCGCCCTGTGTATTTGTGTTACTTGTATATCGCCAATCACAGTCGTCAGCTTAAAAATGGCCTTAAAAGTCAGCTGCATGAAACCGCCATAGGCTATCTGCTCGGCATAGGCGACTCAGAATGTGACTTTGCCCGTATCTGCAATGCAGCGCAGCAGCTCGCACAAGATGTGGAAGCCATAAGTATTGATAAGGTGCCCGATGACATAGACGAGCGGCCATTGCCCTCAAGCCAAGACATAGCACAAATACTGAGCGCGAAAACCTTAACCCGCCAATACAGCACGCCGTGGCGAGTCGGCAGTTATTCAGGCCTAGTTAAAAATACCAGCCATGGCAAAGCCGCTCCGGGCGCCGATGATGAAGCATTAGGCACACTTGAATATATGGCTGCGCAAACACTCTCTATTCCTGATGAGCCAAGTCATGAGCTGCAGGATGGCATGCTCAATCGCTTTAACTTTGAGCGTGGCGCTAACGCAGGTAGTTTTATGCACTTAGTGCTAGAAGAGATTGATTTTACACAGGCAGACAGAGACTTACCGCTGCAATTACCTAAAGCCATGCTGAAATACGGTATCGCGCCCGAGTGGCAAACGGTATTGCACACTTGGTATCTGGATGTGCTGCATGCGCCGCTTGGACTAATGCCATCAACAGTGCCATCAATAGTGCCAACGACAATGCCTTCAACATCGGCCTTAGAGAATAATTCCAAGACGGCCAAACCTGAGCATCCTGATTTGTGCTTAGCCAAGTTATCGCCGCAGGATACCTTAGTCGAAATGGAGTTTTATTTACCCCTAAGCGAGCTTAAGGATACTGAGCTCAATGCGCTACTACAGCAGTTTGGCTATGAGTCGACACTTAAGTTTGATGATCTCAAGGGCATGCTCAAAGGCTTTATCGACTTAACCTTTGAATACCAAGGAAAATATTATATCGCCGACTATAAGTCGAATCATTTAGGCGACAACATCAATGCCTATCATCAGAGCGCGCTGCAAAGTGCCATAACCGATCATAGGTACGATTTGCAGTACATCCTCTACTCATTGGCGCTGCACAGATATTTGAGTTTACGCCTGCCAAGTTATGACTACGAAAGCCATATCGGCGGTTGTTATTACTTGTTCTTACGGGGTATGTCGGCTCAGTATCCCGGCTACGGTATTTACTACGACAAGCCGCCGAAGGCACTTATTCTCGCGCTGGATTCACTTTTTAATGACAATTTATTTCACAGCAGATTAGCTGGTGCAATCGATATAGGAGTCACGGCATGATGCGCTCAACTCAAGGGCTAAATGCACATTCACTCACAGCCGCGAAATGGATAGACCATGGCGCAATCCAGCTTAGCGCGCCGCTACCAGAGCTGTTGAAACTGTGGGAGCAGGAACGACTGCTCACACCGCTCGACCGACATTTCGCGCTCGAGATGAGCCACTTACATCCAAGTGACAGCCAACAACCCTTGTTTATGTTGCTATGTTCGCTGTTAAGCCAGCAATTATCTTCACAGCACAGTTGCCTAGTACTCGCTCATATCGTGCCGCTTAATCCCATGGCCGAGCAAAATAGCCATTGTAAAATCAGCTTAAGTCTCGAAGCACTCACAGAGACTTTGCAAACCTTTGATGCCGTTGGCCAAGCGGGCAGTAACAAACCACTTATTTTTGATAATGGCAGACTCTATTTGCAGCGTTATCATCAATTTGAAACCTCAGTGGCCGCTTCTTTAATCCGCCTATCTGGCAGCGTATCTAAACACTCTGAAAACGTAAGCCACCAAGAGCAAACTCAAACCGCAAAATTGAGGTCACTGTTAGATCAACTGTTCCCTGCCAATCTGCTCGCGCCCCATTCACTCACTACCAGTGAGGACACAGCACCCATTGATTGGCAAAAGGTCGCCACAGCAACAGCGTTAGGCAAAAAACTGTCGGTGATCACTGGCGGCCCAGGTACAGGCAAAACCACCACAGTGACTAAGCTTTTGTTATTGTTGCAAATGGAATCACAACAGGAAATCCGTTTAGTCGCACCCACGGGAAAAGCTGCAGCTCGGTTAAGCGAATCGATCAAAGCCTCAAAAGCGCGTCTGGCAAAGGAACTCAGCGCCCATGCTGATGTTGTTGACGACGCTAGTAATAGAAATAACCAAGACTTTTTAACGGCATTGGGGCGTATTCCAGAAGAGGCTTCAACCTTACACAGGCTGCTCGGGGTAATCCCAAATTCGCCGCACTTTCGCCGCCATCAAGGTAATCCGCTTAGGCTCGACTTATTGATCGTCGACGAAGCCTCTATGGTCGATTTGCCCATGATGTATAAATTGCTCAGCGCACTTCCGGAACATGCCAGTTTGATTTTACTCGGCGATCAGGACCAACTCGCCTCGGTTGAGGCTGGCGCTGTGCTCGCCGATATTTGTGCTGGCCTGAAAATGCCAGTAGCTCCCAATAACCTCGCGCAAAATAACATAGCGTCAAACAGCCAAGCTCTGTGGCAAATGCGCTATTCCAAGGAGCAAGCCGAGCGCCTGAGCGCTTTAACGGGTTTTGAGTTAACGCTCTTTATCAACGATGCCCCTAAACTTGGCGATAGCTTATGTATGCTGATGCACAGCCACAGATTTAAAGGCGATGCGGGGATTGGACTGCTTGCTAGCGCCGTCAATCGCGCGGATCTTCAAGGCATATTGCAGGTATGGCAACAAGGCCCTGCTGAATTGAAGTGGTTAGAACACAGCATGGTCGTAAGCCAAACCCAAGCCAAAGTTAGCGAGCCTGCTAATAATGTGGGACTCAATTTACTGTTAGCGCAAGCCTGCCAGCAGTACGGCGTTTATCTCAGCGCCTTGAATAGCGATGTAAACATTAGCGATGAAAGTCATAGCGATGAAAATCATAGTGATTTAAGTAAGCGTCCAAGCACAGCTGAGATCATAGAAAGCTTTAACCAGTACCGCATTTTATGCGCCATGCGCTCAGGCGATTATGGGGTTGAAGGCATCAATCAGTATGTAACTCAAGCATTGGCCAATGCCAAGCTGATTAAACCGCTACAGGAGTTTTATCTGGGGCGGCCGATTATCATCCAAAGCAATGACTATAACTTAGGCCTGTTTAACGGTGATATCGGATTGATTTTGCAGGATGAAGATAGACCCGAACGTTTAATGGCGCACTTTATCAAGGCCGATGGCAGTCTGTTAAAAGTCTTGCCAGCACGTTTACCCAGCCATGAAACCTGTTACGCCATGACAGTCCACAAAAGCCAAGGCAGCGAGTTTAGCCGTGTAGCCTTAGTGCTGCCACCTAACCCCAGCCTAGCGCAGTGGCAACTGCTGACCAAAGAGTTAATCTACACCGCCATCACCCGCGCTAAAGTGCATTTTACCTGCTTAGGCACCCAACACGTATTCGAGCGGGCCAGCAGCCAAGCAACCCAACGCGCATCGGGTCTTGCAGACAGACTTTGGGGTTAGGTTAGGTTCGTTTAGCTCAAGACTAAGCTATAACGGAAGGAGGTTTTGGTAAACCCTATGCTTTCATAGTATTGCTGAGTGGCAATGCGCTGGGTCGATGTAGTGAGTTCGAGTAACTGACAGGCTTCTTGTCTTCCGCGCGCTTTAGCAAAATCGATCAGCAGAGTGCCTATGCCCTGACCCCGCATGTCGGCATTCACCACAATTGCGGTTATACGACAGATACGACTCAAGGCGGGGAAATAATCAAAGAACATTAAGGCCATCACAGCGACAACTTGCGGCTCACCCTGTGTATTGGGTTGCTCACATACTAATAGCTCATCACTGCGGGACTGGGGATTATCTTGGTACTCGGTTAATGTCTGGGCTAACGTGGCCACAGGCAAAGCGTAACCAAGCTGCTCAAGTAGCAGCTGAATACTCTCTGCATCGTGTAACTGAGCTAACCGAATGTTTTTATGTGTCATACTAATTTCCCCTCATCATTCACCAAAACTCTTTACGATGACTTCTGACCATAGTCGTTCAATGCAACAATGCCATGCTGAAATGCATCCCGAATGCCGTTACACTCACTGTCGTGTCGTTTGGTCACTGATAATTTGTATCACTGCTAATTTTTTCGCGGCTAAAAGTGATTCCACAGTTGCAAAACATTGGCAGCTAACCCCACAAAAATCAAAATAAATTCGCCAAATGCACAAGCCCTCATTTGCAATGCGATTAAATGCGTTAAAATTCACCACTTAATAGCCGTCAGTCAGCAAAACCTTGCACTCATGGGGACAAGAAAACTAAGATGACAGCGGTTGTACTATAGGATGATGTTCGTATTGCCACAGGCCGATATCATCCGATTTTGCTCACTTTGAGGAATCATAATGTCTAAGATCAATCTGCTTTTGCTGTGCGGCGGCGGAAGTGCCGAACACGATATTTCATTAATGTCGGCCAACTATTTTGAAACCTCACTGGCAAAATCTGAGCAGTTTTCCGTGTTGCGAGTCGAACTGGATAAATTAGGCCAGTACCGCACCACCGCAGGTGACGACTGTGAGCTGACCAATAGCCGCGAGATTCGCTTCCGTGATGAAAGCAAAACGCCATGGCCAGTCGATTACGTCATTCCTTGCATTCATGGCTATCCCGGCGAGACCGGCGACATTCAATCC
The DNA here is from genome assembly GCF_059338235.1 of Shewanella sp. 1311. NCBI lineage: Bacteria > Pseudomonadati > Pseudomonadota > Gammaproteobacteria > Alteromonadales > Shewanellaceae > Shewanella > Shewanella sp. 1311. Next base: position 154,055 of record NZ_CM181686.1, read on the forward strand.
TATTTTAATCTGATCCAACTGCCCTATTTTGGCTGTGAATCCGAAGCGAGCAGTAACTGCTTCAATAAGATCACCGCTAAAATGTGGTTCTCGGCCTTAGGTATTCCTAATACGCCGTATATTTTCCTGAATCAGTTCGATGATGCGGCGATTGAGCAAACCCAAGCAGCATTGGCACAATGGGGATCGATCTTCGTTAAAGCGGCCTCGCAGGGTTCCTCTGTCGGTTGTTACAAAGTGGATGACAGCGATAAAGTTGCAGGCGTGCTTAAGGATGCATTCGGCTATGCACCCTATGTGATCGTTGAAAAAACCATAAAAGCCCGCGAGTTAGAAGTAGCAGTCTACGAGTACAATGGTGAAGTGGTGGCGACAGTGCCAGGTGAAATCATCTGTGATACCAACACCTTCTACACCTTCGATGAGAAATACGCCAAAAACAGTAAAGCGCGCACCGATGTGGTCGCGCAGCATGTGTCAGCTGAGATCAGTGAACAAATCCGCGCCTATGCAATCAAGGCATTTAAAGGAATGAAGCTGCGTCACTTATCGCGCATCGACTTTTTCTTAACCGCGGACAATGAAATTCTATTGAATGAAATCAATACTTTCCCAGGTTCTACGCCGATTTCTATGTTCCCTAAAATGCTGCAAAATCACGGTCACGACTTTACTGAATACTTGAGTCTAGTGATTAACGGTCAGCTAACCGCTAAATCTTAACGCTCGCCCACCTGACTCAATGTGAACGCAGATACTGTGTGCAGCACCCGTTTTCAGTAATAAAAAGAGCGCCTAAGCGCTCTTTTTATTTATTATATTTCAATATGTTATATCTAAAACTTGAATTCTTACCTTACATCTAAATCCGAAATCTAAATCAAACTGTCGCTGATTAAGCCGCCCTCACATCAAGGTCAAATATCAAGGTCAAACGTTAAAACCCTAATGCAGCTCAGCTTGCTTTGCCAACAGCGCAAAGAAGGCAGCTTTAGGCATAGGTTTATAGAAAAGGTAGCCTTGAATCTCTTGAATATGATTTGACATCACAAACTTAAGCTGTGACTCAGTTTCCACCCCTTCAGCCGTCACGGTTAAATCTAACGCATGGCTTAACCGCACTATGGCCTCCACCAACGCTTCGTGACGCTTGCCTTCATCTAATCGGTCGATAAAGCTCTTATCAATCTTAATTTGATCAATAGGGAAATTAGCCAAATAGGACAAGGACGAATAGCCAGTACCAAAGTCATCCAAGGAAATTTTAATCCCCTTAAGCCGCAAACCATTCAGTACATCAATAAGATGCGTATGTTGCTTCATCAGCAAAGATTCAGTGATCTCAAGGGTTAACCTGTCGTAGGGGAAATCTGTTACTTCGAGTTGCTCGGTAATCTCAGCGAAGGAATCCACAAAGGCATCTTGCAGTTCATGGGACCAAAACTCAAAGGTCGACACATTCACCGATAAGTTAATCGGCCAATTGTGAGCCTGCATCTCTAAGATGGTTTGCATAGCGCCAAGGCGCACATCTCGACCAATATCAACGATTAAGCCGCTGTTCTCCACGATGGGAATAAACTCATCGGGGGGAATGAATTGCCCTTCAAGCTGCCAACGAAGTAAAACCTCGGCGCGAACAATCAAACCTGTGGTCGCATTCACTATGGGCTGGTAATAAAGCTCAAAGGTTTGTTGATCGAGTGCCTGCTTAAGTTGATTATGAAGGCTGGCAATGCGCTCGGCATTAAGCTGCATTTGCTCAGTAAAAAAATGATAACGATTTCGACCATTTGCCTTAGAAATATACATGGCCTGATCGGCGCAATTTAACAGCTGCTCGAGATCGAGGGCATCTTCTGGAAAACGCGCAATCCCAATGCTTACCGAACTATAAACGCCTTTACCATCGGCTAGCACATAACGTTTAGCCACATGCTTATTAATTTTTTCAGCAAGTTGCGCCAACTCTTTCTGGTTAACTATCCCAGGTAACAGCAAGGCAAACTCATCACCGCCGAGGCGCGCAAACACCATAGTGTCTTCAGGCACTCGCAAATCTGCCGCACCACTTGCACTAATAACGCATCACCTTTGTCGTGGCCATGGGTGTCGTTAACTTGTTTAAAGTTATCTAAATCCATCAACATAAAACTAAAGCCGGGCGTCAGACTGTCGGAGGTAATTAAAGATTGAATCAGTTTAAACAAGGCATTGCGGTTAGCAAGCCCAGTCAGCGAGTCATTATTGGCCTGATACTTAATCAGCTGCGCCGCTTTTTTACGTTCGCTAATATCGGAAAATAACCACGCAAAACACGGCTGTAATCCATTAGGCTCTCGAAATGTGCTGACGATAAGATCTAGATAAAACTCTTCGCCATTGCCCCTTAAGCCAACCAATTCCCCCTGCCACACTTTATCCTGCGCTAAATGCTCAAATAGGCCGGCTAACTCATTCGATTGAGACGCAGATAAAAACATCTTGGGGTTAAAGTTTGCTATATCAATATCTTGTGGAAGAACGATATGTCTAAAAGCGGGATTAGCATAGAGAACGGAATCATCGGAATTGGAGATAACCAGTGCCAAAGGCAAGCGGTCAAAAATTTTCACTGCTAAACGCTGAAACTCCATCGATCGACTGCGTTCAATGGCTAAACTGGCTAATCGTGCCGCCTCTGTAATCAGCTCTAAATCAAGCTCGGTTGGGGACTTTATCGTATCGTAGTACATGGCAAATGTGCCGAGCACTTTGCCTTGAGTATCTTTGATAGGTTCAGACCAGCAAGATTTAAGACCGGCGCGTAATGGCAGTTCTTTATAATTTTCCCAGTAAGGATGAGTAGCTATGTCTTCAACGATAACCCGCTTTGCGAAGTAAGCCGCGGTGCCGCAGGAACCAACATTGGGGCCAATCTCGACCCCATTAATCGCTTGGTTGTAACTGTCGGGTAAATGGGGCGCAGCACCTAACAACAAACGTTTGCCGTCACCGCTGAGCAGTAATACAGACCCTCGAGTGCCTATCTTTTGCGCTTCGATTTTTAGCACTAAGGCGTGCAAGATTTCATGTAGCGGTGCGCCATTAAGCAGCATAGAGAGAATACTGCTATAGCACGCTATGCTGACATTGTGGGCGAGTTTAACGTCAGCATGGTCGAGCAGATCTGGAAGATTAACGCCGGACGCCATAATTCCCTTAGAAAAAAGTTGCAATATAAATACACATTCACAATGTTAAAATATTTATAACTTATAGGAAATTCTAGGCACTAATGTTAACTAAGTAAACCCTGTATCAATTCAATAAAGGGCTTACTTTAGTCTTAACTGCAGGGCTTTATTCTTGAATACGTTCAAGTTTTGCAAGGTAAAAACCATCAAATCCGCTATCGGCAGGGCTGATACTTTCATCCTCAATCAGGCGGAAATTAGGATTCTCGGCTAAAAACGCATCGACTTGACCGCGGTTCTCGCAGGGGAAGATTGAACAGGTCGCATAAACCACTATGCCACCAACCTTCACCATGCGGCTGTAGCTGGTTAAAATGTGCTTTTGAAGCTCCATTAACACAGGTAAACGCTCAACAGTATCGCGCCATTTTGCATCTGGATTACGCTTTAATACGCCCAAACCTGAGCATGGCACATCGAGTAATACCCGATCGGCACTCAGTTTTAAGCGTTTAATGGTTTTACTGCTGGCGATAACGCGGGTTTCGACATTGTGCGCGCCATTGCGACGGGCACGCTCTTTGAGTTTGTCGAGTTTCCATTGCTCCACATCCATGGCCAACAAGCGCCCTTTGCCCTGCATTTGCGCGGCTATGTGTAAGGTTTTGCCCCCCGCGCCTGCGCAAGCATCAATAACTTTCATGCCTGGCTTGGCATCAAGCGCCGCCGCCACGCGCTGAGAGCCCGCATCTTGCTGCTCGAATAAGCCATCTTTAAAGCTTTGGGTACGGAACAAGGCAGAATCGGAGGTCACTTCAAGGGCAGAATCGACCCCATCAACGCTCAGCGTGCTCACAAACTCAGCGGCAAGCTTAGCGGCCAATTCATCACGCGTCACTTTAAGGCCATTTGCGCGTAAAAAACGCTTCGGCGCTGTGCTTAACGCGGCGCGCTCTTTTTCCCAAGACTCGCCTAATTGCTCACGGCCCATCGCATCGAGCCACTCAGGGCAACCGTCCCACAGTACTGGCTTAGTTTTCGCCTGCTCGGTGCGCTCGGCTAAACGCGCCTCATCGACTTGCAGCGAATATTGCATTTTAGGCAGTTCAAGCCCGTGGAATAAATGCCACGCATTAAGCAATTTAGAGCCAAAGCGCTCCATCTCATCTGGACTGATTTCCGCCAGATAACAATATAAATTTAAGCGACGTAGGATATCACCCGTCGTGAATGCGATACGCGCCTGTTCGGCGGGTACCAATTGCAACCCAGAAAAATGCTGAGAATAGGCCCGATCTAAGGGTTTTCCTTGGCTCAGCACCATAGTTAAGATACTGATCACTAATTCGTTCGAGCTGGCAGAAAGCGGAGAATTCAACATTTAAAAGGTCACCATGAATGATAAAACCGGAGGATCATAGGAGGTCAGGCCCTAATACGCAAGCACGCTGGCGCTGAGTTAAGGTTAAAGCCATAAAAAAAGCGATCCAAAGGGATCGCTTTTAAGTGTCAGCCAGTTAACCCGTTACATTTTTGAGCCTTTAGAGCCATAGAACAAGATAAAGCCATAACAAATAACAGGCAGAATAAAGGCGAGTTGCACGCCGAGGTTATCCGCTAACATGCCTTGGAATAAAGGTAGAATCGCACCACCCACAATTGCCAGACATAGAATGCCACTGCCCTGTGAAGTGTGTGGACCTAAATCACGCAGCGCTAAGCTGAAGATCGTTGGGAACATAATCGAGTTAAATAACCCCACCCCAAGAATTGCCCACATGGCAATGCTGCCACTGGTTGTCATCGCCACAACCACAAGTAGCGCCGCCATAAAGGCATTAAACGCAAGCACTGAGCCAGCCGGCACTTTTTGCATTACCACAGAGCCAATGAAACGTCCCACCATAGCGCCGCCCCAGTAATAGGCGATGTAATGGGCGGCTTCAGCTTCTGGCATACCGGCAATATGGCTTTCACCTAAGAAACTGACCAAGAAGCTACCGATAGACACTTCGGCACCGACATACACAAAAATACCCACAGCGCCGAGCACTAAGTGCTTGCTTTGCAAGGCACTGGTTTTACCTAGATGGGTTTGTACTTCACCTTGAACACTTTCATCATGCTCACGGATCACTGGTAAATCTAACTTCGCAAAAATCAGCGCTAAGATAGCCAAGGCGCCAGAAAGTAACAGGTATGGCAGTTTAACCACTTCGGCTTCGGCGCTTGCGTGGGCTAAATCGCTTGATACCGAACTGGCGACAGAAAGAATTAACATTGCACCAAAGAATGGTGCGACTGTTGTACCTAATGCATTGAAAGCTTGCGTTAAATTTAAACGGCTCGAGGCAGTTTCGCTACTGCCTAAGGCGTTAACATAGGGGTTAGCTGCCACCTGTAGGATAGTGATACCCGATGCTAAAACGAATAACGCGCCAAGAAACAGATTATAGGTCGCTAGCGTGGCCGCTGGATAAAACAGCGCACAGCCAATACTCGCAATCACAAGACCAGTAACAATCCCCTTTTGATAACCCAGTTTTTTCACTAAGTTACCGGCGGGGATCGACACTAAGAAGTAAGCACCGAAGAAACAAAACTGGATCAACATGGCTTGAGTGTAATTCAGTGAAAACACCGCTTTAAGATGCGGGATCAGAATATCGTTCAAGCAAGTGATAAAACCCCACATAAAAAACAGTGAAGTTAATGAGATCAAGGCAAAACGATAACTGCCCGACCCATTTTCGCCAGTGCTGCTCGTGTAGCTATCGGTATTAATTGATGACGCCATAGTTATTCTCTCTGTATGTTTTTATTATCAGGAACTCAGTAAGGTTACATTCCCCAGTGTGCCCGTGGGCGGCTTTACGTCGAATAGTGGGCTTGGGTATATACCCAAGCTACCTGAAGATACGAGTTTCAGAGCGCCTAGGGTGCTTCAATTCAAGGCGCATCAATGACAGAATGTCGGCCACCTTTTGAATTGATGCAACACCGAAGTGGAGTGCCCTAGGCGCTCCGTCCCGGCGGGTTTTAACGCACTTTATGCCGTGTTGGTTATTTTTAACTTAGTCCACTAGGTCTGCAAATAACCGCCTTGCCTAAAGTGCGTTACATTCCCGCTGAATCCTGCATCTTCAAGTTGTTTGGGTATATAACACCTCAGCCGAATAAAAATGAATCATTTTCAGTTTAAAACTGCATAAAAGCTGGCAAATGCCGAAAACTTCAGCTGATTGTTTTCTATTTGTGCGGTTTTAAGGCCATGTCCCGTCAATATTTCACTAAATTTAAACTGTGATAAATCCAACTCAACATTGTTATCGCCTAAGTTGAATCCGACGAATATTTTGAGCTCTCCTAAGGTGCGGATGAAGGCCAAGATGGGCTCGTTGGTATCCACAAATTGGATATCGCCTTCAACCAACACTGGATGTAATTTACGCCAAGCAAGAAAACGTCGATAACCGTTAAGCATGGAATCTGCATCTGATTCTTGTACATCCACCGCTAACGCTTGATGCGCAGGGGCGATAGGCAACCAAGGCGAAACCTCACTAAAACCGCTAAAATCGGCGCCTTGCTGCCACGGCATTGGCGTACGGCAACCATCACGACCTTTGAACATAGGCCAGAAGGTTTTGCCAAAGGGATCTTGCAACTCATGGTATTCAATCGGCGCTTCGGTTAAACCGAGTTCTTCACCTTGATAACTACACACACTACCACGCAGTGAACTTAGCATGGCATTGAGCATTTTGACCATGTCTGAATTCTGTTTGCCCTGCCCCCAACGGCTCGCCACACGCTGCACATCATGATTACCGATAGCCCAACAAGGCCAGCCATCACCTATGCTCGCTTCTAATGCCTCTACGGTTTGGCGAATATAAGCGGCGCTGTAATCGTCGGTCAGTAGCTCAAAACTGTAGGCCATGTGCAGGCGATCTTCACCCTTAGTGTACGCCGCCATCACAGCTAAAGAGTCTTCGGCAGACACTTCACCTAAGGTCACCGCACCAGGATAACGATTAATAAGCTTTCGTAAATCTTCAATAAACGCGATGGTTTGCGGACGGTCATTATTGTAGTAATGATATTGATAGGCGTAAGGGTTATCTTCACTGAAACCTCGGCCCTGACGTTTATCCTTAGGTTTTGCCGGATTGTCCCTGAGCTGTTCATCGTGATAACAGAAGGTAATCGCATCTAAGCGGAATCCATCAACGCCTTTTTTAAGCCAGAATTCAACATTATCCAGCACAGCTTGACGCACGTCAGGGTTATGGAAATTGATATCGGGCTGGCTACGCAGGAAGTTATGTAAATAGTATTGTTGTCTGCGCGGCTCCCATTCCCAAGCGCAACCACCAAAAATCGCGAGCCAGTTGTTAGGCGCTGTGCCGTCTTCCTTAGGATCGGCCCACACGTACCAATCCGCTTTGGGATTCGTACGGCTCTCGCGGCTTTCAACAAACCACGCATGCTGATCAGAGGTATGACTTAATACTTGATCGATAATGACCTTAATGCCTAAGCCGTGGGCTTTTTCAATCAATTCATCGAAATCATGCATAGTGCCAAAAAGAGGGTCAACTTCGCGGTAATCACTGATGTCGTAGCCAAAATCTGCCATGGGCGATTTGAAGAATGGTGAAATCCAGATGGCATCGACGTTGAGGCTCGCAATGTAGTTCAGCTTAGCGATAATGCCACGCAAATCACCAACGCCATCACCATTAGTATCTAAAAGGCTACGCGGATAAATTTGATAAATCACCGCGCCACGCCACCAAGTTAACTCACTCATTGTTGCCCCTTTATCGTTATTCTACAGCGATTTTTCCCTAACACACTCACGCAAACAGTTATCGTTTTGTTACTGCAGAGTAAAGGTATCGCGGCTTATTTTGTGTCACCGAGCATACGTGAAGAGGGAAATAAGGTTCAATACACCTGCATACGTATGCAGAAGACCGCGCCAGAAATCACATTGAGCTTTAACTCACTTTACCGCTTATTAACAGTCACTTAATTGCAAAATAAAATCATTTTACGCCATGAGATTTCCCGCAATTAACGGCTATTATTAACTCAACAAGGCATTGAATACGTATGCACTCTGTTGTTCCGCTAAGAAGCTCGGGAGTAGTATCTTCACCGTTGCATAACAATTTGGTCATAAACGCAGCACTTATGCAGTCAATTAAGCGCCCAGATACCAAAAAAAAGGCCGCAAACATAACGCGGTGATAACGATAAAACGCTCTACAAAGCGATAAAGCGACTCCAAGGGGAAGAGAGATATGATGCGATTTAAACCCAGTTTGCTAACCTTAGCGCTCATTGCCGCAGGTGCGAGTATGCACTCCTATGCGGCAGATGAAGTGGCGACAGATAAGACAGCTAAAGATGAAAATATTGAAGTGATTCAAGTCACTGGTATTCGTCGTAGCTTGCAAGAATCCCAATCACTTAAGATGTCATCTTCTTCTATCGTTGAAGCCATTTCAGCGGAAGACATAGGTAAATTACCTGATGTCAGTATTGCAGAATCTCTAGCACGATTACCTGGCGTATCGGCACAACGACTCGATGGTCGTGCCAACGTAATTTCTATCCGCGGTATGGGCCCTGACTTCACTACCGCCACATTAAATGGTCGCGAACAGGCCTCTGTGAACGATAACCGCAGTGTGGAATTCGACCAATATCCATCTGAGTTATTAAATCGCGTCGTGGTTTATAAGACACCCGATGCCTCTGTTATGGCGCAAGCCATCGGCGGTACGGTTGATATGCAAACAATCAGTCCTTTAGCCCACGGTGAACAAACGATTGCCGTTTCGTTACGCGGCGAAATGAACGATTTAGGTTCATTAAACAGCGGCTCAAGTGACACAGGCTACCGTGGCAGTATCTCTTATATTGACCAATTCGCCGATGACACTATTGGTGTCGCCATTGGTTATGCTCGCATGATGTCACCTAACCAAGAAGAACGTTGGCAAGCTTGGGGTTACCCAGATTTATATAAGCACATTGATAATGGCCAAGAGTTTTATAACGCCAATGCCGATTATAATGGTGTACTTGGCGAAGCAGCTGGATTTAAAGGTTTAGGTGGAGCCAAGCCCTTCGTTCGCTCAAGTGAATTAGAACGTGATGGTGTGCTCGCCGTATTTGAATATGCACCAAATACCACTTTCCACTCAACCTTAGACATTTACTACTCTAAATTTACCGATGATCAACGCCTACGAGGCATTGAAATCCCTGGTGCATGGGGTACTAATGGTGGACTAGTTTCTCCTACAGTGAGTGATGGATTAATGACAGCTGGTACCATTAATGGTGCTGAAGTCGTTATCCGTAACGACGTGAACAAACGTGATGCGGATTCTCTGTCTATTGGCTGGAATAACAAATTCAACATCAATGATAACTGGAATGTTGAAGCCGATATCTCCATGTCTAGAGCTAACCGTACCGACATAGGTATGGAAAGTTACTCAGGAACTGGCCGCGGTACAGGTGTGGGTGCGGTTGACGATTTAGGCTTTGCTTATAACGGTAAAGGCGGTTATGTATTTGACCATAACCTCGATTATTCTGATAAAAACCTGATCAAACTTGGCGATCCACTCGGTTGGGGTAGCCCGCTAGGCGCTAACACTCAAGACGGCTTTATCAACAAACCTGAAATTGAGGATGAGCTAAAATCCTTCCGTTTAAGCGCTGAATATGTGCTCGATGGCGGTGCCGTTCGTAGCGTTGAGTTTGGTGTGAATCGTACTAATCGCGATAAAACCAAATTAGATAAAGGTTATTACCTGACACTCAAAGGTTATGACGGTTCTGCCAATTACACTATGGCAGTACCAGATCAATACTTACTTGCACCAACGTCACTCGACTTCTTTGGCATGGGCAATGTATTAAGTTACGACTCGTTGGCTTTCTACAATGACGGTAACTATACAGAAACTGACGTCGCTGATGTGGATCTTTCCCGCGCTACTAACTCTTGGGCTGTACAGGAAAAAGTGACAACGGGCTATGTGATGGCCAACCTTGAATCAGAAGTGTTTGGTATTCCTTTGACTGGCAACGCAGGCTTACAAGCGGTTCATACCGATCAGTCCTCTGACGGTACAGTGGCAACGGTTGAAAATGGCTTAGTGGTGTTAACACCACGCACTGCGGGTGATTCCTATGTTGAATGGCTGCCAAGCGTTAACTTAAGTTTCGAGGTCGCCGATAGCCAAGTGGTTCGTTTAGCCGCAGCGCGCACGTTAACCCGTTCACGCATGGACAAAATGAATGCCAACCTAAACTACACTTATTCAGCTAACCCAAGTGGTGGCAACGTTAACTGGAGTGGTAACGCAGGTAATCCTGAGTTACGTCCATGGTTAGCCCGTCAATATGACTTAAGCTATGAAAACTATTTCAGCGACCAAGGTTATTTCTCGGTAGCAGTATTCTACAAAGATCTTGAAAACTTCGTTTACGATCAACATACAGACTTTGATTTCAGCACCCTATTCCCACAAGGACCTACTGATAACCCGATTGGCGATGTCACCCAACCACAAAACGGTGAAGGTGGTTATGTTCAAGGTGTTGAAGCCTCTGTATCTGTCGACTTTGGTATGTTTGCCGATGTGTTAAGTGGCTTTGGTACTGTTATTAGTGGCTCGTATAACGACAGTGAAGTAAAGGAAACCCCGACCAGTAATCCAACAACCTTGCCAGGTCTGTCAGAAAAAACCTTAAACGCGACGATCTACTATGAAAACTCAGGCTTTGAAGCACGCATTAGCTCACGCTACCGCAGCGACTTCCTAGGTGAAGTCACAAAGATCAGTCTGCAACGCGAAAACGTGAACATCAAAGCGGAAACTGTGGTTGATGCACAAATCGGTTATGACTTTAGCGAAAGTGGTATTGAGTCCCTGTATGGTTTATCTGTTCAGTTCCAAGTGAACAACTTAACCAACGAGCCTTTCACCTCTTACACTAGCGATGATCAACGTTTAGTCCGTGATTACCAAAACTATGGCCGTAACTTTATGTTAGGCGCGAACTATAAGTTCTAATCCTGCACGGCTTAAAGCCTCTGTAACCTGTTACAGAGGCTTTTTTACTTTATCATTTCAAGCCACTAGGCTATTCATCTGCGTTAACTGATCACCACTAATTATAAAATAAAAGGCATATATCATGAATAAAATCAAAGATATCGTCATTGTCGGTGGCGGTTCTTCAGGTTGGATGACGGCGGCCATGTTGGCAAGATTGTTTAAATCAACACTGAATATCACCCTGATTGAATCTGAAGATATAGGCACAGTGGGCGTAGGTGAAGCCACCATTCCACCACTGCAAATATTCAATAACGTCCTTGGGATTTCCGAAGCCGATTTTATCAATGCCACCCAAGCAACGTTTAAATTGGGTATTCAATTCGAAAATTGGGGCAAACCGGATGAAGCCTATATGCATGCTTTTGGCAATATAGGTAAAGATATAGGTTTTACTCAATTTCATCATTACTGGCTCAGCACCTCCCCAAAAGAGGTCAATTCATTTTGGGATTATTCGGTTAATTACCAAGCGGCAAAACACAATAAATTTCAAGTACTCCAGCAGATCCCAAACTCTCCCCTTGCCGGCTTAACTCATGCTTATCATTTCGATGCAGCGCTCTATGCCCAATTTTTACGGCGTTTCAGTGAGCAACTGGGAGTAAAGCGTATCGAAGGCAAAATTACGGCGGTTGAACTCACGCCAAACGGCGATATTGAAAGTGTAATCTTAGGAACAGGACAAACTGTAAAAGCCGATTTCTTTATAGATTGCTCGGGCTTTGCCGCGCTACTGATAGAAAAAGCGCTCAAGGTTGGCTTCGATAGCTACCAACACTGGCTCCCCTGCGACAGCGCCTATGCCGTACCCTGCGAAAAAACGCCAGCAATAACGCCTTATACGCGTTCTATCGCCCATGATGCGGGTTGGCAATGGCGGATCCCGCTGCAGCACCGCACAGGCAATGGGTTAGTCTATTGCAGTCGCTATATCAGTGATAACGCCGCCAAACAGATTTTACTCAATAATTTAGATGGTAAGCCGTTGGCTGAACCTAAGAAAATCAATTTCACGACCGGACGACGAATCAAGCAGTGGCATAAAAATTGTGTCGCCATCGGCCTTTCGAGTGGATTCTTAGAGCCTTTAGAATCCACCAGCTTGCATTTAGTCCAATCAGCGATTATTCGCTTAAGTAAACTCTTTCCACATCAAGGAATTGCACAAGCGAATGTCGATGAATTTAATCGTCAGTCCCAACTTGAATTTGAACAAATCCGCGATTTTATTATCTTGCACTATCATTTAAACCAAAGGGAAGATGCTCAGGAAAATGGGTTTTGGCATCAATGCCGAACCATGGTTCTGCCAGAGAGTTTGCAGCAAAAAATCGCCCTATTTCGTGCCACAGGCACAGTGTTTAGACATCAAGATGAACTCTTTACCGAAGCCGCATGGATTCAAGTCATGTTGGGGCAAGGCATTAGGCCTCGGGATTTCAATCCATTAGCGGCAACCATTCAACCGCAAGCACTAAGTGAATTTCTGCTCAACATGCGTACCATTATTGATAATACCGTCACTAAGCTACCAACCCATGACCAGTATTTAGCGCACTTATCGACACATAAAGCATAAATGCGGCTTAAGAGTTACAACTGACGTTAAGAGTGTACTAACTCATCGATTTATAAATTGAATTTGCAGTTTAAATTTGAATCAACAAGGAAAGAATATGATATTAAACCTGCGGACTCTCACCACTTCCTTAGTGATTATGCTTAGCCTAGGCGCCTCTGCCAACACAGCGCAGGCAAGTTCAGGCAGTCTCTCTTTACCACTTCAAGGCACATCAAGCCAGCCTCAAGACCTGACACTTGAACCTGAGTTTTGGTGGGCGGGAATGCAAAATCCTGAGTTACAGTTAATGCTGTATAGCCGCGATTTCCCTAGCTTACCGCAGCAGCTTAAGGTTGATATCCAAGGGCACGGCATCACGCTAAAAAGCCTTGAACACATTGATAACCCTCACTATCTGTTTATCAATTTAGATCTGAGCCAAGCTGCGCCGCAAACCTTTGAGCTAATAATTTCCAACACTGACTTGGCTTCAAAAACCAGCGCTTCAAAAACCAACACGCCTCTTTATCGCCTGCCCTATACGTTGCAAGCGCGTGCTGAGGGCAGCCGTGAACGCCAAGGATTTAGCAATAAGGATGTGATTTACCTTATCACCCCGGACAGATTCGCCAATGGCGACACCAGTAATGACAATCAGGCCGATATGCTAGAGCCTGTCGCGGCTAACTCTCCTAGCCATCCCAGCAACCCCTATTATCCCGATGCTCGCCATGGCGGTGATATCGCAGGGATCAGCCAGCACTTAGCATATCTGGCAAAGCTCGGGGTGACTCAGTTATGGATCAATCCACTGCTTGAGAATAATCAAGCCCACTATTCATACCACGGTTACTCAATTACCAATTTATACCGCGTCGATCCCCGCTTTGGCAGCAATGAGGATTATAAAGCCTTAGTCGCTAAGGCAAACAAGCTTGGCCTTGGGGTGATTAAAGATGTTGTCGTGAATCATATCGGCTCTAATCATTGGTGGCTCAACGATTTACCTAGCCAAGACTGGCTCAATGACGCCACAAAAACGCCGCTAAACAATCACGAATCCAAGCCTGACTTAACTCAGTCTGCCGATACTAAATCCAGCACCATCAAATCCAGCGTTACCAGCCCCCGTTTCACCAGCCATAGGCGCACCACAGTGCAAGATCCCTACGCGGCAGCACAAGATCATATTGATTTTGTCGACGGCTGGTTTACCGACACTATGCCGGATCTGAATCAAAGCAATCCCAAACTGGCAACCTATCTTATCCAAAACAGTATTTGGTGGGTCGAGTACGCAGGACTTTCAGGGATCCGCGAAGATACTTATTCCTACGCCGACAAAGGGTTTCTCGCTAAATGGTCTAAGGCCGTAATGACTGAGTACCCGAATTTTAATATTGTGGGCGAAGAATGGACCGCAAACCCCATCACAGTGTCCTATTGGCAAAAGGGCAAAATCAATGCCGATGGCTATACCTCAGATTTACCCAGTTTGATGGACTTCCCGCTATATGAAAAATTAATTGCCAGCCTTAATGAGCCAGAAACTTGGGACACAGGTTTTATCAAGCTTTACGAGATGTTAGCCAACGATGTTGTGTATGCCGATCCCAGTCAACTAGTGCTATTTGAAGGCAATCACGACACCAATCGTATCTTCAGTTTAGTGAAAGAAAATATAGACTTATATAAGATGGCACTCACCTATGTACTGACCGCCAAACGCATTCCGCAGCTGTTCTACGGTACAGAAGTGTTAATGAGCAGCCCGACAGAAGGCCGTCACGATGGCGTTGTGCGCAGTGATTTCCCCGGCGGTTTTGCCAACAGTGCCACTAACGCCTTTACCGGCCAAGGGCTGAGTGAACCCCAGCGACAAGCACAGCAATTTGTCCGTACCCTACTGAATTACCGTAAACAATCTCCTGCGCTACAATCGGGCGATTTACTGCACTTTGTGCCGCAAGATGGCGTCTATGTGCAATTTCGCTGCGTATTAAATGCGCCATTATCTGCTGAACAAAAAGCCGAAGCGCTCAAGTCACGAATACAAAACAATTCTCTAACCCAACACAATGCCTGCACTCAGCCCTCGGCCGATAAAGTCATGGTGATTTACAATAAGAATGACAAGGCAGTCACGCTAGATATAAAGCGCTTTGCCAGTGTACTTGGCGATAGCGGCGCCGCTACAGATATCATCAGTGGCAAAACAGTTTCACTCAATCAAGCGATAACATTGCCCCATGCAGGGGTCACTATCCTCGAGCTTAAGCCTAATTCTAAGTCTAAGACTAAGTCGCCGCTGAATGCTGGCTTGCCGAGCAGCCAAGATTCAATGCGATCAAGGAGCAAAGCTAACGCTTTAACGCGCGCTCATACTAACGACACAGCTAATAACCTAGCCAAAAACTCAACTCAAAAAGGAACTCAGCCTTGAGCTTTTTATCGCCTATCGATTCCAGAGTGACTCAGAGCCAACAAGCGGCTAAATTTCCCATCGTAGCTTTACTGACCAAAGCCCCGCAGCACCGGCACTTTCGGCAATCATCACTCGGTTTATGTCTACAGTCTTTGTTTAATGCCTCTTTATCTAGTGCAGCTTTATTAACTGCCTCGCTTTTTTGCTTATCGGCCAATGCAAATGCATCTGCGCAGGCGCTTGATAATGAGTTACAGCCAAAGTCTGAGAGTGAGGTTATGACGCTAAAACCTGTGGTATATCAGATTTTTACTCGCCTTTATGGCAATAAAAACCCAACGAATAAACCTTGGGGCACGATTGCCGACAACGGTGTCGGCAAATTTAATGATATCGACGATGTTGCACTCAATAGCATCAAGGACCTAGGCGTCACCCATGTGTGGTACACGGGCGTTCCGCACCATGCCTTGATTGGTGATTACAGTGCGATTGGCGTAATTGCAGATGATCCCGATGTGGTCAAGGGACGCGCAGGTTCACCCTATGCAGTCAAAGATTACTACAACGTCAACCCCGATCTGGCGGTCAACCCCGCCAACCGTTTAGCCGAGTTCGAAGCGCTGATTACCCGTAGCCATCAACACGGCTTAAAGGTGATTATCGATATCGTACCAAACCATGTGGCGCGCCATTATCAATCGGTCAGTAAACCCCAAGGCGTGCGCGATTTTGGCGAAGATGATGATACCAGTCTGGAGTACGCCAAAAACAACAACTTCTATTACGTCGTTGATAACAGTGTGAAGGGAACGAAAGGACAAGCGCATGCCTTTGAGGTGCCAAGCTTACCCGCAGAGCTTAAACCGCTGGGCGGAGAAATTCACCCCTTAAGTGACGGTAAATTCGACGAATTTCCCGCAAAGTGGACTGGAAATGGCTCACGCTTAGCCAAGCCCGATGCTAATGATTGGTACGAGACAGTTAAAATCAATTACGGCGTACGCCCCGATGGCACCTATGACTTCCCTCGCCTGCCAGCCCAATTCGCCACTTTTACTGAGGCGCAGCATTACGCTTTCTGGGAACAACATTTAGCCGAAATCCCAAGCTCTTGGATTAAATTCAATCAGATTGCCCAATATTGGCTTGCAAAAGGAGTCGATGGGTTTCGATACGATATGGCCGAAATGGTGCCAGTGGAGTTTTGGAGTTACCTCAACAGCCAGATAAAACACACTAATCCCGATGCCTTTATCTTGGCCGAGGTCTATAACCCTAAGTTGTACCGAGATTATATCCAGCTTGGAAAAATGGATTATCTGTACGATAAGGTCGATCTTTACGACACCCTAAAAGCCGTGATGGCGGGTAAAACCAGCACAGCTAATATCGCGGCGGATCAGGCAAAAGTGCACGATATTGAATCCCACATGCTGCACTTTTTAGAGAACCACGACGAGCAACGTATTGGTAATGCATCATTTTTAGCATCGCTACAAACAAATAAACCAACGAATAGCTCCCTAGAGACCCAAGCCGTAAATCCAAACTATGCCCTGCCCGCTATGGTAGTGTCGGCAACGATAGGCACTTCACCAACGTTAGTGTATTTTGGCCAAGAAGTGGGAGAAGCCGCCATCGACAATCCTGGCTTTGGTCACGCATCACGCACCAGTATTTTTGACTATGTTGGTGTCCCCGCCCATCAGCGCTGGATGAACAATGGCAAGTTTGATGGTGGACAATCAACGGCGCAGGAAACATCGCTGCGGGCTTACTATCAAAAGCTATTGAATCTAAGCACAGGCCAAACTGCGCCTGCACTGTTAGGCCAATATTATTCACTCGATGCCGCGAATCGCAGCAAGAAGAATGCGACTCAAAGTCATATCATTGAAAATAACAGCGCTCAAAGTATGAGTACTCAAAAGAGCACTGCAAACGAAACAGGCTATGACGACAGCACCTTCGCCTTTGCCCGCTTCGAGGCGATATCTCCGACCTCAAAGCAGACTCAAAAGTTGATTGTGGTCAGTAACTTCAGTCAGACCGAATCAAAAGCCTTACAGCTCAAGCTCCCCAAAGAGCTCATACGTCAGTGGCAATTAAAGGACGGCGTTTATCCGCTTAAGGATTTACTCGAAGATCATCAAACAAGCCAGCTGCGGCTTGAACAAGGCGAAGGCAAGATAGCGCTCACCCTAGCCCCGCTGTCGTCGGCGATTCTATCGCTCACCGTTGTAGCAGATGAGCGGAAAAGTGGGTCCGCGAGTAAGCAACTGAATGAGCAAGCGGCCAAATAAGTAAGATCGAATAGGCTCGATAAATGCTGTGATCTGCTTTTACGAGATCACACATTGCGAAATAAGACCCGCCATCTTAGGATGATGGGTCTTAATCTAATAAGAACAGTTACTCTGCACAAAAGAATAAATACTTAGATGCACTGCTAAGACAATACCTTAAACGCGATATTAGGAAACCTATGTTACTCGGCATACACCACGCGGCGATTATTTGCAGCGACTATGAAAAATCCAAACATTTCTACGTGACAATTTTAGGGCTCAAGCCGCTGGCGGAACATTATCGAGCGCAGCGCAGCTCCTTTAAACTCGATCTACAACTGCCGGATTTAAGTCAAATCGAGCTGTTCTCTTTTACCAAGCCGCCACAAAGACCGAGCTATCCCGAAGCTTGCGGGCTTAGGCATTTAGCCTTTCGGGTACAATCCATTGATGCAACCGTTGCACACTTGCAGTCACATAATATTGAAGTGGAAGCCATTCGTATTGATGAGTACACAGGTAAACAATTCACCTTTTTCAGCGATCCAGACGGTTTACCCCTAGAGCTTTACCAAGTGTAAAATCCCAATAGGAACTCAAACGAGCTGCAAATATAAAAACGTGTTTAACGCTGCTATAAGGTCAAAATCCGAAGTCACTGTATCAATTGTCAATATAAGTAGCAGTTCAAGTCACAGTGTGAAGTCGCAATATGAAGAAAGCTTAATCGCCGAAGGTCTGCTTTAAGATTACACTCACAGTGCTTAAGAGCTCATATTAAGAGCTAATATTACAAGCTAAGCCAACGAACTAATATTATGAGTGTTTACTACGAGCTAATGAATGGGCTATTACGGCAAACTTAAGTCGATACAGAAGATAAGAAGGAGCAAGGCGTGCTAGATAATCCCGCGGTACTGATTTGGAGCATGCTATTTGGTGTCTTCGGCATAGGTTTCTTCACTTATGGCAAACGCCAAGGTGCACCCATCCCCCTCGTCGTTGGGATAACCCTGATGATCTACCCTTATTTTGTCAGCAACTTAATCTTACTCGTCTGCATCGGCATCGCCCTGATCGCGCTACCGTATTTTGTGAAGTTGTAAGCGTAAGAGTCAGTGCTAAAGTCATAAAATCCGCTGAGTTTTTACCACTTCAGCATAGGAATGCCATTGCTTATCCACTTTCCTATAAATTAAATTTCGATTCATTTCATCAAGTGAATGACAGCCCGAAGCCGCCAATAATGCCAAGAAATCGTCCAACATATGTTGGTGATAATTGCTGACTCTTTTCCACTTTTCAGCAACCACTAAGCCTCGCACTAATGTGGGATTATTTGTGGCGACGCCTGTCGGGCATTCATTGGTGTTGCATTTCAGGGACTGAACACAACCTAAAGCCAGCATCATACCCCGAGCGGAATTACACACATCAGCACCAATACAAAGGGCTTTAAACAGATCAAAAGCGGTAAATATCTTAGTCGCCGTAATCACTTTTATGTCTTTTTTAAGCTTGTAGGTATTGAGCGTATCCACGGCGAAAATCAGTGCATCTTCCCAAGGCATACCGACATAGTTTGAGAAATCGATGGGGGCTGCGCCCGTTCCCCCTTCCGCACCATCCACAGTGATGAAATCGGGTTTGATACCTGTTTCGAGCATTTTTTCACATATTTCAATAAACTCTTGCTTACTGCCTATGGCAAGTTTGAAGCCGACAGGTTTTCCGTTGGATAACACTCTCAATTGCTCAACAAACTGCAATAACCCTTCTGCATCGCTAAAAGCGGAATGGCCGGGAGGTGAAAGCACATCGGTATGGGGTTGAACACCTCTTATTTCAGCAATTTCCTGATTATTTTTAGCTGCGGGAAGTACCCCTCCATGCCCGGGTTTTGCACCTTGTGAGAGTTTGATTTCAATCATCTTCACCTGCTCCCAATTGGCCTTTTGTTTAAATTTTTCCGCATCGAAACAGCCATTTTCGGTGCGACAACCAAAATACCCTGTGCCGATTTCCCACACTAAATCGCCACCTTGTAAATGGTATTCGGATATTCCGCCCTCGCCGGTATCATGAAAAAAATCACCTGCTTTAGCGCCCAAATTTAAGGCTTGGATTGCATTTTTGCTCAAAGCCCCAAAACTCATGGCTGAGATATTAAACAGGCTGGCACTGTAAGGTTGTTGGCAATCTTTGCCACCAATCACAACCCGTGGCGGAGTGTCCATTTTCTTCGCCGGATAGATGCTGTGCTGCATCCATTTATAATTATCATCATATACATCGAGCTGAGTGCCAAAGGGGCGTGTTTGATTTTGCTCTTTGGCTCGCTCGTAGATGTAATTGCGATGATTCTTGTTAATGGGTTTGCCATCAGTATCGGACTCAACGAAATATTGATGCAGCTCTGGGCCTATCATTTCTAATAGATAACGCATATGACCGATGACAGGAAAGTTTCTCAGTATCGAGTGTTTTGTTTGAAATAAATCATACAATCCAAGCAACACGAGCGAAGCCACCAGCATAATCAAACCCGCTAAAGGCCAGAGTATAATGCCGATGATGGCGACAAAAATAACCAGGACAATTGTGGTGAATCGAATGGCTTGCTTCATGATGTTTTATCATAACTCCCGTAAGTATTTTAAATCGTTCTTGGTCGTATCGACGATTTCGGCAAATTTTCCATTGACCATTAATTTTGTCATCGATGCTGCAAAGCCTTTTACTTGCTCGAAGTTTAAGGTGGGTGGCATTGCCAAGGCATTGGGATCAGTAAAAATATTGATTATCGCAGGTCCCTTATGCTTGAATCCATTTACCAGTGCGAGTTCCACATCTTTGGACTCCGTCGCCTCCCATGCAGCAATGTTCATCGCCTCTGCCAATTTTATAAAATCAGGATTAACCATATCCGTCTGCCACTCCATATAACCTTCTACCCGCATTTCAAGTTTCACCATAGCTAACGAACGATTATTAAAGATGATGATTTTGACAGGAATTTGATATTGGCTAATGGTCATTAAGTCGCCGAGCAGCATTGAAATACCGCCATCGCCACAAAACGCAATCACTTGCCGGTCTGGTTGTGATAAACCAGCCCCCATCGCCATAGGCATGGCATTCGCCATTGAGCCATGATTAAAGGAGCCGGTCAGATAGCGATTGGCTCCCGCCTTTAAATAACGCGCGGCCCACACGGCGCTCATCCCCGTATCAACGGTAAATATCGCATCGTCATCGGCGAGTTTATCCACCAAATGGGCGACATATTCTGGGTGAATGTTTTTTTCAGAGCCCTTTTCTTTTACATAGCTCTCATAGATAGCTTCAATTTCTTGATGCAGTGAACGGGTTTTGTCGAGGAAATCCGTGGACGTTTTGGCATCGATTAAAGGCATGAGATCTTCAAGGGTTGATTTAATATCACCACAGTATCCAAAATCTACTTTAGCTCTACGCCCTAATTTTTCGGGTTTAGTATCGATTTGAATAATTTTGCATTTTTCGGGAAGGAACTCACTATAAGGAAAATCCGTGCCCAGCATCAAAAGGACATCGGCTTGATGCATGGCTTCAAAACCAGATTTATTACCTAACAGCCCATTTAATCCAACGGCATATGGATTTTCTTTACGCTCAAAAAATATTTTGCCTCGAAAGCTATATCCCAAAGGGGCGTTAAGCCTTTCGGCCAATGCCATCACTTCTTCAACGGCATAGCGACAACCATGGCCACAAAACAGCATCACTTTGTCATGTTCATTAATGACGCTTGCCAATTCTTGAAGCTGTTCATGACTGGGAGTTATTCTGGGTTGAGTATAGAAATTTTTATTCGCCGTATGCACAGGTTCTAAACTTGCTGAAGCCACATCACCGGGAAGCCCGAGCACAGCGACCCCTTTCTTGCTGATGGCATGCTGAATCGCCGTTTGTAAACCATTGACAGCTTGTTTAGGGGTATTGGCGAGAAACACATATTTTGAACAATCTTGAAATAACGATTCGGGTCTTGTCTCTTGAAAATTGTCCAATCCCATTTTTCAGTATGAATAGTTGAAGCAATCGCAATAACCGGATTTTCAGCTCTATTGGCATCATAGAGTCCATTGACTAAATGAACATGCCCAGGACCACTGCTGCCCATGCAACAACCGATACCATTGAGCTCAGCTTCCATAGATGCCGCATAGGCGCCCGCTTCCTCGTGCCTGACATGGATCCATTGCAGTCTGCCATCCCTTCGTACAGCATCATTGACCGGATTAAGACTATCGCCAGTCACGGCATAAACTCGCTTAACACCCGCTTCTACTAGCATTTCGACTAAATGATCCGATACGTTTTTTGACATAATTGGCTCCAACGTTTAGATAAAAAATTTCTATATTAATGACCAAGCTAGCCTGCACCTATAAAGTGCGGTTTATCTTGCCCCAGACAAAACCTGCCAGATAAAAGAGGATGCCCATGGTCGCAATCCACGTCTGAAATCGCTGTTGAGCAATTCACTTCGACCTTATCCGCCAGCATTAGCCTCATGGTCATGCATATGCCCTGCGTTATTTGTGTTTTATATCAGCCAGTCTTTATCCGGCAATCCCAAAGGCAATGGCGCTCACCGACAAAATAACAATGACTGCCAAACCAACATCCAACACGTTAGGAAGTTTGCAGTAATAAAGCACATCATCAATTTTCCCAAGGATGGTCAACACCAGAAAGTTCGACTGTGGAATGACCTTAAGTTGCGGCTCAAAAACCTTTACCGCCAGCTTGCCACTCTCGACCGCCGCCTCAATGCTCCACACATCCGCCGTCGTTTGGGTGTGAGCGCCTGCAAGTACAAGGTTGGGTATGGTCGTCTTTTGCTGTGGTAGATATTGTTGGGTGTGGGTCGAATTCACCCACTTGGGCTGCGCCGATGTTATGCCTTCTGGAGAAAACGCCCATTCATGCCAAACGGTGATGTTCACGATGGAAAAATCTTGCCAGCTTTTACCGCCGTTAGCCTTTTTGACCAATTCATCGAGGGCATGACTCTGTTTTAATTGAAATAACACTTCATCCAGAAATTGTTCCTCAGTGCATTGTTCCAGACACAGGCCATGGACTGGGCCTGGGACTTTTGAAACACACGCGGTGACAGTCCACAGTGATTGAATATCGTCCCCCAGAGGACTCGACTCTCCCCACGCTTGTTCCTGAGCAAACAGTGTCAGGTTAAAGGCGGAGTCTGAAATAACCAGCGCGCATCGTTTTCGTGGCCAAGACATTTTTTCTTTGAAGCCAATTCTGAATGACACTTGGGTATGCGGCCCCTGTTGTACCAAGGGTTTAAAAAGATTGAGTTGCGGTTTATTTTGAAGCAGCGGGGTTCTTGCCAAGATATCTGCCGCAGAAAAGGGATTGAGTGCGAGGACATAGATATCGGCCTGAACGGTTTCGCCATTGGCGAGCTCTGCCGCTGTGATGCTGTTATTCTCAAAACACAAACGATGAAGTGGGGTCTGCCAATGAAACTCGACCTGCTTTTTCTTCAGATCATCGACCCATTTATCAAACCAAACTTCACTGCTGGGTCCGTTAAGCAGCAACCATCCCATACGAGCCTTGTGTTCCCACGGCCCGCCTTCACTGTCTGCTTGATGATGATACGAATACTTGGTGACTAATTGCTTACGGAAAAAATGCGCCACATGATGGAAAGAAACATGACACCAGTCGGAACCTACCCAAGGGCCAAAAG
This sequence comes from Shewanella sp. 1311, assembly GCF_059338235.1. Taxonomy (NCBI): domain Bacteria; kingdom Pseudomonadati; phylum Pseudomonadota; class Gammaproteobacteria; order Alteromonadales; family Shewanellaceae; genus Shewanella; species Shewanella sp. 1311. The sequence goes on from NZ_CM181686.1 coordinate 177,431, forward strand.
TGGAACTCCAGGTACTCAGTGTCGAAGCGGCTAAATAAGGTCGCCAAGCTTCTTTCGCATTGATGTTGCAGTACTTTTGGCTACTTCGGGTATTTGAACACCATGCTTTTCCCATTAGCCAACACCAAAGCCATTTTTCTTTGGTCGTCATACTAAACAGGTTTTCCACATCGACATTGCCGGAGTGAGAGTCACCAAAATGAGCCGAACCTGAATTAGGCGCTAAGCCGAATACCACAGGCCGTGAAAGAATATTATCATAGAGGCTGGAGTGCTCATCAAAGGGGATTTCCTTGATGAGTTCGAAAAAATTGTTATACCAAGGGCCCATTCCATGCCAAGAGTATTCAGAAGGCATCCCCTGATCCTCTTTCCTTCTGGCACTTCTAAAAAAACCGCCCACATCCGCATTCGCCTCGAACACCTTGACTTGGTAGCCAAGTTTTGCAAATTCATGGGCTGCCGTTAGTCCAGCAATACCACCACCAAAAATTGCGACACTTTTCGATTCTGTGGCTGATTTTATTAATGATTCTGTGGCTGATTTTGTAGATGTAGACATAGATTCGGCTACCATTGATCACCTATTAATATTGTCACCGCTCGCTCTTACGCGGTGCTAGGGTGTGATTTTGCAGTTTCATGTTGCTCTTCATCCAGCCAATAACCGGGACGACCGTAATGACGGTAGATAACCATTTCAGTCTTACGATCCACTGGCATCAATGGGTTATATGGCGGAGCGTCTTTCACTGCCTGTCGTGTTAGATTGACCGACGCTTTGGCATCCGGCCAACTCACATCTTCAATCCAATCGGCAGGAATGAGCACTTGATGGCCTAGCCACCAGTTACTGGTATTCACTATTAGGTATCGAATGGCCCAAGTCTCTTCATCGATAAGCAAGTCCTCTATGTGGCCAATGTCACCGTCGCTAGCATGAATGCGGTAGTCGATTACCGCCTGACAACTACGCAGATGTGTATCGTCATCTTGGTGCTGCTCGGCTTTAACCGCCTTAACCGCTTGTGGATCTTCGTCATTGGGCCGCGAAACCAAGTCGACGTATCCCGTTAACATCAAATTCGGGTACACACTGTCGCCCCACATCCCATAACCGCCCCAATAATATGGATAGCCGTAGTACTTAAGTAAGCTGATTTCTTGCTGGCGAGAGACGGGAATTTGAGTGTTAATGTCGGGGCTGTTCTCGACTTGCTCTTTTGTGATCGAGACGGGTAATTGCTTGTCCGCCCTGTTTGCTTGGCCTATCGAGATGGGCGAAATCAATACTTTTCGACTCGAAAGCCAAGTGCCTGTATCAACAACAAGATAGCGAACGCACCAAGTTTCGTCATCAAAATAGACATCTTTGACATGCCCAATATTGCCATCTGTAGCACTGATTACGTAGTCTTCCATATGTTTAACGGTGCGTAACATAAGTACTGTATCCTTCACATGCTTGATTTTTTAACAGAGGATGCGATTTACGAATCATGGTATGCAAAAAGCAGTATTGCTGTCGGTGCGCTATAGAACATGGGAGTGATATTAATGCAGATATTAATGCAATTGATGCGCTGCCAAATGCCTATGCGTCGAGTTCGCAGCTAAATCCACACTATCACACTGAGACCAGAATCACACTGACACCAGACCTCAAGTCATTCGCCATAGAGAAAGACAATCGGTAATGTCTAAAACGGTGGAGTTCATGGCTATAGAAAAATTTTTTGAGGTTTTTTCTGAGGTCAATGTTTAGGTCAATGTTGAAATCAATATTAACAATGACATAACGCACTTTGGGTTTAGGTTCAAGCAAGGCGAATGTACTGAGTCGTTTAGCGTCAGTCCGCTTTTAGGTGCTGACAACCACTAGATAAATGTCGTTCCTGTTTAAAATGTTCACACGAGATCCCAGCGATAAATCCAACTATGCAGGCATGTCATGACATTTATAGTCAGACACGTATAAGTATGTCCCAATCACTCGATCACTCGACCTCTATTGTTATAGTGAATGAGTGTCATAGTGAATTTTTCCACGGTTGTTGGCGCTGTCCACCACATGCCTTACATGGCTTCCTAACACAGATTACTGAGCAATTGTCGCTGTTTTTGTGTTTGCACCCGCATTTTCTTTTTCTTGGATGACTTTCAGTTTTCTACGTTTTTTTTCGTTGTTGGAATCGTTCAGCCTTTCAAGGTTTTAGCCGCCAACTGAGTCATCAAAAAAATGTTAACGCACGAGGAAAATAAATAAATATTTTTATTTTCAATAATTTACATTCTACTTAATTGCGTGGATTCGTTGACAGATAGGCCTGTAAGACACTAGTGTAGAAAGAGACTACTCGTGCTGTGCATTTTTTATGAACTCTGTGAGTTCATCATTCAATGTTTAATCGAGCAGAATTTATTCATGTGTTTTTTATGTAGCGTTAGTGCAAAAAAGCAGAACGGCGTAAAAGAGCGTCATGGAAAATGTTATGGAAAAAATAGTGATAAAAAACCTGTATAAGGTTTTTGGTGCTGAGCCTCGCAAGGGGGTGAAGTTACTTGAACAAGGGAAAAGCAAAGAGGAAATTTACGAACAGACAGGGCTGACGGTTGCCGTACAAGGTGCCAGCTTTACCGTAAATAAAGGTGAGATTTTTGTGGTTATGGGGCTATCCGGCTCAGGAAAATCAACCTTAGTAAGAATGTTAAACAGGCTCATTGAACCCACGTCGGGAGAGGTATTAGTCGATGGCCAAAATATCCTCAACATGAATAAGGATGAACTGGTCAGGTTTCGCAGAAGTAAAACCAGTATGGTGTTTCAATCCTTCGCGCTTATGCCCCATCAAACAGTGTTAGAGAATGCCGCATTTGGCCTCGAACTCGATGGCATGGATAAAAAACAGCGTGAAGAACGAGCCCTAGATGCTTTAAAACAAGTCGGACTCGAAGGTTTGGAGAAGGCCTATCCCAATGAGTTAAGTGGCGGTATGCAGCAGCGAGTGGGATTAGCGCGAGGCTTAGCGGTTGATCCTGATATCTTGCTCATGGATGAGGCATTTTCGGCGCTTGATCCGCTTATCAAGACTGAGATGCAAGATGAACTGCTGAAACTGCAAGATCGTCATGAATGCACCATCATTTTTATCTCCCATGATCTAGACGAAGCATTACGGATTGGCGACCGAATTGCCATTATGCAGGGTGGGCGTGTGATTCAGGTTGGGACGCCGGAAGAAATCCTGCAAAATCCCGCGGATGATTATGTACGCGCATTTTTCCGTGGTGTGGATCCAACCGGTGTTATCTCCGCTGGGGATATTGCCCGCGACAGTCAGCCAACCGTTGTTTGGCATACTAAAGCCGGTAGCCCACGCGCCACCCTAGAAATGTTAAGCATTAAAGATCGCGAGTTTGCCTATGTACTTGACTCAGAACACCGCTTTTTAGGTGTGGTCTCTTCAGACTCCCTGCGCGACGCTGTTGACCAAGGAAATGGTGCTAGCAAACTTGAGCATGCTTTTCTGACAGACGCTAAATCAGTTCAAGAAACAGATAGCCTTCAGGATATCTTACCCTTGGTCGCCTCCCATGCTTGGCCTATTCCAGTTGTAAACTCAGAAAGTAGATATCGCGGCGTTGTTTCTAAAAATCTGTTTCTTCGTACCTTAAACCGTGCAGAAAAGGGGACCTATTTTGAGCAATCAGCATCTTAGAATACTCACTTCAGGAGTTTTATATCATGTTCAGTTTTGATGAAAGAGTGATTCCTTTAGATGTTTGGATCACCAATGTAGTTAACTGGTTGGTTGAAGGCTATCGATGGTTTTTTCAACTGATCAAATGGTCCGTCGACTTTATTCTGTCTGGTGTGTCAGACGGTCTACTGGCAACCTCCCCTCTGCTTGTTATTGCCCTGTTTGGCGCCATTGCTTGGCGAGTGTCAGGTTTAAAACTGGCCATCTTTACGCTGTTATCATTGGTGCTCATCGGTCTGCTCGGTTTCTGGTCTGAAACCATGATAACCCTCGCCATGGTCTTTTCATCCGTGGTGTTCTGCACCCTTGTTGGTGTGCCATTTGGGATATGGGCTGGACGCAGTGATCGTGTTAACAACGTTCTACGACCCATTTTGGACGCGATGCAAACGACGCCAGCCTTTGTGTATTTGGTCCCCATTGTGATGCTTTTTTCTATTGGCAATACCGCGGGTGTGCTGGCAACCATCATTTTTGCCCTGCCACCCTTGGTGAGATTAACCAGTCTCGGGATTAGGCAAGTACACCCAGAGTTAGTCGAGGCTGCGCTCGCCTTTGGGGCAACAAGCTCGCAGGTTTTACTGAAAGTTCAGATCCCCCTTGCTTTACCGACCATCATGGCGGGCCTGAATCAGACCATCATGATGTCGCTCTCCATGGTGGTCATCGCTGCGATGATCGGCGCGGGTGGCCTCGGGGCACCTGTCGTTCTGGGCTTAAATACACTTGATATTGGTTTGGCCACGGTGGGCGGTCTAGCGATTGTTTTATTAGCCATCATTCTCGATAGGATCACCCAATCAATGGCGACCAAAAAAAATAAGGACGTAAAATGAGACTTAAAAAAGTAATACTGGGTGCAGCGTTAGCTGCAATGACAGTGACGGGATCCGCAGCGCTTGCAGATACTCTCAAGCCAGGGGAAGGGATAACCGTTAAACCCGCTCGGGCGACATGGGACACAGGTTTTTTTCAGGAAGCACTTGTTCGACGCGGTCTTGAAACGCTTGGGTATGATGTCGAAAAACCTAAGACATTGGTCAATCCCATCTTTTATAAAACCGTCACACTCGGTGACATTGACTATTGGGCCAATGGTTGGTTTCCAATGCATAACGATCAGCTACCGAGTAATTTCGACGAGAAAGCTGAAAAGATTGGTTATGTTATTAAAGCTGGTGGATTAGGCGGATATTTAATCTCTAAAAAAGAAGCCGATAAATACAATATAACCTCTCTTGCAGATTTTAAACGCCCTGAAGTCAAACAAGCATTTGATACTAATGGAGATGGTAAAGCGGATTTGACTGCATGTCCTCCTGGTTGGGGATGCGAAAAAATCATCACTCACCATATGGATGTTTACGGTCTGAAAGATTCGATTAATCCGGTAAAAGCAGCCTATGCAGCCGGGATGGCATCCGCTATGGCGGGTTATAAAAATGGTGGCCCGATATTTTTCTATACTTGGGCGCCCAACTGGACCATTTTTAAAATGAAGCCAGGCGAGGACGTGGTGTGGATAAACGTGCCTGAAATCAAGCCAACAAAAGCCCAGAGTGCTGCCGTTGATCGGATGACGGTAAAGGGACTCGAAGGCGCGGTTTCCGATCCGATAAAACTGGGGTTTGTCGCTTCTGACATCCAGATCGTTGCCAACAAAAAATTCGCTAAACAAAATCCCGCCGCGAGAAAGTTTTTTGAGGTATTCACACTACCGCTCGCCGATATCAACGAGCAGAACACGCGTATGAACGACGGTGAAAAGAGTAAGCAAGATATTCAACACCACGTAGATGGGTGGATTGCCAAGAACCAAGATAAATGGAACGGTTGGCTTACTGAAGCACGAAACGCGGCTCAATAGTCTCAAGCTGTAACCCTAAATCTGGCCAGTGATGATAAAACGCAAACAACATCCACTTTCGGTTTGCGTTCTATCATCACTGGCACTTGCTTTCAGGGTCTTTCATCAACTCAGATCCACTTATTTGAGCCATGTCCCAGCTCTTAGCGGCCTAACCATATTCCACTATCTATCACTGGTCATGACTTTACTGGCCAAGCCAATAAGCAACACACCTGATATTCCCTCTAAGGCTCTGGAATAACGCTGGGAATTGGGCCGACTAAATACCCAACTTCCTGCCGACGCATAAAGGACGTTACACAGGGTCGCTAACAAACTGAAAATAAGACCAAGGGTTAACAGCTGAATTGACGTTGAACCTGCTAACGGATCAATAAACTGCGGCAAAAAAGAGAGAAAAAATAAAGCGACTTTAGGATTAAGTACACTAACGACAATGCCTTGGTAAAATACGTTGCCGTTTGGTTTGCTATTGTCATCGACCACAATTTTATTGTTGCCACGCCACATTGATATTAACGCTTGAATACCTAAATACACTAGATATGCGGCCCCCAACCACTTCACAATACTAAAAGCCAACGCTGAGCTGAGAATGATGGCAGATAATCCCAAGCTAGCAGCAAGCGTGTGAACGAAATAACCTACACCTAAACCCATCGCAGCTTTAAGACCACTGATCATTTTCCCTTTCATTGTGTTAGATACAATGTAGATAACATCGGGTCCAGGGATAAGATTGATAGCAAGGCAAGCAACTGCAAACAGTAATAGTGAATTTAAATCCATTTAATTTTTCTCCTTGTTAAACGCCTAATGTATCACGCCCGCGTAAGTGGTGTCCGACGCAATACCGCAGCCTCAGCAAACCACTTTAAAAATAAAATCAAAACGTTAACTACAAGTAAGTTGATAACCAGAGCCTGTGCTCAACTTTATATACTTTTTGCCCACGTCTTGATTCAAAGCAAACCTCAATTTGCTCATCCTTAACGATCTTAATTGGCGCTTAATTATTTATTCACGGCAAATCGTTAAACGGCGCAGCGCAAAAATCCCCAGTAGTGAAAGTATCAATAGCGATAAGCTGCCACCGCCGCTGTAACCTTGTTTATGTTCTATGGTGGCAACCTGCTCTTCTTTAACCCGTGTTTTAAAGCGGGCGAGTTCATCGTCTAAATTGACTATCATATCGTTCACCGCAAGATCAAAACCCTCATAGGATTTCTCCCTTAAAGTTGTTGTCACGCCAACAGCGGTTGAACTTTCAGTTAACTGATTTATGCCCGGCGCCCTAAATAACATCTTTTGGCTGCGCATATCGAACACCGCAGTATCGACAAAGGTTTGGATTGCATTCTCATTGCCGGGGATTAAATACATGCCCACGATAGTCCAATAAAGGATGGCGGATTTGTTCTCGTGGCTTTGCATCAGTTGATCGTAAGATACCAGCGCCATCACATCGACGTCATGCAGGCGGGCAACTTGCTGCAAGGTATTAAAACCTTTACCATTTTTAAGATAGGTGCTCGGAATGATTTCAATACGATCGATATAATCGTATTTAATAAAGGATTGTTTCACCTTGTTGAGCAAAGCGACTTGGGCGCGACTGTCTATGGCATCGGCTTGCCAATGGGATGAAGGTAAAAAAGCAATACCGACGGTAATAGGCAAACGCAGCACAGGTAAGGATGGCTGCTGGGCTTGGCGGCTCTTCTCATCTGGGTATAAGTATTCGACTAAGCTACTCGATACCGCCTTTTTATCTGTGGTATTGCCGTTAAAAAACGCGCTGCAGCCACTGAGTGAAAGCATTGCGAGTGAGATTATGCCGCTGGTTATGATCTTAAGTTTCATCTGTTTCCCTACCGTATCCCTACACTGCCGCTAATGATGCTACTGAATTTATTGCTAGCGGATATTGCTGGCTACCTTATCCACTCATTACAGTTAAAACAAGTCGTTATGTTCACATATCAAGTCAATGACATTCAAACTCAGGTTTTACATACCAATTTTAGATACAAAAAAGCCGCATCATAAAATGCGGCTAATCAGGAGGTGCAACACGCGCTCAAAAGCGCTCATACACATTTTTGTGCACGCTTTTATGCAATAGGCTTAAGCGTATTTACGCACTTTTTTAAGCGCAATTTGTTGTTTTAACATGGATAAATGTTCGATAAACACTTTGCCATGTAAATGGTCGATTTCATGCTGTAATACTATGGCTAAAAACTCATCGGTTTCGATTTCAATAGCCTTGCCCGTTCTGTCTAAGGCGGTCACTTTGACCTTCTCAAAACGTGACACTTTAGCGCGATAACCGGGGATCGACAGACACCCTTCTTCACCCACAAACTCGCCAGACTTTTCGACAATTTCAGGATTGATCAGCACTTGAGGTTGGTCGCGACCGTCAGATAAATCGATCACAATAATTGCATCCGTACTGCCGACTTGCGTTGCCGCTAAACCGATACCATCATCCGTGTGATACATGGTTTCGATTAAATCATCGATAAATCCCTGAACAGCTTCAATATCTTTTACAGGTTGCGCTTTACGTTTAAGGCGCTCATCGGGAATTGTTAGAATATCGAGTACAGCCATGCCAGTTATCTTCTCTCATCGAGTCAAAAAAATTGGCGCTATTATGGACTATTTGACCATTTACACAATATTTAAGCTAAAAACAGTTTAAATATTTTGTTAGCAATCGAGATAGTCGATAAAAAATGTCGAGTAATGCATAATCCATTGAACGCTTAATGCCCTCACTTCTTCCGCTAAACCAGACTTTGCCGTTACACTAGCGCAACCTCGTCGCGTAAGATTTTTACAGTGTACCTTTTAAGCGTGATTCTCTGAGCATGAACACGCATTTTGCTGAGGGCCAAGTATTCAATGGCATCGTTTCCAAAAGACAAATCGCCGCTATATCGCTATCTTGAAAAAGATAAACAAGATGAACAGGATTTAGCGAGTCACCAGCCCCAAGCGGTGGACTTGTCTCCCATGGCGAAAATCTGGCATATCGTCGCTATGATCCCGCAGGGGAAAATCAGCAGTTATGGCAAAATTGCCGATTATGCGGGATTACCGGGGCGAGCACGTTATGTGTCCAAGGCACTCAAATCGGCACCCGAGCATTTGTCTCTGCCTTGGCACAGAGTACTCAATAGTCAGGGTAAAATCTCCTTCGAGAAAAATTCAGTCTCCTTTCAGGAACAGATGGAATTATTAAGAATCGAAGGAATAACAGTGAACTGCGGCAAAGTTAGTTTGTCTGAGTACCAGTGGCGTCCCGATCTGGTCACTTTAGTCATGGCAATGCCATTTTAGTTTAATATACTGATCCATAAACTGTTTACATCGCTATTTACAGAAGTGTCGGCCTCGGCTATAACCTGCTAACCGTCGATTCCGATTTTTGATTTACGCTGAACTGATTTACCCTGAACTGTGTAAGTAAGCATGCTACTCGACACTTTTTTATCAACCACTACTGAGCGTTTTGTAGTGATACAAGGTGAAAACCTGCGACCCAAGGAGCATTCTTTGCGTACCATTCCCACATTATTAGTGAGCTTAACTGCCCTCACCCAAAGTATGTTTGCCATCGCCGCGCCGACGCCGCTCACGCCGCAGACGGCCGAATACCAAGTCAACTATGGGGATATCGAACTCGGTAAAGCTAAATACACGCTGCCCAATCCAGAAGATGGGGTATATAAGTATCGTTTTGACAGCGATCTTAGCCTGTTATTGTTAACTGATGTGCGCCACATTTTGAGTGAATTTACTCAAGAAAATAGTCAACTCAGCCCTTTGCGTTACTTACAGCAGCGCCAAGGTGTCGGCCCGAATTACACAGAGCAAACCGCGTTCGCCAAAGCGCAGGGCTTTATTCATACCCGTTATAAAGACGAGAAAGGCAAATTCCCCTATGAAGGCGAGATTTTCGATCCATTAATGGTGCAATTGCAATTCAGGCTCGATATGGCCGCGGGCAAAGAAGCGCTTGACTACAAGATGGTCAAAGACAACGAACTGGATGAATACAAGTTCCATGTGATTGGCAGAGAACGGATGAACATCGACAGTGGCAGTTACGACACAGTCAAAATTGAAGTGGTGCGTGACAATAAAAAGCGCCAAACCTTCTTCTGGATGGCACCGGATTTAGCCTACCTGCCCGTGCGGTTAACACATTTTGAAAAAGGCAGTAAGCAGCTCGATATCAAGTTGCTGAAGTATCACTTCGATGAAGTTGTGAGCCAAGAAAGCACGCCGGCAGATATTGCTGAGCAACCGCAAGTACCAAAACTGCTCGGCACGACGGAAGGTTAACTGGCAAAGCATTGAGTTAAGTTAAGGGAATCAACTTAACTCAATGATACAAAGCCTTAGCTGAACTCACACCGATAAAACCAAACCGAAGTTATACCGAACCGAATGAATATCTAACCGAGCTAATATTTAACCGAGCTAATATTTAACCGAACCTAGGGCCAGCCTCTAAGTTCGGTTAACGCCCATAGCTAATGGTTCATTGCCAAAGTTCAGAACCAATATTCCTGCACTACTAGTTCATAGCGAACAGTTCGTTACCGCATGTTCGTTGCTAATGGTCTATCACTAACCATTCATTGCTAGAAGATGTGTTGGATACTGACTCAATCTTTTTAAAAAGTGACCTGAACAAAGCAACATCAGCCGCAAATCTGCTCGCACCCATTTTTCGCGCAGATGCTGGGCTGGTGTTAGCGCTGTTGGATAACATCAAAGATCGATTAACAGCTCGCCTAATCTAAACAACTTCCAGTTACCGGGCTGCATGACATGCCACTGTTCGTTCTCAGTCAATGGACGAGTCGCAATCACAGTCACGACATCGTGGGCCGTGGTTTCCTTATCAAAATCAATCACCACATCGGTATCGATAAGTTTCGCTTTGCCAAACGGCGCGCGGCGAGTGATGTAACATAAGTTGTTACTGCAATAGCTCATCAAATGCTCGCCATCGCTCAATATCATGTTGAACACACCTAAGGCACGGATTTGCTCGGCCAAGGTTGCGACATAATGGAACACAGCCAACATATCTTCAGGTTTAGTGCCGCCAAACTTCTGGGCAACTTGTTCCAAAATCCAGCAGAAAGCGAGTTCGCTGTCAGTATCGCCAACGGGTTGATAGCGCGAGACGTTGAACTTAGGCAGATAGTCCGTCAATTGGCCATTGTGGGCATAGGTCCAATAACGTCCCCATAATTCGCGGGTAAAAGGATGAGTATTCTCTAAAGACACACAACCGCGATTCGCTTGGCGAATATGGCTTATCACCACTTCACTTTTAATCGGGTAGGATTTGATCAATTTTGCAATATGCGATTCGCTACTCGGGCAAGCATCTTTAAAAGTACGGCTGCCTTTGCCCTCGTAAAACGTAATACCCCAGCCGTCCACATGGGGACCTGTTACGCCTCCACGTTGTGCTAATCCCGTAAAACTAAACACAATATCGGTTGGCACATTGGCGCTCATCGCCAGTAACTCGCACATATTTCTCGCCCATCATCAATCAAAAATCCACTTGTTAGCATTGTAACTAGTTGATGACATTTGTGGAATGATCAAAGCTGACAAATAATTTAAACAATTGTTTGAAAAATACTTGTATTAAAATTGTCTTAGGTTTAACTTTTATGCGACACAGGTCTGACCACAAACTATAATTGTGATCGCAATCAACAAAACACTCTATGACCTGTGGTTGGCACTCGGTCATATTTAAGGAGAATTACAGTGACTACCCTACTTTGGATCATCGCCATGATCTTAGTGCTAGGAGCCCTAGCTTACCTTCGGGTATCTTTGCTCACTGCCACTATTGCAGCCGCTGTTGTGATGACAGCAGGATGGACACTCGATGTTGTCGGCCCTATCTCTTGGATCATTTTCCTTGTGGTAGCCTTGCCGTTAAATATCAGTGCATTTAGACAAAATGTGATCAGTCGTCCACTGATGAAAGTATATCGCGGCATCATGCCGGAAATGTCTTCAACAGAGAAAGAAGCGATTGAAGCCGGCACCACTTGGTGGGAAGCCGATCTGTTTGCGGGTAACCCTAACTGGAAAAAACTACATAACTACCCAGTTGCGCGTTTAAGTGCAGACGAACAGGCCTTCCTTGATGGCCCTGTTGAAGAAGTGTGCCGCATGGTGAATCAACACCAAGTGTCACATCAACTTGCCGATCTGCCTGCCGACGTATGGCAATATCTGAAAGATAATGGCTTCTTCGCCATGATCATTAAGAAAAAATACGGCGGTTTAGAATATTCAGCTTATGCCCAATCGCGCGTGTTACAAAAACTCGCAGGTTTGAGCAGTGAGTTGGCATCAACTGTTGGTGTGCCTAACTCTTTAGGCCCTGGAGAGCTGCTACAACATTACGGCACGCCAGAGCAACAAAACCATTATTTACCGCGTTTAGCCAAAGGGTTAGAAGTACCTTGTTTCGCACTGACCAGCCCAGAAGCCGGTAGCGATGCAGGCTCTATTCCTGACTTTGGTATCGTGTGTAAAGGCCAATGGGAAGGTGAAGAAGTTCTGGGTATGAAACTGACCTGGAACAAGCGTTACATCACTTTAGCTCCTGTCGCGACAGTATTAGGCTTAGCCTTCAAACTGCGCGATCCAGAGCATCTACTTGGTGATAAAGAAGAACTCGGCATTACTTGTGCTTTGATCCCTACCGATATGGAAGGAGTTGAAACCGGTCGTCGTCACTTCCCGCTCAACTGTATGTTCCAAAACGGTCCAACTCACGGCAACGAAGTGTTTGTGCCATTAAGCTTCATCATTGGCGGCCCTAAAATGGCAGGTCAAGGCTGGCGCATGCTGGTGGAATGTTTATCAGTGGGTCGTGGTATCACACTGCCATCAAACTCAGCTGGCGGCGTGAAAACCGCGGCACTAGCAACAGGTGCTTATGCGCGCATCCGTCGTCAGTTCAAATTGCCTATCGGTAAGCTTGAAGGTATCGAAGAGCCAATGGCACGCATCGGCGGTAACGCTTATCTGATGGATGCGGTAACCACGTTAACCACCACAGGTATCGACCTAGGTGAAAAACCGTCGGTTATCTCTGCGATTGTGAAATACCACCTGACAGACAGAATGCAGAAATGCGTTATCGATGCCATGGATATTCACGGCGGTAAAGGCGTGTGTCTTGGCCCCAATAACTACTTAGGCCGTGGCTACCAAGCTGCGCCTATCGCGATTACCGTTGAAGGCGCAAACATCCTGACCCGTTCTATGATCATCTATGGCCAAGGCGCAATTCGCTGCCATCCGTACGTGCTTGCAGAAATGGAGTCAGCGTTTGATACCGAATCGGGTCAAGGTTTAGCTAACTTCGATGCGGCCATCTTTGGTCACATTGGTTTCGCGACCAGTAACTTCATCCGTAGCTTCTGGTTAGGTCTGACATCAAGCCGTTTCTCTAACGCGCCTTATTCAGATAAAACCAAGCGTTATTATCAACAGATGAACCGTTTCAGTGCCAACCTTGCCCTGCTCTCTGACTTAGCCATGGCAACCTTGGGCGGCAACCTTAAACGTAAAGAGCGTATTTCTGCCCGTTTAGGTGACCTACTGAGCCAACTGTATCTGGCATCTGCCACGCTGAAACGCTATGAAGATGAAGGCCGTCAAACTGACGACTTGCCGTTAGTGCAATGGGCGGTTGAAGATGCGCTGTACAAGTTACAAGCCTCGTTAGACGATTTGCTGGATAACTTCCCTATGGGTCTTGGCGGCGCATTACGCGTGGTGATGTTCCCATTCGGTCGTCCACTGAAACGCCCAAGCGATGTGTTAGATCATAAAGTCGCTAAGATCATGCAAACACCGTGTGAAAGCCGTGACCGTCTAGGTAAAGGCCAGTTCTGGACCAACTCTGAGCACAATGCTGTGGGTATCCAAGAACAAACACTACTGGACATCATTGCATCTGAGCCTCTGCATGACAAAGTCTGTAAAGCGAGCGGTAAACGTCTACCCTTCATGTGGTTAGATAAAGTTGCCGCTGAAGGTAAAGCACTGGGCGTGCTGAGCGACGATGAAGTTAACTTGCTAGAAAGAGCTGAAATCGGTCGTATGAAGTCAATCAACGTTGATGACTTTGACCCAGCTGAACTGCGTCCAGAAGTGGTTTCTACCACTTCACAGGAACGCGCAGCGTAATCCACTCAGTAAGATTTAAACCAACAAAAAGGAGGCTAATTAGCCTCCTTTTTTATAACAAGTTGTCCCGTCCTGAAATACGTTGACATAAAGAGGACTTCTTTATGACAACATCAAGTAACTCAAGTCTATCTGCCTCCGTCACGAATCAACCGCTCAATATGATACAAGCTCAATCAGATAAAGCTTCACAACCAGATGACGAAAGCTATTCAGCGTTAACATAGCTTATCCTTTATCCTGCAAACGATGTCGCATAACAGCTAGTACCGCGGAACAAAAATAACAATGTAATGGCGTGAAGACAGTGCAAAGCGTTGTGCTTTAAAACTAAGAATACATCGTTAATACAAGCTTAAATGCACTGCGTCGTGTATCAATACTTACTGCAAACGAGGCATAGTAAGACGTGACTTATCAAGCTTCAAGGCAACGCCCACGCTGCGCCCTGCGAGATTAGGAACAGAATAATGAGCAGCACTGCCGAGGAGAATCGCACATTCTGGCAGCGTCAATCCATAATCTTGTTGTAACCACTGAATTAGACCTGTTGTCGCCGAACGTAATGCCTCATCTAATGATCCCGCCTGACCTAAGACCATGATCTGATCCGGTGATTCAACACGCGGCATCGCTATCGATTTAGCCTTGATCACATCAACCGTGAATTCAACATCCATAGAGGTTTCCAAAGCATACTGCGAGGTTTCACCATCCCCTTGCAACGCATGAGCGTCGCCAAGATAGAGTAAAGCACCAGGTTGTTGCACGGGTAAATAAACGATATTGCCTTCAACTACTTCGTTAAAGTCCATGTTGCCTCCAAAGCGTCCGGTATCACCCGTAGATACGGGCGCAGAACCAAAACCTGGTGCAACAGCCAGCCCACCGAGCATAGGCCGTACTTTAATTGTGTAGTCTTTTAAATGCTCTGTTGGCGTTTCCAAGCTCGCCATTCCACGCTCTCTGTCCAATTTCCAGCGCACAGGCTTTCCAAGTTCGTCCGCTTGAGTTGCAAAACCTGCCCCCAATGCGCGCCCTACTATCGCATCCAAGCTATCAGCATAATCTCGATTCAATCTAAGTCGATTTATCCGTATGACCAGCGTATCCCCTGGCGCTGCGGTGGCAATAAAGAAAGGGCCAGTTTGTGGATTTCCAAATAGAGCTTTAGTGACGCCGTGCTCATCGACCCCACCCGAGTCAATCGTTTTTGTTTGTACTGTATCCCCAGGCCAAATCGTGAGGACGGGTGTGCGATGAGGATCAAATAGATTGGAATAATTTGTCGGCATGAATTCATAACGCCGCGGTTGGCCTTCTGGACGCGTGGCTATTTTCCTTGCCGAAAAGGCATGTTTCACCCGAACTTTTGGATGATTGGTATCAGGAAAATCGGCAATTCCTTCAATGGTATTATCCTGCATCTTGCCCTCATAGTGATAGACCGCGCCATTCGCATCTGTGCTTTCAAAGGTAAGACTTGTACCTTGGCGATGTCCGCTCAGCTTGTCACCGTCAATATCGCCACTGAGATTGTCACCCTTGGATGTTAATGTCAGTGTGCCATATACAGGATTACCCCAGAGATCCGCTGTTAGTAGCCATTGTTCAGCTGCGTGCGCCTGTCCAAACACAAGACTCAAGCACATGAGTGTGGAACATTTCAACATCGGTATTCTCCAGTTTAACTTGCGAATATGAGAGTGAGTTTGTCGTATCAACAAGATAAAACATGGCAGTGATACCTTATGACATGCTCAAGTTAACTCTTTATCATGTTATCCACCACACCCTTGTCAGCTTCGTCATTTATTACAGTGTTAGCGTCTGATTTCTCAAGCCTTAATTGCTCAGCCTCCTCTTCCGCTTTTGCCTTTGCTAAAGCGGCTTCTGCAGCGGCTTTCTCTTGGGCTTCCTGTGCTTCTCGCTCTGCAATCGCTTGCTGTACTTTGGCTTCTTCTAAGGCTTCAATCGGCAACAGGCTAATGAGCTCAATACCATTAGGGAACACAGTATCATTACCTGACACTACGACGACCTTACCTTCCTTGGTTAAATAAACCAGTGGCATAGCCGTTTCACCGTAACGCTTACGGAAATGCTCAAAGCTGAAGTTTTCAGTTAAATTAGTCACTTTAAGCTGAGCGCCCCTCGCCATCAGGCTTGCTATCTTGGCATAGGCCACGGCATCACCAAACAGACATAAACGCTGCTTATAAGTTTCTGAGAGCTGGTGGCGCGCACTGCCCACTTCGGTATTATTTAAGCCAAAGACCTTCTTAGTGCCAAAGAAATCTTGAAAATGGAAACTCACTAAAGGGTTCAATTGTCGATAAGGGGAAATGATCAACACGCGGCCAATCCCAGTTAAATCCATATAGGTTTCAGCATGTTCCGATGCGGGATTGCCAAAATACACTGGGATATTATCCATACGAGCCAGGCGAATGTTATCCCAGTTATTATCAGCTAATAGCACTTTGACATCCTTGGCTTTTAAAATTTTCGCTAACTCACGGGAAAATTTAGAAGCACCGAAAATCAATAAACCTTGGGCAGAATCGGCTTTGACACCAAGGAATCGCGCCCAACGTCCCGCGGTTAAACTTTGGATAACGACCGTGCCGATAATAATTAAAAACACTAAGGGCACAATCGCATCGGCGCCTTGCACATTGTTGGCTTCTAACTTAATCGCAAACAATGACGATACCGCCGCAGCGACTATGCCTCGCGGCGCAATCCAGCATAAAAACCACTTATCGGCCCTCGACAAAGAGGTGCCGATACCTGAAACCCAAATACTCAGTGGCCGCGCTAACAACATAGTGACCGCTAAAACGCCTAGTCCACCCCAACCTAAATCGAGCATGGCATTAGAATCTAATCTTGCCGCCAATAAAATAAACAATGCCGAAATCAGTAGTACGGTTAAGGTCTCTTTAAATTCAAGGATTTCAGCAATATCCACACCGCGCATATTGGCAAGCCAAATGCCCATAACGGTCACAGTCAGTAAACCCGACTCTTCCTGTAATAGGTTCGAGCCGACAAAGATGCCGAGCATTAAGGTTAAGACTGCGGTATTGCGCAAATAATGTGGCAACAGGTTGCGTCTTAATATTTGCCCAGTGAGGTAACCTGCTGCCGCTCCAAGCCCTAATCCTAAAGAAAGCATTGAACCTAGGGCATAAAGCACATGCGTTGTCTGATCGCCTGAAACTGTAATATATTCAAAAACTAATACTGCGAGCAGCGCGCCTATAGGGTCAATGACTATGCCTTCCCAGCGTAAAATACTCGCCAACTGGGATTTTGGACGCACACTTCTGAGCATAGGCACGATAACCGTCGGCCCCGTCACCACCACTAATGCGCCAAAGAGGAGTGCAATTTCCCAACTAAAATCGAGTAAATAAAAGGTGGCCGTGCTGATACAAGCCCAAGTGATCACTGTCCCTATGGTCACAAGATGCGTCACCATACGACCATGATCTTTGATTTCTTTAAAGTTGAGAGTCAATGCACCTTCAAACAAAATCACGGCAACCCCGAGAGAAATGATCGGAAAGAGTAAATTGCCAAAAATAGCATCGGGATTAAGGAAGCCAAGTCCGGGGCCAAGGGTGAGTCCACAGAGCAGTAAAGGCAAAATCGCCGGTAACCGCAGTTTCCAACCAAGCCATTGACAAAAAAGCGATAACACCCCAATCAGCGCTAACATACCCGTGATTTGTTCAACCATAAAAAATCCTTTAGGTGAGGAAAACAATGAGCTCGCATTATCTTTAATGAAATAGATGACATGAGCATGATAATGGCTCGGAAATTATCTATTTCGCTTAACAATAGCAGCAAATGCATAAACGCTATAAAGTTTATCGAAGACTGCATGACCTAAGTGAAACCAAGGCGCAACAGCGATGGACTGCAAGCTGCAGCGATTTTACGCAGCAACTATTTGATGAAAAAGATAGAAATAAAAAGGCCTTACATTGCTGTAAGGCCTTTTTATTTATTTGGCGGAGCGGACGGGACTCGAACCCGCGACCCCCGGCGTGACAGGCCGTGCAGATATCGATTTTAGTGCGTTACCTATTTTACCTAAATTGTTGTCAATTGATTTAATTAACATTATTCACGTGACCATCGGACTGTAAATTAATGACAATTAACGACAACTTGGTGGTCACGGTCACGAAAACCTGTCTTTTGATTGATCAATTATTGTTCAGCGCTAGGCTGAATTAAAAGGTGTTGGCACTCACAAGAAAAGGGATTCAGGTGGCTCACCAAATACTGCAAACCAGCACAATCATGAATTCGCCTTGCATCCCGCCGCAAGGCAAGCGTTCGATGTGATGCAATCCCTGTCAGGACTTCATGACCTGCATGCTCTGCCTGAAAGTGTCTGATCGGAATTCGCCTCGCTGGCAGTATACTGCGTGGAGAAAACAGATAGCAAAGCCAAAGGGTGCCAACCGAAACACCGCCATAAAAAATTCCTTTTCTACAGTGTACAGGGGTAACACTCCTTGCGAACCAGAATCAAAAAGAGCAAAAACCAGCTCTTCTGCCGAGAATTCCTTCGGCTTAGCTACGTAACAATCTAAACTATGACAACAAAGTTATGTTCGCATTAAAATGCATTACTTTTAGCAAAACTTCAATACAGAGCTCTGTTAAGAGTCATTGTTCAGCCTCAGCGCGCATTATAAATGCCTTTCAGCGGCTTTGCCTCCTAGAACAAAACTCTCATCATTGTTCAAATATCAAGCTACATAGTGGGTTTCAGGCATACCTAGCCCAGTAAGCTTGTTCAAAGCCCTAATCATCGCGTAAGTTTCTCCCACCTGAGCGTTATAATTCCGCATGCTCAACGTACCTCCTAGCAGTTGTTTTATCCTGTACATAGCAGTTTCTGAGATTGACCGCCGATGATAACCATACCGTTTTTTCCACTGCTTATTTGAGCCATGAAGCTGTTGCCAACTGACGGCTAAGTTTCGTGGATTCCCTTGTTCCCATAGCGCAGCACCTTCCCTCGGTGGAATGAGCACTAAAGCGCGTTTTCGACGAACGGCTTCGTGACAGGCTTTCGTGTCGTATGCACCATCACCCGAGATATTGCGGATTTTTCGATAGGTTTGCTTGAGCAAATTCGGCATAACTTCAGCGTCAGTGACACTGGATAAACTCAGTTCTGCGGCAATAATTTCGTGGCTATGTGTATCGACGGCAATATGCAGTTTACGCCACACACGGCGCTTACCATCTGTACCATGTTTCTTCACTTTCCACTCGCCTTCGCCATAAACCTTCAGGCCTGTCGAGTCGATAGCCAAGTGCTCAATGGTGCCACGAGCCTTGGTTTTAAAAGCAATCTTGACGGTTTTGACACGGTTGATGGGTAAGTTGATAGGCGATGCCGATCAGAGCAGCGGCTACGGTTTTGGTTCAACTTATTTAGGAAACAAAGCCATATCAACCAGATATCTAAATTGCTTCTCAGCATCTCCATTTGTCATAGTTTCAGTCTGAATCCCTTCTAGTGACAAACGGTAATATTCTTTACCTATCTCGCCAATCTGGATCTTATTATTTTTCACTCTATTAGCCAGTGTTAACAATGAATTAAACTCTTCACCTAGTTTTTCTCGCACCCCTGTAAATTCCATACCGCTATTATTCACATCAGTATTTCTATGTACCGGTACCAAAGTTGACTTAGCATCATGTTTACTCTTGTACATAATTTCCCCTTATAGTGTTCTATTACAAAGTAGAGGTTGGTTACCTTTGACCTGAACATATAGTCGCCTTTGGCTTTGATAATTTGTTGAAGCATTTCTCGCTGGCAGTGAAGTGCATCAAACGTCACAACAGCGTCTGAACCGTTGCTATTTCGTTACCTTTAGTTTTGGTATCTTGCTGATACAGTACAATTCCTTGTTCGGTATCAAAGGTCGAAACGAGGTATAGCGCATGTTTAGCGTCATGTGGATTCGCTGTCCCCACAACGTTTTTTGCCGTCGATAGTGATCAATGGCTTAGATGAGGCTTCTCTTAAGCCATTTGCCTAACTAAAGAGCGTCAAAACCAGTATTTCGGTATCGATGACGTTAATCATCCAAGCAATGGAACGCCGAGTAGGGATCCTGTTGTCAAACTCTCGATGTTTACGCAGCCAAGATAGGTTCCTTTTTCCGAATTCTTCGATAGCTTGCCAGCCATCACAACCTAAAGCGGTTGCCGCTAAAACGAGACAAATAATATCCACTAAATCATGGTCTAGGTTGATGTGAGAGCGAGGGTCTTCGATGAGTTTCAAGTGTTCAAATAGGCAAGCACCGTCGCTATTGGTTATAGGCGAAGCGGATGCTGGTGTTCGAGCATACATTTGAATCGGTTTACTTTTGATTCTTCGCGAAGTAGGTAACCGCCTTTTGTAGAATGGCTAAATTCTCTGCTTAGTCAGCCTATTGGCGTTTTAACTTGGCAAATTCGGCAGCAAGTTCGGCTTCACGCTGGCTGGTTAAAGATTTTTTCATAATGGCAGAGCGCCAATTATTGACTTGCGATTCATAGATTTTGACCTGCCTAGCAGCTTCAGCAACACGCTCGGCAAATTTTAGGGTTTCAGCTTTAAATTCAGCAGTATGGGTCTTGCGGTTTTTGGGGTAGTCATAATCACCTCGTTAAGTCATTTTACTCACTTAGCGTGGTATCCAAAAGTATTGGATCAGATCAATAACGGTGCGACCCACTTGATCGCACCTTCCTTAGTGCAACAGAACAATCAGCAGTCGTTCGGCCTATCCAAACCACCGACCTAGGCAACCGCGCCAATTTCAAGCCGAGCACAGAACGTTCTGAGTCGTCTCAAGTTTCGGAGGTTACCCAAAGCATCAGTTACCCAAGGGGAATTTCTGCCTCAGGTAAGTCTGATACCAGCGTGATTCTTTTAACACTGTTGCACCACTCATTCCTTGCTCCAGCGCCTCAAAGAGCGTTGCTGGTGGCCGAGCAAACATATTTGCGGCCTCCGTCGAAGAGGTAAAGTCTCTGTACACAAAGAGCCTTTGGTTACCGGCGGACTCTTGATAGAGCTTTGTCCAGTCTGTTTCGGACAAGATCTTCGGACCATTGAGCAATGGCATGCCCTCCCTTGCAAACTGGCCTGCGGTCAGATCGAACACAGATTGTTTGCCGTTCTTGCTGCCTAGTACCACGAAATGGTTGAAGCTTTCTGTGTCATTGGGGAGTTTCCATCCAAACATCCCCCTGAACTTGATATCAGTCATTCCTTGTTCTCTCATGAAATTGGCCACCGGCTCCATTGATACTGCGCACTTTCCCGTCGGATCTAATATGTTTGGGCCGATAACTGGATGCCGTTGCAGTTCTGGCAGATAGCTAGACATCTCTTCCGGCAGGATGGCAGTCGGATTGCCCTCGATGACCGAACGCGAGGGCATTTTGAAGATCTGCGCGTGTTTTTTTAGGTTATCTCGAGCCCGGTTCAGTTCATCCAGAGGACTTTGCCAATTATTTAATCGACCTGAAGGTTGTCGCGCTCGCCCCAGATCTATTGATTGCTCAACTGCCTTATTAGAACCGCTCAGACGAACCAGTTCTCTTGCATCATCGGAAGTTTTCAGCGATTTAACTAAAAAGTCAATCTTACCCTGGTCACTTAGCTTGGCCCACTGCATATTGGATAGAAGCTTGGGAACAGCTGTATCCGCCGCAGCTTTAAGCCCTCGGTAGGTATTCAGAGCCTTCGTAATACCTAGGCGAGACAACTTATAGCCGGGCCCAAGATTAAGCACCCCCGCCAATACACCAGCAATAATGGCTTCTTTGTAATAGGCAGCGGCTTCTTCTGGAGTCTCGGCATTCTGGGCTTGCTGTACAACGATTGCCACATAGCTGGCATCGAGACCAAGACTCGTAAGAAACAGAGCAATTCGGCCTGCGGTGCTCCCCACTCCTGGCAGCGCAAAACCAGCCGCTGCCGCTGCAACCCCGATAGTTATTTTGGCCCTCTCCAACCAGAGAGCAGTATTTGCCTCATCTACGGAATGGACCATTCTGTCGATCTCTTGTTCCAAGTTTTCCACTCTTCGGTGGAATACCATTTCCCCCCAGTGAGTGCGATCCTGAGTTGGCCCGAACGTAATCGGGCGAGTTTCCCTACTTGCTGAACCAGGAAAGTTATATCCCTGTGGGGCGCCTGCGCTGAGGGTACCTGAAAATGAGGCATGTTTATATTGATTGGCTTCAACGGCAGGCATTCCCTCGAAGATCCACTTCCTAAGTTCTGGTGCATCAGGCAACTTGGGGAAATAAACAGGGTCTCTGCTTGGTATCCCCCATGAACCACGACCATAGTGAGGAGCACTGTTAACAACTTCGAAAAAACCAGGCTTATTGATATTAAACAAAACACCGCTAGATTCACCATCAGGGATCATGAACACCCCCTCCACAACGATGTCATTAAAGAACACTTCGCTGGCTTGAGTTGAACCCGCTAAAAATCCCTCTACCACATTGCTGTATTTTGGATCTCTACTATTCAAATACTCATAACAGCGTAGATTGGCTGATTTATTATACAGTGCTCGCAATCCATTCTTCTGTGCATTATTACCAGCACCACGAAACTCCTTCACTGCATCCAGCATGGTTTTTTCTAAGTTGACTCCCCATAGCACATCAACAAGGAATTCCTCATTTACATTTTTATATACTGCCTTGGGCTGGTCTCCCGATAGCTTGTCGTTTAGATCGACTCTACATTGACCCGTGACGATCTCCCTTAGCGTATAACTTCTGGTCATGTACACTCTGCGAACGAATTTTTCGCGCCCACCTACATAAACCTGGCGAGTTAGGTCTATGCTGATTTTATGATTGGGATCCGAGGGGAATTGCGTACCTTTTTGATTATTAATGGCAGCTACTACACGTTTAATATGTGAATCTATAAAGTCAGCAGTATTCATTATGGGGTGCTTGAGTGCGGCATATTCTCTTAGCAAGCGTTCACCATCGCTTAGAATGCGCTCCTCAAGGGTTTCTTGACTTGGTATATTTAAATATCTGGATACAAGATTTGTATCAATATCCTCCTCATGAAAGGGCGTCGATGTTTGCGGTGAAGTGCCTTCAGGCAAAAATTCCAGCCTGTATTCCTGGGCTTCCTGCTGGTACGTCTCACGAAGAAAAGAGAATAAACGGCCATTGTCGCTTCCGGCCGGTAGCCCCCCCCCCTCATCAGGAGGTGAGCTATCAGCACCTTCTAGGCTGCCCCATTGAAACACTGGATTATTGTTATCTATTTCGGTATTTTTAAAGTGTGTTTTTTGTTGATAATAGCGATAACTCTGTTGTATTAGTTCAGCCGCTTTGATCTTAGCTAGGTGGGGAGAATTTCTCACAGTATTAACATCCGTGAGTACATTTATCGTCTTCGTAGGTGTTAACTCGCTTATTGTCTCCGTAGGTGTTAATTCGCTCGCTTGGAGTTGGGAAAGCTTCACGATATTGAGCTTACTAGGTATGGCTACGAATTGGCTGTAGCTTTTATAGTTGGGAAAATTAGAATGAACGCTAGAGTATAGAGGCATGGCCATATTTCTAAACTGAATGATGTGGTTAAATTAAATGAAAAATATTATGCATTGTTAATGATAAATGATGAATTAATAATGATTGCTGGTGTTTATTATGGCGTTGTTGATTAAATCATTTCATAGAAGGTAATCATTCCAAGGCTTCTGGCCGATTAAGCAACTTGCTAGCGGACGGGCATGCCCAGTCTAATAACTTTGTTCATCGCCTTCACTCCGTCCAACGCCGCTGCGACTTGCCCATTATAATCACGCAAACTTAGCATTGGACTATTCAACTGTTTATACTGGCCCATGGCGGTCTATACTACCATATATTCAAAAGTGTTGTGAAAGGTGAGGCGTCCATATATGGTCACCCATACGTCCATTACGCCTTATGGTGACTGTCAGTTGTCGTACTTCGCTGACCTTTTTAGCCTTTACTTGGAGCCTTGAACACCACCTTGCATAACAAAGGATTCTTTACCGATAACTCCACCAGTCAAACGTGTTTTGCATGACGACGCTATAAAGGAGGTGCACCCATCACATCAAAGCCGATCACTGTCACAAAAATCGATCTTTTTTACTGATCGATATTTGATCTGTCTTGGGTGCTAAAAAGTTATCGCTATATTAAAGGAGACGAGAACTAACACGAAATGGAATTCTGATGGCCCAAATGATTTTAAAGTACCAAGACAAGCATGAGTTGATTTTACATCCCGCAGTGAGAAAAGCATTTGATGTAATGCAATCATTCCCTGGGCTCTGTAATCGACATGCCCTACCTGCAAGTATCAGGTCTGAATTTGCCTCCCAAACAATATATTGTTTGGAGCACATAGATTCGAGAGTAAAAAGCAATAAGGCAAAACATCGCGACAGAACATTTCAGTTTTATAGTCCTATTTGAGCAGCAAGTTTTTGGGATAACGGACGTCCACCAGAAGGTACTTTGCTGATTTACGAAGCAAATATTCAAGACCAATTGACGCCTGAAATAATTGAGAAAAAAGCGTGGTTGTCACTATTCCAACTGCTCAGTTTATCCATCAATTCTAAAAATATTGCAGCTTTTATTGATGCCTGGCGCCAAGGACTGCCAGAGCAGTTTTCACGCGAACTCTTTGAGAGAAATACACTACCTGACCAGCTATTTTGTGATTTGTTATCTATCTCGAGAGGCACCCTGGTTCAGCAGCGGCAACGCCAGTCTCCTAAATGTCCAACATCTGATTCTGTCGATATTGTCTCCGAATTAACAATGCCATGGGAGCCTAAATAATGACTCCTCCGGCACGTAACATCAGCAAAAAATTAAAGGAATTATTGAACAAATGGCTTGTGCCAGAGCATTTAAATCCAGAGCTCAAGCAAACTCTGTTAATCCAACTCGCCTACAGTATTCAAGCATTTCCAGCAGGCTATTGGGAACAATTTGAACTGATACATAGGCTAGTAAAGGTTCTGATAACAAAAACGTCTTCAGGCCCAGTGAGCAACGCTGAAATATTTGGAATTTTAAAGAAAAATAAGCATCTTACATCATACCCATTTGCTGCCACAATTAGTGCAGTGTTACCACCCAATGCAACACCACAATGGATAACAAAATACACGGCATACCAATCTATCGTTCTCATCGCCTGCTTCATCCGCTATACCCACGATCAGCAACTCGCAACCTCAGGAAATGAAAATGCATTACGAGAGCTACGTCTAGTTGCGATGGACCCTAGACATCGGAAGCTATTGGATATATTGCCAGAATTGGATGAAACATCATCAATTGAAGTACTGACGTCAAAACTTAAAGATCTACGGAAGCATAAGTATTTTGCCCTGCATGAATACGGAATTGGTTACTTGGATTTAGTGCTTAGAGACGCACTATCTTGGACCGAAAGACGACGAAGAATTAGAATTCCTCCTACTTCGGACTCTGACACCTTCATCGAACTCAATCCCATTGATGCATTTGAAGACGCTGGTCAAGAGGTTAAAGAACTGTGTGTCATCTCCCCAAAAGCGACGACGGGTCAAGAACGAGATGAGGCTATATCGATAAACGCAGGCCGAACATTTCGTATTGAAGAGAGTACCTTGACACATAATCAAAAAACAAACCGTTCCCCATTATCAAGAGCAGTCCGTGCTATACAGCATCAATGTCTGACCGAAAAATTGAGCATTATGCAGTTATCGTTAAGCTGCAGTTACAATCAACTTACCGAATGGGATATACGCCAGCTCATTCGCTTCACGACCGATGGAATTATGAATGGAGCAGACCCCGAAAGCTGTTCAGCCCTGCTTCTGAGTCTTCTATGTGGTCGAGATCCTATTTCACTAGCGCAATCTTCAAATGCATTTTTTCTAAAACACTACAAAAATCAACCTTGCCTGTATCTAAGCTACTCTGTGCCAGCAAGTAAACAAGATGGAAGACTAGAAAAGTGCTTGAAAAATACAACAAATCGTTTGGTACTACCTCTCCCTAAAATATTACAAGGTCAGCTTACTCAAAACGTGGGCACGGAATACTTAAAGTCAGTCATTAATGATATCAACGAGCGACATCGATGCCGTTTAAGTCTTGGAAGAATTACCCGATTTATGGAGCACTGGTATCTCAATAACGGGCAGGATAGAGCCGAAGTTGGACTGATAAAAGGGCGAGCCCCCCGAAACCAGCCTGCGCTGAGTTATTCAAATTTCGATGCAGATAAACTGATTGAAAACTACCGCGCTTACGTGATTTCAATATTCAACATGGCTGAGATCGACCCGCAACTCCCTGTAGCTAAGCCCATCAAAAAGCAACTGGGCAGTGCATTACATCTCCCTCCCCAGACTTTGCACAATTTTTTCCGCATACTGAGAAGTCAAATTCCTCACCCGCGAAAGCATTCTTTAGAAGAACTCGCGACACTACATAATCACTATGCCTGCTACGTATGGGCTCTACTGACTTTTGCAACAGGTCATCGTGATGTTAACGCGCCGATGGGACAGCGTACAGATTTCAACAGCCATAACAACACCTGGTGGATAAGCGATAAAGAAAACCGTCATGGGCTATCAGCTAGAACACTGATACTCCCAAAGACTGCAGTGAAGCAACTTGAACACTATCTACAACATCTTCAAGAGTTGAAAAAACGCAGTCAACTCATCGTAGAAGATATTTTCAATCGTGCAGACGAGGCGATTACAGGTAGCGGAAATCTTCTATTTTTTATAAAGCATCAAGAACAGGACAACATCCCCCAAATTACGCAAGAACTCACACCTGCTAGAGTAAAAGCATTTCTTGGCGACCAGTTACCTTGGCCTGCCAACTGGGGGAGACATCACATGCGCAGCGAATTAAAGCGTATCGGTGTTGCTCCGGAAGAAATTGATGGTTGGATGGGACATGAAGATATCGGAGAAGAGTCAATGGGTCGTCATAGCATGCTATCAACTCAATACCTCAACCGCATCGCTCAGCATATCGAATCGCTACTGAACACTCATGAAATTACGGTGGTTGATGCATGGAAAACCCACTGATTCTCCCAACTGAAAAAAAATCCCTAGTACAGCTATTGGGGCATCAATCGAGAACCGCTACTCGGCAAAAAAGTCATATAAAGATAATAAAACAAGCTCTGGCGGTGCTTGAACAACATCTACCTGAACTGTTTGAAACACAACCGAAATACGATCGATTTTCGGCAGTTTGGCCACAGGTTGACTCGGATCTGCGAAAGGTCCTCAAATCGGAAACAGCATACCGCCGAGGATATTCTTTTATCTGCAGACAATTAGAAACGGGTAACCGACAAGGACTTTGGCAGATCAATCCACCTTCAGACTATCTCACCCTTCGTAGGGTCCGACCGCTGAGAAGTTTGACCTGGCAGCACAATACTTCTAATTTCGCTTCAAAAATTCACGGTTTGCTGGACAATCTTGATAAAACATCTGATCCCCAGCAATGTTTTGCCAGATTGCTGATGAGTTGTATTTGCTATGGAGGCCTGAACCGACCTGCACTATGGCCTGCTCTGGCTAAAGCATTAACCGATGATAAACCATTAAATGGCAACAAGGACCTTTGCTGGCTAAAGTTGAGGCCAAATCATGGGAAGGACTTTGCCAGTAACCTCTATACCGATCACGACGGAATGGGGCCCAATGAAGCTCAGGTGGAAGTTCAGTTCTTCCCCGACCCGATAAGCCTTGGTCTGATGAAGCTATTCCTAAGTTTCAGACCCAAAAATTGGCGTTACCCCAAATCAATTACAAAATGTTTAGAGATAATCAAGTCTGAACTCAAGCTTGATCTTCCAATAACACAACTTCGACAAGGCGGGGTTTGTTTTGCAGAGACTCAACTAAATGTCGATCTACCACAAGTGTTGGTAGAGTATTCGTTGGGACGTCAAAAAAGCGCATCTCTACCAAGTGTTTACTGGTTCAGATTGTTGAAAGGCACAACGGGATCCTGCAATGTAAGGAGCTTTTCTCAATTCAAGCAATGGTATGATCTAACGCAAACAAACAGTTCAGCAACACCGTCATCACGCAGTTCTCAGCTAGGTAACCGATACCTACCGAATCAAATAAGAGAAATACTTAAGCAAAATAACGCAAAATCCCAAGGAAAGATTCATGTTGTCAGTAAGTTGCGGGATCTAACACAACCAAGCCTCCGACTAAACGAAGAGATCCTTCTTCAATGGCTAATTGACCACCTGAATACTGAGAAAAATGCAGTATCAACAGCTAATAGGTACTTTGGAGCAATTGGAGGCCACTGGTTGGCTGCGACCGCAGGCGTTGACCTACACAGCTTGAGTAGTAACGACTTTATCTATATTTATCAAGAGATTATGAATCGCACATACAGTCAGCGGGAACAGCACTATAAGGCCGGTCGATTTGAGAACCTACACTCATTCGCACAACAGAAATTTGATCTCCCTCCTCTTAATCAGCCGCTAAGCGAAGGGAGCAATATTACTCCCCATGTGAGTGCCGCCATTGTTGATGAGGCACTGTTTTCAGCCCTGCTGCGTCAAATTGATTATTTAGAAGACTTAAACCATGCTGCCAAACGGATATTAAAGTGCTTTCTCATCATTGCTTATCGAACTGGTCTCAGACCAGGAGAAGTCGCCAAACTGCGTCTAAAAGACATCGAGTCCTCTTCTATCGGCTGGCTATTTGTTCGTGAAAGTCGCCACGGACATAACAAAACCGACTCAGCGCTTCGAAAAGTGCCTTTATTGCCTTTACTGACTGACAACGAAAAGCTTTTGGTGGAAAGCCATCTTAGTGAACGTCTTTTGGCTTGCCATAACCACTATGCCGAATTGCTCATTCACGCAGATGGAAATCCCTTTGAAGTGTTAAACACTCGTCAAATATCCTTGATGATGAAAGAGATATTGTCTCAATTAACCGGCGGTATTTATTATCGACTGTATCATCTACGCCATACGGCATTGTCCAGACTTCAGCTTCTTGCCCATGATGACCTGATCGGCTTGCCAGAAGTAGTGAAGGCTATGCTGCCGTACACTCCCTCGCAACGGAAGATAATACGTAAGTTGGTATTTGGTGAAGGACGGTTACGTGACAGGTATTCTGCACTGGCTGTGTTTGCAGGCCATAGCAGCCCAGACACAACATTCAGAAGCTACTTACATTTCACCGACATACTACTGGGCAGCCATTTGGCGGTAAATGCCCAAGAAATACCTGCTGGCACCGCGAAAGTGGTACTTGGAGTACGCCCTTATCGTTATAGAGTGATGCAAAAATCAGGAAACATAACCCCTGTACGTTTACTGCCATTCTTTAGAAAACGGCTCTCACCTTTTATGAGCCCAGTGAACAGCATTCGTCAAAGTACAGTCCTTCAGAACAACGAGGTTGAAAAAAGCAGTCACTACATTCAGGCCTTGGCTATACTCAGGAGGATTGAGCTTGGTCATGACTATCAAGAAGTCGCACCGCCTCCCCCTAGAACAGGTCAAACGCTGGCTTGATGCTGCAACTGCACTTCGGATGTTAAAAACACCACAAGACATTGACCGATTATTTTCAAAAAAACGTTGCTATGCACTGCTACCCGCAGAACCTACTGACATTGCTGATCGAAAGGATATTTATTCAGCGTTACAAGCATGTAGCAAGCTCAAGTCGAGCAAAGAAGGAAAAGTCGAATTACGATGGGCTATTCAGTATTGTCTGACGCATACAACCAGCAGCCACACGTCGATCTTCTTTGATAAAGCGACAGAGTTTCAGCGATTTATGGCGTTGGTAAGCCAACTGTTTACCTGTAAGCGCTGGCATCTTAAACTGCGTTACCAATATGGCAAAACATATAATCAGTGGCGATGTCACCCCGATATCGAAATAACTCGCGACACATTACAGAAAATAAACGAATATCCAGAAGGAGCTGGAAGATTATTTTTACGTCATACCAATGAACAAAAACACATCAAAAGCAACGGTGGCAAAGCAATAAGCCAATATTCTTCCCCGGGATTGCAAACCGTATTCCACCGACTGGCGATCATCCTATTCAAAGCGGAACAAATAAGGCAATGGGAGCAGAAATAATGCCCCCACGCCTCACCCAAGCCGCTTATACCATTGATCGTTCATGGCGGAATGTGCGTACCAATGATGGGGAGGCACGTCTGCAAAAGCGGTGCGCCAATGACATACTTCCATGGATAGATTGTCACATAGTCTCACCATAGAGGATGGAAGATAAGCCTCTGAGCGGCGCCCTACCTTGACCGAAAAGCAACTACTCAAGGCCTCAAAAATCTTGGGGGAACTACGATGCAATGCCTCCAAAGGTCCAGCCAACACCATAAAATTGTAAGACTCGTGAGAACCCGCAATGCCATCTCGAGTATCTGTATTGTAAAAAAGGTGAATTTTACCTATGTCGTGCAAAAGACCCCCAATGAAAGCCACACATACACTCAAGGGCCCTACATTATAACGCCAGCAAAGCATAGCCGCTGTCACCGCCACCTCATGACTATGCTCCAGTAATCCACAAGAATGATTATGATGGTGACTACGACTCGCTCTGGCGGTAAAAAACTGCCCCATCAACTCATTGTTAAGTAACACTGCTAAGTAAAAACGTCTCAATGCCTCATCATGGATCAGCCCCAAAATCCCCCAGATATCGATAATGATCGACTCACAACCTGCTGGTACGAGTTTAAAATGATGATGCACAACAGCTTTATCAGTGACCTCAGGAATACTCAAAGTTATTTTTACCCGTTGCAAATCATCACAATGATTCCATTGAACCATCACTAGTTGCCCGTCTGGTTCTACACCTTCCATAACATTAGGGGATAGTTCAAGAGTATAACACTCTCTTAAGCAGCTAAATTGCCACAACTCTACCTGTTCTCTGCGCTCAATCAGATGAACCCAGGCCAAGTCATCTGCATTATTTGTTCGGGATCTGATATTCATTTTGACGACTCCCCTTTGGGTCCATTGCCAATCAACCGTTCAAATGCTGCACCGTCTTGCCCCAATAAATTAGGTACATAGCGCGAGTAAACCCTAAATAACATACCAGTATTGGCGTGCCCTAACTGTCGAGCAATCCATTCCGGACTCTCTCCAGCAGCGAGCCAAAGGGTTGCTGCTGTATGTCTTGTCTGATAAGGATTTCGCTTTTCGAGCCCCAAACTTTTCAGCAGTGGATACCAAACGCGTTTGGTGACATTGTGATGACTCAGTGCGTCACCACGCTGGTTACAAAACACGAAGTTGCTCTGAGTCTCAGTTTGCTCACGTTGGGTCTGAAGTGCTTCATATACAGGCTGGTTCATTGCAATAGCTCGGCATGAACCAGGCGTTTTAGTTGGGCCAAGGCTGCCACGAACCAGTGACTGGCGGATGTGGATCAGTCTGTTTGTAAAATCAATATGCTCCCAAGTTAGGCCATCGATTTCCCCAGTTCTCATCCCCGTGAAAAACTTAACGAGGTAGTAAGTACGGAAATCTGTTCTCACATTCTCTACAATTCTGTATACCTCGTTGAGAGAAAATGGCTGGATTTCACTTCTCGGCATAGGTAACGCTTTGATATTTCGCCACGGGCTCTGAAATTCAAAACGTTCAGCAGCCTCATTCAGGATCAATCGCAAATATGTCATGATATGGTTGATGCGAGAGGTTGATAAAATTTTTAAGGTGACCAGATCCGGTTCGCACAGCCTAGTGCGAAAGCCAAGAATGTCAGTCTTACTAATAGTGGCAATCATACTATCCCCCATTGCAGGTAACAGATGACACCTCAAAATACCTTCAACGGTCTCAATTTGACTGGCTCGCCACTCAACTCTCTTTTCAACTAACCAAAGGTTGGCGAAAGTGCCGAACAGCATCCGTCCTCCCGAAGCTTTAAGTTGGCTAACTTTAGCAAGTTGTCTGAAATACTCAGCTTTAGGACTATCAGGGAAATGATGCCCATAATCAAAGCTACCAGCCTTCATTTGCTGTTCGAGTAGCGTTAGCAACCTATTTAGCTTCTGCCGATTAGTTGAATTATCAACAAGACTCGTCTGCTCTCGGCAGCGCACCCCCTTATAGCGAAAATCCAGATAAAGTTTGCCATCACGGCTATTTACTGTTCCCATGGCAACCACCTACTCCATCTGATTAATCAGATCATGGGCAGAGGCTCCAAGCAACATAGACTCCTCAACTCGTTCCCATATGTAGAGTAATTTCCGTCCACCGAATGGCCGAATGTAGTGCACTCCCTCAAACAGTTGTTTATCTTTCAAACACTGACGGATAGTACGAACGTCATAACGGATACGTGTAGATAATTCTTCTGTTGTAAGATAAGTATATGGCATAATCAAACCCTCGCTTTTTTTCTCTTATAAAAACAAAATAACCCACAGGAGAGAATTTAGCACTAAAAACAATCATTGCAAGTCTTTTTTGTCTTCTGCAGGTATTTTTTATTCTTAGAGAGGATTTTATGGTGAAGTGTCACTTTTCCCGGATTTTGGGCGAGAGAAAACAGAAAATTGCTGAAGTATCACGAGATACAGGTATAAACAGAAATACTCTCCACCGGTTGTACAATGAAACAGCAACAAGGGTGGAGCTTGATGTGATTGAGGTACTATGCAAGTACTTAGATGTACAGATCGGTGATCTGTTCGAACTTGAGAAGACTGAAGATAAGCACCATCATTACTAATCTTGGTGTGATTGCTTTATAACTTGAAAAAGTGCTTCATCTTTTTACTGACTATAATCGCCACAGTGTCAACAGATAACGAAGACGCAACTAGACACATATGTTAATCACTCGCATACACTAACTTTTTAATGAGCGTTAAACCATCGCCCCAGTCTATCATCACGTGTGCTCGCAATCGGCCAACGGCTCTGAGGCCATGGATGAGTAAAACGCGCAGTTCTGAGCTTAATGCCACTCGCTTAAGAGCGAGTGGCATTTTTACTTGGATATTTCACCGTTTTCTTTAGCACCACACGCGGGTAGCTGGGTCGTTTCCTCTTCGGGGGTAAAATCAACCTTTTGCCATTTTCCCTCAGTAGTTTTAAGTGCTGTGGGATCGCTCCAGGACTCCCTCTGTCGCTCCAACCAAACTCATCCTGGATTAAAAACAGGGCATTAATGAAACTTATCCTCTGTGGCTCAACTTTATGCTGCACTGCCATGGCAGCCATCTCTAGCCGAACAATATTGTAGGTCGTCAAGATCCCCCATAATTCTTGATACACCCCATCCTTCTTCTTACTACGCAGGACGGGTTTATTTTCCAGTTGATATTGCTTTAGCTCACCATAACCCCTCTCTATCTCCCATCGCTGCCAATACACCTTGAGCAAATCGGCAGACATAAACCCACGGTCAAACAACGTGAGCGAATGCTCGGGAGCTGAGCCAACCAATTGCTGTGCATAGTGAATTTCACTGTGGGTAACAGGCCCGAAAGCCGCATCAGAAAGTAAGTGGCTACGAGTAGACATTAAGGTGACCGCCAGCACAGAGGGAAAAGAAGCCGTGCTTTGTGCAAAGCCAAAGTGATGGTTTTCTTCAGTGTTATGCGTCTTAAAATACGTCCCATCAACACTGAGCAATTTCAATCCCGCTATCTCATCAAATTCGCACTGTGTTTCCCACTGTGCAGCGGTTGTTTTGAACAGATAACGCATGGGCTCTGAACCCAACTTTTCTTTGGCTTTGATGATGCTACTGGTCGCCAGTGGCGGGAGCTCTCCCTTGGCGTCGGGAAACGCCATTGAGAGCGTATCACAGACTTGCTGAATCGAGCGGTTACGCATCAAACCAATGCCTAGAACCAACCAAACAGCTTGCTCTGCAGGGAAACGGCAGGTTCGAAGCGATGCTCTGCCAGTTTGTTGCACAGCCTCAGCCACCCAATCCATGGAAACATGTTTGGCGAATACATCAATATCCTGCGATTGGCAAAATTCAGACATAGAAAATCAGCCGCAACTTAGGTTGCGGCTGATTATGAAGCCCTTGAAAGATCGTTCAGCTACTTAAAACGATCGGCATTAAGTTCTGAGCAGCCATTTCTCGTTATCGACCCTAACGAACTTTTCCTCAGGAACTCGATTGTGATGACACTAAGCCACACCATGCAGATAATTGCCCAAAGCTAGGGATCGACAGCAAGACAATTATAGCGAGGTTGGATTTGACATAGCGCTTCAATGTCGTACTCGATTTGATTAATTCTCTCATTTAAAACACATAAATCTTCATACAAAAATTTTAACAGGTAATGAAGCCTATGAGACAGTTCATGCTCATTGTCTGCTAAAACGCGGCTAAGTGACGCTTGTAGTTGCAATCTGCCGACAGAAAAGATCACACCAAACTCGCTCACTAGGCTTCGAATTTGATTGACCATTGCGGTTCGATTTTGAACTAGGCGACTACGTACACAGCGTAATGCTTTTATGCCTTGTTGCTCAATATTATTAACTGGAACCATGTGGATACTAGGTCTGAAAGCAGCTTCGCATATCCCGAGGGCATTGTTGGCATCATTCTTTTAGTTTGCAACAAATGGCTTAACATGTTAAGCAGGGATCAGTTGCACTTGATAACCAAGTGCTTGAAATTTTCTTCCCCAGTAATGAGCTGTCCCACAGGCCTCCATAGCAATAAGGCTACCTTCGAGGTGTTGTCTAATTTTATCGAGGAGCTGGTTTTTGTTTATCTTTTGTTACTGATGATTGAGTTATCCATAAGACAAAGACAAACTTGAAAAACATTTTTTGCTAAATCGATACCAATAACTTCAATATACATGATGGAAACCTCCTGAACTATTTGTCAGCTTTAAGTTTGGCATAATACTGAAAGCTTAGGTGCCGAGGCGTCCATCACATCACTACAATGCGTAGGGTTACGGTTAGGCAATCAGCGTTGATGAGAGCTTTGCAGGCGAGCATGAGCGTATTGAATCGCTTTGATGGATTTATAAATAATTGTTGATAGGGGATTGATGTTAGTTTGCACTTCCACTGATCACACTTCAAGGTCAAAATTCACGCTACTCTAACGTTTTATCTGAAAATCATCAGGGGATTCTTCAGGGTTACGCCCAAAGACCACTCCAACTTTATTTACAAGGTTCAACTCTCAATGACTCGAAACTAATGTCAAATGAGCAAATAAATACCGTAAGTATGATTAAATCAGAATACGAAAATAGCACACCCAAAGCTAATGATATCATCAACTTTGCCATTTTAAAGGAAGCAAAAAACTTGAATTGAGCAGGGCTTTGCGACCGCATCACCGCCGGCGAGGCTGAAATCTTCACCGGCGGCAAAGAGGCTACTTCTTGGCGCTGGCAGCAGCGTTGTACTGATAATTACCCTCAAACTCGTCGAGAACGATGGTGTTAGGCGGGTTGGAATCAGCGGCGGACGTGAGAGTCATGTCCTGCTCCAACTTACGTGCTCTGAAGTTCCACCCATTCGGTAAAGTCAGGCGCTCACCAAGGGTGGGTAGGTTTTCAATTGTATTCTTGGCGTCGGCCTTCAGGGACAGACTGAACATAGTGTACACGGCGCCCTCGGGGGTGATCAACTCATACACTGTTTCGCCCGCATTGAAGCTAAAGGTATTGCTACGTTTAGAGACCAACACTTTGTAAGAAGGCAGTGTTCCGGAAACGGCTTTACTGAGGTCAGGGGTTTCGAAGATACCTAGCACGCGCAAGGGGATCGTGGCGATCACTCTTTCCTTACAGCTATCCCAAGCCATCCCGGTTATGCCATTCGCCACGAGACGGCGCGGACCATTGAAGAGAATGCCATCGCTCCCGTATTCCTTTTTCAAGGCATCCGCATTCAGAGCTCGGAAGCGGGCGTCCATCACATCGTTAGACGCCTCAAGGTCATTGCCGAGAGAATTGTAGTAGTAGCCGACACCGCTGCCGTTGGCCTGGCGATTCATGAACAGAATTTCGTAAAAGGCCTTGCCGCGCCAGTTATCAATCTTAATTGGGCAGGAATCCTTTAGGCCTACTTGCTGTTCGGCCAAGGCCGGCATCATGCCCCCCATCAGCGCAAGCGCCAGTGCAGTTACTTTCATTGTCGTGGTTGTCTTTATCTTCATGCTTATTTC
Source organism: Shewanella sp. 1311 (assembly GCF_059338235.1). Lineage (NCBI taxonomy): Bacteria > Pseudomonadati > Pseudomonadota > Gammaproteobacteria > Alteromonadales > Shewanellaceae > Shewanella > Shewanella sp. 1311. Next base: position 213,653 of record NZ_CM181686.1, read on the forward strand.
CTCGTGTTTACCGCCTTGTGAAGGTGGGGTCGTCTTCTCGATTGCGATCATCGCGATTTACCTTGCCAGCTGAGCCTTAGGAAAGTTCCATGCCCCGCTGATAATTTCCTGCTTCGGCTCATACATCCGCACAGTGTAGCTCCATTCGGGAGTAATCGGCAGATTGTTGATGGCGCTGGGGCCACCGCCGAAATTGATCGTAATACTTGCATCCGCATTCTTTTCAGCGGTCACGTTGTTGTAAGAATAGCTATTCTGGTCATTCTTCTCCATATAACCCGCCTTGTTGTAGACCGTAATGGACCAGAAACCGTCGACTGGTACGTCCTTCACAGTTAAACGATAAGGTATCTTACCGTCATTCATTTCCGGGGCAACGTTGTCATACATGGCGGCTTGTTCAGGGTTTCCCCCCCAACCGGAGGCTGTGCCCAAAAGATGGCTGATCGGGTCGAGCTTGGCTTTGTCGCCGAACATACCTCTGGCACTAGTTCGGGTCGCCGCCAGAACGTTGATCGCATCACGGACCTTTTTCAGCGACACCTCATCCCAATCCGGAATTTCGAACGTTCCAACGTTCTTCTGCCGCACGGAGATTTTGTCCTGCATGGCATTGGCAGTCTTGATGTCCTGCGGGTCATTGGCATTGACGAAGGTACGGAAGATAACGAATGCGAAGCGTGTCCCAACTCTTTCGCTGGTCAATGTGAACTCGCCAGCATCATGCTCGACGGGCAGTGTCGAGTGGTCCTGACTGATGACCATCATCGACTGGAAGCGATCACTGGAATCCGGCTTGATGATGGAAACCGGAGCGCGAAGGTCGAACACACCAACCGAGTAGAGCGTATCGAGGTTCATGCGAACGACGTCTTGCTTGTCGATCGGCGTGGGTTGCCGAATGTGCAGGAGCTTGCCGAAAGCGCCCTGCTTAACGTAGCGGGCCAACGTCATGTCGGTTTCCGCACGGACGAAGTTGTCGACCGTGACGAGCTCCACAGCGTAGCCTGCCGAATGAATGAGCAGAACACCCACCACGAGCAAATATTTGAAACTGAACTTCATTTTTCACCTCCTTTAATGCAATAATCATCGAAGAATTGGCGGGTAACGCCACCTGCGGGATAACGAGGCTATAGAAAACGTTCTTAAGAAAACACTTATCCACAGCATGCTCCTTATCATTTCCCTGATAATAAATTAATCATAGCCATTTCGAATAACTTTTTCTTATGCGTATTTTTTGTTTTTTAGACATAGTCTAGACTTCAGATAATAACTCACGCTATCAACCTATAGAACTGTGTTTCATTAACCTGAACTCGGGATAAAAAATGTTTAACTCGGAATTCAGATAATAACTGCGACACTCAATCCATTTTTAGAGGCGTTTAGAAAAACATATCGTTCGGTGAAATTAACCTAACACAGAATTATGAACAGCCTCTGTTTAACAAACCGGCTCTTCTGAGTTCTATAACATTCACTCTCCCTAAAGCGTGACATTTAGAGTATAGTTGCGAAATGCAGCTAGCATAGTCGGCTTTTAGTTCAGGAGGGACACATTTGTACCCACCCTTTACATAGTCCCTAACTATTTCCGCAGCGCCGTCACTTGTTTTGACCCGAAGACACCTCATGAAACTGTTTTATCACCATATATCCAGAACGATACACATTGCCTCGGCTTCCTTTGTCTAACAACTCATGATTGGATTTATCAAAATATTCTTGTTTATGCTTACGTCTAATAAGGTTGAATTCAGTGAACTAGCGTTTACAGTTGTGCCTTGAGTGGCTTTGTTTCCTAATAGTGAAATCCAATGTTAGTCGGGTTTAAATCAAGATAATATTCTGATTACAGATAAACGACTGACGATGAAACAAGGGTTTTAAGCGCCATACTGGCGATCAGGAAGCACTCTGTAGTTATTTGTGCTTTTAGGAAACAAAGCCGCCTTGAGTTGACAATGTGGCAAGACAAATTTGAGTATCTTGAGATACTTGGCTAAGTTGTCGACCCATTTCACGCAATCGCAGCTCTCTCTTATCGATTTTTCCTCTTATGTTTTCTATTGAACTATCTATCAGCCTAATTTTTAAAACATTGTTTTTGTCAAAGCGAGAAAAAAGTTCATTCCTCTCGCTTTGAAATAGTGTTAAATCTTTGTTGTCAAAACTTATTTAACACTAACAATACTTTTTGCTTTCTCCATGCCCCCTAAATTAAGCGCCGAAGATGCAGATGCTTTTTCAAGGTTTGGATGATTTGCTCAACTAATCTGGTAAGGTTTAAGGAATAGGTTCATAAAGGCATAATACCCATATATAAAAAATAAATAGTATTTTTCTCAATTTCCATTTGTTTGTCACCAGAGTATTCCTGAAATTTTCTGCCAATCTATATCTACCAGTAAATATAAAAATATCAGTAGCTTTTAAGAAGACAGCCTGAGCGGATATCTTGAAAAACCATGAATGGCGACATAGAGAAAAGAATCTCAATGTGAGAATTCAAGCTAATCATATTTTCCTATATACCCAAGTTCCTCCGGGTCCAGCATTCGCAATCTGCTCAAGGGGAAATATAAGGTCAAAATTGCCCTAGTGGGCGATGATGAACATTAGGACAATATCGCCTCTTGGGAATGTTATGAATTATAGCTTTACCAAGGTAAAGGGATTTACGCGCAAACCAAAAGTCCCATTGTAGCACAAATGTCTAGCGAATCCCCAGATAAATTCGATGGGATTCAAATAAGTAGACACGCATGATGCTGTTTGATCTAATCAATTTCGCCAAAAACCTACTAGATTCAACATCATGCGTGATATCGACATATTACACGATTTACTCAAAAAACAATGCCCTCAAATACACCAAAAACGCCTTAATTCTCTGATGGTTGCTACTGAGTCTTTACTCGATGGCAATCAACTCTCGTTAACCCAGTTAGGACGGAACATAACGGGTAACGTTGCACCAAAACACAATATTAAGCGCATTGACCGACTGCTCGGAAATCTACATGTTGTCAAAGATAAGTTCGCTATTTATCAATGGCATGCACAGTATCTCTGCGGCTCAAATCCGATGCCCATTATTCTTGTGGATTGGTCTGATGTGCGCGAACAACTGCGAATGATGACCTTACGCGCATCAATCAGTGTTAAAGGTCGCTCCATTACTTTGTACGAACGCACTTTTCTATTTGAAGATTACAATGCCCCGCGCAGTCATAACGCTTTCTTAGCTGAGCTTGCTAACGTATTGCCGCCAGGATGCTGCCCGCTCATCGTCACCGATGCAGGTTATCGCAATACTTGGTTTAGGGAAGTCGAGCGCCATGGCTGGTTTTGGCTAGGGAGAGTTCGCGGTGATGTCAGTTTTATGCTCAACGGCCAAACATCGTGGCAGTCAAATAAATCCCTCTACCCTAAAGCGAATTCAACCGCGAAATACATAGGTAGCGTCAAGTTAGCGCGCAAGTCTCCGCTACAATGTTACCTGCACTTGTTTAAAGCTAAACCTAAGCTGCGTAAGGATAAACGCTTTTCTAAAGCTGGGCGAAATCACACCGCACAAAAGAGTTACAGCTTAGGGAGTAAAGAGCCTTGGCTACTTGCAACAAATCTACCTCCGGACTACTTTGGCCCTTCAAAGGTCGTCGATTTATATGCTAAACGAATGCAAATTGAAGAAACCTTCCGCGATTTAAAAAGTCCGCAATATGGCATGGGCCTTAGACAAAGCCGCAGCCGTTGTCCAAAGCGATATGATGTATTGCTGCTCATCTCTATGCTGGCTGAAATCGTGTTGTGGTGTATTGGGTTAGCGGCACAACACCTTGGATGGCAAAGATATTTTCAAGCCAATACAGTGAGAAAGCGTGCAGTGCTATCAATTGTTAGACTTGGAAAGGAAGTACGCAAAAGAGACAAATATCCGGTAAAGGAGACAATTTTTCGCTGGGCATTAATCGAATATATAAACTTAGTTCATGACGCTGGAAGACCCCAATTATGAGGGGATCACCCAGCACAAATGTATATCGCCGAATCGCAGGAACAGATTACCGCCAAATTTAGCACCAAAACCTATGCTAAACTTTGGCTTATTCAAATTGCTTCACTAATTTAGACATCCGTCCTGCCTGTCTATGGAGATGATTTATCTCCTCGAAACATTTGAGCGCACTGTCATTAATATTTTCGGCGGTGTCGGCAATCACATGGGCAGATTCGTTAATATGGTCGACCACACTGGCTTGCTCTTCCGTTGCGGCGGCCACTTGATGATTGCCCCGATTAATATCGTCAAACTTGTCTTTCACTAATTTTAATGACTCTGTTGCGGCTATCGCATCATGGGCCAATGAAGTGCTTTGCTTGGCCGCTTCGGCGATATTTTGCCGTGTAAAGCCAACCGCGTGCTGCAACTGCTCAATTTGCCCACGGATTTCTAATGTCGAGGATTGAGTTCGACTGGCCAATGTTCTCACTTCGTCCGCCACAACGGCAAAACCGCGGCCCATTTCGCCAGCTCGGGCGGCTTCGATTGCTGCATTTAATGCTAAAAGATTGGTTTGCTCAGAAATGCTGCTAATCACTTCGACCACTGAATTAATGGTTTCTGCCTGCACCGCTAAGTCCTGCACTTTCGTTTGGGTCTCATTCATCGAGGTAGATAATGACTCCATAGTGCCCGCCAGATTGATCATCACATCACTGGTGGAGTAAACATCTTTCAAGACGGATTCGGTATCAGTGGCAATACGATGGGCAACCGATGACACCTCGGCGATCGTTTGTCCCATTTCATTGATCGCTGTGGCGACCTGCTCGGTTTGGGCACGTTGGGACCTAGCGTGCTCGACCGTTTGCTGGGAGAAACTGCTCAGTAAACCCACACTCTGATTAATGGCCTGCTCACCATGTTTAATCTCCTGAACTAAGGTGCCAATTTTCCCCATAATGGCATTAAATCCTTTGGCTAATTGGCCCACTTCATTGTTATAACTATCATCTAGGCGGCGACTTAAATTCCCGCCTTCTTTGGACATAGCTAATAGACTGTCGCTTACTGCCAAAATATTTTTACTAACATTACCCGCTAGTAAGAAAGATAAACCGATAAATAACAAGGCAATCACTATGCTAATCCCCACGGATAGGCTAATGACATCATTAATTTGGCTACTGATCTCCGCTTTGGGCATCACCCCGACTAGGGTCCAATTCATTGCATTTAGTGTCGCAATGCCCAGATAAATTACTTCTCCCTGAAACTCAGTCGATGCAATTTGCTGTCTGCCCTGGCGTGTGTCCAGCATTGCCTTTATGGGCCGGTAATCAGCCATCGTTGCTATGCTTTGGTCGAGTAAGGACTTGTTCTTATGGGCGGCAAACTTACCTTGGGCATCAAGCATAAACATATAACCCGATTGCCCCATATTCGCCTGATTCACTATGTCAGAAATCTTAGTCGCATCGACCCCAACGCCTGCAACAGCCATAATACTGCCGCTGGGATCCCGCACCGAGACATTAATAAAGACAGTTAATTTACCTAGGCTTTCATCGGTGTCCAATGAAGGTTCACGGGCGGGGTTACGACTCAAATAATCGTAGAACCAACGGTCACGCTCATTCTGGCGCGAAAGGGTTTTGAGTATACCCTCACTGGTGTAGTAGCGACCCGTTGGGACCGAAATCCAAAATGCGGCTATAACGCCCTCTTGACTCATAAAACTTTTCAAATAATTGATAATATCACCACGGGTCGCCTCATTTTCACCCTGACTTTGCCATTGACGCATAAAAGTGTTGTGAGCCAAGTCCTCCGATATAGTCAAATATTTAGTTAATTCGGTATTAATTTCCGCGGTCGCCTTACCTAATTGCGCGGGTAATAAGCTGGTTTCGGTCGAGAGATAAAACATGTTGGAAAACTGGCTGATATAAATCAGTGTTGAAAACAACATCGACAAAAAGAGCGCACTTGCCATACCGACTGCGACCACAGCCTTTATAGTTAACTTATTAAAATTAAACATTTTCACTCCAATTAGATTTTAGTTATGAGTACATCAGAGTTAATTAATTATTTTTATTGCCATATCAAAAACTTAAAACCGCTATCAAAATTTACTAATCCATGTTGCAACAGGTGGCTACCCCATCGGAGCAAAGCACTGACAACCGTTGCGAAAAAGTCTGGCATAAGCCCATTTCCTTAGTGTCCGTTCTAGCCATAAAGCGCGTTCAGTCACGACCTAGTACATCTGATGCTGTCGACGAAATGCCTCTATGATGGCGTTATCCTCACCCGCTGCCCGCATCGAGCTAATTCCCTGATTTAGACTCTCTATGAGCTTAGGATCCCGACAGGAAATTCGCAGTTCGATAGCTGGAAAAATGGGAAAAATGGTCAATTGAGGCGACTTATTCAAGGATTTTTTGGCGATTTCATTCCAATACCAAGAGAGGATCCCTTCTTCAATCACTATAGCGTCAACCCGACCATGTACTAGCATATTGACTTGATTGAGTTGATTAGGCACTTCGATATAGCGGGGATTGTCTTGGGCGAAATGTAAAAAGTCGGACCCTAAAAATTGCTTTGCATCTTGGAATCCGGTCACTCTGAGCCCATTAAGATCGGCCACCGCGTTAATATTAAGATCTGAATCGGCACGAACGGCGACCACATTGTGAAAACTGTGGTACGGCAGGCTGTAATACATTCCATTTAACCCGCTCTGGGCATTGATAAAACAATCAACCTCAGCCTGTGATAATAACCGCAGCGATCGAAAATTGGGTGCTAGCACTAATCGATCTAACCTAAGCCCCGCACGATACAGAATATTTTGCACCAATTCATATTGGAGCCCATGGTGCTCATCAAGGAAATAAGGCGCGATAGTGTCACTGGCAGACATGCTCACAATCGGCAGTTTATCCGCAGCAAAAGCCAAGTTACTCAGTAGCATTAGCGAAATATAACGCCATAAACGGAGTTCACAAAAAGACATATCGCAATTCATTTAACTCATCCTTTTATTTATTAATAAGTTACATGATGAAAACTTGATTCAACAAAATCCCACAATAAACAATACCACTGAGGTTAAGCTTCTACCTTAGTCGTGTTTGATCACCTTAGCACCTCCAAGCACAGACTGATCTAAATGTATTTGACCTTGATGTTTCGCCCCCACTCGCCACACTATCGATAGTCGCAATTTATGCTATTTGAGCACTAATTGCGCTTGTATCTCCTCAGTGCCCCAACCCGGCCCATCGTCCTCAACATCGATACTCACACCTTTATTATCGCGATAACAACTGATGCTAACCGTCAATACGGCGTAACGTAGTGAATTGGCCAAGAGACTATTCGCCAAACGCTTCATTAAATTAGGGGAACAGCTAAACTCAATCATCTCGGTAATATTGAGCTTAATAGCAATATCATTATCACTTGGCACTAGAGCAATTTGGTCACGAATAAACTTGCTTAATTCTAAGGTGCATTTCTCATTGCCTACCTCACAATACTAATTCTCGGGCAAGGATAAATAGTCATAGATATTATCTTCGGTATCGCTAATGTTATTGAGCTTTTCTCGGGTAGTCATTATATTGCCGGCAGTCATCAGATGGCTTAAGAATTTAATGCGTACCTGTAGGGTTTTAATATCGTGGCAGACAGTTTCAGCCACATCGGCCTGAAATTGATTTAATTGATCAATGTTCTTCATATTTCGTAGCGATTGTTCCAGGGGTGCCAAATAGGATTTATGGCTCAGAGAAAATGCGAGAAACTTACCAAATTTAATTTCAGAGATCGCCGAGCGACGTAAAGTTTCAATATCACGGAATAAATTACGGTTCAGTAAAAATAACAATAAATAAAATACATAGGCGAGATATAAGCCCTGGGTGAATCTGTCCGGCGGCTGCAATTTATTGATACAGAGGATCTTCCCACCATAGGCGCTACGACAAAGTAAATTCAAGATAAACGCCCATCTCACCATATTTTCATCACTCCGATAAACCCAATATCTTGGGTATTACTATCAATCAAGTAACTTTACTGATATTCATCAGCTAACCATTCCCGTCTCCAACTACCAATCGAAAGAAAATTGGATCTGATCTCCCTACTGAGTCTAATTTTAACGAGAGTGACCACTCAGTACTGGCGAATTAGTTAACACACCATCCGTGTCCTCTTCACTTAAACCCAAATAGTAGTTACTATATTCAAAGTAGTCATTACTATATTGTTTGTCAAATCTGCGTACACCGATTATTGCAGAGACGTCGACACTCTGTATTTGGGTGAGATAACGTAAGTTGTTGGCCCATTCACTACCTCCATGCACGTTACTAATATCCGTATGAAAAGTCGTCTTAAATTGCCAGTTGCCCGCGCGAAAGAACATAGGCGTGCCACCAAGGTTACTGATATTACGCTTTGTCTCGGGTGTAACATATCGTCCACCTCCGCTCCCCAAGGCAAAGCGAGAGTGTACTGGTCAACCCAAATTGGACAATTTTAGTTAAGAACTTTCAAACTCTACAGATGACAGGTCATCATTAGCACAATGAAGTCGCTCCAAGTTGTAATATTTCATGTCAGCCATCACATCTTGCCTCATAAACTCACTTGTTGGTTAATTAACTTTAAAAATCCAATCGTGTTTTAAGCTACCAAAGGAACGCTCAACAACAGCATTATCCCAACACGCGCCAACATAACCCATGCTGGCTCGGATACCCTAAATCGAGAGCTACCTACCGAATTGCTTACTAGTATATTGTGAGCCTCGGTCACAGTGAAATACCAACCCTCGGGCCGGTTGGCGCAGGTTGTAGGCTTTTATTAATGCCTTGGATATCAAATCTGTGGTCATGCGTCTTTAAATAGGTCACGTCACCCGCCCAAACCTGATTAGCCGATACTGGATTAAAGTTCATGTTTAACAGGTTATCAGCCACTGCACCTGAGTGTTTTCGCTGTGTCGTCACCTTGTAAACACATCGCTGGCTTGCTTTGAGTCGAAGGCGGTACATATTTTACGAACTTAACATTGGTCGAAAGCAATTACTCGTATTATTAGGATTTTAGAAGACGAAATTCAAGAGTTTGAAAATGAAATCGATACCATCAAATCGACTTCTAGCCGCAGGGAAAACAAAGATGCTAGCGTTAGGTGCAGCAATGAGAAAGCTAATTCAAATTTGTTTTGGGGTGATAAAGAACCAAACAAGATATCAGTCCGCATTAGCTTTAAATTAAGTTTGTAATCGGTTCAGAGAGATGGTACCTACATTGACTTGTCAGTGAACCTGATTTCTTAGCCATATTCTGTTCCGCATCATTAATATAAAAATAAAACATCGTACAATAGTCAGACACTTAGTTTTAGTTGAATTAAAGCAGCTATTAATGATATGTAAATACAATGGTTCCATTGCAACGTTGGCGCAGCATTAAATTTTCTATTGGGAATATCAAGACTAACTCGATGAATAGATCAAGATTAGCCTAACAAAACGTTCGGTTTCTTAAAAGTATACCCCAAGTAAACCAGCCATATCACATTGCCAATTGGTTCGCTATATATTGATTTTGGATCCTACTCACACTAGGGTCTGTTGATCTTTCGAGAGTGATTTTTAGACAGCATGGCAAGACGTTATAATTTGCTTCGCCAAAAGTAACCATAACCTCAAGCCATGCAAGAACTTATGCTAACCGATGCACGCTGGGTAAAGCTATTTCATTTAATGAAGAGCACTGGCCGTGTTTATAACAAACCGGGAACATAGACAAACATTCGAAGGTATTCTTTACCACCTTAGAACTGGTATCCCGTGGCGATATTTACCTAAAGAGTTGGGTCATTGGAGTACGGTCTTTAGGTGGTTTCATTTATGGTCTAAGAAAGGCATTCTGGCTTTTTTTATTCAAAGCCTTAACCTTGCTGATATGGAAAGGGTCTTTATTGATGGCTCGATAGTGCGGGCTTACCAGCACAGTGCGGGTGCAGCGACGCTAAGTAATGAAAGTATTGGTAAAAGTCGAGGCGGTAATTTAACCAAAATTCACTTAGCCGTCGACAGTGGAGGGTTGCCGATTTATTCCGAATTATCTAGAAGGCCAGAAACACGATATCACACGCATGCTCGCAACCTAATTGAGTACTTGAAACAGGTTGATATCGTGATTGCAGATAAAGGTTATGACAGTGATACTTTTCGTCAATTTATAGCAGCCAAAGGCGGGACATCAGTTATCCCAAAGCGTCACTATAAAAATACGCCTCAGGAGAAGGTTGACTGGTGTTTATATCGATATCGACATTTAGTGGAGAATGCTTTTGGAAGAATTAAACACTATCGAGCGATATCAAAAAGATATGACAAGCTAGCAAGACATTACGCCAGTATGGTGTCACTAGTGTTTACGTTAATGTGGCTGCCGATGTATTGCACAGCAAAGATCAACATACCCTAGTATCATACCCCCCCCTAAAAACACCAAATGAGGCAAAATGTTTATTCGGGCCTACCTGCGCGCATCAACAGATGAACAAGGGGTCAACTTGGATATCGACAATTATTGTACGGTAGGGATTCTGATGTAACTTCTCTCATTTTGGTGTAGCCCAATGACATAAGGCGTTCCAGCATGTAATCATATTAATGCGTTAACTTGAATGCGACAGCTTAAAAACGATAAGCTGCGGAGATAATCAATAGGTTAGCTCTATGAGCTAAACAAATTTTACTCTTAACGTACAATAATTTTCGATATCCAAACTGCCCCCTAGAGTGATTCACTGGCTAGATTTTCTAGCTGAACGACCATGAACAAATTTATGATTAACGCTCTGCTGTCTGATTCTATAATACTAACGTTTAACAATCCTCTACTAACCATAGCTTTAAATCCGCCAGCTTCATCGGTTTAGCAAAGAGATACCCTTGTAGATAATGCACTTGGCGACTGGTTAAATAATCCGCCTGCTCCTGCGTCTCAACCCCTTCTGCCACCACGACATAATTCATCTTGTGGGAAAGCTCGATAATAGTATCGAGCACATGGGAAGTGACAGAATCTTGCCCTATGGTATCGATAAAGCATTTATCAATTTTCAGATAGTCTAACGGCATCGTTTGCAGCAGGGATAAACTGGTTTGCCCTGTACCAAAGTCATCAATTGCCACTAGTATTCCTAACTGTCGCAAGCTTTCAATGCGCTGACAAATATCCGGCGTTAACAATTGCCGTTCGGTGATTTCAATCAACGGCTTAACGCCAATACGCTCCAGGGAGTCCCGCAGATGAATAAATTTCGACTCGATATCATCCTGCGTAAAGTGCTCTGGCGCCACGTTAAACGCAATTCTAAAGCCCGGTTCGACCTTCATATTTGCAAAATCTTTTAATGTCCGCTCAAAAATATAGTTGGTCAATGGGACAATTAACTTGCCCTCTTCAGCGATGGGAATAAACAAATCAGGTCGTACTAAGCCCATTTGTGGGTGCTGCCAACGAACTAATGCCTCAACGCCTTTTGCCCTGCCGTCCTCGGCACAAATCACTGGCTGATAAACTAAGAAAAACTCTTCGTTCTCTATCCCACTGCGAATGTCATCGGCAAGGGAATGGCGAGTAACCCTTGAATAGAGCGCAAATAGGATAGTACCCGTAATCAAGACTATGCTAACGGGCAAAGAAATGGCCAAAAATATCCAAAAGAAATGCCAGAAAAAAGCAGGAGACATTTCTAGCAACACTGAAAAATTGTGCTTATCAGAATCGAGCGTCATCACCTCATTTTTTATAAATACGAGTGACTCTGGAATCGTTTTACCGTTTATAGATAAAGCGACATTGCTCACTGCACTGGGAAACACATTGGGCTGTACAAAGGAATCTACTAAATATTTCCCTTCAATAATCACAGCGGCGCCGTGTTTAGATTTAAGGTCCCATTTAGATGACACTATAGCGGGCACCTCAGGCATAAACGGAGTGCCCGCAATTATAAACTGGTTAGGTATTTCAAGATTTTCAGTGGCACTGACTATGCCTAAAGGAACGTCGATATCACCTGTTTTAGATGAACAATAAACACGTTGCGAATCAAATTTTAAAGCCGAGCGAAAGTAAGGCTGGAACAACATATAGTTGTATAATTCTCTGCACTCAGTGTCCTTCAGCGCTAATGCATAATGGCTGATTTCATCGGCATGGGAGATCAACGTATCTATGTGATCTACATAAATAGCCCCCACACCTTTGACTTTATCTTCCACAAAATACAGTGCAGAGAGATAACTTGCGACCACAGCAACCCCAATGGGAAACAATATCACTGCCATCCATTGCCACAATGGCAGATTTAATTTTGCTATTTTTCTTCGCATCGTTCTCTGTTTAGTTCCTTAATCCGCATAGCGCCCGATTAAAATCATATCAAAATCTATGAAGCAATACCTGTGTATATTTGTATCTCGGCAAATGTCAGCTTTATTTACAGGCTAAGTTGTGTTTCACTGTAGATACAAAGAGATACACAACCGGCAAACCTAGGTGCATGAAGCTAAGACCATGCTATTGGATACACACGGCCAAGCATTCATCACTAAGCTATGGCGTTCTTCACTCAGCGCCAGCAGTTAGAACACAGTGGTTTTACTATCACGGTGACCCATTAGCAGGCATGATCACATGCTGGAGCACTGGTGAATTGGCTGTCACCATTGCTCCCAAAAACCATGCCGTAACCCCTGATATGGACCCCATCCTGTTTACAAGACCACTACATAGCGACTTTAAGAATAGTTCATTGCAACCATATATTTTGCCTGTTATTGAAGTATTCCATTGGCCGTATAATGACTGTCGGATATCGTACTTCCCTGCCTTTACTTGGAGCCCTGAACAATACCATCTCACATAACAAGGGTTTCTTTACCGATAACGCGCCACCCGCCCAACATATTTTGCGTGACGACGGACTTGAGGATAAAGCGCTTTTAGTGAGAATTGGCGACCAAAAGGATGCGGCCTCGCGCCCAAGCTAAAACCAACCGAGCTACACGACCTTTCGAAACCATGGATTACGAAAGTCCGCATCAGTGACTATCAGCGATTAAGTATTGTTAGGTAACACTTTATGGAGTTAATTATGAAACTGATTATGTGCATTTGAGTGTCTTGCAGCACTAACCTAAATGTTCGTTCGTAGAGCGTGATTGCGATAAGGGCGCAATAAAGCTCACGCCCTACACGTAATCTGATCAATCCAGCAATATTGCGTTGTTGAACAAATCAGTGAACTAACCGGTGTTGCCATGATCAGATATCCTGACTCACCTTCAGTACGGCAACATAGGGAAATCAATACGAAAAAATCGTTAATTGGATGCAATACAAGCGAGCATTAGTGAGCAGTGACTCGCTCACCTACTCTCTGGATGAAGCTGCATTAATAATGCGTGGTACTACCATGAACATCATGGCGGGCGTGGTCGCGGGTTTAGCTATAGTCATGTGGCGATTGAAACCGTGTTGATGATCAAAGGCATCTTTAGTTTATCGTTGCGTGTGCTAGAAGGCTTTCTCTACTCGAGCCCGCTCAATACGGGGTTATTGGAAAAGGAGCATCCACGCAATGAAGCGGTTAAAGTACGGAAAGCCGGTCAACTAAACAATGGAAAATCGATAACGGCTATCACCACCGAGCGCTCTCTAGCAGAGACCGCCATGGGCCGATATAAACAGTTGAATAGTCCAATGCTAAGTTTGCTTGATTACAATGGGCAAGTCGCAAAGGCATAGGCCGGTATGAGGCTATGAACAAAGTCAGTAGACTGTTCATGCACGTTCACCAGTAAGTTGCTTAATCGGCCGCCGGAGCCTTAGAATGATTATCTTCTATGACATGATTTAATCAACAACGCCCTATCACAGCTATTAATCCATTTTGAGGGGTGCTTAGAAAACCCTATCGTTCTGTGAAATTAACCTGACACAGAATTATGAGCAGCCTCAGTTTAACAAACCAGCTCTTTTCAGTTCCATGACATTCAATCTTCCTAAAGCGCGACATTTTGAGTCTAGTTGCGAAATACAGCTTGCATAATCGGCTTTTAGTTCAGCAGGAACACATCGGTACCCACCCTTTACATAATCCCTAACTATTTCTGCAGCGCAGTCACTTGTAACACTGTTTATATCTGAATGTCTGAATACCAAACCAAAATCGATCGGATGTATCGTTCCATTTTGATCTAATACAAAATTATTACTCCTTGGATCACCTATCATAAATCCTTTTTCAAACATGTCTATGATGACAGTTCTAACCTGCTCATTACTCGGAAACTCACCTTCTCGATATGGCATCCTAAGATGATTTTTTCCGTACAAACTGGCTTGAAAGTCTTTATAACCACTCTCTTTAAGCCACGCATTACACATGTTCAGCTCATGGGAAATTTGACACGAAGACGCCTCATGAAACTCTTTTATCACCATATCTCCAGAACGATACACATTTCCTCGGCTTCCTTTGCCTAACAACTCATGTTTGGATGTATCAAAAGATTCTTGTCCATGCTTAGCGTCTAATAAGGTTGAATTCGGTGAACTAGCTCTTACAGTTGTGCCTTGAGTGGACAATGTGGCAAGACCAATTTGGGGCAGTTGAGATACTTGACTAAGTTGTTGACCCATTTCACGCAATCGCTGCTCTCTCTTATCGATTTTTCCTCTTATGTTTTCTATTAAACTATCTATCAATTTAATTTTTGCAACATTGTTTTTGTCAAAGCGAGAAAAAATTTCATTTCTCTCACTTTTAAGTCGAGTCAACTCTTTGTCATCGCGAACTTGTTTGACACTAACAATACTTTTTGCCAGCTCCAACTTCCCTAAATTAAGCGCCGAAGATGAAGATGCTTTTTCAAGGTTTGGATGATTTGCTCGACTAGTATGGTAAGGTTTAAGGAATATGTTCGTGAATGTATAATACTCATATATATAAAAAGAAATAGTATTATTTTTCAATTACCATTTGTTTGTCATTAGAGTATTGTTGAATTTTTCTGCCAATCTATACCTACAAAGTAAAAGTATCAGTAATTTATGTTTTCATCTTGAGATAGAAAGATAAGTGAGCGCTATTATATCAAGGCGTAATTCATCGAAAGCTTATGACCGTTATATTTATAAAAATCTGGCACAAACGACAAAACAGCATTTTTCGTTAACACCTAATGCATAGAAATATCCATCAATGACAGTTTGCATTTACTAGAGAAAAATGTAATAGCATTTAAAATTCAATTAGCATCACAATATTTCATTATTTTCATGGTGTGTATTTGACGCAAAAACTTGATAGTCATATCGACAGATAGATAACCTATAGGAGATAGTCATATGCCACTTAGTATCGTTCGCGGAAAAATATTCGTCCCTCTCAATGCTCATACTCAAAATCTCAATCCAACAATGGCCATTAAGCAGATCCAACCGCTATTAAACTCATTTAAGCCCGCATACCCACTACCGAACTATCATCTACGTAGCGAGGATACTGTGTCATTACAAGATACCATTGATGGACCCACTGCACCTGTCACCTTGAAACCACCCTTATTTGAAGTCGCAATAAATCATCACAAAGCACGCCCAAAAATGTTATCCACGAATACAATAAGTCCTCCGCCAACAACACTGGATCATATTAAACGTTTGGTGGTGATAGGAGACAGCCTATCAGACTCCGAAGGTCGCATGAAATCGAAAACATTCGGCATCATGCTTTCGTCTAAGCAATATCATGATGGCCGCTTTACCAATGGCTTTGTATGGCCCGATTTTATCTCTTCACCAGCCTACTTAAATAAAGAACTGGTGAATTATGCCGAAGGTGGGGCGGTAGCGGCTAAATATTCCAAGTTAAATCCTACCTTCTGGTTTATTTCTAATATGGAACGCCAAATTAAAAAACATGATTTTAAATCCGATGACTTAGTCATACTTGCTCTTGGCAGCAATGATTATATGACGTTTGATAAGCAAGACACTAAAAGGGTGGTACGCTGTTACGAGAAACAAATCACTAAATTGGTAGAAAATAAAAAAGTGAAGCATATTCTAGTGACGGGAATTGCTGATTACTCGAAGACGCCCTACGCCCAAAAACAAGACGAAGCATATCGCGTCACTAATAGTGCTCTGGCCAGCGAGCATAATACTAGCCTGAGTCAAAAAATAGCAACACTCGCAGAGCGATATCAAGCCGAAGGAGTGAACATACAGTTTTTCGATTTCGATAATCAATTCAATGAATTATTAGATACAGCGGATTATGTAGGTTACGACACTCACACAGCTAATAATGTCGGATATGTGGATCTCTGTGGCTCGAGTCACGCTTTTGATCCTGCACATCGACATGTATTCCATGACGAAGTCCATCCGAGCCAAGAGGTACACCAAATGTTAGCATCTCGAATGAGTGACTATATTGCCGATAAATTTGCTAAAGTTTCAAGTGTCCCTAGCAACATGGTGTAAGCGAGAATAGCAATTAGCCTATTGCCCCCGCTAAAACATGGCAATAGGCACATTATCAGAGGAAGACAAACAACAAGCTAAGTTTGATTTAACTCTACCTCAAACAACCTCTTATTTATGTAACCACATTAATAGGTGCATTAACATCCCTTATTTCAAATACAGTCCCTATTTCAATCGCACTACCAGTTTTCATTATAGGGATTGAAACTCTCGTGTCTGGACGGTTCATTGTATGCCATCTCTCTTGTTTTTTAATTTCTACATCATTAAACTCTCTGTTTCTTTCGATGATGAGTGTTCCGCCCTCTTGTTTTAATCGCGTAGCATAAATATCATTTAAGTTTTCAATCAAATGATTGACGTATTTTAACTCCCCCCTCATTGATTTGTTGGCCTCGAGTAATGCAATCTTTATCTCTTTAAATGCCTTTTCGCTCATCATAGGCAGAGCACAAAAGCCATCTTCTGGGCTTGTTTTTGGATGAAACATTACCCCTACATTTTTTTGCACCCCATTTGTCCTACAATTCAATTCTTGAAGTCCTATCAGTGAATGCAGAACAAATCCTTGCATGGTATCTTTATGTGAGTGTTGAAATTTACATTGACTTGCTACACCAGCTAGCTTTTGTAGCTCTTCTTTGTTTCCCTTCGTTGTCGATATGGCCTCGGCATTCAAACTAACCCAGCTCACCAAATTTTTATAAGGTTGGCCGACATTGACTTGAACCGTTTTTGATACTCCACCCGTTAGATTTGTCGCCATCTTGCTTGCTAAGGCATAAGGTTTATCACTAAGGCCACGAATTGTTCTAATAAGCTTTCTGCCACTTTCCCATTTTTTTTCGTCCTGTTTAATGCTCTCTTTTCTCATTTCAAGCGCATTTCCTGATAAATGAGCAATCTTTCCCTTTGATTTTTCAAAATCTTTATATTTCTTTGAATCAAAGAGCATGGTTCTTATTTTTTCTTCACATTCTGGGTGAACTTCAAAGTCTGTATCATATGCTTTTGATATTTCCTGCAGAAGTTTACCTACATCCGTTCTATATTTTTTAACTAAATTTGAAAAGTCTTGACCTTTAACATTTTCACTTTCTAGAAATGGTGGAGTCATCAGTTCCATTACACTATCATTGTCAATTTCAAGGGTAAATCGACATCCCCCCCACATTTTTGTACTGTGCACAAGGGGAACATGGACAAGTGGTATTGGGGCGTTACATTGATCTGTCACGTAGAACTCCCCCTCGTAACCTCTTGTTGTTAAGCTGCTAACGTGAGGTGTAGAAGAGTCAACAATACTCGACGTAATGCTTTCACTATCGTGTGACATTTTGACCATACCACAAGCAATATCACCTCTTTTTTCGAGTAAGGGTTTGTCGAGAATATTGACTGTCTCCCTACTTGAACCTCCAGTCTCTGCTGCTGGTTTCATGATCGGCGGTAAATGCAGTGGCTTATGCGTTTCATCACTTTGCCCACTTGTGGGTTTAGATCGAGATAGTGCGCCAATTGAGTTGAAGGAGTGTTTTTCTCTTTTTGCTAATAAAGAACCTGCAGTAGGCTTGGTTATCTTTTTCTGAGTTCGACTCTTCCCTTTATTCTCTTTTTTATTTGGTGATATTAAAGGAAGAGGACTTACAGACTCTCTGGATAAATTTCTCACCGATGCAATGTCTATCTCGGGTCTTAGATTTTGGAGTGGTTGAAGGTCCATCTTCGCTGAAATAATAGAAGGTAAATTAGCATTTATTGGCATACGTCCTCATCAAAATAAATGTGTGGTTAACCTTAATCGAGTTAAAAAAATTGGTGCAGTTCAACTACGCATGTTCGACAATCTTAATAACTCGTTAAAATGTTACTCTAGATTTTTTATGTTTGTAACTTTTGCCTAATTTAATGCCTCTACAATTATGTTATTGTTTGATGTACAGCATATTCCGTGACTGAGGCTGCACATGGCCGACACATAAGTTCAAACAAGACGATAAACTAACTATTGTAAAGCCCTCCTTAGCTTAGCTTTGTATTCGATAAATACAGACTAATCCAATTCACTAGCTAAAAGAAAGGCACAAAGTATCCTAGAAGAATAAATTTGCGCCTTTAATAATCGATTTATGTATAGGGAATAGATTTTAAGCCTGCATTAACATCTATAAAAACTAGTAGATAAATATACAATCAGTTAAATTTATTCACTTGCTCGATAGAAACATAGAACTGGTCATCAACTTTAACTAAGGTTCCTGTCGCTATCAGTTCGTTGCCACTTTTTAATAAAACTTCGGATTGAACAAAATCGTTTACGGGTTTAATTTGGCTTGTTTGTAAGCGATTAAGCTCATCCAGTGTCATAATACAATTAGCAACAACCACATCTATCGCGATACGCATTATTTAGCCTCCCTGAGAAACAGAGATAATCGAACGACGCACATCACGGACCTCTTCCTGAGCAGAAGTGATTTCAGTCATTGTATTTTTAAATTTTTGCTGTTCGGTATCCAAATCGACTTGTATGGTGTCGCAATATGCCGTCATAGTCGCATTCATCGATTGAAGTTGATCATAAGTTACGCTCTTAGTGCTCCAATCAGTACCCGCAATCTCTCCTACTCCGGCAGGATTACCGAGTTTAGTCTTAATAATATTATCAATTTCACTCAAAAAACCCGCAGCCTTGTCTTCATTTAACTTAGTAGTTTTATTATCACCCGGCTTAGTATTGGGTAATCGATCACTCATAATTAACCCCCATAGGCGGTTAATCTCGGCAATGGCCTCTGACTTTAGCGAGATATTATCAGCCTTAGCCTCAGCATTTTGAGTTTGATCAGAAATATATTTAGTCAAGATAATATCAATTAGATTCAGAGGGTCTCGACTACTCGCTGAAAATAAATAGCTTGAAGGTGCAGCTTTAAAGGCCTTAGCCGCAACGGGACTCTGACTTAATGCCAATTCGAGTGCCTTAGACTCGGATTCGGGCGCAGACATAACACTAGTCATAGGTTTTGCTTGGATATCTAACATTTGAATTTTCCTATTATGGTTGAATAAAATATACGCGCGTTTGATCACTGTCTTTAAAAACGACCTTGTCACGTGAGATTGATTGAATTACGCCTAGACGCGGCACATTACTGCCAACCCAATAACGGTACTTAGCGTCATATAAATAGCCTCTGGATGTCGATGAATAGAAAATCGAATAAGGAAAATTGGCGTTGTCTATCACTTGAGTACTGTCGTTTCTTGCCGAAATAAAGGGAATACTCTCCTGTAAGCCGTTTGCCCGCAACACTATTACCGCCTTGGCACTATCACTGACAAACCAAGTGCCATTGAGTTTATTAAATGACAATCCATATTCACCTAAAACCGCCATGATGCGATTATCCGCCTCAAAAGTCTCGACTTGGATTTGGTCACGATCCGTATTTTCTATGACCTTGCTAGTAATAGGCATTTTCGAATAGCTTGACACCACTTCCACCACAGGTTGCGAGAGCTGCTGAAAGTTCGTCCCCTTTACGAGGTCGGCATTGGCTTGCCAAGCCAGAGGCAAAGCGCCATAAGCAGAAATATTGGGCACCTTAAGTTTGCCATTTTTAATGTAACTACCATTAAGGTGAGTAAATCGTTCAGCCAGCAGCGCATCTTGATTAACTTGATATGCCATTGACATCCCTACGCCTAAGCCAATATTCAGCAGCAAGGTCAACATAATCACTGCGCTGTATTTACGAGTGCGATAACTCATCCATTGTGGATTACGTTTGCCCTGTTGATAGACAAAAAATGCTATGCCTCGCAGGCGATAGACATGCCCTGCCCGTAGCTTTTTCGACTTGCCAGCCTTTGTTATTCCTTTAATGACGATGCCGTTGCCATCATTAAAAAACTCCCAACATGTGCCTGCTGGCAGGACCTCTGGAACATAAAGGGTATCAGAATCAATCCCTTCATTCGATCCTGTAATGACCAGTTTAGGCTCTATGGGTAGAATGACACCATGCAAATGCCCTTCAACAAATTCAATTAGCCACATGCAAGTTCAACTCTTGTCTCAGTGTATTCGCCATGACCACAGTATCGCTCAAGGCTTTTAACAAGCCTTGCGGATGATCCGGCAGAGGCATACCCAGTACATAGAAATAGCCATCAGTCTTAAATTTGGCAATATAACCACCAAATGTCATTGAAAAATCTGAATTTAATTCTAATGCGACCTCGGAGGGGAAGCCATCAATATCGAGCTGAACCATGATCAGAATGGTATTCGTGAGGCCGACCCGAGCGGCATCCTCAATCCGACATTTCACTTCACCAAAACGGCACAGTAATGCTTGATGTTCATCTAACGATATCGATGCACCTTGCACTAAGTGAGTAAATTCCATCATTAATAGAGTAAATTTCTTATTTTTCATCGTAATTAAACTTCATCTCAATCATAAAACGCCGCTGAGTCACACGTAGTTCGGCAGTAGGCAGACCGTTTTCAACACTGCCACGTAACAAGATGGGCGTATCTCCCATACCTTCAGTTTGTAAAAAATATTTCACGCTATTGGCCCGCGCATCGGCTAAACGTCGATTAGTCGCATAGGGCCCCGATGAGTCGGCAATACCATAAACCAATAGACTTTCCACGGGTTGCCCTCGCAGATTTTCCATCATGCGCACCAACATATTCTTACCTGTTGGCGTGAGCACAGACTCATTTACCAGAAATAACCCTTGGAACACTAAACGCTGATGTTTCGAGCGTGTACGACAGAAATCGACACCATTAGCTGCCGCACAAGCCGCGCTATCGGCTAATATCCAAGACACACCATCGTCCGATATCCAAGATTCCTCATTAGTCGAATTTAAATTATCTCCGCCCGTGGATTGTTGCCTATCTGAGGCTGCAGCCGTCGAGCCCCCCTGTCTAGCCAATGTATTTCCGCTCATTGCGCCGACAAGATTTGAATAGCGCCAATAATCGGCTTCACAATTTTTAACCTCGCTTAAAGCATAGGTATGCAAATTCGCTAAATAGTGTCGACTAGGGTGAGAAGGCACAGAGACTTCAATACACGCAGTCTGATGTGGTGAGCCATCGACATATTCAGGTTTTCTCTTTACCCAATAACGCATATGGTCAATATCATCAACCTCAGAAAACAGTAGATTATAAATATCTTGCTTCCACTCATGATCCCATATAATTGAATCCTCTCGGACATTATGAGCACATGATGTAAGCCCAAGCATCATCCCAATCAAAATCCAAGTTTTACCTATTTTTTGCATTTGCCTGCCTGTTCAGTTCTAAGAGAATAATCGCTATGTCGCGGTAAAACTCTTTAGGAATATAATCTTCTCCCGTGCGCATACTTTTATAAAATGCCCTCGCTAGCCCTCTATGTTCTAAGATGGGAATGTTAAGCGCTTCTAATCTGCGACGCTCCTCTAACGCAAATGCTTCCGTAGTGATCTTGAGCACCACAGGGACTTTATCTATCCAGCGGTCATAGCAAATAGGCACTAAAATATGCGTCGGATTTGCAATCGCAAAGGTTGGCTTACGCCCTTTGGTCATAGGTGTTTCCATGACTTCGCGCATTTGTCGTCTACGCTCAGATTTCATTTCTGGCGACCCTTCGGTTTCTTTCATTTCATTTTTCATTTCGGTAAAAGTCATACGGTTTTTATGGTTAAAGTGATAAGTCTCCACCATAAAGTCCACGCAACCTAAACTCACTCCATAAACAAAAAACAATAATGACACTAAACAGATGTATAGCATTAAGTTATAAATAAAGTAAGACGTATTATTGATTTGTGCTAATACGGTTAACTCACTGCCGCCGATATCTGAGACATATTTTAATAACAATAACAAAAAAACTAATTCAAGAACCTTACGCAGTGAACGAGATATGGCCTCAATACCGAATATATTCTTAGCCCCAGTTACTGGGCTAATTTTTTCCATTTTAAGCCCTAAAGACTCAGTATTAATCACATTCTTATTCAACATCACCCAACTAATGGTTGCCATGACAAGTTTAATCATTAATAGAATAAATATGCTCCAGGCAATCACAACATAAATAATGTCTAAACCCATCGAGACATCTGCATACAGCATCACCTCGAACCATTCATTGGCCGAATCAAATATAAAATAAATGCTACCAACAAATATCAGAGTAAATACCACCAGTTCCATGGTCGGCTCGGCTAATTCCGTTTTAGGAAACTGGCCTTTTTTCCTTAAGTCCCTAAGTTTCTTCTCAGTGGGTGGATATTTTTTGGGTTCAGTTGATTCGTTCGACATAAGGTTAGATCACAACTTGCAGTGGCTCGGAACTCACTACACAACTAGGGTCGGCGATATCACCATGACTACACACTGAAATCGTTGACACTACCTGTTGGAAAAAGGACTTAACCGAATTAATTTCATTGCCATTAACAACTATGGTCGGTTTACTTCCATAGAGTGAGGTCATACGCAAAATTTCCTTACGTACTGCTGACTGAAGCTCAATTAAGCTGTCCAGATCCTCGCTCTCCCCCATGACAAAAGTTTCAATACACTCAGTCAGTTCAGAACTCAACAGGGCAACATAAATTTTCCCTTCTGCATTCATTAGGCGAGAGGTGATCTCGTACTTAGCTTGATTACGGATCCGATTTAACCAATTTTTAGGCTCATTATCGATGCGCGACCAATAGATTAACGCCTCAAAGAAAGTCACCCTATCGAGATAAAACTCCCGCGCACGGATCATCTCTTTAATCACATCATGAACACGGTTCAAACCGAGCGCCGAATCAATCTCGTTTTTAATCACTTCGCTTTGATTCGCAAGCCCTTGAATAATATTGCTGGTGTATTGGAGGTTATATTTTTCAACCAAACACTTATGCAAAAAATATTGCACTATAGTGGCGACGTTTTGAGTAGCAGCATCTTTCACAAACACCTCATCACCCAGCACTTCGATCAAATCTAACGACTCATCATGTGAGAAAGAGTAAATGCGAATACCCGAAATATGGACCTCGATATCAGCGCTCAGTTGCTCGTCTACTGTAATAAAAGGGGCCCCAAGAGCCTGTCCCCAAAGTGCTTGCTCAAGCTGATCGAGACTCATGTTTACCAGAGCACTATGTTGAGGCTCGCGCAGCACAAAGGTGAGCGACTCATATAATCCACTGCCAGCAATCCCTGTGCTTATCACAGTTTTGGGCTTGCCTTGCACTCGCCACAATAAAAAGGCGCTCAGCGTACAGAGTACAAATAACGTGATGCATACATAAAAAAGACTAGGACTCAGTAAACCTAACACCAGAATCAAGCCACCGATGACCAATAGGCTTTTCCAAAAACGGCTCACTTGCTTAGCCATCTGCCCCATAAATGAGCTAGATTCTTCGTCCCCTTTTATACGGGTGAGATACACACCACAAGCAATAGACAGCAAGAGACTGGGGATCTGTGAGACCAGGCCGTCACCAATTGTCAGTACCGAAAATCGACTAACACTGTCAGATAGGGAGAGATCAAATTGATTGACCCCCACATAAATGCCACCAAACAGATTCACTAAACTGATCAAGATTCCAGCTATAGCGTCTCCCTTGACGAATTTCATTGCTCCATCGAGTGAACCAAATAAGCGGTTTTCCGTGCTTAAATCTGCACGTAATTTTTGCGCTTGCTCACCCGTGATGAGACCACTCTTTAAATCCCCATCGATCGTCATCTGCCTGCCGGGCAACGCATCCAGTGAGAATCGAGCCCCCACCTCTGCCACCCTTTCACCGCCTTTGGTCACAACCAAAAATTGCACTATAGTGATGATGATGAAGATAAGTAGCCCCGAAATAAGGTTCCCCCCCATCACAAATTCACCCACTGTTTCGATTACATTACCAACATCCTCGTTGGCAATGATGTTACGGGTGGTTGCAATCGACAATAACAAACGAAAGGTCGTCAGCAACAACACTATCGTTGGTAAAAAGGTCACCCGCAAAGGTTGGTCATTCTCTAGCATGATTACCAGTAAGAGCGCAGAACTGATGAAGCTAATTAAAATAAATAGATCGATCACACCGCCGGGGAGGGTGAATAAAATAATGGTTGGCAAGGTAAACGCTATGATTACGCTGCTAGGATTGAACAGACTAGGAAGCCGACGAAGACGCTGAATCATATCGACTCCAAACTAGAACGCAGTGCTTCGACAATAGCCTCTGTCTCTATGCTAATCACATTATCCTCATTTTCGATCGTCAACACGGCAAATCCATCGACATAGGTTCGCTCTACCACCAAGTTTTTGGCCTCATCGTCTATTTCTGCATGGAGCAATTCCACCAGATGATCAATCAACGTCTCATTCATGCTCAGTTCGGTTAGACGTAATGTTACGGCTGCTGCAACACTCTGTTTTAATTTGACTTTTAGCTGGGCAAGGCTATGGTATTGCTCTTCCACCAGATCGACGAGTCGCTGATTCGCCTCGTCAAACCAACGCTCCTGATCAGCCTGTAATTCTGCAGCCATCTCATTAGACAAAGTCGTAACGTGCAGATTGAGCGCCAACTCTTTCTCTTCAATCAGCGTTACCACTTGCTCATCAAGCATGTTCTGATATTGCTCGACTCTGTCTTCTAACGCGGCAAGTAATGCCTTAGCATCGCTATAAATCAGCAGATCAGACTTCTTGATCACATTTGAATTGCGATCTTTTTTAAAAACGATCTGCGGCAGCAATCGATGCGATGAATTGATTTCTATATACAAGACATACCTCACTCTGATTTGGAATTTAAGCTTACTCAATCCGGAAACCTCACTACAAAAGAAAAAAAAAGACTAAACCTGAACTGTTATGATTTAATCTTGACCTGTCCTAAATAGCGTTGACGCTTTTCAAACTCATTTGGGAGAGTGTAATGGCTTCAAAAATTAAACGAACTCAACGTGATTATTCCCTCGCTTTTAAATTGGCCTTTGTCGACCATGTGGAAGAAGGCGAGCTGACTTATTAGCAGGCCCAAGATAAGTAAGGTAATCAAAGTTGTTCCACCGTGTTAGTTTGGCTTAGCAAACATGGAAAACTGGATTGGTCCCAAGGAACACCATCTACATCAATGCGAGGACATTTAATGACTGAGCCCACCACACTCACTCCCGAGCAAAAGATAAAAGCACTCGAAGCCGAACCTGAGGATACCCGCATGAAAGCCGCGTTCTTCGAAGCCATTGTCGAAAAACTTAGAACTGACAACGGGAGCCGTCAGGCGTATTAACAGCAATGTCAGCGGTAATACAAAGATAAACCGCTGATACACCACTCAGTTCGAGGAATACAATACAGCTCAAACGCTTATCAAGCGGTTCACACACATCATGGTGTTACATGCTCAATGACGGACGGATATGACTGCTGTCAAAATGCATTAGCAGAACGCGTAAATGGCATATATAAGCAGAAGTTTTTAACACATAAACCAGCAACGCTGCAGGAGGCGCGACAGAGAGTGACAGAAGCGGTCGTCATATATAATCAACGACGGCCACATTTGGCCTTAAAATATAAAACGCCCGATGAAGTTCATTAGGCGTTTTAGGTAGAAAATAAGTGTCAACTTATTTCAGGATGAGGCATCTTTCTCAATTGATGTTCAGTCTAGAAGAGAGTCATTAATTCAAGGCGCTGAAACCAAATTGCTTAACGTAACTGGAGGCGTAACACGTAATTTTCCACTGGGAGTTTCGAGTAAATGTGAACGACCATTGGAGCTATTTAAACCCGTGAATTGCAAGTAATCGGCTCTGTTCATGTGCTTCATTGGCGTTAACTGAGACCTGATCTCAGCTCGTTCCCGCACATTATTCATTTTACCAGCAAAATGATTTTGGCCTCGCATACTGACAGCCCCTTGAGTCAATAAGACCTTAGTATTCAAGCTCTTCAAATACTGTGCTAAATCATTTTCACGCCACGCCGCAAATTCGACTGAATCCCGCTTCCCCTGAAGTGACTCAGGGATCGGCCGCCAAGACCCCATAAAGGTGCCCGCTTCTGGACGATCTAAGAACTTAGGCACCTTATATTGAATATGCCCACCCGAACGCCCCACGATACGTGATTCTATCTTGTCTAAATCAAGTGCTGGCTTAGGCGCACTTTTTTGCGGCGCCAAGACGCCCGCCTTTAGTGTAGCTTTAGATGTCGATGTAACTCTCGATGTCGTCGGCGATGCAAGCTGCCGTGCGGCCGCCTGGGCAATAGTCAAGGTGGCGCCAGCAGGAGTCTTGATCTCCAGTTGCTGTCTAATGACGCGTATCTCAGCCTCACTGCGCTCAACACTCTCGAAAGCACCAAGGCCAATATTCATCTCATTAGTAAACTGATCAGCAGAGATCGACATCTCATCCTTAGGCAGCAGCACCGATAAATCCTCAGCGCCGTAGGAGGAAGGAGCTTGCCCTGAATCGAGTCCTGCATCTGACCCTAAATTGAGATTACGTTTCGGCCCTTGGGTATAATTGCTACCCGTTTGCGCACCGTTTGTCAGGCTCACTGGTGTCGGGATAGCCACTTGCCATTTTTGTTTAGTGTCAACCTTGCTGCCCGGCGTCGATGTTAGCTCTGAAAGCTCAGATTGATGGAGCTGAATTTGTTTTCTGTCGAGCCGTAATGTTGCCTCACTTCGCTCAACACTCGTGAACGTCTGAGTACCAATACCTAAATCATGGCCAAGAGATTCCGGAGAGGTTTGAGTCGAGATCTTATGAGGCGAGACAGTCACGGCCCTGTTAGCCGAATCGTCAGCGCGATCTGTTTGAGAGCCATCGGCCTGAATACCGACTACTTGAGTGCCTCGTTCCTGGCCGTGCTGAACAAATACGTCGCCTTTAGGGATCACAACTGAAGCTAGCTCTAGCCCTGCACTTGGACCTAAATTAAGGTTGTGCCTCGGCCCTTGAGTATAATTGCTGCCCGTTTGCGCACCGTTTGTCAGACTCACTGGTGTCGGGATTGCCACCTGCCATTTTCGGCCATTGTAACCTTTAATGGTTTGCGCGCCGGTGGCCTCGGTCGCCGCAAGATGCGTTTCGCCCGCTTGGGTAGCCATCGGTTGCGTCGAGACAGTTACGGCCCTGTTAGCCGAGTCGTCAGCGCGATCTGTTTGAGAGCCATCGGCCTGAATACCGACTACTTGAGTGCCTTGTTCTTGGCCGTACTGAACAAATACGTCGCCTTTAGGGATCACAGCTGAAGCTAGCTCTAGCCCTGCACTTGGACCTAAATTAAGGTTGTGTCTCGGCCCTTGAGTATAATTGCTGCCCGTTTGCGCACCGTTTGTCAGACTCACTGGTGTCGGGATTGCCACCTGCCATTTTCGGCCATTGTAACCTTTAATGGTTTGCGCGCCGGTGGCCTCGGTCGCCGCAAGATGCGCTTCGCCCGCTTGGGTAGCCATCGGTTGCGTCGAGACAGTTACGGCCCTGTTAGCCGAGTCGTCAGCGCGATCTGTTTGAGAGCCATCGGCCTGAATACCGACTACTTGAGTGCCTTGTTCTTGGCCGTACTGAACAAATACGTCGCCTTTAGGGATCACAGCTGAAGCTAGCTCTAGCCCTGCACTTGGACCTAAATTAAGGTTGTGTCTCGGCCCTTGAGTATAATTGCTGCCCGTTTGCGCACCGTTTGTCAGACTCACTGGTGTCGGCATAGCCACCTGCCATTTTCGGCCATTGTAACCTTTAATGGTTTGCGCGCCGGTGGCCTCGGTCGCCGCAAGATGCGTTTCGCCCGTTTCGCCCGTTTGGGTCGTCATCGGTTGCGTCGAGGCAGTTACGGCCCTGTTAACCGAATCGTCTGCGCGCTCTGTTTGAGAGCCATCGGCCTGAATACCGACTACTTGAGTGCCTCGTTCTTGGCCGTGCTGAACAAATATGTCGCCTTTAGGGATCACAGCTGAAGCTAGCTCTAGCACTGCACTTGGACCTAAATTAAGGTTGTGTCTAGGCCCTTGAGTATAATTGCTACCCGTTTGTGCGCCGTTTGTCAGGCTCACAGGCGTCGGGATATTCACCTGCCATTTTCGGCCGATATAACCCTTTATCGTTTCCGTACCCATTGCCTCAGTCGCCGCCACAACATGTGCTTCGTCTGTTTGCGTCGCAATAGTTTGAGTCGAGGTTTCGTCTGTTTGAGTCGAGATAGGCCTGTTAACTGAATCACCACTGCCCTCGACTTGAGTGCCTAGGTCTTGGCCGTGAGGAACTAATATGTCGCCCTTAGGAATAACCGCATAAGCAATGGCGCCATCCTTCCCTATTATTTCAACCATTTGGACACAGGTATCATCTCCTTGGTCCAGGGAGCGTAATAAGCTTGATAGATTAGGATCTGTCTGCTCTGTACGCCCAGCAATCAAAATCTTCAGTCGCGCTTGACGTTCATGGGCAGTCATCTCTGTAACAGTAACGGCATCGGCAAAGGGGCGAGTGATCAGTTCAATCGATGAGGTATCTGTCGTTTGGGGAGTTCTAATATTGGTAGTGGCATTAGGCTCAGTGGGTGTATGGCCCAATTCCTCCGGCACTAAGTGACTGGCCGGAGCATTCGGAGCGTTGATGAAAACATACCAATTGTTATGGTAGTTATTCACATTATTGAAACAGTTATTAAAGGTATCTCCTCGTCCAACACCGGTTTCCGTCTCAGTATCGTTGCTGTCATTGGGGATCGGTAATGCAGCCAAAGGAGGAAATGGGAAAGGATGCTTAGGTGCCGTATCAGGCGTAGGCGTGGATACGGTGTTCTGTGGTTCTGGTTTTTTCTTCTCTTGCTCGCCAGTCACAAACTGCGAACCACCGTACATGGCCATAGCCGAGGCATTACCATACATCACCACGAATACCGTAGGTAATAAACTGAATCCTAAGGTGAAAGGGGCCAATGCCGCGCCAATCGTTACGGCGCCAGTGACCGCGGCCAAATGCAGCATGGCCTTCTTCTCAGTGCTGATTTTATTGGATTTTTTACTACTTTTTTTACGCTTTTCAGGCTTCGATTCCGAAATCGATTTAGGCTCTCCCGTTTCCAACATAGTAGGAGCTGAACAGATCATGTCTGGGTTTTGGGGTTCCGCACTGTAGGGTGTTGGCGTGCTAACGTCCAACAAAGAAGCAGAACGTGTTAAATTTCTAGGGAGGGTCTCGTGACCTAAGCGTGATAACTCAGGCATAGAGGTACTGCGGGTCAGTATGGGAGTAGGAGTCAGTGCCATATTAAAATCTCATCTTTTCAAATAAATTAATGCTTAAACGTCTCACATCATCTTCTGAATAATCTTGCTCGGCTATGGTGAGAACCAGGAATCCATCAACACGAATAAACACACCTTTTGTTGCTATTTCAAATTGTAAAATAAAATCTATAATGCCCTCCAAATTAACAACATGTACTAGCTGGAAAAAAGGAAAAATAGGCAGTAATAGATTATCTTGATAGTCTTTTAAAATAATGGCTTCATGCTTTTCGAGACGTTGCAAAAACTGCTCAATATAATCACGCGGTCTAGGTTTCATTTACTTTGGATAAACCAATACGAGTTCGTTAACACTCAAGTCTCGAATTTCATCGACACTCAAACTAGTTTCAAATAGTGTGCAAAACGTAGTCAAATGTAAGTTTTTAGGTAGTGAAACAAAACTCGACTGTAAATAATCTGGATCGATAACGAGTGGATCCATCTGTAATAAAGCAGCAATACTTATTTCACCCATGATTAGCTGACAAGTCATCAACAGAGGCAATTCCTGTTCATCCGCTCCAAGACAGGCAATAAATTCAATACCATACTGACTTAGTCCTTGTGTTATCACATATGCGATATAATCATGTTCAAGGTGTTTCAAGTCCAGGCCGAGCAATCTGCCCGCTTCTGCTAGAGGAACATATAACTCAGCCTCTATACCTAAGTGCCTTAAACTGAGTAATATAAAGTCTTGTGGCTGACTGCCTCTATATACAGCACCCATTTCAATTGCAATAGATTGATTGTTAAAACATTTTCCAGCCAACATATTGATTATTTGGTACATATCGGCACCCATCTGATCGCGAGGGGTAAACATCACTTTGTCGTGTTTCATAGCTTCCTTATCGATTCCTAGATAAAAGTGCTAATACGTCTCTACTCATCTTAAAATCTAATTCATCGATCCAATCACGTATTCCAGCGGGTGTTTGGCAAACAAACTCATAGAGCAGCTGATATGCGTCTTTCGATGTTATCGCCTCAAAATCCCCAGTTTGTACGAGTGTTAAAATAAATGTGATTTTATGAAATTGACTATCTAATATTCCTTCCACCACTATAGCCTTAACCGTCGCTTCAGAATAGTCTCGCAATATCGCAAACCATTCTATTACAGCTTGTTTATCGGCATATATTTCGACGTCCGATAATTGATTCCAACTCAGACGTTCTGATTTCGCAGTTAATAATTGGTATGGGTCGAGTTTCTTCCCCTGTAAATGACAATGAGCGATACGACTATGGCGTTTATTTACGGACATTTTCACTCGACTCTTGAATATAGTAACGTCGACATAACACTAACAATGACAGTAAACCATCTAGATTGTGCTCATAGGCGACAAGTTGTTGCAGCGTCTGCCCATTCGCTTCCATTTCACCCCCAGATGCTTGAAAGTCTGTAATATACTTTTTAAGCAATTTTCTTAATGTCAACGGGTATAAATGCTCACAATGCTCCGCCGCATGCAGTATCCAACGTTGGGCATCATTTAACGATTGAGCATCGAGCAAACTATCGGAAAAACCATGCCAATCGCGTAATGCCTTGAGTTGATAGCTATTGAGCTGCCGAGCAAATTGCCTTTGTTGATCAAAGGTTAACGGTTTACGTTTAACCCTAAATAGTCGAGGATACTTTTTAGTCTTCTTGTCGACTTGCTTGATATCTTTAACGCGACGCGGCTGACGATTTTCACGCGTCTGCTGAGTCCGAGTGATATCCGAGATTTTTTCGGTGCGTTGTGTTATTGCAAAATAAGCGGGTCTCAGCATAGTCAATCAGAGCGAGCTAGGCTCGCTCTGCTCCCTATTATCGGTTAGTCACTAAACTCGCTTTCGCTATTGACTCGAGAATCTCATTAAGCTTCACCGCTTCGGCGGTCAAGTCTTGAAGATATTGATCAAGCTGAGCGTCAAACTTTTCTTTCAAGTCTTTGCTCGCTTGTGTTTCCTCCTGCACTTTCACCTGCTCGGCATTTTGAATTTCATTCGCATTGCCCACCATACCATCGGCCATTCCCCCCATCTGAGTGACAGAGTTGTACTTGGCCGTGCGCTGTTGCTGCAGACTCGCAGTGTATTTATTCAGCTCTTTTGGCGTTAAATCAGAGACCTTGGGTGACTTATCGACGTTAGTGACTTTGCCAGACTCGAGATCCGTCGTTTTTAATAACTTTACGCCACCCGCATCAGCACCACCCGCATCGGACATTTTAGATAAGTGCTTATCCTTCAATGTCTTAGTCTGACCAATGCGTACCGTTGCCGCCGTTGTCATCCCCATATTCACCACAGATGAGGCTAAGGTAATACCGAAACGCATCTTGGCATCACCGCATTTGTCCTGCGCTAGCATAGTTGCCAGCGCCGAGGTCGCCATCGCCTCACCGATGCGATTCTTCATCACTTGGGCGCGAACCTGCTGCGATGACTCTATGATTTGCGATAAGAGTGCCAACAAGTCAGCCATGGAGACCGAGCCCTTATTGACCTCCTTCAATGAATTTTCGTAATTGCCCCATGACTTTTGATCTATTGGCTTAAAGTGATTCGTAGAAGAAGTCTCTTCAGCCATTGCCGTGGGTAACGACAGTGTACTCATTTGAATTGCCATAACTTAACTTCCTCTTACATATTGATTGAAATGATCTTGTCGTTGTATTCACGTTGATCACTATCGACTTTAAACAGTGATTCAAACGCATGACTGACGGCGCGCAATGCTTGATTTAACATGGTCAAGATTTGTTGGATACGTGTTTCCAGCTCTTCTTGATTGGCTTTCGCTATCTCAACATCTTTGGCGACATCGGCCGACTTGATCCCGTAACCACTACTCACGACAGACGTTACATTTGAGCTCACCGAACTTGCCTGCCCAATTATTGCGGCCAGTTTTTCACCACCCTCGGTAAAAGACTTTAGCTTCTCCTGTAATGGCTCAACGAACTTCATAATCTTATTGACCGTATTTTGAATTTTCGTAGATAAGGTACTGAATGATTTGAAGGTGTTGAGTGCATCAACCGCTTTATCAACCATAGTAGCGACTTTTGCAGCGCCACTGGCGGCCGCTTTACCCGCGCTCGCCATCAAATTCCCGGGATTAAAGCTGACGATCATGCCGATAATACCGATGGCGATCTCCAGTCCCATAGACACATAGCCGCGGACCTCTTCCGAAACACCAGCGGCTTCCATGATCTTATCGACAATTTTAGGCACCACGATCGCAGCAATCATGACGCCTATCATCACGGCGGCCATCACAGGGTTAAAGGGCGCCATAATAATAGCCGCTAGAAAACCGAATGCCATCGCAATCTTGCCCCAAATGCCTTGGCTCTTCTGGGCTTGTTTCTGCTCTTCAATTTGCGCCATACGCTCATTGAGTGCTTCAATTTGGGTATCTTTTTGGAGCTGGATCAGCGACTTTTTCGCTTCAGAGTTTTCTTTACCTGTGCCAGAAAACGCTTCTGCCGCCAGTTTCATACTCTCCTGCACCATACGCCAAAGCTGACTATCGGACACACCGATAGCGTTGCCTGGCAAAGGTTGCTTCGGCTTCGCCGATTCAGGTGCTTCAGCGCTCTGGCGCTGAACACTCTGGCTCTGTTCATCGACTGTACCTATCAAGCTCGGTGCAGCGATAGTGATCATGAATGTACTCATATTTATTTCCTTTCATGTGACGATACTGGGAATAGCTGCGAGCCAACTATCTTGTAGCAAGAGAGTGGCCCAGCTAGACTCTCGCGATGCGAGCGGCATGTCCCCAGTGTTACCATGCCCTTCTATTTTGTTGTCGCCATAAACACGACTTAGATATTACGGGCGACCGCTAACTGCTCATCACGGCAAATCTGCAACCAATATTTAAGGGTTTGCTGCAACATCTTGACTTGATCGCCAATACGGTTGATTTCCTTAATGTCTTCATCGGTTAGCTGTCTGGGTGAAAAATTGTTATACAGGTCAACTAAATATTGTGCCGCAATCGTTCCATCATAATCGAAGGCCTGAGTCACCCCTGGCGGTAACGGTATGTTATTAGCAGAAGAATCCTGCCAACCGGGACACTTAGCACTGAATAAGTACTCCATAGAGTCCATACTGGTTAGTTTGACAAGTAGTCGATCGACGTCGGCTTTACTGCCAGTGAGAATATTTTCAACCTCGTCGGCCGATACAGTTTGGTCGCCGTTTAACGCGCTCAGTAAGACTATTCGAGCCATAGGGCTAATATCGCTAAGACCGCCAGTGATCCAGCCGCCGCCATTGGCATCGTTATACACAGCCGAGGTGAAGCGACGCGATAACTCTGTGGGCGTCGTCGATGAGATATTACCGCCACTTAATGCAGTCATACCCTGATAAGCTAAGCTATTCTTTGGGATTTTTCCGCTTTGAATGGCGTTATTTATGGTATTCCAAACACTGTTAACCTTCGCCCCCAGCTGCTCAGGGGTGAAATCCCAGTTGGTGTGGCTACCACTACCGGTTTTTTCCAGTAAGAATCCCAGTTCTGTCAAAAATGCGGGATCTTCTAAACCGTACTCTTTGCTATTGCTCAATACATCGAGCAACACCAGTTGGAACATGTTTTCGTACTCTATACCACTGAGTCCTCCCTCGTTCATGGCCGTGAACATCTGCTGAATGGCGGCCTCGAACGCCGCGTTGCCACCATTGGTCCACTTATTGACTATGTCGAGTTCACGTCCATAGCCCTCAATACTCGAGGCCAGGGCCGAGGTGATTACCGCCTCAGCATTCTGTCCAGCCATTGCCATCACCACTTGCTTTTGCTGCGCCGCGACCATAAGCAATGGGGTGACATCGCCCGTTTTAGCATCGAATTTCGCCAGCGCACGGTCGGCAATCGCCAGCTTAGGTTCCATCGGTTCCGCCACGACCGGGGGCTGAGCGTTAGGCGAGGCATTGTCGGGGCCTGATGTCACGGGCCACTGGGACTGAAAAATAGAAATAGCATTGATACTCATATAAAAAGTCCTTATAGTGTTAAATATTACGGGCGACGGCTAATTGTTCATCACGGCAAATCTGCAACCAATACTTGAGAGTCTGCTGCAGCATCTTGACTTGATCGCCAATACGATTAATTTCTTTAATATCTTCATCAGTCAATGCGCGCGGCGGGAAATCAGAATAAATATCCTTAAAATATTTCGCGTCCAATCCAGTCCCGACCCAATCAATGACTTTATGGCCATTTTGATCGACTTCACGCCAACCTCCACCACTCGCTTGACCATCATTCTTAAACAGGAAATCCATGGCCGAGGTATAGGTCTCACCAGGGGTGTTATTGACAATAAAGGCATTCAACTCACCCGCTGGCGCCATTAAGAACATCTCTATCGTTTCCTGCTTCACATCAGGATACTTCTCCAGATACGCAGCCATCAGTGCCATGCGTAACATGGGAGACATGCCGGCATCACTCGGATAGCTTGGATCGCCAATAAAGCCCCCATTTTTATCGAAATTATTTTTATACTGTGCAACCAAGGAAGCGGGCGCACCTTGTGTATCTTTCATATATGTCAAAACTTCATGGCACAAGCTACCACTGGGAGCATTAGCTAACATAGCGTTAAAAATCGCCGTGCTACTCGCCGCAAATTGCGCCCCATCCCAGCCTTCATGGTATCCATGGGAACCGGAACCTGTGCTCTCTAAGTAGTGCAACATCTGATTAATCATGTTTTGATCTAGCCCTGGATAGTCCGCTGAGTGCGAGATGTAATCCATGATGGCTAATTGGAATAAGTCTTCAAGTTCACTCCCCGTAACACCGTCCTTAAGTAAGCCATCGAACATCACTTGCAAGGCACTCTCGAACATAGGCATGCCACCATTTGTCCATCCCTGAAGCAAAGTCAACTGCTTACCATATGTTTCTATGCTGCCCGCCAACGCTAATGCTATAGCGCTTTCCGGATTCTGACTGACCATAGAGAGGACTAACTGCTTTTGATGGGCAACAAAAACGGCCAGTGTCTGAGTAGGAACCTCATCGCGCTGAGTGAAAGGCAGTGTTTGGTCTAACTTAACCTCTTGCTGACCGGCTGATTTAATTAACCGATCAATCTCATTGAGATTTGCCTGACTTAATTCAGGCTGAGGTGAGTTATTTCTATCGACATTTATCGAGCCAGTTAACGCCCATGAATTCATCGCAATCATTTATAGAGTCTCCAATATGTGCCATTAACCACTAGGAAGGTAAATATGGGTGTAGTTGTAACTTAAGGTAGTGGTATCGCTTCAAATAAAAGTCATTTAAGTTATCTGTTTTCACTATGATTAACGTGACACAGGCCTCTGTATATTCCTTCAATTTATAATGGCACAAGGAGATATTAAGAATCGTTTCATCGAAATCATTCGTCGGAAATGTTTTTAAGATATTCAACACTTCCAGCGCCTTTTTAAACTGCCCTTTTTCCAAGAGTATCGCCGCTAAACAACCTGGACCTCGATGATCATAAGGATTCAAACCAATATAAGCCGAAAATATAATTTCAGCTTCCTTAAACTGGAAGTCACTATAAAACCTTACGCCTAACTCATAAATGGATTTTAACTGAGTTATTGTGATTTTCTGCGACTTACGCATAGCGGCAATATCTTGCTCAATCGCAGTACCGGTCAGCAGTTCAAAAAAGTCATCACAGGTTTCACCTAGCCGTAGCGCATTTTTTTTCATCTTTATTCAATCCAAGTTTGAAGCGTCATTTATCCCCGCCTAGTTTGAGGCTGAGAGTTTGATATAGAAAATTCGATACTTGTATCCTTGGCAACTTGGGTAATATACCCCGCCAGCCGTGCAGGGAATCGCACAACTAATGCAGATAGAGGCACTGATACGCCGAGTCTCATCGCCCATATTAAAGCATTACGCGGATTGTGCTCCGCCAACAATGCCAACCCTAAGTTTTGGGGACACATACTTGTCATGCCCTCCGGATCCAACTCAATCCCTAGAGTGTTAGACCAAAGATATTGCTTTTGATTAAGGCACTGCTGGCTCAGTAGCCAAGACCGATCACAGGCGTAATCTTTTCTTACTTGATACATAACAGCACTGCCCAATACTTGCACTAGCTTAGTAATTTTTGACCGTCTAGGTGTGAACCACATCTTTATCTCACTCTCAGTTAACGATGTGAGCACATTATATTCATCAACAGATAGTCGCCGATTGACCAGTAAATAATGCAAGTAAGTTTGATGCAGTTTTTTATACTTTTTCATTAGCCGTATTCTGAAAGAAATAACTAACCGTTAATGTGTCTAACTCTGAAACCAACCCTTTCAAGAAACGCTCAATATTAGATTTATTTTCAAGATCAATTTCATCAAAGCTGAAAATAATCACTGACACACGCTTATTTTTTTCACCCGTGACAACAACACTCGTCCGCAGTACATTGGGAATAACACTGATTTTGTTATATATCTCCCGGCTTTCGAGTAAGTTTCCTTTCACTATCTCTAACTTACTCAAGCTTGCAAATTTAGACTCTAGTAAGTCATTGAGGTCTTCTCGTTCAAAATAGAAATTGAATTTTGTTAACACCTCCCTAGCCTGCGCTAAATTATCTTCATCCACATAGACGAGATGCCGATCCTTATTCATCGATAGGGAAGCCGAAACTTGATATCGAGCGAGCAGCACAATTACCTTGTTAGCCGCATCAGCAGAATCGAAATTTGCCACTTCTACTCTGCCCCGCTCATTACATCCAAAGAGTACAAGAAACACAAACCAGTACAATTTTTTCATCACTGTGCCTTCATAACATCATTAATCGCAGTCGCAGATTTAGAGGCAATCTTAGTCACTATCTCCTGATGCATGCTGTAATGAAATACCGATTGCTGTAATGCTAACGTGTCCTGCAAAGTAATCGTTTTCCCATCATTTATCTTCTGTAAATTATCCATGATCTCTTGAAAACCTTCACCAATATTATTAAAGGCATCTTCGAATACGGATGGCTGAATTGCTTGCACATTTAAATCTATCATTTTTTTTAAAAGCTCCTTAAATCATTACGCGTTAGAATACTCAGTATTTAATCGCTATCATGGTTGAGAAGCAAATGAACAAACCGGAATCATAATGAAATTTCCGACAAATAATATTAATCATTATTTTCAATAACTTATGCAACTAGAATTGCATAGAATTTAATCAAAACTGACGCACGTTCATTCTATGTATTTAGGTTAAAACGCTTAACATGCTGGCAAGAGCACTTATGGCGATCTCTGTTGATGGTCTTAAAACTCTTTTCTAACAGAACTCGCTTTTATCCATTGAGACACCTCGCCAGTCTTTTTATCAAAATCCGCATCCAGACATCGAGCTTTCGAAATATAATCGCTACCACGACTAATACCTAACCCGTGATATCCAAATACGCGAGCTTCAGGAAAGAGCTTAGCGGCCTCTGTTTTTGCACTTTTAGCTAAAGGTTCGATCCCCCTTCTTCGTTGTACAATGTCATCCTGCTTATCAAAAGACGCTAATGTTTCTCTGTCAGCACTTTCACATGCCGTCATTTTTATTTTCACGCCGACTTTAGCCTTCAGTCTCAACAGACTATTGATATCGCCAATCACATCCGCTATTGATTTACTCCCACTATCGCACTTTACCGTCTCGTACAAATGTGGTCGACCGGCTTCACCATGGCCTATGACATAAATATTCTCAATACTCATATTCGATATGCTTTTTGGATCAACGACCTCGAGTCGATTAATAGATTGGTACTCTCCAAGCCTTTTTGTTTCTAATGGAAAAGCATCATGAACATTTTTAACGCCCAAAGATTTAATATAGGGACTAATTTTTTCCTCATAGGAAGCACCATCTTTTAAACGTCCCTGCAACTCTTTATCTTTGAATTCATTTATTGCAGATTTCAATTCCACTCGGTTTAACATAGAGCAAATTATAGGTAACGGCTCTTTTCCATTTAATACTCGAGCAGTATTAATACCCATGGCTTGAACAACCATGTCTTCATTATTAAAGGGGCTATAGATAACACCATTATACACATGACGAACAAGCGATATATTGGTTCTAAGATCACTTACCAAATTTTCAGAGTCTTGTCGTACCTGATTAGCTAATGGTGCAGAGGAAGCTTGATGCACAGATAATAATGGCATAGATACCTTATAATAGTTAAATTACCTAAATCATTATTATTCATCTGCATCAATCAACCACAGCAATACTATTCTTGAAATCTTATACAAATAACTGACTACACTTTGATATATGCGATCATATTATTGAAGAGCAGAAACTTATCAGCCAAAACTCGCTCTACATTAGCGACGTCAGCAGAAAACTCAGTCACCACGATCAATTTATCCTTCTTTATATTAAAAAATACTTCGTCATCTGACATCAGGCTTTCGATTATTTTAGGCGCTTTATTTTTGAGCATACGTTGATCACGTAAAGGTATCTCTATGAATGTCTGTAATGTTCTGTCATTAAGATAAACAAAAATTTCTTCCCCACCTTTTAACTCAATCGCAATAGGATCATCCCCCTCTATCCGAGACAGTAAATTAGCGGAAATGTTAAAGTTATCGACAAGTGTTTTATAAACAATTTCTCTGAGTTTTTTCATAATATCTTCCGTTTAAAGGTCAATAATGGGTAATGGGTGATACAACGCTTTAATGCTAGAGTTGCCTAAAGAGAAGGTGGAATTGATCATAAATCCCCCCCCCTACTTGTGTCAGTAAGACGATGAACACGACTAGTTTTGCCGCCATAGGTAAACCAGGGTCTTGCACACTGAATACCGTTTGAAGCAGGCCAACAATAACTCCTGTTACGACAAAACTGAGTGAGAAAATAATAATTGCATCCTTAAGTATATCTAAGCATGCCGCTGTAACATCAATGACGGTCATAATAAACCTCAAGAAAGTTAGTCACTTTATGATCCTCAAATTGGAATAGGTAATACTTATTACGGAAAAAAACACGATAGGTATTCAGCTGTACATAGTGAGTAAAATACTCAGGAGCGATTTGGTAATGCAGCATGGGCGAAGACAATACAGGCTGAACACTCGTGAGCATATGCCCAGCGGCAAGTTTGGCCCCGAAACCAAATAATTCCATACGAGTCTTTAATACTGCCGACACTTCTTGAGTTAGCACCACACTTGCCTGTGTGTCATTCTCCAGAGCTTCCGAATTTAAATGCACTAACACAGCTGTTTTTTCAACATGAGTATCTCCCCTCACCTCAACGGACCTGTTCGCACTCGGTTTTGGCTGCATTTTGGTTACAGGCGTAAGTGGAGTCAAAACAGGCTGAACTTTAGTCGCCTCGCTGGCAATGGGCTGGTTCGTATTCGACTCAAACTGTGCTTTGCATACGAGCTTACCTATGGACGGCTCCACAAGCTTGCTCGCCACCGTTGACTCTTTCGACACAGATTCTTTCTGCACTGGCACTTTCGACATAAGCACAGGGGCATCTAGCCCCACCGCGACGGATGAATTTTCTGACTTAGGTGGCGTCAAAACAGAATGAAGTCTAATGGCTTGGTTCGCTCTCGATTCAGACTCCACTTGATTCACGGACTGCCCCACTGACTTACTCACCAACGCGTGGCCTGCCACCGTTGACTTTTTCGACACAGATTCTTTCGATATAAGCACCGCGGCATTAGCCACGGGAACGTGCCCTAAGGCTTTACTCGGCTGATGTGACGTAAGTGGAGTCAAAACAGGCTGAACTTTAGTCGCCTCGCTGGCAATGGGCTGGTTCGTATTCGAGTCAGACTGTGCTTTGCATACGAGCTTACCTATGGACGGCTCCACAAGCTTGCTCGCCACCGTTGACTCTTTCGACACAGATTCTTTCTGCACTGGCACTTTCGACATAAGCACAGGGGCATCTAGCCCCACCGCGACGGATGAATTTTCTGACTTAGGTGGCGTCAAAACAGAATGAAGTCTAATGGCTTGGTTCGCTCTCGATTCAGACTCCACTTGATTCACGGACTGCCCCACTGACTTACTCACCAACGCGTGGCCTGCCACCGTTGACTTTTTCGACACAGATTCTTTCGATATAAGCACCGCGGCATTAGCCACGGGAACGTGCCCTAAGGCTTTACTCGGCTGATGTGGCGTAAGTGGAGTCAAAACAGGCTGAACTTTAGTCGCCTCGCTGGCAATGGGCTGGTTCGTATTCGAGTCAGACTGTGCTTTGCATACGAGCTTACCTATGGACGGCTCCACAAGCTTGCTCGCCACCGTTGACTCTTTCGACACAGATTCTTTCTGCACTGGCACTTTCGACATAAGCACAGGGGCATCTAGCCCCACCGCGACGGATGAATTTTCTGACTTAGGTGGCGTCAAAACAGAATGAAGTCTAATGGCTTGGTTCGCTCTCGATTCAGACTCCACTTGATTCACGGACTGCCCCACTGACTTACTCACCAACGCGTGGCCTGCCACCGTTGACTTTTTCGACACAGATTCTTTCGATATAAGCACCGCGGCATTAGCCACGGGAACGTGCCCTAAGGCTTTACTCGGCTGATGTGGCGTAAGTGGAGTCAAAACAGGCTGAACTTTAGTCGCCTCGCTGGCAATGGGCTGGTTCGTATTCGACTCAAACTGTGCTTTGCATACGAGCTTACCTATGGACGGCTCCACAAGCTTGCTCGCCACCGTTGACTCTTTCGACACAGATTCTTTCTGCACTGGCACTTTCGACATAAGCACAGGGGCATCTAGCCCCACCGCGACGGATGAATTTTCTGACTTAGGTGGCGTCAAAACAGAATGAAGTCTAATGGCTTGGTTCGCTCTCGATTCAGACTCCACTTGATTCACGGACAGCCCCACTGACTTACTCACCAACGCGTGGCCTGCCACCGTTGACTTTTTCGACACAGATTCTTTCGATATAAGCACCGCGGCATTAGCCACGGGAACGTGCCCTAAGGCTTTACTCGGCTGATGTGGCGTAAGTGGAGTCAAAACAGGCTGAACTTTAGTCGCCTCGCTGGCAATGGGCTGGTTCGTATTCGACTCAAACTGTGCTTTGCATACGAGCTTACCTATGGACGGCTCCACAAGCTTGCTCGCCACCGTTGACTCTTTCGACACAGATTCTTTCTGCACTGGCACTTTCGACATAAGCACAGGGGCATCTAGCCCCACCGCGACGGATGAATTTTCTGACTTAGGTGGCGTCAAAACAGAATGAAGTCTAATGGCTTGGTTCGCTCTCGATTCAGACTCCACTTGATTCACGGACTGCCCCACTGACTTACTCACCAACGCGTGGCCTGCCACCGTTGACTTTTTCGACACAGATTCTTTCGATATAAGCACCGCGGCATTAGCCACGGGAACGTGCCCTAAGGCTTTACTCGGCTGATGTGGCGTAAGTGGAGTCAAAACAGGCTGAACTTTAGTCGCCTCGCTGGCAATGGGCTGGTTCGTATTCGAGTCAGACTGTGCTTTGCATACGAGCTTACCTATGGACGGCTCCACAAGCTTGCTCGCCACCGTTGACTCTTTCGACACAGATTCTTTCTGCACTGGCACTTTCGACATAAGCACAGGGGCATCTAGCCCCACCGCGACGGATGAATTTTCTGACTTAGGTGGCGTCAAAACAGAATGAAGTCTAATGGCTTGGTTCGCTCTCGATTCAGACTCCACTTGATTCACGGACAGCCCCACTGACTTACTCACCAACGCGTGGCCTGCCACCGTTGACTTTTTCGACACAGATTCTTTCGATATAAGCACCGCGGCATTAGCCACGGGAACGTGCCCTAAGGCTTTACTCGGCTGATGTGGCGTAAGTGGAGTCAAAACAGGCTGAACTTTAGTCGCCTCGCTGGCAATGGGCTGGTTCGTATTCGACTCAAACTGTGCTTTGCATACGAGCTTACCTATGGACGGCTCCACAAGCTTGCTCGCCACCGTTGACTCTTTCGACACAGATTCTTTCTGCACTGGCACTTTCGACATAAGCACAGGGGCATCTAGCCCCACCGCGACGGATGAATTTTCTGACTTAGGTGGCGTCAAAACAGAATGAAGTCTAATGGCTTGGTTCGCTCTCGATTCAGACTCCACTTGATTCACGGACAGCCCCACTGACTTACTCACCAACGCGTGGCCTGCCACCGTTGACTTTTTCGACACAGATTCTTTCGATATAAGCACCGCGGCATTAGCCACGGGAACGTGCCCTAAGGCTTTACTCGGCTGATGTGGCGTAAGTGGAGTCAAAACAGGCTGAACTTTAGTCGCCTCGCTGGCAATGGGCTGGTTCGTATTCGACTCAAACTGTGCTTTGCATACGAGCTTACCTATGGACGGCTCCACAAGCTTGCTCGCCACCGTTGACTCTTTCGACACAGATTCTTTCTGCACTGGCACTTTCGACATAAGCACAGGGGCATCTAGCCCCACCGCGACGGATGAATTTTCTGACTTAGGTGGCGTCAAAACAGAATGAAGTCTAATGGCTTGGTTCGCTCTCGATTCAGACTCCACTTGATTCACGGACTGCCCCACTGACTTACTCACCAACGCGTGGCCTGCCACCGTTGACTTTTTCGACACAGATTCTTTCGATATAAGCACCGCGGCATTAGCCACGGGAACGTGCCCTAAGGCTTTACTCGGCTGATGTGGCGTAAGTGGAGTCAAAACAGGCTGAACTTTAGTCGCCTCGCTGGCAATGGGCTGGTTCGTATTCGAGTCAGACTGTGCTTTGCATACGAGCTTACCTATGGACGGCTCCACAAGCTTGCTCGCCACCGTTGACTCTTTCGACACAGATTCTTTCTGCACTGGCACTTTCGACATAAGCACAGGGGCATCTAGCCCCACCGCGACGGATGAATTTTCTGACTTAGGTGGCGTCAAAACAGAATGAAGTCTAATGGCTTGGTTCGCTCTCGATTCAGACTCCACTTGATTCACGGACTGCCCCACTGACTTACTCACCAACGCGTGGCCTGCCACCGTTGACTCTTTCGACACAGATTCTTTCGATATAAGCACCGCGGCATTAGCCACGGGAACGCGCCCTAAGGCATTATTCCGCTGAGTTGGCTGGT
Source organism: Shewanella sp. 1311 (assembly GCF_059338235.1). Classification (NCBI taxonomy): domain Bacteria; kingdom Pseudomonadati; phylum Pseudomonadota; class Gammaproteobacteria; order Alteromonadales; family Shewanellaceae; genus Shewanella; species Shewanella sp. 1311. The sequence continues at coordinate 257,817 of NZ_CM181686.1, forward strand.
GTAACTTCGACGGAGTTAAACTCGATTGACGTTCCACCATTTCGGTTGGAGTATTCTCGTCTATACTCATTCCTGATTGGATTTTTCCCTGAGCCACAGACGCTGTGATGCTAAAAACCTTGATAATAGCGACCTTCTGACCCAACACTTGCATATCAGGGCCTTGAGAACTAGCTGCTTTAGTACCAGCAGTTTGAGTGCTAGAAACCTGAGTACTAGTTACCTGAGAATTAAGAACCTTAGTGTTCAACATGGGTCTTGCACTCGAAGAGGATTGTGGCTCACTTTGCATAGGACCATGCAGGCTTGCTTTACTCAAAAGTGAGTCACTGAGCTGAGACTTAGAGCCACTGCCGTTCACTGCCATAGACTGATTTACATTGGCTACTTTATTGGCACCTTGATAAAGTGGTACTTGGGCAGAGAGTGGAGCTATATTGTGCAGACCCCAAGCACTTCCCTCCTCAGATTCCACTTCATTATTTTCAACGGCCTCGTTTTCACCATCAAACATAGAAGCATCATGGGAAGAAACCTGACGTTCTGGCAGATTCAAAAGCTGTTCAAACTCACTTTCAACCTTGCTTGAATAGTGCTTTTGAGCGACTAAGGCAGGCCTGTCTATTTTTGTCATCTTGTCACTCATCTCTTAACTGCTCTTGGATCTCAGTTAGCGCATCTTTTCTTTTTTCTAACCTGAGTTTTTCAGCAATAACTTGGGCAATCTCAGCAGCCAATTCATTAGCATTTTGCTGGGCAACTGACGCATCAAAAAACAAAGATTCTATGCATGATTTCACACTTTCTCTGCGTAAAAACAACCGAGAAAGCCCATTAAACTCATCCTGAACGACCAGACTTTTAAGCTTTTGTTGCTCTTTAGCGATTAATTCCCATTTCTCATCTATCGCATCGAGCAAGTCTTGATGCCGTACATTTAACTTAGCTAATTTACGTTGTTGCTTACCGATCCTGATATTGACCACATCAATAAGCTGACCAAATTCCATCCATCGCTTGGAGGGTTTCTTCATACTCAACCCCATCGTATCCTTGCTTCAAAAATTCCATAATGTACGGATAGCGTTCAATCGCTTCGTCAGTGGCAAGGTCATTGCCTTTCTCATACTCCCCGACTCGAATTAACAGTTCGACATTAAAATAACGATAGACCATATCTTTGAATTTTTCAGAGAGACTAACGTAATGAGAATCCTGAACTTTATTCTGTAAGCGACTCTTACTCTTAAGGATATCTATCGCAGGATAACGTCCAGTAGAAGCTATCGTCGTTGAGTAAACTAAATGTCCATCAATCAGAGACTTAACCTCATGAGCGATCGGATCTTCATCGATTTCTTTTTCAATTAATACGGTAAAAATGCCCGTCACTGAACCGTGGATAGAGTTACCACAATTCTCAACCAGCCGTGACAGCGCCAGTGAGACCCCGATAGGGATCCCACCATCGATAGGCGTGCCATCTAACATCGCCTGAGCACGTGCAAAACGAGTCAATGAGTCGAAATAGAGCACCACTTTCTTGCCTTGAGCCATGTAGTGTCGAGCAATAGAGACAGCCACTAAACCCGACCTCACTTTCTCCAGCGGATTTGCCTCGGAAGTTGACACAATAGTGATCGATTTCTGAATCACTTCGGGACCAATCTCACCCTCAAGAAACTCAACCACCTCTCGAGCACGCTCGCCAATCATGGCAAAAATGACCACATCGGCGTCCATGTTATTCGCCATAATTGAAACCGTGGTGGTCTTCCCTGCTCCCGCAGGGGCAAATAAACCGAGACGTTGCCCCACCCCTATAGTGAATAAACCATCAATCACTTTAAGCTTAGTTGGAAAAACAGTATCAATCGGTGCACGAATATTAAGCGGTATCGGTTTCTCGATAATAGGTAAGTCATAATAGTCCCCCTCAGCGCCAAGATATTTATCACCGTATAATGACTCGCCATAACAATTAATGACCTTACCGATTAGAGCCGTCTCATTAAGTGGAAAACAAAACCGCCTTGGGGTAATTTCAACTTTACTGCCACGCTGAATTGATCCTGGTTGCAATAGCTTAATTTCCACTCTTTTACCGGTAATTTTCATCACCTCACCACGAATAGACTCATTGGCAACTGTGTTGATAAAACATTCCTGCCCGACAAAAGCATTCATATTGACATGACAAATCACTGTATCTTGATAAGATTCTTTAACCTTAAAAAAGTGTTTAAGCATAGCTAGATCACCTTGAACGACACCGAGACGTAACGTTTATATTTACGCTTAGTTTCTTTCTTATTCTTAAATAACTCACCTAGCCAAGGAATACTCGATAAAATAGGCACGCCACTCTCAACACTATCAGTTACCGTATTATCAAAGCCCCCGAGAATAACGGTCTGACCCGGTTCAATATATACTTCTGATGTTAAAGACTGGGAGTTCACTCTAGGCGCTTGAGATGTGCCGCCATCAGTATTGCTATTATCATCGAGCGACTCTTCTATATAACTGAATTTCGCCTGAACTTTACCCGATGGTAATAAACGTCCGGTCACATAGAGACTATTTTCTGCTTCTATTTTCTGGGTTGAAACCTCTTTATCAGAAATCAGCACCACAGTTGCGGTTTCCTTTTTCCCAAAGTGACCTTGTTGATTCTCTAATATTAATAGATTGGTTTCGTACACGCCCCTCACCATATTATTGTTATACAATGCCTGAAAATTTTTGAAGAAATCGACCGTATCAGTAAATGGAGGAACGATAATATCGTACAAACCTCGACTTCCATTCAGCCATGAGCTATTAACACCGAGTGCTTCGGTACGCTCTACCGATACATCATAAACGCGCAAGAAAAATAATAATTGTTGCCGCTGAACATCGATCAGCGTCGCAATACGTTTCGCTAATTGGATTTCCTCAGGAGTACCACGCACCAGTAATGCGTTACTTCCAGGTAGCACTTGCACTTTAGAAGTGAACTCATCTTCCTCGAGCTGTTGTTTATCATTTTGGTTAAGCTTAAGCTTGTAGGCGCGCTTAACCATTTCACCATCGCTAATATTTTCAAACTGACCAATCTTTTCAATCGCAGCTGAGATTAAAGACTGAGCTCCAGGAAAGGTAACATTGCCATCGTAAGAATTAATCTGCCGGTCAACTACGGATAAATAATTAAACTCAATCCGTGCCAACTCCAAATTATTACCATTCTCTAAAAACTGATTTTTATCTATCATATTTGCGTAGATAACAACATCATTGACAAACTTACGCGTCCCAGAAATAAAAACAGAATGCCCCTGGTTAACGAGTTCAACTTTCGTCGTATTATTAGTGCTAAACGTACTCTTTAGTTCTTCCAATAAACTGACAGGCAAAATATTTCTAGGTTTAAATGCATGATTTATATATGCTTGTCCAGAAGACACTGTGAGAGTGCCGCCATAAATATACCAATCAAAATCATACACATCCGATAACTGATCCAACAAATCGAGGCCCTCACCCGATAGATCTTGGGTAATGGACTGTTTTGCTATTTTTTCTTCTACATCATCTACTAACTTAACCTGCATATCTTTAGCTATGGCCGTCAAAGCGCCTTTCAAGTCGATATCAGACTGCTTGATGAACACCTTAGCCTGACAAGTAAACGCCGTACATAGGCAGAAAATGAGTAAGAGACTAGGCTTCATCGAGGATCTCCTTCAGACGTTCTTCACTCGCCTTCATTTGCTTAATGCCATCTCTGATAATGTTTTGCTCTAGCAACTTCATGAGAAACTCTTCAGCAGTGATATAATCAGCTTTTTTGAGATCGCTGAGCTTAATCTGACCATCGGCAATCTTTCCTGTTAACTGCATTTCACCAGCGACAGCTTTGAGCTCTGACTCAAACTCTAGCTCTGCTTTTTCAGACGTGCTTTTAATCTGCTGACTATTCAATGTGACATTCATAAAATTAACGTTACTCATACCCTGCCTTTTTCATTATTTGTTTGAACACATAAAACTGGTCCTGTAGAAGCCACAGGTTAAGAATAATAATTACGGTAATGGCTTTAATATCTGCAGTGGTACTCATAGATAGAGATGCTTTCTTGAAAAAAAGATCGACATACCCACAACAAATCGTTATACATAACAACAAGATAATGTATTTCCCTGTGACAATAGTCATCATTGTCAGGCTGTCTGTGATATAAAAATATAAGGTATCGAAACCGACATTCGCCCCTTGTTCAATATTCTCAGTAATCACAGCCAATAGAGGTCTAAATACCACGCCAGAATCCAAGGCATACATCAAGAACACCAAAGAACTTATCTTAGAGAGTGCTTCAGACTCATCGGTAAAACGTCTATCTTGTACCGACTGTTCGTTTAGCAACAAAAGCTGCTGTATAACGCTACCCACCATGCCACTGAGCCAATAAGGTACGGAGGCAAACATAGCAAAAATAACGACACTCACTACCCAGAAAGGTGTAGGTGCGGCTCCTAAGGGACTAACTTCGAGTAAAATAGCAAGCCCTATGGCAATAGCGAGTGCCGTTGAATTATCAAGATATAGTCGTGTTGGATTATAAATTTTTAAGAATAAAAATATGCCCGCAAATAACATCCAGTTAGGAAAGAGAAGCGTGTCCATATCACGGCAGCGCCCTAAATAAAATTGTCCAACTATCAGAGAAATAAAATACCGCGAGTTTTACAGGTGTCGATATTACCGTCGGTGATAACATGGTCATACCAACGCCACTTAGGATCACTGCTATTAAAAAATCGATACTCACAAATATCATGTATAGTTTTAAGCCAAACTCGAATCCTTGGTATAAGTCTAGAATCAAATTCCCAAGAAAATACTTCAAGGTATCATTACCCGAATCAAAATTCAGTGGAATATCTATTATCCCAGCTAACTCATTGGTTTTGCGCTCAGCCCTTGCCAAGAGCTCAGGAAAAAATTCAAATGCATTACTGACCAGATAATACATAGTAATATTTGCTGGTTTTTTATCTTCTAACTCAGGCGACAACTGCATTAGATCGGGTTCTACGCCGACATTGATCTGCTCAACAAAATAAGGCTTTATTCGCTCCAACCCAGGCTTTACATCCGGCCAAATACTATTGAGCGCCATCAATGCTGCCAGTAGATTCACTACGATTGTAGGCGGAATTTGTTGTGTGCCCACCGCATTCTTAATGATATTAAGCACTATGTTGTACTTAACATACCCTGAGAAACAGATGAAAAATACGGTAGACAACAAGATCAGAGTCAGGAGCAAAATTAAATTTGCTCCTGAAAACGCGTTATCCGGATTCAATAATTGCAACATCGATAGCACTCTCTATATACCGGTAACCCATTAAATCTTATTAAAGATCAGATATTTCTCGCCGCAGCAGAAATAGAATCTTTGATCGATTTTAATGTCGATGTTGATGTTTGTGCTGTAATACTCTGATCCGCCATCAGCTGTTGTAACGAGAGTGAGTCTGAAGCACTTAAAATAAGTGTGCCATTTGGGTCAGGTGTAAAAGCTCCATCTGCACCGACAGTCCCAGTATGATCAGTAATAAAATCGCTAACTCTGTCATCAGCATTGTTCACTAAACCACCAAACACACCACTAACATAACCTGTTGATAATTGAGACATCTAAATGTATTCCTATGTGTTAATTTCATAAATTTTATTGCAGAATGCCCATGTCAACCGCGACGTATCTGACTAATCGCTTACAAAAGCTGGCCATTGTCATTTTCGTTCTAGCATTTTGGGCAATGAAACCACTAGGGTAAGGGTAATTGCTGAGACTATCTCTGTTGTCGAGCAACTAAACATCTAGTGACAGCCAAAATAATAAGCATTAAAGCACGGGGGGGCTAGTGAAAACTTCTGATAAAAACGGAAAACAAGGAGAGCTAAGCTATTGCTCTATGGACTAAACATAATTTCGCTAGCTACTTAACAGTTATGATTGATATCACTTATTTACTACCGAAAATCCCAACCTGTTAATATGTGAAATAAATGCCTCTAACATGAAAGGAATGGTAAGCTTTATATCTATTAGATTGAATTCTTCATGGAGCGATAATGTACAACAACATATCTCTCTTAAATTTTAAGAATAGAGTGTGGTTTGAAATTTCATAAATAATATAGTGATGATATCAATCAGAGGAAGGACAATGTCTGCTCAAATAATTTAAATATCTTGAGGATATTATGCCACGACCTATTATGCCTTCATCAGTAACATCATCAGCTCAGCCATTATTAAACAGTAGTACCGCAACTAAATTTGATTTTGCATCTAATGTAAAGTCAATTAGAAATCTGTCCACTTCATCTTTAACGACACCACAATATTGTACAGATGCAAGCTCAAAATTGAGTTCTGTAGGAAAGAGTTTACATGATTGGAAAGTAGCTAAACCTGGACAATGGTTTATCGGAGTACTAGATACGGCACAAAAATCAATTTCACTCATTCCTGTAAATGTGTTTGATCGCACAATGGGACATTTAGATGAGCAAACATTGACCAATACATCACAGCAAGGAATGAATCGTTATGCTTCAGGTTCCTTAGGTGAACGCCAAGGAAATTCTATGATGCCTGATTTTTTAAAGCAAAGACCAGCAGGAATGACACATCATATGGCGGTTGCACTAGAAGCGGGCTTTTCTAAAGAAAGCTCCTTAGGTTTTACGCTCATTAAAATTAATGATGATTTCGCACAAATGAAAGCAACATCGACTTCTTTAAACGGTGATAAACCAGACTTTATGATTAATCATAGCTTTTCACGAGCAACTGCTTTAAATGCATCAGGCTTTGTACCTACAGGGGCTCAAATGCCAACTCAGTGGCGAGATTCACTAGTCGAGTATTTTAGGCAGGGTGAATTTTGTATCAAAAATATTGCCATTTCTAATGATTAGTTTTTTAGCATCACTGATGCCTAAATAACATGGACTCAGTCAGGTGTGCAAGTTGTGTTCATCTGACTACCAAGCCAGAACTCGGCGCTCCTCTACTTCGGAGCGCAATCAAGTTAGTATTCAACCTAGCAAAACGGGCCCCAAATAAGCATTAGCGGTGATAAACCCAAAAGTGGCAGTGTAATTAACAGCTGTTATCTCAGCCTTTAAGGTCAGTTGCTTACGTGCGAGAGCCAGAAGCTTATCGGCAACTGACTCTTCTATCTATACCCAGTGTGTCGATGATTCTTGGGATCGACTGCTATCGAGCAGTTCAATGGTCAAGCCACTTCATCTGAACACATAAAACGCAACTATGCTATTTCCCTCTTATCCCTGCACTAAAAATCCTGTGCAGGTGTAGATCGATAATCGTGTGTGGCAAATATTTACTTAACATATGGATGCCATTTTCATTGTACTGCCCCGCGTTATTTAAGATTTTTAATATCCGTGATTGTTTAACTTGGTTTTCTGTGCTTGAGAGTGTTTGCTTTAGCCGATTAACATCAATCTGCTTTATTTGTTTGATATCCATTCTTTCTAACTTAGATAGTTCACGCGTTGACACATTTAGACTCAATAACTCTCTATTTACAGTTGAACTTACAAACATAATAATTCCTATTTCCAAAAAAACTAAACATCAACAAAAACTTAAAGGGATAATAGACAATACTTTAAATGAGTTTTAAATATAACCAATTTAACACCCTCTCTGTAGCCCTTCATATACCATTATCAACTTACTTAATCAGTTACTTAGCCACTGTCTGGCTTATGCATCGCTCTAAAAAATTCTGATATGTTTCAGTATATTCCACTGATTTTTTTATTCTTTCACTCAAATCCTGACTTTCACTTGGGGCATTTTTACTATTTTCAACCCTAGGGGCTAATACTATTGCCAAGCTTTTAGCCGTCATTTTATTTTCGTCAGTGTATAAAATGACCTGCTGACAAAGCTTCACGACTGTGGCTAATTGCTTTGGTAATTCTTCCAATGCCGGGATATACGTAGCATCATTAGCACACTTTTTTACCGCATCATCAATAATGTCAGTATCTTGGCTCATCATAGACTGTTGTAGCTCAACCTTGATCCGATGAGCAAAGATGTGGTGTACATTGTTCATACTCTTTAGCTCGTCAAAGTTCTGTATCATATTGCGACTGCTTATTTTATTCACTTGTTCTGAGCTTGGGGATATTCTGAAAATCCCTTCATGCTTCAGGGCATCAGGGCTCTTTTCCAAAAGAGCCACCAGCTGCATCACAGTTTCAGAATGAGGATTTCTTGCGATAATTGCATGATATTTAGTATCCTTATCTAGAAGTTTATTCAGCTTACTATTTGCTTTGACAAATATGGCTTTATCCTTCGACACTCCTAAAATAACTTTTGCAATCTTTTTAGTATTTTTTTCTTGCTTTATTCGCACTATATCCAGAGCGAGATCATGCTTACCTAACTTGTCAGCAACACTTGAATGATGCAATACATGAGCTCGAAAATTGTTAATTAGATTCATAATCTATCCTTATTTTATAAAATATTGGTACATCATTATCTCTAAATAATGCTCAAGCTCACGAGACTATTCCTGAAATATTCAGGAATACTTTGCAATTAAACCGCTATGATATGCACATGCTTCGTGACAATGTAGTGAAGCTTTATCGCCTTGTTCGACAGCTATTTAAGCAAAGTCGAGGCAGCTTAGGGGATCGTGAAATGGTGAAGCAATTGCGCAAGGAAGGCTACCAGGTTGGTCGCTATCTCGTTCGTAAAATTATGCACCGCCTTCGACTCGTAAGCAACCCAGCGATGTGCTTACGAGGTGACGACACAGCGGAAACACTCAGATGCAGTGGCTGATACCTGTTGCACATGAACTTTAATCCAATATCGGCTAATCAAGTTTGGGCGGGTGACGTGACCTATTTAAAGACAGGTGAGGACTGGATGTATTTAGCTCTGGTGATGGATTTATATTCACGCCGGATTGTGGGATGGCACATAGACAAACGCATGACCACGGATTTGATATCTGAGGCATTAATGAAAGCCTACAACCTGCGCCAACCGGCCAGAGGTCTGGTACTCCACTGTGACCGAGGCTCGCAATATACCAGTAAACAATTCGGTAGGCCGCTATTGAGCTATGATATCCGAGCCAGCATGGATGATGTGCGTGCGTGTTAGGATAATGCCGTTGTTGAGCGTTTCTTTGGTAGCTTGAAACACGATTAGATTTTTAATCTAAATCAACCAACAAGTGAGTTTATGAAGCAAGATGTGACGGCTTATATGAAATATTACAAATTGGAGCGGCTTCATTCTGCTAATGACGCTCTGTCGCCTGTAGAGTTTGAGAATTCTCAAGTAAAAGTGTCCAGTTTGAGTTGACCAAAACACACTGATAATGGCTCTTGCTGCTGTCATTGGTTCGAGCACTACGAGAGCACAACACCAAGAACCATTTATATCTTTCTTTTACTGCACTAAAGATCCTGAAAATAAGTGCGATTAAAGCTGGCTGGGTGCCATTAACTCTCCTAAATTAATAACTTGATTATCCATGCGTTTAAAATGCTTCATTTTTTCTAATAATGCATAGCAAGACACTGTTCTCCCTGAAATCTCTAATTTAAATTTACGTAAGCTCGCCTCTTCTATGTTACGTATGATGATCCCTGTCTGGCTGCGAATATCATACAACACGAGATCTCCCGCTCTTTTTTGCACCAAAATTGAACTTGCATCTGTCACATCCAGCTGTAACTGCGCCTTTTCGGCGTGATCGTCGATCACGATTTGATGGTAGTGAGCCAAGTCAGCAGCGGTAAGCACATATGTTTGCCCTTCTTTCTCCGCTGTAATCATCAGACTCGTCACGCCTGCTAGACGTGGCACATTCAGTTGCGCCTGTCGATGGTTTTTGTCCGCTTGTAATATTAATACGCTCGCCTGTTCTAACTGTACAAAACTATAATAGCCAATTGAGTCGGCACTGTTGCCACTGACGCGCAATAACTGATTAGTCGTTTTATCAAACACAAAATACCGATTTGCATCGACATTATCTTGTCCCAAATATTCAAGATAATGGGCTGCATTCAATGCATTCGAGCTAATAACCTGCTTCGATTGACTCAAATACCAAGCAGGCGCGCTTACCGCTTGCCCCTGTAGTTTCACAGCCGTTGCCATTGGGTAATCTAGAAAGGCCAAACTCCCTTTTAAATCAGATTGATGCTCTTCTCTCCAACGGGTAGTTACGGCTACTAACGTCGGTTCATCTAACAACTCAGCATGGTTGCTTAGGTTAAATATTAATCCTTCAGGGGTAGTCAACTGCAGATGATTTCCTTGGCGTTCGGCTCTAACTATCCCTTGACCTAATTGTTGGTAACGCTCAGCCTCCTCAACATTCACGGTGACTTCCAACGTATCATTTAGCTGTAACGACAGCGTTGGATCCACTAAAGGTTGTTTATAAAGTGCTTGCTCACTCGCATCGAAGATCCAAGCATACTTTTCATCTTTGCTTAAGCCTAGGTAGGATAAAGTGTGGTGTTCAAGATTTGCTCCCCCCATAACCAATCGCTGTTGTTTTACATCGAACCAAGCATTAATTACCTTACTATCAGTGTCTTTTAACCCCAGTAAAGCTAAGTTCTCCAATTTAAGATCATTCAGCGTTGTGAGATCTTTCAGTGAAGAGAGTAGCGATGAACTGTGTGCTTTAAGCCAATCCGAATTGACCCCGGCTAATCTCGCGGTGCCTGAGTTGTCGAGCAGAAATAAGCTGCCATCCAAGCGTAGAGCAAATAGTTGGCTATTGTTTGTAAACACAGACTTAAGTGAACTGATATCGACCTTCACTGCCTGTGTACCTAGCCTTCCATTGTCAGCTTGAAAATACAGGCTCTGTTCACTGTGACTATAAAAGTAGAAAGCACTTTGACTCGGGTCTTCCGTTGGAGTCACAAAAGCCAACATCAAATCGGAAGGGATATCAGTATCAACATTGGCGCTTATGACACCATGTAAACCGAGATTGCCAGGCCGGATCCAATAGCGTTTATTCAACTCACCCAGCTTAGCGGACAAGGTTATCACCCGATCCAACTTAGCATTGACCCAAGTTAGAGGCTCAAGATCTTCTGTTGGTGTTAGCCATTGATCGAGTGCAGGAAATATCTGAGCGATATCAATTAAATTCATGACACTTGGATTATTTACCGCCGCGACCAAACCGAGATCACCTTGCACAGCGATGAGTTTAAGTTGGTCATCGTCTACACGATAAGTCCAAATCACGCTATGACCAGAGCTCTGTCTTTGCTCTATGGCGAAGTACAAATGTTCACCCTCCTCCCAGGCGCGACTATTTTCGATCAGCTCCGGATCCACGCCCAAACGCAATGGACGGTATTGTTTTAATACTTGCCCTGTCATGATATCAACTTGCCATAACTCGGCTCTATGGCTGAACCACGCCTTATCTTGTTTAACGGAGATTAATCTGGCTTGAGCCAAAAACTCACTCTTTGCAGGATTATTCGTATAAATGAAGCGATTTTCACTCACTTGATAGAAGGCTTGGCCCACAAAACTGCCTTTTTGTGGCTGGTAATTCTCCACTGCCACAAACTGACTCTCTAAATGCTGATCGTTTGCCAGAGAGTGTAAGTGAGTCTGTAAAGCCAGACTCGAGTCCCAAGCACTGCCATCTTCGAAGATCAATACCGCTTTTTGCTCTTCCATATTGATATAAAAGACTTCATTGCGCTTATTGAGCACTGTGATTGAACCTAGCATCAAGCTCGCTAAGTTCACTCTAACGCCCCCTACGCTAATGTGATCTGGCTGGACAATGATGTGGTCCGAACTTAAATGACGCGCATCCAGCACCCAGCGAGTGCCACGCACTTGACGTGAAGTCACCTCTAAAGACAATTCAGCGCCAGGCTGCAAGACGATATGGTACTCCCCTCGACGTCCAGTAAATTGATAGCTCAATTTACCCTGCAATTCAGGGCCTAATTGGCGCATTTGAATCTGACGATTTTGATCATCCAAATTAATTCGAATTGGCGTATGCACATATTCTTGAGTGATTTTACGGATAATATATTCCGATGGAAAAACATAAAAATCATAATCGAATCGATAATCCGATTCTAGGCGGCGGATAACATCAAACCCCGAATCATGCCGAGTAGTTGAGCCGGGCAAATTTTGGTAGTCATAACTGATATATGACTTAGGGGTCGCGGGCAACACCAGAACGCGATTGTCAGGATGAAAATCCGCAGTATCAGCATATCCAATTCCGGCTCTCACATTAATCGCTTGTGATTTATCACGTATTTCACGCGGCATATCGCCTGCCCAAAAGAAGTAATTAATCTTACCCGACCCCGTGACACCATGATGCGTTCGGTAAATATATTGGCTATCAAATTTAAGCTGATTCGAATTGAAGTCCAACTCGGCAATAACCGCACCATCCCTTGGCTCAATACCGTGATAATGAGCACCATCTGCTAATATTTTATCAACCTGAATATATCCTCCATGCTGATAAGCGGTATCTACCGCGGCAAAATATTTGCCCACAGCCTTTGCATCATCTGCCACTTCACCAAATGCCTGCGCCAGAGCGGTAAAGCCAATCGCCAATCCTCCCGTAATCACTCCTGCACCGCCCAAAACGGCTCCGGCAGTTGAAGCCCCCAGCAATCCAGCCCCAATACCAGCAGCACTCGTGATCACACTGGCAGAATCGAAAGCGAGCTGCGTACCATAAACTGCCTTTTGCACCTCGTTTTGTGCATGGGCTAACTCATAACTATCGAGCACTACACTTGCAAAGCCTAATCCAAGACTGATACCTTCATTTACCTTATGACTCACCGCCAATAGGGTGGTACTGGTAACTGCTTCACCTTGGTGAATAGCTACCTGATATAATTTTACGATTTTTGCGGCATCTAATATGGTGCCATAGGCGATTTGAGCGAGGTTAATATAAGTGTGCACCGCCAGTGCCTGACCCAGACCTTGAGATAGATTCCCACCCGTCGCTGAGCTACGACTCTTATTTTGAAACCAAGTAATAATACTCTGTACTGCAAACGCTGAATTTAAACCATCAACATGTTCGACCTCTGCAACGCCATGGCGAGGCAACAATGCACCATCGCTATAGGTATAGCGGGTCTTAATTGTATCTAAGGCATTTTCATAATGGCGTTTAAACGCCCAAATTCGCTTATCTCTGGTCACGAGTTCACGTACTAGTTCCGGATCTTTGCGATTGATAACCGGAATACGATAGCTGCCATCTCCCTTATCGGTGATATTCTCAAACACTGGGAGCCAGTTATGATCGAGGCCCTCGAGTTTAAAAAGTTTCTCTGTCGCAGTAAAAAAATCTTCGGCAAGATTGATACTTTCTAGCAGAGAGAGTCCCGACTTTAACTTAAGATCGGCTTCTAGACTGTCCTTAGTTTTTTCTATTGCTGCGGCAGTTTGATGAGCGACAAGATTTGCAACCCTATCATTGGGACTAATAATATCAGACACAGATAAACCGCTCGAAAGCCGGATTTGAGCCATAGCGGTGGTATTGACACGACGCATTTCAAATTCAGGTAAGTGCTTATTATCACCATAGGCGGAATAAAAACTCGCATAAGATTTCTTAATCAGATGCTCATTCAGTCCTTTACTGAATGCTGCCGCATTATCAAAACTGAATACCGCAAAGTTAGGATCATAAAAATAGAACGCCTCTTTTTCTGCCGTGGTTGTTTTCCCCACCAACATAGTATGCTCAGTCGTATTCATCAGCATTAACACTGACCCATTCGCCCCCAAGCTCTCAGCCTGAAGCTCTGAGACAATTTGCGAAATGCGCCATTTCCCCAGCCGAGTTTCAGCCAAGACTGCATCGGTATTGGAATGTAGATACCCTATCGTTTGGTAGATATTTCTGGAGCTGACATCTTCTGGATTAGCAGCTGCACCATAGAGGTTAAGTGCAAACTCACGGATGCCCTCGGGTCCCTTACCTGCAATGGCCGAGGCCATCATACGCGACAGAGGCAAGCACCGACCCGGATTGGCTAACAAAATAAAGTCTTGCGGCATGAGTTGGGCAACTTCTCCCCCTTGACTTCGAATATAGGTAGCGACCTGCTGGGTTTTATCCAGAGCATTTCGATACACTTCTTGCTTATAGTTATCTTTAATGCGCGCAACTAAAGCACCTTTGTGCAGATAGGTGAGTTCTTTTGATTCATCGAATAACAATCCCATCATTTGCAACGTCGTCATATCAACTCGCCATCCGGGAACTTCAACACCTGCAGAATGGGCTAACCCTTGCTGATAACTCAGGCCCTTCTCCCCAGATAAATTATTCAGCACAGTCTGAAAGTTGTTATATCGTTCAACCAAGCGTAAATCGACACCCCCAGCAAGCTGGCTATCAATTGCAATCACACTCTGAGTGCCGTTCCGTTGCTTCTTCTCTAACCACAGCCACATACGATCCATGTCGATAGAACGTTCAATGTCAAGCCCATAGCGGTCTTTATAAAATGCCTCAGTGACCTTAATAGCATTAAGTTCTGCTCGATATTGCTTTTCACTTTCCCGACTAGCGTGCTTTAGTTTGCTAAACAATGCGGTTTTGCGCTCACGTAAAGGACGTAACTCCTCTTCTACCGCCTGATTAAGCTGATTGCGTAAAGCCTGCCATTGAATCAATGCCGAATTCTCATCCACCTTAAGCGGTTCTTCGGGATGAATAGGCTGATCGCTCGGGGGCTGTGCTAGCTCGACTCTGAGTTCCGCTGCATTTTTTAGCAGTTTTGTTTGGGCCATAAGTCGTTTGTTGGCAAACTGGCTTTCTCTTTGATTATTCGATGCAGAATCAGGTGTTTGGATATAGGGCTCGCCCTCATTCCCCTCACGTTTAAGCCATTTAACGCCCGCGACTTCTCCCGGAACTATTTTTTGCACTTGTCGCTGTAGCATCATTTGCCAGCGGCCATCTTTAAACAACATATAGGCAGCGGCAACCCGATCATCAAGCGCCGCCCCCTGATAATCATCGTAATCCACCGACATCACCACATTGTCATATAAAACCGAACTGCCCACTCGTCCATCATGGAAAACACGATAGTGAGTCGCATTAAGCTCAGTTACGATTACTGAGCATCCAGTCAATGACCCTGTTAATAAAAAACGCCCTTCCAAGTCAAGCTTAGGGATGTCAACGTAAGCGGGGACTGGATTCCCCCGCCCATTGAAACCAAGGAAATAGGCAGGAGCAGTATCAATTCCCGCTACCGCCGAAAAGTGCAGTTGATACCCCCCAAAACTCGAAGCTAACTTTGCAAAGCCCTGTTCAGGTAAAGTGCCATGTTTAATTAGCTCAATAACATCGACAGTATACTGAGTAAGAAAAGAGTGAGGATCTGCCACAAAGTCTGCCATAGCCGGTGTCGTATTAGCCATGAGATCAGTTGACAATCTCATCTCACCCATCTTGCTTATTCCCTGGATGGGTAAGGTCCCTGCATCATGACTAATAACAGATGTTATCGCGCCATTGCCACCACCAAAAGCGGGTTCCGCCGGTACCAATGAGGCAATCAGAACAGATAGTAAGGTTTTTCTCATGCATTTCCCTTTGGCTAAATATTTATCCATATGTTTTCTCTACAACCTTATCTTTTATAGTCAACAAAACGTTGTCCATAATAATAAGGACCGTATTGTTCCTTAAAATGTCGAACTTCTTTAGAACGTCCGCTATTACTCCGCTTTAATCCTATTTGTTTCGCATCGATAGGTAGATAGTCATAGCCCCCGTGAGAATTGGCGATCTTGATAAAATTACCAGGCTTTATATCAAAGGGGCGAAAACCGGCTTGCTCCATCATGACTAAGACTGAATGTGGAATTTTTTCATCGCAGCTTAGATTCTTAGCCTCTGGAATTTGTTGAAAAGAAAATACTTTTACTTGTGGAGCGCCTCTTACTCTATCATCCCGCATAGTAATGATTTCGTTGGAACCGAAACGTGAATATTTACCACCATAAAAATGGGAGTCATGATATATATCATTAACCCGTAAGTCGGCATTGGTTGACTGTTTCCATGAACTATCTTGTTTAAAGATCTTATACCCTTGTCCTGTCTTTTGATCGATAAAGACTTCTCGATTAGTTCCCTCAAATTTTTTATATTTCCCAGTTCTAGCCCCTTTGATTAATTGAGATATTTTTTCTGGATGAAGGGGAGCCATATTTCTGGGTTGCATTCCATCGACTTGACACTGTTCTTTGAGTTGTAATGGTTGAGCATCACTAGGTAGTGGGGCTGGCTGTAGGCGCGCACGAGGCGATTGCGATAATAGCCGAAGTTGCAATGCTTGAGCATCACTCGGTAATGGAGCTGGCTGTAGGCGCGCACGAGGCGATTGCGATAATAGCCGAAGTTGCGCCTGCTGGTCTAGTTGTGGCCGTTGCGGTAATGGCCGAATTTGCGCCTGCTGGTCTAGTTGTGGCCGTTGCGGTAATGGCCGAAGTTGCGCCTGCTGGTCTAGTTGTGGCCGTTGCGGTAATGGCCGAAGTTGCGCCTGCTGGTCTAGTTGTGGCCGTTGCCGTAATGGCCTAGGTAGCCGATGAAATTCAGGCCTCTTTACCTGCGGTTGCTCTAGCTTAGTTAACACTTTAGCTATGATGCTATTTTTAAGCTCATTATGACTGGTTTTTAATGTTTGCTTTAAACGTAAAATATCCACATTACGAATACATTTCACATCCAGTTTTTCGAGTTTTTTTAGTTCACTCGACGATATATTTAACCCGAACTGTTCTCTCAGGGCTGGATTTATAATAACTGACATATACACCTCTAATTTCACCGATTAGGAGCCCTATCATCATCTTCGAGAGAATATATTTACAAACGATTATTATTGAAATATTACGTAACATTATGCTCTTTCACCAAATTGCCAGAGTTAATCTGCAGTCTAATTTTCAGATCCCCCCATAATCAGCACAGATATAAAAACCACCTTGACAAGTGGTTTTTATATACAAGATTACCTAGGTAAGCATTATTCTCGATAAAAGACTATCTCATTGTCTATGGTAAGTCGTTGCCATTAGGTCAGTGACTTTATGATCAGCAGCTAAGAGGGTATTTTTTAAGCACTCGAGCATTTCATCATGCCTCATGATTTCTGACTGCGGATTCAATATACCCTTATTAATGAGCATATTACCTATATAAGCCCCTTGTATCACTTCAGGTAAACTGTGATGCACTGGCTGCATGACGCTATCGCCGACCAAGTGTTCTAAGCACACATCAACAACTTGTTCAAAATTAAATGCTGTATTTGTGCCACGACTATGCTTCGCAGCCTGAATGGTATAGTGTAGGGCATTCCCTGATACACCTGCCGTAAAACCTTCCATGTCCTGTCGGCTGAAGTTATCCATATTTAGGTTCACAGCTAAATCGAGTATATCTCGCCCGAGGGAATCAAGATTATTTTGATACATTTTGTCATTGGGTATGAAATCAAAATGTAATCCACCGGAAGCAAGCACTTCCTCATTAAAGTAACCCTGAGTATCTCTCCCTGGATCAACTGGTGCGCGCATAATCCCCTGCAATCCACCACCAAAAAGCTGACCTAACGTCACGGGCTCACCTTTTTCACTCATAAATGCTTTTAATGCATACGTCTCATGTAGGTTCGCACTTGGTCGTTCTAAAAGACTGCTAGGAAAACCTAACTGTTCCACTAATATCATATTATTTCTTGCTTCAGTGTCAGTCTTAACAACCGCAGCATCCCCCGGAAATTCCAGTACTAGATTCGCAGGCTTGAGCAATTTATTGGTATAAAGGCTATTACCCTTAGCATCAGTTAAAGCATCTTGAGAAAGTTTTTCAAGTAATTGGTTTTCCTCTGCTGTACTCAGTTTTTCATTCTTAGAGAGTTTAGCCTTAATAGCATTCAAATTTTCACTTAACTCATCAGGACGACTATTCATAAAGCCATCAAAACAAATCGATAATCGAGAAAAAATTTCTGCTTGATGAACAGGGCTAAACTGATCCGCAGTCACCTTAATCGGTTCATTTTGATCACACTGCAGGAAGTTTTTTACAAAAATCTTCTTTCCACTTAGATCCACATCTTTAGCCGCAGTATTCAGAACACGACTCAAGCTTGAAGCTACCGCATCGAGTGCACGCTCAGTGGCTGAACGGTTACTCGTTATCAAATTATCACGAATTAAAGATGAGAATAGTTCTCTGCCACTTTTAAGTTTTGGCACATCCTTAAAGTAAGGCTTAGGAGTCAACAGTTTTAGATTTGGACTGATGATGGGCTGCTGCGTCGTATGAGCAACACGGTGGATATTGAAATGCTGTTTTTCTGTATTAATCTTAACAACTAATGATTCGCTTATTGCTATTGGCTTTACAACGCTATTTATAGGCATAATTATCCCCTAAGTATTAAAGTTAAACATAAGAATTATGCACCAATCATATTTAACATCACGAGATTACTCCTGATATATACTGCGAAAAATTGTCATGTTGTGTTTAATACCTAGTAGCATCAAGCATAGCTTCTATTACCGTTATTACCGTGCGAAGCACACTTTAACCGATATGATACAAAGAGAATAACACTAGAGTTCTATTGCAGATTTGAAACAATAAGCGCGATGAAATCTTATGAAAAAAAATGAGAGCTCCTGCCTTTAGGGTGAGAACGCGAACAATTTCACCATTCAAACGGGCAATACTTCTCAATTTGACGGATTTTTGCTCTTATATTCTCTTTTGCCGAGACACGATTATGAGCCTTCTTCCCCTTAGCAAGCACACTGAACTTATTGAAGACCATCGGCAGGCCGCCAAAGTGACTTATCCCTTGTTCGATGTATTGTTCTTAACAGTGGTGCGGTCATCGGGGGCTCTGAGGGCTGGAAAGATATTGAAGACGTCGGCCATTGTCACTTGGAATTACTGAAGAGGTATGGTGATTTCAGCAAAGTTGCTCCAGAAGCGTTGCAACAAGCTTTTATTTCATGTATGCAAGCAACCCAACAACTGACTCAAGGCCAAGTAATTGCCATTGATGGAAAACCTTTCTCCAAAATGGGGACATTGCAATTTTAGACGCATCCCTGCGCGCTAGTGTTGAATGTCCTGATACGCTTTCAATGGCATCAACACGTTCTACTTATTAGACATGAAACCATGAACCCAACCCCAAATTGAGTGAATGATGACAATTTATAATTGTTCGATGACTTAAGCTTTATTACAAGCTAAAATACCGTATTTATCAAAAATTAGCAGTTAACTAAGTTTTGTAAGAACCATTACAGCACCCGTTGTCAGCATAGCGGCAAGCAAAGCTGAAGCGAAACCCACTAAGATAAAAAACATACTTTTCATGGGAAATTCCTCACGCATTTGTGCCGTTCCATCAATGGAGGGTGAGGATATTGCTAAATGATTAAAGTAGCGTTTATCACTCTTGACGATATTTTTCACCTCAAGTATGGGGGGCACTTCGGTCATAAATATGTCCGTAGTGCTTTCATCCAAAATCAGCATGTAACCCTCTTTCGAAATCGTTTTTATTTCGCAGGCTAAGCAATCAAATTGTGCGAGTGATTTACGCAAATTAGAAATGGCTTTAGTTAAGGATGTTTCACTGACAAATACATTGCCCCAAACCTTCTCTTGTATATCATCTTTACTGAGCACTCGGTTGACATTATCACACAGCAGTTTAAGAATTACCGCTTCACGCCCACCTATGCTCACCACGTGCTCATCAGTACTAATTTCCCTTTTAAGAACATCGTAAATAATTTGATTTCCTAATGCATAGCGTCTTGTCATATATTATCTCCTAAATTCATTTTTCATGATGCAGCATCAAGATAGAAAACGGCTCAATTCTATTGTGAGCGTTTCCATTATGAATTTTTTTTCATGAAAAAGTAATACAAAAATCGCTAGTATTTCAATATTTTACTCGCGAACCTCACAAATAAAACACAATAATAACACCGGAACATTGTCATCACAGCAGGCTCAGATCGTTAAACAAATGATGCAAAATGTTACCGAAAGAACAAAAATCAATATAAAATCGGCATTAGTTATATTAAATCCATTTTGCTACATATATACACTACTAAATTACGCCTGCTACAACTTCCGCCCCACAAAAGCGCATCAAACCTCAAACGCAAAAGCACAAGAATCTTCACAAGCCCATATCAAAACCAACTCACACTTACCATTAAACGAAAGTACTCTTACAACAATTTTCAACCCACTTTTATGTCACCCTTTAATTAAATTTAACCACAATACCAACACATTTAACCAGCCGCCATTTTTTAATATTAACCTGAGCATTGATATTTTAAATATCGATTTTCTCAATAAGAAAATATACGAAACTTGAATAATACAATTCAAATTATTCAAGTCTGAATTCATTCCTATTAACATTACTTAATTGGCTAATAGCATGATGGTGATTGCTACAGATAACATCGGAGGAGAAGAAGGTTCTCTGAAGCAAAAAAGAGAGGATCTGTTTAAAACCGATCTGACAGAGACTAGTTTAGAATAGTTAACTGTCAGTTCGGATTTTAGTGAAGATAATTAGCTGTTTAATGAAGCCAACTTTAATTGCAATTCATTAATTAAAGCTGCCTGCTCTACAACTAAAGCTTCCTGCCCTAGGAAACTAAAATCGGCAAATCCCGTTTTCATATGGGCCGTTAAAAATGTCGAAATATCAGCGTTAAGACTTTCTACACCGTGGATGCTTGCCATGAATTGCCTTTCTAACTTTGCGAACGCATCTTTACCATTCTTGGCTTCAAACCCTTCCATGAAAGGCATTTCAGTGAGTACCTTAAGTGCAGCTTGGTGGTAATTTTTACCCAATAAAGTCAATTTCTCTTCACTTGTCATCCGTTGGTTCGCGGTACGACGAGCACTCTCTAGAATCGCCTCCCCTTTTTTCATCTCATTAGCGCCTCGGGTATTATCCGAGCGGAAAAGCCGATTTTTGCCCGAATCGAGGCGGCTCATCGCTTCAGCTGCGACCCCTTTACACTTAGTCTGAAAAGGAAGATCAGACACCACATCGGCTTGTTTCCATAAGTCAGGGAAACGTTTTACTTCGGCCCAATAGCTTGAAATCGATTCAGCCTGGCCCTTCATTGCAGCCTCTAGCGCGTCAATATCCGCATACTGCCCATATTGCTCAAGTAAAATGCCTTCCCAATCAACCTCCATGGCACTGACTACATAGTCGCTAATTTGTTGGCAGAGAACTTCTCTGTTGGACTCATCCATGCTAGGCGCCGTTTTAAGTAATGTATCTGAGTGAAGCTCATCCAAAAGCTCTTTTTTTGCTGGTATAGGCTGAGCGTCTGTTGCAACTTCCGTCTTCTTGAGCTTACTTATATCGAATGTATTAATGGCTGCAAACAAGGCATTCTTCCCTCCTACTGCTGGAGTAGAACTTGTGTTTGGCGCGAGATTAAACGGCAGAATGGGGGCCGGTGGCGGTAATGGCGGTGGCGGTGGTGGTAGCGGCACATTATCCGATGCAGGTGATATTACAGGCAATGTCGCTGCCGAGACTGCAGTCTGTTCAGGCCTTTGAGTTTGTAAGCTATCTTTACTGTCCTGTACTTTTTTAAGTGCTGGACTGAGTCTTATCGCTTGCAATAACTGTGATTCGGCATTAACCGCTACCGATCTTCCTCTTTCATTATCCGGGACTTTTCTCAATTCAACGCCTTTTTCAATGGCGAGCATTAGTTGCTGCCTAGGATTCACGTTTTGTTGATCTGCTTTAACGTTAACGGCTGCTACTGTAGATGGGGCTGCAGGGTCTACTTTAGATAGTACGGCAGAGCCTACTGATTGCGTCTGTCTCTTCGCCGATCGCGCTAATTTATCACTGGAATGGTGCGACTTATGCCTAATCCTAATTGAGTTGAGCAGTGATGAGAAAATCTTTTTTAGACTTGGTCGACTACTAACCCGTTTAACCTCGAGTTGTTCCCCTGATGATTTAGCTCCTTCAGCGCTACTGGGGCTCTCAGTCTTGTTATCGAATGATTGTCGATGGGTATTTAATTTAGAAAATGGCATCTGTTACTCCTCTGGATCATGTGCCCACTAGTGTTATCACTATGTGGATAAGTAATTATTTACTCTTTATTAAGATATATAAGTCGCCGAGAAACACACGAGACTTTGTTTGAAATATTCTGAGTAAAAGTGGCGGCGGCCGTTAACTCCGTATATCCATAACAAACACCTGTAATCATTAATTAATCATACATCAACACCGTACCACTTAAATAATCAATATTTATTCATCATTTACCATTAACTATTCACGGTATTTTTCATTTAATTTAACTACATTATTCAAATTTGAGATACTACCATGCCTATTCATGCTAATGTTCATTCTATTTTTCCCAACTATAAAAGCTACAACCAATTTGCTGCCATACCTAACCAACTCAATATCATAAAGCTTTCCCATCGCCAAGCGAGCGAGTTAGGACCTGCGAAAACGACAAATGTACTCACAAACGTTCATACTGTGAAAAGTTCTCCACACCTAGCTAAGATCAAAGCGGCTGAACTCATACAACAGACTTATCGCGCTTATCAACAGCAAAAAGCAGCCGCAGAGGTCAATACCGTCGGCATTAAATCCCTGACGAATGCCAAAGGCTCGTGTAGTTATTTTTATAATGCCCATGATGAGTTTGTCGCAAGAACACCGACTAAATTCCAACCTGCAGGAAAAGGGAATTTCAAACAATTAGTACGTCAAGATAGTCAATTTGTTCAACTTCATATTTATAATGACACGCTTGATATAGATAAGAGTAAGTATAATCAGTTCGTGATGAATCAACTTAAACATCATCCTTCTATTTGTCCCTCTATTTATGTTAATGATTCAACCATCATTGCTCATAACGGTGGTATGGAAGTCGCGCAATTAATTGAACAAGGGGAAAAGATACCCTTAATTCACTTTAAATTACTCTTAGAAGATTTATGCTCATTGCATCGGAATGAGATATTTTTACACGATATAAAACCGGAAAATCTAACCTATAACGGCACAAATGTGCGTCATATCGATGTGGAAAATCTGATAGCCGCGGATTATAACTTTGGGGATAATGGCATTGTTTGTACGCAAGCATATACGACCGCTCATTTAACGAATGCTATTTTAAACGGCGATCCTCTCGCCGACCAAAACCACGATAACTACGCCATTCTATTGAGTATAATTGAAGCTACAAGCGGTGATTTTTTCCAGAATACCTCAGTGGGTTGTCCAAAACGTATTTTCGGGCTATTGGGTAAAGATCTAATAAGAGCCCAAGGCTGGATCCAAGAACACATCGAGCCTGAATATCAATCGAGAGCCGAATCATTACTTAAGCTACCAGGAGCCCATAGCGATTCAACGCCTTTGCTCAATATGATTAATTGGCAATCAACAGCCTCAAGTCGCTAATAGCAACAAGCACTTGGAGCTCTATTTCATATACAGACCCATAACTTCCTTTTTATGGTTATGAAACTAACTTCTGTTCTAAGTTCATCGATAGTTTCAAGAGCTAATAGTAAAAGTAGTACGCCATAAACAGTATGGATCTATTTTTTATTCTATATATTCAAATGTTAAATACAAGTAGCATGATTCAAGAGGAACGAAGATGCACACGTTAACAAGGATCATTAGGCGATAAAATGAATCATTTAGAACTCGATTTAATTTTGGCCCTTTTAGGGATCATATGTATCTTTTTCTCAGTGTTGTACAACTGGAGATCTGGTACATAGGATTTACTGCCATACGTAAAATCATGAAAACTATTTTAAAAATATCGTTTTATAGAAAACTTAACCCAAGTAGAGCACTCCAGACACTGCAGCGTGCATGGTTTTATGCTGAATATGATTGCGGGGCTTATAGCCTATCAATTGAAAGACAATAAGCCACAACTGAACCTCGCTAACGCGGAGTTTAATGTTATTGCAGTTATGGTGCTTAAACCGATCTCAGGTTAATTGGCGAGTGTCGCACTTCGGAGTTGAATTCGGGGCAAATCTTGCTGATATGGAATGAGTATTAATTGATAACTCAATAGTGTGGACTCACCAGCACAGTGCTGAAGAATCCCCTGATGATTTTCATATAAATCGTTAGATTGGAGTGAACTTGCACCTTGAAGTGTGATCAGATGGAAGTGCGAACAAACATCAATCACAGGGCTTCAAGGTGCAAGTGTTAACTATCTTACATCAATCTCTCTATCAACATTGTCCAGAAATCCATCAAAAGCGACTCAATACCCTCATGGTTGCTTGCCGAGCACTTATCAATGCGGATTGCCTCACCCTAACGCATTTAGGGCGGCACATTGATGGCACCAGCACTCATACTAAGCACTCAATAAAACGCATGGATAGATTGTTGGGCAATCCGCATCTTCACCATGAAAGAATGGCTGTTTATCAGTGGCATGCAAAATGGCTGCTAACAGCACATACGATGCCGACAATATTGGTGGATTGGTCAGATATGCGTGAAGGTCGTGAGCTTATTGCGCTACGTGCCTCTATCGCTATCAAAGGTCGCTCTATCACGCTCTACGAACGAACATTTCCGTTAGTGCTGCAAGGCACTCAAACCGCCCATAATCAGTTTCTTAATGAACTCAGAAAAGTGTTACCTGACAACATCACCCCGCTGATAGTCACTGACGCGGGCTTTCGTAATCCATGGTTTCGAAAAGTTGAGCAGCTCGGTTGGTATTGGCTGGGTCGCGTTAGAGGATTGAGTGTCTATCGGCCGCATCCTTTCGGTCGCCAATTTTCACTAAAAGCGCTTTATCCCCAAGCCCGTCGTCGCGCAAAACATGTTGGGCGGGTGGCGTTATCGGTAAAGAAACCTTTGTTATGTGAGATGGTATTGTTCAGGGCCCCAAGTAAAGGCAGAAAAGGTCAGCGAAGTACGACAACAGACTGTCACCATACGGCACAATGGACGTATGAGTTGACCGCCAAAGAGCCTTGGGCGCTGGTGACTAACTTGACCATGGAAGCCATGTCGCCTCAAAAACTGGTCAATATCTACCAAAAGCGGATGTAAATAGAAGAAACCTTTAGAGACTTAAAAAGTCCCGCTTATGGCTTTGGTTTACGTCATAGCAGAACACGTTATGCGGCGAGGATGGACATACTGCTACTGATAGCGTTATTGGTGCAACTAGCATTTTGGTGGGTAGGATTATATGGAGAAACACAGCAATTACAGCGGCACTTCCAAGCCAACACGGTAAAGAAAATGAATGTGCTATCAACAATCAGAATGGGCAAAGAACTGCTGCGGCGACGGCATGATTACCCCATATCAGCAGATGATTTGCTTCGTGCTGCGAAGAAACTAGCTGAACTCTCATTAACTCATGGTTGTTAGGGCTATGAATTATGAGGGGATCCTACAGAACACAGTGCGGGGGCAGCTTCTCTGAGTAATTAAAGTATTGTAAAAGTCGAGGCGGTAATTCAACCAAAATCCATTTAGCAGACAACAGCGGATGATTACTGATTTATTTCGAATTATCAGAATGCCAAAAAACGATATTACACACGTCCTAGCTTAATTGAGCACCTGAAGCAGGTTGAAACCGTAATTGCAAATATAGGTTATGACAGCGATAGTTTTCGTAAATTTATCGCCAACAAAGACGGGACATCATTACACCAAAGCGCCGCTATAGAATACACTTCGGAAGAAAATCGATTGGTGTTTATATTGGTATCGACATTTAATGGAGAATGCTTTTGGAAGGATTAAACACTATCGAGCAATATCAAAAAGATATGACAAGCTAGCAAGAAATTACGCCAGTATGGTGTCACAGGCGTTTACGTTAATGTTGCTGTCGGTGTATTGCTGAACAACATTTGTACAGCAAAGATCAACAGTACCTGATGTAAATGATACTACATGTCAAAATTCTAAAAATTGACCCTCGGTTAAAATTGAGTTGATGTCACGAAATGGTCACGTTTTGGTCACGGTCACGAAGAGAGAAATAGCAATATTGGATGTATGTAAATCAAAAAGCCCATGCAATTTAATAGCATGGGACTTATTAAAATTGGCGGAGCGGACGGGACTCGAACCCGCGACCCCCGGCGTGACAGGCCGGTATTCTAACCAACTGAACTACCGCTCCAAATTCTTCCATATCCAACATCTGACGAGTTTCAAACCCGCTAACTCCAGCGTGACAGGCCGCTGATGTCAAAACAATAGTCTAATAAAATTAAACCGCGCTTCAGATTCTTTAAACTGAACGATAATTCAACTGACTTATCAAGGCTTCTGCTTAAGATGCGAAGAATAATACGGTTGAGCCCTGCGGGCGTCAACCGTTTTTTTACTTAGATTTATCATTTGGTTAAAAAAAAACCAAATCAATTTCCGACCTTGATTTATGTGCCAAATATTGCTGCTACGCCCTAGTTCAAAGTCATAACTCAAACACATCAGCGACACTTGGCTAACGGTCTTTATCCGCCTCATCTGGCATAGTGAGATCGATTTCATCTAATGACGGCGCAGCTGCTGGATTCGCCGATGCTTCCTCCAATAAACGTAACTCAGCGGCAGCTAATGCCTGCGCTAAACTTTGGCGTTTACGCCACACAATTAATCCAACGACGCCCAAGACTAATAAGATAGCGTTGATCGTGATGATCCAGAACATGGCATCTTTCTTCGCAAGTGCTTCTTCCTCTGCAGCTTTTTGTGCAGCAACGGCGGCCAACTCTTCAGCGCTTGGTGGCGGCTCTGGCGGCTGAATTAAGTTGAAAAACAGTTCTGGCAAATCCAGTACGATTTCTCGACCAGTAATCGTCGTCGTCGCCACGAAACTTTTAATTCGATAACTGCCAAACTCAGTCACAGTCGGTAAATCTAATTCAGAGTCCGGCTCAGTAAGGCCATTAACGGTCAAAGGCAGTTGTAAGCCTGCTGGACCCACTAGCTCAAAGGAAAAATGCGTTTCCGCTAGCTGCAGCACAGCACTATCGACGTGCAACATGATTTTCCATTGCCCCGTTAACGGATCGTCTGGGGTAATGACTTCTAAATTAATTGGCCGCGGCGATAATCTAAACGGAAATGAAATCTGCCGCTCAAACACGTTGTTGCGAGCCTGTACCACAAACTCATAATCACCCCAAGGCTGCTTTACATTGAGATTACTGGTAAATACGCCATCATCGGGTTTTTCATCATAATCTTCACCATTGTCTTTATAGGAACCGACAATAATGTCACCCGCGGCAAAATTCTCATCGCCGGCCCTGTGCTTACTCACAAAATGAGCCGTCCATTCCACCAGAAAGTCGAGTCCCGGCATGCGCACACGCTGGGCATCACCCATCAACTGGGCGACAATTTTAACTTGCTCACCTTGGAATAGCGGCTGCGGCAAAGGCTGCACTTCGATTTCGAGTTTAGAGAGTTTTTTGAGGGTCGAACCTGGGACGACTTTACCCACCAACTGCCAAGGTCCAGGCATAGGCGACTCAATGTAAATAATATCGCCGGTAATGCCATCGACCCACTTGACGGTTTCGGGATGGCGATTGGCGTACCATTTACTGCCATCGGGCAACACTATCACCACAGGCGCAGAGCCGTATTCGCGCTCCACTAACAGCGTCATGTTATCGACCATATGGTCGATGCGAAAACGGTTTTTAAGCTCAGAAGCCGTCTCCAATCCTATAATCGGCGCGGCCTTGGGCGGCTTGACGACTTTTTTAGCGATTTCAGCCTCGGCGGCCAATACAGACGTCACACTGGCAAACAGCGTAGTGACAACAAGGCAAAGCGCTAAAATGGGTTTATGGCGCGACATCGGCATAGTATTTTTTCTATCCTCTCCAGAGGCATTTGCCTGATTTTGCGACTAAATCAAGGCGTTGTTCATGCATAGTCAATTCATCGGCCGATGCGCCGATCACTTTAAGGTTAAGTGATTGCGGATCAAAACGTTGAATACCACCCGCTTCCTGCCCCGCTTCCTCGTTGGACAAATTAAACTTTGTCTGCCCGCCGGTCATGATCAGATAAACATCGGCGAGGATCTCGGCATCGAGCAAAGCGCCGTGATATTCGCGGCGCGACGTATCCACGCCATAACGCTTACAGAGGGCGTCAAGGTTGTTTTTCTGACCAGGATGCAAGAACTTAGCGATGACTAAGGTGTCGAGGATCTGACAAATATCAGCGGTTTTCGGTCCACGCGGCTGCAACAGTGAAAACTCATGATCCATGAAGCTCACGTCGAAGTTGGCGTTATGGGCGACGATTTCAGCGCCGTCGATAAAGTTGATAAATTCTTGAGCAACTTGATGAAAACGCGGCTCTTTGGAAACGCGCTCATCGGTAATACCGTGAACGGCGATGGCTTCGGGATCGATGGCTTGACCTGGATTGATATATTGGTGGTAATAACGCCCCGTCAAACGACGGTTCACCACTTCCACACAACCAATCTCGATGATCCTATGGCCTAAATAGATGGCGCCGCTGCCCTGGTTCATACCTGTGGTTTCGGTATCCAAAATAACCTGACGGCTAGCGTTAGAGATAATATTCATTTTTTTATGCGCTTCTTATGACAATTTTTGGTTATACTCGGCCGAAATTCCCGGCTATGGTAACAATTTGATGACTGAACTAAAACTGATCCACATCTTCACCGATGGCTCTTGCTTAGGCAATCCCGGTCCTGGCGGCTATGGCATTGTAATGAATTATAAAGGCCATACAAAGGAGATGTCCGACGGTTTTGCGCTCACGACCAATAATCGCATGGAATTATTAGCCCCGATCATAGCGTTAGAAAGCTTAAAAGAGCCTTGCCAAGTCGTGCTCACCAGCGACAGCCAATATATGCGCCAAGGCATAATGACGTGGATCCATGGCTGGAAGAAAAAAGGTTGGATGACATCAAACCGTACCCCAGTGAAAAACGTTGACCTGTGGAAACGTTTAGATAAAGCCTCACAGATGCACACCATCGACTGGCAATGGGTTAAAGGCCACGCGGGCCACGCCGAAAACGAACGATGCGACGTATTAGCTCGCACTGCGGCAGAATCAAAACCGACCCAACCCGACTTAGGCTACCAGCCTTAACTCTGTGGCCCTTAGCTTATACAAGCAAAGTTAGAACAAACTAAGTTCATACAAGCTAAATTCGAAAAGTTAAGTTCGTACAAAACTAATTCGAAAGTAAGTTCGAAAATTGAGTTCGATGCCATCACGCCTAAGCTAAACACTTAGGCGTGATGATTCATTTCACCATTCATTTCACTATTCATCTCACCGTAAACCCACAGTTCAAATTAATCGCTTAAGCTCACTGCATATGGCCATTGCTATCAAACGGCTTATTTGGGTTCCACGCCTGCGATATTGAAAAAATTCTCACAGAACTGCACAAAAGCTTGGCCAAGGGATGTCGCCTGACGGCTCTTATGGGTGATGCGATAAAACTGCCGCTCCAGCACTAATCCCTCAATCGTGACTAACGCTAACTCTTTGCGGCTGATTTCTTTCTCCAGCGCCAGCTCAGATAACACCCCAAGCCCAGCACCTTGTTTCACCGCCAGTTTTATTGCATCCGGCGTAGTAAAGCAGAATTTGGCTTCTGGCTGCATATCCAACTCATTGGCAGCATTGACAAAATATTCGCGTGTGCCCGAACCTTCTTCACGTAACACCCATGGCTGGCCTCTCACTTGTGCCGGTTTAACCACTTTCCCCGCCAGAGGATGCGCCGGATGACAAAACACCAGCAGCCTATCCTTATGCCAAGCTTCAACACTCAAACGATTATCGGTGCAATGACCTTCGATAAAGCCCATTTCAGATCGGAACTGCGCAACCGCTTGGATCACATCTTGAGTATTTGTGATCGCCACATCCACATGGGTTTGAGTGTGCTGCTGACAAAATGCCACTGCGGCTTTCGCCATCAGATAGTTACCAATGGTCGAACTGGCACTGATACTTAACCGCCCAACCAAATCGCCGCCATGGTAGGTAAATGCCTGCTCAATTTGCTCGACGCGGTGCAATAAATCCGTCGCCAGTGGCAACAGTAAATTGCCCTGTGAGTTCAGCTGTAATCGATTACCAATGCGCTCGAATAGGCGGGCATTGAGCTGTTTTTCTAACTCAGCCAAGGCCATAGAAGTGGCCGGTGGTGATAAATTAACCTGCTCCGCCGCCTTTGCGACTTGGCCGCTACGCGCTACAGCCTCAAATACCGCCAGTTGTCTTAAGGTGATCCGCATATTAAAACCTGTACTTAAAAAGGAAATGGCTTATCAGTTTTCCGAATGCTCTGATAAATGCCCTGAACGTCCCGCGGTCGGTGCCGTGGTCCAATTCGTTTGCCGCACCTTACGTTTATCGCGAATAGGCGTGAGTGGCGAGTCGAGTTTACGCGCCACAATCAAATACAAACTGCCCGCACTAGGAAGCCATGACGCTAAACTCTGTTGAAAAAATTTACCTTGGTTGAAATCACCCATTAAGGGGTGATAGACCAAACGCTCATCGCCCACCACTTGATAACCTAATAAACCTAACCAATCTCGCACCCTTGATGGCATAAAGAAGCGGCCATTCCATGGGAGACAATCCTGATACTTAGGCCATAACTTACCCAAAAATACTGGACTTAAGGGATTAAAACCGACGATAAAAAGATAGCCTCCGGCGATGAGTACCCGATCGGTTTCACGAAGAATACGGTAAGGATCGGGTTCAAATTCGAGCAATAGACTCATCACCACCGCATCTATCACCGCATTCTGCAGGGGTAAATGGCAAAAATCGCCTTCAATCGAAGCGCCTTTGGATGGCGAGAGAGAAAAATGATGGGCGACTGGCGATGCCATGCTCGACAATTCGGCACTCAAAGGCCCTAACTTTAATAAATGATAACCAAAGACTCTTGGCCACCAATCTTCAAGTTGTTTAGCAACGGCTTGTTGCAACGCCTCACCATTGGGTAAGTCGCTCCATTGTTCGGGTTTGAGCTCAGTACTAAAATGCGACACAGAGTTCCTCCGTTAGCTTGGTAGACAAGTATCCAATTGGGTCAAAGATTGCTGCCATTTTGCCACAGGACAAAAGCGGCAAAGGTCGCCAAGGGCCGTTCACTCATGGATAATACCTTTATCTTCGAATTGAAATACAGACATAGGCGGTTCTATGCTCACTATAACAGCGATCAAAGCCTTTAATGACAATTATATCTGGGTGTTACAACAACAACCGCATACACAGGTTTATGTCGTCGATCCCGGCGATGCGAGTGTGGTTATTGACTATCTAGAGGCCAATCAACTCACGCTAGCGGGCATTTTACTGACTCACCACCACAATGACCATACGGGTGGCGTCGCTGAACTTCAAGCCTACAGTCAAAACAGGCTCACAGTGTATGGCCCAGATAATGAGAAGATTGAAGGCATCACCCATCCGTTACACGCAACAGCACAGCCCAGATTTACACTCGACTATATCAGTGGCGAGCTGCAAGTCTTAGATGTACCGGGGCACACAGCAGGACATATCGCCTACGTTATTGCAGATGCCTTATTCTGCGGTGATACCTTATTTAGCGGTGGCTGCGGCCGCTTATTTGAAGGTACGCCAGCGCAAATGCTCAACTCACTACAGCAACTTGCCCAGCTTCCCGCATACACTCAGGTGTATTGTGCCCATGAGTACACACTTTCAAACCTCAAATTTGCCCTCGCGGTCAATCCCAACAATCGCGCGCTGCAAGACTATAACGAACGCGCCATAGCGTTGCGTCGCCAAGACAAAGCGACTATCCCCTCCACCATCGCTTTAGAGCGCGCCATCAATCCCTTTCTACGTGCCAGCGACACTGAGATTGTTGACAGCATAAAACAGCATTTTAGCGATCTAAATCATGCCAATTTAGACGAACTTGGCGGTTTTACCCTGCTCAGACAGTGGAAAGATAATTTTTGATCACAAAAGCAATATTATAGTTTGAAATTTAAACAGTTTTTCCCATTTTTGATGATGTAAATCAAAAATGGCCTTACATTATGTACGATAATTAAGGGACAAGATCGAAAAGATCCCATAGAATGGCTCGTTTTGCGTGAAAACTTTGCGCGCTGCGTCGTCTTTATCTTCATATAAAACATACTGTTACTATAAAGAAAAGCTATGCACTAACAGAGGACTACCGTTTTCAATGAGAGTATCACTTTATGTTGTTGTAGGGGGATTTGCCCTACTCACAGGTTGTCAGACATTAGACAACCATGGCGTTAATCAGACAGTTAATCAGACAGAAGTTGAAGCCGTCACAACCGAAAATACAGTCCCAGAATATTACCTCGCAACTGAGGCTCCGTCGGCGCAAATTACCGATGTGTGGGAGCGAATTCGTCAAGGTATGCAGTTACCGGTTCCAGATCAAAAATTGGTGAACCAATATCGCGATTGGTACATCAAAAATCCGCAGCATCTGGCGATCATCTCAGAGCGTGCTGCACCTTATATGTACCTGATCGTGGAAGAGCTTGAAAAGCGTCATCTTCCGATTGAGATCGCCCTATTACCTATTATTGAAAGCGCCTTTGATCCATCGGCGTCTTCAGCAAGTGCGGCATCGGGTTTATGGCAATTCACCACGCCTATGGCCAGCCATTTCGGTTTAGAAATGAACTGGTGGTACGACGGTCGCCGTGATGTGCCCGCTTCAACGACTGCGGCGCTCGACATGTTGGAATATCTTTACGATAAAACCAATAACAATTGGCTTTATGCTATTGCGGCCTATAACTCGGGTGAATCTCGGGTGCTCAATGCGATTAAACGTAACGAGAAGAAAGGCTTAAAAACCGACTTTTGGTCATTGGATTTACCCAGTGAAACCGAACGCTACGTGCCGCAACTACTTGCGCTGGCAGAAGTCATTAAACACGCCGATGAATATGGCATCACCTTAGCGCCAATCAGCAACAATCCTTCAATTGAAGTAGTTGATATTGATAGCCAAATTGATTTAGCCATGGCGGCAGGTTTAGCAAACATGACCACACTTGAGCTGCAAAAACTCAACCCTGGTTATAACCGCTGGGCCACTTCGCCACTGGGGCCGCACACTTTAGTATTACCGATTGATAAATCGGAAGAATTTAAGAAAGCACTCGCCGAAACAGAAACCGAGGATAGGATCAGTTGGCTACGCTACACGATCAAATCCGGTGACAGTATTGGCAAGATTGCGAAGCAGCACCACACGACTATAAATGCAATTCGCGCCGCCAACGGCATGAAAAACAATACCATAGTCGCGGGCAAGCATTTGATTATTCCTGTCGATGCGCAAGACAAACAGCTCTATGCCCTGTCGACTCAGCAACAATTGCCGAAGAAATCGCAAGCTGCGAATGAATCGACAAAAATTGCCTATCAGGTTAAGTCTGGTGACACACTTTCTGAAATCGCCCATGCCCATAAAGTGACAGTGAAACAACTTAGCGTTTGGAACAAATTAGGTAAGAGTGACAAGCTACAAAATGGTCAAAAACTGGTGATCTTAGCGCCGAAAAATCTTGAGCAAACTGCGCAAATTCGTACTGTGAGTTATAAGGTCAAATCCGGTGATTCACTCGCCCGTATCGCCAGCAAATTTAACGTGACTGTGGCCGAGCTATTAGAATGGAATAGCCTAGCGCAATCACAATATTTGCAACCAGGCCAAGTGATTAAATTAGTAGTCGATGAAAGTAAGTTAAACGCATAAGGCTAAACAGGCACATAGTTCGAACTGATTGGTGCAATATAAACCCTTAGCAAGATTGAGCCACAGTGAACAAAAAGGCAGCAACCTTATCTGATTGCTGCCTTTTCTATTATGAGCTTTCTCTATGATGAGAAGCGGCGTTATTCCATCGTCAGTAATAAGACAACAGGCGCCATAACGACGGCATCAGACTCTAATGCTTTAGCGGCAAAATGCGCTTCTAAACGAGCGCCATCTGCGGGTATTCCAGCAAACGCTTTGGGCGGAATGCTAAAGGAAGTGGTGATCACTTTCCCCGCTGCCAATTGGCTATCGCGTAACGCTTGGGTAAACATCATATCATCGGACCATGCCCACAGACGTTTGCCCTCTTGCGTTACCAGCCACAAATCCGCCGTCATCCCTGAGTTATAACGCAGGCCGACGGCATAGGTTTGTGGATTGGTCACAATCAACGTTGCCTTAACTGGCTGCTTGAAATCAACAAATGGCTCTAAGGCTAACTCGCCGCGAAGCAGTCCTGGCGTAGCATCAGTCGTCATAGGTTCAACCTTTAATGTCGGTGTACTTTTAAGGCCTGAAACATCGAGCGCCAGATCGGCAGCGCGAACGATCTCAGGCTGAACCGCCGCGGCTGTTGTCGTCTCGCCCTTGGTAGACTGACCCGTGTCAGCGGCTTCAGGCGCCGAGCACCCAACAAGTTGCCCGCCGACAAAAGCACTCGCGCCAACAAGCAATGCGTAGCGCATTGGAGCAACCATTAGAAACCTCCTAGTTTTTTCAGTAAGGAGTCTTTTAATTTTTCCTTAGCTTTGTCGGTTTCTTCTTTTAACTGATTATTCAGTAACGCTTTAGTATCCAAGGCATATTCAGGTTTTTGGAAAGTCCCGGTAATAGCCAACGGAATGTCAATTCCAGCCAGCGCATCTTTGTCGCTACCGCCCTGACCTTTTAATGAATTCACTAGGCTAGTCGTCAATCTGTAGTCTAAGGCTTCAGTCAATAAATTCGCCGTACCTTTGCCCGCCAAACGCAATAAAGGTGAAGACATAGCAAGATCTGGGTTAGTAACAACGCCATTATCCAGCGAGAAACTACCAGTCAGACTCGAGAAGTCCGTTTTGCGCTCTTCCTTGGTTTCTGTCGATAAGTCGCCCTTTAACTTAGCTTGGGCGCTACGGATCATCTGCGGAATGTTAACCCCGTACAAAGCCCCGTCATTAATATCAAAATGGCCATTGGCTAATAGATTTTTCTTTAACTGCTCAGGGATCAAACTCTTACCTTTACCCTTCACATCAAAGTTGGCCGTACCCGCCAGTAAATCCACATCCGCCGCATCTTTCAACAAAGGACGAATTTGTACACCCGTCACTTTTTTATCGAATTGATAACTTGCCACCGCTTGACGTGCATCGACCTGAGCGCTCACCAGCAACTTACCTTGGTATAAATCCGCATTCAGTTTCGTTAGATCTAACACGCCATTTTTAATCCCCACATCCATCAACCAATTTTGAGTCGACAGGTTAGCAACCTTAATAGACTTAACGGTCAACTTGAGTTTTACATCAAGCTGCTTAAGGGCAGAGAGATCAGGCTCAACTGCCTGAGTGCTGGCAGCGGGTGCTTGTTCTGTTGCGGCAGCGGTCTCCGTTTTAGGTAACAGCGTATCTAAATCGATATCGCCGACTTGAAAATCAGCATTGATTTGCGGAATTTTCGTGGCGTAATTCACGCCAACTTTACCCGCAGCGGTAATGCTTGCCGCGGTAAGCTGCGCAATATCGACGGACAATTGCTGTTTATCCAATGCGATTTGAGTCGCTAAGCTAATCGATGTTTCGAGTTGCTTATTGGGAATACTTTCACCTTCCACCACAGTGTCAATTTTGAGTCCATTGACGACGAGTTGCGTAAAGTCTCGGCTTAGTTTTAGCTCACCTTTGCCTTCGCTGCTTACCGTCATGTCCGGCATAGTTGCACTAAATTCAAAGGCGATGGGTGCAAATTGTTCTAAAGCGAACTCACCTAAGGTGAAGCTTTTTAAGGTAAAGACTTGAGTTTGCTTTTTCGCTTCGTCAATCATATTAATTTGGGTATTGGTGATTGAAATACCGCCAATATTAATATCGTTCAGTTTGGCATTTGAGGAAGTTTCGGCCGCTGGAGTTGCAGCTTTCTTACTATTATCACCACTTAATCCATCAAAACTGCTGGTGCCATTCTTACGAGTCACTAAATTAATGGTTGCGCCATCGAGACTCAGCTCCGCAATTTCAATTTGCTGACTAAACAATGGCATCAACGCCACTTCGGCAACGGCTTTGTTGACTTCTAACATAGCCTTAGGGGTAAAGCCTTCAGGATTAGATAAAGACACGCCCCCTAAATTAATGCCGATAACAGGGAAAAAGGTCCAGGATAAATCGTCAGCGATGACTAATTCACGACCCGTTTGTTTTTTTACGGCATCAACTATTTCAGGTTTAAAATCATTAGGGTCGAAAAATACGGTGAGATACACTGTGACTAAAAGAATGAGCGTCACCACTAAGGCCAGGAGCCACTTAATGAATTTCATATAAATATCCTTATCAAAAACAACTTGAATTTAAAGCAACTAATTCATTTAAAAATGTTAATTTAAAAATGCAAAGTTCAACATCTCATCACTTACTGCAATACCATTTTCATCGGCATACAGCATCATACCGGGCGTAACCATTACGCCGCCCATATCTACAGCAACATTAATTTGGCCTTTACCTAACTTCTCGGTTTTTATCGGCATGGCCCCTAAGGCATAAACACCTAAACTAAAAGTATTTAATCGGGCTACATCACGAACACAACCATTGATCACTATCCCTTGCCAGCCATTATCTAGCGCGCTTTGCGCAATGAGATCGCCTAACAATGCGCGGCGCAAAGAACCGCCTCCATCGACAACCAAAACTTTTCCTTGCCCATCCTGTGCAAGTATTTCTTTTACCTTAGAATTATCTTCAAAACACTTGACTGTGACTATCTCGCCCCAAAAGAGCCGCTTACCGCCATAGGGTTTAAATTCGAGGGGAAGTAACTGTAATTTAGACGGATAGTGGTCAAATAAATCTGGTAGTAGATCAAGCATTTGAATCTCCATAATAGCCTATCACTTTAGACTACCCATAATTGTAGACCCCGACAAGGTCAAAGCAAAAATCAGCGAATTTTTTATTTAATTTTAACCAGCAAAGGCTTGGTGTATATTGGCATAGGCACTATAATCTGCGATAGTTAACGTCCTATGACACCCTTTAATGTTTCATAAGAAAATTTCATCAATCTGTTCTCACACCTCTTTGTTATAAAGCGAAAACCAAATGACTACTGATCTTGATTTACAGAGCGCAATCGCGGCTCTAGATGAATATGGATATGATAAAAAAGTCTCAACGGATCTTGAGCAAGCACGTAACAAGCAACAAATGGGTAAATATATTAAATCCCTCGACTATAGTTTACGTCGATTATTGATATTACAAGAAACAGTTAACGAGTTAGTTGAAGAAAAGAAACATCAATTAGCCCAGCAAGAAAACATTCAAACCTACAAAACAAAAATCATTAACTTGTCGAGAGAATTTAACATTTCTTACGATGAAGTCTTAGCGCTGATGACATCATCTAAATCTAAGAATTAAACATAACGCTATTCTGCTCAATCATTAAGCCGTCAATTTTTTCGGCTAACACCTGCATATGCCATATAACGAAATATATAATTTTTCAGTTATATGGCAATAGGATCTGCTTGCCATTATTTGCTGAGTGTTAACGATTTCATTTCATCAGTAACTGTATTGACTTCACTTCCTCACGGTAATGTGTGCAACGATTCGGCATAAAAAAAGCAGAGCCTGAGCTCTGCTAATTTATATCAATATGCGAACTTATTTGTTTTGCATTAATTGACGAATATATTTCACTGGCGCGCTGCCGTAACTCAAGAATTGTTCGTGGAAGGTTTTAAGATCAAAATCTTTGCCTTGCGCTTTCTTATATTCGTCACGGAAATCATAGATTTCACGATAACCAGAATAGTAGCTCGTCAGCTGAACTTGGCTAAGCGTAGCGCGGCGCCACTTGCCTTCGGCTTCTGCCTGCTGTTGGAAGGCTTCGTTCATCATCAGGGCAATGGCTTGCTCTTCAGTCATGCCTTTCACATGAATGCTGTAATCCAAAATAGTGTTACAGATAACACGTAAATTCCACTTGTAGTACATCAACCACATTTCAGGCTCAAAATTACCATAGCCTTCTTCGAGCATCATGCGCTCGGTATATACCGCCCAGCCTTCGACCATAGCGCCATTACCGAATAAACTTTTCACTAAACTCGGTGATTGGTTCGAGTAAACTAATTGAGTGTAGTGCCCAGGAATTGCTTCATGAATATTGAGGATTTGCAGGATCCAGTGATTATATTCACGTAAATAACTCTCGGCTGACGCATCACTCATACCATCGAGCGGCGTCACATTGTAATAAGTATTACCAGATTTATCGTAAGGTCCTGGTGCACTAATTGAAGCACCGGCATAACCACGCATATATTCGGGTGTTTCACGGACGACAAGTGGCTTTTTAGGATCTAATGTGACTAGGTTTTTCTTATTTACAAATTCAATTAACTCTGGAATTTGCTTACGCACTTCATTCACGAATTCATCGCGCTGAACATGCTGAGTCGATAATTTATCGATTAACTGGCGAATGGCGAGCTTACTGTCAGCAGGTTTTGGCGTAGTAAAATATTTAGGCCATAACTTATCGGTAATTTTTGCCATTTCCCCTTGAACACGGTCTTTATCGGCCACGGCTTTTTGATACAGCTGTTTTGCTGTCATGCCCGCTTGGATATCAAAGGCAAATTTTTGCTCGTATAGTTCCTCGCCAATCCTAAAACTACGGGCACCATCTTTTTTGAGTTGAACCACTAATTTGTCTAACCAAGCGATATGGCCGTTAATTGCAGCAGTGGCAGCATCAAACCGTGTGTTAAATAACGCTTTTTCCGTAGCCGTCAGACCAGAATCGGCGACCTGTTTTAATAAGTTATCGGAAAACACCGAAAATGCACCTTGGTTTTGCATCACAGCTAATTCGGTATGTTCCAATGTTGGCTTGCTAATGTTTGCCTGCGCGGCTGCATAATAAGCTGGTACATTTTCTAAACGCGCTAATACAGAACGTAATCTGTCATCTAATGGGGCAAAGTTTTCATTGATGATTTGGGCAAAACCACCCGATACGTTGTAGCTTGAAGGATCCCACTGCCAAGATTTAAAACTGTCAATTTCCCATGCCATGCTGCCGAGTAAATTGTCGATCAGATGATAATCAATCAGTTCATTCGGCGTCAGCGACTTTTGCTCGAACTGGGTCAATTTGGCTTGTTGTGCTTTCACAAACGCTAGTGTTTTCGCACGACCAGCCGCATCGGGGATTTCAAGATAGCCATCATTAACATGCTTGCCACTGTATAAGGCCCACGTCGGTGATAATTCCCACAATGAATCAATAAAGGATACTGAAAATTGCTCAAATGACTGGGCTTTAACTTCAGCCGCAACCACAGGCTTGGTTTGACTCGTATGGGATTGACAACCAGCAAGGCCGGCCAGCGATAACACTATCGCAAGGGAAATAGCGGATTTTTTCATTATTATGGGTCCTTTGTTGATATTTAACAGGCATGCAAAAATTACCTAAGTTAATCATATTGTCCCAATAATTGCAGCAGTGTTAGCCGTGAATACATCTACGGTTACAAAATTGTGAGTTCTCGATATTTATGCCGCTTACCATTCATCTATTCGAGGTAAAATTCCCACTTTGCCAAACGAACTCAGATAACGATAATCGCCAATTCTGTTTCACCTCCTGCTATAATATCGCCCTGCTCCGCTGTTAACGCGTTGGCGTAACAGTTTGCTTATACATTATTGACCTGACCCTTTACCTGAGACATTCAATGCCATTTTCCAAACTTGGATTAAGCGATCCGATTTTAAGAGCCATCACTGAGCTCGGCTATTCACAACCTACTCCAATCCAAGAAAAAGCCATCCCGGTGATCTTGAAAGGTAAAAACCTGCTCGCTGGCGCACAAACGGGTACAGGTAAAACTGCCAGTTTTGTGTTGCCAATACTGCAAATGTTCGCCGAGATGCCGAAAATTCGGGCTAAACGCGTTCGCGCCTTGATCTTAACCCCAACCCGCGAATTGACCGTTCAGGTTGAAGACAATATTGCCAAATACGCAAAATACCTGCCGCTGACCTCTATGGCCATGTATGGTGGCGTCGATGCCGCACCACAGAAACAACGCCTTATCGAAGGCGTCGATATTCTGGTAGCGACACCCGGTAGATTGCTCGATATGTACACCCAAAGAGCGATTCATTTCGATGAAATCTCGGTATTAGTCCTAGACGAAGCCGATAGAATGCTCGATATGGGATTTATCGAAGACATCAATAAGATCATCGAACGTCTGCCAACAGAACGCCAAAATCTGTTGTTTTCGGCAACCTTATCTAAGCAAGTGCGCTTTTTAGCGAAAACAGCGGTTGAAAACCCTGTTGAGATTGAAATTGCCCGCGACAGTGCGAACGCACCGCAAATCGACCAATGGTTGATCACTGTCGATAAAGATAAAAAGTCTGCCCTGTTAAGCAAACTCATCACTGAGCAAGCTTGGGAACAGGCACTGATCTTTATCCAGACTAAACAAGGCGCCGCCAAACTGGTCAGCCAACTCGAAAAACGCGGTATTGCCGCCGAAGCCATCCACAGTGGTCGCAGCCAAGCGGTACGCGAGCAGTTATTAGTCGATTTCAAGTCCGGAAAACTGCGCTTTTTAGTGGCGACCGGCGTGGCTTCTCGCGGTATCGATATCGACGCCCTCACCCGCGTGGTCAACTATGATCTGCCCGATGAAGCCGATGATTATATTCACCGTATTGGCCGAACCGGTCGTGCTGGCGCCTGCGGCGAAGCCATCTCCTTTGTTTCCAAAGATGATTTTAGAAACCTGTGTGCTATCGAGCGCCGCCTAGGCCACATCATAGTGCGTAAAGAAATTGAAGGCTTTGTGCCGAACAAAGAAGTGCCGATTTCGGTCCTCGACTTTGTGCCAAAAAATACCACGCCAAAAACCTTTAAAGCCCGCACACCTGAGGCCAGAACCTCACGCCCCGCGAAAGAAGGCTCCTTTGAAACCGCCCATGCGAAAAAGCATCGCAGTGCTAAATCTAAGCCTGAGGCAAAAGCCTCTGTAGCGCGGCCACAATCCGCGCAGACTGATAACAGTAGCGAGACTACGGGTCGCAGTGCGCCCTTTAATCCGTGGAACAGCGGTTCTAAAACGAACTGATGGCCTAATACAAAGTCATGATCCCGTAAAAAGTCATGATCTAGTACCAGTCGTGACTTATTAGAAATAGAAACTCATTAAGATAGAAGATATTAGCATGATTACATTCAGCACCAATTTAGGCGACATCACCATAGCACTCGACTTTGAACATGCGCCTGTCAGTTCAAAAAACTTTGTCCGCTATTGTGAAGAAGGCTTCTTTGAGCACACGATTTTTCACCGTGTTATCAAAGGTTTTATGATTCAGGGTGGCGGATTTACCGCAAAAATGAAAGAGAAGCCGACCCACGAGCCTATCGTGAACGAAGCCAACAAAGGCCTAAGTAACACCATAGGCACTATCGCTATGGCTCGCACCGATGCGCCTCATTCGGCCACGGCGCAGTTCTTCATTAACACCGCCAATAATGACTTTTTAGACCACACTGCCACCACCAATAACGGTTGGGGTTATGCGGTATTTGGTAAGGTCACTGCGGGAATGGATATTATCCAGCAGATTGAAAAAGTCAAAACCACCACAGTTGCCGGCCACGAAGATGTGCCCCGCGAACCCATCGTTATCGAGAAAGTGACGATTAATATCCAAAGCTGATCGTTAAAACGATAAAAATTTCTTTTGATATAATGTATCGCTCAGTTTTGCTGAGCGATTCATTATTTTTCTTAGCGGTTTTGAAAATTAATTAGTTCGCAAAAAAATCATACTTAATAAATACTGCTTAATATAAATTTACTTTACCTAATTTAACCTCAATCGCTTAACTTAAAATCAGTAGATTAATTATCCTCTCAACTTTTTAAAATCTACCTAATATATACTTAACCTTAATAAATTTAGCCTATCCTATTGATATCATAGCTATCCAACTAAAATTAATTCAACTTACTGTCATTTATCTAACGCTTTTAGTGTTAAACCCATCGACTGATATCCGCGTTCTTGATTTAAAATGCCTTGGCAACTTAATACCGCCATTGGAGTAATGGTTAATTCGTACTTATCACTCAGTGATGTTGAATATATACCTTGCCGACACGCATTGCTGACCCAAGTAAAAAAGTCACTCTGTTTACTCATTATTGAAGTCAATTTGGCAGTCTGAGCTAGGCGGATATGAGTCAAATGCTCACCAGTGGCGTCGATTTCAGCATAGGATCCCGGAGTGAGATAGTGCGAAATCGCATTTATTTCAGAGTTAGCTTGGCTTTGTTTCAATCGCTCAACTTGCGCTAATGCCCATACTCCATGCTCACCGACCACTGAGAGCGAACGATGTGATAAATCGACCAATAATGCTGTATTTTCATCGACCCCAAATGCCATTTTGCTATCGGCATTGGCGGTAAGGAGCAAGAGTCTTAAATAACGGTCTCGTTGTGAAAAGTGTGTGTCGGGTATACCAAAGGGGAAAAATCCAAGCCCACCTTGCTCGCGATAAGTGACCGCCGTTGCAGGAACTGAGGCATCACAATTAGCGACTTCACAACGCTCACTTGGCGCTTCGGTCGCGAAAACGCCAAAACTCAGGGCACCCTCACTCGTGCCACCGGTGATCATATTTTTATCAGCCATCACAGCAGTGCCAGCGCTGGTGCCACCGATGACAATTTCTTGTTTGGAAAGACGTTTCTTGATGATGGTTAATGCTTCACTGGGTGATTCATCCGGCGTCGTCCAAGCCTTTAAAGTCAGACTCTGATCGCCGCCATTTAAAAAGAGTCCGTCGATTTGATTAAGCAATTGATAGAGTTTAATGGGGCTGGCACAGAAATCCTTTTGCAGCTCAACTTGCTTTGGATAAAGCCTCGCCCTATCCGTATTACCTTGTATTTGCTGTCTAAACATTTCGAGTTGGTCACACTGACGGGTAGCGATACCTGCTTGCAACGCTGCATCTAAAGGCAGCCAAATAACCTCGGCC
This sequence comes from Shewanella sp. 1311, assembly GCF_059338235.1. NCBI lineage: Bacteria > Pseudomonadati > Pseudomonadota > Gammaproteobacteria > Alteromonadales > Shewanellaceae > Shewanella > Shewanella sp. 1311. Next base: position 301,256 of record NZ_CM181686.1, read on the forward strand.
CCCATTTGCTCAAATACGCTGACATAGTAATGGGCCGCTTCAAAGGGATCGCGCGCAGAGGCGGTCACAACGGCGATCAGTGGACGTTTGGCATTGGGGTTGCTTTGCTGGCGCTTTGCCAACGCTTGCTGCGTAAATAATTGATAAAGCGTCGCGGCATGGGGATTGGTTGTGGAATCAAGTAACACTTGTTCTTGTAACAGCGTGCCGTCAGCAAGCATTTGCTTTTCTTCCAGTAAATCCAGCAGTGTGTAATATTGTTGGTCGCTCAAATGCGCCAGAAATTGCTTATCTATCTTTGCAATGGCTTGTTCAAGGCTTGCCAAGGTTAAGCTGTCACTATGTAAACGGCCAAGTGAACGGCCAATTTCAACATCGCTATTTTCAAGACTGTTACTGACAGGAGAAAGTGCTTTAGCCGCTTGCCGTAATATCACTTTCTGTTGCTCATTTAACGACTGCAATCTTGGGTGTTTAAGTGCACGTTCAAGCCACGAAACGTTGAACACATAACGTGTTTCGCGTTTGGCATCGGCTGAGAATTTGACTTCCGATTGGCAATTTGCGGGAGCTTGAGAGCTGCAGGTTTTCATCCCTCCGCCCACCAGCATAAGATCAAATGGTTGATGAGTGGGTATCGATAAACTCAGGGATTTCACTGGCGCTGACTGCACGCTTGGGGCGATAAATAGCAAAAGAGCAAAGTAAGAAATACTTAAGCTATTGAGCAAAAAAGATAAGTTTTTTAAGCAACGATTTTTCATAGTGGCACTCAATAAAAAGTGTGCGCCATGTATTGACTCAAGGCTCATGTTACGGATAGTCTTTTAACAGGTCAATAACAAAAGACTTCAGTTTATTACATGAAAACAGAAACAACTCTTTTCCAAAGATACCACTACCGCACATGGTATCTGTCCGAATGGTGGGACGAATAACCGCTAAACACCTTGTGTTTGGTGGAGTCTAGTCTAGCCGTCTTACTCCCCTCTCAATAATTTGATTGACGTTGCGCTTTCTGCAAAACATTAACTAATGCCATGCGTATTGACTCACGCGCAGCTTAGCCACGTCTAAAAATTCTAATAAGAGATTTATCGGGAGCTTATCATGAGAAGTTCTGTATTTTTGTGCGCTGTTTTTGGGTTGACCTTGTCGCCCGTTGCTTTAGCTGTAGCCAATGAACTAGAAAAAACAACTGAGCAACCTGCCGCAGATGCACCGGTCGAGCGTGTCGCAGTCACAGGTTCACGCCTAAAAGGGGTGGATATGGAAGGCGCCAATCCACTGCAAAGTTTCACCCAAGATGACATCACTAAACGCGGTTACGAGAGTGTGAGTGAGTTTCTACGCGATCTCCCCCAAGCTTCAAGTGCGGGGACTTTCTCGGAAACTGGGGGTGTCGGTGGAGCCGATGGAGCACCAGCTGGCGCATCCGGTGTCAGTTTGCGCGGATTGGGTTCAAGCTCAACCTTAGTGCTAGTCAATGGCCGAAGAGTCGCCGTTGATTCCTTCTCTAATGGCTCTGACTCGTTTGTGAACGTCAATTCTATCCCTTTATCTGCCATTGAACGCATCGATGTGTTAACCGATGGCGCATCGTCCATCTATGGTTCGGATGCCATTGCCGGGGTGATTAACTTTATCCTCCGTAAGGATTTTGTCGGGCATGAGCTCAGTGCCCAATATGGGGATGATACTTCTGATCACGATGCCAGCCGTAAGAATCTGACCTACGCTGGCGGCTTTGCCACAGAAAACAGCAATACTACAGTTGTAGTCGATTATGCGACGCGAAACGCCATCTTTAATAGCGATAGACCTGTTAATGTTACCTTTGAATCCAGCACTCGTATGACCATAGATGGTGAGGATTACGCTGAGTCTTGGTGTGGCGACGATACTCAAAAAAGTGGTACACGTTGCAATTATGACTATGTTATTAAACGCGCTATCCAACCTGACTTTGACAATATAGGCACGACCTTTAATCATATTTATCATCTAGATAATGGATTGGAGTTTTTTGCTGAAGGCATGTATCAAAAGAATACCGGTTCAGCCTATGAGGCGCCTGCGGGATATACAGTGGATATTGCTGGTGATTCTGCCAACATTCCCCAGTATGTTCACGACATTGACATGCTAGATGGGAGTGTCAGCGACGTTATCACTGTTCGAACTCGTTTCCCTGAGCGTCGAGTACAGGAATATGACACTCAGAGCTATCGAGTCCTCGCTGGACTGCGCGGTGAACTTGCCGACTGGAGCTGGGAAACCGCGGCGAGTTATGGCAAATCTACAAACGAAATCAACAATGTTGCTGGCTATATGAATGCCACTAAACTGGATGCCGCCGTGGCGGCGGATGAATTTAATCCGTTCAATTTAGGCCGTGATAGTAGCGCTGCACAAATTGCTACCCTGCGCGATCCCGGCATTCGTAAAGGTGAATCAGAGGTGTTGTCGCTGGATTTTAATATCAGTGGCGATTTGTTTGCATTGCCCGCAGGTACAGTAAGCTCGGTTTTTGGTGGAGAGCTGCGAAAAGAGCAAATATTTGATAGGCCATCTATCAACGCCGTTAATAACGAAATTATCGGCTTAGGCGCAAGCGATGCCGAAGCAGACCGGACGCAATATGCTGTGTATGGCGAGTTTAATTTCCCCATTACCGACACCTTAGATGTGATCGCAGCTTTACGTTACGACCACTATAGTGACTTTGGTGGTGATGTTAACCCTAAAATATCAATGCGTTATCGCCCACTTGAGGACTTAGTATTAAGGGCGTCATGGAGTACAGGTTTTAGAGCCCCTTCGTTATCCCAATTAGGCGCAGGGACGTCGCTCAGCAGCCAGTATATCAATTGTGGTTCAGCTGAACCTTACAATGCCTTATGCGGTACTGCTGGTGCTGAGTTTGGCGAACTCGAGTTTGACCAAGAAACCATAGGCAATAAGGATTTATCCGCAGAAAAATCTGCCGCCATTAACGTTGGCGTCTCTTGGAACCTCACCGAAGCACTACAATTGACCGTCGATTACTGGCGCTACGAGCACGATGATATTGTTGATATTGATGCCAACACTACCTTGGGCGCCTGTATTAAAGACAGTACAAAAATCGTGACTAGCGTTGCAGAACTGGGGGATGAATTTGGCTGTGTTGTTGATGGCCAAGGGGATATCAGCTTCTTACGCACCGGCTATTTTAACGTCGGCAATCAAAATACTGATGGCATCGACTACAAGCTAGATTATCGCTTAGACACTGAAACCGCAGGTGAATTTAAGTTTTATGTTGCGGGCACTGAAACCCTATCGTTTGAAAGACAAGTCACACCTTCAACCCCAGTGGAAGATTTATTAGGGCGGTTAAGTGGCGCCTCAGAAATTGCTCGCCCTGAAAGCGTGCTTGATCTAGGAACCGACTGGCAGCTCAACGATTGGAGTGCCAGTTTATCGGGTCACTACATCAGTTCATTGGGTGATGGTGACTTTAAATTTGATAACGAAACCGTCGACAGTTGGCTCACCTTCAGTGCGAGCCTTGGTTATGAGTTAAATGAACACCATAGCTTTTTGGTGTCAGTGCGTAACCTAACAGATGAAGAACCGCCCTACGCCTCCTCTCCAACCAATGGCTATGCAAGCTCAGTCCATGATTGGTTAGGCCGTCGCTGGAACGTACGTTATACCTTCAAGTTTTAATGTACTGACTTGAGGCATTGGCCGCAGCGTTTAATTGTGGCCAATGCCTTGTTCTGACCCTTTATAAAGGCACATTAGGATGAAATTACCTACTGCAAGGGCAATGCCCGACGCTTTTGTTATTTTATTTTTTATCGTTTTAGCCGCCGCAATAAGCAGTTATCTGTTTCCTGCGGGTTGGTTTGCTATGGTCGATATCGTTGATAGCGCTGGCAACATCACTCAAAGAATCGATCCACAACAGTTTTTCATGACATACGATAACGCGCATCATGTCAGTCTATTTTCAGCCAACAACAAAACGGGGCTGACCAATTTTGCCTTCGACGGCATGACATCAGGCGATCGCATGGGCTCGGCCGTTGGCGTCATGGCATTTATCCTTATCGTGGGTGGTGCCTTTGGTGTCGTCATGGACACTGGCGCCATTACTCATTGCATTATGGCGATGATCGCCAAACTGCAGCGCAGCCAAGTATTACTGATCCCATTACTGTTTATAATATTTTCATTAAGCGGCGCGATATACGGCATGAGCGAAGAGGCCATTGCATTTTGCATTGTACTGTTACCGCTTTTTCAGGCTTTAGGTTATTCAGCGGCAACTGTGGTCATGGTCACCTATTTGTCCACCCAAATTGGATTTACTACCTCATGGATGAATCCATTTAGCGTGGCCATTGCGCAAGGGATTGCCGGTGTACCTTTAATGTCTGGCGCTGGTTTACGGATTGCAGCTTGGTTAGTTTTCACTGTTGTCGGCTTAATTTTTACCCTGCGCTACGCTAAAAAACATCGCTCGGCAGTGGATGCCACACTCGTGCATGCTAACGATAATCCATTGAATAATAAATGTTCTTCCTTTGACATTCTCGTGTTGCTTTGTTTACTCGGCGTAATTATGTGGGTGATTTGGGGAGTGGTAAGCCAAGGCTATTATATTCCGCAAATCGCCAGTCAGTTTTTTGCACTGGCATTGGTTGTTGGGCTGATTGCCGTTCTTTGGCGGAAACGTAGCTTAAACCAAATCTCAAGTGCCTTTCAAAAAGGCGCCAGTGAACTGTTACCCGCCGCTATGATTGTGGGATTCGCCAAAGGTGTGGTGTTATTGCTTGGCGGCGATGACCCACAACAGCCCTCTATTCTTAACACTGCCTTACATTATGCCGGCGAGTCCTTGGCAACGTTACCTGATGTCACCTCTGCCATTGTTATGTATATATTTCAATCTATTATGAATTTCTTTGTCGCATCTGGTTCCGGTCAAGCCGCCCTGACCATGCCTATCATGGCGCCGCTTTCCGATATTGCAGGCGTCACCCGCCAAGTATCAGTGCTTTGTTTTCAGTTTGGTGATGGACTGACAAATTTAGTGATCCCTACTTCAGCCTCATTAATGGGTTGTTTAGGTGTGGCTAAAATTTCATACGCTCAATGGCTTGCGCTTATTTGGCGCTTTCAATTATTGCTGACCTTGATGGCCAGTGCCGTCATTTTATTTGCCGTTATTACAGGATATAGCTGATGTTAACTTTAATCCGTAACGCCGCCGTTTATGCGCCGCAGTTTTTAGGGCTACGCGACGTGTTATTTTGCGAGGCGAAAGTCCTTAAAATCGCCCCCGTCATTGATCTTAAGCATGCAGACTTAGTCACAATCATCGAAGCCAATGGTCGCCCTTTAATCCCAGGTTTAGTGGATCCCTTAGTGCATATCACAGGCGGTGGCGGTGAAGGCGGTTATCACACACGTACCCCAGAGATGCAACTAACAGACGCCAGTCTTGCTGGGGTAACTACGCTCGTCGCAGCATTGGGAACCGACGCCATTAGTCGCAGCTTGAACGAACTTGTCGTCAAAGCGAAAGCGCTCACATATGAAGGCTTGTCTGTCTTTTGCTACACAGGCTCTTACGAGTACCCCGTAAAGACCCTTACTGGCGATGTCACCCAAGATCTGGTGTTAATCGACAATGTTATTGGTGTGGGTGAAATTGCAATTGCAGATCATCGAGGCTCACAACTCACTGTGCCAGAACTCGCCAGAGTCGCAGCACAAAGCCGCGTCGGCGGCATGCTCAGCGGTAAAGGCGGCATAGTATTTGTGCATGTGGGCGATGGTGCGAGTGGTATTCAAATATTGCATCTCATCGCGCAGCAATCAGATATCCCTTTAACGCAGTTCTATCCCACTCACATGAATCGCTCCCAGCAGCTATTAGAGCAAGGGATTGAATTTGCACGACAAGGTGGGGTTATCGATTTCACGACGTCGACCAATACTCAGTATTTAAACGAGGGTGAAGTCGCGGTCGTTAATGCGGTCCATTTTGCAATCTCGCAAGGTATCAACTTGAGTCAAATCAGCTTAAGTTCCGACGGAAATGCTAGCCTGCCCATATTTAGTTCTGACGGTGAATGTATTGGAATTGAAATGGGTAAAGTCAGCAGTCTATTTGAAGCACTAGTGGCTTTAATTAACAGTGGTTTACCCCTAGAAAAAGTGCTTCCTTTAGTGACCTCAAATGCCGCTCGCGTGCTCAAGCTAAAAACCAAGGGCAGAATAAGCGAAACACACGATGCCGACTTTGTGTTATTAACGGATAATTTTAATATCGATAAAGTATGGAGCAAAGGGCAACTACTCGTTGATGAAGGTAACGCGCTGAAATGGGGGACATTTGAATCGCAGTAACTCAATAATGGCGCACGCCGCGCGCGTGCACCACACTCATAAACTGTGTGCAATGCAAGAAGATTACCCGCAAACAGAGCGTATCAAGCTCATTTTCTCAAGGTGAAAGCAGTTTGCATTGGTAAGCGCACTCTACTTCTCGCTGATTGACTGACATTTTAAAACGCGCAACGTTACGCCATCGAGACCCGAACTGCACCATTACAGTTACCGCGCTTTAGCCAAACTATCCCATAAAAACTGGGCATCTTATTGCCCTATTTAGGAAAAGTATTTTATATTCAGCAGATTAACGCCACTGCAAAACAGCTTGTTCTCTATCCTCTTTGCAGATATTGGACATACAAGATACGCGTAACGGCGTTAGGCAAAATTAACCATCTGATATAGATGAAAAGCCATGTCTGTATCTATTATAGTGTCTTGCTTACTCTTATTATCCCCTTTCCTTTCAAGCCCAAGAAAACTGCGAACTTGGGCTGCTAATCCGATTAGGATGAGCAAAGAAAGCCTGCTGTAGCGCGCATAAAATGCAGTTTAACTTAGAGCGCAGGATGTTTAACTCGAGTCACATGATGTTTAACTCGAGTCACATGATGTTTAACTTGGGTCACAATAAGCTATACCATGACTTCAGCGGCCTGCTCCATCGAGCCAACACTCTCAAGTCGATACTTTTTCACAGACGCAGTCTACACATGTTGGGAAGAGATTTGAATAATACAAAAGGTAGTCTGTTTATGGTGGCTGCGATGGCAGCATTTTCTATTGAAGACATGCTCATCAAGTCTGCAGCAGAAACCACCTCTATCGGCCTCATTTTAGCGTTATTTGGCCTAGGTGGGATGTTGATTTTTATACTGTTAACCTGGCGCAAGGGCGAAACAGTGCTTCACCCAGCGGCATTGTCGGCCCCCATACTGTTACGCGCATTGTGTGAAGTGATCGGCCGCTTCTGTTTTGCTTTAGCGATCACCTTAACACCACTATCAAGTGCATCCGCTATTTTGCAAGCCACACCTCTAATAGCCATGATTGGCGCCGCCTTGTTATTCGGTGAACAAGTAGGCCATAAAAGATGGCTTGCGGTATTGGTTGGTTTTGTGGGCGTACTGATGATCATTCGCCCAGGGCTTGATGGCTTTGAAGCCACCTCTTTATTTGCCGTTATCGCTACCTTAGGTTTTGCAGGACGCGATTTAGCAACCCGTACCGCATCACCCGTGTTATCTAACATGCAACTCGGGGTGTATGGCTTTTTTGTGTTAATTCCGACAGGCTTAGCCATAATGATGTACCAAAATGAGCCCTTACAGTTTAGTACCACTGAGGCAACACAAATTCTGGGAGCCATCGTCTTTGGTGTCATGGCCTACAATGCGCTGACAATCGCTATGCGCGCTGGAGATGTCTCAGTAGTCAGCCCCTTTCGGTATACACGTTTACTGTTTGCCTTAGCGTTAGGCATATTGATATTTGGAGAATCACCAGATTTACTGACACTTCTAGGGAGCTTACTCATAGTATTAAGTGGCGGCTATACGTTAATCCAAACGCGTAAAAGAACCACGACGAATAACATACCTAATGCGGCATGAACTGAGTAAAACAACAAGGTAAATTGAAATCTCGGCTAAATTCTTCGCAAGTAAACTGACTCGACGAGGCGCAGAAACAAGCGCGATACACTCAACACAGATTCAGCCTTTGGTGATTTGCTATGGCATTAAAGCGTGCTAACGCTTATGCACTACTTTTAAGATCTAATTTTTAAGCGCTAACTCTTAAGCGCTAGCGAATAAAGATTACCCAGCTTAAGATTTATAATTCAAATGGTTAAGCTTCAACGCCCTCGACGGCGAGCTTGCAAGTCATGACACCAACATAACGTGTAAACTCTCTTATTGAATCTGTCCAAGCGGCGCTGCGAGGACGGCGTTAGTCATCTTATTGTGAACGACAGTAGTTGATGTTGGTTACAGCAAGTACCTGTGGTTTTAATGCAATACTGCATTCCAATGGCGGCGCAATTGTCTCTAAGGGGCCGCAACGTCCCACACCATAAGTCGCAAACTGATTGGGGTTAATGTCAGCATGGAAGAACTGATTCGGAACCCGTACCTTTAAACCACTGTGTTCACCCAAAGAGTCGGTTAGTTGGTCGCCGATACTCATTAGCCAAAATACCTTCCGTTCAGCTTCCAGCGCCTCGCGCACAATATCTTTATATGCAACATTGGGTGCTGGTGTGGGTAAATTGCTGCACACCAGTTGTTTAGTGTTGCGTGAAAAATAGGTGAACCTATCTACGACCTTGGCATCAAGGCCCATGTTATTTTCAAGCCAATACTGAGTGGGTTTAGCACTTTGGTTTTCACAATTACGGGCCGTGACAAAATAACAATCAACACCGTCTTTAAAACACCATTGTTTCGCAAAATCAACCATGCCCTGAATTGCTGGCCCCTTGCCCGTTGGGTCGGAATCAATTGCAGCGCTAAATTCCAGTGTATTATCGATATCAAACATCAATGCTGGCGTTTTTTTCTGCTGTTTGAGTGCATCGATTAAGCCGCTTTTTTTAAAGGACCACATCAGATCATCTAACCGTTTGCGCAAGGTATCAATATCAGTGGCATACTGAGATTGGGCACCATACTGAGAAAAACCTGTACTATCCTGCGTGAGTTGATAGTAGTTTTGGTCATCACTATTGGTCATCAATGGGCTGGGTGCGGGGACGGTGATGGGCTTGCAGTTATTGCCATCAGCATCGCACTTCGCATCTAAACAGATTTTCTCGGAACCGCTGTATTGATTCGCCGCCCCAATACGCACATCTAATTGCGATTTATCGCGGGTCAACTCGCGGTACAAACTGAGCGGGTCTGGTGTTGTTGAATGAGCACTGCATCCACTGAGAAAACTGGATATCAGCAGTAATAAAATAATATGTTTCATCGTGATACTCCGATGACAGTGAAAACCGCGCCGATTGAGCACGCGGTTATTTACTGGCAATTAAAAGCCGGTTAATGACTCAATAAACAAAATGGCATTAACATGCTTTGAGATCTGCTAATACATGATCTGCTGCCTGAAATGCCAACGCTGCCAAAGTGAGGGTGGGATTTCCCGTCGCAACCGTTGGAAACACGCCGCTACCGACTAAAAACAGATTGCTATGATCCCAAGATTGCTGACGAGGATTCACCACCGACGTATCTTTGCAGTCCCCCATTCGATACGTCCCCACAATATGTCCAGCACCGTAAAACGTAAAATTATTGCCCTGATATTCAAAATTATTCGAGGTTACCTCACGCTTATCACCATAGAAAACCGGCGCAGGCGGAGCCTTGGTATATTCGCGCGCACCAAGGGCATCAAACAGTTTGGTCGAAATATCTTTAGCCGAGACAAATGCGTTGCGCACATAATCTTCGCGTACTCGATAGGTTAATTTGGGGCGCGGCAAACCTAAATTATCAGTCAAGGTCTCAGACAGTTCTACACGGTTTTCCGGATCCGGCAATTGCTCAATTAGATAGCCCATACGAATTTGCCGAGTGTAAATACCATTTAAGGTATTCACCAAGGAGGCGCCAAATAAGCTGCTATTTGCAGGGCTCGCAGGGTCAAAGCGCAATGGAATACCCTGCTGATTGACAGAATCCCCATTTAATTGCGAATTATTTTGACCAAATATAAAGTCGGCTAAGGTAGTGAATGGATCATTAGCGGCCCACTGCCAACCCTCATTGCCGATTTCAATACGATAGGCGGCACGGTCTTTACGAAAGGCGCCATCGCGTAAACTTTCAATGCCCGCAGTAGATAGAGGTCCTCGAAAACCATAGACAGGATCTTTCGCCAATCCCCAGGCCAAATACATGATGTGATCCATCAAATTACGCCCAACTTGATCGCTATGGTTGGCAACACCGTTCGGACAGGCTTTATTACGCTTAGACATGAGCAATAATTTTGGCGTCTCAATCGCGTGAGCGGCAATCACATATTTTTTAGCCGTAACAGTACCCCCGCCCGTCGCTATCCCTCCGTGAGTTTGATAGGTTACATAATCAATACCAACAACATCTTTTGTGTTTTCATCCACTTGAACATTTGTCGCAACGTGACGATAAAACACATCAACATTGCCGGTTTGCAATGCTCGTCCGAGCGTCACAGTGGCATCGTATTTGGCTTGGATTGGGCAAATAGGAATACAATTCGTATTACCCGCACATTGACGGCGTTCACCCGGTAATGAATTACGCCCCTGAGGGGTTGGCGTAACTGACAATTTAATCTTGTCGTACACCATATCACTCACCGCTTGTTCGTATTGTTGATCGACTAAAGATGAAACAATACCAGGCATGGGATAATCGTAATTCGCGCCATAAACGCCATCCGGTGAAACATTAAATCCTCGATAGAGCTGATCCATCGCCTCTTTGTCACCGGCGACGCCAATCTCATTAGTCGCCTGTTCATAGTAAGGAACCAGCGCCTGATAAAATTGTTTTCCACCGGGCCAATCCACCCCCTGCTTATACTGGGTTTGCAACTCAAAATCATTGGGCAATAAATGCAAACTGGTTCCCAGCCAATGCCAAGTTGTGCCGCCGCCAATGCGCTCATAGGAACTGGCAAAAGCAAACTTTGCTTCAGGACTGTCAGGTTTCAAATGCTCAGGCTGCGGCGTGTAGTCGAAATAACATTGCTTTGGATTACGCCATGCGCCAATTTGCAACACGGTATAACGCGGCACATTCTCCTTCGCCGGATCAGGCAGCCCGAGTGGATTATCCGCCGTCGATGCCGCTGGATTTTGCGTCGTAGGAGGATAAGGTGATTCAGGTGTTTTGGCATTGGCTTTAAAAAAGGTTTCCATGTAACCACTGCGGTCAACAGGCACTTCCTGCCCTGCTTCGAGGATTAATACTTTTTTCCCCGCCATCCCCAGTTGATAAGCCATGATAGAGCCCGCAATACCAGAGCCCACAATAATGACATCGTAATTGGTTTGAGCGCTCATACTGCACCTCCTTGATGACCCGTATATGCCGACAGTGCTGCGGGTGGTTTTGCCCAATAGCCATAACGATAATTTGAATCACCCATCGGATGCGCCTGCATAACTTGCCAGACTAGACCCGTGGTATAACTTTTTGCCGAAATCATATCGCTAACTGTGGTCTCCGGATCTTTATCCGTCGCGGGAATAATGGTTGGCCATGCACCTGAGTACCACATAAAAATCAATTTACGACAGGCCAACACAAAATTCGTCCCGTTGTCTGGTGCCAGCATTTGCGTGCCAATTTGTTGATCTGATAATTGCTGCGCTTTTAACGCCGCATATTTTTGCAGAATAGTAGTCACTAAGGTTGGGTCCTTCGACTCTTCGGTTATTTTTTGCGTAAACACAGGTAAGTATTCGGATTTAATATCCACGGGATCCAACGTCGGGGCAATAATACTGGTTGCAAAGCCGGTTAATACCGCGCTCAAACCAATAAAATTATTCATAGTGTCGGCAGTCGCGCCTGTAATATCAGTCATGATGAGTTCCTTTCATAAATTATTGCGCGCGTTGCAGCAAGTAAGTGAAATCAGCAAAATTACCGTTAGTGGTTGCCGCATTATTGTGACAAGCCATACAGCTGCTTGATGTTTGCTTTACCGAACCCTGTATATAAGTTTCGAGCGTAGTGTTCGCTAAAAATGAGGGAGCAGGCACGCCCGTTGGATCGGTGGGATTTTTAGCATCGGTAGGCCATTGCGTACTGACCAATTCGTAATTCATCCATACCGATCCCGGCACCACAGCGTCGAGTGCAGCGTGATAACTGGCATTTAAGGCTTTAGCGTCGGCAGTAATAGGAATGACGCGTTCCACTTGAGTTGGTTTAGTGTGCGGGTTTGCCGGATCCCACGGGCGTGCTGGGGGTTCATTGACTTTGCAGTCAGTACATTTAGCATCGTAAAAATTATATGCCGACAATGATGCTGACTCTCCTTGGGTTGGCGCGTTAGCGACATGCTCAAAAGTAGACCAAATCCATTGTGGTTCGCCTGTGGTTTTGTGGGCAATGTGAAACCCGACTAAACCGACTTGTTCAAGCGCACACGCGGGCTTGACCCCGTGTTGCTCTTCTGGATTGTTATAAACTAGCGCGTAAGTCGTATAGTAATTTGTCGCATCAAACTTGCCGCCCATTTTTATCCATGAGGCCTTAAGCATGATAGAACCTACCTGCCCGGTTTTACTGTCGCTCGCGGTAAAATCAACATCGGCATTAAACTGTTTCTGGCCTTTTTTACTGTAGAGGTTATTGTCCAAAATAAAATTGAACATGGTTTCATTGGTTAATATTTCATAACGGGTATAAAGCCCGTTTTGATCAATCAATGGACCCGTTGTAAAAGGCTCACCACTTTCATCCAACACATTCGGGGTTTTACCTACTTGCGTTAAATAAATAGTCCCTTGAGGAATGGACTTGGGATCAATACTTTTGCAAACATCCGGCACATTATTGGACTGATCCCATCCAGGTGGTTTTACGCCATCGGGTAAAAAAATCTCCCGGCTTTCCTTCCAATGCAGCCACACGACTGGCTGGTTCGTTTTTTGCCCAATGGTGGACATGGTATTGGGTGTACCATCGGCATTGGCAGGCCAATTCAGTGCGATAAAGGATTGCCAAGAAAAATCATCAAAATCATGTTGCAAACTCTCAAGAGAGAAAGGCGGTTTTGCAGCGATTTCCAATGGTATAACCGGGCTTAAGATTGGTAAACTTGCGGCGGCTTTGGTAACGGCTGGCGATTCCGCTTGCACGGTCGCACTCATACACAAGAACAACGCGCTATAACTAAAGTATTTGATATACATGAAATTAACTCTCCTTGTTGTTGAAACTTATCACTCACCATCATTACTGCTATAGAAACGATTAATCCTCTGTTGTTTGCCTAAGGTGCATAAGCCAGCCGAACTCTGCTATATAACAGTGTGATGACTTCATCACGGACTCGTTCGATGCATAAAACACGTTCGATGCAAAAAATCGCGGTTTAGCTTGCTTTAACCTTACTTTGACAACGAAAAACATAAGTACTCAGCAGCATCTCTGCATACCTAGCGCCGATATCAAGGTACAAGTCGCGTGCAGGACTTAGCCTCTGCCAAGTCCAGATAAATGGGTGTGCATAATGCGATTTTAGTTTGTTTTTTTGAGCGCTCCCGCTGGTCTACAGAACAGATCTGAAGCGACTGATATGGATAATGATGAACGTCTTTCATTGAAAATCCTTTTCATGACAGCGTGTTATCACGATACCTTGAGCCTAGATAATTCAATTAAAACCAAATGCTTAATTGAAATCCGGTTAGCTCCGTGAAGGATAAGATATTCCTGCATTTTTGCAGTGAAACTAATTCTATTCTGGTTGAAGAAAAGTTACCTTCTGAAAACATGCTAAGTTAAAAAATTGTTTACAATTGACTTATTGTCAAGTTTGAAACGGGAGATTTGTTGGATTTGCAGAAAGGAAGAGGCTGTACTTAAACAAGGTATGGTTCTTGGTAAAGCGGACATAAAGCATGAGCCTGCGCATGTAACGCAGCTGGCTCAATACTGTTTATCAAGACTTAAAATCTTTCATCACGAATCGCCGGAAGTAACAGTTCACGCACATAAGATGCATCTGACAAGCTCAGGAGAGTTCGAACAAGGTTGACAACATCGTGCACTGGCACAAGGGTGCCATCACCTCGCTGAGCAGCTTCGTCAATGGATGTTGCAAGCGTATCCTTCGTATTGAGATAACCCAGCTGCAAGCAAGTTACAGCCAGCCCCTCTTCTCTAAAACCCTCTCGCAATGCGTCACTAATACCGGTAAGAGCAAATTTTGACGCATTAAACGTCACTTCTGGACGCCCGCTTTGGCGTAGTCCAGATGTTGAGCCCGTAAGGATTAACTGAGGTTTAGAAGAGTTGAGTAATTTAGGGATCAAGCGCTTAAGCAGAATAATTGTGCCCGTGATATTAATATTTACCATATCGACAATACTTTGATCCTCATCGTCAAGGAAGCTGTACTCGTCGGTAAAGGCTGAAGGTTCCCATATACTCCAAGATTATAAATGAGTACATCCAGTTGCGCCGGAGTTTGCTGCTCAATCAATCGAACGGCTTCTAATGGCGAACTCATGTCTACATTAATCCATTCGACCTCAACGCAGGCGGGTAAATTGAGATCACTGGGTTGACTGCGTGAAACACCAATAACAGTGTCACCCGCAGTACATAATCCCTCAACAAAAGCGCGGCCAAGACCTCTACCCGCTCCAACAACCATCAATTTCATAATGTTAAACTCTCCATCGGATCGAAACCATTAACGAGTACATGTGCGTATTTATGCTAATAGGCCAGCAATACGCACATGGTTAACTAACTGTATTAAATGAAACTGAACCGTTTGCAATTGAGCATTTGACCCAAGGAAATAGGGATACACGGCACGCAAAGTTATCACTCAAATTGATGCTAGAACTCTGTGAACACGCATTATGGTGGTATTAAGCAGCATTAAACCTAATCAACTGACAATGCACTCCGCTTTGAGCACTAACAAGATCACTGAAATCAATCGGCACAGGCAAAGTAATAAAGCTTAAGGATTGTAGTTTTGCACAACCTTGAGTAATTAGAGTAAATATTTAAGGCTTAAGGCTGTAGTAAATAAGCCGACACCATAGACGCTATGGGTCAACAAACTTAACCCGCGTGCTTTCCATGGAGAAGGCGTTTTATTTGCAGCAACCCCGAATCCAAGACAAGGTTGAATGAGACAGAACGGGAACACTAGGGTCACAGCACCAGTAACTAGCGCAGGAATTAACGTTGGCTCAGATAACCACATATCCCCGAAAATCATTACATGAACCAAAGCGAAAATAATACCGCTCAAATAATGCAGAAACCAACCTATAGAAACTTCTCCTCTCACTGATGGAGTCACCATAATAGGTCGATGAACCAGCTGGCCTCTGTAAATGAAAATAAACCAACGTCCCACAAATGCATAGTTAAGCGTTGGAATACGAAGTACATTTCTTTGCCACCATGACCATACATCCATCACTAATGTGGCACCTGTGCCCACTAACATCACCTGTAGCCAAATCGCCATTGAGTACTCCACTTTGTATTTGTTCCTGAGATTGATATAGTTCAGGCATGGTACAACTTGAAGTCGACTTTAAGTCAAGAGTGCATTTTATGGATATTGGAGATGTTTCACACGAATCGGGATTAGCTCCTTCAACACTGAGATATTATGAAAAAATTGGACTGATCCAATCCATTGGCAGGAAAGGACTTAGACGCCAATATGCCCCTAAGATCATCAATAAATTGAATATCATCTCACTTGGACGTATTGCGGGTTTATCATTAAACGAAATAACGACAATGTTTAATGAATCCGATGAATTGGCCATTGACCGCACTTTACTGGCACAAAAAGCCTCTGATATTGATGTTAAAATTAAGCAGCTAAAAGCAATACGAGATAGTCTTAACCATGTCGCGAGTTGCCCACAGTCAGATCATTTAGCCTGCCTCTCATTTCAAAAACTCATGAAGTCGGTAAAGCCATTTGAATCTTAATTCGGTGATAAAAATTAAGCCCTTGCTATATGTCTAAGCAATACTGTCTTCGAACTAGGCGCCACTTGAATGGCTTGCAAGACAACTAGGTTATAGCGACACCAAAATGATTAAAAATATTATGGGAAATGAATACCTAAGGACTCACAAAGAATGGCTGACCACATCACAGAAATGGTTGGATTATATGAGGGCTTAAACGGACTAGAAGTCCGTCAATTCTGCAAAAAACAAACTTAACCAGTAAAACACTATTAAGTTTGTTTTCATTTTGCGAAGAGAAAGTGAGTCTAACTCTCGAAAAGCCCATATAACAGCCTGTTTTACCCGATTTATATGACTTTTAGAGGAGGTATCAGGGTCAGCAAAAGCATGTTAGTACCCGAGTGGTACTATAAATAGATGTTCTAAATATTTCCTAAACGCCTCAATGATTTGTTCAAAAATGACGACTGGAAATAGTAAGTGTAAATTTACGCGCGCATTCTGATATAAAGAGACATTAGCCAGTAATAATAGTTTATGACCTTATTTCCCAATGTTATTATTGGTTTTTTTAATAAGCGATTAACGCTAACTAGGGACAACGAGACAGCATGCGTCAAATTCTATTAATCAGTACATTTTGTTTAGTGTTTTTTATCACTCCATTTACAACTAGTGCACAAAATACTGATACTGCGGGTATTAATGTTGAAAAACTACTTGAAACAGAACAATCTTGGGATGGAGTGGTTTATAAGGAATACCCCAAGGGGACTCCGCAGCTGTCAGTGCTTAGAATTACTGTTGCACCAAATACGAGTCTTGCTTGGCATGAACACCCGATACCCAATGCTGCTTATGTGTTGAGTGGGATATTAACAGTGGAAAAAAGATCTACTGGCGAAAAACGTGTTTTGACAGCGGGTGAGGTATTGCCAGAGATGGTTGGCAGCGCTCATCGCGGTTATACAGGTAAAGAAGGCGTTACACTTGTGGTTTTCTATGCAGGGCAAAAAGAACTTCCGCTGTCTAAATCCGTTGAATAACAATGGTCTTAGAGTCTAATTGTAGTGCTCTACAAAAATAGGTCAGTTTGATAGAAGCGATACCAATTACATTGCACATTGCTGATTTGAAAAAAGTTCTGCACTTTAATCGTTATTAAAGTGCAGTTTTCGCAAGTTATAGAGCTTAATCAATGTGTTTTGCGCATTATCACGACGAACGAGTGTGAACCTGAGTTTATACAACACAAATTACATAAATAGTTATCCATCAATAATTATTACACGCTCACTAGTCGTATCTGCAGAGAAAGCGCTTTAGCACAACTGAAGAGTAAGTAACTCGTCTGGGGAAAAATGAGTTGGTATAGGGAAGTTATCAGGCTCATTTCTGATTAGTAAATGTATCGAATTAACGCCAGTTTATGGAGTTGGATTAATAGTTTTTGTCGAAATTGATTACTTCAAACAATATAAGCCGTGGCCACTTATTTGTTTGCTTATTTGAATTTCATAGCATTCATTAGGGGATTCCTAAGAGACGATTATCATCAACTATCCTATTTGCTTGCAGTAAAACCTGTTACTCCATATTGTCATAGGATATAGCCATCACTAGACGCAATAGCTCTGCTACGGGTTCAAATAGGCTCTCTGGAATTACGTCTCCAGTCTCAACGTGTTTAAATAAAGCGCGTGCCAATGGAATGTTCTCGACTATTGGCACACCTGCTTTCTCGGCTAAAGCTACTATGTGTAAAGCCATATGATCTTCGGCTTTTTCGAGCACTTTAGGCAACGGTGTCTCGCCTTCGCAATAATACAAACACACGGCAATATGGGTTGGATTTCGTACAACCACAGTGGCTTTGCGAACGTTATTGGCAAGGCTGCCAGACGCGACTTCACGCTGTGTTTCGCGGCGTTTCTGTTTCATTTCGGGGTTACCTTCAGAATCTTTGTACTCTTGTTTGGTGTCATCTTTGGACATTTTGAGCTCTTTCATTAGGCTATAGCGTTGAAATGCATAATCGGCGATCCCAAATATTAAGTAGCATCCTAAAAAGCTTCCCCAGAGCCATGTGATCATGGTCGAAATCACACTGATGCCGCAGGCTTCTCCGCATAAAGGCAAGTATTGAAAGGCGTTAACGTAACGATGGAGCAGATAGTAAAACACTAAACTCAACACTGTGACTTTGACGAGGTTTTTAGCGAGCTCGAATAGACTTTTCAGTGAAATAAGTTGCTTAGCATTATTCATAACATTGAGTTTATTCATGCTCGGCATTATAGACTCAGTCGCCCAAACGGGGCCTGTTTGGACTGAGTTCCCCACCACTATGGTAAACACGAGTACTAATGTCAGCCCACCGAGAAAACGTAATGCCAGCATGGCGAAGGTACCCACGATTTGTTCGGCCGCTGTTTCGAGGGGAAGATTGATGGCATTAATGGTTAAGTCGATTAACGCCATAATGGCTTGAACGAGTGCGGGCCCTTCGTAGAGAAAGTACCCGAGAATGATCGCCATCTGTAGTCCGGTGACGATTTCTGCACTTTTAATGACCTGGCCGCGATTTCTCGCTTCTCGTAAGCGTTTTTCTGTGGGTTTTTCTGTTTTCTCGGCCATAGGTCACATCCGTCAGGGGCACTAGTGCCCTGCTAAGAGTCCAAACAAAATATCTACGTGCTGCTCTACCCCAGAAATGGTCTGCAGGTAATGGGACAAGGCAAACTGTAGGCTGTAGATTAATAACAGTAAGACCAAAGCGCTTTTAATGGGCATAGACAAAAAGAACACATTTAACTGCTGCGCCGAGCGGTTTACTAGCCCTAAGGCGACATCGACTAAGATCATAATCACCATGGCGGGCATGGCAAAACTGAGGCAAAGTTGGCACATCAATTGCCACTCATGGGCTATAAACACCATCAAGGGTTGGGCTAGCGTTAAATTAAATCCTGGGGGAAGTTGTTGATAGGATTGATAGAGTGCGGTTAACAGAAAATTAAAACCACCCGAGACTAAAAACAGCACTGTCAGAACTTGAGTAAACAGCATGCCATAAATCGATGATTGCAGTCCCATCAAGGGATTAAGCACAGTCGACATGGATGCTCCCCGCATGGTGTCAATCACAAATCCCGCCATATCTATTGCCCAAAAGGGAATAGCGGCGCAAAAACCAAGTAACACGCCTACAATCATTTCTTTGCCAAATAGGCTGATGAGCATCCAAGTGTCGGCCTGTTGCAGTATCGGCTGCATTTCATCCATTGCCAGCACAGTAGGTAAAGCAAACATTAAAATCAGGCTATTACGGATTAATGCGCTACCCATAGCCCCGCCTTTGAATAGGGGCAATAACAGCATCATGCCTAATGGTCGCATCATACAGAGTGCCAATACAGGAAGTTGTGCCGTTAACAGATTGGGCAGCAGAGTTGTCATCACTAATCCCCCATTTGGCTAATTTGATCGAAAGCCATGCTGGCGTAATTCAACAGTGAGCTGCCCATCCAGTGATAACAGACCACGAGTGTCACGCACACGGCGATGAGTTTGATTAGAAACTGCAGTGTTTGGTCTTGGATTTGGGTCAGGGCTTGAATAAGACTAACCAAAACTCCGACAACTGAAGCCACGATAACGACAGGTAGCGACAGCAGTAACACCATCCACAGTAGTTCTGAGGTGAAATGTACAATGATAGTTTCGCTCATGAGAATGACATCATTAGTTGGCTGATCAGTTTTTCCCATCCACCCATCAAGATAAAAATCAACAACTTGAAAGGTAGCGCTATAGTCATGGGCGAGACCATCATCATGCCCATTGCCAGTAAAATATTGGAGACGATAAGGTCAATTGCAACAAAGGGAAGATAGATGAGTAAACCTATCTTAAATGCCTCTATGAGCTGACTCATAGTGAAGGCTGGCACCATGACTAACAGTGAGTCTTTGGTCAGCACTTGCTGGTATTTTTCGGGCCAGACCTTGTGGCCTATATTGGCGAAGAATTCAATCTGAGTGTTGCTGGTGTTTTTGTCGAGAAACGCGCGGTAAGGAGCGATAGCTTCAGTGTTGATTTGCTCAAAAACATTGGGCGCATCGAACACTATGGGAGTGGCTTTGAGATTGTCATTGATTGCCATCCCCACAGGTGCCATGGTGAATAGGGTGAGGATTAATGCGAGGCCGTAAATTGCCATATTGGGTGGGATCTGCTGGATCCCTAGAGCGTTACGTAACATAGAGAATACGATTGCCAATTTCAAGAATGAGGTGCCCATCACAGCAAACAGCGGCAGCAGTGACAGGCAAAACAACATAATGATCAATTGGACTGGGTGGTCGAGTAAGGTCATGGAAACCTCCTTTGTGGCTAGGGTTCCATCATGGCGCGCTTTGCGATTAACCTGTATCAGGTGAAGACCTTAGCTGACTTAAAACCGCTAACATCAGTGAATGCAATACCGTTACCTTTAAACTAGAGCCTCGATTTGCGCGAGCAATCCCGACTCTCCGCGCAGGAGATGGATACTCGCGAGGGTTTGGTGCTGCTCTTGACCGTACTGAGAACTAAGCCGCCCTAAAATCATTTGACTATTCAGGGTGACTGCCAGCGTTAGCTTGTCACCAGCCATCATAGCCCCGAGCTTAGCCAGAGAGAGACTCACTCGACCGATCTCGGCGATCAAAGGGGACTGAATAGCGTCTATCTTAGGCAATAAAGACACGATTTCGAGTTGGACTTGGGGGCCATCAATGGGGGTAATAAACTTGATCTTAGCCAAAGGCCCATCTGCCCATAATAGGGCTTCACCCTGCTCGATTTGCACATCACCATCGAGCCATACTCCCCCTCCAATCTCAGGTAAGTCTGGTATGGGCGTTAATTGGGGCACAAAACCGGCCACTAAACTCAAACTAACATCAGCCGTTTTACCTGAAAATGCTGACCATGACTCGACTTGGCTCTGCCAGTCATCTTGCGACCAATCAACTAAGACACACGCTAATTGACTGGCACACTCTGCGTTGCCTTGTCCCAATTGCGCCGTTTGAAGCGTTAACACGGGATAAATATCTGGCACCAATCCAAATGGCTTAGGGATTTCTTCGAGGACATCGACTAACCATTCACCCGCGGCTTCAAATGCTACCGCACTGATACAAGGTAATAAATCACTGGCAACCTCAGACGGAGAAGTTACGCCAGTAAGTGTGGTCACCCACTGTTGCCAATCCTGTTTAGAACACCACAGACCTACTCCTAATGGTGCATTGCGTCTCTGCCAGAATACTCCATCCCCCCCGATACGCATCAGTTCGATCCGGCAAGCTTGTTGGGCTAAGCCACAGCCTATGACTTGACTGGCATTGATCAATGTATTGATGTTCACTTGTCTACCTCGTCTCTGCTGTGTTGGTTGGCATAAGATCTAAATGAATGGCGAAGCGTCGCCCTTGTAGTTGCTCGTTGAGTTTAGGTAAGAGTCTCGCAAGCAGTTCCGATTGACGCGCTGTCTTAGGAAACAACTGCAATTGAATTCCTCGTGGTTGATAACTGGCTTGAATCACTAGCCCCATCATAGGGCCATTGAGCAAGCGATAGCATAGTTGCTCACCTTGCCGAATCACTTCGGCCGCCCCTAGCCGATACACACCACCATCACGGCTGAGTAGCGCCTTAGCGGTAAGTCGATCTCTGGTCGATATGGGGTTGTCATCTTCCTGTTGACCACAGAAATAACGGTTAAACAAGCGACGCATTTCTGGATCCGACTCTTGTCTGGCTTCAACACTGGGGAAAGATATTTTCGATGTTCGCGCTATCGCCATTGGATTATTCATCGACAACCTCCTGCAGTTTTTGTTGGGATTTAACTAACAAAAGAATCGCCTGTTGCATATGCACCATAGTGGATTCCAGCTGCTCTTTTTCAATTACCAGCATTTCAGCCGTTTCGGCTAATGCCCTTTCTTTTTGGTATTCATTCATCAAGGTCAACTTAAAGGTGATTAACTCAATTGGGGTTAATATTTGTGCCGGTATCTGCCACTGACGCAGCCGATTAGTTTGCGCTTGCCGATCGAGGTTGATGAGGATTTGCCGGTCAAGTAGTTCCCTGAATTTTTGCCTATGTAAGACCAGTTCTCGGCGTAATTTAGCTTCTTTGTCGCTACGAATTGCGAGTAACCGCTGTAATAATTGCCTGTCTTTTATTGTAAGTTGGGATGGGTTCATTATTGAGTTCCTCCCATTAATGGCTTGAAAGCAATAACTGTAATTTTTGTAGTGTCTCTTCATAGGGACTGAATTCATTGACTGATTGACATAAAAACTGCTGAATATCCTGATGGCGAGCGACGGCTTCATCGGTCTCTTTATCTGCACCTTTAACGTATTCACCCACTCGGATCAGTAATTGAACCTCTTGATACAATGCCAGTAACTGGCGCATCTTGGCGGCATAACAACGCTGTTCAGGGCTAACAATCTGATCCATTACCCTGCTGACACTGGCATTGATATCAATTGCAGGGTAATGCCCCGCTCCCGCGAGTCGACGTGATAGCACTATGTGGCCATCGAGTAAGGAACGAACTTCATCGGCGATAGGTTCATTCATATCATCCCCTTCAACCAGTACGGTATAAATGCCAGTGATACTGCCTTGGGCTGCAGGGCCTGCTCGCTCGACTAGGGCCGATAAATTGACAAAGACACTTGGTGGATAACCGCTCGACACTGGGCTCTCGCCAGCCGCCAACGCAATTTCTCTGGCACTGCGGGCAAATCTGGTTAGTGAATCCACCATCAACAGCACATTCTTACCTTGATCACGAAAGTACTCGGCAATCGTCGTTGCTGTTAGTGTGGCTTTCATTCGCTCAAGCGGAGGACGATCCGATGTGGCAACGACCATCACAGTGCGCGCTCTTGCCTCTGGAGTGAGGTTATATTCGATAAACTCACGGACTTCACGGCCACGCTCGCCGACTAAGGCCAGTACGATCACATCTGCTTGGCAGTGCGCAGCGATCATGCCAAGCAAGGTACTTTTCCCCCCTCCTGCTGCAGCAAAAATACCAATCCTTTGGCCGACGCCACAGGCGAGAGCGCTGTCAATAGCGCGGATCCCCATGGGCATGACAGTATCAATCAGTTGTCGTGATAATGGATTTGGGGCTGAACCTTGGTTAGGTCTTAATGCCGTTGCCGTAAGTCCATAGCCATCCATAGGAGCCCCAAGGCCGTCAACAACTCGACCGAGCAGACCTTGTCCTAAGGGGACTTGATGCCCGTGGCCTAATGTTTCAACTAACTCCCCACTGCATAGTCCCGCCGTAACGTCGAAGGGCGATAACAGGGCTTCATTGCCTTTGACCGCAACCACTTCGGCACTTAGGCGATTGCCAATGAGACAGAGCTCTCCTTGATGCGCACCGGGCAAAGTTGCACGCACGAGCGTGGCGCCCACCTCTTGAACTTTGCCGAAATAGCGAACCGATGGCACAGGCAACAGACTCTGAGCGGCGAATAAGCGAGGTTCGAGTTGTGCATAAAGTGTTTCTTTACTGGGTAATTTCATCTATCGCCTCCATTAGCTCGCCAGTGCGGCATCGAGCATGTCACCCACTAAGTCCACTTGGCCTATGACTTTTATTTCTGCATCGTCGCCTAATTCCTGAAACGACAAAACGGGTGTGCTAAATAACTCGCGTTCTACGATTTTTCGCAGGTAACGGCGCACATCGAGCGAAGTCAGCAGTACACAGGTTTGCTCCGGTGGCAGCTGTTCTTGAATGCAGGTTAATATTTGCTGAGTTTGCGCCATATCTAAGGCTGAATAAGAGCCGGCTGTCGATTGTCGTATCGATTCACGGATCACATTTTCAATTCCTTCTCCGACCATAAGCACAGCAATCCAACCTTGTGGGGTCGCAAACTTGCGGCGAATATGGCGGCGAAGCGCAATCCGCACATACTCAGTTAACATGATGATGTCTTTCTCCTTTGGTACCCATTCGACTAAGGTTTCAAAAATAGTCCGTAGATCGCGCACTGAAATCCCCTCTTCGACTAAGCGTTGTAGGATCTCGGCGACCTTCCCCACAGACAACAGTCGTTGAAGTTCTTTGACTAGCTCACCGTAGCGAGCCTCCATGGCATCCATTAAATAACGGGTTTCTTGTACGCCGATAAACTCCCCCGCATAGCGGTCGATCACTTTACCCATCACATAAGCAGGAATTTGCTCATCACGGCAAACCGCTAAACCTTGGGCCTCCGCCTGCTCAAGCGCATTACCTTTGATCCAATGCAATCTTTGATTACTAAAAGGGATGGACTCGACACGGCATGGAATCGTTGCGATGGGGTCAATCAACAGGACTTCCTGTGGTGCTAATTGCAGTTGCAATACGGGCTCTTGGTACAAAAGTACATCACAGCGGCCTAGGGTGCCTTTCTTAGCTATCTGTAATTGTATTTCCGGTAATGGCACGCCCAATTGCTCAAACCATTGCCAACGCAGTTTTTGCAGTGCTTCTTTAACCCCATTGATAGGCACATCGGCACCAAGATATAAAATCAGCGGTACAGCTCCCGGCGCCATATTGTCGACATTGGTCATCTCACTTTTACCTGCTTCGGTGAAATGGCTCTCATCCCCTTGAGCACTCGCTCGTTTTTGCTGACGCGTCAACCACCATGAAGCCCCTAAGACGGCCGAACCGAGTGTGCCGAAGACTAAAATTGGGAAACCTGGGATTAAGGCAAAGATGAACATCACGATCCCCGCCATTTGCAATGATGCAGGTTGACGTCCTACTTGCATCACTAATTCGTTGGCTAAGTTCTGTCTCTGCTCTCCTGGCACTCGGGTCACGATTAAGCCTGCGGTGACTGAAATCAGTAGCGAAGGTATTTGGGCTATCAAACCATCCCCGACAGATAAGACTGCATAGGTATTTAATGCTTCGGCAGCCGACATATTGTGCTGCATGACACCGACAGCGATACCACCAATGATATTGGTTAAAATGACAATAATGCTGGCGATGGCATCGCCTTTGACAAACTTCATCGCGCCGTCCATGGCGCCATAGAGCTGACTTTCTTTCTGAACTTGCGCACGTTGGCGTTTTGCCTCTTTAGCGTCAATGATGCCAGCACGCATGTCACCATCAATACTCATTTGCTTACCTGGCATTCCATCGAGAGAAAAACGTGCACTCACCTCCGCCACCCGCTCGGAACCCTTAGTAATCACGATAAACTGCACTATGGTGATGATAGCAAAGATAATAATTCCGACCGCTAAATTGCCGCCGACGACGAAGTTACCGAAGGTATATACGATATCCCCTGCATCATGCTGCAGTAAAATCAAACGACTGGTGCTGATAGTGAGTGCCAGACGGTACAAGGTTGTGATCAGTAGTAGGGATGGAAAGACTGAGAACTCTAAAGGGTCACGGATGTAAATGGCGATCATCAATAACACTATGGACAAGCCGAGGTTTAAGGCAATTAAAACATCGACTAAAGGTGTCGGTAGAGGCAAGATCATCATAAATACGGCTACCATTAACATGGCACTTAAGATGATATCGTGACGCCCTGCGGCTTTACTTAACCAACGACTGATGAGGTTCATCATTGACCTCCTATGAGCATACGATTTAGGAATTTTTGTTGCAGCTGATACAAGTGATACCAATCATGACCCTGGTGTGTCGATGGACAGAGGCAACTGATCATTAGACGGTTTTTGACGATGAAAAGTCGCTGAACTCTGCCTGCAAAAGCTTCTGGATGCCAACGTGATAAATGAGGTTTGAGATCACGGACGGGTGTATTAAGCAACCAAGTCGTCATCAACAATCGTCCTTGATGGCACTCGAGTAACACTCCGTGTGGAGGCCAATGGCATTCAATGCGTGCCTCAAGCTTCACAGGCCAGTGATTCACTAACCGAAAAAATTGTTCGAGGTTGCGCGTTAGTTGTAAATCCATATCGCTTCTCCTGCATTAACTCTCGGTCTTATCTTCTCCTAGACAATAAAAAGCGGGTATCAGGTGAACACCTGAATACCCGCAAGTACTAAATCAACAGCGATTCAAACTCTGTGGATTATCGAGACGAGATCTCCGTCAATAAGGCCGCATCGATTTCTGCCATGCATTGCTGTAATTGCGCTGGCATTATGTCCAGTTCAGCTACCCATTTCATGGCTCGCTCGACGGTTTTATCTCTGTCTATTGCTTGATTTATTTCTATTTCGTGGCTTTTATCATTGGCGTATTGCCGCATGCCCTGAACAAATATGGCCTGCTGCGCATCACTATCGAGGCCAACTAATTGCGGCAGAAAATGTGCTTTTAGCACAGCTTGATGCTGTTCAAGCCCCAGTACATCCGCCATCGATTTAGGGATTTCTTGGGTGCCTGATGCACTGAGGGCAGTCGTCTTAATGACTGAGGTTTGAGATACAGGAGTGTGAGCCAATTGCGCAAATGCTTGCTCGATCCTTTTTTCTGTCATTTCAGCCTCGGCCGCGCGGGCAGTATCGGCCATGCCTAAAAAATTAGCCCCTTGCAATGTCGACACCACAGCCTTGGAAGAATAGGCGCCAGCCATTAATCCTCCCAAGCCAAGCACCACGGCTGCCACTATACCGACGCCGCCAGTCCCTAAGGTAAACACTGCCGCCGCGATCGCTCCCACCGATACCACAGAGGCTGCCACAATTGTCACCACCACAGCCAAGGCTTTGGCTCCCGTTGAAGCATGTTTCCACCAATTGGCGATATCTGTGAATGCACGCTTGACTGCGCCTACTTTACCGACTTCAAAACAATCACGGGCGACAGTACCAACATCTTGCAGAGCCTGTCGCTGTAGCATATAGCCAGCAATGGCCTCGCCACGAGCACTCAGCCCGCCTTCTGCCTGCATACCTTTAATTAAAGCATTCACCATGACTTCACTGCTGCGATACTCACGCATGTTATTGGCAAGCTGACGTTCTGACCAGGTTTGCAGGATGCCGCCAACTAAGCCGACGACAGGTGTTGCTATCCCTGCGCTGGGAAACATCATCCCAAATACACCACTGACTAAAGGCCCACCTATGCCTGTATTAGCAGCCCCTTTCGCCCCACCCGCAATATACGGTGCTAACTGTGCCATGTGTAATAACGCAATCATTTGCGGTGTCATAGCGAAATTCGTTTTATCGGGTAGCTCTTCTCTCTTGCCTTGCAGAATATCGTGCACTTGGTTTTGTACTGTCCCGGTTTGCCACACTGTGGTGACAGTGTTAACCAGTTCCTGTCCAAAGGTGCCAGGGTTAGCCAAAATAATATTGTAGGCTTGAGTTAAATTGCCTGCGAGCTCACGGGCCTCGATCGGGTGTGCCATAGACCAATTATGCAGGTCGCCCAGTGCTGCCACCATGACCTTGGGCGAGGTTAAAACAGACACATTTACTAAGCTCGTTTTAGATGCTTTAACACTTGAGGCTAAAGCGAGATAAGCCTCGGCGACACTGCTCATATTATTTTTAGCCAGTTGCCTAGATAAAATAAGTTCTTCTAAACTTGGGCGATATTGGGAAGACCAATTGCCGACAAACTTTTGCACTAACCAACTTTGCCATGCATGGCTACTCGCCATACCCCCTTGTTCTGGAAAGCCGCCATTATTTTTTGCTGCGATAGTGGCCTTTTTCAGCTGTAACAAACCATGTTGGTAAGCATCATCGAGTTCTTCAAGGGAGCGATTGACTTCCGCTAACTGGCTAGTCACAGTGCGAAAAGCGCGCAGTTCAGGGGAACTGGCTTCTGGTTCGGCTAAGGTTTGTACTAGGCCATCGCCATATAATTGCTGTAAATGTTCGGTCAATTTGTCCAGTTTGGCCGATAAGAGATGCTGCTCTTGAGTTAAGGCGCGCACTTGTTCATTATTATTTTTTAATTCAGGTAGATAGCTAAGGAAATAACTCTGATTCACCGCAGCACGTTCAGCATTTGTTTCCCTCCTTACATGCTCAAGTTGCTGGGTTAACGCCGACAATTTAGCGACGTTATTACCCGCAATCACTAACACGTCTTGTGCACTCTGCAGTCGATTGAGTCGCTCGACTAAAGTTCGGGTCGCATCTTGGTCCGCATTAATGTGCACGAGTTCTTGGGATAGCTGATTACGCACCGTCTCAGAGGGAACAGCTAACAGCAGCTCAGTCACGGCTCGATGATAATCATTACACAGGGAAAGACGTTCGGTAAGAAAACTGTGATAACGAGTTTGATCTTGCTCAATCTGCGAAACTAGCCGCAGGTTGTTAACATCATCAAACAGTGAAATATCTTGTGAATTATTTGGACTAAAGCTGATGGAGCTTACGCCCTCAAACCAATTAAGATGATGCTGAGTTTGTAGAACTTGCTGCGCTAAGCTTGCCACTTGGGGTGCAAAAGTACTGCCATCGAGCTCATTTCTTAGCGTTAGCTCAAGGGCGAGATCATCAAAGTGAACTGGCTCATCGAACTGCAAACGACTGCCTTTCTCGACATACTCTTGTCCGCCAAGATACAGTAATGTTGCGGTGAGATCATCGACTTGGACCTCTTCTTCGGCTGGGTTGATAGCCTTATATAATACTGTACCGAGTTGAGCTCCCGCCTGTTTCACTGCTGCTAAATGTTCTTCGAGTTGCACTTGCTTACCGACAGTGATGAGCGCTTCTCCACTGAGCTTACTGGCCCGTGCAAGACAATCGGCCAGTAAGGTTTGTGCTTGTTCTATCTGAGTTAAATACTGTTCGGCTTCGGCCTGCTGCGCTTCAAATGGAGTCTGAAATGACGAACTTACGGCCAGGGGTTCTTGCATGGGTTCTAGCACAAACTGCTTAATGAGTAATACTAAGCTTTTGACCTCAGGCATCATTTTTTTTTGCTCAGAGACCGCGCTGATGTTCTCTTCATTGAGCATAGAGACTAAGCTTGCCGCTAAGTATTCTACTCTCTCTGTCTGACCTAATTCAGTTTGCATCAAAGGGGAAAACAGTTGATAACTGCTCACTAAGGTATCCGCTGTTAGCTTGTTTTGTAGTGCATAGGGAAGCGCGGCATGAAACTCAGATAAGGCTTGGCGCACCGGGTTCGATGCTAATAAGGCTTGCTCATATGTCTGCATTGCCGCCGTTAAGACCTCATATTGCGATAATCCCAGATTGACTTCGGCCAGTAGTGGCGACAGGACACCGCTCTGTTCCACCGACAAATTCGCGTTCAACTCAGCGACTAGGGTTAAAGCCTGCTTAACTTTTGCTAGCGCAGTTGTGACAAGCTCTCGCTGCGCAGTCAGTTCATCGCTGGTAATCAAGGGATCTCGACTCTGATTTAAGTTTTGTATACATGTTGCGAGCTGAGTGTCACTGAGTACTTGATTATAATTTTTAATGGCTTGTTGTAAGGTTTTAATGGGTTCAGGTTCTGAATACACCCAAGAAGCCAACCAAGTTTGAGTGGTCGGCATAGTTATTTTTTGTGGTATTGGTGTGGTTAACAACTGTTTAAGACATTGATCCTGTTCATGTAAAAAAACCTGTGGCGCTATAAACTGCTGGTTTAAAGTATGGGAAGCCGTCCCCCTGATGCCTTTATCAACGGCTATGGGATCGGTTAAAGGTTTAAGCTCTGAGGGGCTGGGCGTTTGCTTCTCCGACGACTCGGACTCAATCGCGATAGGGGAAAGTAAGACAAGCAATTTGAGCGCATCTTCATCAGTCTCACATATGTCTAAAGGAAGGTGGAGAGGCGCAAATGTCTCACTCCGCTCGGTGAGTTGTTCGATCGTGCGCAGGGTTAATGGAGTATGGCCGGACAAATCAACGGCATCGACTATATCCAGTGCAGCATCATGACCAAATCTTGCCGCCAATGCCTGCAAGAACACGCCCAACACTTGCTTATTATCGAGTGATAAGCCATTGACATAATCTTGGACCGCTTGGGTATTTTTGAGTAAAGGAATGTGGCTAAGCATGCTCAGTAATTTTTCTTTAAAGCCTTCTTTGGCCGCTATAATCGTCGGTATGCCCTCGGGGGTATCGACTAAGGTAAGACGGCCGTCAAACTTAGCCGCATGACTAAATGCATTAATATCTAAGGCCATATTATTGTCCTCCCGCACTGAGGTTTATGGTATTTATTGATGAGGTTTGCCCTGTCATTTCGGTTTCGACATGGCTCAGCAGTGCTTGATAAGTGTCGGCTAAGTCACCGAGAAATTCGCGGAGCTGGAGTGCACTGGCTGGCATAGGAATAAAGGTTAAATATAACAATGCATCGGCCTGAGGCTCATAGCAGACACAGCCCTTACCTTGTTCAGCAAGTTGGAGATTCAATTGCAAACATGCTTGCCAATAGTGCTTTTCAGCCAGCGGCTGCTGAGCAAGCATGCAATAAAACGTCCATTGCACATCGCCGTAACGTATGGAGATCATTAATTTTTCATCTAGCATTAACAGACACTGTCCATTAGCATCAAACACTAATGGTAAGCCGAGTGCTTGGCCGAACTGGGCCAATAATTGGTCATGTGCATTCATCTAGCGTCCCCCTCAATTGGTGAAAGTGTGACCTTGATGAAAGTTTGACCTGAGTCAGGGGAAATGAATATCAGGTGTACACCTGAGACTAATGGCGTTCCTGCTTAAATACCTCTTGTGTTACAGGGCCAATATCGAGTCTTATGCGACAAGCAAAGGCTCGCTGAACAATCAAGCAACCGTGCGTCAACTACTGTATAGGTATTGCACTTGGTCAGCGTGTAGGCCTTGCCAGTGATGTCATTACAGTTGTCTGAGTTCTGCGTGAAGCGAGCATTAGCAGACGATCGTTATTCCTGATCACACCAGTCATCGAGTAGGCTCAACATGGCCTCTTCGACATGTTCTTTCTGTTCTGGATCGCGAAAACATGCCAGAGGAATAATACTCAGCAGTTCCCGCCAGCGGCGTAGAAATCCCAATCGTCTTGCGGGCATTAAGGGTAATAACCGTATTTGTTCATCGATCCACTGGGGATACACCCAAGCTTGTTCTATTAGTTGTAACGTGACTTTTAACACTTGTTCACCATCAAGCTGAGTCGCACGGGCGAGCATATGGCAATGTTCCTCTATGGTGAGAAAAATAAGCAATCGGCGTAAGTCATCTACCGCCGCAGCTATCTTGACCATGTTTCTCCCGCTGTGCTGATCGCTCAGGGGTTCAGACAGGGCTCTGAGTAACACACGGATCCGCTTACGGCGGTCAGGAAGATGCTGGAGTAATTCAAACCATTTGGCTAGGCCGGCATCGCCTCGCACCGCTTGTTGATAAAGTTGTTGCAAGGCTTGCAGGCCAGCATTATCGAGTGCAACGCCTTCAAGGGCGGCAAATAACGCAATTTCAGCGCCTTCTTGCGCGAGTAATTCTGTTAATAATTTGCGTAGCTTATTATGGGCGGACTGACCTAGCTTGCCTGACACGACTAGCGCCATCATTAATAGCATCATGTTGCCGCTGTCTAAGCCCAATTGTTTAAGTTGCGAGAGAAGCTCATTACCCTCGCCTAAGCTCGCAAACTGTTCGACCAGTTTATTGACTGTGGTTGCTTGCGTGTCTCCCAGTTGTTGTAGCAACTGCTCGAGTGCTGTAAATCGGGGATCTGTTGGCTCTTTACCTGAAGTTAGCTTTTTCAAATGGCTGCTTAATCCAAGACTTAATCCTTCCATCGTCTCTTCCAATGCTTCAGAACGCACTTCGGCTAATTCTGCGGCCGCCATGGCTGTTGCATTGTTTGCCGGAAACACTTGTCCACGGGTTTCGTTTACACTTGTTGTGTTGTGAAAATCCACAGCGTTGGCACCATCGATACGCACCATAATAAGCTCCTTAGCCTACGCCCTTTAATGGTTCTGGGACAAACGCCGCCAGTAATTGCTGTAAGTGTGCATTGAGATCTATCTTAGCTGTCATAGTCGAAGAACTTAATTCGGCCTGTCCAGGGACTAACTCCGCCGAGACTTGCACTGTCATAAGGCCATCGAATGCCTTGGCTACTGAAGCAAAATCATCATTTGAAACCTGCAGTGTTAAAGCACCTTGCCCTACTCGTTCGCAGACTTGGTCGGTTAACCGTTTGATTAAAAATGCAGACAACTCTTGCTCTTGCATCCAAGTAGTCAGCACTTTTTTAATTTGCTCGGCAATATTGGCATACAACTTATCGGTAAGTGCTTGGATTAACTGTGCTTCGTTATAATGCCAGCTAATGGCCTCGTCGATGGCCATAGTTTTAGCTTGCTGTTCCCATTGGGCGCTAAGCGCTTGGGCATCTTGCTGTGCTTGCTGCAATATCTGCTCGCTACGGGTTTGAGCGGCATCACGTTGACGGCGTGCTTTTTTGAGTGCTTTGGCAATTCGCGTGCGAACTAAGTGTTCCATATCCGCTAGCTCACTCGCCCGATGTAACGCTATTGCACTGATCAAATGGTTGCCTTCACGACGGATCTCGCAGGCGCGCACCTCAATTAAAAATGGGTTCATAGTAGTCGCTCCAATCTCATTAACCAGCGAGGAATATCCAAGGACATGGGGGCTAAGGAGTCCGCTTTACATGGCAATGTTGCTGGCACAGGTAAGGTCAAGGCTAATGCCCGCCAAAACGGTTTTTTTCCCCATAATTGTGCTATCAGGGTAATGGCGCAGGCCTGGGCGACACTAACTAACTCTGTTGCCGTCACTTCGTCTCGATAGTCATATGTCGCAAGTTGGGGTCTCTGGGGCCACAAATTCCAAATTTGCTGAATTTGTGCCTTGCTTAACTCTTGACGCAAGGCATCACGATATTCACGTAATGACACATAATCAGGGCGGTTGAGGAGAAAAAGCCCCAACGCCGTCACTATGGCACTGAGTTTATGTCGGCAGACTAATAGGTTAGCCTCGAGATCATTAAGTTCCCATGGCAAAACTTGGTCTGCCAAACCATAACGGGAAACCACAACCGCTTCAATTCGCTGCGCTAAGCGGGTACCGGCTTGATACTGTGCCTGCCAAAGGGTTAATTGTAATTCTTGCCACCAACTCGGATGCATAGTCGCAACAGGTTGCCAAACGAGACGATTAAAGGTCAATAATGCTGGCGATAACACTCGATTTAACGTGTTTTGGCCAGTAGCTTCGACCCTTATTAATGGTTGATTAGAGGTCAAGTCGTCCATAGTTCCTCCAGAAATAATTGTTATGTTTATTTGCGTCTCATCCACCACATACCGCCAATGCTGAGTAGCATTATTCCCGATAAGCTGATCACTAACGGCAACTTGTACGCTTCGACCTGGGCTAATAATTGGGATGAACTACTGCTAGTGGGCTGAGTAATGGCTTGATAGCGATAACTTGCGGCTTGCAAAAAGACACTGATATTGTCGTAGCTCAGTCCTGGAACGGCATTCTGCACTAAGCTCTTAATCTGATTTTCCGTATTTGTTAAGTTAGCCTGAGGTGAATATTTAATGTATACGGAGGCCGACTTAGTTTGTGCAAGCTGACGCCCGGTGTCGGGTGCAGGTTCGGCAATAGACACCCTAGCGCTGATCACCCCATCCATACTCGACAAGGTACGCTCGAGTTGTTGCTCTTTTAGATAACCCATTTTCGCTTCCTCTTGGGCAGGTGAAGTCACTAACTGACCCGAAGGAAACAAATCCTCGATATTGGCATAATGAGGTTTAGGAAAGCCATTTTGCCTCAGTAATTCAACGGCATTGATAAATTGGTCTTTCTCTATTTTTAGAGACACATTGCCTGATTTTTGATCCGCTTCCGCACTGGCATCTATGTGATTGAGCATCAACAGGGCAACCATTTGATTCGCTTCATCTTGGGGAAGATCTCGATAGAGATCGACTTTGCACCCAGTCAACGCGAAGACGAGCAACAATATTGACCATTTAAAATATTTCATTGCATATTCACCAATTTGTTTATGGATTGGGATAAGGCGCCAGCAGTCTTTGCCGCCAGATCAACCTCTACAATGGCTTTACCCATCAAGAGCTGTCCGCCTAACATGGCCTCCGGAGAGGGTGAGTGGCCGACTCCTTTGCTTTCTGCACTCTGTATCACACCTTGTAATGGATCCGTAATCTGTGGCTGGGTCGCTATGTTCACCGCCTGACTGATATCCGATCCCCCTAATTGCATTAATTGTGAAAACTGGCTCGTTAAGTTAGGGTCTGCTTCTGTGGTTTTACTGGCTTGCTGGGCGGCTTTTGCAAGCTGACTTAGGCTATGAATTTCCATTGGAACCTCCACGCAACATCTGTGAAATAATTTCACTACGCCCAGCTGCTGGGCCTGAACCTGAAAATAAAAACCTCAATCCTTGGGCGGCTTCTGTCTGGCAAGAGGCTAATTCTCTTAGTGCTTTAGCATTCTCATTTAAACCAAAGTAGATAAGGCTGGCGCAAATATGTCTATCTTCATCATCGCTAATAAGTTGAGGGAAAATGGCTAGCAAAGCATAAGCTTGCGATGTTAAACCATGGTTTGAGGCGGCAATGGCAGCCTCAACTAACAGTTGTTTATCGGCACTGGTTAACATAATTAGTCCTTGCAATTGGGGGTTAAATCTTGGAAATGATCCCCTGGATCATGTCTTTAATCGCCTTTATCATGGCGCTCTCATAGCCGACAAAATTAGAGTATTGCTGCATGGCAAATTGGGCTTTGATCATCTTGTCGGGATCGTTCAAATCACCTGCAGACATCTTGGCCTGTACCTCTTGAGCCGAGCGCGTCGATAGCTGAGACAATTGATTGACTATGGCACTTAAGTCCATGGGACCTCCTTATGCGAAGTTTGCACGCAGTACGGTTGGGCTGCATAAATAACGTTTCTTAAACGATTCGGTAAAATGTGCGTGATTGCTAAAACCACTATCTAAGGCAATGTCGGCGACTTTCTTCTCGGTCACCATCAGTTGTTGACGGGCATAACTTAAGCGCCGTTCTAACAACCATTGCTTTGCCGAT
Source organism: Shewanella sp. 1311 (assembly GCF_059338235.1). Classification (NCBI taxonomy): domain Bacteria; kingdom Pseudomonadati; phylum Pseudomonadota; class Gammaproteobacteria; order Alteromonadales; family Shewanellaceae; genus Shewanella; species Shewanella sp. 1311. The sequence goes on from NZ_CM181686.1 coordinate 336,459, forward strand.
ACACCATAGTTTTTATAAAACAAGAAATTGAGTCGGCGTACTTCAATGCCTAAATCTTCGGCAAAGCGTGTGACTGGCCAAGGTTGCATAAAATTGCCCTCGAGATAGCTCAGCATCTTGTCGTTATGGGCTAAGAAGTAACGCATTAAGCCGGAAAAGTAACCGTTATCCATACCCAGACAGTACATAAAAATAAACTTAATCAATAAATTATGATTACCTTTCAACTGTTCAATGACATTGCTTAGCTCATCAAATACGGGGAGTATTTTTACTGATTCAAGTTGAAATCGATTCATCTCAGTGCTCGGGCCAATCAGATCGGCAATTTCGTGATATAAGGCGTGTAACTCCCCTGGATAACAAAAGATGCTCAACCAACTGTCACGACTCATGGCCGAGGCTGTAGCCTCCTCAGTGGTGACGACTAGCTGATTGCTGCCGATCGCTAAGTTTTCACCCTGACAATGGATTTTCCCTGGCTGTCGAAACAAAATTATTTGTATTGCACTCATATGGATTAACCCTTTCTGCAAACTATGATTCATTGTGAAACGCGAGCGGATGGGTTGACATCAGGTGTTAACCTGAGATCTGAATTCGCTTAAATGCAGCCGCGTCAACAACGACTTATTAGAAACTCACTCGTGGGATAAGAATTGAAGAACCGACTGAAAGGAAAATGGTTGATACGCTAACCAGCATCCCTGCTGGTTGTCCGTAATGACTCAGGCTAAGTCACTGTATATATTGATTTAGCTAAAGCTATGACTCCTAGCACACAGGTTGTAATTCGGCTAATTGCTGCTGTAGCATGTGTAGTTGCTGCATCACACCTGATAGTTGAACGTTGGATTTATCGAAGCGTGACTGTAGTTGCTCAAATTGATTTTGACTCTGCAGTAGCAATCCATCTTTCTCTGCAAGTTGTTGCTGTAATGCTTGATTAGTTCCTCTGAGTTGCTGACTTTGTTTCATACGGATTTCGGCATCAAATTGCGCCGTTTTTTCTTTTGCTTGGCTGTCTTTCACTGCCAACTGTGCCTCACTGAGTTTCATATTACCTTGCTGTGTAAGGGCTGAGGCTTGTAACTGACGCAGTTGGTATGCTTTTACGCTAGACACTTCTGCTTCGAGTGATTTATTTTGGGAAGTGCCTTTTAGCTTATCCAGTACCTTGGTCGAGGTATTGTCCACTAAACCGATAACCCCTTCTACGACAGGTTCGGCGCTTCTACGGGCCATATTCACAATATTGACTGTGCCAGCAATGTGCGCAGGAAGTGAAGGAGGAGATACCACCGCACTCCATAAAGTGCCTACTACTAGTGCAACTCTTGAGCTAATAGAAACAGCTTTGCCCCACCACTGTGCTCTATCATCATTTACCCCCATCTTGCCTAATAAAGCATTTAAAGCATTAGCAATGGAATCGCTGCCCATGGCGAGTCCATTGCCACCCGCCGCTTTACTGCGCCAGTCAGCAAAAGCACAACCCGCATCGGCGACCGCTAAGGTAAAAGCAACGCCAGAGGCTATCAATAAGGGAACCCCTGCCCCCCCCGTGAGTATTGTGGCAGCAATAGACACGCCAAGCGCAATACCGGCAAAAGCCACCGAAGCGAGCTTACTAAAAAAACCGGACTTGGCCAGATCTACACCCACTTTTTTAGCCTCATTGGCAGCCTCTTTAGCTTCATTCCGTGTCAGTTGTGCCTTGGATTGAATATCAGTGACCTTAGCGTCGACTTCAGAGCTCAGGGGCACTTGTTTGGGATCAAAGCTGCCTAACTGCGTTTTAAGCAAGGCGCGGGCCGAACTGACTAAATCTAAACCGCTTAAAGTCAGGGATGATAAAGAAACATGTGTTAACTCATTCATAATAAACCTCTTTCAATAATATAAATGATGATTGCAAATCCTATTATCTATTGATTATTAAGAGCACTAAGCAATTGCTGTGCTTGCTCCCCCACAAAATGGTGCTCTGGCTTACTGAAGCTCTGTGAGATGGCCATCTGTAACGCTTCGATTGCCGCGGCGTCATCATTTAAGCTCAGAAAGCACTGCGCAATACGGAAACTCGCGTCGGGAGAGCAGGCATCCATCACGAGTGCATAACCATAGAAGGTCAAGGCATGCTGGTATTCACCTAGCCAATGTAGGCAAGACCCCAGTCCAAGATGAAAGCGTCTATCCCAAGGTTGGTGCATGACCAAATAGGTAAAATCGACAATCGCTTCTGCGGGCAAGCCCATCTGATATTTACTCGTGCCAGATTGGTAAATTAGCTCGAGATCTTGGCTCGTTAAACCCACTTGTTCAGCTAAGGTCTGTTGATTCACTAAAGCTAACTGGCAGGCAGCTTCAAGCTTTTCAAAATCTAATTCAATTTCATTATTTATCATTTTGGGTACCTTTAGTGGTTCAATTTGAATGCATTGATGGCGTTCCACTCGACAAGGCGAAAATCCATTAATTAATATGAAAAAAGATGATGCTAATTCGTTTTTAGCCAGGTCAATATTAGCCAATAGGCGTATCAAATCGGATTGCAATGCCTGTGTCTGAATAGCTTAGAAAATCGTGAACTCTCCGATTGCATACCTTATTCATTGGCTTAAAAATTCGGCAAGTCTCCTGTGGTATGGAGCATGATAGGCGCGAGGTCTCGGCCCTGAGCGTTATATTGGCTATCTAACGCGGTGCGATCTGCAGGGTGCTGAAGATCATAACTTTTGCCATTTTGTCCATCGACCAAAAAACATTGACCCGAATCGAAGTGAAACAAGTTCATGGCATGGGAGTCTTTTTCCCCACTGACAGGTACTGTAATTATTGCCCGCTGTCCTTGGGGCAAGGCGCTCAATAGTAACGAAGAGACTGACTGTTCAGGCAATATCCCTATCGTTTGACTCTGAGCCGTAACTTGACTAATAACACCAGCTCTCGTATCTATCGCTTCCCAAAATTTGAGCGGAACGACGCTATCATTTTGTCGATCCAACATGAGTCCCATATTGACATCGACAGCCTTAGCGCAGGTTATACAATTACGTAGTGCAATCGCACCTGAGTTACGTCCAACAAGGTAATCGAAGACGTTCTGCATGCCTCCTTGCAGCTTATGCGGGTTAGCTTTAGTCGCGAGATAATGCAAGCCTTCATTGATATTCAGCTGAAGTAATTTATAGCAGTTATCACCTGTAGTGGTGGTTTGATGCTGCCCTATACCTTGGTAGAATGTCTCTTCATCGGCATATACATCCGTTTGGGATACGCCAAGATTAATATCCTCGTCGCATAAGATAAAATCATCAACATTATCTAGCTGCGGTGCATCTTTGGGGGCGGGTAAACCATAAAGAGCCCCTAAATTGGTATTGCCTATTTTGGCCTGATATAACACTCGTGTGAGCCCTTCGTCCTCCATGCCATGAGCCGCTACGCAATTGAGTAATTCGTAGCGAGACGGTGTGACGGCATAACGCAATGAATTGTCCTCACTGCTCATAAAACCTTTGGCCGCTAAGTCACCGAGGTTTTTATAATCACCTGAATATAAAGCACTTTTAAGCAATTCACCTCGAAACTCACCATTTGTTTCGGCGCGATTGGAAAACGTCCACTGAAGATCGCCAAATTGAGCGACAAAGGTCGCGGCTTCGCTGTCATTGGGGAGGACTCCAGTAAACAGTTCACTGCTAAAGCGAGGATCTGCCAAGCTATTTCGCAAGGCTTGCTGTACAGCTTGATTGTCAGACATACATTGAATATTACCTTCAATGTATTTTTCCAGCGTGAGTGCAGAGGCCATTTTTCGTAGGTCATCACTGGCCGTTATTGTGGTTTTTACTGCGGCAACTTGATAGAAATGCGTGTCTATATCGCGGTTATCCGTTTGATAAATTGTTCGGCCACCAATACTTAGCAACATACGCCATTGCTCACCATTGTCGCCTAGAGCCAATGTAAATTTGGCTTGATGTTGATCGACCGCTAGATTACGTAATGCACAAAATCTTTTTGCCACTTGGGAAGGAGTGAGATCGCCAGGCTCGGTTACTTGCTGATATAAAGCTTTTATCGCTTCGAGTTTCACGCCACCACGAAACCAATCGAGTATTTTGTCCAGTAAGCCCATTTTTCCAGCTTCATCTAAAGTGTTGGCGGTGAGAACCCGCTCTAAGCGGCTCTCGTTAAAGTGATAGGTATGTTGCCTACCCAATGCAACTTCGACAGTCATATTTTTTGCCTCTTAAGTGACCACGCTCATGAACAGCGTTTATTTGACCTAGTAAACCAACCAAGTCTCGCCATTCTGATTAACTTCCTTGGCGCCTTGTTTGAGCAATACTTCTCTCAGCGCCTGACGGGCGAGACGTTGTGCAGGTCTGCCAGCATCATGGATTACCATGCCGCGGATCTGTTGAATATCCGGCAGACTTCGCCTTAAATGACGTAATTGTTCCACTAGCTGCAAAACCGCACTGCCGACCCCCGAGGTATTGCCTTTACTGCAAAAGTCACAAATGGTGAGAGTGTTGTCATCAACGCGAAACACCATTGACCAATGCGCCGTATCCCAACATTTACCCCACTCAAACTGACTGTTTTCAAAATAGGCAGGACTGACAGTCACCCCTTTACGGGCAAGATATTGACTTACACTGTCCATATTAAACTCCTGAGTGTTAGACCTGCGCGGCCTAACACTTAATGATGTGAAATAGAAGCACTGCTAGTTATGTACTGCCGCGCTAATGCGACCGTGCAATTCGACGAGATCTTTGATCAAGGAGCGCATCTGCTCTGAAATTTGTTTTGCTTTATCATTCAGATCATTAACACCCTTGATATAGCTCTGAGCGTTACTCGCCTTAAAATCACCTATAGTGCGTTCTAGCTCAGCCTCTTTGCTCATATTGGCACCGACTACTTTACCTGTGCCTTCAATCCCTTTACTAAACGCCCCACTCATGTGAGTCGCTGCATCGCCAAACTTACCCGACAACCCAACCCCAGCCATGCCTATGACGCCTCCGGCGATCTCTAGTACCCCCGTCCAGATGCTCGCTTCGCAGGCCTTATCAATAGCGGAACGTTTGTCATCCATTGCGGCAATTTGTACGTCCCAACCAAGTTGTTGCTGCTTAACGTTGTAGTCCTGTAATACGTTGCGTAATTTTTTAAACATCTCGGCCAATTTCAGCATAAGATCATTAATTTGCGAGATAGCATCCATACCGTCACTGGCACAGTTGTCATTCAGTTGATCTGTCTTATCTGTGTTAACGGGCGCAGGAGTGTGGCCTTGGCCCGAAATAATATTGATGTCTGTCATGGTAAACCTCACTTATACTGTTGAACCTGCGATACGGGCTTGTAGTGCGCCACTCTGACTGATGGCCTTACTGGCACCGTCTAAGCTGTCGCCTTGTTTTTCAATCAGATCTTTTACCGTTTTCATTTGCTGTTCTTTAGCTTTGTCGTACCACTCGTAGCAAAACTCTAAGAAATTCTGTTTTAAAATCAGTTCTTCAATTTGCTTTTGCAGTTTGGCTTTCTCAACGGCTATGCTGCCATCGGTAATGGCTTTTCCTGCACCTGCGGTCGCACGGATCACATCTAGGGTTGTAAAAGTACATGCTTTGATTGCCGTTTTAATCACTTCATGGCTCACCTCTTTCACCACTTGCTTAGTGATTTCCTCGGCGGTGACAAGCACGCCTTTCTTAATGGCTTGTTTGCCAACTTCTTCCACAGAGCGAGTCACGAGTTGCTCAATCGCCTCTTTACTGAAGGCATCCATCAGACCGCTGGCAAGTTTACGCCCCCCCTGTTCAGCCGCTTCTTTTAAGCCTTTTCCTAAGTTAGCCATTACTTGATCAGTAACTTGTTCGGCAACTTGCTTACCCACTTCTTTCGCGACATTAGTGACCGCCTCGGAAGAACCTTTAGTAATACCATCAACGAGTTTAGGAGCCGCTTCTTTCATCGCTGTTTCTGTGCCTTTAGCAATAGAACGTGTCGCTGAAATTGCCCGCCCCGCTTGGAAGATATCCAGTGCCATGCCCACTATTTCGCAACTTAGTTGCACTTTGCCCGCCACATCAATTACGCTCTGGCATTTCTCTTTGTCAGCCCCGCATAAGATGGCGGTTTCAGCCGCGGCTTTAACCATGCCTGCGACCCCTGCGGCGAGATAGGCTGCACCACCGGCGATTTCTAATGCGCCCCCCGCTACATCGCCTACCGCGCAGCGTAAGGCTCCCTCGACCAACTTGATGGCACCGTAAATAGCTTCGACTGCACCGACAATCCAATCGAAGATGGCACCGAAAATCCCCCCCTTGTGGGCCTTGTCAGCTTGCTCGATGGCTTTCGCCAGTTGCTCTTGATACTCCTTCACTTTTTTATCGCGCAGGAACTCTTGGGTATCTGTCATTATCTTGCTGGCTTTCATGGCCGAGCTTGCTGTGTCTGCGAAGGTCGAAATGCTGAGATTCGCAGCCATCATGACCATGGAATCCATGGACGCTTTTTCTAATGAATTTAATGATCCCAATCCACCAACAGCGCCCGTTTTAGGGTCTGGGGTAAAAAAGGGCGTTAAAATACGCTGCAATGCCCTTTGCGCATCTTTCATTGTGACTGGACCTTGATGCTGATCTGTATGCTCAGTTTGAGTGAGCTGCACAGGCATGGACCAGTCGGGCAAACTTGCTTTGCTAACAGCATGCGCCTGAGCGGTAACATAATTGGCCGACACATTCTCAGGACTTCTTTCCAATACACTGTTAATTGACATGGGAATTCTCCTTCGCGAGTGTGGCCAGTCCGCGCTGTGCACTGGCGGCGATCCCAGTGCTCTCTGGGTGGCCTTCACACCAACGTAGACTGGCGTTAAAGCTTCTCTTGGCATAGTCGTGGTTGCCCAAAGCCAAGTAGCTCAAACCAGCATGGTAAGCGGGTAAAGGATTATCGACTTTGATCATCCCTGCCCGGCCCAAACAGAAAATGGCCTCTTCATGTTCGTGTAACTGCTGGCAGCATATCCCTAGAGAAAAGCAGTAGTCGTAATTCCATTGATCTATGCGCATCAAGAGGTAAAAGATCCGCTTCGCCCCTTGTTGATCTCGGCAGGCCATTAACTGCAACGCGTATTGGTACAGCAAATTCAAGTCACTTTGCTCGACATCAGCCAACATACGCAGTGAGCCGCCCCGTTGCAGAAAATGTTCAAGTACTTCAAATTCTTGCTGTTTCATTACTGACTCCTTAGCGGACATTTTGGGCGATAGATTTATTCATCTCGGCCAACATGGTCTGCATGCTATTGAGTAAACTGACGGTCACGTTATAGGTCTGCATCATTTTTTGCAGTTGCTGTTGTGACAGGGAAACAAAGTCAGAGGCGCGATTTGAGACCGATTCCAAAGCAGATTTCACCGCTTGCAACTTGCCTTTATCTAGTCCTCCTGCAGCGCCAAGGGCATCGGCAATCTGTTGCATATGCGCCTTACTGATGTTTTGCCACGATTGCCGTCCAACTTCGGGAAGACCCCAGATAAAATCACAACAACGCTGACCATCGACCTTGATCCCGTGTTCATCCATATAACTAACCACATCTTGCCAACTCGCCGATTGCATTCCTGCTGGTCCAGCAGCGGCAATTTTGTCGAGTAACTCTTTCATATAAACAGCGGAGGGATCATTGTGGTCGAGATAAGCGCAGATGCTCATTCCATCAACTTCAAAGCCATTGTCACTCATATACTTAACGACATCGGCTGGCAGATTTGCCGTGGATTTATCACCTTGCTTCGCGACTTGGGCTATCGCCTCATCGACCCGATTCGCCATCTCTTGGGCTTGGCGCGACACATCAGCCTTTTGCTGCATTTGGCCATATTTGGCATCGGCTAGTTCTGACAGCAAATTCATAAACATATACAGTACGGCTATACCACCAGAGAGCACTGAATCTCCGCGAGACGCTATCAGAGCTTTCACCTCATCCGACGCTTGAATGTTGGTAATGCTGGTACCTTGAGTTGCTACATTTATAATTTCCACAATGATGACCTCCAACAAGAAACGATAACGCGTTAAATTAACGAATGTTTTGCGCAATCGACTTGTTCATTTCTGCCAACATGGTTTGCATACTGTTTAACAAGCTGACGGTAACGTTGTAAGTCTGCATAATTTTTTGCAGCTGTAGCTGGGATTGTGAAACAAAGTCAGAGGCACGGTTCGATACGGATTCCAACGCTGCTTTCACCGCTTGTAACTTACCTTTATCTAACCCTTTGCCGTCAGGGTCATTCTTGGCAAGGTACTTATCAATGGTCATACCATCTATAGTGAAACCATTGTCGTGCATGTATTTCACGACATCATCTGGAAGTTTACCTACGGCTTTATCACCATCTTTAGAGACGTTTGCAATGACCTCATCCACCTGGTTTGCCATATCCTGCGCTTGACGAGAAACATCGGCTTTTTGCTGCATTTGACTGTATTTTGCATCGGCTAATTCAGAGAGCAAATTCATAAACATATATAAAACTGCAATTCCCCCTGAGAGCACAGAATCACCGCGTGAAGCGATTTGATTTTTAACGCTTTCAGGTTGTTGAGAGTTAATAATGCTAGTGCCTTGATTGCCTACATTTGAAATATCCATAATAACACCTCATTGATTATTTAAATTAAATATGACTTTCCATATTGTGATTACATATAACTCCTAACTTTTTTAACTTTAACTTTATTACCCACTCCATCTTTAGAAGTCGAATTGATATCATTATCAACGTCACCCGACTCAATTTTTCCTAATAAATTAAATTGTGTTTCGAGACTTTTAAAATTACTTTCCAATTCACTGACTTTATTCATTACAGTGTCTTGCTGTAATTCAAACCCTCCTGGAAACGCATTCTTTAACTTAATCAACTTAGCTAATGCTTCAGGATCTCTATCGGAACGTTCTACGAGTAGGTTTACTTCTTCTTGTAGCGATTGAAATTCTTTAAGATGTTCTCCAAGTGCTGCTTTACGTTGCTGAAGATCTTGCATAACTGACTTTATATCGTTGAACATATCCATAACTAACTCCTTGACTTATATATTAATACTATTGCGAATTGAAGATACCTAAAAACAATGAGAATAAAACAAAACTGGTCGAACCACTTACTTGAAATTTAAACCTATTTCTTATAGCGTGAAAAAAGTGTGTTTATCACTATTTCAGCCGCATCGATAGCTTCATCTAACAATGGAATTGTCCCACTATTACCGGATAAGATATTACTGCGCATTTTAGCTAGTCTATTACGGTAAGCCTCCTGTTTATAATTATGTAATTTGATATCATCCTCAAGCTGTGTAATTCTTGACATAATGCCTCCTAAAAAATAAGTGGTACATGAATTAACTCACCGGCTCTACTGAGATCTAATCCATGAATGTTCATATACTCCACGACATAACCATTAGCTAATTTGCTACCTGTTGATAACCGAACACCACTCGATAACTCTATGAATGGAGACTGTGCATTACCACCATAGGTCACCACAGAAGCATTTAATAAATGATTAAGTTCGTCTCGTACTGGAATATTTTGAAATACTAATTTCAATCCACTGGCATGCGTTGGTTCTAATCCTTGCGCGACAGCCATGATCTGTTGCTGTTGTTGTTCACTGACTTTACCCGTCATGACAATGGCATCATTGATCCTTTCTATCATGAGACCGACGAGTAAATTTTTGTTTCGCAACGCGCAGATGAGCGGTTTGAGTTGACTGTCAACCTGATTGCTAACTTGCCAATTAACGAGTCCGGGCAAGTTATTCAAGCTAGACACTGCTTTATCCCAGGGCTCCCCTGATTGAATCGCGCCCGAAATGATGACATTACCAGGCTCACTAGCTAGGGTTACAAGGGCATTGGCAAACCCATTTTGGACTAAGACATCTTTGACATTACGTATCAACTGATCGCCGCAAGTGGTCTGCTCTATAAATAAAATACCTTGTCCTTTGATGTCACCAAGAAACCGCGCCATACGTTGTGAATCTTGGCAAAAGCCGCTCAGCGTCACCACGCCATCCTTTGACCAATGAGCTTGAACTCCGTTTAAACCATCGGTCTGCAACTGCTGCGATAACCATTGTGCTTGTGTCAACTCAGCGATAGGCATCTTCGCAGGCGCTAATAACACTGTCGTTAATAGCACCATAGAGAGCATTGAAACTGTCGCCAGTAACCACCAAGACTTCTTTGCCTTTGTTTGACAATGTGATGGCATTGCCTGTTGCTTTAATTCATCGCTGCTGTGACCTAAGAGGATACCCACACCAGCGAGTTCAATTGCTTGCCCCAATGGCAACATGTTGGCTTCGCTAACAGGCTGTCCAGCTATCCAAGTCGGTACCCAAGACTGCAGCCGAACCCCCGTTTCATCGATCAATAAATCCACTTGTTCAGCGTGTTCGAGTGTGGCTAACACATCACCATCGGGTCCTATGCTTAAGCTGCCATGAGGCAAAGATAACTCTCGTCCTTGCAATGGACCGTTTAACCATAAGAGCTTGTATCCTGAAGACATATTAATCTCCTTGGTTAACGGGTTCCGCTTTGATCAGGAACAGACGCATCACGCTTTGAGTGTGGTGATCTGTGCTTCTAAACAAACCGCCCAGCAGTGGTAGATCGCCCAGTAGTGGGATCTTATTCTGGGTCGTTTCATCTCTATCTTGTACGAAGCCGCCAAGTAACAGACTCTCTCCCGATTTCAGCGTCGCCTGGGTCGAGATCTCGGAGTTTTGTACTTGTGGTAATGGTTCACTGCGGCTCACTGCTTGGCTCTGTTGACCATCCTGAATATTGAGATCCAGCATCACAGCCTGATGACCCACTTCATCAATTAATCTTGGTGTGACTCGTAATAGAGAACCTGTGGTCACTGATTCTAATTTAGCGACTTTATCTCCTTCTAACTTAGTGTAAAATGTCACATTTTTATCGAGTACAGCTTGCACATTGTTTAACGTCACTACTGAGGGACGTGAGAGTACTTTGGCCTTAGAGTTCTTCTCTAGTGCATTGAGGCGCAGCATGAAGTTGCCAGTGTTACCTATGACGGTGGAAAAATTGTCACTGCTATCACCACTGTTGAAGCTGACTGAACCACCGCCTAATTTGGCTGACGCCGACCAATCTATGCCAAGCTGTTTAAAGTCAGAGGCGTCCACATCGAATATCGATACAGACACTTCAATCATGGTGGGCTTAGTGTCGAGTTGTCTTATCAAAGAGCCATAAGTGGCCATATCACGGGCACTGCCACGGACTATGATGGCGTTTTGGCGAGGATCGGCGGCAAAGACTGGACCGCTTATATTACTCACAGAACCCGCCACGGCATTGGCGACTTGTGTACCTTGATCCATTTCTTTTAGCACTGTAACTAATCCTGGAATACTCACAGGTTGGCTACGATATTGATAAACCGAGTCGGTTGCAGATGCGTATTTCAGTGGATAGACTTTAACCGTTTCTTGGTTTTCTGTGGTTTGTTTAGCATTGGCATCGAGTTGTGCCGTGAGTTTGGTGACGCTGTTAATGCATTCGGGTACACCTGTGACTTGTAAGCCACTGATCCCTGCCATAGATTTAATGCTACAGACCCCCTTATCGAGTACTCCTGCACTGCGCAGGTAGTGATCGACCTTAGCCGCGGATAAGCTGGTTAGCGGTAGCACTTCACTATTAATTTCACTGGCTTTGTAAACATATAAGACATCGTTGTTGTAGTACCAGACTAAACCAAAGCGACGGGTGAGATCTTGGATAACGGATTGAGGGTCTTGCTGTTGTATTTGGCCAATATAGTTGTCGTTGACCTTATTACTAACAATGACTGGTACGCCATAATTACTGGCAAAGTCCTGAATGACTGAGGTTAGCGCTGTACCTCGACTGATCATGACAAAGGGCTCACCTTGCCATTTAATGTTTGTCAGTGGTGCAGCCTGAGCTAGGCCCATCTGACACAGTAACAGTAAACTGAGTAGTTTTTTCATACTGTCCTCCCGATGAGCGAGGCTCGATTGCTATCAACAGGTTTAAGCAGGCTCTTTTCGAGAAACCTCGCTATTGCAAGTTGCATGACAATCCCTTGAGACAAAGCTTCATCATCTTGAATTTCATCGTAATAACGCCATAACAACCAGAGGTCTCCTCTTAGCTGAAGGCCACAATCTAAGGCGTGATCACTGGCGGCTAGTGCGAGCGTTGCTTGTGTTAGCCAATCCGCACTGATTTCGGTCGAAATCGCTAGCACTATGGCAATGGATACTGAGGTGTTCGTGTCGATAACGAGAGCTCGTCTTTCGGCTAAGGTCCAAGTCGTGTTTCCTTCGACGCTTTGGCTGGCCAAGAAGCCACTTTCAATCAATCTCGTTAGCATTTGTACACCCGGTTTTACTTGCATAGGATCAGTATGTAAGCATCCAAGCCTAGCGCCCATCAGGTGAACACCTTAACTACCTAAGGTGTGTCGATAAAACAGCCAAGCCTCAGTCATTCACCTGATAGCACTGGCTGTAAATGTGGTTAAGATGAGAAAATGGTTCGAGTGGATTTCGAAGTTCATGCAAGAACAAGATAAGTAGCGTATTTTTAACTGACTAAGGCCGAAATAAGATGAACAGAGAACATAGATGAAGATCCGATGGAAGTTTTCCTTGGTCACTAAACTCACAGTCTCCTTTATGTCTGTGCTCGTTGCCCTGTGGCTGATGATTGAATATCAATCCTATAACAACACTTTCAAGCATACACTCGAACGCTCCCTCGTCGCCTTTAGTGAACTCAGCGGACTACGGGCCGAGGTCAGTAATACACTGTTCGCCGATGCCAGTTATGATGCGCGCCAGCTCAATAAGCAGCTCAAGCAGTTCGCTTCGATGGACAAAGTGAATGCCCAAGAAATTGTTTCTCATTATTTTCCATTTCAAGCGAAAAGTCATGACGATACTTTGGCCATGTGGGTGGCGCAGACATTTGGTAATGCGGGACAGCACAGATACTTAGATACTTTCATCTTGAAGCCTAATGAAGGTATTACTATTTATGCGGCGTCTGATGCTAATGATGAATATTTTAAAATTCGTTTGCGCGAGATAAAACAGCTCTCAGTACAAACGTCGACAACGGGTTATCGTTGGGGAACACCGATCAAGGACACGAATTCTGAGGACTACCACTTAAGTTTCAGTTACTCGAGTGATCCGCAGGATCCCCTATCACCCCAAGTCGGTTTTAGTATCAATTTAGCGTCGGCCATGTCACTGAATAATGCCTTAGGACCTGGGGACATTAGCTTTTTCATGACACCTCAAGGGGAGCTATTCTCTAAGTCGACCTTAACCTTAACCCCGTCAATACTCGTTAAACTGAAAGACGAATTTAGTCGTGCTGAGCCAAACGCTAAGAGTACCGCACACGCACTGGGCGATTACTATGTCATAAAAGAGCATATTCAAGGTCCAGGCTGGCAACAGATCACGTTAATTTCTGGTGTCTACCTTAAAGATATGGCGTTGATGCCTTTCTTTAAAGAGCTGCCATGGTCTCTGTTATCTTTAGTTTTTATGGCAATTATCCTACTGAATGTATTACGTATTAACCTTGCCAGGCCTATAGGCCACTTCGTTAATATCATCAACAGTGCCAGCCAGCCGACCTTCGAGCGCCGACTGCCGCAGAATCGTAATGATGAGCTAGGGCAAATTGCGAAAGCCTATAATCATCTACTCGATACAGTCAAAGAGAACTATGATGAGTTAGAACAAAAGGTCACCCTGCGTACCCATGAATTAGCCTTGGCAAAGCAAGAAGCCGAAAAGGCCAATGAACGTAAAACCGAACACCTCACAAATATCAGCCACGAAATTCGCACTCCACTAAATGGTATTACTGGAGCGCTCGAATTGCTGCGAAATACCCAACTAACACCTAAGCAAATGGATTTGCGTGATACTGCATATAATTGTGCCAATTCTTTACTGGCTATTATCAATAACTTATTAGATTTTTCCCGTATAGAGGCCGATCAGATTGAATTAAACTTACAGTCTTACCCCATTTTGAAGTTGGCTGATGATGCTATGATCACCATCCAATCTCGGGTCGTGAATAAACCCATCACCCTAAAATGCTTAGTCAATGCTAATGTAGCCGAGAAAGCGTTACTGGATCCTCTGCGTGTCAGGCAAATTCTGGTTAACTTGCTTGGTAATTCGGCTAAATTTACTGAGGCTGGCCAGATTTTATTACGTATTGAAGTGGTTAAGCAGCATCTGTATTTTAGTGTGGAGGACACGGGGGTGGGTGTTGCCATTCAAGATCAGCAGCGTATCTTTGAACCTTTTGCACAAACTTGCCATCATAAATCGGGCACCGGGCTTGGTTTGCCAATCTCAGCGAAACTCGCCTGCAAGATGCAAGGTCAACTCACAATGTTTAGCACTTTAGGCGAAGGCAGTACTTTTATTCTCGATTTACCCTTAATTGATCCAACTGCGCCACTGTGTTTGCCCAATACACAGATTGTCGCCCCTTTGGCCTTACATCCACAGCTCACACTCTGGGGAGCTTTGCCCATTGAAGGTGATAATCCGGAATTAGCGTCTCCTGAACTGGCTCACTTGCCGGCTCGTTTATGGCAGAGGCTCTTTGAAATTAGGCACAACCTGCCGCATCAGCAACGTCAACATACCCCAACACTTCTTCCTTGGCAGTTAAAAATCCTCTTAGTCGACGATGTCGAAACTAACCGCGATATCATAGGTAAAATGTTGCTTGAATTAGGGCAACAGGTCATTGCGGTTAACAGTGGCGAAGCAGCGTTAGAAAAAGGGGCTCGACATATCTTTGATCTCGTGCTGATGGATATTCGCATGCCAGGACTCGACGGCTACCAAACAACGCAACAGTGGCGCCATAGTGAAGATATCCTAGATGGTGATTGCCCTATTTTTGCACTCACTGCCAATGCTAATCCTAAAGAGCATGACACAATAGAAGCCGCGGGAATGAATAGTTATATAACCAAACCAGTGTCATTGAAGCAGCTTAACCATGCACTCGAAGCCGCGGCCGATATGCAGTTGGATCGTGATATGCCACTCGTGATAAACAATGAAATCGATGCGCCTATGATTGATTTTTCACAAACGGATCTGAATCATAGACTCTCCGTGCATCTGGCCGATATGGCACATCAGGCCAAGTTACATATAGGGAAACAGGCTTGGAAGGCATTGAGTGATGTATTGCATACCATCAAAGGCAGCGCTGGCTTAGCAGGTAAAAAAGATATCGCAAATGAAGCGGCTGACTTAGAGGTTGCACTCGAAGCTGAAGAATATTTGAGCCTAGCGGAATTTAGCGCACTCGATAAGTTAATTCACACATTAGATGCTGAAAGTTGATCTTAGACTGAAAGCGCAAGCACAGTCCAAACTGTGCTTGCGCCACGTCCGTCTTCATAATCCAAGCCTTTGTACCCAATGCATTAACTCGGCGACGTTATGCGCATTAAGTTTGCGCATTAAATTCATCCTGTGAGTCTCAACCGTTTTTAAACCAATCACTAAATCTTCGGCAATATCACGGTTGCGGCGCCCCTCACAGATGAGTTTTAGCACTTGTTGCTCGCGGGGGGTCAGCAAAGGCATATCCCCATCGACTACCCCACTCAAAGCGGCAATTTGTCTCTCATCTAAGCTAGGATCGATAAAGTTTTTACCCTTACATACACATTTGATTGCCGCTAACAGTGTGCTCTTAGGGCTATTTTTTAACACATAACCATTGGCGCCGACATCGAGCGCTTCCCGCGCACTTTTTTCCTCAACCGTCGCCGTTAACATGATAATCATCATCTCTGGCCAACGTTGTCTGAGCTGACGAATCACGTCAAATCCACCCATTCCCGGTAATTTCAGATCCATAAAAACCAGATCTGGTCTGAGTTTGAGGCATTTCTCGTATACCGCGAGCCCATCTTCAACCGATCCAATTAGATTAAGCTCTGGATAAGGCGCTAAACAACCCAGTAATCCGTCGAAAATCAACGAATGATCATCGACCACTAAAATATTGATCACTTTACCATGACTAAATTCCATATATTTCCTTAGACTCTAATACTCAAGATCATAAAAAAGTCTTTAAAACCATCGACGAACAAATCCCTTAACAGTATTAAAACCCGTTTAACCTTTAAGAAATAAGGAGTTAACCAGTTCTGGTAGTTATACAAAAATAGTAATCTTGGTGCAAGATTTAATGTCTAAAAAAGAAAGTTTAAATAGCGATAAGATTTGTTTTTAGCTCACTGGCAAGTCTGTTTCATTTCACAAATCTTAGGGCTGATGCCACTGAAGAAATGAGAGCTGACTTTATGTCAGGACGTATCGTTCTTAACAGCTATAAAACTCTTAATGGCTGTGGTCAATAATTTTTACTGGTGGGACTTTAGTGTAGTTGGTAGATAAACCTTTGCAAAAAAGTATCAGAGCACTCAATCATTTATCCATTTATCCATTTATCCATTTATCCATTTATCCATTTATCCATTTATCCATTTATCCATTTATCCATTTATCCAAAATCAGGAATCAGGAATCAGGAATCAGGAATCGCTACTATTTAGTAAGCATTATAAAAAGCAACCACTCGTTTATGAGTCATTTAGTAGTAAACAATCTAAATGCAGACATAATCTCATTATTTATATTTTTACACACTTATATTAATCAGTTAGTTTTCATTAAAATTATATTTCAAATAAAATCAGTCATTAAAAATGATAGATAATAGTTAATGTATTTATCCTTGCCCCTGCGGTGTTGATTGATTTTGTGTAGGGACTTATGGCCATTGCCCCTAGATTCGAAGACTGTGAAGCCACATTTTTTCGCAGTTATTGCTGATTTAGGTTTTGTCTGGTGCGATTTTGCTACGCATACTGCATCGCCAAAAATATTCATTAATCCACACGTGTAGCAGAACAACGAGTAATATTCCAAACATTTAGAAAGCATCGTCACACGGGAGACCAACTTTAAAGAGTGCATTGTTAATGCCAGCCCGCAGCTCCTTCAACGCCAACTCTTTTTCTTCAATTTGTATTAATTTTCGCTCAAGACATGCGCGCTTTTGAGCAACACTGAATTCATCCTCGATCCACACAGTTAATACATCTGCGATTTCACTCAGCGTAAACCCAAGCATTTTAGCATGCTTGATCATCTTCAATCGCTGTAAATCTACAGCAGAATAAACTTTATAGTTATTGCTAACATTAGGCTGCGGGATCTTATCAAGCAAACCTTGACGTTCGTAGTAACGCACAGTGTCCTTAGGTAATCCGGCTTTTACACATAATTCACCAATTTGCATCTCAACCTCTCAAAAGTAGCGTCAAAAACCTCTTGACCGTGGACCTAAGTCCTCAGTTTATCCTGTTGTAAGCATAATACCAAAGAGGATAAACATGCATGAAACCTTTTGACTATACAGGAAAAATAGCGCTGATCACGGGAGCTTCATCAGGAATAGGACTAACCTTTGCCGAGCACCTTGCTGCTCGCGGCGTATCACTTATTTTAGTCGCACGCTCGCAGGCCAAACTTGAAGCATTAGCTGACAGGCTAACAAAAAAACACCGTATTACTACAATGATCATCATTCAGGATTTAGGAGAACCTGACGCTTGCAAAAAGATTGTTGCAAAGCTTAAGGAAGCGACACTTTCACCTGATTTATTAATTAACAATGCTGGGTTTGCCACCTATGGTGTCTTCGATGAGATTCCACTCATACGACAAAAAGAAGAGGTTTACATAAACTGTCTAGTGCCGATAGAGCTGACGCATGCGCTACTCCCTGCGATGCTGAAGCGCGGTAACGGCGCAGTGATAAATGTAGCGTCAACCGCTGGGATGCAACCGGATCCATATATGGCAATATATGGTGCGACTAAAGCCTTTCTCCTCGCCTTCTCCGAAGCACTATGGGCAGAAAATAGACAGCGTGGAGTACGTGTATTGGCACTGTGTCCCGGCTCAACGGAAACGGCATTTTTCGACGTGGTGAATGCTAAAGAGGCATCGGTTGGTAAAAGAATGTCGGCTAATGCAGTGGTCATTATTGCCCTCAATGCCCTAGATAAAAATCGCAATTACATCATCTCCGGCTGCAATAACTGGCTACTCGGACAGCTACAAAGATTTGTAACACGCAGGCGTTTATTAATTATCGCAGAGAAAATGCTGAGACCAAATACTCATTCAAACAAGGGCTTAAAATTATAAACATCTGCAATGTCACTCTTTAACAACACCTTAACTCTGGAAAACAGACCTTATCTTTAAACTCATTTCAGGAGCCGAAAACCGTGGCTAACGCATGTTGGCCACGACACTGCAACGACTGCTTTATAGGGAAGTGCTTTCAAGATATGTTTCTTGCTTGTCGTTGAAACATCCTCATCTGTTTCACGAGCAGCAAAAATAACATAAGAAAATTCAGTCACGTGCTTCAACAAAGTCATGCCTTCATTGCACTAAACAAGCCTAAAGACAGAAACATACTACAAATGAGAATAATTACCCTTTATTACTGTTGTTATACCCCAGACCAACATTCAAGACACGCTCAGTTCTGCTCTATCTCGTATAGAAAACTCGCTAAAATCTTCCGACTTTGAGCTAGTCTAACTGTTTTTGCGTCTAAAAGGTCAATCTGCTCGTGTAAGACATTACGTAACTCATCACACGGTTCAAAAACTGGGCCATCACCTCTCACACAAGGTAAAAATAGTTTAATGGTAGCAAGAGTCATACCTGCCAAGCCAAGCAACTTTATCCGCTCGACAGTCTGTAACTCTTTCTCTGAGTAATCACGATAACCACTTGTGACACGCATAGGCTTCAGTAGCCCTTCCGTTTCATAATAACGTAGCATTCGAATACTCACGCCAGTTTGCTTAGACAGCTCACCTATTCTCATTTTACCCTCTTGACTCTTACAGTACTGTCAGGGATTAGGATAGTGACTCTTTAATGTGAACTCAACTAGGAGTCAATAACATGTCTACTGAAATCAGCACATATCAGGCCCAATTAAATGGGCATCCGGTAAACCTTTCTGAGCTTACCCCGCTAGCATTCGCGGGATTTGCACACTTCACTGCAATGCAGATACGAAATGGCAAAATAAAAGGGTTAGATCTTCACCTAAGGCGGTTACATAGGGCATCTGTGGAATTTTTTGGGATGGCTTTGCCGGATGAACTAGTGCAGTCCTATATCAAAAAAACAATTGGCGAGGGGCATGAAGACTTATCATTAACGGTTACCATCTTCTCACGTCATGGTGAATTTACAGCAGATAGCATGAATGTAGAGCCAGCCGTTCTCGTCCGCACGGGAGCCCCTTTTAATGGACCCAATGGCCCGTTAAGGCTCGCAGCTATAAACCATGAGAGACCACTACCGACAATAAAACATGTTGGTGAAGTCGGTAAAACTTACTTTCTACACCAAGCTATTCGCAAGGGCTTCGACGACGCAGCCTTCGTTGATAATCTTGGACACTTAAGCGAGGCCACGATATGGAATCTTGTCTTTTGGGATGGCGAAACAGTTATCTGGCCAAAGGCTAAAATATTGAATGGCACCATGATGAGCATAGTTCAACGACAGTTAGAACATCTAAACATTCCACAACGCCACGAAGCAATCACACTCAAACGTCTTAGCGAGCTATCAGGTGCAGCCGTAATGAATTCATGGTCCCCAGGGATATCAATCAGCGCTATTGGCACAGTTACGATAGCAGAAGCAAAGCCGTTTATCCGCTTACTTCATCAAGCCTTCGAGGCTGAACCCGCTAGCACAATTTAAAGATACTGTAGTGGTCAAGTAAAATTGGCCACGGTTTTAGAGTCATTCCAATATAAACGTTCTGACTCATTTGGCGTTAACCCACCATTATATTGATGGGGTCTGGTCTCACTGTAATATCCAGTGATGTAATTTGTGATCTCTTTATCTGCTTCTGTAAAATTCCCATAACCACTGGCGGGTATCCACTCAGATTTCAAACTTCTAAAGAAACGCTCCATTGGTGCGTTATCCCAACAATTCCCGCGACGACTCATACTTTGCTCAATCTGAAGACGCCATATTAATTGTCTGAATTTCAAGCTTGTGTAATGCGAACCTTGATCGCTGTGATATATCACATTCTCAGGCTTACCCCTTCACTCAAATGCCATTTTCAAAGCTTTACAGGTCAGCTCACTATCTGGTGATAATGACAAAGCCCATCCAACAGGTTTGCGGGAAAATAAGTCTAAAACAACGGCTAGATAGGCCCAACGATTACCGACCCAAACATACGTCACGTCGCCACACCACACTTGATCTGGTTGAGTTACTGCAAACTGTCGATTAAGCGTATTGGGGATTGCAACATGCTCTCGTGTCGCTTTTCTATAAGAATGCTTAGGCTGCTGACAGCTTAATAACCCAAGCTTTTTCATTAGATTACGGGCTCGATAACGACTGAGACCAATCCCTTTGTTAGTCACTAATTGCGCTATCGTTCGCGCACCGGCAGAGCCATGACTAATACGATGTGCAGCCTTCACTTCACTGCATAAAATAGTAAAGTCTGCATCAATATATTCTTTTCTTTTTAGCCAATACTTATAGCTACTTCGATGCACTTTGAATGCATTACAAATTGTGAGAATAGAGTGGCTCTGCTTGAGTGCGCTGATTAGCGTAAATTGTTCATCGAGTCTGACATCAAGAGAGCGGTAGCCTTTTTTAGGATAAGATTGTGCTCCTCAAGACGAGCTATTTGCTTCTTCAGCTCACGGATTTCAATTTGTTCAGGGGTAATCGGAGATGCTTTTGGTGTGCCACTCTGGCGTTCTAGTTTTAACTGTCTCACCCATTTATCCATAGTGGACTTACCTACGTTCATCGCCTTTGCAGCTTCGATGATGCTATGGTTTTTATCGAGGACTAATTGGGCTGCTTCAAGTTTGAATTCAGCACTAAATGTTTTTCTGGTTGTCGATCTCATGTGTTCACCTAAAGTCATCTACGAGGTAATAATATCACCTCTATTTAGGTGGCCAAAATTAGTGTGCCACTACAGTGCGGATTATAAACAAATCAAACAAGAAAATGTCCGATTCGTCTTGCTATGCATGGATACACAAACAAGCTATCAAAACGAACAGAAATTTAGAAAGGATTTTTATCATTTTCTGAAGGTTATCAACGTCAGCAAGACAAAACCAAACCATTGCCGACACACTTTTACATCCTTAGCATGTAATGAAGGTGCTAATCAAACGTACATTTCAAAACAACTCGGCCATGCAAGCGTCTTAACAGCAGAGAAACACTATCTTAAATGGAATAAATCTCCAAACAAAGTAGAACGAGATAGCGCATCCCAAAAGATAAATTCTATTTTTGAACGGTTCACAACCGCTCAAGGGTAACTATAGAGCTGCTTACATTAGATAAAATAAGCATGCCAATATCCAGCATTATTAAGGTTCTAAAAAATCACCGGAACAATGCTGGTTTCAACATTTCAACTGTTCTTCCCTTCACATTAGCTAAGCAACATTTCAGTTGTTTTCACCCCATCAAATAATTCTAGAAATTGTCGAACTAACATAGATGATTTTTTACACACCTACACTTGATAACATACCAACTGCATGTATGCCTAAGATGGGTAGATAAGTGCTGAATGAGTGAAAGAATATCACTAAGGTAAAACCGGAAAAAATGATTGGAAGGGAGATTTTAGGCTAAACAACTATATTAAAATCCACATTTGGATCCCAAATAGTTCCCAAAACAGAAACAGCGACTCGTAAGTCGCTGTTTTTGTTTAAGAATTTGGCGGTGAGAGAGGGAGTCTACTTAGCAACGTAATATGTTGATAAAAATATATAAATATATAATTTAAAATATTAGCATTACATTTGGCATTACCTTAAGCATTACTTTATTCCATCATCATAAACTGTATGGAGAACAATAAGATACGCCTCCAAGCAGGTTCCCAATCAGCGAACAGGAATGACTTCACAACTCTTTGTATTTTAAGACAATTTACATTAGTTGATTTTTCCATTAATTCAACTAAATTTTTCAAGTTTGGACATTAATTGTAACTTTATCTCCGTTCTAATAAAGATAAATGGCATAAGAAATGACCTAAGTTTGAAAAGATGTTTGCAAAATTAATCCGCAACATTGATTCTGATAGCAAAGGAATAAAACAACAGACTAATCACCGTGACCCAGCAATTGAAAAGTGAGATATCACTTCAAACGCTAAATGAAAAACTTGACGAATACTGTAGCCGTTACTATCGATTTAGTGATTTATTTCACTGTGGTGAAACTTGGCACAAGACCAAATGTGATAACCTGCCCATGCAAACGCAAAGCTGGGAAGCCTACAAAAAGCTCGCACAAGAAATACTCGACCCTATCACAAACCACTTTGGCCCAGTACAACTCACGTTTGGATTTTGTGGGCAACAACTTAGAAGTTTAATCCGCAAAAATCCTTCCCCAAGAATAGCACCCACGTTAGACCAACATGCCGCCTATGAGCTTAATACCAAGGGCAAGCCTATCTGCCCTCGCCTTGGTGCAGCAATTGATTTACGGGTAAACAACACCTCATCGCAAGCTGTTGCAATTTGGGCCACGAGCTATTTACCCTTTGATCGACTTTATTATTATGGAAATGACAAACCCATCCACATTAGTATTGGCCCAGAAAAAAGTTCGCAAATCATTTGGTTAAATACAATTAATAACAGACGTATACCTAAAAAGCTCACCCTAGATGCGCTAATAACACTCCCCAAAAAATGAGGTGAAAATGATAACAGCAACTGCATTTTTACAGGATGTCGAAGCCTTATCTGTGGGCAAAAAGCTCCCCGAAGCCATTTACTTACATCGAGATACGCTTGCGATTGAAAACGCCCAGCTCTATCAGTTTGCCTTGGCAGTTGCAGGTGCGCTTAAAATCGATAATAACGCCTGGAACATCATCAAACTTTCAAGGCGTCAGTTTGCGCTATCACTGCTCAATTACCCCACTTTTTACACTGACGCCTATCCGGCACTCAACTCAAGTATCAGTGTTGACTTGGGTAAACTCAGTCACAGAGTGGTTGACTATAGTGATTCTGACAATCCACCCATCCTGCACCGTAAAGAACTTTTGGTGTTAGCGGATAACCCGCATTACAACACCTTTAAGATGATTACAGTTGAAGGGGAAACAGCAGGTTTATATGAAAACACGCGGCTTATTGGATTTAAAAGCTCTTGGGAAGCGCACATAACCAAACATGGTTACGTATTAATGGATGGACGATTATTTAGGGCCTCAATGTTGCCCGAAACTGATCAACACGACATCGACCGCCATAAAACCGCATTGGTACGCCATTCACTTTCGTCACCAATGAAATCATTAGCAAAACACGGATTTCTTAACGGCAATTACTCACTATTCGATTACGGCTGCGGACGAGGCGATGATCTTCGCGAGCTACAATGCCATGGTTTAGATGCATTCGGTTGGGACCCAAATCATTTTCCTGAAGGTGAAAAAACGTCAGCCGCCATAGTCAACCTCGGGTTTGTACTCAATGTGATTGAAGATAAACACGAACGCTTAGAGGCTTTACTCGGTGCCTGGGAATTAACAGAAAAACTGCTAGTTGTCAGCGTGATGCTTGCCAATGATGAGTTTATTGCTCAATTTACGCCCTACAAAGATGGCGTCATCACCAGCCGTAACACCTTCCAAAAGTACTATCAGCAAGCTGAAATAAAATCTTTTATCGAGCGCAGTTTAGATGAAAGTGCCATCGCAATCGCGCCTGGCATTTTTTACATTTTTAAAGATAAGGTTGAAAAACAACAATTTTTATCTCGCCGTTATCGCCGTAACCGACAATGGAAGCAACTCTCCAGCCCTCCGAGCATTACGCAAGGTGATAAGGCGCGTCTTTTAGTTGCCAAACACCAAGCGTTATTTGCAGCATTTTGGCAAACGGTACTCGACCTTGGCAGACTACCCCAAACGGATGAATTTGAACAACTTACCAACCTTAAAACCATTGTAGGCACGCCAGCTAAAGCCCTAAGAATTCTACTTGAGATACAAGGACAAGAAGAATACGACCAAGCAGTAGAGCAACGCACCCAAGACCTGCTGCTATTTTTTGCGATGGCCCAATTTGAAAAACGCAAACCCTATACGCAGCTACCTGAAAATATAAAGCGGGATATCAAAGTGTTTTTTGGCGAACATCAAACCGCGCTAAGGCAAGCTTCAGAGCTGTTGTTTAAAATTGCCGATACTGCAGCGATTGAACAAGCCTGTAATGAAGCACATCAGTGCTTACCCGCCTCGTTACTTAACATTGGACACTCGATAATTCTGCACAAGAGTCATATCACAGCACTCCCGTTACTCCTCAGGGTTTATGTTGGTGCAGGGCTACAGCTCTATGGTGAATTAGACGACATTGACCTGATCAAAATCCATATCACCTCAGGCAAGCTCACGCTCACAGGTTATGATGACTTTGAAAAATCAGTCCCCTTTCTAAGGGAACGCGTGAAAATAAAAATGGCCGAGCAGGAAATCGACTTTTTTGACTACATTAATGAAGCAAAGCGACCGCCTTTGTTAAATCGCTCACTCTATCTCCACCAACACAGCAATCATCTTCAAAAGCAGCAAAGCTTTGATAAACGTCTAGCAAAACTACTTGGAACAACAAACACCGAAGAAACCTTAATGACCAGAGCCGAATTTGAACAAGCACTTAGCGAAACATCTAAGCGTATTCAGGGGTTTCAAATCGTATCAACCCATGCAGTATGAGCAATTGAAAATAACAAACTCAGCGTCACTTCAATTACTTTTTAATTGCAAGGTATGTCATTAATGACATACCATTACGTCATTAATTAGTTGTATGGCATACTTCACATGATTGACTCCGACTCAGGCTATTGCTATTCATTTCCAGCTGTCAGAGGAATTCAGGCTGGCCGACCATTTTATATAGCGACTTGCCCGCTACGAATCATTCCTAAAATATTTAGCTACAACGAAGCCGACGTGCCTCCCGAGCTTCGTGCTCAGCGAACACTTAACAAAACCCGGATTCCGGAAATGGTAAAGTACTTGCTGGAGAATCCCAAAGATTACGTTTTTTCGGCACTAACGGCGTCTGTAGGCGTACATATCTCTTTTGAAGAAACCTTAACAGCCCCCAATTTAGGACAGTTAAAGATCCCCATGGATGCGCAGATCCTCATTAATGATGGTCAGCACAGACGCAAAGCCATTGAGCAGGCGCTAGAAGAAAATCCAGATCTTGGGCAAGACAACATAGCCGTATTATTTTACGTAGATGAAGGTTTGACTCGAAGTCAGCAAATGTTTGCAGACTTGAACAAATATGCAGTTAAACCCAGTCCCTCTTTAGGCACCTTGTACGACCATAGGGATGAAAGCTCCTCATTAGCCAGATACCTCGCCTCTGAGTGTTTACCTTTTAAAGGGCTAACTGAAATGGAGAAATCTAATATTTCTCCAAAGTCTAATAAGCTATTTACCCTTAGCAGTATCAAGCAAGCAACCAGAGCCTTGCTCGGTAAAGGCCCAAAAGATGGCTTTACTGAACAGGAGCAACAATTAGCCGAAGCATTTTGGTCAAACGTCAATGAACACATGAAGGACTGGCAATTGGTGCAACATAAAGACGTTTCACCAGCTCAACTTCGTCAGCAATATTTACATGCTCACGGGGTAGGTTTACATGCTATTGGTCAAATGGGTCATGCCTTATTGTGCGCGCATCCTCAAGGATGGCAATCGAAATTACCTGCATTAAAAACTATCAACTGGCAAAAAACCAATCCAGAGTGGATCAAACGCGCCATGCTTCATGGTAAACTCAGCAAAACGAACACATGTATCCAGTTAACGTGTAATGCCCTCAAGCTGCACCTTTCACTTCCTCTTACACCTGAAGAAAAAACACTGGAAAAACAGGTAAATAAATGAGCATTACAATACTCTCTGATGATCTCCCAGAGGAATACCAGAACTTTATTAGCCAAGAAACTTTCGCCAATAATAAACTGAGCCATTACATCGCAGATGTACAAAGAGTTTACCTAGCAGATAAAAGACCATGGGTTATAGGCTACAGTGGCGGCAAAGACTCATCCGCAGTAATGTCACTGGTTTATATGGCATTACAGGGCTTGGACAAAGAGCAACGGACTAAACCTATTTTTGTTGTCTCTTCAGACACTCTGGTTGAAACGCCAGTCGTAGTGAATCACATTTCCAACTCTTTAGATGCAATAGGTAAAGGTGCCAAACTTGATCAGTTGCCTATATCTGTGCACAAGGTCACGCCAAAAACAGAGGCTACTTTCTGGGTTAACCTGCTAGGCAAAGGTTATCCGGCACCGACCCGCAGTTTCCGCTGGTGTACTGAACGGATGAAAATTGATCCTGTCAGCGATTTCATCAAAGAAACCGTATCCAAATATGATGAAGTAATAGTGGTATTAGGCTCTCGTAGTCAGGAGAGCGCTTCGCGTGCACAGGTTATCGCCAAACATAAAATTGATGGCTCACGCCTAGCTCGACACACAACATTAGCCAATGCCTTCATCTATACGCCCATAGATACTTGGGGTGTGGATGATGTCTGGAAAATACTCCGCATGTGTAGTCTAGAGTCGAAGGAAACGGCCTACGGCATCAAAAATATTTGGCGCGATGATTATGAGTTAGAGTGGGAAAATCCTTGGGGCAGCAAAAACCTAACCCTCTGGAACCTTTATAAGGATTCCTCTGGCCAAGGTGAATGCCCTATGGTGATTGACGAAACAACACCTTCATGTGGAAATTCACGTTTTGGTTGCTGGACTTGTACAGTTGTCACCCGCGATAGAGCAATGGAAAGCTTAATTGCCAATGGTGAAACCTGGATGGAGCCATTGCTAAAATTCAGAGATGTGCTGGCTCACACTTCCATTCCTGAAAACAAGGATATTTACCGCAACTATAAGCGCCGAAGTGGAAAAGTAAGTTATCAATACGCTAAAGACGGTGAAGATATCACTGTCGAGCGTAAGCATGTGCCAGGGCCCTATTGGCTCAAATACAGACAAGAGTGGCTCCATCAGCTACTGCAACTAGACAAGCAATTTAGAAAAGAAGGTCGCGAGATTGAGCTTATCACCGTGCCTGAATTACATGCTATTCGGCAGCATTGGTTAAGAGATCCGAACGAGCCTGATTGGAATGATACCCTGCCACAACTTTTTAGAGATGTGTATGGCTATGATCTCGATTGGGTCATAGATGACAGCGCTTCTTTTGGAAAAGTCGAAGCCAAACTGGTTAACGATTTAAGCCAAGAATATTATGTATCATCAGAAATGGTGATGAAGTTAATCGAAATGGAAGTATCCCTCGATGGTCTCAGCCGTCGTGTAGGCGTGTTTGACAAGCT
This sequence comes from Shewanella sp. 1311, assembly GCF_059338235.1. Classification (NCBI taxonomy): domain Bacteria; kingdom Pseudomonadati; phylum Pseudomonadota; class Gammaproteobacteria; order Alteromonadales; family Shewanellaceae; genus Shewanella; species Shewanella sp. 1311. The sequence continues at coordinate 364,177 of NZ_CM181686.1, forward strand.
TGGAAGCATTCTCAAGCAAGACTGGGGAAGCCTAGAAAATATCAAAGTCAAACATACCAACGTACAAAGCCGCATAGAATTGGATTTGTATAAAGAGCAAATGGACGAATACAACAAAGAACTAACCGAGCTTGACCGATTGTTAAGTGAAGAGTTTTAAGGTTTTTATGATTATTACACGTTTGACACTTAACAATTTCCGAGTATTTCGTGGAACCCAGGAAATTGACCTTGCCCCCAGAAGTAAAAAAATTGGGACATCAGGCAGTGCCCAACATCATCGCCCAATAGTACTTTTTGGTGGCCTCAATGGTGCTGGTAAAACCTCAATTTTAACCGCTATTCGCTTGGCGCTATATGGACGTCAGGCCCTAGGTAAAAACATTTCAGGAACGGACTATATCCATCAGCTAAGTGAACTCATTCACAAAGCCAGTGGCCCAGGCACTCAGGCAGAACGAGCTAGCATTGAGTTGGAGTTTATTTACAACCAACAAGGCAGTGCGCACACCTACAAGATCATCCGTGGCTGGAAAAGAGGGCAAAAAGATAAATTAACACTTGAGAAGGATGGCACAGCTCTGTCAGAACTCAGTTATGACCAATGTCAGGGTTTTTTGAATGAACTTGTCCCCACAGGTATCGCCGACTTATTTTTCTTCGATGGTGAAAAAATAGCGGAACTTGCCGAAGATGAATCGGGTGAAGTTCTGCAAACCGCTGTTCGTCGTCTACTTGGCTTAGATGTTATCGGTAAACTGAAAAGTGACCTTAGTATTTTTCTAAAACGAAAAGGCGTTGAAGGTGCCACCCAAAGCGTACATGCAGAGTTAAAGTCACTTGAACACAATTGTGACGCGCATAAAGCACGTAGCGAAAAACTTCGCCACATAGCTGATCAGCTAAAAGTCCAAATCACCTCGATACAAACCGATATTTCAGCAAAAGAAGCTCAGCTTTCAAGCCAAGGCGGCGCATGGGCACATTCCCGCGAGGCAGCCCAAAGCAAAGCCGACTTTTTAATAAAAGAAAAAGCTGAGCTTGAAAAACTCATTCGCCATGAGATGGAAACGTCACTCCCCATCGCCATCGCCCCCAAAGCCGTTGCCGCTTTACTATCGAAGTTAGAGCTTGAACAAAAGAAAAAACAGCAATTGCACTTTACAGAGGAACTTAATGGTTTCCTCGACACCTTAAAAGCACGTCTGAGTTTTGACTTGAATACCACGGCTCCAGTCGCAATGGCGGCCATTCATGACTGTTTTTCTGATTACCAGTTACAGATCCCTAACGACAAATTACTGTTTGATGTTTCAGAGCGTGAATTCAGAGAGCTAGATATTAAAGTGAATAGTGAAGCCAAAGCCTCTTACCGCCGCTTTACGCAAGCTCGTACCCGCCTAAGTAAACTCGAAGAAGAACTAGCACAAACTGCGGCCAATATTGCAAGAGCGCCAGCACAGGAACAGGTAGAAGGCCTATTCAATCAAGTCCGTGAGCTCGATAAGCAAAAGCAAAAGATCGTGATGGACTACCGCAATGTGCTCAATGAAGCGAAACAAGCACTGCGTGAAGCACAGGACATAAATCGTAAGATCCAGAAACTACAAGAAAAACACACGGCGCAAAGCAATGCTACCGAGGGCGTTGAAAATGCCCAAAATACTCTGATGATGCTCGAAGCGTTTGCAACCCGCCTCACAGCACTACGCGTTAGCCAATTAGAAAAAGAGTTTCTCAGTTCTTATCAGCGCCTAGCCCGCAAAGAAGATCTGCATTACCGTGCATCGATCAACCCCACTTCATTTGATGTGGAATTGATTGATGACAATGGTAACGTTTTGAACCGTAAAGCCATGTCTGCGGGAGAAAAGCAGATTTATGCTATATCTATTCTTGAGGCCCTAGGTAAAACATCAGGTAGAAATCTGCCAGTGATTATCGATACCCCGCTAGGACGTTTGGACTCAAAGCACAGAGATAAACTGGTCGAGCACTATTTCCCAGAGGCCAGCCATCAAGTAGTTATCCTCTCTACCGACACTGAGATTGATGAGTCCTATGTCGATAGTCTTAAAGACGATATCTCACATCGATTCGAAATCAGTTTTGACAGTGTCAGCCAATCCTCAAAAGTCGTTGAGGGTTACTTCTGGGGCCAGCAAACAAAGGATGCAATTTAATGCTACCGAATCGCATGAACCTGAATCAAACCACTGAAGAGCAGTTAAAAAAACTAAAGGCCAATACAGGAGTGACCCCGAATGTCTCGGCCAGAATTGCATTTTTCTGCTCGATTGAGTCTGATTTTCGCTATGCAGGCATAGAAGCCAAACTTAATGGCAGTTTAGTGCTTGATAAAATCACTTGGCTAGGCGATACAGCTGAGCTCACGGAATTACTGCTTAAAATGTACTACCCAAACCTAGATGCTAAACAATTACAGCAAGCTTGGGCGGCACATGTTGAGGATGGAATTGCAGGGTTGAGGAATCATAAGACACTATTAGAATTTGGGAATAATTTATCGAATAAACAATTAATTGCAGGTTAGCGGCATTGTATAATCTATACGCTAAAATGCTAGTTCACTAACTAATACGTAGTATCTCAAACTAGATCTGACAATTATCCTTTTTTAGTGGCGTCTGTCAGGTTAGATTTGTTAAATCAATTGAAGCTGGCTTTGTTTACGATAAAAGCCAACAAGTGCAGTTAAACGGTACGTTAAAGCTGGAAAAAGCCACCATGCTGGTATGGCCCAACTTACGACAGAGTAGCTGTTAAAGCAGCGTTATCTAGGTTTTCACGATCATGAGCTGTTGGTTACTTGGGCAGCTCACGTTGCCGTAGCGATAATATCTGAAAATAACTTCAGTTCTAATTCTCCAAAAATTAAGGTCTAGAAATGCCTGAACAAGTTGTAAAAACAGATAGCCACTTTCATAACAATGTTATTATTGCAGATAAACATACTTCGGAGCATCAAGATTCTGCCTCGAAAGAGCTGATTATCATAAAAAGCGAGCCGCAGAGCTCAAAACCATCATCAACAATTTGGGGTACTGATATAACTGCTGTTGGTTCTTTCTTAACCGTTATCTTTTCACTAGCTGTTGCTCTCTCAACAATTAGAAAATATTCAAAAGACTCCAAGCACCAGATTCAATTATTAGAACGTGACAAGCATTTAGACAGAGTGGCAAAGGCAAAGGAAAAGATTGAAAAGTTCTATGGGCCTTTAAATTCATTACTGGAAGAGTCGAGAGTTATTTACTCCTACTTTGCGTTAGAAGAAAAGAAAGAACTTAAAGCAGAAGGTAGTTACTTTAGAACATTAAGATTTCTTACTGATAAACCGGATAATACACAGCAAGGCTTGGATAGATTCAAAAAAAGTGATCAAGAACTCTTTAAACATATACTAAGCATTTCAGATAAGGTGATAAACCTTATTGAATCTCAAAGTGGTTATGTAGATAACCCAGCTTTGCATATTCTACTTGGAAAACTTGCAGCACATTATCGAGTAATAAAAACTGCGGCTGAAGGAAAACTTCATGGCCAAAGCGAAGCTCTGGAAAGTATTGTATTCCCATTAGAAATAAATGGTGCGATTAATAGTGAAATATCAAAGCTTTTGAGGTTAATAAAAAAAACAGATGACAAAAAACCAAAGGTTTTAAAAAATAGAACTATCGCTTTTTATGATACTAACGCAACTAGTTATTTCGACTCGACTATCGCGCTAGATATGGAAGAGATCTATAAAAAAGTACGAGCTTACGTCCCAAACGGTGGCAGTGTGCTAGATGCCGGTTGTGGCGTAGGTAGAGATACTCAATACTTTATCCGAAAAGGTTTTAAAGTTTTGTAATTCGACGCTTCATCAAAAATGGTTGAACTGTGCAACCAATACCCCTTCTCATTTTGTGAACAAAAGAACTTTACTGATATTGATTACCCATCTACCTTTGATTTGATCTGGGCATGCGCTTCACTACTGCACTTGAAACCATCCGAGTTTGAGGCCGCAATATCTAGACTATTAAGTGCATTAACATCTGGTGGGCATTTTTACTTTTCACTGAAAAAGCAGATTGATAACACAAAGGCTGCAGAGCGAGACTTTTACACGTATAGCAGTGATTATATACATGAGCTACTAGTTACCAGATATAAGTTAGTCAAAATTGAAGTATGGGAATCAGGTAGTATATTGAGTAACAATGAAACTTTTGTAAATTACTTATACAAAAAGCCCTCCTTATTAGGAATTCTTTAGCATGGGGCTTATTTTCATAGTGATATTTTATAATTCATTGTTAAATAAAATAATTATGATAAAAACAAAATCCTCTAGAACAAAGCAAAGCGTCAAGTTGTTCTTTTTTAGCTTTCGTTTGAGGATAATGGCCCGCCAAGGTTAAAAGTTGTGATTCTGCGAGCGCAACTTTGTTTACGATCATAATACATAGTATCAGCTATTAGATCCCATAAAATGTAATGCCAATCTTTCCTCAATAAATCTAAGTTGGCAGTTAAATGAATACTGACAGCGTCACCGATACCTAATCCACGTCCTAACAAAACTAAAGTTGCTTTTGCAAATACCCTTTTCCCTATAGGCCGAAATAACTGATAATTATTGTTAAGCTGGTATGTAGTGGGCCCTTGTGTCAGGATTTTTGTCACCCCTATTTTAAAGACACAGGGTGCGGCAAGAGAGTACGATATGGCTCGGTATTCACCATAACGTAAGGACTCGAACCTTAAAAATTATTACCGCCACACAATTTAACGTTCGCAAAGGTTGCTCGGGAAGAAAGCATTGCGGTGCTAAACTTGTATCGTTGGCGAGATAAAGCCAGAAAAGAAGGTCATCCCGTGTGCAATGGTCTAGAGTACATTTAAATATCTACTTATAAAGATATAAGATGTACTCTAGGTCAATGAAACTTATTCACGACTATCTAGTGAAGCAACTTTTACTACCTTAGCCCCTTGCTCAACAAAACCTCCTTCGTTCATATGCAAGCCCACAGATATACATTCGCCTTTTTTTAACTTGGCGAGCTCGTCCAACCATACTTTCCGACTAGTGCCTGGTACAGCTTGTTCTAGTAATTTTGCATAAGTCTGTATTTCAGTCTCAGCTGGTGCAAAGAAGAGTTTATGTGACGCTTGAAAAAGTCTGTCTTGCTCATCTTTGGATAACATACTTAGAGTTTGAGTGGCCAGTATCAGGGAAATACCATATTTACGACCTTCTGTAAGCATTTTCCCCAACGGACTTTCTAAGCGATGATCTAAGTTCTGTACCTCGTCTAGAACAATCGGGATTGGCTTAGACTTATTGCCGTAACTACAAGCATAAGAATATAAATCCCATAAGGTGAACTCTGTAGCTAGCTGCATGATATCTCTTGATAGCGATGCAAGCTGAACAATATTGGTGCGTGATGTACCATCATTAAAGATGGTTTGCCAATTCTGAGAAGTATCATTGTTGAATAATTTCGACTTCACCATAGGTGATAGTTTGTTGGCTAACGCTTCCCCCGTTCGTCCTGCTTCTCTCAAATCATCTAGCATACAGTCGAAATCATATTGTTTTCCATGGCGATGGACACCATCTTCTAACACATTAATCAATGTGGCTAGCTGCTGCTCCCCGATAGATGAATAGACTTGATTAAAGACGGAAGCAATACGTGCCGCAACGATATGGTCTTGTTCTTCTAGTATTACACCACCAAAATCTTGTTTCTGCTTTCTGAACGGCGATATTCCTAAAGGTTTTTGTGCAAGAAAATGGGATTTGGGGTTAACGAATCCATTGAACTCACTTTCCAAATGATTGGGCAGGAAGCCATTGGTATAATCTATGACTAAAGAATTGCAATTAGCTTTAGCCATTTCCATCAATAACCCTTGAATACAATAGGTTTTTCCTTGGCCAGAGCGGCCGAAAACGATTAAATGTCTGTTTGCTAAATCCTTATTACCATATTCCCAATAAACAGGCTTTAGGTTGTCAATTGCTCGCCCAATTAGGATTCTACAATCTTCAATATTAATATTATTTGCAGAATAAGAAGTTAATTCTTGTTCAACCATTTCAATATTGCTAAGTGGCTCACTATCATTTTTATTGTGTAAGTCTGATTTCTTAATGTCACTTAATGAAAAGGTACTAAAACCATCGGTCCGATTCGTTATTGATACTTGGTCAAAACATCTCTTTAATATATGTTCATGAATACATAGTTTATTTTTTGCGAGCTCAATAGCTTCAGCTCTTGTCGATGCTATACCTAATAATTCCCTGCAAATTTCAGCAAGCCCTGAATATCCGATTTCCCGCTGAGATACCAAGTTGTGCGCAAAGAAATAACTTTTTTTATAGTTTAAAGCATGAGTTTTCAATAGTGATAGATAGAAATATTTATTATTTTCCTTGTCTAAATGTCTATTCAAATAAGACTGAATTTTTTCACCCTCTATAATCCTCGATTCACTATCTACAAAACTAAAAGCAAGTTGTAATGTTTCCTCTATATCTATTTCCGTGAATGCGTTATTGATGTGTGAATAATGAGTTTCATCAACCCTTACGATTACACCGTCGGTTAATAATTTGTCTAAGTAGAATGCGGCATGTCCTAAAGATTGGCTCCTAATTTTAGAAGCTATTTCTATTTTAGATAAAGGCGAAAGGGAATGCTCGAAAAGTTCAATCAATACTGTTTTCTGAGACGCTAAACTAAAATTAGAAGCCAGGCTAACAGTATCAGCACCTGATTTACCATTAAAAAATATTCCTTCTGGCTCACCGTAAGCTCTTACGATATGCCTTACTAAAAAATAATCATCGGACAAGTTAGCTCGTTGATAAATATCAACTGATAAGTTGACTGATTCTCTTCCTGCATGTTTGCATTCATTTAACTTTGATAGCACTACACTTAAAATCCGCATTTTATCATCTTCGTTGATATTTAAGTACTTAATATGTCGATATGTGCCTCTACCACTTTGGTATACATATTCCTTATCTACGGCTCGCATGAGATTGGGTTCAAGTCGCTTTTCAGAATATTGAGAACTCGCTATCGACTTTGCATTAGCATGGGTTTGAATATTTGCCCATACATCTCCATTAGGGAAATCTAAAATGGCGTTAGTAATGCCTGGTACTTTTGCTAACGCTAGTGGTTTTATTTGATCATTTTCGATTAGTTGCAAGACTCCGTCTTGAATCCAAGTGGATATCTGGTTCTCTGCAACTGCAAGTTCAACATTCATGTTTTCATGTAAATGCCAAGATAAGTCTTCAATACTTGCAGGTGATTTGTTCCAAGCCCAAAACTCTTCCAATTCTGTCTTATTTAGATTGGGCGTTGTTACCTTTTTAATTTCGTTTTCATTGAGACCACAACAAACTTCTAAGAATGAATAGAAACTTCTGTTTGAACCAAAGTATGATCTTAGAGATGGGAATAGTGGCGATCTTAATTCGCTCAAACTACTTTTTGTGATGGCCCAGATAACTCTCGGGGATATGCTTAACTTCGCTATAAAATTTTTCTTAGCTTTATACTCGATTTGTCTAATTCTTTCTCTAGTAATGTCATAGCTTTGCCCAATCTCTTCCAAAGTTTCACTATTACAGTTAACTCCTAATCTTCGAGATAAAATGTCATTTTCTCTCGTTTTATCTTGTAAAAAATAATTTTGAAGATCACTAATTAAGTAATTTTCTAATTCATCTAATGGCAAATCAAAATCTTCGATTGCTACTATTTCGTCCGTTGAATTTACAGAGAAATAGTTTTTCTTTAATTTCTCGATAAACTCAAGAAACTTTCTTACCTTTCCTCTTCCAAATCCATTTATATTTTCTAGGGTTGGTATATCTATTTCCAATGTTTGGTTAATACTTAAATTCTCCCCAAATTCCCTAAGTAAGGTATTAACTAAAGCCCTATATTCACTAGTAACGTTTACCAAATTTAACTTTGATGAGTCATCATTTGTTGGTGCATGTGGAATAGTATTTTCGACATTATGATTTGATAGGAGATCTTTGAGACGGTAAAAAGATAATAAATCAGAAGATTCAAAATTCTCGATTTGTTCAAGATCATTTTCAGATAAGAAAAGTACGTCTGAAACGGAAATATCACGTTGGTAGAGATTTAGTAACTTTCCAACTATATCTGTTAAATGTACAGGGTATTCAAATTCAGCTTCTGGCCCCCTTTTACTTTGCTCAAAATTTGGTTCAATTGACTCACAACTTTCTATCGATGAGGAAGTTGTAGAGCACTCATCTTCATATTCACTCTTTTTTTCCTCGACTACGAAACTCTTCAATTCACTATTAAGTAAACTAAGCTTGCTTATTTCTGGATAAGCTGATCTATCTTTAAATTTTGAGAAAAGAGCTTGTATAGACTCTTCATGAAGCATTTTCACAAAAGCTTGTGGGAGTCTAACCTTAAGTACATTTAGTTCTTCATCCAACTCACTTTCTATTCGCTGACGCTCCATACCTTCATTAAAAGCTAAGGCAATTCCTTGTGGATAGTTAGAGATGTCACAAATATTGTAATTCCCCATCAACAAAGAGTCAGAGAGCTCATGTAAGTTTGAAAAATAACTTTCTGGAAAAACATTATACAACTCAAACTTATCGACTTGAGTAAGTATTTGCTGAATAAAAAGCGAGCGATATACCTTCCCTTTGAAAGTTTTTGGCCCTAACAACCTTTTCATGTGTTCAGATAACGCTTTCGCTTGTTGTATAGCTTTAGCAAAGTCAGTACCTGTTTTTCTTGATTTAACCTCAAGAGGAAGTAATACAAGTTCCTCATCCCTAATACCTACAAATAGTATATCGTCAGAAAGAGCTCCTTTAGACTTATTATGCAATCTTGCCGAAAAATCATGATCTCTTATTTCAAGACCGAGGTTTCCAGTAACCCTCAGCATTTCTCCAACGGATAAAGGAACCCAGGTAAGATCACTTGATAAGAGCAAGCTAGATAAAAACTTATAAGCAGCAACAATTCCTTGTTTTTCTTTAATTTGTTTTTCTGTGTTATCAGTTTTTTTCTTGCCAGACTCTTTAACTATATTCAATAACCATTGCCCATTAAGTGCATTGAAGGAATTGATCAATTCATCCGACTGGCTTTGCAATAAGTCTTTGTATAATCCAACTCGTGAAGATACCGTTATCGCATCATAGGCAACTGAGTTAGTGTATTGATCTGCATAATGAATTAATATAGTTTCTTTTGTATCAAAGAATTCCAACGTAACTTTAGGGTCGATAATACAAGTCCATATGCTAGTGTCATATGACTTAGATAAATGATGTCTAAAAGTATCCTGGACAGCAAGCACAGGAACATTGCCATGGATATATTTACCCGCCTTATCTCGATAAGCTAGCAACAACTGGTTGTATAAGGAAGCTAGTCGTATTGTAAAATTGTCTACTTTTACATTTTTCAATCCAAAACCAGTATAAAAAACCTCATTTTCTAAATATGAAGCTTCACCAGATAAAATGCCGTTACAAACAATCCCAGATTTCCCTGCACTTACATTATTTGAGCGCAATGTAACTTCTTCGATATTCTTAAAAAAACTTATATGAGCATAATCGTAATTATCGAATTCTCTCACTTTATGTACTGTTAGGTTTTTCCTGACTTTGAATATTAAGTCATCCAATACGGCTTCTTTATCTGAGTCGCTCAAACGAACCAACTCTCGTAATTCTTCTATTTTCCTCGACTCAGAAAACTCTTCAAATGCTGTAGTGAAGTACTTGTCGTCATACACATTCACTCGAATTTTCTTTAGCTTTCCTTTTGCTTTTTTATAGTAATTTAATATTCCTTTAAATACTTGTGTATTTTTCTGGTTATTTATTGAATTGATGATTAGAGGAGCATCTTCACTTTGCTGAAATAACATTTCAAAACATGTTACAAAATCCTGAACTTTCTCATATACTAAGGACGAAACATAGCTATCACCTGATTCTAATTGAGGTGCTATTTCAAGCCACAATTTGTTATGACTTAATGCTTGAGTTCTCACAAAACTTGAGTGTTCATCAAATAACACAGGCAATAAACCTCCTGCATTAAATTTATCTATGGTTGTCGCTGGTATCTGGCTAAACGAGTTGCCTTCATCCGTCATTCTTAGTTTTGCAAACTCAAAAGCATACGAGAGGCATAGCGGATGAAAAGGAGTAAAAAACTCTTCATTCACTTTGCGTATAATACCTATTTCAAGTAATTTTCGAGACTTATGAGCTAATGCTCCTTGAGGAATATTTATTAATGCGTCTTGAATGCTAGCCAATATATCTTCAACAAGACTAAGTAAAGACGCTGGCCAATTAGTAATAGAAATGAGAGTCTCATGCTCAGACAACCAAGAAAATAGAGCTTTATATGCCTTAGCGATACGAGGAAAATCATCTTCAATATCAGTAACATATAAGGTATTCGAAGCATTCTCATCGAAGAATAAAACTCCCCCGTCGAGCATTTTATATTCGAAGGAGCATAACTCTTTTGCTTTTACTGATAACTCTTTTTCTCTTCCAGATATTATCACTCTAGATGTTGTTGGCTTATATTTAGGAATTCTATCCTGACTAAATATATCTAAGCCTCTTTGGCTATCAAATAAACTTGGAAGTTTAACATTTTCGACAACTTTTGAACCAGTAATAACCATGGGCAGATGATATTCACCTGAAAGTAACTCAAAATCACCAATAACTTCATTTTCATCAGTATCGCGAAAATCGATGCACTGAAGGTCATCGCAATTGATTTCAGTATCAGCACAAGAAAAGGCATGAACGATGCTGCCATTTGGATTGATAAGCATCTTACCCTGAACATTTTCAAGAATAAGCTTCCCTTTATTTCTCTTTATTTCGACTTCTAACTTTTCAAAATAATTTTTTATATAAAATCGTTCTTTTTCGACAAAGCAACAATTGAATTGAAAACACTCTCTTTGAGATGGTCGATAAAGCTTTATTTGAATAAATATAGGTTGCCCATCAAATGGGATTCGCACATTCAGTGTTGAGTGGAGTTCGTGGTTAGAAGTATTTATTTTTATTTGATTCTGTTTTAAATCGCCATGAATTATTACTTCCTCAGCTTTGAGTAAGGGTTCACCTCTTAACATTTTTATTTTTAAATCAATATCCCTCAACTCGACTTCACCGATTAAGGATATATTTTTTCTAGCAGACAAGCTTCCAGAAAGTCTCTTCCATTCTTCTAGCTTACTCCCGTTAAGCTCAATTTCTGTAACATCTAGCTTCCTGTCTTTATTTTTTTCTATTTCAGCTTCAATATTTGAAAAGGTTTCATTTTTATACTTATCTCTATTTTGACGTAGAAAGTTCTCTGCAATATAACGCTCGCTTAAGCCCACATCTTCTAACTGCCGTTGAAGTTCAGCTGGGTCATCATTAAAGTCATTAACTCTTGAGCGTATTACTCTTGATAGACTATGATTTTTATCTAACTCTTTCTTCAACTCTTTTTCATTGTGAATATCTGATAATCTTGGTTCAAGAAATAATCCATGTTCTCTCAAGTCGATCTTGTCTTTATCAATCGAATAATAAAGAGGTTGATATCCAAATATACTTAGATTCTCATCTCTAATTTTCTGCTCAACATTGGCAACTAGGTATTTAAAAATTAATTCGTCTTTGTGACCTGAGCCTAATTTCACCAGAGCTTGATTAACATATTGTGGAGTGAACACACTTTCATTTAAGCTTACATCAGTGAATGTAGATGTCAGAGTCTCTAAAGAACTATTATTTATTACAAAGAGAACTGCATTATCAATATCATTGATAGCGTCCCTTACTCCGGCAATATAATCCTCATGGCTGCTATTTTTGTCTTGATCGCCCAAGTGATGAAGCATGACAATAATTTTCTTTCCATTATCGGTTTCAATATATTTTAAGCTTAAATCCCCAATAGTTATCGGTTTGAAATTAAGGACTTTAAAACCGTTGTACAACTGAAGAGATTGAGCAGGATTAGAACTAACAAAATGATATTTGGTATCAATAGAGTTTGATGCTTCTATATATTGACAAAATAATCTGGCCAAAAATTCCTCAAATAGTAGCTTTGACATATACTGCATCCCCGCTGTCACTTAGTTTTTCTATATTCCCGACATTTTCATAAAATTTCAGGAGTGCTTTCTTGGATTTTAAATCTAGCCAAATACCGCGCTCTTTTAACCCTTCAATTACATCATCAATAAGTAGTTTTTTTTGATTTGAGCAGCCAATTATCATGTTAGTAAGCAAGAGAAGGATGCTTGAATTTACCACGAAGTACTTTCCTGCAGCTTTACGATCAGCGATAAAGCCAGCTGCAAATTTTTTTTCAAATATTTCTATCACTCTTTTATTTGCAGTTTTACGAGAGCCTTTTTTAGAATTTTTTAATGATTCTTGAAAAATTTGTATTTGAAATGCAGCACCTGTATTTAGAGCCTTCTCAAAGGAATCATCAGGTTTATACTCTTCCCCAAATAAATGAGCCAACTCAAAATTAAATTTGTTTACTTTAGATGTATATTCGGTACTTTCTTCTTTGATAATCTCCCAGCTGGGTTTGCCAGATATTCGACTTAAGTAACCTAAAATAGGGAAAAGATTCGATGCAATTCCTCTTGTGCTGCTGAAAAAGTAATCATACCCATACTGATTGCATTCATGCCGTTCTCTACTAGCTCGTTCTGTTTCTAAAATGAAAAATAAGGGTTTAGATGTAGGGATGTTGTATCTATTTCCTGGCAGGCAAATATGAATGGTTAACTGTGTCAAATAAAGAAAACTATAAAGTTTTATAAAACTTTCCAGCTCGCTTAAAAAGTAACTTGGCTTAGTTGCTAATGTATGGAGGTCTTTAGTGAATGCTTCTGCTAAAAATGGCAAGTAAGTAGTTCTTTCTTCTTTGAATGGTATATGAACGCTAAGTTGATTTACTCTCTCTATTAGAAGTGTTTCTAATGCATTGTTGCCACTATGATTAGGTGCTTTTGGCAGTGAAGAAATTAATAAGCCACGAACAATGTTAATCATTGTCTCAGTTCTAGATGTTAATGTGTCTTGAGCTGCAACAAGGTAAGCTAAAGGAGTGATTTTTCTAATGGCGTTTGAGGATAAATATAACTCGTCAATAATATCCACTAGCTCTCTGGTATCCCTTGCACTACGAAAACCGTCTAATATCTCTTCCCTTAGTTTTTCTTTATCACGATCACCCATTGACAATTGGAAGAGATCTTCCATCAAAACTTGATATACACGCTCCCAATCCAATTTGTGATCTTTTAAGGTTTGAGGACCAATTGGTAAATATTGTTCTGCTTTGTTGCTATAGGCGGAGTCGTTGTTGTCTTCTATGCTTTTTTTTACAAACGATATTGATGAATCTATAATAGTGAAATTATCCAAACTATACCTCTACAGTAAATCTTTGTCTATTCTTATTAATTGATACTGTTTTGTCTCTACTGACTAATTTTAAAGATTCTGATTCAAGTGTTCTATCGACAATATGTGCTAAGAGTTCCTCGAATTTTGCTATGGCTTCAATGTTTTGCCTATTAGGCCTAAATCCATTAGATATGTAAACAGCTTGAACTAAAGTTTTTAAATCTAAGTTGAAGGTATAAACAGGTTCATTATTAATAATTAATGGGATGGGAATAATATCGTTAGATATCAATTGATGCCGCTCTATCCATTCGATATCAGCTTGAATATTAATTTTATTACAAACTGAATATTCATTCAGTTTACGACTTACAATATAACCATCAACCTGAACAGGAAGCTGCCTATTAGCATATTCAAGTAACGACTTAAGGATTAAGTCCTCTATTATATTTAAGCAATCATCTTCATCTCTTACCGACAATTCTACCGCTTCATATACACTAACTAGTCTTAAGTAATGTTTTAAAGCAATTTGTAAGTATGAATCTTTATAGAAGTCGGGTAATGTTGACTTCAGATTGTGTCCGTTTAGAAGGTAAGCACCACGAACCAATCCCTGAGGAGACAAACTACAGCCAGTAACTGTATTTAGCTGACTAATGTCATAGGCCATATTTTCAGATAAAGTATTGGTTGCATATTCGAGGTAAAAGCAGTCTAACTCAGCGCTTCTATAGTTAATAGGATCTACCCTTCTAAAGCACTGACTAAATTCATTATCCAGGTCAGAAAAAACGTTCCCAATAATCCCGTCTTCATGTTCTTTAGTGACAATTTGAAAAATGAAGTCTACAAAAATCCTGGGGATTAAAAACTGCTCCTCCAGCAATCTGGCTAAACAAAACAGCTCAATTAATTTATTTTGAAAATGCAGCGATGACAACACTTCAAAATTTCTTGCCACTTTTGAATCTGTTTTTTCTTCTAAAAGGTAATATTCGTAAAATGGATTTTCTATCGAAGGTTCAGTTAATTTTTTTAAAAAATCAGATATGAAACTAGAAGTTACAGTCTGTTCTGAAAAACTCAATCTCGGGTAGCATTCAAAATCATAAAAACTTACATTCTTATGCCTATAGCCCTTCATATGTCTGTTTGTAAAATAAGCTTCAAATGAAGATTTAATATCATCATGACGCTCAGCCCCTTGTTTGATGAATTTTTGCAGCATCCCGACATTAATGCCTATAGCTAAAGACTTACTATTCTCCTTGAATTCATCAAAGCGCTCGTCTAAACAATCAATTGCTGATCTATGCTGCTGACTACTATGAGTTGCATCTAAATGAAAATCTATGAAACCACTGAATTTTTTATATAACTTAGTGAGAATCTCTGATTTTCCATCACCAGAGCTTCCACATAAGCAAATAATATTACCACCCAAAGATTGCTCAACAGCATCATCTAATGCTTTTTCAAAGTCGTATTGAATTTGCGGGGGAATATAAAGGTAATCTTTGAGAGACTGCAAGTCATCTACTATTTGTTCAGTTTTCAATGTTGATACTGAATATTTTGAAGATTTAGATAGTACACCTAAGGCCTCTTTGAGTCTCAATTTCAGTTCCTTTTTCTTATCTATCATAATCACATCCCATACAACAATGCTATTACATATTTCTTCACTTGGGAACCTTATACTCACAAAATATTTATGAGATTCAAGGTCTTCTTCACACTCTGAAGGTCAACACGATGCATCATCTCGGCGGAGTTGTTCAAAACATTGCTTGGATAGTAACGACCCCTAGCTATTGCTCGGTTTAGCCCCCCCCTCGCAAGGTATGCTCAAATTCAGCATCGAGTCCATTGCTTTAACTCCAGATAGGGCTTTGCTGTCTTGGGCCTTGCACTTCTCAGACTTACTTTTGGGATAGTCAATTGCTTTTATCGATAAATTGCCTTATCTATCAGCGTCCTCTGACCGTAATCATGTTGCTTTTTCATTCCGATTAACGTATCAGCTAAAGAGCATCTATAGTTTAAGTCGTGACAGTAATTTTTAACTGGTCCTCCAGCACACTGCGATATCGAAATCCTTTCAGATATATAAAACCCCTGTGCATATCAAGATTTAGCAACCTTGGAGACGCTATGCACAAAGTAATTACCCTACCCAGTAATAGCTGGCCACAAACCTCATCGCAAATCTTAGAAACCGCAGCTGGTATCGTCGCCGAGCGCTTTGTGCGCGGCGGTGCCTTTTGCAACCGCAAGCAACCATGGATTTTCTGCGCTTTAAGCTCCACCAGCATCAACGTGAAGTGTTTGCGGTGATGATGCTCGACAGTCAGCACCGACTGATTGAATTCAACGAGATGTTCTTTGGCACGATTGACAGTGCAAGTGTTTCTCCGCGAGAAGTGGTTAAGGCTGTACTGCTATGTAATGCTGCGGCGGTCATTTTCGCCCACAACCATCCTTCAGGCTGCGCCGATAGACGGATCACCGAGCGCCTTATTGCGGCACTGGCCACCATCGATGTACCTGTTTTGGACCACATCGTTGTCGCCGATACCTGTGTGTCATTCGCCGAGCGTGGCTGGCTCTCTAATCAATAACTGCATAAATGGCTCCCCGAGTGGGAGCCCTTTATGCGTGGGGGTTTATCATGATTGAATTTACCGATAGTTTTCTCAGGCAGCAGTTGCGGAGGCCTGCTCGGCCTGCCTAGCCTTGCTTGAGCGTATCTGCTTGGAATTAACCCCGCAGGTATTTGTCCGCCCAAGGAGTGAATACGGAATATTCATTCCCAAAGTGGGGTTTTCGATAATGAGACTTTTGCATGGCATGAAGATAAAATGGATCGAAGTTTATGAATATTTTCGGTTAAAAATTGCATGAATTTGTTCTTAAAGAATGGCATAGCGCATCTTATTCGTTGCAAATAAATTGAACAATGCTTGTAATGCTTCTTCCGACTCTGGGTTATCAAATCCACGCAGCCATCTAACTTCAAAGCCCATATAGTTCGCCCAAGCAACCCCTTTCTTCATCTCTGCGTACTGGTTATTCTTAGCGCAAGCCTCTATATACTGGTTTACAAGCTTATATTGATTGGAACCAGCCCGATATTTTGCATGCATAAAGGCGTCTTTATAATACTGATAAGCTTTTATATTATTTTCTTGACGATAATAGTAATTGGCATAACACCAATTACTTAGCCAAGCCAAACTAGGCCACAACCCTATTTTTTTAATTTCAAAAGAAAACTCATCAGCTAGTTTTAAATCGGTTATAGAGTTCTTGAGCTTCATTCCCATGCTAAACATTTGTGTAAATTCGGTGGGAATTATGAGCTTGGCATTTATTCTTTGCTGATCTAACGTCATATACGCATTTATGGGACCAAAAATACTCAAATAAATTCGGTATTTAGCCCTATCGTTGATATTGTCCAATTCTCTTTGCGCCGCAAAGTACTCAAAATAGCGGCAACTTTCCCCAGTTATGACAGCATAACGCTGCCACCAAAAGGTGACAAACTCATAAAGGAAGTAATCTTGGGCAAAAGGTAACTCGCGTTTTTTAAAATCTAACGTCGCAAACTCCTCACAAGACGCTTGCCATACCAGAGAGTTATGCCGACTGACTCGTTGTGAAAATTTTCTTAGATAGTTAGTCGTTTCACATACCATCTCAGGTCCATAGCACTTATTTAACGCTTGAAAAAAGTATGTTGAAACTCGTGCCATAAAAAGCATCAAATTAAAACTGCAAATTTGCTTATCTGTCAGTTCTAGCGGTTTTTTTCGAGGCAAAGAGAGAGAATGTTCCAAGTTAACATAAAGGGACTCTATACTTGGTAGTTGGCTTCCGCCACACCAGCGTTGTGCATTTTCTAGGTTTTGCCTTTCTCTATAGTCACCATCAACCCCTTTAGGATTATGAAATTGTGACTGGGATGTATTTGTTACTGTGTAGAAATGCTCCCAAACAAGAGCTAACGGCCAACGTACTTTCTCTGAGGTAGATATTTTAGGTAAAAGCCACTGCAAAACCATTGGAATTGGCAATTTCAAACTAGGCACGTTATAAACTAAGAAATTTTTCGCAAATGAGATAACAATTCTACTGAGAAAACTTGTTGCGATATTATACTTTGTTGTATCAATTTTTGTTAGATAAGTTCCCTCTGTGCGTAAGCAATCTTTATAAACCATCAGAATCTCATCTATAGCAGCCATAAATACATTAACTAATCTCTCTTCAATTAACACCGCTTTTAATAACGCTTGTAACTGAAGCATTAGCTCATCTAGCTTGCCATCAATTTTCGAATTTTCATCCGCTAATCTTTTTAATTGCATCTGCAGCGATTTCTTTTCCGCTCCAGACAAAAGGGAACTCTTCCCTTTAGTCGGCAATAATCCTGTACTATTAAAAATTACGCGAACAAGTTCTCCAATTGAGGGATAGCAAAAATCTTTATCATCCATAATCGCATACTGCCCCCGTAGCCAGGGGCAAACTCCTTAATTATTTTTTAGACGGTACCGGAATAGCATTTCCACGATTTGCGCCAGATATACCACCAGTTTTTGATGGCCAGTTACCACCAGGACCTGGATGACTTGAAACTGGGCGAGATGAACCTGATGAACCTTTAGATGCCATGATACATTCCTCTGTAAAGTGATTAAACAATATACACAAGCTGCATTGAAAGAGCTTGCTTGATACACAATGTAAAAACTTCTGGAGTAGATTTATGCAGGCATTTTGGCAACAGAGTTATTATATTGAAAAATAATAAATTATTATTCATCACACTGCGAAATGTAAATCTCGATCCTGAATACGTTCCAATATCCATTCTTGCACCTCACTCTCAACCCATGCTGCCCCTCCTATAATACCGGCTTAGGAAAGGCTCCTTCTGCGATGTATTTGTAGGTTGTGGAACGGGCTAAGCCAGTGAATAAGCTTTATGTTTAGTGCCATGCTGAACTCTTGGTAATGGTTTCTTTCCATTACCTATGCCAGTAATTTTTAACTTTTCCAAATATTTTCAGATATATATCACTCCTGTGCATAAGCCCATTAATGCTTTCAAGGAGCCTGATATGTCAACAAAAGCGATACCCACAAAAGCTGAACCTAACAACTCGATAGACCAGCCGATCAACCAGTGGCAGCAGACTGCCGAAGCGATCCTAGCCTCTGCCGCCAATATCATTGCCGAACGCTATGTGAAGAAGGACGCCTATACCAACCCTCAAGCCACTAAGGATTATTTAACTTACAAACTGGGCGGTTATGAGCGGGAGGTGTTTGCAGTGATGCTGCTAGATAACCAGCATCAATTACTGGAGTTTAAAGAGCTGTTCTTTGGCACTTTAGATGCCGCCAGTGTTTATCCACGGGAAGTGGTTAAGGCTGTGTTGGCCGTCAATGCAGCAGCGGTGATCTTTGCCCACAACCATCCCTCCGGCGAATCTGAACCTTCAACTGCAGATAAGAACATCACCAAACGGTTAACCGATGCATTAGCACTTATCGATGTGCGCGTGCTTGACCATATCGTGGTGGGCCGCTTGCCAGTGTCCTTTGCTGAGCGCGGCTTACTTTAGCCAGCGTTTAAACCTGCCACACCAAATCAAGGAGTCCATCATGATTGAATTTACCGATAGCTTTTCTCAGGCCTGTGTCGCCGAAGCCTGCGCCGCTTTTCCTGAACTGCGTAACCGCTTAACAGTTGAGCTGATTTTGCCGATGTTTGTGCGGCCGCTCAATGCCATGGGCCAAGTGATTGGCAAGCCAGTCGTTGCACCACACCGCGAGCTACATAAAACCGTATTATTTGTTTTTCACCGTGATGTGGTTGAGCACTTGCCCAAGGAGATCAGCTTTTGCCGCTATGTTTGCCCCT
Source organism: Shewanella sp. 1311 (assembly GCF_059338235.1). Classification (NCBI taxonomy): domain Bacteria; kingdom Pseudomonadati; phylum Pseudomonadota; class Gammaproteobacteria; order Alteromonadales; family Shewanellaceae; genus Shewanella; species Shewanella sp. 1311. Next base: position 383,646 of record NZ_CM181686.1, read on the forward strand.
GTGACAGTTATGGTGTGCCAACAGGTGAATGGCAGCGTGTGATCAACGGTGTGTACTTCAACCATGGCAGCAACGAGCAACCGAATTGGAGCGTACACACCTAAAGACCGTTACATGTCATCACCCACTCCACTAATCGGCTGTATTAACCGCTCTAACTAGCACTGGTATTTATCACTACTCTCGCTAGTCAGCTAACGAGCACCCTACTCCCTAAAGTTCTTTTCAACCATTGAGGTCACTATGACAACTCTTAAACTTTTCGATATTGAGCACGCCTGGGGCTTACCCCGTAAAGTGTCTCCCCGCTTTGGTGCAAGGCTGATTTTACGTGGTCTGCACTTGGATTATCTCAATGACCGTGCAAGCTTTGTCGGTGAATTTCCACCAGCAATTAAACAACAATTTATCGAGGCCTTTCCCGCCATGGTTAAACAGCTTGAACGGCTGGTGGCCACCGGCGAGATTGATGCCACTGAGCAGCACTGCGTCACCATTGAGCACGTTGGCTTTACCTGTGAGGCTGACACCTTAGGCAGCCACGGCTATTTGTATATTGCGATTTATCAAACCGAAACTAAACCAAAGCTAAGCCACTGACCACCAGCAACCTCGCCCTCACTCGATAACCCGTTCATTATCGTAAGCCAGTACTAATCCCGTTAAACATAACCACCAAACTTTAATCTCCCAGCTCAAAAGCCTTAGCAAGTAGCCCTTAGCGACTCACATTAAACCACTTAGCCAACACTCGTTCTATTAACCAAACCGCATAGACAGCAAAAGCCAAGGCGTGACTGCGCCTTGGCTTTTGCGTATGCCCGTTTTTAAATAAGGAATATTCCATGACATTAACTATCAAGCGTAATCAACTGCCAGCGATGCCTGATCGTTTTTACCAAGTGATTGAAAAGGAACTGACTGACGTCACACCAAAAGACGCCAACGCCATCACCCTTAATTTTCGCGATCCAGACTACAGCGCCGAAGCGGGTGGCTTTCATCCCGTCGAAGTGCGGCTTGAGAAACAGCAAGATCACTGGCGTTTCGTTTACGTCACCGACTTTGCTTTTCGTGGCCATCCCTTCCCTGAACTGGTTAAAGACATCGATATCTGCTTTAACAGCAAGCAGGTCTATAGCCTGTTTAGTGGCTGGATTACTGAGCGGGAATCACAGGGGCTGATTAAGTTGTTTAGCGATAACTTTGTCAGTTACTACCAGATGGAAGCCTATCAAGTGCAGGTGAGCTTAGATTAACTCGCCTCGCCCTCATTTTGTGCGAACATCCTAACCATATCTACCGGTTTCAGTTCTACCCTAATCAAAGAGCTAAGCCCATCACACCCGCGCCCTTGTAACCTAAATCATTACGACAAGCCCCTGTCGTTAACAACAACCAACCTCGCCCGCAACGCCCGTCGTTAGCGGGCTTTTTGTTTTGGAGTCCATCATGAACATCTACCGCGAAACCATCCTGCCACTGCCAGAGCCTTTTTATGAGTTGTTAGAACGGCAACTGGCCGCACTCAATAACCCGAGTCTCAACATCGTCACCCTAAACTACCGCGATCCCGACTACAGTGCTGAGAGAGGTGGTTATCACCCAGTGGAGATCAACCTCTACCGTCAGGGGGATTGCTGGTATCTCAATTACTTTACCGACTTTGCTTACTGCGGCGGGCCCTTCCCTGAGCTTGAGAAAGAAATGGAAGTGCGGTTTCAGGAGAAGCAGGTCTACAACAGCTTCTTTGGCCGTTGCTACCTCGAGCATGCCGACAGCCTGGTACGGCTGCTGCTGGAGAACTTTTGCAACTACGTCGAGATGGAGGTGTACCAGGTTCAGGTCAGCACCGACTGAACTTGGTGCCCACAAAGGTATTTTGGGAACCAAGCAACGCAGGCCCGATGCGGGTTTGCGATGTGCTGGTGCCCACATTTATCACATAGCCAATTGAGGGAACCAAGCATGAACGAAGTCGAAGCGGTCAAGAACCGCGACACCATCAAGCTTATCAGTTACCTGCTCGAACGTCACTTTGGTGAGCAGATGGCCGATGTCTGGAATATCGGTCTTAACCTGGCCCTTAGGATCTCTGACTTACTGGCCATCAAGTTCAGCGATATCGACGGCGACCGCTTAAATATCATTGAGCAGAAGACCGGTAAACGGGCCAGCATCAAGCTCAATCCGAAGACGCTGGCGTTGATTGAGGCGATTCACCAGCGCCACCCTGAGCATATCTACCTGTTCCAATCCCACCGCTCGAGCCAAGCCAAAGACCGGCAGGCCCCCGCGAAACCACTGACACGGCGCGCGGTAGCCAAAGCGTTTGCCTTTGTCGGTGACGATATCAAGTTAGCCCTGGGCACCCACTCGATGCGTAAAACCCGCGGCTATCACCTGTATCAAGCCTGCAAAGACATTGGCCGGGTGATGCGCATGCTGCGGCATCAATCGGAAGCGGTCACCCTGCGCTACATCGGCATTACTCAGCAGCAAATCGATAAGGACTTTGTCGAGCTGGAAATCTGAGTCAATCAGCACGTCCATTTCGTCCTATTCAACCCATTAGCAGATGCGACCTAGGGGTATCTGCGTTGTTTTTCTTGGAGTACATACCATGTATACATTTCATCCCGGTGATCATCTGGTCACCAATATTGATCCGCTTGGCTTAACCGAACACCACGGCCTTTATGTGGGCCATGGAAATATTATTCACTTATCTAAACAGGGCATCATCGAAGAAATCGACCTGCAGCAATTTGCTGGTGGCCAAAGTATCAGAGTGAAAAAGTCCACGCTGTTTCCCCATCAGGCCATTGAGCTAGCGCGCTGTCAGTTGGGTCGCACTCCATACGACGTTGCTACCAATAATTGCGAGCACTTCGTCAATGAATGCTTAGCGGGAACCAGCACCTCCAATCAAGTGAGTAATCTTACCCACATTGCGCTGCAAGGCTCTGCCAGAGCAGGCTTACTGGGGAGCACTGCGTCAATGCTGGCCTCGAGGACTGTCGCAAACGTCGTGTTAGCCTCTACCGCCATCAAAATGACCGGTGAATACCTAGGGCTACCCGATAACGTCAACACGCTACTAGGCACTCCTGGAGATCTTGTGGCTAAACCTGCCGAATGCCTAGTAAAAGGCACCACGCAAACTCTAGGTGAAACTTATACTTGCTTAAGCCAAGGAGAGATTACAGATGCGGGGATCAAACTCGTCACCGGCAGTGTAGAAACTGGCTTAAACATCGTGTTGACGACAGCAGAAGTGGGCATCAATGGCGTAAAAGCTGGTGCTGGGCTGATAGCCGATACATGGCATTGGCTTAAGTCTTAATACTTCAGCTACGGTATTGAGTGCTAAGTCCCCCATTAGCCAACCCCTCTAAACGAAGCGGCATCACTTGCCGCTATCGTTTTTATCCCTCTTGCGATTACGTTGAAGATTAGCGTGATGACGGCGTAACAGGTTTGCCCAGTTAAGTAATACAAACTATCTTCTATCATCCTTGAGCTTATGGCGTTGCTCATGCAGGCAAGTAAACGTGTAATCATTATTTTTTTGTACTACGTTATGCTAAGGTATTACCTAGTAGTACTAAGCATTACCTTTGGAGTAACAGATGAGCACAATCAAACCCGTGTCGGTTAAATTAGATGCCGATATTAAAGCCAGAGTCGAGCATTTAGCCGAAACTCGCAAACGTTCATCACACTGGATGATGCGTGAAGCGATCCGTGAATACGTTGAGAGAGAAGAGAAACGCGAAGCGTTGCAGCAAGAAGCGTTACGCGCATGGGAAGAACACCAGACATCAGGCTTGCATGTCACCGGTGACGAAGTGGTGAGTTGGCTGGAGTCCTGGGGAAGTGAAAATGAAAAGGCTGCCCCTTCATGCCACAAATAATCTTCACCGCCACTGCATTACGTGATTTAGAACGCTTACGTGAGTTTCTTCGCACTAAAAATCCCCCTGCCGCACAACGGGCTGCCAGCGCCATAATCAATACCATTAGAAAACTGGAAAGCTATCCAGACATTGGTCGGCCTATCGATGACAATGACTTTAGCTTTAGGGAACTACTGATCGACTTTGGTGACACTGGCTATCTGGCAATGTACCAGTATGATGGCGGCGAACGATTGACCGTATTGTGTATCCGCCACCAAAAAGAAGCCGGATATTGATAGAGATGCATCAGCAAAGAGGTCTTCGCATGGATGAGCGATTATGAATATACTGCTACTCTCAATAAACACAAAAGCAAGGGATTTGAGCCCCTTGCCCTTTACTTTCCTATTTGTACTAGCAGCAATCGTACAAAGTAAGTTAATCATCAACTTGTAGCCTACCCAATAATCGACTACAGCCATAATGACGACGTCCATCACCATAGGTCTTACTGTCAACTTTGGCAAAGTAACTTAACCGCAGAAACAACGCACGTAAAGTATGGTTCAGGTGAATCCGACCACGCTCTAATAGATAGCAAGGCGCTTTGGGAAAGTGAACTAAGCCTTGTGCTGCAACAACATCCAACGCTAGCGCACTCGCCCAAGCTTTAACGATTCGGTTATACAAATTAGGTCTACCAAGTTCAAATACACCTAAACTTCTATAAGCATTGCCATTAAAAAACAAACAAAGATGGTAGTGTGATCGGTTAAGTTCCCCAGTTTCCTGCACCCAGATATACAGTACTTCACTTTGATGCACAAATCCTTCAGTATTTTTACACTTTGCATTATAATTTGCGTTAATTTTCGCTTTTAGAGATTCAATAAACCGCGTAACATAACGGTTATTATCGGTGTCAAAATAGTCAGGAAATCTCAAGTCAACTCTCACAGCGAAAACCTTTGCATACCTATTTAATGCGTGATAGATAACGTTAAAGTTATTGTGCAAATACTCCCCATAGACTCCATTTTTAAATTGAAGAATTGGCAGTCCACTAAACTCTTTGGCATTTAATACGGTTAAGTTTCTATTGTTATACTGAGACACACCATACCAACCTTAAAGTTATAAAAATAACAACCCTAGATTATCAATATAATATTAACAACCTAGGAGTCGCAGCAATTGAAAACAAACGAGCCCCTCACAGAACAAACAGTCTGAAATAAAATATGCTCGTCAAGAAGCAGATGTCAAAACTATACAATATAAAAACCAACTCTGATTTTATATGCAGAAAACAATCAAGCTACACAGGACCATTTTGATTGATATTAAACAGGTTCATATCACGTTCAAAGATAATTCTGTCATAAGGAGCTCCAGGATACAAATCAATAACAACCGTGGTATTATAATCAAAAACATCAATAAGTCTATTCGATAAAAGTTCGTTCAACGCATCATTTAAATTCTTGCTTTTCCTTAACATAGGAGGGCCAAGTTGTAAGACCTTATTCTTTTTAATATACCGATACCCTCGATCACGATATGAATTTAACCATAGAGCTAGCTTTTGCCCCAAAATGACCTCCATAGGTGGTGGGCAAAAATTATTTAAAAAGTGAAAAGAGTAATAGCTCACCAAGTCAATTGCTGTTCTTAATGACTCAACTGATATTTTAGAGTCAAAATTATGTCCAAAATAGTGAATATTTGCTGCAGTTCTAGCAATAATTTCTGCTAGTTTTGAAGCATGATCTCTGGCATTCTCGTAAATTCCCCCAGGAGCCATTTTAAATTCAATATCGTTAGATATATTTAACCATAAATCTTTCGCTTCATCTGAAAATATTACTATTTTACGTTCCATTTATTTACCCTCTAGTAATTCTTCTATTCTTTGATTGAATTGATTGATAAATTCTTTCTCATACCTGATCCCATTGGTTTTCCGACCACCGCTAAGAGGCATTGGGAAGCACACTAAAAAGCGAGAAAGATAACCATTGCCTCTTACAACATCCTGTGATTTATCCATAAATCGTTTCAATGCTTGAGGCTGGATCATGATATGTGTAGTTAACCTAACACCTGAAAGCGTATAAGAATCTGTTGTTTTTCTTGCAACAGTGACATCATCTCCACTCCAAATGGCATTAAGCACAGGTGTGTTTGACATTAAGGCACTATTCATTAGCACACCGCCCTCACTTGACCCAAGATACGCATGTGGTGAGTCATTCTTGAGTCCAAACGTAAGCGCCGCTATCGTACTATCCTCATACATAATTCTGAAAGCCTTTGGCCGTTGTGGTTGTTTTGCTTCATGCTCGATCAACTCTTGTAAAGGATCATTTATTTCATTTACTTCACTTACTTCATTTTCTGTGTTCCTAGATTCCTGCATTTCTGAGCAATCTTTTTTTAAGCGACTTGGATTTAGCATCATGTACCTCTCTCAAAATCTCATACTTAATTAACTGTTCTTTACAAGATAATTCACGCTTTTTTTGGTAATTTTTAATCCCTGCCATTAATAAATTTTCAACCGTAGATTTTCGCTCACCTGAATCAGCACAAGTTAATAAGTTAAGCGAGATTGGACAAATCTTCCCTGTTGGTAGTTCAACATCTATATGCACCTGTAAGGCGGTAGAAATAGCAGCAAGTGCTGTACTGGCAATTAAGGGATATGCTGCTTTAGTAATTAAATGAGTTTCAAGTATCGTATTACCTAACAGAGTACCTTCTCCTATTCGAGGAAAAACTCCATTAGATACTGGAAATGTAATATATATATTTTTATTATACCGCCGCGGAGGTAAGTTTTTATTTTCAAAACGTTCAGACATATCAGTTTTCCTTTGATAATAAGTAATGGGATTAGTGAACAAAAAATCTTTAATCCATTACTGAACTCTTATTGATTTAAGCCATGCTTCAACCTCACCGAAATACCAGCCTACCGCTCTGGCACCAAGTGTCACCTTTTTAGGGAAAGTCGGATCGTATCGCGGAGAACGCGGGTTTTGTTTGTCATAGATAGTAGAGCGTGATAATCCAGTTAACTGAATAACGTTAACAAGTCTAATAATTGAATAGCTAGGCTGATTGTCATTCATAGTTGCCCTCATCGGTTGTTGAGTTGGTTGATTTCAGGCAACTTTATACGAAAAACAAGGATAAAATAGGAGGGTAAAGGAAGGTCGACTCACCAAGCAATAAGTAACACACTGAAAATATTAGATTTACGACCTCTCCAAATCATTTATTTTACTTTTAGATAACGAACCAATAACTCTCCATACTTGCAGTTTTCGTGACGAAATCCGCATGTACCCAAAAACTCGACCACTTCAGAACTAACTTTATTATCACAATCACTTTTAAAAAATTTGCTAATTCTAAGTGCTTCAACTAAAAATGGAAACTGGCAATTAGGGTATTTATCATTAGATGCAACTGACGCATGAGAACCTTTTATACCACCAGGTTCTGCATTAATAAAAAATGCGGCTGACTCTGCCATAGTCTGTTTATAACCAAGCTTATTTTGCAGTATTATTGCCAATTTATTTGAGTTTATCCACTTGTTGTTTAGAGCTTCAAACAGTAAAAAACCAATCACAGCCAATTGATCAAGCTTGGAACGACCACGTAATTCAGTGGGAATATAATAAGGACTATCATCAGGGATAGAATCTAGATCATTGTGTATAAATTTGAGAATATCTGCCTCATAGACAGCTAATGAATCGAAGGTGACATCAAATCCAACTATTTGATTTAATGTACTATTATCTTCAGCCCAATGTTCAACAGTTTTATGGGTAAATACAATTTCGCTACAAGAGACTGAAATCAAGGCTGAAGGACTCAGCATTGAATAATCTTCAATCGAATTCATATTAGGCTTTAGGTTAATTTCTGGAGCTAAAATCAACTCACCACTCGTGTCAAAAGTCATTATCACGCTTAACAAGTTGATTATTAGTCTTTTTTGTGCAATAAGCACTGGAAGATCTACTGCTTCAAGACAACCGTAGCAGACCCTATTTATTTGCTTTACCTCATTGATTAAATTACTTTTATTTTTAATCTGTTGTGTCATATCCCTGCAATGAGTTACTTTATTTGCATTAGATAGGATTTCCTTCATTAAGTCCTTTAAATGATACTCATCCTGTCCACGTTTGATAACCCACGCATTCTTATTATCAGGCACCCTGAAAAATATCGGCCTATCCTTATCCATCAAAAATTTTATGACAGAGGCGGTACTTTTATTCAAATTGACTGACGATAGCTGAACCACTCTTTCCATAGACTTATATCCTTAACTGTTTGCTATTTCTGCTACTAATAGCAGAAATAGCAAACAAGGTCCCTGTGTGTCAACCTAAGCCTGAGCCAATTGATTTTGAGATAACATATAAATCAGGGTACTCAGGATAACGAAAATACCAAAATCAGCCACCGCAGCCGATCCCAAGGTTGAGCCAATACTCAAGCTGGAAAAGTGGGGACTAGAGTAAACATGAAGAAATCACTGAATGCAGTAAGGCTAACTTGTTGAATGGATGTTTTGACTAGGCAAAGAGTTAACAATGCTAAACTTGATGGCAACACAGACGAGAGCTTAAATTCAAAAGTGTAATAAACACAAACACCCCAGTCTTAGGTTTTAAGCAAACAAGTTCACTTTAGTGATTTTCATTTTTAACTTATATAAAAGCCAAGAGGGCCCCATTTAGCCCTTCTTAAGCGATAACCATTCCAACCCCTGCTCTGCAAAGGCAAATAATCTATCGCTATAACCTTGAGAGATCACACTGCGGATGATCTCAGGGTCAATATTCAAATGATCATGTACCAGTGCATTACGCAGGCATATCACTTTACGCCAGTCATTTAACTCATCGGCTGGTTGTGCACCTCGTTGACACAGGATCTCAAATGCTTGGTAAGCATCCTGCGGACTATATCCAGCCAGTGCTTTAGCCCAATGTTTTGCAATGCAAATGCAAGCTTCAATAGAGACCTGTAGTATTCGCTCTGCTGCTCGATATTCGAGATTAGATAAGGAACGCTGGCTAAGTAATTGACGTAACTCTCCAAACTCGGCTTGGTACTGGCTAAGGCTTAAACTCAATGACGTGATATAGGCATTATCCAAAATAATAAAGTGGCTTGGGGCTGAATAATCGAGTTCCATTTGCGACATAATGCGAGACTTTTCTTGCATTCTTCGACCTTCATCTCGACTAAAGATAAGTTTGTTGGCATTAATGATTCCGAAAGCCAGAGGGATAGGTGCTAGATTGATATCGACAACGGAAAGCTTCCCTTCGGCTAGCCCCAATGCCCTTTGCCAATCCATAGCGAGCAGTTCGGCTCTAATACGAGTATCAAGCACACTGTCCGCCTTTACCGGGTCGAATGCGACGGCTAAATCCCAATCGCTATGCTCGCTAGCATTTCCTTTCGCCTGCGAACCATAAAGCCATAATACCGCCACCTCAGAATGGCTTGCAGCTAAAGCGTTTAGTTGGTGCAAATGCTGGTTCTGGTCAATAGTCATTGGCTTGGCTTTAGGTTAGTCATGAAGTAAGAGTAACAACCCTGAGTCGGACTTAACAGGTTAGATTCGTTTGTCACGTCCCCTAACCTTTTGACTCAGGGAGATAATCTCTATTCGGACTTACAGGTCATGCCCCTAATTTTCTTGAAGTAGCTGTTACTGACAAAGAGCCAACTGCTGCAGTGGCAATATGGTTGCTCCACCACTCCATTAACTTGGTCCGTCGCTCTAGGTAGGTCGTGCGATTATAGGCACTGCGGATTTGGTTTTTATCAACATGGGCTAACGCTGCCTCAATAACATCACCATCAAAGCCTTTCTCGTTTAAGGTAGTACTCGCCAGTGAGCGTAAACCATGCCCCGTTGTTCTTCCCTTTAATCCCATTCGCCCTAATGCTTTGTTGATGGTTTCAGGATCTGTGTGCTTTTTAGGATCTTTAGATGATGGAAAGACAAATTGGCTCTGTTCACTAATCGGCTTAACAGTTTCGAGTATCGCGAGAGCATGCTCTGTAAGCGGGATAATATGCTCACGATTCATTTTCATGCGTGATTCAGGAATAGTCCAAAGCTTGGCATCAAAATCGATTTCTTCCCAACGGGCTCCGGCCGCTTCATTTGGCCTGGTCATTGTGTGCAATTGCCATTCAATCAAACACCGGGTCGTTAATAATAAATTGGCGTTTGCAATGGTCTGCAACAACTCAGCTAGCTCTGCTGGTTTTAATGCCTTCAGATGCTCCACTTTGCTTTTTCTAAAAACTTCTCGAATACCTGACAACGGATTGGCATGAATGTAACCAGAGTTAACCGAATAGTTCATGATTTCATTCAGTAACTGAGCGGTACGTTTAACCGTTTCAAGATGCCCCTTCTGTTCAAGGGGCTTGAGCGCGGCAATGGCTATAGGAGCCGTGAGTCTGCTAATAGCAATACTCCCCAGCTTAGGGAAGGCATACAGCTCAAGCTTGCGCCAATTACCTTCAATGGTTTTAGCCTTAATACTTCCCTGCTTTGAGTCCATCCACATTTGTGCAATATGCTTGAGAGTTTGAGCGTTCTCTGTTGCCGCTTTTAATTTGTTTTCAACTTTAAGTAATTGGGGGTCGATGCCTTCGGCCAAATGTTTTCGCGCTTCTAGTGCTTTATCTCTCGCCTCAGCTAAGGATACGTCAGGGTATGAGCCTAAACCAAAATAGGTGGGTTTGCTGGTGGAGGGGCGTATGTATCGAAATTCCCATGTTTTCCCTGCTGTGCGCACATAGAGATAGAGATTGCCACCATCTGACAATCTATAGGGCTTTGCTTCCGCTTTAGCATTGAGCACCGCTTTTGCAGTCAGCTTATTTGTACTTCTTCCCATACCGTTCTCCTCCCTCAAATTAAGCCCCAAAGTAATGCTTGATTTTGGCATTATTTCGCACTCTAAAATCAAGCATTACTTATCACTGAATAAATTCAGATAAATCAGGATATTGCCAAGTTAAATCTGGGCTATAAAATCGAGAAAATCAAGTAAAAAAACGACATAAAAAATGGGTATTTTTTGAAGTGAAAAGTAATGCATAAATTTGCCAAATTTCCTTGGCATTACTTTTGGCATTACTAAAGATTTCGGATGCTGTAGGATGGTATTAAACAATATAGGATGGTAAGCTATTGATTTTTATAAAATACAGATAAGAAAAAAGACGCCCTAGGACGTCTTCAAACTTGAATTTGGCGGTGAGAGAGGGAGTCGAACCCTCGATACGTTACCGTATACACACTTTCCAGGCGTGCTCCTTCGGCCACTCGGACACCTCACCATATGTCGATTTATGTTAGCGTGGTTAATCTTTCACGTTCAAGAATCGCTAGCGATTTTATATAGCCTTGCCGAGAGGCTTTCATCGTTAACGGAGCGGTACTGTACGCAAAAGCCTAAAGGGGGTCAAGTAAAAAAGACTCAGTTTCAGGCGGTTGCGCAATTGCTAAACAAACCGCCGTCATTTCCTGAATCTTTTCACCGTTTTATGCCGTTAATTGACGGTAAATTTGTGTACTTCTTTTGACATTAAATTCGCGTCAAACGTCAGGGCTTTGGTCAGTTCCCTTAGCTCATCGGAGATCCTTTGAGTATTGAGGTAAATCTCGCTGATCTTCAATGCATTACGGTTTACGTCTTCGGATACGGCCGATTGCTCGTGGGTTGCGGTGGCAATTTGCTCGTTCATGCGATCAATAATGTCGACTTGCTCCACAATCCGTTTCAGCTCTACGCCCGCTTGCTCGGCTTCATGAACACTGTTATTCGCCTGTGCCAAGCCTCTGTCCATGGCTTTTACCGCAATGCTCGCCCCTGCCTTCAATCTATCTGTCATGTTTTTAATATCAGAGGTCGAGGTTTGTGATCGCTGTGCCAAACTGCGCACTTCATCGGCAACAACGGCAAAGCCGCGGCCCATTTCCCCTGCTCGCGCGGCTTCAATCGCTGCGTTGAGTGCGAGTAGATTGGTTTGCTCTGCAATACTGCTGATCACCTCAAGCACAACCACTATGCCATGAATTTCACGGTCTAAGTCGTTGATGGCTTTAGAAGCCCCACTGATATCATCGGCTAAGGCTTTGATCGCTTTGCTGGTTCGGCCGACTTCGAGGTTACCTTCTTTAGCCTCTATATTGGCGGCGGAGGACGCTTCTGATGCCTGCACGGCATTGCTGGCAATCTCGGCCACTGTCGCACTCATTTCAGTCATCGCCGAAGCCACTTGCTCTGCCTCGCTGTGCCCCGCCATCACATCTTGCTCCATGGCGTGGGTACAAACATCCATTTGCGCCACGGCTTGTTGCAGTTTCGCGCCACTGGAACGCACATGCAGGATCACCTTTTCAAAATCACTCATCATGTCGTTAAATGCGATGGCAAGTTCACCAAACTCGTCCGAGCTTGTTTGAGCTAAACGCACGCTTAAATCGTAATGTTTGCGGGCTTGCGTGATGGTCGAATACAAGTGATGCACGCTATCGTGCAAGTAGCGGATCACAGATAAACTCAATATCAACACAATCGCTAACACTGAGATTAAGGTCGCGAGCACTAAGAACATTTTCTCATTTGCTAAGGATAATCTTTCATGGGTGGTATTGAGTAAATCTGCCGAGACTTGCTGTTCAAATCCACGTAATAACTCAATCCGAGCGGTTGATTTACTGAACCAATCTTCGGGACTTTGTTGTTGGATTTTTTGATTGTCTTGTTCAAATGCAAGCTGGCGTAACAACTCAACATCGTGCATTGCCGCAGAACTTTGCAAACGGTTAAATGCCGCTAACAAATCTGAGTCTGCTAGCGCTAAGAACCGCTCTTGATAGGTATTTTGCTCCGACACTAAGGTAATAAATTTAGCGTAAATATTAGGCTTAAATCCGGCTTGGCCGAAGGTTGAACTTAACACCGCCCTTTCTATCCCCGCCCTCTCCTTTAATTGCAAAAAAGCACTAAAGGCAGCAGCTTTGATGGCGATTTCTTGGTTGGCGCCCGTTTTTGCGGTTTCATCGACTATCGCCAGTAACAATTTGTTTAATTCAGTGTAATAGGCGACTTCGTCGGCGACGCTGATACTTAAACTGTCCACCTGTGAGCGAATTGAATTTAATCGCCCTAACTGTGAATTAAGTTCCTTAAATTTAGGAGCAAATATCGTTGGCAACTGATTTTGAGTGATAAATTGCTGATAGAGACTAAGCTGCGTATCCGTTAACTGTCTTTGGCTTGGTATTTTACTGGCGAAGGCTTTTCCTGCTGAGCCGATAAATCCTGCACTCATTCCGCGCTCTTTTTGTAACTCGTGTACTAAGTTACTGTTTGTTACAGCCAACTCACTCAGTTGCACCACTAAGGTTAAATCTTGCTTATATTCATATTTTTCAATGAGGTATAGTGTACCGCAGAGGAAACAGGCTAATAAGGGAGGTAAGACAACCATTAATAATTTTTGTTTTAGACTGAGATTACCAATCCATTGCCATTTCATAGAAATATCCTTTTAAACTTAGTGTTAGACCAAATAACCAAACACTAGGTATAGCATATGATTAACCATATAACGACTAAGGCTTATGGGAAAACTCAGGTTAATCCTCTGATAAACGAGGATTAACCGCATGTCTCATCAATAGCGTTAGATTTGGCTTTTCAGATAAGGTGAACCGCGGGATAAACATCAAACGAGTCACTGATAAAAACAAAAAAACGCACGGGATAAACTCCAATGCGTTTCGTAAAAAGAAGGAAAAACTCAATTCTGCGGGGTAATACGACTCTAGCTAAAGAGCTGCGGGAATAATCCCTTTACACCAGCCGCAATCACTTCAATACCTATGGATAGCATCAACAGCCCCATAAGACGAGTAATGACGTTAATCCCCGTCTTACCCAAAATCTTATAGATGATGGATGCCATTCTAAACAGGCCAAAACTCACTAAACCAAACACAATCACAGTAATGAACATCGCAATGATGTTCGACAAAGAATTATGCTCAGCGGCAAAGACGATCACCGAACTGATCGCACCTGGTCCGGCCATCAGTGGTAAAGCCAAAGGCACAACCGCCACCGATTCCATCGCCGAGGATTCGCGGTCTTCCTCTTGGTTACGCTTCACTTCGCCTAACTTACCTTGCAACATTGACATCGCAATAATGGCAATCAGGCTGCCACCAGCAATTCTAAAGGCAGATAACGAAATGCTGAACATATTCAGAATGTGCTGACCCGCCACAATCGTGACTAAGAGGATCACCACAACCGCAAAGTTGGCCACTTTACCCGTGTGATTCCGCTCAGCTTCAGTTTGATGGCTGGTTAAGCTCACAAACACAGGCAACAAACCGACTGGGTTGATGATGGCAACTAGGCCAAGAAAAAATTTAACGTAAAGAGTTAACTCCAAGTTGCTATCCTTATGTGCGTGTCACGCCGTCTTCATCAAAATATGCTTGAGGGCAAGTATAGTATCTCAAGCGCTATTGACTGAAAAATGAGATTTTTGAGGTTAAATCACAACTTCGAATAATATTTAGTTATCGAAGCAGATGCATTTTCAACGCAATTTTCAACAAACAAGTTACCCTAAGTGTAGTTTTATTACATAAAAGCCCGATATTGTCGGTGGTGTCACACTTTCAACGCGGCTTTAGGTGTAATTTTCTACCATAAAGAGGATTTAGTGAATGCCTTGATTCACTAAATCTTTTTAGGAGTATTAATCATGACAGTGACCAATGCACAAGAACTGGATCTCATGGTCGAGCGAGTGGCGAAAGCACAAGCCGAGTATGCGACATTCAGCCAAGCGCAAGTCGATAACATTTTCCGCGCAGCGGCCCTTGCCGCTGCCGATGCGCGTATCTCGCTGGCGAAAATGGCCGCCGCAGAAACTCGCATGGGTGTCGTTGAAGACAAAGTGATCAAAAACCACTTTGCCTCTGAGTATATTTATAACAAATACAAAGATGAAAAAACCTGCGGGATTTTATCTGAAGACGTCACCTTCGGCACTATCACCATTGCCGAACCTGTGGGCATCATTTGTGGCATAGTACCAACCACTAACCCCACATCGACCGCGATATTTAAGGCCTTAATCAGTCTTAAAACCCGCAACGCAATTATCTTCTCGCCCCACCCAAGGGCCAAAGTTTCAACCACAACCGCAGCAAAATTAGTGCTGGATGCTGCCATTGCTGCGGGTGCACCTAAAGACATTATTGGCTGGATTGATGAACCAAGCGTCGCACTGTCGAATCAATTGATGACTCACTCTAAGATCAACTTGATCCTCGCAACTGGTGGCCCAGGCATGGTGAAAGCCGCCTACTCTTCCGGTAAACCCGCGATTGGCGTGGGTGCGGGTAACACGCCTATTGTTATCGATGAAACCGCCGACATCAAACGCGCGGTCAGTTCGATTCTCATGTCAAAAACCTTCGATAACGGCGTTGTTTGTGCGTCTGAACAAGCAGTGATTGTGGTTGACAATATTTATGAGCAAGTAAAAGAGCGCTTTATCTCTCACGGTGGCTACATGCTATCGAAGGATGAAACCGCGGCGATGCAGCAGGTCATTTTAAAAAATGGCGGTTTGAATGCCGATATCGTTGGCCAAAGCGCCGCCAGTATCGCGCAAATGGCGGGTTTTGAAGTGCCGCACTGGACTAAGGTTCTGATAGGTGAAGTCACCGACATTTGCGACAGCGAAGCCTTCGCCCATGAAAAATTATCGCCACTGCTTGGCATGTACCGCGCCATCGACTTTAACGATGCCATGGATAAAGCTGAAGCCTTAGTCGCACTTGGCGGCATTGGCCACACTTCAGGGCTTTATACCGACCAAGATACCCAAACTGAACGTGTGCATGCCTTTGGTTTTAGAATGAAAACGGCGCGTATCTTGATCAATACCCCTGCCTCACAGGGCGGGATTGGCGATCTGTACAACTTCAAACTAGCGCCTTCGCTGACGTTAGGCTGTGGTTCTTGGGGTGGCAACTCGATTTCAGAAAACGTTGGCCCGAGCCATCTGATCAACAAAAAAACCGTCGCTAAGAGGGCCGAAAACATGTTGTGGCACAAGCTTCCTGCATCCATCTATTTCCGCCGCGGCAGTTTACCCATCGCACTCGAAGAACTGAGCGATAAAAAACGCGCGCTGATCATCACCGACAGATTTTTGTTTAACCACGGTTATTGCGACGAAACCATGCGGATTTTAAAGGCCCAAGGCCTTGAAACTGAAATCTTTTACGATGTTGAAGCCGATCCCACTTTAGCAATAGTCCGTCAAGGCGCTAAGGTTGCCCAAAGCTTTAAACCCGATGTGATAATTGCGCTCGGCGGCGGCTCACCAATGGATGCGGCCAAAATTATTTGGGTGATGTACGAGCATCCCGATGTGGATTTTGCCGATTTGGCGCTGCGCTTTATGGACATTCGTAAACGTATCTACAAATTCCCTAAAATGGGCACCAAGGCCATGATGGTGGCAATTCCAACCACTTCAGGCACAGGCTCAGAAGTCACGCCTTTTGCGGTAGTGACAGACGAAATTACCGGTAAAAAATACCCGATTGCCGATTATCAACTCACGCCCAACATGGCGATTGTTGATCCTAATCTAGTGATGGACATGCCTAAATCTCTGACCGCCTTTGGTGGCATAGATGCGGTGACCCATGCTCTTGAAGCCTATGTCAGCGTGATGGCAAACGAATATAGCGACGGCCAAGCACTGCAAGCCCTCGACTTACTGTGCAAATATTTACCCGATGCGTACAACTTGGGCTCACAGTCACCTGTCGCCCGTGAAAAAGTCCACAATGGCGCCACCATCGCAGGTATCGCCTTTGCTAACGCTTTCCTCGGGATTTGCCACTCAATGGCGCACAAACTGGGCGCAGAGTTCCATCTCGCCCACGGTTTAGCCAATGCGCTGCTGATCAATAACGTAATACGCTTTAACGCAACGGATCTGCCCACTAAGCAAGCGGCCTTTAGCCAATACGACAGGCCAAAAGCCCTGTGCCGTTATGCTGCCATCGCAGATCACTTGAAACTAGGCGGAAAAACGGATGAAGAAAAAGTCGAAAAATTGCTTGAGAAAATCACACACCTCAAGACGACGATTGGCATTCCTGCTTCTATCCAAGAAGCCGGCGTCAACGAAGCCGACTTCCTCGCCAAGTTAGATGAATTAGCTGAAGATGCGTTCGATGATCAATGTACCGGTGCCAATCCACGTTACCCCTTGATTAACGAGCTGAAACAACTGTTCCTCGATAGCTATTATGGCCGTGACTATAGCGATAACAACTAGGCAATCGCCTAACGATGCTAAGCGCGTGCGAAATAAACGCAGCGCGACATAAATGAAAAAGCCCTCGAATGAGGGCTTTTTACTGCGTGATGTTCAGTGAATGATCTAATTAAGGAATCGATGCATTAATCGATCGCACGTAAAATCACTTCACTAGCCGCTAACTCAACTGGGCATCACTTAACTTACGATCACTAAGCTAATCACCACTTAGCAGAGCATTACAACAAACTACGACTAACGCTGCGCCAGTACATAATCGATGGCGCTGGTGATGGCCGCAACCTGCGCCAGATTACATTCGGCAGGCGTAGCCGTTGGGCTATCTGGGTACACTTCTGTCGTTGTGTTATAGATACAACCCGTGACACCGCTGCAAAGCCCTAATGACTTAAGCGGATAGTTAATCACTCCGTGTTGCACCACTGTCGAGCCAATGATCTCGCCTTTCTCGTCGGCAGGGGCAATATGGGTCACTTTGCTCACGCCATCGATAATGGCTTTTTGGAAAGCATCCATTGAATGTTCGGTATCGCCCACAGCATAAAAACCATCTGGAATAGTGCCTTTGTCATATTCAATGCCATCGCGGGCGCACAGCGCTGGGCGAAACTCTAATTCATCTGAATCTGTGGTTTCATGTAAATCCACATGCACTTCAAAACCTTGCTCAACTGAAGCAACTAAAGCCATCAAGGCCGCCGATTCTTCTGCAGGGCTATTGGCATAGAACGAACGGTTTGGATCGATAGCCTTTGGATTCCAGCGATTAATAGTCTCGTAACCCCAAGGACTCACACATACGGCAACCACTAAATTCACCCGTTGCACGTAATTCGCCACTTCATTCGTTAAAAAGGCCAATGCGCCATGCACACCGCTGGTCTCGTAACCATGCACGCCGCCAGTCACCAGCACGGTTGGCTTTTGTGGATCAAATTGTTGGCTTTTTACCGCAAATAATGGGTAACGCTCGGCGTTAATCGACAAAGCGCCATATTGCACAATGCCAAGCCCAAGCGCTGACAGCTCAGCTTCCATCGCCTTGAGTGGCGTCACGACATCGTCTTGATATGAACGCTTGATTTGGGTGCTCGCAAGCCATGCGGCTTTTTCAGCCTCGCCCCATTTCTCGCCAGCAGTGCCGATGGGATAAAATGTTAAATTTGCCATAATTCCTCTATTTTTAGTTCTATTCGGTAAAGTTCTTTTTATTCCAGCTCTTTTTATTCAAGTTCTGTTCGTTCAAGTTCTTTTCGCTCAAGCTTTTTCGTTGAATTGCTATTCAGTCGAATGATAGTGCTCGTGTTTGGATGATAAATGAGTACAGCCGACTCAAAGCGTCAGCTGCATGGGAATATCGCGGATGCCACCGCGTTCTCGCTCGGGTCCAAGGGGCACAAAGCCAAAGCCTAAGTACACAGCCTGCGCATTCAGCGCCGAGTTTACGGTAAATACGCCCGGATTGCCTTGAGCTACACACTGAGCTTTGGCATGTTCCCACAACATTCGCGCCACGCCTTGCCCCTGTGCATGGGAGGCGACAAAAAGATGGTATAAGTGGCTATTCGCCTTCATTCCCACTACGCCTGCGAGTTGGCCCGAGTCCGTTATGGCGACATGGTACTGATAACCCATAGCAAAGTAGCTACCAATCGCTTCTATCGACATGGCATTAACTAAAATTGTAGCGCCCTCTGCAGTGCAAGTTGGGGCAATAAAATCTTGGGTTAATTGAGTGAGCAATACGCTTATTTCAGGGATATCAGTTAAGGTTGCGGCTCGAATATTCATCTCAACTCCTTGATTAAAAATTAAAACCATTACATGGCGCAATAAAAAGCCAGAACAGAGTCCTGGCTTTTTAAGACGCTTGAACAAAAGACGCTTCGCGTAAAACCTTCAATAGTTAATCACATAAAACTACTCGCCGATGATAACCCTATCAGGGCGAGCCTTACGTCTTTTATTACACTGTCATTCACTGTTTGTTATTAAACTGTCTGTCATTCAACAGTCTGTTATTGTGCTGGCTGTTACTGCTTAGTCCAGCGGTCCATCCAACCTAACACATTGGCGTACCATTGCTCTAAGTTTTCAGGTTTTAAGATCCAGTGGTTTTCATCTGGGAAAATCAACAACTCAGATGGAATACCTTTACGCTGCATAAAGCTAAAGGCCGCTAAACCTTGATCATACGGAACACGGAAGTCTTTCTCGCCGTGGATCACCAACATGGGCGTTTTCCAGTTTTCAACATAATTAACTGGGTTAAACTTCTCATATAAGGCTTTGTTATCTGAGTAAGTACCGCCAAATTCATACTCAGGGAACCATAACTCTTCGGTCACATGGTACATAGAACGCATATCGAACAGACCTGCGTGGTCAACAAGACACTTGAAACCGTCGTTCCAGTTACCTTGGATCCAGTTCATCATGTAGCCGCCGTAAGAACCACCGAGCGCACAGGCGTTTTGCGGGTCGAGCCATTTTTGTTGTTGGCTCACTGCCGCTAGGCCTTTTTGCAGATCTTCTAATGGCTTACCGCCCCAATCTTGGCTGATAGAATCAGTAAAGGCTTGGCCGTAACCGGTAGAGCCGTGGAAATCAACCATGACAACGCCATAGCCCGCACCCGCCCATAACTGCGCGTTCCAACGACCGCTGAAGGCATTACCAAATGAACCCTGCGGTCCGCCATGCACTAAGTAGGCAATCGGGTATTTTTTGCCTTCTTGGAAGTTAGCCGGTTTGATCCAGTAACCGTAGACGTCTTCGTTATTCCAACCCTTGAAGCTGAACTGTTCAAACTTACCGAACTTGATCTCGGCTAACTTGTCTTTGTTCACTTCAGTCAGACGCTTAAGGCCTTGACCATCTGTGGTGATACTGTAGAGATCGCCTGGCTCAACTAAGGTTTTGCTGTCGAAAATCAGTTCATCGTTAGTGACCGCAATTAAGCTGTTTGTGCCATCGCTGTAGATAGAACGCACATCGCCAAATTGAGTATTCACTTGGAAAATAGACACTTGGCCTATGTCTTGCGCCGTGACATACAAGGTACGATTGTCAGGGGCAAACATCAGTGAGCTTGGGCTACGATCCCACAATGGCGCCACTTCTTTGGTTTGGCCAGTGGTAGTATCACGCAGCATGATGCCGTAACGATCCGCTTCAAAACCCGGTTTTTTCATCGCTAAATAGGCCATGTAACGGCCATCGCTCGAAAACGTTGGCTGTGCATCCCATGCGAGATTGTCTTTAGTTAAGTTAGTTGCGGCGCCGCCCGTGACTGGCACTTGCCACAAATCATAGTTAGTGGTCCAAGCTTGATCTTTGCTCGGCGCTTTAGCGCTATAAACGACGAACTTACCGTCTGGGGTGAAGGTCACTTCTTCCATACCCGAGAATGGTTTTGGCGGCGTTTCAGTGTCTAACCCTTGGGTGACATCAACAACTTTAGTCAGTTTTTCACCGTTGACTGCGCCAACAAATAAGTGGCTACGGGCGTGATCTTCCCAAGTGTCCCAGTGGCGAACCATTAACTGCTTGTATTCGCGGCCAGTCGATTTACGCTCAGATTCAGCGGTAAATTTATCCTTTGAGCAGGCTAAATCCTTACACGCTGGGAATACACGCATGCTGAGTACAACTTGTTTACCGTCGTTTGATAGTTTGTAACCATCTATATCCAAAGGTAAATCAGAAACTTGAACCGCTTCACCGCCCGTTAATGGCAGTTGGAATAGCTGGCTTGAACCGCTACGACCGGCAAGGAAATAAATCGACTTGTCGTCAGTGGCGAAACTCACATCGTGCTCAGTGCCCGCAGCAGAGGTCAGTTGTAACGGTTTCGCTTTCGTGTCAGTCAGATCCAATAGATACAGATCAGAACTGCCCTCTCCCTTATCGTTTACCGTTTTAAGACCATAAACTAATTTAGTGCCATCGTGGGACACAGTCGCAGAATGCATCTTATTGAGTTTAATGAGTTGTTGCACAGTAAAAGGCGTTGGATCGGCCGCTTGGGCTGATAACGCCAAGCCTGCGGCGCCGAGCGCCAATAGGAGAGGAGCTATTTTCATTGTTATGTCCGTCTTTTGTTGAACAAGTTCGAGGCTTGCAAATATTCGATAATCATCATTGCTGCAAACACGAATGTTAAAAACGATCTGAGATCGTATCTTTTGAAGATAAGCTTGCCACACTATCGAAACAAAAACGCTCAGGCAAGCCAAATGGCGAACCTGAGCGTATTTTTTTGTGACAAAATGTCAGTGGCGCAATGATTTGTCTAAGGAACTGATATCAGATTACCGAAGCAACCGATATCAGAGCGCAAATTTAAACGGCTTTGCTTAAAAAGCCATCAAGTTCAATCCGCTACGCCTTAGCTTCATTCCCACTTAGGCTTTCGCGTTGGCGATATTCACTTTCCAAATTGCTGGGCCAGTTTCATGGGCGTTCACGCCATTTGAATCCACAGCCACAGTCACTGGCATATCTTGCACGTCAAACTCGTAAATCGCTTCCATGCCTAAATCGGCAAAGGCCACAACGCGAGAATGTTTAATCGCTTTAGACACCAGATACGCAGCGCCGCCAACAGCCATCAGATAAACCGCTTTGTGTTTTTTGATCGATTCAACTGTCGCTGGGCCGCGCTCAGCTTTACCTATCATGCCCATCAAGCCCGTTTTCTCTAACATTAAGTCAGTGAATTTATCCATACGGGTTGCCGTAGTTGGTCCCGCAGGACCGACAACTTCAGCACCGACTGGATCAACGGGGCCAACGTAGTAAATAAATTTACCGGTAAAGTCCACGCCTTCTGGCAGACCTTCACCACTTTCGATGAGGCTTTGAATGCGCTTATGGGCCGCATCACGACCTGTGAGCATTTTACCGCTCAGCAGAATAGTTTCACCGCTCTGCCACTGCTCGATATCCGCTTGGGTCACAGTATCTAAGTTAACGCGGCGCACATCATCACCCACTTCACGGGTGATTTCTGGCCAATCTGACAATGATGGTGGCGTTAATTCAGCTGGACCTGAGCCGTCTAAATGGAAATGTACGTGGCGAGTGGCCGCGCAATTAGGGATCATCACCACAGGCTTTGAAGCCGCGTGGGTTGGCGCCGATTTGATTTTAACGTCTAACACTGTGGTTAAACCGCCGAGACCTTGGGCACCTATACCTAAGTTGTTCGCGCGCTCAAAAATGTCTAAACGCAGCTTTTCTTCGGTCGTTTGCGCGCCACGGGCCATCAACTCATGGATATCCACGCTTTCCATCAGTGCTTCTTTGGCTAATACGGCGGCTTTTTCTGCCGTACCGCCAATGCCGATACCCAGCATACCCGGTGGACACCAGCCTGCGCCCATCGTCGGTAACGTTTTTTCTACCCAAGCGGCGATATCATCAGATGGGTTTAACATCACCATCTTAGCTTTATTTTCACTGCCGCCGCCTTTGGCCGCAATCGCTACTTCGATGTGGTTGCCTGGCACCATGTCGATATGCACCACAGATGGCGTGTTATCTTTGGTATTTTTACGGCTGCCCGCAGGATCTGACACTATTGATGCACGCAGTGGGTTATCAGGATTGGTATAGGCACGACGAACACCTTCGTCGACCATTTCCTGAATTGTCATATCGGTTTTGTCCCATTGGACACCCATACCCACTTTAACGAAGGTGGTCACAATCCCAGTGTCTTGACACAGAGGACGCTTGCCTTCGGCCGACATACGCGAGTTAATTAATATCTGGGCAATGGCATCCTTCGCCGCCGCACTTTGTTCACGCTCATAAGCTTGGCTCATGGCATCAACAAAATCCTTCGGGTGGTAATAAGAGATGTATTGCAAAGCATCCGCCACACTTTCAATAAAGTCGGCTTGCTTAATCACAGAATTGACAGACATTTCATGGTTAGATGACATAGTAGGAGCGCTCCAGCAGCCTTTGCGGCCTAACTTATTTTGTTTAATTCTTTCTGGGCCAATATGATACTCTTTCCCATCTTTTTGGGCTACATCACATTTTGAATAGGGTTAATCGATGGCAATTAGGGCGTCAAAACAGCTTGCATCACGCCAACTTGACTGGACATTAAGCACCGCAGCACTGTTCGAACACTTTGCCAATGACCCATGGGCAATCCTGTTAGATTCGGCGAACGCGCCGCATCAGGACGCCAGATTTGACATCATTTGCGCCAATCCCATCGCAACATTAGTGACTCAGGGCGAGCGTAGCGATATAAAGCTCATCGATACGAGCTTGAGCTTACCCGAGGCGATGGACCCAAACCGTGATCCCTTCGACCTGCTCAACACTTTATTAAATCATTGGTATTCAAAATCTTTTGATTGCATTCTGCCCTTCAGTGGCGGCGCCATGGGCAGCTTTAGTTACGACTTAGGCCGTCGCATCGAATCCCTGCCAACAAGCGCCCAGCAAGATATTCAACTGCCGGAGATGAACATCGGCTTTTACGACTGGGCGTTAGTTTATGATTACCAAGCCCAGTGTTGGCATTTATTGCACTATTTAGGTGAAGCAGCACTCGACATTGAATTGAATAAAATTCAAGCTAAAATGGCGCATAAGCCAAATACCGCCGAATTCATGCTCACAATCCCATGGGCAGCACAAATCGATAAAGCCCAATACACGGCCAAATTTGAGGCAGTACAAGCCTATTTGCACAGCGGCGATTGCTATCAAATAAATTTAACCCAAAGATTTGAAGCTGGCTATCAAGGCGACGAATGGTCGGCCTATTGCCAACTGCGTAATGCCAATAAAGCGCCCTTCTCGGCCTTTATGCGTCTGCCACATAACGCAATTTTATCAATTTCACCTGAGCGTTTTATTCAACTTCGCGGTGATGATATTCAGACTAAACCCATCAAAGGCACGCTGCCGCGTCACGCGGATCCCGCGCTCGACGCCAAAGCAGCGAGCACCCTTGCCAGCTCGCCAAAGGATCGCGCCGAAAATGTCATGATTGTCGATTTGCTGCGTAATGATATCGGCAAAGTGGCAGCTGCTGGTTCGGTACGAGTACCGCATCTGTTTGAGATTGAAAGTTTTCCTGCCGTGCATCACCTTGTCAGTACAGTGACGGCTAAGCTTGATGCTAAGTACAGCGCCAGCGATTTGCTGCGCGCGGCGTTCCCCGGCGGCTCAATTACCGGCGCACCAAAAATTCGCGCCATGGAAATTATTGAAGAGCTCGAACCTTCACGGCGCAGTCTGTACTGTGGTTCTATGGGCTATATCAGCCAAGATGGCCAAATGGATACCAGTATCACCATTCGCACTATTGTGGCTGAGCAGGGGAAACTCTATTGCTGGGCGGGCGGCGGCATAGTGGCGGATTCTGAAGTGAATGCTGAATACCAAGAAACCTTCGATAAGATCAGCCGGATTTTGCCTTTGCTTGGCGCAGAGCCGCAAAAGCCGTAAGCTTTCATACTAAACAGTAACGAGAACGTCGATGGATCAAGCGGAATTTAGACTCAGATTTAATCTGCACCCTTTAGCGCTGCAAGATCCGGCGGCCTTCCCACACCTTGGACTGCGCAAAGCCGCGGTGTTGATCCCGCTGCAGGATATCAACGGTGAACTGAATCTAATTTTGACTCAAAGACCGATGCACCTTCGCGCCCATCCAGGACAGATCAGTTTCCCCGGCGGTAAAATTGAGCCCTACGATGTCGATGCAATTGCGGCTGCGTTAAGGGAAGCTGAAGAAGAAATTGGATTATCGCGGTATAACGTCGATGTGGTGGGCACATTTCCGGCCCACAATACCTTTACCGGAT
Source organism: Shewanella sp. 1311 (assembly GCF_059338235.1). NCBI lineage: Bacteria > Pseudomonadati > Pseudomonadota > Gammaproteobacteria > Alteromonadales > Shewanellaceae > Shewanella > Shewanella sp. 1311. The sequence goes on from NZ_CM181686.1 coordinate 408,844, forward strand.
TTGAAATCACGCCCGTGGTCGGCATTATCAAGCAGGCCTTTGATTGGAAACTCGATCCCGGTGAGGTAGCCGATTGCTTTACTGTGCCATTAAGCTTTTTTATTGAGCCGAGCAATCGCCACCAAAAACGCTTTTTACGCCAAGGGCGCTACTACAGCGTGCATTTTATTCCCTATCAACAACGCTTTATCTGGGGCGCGACCGCCGCCATTATCGACCATCTGTGCCGCCAGTTAAGCATTCCTGCCGATATTCTCTGACTTAATTTACCATCGCTAAACCGTTAAAAAGCCAACTGGCTAATTTAAACCACCAAGTGAATATACAAACCGGCGACAATCGAGGTTAACAGCAACATGGGAATGTTAAACCAATATCCCATACGGCTATGGTGGGCGACATAATAGTTAAACGCTAAACTGACCAAACTAATGCCGCCACAGGTCCAAATCAAATACTGTAATAACTGGGTTTCGTGTGGATCCCAATGGACTCTAAATGTCGCGCCACGGCTTAAATAATCGCCGACTTCGCGGTCAGGCCTCGCATCACCGAACACTAATAACGCATAGACGGCCAACGCCCAGCCTAAAATGGATAATGTCGCGAGGATAATTTGAAATATTCTAACTTTACTCATACTGCCTCCCGCCGTTTAACTAACTATATCGCTAAATATCGGTAATATTAGCCTCAGGATACCTTTTTCAGCTTGAGAAAAGCCACCAGCAAGGTAATATAAACCTCCAAAATTTTCATATAAAACGTTTCGTTGGAGAATTAAGCAACAATGAGCATCGCATCTGTCGCATCTGTATTTAAAGGTGAGCACGCCGTCGGTTCTAAAGTCACAGTTCGTGGCTGGGTCAGAACCCGTCGTGACTCTAAAGCCGGCATCTCTTTTTTAGCTGTTTATGACGGCTCTTGCTTTAATCCTATCCAAGGTGTCGTGCCCAATAGCTTAGATAATTACGACAACGAAGTGTTAAAGCTGACTGCGGGTTGTTCTGTTGTGATGACAGGCGACGTGGTGGAATCTCCAGGCGCAGGTCAAGCATTTGAGCTGCAAGTGACTGAACTTGAAGTCGCGGGCTGGGTTGATGATCCAGACACTTACCCAATGGCCGCTAAGCGTCACTCGATTGAACATTTACGCGAATTAGCTCACTTACGCCCACGCACTAACATTATTGGTGCCGTTGCCCGCGTGCGTAACTGTTTATCCCAAGCGATTCACCGCTTCTACCACGAAGAAGGCTTTATTTGGGTATCGACCCCACTTATCACCGCCTCTGACTGTGAAGGTGCCGGTGAAATGTTCCGCGTATCGACCTTAGATATGGAAAACCTGCCACGTACTGATGCAGGAAAAGTCGATTACGATAAAGATTTCTTCGGTAAAGAAGCTTTCCTAACCGTATCTGGCCAGTTGAACGCTGAAACCTACGCCTGTGCACTGTCAAAAGTGTATACCTTTGGCCCGACTTTCCGTGCTGAAAACTCAAACACTAGCCGCCACTTAGCGGAATTCTGGATGGTTGAGCCTGAAGTGGCCTTCGCTAACTTAAACGACATCGCTGGCCTTGCCGAAGCTATGTTGAAATACGCATTCAATGCCGTATTGACTGAGCGTATGGACGATTTAACCTTCTTCGCCCAGCACGTTGATAAGACAGTGATCGACCGTCTGCAATCTTTCGTTTCAAGCGATTTTGCACAAGTGGATTACACAGATGCGGTTGAAATTCTGCAAAACTGTGGCAGAACCTTCGAGTTCCCAGTGTCTTGGGGTATCGACTTATCTTCTGAGCACGAGCGTTACTTAGCCGAAGAACACTTCAAAGCCCCTGTGGTAGTGAAGAACTATCCGAAAGATATCAAAGCCTTCTACATGCGCTTAAACGATGACGGTAAAACAGTTGCCGCGATGGACGTGTTAGCCCCAGGTATCGGTGAAATCATCGGTGGGTCTCAACGTGAAGAGCGTTTAGACGTGCTGGATATGCGTTTAGCCGAAATGGATCTGAACCAAGAAGATTACTGGTGGTACCGTGATATGCGCCGTTATGGCACAGTGCCACACGCAGGTTTTGGTCTAGGGTTTGAGCGTTTAGTGTCTTACGTGACGGGCGTTAACAACATTCGTGATGTTATCCCGTTCCCACGTGCACCGCGCACTGCGAACTTCTAATATCCTTTTGATTGGGCTTGTGACTCTTTGGGGAGTAACAAGCTCAACATTAGAATATAACCTAAGGCGTCGCTATTGAGCCTTAGCAAAACAAAAAAAGAGCTGAATATTCAGCTCTTTTTTGTTTCTGCGCTTTTGCTAGCATGCTTAGCTAATACTCTGAGCTAATACCATGAGTTAGCACCATAAATTATCATCACGACCTAACACTATTACCTAACATCATAAGGCGAAACAGCCACTCATTCGCTTGTTACTTATCCTCTTGATGCAGCGCCTGCGTGATATATTCCGCCACGTGTTTGGCAGTAATATCATCAGTTGAAGTTAACTTGATATGGCGGCGAAATTTGCCACTGCCTTCGAGTACCTTGTGTGGATCGCTAAGTTTTGCGCCCAAGCTAAACTCCAATGACACATGTTGTTTATAGGCGAACACCCCACCAAAAGCGCTCTTCGCGCTAAAGAGTATTCCACCGTACTTAACAGTTTCAGAGATATCGAGCGAGGATACGGCGGCAGTGGCGTTAACGGTTTGGCGCACGCCCTGCACGATTTCAAGCAAGCTCGGGCTCATAAAACCGATGTCTTCTAAGAGTTTTTCAAGTTGTTCATTCATCATCGCCTCCTGCGTAATAGCATTTTCCATAGCGGCCTTTCCACAATGACCTCTATCACCCAATAATGATTCTCTGTCGATTGTATCCTGTGCAGTGAACTGAATAAAACCCCGTCAGGCACTCATAAACAAAATCAATCGCTTGAACGTTATCTCAGCATGCCAAGTACCAAGTGAAGTCGCAATGCCGTGCTGCCATTACAATCAATAAAAAGGCCAAGCAGGTATGCTTGGCCTTTGGCTGGAGATGCCTAACTAACCTTAAGTAACACTAAGCAATATCAAGAAGTAACACGAGACTAAGTCACGCTAAGCCACACGAGGTCTTACTCTGTTTAAGATTAAAAGCCCTTCACACCTGCCATATCGGGGAGATGGTGAGCAATCCCCTTGTGGCAATCGATACAGGTCTTTTCGCCGCTCGCCAGTGACGTTGAGTGCATCTGCGCCGCTCTGGGTGATTGGCGGGTAAAGTCCATGTAAGTGAAGTTATGGCAGTTACGGCACTCGAGCGAGTCATTGGCCTTTAATCGCGCCCACTCATGCTCAGCCAGTTCACGCCGTTTACTTTCAAACTTGTCACGGGTGTTAATCGTACCGAAAACCTTACCCCACACTTCCTTAGATGCCTGCATTTTACGGGCGATTTTATCGGTCCAGTTATGCGGCACATGGCAGTCAGGGCACGTTGCCCGCACACCACTGCGGTTAGTGAAGTGAATTGTCGTCTGTAACTCTTGATAGACATTGTTTTCCATTTCATGGCAACTGATACAGAAGGCTTCCTTGTTGGTCGCTTCAAGGGCAGTGTTAAAGCCGCCCCAGAAAATCACTCCAGCCACAAAGCCACCTAAGGTCAAAAAACCTAAACTGTAATGCACACTCGGACGATTAAGTACCTGCCAGATTTTTTTCAGTTTATCTAACATGCTAACTCCTAGTGTTTTTTCTGCTCAGTGTTGGCTTTGATCAGATGTTCCATGTCCACAAAGTCATTTTCGACCAGTAGCTTGGCATCCAACTGCGGCACATGACACTGAGTGCAGAAATAGCGGCGCGGCGATAATGTGGCTAAGAAGTTATTATCCCTATCCATAAAATGCGTGACGCTGACCATAGGTGCTTGGGATTCCCCAATGCGGTTGCGGGCATGACAGGCCATACATTTGTTCACTTTAAGATCGAGCTGATAACTGTCGATCTTGTGCGGGATCACAGGCGGCTGCATGGGGTAGCTGCGCACTTCCTTCACATCGGTATTACGCACGTTTTGCATCGCCGGCGGCGTCGGTTCTACATCAATTGGCGCTTGTCGCAGGGTCGCTATTTTTTCGTCGGGAATACTGGCGGCAGATACGCTCGTCATCATCAATGAACCGAATGCCAGTAAACCGATCGCTGAGACTAATTGTAGAGTTTTCATCGTGTTCTCCTTAAACCTTGACGATCTTCACCGCACATTTTTTAAAGTCAGTTTGTTTTGACAAGGGATCTGTCGCATCTAAAGTGACTTTATTAATGAGCTGGCTAGCATCGAACCAAGGCACAAACACTAAGCCCACAGGCGGTTTGTTACGGCCACGGGTTTCAACTCGGGTCTTAATTTCACCACGGCGTGACACCACACGAATTTCATCGCCACGGCGCAGACCGCGCTTCTTGGCATCTTCTGGATGCATAAAACACACGGCATCAGGGAAAGCGCGATAAAGCTCAGGCACACGTTGGGTCATAGAACCTGAGTGCCAATGTTCCAGCACTCGGCCCGTTGATAACCAAATATCGTATTCTTCGTCTGGCGACTCGGCGGCGGGCTCATAGGGCAGCGCAAAGATCACCGCACGGCCATCGGGATGACCATAAAACTCAAAGCCTGTGCCCGCTGTCACGTAAGGATCGCTCCCCTCGCGGAAACGCCACTTGGTTTCTTTGCCATCGACCACAGGCCAACGCAGACCATGGGCCTCATGATAGGCATCAAACGGCGCTAAGTCATGGCCATGACCACGGCCAAAGGAGGCGTACTCTTCAAACAGACCTTTTTGCACATAGAAGCCAAAATGTTTCGCTTCATCGTTCAGATACTTAGGATCGGCATCGGCCAACGGAAACTTATCGACATGGCCATTTTGATACAGGACTTCGAAAAGCGTTTTACCTTTGAACTCAGGGTTCGCCGCTAATACATCCTTGGGCCACACTTCATCTGTGGTGAAACGTTTCGCAAATTCCATCAACTGCCACAGATCCGAATGCGATTCGCCCGGCGCTTGCACCATTTGATGCCAGAACTGAGTACGGCGCTCGGCGTTACCGTAAGCGCCCTCTTTTTCAACCCACATCGCAGTGGGCAAAATCAGATCGGCAGCTTGGGTGGTGACGGTAGGATAAGCATCGGACACCACGATAAAGTTTTCGGCATTACGATAGCCCGGCAACCCTTCTTCGTTGATATTCGGACCCGCCTGCATATTGTTATTCACTTGTACCCAATAGCAGTTCAAGTCACCGTCTTTAAGGCGGCGGTTTTGCTCAACGGCGTGATAACCGGGTTTGGGCGGAATGATGCCGCTTGGAATTTTCCACGTTTCTTCGGCACGTTTTCTGTGCTCGGGATTGGTCACCACCATGTCGGCGGGTAGACGATGGGAGAAAGTCCCGACTTCACGTGCCGTGCCACAGGCCGATGGCTGACCGGTCAGCGAAAATGGGCTGTTACCTGGGGTTGAAATCTTACCTGTTAACAAATGGATGTTGTAAATCAGGTTATTACACCACACACCACGGGTATGTTGGTTAAATCCCATGGTCCAGAACGACGTCACTTTGACATTGGGATCGGCATATAACTTAGCCAATTCGATCAGTTTATCTTCTGGCACCCCAGACAGTTTACTGACTTTCTCGACGGTATATTCGGCAACAAAGGCTTTGAAGGCTTCAAAATCAATTGCCGTTGAATCCCCTGCGGTTTTCACATTTTTAGCTTTTTGCTCAAGGGGATGAGTCGGACGTAAACCGTAGCCGATATCAGTCGTGCCTTGGCGGAAATTCACGTGCTTTTTAACGAAATCCCAGTTTACTTTATCGTTTTGAATAATGTAGTTAGCAATAAAGTTCAACATGGCCAAATCCGTTTGCGGGGTGAACACTATCGGAATATCCGCCAGATCGAAGGAGCGGTTCTGGAAAGTCGATAACACAGCCACTTTGACATGGGGTTCACTCAAGCGTCTGTCAGTCACTCGGCTCCACAGGATCGGGTGCATCTCAGCCATATTCGAGCCCCAAAGCACGAATGCATCGGCGGCTTCCATATCGTCATAGCAGCCCATAGGCTCGTCGATACCGAAGGTACGCATAAACCCGACCACGGCTGAAGCCATACAATGGCGTGCATTAGGGTCGATATTGTTTGAACCAAAGCCCGCCTTCATCAACTTAACCGCGGCGTAACCTTCCCACACAGTCCATTGCCCTGAGCCAAACATGCCCACTGCCGTTGGCCCTTTGGCTTTAATGGTTTCTTTCCACTTTTGCGCCATGATGTCGAAGGCGCTGTCCCAGCTTATCGGCGAAAACTCACCGTGCTTGTCGTACTTGCCATCCGTCATTCGCAGCATGGGCGTGGTTAAGCGATCGCTGCCGTACATGATCTTCGACAGAAAATAGCCTTTGATACAGTTAAGACCACGGTTCACTTCACTGTTGGCATCACCATGGGTGGCGACCACTTTGCCGTCGCGGGTAGCGACAATCACAGAGCAGCCTGTACCACAGAAGCGGCACGGCGCCTTGTTCCACTCTAATTTGGTTTGTTCTGAGCTGGTAATAAGGTTGCTTGCGCCTGCGGGCAAAGCTAAACCTGCGGCCCCTGCGGCGGCAATCACCGCATTAGCCTTAATAAAGTCACGTCTGTTCATATTCATTCTTCACCCTCTTCGAGCACTTCACTCTGGTGGTAAACCATAGTGGCGGATAACACGCCCGGAATGGCATTGATCGCTTCTATACTGTCCATCAAGGCGCGCTGAGTCTCGCCCTCGATGACCACGACCAACTTCACTTCGTTGTTGACGGAAAGTTCGGCATTTTCAATGGTCATGATCTCTTGTCTAACGTCTGCCATTTTCTGCGGTAAGACCTGCACCACTAAACTGGTGATATGGAGTTCTTTGCTCATCCGACATTCCACTCTTTATTTAATATTCTGATAATAAAGCGATTAACCCACTCCCGGTGGTCCAGTCAAAATCTGACTAAACCAAATTGCAAAGCCCAAGCCACTGACCAGCAGCACAGACAATAACGGCGCGAGAAACACGGTTAAAAAGATAAAGATTTTCAGTTCTAGGGATTTTTCTTCTGCGGTGCTAGCACTCATGCATCCTCCAAGAGGTGTGTTCCTGCCACGTTGCGCGTTGGGACAAGCGTCCGCGGCAAGTTTTATGTATATCTATTGCATCTTTGGATCACGAAGCGATCATACCTTTTAGTTGTTAACAAAATGTATACCTCCAAATTGGTAAAGCGGATGATGCTTGATCCAGATCATCAATTTTCTGCGAGTATTAGTCAGATCTCAGTTTTCAAACGCTTTTGAAGATTACAACTTAGTAAGTTGAATAGGTTTAAAGATTAGAAAGTGGCTAAAATAGAAGAATTACCGCGAGAACATCCCGAAAAAGTCGCCAAAAAACACTGGGTATTCATAAAGGAGTAGATGGTAGGAAGGTTTGAAAGTACGAGAGTTAACTACTTGATCTAAAAAGTAAGAAAATCGCTATAAAAGCATGACTGGCATCAAGCCAAGATAGCCACTAAGACTGACTAAGCGCCGCACAGCAGTTTTATCGATGAATAACTGAGTAATGTCGGAGGTGAGTGTTTTACCGCAGAAGATAACAAGATTACGTGGGCAGGAGTGGAGATGAGGCTAAAGCTAAAGCACAGTGCATGGCGCAATTCGCGGCGCATCACTGACGTGTATATCGTTCAAATAGCAGGAATTTAGGGAAATAAAAAACCGAGTAAAAGGTTAGTTCTACTCGGTTTTTCGCGAAGGTATTTTTACACGCTTGTCTGCTCGATGATGGCTCGCATTAGTGTACTCAGCCCTTTAAACCAACCAAGGTATTCAACTGAACACTTAAATCAAACCATTAGACCTGTTGGATATGATTCAAAATGCGTTTTTCCGATATCGGATAAGCCGTGCCTAACACCTGCGCAAAACAGGAGACGCGATACTCTTCAATCATCCAGCGCGCTTCAATTAACGCGGGCGGTGTCGGCATAGAACGTGGCACTTTCGCCAATTGTGCATTCAATGCTTCCTGCACCTTGTTAATACTCTGCATATGCAAACGGTCGCGAGTTGGATCGACAGGTAACTTCTCGACACGGATTTCAATCGCTTTTAAGTAACGCGCCACATCAGCTAAACGATTCCAGCCACAGGATTCGACAAACCCTTTAAACACTAGTTTGTCTAATTGGCTTTGAATATCACTCATAGCAAAGGCGATATCTAAGCTAATTTTGCCCTTGAGACGCTTTTTAATGCTCTGATATAAGGTCAAAATCTGCTCAACCTTCAGGGCAATTTGCTCTGCGGTCGGGTTGAGTTCTTGGCGAACCCAATCCTTTGCCTGCTCAAATTGGGCTTGATTACGCACATCGAGGGCTTTTTCATCCAACAATTGCTGTACAGCGGCGGCAATTATGTCATCAATTAAGATCTGAACTTGACCAAAGGGATTGAAATACATCGCCAATTTCGCCTTATTCGGCAAAGCTTGCTGTAAATGTTTTACCGGTGATGGAATGTTTAACAGCAACAAGCGTCGCAGACCTTGGCGATGAGCATCTAAGGCTTCAAATTCATCATCAAATAATTTGATCGCAACACTGTCTTTTTTATCGATCAGCGCCGGAAACGCCCGTACTTGGTAATTGCCTTTTTGCTGCTGATATTGCTGCGGCAAATCGCCAAAGGACCACTCAGTTAACGCTTCTTGCTCTATACCTTTATCCGCCACCTGACGAATGGCCTTCGCCACCACGCCCTGCAACTCGGCTTTTAAGGTATCGAGCACCCGACCTTCGGCCACTAAGTTGTTTTTATCGTCTTCGATTTTAAAGTTCATCTGCAAATGCGCAGGCAGTTGCGTTAAATCAAAATCTTCCGGCGATATACGCGTGCCACTCATGCGCAATAATTGCTTGCACATGGCCTCAAGCAAACTGGCACTAAAAGGCACCATGGCCTGCACACAGGCGCGGGCATAGTCAGGCGCGGGCACAAAGTTACGTCGTAAACTCTTAGGCAAAGATTTGATCAGCGCGATGCACTTTTCTTCCCTCAGCCCCGCCACTAACCAATCAAAATCGCTATCGTCGATTTGATTGAGCAGCGCCACCGGAATGTGCACCGACACGCCGTCATCCGCCGCAGCGGGTTCAAAGTGATAACTCAGCTGCAGGCGCAAATTGCCCTTGTGCCATGTATCGGGGAAATCCAAGGTCGAAATATGGTCGGCATTGCGCTGCATTAACAACGCTTTGCTGAAATCGAGTAAATCCGGTTGCTCGCGCTTGGCCTTCTTCCACCAGCCAAAAAACAGCTGGGCGTTGTAAATCCCCTCGGGGATCCGCGGCTCGTAAAAGTCCACCAACACTTGCTCGTCCACCAAAATATCGCGGCGACGGGATTTATGCTCAAGTGATTCAATGTCTTCTAGCAGCTTTTGGTTAGCGACAAAAAACGCTTCTTGGGTTTGCAACTGCCCTTCTGCCAAAGCGCTGCGGATAAAAATCTCACGCGCTTCAACGGGATCGATGGGGCCGTATTGCACTTTGCGACGGTGTACAACCGTCAAGCCGTAGAGCACTTGATTCTCAAGGGCGATAACGCTGCCAGGTTTTGCCTCAAAATGGGGCTCTACATAGCTTTTCTTAATCAAATGCGCCGCTAAGGGCTCTAGCCATTCGGGTTCGATTTTGGCGCAGCAGCGAGCGAATAAGCGCGATGTTTCGGTAAGCTCAGCGGCCATGATCCACTTAGGGCCTTTTTTGGCCAACGGCGAACCGGGAAACACAAAGAATTTACGATTACGCGCACCTAAATACTCGTTATTGTTATCTTTAAAACCAACATGGCTCAACAAGCCCGACAACAGCGCACGGTGCAAGGTATCGTAACTTGGGGGCGTATCGTTTAAGCGCCATTTTAAATCGTGTACAGCTTGTTTAAGCTGGGCGTATAAATCCTGCCACTCGCGAACGCGCAAATAGGCCAAATACTCATCGCGGCATTTTTTACGGAACTGACTAGCAGATAACTCTTTTTGCTGATCTTTTAAGTGCTGCCACAGATTTATCCAACTAACGAAATCGGAACTGGGATCGGCAAAACGGCGATGGGCTTCATCACTGGCTTGCTTCTTCTCCATCGGACGCTCGCGGGGATCTTGAATTGATAAGCCCGCAGCAATCACCAGCACTTCGTTCAAACAACCTAACTGCTGACTCTCAACCACCATACGCGCCAAACGCGGATCCACAGGAATTTGCGCCAAATTACGCCCAAGTGGCGTCAATACTAGCTTGCCGTGTTTGCTCTCAACCGCTTGTAATTCTTCGAGCAGCAAGAAACCATCGCGGATATGGCGTGGATCGGGTGGCTCGATAAATGGGAAGCCGCCGATATCACCCAAACCGATGGCGAGCATCTGCAAAATGACCGATGCCAAGTTAGTGCGCAGAATTTCAGGATCGGTAAACGCCGGACGATTATTAAAATCCGCCTCATCGTACAAACGAATACAAATACCCGGTCCCACACGACCACAACGGCCTTGGCGCTGATTGGCGCTCGCCTGCGAGATAGGTTCTATCGGTAAACGTTGCACCTTAGTGCGATAACTATAACGGCTGATACGCGCTGTACCTGGGTCGATAACGTAGCGAATGCCCGGCACAGTCAGCGAGGTTTCCGCCACGTTCGTCGCTAGAACAATCCGCCGACCTCTGTGACTACTGAAGACTTTGGACTGCTCGCCATAGGATAAACGTGCGTACAGCGGCAAAATTTCGGTATCGCGGTAATTACGTCGGCTCAATTGCTCGGCCGTATCGCGAATTTCCCGCTCGCCGTTCATAAAAATCAAAATGTCGCCCAGCCCTTCGGCCACCAGCTCATCGACGGCGGCAAAAATGCCTTCGATTTGATCTAAATCGGCATCGCTATCTTGCACTAATGGTCGATAACGGGTTTCGACCGGAAAGGTACGGCCCGACACTTCGATAATAGGCGCATTGTTGAAATGCTTAGAAAAACGCTCAACGTCTATGGTCGCCGACGTGATAATGACTTTAAGATCGGGGCGTCTTTTAAGAATTTGTTTAAGGTAGCCCAGAATAAAATCGATGTTGAGGCTGCGCTCGTGGGCCTCATCTATGATGATGGTATCGTATTGATCGAGATTGCGATCTGAGGTCAATTCCGCCAGTAAAATACCGTCGGTCATCAACTTAATATAAGAGTCACTCTTAAGTGCATCGGCAAACCGCACTTTAAAGCCGACCACTTCACCGAGCGGGCTTTGTAATTCTTCAGCAACTCGGCTCGCCACGCTGCGGGCAGCCAATCGTCTTGGCTGGGTGTGGCCAATCATGCCACGGCAACCTAAGCCGAGTTCTAAACAAATTTTGGGGAGCTGCGTGGTTTTACCTGAGCCCGTTTCACCGGCAATGATCACCACTTGATTGCCCGCAATCGCGCGCGCAATGTCATCGCGCATCAAAGAAACGGGAAGGTTTTCAGGATATTGGATTTTAGGGCGAGCGTTACGGCGCTGCTCAACCTTCTCAAACGCCGCCTGCGCTTGCTCACTCAGCTGGGCTAAGACTTGGGTCTTTTTATCTGAGTCGGCTTCTTTATTGAGCTTAAATAAACGACGACGGATCCTAGACGCATCAGCCTGATAACAAAGATTAAGAAAGGCGTTCGATAGCGGATGTTTGTCTGAGTTCAAATCCAAATTCCATTGCTAGCATCAAAAACGGCGATCCTAGCAAGGAAAGTGGCGCAATGGTATTGCTAATTTACTCTGCACTCAGGATAAAGGCTGTCAGATTATGTCCACAGCGGCTCAGATTAAACCGGTGACAGATAACATTGCTGCATATAGATATTCATCGCTTTGAGCACATTAGTACGATTTATCGTGCCTATCACTTTACCGTGTTCAACCACAGGGTAAACCTTAGGTTTAGGCCCGAGCATTTGTTCAGCAAGTTGCAAAATACTGTCATCAGGCCCGACAAACAGCACTTCAGTGCGCATACAGTCCCTCACCACTGATGTCATATCGCAGTGATAGCTACTCTTGATCATCACAGCCAGACAATCCTGCTGGGATAAAAAGCCCACCAAATCGCCCGCATCATCAACCACTGCAGCACCCATTTTATTATTATCTAACAGCTTTTCGACCGCGGTCGCCAGCGACATATTCGCGCGCAGTAACACGGGCTGACGATCCATATGGTCACGAATCTTAATTAAGTCCATAGTCTTCCCCTCGAATTAACCCTACGTTTGAAGTCTAGTCAAAATATCGGCAAGGATGTGCGATTTATATCGATTGCGCTTATCTAGTGTGTAAACCGAATGTCAAAAAGTGCTGACAGAATAGAAAGAAACAACAAACGGATACACAGCACGATGAGATAATAAATGTCTCGTTAAGTGTTAGACGAAGCTGCTGACTCGGCAAACTTGGCGGCGTCTTGTACGGCTTGTAAGTCCTCTTCAATATCAAGCACCTTTTGTGAACGCTTAAGTGCCAGCCGCCCGTGGTACTCGGCCGCCGCGCGTATTTCCCCGTCACCACTGGATGCTAACGATTCAAGCGCTTTTTGTAGCCGTACAGCGACTTCCACCACTCCCGCGCCGTCTCTGGCTATGGCGGTAAACGCATCATCAAACATGTCCTGTACACAAACGTGAGGGACTTCTACGCGATCGCACTCTGGCGCGGGTTTGTCATCAACTGCCGCGGGTTCACCCCATAGGGTAAACAGCCGTACCAGTGTGCCTATAATGCAAATGGCCGTACCAGGGTCATTGACCGCAGGTGATAAGGCGCGGCCAGCGATTTCCGACAGTACCACTAGACCAAATCTCGGATCGTCGTCAAAAAGACGGGTATCGCCAATCTGGAATGACTCGGCAACACAGGTGCAATCAATCTCAGTCTGCTCCGCACCATCGGCGCTAATGTATGCCAATGGTCGATTGGGCGTGGCGAACGTGCCCGGCAAGGCTGCAATCACGACTCGCACCTCGTTTTTCTCTGCCCAGCGCTGCATCGCAGCAATATCAATGTACTGAACATAACCGACGTTAGCCGCGTACACGGCTCGTCCACGCGCTTGGGGACGCACAGAAACGCCGCCAAGATGTGGGGTATTGCGTCGCCGTGTCAGGGCATCGGCCGCCGCCTTTTCAACTTTCTCAATTGTGGTTGCCATGCGGCCAAGACGGGCAATGCGATCAACCCAACGTACAAAGGTAAAGATCACCATGCCAAAAATAAACGTGGTCAGCAGGAAGAGGATAAACAGACCTGCCGTTTGAAAGTAATCATTTTTAACCGCAGTGAGTGCCACAATACTGAAGATAAATGCCCCAACAAAGGTCGATAGCGCATTTTGAGAGGCATCATCGGCGACAACTAAAATAAATGAACGTGGTGTTGCCGTGTTAGCCGCCGAAGCATAGGCCGAGACCATAGAACCCACGGAAAAAGTGGCGATAACCAGCATGCTGGAAGCCATGACGGATAACAGCGCCTCGATGGAGGCCGATGACACCTTAGGTGCAATCTCAACAAGCTCAGTACCATCTGCCAATTTTGCGGCAAAGGCGACTGCAATCGATAATAGGCAAACAAGCAGTGGTTTCACCCAAAGTCGATGGCTAAACCGATTGAGGAAAACCCTGACGCGGTCGGTTAACACGGTAGAAATCATGTAAATATCCTTTACGCTGAGTGCAACCTCATGCAAACGCGATGAGTTCGCTGGACACAAACTGCAGCTTTGACGGTGAGTTAAGTGCGGCTTTGCGTATGACTATTGTACCGCTAATGAAATCAAACAACGGGCGACACCCCACATACCATTAACTATTCGTAATAGCTCAAACTTATCAGCTTCTTATTCACTCTTAAAGCAAAAAACCGCTAGCAAAAAGCGAGTGCCACTTTCGCAGCACTCGCTTTTTAAGGTTTATAAGTGATGTTTCTAGACAATCTTGTAAGCAATCTTCTAAACAATCTTGTAAGCAATGTCCGTCTCGAACCAACTGCTTTTACAATTCAAGTTATTGGTCTTGCCAGATCAGCACTTGGGCGGGTTCGCCATTGCTACGGGTAGCGCGGTACATGCCTTCAGTGTTAAATGGCGTAGCGATATTACCGCGCTGATCGACGGCAATCACACCGCCCGAACCACCTGCGGTGATAAGGCGTTGATTGATCACTTCATCGGCGGCTTGAATAATGGATTTCTGCTGGTATTTCACCTTGGCACAAATGTCCCCCGCCACTTGGTAACGAATAAAGAACTCACCGTGTCCGGTTGCCGATACGGCGCACACCCCGTTTTCAGCATAGGTGCCGGCACCAATCACAGGGGAATCTCCAATGCGGCCGAAGCGTTTTGCCGTCATGCCGCCGGTTGAGGTACCAGCAGCTAAGTTGCCATTTTTGTCTAAGGCGACGGCACCTACGGTACCAAATTTGTAATCGAGATCTTTCATCTCAACACCCGCGACTTGCTCTGATTTAGCCGCAACTTGCAGTTTTTGCCGTGCATCGAGTAATTGCTGATAACGCTCGTCAGTATCAAAATGACTGTTTGGCACTAAGCTAAAGCCTTGAGTCAGGGCAAATTCTTCTGCACCTGCGCCCGAGAGCATTACATGTTCAGACTTATTCATCACAGCTAAAGCGAGATCAATGGGATTGGCGATATGGCGCACTCCAGCAACTGCACCGGCATTCATGGTTTTGCCATCCATAATGGACGCATCTAACTCATGCCCACCGTCATAGGTGTACACCGCGCCTATGCCGGCATTGAACTGTGGGCTATTTTCGAGAATATTAATGGCTGTTTGCACCGCGACTAAGCTGTCACCGCCCTCTTCTAACACTTTTGAGCCTTTATCAACGGCTTCCTTTAACTTATCTTTGTAGGCTTGGCGTTGTTCAGGGGTGAGATTAGCCTTAGAAATCGTGCCAGCGCCGCCGTGGATAGCAATCGCGAACGGTTTGTCATTGGCCAAGGTGTTGTGTGACATAAAAAGTAAACCCGAGATAATTAAACTAAAGGTGGCTAATTTTGTTTTCATTCTTTACATCCCCTTAAAAAGTAGAGTCCTTTGTAACCATTTCATCGTGTAATTTCAATCATCTCCTTGCCTGTTGGTTTTATTCTGGCGACAATGATGCCACATCACAGGGACTATAAAGTGCAGCCATTTTTGCAAATCACCTCACATTACTTTCGTTTTTGCTTATTTCTGAGTCTGATTTCAGTCACATCCGTCGCTGCGGCGGCAGATGAATTTATTAAATTATCTGTCACAGGCGTGAATGAAGCTCTGCAACGTAACATAGTTGCGCACTTAGGCACCTTACCCGAATCCGAGGTGCAGCGCCGTGCCTTTCTGTTTAATGTCGATGACAATGTCAGCACAGCCTTAGAATCCATGGGTTACTATCATGGCGAAGTAGAAGAAAAACTGACCGAACATGACAAGGGACCGTGGGAACTAAAACTGGTGATCACTGCCGGCGAGCCAACCATAGTGCAGTGGGTCGATATTAACTTCAGTGGCGAAATGCTCGATGATCGCGCCTTCGATCAATGGCTGGCAAAGGTCAACCTTAAGCCTGGCGATGTGCTAAACCACGGTGTGTATAGCGACGTAAAATCGCAACTGATCACCTTAGCTCTGGCCCGAGGTTACTTCGATGGCGAATTTACGGAATCACAGATTAAAGTTAACCGCGACATCAATACCGCGCAGGTAAGTTTGCATTTTGACTCAGGCAAACGTTATAAATTTGGCCAAGTCAGCTTCGAAGGCCATACTTTAGAACCTGAAATTTTAGAAAAACTTATCCCCTTTAAAGAAGGCGCTTCCTACTCGACTCGCCGTGTGGGCGCGTTGAATCGCCAGTTATTAGACACGGGCTATTTCGCCAATATTAAAGTGATCCCGCAAATCGACGGTGTCGAAGAGAGTCATATTCCTGTGCTGGTGGAATTAACCCCTAAGGCGAGCCACGCCATTGAGCTCGGTTTTGGTGGTGATATTGGCAAGACGGATCAAGCTTTCGACCCAAGAGTGCGCGTGACCTGGCGGACGCCACAAATCAATAAATACGGTCACTCACAGGAAACCAGCCTCGAATGGTCTCCAGATAGACCAAAGTTATTAACCACTTATACTATCCCCTTGACGCATCCCTTAGATGATCAATTAAAAATCCGCGTCGGTTTGCTACGGGACAAATACGGTGTGACCCAAGTGTATGACGCCGAGAATCGCGATTTTAGTAACACAGGTCAGCTTGAATCGACTAAATATCTTCTTGGGCTATTACGCCAACAAAGACTCGAAAACCAATGGCTAATGAGTTATTCGCTTGAGGCTATTCGCGAAGAATATACTCAGTCTGACGTCGATTATATGCCGTCGTTTTATTTGGCTGGGATTAACTTTTCGCGGACAACGCGCGGGGATAATTCACTCGATCCTAAGTCCGGTTTTAGGCAGATTTACAGCTTAGATTATGCCGATCCCTATTTAGGTTCAGAAACCCGCTTAGCGCGCCTCCAAGCTAAATTTAAATGGATTGATACCTTCTTCGACAATCACAGGATCGTTGCACGTATCGATTTAGCCGCCAACTTAGCCAACGAGAATGATCTGGCCTCTATCCCGCCTTCACTGCGCTATTTTGCCGGCGGCGATCAGAGTGTACGGGGTTATGGTTATCAAGAATTGGGCCCCTATTTGGATTATGTCGCCGATGATGGCAAAACCAATCGCGAGGTCATAGGTGGCCGCTATTTAATGGTCGGCAGTTTAGAATATCAATATTACGTGACCCCCACTTGGCGGGTCGGTACCTTTATCGATGCGGGTAACGCCTTCGATAATAATCAATTTGAACCTGTTGTCTCAGTCGGTGGCGGTATCCATTGGATCTCCCCCATTGGCCCAATCAAACTGGATTTAGGGGTTGGATTGAAAGAAACCGATACCATTGAAAGATCATGGCGAATTCACCTGACCATGGGGACAGATCTATGAGCCAGCCCCCAGAACATCATAAGCCAACCGAACAAGACGCCGTAGACAGCCCCATCACGGAAGTTACTGAAGCCATTGCGAATTCTGTCACCCAATCGGTGTCATTCATTCAAAAACTGTGGCGACAGTTCAAACTCTGGACTCGGATTATCATCTATGTGCCATTAGGGCTTTTAGTGTTAATCGCCCTATTACTCGGCACAGAGTTTGGCTCGCGCATCACAGTAGGCTTAGCCGATCAGTTTGTGCCCGATCTTGATCTGACTTACACCTCAGGCTCCATTAATAAAGACTTAGCCCTGTCCCATGCGTCTTGGTCTATGGCTGGCATCAAGGTGCAACTTGAGGATCTGCATTTACTGTGGCAACCCGCCTGTTTACTACAAAAACGTTTATGTGTGAATGGCTTATCTGCGGCCAAAGTCGATGTGACTATTGATACCTTAGCCATGTCTGCCGACACAAACGAAACCCCGATAGTGCCGCTCGATGAAGAGCCCAACGAGCTGCAATTACCCTTTGATATTGAGTTAGACTCCGCGGAGCTCAAGGCTGTGAATATCCAAGTGGATGAGATGCAATTTACGGCCAATCGCCTTAACGCAGAGGCAAAGTGGTTTGCCGAAGGCTTGTCGGTTAAACAGCTTTCCAGTGAAGGATTGTTCGTGCTGATCCCCACAGCAACCGATGCCGCACAAACGAACCAAGCAGCGACAACGACGGCTTCTAACGCCGACATAGCCGCGAGTACGACACCCAACGCAGCGGCCAGCACAACAGCTAATCCAACGCCTGATCCATCGGCCAACTCGCCGGCAAAAGACAAGCCAGCAATAAACAGTAGTGCAGAGTGGGCTCTAGCGCACTTACCACAAGTGTTTATGCCTTTTCCTGTGACGGTTAATGCCCTCACGCTTGATAACACCACGCTGCAAATCGGCGATCGTAAAGATGTCTTTAGCCATGCCGAGCTGCAAGGTCGTTTCCGCGAATATCAATTGACCTTAGATCATCTCGCCATCAGCCATACAGATGGCAGCGCGGATATCACAGGCAGTTTAACGCTCGATAACGATTATCCACTCGATTTAGAAGCCAACCTCACCCTTAACCAATTAGCCGAATTACCTGAGCTGACTCACCAAGCGCTAGATATAAAGCTGAGCCAAAGCTTAGGGCAATTGCAGGTAAACGCTGTCGCCAAGGGCGATGCCGACTTCAAGCTAGATGGGCAGATAACGCTTCGCGATCCTAACCTGCCCTACAAGGTAAAACTTGAACAGACACGGCTGCAGTGGCCGCTAAAAAGCCCTGAATACTCAGTCAGCGATGTAGCACTGGAAAGTCAAGGCGATCTCAATCGTCAAGAGGCAAGCCTTAAAGGCCAGCTGACGACGCCGTTCCACAAGGTGCTAGACATAGGCACTAGCCTTCAGCATCAAGATGCGAAGTTAACCATTAATAATCTTGATGCAACAGGCGCGATTGGTCAGGTCAAGCTCACGGGCGAACTCGATTATCAAAAAGCCATTCGCTGGAACGCCAATCTCTGGTTCAATGACGTCAAACTGCAGGAAGTACAACTGCCACAAACGGATACGGCGCAAGCAGCAACCAGTCTACCGGACAGTTTGATTTCAGGAAAATTACGCACTCAAGGCTCATTTGCTGATCCTCGCTGGCAAGTCTCCCTGAACGACACTGAGCTCACGGGCACCCTGCAAGGTTATCCCTTCGATATCACAGGGGATATCAGTGTGAATGATTCCCTGTATGTCAGTTCTAAGGGGCTGAACGCCAAAGTACTGGGCTCGACTCTGGCACTCAAAGGCGAAGCCAACGCCAACTGGGATCTACAGGGTGAGCTGCAAGTGCCCGACTTCGGTCTTTGGTTGCCTAAGGCCAGCGGCCAATTGCAGGCGCAAATTAATGTCACAGGGGATGAAAAACACCCTCAAGTTGAACTAACCGCTCAACTCGCTGAACTGTTTTATCAAAACATTAAACTGCAAGAATCCAACTTAAAGGCCTATTACAAGCCGCTAGATCAACATGAATTTGCTATCTCGCTGAAATCGAAAGCCTTACAGATTGCGGATCAGAATTTAGATACAGTGACACTGGGGGCGAAAGGCACGATTGACGCTCAAAAGCTGACCCTGAATGCCACGGGCGATCTTGGCCTCGATACTACAGTGAGTAGCCAATACGATGTGAAAAAGTCGCGGCTACGGCTCGATGTCGAACGTCTAAATCTCAATACCCCCGTTGGCCTATGGCAGCTCGATAACGCCATTAATCTCGCTTGGGATCAAAACAAGAATCAGGGCAGCATCACGCCGTTTTGCCTCATGAACCCGAACAGCCGCATCTGCCTAAACAGCGAGACGACAATCGGCAAAAAAGGCAGCGCGCAGGTGAGCTATTCGGGTAATCCAGGGCAATTACTCGTACCGATATTGCCAACGAATATGCGCTGGGATGGTCCTGCCTCATTGTTAGCCAATTTTGCTTGGGCTGCGGGTCGTAAACCCACTGCCGATGTGGACTTTGATTTTGCCCCCGGCAGTATCATGCTCAAGCGGGATAAGAATCGTGAAGTCACCATTAATTACCAACATCTGTCATTGCTGGCGACCTTAGATGCTAAACGGCTTGCAACAGTATTAAATTTTGAATCTGAAGGCGTGGCCAGTTGGCAGAGTGAGATCAACGTTAATGTCACCCCAGATCGTGCGCTCTCAGGTTTTGCCAATATCAAGCAAATCAACTTACAACCACTGGGAGAATTTTTCCCGCGACTCAATACGGTACAAGGCTTGCTGACCAGTCAGCTTAACTTTGCGGGCAGTCTAGAGGCGCCAGAAGTGTCGGGAAGCATGGCCTTAACGGAGGGCTCCTTAGCCCTGACGGCAAACCCGACGCTAATCGACAAAATTGACCTGTCAATGTCGTTCGCGGGTCAACAAGCCGAGCTCAAGGGCCGCTGGATGATGGGCAATGGCTTGGGTCGAGTGACTGGCCAGCTGCAATGGCCCCAAGGTCAATTTAGCGGTGAATTAGCCCTTGAAGGTGACAAACTCGCCGTGATCCAACCGCCACTGGCTATCCTTGATGTTTCACCCGACATCAATTTAACCTTCAACTGTAAACAATTAACGGTAAAGGGCAAAATAGCCGTTCCTTCTGGCAACATTAAAATTGTGCCATTAGCGGAAGGCGGTATCGCCACATCTGATGACGTGGTATTTGACGACTCCATTGCCGCCACGCAACCTAAAACCAGCCCCTATGCAATTGTGGCCGATCTGAATATCAGTGTGGGCAACGAACTCAGGATTGATGGTATGGGCCTCACTGGTAGGCTCCAAGGAACCTTAAAACTGCAACAGCAAGCGTTCCGTCCGCCTTTGCTCTTCGGTAATATTAGAGTTAATCAGGGTAGTTACCGGTTTATGGGTCAAACCCTGAGGATCCGTACTGGTGAAGTGCAGTTTGTGGGGCCAACGTCAGTGCCTAACCTGAATATTGAGGCAATACGCGAGATTAAGAGTGAAGACTTAGTCGCGGGTGTGCGCGTCACTGGCACTCCTGCCCGCCCTGTGGTGACCCTGTTCTCTAATCCTGCCAAAGAGCAGGCCGAAATCTTGTCTTACATTATCAAAGGCAGTGGTTTTAACAGTGCCAACAATGAGCAAAATAACTCATTGATGATGGGCGCAGCCTTAGGTTTAAGCTCGCAGGTGGGCGGCGGCGCCATTAACAACATAGGGAATACCGCGACCGGATTGATTGAAGAGTTTGGTTTCTCTAACGTACAACTCGACACCAACGATGAGGGCCGTGTGGCGATCAGTGGCTTTATCGGCGAGAACTTGATGGTGAAATACGGGGTGGGCGTGTTTAACCCTGGCTATGAGATGACGGTCAGATATTACCTGCTCTCGCAGCTTTATCTTGAAACCGTATCGGGTACCTTAGGCCAATCCCTTGATATCTATTACAACTTCAATATCAAGTAGCAAAGTCAGACTCAGACTCAAATTCAGGTGGAGTTCGATACACTCTGCCTGTCTATGATAAGTATTAGGCCACAATAAAATGAGTCACGCCGCTCCATCAGATGAAAATCTGTCGCGTGAAAATCAGCCACAAAAAAAGCGCCCTTAGGCGCTTTTTTGCTTCAGCTACGACAATTAAGCGTAAACGAAGTCAACATGTTCAATAAGTGGTTTGAACACGTGGCGTTGCATAGCTTGTGCACGTACACCCACTTCTTTGCCATCAACAACGATAGTCAAAGTTGAAGTGTAGAAATCAGCGTTAGCTTGAATGTTGATGATATCTTTGTGATCAAAAACAATAGAAACTGGCTCTTTGCCTTGGCCATAAATAACAGCAGGTACTTTACCAGCATGGCGTAGGCGGCGGCTCGAACCTTTCCCTATTTCAGTGCGGGTTTGTGCTTGGATAGTGTAAGACATGTGTTTCTCACTTAAATTTAGAGTAAAAAGTTGCCGGCATTTTCGACCAATGACGGCTCATATAAAGCGCGCGAATACTAACATAGATACCCAAGGCGCACAAGAATCCCGCAACCCATCAATTTGTCCGCCGCTGCGTTAGTAAAACAGGTAGCAATTTATCAAATTGAAGAACTTGTATCTTGGCTGTTACAGCTGGGAAAAGGCTTTGATCTCAAACAAAAAACACGCGATCTAGATCACACTGGGAAATTGAGAAGCCTGATAAGCTCGGGCAAATTTCGATAACTGCTGTGTCAAAAAATGCGTCATGCGCTATACCAGTTACAACAAGAAAACAGACTTTCATGCCAACTGGCCCGTGAACTTGTCTCACTTATCGAAACCGTTCCTTACCAGCAAAATACCCTTGAATTAAAATTTTTAGAATTGCTTGCCTGCACCCAACAGAAAAACCGCAGCTTAATTTTACTCATGCAGGTTATTGAGTCGGTCGACATTGAGTTACAAAGGCAAAGGCAGTATCAATTCTCACAACATTTGAGTTTATTGATCTGTGATTGGCAACAGCATAGAGAAATGAACAAGCTCAACCAGCAATTTATCCCGCTGCTGAGGCATTACCTGACAGAATCTCAAGCCCTAGAGCAAGGATTCTATCAACGAGTTCAGCAACAAATTATTCACGCTACCAATGTCGTACCGGCCCACAATCGACATGCACAAAGCCAGAGTTAGGATAATAGCCCACTCCACCCAGTTTTAGGGATAAAGCCGCTTCTCTGAGGGTTTTAAGCTTAACGCTTGGGATCGCGATATCCATAGCCATGCCGCGCATGTGATAACTCTTTTTTGCGACGCCGCCACTGTGACTCGCAAGCATGGCATTGGTTTTGGGTGAACGATAACCAGAAATCACATGGATTTCATCGTCGACATTCAAAGTCGTTTTAAGGGAATAGAGTAAATCGAATAAACGTTTATCCATAGGCGCCGCCACATTCTGGCGATGGTCCCGCAGTAAATGATTAAAATCGTTTAATACCTTGCTTTGATAATGACCATCAACCCAGTAACTGCCGTCATCGCGCTCACCGGTATGGCGATTAAACAGACTTAACTCGCGGATCCCTTTAGTTGAACGACTGGCTGCTGCTTTTGAGGGAATAAGAGAACATAATGCCACACCACTCAGGCCTAACAATAACTGCCTACGGGCAGGACATATCAAAGTCACATGATCACCTTTTGTATGCTTTTTGGTCACTAATCAAGCAAATTATACTGAATAAGCCCTAAGATCAAGTTTTGCCCACCCCATTCTGCCCAAGATTTTAAAATACCCTGCGAGTTCAATTTGTTATCTTACTCAGCTTTATGGCGCCAAAATCTTAATTGAGATCTAAAACCGTGTCAGGCACGGCATTCGTCAACTCAGCTTCTAAATGGTAAATGTCGCTACGGTATTGCTCTTGCCCACTGTCATCCAGCCATGCAGTCCAATACACCAGATGCACTGGCAGCTTTTGAGAAAGTGAAAACCACTGCGGCTCCGTTACATCTGGGGCTAATTTGTCCCATAAACGCTTATCTTTAACTAAATGTTCTTTAAACCACTGGGCTAATTCAGTGACTTTTTCAATCCGAATACAGCCTGATGATAGTGCCCTATCGTCCTTACTAAAGAGACTTGGCTCAGAAGTGCCATGTAAATAGACACTGAAACTGTTATCAAAGTGGAACTTATATTTGCCTAATGCATTCTTCGCACCTGGGCGTTGCACTAGCTGATAGGGAAACGAAGTGCTGGCTAAACCCTGCCATTCTTCTGGCATGTGTTGCACTAGTTGGCCGTTATAGTCGTACACATCAAATTGGCGTTCATTAAGATAATGACCATTTCGCCGAATCTGCGGCAGGATATCTCGGCGTAGAATGCTGCTCGGCACTCGCCAACTGGGATTGAGGACCACGCTGGAAATCTGGCTATCCAGCAGCGGGGTTTGCCGAGAAGATTTGCCCACAATCACTTTGGAATTGAGCACTGTGGTGCCATTATCGACTAAGATCATCTCAAAGGCGGGCACGTTAATCAGCAAGTAGCTTGGCTCCAACTTACTTTCAAACACTCGTTGCCGAATAGTATTTTTAGCTAATAAGACTGCCCTCGCCTTTGGCGATTGATTCAGCCAATACAAGGTCTGCTTGCCAATCACCCCGTCTTGTTTTAACCCATGCCTATGTTGGAAACGCTTAACACCGACCACCAATTCTTCGCTATAGACAAGGTTCGTCATTGGCTCAATGGCTAAATCACCCAAGAGCCACAAGCGTTTGGCTATGGTATCAAGGAGTGGATGACTCATTCCGACCGTTAACTTTTCATCCAGCACTAAGGTTTCCCAAGGTTCAGTGGCATCCAATTGCACTAAATGGGTGACTTGTTTTAGCACCCTTTGATATTGGGCATCGGTTGGAATAACGGTTGATACTGTGTCTACGGGAGCGCCGTTATTACACTGCGCAAAGGTCTTGATATAACGCCAGTAGCCCGCCACATCAGCTTGAACCCGCGCCATTTCGGCCGCAGATAAGGTATTTGGTGATAATGTTAATTCGCGATAATACAGACCAAAAACAGGATTAACGCCCGCAAGATCCAGCAGCAACACCTGCGGCACTAATGCCGTAAGTGGCAAGGCTGCATCGGGCTCATCGGCTTTACTCTCAGTGCTTGGTTGCACACTGTTTAGCTGCAGCATGTCTTGCTGTGCCCCAATGCTGGGATTCGATGAAATGGCTTGAGTATCATCGGTAGCCATTGCCACTGACGTGATAGGAAAACAGACAATAACGCTCAGCACTAACAGTCCCAAACAGCGACTCATGGGCATACGTTTAATTTGCGATGCGCGTACAAACGGTGAGAAATACTGGATGATCTTGTGCAATACCATAAATACTCCCTTCGCTATTTAAGGTCACTTGAAAGCCAGCGATCATGTCAGTCAATAACACTGTCATACGACTATTTCATGGGGATCAGTTAATTACTAGGGGCAAACTGTAGATTATGAAAAGAAAAATGCCACTGAGGTCGTCAGTGGCATTTTCATTATCATTACAACCAAACCCATTTGCGAGCAAACACTGCGCTAATGTTGGGTCGCTGTGCGTTAGATATTCGTTAGCAAAAAGACACCAGATCTTCTTCAACAAACTGCTCTGGTAATTTCTGCAGGCTACGTAACATCAAAGGATTCGCTAACACCATCGCCATTTCTTGGCGATTCAGTACTGCTAATGCACTCTGTTGGCAGCGAGCTTCATGCACTTTCACATGCACTATGGCTTCCATCGCTTCAATCGGAGTCCCCGCAGCACGCAATGGCTGTTTATCCACCATAGCCAAATGCAGCTCCATCAACGCAGGATCTTTAAGGACCTGTGCCAATGTCCAAGGCTCAGCGATGTGTTTTTGGTAAGCGGCACGGGCTTCATGTGCTTGCAGGCAAATCTGCGCAGGATTGCGCTCTTCAGGCGTCGCAAGAATCCCCGCACGTTTAAACACTTCACCGATTTTGACAGAACCCGTCCATGCTGAAATAGGCACGGCAATCCACAGACCAATCAAGGCAGGACTCATCCAAGCCAACAAGGTTAGAGAATCCAAAATAGCAGCATAACCTAACATCACACCCGCCAGCATATGCCAACGGTGACGATAAATTAACGTCATCCAAGGCATACTGCCGTCATCACGACGTTGCGGCGACCAACCACTGTCGCGGCCCATCAGAATTGACATCACGGCACCGCAATGGATGAACATCATGATAGGTGCGATCAACGCTGAGAGTATAACCTCAAAGATCACACTGAATATCGCTTTAATCCGGCCGCCAACACTGCGAGCAAACTCGCCGTCTTTAAGCAGCAACAAGACACCAAATACTTTAGGGCCGAACAAGACGCCCATAGTAATGTAGAACAATCTCAATGCCCTATCCGAGTCCATGATGGGCCAAGTGGGGAACAGTGAAAATTGATCGGTGAAATATTCAGGTCGAATAAAGTGTGCTTGCAGGGCTAACATCAAACCGGTCAAAATCAACATCAACCAGAAAGGTGATGATAAGTAGGCCATGATACCCGTCAGTAAATGCAAACGGCTCACCCAGTGCAAACCTTTAGTTGGCAAAATACGTGAATGCTGCAAGTTACCTTGGCACCAGCGGCGATCACGTACTGCTAAGTCGATAATTGACGGTGGACATTCTTCGTATGAACCGGGTAAGTCATAGGCAATAACCACACTCCAGCCTGCACGGCGAATCAAGGCCGCTTCAACAAAGTCATGGCTCATGATATGACCACCAAAAGGCGGCTTACCCTTAAGGTTGGGTAATCCTGCCGCAGTCATAAAAGCTTCGGTACGGATAATGGCGTTATGGCCCCAGAAGTTACCTTCTTTTTGTACCCACCAGCCTAAACCGGTGCCTATTACGGGGCCATAAATGCGCGCCGCAAATTGCTGTAAACGCGCCATTAAAGTGGTGCCGTTGATCAGCGACGGAATCGTTTGGATCAAGCCCGCATCAGGGTCGGCCTGCATACGCTGGGCCAAACCTGTGATGGTTGAAGACTCCATCAAGCTGTCGGCATCAAGCACTAACAAGTGATCATAGCGCGAACCCCAACGGCGGCAGAAATCCGCCACGTTACCCGCTTTACGGGCGACGTTTTTACGACGACGACGGTAATACACCCGCGAGTGTTTATGGGTTTCTTGACGTAACACCAAAAAAGCCTGCTCTTCGAGCAAGGCGATATCAGGATCTGTAGTATCACTTAAGATAAACCAATCAAAAGCATGACCATGACCCGTTTGCGACAAGGTTTCTGCCATCACAGAGACCGCCGAAAATACCCTGTCAGGGGATTCGTTATAGGTCGGCATTAAGATCGCAGTGCGCGTATGCAGCTCAGTCACTTGCAGATCTTTTGCCCGCGGTTTGCGCAGCAAAATTAAAAAACCCGCAATACCACTACAGAACGCTAAGGCGATCCAACAAAAGTTGACCGCAAATAACGCCAACACGAGATATTCAAGAGGCGTAATTCCGCCAATGCTAAATACCGCGCCCATTTCATAAATAGCGAATAAAGACAGTAATAAAGCACCGCCAACCACTAAGAAGCGGCGCGAAGCACGCGAACGTACTCCATTCGCCACTGTACTACGGCGAGGGAATCCCTCTGGCATCTTACTTAAATTTTGGGGTTCCATAGCGCCAGGCCGTTCATTTGGCATAGCACTACCACCCACGAGGACTTCCGTCTCGAGTACCGAGTTTTCGGATACAGTCATATCATGTTGCTCCGTCATGAACCTTACAGCGTCCAGCGATAGAGCCAGGTTTCAACCTGACGAGGAGTTGGGAACTTGAGTTCAGCGCGCAGTTCGATAAGTTCTTTATCTTCTGGCTCTAATTCAAAAGCTAAGCGATAGCCATTTTTGGCTGCATTACGGGCAATCACCACATTGGTGACCACACCACCAGACGCTTCTACTTTAGCAACTGGCATTTCATCTGTCATCGGACCTTCAATTTGATAGTCGACCACAAATAAACGTCTTGGTGTTGCTTTAGCGATATCGGCACGGCCACTGGCAGAGCGAGACACATGTACAGCACCGACTCTAGCCGCGGGTTCTTCACCCCAGCTCATGCGATAGGCAAAATGGAATTCACTGCCCGCAGGAATAGGCTGACGAGGTTTCCAGTAGCTAACGATGTTGTCATGAATTTCAGACTCAGTCGGAATTTCAGTCAACACCACAGAACCTTGGCCCCAGTTGCCCACAGGCTCAATCCACAGGCTTGGGCGACGTTCATAATGTGCTTCTAAATCTTGGTAAGACGCATAATCACGCTCACGTTGGATCAAACCAAAACCCTGTGGCGAGTTGTCAGAAAACGCACTGACCTGTAATTGACGTGGGTTAGCCAATGGACGCCATAAATGCTCACCACGGCCGTTTAACATCAATAAACCGTCTGAATCATGTACTTCAGGTCTAAAGTCATCGGTATCGTGACGACCATTGAGTGAATGCAGGAACATGCTCGTGCTGGGTGCTAAACCAACTTTGCTCAGCTCAACTCGCGGAAACAGCGTCGCTTCAACGTCAATCAAAGTGTTATCACCAGGACGGACAGAGAAAGTATAAGCACCCGCCACACTTGGGCTATCTAGCAAGGCATGCACAACAATCAAGTTGCTGTCATTGTATGGACGTTCAACCCAGAAGGCGCGAAATATTGGGAATTCTTCCCCTTCGGCATCGGCGGTTTTTAACGCTAAACCACGTGAAGATAAACCATAGGCGTTACCTTTACCTAAAGCGCGGAAATAACTCGCACCTTGGAACACCATAAGTTCGTCAAACACACCGTTAGTATTCAGTTGGTTATGAATGCGAAAACCTGAGTAGCCAATGTCGTCATTGGGTAACGCTTGGGTAATCACTTCACCCGCGGTGAAATACTTAGGCTCGTAGGCCAAATGCGTTGCATTTTGTCCTTCCACAATCGCAATCTCAATCAGATCTTGGAAATAGAAGCCACGGTGGAACATTTGCATTTGAAAAGGCACGCCCTGATCACGCCAAATAGACGCAGTCGGGTTAAAACGAATGTCACGGTATTCATCGTATGACAATTTAGCTAGGCCGGCCGGTAACGGGTCTTTAAGGGCCACATACGGTTTCGCTGCCAAACGTTTTGCAATCTTCACCACAGTATCGCTATCGAAAGCGCCTGTTTTAGTGAATCTCACTTGATTTTTTGTAGCGGGCTGAGAAATCACTTTCGGCGGAGTTACCACAGGAACTGTCTCGGCGGGTTTTGTCTCTTCAGCGTACGCGACACCAGACAGGGCGACAACAGCGCCTAGCGTCAGTGAACAAATGAGTGACGAATAAGGTTTGGACGATGGGCAACGCAACAAGCTAACCATAGATAGGTAACCTAAAAAATAAACTAAGAAATCAATGTTTTTTATGTATACAGTGAATTTTTTTCATCCTCGCTTAGGGGCGAAAAAAAACAGTTGCTTACATATCGCGAAAGATATCAGAAGGAGAAAAAAACTCATAAATAAAGATGCAGTTAACCCCTTCTACACAATACTATTTGAGAATAAGTTTATACCTAAAAGGAATATAAAAATAACATTATCATGCATATTTCTGCTTTCACAGTTACAAAAGCAGGTTAAGTGATCCAAATGCTACATTTTTGAAAGTAAAATGAGACTTTTTAAAGTCTCATTTTAGTGTGGATGATCTTAGATGAAAAAACACAATTAGCGAACCAATCTGTTGGTAAACCTAAGGATTTTTTCTAAGATAGCAGACAAACTCACAATTACACTCACCCAAATGTATCAAAACCACTGAGGTGATGTCACTTAAACTGCGGATCTATTTTAAGATGTTAACTTCTGAACTATTGCGGCAGAAAAAGAGTCACAGATAATCCGCCCTGCTCCCTTGGCGCTATCACTAAACGGCCTTGGTGCAATTCAATGATGTGATGGCAGATAGACAAACCTAAACCCGCACCTATGCCTTCATTTTCATTCACACGATAAAAACGCTCTGTGGCATTAGCAATCTGCTCCTCTGTCATACCTTGGCCACGATCCGCAATACAGATACTAATCTCATCACCCAGTGAATGGGCCGACACTGAGATTTCTGATTCCTGCGGGCTGTATTTGCAGGCATTTTCGATAATATTTTTTAGCACCAGCAGCAGATAGAACCGATCGCAAGTCACGGTCAGCTGGGGCGCGATATCGATATTCCATTCATAATCGGTGATTTGTGGCATCAATTGATTAAGCGCATCTTCAACCATAGGCAAGATAGCGTGGGATGACACATTGAGCTCATTTATCGAATCCACCCTCGCTAACACGAGTAACTGTTCAACGGTATGACTCATGTGCACCACGCCGGCATCAATCGCGGCTAGATGAAATTTCTGCTGTGGATCATCGTCAATCAGGCTCTCTAAACCGTGTTGATGTAATTTAATCACAGATAATGGTGTTTTAAGTTCATGGGCGGCATCGGCGCTAAAACGGCGTTCACGGGCAATGAATCTAGCTATGCTATTGATATATAAGTTTAATGCACGGCGAACGGGTACGAGCTCTTTCGGTAGTGACATAGTCAGCGGCGTGAGATCGTTCGGCGCCCGCCCAATCAACTCCCTTTCGAAGGTTTTTAATGGCCGGAACAATAGATAAAACAATAGGCTAACGATAAGTAGTGTCAAAGGCACCACAATCAAGGGCACGATAACCGCGTTGTGCATGATTTGCGATACGAGCTCTTGGCGCACTTCATCCTGCTGAGCGGTGACAATCCAAACATGATTTTTAACCGAGAAAAAACTGAACACATGCCAGAGTTCACCTTCGAACACTTTCTTGTGATAACCCTGCACGAATCGGGTGATAGGTTGATGGCCAATATTGTCCGACAGCACTAAGGCTTCGCCCGCCTCACTCCAAATTTGAAACGCCAATTTATGCTCATAGGCGAGTTTCAGGGCATCGGCTTTTTCGGCAAAGGAACTGATCTGGCTATCGGGAACGTGGAGCACTTGCGGTCTCGCGGTACTCTGGGGCGTCGCACCGGGCTCAGTGTGATAAAACAGCTCCAGCATTTTCGCGGTTTGCAGCATTTGCGCATCGAAGAGTTCTTCTATTTGATGCTTAGAATCCCGAGTACTCAACCAGCTAGAGACAGCAACGGACACTGAAATACCTGACAAAATCAATAATGTCAGTACCAAACGCAGTGAATACACATCCAGCCCCTTTAATCGAATCACTTTAGTTTCCTAACGTTTACCCTCAGCTAATCACTGAGGTATCAATACCCACAAACGTGAGTATTGTCACTTAATTCAGCGAATTAATTTATTTCAATCAAGGTATAGCCGATTCCACGCACGGTTTTAATCAGCTCATTGGCGAGCTTTTTACGCAAATGATGAATGTGTACTTCAATCGAGTTGCTGCCGACTTCATCCCAACCATAGGTTAACTGTTCCAGTTGGCTGCGCGTCAATACGCGCCCAGCTGATTGTGCGAGTTCAAGCAATAATTGGAATTCACGCCGTGAAAGCAGCACATTTTGATCGCGAAAGATCACTTCACGGGTATTTAAATCAATACACAGCGCGCCAATAATCAAACTGTTGTGATCGAGCCCGTACTGGCGTCTGACAATGGCGCGAATGCGCGCGGCCAATTCACGCACATCAAAAGGTTTACCGAGATAATCATCGGCGCCCATGTCTAAGCATTCGAGCTTAGTGTCAAAATCAGTATTGGCGGTCAGGACTATTGTAGGAATTGACACTCCCTGCTGACGCCAAGCTTTAAGTAACTCTTTACCGTTACCGTCGGGTAAACCCAGATCGAGCACTATGGCACTGAAGCTTTCATTTTTAACACCCTGTAATGCTTGCTGATAACTATTAAGGTGATCAACCTGCATGCCCAGCTTTGCCAAACTCAAGCAAATCCCTTGGGCCAATAACTCATTGTCTTCAACCAACATAATACGCATTCAATGTCCTTAACAGAGCCTTTTAAAAGAACCCTTAACGGAAAATACTAAACTTAACATCTTGTTGCTGTAAAAATGCTTCCGCATCTTGGCCCTGTAGCATGGCCATAGTCGCCAGCATTCCCGCGGTCACGCAATTTGGCCCTAACACAGTCACGGAGCGCGGCGCATGGACGACAGGGTAGCCAGTACGCGGATCGACAATATGGCCGTAACGCTTTCCATCGACTTCAAAAAAGCGCCGTGTATCGCCGCTGGTCGCTAATGCGCCCTGACTGATCGCCAGTATATTGGCCGCGTGGTCGAGATGGCGGGGATCTTCAATGCCCACCTGCCATGGGTTCACTTTGGACACAGGACAGGCGATATCGCCGCCAAAATTCACTAACACAGGAATATCTGGATAACATTCAGCCAACTCATAGGCGACTCTATCGACCGCATATTCCTTAGCAATGCCGCCAAAATCCAATTTCATTCCCGATGGCATCTCAATATGGCGCGAATCAAACTCGATACGCTCAAACCCCACTAAGGCTTTCGCGGCAAGTATGCGGGCATGTTCGGGCAATTGGGCTTTGGGATCAAAGCGCCACAGCTCCATTAACGGCCCTGCAGAGATATCAAATAATCCATCACTAAGCTGAAAACATTGTTTGGCAAAAGCCAATAACTGCCAGGTTTCTTCATCGATAAGCTGCTTATGACCATAGGCATGGTTTAATTGCCACAGACAATTCTGCGCAATAAAGCGACTGTACTTATGTTCAATACGCAGCGCTTCAGTGACCGCCATATCCAACATATCGTCGGCAATATCGAGTTGATCGCATGCTATGAGTATTTCACAGGGACTCGCCATGGCCCTAAATTCGCCCACATAACCCCAATCACGGCGTTGCAGCGAATAAAGTGCGGTTTTTAGGGATGATGTCGACATCATAAATCACCTCTTTACATGGCACCCCACTGGAATTCAGCTTAAATAAGCTCAGGGGTAAATTGAGTATGGGTAGCTAAGCTACCCATACAGTTTAACGCCTTGCTATCTGAGTCAGTAGCATTATTTCGTATTAAAAAGAATAACTAAACTGTGCTGTTATTGCCTTCTGCGTCGGGAACAGATCAAAGTTTTGCAGCTCTCCGGGGATCGTAGTGCCGTTATTTTTCGGATCCTGTTGGTAATACTCTAAGCGATACGACATCTCATGACCGCCCGATAATCGATGACCAAATTTAATCCCTATCGTATAAGCCGACATATCACCGATACGATAATCGGCACTGGCAAACTCGGGCAGTGGCGTATCTGCCATCAAGAAAGGTTGATAGAAGTTAGCCGCCGTTTGTTGGTAATAACGTAGATGCAATTGACCGTAAAAATTGCCCGTAAAATAATAACGGTAATGGGTTTCTAAGGTGTGCGATGTGAGATCCCAATCATCGGTATTATAACGATAGGAAAAATCCACCACGCCCGCATCTAACGCGCCTTTAGTCATCACGTAAAAGCTATGCTTCAAGCGAGCATCGGGGCGGCTCTCATACAAGAGATCCTGAGTGATGCCATTATTATCCACCACACTGAGCACTTTGTAGGGATCGGTTAAATAGCCATTGACACTCGATAAGCCGTAATTGGCCTGCAACAACCAGCGCTGACTGAGCACTTGGGTGATGCCTAACATCACATCGGCGGTTTGCTTATTATCGCTGCCACTTTGGCGAGTCGCATCAAATGCGGTGCGGTAGGCTTCTTCACTGGCGAAGTTATCGCGAACCGCCATGGAGGATAAATCCACCGGACGTCCACCGACAGGATCGACCACATCGAAGCTGTAAGCTGTGCCTAAAAATAACGTAGTGTTGTCTTTGTTAAAACCGCGCTCAATACTGGCATTGAGCCCCATTGACATATAATCGAATTCTTTTGAACCATAGACACCAGCGTTGACTTTCCAGTCTGAATTAAGCGCTTGGGCCCAGTTAACGCTGCCTTGCACGCGGGTATCGTGGAACGTGTCATCGAGCGGTGTATCGCCCGCTGCCACACTGTATTGGCCATTGCCCGAAGGACGAGTAAAGGTTTGGCTGGTACTTTGAGCCACAGCGCCCGAAGCCGAGGCACCGGTTAAGCTATCGACCACCAGTTTAAGATCCAGCACGCTATCATCGCCAAAGGCTTTTTGCGCTGTACCTATGGCTTCAACGGCCTGCACTCTATCCTGCTCACCGTAATACATTAAAGCGGCATCGACCTTCCAGTCGTCAGCTTTTTTAGATAATTCAGTCGCGTGGCCACTTGTGGCAAACAATCCACAACTGGCTAAGGCTAACGCACCCGCAATCTGTTTCGATTGTCTTGCATTTATTTGATTCTTTTTTTGGGTCATAGCTGACAACACCTGTAGGTCACTTTCATCTATTCAATACCGCGGGATTTCGCCCCTGATTTTATTACATCTGCTCATCACATCTATTCGTTACATCTAAGGGCAACTAACTACCAACGGAGAGTTTAGTTACAGCCACATCCACCACCGGCAAAGGCGCGACCGCCGCTACTGCCTTCTTTACTAAAATAAATATGATCATCGAGCGCCAGATCGAGTTTTTCACTGTCGAGCGCCATATCAGCGCGTGCCAACTGGCCTTTCTCCCACGGCTGCACCCCTAAATTTGAACAACCACTCAAACCTATAATGAGTGTGACTGCGACTAATGCGGGTTTAAGCATAAATTACTCCTTCAGTAAACTGACGAGCTCTTGCTCGTATTCAGCGGCTTTATCGGCATAAAAACCAACATGATGCTGCACTAACTGACCTTGGCGATTGAACATGAAACTGCTCGGCATACCCAGCAAATCGAAGCTGCGCGCGACATCACCTTCTGGATTGAAACGCACTGAAAAATTGGCGGGGACTTGTTTTAAGAATTCTTGGGCTAACTCGTTATCTGTATCTAGGTTGATTGCCACTACGGCCAAACCTTGATCTTGATACTTTTTTTGGATCTCATTCATCCACGGAAAGGATTTACGGCAAGGCCCACACCAAGAGGCCCAAAAATCGACATAGACGACTTTACCTTTAAACTCACTCAGGGAAACAGCTTGGTTTTGCGCGTTAAACACTTGATGATCCAACGACGGCGCGGCTTGTACGCCAGCGGCCATTAAACTGAGTAACAACAATATTTTCTTCATAGAATATTCCGCGTTAACGATTACCTTTGAATCTATTAACTGAATCTTAAGGTTTTCTTAAACAAGCTGATATAAGTCCAATTAAGCCGTATGCACAGACTCCCCCCACTTAAGGTCGGCATTTTCAACAGCGCAACCTTAATAACATGAGCGCCGATTAAGTGACCGATTTCATCCAAAATGGCAAATATGAGACATTTTGTCCCATTAGGAAAAGTGAAATTAGATCTGCGTCATGTTAATTAAATGTCAAATTCAGTTCTATCACATCTCTTGAAAATTCTTGATATACATCAAGAATCTTTACACTCCAACGGCCTAAACTGACCCTGTCAATTATGTAAACCCTTACCAATTTACATTTAAATAACAAAAAAGGTTGACCCATGGACACACATGCAGCCCTATATGAACAGGGAAAGGCGCGCTTAGATGCGTTACGCCAATTCGCTCCCCGTCAACAACAATCGCTGATTGAGAAAATGCAACAGCACGGCATTAGCCGCCGTGATTTTATGAAGTGGAGTGCCATGGTGACGAGCATGCTCGCATTGCCGCTCCCCTTTAGTAACTTAGTAGCCGAAGCTGCCGAATTAGCCGACCGTGTACCCTTAATCTGGTTACACATGGCCGAATGTACTGGCTGCTCAGAATCCTTAATTCGTACCGATACCCCCAATCTAGATTCGCTGATTTTTGATCATATCTCCTTGGAATATCACGAAACCTTAATGGCTGCTGCGGGTTGGCAAGCCGAAGAAAACCTCGAAAATGCACTCGAAACCTACAAGGGCCGCTATTTACTGGCCGTTGAAGGGGCGATTCCGACCGCCAATAACGGCAGCTTCCTCACTGTGGGCTGTAAAGGTCACACAGGATTAGAAATCATCAAACATGCTGCAGAAGGCGCCGCCGCGATTATCTCTGTCGGCACCTGTGCGGCGTTTGGTGGCGTGCAAGCTGCCTATCCAAACCCAACGGGGGCGAAAGGCGTGCACGAAGTGGTCAGTAAACCCGTCATTAACTTAGGCGGTTGCCCACCGAGCGAAAAGAACATAGTCGGCACTTTGATGTACTTCATCATGTTCGGCAAATTACCTGCGCTGGATATGTTTAACAGACCTAAATGGGCTTACGGCGCACGGGTACACGATAACTGTGAACGTCGCGGCCGCTTTGATGCCGGTGAATTCGTTGAAGAATTTGGCGATCACGGCGCGAAAGAAGGCTACTGCCTGTATAAAGTCGGTTGTAAAGGTCCTTACACCTACAACAACTGCCCTACCGAGCGCTTTAACCATCACACCAGCTGGCCAGTTCTCGCTGGACACGGTTGTATGGGCTGCTCAGAACCTAACTTCTGGGATGACATGGCCGACTTTGAAAAACCCCTTGGCCGTCAACTCCTCCATGGATTGGATGCGACCGCAGATACTATTGGTGCGGTGATTTTAGGCGCGACTGTGGTGGGCATTGGAGCCCATGCCGTTGCCAGTATTTTTGCCAAACCGCTGGAGGAATAACCCATGAGCAAGCGCGTTGTTATCGACCCTATCACACGTATCGAGGGTCACTTACGTATCGAAGTTGAAGTTGATGAAAATAACGTCATCAGCAAGGCTTGGTCATCCTCCACACTCTGGCGCGGTATTGAAGTCATCCTCAAGGGCCGTACACCTATGGATGTTGGCCTTATTGTGCAACGTATCTGTGGTGTCTGTACCTATTCCCACTACCGCTGCGGCACTGAAGCAGTTGAGAACGCTCTGGGAATTCAAATTCCGTTGAACGCGAGATACTTACGTTCATTGATGCAAACCTCTTTATACATGCATGACCATATTGTGCATTTCTACCATCTACACGGTCTTGATTGGGTGGATGTGGTGTCTGCACTGAGCGCCGATCCGGCCAAAGCTGCACAAGTTGCGCTGCAATACACAGACAAACCCATAGCCGCGGGTGAAGGTGATTTAAGAGCCGTGCAAGAAAGAGTCAAAGGCTTTGTCGAAACGGGTAAATTAGGCCCCTTCGCCAACGCTTATTGGGGCAATGGCACCTATAAGTTTACTCCAGAGCAAAACCTTATCGCGCTATCTCACTATCTTAAAGCGCTTGAAGTACAACGTGTTGCGGCAGAAATGCTGGCCATCTTTGGCGGTAAATCACCACATCCACAATCCGTTGTTGTTGGTGGTGTGACGTCGGTGCGTGACATGTTAAGCCCTGCTCGCCTGCAGGAATGGAAGCAAAAACATGCGACCGTGACTGACTTTATCCTGCGTGCTTATCAAGCGGATATCGTGATGGCGGCCGAAGCCTTTGGTACTGAACCAAGCGTGCTGGGCGGCGTGAATGTGAAAAACTTCATGGCGACCGATGACTTTGTGTTAGCCAATGGCGAATACATGTTCAATCAAGGCGTGATCATGAATGGCGACCTTGCCGGTGTCAGCGATGTAAACCCAGATCTGATTGCTGAAGACGTCAGCCATGCTTGGTATAGCGCCGATGCGCCGCAACATCCCTATGACGGTACAACGATCCCTAATTACACGGGGTTTGTTGAACGCGATACCGTCTACGGCAAATTGCCAACGCTGGATGGTGATGGCAAATACTCTTGGGTGAAATCCCCCCGTTATCAAGGCGAACCTGTTGAAGTGGGCCCATTAGCCTGCCTATTGGTGAGTTATGCCCGTGGTAACAAAGTGGTTGTGGATTCGGTCAATGCCCTGCTTGCTCGCACTGGCTTACCCGTTGCCGCCCTATTTACCACTTTAGGTCGCACCGCAGCCCGTATGTTACAGACAGTTATCGTCGCCCAAGAAGGATTAAAAACCTTCGATGCGCTGCTGACGAATATCCAGTCTGATGAATCAACTTATGTGAAACCCAATATCGACCCGAGCAAAGAGTACATAGGTCACGCCATGATTGAAGCGCCACGCGGCATGTTAAGCCACTGGATCCGCATTAAAAATGGAGTGATTGAGAACTATCAAGCCGTGGTACCGACGACCTGGAACGCAGGACCTGTGGATGCCAACGGCAAAATGGGTCCCTATGAAGCCTCTTTAATTGGCTTGAAACTGGAAGATCCTACTAAACCCCTTGAGGTGATACGTATTATTCACTCATTTGACCCTTGCATGGCGTGTTCTGTACACGTGATGGATTTTAAAGGTCAGGCATTGAGCGAGTTCCGTGTCAGTCCCAATGGTCAATAATCGAGGGAGGGAACGCAAAATGAACCATTCTGCAACCCGCATTCGGACACTGGTTTTTAGTCCGGCAATACGGATTTTCCACTGGCTCAGGGCACTATCAATTTTAGTGCTAGTGATCACCGGATTCTATATTGCTTGGCCGTTTCTTGTGGCGCCTGAAAGTACGGATGTGCTCGTACAAGGCTGGATCCGCTTCGCTCATTTGATCTGCGGTTTTGTATTGACCGCGATCACCTTAGTCCGCTTCTACCTGTATTTTTTCAGTCGAAGTGACATTGAGCGACGCTCATTTCGCGATGTGATGAGTGTAAAAAGCTGGATCACTCAGCTGAAATCTTACTTATGGATGGGTCACTTACATAAAGCGGGTGTATATGGACCGCTGCAATTTGTGACTTATGTAGCAATCTCACTGGTCGCTCTCGTGATATGTATAACGGGTCTGGTGTTGTACGCCAATGTGTATCACCAAGGTTTAGGTGGGATGCTTTGGGGCAGCGCCGCTTGGATTACGGCACAAATGGGTGGGCTGGCACAAGTTAGGATTTTCCATCACTACCTCACTTGGGCATTTGTTATCTTTGTGGTTATCCACGTCTATATGGCGGTTTGGTCAGGGATACGCTTCAAACATAACTCAGTTGACTCGATTGTCTCTGGCTATGACTACCCAAAGCCAGACTCACACCACTAGGAGTCCAATGAAGATATTGCTACTCGGTATTGGCAATGTCCTGTACGCCGATGAAGGCATCGGCGTACATTTTGTCAATTATATAGCTGATAATTATCAGTTTACCCATGAGTCTCACCAGCTGAAGCTGCTCGATGGCGGCACCTTGGCTCAGGGACTCATTCCCATTATTTGCCAATATGATTATTTAATCGTGGTCGATACTGTCAATGCCAATGGCGTAGAAGCGGGCGAGGTCTACTTCTTCGATTTTGATAAGGCTCCGAAGGAAATCGACTGGCAAGGCAGCGCCCATGAAGTCGAAATGCTGCAAACCCTCAATATGATGGAAATGGTTGGCGACAGACCTAAGACCTTTGTGCTGGGCGTCACCCCAACCGTGCTCGAACCTATGGTGCTGGGCTTGACCCCTAAAGTCGCCGCCGCAGTGCCGTTAATGGAATCAAGCTTGTTATCCCACTTAGTCTCCCTTGGGTTCACTGCGACGCGTATTGCCGATCACAGTATCGACTCGCTGATCCCTGACTCTTATAAACGCGGCGTTACTACTGGTGAAAGTATATAGAAAATGAAAAACATCAGATTCGATTTTACCTGCTCACGTCAGGTGCCTTTGTACGCGCATTTATGTAATCAATACCTAAATTACGATGCGCTGAACATCAGCATAGGCTGTGATGGCCTACATGACTTTGGTCAGCACAGTTACTTTATTGAAGCCCAGGGCGAGCAGACTCAACTCGAGCAACTGGCCGATGCCATTGCCGCGGACTTTTTGATTTCTGCTTGGTTGATTGACTCCGGCATTAAGGTCATCGACGAGCCCCAAGGCGGCAAAACCTTACTGCCCTACTCACAGTCTGGATCAAGTCCTGCCATCGCGCCTTTTTGCCAGCAATGTTATCCGCTGATTGGCGATAATCAATCGGCGAAGTTTGGCATGCTAGATTTAGCCTGCCCTTGCTGCAAGGGCGAAACACAATTAACGCCAGCGCAAAAAGCCTTAACCTTGTCAGATATAAAAGCCATGGCACAGGGGCTGCTGACACAAGGCCCACTGGCATTAGCGGCCGCCGATGATCTGCAACTTAGTCTGACACCGTTTGCTCAGCCCTTAGGCGAGCGGCCACAACTGTTAATTTGTAATCCCAATACGCTAAACGCCCATTTCTGCCTGAACGATTCACAGGTGCTCGCGCTTTCCAGTATTGAAAAGCCGCTTATCTGCGCCAGACCCACGCAAGAGCACGACAAACTCAGTGCGCCACTGTACGACATTTGCTTTGCCTACAGCCGGGTGATTTTAGTACTTGCCGAAGTATTGCGGCAAAAAGGGATCGATTGGGTTTATATCCAAGGTAAGCATAATAGGCCGAAACTCGCGTGGGTCGATGGCGCTTGGGCGCAAATTGCTAGCAAAGATTTAGGCTCAACGCAGGCTCAAACCAAGCACTTTATCGCCCCAGAACCCTTAAGGGAAAAAGTCAGCCTTCACTGTTATCAAGCCCAATGGCAGGCGGCGAAACGGTCACGTTCCCATCAAGGCGAACTGAGTGTGGCGGTATTACCTCAATCGAATGAAGCGACTCATGCTGCTAACACCTTTGCCGCTAACGCAGAAGCAGCTCACACTGAAGTTGAACATGCTGGCACGCCACACGCTAGCGATACCGAAAATCATACCATCGCGGACGCAGCGTTATTCAGTGCCTTACTCAACGGTAAATTTACCAGCCACAGACAGGCAAAAAATGCCGCGGTCATTTACTTAAGCCATACCCACGCCAGTCAAATTGTCACCTGCGATAATAAGGGCGACACTGAACTCTTCTTTGCACTGCCCGAGCTGCCGGATAACGGTTACGAAATTTTCCATCAACTGGACAGCAGCCCACAAAAAGCCGTGGCACAGAAGTTTAAAAGCCTGTTCCCCGACGATTACCTAAAACTCCTGAGCCTAAAGCTTCACGGCAGACGGGACAACTTGCAAAGTCTGTGGGCCATTGCCGCCATTTTAATTGGCCTCAATCCCCAAGAAGAAACGCAAAGCCAAGAAAAACTCAGCGATGCACTGATGGCCGCCGCCATGCGTTACCACGGTGCCAATGCCCCGCGTATCGATTATCCCCTGACCAAAGGTGAAGCCCACCGCAGCCTAAATTGGTGTAAAACCTTAGGCACAGTCTTGAGTTTTCGTATCGCAGGTAATGACGACCCGAGTCAACTCGCCTTTGCGATTCAAGACTCGCTGGCGGACTATCTTTCTAACTGGTTAGAACATATCGATTTAAATATCGGCGTGCACAA
This sequence comes from Shewanella sp. 1311, assembly GCF_059338235.1. Taxonomy (NCBI): domain Bacteria; kingdom Pseudomonadati; phylum Pseudomonadota; class Gammaproteobacteria; order Alteromonadales; family Shewanellaceae; genus Shewanella; species Shewanella sp. 1311. Next base: position 449,630 of record NZ_CM181686.1, read on the forward strand.
TGTTGCCTTAGCGGGCAATGAATTAACGAATGAAACCCTGTGTAAACGCATCAGTTTACGCTTAGGCAAAAACTTCCCCTTAGTGATCAATCGTAGTCTAGATTTAGACGGCGATAACTTAGCCGTTGGCGCACTTTACGTTAAGCAGCGCCAACTGAATACCCATGATTAGGAGGCCAAAAGTTAAGTCACAACGCATGCAGCCACATAGACATAATAGTCGCCACAAAAAACACAGTGATCTGCAGATAAAGCGCAGGCTGGCATTGGAATACCTTGTCCACAAGGGTGCCGCGCTAAAGCGTTGTCAGCTGCACATCACTGGCATAGTGCAAGGGGTGGGATTTCGCCCCTTTGTCTATCGTTATGCCCTTGAGTGTCAACTGACAGGTACTGTGCTCAACAATGCCAAGGGCGTGACCATTGAGCTGCAAGGCACGGAAGAAAACCTCACGCAATTTATCACAACGCTCAATACCACCCCGCCGCCACTGGCCCGTATCGACAATATCACCCAAACACCGCTGCCGATTTTGCTAGGCGAAACCACATTTGAAATTATAAAAAGCGACAGCCATGAGGACGATGACCCAAGTTCACCGATAGGCGCGCAGGTGGCGGTATCTGCGGATAAAAGTACCTGCCAAGATTGCTTGAACGACATGCATAATCCTGATGATCGCCACTTTGGCTATGCTTTTACCAACTGCACAAATTGCGGCCCAAGATACACCATAATCAATGCCTTACCCTATGATCGCCACAGTACCGCCATGGCCGATTTTGACATGTGCCCCGAGTGCGCCAAAGCATATCAAAACCCACTCGACCGCCGCTATCATGCTCAGCCAGTCAGTTGCCCAGTCTGCGGCCCCAGGCTCAGTTTAAAAACACCGCAAGGGGAATACATCATTCCCAATACCTCAAATGTCAGCGCACCTGAATTGAGTACGGACCTTGCGGTACTGACAGCGGCGGCTGACAGGTTACACCAAGGACACATTCTAGCAATTAAGGGACTGGGCGGATTTCACTTAATCTGTGATGCCCGAAGTGACAAAGCAGTCAACACTCTCCGGCTGCGAAAACAGCGCCAAGCCAAGCCGCTAGCGGTGATGATGGCGGATATCCAGATGGCGCAGCACTATGTCACAGGTACGGATGCCGAGTGGCGAGTACTGAGTTCGCAGGAAAGACCCATAGTGCTGATGAATAGCCGTGCCGAACATGATCTAAGCCCAGCGGTCGCCCCCAATCTGAATAAACTCGGGGTATTTTTGCCCTACACTCCACTGCATCATTTGCTGTTAGATCTCTTCAAAGGGCCATTGGTCGCAACCAGCGCCAATGTGTCAGGTGAGCCAATCATCACAGATTGTGATGAGCTTATTCACCACTTAAGCCATGTGATGGATGCGATAGTCGATCATAATCGGCCGATTATTAATGGCTGCGATGACAGTGTGGTGCAGGTAATTCAGCCCAACATGGATTCGCCTGCAGAGCTGCAAATACTGCGTCTCGCCCGTGGTTATGCGCCCTTAAGTTTCCCACTTGATACACCGCTAACCCAATCAATTTTGGCCGTGGGCGCACAGCAAAAAAATGCTATCGCCCTAGGCTTTGGCAATAATGTGTTTTTAAGTCCCCATATTGGCGATTTATTCAGTGTCAGCGCCGAGCAGTATTTTGAGCGCACCTTAGCGACCTTCGCGCGGCTGTATCACTTTGCGCCCAATCTCATTGTTCGCGATAAACACCCAGATTATGCCCCATCGCGCTGGGCTGAAATGCACTCAAACTCGAGTGTAGAACTCATCAATACCAGCCAAAGCCAATGTTTCACTGTGCAACATCACCATGCCCATGTGCTCAGTGTAATGGCAGTTAATCAATATCGAGATCCCGTATTGGGCTTTAGTTTTGATGGCACTGGGCTTGGCGACGATGGCAGTTTATGGGGCGGTGAAGTGCTATTAACCACGCTGGATAAAGCGCAGCGACTGGCCCATTTTGAACCTATAGCCCTGCTGGGCGGCGAGCAAGCCATTAAGCAACCAGTGAGGTTATTACTGGCATTATTGTTCGAGCAAATGAGCCTTGATGCTGTACTCGCATTGCAATTACCTATATTAAACAACATGCGCCCAAACACTCTGACTAACTTACATAAGATCTGGCAGAACGGTAGCGCGATAAAAACCTCCTCTGTCGGGCGACTGTTCGATGCCCTCGCCTGCGCCTTAGGCTTAGGCTTAATCGAAACCACACAATTTGAAGGTCAAGCGGGAATGGCGATAGAAGCTGCGGCCAATCGCGCCGATGCATTAGCCCTTGAAGCCATTTCGCTTAACTTACCTCTTGACGTCGACCAGTGGCGCAGCAGTGAAATGTTCAAGCAGATTGTTAAATTAATGACTGAAAAACCGCTAACAGACAACAGACGAGATGCCATCGCCCGCGCCTTTTTACACACATTAGGCGATGCTATCTGCGACTATGCCGCCCAGTACAAACACCTCCCAACCGTACTCTGCGGCGGCGTATTCCAAAATAAATACCTATTGGAATACTGCCTGAGCAAGCTAAGCACCCAAGGCAATCAAGTGTTATCCAGTCAACAGATCCCCATCAATGATGGCGGCATCGCCCTAGGCCAACTCTGGTATGGGATGCATAGAAACTAATCACGATAAAACCTAAGCGTGTAGCAGTGATGAAGAAAATAAAAACGAGCCTCATTGAGGCTCGTTTTATTCTTCAACACAATTGCGAGCACAGAGTGCTCACTACAGCGTTCTTAAAAAACTAACGCCACTGTTGCACGCCACTGATAGAACCTTCATGATCTCGCAAGTAAGTATCATTAACGGCAAACTCAATTCCATCAAAACCTGAAAGGTAAAACTTCTTCCGTTTTACCTCAAGATTGTCATAGAACTCTCTATACATATCCGGCGTCATATAGACTTCAACCCAAGTGTCATTAACGCCTTTAACCATACCTTCGTCACTTGGAATAAAAGTAATATTGTGCTCTGGACTAATGATATGCAGTTCTTTCTCATGTGGAATACGACCTGGCATAACAGAAAGTAAATGGAAACCTGCTAAAGCATCAAATTCAACACGAGCCTTACGCGGCTCTGAAATATTAAAATAAATTTTTGATGATGGAACGCTATCTGTATCTGAGCCGTCTTTATCTCGTCCCCGTGCTATTGCATTAGCAATATTATCTTGAATTAACAGACTGAAACGTCTCAGATCAGTGAGTCCATATTTAATCTGAATTTCGATCAGTTTTAAAAACTTTTCGGTTAACCAGCCTTTTGCAGCCATTGCTTCATCAGGGGTAATAGGCACGATTTGTAAAATTTTAACCGACTCGTCAGCACTTTTAAGTTTTGGCTCTTCAGTCATCATCAAGGTTGTAAGAAAACAATCTGGCTGATTGACTAATGGTCTTTTGAAGTCAATCATCTCACCGACTGTAAGATGTCTTTCTTGTGTGAATACGTAAGTAGCAAGTCCATTTAGCATTGAAATAGGCCATTCTGGCGCTGTTTCATCATTTGATTTCAAACGAAAAGTCAGCTCAAAGCCAAATTGCTTAAATCCTTCGGTAACATACAACCAATGTGATACTGGCTCCGTAATGTGATAAGCAGAAATACAGTCAAGCGGTTGATCTCCACCAAGATCAAACGGAATTTCTGGTTTGAACTCAACGGCAGTGGTATCACCATACACATTTTTTATCATTTCTTGCATTTAAAAAACCTCACTATTCCATGTTAAATATATCCTAACCTGCGTAATTTTAGGCTCGAACGAGGCAGAGTCAATAATACGAAATAAGTAAATAACATAGTTTTTAAACTGAACGTATTCGCTAAAAACACATTAATAAATATGAGATTGAACAGTAGGTATTTAATTACCGAAGTTAATTATCAAAATTAACACAATATCAATCAAATCACTAAGAAAGCCTCTCCTGTAGATTTATCTTGGACTCAAATCCTCACCCTAATAAACAGAATAATCACGCATTGATACATTATACTTTGAATTAATTTTTAGCTCTTAAGCTTTCTCCGCATATTATTTTTGAAATATTGATAAGAATTTGCTGATGCCAAATTTTTAGCGAATGGTTTTACTCCAGTGAATTTAACGGTTAAAAACCATCTCTAATTCATGACATAACCAAACTGGAGAGCCTGGATAATATTTTTATATTCAATACTTTATACCAGTAAACTCTGTTGCTGCACCTTTGTTCTTGCGAGCAATCCACCAAAAGTAGTTTTCACCTTTCAATAGATGACTGTTGCTCAACTGAGTCTGAGCCTCTACCTGTTATAGACGATCACACTAAATGACCGACGAATATCGCGCGGTCATTTTTTATCCCCATAAACCTGACGAACATCAAAGATCTGCAGCGCAATTTGTATCACACTCAACATTAGCGTAACCAAATTAACGATCCGTATATCAGCATTCACAATTCGTCAGGCAAAGTCCTCGCACTCTGCCGATTCAAGGAGAGGTAAAATGTGTAAAGACTGCGGCTGCTCCCTTACCCGCCAAGATCATGATCATTTAGGCGCGCACTCACATGTTGATAGTCATGACCATAGCCATGATCACGGGCACGGCCATGAGCATGACGCATCCCATAGCTCATCACATAGTCATAGCGAGTTACACACCAATCCTCAGTTAAACGATAAAAAAACCTTGTCAGTCATCCACAAGATTTTAGATAAAAATGATGTCGAAGCCGGTCATAACCGTGCCCACTTTGAGGCACATAAGGTCACGACCTTCAACATCATGAGTAGTCCAGGCAGCGGTAAAACTACCCTATTAGAAAATCTCAAAGAATACACCAAGCTCAACTATGCGGTGATTGAAGGCGACTTAGAAACCTCCCGAGATGCCGACCGCTTAATCGCGAAAGGCATTACAGCCTATCAAATTCAAACGGGCTCGGCCTGTCACCTTGACGCCTTTATGGTGCACGGTGCCCTGCATCACTTACCACTTGATGGACTGGATATTTGCTTCGTTGAAAACGTCGGTAATCTCGTCTGCCCAGCCAGTTATGACGTGGGTACCCACAAAAATATCGTGCTGCTGTCAGTGCCTGAAGGCGATGATAAGATTGAAAAATATCCCGTGATGTTCCGCCGCGCCGATGTAGTTTTTATCACCAAGTGCGATCTACTGCCCTATTTTGATTTCAAGCTGGACGAAGCCAGAGCACAGCTTAAAAAACTCAATCCAGCAACTCAAATCATTGAAGTCTCCATTAAAGATGGCAACTCCATGCAGGCTGTGGCGGCTTGGCTTAAAGACAATATTAGAGGTGCACAATAATGTGCTTGTCCATACCTTCCCAAGTGGTGGCGGTCGATATTGAACGCCAGAGTGTCACGGTCGATACCTTAGGCGTGCGCCGCGATGTCAGCAGTCATTTAATGAATGAGCCGCTGGAAATTGGCGATTATGTGCTGATCCATATTGGCTTTGTGATGAACAAAATCGATAAGGAAGATGCGCAGCAAAGCATTGACCTATACCAAGAAATCGTCACTAAACTCGAAAACGAAGCCATACACTGACCATCAACAGTGCAAGATTGAGTAGCAAGGCACGCACTCTATCGAGTGCACCGAGGAAAGAGCATGCTTGAACTAAAACACCTCTATCAAGGCTTTCGCGATCCCCAAACGATTACCAATTTAGCGCGGGATATTCAGTTAACCGCTAAATTGGTTAAGCAACAAATCAATATCATGGAAGTCTGTGGCGGCCATACCCACACTATTATGAAATACGGCTTGCTGGATTTACTGCCTGATAATATTGAGTTTATCCACGGCCCAGGTTGTCCTGTGTGCATTATGCCGAAAGAGCGCATTGACCAAGCGGCGGCGCTGGCCTCCCAGGAGAATGTCATCTTAGTGACGCTGGGCGATATGATCCGAGTGCCCGGTTCTAAGGGGTCCTTAGCCAGTTTTAGGGCGAAAGGCTGCGATATTCGGCCGATTTATGATCCCTTAGATACGCTCAAAATTGCCCGCGATAATCCCGATAAAACCGTGGTGTTTTTCGCCATTGGCTTTGAAACCTCAACCCCAATGACAGCAATTTTATTGCAGCTGGCCGAGCACGAAAAACTCGAAAATCTGTTATTCCATATTAATCATGTATTAGTGCCGCCCGCGATTGATGCCGTGATGCACGACCCGAAAGCCAGAGTGAATGCCTTTATTGGCCCCGCCCATGTGAGCGTGATCAGCGGCGCCAAAATCTATCGCAGCACAGTCGAAAACTATGGCACGCCAGTGGTCGTCGCAGGATTTGAACCCGTTGATGTGATGGAGTCTATTTTACGGATTGTGCGCCAAAAAGCCGCGGGCAAAGCGGAGCTCGATATCCAATACAGCCGCGCGGTATCGGAAGGTGGTAACCTCACGGCGCAGGCCAAAGTGAATCAATTCTTTAATGTCAGACCACAATTTCGCTGGCGTGGCCTTGGCCCAATCCCCAATTCAGCGCTGCAGCTCAAACCCGAATATGCTCATAGAGACGCCGAACTGCGCTTTAAAGACCGCTTACCCGTGAAGGAAATTGACGATCACAAAGCCTGCCAGTGTGGCGACATTCTTCGTGGGCTTGCTAAACCAAAGGACTGTAAAGTTTTTGGCCGCGGCTGCAATCCCGAAACGCCCCTAGGCAGCTGCATGGTCAGCTCCGAAGGCGCTTGCAACGCTTATTACCGCTATCAAGGTATCGATATCAAGGAGCCACATCATGGCTGATACGCTAAAAGATAAATCCATTCAACTCAGCCACGGCGGTGGCGGCAAAGAAATGAATAAACTGATCCGTGATCTGTTTTTTGCCGAATTTGATAATCCAATCCTTCGTTGCGAAGAAGACGCTGCCAAACTCGATTTACACGGCGCCAACGCCTTTACCACTGACTCTTTTACCGTTTCACCTTTGTTTTTTGCCGGCGGCGATATCGGCAAACTTGCTATCGCTGGCACAGTCAACGATCTCGCTATGATGGGCGCAGAGCCTCAATATCTGAGCTGTAGCGTGATCATAGAGGAAGGCTTTTCTATCAATGACTTAACGACTATTGTCCGCAGCATGGCAAAAGAGCTCAAACAAAGTGGCGCGCGGATTGTCTGCGGCGACACTAAAGTTGTGCCCAAGGGCTGTGCCGATGGTTTATTTATTAATACCTCAGGCATTGGTCGCATCCTGCGTCCCAACATCTCAGCGGCAAACATTGCAGTGGGCGATGCCATTATCGTCTCCCGTGATATTGGCTGCCACGGCGCGGCGATTTTAATGGCGCGTGAAGGACTCACGCTCGAATCGGCATTGCAAAGTGACTGCGCGACGCTCTGGCCGATAGTCGAGCAATTGATCGCCGCCAATATTCCCATTCATGCGATGCGCGATGCGACTCGCGGTGGCTTATCGGCTGTGCTCAATGAATGGGCCGTCGCCTCCAATGTCGGCATTACTGTCAATGAGGCCAGTATTCCCGTCAGCGATGAAGTCAAAGGCCTGTGTGAACTCTATGGTTTCGAAGCCATGGATCTTGCCAACGAAGGCACTTTCATCCTCGCCGTCCCCAACGACATCGCCTTAGGTGCGCTCGAGATCATGCAACGCTTTGGCCGCTGTGAGCATGCAGCGATAATCGGCACAGTGAGTGAGGATTTAGTGGGGAAAGTCGTACTAAGAACGCCATGGAATACTAAGCGTTATCTCGATCTTCCCCAGGGTGAACTGCTGCCAAGGATTTGCTGATGCACGAATATTCGATTGTGAGTGCCCTGATTGAGCAATGCGAGCAGCACGCGCTGGCCAATCACGCCGCTAAAATCACCCGAGTGGATATCAAACTAGGAGTCATGAGCGGGGTTGAACCTAGCCTGCTACAAACCGCCTTCGATACCTTTAAGCTCGATAGCATTTGCAAAGCTGCCCAGCTCAATATCCAAATTCAGCCGCTAGTAATACTTTGCCAAGACTGCCAGAGCGAATCCGTGCTGAGTGAACGCACCGTCGTCTGCCCAGCGTGTCAAAGCTATCGCACCCGCGTACTCGATGGCGAAGACATGCTACTGATGCAACTTGAAATGGAGCAGGATGAAGATTAGGTGCCTCATTTGTAATTGGCATTGTTAACGACAGCAGAGTTGATCAAGATCTCAATCAATAAAAAGTGCCATCAACAAGAATACCCCTCAAAACAAAAATGGCTTTGAGCACCGAGCGCTCAAAGCCATTTTTAGCCATATTAACTTAATAGGCTCGTCATAGACCGTAGATTGAAGCTTCCCCCTCTGGGCGCGTCTTGAGCACCCGTAGGAACCACATATATTGCTCTGGATAAGCTAATATAACTTGCTCGACCACTTTGTTCAGCGCCAACGCCTCGTTTTCCTTGCCTACCATGTCTTCAGGCGCAACGGCCGTCATCACAGTGAGATCAAACTGACGTGTCGCTTGGTTGTAACCAATCTTTACAGGTAGCACTTGGGCATTACCCGCCTGTGCTAAACGCCCAACGACAGGCAGAGTTGCTTTCACTGTGCCTAAAAATGGCGCAAACACGCTTTGTTCTGGGCCTAAATCTTCGTCGGGTAGATAAAAGAAACTGTTACCGCGCTTAAGCTCAGCTAACAACGCACGAATTCCCGCCTCGCGCATGTATACATGGCCACCACAACTGCTGCGCACACGATTACTAAACCAATTGAATAAGCCATTCTTATGGGCTTTGGCCATAGTCACCATAGGCAACTCAAGGTTAAGGCGTAAACCAGCATAATCGATTGGCCACACATGGGGCATGATGAAAATGATCGGTTGCCCCGCAGCTTGTGCTTTCGTCACATGCTCAAAGCCGATTAAATTCACTCGACGACGCAAATGCGCTTTTGAGCGCACCAGCAATTCGCCTTGAGCTAACAAGACTAAAACGAAGTTTTGTACGTTCTCACGGATTAACACTTCGCTCTCGGCGGCAGATTGTTCAGGAAAGCACGCTCTTAAGTTGGCTCTCGCAACACTAATGGGCTTTTTGGCAATCGGCATCACTAATCTTGCCAATAATCTTGCAATGGGATCACGCAGCCATGCGGGCATGAGTCCGAAAATCACTAATAGACCAATCGCCAACCAAGTGGCCCAGTATTTAGGGTGTAATAAGGCGAGTTTAAAGCGACGGTCAAAATGTTTGGGCTGTCTTGACAAAGAATTCACCTCAGACAGTGGATAGAAATAATGGAGATATTGCACAAAAAAATAAACAGGAAAGCCACTCTCTAAGGAGTGGCTTTCCCATCAAACAAACGAAATTACTTACCCGTGTTTGCTGCTTCTACACGAGTTTTCAGCTTTTGGCCGGGACGGAAAGTCACGACACGACGAGCAGAAATTGGGATATCTTCGCCTGTTTTTGGGTTCCTTCCCGGTCTTTGATTCTTGTCCCTAAGGTCAAAGTTGCCAAAGCCAGATAACTTGACCTGCTCACCACTTTCAAGTGCGCCCCGAATCTCTTCAAAGAACGACTCAACCATCTCTTTGGCGACACGTTTGTTCATTCCGAGTGTTTCAAAAAGATGTTCTGCCATTTCGGCTTTGGTAAGTGCCATACTTTAATCCCTCAACGATGCGTTGAACTCGGACTTAAGGGCAGAAACGACTGAACCAACGGTCTCAGCAATCTCTTTTTCCTCAAGCGTACGAGTAGTGTCTTGTAATGTAAGTGCTATCGCCAGGCTCTTCTTGCCGGGTTCAACACCTTTACCTAAGTATACATCGAACAAGTTTATGCCAACCAACTGATTTTCGCCAACTTTTCTTATCAATTTCATTACATCACCTGCAGATACACTCTCATCTACTACGACTGCGATGTCACGACGATTAGCTGGAAACTTAGATACAGCTTGGGCTAGCGGCAAACTGGTATGCAATAAAGCATCCAATTCCAACTCAAAAACGATGGTTTTACCATTGAGTCCAAAAGGCTTCTCCAAACTAGGATGGATTGCACCTATATGACCGATCACTCGATCATTTCTCAATATTTCAGCACATTGCCCCGGATGGAGAGCAGAATGCGTCGCTCCTCTAAAGCTAAATTCTGATGCGGAAACTGTCAAGCCGATAATTGCTTCTAAATCACCTTTAAGGTCGAAAAAATCAACAGTTTTCGATTCCATAGCCCAATGTTCATCATTTTGGAGCCCAGTAATGACACAAGCGAGCATTGCTTGCTGTCTTACACCGGATTCTGCATTGATATCAGGAACAAAGCGCAGGCCAGTTTCAAAAAGTCTCACGCGACTCTGTTGACGACTTTGGTTGTAGCCAACGGCGGCCAATAAACCGGTGAACATTGACAGGCGCATGGCCGACATTTCACTGGAAATTGGGTTTGGTAACACCATTGCCTCTAAACTAGGGTGAACCAGATTTTGCAGTTTTGGATCGACAAAGCTGTAGGTTACCGCTTCTTGGAAGCCACGAGCGACCAATAAGGCACGCACGCGTTTTAAGCTCAAGTCAGATTCTTTATGATCTGACATACGCAGCGCGGCAACGGGTGCGATATTCGGGATATTGTTATAACCGTAAATACGCGCCACTTCTTCAATCAAATCTTCTTCAATCGCCATATCGAAACGATAAGTCGCAGTGGTGACCTGCCAGCTATCTTGCCCAGCAACCACATTGAAGCCTAGACGTTGTAAAATTTCAACCACATCCGTGTCTGGCACGTGGTGACCTAAAATTCTATCTAACTTGCTGCGACGTAAAACGATTTGTGCAGGTTTGGGTAAATCAGCCTCTGATTTCGCTTCCACCACAGGGCCTGCTTCACCGCCACAGATATCCAGTACTAAACGGGTCGCACGGTCAATAACCTTGTGTTGCATCTCAGGGTCAACGCCACGCTCAAAGCGGTGTGATGAATCTGTGTGCAAGCCTAAACGACGTGACTTACCCATAATGGCAAGAGGCGCGAAGAACGCACATTCAAGCAGTATGTCTTGGGTCGTGTCGCTCACGCCTGAATATTCGCCGCCAAACACGCCTGCAAGGGCTAATGGACGCGCATCATCGGCGATCACTAAGGTATCGCTTGGGATGGTCACTTCGCTGCCATCAAGCAGGGTGATTTTCTCTTCGCCAGTGCCTAAACGCACTTGGATATCGCCCGTTAACTTGGCAAGATCGAAAGCGTGCATAGGTTGACCGAATTCAATCAACACAAAGTTAGTGATATCAACGATAGGATCGATAGAGCGAATACCGCTACGGCGCAGTTTTTCCTGCATCCATAATGGCGTAGGCGCTTTAACGTTAACGTTTTTAACCACACGGCCTAAATAACGTGGACAAGCGGCTGGCGCCTTAACGTTAATCGTGACCTGTGCATCTGTCGTTGGCGTAACGGCTTGCCACTGTGGCTCAACCACAGCTTGGCGGTTTAACACGCCTACTTCACGGGCAAGACCTGCCATGCCTAAGCAATCGGCACGGTTAGCCGTTAAATCTACATCGATAACGGCATCATTAAGTTGCAGATAATCGCGGATGTCAGTGCCAAGTGGCGCGTCCAATGGCAATTCGATAATGCCATCGCTTTCGACGTTAATGCCAAGCTCACTGTACGAGCACAACATGCCTTCTGATGGCATGCCACGCAGCTTAGCTTTCTTGATTTTGAAATCGCCAGGTAATACGGCACCGACCATAGCCACGGCCACTTTAAGACCCTGACGGCAGTTTGGTGCACCGCAGACGATATCGATAAGTTCGCTACCACCAACGTTGATTTTGGTCACGCGCAGTTTATCAGCATCGGGATGCTGACCACACTCAACCACTTCACCAATCACCACACCGCTAAAGTCGGCAGCGACGGCTTCAACGTCATCGACTTCGAGACCGGCCATAGTGATCTGGTGGGATAATGCTTCACGGCTGACTGAAGGGTTTACCCATTCACGAAGCCAAGATTCGCTAAATTTCATGCTATTACAGCTCCGTTATTTAAATTGCTTTAGGAAACGTAGGTCGTTTTCGAAAAACGCACGTAAATCGTTTACGCCGTAACGCAACATAGTTAAGCGCTCGACACCCATACCAAAAGCAAAACCAGAGTATTTTTCTGGATCTATGCCAACGCTGCGCAGCACATTCGGATGTACCATACCGCAGCCAAGCACTTCTAGCCATTTACCATTTTTGCCCATCACGTCCACTTCCGCTGAAGGTTCAGTGAATGGGAAGTAAGATGGACGGAAACGCACTTGCAGATCTTCTTCGAAGAAGTTACGCAGGAAGTCATGCAAAATGCCTTTCAATTCGGCAAAGTTCACATGCTCATCAACCAACAGCCCTTCCACTTGGTGGAACATTGGCGTATGCGTTTGATCGTAATCGTTACGATAAACACGACCCGGTGAAATAATGCGTAATGGTGGCTTTTCAGTTTCCATAGTACGGATTTGCACGCCCGAGGTTTGGGTACGCAGCATCAGTTTAGGATTGAAATAAAAGGTATCATGATCGGCACGGGCAGGGTGGTGTTCAGAGATATTCAGTGCATCGAAATTGTGGAAATCATCTTCAATTTCAGGACCCTGCTTTACCGAGAACCCTAATTCCCCGAAAAAGGTTTCGATACGTTCAATGGTACGCGTCACTGGATGTAAGCCACCGATCTCTTGGGTGCGGCCTGGCAAAGTCACATCAATCTTTTCAGCGATTAATTTGGCTTCCAGTTCCGAACTCTTCAGACCATCGATGCGCTCAGTTAATTTTTGTTGAATCGCCTGTTTAGCATCATTGACCGCTTGGCCAAAGGCTGGCTTTTCTTCAGGGCTTAAGCTACCCATCATTTTCATCATGTCGGTGATCTTACCTTTCTTACCCAGGTAATCGACACGGATATCATCCAGTGCTTTTAGATCACTGGCCTGGTCAATAATGACTAAGGCTTGTTCTACGATCTCAGTTAACTGCTGCATTTTCTCTTCCACTGCATAGTCGCGCTTGATAAACAAGTGCTATGGGCGCCAAACTTTCAGGCTATTTGGGTGCTCAGGTTATCGGGCGTTAATGCCAGACGCTTTGCTAGCTATAACGAAATAAAAGGATAGAAATTTTACGCGAGCGAGCGGCATATTACTAGGGCTTATTGGGGGTTTTTATCATGCAAATTCATGTGTTACCCCAGTTCAGAGCCTGAGTTTTGCTCAAGGTGAAATCCAAACCTCAATTCTGACCGAAACAAGTTCCCTATTCAGCCACTAGCAGCATTTGTAACTAAACTGTAAACTAATGCCTGTACCCTGCCAAAATTGCAGCAAACAACACAATAATGACTGCAATTAGACTACATTAACGATATAAATCATTACAAAACAGAAAACTATCAAGTCTATGGCAAACTAACCGATATACATTCGGTTCACAGCCCATTTTATCGAGGCACTCATGAAAGAAGTAAAGTTTCGCTGGATAGATCAATATCTTATCCATATGACCTTAAAAACTAAATTCGCTATTCTCTCTATCGTTCCCATGCTAATGATTGTTGGACTGGCGATTTTTCTTGATAACCAATCCCAGCAAACCTTAGTGCAAGGACAGCTCAACAGTCTGCAAAATGCGTCACAACAAATCAACCAAGTCACTGGCAGCTTATATAACAAACTACCAGAGCAAGAACGCCAAACTATCCTTAGCCAGCTAAGTCGCGAAATCAAAGGCAATGTCAGCATTATTTCGGTGAATGAAGCCGACAGCAAAGCGCAATCCTTAGCTCGCAGCGGTGGCGGTATTGATGATAGCGGTAAGCAACCTCGAGCTGTGAGTCGCGTTAACGATCAAAACCTGATCACGATTATTCCCTTAGACAGCAAAGAAATTGATGCCTTGCTCGCCAAAGATAACCTGCTGGTTTACGGCCTGATGGCGGCGCTTCTGTTCGTGTTGTTTTTATTTAGTTACTACATTTCGACCTTCGTGGGCGGCGCACTTTATACCACAGTGATGGCATTAAAACGCGCCGCATCGGGTGACTTAACCGGACGTTTAAACTTCTTCGAGGTAAAGGACGAATTCAGTATCTTAGCCATCAGCATTGATGCCTTAGTGGAGCGTCAGCATCTGTTAGTGAAACAAATCGCCGAGTCGACAACGAAAATCCGCGAGGTAGTGTCCTCGTTTCGTAGTACAGCGCAGCAAGGTCAATCCTTGGCGGTGAACCAGAGACAACATTTGGACTCCCTAGCAACGGCGATGGAAGAAATGACCGCCGCAGTGAAGGAAGTCGCCCGCAATGCCGAGCAATCTTCTGCCGAAACCCAAGAGGCTAATCAACAGGTTAGCGCGGGTGGTAAAGACATTGAAACCACAGTCAAAGCTATTGACGTGTTATCGGATGAAATTTCTTCAGCCTCGAATGCGGTGGGCGTACTCAATGACAACGCCAGTAAAATTGATGAAGTGGTATCAACTATTAATGCGATTTCCCAGCAAACCAACCTACTCGCCCTCAACGCGGCGATTGAAGCGGCGCGCGCCGGTGAACAAGGTCGTGGTTTTGCCGTGGTCGCCGATGAAGTGCGTACCTTAGCGGGCCGCACTCAAGCCGCGACGGTTGAGATCAAAACCATGATCGAATCGCTGCAATCGGGTACGCGCAATCTAACCCAAGTGATGTCCCGTACTGTGAATCAAGCGAATGAAGGCAAACAACATGTACTGCAAACGGGCAAAGACTTAGAGTTTATCGCCCACCACAGTAATAAAGTGTTTGAAATGAGTGTGCTAATCGCCACCTCGGCCGAAGAACAATCGGCTGTGGCCAACGAGATTGCGACTAATCTGATGGAAATCCGCAACCAGTCCCACGATGTGGAGCAATCGGCGAACCAGTCGGTTTCAGGTTGTGATGAGCTGCAAGCAACAGCTGGGCAGCTTGATCAGTTGATGGTGGGATTAAAAATCTAGTCGAGCATTATTTGATGGAATTTAAATTCACTTAACACCCAAAATGCACCAGGGAGCGATAATCGCTCCCTTGTTGTTTTTTCATTTTGACGGTAACGGTCCAATCAACTACTGTTTTTTCAATCAACCAGTGTCGTTTCAACCAATAATTCACTTTTCAATCAATAAGTCACTTTTCAATCGACAACGCGACGGTAAAAATTAATCCACGTCTGTTAATCCACATCTTTGAGTGGCCATAGCACGATATGATCTTCAATATCCTTCACGCGTCTTTCATCGACTACTTTACCTTGGATCGACATGCCCGCTAAATGCATCGCCTCTTTAGAGCCAGTCAGCAGCGGATGCCAGCTCGGTAGCTCACGTCCTGCCGCTAAGCGGCGATATGCGCAGCTGTCGGGAAGCCAAGTTAACTCATGGATATTATCAATCGTGATCACAGTACATTGCGGTACATGGGTGAAACGGTCACTGTAATGCTGACAGCCCGCCGTTTGATGATCGAGCAAAAGGCAGGCCGCATTGGTGTAATACAAGTCTTCGGTTTCATCATCTATCAACTTGTTTAAACAACATTTACCACAACCGTCACACAGGGATTCCCACTCGGTTGCGCTCATCTGCGCTAATGTTTTGCTCTGCCAAAATGCCATGATTAACTGTATCTTCTCAATAAAAAGCCCGCTTAATGCGAGCTATTTTACACTAGTTTATCGGCGGATACTTTATTCTCTCGGACAGATGCGCGACAGAAATCCCGAAATAATCGGTATTCTGCCAGTGCATTAATACGCGGTAATTGCCATAAACGAGGTATTTTCGACCGGTAACACCATCGGGCATGATTAGCGAGGCCTTGATTTCTTCGCGGGACGGCAAATCGGTATGATCAAACTTGCGAATACCGAGAGTTTGCCACTGGGCTAAGGACTGGGGTTTATCTAATCCAGCGACTGCCAAATCAAGCGTTGCAGGCACTTGTACTTGTCGCCCCCAAGTATCATCGCCGTTCCAACCGAGTTGCTGTAGCAAATACGCCGCGGAGGCAAACGCATCTTGTGTGTTGTGCCAAATGTCTTTCTTACCGTCACCATCGCCGTCCTGCCCATAGGCAAGATAACCCGTTGGCATCAGCTGCGTTTGTCCCATGGCGCCATTCCAACGACTTTTAAGATCTTGAAAACCGATATGATCTTTATCCATTATGCTGAGCGCTGCCATAAACTCTTTTTTGAAGAAAGCTTCGCGCTCGCCGCCAAAGGCCAGTGACGCCGTCACAGATATCACAGGATAATCGCCAGAAGCTTCACCAAAGTCGGAGACAAGCCCCCAGAGCGCGACTAAGAAGCGTGGCTGAACAGCGTATTGGCTGGCGATGGCGTTGAGTTGTTGTTCATGCTCTTTAAACAGCACACGTGCGGTGTCAACTTTCCACTCGGGCACAGTGTCGGCGAGATAAGTATCGAGGTTGTGAGTTTTGTCAGTCTGGGGGCTGTCTGTAGCTCGGGCTTTTTTGAAGAGTTTGATCTGGGGAAAGGCTAAATCTAAGGTCGTTTGGCTGATACCCTGAAGACGGGCTTCTTGCTTTAGCTGAATTAAATAATCACTAAAGCTGATTTTCTCATCCGGCTGCTGCGCCATGGCTGGCAAACTGCACGCACTCAGCCAAATGATGAAACAGACAAATGCCCTGATGGGAGCGAAGATATATGCTGCGAGTCGATAAAGCTTATTCTGATAAACCCCAAAGTGACAAACCTTAACTGGGAAAGCATTGGTTTGATAAGCTTGGGTTCGATAAGCACGGTATCGATGCATATACCTTCCTGTTATTTTTATGCTATTGGCTTAATCTTTGATCCCAAGACTGAGCTTATGCTCGGCCAATAAATTCACCTGAGGTGGCGGAATTTGTAAATAAAAGCCGTTTTCTTCCATCGCAGCTCTTACCTTTTGAATATCTGCCATGCCTAACGCATCACGTTTCGCAATAGGAAATACCATCACCAGCTTTGGCACGCCGAACATTTCCATCAAAGGCGCTGGAACATCATCAAAACAATCTCTTTTCTTCACAAATAAATAAGTATCAGCCTTTCGGCTACTTTTATAAACGGCACATAGCATAAGAGTACAAATATCCAATAGTTCAAACTTGCCAGTCAATGGGGCACACTATAACATGGTCGCCTAGTAATTTAATTGTAAAATCAGCGAACCGACTGATGATTTCTGGAGAATAGTGCCGGGATGTCAAAACCTAGCTTAGAGTTAAAAGGCGCTTCTTTTACTCTTTCAGTGCTTCATATTAATAGCAGCGATTTACAAGCTGTCATGACTGAATTAGACAGTAAGTTGGCACAAGCTCCTCAGTTTTTTCTGGGTGCTCCTTTAGTCGTCAATCTGAGTGCGATCCAACACGACAGCTTAAATTTAAGTGCGTTAAAGGATCTGCTGATCTCACGTCAATTAGTGATTGTTGGCATAACGGGCGCGACAACCGTACTCAGTAAACAGGCTAAAGACTTAGGCCTTGCCATAGTCAAAGCCGGAAAACAGAGCAGTACGCCACCGCCTGCACCGCGTCAAACTAAGATAGTGAAGCAAAATATTCGTTCAGGCCAACAAGTCTACGCAAAAAATGGTGATTTAATCATATTTGGTGCGGTAGGCAATGGCGCAGAAGTCATCGCAGATGGTAGCATTCATATCTATGGCGCATTGCGAGGGAAAGCCATGGCAGGCGCGGCGGGCGATACCACCGCCGTCATCATAGCCCACTCTCTGGAGGCCGAACTCGTTTCAATAGCAGGGCAATATTGGCTCGCTGAAAATCTACAACAACATAGCTCAGATAAAAGCGGCTGCATTCGCCTAGACGGTGAGTCGCTTATGGTTGAATCATTGCCCCTCTAAATGGCAGAACAAAGGATAGAGAGAAACATGGCACAAATTATTGTTGTCACTTCAGGTAAAGGCGGCGTAGGTAAAACCACATCGAGTGCTGCGATTGCGACCGGTCTTGCCATGCAAGGACACAAGACAGTCGTTATTGATTTCGATATTGGTTTACGGAATTTAGACTTGATCATGGGTTGCGAGCGTCGTGTGGTTTATGACTTCGTCAATGTGATCAATGGTGAAGCCAATTTAAATCAAGCGCTGATCAAAGATAAGCGCTGCGACAAGTTATTCGTGTTACCCGCTTCACAGACTCGCGATAAAGATGCGCTGACCAAAGAAGGCGTCGGCCGTGTACTGGACGATTTAGCCAAAGACTTTGAGTTTATTCTGTGTGATTCACCTGCGGGGATTGAGCAAGGCGCTATGATGGCACTGTATTTTGCCGACATCGCCATTGTGACCACGAACCCAGAAGTCAGTTCAGTGCGCGACTCAGACCGTATTTTAGGGATGCTGCAGAGCAAATCCCGTCGTGCAGAGCTAAACCTTGAGCCTATCAAAGAATACTTACTGCTGACGCGTTATTCACCGAGCCGTGTAAAATCGGGCGAAATGTTGAGTGTCGACGACGTGAAAGAGATTCTGGCCATTGAATTACTGGGCGTGATCCCTGAATCACAATCGGTACTGAAAGCCTCTAACTCAGGCGTGCCTGTGATTATCGATCAAGAAAGTGATGCAGGTTTAGCCTACAGTGACACAGTTGCACGTTTACTGGGCGAAGATGTACCAGTACGCTTTATTACGGAAGAAAAGAAAGGTTTCTTACAACGGATATTTGGTAGCTAATTATGTCTTTACTCGACTATTTCAAAAGCAAGAAAAAGCCTAGCACTGCGGTAATGGCTAAAGAGCGCCTACAGATCATTGTGGCTCATCAACGTGGACAAAGGGACACTCCCGATTACTTCCCGCAGATGAAACAAGAGATCATCGCCGTTATTCGTAAATATGTGCAGATTTCTGATGATCAAGTTTCTGTGCAGTTAGATCAAAACGACGCGAACCTGTCGGTACTCGAACTTAACGTCACATTGCCTGACAGATAAGTCGATTACGCAAAAAGCGTCATCTTCTGTGGAAGATGACGCTTTTTGTTGGCTGTTTTCCAGCTTAAATGCTGCGCATAAAGTACAAGACTTCACGCGCAAGATTTAAATACTAGATTAAAAGCCTTAGACCTCAAGCTTAGCTAGGGACTCAGCGGCAATCTCGCCCCGCCATCCGCATAACACCGCGGGCAAATCCCCTTGTTGCTTATCCCAACGCCATTGCAAAAACTCATGGATATGACGTTTAGAACCGAGCATTTCCTGCGGCACATCATGCTGTTCGCACAACTCGACTAAGCAGCTTTTAATCGCCTTAAAGGCCGATTTGTAACCTGATTTTAACGCTAACACATCCACTAACTCGGGTAAATTGACCAAATCAGCGGTTTGCAGCACACGTAATAAGTCTTTGCCGTGAATACGTTTTTCTTGTTCAGTCAAATCATTGAGCTTAAACAAGTCGGCCGAGGATTTAGGTTGCTTCTTCGCTAATGCGATAAGACCATGATCTTTGACCACAAAACCTAGAGCTAAATCACGCACTAAAGCTTTTTCAAGACGCCACTTAGCAAGCACTTTAAGGTAAGCCAATTGGATTTCAGTCAGTTGGAAAGCATTTTTCACTTTCAAATAGGCAGTGTCGAGATCAGGATCGGCAAGCCTACCCTGAGTCATCCTCTCCCCTTCCTCGTATAACCAAGCTAAACGCCCTTGGCTGCTGAGTTTCGCTTCCAGTTGAGGATAGAGCTGATACAAATACAAGACGTCATTAGCGGCGTAGCTTAACTGTGCTTCCGTTAAAGGACGGCGGATCCAATCGGTACGCGACTCGCCTTTATCGATCACTTCACCAAGGCAAGTTTCAACTAACTTGGCATAACCCACACCGTGGCCCATACCGCACAAAGAGGCGGCAATTTGGCTATCAAACAAAGGCGTAGGCTGACATTTACCGTAGTGGGCAAACACTTCTAAGTCTTCACTGCATGAATGCACTAACTTAATGATATTAGGGTCCGATAACAGCGCCCAAAACTGGGCTAAATCAGGTAAAGCCACCGGATCAATCAAAGCTAAGGTTTTACCATCATAGGCTTGGATCAAACCTAACTTGGCATAATAAGTACGAGTACGAACAAACTCGGTATCTAAAACGAGTATCTTACTCTGTTTATATTGGGCAACGAGGGCATTAAGG
This sequence comes from Shewanella sp. 1311, assembly GCF_059338235.1. Lineage (NCBI taxonomy): Bacteria > Pseudomonadati > Pseudomonadota > Gammaproteobacteria > Alteromonadales > Shewanellaceae > Shewanella > Shewanella sp. 1311. The sequence continues at coordinate 469,928 of NZ_CM181686.1, forward strand.
CTTGCTTCATCACTCACATATTGAAACGCTGACAAATTCTTCTCCAGATCCTGTGGGTCAATCACAGTCCATAAAAACAAAAGCCGGCAAATGCCGGCTTCAATCTTACGCGCGCTTAGCTTCGTCTCTAAGCTCTCGTCGCAAGATTTTACCCACGTTGGTTTTAGGTAACTCGTTCCTAAATTCTACCAGCTTCGGTACTTTATATCCCGTTAAATGAATACGGCAGTGCTTAATGATGTCTTCAGCGGTTAAAGATTTATCTTTTGCCACCACAAATACCTTCACTAACTCACCACTGGCGTCGTTTGGCACACCAACAGCGGCCACTTCAATCACTTTAGGATGCAGTGCGACCACTTCTTCGACTTCATTGGGGAATACGTTAAAGCCTGAAACTAAGATCATGTCTTTCTTACGATCGACAATATAGAAGAAGCCTTTCTCATCCATGTAACCAATATCGCCCGTGGCTAACCAGCCGTCGGTATCAATCACTTTGGCAGTTTCTTCAGGACGTTGCCAATAGCCTTTCATCACTTGCGGGCCCTTACCAAACAGCTCACCGGTTTCGCCTTGAGCTAATACCTTGCCGTCATCGTCACGGATTTGAATGAGCGTCGAAGGTGCAGGGAAACCAATTGAACCGTTGTAACCATCTAAATTATATGGGCAACAGGTTAATAAAGGTGAGGCTTCAGTCAGACCATAACCTTCGAGTAAACGGGTCTTAGTGATAGCTTGCCATTTATCCGCGACGGCTTTTTGTACCGCCATGCCGCCACCGATAGACAGTTTCAAGCGTGAAAAATCCAACTGGGAAAATTCATCACTGTTCACTAACGCGTTAAACAAGGTGTTTACCCCAGTCAATGCAGTGAAAGGATACTTTTTCAACTCGGCAACAAATCCTGGGATATCACGAGGATTGGTGATAAGTAAGTTCTGGCTGCCTTTGTGCAAAAACAGCAGGCAATTCACGGTCAACGCGAAGATGTGATACAGCGGCAAAGCCGTTACAACAAACTCGCTGCCATCGTTTAAGGCGGGCGAATAAGCGCCATCGGCCTGCAATACGTTGGCGACAATATTGCCATGGGTCAACATAGCGCCTTTAGACACCCCAGTTGTGCCGCCTGTATATTGCAAAAACGCTAAATCGTCGTTAGTGACGTCAGGCTTGATGTATTGCATGCGACGACCGGTTGATAAGGTATCGCGCATCGATAGGGCGTGGGGTAAGTCGTATTTAGGGACGAGCTTCTTAATGTACTTCACCACAAAGTTCACTAAGGTGCGTTTTGGCGCACTTAATTGGTCTCCTAAACTGGTGATAATGACGCTTTCAACGGGCGTTTGTTCGACAACTTCTTCTAAGGTGCGGGCGAAGTTTGACACTACAACTATGGCTTTGGCGCCCGAGTCAATCAACTGATGTTTTAGTTCGCGCGGGGTATATAGCGGGTTAACGTTAACGACCACCATACCGGCACGTAAAACCCCAAACAGTGCAATCGGGTATTGCAACAGGTTTGGCATCATCAAGGCGACGCGATCGCCCTTTTCAAGCTTTAATTCATTTTGTAGATACGCGGCGAATGCACGGCTGCGTTCTTCCAATTTACGATAGGTTAGCGTGGCACCCATGTTAATAAATGCAGGTTGGTCTTCATACTTAGCCACCGCTGTTTCGAACATATCAACAAGCGATGAGTACTGCTCCACATTAATTTCAGCAGGCACATCTTTTGGCAAATGATTAATCCAAGGCTGATCCACTACTCTCTCCTAAATCCCCACAACTGCGGAAACAATATCCATACAAGCGTCAAGACTCGATAAATACCGAGTTAAAATACCGGCTTACATTTTATAGTTATTGATTGACTCGTCATAAATCATACGAGCGTTTTAATTTTGATCATCATCACATAAAAAAAACAAAAAACCTAGCGTCTTTTTTAGGGCGCCAAAGGCAGCCTATTTAACGAATTCGCGGATCAAGCGTGCAACACCTTCAGCATTGTCCATGTGCACATGATGATCGCCCTCGATTATATGTTCAGACAAATGTTTGAACCAAGTTCGCGCCTTAGGTATGGCGGTCTGCAACTGGCTAAATCCTTGTTTACCGCAGACTAATAAGGTTTCAATATTGATGTCCTGCATCAAGGCATCAACTTGGGCGAAGGTTAGCCGTTGGGGTGAATCTAATCTCAATCGAGGATCACTGCGCCAACCTATGCCCTCACCTTCGGGCTGCATATTACGCTCGAGCAACAGACGACACCAAGGTTCGGCAAGTCCTGTTAAATGTGCCCTCGCCCGTACAGCGGTATCTATGCCGTCGTAAATTTTTGCCTGCCCATGCTTCTGGGTTAAATACTTCTCGTGTTGATAGAAGCTTTTCCTTAGTCGTGCTTTCGCCTGCGTTGGCGGCTCAGACAAGGGGCTTAACGCTTCAATCAATACCAGCTTGTTGACCTTTTCAGGGAAGGTCGCCGTATACGCCGAGGCAATAATGCCACCGAGCGAATGCCCAACCATGGCCACAGGTTTTTGCGGTAATGCCGTTAACAGTGCATCCAAATCATACAAGTAATCAATCCAATGCAGCGGATAATGCCCCGGCCTGTGCATCGAAAAGCCGTGTCCAGGCCAGTCAATGGCGAGCACTTGATAATCGAGTAAATGTGCCGCTAAGGGCTCAAAACTGTTGGCGTTATCTAACCAGCCATGTAAGGCCAGTAATAAAGGTTTATCCTTCGCCCCCCATAATCGGCCCGCGACCTTAATATGAGGTAATACAAATTCGATTTGATTTTTGGGGGCGAGAGATTGCCACATAATGCCTCTGATGTCAGGTGATTAAGATGATTTTTTGACAAATTTGAGTGTCATACGATCACTTTCACCGATCGCTTGGAATTTTTCTTTATCCGTGTCACCCAAAGCAAAGGATGGCGGTAGCGTCCAAACACCTTTGGCGTAATCCTTAGTATCTTTGGGGTTCGCATTGATTTCGGCGCTTTCAACTAAGGTGAAACCGGCTTTTTTGGCTAGAGCAACCATGGCCGCTTGATCCATATAGCCAGTGCTAAAATTCATCCTTTCGTTGGCTCTATGCTCCACCACACCAAAGACACCGCCGTCTTTCAATACTTTATATGACGCGGCAAACACATTCTCTAACTGATCACTTGATGCCCAGTTATGAAGATTACGGAAGGTTAATACCAGATCGGCACTGCCATCGGCGCCTAAGTCCATCTTATTTGGGGGATCGAAAGTGACCATTTTGGCATTGCCCATGACGTCTTTATTAGCCGTCATCCACGCAGCATACTTAGTACCAGCGTTGGCGCGATAGCGATTCCCAGGCGTGTCCGTCGCGGGAGCAGTTTCAAAACTGGCGGCGATATATTGGCCTTCTTTGGCTAAATAAGGCCCTAATATTTCGCTATACCAACCATTACCTGGCCAGAGTTCAATCACAGTTTGTGTTGGGGTAATACCAAAAAAACTTAAGGTTTCAGCGGGATGGCGATAAACGTCACGGCTGGCATTTTTAGCCTGGCGAAAATCGCTTTTTAAGACTTTATCTAAACTTTCATCGGCGTAGGTAACACTCGAACATAAACCAGCAAGCAATAGACTGGCAACTAAGGTGACTTTTTTCATTGTAATTCTCCATGGATACCGAAGGCTTAAGCTAGCAGCCAATGGCCAAAAATCCAAGGAATAGAAGTCGTAAAACCTAGGTTTGAGTGACATAAGTGGTTATGGCTCAAAGTGATGAGTCAATTCACCTTTAGCTAAACCAATAAAGCGCAAAGCGGAAAAAAGCCAGAGGAAACACAATACGCCTGAGGTATTAATTAACCTTGATGACTAACGACTTGCAGCGTTATCGACACGGCGCCACGCAAAATACAAGGCGCAGGCACTGGTTAATAACCAGAGTCCCACCCAGATCCACGCGGGGATCCAAGAACGTTCTGCCAACATCACCGCATCACCTTGGCCATCAAGCCCGAGCAACACAGTTGGACTTGCCAGCGCATTGAGCATAATCATCAAGCCAATAATACGTAGAAACTGGGTCAGCATCTTGTTTTGACTGAGTTTAAGCGGTAACAACAAAATAATAGTGAGTACGGCTAGAATCGCCAGCGTGAGGATGTCCCTTCCCCAAAGCAAGCCGCTTAGCACCACTAAAGCGCCCAGCAAGGCAAAACTCACGCGGATCCCCTTTGGCCAAGTCGCGAGCAAGTAGATTAAATATCCCCAACAGGCCGCGCCAAAATACCCAGCAAAACCAATCAACATCGGCGAACCGCCTTGGCTAAAACAAAAGCCTGCGCCGTTAGGAAACAACTGAATATGGGTGACCACGCCCGAGCTTAATATCGTCGCAATGCCGTGGGATAATTCATGGAAATAGCTTTCAAGCCATTTAAACGGCACGCTTAAATAGGGAATGCGAGTGATGAGTAACGCCACCACCAGCTCGATAATAAACAAGCCTCGGCTTGGCACACCGCTGGCGGCTAAACCTGTTAATTTAGAAGAGGAAAATCGCGAGGTAGAACGGGGAGGCTTTTGTTGATGTTCAAGCATACAAGTCCACGCCAACCATTTGCTGAATTTCATCGCGTTTGGCGGCATGTTGAGTTTGTAAATATTGGGCTATCGCCCCCTGATGGCCACGCGTGTCTTGCTCATACTCTAGGTGGGCGCCGAGCCTTGACTGTAAATTTCCCGCTGCGCTTTTACTTTTAGGCTGAGTCTCTAAACTAAGGGCTTCGACGGCATCTTGATCAATCACTGGGCGTGACGATTCAGGTGCGGTTAGCCCCTGAGCGATAGCGGGTCTATTACTCGCTACAGCATTCGTCAAACTCATTTGATTCACATTAACTTGCATCAAGAAGCCTTAAGTTTGCACTATCCATCGTTAAGCCATTCATCGTAAAGAATGCTTAGCATTAATTGCCTGAGATTCTATCGCAGATACTCAGGCAAAGAACAGCTTATTCACGACCGGGTAACTTTTTCCATGTAACTGTATCACGTAAATACACAGGTTCAAGCTCATCGACCGAGGTTGTTAGCCCTGCTTTGATACCTGTCTCAGCCAATATCAGCATAGCCCTTGCATCGGGATATTTCACGGCGTCGAGAGCTAAAATCCCTTTGCCGAGTGCCAGTAAATCCGGATAAGCATCAAAACCGGTGCCGCAAGCCACAATGGGCGCTTCAGTATCAAGCTGAAGTTGTACTTTGGCAGGTGCACTGACCACTTCTTTACCGACTAATGTCGCAATACCATCGACGGCCACAAACTGCCCCCAATACACTTCGCCCATGCGCGCATCAATGGCACACAGCACTTGCTCGGCTTGGTGCTCGCTAATGGCCATTTGTGCCATTGCCGCTAAGGTTGAAATACCAATCACAGGCAAATCTAACCCCAGTGCCAGACCTTGGGTCATGCTAGTGCAAATACGGATCCCCGTAAAACTGCCAGGACCTCGACCATAGGCAATCGCCGCCACTTTATCTAAGCTAATGCCCGCTTGTTTGAGCACCGAATCGACCATAGGCAACAGACGCTGGCTGTGTTCACGCGGCGCATCGGCAAGTTCAGCATAAATCTGACCTTGATATTGCAGCGCAGCTGAGCAGGATTCGGTACAAGTGTCTAAGGCAAGAATACAAGCAGAGTGTTCGTGTGTTATTGTCATTTCAAAACCGGATTAGCGGGCAAGATTTCGCATCAAGTTGACCATTTCGGTATTGTGCGAATATGCCATGAGTAAACTGGCGCAAATAATAACATCAAATGCCCGAAAACAAAGGGCTAAGCAAGCAAGTCAGCTAAAATAGCGCCCGCATGATATCCAGTAGCAAATCAGGACTTGATGGATTTATGTGATCTAAGTCAATGATCGATAAACTCATTAAGGAATACCGCCAGCTTGGGGAAACTTTTTCAACTTTGCTTGTCAGAGCAGACAAGTCTGGATTGAATTCATTCCTTGCCATTCCTTTACTATTGTACGATTGCACTAACCCGCCTTCGATAAGGATATTTCATGTTAAACACGCCTCCATTGCGTCGCCTAAGACGCTTACGTAGTTCAGAAGCGATGCGCGATCTGCTGCGCGAAACCCATATTTCGTTAAGCGATCTCATCCATCCCCTGTTCATAGAAGAACATATCACCCACGCAGTGCCTATCTCCACGCTACCTGGTATCAGCCGTTTACCAGAGAGTGCACTGGCGGATGAAGTTCGCGAACTTTACGCCCTAGGGATCCGTTATGTAATGCCCTTTGGGATTTCGCACACTAAGGATGATAAAGGCAGTGACACATGGGATGACAATGGCTTGCTCGCCCGCATGGTGCGCACCATTAAAGCCGCCGTGCCTGAGATGATGGTGATCCCCGACATTTGTTTTTGTGAATACACAGATCACGGCCATTGCGGCGTGGTGCACAATAATGAAGTCTGCAACGATCTCACAGTCGAAAATTTAGTTAAGCAATCTGTGACTGCCGCCAAAGCGGGCGCCGACATGCTAGCGCCATCGGCCATGATGGACGGTCAAGTGAAAGCCATTCGCCAAGGGCTCGATGCCGCAGGTTTTGAGCATGTGGCGATTCTGGCCCACTCGGCAAAATTCGCCTCTTCCTTCTACGGTCCTTTTAGAGCGGCGGTCGATTGTGAACTCAGTGGTAACCGCAAGGGATATCAGCTTGATTATGCCAACGGTCGCCAAGCCCTGTTAGAAGCCTCATTAGATGAAGCCGAAGGCGCCGATATCCTAATGGTTAAACCCGGTACGCCCTACTTGGATGTGTTAAGCCGTTTAAGACAAGAAACCCACTTGCCACTCGCCGCCTATCAAGTCGGCGGCGAATATGCGGGCATCAAGTTTGCCGCCCTTGCAGGTGCGTTGGATGAGCGTGCAGTGGTGACTGAAACGTTTGTCGGCTTAAAGCGGGCCGGAGCGGATTTGATTGTCAGCTATTACACCAAACAATACGCCCAGTGGTTAGCCGAGAGTTGATAGTTACCTCGGTAACTACGTTGCGGACATTAAAAAATCTATAAAAAAACGCCACCTTTATCGGTGGCGTTTTTGTATTTAGCATCCTGCGCTGAATTGCTTAAGCTTTTTGCAATCGTGCAAACAAGGCTTTCACTTTTTCGACTTTAGGGCGCACGACCATCTGACAATAAGGTTGCTCACCGTGTAAAGCAAAGTAGTCATTGTGATAGTTTTCAGCGGGATAAAACGTCTCAAATGCTGACACTTGGGTCACAATCGGCGCATCAAAAACCTTGGCCGTCGCTAATTGAGTCAACATAGCAGTGGTTTGCTCAATCTGCTCAGCATTATGGGCAAACACCACGGAGCGATATTGTGGCCCCTTATCATTGCCTTGACGATTGAGCGTGGTCGGATCATGACTCTCAAAAAAGACCTGCAACAGCGTCGTAAAATCAATTTCCTCTGGGTTGAACTCGACATGCACAACCTCAGCATGGCCAGTTTGGCCCGAGCAAACCGATTTATAATCGGCATCATGGCCATCACCGCCAGCATAGCCAGAAGTCACATTCACCACGCCTTTTAGGCTTTGAAAGATCGCCTCGACGCACCAAAAACACCCCGCACCAAAAGTCGCAAAGCTGTTCGATGCAGGTTCAACAGCATCATCCATCCCTTTAAAAACCATAGAAACGGAGTTAACACAGTGACGAATATTGTTGGGTGTTAGCATCTCACCTTCAAAAACATGGCCTAAGTGACCACCACACTGGCTACAGACAATCTCGGTTCTGCGGCCATCGGCGTCGACATGGCGCGTTACAGCACCGGCGATTTCATCATCGAAAGCTGGCCAGCCACAATGGGCATTAAATTTATGCTCAGAGCGGTACAAGGGCGCATGGCATTTTTTGCACAAATACAAACCCTTGGCATCATGATCATAATACTCACCACTAAAGGGGCGTTCAGTGCCTTTATCTTCGATAACATAGCGTTCAAAATCAGTCAGTTTGTTCATATTAATGCCCTTTCGACTCACGTCGTTGTCTATTTTGATACTCTTTGATTAAGTTGATTAAGCAGCTGTTCCATAAAAAGCCAACATAAGACCCACTCCGAACAAGATATCTTGCACTCGGGTTCAAAATGCGGCTGACATCCATCCAATCACAACAAATCCAATAACCCATACTAACGGGTTTAACGGCTAAAATCTTGCCACTTAAGTGAGTCCTAATCTAAGCATTTAAATCAGTGCGCATTAAGCGACAACATAAATGACGGAAAATACAGCAGTTGCTCTCACTCACCCTCGCTGAGTATTTGCACCCGCTCCAACGCACGGCTACACTTGCAGCGGGTCAAATTACAACTAAATATAACAAGTAGAAACCACAATGAAATTAGAAACCATTGATTACCGCGCTGAAAACAGTGCCCAGCAATTCGTTGAATCACTTAGGGAAACTGGCTTTGGTGTTTTATCTAATCATCCGATTGATAAGCGCTTAGTTGAAGACATCTACACCGAGTGGCAAGCCTTTTTTAACTCAGAAGCCAAAAACGACTACATGTTTAAAAAGGAAACCCACGACGGTTTCTTCCCCGCATCGATTTCTGAAACAGCCAAAGGCAACACAGTCAAAGACATTAAAGAGTATTACCACGTGTACCCTTGGGGGCGGATCCCCGATTCACTGCGTGCCAATATTCTCGCCTATTACGACAAAGCCAACGCGCTGGCCGCTGAGCTTTTAGAGTGGATTGAAACCTACTCTCCAGAAGACGTAAAAGCCAAGTTTTCAATGCCATTGCCAGAAATGATCGCCAACAGCCAAAAAACCTTACTGCGCATTCTGCATTACCCGCCGATGACAGGCAGTGAAGAAATGGGCGCCATTCGCGCTGCAGCCCACGAAGATATCAACCTTATCACTGTGTTACCTGCCGCCAATGAGCCAGGACTGCAAGTGAAAGCCAAAGATGGCACTTGGTTAGATGTCCCCAGTGATTTTGGCAGCATCATTATCAATATCGGTGACATGCTACAGGAAGCGTCTGGCGGCTATTTCCCGTCGACGTCACATCGCGTCATCAATCCTGAAGGTACGGATAAAACCAAGCCAAGGATCTCTTTGCCGTTATTTTTGCATCCAAACCCTGCTGTCGTGCTGTCTGAGCGTTATACCGCCGACAGTTATCTGATGGAAAGACTGCGCGAGCTTGGCGTTATTTAACCCTTAATACCGCCCATTAATCAGAGTGACAATCGCAAGAGACAGTCAAGGATTAAGCGATTAAAGCGCCTTAGGGCGCTTTTTTTATGACATTCGCCACCTTCAAGGTAGAATAGCCGTTCTTTAAGTTATTTAGGACAAGGCGTTATCATGGCAATTCAGTGGTATCCAGGGCATATGCACAAGGCACGCAAAGAGATTGAAGAGGCAATGCCTCAGGTCGATCTTGTTATCGAAGTGCTGGACGCGCGTATTCCCTACAGTAGCGAAAACCCCATGGTGGCTCAGCTTCGAGGCGACAAACCTTGTATCAAACTGCTCAATAAATCTGATCTGGCCGATCCAGAGATCACTGCGCAATGGATTGAATACTTAGAACGCGAACAAGGCGTTAAAGCCACCGCGATCACCACACTGCAAGCGGCGATGGTGAAAAAGATCCCTGATATCTGCCGTAAGTTAGTGCCAAGTCGCGATAAAACCGAAAAAGACATTCGCACTATGATTATGGGGATCCCCAACGTTGGGAAATCCACCATCATCAATACCTTAGCTGGCCGTGTTATCGCCAAAACCGGTAACGAACCAGCGGTCACCAAAACCCAGCAAAGGATCAATTTACGTAACGGTATCGTACTCTCAGACACCCCAGGGATTTTGTGGCCCAAAGTGGATAACGAAGCGAGCAGCTATCGCCTCGCCGTCACTGGCGCTATCAAAGATACCGCAATGGAATATGAAGATGTAGCCCTGTTCGCCGCTAAGTATTTCTTAACCGCTTATCCAAAAGAGATTTGTGAGCGCTATAACCTCAGTGAACTACCAAAGGATGATGTGGCTTTACTCGAAGCGATTGGCCGTAAACGTGGCGCACTACGTCCCGGTGGTCGCATCGATATGCACAAGGCATCTGAGTTATTGCTGCATGAATACCGCTCAGGCAAAATCGGCCTCCTTTCGTTAGAAACGCCAGCGATGGCCGAGCTTGAGAAGATTGAAGTCGCCCGCATCATGGCCATAAAAGAAGCCGAGAAAGAAGCCAAACTGGCGAATGAAAAGCTGAAACGTTCAGGCAAACGCCATAACGACTAAGCCATCACGACTAAATCAGCTTGCGACTCTGCGAGCGTTGAAAATAACACGCGGAGTGTGTTGAAGATAAGGCGCTGATGACTTTGATATTCAAGCTTATTAGGCTAATTCATCAAATTTAAAATTTAAGCCAGCATATTGAATATGCTGGCTTTTTTATTCGCCTAAATAATAGCGTTAACAAACACTGTCACGCGCAACTACTTTTGTGGACCAGAGGTCAGTCTATCAAGCAAGGCATCCATACTATGCTCTAATAAATCCAACACCAGTTCAAAGCCCTGCTCGCCACCATAGTAAGGGTCCGGCACTTCTGTGACTTGCGTATCCGCATAAGAGAGCATTAACTGTAACTTGTACTCATACTCGAGCGGGCAACGGCTACGCAAATCCGCTAAATTGGCCTTATCCGCCGCCAAAATTAAATCAAAGTGTTCAAAGTCGACATCCACAACCTGCCGTGCCCGCATTCCATCGAAACTAAAACCCCGCTTTTTCCCCGCCGCCATAGCACGGCTATCAGGCCTATCCCCTTGGTGATAACCAATAGTACCCGCAGAGTCCACCTCAATATTAAGCCTGCGCTGCGCAACCTTAAAGCGACACACAGCTTCTGCCGTCGGTGAACGGCAGATATTGCCCATATAAACACAACAAACAAGATAAATCACAATAAAATCAATTAATTAAATGCTGTTTGAAGTGTTTTTATAGAGAGCATTGAACAAATTTAAATGCTATTTTAATCAATTACTTATTTTGGGTTTTGGAGAGAGAAAGTGTGAATAATGCTCCTTAATAGGCCAAAACTAGACGTCTATTTCAACTAATCAACACTTTATCTCTGGCAGACATTTCCATTTAGTCGTGTATTGCGGTGTGAGTAGATCACGGCGCATGGCCCATTTTTGCTCGATACCTTGGGCGGCTATGAATAAGGTGTCTGTGCCATAACGTTGATTGATGCCATCAAGGGTCTTCATTAATGCTGGTTTGGCTTTTGAGACATTGAATAAATCTAACTGGCCATGCTGGGTGCTGACCAAATCAATCAGTCCTACACCAACTTTATAATAACGAACGCCGGCACGAAAAAGTTGAGATGCTGCTTGTGTCATACCTTGAGTGAGTTCAATGCTGCAATCGGTAGCACAAGCAAAGTGCACTAAGGTCTTAAAGCCTGTTGGGCGTTCATCGTAGGGGGAATTGCTGGCAAACAACAACATGGTTTTACAGCTTGAACCTTGCTTACGCGCTTTCGCTGCGGCAATCGCCACATGTTTACTTAAGGCTTGCAGTAAATCCTCATACTCGGTAATACGCTCGCCCACACTACGAGTCGAGAATATTTGCTTCTTATCCGCCCTCGCCTCGTCCCACACTTTGCACGCTTGCCCGTTGAGTTCACGTACAGTGCGTTCTATTTCAATACTAAATTGCTTTCGCGCTAAACCTGCAGGGATTTTTGCTAAGTCATAAGCGGTTTTTACGTTCATCAATTCAAGTTTTTTGCTTATCCTGCGTCCAATGCCCCAGACATCATTCACATTCATTGATTGTAAAATTGAAATCCTGTCTTGTTCATTATCGATAACACACACACCGTGATAGCCAGGTAACTTCTTTGCCGCATGATTGGCTGCTTTAGCCAGTGTGAGTGTTGAGCCTATGCCGACACAAACCGGTAAACGTGTCTCTTTCCAAACCGCTTTTCGAATCAACTGACCTTGGGCTCGCAAGCACTTAATGGCAGGGTAACTATTTTTAAAGGAGAGAAAGCTTTCATCAATCGAATAGACATGCTGCTCTGGTGCAAATCGGCCAATGATATTCATCATCTTTGCAGATAAATCGGCATAGAGTTCATAGTTACTTGAACAAACAATGACACCTAATTTCGTGCACAGGTCTTTGACTTGAAAGTATGGTGCAAACTTAGGAACGCCCCGTTCTTTCGCTTGCTTGTTTGCCGCTACAATGCAGCCATCGTTGTTGCTCAACACAATCATTGGCTTACCACGCCAATCAGGTCTAAATACCTGCTCGGCACTGCAATAGAAACTATTGGCGTCAACCAAGGCAAACATCAGATGTCCGCTAATAATGGACTTTGGCGATGACAACGAACAGAACGAATAACAACACCTTCAATCGTAAAGTTATCGTAATCGTGAATAGGCTGAGGTTGGTGCTGTTCATTCGATGACAGCAGCATGCGATGCGTTTTATCGAGGATTTTACATACAAATTCACCGTTGAAATTGGCAACAATCACATCACCATGACGCGCGGTTTCTTGGCGGTCAACAATCAGTAAATCGCCATAAAAAATGCCCACGCCCTGCATTGAGTCACCTTTTGCGACACCAATAAAAGTCGCGCTGGGATGCACAACTAACAGCTCATCAAGGCTGAGACCCAACTGACTATATTCAGCTGCAGGGCTTTCGAAGCCAGTGATACCGGCACTGGCATAGATGGGGATAATACGCATAGTCAACACCACTGTTTTTATATAAGGGCTATCCACTTAGCACGACCAACCACTATATATTGTGGTTATCGATTTTTAATTGATTGGTACGTTATCGGCTTAGAACGCACAGCTTGCTCAAGCAATCTGTAGAATAATAATCCCCGTGAATCTGACTTTCTTCTGTTGAAGCGAAATGTAAACTCATCTAAATAATAATCAAGTTGCTTAGCCTTTACCGCACCTTGATACGTACCTAAAAGCCATCTTTTACATAATGATGAGACTCGATGCACCCCAGCCATTGTTTCATGTGCAGGTACAGATGAACCTAAATGCACTATCCGATTATGCTCATATCCTTTTTTGTCTATTTGTTTGTATGCTTGAGAACCATCACTACAAATTGTGCTACCAGGTTCTATTACATCTTGAATGAATTGATGGATATGTTCTTTAGTTGCACTTTCTACTTGCCTTAAACGTATCCGCCCAAATCCAGAGGGTGATAGCAGCTCAACAGCAACCAAAACTACAGTTTTACGCTTACCCTGTTGATTTTTAATAGATGATTTTGGAATGACACCACCGATTAATGTTTCGTCAACCTCTACGATGCCGGACAGTTTATCTCTTTCAGGATCAACCATGGCATATCTTAACTTGTGCATTAAAGACCAAGCAGTTTGATAACTCCCAAGACCTAATAGCCTTTGGATCCCAAGAGCGCTGACCCCATTCTTTTGATTTGTAATAAACCAGACAGCTGCAAACCAACTTTTCATGGGGGTTCTTGTTTTGTCAAAAAGTGTACTTGATGTTACTGAACACTGAGAACGGCAAGCATGACATTTTAACTTGCCATTACTTAACTGATAAGGTGATTGATGGCTCGAACAGCTTGGGCAAATGAATCCGTTTGGCCAACGAAGTGCATAAAGGTAGCTGGTGCAAGATTGTTCATCATGAAACCAATCAACAAATTCGTCCCAATTTGTAGGGTAATCGACGCCAGCTTTTAATAGATACGATGAAGTTTTCATTACTACATATTGACACTGGTGGCGCTAAATGGATAGCCCTTTTTTATATACAGTAATTATAGGCGTTGTTAGCTAACTGGCAAGAATTATTGTGATGTTTCGATGTAACACCATTGGTTCTTTTCTTTATCAAACCCCACGTCAAAATTCACCGCGGTGGTGTCACCCGTCTGGTGTATCTTTGCAACGATATCATTTAGTTCAGATAAATCATCAACACTGGGTGGACCCAAGCGCGGCGATTATCATAATTTTTACCAGAATAAGTATCATTACCCCACAAAAAGGCGCGACGGACGACACGACTGCAGCAATGGTAGAAAGACGAGTCATCAACACTGATCTGAGTTCTTCTTGGGCGCGGCATAGCAAACCCATCAACACTTTTATTAAGTCTAGTGAAGGCTCCTAAATCATGCGATTTAATCTGGGTGGCTCGAATTTAGTTCAAATCAAAAAAACGATACTCGAAGGATTCTCCCAAAGAGCTCGTTTTAGACTAGATCAGTATTCAAAAATCTACCATTTACTCGCTTGGCACCATACTAAACCCTCTTCTGCGCCAAAAGGTTGACTCTGACCAGCGTTGCTCCTTGCCATAAATTGTCTGACGTGTGGCCAAGTAGTTATCAAAAATATGCTGTAGATCTTGCTGGTATAAAGCAAACGATTCGCCGGACGAATCAGCCTCATGATAAATGATAGTGATAGCCGCCTGACAACCCGAAGACAGCGCAAAACCAATACCCATGGAAGAAATAGGATCGAATGCGCAGGCCGCATCGCCAACCGCTAGGAAGTTATTCGGCAGTTTACCGCTCGCTAATTGCGAACAGGCATTTCTTACCCAAAGCTTATCGGCGCTTAAGGTCGCGCCTTGTAAACTATCGGTAATATGATGCGTGCGGGAAAGCGCTTCCAGCCAATGCTGTTTTTGGTTAAGACGTTTGTTGGAGATAATATCCGCATCCGTAAACAAACTAAACACCATTTGATTATCCGGTAACTGAGCGCAATACCACCATCCATCCTCACAGGATTCTAGTACATGCCCATAGTCCTTTGGGTGGCCCTTTGGTAAGGTAAAAAAGCACCCTAATCCCATTAGCTTGTCGTGTTTTTGCACCTCGACCTTCAGCTGTCGGCTGATACTTGCGTTGCGTCCAGTGGCGTCCACTAGATATTTTGCAAGAATACGCAATGGACCTTCTGTGGCATGCAAGAGATCTACTTCCCAGCGATCATCAGAACATGATCGAATCGCTTGAACCTTGGTTCGCGGTAATACACAGCCTCCCAAAGCCGATACTTTTGTAAGTAAGGACAGATCAAACGCCTCCCTATTCAGTTGATAATTCGCCTCCTCCGTGGTGAAAATACTATTACGCGTGCTCGGTCGATGGCTGCCCCAATAGGATATGCTGCTGTAGCAGGGCATATAGTCTTTTGGGTTAAAATCCTCCTCGTTCAGTTTGAGATAATCAAAAAACTTGAATATCGTGGCTGATACCTGTTCACCAACACGCACTTGGCTCAGATCCCCCTGCTCTACCAGCATCACTTGGGTATCAGAGTAATTCAGAAGACTTAAGGCTGTGGCGCAACCAGCAGGGCCTGCGCCAACCACCAAGACCTCTGTTTCATAGACAGTGGTCGTTTTTTCCATTAGCGACGCGTCCGTGTGCCAGAGCGTGGTAGGCCTAAGCCGCCAGAGGCAATGGCGATACGTTTAAAGGCCTTTTTCTCCAGCGCCGCAACTAGTTTCACCGCTCGGCTGCTTTTCGCCTTAATTGTGGCTTTATCGCGCTCGATATAAAACACCGGAATGGTGGTTTCATTATCATCTGGATTGCCACTAATGGTACCCACACCCACTTCTTGATAACTAAACACCTCGTTACTGCGCTCAGTTTCTGTGAAGTAAGGATAACTTGCATTGCCCGTGTTTAGATTGCGAATAAACGCCAATGACCACCAGTATTCCACCATCTGAACAAAGGAATTAATGCCACGAGCATAGTTCATTTGCTGCCCAGCTGGCACATGGGATTCCGCCTGACTTTCTTCCGTCAGCCCAGTGGTGAGTACATCCCATGGGCTTTGTGGCGGCCACCAGTATGAGTAATAGGTTGGTGGTAGCGGTGCCTTGTTACCCTCACTATCTACCGCTTTATTGATCGCAGGATTGGTAAAGTTCACTGGCTGTACTGTGCATTGGAAGAAATCCGCTTGCCAAGGACACGCCATGCGTTTGGTTAAATCCCCAGGTTCACAACCACCGCCTTCACATTCATCACGGGAAGGGGTGAGCCCAGTTTTGTTATAGCCATCTTTACCCTGGTAATCTTTAATCACATATGGAGATGCGTAAATTTCAGGATTTTGTAGGCTCCAAGTCACTTCGATACCTGGGCACATGGGTAAGCCGACGCAGTTACCCACACTAGCCGCGTCTTCTGCAGCAACCGGATGAGGGTTGTAATTCGGGTTATTGTCGAATTCGCCCTTAGCCCATTGGTACAATTGGAAATATTGGGTTTCGTTAAGTGCCAAAAACTTAACTATATTTTCATTGCTAACGGAATTGCTTCCAGAATTTAACGGCATCATGGGCATTAGGCCCGCTGAGGTGTTTTCTGCAAAGAGTTGCTGTTGCGACTGATCTGGTGAGGGGTTTGATTTATCGTTTGGCTGGCGGAAATACTCAAAATACTGCTCGCGATTGTAGCGATTCTCCTCGCGATTATCAGCATAGTCAAACTCATTAGATGCAAAGGCAGTCATGGATTGCACATTAGACACCCACTGATACCCTCTAAAACGCTGTACTATCGGCAGTATATCCCGCTGATAATTTACCCTGTAATCTGATTGGTATACACCATCAAAACACATTTCAGGAATCAGGTTAAACGCCCTCACCCCCACATCGAACATGGTATCGCTAAGGGTAGAGATATTGACAATTTCTGGGGCAAAGTCCGGGGAACCTATAATAACCCATGCCTGTAAGAGCGCAGATGGAGTACCATCATTAAAGGTCACTTCGCAATAGACTGGCCCATCGGCAACATCGTCGTGCCAGGTATTCGAACCACCATAACTGGTTAATGGCTCATTACCACCCGCATGCCCGAAGCCACCCAATACGATCAAGCGACCTTTGTCGTCCGTAAGCACCTCACCGAGTGTCAGCACAGCCGTACCATATTGAACGTGATCCGGTGGAAAAGTCGCTGGATACCCAGCGGGCACAGTAGCTTGATCAATCATGACTTTTTGTTGAACCCCTGACACACTACGCGGACCAGGATCAATAATAAGACTTAGACGATCTTCTTCGTCAGGGTTACGCAGCGGCACATCACGGTTGCGATAGCTGTTATCTAGCCCGTATAAAAGGTTGCCTTCCAGTTCACTGTACTGATACCAAGCAGCCTTTTTATTGGCCACATGTACCGTCCATACTATCGAGGCTACATTAGGGGAGTTGAGTGTGAGTTCACTGCCATCATCTGACAGAATTTTAAATGGTTGTCCTTGTCGCTTAACCTGACCAGCACCGTCTTTAAAGTTGACCACTGGACCGATGGGATTCCCGTAGGAGTCTGCTTCAATCGGTAAGCCACCAATCGCATCGGGGGCGAGGTAAAATTCTTCGGCGCTATTTCCTAAACGCCCAACACCAACAGAGGGATGTATTCGCAACGTCATAACCTTACTCCATGTTCATCAATGAATAATGAGATCCTTTGAGTTCTTCCTTGGCTAAATGCTAGCAGTCAACGAGCACTCGGCACTGAGTATAGGCAACAGCAAAAAAAGTACTGAAAAATTATTAAATATTTTTCACCACCAAAGAACAAACTTCCCAGCATGCGCAGAGACTGGAATAAAAGGAAGAATATGCCCCACCGGATACTGCATAAAATCACAGTAACCATATACAACACTAACCGGTTAGCCAATTTGAATGATTTAGTTATCAGTTAAGTGATTTTGAGATGAAACTTAAAAGAATCGATATGCCTAGGCGGCAACGCTCTGATGTATTCAGACTAAAGGTAAGTTTCTTCCCTCACTGTTCTCCACTTTATATAGCGACTCACTTACCAAGAGACGCAAAATATCGGCCCATTCAACAAAGATCAAAGGATCATAAAATCGATCTGTTGAAGTTGGTATATCCGAGCACAGCTATTTTTTGAACTCCTGAGGAAATAGGAATAATAAGCAAATAAAATCAACGCCATAAATAGCGTTCAAAATTATGAACGCCCCCTAAAAGTCCGTTAATAAAACAACAACCAAGCCCTCTAAAATCCTCATATGTAGTGAAGCACTGCGTGTCGCCGCCCCCGCAATCAACCGCGCCAGAAGGACCCGTGATGATAATGGTTCGCATCTATACCGAGTTGAGAGTGATTCTCATCATCATAAAGTGTCGCGTTCAGTTTCAACCAAACCGTGAGCATCGGCGAGACACAAAATCCGACCATCTGAAAATCTAAATTCATCATAATTGCACATGATCATCGCTCCATTCCTATCCATGCAGGATGACTAATATAGGTAAACTAGCACTCGGCTAAAGTATGCCTAGGCCTAGACAGCTGCTGTTCACCTAAAACCGTCTAAAACCTTAGCTTTTACCCTCTTCAGCCTATCGCCAACATTTAACACTAGAACAACAAATGCACGCCGTTGCATCCTCCACTAGGGTTGATGCAATGACTCGTCTGTAGCCTTACTGCTGCATGAGCTAGAGTGCTCCCAACTTTTTGAGGCTATCTAGGGATTATCTAGGCCGCATCCAAAAACGGTTGAACCATATTGGTGCAACACACTGAACAACACCCATCAAATAGAAACATATCAATAACAATTCAGATTAAGGCAGCATGAGCCTAAAAACGCGTTCAATCACCCAGAAACAGTGTGCAGATCATCCCAGTTCGCCAGCTTTTCATAACCAAAAACGGCGAGCGGATAACGCCTTCGCAGGATGAGGCCGCGACCGAAACAGCGAGCCAAATAGAAGGATCCATTTAGGCGCCATCAATTCACCCAGAACTACCAAAAAACTCACCTTTTGCCCTCCCCTTTACGCCCTTGACGCGTTAACACAAAAGCAACAAAAGCGAGCCGTTGCATCCTCCTCTAGGGTTGATGCAACGACTCGCCTGTAGCCCTACTGCTGCATGGGTTTGAGTGCTCCCAACTTTTTGAGGCTATCTAGGGATTATCTAGGCCGCAACGAAGTACTGTTGAACCCTAATGGCGTAATACCCCTATCGACATACAACATATCAGCAACAACTACGACTAAGAAAACGTGCGGAATTCTCACTCGCCATCGTCGCACAACACGCCTATATAAGCCCTACCAATGCCGGCTTCATCCGCGGACATTAGCAAATGCCTGAACGACTAACGCACCTGCAGGTAAAGCTGCTGACAAAAACGTAAATATGCACATTGATGCGAGGTATCAGCCCTATCAATTCCCTTATCTCAACAAGCAATTAGCCAGCGTGAGATTAGCGACACACATGCAGATCAACACGGCAGGATCATAGGACCAAGTGGAACAACACTCTTAGATACCAGCCATGCTCGACCACCGCATTAGTGCATTACTGCATTACTGCCCACAGCTCATGATTTGTATTGGGATTGGATAAAGCTGACGACTAGGCATGACGCGTAAGGTGCTCGGGTGATACGTCTGCAGGTGAAGAAAGTGGTCTAAGAACAGGTCAAACAGAACGCACGATGCAATTAGATCCGACAGGTAGCTTTAGCTCACTTCTGCCCCAAAACTTGTTAGTGTCGAGTTTATTCTGAGTCTTGTTACCGGCCTAGTTGACCTAACTTTAGTAATGATAAAAAGTGTCCACTATTAGTGGTTCAGATCACGAAGCCAACTCGGCAAAAATTGGTTTTAATGACCAAGATAATCACAAGATGCGTTTTTTTGCGGTGATGCCATGAAAGCCGCATTAATACGGAATTTCATGGTGTTCAGTTCCTCCTACATATACGAAGAGGCAAAAAGTCGTCTAGTGAGGTAGTGGCTATTCAAGATGCACTTCATTCTCTATCCCCAAAAATTAGCTTCACAAAAAGCTATTTTACTTTTTAGCAACATTTAGCTAGGCTTTGCTAAGAATAGGTTGACTCCAAGGAACTGGAATGAAACTGCTACATCTCTTACCTTTAGTGTTAATAACCGCTGGCTGCACTTCAATGGGGATCACTGAACAGAAAACCATGAAACTTAAGGTGTCGGAGTTGAGTAAGACTGATGCGCCAGGATTAGAAGTCGCCTCATTACCTGCACAACTGCGCAATGTCTATATCTGGACCAAGAACAATGGCGAGAAAGTTGTTTGTTCTGAACCTGTACCGGATGTTGCGGCGTCAACAACGTTCAAGGCGACAGCCGAAGCCGTGAATAATCTTACTGCTGTAGTGAGTCAGGCGCTTGAGTATCAGGTTGAGCGAGACAGAAGCTTAAGCCGTAATTCAACAGCAGAAGATGGTAGCGCGGCATCTGGCAGCAGTGGGGCAACTGGGTCAAATGATTTTTCCACCAATAACAGTGTGAATAACACCCTAAGCCAGACCCTAAAACTGGGGATGGAAACAACCAGTACTATGGTGAATCTTGGTGGCCGTAATGATCTGGTGTTGCTGTCCCGTGAAATGCTGTTTGCCAACTGCATGTTGGCTGCCAATGGCTTCACCGGTAAACCAACGGATGCAGAATTGCCAACCAGTGAAGCTCAGGCGAATATCAAACAAATTATCACTGTCATAAGCGAAATGGTGACAGCCGACAGATTGAAAGCAGAAGCAAAAGCTAGCGAGGCTAAAGCTGCAGAGAATACCGCTGCTGCAGCCAAGGCAAAGGCGGAAGAAAGCCTCAAGAAGACTCAAGCAAACACCAACCGCACTTTGTTAGCGACCTACACCGCGAGTTTGGATAAGCAACTGGCAGCCTGTAAGACGGCAGCTGGTACTGACGAGGCGAAGCTATCGGATTGCAAAATTAAGTACAGCGAAGACCTGAAGAATTTACAGGAAGGATTCAAATAGGAGGAACACATGGATAACAGTGAATTTGGTAAATTTTTGCTCGCCAACAAAAGCAATTTATCCATCTTACTCAATGGCTCGGCGGTGAGTGCCAAGATTATAGGTGTGTCTGGCGATTTGGTAACGCTTTTAGCGAACCCAAACGGCGGTAATTCCATTCGCCTGACTTTGCACTATACCAACATTGTGGTGATCAGCTGAGTCTTTGTAGTGGAAAACTGAATTTGGCCATCTAATAAGAAAAATTATGATTATATTTGTTGCAAATTTCAGCCTAAAATCGCGCCATGAATCACTCTACACCAGACTGATTCAAGCTATCCTCTAAAATCCGCCTTAGTCCCCCGTTTAAGGTTATTCTGGGCGGTTTTTTCCCTTAAGATGTATCAAAACTGATTCATGTCCCTGTTATGCCGATTCCGACTGGTGATATCGAGTGTTGGTTAGTTTGCAACCAAACGAAGCATTACTATTAGAATAGCTAATCCAAATCTGGCTAATAAGAGTGAATTATCTAACAAGGTTTTGTCCCGAAGTGTGATGTCGAGTGGAGATTGTACAATTTAGCGCATACTGCTCACACAAGACATCTCAAAATCTCGCAATTCCCCAGACCTTTTCGAACGGAAATAATTAACACAAAAGAAACAAAAACACGTCATTGCATCCTCCTGTAGGGTTGATGCAATGACTCGCCTGTAGCCCTACTGCTGCATGGGCTAGAGTGCTCCCAACTTTTTGAGGGGATCTAGGGATTATCTAGGCCACATCAAAGAACTATTGAACCCTAATAGGGTAATACTCTTATTGAAATACAACATATCAGCAACAACTAAGACTAAGAAAACGTGCGGTATCGTCACTCACCGTCGTCGCACAACACGCCTATATCAGCCCTATCAATGCCAGCTGCACCCACAGACATCAGCAAATGCTTGAACGACTAACGCACCTAAAGGTAAAGCCGCTGACAAAGACGTAAACATTCACATTGATGCTAGGTATCAGCCCTATCCATCCCGTTATCTCAACAAGCGATTAGCCAGCGTGAAATTAACGGACACACCTGCAGGTATACACGGCTGGCTCGTAGGACCAAGCGGAACACCATACTTAGGTACCGGCCATCATCGACCGTCATTAGCGTATTACTGCCCACAACTCATGATGCGCATTGGGATTGGGTAAAGCCGACTACTGGACAAAAGCGTAACGAGATTGGGTGACACATCTGCAGGTGAAGATAGTGGTCTAAGAACAGGTCAAACAGAACGCACGATGCAATTAGATCCGACAGGTAGCTTTAACTCACTTCTGCCCCATTTCTTGTTTCGGCGCTGCTCGCTGACAGCTTTCGAATAATACTGCTGACCAGATTTTTGTAATCCTACAAAGTGACAACTCTATCGGTGGCGATTTATATGACTCATCTTCAGGAGGCGAGTTATGGTTAAGAAGATTATTGTCATAGTGATAATAATATATATCGCATGGTCCTTCTTTAATGAGGAAAGTTTGAAAACTTATGATGGTTGTGTTGCTGCACTTTACTCACAGTTCACCGCTATCGAAGGTAAGAAAGAGCGAAAATCAATAGCAAAGTTACGCTGTGATGAACTTGTAACGGAAGGTAAAGTTAACCCCAAATAGCTTGATGTATGCCTTGTGATTTGAATCGCCACCGATTACGCAGACTGAGTTTAACGTCGATTGGAGTGGACATCAATTGATGACTTGGGGTCGCCCTTGGCGAGTGGGTCTGATTCTATTTCGACGATGCCCTTTCTGAGTTAGCAACGTGGCATCGAGCTAACTCCAACATCAGAACATTGATCCAATTTTAGTAATGCTAAAAAGTTCTGGCTTTATCCGTTATCCAACCACAATTATGATTGCCAATGAGAAAATGTCATACGAGTATCAGCCTGAATGCAAGGCCAAAATGCCGTCAATCAAGGTAAATAATGAGTCAAAAGTGAGCATGAAAGAATGAGAAAGCTAAAACGATATCAAGTGATTACCCATTCAATTATATAAAAAACCGCTACCGCAAAAAAGCAAATTCCTATAGCATGAAGCATACCAATTAATCTGGATACGGCATCGGTCAAGTCCAACAAGCGATTTATGCCCTGCAACAACGCAGCGCATAAATACTAAGAAGTTAGTTGCCTCATCCATCTACTTACTGTATTTCATTTGGTGTTTTGGTGATTAACTTGTAATGTTGCACCAAAATATAAAGGTGTCTAATTTCTATGAAACTAACTTACTATTCTTACTACTTTAAGCGTAATGATAATCAATATCGCCATTCAGTGTTAGACTTGCTGCGAGCATACATTCAGAATGCTCCTGCACATTTGAAACGGTCATTTGTATCGCGTTCAGGCGAAACAATTTTCTTAATTCCTAGCAATAATGCTCATTTATTTACCCTGATAACTACGAAGAATAACGAGCTTATAAAAATCATAAACTCCGATAACTTTACATATGAAGACATCAGAAATGACTTAGAGGACAATGAAAAAGTAGGTTTCGCTAGCTATGTCTATATCGAGACTGATCATTATGCTATTGCGTCAACTAGCCAAGGACCAAAAAACTCGAGTTTTGTTTACTTCATCGAACAATTGCTTTCATCGCTATCATTGACGTATGACTTTATTGCTACTCCATTTCCTGTGCAGGTTAGCTCAAGTGATGTCATGACTATGAACTCTGTTGGTAGAACAACTTTTGAAGTATCTGCCTCAAATAATGTATTCGAGCAGTTTGGGCAGTTGTTTGGTGGTACTCTTCCTGATGAGATTGATGCTATAGAAGTTACATTTAAACCGCGTCGTGGTTGTGATATCAAGGAGCATATTCCGGCTCTCACAAATGCGATTTCAGGTCATGGTCTTGTGAAGTACATGGTTAGAGCCAAAGAGTCGTTAGATGAGTCGTTGTCAGACTTTTATATAGCCGGTAATGGTTTTATAAACGACTACCTTGAACCGTCAGAAACAAGCATAGCGACTAGGATTGCGGAGAAAAAGTTAGCGAATCATCCATTGAGTTTGAAGCTAGCAGAATTTAGAAACGATGAAAGGTATTCAAATGATAGGCTTGAGGATATTACTGGTTATTATAATGCTAGCGCCTGGGATCGGTTTGAACTTCCTTCTGAAAGCGGAGATATCGAAGACTCTGCTGGAGAAGTTAGTTAGCAAAACAGATGTTTTGCTAACAATACTGGCAACATTTAGCTTTACGATGTTAGGTTTCTTGATCACAGCTTTAGCTGTGATCGTGGGTATGAGTGATAAGCCAAGAATTTTAAGCTATGCAAAGTACGGCTTCTTCAGAGTTTTTGGTGAGCTGTACTTAGTGACTTTGATAACTTTGCTGTTAACGTTCGTACTGTCATCGATAACAGTTGTACTAACGAGTTTAATGCCATGGGTAGTGGTTGCTGTAGCTATATCTCTAGTACAAATTTTAATGATCTCTATTGCATCTTATAGCCTGATATTTCGAAAAAAAGGCAACTAATAAACGCTTCAAGAGGTACAGCCAACGCGTGGCATTTTTATTATGCGTTGGTTTTTGTGATTGTGGTGGTATACGGTAAGTTGGTAGTAGCGTTGTCTGCCCCTTAAACGGGCGCTGGGGGATCCCCTCATAATTGAGGTCTTCCAGCGTCATGAACTAAGTTTATATATTCGATTAATGCCCAGCGAAACATTGTCTCCTTTACAGGATATTTGTCTCTTTTGCGTACTTCCTTTCCAAGTCTAACAATTGATAGCACTGCACGCTTTCTCACTGTATTGGCTTGAAAATATCGCTGCCATCCAAGGTGTTGCGCTGCTAACCCAATACACCACCACACAATTTCAGCGAGCATAGCGATGAGCAGCAATACATCATATCGCTTTGGACAACGGCTGCGGCGTTGTCTGAGGCCCATGCCATATTGCGGACTTTTTAAATCGCGGAAGGTTTCTTCAATTTGCATTCGTTTAGCATATAAATCGACGACCTTTGAAGGGTCAAAGTAGTCCGGCGGTAGATTTGTTGCGAGTAGCCAAGGCTCTTTACTCCCTAAGCTGTAACTCTTTTGTGCGGTGTGATTTCGCCCAGCCTTAGAAGAACGTTTATCCTTACGCAGCTTAGGCTAAGCTTTAAACAAGTGCAGGCAACATTGTAGCGGAGACTTGCGTGCTAATTTTAATCCGAAACTGACGAGTTAGAATTAAGGCTTTAACTCGAAATTGTCCCGAAGTGTGATGTCGAGTGGAGATTGAGCACTTGCAGCTCACATAAACCAACTTAATATCTCGCAATTCCCCTGACCTTTTCGCGCGAAAAATATTAATACAAACAATTACACGTCATTGCATCCTCCTGTAGGGTTGATGCAATGACTCGACTGTGCCCCACTGCTGCATGGGGTTGAGTACTCCCAACTTTTGAAGGAGATCTAGGGATTATCTAGGCCGCACCGAAGTGTAAGCAGGCTAAATTGACCCACTATAAATATCACCGCCTAAAACTAGCAAATAAATAACATTGCCCATGTTAAATTACGACTCTTTAATGTCTCTCGCGCGCAATCAAGCCTAATCACATACTCCAGCGCGGCCATAATGTAACCAGCGCCACCGCCTCATCTATGACAAAATCTTATACGACATCAAAGACACGTATACAACGAATATGTTGTATCCATACGCGTAAACAACAAATTGATTGTATTTATACAAAATAACATCGTATTAGTTGTAATTAATAGCAAATAACAACTAATATGATGTTTATGAGTAAAAGATAACCGAGCCAACACCATGAAGTACCTCAGCGAATTAGCCACAGAACTCAAGCACTACCGAGAACAACTAGCACTAAGTCAGAAAGACATGCTGTTGAACATTGGTATGTCACAGCAACAATACCAACGAATTGAAAGTGGCAGTGATACTCGCTTATCGACATTACTGAGAGTCTTGGAAGGATTAAATCTTGAAATGATGCTCGTTCCTAAACAGCACATAAGTGCAGTAAAAGCACTCATTAACCAAGCAACTTTAGAACCAGAAATTGACCGTCACTCGCCTAACAACTTAACGACAGAGACGGGCACATCTTGGGATAAGGTCCTACATTCAGTTGATGATAGAGAAGATAATCTATGAAACCGGCTGAATCAGTAGAGGCCCTCGCGCTTTATTTAAATCATCAACGGATTGCGATACTCACCCATTATTCTGGGGGTAAAAACATTCTGAAATTTGACCCTGAATATATCGCGATGCCAAAAGCACTTCGACCAACATTAACGCTCACCCAGCTGCTAGACCCCCACTACATCGATAAAATACAAGTCAGAACACAAAGATTATCACCGGTGCTGTCCAACTTGCTCCCCGAGGGCGCATTGCGGCATTGGATGTCTGCCGCGCTAAAAGTACATGAGAACGACGAATTTCCCATATTGGCATGGGCAGGGAACAATCTTCCCGGCGGCTTAATCGCATCAGCCATAGCAAAAGAAGATATTCCAGCCTGGGCACTATCACCACGGGAAAGAACAGAAGCTATTTTAATCGACATCACCCACACCAGTAATAAGTTCTCACTTGCTGGTGTTCAAATGAAATTCTCGACAAGCAGAAACGATGGACGATTCAACATAAATGCCAATCAAGAAGGCCAAGATAGTTGGATTATCAAGACGCCTTCAACAGTACACCGCAACGTCCCGCAAAATGAATACACTGCAATGAAATTGGCACAAATAATCGAAGTGAACATCCCTGAAATTGAGCTCATCTCGCTTAATGCATTGGATAATCTACCCAACATCAAACTACCAGATGAGCCAACGGCTTATGCAATTAAGCGCTTTGACCGCAGTGATACGGGCCGCATTCATGCAGAGGACTTTGCCCAAATATTCGAAGTTTACGCTCATGATAAATACGGTAAATACAACTACGAAGCCATAGCTAAAGCTCTATACATGAGCAGCTACAATGGATTAAAAGATGTGCAGCAAATGGCAAGGCGGTTGCTGGCCAATATCTTGCTTGCCAACGGCGATGCCCACTTAAAAAATTGGAGTGTTATCTACCCAGATACCCAAAATGCGATACTCTCGCCCGCTTACGATATTGTGAGCACCTTACCCTACATAGAAGGCGAAACCGCCATTGCCCTCAACATGAATAAACAAAAGCTATGGTACGCCATTGATATCACCACCTTCCAAGCATGGGCAACGAGAACAGGCCTACCATGGCCTGCAATAAAGGCTCATTTACTGGATGCCATGCAACAAGCCCGTACTCTTTGGCCAGAGGCACTTGCTGAACTCCCCATGCATGAAGAGCATAAAGCGATATTAAAAGCTCACTGGACCAAACTACATAACGACTTTAAAATTCTCTGCTAGCTAATGATATCAGGCCCCAATAACAATATTGATTTCGGTGGCAACATAGGGGCATCGGTGTGAATCAGTTCTCTAGAGATTCGATTCATCTTAAGGGAAAAAACCGCCCCAGAATCGTGTAAAAGGGGCACAAGCGGAGCTTTTCGAGGAGCATGAATCAGTCTGAGAGAGACTTATTCATAGGAAAAATGGTGACTATTCGATTTTGTAATACTCTTCTGAAACAAAATAAGAAAAATACGAAATTAATGTAAATGTTATAAACGTCCACAATACAGAAGTGTTTAATTGATTGATAGTTTCTTTTTCAATAAAAAAAATAGAGCATAATAATATGGAGGAAATTACAAATTTAATTTTATTTAATCTTGAAAAATAAACTTTATCACATGCTTTACATTTGAAATTGTTAACTCTTTTATTAATCCTATTGTTAAAGTTCAACTTATTACAATGCGGGCACTTATTCATCATATTACAAAGCCTTTTATTTATATAGGTGATAATTCACTTATCCATTAAAGATACTTAATTAAGTAGCCACCGACCTTGATGACTTACATTTATTTAAATAACGGTTACATTAACAATGTATTGTATTTGAAATTATAATCAAGATTCATGTCCAACAACTTTATCATATTGATTATTTTTATAAACATAAGAATTCGATAACTGCTACACCAACACATATGTGATCCACTATAGCCTCTGGTTTACTCTAATAAAAAGTGTTCTTTATAGCCTAAAGGGACAAAAACACCGCCCAAGGCGGTATTTTTGGATAACTATGAATTAGTATTAATTCATGTCTCTTATATATACAGAACCACAATTAACGAAGCAACCACCACCGCCTCCTCCGCCGACTATTCCACCGCCACCAGTTGTGCCGCCACCACCACTGTCAACGCCTCCACCACCACCATTTTGCCCACCAGTACTGGTAGGGATTGAAGGTAAGTCTTTAATATCAATTTCTTTTCCATTGCGGATAACTTTTACTACTTTACCATTTTGGAAAATCAACACGTCCCCTGGTAAAAATTTTGATGCTGTCTGTAAATCTAATCCAAAAGCTATAGTTGTACCAATTACACCAGATACACTATTACCTACAACTTTAGCGAAATACTGCCCACCGATTCGGATCATAATGACAGATAAGGATTCAACTCCAAGAACAGGTGTAGCTAATAAAGAGCCTACAGCTATAGTAGCTCCTATCGAATTTAGATACGAATCTAACTGCACTTGGATTTGTGTTAACGGGGCGGTATTCCATTTGACATTCTGAATATAATTAACCAGATATCTTGTACTAGGATCTTTTTTCCAATCACTACACGAATAGTTTGAATCGAAACTGCAATTAAGTGCAGCATCTCTTTTTGAAATAGTCCGAAACTTATCAACATTAATCAAATAATCTGAGTAAGTTGTTGAGTTAATAATTACATCATCGTCATAAATATAAAAAACATCAGCATCGTTGAAAGTTTTATCTGGCTGGCCGTTAATGAAACTCTTTACATTTTGCAATGAATTACAATCACTCTGATAACATATCAGATTATAC
Source organism: Shewanella sp. 1311 (assembly GCF_059338235.1). Taxonomy (NCBI): domain Bacteria; kingdom Pseudomonadati; phylum Pseudomonadota; class Gammaproteobacteria; order Alteromonadales; family Shewanellaceae; genus Shewanella; species Shewanella sp. 1311. The sequence continues at coordinate 498,962 of NZ_CM181686.1, forward strand.
TCTTCTGGCGTGGCTTCTGCGCTTACATTATATGAGCAAATAGCTAGGGAAATAGATAAAGGCAAACTAAGTAATTTAAGTTTATTGCCCATTTTGAATTTAATTTTTTTTCTCATTTTAACTCCTTGTTGTTGGTAACAATAGCATCCAAAGCGTTTCTATTGTGAATCACCCTTTAACTGATTACAGGGAAACGCCTCAGACTGCAAACAATTGGTTCAAAAAATATCATTTGATAACAATATTTAACCACACTTGAAACGCTTGCATAAACTTTGCTTATGATTAACAACTTATTTCAAGTCAAAATAAAACAAGGACACCTGCGTTAATGGTGTGGTAGTTATATAGATGTTGTTTAAAAGCTCACTGGGCCAAGCTACATAACGACTTTAAAATCGTCTGCTAGCTAATGAAATCAGGCCCCAATAACAATATTAATTTTGGTTGCAACATAGGGGTATCTGTGTGAATCAGTTCTCTAGAGATTTGATTCATTTTAAGGGAAAACGCCCCAGGATAACCGAAAATGGTGCTCTAGAGGCGGGTTTTAGCAGTTGACGTGATCAGTCTGGTGTAGAGTGATTCAAAGGCTCATTTTTTGTATAGAAACATGTTAGGTTATTTGCTCTAAATAATGAGTTTCGGATTACAATTTCTATGGGTTTAACGTTTTACTAAGGGGCTTTCGCCACGCGCAAGTCACACGGAACCGGCCTTGGCTGGCGGAGTAAACTTGAGCTATTGATTAGGCTTGCAACTCACGCCTACCTTGATCGAGCTGTCTAATTCCTTTAGTACACAGAGAACTGTAGTGACCAAATTCACCGTACCACTAGATAATGTCATGCAAATATAAATCTGGTATGTGATGAGTGATTATAACAAACTGATCGTGGCTTTATTTCCAAAATCGAATTTTGGCACAAAATCCCTCTTAATTGTTTAAATATCATATAGCATGTTGAGTTTCAGGCATGCCTAGCCCTGTGAGTTTATTTAGCGCCTTTATAAAATGAAATCCCAGAAAAAAACGCTATGCTACCAACTTGGTAGCACCTCCAATTGGGTTTAAGGCTCGTTCAATTGGAGGATAGAACATGTGTAAACTCGTCATTTTAGGATTTTGCCCCAACCATATTAAAGAAAAAGCAAAAGATATTGCGCGTTGTAAAGATGGATTCCGACGCAGAAGAAAGCTGCGTACTTTAGAGCAGTACTATACGATAAAGTTATCTAAGGGGTATAGATTACTTCTATCTCAAAAGGGAAAGTCCTACGTTTGCAACCATGATTCTTACGTAAGGAGAATCAATAGATTACGTTGATACTAAGTCTATTGAAATCATCGGTAGCAGGCATGTATTTTAAGGAGATTTAAATGGAAATATCCACAGACTCATCCCCTATAGCGCTCACCAGCCTCATAAAGAGCCTCGGCTATAAAAACCATACAGTATTGTCAAATAAAGTGCGAGACATCTTAAAAACAAAAGAGGATTTCGACCGCTTCATAGTTGACGATCCAAGCAGCAATCGTCGCCCCGAGCGAATTCTGGTAAAGCAAGAAAGCCGAATATTAGTTGATAATATAGCTATCCTTCTGCCTTACAACACAGTATTTGGCAAAGCAAAGGAAGGTTGCAATCACCAATATATTCCTTACAGAACATTAATAAGTCATGAACGGAAATCAGATTTTCTTGAGCCTTTTATCAAACATAAAAGAAAGTTGAATAGGCACCTTATACTTACTCAAGATAGCTTAAACCAGCTTGGACCGTTCGCTGCTGCAGTGCAAAACAATCCATCCATTGATATAAAGAAGGATTCTCTACGCGATCTGATTAACCGCTGTCCTAATGAGCTCCCTGATTTGGGCAATAGCTATACCACTGGTATTTGGGACGAAATCATTTCGTTACATGAAGAGATTGGTAATGGTAATGCTGATAGCGAGACCTTCCGCTACCTTGGCGAGAAGTTATACCTTATCGGAGAAATAGATGACGCTATAGATGCGTTAGAAGTATCTATCGAGATGGATAACAAGAACGGTATTGCATACGTAATTCTGGCATTAATTTACCATTACAAACTTAAAATATCTTCTAAATCTCTCAATCAGCTGTATGCTCAAACTGATTATTCAGGATCCATTGCACACCCGATTAATGCAGAAGAGCACTGGCTAAATGAAAGAATGGATATCGAAGAGGAGCAGCTTTCAACAATCCACTTGTCGTTCGTGAAATTTGCTACGAAAGGATTGTACCATTGGCCTCAACATGACTATCGTCCGCACGATGGCACTAAGAACTATTTACCAATGCTAAACACATTTCGCAAAAGCGATATAGAAGTTAGACGGAGCAGTCTATTCTTAAAGCTAGCGGAGCACATTACTGCCAAAGAATACGCAGACGAACAAGCGATGATCGATAGTATTATTGAATCATCTTTGAGTATTGAAGAAGATAGCTATTACTTCATAACTGGCTTGATGACACCATCTTTACAGCAAGAGGTCAACATACTGGCTCTTGTCAATAACTACAATTCAAAACTGGCGACGGCTCAACTAAGGAAGAAAGCCAGATCAGTCCAAGAAGGTCCATTATTATACAGTAAAGGAAGTCTTGAATTTTTCAAACACCCTTATGTTAGTCATCTATATCGTTGCTATGTGGGCCAAGATAGTCTGTATGAAGTGATTGATAGGCTTTTAAAAAATCAATATGAGCAAGGTATGATCGACAACTTGTCTTTAAGAGCCTCATGGTTTTATGGTGAGTGTCAACCAGTACTCAATAAGCTCAGTACACTCCTTAAGATGTATAAGATACGCCCCTATGATGAATTTGCAGACTTGTTTGCCAGTGAACCGATTAAAGTTTCAACAGTACATGCCGTTTCCAGAAACAAACAAGCCTCGTTTCCAGAAGAAGTCAAAGAAGAAATTGAGGAGCAAATGTTGTTGCTTAAAGGAAAATTAAAGAACTGGGAATCCTTTATCAATGAAGATGTGTGGCTCCGACATTGTAACACTCAAGCAGAGCCCTATTATATCAGAACGATTTCTTTGTATGGTGTTCTTACAGACCTTGCATTAGATAAGAACAGTGATTGTAATCTTTCTGTTTTACTAAAGCTTGAAGAAGAAGCACAGGGGTTCCGTTCCTGCATAGCGATTTCTGATACTTCCTTGGAGCTAGTTCAATATCTTATAGACATGATTAATGAAACTTGCGCGCTCAAAGATCACCCCGCACTTCAACATGTCTTGAAACGATTGATTGACGAAACCGAAGTTGCAGAACAAGTGTATTTTGATCAATTTGAATGATTTAGAACCGTGCATTTGCAGTGCCATATGACACCCTCTTTAGGGTGCCTTTTTATTCATTGTTTCACATGAGAAAATGTATTAAAGCTTGGAAGTGTTAATTATCACTGAGTATTTACGTTAAATCAGAAAGGGGCAAATGTGTTTGTATTTGAATAGCGAATTATTTCGCATAGGTATCTGTCCGAACCTTTGATAAAATCCAGTCAACGGGTTAGCAGTCTTGGTGGACAACCGGCTAACCCGCCAGCCCTCGTAAGAGGGCGTTCCTTCTAATTCATCCTATCCAGCAGTGCCATTTCGGCTTTTCTTAGCCAGAAGATGTAAGACTTTTTGCTGTCAAATCCCATTAAGGCCCACTGCTCTTTACACAGGTAATGGGCGCGAATAGCGCGTTTGCAGTTAATGGATAACTGCTCAACGAGCTGGTCAAAATGGGCGACGTGGGCAGGCACGTTGAGTTCGTGCTTTAAGTTGCCGCCGCCCAGCGCTTCACCTAAACGGTCGCAGGCGCTGCGGTTTGAAAACCCCTTGCCCAATTCTTGGTACACCCAATAACGGCCCCAGCGATACAGCCCTAGCCGCAACGCCTTAATGTTCATCCTCTGCTCGGGTTCATCGCTAAAGCCCATTAGCCACCTCATTTATCTTCTCGATGGAAAGCTTAAACACATCAATGCATATCGATGTCACATCGTCATAGGGCGCAGTAGTACGGCCATTTTCCCAACGTTGGTAAGTGTTGCGGCTAATGCCGTAAATCTCAGCCACTTCGTCTTGGGTCATGCCCCGTAAACGGCGCCCTACTTTCAATACATCCGCAGCGCGATTAGCCATAAATCCCCCTGTACTCAGGCCATAACCCAGTTGTTCTAGTTGTTCTAATTGTCATCGTCATAACCACCCCACTAACATTGGCTCGTCTGGCTCACTCGGCTCAATGGTCGATTGGCGCATAATCTCGGGCGCCACATCATCAAACCCCAGCGTGATTAAGTGCGCATGGTAGGCATCTAACGCCATCAGCATGCCCTTATCTAAGGTGCTGTTGACGTAAGTGCGCAGCAGTAATGGCAAGGTGTGATTCAAAATCCGCTCACCCACCATCGTATCTACCCCCATATCCGCAATAATGGTGCGGCACAGTTTTCTTAGTGCGTGGGAGGTAAATGCCTTAAACCGAATGGTTTCACTCCAATACTGCGCAGTACGAATGCTCACCGGCCCCACTTCGCCTGGGAACAAAAACGCCCGCTTGCCCACATGCGTGTATTGCCAGTAGGCGTAATGGGTTATCAGCTTCTTGGCTGTGGGCGTCATGGGTAGTCGGTGCTCTTGGCGGTTCTTGGCATTCTCAGCGGGAATAAACCAGTAATCGCCGGCGAAGTGGTCCCAACGTGCTAAACGGGTTTCACCTATGCGGGTACCGAACATCAACATCAGCACAAACAGCATCGCCACCGGTCTTGCTGCATTCCGTAGGGCGCTAAATAACGGCCCCACATCCGACTCGCTTAACTGCGTGCCCACCAAAGGCGGCATCTTCAAACTCATTTGCACCCGATACCCCGCCAAGCTATTGGTGTCTAACACTCGCAAATCAGCCGCAACCGATAACGCCCGCTTTAATACCTTTACCGCCGCTTTGATGTAATTGGCCGAATAACCCTGCGCCAACATGGGTTTGATTAAATAGCTGTCCACCGCGATAAAGTTCAGCTCGTTGAGCGCTAACTCACCAAAGCAGCCGCTGAGATGTTTACTCACCAACGATTTACAGTTACTGCGCCAGCTGTTGCTTAAGGTGCGGTTGCTCTCCACATGGCTCACAAACCACGCCAGCAATTGCGCGACGGTCGCAAACTCGTTGCTGATTACCGTTTGTCCCATGCTGCGTTTGGCGAGCAAACTGGGTAACTCGGTTAAAAAGGTCTTCAAGCACATCACTGGCCACACGCCCTGCTTTTGCCACACGGTTTTACCCGCCTCGTTCATCACTAAATACACCGAGGCTTGGCGTCTATCGGTCGAGGCGCGTAACCGCACTGCCGGAAACTGCGTGTCCCGAAAGTCCCGTGTTATCCCTGCCCGCAACCAACGGCGCAATACTGCATCGTTTAACTTGCCTTGCTCCACGCCTGTTGCTGTCATCACCTGCGCCATCTAGCCCTCCAACCGATATTCAAAGGTGTGATGGGTACCCGAGCGTATGCGCTTTACTCGCTGATTCATCGGCATATCCCGAAACCGCGCACTTAAGGCTGTCTCACTGTCGTGAACCCCAAAGCGGTTAAAGCTTTCTTGCTGGATTTCAAACAGGGTCCAAAACCGTTTACCTGTGATGATGCGCATCAAGCGTTCGCGCTGGGTCAGTGGTTTAGTCGCCATCGTTTGCCCCCTTAAGTCCAAGGTTGGTTCGTAAATTGGCAATAATTGATTTGGCCTTTGCCGCCTCAGTCGGCCGCGTCACCGTTTCGGGTAGTGCTTTTGGCAACGCCACATCGGTCAACTCGCCACGGCTAAAACGTCTGCATAAGACTTTGTAATTGCGCTCAAAGGTCATCAATACGTCCTTTTCGAGCCCTGTTGCAAACATCCAACTGCCCGTCTCGCGCACCGCTAAGCGCACCACATCATGGCTCCACGTATGCTTATCAGGGTGATGGTAATGGCGCGTAGCCTCCTTAAACGCCGCCTCTAACTTGGGCAGCCCTAAATCACAGGCCGTCGGTTGGCACCACAAAGCAAACTGGCGCGGTGTCGGCCAAAACTGCCTATCGCCCTGCTCGCGTCTCGCGCGATTCAGCCCCGCTTGCACTTGCTCGCGGCTCGCAATCCCCTGCGCCGCCAACGTTTTAAGCCACTCGGCTTTGTGGGTCGCTTCGTCCTCAGGCCGTGGCGCACTCACCGGAAACAACACCCGCAACTTGCTAAACACGCTGTCCACAATCGCCATGTCCATCGCCGTGGGCTCAGGTTGGCTAACACGCCCCTGCCCAACCAGCGGCTGGCGTATCAAGGTCTGCAGTGATTTCATGCTCGTATTTTGATTGGCAGTCATATCAAGGGGTCCTCTGGGTCATACACCGCGTAGCTCCAATCCACTTGCCCAACTGCCGTTGCCATTGGTCTTGGCAACGGCGTCAGCCATTGGCGTTCGCGGATAAACTTGGTAATACCCAACACAAACTGGCCGTTAGCGCTAAAGCCCCAACTCGTATCGAGCGCCGCAGCGTCCTTCAACCACGTCACCGCCAACACACAATCGGCGTCGGTTAGCTTTTCGGCCTTCCACGCTTTCCACGCAGCCGAATCCGAGCCGCCTTTGCGATGGGCGGGATAGGCTTTGAAAAACGCATTGAAAACCGACTTAGCGCTCGTTGCTGGACAACTATCTTTTAAAGATTCATTGATAGGTTCAAAAGAGTGACTGATTCCGGTGCTATCTGGTGGCACAGGGGGTCTGCTATCTGGTGGCATACCTATGCTATCTGGTGGCACCCCTGTGCTATCTCGTGGCAGAGGGGGTCTGCTATCTGGTAGCACCCCTATGCTATCTGCTAGCACAGGGGGTGCTACCTCGTAGCAGATTGAAATTGTATAAATATTGGTTAAATTTCCCTTAGGCCCCTTACGATATTTAACCGTGACAAAACCCATATCAACCAAGGCCGCAATGTGCTTTCTCACTGTGCTATGACCAATCTCACACTGGTCAGCAATATGCTGATGGCTCGGCCAGCACTCACCATTATCGTTTGCGTTATCAGCCAGCTTGATTAACACCAGCTTGCGCAGTGGATTCCCCACCTTGGCCTTCATCGCTTTTACCATCAATTCCATACTCATAAGTCACCCCCAAACGGAGCAACCCACAAACTCGAATTGACGCAAACTCTATGCTTCAGTAACATGATATTGCCTCACTTAGGTATTAAGCCCGCGTTCGTCGCCAAAACTTCAGCGGGCTTTCTTATGTCTACAGCAACGGGTCAACTGCAATGCGCCCCGTTGCCCTCCGCTCGCTCGCCTTCACTGCCAAGCAAGTAAACCCTTTGCGCCAAGTTACTGCGCAACTGGCTAAAAAAATCACGCCGTTTAATGTGCACGTTGCGGCTTTTCGCGATTGCACTCATATCAGCGGCATTCACATTAGCTGCACTCATATCAGCCGCGCCAACATCACCCGCCAATAGCGCAATAGAACGCTCCGCGCGTTGTTCTTCCATCAGCAGATAATTCATAATCCAATCGATGCTCACCGTCGGCAGCAACAACTGCTTTTCACTGCCCAGCAACGCCTTATCCACGATGTCGGTCGCGATAACCGCCAAACGCTCGGGGCGACTATGCTGCAATTCATCGCAGTTCCTTAACACCTCAACCATTCGGCCCACCTGCGTTCGTCTAAACAAATCCGCCGTGGTATGCCCATGAAAACAGGCAATATCTTTGCCCATGTTCACGCCACTTAACGCAGCCCGTTCAGAGGTTGCCGCGCTAAGATCTTTGGCGTCAGGCTCAGTACTATTAGGCATGTTCGACTTAGCTTTAAGCGCCATCGCCTTAAGCATTAACTGCCTTGCTTGCATCACGAGTAACGTCACTTGCGCGGTTTCCATTTCGGTAAGCGCGGTTACGGCGGGCCCATCATCACGGCTAACTTGCCCATGTACCGAACACGCGGCGCCGCCCTCCAAACAACAAATTAAACATTCAGGATCAAACATCGTTTATCCTCCTCACAGCCACTTAGGTATCAAGCCCGCGTTCGTCGCCAAACAGTGGCGGGCAATTTGATAACGGCACTTTTTACGCGCCCAGTTATCACTTAACTGATTTGTGAACATGTCATTCACTCCTTCTCTTATTTCAACAAGTCATTCAAACAACTCATTTCAACAACTGCCACTTATGCCCATTGGCACACACGGCGCGTTTTGAGCCCGACTTGGTTTGCTTTAAAGCCAAACCGCACTGGCCACACGGCACATCAGCCACCCGCTTAAGCATTACCGCATTAATCTGTGCACTGTGATTCGCGCGTTTAGGCCGATAACCTAACGCCCGCGCCACTTTTACATACTCTTTCGCAATCCATTTGCCATCGGGTTCTAAGTGCAAACCGTCGCCGATCATGTCGCCCAAGCGGACCAACTGCTGATGCAACTCGGTCTTAGCACTGGCGATAACATTGATGTTAAGGTTCGATTGCGGCATCGCGGTCACTTCTCGGCCGCGTATTGCGCCGCCTTGCCGCCATGACTCGCTAAATACGGATACGCCAGCTCTAACGCTGCCATGCTCGCTTGCGTGGTTGCCGCCGACTCTTTTAACTCGCGGTGCGCCGCCACTAACTGCTCGCGTTTGGGCTCACAGCCCAAATGGATCACCGCCACTTGCGCCTCGGCGTTCTCTTTGGTGATCGACGCTGCCATATCGGCCACATGCAACACATGGCCGTCACTCATGCGGTCGGCAATCACCGTCACCCCAGTGCAACCAAATACATCGTTGAGATACTGCACCCGCAAATGCTCAGGCAGCGCCGCCACCAATGCTTGCTCAACATGAAACAAGCGATCAGCCTGCGGATGTTGACCCTCGTACTGGCCGAGCCAACGGAACAGCTTTTGCGCATTGATCCGCGCATCGTTGTGCACGTCTTGACTGCTGGCAAAGCTAATGCCCTCCGCCGCCAGCACCTCACTCAGCCCGAGGCGCTCAACCGCCGCAACAAAATCTATTGCCAATGCAAAGCGCGTCATCTTGGGTAACTCCAACACCCGATGAATCGTTTTCATCAACAAACTCAAACGGCTATCTTTTTTACGTGAATTGGTTTTCATGTGTACTTACCTCCTTCAACCTAAAGTGAACCTAAGCCACACTCGCCGACTTAGGATTATCTAAAACAATGATGGGGTTAACTTTGAGGGCGCCGTGGGTTAGGCGCTCGATTTGATAAGCGCGGAGTTCGGGAACGTCTTCACCCCATTGAGAAATCGATGAGTGGGTAATACCGAGTTGCTTAGCCAAATTTGACTTGGTTTTGAAGAAAGCGACAGCATCAGATGTTTTCATAATCACCTCAAAAGTTAGTTTTCTAACATTACCAACAAAAGGATTCTAATGTCAAACAAATGTAAGATATCTAACTATCAAGATTTGACTAGCGAAATTGAGTTTATGAGTTATCAAGGTGAGATGATTGGCGATCGAATAAGAAGCCGAAGAAAAGAATTAAAGCTCACGCAAAAAAACGTGGCTGAAACTGTCAAAGTCACGCCTAGTTCTATTACTCAATGGGAGCTAGGAATGAGCACTCCAAAGGGTAAGAACCTCATAAACCTCAGTAAGGCACTCAATTGCTCTCCTGAATGGCTTCTTTCAGGCAAAGAAGATAATCAAGCACGCGTTTCAACTGTTGAATCAAATGCAGAATGGCACGCTGGTTTTGATCTTTGGGATGGGGATACACCGCTAAGGGATGATGAAGTCGCATTACCTTTCTACCGCGAAGTCGAATTGGCCGCAGGTAATGGTTCCACTTTTGTGCAAGAAAATGGCGGTTGCAAACTTCGTTTTGCTAAATCTACCCTCAAAAAGAGCAATGTCGATCCCCAATATGCAGCATGTGTCACAGTTTCAGGTGATAGTATGTTACCGGTTTTGCAAGATGGCACCACTGTCGGCGTTGATACCAGCAAGAGGAATATTATCGATGGAAGAATGTATGCGATAGATCACGATGGCATGCTAAGGGTAAAAATCCTCTATCGTATGCCAGGTGGTGGTATTCGCATTAAAAGCTATAACAATGATGAGTACCCAGATGAATTCATTCAACCTGAACAAATGAGTAATATAAAAATTATTGGTTGGGTGTTTTGGTGGTCTGTACTAAATATTTGGAGTTAAACACTTAAACGTACCAAGGCTAAAAATTTATAGATAGATTTCAAAAAGTTATTTGTTCCAAAGTACGTAGCCTATATCACAACTAAACTGTTAGTTTTTGAGAGAGAGTATGCGTCTATTTAAATACCGTGCGATAGATGACCTGTGGTTATCACTTGATATTATTCTTAATAATAGAGTTTGGTGTTCTAAATGGGACTCCTTAAACGATCCTTTAGAAGGATATTATGACTCTAGCTTTGGTAATGTATTCAATGAGCAAGTTGATATCAGGCGTAATGAATGGCGAATTTGTGCTTTTTCTGGCTCAATTGATAGTTTTTTGCTGTGGTCTCACTACGCTTCAGGACATAAAGGTATTGCCATAGAAATAGACATACCCGATGATAACAAGGACTTTACGAAGGTCAGTTACAGCCCATTTTCTCCAATTTTCACACACATTTCTGAAAGCATGAGAGATCAAAGAAATTTATTTGAGGTCAAGACTCAAGACTGGAGCTATGAAGAAGAATATAGGATTATCTGTAAGGATCAGTTCTACGAGCTTCCAAATTCAGTGAGCAAAGTCTATTTAGGCCACAAAATACCTCCGGATAGAGCTCGAATTTTAAGGTCTGTTTTACCTTCTCATGTTCAAGTAATTCAAATGAGACTTGATGGTTTTCAAGGAAAAGTAGTCCCTGAAACCACGAAAGATATTTATGGCTATTAGATTTAACTCTTGACTTGTGTTCATCGCACGCTAATTTTAGTGAAACTTTTATATTTAAGCTGCGGCATTATACCTTTAGAGAGAATTATGAATAATCTTGAAAAGTCATTGCAAGCGTTCTTCGAAAGTGAAGCAAAAGTAGTTGTTATAAAAGGCGACTGGGGCGTAGGAAAAACCTATTTTTGGGACCAATACATTTCAAGAAAGATAGGTTCAGGTAGTTTGCATCAGCTAGCATATAGTTATATTTCCCTTTTTGGTAGTTCTTCATTAGAAGATGTAAGAAAAAGAGTATTTCATAATGCAAAAGCAATAGGTAGTGACAAAGCCGTTAATCAATCATTTGATCATGAGTTCAACGAGTCAAGCTTGCTATCTAATAAATTACATTGGGTTCACGGTGGTATAGAAAAAATAAAAAGAAAACTCCTTTCTTTAAATGGGTTTTCTAGAAAATCACAAAGCCTTCCTATTGTTTCAAAATACTCAGGACTAATTTCCAACCTAGAATATAGTTTAGTTAAAAATTATATTGTCTGCATTGACGACATGGAAAGAAAAGGAAAAGGACTGGCAGTAAAAGAAATCATGGGTCTTGTCGATGAGCTAGCTCATCGAAAAAAATGCAAGGTTATACTGATTTTCAATGAAAGCTCATTTGACAATGAAGATGATAAAAATCAGTTTGATTCATACAGAGAGAAAGTTGTTGATATTGAGATAAATTACAATCCAACATATAAAGAAAATCTTGCTTGCATCTTTTCTGAAAAGGATACAGGTTATTCTACACTTGAAAATGTAGCACGCATTCTAAACATCAGAAATATAAGAGTTATTAGAAAAATAAAATGGGCACTTGAATCTTTATATGAATATGTACGCAATAGTGACATTCAAATAATTGATGAACTAATCGTTCACACAGCACTACTTTGTAGATTTTATTACATTAGAGATAATGATTTGACTTTTACCCTATTGAGGGAACAGCTTGCAGAAAACTCATGGTTATCATTTATAACAGATAAAGAAACTGATATCTCAGCAGGTGAAAAAAAGTTTAGAAATTTGACATCAAACATACAGTTAAGCAGTTCTGTATTCGATGATCATATAGCATTCTTTTTGGAGAATGGATACATTAACGAAGAAGAATTAAAAATCACTGTAGCTGAGTGCAATGAAAAAGTCCGTATTTATGCTGTTAGTGCAAGGTTGAAGAGGGCATGGAATATTTATTCAGGTTCCTTTTTAGATAATATTGATGACTTTAAAAACTCTCTGATTGAAATAATCAATGAAGATACTTCAAGAATAGAGTTTTCAGATTTTTACTCAGCCATAGATATTCTAGAAGATTTCGGAGAGGATATAACCCCTTTCGTTGACCATTACATGAAAATTAATTCTGATTCACTTTCTAGTATAGACCCAATCAATTCATGGGATATTGGAAGAATCAAGAGCAATTATTTAAAGAAGAAAATAAAGGAATTACATAATAATACGAAAAACTATAACCTTGATGAAGTTTCGTTAAAAATTGCTACAAATGGTTCATGGAACTCAGAAGATATTAATTTTTTAAATTCACTAACCAAAGAAGATTATATTAAGTGGATGAAAAGCAGCCCAGAACAACTCGTCACAAAAGTGAGAGGTGGATTACTTACCTTTAAAGACTTTCACTCAAGCAATGATGAAAAATTTAAAAATATTACAGCTAATGTAATTGCAGCACTCGAAGCCATCGCATCAGAAAATGAGCTCAACAGATATCGAGTTAGAGCTATATATGACGTTGAGTGAATCCAATACAGTGCTTCTCGTGCCAAGCCCTGCCGCCCGCTATACATGATGGTGGTTTTCACAAGAAAATCAATGACGTCGTCATTCATTGATACCTCTTACTATCTGTAGAGAAATGAACCTACCTATACCTCCTCAATAAAAGATAAAAGCCTTTAATCCACTCGCACAATAAAACCCTTTTACTCAACCACTTACCATCAAATCTACATATCTAAAGTTATTTAATCACAATAAAAAGTTAGAAAACTAACTTATTCACTTGACTCATCAAAGTTAGATAACTAACATTTAGCATGAATCGCTCCCCAACAGAAAGCGAATCCCAAGCACTGACATTCTGAACCATAAACGACTGACAGCCCTTTCGAACTCTGCTCCCAATGGGTACTACCGAGGACAAGGAAATGACTCTAGCGAAAGTTCACACCACACCTAAGCAACGCGATGAGTTTCGTCTACTGGTTGCAATACGTTTTGCCTGCTTGATGGCGCTGGCCAAGGGCCACACCGACCCGATGGATTGCCCACGAGTGCAAGCCCGTTGCGCCGAGCTGGTCAAGCATTTTGCCTATCACCACCCAAGCCCTGCCTTTTACCGCCAGTTCATTCGCCACACGGGCGAACTGGGGCTCAATTTCAGCCTGCGCTTTACCGAGCCCCTACAAGGTTTGTACGGCAAGGTGATGGTGTGGCGTAACGACTCGCAAACCGTCACTAATGTGCATCCGCTGCACACTATGACGACAGCCGCGCCCGTCGGCCGCTAACGCGGTAGAGCCGCAGAACCGCCGCGAACATTCACGATTTAGGCTATCTAGGCAAAGCAACCAAGGGGTGATGGTCCATATCCCTGTAACAATAACGGCAACAGTTTCACCTTGTTGGAGGCAATTATGTTTTTTGTTTACGGCGTGTCCATGACCTTAGCGAAAAATCAAGCGGCCAAAAAGTGCAGCACCTCAGTAGGCGCGCACCCTAACCGCCGTCAACTGAGCCCCGACGAGTACCAAGCTAAGTTGGATGATATGGCGCAGCACTTGTTTGAAACCATGAAGCCACAACGCCTGTCGCATTCGTTATCGACGCCCGCGCTGTGCCAGCAATACATAGTTTTAGCCATGACCCAAGAAGCCCACCGCGATGTGCATATTCGCTATCACAAGCTGTCGGACAAGGTGAACCCAAAAACCAAGAAACCCATCATCAATCTGGTGGTGTTTAACGGCGAAGCCGCAGCTTAGCCCTGCGGTGTGTGATGACGAGAGAAGGAAAGCAGCATGTTAACTGATGACAAACCGCTACACAGCGATATCAAAATCGGCGTTGGCCATATCGTCGCGTTTAAGGAAGGTTGGATGTTGCCCGGTGGCAAGTTTACCACCGACCGCACTGTCGCCATTCGTGCCGCCAAAGGTCTGCACCGTTTCTTGGTTAGAAGATAAGGAAATCAACATGAGCCAACACATCGAAATCCCCGCATTCTTGCTTGAAATGTCTCAGCAAATGCACCAACAAGATAATCGCATTACTGCGGAGCCAATCTGGCAAGTGCGCTGCAAGCGCTATTTGCTCACCGAAAAAGACTACAACGAACATCACTGGGAGATTTTTTACGGGGAAGATGGTGATTATTCAACGCTCTATCGCTCTGATGATGGCGATAAAAGTAACCTTGCTGAATGGTTGCTAGAGCATGATGCCGAATGGTGCAAAACGTGGTTATTCGAGAACGACAAGATCGAATCTTATCACGACGAAATCGAATCATTTGCCGACGTATTCACTCAAGCATTTATCGAAGATTTTGATGTTGATTCAGATCATTACGATTTGCCATCAAACCTCACAAAACTTCACTTTCAAGAAATTGAAGAGGTCATTAAATCCTGCCTCACCGAAGCCGATGCGAATTGGTTTATCAGGCGTAAACAGCATGATTACCCACATCTATACACCTATGTCGCGTCAATGTATTTGTGCCCTCAAATGATTGAGCTACGCAACTGGATCCTGTCACTGACTAAGGCAGAGGTGAAAGCATGAAACAGCGCCCTATTATCTTCAACACCGAAATGGTGCGCGCCATTCTTGATGGCCGTAAAACACAGACGCGGAGAATGTTTAAAGCTCAACCGCATGATGAATGGGCGCCATTTTCTAAAAATGCCGAATGGTATACACCGACAGTCATTGATAAGCGCGGATTCTATCAACCCGCAAAAGATGATGTTTTTGGGGTTAGCAGTGAGGATTGCGCGTTTGTTTCACCGTTCGGCACGCTTGGCGATCTGCTGTGGGTGCGTGAGGCAATGACCAAAGCACACTGGCCTGATTTGCATTATGTCTGTGGCGGATTAACGGCAGGCACGGGTGATGAAGACTTTGATTATCGTGGCGCTGAGTATCGCGGGTTTATTCCGTCTATCCACATGCCACGCTGGGCGGCGCGTATTCTGCTGGAAGTCACTGCCGTTCGGGTAGAAAGGCTAAATGATATCAGCGAGCAAGATGCAAAAGCAGAAGGTTTGCAATATAGCTCCGTTTACCAACAATGGGGCGGAGTTGAAAAGCATTCAAGCCATAAGCCTCATTCGCCTCATTGGCGTTGGTATAAAAACCCACAACATGCTTTTAAGTCCCTATGGAACTCAATCTATGAAAATTGGGATGCCAACCCGTGGGTATGGGTTATCGAGTTCAAGGTGATCAGCACCACAGGCGGTGCAGCATGAACCACTTACTCCCAGGCTTTGAATCACAAGAGCGCGTTGCGTTATTGCTGTCACTCACCCGCATTAGTTCGCCCGAGGTGATTGCGGCGTTAACGCTGCATTACACCAGCGCCCTGCCCGCCGAACGTGCGGCGGCTCGCCACGGTATTGAGCTTTCAAACTTTATGCGCGGGCAAAAGAAGCTAGAGCAAATCGCCGCCACGGTCGAGGCCATTAAGGCCATCGACTGGGCCAAGCTGCAATTAACTCATTTGCAATCAAACCCTTTGCAACCGAAGCAGGTGGCCTAAATGACTCAATCAGCGGCGTTTCGCCATCTGCTAAATCATTACCGCAGCCATAAGTTAAGCCTGTTACTCAAGGCCACAACGGGCGACAGCATCAAAATCGCGCTGGCGCTCGGCGCGTTAGATTGCCTCTACTGGCAAGCATTGGGCAACGGCTTAACCAACTTAGCCAAGGGCATTAGCCGCACCATAGTGTATTCGTACCGATATCACCCAATGCGCCTGCCCTGCCACCCACCTGTTAGCCAAACAAGCGACAACCAAAACAAGGAGGCGGCATGAATACGTTCAGCACTAAAGAGGGCGTGGTTACGCTATCTAAGCCCTACTTCACCTTGATGTGCGATCAGCAACAAATCGAAGTGAAGTACACCCCAAACAACTATCACGGTTGGGGCATTTGTAAGTCTTTTAACGCCATCGAGTGCAGCGACTTCGGCCAAGCCGACGCCGAAGTATTCGCACTCAACGCAGAATCAAAACTCAGGATAAAAGGAGAAGCAGCATGAGCACACCCAAGATTAAAGCGTTTCAAGTACAAGAACATTGCGAGGGCGCCGCGTGCATTGTGTTTCATCAACATGCTGCCGCCGCTCGCCGCATAGGTGCGGGCGAACTCAATCTGACCTTTGAAGATGATATGTCAGTTACTCGCTGCCCTGAATATGACCAATACGCTGCGCAAGGCAACGTGCCTTATCAAGTGTTACTGGCGGATGGTTGGTGTTTTACCTGTTACCACTGCGGCAACCCAATTAAAGCCGAAGACGATGAAGGCAATGCCACGGACATTGAAGCGGTGATCTGCATCGGCGAGGCGTTTTATTGCAACGCGGCGTGCCATTCACAAAAGCAAGCTGACATTACGGATCACAATGCTAAGGCCGAAGCCCTTAAGCAACGACTGTTATCACTGCGCCCTGATCTGACCTTCACGGCATTTAACGGTGCATATCCACAACTGTATTGCACTGCGACATTTACTTTTGAGGGTGCTCAATATGGCGGCTCAGTGGCCTATGACAAGACTGGCGAGCTTGATTGGCGAGTATCAAACACTGATTTGCCCGCATGGCAAACATACCAAGCCCAGCGCCAAGGAGAAGCAGCATGAACCCGATACAAGCAGCAACAGTTGAACGTGAAGAAGGTTATTGGACCCATCCAGATTTGCCCGAGTGGGATGAAGGTGTGACCCGCGCAGAGTGTGAAGCATGGGCTGCACGCCAAGGCGGCGAGTTTGTGGCGATTTGGTTTGAACTCGACGCGCCTGAACATCTGATCGAGCGCTACTTTGACGAGGGCGACACCGATATCAGCGATTGGCAACCCGTTTGCGACAAGGCCGGCTCATTCTTGCTGAGCATTCACGACACCGAAGATGGCCCCGTCGCACTGTTCTTCGCTCCGAAAGATAAGGAAGCAGAATGAAGCAATCTGCAGGAAGCAGCAATTTTCAACCAGCGCCCAAAGTTCGATTTATCGTCAACTGAAAGCCGAGAACAAGCCGTTATCGCTCGATTTGAAATACTAGGAGTCTAAAATGTCCTATAGAAAACCTTCCAAACTAATGAGGGCCAGTGAGTGGTCTGAACGTGAGTTTGCAGCCAATTCCGCGCCTCAAAATCGTACCATTAAAGGTTGGATTTTACGTGGAGTGATTCGCGGGCTCATTGTAGATAACAAGGTCTATGTTTACGAAGACCAGCACTTTGGTGTCGCGCCCGCCGTTAGCAGCGCGGTGTCTGATTTAATTGCAGCCTCAAGGTAATTAACATGGTACGCCCAAAAAAGTCGCATAATAAAAATCTGCCTCAGCATCTAATGTTTGATAGCTCCAAGGGCACTTACCGCTTTACGCTGGTAAATGGTGTTCGCAAAACATTAGGTAAAGATAAAGTGCAGGCGATTCAAATTGCGGTTGAGTACAACCGCATTATGCGACCTACCGTTGGGTTAACGGTGGATCAATTGATTGAAGCCTCATGCGCCTCACCTCAAGCTGATGGACTGTCCTTTGCCAGCCATGTGGACCGCCTTTTAGAGTTGATATTTAAAGAGGAAGCACCAAGTAAGCAACTGGGCAGCACTATGCGCAACGATGCCGAACGGGTTAAAACCTATTTTGCTGAGGTTAGCAGCCAAGATATTAGCCTTGAGCACATCAACGGCTATCTAAACCAATACCATCCTGATGCCAGCCCCAATGTGCATAACCGCAAACTTGGATTTTTGGAGAAACTGATTAACTACGCAATCGACCAGTCCATCATGTTAGATAATTCGGCCTCTCGAAAGATGAAAAAACGCAAAACCAGAGGTAAGGAACGCCAACGCTTAAGCTTTGAAGTGTATCAACAAATCCATGCTGCTGCGCCACTGTGGTTACAAACGGCGATGGACCTTGCTTTGCAATCAACCCAAGCACGCCTTGAAGTATCGCGGATAAAATACAGCATTAAAAAACCTAAGGAAGGCCAATGTGGTTGCCTATGGTTTGATGAACCTGTCGATGGCATTTACGGCACATTATTTATTCATCGCCAAAAAGTGGAAGAGCAAGAAGCCAGCCATGTGGCAATCCCTATCGGTGAGGTATTAAAGGCCGTTATTGATAAAAGTCGTGATGGAGTGCTTTGTCCTTATGTGGTTCATCGCCGACCAGACAAACACAATAAGCAAAGTGAAGCGACTGATCACCGCTATCAGCTCGATCCTAATTATCTCAGCAGAGCGTTTTCAGCATTAAGGGATGAGTTAGCGTTGTTCAATCATTTAGAAATGAGCCAGCGCCCAACCTTCCACGAGATCCGTGCGCTTTCCGCCAGATTGTTTTCTGATATGGGTGTTGATCCTCAAGGCCGAATGGCTCACACCGATGCTAAGTCCACCAAAATCTATGTGCGGGATCATCTGCAATGGACCGAAGTACCTCACGCTGAAATTAAATTCAGCCATTAATAAAACTAATGCAACCAGCGCACTTGACCACTGTAATTCTGAAACCCGTTTCACCCCGATTTCACCACAGTTTCACCACCTCTAAGCAGTAAAAAGCCAAATTATAGACACAAAAAAGCCCGCAACTGATTAAGATTGCAGGCTTTTTTGTTTATGAATTTGGTCGGTATGAGAGGATTCGAACCTCCGACCCCTGACACCCCATGACAGTGCGCTACCGGGCTGCGCTACATACCGAAATTTTTTAAGTGAATTGTATTATCAGCGTTGATTTAGTCCGTTATAACTTAGTGGCTATTTCAAGCTAATTTCTTCAATCACTCATCACCTAAGATACTGTTTATGGGGTTTATCTTAAGTGAGCCAGAACTGTAGCAATTGCCTTGCAACTGCGCAAGGGCTTCATTACATCTCTTTGATCGACTGCTTAGTTTATGTTCTGAATGACACAATTTTCGTCGATAACCGTTCGGAAATGGCCTTATCCATTGACTCTGCTAATCATCAGTCTGTTACTGACCAGAATTCACCCTATGTTTGCCTAGATAAATCGGTGGCACTATTCCTTTCTATAATTTGTCTCAATATCAATAATTCGTTTCTTTAATCCGTTCCCAGAATCAGTTTCTACAAATTCATTTCTGTTATGGCTTTATATTGGGGGCTTCAATTGAAGCTCTGAAATAGAGGCACTGTATTTATTTGTGCCATAATCACAAACAGTTAACAGAAGCAAATTTTCAAAGGGACTTTTCTTTGCATCTACCCACATTCCAAACCGCCCATCTCAGACTGGCCATTATTCTGGGGGTATTCGGCTTAGTCCTGAATCTTTTTCCCATCCCTCTATTCGCCAATGTGCAATTGATTCTCGGCAACGTCGCCGTAGTGATAGTGGCGATACTCTTAGGGCCTTGGTATGCGTTGATCACCGCCCTATTTACCGCAACGGGACTCATGATCGTGTGGTCGAGCCCGCACGTGTATTTACTGTTTTTACTCGAAGCATTATGGCTTGGTTTTGCAAGGCGCCGAGATATTCAAATACTCTATGCCAGTGTGAGTTATTGGGTGTTATTGGGGATCCCGCTGTTAGCCATTTATGTGGCTGTCATTGCTAAAATGCCCGCCAGCCACATTCCTTTTACCGCGATAAAACAAGCCGTTAATGGCATGCTCTACGCTTCAATTGGTGAACTCTGCGTGGTTGCTATTCCAAGCCTGTGGCATTTTAAAGGCAAACTGACCAATCTTGACCGGCGCACTTTTAGCTCGCAGCTCAGTTACTTATTTACCTTGATCATTACTGTGAGTTTATTAGTCTCGTCCTTAGCCTTTAATCACTTTTTTATCGACAACCAACAAGTGATGATTAATCGCAATCTGGACGATACGGCAACCCATTTGAGCCATGCAACGGACAACTATCTCGCTTACAACACCCAAGTCATCGCTAGCACTGCCAATTTTTTGAGTATGTCTAATGCAGACATCAATGAATGGCAGGCATTACTGTCGAGCGTACACGATAGTAATAAAAGCTTTAAGACGATGTTACTTGCTAATGAGCAAGGCAACTTACTCGCTGCCAGCCCAATAACCAATGTAGTGAAGTTAGACAGTCCCTCTGATATTTATTCGGTGATCGATAGGGACTACTTTATCCAAGCGTTTTATAACCATAAAACCTTTGTATCACCCGCATTTATCGGCAGAGGTTTTGGTAATGACGTGATCGTTGCCATTAGTGCCCCTATTTTTCGTCAAAATGATCCCAATCAAGCCAGAGGGATAGTCGAAGGCAGCTTAGATTTACGCTATTTTTCCAGCATAGATAAACAAAACCTGCATCATGAGCAGCAATCTATTTTACTGACAGATGAGAACAACAATCTGATTTATGCCTCCGAAGGGTTAGGCCTGGCGCCCCTCAGTCCCTTGTCATTCAGCAAAGGCAGTGAGATTTATCGCGCCCAGCTTCAACTGATGAACCTGCATAACCTAGATTCAAATACTCCAGAGTACATCTATGCCCAGCATAAGTTAAACAATGGGTGGCAACTCTATGTTTTAGAACCTTTTGTGCCGCTTCTAAAACTGGCTGAGCGCCAATATGTCAACACGGTAATTTTGCTGTTTTGCTCCTTAGTCGGTGCCTTTTTTATTACTAAAGCCATCAGTAAGTTACTGACCGAACCTCTGTCGCTTTTAGCGCAGCATTTCGGTCCAGCTAAGCAAGAAAAAGCCAGTGACGAGAAGTTTGAGCATGCTCTACTCGATAAAAGCACCCCTAAAGAAATCTATAGCTTGTATGAAAGTTTAGCCTCGAACCAACAAGCCTTACTCGAACACCAACAAGAACTTGAACAAAAAGTACAGCAGCGCACCCAAGATTTAGAGGCTGCCAATGTGAAATTAAAGGATTTAGCCGAGCGCGATCCGCTGACGAATCTCTATAATCGCCGCTATACCGAGCATCAATTTCCACTGATCCAACAGATGTGCGAACGGGGTCAAGATGCCATGACGCTTGCCATATTGGATTTAGACCATTTTAAGCAAATCAATGATACTTATGGCCATTTGGGTGGCGACGAGTGTTTAAAAGTGGTTGCTAAACTCCTAACGTTACTCTTTAAACGGGATATTGATTTAATCTCGCGCTACGGCGGCGAAGAGTTTCTACTGATTTTGCCTATGTGTAATGCCTTGAAAGTTGAAGCACATCTCAATGAGTTTAAACGGCAGCTCGCAGGCACTGTGATCATCAATCCGCAGGATCATCGAAGCTTTAATGTCACCGCGAGTATCGGCGCTGTGATTGCCAATGCCACCTATAGCGAATCCTTAGAGTACTGGCTTAAACAGGCCGACAATAACTTGTATCTGGCAAAGGAACAGGGGCGTGATCGGGTTGTTTGCAGCCTGATTGTTTAACTGGAACTTGGTTAAGAGAAAGCCGCTGAGGAGACAGTCGTTCAAAGGTAAAGAAGGTTTAGGCCAGATTAGCTGAGCGGTTAATCAAGCACAAAATCCTAGTGCATATGCGCGAGTCGATACTCATCCATGCGCTCCAGCAAATATGGGAAAAAAGGATTCCATTTCTGGCGCAACATTTCCGATGCCGACACGCTATATAAACCGCGCTCCCCCCGCGAAGCTGAGGCACCAATTTGTATCCGATGTAAATCAGGCTGAATAACTGCGCCATAGAGGCCATCATCCACACCAAAGGGGAGCGCAACATGGGACAAAGAATACACGCCAGCGGGCCAATACAAATCTAATGCACGCACTTCCTTACCTTCTGTGACCACGTTACCTAGCGCATCTAAACCAAAGCTGCGCGCTTGAACTTGCGTGGTTTCATTACTGATATTTTCCACCACAGTGCCACGATAATGCTGCGCAGGGCTATTGATGCTCGACAGCAAGCCTGCTAACGGATCATTGGACACCATTTTGGCATTCACATCGAGTCGGTTCATATCGAACAGCACGAGCTCATGGCCTTTTTCTGGTAACGTTTGATACAGATTATTCACCACCGCCGAAGTTGAAACGGTTGCATCCACGACCGACTGAAAAGTAAGTATCGATGGAACTTGCGCCCTTTGCGGCAAAGTTAATCCAGCCAATAAACCTTGATTGCGTAGCGCTAACTGATACACCACATCCCCCGCATTGACCGCAAAAGAGGTGTATTTAAAGGGATCGTACTCCACTTGAATGCTGTTCCATTGCAGCTTATCCAGCTCCAGCAATCGGCCAATCCAACTCTGCCAGCGTGCGGCCGCCGCCGATGGCGTTAACCCTATCGCAGGCGAGATAAAAATCATCCCAGCATAATCTGGGGTTTTATCTTGACTGATACGCTCTAACTCATGGTTTAGTGCTATGGCGGCACCGGTCGAAAAACCCACAACAAATAGCGGTTTACCTTCCAGTGTTTGCCGCATATGCGCTGTGGCTAAGTTCACTGCGGCGGCGAGATCTTGCCAATAAACCTCAGTCAAGCCACTCGGAATCGTGCCATGTCCTGGTAGTCTTAAACCCAGCACATGGGCTTTACCTTTAAAATGCGCAGCCACATTGGATAAGGCATAGGGCGAGTCTGACATGCCGTGGAGCAGCAATATCCCAAACTCGGCATCGGCTTTGGGCCATTCATAACTGCGATTCCAATTTTGGGGCCAATGGGCAGGATCGGATAAACTATTTTTGACATAGCGGTTCACGGGAGAGAATTCATTGGCAGGAATTTTTTGGACGACTTTGCGCTCAACTTCGGCGAATAAGCGCTCTTCTAGCGCTAAGTACTCATTAAAACTAGCGAGTTTAGTATTGTAATGGAACTCATTATCTAGCTCGACCGTATGCCATAACGACAATTCAGGGCGCGCATTGAGAAAGTAAATCCCGGTCGCGAGTAACGCCAGCGCTATGCCAATGCTCGCATACAATGCGGCTAAGAATAGGTGTTTTGTCGAACCTATGATAATGGCCTTCATGGCTGTTCCTACATAACAATAAGATAAAATGAGCAAGCCAATTATACGGTTAGAAAAAAACATCCTTCAAATTTTTTACCACAATAATATCCACTGCCATAAGCCCACAATTTTATTAGCCGCATAGACCTTAATCGGGTTAGGATCCAAAGCAGTCTTATTCCAATGAAACTTATACGCTCTCGATGATTATCGGTAATCCACACGCTAGCTTGGCCTACTATCTTCCTACCGCGCCGCTGATACCTGACAACTGGCATTACACTCAACCAGACGCTGTCGGGGCACTCATAGCGTTAAATGGCAATCATTGGCGTAAGATCTTCACTATTATGGCAAAAATCAGCGCGGTCGGAGAGGATTGGCGCAGCTATCGTGACCAAGTGTTACTCAAGCAAAATGAAATGATCTGCATAGGCGCTATAGAGCTGATGGCACACGCGAAGATCCATCTCATCGCGGGGCAAGTGGCTGCAAAGTGTTTAGGACTCACCATGTCTGCAAGCGATATCCGTGCGCAGCATTTAACCGCCCAAAACAAATCCATAACCGCGATGACGCCTCCATCTTCGCTGGGGCAGCATTGTTTACTCACGCCCTATTTGGATTATCGCCAGTACCCAAATCAACTGATCGCCCTGACACGCCAACACTTAGTCTTGCCATAATCCCTACAACAAGATGCCGCTGCTAAATGTTGCGACCAGATGCCACTGTCACAGGCCTCAGCAACATTCCTCTGCAACATCCTCCAGTGAGATGCCTCAGCAAGATAGCCAGCTTCAATGAACAATCGCTGCTAGTTTCCGAGCTACAGCGACACCAACAGCTGTAAAGGCTGCCGCAAGCTCAGTCACTAGGTAATAGAGAGACATAAAAAAGCACTCGTGAACTGAGTTCCAACGAGTGCTTATTCGAATACGATTCAGCGTTAGTCGTAGATGGTTGGGATAGGCTGACGTTTATGCTGCGTTGCCTTATAAATACCAATCAATTTGTCTTCAACCGCCTTGCCGACATCTTTACCCTCAAGGAAATCATCGATTTGGGCATAGGTTAGCCCCAGTGCGACTTCATCTTCGAGTAACGGTTTATTATCTTCTAGATCCGCGGTTGGCGCTTTATGCACTAAAGACTCTGGCGCACCAAGATACGCGGCAAGTTGGCGAACTTGGCGCTTGTTAAGACCAAATAAAGGCGCTAAATCGCAGGCACCATCGCCCCACTTAGTGTAAAAACCTGTGATGTTTTCGGCGCTGTGATCTGTCCCCACCACAAGCCCGCCCACGAGTCCGGCGAGTTCATACTGGGCTATCATCCGCATACGGGCTTTAACGTTACCCTTCACAAAATCCACTTTTGCCACATCGGGCAAAGGCAATCCGGCTTCGGCTAATGCGGCGACGGTAGCGCTGTGCACACCATCAACCCCTTGATGCACATTCACTGTGACCAATTTAGAAGGTTGAATAAACTGACAGGCTAATTGCGCCTCATGCTCATCTTTTTGGATCTGATAGGGTAAGCGCACGGCGATAAACTGGTAACCGCCTTGGCTATTTTCGTGGTTTAAACTGTCCACCGCCAACTGACACAAACGCCCAGCGGTAGAAGAATCCACCCCACCGCTGATCCCTAATACCAATGCCTTGCTGCGCGCTTCTTTTAGTTTGGTTTTAATAAACGCGACCCGACGTTGCACTTCGAACTCTGGCCCTATGGCCGTGAGTACCTTCATTTCTCTTAAGATTTGCGCTTTCACCGAAAATTCCACCTTAAATAATCGCTGTATTTGGACTATCTGAACCCGACTAACGTTAACATTTATTCGCAACTGCCTGTAGTTAAAATTAGCGCTTAGCGGATTGATTGTTGATAAACGTCATAAAAATAAGGGCAACAACGGTTTGTCGTTATTGCCCTAGCGTAAATCAGTCAGCTTAATACCAATACAGGTACTGGCTTATCTTTCCCAGTAGGATTCTTCTAAGCTATCTTCGCGCTCAGGTAAACCACGGGATAAACGCGGGC
Source organism: Shewanella sp. 1311 (assembly GCF_059338235.1). Taxonomy (NCBI): domain Bacteria; kingdom Pseudomonadati; phylum Pseudomonadota; class Gammaproteobacteria; order Alteromonadales; family Shewanellaceae; genus Shewanella; species Shewanella sp. 1311. The sequence continues at coordinate 524,281 of NZ_CM181686.1, forward strand.
TATGCTGGGCTAAGACTTCATAGGCGACGCGGTTAGCGTACTTACACACTTGGGAAAACGAGGAATAACACAGGCCATCGCGCTTATGTTTACTCGAACCTGGCACGTTAGTCTTGTGGAAAGCATTGGCCGCCAGATCGTGTAATAACGCCGATAATGCGCCATCGCCAGCGCCATTAGTATTCCCAATTTTTTCTGGACCGCCCATATAAGGTGAAATGTGGGCAAACACTTTGATTGGTGTTTCACAGTCATTCTTAAGCTTTGGACGGGAGAACTCATAACGGTTAAATTCAGGGATCGCGCCCGGCAACAGGGTATGAACGGTTTCGCGCTTTTCAGAATCTTCAGTATAACCCGCAGTATAAAGCCCGATAGGCCCCGCAGTGGTTAATACCATGTCACACCATTCCAAAGCTTTTTCACTGGCGAGCAGAGGATCCCGTGAACCGGTTAAGGCTTCACCTTCATCTTCATTCATCGCCAAAATGGTGACATGTTCTTTGATGAAGTTTTGCCACCATTGCGGATCTTCTTCAATCAAAAAACGCGTGCCTAAGGTCAATACTACCGGCACCTCGGCGGCTTTTGCGTATTCGATGGCGCACATGGCCGCATCGGTAATACGGTCGCCATCGCTGGCGCGCATCAAGTACGCGGTCAGCACTAAGGCAGAGCTGCCCTGTATTACATCTTTATCAATATATTCAGGCGTGAGTTTATCCATCGAGCCTTTGCTAATCGCAAATGTCCGCTCGCCACACTCAGAAATCAGGGTAAAACAGCGACCGATAGGGCCATCTACAGGCTGTAGAAAGTTAAGATCAACTTTAGAAGAGGTATTACATAAATAGCGATAAGCGTAACTGCCCACTTCGATATTCTGACTCATCACCCCGAATAACACTGAACGATCATCGGCCAGAATAGAATAATTGTGCACTGTGTTGCCAATCGTGCCACCAGCAAATTCATCGCTAATCAAGCCATGAATTTTTAACTCAGTGTAGAGTCTGTGGGCCTGTTCATCATTGATCAGGGTCGAGTTGCCTTTTGGTAAGCCATAACGGCTCAGCAATTCGTCCTCCACTTTCGCTTCGATATCCACTAAGGTTTGATCAATACCGCTGATATAGGTCGCAAACGGCTGAGGCTGTTGAGTCAGCTGTTCAAGCAGCGGATCTCGGGTTTTAACCGGAAAATAATGTTTTGATTTACGCTGACCGGGAAACTTCATAGTGGCTCTCTTTTCCTGGCATCCATGCTAATTGGCGTCTGCCGAGGCGGTCAAGCCAAGCAGCATCCTAAAAATATTGAGTCTAGGCTAGCGAGACAAAAAAACCACCCCTTAGCCGGAAGGGCGCAGATTCTATCACAAAATCAGTTCGAAGCCAGTGCTCCAATACCCAAACAACCTGAAGATGTAGGATTCAGCGGGAATTTAATGGAATGGTTCAGACAAGGCCATTTATTGCTCCTGCATAAATGGCATTCACGCCATCCATGGCGATTGCGGCTATTTGCAGACCTAGTGGGCTAAGTTAAAAATAGTCAACACAGTATAAAGTGCGTTACCTCGTGTTTAACATCAGCCGCCGGGACGGAGCGCATAGGGCACTTCACTTCCGTGTTGCATCAATTCAAAAGGTGGTCGACATTCTGTCATTGATGCGCCTTGAATTGAATCACCCTAGGCGCTCTGAAACTCGACTCTTCAGGTGGCTTGGGTATGGGCCCAAGATACCGCTTGTTCTTGGATTAATTGCCGTAATAATTCAATGTGTAACTCATCGTCGTTCAAACAAGGGATAAACCGATAGTCGCTGCCACCCGCATGTAAAAAGGTTTCCTTAGCACCAATGGAGATTTCTTCTAAGGTTTCGAGGCAATCGGTCGCAAACGCAGGGCAAATCACATCGACACTTTTGATCCCTTGCGCAGGTAACTCGGCCAATAATTTATCAGCGTAGGGCGTGAGCCATTCTTCGCGGCCAAAGCGCGATTGGAAACACACCTGCCACTGCGACTCGCTCAACTCAAGTTTTTGCGCTAACAGTTTCGCCGTGACAAAACACTGCTCACGGTATGGATCGCCCTCTTTCACATAACGCAGGGGAATACCGTGAAATGACAATAGCAACTTGTCGGCCTGCCCATGGGTTTTCCAGTGACGCGTCACTGAATGCGCTAGCGCCGCTATATAAGCATCATGATCAAAATAGTCTTTATTAAAGCGAACCTGAGGTATGTCACGCACGGTTTTAAGATAACTGGCAACGGCATCGAACACACTTGCCACCGTCGAGCAGGAATACTGGGGATACAAAGGCAGCACAACAATGCGCTCAGCCCCTTGGTCTTTCAGGCGTTCAAATCCCGCATCGATGGAGGGATTGCCGTAACTCATGCCCAGTTCTACCGGGATGGTCTGGTTAAACGTGGCGCTTAAGTCCACCGCCAGCTTTTGTGCTTGGCGTGCACTTATCACCATCAAGGGTGAGCCTTCCGGCGTCCACACGCTTTGGTAGAGTTTCGCGACTTTAGTCGGACGGGTGTTGAGGATAATGCCGTTCAGCAGCGGTTGCCAAATCCACGGTGATAAATCGACGACACGGGGATCACTTAAAAACTGCCTTAAAAATCGTTTTACGGCCTTAGGGCTAGGTTCATCAGGCGTGCCGAGGTTAACCAATAACACACCAAAAGCAGGGGAAGGATTCAACGTTAGGCTCATGGTTAATGAAGTTCACTTGGAGGCTAACATTCAGATGCCCATAAAAAAAGCCTGCATCGGCAGGCTTTTTTCTAATATGAGAACTCGTTCTCGTAAATTAAGTTTTTTCGGTTATTTCAACACGCTGGCAAGCTGCTCACTCACGGCCGCAACCGATTGAGTACCGTCAAACTTGTTGTATTGAGTTTGACCAGCTGCAGCCACTTTACCGTAGTATTCAACCAGCGGCTTAGTTTGCTCGTGGTAAATCGCAAGACGTTTACGCACTGTGCTTTCTTCGTCATCTGGACGAATAGCTAAATCTTCGCCCGTCACGTCGTCTTTACCTTCCACTTTAGGTGGATTGAAAACCACATGGTAAACACGGCCAGAACCTGGGTGAACACGGCGACCACTCATGCGCTTAACGATTTCTTCGTCTGGCACATCGATTTCAATCACGTGATCAATGCTAATACCGTTTGCCGCCATCGCATCCGCTTGTGGAATAGTACGTGGGAAACCGTCTAACAAGAAACCTTTAACACAGTCTTCCTGTGCGATACGCTCTTTAACCAGACCGATGATCAGATCATCAGAAACCAGTTGACCAGCATCCATCACTTTCTTCGCTTCCAAACCCAGTGGAGTGCCAGCTTTTACCGCAGCACGTAACATATCACCAGTGGAAATTTGTGGGATACCATACTGTTCCATAATGAACTGGGCCTGGGTACCTTTACCGGCACCTGGGGCGCCCAATAGGATAATGCGCATCTCAAGAGTCCTCTTTTCGCATTGATATTCTTCTTAGGGCGGCGATCTTCGCACATCTGGCCGCCATTGAGAAGGCTTTTAGCTTCGACTTTAGCCTCAGAAACCGCAAATAAACTGCGGTTCCTTAGGCATTTTTATCATTAATAGAGCAAGGTATAGAGTTTACGGCGGTATTGATTGGCTATGGGATTACCTTGGCCAAGTGCCGTTAATACTTCCATAAATACTTGTTTTACTGTGCCATTTTCAGCACCTAAATCTTTACTGAGCACACCGAATAACAGATCTAATGCTTCATCATCGCGGTGGGCGGCATGCAATGCCTTACTCAGTTCGAGTAATAACACTAAATCTGTTGGATTTTGCTCAAACTTTTGCTGTAAATCGCGAATTTCAGGGGTATCCGCCGCATCAAGGGCAAGTGCGAGCTTGGCTTTTAAACTCTGGTAGTAACCATCTTGGTCGGCAAGCCCGACTTTCTCAAGCATGGCTTGCGCTAACACTAATTCGCCCTGCATCAGATACACATCGGCGAGCACTAAACTCACCTCACCCGCTTGATTTGAGCCTGCATGCGCGTCTTTAAGCAACACGGCAGCAGTGGCAAGATCCTCTGCGCTCACTTGACTAAGTGCGAGTAATGCTTTGGCCTGTGCCAACTGTAACTGCCACATTGGCGGTAAATGTTTATCCAGCATGGCTGTGACTTGCGCCGCATCTTGCAGGCCAGCAAAACCATCGACAGGCTGACCTTTATCCAATACTAACGTGGTCGGTAGACTTTGAATGCGAAAGTAATTGGCAATTTCTAATTCTGCTTCACAGTCAACTTTAGCGAGCACGAATCGACCCGCATTTTGCTCGGCAATTTGCTCTAAGGTGTGCAGCATAGCCACACTTTGTTCCTGCGGCTGTGCCCAAAATGCTAACACCACGATCTGCTGCATCGAGGCGTCAACGACTTGCTGAATATTGTCTTTAGTCAGGCTGAGGATATTGTCCATAGTATTCCCTTAACGTTTAAGGCCTCAAACATAGGAGGCCTTATGCTTTTAAAACTAAGTGTTAGCACTCAGTTTCAACGCGCTATTTTAAAATCGTTGTCTTAACAGCTTGTATACCCAAGCAACCTGAAGAGTCGAGTTTCAGAGCGCCTAGGGTGCTTCAATTCAAGGCGCATCAATGTCAGAATGTCGACCACCTTTTGAATTGATGCAACACGGAAGTGGAGTGCTCTAGGCACAAACCACTCTTCCTGCACTAGAAACAATATCGGGGCCGTTCAAAGAAAGGCCCCGATAGTCATTTACTTCATGTTAGCCAGTAACATTTGGTTCATCAGCTTGATAAAGGCCGATGGATCCGCAAGGCTACCTTTTTCAGACAATTGCGCCTGTTGCAGCAGCAGATTCGACCAATCCGCGAAGGCTGCTTCATCTTGAAGATCATTTAAACGCGACACTAATGGGTGCGCTGGGTTGATCTCAAATGTCGGCTTCACTTCTGGCACTGGTTGACCGGCAGCTTGCATCAGCTTGATCATCTGAGTCGACATTTCGCCTTCACCCGCCACGACACAGGCTGGGGTGTCGGTTAAGCGTGACGTGACTTTCACATCCGCAACAGTCGAGCCTAATGCCGCTTTAATGCGTTCAACTAAAGCTACCGATTCTTGCTCAAGCTTTTCTTGCGCTTCTTTTTCAGCTGCATCTTCCAGCTCGCCAAGTTCTAAATCACCGCGGGTCACTGAGTGCAGTTGTTTCTCTTTGTACTCAGTTAAGTGGTTGATTAGCCACTCGTCGATACGCTCTGACATCAGTAAGACTTCGATGTCTTTCTTACGTAACAACTCTAAATGTGGGCTGTTAGCGGCGGCTTCATGGCTGTCGGCAACAATGTAATAAATCTTAGTTTGGCCTTCTTTCATGCGGCTGATGTAGTCATCGAGTGACACAGTCGGCGCAGCACTACCCGTATGGGTCGAGGCAAAACGTAATAAGCCTGCGATACGTTCACGGTTGGCGAAATCTTCCGCTGGCCCTTCTTTCAACACTTGGCCAAATTCAGCCCAGAACTGTTGATATTTTTCTGCATCGTCTTTTGCCAGTTTTTCCAGCATGCCAAGCACACGTTTGGTGATACCAGTACGCATCGCTTTGGTCACGTGGTTATCCTGCAGAATTTCGCGGGATACGTTCAGCGGCAAATCGTTTGAGTCAATCAAGCCCTGCACGAAGCGCAGATAAGATGGCATAAATTGCTCAGCGTCATCCATGATGAACACACGTTGCACAAACAGTTTCAGGCCGTGCTTACGGTCGCGGTTCCACATATCCCAAGGTGCTTTTGCAGGAATATACAATAGGTTAGTGTATTCTTGCTTACCTTCTACCCGATTATGACTCCACAGTAGTGCGTCGGTATAATCGTGGGAAATGTGTTTGTAAAATTCTTGATACTCTTCGTCACTGATGTCAGCTTTGCTGCGCATCCACAAAGCAGTCGCTTTGTTCATGACTTTCCATTGACCTTCGGTCGCTGAAATTTTTTCGCCATCAGCACCATCACTTTCTGGCGTACCTTCTTGCCACATTTCGACTGGCACAGAGATATGATCTGAGTACTTAGTAATGATTGAACGTAGGCGCCAATCATCGGCAAATTCTTTTTCTTCATCACGCAGGTGCAGGGTGATTTCAGTACCACGGCTCGCCTTAGTGATGGTATCAACGGTGAAGTTACCCTCGCCTTCTGATTCCCACAATACGGCTTCATCGGCCTTATGACCGGCAGCGCGAGTGCGAACCGTGACTTTCTTGGCCACGATAAAGGCTGAATAGAAACCGACACCGAACTGGCCGATTAACTGTGAATCCTTTGAAGATTCGCCCGATAGATTCTTAAAGAAATCAGCGGTGCCCGACTTAGCAATTGTGCCTAAATGCTCAATCACGCCGTCGCGGGTCATACCCACGCCGTTGTCTTCGATGGTCACAGTGCCTTTTTCTTTATCAGCACTGATACGGACTCGCAGTTCACCGTCGCCTTCATACAGAGCGTCATTGGTCAACGCCAGATAACGCAGCTTGTCCGCTGCATCCGCAGCGTTGGAGACCAGTTCACGCAAGAAAATTTCTTTGTTGGAATACAAAGAATGGATCATCAAATGCAACAGCTGTTTGACTTCTGTTTGAAAACCATGAGTTTCTTGTTGTGACATGAAATTTTCCTTTATTTGTTACGTAATTTGGTAAAAGTAACGCTTAGTGTTTACTTAAATGGGGCTCCAAATTTGCTTTTCAAGGGCAAGGGCTAAAACGAGGTTCGAATGGCGAAAAATAAGGCGCTTGATGAATACCAAGCGCCTATATGTGGACTTTAGTGTACTTTCAACATCAGCCTAAGTGAGGCGTTAGTCTTGGGCTAATTCTTTTTCTAACTGTTGGGCTATGGCTTCGGGCGATCCGCTGTTACGGGCGAACAGTCCGTAGGCGGCGGGGATCACGAAGATAGTGAATAGGGTTGCCAATAAAATCCCCGACAACACCACTACACCAATCACGAAACGGGTTTCAGCGCCCGCACCGGCGGCCATAACCAAAGGCACGGCGCCAGCGGCGGTAGTGATGCCTGTCATGAGAATAGGTCGTAAACGCTGCGCAGACGCTTGAATAATGGCCTTGTCAAAATCAACGCCTTTATCCCGCAATTGGTTTGCAAACTCAACAATCAAGATACCGTTTTTCGCCGCCAATCCGACGAGCATAATAATACCTATCTGGCTGTAAATATTAAGACTCTGCCCCGTGAGCCACAAACCAATTAACGCGCCCACGGTCGCCAGCGGTACAGTCAGCATGATCACCATAGGGTGAATGTAACTCTCGAACTGCGCCGCGAGCACGAGGAATACAATCCCCAGCGCGAGCAAGAACACGAAGTACATAGAACTACCCGACTCTTGATAATCGAGGGATTGGCCCTTGTAGCTGATGACCGCTTCTGCTGGTAAATAAGCACGCGCCAATTGATTCATATAATCAAGGGCTTCACCTAGGCTATAACCATCTTCTAAACTGGCTTCTATGGTGATAGCGCGCATACGGTTGTAACGGTTAAGCGAACTGGCATCGGCAAACTCTTCCACCGTCACTAAGTTCGACAGCGGGATAAGTTCTTGAGTCCGCTCGGAACGCACATAGATGTTTTGCAGATCCGCTGCGGTATTTTGATTACCGCGCTCGCCTTCAATGATCACATCGTATTCTTCACCGTCACGCATAAAGGTCGTGACTAAGCGTGAGCCCAGCATGGATTCCAACGTACGACCGATATTTGAAATCGATACCCCAAGGCTCGCCGCTCTATCTCTGTCGATGACGACGCGAAGCTGCGGCTTAGTCTCTTTATAGTCGTGATCTAAACCGAGCAATTTAGGATTCTGTGCCGCCTTTTGCATCATAATATCGCGCCAGCGGGCCAGTTCTTCGTAGCTAGGGCCGCCAATCACAAACTGCACGGGTTTACCCACGCCGCGGCCAAAGGCTTGGCGCATTACAGGAAACGCTTGCACCCCAGCAAGATCGGCAAGCCGTTTGTTAATGTCTGCAATCACTTCTTTAACGGGGCGACGTTTGCCCCAATCTTCCAACACGACGATGGCCATACCATTAGAGAAATCCGCAGCGCGGCCAAAACCACGTGGGGCACGAATGAGCAGACGCTTAATATCACCCGTGTCAACCAGCGGCATCAAGCGGTTTTCCACTTCATTCATGTAGGATTCTATGTATTCGTAACTCGCGCCTTGCGGTCCGTTGACCATCAAGAATAACGAGCCTCGGTCTTCCTGCGGCGCAAATTCCTGCGGCACTTTTTGGACCAAATAGGCGCTAGAGCCTAACGCGATCAACACCAAAACCGACATCAATAACGGGTGAGCCATGGCAGACTTTAACGATAATTGATAACGGTTTGACACTTTGGTCATGATGCCGTCAACCTTACGCACCAACCAAGAATCCTGCGAGCTAGGCTTGAGCAACTTGGAACACATCATAGGTGTGAGCGTTAAAGCGACTAGGCTAGAGAACAGCACTGCCGCACTCATGGTCACAGCAAACTCTTTGAATAGTTTACCTAAGTCGCCTTCAAGGAAAGTGATTGGCATAAACACGGCGACCAAGACTAAGGTGGTGGCGATGACCGCAAAGGCCACTTCACGTGCACCGAGGAAGGCCGCTTTTAAGGGCGAATCTCCTTCTTCAATACGGCGGTGAATGTTTTCCAGCATCACAATCGCATCGTCCACCACCATGCCGATGGCGAGGATCATCGCCAACAAGGTCAAAAGGTTGATGGTATAGCCAAGCGCATACAGCACAATAAAGGTGCCAAGCAAGGACACAGGCACAGTGATAGCAGGGATCAACATGGCGCGCACACTGCCAAGGAACAGATAAATTACGATAATCACTAAGACCATCGCAGTGAACAGGGTTTGGTACACTTCTTTAATCGAGGCTTCGATAAACACTGAGCTATCGTAGCTGCGCTTAATGGACATGCCCGCTGGCAAGGTTGGGTTAATTTTATCAACCAGCGCATTCACCGCACGCGCCACTTCCAAGGTATTGGCGGTTGACTGCTTAGACACGCCTAAACCTATCATCGCCTCTTTGTTGCCACGGAACATAATCCGCTCTTCTTCAGAGCCGATTTCCACCCGCGCGACATCCCCCAGTTTAACTAAGTAACCGTCTTCCCCTTGGGTGATCACTAGATTTGCGAAATCTTCGGCGGTGCGATAACCCCGCTCGAGCCTCACCGTAAAGTGCCGCTCCTTAGATTCAATCGAACCTGCGGGTAACTCGACGTTCTCGGCTCTAAGCGCAGCCTCTACATCAGCAACCGTCAAGCTGCGCGATGCCAAGGCTTGTCTGTCGAGCCATATCCGCATCGCATACACTTTGCCGCCGCCGATACGCATCCGCGCCACACCATCGACCACTGAAAAACGGTCGGCTAAATAACGGTTGGTGTAATCGGTCAATTCGAGGGTGGTCATTTGATCCGACACCAAATTGAGCCACATGATCACTTCATCGCCGCCATTGGCTTTTTGCACTTCTGGGGGATCAGCTTCCTCGGGTAAATTGTCGAGTAAGCCAGAAATACGGTCGCGCACATCGTTAGCCGCATCTTCAATATTACGGCTAATATCAAACTCTAAGGTGACGGATGAACGGCCATCACTGCTCGATGAGCTCACGTGCCGAATGCCTTCGACGCCGCTAATCCTGTCTTCAATCAATTGGGTAATGCGGCTTTCCACCACAGCGGCACTGGCGCCGCGGTAGTTAGTGTCGATAGACACCACAGGCGGATCTATGTTTGGGTATTCACGCAGGGGCAATTTATCAAAGGAGACAAGCCCGAAAGCGACTAGCAGCAAGCTGATCACTGAGGCAAATACGGGACGTTTTACTGAGAGATCAGTCAGGATCATACACTTGGCTCCGCGCTCGTATCCGCAAGATAACTAAACTTTTCAGCGAACTCCGTTTGCACTTTATCCCCAGGATGGACTTTCAATAAGCCACGGATCACCACGTTTTCACCCAAGGCTAAACCGTCTAAAATTTCCACCCAACCACGGGTACGAATCCCAATAGTGACTTGTTTACGCTCAATCACATTGTCGGCATTAACGCTGTAAACAAAGTGATCATTTTGGATTGGGATAATGGCAGATTCTGGCAACATCAAGGCTTCGCGGCTACGTTTGATGAGTTTGACCTTCATCAACATCCCCGGTAATAAACGCAGCTCAGGATTGGGGATTTCGGCGCGGACAATCACAGTGCGTGTCGTTGGGTTTACGCGGCTATCAATCGAAGTCACCACGCCTTTGAAGGTAAAATCAGGAAAGGCCACAGCTTTGGCTTCAACTTTCTTACCTGGGGCTAAATCTTGAATAAAACGCTCAGGCACTGAAAAATCGAGTTTAATCTTAGAGATATCATCCAAGGTAGTGATCGCAGTGCCGGGCGATACTAGGCTGCCGACACTGATTTGGCGTAAACCTAAACGGCCATTAAAAGGCGCCAGAATACTGCGATCATTGAGTGATGCTTGCGCCTGCTCAAGCTCTGCGCGGGTGGTATCGATAAGGGTTTGTAATCTGTCGCGTTCTAACTCTGCCACAGTGCGGCTGGTGACTAACGAACTGATACGGTTGAATTCACGTTGATTATCACTGACTTTAACTTGCGCGGCTTTTACCTTAGCAATCTGTTCCGCATTTTGCAGTTGGACTAACAAGTCCCCCTTCTTAACTATGTCGCCATCATCAAACTTAAGTGCTATCACCATGTCGGTGACTTTAGGGGTTATGGTCACAGATTCTGCGGCTTTATTGGTGCCGATGGCTTCCACTTCATCGCGAATAGGTGCCATGGCAGCAGTGGCGATCACTACGTTAGGCATGAGTTTCATTTGCGCGGTGGCAATCTCTTGCGGTTGCATGGCTTGATATCCAAACCATGCCGCGGCCAATAGGGCGATTATTAGAATAATTTTTTTCATCGGGCTTCCAAGGGATGACTCGCATTAATGACGGCTAGTTTACTCACTCACATCATCGCATCAATACGTTTTACTTTTTCTTACAAATTACGCCAATAGCGCAAAATATGTGTGATTAAGTGTCTTTGGCGATATACATGGCAGAATGACCAGAATGCAGTACGATAACGAGGTTGATTAGTGATTATCTCTAAAAATGATAAATCCAGCGGAACCTATTGCTAAAACCATTCAAAAAATATTGATATCTAGACAATTAAAGCCTAAAACACCGTTTGCTTAGATAATCATCCCCCCCGATCCATAAATCGCAGCCAATAAAAAAGGGCGATAATTCGCCCTTCTCTCATCAACCGTTGAAATTAACGCAGTTTGCGTTCTTCTTTCATCAGGTTTGACAGTGACTGATACACATTGGTAACGACTTCATCGCTCAATGGCTGATCTTCAGCATCGCGGAGGAATATCTTAGTCTCTTCAGGCGTATCGCCATCTTCGAGCAGTAAACGGTAGCTGCCTTCTTTGAGCGCTAACTTATCTTCGCCCCACAATGAACTCCAGAAACCTGAGTTATCGTCAAACTTGATAAAGTACAATCCTTTCGCGCTATCCATATCGGCAATTTCGAAGCCCATTTCTGGCAGCACGATACGCAGACGATCCCACACTTGTTTGTACGGGGCTTTAGCAGACCAGTAGGCTTTGCCTTCTTCTGGCGTGACTAAATCGACATTGATACCTAAGGTTTGCTTCAAACGATTCGCTTGAATAGATTGGTCACGTTTAACGCTGATGTAGGCAATCGCACTGTTCAGCATATCAATCGTGTATCTTTGCTTATCTTCGCCGCTTAGTAACACGTTTTGTGCTTTATCGTCGTAAAACTCTTCGTGTTCAACTAAGTGAATAACGATATTGGCAGTGCGGCCATGTGGACGTGTTTCCACATCGAAACGGTAACGTTGGCGAAGCAGATAAACTTTATCTGAACCCCACATGTTTGATTCGATTACTTCGCGACTTTCGATCCAATCGGTTTCTATGTTGCCTTTATCAAAATCACGGCTACGAACAGCGATACCTTTTTGGGCCAAGAAACCATCTAAGTTGCTAAAGATTTCTTGTTTCAAGTCCACTGTATTGTCGATAGATTCGACCACGATTTTAATGTTGTCGCTGCCCTCTTCCACGTGAGTACCTTCAGCCATAGGCAGTACTTGCAGTGGCGGGCGGATATCCAAATTTTTACCGTAGACAGTAGCATTGGCTTTAGGGCCCAATGCTGGCACATCGAATTCTTTATTATAGGGCGGTGTTTTTAATCCGGCAGGGATCTTAAGCAAAGGCGCTTGCTCAGCCTGAACATAGTCTTCAGTACCATTCGCTTGACGGCGATCGAGTGGCGAACTACAGGCTGCAACGGCAGCAACTAAGATCAGTGGGGTGACTTTCTTTAACATTAATTATTTAACCTCTATCTGGGCACGAGTCATTGCTTCTATCAACAGACCATGACATTGCTCAGAAAGTTCAGTCAAAGGTAAACGAATATGGCCACATTCAATCAAACCCATGCGATGGGCAGCCCATTTAACTGGGATAGGATTGGCTTCACAAAAGAGTGTGCTGTATAAACCGCGCAGCGGTGTGTCTATGCTCAGTGCAAGCTCAGCATTGCCGGCAAGCGCCGCATCACACATAGCTTTAAAGGCTTGTGGCACTATGTTGTTCGCCACTGAAATGACACCATTGCCGCCTAAGAGTAAGAACTCTCTGGCAGTGGCATCATCGCCGCTATACAAAAGGAAATCGTCGCCGCACAGTTCGCGCAGACGTTTTACACGGGATAAGTCACCGGTCGCTTCTTTCACGCCAATAATGTTGCTCACGCTGACTAACTCGGCAACGGTTTCTGGCAACATATCAACGGCAGTACGGCCAGGGACATTATAAAGAATTTGTGGAATATCTGTGCTGGCAGCAACTGCTTTATAATGCGCAATCAATCCCTTAGGAGTTGGCTTATTATAATATGGCGTTACGCCAAGCATAGCGGCAACACCCACCTTAGATAAGGACTTGGTGAGCTCAACGGCTTCAGATGTGGCATTGGCACCATTACCACCAATGACAGGAACGCGGCCCGCAGCAAATTTAACGGTTTGTGAAACGACCGTTACATGCTCAGACATAGGCAGAGTCGCTGACTCGCCAGTAGTACCAACGGCCACAATGGCATCTGTGCCTTGGTCAATATGGAATTCGACTAACCTTTCAAGACTTGCAAAATCTACTGAGCCATCACTGTTCATTGGCGTGATTAAGGCTACGATGCTTCCGTTTATCATCTGACTTTCCCCAAGATTTCAGGATTCGCTATGGTACTGATGCCAACCACTAATGACAAGCATTAACGGGGCTCTCAAATTGAATTAGTTATGGTAGCATTACATCCCGCACAAAAACTCAGCTTCAACCCTGAGTTTTCGCTCTATGATATCGAAAAAGTGAGGAAAATTCATGACCAATTTCCTGGTCGTAACAGCGATGGGTCTCGACCGTCCTGGACTCGTAAGTAAACTAGCTCGTCTTGCCAGTGACTGTGACTGCGATATCGTCGACAGCCGTATGGCATTATTTGGTAACGAATTTACCCTTATCATGATGTTGTCAGGCTCGTGGGCATCAATAACGAAAATTGAAAGCATGCTCCCCAGTCTCTGCGTCGAGTTAGAACTGATGACAGTGATGAAACGTACCTCTAAACACACACCACAAAATTACCTTTCTCGCCTTGAAGTTCGCTTCACGGGTAAAGACCAGCGCGGCACGATAAAACGCATTACCCAGTTCCTTGCCGACAGGTCATTAGATCTGGCTGCAGTGCGCTCTTTCTCCGAAGAATTACCTGACAGTGAGCAGACGCAAAACGTGTCGCTGACCATTAATATTCCTGAAAAAGTTGAACTAGAAAAGCTCGAACAGAGTATCTATCAACTCGCCCAAGATATGACCTTAGATTGCACTATTCGTCGTATGGAAGGCACAGCCATTTTAGAGGACAGAGGATAATAGATGAATACCTTAACGGCTGGGGCAAAAGCGCCTCAATTTACCCTGCAGGATCAACATGGCACATCAGTTTCACTGGCCGACAGCCTCAAGCAAGGTCCTGTTTTAGTGTACTTTTACCCTAAAGCAGCGACGCCGGGTTGCACAGTGCAAGCCTGCGGTCTACGTGACAGCAAAGCCGCGCTCGATAGCCATAATGTGACGGTATTTGGCATTAGCCCAGATCCTGTGGCTAAGCTGGCCAAATTTGCTGAAAAACAAGCGCTCAACTTTACCTTATTGAGCGATGAAGACCACAGTGTCGCCGACGCTTTTGGGGTCTGGGGTGAGAAAAAATTCATGGGTAAAACCTATGATGGCATCCACAGATTAAGCTTCCTTATCAATACCGATGGCACTATTGCCCACGTGTTCGATAAGTTTAAAACCAAAGATCACCATGAAGTCGTACTCGCGCAAATCGCGGGTTAATGGCTGATATGACGACTGATAAGACATGTCAAGCTGCTGCTTTAATCGGCAGTAAAGTGTAAACGTCGTCAGTTGATGTCGGTAGGCTGAATAAATAATCGGCAATCGATAACAAAAAGGTCCTGAAATCAGGACCTTTTTCATGAAAAATTTTCACTTTCATATCACAATATACTGTCTAACCGAGCAAAAATTCCGCAAATGCATTCAGCTAGCCCGTATTCTATGGCATCACAACGTCGGTTTATCCTGCCACATAGGGCCAAATAATCGCGGCGGCAATACTCCACATGGTTAACCAAATAAAACGGTCAAGATAACGCCATGCCGCTGGGCGAGTAAAAATGGGCGCCAGCAAACGCGCACCAAAACTTAAGCCAAAAAACCAAATAAACGATGCCAGTACAGCACCCGCGCCAAACCAAGGCCGATGTAAATCATCAAATTGAGTGCTAATACTGCCGAGCAGCACCACAGTGTCGAGGTACAAATGCGGATTAAGCAGACTGATCCCAAGCGTGGTCAACACGGCCTTTTTGAAGGTATCGGCACTATCAGCCTGCTCCATCTCAATGCCCTTGGCCACAAATGATGCCTTGAGCGCATTCGCGCCATACCAGAGTAAAAACGCGGCGCCACCGAAACTCGCCACATGCTTAATGGTCGGGAAAGATTCAATGATGTGCCCTAGCCCCGCCACACCCGCAGTGATCATCAGCGCATCAATGATAGAACAAAGCAAGGCAATCGGTAACGGGTACGAGCGCTTGATACCTTGCTTAAGCACAAAGGCATTTTGCGCGCCTACAGCAATAATCAAACTGCCACCAATTCCCATACCTTGTATAAATGCCGCTTGCATAACCACCTCTCATGTTCGAAGAAGGCGCTAGCATAGTCAAAACAACAAAATTAATATAACTAATGTTTTTTATGTATCATAAGTAAAATTAATAACCATCAAACACACATCGATTAAGGATGACTATGCTGGAATACGCCAATCTCAAAGCCCTCGCCGTTGTGGTCTCGGAAGGCGGGTTCGATCGCGCCGCCAAAGTGCTGCACATCACCCAGTCGGCAGTATCGCAACGTATTCGGCAACTTGAGGAAAAAGTTGGTCAGTCATTACTTATTCGCTCCAATCCTGTGGTCGCGACACCCACAGGCAAACGCCTACTGCGCCACTATTCGCAGGTGCAATTACTTGAGAGTGAATTAAGAGCCGAGATGGACGCCGACGATCCCAACCATCCGACCACAGTGCGCATCGCTGTGAATGCCGATAGCTTAGCCACGTGGTTTTTACCCGCGCTGGCTGGCATGTTCAGTCGCCACGCTTGGTTATTGGAATTAATTGTCGATGACGAGTCTTACACCCATCATCTATTGAAAAATGGTGAAGCGGTCGGCTGCGTCACCACAACCGAAGTGCCGATGGCGGGTTGCAGCAGTGAGTTTTTAGGGACGATGGAATATTTGTGTGTGGCCACGCCCGAATTTGCCGCGCGCTATTTTGGTGAGCCGAGCGACACTCAGTCACTTAGCAACACTCAGCCATTTTACGGCATTAGCCAAGCCCAGTTAGCGAAGGCGCCAGCAGTGGTGTTCTCCACCAAAGATAAGCTGCACGAGAAGTTTCTCGCCCAATATTTCAATATGACGCCAGGGCAATGGTGGCAACATACAATCCCCTCTTCAGAAAGTTTTTTAGAAGCGATTAACTTAAGCTTAGGTTATGGACTCGTCGGTCATCTGCAAGCTAAGCCGTTAATCGATCAAGGGATACTGATTGAGCTCACGCCAGAGCGACGCATGCGCGTGCCACTATTTTGGCAGCATTGGAATATCAAGGCGAAGCAAACGACACTGGTCTATCGCGCCCTTGCGGCAACCGCGCAACACAATTTACTGCAGGTATGATTTGTTGCATCAAGAATGAACGCACAACCCGCATGAATCTTCAGCGATTTACCCGCGATGGTGTTTAACGCGGTGTGATGATTCTCATAGCGGCGCCTTTTGCTTCATCAAATGTGAGTTAAATGGTAGGCATAAAAAATCGGGCTCAAACCAAAGTTTGAGCCCGATATTGAGAGTCATAGATCTAATCTCAAGTGAGTCTTAAAACTTAAACCTAACTCACTCTTTATTAGCTTGCTCTTAACGCTGCAATACGTTTTTCTAATGGAGGATGACTCATCATCATTTCCGCCATTGAACGTTTGCCGTTAATACCAAAGGCAGACATTTGTGCAGGCATTGCCGTGCTTTCTGGACCTTGGCGTAAACGCTCAAGCGCAGCAATCATCTTGCCTTTACCCGCTAAACGGGCCGCGCCTTCATCGGCTTTGTACTCACGAATACGTGAGAAGTAAGCGACGATGATTGAAGCCAAGATACCGAATAGCATATCCAGCACGAAAACCACGGCCATGTAAGCAAACATGCCTAAACCTTCGCCTTCTTCATCATTGCTCGACACAAAGTTGTTGATAATGCCTGCAACCACACGGGCCGCGAAGATCACGAAGGTGTTCACCACACCTTGGATCAGTGTCAAGGTCACCATGTCACCGTTGGCAACGTGGCTCACTTCGTGAGCCAATACGCCTTCGATTTCATCTTGGCTCATGCCATATAACAGACCCGTACTCACAGCCACTAAAGAATTGTCTTTACTTGGGCCTGTAGCAAACGCGTTCATGTCGGGTGATTGATAAATCGCCACTTCTGGCATTTTAATCCCCGCTTGTTTAGCTTGACGGGCAACCGTCTCTACTAACCAACGTTCGGTACTGTCACGTGGGGTGGTGATCACTTCACAACCCATGGTCTTTTTCGCCATCCATTTTGAAATGGCTAAGCTGATAAAGGCCCCACCGAATCCAAAAATGGCAGCGAACACCAGCAGTCCACCCATAGTAGACGTGTTCACGCCTAGAATAGACATTACAATTGAGGCTACTAGCAACACAGCTAGGTTAGTCGCAATCAATAAAAATATACGCTTCATTTCAGCTCCTTTAGGGCAAGAATGTGCCATTTAACTTTGTTCAAAGACATAATATGTCCAAATCATCGAAATTCAAGTGGTAAAAGAAAAGAGTTTTTAAATTAGGTTATCTTTCTCGTATAAAGGCACTGTCTTTCATGGTTCGAGAGTCTAGGGTCACTATATTAATCGAAACTTAAATCTAGCGGCTATCGGCGCTACAGCGCAATTCTGCTTTATTTCTCTATGTTTATCGGGATTAATCTTTGTTAACATGCCTGCACACTCCGAGATTTCAGGATACAAAATGACAATCAATGCCCTACTACTGAGCAGCTCTCGTGTCGGTGATACACCTTATCTTGCCCACGCGATCCCTTTTATTAAACCGCTTACCACCAACGCGCAAAAATGGATTTTTATCCCCTATGCTGGCGTCAGCATGAGTTATGACAATTATTTAGCATCTGTAGTGACAGGATTAAGTGAGCTTGAACTCGATATCAGTGGCATTCATCAGCATCCCGATCCTCAACAAGCGATAAAAGATGCCGACGGGATTTTAATCGGCGGCGGTAACACCTTTCATTTGTTGCACCAACTATATCGCTATGATCTGGTTACGCTAATTGGTGAACAAGTTGCCCTTGGCAAACCTTATATCGGCTGGAGTGCGGGTTCTAACGTATCGGGACTGAGCATTCGCACCACGAATGATATGCCCATCATCGAGCCGCCATCGTTCAAGGCATTAAACTTAGTGCCGTTCCAGCTCAATCCGCATTATTCCAATTACCAAGCACCGGGCCACAACGGTGAAACCCGTGCCCAGCGGTTATTAGAATTCACTAAGGTCGACCCATTAACCCCAGTGGTCGGCATAGTTGAAGGCTCAGCCCTGTGGCGTCAAGGAGACAAACTCTCACTCTTAGGTGACCAACCTGCGTATTTGTTCTGCGGAGAACAGCAAGAAATCCCTATCCCTGTGGGCAGCGATCTGTCGCACTTACTCAAGGCCTAATTTACTCAAGCCCTAATATTCAAGCTAGCAGCCGCATAGCGCATCTAAATAGGCTCACAGGAAAAACGGTGAGCCTCAGTTATTTATCTAGTCCTATCGCTTGAGCCCTAATGCGCTTGTCTGTTTTCTTCAAATCCTAACGTTAACGGTGCCTCGGCTCTGTAGCAACGCCACTCGATTGAATCAGTGCTAAGTTAGCTTAGCCAAGCGCGTTTTCACCACACTCTTTATTACCACTGAGCTATTACTACCACTGAGCAATTACTAGGTGTTACTACCACTGACTATTACTACCGCCGAGCACATTCGCAATTACTGTTATTGATATCTAAACAACACTGCAAAGTATCCAGAGCAGCACCTAAATAGCGCAAATCATAATTTATGTTACAAATATCCAGCTACACAGGTAAAATTACTGCTCGCCACAGCTATTCGAATCCAACAACTTAGGGCTTTGTCGCAGACAAATTATTAATAATTAGGGATTAAATAGTTCAAACATCTTTAGCTAGACTGAAACATATTGCATATCTGCCTATGAATCAGCGTCATTTTAGTAAGGAGTTTCCATTTTGCGAATGAATCATACGATGAATTACCCTACCGGTTATCCGGCATTACTCAAAAAACTACCTTTTTTCATCTTGACCGCCATCGTCTACGTCGTCGGCATGAATAACGTCAATGCCGCAGCGGCAGAGACAACCGGAGCACCTGCGCCTGCCCCAGAAAAAAAATCTAAAAATTTTACCCACGATACTGTAGTCGAACTCGCGCAACAACTGTCGCAAAAACCATTTAAAGAAGCCAAGAAAGCGCCTCAAGAACTAATCGATCTTGATTTTGCCACCTATGGCAAAATCAATTATCAAGAAAATGCCGCGATTTGGGGCGGTACACCCACTAAATTTTCAGTACAGCTTTTTGCTCCGGGTTTTCTCTATAAAAACCTCGTCGACATCGATGTGGTCGAAAACAGCAAAGCGATACCGATTGAACTCACTGAGGCCTCGTTCGATGTGCCCAGTGACGCCATCGAAAAACTCATCACCCAATTGGGTCAATATGCTGGCGTGCGTTTGCATTACCCCATCAATGACGATGAAGTAAAAGATGAATTCATCATGTTCCAAGGCGCGAGCTACTTTCGCGTACTGTCTAAAGGCCAAACCTATGGCCTGTCTAATCGCGGTTTAGCGATAGATGTCGCCCAGCCTAAAGGCGAAGAATATCCATTATTTAAGCGCTTTTGGGTTGAACGACCATCCAAATACCAAACGGCGATTGTGGTGCATGCCCTGCTCGACAGCCAAAGTGTCACGGGTGCCTATCGTTTTGGTATTTATCCTGGCGCACCTTCACGTGTCGAAGTGGATGTAACCCTGTTCCCACGCAAAGATATTCAACATGTTGGCCTTGCACCGCTAACCTCTATGTTCCTATTTGGTGGATTAGATAACTCGGATAAACCCGATTACCGCCCTGAAGTACACAACTCCGACGGTCTGCAAATCGATCGCGGTAATGGCGAGCGTCTATGGCGCCCCCTAAATAATCCCAACAAACTGCAAGTCAGCGCCTTTGCCGATGAAGATATTAAAGGTTTTGGTCTGATCCAGCGCCACCGCAAGTTTGAAGACTATCAAGATCTGAGTGCAAACTATCAACTTCGCCCTTCCGCATGGATTGAGCCACTCAATGATTGGGGCAAGGGCCAGCTGGTGTTGATTGAAATCCCATCGAGTGCTGAAACCAACGACAACATAGTCGCCTATTGGGAGCCACAAGGCGGCCTGAAGAAAGATCAACCCTATAAATATTCCTATCGTATGACGGCGTCAAACGACAGCCCTTCAATCGCGTCAAAGGCACGAGTGGTCCGCAGTTCGAAGGGGCAAGTGCTCAGCAAGGGTAAAGAGTTACTCGTCGACTTTAGTAATATCAAGCCACAAGATATTGATAAAATTAGTATCGATGCCAGCATCAACAAAGGCAAAATCCTGTCTACTCGGATTGTTGCCCACCCTGACATCAATGGTGCACGGGTATTTGTCAGCTTCGAACCAGAAAGCACCAATGTAGCCGAACTGAGATTACAGTTGAAGAAAGACGATAAACCTCTAGCAGCGACTTGGTTATACCGCTGGAATAGCGACGATTGGCAATAGAGCTTAATTAGTTCCCTTGCTTAGCGAGCATAAACCGACCTTATAGCGTTAATAAAAAGATAGGGTTAATAAAAGCGTCAGTCTTTACTGGCGCTTTTTTATGCCTAGGATTTTATCGATAGATGTTATTGATAGATTTTATTGATAGGTTTTCTATTCCTAGGTTTATCTCAAGCATAAATAGGTTAAACCAAAGCAAAAAACTCACGACCTGCGTTTCAGCCGAAATAATCTCACGCCTTATCGCTCTGACTTCTCTGCACAAAGAGTTACATCAGCATAGCTACTGGCTTGCTTCAAGTTGATGCTATCAGCTTCAAACGCACAGCTGCTGCATGATGCTATCAGTTTTCAGCACTCCCCTGACGAGCATCGCAGCATGAAGTCCTGCTAACTAAAGCTAGCGAGACTAGTCCAACACATTGATGACTATTTCTTATATCGAAAACGGTACGCCAAGCGTGTCAGTCAAGTTTGGCCTTAAATCTCTCGCGAACAACACTGACTAAATGTGGAAATCCAGATGCAAAAAAGCCCCAACTTTCGTTGAGGCTTTATGCTATTCATACAGAATAATGGTACCCGAGGCCAGACTTGAACTGGCACGCTGTTACCAGCGAGGGATTTTAAATCCCTTGTGTCTACCGATTCCACCACTCGGGCAAACTCTGAATATCAATGACGGGAATCATGTCATAAATATTATTAACTCTATGTAGCTAACGCTTAATACAAAAAACAAATCTTTAATAAAAACCTATTGAAGCTTAGGATTTTATTTTTACCATTATTATAAAAAATAATGGTACCCGAGGCCAGACTTGAACTGGCACGCTGTTACCAGCGAGGGATTTTAAATCCCTTGTGTCTACCGATTCCACCACTCGGGCAAACTCTTTATATTAACGACGGGAATCATGTCATTAATACGTTCATCTATGGAGGCGCGACCCGGAGTCGAACCGAGATCGACGGATTTGCAATCCGCAGCATAGCCATTCTGCCATCGCGCCATAGTTGCTAACTCGGATTAACCAGAATCAGACTTCAAGAATATTGGAGCGACATATCGGGTTCGAACCGATGACCTATACCTTGGCAAGGTATCGCTCTACCAACTGAGCTAATGTCGCATTTTGCTTTACTATTTACTCAAGTAAATAAGGTATTGTATTTCACCTTATCAACTGAGCGAATATCACATTTCAATATTCAGTAGCGTTAAGATTTTGTTTTCACATCGTCTCTTGTCTACGGGGTGGCATTCTACCGATTTACCACCCAGTGTCAACCGCTGTTTTATCGATAACTTACTGCTTGCACACTAAATAATCTCTTTGATTTTTTATTGCACTATTCAGCAGTCAGATCTTTCCAAGCGGCTAAAATGTAACTCATCATTGACCAAAAAGTTAATACTGCAGCGATATATAACAGCACAAACGCGGCATTGGTCATTAAAGGATTGTATTGCCAAATCAGGCCAATAATCGCCACCATTTGCGCGGCAGTCTTATATTTACCAATCCAAGACACGGCGACAGTGCCACGTTTACCAATTTCAGCCATCCATTCTCTCAACGCTGAAATGACAATCTCGCGGCCTATCATAAACAGTGCTGGCATCGTCAGCCAGATATTGGCGTATTGATCGACTAACAGCACTAAGGCTGTGATCACCATCAACTTGTCAGCGACTGGATCGAGGAAAGCACCAAAACGGGTTAATTGCTTCAATTTACGGGCAGCATAACCATCTAATGCATCCGTTAACGCCGCGAGCCAAAAAGTAAAAGCGGCAACAAAAGGGGTCCAGTCGTAGGGTAAATAAAACAGCACCACAAAGATGGGCAGTAAAAAAAGCCTGAAAAGAGTTAATGCTATAGGTAAGTTAAACGGCATGATCAAACCAGTTAGTCAAAAGCAGCGCCAATCTTGCCTTAATTTTATCACCCTCGCAATGCATCATGAATGGTTTGTGCCATTTCTATGCTGATCCCTGGTACTTTGACTAATTCCGCCACACTTGCCCCTTTCACTTCTTGCAACCCACCTAAATGCTGTAACAAAGCTTTACGGCGTTTAGGGCCAATTCCTGGAATAGATTCCAATGTGGAAGTATTGCGGGTTTTCAGGCGACGATTACGATGGCCAGCTATCGCGAATCGATGGGACTCATCGCGAATATGTTGAATAAGGTGCAACGCAGGCGAATCACCTTCGAGGGAAAAGCTGGTTTCTGTATCCCCTAAGATTAAGGTTTCGAGCCCAGGTTTACGGCCCTCGCCTTTCGCCACCCCAATGAGCTGCGGTGCTTTATCTAAATGGACAAACTTTTCATCCACTATCTTCTGGGCGATACGCAACTGCCCAAGTCCACCATCGATAAACAAAATGTCAGGGATTTTACCGCCCGCCTCAATCTTATCGAAACGTCGACTCACCGCTTGCTTCATTGCCGCGTAATCATCGCCCGGTGTAATACCCTCGATGTTATAGCGACGATATTCGCCTTTATGCGGCCCTTCCCGATTGAACACCACACAGGAGGCAACCGTGCTCTCCCCCATGGTATGACTGATATCGAAACATTCCATCCGTTGAATAGGCGTACTCAATTCAAGGATTTCCTCAAGTAACACAAAACGCTGTTCGACCGTGTTTTTATGGGACAAGCGCGTAACTACGGCATTCGTCGCATTGGTCACCGCTAACCGCAAGAAGCTTGCCCTGTCGGCGCGCACATTAGTCTTAATCGAAAACTTTTTATCTAGCGCCTCAGAAACCGCCGCTTCGAGTTCATGTAATTCTTCAAAGTTGTGGCTAATCACCACTTCTTTTGGGATCGTGCGTTGAATATCCGCATTTAAATAAAACTGCAGGATGAAAGAGCGCAGCACTTCGTCCATATCGGTTTGGGCCGGCACAGAAGGATAATAGCTGCGACTACCAAAAATTTTACCCTCGCGGATAAACAGCAAATGGAAACAGGCGATGCCCGACGAATAATGCACACCGATGACATCCATATCGCCTTTATTATTCGATACTTCCTGTTGTTCGGCGACTTTACGCAGCGCCATGATCTGATCGCGAAATCGTGCAGCTTGCTCATAAGCTTGTCGCTCAGCCGCAAGCTCCATTTTGTCAACCAAGGCGCTGATCACTTGCTGATCTTTGCCCTTTAAAAACAGGCTGGCGAGTTTCACTTGCTCGTCGTAATCAGCGTTGCTGACTTTACCCACACAGGGCGCGCTACAACGGGAAAGTTGATATTGTAAACAGGGGCGTGAGCGAGACTTGTAGTAAAGGTCGTCACATTGACGAATTGGAAACAGCTTCTGCATTAAATGCAGGCTTTCACGCACGGCGCCGCCGTTAGGATAAGGGCCAAAATAGTGGCCTTTTTCCCGCTGCGGACCACGATGATAAGCAAGCCTTGGGTGTTCGTGCTGGCTTAACAGTATGTAAGGATAAGATTTGTCATCACGCAATAAAACATTGTATTTGGGCATGTATTGCTTGATGTAATCATTCTCAAGCAACAGAGCATCGGTTTCGCTGTGGGTCAGCGTCACATCAATATGGTGTATATGCGAGACTAAGGCTTGGGTCTTAACATTAGCGAGGTTTTTACGAAAATACGAGGTAAGCCGTTTTTTGAGATCTTTGGCTTTACCCACATAAATGACGTCATTCTTGACGTCATACATGCGATAAACCCCAGCGGAGGATGAAACCGTACGTAAAAAACTTTGGGCGTTAAATTCATTCGACATCATTTACACCCACAGTTTTGCAGACTTAACACAGACAACATAGCAACATTTAACCCACGAACTCACTCGACTCAAGCCATCGATCAACGCAATCCACTTTCCATTAAAAATGGCCAGCATCCAACATTTTATAGCGAATAGCTAACCGCGTTAGCTCGACATCACCACTGATCCCCAGTTTAGCAAATAGGCGATAACGGTAGCTGTTAACGGTTTTAGGGCTTAAGTTCAGCTGCTCAGAAATATCGTTCACCTTCTCGCCGTTGGTGATCATCAACATGATCTGTAACTCACGTTCAGACAAAGACTTAAACGGGTTTTCATCGGCGGGATTAAACTGACTCAGCGCCATCTGTTGGGCAATTTCAGGGGATAAATAACGCTGGCCGCGAGAAACCTGACGTATCGCCTGCAATACTTCCGGCGGCGTCGCCCCTTTCGTCAAATAACCCGAAGCGCCAGCCTGCATGACCTTGCTCGGGAATGGATCTTCCGTGTGCACAGTCAACACAATAATTTTAGCATGGGGTTGATAACGCAGAATTTTTCGAGTGGCTTCCAGTCCGCCCATCCCAGGCATATTCATGTCCATTAAGATCACATCAGCTTCGTTTTGGCGAGCCCACTGCACCGCAGTCTCACCATCAGGGGCTTCGCCCACCACTTTGATCCCACGTTCATCTTCCAAGATGCGGCGGATCCCAGTTCTCACAAGCTCATGATCGTCAACCAAATATATCGAAATCAACTTAACCCACCTTTTACAATTTACAGCTCGATCCGCGCGTTAAACAAAGCAACACAGCTGACGGATAACGAGTTCATAAGGCTAATTTAGCCCAACAACCCCATTTCGCAAAGCATAAATTCAACATTGTTAACTAGATGATATTTAAAGAAAGGATTCCAGAATAGCATACTCATAAAAAGCGTTTAAAAACGAAGCAATAACCCAAGCATTATCAGCCTAAAACCCTTGTTGAATCGATAGTAAAGTATTTAGCAAATCGGTTGTTATTTCTTCAATATAAGCAAAAAAGCCATCGATGCAGATGGCTTTTCCGTGAAATATGGCGGAGGAGTTGTGCCTCGAATCAGGAACCTAGGGTTCAAACTGCACAAATGCAAAAACGCCGCTAATAAATTAGCGGCGTTTTTGACTAAATATGGCGGAGGAGTAGGGATTTGAACCCTAGGTGGGCTATAAACCCACGCCGGTTTTCAAGACCGGTGCATTAAACCACTCTGCCACCCCTCCGAACGAGCGAGATAATAGCGATCTCTGCTGCCACTGTAAACTTAAATTTATGCTTAATCGTGTTAATTGACTATTTCATATTCACTTAGGTCAAAAGCAGTTAAACAGTAAAGGGCTTAATCAACTTGCCAACTGACTCGAATGGATAAACGACTCACATCAAGCTTTATATATTTTGCTCAATCACACTGCCTTATAAATAAAGCAGCAGATTGAAGTCAATCAACAACAAAGCACTCTCAGTACGGATAGTTACCCGCGATAAATAAAATCC
This sequence comes from Shewanella sp. 1311, assembly GCF_059338235.1. NCBI lineage: Bacteria > Pseudomonadati > Pseudomonadota > Gammaproteobacteria > Alteromonadales > Shewanellaceae > Shewanella > Shewanella sp. 1311. The sequence continues at coordinate 550,399 of NZ_CM181686.1, forward strand.
AGTCAGCACACGTCAAAAAGACATGCTGATGAGTTCTGGATCAACTAACTTAAATGTAAATAGGTAAATAATTTATGAGTCGCTGAATAGCGTTAAAAATGAAGTGTTGGGACGAGAAGCCCAAGGTGACAACTGCATAAACGGAAAAGGCCATCATTGCTGATGGCCTTTTCCGTGAAATATGGCGAAGGGGTTACGCTTAGAATGAGGAGTCTGGAGTTCAAACTGCAAAATGCAAAAAAGCCGCTAACAAATTAGCGGCTTTTTTGACTAAATATGGCGGAGGAGTAGGGATTTGAACCCTAGGTGGGCTATAAACCCACGCCGGTTTTCAAGACCGGTGCATTAAACCACTCTGCCACCCCTCCGAACGAGCGAGATAATAGCTATCTCCTACTCCGCTGTAAACCCTTAATTTAAAAAAACAATCTATATGGTCAATCTACATCCAATCCGCTTAAAAATATCGCGTTCTTTAACTTATCTTTGAGTCCCTTGTCGGTTGAAGCGCCACTTCAAGGTGACCCACTATTTATTAGGATATTAGGATTAAGCTCGATTGATATTGATTAAACGGTCAGATAATTTTTGCATCTCAAGGCTTAACGCATCGAGCGCGGTCGCATCAAGAGAGTTATCTTCACTAATACTATTAATCCGCACCGCCAACTCATTGATCTCCTGAGTCACTTGGCTTTGTTGCTGAGCGGCTAAAGCAATTTGCTGAGCTCGCTGGGAAATATCATCGAAACTTTGTACAGTACTCGATAAAGAACTGGCCGCTCCCTCAGCCTCAGCAACTGCGTGGACAGTGCGGGACTCACCTGTTTGCATCGCTTGTACCGCAAGCCGCGAAGCCGATTGCAAAGCGTTAATCATGGTACTGATTTCATTGGCGGAATCTTGAGTTCGCCCCGCAAGAGTTCGTACTTCATCGGCAACAACCGCAAAGCCACGACCCTGATCCCCCGCCCTTGCTGCTTCTATTGCCGCATTTAACGCTAACAGATTAGTTTGCTCAGAAATCGCCTTGATCACATCCAATACGGCGCCCACTTTCTGACTATCTTGAGCCAACTGGGATATCACCTTGGTCGCATTGGCGATTTCCCCCGCTAATACCTCAATGGAAGCATTGCTGGATGCCACTCGGGTTTGCCCTTCTCGCACCACAATTAAAGAAGATTGCGCTGTTGCAGCGCAATCATTAGTGTTATTTGCCACTTCCATCGCGCTTGAAGACATTTGTGTTATCGCCGCGGCGAGTTGCGCACTCTCAAGCCGCTGTTGTTCAGCACGTTGGGCTAACCTATGGCTAAGACCACTTAATTGCGTTGCCTCAAACTGAACTTTCTTCGCCTCTTGGGTGATCAAATCGAGCATTGCCCTCAGTGTACCCGCATAGGTATTTACAGCTCGACGCAAAGCGCCAACTTCATCATCCCGCTGAATTTGCAGCTCGACATTGGCGCCCAAATTACCGCTCCCAAGGGAAGCAATTTGATCTGTGGTTTCCTCAAGTTGCGCCAACAGTTTTTTACCCGACAACCAAGCCAAATAAAGTAAAATGGCGAGCAAGGGCAATAAAAACAACAAAATATCAAAGGTCAGCTCACGGGCAAGCCCTGTGACTCGGGTCTTTGGCGTCACAAGACCAATCACCCATCCGGTATCAGGCATCACAAAAAGGCTTACCTCGCTCGCCTGATTGAGTCTTCCATCCTTATCTAAACTCACTGAAATAACGTTATTAATTGAGGTTTGTTTGAGCGCAGCTTCAACGGGGGCAAGCCAAGGTAACTGCCCGACGAGTTCCGTGAAGCGCAGCATAGTGTCGGACTTATTCGCTTCAGGAAAATGTAAGATATTACCCGCTTGATCTAAAGCAAAAGCATAGCCGTCAGTTACATTGCCATGTTCTGTTAGAAATTTTGCTAAATCATCAAGTTTCAAATCTATTGTTGCGACCCCGGCAAATGTCCCCGTCAGATGATATGGCACACTGCATGTCACCATCGCCACTTTCGTAACGGTATCCTGATAGGCTTCAGACCATAAACACTGGGATACAGAACTTGTGCGTGCCCCGGTATACCAAGGATCATTGTGATAGCCAGGACCAGATTGCGCATTATAGTCATCTGAATAAGCCAGCAAATTATCGCTACCACGGGCCCAGAAAAAACTATGGCGGGTGCTTCCAGCGACAAATTTATCCGGCTCAGGCCAGATCCCGCCGCCAGCGATAGTGAGATCGCCATTATTATCAATTAGATTGGGTAAGGAATTAAGGTAAAGAGCTTGCTCGTGGGGTAACACTTCTGCGAGGTGTGCAAGGCTTAAGGTAATGCCCTCAATACTTGCAAGCTTGAGCGCGAGTTGCCTCACGATACTGCTACCGGTTTGCTCGATTAACTCTTGACTCGCCGCCACTACTCTAGGTTGCCCCCTAAGTGACATCACACCAAAAACGGCAAGTCCGGTCAGTAAAAGCAGCACTATGCTGCCCATAGTGAGCCGCTGCGAAATACGTGTTGGTAACAACATAGCTTTCTCTACTTAAAATAAGTCACCCAGATGGGAGAATTGCTCGGCCGTATGATCCTAGACAATCGAGAATCATACGTCGCACCATCCTAGTGCAAATTTTAAAGACCATAAAAACCATAAACTTGGCCACTGAGATGAGTGTAGACCATAAACAAGAAGATCGGACATAAAAGACCATCTCTGCTTCACAGAAGCAGAACTTAGAATGAGGAACCTTAATTCAAATTATACAAACCCAAAAGGCCATCATTGCTGATAGCCTTTATCGTGAATATCGCGGAGGAGCCGTGCCTCAAATCAAGAACCCAAGGGTTCAAACTGTATAAATGCAAAATGCCGCTAATTGCTTAGCGGCATTTTGACTAAATATGAGGGAGGAGCTGAGCTTAGAATGAGGAACCTTGGTTCAAATTATACAAACAAAAAAGGCCATCATTGCTGATGGCCTTTCTCGTGAATATGGCGCAGGAGCTGCGCTTAAAATCAGGAACCCAAGGGTTCAAACTGTATAAATGCAAAATGCCGCTAATTGCTTAGCGGCATTTTGACTAAATATGAGGGAGGAGCTGAGCTTAGAATGAGGAACCTTGGTTCAAATTATACAAACAAAAAAGGCCATCATTGCTGATGGCCTTTCTCGTAAGTATTGCGCAGGAGCTGCGCTTAAAATCAGGAACCCAAGGGTTCAAGCTGTATAAATGCAAAATGCCGCTAATTGCTTAGCGGCATTTTGACTAAATATGACGGAGGAGCTGAGCTTAGAATGAGTAACCTTGGTTCAAATTATACAAACAAACAAGGCCATCATTGCTGATGGCCTTTCTCGTGAAAATCGCGGAGGAGCCGTGCCTCGAATCAGGAACCCAAGGGTTCAAACTGTATAAATGCAAAAGGCCGCTAATTGCTTAGCGGCCTTTTGACTAAATATGGCGGAGGAGCAGGGATTTGAACCCTGGGTGGGCTATAAACCCACGCCGGTTTTCAAGACCGGTGCATTAAACCACTCTGCCACCCCTCCGAACGCCGAAAATAATATAAGCATACCGCTAGCTTGTAAACCTCAATTTTTAATTATTGAGCCAAATGCTCAACTTATGTTCACCACGATGTTTTTTACGGCAAATACATCGCTAGTTTCAACGAATAATCGGGCAAACAGACGTAAAAACACCTATACAGTGAGAGACTTGTCGTCTTGGTATGGTAAAATCACTGTAACTTTTCACGGTAAATGCTTATATGAATTCACTCTTGATACCCACGTCTTCACTCGCACCTGAATTTAGCCTGCCAACCCTTTCCGAAACGGCTGCCAATCTAAGCGCATTGCTCTTAGGGCAAGAGCGCACTGTGGACGCATTTAAACTCCACCAAGCTATTGTCGATCAACACTTGTATCTGGCCGATTTCCCGAGCATTGACCGCCAGTTAATGATCAAAGCCTGTATCGATAGCCTTGCACCTTTGTCCCCTGCGTATTTAGTGGCGACACGTCCGATTGATAAGGCGGTAACATTTCAGTGGCAGTCCGATAAGCCGCAGGAAAATCAAGGAAGTATTGCCGAGAAAACAACTCACTATCGCTACCTCAGTGGCAATATTCGCCGTGCAGATTTAATTGGCCGTATGGCGCAAACAGGAACAACGAGTCAGTATCAAGCTGGTGCCCTAGCCCAATGCCATTATGTGTTTATTTGCGCCGAGTCACTGTGGAAACGTGAAGGTTTATGGGAGTTAGTGATGCAAATCCTCACCCATAAAGAGTATCAAATTAGCAATAACTTAAGTTCTATTCCATTGAACTGTAAGATAGTCCTGGTTGGTGCCGGGATGATTTATAGCCAAGTCAGAACTGAAGATTGGCAATTTCAACGTCACTTTACCCTATTAGCGGAACTTGCCAGTGAAATCGACTTGGTCCGTTATAAAGAGTCACAATACGTCGCATGGCTGCAAGCTGTTGCCCAAAGTGTGGATGTCACGCTTGAACAATCAAGCTTAGCGCCACTCTTTCGCTATAGTGCACGGTTAACCGAACATCAGCGTCGCCTCAGTTTATCTATGCTCGAGTTCGCCCAGCTCATGATGCAAGCTAAAGCCTATCGTGGTAAACCGAGCATCAATGCAAGCAGTATTGAGCACGCGTTAACCCAAGCCAACTATCGTCATAACAGTTCGGAAGAATATTCGGGCCAGAGCTTCGATGACAATTTCATAAATCTGCCAACTTCGGGTGCTATGGTTGGCCAGATTAATGGCTTAACTGTGATTGATGCTATCGATTATAGCTATGGTGAACCAGCGCGTATCACGGCATCTGTTCACTACGGTGATGGTGAAGTAGCCGATATTGAAAGAAAATCTGAACTTGGCGGGAATATACATGCCAAAGGCATGATGATCCTTTCAGCCTGTTTGTACCGTATCTTTGGACGAGATGCGCCATTACACCTGAATGCCAATATCGTTTTCGAACAGTCCTATCAAGAAATTGATGGCGATAGTGCATCACTCGCAGAGTACTGTTGTTTGATGTCAGCGATTGCCGAACAACCCATTATTCAATCACTGGCGATTACCGGCGCATTGGATCAATTTGGTAATGTGCAAGCGATTGGCGGCATCAACGAGAAGATTGAAGGCTTTTTTAATCTGTGTGAACGCCGCGGACTTACGGGAGAACAAGGCGTTATTATGCCGAAGTCAAACGTATTACAGCTTAATCTCAATCCCAAAGTGATTACAGCTGTAGGCAAAGGCCTGTTTCACATCTATGCCATTGAACATATGGACCAAGCGGTTGAGCTATTAATGCAAATGCCAGCGGGTGTTGCCGATGAAGATAATGATTTCCCACATGATTCATTATATGGTCTCGTGCAGGAACGATTAGACAAGCTCGCGGGAAATGGGGAGGAGGAAATCGGCCTAATCACGAGATTACTCGCAAAATTGGGATTTTTTCGCCGCTAATTAGCTGATCGGAGTTGTTTAGCTTACACGTGTTCGCTAACCTTGGCGGCTCTTATTGCTGGAGTAGTAAAACAATGAATAAAGCAAACAGTTTCAATAAAGAAGAACTCATCGCCTGTGGCCATGGGAAATTATTTGGTCCAAACTCACCTCGTCTGCCTGTCGATAACATGCTGATGATGGATAGAATCGTCACTATCAATGATAATGGCGGCGAGTTTGGCAAAGGTGAAATTGTCGCTGAACTCGATATTAATCCAGACTTATGGTTTTTTGACTGCCACTTCATTACCGATCCCGTAATGCCAGGCTGTTTAGGCCTAGATGCCATGTGGCAACTCGTGGGCTTCTATTTAGGCTGGGAAGGCGCTGAAGGTAAAGGACGTGCACTGGGTGTAGGTGAAGTGAAGTTTACCGGCCAAGTATTACCAGGCGCGAAGAAAGTCACTTACAAGCTCAATATCAAGCGTACCATTCACCGTAAACTGGTGATGGGTATTGCAGATGCAATCCTAGAAGTGGATGGCCGTCAAATCTACAGTGCAACCGATCTAAAAGTCGGTGTCTTTAGCGATACCTCTACATTCTAATCCGTCTGACGCCAAGACACTGAAGCTATACGTACTGCAGATATAAAAATGCCCTCATCTGAGGGCAATATGCTGCATTACTTTGCTTGTTCTGGACTATTTAATTAATGAGTTAAAACTCAATTATTTATTAAATAGCCCATTAACTCGGCCATCCACACCTTCACGCCAACCGCCTAACCACTGCGATCGCGAATCAAGATTTGCATAAGGACAGAGCTCCTTAGAGCGCCCACCCACACCAGCTTGGAATCCTTTTGAAAAAGCTCTGTCTAAACGATCTCGTTTTTGTCTTTTCATGCAAGCGTCCTCTGTTCTACATAAAATAGAAGCAAAAGCTTCACTCATAGAAATAGTGCTTTTTGACGCCAAGATCAATCAAAAAATCGGCTATTATACTGACTATTTATTAAACTATTGAGATCCTAGCGAAAAAAAATCGAGGCATTTTGCCTCGATTTTTTTAGTCTGAATTGAAGCTTAAAACTTAGCGAGTTCGACGACGGAACCACACTAATGGTAAAGCAAATAACCAAGCTAAGGTTGCAGCACCAGAACGCTCAAAATTACCCGTATCGGTATTATCCTCAACGGTGCAAGCCTCACCATTAGTGATGGGTTTTAGTACGACCATACCCGGGATATAGGCAGTCACTGGATCACCATTGCCATTGAGTTCAAATAGCGCTTCACCATTTTCGCCAACAATAATATTGCCAGCACTATCAAGTTGTAAGGAAGGCTTACGAATGAATGCTGTCCCTACAATAGTGCCCTCTTCGTTAATACTTGTCCCTTCGACCACAATAATATCGGCATTATACGTGAAGGTTTTACCCGAACCGTCACGCACTTCGACTTGATGACGTGCCCAGCTACCATCACTGGCTTTTTCATAACCCTTAGACTCACAGGTCAGTAACTTGTTAAGGTTATTAAACTCACCTGTCGATTTTTCATACAGAAAACCCGCTTTAGGGCGTGGCTTCTCTTTATCATATGTTGTCTCGATATAACCAACAACTTGACCTTTGTTGTTGATGTCTTTTGGCTTACTCGAAAGATCCGTTGTCGTTGAGCCAAAATCATTCGGGGTTACATAAGCGACATCTGGGGTATTAGTATCAAAGACGAAAAATTTATCGCGTAAATACCCTTGGATATAACTGCGATAACTACCGACCAGAATTCCACTGTTGTTGATATCATAGGCGATAGAGCTTGAAATCGAATCCCCCATAGGGATCCAGTGGTATTGGTAGTTACCTTCGGTATCTTTAGCCCAATAGGCCGCATCTTGACGCAGCTTATCTGTATCATTGTTACGATAAACGTGTGAACGACCCGCAACGACACCGTTATCATTCAAGCCGAGCGCTTGAGCGGTAAAGGTTAAAGTGTTATCAGCTTTAGGTGTTAATCCTAAAGGCAACGCCGTTCCTGTAGCCGTATCATTATCGATTTGCCATACATAGGCGCGAGTTTGATACTGAATATTACGTGTACCTGTAGAATTCGGATATTGCTCACGTTGTACGCACACATCTACCGGCAAAGTATTCTCTGTACCTAAACAATAATTAACTCTATCGCTACCATATTTACTAATATCAATACTGGCATAACCCGCTACTAAATTATTGTTATTAATGGCTGTTGCCGCTGACCATCCGCCTAACTCAACGGTTTTAGTCTTATCAGCATTAACAAATTGCGTATAGGGAGGTACTAGCGGTATTTCAGTACTGCCAGCTTTGGCGACACCGCGGAACTCATAGTCACGGTAATACCAGTAATCATCTGCTTTATCAGCAGTAGATGTATTCTCTGTTTTCTTTTCAGGCGCAGTCATGCTGCCCACTTTAATACCTGCATCGTTAATACCGTAATAAAAGGTATCAACTGAATTAATCACAGTAGTATCACTTGGTGCTGTAGTACCATTAATGCTGTCAAAAGTGGGGAACCAAGGCTTAGATGTATCATCATTTTCCTTAGCAACAAAGGCAAAGTTATTAGCAATGATGGCTTTATCTATCGAATACGTAATAGTTTCTTCCGGTGCGATACCATCAGCAACATCAATGACGCCGCCTTCAACATCTGAACTGCTGAGCTTTTTCTTACCCTTTGAGATACCGACTAACTCATCATTGGCATTCACGCCTAGAGCATAGCCGTTACGAGTATCTTTAAGCGTACCTTGCAGCTCATAACTATCGATATTAACGATTTCATAGACAGGTGCAGCATGGGCACTGTTTAATACACCAAGGACACCTAAGGCAACCAAGGAAAGGGCTTTATCCAACTGTAACTTCATTAATTCTATTCCCATTTTTATTATTGGTTTACTTCAGTGACTCAAGCTCTTCCCATCGCTCGAAGCAAACTTCCAATTGCTTTTCTTTATCCGCCAACTGGCTCAATACCTGATTGACTTTATCCTGCGCCTGACTATAAAAGTCTGAATGTCCAATGGTGGTCTGCAATGCAAGAATATCTGCCTCTAATTGCTCCATCACAGTGGGTAACGACTCTAACTCACGCTGTAACTTATACGACAGTTTTTTTACCGCTTTCGCAGGTTCCGCAGCCTTAACTTCAACGGCTTTCGTTTCAACCGCAGGAGCTTCGACCGCCTTTTGCGAACTAGGTTCCTCAGAATAAAACTTTGCCCCCTGATTCACTGCGTCTTGATAACCACCAACATACTCGCTCCAATGGCCATTACCCGCATACCACCAACTACTGGTGACGGTATTATCGATAAATGCCCTATCATGGCTCACCAACAAAAGTGTGCCTTGATATTCAGTTAGCAGCGACTCTAACAATTCTAGGGTCTCAATATCAAGATCGTTGGTCGGTTCGTCGAGTATGATTAAGTTTGCAGGGCGAATTAAGAGCTTAGCCAGTAACAGACGGTTTTTTTCACCACCCGACAGCGCTTTTACTGGCGTTCTGGCGCGCATAGGCGAGAACAAGAAGTCTTGCAAATAACTTAATATGTGGCGGTCTTGACCATTAATCGTGATGGTCTTTTTACCTTCACCAACGTTATCTTCAACCGTTTGCTCAGGATCTAAGGCTTCGCGATATTGGTCGAAATAAGCAATTTCGAGCTTAGTGCCGACTTTAATTTCGCCCGATTGCGGTTGCAGCTTCTCGATTAATAGTTTGATCAAGGTCGATTTACCACAGCCGTTCGGGCCAATCAGCGCAATGCGGTCACCGCGGATCACTGTGGTATTGAAGTTCTTAACCAGATTTTTATCGGGCAGATTGAAGTTAAGATCTTGAACATCAAATACTAACTTACCAGAACGTTCGGTATCCGATACCGCCATCTTAGCGTTGCCTTGACGATTCAAACGTTCACTGCGCTCATCACGTAGCGCTTTAAGTGCGCGCACTCTGCCTTCATTACGGGTACGTCTGGCTTTAACGCCTTGACGGATCCATACTTCTTCATCGGCGAGACGCTTGTCAAACAAGGCATTTTTCTCAGCTTCAACGCGCAGCCATTCTTGCTTACCATCAAGATACATTTGATAGTTGCCCGGCCATGAGGTCACAACACCACGGTCTAAATCGACAATCCGCGTCGCCATACGGGCAATAAAGCCCCTATCGTGACTGATAAAGACGATAGCACCTTGATAATCAAGTAAAAACTTTTCAAGCCATTCAATCGTGTCTATGTCTAAATGGTTGGTAGGCTCATCAAGTAACAACAGATCTGGCTCGCTGACCAGTGCTCTGGCTAACGCCACTTTACGCTGCCAACCACCGGATAACTCGCTCAAGGATTTGTCAGGATCGAGGCCTAACAACTCGCAGTTTTGTTGAATGCGCGAATCGAGCTGCCAACCATTATAGTGATCTAAGGTTTCTTGCAGACCTTGCATCTCATTTAACATACGATCCATTTGCTCTGGATCGGCATGGGCGACATCGTGGGACAGTTGATGATAACGCTCAAGCGCCTCACCCACTTCCTTTAATCCTGCCGCGATATACGCGTATACCGTGCCTTGCTCAGCTTTTGGCGGATCTTGCTGTAAACGACTAACACTCACATTACCGGCAATGTTGAACTCGCCTTCATCCAGCAGCACATCGCCGGATAACACTTTTAATAAACTCGACTTGCCGGCACCGTTACGGCCAACAATACACACGCGCTCGCCGCGTTGAATAGTAAAATCCGCTTTTTGTAACAACGGAGTGTAACCATAGGCTAAAGAGCCACTATTGATACGAACCAGACTCAAACTAAGCTCCTGTAAACTCTTGTAATTGCGTTGCGTTAAATGGCCAATGTAATTCTCTATCATCCCAAGCTTTAATCACAGGGATCGATACGCCATAACGCTGCGCGAGGTATTCATCGTCACATATATCTATGGCCTGATAGCCAATGTCGGCCGCGTCCAGTAACGCCGCGGCCAGTTCACACAGATGGCAACCATCGGTGTGATATAGCAGATAAGACTTGTTATCCCCCTCTGCTTGAGTCAACTCAGGCATGGGTGATAAGCCAGGTGTTATGGATATGTGGATTACGTTTGTAGTCCATAGGTAAAGTCACGTCATCAATGTTTGTCACATTAATGTTCATCTTTGTCAGCGTCTCTATGTCCATCTTAAACTTACGTTTATTGTTAGAGAACACTAGCTCGCCCGTTGGGCTGAGCAGTTTCACTAAGGATGACAGTAAATTCACATGATCCCGTTGCACATCAAACGAATCTTCCATGCGCTTAGAGTTTGAGAAGGTCGGCGGATCGATAAAAATCAGATCGTACTGTTCATTACAATCCCTAATCCACTGCATGCAGTCAGATTGAACAAACTCATACTGCTTACCTTGCAGGCCATTGAGCGCAAAGTTGTCCTTCGCCCAAGCGATATAGGTATTAGACATATCAACTGTCGTTACCGACTTAGCACCGCCAAGCGCTGCGTGTACAGAAGCAGAACCTGTGTAAGAGAACAAGTTCAGTACGCGGCGGCCTTTAGATTTTTGACCGACTAAACGACGTGTCAATCTGTGATCGAGGAACAAACCTGTATCCAAATAACCGGTTAAGTTCAACTTGAACTTAGCACCATATTCGGTAGTGATAAGCTCTAACTTACGCTCATCCAGCTTTTGATATTGACTCGTACCCTTTTGACGCTCACGCGTCTTCATGATCATCTTGTTAGGGTTGATGCCAATAGCCGACGGCAGTGCTAATAACACATCGCTTAAACGGCGCTTAGTCACGGCTTCAGGTATGGTCGCTGGCGCCATATACTCTTGAATAATCACGTAATCTAAATACTTATCGACTGCGACGTTATATTCAGGAATGTCGGCATCGTAAATACGATAGCTGTCGACGCCTTCTTTCTTCGCCCATTTCTCTAATAACTTGGCATTCTTCTTAATGCGGTTAGCAAAAGCTGGGGCGATATCGGCAATATCGACGCCATCTGGCAGCACTGGCGTATCACGGCGAGTACTGTTGGCATGTAAGGTATAGATATTAAAGGCACATTCAAGTGCGCCGTTAAACATCTTCATCTGTTTATCGGCTTTAAGCTTTAGCGATGACACCAGTTCGATATCACTACACAGCATGGCCACTTTCCAGCCGCCAAACTCTTTCTTAAACTTGTCGCCCAGCTGATAGTAAAGCTGCAATAACTCAGACACATTGCCTAAACGCTCACCATAAGGTGGGTTAGTGATCAAATAGCCACTTTCCGCAGGCGGCGCTATCGTTAAAGCATCCGCAACTTGAAACTCGATTAACTCCAGTACACCGGCATTTTCGGCGTTACGTTTCGCCAACGCGACTAAGCGCGAATCGATATCAGAACCGTAGAATTTAATCTCGCAACGTTTCACGCCTAATGAGGCACGCGCTTTCGCTTCTTCAACGATTTCTTGCCACACGGCTTTATCATGGCGGCGCCAATGTTCAAAACCAAAACGGCTACGTTGCAGACCAGGGGCAATATCGGCAGCCATTAACGCCGCTTCAATCAGCACTGTACCGCTACCACAGAAAGGATCGAGCAAGGTTGAAGGCGCCGCTTGCCAGCCACTGCGTACGAGCATGTTGGCGGCTAAGTTTTCTTTCAATGGCGCTTCACCTGTGGTCGAACGATAGCCACGTTGATGAAGCGATGGACCCGAGAAGTTCATCGCAATCGTGATCACGCCATTACGGAAATGCGCATCGACTTTAAACTCAGCATCAACGCGAGACACATTCGGACGCTCAATATCATCGTCGCGGAAACGATCGACAATCGCATCCTTAATCTTCAAGGCGCCAAACTGGGTATTATTAAGAAAACCACCCGTACCATGGAAATCGATACTAAAAGTGCTTTTATTGGAAAAGTGTGCCGGCCAATCAACACAATAAGCTGCATTATAGAGTTGTTCTGCCGACTCGCAGCTTCCTTTATAGATAACCAACACAATGCGGCTGGCTAAGCGTGTCCATAAAGTAATGCGATACGCTAAAGCTAAGGAGGCCGTGAAATACACACCAGCAACACTCTCTTTTACTTCAGTCGCACCAAATTCTGTCAGCTCTTGGGCTAAGCTATATTCAAAGCCCTTAGGGGCGGCGGCAAAAAAATTAAGCATGGGATAATCAGTACGCAGTCAAAATCAAAGCGACATTATACCTGCTCGGATACATAAAAGATAAACAGTTATTAGCCAAAGCCCCATTTAGTCACTGTCTTGGCCTAAGATAATCGACGGAAAATCCCCAACTTATAAGTAAATCGTATGAATGCCGCCCATCCCGCTTTATATTTAAGCGTTCACCACCTTTTTCAATCTTCGTCCTTGCATTGCAAGGGCACTGCCGTTATAGTCTGCCCCGCTTTGAAGACGGACGCGGGATGGAGCAGCATGGTAGCTCGTCGGGCTCATAACCCGAAGGTCGTAGGTTCAAATCCTGCTCCCGCAACCAATTTAAAGCAAAATAGTAAAGTAAAACAGATAGATATCGGACGCGGGATGGAGCAGCATGGTAGCTCGTCGGGCTCATAACCCGAAGGTCGTCGGTTCAAATCCGGCTCCCGCAACCACTTTCTATATGTGTTTATAACGAGAAACAGCTCATCGGGCTCAACTCATTATAAACAACAGGCGAAGGTCGGCGGTTCAAATCCGGCTTCGGCAGCAATTCTTAAATGACAGAATTAAAATAGTTATTCATAGCAACAATCGGACGCGGGATGGAGCAGTATGGTAGCTCGTCGGGCTCATAACCCGAAGGTCGTCGGTTCAAATCCGGCTCCCGCAACCAATTCTTAGATGACAGAATTAAAACAGTTATTAACAGCAAAAATCGGACGCGGGATGGAGCAGTATGGTAGCTCGTCGGGCTCATAACCCGAAGGTCGTCGGTTCAAATCCGGCTCCCGCAACCAATTCTTAGATGACAGAATTAAAACAGTTATTAACAGCAACAATCGGACGCGGGATGGAGCAGTATGGTAGCTCGTCGGGCTCATAACCCGAAGGTCGTCGGTTCAAATCCGGCTCCCGCAACCAATTCTTAAATGACAGAATTAAAATAGTTATTGACAGCAACAATCGGACGCGGGATGGAGCAGTATGGTAGCTCGTCGGGCTCATAACCCGAAGGTCGTCGGTTCAAATCCGGCTCCCGCAACCAATTTAACCAGCTTAAGCTGGTTTTTTTGTATCTGAAATTCATAAAACTTTCTGTAAATCATCAGTGCACCACTGGTAACTCGTCAGGTTCAACTCTCTATAAATAGCGATCGAAGATCGTCAGTTCAAATCCACTTCAGCAACAGCATTCGAACTAAAAATTTAACCTGATTAGCTGACATCAATGCGTTTTTTGGATTTCAAATTTCGCCATGAAGGTGTCGGACAATATGACTCCTGCCATAGCACCAAAGGAAACGGTGAAAATCATGATGAAAGGTAGAGGTTTCAAATAAGCGGAAGTGAGAACACCTTGACCGAACCAGTGCAGCAACAGACCAAGGATCATGACGCCAAAAGCGAGCTTATTCGCAGCAAAAAACATCGGAATTTCGAACGCCCACAACGCTTTATTTTCCTTAAATTGAGCGAAACCAAAATAGAGATAAAGCAGTAATGCCACCATAGCGATCGCACAAACGCTGAGTGTATAGCTTAATTGAGATGTCCCAGCCAAGACTTGATAGCCGATACGAATGGCATAAATACCGACACCCAACCAAAGTATCAGTAGTGGCAATAAAATGAGTCCCATTTTTTATCCTTAAAAGTTGAGATAGACACACACTTAGCACCTAAAGCGAGCTCTGAAAATGAGCGCTTAATGCTATCCCAGACCTCGGTTTGTGAAGTGAGCACTTGAAGTAAGTTCTTAGATTGAGCACTTAGCGTCAGATCATATAGTTATGACTTAAAGTTAGGACTTGGAATGAGCGCTTAGAGTCCATTCTTAAAGTAAATGCCTTAAGCAACCGTTAAAATAGTGCCAAGACCAGCATGCTATTTTATCCGCGCCATATGATACACACTGACAAACTCACCATTTCTAAAGGCAAAATCCTTCGACTCACCTTCCATTACAAAACCAAACTTTTTATATAGACCAATGGCGGCATGATTGTCGGTATAAACCGTTAATTCAATTCGTTTTATATTCATCCATTTATCGGTAAGCTCAAGCATAACGTTAATCAAGGCGCTACCAACACCGCGGCCTTGGTAGCTGTCTTTTACCCCCATTCCAAAGGAGGCAACATGCCTACGACGGGGTTGCTCATACACCTCAAAACCCAACTCGCCGACAATTTCACCGTCAATCTCTGCGACATAGCGACTAATATGATTCGATGTTGCCGCAAGGCGTGACTCCCATTTATCGGTCGATGGCCAAGGGAGTTGTAAGGTACCAGTATAGGCATTTGGGCAGGCATATACGGCTTGAATGGCTGCGGCGTCACGCTTCTCTGCATGCCTAATCGTAATCTTTTCCAATGAGTCCCCTCCATGGTTTTCTAATAAAAAATACCTGTCCGGTTCAACGTACACAGAGCTAAGCACACAGATCTAAATCCACGAATTAGCTTAGGCACAAAGGCACGAACACTGTGGTAAATCGCAACTTAGCCCGCTTCTTATCAAACCGACTTTACGGATGAAGCTCGCATAAGACAAGTATGAAATTTAAAAAACTATTGATAAACCTAGTTTTTATATGGGTAGATATCAATTGAAATGAGGATTGAAGCACAGCGCTATCTCCACGGCCCTATCACCACAACCCAGCCTCGACATCTAGGTTGAAACACTGGGCAAATAAAAACCCGCTCAAGATAGGTTCTTGGCGGGTTTAAGGGATATCGCGACAATTGAGTCGAGTCGAACAGTTCAGCATTTAAATTAAGCTAATATAATCAATCGCATTACACTAACTAAACTGAGTCACTGTGTTCTGTTAAAGCGGTAAACGGCCATTGAATGACAAGGCTAACGTCGTGCTATCCACATATTCAAGCTCGCCACCAACGGGCACGCCGTGGGCGATGCGACTGATCATCACCTTATGGCGTCTGGCCATATCAGCAATAAAATGCGCTGTTGCCTCGCCTTCTACCGTCGGATTGGTCGCTAAAATCAACTCGGCCACATCACCCGAAGCCAAGTGGCGCTCGAGTAACGCTAAACCTAGCTCTTCTGGCCCAACACCATCGAGTGGCGATAAATGACCTAAAAGAACAAAGTAGCGACCGGTGAAATGTCCACCCGCCTCAATGGCTAACACATCGGCCGGCGTTTCCACCACACAAATGGTGGAAGACGTACCGCGTTTATGGCTAGCACAAATCGGACAGAGGGTTTCTTCAGTGTAGGTTCGGCAAGACTGGCAATGACCGACGTCACTCATCGCACTGGACAGCGCACTGGCTAATTTAAGCCCTGCTTTTCTGTCGCGCTCGAGTAACTGAAACGCCATACGTTGCGCCGATTTAGGCCCAACCCCAGGTAAACAACGCAGGGACTGAATTAACTCATCTAACAGTGGACTAAATTTCATCGGCTATCTCAATTAAAATGGCATTTTCATGCCTGGAGGTAATTGCATACCACCAGTGACTTCGGCCATTTTAGTTTTTTGGTTTTCTTCGATTCGACGGGCAGCGTCATTACAAGCCGCAGCAATCAAATCTTCCAGCATTTCTTTGTCGTCTTCCATCAGGCTTGGGTCGATTTCAACTTTACGCACTGTGTGCGCGCCAGTCATGGTGACTTTCACCAAACCTGCACCAGATTCACCCACCATTTCCATACGGGCGATTTCTTCCTGCACTTTGGCCATTTTTTCTTGCATCATCTGGGCCTGTTTCATCAGATTGCCCATACCGCCTTTTCCAAACATAGTCTTTTCTCTTCTATTAGGGTTAGTCGCAAGCATTAACGCGGCTAATCTTACTTAAATAAATGGGATTGGCAATCAATGCCGTTATCTTGTTAATAAACTTATGATCTCGATGCCGAGTTTCTCAGCAGCATCACTATAAATATGCACTTCAAGCTCAAATTTAAACCACAAGGTTACAAATTAACGACGAACATTTTACCCAAGGGCTCGTCAATAATGGTTAACTCGCCGCCTCAGTTAACTCAGGTAACGCTTGTATTTGCTGACTGCGTAAATTCAACAACTCGGGCGGATACACTAAACTGTCGGCATCGAGTTCGGCGCCCATACGTTGGATCAACCATTGCACATTGTCATCATGGATCAGTGATTGATGCGCCTGTTGCAGCAACTCTTGGTGGAAACGTTTACGTAACTCTAAAGGCGTTTCCCGCTGCGCATCGATTCCTATGACCACTTGTACCCGTCTTGGGTTCCCGAGCGCAGCACTTAAGGCTTGCTCGAGCTGTACTATGGCAACATCGGCCGCAAGATGCTTCTGATTTGGCTTAAGCAGCAGCGGCAAAGGATCGCTCAGGGTTTGGCAAACGGAATTAACCGCCAGTTGCCGCACTCGCCCGCCGACCTCTAAGCTCGCCATCAACTTGTACCAATGCAAATCTAATGGATGACCACTGATCGGAAGTGTACTAAGCGCGACTTCCCTCTCCTGCGTACGTTCAACAGCGCTAGCAGTCTGAGTCAGTGCAGTCGTGCTAGCCGGCGTTAACGCGGTAGCTTGCACTTTATCTTGATGTCTTGCTTGAGTTTGAAGCACTTGTGACTTCGAATCTGAACCCTGCTCAGCACTCTGGGAGTCATTACCATCTGCCGCATTATTCTGTACGTCATTGGCAGTGTTGCTAGTATTTAAAGATCCTTGGCAACTGCTGGCAGAGTCATCATTTATATCAGAGCCTTGAGCCATCACAGCATCAGCGATATCAGTATTACCGCTATCAACCTGAGTCGTTTCGATAAGCTCAGCTGTTGACGCTACTTCTGGCGCAGCCTCCCAAGGCGGACGGTCATATGCTGCCGGTTTGACTGGATCAGCAGGGACAGAACTAGAGGCTCTTGCAACCGAAGGCACTGATTGATGCTGAGCAATTGGCTCAAGATCTAAGTCAAAATCATCATCGAAATCTATTGTTAAATCGGGATCTAAATCAGCGGCGGGATCGGCAGAGAATGACGCACTTGTCTTACTTGCATCACTTTTACTGGCAGGTTTTGATAAACAGATCCCATTGGCTTTACTGTTTGGTGTCTTTAATTTTGAGTCCAGTGACGACTTTTTTTCATCACCGTCCTTAACACTTAAGGCATCAAGATCTGATAACAGTGAATCCCGCGCCGCCAACACCGCCGAGAGAATATCATCATCGGCTAAGGATGCGGAGGCTAGTGTTGGAATTGAAATTGGAGTTAGTGTCTGAGGAGACACTTGAGCCATTGCAGCTGACTGACTATCAACAGAGCCTTGCATGCCTAAAGCACTTTGAATACTTGCTGCGCTTTGAACATCAGCAGAATGTTGAACACTATCTGAGTGTTGAACACTATCTGAGTGTTGAACACTATCTGAGTGTTGAACATTAGCTGAGTGTTGAACATCATCAGGCACAGCATGAGAGTCAAAGCTGTGATGAAAATCATCGTCATTGTAAGAGCCGGAGGAGAATTCAACATAAGCATCTTGATAGGAATCGAGCGGTGCTGACTCTTGGGCATAAGCTCCCATCGCTGGATATGAATGCTCGGCTTCAGTTCCATAGGGGCGATGTTCATCTAGCCCCTTTTGCTCAAGCGTATTGTTAGCGGTGGGATTGTTATCCAGTGTGTTCTCAGCTGCGCTGTTGTTATCAGCAGGTGTTGAATCAACAACCATTTCAGCCGCTGCTGGATTAACAATACTCGACTCGGCAGTTGCCCCAATTAATTCAGGAACTTCACTATTATGAGCATCAAGACTGGCAACCGATGCCTCAATGTCAGCAACGGGTTCAGAAATGTGTATAGAAGGCGCTTGAGCGGTTGATACTGTTTGAGTTTGAGGCTCTACCTCAGCATTCACTATGTCAGTGTTTAAGCTGTCAGCGTTAAATCCCTGACTCTGCGCCTGACTTAGAATCACCGCCTGTTCGGCAATTAATGCCGCATCCGCTTCGAGCTCAGCATCAAGCGCCTGCTCTGAGGTATCTGCTGGCTCAATTGACACGTCAGCCATGTCAACAGCGTCCGCTTGCGCGGTTTCAACTTGCTGGTTAGCGCTAGTTTGCTCAATTAATGCTGTTTTTTTTTCAGCAGGCACTGTTTCAATGGTATGCGGTTCAGTTGTATGTGGTTCAGCAGTATGTGTTTCAGCAAACTGTGGTTCATTTACATGAGGAGCTTGCACAGCAGCAGTTACCGCAACGGGCGTTTGCCCTTCTGGTAAACGGATCTCAGCGACCGCATCAGGCTGCCAACGCTTTACCGGCTTTTCTGGCACAAATGCGACTGCGCGTAACAGCGCCATCTCAAGACCCGATTTAGGGTCGGGTGCATGGGGTAAATCTTTGCGGCCCGTTAATAAAATCTGATAATAAAGCTGCACTTGCTCCGGCGTCAGCTGCTCGGCAAAGGCGCGAATTTGCGCGCTATACAAAGATTGCTGCGCGGCCGCGGGGGCAAATTGGGTCAAGGTAATTTGATGTAACAGCTCAAGCAAACTGCGCAGCACTTCTTGGGCATCGGCGCCGTACGCGAGCACTTGGGCGCAAGTGTGCATTAACACGCCAATATCGGCATCGGTTAAGGCTTTAAGCAAGGCAACCACATGCTGCTCATCAATACTGCCCAGCATAGTTTGCACTTGAGTGAGCATCACATTGCCGCCACCAAAGGCGATCGCTTGATCGGTCAAACTCAAGGCATCACGCATACTGCCATTGGCGGCTTTGGCAAGAAGCTTTAGGGCTTCAGCATCAAAGGGAAATTGCTCTTGAGTCAAGATATGATTGAGCTGAGTGCCAATTTCGCCTTGGGTCAGGCTTTTTAAATTGAATTGCAAACAACGGGATAACACAGTCACCGGCAGTTTCTGTGGATCGGTCGTCGCTAAAAGAAATTTAACGTGCTCGGGGGGTTCTTCTAAGGTTTTTAGCAGTGCGTTAAAACTGCTGCGCGACAGCATATGCACTTCGTCGATGAGATAAACCTTAAAACGGCCACGGGTCGGACGATACTGCACATTATCTAACAGCTCACGGGTGTCATCGACCTTAGTGCGGGACGCAGCATCGACTTCAATTAAATCGACAAAACGGCCTTGAGCGATTTCCACGCAGCTGCCGCAAGCACCACAGGGAGTCGCTGTCACGCCTTGTTCGCAATTTAAGCCTTTGGCAAAGAGTCGCGCCAAGCTGGTTTTACCGACACCGCGCGTTCCCGTAAACAGGTATGCATGATGTAAGCGCTGCTGGCTTAACGCATTGGTCAAGGCATGCAAAACATGGCTTTGGCCAACCATTTGATCAAATGTGGCAGGGCGCCATTTTCTGGCTAACACCTGATATGACATGGAACTCCCCAGAGTATGTGATACAAGAGCGGGAGCATGCGCCCCGAGAACTTTGAAAGATAACATGTCATGATTTGACATGCCATCAAACTATCCCAAGGCGCCTTTAGCTGCAGATTTATTCGCCTTCAAACTCACAAAGTTTAACCAACTCAAGCCCTAATGCGGTTAAACGGGCTTCACCACCTAAATCAGGTAATGAGATCACAAAGGCCGCATGTTTAACTTCACCGCCCAGTTGGCGAATGAGTTTAACGGTCGCTTCAATAGTACCGCCAGTCGCGAGTAAATCGTCAACGACTAGCACTTTGTCATTTGGGTTAATCGCATCGGTATGAATTTCTAGGCTATCGTGACCGTATTCCAGTTCATAGCTTTGGCTGATAGTCACACGCGGTAATTTACCCGGTTTACGCACAGGTACAAAACCCACACCCAATTCTAAAGCCAACGGCGCACCGAACAAGAAACCACGGGCTTCAGTGCCCACAATTTTGGTAAAGCCTTGGCCACGATAATGTTCAACTAACAAGTCGATGGTCGCTTTATAGGCGGCTGCATTCTCAAGCAAACTGGTGACATCTCGAAATAAAATCCCTTCCTTAGGATAATTAGGAATCGTTTTAATGCTTTGCTTTATCAAGGATAAGGTTTCTGTATTCATAGCCATCATATTTACTTAATAAGTTACTTAATCAATTCACCAACCTAGCGTTGGCGGTATAAAACAAAACGTCCACACTGGGTGGACGCATTGTCGAAAGTCGGACAAAGCTTATGCCGCTTTAGTTTTAGTTGCAACAATCACAACGCACAAGTGATGGAAAGGTTATCAATTTGTGCCTTAGATCAAACCCTGTCGGCACTGTGTTACATCCCCTCACCCATGACGCGGCGAAAACAATTTGCCACACATTGAATCCATAGTGTCGCTCAATCATCCCTCTATTTCAGGGATCCCTTTGAGATACCAGAGTAAGACGAGTGCCATCACGAGCAGCAAACCTTTTACCCAAAGGAAAGGCACCACAATAATGCTGACACTAAAACTCAGCGCGCTGACGACCATGGCTTTGCGTTTCAACCCCTTACGCATTGCTCGCTGCTCTTGCCACTGGGTTAAGGCATCGGCAAACCAAGGATGAGTCATCAACCAATGGTGTAAACGTTCACTGGAGCGGGCAAAGCAAAAAGCGGCAAGCAAGATAAACGGCACGGTCGGTAGCAAAGGCAGCACAATACCGAGTAAACCCAAGGCTAACGCGGTTAAACCTAACAATAAAAATAATCCGCGCTTTAATACCATAGATTAACTTACCCTTTATCGGAAAAACAAAAGCCACTCTAAGAGTGGCCAATAGTCTATGCGCTCGAGATTAACGCTCGCTTAAATTAGACCTAAGTGCTTTAACCAAGACAGGCTTGCTGGCAGAGTCGGCAACAGTAAAACTAAAATAAAACCAATAAAATACAAAAAATTAAATGGGTCTTTGAACGGCTGACTACTCATTACAGCTCCTCTAGTATGTGCAAGTATAAGTGCGCAGGAATCGTACAGTGATTGAGATCACAAAACGGCCGACATTGTAGCGGTTTGTCAAATCAATAAAAACCCTCTAACTGTAGGGTTATTGCATTTATTTCGGCAATAATCCCCACCTTAAGACTGACGACCGCGCACTATACCTTTGGCCGCTAATTGCTCGAGTAACTGAGTACAACCTTGCGCAATAATCTCTGGCGCCATTTGAGGGTAAGTGATTGTTAACCAATCAACTATCTCTTGAAAACCCGCTTGGCTTTGAGCTTGAAGAAATGCCAGCACCTGTGCGCTTAAGGGATTTAACTGTAGGAAACACACTTCACAATCGGCATCTTGGTAGAGACAAAAAAACACTGGCGTATCGAGTTGTTGCTGCGGCCGATAATCCTGACGAATGTGCTGCACCTCAAAATGATACTGCGCCACCCTCGCCGTCTTCGATAAACATAAGGCCTGCGTCGAAATTTGGGCTGGGCTAAGTTGAGATTCATCCCCACTCGCCTGTGCGACCGCAACGACCAACTCTAGCCATTCATAGTGAGCTAATTCGAGCATAAAAACAGGATCATTCGCCGTGGGTTGATATTCCTGCTGTAAAAAATCTAAAAACTCGCCTGCAATGTCGATAAAAATCGGCGATTGGCAATCATGTTGACTAAAAAAACTTTGCACTAATGCCAACCACTCTTCTTCAGAGTACAAACTTTTCAGCACGGGAAAGCCGTTCGACACAAATCCCAGCACATTATTGAAAAATAACTCGCGGTAAACCTGCATGTGCCGAACATCAATATCCGCGGGCAATGGCCGAGAAGGATCGCGGATATAATCGATAAAGGATTGCTGCACTTGCTTAAAATCCATTAGGCGATCCTCTTTACAACATGAGCGCTATTTTGAATGTGAGAGCTGTTCGCTGCCGCTTGATAAGCGTGGATTTGATTTAGCTCGAGCAACAATTCAGCGGTTGTCGGCACATTAAAGTCACGCTCAAGCAAGGTCGGCTTTACCCCATGTAAGGCATAGCAACGTTGCAACAATGCCCAAACGGGATCGTTAATGGCGGCGCCATGGGTGTCGATGAGTAGATCTTCAGCTTGCTTGTAGTGCCCAGCGATATGCAGATAAGCGATACGCTCCGTCGGCATGGCCTGTAAAAAGGTATCGGCATCGTATTGATGATTTATCGAGTTCACATAGATGTTGTTCACATCCAGTAGCAGCTTACAATCGGCTTCTTGCAGCACAGCATTGACGAATTCAAGTTCGCTCATGTGCGCGCTGGGGGCGGCATAAAATGACACATTTTCTAAAATAAGTGGCCGCTCTAAAATATCTTCGACCTGCTTCACCCGCGCCGCCACATGCTTTACCGCTGCGTCGGTAAAAGGGATTGGCATGAGATCGTATAAGTGACCTTGGCCTGAGCAATAACTTAAGTGTTCGGAATAGACTTGGATTTGGTGTAAATCCATAAAGGATTTGATGTTTTTTACAAACGCGAGATCTAAGGGTTCAGGGCTACCAATCGATAAACTCAAACCGTGGCAATAGAAAGTATGTTGCTCGGTCAGTTCACGAAATTGACGGCCAAACTTACCGCCTAAGGTCATCCAGTTTTCTGGTGCTACTTCAAAAAAATTAATCGCTTCTGGCACCGATTCACAAAACTCACTGAGCATTTCTCGCCTTAAACCCAGCCCTACCAGTGCCGCATTTTTTTGATCATTCATAGAACCTCACGAACGCTTGCTGTCATCGCTTTAGGATAAAACAAAAGAGACCAGCGCGGGCTGGCCTCTTTTGACTCAATAACCCCCATCACTGCGGGAATCAGTGCAGTCAGATTTATTTCATTTCTTTTTTAACGGCTTCGACTTTAGCGTCAACTTTCTCAGCGGTTTTCTTCATATCCGCGCCACATTTCGCTTCACCACACTTACCTTCGTGTGCTTTCGCCATCGCGGCTTTTTTCACATCGGCACCGCATTTCGCTTCGCCACATTTGCCTTCATGGGCTTTATCTGCAGCCGCTTTTTTCATCTCGGCGCCACATTTAGCTTCACCACATTTACCTTCTTTGGCTTTTTCAGCGGCGGCTTTCTTCATATCCGCGCCGCATTTGGCTTCACCACATTTTCCTTCTGAGCCGACAATTTGATAACCCGCATCCATTGCTTCAAAACCAAACGGGTTAGTTTGGGCATTGACAGCAAAAGCTGAACTCATTACGACTGAACCTAAGGCTACTGCAACTGCTGTTTTTTTAACTGAATTCATAAATAATCCCTTCTTGTTTATTGAGTAATGTTGACCAACAACAGTAGAAGTAGCTGGCTTACTGCAAAAGACCTGCCCTATTTCGATTCTATTGCAAAAAATATCACTAAATCACAGAAATGGTCAAAATATCCTGCTAGGACAACCAGTTTAGCGTGGATTTTATTTATGGGGACGCCTATTCATCCGCATTCACTCGACCACTTTGTAACTTAAGGCCGATAAGGTAGAATGCTCGCCCTTTGCAAATAGATATGGGTTTACAGCAGTGCGTGTGATTTTGGCTCCAATGGAAGGCGTAGTAGACGCTTTGATGCGTGACATTCTATCGACCATCAATCCCTACGATTTGCTCGTCACCGAATTTGTGCGTGTGGTAGACCAACTGCTGCCTGAAAAAGTCTTTCTCAAACTTTGTCCTGAGCTACTCAACAACGGCAATACCCCTTCAGGTACGCCAGTGCGAGTGCAGTTACTCGGCCAAGAGCCCCAATGTATGGGCGAAAATGCCCTGCGGGCGATTGAACTCGGTTCACACGGTGTCGATGCCAACTTTGGTTGTCCAGCTAAAATCGTTAATCGCAGCAAAGGTGGCGCCGTATTACTGCAATATCCTGAGAGTGTGCACGATATTGTCAAAGCCATGCGTCAAGCGGTACCGAAAGAACATGCCGTGACCGCCAAAATACGTTTGGGCTACGAAGATAAGTCACTGTTCATGGAAAATGCTATCGCAGTGTATGAAGCCGGAGCAACTGAGCTTGCCATCCATGCGCGCAGTAAAGTCGACGGCTACAGACCGCCCGCCTACTGGGAATACATCACAGAAGTACGCAAACGTTTGCCTATCCCGGTGATCGCCAACGGCGAGATTTGGAACAGCGATGATGCTAAGCATTGCATCGAAGTCACCGGCTGCGACAGTATTATGATCGGCCGCGGGGCGATTTCATTGCCGAACTTGGCCGATACCATCAAAACAGGCGCCCCCCCTTACACTTGGGCGCAAACCTTAGGGCTGATGCTCAGTTATACCCAAAGGGAACTCAATGGCCGCAAGAGCGACTATTATCCCGCCCGAATCAAACAGTGGTTTACCTATCTCAATCGCCAATACCCTGAAGCCGATACCTTGTTCAGAGAGCTGCGCGTGTTTAAAACCACAGAAGAAATCGTCGCGGTATTAGAAGCTGCGCAGCGAAACTTAGGCAACGAATCATAGAAGAGTGAGCTACCACAGAACGGCAACAAGCCATATAAGCGTTAGAAATCGAGATTCAATGCGCGGCAATGTGAGCCATGAAAGGGACTTCGCCATAGCACACATAATGCGATAGGAATGAAGTACTTTTTCGATTTTTAACGGCGAAAAAACCTAAAATGTGGCAGATACTTGATCTTTATCATAGTCGTTGGTAGTGGAACTATTAGACTGGACGCCTAGAGTCAAATGAAATAGGCGATTTTACGTGAGCACCACCCATATCAGACATGAATTGTCAGAGCTTGAAGCTAATCTAAGGAAAGAAATCGGCGCGCTCCCTCCGTTCCTCGAAGCCATAGGGGAGCATTATGCTAGCCTGAGTCTGGCAGAATTAATTGATAAATTGGCGCAAACGCCACTGGCCGATCACCCGCTATTTTGCCAGCTGAATAAACTTGATGCCGCCTTTTGTCAGCTCGACTTAGGCCTCTACGGCCTTTGCTCCGACTGCGAAGCGGAAATCGAAACCGAACGCTTAAGCCAAGATCCCACAGAACAACGCTGCGCCTCCTGCGCCGAACATTATCAACACGAACACCGCCACGAGCTGCGCCTCACCCATTGATAGCACTGTTTCGATATCCGGTAAGCAGCCTAATAAGTAGGCAAAAAATAAGCAAAAAAACCTCCGCAAGCGGAGGTTTGAGTTATCCAGGGAGGGCGGACAACCTAAAACTTCTGGTTTATTCTCAGGTAATACGTTCTACCTAGCACATCATATAAACCCACATTCACATCGCGATAATCGGCGTAGGTGTAATAGTTTGGTGTTTCAGCATCAAACACATTATTCACCCCTACTGTGATAGAGCCGTTATAAGCATGGGTATAACCAAATTGGATATTGTGTTTAAAGTAATTATCGTAATCGACATAACGGTCGGTTTTTTCTAACTCGTTGAAATAACTTGCTGATTGACTACCAATATAGACGACTGTCCATGCGGCAGAGAAATCATCGTATTTCCAACTTGTCGCAAAGTTACCGCGCCAATCGGGTGAGTCTGTCGTTCCTGCGTAATCGATCATCTCTGATTCGGCATTATCCTGCTTCTTAAAATCAAGCACGTGAGTCAAATCCAGTTTGAAATTGAAATCACCAAAACCTGTCTCTAAGTTATAAGCCGTTACAAAATCGATACCTGAGGTCTCAACTGTGGCTAAATTACGTATTCCCGCCTCAATATACTCAATCTTGCCATCTGGACCACGTGTCACATAGGGAGAAGATCCATTCTTGATTTCATCGCGCAGGATATCATCTACATCAATCGACTCAATTTTGTTGTCGTAGGTGATTGAGTAATAAGATAACTCCAAGTTCCATGCATCAGTGACATTCCAAACGCCACCAAAAGTTAACGAGTTACCCTCTTCAGCCTCTAAGTTTGGATTACCACCAAACCAAGTTTTATGTTGGTTATTGGTGGCGCAATATATGGCATCCACATTACCGGGTTCATTACACCATAAAGAGTCAACGCTCTTCTCAAAACTCAAAGATTGAGACGAGAACATTTCACTCATATTCGGCGCGCGGAATGAGTCACCATAGCTAGCACGCAGTAATAGCGTGTCTATAGGACGCCAGCTTAAACCAAACTTAGGCACCACGGCATCGAAGGTCGATGAGTTAACCACCTCCCCTTGAGGCCCTGTGAGAGTTCCTTCCTGCTCATAGCGCTCATAACGTACTGCGGCAGAGAACTCAACGTTGGCAGGTAAGCCAACTTGGAGTTCCAAATAAGCGGCGCTACGGTCACGCGTGGCATCCACATCATCACCACCCGAACCGCCGGAGATAATACCCGCGGCCGATTCTGGATCACTGGTTTGCTTAAACTTGATCATTTCATATTCAAGACCGCCGACCATAGCGACCGAAAAATTACCGTCATCGAGCAGTAAGGTCGAAGCAAGACCATCCAATTGAGTACTTTCAAATTTACCCTGATAAACCCCAGTATGTGCAGCTTTGCGATACAGATCTGTCATCTGTTGGTCCCACTGCTCATAACTCATGCCGGAGGTATTGAAAATATCATATTGCTCCGAATCAATTTCTTGCTGAATAATATCGTCATTAAGTAAATTGTAGTTAAAACTGTTTGTTGTTGAGGTCGCATGCTGGGCATTTAATTCCCAGTCGATACCATTACCTGAATCTATCGTGCCAACAAAGCCACCAAGAATATCAAAATTGTTGGTTTCAGTTAATGTATCTCGCTCGCCAAGTTGCGCGCCTCGCATAGAAATCACTAATTCTTCGCCAACTGGGTTGTACTTATTATCGGCACTCATCACAGGGGTATTAGTTGATACTGGCGTACCGGCATAACGGGTTTCAGTTTCAGCTAATGAAGCAGAAGCTCGGCCTCGGAATTTTATATTTTCTGAAATCTCATAGGAGAAATTAGATAACAGCGAATTACGGGTTTGATCGCCAAATAACTTAGTGACATTACCATGATTATATAAACAACGACCATCACCTGAGTCTATGGTATTTTCCGTTTTTTCACATATATCTGAATTACTATACCAGCTACCATTGCCTGGTCCATATTTACCGTTTGGTACTGAGCTATATCCGCTATAGGCGTTATAACTTGAATCATCCATTCGCCAAATATCACGGTCCATTACCGCTTTTGTATCATAATATTCATAGGTGAGAGTGATATTGCCTTTATCGGTATTAAAGCCAGTTGCAAGCGATAAACGGTTAGCATCGCCCCCTTCTACGCTTGGTTGCTCTGTACTGTAATCGAGTTGAAACCCTTCAAACTCTTTCTTAGTGATAATGTTTATCACGCCCGCAACCGCATCGGAACCATAGACTGCTGAAGCGCCATCCCGCAGGATTTCAATACGCTCAACAATAGCCATAGGGATAGAAGATGTATCTGCCACTGAGCCAGAGCTCGAACTCGTCCCTGGCATACGGCGTCCGTCTAATAACACTAAGGTCGCAGACGATCCTAGACCACGTAAATTGACATTGCTGGTTGAGCTTGCACCAGAGCCATAACCTGAAATACCACGCCAAGAACCAAAGCTGTTTATCGCAGAGTTATTCAATACGTCAGCAACGGTCTTTTCACCTGTCATGGCAATATCCGCGGCATTAATGACTGTCACGGGTGAAACAGTTTCCATATCAACTTGTTTAATACGAGAACCCGTTACTTCAATGCGTTCAACTTTCGTATTTTCTTCTGCTGCATTTCCCATTGCAGAAAAGCCTAATCCAGAAAAAACCACACTGCTTGTCGCCACTGTAATTAAACTAGCACGAACGGCTTTGGCCGTTAAACTTAAATAGCGCATTAATCTCTCCTTGAGGTAAACAAAACCTTTGTTTGTTATTTTTATATTTAGCCAGCGAACTCTATTTCGCTGTAGGAATAATGTTAATGCGCAACATTTAAGTCAACCATTAAAACAAGTTAATTCAAAAATAAAACAAATTGATACACGATAAAGACATAATACCTAAAATTGTGATATAGAATAATGGATATGCATCATGCAGTTAAGGGATTTTTACTAGTTAAATACATTAAATAAGCAACTTGATACAATAAAATCCAATTGTTAACTAAAACTACCATGAGAAACTAAAGGTCACAGATGAATCAAAATGTATCAAAAATAAAACGCTGAATATTAATTTACACTTAATTTAATATTAATTAGTAATAAAAAATGCCACTCAATTGAGTGGCATTTATATTTAAACACTGAGTAGTGATTGATTACTTAAAGTTGACAACCTTCAACACTGTTTGAGTTTTCATAAACGATATCGCCTATCGGACTGTAGTCAGCAGCTTTAATCGCTTGTTTCTCTTTCAAGAAAGAATAGAGTAAATCAGCATCAACAAAACCCGTTTGAATTGGGCTTTCTAGCTTAGGATAACCGTCACCACCTGCAGCGTTAAAGCTAGGTACAGTGAACTTATAAGTTCCTGTTGGGCTGAAGTTCTCACCATTAATCACACTGATATTGGCAGTCTTAGCCGTACAGTCAATGGTCATTTTCACGCCCGTGATTTGTGCATAACCACCAGAACCAATTTGAAGACTAGCTACTGCGCCTAAATAAGCCGCAACTTCAGTGCCTGTCATTTCGTTCAGAGTCACCATATTACCGAATGGCTGAACAGTCAGCACATCACGGTAAGTGATATTGCCAGGCTGAATAGAGGCACGTACACCGCCCGAGTTCATCACGCCAAAATCGGCTTTGACTTTATCACTTTGTGCCATCGCTAACATACGGCCTAAGTTAGTTTGCTTATTACGCACGTTTGCACGCTCGCCATCTAACAGGGCATCCGTTGTTGCTATGACTTCGTCTAACTTAGCTTGACCTTTCTCTTGGTAGTAAGACAGCAGCTCTTTTAACTCAGCATCAGGTTCAATCTTAGTACCAGCTAAATCAGCTGTCTTCTTGCCTGCGTCATCCAATTTACGCATATTCACAGGCACAAGCTTGTAGCTTGCTAAATGAAGTTCACCGTTAAAGTATTCAAAATCTGCACGGCCAACATATTTACCCCATTCATGGGCTTGCATGATCCAAGTACCATTTTGTTTATCTGGAGCACACTCATCGCCTGGTTTGAAGTCAGCGTAAGCTTTGTTGTCAGTACCTGGTTCCATACACACTGGGTTTTGTGAATGACCACCAATAACCACTTGCAAATCGCCTTCTTTCAGTGCGCGAGCCATAGCCACATCACCAGGGGCATTACTACCGTTATGGCCGTCAGCATAATGACCCATGTGCGTGGTAGCGAAAATAATATCGGCCGCTTTGGCGTCTTTAATTTCTTTAATCACTTTAGCGACTTCAGTCTTTGGATCGGTGAACTTCAGGCCACTAATGAATTCTGGATTACCAATCTTAGCCGTATCTTCGGTCGTTAAGCCAATTACCGCGACTTTTAGACCGTTTATATCGAATACCTTATAAGCATCAAAGTAACGTTCCCCCGGATTGCCATCCACATCTCTACGGTAAATGTTCGCCGCTAACATAGGGAATTCTGCAAGACGGCGCTGCATATCAACAACGGATAATGGATTATCAAACTCATGGTTACCGACAGCCATAGCGTCGTAACCAATTTTATTCATACCCGTGAAATCTGGGATCGCATCTTGTAGATCCGATTCTGGTACGCCGGTATTAATATCGCCACCAGACAGCAGTAATGTTTGCCCACCGTTTTTACTGACTTCAGCACGAATGCTGTCAATTAAGGTTTTACGTGCAGCCATACCATATTCACCGTCACTGTTTTCCCAGAAGCGGCCGTGGTTATCATTGGTGTGTAAAACGGTAAATGTTGTGCAAGCGCTTCCCGCTTCAGCACACGTTGTTGGGACTTTATCGTCATCACTATTATTACAACCCGTAAGCGCAGCGACAACAGCAGTTGCAACTAGTCCTTTAATAAGCATATGTCTCATTACATCAACCCCTTGATTTTAATTATTTTATCATAGAAAGATTGCCGTGAACTCCATCAAGTTCAGCGTCACGGATAATAACAAAGAATAAAGATAAATTGTGTCATTTTTATTAAAAACTTGACATTTATAGGGGAATTCGCGGGCGTTTTAAGACAGATTTGTTTCATATAAAAAATAAGCTGAATGACTGATTTCTATATATTTAGAGAATTAAAAATAAAAATGAAATAAATTAATTTAAATCGTTCAGTATAAATGACTTAGAAAAAAATACAGAAAACAGTGATTGTTCCCATAAAAAAACAAGCATGGGCAATTTTCAATTTACCGCATGCTGTTTTTATCAGCAATTAGACTTTTCTACATTTCAAATCGCTGTAATAACCACTTAGAAATCTCGTTTAACTGCGCAGGGATCACTGAATGCGGCATAGGATAAGTCTGCCACACAACATTATAACCGCCCGTAATTAAGGCTTCTTTGGCTAATGTTCCAGCGGATAATGGCACTACATCATCCTGTAGACCATGTTGCTGTAATATGGGTGTATTGCGATTCGCTGCGCTTAATTCAGCGGGTAATATATCGCCCGTCGGTAAATAGCAAGACAGTGCCATAATCCCTGCAAGTTGCTCGGGGAAACGTACTCCAGAGAATAAACTCATAACTCCGCCCTGACTGAATCCTGCTAATACGATACGCTCGCTCGCAATACCCGCCGCGATTTGTTCGTTAATTAATGCAGCAACCCTTTTCTCCGACTCAAGCACGCCTTGCATATCAGCTCTGTCGTGCAAATCCATGCTTTTAATATCGTACCAAGCGCGCATGACGTAGCCGCCATTGATGGTCACGGCTTGCTCCGGGGCATGGGGGAAAATAAACCGGATAGCATGATCGGCAGGCAAACCTAATGCAGGCACTACGGGGGCAAATCCGGCACCCGAATCCCCTAATCCATGTAACCAAATAACCACGGCTGTAGCGGGTGTCTTAGGTTCAACGACAATACGCTCAAGATAAACTGACATACTAAAAAATCCCCAATTCGATATTAAACACTCATCAACTAAAAACTGATGATAAATCTACAAGTTAACCACTATGCACTATGCACTATGCACTATGCACTATGCAGGCGTACTTTATTCCGCGTCCATTCCCAGCACATCTTGAATCGCCCGTAACTGGGCATTTGAGTCCAACACTAAGCTCCAACGCACACCGCCACCATCGGCGATTAACATAGGTGGCTGACGTCTCAAACCGATATCCTCAGCACTCGCTTGCAGCACGATACTGGCAACATTGAGTCGCACTTGCACTTCGAACTCAGTGACGATTAACTTACCCTGCGAAAAATCTAACACCATTTTGATAACCGCCCTATGTGAAAACGCCGACATCATAGCAAACATGTGGTCTTTTACCGATGGCATTTCCTTGCCGGCATACGAGCCATTAAAATTTGATTACATTTGAGCTAACAGTGAGATAACAAATCCACTGGATTATCAGGTAAACTTTTGCACTATATAGATAGAGCCGATAGAAAACCAAGCAGCATTGATGCTGTTATCGGCCCAAACTCGAACTAAAATACTCCATCATTAGGCTGTTAAATAATGCTTTCACTTCGCCGTACCGTCCTGAGCAGCGCCCTTCTGTTTGCGCTGCAACTCCTTCCTAGCACTGATGCCAATAGCGCTCCAAATACGTTAGCCGCTGAGCCGACTGCCACTGTTGTACAAGCACAGACGCAGCAGAACCTAGATGCACTGACCTATGCCAATTACACTGAAGTCAGCGTGAGTCATGTTGAGCTAGCACTTGCCGTCGATTTTAAGCAAAACCGCTTATCCGGTGAAGCCACCCTCGATTTAGCTTGGCATAAGCCGGGGAAACAACTCATCTTAGATACTCGAGAACTGACGATTAACAGTGTGAGTGCTTTGAATAGAAATGGGAAATGGCAAAGCGTGCCCTTTACCTTAGCCAAAGCGGACGCTGTAAAAGGCGCGGCGCTGACCATCAAACTTGCCGATGAAGATACCCAAAAAGTTAAAATCAATTATCACACGTCGAGTAATCCATCTGGTATTCAATGGTTAACTCCAGAGCAAACCCAAGGTAAACAGTTACCTTTTATGTTCAGTCAGAGTCAGGCGATTCATGCTCGCAGCTGGATCCCACTGCAAGATACCCCAGCCGTGCGCCAAACCTATAGCGCAACAATTACTGCCGATAAAGCCATTAGTGTGGTCATGAGTGCCGATCGTAAAACCCTGTCGAGCACGCAGACCCAATTCACTATGCCGCAGGCGATCCCAGCTTATTTAATCGCCATTGCAGCCGGGCATTTAAAGTTCGCTCCCTTAGACAACATCTCGGGCATTTGGGCTGAGCCAGAAATCCTCGACAAAGCCAGCAAGGAATTTGCCGACACGCCGGAGATGATCAAAATCGCCGCTAAACGTTACGGCGATTACCGTTGGGGACGTTATGACTTGCTTATTTTGCCGCCAAGCTTCCCCTTCGGCGGGATGGAAAATCCACGGCTTTCGTTTATTACGCCAACGGTGATCGCGGGTGACAAAAGTTTAGTGAGTCTGATTGCCCACGAACTTGCTCACTCGTGGTCGGGGAACTTGGTGACCAACGCCACTTGGCGCGATCTCTGGCTTAATGAAGGTTTTACGACCTATGTTGAGAACCGCATCATGGAAGATCTCTACGGCCGCGACCGAGCGCTGATGGAGCAAACCATCGGCTATTCTGAGCTGCTTGCCGAGCTTGCAGAACTCACGCCTGGCGATTCAGTGCTGCATGTGGATCTTGGAAAGCGCTCACCCGACGAGGCCTTCAGCGGTGTCCCTTATGTGAAAGGCCAGTTGTTCTTAATCTTTTTAGAGCAGAAATTTGGCCGCGAACGCTTCGATGCTTTTGTGAAAAGCTACTTCAATCATTTTACATTTCAAAGCATTACCACGGCGCAGTTCCGTGAGTATTTATCTTTGAATCTATTAAACAAATATCCCAATGTTGTCAGTGAGACCGAAGTGGATACTTGGATTGAAGGTCAAGGTTTGCCGTCATTTTTAGTGCCGCCCAATTCCCACGCCTTCGATGATATCGATGCCCAAAGACAAACTTGGCTTGACGGAAAACTTAGCGCAAGCGAGTTGAAAACCAGTACTTGGACAGTGCACCAGTGGTTAAGGTTTATCAATGAAATGCCAAGAGTTAATCTTGACCAAGCCAAGCTTGCTGAGCTAGACAAGGCGTTCCATTTTACGGGCACAGGCAACAGTGAAATCGCTTTTGCATGGTATTCACTCGCCCTAGACAACGACTATTACACGGTATTACCCGCATTAAAACAGCACTTGACCCATATTGGTCGCATGCGCTTAATCGTGCCGTTATATCAAAAGCTTGCAAGCACAGATCAGTACGACTGGGCCAAGAGTGTCTATCTTAAGGCTCGCAGCGGTTATCATCCACAAACCCAATCAAGCCTAGATATGATGTTTGCCGACAAACCACTCGAGCATGAACATAGCCATTAGCCAGATAAAGAGCCATTAGCGAGATGAAGTGCCATTTGCAGTTGCGCTAACTATTAAGCCATTAGCACCATAAAAACAAAAAAGCCCAAACCTAAGTTTGGGCTTTTGCTATTTAATCTTTAGCCTCGATTCATTCAACTTATTCTGAACTTATATTCATCTCACATTGAGTCAGATAAAAGCCAAGTTCAAAGCCGAGTCCGAAGCCTGAAAATTAGTGGTGATGACCACCAGCGCCATGGGCATGGCCGTGGGCGATTTCTTCATCACTCGCGTCACGGGCACCAACGACTTCGATATCAAATGTCAGTTCGCGGCCCGCTAATGGATGGTTGACATCCACAGTCGCCATAAACTTACCCACTTTAACGATAGTCACTTGGCGTTGACCTTGGTCAGTATTGACCACTGCAGTCATACCCGGTTTCCACGCAGTCGCGCCTAATAAGTGCTTAACCGACACACGTTGGTGCGCATCAGCATCCGCTACGCGCTCACCGTATGTTTCGGCAGCTGGTAAAGTCACAGTGAATTTTTCACCGATGGCTTTACCATTAATCGCGTTTTCTACACCAGGCATCATGTTGTCATGACCGTGTAAATAGGCAATCGGATCGCGACCTTCGTTCGTCTCAATCACTTCGCCTTTCTCGTCACGCAGTGTGTAGTTAAACTGCACAACCATATCGTCTTTAATGCTCATCGAATATCCTTTGATTTTCTTCGATTTCAATTGTGGGCCGAGCTTAACAAAACTGAGCTTTTCACTCCACTTTTTTATCCGGCCTAAAAGCGCTCAAAACCCGCAGCGAGCGCTCTTTGGCTACAGTAACGACAGTGGCAGTGGCTACAGTGATAGTCCTAAAGCGGTAAACACCTCTGGGCTTGGGAAGCCATCGGCAATCAACTGTTTGCTCCGTTGAAAGGCTTGCAATCCTGCCACAGAGTTACGCCCTAACACGCCATCTGGCTTGCCAACATCAAATCCGGCCTCATTCAGTTTTGCTTGCAATTGCTTAACTTGCTCGCGACTTAAGCGTGGCTGTTCTGGCGGGCTCACTGTCAAAGGTAACCCACCATTAATGCGATCGGCGAGATGCCCCACAGTAATGGCATAATACTCAGAACGATTCCAACGCATGATCACATTGAAGTTCTCATAGCCTAAAAAGGCAGGCCCTGTATGCCCTGCTGGCAAATACAACGCGGCTTGAATATCAACGGCGGGCAAAGGTTGACCATTCGCTTGCGTGACATTAAGGGCGGCCCACTCTGATAACGCCAAGGGCTGTTTCGCCCCTAAATGGCTGTAACTAAAATCCTTTGGTAATAAGACTTCACGGCCCCAGCGTTCATTTCGCTGCCAGCCTAAGTGCTGTAAAAAGTTCGCGGCGGAAGTCAGCGCGTCAGTGGTGCTATTCCATAAATCGGCTTTACCATCACCGTCACCGTCAACGGCATATTTGGCATAGGCCGACGGCATAAATTGCGTGTGTCCCATAGCGCCAGCCCATGATCCCACCATAGTGTCATCATCAAACTGATACTTTTCTTTCAGCTTTAAGGCTTGCATCAATTCTATAGTGAAATAATTGCTACGGCGTGGCTCACAGGCCAAAGTCGCGAGCGAATTCAATACCGACATCTTGCCTTTATAGGAACCATAGTTAGTTTCAAGCCCCCAAAAAGACAAGATATATTGCGGCGGCACGCCATATTCTTTGGCTAGTTGATTGAGTAAAACGCTGTGTTTTTTCAGTAAGCGACGGCCTTCATTAACGCGCCATTCGGTGGCGCGCTTACTGAAATAATTATCGAATGTCTGACTGAATTCGGGTTGTTGCTGATCAAGCTCAATCACCCGAGGCACAAATTTCAAATTCGCAATGGTCGAGTTAATCGTCGCCTCTGACAGCCCTTCGGTGCGCGCCCGCGCTTGTAGCCCAGTCACACAACTCGGAAATGCCTCAGCATTTGCTTGTACGCTAGCACTGATATCGGGCATTGGGTTGGCTTCTGCGGCTATGCCACTTGCGTTGCAACTGACTGCGTTAGTGTTGGAACTGGCACTCGCCGCTGGCACGCTGGAACAGGCACTCAGACTGAAACAGGCGGCAATACTCGCAAACAGATAAGTTAACCCTTTAATTTTAATCAAATCAACAACTCCAATATTTGATTTCACAACAATGGCACAGTAATCACACTGCTGTGGCTAAACACGACAATCTTCCTTCTTCGAGAGGGGATTGCCCTAGAGAGATATTCGCCTTGGCATAACGAGTTAAAGGTTCTATTAAAAAAACCTTTAACGGCCAATGGTATAGAAGACATGTTTCTCCCCCACGGAAAGCCTCTATCTGAGTCACACTTGAACAGTAAAGCACACTGCATCAAGGCTTATCATTGCCAATAATCCTGACCCATAGCGACACGTAACACAATCCTTATCGCCATAAATACCTTGTGGCACCGGCTTATTGCTCAGTTATCCAACACAAGAAAAATCTTAACAAAGAATCCCTTGGTATCGCAGCATGTTACCGTATAATGGATAAGTTAACAGCACACATCAAAGAGACCTATCATGACTGAAATCAATGCGGCTTTGGCTGGCTTTATCAAAAATGTAAAACAACATCAGACGCTTTGGGGTCTAATGGATGAAACTGGCGAAGGCTGGGTCGTTTGTGACTCTTCAGAATTTGAAGACACAGATGTGATGCCACTGTGGTCAAATGAAGCCACTGCAAAATCCCATTGCAGCGACGAATGGCACGACTACCAACCCGTTGCTATTTCATTAGAAGAATTTCTGGAATATTGGGTGTCGGATCTCAACGACGATGGTGTATTGATCGGTGTGGATTGGCAGACTGATGAAGATTGCCTTGAACTTGATCCAATTGTTTTAGCAAAAGATTTGGTTGATGTTGAAGAAGTTTAATCCCTTCAATATGCCATTAGTGACATCAAGGACTGAGGTGCTCATTCCTTGATGTCTGCTATCCCGCTTATCGATATTCCTTTCGACCAACGCCATACCTGTTGGTTTTGCGGCGAACCGAGCAATCAACACTTCGAATATATTGCCCACACACATACGCCACATCCTTCGTTAGCCGTGCCCGCCTGCAACGAATGCTTACGATTAGCCAAACAACATACCCTGAGTTCAATTTGGGATTGTCGTATGGCC
Organism: Shewanella sp. 1311; assembly: GCF_059338235.1. Lineage (NCBI taxonomy): Bacteria > Pseudomonadati > Pseudomonadota > Gammaproteobacteria > Alteromonadales > Shewanellaceae > Shewanella > Shewanella sp. 1311. The sequence goes on from NZ_CM181686.1 coordinate 587,892, forward strand.
GTCAAAGATGCACTGATGCGCATTTATGCAAAACACCTCGCGATTGGGATTAATTGGACCGAAGAAGAACTTGCCGAGTCTGAATTCTCCTGCAAAGTGTTTGAAGGCTTTAAGAAAAGTGCTTGGATGATGTACCAGATTGCCCGCGACCGTATCAACGCACCCGGCTGGCCACTGGTATTAGAAGGCGAAGAAATTGACGACCAAGGTTATAATGCAGGTTTCGAATTTGATGGCGTGACCTTTAACTCAGTCAATGCTGCAATCCAGTACTACTCGACGCAATTCACCTTAGATCCACAGTTTTTTGCCGAACTGGTGCGCCTCGTCGGCCGAGCAAGATTCAACTACGCCCTACGACTCGCCCGCATCCATATTGCCGCCGCCAAAGAAATGAAACGCCAAGTATTACAAGATGTAGAAGCCGAATTCGCCTCGTAATTGAGCGTTAAATAAAAAGGTAATCTGGCAGGGATTTGCACAAAAGCGATGGAAAGGTTGCAATTGAAGGGCTGATATAAAAAGTCTGATATAAACAGGCCACATTTAAAAGCAATTATTAAAAGCGCTGAGCCTACCGATGACCAACACAAGGTCAATCACCGATAGTTCGAATCTCAAGATGCTTAGTGATTAATCACTTGTCTTAATCTTTCTTGTACCACTTCCACCAGCAAATCCGGCTGGAACTTAGAAATAAACTTATCACAGCCTACCTTTTCAACCATGGCATGGTTAAAGCTGCCGCTCAGTGAAGTATTCAAGGTTATATATAGATCTGACATAGCTTTATCACCGCGGACTTCAGACGTCAGTTTGTAACCGTCCATCTCGGGCATTTCGGCATCAGTAATCATCATCAACAATTCTTTGGAAACTTGCTTACCTTCATCACGCCATTTTTGTAATAAATTCAATGCCTGCAAGCCATCAGAAGCCTCAATGATTTCTATGCCTAGTTGGCTTAAAGTCTCACGCACCTGACGCCTTGCAGTCGATGAATCGTCCACAATCAAGATTTTTCTGCCTGGCATTTCATGGACTAAGGTTTCATCGAGCACACCTTCAGAAAGACTAATATCGTAGTGAATGATCTCCGCCAGTACTTTCTCTACGTCGATAATCGACACTAATTGCGATTTGCCTTGATGTTCGATGCGGGTAATTGCCGTCAGATAATTATTGCGCCCCGCCGTTTTCGGCGGCGGCATGATATCGCTCCATGTCATGTTGATAATGTGCTCAACCTTGCCGACTAAGAAGCCCTGCACGCTGCGGTTATATTCTGTGATGATCATATTAGCATCATCATCTGGCGGCACAGGTTTAAACCCAATAGCCGAACGTAAATCGATCACAGGGATAGAAATGCCGCGAATATTAGCAACACCATAAATATGAGGATGACTCCCAGGCATGGCATTAAGGGGAGGAAGCTTAACCACTTCTTTGACTTTAAAGACGTTGATGGCAAATAACTGCGTGGAATTAATGCTAAAGAGCAACAACTCGAGGCGGTTCTCACCCACGAGTTTGGTACGCTGATCTACGGTTGCAAGTACGTTTGCCATAATGCTGCTTCTCTACTCTTGAGGAAAATCCTTTCCTCACATGCGACGGATTAGCTCAAATTATAGCGGTAAACTCCCATGAAGAACCATGCCGAGGTGCTATTTTATCTAAAAATTACAACCACTCTCGCAAAATCATGCCGCTAACTTGATTTACTCAACCCCCGAATATCAATGGCGCTGTCGGCTCATGTCTGTGCTCAAGCGGCGAAATAGCCAAAACATTTGGCTTTGGCATAAGTATGAATATTAGTAAAAGCACGAATATTCAATCCATTCACAACGAACATTCAATTTGCGTCAGCGGCGCTGCCACCTAACGCTGCACTTTCTGGGCAAGCACCATGCCCGCAAGATCCAAGGCATTTCTGTCGCAGACTATCTCAAACCCAGCTTGACGCAACACAACTAACCACTCGCGGTGATTAAAGCGATTTTGCTGTGGATGCTCAAATAGGCGTCGACTCAGTGGATTACAAATCGCAGCGCGATATAAATCCTCTACCACAAAGTAACCGTTTGGTTTCAGTACTCGTGCAACGTCCTTGATGGCCGCCTGCCAATCTGGAATATGGTGGAATACGGCAAAATCAAACACCATATCGAACTCGCCATCGGCAAAGGGAAGACAAGAGGCGTCGGCAACCGAGAAACTCAGCCCTTTCAAACCTTGTGGCCGAGCTTGCCAGCGAGATTGCGCCGCTGCGACCATTTCAGGGTCGATATCCACGGCCGTGATATGTCCTGCGCCAAAATGCTCGCGGATCAACTGAATACCATTACCAAACCCACAACCAATTTCTAATGCACGCTCGCAGCGGGCCATAGGTTTAGGCATCATAGACGTAAGCAAAGGCGCTTCGACATGATTTTGTAGCCAAAAACGTATTGGATGCTGAACGAGCTTTTTCTCAAATGGATTTAATTTCATGCCATCCTCTAAATATGGGTAAACTATTGTTGAATAATTTTACTGATCGAACTGCCACTATGGTACGTAATGATAGGAACATAAGTTCACCAGAGGCCACGATGAAATTACCTCTTTTTCCACTACCCATTTGTTTATTGCCCGAAGGTTACACACAACTGCGGGTATTTGAACCTAGATATAAGCGTTTAGTCGCCGAATCGTTAAAGTCAGGCGAAGGCTTTGGCTTATGTATGCTCGAAGAGGATGGCAAAACCATTCAGCCCATAGGTACCTTAGTGCATATTATTGATTTTGAAACCCTACCCGATGGACTATTAGGGATCAGCATTCAAGGTTCAAAGCGCTTTAAAGTCAATGAAATCAGTATCGAAGACGATGGATTAAAGCGCGGTGATGTTAGCTTTATCGACAACTGGCCTGCGACACGTATTGCGACCGATGAGCGTTACTTGAGCCAAATGTTACAAAATATCCTCAAGGAATATCCACAACATCTCAAGCACTATCAAGCGGAACAGTTTGAAGACATTGCTTGGGTCTGCCAACGCTGGCTAGAAATATTGCCCGTGCAAGCCTCAGAAAAGTACAACTGCATTAATACCTTAGATCATATTATGACCCGAGACCTATTGCGGGCCGTGATAAAATAATCCTGTGAATGATCCTTTATTTAAGCCACTCCGTATTGATTGACAGTTTGACAGTAAAACTGGGCTCAGAAGTGAAACAAGCCTCTCAATTTTGTCGTTACTGATCTCAAACTTAGCACTAACGACTGGGATAAGAGCGAAAATAATGGAAAATATTCAATCACAAAGCAGGCAAAATCGGTATCATGGCCCTATCACGTCTCTGACTCATTCGGCTATGGATAACGACATTCCCGCTCTCAAAACCTGCGAGCCTCAAGCGGATACTTTGATCACGTTTATGCTACAAGTAGCTGACAAACGGGACAGAGCCGCCTTTGGGCATTTATTCCAGCATTTTATGCCCAAGATCCGCGCCTTTGGTTTACAAAGACTGAATCAACAAGGCTTAGCCATGGATTTAGTTCAAGAAACCATGACCAGCGTGTGGACTAAGGCCCATCTGTACAATGCAGAGAAAGGCTCAGTGACGACTTGGGTATTTACCATAATGCGTAATCAGTGTTTCGATATGCTGAGACGAGTACAACACAATAAAGAAGATACCTTTGGCGATGATATTTGGCCGCTGTGCGATGCGACCATGGCTCAAGACACACTCACTGATCATAAATTGACGGCGAAACTCCTCCAACATCTTGATGCCCTTCCCCTCGCACAACGACAAGTCGTGCAAGGTATCTACATGCAAGAACTCACTCAACAAGAGCTAGCCGATGCCCTCAAGGTACCAATAGGCACCATAAAGTCACGATTAAGACTCGGGCTAGAAAAGTTGAAAAGTTTCTTGGAGACACAAAATGATTAAGCATCATCCCCAACATGAATTACTCGTGAGCCATGCGAATGGGGTCTTACCTTTATCTATGGCCATCGCGGTATCAGCACATTGCGCATTATGTGAGACGTGTCGTGAGCAACTTGCCCTGATAACCGAGCAAGCCGCCAATTCGGCATTAAATCCAGATGGCGCTCATGCTGCAAAGCATATAGACCAAGAGTCGATTCACACTGCGCATATTGATGCTGGAAACACTCAAGCCACTCAAGTGCCTGTAATGGATATTGACACTATGCTGGCGCAAATCATGGCCCAGCCTGCGGCAACGGAGGTGCCTAATAATGCTCCTCTGGATGTTCAAGTAAAACAACAGCATTACACAGTGCCATCGGTATTTCGCCAGCATTTGGCCCGTCCTTGGCAAATCTTAGGCAAAGTCAGTCGTATGCGTTTTGATGTCGATGAAATGAACACGCGCGCGAGCTTATTGCACATAGATGCGCAAGGTGAAATCCCCCAACATACCCATAAGGGCTATGAGTTAACCCTATTGTTAGCGGGAGCGTTTTCGGATCTTAACGGTGACTATGTGCCAGGTGATTTTATTGTGCTCGATAGCCAACATCACCACTCACCTAAAACCGTTGACGGTTGCTTATGCTACACAGTGTTAGATGCGCCGCTGCATTTTACCAAAGGCCTAAGCAAGCTGCTTAACCCCATAGGAGAACTGATTTATTAAGCCTACTGCCTGTGCTGTAGCGTGACTTATTTATTCAATTTGTTTAGATGAATCCGTTGCTAAATTTTCAGTTACTGAATCTTCAGTTGCTAAATTATCAGTTACGAAATAAGCCATTAATCCCATTGAGATAATCTATTTCAATGGGATTTTTTATTCTATTTGCATGAATTTTTATTCAGTTTGCTATAATTTTTAATTCAATTGGCTAACAGTAGCCACATCCTTTTCGCCTAAAAAGCCGCAATATGGACACTCAGCATTGCCGCTAAATACAAGATAAGAATATGCCCCATACCGAGCTTTATGCTTTAAATCAAATGAATAGCCAGAAACAATTCACGTTAACTCAACATCAATCAACAAATAATCACATTGAATAAAAATTAAACTTGCATAAGCTATTTTTATTGATATACTGCACGTCGTTTTGAGAAACACCTTGTTGTTTACCTTTTTAAACCAGCCTGACTATTAGCAATCAGAGTTCGGTCCTCATAAAGAAAGCCTACTACAAGCAAAACCCCATAAGCTCAAGCATTCGATACCACTAAAATCATGTGGTTATGTCTGTGAACTTACTGTTCTCCACACTGTCATAGTATTGTCATTAAGCTATGGTCAACTGGCAGAATCAAGTTAGTCCATTGGCATAATCGACAGCATGTATTATTTATCGATTAAGCATCTCTTGATTAATGAATCAAAGATGGGGTAACCTCGATACTCAATAGAACGAATCTTTCGCAAATTGCTAAGGATATTTTATAGTTACAATTATCTCACCTATGGGTGAATTAACAAAAAGGAGTGTGGCATATGTCATACAAAATTAATGGACATGAAATTACAGTGAACTTCCCTGTAGATTCAATCTCAGTAAATAAGACCTCAATTGCTTTTACCGATCGTCAAGGTAAAAACAGACAGACTTTTTCAAAACGTACTGAAGCCATCAGCTTTATGAAATGGTTATTGTCCGCAAACAAATAAGTCAAAAAATAAATTAGACGATAAGTTAGAAATAAGTACTGTAATACCCCGTTTGCTCAAGTGTATTTAATCGGTTTCCATTCTCTTCGCAGTACCGAACACTTAAGTAAACTGATAGCCGAATGTCACGAACACGCTATCCTTTTTTACGTCATCATGACGAACACATTTGGTTCAGGCTGTATCTCTCTCACACAGATACCTGCCGAACCAAATGAGTCAAATACAGCTTAGATCACCGACTTCCACTGCAGCATCCGCTAATATTCGTCCCCATGAATACTGTTCAGCACCTCATCTATGCCAAAACCCAATACCCAAATCGCCATGCAAAGCTTGATAAGCCAGATCAAAGCGACAATTCCGCTCAATTTAGCGGAAGCACAACTGTGCCAAGGACAATGTTTAGGTTGTTCGAAAAAAATGCTAGAAATGTTAGATGCTGAAATCAGCTATTGGCAATTTTGCGATGCAAAACCTAGTCTAAAAGATTTAAAACACCTCGAAAAGATAGGCCAACGTACCTATAAAATCCTTAAGCGAAACCATCTACTATCTTAAGAAACCATCTGCAGTCTTAAAGAAGCGGTCTTAATCTATTGCGCTGGTTATATTACTATTCTTTGAAAAGTCCCATGTCCCAGCAAATTTACGCTGATAACGCGGCAACATGGTCTCATTCCCTAATATTCCGCCTTGATGCAGATACATCACATGACCTAATTCACTACGCTGTAAATAATCCTCAAGCACAATAAAACCTAAGGGATCGTAGAGTAATTCAAACTGAATCCCTGAGGCACAAACACGCTGCCACATGGCATAAAATTCAGGGTAAAGTTTACCAAAGTGATATTTTTTGCCGACATTCACTATCTGTGGATGCTCGAGAGTATTTGGATTAAGCATAGAGAATTGCAAACGTAAATAATCATCGCCGCCCACCACAGCGCAAGTCACAACGCGAATCGCCGTTTGTTGACGAATAAAGTACTGATTTAAAAATAACGCCGTCGTCCCCGTCCCCGACGGTAAAAATACCGTTAAATCGACTAAATCATTCGCCTGCGCAAATTGCACTATTTCTTGCGCTAATACATTTACCCCGTATTCAGCGTAGGAACAACGCCCGCCCTCTGGGATAAAAAGCGCCGTCGGCTCATTCGCGAGTACCTGAGTCTCGATATACTCTTGGCAACTCAGTCGCGCACTACCCGTTTGCAAAGCAGGTTCACAACTAACATTGTGGCCAGATAAAACCTGAGGTTCACCCTGCGACTGAGTAAACGCCAGCTTTTGCGCCATTAACTCACTTAAGTCGATAATATTGGCGCCATTTGCCAATGCCGCAGCGTAATTCCCCGTGGGATGCTTGACTATTTGACTGGCAATATGGTCAACATAAAAATCACACTGCCAGCCTTTCATCTTGGCCAATGTAGATAGGGAATACAAAGAGTTTGCTAAGGGTGAGCCATGACCTATCACCTTGTTGATGCCTGCAAACTCATGATCTAAAAAGTAGCCGAATTTACGCGCTTTATTGCCGCTAAACGCTGGATGCAATAAATCATCACGTTTTAGAAATATTTCTCGACCAGCAAAGGCAAAAATATCGACGGGGGAATTTGCAAACATCAGGCTACTCAAACGATTAAATACTCAGGCTTTTAAGCCATTCGATGGAATGGCTAGTGTAACGCCGCCTTTGCTCTTCTGCTCTTAAGAAATTAGCAATTTAGCGAAGAATTAGTAAAAATCACAAATGAAGCTTAAACGGATAGAACTAAGTCATTGATTATTAATAGCCAAATAATTGGCACGTTTCTCGCTTAGTCATTGGTATATATTCAGCTTATCAAAGCTAACAGCATTCATTACAGCTAACGATAAAGGCTAAAAAAGTAACATAAGGAGTTTTCAATGGCAGTATTACGCTTAATATTCAACATCGCTTGGTTTGTGCTCGGTGGATTTGTGATGGGACTCGCTTGGTGGCTCGCAGGTATCCTGTGTTTTATCAGCATTATTGGTATTCCCTTTGGCCGCGCCTGCTTTGTTATCGGTGAAATGACCTTCTGGCCCTTTGGCCAAGAACAAATCAGCCGTCGTCACTTAACCGGTCGTGATGATTTAGGTACGGGTGTCCTAGGCATGATGGGAAACATTATTTGGTTCTTGCTGTTTGGGATCTGGTTAGCCATAGGCCACCTGGTCCATGCCTTAGCCTGTTTTGTGACAATTATCGGTATTCCCTTTGGAATACAGCATCTTAAATTGGCGTTACTTAGCCTAACACCGATAGGTCAAACCGTCGTGGCTAAAGCCTGATCGGTAGTGAGTTACCCGTCTTAGCGCTGTTCATTGCCGATGATTTACTGTGGAGAATGGATAGCGCTTTTTCATCCCACACTGAAAATATCGCCTCGTTAAAGGCCATTTCTTCCTCCAGTAAATCGTTGCAACTGTATTGAGTATGGGCATATTGCGCATGGGCAGGTTCATCATCCTCTTGAACCTCTGCTTGCGGCTTAGTCGGCGCCACAATCGCCAACAGATAATGTGCCAGTTTTGCAGGGGCATCAATGGCCGCATCATGGCCGCAATACGCTAATACTATCAAATCCGTGTGAAAGTGCTGTGCCAAGGCTTTGCTCGATGCCATGCTCACCAACGCATCACGGTCACCGCAGAGCACACTTATCGGCACTTCCACGGTCAATGGACACTGATATTGAAAAGCCGCCCACAGTTGCCGCCAGGCGTTACGAATAGTTGGCGAGGATTCACGGCGAAATTCACTCCATTCGGCAATTAAATCGCAATCTCGCCGATGGCGAAAACTGGTTAAACGCACTATTGTCGACTCGATGGGATGTAAGGCTTTACCCCGAGCCCGCAAGCAAAACGCCTTCAATGCATTCAGTGGATTAAATCTTTGATACCAAGGCGATAAATTCGCCGCACTGCTGTTTAATACAAAAACATGCCTTATCTGCCAAGGCCGCTGGAGCGCCATTTCCAGCGCCAACATACCGCCCATAGACAAGCCGAGAAGGTAAATGGCTTCTCCTTCTTGTACCTGCTCATCCAATTGCAGCCACACGGCATGGGCATAGTCAGCAATCTTAAGTGGGCTTAGTTCATGGGATAGCGTCCCATTACCTGGCAAATCCGGTGTCAGTACTCGCAGCCCCTTTTGTCGCAGTCGCTGATCGAAGCCATTCCAGTGGCGCTGATCACGCATTAATCCCCGCAATAACACCCAAGTTGTCATGACTGTGGCTCCCGATACCAATACTGCCGCGCGCACTCAGTGAGTTCAGTCAAACGTTCAGGCGTTAACTGCTCTAACGATTGGGCGTAGGCCGCTTCCATCATAAATTGCATCAGCACTGTGTGCCTGCGTAAAATTCTGTGGTGACGATGTGTTTTCTGCGGATTGAAAAAACCTGCAAAATTAAATATTTGCCTTGGGTTTTTCTTTATCCAAGCCCAGGATCCCATCTCCAATGTCAAAGGCAGAAACGGTACCTGAGCATGGGGATCGGCCACTTGATGTTGGCGATAGAGGTAATCCCAAATATCCCCATGGGTGCGATAAAACTGACTCTGGGGTGCGAGCCGATAATGGCCATGATGGGGATAACTTTGTTCAAATAATTGTTTTAGATGAAAAATATAATTGGCATTTTCGAAGGCGGTACGCGTATGGGCGTAGGGGAACCAAATATGATCACTCAAGCCAAAGCCTGAGTGAGCATCGAGGGAAATCAAACTGGTGCTGCGGCTAAGCAATTGCTGTACATAGGCAACTAAACCGGCGGTTTCAAGCTCCATTCCCCCCATGCCGCGATACCAAGGCAGCCGCGACGATATCCGCTGCCCTCCCACCATAAAGGAGACTTTTTCGCTGGATTCTATCGGGGCGTTACGCATCAAATCCACTTGATTGCCATTACCTCGCGTTCCCATAAATAAGCCAACGGGATTCACCACTGGGACAAAAGCTAGCCGCACTCCCGTTAACATCTGCTGTAGGTGTTTATCCCACACCAGTCGCTGCAACAAACTGTTCAGCAATGCCAAGATGACTTGAGAGCCAATACGTTCAACCCCATGCACGCCGCCCACAAAGAGTACTGTCGGACAGGGCTTATCTCCCCCGCCCAGTTCAACACTGTAGAGAGGAAAATGTTCGTGACGAAATGGAATGTCGGCAAGAATGTGATACTGCAACTTAAGATGATGAGTATCAATGAGTTGTTGCAGCGTATCTAACTCAAATGGTAGCTCAAAGGGAAGTTTATTCATGTCACCTTAATCAAAAAATGAGAGAGCAACTCATGCCGTTAAGGTGATGCTAATAGTGAACAAAGACAGAATGATGACAAGCAGTATATCTGATGTGATTTTAAGAGGAATAGGCTGAAAATAGAGGGAAAATTAGAGAGCACACTCACCAAAATCATGCATTAGTCTTCACGATACAGTAGCTCTCCGATGATGGTTTCGACGTCAATTTGCGCCAAGCCTTGGTCGAAAATATCTCGCCAACGTCGACCTTCTTCGGTATTACGAAACGCAATATAAAGCTGCTTATTCGCTAAAATTTGGCGGTTGATTTGCAGCTTTTCCGCCAGCGGCTGCAAGGGCTTTTGCTTAAGTAAATAGTGCAGCACGTTGACATCGATTACCGCCGCATCAATACGGCCTGCGGCCACTTTCTTAATATTGTGCTCGTCTGAAGTGACGGCTTCAGTCGGCTGAACGCCTGTGGAAATCATGCGATCTAACGCCTGAGTATTCACATAATCTTTCACCACACCTAAGGTATAGCGATTCAGATCTTCGACATAATTCCAACTCACAGGATGGGCTTTTTGCTCCACCAACCCCAAAGGACCGTCGCCAATCGATTTAGAAAAAACAAACTTTTCAGTCTCAAAATAATATTCAGGGAAATAACCCAGATAGTCAGAATTAGGCATACTGGCGAGCTTTACAGCGCGGCTCCATGGGTAAAAATCCACTTCTAATTGGTGCCCCATCACTTTGAGCGCCGCTCGCGCCACGGCAATACTCGCGCCCTGCTCGGCTAATTGCTGCCCAGAATAAGGCGGCCAAAGTAAGGATGTCAGCATTAAGGTATCCGCCTTCGCTGTGCTCAATCCCATGGAGGAAAGGCAACACGCAAGGAGCATTAAACGCCATCGAACCATTTGGGACTCCTTAGCCTGCGGCTTGGATTAACCACTAAATCATCGACAAATTAAGCATTAAACTTATCTGCCAAGATTTTATCGCTGATACTTTATCTCTGGTTTTAGTATAGCCATGAAGCCACTGCGGAGAAGTGAAGTTTTGTTACAATTCGGCTGACGACATAAGCTGCCAATAAACGAGCAAAGGATTAGACTGAAAACTGACATACAGTTAGCACACAGCTGACAGTACAGCTTAATTCAATTAACTCACCATGAGGCCAACTCCTATGCGCAAAGTTACCTTTTTCAATCTCGCGCCGTCCTCCCATGCAAAAGGCGCTATAACTAAAGCAGGGATCACTGTGATTGGCGCAGCTTTAACCTTGCTTGGGCTAGTCTTTTTACTCTTACCCGGCCCAGGTTTACTCTTGATTATCTTAGGATTGGCGCTGCTCAGCACACAATATGCGTGGGCAAAGCTGGCGCTGCGTCGTAGTCAGCGAAAGTTAACTCAAAGTGCGGCTTGGCTTGATGGCATGACCCGTCGACTCTTCCGTTAACTCGCTCACTTGTAGGTTAAACGGCATCTATAGACTGAATAAAATTCAAGCCGCATTGTGCGGCTTGAAGTCGAAAAAGCAGACTCACCAAATCACATCACTTAAGCATTAATATCTTCATATAACTCTTGATACATCAGCTCACGCATTTTGAATTTCTGAATTTTCCCCGTCACTGTCATTGGATACTGATCCACAAACTTGATGTAACGCGGTACTTTAAAGTAGGCAAACTTCTCGGTGAGGAAATGACGAATATCTTCCTCGGTAATCGTCGCGCCAGAGCGGACTTTAATCCAAGCACACACTTCCTCTCCGTATTTATCGCTTTGAACGCCAAAAACCGCAGCATCCTGCACATCTTTATGGGTATAAAGTTTCTCTTCAATCTCACGGGGATAGATATTCTCGCCACCGCGAATGATCATATCTTTAATGCGACCCACAATTTGCACATAACCTTGCTCATCCATTTGGCCGATATCGCCCGAATGTAGCCAACCCGCACTGTCTATGGTCGCCGCCGTTTTTTCAGGATCGTTCCAATAGCACTGCATAATGCAATATCCCCGACTACAGACTTCACCGGGTTGATTAATTGGCAACACTTCACCAAATTCATCGACGATTTTCACTTCGGTATGGGGCAAAGCTCGGCCAACGGTGAGCACCCGTTTCTCAACCGGCGAATCGATTTCAGTAATATGATTGAGCGGACTGCACTCAGTCTGACCATAACCAATTAGTACTTCCTTCATATACATGAGATTTTGTACTCGGCGCATCACTTCTTCTGGGCAAGTTGCCCCCGCCATCACGCCGGTCCGTAAAGAACTCAAATCAAAACGCGTAAATTCAGGATGCTCAAGCTCGGCAATAAACATGGTCGGTACGCCATGTAAAGCGGTGCACCGCTCTTGCTCAATCACTTGCAATGTCGTCAAGGGATCGAAGGATTCGCCGGGGAATACAGCCGCTGCGCCTTTGGCTAAGCAGACTAAACTGCCGAGCACCATGCCAAAACAATGGTATAAGGGCACAGGAATACAGAGTTTATCGTGGCAGGTAAACTTCATCGCCTCTGCGACTAAATAGCCATTATTCAAAATGTTATGGTGGGATAAGGTCGCACCTTTTGGGCTGCCCGTCGTGCCAGAGGTAAACTGGATATTAATCGAATCATACGGGCTTAATGCTTTGCCGATACTCTCGAGTGCCGCCTTGTCATCGGCGGTCACATCGACGAGCAGATCATCAAAATTCAACATACCGACGGATTTTTCAGCGCCCATACGGATCACAAACTCGAGCTCAGGAACGGCCTTCGCCTGTAATTGACCCGCAGGGCAAGAAGTTAGTTCAGGTGCCAATTCGTATAACATTTCGAGGTAATTGCTGGATTTAAACTTGTCGGCACAAATTACCGCGCGGCAACCCACGTTACTCAGCGCATATTGCAATTCTTCAGGCCGATACGCAGGGTTAATACACACCATGATGGCGCCAATTTTAGCGGTCGCATATTGGGTTAAACACCACTCGATATTGTTAGGAGACCAAATACCCACCCTATCACCGGGCTGAATGCCAAGCTTCAATAACCCTGTGGCGAGCGCCTCTATTTGATCTAGATATTGGCGGTAGTTCCAGCGGATATGTTGATGATGTACGACAACGGCTAATTGGTCGGGATAGGTTGCCGCAATCTCATCAAGATATTGACCTATGGTTTTCTCAACGAGTTTCGGTGATAACTCGCCTCTAAACTCGCTGACGTTGAGCGGACTGATAACTTGGCTTGTTGGAACAGACATTAAGGCCTCCGTGCATTTATTATTATGATTAGCGAGGTCCAAACTAACCAATCCACGGATCATGTCACAAGCAAAAAAACACTTTATTAGACTAAAGAGTAAGATAATCGATTAGATAACAATCCATTAAAGTGCGGGTAAAGTGCGGGGTTAGCGGCTGATAAATTCAAGATGAGTGCTCGACTTAGGCACATTTAAGCTTTGCAAGCGCTCAACAATGGCCAGTAAAATCCCTTGGCGGCGCATATTTTCTAATACGCCAGGACTAAAGACCTCAAGTCGCGTCATGGCGGTCAGCAGCAATTTGCATTGTGCTATGCTCGCTTCACGAATGTAGGCGGGTTTATCGACTAAGTAACTGTTGTTATACCAATAGTCCCAAGTGAAATTTGCCAATAACCAACCTTGGGTTGTCAGGTCATTAATAAATTCCAGCATCCGCTCATGGCTTAGGATCACATCACCCGCTGTAAAATCCTTAAGATATTTAGTGTATAAACCACAGTCGGACGTCATTGTTGAAGTTCCCATAACACACCTCACAGGTTTTGATTGCCACTGCTGCCACAACTTATAGGGCACCAATCACAAACCGAGATCGAATTTGACGCTTTGCCTTAGAAACGAGAATTTGCATAAGGCATACCAAATAAGATTGCTGCCCACAGGCTAAGCCACCTTATCTGAACCGAAACTTAATCAAACTCACAATGCTTGATCTGAGTGACGAACTGGGGTGTTCGATAAAATTAAGATAAACTCACGGATATTGAAGCGCTTAACGGCCACTATGAATTAAGGAAACCCAATGAACTACTGGCTTATGAAATCGGAACCCGACGAATTTAGCATAGATGATCTTAAGGCTTGCCCGAACCAAACCGAAGCTTGGCATGGAATACGTAACTATCAGGCGCGTAACTTTATGCGCGATGCGATGCAGATTGGCGACAAGGTATTTTTTTACCATTCAAGCTGCAAAGTACCCGGTATTGTCGGTATCGCAGAAGTCGTGACCAATGCGTATCCCGACAGCACGGCCTTCGATCCCGAATCAAAATATTTCGACCCTAAGTCAGATCCAACTAAACCAAGATGGTTACGAGTAGATATCCGCTTTGTCGAAAAATTTAACGATATTATCCCCTTAAGCTTGATTAAAAACCTGCCGCAATTAGCTGACATGTATTTAGTGACTAAGGGTTCAAGGCTAAGTATCCAACCTGTGACCGCCGAGCAATGGCAAGCTGTGCTAATGTTAACCCCTTGAGTTAGCATCTCAACGTAAAACGTTCAGCTAAGGTTCATTTAAGAGACTCTATTGTCACAGCATCGACTAAACACCTTTTGGAGCACAGATGAATAAATTCACGTCAATGGTTGTCGCAGGGCTAGTGCTCAGCTTAATGGCGCCTATCTCTGTTTTTGCTAAAGACGACTAAGAGCATAAACACCATAAAAATGATAAAGATTTACCACCGGGATTACAGAAAAAAGTTAACCGTGGTCAACCACTGCCACCCGGCTGGCAGAAAAAACTCCATCGTGGTGATGTGCTTGAGCATGATATTTATGACCGCGGCCGTATCATTGTGCCCTTAGACAAAGATGGGATTATTAGCATTCAAGTTGAAGGCGCATTGATCAAACTCGATAATAACAGCCGTAAAATCCTCGATATCGTCAATATTATTACCGAATAGTCACGCATAACATGTGCGAAATGGCTAATCACGGCAGTTTTATTAGCACGCCCAGTTCTAAGTAGGGCGTGCAAGCATTCAAAACCATGACGCTTGCACAGTTCGCGCCCTTATCTGAACTGCTATGTATCCCGCAATCCCTAGCAAATTAACGGCCGTAGTTACAATTAAGCAACATACTGATATTTATCATATCTTTACTCTCTGATGCTTGGTCACTCATGAGCTGAATGCTAGACTCAGCCAGTGCTAATATGCGCATCAACTAAGATGAAATGTCTTCGGCGGTACTCAAGGTTTTAGTCTAGACAGAAGACTAAGCTCCTGACATCAAAGCATTGGTATTAAGTTCTTTGCATAAAGTTATAGCATCGAACCGAATCAGATAAGCGTTATCAAAAGGTACTCACACAGCTAAAGTAACCAAAGCAGCCAAAGCAGCCAAAGCATCGACTAATGCAAAACCTTAACGACACCCATAGCATACCTATAATGACCGCAGACTAAAGCTGGATTTTGACAATGGAACACACCACATCACTTCAACGGGTTAAGCAGGCAATTATTGCGGGATTCTGGGCATCACTCGCCAGTATTTCTGTGGGTTTTCTCTTTAAGCTTTGGTTAGCACAATGGGTTGCTAAAGCAGATCTGGCGCTCTATCACTCGGTTATCGATATTATCTCACTGTCGCTGATCCTGATGACAGGATTTCGCTCCTCTATGGTGGTGACTTACTCCCAGACCAAGCAAGATGTGGATATCACCAATATATTCCGCTACAGCTTGATCGCTATGGTGCTGCTGACATGGGGCTTAGTCTTGCCCTATATCAAACACAAACTTCACCTTAACGTTGAATATTTTCAACTGGTTGGCATTATTTTGAGCATGGGACTCAAGGTGTATTTTACCAATCAAATCGCTATGTACCGACTATATGCCATCTCCAATCGAGTGACTTGGCTTGAGCCACTCGCGCAAGTGACCAGCTTTTTCTTGTGTTTCTATGGGTTAAAACAAACGGCCATAGCCTCACTCTTTTACAGCATGACACTGTCATCGCTCATCGTTGCCTTATATATGTACTTAAAACGGCGCAAAGATATCGCAACTCCGCCCTTAAGTGCGGTGCATTTTGATACGGGTTTACGTAGTTTTATGAAAAAAAGCCTGACAGCGTCCATGGAAGCGGGTGCCAGTATCTTGATGATTTACATCACAGTACTGCTGACTATTGCCTATTTCAGCATAGATGAACTGGGTGATTTCCAAGTAGTAGTGCGGCCGATGATCACTTACCTCACCTTGCTGTTTGTCTTCCCCATCTACCGCTTTGTGCTGCCCGAAGTGGCAGTGTGTGTACGAGAAAAACGCTTTGATGAAGTGCAACAAATCAAGTCATGGCTGACTAAAGTCTCCCTGTGGATCAGCGGAGTGTTTTTCGTCGCTATGATATTCGCGAGCAAGCCATTGGTGGCTTGGTTATTCCCCGAGCAATACATTAAAGCGGCGCCAGTATTGATGCATTTCTCTATGTTCTTTATATTTATGATGCTCAACGGCTATCAGTTGGCCTATATCAAAGCCCACGGCTACTTTACCCAAAGCCTACTCATTCGCCTTGCTGGTATCGCAGTGCTGGTCGGTACTTTCTGCGCTTACCGCCTATATACCGAGAATGTCGTCGCAGTGATTTTAGCCTTGGGCACAGGCTATTTAATGATGTATCTGATATCGAAACTGGTGGAAAGACGCATTCAGCAAAGCCTTAATAACGGCCAAACACAGCTTTAATAGCAGCGAAATATGCTGAAAATGATGAAGGAAATAACATCTTGCAACTGAAAAGGCATTCCAGAGGATTGTCTGGAATGCCTAAAGAAAGATGACAGCATAATTTCAAAATGGTGCTGTGATTGACTTAAATCGATTGAGCTTAAGGCTTAACGCCCATCAAGCATGCGGCCAAGGCCACCAAGCACTGAACCTTCACCGCGATCACTGCCACCCGCAGATGGGGCATGGGCGATAATGCGATCCGCCATTCGTGAGAATGGCAAGCTTTGCAGCCAAACCGTGCCGTGGCCTTTTAACGTCGCTAAAAATAAGCCTTCTCCGCCAAATACCATAGACTTTAACGAGCCTGCGCGCTCAATGTCGTAATCTATCCCAGGTGTAAATCCAACCAAACAACCGGTATCAACCCTTAAGGTTTCGCCTCTCAATTCTTTCTTAACTAAGGTGCCGCCCGCATGGATAAAAGTCATGCCATCGCCTTGTAGGCTTTGCAGGATAAACCCTTCGCCACCGAAAAAGCCCGTACCTAAACGGCGATTAAATTTCATTGTAACGCGCGTACCTAGAGCCGCCGCTAAAAAACTGTCCTTCTGACAGATAAGCTCGCCGCCATATTCGGCTAAGTCGATCGCAAGGATAGTGCCCGGATAAGGGGCAGCAAAGGCGACTTTACGCTTTTGGTTGCCTTGATTGGTAAAGTGAGTCATAAAAATGCTCTCACCCGTCAGCACCCGCTTACCTGCGCCCATCAACTTGCCAAAAAAGCCGGACTCTGGTTCAGAGCCATCGCCCATTTTGGCCTCAAAGCTAATATCTTGCTCTAGGTAGTTCATCGCGCCCGCTTCGGCGACCACGGTTTCGTTAGGATCGAGCTCCACTTCAACCAACTGCATACTGTGGCCGATGATTTCATAATCCACTTCATGACAACGTCTAGACATACTGTTCCCCTTAACTGTCAGTTCCTTGTTACTAGCCTTTAGATTGACCCCGATGGACGACTCTTTACCTATCGCGGCTCAATTTCACTGTTAATCTAGCGCTTAATCTATGACATAAAATGTCAAAATGCGATTATTTTATGCGATGACTTGTATCAAAAGATGACAAACGGCGACTTATCAACCTAAACCCACGCCATTAAACTGCTCAGCCTTAGCAAACTCTTCTAATATCAACTCGGTAAAAAGTTGTCCCGCACGGCCTAACGGCCGCTCTAAGGTCGAGACGAGCTGTGGAATAAAGGTAAAACGGCTGCCACCGACAAAGTCGATTTCAACTAACTCCCCTTTAGCCAACTCTTCTTGCACTAAAAAGTCCGGCAACCAACCAAAACCTAAGCCTTTTAACAAGGCGTTCTTTTTCATGATAAAGCCTGAAAGATAAAACACTTTATCGCCGCCAAATTGCATTTCATCGCGGTAACTTTTATTGGGCGAAGAGTCTTCGATAGTCAATTCCACGTGTTGCTGCAGTTCAGACAAACTAATTTCGCGAATAAAAGACAAAGGATGCGAAGCACTTGCCACCAGCACACTGGTGATGGCTGGCAAAGGTTGCGGGTGATAATAGGGGCCAGTGCGATAATCTTTCACTAACATCAAGTCGGCATTATCCCGCTCGAATCTATGTTGTACGCCGCCTAAAAATTCCATATTGAGCTGAATTTTTGTGGGGATTTGATGTTCAGCCATACGCTTTAAAGCCGTCATAATTGGCTCCATCGGCAAGGCTCCATCTATCACTAGCTCTAACTTTGGCTCCCAACCTTCACTGAAACGACTGGCAAGATGTTCAATGTTTGCAAGGTGTTGCAACAATCTTCGCCCCTCGGCCAAAATCACCCGGCCCTCTTGCGTCAGCTCTGCACGATATTGCTCACGGCTAAAAAGTTGCACGCCTAAGTGCTCTTCTAACTTTTTAACTTGATAACTCACTGCCGATTGCGCCTTGTGTAATCGCTCCGCCGCCTTGGCAAAACTGCCCTCTTCCACCAGCACTTGCAGCACATTAAAAGCATCAATATCGATGCGCATGGTCACTCCTTGGCTCTTATGAACATGTCACGGAAACACTACGATTCGTAAAGATTAGAATACCATCTAATTTTTAGATTGAGATAACGGATTTATTATTCTTTTTTTTGTTCATTCAAGCAACTAAATTGATAACAAGATCACACTAATGCAACTTGCAGCATAACGACCAGCGATGTAGGTAATCCCGCAACGCAATATTGAAGGAATAACCATGCCATTTTATGTGAAACAAGGCCAGATCCCCCATAAGCGCCATATCGCATTTGAAAAGGAAAACGGCGAGCTTTACCGTGAAGAGTTGTTCTCAACCCATGGTTTTTCCAATATTTATTCCAATAAATATCACCACAACATGCCAACCAAAGCGTTGGAAGTAGCACCTTACAACCTAGGCCACGGTGCCAATTGGGAAGACTCGCTGGTCCAAAACTATAAACTCGATTCCCGCGATGCCGACCGTGAAGGTAATTTTTTCAGCGCCCGTAACAAGATTTTTTATAACAATGACTTAGCACTTTATACCGCCAAAGTCACCGCCGATACCGACGAGTTTTACCGTAATGCCTATGCCGATGAGGTGGTTTTTGTTCACGAAGGCGAAGGCACACTCTACAGCGAGTACGGCACGATTAAGGTCCAAAAGTGGGACTATCTCGTGATCCCACGCGGCACGACTTATCAACTTAAATTCAACGATTACAGCAATGTGCGACTTTTCGTTATCGAGTCATTCTCTATGGTGGAAGTGCCTAAGCATTTCCGTAACGAGTATGGCCAACTGTTAGAATCGGCGCCATATTGCGAACGCGATTTACGCGTGCCCACATTGCAAGATGCTGTGGTTGAGCGCGGCGCCTTCCCCTTAGTGTGTAAGTTTGGCGATAAGTACCAACTCACCACACTTGAATGGCATCCCTTTGATTTAGTGGGTTGGGATGGCTGTGTTTACCCTTGGGCATTCAACATTACCGAATACGCGCCAAAGGTGGGCAAAATCCATCTGCCGCCTTCTGATCACTTAGTCTTTACTGCCCATAACTTTGTAATTTGTAACTTCGTGCCGCGCCCCTACGATTTCCACCCGAAATCGATTCCAGCGCCTTATTACCACAACAACATAGATAGCGACGAAGTTTTGTATTACGTCGATGGCGACTTTATGAGCCGCACGGGCATTGAAGCGGGTTACATGACCTTACATCAAAAAGGCGTGGCCCACGGACCACAACCGGGCCGCACTGAAGCCTCGATTGGCAAGAAAGAAACCTATGAATACGCAGTGATGGTGGACACATTCGCCCCACTTAAATTAACCGAACATGTACAAAATTGCATGAGCAAAGACTACAACCGCTCTTGGCTAGAAGACTAGCCCTAAGCCACCAGCGCACCGAAAAGGTTGCGTATCCCAACGTAATAAAAGGGATAAAGAGTGTCGGCGGTTGAACTAAAATAATGAGGAAAACATCATGGCAAGCGAACTAAATCCACTGGGCTTATTAGGTATCGAATTCACTGAATTCGCCAGCCCTGATACTGATTTTATGCACAAAGTCTTTATCGACTTTGGTTTTTCACTGCTGAAAAAAGCCAAGAACAAAGACATCCTGTACTACAAACAGAATGACATTAATTTTCTGCTCAACACTGAGCACGAAGGTTTCTCTGCTAAGTTTGCCAAATCCCACGGCCCAGCCATTTGTTCTATGGGCTGGCGGGTAGAAGATGCTGGCTTTGCCTATCGCGTTGCCGTTGAACGTGGTGCAAAACCCGCCGATGATGCCAATAAAGATCTGCCTTATCCTGCGATTTACGGCATTGGCGACAGCTTGATTTATTTCATCGACACCTTTGGCGCAGATAACAATATCTATGCCGCTGATTTTGAAGACTTAGACGAGCAAGTGATCACCCAAGAGAAAGGCTTTATCGAAGTCGATCACTTAACCAACAACGTTTACAAAGGCACAATGGAACATTGGGCTAACTTCTATAAAAACATTTTTGGTTTTACTGAAGTGCGCTACTTTGACATCAGCGGCGTACAAACCGCGCTAGTGTCCTACGCCCTGCGTTCGCCCGATGGCAGCTTCTGTATCCCGATTAACGAAGGTAAAGGCAGCGATAAAAACCAAATCGATGAATACCTGAAGGAATATAACGGCCCAGGTGTGCAACATTTAGCCTTTAGAAGCCGCGATATCGTAAAATCTCTGGATGCGATGGAAGGCAGTTCAATCCAATGCTTAGACATTATCCCTGAATACTACGACACCATATTTGAAAAGTTGCCGCAGGTGACTGAGAATCGTGAGCGCATCAAACATCACCAAATTTTGGTGGATGGCGATGAATCCGGTTATTTACTGCAAATTTTCACTAAAAACCTGTTCGGACCGATTTTTATCGAAATCATCCAACGCAAAAATAACTTAGGTTTTGGTGAAGGCAACTTTACTGCTCTGTTTGAATCGATTGAGCGGGATCAAATGCGCCGCGGCGTACTGTAAGTTTCATCCTGCTAATAAAAAACGGTACGCACTGCGTACCGTTTTTGTTTCTACGACTTCTAAATCGTCATCTAAATCAGCATCAGCATTGACGCCAATCACACGGCATCGACCTTCCTGCATTATTCCACATTGATGGGTTTGATAACCTTACAAGGGTTGCCAGCCGCCACACAGTTCGCCGGAATGCTCTTATTCACTACGCTACCAGCACCAATGACACAATTATCGCCAATGGTCACACCGGGCAACACAGAGACGTTACCGCCAAGCCAGACATTATTACCGATTTGAATTGGCGCGCCGTATTCCGTCGTTTGCCGCGCAATGGGATCTATAGGATGCGTGGCGGTAGAAATCATCACATGGGGACCAAACATCACGTTATCGCCAATCGAGACTGAGCAAACATCCAATATGGTTAGATTATGATTAGCGTAAAATTGTTTACCTATGTGGATGTTATAACCGTAGTCACAAAAGAAATTGGGCTCAATATGGGCGCAGTGTTGAATATCGAGCAGACCACGAAGGTGATCCATACGCGTATCAAGCTGAGTCGGTTCGGCCAGATTAAACTGATGGCAAACGGATTTCGCCCGCATCCGCTCAGCTAATAGCTCATCATCCCATGCCTTATAGGGCTGACCCGCCAACATTTTTTGTTTCTCTGTCTGTTTTACTTCAGTCCCTTTATTCTCAACCATAATGCATCCCCTGCAGTTAATCTCATGCTGTCACCCTACCAAACCTCAGCATTCAAGCTCAAGTGACTAAATTAATAAAAGTAACAAAAGTGACAAACAGAAAATATGACGATGTTAATCTCTCATCTATCGCTAATACGGCGCACTTTGTACCGCAAAGATGGGGATCTGCAGGGCAAACTCGATAGATAAATAGCAAGGTCTTGTGGTGATAGCAGAGTCAACATCCCAAAAAAGCCGAGTTTTTTACATACTAAGTTACAGTTACTCATCGAAAAAAACGGGACGCACATTGGCTAAACCCGCGGTTTTCATTACACTATCGCCCTTCCCATCTTCACCCAAGACAGACCAAACCATGCCAGATTTTGCTTTACTTGCAGTGTTTATCCCGACCTTCTTCTTTGTTTCTATCACGCCGGGCATGTGCATGACGCTCGCCATGACCTTGGGCATGAGCATAGGTGTGCGCCGCACCCTGTGGATGATGCTGGGTGAACTGGTAGGCGTAGCGTTAGTGGCGACAGCCGCCGTGATGGGCGTTGCCAGTATCATGCTCAACTATCCCGAAGTCTTTCAAATCTTTAAATGGGTTGGCGGAATTTATTTAGGCTATATCGGCGTACAGATGTGGCGTGCCCGCGGCAAGATGGCCATGCTAAGCGATGACGACACTAACCCCAGAGCCAGCAATGTAACCTTGATCTCCCAAGGCTTTATTACCGCCATTGCCAATCCTAAAGGTTGGGCATTTATGGTGTCGCTGCTGCCACCTTTTATCAATGCCGAGCGCGACGTTGCGCCGCAGCTGCTCGCGCTGCTGAGCATTATTATGGTGACCGAGTTTACCTCTATGCTTGCCTACGCCAGCGGCGGCAAAAGCCTGCGTATTTTTCTAAGCCGCGGCGATAATATTCGCTGGTTAAACCGCATTGCAGGCAGCCTGATGATAGGCGTGGGCGTGTGGTTAGCCATGAGCTAACATTCATAGCTAACCGTTTGAATTAACAGCTTAGATAGAACTGCTTAGGTTGTACTACATAGGTTGAACATGCACGACATAAATGAGAGCCCAATAAGGTCCCGTTAACTCGGTCTTTTATTAGGGCTCTTTTTTGTAGGGCAAAACAGCTCGCATCTGCGCCATATATTGCTGCATTTGCTGTGCTTCTTGCTCAACAAAATCGGCAATCGCCGCCCTAAATCCTAAGTGGGCGATATTATGGTAGGAATACATTTCAACAGGTTCAAAGCCGCGCAGCACCTTATGCTCCCCCTGTGCCCCCGCATTAAACATTTGGAATCCATGTTCAATACAGTATTGAATGCCTTGATAATAACAGGCCTCAAAATGCAAGCCGTCGAGCTCAACCGTGGTGCCCCAATAACGGCCATATAAGCATTTTTGCCCTTGAGTATTCTCGCCTTTGAGATACAAGGCGCCAGCTACCATCTCGCCCTTGGCATCCTCGACCACCAACAGCAAAACTTGTGCAGCAAGTTGTGCCCCCAACTGCTGAAAAAAAGCAGTTGTTAAATAGCCGCGATGACCGGAGCGTTTAAGGTAAGTTAATTGATAACACTGAATAAACGTCTGCCATTGCGAAGCGGTAATCTGCTCCCCTTCGACAAAGTGAAACTTAAGATTAAAAGGCTGTAACTGCGCCCGCTCCTTCAAGATATTCTTACGTTTGCGCGAACTAAAGCCCGCCAGAAAATCATCAAAGTTGCGATAACCGCGATTGTGCCAATGAAACTGCGTGCCTAAGCGTTTTAACAGCGAATTATGCGAGCCTTCAAATAACGGTGTTTGGCTTGGGGTAACGAACAAGCTATGCCATGAAGAAATTGGGCTGTCGCCCTGATCTTTAACGCTTTGTACTGATCCATCAAGATCAGCATCATCAACAACGGGCTCATCAACAACGGACTGATTAAGCTCTGACTCATCAAAAACCGCATCACCTTGCTCTAACACACAAGGCTCTGACGCAAACAGCTCTGATGTTAGCCGGCGATTCAATGTCAGCAGCAGTAATTGCGCCACGCGCAGTTGCTCAACGCTATCGAATGCAGGATGAATGCCCATCCTTCGCCCTTGCACTGGGGTAAAAGGAATCGCATTCACCCATTTAGGATAATAATCGAG
This sequence comes from Shewanella sp. 1311, assembly GCF_059338235.1. Taxonomy (NCBI): domain Bacteria; kingdom Pseudomonadati; phylum Pseudomonadota; class Gammaproteobacteria; order Alteromonadales; family Shewanellaceae; genus Shewanella; species Shewanella sp. 1311. The sequence goes on from NZ_CM181686.1 coordinate 612,052, forward strand.
TCCATGGCGATCATAGGCTTCGGCCCACGCCCAATCGAACACGTACTCGCCGTAGGAGTGGGACTTTTGATACAAGGGCATCACCGCCACCAGCGATAAAGGATTGAAGTGCTTAGCCGCTTGCTGGCTTATTAGCGCCCCTGCAGCCAAAGGCGACAGGCTTTTATCGGTTCTGGCGACATCATAAAATGTGTCACCCACATCAAACACGCATAAATGCCGCGGCGTCCAACCCGTTGCAGCGCAGGCCGAATGGCTCTGCTCAAGCGCCAACAGAAACTCATGGCGACAGAAGGGATTCGCCTCCCCCATAACGGCATTCCACGCACTGGCCGATATGTCCGACATTGAGCTCGCAAAGGCCAAGATAAGCTGTCTCATTGGGTAAATTCTCGTCCTTTACGGATCTTAACTAATATACAAGGTTGCAATTAAGCCTAATTCTCGGCACATTGCATAGCCATAATGAAAATAAATTCAGGATTGAGTATGCGTCCAACAAGACCTTTTAGACCTCTTATTCTCGCCATTGCCATGGCGCTTCCCCTACTATCATCACCCAGTCTGCTTGCCGAAGAATCGTCAATTTTCAGCCAGATGGCCACAGCACAACCTGTGTGGGCCAAGCATGGCATGGTTGCCAGCCAAGAAACACTCGCCAGTCGCACTGGCGTTGAGATCCTAAAACAAGGCGGCAATGCCGTTGATGCGGCCGTGGCCGTGGCCTTCAGTTTGGCAGTCACTTTACCGCGTGCCGGCAATATCGGTGGCGGCGGTTTTATGCTGGTGCATATTGCTAAAGAAAACAAAACCATCGCAATCGATTACCGTGAAATGGCGCCATCTAAAGCCAAAAAAGACATTTTCCTCGACGAGAATGGCGATGCAGTTGAGAAGCTGAGCCGCGAACACGGCCTTGCCGTAGGCGTCCCTGGTACAGTGATGGGCATGAGCTTAGCCCTTGAAAAATATGGCACTATGACACTCGCCCAAGTCGCCGCGCCCGCAATTAAAATGGCGCAGGAAGGCATTAGCGTTACGCCAGATCTTGCCGAATCTCTTGCAGGTCTAAAACGCCGCATGACCCAATGGCCAACCACGGCTGCTATCTTCTACAAAGCCGACGGCAGTGACTATCAAGTTGATGATATTCTTAAACAACCTGAGCTTGCCCATTCATTAAGTCTGATCGCTGAAAAAGGCACCAAAGGATTCTACGAAGGTGAAACCGCCACTAAACTCATCAATGCGGTGAAAGACGCTGGCGGCATTATGACCTTAGACGACCTTAAAAATTATAAGGTTGTGGAACGCGAACCCGTGCGCGGCGAATACCGTGGCTACGAGGTCGTGTCTATGCCACCACCATCATCGGGCGGCGTGCACATCATAGAAATGCTTAATGTGTTGCAACAATTCCCGATTGATAAACTCGGCCACAATACGGCTCAGACGATTCATCTGATGGCAGAAACCATGAAGCATGCCTATAGCGACCGCAGCGAATACTTAGGCGATCCCGACTTTTATAAGGTGCCCGTCAAAGCCTTAACCAGTAAGGACTACGCCCAAAAAATCGCCAGCCAAATCGCGATGAATAAAACAACGCCAAGCGCCGAAATCAAGCCAGGTAAACTCGCGCCCTATGAGAGCGACCAAACCACTCACTTCTCGGTAGTGGACAAATGGGGCAATGCAGTTTCAAACACTTACACCTTAAACTTCAGCTACGGCTCAGGTTTAGTGGCCAAGGGAACTGGCATTTTGCTCAATAACGAGATGGATGATTTCTCGGCCAAACCCGGCGTGCCAAACGGCTACGGTTTAGTTGGCGGTGATGCCAATGCGGTCGAAGGCAATAAGCGCCCACTGAGCTCCATGAGCCCAACAATAGTGATGAAGGATGGCAAACCCTTCCTCGTCACTGGCAGCCCGGGCGGTTCACGCATTATCACCACCACACTGCAGATCATCATGAATGTGATCGACCATGGATTAAACATCGCCGAAGCCAGTAATGCGGCACGGGTGCACCATCAATGGCTGCCCGATGAACTGCGAGTTGAATCCAGCTTAAACCGCGATACCATTTCCCTGCTCGAAGCCAAAGGTCACAAAGTGAAAGTACAATCCGCTATGGGAAGTACACAATCAATCATGGTGACCGAACAAGGGATGTTTGGCGCGTCTGATCCACGCCACTCGGGTAGCGAAGCCATCGGCTACTAGCATGTTAGTGAAAGAGATGAGTGAGTGAAATAGGTGAATGAGATAAAAGGATTTATGACCTATTCGAACTAGGTCATAAACTCTGAGTAAAGCTTGTCCTTCCGCTCAGTGAATGCAAACTTTCGATTAAAAAAGCCCAGCTATACATAATTGTATAAGCAGGACTTTTTATTGTGTGGCAACAAGTAATCGTACTGAACATAGCTGACTTTTAGACCTAATTGTTTAGGCAAACCGTACTGGGTGGCCTGTTATTTCAGTCGTTGGAATCGTAGCGTTGGCTGGTATCCAATCATATAGGCTTGCCATGGCATTCACTCTCCGACGCGCAGCTAGTCCGTCCGTGGATGCTCGACCGCCCCGTCCATGGGGCGGACGGTCGTCTCGCAAATCACCATGGCTCACCTTTTTGGCACTAGTGTAACCTGTCTGTATAAAGGAGATACCCAGCACGCTTTTGGACAAAAGCATGTTAGGACTTTTGCTCTAATGAAAGGATTTCAGATTACCAAAAGTATGGAAAAGCTCTAAACCTGTGGCCAGTTTTACTTGACCACTACAGAATGGCTATACGTAGCCAAAATATTCGACTTGAGGAGTTCGCATTATATCCCATCTTTTTTGATAATTAGCAGGTCTATCCCGCTCTTTTGCGTATGTAAGAACAAGCCGACGCTTGGCACGGGATACACCAACAAAGAAAGCACACCGATTAGCATCTTGATCCCCAAAGAATATTTCGTTCTCAACGGCCATAATTATCGTTGAGTCGAACTCCAATCCTTTGCTCTTATGGATAGTCAGAATACGCACAGCCTGATCATCAGAGAAACGAGTCAAGGCTTGAGGCAAATCGGGGGTAAGTTCAAGCAATTCTTCAATGTGCGCTTTGGTATCTCTCACAACTTCACCTAACCTAGCATGTGACTCATAGTCAGGCGAGAGAGCAACAAGAGTCTCCATTCCTATTTTCTTCAGAAAGCTACACACAGAATCCCACCATCCCGAAAACGGCTCATCCAACAGCTCGGTCATGGTGATGATTTTTCTCTGCTCCTTGAAGAAGCGTTGGAAGCTTTGCCTAGCGCTAGACTGCACCTCATCATCAGCAAAGGGAATCAATTGATTAATAAGCCGAATCCAAGCTTTGGGCTCTCGCTGGCCGTAGAGGCAGGACAAATAGTCAACAACGAGCCTTGCGGCAGGTTCGACAGTAATATCCTGCATCTCCTGCTCGTTCCGGTACGGTATTCCCCTAACTTCCAATGCCGTCATCAAGTGGTTGGCATAAAGATCTAGTTGTTTGGATACTAATACGGCGATTTCGGACAACGGAACCTTTTCATTTCTTATCCACCCGGTAATCAAATCGGCTAAATACTCAGCTTCCCCCTGTGCATTCTCGAATTGCCACGCGAAAACCTCTCCCTCCTCACCAGTAAGTTGGTGATCTGGCATAACGGAAGCTGGATCAAGCACACGAATTATCTCGTTCTGCATCCGAAGCAGGCGTGGTTTTGAACGAAAGTTTCGGTACATGTTTAGTGGTACGGCTGAAAAATCCTTAGCGAACGTTTGGAAAATTCCGTCCAAAGCTCCTGCCCATCCCATGATTTTCTGCTTGGTGTCACCGACAGCGGTAAGACGAATGCTTGTACTTTGGAAGGCTACCTTAACGAGTTCATATTGCTGATCCGTGCAGTCTTGGAATTCATCCAAGAAAACATCGCTGTAAGTTTGGCGTATGGCATTTCTTGCGACAGCAGAGGCCTTGAGAATTTGAATTGCTAGCGGCACAAGATCATGAAATGTAATTTGCCTTCCTGTGACTTTTCTTTCGCCAATCGAATAATCCATATCCAGAGCATCATTACCAGTAAGCACTACTCGGAAGCGATCAATAATACGCTTTGCAAACGCATGAAATGTGTAGCTATCAAAACGGGAAGCCAATTCTTGTCCACAGCGTCGCTGGATTCGCTCCTTCAAGTTTTTGCTGGCGTCAACTTTGAAAGAAATAGCGAGTATTCTCTTCGGATAACGGCAGGTTCCGGTTCGGAGGAGGAAGTCAGCTCGCTGTGCAAGCATTTCCGTCTTGCCCGCTCCCGGCCCCGCAGTCAGTGCAAGACAGCGCGCTTGTTCCTTCGCAGCCAGCAGAGCATTGGGTTCAAGTGTTAGCCCATCCGAAGGCAACCATGCATCTACAGCAATCACTCGGGCAGCTCCGCAAGCTTGGCTATCACGGCATCAGCAAGTCGTCCAAATGATCCTGGTATGTTCGCCAGCAATTCCTCGTTGCTCAGTTGAGCAAGAGCATCTATATGCGCAGCGGGCTTACTACCCAGTTTAAAAAGCTTGTGATACGTGGAGAAAAGATTTAACTCGTCTCCGCTGTATTGGTATGAGCCATGATGGCTCTTGCCCAAAACGGCTTTAATCGTAGACTCATCTGAAACCTCCTGCTGAACACCGTACGCATTAGGGAAAGCAAGAAGCATTGAAAAATCTAAATCCATTGGAAATGAGAAAAAAACACCACGTGTTTCTAGCTCTGAAAATACACTCTTAGTGCTGTTTTCAAAGAAATGATGTGTACGAACAGGTACTTTATCATCATTCCAATCTGATAAAGAAAAAGTAGTTGGTAGTACCTTTTCAGGTTGATACAAACCAAGTTGGTTATTTACATACTTTATTCTTCCCCAGCCCGCTTGATATCTGCCCACATCTAAATCTAGAAGAGTCAAAAATGGGATTTGCAGTGCGGATAACAGACGCCAAAAATGGTTTACATGCCTACCTCCAAGCGGAGCAATCGTAACCGCTGATTCATCAACTGGCGCCCCCTTTGCTTGGAAAAGGCGCGGTAGTACAATTTCTTCGCTATCCCCTTCACCCAACACAACCAAACGTGAGAAGTAGATCTCAGGGAATGCCTGGACAGCCTCGCGTACAAACTTGTGCGCTTCATCAGTTTTAGCGGGTAATTGGATTTTCTTAACTCTTGATTGCCGGGTTTCGGTAAGTCGAAGATATCGAATATGTTCCGGATCAACACGTCGTAACATTGACGGAGCATGCGTAGCGATTAGGGCCTGAGCATCCTCGTTGCTCGTCATGGCGCTCAGAGCGTTGACAATCCGCCCCAAATAGTGAGGCGAGAGGCTGTTCTCTGGTTCCTCAAGGGCAATTAGAGTAAAAACAGGTGGAAGCAACTTTTCTGAGTCAAAAGAGTCGTCCTCACCGGCAAGGACAGCACGGCCAATAGCTTGAGATGAAAGAACCAACGATAGATAGAGCATCGACTTCTGACCGTCGCTGAGTCGAGAAAAATCGACAAGATTTTCATCATGTCCAGGCGAGAATGATACGGACAAATGACGAAGCAACGCCTCTATCTCAGATGCCACAAAAGTAATCTTGGGATCTGTAAAGTAGCTACCTTTATGAAGGGTGCCCCATGTTTTCTTCAGGTGGGCACTAAAAGCATTGACCGATGGATTAGCAGCCAAACTCTCGCTAATCTGGTCGGTGAATCCTTTGACCTCTTCTCGTTCATTTTCCCAGTTCACGGCACGTAGTAATCGTCCAAGCAGCGCGCTCGTTCCGTATGCAATGTGGTCAGCAGGATCTCTTCTTGCGGGAAGATAGTGGACTTGTATGTGATTTCGTTCTGATCTAGGAACTGTTTCGGGATTTAGAGGTGAACCGTCCGGGTTAGCTTCAAGCACATACACAAAAGTCTCATCAATATCCCCATCCAAGCCCATAGTGGCACTTAGGCGATACCGTACCCTAGGAATTCCATCAGGGTCATCAAGGCGCATGTGACTGAAATGTGGAGCAACGGTTGAGTTATCTTCTTCGCCCTCCAACTCGGGGAACACAAAGTCCGCCTCAATCCATAACTGCCTTTCTTTGGGCGCTTCTTGTTCATCGTGCGGGACATGGAAGTCTGAGCGCTGAATACGGCGTAATGATGGATCAAATGCGAACAGTCGGCACAAAGCTTGAAGTGCAGCAGTCTTACCTGAGCCGTTGGGGCCAATCAGATAAGTAATATCTTCCAGTGCCAGTTCTGTTGGTTCCGCACCAAAACTTTTAAAATTTGATATCCGAATACTATGCAGTTTCATCCTTGTCCCCAACTCCGAATTTATTGAGTTTCATCTATAAAGATCTGGAATGGCTTTCCATCTTTTAGCTCTACGATATTATCAGGCTCAGAACAAAACTGGTAAGGCCTGATTTCTATAGACACACTGTAGCATTACTAAAATTTGGTCAATTAGTGTGTATCACACCTAGCATAAATTTATGATGCTGACTCGCAATGGGGCAAAAGCTTTTTAGGATGGACTTGTGAATTAGGGACTTAGTTAAGATTGGCATTGTTGCAACAGTGACCGTTGGCGATATGGATGTCGCCGTCGAGCCCTCAGGGATGAGTTTACGGCGTGTCACTGGGAAAACAATGACAATCAATGCTGCGTAACTCAGTTGTCTTGCTTTGGGGCAATAGCTTTTTAGCTAAACAAATAGCAGAAGGGTTAGTCAGGGTTGGCATTGTTGCAACCGTGACCGTTGACGGCATGAATGCCGCCGTCGAGCCTATAGGGATACTTCTTATGAAATAAAAAGACGGCGAGTCACAGGAGAAACAATGACAATTCATGCAGCACAACTGACGATATAACTCACTAGCTTTGAGCCTTTGAGTATTTAGAGTTGAAATGGCGGAAATCTAAGATTTAACCGCCATTGTTCTATTAACCCTTAATGCTTAGCTTAATACTTGATATCAGACTTTATTGCTCCCTACACTTTTATGCCATTGCACAATCACTTTAACAAAGAGCACTATTTTACCGCCGATAGCTCGATAAACGCTGCGGTATACATTTTTAGGTTCAGCATAAATTGCTTATGGGTGATGAACTCTTTTTCGGTATGGCCAGTGTATTCCACGCCCGGCATGGCTGGGCCAAAACTTAAGGCATTGGGGAATAATTTACTGTTGGTTGAGCCGCCTATTGCAACGGGTTTAGGGTCGACTATGCCAGTGAAGTGGGCAAAAACATCAAGTAGAGTTTGTTGCTGCGGCGCATCCTTCATCACCATAGGCTCACCCCAATAACTTTCGATATCAGCAAGCTGCACTTGGTGTTTATCCTGCCACAGGGCTAAGGCTTCACGGGCTTGCTTAGCGAGTAACTCTGGCGTCTTGCCGACAGGACGACGCAAGTTAATGGTCACCTCAGTGCCCTTCTGCGTTTGCACCATCACAGTTGGGGCTAAGGTCAGCGGTCCCATAAAATCATCTTTATAGGCTAAGTCACCAAATTGCTCGGCATAAATGCCTAACCCCACCAGCTCGTTCATGGCGGCAGCGGTTAAGGATGCGCTAGTTTTCGGCCAAGGTTTATCATTCAATTCGGGACTTAACAATGCCGCCAAATGGGTCACAGCATTCACTCCATCTTCAGGAGTGGATGAATGGGCGGCTTTACCGTCGGCAAAGATATGCAAGTTGCACTGTTTATCGACGCAATGGTTTTCAAAACGATATTTCATCCCCTGCTGCGCGGCGGCTCTGGTCTGTAATTTTGTCAGTAATGCGGGTGAAACCGCCTCAATTTCTGCTTCAGCCTGCTGCGGTACTTGGCTGGCAAAATAGCCACCAGAGAAAGCCGTTAACGTGGGCGCTTGAGTTGAAGCCTCTGCTTTCGCTTCTATATTGGAGATCGTAATATTGGGCACAGTAAAGGTAATCTTGCTCCAGCCTTTCTCGGCGGTGACCACTGGGTATTCGGCATCGATAGTAATGTTCATGTCCGCTGGAGTGTAGCTGGCTAAAAAGGTTTTCAGTGGTTCCCAGTCGGACTCTTCAGCAAGATAAACCAAGAGTTCAATGCGTCTATCTCGCTTAATGTGTTTATCTTTAATCGCCTTCATCGCATACATGGCGGTAACGATGGCGCCCTTGTCGTCCTCTGTGCCGCGACCAATCAGTTTGCCCGGTTCCGATTGAGTATCAAGCAGATAAGGGCTCTGCGCCCACAATGCAGGATTAGCTGGTTGCACATCGCCGTGGGTGACTATGCCTAACTTTTTAGATTCATTGTTTACAGCCGAATTGGCATCTAAGCCAATCAACACAACATAACCATGATCGGCATAATCTAACCCGAGATCCTGACTGAGTTGCTTTAAACTCGACTTGAAGCCCACAAAGGCGGGATTGGTATCTGGCGTTTGCCCTTCAACCGCTTGGGTATTAAAACTCACCAACTGAGTCAAACTCTGCACCATAGCCGCATCGTATTTTGCGACCGCGTAATCGGCGACCTTTAGTGCATTTTGGCTTAACTGGGGGACGTTTGTGTGAGCCGCTGTTGTTGCTGGCGCTGCAATACATTGCGGCATAACCCAGCTGGACGCAGTCAGTAATGCCAAGGATAACGCTCGACGCACGCGAGCATATTGAATACCAGATTGAGACATAGAAGATCCTATTATTGTTATTTGTGTTTAGGACCGTACTGCAAGAGACGGTTAAAAATGAATTACGCTGGTTTAGTGCAAGGTGTGGCTTATGCCAGCCATATGTAACGTGTTTGCAGCTATTCTCTTCGATTACAGCCTTGACCCATGACCTTGCCAAGAAAGCGCGCCGAGACGCGATAACAGCCTCACTCAGTTTGCCACAATTTTTTGCTTAATAGCCTGAAACAAAACATTTGTTACAAACTAAACACAAAATCGATGGAACCCCTTGTCCGATACATGTTAAACAGTCACATTAATATAAGTTAATGATTTTAGCCGCGCGTAGACTTCAATTTTTGCTGAAATCCATGGCCATCATCAAACAATCACCCATAACAATAATCGACCTAACGGGGAACAAATAATGAAGGGACTAACCCTTAAACCGCAAGCCCGCACGGCTAAGCTCACGCTAAGTGCCATCGCTTTAGCCTTAACTTTGGGCGCTTGTAGCACACAACAACCCGAAGCCAGTGTTCAAGCCAACGCGGCGCCCAATGCCGTGTCGGCGCAGATTATCAGTCAGAATGCGACCAATCCATTCTTTAAACCCTATGATACGTTTATGGAAATTCCGGCCTTTGATAAGATCAAGCCAGAGCATTTCCTCCCAGCCTTTAAAGCGGGCGTAGCTCAGCAACACGAACAAATTCAAGCGATTGTTGATAATAAAGCCAAACCCACCTTCGCCAATACCATTGAAGCCATGGAATTTTCTGGCGATCTAGTGACCCGCGTATCTAACGTCTTCTTTAACCTGACAGGCGCCGATACTACGCCAGCATTGCAAGCACTCTCCAAAGAAGTGTCGCCTATGTTATCGTCCGCCGAAGACGATATATTGCTCAATGACAAACTGTTTCAAAAAGTCAAAGCCGTTCACGACGCGAAAGACAGCCTAAAACTCAGCACGGCCCAAGCCAAATTACTGGAAGATACCTATAAATCTTTCACCCGTGGCGGCGCTAACTTAAGCGAGCAAGATAAAACCAAACTGCGCGCATTGAACGAAGAAATCGGTAAACTCAATTTAGCCTTTGGTGACAATCTATTGGCCGAAACCAATGCCTTCGAATTAGTGGTTGATAGCAAAGCCGATCTCGCAGGTTTACCCGCTGATGTGATTGCGACCGCTTTTGAAACCGCGAAAAAACGTGGCCATGAAGGCAAGTGGGTATTCACCACTTCTCGCCCTTCTATCACGCCGTTTTTAACCTATGCCGATAACCGCCAGTTACGTGAAAAACTCTACAAAGGTTATATCGAGCGCGGTAACAACAATAACGCCAACGATAACAAGATTATCCTCGCGAAGATTGCCGCCCTGCGTGCTGAACGTGCTCAACTGATGGGCTATAAAACCCATGCGGATTTCGTGTTAGAAGAACGCACAGCTAAAACGCCAGAAAACGTCTATGGCTTACTCAACAAAGTATGGCCAGCGGCATTAGCCCAAGCCAAAACCGAAGTGGCTGATATGCAAGCCATGATCGACGCGCAAGGTGGCAAATTTAAGCTGCAAGCGTGGGACTGGGATTACTACGCTGACAAAATTCGTGTTGCTAAGTACAGCTTTAACGAGCAACAAACCCGCCCGTATTTCTCCCTCGACAGTACATTAAAAGGCGTGTTTTACACGGCTAACCGTCTATACGGTTTAACCTTTAAAGAACGTACCGACTTACCCAAATACAATGCAGAAGTCCGTACTTGGGAAGTTTACGATAAAGACGGTAAGCTGATGGCCATCTTTATGGGTGACTATTTCACCCGCGACAGCAAACGTGGCGGCGCTTGGATGAATTCCTTCCGCAAACAATACAATATGAATGGCGTTGATTCTAAACCTATTATTGTTAACGTATTGAACTACCCTCGCCCAGCGGGCAATGAGCCAGCGCTGCTGACCTTCGATGAAGCCAGCACCCTATTCCACGAATTTGGCCACGCCCTACACGGCATGTTATCGAACGTGGAATATCGCTCACAGGGTGGCACCGCCGTACCTCGGGATTACGTTGAGTTCCCATCGCAAGTAAATGAGAACTGGATGACTCAGCCCGAAGTGTTAGCCCAATTTGCCAAGCACTACAAAACCGGCGAAGTGATCCCGCAAGAGCTAGTGAAGAAAATCCAAGCGGCCAGCAAGTTCAACCAAGGCTTTGCCACCGTTGAATACATGGCGGCCACTAAGCTCGATTTAGATTGGCACACATTAACCGACACCACGCCAAAGGATGCGGCCAAGTTTGAAGCGGACTCGTTAGCGGCAATGGGACTGATTGAAGAAATCAGCCCACGCTATCGCAGCACTTACTTCTCGCATATTTTCGCGGGCGGTTATTCAGCAGGCTACTACAGCTACCTGTGGTCGGATATTTTAGGCGCGGATGCTTTCGAAGCCTTTAAAGAAAACGGCATTTTCGACAAGGCCACTGCGGATTCCTTCCGTAACAATATCCTGTCGAAAGGCGGCAGCGATGATCCTATGCTGATGTATAAAAACTTCCGCGGTAAAGAAGCCGGCATAGAGCCGCTACTGCGTAGCCGCGGATTACTGGCCGAGTAACATCACCAATCATCATTTGCCAAAGGCAAGATAAACAACGGGAGCTTCGGCTCCCGTTTTCTTATAATTTTATTCAGCAACTTCTACAATAACCTATTAATTGGCTCAATATTTTAGTACTGTGTTGCCGCATATAAGGATATTTTTTAAATTATCAATGGAAATGATTATGTCTAATGCCCTACTAAGCTCTCCATTTCAAGCAAATAAAGAAAAACTTCTCACACTGCGATGACAGAACGAACTCAATACCACTCGAATATTCAAAGCTCTGGATGCTTCCCCAAATACAATTGGTGCTGGAGTGGTTTTTATAGACCATGAATATTCCCTATGATTCCTTTATGCCACTAATATCCCATTCGATTAATATTACGAGAATGTAAAGATACAGTAAGTACCAGCTTTAGCCTTAGCAATAAGGCGCACCGGTGGAAAAATCAACAACCTAACAATAGTCAGCTATAAGGAATTCAGAGTCTATGTCAGATAATTTTTTTGAGAAACATGACTTATCTATCGGCGTGTTTGTCGTTGGTATTGCAGTCATCATGTTCCTTATGTTTGGTGCGGGTGCTATCGGCCCTTTACTTTTCCTTACGATTGAAACGCTATTCGGTAAATTAACACACGAAGAGTTTGGTACCCTTTTCGCATCAAGTATAGTGATCATGACCCTGAGTATTGTTATACCAAACGTATTAATTATACGAGGTAGACCTCGAGCAGTTAAAATCAATAAAATAAACGTCTATTTTCAACTCATTTGTTACTTACTATTTTTATTAGTTCTTGAACACAAACAAACCTGGATTTTTCTTTGCTTTGTTATTTTTCCGTTATTAGCGAACTGGTTAATGTCGTCTGTTAAATATCTAACCTTCCTTGCCTTTTACGAAACTCTACGCAAGGATCCAATCGTGTTTAGACAAAGCTTAGCAAAACGAATATTTAAGTAAGCACAGTAAATACAAGCTCTATTATCTGATATTAGTTTAAGTATATTTTTCATTAGAAAACATTAACAACACGTCATAATATAACCCAAAAAAGATAATGGGTGACGATGAGAAATTAGGTGTCTATGTCAGATAAATTTTGAAAAACATAACTTTTCTATCATAATTGTCGACAAGGTTACTGCGGATCCCGTCCGTAATCATATCCTTTTTAAAGGCGGATTCGTAAAGGTTGGTACGTTTCCGCTTTACATTTTAACGCACTTTAATTCACCGCTTAGGCGACATTAAATCTTCAATAGAGTTATATGATGAATATTGAGATGGTAGAAAAAGCAGATCATCTTAGTCTGCTCGATATTTGGGAAGCATCGGTAAGAGCAACCCATGACTTTTTAGCAGAAGAAGATCTACAACAATTAAAGCCGCTGATCCTCGAACAGTATTTTTATGCCGTTCACTTAAAATGCGCTAAAAATGACAATGGAGAAATACTCGGATTCTGCGGGGTACATGATGGCAATATTGAAATGCTGTTCATCTCACCTGACGCGCGCGGAAAAGGGATTGGTTCCATGCTAGCGACACATGCTATTAATGAACTGGGAGCCACAAAGGTGGATGTTAATGAGCAGAATCAACAAGCATTAGGTTTTTACCAACATATTGGTTTTTCAGTAACGGGTCGCTCACCCGTTGATGGACAGGGTAAACCTTATCCGTTGTTGCATATGGCGTTATATTCCATTGAGGAATTGTCTATGTATCCTGATTCAATCGATGAGAATAGGATTGGAGAGTATCCGGCGGAAACAAAATCAGGCGGCGGTTATTTCTATGATCAAGTCCTAGAATATCGTGTTTGGTGTCGCCCTTGGCAAGGTGCTCCAGATGAATTTGATGGTGAAATCTACTATTACGCATTTCATACTTATAATGAAGCTCTTGAATTTTCGAATGAAACTGACGGGTCTGAAGCGCCTTTAGTACTTGTTAAACAGCTTGAATGGATTGATGAACCTGAAGCTGGAAAATTCATTCATAAAACGGGTGAACGCCTAACAGAATGGAGGGTTGAGTGGCTATTAGAGAGTCAACGTCAGGAGGACACTATTGCTAACTTTATAAGTGACAATCAAACATAGCAATTTAATCAATAAGAATAAAATTGTTTAAGACTGCCTTTCATCAACATTCCAAGAAACTATTTTGGAACTGTGATTAGCGCGTTATCGGTAGATTTCCCCGTCCTCTAACTTCCTGTCTTGAAAAAAAAAATGGTTAATAACCGCCCCGACATCAATAAAAAGGCTTGCTAGGTTTCCCTAACAAGCCTTTGGGCCTTTTTACAACGAATCGATTAGTCGACTAAACCGCGGCGCTTTAACAGTGCATCGGTTGTCGGTTTTTTACCGGTAAAGTGAATGTAATCTTGCATGAGATCTTCACTGTTACCTTTAGATAAGACTTCCTTACGGAATTTGTCACCATTATCGGCTTTCAATCCACCATGCTCGCCCATATAGGCAAAGGCATCGGCGGCAAACACTTCGGTCCACAAATACGCATAATATCCAGCTGAATAACCACCGGAGAAGGCATGGCTAAAGTAACTCGATTTATAACGCGGGGGAATTGGCGCAAAATCGAGGCCGTGTTTAGCTAACACTTGGTGCTCAAACTTCTCTACATCGCTAATTTGAGTATCGGCGCTGATAGAGTGCCATTCCATATCCAACAAGGCGGCTGACAGATACTCAACGGTATCAAAACCTTGGCCAAACTTATTTGAGGCTAAGATTTTATCAAGCAGTGCCTTAGGAATTGGCTCACCCGTCTTGTAGTGTTTAGCATAGTTAGCAATCACAGCAGGATCGATATTCCAATCTTCGTTAACCTGGGATGGGAACTCAACAAAGTCACGTGCAGTTGATGTGCCAGCCACGCTTGGGTATTTCACCTGCGAGAATAAACCGTGAACCGCATGACCCATTTCATGGAACATAGTGGTCACTTCATCGAAGGTCATTAACGTTGGGCCATCGGCTGGCTTAGGAATATTCAGCGCGTTATAAACAACGGGCTTAGTGCCAAGCAGACCGCTTTGGGTGACGAACTCATCCATCCACGCGCCGCCGCCTTTGCCTTCACGGGCATAAGGGTCAAGGTAGAATAAGCCAATAGAGCTGTTGTCTTTATCGAAGACTTCAAAGGCTAAGACATCGGGATTCCACACGGGTAAATCGGTACGCGGTTTTAAGCTGATGCCATACAATTTATGCATCGCGAAAAACAGCCCGTCTTGCAGCACAGTATTAAACTCGAAATAAGGTTTGATGCTGCTTTCGTCGAGATCGTATTTCTCTTTACGCACTTTGTCGGCGTAGTAAGCCCAATCCCAAGGTTGCAGTTCGAAATCACCGCCCGCCTTTTTGATTTCGGCTTGAATATCAGATGCTTCTACTTTGGCACGTGCTAAGGCTTTTGGCGCTAAATCATCGAGGATTTCATACACAGCGGCAGGGGTTTTCGCCATTTGATCGGCAACCGCATAGGATGCCCAAGTATCGAATCCCAATAAGTTGGCTTTTTTAGCCCGAATTTGCGCCATTTTAACAATCAATGGGCCATTGGTTGCAACAGCTCTGTGCGCCGAGGTTTCCCACACTTTTTGGCGTAGTTCACGGTTGCTCAGACTAGAAAGCACAGGTTGGCGAGTCGTGTTCACTAAGGTAATCAAATAACCCTCTTTTCCAGCAGCTTTGGCCGCTGCGGCTAAGGTGGCGATTTCGCTGTCAGATAAACCGGCTAACTGGGCTTTATCAGTCACAACAATCACATCATCTTTAAATGATTTTAAGCTGTTTTGTGAAAAGTCCGTCGCTAAGGTTGCAAGCTCGGCGTTAAAGTCGCGCATTTTAGCTTTATCTTCAGCCGACAATTTCGCACCAGCGCGAACAAACTGCTCATAGTAGTATTCAACTAAACGCTGATCTTCCGCATTTAAGCTGCTTTTTTGTTGATATACCGCTTCAACACGGGCAAATAACGTCGGATCGAGATAAATATTATCGCGATGGGCAGATAGCTTAGGTGCTAGATCCGCTTCGGTTTTCTGGAAATCATCATCAGAAATCAGACCGGCGAGATTAAAGAAGGTCCGCGACACCCGCGTTAATAATTCACCTGAGGTTTCCATCGCCAGAATGGTGTTGTCAAAACTGGCCGCTTGCTTGTTATTCACAATGGCAGCGATTTCAGCATCATGGGCTTTAATGCCTTGCTCGAAGGCAGGAGCATAATCTGCAGTATGGATAAGGTTAAATTGTGGCGCTTGATCCTGCAGTGGACTCTTGCTCAGCAACACATTGGTTGCTTGCGCTTTAGCAGCGGTTTGAGTCGCTACGGCATTTTTGGCTTCATTGGCACTGGCGGCTGGCTTGTCTGAACAAGCGCCAAGTAACAAAGCCGCGGCCACGGCTGTGGTAATAACGGACTTACGCATATTAACTCCCTTGGATGTTGCTGCCCTTTCGTTTGTATTTTTAAGGTGAAAGGTGCGCGCTAACGGATTTTGGCTTTCAGTTTAAAACAGTCTGAGTCAACGAACGCTTGTTGCTACGGTCGTCAATTTCGATGAACTACCTTAACAAGTTACGCGCATTTCAGCCAAGTTTTACCCCGCCACTGCGGCGCTAATTTGTATCACTTTATGTGTATTTAGAGTCTATATGTGCCTATGCCAACGCTAAGCTACACCTAAGGCGCAGCAATCAGTGTTATGCGCTTGCAAGCAGAAATGATGAGGATTAGCTAAAATTCAATGTAAAAAGAATTATTTAAAACAATCCAATTGGATTTTTTAAGCCAAATATTCTCAACATAGAAAGCAGCATAAGCAAATAAAACACCGTTTCTATAACAAATATTAATTCTTCTTAATAAACTTTTTGCTGTGCTTATTTAAACCTCAATGTAACAAATACACAGGCCAAATGGCTCATTATTTAGGCAGACGCACTCTGGGTCACAATTTGAAACAGCTTTTCTCCGATTAATGTCACATTCAGATCATCAAATGTCTTTATAATTCCCGCTCGTTAACTTAGCGACAAATTAACCTAACAGTTAAATGACGCTGAATTAACGGGATGATGGGCATGCTCTTGACGGAACATGCGTTGGGGTCAAATAAATATAAATAGAGATAACTATGTTAAATAAGAAAATACTCGCAGTGATGATCACTGCCGCCCTTGGTGTCAGCGCCTGTAATTCTGATGACGACAAAGTCGTTCAAGCCGATTTACGGGTACTCGAAACCACAGATCTGCACACAAATATCATGGATTTCAACTACTACAGTGGTAAAGACGATCCCACAATCGGTCTTGCCCGCACTGCAAGCTTGATCCACGCTGCACGCAACGAAGCCAAGAATAGCGTCCTCGTTGATAACGGCGATCTACTGCAAGGCAGCCCTATGGGCGATTATATGGCCAAAGTTGGCCTGCAAATGGGCGATGTTCACCCTGCTTATAAAGCCATGAACCTATTAGATTATGAAGTCGGCAATATCGGTAATCATGAATTTAACTATGGTTTAGATTTCTTAAATAAATCCATTAGTGGTGCAGATTTCCCTTATATCAACTCAAACGTTTATTGCGCCGACGATAATGGTTGCTGGAAAGAAGTTAAAAAAGGTGAGCATTTATTCACCCCTTATATCATCAAACAAAAAATTATTATCGACAGCGAAGGCAATAATCAAACCATTAACATTGGTTATATTGGTTTTGTGCCACCGCAAATTCTATTGTGGGATAAACAAAATCTGACGGGAAAAGTGACGGTTGAAGATATCGTTACCACCGCGAAAAAATATGTCCCAGAAATGAAAGCCAAAGGGGCCGATATCATTATCGCCATTCCACACTCTGGCATTGGTTCGACGGAAAATCCTGGCGATCCTATGGCTGAAAACGCCACCTACGCTTTGACTTATGTTGACGGTATCGATGCGATTCTATTCGGTCACAGCCACTCTATCTTCCCAGATGCTAAGTATGCTGACTTGCCCAATACCGATGTCACTAAAGGCCTACTGAACGGCGTCCCCGCAGTGATGCCAGGTCGTTGGGGTGATAACTTAGGGGTGGTTGACTTTAAACTTGAGCGTAGAGATGACAAGTGGCATGTCCTTAGTGCCAAAACGCAAGCTCGCCCTATCTATGATGGCGCAAATAAAGCCCCATTAGTTGAAGCGGATGCTGCTATTCACGATGCTGTCGCAGCCGAGCACCAAGGTACCCTCGCCTTTGTGGATGAACCTATCGGTGTCGCCGCGGCGGACATGTATAGCTTCCTTACCTTAGTGCAGGACGACCCAACGGTACAAATCGTTTCCGATGCGCAAATCGCTAACGTGAAAGCGAAATTACCTGCAGCATTAAAAGGGCTGCCAGTACTGTCAGCTTCTGCACCTTTTAAAGCGGGCGGTCGCCACGGTACAACCAGCGACGCAGATCAATTTGTGCAAGTCGATAAAGGTCCACTGACCTTCAAAAACGCCGCCGATCTGTACCTGTATCCCAATACTATGGTGGCAGTCAAAGCAACGGGCGCCGAATTGAAAGATTGGCTTGAGTGCTCAGCCAACCAGTTCAATCAAATCGACCCAGCAAAAACCACCCCACAAGAGTTAATCAACTGGGATGGCCATCCAACCTATAACTTCGACGTACTCGATGGCTTAACTTACAAAATTGATGTCACTCAACCGAACAAGTTTGACCGCGATTGCGCCGTTGTTAATGCCAACGCAAACCGTATCGTTGATTTAAGCTATAAAGACGAAAACGGTAAAGTCATCACAGGTGAAGAATTTGCCGCGAAAGAGTTTATCGTCGCCTCAAATAACTACCGCGCCTTTGGTGGTAAATTTGCCGGTACGGGTAGCGACCATGTCGTGCTCGAACTGCCCGATACCAACCGTGAGGCGTTAGCGGCTTATATCACAGCGCAATCTCAGTACAACGAAACCACGGGTAAGTACGAAGGTATGGTCAATCCAAGTGCCGATTACAACTGGGATTTCAAAACAATCACGACCAACGTCACATTAGACGTTCGCTTCCAAACCCAAGACAGTGACAAAGCCGCGGCCTTTATCGAAGCCAATAAACAACGTGAAATGAAAAAGATCAGCAAGGATGAACTAGGTTTCGCCGTTTATAGCATCAACCTAACCAAATAAGCGTTCAATCCCGAAATATCACCTCAAAAGGCTCCTCGTGAGCCTTTTTTATTCCCTACCGATTAAATTAACGCTAATCTGCGCGCTATAAACAGTGTGTCGCCATTTAGTTCATCTTGCTCCACACTAAAGGTTAAACCTGCTTTGTGTCGTCAGAAATCTACCTTATTATTTAGCGCGTCCTCGCAACAACAGAGAAAGCTTATGAAATATCAATCAATCTTATGTGCCACTGCGTTAATGCTGGTTGCAGTGCAGCCAGCAACAGCCGATGTTAATCTCAATCTGCCTAAAAATGCTGAAGTGTTAACGGTCAATGGCAAGCCAGCCGTAAAGAGTAGCAACCTCGTTTTAGCCGATGGTATCAATCAAATTGCCTTCCGTTATGCTGCGCAATACCGGCAACAAGCTGACTCAGTGCATTATCTATCCGACGTGCTCATCGTCCGTTTTGATGCGTCAGCACAAACACTTACCCTGACACTTCCAACCATCAACTCAGCCAGAGATGCCAAGAAATTTGATGAGTCACCCAAGCTGACACTATCAAATACTCAAGATGAAGCGGTGAGTTTTACCAGCGATAAATTGATTAAGAATGGGATCCAACTGGGACGGGATTTCGAACACGAGATACAGCAGTACAACCTTAGCAATCATCCGGCTTCATTAAATCTCACTATGAATACCGCGACAACACAACCAAACGACGCCATTGCACCAGTATTGGCAAGCCAACCACAAATACGCCAAACAGCAGCAGTCACATCCACGAACTTGATCGCGCCAGCAGTGATGTCGTCAGCTGCCGCAGCAGTCAATGACAAGAGCAAACCAACCCCTTCTGTGTCTTCTACAGCCGCACCTAGCCAAGCTGAAATCAGTCAAATGCTTGATTACTGGTATAAACAAGCTAACGACAATACCAAAGCCAGCTTCAAAGCCAAAATAAACAAAGAGTGACCCATACCGCTTCGGCTATCTACTTCAGACCGTCAGCTAAGTGTCTCACATGGACTGGCGGCTCTATTCAGTTCGTAAAATTAGAACTTAGTAAAACTTAAGCTCATTAAAAAAGCGCCCAGTAAACCATTCCCACTTCACAGCTTAATGTTATTTCAAACAATGAAACAATTTCAAAAACGCTAAAACATGTAAATTCTAGACGCAAAAAAGCCAGCTTATTCAGCTGGCTTCGTTACATCTCAATGAGATAATTAGGCGCTTGGCGATGACCTACTTTCTTTTATCCCCGAAGGGGATACATGGGGGCGAGTCATCATTGCCTAAAATGCGCAGCATTTTGATGATGTGTCGCGCGGAGCAATGTATTGCGCTGCTGGGGATCCCGCTCAGCGGCGGGTTGACATCGAGATAAGTTTTCGCGAAGCGTATAAACACAAAAGCCCTAGCGGTTTAGGCTAGGGCTTTTGTGTTTATTTGGATGCTTGGCAATGACCTACTCTCACATGGGGAGACCCCACACTACCATCGGCGCGTTTGCGTTTCACTTCTGAGTTCGGGATGGGATCAGGTGGTTCCACAAGGCTATTGTCACCAAGCAAATTCTGTTTATTACCGTGTCCATCTCAGGACCACGTTAATAATAATTCGGAAAGCTGATTTTCTTTGTTTGAGTTCGCACTTCATCAAGTGTCGATATTCTGTCTAAGGCTTTTCGTACGACCTCCATGGATGGAGGAAGTGCTAGAAAATGTCTGGAACATTTTCAGTAAAACCCATCTGGGTTGTATGGTTAAGCCTCTCGAGTCATTAGTACATGTTAGCTCAACGCCTCACAACGCTTACACACCATGCCTATCAACGTCCTAGTCTCGAACGGCTCTTTAGAGGAATTAAATTCCTAGGGATGACTCATCTTAGGGCTCGCTTCCCGCTTAGATGCTTTCAGCGGTTATCGATTCCGAACGTAGCTACCGGGCAATGCCATTGGCATGACAACCCGAACACCAGCGGTTCGTCCACTCCGGTCCTCTCGTACTAGGAGCAGCTCCCTTCAATCATCCAACGCCCACGGCAGATAGGGACCGAACTGTCTCACGACGTTCTGAACCCAGCTCGCGTACCACTTTAAATGGCGAACAGCCATACCCTTGGGACCGACTTCAGCCCCAGGATGTGATGAGCCGACATCGAGGTGCCAAACACCGCCGTCGATATGAACTCTTGGGCGGTATCAGCCTGTTATCCCCGGAGTACCTTTTATCCGTTGAGCGATGGCCCTTCCATTCAGAACCACCGGATCACTATGACCTACTTTCGTACCTGCTCGACGTGTATGTCTCGCAGTTAAGCTGGCTTATGCCATTGCACTAACCGTACGATGTCCGACCGTACTTAGCCAACCTTCGTGCTCCTCCGTTACTCTTTGGGAGGAGACCGCCCCAGTCAAACTACCCACCAGGCACTGTCCCTAATCCCGATAAGGGACCTAGGTTAGAACATCAAAACTACAAGGGTGGTATTTCAAGGACGACTCCATCATGACTAGCGTCACAACTTCAAAGTCTCCCACCTATCCTACACATGTAGGTTCAATGTTCAGTGCCAAGCTATAGTAAAGGTTCACGGGGTCTTTCCGTCTAGCCGCGGGTATACGGCATCTTCACCGCAATTTCAACTTCACTGAGTCTCGGCTGGAGACAGCGTGGCCATCATTACGCCATTCGTGCAGGTCGGAACTTACCCGACAAGGAATTTCGCTACCTTAGGACCGTTATAGTTACGGCCGCCGTTTACCGGGGCTTCGATCATGAGCTTCTCTTGCGATAACCCAATCAATTAACCTTCCGGCACCGGGCAGGCGTCACACCGTATACTTCCTCTTGCGAGTTTGCACAGTGCTGTGTTTTTGATAAACAGTTGCAGCCACCTGGTATCTGCGACTCCCGTCAGCTTAGAGAGCAAGTCTCATCACCAACAGGAGCGTACCTTCTCCCGAAGTTACGGTACCATTTTGCCTAGTTCCTTCAGCCGAGTTCTCTCAAGCGCCTTGGTATTCTCTACCCGACCACCTGTGTCGGTTTGGGGTACGATTCCCGCTAACCTGAAGCTTAGAAGATTTTCCTGGAAGCATGGCATCAACTACTTCAGTCCCTTAGGACCTCGTCATCAGCTCTCAGTCTGCACACTAAAGTGCGATTCCCCGGATTTGCCTAAGAAATCAACCTACCACCTTAAACGCGGACTACCAACGCCGCGCTAGCCTAGCCTTCTCCGTCTCTCCATCGCAGTTAGCGGAAGTACAGAAATATTAATCTGTTTCCCATCGATTACGCCTTTCGGCCTCACCTTAGGGGTCGACTCACCCTGCCCCGATTAACGTTGGACAGGAACCCTTGGTCTTTCGGCGAGGGGGTTTTTCACCCCCTTTATCGTTACTCATGTCAGCATTCGCACTTCTGATACCTCCAGCGTGGGTTACCCCTTCACCTTCAACGGCTTACAGAACGCTCCTCTACCGCGCACAGTAAACTGTGCACCCGTAGCTTCGGTGACTAGCTTAGCCCCGTTACATCTTCCGCGCAGGCCGACTCGACTAGTGAGCTATTACGCTTTCTTTAAATGATGGCTGCTTCTAAGCCAACATCCTAGCTGTCTAAGCCTTCCCACATCGTTTCCCACTTAGCTAGTACTTTGGGACCTTAGCTGACGGTCTGGGTTGTTTCCCTTTTGACGACGGACGTTAGCACCCGCCGTCTGTCTCCCGAGTAGTACTCATTGGTATTCGGAGTTTGCAAAGGGTTGGTAAGTCGGGATGACCCCCTAGCCTTAACAGTGCTCTACCCCCAATGGTATTCGCTCGAGGCGCTACCTAAATAGCTTTCGAGGAGAACCAGATATCTCCCGGTTTGATTGGCCTTTCACCCCCAGCCACAAGTCATCCGCTAATTTTTCAACATTAGTCGGTTCGGTCCTCCAGTTGATGTTACTCAACCTTCAACCTGCCCATGGCTAGATCACCGGGTTTCGGGTCTACACCTTGCAACTAAACGCGCAGTTAACACTCGGTTTCCCTACGGCTCCGCTATTCGCTTAACCTCGCTACAAAATGTAAGTCGCTGACCCATTATACAAAAGGTACGCAGTCACGGTCTCAAGAACCGCTCCCACTGCTTGTACGTATACGGTTTCAGGTTCTATTTCACTCCCCTCACAGGGGTTCTTTTCGCCTTTCCCTCACGGTACTGGTTCACTATCGGTCAGTCAGGAGTATTTAGCCTTGGAGGATGGTCCCCCCATATTCAAACAGGATGTCACGTGTCCCGCCTTACTCGTTTTCATCAATGGTTAGTTTTCATGTACGGGGCTATCACCCTGTGCCGCTGTGCTTTCCAACACATTCCACTAACACCCCACTGACTTAAGGGCTAATCCCCGTTCGCTCGCCGCTACTAGGGGAATCTCGGTTGATTTCTTTTCCTCCGGGTACTTAGATGTTTCAGTTCCCCGGGTTCGCCTCGCAACACTATGTATTCATGTTGCGATAACAGCTTATGCTGCTGGGTTCCCCCATTCGGACATCGTTAGCTCAAATGCTTGTTACTAGCTCGCCAACGCTTTTCGCAAGTTACTACGTCCTTCATCGCCTCTGACTGCCAAGGCATCCACCGTATACGCTTAGTCGCTTAACCATACAACCCAAATGAGTTTCACTCATCTGAGTCGTATTGCGACCAGCTTGGTTTTACTTGTCTCACTTCTGACCAAAGAAGTGGACGCGCCTTAGACGTAAACTATTCAATAAAGAATAATTTACTTTTGAATATTCAAGACACTTAATAAAGTGTTTGAGAACTCATGTTCAATGCTTTCGCATTGAACGTTTTGTAATTAATCACATGACAGACTCATGCAATTAAATACTATCAGCTTTCCAAATTGTTAAAGAGCGGGCTTAAAAAAGCCAAAGATAATTTTTAAGTTTATCTTTGGCATCTCTATCCATAGTGCATATGCCTTATTACTTTGCAATAAAGTCAGAATAAGGTGTAAATGGTGGAGCTATGCGGGATCGAACCGCAGACCTCCTGCGTGCAAGGCAGGCGCTCTCCCAGCTGAGCTATAGCCCCATTTACATGCAGTGCGAGTAAGTAAGATGTTCCAAACCTCTAAAAGGATTGGTTTGCCAAATCAAGTTATCCGCGGCAAATTAACACTCGTTTAGTGAACTAAACGAGTGTTAATTTAACAAAGGAGAACGAAGATTTGGTGGGTCAGAGTGGACTTGAACCACCGACCTCACCCTTATCAGGGGTGCGCTCTAACCAGCTGAGCTACAGACCCATCTTTGATAAACCTATTTAACTAGGTCTATCTTTTACTCTTTCTTCTATCAAGCAAATCTGTGTGAACACTCAAAAGGTACACGGATGTACCGAATGTCGAAAATGCAGGAGCATTTTTCGACCAAACATTAAGTTAGTCGTATAGGTAAGGAGGTGATCCAGCCCCAGGTTCCCCTAGGGCTACCTTGTTACGACTTCACCCCAGTCATGAACCACAAAGTGGTGAGCGCCCCCCCGAAGGTTAAGCTACCCACTTCTTTTGCAGCCCACTCCCATGGTGTGACGGGCGGTGTGTACAAGGCCCGGGAACGTATTCACCGTGGCATTCTGATCCACGATTACTAGCGATTCCGACTTCATGGAGTCGAGTTGCAGACTCCAATCCGGACTACGACGAGCTTTGTGAGATTAGCTCCACCTCGCGGCTTTGCAACCCTCTGTACTCGCCATTGTAGCACGTGTGTAGCCCTACTCGTAAGGGCCATGATGACTTGACGTCGTCCCCACCTTCCTCCGGTTTATCACCGGCAGTCTCCCTAGAGTTCCCACCATTACGTGCTGGCAAATAAGGATAGGGGTTGCGCTCGTTGCGGGACTTAACCCAACATTTCACAACACGAGCTGACGACAGCCATGCAGCACCTGTCTCACGGTTCCCGAAGGCACTAAGCTATCTCTAGCGAATTCCGTGGATGTCAAGAGTAGGTAAGGTTCTTCGCGTTGCATCGAATTAAACCACATGCTCCACCGCTTGTGCGGGCCCCCGTCAATTCATTTGAGTTTTAACCTTGCGGCCGTACTCCCCAGGCGGTCTACTTAATGCGTTAGCTTGAGAGCCCAGTGTTCAAGACACCAAACTCCGAGTAGACATCGTTTACGGCGTGGACTACCAGGGTATCTAATCCTGTTTGCTCCCCACGCTTTCGTGCCTGAGCGTCAGTCTTTGTCCAGGGGGCCGCCTTCGCCACCGGTATTCCTCCAGATCTCTACGCATTTCACCGCTACACCTGGAATTCTACCCCCCTCTACAAGACTCTAGTTCGCCAGTTCGAAATGCAATTCCCAGGTTGAGCCCGGGGCTTTCACATCTCGCTTAACAAACCGCCTGCGCACGCTTTACGCCCAGTAATTCCGATTAACGCTCGGACCCTCCGTATTACCGCGGCTGCTGGCACGGAGTTAGCCGGTCCTTCTTCTGTAGGTAACGTCACAGCAACAGCGTATTAAGCTGCTACCTTTCCTCCCTACTGAAAGTGCTTTACAACCCGAAGGCCTTCTTCACACACGCGGCATGGCTGCATCAGGGTTTCCCCCATTGTGCAATATTCCCCACTGCTGCCTCCCGTAGGAGTCTGGGCCGTGTCTCAGTCCCAGTGTGGCTGATCATCCTCTCAGAACAGCTAGGGATCGTCGCCTTGGTGAGCCATTACCTCACCAACTAGCTAATCCCACCTAGGTTCATCCAATCGCGGAAGGCCCGAAGGTCCCCTCCTTTCCCCCGTAGGGCGTATGCGGTATTAGCAGTCGTTTCCAACTGTTATCCCCCTCGACTGGGCAGATCCCTAGGCATTACTCACCCGTCCGCCGCTCGCCGGCAAAGATAGTAAACTATCTTCCCGCTGCCGCTCGACTTGCATGTGTTAGGCCTGCCGCCAGCGTTCAATCTGAGCCATGATCAAACTCTTCAATTAAAGTTTTGTTGTTTGACTTACGTCAAACGGCTCAACGAATTCTGTTCGACTTCTATTTATTCGAAAATAAGTAGTAAGTCTTTGTACATATTGCTATGAACACTCATCACTCTCGTGAAAGAATTGGTTGATTTAAATTTTTGACTGCCAACCCTAAGGTTAAGCAGTTTCGATTAACTCAACACCTGTGAGTGTCCACACAGATTTGCTTGATAAATTGTTAAAGAGCATGGTTAGCAGCTTATTCAGCGTTTAACCGTTGACCCCGCTGGGTCAGTGGATGCGCATTATAGGGATGTCAGATTTTACCGCAACCCCTTTGGCGCGAATAATTACGAAAAACGATTCAAGCGCACACTTTTTAAACTAAAAGCGTGTTTTAACGCCAATATTATCGAATTTGTGCTGAGTTATGGGAAAAGATAAGGTTCATCAGCGCTAGAAATGACAAGAGCCAACCTATTAGTTAGCTCTTTATGCCATGTTGGATCGCTTTAACGCAAACTCTCATCCAACAAGAGCGGCAACTCGCGCTACTGGTTACTGTGATAGTTGCTGCTTGAGATGAACTTATCAGCAAATGTTTATCTGCTTATAAGTAGTAGTGCAGCAACTAGCCTAGGCTTTTTAAGTAAGCTGGCACATCGGCAATACTGCCCAGTACCACAGTGGCATCACTGTCATCAGCAATAACCTTACCACTGCGCACTAATATACGTGTGGTTACGCCCGCCGCTTTCGCTGCCTGCATATCTTCGGCTTTGTCGCCAACCATGACTGAGAGAGCTAAGTCTATTTTCAGGAATTGCGCTGCATCATTGAGCATACCCGGCTTAGGTTTTCGGCAATCACAGTCGACCTTATATTCCCCTATGCCATTTTCAGCATGGTGCGGGCAATAGTAGATACCGTCGAGTTCAACGCCTTTGTCGGCAAAGTTCCAATCCATCCACTCCGTTAAGCTGTGGAATTGATCTTCTGTGTACATGCCGCGGGCAATACCAGATTGATTAGTGACGACAACTAACTTGTAGCCCATTTCCTTCAAAGAGAGGCAAGATTCAAACACACCTTCGATATATTCGAAGTCATCCACTAAGTGGACATAACCATGATCTTTGTTAATCACGCCATCACGGTCTAAAAATACTGCTCGACTCACTGTAATACTCCAAAATCGCCTAAGGCGTTATCACGCTATTATTCCATTCATTATCAGAAATTGCACCGCGAAGTTGTGCTTTTAACGCTAAATTGAGCGTTAGTGATGCTTATCACTAGATGCGGATAACACCTTGCCCCGAGAGTCGCAATGTATGAAAAATCTTATCCTGTTAAATCAAAGTCCTTGGGCAACATATTTAACAGTTGTGCCTGACTCAACCGACTAGTCGAAGTACTTCATTGCAGTAGATATACAGCGCACTTAGGAAAATGATGACTGTCGCATTAAAGATTGTTTCCAAGAAAGGCGCATAATTGAGAGAGCTAAAACCATCAAAACCCTCGCCGTTTGGGCATTGTTAATCCCTAAGATGCACCACTCAATCAAGCATTCCCCTTTATTTGTGGTGTTTTTAACGGTAATCTTGGGCAGATAACGAGAAAATACCCGAAATAGACGGAAATAATGAGTCGAACTACGCCTATAGTCCACAAAACCCGCACCCAGTTAGTTGTTGAAGTGCTCAGAGAGAGAATTCTTTCAGGTGACATAGCCGCAGGAGAACCACTCAGACAAAGTGCCTTGGCTGAAGCGTTAAATGTCAGCCGCATTCCGGTGAGAGAAGCCTTATTGCAACTCGAAGCCGAAGGACTCGTTAAGTTTGAGCCCCATAAAGGTGCAACGGCGACCGTGTTATCCGTCGAGCAAGTCACCGAACTTTTTGAATTACGTGCCATGATCGAAACCGATCTGCTCGCTAAGGCGATCCCACTGCTTCAAGAAGCTGATTTAGAAAAAGCTGAACGTGTACTCGAACAATTGGAGTCGGCCTTCAAACATGAAGATGCCGTTGCCAGTTGGAGCGAGTTGAATAC
The DNA here is from genome assembly GCF_059338235.1 of Shewanella sp. 1311. Lineage (NCBI taxonomy): Bacteria > Pseudomonadati > Pseudomonadota > Gammaproteobacteria > Alteromonadales > Shewanellaceae > Shewanella > Shewanella sp. 1311. Next base: position 639,657 of record NZ_CM181686.1, read on the forward strand.
GCAATTTCACACTTGCTTATATCAGGCGGCTAATCGCCCACACACCCTTGAGGTTGTTCACGGCCTCAATACTAATTGTGATAGATACATTCGTTTGCAGTTATTGCTCGCGGGGGGGATTCCTGCTGCAGAGCATGAGCACAGAGCTTTACTCAACCACTGCAAACTGAGAGAAACAGAAAAAGCGACGGCGCTACTGCGTCATCATATTCTGCATGCCGCAATGACAATTCGAGATCTCGTCGCCAAACAGGTGGTCTAGATCACGGACGGCCATTAGAGTTGCCGATAAGCTTTGTTGTCGATTCAAGGCAGCGCCCAGGTTCTGCCTTTTTTATTTGAGAGAAACCACCATGCAGTACGCCACTATCACAGGTTGGGGCAAATGTGTTCCACCAGCCACTCTGACCAACGATGATCTTGCGACCTTTATCGAGACATCCGACGAATGGATTAAATCTCGCACCGGCATCAGCCAGCGCCATATCAGTCATGTTAACACCTCTGAACTCGCTTCAGTTGCAGCACAACGCGCGCTCGCAGCTGCGGGTATCGATGGCAGTGAAATCGACATGATCATTCTGGCCAGCGCCAGTCCAGACACTTTGATCCCGAATATCGCATCAACTGTACAAGCTAATATTGGCGCCAGTTGTGCCGCGTTCGACATCAATGCAGCCTGCAGTGGCTTTTTATATGGCTTAGGTTTAGCCAGCTCACAAATCAAGAGTGGCCAGAGCAAGAAAGTATTGGTGATTGGTGCCGAGCGTCTCTCTTTCTATTTAGATTGGTCACGCCGCGAAACTGCCGTGTTATTCGGTGATGGCGCAGGTGCCGTTGTCGTTGAAGCAACAGATGTTGCCGGTGGCGTGCTCGGTTATGAGCTGAATAACGATCCTGAAGGTCGTGACATTCTTAAAGCGGGCTTTGGCACGGCGATGGACAGATTCTCTGCCGAGTCATTGGATTTCTTTATTGAATTCGATGGCCAAGAAATCTTCAAACGTGCGATTAACGGCATGAACAAGTTAAGCACTAAAGTGCTTGAAAAATGTGGCGTTGATAAAGATGAAGTGGATCTTGTTATCCCGCATCAAGCCAACGAGCGCATTATCGATACTTTAGTCAGCCGGATGAAAATTCCGAAAGAAAAAGCCTTCGTTAACATTGCCAACTATGGCAATACCTCGGCGGCAACTATTCCAATTGCGATTTGTGATGCGTTAGAGCAAGGCGTGATCAAGCCGAATCAAACCATACTCTCTTGTGCCTTTGGTGCGGGCTTAACCTCTGCCGCACTTTTGCTGCAATGGGGCGATCGCGTGACGCCTATCAATATCAGTGATGCCGAGTTACCGCCTTGCGATAAAACGGGCATAGAGTTAGTTAAACGCGCTGTGGATTATTTTTGTAAGCCGTAAACGGTTTCTGCAAAACGATAATATCTTGTTTTACTAAGACAAAAAGCCATCTTAATCGATGGCTTTTTTAGTTTATGACGACAAAACTTATTCATTCAACTTACTAATTGATCATCTCATCCCAATAAATACCTTGATTAAAATGCTCGGCGAGTTTTTGATTTAACTCATTAAAACCTTTAACCACCTCTTCGCCCCTTTGACTAATACAAGACCAGACAAATCGATGGCAGTTATTGTCGAACAAATCGTACTCACGATATTGATAAATCGCCTGCTCGGCGCGGGTTAACACAGCCTCGGCGATGAGTGGTTGATGCAGATGATTACAGGCAAGATAGATTTGGCTGCCCGTTCGCCCCGCCAAGAAACGCTTTACCGACACTGCCCGCACCAACCCTGAGCCGTGTAACTCCACTAAGCAATCGTCACCCAGCCAGATACCCGTATGTTCAATCACGCCAAAGACATAACAACAGACAATACTGCCTGGGATTGGCGCAACTTGTTTTAATCCCTTTTGCCATTGACTCGGCGCCGCCACCATAGCGCGATTGGCGACGGGATACTTAGGGGCCTTACCGAGTAATCTGTCGCGCTCAAGTTGCTGACGCTTCTCGCGCTCATCGGCCAACAAAACTGAGCCAATTACGGCACCTCCCATCCAAAGCAAAGGTAACGGCATCATGTTCTCCTACACACTCAGTTTATTAGAGTGAAGTACAAGTTAGTTGGATTGCCAAGTTGGCGGCATTCAATTTAAGCTTTAAAGTTAAGCTTAGGATTAGGTTTCAAGTCTAGCCTGTCAGTAATTAACCTAAGATGAAATCAGAGTGAAATCAGAGTGAGATTAAAGTTAAATCAGCGTAAAGCAGCATCACCTCAACTCGATTAACTCATCCACAAAGAGTGAGTTAAAACTGAAACTGCTAAGTCGATTGCCGCAATAAATCTGCCACAGTAAGTTGCCCCGCCCCGCCCATGGCCGCCATTTGCGCCAATAATAATTCCCCGCAAGCTAAGGCATCGGTCAACGCACTGTGGGCTGTATAAATGGGCAAACCGTAACGTTCGCGGCAAGCGCCAAGGCGCAAACTGCCCTCTTTAATCACTGAATGTTCCCGTAGCAAACGATGCCTTTCAAGCATGAGTGTATCAATGGCGGGTAGGACAAGGGCTTGATGATAAATGGCCAATAAATCCTGCTGCAGAAAGCGACAATCTAGCGGAGCATGATGCGCGACCAGCACCCGGCCATAGGTTTGATTGATAAACCAGCCCATGGCTTCCTCAATCGTCACCGCCTGCACCAGATGATTATCGAGGATCCCGTGGATCGTCGCGCTCTGGCCGACACTGCCGCGAATTTGCACTAATTTTTGCTCGGCGCGCGCTAAAGGGATCTCGCCGCGCTCAATCGGCACTAAGCCAATACTGAGGATTTGATCTTGCTGCGGATTGAGACCTGTCATCTCTAAATCCATCGCCACCAGAGGCGCTTCGGATAACGGCATCGCCAGCAGAGGTAATAGCGATTGATAATAGCCCTTAAATAACTGATGTTGGCAACGTAGCGCCCGCCAATTAAGTTTCATTTTCAGCAGCAGTGTATTCATATCAAAAACTTCGCATGAACTTCATCTTCATCCCCGCCTGCGCCTCATGCACCACTTTAAAGGCATCACGTAGCTGATGGCGGACCAGCGAAGATAAATGTGCGGGTAACAGATAATTGCTCACCTCTAGCCCGAGATTATGTTGATAACCTTGGTTCGATAACCGCATATGGGCGATAAACTCGTGGGCATCGGCAAGATTAAGCGCATCTTTACGATTGAGAATGTTTGCGTCCATCAAGGCACGGATACGTTTCGCAGTATTCACTTCTTTGATCCCTGCCGACAGGGCATAAACACGGGCAATATCATTGATTAAAGCATTGCCCTTATGCTTCAAATCTATGCCTTTGACTTCGCTGCCATCACGTTCGAGGACAAATTTGCGGAAAAAGCCCAGCGGTGGCGACTCCACCAGCGAATTACCTGTCATGCCCGCGAGGAAAATATCGTTATCACGGGTTTGAGCCAAGACTTTATCCTGCAGCGCATCAAATAAGGTTTGTGGGCCGTACACCGAGCGCATATCAAAGAAGATACTGGCGTGCAGTAACGCCTTAGGCTCGGGTGTTATTACCCATTTTTCAAATACTTGTTGCCACTGTTTAAGCGACATTCGCCACTGTGGGTTTTGCGCCATAATGTTGCCGGGGCAAAAATCATAACCGCATTGGTCAAGCCCAGCGCACACCGCATGAGTTAAGGCATCGAAATAACCTTTGGCAAAATCATCCATCTCTTCTGCGACTAACAGGCCATTATCTTGATCTGAACACGCGGCTTGATCTTGGCGTCCCTGTGAGCCAAATGCCAACCAGCAAAAAGCCATGGGCGGCTCACCGAGCAATTGTTGATTGAGCACGATTAGCCGCCGTGTCAGCGCATCGGTGACAGAGGTTAACACTCGGCCAATTTCTTCGGCTCTGGCATCAGCACTGATCAAATTTTGCAGTAACAGCGGAATTTGCTTACTGACGCTAATTAAACTGGCAAGATCCTGCTGGCGTTCAATCTCGCCAATCAACAGCAGCGGTTGCGAGCCCTGCCCGCGCAAGATGTCGGTGCTGGTCACCATGCCGATAGCTTTATCTTGGTCGATAATCGGTAAGTGATGAATGTTATGCTCGCTCATCAGCAACATGGCTTCAAAAATCAACGCATTGGATGAAATTGAGATCGGCGAAACCGTCATGGCTTGATGCACTGCGATATGGCCGTCGAGCCCCGCCGCTAACACCCGATTACGCAAATCCTTATCGGTTAAAATCCCAACTAGCTTGTGATTATCTGTGACCAACAGGGATGACACTCGGCTGTTTCGCATTAAGAGTGCCGCCTGCGTCACGCTCGCGTGGGCATCGATAACAATAGGCGCGGATGACATTAACGTGCTGATCCGACTAGTGGTCGTCAGATCTTTCGCCTTAAAGCGAGCCTCATGACGTAAACGTTTAGCAAATGCGCGGGTAAAAAACTTATCGAAGTTGCGGCTCTCGCTTCTGAGATGATCGAACAAGCTTTGGGGCAAATGATAAACCAAACCGTCTTCGAGAATAGCGACCTTGTTGACGACTTTCTCCCCCGATAACAAGGTCGAAAAACCAAAAAACTCCCCCTCGCCGACTCTATCGACCAGCACGCCTTCAGGATCGCGCACCTCAAAGGCGCCGCTACGCACCATATACAACTTGGGCGAGTTAGCATCAAAATTGACATAACCAGAGGCTTTACTGTAATACCCGACAGTGATGGCCTTAGCACAGCGCACCACAACATCTTCAGGCAGAGTATCAAAAGGCACTAGCCCTTGTAGAAATTGCACTACGGGTTGTAACTCACTGGCATTCATAGGCAACACCTTCTTTTAGGCGAAACTTTTACTTATATGTCATCACTATAGCCTGCATTGTCGCTGCGCTACATTCGACTAAAGTCAGCCTTAGGATGCTCCCGTTAACTCCTCAATAGACTCATTCAACTACAGGGCAAAATACTTTCCAAATGCGCAATAAAAAAGAGCGCCGAAGCGCTCTCTTGTGTTGAAGCAATGATTAAGCGATGAGCTTAGTGACCGCTCGCTTCACCCGAACCTTTAGGGAAACGAATCGATTCGACCATCTCCTGAACATGTAATGGCGTTGCCGTAGTCACACGACTCACTAACGCTGCCACACCAAAGTTCACTAACATACCCACCATACCGATACCTTCTGGTGAAATACCGAGGAACCAGTTAGCGGCAACGTTATCCGCTGGATTCACAAACTTAAAGTAGATGATATAAGCCGCAGTAAACAGTAGACCCGTTAACATACCGGCAATCGCGCCTTCTTTGTTCATTGTCTTAGAGAAGATGCCCATGATGATCGCAGGGAACAGTGATGATGCCGCTAACCCGAAGGCGAACGCTACCACTGCGGCCACAAAGCCTGGTGGATTCACCCCAAAGTAACCCGCAATCACAATGCCCACACCCGCCGCTAAACGAGCAAACATCAGCTCTTTTTTATCGGAGATATTTGGCATCAGGTTTTTCTTCAGTAAATCGTGTGAAACCGAGGTTGAAATCACCAACAACAAACCCGCAGAAGTTGACAAGGCCGCCGCTAAACCACCCGCTGCAACCAAGGCGATAACCCAAGCTGGCAAGTTAGCGATTTCTGGCGTTGCGAGTACGATAATATCGTTATCGATCTTCATTTCGTTTTTGCTAGCAGGATCTTCCATCTTGCCTGCTGCATAATAAAGTTTGCCGTCGCCGTTTTTGTCGTTCCACTTGATCAAACCGGTTTTTTCCCAGTTTTTAATCCACTGCGGCGCAGACTCATAAGCCACACCTTGCGAATCAGCACCGTTAATGGTTTCAATCATGTTTACGCGAGAGAACGCTGACAACGCTGGCACTGTGGTATACATGATACCGATGAACACTAACGCCCAACCCGCAGAGATACGCGCATCTTTCACTTTAGGTACAGTAAAGAAACGCACGATAACGTGGGGTAAACCCGCAGTACCCATCATTAACGCGCCAGTAATACAGAACACATCAATCATGCTCTTAGAACCGTCGGTGTAAGGGGCAAAGCCAAGTTCAGTTGACACATTGTTGAGTTTTTCAAGCAAGTAAACACCACTATTATTACCGGCGGCATCGAGCAATTCAGCACCGAAACCCACTTGTGGAATAATGTGGCCTGTCATCATCACAGATAAAAATATGGCTGGCACCATGAATGCGAAAATCAATACACAGTACTGAGCAACCTGAGTGTAAGTAATCCCTTTCATACCACCGAGTACGGCGTAGAAGAACACGACCGCCATACCGATATACACGCCCGTGTCGACTTCCACTTCTAAGAAGCGCGAGAACACCACGCCCACACCGCGCATTTGCCCTGCAATATAGGTAAAACAAATAAAGATGGCACAGATAACTGCGACAGTACGTGCCGCCTGTGAGTAATAACGCTCACCAACGAAATCTGGCACAGTGAACTTACCAAACTTACGTAAATACGGCGCCATACACAGAGCCAACAATACGTAACCGCCCGTCCAGCCCATTAAGTACACGCTACCGTCGTAACCGACGAAAGACACAATACCCGCTAATGAAATAAACGACGCCGCCGACATCCAGTCCGCCGCCGTCGCCATACCGTTAACTACTGGGTGAACACCGCCACCTGCAACATAGAATTCTTTGGTTGAACCCGCTCGGGTCCAGATTGCAATCCCAATGTAGAGCGCAAACGAGAGCCCTACGATAATATACGTTAGTGTTTGAACATCCATCTCAACGCTCCTTAGTCTTCTTGTACGTTATATTTTTTATCTAAGGCGTTGGCTTTTGCCGCATAGACAAAAATAAGCGCAACGAATACATACATAGATCCCTGCTGTGCAAACCAGAAACCTAATTTGAATCCCATGAAATGGACTTCATTGAGTACATCAACCAATAAAATGCCGCATCCAAAAGAGACTGCCGCCCAAATGGCTAATAAGCTCAGAACGAGACGAATATTCTCGCGCCAATAACCTTTTGCCTTGTCATTGTTTTCAAAACCCATAGTGACTCCCCTGTGCTGTTTTAATTTTAAGTCTTGTTTAATCTAGCAACAGCTGGTGTGAGCACAATCACGACTTTCGTCTAACTCGTGATTCAAAACACTGTCCATAAATAGTGAATAGACATAAATTCAACGAGTTAACAATGATTTTACATTTAGATACAGTTTCAACTTTTTCAACAGGTTAGACCAATGTCGAACAAGAATGAGAGGGATGTAGGTAGATAAGGCGGGAAAACAAACAAGAAATAGGAATAACGTGTTGTCTGAGCTTGAAAAATTAGAAGTTTAATCAGCCTTAAAGATGACTTTAGACTGAAAGTGCATCATATGGTTTGAGGGTTTAACCACTAAAGATGGATGAGATATCAGCATTCGTTCTTTAATTAATAGGCGATTTCAAATCACTCATCCAAATCACGTTAGGCTGGCAGCAAAGCCGTTTCATTTCAGCATTTCACTTAATAGTTATCGCGTAGTTTGATTCACAATTGCTTTTTCAATTTCAGGCAAAAAATAACCCAGCCTAGACTGGGTTATTAACGCTAGATTAGCGAATAGCGGGATAAGTTTCCCAATGCGGCTCGCAAGGCGCTTATTCGTTAGCCGCGATGAGTCTAGTCTCCATTTATTAAACGCGGTTACTTCGCGGCTAAAAACTTAACTAATGCTGCTAACTCTTCTGGCGTGTGCGCGGTCGACGTCAGCATATAACGGCCATTAACCAGTAATGAGGGTACGCCCTTGATCCCAGCAAGCTCAGCTTGAGAGTCATAATTCATGAGGGTGAATTTGGCATCGACGGAATTCATCGCGGCATCAACATCATCCACCTTAGCGCCTTGGGCAACAAAGAAGGCTTTAACCTGTTCAGGCGCAGTAAATTGCTCACCTTTCTCATGGATTTGCTTGAAAATAGCGCCATGGGTTTGCTTAGTCATCTTTAATTTTTGCGCCACATAGTAGGCAAGCTGGCTCAGTTCCCAAGCAGGACGGCCAGCGCCCACAGGGGTACGTTCAAAAGCCACATCTTTGCCGAGCAGTTGCACTGTCAGGTCCATAAGTGGTTCTTGCTTATAGCAATGTGGGCAGTTATAGGAGAAAAACTCTCGCAGCACTGGCTTTTGCGCTTCGGTAATCCCCGCCACAGTGACGTAATCTTTGCCTTCTTCGAAACTTGCGGCCTGCAGTGCAAAGCTGGCACTCAACATTAATCCGCACGCCAATGCGGCTATGGGTCGAACTCGATTAAACACGCTCATTATATTGTCTCTTTTTATTCGTCATTGGTTTAAATAAGGATGACACATTCGCTCAAGCAAAACTTGGAACCCAAAGATAACCTAAAAGTTCGGCTTTTACCTTTAACAATAATTAACCTTTCTCAACATGCCGCTAGCATATCCAGCGGAGAAGCATACTGATATAGAAAGCCTAAATCTGTGACAATTGCGTCACCTTGGATGACTTTACTCGGCATGGATTGTTGATTAAATTCGGGCGCGACTAAACCAAGGGACTCGGCGGCGGCTTGATAAAACTCAGCTTTAGTGGGGTGTGTCGGCGCGCAAAGATTATAAATCGGTGCCACAGATAAACCTGAACCCGTTGCCGCGAGAATCCGACTTACCGCGCTGACACAATCACTTAAGTGGACTAAATTCACTGCCACATTGGCGCCACTGACATCGGTTTTTCCGGCAAGGAAACGTCCAGGGTGGCGTTTGGGGCCTACGAGTCCAGCAAAGCGGACAATACAGGCATGTGGCAAGGCTTGAAATAAAGCTTCTGCATCTAATAGCACTTGGCTGTCGCTAGATTCTGCCAAGGCATCGGCTTCGGTCATCACTTTATCTTGGGCCGGATACACGCCCGTTGTGCTGATAAACACAATCTGCTGATATTGCCAGCCTTGGGTTAATGCGATGAGTTGTTGCAGTTCTTCAAGATACGCGGCGTTACCGCGCTTTAATCGGGGAGGAATATTGACCACCAGATAATCGGTTTGAAATAAACCGCTTAACGCTTGAGCATCGGGGGCAGAGGGTGCTTCGCTACCCAATTGCAGCGGATAGGCTTCAATCCCGACCTCAGTTAATACCGATAATTCGTCGGCGCTGCGCTTACAGCCTGTGACTCTATAGCCCTCATGGACGAGCTGCTTTGCTAAAGCAAAACCAAACCATCCACAACCGACTAAGGCAACACTGGATTTTACTGCGCCGTTTTCTGCTTTTACATTCGCCATATTAGCCCTAAGGGAATCATATCAGCGGATAGAATACGGAACTTAGCGCATAAGATTCAAGTTTGTAGCGAACTAAAATAAAAACTAACCCCTTTATCGACTTGCAAGGTACGAATAGCGCCCTCGGACAATTCTTCCGCTTTGATGGCTTTTTGCACTGTCACGCCTTCGTCACTTAAGAAACGCAGCGATGCTTCACTCCCGTCCTCTTTACAAGCCCACACTTGGGGCTGACTCACTTCTTTAGTGGTCATCATGACTTTTGCCACGCTATCATCCGATAACCTGACAATTGTCCCAGGGGGGTAGATGCCGAGAATTTTAACCAACACAGAAATCAGTGACTCTGAATGTTTACTCGCACGGTTTTTAAACAAATAACCTAATGCCACTTGAGGAGATGTCACTTGCTGACCACTGAGCTGCTGATCGTAATCATTTGCTAAACTCACGATCTGCGTAATGATTGGGATCTTATGCCCCGTCAATCCATCAGGAAATCCTGAACCATCAACAAACTCATGGTGGTATAAAATGATATTCAACACCTCTTTGGGGAATAATCCCGACCGATTCAACATGTCAAAACCAAAATTAGGATGCATTTGCAAATAGTTGGCTTCGTGTGTCGTCAGCGCGCCACGCTTTCGGCGGATGACATCGGGCACTTTAAGCTTACCGATATCATGCAGCAAACTGCCAAGAGCGATATCACGCAACTCTCTTGGGGTTAAATCCAGTGCATGACCTATCATCATTGCCAACACAGCCACAGAGACGCCATGTTGGGTCACACTCACATCTTTCTCATCCATCCCAACCAAGGTAAGGAACGGTGTTTCAACTTCCTGCAAATGGCTTAGCAAGTCTTCGACCAGTGCCGCCGATAATCGATAGGCGCCTTCAGGATCGCTGACTATTTTACCAAACACATTACGTGAGTTATTCACATTCATTAGAAAACGTTTCTGACTCAAACGCATCGCCTTACGGGTATCGGCCTTGAGATCCCGTTCGGGTTCGACTGCTATCTCGTCTTCAATGTCTTCGTCTTCTTCAACAATATCCAGTTCTGCATTCGATTCCGATAACAAAAACACATAGGGGACGCCTAGGCCACGGATCATTTCGATTTGAGCGGCACTGCTGATATCAACGCGGTTAAATAAAAAGGGGTGATTCGTCCATGACAAGGGCAACTTGACTCTCATGCCAAGTTGAATTTCTGATAGTGATAATTTTTTTTGAGGTACTTTTTCCACGCAGTATGACTCCTTTCAAATGTGATGCAGGACATAAACAGATGACCTCATCTGCGTATCCAACAGGGCACATTCAAGCTAAGTACATATAACTATAGATGATTCAAAGCGTTCGATGCAGAGTACAAATGAAAAATCCTTATCAAACTGAGGCATAAGACACATTAATTTGTGCCCTGCGCCTCAGAGTTAAATAAAGAGACTAAATAACAATAGGATAGGATCTTAAGGCTGAAGCTCTTTTTGTTCTATTTTTGGATCTTCTTTTGGCCAGTCACGAAGATAATAACTGAGTCGCTTCGATTTAATGAGATAAATACCCGACCAGAACAAGATCAACGCGTCTAAAGCGAGGCTCCAATGGAATAGGAATTGGCCATGGTTCAGCCGCTGCCCCAGCAAGACACCATCAATCATCAGCAGCAACCACAGACCCCATTTCAAATGCACAAAAATAGGTCTTAACCATTGAGGCGAACGGCGACGTTCGGCAATCACCACAAGATAAATCAAAACCGCGCCAAGTCCCGCCCCGAGTGCTAGCAAAAAATCTGACTTTTCAGGGTAAAAAATCCGCACTAACTCAGAACGGTCACCCATCTGGGTCAGCGAGGCGATAAAAATGCACCAACCGCGCGCAAGATAGGCCAAGAGTGCATATAAAAAGATCGGCGGTTTAATATGGCCTTTATCATCGAGCCAAGTGATGTGACTGAAATTCAAATAGGTTTCCAATTAGCAAAATCTAAAACAGCATATCAAGGAGATGGTGCCAATCGCGACTAATTCAATAGCCAAAGCAGACTATCTTTCCATGTCGTCATTTTTGCTATGCCACATAAAAATAGCGCCTTGGGCAAGGCGCTATTTAATGCTCACGATTCAGTGGTTTTTATACCAATCACATTAAATATCTAATCAGTTCAGAGCCTCACAGGCATCTCAATCCAAGGCGCATTGACGCAGAAATGGTTATTCCCTTTTAAGTCAATGCAACACCGGAGTGGGATGCCTGTATGGCTCCCGAAGGGCGGGTTTCAACGCGCTTTATACTGCGTTTAAGGCTTTCGACAGAGCACCACTATGCCTTCAAGCCTTCGCCTTGTCTAAAGCGCGTTGAACTCCCGCTGAATGAACAGATATTTAATACGATTGGTATTAAACTGTAGATGCGAAACGCCAGACAAAAGCCAACGGCCTATTTCAGCCCACAGCAGTCAAGCGTTCGCGGCGAGGAGTGCCAATAACTCATCCTCATCCATCACTTTAACGCCAAGCTCCTGCGCTTTCGCAAGTTTTGAACCTGCCGCCTCACCCGCCACTAAGCAATCGGTATTTTTCGACACACTGCCAGCAACTTTTGCCCCCAGCGCCTGCAACTGCGCCTTTGCATCATTACGATTGAGCTGATTTAACGTCCCAGTCAATACCCAAGTTTGGCCTTTAAGCGGCTGTGCATCAGCACTTGGCGCTTCAATGGCGGGCCAATGCACACCAGCAGCGATTAAGGCATCGATAACCTCAAGGTTATGCGGCTGAGCAAAAAAGTGGGCCACATGCTGGGCCACTACGGCGCCAACATCTTCCACTTCAGTTAACTGCTCCACAGTTGCCACCCGCAGCGCATCTAAACTGGTAAAGTGCGCCGCAAGGTTTGCGGCCGTCGCCTCGCCCACTTCGCGAATGCCCAAGGCATATAAGAAACGCGCAAGTGTTGTGGTTTTGGCCGCTTCAATCGCCGCCGCTAAATTAGTTGCCGACTTCATCCCCATGCGGTCGAGCATAGTCATCATAGAGGGGGTGAGCTTAAACAGATCCGCAGGACTTTGGACGAGTTCTTTATCAATCAATTGCTCGACGACTTTGTCGCCCATGCCATCGATATCCAAAGCCTTGCGGGATGCGAAATGCTTAATCGCTTCTTTACGCTGCGCTTCGCAGAATAAACCACCGCTACAGCGCGCCACTGCCTCACCTTCGAGACGCTCGACTAAACTGCCACACACAGGGCAATTATGCGGAAATACAATGTCAGTCGCCGTTTCAGGACGTCTTTCTGGCACTATGGCAACAATTTGTGGGATCACATCGCCAGCGCGGCGGATGATCACAGTGTCACCGACTTTAATGCCTAAGCGGGCAATTTCATCGGCATTGTGCAGCGTCGCATTCGATACCGTCACGCCACCAACAAATACTGGCTTTAAGCGCGCGACTGGCGTCACGGCACCTGTGCGGCCCACTTGGAAATCAACCCCTTCGAGCAGAGTCATTTCTTCCTGTGCAGGGAATTTATAGGCAATCGCCCAGCGGGGAGATTTAGCCACAAAACCTAAACGTTGCTGCTGGTCAATGTCGTTAACTTTCATCACGACGCCATCGATTTCAAAGGCTAAATCGCTGCGACGAGTAAGAATGTCTTTATAGTAGTCATAGACTTGGCTTAATTCAGCGCAGACTTTGATTTCGCTACTAACGGGTAAGCCCCACGATTTAAGCTGCTGTAACTGCTCGAAATGGGTTTTAGCTAACGGATGGGAATCCGGCTCAACAACCCCTAGCGCATAGGCATAAAAAGCCAATGAGCGGGCGGCGGTAATTTTACTGTCGAGTTGTCGCAAGCTGCCGGCAGCAGCGTTACGCGGATTAACAAAGAGTTTTTCATCCTTGGCGCGCGCCCTGTCGTTCAGCGCTTCAAAGGCTGCTTTAGGCATAAAGGCTTCGCCGCGCACTTCAACGAGTTCAGGGAAATCATTACCGCGCAATTTAAGCGGTATCGATTTAATGGTTTTAACGTTTTCAGTGATGTCTTCACCCACTGAACCATCGCCGCGGGTCGCAGCGCGCTCAAGTACGCCATGGCGATACAAGATACTCACGGCCAGGCCATCAAGTTTAGGCTCGCAGCAAAAACTCACCTCACCGACTTTATCGGTGACACGTTTGTGGAAAGCACTGAAATCAGCCTCATCGAAGGCGTTATCTAAGCTCAACATAGGCTTAAGGTGAGTAATTTGATCAAACTTGGCGAGCGCTAATCCGCCCACCCTTTGAGTCGGTGAATCAGCCACAATCAAATGGGGATATAACGCCTCAAGCTTGAGTAAACGCTGCATCAACCTGTCGTACTCGGAATCAGTAATGCTTGGCGCATCGTCCACATAGTAACGAATGTTGTGCTCGTTCAGTGATTGGCTGAGCGCCTGCATCACCTGCGATGCGTTTTCTGGGGTAACGTCTTCAGACAGAAGTGTATCGAGTTGAATGTCTTGCATATTCTTTATCCAGAATGCTTTAGATCACAAAAAGTAGATCACAAAAAATGAGGCCGCAATTAGCGGCCTCATCAATATATAAACCGCCAAATTGCGGCGTCGGCTAAGCGTTAGCGCGAATGCGGTGTAAATAATCTTGCTTAGTAAACTCACCCCAAGGCAGACGTTGACCGTCGAGCACCACGGCATCGATCTCCTCAGCGAGTTGGCGCGCAGAGTTAAGCATAATCGAGAAGTTCATTAAGGCATCGCCGTAGCAAGGTAACGTCATGAAAAACACCACACCTTGGGTACTGAACTGCTCCATGTTGTCGGGATCAAACACGCCAGGTTTCAACATGTTAGCAATAGAGAACAATACTTTACCATTGCCTGCGTTATCCACATGGCGATGGAAAATGTTCATATCGCCATATTTAAAATTCAAGGTTAAGAAACAAGGAAGCAGTTCGGCGCCGTTCAGCTGTTGGCCATCTTTTGCGACCACATGTAAAACCAGCACGTCGCGTGGCTCACCTAATTCATCTTCAGCGGCTTGTTCGACAAAAGCCTCTTCTTGATGGTCTGCTTGATGTTCATTTTCTTCAAACAAGGCGGTTTGCTGCGGCGCGGCACGAAGTGCCTGTTCTTGCTCTGCGGCTTTTTGCGCCACGATAGCAGCATGGGATTGACCCATTTGCGGCGCTGGCGTACTAGTGTGAACATTCGTGAGAGTGTTCGCTTGCGTGCTCAAGACAGGCTCATGGCGCGAAACTTTAGGACCACGGTGTTGCTCTTTTGCAACAGGTGGCTGCAAGCTAAAATCTGGCTGAGCTGGAATAGGTTCGTGTTTCGCTTCTACTTTGAGCTCTGGTTTAAGCCCTTGTTTAAGTTCTGCTTTAAATTCTGGCGATGTAAATTCTTGCGGCTTAGTCTCTAGCTTTACTTCTTGTTTCAAATAAGGATTGGCCGTAGGAGTTTCGTTATTAGGCGCAAGTTCGCCAGCTTTACGCACTCGCACAGCGCCAATACCGTCGGCATCAAATCCTTCGGCATCAATTCGCTTAGGGCTCGACTCACCTTTCTCGGCCTGTTTCTTATAAAAATTGCCCATTGAACTATCTTTCAATGACTTAGGTTGTTGTCTTCTGATAGACCAAAATCCATGCACCAGCACAGCAACTATGGCTATGGCGCCTAAAACAAACAATACTAGTTGCAAATCTTCCATTGGTTACCCTGTCTTTGTTCTAGTTATCCAGCGTCAGCCATCGCCACCGCTTGCTCTATGTCTACCGCGACTATACGAGACACACCGGGCTCGTGCATAGTCACGCCTATAAGTTGATCAGCCATTTCCATGGTTATTTTGTTATGGCTGATATAAATAAACTGTACGCTCTGTGACATTTCTTTCAGTAATCGACAGAAACGTTCTACGTTAGCATCGTCTAATGGCGCATCCACTTCGTCTAGCATACAGAAGGGAGCAGGATTCAGCCTAAAAATTGCGAATACCAATGATAAAGCGGTTAAGGCTTTTTCACCACCCGAAAGAAGATGGATTGTGCTGTTCTTCTTACCTGGCGGCTGCGCCATGATAGTGACGCCGGTTTCCAGTAAATCATCGTCCGTTAACGCTAAGTAAGCTCGGCCACCACCAAACACCTTCGGAAATAAGCGTCCGAGATCTTCATTGACTGAGTCAAATGTCGTCTTAAAGCGGCTTCGGGTTTCTTTGTCTATCTTACGGATCGCTTCCTCTAAGGTCGCCAGTCCTTTATTTAAATCGTCATCTTGATGATCAAGATAGGATTTTCGCTCACTTTGCTGTTCAAATTCTTCGATAGCCGCAAGGTTAATCGCGCCTAAGCGAACAATTTTCTGCCGTATTTGATCTAAATCACTCTGCCACTTGTCAGGCATGCCCTTCGCGGGCAGGTTTCCAAGGATTTCAGACAGAACAATTTGCTGTTCCTGTAAGGCTTCCAGCTGACTATTGGCTTGGCCTTTTATTCCTTCACGACGTAACTTTAACGTGCTCAGGCTTTGAGTCAAGCCCTCAAGCTTACCAAGCTCTTGTTTTTGCTTTATTCCTATACTGTTTAATGTCTCAGTGAGCCCACTTTGTTGCTGACGGACGTTTTTTAAGCCCTGTTGTTGCTCATGTTGTTGCTGCAATAACTGCGTTAACTGCTCAGTTAGCTGCACACTATTTTGTACGCCACTTAATTGGGCGACTTTGGCAAGTTCAGCTAACACTGACTCACGGGTGTGGATAAGTTCATTGACACGCACTTGCTGTAATTCAATTTGTTCGGTACTGACGGCCATGCGCATCGTTACAGCTTGTAAGGCAGAAGCAGTGGTCGATAACTGACGTTCAACCTCAGTAATACGCGCTTTCAATGCTTGATGGCGCACGCTATCGGCCTGCGTGTCTTGGGTGAGTTGTCGCTGAATATCAATACTCGCCTGCAACGCATCATCAAGCTCTGTTTCTTGCTCTGCCAATACTTCGCATTGCTCGCTCAAGCGTTCAAGGTCAATCAAGCTCGCGCTTAATGCAGCTTCAAGTTTGCTCTGCTGCTCAGCGCGCGCCTTCACTTGCTCAGTTAAGCCACTGAGCTGCATCGACTTTGTCGCTTTATCCAACTGTAATTGATGCAATTTTTGCGCGCCAGCAGTCAATTGTTGTCTTTGCTGCTGCAAGGTAGCCGCAAGTGCCGTCATCTTATCTTGCTGTAGGTGCAAGGATTGCTGCAAATCGAGGATGTTTTGCGCTAACTGGGCTTGCTCTTTGCTGAGCTGTACCAGTGACTGAGCACCCTCTGTCTTAGTGATTAAAAAACCTTGCCCGAGGAGATACCCGTCAGCGGTGACAATCCGCTCATCGGTCTTTAACTGTGGCAATAGTTGTTTAGCGGCGTAAATATCTTTTGTCCACTTAAGCCCCGCTAACCAAGGGGCAAGATTCACCTCAGCCTGTAAGTACTCACTCTGGGTGGATTGCGACGTTAACGCTTGAAACCCCATTTCGGTTTCAGTGACGCCAACGGGCAAGGTCAACAAGCCATTGAGGGCGAGTTCGGCCGCGGTTTCCCAACCATTTTCAACGGTTAGACTCTGCCATAACTGCGGTTTATCACTTTGCTGTTCCTGCTTAGTCAACCACTGTTCAACCAGCTCATGGCGCGCTTTAGTCGCGGTTAATTGCTGCTGAATGTGCTCGGCGCTATGGCGGGCGTCATCCAAAGCTTGCGTGCTTGCGCTAACAATTTGTTCTTGCTGATGATTAATCTCGGTTTGTAGCCTAGTGGCGTCAGCAAGAGACGCTATTTCTTGTTGCAGTGGCGTGATGTTTGAGGCGAGATCGCTGTCCACTAAAGCGACGAGCTGCGCTTGCTGCTCACTGCTTTGCTGCTGTTTATGCTGCAATAATTGCTGTTGATGCGCTAACTGACTGCGGCGCAGTTCAAGCTGTAACTTATGCTGCGAAACATCCACGGCCTGTTGACGCGCCACTTCGGCCTGCTGCTGACTGCGCTCTATGCTCATTTCCCATTGGGATTGCAGCTCATCCATGATTTCTTGCTGTTCATCATGCTGCGGCCCAAGCTTGGCAAGCTCAAGTTCTAACGCGCTAAGACTCGCTTTATAGCCGTTGAGCTTATCGGTGTTTTGCAGGATCTGCTCTTTCACTTGCGCCAACTGGGTTTCGAGCTGGGCATCACGCTGCTTTTGATTCTGTAACTGTTGTTCTAACTTAGCGATTTCGGTGCCCGTCAGATAATAGGCTTCGACTGCGCGTTGTTCTTGCTCCGCTAATTGGGCGAGTTGCACTTGCAATTCAGTGGTTTGCAATTCATCGGTTTGCGCCAGCGACTGCGCCGCCGCTTGCTGCACTTCGATGGCGCGGATTTGCTCAGACAGACTCGCCATCTGATCTTGCAACTCTTGATAGCGCATCACGAGGAGTTCAGCATGGGTCTTGCGCTCGGCCTGTTTTAGCTCACGATATTGCTTAGCCGCCTTGGCCTGCTGCGCCAGTTTATCTAACTGTTTGCCGAGTTCACTGCGAATATCGCCTAAACGCTCGAGGTTTTCGCGAGTATGGCGGATACGATTTTCGGTTTCGCGGCGGCGTTCTTTATAGCGAGAAATCCCAGCGGCTTCTTCAATAAAAGTGCGCAAGTCTTGGGGTTTAGATTCGATAAGGCGGGAAATAGTGCCTTGCTCAATAATGGCGTAGCTGCGCGGACCAAGGCCTGTGCCCATAAACAAGTCGGTAATGTCTTTACGGCGACACTTTTGGCCATTGAGAAAATACCAAGACTCACCGTCTCGGCTCACCTGACGCTTAACGGCGATTTCTTCGTAACTGGCATACTGACCCGCGAGGCGACCATCTTTATTTTCAAAAATAAGTTCAACACCCGCCACAGACACAGGTTTTCGTGCGCTTGAGCCGTTAAAGATCACGTCGGCCATCGAATCACCGCGCAGATGTTTCGCCGAACTTTCACCCAATACCCAACGCACGGCATCGATCACATTCGATTTACCGCAGCCATTTGGGCCAATAATGGCGGTTAATGCCTGTAAAAAAGGAATTTTAGTGGGATCGACGAACGACTTAAAGCCGGCAAGTTTTATCTGTTTTAATCTCATGGTGCCAGTTAGCGCGTCTCTAAAGTCTGGCCCGAAAATGAGCCCAGTGGTGCAAATGCATTTATCGGCCAACTTTAACAAAGCAGGCAGCATTTTGTAACGCTTTTTATTGAATTCATGCGGCTTTTAGCTTGTCATCTGCCCATGAGTTGATCACAATCGCAGTTATCTTTATATCAGGCTGTCTCTCAAGCTGTAGCCCAACTTTTTGGAAAGACGATATGACACAGAAGAAAACCTTGCCCTTCCCAGCCAAAAGCGGCGTTAATTATTTTCTCGATGGCTTTGGTTTAATTACACGTAAAGGCCTACGAACTTTCGTGTTTATTCCCTTGATGATCAACCTGCTGCTGTTTGCAGGCGTCATTTATGTAGCAATAGGCCAGTTGGACGCCATGTTCACTTGGATGGACGCCCAGCTGCCTGACTACTTAAGCTGGTTAAACTTTTTACTTTGGCCGCTCGCAGTGACCACTATGCTGGTGATGCTCGCCTTTGTATTTAGCTCTGTGATGAACTGGCTCGCAGCACCCTTTAATGGTCTGTTGGCTGAAAAAGTCGAGCAGCTATTAACTGGCAAGCCGCTGAATACCGGTACTGGCATCGATTTAATCAAAGACTTACCGCGTATCCTTGGGCGTGAGTGGATCAAGCTCAAGTACTATCTGCCCCGCGCATTGGTGTTTTTATTGCTGTTTTTAGTGCCTATGGTGGGCCAAACGTTGGCGCCAATATTATGGTTCCTGTTCAGCGCTTGGATGATGGCAATTCAGTACTGCGATTATCCCTTCGATAATCACAAGGTCAGTTTTAAGGATATGCGCTTTGCCTTGAATCAAACCCGTGGCACGAGTTTTAGCTTTGGCGCTACTGTGACGCTGTTTTCGATGATCCCCATCGTCAACTTTATCGTGATGCCTGTGGCGATTTGTGGCGCAACGGCGATGTGGGTCGACAAGTATCGTGAAGCCTACCGCAATCATGCAATCGCACCAGAATAATTAAAGATAACAATACTTGTCTAAAATGATGTGGGTTTGATATCGATTCCTGCAACATAAAAACAGCCTCAATTGAGGCTGTTTTTATTGATAAAGATCGCAGAACAATCTGCGCTACTAGGTTCAGCTTAGCACTTCTGCAAAATCACACTGCCGATGGAATATCCCGCACCAAAGGAGCTTAATAAGCCTAAATCACCCGCTTTGAAGTCGCTGGAATACTTGTGAAATGCAATCACAGAGCCCGCGGATGCGGTATTGGCGTACTCGTCTAACACGACAGGCGCTTGTTCCGCTGACACATCATCCCCTAACAGTTTTCTCACCACAAACTGGTTCATGTTGATGTTCGCTTGATGCAACCATAAACGCTTAAAAGACTGCGGCGTTAATGCTTGTTCGGCCAGATGTTCATCCAAATGTTGGTAAATCATCGGCAGCAGCTCTTTAAACACTTTGCGTCCTTGTTGGTGGAACAGTTTATCGGCCTGATGGGCAGCACTCGGATCGCAGCGATTCAAGAAACCAAAATTACTGCGAATATTATTCGAATAATCAGTAAAACAGCGGCTTGAGAGGATTTTAAACAGATTGTCAGATTGAGCTAGACTTTGCTCTTCCAGTACCAGTGCGGTCGCGACATCACCAAAAATAAAATGGCTGTCACGGTCGCGATAATTCACCTGCGCCGAACAAATCTCAGGGTTGATGACGAGCACTCTTGAAGCTGAGCCCGTAGCAATCGCATTAGCAGCGGCAACTATTGCAAAGGTTGCCGATGAACACGCCACTTGCATGTCGTAACCATAGCCACGCGTACCGAGCGCACGTTGAATTTCAATTGCCATCGCAGGATACGCACGCTGAGTATAAGCACAGGCAACAATCACCAGATCAATCTGCTCAGCTTTGAGATTGGCATTGTTAAGTGCCATCAATGCGGCTTCAACCCCAATTTCAGCCTGCATAGATAACTCGTCGCTACTGCGCTCTGGAATTAACGGCATCATGACTTCGGGATCGAGAATGCCCTCTTTCACCATCACATACCTGTGTTTGATGCCCGAGGCCTTTTCAATAAATTCGCTCGAGGAATAGGACAAAGCCGCGACATGGCCTTGCTCGATTAAGCCTGCATTTTCAAGATTGTAAATATCCACATAAGCATTGAAGCTCTCAACTAAGGCTTCATTAGAAATACTGTGGGGCGGCGTAAATAAGCCACTCCCCGAAATCACGACCTGTTTCATAGGTGCTCCGAACGGGTGCTTGTTGTAAGGTGAGCAGAGGCGGCATCATCACTCGTAAGCGCGGGCGCTAACTCACTTTGCCCCTGTACTTGCTGCTCTAATCGTTGCTTTTTATGCATTTGTGCTAAGTCTATCACGACTGTTGAAGATATTTTATCTTGGATCCCCTGCCGATTGGCATCCCAAAATATTTGCATAAAGCCAAGTAAGCCAGTGGTGAAGCCTGCGGCGTAACCACCATAACGGCCAAAGGCGGCCCATAAACTGATTTTAGCGCCATCGAGCTGGATCACCCGAATGCCAAGCATCTTCTTGCCTAAGGTTTGACCATCAAACCGCGCGGTAAAAACGGTAAAGTAAAACGCCGCCCAACCAAAGCCCAGCCCCATATCACTCATAAAACCTTTGACCCAAGCGATAACACTGTGGGTTGTAGATTCCTCTTCATCATCGGCGCTTTTCACTCTTGTGCTTGGCGAAGGTACTGTTTTGGTTGTGTCTGTCGTTTCGGTTACTTTTGCTGCATTAGCCACAACACCTTGCGCGGGATCAGTTGGTTCACTGGTTCCAATGGCTTGTGTCGACTTGAGCGGCTCAGACTGAGTATCAGGCATTTGCAACTCAGCTTGGGGCGCGATAACTGGCCACAAGGTGCCATCAAGGACTTCCGTCTGGAGCTTTTCGCTGTCTGCGGCAGACAAACTACTGTTGGCGATGGCGCTAAGGACTATCTCCCGTCGCTCAATCTCTGTCATGCCCTTTGATGCTGAAGCGTTTTCTATCACCTCGCGCAGGGATTGAACTTGAGTTTTACCACAAGCGTAATTATCACAAAGGCTCAACGAAATGATGGCTGGAAGCGAGGTAATAATTTGTTTACCCAATGCAGCCCCCTCAACTGCCTGCTCATTATCGGTATTGTTTGAGCCATTAACATTAAGCAGGTTATCGGCGGTCGTGAGCAACATAAAAGCTAACATTGCGGCATAAAGTCCCCATTTGAGTAAACGACCCAATTGATGACTGCGTTTCTCAATATAAATGATACCGACCACCAGCAATACAAACATCCAATCCATCTGCTCCGCTAACACTGTGATCAGTAAACCATCAATCAACATGGCTAAAGCACGTTTTAAGGGCGCCGCCAATGGCGTATAAAGTACAGTGTCTGCAATGGTAAAAGCATGGGGAGTCACCATAGTTTTTGGGTCTTTGCCCAAATCCGTTTGCTGTTGTTTCATGTTTGCGTCTTGTCCGATACGAGTGATAGGCTTGTTTTACGATTGACACATCAAGAAGTTATCCTTGCGAATGCAACAATCTTTTTTATGTTAGCAAGAGGTTAACACAGTTAAACTGGCTGCCAATCAGGGTTTGCGAATAACAGCACATCCTTTAATAACCAAATCGAATAAAGAAGAACAAACAATCACTTCTAAAAGCGCCACAGCAGATTATGATTCAATAGTGCCAACATAGGAGCAAGCAATCCATGAGCAAAATTTTCGAAGACAATTCATATACTATTGGTAATACCCCGCTAGTACGTTTAAACCGTGTTAGCCAAGGTAAAGTGCTGGCCAAAGTCGAAGCGCGTAACCCAAGTTTCAGTGTTAAATGCCGTATCGGTGCCAATATGATTTGGGATGCCGAGAAAAAGGGTCTACTGACTAAAGACCACGAGCTGATTGAGCCGACGTCTGGCAACACAGGTATTGCGTTGGCGTATGTTGCCGCGGCCCGTGGTTATAAGCTTACCCTAACGATGCCAAATACCATGAGTTTAGAGCGTCGTAAGCTGCTCAAAGCCCTTGGCGCAAATCTCGTGCTGACAGAAGGCGCGAAAGGCATGAAAGGTGCAATTGATAAAGCGGAAGAAATCCGTCAATCGGCTCCTGAAAAATACATTTTATTACAGCAGTTTAATAACCCTGCTAACCCAGAAATCCATGAAAAAACCACAGGTCCAGAAATCTGGAATGATACCGATGGCGAAGTGGATGTGTTTGTTGCCGGTGTAGGTACGGGCGGTACGATTACAGGTGTCAGCCGTTACTTGAAAAAAGTAGCAGGCAAAACCATTACCTCAGTGGCGGTTGAGCCAGCAGATTCTCCTGTGATTGCGCAAACCTTGGCGGGTTTACCGGTACAACCTGGTCCACATAAAATCCAAGGTATTGGCGCAGGCTTTATCCCTGGTAACTTAGATTTAGAGTTGATTGACCGCGTAGAAGCTGTCACCAACGATGAGGCCATCGACATGGCCCGTCGCTTAATGCAAGAAGAAGGCATTTTAGTAGGTATTTCATCGGGTGCCGCCGTTGTTGCCGCAAACCGCATCGCTGAATTGCCAGAATTTGCGGGCAAAACCATTGTGGTGATTTTGCCATCGGCTGCCGAACGTTACTTATCTTCAGTTTTGTTCCAAGGCCAATTCGGCGACGAAGAAAACATTCAATAGTTGACGTTGGATTCCCCTTTAAAATACCCAGCCCTTTAAATACCCAGCCTCTGCTGGGTATTTTTTATTTGTGACATTGCATTAATTAGATCCCGACTGCAGAGCGCAAACAAGTTCCGGCTCAAGTTTGGATGCAGCTCATAGTTCTCAGTATCACCAGTAGCATTAGCGGCTCAGTGAGTTATAAAGAACGGATATTCTCGTCAATCCATTCCTTTTTATGCCTTTTTACCGCACTCCAAGTCATATCAGCGCCTTTAATGCTAAGTTTGAAGCGCAAAAAATCGCCTTTGGCCCCATTAGTTTCCAAGTCGCCCACTGCCTGCTCAAATTCGGTGTGTTAGCGCAAATAGATAACGCGGCTGAACGTGGGATCACTGCGGTCGAGTTAAGCCAATCGACACCACTGAGCGAGTACGCCCTTGGAGTCTTGCTGGATATGGGGCTCAGCATGGGGCTCGTTTGGCAGCATGAGTCTGGCTATGTACTCGACAAAACGGGGCACTTTTTACTCCATGACGACATGGCCGCCATCAACCTTAACTTTGTGCAGGACGTTTGTTATCAAGGCCTTTTTAGCCTTGATACCGCACTACTCGAAGGCAAGGCCACAGGACTTAAAGTTTTCGGTGACTGGGATACTATCTACCCTGCCTTGAAGGATTTACCACCCAAAGCGAAACAGAGCTGGTTTGCCTTCGATCATTACTATTCGGATCATGCCTTTCCACAGCTTCTGCCGTTAGTGTTCGCCCATAAGCCAAGCCATTTAGTGGATATAGGCGGCAACACAGGCAAATGGGCGCTGAGCTGCTGTGACTATGACGCCAACATTGAAGTCACGATCATGGATTACCCAGGACAACTTGAAGTGGCGACGCAAAATGCCATCGCACGGGGCGTTGCCGCGCGAGTCCATACCTTTGCCACCGATCTGCTGGACGACACCCTGCCTTTTGTCGATGGCGCGGATACTTACTGGATGAGCCAGTTTCTAGATTGCTTTTCAACAAGCCAGATCCTGAGCATTTTACAACGCACGGCAAAGGCAATGACGCCAAACAGCCAACTCTTTATCGTCGAAACCTTTTGGGATAGACAGCCATCGGCCGCCTCTGCCTACTGCGTAAATGCCACTAGCCTCTATTTCAGCGCCATGGCCAATGGCAATAGCCGCATGTATCACTCTAAGGATTTATTGGCCTTGCTTCACCAAGCGGGACTGTATGTGGATGAAGATACAGACAATCTTGGCCTAGGACACACGCTACTGCGTTGTAAACTCAAACCTTAAGTTTAATGGCAACCTTTAAGTAATAAAAATTTATTATATGAATAAAATTAATCAAATTTATTTACCATTAATACCCGCAGTACACTGAGGACATCAAAACAGCGCCCCAAAAAAGCGATGTTAAGCATTGTCAGTATTGAGAGGTATTCAACATGACTTCAAAACGCAAACGCTGGACATCCCACGCAGCTAAACTTCCCAGCCCTATGGCAGGGCTAGCACTTGCCATTGCCAGCTTAGGTTGGACTTGGGAGAACATGACACCTTCACTTAATGGCGCAGGGCAACTCACAGGCGCCATCATCGCCTCTGTGTTGCTGTTACTGCTCATGGGTAAGTTTATGCTGCATCCGACTATTCTAAAGGACGAACTCAGCCACCCAGTGATTGGTAGCGTGATCCCCACCTTCGCCATGGGGCTGATGGTGGTGTCTAAATCATTAGGCGATTATTTTCCCCAAGCTGGCTTAACCCTGTGGCTAGTGGCCATAGGTATCCATGTGCTCTTCTTAAGTGCGTTTATCTACTACCGCTCCATCGATTTTAAACTCGAGCACATGGTACCAAGTTGGTTTGTGCCACCGATTGGCATCATAGTCGCGGCGGTGTCTTTCCCTGTATCTGACTACCAATGGCTAGCAAACGCCATTTTGGTTTTTGGAATGTTAGCTTACTTAGTCATGCTGCCTTTAATGCTCTATCGCCTCATTTTCTGTCAGGCAATACCTGATGTCGCTAAACCAACCATTGCGATTCTCGCGGCGCCCGCCAGTTTATCACTCGCAGGTTATTTAACCGTTTGCGAGCAGGCGTCAATTCCCTTAGTCGCCTTACTGCTGAGCATCGCCATTTTGATGACGAGCATCATCTACTTGGCCTTCTTTCACCTGTTAAAGCTGCCCTTTAGCCCAGGCTATGCAGCCTTTACCTTCCCTATGGTTATCGGTGCTACCGCGCTCTTTAAAACCGCCGCTTGGTTAACCCAGTTCAACAACATGGGTGAATTAGCGGTATGGATAAAATACTTAGCAGAGTTCGAGCTTGTGATCGCCACCTTAGTGGTTGTCTATGTCGCTCTACGCTATTTAGCACACTACTTTCCAGTACGCTTTAAAGCGATAGAACAAACAACCATGCTTGAGAATAAATAAACAGAATTGCAGTTTGTAAAATGTATTCGTTTAACATGAGAGATTATTTTCAAACTAGACCATAAACCAAAAGGAAGGTGAATATATATTCACCTTCCTTTTATATTTAAGCTATTTCACTTTTGGTATTCACTTCAACGAAAGACTACTTATCAACCTTTACTGGATTGCACACTGTAATTATTGAGTCCATCACTACAAATCGTGAATAATAAAGTTACATTAAATTAAACCGCACAAAAAACCTTATGTCACCTAAACCTTAAAGCTTTTAATTCCAAATATATAGAATGGCAAACCCTATATTAATCAGCTTTTATATTTTTTACATGAAAATAATCACAAAATATTATTTTTACAACCCAATGCGCGAAACAAACTAAAAACATAACATAAACACATTTACCACCAAAGCATCAACAAGTAGAAACAACAAGGAGGTATCACAAACAAATTCATCAGTAAATAGACCCCGCTCCCATGTTTATTGGCTCAAGACAAATCTACCTACAACCTTTAAATCACTTTAATTAACAAACTAACAACAAGAGCCATTAAAGCTCAGTGTTGCACTTGTTATTTTCTTGTGGTTATATCCTGAGCTTAATTAAATGAGTGCTTATTCTTTACATAAGTAACCATTTAAGAAAAATAAAAATAAACATACAACATGTGTTAAGGGAGAATAAAATGCGCGCAAATTCTACATTAGCCAAAGCTGTTCGCTTTGCGTTAATAGGTGGAGCTACTACAGCTGCTTTATCAACGTCAGCTGTATTTGCTGCTGAAGACGGTGCAAAAGTAGAACGTATTGCTGTAACAGGTTCTCGCATTCAAAGAACCAATTTAGAAACATCTACACCTATAACGATGTTTTCTGCAGCAGACATAGAAAAAACAGGCTTTTCTACCGTTTCTGAGTTTTTAAGAACGAATGCAGCCTCTGGTGGTTTCAATGAATCATCAACTTTAAGCCAAGCCGCTGGTGCGTCATCGATTGGTGTAAAAGGATTTGGTTCCGATTATACACTTATTTTATTGAACGGCCGTCGCATAGCAAAGAATACCGCAGGCGGCATTTTTACTGACGTAAACCAAGTGCCTATGGCAGCAGTTGAGCGAATCGACATCCTTAATGATGGTGCTTCTGCAATTTATGGTTCTGATGCGGTTGCTGGTGTAATAAACATTATTACTAAGAAAGAATTTGATGGCGTCGCATTGAGTGCCAAATATGGCGGTGCGACAAATAAGTGGGATGGTAATGAATTATCAGCATCAATTGTTACCGGTACAAGTAACGAGAAAACCAGTATCCTATTCTCTGCAGAACATTTCGCTCGAGATGTAATTCAAGCATCTGATCGTGAATTTGGTCGTACAGCATTGATAGAAGGTCACGAAGGTGGGGATGGAAGATCAACTTGGGGAATTCCTGGTTTTACTTCAATAAGTTCTGCAAAAGGTTTCACAAATGCTGCGACTGACGAAGGGTCTAAACCTTGGTCAAACTGCCCTGCAGGTGATGTCTTATCAAGTGGTCGTTGTGCTTACGATTTTGCACATTTATATCAACTTCAGCCAGAGTCTGAACGCCAGTCAATCTTTACTACCATTAATCATGAGATGAATGATGACCTGACGTTTAATGGTCAATTCCGTTACACTCGTGCTTATACTAAGACCTCGAATGCCCCGGCCCCAGGTCAAGTAGATGTATCCAACAGCCCATTCCTAGCGGATTTTTTACGTAATGACCGTTATAAAGATGACCAAGCAAAAGCAGAAGAAATTATTCGTTTAGTTGAAGCGGGTGAAGCCAATGTTAGCGTCGGCCGCCGTTACCTTGATTTCGGAAATCGTGAAAAAGACAACACAAATGAAACATTCGAAGCAGTAGGTGGTGCAAACTACAACATCGACGACAATTGGGGTCTAAACTTTGATATTGGTTTTTCTCGTTTAACCAACCGTCAAATTGGTTCATCTGGTCAATTATTGTCAGAAGAAGTCGCCAATGCATTCAATGACCCTAAGTCAAAACTGAATCCATTCGTTATTAATGACTGTAGTTCAAAAGATTTATCTGATACATGCCGAGATCTACAAGTAGCCATTCATCGTACGGGTGAATATACAGTCTCTTTCTCTTCTCTTGTCTTATCAGGACTGCTCCCTGGTATTGAATTACCTGGTGGTGAAATTGGCCTAGCGACGGGTTTAGACATGCGCGAAGAAAAATATACCGATCGTTCAGATCCTGCAACCGTAGGTGGTCAAGTTATCGGTGGTGCAGGTTCAAATGGCGGTGGTCAATTCAGTAATCTTGCCGGTTTCATAGAACTTTCATTACCTGTACTTGATAATCTAGAAGTAAGCCTAGCTGCTAGACAAGACAAAGCAGATTGGGAGCTAGCTGATGCGAGTGATACGACTTATTCAGCCAAACTATCATATCGTCCTATTGATGACTTATTGCTACGGGCATCATATGGTACAGGCTTTAAAGCTCCAAACCTAAGCGATTTGTTCCTAGCCGAATCGTCTGGCGTCACTAGAGCCATTGATACTAAACTGTGTAATGCTGCAGGTAATGTTCAAAACCACCCTGATTGTCAACGCCAAGAGTTAAACTCGAAAAGTGGCGGCAACCCAGATTTAACACCAGAAAAATCAAAGTCTTATAACCTTGGCGCAGTTTATCAGTTTACAGATAATTTATCACTATCTGTCGATTTCTGGTCACTTAAAATAGATGACGTTGTAGGTAGCCTTGCTATTCAAGAAATTCTGGATGAAGAAGCAAAAGGTAATTTGACTAACTTAGTCGTGCGTAACTCTGAAGGCCGTCTAACTGACTCTAACAGAGACGGTTATGTTCAAACTAACAAACAAAACCTGACAGAGCAGAGTGCAACTGGCCTAAACTATGATCTTCAATATAGCAGTGAATTCTCATTTGGTACTTTGAAGTCAAGCTTACAAGCAGAACAGTTCCTAAGCTATAAAACGCAATCTTCAGCAGTACAACCTTTATGTGATGATATTGCTGATAATTCAATGCGTGACTATCGTATTAACGGCAGCATTTCATTAGAACAAAATGATTTTGTAACCTCACTTAATATGCGTTACCTCCCTGGGTACGAAATGTATGATAAGCGTAATACAGGTAACAAGTCTTGCCAATTGGTTGGTTACTATGATGTTGGCAAGGCTACAGATGTCGATGCAAATGGTGATTTAGTGAACCCAGGCAGAAGTCAACATGTGGCAGCTTATGTACAGTTTGATTTAACAACAGCTTACTATTTTGCTGATGATAACAAAGTCACCTTAGGGGTCCGTAACTTACTGGATAAACAGCCATCATTCAGCGCACCAAACAACTGGCCTTTCTATGATCAAGGTGTCTATGACAATATCGGCCGCTTCGTTTATCTACAATATGATGTGAAGTTCTAATATCGTCTTTATCAATTAGAACCTAATCAAAAAACGGCATCTTCGGATGCTGTTTTTATTTGCTTCTTTTACGCAGCCCAGTAAATAAGCATAAAAAATGCCCAGCTATTTGCTGGGCATTTTCTTATACTTCAACGGGTCATTTAAAGCGTTCTAAGAATGCTTCGTCAGCTTAATTTCACTCGCATGTTGAGGTTTTTCGGTATGTGAATGGGGTGCAGAAAAGTGCTCATGGTGAGTTTTGTGTGGATCGCTTGACGTCGTTTTACCCTGCTCTATCCACCAATAACCTAAACCCACAATCACACCGCCGCCGACAATATTGCCAAGGGTGACTGGGATTAAGTTGTTGAATATAAAGTTAGTCACGGTTAAATCCGCAAACTGCTCTTGAGTAACGCCTAAAGATGCGAAGAATTCTGGGCTGGCGATAGATTGGATCATCATGCCCATAGGCACCATAAACAGGTTAGCGATACTGTGTTCAAAACCGCTGCTGACGAACATGGCCACAGGTAAGATCAACAGTAGGGATTTAGTCAGCACATCGCGACTGGCAAAGGTCATCCACACCCCCAAACACACCAACATGTTACACAAAATGCCTAAGCTAAAGGCTTGGATCCATGTGTGATGCAGTTTGTGCTGCGCCACTTTAAGGGCATTTAATCCCCAGTTACCACCATCGAGTTCATACATGCCCGCGGCGGTGATCAAACAAACCATCAGTATAGCGCCGACAAAATTGCCCGCATAAACCCGGCACCAACATTTGAGTAATTCAGCGCCAGAGACCTGTTTTTGTGCCCAGGCGACGGTACTGAGTACTGAACTGGTGAACAGCTCGCCGCCGCAAACAACCACTAAAATCAGGCCTAAACTAAAGGCTATCCCCCCAACGAAGCGAACTAAACCCCAAGACGCATCGCCAGCACCTGTGGTCACTGTCAGATAAAATACAAAGGCTAAGGCGATGAAGGCGCCAGCAAACACAGCTAGGCCAAAGGATTGCCAAGGCGCTTTAACCACTTTGCTGGTACCGTAAATTTCCGCCTGATTATAACAACTAAAGTGCGCTGAAACCTGTGGCGCTTCGTGGGCAGTGTTTGTCACAGTTGGGGTTGATGATGGATTTGGGCTTTTCATTGCATGACTCCAACTTCAGATAAACAGACTTGAATGCGTAGCATATATCTCTCCTGCAGCGCCGTTGCGCAGATAGCACGAATCAAAACCGAGATGTTGATTTGCTAAGAATGATGATTCACTAAAGTCTCGCTTTGTACCATACAACGCGCTAATGCTGTGAAGTAGATATTGCCAAAGCGTGATGTTATTCACACCAAAAATGTGAAAACTTGAAACCAAAAACACAAAAGGTTAATTGGTCTTACCAACAATGGTCAATTTTAGCCACCAGAATGACATGCTATTTAGGTTGTCAATAACACCAAAATGGCTCGTCTCCAGCTAATTCAACTCTCAAGTACACTCGTTATCAAACTCGCTATCAAACGGTTCACTAAATCAGCTTCAGTAAACTCAGATCTACTCAGTCGTGAAGCATTGATTAGGCAGTAAAGCATAGATGTGGCAATAGATTGACTCGCACACTTCAATATCCACTGGATTGACTCCGCCAGCGCTCCACGCCTCAGTATTGACAGTTTAGCCCAGCAGCAAGCGACAACATGCCTGATGAGTGGTAAAAGCCTTGCTCAGCCACTCTTTTATGTTTTTTAGCGGAATTCAGGCATTACCGTTTGGCCAGTATGGATAACCTTATGCCATTCCCTAAACATCAACGAGATTAGCGAATAAACTACAATTAATACAAATAGCTAACAAGGAGCTTGTTTCTACGTCACGAACACAACAGCCACTGTCATACCCTATTTATCCGGCCATCACCAACCCAGCAAAAATCAATCTATACGAGGATAGATTTCTCCCAGATAAAGGGGGACAGTAAATGACAACAACCATAGGTTTATTGATTTAGGAAGTCATAGGTTTGAATGTCACACCAAGTTGAAAAGCGTGCTGTATTCCTAATTGTGGTAAAAAAATGCTACCTAGCTAGCAAATTTGGGATTAAGCGAGCACAAACCAATCCGTTTAAGATGCGATAGCGGCAGACCTATGTTAATATGCTTGTGGGCAATTGGTCTTACCAATTACAAAAGAGATTGATCGGTAGCCGATAATCAAAGTAAGCGAATATTTGTCATCTTATCGGGTATCAATAGACAGACTTTTGGAGTGACAGCACTTCAAAATCCAGTTCCCATCATAGGGCGTCATCATGAAGGGAGCTTTATTTCAGGAATTAGCTATTGGCTTATACTCAGCATCGCTTCACGCTGATCGCCAATAACCTTTATCTCAACCAGAAGGTATTAGTACGATGACCGAAAAAACTGAACTGTTTGCCAACGCATGGGAAGGCTTTACCCCTGGCGATTGGAAATCTGAAGTCAATGTACGTGACTTTATCCAACAAAACTACGCGCCTTTTGAAGGCGACGAATCATTCCTTGCCGGTGCCACCGAAGCGACCACAACCCTGTGGGATAAAGTCATGGAAGGCATCAAACAGGAAAACCGTACCCACGCGCCTGTTGATTTCGATACTAAGATGGTTTCTACCATCACTTCCCACGACGCTGGCTACATCAATAAAGAATTAGAAACTATCGTTGGCTTACAAACAGATGCGCCGCTAAAACGCGCTATGTTGCCTAATGGTGGTATCCGTATGGTGGAAAGCTCATGCGCTGCCTACGACCGCGTGCTAGATGAAGACGTTAAATACATCTATTCAGAACTGCGTAAAACCCATAACCAAGGTGTATTCGATGTTTACACCCCAGAAATTATGGCTTGCCGTAAATCAGGTATTTTAACCGGTTTACCCGATGCTTATGGCCGTGGCCGTATCATTGGTGACTATCGCCGTGTGGCACTTTACGGTATCGATTACCTGATGAAAGATAAGTTTGCCCAATTCACTTCACTGCAAGCGCAGTTCGAAGCGGGTGAAGAATTATCAAATGTTATCCAATTACGTGAAGAAATCGCTGAGCAACACCGTGCACTAGGTCAAATGAAGAAAATGGCTGCCAAATATGGCTGCGATATTTCTCGCCCAGCAACCACTGCACAAGAAGCAATTCAATGGACTTACTTCGGTTACTTAGCCGCAGTAAAAAGCCAAAACGGCGCGGCGATGTCATTAGGCCGTACCTCTTCATTCCTCGACATCTATATTGAACGCGATCTGAAAAATGGCACCTTAACTGAGCAACAAGCTCAGGAAATGATTGACCATTTCGTGATGAAACTGCGTATGGTACGTTTCCTACGTACTCCAGAATACGATGAATTGTTCTCTGGCGACCCAATTTGGGCGACTGAGTCAATCGGCGGTATGGGCTTAGATGGCCGTACGTTAGTGACTAAATCAAGCTTCCGTTTCTTGAACACCCTTTACACTATGGGTCCAAGTCCAGAGCCAAACATCACAGTATTGTGGTCAGATAAACTGCCCATCGGCTTCAAAAAATATTGCGCCAAAGTGTCTATCGACACTAGCTCAATTCAATATGAAAACGATGACCTAATGCGTCCAGATTTCCAATCAGACGACTATGCTATTGCCTGTTGTGTAAGCCCAATGGTTGTGGGTAAACACATGCAGTTCTTCGGTGCCCGCGCCAACTTAGCTAAAACTATGTTGTATGCAATTAACGGCGGCGTTGACGAAAAGCTGAAAATCCAAGTTGCCCCTAAAGCCGACCCTATCACTGACGCCGTATTAAACTACGACGACGTGATGAATCGCTTAGACGGTTTAATGGATTGGTTAGCGACTCAATATGTCACAGCACTGAACTCAATCCACTTCATGCACGACAAG
This sequence comes from Shewanella sp. 1311, assembly GCF_059338235.1. Classification (NCBI taxonomy): domain Bacteria; kingdom Pseudomonadati; phylum Pseudomonadota; class Gammaproteobacteria; order Alteromonadales; family Shewanellaceae; genus Shewanella; species Shewanella sp. 1311. The sequence goes on from NZ_CM181686.1 coordinate 672,752, forward strand.
TACTCTTATGAAGCGGCGCTAATGGCACTGCACGACAGAGACGTACGTCGCACTATGGCTTGTGGTATTGCGGGTCTGTCTATCGCTGCCGACTCACTGTCTGCCATCAAATTCGCCACAGTAAAACCTGTTCGTGATGAAAACGGCATTGCAGTTGATTTCGAAATTAGCGGTGACTATCCAAAATTTGGTAACAACGACCCACGTGTTGATGATATCGCCTGTGACTTAGTTGAACGTTTTATGGCGAAAATTCGCGACCGTAAAATGTATCGCAATGCGATCCCAACTCAGTCAATTCTGACCATCACCTCAAACGTGGTTTATGGTAAGAAAACCGGTAACACACCAGATGGTCGTCGTTCAGGTGCGCCATTTGCACCGGGTGCAAACCCTATGCATGGCCGTGATGAAAAAGGCGCAATCGCTTCTTTAACCTCAGTGGCAAAACTCCCATTTGCCCACGCTCAAGATGGTATCTCTTATACCTTCTCAATCGTGCCAAATGCGCTGGGTAAAGATGATGATGCTCGCCGTACCAACTTAGCGGCATTGATGGACGGATACTTCGACCACAATGACAAAAAAGAAGGTGGCCAACACTTGAACGTCAACGTGATGAACCGCGAGATGCTCGAAGATGCTGTTAAGCATCCAGACAAGTATCCACAGCTGACCATCCGTGTTTCTGGCTACGCAGTGCGCTTCAACTCACTGACGCCAGAGCAGCAACAAGATGTGATCACGCGTACATTCACCAAAGGTCTGTAAGCTAAATTAGTCAAGGCTGTAGTACACTGTGCTACAGCCTCACTTATTTTAACAGGAGTCACAATGGCAGTTATCGGTCGGATCCACTCAGTGGAATCCTTTGGCACAGTCGATGGTCCAGGCATACGGTTTATCACCTTTATGCAAGGCTGTTTAATGCGCTGCCAGTATTGCCACAACCGTGACACTTGGGATCTTGATGGCGGAAAAGAAGTTCTGGTCGATGAGTTAATGAGTCAAATCATCAGCTATCGGCCTTTTCTCGATGCCAGCAATGGTGGTGTTACGGCCAGTGGTGGTGAAGCCATTTTACAGGCAGAATTCGTCGCCGAATTATTCACAGCCTGTCAGCAAGAAGGTATTCATACCTGTTTAGATACCAATGGTTTTGTACGTAAGTACACGCCAGTGATTGATGAGTTACTCGACCACACTGACTTGGTCCTGCTCGACATCAAGCACATGGACGATGAAAAACATATTGAGTTAACCAAAGTCAGCAACCATAGAACATTGCAATTTGCGCAGTATTTGGCAGAGCGTAATCAAGCGACTTGGATACGGTATGTGGTGGTGGGCGGATTTACCGACGATGAAGCATCGGCATTACAACTGGCCGAGTTTATCAAGCCCATGAAAAACATTGAAAAGGTAGAATTACTACCCTATCACGAATTAGGTAAACACAAGTGGGAAGCCATGGGCGAAAGCTATCAACTCGATGGCATATCACCACCGAGCCGAGAAACCATGGAAAAGATCAAAGCCGTATTTGTTGGGCAAGGGATTAACGCGATTTATTAATCCACAGTAATAGAAAAGCCAACGCGGATAACAGCGGCAATCGCCTAAAGTTCTTCCCAATAACTGGCATCTAAACGCTCAAAGGCTATTTTTAAAATCAGCGCCATATCGAGGTAACAGGCTTTAGCGCCTAAGGTATGGCAATTGATACCCATGGACGACAACTTCGCACTCAACTGGTTACTCCAGTCGAACAGCGTTAACGGTAATGGATGGCGCGCTCGCCAACCTAACCACAGCAGCCCCTGTAACGGTAAGCTGATGAAAAATAAACCGAGAGTGACAGCTTGGGGCAGAAATGCCCAACCGTGAATATACAGCTGGCTCATACTCACAAAAAACGCCAACACTGGCATCACCAGTATGGCGAGCTGAGTAGCTCGGACGACCCGATACTCAGGGAAATAAAAACCCAGTTGTCTAACCATAGGCCAAGTCTTCATATATTGATGACCATCACCTAAGGTTTTGAGGATCTTAATGCTCAATTTTAGACACCAACTACAATGGAATACTGCTTTTACCATAGCACAATCTGGCGAATCGCCCCAAGACTGTTATGGTAAAAACACCGCAGATCCTAATTTTTTTGAATCGTTATATTAAACACAATGGCAAAGGGTTTACACATGTCAAATAATCTGGTTTTAGTTCTCAATTGCGGTAGCTCTTCTCTCAAATTTGCCGTCATTGACGCGCAAACAGGTGACGATCAAATTTCTGGCTTAGCCGAATGTTTTGGTTTAGAAGACTCGCGCATTAAATGGAAAATCAACGGCGAAAAACATGAAGCGGCCTTAGGCGCATTTACGGCTCACCGTGAAGCAGTTGAATACATTGTTAATAAAATCCTTGCGGAACAGCCTGAATTAGCAGCAAAAATTCAAGCCGTTGGCCACCGTATCGTTCACGGCGGTGAAAAGTTCACTCGTTCTGTGATCATCGACGAAAGCGTGATCAAAGGTATCGAAGATTGTGCTTCATTAGCCCCCCTGCACAATCCTGCTCACCTTATCGGCATCCGTGCAGCCATTGCCTCTTTCCCTAAATTGCCACAGGTTGCTGTATTTGATACCGCATTCCACCAAAGCATGCCTGACAGAGCCTATGTCTACGCCCTGCCTTACAAGTTATACCGTGAACACGGTATCCGTCGTTATGGCATGCATGGCACGAGTCATTTATTCGTTAGCCGTGAAGCGGCAAAAATGCTCAACAAGCCCATTGAAGAAACCAACGTTATCTGTGCTCACCTGGGCAACGGCGCGTCAGTGACTGCCATCAAAGGCGGAAAAAGTGTCGACACGTCTATGGGCTTAACCCCATTAGAAGGTTTGGTCATGGGCACACGTTGTGGCGATATTGACCCTTCAATCATCTATCACTTAGTTCACCAACTGGGTTACACCTTAGAAGAAGTGAATAACCTGATGAACAAGCAAAGTGGTCTGCTGGGGATTTCCGAGCTGACTAACGATTGCCGCGGAATCGAAGAAGGTTACGCCGACGGCCATAAAGGCGCGACCTTAGCCTTAGAAATCTTCTGCTACCGTTTAGCCAAATACATCGCCTCTTACACTGTGCCACTGGGCCGTTTAGATGCAGTCGTCTTCACCGGCGGCATTGGCGAAAACTCAGACTTAATCCGTGAAAAAGTGCTCAACATGCTGGAAATCTTCAATTTCCATGTCGATAGCGAACGCAACAAAGCGGCGCGTTTCGGTAAGAAAGGCATCATCACTCAAGATAAAGGCACGATTGCCATGGTGATCCCAACGAACGAAGAATGGGTTATCGCCGAAGATTCAATTAAACTGATCAACAAATAAAAAATGACCTAAGCCGTTTGCTCACCCAAACGGCTTTACGCTTTACATAGCCATACTCACAAGCAAATTTGCAGAAACTCTTCTGCCAAAAACCATCGAAACTAGAGGTTTTTATGTCTCGTAATATTATGTTAATCCCCATAGGTACCGGAGTCGGCCTGACCTCCTTAAGCCTTGGGATGGTTCGCGCACTGGAGCGCCACGGAGTTAAAGTTCAGTTCTTTAAGCCGATTTCCCAACTTAGACCTAATGATAATGGCCCAGAACGCTCAACCACTATTCTGAGCAAATCGCCGACAGTGAATCCGTTAGAGCCCTTCGACATGGCCCATGCCGAAGCCTTAATTCGTGCTGACCAAACCGACGTATTAATGGAGCAAATCATTGCCCGTGCGTCCGATTGCGCCAGCAACACTGAGACCTTAATTGTTGAAGGTTTAGTGCCAACACGTAACCATCCCTTTGCCGACGATGTGAACTATGCCATCGCTAAAGCCATGGATGCAGACGTGATTTTTATTGCCACGCCAGGTAGCGATACTTCAACTGGGTTGATGAACCGCCTTGAAATCGCCTACAACTCTTGGGGCGGAAAAAAGAACAAACGCCTGATTGGCGCTGTGATCAACAAGATTGGTGCCCCCGTTGACGACGAAGGTCGCGCGCGCCCTGATCTCTCTGAAGTCTTTGATCACCAAGGTGTTCAACGCTCAGATGCGGCCAGCATGTTCCAAATGCCAGGTAAAAGCCCACTGCGTATTTTAGGCAGCGTGCCATACAACCTTGATCTTGTTGCACCACGCGCCTCGGATCTGGCGAAGCATTTAAGCGCACGCATTCTTAATGCCGGCGAAATGCATACTCGTCGTCTGCGCAAAGTGACGTTCTGTGCCCGCAGTATCCCTAATATGGTGACCCATATTAAGACTGACTCACTACTTGTGACCTCAGGCGATCGCTCAGATGTCATCGTTTCAGCCTGTCTTGCGGCCATGAACGGCGTGAAAATTGGTGCCCTGCTGTTGACGGGTAGCTACGAGCCAGAGCCAGAAATTCTTAAGCTGTGTGAACAGGCCTTTGAAACCGGTTTACCTGTGTTCTTAATCGACAGCAACACTTGGCAAACCTCGCTCAACATTCAACGTTTCGACCATGAAGTACCCGTAGATGACGCGGTTCGTATTGATCTAGTGCAGGATTATGTGGCCAGTCACATCGACCAAACTTGGATTGAAAGCGTCACTAAAAACTCGCCCCGTGAGCATCGCCTGTCACCACCCGCTTTCCGTTACAAACTCACGGAATTGGCGCGCGCCGCCCACAAGACTGTGGTGCTGCCAGAAGGTGATGAGCCACGAACCATTAAAGCGGCGGCCATTTGTGCCGAACGCGGTATCGCTCGCTGTGTGCTTTTAGGTAAAAAAGATGAAATCCTGCGTATCGCCGCACAGCAAGATGTGGTGCTTGGCGAAGGCGTGATCATTATCGATCCAGAAGAGGTGCGCGACCGTTACGTAGAACCTATGTTGGAACTGCGTCGCAGCAAAGGCTTAACGGAAGTCGTTGCCCGTGAACAGTTAGAAGACAACATGGTGCTTGGCACTATGATGCTGGCGCAAAACGAAGTTGACGGTATTGTATCTGGCGCGGTTAACACCACAGCTAATACCATCCGCCCACCACTGCAATTGATCAAAACGGCACCGGGCTCAAGCTTAGTTTCGTCCATCTTCTTTATGTTGATGCCAGATCAAGTGCTTGTTTACGGTGACTGCGCAATTAACCCAGATCCAAATGCAGAGCAATTAGCCGATATCGCCATCCAATCGGCGGAATCAGCAAAAGCCTTCGGTATTGAGCCAAGAGTGGCAATGATCAGCTACTCAACCGGTAACTCAGGCACAGGTTCAGATGTGGATAAAGTGCGTGAAGCGACCCGTATCGCCAAAGAAAAACGCCCAGATCTGATTATTGATGGTCCATTACAATACGATGCGGCGGTTATGCCAAATGTTGCTCGCTCTAAGGCACCTGATAGTCCTGTCGCTGGCCAAGCCACCGTTTTCGTGTTCCCAGACCTCAATACAGGCAACACGACTTACAAGGCTGTACAGCGAAGCGCGGACCTGATCAGTATCGGTCCTATGCTGCAAGGTATGCGCAAACCTGTGAACGACTTATCTCGCGGCGCGTTAGTCGATGATATCGTCTACACTATCGCCCTAACGGCAATTCAAGCAGCACAAAACGACACAGCTAAAGGCTAACACAGCGAAATCTGCATAGCGTTACGCACAACAAAGCACTGGTACTTACCGGTGCTTTTTTTATGCTCAAATTTAGCTTAAGCAAGGCTATCGCGCTGCGACAATGGCTCAATAGCAAAGCCAATATGGCAAAATAAGTAGACTAAATACGAGGAGAAACGAATTAAGCGGTGTGAATAAGGTGAGTAAACGGCGAAAAATATCCACAAGTGAAAGTGGAACATGGCGGAAAACTGAAAAGCGTCACTTTTTAACCAGCAGATAAAGCAAGACAATATCAGTGACTTACAAAGTATCACTGAAGTCTTCAACATAGTTTTCCACAGTTTCTGTGGATAACCTTTTTATATGCCTCCTAACTATATGCCACACTCAATAGGCTTGAGTCAACGCATTTCCCAATAGATCGCAAATAACGACAGAACTTGTGCATTAAGTCTAAAATCGCGATACTCAGAACAAATTCCAATAACTAAAACTTATGCGAACTCTATTTTTTATCTCCCTGCTGTTCCTCTTTGGTTGCGGCGATCCCTCGACGGAAGATCAACGCCAGTTATCGCCCGAAGAAGTGAGCTTAGGCTTTTTTAAAGCGATTTATGTCGATCGCGATGTTGAACAAGCCAAGCAATTTGTCGATGAGCCAATTAAACAAGTGCTCACCCATTACTATATTGCCGCCGCGGTGCAGCGTAATATGCTCGGCCTGTCGATGACCAATGTTGAAATGGAAATTGATGATATCGATATCGACTTCTTCCGTAAATTTACCAAAGACGTCATTGTCGTGATCAAAATGAAAGGGCTTAAAGGCGGTCAGCCGTGGATTGATGACAGGACCATACGTCTTCACAAGATTGGCAGTAAGTGGACTATCGTCGAGCTGATGCCAGAAAAGCGCAAAGTAAACGGTTAATCTCCCTTCTCGCTCGCCACTTTTATTGTGCATGTCTTGTCATGTGCTCAATCCTAGCGCCGATTTCAGCTAAAAAAATAGCAACCCTAAGGTTGCTATTTCAATGTGCTTGTTTTGTTACGTCCGACTCATAAGTACCGTCAGTCTAATCGTTATCGATTAGGCCTGGATCACTTCTTCTTCGCTTTCAGCAGGTAAAGACGTCAGTACATCGTCTTTCACTTGATAATAAGCATTTTCGTATTCATGAACTTCCATAACAACTCCTGCTTGATTGGGTAAGGTCGCAGAGGCATGTCATTCTATGCTGACATTTTGCCTGTGAGGAAAGGGATATATTCCGTGGGCAGCAGTATAACAAAGCCAAAACTATAATTACAGAAAACTTTCAGTTTTGTTTCTTCCTCGATAACATTTAAGGCGTGCTATCACTTATAAAGCTCAAAATCTGTCCAAAAAACTGAAACACTTTCATCTTTACAGATGATATTTAGCCGCCCATGACGCCATTTAATGCTGCCCTATATGCACAAACGCTATTAACAGAAATCGCTTACAAGCAATGAATCTAGGGAAGTATGACGCTAGCTGCTATCAATTAAGTAATGACGCGAGTAGGAGGTAAGATATGAACGCACTTATTGAGCTTGAAGCCACCACACTAACGACATTATTTAGCCACGGCGATGTATTAGGGATCCGCATGTTTATGGAACACATGAATATGCCATTAGATGTTCAGGACAGGCTTTATGATGAAATTTCCGCCCTCAAACACTTAGATCAACATCAAGTCAGTAAAGTGATTGAAACCTTTGGACAATCGCAGCTCTCTGAGCGATTAAGCTACTGACGGAGCGTTTAAGCTAATGATTGGGTGATAATATGACTGAGTGATAATTTTCTGAGTAGCCATTTGCTCAGTAACATTTTGCTCATAAACAAGTGACAGCGTAAAAAGCTAAACACTCAAGCTAGTTTGACAGCAAGGTTGCCTTGAGTTTGCACATCCATATTTGTTGCACTTTTAAAATCAGCAATTAAATTAGCCATTTAGCCTCATTAAAAACCGACAAAAAAGGCCAGTTTAAACTGGCCTATTAAGCTAAATCAAGACTAGGCTCGAGTCGATAAACGGTAACGCAGCACCTTAAGCGACTTCTCTTCAGACACATCCATAAACGCTGGCGGATTGGCTAAGCGCTCTATGTATTCGAGTGCTGGCGCCGCATCTGCAACCTGCTGGCGTAGGAAAGTGGTATCGAGCTCGGGTGCATTGAGGCAGAGTAACACTTCACCATTATCGGCAAGTAACTCAGGTAAACGCCTGATTAAACGCACATAATCCTTAGTCGCGACAAAACTGCCCTTTTGATTGCTCGGTGGATCGGCCACAATAATGTCGTAGGGACCGAGCTTTTTCAGTTTGCCCCAAGATTTAAAAATATCATGGCCTAAAAAACGTGCTCCCGCACTAAAGCCATTCAGCAAATGATTCTGTTTACCTATGCCTAATGCGCCTTTGCTCATGTCCATATTGACCACTTCATCGGCGCCGCCTTGCAATGCCGCCACCGAGAAACCACAGGTATAGGCAAACAAATTAAGCACTTTTTTATAGCGGGCATTTGCTCTCACCCACTCGCGGCCGTTAGCCATATCGAGGAATAAACCGTGGTTTTGTCCGCGCATTAAATGCACCTGAAAGCGTGCGCCATTTTCACTAACAATATGCGGCTCAGGCACTTCGCCTTGCAGCACTTGAGTAAAAGTCTCGCCCGCACTGCGGTATTGATAGACTAAATTCAGTTGGCTTTCTGGACGAATGGCCTGCCAACGCGCCGCAATAGCCTGCTGGCATGTGGCTAAATCGTCATCGGCTAAGGGAGTGAAACTGGTCAGTAATAGCACTGGCGCAAACCAATCTAAACATAGGTGTTCACAACCCGCGAAGTGTCCACCGCGGCCATGGAATAACCGCACTGCATCATCACCTAATTCAATTGTCGCTAGCGCTTGTATAAAACTTTGCATCTTCTATTACTTACTCTCTGTTGTACTTGTATCGGCTTCATCGGCATCGGAACTTGAGTTTTCCGTGTTGTTGGCCACGAACTTATCTTCAACATCGTCCGATAATAATATGGCTAACCAGTTACCACTTTTACTCGATTCGAGGGCAATTTTAACCACCATAGTCAGCGGCACCGACAACAACATGCCCACTGAGCCTAGCAACCAGCCCCAAAAAATTAACGATAAAAACACCACTAAGGTCGATAAGCCTAAGCCGCGGCCCATAAATTTAGGTTCAATCATATTGCCCATCACCATGTTGGCACCGACATATAAAAGTGCAGTACCGCCAGCAGCCGCAGGGCCAAGCTGAATAAAGGCTAATAACACCGCAGGAATGGCAGCGATGATAGAACCGATATTGGGAATGTAATTAAATAGGAAGGCGATCACCGCCCACAGCATGGCATAATCCACGCCAATAATGGTTAAACCGACACCGACGATAACGCCGGTCGCTAAGCTTACTAGCGTCTTGATCACCATGTATTGATTAACCGATTGTAAAAAGCGGTCAATCTGCTTGAGGCGCATATCGGGATCGTCCAGCGCCAAATGTAATTTCTTTGGTAACGATTGTGCTTCAAACAGCATAAAGACGATGGTTAAGATGATCAGAAATAAATTCGCCATCACATTGCCGACACCCGACAGCATATTAGTGGTCATAGACAAGGCCATGCCAGGGTCAAAATACGCTAACACTTGATCCTTCGAAATCTGAATATTGAAGGAATGTAACTTATTTAATATCCAAGCAAATTGCTCGACTAACTGCACCCGATATTGGGGTAATTGCTTGGAGAACTCATTGACTGAACTGCCGACAACCGAGGCTAACCAGAGGCCCATCAACACAATAAATCCCATCAAGAGGATCACCGCAAGCCATTTAGGCACACGGAATTTGGTCATTAAACCAATCGCGGGATTACAAATCACCGCCAAAAAACTGGACAGCACAAACGGCACCACAATCGGGCTCGCCGCCTTAATCCCTGCCAAAATAATCACTACAAAGGCCATAACCGCAAAGCCACGGTAAGCTGCGGAGGGCGCATTAGGTCGCGTCATTTATTAAAAATCCTTCTTGATCTTAGATAAAATTGTTAGGCTAACCCGAGAACACACTTAACCTCAGAAACCTTAGCTTAAGATAGCCATTTGCCATTATGAAACCAGAAACCGCGATTATACGCATTAAAAACTTAAGACTTCGTACTTTTATCGGCATTAAAGAAGATGAAATTCAAAATCGCCAAGACGTGATCATCAATGTCGTGATCCATTATTGTGCCGAGCGTGCCCGTAACAGTGATAATGTTGAGGATGCACTCAATTACCGCACTATCACCAAAAAGATCATTGAGCTGATTGAGAATAACCGTTTCTCATTACTCGAAAATCTTACCAGCCAAACGCTGGCCATCGCCAGTGAGCATCCTTGGGTTGAATTTGCCAGTGTCGAAATCGACAAACCCCATGCCCTGCGCTTTGCTGATTCAGTCTCTATGGAGTTGTGTTATCAGAAATAATCTCGCTAGAAATACCCAGACTAAGTGATCGTTGCACACCGTATTTCGGTATATATCCTCAGAGCTCAACCGATAAGAGAGGTTCCATGAATATACTGATCACTGGCGCAAGCGGCTTTATTGGCCGCCAATTAGTCGAACGATTGGCGCCCCATCATCAACTGACGTTATTAACGCGCTCAGTGCAACAAACGCAGAGAATACTCGGTAATCAGCACCATTACCTTGAGAGCCTCGATGCGCTGAGCGACCTGAATCATATCGACGCCATAGTGAATCTTGCGGGCGAGCCGATCGTCGCTAAGCGCTGGAGCAAAAACCAGAAGCAGCGGATTTGTGATAGCCGTTGGGATATCACGGCAAGATTAACTCAGCTAATACAGCAGAGTAGTAATCCGCCTAAGATCATGGTGAGTGGTTCGGCAGTGGGTTATTACGGTCGACATGATGATAAATTGCTCGATGAATCCAGTGGTGCCCATGTTGAGTTTAGCCATGACATCTGCCGAAAATGGGAACAAGAAGCGCTTAATGCAAATACTGAGCAAACCCGCGTCTGCATTATCCGTATCGGGATTGTGTTAGGAAAAGGCGGCGCATTAGAGAAAATGCTACCGCCCTTTAAGCTCGGACTCGGTGGCCCAATTGGTCATGGACGTCAAGGCATGAGCTGGATCCATGTGCAAGATCTCATCTCCCTTATCGACTTTTTACTCAGCCAAGAACATTGCAAAGGCGTATTTAACGCCACTGCCCCCAACCCAGTCAGTAACGCTGTGTTTACCAAAGCACTTGGAAAAGCACTCAATCGCCCTGCTCTTATCACGACCCCTCCGCTTGCATTACGCTTGGCTATGGGTGAAATGTCAGAGCTGCTGACCGAAGGACAGTTTGTTTATCCTAAACGCGCCCTCGAAGCCGGTTTTCAGTTTCAATTCAGTGACCTCGACAATGCCTTAACCGACGTGTTAGCCAAATAGGCTAGAACGCTGATGCTAACAATCCCGCGGAATCTTGCTGTAAACATCGACATATTCGGGCGCTAATGCGCACGAATTTCGGTGCTAAGGCTTGCAACATGTTGACGTAAGCACAAGCGCTACTTTAGCAACACTAGAAAAACAATATCATAACATCATGATTTGTAATGTGATTTAGCGACAGCGCGACACTTTTCTGCTAAACTCGCCTCCATTCGGTCATAGGAGGCACGCATTAATCACCTCAACCTTGACCACAGATAGACTCAGCAACACCTCATAAATAGACAGTTATTTATGCTCAAGAACAGGCTATTTAATCTGCTGTTCTTGGCCTGTAAACCATAAAACGAAACACACTCGCGCTCACTCATCCTTTAAATTTTTATCGGATTGACACTGATCTGTCCTCGACATCAAGCGCTTAACATCCAGCATTAGCAGGTACTTAATAACAAGATGGGTGACTCCTCAATGGGCATTGTGCTCACTGAAATGCCCACACTAAGACAGTTTGTAAGGAATTTTCATGCACACGACCTATACGATTGGCGAGCTAGAATCATTTTTAATTGCCATTTTCGTGCTGTTTATCGGCCACTCCATCAATCGCCATGTACGTGTCTTTAGGCAATATAATATCCCCGAACCCATAGTGGGTGGCCTCGTTGTCGCCGCGGGTGTCGCATTTCTTCACTTTCAAAATATCAGTCTCGACTTCAGCTTATCGCTGCAAAATACCTTAATGCTGATGTTTTTCAGCACGATTGGCCTCTCGGCAAACTACAAGCTGTTACTCAGCGGTGGTAAAAAAGTCTTTATCTTTCTGGGTGTTGCCTCGATTTATATTGTTATCCAAAACGCCGTCGGCGTCAGTTTAGCCAATCTGTTAGGGCTAGACCCGATTATGGGCCTTATTGCAGGGTCAATTACCCTGTCGGGTGGCCATGGAACGGGCGTCGCTTGGTCACAAACCTTTGCGGAAAACTACGGTATCAATACTTTAGAGTTTGCCATGGCCGCGGCGACCTTTGGTTTAATCATGGGCGGGATCATAGGTGGCCCCGTTGCGCAGCGATTAATCGGTAAACATAATCTTGTTTCTCGCTATGGGATTGGTCGCAAGCATCACAGTGAACATCCGCATTTAGTGACTTACGATCAGTTAGAAGAAGATCAAGTCACAGCCAAAACCATATTAGAAACCCTGTTTGTACTGCTGCTGTGTGTTGCAGGCTCAAAATGGCTCACGCTGTGGATCAGCCAATCGGGCATAGCTTGGCTCAAAATGCCCGACTTTGTTTATGCTCTCTTCCTTGGCGTTATCATCGCCAATATCACTGAACTCACCCGCGGCTATAAGCCCCATACTGAAAGCATCGATGTCATAGGCACAGTCGCTTTGTCACTGTTCCTTTCTATGGCTTTGATGACCTTAAAGCTATGGGAGATTTTTGATTTAGCCATCCCGCTGCTAGTCATCTTACTGGTGCAAACCGCAGTACTGGCGGTGTTCGCCTATTTCGTGACATTCAAAGTGATGGGCAGTAATTACGATGCGGCGGTGATCACCGGTGGCCACTGCGGCTTTGGTATGGGCGCAACGCCAACGGCGGTAATGAACATGGGCGCGCTCGTCTCGCGCACAGGGCCGTCACCCCAAGCCTTTATGGTTGTGCCTATCGTCGGCGCTTTCTTTATCGACATCGTTAACTTGATTGTCTTGCAGGGCTATTTGAGCTTTATGAAGTAGTAGCTTTCAAGTAATCATTTTTAAATCAATCATTGCTGAATCAATCAGCTAACAAAAGGGCGCCTCATTCGGCGCCCTTCTTTATGGAGCAACATCACGAATACTAGAATCCGCGCATGCTAAAACTCGCGCATAAGGCGCTCAGGTCGAGGCAAGTAATGATCAGCATAATCAAGGGAGAAAACCACTGAGCTTGAACGGCCTACAATCTCATCGCGTGGCACAAAGCCAATGACCCGAGAATCAGCGCTGTTATCTCGATTATCACCCAGCGCTAGATAATGCGCGTCTGGCACAGTGACAGGTCCAAAATTGGCGAGCTTTGAGGGGACAGGATTAAGGCGAATACTGTGGGCCATACCGAGTAAGTTCTCCTGCATTTCGGTGACATCAGCGGGAGCATAAGGACTCAATGCTTGGGATGAGTAACTAAGGGGTTCGCCATTCAAATACAAACGATTATCCCGCATCATCACAGTATCGCCTGGCACAGCAATCACCCGCTTAATGAGTTTTTTATCGGCCTTTTTCGAATCGAACACCACGATATCACCGCGGGCGGGATCCGCAAGTTTGACTAAGGCGATATGGGTAAATGGCACCCTAAGATCGTAGGCTATCTTGTTTACCAGAATGCGATCGCCCTCGACGATAGTCGGCAGCATAGAACCCGATGGCACTGTATTCCAATCGGCCACAGCGCTCCTGAACACTAACATTAAGCTGATAAACAGAAAAAAGGAGCGGTTCTCCTTAAGCAGTTTGGTTATTCCTTTGAACATATATTTCCTCTCTATGGCATGTATAAGCTAGTCGCTGTTCTCAGTTAGATAGACCCATTGCGTTGCACTAAGTTCTGTTGCTACCAGCTTAGGCACAGATCAATTTGTAAGCCGATGTAAAGACGCATGTTCATGCTCATATTCATATTCGAGTCATGCTCAAACTCAGCAGATTAAGCCTGACAATAAAAAGCACTGAGCTTATGCGGCATCAGTGCTTTTTATTGTTAACGCTGTCTATTTTAAGTCATAAACTCAAGTGTTAGCCCATGCAAGCAACCACTAGCTGCCCGCCTTTAATAGCTCAGAGCAAGATTGGCTAAGCAATTGTCGGCAACGCCACACCCCAAGTAAGGCCACGATTAAGGCGCCAGAAACAGGGGCGATTCCCCACCAAGGCCAGTGCATATACACATTAAGCTCAAACACTTGCGTCTTAAGTAGATATAACGCAAATTCAGCCACAATGACGGCTAACACGCCCGCAATACCGCCAAGCAAGGCAAACTCTAAACCCGTTGCACTGCGCAATAGCCATCCCGAAGCGCCAAAGGTACGCAGCACAGCCAGTTCGCGCTGCCGAGTTGCCATGCCCGCTTCAGTTTGTGCAATCAATACTAACGCACTGGCCAGTAACACTAAGGCCAGCACTAAGGTCAGCGACAGCGACACTTGCTCTATGATCTGCCGTAACTGCCCCACCATAGCGCCCACATCGATGATCGATATGGTCGGGAACTGCTGAATAAGCGCAAGGATTACCGCATCCTTAGGCGTACCATCGGCACTCAGTGCTTGGCCGTTTGTTGCTGGGTCATTTGTTGACTGGTCATTCGTAGCTTGCTGATCATTCAGATAGAAACTCGCCATCGAGGTATAAGCAAAGGGCGCGAGGGCTTCTTGGGTGAAAATCATAAAGAAGTTCGGCTGCAGCGTTTCCCAGTGCACGGCACGGATACTGGCAACCTTAACTGTGAGCTCTTGATTATCAATCACATAAGTCAACTTATCGCCAATGCCAATACCTAAACGGTCCGCCACGCCAGATTCCACCGACACTTCATCGGCCGCTTGATTAAAATGCCCCTCTAACAGTTCGTTGTTAGCAGGCAGCGTATTACGCCACGTTAGGTTTAACTCGCGGGAAATACCCACTCTGCCCTTTTCACCCGCTTCAGACTGTTCATTCGAAATCAGCACTTCGCCGTTAATTTGTGTTAAACGGCCACGGATCACAGGATAAATATCCGTCGCCACTATCCCCTTAGTCGTCATAAAATCATTTAAGGGCTTAGCATCGTCGGGGGCAATATTAACAAGGAAGTAGTTAGGTGCATTTTCGGGCAGCTGCTTTTGCCACTCGTTGAGCAAGTCTTGTCTTAACGCCAGAATCGTCAATAGCAATACCAGTGCGGCGCTAAATCCCACCAATTGAACCGCATTTTGCCGCGCACGACGTCTGAGCCCTGCCAGTGCCAACTGTAAGGGATTGGTGGTCTTCATGCCGACACTGTGGCCTAAACGTATCATCACAAAGCCAAGCACGCTTAACAGCACACCGAGCAGCAACACCGCCGCGACCACAGTCAGAGTCAAAGCCCAACTTTGGGAATACAAATAGCCCAGTAACGCCATCGCCCCTAAGCTCAAAAGCAGATGCAGCCACATCCCCAGTTGTAGGCCTTCTAACTGACGCTGTAGCACTCGTAGTGGCGGAATGGCCAGCAAACGCATTAGTGGGTAAGCCGAAAACATAAAGGCGCTGATAAGCCCAGTGCTGATGCCGAGCAATAAGGGGCGTGTAAGTGGCGGCGAATAGGCGGCAATTTCGGGTGGCAATAAATAACTGATCCCAAAATCGAGTAACACACCACCGACAAGGCCAAGCACAATCCCCATTAACGTCACTAACAATAAGTGAGTGCCGAACAACAACCGAATTTGCTTTGCTGAGGCGCCAAAGGTTTTCAGCATGGCCACCACATCGTAATGGCGCTGGCAATAACGCTGGGCGGCAATGCCTATCGCGGCGCAGGCCAGTGCAATGCCCATCAAACTAGCCAGCAGTAAGAAGCGCTCAGCTCGCTTAACCGCTCCCGCTATCGGCGAGTCACCGGATTGCACATCGACCCAACGCTGGGTGCTATTGAGAAGCGGTTTAACACTTTGCTCAAAGGCCGTAAGCGAAGCTTCATCGCCAGCAAATTGATACAGATAGGTCACGCGGCTGCCCGGTTGAATCACTCCCGTTTTGGCGACATCTTCCATGCGCATTAATACCACGGGCGATGAAGCAAAAGGATTAAAACCCGCGTCGGGTAAGCGGCTGATCTCATTGCTGAGCACAAATTCGCTGTTACCTAGTTCGATGGATTTGGGATAACCGAGGAGTCCACCTAAGCGAGTCTCAAACCAGATTTCACCCGCTTGAGGTAAAGCCTTGGTTTTACCGCTGGTGAGTTCAATGTCGCCCTTGAGTGGATAACCCGTTTCAACGGCGCGAACTGTGACTAACTGAAACTTATCACCCGAATAGACCATGGAATTAAATTGCATGTTCGTCACATGCTTAAGCCCAAGATCTTCGGCTTTGGTTAAAATCGCCGCATCAATTTTAACCGGCGAATCGATAATCCGATCGGCGGCAATAAACTGCGAAGCTTGGCCAGTGATCGCCACTTGCAGCCGTTCACTCACCCGCGCCAGCCCACTCACAGATAGTACCGCGAGCGTAATAGCGAGGATAATCAATAACAATTGCCCTTGCTGTAACTCGCGCTTAAACAGGCGCCATGCCAGACTTAACTCCATTGTTAAGCCTCCTTAGCATCGGCGAGCGGTGCTGTGTGCGCCGTATCTTCCTGTAAATGGCCGTTATCCATAACCAGCTGCCGCTCACAACGCTTGGCCAATAGTAAATCGTGGGTGACGAGGATAAGAGTGGTGTGGCTTTCTTGATTCAGCTCAAACAACATATCGGCAATTTTATGGCCGTTGACGCTGTCCAAGTTACCCGTGGGTTCATCGGCAAACAGCACTGTGGGCTCACAAATAAAGGCACGGGCAATCGCCACCCTTTGCTGTTCTCCGCCCGATAATTGTTTGGGTAAATGGGTCAAACGATGGGATAAACCGACCCGCACCAGCATGGCTTGGGCTTTTTCCTTAGCATTGCTCACGCCCGCAAGCTCGGCGGGTAACATAACGTTCTCCAGCGCGGTTAAGGTATCCACTAACATAAACGATTGAAAAATAAAGCTGACCTTCTGTTTACGCAGCGCGGCTTTTTGCTCTTCATTCAGTGGGGATAACGCCACGCCATCGAGCCAAATTTCGCCAGAGGTAGGCGTATCAAGCGCCGCAAGCAGCCCGAGCAGAGTAGACTTGCCCGAACCCGACGGGCCAAGAATGGCCACACTCTCACCTTGCTTGACATCTAAGTTAATGCCCTTGAGGATAGTGAGCGTTCCTTCCTGAGTAGTCACTGATTTTTCGAGGTTAACAACATTGATGGCACTGTTTTTTAAGATGACGTTAGACATAGGATCCTTCTTATATAAATCATTCTGGTATCAATCGCTAAGATTAAAATCAATGGCGAAGACCCTGGGGGCATTCATCCTATTGAGTGTATTCATGGCCACGCCAGCGCACGCGGCAAAGGTGTTGATCCTCGGCGACAGCTTAGGCGCTAGCTATGGCATGGCAGAGCAGTCAGGCTGGGTGGCGCTGCTGCAAAAAAATCTGCCCGAACATCAATTTACTAATGGCTCAGTGAGCGGCGAAACCACAGCTGGCGGCTTACGCCGATTACCCGCCTTACTCGATTCCGTCGCCCCCGACCTTGTGGTCGTTGAACTGGGTGGTAATGATGGTTTACGTGGATTCCCCCCAACGCAACTTGAAAATAATCTAATCCAAATCATTACCCTAGCCAAAGATAGCGGCGCAAAAGTGCTGCTGACCGAGATCATGGTACCGCCTAACTATGGCCCTCGCTACACCCAAAAGTTCACCCAAGTGTATCAAGACATATCCAAAGCACAGGATATCGTGTTGATCCCCTTCTTTATGCAGGATATCGCGCCCCATCCAGAATTAATGCAGCGGGATGGCATTCACCCCAACGAAAAGGCGCAGACGCAGATAGCAAATTGGATGCAACCATGGATAGAAGATGCGTTAACCCAATAAAATAGCTGCTATTTTAAGCTGTCGAACAGCTTACTTAGCTAAACTCATGCTCAACGGATAAAAACGTGTTCTAACGCAAGATTAACCCTATAGATAAACAGTAAAATTCGTGTTAGCAAATGGTTAACTCAAACAAGGAGTCAATATGTCCCTTAGCCATCAGCAAAAAGTGTACATACCCAAGGAAGCCCGTACCAATCAATACATCACAGCCGAAATCAAGGTGACGGATGAACTACTGAGTCAATATCCTGATTATCAAAGCTGTTATCAAACCTTAAGCCGTTTGATATTTAATTTGGCAGAACAACACGATCTGCGTAATGTCCACGTGATCACTAACGATAAACTGCCTGTTGTCCGTTACCATACCGAAGCATATTGCTTCCAAACCACTGAACAAATTCTATTTTTTTATAATCCAGCCTACCACGAAGCCCAAAATTTATTCTCGCAAGAAAACTATCGCGCCCGTAAACTGCGCATTGTCTTCCTTGCCACGGGTGAAGATATCCGCAGTAATTCCGCCAGTTTCCACATTAGAGTGCGCGAATTACTGACAGAATTGATGCCTTTAATGCCGATAAGCGATCTTAAAGTTAAGGTCCGCGACCATCAGCATTTATCCTATGATCTGTTCGCAAAAGCCAAGGGCTATAAAGAAACCTATGGCTATAAACTGCGTGCCATCGGCCCAAGATATAAAGCCAGAAAGTGCGAATTACCAGAGAACGTCAGCTCTCTCACTTATGTGACAGTAAGCTTGCCACTGAGTCGCAAGCTTAAGCAGGGTTTATTACCTGACTCAGCAACCGACTTTACGCCTTTATATCAACACCTTGAAGATTGCTTCCTCAAAGCGGCAGCCAACAGACAACTGACGCGTCTTGCCATGATAGCAAACGGCTTAACCCCGCTGGTGCGTAACAGTAAGTTTGAAAAACTCGACAGCAAAGCCGAAGTACAAATGATAGGGTTCGATCCTAATGCGACTGAGCAACAAGTGATCCGTCGCTGGAATGCCGATAACTTAGTCGAAGCCGCGCACTTCACCATAGTCGCGGGCACCAAAGACTGTGATGATTCAGGCTTCGGACGCTTTATGAACAATGTCGAAACAGCCCTGAAGGCCTTCGCCGCAGATATCGGTGTAGACCCAGAGCGTGAAGATCTCGTCGTACGCTTCCATCAACATATCAGCTATCAAATCTGATTTAACGCGACATTCAATTCGCGAAAACCCAAAGGGCGCATTAAGCGCCCTTTTCTTTCTGAATGTATTCAAGCTGATATCGGTGATGGGTATAACTTAGCTTTTCAACCAATGCTTTATGATAGTCACAACTTTATCGTAATCATCATCAAAGCTATGGCCGCCGTCTAACTCCATCACAGTCACATTAGGCTGTTTTACTACTGGGCACAAATGCTTAGGGGCATCATCGTCTTTGCCATATAAGCACAGCATAGGCACTGTCGTCTGCTTATTCACCTCTGGCAACGTCAGATAACTCGCGGACTCATTGCTAGACGTGACGATTTCACTCACATGCACTTCAAAATCCGACGTCTGCGAAGGTGACAATAACACCCCGCCGAGGATCTTATGTCGATACTTAAGTGGCAGATCATTAAGCACAAAAGGAATAATTTCGGCGCCAAATGAATAGCCAACCAATACCACCTTTTGTGTGCCAAATTCGGCCTCGTACTTATCGATAATGGCCATAGTATCTTGAGTCACATCCTTGGGATCTTTTTGTTTCCAGTAGTATTTTAGCGAACTCCACCCCACCACTGGCCAGCCCTGCTGTTGCAATAACTGGCTCACACCTTGATCTAAATTAGCCCAGCCACCATCGCCACTCATAAAGATGACTAAGGGCGGCTTTTTCGCACTCGCTTTGTCATTTGCGCTGCTAACGACCGGCAGAAATGTCAGGCCGAGTGAGTCTGCAAAGTCATCGGCTAAGACACTAAAGCTACAGCAAAACATCATCATAAGGCTTAGTATTTTCACAAAGGATTTATTCATCGTTCACCTACTTTTTAAATACACCGGTTGCACCACGACTCGTTAATGTCACTAAACTGCCCACTACAATTGGCAGAGATAATCCGCCACAACAAATCAAATACTTGGCCTCCCACGTTGGATTAAATTTATCCTTGTACCTTCTAAGTCCTTGAAAGTTATAAAACTTATTACCCTTCTTATACACAACCTTCGCTAGCTTAGTCCAAAATGGCACTAACGCTCTGTCGGTCAAGCCTGACATAGGCGCCATCCCGAGATTAAACCTCTGATAGCCTTGCTGTTTTCCCCATAGCAATAGTTCAGTAAACAGAAAATCCATGATATTACTGCTCGATAATTTAGGCTCGTAACGCATCAGATCGACAGAAAATTCAACCTGAGCAGCACTCGCCCAAATATTTGAAAACGCCACGAGCTCACCGTTTGCATACACTAATGCCATAGGTGTCGAGCACAGATAAGCGGCAGAGAAATAGCCGACAGAAAACCCCTTTTCGCGCCCTTGCTTCGCCTTTAACCAAGTCAATGATATGGCTTCTAATTGCGGCAGTATGGCCCTCACTTGGCTCGCCTCAATCACAGCAAAACTTAAGCCTTCACGCTGCGCCTTGGCATGACTCTGGCGCAAACTCCGATAGCGACTCGACGATAAGTCAAATTGGTCAAGCTGAACAATTGCCTCCTCGCCTAGCTTATATAAACCTAATCCTTGCTCTAAAAAGCTCGGCAGGTATTTTTGCGTCACTTGATAAAACACCGGCCAACCGTCGTAGGCATCGCATAACTCCCTAAACTGCCACAATAAATCATCAAATTTATGTTGATTACCAATTGGATCGCCCATTACCACCCAGCAATGTCCAGCCCTTGCATACATAAGAAAGGCGTCTTTATCCTCATTAAATAGGATTGATTTATCTTGCACTAAGGCTAAATAGCCATGACTGCTCGGCGACTGCGTGACAATCTCCATCGCCTGTTTTAATGAAGGCGTGTCCAGTTGTGGTGATTTAAGCTGAGTACGAGACGAAAAATAGCGCACGGCAAAGGTAAGCACGATAAAGATAGCAATCGCTCCTCCTCGCAATGCTCGCGATACATGGCTATCGGGGGAGAAGGTAAACCAGAGTGAATGATCATAATCAACATCTTGATAGGAGAAAAATAATACCCAAATCATCAAGAACAAGGCAGCAGAAAGTGATAACAGCCAACCCAAAGAGTATTTAATCCCAACGACTGAACCCTTCCGATAAAACAAATTCTCACATGGCAACATCAATGCGTACACTAATCCTATCGCGAGTGATATTTCCCATTCCGCGCCCTTAAGCATAATAAATAACATGCCCACCAACAGCAGTTTTTTCGTTAATTCAAAGGCATTATGGTAGCGTTTAAATAATCCATGGGATAACAACAATAGCAAGACACCACTCACACTCAAAATGATGCTCGATATTTCGATGATCGGCAGCGGTACTAACTCACCTAACCAGTGATACTTATGAATAATAGAAGGGTTAACCACTGACAAGAGTAATAATAAACCTGAGCTAAATACACTGATACTCAGTAGCGGTGGTAACAGTTGGCGGATAAATGCAATTCGAGTATTTAATTTTACAATTTTATCTTTATTTGACAGCGCGATCGTAATAACAAAGTATGCCAAAGAGATTAAAAATGGAATAATGTAATAAATGATCCGATAGACAATAATGGCGCCGAGGATTTGCTCAACCGGTAAATATTGCGATAAGGCCACAGTCACGACGGACTCGAACACCCCAATACCACCCGGCACATGGGCAAGCACACCAAGCGCATTCGCAACAAAGAAAATACTTAAGACCTGTATATAGCCCAAATTTTCTACCGCGGGCAGTAAGCTATAAAACAAGGTTCCTACGACAATCCAATCAAGTGAAGACACCAACAACTGTCTTAAAGATACAGATAACAGAGGTGGCGTAATTTCAAAGCCACGAAAGTTAAATGGCTTTTTTCGTAGCACACTCATCAGTAAATAGCCCAATACACTGAGCAGCATGCCAATACCGATTACTGTCGTTAATGGAAATAGCCATGTTGGCAAAGGTAAGGCTGATAATTTTTCAGAGGGAAAGCATACCAGTGCAATACCACAAATAAAAAAGAGTCCGAGGAAGAATGTCACTGAACATGAAATGACTATTTGAGTGATTTTATTACCACTTAATCCAAGTTCGGAATAAAACTTATATCTTATCGACGTCCCCGTTAACAGAGAGAACCCAATAGTATTGGAGAAGGTAAAACCTAAAAAAGAAATAGGGACTATTTTACGATAAGGTATCTCCTTGTCGACATTTCGAACGGCAATAAAATCGTACAAGGTTAATAAAGAGTAACTACCCACGGTTAGCAGCGCTGCACATAACAACTCAACAAATGAAAAACCTTTAACCTCTTTAATAATGTCACTTAATTGATATTCTTGCTCTAAATTATAAAGCAAGAGTAATGAGACAGTGAATATTATAAGGCTAATAAACACCCGCACTCGTCTCCCCATGTTAATCTCCAGCACCTAAGACTGATTCAGCTAAGGTTATTTAACGTCAACATTGAAACAGCATTAAAAATTAATTAACTTTAGTTTAATTTTTAACACCACTTTATCGACGGGATTTTTAACATAGGGATTTTTCATTCGCAATGGATTTACGCATTTGCTGCATGACGTTTTATTAATGTGCTTAACAAGCTGATAGCAATAGTGAGTTAATGATTTTAAATTGAGGGGGGATAATATAAAAGCCAAAAAAATCTGCAATAGATACGCAGCTTGGGGCGTTAAGCCAAACAAAAAAGTGTGAATACTCAAAAAGTATTCACACTAGATTCCGTTACATTGGACGGTTTTTCTCGATAAGACGATTAAAAATGGCATTCACAGATAAAGAGGCGCCATGGGCAATTTTATCGGCAAGTTTCTTTCTCACCTGATAACGCATCTTATACACAGTGCGCTCTGCGGCAAGTGACATAATCACATCATCACTGGTCGAAATCGCATCAACTAACCCTAATTCAATGGCTTGCTGGCCGTACCAATGCTCGCCAGTAGCCACTTTCACTAAATCCAACTCAGGGCGATATTTACCGACAAACGCTTTGAATAAGACGTGGGTTTCTTCGAGTTCTTCTTGAAACTTCTGTCTTCCCTCATCGGAGTTTTCACCAAACACTGTCAAAGTGCGTTTAAAATTACCGGCCGTATGTTGCTCATAATCGATTTCATGCTTTTTCAGCAAACGATTAAAGTTCGGCAGTTGAGCGACAACACCAATTGAACCAACAATTGCAAAAGGCGCCGCATAAATTTTATTCGCAACACAGGCCATCATATAACCGCCACTGGCAGCCACTTTATCAACGCAGACTGTTAGCGGAATTTCGGCTTGGCGTAAACGGTCAAGCTGGCTAGAGGCTAAACCATAGCCATGCACCATACCGCCACCACTTTCGACATTAACAACCACTTCATCGCCTTTTTCCGCGATAGCTAAAATGGCATTGATTTCTTCACGCAGTGACGCAACCTCAGCAGCATCGATACTGCCCTTGAAATCGATCACGAACACTTTGCCCGTGCTAGTATCATCAGCAGCTTTGTCTTTCGCCTTTTCTTCAGCCTTTAATTGCTTTTCATAGGCTTTGAATTGCTTCTTTGAAAGGAGTTCTTCTTTTAAGCCATGCTTCAGTTCTTCTAACTCTTCAGACAGGTTAGTGATCCTCAGCTCGCCCTTATCTGACTTATGTTTAACAGTGGAAGCCAACACCACAATAATAACCGCAACGATTGCGACCACTATCGTGACGGCTTTCGCCAAAAACATTCCATACTCGTATAAAAATTCCAAAGTGCTCTCCGTTAGGGCGTTACATCAATCAGTCAATTGCGCGCTATTCTAACAGCCTAAAGGCCCATAAAAAAACCCAGCATTCGCTGGGTTTTTCCGATTAAGCGCAGATTAGTTAGGACAAGTCGCAATGACATCGCTGTTTGTCACTAAAATCGTCGCATCATCTTTACCTGCAGTCGCAGCATAGGTTGCTACTTGAGTCTGCATTTCAACGGTAGCAGCGGCAGCCATACCATCTGTAGCGTCCGTTTCACTTGGGCTCACAATCGAACTATGGTGACCTTTAGAGAAACGCACAACGCCATGACCTTTACTCGTACTATCGACACAAGGTAGGCCAATAGCAGAGATCAGCGGCTCAGTGCCCGATAATGGGAAGTTATCTACACGGTTCGGTAACACTTGATCAGGTAAGTTACCGTTGCCATCACCGGCTATTTCAATTAAATGAACAGGTAGACCCGTCGCTTTTAACGTAGCGGCATGGTTAATTGGATCCGCAGAATCCACAGCCGTTTGAACCGCAAAGGCAAACGTTGGAATAAACTGGGCATATACTGCCTGCACCAGTGCCGCATATTCAGGACTCCCCACCTCATACCCTGCTGTATTAGCCTTATCGACCAGCGCTTGGAAAGTCGCAGATGCCTTGATATTGCTAAACAGCACTGGACCAAAGGTTGCTGAACCCGCAAATGTTCCTGCTAATCCCCCCGCTGGGGCGGCTAAGGATACGGCATTGATGCCATACGCATTTGGCAAGGCATCACCCGTTGCAGGGTTCTTCATGCCGGTGCTGGCATAGGTCGCAAAATCGGTGCCGACAATGGCGCCTAAACTCAGACCTTGAGCACTGATTTTAGACACGTCAAATACTTGTGCTTCATTCTCCTTAGCTAAATCGGTAGCTAATTTATTTAGTGCAAATCGAACACCTAGATGATCCATCGTCGCTTGACGGAAGTTATCACGCACCGACAAAGTGCTAGAGATATTCACGAATACCAAAGGATTACCATTTTTAAAGGCATCAGGTGTACCGACTACAGCCCCAAAAGAAGGATCGGTCGCAGAGACTTCATAAACCCCATCGCCGTTAGCATCGAATGAACGTGCCCCATGCAGTGGCATATCGATAGCAATAGTTGCAACGCCCATGGCCGCATACGAACCCGCATAGGCCAGTGACATTTCTTTGCCGCCACCTAAACCGTGCAGTGCGATTGTGGTTGGCCAACCCGCCAATGGCACAGTCGCTAGATCAGGATTATTGTACAGCGCTGCTAATTTAGCTGCATTAGGGATTGAAATCAGTACAGGTACGGTTTCATATCCTTTAATCGCTGGAATTGGGTTGAACTTAGTCAAATGCTTAGTTTTATCTACCGCTGTACCATCGTCTAACAACCAAGTTTTACCCGCCATTAGAGACGGATTAGCTAACGCATCGGCGGGGTTCGCAATCCCATTGGCCACGGCTTGCATACCAAAATTATTTTGGCTGAGTGTACCCGCTTGCAAAGCTAATAACACAGATACAGGGCTATCGCCTTGTGCTTTCCAATGACCATTAATTAATGGTTTGCCTTCAGCGGATAAACAACTGACCGAAGAACAGTCACTGTAAATCGGCAGTTTGATTTTTGCGGTATACACATCGGCTAAATCAGCGGCTTTAAAGGCAGCACTATTTGAGTCCGTTAATCCCACCGCTTGTGCAACAGTATAACCGGCAGGCGTTGGCATCTGAGTAAAGCTGGGGGCATAAGGCGCGCCCTTTGCCATCAGCAGTTTAGTCGTTTCATAGACGTTAGCGACAGACTGAGTCGTAAACAGCCCAGAGTAGCTTATGGTCGAAGGATCGACATTATGGGCCGCAGCAATGCCTTTCTCATAGCTGTTCACTAAGGTTTGCAGCATCAATTGATCGGGTGTTTCTAATGGCAATGTCGTGATGTCCAGCTTCAACAAACCATAAGTAGTTGAAGGCGCAATGCCACGACCTTCAGAATCTTGAATAAGATTGGTTGTCGCATAAATATACGACTGCCCAGCTTTGAGTGGCTTAAGCGGCACGATCACCACTTTATTGCCTGATGCGGTGGATACAAAGTCAACGCCAAACTGAAGTTCTGCTCCGACTTTACACGCTGAAACTGACGGTTTAGCAGTACATTCAGCATCAGAAGACAATGGACCACCGACAGTGGCCTCAAACATTCTTACTGCGCCAGGTTGTGCAACCGATGCCGCCATTAAGGTCAGCGGTGTGCCGTCGTGTTTTTTCGCTAAATCAATATCAATGGAAATCGGTGATATTGTCGACCAGCCATCTAACGCCCCAAGCGCGATTTGTGGATCAACATAATTGCCAGAGCTTTCACCCGGAATCGATAATGTGCCATCCTTGGTACCACTGAATAGCAAATCATTCGGTAATGGTACTTTTGAATTAGCAGGGTCGAACACCATGTGCGATTCAGGGACGAGTGGTTCTGTCTTATCCTTGAGATCGTTATAACTGTCCTCACCACATCCTGTGAGGCCCAGTGCAGATGCAATCGCAACACCCAAAATGAGTCTTTTCATCTTTTTTCCCCAAATCTTGTTGTAATAGTTTTGTTTTCCCCAAGAAATTAGTCACAATAGCTTTTAAATCTGTGACCAATAGGGCTTATGTTAGCCCCTAACTCATTTCAAGTTAACGTAAAAATATTGAGTTAGCCACAAGTTTGTCACAAACATTTTAGCTATTTATAACAAAGTTTCATTCATTTGTTTGAAACATGCGTTTATCACTTCGGCGACTCTAGAAGTGGCGGGCATTCTCGCCAAGAGGAAAAAGAGACTCATGTTGGAATATCAAGCAGCAAAAGATTTACTCAAAGGCAAAACAATTTTAGTGACAGGCGCTGGCGCAGGCATAGGTCGCACCGCTGCCATTGAGTTTGCAAAGCACGGCGCCACTGTGATTTTACTCGGTAAAACAGTGAAAAAACTAGAAGCGGTTTACGATGTCATCGAACAAGCCGGTTATCCAAAACCTGCCATAGTGCCATTAGATCTTAAGGGCGCGACGGAGCAAAATTATCGCGATATGGCCGATACCATAGCCGAGCAATTCGATCATTTAGACGGCTTATTACATAACGCGAGCCTGCTCGGTGCCCTAGGCCCGTTTGAACACATAGATATTCCATCACTCGAAGACGTACTCAAAGTGAACGTCACGGCCCAAGTTATGCTAACTAAAGCATTACTACCTGTGATGCGCCAAGCGCCCAGTGCATCGATTATCTTCACGTCGAGCAGTGTGGGTCGTCAAGGCCGCGCCTACTGGGGACCTTATTCCTTCTCTAAGTTTGCCACTGAAGGCATGATGCAAGTCCTCGCCCATGAGTGTGATGGCACCTCGGTTCGCGTCAACAGTATCAATCCTGGTGCAACCCGCACTGAAATGCGCGCTAAAGCCTACCCTGCTGAAAATCCGCTGGATCTCAAAACCGCAGAAGAGATCATGCCAACCTATTTATATTTAATGGGTCAAGACGCAAGCGCAGTGAACGGTCAGCAGTTCAACGCTCAGTAATCACATCGCTTATCGGTTTTTGGCAATATGATTCAGCAATAATAAAGGGCCTATTGATGGCCCTTTATTATTTTAGATATTCACAAGATGGAACGCTGTATTAATCAATGGCAATAAAAAGCATAAAAACGCCGCACCGCCAATCTTAACTTAACTGAATTTTTGCAAAATAAATCATCGTTTTAGCTTTAGCGGCTCTGCTTGATTCATCAAGCAAATTCTGCGTATCTAGCGGTGAGTCAGCTAACTCATGGCTTGAGTAATAACTTACCCACAACTCATTTCCGTCAATCACAACGCCCGCATAACTGGTATCGCCCTTCGATGGCAGTGTCAGTAGTTCTTGAACAACGCCAGTATCAGGATGAATTTCAACTAAAGCCGTTCGAACTTGTTCATCGTATAAGCGCACCACAGCCAACAGGCGGGATTGATACATCAACATCACTGGCCCACCAATGCGCTTATCGAGTTCTTGCCATTGCCAATCGGTGAATGGCGCGCGACTGTGACCGAGTAAACCAACAAATTCAGGGCCCCAAACGGGATCGCGCCTCAAGAGACAAAAGCCGCTGTCTTGATCAAAAACAATGGCTGTTTCGTTGACATAACCTTGATTATTAAACACCTTTAGCCAAGTCTTGAACCGCACGCCATCATCACTCTTATACAACCGAGTGTCACCATCAGGTCCTGGGCGATAGCCCACACCATAGAGCGTATTTTGATGCTCGGTTAAACGCCATAACCAATAGCCCTTATCAGCTATCTTTAGCGCATCCGACCATACTCGCCCATCGGCTGAGCGCCAAAGATGTGATTGTATACCCGACTTATCATGTAAGGTCCCGCCACCGAGTAAAAGCAATTCCCCTTGATATTCAATCAGTTTACCGTCGCGTAAATCAGCCTCTTCCGAACGAATAAGTGCCACGCTCTGCCACGTCTCGCCGCCATCCACTGAACGTAGAATACGCAAAGCGCCATCGGGTGACACATGGGCAGTCCCTTCACGGAAAACACAAAAAAGTGCTTCCTGAAACGCGATTAAATCGGTAAACGCATTATGGGCAGCTTGCTCCCAAATCCGTCGCACTGAAATTAGCTTCATCCATTCACTCCTCAATCCAGCTGACTCTTGTTATAACATAGCTGCAAATAACAGAAAGCAAAAAGGCCGCTAAGCGGCCTTTTTCATTGGGATAAAACAACTTAGCTGCGCTGACGCGATGGCTTAGGTTTTCCCGAACCGGTTACTTTATGCTTACGTACGGCGCGGCGAATTTTAGCACTCTTCACCTGAGCACGGGCTACGCTGTGTTTATCGGCAGCAAGCATAGTGCGGGTTTCTGGTTCTAAACCTGCCAATTTACGCAAGTAGTTAACTTGCTCCATTGGCAATTCAACCCAGCCACCCCGTGGCAGTGATTTTGGCAATTCAACCATACCGTAACGGATACGGATCAAACGGCTCACTTGCACTTCTTGGGATTCCCACAGACGGCGTACTTCGCGGTTACGACCTTCGCGTAAACACACATGCCACCACTGGTTCATGCCTTCGCCGCCCGCTGGCTTGATGCTATCAAACTGCGCAGGGCCGTCTTCTAACATCACGCCGGTACGTAAACGTTGCACTGTCGCTTCAGGGATTTCACCGAAGGTACGCACTGCGTATTCGCGGTCGACTTCGTTCGATGGATGCATTAAGCGGTTCGCTAATTCACCATCTGAGGTAAACAGTAATAAACCTGAGGTGTTGATGTCTAAACGACCTACCGCAACCCAGCGTGAGTCACGCACTTTAGGTAAGCGATCGAATACCGTTGGACGGCCTTCAGGATCTTTACGACTACAAATTTCGCCTTCGGGTTTATGGTATGCCAATACTCGACAGATCACGTCTTCGGCAGACTTTAACGAAATCGCTCTGCCATCGATACGCACTTTGGCATCGGCTTCAATCCGATCCCCAAGGCTAGCAATTTCACCATCAATACTAACTCGGCCTGCAGCAATCCATGCCTCCATCTCACGACGGGAGCCATGGCCTGCACGGGCCAAGACTTTCTGCAATTTTTCACTCATTAGTATTTTGCTCTTCTGACTGTTCCGGCGTTAATTTCACACTTGAAAAAACCGCCTGCAATGACTCAGTATCCGACAGCGGCGGTAAATCCGCTAAGGTGTCTAAGCCAAAATATGCTAAAAATTCTAAGGTAGTGGCATACAACGCGGGTCGCCCCGGTACTTCTTTATGGCCAACTACTTTAATCCAATGTCTATCTGACAAACTTTTTATGATGTGACTACTAATGGCCACACCGCGCACCTGTTCAATATCGCCGCGAGTCACAGGTTGACGATAAGCAATCACCGCCAAGGTTTCTAATGTCGCACGCGAATATTTAGGCGCCTTTTCTTGCCACAGGGGCTGCAAAAAAGGACTCAAGACGTCTAAGGTCTGGAAGCGATAACCTCCAGCGACTTTCACAAGTTGTACACCTCTGTCTTGATAATCCTGCTGCAGCTCATCCAATGCAGCTTTTATTTTGTCTCTGGAAACCGTGAAATCCACCAATACCGTGTCTTTCAACATTTTCGCCGACAAGGGTTTCCCCAATACAAACAAACTCGCTTCAATAAGCTGTTTTAATTGAGTCGGATTTATCTGCATCAATTAATAGGCCTTAACGTAAATAGTTGAAAACGGTTCTGTTTGGTACAATTCAACCAATAATTCTTTGACTAATTCCATCAATGCTAAGAAGGTCACGACCACGCCTGCACGGCCTTCTGCTACGGTAAATAAACGTTCAAATGCCGTAAAATCTTCCGAGTTCAGCATGGCTAAAATCTGGCTCATGCGCTCACGCGTCGATAACTGTTCACGCTTAACGTGATGATCTTCATTGGCATCGATACGTTTGAGCACATCGCCAAAGGCGCGGGCAATTTCAAACAACGAGACTTCTGGCGGGATCATTAACGGCTTAATGTCAGGTGCTGCCACTGCTTTGGCTTGAAACACATCCCGCTCGAGCCGCGGCAAATCATCGAGTTTTTGCGACGCTTCTTTAATCACTTCATAGGCTTTCAACTGACGGATCAATTGCGCCCGAGGATCTTCCTCAACCTCATCTTCAGCCACCATACGCGGCAGCAGCAAACGGGATTTAATCTCGGCAAGCGTTGCCGCCATCACTAAGTAATCGGCGGCAAGTTCGATTCGAGCCTGAGTCAGCAACGTAATATATTCTAAATACTGCGCGGTGATTTGCTGAATGGGTAAATCGACAACGTCTAATTTTTGCTTACGGATCAAATATAAAAGCAAATCCAATGGCCCTTCAAAGGACTCAAGGAACACTTCTAATGCCTCCGGCGGAATAAACAAATCCAGCGGCATTTCGGTCATTGCCTGACCACGAATAACGGCTAAGGGTAGACTCTGTTGCGTGCCCTGCATCCGCTATCTTGCTCCGTTAACGCTGCGATACCCAACTTAGGCTAACGCCAAACGCGCGATTATACCTGTAAATCTGCGACGATAAAACTGCCAAATGTGCACAGCCACTCGCCGCATCGCTCACTCGTATCCATTAGCGATAAATCTATTGCGCTGGATTTAGAGGAAAGGCGTGATATCACCCGCGCCTTCACGCAAAATTTCGGCGCCATCTTCAGACATATCAATCACTGTCGTCGGTTTTTCACCTAAATAACCGCCATGGATAATCACATCCACTTGATGCTCGAGCAAGTCGCGAATTTGTTCAGGATCAGACTCGGCAAATTCTGCATTTGGCATCACTAAACTGGTCGACATCAGCGGCGCATCTAAGGCTTCAAGCAACGCCAGTGCGATCACATTGTCGGGCACGCGAATACCTATGGTCTTTTTCTTATCATTTTGTAAGCGACGCGGCACTTCTTTGGTCGCTTTAAAAATGAACGTATAAGGCCCAGGCGTGCAACTTTTTAGGATGCGATACGCCTGATTATCCACTTTGGCGTAGGTCGCAAGTTCAGATAAATCGCGGCACATCAATGAAAAGTTATGATCGTTCTCGATTTGACGAATTCTCGCCATCCGCGTCATCGCGTCTTTCTCACCAATCAAGCAGCCTAAGGCATAGCCCGAATCGGTGGGATAAACAATCACACCGCCCGCTTTTAAGGCGGCAACAGCTTGACTGATAAGGCGAGCTTGCGGATTTACTTCATGTACATAAAAAAACTGACTCATGGTCGTTCCATCCAAGATTCCGATTGCCAGACCCAATCAATACCTTGGGGCTGATACAGATTTTTACCTAATTCGATCCAATTACTTGGAAAGTGAAAATCACTCCCTATCGATGCAAGCAATTGATTTTGTAAGCTCAAGGCCACAAGGTTGGCCCTGTCGTCTAATGTTTGCTGGCCAAGTACCACTTCCATGGCATCTCCACCCGCTTCTTTATATTCGCGCACTAAGCGCTTAAGCCACTTTGCCGATAACTTATAACCACTGGGATGCGCCAACACAGCTAATCCACCCGCGTTATGGATGATATCGATGGCGCTGGCCATATCACCCCAATTATTGGGGACATAACCGGTTTTACCGCGGGCAAGGTAGCGTTTAAATACGCTCGGCATATCCACAGCATGACCATTTTCAGCCATCCAACGGGCGTAATGTCCACGGCTCAATGCCGCTTCACCCGCCAACGCCTTAGCACCTTCGTAAGCGCCTTCAATACCGGCCTTGGCTAATCTATGGCCAATTTCTTGAGCGCGTAATTCACGTAATTCACGCTGATTTTCTAAAAATGCTAATAACGCAGGATTATCCGCATCGAAGTTAAGCGCAACTATGTGGATATCATAACTGTTCCAGCGAGTAGAGATTTCTACGCCAGAGATCAATTTCAATGGTTCTGCTTGCGATAGATTAAAGGCACGGGCTTCGGGTAAACCTGCTACCGTGTCGTGGTCAGTTATCGCAAATAACTGCACGCCCTTTTCAAGGGCTCTAGCCACCAATTCAGACGGAGTTAACTGACCGTCGGATGCGGTCGTGTGGCTGTGCAGATCAGCCAATATGCTTTGAGTATTCATGGGGCTATTGTACGTGAATTTGTTAATAAATGCGCTGTTATCTCGCATTTTGTGGCTGTGTGACTTAAATTTTCTGCGTCATTAAAGTGAATAAATCGCAGAAAATGAAAAATATTCAATTGACATTCGACCCCAGCTAAGGTTTTCTATACACCAATTACTGAATTAGCGAGACCCTTTTGAATGACACACATTAACGCTTCATTAAACATCATTTGGTGGTGGCACTTCCCAACTTAGCGGGTGGTGTGAAGCTCTGTGCTCATTTGAAAGTGACCAGAATCAACAAGAAGCCCGCAGAAATGCGGGCTTTTTTTGTTAGGTGCGAAAAATGTCGGCAGACTCGGGTAACAAGATTAAGAAAGCGAGATAACTCATGATGTTAAAGACATTTTATAAGGTAGCTGGAGTATGAACATGCCCAAACAGACATTCGCACGCTCAAGCACATTCAAGGCGGCATTAACCTACCACAGCGATCCACTGCGCTTGTATCAGCACATTACCCAAGATGCGCCCCATACTATGTTGTTGGAGTCGGCAGAAATCGACAGTAAAGATCACTTAAAAAGCATGGTGATGACCCATGCCGCCATGATGATCCGCTGCGACGGTTATCAACTGACCTTTACCGCACTGACCGACAATGGCGCGAGCTTACTTGCTCCCATCGCGCTCTTTTTCAGTACTGCTGTCAATGTCGCCAGAGATAACTTGACCTTAGTGGTCACACTGCAAAAAGACACTAAGTTGCAGGATGAAGATGCACGCTTAAAATCAACTTCACCACTCGATGGCCTGCGGATGTTTATCCAGCAAATTGATTGTGGCACTCATAATGACAGCCAAAGTAAACCCGCCTTTGAGGATCTGTTTTTAGGTGGCGTGTTGGCCTACGACTTGATTGATACCGTCGAACCGCTGCCAGCCGTGCCGAACCACGATAATGATTGCCCAGACTACTTATTTTACCTCGCTGAAACCTTAATCCTTATTGACCATAAACTAAAACAAGCCGACATCATTACCCATAATTTCAGTCGTGATTCAGCCCAGTATGCCGCCATCACCGCAACGCTGAGCGAGCGAGTGCAGCAGTTAAGCACACAATGTAAAACCCTCGGTAATTCACCTGCCGATGTGCCGACACTGGTCGCCATCGACGCAACTGAGCAAGTCAATATTTCCGATGAGGTGTTTAAACAAACCGTTATCGATTTGAAAGAACACATCATTGCGGGCGATATTTTCCAAGTGGTGCCATCGCGTAGCTTTAGTTTGCCTTGCCCGAATACCTTAGGAGCTTATCGTGCCCTGCGTCTAACGAACCCAAGCCCTTACATGTTTTATTTCAGGGGCCCAGATTTCACCCTTTTTGGCGCCTCACCCGAAAGCGCACTCAAATACGAAGCCAGCAGTAATCAAGTCGAAGTCTACCCGATTGCCGGCACCCGTAAACGCGGCAAAACCGCCACGGGCGAGATTGATTTTGACTTAGACAGCCGCATTGAACTTGAACTGCGTTTAGATAAAAAAGAACTGTCAGAACACTTAATGTTGGTCGATTTAGCTCGCAACGATATCGCGCGCATCAGCCAAAGCGGCAGCCGTAAAGTCGCTGAATTATTGAAAGTGGACCGTTATTCTCACGTGATGCACCTCGTCAGTCGCGTAACGGGTCAACTGCGCCAAGATTTAGATGCGCTGCATGCTTATCAGGCTTGTATGAATATGGGTACTTTAGTTGGCGCCCCCAAAGTAAGCGCATCACAACTGGTTCGCCAAGCAGAAAAAGCCCGCCGCGGCAGCTACGGCGGCGCTGTCGGTTACCTTAATGCCCTTGGGGATATGGACACCTGTATTGTGATCCGCTCCGCCTTTGTTAAAAATGGCACCGCCTTTATTCAAGCGGGCGCGGGCGTCGTGTTTGATTCAGATCCCCAAAGCGAGGCAGATGAAACCCGTCAAAAAGCTCAAGCCGTGATTTCGGCCATCAAAATGGGCGCTGGACTGCGAGTCAATGAATCGCCAGCGAATGACGCGTCAGCTCAATCGGCTTTTGTACAATCCACTTCAGTACCATCTAAATAGGAGCCAAACATGAAACTCTATCTACTCGATAACTTTGACTCCTTTACCTACAACTTAGTGGATCAATTTCGCAGCCTAGGCTGTGAAGTGGTGATTTACCGCAACGATGTTGCCGCCGATTTTATCGCCGAAAAACTGCTTAACGAACAAGAACCAGCAGCCCTAGTGTTATCACCTGGTCCTGGTGCGCCCCATGAGGCAGGCTCTATGATGGCGCTTATCGCCAAAGTCGCCGGTAAAGTGCCTATGCTGGGTATCTGCCTTGGGCATCAAGCTATGGTGGAATATTACGGCGGCACAGTGGCGCGCGCGCCTTTTGTGGTGCACGGCAAGGCAAGCCCGACTTTCCATGATGGCACTGGCGTATTTGCCGGTTTGCCCTCTCCCCTGCCCGTTGCCCGTTATCACAGTCTCGTTGCCACTCACGTACCTGAGTGCTTGCAGGTGATTGCAACGACTGACGCTATGCCGATGGCAATTCTGCACCCTGAGCACAGAGCCGTTGGCTTTCAGTTCCACCCTGAATCGATTCTCACCACCTTAGGCAGCACACTGCTCATTCAAACCTTAGCCTTTCTTACCCAAGACATAACAACAGGAGTAACCGCATGAGTACCAACCATATTCAGCCTTTACTCGACGTTTTATACCAAGGTAAGAGTTTAAGCCGCGAACAAACCGCCGAACTCTTTGGCGCATTAATTCGCGGAGAAATGAGTGAAGCCGCAATGGCAGGAATGTTAGTTGCGCTGAAAATGCGCGGCGAGACCATTGATGAGATCAGCGGCGCCGCCGATGCCATGCGCGCCGCCGCCAAACCTTTTCCTTGCCCTGAGCGAAACAAGAATCCGCTTCATAATGGCATAGTTGATATTGTTGGCACGGGTGGCGATGGCTTTAATACCATTAATATTTCCACCACTGCGGCCTTTGTTGCCGCGGCGGCAGGCGCTAAGGTCGCCAAACACGGCAATCGCAGCGTGTCGAGTAAATCGGGTTCATCGGATCTTTTGGCGCAATTTGGCATCGACTTAACTATGTCGCCAGAGACTGCCAGTCGTTGCCTCGACGCATTGAATCTGTGCTTTTTGTTTGCGCCCCACTACCATGGCGGGGTAAAACATGCAGTGCCCGTAAGACAAGCACTGAAAACGCGCACCTTATTCAATGTGTTAGGGCCGCTAATTAACCCCGCACGACCTGAATTTATGTTACTTGGCGTGTATAGCCCTGAGTTAGTCTTACCGATAGCGAAAGTATTAAAGGCGCTTGGCACAAAACGCGCTATGGTAGTGCACGGCAGCGGTTTAGATGAAGTCGCGCTGCACGGCAACACCCAAGTTGCTGAGTTAAATGACGGCGACATTGTTGAGTATCAACTCACGCCCGCCGATTTAGGCGTGCCTTTAGCGCAGATAACAGACTTAGAAGGTGGCGAACCCGCGCAGAATGCCTTGATCACCGAGGCAATTTTAAAAGGTCGCGGCACTGAAGCACACGCCAATGCGGTCGCCATCAATGCCGGTTGTGCTTTATATCTCTGTGGAATTACTGATTCAGTCAAAGCCGGAACCTTACTTGCGCTCGCTACCATTCAAAGCGGCAAAGCCTTTGAATTATTAAGCCAGCTCGCAAAAGTCAGCGGTGAAGCCCTAGTCAACGGTCAAGAAAGAGGAAGATAAGCAAATGTCTCAAGTAGAAGTGACTCCAACAGCAATGACTCAAGACCTGCGTACTCAGCCAGAGGCAGCCACAAACGCTATGCCAAAAAGTAATGTGTTAACCCGTATCGTCGATACCAAAGCGGCCCATATTGCCGCCCTGAAGCTGCGTTTCCCTGAGGCCAGTCTGTCGCCAAAAATCTCTGACCGCAGTTTATTTTCCGCACTCAAGGCACCCAAGGCGGGTTACATTTTAGAATGCAAAAAAGCCAGTCCGTCCAAAGGGCTTATCCGCGATGTGTTTGATGTAGAAGCCATTGCCGATATTTACGGTAAATATGCGGCGGGCATTTCGGTATTAACCGACGAGCAATTTTTCCAAGGGGATATGGACTATATCCCTAAGGTGCGCGCTCGGGTGAACCAACCAATTCTGTGCAAAGATTTTTTTGTGGACGAATACCAAATCAAACTCGCCGCCCACCAAGGCGCCGATGCGATTCTGTTGATGCTGTCCGTGCTTGATGATGAACAATATCAACATCTAGCGAAAGAAGCGGCTAAGTATCAACTCGATGTACTGACCGAAGTCAGTAACGAAGAAGAACTTAAGCGCGCCATCGCATTAGATGCGCCGATTATCGGCATCAACAACCGTAACTTAAGGGATTTGAGTACCGATCTCGCTACCACAGAAGCGCTGGCGCCACAGATTGGCAGCGACCGCGTGGTGATCAGCGAATCTGGCATTTACAACAATGAGCAAGTGCGCCGTCTAAGTCCGCTGGTTGATGGCTTCCTCGTTGGCAGCTCGATTATGGCCGAGACAGATATCGATTTGGCCTGCCGTAAATTGATCTTCGGTCACAATAAAGTCTGCGGCCTCACCCGCGTGGAAGATATTCGCGCCGCAGCAACAGCAGGTGCTGTCTATGGCGGACTGATTTTTGCTGAAAAATCCCCACGCGCCTTAACCCTTGATGCAGCAGAACAACTGCTCAGGGAGTATCGCGCATCCGATGCCCCCGCCATTGAATTTGTCGGCGTGTTTGTTAATGCCGCGCCAAGTACTATTACCGATATCGCCGCCAGTTTGCAGTTATCTGCCGTACAGCTGCACGGCACGGAAACAGAACTTGAAATCGCACAGCTCGCCGAGCGACTTGAGCAAGCGGGACTCACTACCCAAATTTGGAAAGCCGTCAGCGTCGATGCGCAAACGGGTGAGCTTGGTTACATACCTCAGGGAGCACAGCGTTATCTCTTTGATAGTAAAACGGCAGGTCAATTTGGCGGCTCGGGCCAAGCCTTTAATTGGCAAAATATTGATGTGAAGTCCTTAGGCCAGCAAAAGGCCCATGCCATGTTGGCGGGCGGACTCAACGCCGACAATGCGGCCAGTGCCAATGCCCAAGGATTTTACGGTTTAGATTTTAATTCTGGCCTAGAAACCGCCGCAGGGATTAAATCGGCGCAACTTATCCAAACGGCTTTCACCCATTTACGTCTCTAGCCTATCGCGCTAAGCAAGAAGCCCTAGATGCTGTTGGTGCTCGACAAGCGTGATGCTCAACAAACAATATGAACCTATTAATGCCAGTGGCTAAATAGATAACGGCTCAGTTAACGCGTTTAACACCAAGACGCGGTTAGCACCATCGAAGCCACTGACAAACTGATTGATAAGATAAGGAAAAAGGTATGTCAAAGTTAAAGCTTAACCCTTATTTCGGCGAATATGGCGGCATGTATGTGCCACAGATTTTAGTGCCAGCCCTTAAGCAATTAGAAACTGCCTTTGTGGAAGCGCAGGAAGATGAAGACTTTAAAGCCGAATTTACCGATTTACTGAAAAACTATGCGGGTCGCCCTACAGCACTGACCTTAACCCGCAATTTAAGCCCCAATCCTATGGTGAAAATCTACCTTAAACGGGAAGATTTACTCCACGGTGGCGCCCATAAAACTAACCAAGTGTTAGGCCAAGCACTGCTTGCTAAGCGAATGGGCAAAAAGGAAATTATTGCAGAAACCGGTGCTGGACAACACGGCGTTGCCACCGCCCTTGCCTGCGCGCTATTAGGCTTAAAATGTAAAGTCTATATGGGTGCAAAAGACATTGCGCGCCAATCACCGAACGTATTTAGAATGCGGTTGATGGGCGCAGAAGTCATTCCTGTCACCTCAGGTTCTGCCACCTTAAAAGATGCCTGTAACGAAGCGATGCGCGACTGGTCTGGCAGCTACGAAAAAGCCCACTATTTACTCGGCACGGCCGCGGGGCCACATCCATTTCCAACAATCGTGCGTGAGTTCCAACGCATTATTGGCGAAGAAACCAAAAAGCAAATGCTGGAACGCGAAGGTCGCCTACCTGATGCGGTTATCGCCTGTGTGGGCGGCGGTTCCAACGCCATCGGCATGTTTGCTGACTTTATCGACGAGCCAAGTGTCGAACTGATTGGCGTCGAACCGGCAGGTAAAGGCATCGATACGCCAATGCACGGCGCGCCGCTTAAACACGGTAAGACAGGTATTTTCTTCGGTATGAAAGCGCCTTTGATGCAAGATAGCGAAGGCCAAATCGAAGAATCCTACTCAATTTCAGCTGGATTGGACTTCCCATCCGTTGGCCCGCAGCACGCGCATCTTAATGCCACTGGCCGAGCCCGTTATGAATCCGCCACCGACGATGAAGCGTTAGAAGCCTTCCAACAGCTGGCGCGCTGTGAAGGGATTATCCCTGCATTGGAATCGGCCCATGCTATCGCCTATGCCGTGAAAATGGCGCGCGAGTGCACCAAGGAAACCATTTTAGTGGTCAATCTCTCCGGTCGTGGCGACAAAGATATTTTCACCGTTTCTGACATTTTGAATGGTAAAGAGGAATAATAAACATGAGTGACACGTCTACCAACACTGGCCGTTACCAAGCCACCTTTGCCAAACTCAAAGCCGAAGGTCGTGGCGCTTTTGTCCCATTCGTCACCCTTGGCGATCCTAGCCCTGAGTTATCGCTGAAAATTATCGATACCTTAGTGCAAAACGGTGCCGATGCCTTAGAACTGGGCTTTCCGTTTTCCGATCCCTTGGCCGATGGCCCTGTGATCCAAGGTGCTAACCTGCGTTCTTTAGCGGCGGGCACGACTCCAACGGCGTGTTTTGAATTACTGGCGCAAGTGCGTGCTAAATATCCTGAACTGCCAATCGGTTTGCTGCTGTATGCGAACTTAGTTTTTGCTAATGGCATAGATGCGTTTTACGCCAAAGCGCAGCAAGCGGGTGTGGATTCAGTGCTTATTGCCGACGTACCCGTGGAAGAATCGGCGCCCTTTAGCGAAGCCGCTAAAGCCCATGGTATCGCACCCATTTTTATCGCGCCGCCCAATGCCGACAGTGAAACCCTTGCACTGGTTAGCGCCAGCGGCGAAGGTTACACCTATCTCTTATCCCGCGCAGGGGTGACAGGCACAGACACTAAAGCTGGCGTTCCGGTGGAAGAAATTCTATCCAAATTGAAAACTTTTAACGCGCCGCCACCGCTACTCGGCTTTGGCATTGCCGAACCCGCTCAAGTGAGCGCCGCAATCAAAGCAGGCGCTGCAGGGGCAATTTCTGGCTCTGCCGTTGTGAAGATCATCGAAACCCACCAGCACGATGAAGCTAAGCTACTGGCGACACTTGGCGATTTTACTCGCGCCATGAAAGCGGCGACCTAAGTTAATCAAGATTTCAATCTCTGAGATAAATTACTGATTGAAATTGATAAACTAAGTCACTGATTTAAATTGATAGCCTAAATCGCTAGCCTGAATCGCTAGTGCTTAAGACGCGATGAAAGAGAAAAATCAACAGAATAAGTGAGGCACATTCGCAGCCTCACTTATTTTCTCTTTAAATTGACCGACTCCTATGTTTACCCTGCCTTGCCCACCTCATTGTTAGTGTTCTCTTACGGCTCTTATCTTTCTCAACAATCACGCCTCAAACACCACACCTACCGTGATAAGAAATCAAACTGATAGCTTAACGGTTATTTAGTCGCAGTTATTTATTCACAGTTCCTCGGTAGCATGTCTGTATCGAAATGAAATGGACTTTATATGCAGTATCGGATCTATATACTCGAGCTAACACCATGTAGCAATGGTGTTGAAGGTGAAGTCGCAGGCAAATGCGACAATGGCGCACCGATTTGGTTTTATTACCAAGGCAGCGCTCAACAGGCAAGAATGCGCTTTCCGGTTAACCAATGGGTGACGGTTGAATTACTCGGCCAACTAGCAAGTGTTCAAGTTGACATCATTGAGCAAGCTCCACGCCTACCATTTCTACTGAACAACTGTCACTTTGAGGCTTCAGGACAAATCGTCGACATCAGCCAAACACCCGAAGATACGATTTACCTGTCGCAATCAAACCTTGCACTCCCCTTTGATACTGAACTTGGCAAATCCCCTATTTCGCTCGGTCACTGGGTCAATGTGACGGGCGAGCTTTGGGTAACAAATGGAATGAATTGAGAGTTGATCCCTGCGCTAACTGTGAACGTACAGATAGGCGAGCTTGGGCTTTAATGATTGCGCTTTATCGGTGCAATACCTAGAATGTCGCCGCGCAGGCTAAACTTCATCAATCGCTTAAATACCTTGCTTCCTCTTTTGAACCCAATGGGGAGAGCAAATGAAGTCGATAGCGGAATTGACAGTGTTAGCCTGTGACAAATCATTCGCCTGATGAATTTCCAATAGAGGATCCGATGACTATTTCTAAATCTTTGCCCGATGACAAACCTCGTACTTTTTTGGGCACGCCTAAATTACCAGCCAAGTATGCCACGGTTGTAATGCCCTTTTTTCTTTCTATTCTAATGAGTTGTATCGTTTCTGGGATCAGTACTTTCAATGGCGTTGGCGCTTCACCGCAGTTTATCGAACTCTGGCTCGGTGCTTGGCTGATCTCATGGGTGGTCGCCTTCCCGACACTGCTGATGGTGTTGCCATTAGTGCGTAAAATTACCGGACACTTTGTCGATTTACGCTAGTTTTACGATTTAGCCTTTCGAACTCGCATTCTGAGTTAACAGCCACATTTCAAAGCCGTCTTAGGACGGCTTTAGCTTAAGTTCATGCCCTTAATAAACGCGCACGGCCGCTATCCATGCCGTGATAACCGCCCTATTTACAGCTCCAGCCAATAGCGGTTTTAAGCGAATATCTCTCTGAGAAAATACCAAGCTAAGCGAATACAGCTGGGGCAATGCCTCTGAACTCATTCATCAGAGCCAATACATCTGGGCCAATCTATTTAAACTTAACCCACACCCAACTCATTTTAACCAATGCCTTCAGCGAGGCTCCAGCCTGCGCTTTACAATGGATTTACACTGACTGTTTAACGGCACCTATTCCCATTGGACTCAGCCGACATTACCGCAATCTAAATCAATTCCCCTCGATTAATAAACCAACACAAATATCGATATAACCAACTGTATTTATAGCCTTAAAAGTCAAGATGCTCGTAATCCCCTCGATTATACGCCCCTTAATTTTAGCCTTTTTGCCAGCCAATTATCTTGCCGTCACATACGTTATTAACCGTACTTAGCCCGCTTATCCGTAAGTTAAAAGTATTAACACTCACCACCACTCAAATGAGAATGGTTTGCATTTGAATATTTTCACGTGCTAATTTACTCGCCGTTGTCGGGACAGAGGCAGCAGGAAAAATGGCCTAAGGACTGCGCTAAACATAGCTAATTAACCACAGCAAGATAGATAGCCAAACAGGCTATTTTGACTACCGCATTTACTTGGTTTGCGTCCTTAGGTAACTGATTACTGGATCGGCAACACGCAACAGCATGCTGCCAAAGGAGGCGTAAGTGACTACTCAACAAAGGGAAATGGATCGCGAAATCTTTGATCTACTCGGCATCGGCATTGGCCCATTCAATCTTGGCCTCGCCGCCTTATCAGAACCTATCGACGGCTTTAACTGCTTATTTTTAGATGCTAAAACCAGCTTTGATTGGCATCCAGGCATGCTACTCAAATCCTCAAGACTGCAAACCCCCTTTATGTCAGATTTGGTGACTATGGCCGATCCCACCAGCCGTTACAGTTACCTTAATTTTGCCAAAAAGACGGGTAGACTTTATCCCTTTTACATTCGTGAGAATTTCTTTTTACCTCGCCACGAATACAACTTGTACTGCCAATGGGTAAGCCAGCAACTCAGCAATCTAAAATTTGGCTTTAAAGTCACTCAAGTGGATTACAACGCCGGTGAAAGTATTTATCGAGTCACAGGTTTTGATAGACGCAGTGGCAAAACCCATACCTATCAATGCCGAAAGCTAGTGTTAGGCACAGGAACAGAGCCTTATCTGCCAAAGGATTGCCCCATTCAAGATGCGCGGGTCATGCATACAGCTAGCTATATGCAGCAAAAAACCTACCTGCAGAGTCAGAGTGCCATCACTGTCATTGGCAGTGGCCAAAGTGCAGCGGAAGTATTTTACGATCTACTGCAAGACATTGATACCTATGGCTATCAACTGAATTGGATGACGCGCTCAGCACGTTTCTATCCCTTGGAATACACTAAGCTGACGTTGGAGATGACCTCGCCAGATTATGTCGATTACTTCCACGAATTAGCACCGGAAAAACGCTGTGCTTTGATCGCCAGTCAAAAATCGCTCTACAAGGGCATTAATGCAGAGCTTATCAACGACATCTATGACTTGTTATATCAAAAGCGCTTGATTGCGGATTTCCAGTGCCAATTGATGACCAATGTGGCGTTAACCTGTATTCAAACTGACCCAGATGCACTCAAATTACATTTCCAGCATCAAGAACAAGATACCCCTTTGAGCCAAACCACGGGCGCTGTGGTATTAGGCACTGGCTATCACTACCGTTTACCTCAATTTATCAAAGATATAAAGCAACAGATCGAGTTCGATGATGCGGGACAACTTGCAGTACAACGCGACTACAGCATAGATATTCGCGGGGATATTTTTGTCCAAAATGTGGGGTTGCATACCCACGGCGTAAGCTCACCGGATCTTGGCATGGGCTGTTATCGTAACGGCATCATATTAAAGGCCGTGCTCGGCTATGCGCCCTACCACATTGAAGAACACATCGCCTTTCAAACCTTCGATCCGGCCAAACTTGCCAATCATCAGCCCTGCGGCGCCAATGCGATTAACACACTGAATCTTAAACCTAAACATTTCCCTAAGACGTCTCCGCACACGAATATTGCTGATGCATCGCCGCATCTCTATCCACCCCAAACGCCGACTTCGAGTATGAGCGCAGGCGCGGGAACCAATATGTCGGTCTTGATGGCGCCAAACAAGGAGGCGCAATAATGACGAGTCAATTTAGCAGCCATTGTTTAACGCAGCTATCAGCTATTACAAGCATCAATGATTTCCAGTTCAGAGCGTTAGATCTCAAGCAAGACTTGCCAACACTGCAGTCTTGGTTTAACCAAGAGTACGCGCAGTTTTGGGGCATGCAGGGCTTGAATCTCGCCGCCATAGAGAACCTTATGGCAGCCACGAAGCACAAGTTTGCCTTGATGGGTGAGTGGCAGGGCAAATCACTCTTTATGGTGGAGCTCTACGATCCCGCCCACGATGAAATCGGTCACCACTATCCTGTTGCGCCGGGGGATTGCGGTATGCACCTGATTATCGCGCCGCCCGATGGCAGCCCAATCAACGGCTTATCTTTCAAAGTGATGGATGCGATAGCGCAGCTCGTGCTTGAAAAATTAGCCTTTAACCGCCTAGTGGTTGAACCCGATCAACTCAATAGCAAAATTCATCGCTTAAATAGCCGAGTGGGCATTCGCTATGAAAAAGCGATTCAATTAAGCACTAAAGCAGCTTACCTCGGATTTTGCACTGCGGCCGAACGCCAGCTGGCATCGAGCACACCCTCTTCGACGGGCTTAGTCCAGACAACTTCAGCGCTGCCAAGCTCGCTCGCGGCGCCCGTAACCTCTCCCATGACATTATCGACTCTTTAGGTGAACTAGATGAACTTACCCACAAAAGCCTTACTAATGGATCCATTGCCAACGCAGGATCATCAAACTCACGCAGCGGCGACTCAACTCACCCCTTCGCTGTCGACAACCTCAACTTCTATGCCGGAGCACTTGACCCCCGCC
Source organism: Shewanella sp. 1311 (assembly GCF_059338235.1). Classification (NCBI taxonomy): domain Bacteria; kingdom Pseudomonadati; phylum Pseudomonadota; class Gammaproteobacteria; order Alteromonadales; family Shewanellaceae; genus Shewanella; species Shewanella sp. 1311. The sequence continues at coordinate 717,257 of NZ_CM181686.1, forward strand.
TATTGGCAAGCGGCTAATCGGCATTTAGTGAAGAAAATTCTCTGCGAATTTACCCACGAGAAAATCATCACGCCGACCCTATACGGGCAAAAAGCGGGGCTGAACCACTATGAACTCAGGCTCAAAGACAGCACTTACTATTTTAGTGCGCGGCACTATCAGCTCGATCATCTTGCTATCGATGCCGATTCCATCCGCGTTTCACTCGCAGGTCAAGAGCAAGCCCTCGATGCGATGTCGCTGATCATTTCCCTTAAAAATGACTTAGGGATCAGTGAAACCTTACTGCCCACGTATTTAGAGGAAATCACTAGCACCCTCTACAGCAAGGCATACAAGTTAGCGCATCAGGCGATCCCCGCCGCCACGCTGGCGCGAGCCGATTATCAGAGCATAGAAGCGGGTATGACTGAAGGCCATCCGGTGTTTATTGCCAATAACGGACGGATTGGCTTTGATATGCAGGATTACCGTCAATTTGCCCCAGAAAGCGCGATGCAGATGCAATTAGTCTGGCTTGGCGTGCGCAAGAGCAAAACCACGTTTGCCGCCCTCGAAAACTTGAGTCACGACGCGTTACTCAAGGAGGAGCTTGGCCAGCAGTTCACTGACTTCCAACAACGTCTTAAAACCCAGCAGCATGATCCGCAGGACTTCTACTTTATGCCTGTGCATCCTTGGCAGTGGCGCGAAAAAATCGCCCGCGTCTTTGCCGGCGACATCGCCCGTGGCGATCTGGTTTATCTTGGCGAAGGCAGCGAACAGTACCAAGTACAGCAATCGATACGCACTTTCTTCAATCTTTCATCGCCACAAAAGTGCTATGTCAAAACCGCGCTTTCCATCTTAAACATGGGCTTTATGCGCGGCCTGTCGCCCCTATACATGAGCTGCACACCGCAAATCAATGCGTGGGTGGCGAACTTGGTAGAGAGCGACCCTTACTTTACTCAGCAAGGGTTTGTGATCCTTAAAGAAATTGCCGCCATAGGTTATCACCACCATTATTACGAGCAGGCACTCACCCAAGATAGCGCCTACAAAAAAATGCTCTCTGCCCTATGGCGCGAAAGCCCACTGCCGCACATTGCGCCTAAGCAAAATCTGATGACCATGGCCGCCCTGTTGCACACGGATCATGAAGATAAAGCGCTGATTTCGGCCTTGATAACGGCCTCAGGCTTGCCAGCAAAAGACTGGCTGAACCGTTACCTCAACTTGTATTTATCGCCCTTATTGCATGCGTTTTTTGCCTACGATCTGGTCTTTATGCCCCATGGTGAAAACCTGATCTTAGTGCTGGATGAATATGTGCCAGTCAAGATTTTAATGAAAGACATAGGCGAAGAAGTCGCGGTACTCAATGGCACCTCGCCGCTGCCTGATGATGTAAAACGCCTTGCGGTAAGCCTTGAAGAAGAGATGAAGCTTAACTACATCTTACTGGATATTTTTGACTGTATTTTCCGCTATTTAGCACCGCTGCTCGATGAGCAAACCAGCGTCAGTGAAAGCCAATTCTGGGAATTAGTGGCGGACAATGTACGTGACTACCAAGCTCAACATCCACATTTGGCCGCCAAGTTTGCCCAATACGATCTGTTTAAGGACAGCTTTGTACGCACCTGCCTCAATCGTATCCAATTGAATAACAACCAACAAATGATAGATCTCGCCGACAGGGAGAAAAACCTACGCTTCGCTGGCGGTATCGACAATCCCTTGGCGGCCTTTAGGCAAAGCCATGCCTTTAAGCGCCCCAAACTTGGCAGCGCTGAGTCGAAAACACGTTAACGCGCAACAAAACGCATAGACCCGACACTTTCTGAAACTTGACGAAACGTTTGTGTGGGCCACTTGTTGGCCCGCTTTATTTAACCCCAACCTAAATGGAATTAAAGATCACCATTATGAAGACTTTCCCTCTCTCCAGCATCGCACTCGTCTGCAGACAAGCCATCGTTAACCCAAAGCTATTGCTGTGCTCAGCCATGTTAGCCAGTGTGCCCCATGCCGTAGCAGACACTGTGGATGCGGATGGTAAAACCAAGAAGCACCAAAAAGAGATTGAAATCATCAATGTCATTGGCGCTAAGGATTTACACGACAATCGCTATAAAACCCAAGCGATGAACACAGCGACAGGGCTCGATTTATCCTATTTAGAAACGCCGCAGTCGGTCACGTCTATCACCCGCCAAATGATGAACGATCAACAGCTTAATAGCGTGATTGATGCCATGACCAGCGTTGCCGGGATTAATGCTCGCCCTATGGATAACGATAGATACAGCATTAGTGCCCGCGGCATTGCCGTGACCAGTATACTGTACGATGGCGTACCCACCACCTACGACACCCGCTTCAACTATGGCGATAACCTTATCGACACCGCCATCTATGAACGAGTTGAAGTGGTACGCGGCGCGACGGGACTCATGACGGGAGCCGGTAATCCCTCTGCGGCGATTAACCTTATCCGTAAACGCCCAACTCAAGAGTTTATGGGCAGCACATCGGTAAGTGTGGGCTCATGGAATAATGTGCGCGGTATGGTCGATCTTTCCAGCGGCTTAAATGATTCAGGGTCGGTGCGCGGTCGCGTAGTGGCCGCCTATCAGGATAAGGATTCGTTCCAAGACAGATACGAGCAACAGCGCACCACCTTATACGGCATAGTCGAAACCGATATTGGCGATAGCACCTTGTTCACCTTAGGGGTTGATTACCAAGATGCCACACCGAGCGGTACTATGTCGGGCGGTTTACCGCTATTTTACAGTGACGGCAGCCGCACTAACTATGATCGCGCCACTTCAACGGCGCCCGATTGGGGCTCGGCGCATACCCAAGGCCTCAACACCTTTGCAAGTCTCGAACACAGATTTGATAATGGCTGGAACCTAAAAGGGACTTACACCTATGGCGACAACTCACTTGAGTTCGATGTGCTATGGGCCATGGGTTATCCCGATCCTGTAACCAATATCGGCGCAACAGCAGGCTCTATCGCCTATGTAGACGGCAGTCGCACCCAACACAATGTGGATTTACGCGCCGAAGGACAATTCCAGCTCTTTGGTCAGGAACATCAATTGATGTTTGGCTGGAATGGCCAACGCCAAGAGTTCGCCAATCCCTACTATAATCCCACAGTAAAGGCGCCACCACTGGGAGATTTTCGCGATCCGAACTTCCAGTACCCTAAACCTCAATGGCAAGATACCTCAGACACTGGCTCATCTGGCGAAACCAAACAGAGTGCAGCCTATGTGGCGACGCAGCTTAATCTCAGCGACGCCTTAGCAGTCCTCGTCGGATTACGCCTCAATGAGTGGGAAACCGACCAAGATAACTTTAAAAGCCTATACAATTTCAACATCAGCAACGAACTCACCACTTACTTAGGCCTCACATACGCTCTGACCGAGCAATATTCGCTTTATGCCAGCTATACCGACATTTTTGCGCCGCAAACTAAACAAAGAATCGATAAAAGCTATCTAGATCCGGTCAAAGGGAAAAACTACGAAGGTGGGATTAAGGCGAGCCTGTTCGATGAGGCTTTAGATATGTCGCTATCGGTGTTTGAGATCAGGCAAGACAATCTTGGAATCAGCACTGGCGATGTGATCCCAGGAACCACAACGCAAGTGTATGAAGGCGTAAACGGTACAAAAACACAGGGATTCGAATTTGAATCAACAGGTAAAATCACTGATGACTGGAATGTTTACTTAGGCTACACCCAGTTCACCACCGAAGATCCTAAGGGCAAACGCATCAATACCACATCACCACGTCAGCAGTTAAAACTCTTCACCACTTATACCTTTGGTGGTGATTGGCATAAATTGCAAATTGGTGCAGGGGTTAACTGGCAGAGCCGCGTCTACCAAGATGCCGATAAACCTGTAGGCAATGGTATAGACACGATTAGAGTCGAAGTCGAGCAAGGCTCCTATGCACTGGCGAGTCTGATGGCAAGTTACGCCTTCACCGAGCAACTTAAGCTTAGCGCCAACCTGCACAACGCCTTAGATAAAACCTACTACAGCCAAGTCGGTCAATACAGCCAATTCCAATACGGTACGCCGCGCAGTGCCAGCTTAACCTTGGACTATCGCTTCTAAGTCAGACTTTTATTGAGATAGTTCTAAAACCCTTGTGAGCCCAAATCTTGGGCTCACAAGGTCCTCATCTATCGGACTTATCAATAATAGCGGCAATCAATCACAGCCATTAAGGAGTCACTATGGCAAGCCAACGAGGAGACACCAGACTGCAACTATTGCGCGATACCTCGCTCAGCCAAGACGGTTTGAATCACACCATTTTGACACTCAATCAGCTGTTACATGAGCGGGCGCCCTTTTATGGCGAGCACCTTAGCGCAACGACCTCACCCACGGGACTCAGTTTCGATGAATGGAGCTGTGCGGATACCTATCAAACACTGCTCGCACGTTTTGCTATAGCGCACCCTAGCGCCGAAAGTCAGACTGAAACTAAAACCGAAAACGAAACCGAGACGGATAAAACAGCTGCAACCAGCCAAACGCCCGCTTTCGCCAGTAAAAGCGCTTTGGTCAGTAAAAACGCTGGGCCCAGTAGAAAAGACACTCGCAAAGCACTGCATTCACTTTGGGGCCAATGGTATTTCGGCCTCTTAGTCCCGCCTATGATGGAATGGATTTTCAATGCCCCAAAAGCCGCATTCGAGTCTGTTCACTGGCAGCCACGGTCCGTGTTTATGCAGCTACATGCCAGTGGCCGAGTGGCCAAATTTGAATTTAACATCGCAAAACACCAGCCAATTACCGCTTTGACCTTTAAAAAACATCACGGCATCGAGCCACTTTGCCAAACCAACACTAAGCCAAGTATCAAGATAGACACTGAGGTACACTCGCCATTAAGCCCATATAAGCCGCCAGTTGATAAAGAACTTGTCCTACAAGGTTTTATCTTAAACTTACTGCAGCCGAGTGTTGAGCGCCTGCTCACTTTAAGCCCTGTACCCGCCAAGTTATATTGGAGCCACTTAGGCTATCTGATCCACTGGTATCTTGGGGAGTTGGGACTCTCTGAGCCGCACAGCCAGCAATTGAAACAAGCCCTGTTTCGCCGCAGGACCTTTTTAGATGGCAGTACAAATCCGCTGTATAACAGCATTAACTTACTCATCGAACCAGAGCAAAACAGCGCAACACCGAACACTGTTGCGAGAATAGTAACGAGCACAGCATCGAGCTCAACGAGTCCCAAAATCCACTGCATTCGCCGTACTTGCTGCTTAAGGTATCAACTCGCCAACACTGGCCAATGCCACGATTGCCCGCTGTTAAGTCGTGCAAAGGTTAACGTCAACGCCGCCAAGCCAACGTGAGGCGAGCTTATAAGATTAAATCGGTTTAATGGGCAAGATCGCAATCCTAGGCCCATGATGCTTTTGCCCTTATGTTGCACATGCTACACTCAAGCCCATGTCTCTTTAACACGATTAATTATGAAACAACTGCTTGATTTCCTGCCCCTCGTCATCTTTTTTGCTGTCTATAAATTTTTCGATATTTATATCGCCAGCGGCGCATTGATCGCAGCCACAGCGCTTCAATTAATCGTGACCTATGCGCTATATAAGAAACTTGAAAAGATGCACTTAATCACCTTTGCTATGGTGACAGTGTTTGGCACACTCACTTTAGTGTTCCACGATGATTCTTTTATTAAGTGGAAAGTGACCATCATCTACAGCTTGTTTGCCATCGCCTTAGGTGTCAGCCAATTGCTCAATAAATCGATATTAAAGTCGATGTTAGGCAAAGAAATGCAAGTAGAAGACAAGATTTGGGCCCGCGTAACTTGGTATTGGGTCGTCTTCTTCGCCAGCTGCGGCCTAGTCAATATCTATGTCGCATTTAGTTTGCCATTAGAAACTTGGGTCAATTTTAAAGTGTTTGGTTTAACCGCTTTAACCTTAATTAATACTGTCCTGACCGTATTTTATCTTTATAAACACCTTCCCGAAGATCAACGCAAGGAACTCAAATAATGTGGTATATGATTTCAGCTCAAGATTTTGAGAACAGTTTAGAAAAACGTTTAGCCGCTCGCCCTGCCCATTTAGCTCGGCTGCAAGCCCTCGCCGATGAAGGTCGTTTACTGATCGCTGGCCCACATCCAGCCATTGACAGCGAAAACCCAGGTGATGCTGGCTTTAGTGGTTCACTGGTTGTCGCCGATTTTGAATCCTTAGTGGCAGCAAAACACTGGGCCGATGCCGATCCTTATATCGAAGCGGGCGTGTATAAAAGCGTGGTCGTTAAACCTTTCAAACGAGTCCTGCCCTAATGAAAATAGTGTCCTTTAACATCAATGGTCTGCGCGCGCGCTTGCATCAATTACAAGCCTTGATTGACAGCCACCAGCCCGACATTATCGGCCTGCAAGAAACCAAAGTGCACGACGAAGCGTTTCCATTAGCCGACGTCGAAGCCATGGGATATCAAGTGCATTACCACGGCGGCAAGGCCCACTATGGCGTTGCTATGTTGTCTAAAGTCGCGCCAGAAAAGCTGCAAAAAGGTTTTCCAACCGATGACGAGGATGCCCAGCGCCGGATGATTATCGGCACATTTGCCCAAGCGAATGGTCGTCCATTAACCGTATTCAACGGCTATTTCCCCCAGGGCGAAAGCATAGACCACCCAACAAAATATCCTGCTAAACGTAAGTTTTATCAGGATTTAATGCACTACTTGCAGACAAACCACAGCAATGATGAAGATATCGCCATCATAGGTGACATCAATATTTCACCGACCGATTTAGACATAGGCATAGGTGAAGTCAATCGTAAGCGTTGGCTGAAAACCGGCAAATGTAGCTTCCAACCGGAAGAACGTGAGTGGTTGAAAACCTTGCAAGACTGGGGTTTAGTCGACACTTTCCGTCAATTACACCCAGAGCGCATCGAACGTTATTCTTGGTTCGATTACCGCAGCAAAGGTTTCGATGACAACCGCGGCCTGCGTATTGATGTGATTTTAGCAACACCTTCACTGGCAGCACGTTTAGTCGAATCCGATGTCGATTACGATCTTCGCGGCATAGATAAACCCTCAGATCACGCGCCCATTTGGAGCACGTTCAAAGAGGCTTAATCAGCTAACGTTCGACCATCTTAGTAGATATAAAACATCGGCTTAGGCCGATGTTTTTGTTTGAGAGTGACTTAAGCAGAATGAGATTGGCACAAGTAAGTTAAAAATGAACAGCATACATCGCAGAAAAGTTGTGAGCTTAGCTTCAGCCACAGATTAATCGTGAGCCATGGCATTCACTCATCGACGCGCAGCAAGTCCATCCGTGGATGCTCGACCGCCCCATCTGATGTGAAAGGATTCACAAATGCCGCGATGGCATGGACGCCAAAGAGCGGCCATGAGGCGGACGGTCGTCTCGCAAATCACCAAGACTCACCTGTTTAGCATCGGCGAAGCCTGTTTTTTTAAAGAAATACGTAGCAAGCTTTAGGGCAAAAGTACACTAGATTTAATGCATAAAGGTGAGTAATAGCATTAGCAAAGTTATGGTAATCATATTAATTTACACTGACCCCGCATATTCGTTGGCTGATATCCACTAACACAGGCTTGCCATGGTGCTCGCTCACCGACACGCAGCAAGTCCCTCCCTGGATGCTCGACCGCCCCGTCCATGGGGCGGACGGTCGTCTCGCAAATCCCCATGGCTCACCTGTTTAGCATCGGTGTGGCCTGTGAGTTTTAAAGAAATACGCGGCACGTTTTTGGACATTTCTGTTTTAGGAGGTGTGCTAATTTAGCATTCCATGGATTAATTTAAGTATCGCAAACATCAATCGAGTGGTCAACTTTACTCAACCACTACACCTATACTTGCATCTCCTATGTAACTGTCAGAGGTTTGAATTCTAAATCAAAGTTAAGGCTATGAATTTCCGCTTGATAAATATCTTCTTTCAAATTTTGAAATTTAGACAATCGATCGGTGTCACTCAAAATTGACTCAACTTGTTCATTTCTCATCTTAGCGCCTAGATATAGCCCTGTAACGCAATCTGGTTTAATGTCCACAAACTGCAAATATTCCGTACGAGTAGTAAAACCATTAAGAAATAACATTTCGAAGTGCGGCTCACATTCCTTGTGTTTGGCAGCTTTACTAAGAATATGCTCTGGCGGTACAACAATATAATTCTTATCTCCAACAGAAACAGATTCGACAGATACGTCAAATAACGTCATTCTTTCTCTAGAGTATTCGTTATCTGGAACGTATGTTTTATTGCAGTAATTCATGTCGATTAAAAATCGGTGTTCTTCTTCGTACATCCAGTCCTTGGACTTTATAAAACCAAGCTGATCAACTATCTGCTGCCACAACTCATAACGACGTCCACTAATCATAGACAGATCTATACTTCGATTTTTTCGGTATCTGACCAAACCATATTGATAGTTATTATCTGCAAGATTTTGAAACAAACCACGCTGGACAAGAGTTCTTGAATGACTTTCATTCTCTAAATCAAATGTTAACTCAATAACCCCACCTCTATGCTCATCTGCATAATGTGACCACATAAGTAAGTTGTCATGACATTCACTCAGTGCAACAACTCCTTTGTTATAAGACAGCTTAAATTCTGCAAAACCTTGTCTGCCGCCAAGCAAACTCAATGCAGTTTCAGATTGAGCTCCATTGGTGACGATTGATTCAACCAGCTCTTGATTTGGCTTCAATTCGAAAGGATCATTCAAATCTTTCGTTCTGGTTGCCCTCAACATGGGGGTATTTAAAAAACTCTCAATATGAGGTGTGTACTTATACAATTTTATTTTCATTAACTCGCAACACTAAAGGCTATTTGTTTGATAAATAATTTTAAGGGCTTGGTAACGGACTACCGAAAAAATATAAGGGCGTCTATCGTTTGTACCTAGGCCAACGATTGTACCCAATATCAGGGTTGTTAGAGTCATACTGGCGAATAAGCTCAGCCTCTTTCTTATTGACCTCATCAGCACTGTCTGAGAAGAAAATGATTTCGCGAAGAATAGTCATACTCATCCTTTCTTCAAAGCTGAAATCCTCAGCAATCAAATCGCTTTTAGCACTTCCCCAATAGTTGATACTGTTTGTGAGATCCTTCCCGATGTAAATCTTGCCGTTTGGGTATGAGATTTTGTAGATAACCTTGATATTACTGTCCATATTAACCTTCAAAGAAACTGGCTATATGTCAGTTTCTGACATTAGAAAATGTTGGTCAATATGAACATGCTTGTTTAGTGAAGAGTATCAGCTCTATGAAGAAATGGATCAATAGCTTTTTAGCTGAACGAATAGCTAGAGGGGTAGTGAGGATTGGCATTGTTGCACCAGTGACCTTCTAAAACATGGAGGTTTTAGTAGAGCCCTCAGGGACGAGTTAATGGCGTGTCACTGGGGAAGCAATGTCAATTAATGCGTAATGTGCGTAGCTCAACTGTCTTACTTTGGGGCAATAGCTTTTAGCCGGATGAACAGTTCAATAGTCGTTAAGATTGGCATTGTTGCAACTGTGACCGTTGGCGGCATGGATGCCGTCGTCGAGCCCTCATGGATGAGTTTATGGCGTGTCACAGGGAAACAATGACAATTCATCCAGCACACCTGACGACAAACTTATCTTACTTTGGGGCAACAGCTTTTTAGCTGAACGAGCAGCGAGGGAGTTAGTTAAGATTGGCATTGTTGCACCAGTGCCCCTCTAAAATAGGGACCTTTTAGTAATAAAAGGAGGTCGTGATATTGGGGAAATGGTGACAATTAATGCTAAGCAACTCAGTTATCTGCTTTGAGGTATTTCGATAATGAAATGGCGGAAAACTACGATTTCCGCCATTGTCGGATGATACGTTAATACTTAATATGAGGCTCAGCATCGGGCATTATTACTCAACAGCCCATGCAGACGACTCACATTAAAGGTGAAACTAGCTAGTGCGATACTGCTTTAAAATGCCATCTAACTCGACCGAAGCATGGTGCAGATCATTGGCTAAGGTCACACTGCGCTGGGCCGTTTGTTTGATGGTTTCCGACTGATGGCGGATTTCATTCAATTGTCCGGCAATGTCGCGCGCGGCGACACTCTGCTCTTCCGCCGAGGCGGCAATTTGGCTGCTCATATCAAATACCGCATTCACCGATTGCGCCATGCCTTGAACATCGTCACCGACGGCGATAATCGCGCTGCGGCCTTCATCGGCCTGATCGACTATCTCCATGGTAATGCTAGATAAACGACTCGTGCCAGACTGTAAGCCTTCAATCATAGACTGAATTTCTACCGTGGCCTGTTGAGTTCGACCCGCTAAGGTACGTACTTCGTCTGCCACCACGGCAAAGCCACGACCTTGCTCACCGGCACGGGCCGCTTCAATGGCCGCATTTAAGGCTAACAAATTGGTTTGCTGCGAAATACTGTTAATCGTCGTAACCACGGCATCGATACTCGCCGCATCCTTAGACAATTGTTCAACCGATGAAAACGCTGCGCCAATCTTAGTTGAAAGTAAGCCAATACTGTCCACTGTGTGGCTAATGCGCCCACGACTGGCCGACATTTGGGTTGAGTTTTCTTTAGTCTGCAGCGAAGTGTTGCTCGCGTTGATAGAAACTTCTTCAATCGCTGAAGTCATTTGCGCCATCGCCACAGCAACGGAATCGAGGAATTGATGTTGGAAACCAATCAGCTCATCACTGGTGGCCGCCTGTTGATTAAATTCATCGGATGCTAATGACAAGGTTTGTGCATTTTTACCAATGGCCGACACCATTTCACTCATGTTATCGGCGCAGCGGTCAATTTCGCGGGCAATCAAACTGAAATCGTCAGTGCCAAAGAAGTTTAATCTAAAGCTCAAATCACCATCAGCTAAGCGTTTGATGGCTAAGTACATATCCCACAAGCCACCGCCGAGTGAGGTTGAAATCCAGTAGCTCAGTTGGAATAAGGGCAACAAGCCCACTAATGCTAACCAGAACATAAAGTTAGCATCGCTGCGCGCATCGACTTCCCACTCATGGACATTCTGCGTCAGTTGTAAGGCTTGCATGCCTGACACGCTGGCGCTGGCCGTCACTTTATCCCCTTGACGCTGCGCTTCACTTTGCCTTGAGGTCACAGTTAAACCGTATTGACTGGCAAATTGTGATAAGGCATCAGCTTCTAGCTTTTGCGCCGTGGCAACTTGCGCTAAGGTATCGACGCTCGCTTGAACGCGGGCAATAGAAGCTTGCTCGACGTTTCGGTGAGTATGTTGATAGTTGACGAGTGCCACGGCGGCCGTGATCAACGCCACCATAGAACACACTACCCAAAACTTTCCGTTGAGACTGAACTTGATCAATATGGCATCAATGGTGCGAAACTGGATTTGTTTCATCTTGATAATTCCTAAGAACAAAATGCTATTTGGCACTAAATCAGCATTATAGCCCAGATCGCTTCGACAGCTATGTCAGTAATAAGATCTGAGCAGGTATTATGCTAATCCGCGCTAGCCACTTGACTACGCGTGGCGGCAGACCACTTTTGTGTCAAGCTAACCAACTGCCCCGTTAACAGGCTCATGCTAAAACCTAATAAGCCACCAATGATCAACGACGGCACGACATTGGCCACATCACCCGCCATGGCAAAGGTAGTGCAACAGCCAATAAATGCGCCGGGAATAAAGCTAAGCTTTTGATAACTAGCCTGTAAACACATGGCCGAAGTGGCTATGCCGGTAAAAATATACCCAAATACGGGCGAAATAAAAAAGCTGCTACCCGAGATAATGAGCCAAGCCCAAAACACACCGGACAGATTCGTGCACCACGCCATCATCACGCCTTGAAAACCAGCCTTGGGTTGAGCAAAAAAAGTGCTACAACCTAAAAAGCCAATCCAAGTGACCAGATGAAAGGCATCTGCGACGCCACACCAAATAGCCGCCAATAGGCCGGCAGAAATAGCGACTTGCCAACGATTTTCCATGGATGACCCCTTTATAATTCTATTCACGGAAGTTTATCTGTTAGTTAAATTACCTCTATTCTGGTAACAAAAACCTGATCTATTGCTAATTTTCGGCATTAATGCCCGTAAAATCGCTAACAAGCAAATTTTTTGTGGTAAAAAAACGAAAAAAGCGCTTATTAGGCGCTTTTTTGTTCAAACGGCGTTCAGTTAACTCTCTTGCCGTCACTTACACTCGCAATAGTTTGTTCACGGGAAGATCGCGGATCCTCTGCCCCGTCGCCGCAAAAATCGCATTGGTTAAACTTGGGGCAACGGGCGGAACACCTGGCTCACCCACGCCCGCAGGCGCAGCATCGGACTCAATAATGATGATCTCAATATCGGGGGTTTGAGGAAGTCGCAGCAAAGGATAATCGTGGAAATTCGATTGCTGTACTTTGCCCTCTTTGTAAGTGATTTCCCCCATCAAGGCTAAACTCAGGCCAAATACAATCGCGCCTTCAGTCTGGGCTTTTACCCTATCTGGATTGACTATCGTGCCCGCATCGATAGCAGCGATGGCATTCAGCACTTTAAGCTGTTTATCCTCACTCACTTCCACCAGCATGGCCACGGCGACATAACTGACAAAACTGCGGTGTACGGCAAACCCCCAGCCCTGATTTTTACCCGCCTTAGGCGCCTTAGCTTGGGCTTTTTCGACCGCGTCGATTACCCCAAAATAGCGGCTCACGTCCACGGGATGACGATCAAGATCTTCGCCATAGTTGCCATATTTAAACTGTTGGTCGGTAAAGGTCTCACGCCTTGCTTCACCTAACAGGCTACGCCACATTGCAGGGCAAGAAACCTGAGAACGATGAGCCATTTCATCGACAAAACTGCCGACACTAAAACCGTGCTGAATGTTACACACAGAGCGCATCCAACCAATACGGCTATGCGCCTGCGCTTTTACCGCTTCGTATCTTAAATTCGGCAAAGCAAAGGGCACATCCACAAAGCCTAAATCCAACTCACCGCCAGAGGGATATTCCACCCCTTCAGCAAAGGTTGAGCTAATAGATGGGAATCCCGTACGGGCTAAAAGCGCGGTCGGTTTGTTATTGGCATCGAACAGCGCCTGATAGGACTGGGCGCTGATAGCATGGTAGTAACCGTTTTGGATTTCATCCTCGCGGCTCCAACTCACTTTAATTGGACGCTTGAATTGCTTAGATAACAGCGCGGCTTCAACGCTAAAATCAGGTTTAGATTTACGCCCAAAACCACCACCCAATAGGGTGACATTCACTTTAATCGCATCTTCTTCCATACCCAGCGCAGCGGCCACATTTTGCTGTGTGCTTTGCGGCGTTTGGGTCGATGCCCAGATTTCACAGCCCTTTTCAGTGACATGGGCGGTGGCAACGGGCGGCTCGATAGAAGAATGAATTAAATAAGGCACGGTATAAACCGCCTTTAACGTATTCGCCTCGGGCCAGTTTTTGATTTCATCACCAGCTTGGCGCACAACGTTACCGCTTTGCTGTACCCGCTCGACAAGCTCCTTTAAATAAAGACTTGAATCATGCTGACTGTTGTCGGCCTGAGTCCAAGTGACTTTTAAGGCTTTGCGGCCTTCGAGGGCACTCCAAGTGTTTGTGGCGATAACAGCAACGCCGCCCAAAGCCTGAAACGCGGGTGCGCCCTTAGCGGCGGGCAAACGATACACATCTAATACACCGGCCAACTTGCGCGCCGCAGTATCGTCCAAGCTTGCCACATCGCTCCCAAGCACGGGCGGGCGCATGATGCTGGCGTAGAGCATACCGTCGAGTTTAATATCGTAACCATAAATCGCGCTGCCGCTTAACATGGCATCCATATCAACGATTTGGCGTGATGCGCCAATCTGCTTGAAATCTTTAACCTCTTTAAAGGTTAACGACTCAACGGCGGGGACTGGCTGCTTTGATGCGGCTAACGCTAACTCGCCGAACTTGGTCGAGCGGCCCGATTTAGCATGCAAGACTTTATGGTCGGCGGTATGCACCTCGCTCACGGGGACTTTCCAGCGCGCAGCGGCGGCTTGCTCTAGCATGGTTCTTGCCATCGCCCCCATCTGACGCATGCGGTCGTAATTTTCGCGAATACTGCGGCTACCGTCAGTGTTTTGGCTGGCATAACGTGTATCGGCTAAGCCTTGAATGGGGACGATTTTATCCCAATCCGCTTCTAACTCTTCGGCTAATACTTGCAGAATGCCGGTTCTGATCCCTTGTCCCATCTCGGAGCGATGGCAAGTGAGGTACACTTTATCGTCTTCACCAATGGCAATAAACAGATTCAGCCGCGCTTCTTTATCCTGCGCCAGCGCCATAGGGCTCCAAGTTAATCCACTCGCCCCTAATGCTAATCCGCCACCCACTGCGCCAAACAGTTTTAACACATCGCGGCGGCTGATATTTTCTACGGCAGTAAAAGTACTCATATTAGCCCTCCTGTTTGGCATAGTGTTGCAGTGCTGCTTTAATCCGCGGGTAGGTGCCGCAGCGGCAGATATTGCCTGACATGGCAGAGTTGATTTGTTCTTCAGAAGGTTTCGGATGCTGCGCAACTAACGCCGCAGCCGACATCAGTTGGCCCGCCTGACAATAGCCACACTGGGGCACGTTATGTTCGGCCCAAGCATTTTTAAGCTTTTGATTATCCAGCCCTTCAATTGTTGTCAGTCGTTTTCCCTGTGCCTGCCCTAAACTGGTTAAGCAAGCGCGTACGGGTTGGCCGTCTAAATGCACAGTACAAGCACCGCATAGCCCTGCACCGCAGCCATATTTAGTGCCCGTGAGCCCTAGAATATCCCGTAGTGCCCACAGGATTGGCATTTTAGGATCGACATCTAAGGTAAATGATTTACCGTTGATGGTCAGTGTCTGAGCGGAAAGTGTTTGGGTGGAAGCGGCGGTATTCGCTTCCTTGACAACTGCTTTGGTTGATAAAACTTCTGCCATAACTCACTCCTTAAGTGCCAACCACGACGCAAGATCGGCTTGGGTATCAATATCAATTGCGGCGCGGGGTAGTGTTATAGCGACTAACGCTCCCTGCTGTGCTTGTTGTTTTAAAATAGATTTCGCCCCGCGATCACCACTCAAGTGGGTGAACAAAGGCAATGTAGAGGCATTAAAAATAGCAGGTACACCTAAATCATCCAAATAATGGGCGGCAACGTCTTTACCCGTTTCATGCCATGTCAAAATCAGTTGGCGATAATCATCGCCGCTCAAGGCCACTTGGTCAGCGAGTGTCAGCAGCATGGCATCAAAGCCTTGCTCCTTAGCATAACTTGCCGCCAAACTCACAGAGGAGGCCAAACCCGTGTGCCACTGTGGATTAATTAAAACATCAAAGGAGTGGCGGGAATGAAGTTCGGCTAATAATGGCTGTAATACGTGCTGATGAGCACCGAGTATGACTAACAAAGGCGCATATTGTGGCGAATGTGTGTCTTGGTGATCCAAATCTAAATCTTGGCAATGAAGCTGTTGTAAACGCTCAATATGGGTGCAAATGATGGCTTGTTCGCGAGTTTCTGTAGCGCTAAGTAATGGTACAAGCTGCGCTAACTTAACCCCCTCAAAGCGCTTACTTTCACCCGCTGCAAGTACCACGATCAACAACCGCTTGGATGAACGTGGCGCCTGCGCTGCCAACTTTGGCACTGCCAAACTGGGCTGTCTCGAACCGGGCAGTGTCGACGTTAGCGCAGTGGGCTTTTGCACTGGCGGCAATGTCATCAACGCATTATCTCATCGAGATGTTTTAAGGTCGCACCATGGAGTACGCCGTGGCATTGGGCCAAAATACTTAACGCCACTGCGCTCGGTAACTCGCCGCCAAGGGCAAGCCCTGCGGGGGCAGAAAACACCCCAGAAAAAGATTCAGTACTCAGCCCTGCCATCCCCAGCACTTTATCCCGTCGATGGGCTGGGCCAAGCAAGGCGACATAGGCGAGTGGGTGGGCTTGAATGACCTTCAATGCCGCAGCATCTAAGCCCAAGTTATGATTCATCACCACAGCACAATCCAATTGAGCGATATGATTCGCGGTTAATTCCCCCGCGGTAAGTTTCACTACATGGGCATGGGGGAAATCCGCCGCTCTGGCATAGGCGGTACGACCATCAAAAACTGTCACTTGCCAGCCTAAGGTATCGGCCATGGCGGCAATAGGCTTAGCGTCGATACCACCACCAAAAATCCCAAGGTGGAATCTCGGTCTCAGCGGAATAATCAGCGATTCTCCCGCCTCTTGGGTGAAGACACCTGTGCGGACAAAATCGCTGGCGGGGAACGGTGTCAACGCTTCGGGGTAGAAAGCGGCCTGATATTGGCGCGCATCCGTCCCCGCTTTGACTAATGGCAATTGATAAAAACCTGACCGACCGTGGCGAAATGCCTGTACTAGCTCAACCAAACCAAGATCATGATTCTCTTTTAAGAGTGGGATCAACATGATATGCACTATGCCGCCACAGCCGAGTCGATAGCTGGCATCGGACTCATCGCTCGCGTCATAGGTCACGCACGTGACTTGCTTTGTCTGCATGGCCTTTTGGGCATGGCGGCGGAGATCGGCTTCTAAGCAGCCGCCACTTAACATACCCACGCCTTGACCGAACTCATGGAACAACATCATGGCGCCGGGTTTGCGATAGGCCGAGCCTTGAATTTGGGTGATCACCGCAAGCACCCAAGCGTCATCCGCCAGCGGTAACCAATGCTCTAGTAAATCTTCGATTTGGTGATCCATCCGCAAGGACTCCATTGGGTTAGGGATATTTGAAAAGACTTAATGCACTTTTTACTGTCGACACTATCGAAACAAATAACCGTCGAAACTAAAAACTGTCAAAACTAAAACGATCACTGGTTAAGATCGCTGATGAATATCACAGCTATCGACGTCTATTTTGTTATCAAGGTTTGATGCGAGTTTCATTTGTCGATAAAAACAGCATCGCCAAACGCTCGGCATTAAACACATGGGCAACCAAGTTAGCAAAGGCGTGTACGTATTGAAAGGAGTAATAGATGTCAAAAAGTGTCGAAGCAGAAAATATGTTCAGGGGAGGATTCGAAGAGGAAGGATTGACATCCGTGTCTTGAGTGGCGTTCGTTCGTAAATCAACCACATCTCATCTAAAACTGATATTCCCCCGCCTTAGTGCGCAGTATCTGAGATTGGTTATCTAGGCTAATGGAGGTCGATTCTATCTGCTCGATAATCTGTGATACTTCACGGGAATTATCGCGGATCACCATCATACTCGAAGCGATTTCTTTAGAAACCAAGGACTGTTCCTCAGTTGAAGCGGCAACCTGAGTATTGATCCCATGAATCGCTTCCGTACTGTGACGAATGTCCTCAAATACTGCCACGATACGTTGCAGCTCTACTCCCGCCTTTTGCATAAGCGTCGCGGCTTGAGTCACTGATGTACCCACTTGATTTGTACGACTCTGAAGGCTTGCGACAATATCATCGATTTCTTTAGTGGAATCTTGGGTTCGCTGGGCTAGTGATCGAACCTCATCGGCCACCACAGCGAAGCCTCGCCCTTGCTCACCGGCCCTTGCGGCTTCAATCGCGGCATTCAGTGCCAGCAAATTCGTCTGCTCTGCAATCGCCTTAATCACACTCAACACATTACTGACTTGGGTACTTTCGTTCACTAAATGCGACATAGAGTCTTGAGTATTGGTAAACTCAGTTTCCAATACCGACATGGCTTTCAACGCTTCCGATACCGTCTGTTTACCCACAGTGACATGCGCTTCATTTTCAGCGGCGCGGCTTTCAGCGTTCGACGTACTCTCACTCACATGCACTAACGTCGTGGTCATTTCTTCCATCGCACTGGCGCTGGCATCTAGTTCTCTCGCCACCCGATTTGAGCTTTCACGCGAAACTTGAATGGATGCCTTGGTTTGCTTCGCTAAATCAGCGACCTCTTTTGCAATACCATCCGTTGTCGATAAGGAGCTGGCAAGGGAAGAGATAAACAAGTTGATTTGATTAACGATTTCGCCAATCTCTCCCTGAGTGGTGACAGAAATCCGCCGCGCAAGATTTTTAGAGCGCTGAATGTCGAGCAACTCACTACAGGTCTGCACTAATGGAGTCACAATCCGGCTCTTAACGATAATGAAACCACCAACGGCCGCTAAAATCACGATAAATAACACGAACTGAGACCAGTTTAATGCCGCATGTAAGGAGTCGAGACGACCATTAACTTCACCATCGGTACGTTTATCCAACGCCGTAAAGAACTCATCAATCGGCTGCATGATCTTGGCTTTTTCTCTATGGTATTGGTCGCTATGTAATAACTCCCTCGCCATGGTTAAGTTCGGCTCGCCTTTGATCGTGTAGGTTTGGGTGTTGGGGTCCATAAAGATACCTTTGACGGCATTCATGGCTTTCACTTCGAGGGCGACTAACGCATCTGAGTTTTTTTGGGCTTGTTCGAGGTAACGGAATTCTTCATCGGAAAAACCGAGGGACTTCATTTGCTCTTTTATAGCAATTCTCGCGCCGTCTGGCTTTGGCTTATCGCCATAACTCAGTACCAAATCCCAATAAATCTGATGATATTTTTCGGGTCTGGGTTTCTCACCATTACGGATAGCCAAAATATCCATATACATTTTTTCGTATTTTTCATCGCCTGTGACGGCGTAGGTACGGGCGAGACGTGTTAAGTCATCGGAACCTTGCCTTAATTCATCGGCAAGTTGATAGGACTGATATCGGATGCTGGCGGCATCATTAAAGAGATCGATTTTAGACTTCACATTGAAGCTCAGTGCTGCAGAAATCACGGCACTCGCGACTATGGTCGAAAATACCACACTCATCATGGTTTTTGTTTTCATACTTACCCCAATAGACGGAAGAACTGCTTTAAGTCTAGAAGGAAAATCAGAAAACATCGGTAAAAGTGGGACAATCAATGGAAATAATCATTTGATTTGCGAGTGATTATCGCTCACAAATCAAACAGTTCTTAATAACGTGACACTTAGAGTAAAAGTTGATCCGCGACAAAGGGATTATGCTCGCGCTCTTCACCAAAGGTTGATATAGGACCATGCCCCGGAATAAATTCGACTTCGACGCCTAAGGGCCACAGTTTTTCGGTGATCGAGTGAATTAAATCCTGATGATTTGATTGAGGAAAATCGGTGCGACCGATTGAACTTCTAAACAAAATATCCCCCACCCACGCCAACTTAGATTGGGCAGAGAAAAGGGCAATGTGTCCCGGCGTATGCCCTGGGCAATGCAGCACTGACAAACTTTGTTCACCCACTTGCACGTTATCGCCGTCCTGCAGATATTGATCCGGCTCAAAGGCATCGCAATGGGGAAAACCGAAGTTTTGGCTTTGCTTAGGTAAGTTTTCAATCCAGAATTTATCGGCGATATGCGGGCCAATAATCGGTACATTGGTGGCTTGCGCTAAGGCTTTTGCCCCACCGACATGATCGATATGCCCATGGGTAAGGATAATTTTGTCGAGGACGAGTCCAAGTTTCGTCACTTCGTTTTGGATCCTGTCAATGTTTCCACCAGGATCCACGACCGCAGCTCGCTTTGTTTTTTCACACCAGATCAGGCTGCAATTTTGCTGAAAAGGTGTCACTGGAATAATCTGATACTTCATAGCTTCAATCTCGTGTTATCCATAAGCGATAGATTACGCTAAGAAACTCATCATGGCTCAAATTTAAAATGGAAAAATTGATCTTCACCAAAAGCTAATCAAATAATCCTAGCCTGCTGCATAAACTATTTGGTCTATACCCAAGGTAGTTGAAGATACGAGTTTCAACTAGCCTAGGTTGCTGCATCTTCAGGTTATTTGGGTATACAATCTGCCAATCACAATAACATGATCCTCTGCCATTAAGGTTGTTTGATGAAACCCGATATTATTCTCGCCGGAGTGCTGGCGAAGAAACATACTTTTACCTTGCCCCTCAACTATCAAAATCCGATTGCAGAGCAAATCCAAGTGTTTGCCAGAGAACTCTGTAGCCCAGAAAACAAAGATAAAAAGCTACCTTATATCGTGTTTTTCCAAGGCGGTCCCGGATTTGCGGCCATGCGCCCCGCCAGCAACAGCGGCTGGATCCGCCGCGCATTAAAAGAATATCGGGTGTTATTACTCGATCAGCGCGGCACAGGCTTATCAACACCGATTAATTACCAAAGCCTGCAACACTTAGAGCCCGCAGCTCAAGCTGAGTATATGAGCCATTTCAGGGCTGACAATATCATTCGTGATGCCGAGACGATTCGTGCCCAACTTTGCCCCGCCGATAAATGGGCGATTCTTGGCCAAAGTTTCGGGGGATTTTGCGTATTACATTATTTAAGCGCCGCCCCTCAAGGTGTCAGCGAAGCCTATATTACAGGTGGCATACCGTCATTAACCCGCAGCGCTGATGACGTCTACCTTGCAACTTATCAACGCGTGCTGGTGAAGAATAAACAATTTTTCCAACGCTTCCACGATGCCCAAAATTTAGTCACTCGCTTAGCAAAACATTTGCTTGAAAATGAAGTGTATTTAGCAACGGGAGAACGCCTCACGGTTGAAATGTTGCAGCTGCTGGGTATTAATATCGGCATGGAGCAAGGGCCTGAATCGGTTTACTATTTACTTGAGCAGGCTTTGATCAACACGGCTTCTGGGACAGTCGTGAATCCGTTATTTTTAAATCATTTTGGTCAAATGCTCGACTACAACACTAACCCGATTTTTGCCCTGCTGCATGAGGCTATTTACTGCCAGCACTCAGCTTCACAATGGGCGGCACACAGAGTAAGACAACAATTCCCCGCCTTTAATTATCAGCAAGGTAAACCATTTTTATTCACCGGCGAGATGATTTACCCTTGGATGTTTGACCAATTCAGTCACTTAGTTCCGCTTAAAGCCGCGGCAGAAATCCTTGCCCATAAATCAGATTGGCCTGCACTGTATAATCTTGAACAACTTGCGCAAAACCGCGTCCCCGTTGCCGCAACCATTTACAGTGAAGATATGTTTGTCGAGATGCAATATAGCCTAGAAACCGCGCAACAGGTCGGCAGGCTAAAGTATTGGTTAACGTCAGAATATGAACACAACGGCATTCGCATGGATGGTGAGCACATACTGGATAAGCTCATCAGCTTAAACCGAGGCGACACCTTAAGATAAAGGTTAATTTTAAGGGCTAATTAAGTTAACGCTGACATTATAAACCTGCTCCTCATCTATTGAGTGATTTTGGCAAGTTTCAACGACCTATTTCCGTATGAGTAAACCGTTTTGGTTTACTCTTTTTTTTTGCCAAAATTTAGGGCTATTTCCAGCCATTTAATGGCCGGAAATGCCCCTAAAACCAATGATACTCGTGCCTATCAAACCTCAGAAGCCACTTTGCGTGTTCGACTCCGAGTCCCTGAACTCGCACTCGACTTTTTCGCACTGCTACTTGTTGTTGTACTTGTTTTAGCGGTACTTGCCGTGCCAGTGCGTTTTGTCGAGCTAGAGGCTTTACGGTAAGGCGACTTACGATAACCGGATTTATTCCCAGCCGTTTTACGATAACCTTGGCCTTTTAAACCATTAAGCGCGGTGGGCAGTTGTGCTCCTGCATTGTGAATAAGCGTGGATAAAGTACCGAGCAGCGGTTGCATAAAGGCTTGATAGGAGGTTTCTTTATGACAAATACCGTTCAAGCTTGCTTCCCAAAGGGCAGTCATGTCAGGCGTTGTTGCACTCGCGGGTAAGCTGTTAATTAATCCCTTACCCACATCCGTCGAAACGATAGATTTACCTAAGCGTTGTAAAAAAACGCGTTTAAACAGTAGTTCAATAATGCCTGCACGGGTGGCTTCAGTACCTAAGCCATCAGTTTCTTTGAGAATTTTACGGATCTCAGGGTCGGTTACGTAACGGCTAATCCCCGTCATAGCACTGAGTAAAGTGGCATCGGTAAAGGCCTTTGGCGGCTGAGTATTTTTCTCCAGTAACTCGCCTCGAGTACAATGCAAAGCCTGACCTAGTTTCAGAGGCGGTAATTGGCCGATAAACTCGTCATTCTCCTCATCATCCTTACCCGCATTTTCCTCCGTCGACTTGTTGCCACTCGGCTTACTACCATTTGGCTCTTGGCGGGCAAAGAGCAGCTTCCAGCCAAGAGATTTATCCTGACGCGCCTTGGTATTAAATAAGCCGCCCTCTATTGTCACTTGTACTGTGGTTTCACTGTAACAATAGGCCGGATAAAACTGGGCTAAGTACTGGCGGGCAACATGAAGATATAACTGCCTCTCACGCTGACTCAAGTTGGATAAGTTAGCCGTCTTCTCGGTAGGAACAATGGCGTGGTGGGCATCCACTTTTTTATCATCCCATGCCTTGGATTTAAGCCGTGGATCGGGGGCATCGGCGCCTTGCAGTAACTCAGCGGCACCACCGCTAATCGCCCTAAGAACCGACGGCGCTAGGCTATGTTGCTCGACGGGTAAATAACGGCTGTCGGAGCGGGGATAGGTAATGAGTTTATGGCGTTCATACAAACTCTGGCAGGTATCGAGTACATCCTTAGCACTCATGCCAAACCGTTTCGCCGCATCAATCTGCAACGCGGATAAGCTGTAGGGCAATGGCGGATTCTGTTTCTTGTCCTTAGCCACTAATTGAGTGACTAAGGCGGGTTTATCACTGATGCGACTCACCACATTTTGCGCTAACCCTCTGGCTAGTACTCGCCCTTCTTCGTCCATATAGGGCTGACAAGCTTCGCTGGGTTGCCACTTAGCGCTGAAGTTTTCCTGCTTTTCGGTCGCCAAATGCGCTAGCACTTCATAGAAAGGTTTAGATTGAAAATTAGCAATCTCTTCATCACGGCGCACCACTAGCCCGAGTAAAGGCGTTTGCACTCGCCCGACGGACAATACGCCTTGATAACCAACCTTTTTACCTTGGATAGTGTACGCGCGGGTCATATTCATGCCGTAGAGCCAATCGGCGCGGCTACGGGCTAAGGCCGATGTGGACAAAGGAATAAACTCTCGATTACTGCGCAGCTGCGTTAGCGCCCGTTTTACGGCTTGTGGGTTTAAGTCGCTGATCAGTAAACGCTGAGTTTGATGTAACTTGTCACCCCTCACGCCAAGATAGGCAATCACTTCATCCACGAGTAACTGCCCTTCACGGTCGGGATCGCCCGCATTGACCAGCGTATTGGCTTGTTTGACTAATCGTTTTAGCACTGTGAGTTGACTGCGAGTTGCGGCCTTAGGTTTTAGTTGCCACTTGTCAGGCACTATTGGCAAGTGCTCGAATTTCCACGACTTAAATTCGGGATTATAGGCATCAGGTTCTGCTTGTTCGAGCAAGTGACCGACACACCAAGACACGCAATCGCCATTGGCGGCTTCGATAAATCCATCGCCTTTTTTATGGGGTTTAGGCAATACATCGGCAATGGCCCGCCCTAGGCTAGGTTTTTCTGCGATATAGAGGATCATACAAACACCAGGCACTGGATATAATTACAGTATAATTTAGCCCAAACGCCCGATGAGTGCAAATTTCTGTGGCAAACCGAGCTTAAATACCAAAGCTCAAGTGTAAATTCAATTGCGAATAATTCTCAACAACTACTAGAATACACTAAATTTTAGAGGAGTGGCTATGAGACAATTTGCAATAAATGCGCGGCAGACGATGACAATCAGTCCAGCATTGATATTAAGATTCAATCAGTTACTGCTATTTCATAGCCTGATGTTACTCGCGATAAGCATGCTCACCAGCACTTGGCTGGGACAAATGAAAATCATCGACATGCCTTTAGCATGGGGATTCATGTTAGTAATGCCCATTGCGGTGAGTTTATCGCTACTGCTAAAACACCAAGTCACCCGCCATAGCTTAAGCAGCTTATTCGGGGTGTGGATGCTGCTGTGGATCTGGGGATAAACACGACAAAACCTATGGCTGAAAAGATCAGCAGCCTCGCATGCGGATGTCGAGAACAAACACTCATAGATGTTCCCCCTCGCCCAATCGCGATACCTTTCCCAAGTGGCGGTTAACGCTCCATAAAAAAGCCATAAAAAAAGCCAATGACATTATCACTGGCTTTTTATCCGCCTAACGTTTCACCTTATGGGTGACAGACGTTATGCAGTTCTAAGTTAGTACCTATATCTTTGTTACGATCCGCTTTAGCATCGTCATTACGCAGTTGCGTCAAGTGATCTAAATACGCTTGATCTACATCGTTAGTGATGTAATGACCATCAAAAACAGAGGTTTCGAAACGCTTAATCGCTGGATTTTCCATTCTTACCGCTTCGATTAAATCAGGTAAGTCTTGGAAAATAATGCCATCGGCACCAATTAACTTAGCGATTTCATCGGCATCACGGCCATGGGCGATCAACTCGTTTGACGTTGGCATGTCGATACCATATACGTTCGGGAAACGAATTTCCGGTGCGGCAGAGGCAAAGTACACTTTCTTGGCACCCGCTTCACGGGCCATTTCGATGATTTGCTCAGACGTCGTACCGCGAACGATAGAGTCGTCCACCAGCAAGACATTTTTGCCTTTGAATTCAGTGTTAATCGCATTCAACTTGCGACGCACTGACTTCTTACGTTCCTGTTGACCCGGCATGATAAAAGTACGACCAATATAACGGTTTTTCACAAAACCTTGGCGGTATGGTAAGTCCATGCAACGGGCAATTTCCAGCGCGATATCGCAAGAAGTTTCAGGAATAGGGATCACCACGTCGATGTCATGATCGTACCATTCTTTCTTAATCTTCTCGCCAAGCTTAGCGCCCATGTTTACGCGACTGGCATAAACAGACACTTTATCGATAGTCGAATCTGGACGGGCAAAATAAACGAATTCGAAGATACAAGGGGCGTAGCTAGGTTCTGCTGCACATTGACGGGTATACAGCTGACCATCAATTGACACGTAAATCGCTTCACCTGGCGCCACATCACGCATCACTTCAAAACCGACGGCATCGAGTGCCACGCTTTCAGAAGCGACCATATATTCAGTACCCGTTGGCGTTTCGTGCTTACCTAACACCAGAGGACGAATACCAAATGGGTCACGGAACGCGACTAGGCCTTGACCGATAATCATAGCCACAACCGCATAGGCACCACGAGCTTGCTGGTGTACGTTAGCGACGGCATCGAACACTTCTTCCGACGTCAGGGTCAAACTCGTAGTTTTTTGCAGTTCGTCGGCCAACAGGTTGAGCAACACTTCAGAATCTGAAGTGGTGTTCACATGGCGACGTTTTTTGATCAGCCCTTCGGCTAATTCGACTGTATTGGTTAAGTTGCCGTTGTGGGCTAAAGAGATCCCAAATGGCGAGTTAACATAGAAAGGCTGCGCTTCAGATGCGCTTGAACTGCCCGCTGTTGGATAACGCACATGGCCAATACCTGCATTACCTTGTAGGCGTTGCATGTGTTTGACTTCAAAAACGTCTTTGACCAGACCATTGGCTTTACGCAGTCTGAAAGCACCACGATCAATGGTCACAATACCTGCCGCATCCTGACCTCTGTGCTGCAACACTGTCAGTGCATCATAAATGGTCTGATTAACCGATGATTGGCCAACTATTCCGACGATACCACACATGGGTAAGCTTCCTCATTGTAAGATGTTCTATGCCCTTTCATGTTGAAATATAAGCAAATGATAAAGTAAACCTCTAGCCTTTCGGCTTAAGTGCTACCTATCGGTCGCCAAGGTATCCCGTCACTGACCTGTTAATCGCAATCGCACGCCTAAACTTGCTATTGCGCTCACAGTTACCCTGTTTTTAGGCATAAACCCTTGAACAGGAGTGACGTACATACCTAAGCGATTGCTACTTTCCATCACTTAGGATTAATTAATTTTCTTTCTTATAGTTTGGGTACAAAGCTGGAGGTGTTTTCCAAATAGTCAAAAAACCATTGAATGACAACGCCAAATTCGGGCACTAGCACAGAGTCCTTCCACCATTGGGTGTTGGGCGAGCCTGTGAAAGCATCCATGAAAAACAACAAGGCGCTAACAATAAGCGCGCCTCGAATAGCACCGAAGCACAAGCCCAAAAGCCTGTCAGTGCCAGATAATCCGGTTTTGACAACAAGTTGTCCGAGAATATAGTTAACTAAGGCACCGAGTACCAAAGTGGTAATAAAGAGGATGGCAATAGAAACGCCATTACGCAGCATCTCATCGTTCATTTGAGTTAAGTGAACGGCAAGATCTTGGTAAAATTGGCTGGCAACAAAGAAAGCCGCGAACCATACCACTAAGGACATGGCTTCTTTGGCGAATCCGCGGATTAGACTGATGAGAGTCGATAATCCGATGACGAATATGATAGCGTAATCAATCCAAACCATTGAGATGGCTTTCCGACATGGGCTTTAAGACGGCGCGATTCTACCAGAGACTGAAACGATTCTCACCCCTAGAGAGGTAAATAAATCATTTTCAGTCGCTGATCTTATATCACCATTAAGATTCTAAGGGATTAAAAGGAACAATCCAGCCCTTAAGACGCGTGAGGTTTTCCACCTCAATTTGTATTTTCTTCAGCTTTGCCTCAGACACATCTGGCCCGACAAACACTTTGGTTAATACGCCATCTTTAGGATTTTCAGGGATAGTGTACGCTTTAAAACCACTCTTACGTAGCTGTGCAATCAAGGCTTTAACATTGGTTGCATTGTTAAAACTGCCAAGCTGCAAGGTAAAGCCACTTTTTAAGCTGTCACGGCTGGCAGCACTGGCTTTAGGCGTTTCTGCTTTGGGCTTTTCAGTCTTAGCGACGGTTGGCGCTTTAGTCTCAGCTTTTTTAGCGGGCTCCGTTTTTACCGTCGCCTTAGGTGGCTCTTTTTTAGGTTCTGGTTTCGCTTCCGGCTTTTTAACTTCTGCTTGCTTAACCTCTGGCTTCTTCACTTCAGGTTTAACGTCCGCCTTAACGTCTTGCTTAGCGATGGCAGCTGACTTGTCAATGTCTGCATTATTGCCTGTCTCAGCTAATGCGACATCTGCCCCACTCAGCGCGGCAGCATCTTCGGCCGACAAGACTTCAAACATATCATCGTCGGCTTTTTGCTGCTCAATCACAGTCGGACGCAAAGGTATTTCAGAAAATTGCTCTTCTTGGCGATCTTTTTTGCCATCCAAAATATCCGGCAAAAAAATCACTCCAAGCGCAACCAGCACCACAGTGCCGACTAAACGATTATGAAACTGGCTAGACAAAACGGACTTCCTGCATAAATTGAGACTTAAAACCTGCCACAGTGTAAAAGGAGCCAAACACAATTACCACATCATCTGGGTTAATTTGCGCTTTTAATGCCGACCATGCCTCAGCTATGCCCTCAAACTCAAATGCGCTGGCCTCGGGTGCTAAGGTTTTGCGTAGCATGGCAGAACTCGCGCCACGCTCCCCATGAAGACTCACTAAATACCAAGTGTCGACCAGAGGATGGAGCACAGGCAACACGCCCGCAATATCTTTATCCTTCAACATGCCACAAAGGGCAAACACCCGCTTACCTACAACCATTGGCGCTAATTGCTGCACCAAAAAACGCGCCGCATGGGGATTATGCGCCACATCAAGTAGTACTAACGGCTGCTCACTCACCCGCTCTAATCGACCGGTTAACCGAGCCGTGCTAATACCCTCGGCAATAATAGCGGGCGCGATATTCGGCCAACCCTGTTCAATTACGGCCAATACCGTGGCCGCATTAGGTAGCGGCAAGGTCGGTAACGCTAAATCGTGTAGTTTGAGCACTTGGCCTTGAAAGTCCCACAGATTGCCATGGACTTGATAACTGAATTCGTTGCCGACGCGATACAAGATGGCACCAACCTCATTGGCAACATCATTGACGGTATGCGGCAAGTTGGGCTCGCCAACAATAGCAGCTTTACCGTGACGGAAAATACCCGCCTTTTCACGGCCGACGAGTTCACGGGTATTCCCCAAATAACTTTCATGATCTAAATCGACCGAGGTCACCACGCTGATATCGGCATCGATAATATTGGTGGCATCTAACCGTCCACCTAAACCGACTTCTAAGATGACTACATCCAGCTTGGCGGCTTTAAACAGTATCAGGCCCGCAAGCGTGGCGTATTCAAAAAAGGTCAGGGAAATCTCGGCGCGCGCCGCTTCAATTTGTTCAAAGGCGGCGACAAAGGCGCTATCACTGGCGTCGCTGCCATTAATACGCACTCGCTCGTTGTATTTCAGCATGTGCGGCGAGCTGTATACGCCCACAGTCAAACCCGATAATCGCAGAATATTTTCCAGCATGGCGCAAGTCGTGCCTTTACCATTCGTCCCTGCCACTGTGACTATCTTGCTTTGGCCTAAATCTAATAGGCCAAGGGTTTGCGCGACCTTAGAAACACGGGTTAATCCCATATCGATTTCGGTTGGATGTATGGATAACAAATAATCCAACCACTGTTCCAATGCTGCATTTGACGCTGGCGCTGTTAGCATGTCCGTACATCCTCGTATTCGATAATCTCTCAAATAAGATCTTTTCAATCCAACATAAATAATGGCCCAAGGGCGAGCTTAGGCAATTGATATTGTTCTGGATAAGTCACATCAACTAAATAAAGCCCATGGGGTTTAGCCGTTGCTGCGGCTTGGTTTCTGTCTTTTAACGCGAGCAAATCACCCATCCACGTCAGCGGCTGATTGCCTAAACCGATTTCTAATAATGAACCGACGATATTGCGCACCATGTGATGTAAAAAGGCGTTGGCGGCGATATCAACAATCACATACATGCCTTGGCGCGTAACATTGACGCAATGTACATTACGAAACGGCGTTTTTGACTGGCACTGGACTGCGCGAAAGCTGGTAAAATCTTGCTCGCCTAAGAGTGCCTGCGCCGCTTGGTGCATTCTATCGGCATCAATATCGCCGTGATAATGGCTGACACCATGGCGTAAAATCCCAGGGCGAAAACTGTGATTGTAAATCACATAACGGTAGCGTCTGGCGGTAGCCGAAAAGCGCGCGTGAAAACTGTCGTCGACTTCTTTAACCCAACGCACCGCAATATTGTCGGGCAAATTAGCATTCACCCCTAAGGTCCATGCGCCTTCATTACGAATGGCATTGGTTTCAAAATGAACCACTTGGCCTGTGGCATGCACGCCCGCATCGGTACGACCAGCGCAGAAGACGCCGATAGGCTCATTAGCCACTATCGATAACGCCCGTTCTAATTGCCTTTGTACTGAATCGACTTCGGCCTGACGTTGCCAGCCAAAATAACCATTGCCGTCATATTCAATACCTAATGCAATCCGCATCCACTTTTCCTCACAATTGATTTTGCGGCGCATTTTATCACAGCAGCCCATAAAAAAAACGGCGCTGAAGGCGCCGTTAGGTTGAAACTCTCTCAATCGGGATTAACTCATCTCTTTGAGTAAACGTCCGGCTTCATCTTGCTGGCGCTCATTACCGTCAATTTGCACTTCTTTGAGCAGGGCTTTGGCGCTGTCGCTGTCGTCAATTTCGATATAAGCGCGGGCTAAATCCAGCTTAGCGTTGACTGAGTTTTCTTCATCATCGACATCAATCATAGCGGCATCGCCAATTAAGGCTCCGACATCACTCATTTCCACGTCGACTTCCGAATACAAATCGGTATCAGTGCCGTCTTCATCGGCATCATTCAACAACTTGTCGATGTCGATAAAGCCGTTTTCATTTTGGAAATTCGTTAAATCATGCTCAGGAACAAACTTCTTCTGCGCTTTGCGCGACTCTTGAGCATCGAGTGCAGCTAACGCTTCATCGACTGTGAGATCATCGACGAGTGAGAAACTGTCTTCCGACGTCAGTACATCTTCATCGTCATCAAAATCGGTATTGGCCGTGAAAGCAGCAAGTACATTGTCGTCGCTTAAATCGAGGCCTTGCTCAGAATCGTCAGCATCCTCTTGGGTATCGAGTTTAAAATCTTCACTAAAATCAACATCGTTACGCGTCGCCTTAATCGGCTTCTCTTGAGTCGCATCATCCGGAGTAGGCGTATCAGCTAGCGAAGCATCGGCATTAGGCTCGACATCATCGACATCCGTTTCAGCGGCGGCATCGGCTGGCGTCGCAGCAGGTTTGGCCTTAGGCGCAAAATCAAGCTCTGAGTCCCAATCAAGCACGTGGGGATCTTTGCTCTTATTGGCTTTTAAATCATTAAAGAAAGAAGACTCTTTTTCCTTAACACTCGCTGCCGCGGTAGCGGCTGCCAAAGTGGCTGCTGCCGTAGTCAGGGCGTCAGAATCATCATCTTCACCCAACTCTTCAACTAACGAGAAAGTATCATCAGTGCCATCAATCGAGTGAGACGCACCAATACCTTTGAGTAAATTGTCTTCATCTGTGGCGTTATCGTCCGCATCAAGCTGCGCCGTTTCCATATCGAAGTCGAATTCATCTTCATCGGCATCGAGTTGCTCTGGCACATCAAATTCAGCTAACAGCGCATCTAAATCTTCATCGCCTGACGCTTCGCCCTTGATATCTTCCGGTAACGAAGCTTCTAGCTCTGCGGCAATTTCTGCACTGATCGCATCATCTTCGGTATCGTTTTCGGCATCGTCTTCAGCATCAACTTTGATTTCAGGCTCAGCATCAAAACTCGCCAGCAACGAATCGATATCATCGGATTCATCTACGCCTAATTCATCCAGTTCATCGTCTAACTCGGCGGCGATTTCAGCGCCAAGATCGGGTTCGACTTCGGGTTCTGCTGGTTTATCGAAATCAGCTAACAGCGCATCGATATCGTCAGTGTCTTCGACGCCAAGCTCAACAAGCTCAGCATCTAACTCGGCGGCAATCTCAGCCCCCAGATCAGGCTCGACTTCGGGCTCTGCTGGTTTATCAAAATCCGCTAACAGCGCATCGATATCGTCAGTGTCTTCTACGCCAAGCTCATCCAGCTCAGCATCTAACTCGGCGGCAATTTCAGCGCCAATATCAGGCTCAACTTCAGGTTCTGCTGGTTTATCGAAATCTGCTAACAAGGCATCGATGTCGTCGGTATCTTCTACGCCCAGCTCATCAAGTTCGGCATCTAACTCGGCAGCAATTTCAGCGCCAAGATCAGATTCGACTTCAGGTTCAGCGGTTGGCATTGATTTATCGAAATCGGCCAATAGAGCATCGATATCATCAACCTCTTCTCCGCCCAGTTCATCATCTAGCTCATCATCGAGTTCTGCGGCGATGGCGGCACTGAGATCTTCATCGTCAGACTCAATAGATTCTGTTGCAGGTTCTTTTGCCGTTTCTGGATCTTCAGCAGGAACACTAAACTCGGCAAGTAAGGCATCGAGATCATCGTCATCAGCGACGGCTTCATTGGCAGCTTGAGTATCTTCTACTTCAACGTCTTCTTCAGCTAAATCGCTAGCAAAGTTTCGCTCTAATTCACTTAAATCGTCTTCAGCTTCAGTGCTGTCTTCTGAACCTAGGCCCGCTAATAGTGCATCGAGATCGGCTTCCTCAAGAATATTGTCAGATTTAGGTTTCTCCTCAACAATATCCTCTTCCTGATCGCCCATGGCTTCGGCCCACAGGTCATCAAGAGATTGCCCTTCGTCTTCAACCTCAGCTTCGGCAGAGAGACCCGGATCGACAAACATTTCAGACGCCATATCCATCTGATCGTTTGAGTCAGTCAAATCTTGCTCAGGTTGTAAATCGACGCTGCCCATATCAAGCAGGCTATCGATAGAGTCGGCATGGTCGGTATCTAAATGCACCGCCATATCATCTAAGTCGTCATCATCCATGTCCATGATGGCAGTACCGGCAACGCCAGCAGCACCCGCGGCCATCACCGCTTCTTGCGCCTGCATTTCACGACGTTCTTTATTACGCTTACGGCGCAGCAACCAGAACACCGCCAGTAACAAGAACAAGGCAGGGATCACAGCGGCAGCAATCATTAACACTGGACTGTTGAGGATATTACGCCATAAATCATCGGGCTCAGCAGGGGCCAGAGTCTCAGCTTCAGCCGTTCCCGTTGCCATCTCTGGCGTTTGGGCAGCTTCAACTTCGGCTTTCAAAGCTTGATTTTGCAGTTTGCTGGCTTGCAGGGTTTCTTCTAGCACGGCAATGCGTTGATTCAATTCTTCAACTTTCACTTTTAGCGCTTCAACATCTGAAGTGCGGACAGTGAGTTGATCTTGGGTGCGAGCTAATTCATCGGTTAATGACAGATTTTTACTTTCAGCTGCTTCTAAGCGCGACGTTACATCAGAGCTCAGCATCTTAGGCTTGTCTGGCGCCGGTGTTTCTACCACTGGCACTTTGGGCGGCGTCACTTTGGTTTCAGTGATCACTTTGGTTTCAGCAATCACGACAGGAGCAGTAACATGCGCTTGCGTGGTCACTTTAGCTGCAGGTTTCTGCACCGCTTTCGCTGGCGCACGGGATTGTCTGTCGCTTTGCTCTGCTCTTGCTATCGCCATACTATTGGGAATCGACAGCATGACTTCTTTAGACGGGATCAGCAGGATCATGCCACGTTCTAAACTGTTGTAGCTGGAAGAGTTAAACGCATGGGGGTTAGCATCATATAGCGCGGCCATCACTTGATAGACGCTGACACTGGCATCGGGACGGACTTTTTGCGCTATGCTCCAAAAAGTGTCTCTGGATGTCGTTGGGCCATATTGATGATTAACTTGACGGATCTGTCCGTCTGGACCCATGATTTTTAAGGGTTTTAATCTTGGCGTATCTGCTGCAACGGCGGGATCAATAAAATAAGCGGTAGAAGAAACAGCTAAAACAGTGGCCATTAGACCCACAAGATACGAAGTGCGAAATTTCATCAATCCTTCCCTTTGAAGCGCTATAAAGTTATCTCGCTGATAACAGGCTTTAGGCAATTGTATTTATTGAGATTACTATAAACCAGAAATCCCTGCCCTGCTACTGTTCACAATTGTAAAACAAAAAAAGCCTGCTGACAGCAGGCTTTTTCAATGGGCATGAAATGCAATCTCGTGCTTAGTAATAATCTCTCACTAAGATCTCGGCAATTTGCACACTGTTCAAGGCTGCGCCCTTACGAATATTGTCTGACACCACCCACAGGTTAATTCCGTGAGAATGAGAGATATCCTTACGAATGCGGCCAACATAAACCGGATCGGTACCAGCACCATCGGTTACAGCCGTTGGATAGTCATCATCTGACTCAAACAATACCACTCCTTCGGCATTACGCAGTAAAGCTTTAACGTCTTCTGCATCGACAGGCTGACGAGTTTCGATATTAATGGCTTCCGAGTGACCATAAAACACAGGTACACGTACCGCGGTTGCATTCACTAAAATCTCATCGTCACCGAAAATCTTCTGGGTTTCCCAGACCATTTTCATTTCTTCTTTGGTATAGCCGTTATCCATAAATTTATCGATTTGCGGCAATACGTTAAAAGCAATTTGCTTTGGATAAACTTCGGCTTCAGCAGGCAAACCTTGCAGCAGTTTAGTGCACTGATGCGCTAACTCTTCAATGGCTTTTTTACCTGTACCCGAAACTGACTGGTACGTTGCCACGTTAATGCGGCTGATACCATAGGCATCATAAATAGGCTTAAGCGCCACCAGCATTTGAATGGTTGAGCAATTTGGGTTAGCGATGATATTGCGATTGCGGAAATCAGCGATAGCATGGGGATTCACTTCGGGTACGACCAAAGGAATATCGATGTCGTATCTAAAGTGCGAGGTGTTATCGATAACAACACAACCCGCTTCAGCGGCAATCGGTGCCCATTTGGCGGAAACATCACCCCCTGCGGAGAAGAAACCAATTTGAGCTTGGGTCCAATCGAAGGTTTCTACGTCGAGAATGGTAATTTGTTTGCCATGAAAGCTGACCGTTTCACCTGCGCTGCGGCTACTGGCTAAAGGGTACAA
Source organism: Shewanella sp. 1311 (assembly GCF_059338235.1). NCBI lineage: Bacteria > Pseudomonadati > Pseudomonadota > Gammaproteobacteria > Alteromonadales > Shewanellaceae > Shewanella > Shewanella sp. 1311. Next base: position 751,414 of record NZ_CM181686.1, read on the forward strand.
ATTGGCAACCGGGAAATTACGCTCTTCGAGGATCTCTATCATTGTTTGACCCACTGCGCCCGATGCACCTAAAACGACAACATTAAATTCCTGTGACATAGCTACTGACCGACTCCTGAAAAACCTAAATTGGACAACCAATCTACCTCAGATTGACCGTCATAAGCCAGCGCCAATGCACTAAATTCGCGTCTATGTTGGTGATTTTTTCTCATAGTGTCGAAGCCATTCTCATTTAAGAATGTATTTCTGAACATCTTATCATCGTCGCGCAAATCATAGACAAAACGCGCGAGCTGCAATAACGCTTTTTCATTCGGCGCTGTCGCAAGTTCGACCGCCTTAATGTTAAAGGTTGGCAAGAGATCCAGCAGGCTTTTATCAGCAGTAATATTCAACAACTGACACAGGTTTTGGTAGAGCATAAAAGTGCCACGCGCCTTACCTTCTAAGCTATAACCTGCGATATGCGGCGTAGCAAACTCTGCCAATGGTACCAACTCGGGCAAAGGTGTTGGCTCGCCTTCCCACACATCGAGCACTAATTTAAGATCGTCACGTTGCAGCTTCACTTTGATAAGCGCCTGATTATCTATCACATCACCGCGGCAGCAATTCACTAACCATGTATTGGGTTTGAGTGCCTTTAAGCGCGCCTCATCGAACAAATGCTTGGTTTTATGCTCGCCAGTACGCGTGATGGGCACATGTAAACTGATGATATCGGCCTGCGCCATGATGGTTTCTAAGCTCACAAAACTGCGCGGATCGCCCTCTGCAGCTTTAATAGGATCGTTAAGCAACACGTTAATACCGTAGGCTTGCAAACATTTTGCCGTCGCAGTGCCAGTGTTACCCGCGCCCACTATGCCGACGACCTTGCCCTTAAGCGGCGAATTAAAGCGCTGCGCTAACTCCAGCATAGCGATAAAAGCAAACTCCCCAACCGCAGTCGCATTGCAACCTGGTGCATTAGAGAAGGGAATATTTCGCTCAGCAAGATAGGTTAAATCCACATGATCTGTGCCTATGGTGGCACTGCCGACAAATTTCAGCTTGTTATTGCCTGAGAGCAACTCGGCATTCACTTTGGTGACCGAGCGCACTAATAGCACATCGGCCTCGCGCACTTGCTCTGCGGTTAACGTGCGGCCGTTAACAGGAATAATGTCCCCGAGATCGCCAAATAGCGGTTCAACATAGGGCATATTTTCATCGACTAAAATCTTCATGGGCACCTGATCGGATAAAAGTGGGAATGGAAGGCATCAAGATGCTCGGTATTCTAACAAGACTAATTGGATAAATCCCTGCCTCTGCAACAGGTTCACATAAAACGCCCATAAAAAAGGGAAGCCTAAGCTTCCCTTCTATCGCGTTTGATAAACAAACTTATTTGAATTTACGCATCACTAGCGTGGCGTTTGTACCGCCAAAACCAAAGCTGTTACTCATGACTGTATTCAGCTCAGCATCGCGATATTCACGAACGATAGGCATATCTTTAGCCGCGTCGTCCAGATTATCAATATTGATGCTTGGGGCAATAAAGCTGTTTTCCATCATGATTAAGCTGTAAATCGCTTCATGTACACCAGCAGCGCCTAAAGCATGACCTGTCATAGACTTAGTCGATGCAATCGGTGGGCACTTGTCTTTGAATACTTCACGTAGCGCTTCTAATTCACGCACGTCGCCCACTGGCGTTGAAGTGCCGTGAGTGTTGATGTAATCGATTGGGGTATCGACATCCATCATCGCCATTTGCATACAACGCACTGCGCCTTCGCCAGATGGCGCTACCATGTCATAACCGTCTGAAGACGCGCCATAACCAATCACTTCAGCGTAAATTTTTGCGCCGCGAGCCAGAGCATGCTCTAACTCTTCAACCACTAAAATACCGCCGCCGCCAGAGATCACAAAACCATCACGGTCTGCATCATAGGTACGAGAGGCTTTTTCTGGTGTGGAATTGTACTTAGTTGACAGTGCGCCCATAGCATCAAAGCCCATGGTCAGCGTCCAATCCACTTCTTCAGCACCACCGGCAAAAACCATGTCTTGCTTACCCATTTGGATAAGTTCAACGGCGTGACCAATACAGTGGGCGCTGGTTGCACAGGCTGAACTGATAGAATAGTTCATGCCTTTAATTTTAAATGGCGTAGCCAAACAAGCGCTGGCCGTGCTCGACATGATGCGAGGCACAATATACGGACCAACACGTTTAACGCCTTTTTCACGCAGTGTATCGGCAGATTGCACTTGGTTAGACGATGATGCACCGCCTGTACCGACAATCAAACCGACGCGCGGATCTGAATATTGCTCTTCAGTTAAATTGGCATCGCTAACGGCTTCTTGCATCGCAATGTAAGCATAGGCAGCGGCATCGCCCATGAAGCGTAGCGCTTTACGATCGATATGCTCAGCTGGGTTTAACTTGATGTTACCCCATACGTGGCTACGTAACTGCATCTCTTCAAACTGAGCTGAATGCGTAATACCACTGCGGCCCGCTTTCAGTGACTCGGTCACTTCTTGCTTGTTATTACCGATACTTGAAACAACACCCATTCCGGTGATCACGACTCTTTTCATTTTATTGCTATCCATTGTGTACATGTCAGTACCTACTTTTCGCTGAGCCAATAGTATCTGTTTTGACTCAATTAAGTGGTCAGCTTTCCATAAAGGCGAGTAAAATAATGCCAATTATGAGACCGAGAGTAAATTTCTTTGACTGCAGAGCCCAATAAACCTTGCCAAATTAAGCGTGATTACCAGCAATTAATCAACCTTTATCCCGCAACCGCTGACACTGATGCACACTATCTCAGCAAGTTGAGCATTTATCAGCAGCGGGTATTTGAGGCTCATTCACAGCAAAAACTCTTAATATTAGGCCAAATTGGTTTAGGTAACGGGCTTGAACTCTTATCTTGGTGGCGCACTCAGGCGAATCCTAGCCAACGTTTACTCCTTAAGGTGTTCGAACCCAATCCGATTAATGCGTACGAACTTAAATCACTTTGGGATCAATCACTCGCTCTTGTGAAAGAAACCCCATTCGAGCCAAATCTTGAATCAAAGCAAGCGTCAGCGTTGGAGTGTAAATCTGAGCTCAGCCAACTTGCTCAAACTTTACTCGATGCTGAGCCGACGGCTATTATAGGTTGCCAGAGATTAATTTTTGATGACGGTCGTACCACTATCGACCTGCACTTTGGTGATATTCAAACCCAGCTCAGTTCACTCAGCCATTCGCCAATGCATCCGGTTCAACACTGGTTGATATTGCCTCACCTGCTACAGGCGCTACATCATCAAAGCCACTGGCAGATGGCAAAACTCAGTGACGATAGCGCGACCATTGCCACGATTGGATTAAGCGAATCAAGCGGATTAAGCAAAACAACAGTCAACCGTTTCCAAGCCTGTGGCTTTACTGTGAGCGATATCAATAAACTTGCTACCAAAGCTCTGGGTATCCATCAGCCAGTCACATTGATTAACCACCAGCTTGATACCGTACTGCTACACGAGCGCCAAGTCTTACGTCAGCAAGACGCTAAAGCCTATGCTTTTAATCCTATGGCTGCAATCTTATCCTCGGCGACGCAAAGCTCAATTGCCATTATAGGCGGCGGCTTAGCCTCAGCGCATTTGGCGCTGTCTTTGGCTGAGCGCGGCCAAGGTGCACAGGTATTTTGTAAAGATGCCGAGCTAGGCCAAGGCGCATCGGGCAATCGCCAAGGAGCCATTTATCCGCTGCTGACCCCAGAAAATGACGAATTAAGCCGCTTTTTCCAACAGGCATTTTTATTTAGCCGACGTCGAGTGCAGGCGCTGACATCCGCCCCCGCCGGCAATCAGACGCCGATTTCCCATGATTTTTGCGGCGTATTGCAAACCGCCCACGATGAACGCAGCCAATTACGACTCGATAAAATCATTCAAGGCCAACCTTGGCCAAGTGAAATCGCCTACGCCGTCGATGCTGAGCAAGCCAATGCCATTGCCAAGATCAATCTCGATAAGCCAGGCTTTTTTTATCCCTTAGGTGGCTGGGTGTGTCCATTTGAATATGCCGAAGCTGCGATACAAAAAGCGATGCAACTGGCCGATGTGAGCGTCTCGCTCAATACCGACATCCTTGCCATTGAACGCCAAAGCGATGGCTGGGTTTTGTTAACTGAAAAGGAACGTTTCGGGCCCTTCGCGCAACTTGTACTCGCCAATGGCGCTGAATTGACACAATTTGATGCCAGTAACAAATTACAAATTAGCCCCTTTCGCGGTCAAGTCAGCCATGTGCCCGCTCAATTTCAATTGAGTCAGCTCGCAACTGTGCTGTGCGCCAACGGTTATTTAACGCCAAGTCACCAAGGACTCCACTGCCTTGGCGCGAGTTACGTTAAAGAACCCGAGCATTTAGACTTTTGCCCGCATGAACAACAAGAAAACCTCATAAAAATGCACGAGAGTTATCCGAACCAAAGCTGGCTTGAAGATATCAACATGAGTGGCAACAATGCCCGCGTCGGCGTGCGTATGGTGACGCGGGATCATTTCCCTATGATGGGCTGCGCGCCAGACGTGGCGAAAATCCTTGAGGATTATGAACAACATCAACTCACTAAAGAAAGTCGCCACTACTGGCAAACCACGCCAGCACCCGTGCATCAAGGACTGTATATTCTTGGAGGGTTAGGCTCACGGGGACTCAGTTCTGGGCCACTGGCCGCCGAATGTCTCGCGGCGCAGCTTTGCGGCGAGCCAATACCGCTCGATAAAGAAACTCTGTGTAAACTCAACCCCAATCGTATGTGGCTGCGTAAGTTACTTAAGGGTAAAGCGCTCTAGGCAATCAATCGCTAGAAAAATAACGTTTTTGAGCACTATAAAAAAGGGATTAAGCCATGGCTTAATCCCTTTTTTAAATGTTTTCTGTAAACCACTTAAGCGGCTGTGATGACTATTGCGTTGTCACTACAGCTAGGCTCAACACTACTGGATTTAACATGTCGAGGTTTTCGCGGCGCTCTGGGCACTTTTACCCGAGTACGATTGTTGTTATCGCGACTCTGGCGGATCAGCTCATCACCGCTTATGTTCGATGCTAGGCTTGCAGCCTCACGGTGAGATTTCGCCAATCTGTCGTATAACAACACATTGACCGACGCAGCAAGATTCATACAACCGACCGTAGGCACATACACTACGGCATCGGCTTTATCGATAATCTCTTGGCCAATAGTGCCATCTTCAGGACCAAACACATAAAAGGCTTTCGCTGGATGGACAAAATCCGGCAGCGGCGTCGCGCCAACCACCAAATCCACACAGATAAGCTTAGTGTCCGCCGGAATCGAGGCGAGTAATGAAGTCACACCCGTGAGCGGAATGCGCTCTCCAGCATCCTTAGTATCGACATGGTATTGCACTGCACCCGAACGCGCGGCTAACTCGTAGCGCCTGCCGGTATAAAATACGCCGTCAACGCCATAACAACCCGATGCGCGCATAATACCGCCGACATTAACGGGCGTTTTAGGATTCACTAAACCGATAAACACTGCGCTGGCATCGATCGTTTGCTCACTGGCTAATTCAGCACTCGGCATTTCTGTACTCGTTACTTCGGTACTAGTCACTGCAGTATTAGTCACTTGCTCGTTGTCAGTCATAGGCATAACGCTAGGCAACATCAAATTCGCCTACAATCCATGCATGCAGCTGTGCCCATGCCTGTTCAACCAAGGCATAATCGGCATCATTTAATTCTTGGCGCGCGAGCGCTAAACAGTCGGTCATTTTCGACATCAGGGCATCGAGGTCGGTTGCACCCTGCGCTTCAAGTTGCGATAACACAACGGCGACATGACCCTGTAAATAGCCACAGGCAAACAAAGCATCGTCATCACCATGGCTGACTACACTGGCGATCCACTGTTCTAATGCGTCTTCGTAATGCTCTAACATTGGGTCTAACTCTCCATTAATACTGGATTGGCCGACACATCTGCTGCGACCAATAAATCTGGATTGGCCACCTGATACATGACGTAATCATGGTAGCCCGTCGTCACTTTATAATAGCCGCCAAGCTCGCTATCTAATTTAGGGTCGCCACTATCCACAATTAGTGGTCGTCCATCAAGTGCTTTTAGCTTAGTTTTTGTGGCGAGGATAATAATATTGTCTTTTCCGATGCGCCGAATGAGCTCAGGCGACAACTGTTGATTGCCGCGCCCTAAGATATGGCCTTGGCCGCCAATTAAAGTAATCACCAACTTAGTCGGCTTATCTTGGGTCAGTTCAAGTAATTCATTCGCGGTTAAGTCACTGCCGACAAGGTTTTTATCTTGAATGATATCAACACCTAGCAGGGTATTGTCCAGAGCTAACTCTTCCATCACAAAGGCAACCGTACTGCCAGAGCCCATGATGTACAGCTCATCTTCCATTTGATTAATCACATCGGCGGCGATATCGGCCAGCACGAGTTCATCGACTTCCTTGCCGCCCATCTTCACTGCTTGCACATAACGCGGCTCGGCGGGCACTAAAAGCTCGCCAAATCGTTTTGCACGCACTGTGCCTTGGCGAAAGGCCACTTCGTCGATATCCATCACATCGGCGGACATCAAACTGACGAGTTCGCCATCGAGTAACATCTTGACCACCATGCCAGAGGCATGGGGCGTAATACCGTAAACGCCGGAATGAATTTTCACGCCAGCAGGCACGCCGAGCACAGGGAGTTTGTCGTCGATAGTGGCTTGCTCAAACACAGAATAAATATCGCGGGCCGTGCCGTCACCACCGGCAAAGAGCAGTAAATCCAGAGGTTCATCCAGCAGCGCACGCACAACGGCCTGCGTATCCAGTGCCTGTGTTTTATCTGGGGTTTGATACACCACTCGCGTGGTAAAACCCAGTGACTTAGCCGCGTCTTCACCCATGATGCCCGATGCGGTAATAACCTCGATGTCATCAGCATAATCACGGATAACCTCAAGAGCCTGCATCATACGCAAAGCGGCTTTGGGTTCGGCGCCTAAGGCGAGCGCCTCTTCGGCAACGCCATCGCTGCCCTTAAGGCCAACACTGCCACCTAAGCCAGCCAATGGATTGATCACTAATCCTAAACGAAACCGAATCACCTTTTACCTCACTTAACGCAACCTTGGTATTTTATCTTTATATTTTAGTATCTTAATAGATGCTTTTAATCGTGATTGATATTGCTAGATTGACATTATTAGGCCGCATGGGCGGCAACGCCAGGTTTATCCCTAGGAATAAAGAATACCGCCAGCATAGCGGCAAAGGCGCATCCAGCAGCAAATACCCAAGACCAAACTGCCCCGCTACCATCGCCCCAAATATAGCCGCAAATCCAAGTGCCGAGCGCGCCGCCAACCCCAAAACTTAAGCTGGCATACAGGGCTTGACCTTGGCTTCTGTGACTCGCATCGAAATGCCTGTGCACAAATTGAATCGATGCGGCGTGGGTTAAGCCAAAGGTAAAGGCATGCAATAACTGACTAAAACCAAGCCACAATACGCTGTCCACCCCAAAGGCGACCAACAACCAACGCAAGCAAGTCATGCCGATACTGACAATTAATAAGGTATTAACACCATAGCGGCCCAGTAAACGCGGCGCGAACATAAACATCACAATCTCGGCCATAGCGCCAAGGGCGACAAATATCCCCGCTGATGATTCTGAGTAACCCGCTTGTTTTAAATATAAGACGAAGAAGCCATAGAAAGGTCCCGCACTCATTTGCAGCAACATGGCCGAGAGTAAGAACCAAATAATCGCCCGATTCCATTGTAATGGCGGCCGCACTTGACTGGTGTCACGCACTAAACGATTTGCTGGTAATGGCAACGCACTGGCTAACATGCCGATAAACAATGAAAAACCGATATAAGGCAGCACTTCAGTGCCCCACTGGCCAATCGCAAAGCCCGCACCGACAACGAGGCAAATATAACCAACACTGCCCCAACTGCGAATTTGGCCGTAGCGACTGGCATTCTCGCCTAAGGTTTCTAAGGTGATCACTTCAAGCTGGGCGAGGATCGCATTCCAAAAGAAGGTATAGAGGGCCAGACTCAGCGCCATATACACAAAACCGCCATGGTAGAAGAAACTCAAATACGCCAGAGCGGCGGCTCCCGCGCCCATTTTGATAAGCTCGGCACGCATCCCGGTTCGGTCAGCTACTTTGGCCCACACATTCGGGGCAACGATACGCGTTGCCATCAGGATGGCGAGTAAAAAGCCAATTTCTTGAGGATTAAAACCGCGATTTTCGAAGAAGACCCCAAGATAAGGGACCATAGTACCAAGAATAGAAAAGAAGAAAAAATAGCAGGCACAAAGCCAGCGTAATTGCCGGCTTGTGCTGGAAGAAGTTGACATTAACGCATTCCCTTTATCTCATGCCACTTGTTGTATCGTTATCGCATACCATCTATCACATGCGCCTATCTCATACCCCTATCTCATTCCGAGAACGGGCGTGTGACTGCGTACATCCTGATTTTGCGCTCTGTGTCTTAGCAAGTGATCCATCAACACAATAGCAAGCATAGCTTCGGCAATCGGTACAGCGCGGATCCCAACACAGGGATCGTGACGACCTTTAGTGACGACTTCGGCCATTTCACCCTGCGCCGTCATACTTTGGCCCGGCACACTGATGCTTGATGTGGGTTTTAACGCAATATGGGCAATAATCGGCTGGCCCGATGAAATCCCACCGAGCACACCGCCCGCATGGTTAGATTCAAAGCCTTGCGGCGACATTAAGTCACGACCTTCGGAGCCCTTTTGAGTCACTACGCCAAAACCATCACCAATCTCAACACCTTTAACGGCATTGATGCCCATTAGCGCGTGGGCAATATCAGCATCCAATCGATCAAATACTGGCTCACCTAAACCTACTGGCACGCCTGTCGCGATAACGGAGATTTTCGCGCCAATGGAGTCACCGGATTTTTTCAGCTCACGCATGTATTCATCAAGCGCTTCAAGCTTGCTGGCATCGGGGAAGAAAAAGGCATTTTGCTCAATTTGGTCAAGATCAATAGTCTGCGCACAAATAGGACCCAGCTGTGACATAAACCCATAGATCTCGATACCGTGAATTTGCTTCAAATACTTTTTAGCCACAGCACCCGCCGCAACGCGCATCGCGGTTTCACGGGCAGACGAGCGGCCACCACCACGGTAGTCACGCATACCGTACTTTTGCTGGTAGGTATAATCGGCGTGTCCAGGGCGGAATAAATCTTTGATATTAGAGTAATCTTGACTGCGTTGATCGGTATTTTCGATCAAGAGTCCAATTGAGGTACCCGTGGTTTTACCTTCGAAAACGCCGGATAAAATCCGCACTTCGTCTGGCTCACGGCGGGCCGTGGTATATCGGGATGTCCCTGGGCGACGGCGGTCAAGATCATGCTGCATATCGGCTTCGGTTAATTCAAGCCCTGGTGGGCAACCATCAATAATGCAACCCAGTGCAACACCGTGACTCTCACCAAACGTCGTCACTACAAAATTTTGACCAATACTGTTTCCAGACATCCGCTTTGTACACCTTAGGTTATTTGTTCATCGCTCCGTGTCCAGCGACCACTGGACAATTTATTTTCCCGCTGCAAGCCTAACTGGCAGCGGGAAAAGTCTCAACCTAATTTGCTATCTTAGGTTATTCTGCGTCGCGATAAATGCCGAACACTGACTGATTTTCGACCAATTGATCGCGGGTCAATACAAATACGCCATCGCCGCCATTTTCAAAGTTAATCCAAGTGAATGGCACTTCTGGGAATTGCTCAATCAAATGCACCATAGAATTACCCACTTCGACTACGAGCAAACCCGTTGGTGTGAGGTATTGCGCGGCATTGGCCAGTATGCGTTTGGTTAAATCTAAGCCGTCGCGACCTGAGGCTAAACCAATGGCTGGCTCATGATGATATTCATCTGGCATGTCGCCAATGTCTTCGGCATCAACATAAGGTGGGTTTGAGACAATCAAATCATACTGTGGACCTTCTGGGATTGCCGAGAACAAATCCGATTGCATCGGGAATACTCGGTCCATCACGCCTAAGGTTTCAATATTGATTTGCGCCACATCTAAGGCATCTTCGCTGATGTCCAGCGCATCGACTTCGGCGTCTTCAAATTCGTAGGCACAGGCAATCGCGATACAAGCGCTGCCAGTACATAAATCTAAAATACGCGTTACTGGTTTGCCATATAACCAAGGGCTAAAACGGTTAGCGATCATTTCGGCAATCGGTGAACGTGGCACTAACACACGCTCATCGACGTAAAATTCAAGTCCGGCAAAACGCGCTTTGTTGGTCAGGTAAGGCACAGGTAGGCGCTCTCTGACACGGCGAATAATCAACTCGACAATTTTATGCTTTTCACTGCTGGTCAAGTTGCTTAAAATCACTTGCTGGCCGATTTCTTCGGGTAAGTGTAAAGCATGGAAAACTAAGGCGATGGCTTCATCCCACGCGTTATCAGTACCATGACCATAATACACATTGGCGTCGTTAAAACGGCTCACGGCCCAACGTAACATATCGCCAATAGTGCGTAATTCTGTCACAGCTTCATCTACAAAGATCTTATCCAAAACGTGCTCCCGCTAGTTTGTTCGCGAACATTGTAACTGAACTCTATTCAGAAACCATAGGATTCAATAGAATACCCGCCATGAATAAAGACGACGACAAAGAAGGCTTGGCGATGTTCTCAGCGCTTATCGATGGTATTAAACCCATCACGCAAAATAAGCGACACTTTCGCACGCCCTTAAAAACCAAACAGGAAATAGAACTGAAAGAGCAGCAACTGCATGCTAACAGTTATTTCTCAGATACTTATCAGCCGCTACTGCCAGTACAAGGACCGATGCGTTGGTTAGAGGAAGGGGTTGATAGCCTAGAACTCAAACGCCTGCGACGTGGAGATTACCAGCCAGATTTGCTGCTGGATTTGCACGGCTATCGCCAATCGGAAGCCAAACTTGAGCTAGCGGCACTGATCCAAGCCTGCGTTAAACAGCAAAGCCTGTGTTGCTGCATTATGCATGGTTACGGCAGTGGCATATTGAAACAACAAGTCCCCATGTGGTTAGTGCAGCATCCTATGGTGAAGGCTTTCCATCAGGCCCCTAAAGAATGGGGCGGCGATGCGGCGTTATTAGTGCTGATTGATATTGGTGAGCAGCCGCATAAACGTTAACTCGCTATCGGCTTTAAACATTAACGTTTCCGATTTGGCGATTTAGTGATTTACCGAAAACAAACTGCCCACATTCAGTGGGCCGTTTCGTTTGTAAAAAGGATATCAATCAAGACTAGCTAATGCTGTGGGGCGCGTGCTGCCACACGATTGAAGCTTGCTCGGCATGTTTATCAATAAGCGTAATGCCCGAAGTGGCAAATAACGGCGGCTCAACACCCGCAACTAACTCACTGACTAAATAGCCCAATAACGGCATGTGAGCAATCACTAGCACTTTATCCGCCTTGTATAACTCAGCGTAGGCTACAACTAAAGCGGCTACATTGGCGGGATCACCAGAAGGAACAAGATCATCAGCAACTAACCACTTACGCGGTTCCGGAAAATGCTGACTCAGCTCCTGCCAAGTTTGCTGTGCACGTAAGTAAGGACTCACCAAAACAAGATCGAAATCAGTCACACTGCGAGCCAACCAGTTGCTCATCAACACAGTATGGTGCCTTCCAACATCGGTCAGTGTTCTGTCTCTATCAGACTGAGCATTAAATCCGGCGTCACCATGTCTCATCAAAAATAGCTGCATACTTCTCTCGCGACTCAAACTTGTTTTTGTTTTATCCCAATTGTAGCCCTAAAATCCATTTCAACAAACCTTGTAAGACTTAATCTTTAGTCGATAAACACAAGAGATATTTGCTAAAAACCATTAAGACTATCAATATATAACAAGCTATCGTTATCGGAGTGTCTCTTTGCAAGCCTCTCAGTCCATTTATAAAAGTCCAAATGATCACCGTCAGTATCGTTATCTTGTGTTAGATAACGCGCTTAGGGTGTTATTGGTTGAAGATCAAGATGCCAGCCAAGCGGCCGCATCTATGGCTGTAGGCGTGGGTCATTTTGATGATCCCGCAGATAGACCCGGCATGGCGCACTTTTTAGAGCATATGCTCTTTCTTGGTACCGAAAAATTTCCCGACTCAGGCGAGTACCACGCCTTTATCAACCAACATGGCGGCAGCAATAACGCTTGGACGGGCACAGAGCACACCAACTTCTTTTTCACCATCAATGAAGACGTGTTTGCCGACTCCTTAGACAGATTCAGCCAATTTTTTATTGCGCCTAAATTTGACTTAGAACTGGTCGACAGAGAGCGCCAAGCTATTGAATCTGAATTTAGTTTAAAACTGAAAGACGATATTCGCCGTACCTATCAAGTGCTCAAAGAGACAGTTAATCCACTGCATCCTTTCTCAAAATTTTCAGTCGGTAACCTAGTCACCTTAGGCGGAGAGCAAGCACAGGTACGTAGCGAATTACTCGATTTCTATCAAAGCCACTACAGCGCCAACTTAATGACCTTGTGCTTAGTCGCGCCGCTTTCCCTCGACGAATTAGAAGATTTAGCCTGCCATTATTTTAGCGGGATCCAAAACTTGAACTTAGTGAAAAACTATCCTCAAGTGCCGCTGTTTTCAGAAAATGAGCTGTTAACCCAAATTGATATCGTACCGCTTAAGGAGCAAAAACGCTTAAGCATCAGCTTTAATTTCCCTGGCATTGACCACTACTACAAACGTAAGCCTTTGACTTATATCAGCCATATTTTAGGTAATGAGAGCCATGGCAGCCTGTTGTCCTTTCTTAAAGAGCAGGGACTGGTGAATAACTTGTCCGCGGGCGGCGGCGTAAATGGTTATAACTTCAAAGATTACAGTATCGGTTTACAGTTAACCGATAAGGGACTTGCGAATCTTGATGAGATTATCAGCTGCTGTTTTGAGTATATTGAGCTCATCAAAACCCAAGGTTTAGATGAGTGGCGTTATTTAGAACGCGCAAACCTGCTCAAAATGGCATTTCGCTACCAAGAGCAAGTTAAATCACTCGATTTAGCCAGTCATCTCAGCATCAATATGCATCATTATGAAGTCGAAGATTTGGTCTTTGGTGACTATCGAATGGATGGGCTGGATATTCCAGAAACCATAGCCCTACTCGAGCTAATGACACCCCACAATATGCGTCTGCAGCTTATCGCGCAATCGGTTAAAACGGATCGTAAAGCTAACTGGTATCACACACCCTATAAAGTGCGCCCTATTGCACCTCAATCACTTGCTCGTTGGCAAGTGAGCAGTATTCGCCCTGAATTACAATTACCTGCTGCAAACCCATTTATCGTCGCCGACTCCATTCCTCGACCAGATAAGAGCGATGTCGAGGTACCAGTGATCGTTGCAGAATCGACGGGATACCGTATTTGGCACAAGAAAGACGATGAGTTTAATGTGCCCAAAGGCCACATGTATTTGTCGCTGGACTCAGAGCAGGCGAGTAAAACACCAAAACATGCCGCCCTCACCCGCTTGTATGTTGAAATGCTGCTCGATTATCTGACAGAACCAACCTATCAGGCCGAAGTCGCGGGCTTAAGCTACAATATTTATCCGCATCAAGGTGGTATAACCCTGCATTTATCGGGCTTTACCGGTAATCAAGAAACCCTTTTGGCCTTGTTAATCCACAAAGCCAGAGAGCGTAATTTTACTGAAGAACGTTTTGCCCTAATTAAATCTCAACTACTGCGCAGTTGGCAGAATCTAGCGCAGGCTAAACCTATTTCGCAATTGTTTACTAGTCTGACTGTCACGCTACAAAAAAGCAGTTATGAACCTGCCCGCATGGCTCAAATGCTCGAAAACATAAGCCTTGAAGATTTGCATAACCATGTACGCGCCTTTTACGAGAAGATCTATCTTGAAGGGTTAGTTTATGGGGATTGGTTAGTCTCTGAAGCACAAGCTCTCGGTAAACGCTTAGAGCACATTTTATCCTTGGTTTCGACGCCAAGCGCCGAGTCCACCAGAGAGTTAGTGAATTTAACGGGCCAAGGGACCTTACTTAGAGAACTTGCGATAGATCATCAAGATAGCGCGATCATTGTGTATTACCAATCCGCAGTAGCAACGCCAGAAAAAATGGCACTGTTTAGCTTACTAAATCACACTATGTCGTCCACCTTCTTCCATGAACTGCGCACCGAGAAACAGTTGGGCTACATGGTAGGCACAGGTTATCTGCCGCTCAATCGCCATCCAGGACTCATTTTTTATATCCAGTCACCTACGACTGGACCACTGCATTTATTAGAGGCGATAGACGAGTTTATTGCCGACTTTAATTATGCCGTGATGCAAATCACCAACGAAGAATGGGAAAGCACTAAGGTCGGTCTTATTAGTCAGATCATGGAGCACGATGCGAACCTCAAAACTCGCAGCCAACGATATTGGGTCAGTGTCGGCAACAGAGATTATCAATTTAACCAAAGAGAACTGGTCGTAGACGAAATCACTAAGCTCACCCGCACTGATTTACTCAAATTCATGATGCGTAAAATGCGCACCAAACACAGTGACCGCTTAGTCTTATTTAGCACGGGTGAACAGCACAGAACCCAAGCGGCGTTGCAGTCAGAAAAAATGATCACAGATCTCAAAACGTTTAAGCAAACGGCAGAGAAGTTTAATTTCTAAACAAAAACACTTTTACACACACATTTGTTCACAAAGTTGGACAAACAAACAAAACCGCTACAAATTGGCCCAACTATAGTTGTATCTATCACGGTTGGGCGTAATACTAATGTAAAACATGGCGAGTCCATGTTCTACCCCTTCTACTGCGGACAATTTTGCTGCATCTACATGCTGTTAAAAGGATTTTTAGCCGCCTCCGCTTTGACAAAGCCCTCACTTTCTGGAAAAGTGATGTAACACAATTGTTTCATGGCATCCTCGGATAATAAGAATAAACACTATGCCTAAAGCACTCTTTAAAATCGTCTTGCTCGCTTTCTTTGGCTTGCATGCATTCGAAGACGTAAACGCATCTCCCTTTTCTGATAAATCTCCAATTATTCTCCAATCACAATCTTTTGGTGTCCCACAAGGACTTTCCCAAAGCACAGTTACGTCTATAGTCCAGGACCATGATGGCTATCTATGGATTGGAACATTTAATGGACTTAATCGATTTGATGGGAAAAACTTTAAGCATTTTTATGCTAATGATGCCAGAACAGGCCTTCCCAGTTCTTTTATCAGAAGTTTACTCATTGATGAACAAGGCGTGTTATATGTTGGAACCGATAGTGGTCTAGTCGTATATGATAAACTGCAAGAATCATTTTCTCATTATGGCCTATCGGTAAATGACTCCCCAGTCTGGAGCCTCAACTCAAGTGATAAGAGTTTAATTGTTGGAACCAACAAAGCAATTATTGATATAAGTAACAAAGAGCAAACTTATGAACTTTCAAAGAAAGGCCTAAGTGAAATTAAAAAAACGATAAAAGTAGGCGACGATTATTATATAAGAGACTATGCAGGTACATTATTTGAACTAAGCGGGAGTGAGTTAAAAGAGATAGCTCGAAAAACAATGGATTTCGAGCAAAAGAATGACACGACAATGCTAATATCATTCAGTGATGGATTATATGAATACGAAGGCAATGAAATAGTAAAAGTCGATAATCGAGCGTTTTCATTACTTACAAAATATAAAAAAAACATATATGGCTTCACAAATGAAAATGTTGTTAATATTTCCAACAACACTACTATTGGACTTTTATCTCCAGATAGACCAGACAAAACATCTTCATTTTTTGCAACCGAAGATATGTTTGTATTAGGAAGTATTGATCAAGGCATCACTATTGTAAAAAAAGTAAATAATTTAGTGCAAAAAACTAACTTAACGACAGATAGCACATGGCATCTTACAAAAAACACTAAAGGATTTCTAGTTTCATCTGACTCTGAAAAAATAAAACTTTTTGATGAAAATTTGAACCTAATAAAAAGCTTCAACACTCATACTCAAGGATACAAATACGCAGTTCTAAGTGACGATGGGCTTTATTTTGGTACTAATACAGGGTTGTTTTTACAGAAAGATGATTCATCCAAGTTGATTAGCAAAAATATAATATCATCACTCTCTATTAATGAAAATAGTTTGACAATTGCTGCTGGCACACCTGATGGTAAAGTTTTAATCATCAAAAATGGTGAAATTACTAACAGCATTGATACAAAAAAGAATGAGCCAATTTTTGACGTAGAGTTAAAATCTGACAACCTAATATATATAGCTGGACAAGATGGACTAAAAAAATATGAAAATGGATTATTAGAAAACTTAAGCAATGAAATAACTTACAGCATCGAAAAAAGTGATAATGGCATTTACTTCGGAACATCAACATCACTGATGCTTTATAATGATACCAATAAAAAAATTTCGAGAATACTTTCTAACAATAAAGAGATCTACGCCATTGTAGATAATGATGGTTTTATAACAGCCTCATCACTAAGTGAAGTCATTATTTTTGAAAAAAACAGTAAAGTATCTTATATCTTAAAAACATCAAATGGGAGTCAATATGAGTACAACGCTCCCAATGGTATCAATATAAACGGTAACACTCTACTTGCGGGGATTAGTGGGATTAGTCTAGTATCTCCTAAAGATGTTGTAAGTTATGTAAAGAAAAGCAAGGTAAATAAAACAGAAATATCAGATTTCTTAGTATTTAATATAGTTCAAAATCAAGAAAGCAACTATCTAGTACAATCAATCGCAGCATCTAATGAAATATCATTGAAATACTCTGACTATCCATTTTCGTTCAACTTTATATCACCTATGTCAGACGACTCATCAACTAACTACTACTATAGAATGTTCGGTCTTTCTGATATATGGATACCTGCAAATGGAACAAACTCAGCAACATATACAAACCTATCTCCAGGAAATTATACTTTTCAAGTTTATTCTGTTAATTCACTTTCCGGTGAAAAAGCAGCAACAAAAGAGCTTACTGTCATTATAACACCTCCTTGGTGGTCATCATTTCAAGCAAAATCTATTTATGCTGCTATTGTATTATTTATTTCCTACCTTGTGACAAAAGCCATATTACGTCGTAGAGAAACACAAAGACAGATTGTACTCAGTGAAGAACGATTAAAACTATCACTATGGGGAAGTGGTGATGAAATGTGGGACTGGGATATAGAAACTGGCAACATTTTCCGCTCAAATATCTGGGGAGCACTTGAATTCCCCCGTGATGGACACCGTTCTGGTAAATCAGATGAAGAGAGTAATATACATCCAATGGATCAAGAGCGTGTTCGAGAAGCGCTCAATAAGCATTTTTATGGTGAAACAGATCATTTTGAAGCCGCATACCGAGTAAAAGGTAAAGACGACAATTGGGTATGGATCTTAGACCGCGCCAAAATTGTAGAACGTGATGACAAAGATAATGCCCTGCGTATGACAGGTACGATTAAAAATATTAGTCAATTTAAACAAAAAGAAGAGCAACTAAAACTCTTTGAAAAAGCCATTGAAAATATTTCTGAAGGCATGTTTATCCTCGACGGTGAATACCGTTTTGTCGAAGTTAATGAAGCTTGCTGTAAGATTTCATTACGTAACAGAACTGATTTTATTGGCAACGTACTCACATTTGATTTATATCCTGAAACCTTCTCCACCCAAATCAGGACCATGTTGAAGCAACAAGGTCGCTGGGCAAATGAAGTCGAAGCCGCAAGAGGAGATAAAAGTCACTTCCACATGGAGCTCACTATCGATGCTATCTATGATGAGTTAGGCGAATTGTCACACTATGTCGGGGTTTTTTCGGATATTTCGAGACGGAAACAGCAAGAAGAAGAGCTTAGAAAACTAACCAATAATGATCTCTTAACCGGACTCCCAAATCGCTCCAACTTACAAGTGACCTTAAGTAACCTAGTGAATCGAGAAATAGCCCATGCGTTAATGGTACTTGATCTTGATAATTTTAAACGTATAAATGATTCCTTGGGTCACCAGATTGGAGATACATTATTAAAGCTCGTTGCTGCTCGCATTAAGTCATTACTTCCCAAAAACACCAGTATTTACCGTCTAGGCGGAGATGAATTCGCCATTGTATTAGATAAAGGCTCAGATATAAGCGCCAGCGCTGCGATTGCTAACCGTATTATCGAAGGGTTAAAACCCGCTTTTGAAGTGAGTAATGAACAACTAGTCCTAGGATTAAGTATTGGTATAGTACTATTCCCAGAAGATGAGCAAAGCGAGCAAGCATTACTGAGGAAAGCTGACATTGCTATGTACCATGCAAAGTCAGCAGGAGGTAATTGCTATCAGTTTTATTCAGAGTCATTAAATCAACATGCGATTAGGCAGTTAGAAATAGAGAATCTCATACGTGAAGGCTTAAAAGATGATCTATTTGAAGTTTATTATCAGCCTAAGGTTGATCTTAAGCGCGGTAAAATTGCAGGCATGGAGGCTTTAGTCAGATTAAATCATCCAGTACATGGCTTGATACCCCCAAATGATTTTATTCCACTTGCTGAAGAAAACGGTTTAATTGTTGAAATTGGTGAAATCGTCTTACGCAAAGCCTGTTTCGCAGCGCAGAAATGGCGTGAACAAGGAATATTCAGCGGCAGAGTCGCCGTCAATTTATCGTCACGTCAATTTGCACTCCCCGATATCCAACAACGAATAGAGTCAATTTTAAGACTCACCAAACTCCCCGCTTGTCACCTTGAATTAGAAATAACTGAAGGTACTGTCATTAAGCAGCCGGAAACGGCGATTATTGTCATGCAGCAACTGGCTAAAATGGGCGTTAGTTTGGCACTCGATGATTTCGGCACTGGGTACTCGTCCCTTTCATACTTAAAACGTTTCCCGATTCATACTTTAAAAATTGATAAAGCTTTTGTTGACGATATTGATAAGTCTGATCGCGATCTCAAAATGGTCGATTCTATTATCACTATCGCCCATAACATGGGGCTTTCTGTTGTGGGTGAAGGAGTAGAACAGACTGCGCAACTAAACATTTTACGAGCACTTAACTGTGAAGAAATTCAAGGCTATATTTTTAGTAAGGCCATAAAAGAGACCGAATTTACCCTATTACTCCAAGAAGACATGATAAAGCCAAACACCCAAAGTAACATTAATTAATCATTTAAATCTCAATTTGATTGCGGTTTACAACATTGGCACAACAAGTGCAGTAGCACTATCAGTGTCAATAATAAATCAATATCAACTACCCTGAGAGAGAATTAGAATGATGAAAGGAATCCTTGCCGCCGTTACTTTATTATCTTCAATTGGTTTTGCAGTAAATACTTATGCACTTGAAGATAACACAAAATTAGAACCAGCAGCTAAGTCAATTACTTCAGAAGAACCTGCAGTTAAACTTGCTCCAGTAGAAGTAGCTGGGCATCCATATGTGAAGTTTAAGCCTTTCGAAATTGCTGGACATCCTTACGTGAAGTTCAAACCTTTCGAAATCGCTGGACATCCTTACGTGAAGTTTAAACCTTTTGAAATCGCTGGACATCCTTACGTGAAGTTTAAACCTTTTGAAATCGCTGGGCATCCTTATGTGAAGTTCAAGCCTTTTGAAATCGCTGGGCATCCTTACGTGAAGTTCAAACCTCTCGAAGTCGCAGGACATCCTTACGTTAAATTTATTAACTCTGAAGTTGCATAACATTAATCAGGTTAGGGAGAGTGACTATGCTAAATTCAATCAAAAAAGCACTCGGTTTATCCAAGCCAGCGCGTAAAAAAGTTAAGTTGCCAGAAGGCTTAAACCACCTTGAAGTGATTTCTGCGAAAGGTTGGTGGAATTAATTTAAGTCCTGTAGCCATGAGTCTGACTCATGCTTTGTTATAGAAAATTAGGCTAGAAACAATAAAGGGTGCATTAGCTCCCTTTAGTTTTACATAAGTAAAAAAGTATGAAAATACATAGCATTACATATTGATAGATTAGCTATTTAATATCCCTTCCTCACTACAACGGATTTTCCTCAAAGCTAAATGGCGGTGTGTCGTAAAGAGCGGATAAGCCAAAGGCCCGAGCACAAAACCCAGTAATGCCCAATGCGTAACACAAAGGCCTGCGGTAAATGCAGCTAAGCCGAAGTACCAAGCAGAGATTAATGCGATAAAGATAACCAGCAAAACCACAAACCACCTCTTTGAAAACAACTAAAAATCATAAATGTAGAGAAACTAATTCCCCATCAAAATGCGGATACGACTCGCTTAATTTTGCTGATTGATGCACATGTTAAATACGCCGTTTTAACAGCAGGATAAATGTACTCCGCACAGTGCAGAAACGAGCAGCACTCATTCATCGCTACGCTCACAGCACTGAGCACGGCTCTCTCGATCAAGCGCTCGGATTATACAAGATCCACATCTAAGTTATGAACATTTTTTAGGCAAAAACATGCCTCATGGCAATAAAAAAACGGCAATATTCTGCCGCTTTTTTGTTCAACCCTGATTGACTAAGACCTAGATTAACTATGACTTAGATTCACTGAAACTTAGAAAAAGTGCGCGTTTTCTTGAGCCATGGTTTTTAAGCGCTCACAAGGTTCGAATCTGTTACCGAATTGGCTTTGATAACCTTCAAGAATTCGCACTAAGTTTGCGGCGCCTAGAGTGTCAATATAATGGAATGGGCCACCGAGGAATGGCGGGAAGCCAATACCGAAAATGGCGCCAATATCACCATCTCTTGGCGATGCGATAATACCATCTTCTAAACAACGCACCGCTTCGTTGAGCATTTGTACAACACAACGCTCGGCAACCGCTTTTGCGTCTTTATTGGTGCCAGGCTTAATGCCTAACACGCCATAAACACTCTCATCGACAGCTTTAGCTTTCTTGCTCGATGCGCCGTATTGATAGAAACCTTTACCATTTTTACGGCCTTTACGATCGTCACCCAATAGCTTGTCAAAAGCCGCTGGCGCTTTAAAACGTTCACCCAATTCTTTTTCGAGGATTGGTGAAATCTTAGCGCCCACGTCGATACCCACTTCGTCGAGTAAAGTAATAGGGCCCACAGGGAAACCAAACTTCACTAAGGCTTTATCCAGATGTTCAACACTTTGGCCTTCAAGTAATAATTGCGCAGCCTCGTTCATGTAAAGCGCAAGAATACGGTTCACGTAGAAACCCGCGCCGTCTTGCACCACTATCGGTGTTTTACCTTGCTTACGGGCAAATGCGACCGTGGTCGCAATGGTTTCTGGCGACGTTTTAGCATGGGCAATCACTTCCACCAGCGGCATTTTTTCTACTGGCGAGAAATAATGCAGACCTATCACGTTCTCAGGACGCGTTGCCGCTTCGGCGATTTGGCTAATAGGCAAAGATGAGGTGTTTGACGCAAAAATGGTGTGCTCACCACACTCACGCTCGATGTCTTTCACCATTTGATGCTTAAGCGCTAGGTCTTCAAATACCGCTTCCACAACGATGTCGGCATCTTTAACGCCTTTATATTCAGTCGTTGTGGTCATCAGTGCCATTAGGTTGTCACGGGCAGCAGGCGTCATATGACGGCGCTTAACCCCTTTATCCAACAGCTTGTAGGCGTAAGCTAATGCATTGCTTAAACCTTTTTCGCTGATATCTTTGACACGAACGGGGATTTTAGCCTTGGTCGTTGTGACAGATGCGATACCGCCACCCATTAAACCGCCACCTAAGATCACCGCTTTTTTCACTTTACGCGGGCTTGCACCTTCAGCGCCGGTTTCTTTCTTCATTTCTGTGGTCGCGAAAAAAATACTGCGCAGCGCTTCAGATTCTTTCGATACCACTAATTCGGCAAAATGACCGGCTTCGACTTCTAGCCCTTTTTGCATGCCCTTAGCAATCCCTTGACGCACACAGTCAATGATCTTGGCAGGCGCAGGATAATTACCTTGGGTTTTCTTTTCGACCTGCTTAGTCGCTTGATCGAAAATAATGTTACGGCCGAAACTCGTGCCTTCAAGCACTTGATTAACGAGTGATTTTTTAACAGGTTTTGGTGCACGTTTCCCCGCAAGTGCCATCTCAACTGCGGTTTGCAGCAAAATGGTTTGTGGTACAACATCATTCACTAGGCCCATTTTCAAGGCTTGTTTAGGACGAATTTGTTTGCCGGTCAGCATCATGTCTAAGGCGGTGGTAATGCCGACTAAACGTGGCAGACGTTGAGTGCCACCACCACCTGGCAATAAGCCAAGTTGAACTTCCGGAACGCCGAGCATAGTCTTGCCATCGTCGCTACATACCCTTTGATGACAAGCTAAGGCTAACTCTAAACCACCGCCTAAACAGGCACCATGGATTGCGGCAACTACAGGAATAGTTAAGGCTTCTAGCTCATTGAAAACCACGTGGCCTTGCTGGGATAAGGCTTTGGCATCGCCCGCCGTTTTACAGGCATCGAGCATAGAAATATCTGCGCCCGCGACGAAAGAATCTTTTTTGCCTGAGATCAGCACTAAACCGCGTATGCTAGTATCACTCTTGATTTCGGCTAAAATCTCACTGATTTCAGGGCCAAACTGCGCTTTTAGGGTGTTCATGCTTTCGCCAGGAACATCCATAGTCAAGATGGCAATGCCGTCGTCGCGGCGGGTTAAATTAAATGTCTTTTCCATGCCGATTACTCCACTTCCACTATCATTGCCACACCCAAACCACCAGCCGCACAGGCTGTTGTTAGGCCAGTTCCACCACCACGGCGCTTAAGCTCACGACACACTTGCGTGATCAAACGGGTTCCCGTTGCAGCAAAAGGATGACCATAGGCAAGCGAGCCGCCGAGCACGTTAAACTTGCTCATGTCGATTTCACCAATGGCGCGGTTACGGCCAAGTTTTTCTTCGGCAAATTTTTTCGAAGCAAACATCTGCATGTTCGCTAATGTCTGCGCCGCAAAAGCTTCGTGCATTTCAATCAGGGTAAGATCTTCAAGCTCCATTCCAGCACGTTTCAGCGCCAGTGGCGTCGCGTAGGACGGTCCCATCAGCATGTCTTGCCACACATCAATGGCGCTAAAGGCATAGCTCTTAATGTAACCAATTGGTTGATAACCTAAGGCTTTCGCTCGACCTTCGCTCATCAGGATAATCGCTGAGGCACCGTCAGTTAGCGGCGTACTATTGGCCGCCGTCACAGTACCATGCTGTTTGTCGAAAGCAGGGCGCAACTTAGCGTATGACTCCAGTACCGAGTTTTCGCGGATATTGTTATCGCGATCGATAAACTGTTTATAAGGCGGCACATGGGCAACCATCACTTCGTCACGAAGATGGCCTGAAGCCCAAGTTTCACTCGCTAAGGTGTGTGAGCGGTGCGCTAAGGCATCTTGATCGGCGCGGCTAATATTGTAGGTTTTTGCCATTTGCTCAGCGGTTTGTCCCATGGACAAGCCCGTTGAGTACTCGGCAACTGCAGGCGGTACAGGTAATAAATCTTTAATGCCTAAACGACGGAAAATTTGTAATTTTTGCCCAAAGCTACGGGCTTTATTCAGATCGACTAACGCATGGGCTAATTTTTTCGACACACCGATAGGCAATACAGAAGAAGAGTCGGCGCCGCCCGCAATACCGATTTCGATATTGCCCGTCATGATAGATTCGGCCACGTTTACGGCAGATTGGAAGCTAGTCGCACAGGCACGAGTGACACTATAGGCATCGGTCGACACATTCATGCCAGTACCGAGTACGATTTCACGGGCGATGTTAGGTGCAGCGGGCATTTGCACCACTTGTCCATAGACCAGCTGCTCAATCAGTTTAGGGTCCAGTTCAGAGCGCGCCAATAATTCATTGACCACCATTTTGCCCATATCGAGCGCCGATACCCCGTGAAATGCCGTGGCTTGTTTTGCAAATGGCGTTCTTAAACCCGCTACTATTGCGATACGCTCACCCTTGGCGTTCGTAACCTGTTGTCTATCACTCATTTGTCACCCTCTTTATGTGCGCAATCGCTGAGAGATTTCAGGCGGCGCTAGCTATTTCCGTGTTTGACCCATTGTTTTACGGCAAAAAACGCCCAATAACAGGTCTGACCATTAAAGTGTGATCTGATTCTAACTTCTTGTCAGCAAGTTTTAAACACCTGTTTGTTTTTTTAACACTAGCCAAACCCTAAGGGAATTCTTTACCATATCCGTTGTCTATAGCCCACACACGAATTTTCAACATAATAAAACGAGTAGCATCATGCCTTTGAGTCGCTTCCATGCATTACGCACTTACCTAAATAAGGTTGTTTTAGGGCAGCCAGTATTGACCGAAAATCTGCTCATTGCCTTAATTGCCAATGGCCACTTATTAGTTGAAGGTCCGCCGGGACTGGCCAAGACCCGTGCGGTGAAAGCCTTATGTGACGGGGTTGAGGGCGATTTCCACCGCATTCAATTTACCCCAGATCTGCTGCCTGCCGATTTAACCGGCACAGATATTTATCGCTCGCAAACCGGCACCTTCGAATTTGAAGCCGGACCGATTTTCCACAATTTAATCTTGGCAGACGAAATTAACCGCGCCCCCGCCAAAGTACAATCGGCCTTATTAGAAGCCATGGCCGAAGGTCAAGTTACCGTCGGTAAGCACAGTTATAAGCTGCCACCGCTGTTTTTAGTGATGGCAACCCAAAACCCATTAGAAAATGAAGGCACTTATCCCCTGCCCGAAGCACAGCTTGACCGTTTTCTCATGCACTTGAATCTTGATTACCCGAGCGGCGAGACTGAAATCGAAATTCTGCGCCAATCCCGTAAAGAAGCACTCACCCACGAATTGCCGACCACTGAGCCGATTGCTCAGGCCGATGTGTTTGCCGCCCGTGACGAAGCCATGGAAATCTATCTCGCCGAACCACTCGAAAAATACATAGTCGAAATCGTTATGGCGACCCGCGAGCCTTTACGTTACAGCGAAGACTTAGCGAAATGGCTTGAGTACGGTGTAAGCCCACGCGCCACTATTTCGTTAGAACGCTGTGCCCGCGCCCGCGCTTGGCTGCACGAGCGAGACTTTGTTTCACCGGAAGACATTCAAGCCGTTGCACCGAATGTGCTAAGACACAGATTATTACTGAGCTACCAAGCGCAGGCCGAAGGTGTAAGCCGCGATCACGTGATCAGCCACATCTTGAGTCAAGTAGCAGTACCTTAACGGTGAAGATAAAGGTGAAATAAGATGAGTGACACTGCGCGACTCTCAGCCTCGGCCGATGGCTTGCCGCTGTTTGCCGATGGCTTGCATTTAACCGAGCAAGAGCTGCTGGCGTGCCAAAATATCGCCCGTGCTATGCCTGAACGTTACAGCCGTGCCCGCGCTAATTTAGCGGGCCATCGCAGCAGCTTAATCAAAGGCCGCGGGATGGAGTTTGCCGAGGTGCGCCACTATCAACAGGGTGACGATGTGCGCACCATTGATTGGCGCGTGACCGCTCGCACGGGCAAAACCCACACTAAGTTATTTGTCGAAGAACGTGAGCGCCCTATTCTGTTGTTGATCGACTTGAGCCAAAGTCTCTATTTTGGCTCAAGTTTATTGCTGCAATCGGTGCAAGCAGGACACCTTGCGACCACCTTAGGTTGGAATGCCATTAACCATGGCGATAGACTCGGTGCCTTGATCGCGTGCGAGTCTGAGCATCTGGAGCTTAAACCCCGCAGCCGTCGTCAGGGCATATTGCAATTGATCTCAGGCCTGCGCCGTGTGCATGAGAATCAACTCAATCATGTTGGCAGCGGCCAGCGCGATCCCGACCATATCCTGCGCGCGTGTCAGCGATTACAACGCATCGCCAAACCCGGCTCCTTGGTTTGGATAGTGACAGATGGCAGCCATTTTAGCCCCCAATGTATCGCGCCATTAACCGAGCTTAAACGTCATTGTGATGTGGGCGCCTACCTGATTACCGATCCCCTGCGCCAAGGGACACTGCCGTTACCGCACAACTTTAGTTTGCCGGTACGTGATGGGGATGAGGACTTAGTGCTCACCCGCCACAGTTATCAGGCTTGGCTTGATATCCAGCTGCGTCAGCAAAGGGACTTTATCGCCATGATGCAGCAACTGCGCGTGCGCACCCAGCTCATCGATGCGGGTGCTCCCCTAGCCCATCAATTGGAATTATTGCGTTAACTATGGATCCAGCAACAGTGAATTCAGAAATAGTGACACCAGTGATAGCAAATCCACAGGCTGCAGTTCCTATGGCTACAGCGCCAAACCCAGCGCTGGCGGATCTGCAGGATATCATTCATCCCGATCCAATCGGCGCATGGCCTTGGGCAATCGGTTATTGGTTGGTCCTCGCGCTCGTGATTGCTCTCATCACATTCTTAGTTATCTGGCTAAGAAAACGCGCCCGTGACTTCGCGCCGAAAAAAGCCGCGAAACAGTTACTTAATCAGCTCGATAAACAAGCACCGTCCTATGTCTCTGACGTTAATAGCCTATTAAAGCGTACCGCCATGAGTTACCTCAGCAGAGATGCAATAGCCTCCTTAGATGGTGAAGCTTGGGCGACGTGGCTAGACAGCTATTTACCCGCGCCAAAACGCCAACGTATTGGCCCCTTGTTGGCCAAACGTCACCAGCCAACGCCGTTGACCTTAGCTGAAGCCAATGAGTTACATGAACTCGCAAAAGCTTGGTTGGCATCGAAAGCAACACTGAGTGCGCCTGAGCCGACTCTTGTTCAAGCTAAGGGCTACGTTCAAGCTAGTGGCGACGCTCAAGCTAAAAGCCAAGCGCCAATCCAGCCAGCTGACACCAAACTACCGGAGGCACAATGTTAACAATTGCATGGCCTTGGCTATTGATATTACTGCCTTTACCTTTGATTTTTTGGCGCCAACAAACCGTACAAGTGGATGGTGGCCGGCTACAACTCCCCGGAATAAGCCAAACAGGTAAACAAAGCTTAGCGGCCAACACGCGTCAGAGTCGCAAACGCTACTGGCTGATGTGGTGCCTATTAGTGCTCGCTATTGCTCGTCCTCAATGGCTTGGCGAACCGATCGAACTGCCGAGCCAAGGCCGCGATCTGATGATGGCGGTGGATTTATCCGGCAGTATGCAGATTGAAGACATGGTGGTAAATGGTAAAACCGTTGACCGTTTCACTTTAATTCAGCACGTCGTCAGTGACTTTATCGAGCGCCGCAAAGGCGACCGTATCGGTTTAATTCTCTTTGCCGATCACGCCTATTTGCAGGCGCCGCTCACCCAAGATAGACGTTCAGTGGCCCAATTTTTAAAAGAAGCGCAAATCGGCTTAGTCGGTAAACAAACCGCCATAGGTGAAGCCATAGGGCTGGCGGTAAAACGCTTCGATAAAATGGACGAGAGTAACAGAGTGTTGATTTTATTGACCGACGGCTCTAACAACGCGGGCAATATTGAGCCAGAGCAGGCGGCACAAATTGCCGCTAATCGTAAAGTTACCATTTACACTGTCGGTGTCGGTGCCGATGTGATGGAGCGCCGCACACTCTTTGGCCGCGAGCGGGTTAATCCCTCGATGGATCTGGATGAAAACCAGCTTAAGCATATCGCCGAAGTCACCCACGGCCGTTATTTCCGCGCCCGCAACAGCCAAGAGCTCGACCAGATTTACCAAGAAATCGATAAACTCGAACCAGTGAGTCGCGATCAATTAAGCTATCGTCCGCAGGCAGATTTGTTCTATTGGCCGCTGGCACTGGCGTTACTGACGAGCCTGTGGATTGCCTTAGGTCAATTGCCGCTGTTTGCAGCGCGCCGCGTTAAACCCTCTGTCGCAACCACTTCACAGGGGAACATTAAATAATGAGCCTACATTTTATTCGCCCCGAATGGCTACTCGCCCTAGTGCCACTGGCTTTAGTGTTGTTGAGTTTATGGCGACAACACGAGAGCCACAGCGCGTGGAATCGTTATATTGCGCCGCACTTAGCCAAAATATTGGTCACCCAAGGCAGCAAGAAATCCCGTCGTCCTTTGCATTTATTAGCTTTCACTTGGCTGATGGCGACTTTTGCGCTCGCCGGACCTGCCGTTAATAAACAGTCCTTACCTGTGTTTGCCGCCGAGCAAGGCCGCGTATTGGTGATGGACATGTCTGTGTCTATGTTCGCTACCGATCTTGCACCAAACCGGTTAACCCAAGCTAAATTTAGGGCTACGGATCTGCTGCGTAATCTTAAAGAAGGTGAAACAGGTTTAGTCGCCTTTGCTGGCGATGCCTTTACTATCAGCCCGTTAACGCGCGATACCGGCACGCTACTCAATTTATTGCCGACCTTAAGCCCTGAAATCATGCCCGTTCGTGGCTCAAACTTAGCGGCAGGTTTAACCCAAGCTAAAACGCTACTGGCTCAGGGTGGGCATATTCGCGGTGATATTATCGTGATGACAGATGGCATAACCGCAGCCCAATTTGATGACGCTAACTCGGCATTAAGTGGCACGCAATATCGCCTTGCGGTCGTCGCTTTTGGTACCAGCCAAGGCGCGCCAATTCGTCTACCCGATGGACAATTGCAGCGCGACAGTAGCAACGAGGTCGTTGTTGCCAGCACTGACTTTGGCTTGCTGCAAAAACTAGCAGCGGATAACAAAGGCGTGTTGATCCAAAATCGTACCGACGGCAATGATCTGGCCCAATTACAACATTGGTTAAGTGATACGGGCGATGCCAAAGCCACAGATCTTGACGGTGAAACCTGGCAGGATCTCGGCCCTTATCTCGCCCTGCTATTACTGCTGCCCGCCCTTTTCAGCTTTAGGCAAGGAATCGTGGCAAGCGTTGGATTTGCCACTCTTGCGGGTGGCTTACTGCTCGCGGCCGCGCCTCAGCCAGCCCATGCCAGTGTGTGGGACAATGCCTGGGACAATGTGTGGAAAACGCCAGATCAGCAAGCGATGCAGGCCTATCAATCCCAAGATTATGCCAACGCCGCTAAGCAGTTTGAGTCACCCCAATGGCGTGGCAGCGCCCAATATAAGGCCGGTGATTATGAGCAAGCGCTGAAAACCTTCGAGCAAGATAGCTCAGCCCAAGGCCTCTACAATCAAGGCAATGCGCTAATGCAACTCGGTAAACCCGATAAGGCAAAGGAGCGCTATCAAGCTGCACTTGAAAAACAAGCCGATTTTCCTGCGGCAAAGGCCAACCTTGAACTGGCTGAAAAGCAATTGAAAGAGCAGCAAAAGCAGCAAGGTAAAAACGATCAACAGGATAAGAACCAAGATCAACAAGGCGATCAGCAGTCCGGTGATTCCAATTCAGGTGACCAACAATCTGGCGACCAACAATCCGGTAATCAGCAGTCGCAGGATAAACAACAATCTGACCAAGATAGCGCTCAGAAAGATAAGCAAGATCAAGCGGGACAAGAGTCTCAGGATCAACAGGACAATGCCAATCCTGAGCAAAGCCCTGATCAAAGCCCTGAGCAGCAAAAAGCGAATGAGCAAGAGTCTGAGCAAGATAAGCAAAATGGCAAGGCTCAGGACAAGCAAGATGAAGCTCAGCAAGATCAAGATAAAGCGCAACAGGATCAACAAGCCAAGCAGGATACAAAGGAAAATGAGCCTGTAGATAATGAAGCTAAGATGCAAGCGCAGGCTAACACCGATGCCGAGGAGCAAAAATCAGCTGAGCAAGCAAAGCAAAGCGTTGGCGCCAAGGAAGCTCCTGAGAAAGATGCGCAAGATAAACGAGAAGCCGCTATGAGTGAATCGGTCGAAGCGCCGCCAACTAATAGCGAAGCGCTTCCCGCAGAAATGCAGCGAGCACTGAGGGGCGTGAGTGAAGACCCCCAAGTGTTACTTCGCAATAAAATGCAGTTGGAATATCAAAAACGCCGTCAAAATGGCCAAATATCAAAGGATAACGAACAGTGGTGATCAGACAATTTTTTATCCTGCTACTCCTTGCCATCGGAGTGGCTCATCCCGCCTTTGCACTCAGCAAAATTGAGGCATCGGTCGATCGCAATCCTGTGATGGAGGGCGAATACTTTGTGCTCAACATCAGCGTCGATGATGAAATCGATACCGGTAAGCTAGACACGTCCGCCCTGCTGAAAGACTTTATTGTTGGCCGCACTAGCGTGAGTCGCAGCACACAGATCATGAACTTCGATGCGGTCAAAGAGACTCGCTGGCAAGTGTTGCTCGCGCCAAAACAAAAAGGCCAGTTAACCATTCCAGCCTTTACTATTGATGGCATCAGCTCGGCGCCGATCCCACTCAAAGTGGTCGAAACGGGTAGCCAGCCCGCACAGATGAATAACCTATTTATCGATGCCAAAGTGTCAACTGACGAGGCCTATGTCGGGCAGCTCATTACCTACAAGGTAAAACTCTATCTAGCAGTGGAATTACAAAGGGGCGTATTGAGCGCACCTGTCATCGAAGGCGCGCAGATCAAACAAATCGGCGAAGATAAGGATGGCTCTGAGATAGTCGATGGCCGCCGTTACCGCGTGATTGAACGCACCTATGGCATCATTCCGGACTTACCCGGCCAAGTGAACATCAAAGGCGCAACCTTTGCGGGCGATGTGCTCGTCGAATCCCAACGCCGCGGCGGCATGTTTGGCTTTAATGAAAGCCGCCCCATGCAAGCGGGCGCGCCCTCACTCACGGTGCAAGTAAATCCTGCGCCGACAAGTTTCCAAGGCCAATGGCTGGTTGCCGATTTAGTGGTGCTAAAAGAAAACTTCCCTGAGGATATTAAAGAATTTACCGTCGGTAGCCCTATTACTCGCACTATGACTTTATTGGCTTCCAATGCCGATGAAAATAGCCTGCCAGATATAGTGCAAACCCTTCCTAATGAACTGAAGTCATACCCAGAGAAACCTCAGCGACAAACCTTTGTACGCGATGCACAAATTGTCTCCCAGTACAGTATTACGTCGGCAATCGTTCCCAGCAAAGCGGGAACATTTACCCTGCCCGAAGTCAAAGTGCCTTGGTGGAATCCGCACCTTAAACGTCAAGAAACCGCGACGCTCCCTGCACGCACCATAGTGGTAACTGGCGGTGCCGTCACAGATGCGCCCGCCCAAGCCGCTTGGCAAGCCAATTCAGCGGCCGATAACAATGACTCCTGGATGATTAAGGTGTTTGCTGCGCTATGGTTGACCACTCTCATCGCTTGGATCATCACTTTAATCGCTTGGCGCCGCGCTTTAAAAAACCAATCGGCCGCCCCGACAGCAATTAACGCTTCAATGAGTTCAGCACAATCAGTAAATGTTGCGGGCTTACAGGGATTGGAGCAAGCCTGCGCCAGTGGCGATGTGAGCCGCATTATGTTGCAGTTACAGCGCTACTTCAGCGAGTTACAGCAAGCGCCTATGACACTCGATAAGATTGCCGAGCAGTCACCGCAACTCGCACAGGCGATACAGCAACTGCAAATTGCCGCCTATAGTGCGAAGGCCGATGCCAACAGCCATACTGACAGTGCGGATACTAACAAGCTGACCGTAGAGTGCGCCGCGTTGCTTAACGCGGTTAAGGCCTGTGAGCATAAACATTCAAACCCAAAATCGGCGCCATTAAGCCCACTGAATCCTAAGTAAATTATGGGTTTAATGACAGAGAAGCGAGCTCAACTATGCTAAACATTCAGCCAACAAGCCGAAAAAATAAAAATGTTTGCTAACTGGCGTAAGAAATCCGTCGAGCCCGCGGTCTCTTCTGACATGCTAAGTAAACAACGACGATACAACAGCCTAGTCAAGGCGCTACATGCAGACATCTTCCGCTACGCCTACTGGTTGTGCGGCGATAAACACGTGGCTGAAGACATTACCCAAGAAACCTTCTTGCGGGCGTGGCGCTCTTTGGATTCCCTCAAGGATGATAAAGCGGCGAAAGCTTGGCTAATCACGATTCTTAGGCGTGAGAATGCACGGCGTTTCGAGCGTAAACAGTTCGATTATTCCGACGTTGAGCAAGATACCTTAGAAGACAATATCTCCAATAGCAGTGAAGAGCAGACCGAGCAATATCTGATCCGTCGGCAAATAGGCAAGCTGGATATCGAATACCGCGAGCCACTCTTACTCCAACTGATTGGTGGCTTTAGCGGCGATGAAATTGCCGAGCTGATGGAGCTCAATCGCAACACCGTAATGACGCGTTTATTTCGGGCGAGGAGCCAATTGAAAGAACTACTTGAGAAGAATGATGTGAGAGGTCAATCCAATGGATGAGCTTAAATTTAGACGTCAAGCTTATGAAGATCCTCATAATCAAGATGCTGATTTTCTGGCGCAAATTACTGCTAAGCCAGAAAACCAAGCCTTAATCAATGAGCTCAAAAACCTTGATGCCAAACTGACAAATGCATTGAAAGTAGAAGTGGCGGACGATCTCGCCGATAAGCTGATTTTGCGTCAGCAGTTACAACAACACCATAAACACCGCCGTCAGACGGGCTTTTTAGTGGCGATGGCGGCCTCGGTAGCATTTGTGGTGGGGATCAGTTTTAGTCTATTGCGTTTAGGGCCAATCGATTTAGCTGAACATGCACTCGCCCATGTCTACCATGAAGGTGTTGCTTTACAGGTGGATCAAAACGTCAACTTTAATCAGGTCAATGCGCAGCTCGCGTCGATGAAAGACTTTGGCAATGCCAAGTTCACTCAACAACCGGGCAAAGTGTATTACACCTCCTATTGTGATTTTCAAGGGGTGAAAAGCCTGCACTTAGTGCTACAGGGCGAGCAAAGCAAGGTCACACTCTTTATCGTGCCACTCGAAAAACGTATGGTGTTAGACAAAACCTTCGCCGATGGCAAATACCAAGGAATGGGCTTTGAAACACCCGATGCGTATATTTTGCTTATAGGTGAAGATAAAGCAGACCTTAGCTATGTAAAAGACGAAATCAAGAACACCTTTATCTAACCCCATCTTATCTCGGCTATTTTTAAATTAACCTCCGATATTTTCACTCTATCGGAGGTTAGATTTTAATCACACTTCTATCTGCTAATGGGCGATTGTTCAAACATCTGGTAGCATGCTTGCCACTTTTAATAATAACAAGATGGGAAAAGGCAAGATGACGATTGAAACCCCGATTTTAATCACATTTGTTGGTTACTTAGTATTGATGATGGGCATAGGTTTTTGGGCTTACCGTGCTACCGATACTGTTGATGATTATATTCTAGGCGGCCGAAAAATGGGCCCCGCTGTGACCGCACTCAGTGTGGGTGCATCCGATATGTCAGGTTGGCTGTTACTGGGTTTACCCGGCGCAGTTTACTTAGGCGGCTTAGGTGAAGCTTGGATTGGCATAGGATTAATTTTTGGCGCTTGGCTAAACTGGCTATTTGTCGCCAGACGACTGCGTATTTACACTCAACTCGCCGATAACGCCCTCACCTTACCGGATTTCTTCGAGAAACGTTTCCACGATACCCAGGGCTATCTCAAGCTCGTCTCCGCAATCACTATTTTAGTGTTTTTCACTTTCTATGCTTCCTCAGGCATGGTCGGTGGCGCGATTCTATTTGAAAAAGTTTTTGGTCTCGATTACACAGTGGCGCTGGTGATTGGCTCAGCCATCATAGTCGGTTACACCTTTATTGGTGGCTTCTTTGCTGTGTGTTGGACAGACTTCTTTCAAGGCTGTTTGATGCTTGTCGCCCTCTTAATCGTCCCCTTTGCCGTTTTCTCTCACCCTGAAAGCCACGCCGGAATTGAAACTATCGATCCTGCGATGTTGGCCTTGGTTAGCGACAAAACCACAGTGATAGGCATGTTGTCTTTACTCGCATGGGGCCTTGGCTATTTTGGTCAGCCGCATATTTTGTCGCGCTTTATGGCGATAGGCAGTGCCGATGCCCTGCCCTTATCGCGCCGTATTGCCATGAGCTGGATGGTCTTATCTTTAATTGGCGCTTTAGCCACAGGTATTGCCGGTTCTCTGTATTTCGCTAACGCCCCACTAGCGAATTCAGAAACGGTATTTATTCATTTAGCCCAAGCCGCGTTTAACCCTTGGATTGGTGGTCTACTTATCGCAGCCATTTTGTCGGCCATCATGAGCACTATCGATTCACAGTTACTGGTGTGCTCAAGCGTGATCACTGAAGATTTCTACCGTAAATGGTTACGCCCACAAGCAGATGATCGCGAGTTGATGATGGTCGGTCGCATGGGCGTGCTGGCGATTGCCGTGATCGCAGGCATCATTGCCCTTAATCCTGAAAGCAGTGTATTAAGCCTTGTGAGTTATGCATGGGCTGGCTTTGGTGCGGCCTTTGGTCCTGTGGTCTTGTTATCGCTATTTTGGAAGCAATACAGCCGTAATGGCGCCATTGCTACTATTATTGTCGGCGCATTAACGGTCGTGATTTGGAAGCAACTGACGGGGGGGATTTTCGAACTATACGAAATCCTGCCAGGATTTGTATTCGCCACATTCGCCGGTATTTTGGTGAGCAAATTGTCTGCACCAAGTGAAAATGTAACAACAGAGTTCGAACAATTTAAGTCTGCACTCTAGTTTAGTGCACGCTTGTATAACTTAAAAAGCGCACACTTGTGCGCTTTTTACATTTTGTATCCTTTTAAATACTCAACACACAATTACAAACCGTTAACGTCAATTGAAACCTACCGTTAAACCCAAAGCCCTTCATATCAAGCATCTGGCCAGACCATTCAAGCGTACTAAAGTTCAACCTCTGTTTTAAAGGTTTTTAATTAACTGAAAATTAACAATTTTCACATCTGGTCGGACTTGTTGAGGTTAGATTCAGTCCATAAGATGCCGAAGACTAATAAATGGATTTAAAGGCTTTCGGCTGACTAGGACCGAATAAAAATCCAATACTTATAAAAAATAGAGAGAATTATAATGAAAACATTCAACAAGACACTCATTGCCGTTTCTGTCGCATTAGCAAGTACTCAAACCTTAGCCGCGGGCTTCCAACTGAACAGCCAATCTGCAACAGGTATTGGCCGTGCATTCTCAGGTGATGCTGTTATCGCTGACAATGCCTCAGTTCTGTCTCGTAACCCAGCAGCTATGGCGTTATTTGATGAGAAAGCCCTTTCATTCGGCGTAACCTATGCCGATATCAGCGTTACTGTAAAAGACGTTGAAAAAGCGGGCACGCCAATTAGCTTTGGTAGCGAGCACGATGCTGCCGACAGTAAAGTGATCCCTAACTTTTACTACATTCAACCGCTGAACGATCAATGGGCTTTTGGTCTAGCCGCTTTCAGTAACTTTGGTACAGGCACTGATACGAGCGCATTAGCAAATAATGCCGTCACAATACCAGGCATGGGTACAGTACCTGCGCCAGTGGATCTACTGGGTAACACAGAAGTCGTCACTATGGACTTCAACGCTAGCTTATCTTACCGTTTTAACGACCACTTCAGTGTCGGTGCGGGTCTGGATTTAATCTATGGCCAAGGCAAACTTAGCCGTGAAGGTAACTTACCTTTAGGTCCTGGCGGCGCTATGGTTAATGCTAACCTAGTCGATGTTGATGCCGATGGTTTTGCTATAGGTGGAATTATTGGTGCTGTATATGAGTTCAATAAAGATAACCGCATTGGTGCTAGCTACCGTCTGAGCCCAGATTTCAAAGCGACTGGCGATATCAACACTCTGAATACTCAATTAGGTAAAGTGGTTTCCTTTGATGAAATCAATATCCCATTACCGGATATTTTCCAAGTTGCTGGTTTCCATCAGTTAACAGAGAAATTTGCCATTCACTACACTGCACAGTTATCAACTTGGGGTGACTTTGATCAGATCACAGTGACTGATGGCACTGTAGGTGGCACTCCAGTCGTGAGCAGCGCGCCATTAAAACAATACGTATGGGATGACTCTTGGTTATTCAGCGTAGGTGGTACTTATACAATTAATGATAAGTGGACTGCCCGTGCTGGTTACATGCATGACCAAGGTGTTGTGAATGATATTAGCTCAATTTCAATCCCTGATTCGAACCGTAATTGGTTTACTGCAGGTTTGAGCTATAACCTGAGCACTCACTCAACTGTGGATATGGGTCTTGCCTTCGTTCGTGGTGAAGATACTGAAGTTCATGAAAACAGCTCTATCCCAAATATGGGTGAAATCATTGCCCATACTCGCTCTGATGCTGTGTACTACTCAGTTCAATACAGCTACCAGTTCTAAGCTAAACGCTTAATCCTAAAAGCCGCATTTTTTGCGGCTTTTTTGTATCTTAAGCATTTATTGCCTAAAGTTAATTCATACTCCTGTAAATGCAGCTACGGCTATGGCTAAAGTCATTGGACTCGGTGGAATTTTCTTTAAAAGTGCAGATCCCGTTACCTTGGCAACTTGGTATAAAACCCATCTTCAGGTCCCCATTGAAAACTGGGGCGGCGCCGCGTTTTATCACACAGATAAAGCGACACTCGGCTACCATGTTTGGACGCCCTTCGCCCATAGCACTGACTATTTTGAGCCTTCAGATAAGAGCTTTATGTTCAATTTTATCGTTGATGATCTGGCCCAAGCGCTCATGCAGGTCGAACAAGGTGGCGGTCAGCTCGTGGGTGGCATTGAAGATTCAGAGTTTGGCCGCTTTGGTTGGTTTATCGATCCCGACGGCAATAAAGTCGAATTATGGCAGCCAAGTGTTATTCCTCCGGAAAAATAGCCCGTCTCAATAAAGCGACATCAAGCTGATATCGCCAACTTGTCTCCCTCAAATCTTAAGCGGCATCTATCCCGAATAAACCCAGTGCATGACTTAGGTTTATTGGGTATCGTAGGCTGAGTTTATCTAATCAAGAGATTCTTTTTATGGAAAAAAATAACATCCTTCCTGCCCTGCTGCTGGGCGGTTTCCTTTGTGCTGGGCTTGTGTATGTTGGTCAGACAGCAAGCACAGCGTTATTGCAGATGAAAGCTATGGAACGCACAGTGACAGTCAAGGGCTTAGCGGAAAAAGAAGTCAAAGCCAATGTGGCGATTTGGCCAATCAATTTCACTGAGGTCGATAATAATCTGCCTAAACTCTACGAGACGGTTCAGCAAAAAACCGACCGTGTCGTGGCGTTTTTAAAGGAACAAGGCTTTAGCGATAGCGAAATTACGATTTCATTACCTTCAATTGAAGATCGCCAAGCCCAAGGTTATGTCGATCCCAACGTCAGATACCGTTACTCGGCAAAGGTGAACCTATCGGTTTATACCCCGCAGATTGATTTAATGCTCAATACTCGTAAGCAGATGATTAGCTTAGTGAAGGAAGGCATAGCGATCGCCAGCCAAGAGTATGACAATCGCACCGAATTCCTGTTTACCGATCTCAATTCAGTCAAACCTGTGATGGTACAAGAAGCTACTCAAAATGCCCGTGAAGTGGCGGAAAAATTTGCTAAGGATTCAGATTCTCGCCTCGGAAAAATTAAAACCGCCAGTCAAGGCCAGTTTACTATTTCGGATCGCGATAACAGCACGCCTTACATTAAACAAATTCGCATTGTGTCCACACTCACCTACTATTTAAATGACTAAATCTTAGGCTTAGTCGGAACTCACTGAAACGATGGGAATAAGGCACTTATGGGCCTTATTCCTAAATTAGGGAAAAATACTATATTAAATTTTTCTAATAAATATTGATTGCCTATTGAAAATAACTCCATTAGAATTTACTCATGAATTACATCTGGGATGATATGAATTATGACGTCAATTTCTCGCGTTCTTTTCTTACTGCTGGCGCTTGCCAGTACTCAAGTTCAGGCTGCCTCAGTCGAAACCATCGAAGTCTTAACTAAACCCTACGCCAATTGGGTCACCTTAGATGCCACCATAGAAGCAGTAAAAGCGGCGACTGTGTCAGCGCAGACCTCTGGTCGTATCGTCAAACTCAACTACGATGTTAACGATGTTGTCCCCGAAGGAGCCGCCCTACTGGAGATCACCAGTAAAGAACAAGGCGCTGAACTCGCAAGCTTTGAGGCCGATTTAGCCAAAGCCAGAGCCTTGAATGTTGAAGCACAGGCGCAATACAAACGTTATAAAGAGTTATTCCCCCAAGGCGCGATTTCTAAGGGCGCGATGGATGAAGCCACCGCCAATGCTAAGGCCACAGAGCAAGCCGTAACCGCAGCGCAAGCCCGCGTCATCAAAGCCAGCGAATCCTTAAAATACACTGTGGTATCAGCACCTTTTAGTGGTGTAGTCACAGAGCGTTTTGTAGAACTGGGCGAAACCGTGAGCCCAGGACAAGCACTACTTTCAGGGTTTTCCGCGAGTCAAATGCGCGCAATTACCCAAGTGCCGCAGCGTTATATCAATCAGTTGAAAAACGCCCCCGAATTCCTCGTCCGTTTAAGTGATGGCCGCGAGTTAATCTCAAAGGATCTCACTATTTTTAGTTTTGCCGATCCCGTCAGCCACAGCTATCAAGTACGCATTAATCTGCCTGAAAATGAAGCCAATCTTCAACCCGGTACTTGGGCAAAGGCTTCCTTTAAAAATGGCGAGCGAGAAAAAATCCAACTGCCTACCTCAGCATTACTCACAATGAACGAACTGAGCAGCGTTTACCTTAAAAAGGGCGAAGAATTTGTACTCACCCAAGTCCGTGTCGCCAATCCCTTAGATGGCGAGGTCGAAGTGCTGGCGGGCCTTAAGTCGGGTGATAAGGTTGCCATTGATGCCTACCAAGTGTTGCTCAACAAAAAGCAATAAATTCCCTAGCGACTTAAGCTTTGTCGAGGTTGTTTTATGAAACATGCTCCAGTACCACAGACCACACTTGGGATTTCCGGTCGAATTGCCGCCGCCTTCCAAAATAGCGCCATCACGCCGCTATTAGCGCTTCTCGGACTCTTGCTTGGCTTATTCGCTATTTTGGTGACGCCAAAGGAAGAAGAGCCACAGATTGATGTCACCTTTGCCGACGTGTTTATTCCTTTTCCCGGCGCGACACCTACCGAAGTTGAAAACTTAGTCACCTTGCCAGCGGAACAAGTGATCTCCGAAATCAAAGGCATAGATACTCTGTACTCGTTCTCCCAACCCGATGGCGCGCTGATTATCGTCATCTTTAAGGTCGGCGTCGCGCGCAATGATGCCATCGTCAGCCTGTACAACCAGATTTATTCCAATATGGATAAATTGCCAAGGGGCGCAGGCGTGGGCGATCCGCTAATTAAACCCCGCGGCATCGATGATGTGCCCATTGTCAGTTTGACCTTGTGGTCAAAGGACAGACAAGTCTCTGCCGAGCAACTGACCCATGTCGCCCTTGGATTAGAAACCGAAATTAAGCGCATTCCCGGTACCCGCGAAATCTATACCGTAGGTCAGCACGACATGGTGGCCAACATACGTATCGATCCCGCCAAGATGAACAGCTTTAATCTGACCTACGACAAGTTAAGACAGAGTCTAAATGATAATAATATGGTCTCTATGCCTGCATCCTTAGTGCAAGGTAATCAAGAGATTAAAGTTCAGGCTGGGCAATTTTTACAATCCATAGACGATCTCAAACAATTAGTTGTCAGTGTCTATCAGAATAAACAAGGCAAGCATATTCCGATTTATTTGGCGGATATTGCCGAAATCAGCTTAAAAAGTGATATTCCTAAGCAGAGTGTTTGGCACGCGGATAAAACCGATATTTATCCCGCCGTCACTATCGCAATTGGTAAACAAGCGGGCCAAAATGCCGTCGATATCGCCGACAGTGTGATTGAGCGGATTGCTAAGGTCGACAATGTGTTGATCCCCGCGAATGTCGAAGTCACAGTGTCACGTAACTATGGCGAAACCGCGGCGGATAAATCTAACACCCTTATTTTAAAACTGATTTTCGCCACCAGCGCCGTAGTCGTATTGGTCTTTTTAACCATGGGTGCCCGCGAATCCTTAGTCGTAGGTGTGGCCATTATTGTCACGCTGGCGATCACCCTTTTCGCCTCTTGGGCATGGGGATTTACCTTAAACCGCGTGTCTTTGTTCGCCTTGATTTTCTCCATCGGCATCTTGGTCGACGATGCCATAGTCGTGGTAGAAAACATCCACCGGCATATGGCGCTCGGCAAAAAGTCATTTAGTGAGCTTATCCCTGTGGCGGTCGATGAAGTCGGTGGCCCGACGATTCTGGCGACGTTCACTGTTATCGCGGCACTGCTGCCGATGGCTTTTGTATCGGGCTTAATGGGGCCTTACATGAGTCCGATCCCTATCAACGCCAGTATGGGCATGTTGATTTCTCTAGTGGTTGCCTTTGTCGTCACCCCTTGGCTCAGTCGTAAACTGCTGAAACACAATGACAAGCACGATAGCGCCCAAGCCTCACACGAGGATGAAGCCGAAACTAAAATGGTGCGCCTCTTCACCCACTTAATTGGCCCTTTCCTGCTGGGTAAAAATGCCCGTAAGGCAAGAGTGGGACTGGCTGCCGGCGTATTTGTGTTAATTGGCATCGCCGTCGCGCTCCCCGTGGGTCAGCTCGTGGTGCTGAAAATGCTGCCCTTCGATAATAAGTCCGAGTTTCAAGTCATGGTGGACATGCCCGAAGGCACTCCCGTAGA
This sequence comes from Shewanella sp. 1311, assembly GCF_059338235.1. Taxonomy (NCBI): domain Bacteria; kingdom Pseudomonadati; phylum Pseudomonadota; class Gammaproteobacteria; order Alteromonadales; family Shewanellaceae; genus Shewanella; species Shewanella sp. 1311. Next base: position 792,265 of record NZ_CM181686.1, read on the forward strand.
GCAAACCCAAAGAGTGCTACAGGATTTGAGTCGCTATCTGACGACAGTCCCTGAAGTCGAGCATCTGCAGTTGTATGCGGGCACTAACGCGCCAATGAACTTTAACGGCTTAGTGCGTCACTACTTCCTGCGTCACAGCCAAGAGCTTGGCGACATTCAAGTTAACTTAGTGGATAAAAAACACCGCAAACGCGACAGCCACACCATAGCGGTATCGGTGCGTGACGATCTGCAGCAAATTGGCGAGCAATATCAAGCCAATATCAAAGTAGTTGAAGTGCCACCTGGACCGCCAGTGTGGTCGCCGCTGGTTGCAGAAGTGTATGGCCCAAGCCCCGCAATCCGCGAGCAAGCCGCTTACGAGATGCAGGCGCTGTTCCATGAAACCAAAGATGTGGTCGATATCGATATTTTCTTGCCCGCTGCCCAGCAAAAATGGCAGGTGATGATCGACCGCAGTAAAGCCAGCCTGATGGCCGTGCCCTACAGCAATATTGTCGACTTGGTTGCCACCTCCGTAGGCGGCAAAGATGTGAGTTATTTACATCAAGCCCAGCAAAAACAACCGATACCGATCCGCCTGCAATTAAACGAAGGCGCGAAAGTCGATTTAGAGCAAGTGCTGAATATGAAGTTACTGAGCCAAACGGGGCAATCCGTGCCGGTGTCTGAGCTGGTAACCATCAAACGCGGCAAAATCGATGCACCGATTATCCATAAGAATATGATCCCTATGATCATGGTCGTCGCCGATATGTCGGGGCCACTGGACAGCCCGCTCTACGGCATGTTCGACATGGCGGGCAAAATTGATGGCGCCGATGGCTTAGGCTTTGATCAGCATTATATTCACCAACCCACAGGGCTAGACTCGGTCGCCGTGCTGTGGGATGGCGAGTGGAAAATCACCTACGAAACCTTTAGAGACATGGGCATCGCCTATGCGGTCGGCATGATCGCCATTTATCTCTTGGTAGTGGCGCAGTTTAGATCGTATCTCGTGCCGCTCATCATCATGGCGCCAATCCCATTAACTGTGATTGGTGTAATGCCAGGCCATGCCCTGCTCGGAGCGCAATTCACCGCGACGTCCATGATAGGCATGATAGCGCTGGCGGGGATTATTGTGCGTAACTCGATATTATTGGTCGATTTTATCAATCAAGAAACTGCATCCGGCGTGCCCTTTGAGCGGGCAGTGATCCACTCGGGTGCCGTGCGAGCCAAACCCATTATGCTCACCGCATTAGCGGCCATGATAGGGGCGCTGTTTATCCTTGATGATCCGATTTTCAATGGCTTAGCGATCAGTCTGATCTTTGGTATTTTTATCTCGACCATACTGACCTTAGTTGTCATCCCAGTGCTGTACTACACAGCAATGAAAAACCGCATGAATACTGTTCAGATACAAACACAAAACTAACCACAACAAAGGCCATCACCAAGATAGCCTCAAGGAGTAAGGTATGTCATTAGAACGCAGCATTATGGCTTTTGCCGGATTTATGGTGTTACTGTCACTGGTGTTAACCGCCTATGTGCACCACAACTTTCTGTGGCTAACCGCATTTGTTGGCGCTAACCTGTTCCAAAGTGCTTTTACTGGTTTTTGCCCTGCCGCCATGGTTTTACGCAAATTGGGTGTAAAATCAGAGGCTGAAATTGCCAAGCAAAGCTAAGCCACACAAAGTCACTACTTAATAGTTAAGAGTTAAGAGTTAAGAGTTAAGAGTTAAGATTTAGGTGAGTAAGTACCCGCTTGGCTAATACAAGTGTGCCAAAAAAGTCGTCAAGGAGAGATAAAGTGACCCACAACCTAGTAACCCGGGGCCAAAGCCTAATGCGCTTAGCCCTGTTAAGCCTGCAGTCGCTGGTACTCATGCCACTGCTACTAATGCCCATGATGGCCAGCGCCGCCAACCAAGATCCTGTAATCGCATGGGATAAAATTGCCGCAGGTGCTATAGTGCTCGATGTCAGAACGCCTGAAGAATTTGCCGAAGGTCATCTAGCCAATGCGGTAAATATTCCCTTTGAGCAAGTGGCAGAGGAATTTGCTAAGCGCGGCATCGCCAAAGATGCCCCTGTTGTCTTGTATTGCCGCAGTGGCCGCCGTAGCAGTATCGCAACCGAAGCCTTAGTAGCTGCAGGATATACTCAAACCTATAATGGTGGCGGTTATTCCACCTTAATTGAGGCGCAAAAAACGCCCGCTAAGTAATTCACCGCCATCGACTAGGCTCTAGTGCGGGAAGCAAGTGTTAATCACTTAAGCACTGTCACCTCGCTCAAGTCATTCAAGGTTTAACGGCTAAAAGCGCCCTTTGGCGCTTTTTTATTTTCTAAGTGAATAAGCTTACTTTACGCAATAGCCTATCAATCAGCATTGCTTTATATAAAAAGCTTTTATCCACCCCAACATTAGACTTCTAAGATGGCGGGCGAATGGCGAGATATTGAAGTATCTTATTAGCGTAAATCGATTCAGATAAAAATTAGTAATCGTTTTCGCTGCTACACAAGTAACATCAATGAGCTGATGTATGGCAAAAAATTAACTATCTAACATGTTCAAAACGTAGATGACCTTCATTAACGCCAGTCTCACTAAAACCATTGGAAATCAAAACCCTTTTTGATGCTTCATTTTCCGCTGAAGTATGAGCAATAATGTTCTTTGTTTTTTCAAAAGAGTAAGCATGGGAAACGAGTGCATTAACAATTTCAGTAGCATAGCCACGACGCTGCCACTCAGGTAGCACTGAATAACCAATTTCAACCATCCCATGACTATCTGGAGGTCCAAAATAACCACCAGAGCCAACTAGCGTTCTTTCTCCTGAAACAGGATTAATATCAATTGCATACCAGCCATACCAACCTTTTGCTGCTTCACCGCCATTTTCATAGCAAGCAAGGAAAAACGCCATTGCATCATAATCGTATTCGCCACAAGGCCAAGCATTTGAAACAATTGCATTTAATTTTTCAGCAAGTAACTGTGGTGTTTCAAGCTCTATATGAAGATGATCAGCTGAAGAAGATATCAATACGATCCGCTTAGATGTTATATTTTTTATAATTTTTATTTACTCCAATTTAGGATTTATAGTGCACAGCCTTAAATTCGTGCACTCACTCGCTTAAACCATGCCACATGAAAACAACTTAACCTCATGAATTAATTTAACTTACCACCCATCCAATAGACACGCTATTAGGCAAAATGCTTATATGTTAAATTTTGTGAAAATGCGAAAAATCAAACTTATATATGCAGATTATTAGAAGTAAAGCGCCACACTAATGGGCGTGATAATAATTTAAATGAATATATTTTTTAGACTGTTCTAACGATGAAAAATAAATCAGATTATTTAAAATTTTTAATTGAAAGTTATCGACATAATTAGCCTCACAAACATAATTGAAGCATGTACGAGTTTGCAGTGGTAGCTCATATCCTGTACCGCTATTTTGGATAATGTAACACTCAGTATTTTCCGTTATCAGCCACATCGCATGCTTTCACTTCTCGTTTTGCCGCTCACATTCCCCTTCAAAAAACACGTCAACAAATTAGCGTGAATGGCTTAACCGTCGTCAATGAATTGGCAACCGCCACTCCCTTGACAGGATTTTGCAACAATTTCGCATAATCAATCACTTGAGAAAATCTCATTATTATCCTTAAACTTTAAAGCTAAATTTAGTTATTTGTAATCACAAAAAAATATATGTAAAAATTTCAATTACGTATAAACAGATAAATCAGTATAAAGTACTCATATTGACCGTAAATTCGTATTCACTTATTCATTTTTACCACATAAAAAAACAAGAAATTGAATAAAACCTAGTTACAACTCGTTACATATTGAATTTATATTCACATTAACTGCTTATAAAGCCTGGTTTTTTTACAAGCGGCCATGCTATTAACAATTAGTTTACAAATACTTTAGTCGCAGATAGATTCACTAACCGAGTAGCATCTGAGTCGTAGTTATTCTTATGAAACATAAAATAATAATGATTAACACTAAATTGACCATGGAAGAAGAACATGACAATCAACAGAACCACTAAAATAGCGTTAAGTCTTTCAAGCTTAGCTATTGCGATCTCAGCCGGTGTACAAGCAGCACCACAAGCACCAGGTTTTGCCGCGGCATTACAAGCACAAACCTCTCCACTGCCAAAGCGTTACATAGTGAAATTTAAAAATGCCGATGCTGCTACCATAATGTCGGCCAGTAATGTGCAATCAATGAGTGATCAGCAATCGAGTGACGCGGCAACTGATACGCTGCCAACCACAATGAATTATCAGCCCCAAATGGCGGAAATCAGTGCTCAACACACTGCATTGAACAAAGTACAAGCGAAGGAAATGAAACGTATCGGCCGCAGTAACAGCTACTCGGTCAAACTCGATGCTAACGGCATCAATACCTTAAAGAAACGCGCCGATGTGGAATATGTTGAAGAAGACATGCCGCGTCACTTACTGAGTGAAAGCACACCTTGGGGCCAAACCTTTGTAGGGGCGACTCAGCTAAGCGATAGCCAAGCGGGCAACCGCACGATTTGTATTATCGATTCTGGTTACGACCGAAGCCACAGCGAATTAGGTGGCAATAATGTCACGGGTACCAATAACTCAGGTACAGGCAACTGGTTTGAGCCGGGCAACAACAACGCCCACGGTACTCACGTTGCGGGCACGATTGCGGCGATTGCTAACAATGACGGCGTGATCGGCGTAATGCCAAATCAAACTGCCAATATTCATGTCGTAAAAGTGTTTAACGAATCGGGCTGGGGTTACTCTTCATCTTTAGTGGCCGCAGTAGATACTTGTGTTGCCAGCGGCGCTAATGTTGTCACTATGAGTTTAGGTGGCGCGGGGTCAAGCACCACTGAGCGTAACGCTCTGGCTGCACATTATAACAATGGCGTGCTCTTGATTGCCGCTGCGGGTAACGCGGGTGACAGCACTCACAGCTACCCTGCATCTTACGATGGCGTGATGTCTGTTGCCTCTGTGGATAATCATAAAGATCACTCGGCATTTTCCCAATACACCAACCAAGTGGAAATATCTGGCCCAGGTGAAGCGATTCTGTCGACGGTTACCCGTGGCGAAGGCCGTTTAGCCGATATTACTATCGGTGGTCAGTCTTACTTTGATTCAGGTGTCGTGCCACATAATCGCCTCATTTCATCGGGCGGCAACTATGTGGCAGCACCATACAATGGTACAGCGACAGCTACGCTTGCCGAATGTAGCGTCAGCGGAACTAGCTTCAACTGCGGCAACATGACCAATAAGATTTGTTTAGTGGAACGTGTTGGCAATCAAGGCACAAGTTACCCTGAAATCAATGCGGCTAAAGCCTGTAAAAATGCCGGTGCCAGTGCGGCGATTGTTTACAGTAACGCGGCATTACCTGGCTTACAAAACCCCTTCCTTGTCGATGCAAACAGTGAAATCAATATGGTTTCCGTATCAGTGGATCGCGCAACAGGTTTAGCACTGCGTAATCAACTGGGTGCGACAGCAACAGTCAGCAACCAAGGCAATAAAGATTACGAGTACTACAACGGTACTTCGATGGCGACGCCACATGTGTCAGGTGTTGCAACCTTAGTGTGGAGCTATCACCCTGAGTGTAGTGCGGCGCAGGTTCGTAACGCATTGAAAATGACCGCCGAAGATCTTGGTACTGCGGGCCGTGATAACTACTATGGCTATGGTTTAGTCAACGCTGTTGCCGCGAAAACCTTCTTAGATGCCTCTTGTACTGGCCCAACGGGTCCTGTTGATCCAACTCCAACCGATGGCGTGTTGGTTAACGGTGTGGCTAAAACGGGCTTAGGCGGCGCAGCGAGTGAAGAACTGCACTTCTCCTTTGACGTACCACAAGGCGCAACTAACTTAGGCTTTGTGATGAACGGTGGAACAGGTGATGCGGACTTGTATGTGCAATATGGTGCAGCGCCGACTACAGCTAACTATGATTGCCGTCCATATAAAAGTGGCAATAGCGAGTCTTGCCCAATCACCAATGTCCAATCAGGCACTTACTACGCCATGCTGAAAGGCTACTCTGCCTTCACTGGTGTGTCATTAACAGCAAGCTACACAGCATCTAGCGGCGGTACTACGCCTGCAAGCTATAGCAACACTGATAACTACAACATCCCAGATAACAAAGCTGCTGGGATCACTAGCCCAATCACAGTCACTCGCACCGGTGATTCAGGCACTGTGACTGCGGTAGTGAACATAGTCCACCCTTACATTGGTGACTTGAAAGTGCAGTTGATCAGCCCTTCTGGTAAAACCGTCACTCTGCATAGCAACACAGGTTCAGGTGCTGCCAATATCAACAAGAGCTATACCGCTGATATGACGGGTGCGAATTCGAACGGCGTATGGAAGTTGAAAGCCGTAGACAGTGGCCGTGGTGATGTGGGTTATATCGATAGCTGGGAACTGAGCTTCCAATAAATCCAAATCGATACGCTTACTGAGAAATGAAAGTAATAAATGAAAAGAGCCTGCAATCGCAGGCTCTTTTTTTACAAGATACGTTAAATATCTTTGAGAATTTCAGGTTCGATCAACACGCTGGTTTCATTATCCGATAACCAAATTTGGCCTTCACTAATCGAAACTTGCAATGCCATATTACGCCCAACAAAGGCTTCCATTGCCGTGACTGACTCTTCGGCAATATTCCACACTTTTAAATTCTGATAACGCTCTAACGCCTGCTGATTCTGTTTCCACCAAATGGGTACACTGCGGCCACCATAGGTAAATAACTGCACAACTTTGGCACGGCCACTGGCCTTTCGCAGCCATTTCTCATCGGCCTGACCAAACTCAACCCACAGATCAATTTCGCCTGATAAGGTTTTGTCCCACAGCTCTGGCTCGTCATCGACGCACAAACCTTTACTGAAACTTAAGGTTTCGCTGGCATTCACAATAAACGCCAGTAAACGCACCATCATGCGGCCATCGGTTTCGGAAGGATGCTGGGCAAGCGTCAATTGATGGTCTTGGTAATAATTCCGATCCATATCGGCTATCTGTAAATTGACCTTAAACACGGTCGCTTTGAGGGCCATAGTCATCCTAAATGCAGAGTGAAATCCTGAAACAGCGAAATCCTAAAATAAGGCTGCCGAGTCTACCTCAGACTCGGCATTAGCTCAAACGAACAATAGGATACGCCCATCAAATCGAACAGAAAGTGCAATCGGACAGAAGATTAAATCGAACCCAAGGCAAAATCGATAAGAAATTAAATCGCGCCGGGTCGCAGATGCTTAGCCATCGGGAAATGCGCCTTCAACAGACTGATTTTTTGCGTATCGGCCACTAGCAACATGCGAGTGCCCTGCTCGTACTGCTGACTCAATTCACTGAGTGCGGGTAACTCACCACGATTAGCATCTCGGCGAACTAATTCGGCCAATTCATCGCTCAAATCGCCTTGGCTATAGATCCAATCGAGGCGCTGCAATAATGGCATGGCGGCGAGCGGCAGTAAGTCCACAGAGGCTGAATCATCCAGCAAAAGGATTTCGCCGCGGCTAACTAAATGATTAAACGCATTATGGTAATGTTCGGCGGTACGACTATCGAAACGGTCGCCATTGGTATCGAAAAAACGCTCCCAAAATAAACGGCGTTTCGAGGTTGAATCGAGCTTGTCTTGCACTTCGACGCGTCTATCGGCGACAAAGTCGAATAAAGGCTTGAGTGATTGCGGTAGGCTGGATTCTAAGCGCGAGCGAATCGTGCGTGCAAATACCGGTGCTGCGCCCGCAGTGCTGATCGCCACGACTAAACGGCCTCTATCGACAATCGAAGGGGTGATAAAACGGCAAAATGCCGGATTATCAACGGCATTAACCCAAATACCGCGCGCGGTGGCTAGAGTCGCCAACTCGGCATTAAGACTATCGTTTGCCGTGGCTAAATACACCAGATCATAATTTTGAATATCGGCGTGGACCACTTCACGCTGGGATAGCAGAATACGACCCGTATCGGCATAACGCTGCACTTCAGGATTCACCTCAGGGGCTATCACATGGATACTGGCTTCGGTACGTGTTAGCAGCGCCAGCTTACGGCTCGCCACATCACCCGCCCCCACCAGCAAAACATTTAAGTTAACCGTATCGACAAACAAGGGGAAATATTGCATTAAATGAGATCCTGAACGCTTAATCCTGCACGACTGGCAGTTGACGCTGTACCCAGCCCTTATAGCCACCTATCAAAGAGGCAACGCGGGTGTAGCCCATGAGTTGCAGATTATGGGCCGCCAAGGCTGAGCGCGCACCACCTGCGCAGTAGAGTAATATGGGGGTATGCTTATCGGGGAAACGTGCTTCGATATCACGCTCTAAAATACCCCGGCTTAAATGTTTCGCTTGGGGTAAATGATCCTGCAGCCACTCGCGATCCTCACGCACATCCACAAGATGCCAGCTGTCATCGGCCTGATAGGCTTCAATGGTCACTTCGGTGATGTTAGGCAGAATTGCGTCAACAAGGGCGGAAAAAGCACTGAGATGCGGCATCACTGACTCCTAGATAAGATATTGAATGACATGATGAATGTCAGCTTATCAGCAAAGTGTAATCTTCTCATCCAGTAGACGCAATCTTTCAGCCACAGCACAAAGCGAAGGTGATTGCCTATCCAAGGCTAATTGTGGCTTTCGCTGCGCTCAGAGCTGCATTGCCAGCACAGCTCAAAACTGCCTTCATTGGTTTCATGGCACTGCACACATTGCCACTGTGGGCTTTCGACATCCAACGCATTCAGTTGCACTTGCGCCGACGCATGTTGGGACTCGCCCACCCACAACTCGACGTTTTGCATCCCTGTCGGAAGCTCACCAATCCCGCCCAATAGCGCTTCACCTCTGAGCTCAACATGAATACCACAGGCCTCTAATAAACCTTTCCATGTGTGGGCTTGCAATAAATTACCACCAGCAACTAACACTTTACGTTCTTCCATGCGACATCCTACGGCTACAACTCTCTGGAATATGGGTTGCCGACATCCTACTGCTAAATAGCCGAGCCTGTCGAGCGCTGATTTTTACACCAGTTGTTAATTTAATTAACATTCCATTTTTACAGCATAACTGACTATAACTTTGTGAGTTTGCTAGCAGAATGTCAGAACTATCTCAAATTCGAGCTAAAAAAAAGCCACCTCGTCGGTGGCTTTTTAACTCGAATGTAACCTTTAAGGCATCATAGGAGGCTGGTCTGCGCCTTCTTTCTCAATCTCAACTGGCATCATGTGTTCACGATTGATACCCAGTTTGATGGCCAAGAAACTGGCCACATAGATAGAAGAATACGTACCCACAAAAATACCCATCAGCAATGCAGTAGCAAAGCCATGGATCATAGTGCCGCCCTTAAGGAACAAGGCCACGACCACCACTAAGGTTGTACCTGTAGTAATGATTGTACGGCTCATGGTTTGAGTAATTGAAGTATTCACCACTTCTTCAGGGTCGCTTTTACGCATCTTAAGGAAGTTTTCACGGATACGGTCAAATACCACGATAGTATCGTTGAGTGAGTAACCCACAACCGTCAATAGACCCGCCAGAACGGTCAAGTCGAATTCCAATTGGAATACCGAAAACACGCCTAAAGTCACGATCACGTCGTGCGCCAGTGCAGCCACTGAACCAAATGCTAGCCGCCATTCGAAACGGAATGACACATAGATCATGATACAGATAAGCGCGACTAATACTGCTAAAGCGCCTTGCTCAGCCAGTTCTTTACCCACTTGTGGGCCAACGAACTCAACACGCTTCTGCTGAACCTGTGGATCAACTTTCTGCGCAGCTTCCATGACAGACTTAACTTGCACGTCACTCTTAACGCCTTCTTTCACCTGTAAACGTACTAATACGTCACGGCTAGAACCGAAGTTTTGCACAATGGCGCCTTCAGAATCAGGCGTCGTCAGTTGCACCCGCAGGGCGTTTAAATCGACCGGATTTGTGAACTCCATTTCAACGACGGTACCGCCAGTGAAATCAAGACCCCAGTTGATGCCATTGGTCGCGAGCGAAACCAGCGAGCCCAGCACCAATACAGCCGACATAATACTGATAGGCAGTGCATGACGGAGGAAGTTTACCGTATGTTTTAAAGATAAAATTTCAAGCATTGTCACTTCCCCTTAGATAGACAGAGTCTTCACGCGCTTACCACCCCAAATCGCGTTAACGATTGAGCGAGTACCCACGATTGCGGTAAACATGGAAGTCGCAATACCTATCATCAAGGTCACCGCGAAGCCTTTAACAGCGCCTGTACCTACGGCAAACAGAATCAGCGCCGTTAGGAAAGTGGTGATGTTCGCATCGGCGATGGTGGAGAATGCGTTACCATAACCTTCATGGATGGCCTGCTGGACGCTACGGCCCGCACGTAATTCTTCACGGATACGCTCATAGATCAGCACGTTACCGTCAACCGCCATACCCACAGTCAACACCATACCGGCAATACCCGGTAGGGTTAACACTGCGCCAGGGATCATAGACATTACGCCCACCACCATGACTAAGTTTGCGGTTAACGCTATGTTGGCGATAAGACCAAAGCCACGGTAGTAAACCAGCATAAAGAGTAAGACAACCGCCATACCCCAAACCATAGCTTGCACACCGTTTTGAATGTTTTCAGCACCTAAGCTTGGACCAATGGTACGTTCTTCCACAATCGACACTGGGGCAATCAAGGCACCCGCACGCAGTAATAGTGCGAGGTTTTGAGCTTCACCATGGCTTAAGCCAGTGATCACAAAGTTACGGCCTAAACGCGCTTGAATGGTCGCGACAGAAATCACTTCTTGGATTTTCTGCATCTTAACGCTGCCGTCGGCATTGCGCTCACCACTGTCTTTATATTCGATGAACAATGTCGCCATAGGCTTGCCTATATTGTCTTTGGTCACGTCAGAGAAAATGGTGCCGCCTTTCGCATCAAGGTTGATGCTAACCTGTGGACGACTGTACTGGTCAAAGCTAGGTTGTGCGCCCGTGATATGATCACCGGTCAACATAACTTCTTTCTTCAATATCACAGTGCCACCTTCGCGGCGCTGGTACACTTCAGAACCCGCTGGTAAACGGCCTGATTGCGCAGCATTAGGATCAGCTTTGTCATCGACCATGTGGAATTCAATCGATGCGGTTGCACCTAAGATTTCCTTGGCGCGAGCCGTATCTTGCACACCTGGCAGCTCAACGATAATGCGCTCGGCGCCTTGACGTTGTACTACAGGCTCAGCCACACCTAACTCGTTTACACGGTTACGAATGGTCGTAATGTTTTGTTGCAGTGCTTCTTCTTTAATCTGCTTAAGATACACGTCACTCATCACAGCTTGCAGGGCAAAATCTTCGCCACGGCTAGCATCAGTGAACACCATATCTTTACTGCGAGACTTAAGAAAACGCTCGGCACTCGCGAGACTTTCAGCATCACGGAACTTGATTTCGATACCAGTGGTATTGCTACGAATACCAGCATAACGAATTTTCTCTTCGCGTAGTTGTGAACGGAAATCGGCAACTTTAGCCTCTTCCATCTTGCGAATCGCTTCGCCCATGTCCACTTCCATTAAGAAATGCACACCGCCGCGAAGGTCGAGACCGAGTTTCATTGGGCTGCCGCCCATAGACTCGAGCCATTTAGGCGTCGCTGGGGCTAAGTTGAGCGCCACAGTGAACTTGTCACCTAAGCTGTCAGCAATTAATTCTTTCGCCAGTAGCTGTTGATCCGCATTTTGCACACGGACCAACAACTGACCTTTTTCAAGCTCAGAGCGCTTTACCGCAATGCCCTTACTGGCTAACAGCTCGTTCACACTGGCTTGGGTTGATGCCGTGACTTCAGCACCTCGAGTCGCCACCACTTGCACCGCGTGATCTTCACCAAAAAGGTTCGGTACGGCATAGAAACAACCTATGGCGATGACGAGCATCACCATAATGTTTTTCCACATTGGGTATTTATTTAACACGCCTGAGCCCTCTTGGCTTACAACGACTGGATAGAGCCCTTAGGCAATACAGCTGCAATATAGTCTTTTTTGATCGTGATTTGAGTCGTGTCGTTTAAGCTCAGTAACACGTAATCGCTTTCGTCGCTGATTTTTGCAATCTTGCCTAAAATCCCGCCACTGGTCAGCACTTCGTCGCCTTTGCTGATTGATGACATCAGGTTTTTGTGCTCTTTAACGCGTTTTGATTGCGGACGGAAAATCATGAAATAGAAAATCAGGCCGAAAATTGCCAGCATGAAAATCAATTCCATCGTGCCGCCACCTTGTGGTGCGCCGGCAGCGCTTGCGTATGCATTTGAAATAAACATAGTTTTCTCTTCTTATTAGCAAAAAATCAATCGACTAACTCTGGTACTTCGCGACCTTGACTGGTATAGAAGTCCGCCACAAAGGCGTCTAATGTACCCGTCTCAATCGCACCGCGCAAACCTTCCATTAACATTTGATAGTATCTCAAGTTGTGAATGGTGTTTAAACGCGCACCCAGAATCTCATTACAACGATCTAAGTGGTAAAGGTACGCCCGTGAATAATTTTTACAGGTATAACAATCACACTTAGTATCAAGTGGTGACGTGTCATCTCTATGACGCGCATTGCGTATTTTGATCACACCTTCACTCGTAAACAGATGACCGTTGCGGGCATTACGGGTTGGCATCACACAGTCAAACATGTCAACACCACGACGTACACCTTCAACTAAATCTTCTGGTTTACCGACCCCCATCAGATAGCGAGGTTTGTCTGCAGGAATTTGCGGGCAAATATGCTCAAGAATGCGATGCATATCCGCTTTAGGCTCACCTACGGCCAAACCACCGACGGCATAACCGTCAAAACCAATATCGACTAAGCCTTTTAAGCTTTCGTCGCGTAAATCTTCATACACACCGCCCTGAATAATACCGAACAGAGAGTTAGGGTTCTCTAGACGGTCAAATTCATCACGTGAACGTCTCGCCCAACGCAGAGACATCTGCATTGACTTACGTGCTTCGTCTTCAGTTGCGGGATATGGCGTACATTCGTCAAAAATCATCACCACATCACTGCCCAATGCATCTTGGATTTGCATTGATTTTTCAGGATCTAAGAAGATTTTCTCGCCATTGATTGGCGAACGGAAATGCACACCTTCTTCGGTGATCTTACGGATATCGCCAAGACTGAATACTTGGAAACCACCCGAGTCAGTTAAAATCGGACGCTGCCAGTTCATAAAATCATGCAAGTCACCGTGCTTACGCATGATTTCTTCGCCTGGGCGCAACCATAAATGGAAAGTGTTACCGAGCAGAATGTCCGCGCCTGTGGCACGTACTTCCTCTGGCGTCATACCTTTAACTGTGCCGTAGGTTCCCACAGGCATAAATGCTGGGGTTTCTACAGTGCCACGGTCAAAAATCAACCGACCACGGCGCGCACGGCCGTCGGTAGTATCTAATTCAAATTTCATAATTCACCTCGCCAGATAAACAGTCTGACTACATTTTTAATGGCTAATGCCATTTTGATTAACAATAGAGATGGGGACAGCGTTAAAAGGTTCAACCTTTTGACGAAAAAAAGTTGCCGCCCATACTCACTTTGGGCGGCTATTTTAAAACAAAATCTTGGTCTAGTGGGCTTTTTTCGTCACAAACATGGCATCGCCATAGCTAAAGAAGCGATATTTTTGCGCGATAGCATGTTGATACGCCGCCATAACATGATCAAAACCCGCAAATGCACTGACTAACATGATGAGGGTCGATTCAGGGAGGTGGAAGTTCGTCACCATGGCATCGACCACTTGGAATTGATAACCGGGATAAATAAAGATGTCGGTATCACCGCTAAAGGCTTTGAGTTCACCTTGGCTGGCGCGTGCCGCACTTTCTAAGGAACGTACAGATGTTGTACCAACAGCCACGACGCGTTTACCCGCCGCTTTGGTTTGCGCGATTAAATCGACCACATCCTGCGGCACATTGGCCCACTCAGAATGCATCTTGTGCTCAAGAATGGTATCAACACGCACCGGTTGAAACGTTCCCGCGCCCACATGCAAAGTCACAAAGGCGATATTCACACCCTTGGCTTTTAATGCATCGAGCATGGCATCGTCAAAATGTAACCCCGCCGTTGGCGCGGCAACGGCGCCTGGGTTTTGGTTATACACAGTTTGATAGCGCTCTTTGTCAGCATCTTCATCGGGTCTGTCGATATAAGGCGGTAACGGCATGTGCCCTACGGCTTCGAGCACCTCTAGAATGGTCAACTCGGATAACAGTTCAAGTTCAAACAAGGTATCGTGACGGGCGACCATCTTCATTTGATAGCCACCGTCGAGCAGAATGAACGAATCGACTTTCGGGGATTTAGAGCTGCGAACATGGGCGAGGATGCGCTTATCATCGAGCATACGCTCAACTAAGATTTCTAACTTACCGCCGCTGGCCTTTTGGCCAAACATACGCGCGGGGATCACTCGGGTATTGTTGAACACCATTAAATCGCCGGGATTAATCATCCCCAACAGATCGGTAAACTGTTTGTCGCCTAACGCGCCAGAATTGCCGTCTAAGGTTAACAGACGTGATGCATTACGCTGCGCCATAGGATAACGAGCGATCAGCTCATCGGGGAGATCGAAAGAAAAGTCTGCAACGCGCATGATTGGCCTCTAGGTAGCTTAGAACGGCGGCTAGTCTATGGTTAGAGGCCAAGAATATCAAGATTACTTATTGCCAGCGTCCACTTCTTGCTCGGGATCCACAGGATTGACGCCATCTTGGGGCTGATTGTCATCGGCATCGAATTTAAGCCGTGAACGGCTGAAATCATCCATGCTAAAACGGTGTTGTTCAAAGGGGATTTCTACCAGCACTTTTTTGCGCTTCGGCTGCTCGTCTCTACCAAGCATTTTGGTGAACCAGTTCCACATCATCCATGATCCTAAAAAGTGAAAAAATACTGCATTTTTAGCTTCCGTGCTTTCCTAAGCGCGCTTGTGCATGATACCGTGAACCGACGTGGTTAACCAAGCGCAAAATAATGAACTTTCTTACACACTTACATCTCGCCGACATCAGTAAAACACACCTTGCCGCCAATGTGGCGGGTAATTATATTCAAGCGCCAATTGCACAAGCTCCAATTGAGTTACGCCAAGCGTTATGGTTAAACCAAGAGATTAATACCCTATGCGCTAGCCACGAACTCACGATTGAATTAATGGAAGCTTTCCCTGCGCCCTTAAGAAGCATAGCAGCAGAACTCATGGCCGTGAGTTTCGATCACTATTTAGCTTACTATTGGGAAGAATATCATCACCAACCCTTGGATGAATTCAGCCACAAGGCCTATGACGCGTTAGATTCTTTCGCCGCCCAAGGAGTAGACCCATACCATCCAGAGGCACTTGCTAAACTCTTGCCCACCATGCGCAGCGCTGATTGGCTAGGCAGCTACACCACGGAAAAAGGCTTACAACACGCCTTAGCACAAGTGGCAAAACAGCATCCGCAAGCCGCACTGTTTAAAGATGCCCACAAAGTCGTCAATAAAATGCAAATCGAAATCGAAACCGCGTTCCGCACTTTTTATCCGCAGCTGATGGCTTATACCCGCATTTGGAGCCGTAAGACGCCTGCTGAATATTTGCCCTCCCCCCTCTCGCAATAAGCGAGCATGAGATTATGCTGTGTGCCTGCGTAAATTTTGCTAGTATGGCCGCGCAAAAATGAGGACAAAATGCAGATATTTGATTACCAGCCCCCAGCAGTTCCTTGGCTAGACATCCGCTATAAAGATAGAGATCTGATTATCATCAATAAACCTTCAGGCTTATTGTCGAATCCGGGTCGAGCTGCTCACACCTTCGATTGCGCATTAACCCGCTTACAAACCCTTTATCCAGAAACGATTTTAGTGCATCGGCTCGACTGCGCGACCTCGGGCATTATGGTGTTCGCCCGTAATAAAAAAGCCGAGTCGCATTTAAAAACGCAGTTTCAAGATAGGCAGAGTAAGAAAGTCTATATTGCCGAAGTGATGGGACATGTGCTGCAGGAACAGGGCATGATTGACCTCGCGATTGCGCCAGACACTGAGCATCCACCCTATCAAAAGACGCTACAGGCTGGAGAGATTGGCGGTAAAAGCGCTCTCACCTACTACCGTGTACTAGAACGCAGAGAAAACAGCACCTTAGTCGAGCTTTCGCCAGAAACAGGCCGCACCCATCAATTGCGTGTGCATATGCTTGCCCTAGGCCATGCGATTTTAGGCGATGAGTTTTACGGTGATGCCGAGGTTATCAAAGCCGCACCGCGTTTATGCTTACATGCACAAAGCTTAAGTCTGACCCATCCCTATTCGGCTAAACCGCTCTTTTTTAGCAGCAAACATCCCTTTAGCGAATAACTCAATCCAATAGCTGCAATCCCATAAAAGCAAAAGGTCGCGACTTAGCACTGAGCTAAAATGCGACCTTAGTTATTTACGGATTCGACTGTAGTCGTTTAAGCGACGCGCATGCCTTGAGCAAAATCGGCATCGGCGGCTAATTTATCCGCTTGGAAATAACAGCCCTGCTCATTACAAAATTGTAATTGCTGTGACTGTGTCACGATAAAGAATTCACCAAAGAAATTACCGCCAACATCTTCTAGCTTATGGCCTTCAGCGATTTGCGACATATAGACTTCATCTAAACTATGGCAGCCATCGCTAAACCAAGTTTCTAAAAAATATTTTTCGTCTTCTTTATATAGGGTAATTTTATCACCCAATAAAGGACGCCCATCTAACCAACGACCTATAATTTCACGATTTTGCATATCTGTCTCCCGCCAATGAAGGCGACGGCGTTTTTCAATCCCAGACATCCTGATATCCTTATGCAATACCCAATCACCTAAAGTGAATGTCAGTTGTGGTAGTACATTAAGCATAGAACCCATTTAACGCTTTACTCCCCACTACAGCAAATTACTTCAAACCGCCCGTCAAATGTAACTTTATGGTTAATTTAAATTTGCTAAATGTTTAAAATATAAAAGATAAATACCTTTGACTAATTAATCGGCAGTGTAGCTCAATCTACAAATAAAAACGCGATCTTTATCACTATTTACTTATCGCTAAAGTAAAGGCAGCTAAAAGACTTATCTAGCGAGTTGAATGAGCTTGTTACATCTTTTATTGCCAATTTAAATGGGGTTTCTGATATAACCCATAAGTGAATTACCGTACAAATAAGACCAAGTGATATTTCAATATCCCTACAAAACAAAAATAAAGCAGGAAACGCTATGCATAACATTCATCGTCGTAATTTTCTTAAGGCCGCAGGTGCCGCCACCGCAGGACTCGTTACTGCCAATATTGCTCTCAATGCCTACGCCAGTAGCGTTGCCCCTAAACCGCAAGCCGGTAAATCCGTTATCGGACTCATAGCACCTAAGATGGACGTGGTTCGAGTCGGCTTTATCGGTGTTGGCGAGCGGGGGTTTAGCCATGTCGAGCAATTCTGTCATTTAGAAGGCGTTGAACTCAAAGCCATTTGTGATACCCATCAAGCGGTACTCGACAGAGCCGTAGATCATATCGTTAAACAGAATCGGCCAAAACCAGCTGTCTATACCGGTAATGACCTGAGCTATCGCGATCTGCTGAGCCGCGATGATATCGATATTGTGATTATTTCGACCCCGTGGGAATGGCACGCGCCTATGGCAATCGAAACCATGGAAAGCGGCAAACATGCCTTTGTTGAGGTGCCAATGGCGCTCACGGTTGAGGAGTGCTGGCAAGTTGTCGATACCGCTGAGCGAACTCAGAAAAACTGCATGATGATGGAGAACGTCAACTACGGCCGCGAAGAACTAATGGTGCTCAACATGGTGCGCCAAGGCGTGTTTGGAGAGTTACTCCACGGCGAAGCCGCTTATATCCACGAACTACGCTGGCAGATGAAGGAGATAGATCATAAGACAGGCTCATGGCGGACTTACTGGCATACCAAACGTAACGGCAACTTATACCCAACCCACGGTTTAGGGCCAGTCTCCCAGTATATGAACATTAACCGCGGTGACCGATTCGATTATCTGACCTCGATGAGTTCCCCCGCCCTTGGCCGTGCGCTTTATGCTAAGCGTGAATTCCCCGCCGATCATGAGCGTAATCAGCTCAAGTACATCAATGGGGATATCAATACCAGCCTGATTAAAACCGTTAAGGGCCGAACCATCATGGTCCAGCATGACACGACGACCCCAAGACCTTACAGTCGCCACAATTTGATCCAAGGGACAAATGGCGTGTTTGCCGGCTTCCCGAATCGGATCGCCGTCGAAAATGGTGGCTTTGGTCAAAGTTACCACGAGTGGGATATGGACATGCAAAAGTGGTACGACAAATACGATCATCCACTGTGGCAGCGCATAGGAAAAGAGGCTGAAATTAACGGCGGCCACGGCGGCATGGACTTTGTGATGCTATGGCGCATGATTTATTGCCTACGCAATGGTGAGGCTTTAGATCAGGATGTGTACGATGGTGCATCTTGGTCGGTGGTGAATATCTTAAGTGAACATTCACTCAATGACCGCAGTAACTCAGTCACCTTCCCTGATTTTACCCGCGGTGCGTGGCAAACCGCCAAACCATTAGGGATTATCGGCGCTTAAGCTGCGGCTTTCGCCAAGTTCACTATTTGGCACCGCCACCATAAGGATAAGTGCCTCGGCCTTATCCTTTTTCTTTTTCTTATTCAATTAAGCCTTGAGATGACCCGCGCCATTAGCAACAAGCCATCTGCCATAAGCACTTAGCAGTAAGAAACTCGCGACAATAAATTCACCATAGGAAACTCACTATAATCGCTAGTAGTAGCCGATTTCTCTGATTTTCAATGAAAAGTCGCCACTTTGCTGGGCGCCAATCACTAACCCTAAGCTGCACAACTGACTCAATACTATATTCGGACGGGAAATGGGTTTACCCCGACATTGGGGCTTAAAATCACTGAAGGGAATTTCAATCCGCTGCCAATTCAATACTCTGGCACTACTCACACCAAAGGTTTGGTGAGTGGGTGTGGGCATAGGCGCTTGATATACCGTACTTTGCGGTGTGTCGACATCCTTTAAATTCACTTTATAGTCTTTAGTTCGGTCGCCATCGAGTTCGAGGTAAATCCCAGTAAATTCACTGACATCTATGGGGCTAAACTCACAGCGCACTGAGGCAAACCCGCCGCCATTTGCCAGCGACACATGGCCACTAAACTCACCATAACCTAAAGGTGAAACCGTCATTTTACTGCGGGACAAACCGCCCATCACAGTGTCATTTATTCCATACCAGGGCTTTGCAGCATCTAGCACGCTAAAATCAAAAAAGATCATAACGACTCCCATAAAAAAGCAGCCACCTAAGTGACTGCTTCCATAATACTTTTCGATACGAATAACAGCACTCGTTAACTCAGTTTAGCTTTATTCTCAGCGGCTTCACAAGCGGCAGCAGTAAAGATAACGTCAGTTGAGCTGTTCAGTGCAGTTTCGGCTGCATCTTGAACCACACCAATAATAAAGCCAACAGCAACCACTTGCATGGCAACATCGTTAGAAATACCAAACAAGCTACAAGCCAGTGGGATCAATAATAATGAACCACCCGCCACACCCGATGCGCCGCAAGCTGAAACAGCAGCAACAACACTCAGTAACAATGCGGTCAGTAAATCGACTTGAATGCCTAAGGTATGCGCCGCAGCCAAGGTCAATACGGTAATAGTGATCGCCGCGCCGCCCATGTTGATGGTGGCACCTAAGGGAATAGAAACGGAATAAGTGTCTTCATGCAGCTTTAACTTTTCACACAGCGCCATATTCACCGGAATGTTTGCCGCGCTCGAGCGAGTAAAAAACGCCGTCACACCACTTTCACGCAAGCATTGAAATACCAGCGGATACGGATTACGTTTAATCTTCACGTACACAATCAATGGATTAACGACTAAAGCAATAATAGCCATCGCACCTAATAGCACGGCCAATAACTGGGCATAGCCTGCAATCGCCGCAAAACCGGTTTCGGCAAATGTCGCCGCAACGAGACCAAAAATACCGATAGGCGCTAAACGGATAATAAAACGCACCATTTGTGAAATACCGTGGCTCATATCGGCAAACACTTGCTTAGTCGAATCGGTAGCATGATGTAGGGCTAAACCTAAGCCCACACCCCAAGCGAGAATACCAATATAGTTGCCCGTCATTAACGCATTCACTGGGTTATCAACCAGTTTGAATAACAAGGTATGGATGACTTCACCAATGCCCTGTGGTGGGCTGGTGCCTTCCACGCCCGCAACTAAGACTAAATTAGTCGGGAAAATTGAACTCAGGAGCACTGCGGTTAATGCGGCCGCAAAAGTGCCGAATAAGTACAGCACCACAATGGGACGCATATTGGTTTGGGTATTCTTCTTTTGGTTGGCAATCGATGACGCCACTAAGATAAATACTAAGATGGGAGCGATCGCTTTCAATGCCCCAACAAATAAACTGCCTAAGAAGGCGATATCTTTCGCGCTACTCGGTGAAAAACTGGCTAAGACCACACCAGCGATTATCCCCAAAAAGATTTGTATTACTAGACTGCCATTAGCCAACTTAGCTAACAATGATGATTCTTGTTTCATGGTTTAACCTATCGTTATTATATTTCGGTTGAGATCCCCAACGCGCACCTTCGGAAATGAGGCCAATAAGGTTTTTATAGGATGTGACTGGACTTGTCTAGTTTTGAGGGGAAATAAGCTAACTAAATTACCCTAGCCCCGCAAAAAGCATACAAAAAACTAACAAGCGCCAGATTAGCGCTTGTCTAAGGCGAGATCGGCGCCCCGTAACATAGCATCGATTAACTCGTGGGCATCGAACTTAGTCAGTGCTTCATTTGCCCCTACTTGATGGGCCTGACTCACGCTAATTTCGCTGGATAAAGAAGTGTGCAAAATAATGTAAGCCTTGGCTGTCAGTGGATTATCACGCACTTCAAAAGCCAGTTCGTAACCATCCAGTCCCGGCATCTCGATATCACTCACCAGAATATCTATCGGGTGATGTTCCAGTGCCGCTTGCTCCATCATGATTAGCGCTTCTTTACCGTCGGCGGTCACTCGATAAGGAATGTTAATCATATCAAGGGCGTCGGATAACTGCTTACGTGCCACCTTAGAATCATCCACTAAAAGGATATTCATAGGCTTGAGTTTTTCACGTTGTACGTCGGTCAAAATAGCCCGATTCGCCTTTGGATTATCGGGGAAGATTTTCGACAATAACAGTTCAACGTCAAGCAACTGTACCAGTTGGTCCTCAAAACGTGTCACGCCCGTCAAATAGGCATTTTTACCCAAACTAGACGAAGGAGCCTCAATATCACGCCAGTTACATTCGATAATCTTATCAATACCACGCACTAAGAAACCAATGATCATCCGCTGACAATCCGTGATGATGATGTAGCACTTTTCCCGCTCTTCAGGGGCAATCGGCCGATAACCAATCGCTGCTGCCATATCTATGATAGGAATCGTATGGCCGCGGATAGTTGAAGCCCCCAGAATCGTCGGATGAGATTGAGGAATTTTACTGAGACGTGTGTACGGCACCAGCTCACGCACTTTCAACGTGCCTAAGGCAAACACTTGAGTCTGTGATAACCGAAACAGTAGTAATCCCTGTGACTGACTTGCCTTACTTTTCATAATTAGATAGATAACTCACTAAAACCAACCTGCGGATAGCTTAACCTTAACACAGTAAAAATTTGATGACTAAGGTCAAACGAATGAAACTATTATGCCTATTAATGAATAGGTTCGACTCTAAGTCGCCTAAAAAAGGCTTAGTCTTGTAATGCGTACAAAACGTCAAAGGCGAATTGATCCCAGCCATCGGCAGTAAAGGCGATATCGCGAATACTGCGAACTTGGCTGACAGCGTGTAATGGCGCAGCACCATTGACCATCAAGTAATAGGCCATGATGAGACTGGTGCGATCCTTACCCGAGCGACAATGGATCACCACAGGTAAGCCATCGGCTTCACACTGCTGAATAAAAGCTAATGCCTTGGGCAATTGAGCGACACAAATCGCCACATCCCCATCTTGGGGCGGCACATTGCGCGAAAAGGGAATACATTCGTAACGTAAATCGAGCTTTTTAAAGGTGCTAGGCTCACAGCCTTCGCCCCCATTGACCGACAGGATGGCACCAATACCGGCCTCTTTAAGCGCCTGCAAATCCCAAGGATCTTTATTGGGACCACTGCGCCCTGCGACTTTACCTTCAACTAACCAGAATAAGTGTTGCATAAACCTTACCTACGACAAGTGAGATGACAAGGGACGTCAGAGATAAGCTAAGAATAGCTTGTTTCCAACGACTTAAGACTTTTTACCCCAAAATTCAGCATTGGCAGGTGGTAACTGTTTACGTTTTTTTTTACCCGTACCTTCGGGCTTGGCGACAGGTTTAGCTTGTTCTAACAGTTCGGCTGGCATTTCGTCATCGGCTTCAAAACCGACAATTTGCTCACGCACTAACTTAAGCTTGTTCTTTTTCTCTATCACGCCAAAGTGGTGATAATCCTCATGGGAAATCAAGGTCACGGCTAAGCCTGCTTCACCGGCGCGGCCACTACGGCCAATGCGATGCATATAATCCGCAGGGCTTCTTGGTAAATCAAAGTTGATCACCACGGGCAGTTTATCGATATCGATACCGCGGGCGGCAATGTCAGTGGCGATTAACACACTGATCTCACCATTTTTAAAGCCATCGAGCACTCGCGTACGTGCGCCTTGGGCTTTATCGCCATGGAAGACTTCCGCACTGATCCCACGTTTAGACAACTTTTGCGCTAAATGATTACAGGTATTTTTGGCACTCACAAAAATCAACGCCTGTGACCACTGATGTTCTTTAATCAGATGCGCCAATAATGCGGTTTTCATCGGACGATTAACGGTAATCACCCGCTGATGAATTGTGCTTTCTTGTTCACTTTGAAATTGATATTCAAGCGGATCATTCAGTAGTTTTGCCGTTAATTCACGGACTTCTTCAGGGAATGTCGCTGAGAATAATAAGGTTTGTTTCTTGGCGGGCAACGCGTCGAGCACTTGGGCTAATTCTTCGGTAAAACCAAGGCTTAACATGCGGTCGGCTTCATCGAGCACTAAGGCACTAACGCGGTTAAGTTTGATGGCATTGCTGGACAACAGATCTAACAAACGACCCGGCGTTGCCACTAATACGTCAGCACCTGCGCGTAGGCTCTGCATTTGCGCATTGACTGACACACCGCCAAACGCGGCGACAATTTTTAGCTTGCCATTCAAATGCGAGGCATAGGACAGAAAGCTGTCTGCGACTTGCTGGGCTAATTCACGGGTGGGTACTAAGACCAAACAACGAACATAAGCGCCTGTCTTATCGTCTGTTTTTGCTTCAACAAGTTGCTGCAACAGCGGCACGGCAAAGGCTGCCGTTTTACCCGAGCCCGTATTGGCGCCGGCTAACACATCCCGCCCAGCGAGCACAGCGGGAATCGTCGCCGCCTGTACTGGTGTGGGCGAAACATACGCTAATTCGGTTAGTCGATTTAGCAAAGGTGCAATAATGCCGAGTTGGGCAAAGCTTGCCGCAGAGGAAGAAGCCTGAGTCATAGAAAGTTTAACTGCTCACCAATATCTTAATAGGCGGCTATTCTAGCTTAAATATCGAGGCAGTGCTTGTCAGTTTCCAGCGTTAACAACTGCTGTTTCATCGCAAGCCCGTAGGCGTAACCCGTTAACTTGCCATTTTTGCCTATCACTCTATGGCAAGGCACGATAATCGCGATTGGATTAGCGCCATTAGCCGCGCCCACGGCGCGCACTGCCTTAGGCCGACCGATTTGCTCGGCAATCTGCCCATAACTGCAGCTCTGGCCGTAATCTAAATTGAGCAAGGCTTGCCATACGTCGCGCTGAAATTCAGTGCCCTTGGGCGCGAGCTTTAAATCAAATTCAACCCGCTCACCCGCAAAGTAATCCGCGAGCTGCGCCTGAGTTTCGCGAATATGTGCCTTAGCTTGATTAAGGGCATCCTCACTCACCTTGGCAAGCGCAATCTCAGCGCGATCCGAGCCAACAACGGTTAAATGACTCAGTCCATAAGCATTGGCATTTAACTGCAATATTCCGGCAGGACTGATAAACGTATCCACGGCGCAGGGTTGATATTCTGCAATGCTTGGCGCTTGGCTCAATTGACGAATCGCATGTTTCATAATCTGTCTCTTCGTTTGCTCTTTGTTTGATCTTAATTTGGTACTCAACTGAACTGCTAACTCATCTTTTTAAACTGGCAGTTCAATGTGAGGCGGCTTGATGGTTATTGGTGCCAGAGCTGAAAGGTTAAGTAACTGCCCCAAGGGGCAATTTGTTGGCTCAGCTGCTCGCACAATTGGGGATAGCTCACTACCGCGGCTGCCGTTTCATCTAACTTATTGTTCTTGATATATAAGGCCAATAAATGCTTTTTAACAATCAAATCCGAATGCAAAAACACGTTTGGATCACCTAAGCCACGAAGCTTGGCATACGCTATCGTCCAAGGACCTATGCCTTTAACGCTGAGCCAATCATCGACACTTGCCTCAGGATGTTCGCAGATAAACGCCGCGAGCGCATTGAGCGCTAATTTACGGGCGCCCGGCATTTTTAGCTCAGTTAAACTCGCCTCACGAATCGCCTCGGGTGTTGGGAATAATCGATACTCGCGGCCATTGAGACTAAAACACTCGCCATAGGCTTCAACCAATATATTCAGTAGTTTAGTCGCCTGTACTACCGTCACTTGCTGACCCAAGATGGCGCGGCAAACCGCTTCAAACAAAGATCCTGCGCCAGGAATGCGCAATCCCGAAAACGGTGTTAATCCTAAACTCGGTAGCGCACTTAAGCCTTGTTCAATCTGTTGCATATCCGCATCGAGATCTAAAATGCGCCGCACCTCAGTGACCAGCAATTGCAGCTCATCAACGGCGGAATCTTCGGTCAAAGCAATCGCAAGTTTGAAGCGATTCAGCTTAGGCTCATGGATAATTTGCACTGTGCCGCGCATCTTGCCGATGGCAAAACAGCGACCATATTCGAGCCCGTTATCGTCAGCATTGGCTTCTGCTGAAACATTGGTCTCATCTGCAATTTGAACTGCATCACTCGCTTGTGGATGACTGACTTGCGGCGTGAACCACTCCATTCCTTTCACTGCACGTAAGCGATAAAATGCCAGCTGCGATGCCCAATCTAATGGGGGTCGATAGTATTGATATAGGGTTAATCCATAGTGCGGTACAAATTCACCCAAAGTATCAATTTCACCGAATCCTGTTGATGAATCAATAACCTGCTCCTTTGCCGCCTTGTTTAAAGCGGTCTTTCTTAATTGAGTTGGCGTCAATTGTAAGGTTTGCTTAAATGCCTCATTGAAACGGCGAATACTATTGAAACCCGCCGCCAGCGCGACTTGGGTGATAGGTAATTGGGTTTGATGTAGCAGTTGTTTTGCAAACAGTAACTGCCTGTATAAGGCATATTGTTTAGGCGAAGTGCCAAAGCCTTCGGTAAAAAGTTTATTGAGATAACGACTGCTTATCCCTAATCTGTCAGCCAATTGTGTCACAGTCGACGCTGGCTCTCCCGATGATTTCCCCGCTAAGGCGCCCGCTTCAATTAAACTAATTGCTCTCGCCAACGTAGTGCCTGTGCCTTTCCATGGATTTGAGCCTGGCGCACTGTCGGGCCGACAACGCAAACACGGGCGTAATCCAGCTTGTGCGGCTTTCACGGCCGAATCAAAATAACGCACATTCTGCTCTTTTGGCGCGACGGCAGGACACACGGTACGGCAATAAATCCCCGTCGTTAATACGCCCACAAAAAACTTACCATCAAAGCGCGGATCGCGGCTCATCCTCGCCTCACGGCAAATAGACGCAGAAAGTAGCCCCGCACTGGATTCCAGTGAATGCACTGAGTCTATTTCATCACGCTTAATCGCACTCTCAGACGCTCTATCTGTACTCATTTTTCATCACGCCCGACAATATTCGCTCACAATTAATTTCTTGTTCATTACTTTACGTAAAACTAGCATGTAGCACTAGCGGAAAACGGAACTCAATCATTTCAATGCTTTTAGGGTATGAAATCCTATATGCTATACGCGACTATTTTTTATCTCACCATAGAGTTAATTCATGTTTAAACGATTTGAATCTTGGGTTGAAGCCCTCCCCGATGATGAACCGACTAAGCCACCCACAGGGGTTTATGCTTTTTGCCGCCACTACACTAAAGGCTACGAACTGCCGCTGATCTTAATGTCAGTGCTGACCGCTATGCTGGCCATGCTTGAAGTGTCGCTGTTCGGATTTATGGGCCAATTAGTAGATTGGCTTGTGAAAAAAAATCCAGAAACCTTATTTCAAGACGAAGGTACGACCTTAATGCTGATGGGGGGCATGGTGCTGATTGTGATGCCAATCTTGGTATTACTGCATGCGCTTATCATGCATCAAACCTTGCTCGGCAATTATCCTATGTCGATCCGTTGGCTCGCACATCGCTATTTGCTAAAGCAAAGTGTGTCATTTTATCAAGATGATTTTGCCGGCCGAATCGCAACGAAAGTGATGCAAACGTCCTTAGCCGTGCGCGAAACTGTGATGAAGTTGCTCGATGTATTGGTATACATTTTGGTGTATTTCACTTCTATGTTAGTGATGATCGCCAGCGCCGACCTGCGCTTGGTGATACCTATGCTAGTGTGGCTTGCACTGTATGTTGGGCTGCAATGGTACTTTGTGCCTAAGCTGAAAAGTGTCTCTACCGAGCAAGCCGATGCGCGCTCAACCATGACAGGCCGTATCGTCGACAGCTATACCAACATCACCACAGTGAAGCTATTCGCCCACACGCAAAAAGAAGCCGAATACGCCAAATCCAGTATGCGGATATTTTTAGACACGGTTTATCGCCAGATGCGCTTAGTCACGGGCATCAGCGTCAGCGTGCAAATCATCAACTATATACTCGCATTCAGCATTGCTGCGGTAGCAATTGCTTTATGGACTGACAGCGCGATTACTATCGGCGCCATTGCCATTGCGGTCAGTTTAGCACTGCGCTTAAACGGCATGTCACAGTGGATCATGTGGGAAATCAGTTCGTTATTTGAAAATATCGGCACTGTCACCGATGGAATGAATACCTTATCTAAAACAACGATCATCCAAGATGAGCCAGACGCCAAGGCGCTGGTCGTCAACTATGGCAAGATTGATTTCAACCAAGTGTGTTTCCATTACGGCGAGCAGACAGGGGTGATTGAAGATCTGAATCTGAATATTAAGGCCGGAGAAAAAGTTGGCTTAGTGGGACGTTCTGGTGCGGGTAAGTCGACCTTAGTGAATCTACTAATGCGTTTCTACGATGTTGAAAAAGGTCAGATTAATATTGACGATCAAGACATTAAAACGGTTATGCAGGATTCACTACGCTCGCAAATCGGTATGGTGACCCAAGATACATCACTGTTGCACCGTACTATCCGCGAGAATATTCTTTACGGCAATCCAACGGCCAGCGAAGAACAGCTCGACAGCGCCATTAAACAAGCTCAAGCCTATGACTTTATTAAGGATCTAAGTGACCCTCACGGTAATCATGGCTTAGATGCCCAAGTGGGTGAACGTGGTGTAAAACTTTCTGGGGGCCAAAGACAGCGTATCGCTATCGCGCGGGTTTTATTAAAAAATGCGCCGATTTTGCTGCTTGATGAAGCCACTTCAGCGCTTGATTCCGAAGTCGAAGCCGCCATTCAAGAAAGTTTATATGAGTTAATGCAAGGTAAAACAGTAATTGCAATCGCTCATCGACTTTCAACCATTGCCGCGATGGACAGGCTAATAGTGTTAGATCAAGGCCGAGTCGTCGAACAAGGCACTCATCAAGAACTTATTGCCGCTGGCGGTATTTATGCCCAGCTATGGGCACACCAAACCGGTGGATTCTTAGGTGTAGACTAAATTAAAAGTTAAATGACGAAAGGCGACACTCAGCAATGAGTGTCGCCTTTTTTATCTCAAATAAGTCTCCGCCTAAATCTGCCCTCTTCCCGCAAAGCTTCACTCTTACACTCGCCCTCATATTCACCGCAACGATACGCTATTTTGCACAATAGATGCAGTGAGAACGGCTCACTTCAAATTGCGCTCGTTGAGCTATTGGAAGCATGAGATAAATCGCGATTAACGGTTCAACTTATCAGTATTGAAAGTAGCAGCATTCAAAGTGCCAACACACTGAATAATCCGAAAGGTAAGTTTTAGCTATGGGTTAACGCAAGGTTAAGCAGGAAAACACTTCAATAATTCTTATCATACGATTGAACAGAATGACTTCACCACACTAAGTATGTCTCTCGAAGCATTATTTATCTTAATGTGGATGGTTTGATTGGTGGGTAAATTCGGCTTAGGCGTATGACTCGTAAATGAATCGGGGAGATCTCGATTTAATATTCAAAATTCAGACACAAAAAAACCACCTTGAGGTGGTTTATTGTCTTTAACCAAAGTTTCGATAAACCTTGATTAAAATTGGTATCCCCTAGGGGATTCGAACCCCTGTTACCGCCGTGAAAGGGCGGTGTCCTAGGCCTCTAGACGAAGGGGACCCGGACATATTAATTTGAACGTAATGTTCCCGTTTAACATCTACGGTGTCCTAGGCACTCTCTTCTAAAAAACGAAGGTGACCCGGACTTATGATTTAACTCGTAACCGAGCTTTATAACACATGCACTTCAGTAGGCTAGGAAGTAAATGCTTTGTTCTTACCAAACAACTCGTTAGTTATTTGCTAGGAACCACTCTCTATAAAAAATAGATGGTATCCCCTAGGGGATTCGAACCCCTGTTACCGCCGTGAAAGGGCGGTGTCCTAGGCCTCTAGACGAAGGGGACCCGGACTTATGATTTAACTCGTAACCGAGCTTTGTAACACATTCACCTCAGTAGGCTAGGAAGTAAATGCTTTGTTCTTACCAAACAACTCGTTAGTTATCTGCTAGGAACCAAAATTTGGTATCCCCTAGGGGATTCGAACCCCTGTTACCGCCGTGAAAGGGCGGTGTCCTAGGCCTCTAGACGAAGGGGACCCGGACTTATGATTTAACTCGTAACCGAGCTTTGTAACACATTCACTTCAGTAGGCTAGGAAGTAAATGCTTTGTTCTTACCAAACAACTCGTTAGTTATCTGCTAGGAACCAAAATTTGGTATCCCCTAGGGGATTCGAACCCCTGTTACCGCCGTGAAAGGGCGGTGTCCTAGGCCTCTAGACGAAGGGGACCCGGACTTATGTTTTAACTCGTAACCGAGCTTTGTAACACATTCACTTCAGTAGGCTAGGAAGTAAATGCTTTATTCTTACCAAACAACACGTTAGTTATTTGCTAGGAACCCAAATTTGGTATCCCCTAGGGGATTCGAACCCCTGTTACCGCCGTGAAAGGGCGGTGTCCTAGGCCTCTAGACGAAGGGGACCCCGGACATATTAATTCGAACTTACGTTCCTGTTTAACATCTACAGTAAATTGGTGGAGCTACACGGGATCGAACCGTGGACCTCTTGCATGCCATGCAAGCGCTCTCCCAGCTGAGCTATAGCCCCAAATTTTTGTCGACACTGCTAACTTTAATAGTATGCGTATCAGCAGAAATTTAGATTTTGTTCATACCAAACAACTCGTTAGTTATTCGACAGGAACCAATACTTGGTATCCCCTAGGGGATTCGAACCCCTGTTACCGCCGTGAAAGGGCGGTGTCCTAGGCCTCTAGACGAAGGGGACCCGGACTTATGATTTAACTCGTAACCGAGCTTTGCAACACATTCACTTCAGTAGGCTAGGAAGTAAATGCTTTGTTCTTACCAAACAACTCGTTAGTTATTTGCTAGGAACCACTCTCTATAAAAAATAGATGGTATCCCCTAGGGGATTCGAACCCCTGTTACCGCCGTGAAAGGGCGGTGTCCTAGGCCTCTAGACGAAGGGGACCCCGGACATATTAATTTGAACTTATTGTTCCCGTTTAACATCTACGGTGTCCTAGGCACTCTATTCTAAAGAACGAAGGTAACCTCAGACATATTAATTCGAACTCACGTTCCTGCTTAACATCTGCAGTAAGTTTGGTGGAGCTACACGGGATCGAACCGTGGACCTCTTGCATGCCATGCAAGCGCTCTCCCAGCTGAGCTATAGCCCCAAACTTATTAAACTACATTTAAGTGCACTACAAGCATTTGCTCGTCTGTGTCTCAACTGCGTGGCGCATTCTATGCAGCGCACCTAAAAGTGTCAACTCGTTTTTTAGGAATTTATTCTATCTGCTACAAATTCAATCGCTTTGGATATTCTTTGCTCAGAACGGCTTCTTCCGATTAAAAATAATGTGATATCAAGGCCTGGTGACTGCCCTGCCCCTGTTACAGCGACACGTAAAGGCATACCAACCTTGCCCATACCCACATCTAATTCTGTTGCAGTGTCTTCAATCGCCTGATGGATAGCTTCTACAGTCCAATCAGTTAATGCGGCTAATTTTTGTTGAACCAGTTGCAATGGCTCTAACGCAACACCACGTAAATGCTTTTTCGCTTGGGCTTCATCAAACTCTGCAAAGTCTTCATAGAAATAGCGGCTAGAAGCGGCTAACTCTTTTAGTGTCTTAGCGCGCTCAGCTAATGCAGTAACCACTTCCGCTAATGCTGGGCCGTTTGACAGATCAATTTTTTGATCGTCCATGTGCCATTGTAAGTGTGTCGCCACATATTCTGGGGCAAGACTCTTTATATAGTGTTGGTTCAACCACACCAGTTTATCGGTATTAAAGGCAGAAGCGGCTTTATTGATATCACCGAGCTTAAAGTATTGCTTCATTTCTTCTAAAGAGAAGATCTCTTGATCGCCATGTGACCAACCTAAACGTACTAGGTAGTTCAACAGTGCTTCTGGCAAATAGCCATCGTCACGGTACTGCATTACGCTCACTGCGCCATGACGCTTAGATAATTTCGCGCCATCATCACCGAGAATCATAGAGACGTGAGCATATTCTGGGATCGGCGCCCCTAATGCTTTAAGGATATTGATTTGACGCGGCGTATTGTTGATATGATCTTCACCACGAACCACACAGGTAATTCCCATATCCCAATCGTCAACAACCACACAGAAGTTATAGGTTGGCACACCATCGGTACGGGCGATGATCAAGTCATCTAATGCATCGTTTGAAAATTCAATACGGCCACGAACATGGTCATCAAATACCACTGAACCGCCGATAGGATTTTTGAAGCGCACGACAAATGGCTCATCATGCTCACCCGCTGACAGAACACGAGCAGGTAAGTCACGGCAGCAACCATCGTACTTTTGTGCTTCACCGTTGGCGGCTTGTGCTTCTCTTAACGCATCAATACGCTCACGTGAGCAATAGCATTTATATGCAGTGCCCTTTTCTAACATTTGGGCAATGATTTCGTTATAACGATCAAAACGCTTAGTTTGGTAATACGGGCCCTCGTCCCATGTCAAACCTAACCAGTTCATACCTTCTAAAATCGCATCGCAGGCGGCTTGAGTCGAACGCTCAATATCAGTGTCTTCAATGCGTAATACAAACTCACCGTTATTGGCACGAGCTTGTAACCAAGAATAAAGTGCAGTACGGGCACCACCAACATGTAAGAAACCAGTAGGACTAGGGGCAAAACGCGTCTTAGTTGTCATAATGGGACACTAACCTATATAAAGTCGTCTAGATAAAGACAATCACGATAAAAAAGTGGGCTTATTCTAACAGTCAAAGCAGGCGCTGCAAATGGGACAAGCTCTGCAGTATCACTTATCTAGTAAAATCGTGATGCTAAATCCCCTCCTTATATAGAGAAGCCTATATAAAGGTGCACATATAAAGTGGTGCCACAGCTATCACCCGCAAACCTGCACCCCATTTATCTGACTTAAGACTCATGGATTGATTTCGCTACGCTTAGATCCCAGCCCTACTTTTGCCCCTATCATGCCTTCAGCTATAAATAGTGTGTCTTTGGCGCAACGCCTATACACCGCTATCCACTCAATCTCTAACATCTAATCATTGTGAGTCACTCACACCCTGTCATTTTATCGTCCGAAATGCTCACGAATGACATGAGTCTAGCTATCGCGGCATCCCAAACACCCAAATTGCACGCCATTGACAGGCGAATAAACTAACACTTTGATCGGCGGCGTGATTAGCATTAAGCCAATGCGAACAAAAATAGCGCGACCAATGCTTTTTTCACTAAAAAGCGTTGACACTAGATCGAACCTCCCTATAATACGGCTCCACACAGCGAGGTCGATTAGCTCAGCTGGGAGAGCACCTCCCTTACAAGGAGGGGGTCACTGGTTCGAGCCCAGTATCGACCACCATTGTTTTTATAGATATATTGTTTTTATACATAATTTGTAAAGAAATAATGGCTGTACAAAATAGTTATATCCCAGGTCGCTTAGCTCAGCTGGGAGAGCACCTCCCTTACAAGGAGGGGGTCACTGGTTCGAGCCCAGTAGCGACCACCATATAACTTAATGTGCCTCATTGTGTGAAAGTCATTCCCAGGTCGCTTAGCTCAGCTGGGAGAGCACCTCCCTTACAAGGAGGGGGTCACTGGTTCGAGCCCAGTAGCGACCACCATTCTTCAGTGAATAATGACTTAAAAATTGTGTAATATCAGAATTCCCAGGTCGCTTAGCTCAGCTGGGAGAGCACCTCCCTTACAAGGAGGGGGTCACTGGTTCGAGCCCAGTAGCGACCACCATATTCTGCAATACACAAGTTATATCCCAGGTCGCTTAGCTCAGCTGGGAGAGCACCTCCCTTACAAGGAGGGGGTCACTGGTTCGAGCCCAGTAGCGACCACCATATTTTGCAATACACAAATTATATCCCAGGTCGCTTAGCTCAGCTGGGAGAGCACCTCCCTTACAAGGAGGGGGTCACTGGTTCGAGCCCAGTAGCGACCACCATATTCTGCAATACTCAAGTTACATCCCAGGTCGCTTAGCTCAGCTGGGAGAGCACCTCCCTTACAAGGAGGGGGTCACTGGTTCGAGCCCAGTAGCGACCACCATATTTATCCCCCCAATAAACTTTACCAACACGCTGACTCAACTATGCTTGATCTCAATCAGCGAGTGCTAAATTTTACTCTTTCGCCTTTTATAATCCGTAAAATACCAAGCTCTATCGACACTCAGCCTGATTTCATTCTGCTTTTAGCATTGTTTGGAGATCAACATTATGGCCAGCGTCAGTCAATCCGCTTCTCTTGCCAATATTGCCGCTTATTTAAAGCATACCCACGCTTGCGATGAGCAAACGGCACTCAAGGAAGCACGGGAAGTCATGCATAATCTCGTCAGTATGCGCCAAAAGGGCTTTATTACCGGTTGGTACTTTGACGAACAAGGCCACTTAGAGTTGTTGCCTAGCGATGCGATCCTAAAACGTATCCTTTTAGATGATGATTAACTGCGCCAACTGACTCCTTGTCTTGATTGACGACAAACACCATCGACTTGACCACAATTAACCACACAATCAGCCTACACTGCTTATCCCAAAATAATCCATCACGCATGTTTCAGCGTAGCGCATACTTTTGCGGCATTTTTTGATCTCAAAATAACTAAGTTTGTTTAATAAACCTGCACCGCCAAGGGCTATCTATTTGAGGCAGATCCGCGCCATGGGTGGGTTTCCACCCAAACAGAAAATCACTGTGAGCGAGATCTCACCCACAAAACTAAAAGTGTGACAAACATCAAATGAACTACACTTTAGTAACCAAACACTTACAGAAGTCAGTGTAAGTTGGCGTGGTATTTGCCTTTAGTAAGACAGACCTCAGGGAAATCAAGGCTGTATTCCTACTCAAACTTGGTAACAAACTAACCAAGACTGAGGACAAATCCTAACAACAGAAAAAGGAACTCAAGATGACATTGAATCAACAAACTGGATTGACCCGTCCACTCAAAACCTTAGTCAAAATGCTCGCCGTTGCCTCCGTGTTCGCAACCAGCTTTAACGTATTTGCAGAACCTATTGAAATTAAGTTTTCGCACGTTGTGGCAGAAAATACGCCCAAAGGCCAAATGGCACTTAAGTTTAAAGAACTCGTTGAACAACGTTTACCGGGTGAATACAAGGTCAGTGTATTTCCTAACTCACAGTTATTTGGGGATAACAACGAGTTAGCGGCACTACTGTTAAACGACGTGCAATTTGTTGCGCCGTCACTCTCAAAATTTGAACGTTACACTAAACGCCTACAAGTATTCGATTTACCTTTCCTCTTCAATGATATGGATGCGGTAAACCGTTTCCAACAAGGTGAAGCAGGTCAAACACTGCTGAACTC
The DNA here is from genome assembly GCF_059338235.1 of Shewanella sp. 1311. Lineage (NCBI taxonomy): Bacteria > Pseudomonadati > Pseudomonadota > Gammaproteobacteria > Alteromonadales > Shewanellaceae > Shewanella > Shewanella sp. 1311. The sequence continues at coordinate 827,018 of NZ_CM181686.1, forward strand.
TATGACCCGTAAAGGGATTGTAGGTCTAGGCTATTTACACAATGGTCTGAAACAGTTCTCGGCTAACACGCCACTTAAAAATCCTGCTGATGCAAAGGGCTTGAAGTTCCGCGTAATGGCGTCTGATGTTTTGGCGGCTCAATTTGATGCTGTCGGCGCTATTCCAGTGAAAAAACCTTTCTCTGAAGTATTTACCCTGCTGCAAACCCGCGCTATCGATGGTCAAGAAAACACATGGTCAAATACTTACTCACAAAAGTTCTATGAAGTGCAAAGCCAAATCACTGAAAGTAACCACGGTGTGCTCGACTATATGGTCGTGACCTCTGACACTTTCTGGAAAGGCTTACCCGCTGATAAACGTAAGATCATCAAAGAAGCATTAGATGAATCTATCGCATTAGGTAACAAAATTGCCGCTGAGAAAGATAACCAAGACAAACAGTTAATCCTAGATTCTAAACGTTCACAGTTAGTGACTTTAACGCCTGCTGAACGTCAAAAATGGGTCGATGTGATGAAACCAGTTTGGGCTAAGTTTGAAGATCAAATCGGTAAAGATGTGATTGAAGCTGCTGTAGCTGCAAATAAATAATAATGATGATAGCCGCTTAATCTCAACCGAGGTTAAGCGGCCATTTCAGCGAGGGGATTATGGCTGTGATATCGCGAATATTTGGTTATTTTGAAGAAGGTGTGCTCAATTTATTGATCACTCTGATGACGTTGTTAGTGTTTTCAGAAGTCGTCGCACGATTCTTCTTCAATACGGGTTTTCTGTGGATCCAAGAACTCACACTGACCTTTTGCGGTTGGTTTGTGTTGTTTGGTATGTCTTATGGGGTAAAAGTTGGCGCGCACATTGGTGTCGATGCCTTCGTTAAAAACTTAGCGCCTCGGGCCAAAAAGATAACGTCCCTCGTTACCGCCTTTGTCTGTATTGTCTATTGCGGACTCTTTTTAAAAGGCAGTTGGGATTACTTAAGCCAGATGTATCAAATTGGTGTGCCTATGGAAGATATTAATTTCCCCCAATTTTTCTTAAAAAGCCTCGATCCAGACTTTGCTTGGAACACCTTAAGGATTGATGTTGAAGATGGCGCGGTACCAATTTGGTTATCCCAGAGCATCTTGATCATTGGTTTTTCGATGTTGACTTGGCGATTCGCCGAACTCTTTATTGCCATCCTACGTGACCAAGTCACTGGCTTCCAATTTGCCGATGAAGCGAAAGAAAGTATGCATTTAATCGATGAAAGCGTTAAAAACGCCAATGAAGAACCCGTCTCTGACGAAAAGGAGACTAAATAATGGCGATTGCAACCCTATTTACCGCTCTATTAGTGTGTATGTTTCTCGGTATGCCTATCGCTATCGCGTTAGGTTTTTCCAGCATGCTCACCATTTTGTTTTTCTCGAATGACTCCTTAGCCTCAGTGGCACTCAAACTGTATGAGTCTTCATCGGAGCATTACACTCTACTCGCTATCCCCTTCTTTATTCTGTCATCCGCCTTCCTCTCAACCGGTGGCGTCGCGAGACGGATTATCGATTTTGCCATGGACAGTATTGGACATGTCCGTGGTGGATTAGCGATGGCATCTGTTATGGCCTGTATGCTGTTTGCGGCGGTTTCAGGCTCATCACCCGCAACCGTAGCGGCAATTGGTTCAATCGTGATTGTGGGCATGGTTAAAGCGGGTTATCCCGAGAAGTTTGCGGCGGGGGTTATCACCACCTCAGGCACACTTGGTATTTTGATCCCACCGTCCATTGTGATGTTGGTGTATGCGGCAGCGACCGAAGTGTCCGCAGCAAGAATGTTTATGGCAGGTTTAATCCCAGGCTTAATGATGGGATTAATCCTGATGATCGTTATCTACATTGTCGCCCGCTTTAAGAACCTGCCTTCGCGTCCTTTCCCAGGCTTTAAACAACTGGGGATTTCAAGCGCCAAAGCTTTGGGTGGATTAGCACTCATCCTTATCGTACTCGGCTCTATCTATGGCGGCGTTGCGAGCCCGACTGAAGCTTCGGCTGTGGCTTGTATGTATGCGTACTTTATTGCGGTATTTGGTTACCGTGACATTGGGCCATTAAAAGAGGTGGCTTGGCGCAATCAAGGTGAAAGCTTACCTAAAGCCGCTGCACGTAACTTAGGTCACATGTTCCTAGGGCTAATTAAAACGCCTATCGACAAAGACATACGTAACGTAGTGCGTGATGGTGCTAAGGTCAGTATCATGCTGCTGTTTATCATAGCTAACGCTATGTTGTTCGCGCATGTATTAACCACTGAGCGTATTCCACATATTATCGCTGAGCATATCGTTAACATGGGCTTACCCGCTTGGGGCTTCCTGATCATCGTTAACTTACTGCTACTTGCTGCTGGTAACTTTATGGAGCCATCGGCAATTGTACTGATTATGGCGCCGATCCTCTTCCCTATCGCGACTCACTTAGGCATAGATCCTATTCACTTAGGTATCATCATGGTGGTGAACATGGAGATAGGTATGCTCACGCCGCCGGTGGGGCTCAACCTCTTTGTTACCGCGGGGATCACGGGTAAGAGTATTGGTTGGGTCATCCAGTCGGTTCTGCCTTGGTTACTGTTGATGTTAGCCTTCTTAACCTTGATCACTTACGTGCCACAGATTTCGCTCTTCTTACCAGAATGGTTGGATTCGATGCGTGGTTATTAATCTACAATGCAAGGTTGTGAGATTACCCCTTGATTACAGTTAGTTTTTAAGCGAGCCTAGTCAGGCTCGCTTTGTTTTATGATCCACAGTCTCAGTGATTGATACCGTCGCTTTATCAGGATAGCCACCATGTTGCCCATGACGCCTAAGGCCAAGAAACGCCTCTTTCTCACTGTAGTGTTACTTGCAGGCCTATTTGCAACGCTCAAACTGACCTATTGGATGCATTTGCATCAAGGTAAAATCGAGATCCAAACCCAATCGGAGAAACAACTGAAGGAGTTAGTCAGCTTTCTCGATGGTGCATTATCGCGCTACGAAAGCATTCCCCACGTGCTCTCGACTAACCCTATGCTCGCCAATGTACTGAACGATCAACAAAACCCCGATAAAGTCCAAGAACTTAATTTATATCTCGAAGAAATCCAGCATGTCACTGAGGCGTCCGATATCTATCTGATTGATGCCTTAGGGATTGCGATTGCCGCCAGTAACTGGCAACAAAGTTTCTCCTTTATTGGCAAGGATTATTCCTTTAGACCCTATTACACCGATGCTATTTCGGGCAATCTAGGCCGTTATTATGCCGTGGGCACCAGCTCAGATAAGCGTGGGTTTTACTTTTCTTACCCTATTTATCAGCAAGGCGGCAAAGGCATACTCGGCGCTATCATAGTCAAAGTGGACATTAGCGGTATCGAGCAGCAAAGCACGAGCATTGCCATTGCGGGTCAATACCAATTCCTTATCAGCGACCCTGAAGACATTGTTTTTATCTCTAGCGTTGATGAGTGGCGGTTAAAGTCACTCACTCCACTTACCCAAGCCAAACAATATGCGCTTAATGCATCAAAGCGTTATGCAGAACGCCCCATAGGCGAACTATTAATGAAGCCGCCCTATGAGAGTGGCAGCCAAGCCATGCTCTACCAATTGCAAACGGGCAGAGATCATGAGCAATACATGGATAATCATCAGTTGATGGCCAAAGCTGGCTGGCGGGTGCACATCTTAGCGCCCATCAAACCCTTGCTGTCGTCTTTACCTGCATTGATGTTACTGTCAGCCAGCATTTATCTGTTGCTGGCGCTCAGCATCTTGTTTAGTGCCGAGCGTCGCCGAAACCTACAGCGCATGCAGCTGGCACAAAGCCTGTTAGAACAACGCGTAGAAGAACGAACTCAAGACTTGCAGCAGGCGAACCATCAGCTTAAAGACACTCAGGATGAACTCATCCAAGCGGCAAAACTGACAGTGATCGGCAGTTTATCCGCCAGCATTAATCATGAGCTTAATCAGCCGCTTGCAGCACTGCGCAGCTACGCCCAAAATACTCAAACCTTTCTAGCCCGTAATATGCAAGATAAGGCACTGGATAATATCAAGATTATTATTGAACTGACCGATAGATTGGCCGATATTGTCGGCCAATTTAAAAGCTTCACTCGCAAGAGCCAAGGCACGGATAGCGCTACCGATATTGGCCGCTGTATCAAACAAGCGCTGACCATAGTTCAGCCCGCAATAGACAAGCAAGGCGTTGAACTCGATGTGCAGCTACCCAATGGCAACTATCAGGTTTGGGGCGATAAAGTCCGATTACAGCAAGTGTTTGTCAATATCATGAGCAACGCCATTGTCGCTATGCAACAATCGGTTAAACGCAGCTTGGTCATCCGCGTGACCAGTGAAGATAAGTTCTGCATCAGCATCCAAGATTCAGGCCCAGGCGTGCGCGAAAGCCAAATGGAAAAAATATTCGAACCTTACTTTACCACCAACGAGCGCCACGGACTGGGGCTGGGCTTATCGATTTCACAGCGTATTATCGAATCCATGCAAGGCCAAATTAACGTTGCCAATGCCGAAGAGGGTGGCGCCATTTTCCAGATTATTTTACCTATTTATTTGCTTGAGGAACGTTAGTCTCATGAGTGTGCCCAATTCAATCCAAGATTATTCTGTTCTCATCATCGACGATGAGCCGCACATAGGCACAGTTCTCGTTCAGCTATTTGAACTTGAGGGCATTAAGGCGCTCGCCACCACAGAGCCTAAAGGGATTGCTAAACTCCTGCATAAGGATTGGGCGGGAATGGTGATATCGGATGTCAACATGCCGCAATTAGATGGCATCAGCTTAATGCAACAAATCCGCCTGCAGGACCCCGACCTCCCCGTTGTGTTATTGACAGGTTTTGGGGATATCGCCATGGCAGTCAATGCCTTAAAGCAAGGTGCCTACGACTTTCTCGAAAAGCCCTTTAATAACGAGCATATACTCGATGTGGTCAAGCGCGCCTTAGATAAACGCGGCCTGACCCTAGAGAACCGTAAGCTTAAAAAGGATCTCGAAAGTCAGAGCGTACCAGGCCCTCGCATTTTGGGTAACAGCGTCGGCATCAACCGCATGCGCCACATCATAGATCAAGTGATAGACACCCCAGCTGATGTGTTAATCGAAGGCGAAACAGGCACAGGTAAAGAGCTCGTCGCCCGCTATTTACACGATCACAGCAGCCGCAGCCAAGCCAACTTTGTCGCCATCAACTGTGGGGCGATCCCCGAAAACTTAATTGAAAGTGAGCTCTTTGGCGCCGAAGCAGGTGCCTTTACCGGCGTCGATAAGATGCGCATTGGTAAGTTTGAATACGCCAACGGCGGCACATTATTTTTAGATGAAATTGAAAGTACACCACTGTCGCTGCAAGTAAAACTGCTGCGGGTACTTGAAGACCGTAAAGTTGAACGCTTAGGGTCAAACAAAAGCATCAGCCTTGATATACGGGTAATTGCCGCCACTAAGGTGGATTTAAAGAGCCTGTGTGACACGGGGGAGTTTCGCCAAGACTTGTTGTATCGCTTAAATCTGGTGACTGTGCCTATCCCTCCCCTGCGGGATCGCCGTGAAGATATTCCTTTGCTGTTCCTGCACTTTGCCCGCGTCGCATCGGCACGCTATCACAAAGCGCTTATCGCCTTAAATGCCGAGCAAAATGCCATACTCACCTCCCACGACTGGCCGGGCAACGTGCGTGAGTTACGTAATCTCGCCGAACGCTTTGTGCTGCTGGGCGGAGAAGCCGCCTTTGCTGGCACTTTGGGCAACACCCCAAGCCTGCACTCGAGTATGTCCTTACTACAACGAGTCGAGTTTTTTGAAAGGGTATTGATTGAAGAAGCGCTCAGCCACAACAAGGGCAGCATTAAGCAAACGATGGAGCAGCTGGAACTGCCCCGTAAAACCCTCTACGACAAAATGCGAAAATACGATTTAGACCGCAAGCAATACATTAACTCCGATGACTAGCTCATTTCGCTGACAAAAAAGTGCGAACCCAGCTTAGGCTGGGTTCGCTATCACAGCATAAAAATGAGTCTGAATCATCTATTACGCCGATGTTTTATTACTTGAATGTATAAAATAAAGTGCGATCGCCAAACAGATCACGGCTGCGATTCGACTTGTAGAAAAGTGAATCGTTTCATTGCCAAACCAGCCAAAATTATCAATCAACATACTCATTAGTAGCTGTCCAAAAATAACAGCCACGGTTGCGACAGCTGTACCTATCCGCTGAACGGCTAACACCATGATAACGATATAAGGCACGCCACACATTGCACCTAATAACTGCCATTTAGGCACATCCAACAGTGTCACTGCTTGAGGTGGTTCAAAATAAAAAATCAACAATCCAGTGATCAAGGCTCCAGTCGAAAAAGTTAAAAATGCACTGCGAAACACCCCCACTTTACTCCCCAGCTGTCCATTTATCGCCGCTTGCATACTCAAGGTTGCCCCGCCAATCACAGCCAACATAATCATAATCAATGTCATAACTCGCCCTTAACTTTGCGCCATCAGCACTAATGCTGCGACGATAAATAGCAGTGCCACAATACGTTTGGTATCAATTCGTCTATGCGCTGTACTAAATAAACCGTAGTGGTCAATCAACAAACTCTTCGCAACTTGGCCTGCTAAAATACCGATCATTGTCATAGCAATCCCAATTGCTGGGGTTGCGATCGTGAGTATCACCACGTAAATAGGGCCCAGCACGCCGCCCGTTAATGTCCAAGAGGGTTGCGCGAAAAATGAGGGACTATTTCGAGGACTGAAAAACAGCATCAAGATAAAGGTGAGTGCTGCGCCGACACCGAAAATGCTAAAGGTTGCCCATAACTCCCCGACTTCAGCACCTAAAGGTCCTAGGAGGCCCGCTTCAACGGATAATCCCGCCCCTCCTAGCACAACAAAAAAAATCATTAAAAACTGCATACATAAGCTCCTGTGATTAAGGGCAGCAAGAGTACCCTAGTCGATAAAACCAATAAATGAGACAATGCAGGAAACACCTGTGCAGAATTTGCAAAAATGAATGATATAAACTCAATCAACATGCGAGCGTTAAAGTTTTTTATCGGCGTTTATGACAGCAAAAGCTATTCTGTTGTGGCTCGAAAGGAAGGCGTCTCTCCCTCGATGATTTCCAGAGTCATCAGCCAACTAGAAGATTCTCTGGGACAGCAGCTGTTTTATCGAAATACCAGGGCAATCATACCCACGGAATCGGGTAGGATTTTCATTGAATATGCGCGTTCCATGGCAGATCAACTGAATGAAGTCCGCAATGAATTATTAGATAGGACGATAGAACCTAAGGGATTGATCAGAATTAATGCCCCGGTTTTTTTCGGCCAGCGACATATTGCGCCTTGGTTAGCGGGTTTTTTAAGGCGATATCCGCAGGTACAAGTGGAGCTCACACAAACAGACGATTATATCGACCCGCATGTTAGTGCCGCCGATATTATCTTTCGTATTGGCACTTTGGTTGATTCATCACTCCACTCAAGAATACTGGGAAGCCAAACCTATCATCTTGCGGCGTCCAAAGCGTATATAGCACTGCATGGCATGCCCACTGAACCCGCCGATCTCAAAAACCATCAATGCTTAGTCTATAGCGGATCTTCGGGTCAAAATCGCTGGTTTTTTAACAAGAACAAGACGACATGGCTGCATCAGCCTATCACCCCAATCCTCACCTCAAATAATGCGGAAACATTACTCATAGCTGCATTAAATGATATGGGAATCGTCCTCTTTCCTGACTGGTTAATCGGTGACTCTCTTAAAAATGGACAACTTATTTCATTGCTCACGGACTGCGAATCAGCAATAAAAATTGATCAGCATTACATTACTGCCATTTATCCAAACTCCCGCACTCCCTCATTGAATGTCCGCGCTGTGATTGACTACTTTCTAGAGGTGTATGGCAATCCGCCCTATTGGAAATATCAAGGTTAGTGAATCGCTGTACTTAAGCTGCAACAAATACATTAAATCGGGCACTTAATGGGTGAGCTTAAATATCGACCATAAGACTCAAGGCATGAACCTCAGCCCCAAATTTAGCATAGCCAGTCAGGTTTGCAGGTTTGAGTCAACTTATTAAAAGACCCACACCAAAAATAAAGGCCAACGGTTGATGTTGGCCTTTATTCATTTGATTTAATCACTTCATATAATAGCTTAGCGACTTCGTTTACGTTTCTTGCTTTAACAACAATAGCCCTGTCAAAGCCTATGCAAGCGCACGAACGTCATTGGCTTGATGGTAATGTAAACGGGTGATGGCCAAGGCAATCAAGGCCAGTAAGGTTAACGACCCCATAACCACACCGCGCCACTGCGCCTCATGCCAGAACATCATCAAATAAGGGCCGCCAATCGCCGCACCTAAGTAGTAACAGCATAAATACAGTGATGTCGCCTTAGCCCGATCGCGACTGGCGCGCATCGCGACAAAGGAATTACAGCAACTGTGGGTAAGGAAGAAGCCACAAGCCGTCATCAAAAAACCTAAGCTAATGGTTAAAGTGGTATCAAACAGGGTCAGTAAACTGCCGAGCAACATCACGCACCAAGACCACTGATATAACTTATGTTGGCCAAATTTGGCGAGCCATTTCGCGGTGAAATACGACGCAATAGTGCCGCTGGAATAACACAGAAAAATCAAGGTTGCTTGAAAGCGACTCCATTCATAGGGCGCCGCCATCAAATGCAGCTGAATAAAGCTAAATTGATTCACCATCATCATAAAGGTTAAGCCGCCAATCGCGTAGACCAAGCGCATTTGTGCATCGGTGAGATGATGGCTAAAGCCATGAAGATCTTGGGCTAAACGGGCGCGTTTTGATAAAGAGGGCTCAGTTTTACTCTTTGACATGGCCTGCGCATCGGCAAGTGAAGGCAGCAAATAGTTCACTAAAGCCACGCCCGCTAAGGTGACTAAAAACAACAGCCACATGGATTCTTGCCAAGATAAAAACTGCGACATAACGCCACCGAGCAAACGGCCAACAATGCCACCAATGCTGTTTGCCATAATGTAAATGCCCGCGGCTTTGAGCATAGTGCTCGGTGACAACTGCTCCTTAAAGTACGCCATAGCAATCGCTGGCACGGCAGCGAGTAATGCACCTTGCAGCAATCGCACTAGCACTAACCCGTTAAAGTCCGGTGCCCAAATCAACAATAAGTTAGATAACGCCAACAACCACAGGCTGACAATGATCGGCGTGTGTCGACCGATACGATCTGACAGTACCGCATACAAGAGCAATGAAAAGGCCAAGGAAAAACTGGTTACCGACAGGATTAACGTCGCTTTAGACCCTGATACCGTAAAATGCTCCGCAATTAGCGGCAGCATGCCTTGCATCAGATACAAGTTGATATACACCACCACAGAGGCAACACATAGCGCCCACATCAGTCGGGTATCACGCTGTTTATGATCAATCATAGTATCTAACACGGCTTGCACAGGAGCCTCGACAAAGCATCACTCATAGGATAGACAAAGGTTATCACTGGGCATAACATAACAATAATAGATAATATCTATCGCTATCATTGATTTTTGTTATAGCCACAACGCACCGACCTTGCCACTATTCAACAGTATGGGCCCGATTGATGGATATCCGCCAACTCAAACATTTAGATGCCCTTGCCAGTACTGGCAGCTTTACCGCCGCAGCCAAGAAACTGAATATGGCTCAACCGGCGTTAAGCCAAAGTATCAAGCGCTTAGAAGTCGCACTCGGCGTGACTTTAGTCAATCGTACGAGCAACAAGAATGACAAGCTGCTCGCACTTACGGCCGAAGGATTAGTCCTACATCAACATGCCACTTTGATCCTGAAACAGATTAAGCAGGCCGAAGCGCAAATCCGCGCCATGGCCAATCTCACCTCGGGGGAAGTCCGCATTGCCGTACCGGGCATGCTGGGATCTTTCTACCTGCCCTCGCGCTTAATGGCTTTTCGGCATAAATACCCCGAGTTAAAACTATCGCTGTTTGAAGGCGGGACGCGCGACGCACTGCGTATGTTGCAACAGGAAGAAGTGGATATTGCGATCATTACCGCCCAAGACCTACAACCCGAATTTGATAGTCAGCTGTTGATCCGTGAGCAAATGGTGATCGCTATGGGAGCCGAACATCCTTTAGCGGAACATAACGCCGTCAGTCTCAATGACTTTTTCGACCATGAATTAGTGATGTTCAAGACAGGTTATTTCCACCGCGAGTGGATCTTATCGCAAGCCAAGGATCTGGGGAAAAAGCCCAATGTCGCCTTCGAGACTAATCTGATCAACCTTATCAAACAGATTGTTTCCCAAGGATTTGGGATCACCAGCGTGCTCGAAATGGCAATCAGCTCAAAAGATGACATTTTAGCTAAACCCTTCGATCCACCAGTATTTTTGAACCTGCATATCGCATGGAAAAAACAACGCCCCGTCAGTCAAGCAGACCGTGCCTTTGTCGATTTTTTGATGAGTAATCGCTAACCTCAATCGATTAAAACAAAAAGGGCTGATATCAATATCAGCCCTTCTCTTTTTACTATTAAATTACTGTTAAACCTCTCGATATAACCCTGAGCGATTAGCCTTGTTTACGACGACCAAAGGCAAATGGTAGCAATAACAAGCTTAACCAACCTAATGAACCACCATCATCTTTCTTAGCTGGTGTTTCAGTCACAGACACAGACACGACACTTGAATCTTTGTTGCCATGGTTGTCCGCTACAGTAAGTTGGAATGACACTGTTTGAGCTGTACCACTCACTTCTGGCGCCACTAGATTAAGCTTGGCTGCATTAGCGTCGAAGTTAAAGCTCGCGCCGCCTAACTGAGTCCATTTGTAGGTTAATGGATCATTGTTGGCATCGGATGACTTGCTCGCATCGATAAACAGTGGTTTACCTTCTTGAACAGACACCGGTGCTTCAATCACTGCCACTGGCGCTACTTCTGGAACATCAAATTGATATTCTTGCTTCAAGACTTCAGCCGAGTCGTTGTTCACTTTGTTGGTCAAAGTCACAAGGTTGTCTTGGCTTGCCTTACGTGGCACTAAGTCAAACGTCACATCTTGCGCCGCGGCACCAGAGGCCATCTCGATAGTCCAAGTGATCTTATTGCCCACTTGCGTACCTTGATGGCTGATATTAGCCACTTCATGACCTTCTGGTAATAACGCTTCTAAGGTGTAAACGCGGGTTTCTTGCGTTTTGTTCGCTTCGACACGGGTCTTCATCATTTTAGCGGCGCCTGGCGTTAACTCGCCAGAAACAGTGCTACCTAGAGGCGGTAAAACATCATCACTGACGCGCTCAAATATAACCGGAATTTTAACCGGTGCGACTTTGTCATCAGTAGTGGTCAGAGTCAGCATAGCCAAGCCAGCATCGCCCACTAACATCGCTTGTTTCCACGCTAAGTTGACATTGAAATCTTTATGATCACCGGTAAGATTTGCCGTTAAGTTATCACCCGCTTCATCGTATAAGGTCACTTGTTTCAAACTAAAAGCATCATCCGCATCGGCTGCAGATGCCTGATAGTTTTGTATCACGACAATATACTCACCTTTCACTGGGTCCTTAATAGACACACTTTCTTTTGAACCACCAAACGCAGAAGATGCCGCGATAGAAAGCTTACTACCATCTTTCTTATCGAGTATCACAAACATGTCTAAGTCAGGAGACGTGGTATTACCGATTGATGCATTGAAATATAACGCTTTGTCTTCAACGTTAAAGCTAAATACTTTTACGCCATCGGCTAAATCATCAAATGCACTATCGGTATTTGAATCCTGTTTCACACTTGATTCATAAGTAGCACTTAACTTAAGTTCAGTCACTGTCGCCGCAACACCCGGTAGATCAATTGCTTTCAAGTGAGCCAAATTGCGCTCATCGGCATCACGTGAGGCTGAAACATTAACAACCGCAGGTAAGTCGCGTTTAGCAATCTTAGCAACGATCGGCATGTTAGCCGTTGGGAAGGCTTCCGAAGCTAATACTAAGTTACCAAAGCCCCAACTTGCACCTACGTCAGTCACATCCGCTGTCACTGTGATAGTTTGGCTCTCACCTTTTTTCAGGTTGAAGCTTTCTGGCGTCACAGTTAACGCGAACTTATCGGTTGCGGAAACACCTTTTGCTGTCCAGCTACCGTCAGCCGTTGCAGTGACAGTACGTGTCCAAGTACAAGTATCGATACAACGTGAATCAGCCATGCTTGGAATGTTTAACTTACGTGGATCGCCACCTGTTGTAGGGTTAGCAATCTCGTAGTTTAAGGCACTTTCATCCATCACTAAGCCAGATTTAGCCGCTAAATCCACACGAATACGGCCTGCGCCTACGTCAAACGGATCTGCAACAGTTTTGCCATCAGCCTTTTTCATCGCTTGGGCTGTCGTTGCTGTCATCATTAGCGCAGAACGAATGTTATCTGGGGTCCAATCCTTATGCAGTGATTTAAGTAACGCGCCAGCACCGGCAACGTGAGGACTCGCCATCGAAGTACCTGACATCAACGTGAAATCAGCAGGATCAGTCCCCGCCTTATCATGGCCGAATTGTTGATCTGAATAAGCAGCATAGATATCACTACCCGGTGCAGCAACATAAGGCACCAGTACATCGTTAGTCAGGTTAGGTCCAATCAATGAGCTGGCTGATAAAACATCCGCTTCTTTACTGATGACTTTAGGGGTTGGAGACAGCGTGATTTCAAGCGCTGGATTTGCCGCCATAGCAGCAATCAGTTCTAAGCCATCGATATCGCCAATAAATACTGCTGGAATATCCAATTTATCTAGCCCAGACATGGTCAGACGCGCATTATTTTCACCATCTCTATTGAAAACAATCACACCCTTAGCGCCAGCTTTCATCGCCGCAGCGACTTTAATATCGAATGAACAACCACCGCGTCTTAAAACCGCGATCTTGTCTTTAAAAGCATCCGCAGCGAATGGTTTACAGGCTTCAAAATTAGCGGCATCGATTGTGCCAGCATAAACAGGTACACCTTTGAGCACTTCAGTTTGAACCGGGCCAGAGCCAGCAGTGTAGTGGTAGTTTTTACCATTAAATTCAACGGCGCGAACTATGTCGCGATTGTGGGTCGAGTTAGCAACCGAAGTATACCAAGGCGCATTTTTAGGCGTTGAGTAAGGTGTTTGATTAATAGCAGGGCTAGTATTTGTCGCGGCACGTGTGTTACCCGCAGCAACGGCAGCAAAAATACCCGCATTACGTGCAGCTAAGAAACCTTGCTCTGTTGCACTATTCCACGGATTTCCACCACCGCTGATTGAAAAGTTAATCACATCGACGCCATCTTTGATTGCATCGTCTAACGCTTTTAAAATAGGTGCGGTCGGGCAGCCAGAATAAGTGTCGCCCGCATTACCCGGATTACAGATTTGATAAGCTATGATGTTTGCATGTGGTGCAACACCTGAGATTTGCGCAAATTCAAGACCCGTCGCAATACCATCACCTTCTAACTTACCCGTTTCACCTTGCACATAAGGGACATTCACTAAAATGTTACCCGCTGCTGTACTGGCAACGTGCGAACCGTGTCCGCCGTAATCCTCACCATTTTTTGCCGGCGGGGTGTCACCATACACTTTTACGTCATCAAAGTTATTGGTGATTTCTGGATAGCTACGGACACCGATCAGTTTGTCGTTACACATGCTGGCGAAATCAGTTTTACAGTCACCAATATAGATGCCTTGACCTAATGGGTTAGTGTGGTCATAACCATCTTGGCCAACATCCGCAAATGAAGCATGGTCAGAGTTAATGCCTGAGTCGATAATACCGACGATCACGCCTTCACCCATGGCTTTCGTGCCCGTTGCACTGCCATCCCATACATTTGGAGAACCGATAAGCGCTTGGCTGACGTCGGTTTCCATTTGTTCCATGCGCTCGCGCTCAACAAACGCAACCTCAGGTAACTCAGCCATTTTCTTCGCTTGAGCTTGAGTCATGCGAACCGCCATACCGTTTAACGCATACTGATAGGTCGTTAATGGCTGCAGATTGGTGCCAATAGCCGCACTTGCGTTAGCTAGAAATCGGTTTTGTTTGACTTTTAAATAGCTAACATAGCTTTTGACTTCAGGTCTTGAAGCATCAAGTTTGCCATTCACCGCGACTTTTGAAGTGCCACTTGTCTGCACTCTCTGTGAGCTCGTCGCTTTAAAGCCAGGAGTCGTTCCTTGATAATTAGCGACTGAACTGTCGCGTAAACGAACGATATAAGTAAATTCACCCTCGCCTAAATCCGCTTCTGGTACAAACTTAACTTCAGCCCCGGCAGCATTACCGCGTAATGATGTGGCTTGTAGTTCACTTGGAATATCTAACTGCAAGGTTTCACCCGTAGGTGATAAAACGGTTTGCGCATTTGCCGCCGACGATAGCAGCGCCATAGACACTGCTAGTGCTATTTTAGTTTTCATTGTGACTTCCCTAATTCTTATAAGTTGTATGATTTATAAAACTCAGGTTGGTGGCATGAACACACTGCAACAACCAAGAACGTCACCTGTAACTGACATTTTTTATGAATAACCATTCAATTTACTGTGATGATGATCACTGAGTTTTATCGCGACAATTTGTAACACGCAAAGATACAAATTAAAACATCAAGTTAACAGAACGTTATTCAGTAAATCGTATATCAGCTTCTATTTATCTTAAAAAAGAGAAATAGATTGTTTCGCAGGTTGAATAGCAGGTAAATTAAAGCTCATAAACAAAAGTCAAAAATCTGATTAGTTATTTTAAATCAGCACCTTAATTCTAAACTTTAAATGTTAGAGCACCAAGATAGTGCGCACAAAAAACAGAACGAGTGACCGTAAAAATATTATTACTCGTAAAAAACATCCGTTACAAAATAAACATTTACGAAAATAAAACTAAACACAAATTAAATCTCCCTTTAACCATATTTAAACAAAATCAGTAGGAATGCCATTTTTACAAAATGGCACTCCTTATAAATAGAGACTAACTTATGCATTAATATTCTTAGCTCTGTGTAAAGCAAAATCATATTTGATTTTACATTTACAGCATGAATACCCGAATATTAACCAAAAAAAGCCCTTGCAATATAAATTGAAAGGGCTACATCTTCAGCAATACAAAAATGATGCGCAGGCAATAATTAGGAGTGATTAATTCGCCATGACCGCCTTCATTAACACTTCTGTCGTGAACTTATCATTATTGACGACAGGGAACCTGTCATAGGTTTGGAAGATCACTTGGTCTTGGAACTTGATCATCGCCACTACGCCATATTGGATACTCTTATCGATCGATTTTGCAGGCAGCGTAAATTTAAACGGCACTGGCGCTCTGGCGATATTAAAGGTTTTCTGTGCGACGATAATACCCGGGGTACTCAAATCAATGATTGCAATGGTGATTTGGCAACCTTGAGGCAAGGGAATTTTCTCTAAATAACCCGCTGCGCCATTGATGATAATCGGGGGTTCAGGTTTCACCGTCACGCAGCCATTAAGTAGAATTGCCATGAGCGATAACAATACAAACGACTTTATTTTCAGATACATATTAACGTCCTTTTACCATGCGGATCAGGCCTTCTTGGGTAGAAGAAGCCACTAATTCACCTTGTTGATTAAAAAACTGCCCTCTGACGTAACCTCTGCCACCGCTGGCATTGGGGCTATCAATACTGTAAAGCAACCACTCTCCCATATTAATCGGGCGATGGAACCACATAGCATGATCTATCGTCGCCATGCGCACTCCAGGACTTAAAAACGACACGCCGTGGGGCTGAGCCGCTGTCACGAGAAAGTTAAAGTCCGAGGCATAGGCGAGTAAATATTCATGAATATGGGCGTCATTTGGCATGGGACCATTGGCCCTCATCCACACATGACGGTACGGCTCAGTTTCTTTGGGCGCAAAGGGATGTAATGGATTAACCAGTCGCATCTCAATGGGCGCATCGGCCATAAACTTTTCGAGTATGCTCGGCGGCACTTTATCTCGCATCGTTAGTGCTAATTCCTGCTGATTCAATAAACCCTCAGGTCCAGGTACTTGCGGCATCATCGCTTGATGACTAAATCCTTCTTCAGGTTCTTGGAAGGAACAGGTCATGTGGAAAATCGGTCGACCTTTTTGAATTGCACTCACGCGGCGGGCACTAAAACTGCCGCCATCTCGCATATTTTCGACTTCATACACAATCGGCAACTTCTCGTCACCGGCACGTAAAAAGTAAGAGTGTAATGAGTGGACCTTACGCTCAGCGGGGACGGTTTGTTTAGCGGCGCTCAGCGCTTGCCCCATCACTTGACCACCAAACACATGCCCAAATCCCAGATCTTGGCTCTGACCACGAAAGAGGCCGATTTCAATTTGCTCAAGGGAAAGTAATGATAAAAGATCGTCTAATACCTGACTCATGGGATCCTACTGCATAATTAGCCATTAATGCTAAAGGGTAACTCAGTTCGCCTTAAGCTGACCAGTCTTCTATCGATTTTTCACAATCAAATCAATCAATTTTAATATGGTGTTCTAGCGCGCTTAACTGAGACCAAGACAAGACTTTATCCTCACCACTGGAGTGCAAAGTCACAGGAAAGGATTGGTATAGCTGGGGCCACTGCTGCGCGAGATTATCAGGCGTAAAAAGCCCCTCATTAAAATACATAGGCTGAAACTCGACAAACATGCCATGGCTGACACTGCCCGCACCTGCGAGTAAGTGTTGACCATTGGGCGCCTGTTCACTCACCAAAAAAGCCGTTGTGGCGGTTAATGACTCAAAGGAAAATAACGGCTGAATCGCACTCGCTAAATGTTTGGCGGTCATCGCTGTGACGGCCTGCGGGCATAAACTATTGACGCGAATATTATGAATTTCTCCTTCTATCGATAAGCAATTCACCATGCCCACCAGCGCCATCTTACTCGCGCTGAAACCGACTTGATGCAAATCACCAAATAGGGCCGAAGCTCCCGTCGTCATCATGATCCGGCCATAATCCTGTTGTTGCATATAGGGCCAAACGGCTTGCGTCAGATAAAAACTGCCATTGAGATCGACATCCAATTGCCGTTGCCACTGCTCAAGCTTAATGTGCTCGAACGGACAAGCACCGTAGACCCCCGCGTTATTAATCAAGATATCAATGCGATGCCAACGTAAGATCACTTCTTCGACCATGCGGTTTACTTCATCCCGCTGGCTAACATCAAGCACAAAGTAGAGACTGTCACCGCCGAGTTTAATAATGCTGCAGTAGGTTTGCATCAATGCTAAGTTGGCCGGCATTGTTTGAGCGCTATCGGTAGAAATAGACTCGGATGACGATAACGGCTGATCAACGAGCACCACTTTCGCGCCCCGCTCAGCTAACATGATGGCATAGGCTCGACCTAGCCCTGCTCCCGCCCCAGTGACTAACGCCACCTTATTATCGAAACGCATCCAAATATATCCTTATCGGCATAACAGTAGCGGCAAAACGCAGCCAATGATAGCTCAAAAACAACCCGCATAAGGCGACTAGCACCTGTGGTATTTCCAGTTGAACATAGGATTTTGCGGTACGCCTATGCCTTGGGCGGCGCAGCGTCTCCAACAACATCCGCTATAGAAACACAGACTTTTTTGATTTTCTTTGAGCTTGACGACAAATCTCCGTCTACATCAGTGAACATATGTGCGCCAATTCAAACTCTGTTAAATGCGTTTATTAGATAGTGCTCACTTTCGTGTTAAATCTTGTTATGCTATGCGCTAATTGAGCCCTTGCTCGATACCATTCCCATTTACCAATAACGACTGGACGCCATGAATCCTTGGATTTTAGCTATAAGACCCCGTACGCTACCCGCGGCCATAGGTCCCCTATTGATAGGCAATATTCTCGCCCTGCATCTTGAGAGTTACAGCTGGTTAATCGCTGCCACTTCTATGCTGTGCGCTGTGTTATTACAAATTGCCGTCAATCTCGCTAACGACTATTTTGACTTTAAAAACGGCATAGACACGGCCGAACGCTTAGGACCCGTTCGCGTGACGCAAAGTGGTTTAATTCCACCAACGAGCGTCCGCAATGCCATGATATTTTGCCTATTAATGGCACTTGCTGTGGGTTCCTATTTAATTTGGCACGGAGGCTGGCCTATCGCGATTCTCGCCGCGGCCGCCATTTTAGGTGCACTCGGTTACAGTGGTGGCCCCTATCCCCTCGCGTCCCATGGGCTGGGTGAAGTCGCGGCCTTTATCTTTTTTGGATTGGTCGCCGTCGTGGGGAGTTATTATCTGCAGGCGGGTGATACAACAATCAATGCTTGGTTATTAGGCTGCGCCATTGGGCTGTTCAATGCGGCGATCATGCTGGTGAATAACACCCGCGATATTCGTACCGACACCCAAGCGGGCAAACACACATTGGCAGTACGTATCGGCGAAGCACAATCAAAAGTGTTGTATCAAGCGCTGATTTACCTGCCCTTCGGCTTAGTGATTGCAGGCTTTCTACTGGGGATTTTACCCGGGTTACCAGTATTACTCGCGGGCTTATCACTGCTTATCGCCCGTAAACTCAGCAGCGATTTCTATGCGGTGTCTGGTGAAGCGTTAAATCCGTTACTCGGCCGCACGGCTAAGTTAACCATGATTTTCAGTACTTTGTTTAGCGTGGGTTTAGTGTTTACCGCATAAGAGTAAAGCCGCTAGGCTAATGCAACTAGTCGCTACAAGCACACAGCTTAATCCTGAATACAACAAAGGTTCGTATCTGTCGAGGATACGAACCTTTTTTATTGGCTGAATATGCTTAGCCTTAGGTTTACTGCCATGTTCGACGACAGTAATCCAACATCAGATTATTGCCAGATTATTGCCAGATTATTGCCAGATATAGCCTGAGATCAGAGTATTTAGCAAAATGCCGTTAAAGTTACGTAGCGCTTGGGATGAATCACTGTGACCAGCGCCGAAACACACATGCAGAGGCAATAAATGTTCTTCCCGCGGATGACTAAACCGCGCTTCAGGGGCGGCTTGCCAGTGAATCAATGCTGTTTTGGCCTCGGCAGTGTTCACGCTTGCGGTTAATGTTTGCGTCAGCCAATAGTCAAACTCTGCGCTGCGACTTTGGACCGTGGGATCGCTTGAAAAAAACGCCCGCATATTGTGAAACGACATCCCTGAGCCCACAATCAATACCCCTTGATCCCGCAGCGGCGCTAAGGCTTCGCCAATCGCTATATGGGTTTCAGGATCGAGACAGTGGACTAACGACATTTGTACTACGGGAATATTCGCCTCGGGATACATCAACTTAAGTGGTACAAAGGTACCGTGATCAAATGCGCGTTCGCTGTCTAAGCGGGCGGCGATACCTTTATCCGCGAGCATATTCGCAATCTGTGCCGCTAATTCTGGCTCACCCGATGCAGGATACGTCAGCTGATACGCTTCGGGTGGAAAACCATAGTAGTCATATAAAATACCGGGCTTAGGGCTACTCGACAAGGTCACCACAGATTCTTCCCAATGGGCGGTGATCAGCACAATCGCCTTAGGGGTTTCAATGGGCGCGGTCACTGAGGTTAAAAAAGCACGCAACTCTTTATGATTGGCATCATTTAGCAAAGGCATTGGGCCACCACCGTGGGGCACAAATAGCACAGGCATACGACTCGCTTTAACTTGCATCATGGCTTTCTCTTGTTGATTAACTTATATCGGTACGACTGACTTCAGACTCTATTTTTATCACTTAAAATGCGGAGCGACTCAGCGCCAACTGCCGCTGAAATTGCACTAAACGCTCAATAATTTCATCCAGTTTGATAACTAGAAAGAGTCCAGCCGATAAACTCAATGCAGGCAGTGCATTAATAGCCGCTTCATAGTTAAAGTGGAAATAAATCGCCCCCATCATAATCGCCAGCAAACCGCTCGCCGATAACACTCGGTAGTCACGTAGACACAATCCAAGGGCGCCAATCACTTCCATCAAACCAATAAAATAGCCAAACCCTGTGGGAAGATTCATCAAAGTAAACGGAACATGGAACATAGGCACGCCAAATAACTTGGCAAATCCCGAGATAAAAAACACTATGCTCATCGCCAGTGTAACGGTTGCGGCGGCGCGATTGAGTGTATTGGCACAAAGGAACAGCTTCTGCGAATCGGCCTCAGCAACTAAGCCATTGATACTTGAGCCCTTAGCACCACATAAGTTTGAAAATCGCATCGCACACACCCCATTGATCTTAATATTGCCGTCAGTCTTGGGCATAAATGCGCAGACGACGAGCGAGAATGGAGTAGATTATGAGCCGATAAAAGATAAATAAATATGGAATAAAATCTAATATCTCATAAACTAATAATTTATGACTTGCGAGCAATCCCAGTGACCTTAGACCAACTGCTGATGTTTAAAACCGTGGCTGAGGCGGGCTCACTCAAAGCCGCCAGTGACAAGCTACATAAAACCCAACCCGCCATTAGTCAAAGTATCAAACAGTTAGAATCTCAACTCGATCTCATCTTATTTAACCGTGAAGGTTATCGACTCGCCATCACAGAGCAAGGCCGAAAACTGCTGCAACATACCCAGCGGGTGCTGAATGAAGCGCAGGAAATGAAGCAAGTCGCGAAACATTTAGCCAAAGGCAACGAAGCGAGTATCACCTTAGCTTTTGAAGCTTCTTTCAATCTCGCTCGAATTCTACCGATTTTAGAACTGACTCAAAATGAGTTCCCCTATACCCAAATTATTCTCAAACAAGAATTTTTAACTGGTGCACTCGAAGCGTTGAATCAAGATAAAGCTGAAATCATCATCTCTGCTGGCGGAATTGAGCCCATACGTTCGAGCCATTTAGAATTAGCCTATCTATTTTCCGGTAGCCTGCTCGATGTTGCCGCGCCGCGCATGCTTGAGCGTCATCCGACACTGAACTACGCACGAGAGCTCGTTAACGAATATCAAATCGTGATCCAAGATACGGGCTCAGGTACTGCGAATATTGAGTTTGGGGTACAAGCGGGGCAACGACGTTGGTATGTTAATGATTTTTATACCAAGAAAATGCTTATTCAAAGTGGCATGGGCTGGGGCAAACTGCCGCACTATATGATTGAAGATTCACTCAAACAAGGTGCATTGATTGCTTTGGATCTACGCGAAAGACAAAACAACATTCAACTCGATTACTATGTGATGAGAAAACCCCACTCGCCTTTGGGCCCTGTCGCCCAAGCACTCTGGCAAAAGCTGATCGCCTTTTCATCTGAGCTGAATGCTTAGGAATTCAAGCTTAAGATTTAGCTTAGTGACTTAAAATGAATTGAAGTCAAAAATTCATAAGCCGTTATATAATCATCGCCCATAAACAAAAACGCTCCTTATCAAGGGGCGTTTTTCATTTTGTTAGCAGGCAGAACCTTAGATTAAACCTTAGCTAAGGTGCGCTCTTTGGCGCTCCAATCTAAGTGATATTTCTCGCCAGCTGGCGTATCGATACGCTCAAAGGTATGAGAGCCGAAAAAGTCACGCTGACCTTGGAGCAAGTTCGCAGGTAATGTTTCGCAGCGATAACTGTCGTAATACGCCAGTGCTGAGCTAATACACGGCGCTGGAATGCCTTGCATTACCGCTGTCGCTACCGCAGTGCGCCATAGGCCTTGCTTTTCAGATAAGGCTGACGCGAAACTGTCGGCCATCAACAGATTGCTAAGCTCGGCATTGTCTTCATAGGCTTGAGTGATTGATTGCAAGAACGTCGCGCGAATAATACAACCCGCACGCCAAATTTTTGCAATTTCAGCAAAGTTTAACTGCCATTTTTGCTCATGGGCCGTCATTGCCATCAACTGGAAGCCTTGCGCGTAACAACACACTTTCGCGCAATATAACGCACTTTCAAGGGCTTCAATCAACTGCGCTTTTTGCGCCTCATCGATAGCAGGTGCATTTGGCCCAGCCAATTTCTGGCTAAGTTGTAAACGTAAGGATTTTTGGGTACTTACGGCGCGAGCATATACAGCTTCAGCAATCGTCGGTGCCGGACAACCAATTTGTAAACTGCTTACGGCCGTCCACAAACCCGTGCCTTTTTGGCCCGCTTTATCTAAGATCATTTCCACCAACGGTTTACCCGTTAATGGATCGGCCTGTTTTAAGACTTCGGCACTGATCCCCATCAAATAGCTGTTTAAGCTACCTTTGTTCCAGCGTTCAAACACATCGCCCACTTCTGCAGCGCTCATGCCTAAACCGTCATGCAGCATTTGATAGGCTTCGCAAATCAACTGCATATCTGCGTATTCAATACCGTTATGCACCATCTTCACGTAATGGCCAGAACCCGCAGGACCAATATAAGTCGTGCATGGCTCGCCTTCTGTCACTGGATTACCCGGTTCGAAGCGCTCTATGGGTAAACCTGTACTTGAATCAACCTTAGCGGCAATAGCTTTCCAAATAGGTGCCACGTGATGCCATGCATCGATATCGCCGCTTGGCATAAGTGATGGACCGAAACGCGCACCGACTTCACCGCCCGAAACCGCAGAGCTGAAAAATACAAACTGACCTTTGTAGCGCGCTTCACGCTCAACAGTGTCAGTCCATAGGCTGTTACCGGTATCGATAACGATATCATCGGACTCAATTCCGGCAGAAATCAAAGCACTACAGACACCATCGACGGGTGCGCCCGCGGGAACAGAAAGCACAAGAATGCGGGGTTTTGTGAGACTGGCTAACATTTCGGTAAGATTAGCACAGCCAAGAATGCGAGGTTCGAGTCCAGCGCGTTCCTGTTTTTCTTGCTGTATAACACCATTAACTTTAACAGGATCGAGGTCAAATGCGCTGACGTGATATTGGTTATCCGCGATGTTTAGCGCTAGGTTTTTACCCATAACGCCAAGGCCAATTACGCCGATATCATTAAGATTGCTGTGGTTTTGCATTATATAATTCCCACGGGTCACAGAGGTTAGAGCTAACCAATTTTGAGGGGTAATTATACCGATCTTTGTAACTTAATTACCAGAGAGAAAAGGCGATGCATACGATTGGCAATCTCGATTACAGTGAGATTGCCAATCCCGTATTGCGAAACGGGTTAGTTAGGACTTAGCCCAAGTGATACTTGTATTGGCACGTTTATCGACAACTTAGTTTGCGAGTTTAAGCCCTAAAACGCCCAGTAATATCAGTATCAAACTGGCAATCTTAAGTAAGCTAACTCCTTCTCCTAACAGGATAATTCCCGCGATAGCGGTGCCCATAGCGCCAATGCCGACCCACACGCCGTAAGCCGTACCGATAGGCAGTTGCTTAACCGCGAGTCCTAGTAGCAACACACTCACGGCCATCGACGCCACTGTAAAGATACTTGGCCACAAACGTGTAAAACCTTCGGTATATTTAAGCCCTATGGCCCAACCAATTTCGAATAAACCCGCAAGGACTAATAAGAACCAACTCATAGTGAACTCCTAATTAGGGGTCGTCCCCTACCAAATTAAGGCATGTTTAGGGTCGTCCCTAAGCCGGTGAGAATACAAAGTCGTCAGTGAAGTGTATCTAAAATCTCCATAGATACACATTGCTTCTAGTGGTGGTTTTAGTTGAATGGATCAATTAAACAATTGCTAATGCTCAATTCCCGCATATAAACAACTCAAAATAATGCAATTAAGTAGCAAAAACATTCAATAAATACGCGGCAAGAATAGCAAATCATAAAGGACTATTGCTCAAATTGAGCGGGGATATTTGTTTCAATTCGCAACAGCAAGCGATTTTTTTAGAATGGGAATTTCCTACATGAAATCCCCATTCACTAAACGCAAGCTTAGATTAAGGCATCGGCATAACCCATGCGAGTGAGCGCGGTGCGCACTAGCTCTAAGGTCTGTGGATCTTCTATGGTCGCTGGTGCGGTATATTGCTGATTATCGGCAATTTTTCGCATAGTACCGCGTAAAATCTTCCCAGAGCGCGTTTTAGGCAATTTTTGAATCGCACTGACTAACCTAAAGGAAGCGACGGGACCAATCTCTTGACGAACTAAGGTAATAAGCTGTTTATGCAGCTCTTCATCACTGATCGTCACGCCCTTTTTCAGTACCACTAATCCTAAAGGCACCTGACCTTTAAGCTGATCATCCACACCAATCACAGCCGCTTCGGCCACATCAGGATGTTGACACAAGACTTCTTCAAAACGTCCGGTCGATAACCTGTGCCCCGCCACATTTATGATGTCATCAATACGACTCATAATGTAGAGATAACCATCCTCATCGGTATAACCCGCATCTCCAGTTAAGTAATAACCTGGATACATAGACAAGTAACTGTCTTGATAGCGTTGATCATTTTGCCACAGTGTCGTTAAGGTTCCTGGCGGCAAAGGCAGCTTGATCACCACATTCCCCGAGGTATTGGGCGCAACTTGTTCTCCCAATTCATCCACCACTTCAACCGCATAGCCTGGCACAGGTAAAGCGGGTGAACCCGGCTTAATGGCGACGGGCGCTGTGCCCATCAAATTTGCCGCGACTGGCCAACCCGTTTCGGTTTGCCACCAGTGATCGATAACAGGTTTAGCGAGTTTAGTGTGTGCCCAAACTAAAGTGTCTGGATCGCAACGTTCACCTGCCAAAAACACATTTTTAAGACAAGCTAAATCAACACCTTGTAGATACTCACCGTCAGGATCTTCACGCTTGATTGCGCGAATGGCCGTCGGCGCGGTGAAAAAACTTTTAACTTTATATTTAGCAATCGTGCGCCAAAAAGCGCCGGGATCGGGCGTACCGACAGGTTTGCCTTCATACATTAAGGTTGTAGCGCCCACCAGCAGCGGTCCGTACACAATGTAAGAATGACCCACAACCCAGCCCACATCAGACGCGGCCCAAAACACATCGCCCGCTTGAATATCGTAAATATGTTGCATCGACCAAGCCAGAGCCACTGCATGGCCGCCATTATCGCGCACCACACCTTTAGGCTGACCCGTGGTGCCTGAGGTATAAAGCACATACAAGGGATCTGTGGCCTTAAGAGAAACACAATCGGCCTTAGGTGCAGTCGCTAATGCGGCTTGCCAATCTAAGTCACGGCCCTCCTGCAAATCGGCTTGATACTGGCTGCGATTTAAAATCAGGCAATGCTCCACCTGATGAACAGCATGTTCCAATGCTTTATCTAACAAAGGCTTATAAGGAATGACGCCCGAAGGCTCAATTCCGCAGGATGCCGACAGTACCAATTTAGGCTTAGCATCATTAATCCGAGTCGCGAGTTCATTGGCGGCAAAACCACCAAAAACCACAGAATGAATCGCACCTATGCGAGCACAGGCCAGCATAGCGAAAGCGGTTTCCGGCACCATAGGCATATAAATCACCACACGGTCGCCCTTCTCTATCCCAATAGATTGCATAAAGCCCGCGAGTCGGCTCACTTGAGCCTGTAACTCCGCGTAGCTAATGCCGTATTCAGTGTCTGTCACTGGGCTCACATATTGGATAGCCACTTGATCACCGCGTCCGGCCAACACATGGCGATCAACGGCGTTATAACAAGTGTTCATCTCACCATCGGCGAACCAGTGATAAAACGGTGCCTGCGACTCATCGAGCACAGTGTGCGCAGGTTTAATCCAATCGAGCGTCTTCGCCGCTTCTCCCCAGAATTCGGCTTTATTAAGCAAGGATGCTTGGTGCAACGCTTGATGTTTTTGTTGGTTCTGTTTTTGATTTGCGGCTTGCGCTACAGATGCATTTTGCTGTTCGGTCAACATATGTCCTCCAATCAGGACTGCGGCTAAAATCGTCAGCCGCAATAACTACCCCTTCCAACAGCCATTATTAACAGGGGGGCATCCAGCCCACTATTAGACGTTAGCCTATAACCAGAAAAGATTTGTGGTTTTATGTGAGAACACTAATTTAAAGCACCCGTTTTAATCTGGCCGCACAGGCTGATGGCAATTGGGATTGACACTTTTATGGCAACAGAATAAAAGTCAAAATCTTTACCTTTACGTAAACTTCATATATCTTGCTTAAAACTGATTATTTAGGGTGCATGAATGAGCGCAACGAACACACCACAAACGACTTACTCGATCAGTGATCTCTCAAAAGAGTTTGATATCACTACTCGAAGTATTCGTTTTTACGAAGACCAAGGTTTGCTTAAGCCTAAACGCCGCGGCCAAACCCGTATTTATAGCCTCAAAGACAGAGTGCGCCTCAAGCTCATTCTTCGCGGTAAACGCTTGGGCTTTTCTTTAGCAGAAACCCGTCGCTTGTTCGAATTATACGATGCCGACAAGAGCAGCACCGCACAGCTCAATACCATGCTGGCGCTAGTGGAAGAAAAGAAATCCGCTCTACAACAGCAAATGGACGACATTAAAGTGGTGTTGATGGAACTCAATTCCGCCGAGCAGCAATGCCGCTTAGCCTTAGAAGATAACAAAACGGCAAAAGCCTAAATCTCCGTTGACACAAAATCAAATCAATTTGATGGCGATAACACTACGGATTTAAGTACAAGATTGAAAAGACTCAAGCACCTAAAAATCATAAAAACGATAACAATCTGAAATTAGAACATCTGAAAGGACACAAGCAATGAACTCTCTCTACACAAGTCTGAATTTTGGTCTAGGCGAAGACGTCGACATGCTGCGCGATGCAGTGCAGGATTTTGCCGCGAATGAAATCGCTCCAATTGCCGCGAAAGTGGATCACGACAACGCCTTCCCCAATGAACTTTGGCCTGTGCTAGGAGGAATGGGACTGCTCGGCGTAACCGTACCCGAAGAGTTTGGCGGCGCGAACATGGGCTACCTTGCCCACGTCGTGGCGATGGAAGAAATCTCCCGCGCATCGGCCTCTATCGGTCTAAGTTATGGCGCCCACTCAAACCTGTGTGTCAATCAAATCAACCGTAACGGTAATGCCGCGCAAAAAGCCAAGTATCTGCCAAAACTGGTGAGTGGTGAACATATTGGCGCACTCGCCATGAGTGAGCCAAACGCGGGTTCTGACGTGGTTTCAATGAAACTACACGCCCGCAAAGAAGGCGACCGATTCATCTTAAACGGCAACAAGATGTGGATCACTAACGGTCCCGATGCGCACACCTATGTGATTTACGCGAAAACCGACTTAACCAAAGGCGCGCACGGTATTACTGCCTTTATCGTTGAACGTGATTCGAAAGGTTTTAGCCAAGCGCAAAAGCTCGACAAACTCGGCATGCGCGGCTCTAACACCTGCGAACTGGTGTTTGAAGATGTGGAAGTGCCAGAAGAAAACATTTTAGGCGGCCTCAACAACGGCGTTAAAGTGCTGATGAGCGGCCTCGATTACGAGCGCGTCGTGCTATCTGGCGGCCCGCTGGGGATCATGAACGCTTGTATGGATATCGTTGTACCTTACATCCACGAGCGTGAGCAATTTGGTAAATCGATTGGTGAATTCCAACTGGTACAAGGCAAGTTAGCCGATATGTACACCGGCATGAATGCCGCCAAATCCTACGTGTATGCCGTAGCAAAATCCTGCGATCGCGGTGAAACCACCCGTAAAGATGCCGCAGGCGCCATTCTGTATAGCGCAGAACTCGCAACCAAAATGGCACTGGATGCAATCCAATTGCTGGGCGGCAATGGTTATGTGAACGAATACGCCACCGGCCGCTTACTTCGTGATGCCAAGCTGTATGAAATCGGCGCAGGCACCTCAGAAATTCGCCGCATGCTGATTGGTCGCGAACTGTTCAATGAGTCGAAATAACGCGAGTTCAAATAATCTCTCACAAGTGAATGGGTAGCACCTCACTGTAATTTACAGTTTGCGCCACCCATTCGAGCAAGGTGATACCGAGTTTCCGCTTTATAAGGACAATCAAAGTGACGCAATTAAGCAGTCGTATCAACGCCCGTAGCGATGAATTTAAAGCAAAATCCGACGATATGGCCGCCCTAGTGGCCGATCTTAAAACTAAACTCAATACAATCGAACTCGGCGGCGGCCCTGTGGCGCTGGAGCGCCATCTATCCCGCGGTAAATTGCTGCCACGTCAGCGGGTTGAAAAGCTGCTCGATGCAGGTTCACCCTTTTTAGAGCTATCGCAATTCGCGGCGTTTGAAGTCTACGACGAGGAAGTGCCCGCAGCGGGTATTATTGCCGGTATCGGCCGTGTGAGCGGTGTCGAGTGCATGATCATCGCCAACGACGCCACAGTGAAAGGCGGCACTTATTACCCGATTACCGTCAAGAAACACCTTCGTGCCCAAGATATTGCCAGCCGTTGTCACTTGCCTTGTATTTATTTAGTCGACTCGGGCGGCGCTAACCTGCCCCGCCAAGATGAAGTGTTTCCAGACCGCGACCATTTCGGCCGCATCTTTTACAACCAAGCGCAAATGTCCGCTAAGGGTATCCCCCAAATTGCAGTGGTGATGGGCTTATGTACCGCGGGCGGCGCTTATGTGCCTGCCATGGCGGATGAATCCATTATTGTAAAAGATCAAGGCACTATCTTCTTAGCAGGCCCACCATTAGTGAAAGCAGCCACTGGCGAAGAAGTTAGCGCAGAAGAACTGGGCGGCGCCGAAGTCCACACCAAAATTTCCGGCGTGGCGGACCATTTAGCGCAAAACGATGAGCACGCGCTGGAGCTTGCCCGCCGCGCGGTATCACGCCTGAATCATCAAAAAGAAATCAAATCACTGCTGAGCCCAGTCAAACCGCCGAAGTTCGACATTAGCGAACTGTACGGCATTGTCGGCACTGATTTGAAAAAGCCTTTTGATGTCAAAGAAGTGATCGCCCGTATCGTCGATGATTCTGATTTTGATGAATTTAAAGCCAACTATGGCGCAACCTTAGTGTGCGGTTTTGCCCGAATTCACGGCTATCCTGTCGGCATTGTCGCCAACAACGGCATTCTGTTCTCTGAGTCGGCGCAAAAAGGCGCACACTTTATTGAACTATGCTGTCAGCGCAAAATTCCGCTGCTGTTCCTGCAAAACATCACCGGCTTTATGGTGGGTAAAAAGTACGAACACGAAGGCATAGCCAAACACGGCGCTAAGATGGTGACTGCAGTTTCATGCGCCAATGTACCTAAATTTACTGTGATTATCGGCGGCAGCTACGGCGCGGGTAACTACGGCATGTGTGGCCGCGCGTTCGAACCGACCATGATGTGGATGTGGCCTAACGCCCGTATCTCTGTGATGGGCGGCGAGCAAGCGGCTGGCGTACTCGCCACAGTACGTCGCGACGGTTTAGCCCGTAAAGGTGAAGAATGGTCGTTAGAGGATGAAAAAGCCTTTAAAGCGCCGATTGTCGCCCAGTACGATAAAGAAGGTCATCCATATCATGCCAGCGCCCGTTTATGGGATGACGGCATTATTGACCCAGCGCAAACCCGCGATGTGGTCGGCCTTGCCCTATCAGCGGCGTTAAACGCCCCTATCGAAGACACCCGTTTTGGTGTGTTCCGTATGTAAACCATACGTATACACAGCAAATCAATAAGATAGGGAAACAGTTATGACAAATTTACCAATAACGCCACAGGAATTAAGCAACTTGCAGCACGTGAGTTACTCACTCAATGACGGCGTTGCCGAGTTAATCCTTAACCGTGCAGAAGTACACAACGCCTTCGATGAAGTGATGATTAGCGAGATGATTAGCGTCCTTGGCTATTTTGCTGAGCATAAGGATTGCCAAGTGCTGGTGCTTAAAGCGAACGGCAAAAACTTCAGCGCCGGCGCCGATCTCAATTGGATGCGCAAGCAAGCCCAAATGGATTTTGAGCAAAACCTAACGGATGCCAAAGCCTTAGCGAAACTGATGCAGGATTTAGATACCTTTCCAAAACCCACCATTGCATTAGTGCAAGGTGCAGCCTTTGGCGGCGCACTGGGGCTGATTTGCGCCAGCGATATCGCTATCGCCACAACGCGCGCCAGTTTTTGTTTGAGCGAAGTAAAACTTGGATTAATTCCTGCGGTGATTAGCCCTTACGTTGCCCGCGCTATGGGTAACCGCGCATCGCGCCGCTACATGCTGACCGCCGAGCGTTTTAGTGCAGAAACTGCATTAAAACTTAATGTCGTCCATGAGATAAGCGATGACTTAGACGCCGCCGCAAAGCCTATGATTGATGCGCTACTTGCCAATAGTCCGCAAGGCATGGCATGGGTAAAAACCTTATTATCACGCCTTGAAGATGGCGTGATAGACCAAAACACCATTGATTACACTAGCGAGCGTATCGCCCGCATTCGGGTATCAACCGAGGGCCAAGAAGGCTTAAATGCCTTTTTTGAGAAACGTCAGCCAAACTGGCAACAAGCGCACTCCGCCCCCTCTCCTACGCCAATGCAAAAGCCAAGTGATACCCAAGGAGCCCTTTGATGTTAACCAAGCACATGTTTACCAAGCTATTGATTGCTAACCGCGGTGAAATCGCCTGTCGCATCATCAAGACCGCCCATGCCATGGGTGTTCGCACCGTTGCCCTATATTCCGATGCCGATAAAGAAGCGCGCCATGTCGCCATGGCCGACGAATCTTTCTACTTAGGCGGCAGTGCGCCAGCAGACTCCTATTTAAAGGGCGATTTGATTATCGATATCGCCAAAAAAGCCGGCGCCCAAGCCATTCACCCTGGTTATGGTTTCTTATCTGAAAACGCCGACTTTGCCCGTAAATGTGAAGCCGCAGGCATTGCCTTTGTGGGACCAGGCAGTGATGCTATCGATGCCATGGGCAGCAAAAGCGCCGCCAAATCCATTATGACTGCGGCAAACGTGCCCTTAGTGCCGGGTTATCACGGCGATGACCAAACCGATGCGACCTTAAAAGCGGAGGCACTGAAAATCGGCTTCCCTATGCTGATTAAAGCGGCTTATGGCGGCGGCGGTAAAGGCATGCGTATCGTCGAGAATGAAGGCGAAATCATGGAAGCCGTTAACTCGGCGCGCCGTGAAGCGGCCTCTTCTTTTGGTAACGATAAGTTATTGATGGAGCGTTATTTACGCCAGCCGCGCCACGTCGAAGTGCAAGTGTTTGCCGACACTTTTGGCAACGCGATTTACTTATCGGATCGCGATTGCTCGATTCAACGTCGCCACCAAAAAGTGGTCGAAGAGGCGCCGGCACCGGGTTTAAGTGATGCACTGCGCGCCCAAATGGGTGATGCGGCCGTCGCGGCAGCTAAAGCTATAGATTATGTTGGCGCGGGGACAGTAGAGTTTCTGTTAGATACGGACAATAGCTTCTATTTCATGGAGATGAACACCCGTCTACAGGTTGAGCATCCCGTCACCGAAATGGTCACAGGCCAAGATTTAGTCAAATGGCAATTGCTGGTCGCCAGCGGTCAGCCACTGCCCCTTAAGCAAGATGAAGTGCGTATTCACGGCCATTCCTTTGAAGTGCGTATCTACGCCGAAGATCCGCAAAATGAGTTTTTACCCGCCAGCGGTAAGCTCAACTTTTTGCGTGAACCCGAGCAAAGCAAGTTTGTCCGTATCGATTCGGGCATTCGCGAAAATGATGTGATCAGTAACTTCTACGATCCTATGATTGCCAAGCTTATCGTCTGGGATGAATCGCGTCCGCGCGCCCTGCAGCGTTTAGTGCATGCCTTAGAGTCGTACCAAATCAGCGGCCTTAAGCATAATATCGAGTTTTTGGCGAACATTGCCGAGCACCCAGCCTTTGCCAATGCCGACTTTAGCACTGACTTTATTGGCCGTTATGGTGACACCCTAATAGGCACAGCTTCAAGCGAAGCCGACACTGCGCTTGCCTTTGCCGCGCTGTATCAAGTGCTTGCCCGTAAAGAAGCCGCCAAAGCGCAAGCTGTCAACAGCGCCGATCCTTACTCGCCTTGGGGTCAAGTGAGCGGCTTTAGACTCAACAGTTGTAGCCAACACAATATTGCCCTGCTTGATGACGCCCATGAATTGCAACAGTTAGTGATGCTCGATTTAGGCGGCATGTATCAGCTGCCACTGCACGGTCAAGATTGGTTGCTAAATGGCGAGCTGAAACAAGACTTACTGCTCGCCGAAATCAACGGCCATAAGAGTAAAGTGCCAGTAAGTGCCCAAGGTGATGACTTTACACTGTTTTTATCCTCTGGCAGTTACCACTTCAAAGCAGTGCAAACTTTAGTGGTCGAAGAACAAGCCAGTAATGCTGACAAGTTAAAAGCGCCCATGAACGGTACGGTAGTCACCCATTTAGTTGATGTCGGCGCACAAGTGAAAGCAGGCCAAGGTTTGCTAGTGATGGAAGCCATGAAGATGGAATACACAATCGAAGCGCCCTTTGATGGCATAGTCAGTGAGTTCTACTTTAAGGCGGGCGAGCTGGTGACCGATGGCGCAACCTTGCTTAACGTTGAGCCGTTAGAGACAGACGAGCCAACCGCGATCAAGGAAGCCTAAGATGTCTTTAGTCAATCTAAGTCAAGCAGCGGACGCCAAAGATAGAGTCAGTATCTTCGAGATGGGCGCGCGCGACGGCCTGCAAAACGAAGTCGCCGTACCGACGGCAGCTAAAATCGCCTTGATTGAATCGCTGGCAGGTGCTGGACTTAAGCGCATCGAAGCGGGCAGTTTTGTGTCACCTAAATGGGTGCCACAAATGGCCGATTCAGCCGATGTGCTCAAGCAAATACAGCGTCAAAGCGGCGTGGTGTATAGCGCGCTCACGCCCAACGTCAAAGGCTTTGAACTGGCACTGGATGCAAAAGCTTCCGAAGTAGCGATATTTGGCGCCGCCTCACAAAGCTTTAGTCAGCGCAATATCAACTGCTCGATTGAAGAGTCTATTGAGCGCTTTATCCCTTTGATGGAATTAGCAAAAGCGCACAATATTCCGGTGCGCGGCTATGTGTCCTGCGTGCTCGGCTGCCCCTACGAAGGTGAGATAGCGGTCAGTGAAGTGGCCCGCGTGTCTGAAATCCTTTACAAAATGGGCTGTTACGAAATATCACTCGGTGACACTATCGGTGTAGGCACGCCGCAAAAAGCCCGTAGAATGCTGCAAACTGTGAGTGAACGAGTGCCTATTGAGAAACTGGCGCTACACTTTCACGACACCTATGGCCAAGCATTAGCTAACATTTTGGCCTGCTTAGACTTAGGTGTGCGGGTGTTTGACTCCTCGGTTGCAGGTCTTGGCGGCTGCCCCTATGCCAAAGGCGCATCGGGCAATCTTGCCACCGAAGACTTAGTGTATATGCTGCACGGCATGGGATTAGAGACAGGTATCGATCTCAACAAGCTAGCGTTGGCAGGGCAAGCAATCAGCACACAGCTGAATCGCAACAACGGCTCGAAAGTGGCCACGGCCCTGTTAGCAAAATAGAACAACAATAATTAACGACAACAACCGTTATTGAAAACGCGCGTTATTTCCCGCGCGTTTTATACAGCATAAAAGGACATCACAATGGCAGGACTCAATAAAGTCGTCAGCAGCTATGAAGAAGCGTTAAACGGCTTATCAAACGACATGACCATTATGGTCGGCGGCTTTGGCCTATGCGGCATTCCAGAAGGCTTAATCAATCAAATGGTTAAGATGGGCGTTAACGGCTTAACGGCGATATCAAACAACGCTGGCGTTGACGATTTCGGCCTTGGCTTACTGTTAAAACATCGCCAAATCGCCACTATGATCGCCTCTTACGTGGGTGAAAATGCCACCTTTGAGCAACAAATGCTCTCTGGCGAACTCAATGTGATTTTAACGCCCCAAGGCACGCTGGCGGAAAAAATCCGCGCAGGTGGCGCAGGTATTCCGGCATTTTTCACCGCTACAGGCTACGGCACGCCAGTCGCTGATGGTAAAGAAACCCGCGAAATCAAAGGTCGCCATTACGTGTTAGAAGAGTCGCTGACCGCAGATTTTGCCTTAGTGCGTGCATGGAAAGCCGATACCATGGGTAATTTAGTGTTCCGTAAAACCGCCGCCAACTTTAACCCTATGATGGCGACCGCGGGCAAAATCACTGTGGTTGAAGCCGAGTTTATTGTTGAGCCGGGCGAGCTAGACCCAGATCATATCCACACGCCGGGCATCTATGTTGACCGCGTTATTCAAGGCACGTTCGAGAAACGTATCGAGCAGCGAACGGTAAAAGCCGCGAAATAAAAGGCGCTGGCAAAACCTTGAAACACAGTTAACGCAATTGGCACTTAGCTCCCTAAAGTAAACAACTAAGGGTAAAAACCTAAGAGTGAAGACCAAAGCGTCAAAGCCAAATAGAAAGGATAGATATCATGGCATTATCAAGAGAACAACTGGCTCAGCGCGTCGCCAAAGAATTAAAAGATGGCTACTACGTCAACCTCGGCATCGGTATTCCAACACTGGTCGCTAACTATATTCCCAGCGGCATGGAAGTGATGTTGCAATCGGAAAACGGCCTACTCGGCATGGGCGAATTCCCTACCGAAGACACCATAGATCCCGATTTAATCAACGCGGGTAAACAAACCGTTACCGCAGTCAAAGGCGCCTCGTTTTTCTCCTCGGCGGAAAGCTTTGCCATGATCCGTGGCGGCCATGTGGATTTAACCGTACTTGGCGCCTTTGAAGTCGATGTGAACGGCTCAATCGCCTCATGGATGATCCCAGGCAAACTCATCAAAGGCATGGGCGGTGCGATGGATTTAGTCGCTGGCGCTGAAAACATTATCGTGACTATGATGCACGCCGATAAATACGGTAATTCTAAGCTACTGCCCGTATGCGAATTGCCGCTGACTGGTTACGGCTGCATTAAACGCGTCGTCACAGATTTAGCCTTTATCGAAATCAAAGATGGCGCATTCCATCTTTTAGAGCGCGCCCCAGGCGTCAGCGTAGAAGAAATCGTCAGCAAAACCGCCGGCAAATTAATCGTACCTGAGCATGTACCCGAAATGGTGTTTTAAGCGTTCTCTAAAATGCGCAAGTAACGTATAGCGGCTAAGGTTGAAACTCAAGTTAGCTTGAAGCTTTAGCCTAAAGAGTTTTGAGCGTTAACCGACGTTTTACGATACCAACGAGGCTCAGAAAATGATTCTGGGCCTCGTTGCTTTTGTCATCCCCGCGAAAACGGGGAACCATGAGTAAAATTCACCACCAGATTGTTCACTACAAACCTTGTTTTCTGTGAGCTTTTGCAGTCTAGGTACTTTTTGAGAGCTTATCGCCATAAACAGCACTAATGCTCTAGCGACACGCCGTAAACCCATCCTTGGGGGCTCACCCTTTTTCCGATGGTCGCCAACGCGAGAGTGCGGTTTACTCACCCATCCCAGCATATTCAATAATGAACAATGTCGCGCATTAAACTGATAACACCATATGTTAGTAAGGTTCTTTGCTGGCGAATGTGTGTTCACCATCGCAACAACGGAGTCGCTTAATGCTTGCTTCAAAAATGCTACAGATAGTCATATTTAGCGCCGTTGCGGTAAACTTGCCGCAGCCTAAATAATAAGGATGCTCAAGATGTTAGCCAAGTTTCTCAATAAGCGCAGTCGCAGTCGTAAACATATGCGCGATTATGCCAAAAACGTCTTTGAATATGACCAGTATTTACTGACCGATTATATCGACAGCGGGGTAACAGAAGGTTTTGAGAGAATTAAGCCATACCGCGAGTTTGATGAGGACTTTCGCCAGTGGGAGTTGTTTGGTGCCGAATTCGGCGTACCCGAATGTTATTTGGCCGATGTGGCGCAACTTGCGTATATAGAATCTGGCAGGCTTGAGGCGGCGCCGCTGATGCGCTCGCTCGCTTACGGTTATTTTGCAACCGCCATTGATTACTATAAATATTGCTCATCGATAGAAAAAACTGGCGGGATAGCAAACGCTATGTGGTCTACAATCAGCGTGTTTCGGCTTGTGCTGATGCTGTTAGCTGGGCTTAAAAACGAGGCGGACGAGCTGTACCACGCTGATGCAACCGCGCGGCGTTCGGGCTGGATTGTTCGCTCCCATGGCTTTATTGGCGATTTTTTGGTGCTGCTGTATGGCCGTTATCTGGGGCATATCGAGCCGCCTTTTACCACTGAAGTGCAAGTGACACTGCGAAAAACTGCTCCTTTCCCCTATGCGTCATTTTTAGATAACTGGGATACACAGGATATCGAATTCATCAGCACTATGCTGCAAAACCTCTGCGATGATCAGGTAGAACAAGCGATCATCGGGGATAAAAAGTGTTTTTTTGAGTTCCACAATGGACATCTATCATAC
The DNA here is from genome assembly GCF_059338235.1 of Shewanella sp. 1311. Lineage (NCBI taxonomy): Bacteria > Pseudomonadati > Pseudomonadota > Gammaproteobacteria > Alteromonadales > Shewanellaceae > Shewanella > Shewanella sp. 1311. The sequence goes on from NZ_CM181686.1 coordinate 863,498, forward strand.
ATACCCTTGACGGCGTTAATGCTGCTAAAGCTTCGTGACCTCAGGGGCTTGCCTAATCCGCAGTTCAGTCATCCGGCCTTTGGCGATGTAACGGCTTTGTTTGAACAAGTCTGCACAGCGTTTAGCGACTATGTCGCAGCAGAGAATATCCTGCGGATTGAAGATGCAGCCGATGAAGTGTTAACCAACACATTAACCAGAATGCAAAGCCAAGATTTTGATGCCCATGCTATTTTCGCCAAGCGACTGCCATCGTTTAGTGCTGGTTAAGATTTTGATTAACCAAATTTTCATAAAAAATGGATAACCAATAAAATCATGATTCTATTCATATTGAGGACCCAAGGCTTAAGGTTGAGCGTATTCAAGCCTTAAGTCATCCACAATGCAAGCCAAAGGAAAGCATATGTACCAGATTTCAATTGTGATATTTGATGAATTTACCGATATCGATTTTTTCCTCATGCGTGACATCCTCGGCAGGACAAAAACAGACTGGAATGTGAAAGTACTCGGGACCAAGCAAAGCCATACATCAAGCTTAGGAATGGTTGTCAAAACCGATGGTCATGTGGCCGAAGTCACTGATGCAGACGTAGTATTATTTAGCAGTGGCTACAAAGGCGTGCCAGCCGCGCTCGAAGATACTGAGTTTATGTCTGCCCTTAAATTAGATCCCACACGGCAATTGCTTGGCAGTATCTGCGCGGGGTCATTCTTCTTTGCCAAATTAGGCTTACTCGACTATATCTCGGCAACGACTCATCCCGATGCCAAACCCGCATTAGTGGCCATGGGCGTGGATGTAGAAGACTGCGCTCTGGTTATCAGTGGCAATATTGCCACTGCGGGTGGCTGCCTGTCCTCACTCTATTTAACCGGCTGGGTTGCGGAGCGCTTATTCGACAGTGCAAAACGCCGCGAAATTCACAGACAGCTTATTCCAGCAGGCCAAGCTGATATTTATGAGACGCTGATCCAATCATCAATAGCAGCTGCAATTCGCTAGCGAGTGGTTTAGGTTCGCAGCTAGAAGCAAGGGACACCATGATTACACTAAAAAATCTTCTAGAGGCAATCAAAGCCGAGCATCAGATCACCACCCAGAGTGAACTTGCGGCTTTGCTGTCACAAAATGAATTACTCGTTCAGCAAATCCAAACAGCCGATGCGCAGCATTGGGTGCATTTTGCCAAGAATACCTTCGATGGTTGGTATTGCATTCGAACACCTATGCTCAGTACCTTTAAAGTTTATTATCAAGAACGTGGGCAAAATTGCTGGGGAGAAGATGTTTTTACCGAGCAAAGTGAAGCCATAGCTGCAGTTATTTTTATGCCTGGTGTTTGGGATATCTAAATCATCCTGTTAGGGTGACGTACTTAGATTGACTCACGAGAACAGACTCATTCTTAGCACTCAGATGAACACTCAGTTTAACTCTCTCATTGCCCAAAGGAGCGGTATCTATGGACTGGCTTATTATTGCACTCGCTGGCTTTTTAGGCGGAATGCTCAATGCGGTTGCCGGCGGTGGCAGTTTTATTACTCTTTTGGCGTTAGTGTTTGTCGGGGTTCCACCGATTGCGGCGAATGCAACGGGGACAGCCGCGCTGTTACCCGGTTATATCGCCAGTGCTTGGCGCTTTAGAAAAGATATCGAATATCCGGCGAGTCTTAGCCTTAAGCATCTGATCTTGATTGCCTTAATCGGCGGCAGTATTGGCGCGGGTATTTTGCTGACCACCAGCGAGCAAGTCTTCGCAAAACTGATCCCTTGGCTAATTTTACTGGCCACCGCGGCCTTTATTGTTGGCCCTTGGTTGCTCAAACGAAGAATCGCTGAGCAAGGCGAAAACCCCTCAACGCCAATGTTAAGTCCGATGACAGCACTGATGATACTGTCGGCTGTGTGTATCTATGGCGGTTATTTTAATGGTGGCTTAGGCATTATACTGCTCGCAAGTTTTGGGCTGATGGGGCAGACCAATCTACATGGGATGAACGGTCTTAAAAATCTCATTTCTGCCCTGCTCACCGCCATCGCCGTTGTGGTTTATGCCGCGGGCAATGTTATCGATGGGCAATATCTGTTGCTGCTTGCTGTGATGGCGATTATCGGCGGCTATGTCGGCGCGGCGCTGGCCTATCGTATTTCACAGCCCTTGCTGCGCGGCTTTATTGTGATAGTTGGGTTGGCAATGGCCTTAGGGTTTTTCATGCGCTAGGCTTTCATGCGTGAAACAAGGTTTTAATACATAAAGTTTTAATACGTTAGCCTTTGAATGCATTAGCCAACGCGCAGTTCTTGGACTCAAGGGGACAAGACAGATAAGTTTCGCTACAAGGTCACATCGAGAAATTGCCCTTAGGTTACTGGCTTGTTACTCTGAGCCATCATTTAGGAAAGCACTGTGACTAAGGATAGCGATGAAACGGATCACCTTTAAACTATGCAGCTTGAAGAAACTATGCAGCTTGAAGCTAAAGGCCTTGAAGCTCAGTACCTTAAGTCTTGCCCTGTGTCTTGTTGCAAGCTCGCCCGCTATTTACGCGCAAACCACTAGTGCTGCAACCATTAGCGTCAAAACGGAAACGGGTAACATTCAAGTAAAAACCATAGCCCAAGGGTTAGAAAATGTCTGGGGTATGGCATTTTTACCCGACGGCAGCATGCTCGTAACTGAACGCGCCGGAAGAATGCGTATTGTCAGCGCCGCAGGCAAAGTGGGCCAACCCTTAACGGGTTTGCCACCACTATATGCCAAGGGACAAGGTGGTTTACTCGATGTGGTGCTTGCACCCGATTTTGCCAGCAGCAAAAAAATCTATTTCAGTTATTCAGAACCCGCTGAAGGTGATGCAAGCGAGCTCAATAGCACAGCGGTGAGTTTTGCCACGCTCAATGGCAACAAGCTTGAAAATCTCAGCCGCGTTTTTAGTCAGCAACCCAAAATAAACAGTGGCCACCATTTTGGTTCTCGCTTAGTGTGGGCGCCTGACGGCACGCTGTTTATTACGCTTGGCGACCGCTACAGCGAAAAAGATAGCGCCCAAACATTAGACAATCATTTAGGCAAAGTGGTGCGGATTAATGCCGATGGTTCAGTGCCTAAGGATAACCCCTTCGTTAATACGGCGGGCGCTTTGCCCGAGATCTGGTCTATCGGTCATCGCAATATGCAAGGCGCGGCCATTAATCCCACCAGCAAAGTATTATGGACTGGCGAGCATGGACCGCAGGGCGGCGATGAACTCAATATTGATGAGGCGGGCAAAAACTATGGCTGGCCTGTGATTACCTATGGTGAGAATTACGGTGGCGGCAAAATAGGCGAAGGCACCCACAAAGCTGGAATGGAGCAACCCGTCTACAAATGGGTTCCCTCAATTGCCACGGCGGGCTTTATGTTTTACACAGGTGACAAATTTCCGCAGTGGCAAAATAATATTTTACTCGCCAGCCTAAAGGAAAAAACGCTCGTACGTTTAGTACTTGATGGCGACAAGATTATTAAAGAAGAACGGCTGCTGAAAAATGAATTGGGGCAAAGATTACGCTCAGTCGTGCAAGGGCCTGATGGGTTAATTTATCTTGTGACCGATGAAGCAAAATCAAAAATCTACCAGATCTCACCGTAGTAATCTTAAGCACTCGCTTTAACCACAGCCTTTTGATCAGTGCAACAAGCTCAATGGTGGGAGAGGAATAAAGTTTTATACTGAATCGTCACATGTGCTTGATTCTACAGCATCAGATTGAATACGTGGAAAAATAAAGCATCATACTCATCTACGCTTAGGTGCATAAATAGAACAGCAATTGAGTATTAAAGTTTCATACTCAAGATAACTCATTTTTGGACAAATTCCGAGTTAGACTTTTAGCTCGAATTAGTGAATTTCGAATTAAAATTTCTATGGGCTAACGCTTAACATATGGGGATTTTAGGAGCGCTTTTTCAGCGAGTAAAATTCCCACCATGATGTTTTTTATATGCGTGCAATTTACTACCTTTGTCGTTTTAATTTAGTACTAATTGATTTTGCGTTTAAGTCTAAATAAATAATAAGTAGATCCCAAGAAAGTCGCTAGAAATGCTAACCCGAGCCAGAAGGATAGCAAATAATAAAAAACTGTTGAGCCTCCATTATGAAGTGTAAATATGCCGCAATCATAACCACATGTTTCCATCCGATAATATGACCACAGAAATAATACAAAACAAAAAATAAAGGCAGATATTGCCAACTTTCTAAGTTTTATAACGCTCATTTAAAGTTACTAAATCCCTTTAAGCATATAACGCTTTGCCAAGGGGCAAATGCGAACGTTGTTGGGCGAAGCCCTGTGAGTATTTGTCCCAGCCGCACTTTTTTGCGGCGAATTTAGGCAACTTGTTATATGCCACTTTTACCCCAGTCATCTAGCACTTCTTGAAAACCTTCAGCTACATCATTGGTATTAATATCGAAACAAGAATATCCATATCCCAAAGCCACAATCTCATCCCTTATGTCTTTAATAGTATTCGCATTTTTAAAGATCAGCATGCCTTTACGTGCACCATAACCTTCAATTAGCGCATCAATGATGTATTTTTCGCCATTAACGCTTAAATGAAAAGGAGCAATGATATTAAGTTGGTAACGTTCAGTAAGAAGTCTAATCGACAAGCCAAATCTCCTTGTGGCATATAACGCCGCCATTACGCGGCTACTTTGTAGTTGATTAAATTATGGCAGTCTTTTTCGTCATAATTTGAGCGACGGAAAAGTAGCTCGCTGTATATGACTTTGTGTACGCCCAGCATGGGCATGAACTAATGAGGTGAAAGTCCTCTGTAGGAAGGTCACCGTTCAATAACATGCTGTTATTAAACGTTAACTACTAGCGAATGGCAAGGGCTTATCCGCGAGGATTGGTCTGAAGGAAGCCGCTAGCAAATTTGCGAGCTGATGAACAAGAACATCATATGAGGCGTAGGCTAGAGGTGAGTTGGCACAAGACGACGAAACCACGTGATCTAATGGCCACCGTAAATGATGCAGCAGTGCAAAGAAAGTTCATGTTCTTATCTGGGGAGATCTGCTTAACACGCGATCGGTCAATAACCAGTAAGGCTCTGGTCTATTAAGTGCCTTGGCTTTTCAATCTCATCGACTGAAAAGAGCGAACCAGATGAAAACCGATAGCGCATGACGGGGTAACTCGGTATGTGATTAAGCAGAAGTCAGCAGACGGCATAGTAGCCCAACGCCCATCGTAATGGTTGGGATATGGTGAAGGCCTGAACATTTAGAAGAAGGAGGAGTCTTGTCAAACTTGTCGATACCCACTACGTCGCCAGACGATTACTATCGGCAGCGTATTGATATGCAACCGGCCTTCAACAGCGATTTATTCCAACAACTACTCGAACCTGAAAATCTACACCGAGCTTGGCGTCAAGTTAAAGCCAATAAAGGCGCGGCTGGCATCGATGGCATGACTATCGAAGCCTTCCCGCTTTGGATGCAACAAGGCGGTTGGCAACGGTGTAAATCTCTACTGGAACGAGGTGAATATAACCCTTCAGCAGTCAGACGCGTAGAGATCGACAAACCCGATGGCGATAAACGCAAACTGGGTATCCCTAACGTCATTGATCGTGTGATACAGCAAGCTATTGCTCAAATTCTCACGCCGTTGTTTGACCCTTTCTTCTCGGCTAATAGCTTCGGCTTTAGACCGAATAGGAATGCCAAACAAGCGGTCTTGCAAGTCAGAGATATCATCAAACAGAAGCGCAAATTTGCCGTCGATGTTGATCTGTCCAAGTTCTTTGATCGAGTAAATCACGACCTGTTGATGACTCAATTGAGGATCAAGGTACAGGATAAGCGTCTGCTGGCGCTTATTGGTAAATACCTGCGAGCTGGTGTGATGGTCAACGACCAATTTGAAGCAAGCTTCGAAGGCGTGCCTCAAGGCGGCCCACTCTCGCCATTACTCTCTAACATTATGTTGGACAGTCTTGATAAAGAGCTGGAAAGCCGAGGGCACAAATTCGCCCGCTACGCGGACGACTTTATCATTTTGGTAAAGTCTATTCGAGCGGGAGAGCGGGTACTCAAGAGTATTACTCGCTACCTTGCCACTAAGCTAAAACTGGTTGTTAATGAACAGAAAAGCCAAGTGGTAGAGGTAGGTCAAAGCAAGTTCCTCGGTTTTACCTTTAACCGCGGGAAGATCCAGTGGCATGCTAAAACATTACACATTTTTAAACAAAAGATGAAACGCCTGACGAACCGAAATTGGGGCGTTAGCATGGGATATCAATTGTTTAAAGTACGGCAATACATGCAAGGCTGGATCAACTACTTTGGCATAGCCAACGCTTATCAAGGGTGTGTCGATTTAGACCATTGGATCCGTCGTCGAGTGCGTATGTGCTACTGGCGTCAGTGGCGAAAACCGCGGACTAAGGTACAAAACTTACTTAAACGTGGCGTCAGGATCCAAGCTGCCGTTGCTTGTGGGATCACAAGTAAAGGCCCATGGCGGAGCTCGAAAACACCAGGAATACAGCAAGCGCTGAGTAATGAGTATCTTAAGAAAGCAGGATTGTATTCACTGAGAGATGGATGGATCGCGGTTCACTATCCGAACCAGAAAACAGGTTAGGCGTTCTAAATGAACCGCCCTGTGCGGAGCCGCATGCAGGGTGGTGTGGGGGCTGGAGGCTAGATACCTCCGGCTACCCGATTACATACCGATAACACCGGAATCATACCAAACATCCTCATAATCGCCTGCCAACAAAAAACGGTAACCCTCTGGAAGTGATAAATATGCCTCAACTTCGGGTAGGTATTCTCCGACATGAGAAACATGTAAAGGTTTAAAGAAGTCAACATCTTCCGATAGATCTTCGCCGCACCAAATATACCAGCCACATGTGCCATTCTCTGCTTTATGCCTAACGCCATTAATTGGTAGTTTGCCCAGGGTCTCAAGAGCTACCCCGAGCTTGTCACTACTTAAGCAAGAGGTATATGAAGCATTAAATTTTTTGCAGATATCTTCCTGACTGGGCACGATGATTCCTAAGTATGTAACGCCCAAATAATGGGAAAATATCAGTTGGTTAAAATAAGCGATGCAGGAGCAAAAACCAACTGTTATTTGTCCTGATTAATTTGCTTGTTAGTTTACAATTACGCCAATACTAGTGAAAAAGCACTTAGCCAAATTAGCTGAAAGCCATATGAAATACGCTGATGGATGCCAGGATTGCTTTGGGATTTTACAGCTTTAGCCATTGCGAAAAGAAAATAAACAGCAGCGACAACAGAAACCAATGAAAAAATGCGGAAATATAATGGAATAATTTCAGTTGTTGGACTGATAGCAATTAATATTGGTGCTACAACTAATGAAAGCAACATGATAAAACCTGCCCAAGAATGTACCTTACAATTAAAAGTTGGATTCTTAGTAAATGGATCGGCGTCCATTGGGAAGTAACCGGCGACCCATGTACCAACACCATGAGCTATAACTAACCAACCAGCAATATTCACTAAAGTTGAAACATTTGAGAGTTGAGCCAGATACCAACCGAAAAAGCAAAATAGAAAACCAAGAGGATAATTATTAATTAAAGGAGACAATTTTTCAGTTGGGCTACCAGTCGCACCTAACTCACTACAAAATTGCTTTGAATGGCTGTAACCAGCATAAAACCTACTTGCTACATAAACACCAATGAATATCCAGATTGTTGCAATTAATCCTGAATAGATCGCAATACTCTCAAACACCACCAAACTCCCTTTGTAAACTAACATTTTATTAGTGCGCATGCGCGTTTACCTCATTAGACCAGTAAAAACGCGCATCATTAACTGCTTGTATTGCAAAGAACTTATCAGCTTTTTATCTAATACACCATCCGGAAAAACGCGCATGCGCGTTTTCCAAACCGATTAACTAATTTTGGGAAAGTTTATGCGGATGATTTTTAAGGGTTTTATAAATTTTAGGCTGGATAAACGCGTAAACTAATGAGTTTAAAAACACTCAAAAGCATCTAAATTTAAATACGACTGTATACCCATATATTGTTAGTCGCTTTACGGTAGGGCCAAAAATTGGGTAAATAGATGAGATTTTGTAGGGCAATTCATTCGTCAGTTTTCAATTCACTAAATGAATGCTAGCCAGCTTTGGGGCAATAGCTTTTTAGCTAAACGAGCAGCAAGAGGGTTAGTAAGATTGGCATTGTTGCACCAGTGACCTTCTAAAACATGGATGTTTTAGTAGAGCCCTCAGGGACGAGTTTATGGCGTGTCACTGGGAAAACAATGACAATTAATGCTGCGTAACTCAGTTATCTTGCTTTGGGCATTTTCAAGTCAGAGAATGCCGTTAATCGGCCAAAACTCCTGCTATTTAGGCGGACAGTTTAATTATTCATGATAAATCTTTATCGCTTGGTATGAGACGTTAAAACCCTCCTACAAGAATCGATAGATAATTAAAGCGATAAAACGACAAAGAGTGTTCATCAGGAACACTCTTTGTCGTTAGCGGGCAGTTACTAGATTGCAATTACTAGCACGGCTCTAAACTCCTGTCTTTATTCGTTTACCACGCACATACCCTGCTCGGTTTTCACATAGGGAGACAGAATAGGCATCATGCCTTTCATCACTTGTAATGGCAGCGCCGAGGTAAAACTAAAATCATCGGATTTACTGCCGGGCACGAAGGCCGTCAAAGTGCCGAAGTATTTATCCCCCAGATAAAACACGAAGGTCGCGGTACGGTTCATGGCAGTCGTCGCTACTTTTTTACCTTGCTGCATCTGAGTCACGATACGGTTATCACCGGTGCCGGTTTTCCCGCCTATGGCTAACATCTCGCCTTTTTCATCGGTAAAAATGCCCTTCAAACGACGGGCAGTACCGTTTTGCACTACGTTCGCCAGCGCCGCTTTTAAGGCTTGCGCGACTTCATGGCGCATGACTCGCTCACCTTGGGTGTTCTGATTCTCCAGCGTCACTTCATAGGGCGTATCGGCGGCGAAATGCAGCTGATTGATACGCACGGTAGGCAAACGATAACCATCATTCTGAATAATGCCCATGAGTTCGGCCAAGGCCGCAGGTCTATCTCCCGAGCTGCCGAGCGCCGAACCTAAGGATGGCACCATAGCATCAAAGGGGTAACCTAAACGCGCCCAACGCTGATGTATATCGAGGAAGGCTTCCACTTCGAGCATCACTTGCACTCGAACGTCACGGGCGTTTTTATGTCGCGTCCTAAATAACCAACGATAAACCTCTTGGCGCTGTGCTTCACTCGCCTGTTTCACATCGTTCAAATTGGCATCGGGATTGTGATTAAGATAATCCAGCACCCACAATTCCAACGGATGCACCCGTGCGATATAGCCTTGATCTGGCAAGTTATATTTATCTGGACCGTACTTGTTATATAAGCTCTTAATACGACCATCGGTATAACTCACCTGCGGCAATCTTTGCTGCAGAAAAGCCTTAAATGCCGACATAGGTTCATCGGGCAAGAGGTAGCGATACGCCGACGTTAATTGTTGCTCCGACTGGGATAAACCGTCGAAGAACATCCCAAAACGCTCATTCGCAGCCACTTTTTTATACTTGCGATAAAACTTAGTGACGAAGGTATTGCCCTCTCTATCGGCAAATACCCGCAGGTATTCGTCGCGGCGCGGATCTTTATCGTTACGCAGCAATTGGGCCATATTGCCCTCATTTTGCATACTGCTGCTGTAATTGACTATGTCGCGCATGAGGCGCACAAACGGCAAGTTAATCGAATCCTGCAAAGCTTGATAAAGTGTCGGAGTCTTAACATCTTCCGATTTTTTAAAGTTATTAAACACATGCAAACCACCACCGGTAAAGAACTGCTCACTGGTTGAGGCAGAATATTCCCGCTGTAGCGCTGCATCTAACATGCGATCTAAACGTCTGTCAGGATTCACAATCAAGTAATCAATCGCCCAGCGGGTTAAGTGATCCCTAGGTTCGATAATGATAGATTCCAGTTCAATACCATGTTTTTTAGAATATTTTTCGTGGATCTCAGCAATGATTTCTAAGTAGGTCGCCATCACCCGCAATTTAGCGGTTGAACCCAGTTCCAACTTACTGCCTTCGTTAATATCAAAGGGTTGGTCGGTACTGTCGGTCTGCACACGAACTCGGTTGGCGGTGTCGGTACGCTCGTAAAGCGTAAAGCTATACAGCACGTTTTGCAGTTGGCTTGGCTCGAGTAAACGCTCGCCCAATAAACCCACTTGCTCAGCGGTCGACACTTGCGCCAGGCTGCGTAAGTAGTGACTCACTTGCTGCTGTAAATCACTGTGTAAGCTACTGTTTACTGTTAAGTCGAGTCGGTCTAAATCGTACAGCCCCACATTTAACATGCCCGCGGTACGAATACGCACTGTATTCACGCCCTTATCGGCGCCCGATTGCGTATTTCGTTGCGGCTTTGTGACCCTAAACTGCAATTTCTGCGCGAGTGCGGCATCACGCAGACCACGGTCAATAAGGTAATATTGGCCGAGTAAGCGGATATGGCTATCGACTAAATTTTCAAGATCTTCATGACCTTGCAATAAATAGTATGAAGGGCGACGTTGAGCGATCATCAGCGCGACCACTTGGCGGAATACTTGTCCACGCTTGGCGGCATTACCCTTGATTTGTGGCGATGCTAACAGCTTGTTTGCGGTATCGAAATCGGTGCCAAACCAAGCCCACAGCCCGTCACCTATACCATGCACTTCACCATGATTTGGCGCCGAGGATAATGGCACTGTGTTTAAATAATCTTGGACGATGCGCTTACGAGCGGGTTCGGTATTCTCACCTTGCTGGTACACGCGCACACTGGCCGAGCCAATTTGCAGTAACTTATCCTTGATGCTTAAAGTTAAGCCTTGGGAAGAATGGCGGAATTTTTCAATCTGAGTCGCCAGCGTACTGCCACCAGCGGTTGACACATTCATGCCGACCATCTCTGCAATTTGGCTCATCCCCGCCACCACAAAACGTGGCCAGTCGATCACGGGATTGAGTTTATCTTCCGTGGTCCATAACTCGCGGTTTTCAATAAATAATAAGGTATTAACGATTTCATTGGGGATCTTATCGTCGTCCTGATAAACCCGTTTGGGATAGGCGAACTCGTACAAATCGGTATTGCGACAATCGAGCAGCGTTAAGCCTGATTGCGCCTTTTCGTGATAAGGCGGGAAAAATCCCAGCTGCGCGTATTCCTGCAAGGCAGGCGAAAACGCCACTTGCTGCGTCACCTGAAAATTCCGTTGCATTAATCGGTCGATATACTGGGGTAACTTGCTATAGCCATGGCGCTCATCGAAAGGGCCATAACTTGGATAAATCACCGCTGTGCTCGGTGAGTTTTCTAATTCATAGGTGAGCGTCTTTGCATATTGATTGATATATTTGGCTTGATAAAACGAGGTTTTCACTTCAAGGCCAATCAATAATGCGATACAGCAAATCAAAATAAAAAATAAGAACCAGACTCTGCCCTTTGATCTGGCTTTACGCGGAGTCTTAACCTTTACCTTAGGTTCAGGTTGTGGTGGACGAGGACGATAATTTTCGAACTTCATCTCTGACGGGGAATTAGGCAAAACAGCTCCAAAAAAACACTAAAATAAATATCTTTCATGCAACTCAGCAAATCCGTTGCCACTCAGTAAAGCAAGACATCAACTCATTAAGCCATTACGTTCATTAGGCCTTAGCTATCCGTTCTATATAGTGGAATAGTATATCCACACTTTCTCAAACCTTGTTTCACCCAAAAGAGTGGTATCCATAATCCTCAACCGCCACTCACTCACGCTAATGTTAAGCTGGCCACTTATACTATTTTTAAGCAAAGAGTAAATTTCGCCAAGTCTTAATTTGTTGATACACAGGTATTTTCAACGATTAAGCTCGCCGACACTGTGACTTAGCAGCAATGTGACTCATAAACACTGTGACTCAGAAACAGAACGGGCCAATAAGCCACACAAAAAACTCACCGCCAACTACACCCAGCTAGCAAAGACTAATCCCAGATAAACTCACGAAAATGTTTACGGCAAACGGACTCATAGCTTTCATTACCGCCAATCGCCACTTGCTCGCCCTCGCGCATCACTTTGCCGTCACCGTCGAGGCGCACCACCATGTTGGCTTTGCGGCCACAATGGCAAATGGTTTTCAGCTCAACCAACTTATCGGCCCACGCTAATAAATAATGACTGCCGCTAAAGAGTTCACCTTGGAAATCGGTCCTTAGGCCATAGCAGAGTACGGGAATATCAATATTATCGACCACATGCGTCAGCTGCTTAACCTGTTCTTTACTCAAAAACTGGCACTCATCCACCAGCACACAGCTTAATGGTGTGGCTTGATGCACATCGCTAATCATCTGAGTCAGATCATCTTGGCTGCTAAAAACCTGTGCATCCGTTTCAATGCCGATGCGCGAGGCCACTTTACCTTTGCCATATCTGTCATCTATGGAGGCTGTCATCACTAAGGTATTCATACCGCGTTCGCGGTAATTATAGGATGACTGTAATAAGGAAGTGGATTTACCAGCGTTCATCGCCGAATAATAAAAATACAATTGAGCCAAGACTTATACCCTTTAAAAAACGTTAGCGCTTACGCGTCTACCATCGGAGCCAAATTGGCCGCTAGTCTAACATTGCGCTTCACATCAGAACACTAGCAGCGACTAAGCTTTTATCATGAATTACTGCAACTGCGCTGACTTATCCAGCGTTTTACTCTCCCATCGTCGACTTAACCAACTCCAGCTCACTTTATTTAATCCTTAGCACGATAAAAGCCATCACCAGCCACAAAATGATTAAATTTTGTTAACACAAGCTTAACTGAACCTTAAATGTTGTTTTATAAGGAAATAGTGAATAAAGCTAAATTTCAAAAGTGAGATCTACCTCCAAAGTATTAAGTGTTAATGGGGTTGCGCTCAAAAAAACAAACATAACGTTAACAGTAGTATTTCATTCGAGACAAAATGTGCTCAATTTAAAAAAAGAAAGTATTCGATAGCTTGCAAATTAAAGCTAACGGTCAAAGCACTAATCTACCCTGCAAACTTTAGTGCTCCACTCCGTCCTTTATGCGCATATTGGATCAAATGGAGATAATGATGAGAATTTTCACCTCTAGAAAACTGGCATACTTAGTGGCTCTAGCACTAACTGGTGCTCTTGTTGGTTGTGGCGATGATGGCAAAGATGGTGTCGATGGGGCTCCAGGCACGCCCGGTATTCCGGGAACACCTGGCACGCCAGGAGAACCTGGAACACCACCGCCAGTCACTAGCTCAACGCTGACGAACGTCAAAGTGATCAACTACAGCTTTGGCGAAGGCAGTATCAGTTACGAATTTGAAATTACCGATGAGAATAATAATTTAATCAACGGACTGCAAAACGCAGAGGCTAAAGTCGCGGCGTTGACCGATAAAGGTTTTATCAATAACCGTACCGAAAGTGATCTCAATGGCGTTACAGACAATGTGCATATTGGTGGCGCGGCAACTCAAGCGACAGAAGGCGCCACACTGACCTCTTTAGGCGACGGTCACTACACTTTTGTGGCCCCAATGTTAGGGGTAAACCCGAGCACTGAAGGTATTGTGTGGTTACGCGTTGGCGGCAATAGCGCAACAGGTATCGCACGTTCAGCCCCCTTAGTTGTCAATAAACCCGAAGGCACTCATTCCACCACAACCGATAGTTGCTATTCGTGTCACGTCGATTACGCAACCAGTCCTCGCCGCCATGCAAGCTATGTTGCAACCGGTATGGACGGTGAAGTCACTTTCGTAGAAGGCTGTTTAGCATGTCACGGCTCAGTGAGTCGCGGCGCTGTCAATGCGGAAGGTTTCTCTGTAGGTGGCTATGCGACTAACACCCTGTCTAAGATTGGCCATGTTAATCACCAAGATTTTACTAAAGACTTTTCAGTACAAAACTGTACATCTTGTCACGTTGAAGCTCCAACTAACATCAACGTAGCAGGACCCGGTTGTATCGATTGCCATGATAGCGGTGGCGTGCCAGGTGTCATCATCCCAAGTAATGGTGCCGATGTCCGTACTATGCATGAAGGTAAGTCAGGTATTACTGAACGCCAAGCTATTCGCGCTAAGTACAAAGTGACATTAGCGGCCCCAGTTAAAGTCGATGATATATCAACGAAAACAGATCACTATGCGCCAACAGGTGCTGCAGCCGCAGTCGCCGCCCCAGGCTGGTGTACAACACTTACTGTAAAGGATGTTGATGGCAATATCTTTAGTATCAAAGATAACTTCAACTATTCAAATCCGCTGGTGTTTGATGCCAAGAAACCGCTGGTATATGCCAGTGCCTATCTGCACGCCTATGACAATGGCAGTTTAGTGGGCCGCCCAGGTAACCGTACTAACTATTACTATGGTTACAACACCGACGGCACTAAGAATATCTGTCACTTACTGACGGATATCAGCGCAGTGAATGCTAACTATGTTTACTCTGCCCGCGTGACATTCAGTACCGCAGATTGGATGGAATATGATGGCAATCAACGTTATCAAAGTAATGGCAGCCTAAGAGCGACAGGTTATGACGGCTCTATGGGCGTATCCTTTACCGCCTACTCAGACGTCGTTAACCCAGTCACGACTCAAAAAGTCTCTGGCTTCGAACGTCGTGAGATAGTGAGCGCTAACAGCTGTACTACTTGTCATAACGATGCCACTGCATTCCACAAAAATGGGGCCTTCGATGACGGCGGTAATGGCTGTATTGCTTGCCATGACAACGGCATGGCGCGGACATCAGCCGCCTTAGGCGCAGGTTTTGGCCCTATGGTTCACAGCTGGCACTGGGGTAATGGCGCTAAAGTCGGTGAAATGAAAGCGGATGGAACTCAAGCGAATGCGGCTAACGGTGCAGGGGCGATCAATCCTGTCACCAGTTGTGTTGCCTGCCATGATAAAGCGATTGATTTAGATAAAATTCCAAATCAATACATTTTAGAACCCGGTAGCAAGATGACAAGCCCTGTATCTGCAAACTGCTATGCCTGCCATACGATTGATTCTGCGAAAGCGCACATGGTGAGTAACGGTGGTGAGATCAGCGTTCCTAGCGTGGCAGATTGGTTTAAACAACCAACGACTGAATCCTGTGCAGTATGTCATAACACAGGTAGAAGCTCTGGTATTGATAAATACCACAAGTTTACTCGCTAATTAATCATTTCATCATCGCATGATTAAATAGTCAGTAAAAAGCGGTACCGATTTTCCCTGCAAGGAAATCGCCAAAGGAGTCTCATCAACACGGGACTCCTTTTTATTTAGATACAGCCCCATAACAAGCCATTTTCAGTCCCATTTAAGTTACTAACGTTACAGTCCTAAAAAAAACAACAATTCAAAGGAAGTCACTCAATTATGCGTAAACGTTTTATTGCCATCGCCATCGGCGCCACGCTCACCGCCGGATTTATGGCAGGTTGTAGCAACACAGAAAGCAAAGCCCCTAACGCCATGTCGGTACAAGTCCAAAACCCCTTGTTTCAAGTCAGTAGTCTGCAATATCAAGCGCCCGACTTTAGCCTCATCAAGAATGAGCATTTTACGCCTGCCCTAGAGCAAGGCATGGCCGAGCACTATCAAGAAATCCTCGCGATTGCGAATAATCCCGCAGCGGCCAGTTTTGATAACACCATTGTGGCTATGGAAAAAAGCGGTGCCCTGCTCAGCCGCGCATCGAGTGTGTTTTATAATCTAGCGGGTTCGAACAGCAATCCAGAGCTGCGTAAAATTCAAGGTGAAATGGCGCCAAAAATGGCGGCGCACTCGGACAACATCAACTTAAACCCAGCGCTATTTGCCCGTATCGAAGCCATTTATAACGATCGCACCAACCTAGGTTTAACCCCAGAAGCTGTGCGTTTGGTTGAGGTCTATCATCAACGCTTTATCATGGCGGGCGCAAAACTCACCGACGAACAAAAAGTGAAAATCCGTGCTCTTAACGAAGAACAATCGACACTGACCAATGAGTTTTCCCAGCGTTTACTGCGCCTAACTAAAGAAATCGCCGTGGTCGTGGAGTCAAAGAATGAACTTGCAGGATTAACTGACAGCGACATCACTTCGGCCGCAAACGATGCTAAAGCGGCGGGTCACGATGGCAAGTATCTGATCAATATCACCAACACCACTCGTCAGCCCGTATTGGCCTCACTGGAAAACCGTGAACTGCGCCAACGCATTTGGGAAGCCTCAGCTAACCGTGGCTTAAGTGGTGAAAACGAAACGGCGTCGCTGGTATCTCGTTTAGCGCAACTGCGCGCTGAGCGCGCCACCCTATTAGGTTATGAAAACTGGGCGAGTTATCGCCTAGCGCCGCAAATGGCCAAAACGCCAGAAGCGGTTTACAGCATGTTTGGCTCTATGGTGCCAGCCGTAGTCGCAAATACAGAGAAAGAAGCGGCCGATATTCAAGCCATGATCGACAAGACTGGCGGCAAATTTGAACTGGCGCCATGGGACTGGGAATTCTACGCCGAGAAAGTCCGCCAAGAAAAATACGCCCTTGATGGTAATAGCATTCGCCCATACTTTGAGTTTAACCGCGTCCTCGAAGATGGCGTGTTCTACACACTCAAAGAACTCTATGGCGTCACCCTAAAACCTCGCCCAGATTTACCGGTTTATCATCCCGATGTGAAAGCCTACGAAATGTTTGATGCCGATGGCTCAAGCATGGCCATTTTCTACGCCGACTATTTTGCCCGTGAAGGTAAACGTGGCGGCGCTTGGATGAGTTCGTTTGTCGGCCAATCCTTCCTTGAAGGCACTAAACCTGTGGTCGTCAACGTGATGAACATTAAGAAAGCGCCAGAGGGTGAACCCACATTCGTCAGCTATAACGAAGTCACCACCATGTTCCATGAAATGGGCCACGGCACCCACGGCATGTTCTCTAAAGTGACTTACCCTAGTCTGGCGGGCACTTCGGTTTCACGGGACTTTGTCGAATTCCCATCGACCTTCGAAGAGGATTGGGCGGCCCATCCAAAAGTGTTAGCCAACTACGCTAAACACTATGAAACTGGCAAACCCATTCCCGACGAATTGCTGCAAAAACTGCTGAAATCTGGCAGCTTTAACCAAGGATTCGACACTCTGGAATACATGGCCGCCGCATTAGTGGATATGGAGTGGCATTCATTAAGCCCAGATGCACCACTGCAAGATGTGGCCACCTTTGAAGCCAATGCCCTGAAAAAGCACGGCTTAAACATCAGCGCCGTGCCGCCACGCTATAAGTCGACCTACTTTGCCCACGCCTTCCCCGGTGGTTACTCGGCAAGTTATTACGCGTATATGTGGAGTGAGATTTTAGCGGCGGATGCCTTTGCCTATGTGCAAACCCAAGGCGGGCTCAATCGTGAAATCGGCATGAAATACCGCAAAACCATTCGTGAAGTGGGCAATAGCATAGCGCCAATGGAAGCCTACAAAAACTTCCGTGGACAAGAGCCAACCACACAAGGATTGCTTAAACGCCGCGGTCTAGATCAAGCACTCTAAGCTACAAAAAACCTAAGCAACAAGCACTTTAAACTCAGTGTTGATAGCCTTAATGCGATTAGGTTATAGATTAAGTTAAGCAGAGCGTTAACCAAAAAATCAGCCAGCATAATGCTGGCTGATTTATTTTGACTTATTCGCAGTGAACTTTTGCCGTGCAAGGTTTCAATTAGCGTTTAGCTAATTGCGCCTTTAGATTTGATTTTTAGCACTATGATGCTAACCACAAACACCACACTACAGGCCACTAAACCAGCCACAACTGACTCAGTAAATCCAAGTACGACATAACCCGTTAAGCTAATAAACGCCGCAATCAATGCATACGGTAGCTGAGTGACGACATGGTCGATATGGTGACAACTCGCGCCCGTAGACGACAAAATCGTAGTATCGGAAATCGGTGAACAGTGATCGCCAAATACCGCGCCCGCCAGCACAGAAGCAAGCATAGGCAACATCATGCCAGTGTGACTTCCCATCGCCATATCCGCAGCAATCGGCAACATGATACCGAACGTGCCCCAGCTAGTACCGGTTGAGAACGCAGTAATACCCGCTAACACAAACATTAGGGCTGGCAAAAAGGCGAACGGAATATTGCCCGTCGCGAGACTCGCCATAAACTTGCCGGTTTCGAGCTGGCCAATCACGCCTGCGATAGTCCAAGCAAATAACAGGATATAAATCGCTGGCAGCATAGAGCGAGCGCCCTGCACTATGCCTTTGACTATCATTGATTTCTCAACGCCTTGGACTAAATTCAATATCAACGAAATCGCTAAACCGATTAATGCACCAAAGAAAAGGGATGAACTGACATCGGTTTTCTCAAACGCTGAAATAATATTAAATTCAATCCCTTCAGTGGCAAGTACTTGAGCGCCACTGTTGATCATAAAATACAGGGTCGCAAATACCAACACTGTAATCGGCAGGAATAAACCTAAGATTTTACCGGTTTCGGCTTCAGGTAAATCCGCATTGGCTCCAGGCGGTAATCCCTTTGACTCATCGTATAAATTACCACGTTGGGCATTGAGTTCATGCTCGCGCATTGGCCCAACATCTAATCCCATAAAGACAACGAAAAGTAATAACAACAAGGAGAAGATTGCGTAGAAGTTCATTGGGATCATTTGAATAAAAATACTCAAATGGCCCGTATCTGCAAAACCATGGGCCGTTAATATTCCACCAATAAGTGCAATAATATACGCGCCCCAACTTGATACTGGAGAAATAACGCACACAGGTGCCGCAGTCGAATCCAATAAATAAGCTAACTTAGCGCGGGAAATATAATAACGGTCGGTAACAGGTCTAGCAACCGAACCTACGACTAAGCTATTGAAATAGTCGTCAATAAAAACCACACACCCTAAAAACATAGTTAATAATTTAGCGTCACGTTTATTACGTATATGTAAACGAGCCCAATCGGCAAAAGCCCGCGCGCTGCCACTTACGGTAATTAACGCTGTGATCATTCCCAGTACAATTAAGAAACCGAGAATATATAAGTTCCACGAATTAAGGCCTTCGCCCGTCCAAAAAAGTCCTTTAACACCATTAAATACAAATTCACCCGTCGCTACAGGTGAAAATTGATTGAGCAATAAAGCACCAATTAAAATACCTAACCCCAAAGAAAGCAGTACACGGCGAGTTAAGATCGCCAACACAATAGCCACCGCAGGCGGCAGCAAGGAAAGTGCCGAATCGGCATAATTCATAACAGTCATTGATTATTATCTTCGTTAAATACGAATGGAGGGCGACTGAACTGGTGGGGAAAGGCAATAGATACCCAAGGTCACCTGTCCTATCAGTAGCGCTCCATAGTAACTATTTCCAATATCCGTATCGGAAAATACTATGGCAGTGTTGCACCTATTAGGTACAACCCCAGCAGTTGATCGTGATAAATCGAACCACTTCGGCACCAAATCCTTTCGCAATCGATCAACGGAATCACCCTACTGATCACTACTAATATTTGGCGCGCCTCTACTTCTAAGAACGCCCGTACGCGGGCGTGAGGCACATAAAAACATAAGCGGCTTAGCAGATGCTAGCGCAAAGCCACTTAATGTGACCTAGATCACACTTTAAATCAACCGAGACTTGTGATCAGCTCAGGAACCGCCTCAAATAAATCGGCAACTAAGCCATAATCGGCAACTTGGAAAATAGGCGCTTCCGCGTCTTTGTTAATAGCAACGATGACTTTCGCGTCTTTCATGCCCGCTAAATGTTGAATCGCGCCAGAAATCCCCACGGCAATATAGAGGTTAGGAGCAACAATCTTACCAGTTTGACCGACTTGTAAATCGTTAGGCACAAAGCCAGCATCAACTGCCGCGCGTGATGCGCCAACCGCAGCACCGAGCTTGTCAGCAAGCTGCTCTAACATGCCGAAGTTTTCACCACTGCCCATACCACGGCCGCCAGAAACGATAATGCCAGCATTACCTAATTCTGGACGGGCTGATACCGTCAGGGATTGAGACACAAACTGAGTTCTCGCTTCAAACACTTTATCGAGTGTCGTCACAGCCGCGCTGTTACCTTCTGGCGCAGCATCAAAAGCACTGGCGCGCACTGTCATCACTTTGATGGCATCATGGCTTTGCACTGTCGCTAAGGCGTTACCCGCATACACAGGGCGCACAAAAGTGTCCGCACTGACGACGGTAATGACTTCAGAGATTTGCGCAACATCTAATAATGCTGCCACACGCGGAAGCGTGTCCTTACCTAAGCTCGAAGCAGAAGCCAGAATGTGGCCATAGTTTGGCGCTAAGTCCACCAGCAATTTGGCAAAATTTTCCGCTAAATGCGCTTCATACACGCTGGCATCGGCAACGAGCACTTGGCTAACGCCTTGTAGTGCTTGTGCAGCTTGGACAACCTCGCCACATTGGTGACCCGCAACCAGTACATGCACTTCATCGCCAATGGCGCGGGCGGCAGTGACGATTTTTGCCGTATCGAGTTTCAGTGCGGCATTATCATGTTCAGCTAATACTAAAATGGCCATTTAGATCACCTTCGCTTCATTTTTTAACTTTTCAACTAGCTCAGCTACCGACGCTACCATGATGCCTGCTTTACGCTCTGCTGGCGGAGTGACCTTCACAACCGTTTGGTGACTCTTTAACGTCACGCCCAAGTCAGCGACAGTAAAGACTTCTAATGGCTTACGCTTGGCTTTCATAATGTTAGGCAGTGAAGCATAACGAGGTTCGTTCAAACGTAGATCGGCAGTCACGACTGCAGGCAGCGGCATAAGTAAGGTTTGCATACCACCGTCAACTTCGCGAGCGACTTGCACAGATTGGCCTTCCAATTTGATTTCAGAAGCAAAGGTCGCCTGTGGCATATCCATCAGCGCTGCGAACATTTGGCCGGTTTGATTGTTATCGCCATCGATAGATTGCTTACCAAAAATCACCAGTTCAGCTTGTTCTTTGTCTTGTACCGCTTTGAGCAATTTGGCGATAGATACTGGCACCAGTTCTTCTTCAGTATCGATATGAATCGCACGGTCTGCGCCTAATGCGAGCGCGGTACGTAATTGTTCTTGCACGGCTTTATTACCAATACTGACAACAACCACTTCAGTAGCGCTACCCGCTTCTTTTAAACGAACCGCTTCTTCTACTGCGATTTCACAAAAAGGGTTCAACGCCATTTTTAGGTTTGCAGTGTCAACACTTGTATTGTCAGCTTTGACCCTGACCTTCACATTGGCATCAACAACGCGCTTAACGGGCACCAATACTTTCATAGGGTTTCCTTCCTACACTTTCATGTACATGGACAAAACATTGGTTAATACCAATGCAGGATAGAGCAACTTTACGTCCTGTTAACGTTAACGTCAACCAAAGTCAAACGCCTGTTTGCATTTTTTAATCCGCGCAACGGCTACTTTTTTGGACACTTATTTGAGTAAATAAGAAAAGTTCAAAATATAAATAATATTTAATTTACTTAAAACGCATAATTTTATTTGATTCGAGCTATATTAGTTTCTATCATTTAGGTGTTGTTCACCATTATCCTGTATTAAAAATTAGAGTGGGACGAAAATAGATATGAGCGAATTTTTAGAGATATTAACTCACGGCCGTCGTTTTAAAGCAGCAGTTAAAGAACTTAGCGTTGAAGAGTTACGTGATTTAGCCGACAAATTAGATAAAATTTTAGTAGAACGCGAGTCTATGGCTGAGGAAGAAGAACAAGCCATGGCAGCTCGTAATGCTAAGATTGAAGAAATCCGTCAACAAATGGAAGCCGTTGGTTTATCCATTGATGACTTAGGTGGCGTAGCTGTTAAAGCAACCGCGAAAAAACGCGCTCCTCGTCCAGCTAAATACCAAATCGAAGTTGACGGTGAAATGGTTCAGTGGACTGGCCAAGGCCGTATGCCCACCGTATTTAAGAACGAGATCAACAAAGGTCGTTCTATGGAAGATTTCTTAATCTAATCCAATTCGGTGCGGCGGTTCGAGTAACCAACACCTATTTGCATAAAAGCTCGCATTCATTGCGGGCTTTTTTATATCCATTATTGACTGCAATCTAAAACAACAAGCGTTAATCCCACGCCTCATTCCCGCTCAAATTGCGTTACAATTCAACCTTAGTATTTACATCTGCTTTCAGTTACTCTTTATTCACCCTCACTCGATTGAATAAAATAATGCAGATAAACAATAAGATAATTATAAGCTGCAGCATGATCGCTAGCTTAGTCTCACAGACCACATATGCCCAAATCAATACAGGGACAACCTCCAATAAACTCACGGCTTTTACCCATGCTGAATTAATGATTGCGCCGGGTAAGCGTTTAAGCGATGCCACTTTATTGGTTGAAAATAATCGAATTAAAGCCATTATTGAGCACGGTGACATTCCAGCTGGCGCATTTAAAATCGATTTGAGTGATTATACTATTTACCCTGGATTTATCGATCCTTTCACCGATTATGGGATTGAGTTCGAATATCCAAAACTTGGGCTCACTCGTCCTGTCTACGATATTAAACGTATCGGCGGCAATGCAGACAATGGCGCAATTCATTCTGAAAAAGAATGGTTTAATTACGTTTATCCCAATAAAGAACGCGCGAAAGAGTGGATCAATAATGGCTTTACGAGTGTGCAAAGTAGCAAACTCGACGGAATCTTCCGAGGGACGGCTGTCAGTCTGTCATTAGCAGACAAAACCGCCAACGAAGTGATTTATCGCGCCCGTAGTCAACCTTTTATGGCATTTGATAAAGGCTCATCTGAACAAGATTATCCCTCATCATTAATGGGCAGTATTGCGCTTATTAGACAAACCTTTGCCGACGCCAATTGGTATAACCAAAATAAAAACAAATCGGCCAATGGCGCAATAAACAATCAAGTCGAATTTAATATCGCCTTTGAGCGCTTAGATAATTTAGCCGATAAGCAAATTATCTTTGAAACCAAAAATCTCAATGATCAATTGCGTGCCGCCCATTTACTCAAAGAACATAAACTGCCAGCCAACCTGCTCGGTAATGGTCAAGAATACTCGCGCATCAATGAGTTAAAGGCGCTGAACTACCCGTTAATCTTGCCTTTAAACTATCCACAGGCGCCCGATGTCGAGACAGATAATGCCGATCGCGAAGTATCCCTGGCGGATTTAAGACAGTGGGAACGTGCGCCAACCAATCCAGCAGAAGTTGCCAAAGCGGGTATTCCCTTCGCACTAACGCAATTTGGCATTAAGACAGATGCTTTTTGGCCGCGCCTGCGCCAAGCCATTACTCAAGGTTTAACTGAAGAGCAAGCCTTAGCTGCACTGACCACCCAAGCCGCCGAGATGACAGGCACCGCAGATTTTACCGGCAAACTCGCACCCGGTTACATGGCAGACTTTGTAGTCACTAAGGGCAATATCTTTAAAGATGGCCAGATCTACAGTGTTTGGTTGCAAGGTCAGCAGCAAAGTCTTCGCTCACTGCCCCAAGCAAGATTACTGGGGGATTACCAATTAAGCCTCAATAACCTCACACTGGATTTATCGCTGCAAGATGCGAGCAAAGGTGATAAACCCAAAATCCAAGGCAGCTTAAGCAGTGGCGAGCAAAGTATCGCGCTCACCCAACTTAAATTAGATGACGACGGTCGATTAAGCTTTACTGCCGATTTGAGCGCCGCGGGCATCAATGGTCTTAGCCGCTTTACGCTGTGGATGGCCGATGACGGCATTCAAGGTCGTATGGTCGATGCCAAGAGTCGCACCACAAATGTTGCTGGTATTGCGATAGCGCAAACTGCAGCGGTTGATAATGCCACTCAAGATGACCATCAAGCGCCCAAGGATAAAGCCAACGCGAGCCTAGTGAGTCACCTCACCTTCCCTAACGTTGCTTATGGACTAAGCGAAGCACCTAAGATCGAGAAGCTGCACATCAAAAATGCCACCCTGTGGACCTCGGATAAGCAAGGCATTCTCGAACATGCAGATCTCTTGATGGCCAATGGCCGCATCGAAAAAATTGGCCAGCAACTCAGTACGCCTTCTGGTTATCAAGTCCTCGATGCAACAGGTAAACATCTTACCGCGGGCATTATTGATGAACACTCGCATATCGCCATTAATGGTGGCACCAACGAAGGCACGGATGCTGTGACCTCTGAGGTACGCATTGGCGATATTATTAATCCCGACGATATTTCACTCTATCGGGCCTTAGCGGGTGGCGTCACCAGCGCGCAATTACTCCACGGCAGCGCCAATCCTATTGGCGGCCAATCGCAACTGATCAAAATGAAATGGGGCGAAACGGCCGAGCAACTTAAATTTGCTAACGCGCCCGCCAGTATCAAGTTTGCTTTAGGTGAAAACGTCAAACAGAGTAATTGGGGCGAGAAATTTGTGCAACGCTTCCCGCAAACGCGTATGGGAGTCAAAGCCTTATTTGAAGAGACCTTCGATGCCGCCATCGCCTATGAAAATGCGTTAAAAGCCTATGATGACCTGCGCTCCAGCGATAAGAAAAAAACCGTTGCACCGCGCCCAAGTTACCGTCTGCAAGCAGTGGCCGAAGTATTAAATCAGCAGCGTGATGTGCACATTCACTCCTATGTGCAGTCAGAAATCCTGATGTTTATCCGCTTAGCTGAGGCTTATCACTTTAAAGTGCAAACCTTTACCCATGTGCTCGAAGGTTACAAAGTGGCGAGTGAACTGGCCGCCCATGGCGCTGGCGCTTCGACCTTTGCCGATTGGTGGGCCTATAAGTTTGAGGTGTACGACGCGATTCCACAAAATGCGTGTTTGATGCAAAACAAAGGCGTGACCACCAGCATAAACTCAGACGACTATGAAATGCAGCGCAGACTCAACCAAGAAGCGGCTAAATCTATGATGTATTGCAATATGTCGAAGGAAGATGCTTGGAACATGGTCACTATCAATCCAGCCAAACAATTAAGAGTCGATGAATTTGTGGGTTCACTCACCCCAGGAAAAATGGCCGATGTCGTGCTGTGGAACGCAGAGCCACTGTCGATTTATGCCAAAGTGACGCAGGCATGGGTTGAAGGAAAACGCTACTTTGACCGCGATCAAGACCAAGCCGCCCAGCTCGCCGTAGTCAACGAGCGCGCCGCACTTATCCAAAAAATTCTCAGCAGTGATGATCAAGCCAAAGCGGGTGAAAAAGTCACGCCACTAAACGAGCCACAGTGGCACTGCGACACCCACTATCAGGCATGGGGCCACACTCATGAGGGAGCCAAATAATGCAACATTCATCTAAACCCGTTTTGTTTGCGGCGCTACTGGGCGCGATTTGCACCACGCTGGCCCCAGCTATGGCCAGCGATATCGTGCCTACACCTAAACAAAGCCGCAGCGTACTGATTAAAAACGCCACAGTGCACACAGTCAGTCAAGGCGTGCTCAGCAACACTGATGTCTTGATTGAAAATGGCAAGATCACGGCCGTTGGACCTCAACTGACCAGCCAAACCAACAGTGCAACCGCAGAAACCAGTGACACTCAAGTCGTCGATGCCAGCGGTAAACACTTGTATCCGGGCTTAATCGCCCTAGATACCAGTTTAGGCTTAGTTGAAATTGAAATGAGCCGCCCCACGGTTGATAACGCCGAGGTGGGTTATATCAACCCGCAGATCAGCACAGCCACAGCTTACAATGCGGATTCGGAGCTCATTCCGACCATACGGTTCAACGGCATTACCCACGCGCAAATCGTCCCGAGCGGCGATGGTATTGCTGGCCAATCGGTGCTAGTGGATCTCGATGCGTGGACGATAGAGGATGCACTGACACCCAGTGCAGGACAGTTCCATGTCTACTGGCCGCAAATTAAACGCATGCCAGAAGATGAAAAAAAGAAAGCCAAAGCCATCGAGAAAAATCAGCAAGAAATCGACCAGCTCAATATCGCCTTTGAGGATGGCTATCGCTATTTCTTAAGTGATATGGCCAGCGGTAAAGACAACAAGAATGAAGATCCACAGTCTGCAACCAACAACCTGCGCTGGCAGGCCATGTTGCCGCTATACCAAGGTAAAGCGACACTGTTTGCCCATGCCGACAGTGTTGGTCAAATTGAGCAAGTGATTGCCCTGACAAAAAAATACCAATTCAAATTGGTAATTGTCGGCGGATACGATGCATGGCGTTTGGCCTCAAGCCTGAGGGAAGTTAAAGCTGGGGTCATTTATCCTCATACCTTGAGTCTGCCTAAGCGTAAAGATGAACCAGTAGATTTGCCCTTTAAAATCCCCTCCTTGCTTGCTAATGCAGGGATTCCCTTCGCCCTTGGGTTCTCATCGGACTGGAATAGCCGTAACTTACCCTATGCAGCAGGTTATAGCGCCGCCTATGGTTTAACGCCTGAGCAAGCGCTTAAGTCGATCACCTTAGATGCCGCAAAACTGTTAGATGTCGAGGATTTAGGGGCGATTGCCGTGGGATACCAAGGCAGTGTTGTATTGTCCGAGGGGGACATTCTCGACCCTATGACCAATAAGATTGAGGCTATCTGGATTGAAGGACGGCAGATAGATCTGAATAATCGCCATCAGCAGCTTTATCAAAAGTACCTTAAGCGGTAGAATTTACTCAGATAATAATATCGCATCGGCGCAGCCTACCAAGGCTGCGCAGTTTTCTCCTCAATCTCAGGTCAAACCATGAAAATTATCCTCTCAAGTGCATTAGTGCTACTGCTCAGTGCCTGTGCAAGCGACTACAGTTTTAACAGTAATTTGGACGGTGAGGCGATCAATGACTATTTCAAGGCATCCGATGTCACCCTCTATGAAGGCGATACCTTGCCAAAAGGTCATTATGAATTAAAAGGTTTGGTCCAAGGGGAATCCTGTCAGGCCGATGTCAACAGCGTACCTGCGTCATTAGCCGATGCCAGAACGGAAGCCCGCCGTAACGCTGCAGATAAAGGCGCTAACGGCATTATCATCAAACAATGTGTGATGTTAGATGAAGCCGCCCAAGGTTGTATCAGCCGCGCCCTGTGCGTCGGCCAAGCAGTTAAAACAGCTACCGCAGAGTAAATCCCACGCGAGCAACACACTGCTCGCGATTCGATGATCTAAGATTGCCCGTATCAACCGCTTAATGGCTGATGTTCCATGAGCAAGGATTCATGGCTAACGCTGCATAATTAGCGCTCAAAGATGGGCCTTAATGATGAGCTTAGAATGATGAACTTAGGCGGTTATGATACTTACCCTTTTAGGTAATTTTTTGCATGACATTTACCAACCAAATTGTCGCAGTAGCGACATGCCGCACCCCCTATAAACAAAAGTTTGGCATTCCAAGACAACCCGGACTCGTTGAGGCTCGCGGCTATGTCGAACTCGAACCCCATGTCAATCATATCGATGCGGTGCGTGGCATAGAGCAATATTCCCATCTCTGGTTGCTGTTTTGCTTCCATGAAAATCTTGCCCAAGGTTGGAAAACCACAGTCAGGCCGCCGCGATTAGGCGGCAATGAAAAACTCGGCGTATTCGCCACTCGCTCCACTTTTCGCCCTAATGGCATAGGTCAGTCAGTGGTGAAACTGCACGGCGTAGTACAACGCAAGGGCAAAGTGTGCCTTGAGATTTCCGGTATGGATCTGGTCGATGGCACGCCCATTATCGATATTAAGCCTTACATTCCTTTCTCGGATTCGATTACCGATGCAGTCGGCGGCATTGCTCAAGACGCCCCAAAACTGATTTCAGTGGTGTATTCCGATAATGCCAAGGCACAAATTGAGCGTTATGCACAGCAGGAAACCTACACAGATTTAGCCGTACTTATCCGCGGAGTCTTGGGTCAAGATCCGCGCCCCGCCTATAAAAAAGCCAAGGATGATCCTAAGTTATATCAAGTCGCCCTCTATGATTTAGATGTATTTTGGCAAATGGCAGTCGATGATAATGACCAAGAATACATCTTGGTACTGGAACTCAAACCGGGGAAATGTGGCTAAATGTCTACGCCTAGCTCAGAACCAGCATCTTTGCCTGATTATCAAAGCCAGCATAAAAAGCGGCTCTCTTGGATGCCGTGGCTGTATTTCTCTTTAAAAGAGAAACATTTAGTCTGGGCAAAACCTTGGCAGGATGATATTCAAGCAAGACTTTGTTCCCTCGAAACAGTAAACATCGGCGAGCATTGTTTTATCGCCCCCGAAGCGCAATTATTTGCCGAACCCAATCGCGATATCCGCATGGGTAATCGCTGCATGATCGCCGCCGACTGTTTTTTACACGGGCCCATCACACTAGGGGATGAAGTCGCGATTAATCATGGTTGCTCCTTCGATGGTGGCAGGGTCGGTATTCAGATTGGCAGCCAGACTCGCATCGCCAATAATGTCACTATTTATGCCTTCAACCATGGCATGGCGCCAGATACGCCCATCTATCAACAAGCTGCCAACTCCAAAGGCATTGTTATAGGTAAAGATGTGTGGATTGGCGCTCAGGCCGGCATAGTCGATGGTGTGACCATTGGCGATCACGCTGTAGTGGGTATGGGCAGCATAGTGACTAAAGATGTGCCCGACTGGGCGATAGTGGCTGGCAACCCTGCCAAAGTGATTGGCGATAGGCGTGATAAAAGCTAAATCGGCCAGCACAAATCGCATCTTAAATCGCTTTCCTTTGCCTCTGTAATCTTCTCAAAAATGCTATTTGTCTCCCAGCTAGTTGAATTTAACCTAAATACGTAGGTGACATCATCAAAGCAGGTGATAAAATGGCGACCATTCAACTCAAATTTGGACATCGGTAATGCGCGTCAGCAAGTACCTGCTATCAACACAGAAAGAAACTCCTGCCAACGCAGAAGTCATTAGTCATCAATTAATGTTACGTGCGGGCATGATCCGTCGTAATGCGTCGGGCCTTTATAGCTATCTCCCCACGGGCTTACGCGTACTGCGTAAAGTCGAAGCCATTGTTCGTGAAGAAATGAACAAAGCCGGTGCAATTGAAATTCTAATGCCTATGGTGCAACCGGCAGACTTGTGGGTAGAAACAGGTCGTTGGGAAAAGTTTGGTCCCGAGCTGCTGCGCTTTAAAGATCGCCACAATCGCGACTTCGTACTGGGCCCAACCCACGAAGAAGTGATCACCGATCTCATTCGTAAAGAAGTCAGCTCATACAAGCAGTTACCGCTGAACCTTTACCAAATCCAAACCAAATTCCGTGACGAAGTTCGCCCACGTTTTGGCATGATGCGCTCACGCGAATTCTTGATGAAAGACGCCTACTCTTTCCACCTTGACGTCGATACTATGAATGAAACCTATGAGGCCATGTACAACGCCTATAGCAACATTCTGACGCGCATGGGTTTAGCCTTCCGTCCAGTATTAGCTGACACAGGTTCTATCGGTGGCAGCATGTCACACGAGTTCCACGTTCTGGCGCAAAGCGGTGAAGATTTAATTGCTTACTCAACGGGTAGCGATTACGCGGCTAACATCGAGAAAGCTGAATCACCAGTGCCCACTGAGCCTCGCGGCGCAGCCACTGAAGAATTGCGTTTAGTCGATACCCCAAATGCGAAGACCATTGCTGAATTGGTTGAGCAGTTTGATCTGGATATCACTAAAACCGTCAAAACCTTGATCGTCGTCGGCGCATCAGAAGCGACGCCGTTAGTGGCACTGATTGTTCGTGGTGACCATGAACTCAATGAAGTCAAAGCCGACAAGTTAGACTTAGTGGCATCACCAGTAGAAATGGCGCCAGAAGCGCTGATCCGTGACGCCATTGGCGCAGGTCCTGGTTCACTTGGCCCTATCGGTCTTAACATCCCTATCGTTATCGACCACAGCGTTAGCGTCATGAACGATTTTGCTGCTGGTGCGAATGTGGATGACAAACATTATTTTGGTATCAACTGGGAACGCGATCTGCCATTAGCACAAGTTGCAGATATCCGTAACGTAGTCGAAGGCGAGCCAACACCAGATGGTTCAGGCACGTATGCGATGGCGCGCGGTATCGAAGTGGGTCATATTTTCCAACTGGGTACTAACTACTCTAAATCGATGAACGCGACTGTACTTGACGAAAACGGCAAGTCACAGGTGTTATTTATGGGTTGTTACGGCGTCGGCGTAAGCCGTATTGTGGCCGCAGCCATCGAGCAAAACTTCGATGACCGTGGCATCATTTGGCCAGAAGCGATTGCGCCATTTAGCGTGGGCATTCTGCCAATGAACATGCACAAGTCGCACCGCGTAACCGATATCGCCGAGCAGTTATACAAAGACTTAAACGAAGCGGGTATTGACGTATTACTGGACGATCGTAAAGAACGTCCAGGCGTAATGTTCGCCGATATGGAACTGATTGGTATCCCACACACAGTGGTGATTGGCGATCGCAATATCGATGCAGGCGTATTTGAATACAAAAACCGCCGCACTGGTGAAAAGCAAGATATTCCATTTGATCAACTGCTCGACTTCCTGAAAAACGCAGTGAAAGGCTAAGCCTCAACGCGAAATATAGAAAAGCTTAACGATCAAAAACGAAACGCACTTAAGCCCAGCTTAAGTGCTTTTTTTTATTGGCTTTTTATTGGACTTTTATTGACCTTCGTCGATCACTCACGACATGACTTTTATCTGTGGCTGTTTATCTTTGTATTCTTGGCACTGTATTTTTGGCAAGGTATTTTGCGCTAACAGGTACTGACTCGGAGCGACGCCCATCAACTGCCTAAACATATAACCAAAGGCTGAACCCGAGGCATAACCTAAAGATAACGCTGTAGTGAGCACAGATTCACCTCGGCTGAGCATTTGAATAGCCACCTGCAACCTAAGCCTTTGCAACCATTGGCTATAACTTAGCCCAGTTTGCTGTTTAAATAATCTCGCTAACGTGCGGGCCGAGGCGCCGACCTCCCGCTGCCAATCCACCAAAGTGCTTTGCTCGCTCGGATCCGCAAGCAAAGCCTCGGTAATGCGCAGTAATTTTTTATCCTTAGGATAAGGTAAATCCAAGGCGACCTTAGGTGCGAGCACCATAAAATCACGGATCACCATCAAGAGCCGCATGACGCTATCCTTAAAATCGGGGTCAATCAGCCCTGCCTCACTCTTCACCAAGTCATTAGCCTCTTGCAGTAACAACTGCAAAACAGGCTTCACACTCAAACAAGTACAGTCGGGTGGAAACCCGCCGATCTGGGTTTCATCCAAATACAGACTGCTCAATTGCACCTGACTTAGCGCGATAACCTCATGATCGACAAAGGGAGGCACCCACACCGCTTGTTCAGGCGGCACTATGTAACGCCCCGCAGGCGTAATCACACTCAACACGCCTTGGCTGGCATAAATGACCTGTCCCCAAGAATGACGATGGCGCTGCACATGTTCAAACGGCTTGAGTGTTCGCTTAAGTAACATGATGGATGCGCTTAGCCCTGCGGCGGCTAAACGTGATGGCGCCACCTGAGTGTGCTGAGTGATGTGCTGCTGGGATAAAGGAGTGTCGGTTACTTGATTCAAGGTATGATCGCCCAAGGTGATTTTTATATCGAAGCTTCTTTTCGTATTATCGAGCCTCTTCCGTATAGAAGCGCCTCTTTGTATAAAAGCACTTATCTGTGTAGAAGTGTCTTTTTATCTAGACATTAAGTCAATCTATCGAGCTAACGCCAAAGCGGCAAGCGCTAACATGCCCTCTCAGATTTAACAAATTGGAGATGACATGAGCATCCACATGAATAAAAACCGTGTTACACCCGTCACCTTACAAAAAATGAAAGGTAAAACTCCCATAGTTGCCCTCACCGCCTATGAAAAACCGATGGCGGAACTTATCGATCCCCATGTGGATATGATTATCGTCGGCGACTCCGTCGGTATGGTGGTTTATGGGCAAGACTCTACGCTAGGGGTTACCTTAGAAATGATGATTAACCATGGTCTTGCTGTCACTCGCGGCGCAGCACATGCCTGCGTGATTATCGATATGCCCTTTGGGAGTTATCAAGAATCGCCTCAGCAAGCCTTTAGACATGCCAGCCAAGTATTGATACGTACTGGCGCGCAGGCGGTAAAACTCGAGGGTGGCACAGAGATGCTAGACACCACTCGTTTTTTAACCCAGCGAGGGATCCCTGTGATGCCACACATAGGATTGATGCCGCAACACGTCAATCAATTGGGTGGATTTAAAACCCAAGCAAGGGATGCTGCCGCCATCGAAGCGCTCGTTCGTTTAGCGAAAGACTTTGAGCAGGCTGGCGCTTTTAGCATACTGATTGAAGGAACGTCCGAACTCGCGGCGCGCACAGTAACGGCAGAAGTCTCAATCCCCGTAATCGGCATTGGCGCCTCACCCGCCTGCGATGGTCAAGTGCTCGTGACTGAGGATATTTTAGGCTTATTTTCTGACTACACGCCTAAATTTGCCAAACGCTATATCGACCTAAGCTCCTTAATCACTCACGCCTGCGCCGAATACGCCAGAGAAGTAAGAACCGCTGAGTTTCCAACAGCAGAGCATTGTTTTGGCCTCAGCCAAACTATCAAGATTACAGCGGATTAATTGTCTAAAGCGAAATATTGCAGCAATCGAATAAACTATAAATCGAAATTTGCAACTAATTGAGTCTACCGACTTGCTTTTTATAGGGGGGCGTTGCTTTAATAAAACTATTAAAACAATAAATTGAGTCTGAAGATTGCCTACATCAACTGCATTAGTCTTAGGTGGCGGCGGCGCAAGAGCCGCCTATCAAGTCGGCGTGCTAAAAGCACTGGTTCAGCTTTATCCGCGTAATCATGGCATTCCCTTTAAAATCATTTGTGGCACCTCGGCAGGTGCCATTAATGGCACTTCCATTGCCACCCATGCTTCCTGTTTTCATCTTGGCGTCAAAAAGCTCGAATGGGTGTGGCGCCATTTTGAAACTCGCAAAGTGTATCGCGCATCCATCACGGGCGTGCTTGGCCACCTAGGTAAAATGGCACTCAAAGGCATGCAGGATGATAAGGT
The DNA here is from genome assembly GCF_059338235.1 of Shewanella sp. 1311. Taxonomy (NCBI): domain Bacteria; kingdom Pseudomonadati; phylum Pseudomonadota; class Gammaproteobacteria; order Alteromonadales; family Shewanellaceae; genus Shewanella; species Shewanella sp. 1311. Next base: position 896,776 of record NZ_CM181686.1, read on the forward strand.
TAATACCGATGCAGGCAGTCTGCTCGATAACGATCCACTCCGAAAACTGCTCAATGAATTAATCGATTTTAAACGTATCGACCGTAATATTCGCAGCGGCGCACTCACCGCACTCAGCGTCGATGCCTCTTGCTACAACAACTCACGCTCAGTAAGTTTTTTCCAAGCATCACGGGATATCGAAAACTGGACCCGCGCTAGACGCAGCGGCGAACGTATGATGCTCAACACTGAACACCTACTCGCCAGTTCGGCCATCCCTATGGTGTTCCCCTCGATTAAACTCAACCAAGCCTATTATGGCGATGGCTCGGTCCACCAACTGGCTCCGCTCTCAAGTCCTATCCATTTAGGCGCCGAAAAACTCTTAGTTATTAACTTAGAGAGTCCTCACAAACACTTCCCAATGGAACTGGAGTATCACCCTAAAACCGCATCCATAGCGGGCCATCTACTCGATACGATCTTTTCCGACACTTTAAACAGCGACCTTGAGCGGCTCGAAAGGATCAATAACACCTTAAGCCTCATTCCCGAGTCAAGCCGTAACAAGCTGGCCTTGCATCCAATTAAAACCTTAGTCATCAAGCCCAGCGAAGACCTCAGCAAAATTGCCGCCCGCTTCTACGATGACATGCCATGGGCAGTAAAAACCTTACTCGGTTTTATTGGTATTGATAGACAATCCGACTCGAGTATCGTGTCCTACCTATTATTCGAAAAAACCTACACCAGCGCGTTGATCGACCTAGGCTACAAAGATGCCATGGAGCAAATCGACGAACTTAAAGCGTTTTTTGGTTTAAAGTCAGAAAATAGCGCAGAACCTCATCGCTAACAGCTATGATGCAGCACTCATTGACTAAAGCAGATTTATAATGGCAAGTTTCTATGGCGTGTTCATAGCAAATATAAATAACTCATTAAAATAAATGGGCTTAGCTAAAGTTAAGTAAAATTTCAATCGAAAGCCTGAATCGTCTTTAGGATTTAAGATTGATCATTTAGCTAGTATCCCCTATCATGTTTTACTAGATTAGCTAAAATCACTTAAATTTTTTCTAAAAGGGAATCACGATGAAAAAAACTTCACTAGCACTTATCGTTGCAATAACAGCATTAAGCTCTATGGCTGCAAATGCAGCAGACGGCGGAGCTGCAGGTACAGGTACTGCTGCAAGCACTAGCACTGGTGTTATTGTTGCTGGTAGTGTAGCTGCTGCTGCTGCAATTGCTGGCGCAGTTGTAATATCTAACAGCTCTGATGGTAACCCAGTTACAACTTCTAATAGCAACACTACTGGTACCAACTAATCCGTCTGGTGCAGCTATAAAACAACCGCCTATTGGCGGTTGTTTTTTTTGCTCGTTTAGAGAAAGTGAGAATCACTTCATTTATTGAAATAAGTCTCAGATATCTCTACATTAGATATTTATTACTATTGAGAATAAGCAACTCGGATGCGTATAAATAAAAAACTACTCTTACTCACAGCCTCAGTTGCATTAATGGGTATTGCCGGCTGTAGTCAACGAATTAGCGCCCTCAACGATACGATTAAATTAGCTTTAATTGGAGAGAGCGATATTAAGCTCACCACCGAGCAAATAGAAGCCAATCCCTACGCTAGCATCTATGTCAAGATAGAAGATATACCTCAAGCATTTGTTGTTTTAGCCTTAGCAGAACCAAAACACACCCTCACCACTGTCAGACCAGCGCCAGAAGCAATGGAGCTAAAATGGCTCTCTGCAGATAAAGCAATGTTAGTGACTGTGAACGGGCGTTTGGTGAGAACTCATAGTCTGCTCACAGGCAATTTAGCCGCTATTGAAAGTTCAGAACCCGATCCTATTCTCCTAGGTCTGCATCTAAATAGCACGCCTAAGACTTGGACTCGCACGCTTGACTGGCAACCCGGCTACCATTATGGGTATAAACTTAATTCACAGTTTGATTTTATCGCTGAGGAAAAGATACTCATAAATGATACTCCCACTCAAGCATTGCATTACAGCGAGTTAGTATCTGTTGAAGGTCTTAATATTCAATATTTAAATGAGTTTTGGTTAAAACCAGATAATGGGCACGTCATTAAAAGCCGCCAGAAGATAGCACCCAATCTGCCTTTTATCGATATAACTTTACTTAAGCCATTTGCATCTTAGTGGAACCATTATGAGATATTACATCGCGCCATTGGCACTTGTACTTAGTTCAGCACTAACGGCAACCGTTCATGCTGAAACCCAGTTATTCATCAGTACATCTACGAATCAGGATGCTCAGGTTCAACTAAACTACCCGACAGCAGTGCGAATAGAACAAATAGTACAAGACGGATTACAGCAACTCCCAGCATATAATAAAACCACGAATAAAGAGGTTGTTCCTATTTATTGGTTAGGTGCGGCATTACTCGATATTCAAAATACCGCCGCATTAGAAACGAAACGTCAGCAAGTCTTGAGCCAGTTAGCTAAAATGGGCCAAGTAAAAGACGACAGTGCTTACATCGCAAAACTGGCTAAGCTCGCACAACTTATTCGCAGTCTACAACTTGGGCAGCGCGTAATGCAGCCTCTGGATATTGACCTTATTCGTATCAATGATTCATACAATTCGCTAATTGATGGTCGTTTCCTATTAGTCTTACCGCCTCGTCCAAGCACTGTTACAGTGCTTGGTGCAGTAGCTCAAACAGGGGATTTGGCATGGCAAGGCCAAAAGACTAGCAAAGATTACCTCAAACAAGCAGGGTTACTCGATAATGCTGAAACAAGTTTTGTGTGGATTATTCAACCCGATGGCAAAGCGATAAAACAACCCATCGCTTATTGGAATCATCAAGAGCAAGATATTGCTCCTGGAGCAAGTCTCTACGTTGAGTTTTCAAATCTATTTGATGACTACACTCAACTGAATGAAAACATTGTTGAATTACTCAGGAATCGGGCTCTGTAATGAAAAAGTCTAGCCACACAATCCATACCTTAGGCCGATTATCTGCACTGTCTTTGGCATTATTACCATTACTCCAGGTAACTGCAGATGAGTTTTCTTATCCAACACTGTTAGCCTCGCAATCAGATTTTGGTGGTGTTGGTTTGATGCAAATGCCAACAGGCCGAATGGCGCCTGAAGGCGAGTTTAATTTTGCGACTAGCTATAACGACGACTACCAGCACTTCACAGCCTCAGTACAACTGTTTCCTTGGTTTGAGACCACTGTTCGTTATACGCAGGTACAGGATTTACTCTATAGCAGCGATCCCAGTTTCAGTGGTAACACTAAATACACAGATAAAGGTATTGACTTTAAAGTTCGGTTGCTTGAAGAAACAAACTGGCTCCCAGAAACATCTTTCGGTGTGCGCGACTTTGGCGGAACAGGCTTATTCGATGGCGAGTTTATTGCAGCGACTAAACGGGTTGGCCCACTAGACTTCACTCTGGGCATAGGTTGGGGCTATATCGGCAATAGCGGTAACCTAACTTCAGATAAAAAAGATCTTAACTATAACTGCGATCGTGACACTTCCTATGGCGGTAAAGGGGGAACTGTTGATTATCAGCGTTGGTTTAAGGGCTGTGCTGCACTATATGGTGGCGTTGAGTATCAAACTCCATGGGAACCGTTGCGTCTAAAGCTTGAATATGACGGCAACGATTATCAATCCGACTTCCCTGTTGTTCAAGGTGGTATTGCTATGCCACAGGACAGCAAATTCAACTATGGTTTACTGTATCGATTTGGTGACTGGGGCGATCTGCATTTAAGTTATGAACGTGGTAACACTTGGACGCTCGGTTTTAGTTTGCAAACGAATTTCAATACCTTAACTCAGATAAAGCGCGATCCTGCTGCAGCTAAATATAAGCCAATACCAGCGGCACCATTAACGCATGTGCAAACAGCCAATATTCCATTAGATAGTGTTAGCCCTTCAGAAAATATCATTGCGACGGCTGACACCACTCTACACATCAAAGAAGAAATAGCTGACACTCCTTTAATCGTTCAGCCTAAAGAAGCAATGTTAAAAACAACAATTGACTGGAATAAGGTTGCGCAGGATCTGCAAACGATTTCAGGCTATAGCAACGCTAAAATTTACCTCGACTTTGACAGTATTACCGTGGTTGGAGAGCAAACTAAATATCGTGATCGAAATGAAGCCCACCAAAGGGCTGCCACTATACTTGCCAATAATAGCGATCTGACTCAAATCAAAGAGTATCGCTTAATTGAGACCCATTATAGCCAGCCGATTACAGAAACGCGTATTGATGCAGAAAAATTTGCCCAAGTAGCCAGCTTTGGTTACCTCAATGCTAAGGTTACTGATGCAAGTCAAGTTGCTGTCGCACGCTTACCCCAAGGTGAGTTAGTAACGCGTACTGATAAAGATTGGCTGGATAAATTAGGCTTCGATGTTGCTCCCACTATGGTGCAATCCTTCGGAGGCTCAGAAGGCTTCTACATGTTTAATATCGGTGTTACTGGGAGTGCAAACTATAAGTTTACCGATAATTTCGAATTTGGCGGTTCTCTTTATCTCAACTTATACGATAACTACGATAAGTTTTTATATGACGTACCACCAGACGGTACCGACTTGAAACGAGTAAGAACGTTAATACGCCAATACGTTCATGATAACCCGGTGAGGGTTAATAACCTCCAATTGACATGGATGGATAATCTTAGTGATAACATTTCCTACCAAGCCTATGGCGGTTATTTAGAGATGATGTATGGCGGTGTGGGGACAGAATTTCTCTATCGCCCACTCAATAGCCAATGGGCATTTGGTTTTGATATTAACTATGCGAAACAACGAGATCCCGACAGTATGTTCGGTTTCTTTAGTGACGAAAACCAATTTGATCCTCTAACAAATCGGGCTTATCGAGTGCAAACTGGTGTTGTGACTGGGCATGCAACGGCTTATTACCAGCCGGAGTGGTTCCCCAATACTTTACTTAGAGTGAGCGCAGGGCAGTATCTTACCGAAGATAAAGGCGTGACGGTTGACTTCTCTAAACAGTTTGATAGCGGTGTTATTGTCGGTGCATTTGCGACTAAAACCAATTTATCAGCAGAAGAATACGGCGAAGGCAGCTTTACCAAGGGCTTCTATATTTCCATCCCATTCGATCTTATGACCATAAAATCGACTCAAAGTCGTGCTTTCTTGTCTTGGATGCCACTGACCCGTGACGGTGGTCAAATGCTTGGACGTAAGTACAACTTGTTTGATGTCACAGATGCGCGAGCACCTTGGTATACCAGACCGAGTGTTGAACCTGCGAAATAGTGAGTGCGTAGTTAAAACTAAAAATGGGCAAGATAATTCTTGCCCGTTTTGTTTTCTACCCATAAAAACGGTTTAAAAAATCGAGGACTTAATGCCACTGATAAATAGCAAGTTACGCACTCTACTCTATCGGTGACTTGATCCCATGGGGCGATGAACGTAAATACTGTGGCGGCGCTTTAACAGTTGCACCTAATGTTGCAGCGGCATGCCAAGGCCAATGTGGGTCATAGAGCATAGTGCGAGCAAGCGCGATAGCATCGGCCTGCCCTTGAGCCAAAATAGTTTCCGCTTTATTAGCATCTGTAATTAAGCCCACGGCAATCACAGGTATGTTTACCTCAGCTTTAATTGCTTCGGCAAAAGGCACTTGAAAGTGCTCAGCGACAGGGATTTGTTGCAGCGGACTTAACCCGCCAGTACTCACATGAATAAAATCGCAACCTCTGCTCTCTAATGCTTTTGCCAACACTAGGCTTTGGGCTAAATCCCAACCACCCTCGACCCAATCGGTTGCCGAAATCCGCACACCGAGTGCCATTTTAGGCGATATCACAGCCTTGTCATTCCTTTTAATACAAACCGTGATTGGCTTTATGATGGTGAACTGGCGATGCTATCTCGCGTGGATAAAATCGGTGCAGTAATTAATGGCCAATCAATGGCAAACTCAGCACTGTTCCAAGCGACAACGCTTTCATCTTCAGGATCATAGTATTGGGTACATTGATAAATAACCTCAGCATAATCACTGAGAACATAAAAACCGTGAGCAAAGCCCGGTGGGATCCACATTTGCAGATGATTCTCTGCTGATAGCACTCGCCCAACCCATTTCCCATAGGTGGCCGAGTCGGGCCTTATATCGACGGCCACATCAAAAATGCTCCCTGCACAGACCCGCACTAATTTCCCCTGCGGTTTACGCCGTTGAAAATGCAAGCCTCGCAGGACATTACGTTGCGAACGGCTGTGATTCTCCTGCACGAACACACATGACTCTAATCCCCGCTGTGCAAAGCAGGCATCAAAATAGGATTGCCTAAACGTCTCCATAAAGAAACCGCGTTCATCCCCAAAGACTTGCGGTTCAAACACCAACACTTCGGCTAACTCAGTTGCGCTACATTTCATCAAATACCTGCTTATCGAGTAAGCCGAGCAAATACTCACCATAACCACTTTTGAGTAAAGGCTGAGCTAATTCAACTAATTGCTGCGCATTGATCCAACCGCTGCGAAATGCAGTCTCTTCTGGGCAATTGATCTTTAGACCTTGTCGTTTCTCAATGGCAGCAACAAATTGTGTCGCCTCGGCCATCGCATCCGGCGTGCCCGTATCTAACCAAGCTGTCCCCCGCCCTAGAATATCGACGCGCAATTCTCCCAAGGCTAAGTAACGAGTGATAACATCGACAATCTCTAACTCGCCCCTTGCCGAAGGTAAAACCGTTTTTGCAAATGCGGCCGCGCGGCCGTCAAAAAAGTACAACCCAGGCATAGCGTAACGAGAGCGTGGATGTTGAGGTTTTTCTTCAATAGAAAGCACCTTACCTGCACCATCAAACTCAACGACACCGTAAGCATTAGGATTCGCCACATGGTAACCAAAAACGGTCGCCCCAGCTTGGGCTTGCCAAGCATGTTGCAAATTTGCCGCTAAATGCTGACCATAGAATAGATTATCCCCAAGAATAAGCGCACAGGCTTCACCCGCTAAAAATGGCTCAGCAATGATGAGCGCTTGCGCCAATCCCTTCGGAGAGGCTTGCTCGGCATATTGCAGCTTAAGTCCCCAATGACTGCCATCGCCGAGTAATGCATGGAATAGCGGTAAATCGTGGGGAGTGCAAATAATCAATATATCCCGAATATCAGCCTGCATCAGGGTGACAAGTGGATAATAAATCATAGGTTTATCGTAAATGGGCAGTAATTGCTTACAGACAACCTGCGTCATAGGATAAAGACGCGAGCCAGTACCGCCCGCCAGTAAAATGCCTTTTCTCATTGAAATATTTAAGATTGATAAGCTAGGTGAAGTGTCCAGATTGTAGCATATAAAAGACGACGAGCCGGAAGAACGGATGACAGCAGATGAGTCAGTCGATTAACGAAAATAATAGCGCAATAGCCGTTTACATTCCAAGCACTAAAAGCAATTCAGCAACAGTAAGATGAATCAATCCTCTATTCAATAAAGACAAGCGCATTTGCTGAACCTAGTGCTTACCAATCTTCGCACTTGCTACTGCTCTGGGATAAATATCTCAATACGTAACCCCTGATTCGGCGCAGAGAAGAGTGAAACATTTCCATTGAGCTTTTGGGTGACCAGATTATAAATAATCGACATCCCCAAACCTGTTCCACCACTTTGGCGCGCCGTGGTAAAAAATGGCTCGAATGCTTTGGCTTTCACTTCATCGGACATGCCGATGCCATTGTCTTGATAAGTCATCTTGATCTGTGCACCCTCCTTTTCAACCACAATGACAATTTGTTTCTCTCCAGCAAAATCATCGGGGAAAGCGTGGCGAAAACTGTTAGCGACTAAGTTGGTAAAAATCTGAGCGATCGCACCGGGGTAGGAATCAATGAAAATATTGTCATCGAGTTCGACTTTTAAAGTGATGTTTTTCTTACGCATTAAGGGCTTTAATGAACTAAATATTTGGAAAATATAGTTCTTTATATTAAAGCGCTCACGTTCCAATATCGATTGATCTGCGGCAGTGCGTTTAAAGTTATGAACCAGTTCTGCGGCGCGGGATAGATTACGCTCAATTAAACATAAACCATCCTGCATTGTATTGATAAAACTGACAAACTTATCTTCATCGAGATCGTTTTTCTCGAATGACCCTTTTAGTAGCGATAACTCATCCAAACAATGGGTCACTGATGTTACCGCGATACCCAGTGGCGTATTCACCTCGTGAGCAACACCGGCGACTAAACTGCCTAATGCGGCCATTTTTTCATTTTCAATTAAGTGCTTTTGGGTCGATTTTAAGGTCGATAGTGCCGTCTCGAGTTCGGTTGTTCGCAGTTCAACTTGATGCTCCAAATCGGTATTAATGAGTTTGAGCTGTTGTTGGTATTCGAGGATCTCTTTGGCACTCATGGCTCGACCAAAGAGATCGGCCAGTGCCGAAGCAAACGCCTTTTCATCCCGCGTCCATTCCCTCGCCTCACCTTGATGCTCAGAACAAATAATCCCCACCATTTTGCCGTGGTGACGAATGGGACTATCCAGCATAGAGGTGATCTGATTCGGTTTCAGGTAGGTGTCGACAAACTCTTTGGTGGCAGGATCCGTTTGCGCCTTATTAGCGACAATGGTGCGCTCATTGTCGAGTAAGCTGAAGTAATGAGGAAACTGCGCGCGAGTGAGCACTAACGCTTCTTGCGGCTGTTGGTGGTCGAGTAAATAATAACAAGCAATAGTCTGATTATCTTGACCAAACAACCAAATGCCCGCCCGCGTGATCTGTAATCCCTTACAGATTGAACTCACAATAAGTTGTGATGCTTGAATGAGATCGCCCTCATCAATAACCTGAGACTTACTGACATCAAATAGGATTCGATCAAGCATTCGGGTCATAGCGGTTCGTCCGGAATATGGATATGTAGGGAGGCAAACGCATCTAACAGTTTTAAACTCGCTTCACACAATACGGGGTCAAACTGCTTACCCGATTGCGCCAAAATATACTCTCGTACCGCATCGACTGACCACGCCTCTTTATAACTGCGCTTGGAAAGCAACGCATCAATCACATCGACAATCGCCATGAGTCGGCCTTCAATGGGGATTTCTTCCTTGGCAATTCCACGGGGATACCCTTGCCCATCCCAACGCTCATGGTGGGTATAAGCAATTCGGGCACCCATTTTGGCAATAATACGATTTGATCCCGCGAGCAAGTTATAGCCCTTCTCGGCATGGGTTTGCATGATCGCCCATTCCTCGGCATCGAGTTTGCCTGGCTTATGCAAAATACTCTCAGGAATACCTATTTTACCCACATCGTGCAGCGGCGCAGCATATCGAATCGTTTCGATAAAGTCCGCGTGCATGCCGATGGCAATCGCGAGCATTTCAGTCATGCGCGCAACCCGACGTACATGGGCTCCGGTCTCTTTACTGCGCTGCTCAATGGCGTCGCCTATGATTAAAATCAGCTCCCTTTGCGTCTGCTGCACATTTTCACGGCCCGACAAATTCTCGAAAGTTAAGCTCACATTGGCCGCAAATAGCTCAAGAATACTGACTTGAAAATCCGTTAATTTAGTGTTGTGCTGCAAATATAAAATACTGGTGACATGACCACTTAGCTCATAAAACCCAACGTAAATATTGTCACGAACGAGCGAGGTTTTTAGCGCGATAGCCTCGATAATATACTCACGTACATCCCCTGGTAGCGTCTCAACGCTGCCACCTTCACAGTAACTGATCATCTCACCCGTGGCGGCCAGAAGATTCATTTGGGTATCGAGGTAAAGGTCTTGATGATAGCTGGTGAGATAAAGGGCTGAGCTTTCAAGATTGAGTAACTGTAAAGTCTGTTCAAGCACCGCACTGCCAAAATTATGTAATGTATGACTTTTAAGTACCGAGGTGGAGGCGGCAATAACTTTCTCCATCCCCTTCTGGCTTTGCTCGATGATTTTAATATCGCGATAGGAACGCAGTGAAGTGTAGACACAAGACTTAAGCCGAGCCGCGGTAAGCTCTGTTTTGGCCTTGTAATCATTGATATCAAAGTCCCGAATCACTTGATCTTCAGGCGCCTGTCCCGGCTGACCCGTACGTAAAATGATGCGGGTGCTGTGATTATTTAACTCAGTACGGATTTTTTGAACGAGCTCTAACCCAGCATGGTCGGTTTCCATGACCACATCAATAAAAGCCAATGCAATATCCGTTTCGGTTTGAAGTAACGCTAAACCTTCAGCGGCGCTGTAACAGGAATAGAACTGTAATACCCGATTATCTAAGGTCAGATTTTTCAGAGCAAATCGAGTCACCTCATGGATCCCAGGCTCATCATCAATAATGGCAACTTTCCAAATGCCATGTTTAGGCTTATGGGATTTATCCTCGATAACATCAGCACTTTTCTTAAATAACGCCACAGAACCACCGTATACGATGAATAGTTAAGCTTTAGTATAGATTCAATCTCGAAAGTGACTAGTTTCAAAGGATAAATTTTCATCTTATTGGTTACAGACTTTAGGCTAATAACTAACATCCTCGCCACTTGGAATACACGCGATTACAACTTAAGCTATTGTTATAAAATAGAAATAGCCAAAGTTAGGCTCAGCCAGCCTTGGCGGGTATGATGAATGCACTTAACCCGTAACACCTCGAAATTCTATTGGAGCCACTATGAACAAATCACTATGTTGCATCGCACTTCTGGCCTTATTTACCACGGCATGCTCTGAAGCCACAAAAGAAGAAACCGCAGTCGATACGACCCAAGTTCAAACAGACGCCGCTAAAACCGTCCCTGTTGGTGATACTAGCCAAAATTCACTCGATTGGGCAGGCAGCTATGAAGGTGTGTTGCCTTGCGCCAGTTGCGAAGGTATTCAAACCCTGATCACATTACAATCTGATAATAGCTTTGTTCAAGAAACGGTCTATTTGGGTAAAGATGAGAAGATTTTTAAACTGATGGGCAAAGCAGCGTGGGATGAGAAAGGCCAAAAGATCACCTTGGAAGATGGTACACAGTATCTGGTCGGTGAAAATCAGCTGATCATGTTAGATACTGAAGGCCAAAGAATTACTGGCGATCTGGCTGCTAATTATGTGTTGAAAAAGAAACAATAGCAGAGTGTTTTTTGAAGAGAGGAACATAGCTATTCGATTATAAAATCGTGCAGTAACCCTCTAAAGCTCAAATGTACTCAGCTCATTCACGGAACGAATAGAAGGCTCAAGGATGAGCAAGCAAATAATTACTGAATCACAGGGTAAAATACAGAGACAAAGGAATGACTTTAGATAAACAAGCGCAACTGATCCGCTATCAAGATTGCCCATCAACGCCATGGAAAAATGGCGGCGGGAACACAAAACAGCTACTTATTTCCCCCATCAATGCCGAACTTACTGAATTCGATTATCGGCTCAGCATAGCAAGCATTAGCAGTAACGGACCCTTTTCATTATTTAATGGCATAGACAGACAACTGGTCATCCTAGAAGGCGATGGTGTTGAACTCAGTATCGATAGCCATGAAGGGGGAAAACAGATAAATGACCTTGGTGCAGAAGAAAGGATACAGGGAGACACAGATACAACTGAGTATAAACGACTCACGCCCATAGACAGTCCCTTCTGCTTTGCAGGTGAAACCTCAATAACAAGCCAACTATTGGGTAGTGATGTTATTGATTTCAATGTGATGACTAAACGAGGCGTATTTAAAGCACATACTCAAAGGCTTAACTTTGATAGCATATTTATAGTAGAACATGCTGCAATTACAAACAACAATAAAAAAGAGCACCACAAGACTGAAGCTGACACAACTATCATCCAACTACTCTGCTGCTTAGATACAATGACATGGGAGCACAATGGCAAGTTCATCAAGATTATGCCCTATGACATGCTTATCATTAAATCAGGCGAAGATATAAAGTTAGCAGCGACAGCACCAAGTCGATTACTTAGCGTCACCATTACGGCCTGTTAAACATAAAAGCTATCCTTGCTTCTCAGATTCATCATATTTAGGAACAGTTAAATTTAGCTATAAACATAGTTGTAGAAATTGCCTCGATAATTTACTAAACAACATGTCTTAGCTTCTACTGCACTGAATAAGTAGCTTCAAATAATATGTAACCTCAAATTTTCCCATGCTCGCTAGCGGTACAAATCTGCAATATTAATCAATTTACGATTTATGATACCGAGCCACTATCCACTCGACCGTTTTCCTAAGGCCTGAATCAAAGGATTCTAATTGTTGCCAACCAAGCTCTCGCTGGATCTTGCTAGCATCAATAGCATACCGAACGTCATGCCCTGCTCTGTCAGTAACATGTTCTATCAAACTGCGAAAACCAACACCATCAGCCGCAAGTGCTTGTGCATGAGTGGGTACTAACTCCTCAAGTAAATCGCATATTTGATGTACGACTTCAAGATTACTCCGCTCATTAGTGCCACCAATATTATAAGTCTCCCCCACTGTGCCCTGGGTCACCACGAGAAACAACGCCCGTACATGGTCATCAACGTACAACCAATCACGAACTTGTTGACCATTGCCATATACAGGTAACTGCTTGCCAGCTAATGCATTCAACACCATTAACGGGATCAATTTCTCAGGATATTGAAAAGGCCCATAATTGTTAGAGCAGTTAGTGATGACTATCGGTAAACCATAGGTGCGATGCCAAGCTCTAACAAGATGGTCCGCCGATGCCTTGCTCGCCGAATAAGGAGAGCTGGGAGCATAAGCTGTCGTCTCAGAAAAGAGCCCCGTATCACCAAGTGAACCGTAGACCTCATCAGTGGAAATGTGATGGAATCGAAACACTTTTTGCTTATCGGCAGTCAAGCCTTGAAAGTAATGACGACAAGCCTCAAGCAAGGTATAAGCGCCCACAATATTGGTGTGAATGAATTCAGCAGGTCCATCAATTGAACGATCAACATGACTTTCGGCAGCCAAATGCATCACAACATCAGGCCGATAATCATGGAAAACTTGGTCTAATGTCGTTCTATCGCAAATATCAGCCTGAATAAAATGATAGCGCTCGCTATCAGCAACACCAGCCAGAGATTTAGGATAGCTCGCATAGGTCAGCTTATCGAAGTTGAGCACCACTGACTCCGTTTGTTTAATCAACATACGAACCAAAGCCGATCCAATAAAACCAGAGCCACCAGTAACCAAAATCCGCATCATATCTACCACACAGCAAAATCTTAGAAAACAAAAAGTAAGGAAGTATATCAGAAAAGCAGAGCGTCGCTTCGCTCCTCCTTGAGTCTAAGTTTTAAGCTCAAGGAAAACAGAACGTTCGCAAATTCACTCACAGAACGCTGCGCTTTCGGAAAAGCCAAGCGCTTTGAGCTTACGCCGGCATCCTCGCGAACGACTGCATGGTCAATTTTGTTCCATACAAAATATGACATATTCACCCTCCATGGTGGTCAGATGCAGGAGATAGAACACTTGAGAAAAAAAATACAGGTGCTGTCATCGATGCGGGGATCCCACTTTTATACCGTCATCCGTAAACTGTGAGTTACGTAGTGACGGCCCGTAGCCGCTTTGAAACATGCTGTTACCCTTAGCAAAGCGGCATCCGAAGCACACTAGAGCACTTCGCCGCTAGAGTAGTCTAGTTCCTAGAGCCACGTAGTGGCGTTCTAGAGCGAGCTTATGTACGTCCTGGAAGCGCCTTTTGCAGCGGCATAGCCGTTACGAAGTTCCACCCTTGCGCTATTTGTATTGCCAAAATTCATCAAAAGTTTCGTCATTAAACATAGCAAGATCAAAAATGTCCTTAAAACTCCCCCGTTGGCTACGTTGGTTTAATTCCTTTTGTATCGCTTGTACTGTTTTTATCTTAGTCACTTTTGCGAGTAACTCTTCAGTTTCAATCGTGAGCACATCACCATATTGCGCTAACTCCTTAGCACGTGACGCTTTTGAACCACTCCCAAAACGTTGCCAAATCATACTTTTAATATCATTGCCATTCTGCATTGATTGATAATCTCGATTTAACAAACCAATTTTAACCTGCAACGCAGCCTCAATACGTTTTATCATAACTGCATCGGCCTCAAGCTTATACTCTGGCAGATATACAAGTGCCAACATCAGTAAGGCGACAGCATCCTTGCTTTTCTTGGCTTGAGATAGTTGCTGCATCAACTCTTTTTTTAGCGCCTTTTTAGCGGGTTCAGGCTCTTTATCGGGATGAAATTGATTCGCCAATTGCCGATACAATTTGGTCATGGTTTTATCGCTAAATAACTCAAGGCTTAACGCTTGCTCTGATTGAGTCGATTGAAAGAAAAAATCATCCTCTTCAGCATCATACTCCGTCTCATCTTGCTCAAACGCATTGTCAGCGTCGCCGTCATCAAAAGCCTTATTGTGCTGTTCAGCCAATTTTTGCTCAAAAAAAGCCTGGAACTTCACAGGTTCATCAATAAGTTCAGACAGTGCTGCATCGTCTATATCCAACTCAAAGCCGAACATAGATTCTAACTCTTCACGAACAGCATCAAGCTCGTGCTGACCAATGTCTTGCTTAGGCAACGTTGCTTGATAAGCCATAAGCAGGCAAGTGAAGCTATCGCGTATTTCGTGAGTATTGATAGGATTAAACGGATTCGATTCAATAATGATTAATTCTTCTTCGATCCATTCTAGCAGCGCCTCCCGTTGGCGCCCCTTGATTGATTTGCGCTGCACAAAAGTCAATAAATGACGCACCCATTGTGCCGTGGCTTCACATATCGCCAGCTCTTTTTCAAGTAATTGAGAGGTAAACTCGTGATAAAAAACCTCTAATTTTGTTCGATAGCGTTTATTTCTTAATTGTTTTTTTTCGTAGTCTTGCCATAATTTTTCGAGTGTTTGCGAGCGGTTACGGGATTGACTTGAAGCCGAAGTATTGATGATTTTCATTAATGACATAAATATTTTCTTCAGATGAAGTGTTTACAAACCCAAGTGACCAAAAATGCAGAAACTCGACAAAGTTGCTACAAACGTAGACGGTTGACGGAACGCTCAATCGCAGCACCTGCACTCTTGCAAATTAAAGCAATCTATCTCTTGCATCTGCCCCATGCAGTCGTCGCAAAGCGGCTACGTGCCGTCACCCGTAGCCGCTTTGCTGCGTTCAAGATTTTAGCTTCTAAATCGCCTCTACCGCCATTTTTAGCACTACACTATCCTTTGGCATTAATGCAATACGAAACCCGACTCCGCTAAAAACTCGATTAATCAACTCAACACCATTTTTACCTTTATCGCTTTCTATATCAGACAATGCTTTACGGCTAACGCCAACCATTTTGGCATATTGGTCCTGGCTCAGTGATAACAACTCAACTCTCAGCCATTTAAGTACTTGACCTTGAGTCTTTTTCCCCGAAAAGAGACCCAATGTAGCGGCTAATAATAAATCTTCCCTATCTTTAAGGGTCAAAGGCTTTCGATTAACCGAAATTTTTTTTCGACCACTTCTGCCTTTTGTTTCAATCGAATCCGTTGCAACATTAGATAAAACCGTCATAATAGCCCCCACTGCTGCATTCTCGCTTCTAACGTGGCAAAACCAATTCCCGAATGTGCAAGAATCAATTCAGGCACACCCCGCTGACGTAAACGCTGCTCAAGACCAAGTAAACGCACGGCGGTTTCATTCAAAGCGCTCATTAACTCATTAGGCGACAGTAAATCGGATAAATGTTCTGCAATGGCAGGAAAGTTATACACGCCACCTAACTCCATCCCCTCGCCCCAGGTAAAGGTCCGAGTGATCATCTCATAATCTGCTTTCATGGGTGCAAAATCATAAATGGGTGCCAGCTGGACGCGGTTTCCATACTTGATAAAAGAGGTATTTCTGCCATGATTATCGGAATTTCCAAAGGCAATATTTAATAAATCTCTTCGCACCCATTCAACCACAAACGCCGCAATGCCACTCTTGCCTTCAAGCTCTGCCTCAACGTCAAGTAGCGTCCTAGTATTACCGTAGTTTTCTTTTTTATTAAACGCGACCAAAAGCCGTCTAATCACATCGGCATGTAGTAAAGGCTTTGCTGTAGGCTCACCTAAAATGGCATAAACCGACTCCATACCATAACTCACCATTACCCCCGCCTCGACACCATAATCAAAGCGTGGTAACCATAAAGAAGGGCCACGCTCAGCTTCAATAAGCTTCATCGACTCAACGGAGATAGTCTCAAAGCCCAATTGTGTAAGCTCATGATAAAAATGATACTCTGCACGCAAAATATCGCTATCCAGAGTGGTTTTACCCCTTGGAAATTTAACTAAATAAGGCTGATCGAGATTGCGCGGATCATTTTGAAAGGTATCAATCCAAACACCTTGCTGCTCATTTAATCGCACTAACAACTTAGGTGCAGCCCCGCCTGCACCGGAGGCGCCACCTGCAGCAGCCCCGCGAGATTGTGCATACTCAATAAAATCAATCTGTAACTCACTGACATCAGCGATACTAAAGGTAACAGGTAATGACCTTTTAGCCTTTTCAGGCACCGATTCTTTTATACGTAAGTTGCCAATTGGCGCGATAGTTCCATATTTCAACAATTGGAAATCCCTTTCCAAATTAGGCATATCCTGTAATCCAAGCCGCTTAACCCAATAATCCCGGCTGGAGCCTGCAGGCATAATATCTTCCAAAAAGCGATGCCAGTGAGAGCTCCGCAACGGGATATTATCAACGGGTAACGATACACTCACTGCAGTTTGCGCAAATTGATGGAAGTAAGACGTGACATGTTCGATATCATAATTTAATACACATGGCCCGCCAGTACCCTTCTCAGGCGCATAAAACCCCACCATAGCAACATCACGCCATTCTCCGGCAATGTTCATCTGCACCGTTAAAATTTGCATTACCTAGCCCCCCAAAGCAAATAAACTATAAATGCAACCCATAGCACTCAAAAATAGTGAAAAAAGCTAGTTAATGCAACCTATAGCTCGCAAAAATTAAGAAAAACCGCAATTTATGACACCTTCGGCACGCAGAAATAGGAGGAGAGAAAAAGCAGAGCGAAGAAGTTAACGGAACGCTTCGGTTCTAGGGCCTAGGTTCTAGCGCCACGTAGTGGCGTCCTAGCAGCAGCGCCTTTTGCTGCGTCCTAAAGGTCGAAGGCCGCCCTAGAGACAGCGTTATCCTCAATTTACAACGCTGCAGCGAAGCCAGTATCGAAATAGCCAATCATATTAACCGCCAACAACTGGGGATCCCCCTGAGTAGCCGTGATAGCTTTACATTACTCGCACAAAATAACGTTATTACTCAGCCACTAGTTGATAACTTAAAGAAAATGGTCGGACTTAGAAACATCGCAGTATATGACTACCAAGAACTCAACCTCGATATCGTTGTACATGTTGTACATGTTGTACATGTTGTACATGTTGTACATGTTGTACATGTTGTACATGTTGTACATGTTGTACATGTTGTACATGTTGTACATGTTGTACATGTTGTACATGTTGTACATGTTGTACATGTTGTACATGTTGTACATGTTGTACATGTTGTACATGTTGTACATGTTGTACATGTTGTACATGTTGTACATGTTGTACATGTTGTACATGTTGTACATGTTGTACATGTTGTACATGTTGTACATGTTGTACATCATCATCTTGAGGATTTTGAGCAATTTATTGAAGTGATAAAAGCAGACCAAAGATGCTGATGGTTGACGGAACGCTTCGCTTACAACAAAAGCCGAACGGGCTCCACCCTGCTAGAGCGCTTTGCTTCTAGGTTATACACGTAGTAGCGTCCTAGAGGCCGAAGGCCGTCCTAGCAGTTGCGAAGTAACGCCCTAGATTCTCGCTCCTGGCTTATGCCGCTCTTACTGCCTCTGCGATAAACTCGGCTTGAGTCTGCGTCATTATAGTATCAGTAGATTCGACCATTACCCGAATAAGCGGCTCTGTTCCGGATTTGCGCAACAGAACTCGCCCTTGGTCACCTAAAATCTCTTCTGCTTTAATCACGGCTTGCTGAACACTAGCTGTCGCTAAAATGCTATCGGCATCAGCCGTAGCTAAACGTACATTTATCAACAATTGCGGAAGTTTAGTCATGCCAACTTTAATCTCAGACAAACTTTTTTGAGACTCTAAAATAGCTTTAAGTACCTGTAAGGATGCAACTATGCCATCACCCGTTGAAGCATGCTGCAAGCTCAAAATATGTCCTGACCCCTCACCGCCTAGTTGCCAACCTGTGCGCTTAAGTTGTTCAACGACATAGCGGTCGCCCACTTTAGCGCGAACAAAAGGGATATCCATCTGCTTAAGCGCCAGCTCTAAGCCAAGATTTGACATCAAGGTACCAACCACGCCACCCGTCATTTCACCTTTGCTGTGGGCAGCATGAGCAAGGATGAATAAAATCTCATCACCATCAACTACATGGCCATTGTGATCGACAAACATGACACGGTCGGCATCACCATCAAGCGCAATACCTAAATCAGCTTCATGTACCATAACCGCAGTTTGCAAACTGTCTAAATGCGTCGCCCCACAGTGATCATTAATATTCACGCCGTTAGGTTTATCATTGATGCTAATTACTTCAGCACCGAGTTCACGGTAAACATTGGGGGCGATGTGATATGCGGCGCCATGGGCGCTATCAACCACGATCTTCAATCCCGCTAAAGACAAATGATTTGGGAATGTGCCTTTACAGAACTCAATATAACGACCAGCAGCATCATCGATACGGCGCACTTTACCGAGTTTTTCTGAGGCAACACACTGCATCGCATTCTGGTTCAGCGCCTTTTCTAACAAGGCTTCGATTTCCAGTTCCTGCGCATCATTTAACTTAGTACCGGAATTAGAAAAGAACTTAATGCCATTATCATAAAATGGATTGTGTGATGCGCTGATCACCACCCCTGCGTCAGCACGAAATGTAGAAGCCAAATACGCTACCGCAGGTGTCGGCATAGGGCCAATAAGCGCAACATTCACACCCGCAGCAGAAAAACCAGCTTCCATTGCCGACTCAAGCATATAACCACTGCTACGGGTATCTTTACCAATCAGTACTTCTTTAGTGCCACTAGACGCCAGCACAGTACCCGCAGCCCAACCTAACTTCATCGCGAAATCCGGGGTAATAGGGAAAGTACCAACTTTGCCACGCACACCGTCAGTCCCAAAATACTTCCTAGACATAAAAAATCCTTCAACGAATGATAAAAAGCAAAATGCCAATTCAATTGAATTGAATTGAATTGAATTGGCATTTTGAAACTAACTATTTATAAGAGCGATTACTTACGAATCCAAGTCAATAATTGCCATACATTAGATAGAGCCCAATTGTACGCTGCAAAAATAACCAAAAAAGTAATAAACATAATCGATTCAGGAACATGTGCAATCTCAGCTGCGACACCGATAACAGCAAGCAATAAAGACGCTAATGAAATACGGATCAATGTCTGCTTACGATTGTAGCCAGCACGCTCAAAGATATGGTGCAAGTGATCACGGTCGGGCTTGAATGGCGACATGCCCTTTTTTACACGTCTATACATAATTGCTGTCATATCCATGAGCGGAATAGCGATTAAATATAACGCAGTGACAGGGCTAAACACACTCGTATCAGGTTGAGTACCAATAACAAGCATCCAAACGACAGTCAAACCGATTAGCATACTCCCCGCGTCACCCATGAATATTTTTTCAAAAGAAGGAAACGGCCATTTCAAATTGAAAAGCAAGTACCCAACAATTGCGCCGATAAACAACAGAGGTAACATAAACCAGCTGTTATCAGCCCAATAAAACAAAAAAGCTAAAGATGAAAAGGTAACTAAACTCAGCATGCCAGCCAAACCATCGATACCATCTACCATGTTAAAAGCATTGATTGCGCCTATAACGGCTAAAACTGTAACAACAATGCCTAGATAGCCTAATTTAAAATCAAAAAAATGTAGAATGTGACCAAATGATGTTAAATACAGTCCTGCACCAAAGATCAATATGGATGCAGTAATCACCTGTGCAGCCATTCTCACCCGTACTGAAAGATCATATCTATCGTCAAGGACACCCAGAAAAAGGATTAATGCAGCTGAAATCAGGTATAGGTTAAAAACTTGACTCTGCTCGATGACGATACTAGAAACAAGTAGCACACTAAAATAAATAGAAATGCCACCAATCAAAGGGATAGCACCGACATGTAACTTACGTTCATTCGGTAAATCAACTAAACCGACCCGTTGAGCAATAGGGTTAAACACTTTAATTGCAACACAGGTTAAGCAAAACACAGTAACAAGTGGTATGAGGTATTCCATAATCTCTTCCTTAAGCCAAATACATCATCATAAAAATGACTTTAATAACATTTTATTTCAAAAAAATGACACAGAATTATAGCAGTAACAGATGAAACAGATAAGCCATGAAGCAACAGAAATGTACTGCTCTATTTAAGCTATTAAATAGACTTAGTAAATTTAAAGTCTCTACGCAAAAATGCAGTAATGCGCCATATATTATTCATAACGATAAAATACAAAGTAAAAGTGGCTAAAAATGCAAAAAACATAATATTTTCACTCACTTTAGCAAGCTCAGACCAAATTCCAATTGCAGCCATCATACTTGCAGCAGCACAAATAACTAATAATGACATGTGGGATGACAAGCCCACACGTTGACAGATATGGTGCAAATGTTCTCGATCTGGCTTAAACGGCGATTGGCCTTTACGAATGCGACGGATCATGATGCACACCATATCCATAAGGGGCAGCGCAATTAACCAAAGTGCCGTAACAGGGCGGATAGCCGTCGCTCGCTCACCTTGGCTTGCAACAATCAGTAACCAAATCACAGTAAAACCGATAAACATGCTACCGGCGTCTCCCATAAACACCTTGTAACGAGTACCTAGAGGGAAGCCAAGATTGAGCATGATATAAGGCAGCATTGCCACAGCAAACAGCAAACAAAATGTCGCTAATCCTATGTTACCCGCAAGATAAAACATCAAACCTAATGCCGAGAAGGTAACCGATGCAAGCCCCCCTAATAGCCCATCAATACCATCCACCATGTTGAACGCATTGATTGCCCCTATCACTGCAAAAATGGTCACGACGTAGCTAATAGCAGTCGGGATAACAAAGGCCTCGGCTGTAAACATAGCACCTAGGTAGTGAAGACTGTTCTCGCCGACTAAAATCATCGCTAACGAAATACCAGCCTGAACCACTAAGCGAGATTTGAAACTTAAATCAAAGCGATCATCGAGTACACCTAAGACGATTAACACCGTTGAGCAAGCCATATAGATCATCATGCAGCTGTCGACGTCTAAGGCTAAGCAGATGTTAAAAATGATAGCGGTAAATACCGCAAGGCCGCCAATTAAAGGGATCTGACCAACATGCAGCTTGCGCTCATTTGGTTTGTCTACCAAGCCTATTTTCCTTGCAATTTTTCGGAATACAAACAAGCAAATGAATGAACTAATAAATACACTGACTAATGAAAAGCTGGTCGACATACTGGACTCGATTTTTGACAAAATGCTTCATACGGGATAAAACTCACACTACTGATATTTCAATAAATAACTCAAAACAAGGCAATTACCTATCCACGATAACCAAGAGACTTGAGTAATCTTTGCCCAATAGTGACAATGAGTTATGATAACATAAGATAATGGACAAAATAATCAATTTGGCTGAATGAAAACTGAAAATGAGACAGTTTTAAGAATGTGTCTCAAAACTGTCTTATTTAATTTACTAAACTATTGATTTATAGAGTCGAAAACATAACTTCCTCAATAGACTTGACATTGATTGTGAAACTCTAGATGCCGAGATAAGGGCACTACGCTTTTTACGGTTACTTTTAATTGCGTTCATTAAACTTAAGTTTCCACACGGTATCCGAGCCGAAAATGGCATTACTACAAATGAACCGAATCAAAATAATCTAATATAATAATAAGAATACGCAATAAAAAATGAAGGTATGATGAGATAAAATATCATCTATAAACAATAGAAGTCATTTCCCCGATGCGAACATAAGCAAATACATTTATTATGCCCCAAAAAACTCCTAACATACCAGAAGTAAATATATGCCCACTAAAATTAGAAATTGATAGCAACAATAAGTTTAACATAACTAATCCTGGTGCATAAAGGAAAGACTCGTTGAAAAACTCTTTAAAGCACTTTGCTACTAACAAGATATACATGAATATGACTAAAAATAGGCCTAAAAAACCATTCCACAGTACAATATCAGCAAAATCAATCTCAGAAGAAACTTTGTCGCTAGTTACATAATATGAAACACCGTTTCCAAATAAATAACTGGTCACGGAGTCTCCATATACGAAATAAGAAAACAGATTTTCTAAAAAAGCTTCACGACCAGAAAGTACTAACCCTAAGATACCTTGATTATTATATATATATACCAACCTATTAACTATTAAATTATCAGCTACAGAGACAAAGAAAATATAATATAAAGCAGCAATAAAACAAATAGCTAATGCAATAAAAACACTTTTATATAAGGTCAAGTGAAAAATTTTTTTCCTTTCATAAAATAATGGTATAAATAAACAAAGGGAAACTGCGCCCAACATGGCAGATTTGGTAGCAATGCTTACACCAAAAAACAAAACGAAAATGGAAGCAATGCAATATTTCCTAAAGTTATTTACACAGTGAAAAAGAAGCCAAGCTGAAAGTAAAATAAAAACAGCAGATATTTCATTCCCTGCATAAAAAAAACCCTTTATTCCGACACCTTCTCCTGCTGACTTACTGCCATAAGTACTAAAACCGTAACCTAACAACCCGAGGGAAACTATAAAAAAGAACACATACAAATTAACCTTAATCACAGTTTTAATTTTATTTAAAAAATAAGGTCGTCTAATTAAAAGCTCTTTTATGTATAAAAAAACCAGAAAAGGGGTTATTAGTTTGGTAGTATGGAGAATTGAATAAACAGACTTGCTAGTATCTCCAGTCTCAAAAATATTTAAAATCTCACCGACATTTAAGAGCAAAAAAGTAACAGCTGCAAAAATAAAGTGAAGTGGGTTGAATCGTAATAAATAATAAAAACAACCAAATAACACAGCCCCTTTTACAAGAGCCGATAACCCAAAGTTAACCTTTAAGGTAAGCATAGACCAACCAGTTACAGCATCTATGGTCAAGGTTAAAGACATTAGCCATATCATCAGCATATGACCAATATCTATTCTGGAAAATTTGAAATAATTATTTTGATACATATATTGAATTTTACTACTTATTCCTAATAAAAAAAAGGTGATATATGACACTAAATAAAAATTTAAATAAAACCATTTGCCTTTTCAATCGCCATGGTTCTTGAATTAGGCGATACAACCATTCAAGTCCATTATTAATAAAAAAAAACGGCGCACGCTTTAAGTTACCACTTATGATATCGAGAGCTCCACCACAACCAATGAATATTCCTTCAGCACCTTCAGTTGTACATTTGTATGCAAAATACTCTTGTTTAGGAGAGCCCAAAGCAAGCATAATAAGCTGTGGCTGCGTTATTTTTATTTCATTTAAAGCAGATTCCTGGCAGTTAAAACCATGCATATGACCAACGATTTCAATATTGGGATATTGCTGCTTAATTTTTTCTAACGCGATGTTATGAACATCCTCTTTAGCACCATAAATAAAGACACGCCAACAATATTTATTTGCTTGCTCTAAAGCTAAAATAGGCATGTTAATTTTTTCACTATTTATCTTATGAAACAGCTTTCCAGATAACACCGCACCTGCACCATCGGGGTATGGATAAAGAGAATTATCAATTACATTTTTCAATACATGATCTTTTTTATATCTATAAATTTTTTCAGCATTAATGGCAACAAAATACCCTCTAGCTTGAGTATCTATAAAATATTTCATATCTGCTTTTGCCTGCTCAGTATTCACAAGATATATTGGGCAATCAAGCACTCTATTTTGTTTCAATACAACTCTCCAAAAAACAGTGTAACTTTGATACGACTTCTTCACGGGAATATTGCTGAGCGACTTTAAATGCATTTAGAGAAAAATGTTTTTTTTCAAGTTGCGACAGCTGGCTAAACTCTCTTATTTTATGAGAGAGTTCAGCATGATTGCCCTTTTCAAACAAATAACCATTACTCTGATCAATCAAATATTCAGTGACAGGACCATAATCACTTGCAATAACGGGCACACCATAAGCCATGGCTTCTATAGGTACCAACCCTAGACTTTCAAAATATAAAGTTGGAAATATCAGCACATGAGATTGTTTGTAGAAGTTTGCTAATTCATGTTGCTCAACTTCACCAATCAGTTTAATAGAAACAAGTGGATTACGAACCTCAAAGTTGTAGTCTGGACTTTTTTTTCCTACTACAGTCATCGTCAACTTAAAATCTATTGCTTCAAGTGCATTCTTTAAAACATCAATCCCCTTATTAGGATGAACGTGACCAACATACAAACAATCTAAAATATCTGATTTGGATGTATATTTAATCATATCAGGTAATAGGACTCCACCTGAAGGCGATACCATAAATTTATTTTTAATTAAATTAGGGGATAATCTTTTTATTGTGGCCAAAAAAACTTTGGAAGGAACTACAATTCCATCAGAAACGCTCAAAGCTTTTTCATTAATCTTGTGCATTAGACCATTGGAACGTGCTGGAATCAAATAATCACTACCATGTATATTAAAGACCAACTTTTTTCTAAATAAATACTTAGCAACAATTCCAAGAAGCGCAGTCCTAGATATGAAATGACAATAAACTAAATCAATTTTTTTTGTTAAAAGTAAATAGATAAACTTACAATAAAAAAAATATAAGGCGTTAATTTAGCTGATGTCAACGTCATTGAACATAGATGAACCTGGGTTAACGGATTATTTATGAGAGCTAAATGAGTGTTTTTAACAAAGATTCCATATGAGGGAGCCCCTTCACTTGGGTACATATTAGTAGCAAGTAAAATATTCAAATCATCCCCCAATATTATTTTCGCAACAATTGAGAAACATTGTTATGCTCTTTTTCCATTCGCTGCGCCCAATTCAAGAAATTAACAGATAACTTCTTTAGGGCATTTTCTTTGATTGAATTTATGACAGTTTCCTTATCATGTAATTTAATTAACTTGTCTGCATTTTCAATAAAGAGCTCTTCATCTGAAAGTATCCCTGTTTCCATATCAGTGATTAACTCATTAGTCGCACCATTGTTTAGCGTGATGATAAGGCAATTACAGGTAATGGCTTCAAACAATGGATTACCTAAGTTACTTAATTCATAACTTGATAGAAAATAATGAGTATCTAATAGTAATTTATAAACTTGTTCTTTGTTGAGTGCACCTAAAAAGTGAACATGTGAAGTTAAACCTTTAGAGTTTACCACCCCCACAATTCTTTCCAAATCAGGACCATCACCTACAATATAATATTTTGCATTGGAGTATACACTTAAGAACCTTTCAAATATTTCTAATGAACGATCTAACCTCTTCCACTTTTGGACACGAGATATAGAAGAGAATACAATATCTTTCTCACTATGGAATATAGGATAATCATCAGCTTTTATGCTATCGGGATCTGGTAAGTCGACACCATTCCTAATAAACAAAACATTATGATCCTCTCTCCTAAGCTTATTAATTATTTCTAGTCCCTTTGTCCCATCATCAGTCATAATTGTTAAATCTGCAGGGCATTTCAAAGCAGCAATATGATCTTGAAACTGACATGATAATTTAAACTTTCTTAACAGAGAAACAGGTTGAATTAAATCTGTAAGAATCGTTCCTTGAAAACGAGATACAAAAGGTATGTTATTTTTTTTACAAAATCTTTTGGCAGCTAACGTGTAACCTATTTCATAAGAGTAAATTAAATCAGATTGAGAGGCATGAACATTCAAAAGTTTTTCGCCAACCTTCTGGTTTTGATTATAACAGTAATACTTATGAAATAATCTAAAGGCACCTTTAAATTTACGGTTTTGCGTCACGATATAAGATGAGATCACTATAATTTTAAGGTTATCTAACTCAGGTAACTCCAAACCCACTTCTGTAGTTAAAAGAGTTACCGCATATCCTTTATCAGAATAAAGTTTCAATGTATTATAAAAAGAAGGAGCTCCTTTACGATTACCAAGTGACCATACTGGTAAATTGGTAATGAAACAAATGTTCATCATTAGCTCCTACTGTTTAAAATTTAACATATTCTCAATTATCAGTGATGCAGCATTCATCTTACCATAAAAATCCTTATTGAATGCATCAACTCTAGAGCCATTTTCCATGATAAATAGAGCATTTTTTAATATGACTTCCTTATCTGCACCTACTATAGTATTTGCACCAACATCAACAAGCTCTGTCCATTCTGTTTCTTCTCGTAAAATTAAGCAGTGCTTATTAAAAAAATATGCTTCCTTTTGCACACCACCACTATCAGAAGTAACAAATTGACAATGTTTAAGTAGATAAATCATCTCTAAATAACCAACTGGCTCAATAATTTTTACTTCGAGTTTCAGATTTGTTTTATCAATAATATTTCTGGTGCGAGGGTGCAAAGGAAGAACTACAGGAATATACTTATTCAATTCATTTAAAGCACTAATAATATTTTCTAATCTTTTAAGATTGTCAGTATTCTCAGCCCTGTGGATAGTAGCTAAAATAAATTTTTGTCCAATTGATTCATCTAAACTAACTGGTCTTTTGGCTCTAGGCATATAATATTTTGCAGCATCAAACATTACATCTCCGATGTTAATCATTTTAGTACCAATCGCCTTGTAGCCTTCTTGTTCTAAATTGGAAATTGCTTTGGTAGTTGGACAGAATAATATACTACTTAAACGATCAGCTAGGATTCGATTTTGCTCTTCCGGCATGTTCATGTTAAACGATCGCAATCCAGCCTCAACATGAGCAACTTTCACATGTAACTTAGACGCAGCCAAAGCACCTGCAAGTGTTGAGTTAGTATCACCATAAATTAGAACCCAATCAGGCTTTTCTATAATAATTACTTTTTCTATTTCCTCTAGCATTCTACCAGTCATAGCACCATGGCCTAGAGAAGCAATATTCAGTTGATAATCAGGTTTTGGAATAGCCATTTCATCAAAAAAAACATCACTCATATTTGCATCAAAATGTTGACCAGTATGAACAATAATCTCCGTGACATCTGTACGTTCTGCAACGACTCGGCTAACCGTTGCCGCTTTAATAAATTGTGGACGAGCGCCAATAATAGTTAAAATTTTCATATTTTTAATACTGATAATACAGCCTACTTATTAAGTTTAATAATTTTCGCAGGCACGCCTGCGAGGGTTAAGTTATCTTGTAAAAATGATTTAGTTACAACTGCTCCAGCGGCTATTATACAGTTATTACCAATAGTTACACCCGGTAAAATAGTTACATGTGTACCAATCCAGCAATTCTTGCCAATAGTTATACCATCACTACTAGACCAGGTTTTCTGGTCATCTTCCATATTATGATTAGCACTTATCAATGCTACATTAGGAGCCCAAATTGTACCTTCACCAATTGAAATACCATTTCCGGCTTGAATATAACAACCACCACTGACAACCAGGCTACAGTAAGTACCTTTCTGAGAACCTTCTAATATTAACTTATCACCAGCAATCACTCTAGAGCTGTAATGGGCACAATTATACTTTCCTTGTTTCTTACCGGATAAGAAGTTTACTACACGATTGAAATAATACTGCCGCATATTGAACTTAGTGACAAAGCCCAGATTGTATAACTTGTTATAAAGAAATCGATTTTCTTTTACTAAACGTTTTAACATGTTCTTCAAGATTCAAACCACTCAATTATATTCTTAATAACAAAAAACAAAGATATCCACCCAAGGAATCTATAAAAGAAAAAACTAGGTAACAAATCAAAAAAACCTACTTCACCTTTAGTGTGCACTTTAACCAAAACACTCATTAACAAAGCCAATAACAGTGTTGCTGTTACAACACCAAGTGCAACACCTAATTCCCCCCACATTGTAACACCAAGAAATGTTAGTACCGTGGACAGTCCTAAAAACACCAAAGCACCTATTACATCATATTGAGGTTTACCAGACGCCCTAAAGATCAAACCGAATGATATGCACTTAATGGGGGCTAATAATGAAAAAATTAAAAATATTTTAGAAGCCTCTCCATATTGCTCTCCAAAAACCAGTGAAATGAATTCATATGAAAATACCGTTAAAAAAGCAGCTAATGGTAGAGCAAAAAAACTAATTTTATCAACTGATTCTCGCCATAAGTGTCGTAACTTATCCCACTCATTATTAACCATGCAGGAGGTCAACTCTGGTAACATCACTGAATTAACACTCGATTGAATAAGGCTATAGATTGGCACCTGAAATGCGCCTACGACATATATTGCGAAGACCTCAAGTCCTAGTTTATTAGAGATAACAAACTGATCAATTTTACTCCCTAAGATTGAGATCATTGCCGCGGCAACAAGAAACCAAGAATAGCTCACAATATCTGAATAACTGAGACCCTTTTCATTAACCTTATCCAACGGCTTAGTTTTCGTTAGGTGACCAAGGAGAAATATAGCTATAACAGCAGATATACCAGCTGTAATGACTAAGATATTGAAGACAACTGAAAATGATGCAAAGGCAGCAGCACACAGAATAACGCCAGTATTGATAAACGCCACCAAAGGGCAATACCACTTAATCAAATTAGTTCTATCTAGCGCGATCAGAAATGCTGGTACAGCATTGTAAACCATATAAAAAAGAGGAAAGATGAAGAAAAGTTCTAACAAACCAGAGAGGTCGGGGTTTCCATAAATTAAGGAGAGAGCATCTTTAAAGATAAACAAACAGAGCGAACAGAACAGACCACAGTTCAGTATCAATATCAAATGCTTCCTTGCGACACTTTTTTTATCAGAAGAGTCTGTAAACTTTCCACAAAAATATAATAAAGAAATTGGAACTGCTGCAAAAAGGGCTGAAAAGACAATTTGATTAACAAGCATCAACTGCCTTAAGTTACCAAAATCTTGAGAAGTCAGCAATCTGGCAAGTACGATAAAATTCAAGATTGAAGACATCTGTAAAACAGACGTCCCCAAAAACACCTTTAACGCTTTACTCCAAAGACCATTCATTTTGAAATTAAACAGATAGACTCGAGACTTGTCTCACCTAAATATGGATGCATCGGAAGACTAAATACTTGATTAGCTAAGCGTGATGCAACAGGAAAATCTTTTTCATCATGAAATAAATATGCAAAAGCCGTTTGCTGATGCATACAAGTCCCATAATAAATCATAGTTGGTATACCTTGTACTTTATAATTAGCCATTGCTTCATCACGATTTTCAGAGACTAAAGTATATTGCGCCCATGAACTTGTATAACCTTCAGGTACTTGAGGCGTTTTACATTCACCAGCTAATGATTTATCGTATTTTTCTGCAGCTCGATTACGATTGATAAGTTCTGTTGGAAATTCTGCTAGCTTTTCTAGCAAAATGGCAGCTTGAATAGTATCCAATCGAGAGTTCATTCCAATTCTGACATTATCGTATTTATCAGTACCTTTACCATGAACCCTATATGACTTTATAAGTTCAGCATATTCATCATTATTAGTGAATATTGCACCACCATCACCATAACAACCTAATGGTTTTGCTGGAAAGAAACTTGTTGTAGCGATATCACCAAAACTTCCTGCTCTTGCACCATTAATACTACCGCCAAAACCTTGGGCAGCATCTTCAACTAATTTTAAGTTATACTTATCCGCTATTTTTTGGAGCTCAGGGTAGTTTGCAGGCAAACCAAATAAATCAACAGCAATAATAGCTTTTGGCGTTAAATTACCTTCTGCTATAGTTGCTTTAATACGTTTTTCAAGGTCAATAGGGCAAATATTAAATGTGTCTGGATCTGAATCAACGAATACAGGGATCGCACCTTCGAAAGCAATGACTTCAGCCGTTGCAAAAAAGGTAAATGTCGGACAAAAAACAGCATCCCCTTCTTTGATACCTAAAACCATCATCGCTAAAGTCAATGCATCGGTGCCATTAGCACACGTAATAGCGTGTTTTACCCCTACATATTCAGCTAGTTTTTCCTCTAACTCTTGTACTTCAGGCCCCATAATATATTGCCCATGATCTAGGACTTTTTGTATACGGGTATTAATTTTATCTTTTAAGTGAAGATATTGTGCTTCAAGATCTATAAACTGCATTTGTATTACTCAATTCTATATTGATTCTTCACGGGTGAGATTATCATCAGTGAGTATATAAACATCATTTGTATAAGGACAAATTGCTTTAGCATTACCAGATAAAGGTAAATCCAGTTTCTCTCCGTAAGCACTCATCCAACCAATTTGTTTCGCTGGCACGCCCACCATTAATGCAAAAGGTTTCACATTTTTATTTACAACCGTTCCAGCACCAATAAACGCAAACTCTCCAATAGTGATCCCACATACAACAGTACAGTTAGCTCCTAAAGTCGCGCCTTTTTTTACTAAGGTATCTAAGTACTGATCCTTACGCTCTATAAGCGAGCGAGGATTATATACATTAGTAAAAACCATACTTGGGCCGCAAAACACACCTTCTTCTAAATGCACATTATCGTACACCGATACGTTGTTCTGAATTTTACATTTATTGCCAATGGTAACTTTGTTACCTACAAAAACGTTTTGGCCTAACGAAACCCCATCACCAATTCTCGCACCACCACATACGTGCGCCCAATGCCATACTCTTGAATCATTACCAATCACAGCACCTTCATCAATAATCGCTGTTTCGTGTTTCATATAATTCATTTTTGTAGGTTCCAAAATTGTTAGACTAACTTTGACATTAATGGATGATAGTGTTCTGGATTGGCAACAACTCTTTGATCACGTATTTTCTCTACGGTTTCAATAGCAGTTCGGTTCTCTTCAAGCCCATAACCATTTCCAGCTAAGACATTCTCATAGCTTTGAGTGTGTAAGTCAGTGAAACCACCTGAAAATTCTAGCTCTTCATCACCGATCATAATACTACGATATGTTTTCTTTTCGCCTTGAATAGCGTTTTCAGGTAAGTTATTTGCATCGATAGACAAGAACCACTTAACACGCGCTCTCTCATATTCCAAATAACCAGCAACTGTTTGTTCATCTTTATAATGAACTTCATTAAACTTAATTTCACCAAAGATAAAATGAAGCATATCAAAGAAATGTACACCGACGTTAGTTGCAACCCCGCCAGACTTCTCATCAACACCTTTCCATGATTTTAAATACCACTTACCACGAGATGTCATGTATGTAAGTTCAACATCAAATACTTTATCAGCAGGGCTATTTTGAACCTTTTCACGCAAAGCAATAATTGATGGATGTAAGCGTAATTGAAGAATACTGTTGACCTTAGCGCCATATTTTTCTTCATACACTTTTAATGTATCAATCTCTTTTGAACTCAAAACTAATGGTTTTTCACAGATAACATCTATGCCATTTTTTAAGGCAAACTTCATCTGTGGTGCATGAAGGTAATTCGGTGAGCAAATAGAGATGTAATCAAGCTTGTTGCCTTTTAGAGCTTCATCTTCTACATAAGCCGCAAAATCTTCAAACTCTGTAAAGAACTCAGACTCTGGGAAATGCATGTCCATAATGCCAACTGAGTCATTGATATCCATAGCAACAACTAAATCGTTTCCTGTATCTTTGATTGCTTTCAAATGACGAGGAGCGATGTAACCACCGGTACCGATTAAAGCGAATTTTTTCATTATGTTTATCCTCATAGACGAATATCTGCGGCTTCAAGAGGAAATACATATTTCACATCGTAAACAACATGATTTTCCTTACCAAGAGCTCTTACTTTTTCGATTCCCATTTCCTTAAGCTCACTATGATCTACTGCCAAAATAATACCGTCATAATAATTTTCTTTTAGCTCTGAAGTCAGTTCAATTCCATATTCATGTTTAACTTCCGCAGGGTCAGCCCAAGTATCATGTACATCTACATTAATATTGAAACTTTGAAGTTCTTTAATTATTTCAACAACCTTGGTATTTCGCACATCAGGACAATCACCTTTGAAGGTGAACCCCATAACAAGCACATTTGCTTCGTCAATATGAATCTTTTTGCTCGCGAGTTTTTTCACCATTTGGGTTGCTACATAACTTCCCATACCGTCATTAATGCGACGTCCAGCCAAAATAACCTCAGGCATATAGCCCACTTCTTTAGCTTTATGTGTTAGATAATAAGGATCAACACTGATGCAATGGCCACCTACTAAACCTGGTTTGAACGGTAAGAAATTCCACTTCGTGCCAGCTGCTTTTAGCACTTCTTCCGTATCAATATCCAAACGATTAAAAATTTTGGCAAACTCGTTGATAATCGCAATATTCAAATCACGCTGAGTGTTTTCAATCACTTTAGCCGCTTCAGCAACTTTAATTGATGAAGCTTTATGAGTGCCAGCGGTCACCACTGAGCGATATACAGAATCAACAAAGTCTGCTATTTGAGGCGTTGATCCAGATGTGATTTTAACAATGGTCGTTAAGCGGTTAACTTTATCACCTGGATTAATTCGCTCTGGACTATAACCTGCAAAAAAGTCCTTGTTAAACTTTAAACCTGACACTCGTTCAATGATAGGTAAACAGACCTCTTCTGTGGCACCTGGGTATACTGTTGACTCGAAAACAACGATATCATTGACAGAAATCACTTTCCCCAACGCTTCAGAAGCCTTTCTCAATGGTGTCAAATCGGGTGCATTGCTGCTATCAATAGGTGTAGGAACCGTTACGATATAAAAGTTGCAGTCTTTTATATCCTCTAATTTACAGGTGTACTTTAGTAAATTAGCCTCTGCCAGTTCTGAGCTTGAGCATTCTAATGTTGAGTCATTACCCAAGCGTAAATCATTTACTCGTGGTTCATTGATGTCAAAACCAATTGTATTGTATTGCTTACCAAACTCTACAGCTAAAGGTAATCCTACATACCCTAACCCAATAATACCGATGTTCAAGTTTTCAAGATTGTTATTCATAGATTGAGTTCCAACTAAACGAAATACATAAAATTTATCTGAGAATTTTCACTTTCTCATCTCAGCCTTTCAAACCAACCAGAGGCACTTTTTATCCATTTTGAGACAACGTGATCTTCGCTATCCCTTGCAGAGCGTAGGTTTTACTGTTTTTCTTCAAACTGTCCCAATATGCTCTTTTCTCATAAAATGTCTTACCAATACAAACATCACACCTAACATACCGCCGAGCATAGTGCCTAATACACAAATTAAAGCGCGCTTCGGTTTAGCCTTTTCTTCGGGTGCGAAGGCTGGGTCTATGGTTTTAAATACGTATTCGTCTCGTACTTCGGCGAACATGATGGTTTTTGCTTGTTCTTCGACTAACTTATAAAGAATGGTTTTGATATCGGCGACATTAGTTAAAGCGATTTGCTTATTTAAAAATTCACTGCTGCGATTGGCCTCGGCCACATCACGCTCTTTCATCACCTTATTAATATCTTGCACCAACCATGAAGCCCATTGCTCTGCAACCGTTGGGGATAAATGCTCAATTGATAATGTTACCATTCCGGTTTCTTTATCCGAGTTAACAGATAAGATCTTACTGAAAACTTTATACGCTTCTTGCATAGAAGGCTCTGGTTTTAAAGGCGCGTCGACTTCTCGTAACCAAGTATTCGTGACTTCACTATAGGTATCTTCATCATAGATAATTTTATCTGTATCACGATCCCATTTTTTGGCGGCCATTAAGTCGGAGAGAATATTATGCTTTTGAATAAAATCGCTAGTAAATTGGCGAGATTTTAATACCTCAATGGCAAGCTGGGTTTTATCTGTGCCACCCTTAGCACCTAAATTAACACCAGCAAGACTAGCTAAGCCGCCAAATTGAGAGGCTAAGGCACTTAACCCACCACCTTGTTCTTCAGCTGCCGGGGCCAGTAATGCCTCAGACTTATATATATTGGGTTGCATTATCGCAAATACCACAGAACCAATAGCGAATACTGCCGTAATGGCAATGATTAACCATTTGCCTTGCCAGATGACCGAAAAAAGTTCACGAAGATCAATTTCGTCATCTTGCACAGCCGGCGGAAACTTTGCATCTTGTATATATTTGTTTATTTCATTAGACATTTAAAACTTATCTCGTTGTTTTAGTTCTCGTAGACGGTGGACGGGTTACCGTTGACGGTTGACAGAACGCTTCGCTTACAGATAACGGTAAAAGCAAAGCTAAGAACGTTGACGGAACGCTCCGCTCACAGATAACGGTAAAAGCAACAAATAATTTGTTTTCCGTAAAGGGCGAAGCCCCTTCCGTTATCCGTAAGTCACGTAGTGACGTTCCGTTATCTTAGTAACATCCGTGAGTCACGTAGTGACGTTCTGTAGCCGCAAAGCGGCGTGCGCTTATTTATTTTCTGAATTTCGACCTTTAATCGATTTGATTAACCCAGCTAGCATAGCGGATAATCTTTCAGTTTTTATTAGTAATTCATCAACATAATTTGGTTCTAAATAACCAATATCTTTACCAATCATGGCTTGCGTAATCAATTCCGCAAGCGAAGCTTTAGCAATATATAAAAACTGTATTTGCTCTTTAGCGCCATAACGTTCCATTCCCTCAGCAATATTTGACGGAACAGAAAGGCCAGACCGAGTAATTTGATCTCTGAAGCCCCAATCTCGGAGGTCTTTTGTTGCTATATAAATAGAAGATGATAATTCGTAACTAAGTTGCCAGACTTCTAGCTTTTGAAACTTCATATCCTCTCCTTGGAAAATTTAAAACCAATAACGGTTGACGGAACCGGAAACGTTGACTGTTGACAGAACGCTTCGCTTACAGATAACGGTATAAGCAACAAGAAATTCGCTTA
The DNA here is from genome assembly GCF_059338235.1 of Shewanella sp. 1311. Lineage (NCBI taxonomy): Bacteria > Pseudomonadati > Pseudomonadota > Gammaproteobacteria > Alteromonadales > Shewanellaceae > Shewanella > Shewanella sp. 1311. The sequence goes on from NZ_CM181686.1 coordinate 932,048, forward strand.
CCGTAAGGGCGCAGCCCATTCCGTTATCCGTGAGTCACGTAGTGACGTTCTGTAGTCGCAACGCGGCGTTCCTAGCTCCTTAGTTCTACAGCCCAGATATTACAGACACTGCAACTGCGGTGTTGTAGATAATACCTGTGACTTGGCTCCAAAGTGTTAGGTTATCTTTGTATTCAGTATCTAACGGTACAACTATGGTATCGCCAGGTTCCATTGAGCTGCCACCGTTAAACCAGAAAGATGATTCTGGCATTTGGACTGAACCATCTGCTTTTAGAACATATGAGCGAGATTCATCGGCACGTTTACGCGCTCCGCCAGATAAAGCCAGATATTGATCGAAAGTCATACCTTGCTTGTATCTGTGTGTACTTGGGTGTTGAACTTGACCCATAACTGAAATCGTTTGATTGGTTGGTGGAATGTACAAGGCATCAGCATCTTCAAGCGTGAGGTTAGCACTCTCTATCCCCAGTTCTATGGCATTGACATCAACGACTAGTCGACCCACTGTTTTGACATTCTCAAGCTCATTAAGCATCTGCTGCGCATCGTTATAACCAATGGTTGGCGTATCTTTCGTCAACGCTTTTGCGGCAATCTCACGGCGCAATTCATCAGCAAGTTTTGATAACTCAAGCTGCTCTTTATCTTTTACTGATTTGCGTAAAAATACCGCACTACGTGGCGCAGCATCTGTGGTTAACCCACCCGCTCTCGCCAAGACATCTTTTAAGCTTTCACCACGTTGAATACTGTAAGTACCGGGGAATTTAACTTCCCCTTTAATAATAACCCAACGATTCTCCTGCCAATCAGGTAATGTACGTACAGTTAGAATATCGCGACTCTGCAGTTTTATATTTGCAGCAGGATCATTTTGCATTACCTGGTCTAAACTTAGCTGAACATGCTCAATAGACACCCCATTTTGCTCAGAAACATTTTGACGAGTTAATTCTGCCGCAAGTGTATAAGCACCTTCCTCTAATCCACCCGCCGCGATCAGTAACTCTTTGACATCTGCATTAATAGTAATTGGGTATTGTCCAGGAAAACGCACGTTACCATTAATGTTAACTAGCTTAGCAGCATCTCCAAAACGACTTTGCTCTCTCAGCTTCTGAATTATTGGTTTTAGTAGCGCTTCGCGGTCTGCATAATCAAACACAATAATTGAATCACGCGGATTTAATTGAGGATTGTAGTGTGATTTAGGTTCACCTATTGCTCGTCCGAGAGCAATACGCTCAACTTGAATATCGCCACGTTGGTTAATTTCACGAACAAGTAAAGCGTAATCCAAATCAGCAGAGATGGTGAGGTCTCCCCAAATTGAAGGAAGTAAATCCGCAACTGTCAAACCTTTAGTCCATTGATATTTACCAGGACGAACTACAGCACCAGCGACAGTAATCGCATTATCGATACGACTTGAGGCTGATCTTACATTTAAAAGGTCACCATTTTTAACTAAGGTGTTTAAACCAGTATTTTCGGTTAAATCTACACTGATTACGGTTTTAACTGATTCGTTACTGAAACGTTCAACCGTACTCGCTTTAGGATAAGCGCCTGGGTTTAGACCACTCGCCATGCGAATAACATCGGCCATTGTTTCATTATTTTTGAGTTCATAAATAGCAGGACGACGAACCTCACCCATCACACTCACTGAACCACCTGAAGAGGGAATGAACACGACATCACCAGATTGTAAACGAATATCCCCAGAGGCATCCCCGCGAAGCAGAAGATCATATAAGTCTAAGTGGCCTACCGTTTTACCAGCACGCTTAATTTGAATGTTGCGTAAACTACCAATTTGGTTAACGCCACCAGAAATAAATAGGGCTTGAGTAATAGTCGATAAACTTGAAACTGTGTAAGAGCCTGGTTGGAAAGCATCACCAGCAACGAAAATGCGGATTGAGCGTAATTCGCCCATAGTGATACTTGATTCTATACCTATCATGCTTTGGCTAATTTTTTGCTGTAATAATTCACGCACTTCAGCAAAACTCAACCCTACAAGGGATATTGGTCCTAAATTAGGGAACTGAATGGCCCCATCACGGCCCACTGTTAATGTGTATTGGTTATTTTCTTTACCGAACAACTGAACATTCAGACTATCACCAGGACCAATCATATACTCAGCAGGTACAGGCACATCGCTAACTGGCGCAAATGTACTCGGTGAACCTGCGAACATGTCGTAGCCAAAACGTTTGAGTTGATTTTCTTTCTTGTCTTCGATTGCCTCAACCGTAGATTCTGACTTAGTCGCTTGATTTAGCTGATCACTTTCAGATTGGTCTACCACGTTATTTTTCGCCGCGCGCGGAGTCACTACTGTAGGATTTTCAACAACTGTGGCTGTAGCACCAGCCCCAGTTATCATTGAAGGGTCAACACCATATTGGCGTGCTAATCTTTCTTGTTCAGACTTAGGTAATGCTTTGAACTGCTCGATCATCTGCGGAGATGGCGTAATGGCATTAGCCTGCGCGCCCATCAAAATCGCGGCACTTATGCCTAGTATGATGAATTTTTTGACTTGTCGTAGCACCAGATATCTCCGTTTATAAAAATTGGGGCAAAACTTATTTTTTAGAATTTAGATGTAGCACAATTCGTTCTACGTTTAAGCAGTAAACAGCTTGATGTCTTTACATAACCTGAAATACATAATGCCTTTCAGGCACGCAACCGTACCACGTGGCGGCCGGAGGCCTTCGGCGTTCGCTGAACGAATGAAACTATTCATTCGATAAATATATCCCTATATAACCGCCTGTTCGGTATCCATACCTCTCGTTCGAGAGCTCAACCTTCAGTTTCTCACCTTTGAGGCACGCTACCGATCCGCGTGGCGGCCATAGGCCTTCGGCGTCCGCTTAACGAATGAAACTATTCATTCGATGCCTTTCAGACACGCTACCGCCCATAGATTGCGGCTTCTATATTGCCCTTCGCGACGCGAAAATTCATATTTTTCAAGCATTAAAACTATAACATTCTTTGATATAAAGAATGGCAAGGCTCTAATCCTTTAGTATTCCTAGCGAGTCACATCATCAAACTTGTGAGAAAACACGCCGAGCAATTTCTACTTTGGGTAAGCAAAAACAAATAGCTTAACTAGGCTAATTGTCGTCTTTGCATCAATATCCACTTTTAACACTTAGCTAGCCTCCACTATGGGCGACCAGATTATTAAAACATTATCACAACATTGAGTTTTACAAGTTTACTGTAAACTTTCAGTTTTAGCTGGTTAATTAACAAGCAAACACAAGGCGTTTGTTCGAATTTTAAACAACAGTTTATTGCCAAACCAACCAACTATTTCAGATAACCTGTAACTCATTGATTTATAGGTTATTCAATGATTTTTATTTATTGTAGGCAAAAAGCAATAATCACTAAAATAGCTAATATCCTACAAAAACTTCATCTTAAGTCTGACAATGAAGTGTGATCCAACTCGCTAAATACTAACCCGCTCAACAGTTTGTTCTGGCACTGTAACTGTCTTTATTTGTCCCATTATGTTGAATAGAACATGACAACGCTTATTCGGGCATTTTTCTTGGAAAATACCTTCTAAATCAACAAATGGTCCATCTGTAAAACGAATTTTTTCCCCAGTTTTTAGCTCTGGTACTTCGGCTAATACCGTTTGGGAAGGCGTTAATTCTTTCATGCGAATGGCATGGATAATTCTGTCGTCAATGGGCGTCATTTTTTCTTGACAATTAACGATTCGATTCACACCACGAGTAGAGTGGACCTGCCTAACACTTGTTTGGCTTGGGTCGAAATTGATGAATAAATAATTAGGGAATAAAGGTACACGACAGACCTGTTTCCGTCCGCGTTGAGATTTCTCTTCAGAGACCATAGGTAAATACGTCTCTAAATTTTGAAGTGCTAAGTTCTGTTGCGCTCTCGCTTCACTACGAGGCTTACAATACAAAAGGTACCATGCCTTCATACGCTAATCTCACTACCCTATTTTAAGTGACGTCCATTCACGGGCCGCAATCATAGCAAAGATGCCTAAGTCGATGGAAGTAGTTTTTCGCCTATTCCAGCCTCTCGCTCGGTATGCAGGCAATGCACGCTTACATTGCGAATTCACATCTAAAATCACGACAACACTATATTGCTGATAATGTCACCACTTAGCTTACCAAAATTGACTTTGGTTGCTTTTAAGGGGTATATAAGGTGGGATTTTAGCGAAAATACTCATTTTACAGCTAAAAACATTACTTTTATTATAAGAACGTAACAATAACCCATACGTAACTAGCGGTTATTCAACAATTAATGAATGCATTCGTGTTAATTGATTGCTGATTAAACCTGCAGGCGATATTGGGACGAGTAACAACCATTTTTCTGTGGTGACATCATCCTGTTTCAGGGGCCCACAGGCAATCACGAGCTTAAGGTGGAAGACTTCATGAGCGTAGCAAAACCACAAGGAACGATGCTTGGGCATCCTAAAGGATTGTTCCTGCTGTTTACAACAGAACTTTGGGAACGTTTTAGTTATTATGCAATGCGCGCCATTTTGGTACTTTATCTAGTCGATAAAGTGCAGAGTGATGGCGGACATGGTCTAGGTTGGACTCAAGCAGAAGCATTATCGCTTTATGGTACCTTCACAGGGTTAGTCTACTTAACGCCACTTATCGGTGGCTGGTTAGCTGATAACGTACTGGGTCAACGTAAAGCCATTTATTTTGGTGGCGCATTAATGGCTGCGGGTCAATTCTTGCTTGCCGCGCCGCACAGTTGGATCCCAGGTTTAGAAACAACTGTGTTCTATATTGGTCTGGGTACTCTCATTCTGGGTAACGGTTTATTCAAGCCAAACATCTCCACTATGGTGGGTGATCTTTACGAAGAAGGCGATCACCGTCGTGATGGCGCATTTACCATTTTCTACATGGGCATCAACTTAGGTGCTGCCCTGTCAGGCTTTATAGTCGCCTGGGCTTATACTAGCTTCGGACACGCTACTATCGTTGATGGACAAGAAGTGTTTGTTAACAACTGGCAAGCAGGTTTCTTCTGTGCCGGTGTTGGTATGATTTTCTCTTTAATCATCCAATTTTTGTTCGCACAGAAGTATTTAGGCGATATCGGCAGAGTGCCAGCCGCTAAGCTTGAAAAGCAAAAAGCGGAAGAGAAAGGTGAAGTACGTAAAGAACCTCTGACCAAAGTTGAACGTGACCGTATTAAAGTCATCATGGTAATGGGGTTGTTCACAATTATATTCTGGGCTGGTTTCGAACAAGCTGGCGGTTTAATGAACTTGTTCACTAACGAGTTCACCGATCGCATGGTCGGTAGCTTTGAAGTCCCAACAACATGGTTCCAATCATTAAACGCTATCTTTATCGTATTATTTGCACCTGTGATTGCTTCTATCTGGATCCGTTTAGGTAAGAATGAACCTAACTCTCCAGTTAAATTTGCGCTTGGCCTGTTCTTACTCGCGATCGGTTTCCTATTCATGATAGGTGCTGTAATGCAAATGGGCGGTGATGCATCGGTTAAATCGAGCATGTGGTGGTTAGTGGGCGCTTATTTCTTCCACACTATGGGTGAGCTTTGCTTATCACCTATCGGTTTATCTATGGTGACTAAACTGGCTCCACTGCGTATTGCCTCTTTGATGATGGGAGCTTGGTTCCTATTCGTTGCAGCCGCCAACAAAATTGGTGGTGTTGTCGGATCATTCATCGGCCATGGCGGTGAAAAGGAAGAACAACTGGCAAATGCAATGGCGATCTTCTCTGGCATTGCCATCACAGCAGCTCTTTCAGGCATTATTCTGTATTTTATGGCTGATAAATTAGTGGACTGGATGCATGGCGCTGAAAGCAAACATCAGACTGAAGCTGAAATATTAGAAAGTGAAATTGCTGTAACTGCTGAGCATGAAGCAATAAAACGCTAATTAGCTATTCGACTGAAAAACAAAAACGCCTTACTAGCCATAGTAAGGCGTTTTTCGTTGTGTCGTGTTTGAACTGAATACTGACTTCATAATTACGTTAGCGACGAACTAAAGACTCAACTGGAGGAAACCACCTTCGGGCATTGCTGCATCGTAAACCAATCCCTTAAACTTATTCTCAAGCAAAGCTTGTTTATGTTCAGGCTCACTGGTCGCAATACACAACTGCTCTTGCGGTAAAATGCTGCGGAACTGAATACTCGGCTTACCCCAATCTAATACACCCAGCTGAAGGCTCTCTGAGAGTGCTAGCGGGCTTAATCCCTCGTCATTACGCAAATAGCAACGCAGCCCCTTCCCAGCCTGCGCGATAGCAGCACGGTACTTTGTCAGCTCAATAGAGACATAAATCATATCCGCTTTGATATCGAGACCCGACTTGACTAAACGTTCATTCAAGTAGCTCATCATATTGAATGGTTCAATAATGCTTTGACTCTGGCCATTTCGAAAATCTTTAAGTTTCTGATTAACAAAACTTCTCAGCAGAACGCAAGCAAAAGCGGCTCGATTATCTTCAGGATATAAATGCGCCATATACATGATCAAGTGCTCAGTGCCGACCATAGTTGAATCAATAAAGTAACTGCTAATGTCACTATTTTTATACAGACTGTAGTCAACCTTCGCCGCCGGATAGCTTATGTTTGAAGCGGGGAATAATTGTTGCTGCACTTGCTTTGCGGCAGCAACACTCTGTTCGAGCAAAGCGAGATTATCGCTTAACTCTTGATGGGATAGGGCTTCAAAATCGGCAGCTTGAGTATCATCAATGTAGGAACTATGGAGGCTTTGTTTAATCGCTTGTTCAATGATGAATAAATCGGATACTGGTTTAACGAGATAATCACTGGCGCCAATGCGTAATGCCTCAACAACGTCAGCCATGACATTATTACCAGAGATCACAACAGAAGGGACTAGCGGCGCTAACCTTGTCATTTCCTTAAGCATGTCGAGCCCGCCAAGCTTAGGCATGCTTAAGTCTGCAAGAACAACATCAAAGTGCTGCGATTTAAAAAATGATAATCCTTCTTCACCGTCACAGGCTTGCGTGACTTGTGCGCCTCTAGTATCAAGAAAGCTTGCGACAATCTGCCGAAACACCGGATCATCTTCAACTAAAAGAACCGCAACACCATTTAACGCCATAAAAGTTCCCGAATAGAGTTCATCGCTTAACCATTACTCAAGTGAACATGCCGATAACGTTTTTCGATAAGGCTAACACTTGAATACTAACGACAAATGCTGTCAAGTACGGCCTAGAGGGTTACTCAAGCTCCTGCATATACTGATCGAGTAACTCATCATCATCATCTTGTTTTTGAGGAACATTACCATCATAGACTTTATAGTCCATATGTTGTAAATACGCATCTTTGACAAAGGCATAAGGATCGAGTGCATTATCAACGAGTCGTTCTTGATCGATCGCAGACGCTCTGGAATGAAGATTTTTAAGTCCCCATTTAACAATGGTTTGCCACATTGTTAACTCAGACAAGGGAAAGTATAGACCATCAACCCAATCAGACGCGAGTTCTCGCACGACGTAAGGACCCGCAAACGGCGCCATGAAGTATGGTCCATTAGGCACGCCATAATAACCAAGTACTTCGTTAAACTCATCTTGCTTACGGCTCATACCCATCATATCTGCGACGTCAATGACACCTAATAAACCGACTGTAGAGTTGATGGTAAAGCGTCCACCGGCATTCGCCGCCCAGACCCACTTTCCCTGCAGCACATTGTTTACCAAGCTGCTAGGTTCTTCTAAATTCTGTACAAAATTATTGACGCCTGTTTTAGCAGGCATAGGTATGTAATCGTTATAACCATGGGCAACAGGACGATATAAATATCTATCTAAAAAGAGATAGTTAAAATCCCACATCGCACGGTTAAACCCTTCGAACGGGTCGCGGGGATCATCATAGGTGATTTGTACCTTAGCAGGTGCTTCCTGCGGAATGGTATCTGATACGGGCACTTCAGCCGCTTGCACTTTTGGCAACAGCATTAACCCCAAAGATAACCCCATCCATTTTAACTTCATATCGCTCTCTTAATATAAATGTACAGCTTAGACATCAAGTTTTCGCTAAAGTGACAATACAAAAATGACGATATAAAGATAATTCGTCTTAGTGGCATACTATCCAGTATGACAGTTCCGTTGTCACAAGGCGCATAAGCATACTTGGCAAAAAAAATTGGTCAATTGTTAATTTTACTAAACGAATATATCGCCAGATAAACTATATAAGGTCACTAAATGGAGTCGATTCCACTTGTTAGCAGTCAAAATCCGCAGTTACACACTGCGACAGCCCAAGCTGATGCTCTCAGTGCTACTCCGCGTGCCATTCCTGCTCAGGTGCAAACCTCCCCTGAGGGAGATAGTATTATTCTAAACGGTACAGAATATAATTTAAAGCTTGTTAACGCTCAGCAGCGGCAAATATTATTGACGGCTAATACTTTTCTAGTCACGCCCAATACGCAAAACACTCCACCGACAGCTGCAGCGACTCAAGATACCACCAGCCAACTGCTTGCCTTAGCCACGCCTATTGCTCTGAAAGTCCCTGAAGCTGTTATCAATTTGGCGCAACAAAATGGCATATCTCAGGCACAGCTTTCAGCTCTAGCGGCTCGTACTCAAGGCTATCCGTTACCGAACGTCACCATTATTAACAAAGCGTTTCATTTTGCTAATGGCACTGTTGTAGCACAAGATTCTGGACCTCAGCTGAATCAAGGAGAATTCTTAGCAAAAATAGCCTTTCAGCAAGGGCGGCCTATTTTATTACTCACCCCAATACAGAGCAAACTCGAAATCGTTATTGGGGCGCCAGTAAATGAAACTCAGGTTCCCACAAATAAATCGTCTTCTGACATTGTGATCGCCAAAGTCGAACCGGTTCAGATCATCGCCTCCTTTTTAAAAAAACTTGAAACTATCGTTTCTTTACCTGAGCCAACAAAACAAACTGCCACGACAAAGGTAGATACACCGGCAACTATGCTAAGCGGTAGCACAACTCAACCTGAAAAGTTAAATACGAGTACAGAAGGCGTCAAAAACAAAATAGCAAACGATGCTGGCATACCGCTTTCGAATACCAGTAAAGGGCCTGTCACGAACCTTAACAGCTCATCGCGCTCTTCAAGTTCGCTAAATTCACAGACGCAGGCAACGCAGGCAACGCAGGCAACGCAGGCAACGCAGGCAACGCAGGCAACGCAGGCAACGCAGGCAACGCAGGCAACGCAGGCAACGCAGGCAACGCAGGCAACGCAGGCAACGCAGGCAACGCAGGCAACGCAGGCAACGCAGGCAACGCAGGCAACGCAGGCAACGCAGGCAACGCAGGCAACGCAGGCAACGCAGGCAACGCAGGCAACGCAGGCAACGCAGGCAACGCAGGCAACGCAGGCAACGCAGGCAACGCAGGCAACGCAGGCAACGCAGGCAACTAAAACAAATGATGCTATGCCTGTCAAAGTAACAATGCCAACTATGTTGAGTACTCGCGGCTCAAATCAGGTACTCGCTACACCATCTGTTCTGAGTCATTCAACACCATCACAAATAACTCAACCTAGCTCTGCCACCGCGACTATCGAGCAAACAACAAGGAGCTCATCCACATCTGGATCTAGCCTTGTAAAAGCATCGGTTGATATCCCGCCTCAAGACCCTAAGGTTAATAATGCGTTGGTAATGCAAAACCCCAAGAGGTTGGCTCCAACTCCTCCGCTTACAAATGTAGCCACTAATATTGGTGCTCAGAATGAAGAAACTGTGGAGGAAATTGCTGCGGTGAGTCCAAAAAATATTTTAGGGCTCAATACGCAAAAAAATGAACAGCATGGGAATGATACCAAAACTGACAGCACTATAAAGGTTGCTGATGTTTTGCAAAAAGCATTCAATAAAGCGGGAGCACTTCCTGTTGAACTATCTCGTTCTAACAACAGCTCAAATTTAGCCTCAGAGTTGTTAAAGCACTTACCGCATATAGGATTACCACCACTGAGCCAGCTAAATGATTTAGATGAGCTTAAAGCCAATATTCTGGGACTAGCAACTCTTAACCTTGCCGCACCTCAGTCAAATCAAGCCACAATGTTTATGAATGCGAGTGCGATTACCTCACTATTTCAACTGCTACTAGGCTTTAAAGCTAATAATAGTTCGAATTCAATGAGTAAGAAGCTCGCAGATTATCTTGAGCAACTACAAGCCAAAGTTGGCTTTTCCGCTAAACAACTTGGCCAACTGAGCAAAGCAGGCGGTCTTGATAGCATGGGACAACTAGCCTCTAACTTGCATTTATACCAACAGGCAAGCAATGAGAGCGCGGGCAATTTAGTGTGGTTCTTTGCCCTACCCTATGGCATTAACCAACGTCATGAGCAACTGGAAGGGAAATTTGAGCAAGAAGCGGATCCTGATGATCCAGAGAAAAAAGCCGGATGGCGTTTACAGCTCAAATTTAATTTAGCACAAGGTCCGCTACTGATTGCAGCTCAACAGCACAATCAACAATTGGATATCCAGTTTAAAGGCAATAGCCAAATGCTACTTAATAAGGTCAACAACTTTTTAACGCCCTTAAGCCAAAAACTGTCACAGCTAGGGTTTACGCCAGGTGAACTCTCGACGCAAATAGCGCAAGTGCCAGCAACCTTATTACCGGGTGATCATTTCCTCGTAAAGACAAAAGCTTAGCTAGAAAAAATACCTAAGCAGACATTGAATCCATCATCTAATTTTAGGAAGAACCAAATGAGCGAAGAGAGTGAACCGAAGCAAGCTGTCGCGCTGAGCTACGATGGGCGTAACGCGCCTAAAATTGTGGCTACTGGTGAAGGGCTTATCGCAGAAGAGATTATTGCGCTAGCCAAGGCTAACGGTGTGTATATCCATCAAGATCCCCATCTAAGCCATTTTCTACAGTTGTTAGAGCTAGGAGAGGAAATTCCTAAGGAGCTTTATCTGCTTATCGCCGAACTGATCGCATTTGTGTATATGCTCGACGGTAAGTTTCCCGAGCAATGGAATAATATGCATCAAAAAATTGTTGAGAAGGCATAAAATAAAAAGCTAATTTTGGCAAATTAGCTTTGAGAGTTAAACAAAGTATCACTATCAATTCTATGCGATCATTTGCGATGAAGTCGGATCAACAGCTCAGCTTCCGCTTTAGGTAGTTCGCATTCTTTAATCAACTCATCCACACCAGCGCCAAGCGCGACCATTTTCATGGCTCGAGTATAAAGTTTTGCCTGTGGATCCTGCTGAGTCGTCTCTTCAATCCGTTCCGACTGCTGAAGTAGGCGTTTTTCTAACTCAATCACACGCCGACCGACTCCGATAGTGCCACTGCGCAACTCTTGCAACTCACGCTTAAACGACTCTCGCTGACGATCACCTTCTTTGACTAAAACGGTTAATGCTTCGACCTTGCTTCTTAGTTTGCTCAATTGTTTTTGTAAAAAGAGTACTAATCCTAAGCATGCGATGACATAGACTAACGCTGCGATCAAAAATTCATCGCCCATTAAAAATCCTTATACTCACTCATAGCCATAAATTAGCAGGCATTCCAACTGAGTTATCTATTCCAAAGTGCTGTACTTAAATGACTCAATATCATTAGCCACTGTTCAAACCGCGATAAAATACTTTGTCTATCCATAAATCATAAAGACTTAGAATCATCGATTTATTCGCAAATACACAAAATAGCTGAATGAATTGATATCATTCAGCCTTATCTCGCTAATTGATTAAATCTGAGTTAATTCGGCCCATTCTTCATCGGATAATAACTTGTCGAGATCGACTAAGATGAGTAATTCATTGTCGCGATTACTCACACCTTGAATGAATTTAGCACTCTCTTCCGTTCCGACATTTGGTGCATTGTCGATTTCTGAGCGGCGTAAATAAACCACTTCGGCAACACTATCAACTAAGATGCCAATGACTTGCTTTTCAGCTTCGATGATAACGATTCGAGTTGAGTCATCAACTTCGGCAGACTGCAATCCAAAACGTGATCGGGTATCAATAACTGTGACAACGTTACCACGTAAGTTAATGATGCCTAATACGTAATAAGGCGCACCGGGCACGGGAGCGATTTCAGTGTAACGCAATACTTCCTGCACTTGCATTACATTGATACCGTAAGTTTCATGGTCTAACTTAAAGGTAACCCATTGTAATACTGCATCATCTTTACTTGCAGCGACTGCTGCTACATTTCTTGTATCTTTCATGTTTACCTCAACCAATTGAGTCCTGACAACCTAAACCCGCATTAAGCATTTCAACTAAGGCTTGTACGTGCAAAATGCCACACATCTGCTCTTTCACTACACCCGCTAACCAAGGGCGCTTGCCTGCTTGACTACGCCAGTTGACTTGCGATTTATTAATTTTTACCGCATTGACCAAGGACTCACAAGTTAATCCCCAGTTACTACCTTCTAATAATACAAGATATTGATAATTTACCGATTGCGCCAGTTTATCTGAGTATTTTTCTGGCATAACCCACGCACAAGTGTCAACAATGTTCAATTGCTCCTCTCTATGCGTCTGTACACCGAGAAACCATGCGGGTCGGCCAAAGATGTGGTTTATCCGCTCAATTTTAACTATTCCGCCTAAACTGACCAAAGGCACCGCCAATGTCAGCCCTGCTACTTTAAAGAATAGTACCTGAAACTCATCATCGAGCACTTCTTGCAAATCTTTTGTCACGCTAGGAGGCGTAATCCCGACTTGTGTTTCGGGCACAACCACTGCCTCAACGACTTTTTCAGCAATTATTTCATCAACAACCGCCTCATCAATAACAGGCTTGGCTTGCGGTACTTCGACAACGGGTTGAACATCAACAAAAGGCGTGACCTCAACAAGAGGTGGCGTCGGTGCTAATGTTTGAGTCTTAAGTACAGGCGCCAACAATTTTTCTAGCGCTTGCTTGTTCACTTGAGAAGCAATCTTACTCACTGGAGCAACAAACTCATGTTGTCTTGGCGTTGCTTTTGGCTGCAACTGTACCGCCGGCGTTATCGTCCTATCTAAAGCTTGTGATGCAGTCGTACGACCATTTTCAGCCAAGATTGCGGCATCAAGTAATGCAGCCTCCGTTTGATTAACGGCAACATTTTGATTTGAGTCTGCTGTTACAATGCTTTGAGAGGGAACAACCTGACTTGGAGTGTCGTCTTCCTGCAGCAATAATGCGAAAAAATCAAAAACAGTTTCATCAACCGATTTTGACATGGCCAAACTCCCCAACTAATAAGAAATCTAATAATCTTTCATAGGCTTTGACGCCACGACAACCACTCGCATAATGCGATGCTGGTAAATGTGCCAAACTGGCATCTCTAAACTTAGTGTCGACAGGAATAACGTCCTTCCACAGGGTCTCACTGTATTCTGCGCCAAGCACTTGCAAAGCGGCGGGTGATGCCTTGGTACGTTTATCGTACATAGTGGGCACGACCGTGTAGCTGTAACGCGTCTTCTTCGAGCGCCCCATCAACTCCATCGTTTTAATCATCCGCTCTAGCCCTTTAATAGCAAGAAACTCAGTCTGCACGGGAATGATAATATGCTGACTTGCCGCAAGGGCATTAACCATTAAAACGCCAAGTACGGGGGGGCAATCAACGATAGCCACATCATAATCATCAGCAACTAGTGCTAATAAATTACGCAGTACTAATCCCATTCCCTCTTGATGACCTAAGGCTCTGTCCAAAGTTGCAAGTGCCATAGTGGCAGGCAATAAATCGAGACCATCGACTAAGGTTGGTACTACATGGGATAAAACGAGTTCTTTGGAGAGGCTTTTATGGGCCAGAAACACATCAAATAAAGAGCCTGGAACCTCTTCAGAATCAATGCCTAAGTAATAACCTAGCGAAGCGTGTGGATCGGTGTCTATCATAAGCACACGCTTGCCGCGCTTAGCCAATGTTCCCGCTAAACTCGCTACCGTTGTGGTTTTACCTACGCCACCCTTTTGATTCGCTATGGTCCAGACTTTCAAGAAGTGACCCCCATATAAATTGATTAAATGCTAATGAATGAGAATATTGAGCACACACATTCCAAAGGTTACTGCTCTTTTCTCGTCGTTACTCGAATACCACCATTCGGTAAACTAATCACTTTAACACCATCGGCATTTTCAGAAATCACTACAGGTAGCATCTGTGCTTTATTCGGTTCAATTGGCGAAGTAGCAGCCTTAACTTCTACTTCTGGCGTCTGCAGCAGTGTCGGTACTAAAGGTTGCTGATTAGCCTTATCCTTCGCCGTATCCATCGCTGCACTTTGCTTACCCAGCAAAGGTGGGACACTAATCTGCGTAGATTCTGGACCTATCGCAACAGCCTTTTGCTCACCAGGAGCTGCCAATTGCAGCATAGCTTTAGTCTGATTAGGGTGAGACGCTAACCAGGTTGCAATAGCCTCAGCTTGTTCATCAGGGACCATTAACAGCACCTGAGTCGATTCCAAACGCTTTATGTCTTCTCGCAACAAACTATTTTTGTGCCGATAATCGAGACTCAAGGCGCCAAGACACAAAATGGCAATAGCCATAAGCAAGATAATGAGCACACTATTTGTGCTCATCGGATTTTGACTCTTAGACACGAACAGACTCTTTTAAAATGCATTCAGCCATGTTGTCTAAGGCAATCGACTGAGTGGCAATACCTGCACTAGCGACAGCCTGAGGCATACCATAAACCACACAACTGGCTTCATCCTGTGCCCAAATGGTCGCACCGACCGCTTTCAACATGCGGGCACCTTCTCTGCCATCCGCACCCATACCAGTTAATACAACAGCAAGCACATCACCACTAAAGGCTTTAGAGGCAGAAGCAAAGGTGATATCAACACAAGGCTTATAGTTCATGTCCGCACTGCCAGCGATGACCTTTAATCGACCACTACCTCCAGTACGTTCAACCATCATTTGCATACCGCCAGGCGCTAAATACGCACAACCTGGTTTAAGAAGATCGCCATTAGCGGCCTCTTTTACATCAATCTTACATAATCCATTCAAACGACTTGCAAATGCTGGCGTAAAAGCTGCGGGCATATGCTGAATTAATAAAATTGGATGCGGATAGTTTGCTGGGAATTGGGTAAGAATTTTTTGCAAGGCAACTGGACCACCAGTAGATGTGCCGATCAGCAGTATTTTATACTGCTTACCACTTGCTCGAATCGACGCTGCTGTTGAGGTCCTCACAGGAGCAGTGGCAGGAGTATGCGACGCTATACTCGTCGTCCCTAAAACGCTACTTGTTGGACGCACGCTAGGTGTTGAAGCGACGACAGGACGTGCAATTGGACGAAACATTCTGCGGCGTCCCAATGCCTTAACTCTCTGCTGCAACAATAAAATAGCATCATCTTTATTGGTAGCAATGTCTTCAAAACGTTTAGGTAGAAAATCTAACGCACCAGCATCTAAAGCGTCTAACGTCGCTTTAGCGCCATCATGGGTTAAAGAAGAAAACATCAAGATCGGAGTCGGACATTTAGCCATGATTTCACGGACGGCAGTAATGCCATCCATCACGGGCATCTCAATATCCATAGTGATAACTTGAGGATTAAGCTCAGCAGCCATCTTCACCGCTTCGGCCCCATTTGAGGCCGTCGCGATAACTTCCAGTTCAGGATCTTGATTGACTATTTCACTAACACGTCGTCTGAAAAAACTTGAGTCATCAACGACTAATACTTTAATGGCCATTCCATTCCTTAGCTTGGAAACTAATTCTTACTTTTCGCATAATGCTTTAACAATCCAGGGACATCTAAGATCAGTGCGATACCACCATCCGATGTAATCGTCGCGCCAGCCATCCCAGGAGTGCCATGTAACATAGCGCCAAGGGGTTTAATCACCACCTCTTCTTGGCCTATTAGGGCATCGACCACAAAACCAATTTGCATCATACCTAATTGTACAATCACCACATGACCATGCTTTTTATCGCCATGTTTAAAGGTGGTTTTGTTTCTATGTAGCCAGTGCTCCAAATAGAACAAAGGCACAGCCTTGTTACGCACTATGACGGTGAGTTGTCCGTCGACGATATTGGTCTTAGTGAGATCGAGATGGAATATCTCGTTCACGCTAGACAGAGGTAATGCAAACACTTGTTTAGCGACATCAACCATTAAGGTTGGCATGATCGCCAGCGTTAACGGTACTTTAATCTCAAGTATCGTGCCCTTACCTTTCATAGAATCAATATGCACTGTGCCGTTAAGCTGAGTGATACGGGTTTTTACCACGTCCATCCCAACGCCACGACCAGAAATATCTGAAATCTCGACCTTAGTTGAAAAACCGGGCGCAAAAATCAAATTATAAGCTTCACTGTCAGTCATTCGCGAAGCTGAATCTTCATCGAGCACACCACGCGTTATCGCGATTTTTTTTAGTTTCTCAGGGTCCATACCTGCGCCATCGTCTTCGATTTTCAGCAGTATATGGTCACCTTCCTGACTTGCAGATAAGGTAATCGTACCCGTTCTCGGCTTGCCGTTGGCTTCACGCTCATTTGGCATTTCAATACCGTGATCCACTGAGTTACGCACTAAGTGGACGAGTGGATCAGCAAGCGCTTCAACTAAGTTTTTATCTAGGTCGGTTTCTTCACCGACCATAATCAAATCAATTTCTTTATTGAGTGTACGCGCAAGATCACGTACTACCCGAGGGAAACGACCAAACACTTTCTTGATCGGTTGCATACGGGTTTTCATCACCGCGCCTTGCAAATCGGCAGTCACGAGATCTAAGTTCGCAAGGGCCTTAGACATTTCCTCATCGTCACGACTGATGCCTAAGCTCACTAATCGATTTCGCACTAACACTAACTCGCCCACCATATTCATGATTTGGTCGAGTCGTGCAGTATCAACACGTACTGTCGTTTCACCTTGAGGCACATTTGCTGAACTTGCTTTAGCTGGCGCTTTCTCAACAACCGCAATGTCCACTTTCGGTTTTGCGGCAACTACAGGGACTGGAGCAGGCGCGGCAGCTTTAACTGGTAAGGGAGTCGCAACTTTAGGTGCTGCAGTCGAAGCTGGCGTTACTGATGCAGTAGGCGCTTTTACTTCCGTTTTTGCAGGGGCCGCATTTTTACCATGGAGTTCATCGAGTAATCTTTCAAACTCATCATCAGTAATTTCATCGGCATCCACTATCGGTTGAGGCGTGGGAGCCGAAGCGACCTTTGGTTTAGCTGGCACTTCTTCCTCTGCTTTAAACTTGCCTGAACCATGCAGTTCATCAAGCAATGCCTCAAACTCATCATCAGTGATGTCATCACCCGATGCTGAAGGCGCTTTAACTGGCGCAGCTGGCTTAGCGACCACAGGTTCAGACGCCACAGCGGTAGCAGCCGCAGGGCCTTTTCCTGAGCCATGAAGCGCATCTAACAAAGCTTCAAATTCAGCATCGTTGATATCATCAATACTTGAAGATGAGCTATTACTTATCTCTGCGGGAATGTCTTGTGGGACGGGAGTTTCAACAATGGCTTCAACGACAGGCTCTGGTTCGACAACTTCTACCACCTCTGCAGACGCAACTTCAGATGGCAATGGCGCACCTGAACTCAGCATTTTAAGTCTAGACAACAGGCCTGACTCAGCGGGATCTTGTTGTTCGCCCTGCTGCGTTTGAGCAAACATGGTATTAATAGCATCAACAGCCTGCAAAATAATATCCATCAGCTCTGCGTTTACGCTGCGTTTGCCTGTGCGCAATAGATCGAAGGTATTTTCAGCCTCATGACACACATCGACCATGGGAGTTAAGCTAAGAAAGCCTGCGCCACCTTTAACGGTATGAAACCCTCGGAAAATGGCGTTTAGCAAGTTTGTGTCATCAGGATTATTTTCAAGCGCAACGAGTTGCTCTTGCAGAAGCTCTAAAATTTCACCGGCTTCGATTAAAAAGTCCTGGAGTATCTCTTCATCTACATCAAAGGCCATCAAATTGACTCCCAGTTAGAAACCCAGACTCGATAGAAGATCATCCACTTCGTCTTGACCCGTTACTACATCTTGACGAAGCTCGGCATTCATTATCGGCCCTTCCGCTTCAATATTATTTTTCTGAGCAATCTGAGTTTCAATCATAGGTTGCTCACCAAATACCGTCAGCATAGAAACCAGATTACTTTCAACTTCCATTACTAGATCAATAACACGACGGATTATTTGTCCTGTTAAGTCTTGAAAATCTTGCGCCATCAAAATTTGATTCAGCAATTCACGTAATCGAGTCGAGTCATTTGCACTACGGGACATAAGATCTTGGACATCGTGACAAAGAACCTTAAATTCGCTCAGTGCTATCTCGCGTCGCATTAATCTGTCCCAAGATGGCATGACTTTTTGAATATTAACCGTTACGGCATTGGCCAAAGGTAAACATTCTTCAACCGCATCCATGGTTTTATTTGCCGCTTGTTCAGTCATGTCAATAACGTAATTTAAACGTTGCTTGGCATCGGGAATTTCTGTATTGGCTAATTCAGAAAGACGATTATCAACTTGAAAATCCATCAGCGCACTATGAAGTTGCCGAGTTAATTTCCCTACCTCTTCGAATAATTCTCGTTGCAGTGGAGCTGCAAGCTCCCGAAATAAATCATCTGCCTGACTTTGCTCACCTGCACTTAATAATTCAACAAAGTGCTGAGCTTGCTCGAGCGTGATGAGCCCTGATGTTTGTGACTTCATAGCTCATCCTTGCTCAAGCGAGTCGTTCGAATATTTTATCTAACTTCTCTTTCAGCGTTGCAGCGGTAAAAGGCTTAACCACATATCCATTCACTCCCGCTTGAGCGGCAGCAATAATCTGTTCACGTTTTGCTTCAGCAGTTACCATTAATACGGGTAAATGCTTTAGCGAATCATCTGCGCGAATTGCTTTTAACAGATCGATCCCTTGCATGCCGGGCATATTCCAATCTGTAACAACAAAATCAAAATCCCCCTTTTGCAACATCGGCAGGGCTGTTGAGCCATCGTCTGCTTCTTGGGTGTTGTTAAACCCCAAGTCTCGCAACAAGTTCTTGATGATACGCCTCATTGTCGAAAAATCGTCAACAATGAGAATCTTCATATTCTTGTCCAAGGTTTCCTCCGGTGAGCTGACATTCTGTGCTCGATTAATAATTATACTTATGTCCAGTGCTTGAGTTTAGCTTTCAATCGCAACATTGCCTGACTTAATATCTGGCTAACCCGCGATTCACTGACTTCAAGAATGGCGCCAATCTCTTTTAAATTCAATGCTTCATCGTAGTACAGGGATAACACTAATGCATCTCTTTCAGGCAATAATTTAATTGCCTCAACCAGAGCAGAATGAAATTGGTTCTCAGCTAATGCTTCAAATGAATCATCATCGGACCGATCACTCACTGTAAGTATATCCTGAGATACGCCTAAGTCTTCTATCCCTATGATTTTTCCGACAGAAACATCGTTAAGAATATGATGGTACTCATCGAGCGTCATATCAAGTTTTTCTGCAATTTCTGTGTCGCGTGCATCACGACCCAGCGCTTGCTCTAACTCATCTATAGCGTGTGCAACCTTGCGGTTGTTACGATGAACGGAACGAGGGACCCAATCGCCGCGGCGGATTTCATCTAACATGGCCCCACGTATGCGTATGCCGGCGAAGGTTTCAAATTTCGCACCCTTGCCACCATCAAACTTGGCTGATGCTTCTAATAACCCCATCATCCCAGCTTGGAGTAAATCATCTAACTGCACGGAGGCAGGTAGTCTGGCGAGTAAATGATGCGCAATTCTTTTAACCAACGGAGCATACTGTTCAACGATCGACGATTTATTGTCTAAACAAGTATACGCAGCGGCTTTATTCACTCGTTTTTTCCTCTTGAAAATCTGGTCGTTGTACTAAACGCTCAACGAAAAACTCCAAATGCCCACCAGGTTGCTGCGGTACAGGCCAGCTTAGAATTTTATTTGCCAACCCTTGATACGCAATCGCTGCTGGTGATTTAGGATACGCTTCAACCACCAATTTTTGTTTACGAACTGATTTACGTAAGTTTTCGTCAAATGGAATTGTTGCAACCAATTCAAGGGCGACATCCAAAAATCTGTCGGTCACTTTACTGAGTTTAGCAAATAATTCCATACCTTCGCGTAAACTACGCACCATATTGGCAACTATTTTAAAACGGAACACGCCATGCTCACGGCTGAGGATTTTTATCAGGGCATAGGCATCGGTAATTGATGTGGGTTCATCACAAACAACGACCAGCACATCCTGCGATGCACGTGAGAAACTGAGCACCATATCTGAAATCCCAGCAGCAGTATCTACGACTAGAATATCAAACTGAGTCCGCATCTCACTAAATGCGCGAATTAACCCGGCATGTTGCGCTGGACTTAATTCCACCATCCCTTGTGTTCCTGAAGTGGCTGGCACTATGCCAATCCCTTTAGGGCCACGAACGATAATATCGTCAAGCTCTGCATCACCAGAGAGAACATGGGAGAGGTTACGCTCGGCACGAATACCCAGCATGACATCGACGTTTGCTAAGCCAAGGTCAGCATCAAGTACCAAGACACGCTTGCCTTTTTCGGCTAATGCCACAGCTGTATTAATGGAGACGCTGGTTTTACCAACGCCACCTTTACCACCTGTGACCGCGATTACTTTCACTTTTTCGTTATAGGGTTGATTCATCATACGTAAACCACTTGCTTGATCCAGGGTCATAAATCTACTCAAATGCACAGGCCATATTATCTGACCACGCTGTGTCTTGTAATGATTGTTGTTCTGTACTATCTAACGCTGCGAGTGCCTGCTGGGCTAAATCTAAGGTATCCGCAACTTTCATATCTTCAGGAACTCTTTGTCCATCAGTAACATAACTTAATGGTAATCCGTTTTGGATCAACACACTTAATGCCCCTGCTAACGACACAGATTCATCGAGTTTTGTGAGAACGACACCAGATAGGGGAATGCGTTTAAAATGATTGACTGCATCTTGCAGCACACGGCGCTGTCCTGTCGCAGACAGTACCAGATAACTGCGGATAGGTATCCTGCTATTTGCAGTTAAATTATCAAGTTGCTGGTAAAGACGCATATCTCGCTGTCCCATGCCAGCCGTATCTATCAATACTAGCTTGCGATTCCTAAACTGATAGAGAATTTGCTCTAATTCATTCAGATCATGAGCTTGCTTTACTGGACAGCCCATTATTTTGCCATAAGTTGCTAATTGCTCATAGGCTCCGATGCGATAATGATCTGTCGTTATCAAAGCCACATGCTCAGCACCGTGATGGGCAGCAAAACGGGCTGCTAGTTTCGCTAACGACGTGGTTTTACCCACACCCGTTGGCCCCACCAATGCCACCACGCCGCCCTGTTTAACAATATCATCACCTTGATTATCAAGCATATTAGCTAAACTTTGAGGTAAGGCTCTGACTAATTCTGCAGGCGTATAATGTTGGCTCAGCGCCGCTAATTTATTCGCAACAGCAGGGGAAAATTCAGCCTCGAGTAACTTGGCTTCGAGCATAGCACCAACGGGGTCGATGCGTTTCTTATGTTCTGTCATCAAAGAGGACACTTGATGTGTCAATAAATTACGCAATGAGGCTAACTCATCACGCATTGCCTCAATATCTGCGCTTTGTTTCTGTGATGTTTGTGGCTTCTTATCAAAAGTAGCAGGCGCTTCGCGACGCTCCACTTTTGCCGTTGCCGGCGCTTGTAAGCCCTTTGCCCATGCGGGTAACGTGGCATCCACTTGCTGATGCGACATTTGTTGATTCAAACGGCTTTGTTGCTTCTCTAGCAAGGCTTGTAATGAGTCAGCAGGTGCAGCTGGCTTAGCTCGGCTTTCAACCCGTACTGGCTGCTTAGCACCCAGGGACACAAGATCGTCACTCACGTCCATAAAGGTTGGCGCTGGCGCAGTTGCTGCGGTTTTTGCTTTCGGTTCGTCATAGTCAACGGCGGCGACAATTTCGATGCCCCCATTCACTTTCTTATTCGACATAATGACGGCATCTGAGCCGAGTGTTTCTTTCACTTGGGCCAGTGCGGCGCGCATGTCTTTGGCAAAAAATCGTTTAATCTTCACTTATGCGTCCTCTACTGGCCGACTGCAGATACGATACGTATTTGCTTCTCATCAGGTATTTCTTGATATGAAATGACTCTGAGATTAGGAATAGTATGTTTAACAAAACGTGACAGCGTCGCGCGTAACATACCTGACGTCAACAATATGGCGGGTTGTCCGACCATTTCTTGCTTCTGAGCCGCATCGGCAAGGGACTGCTGCATGCGTTCTGCAAGACCGGGTTCAATGTTAGGACCATCACCACCGGTTGCTTGCATTGACTGATGCAACATCTGTTCCAACTCTGGCGCCAAAGTTATGACAGGGATTTCGAGCTCTGGGCCTGAAATTTCCTGAACGATCATACGTTTCAACGCGATACGCACTGCAGCGGTCAAGACTTCAGTGTCATTACTCTTAGTGCCGTATTCTAACAAAGTTTGCACTATAGTACGCAAGTCTCTGACTGAAACCCCTTCATTTAATAGGTTCTGCATCACTTTTACGACATGTCCTAGTGGCATGACATCAGGAATAAAGCCATCCACCAGCTTAGGCGAGTGTTTCGCAAGCATATCCATCAGTTGTTGCACTTCTTCATATCCTAACAACTTAGCAGCATTATTGGTCAACAATTGACTAATATGGGTTGCCACAACTGTGGCGGCATCAACGACGGTATACCCTAATGTTTGGGCATGTTCACGTAATTCAGGGGCAATCCATACCGCTTCAAGACCAAAAGCTGGATCGCGCGTTTCGATACCATCAAGCTTGCCATAGACTTGGCCAGGATTAATCGCCAATTCACAATCGTGACGAATATCCGCCTCACCAACGACTACGCCCATTAGAGAAATGCGGTAGGCATTAGGTGACAAATCTAAGTTATCGCGAATATGCACCGCAGGTACTAAGAAGCCCAACTCTTGCGATAACTTCTTACGGACTCCTTTTATACGGCTTAATAACTCGCCACCTTGGCCCTTATCGACCAGTGGGATCAAGCGATATCCAACCTCAAGCCCAATAGTATCAACATGATGTACATCATCCCAACCCAGTTCTTTAGGCTCTTTATCTTGTCTCTCAATCGGGCCAGATTTGACTTGTTCTAGGGCTTTAATGCGTTTTGATTCATTACGCTTATAGACAAAATAGGCAGCACCCGCAGTAATAAAGGCGAAGCTTAAGAACGCCATATGTGGCATACCAGGAACAATACCCATGACAAATAACACTCCGGCGGCGATACCCAATGATTTATGACTGTCAAACATCTGACTCATCATCATTTGGCCCATATCGCCCGATTCATTTTGACGGGTTACCATCAAGGCGGCAGCGATTGACAGTAATAAGCCTGGGATCTGCGCCACCAGACCATCACCGATAGTCAGCAAGGTATAAATTTCAACCGCTTCAGAGAAACTTAAGCCATGCTGAACAATACCTATGATGAAACCACCTAAGATGTTGATCACTAAAATCATGATACCCGCAACGGCATCACCTTTTACGAATTTTGAAGCACCATCCATCGCGCCATAAAAATCAGCTTCACGGGTCACTTCGGCGCGACGTATTCTTGCTTGGTCTTGGTTTAAGGTTCCAGCATTTAAATCGGCATCAATTGCCATTTGCTTACCTGGCATAGCATCCAAGGTAAAGCGGGCGCTCACTTCTGCGATACGACCGGCACCTTTAGTCACCACTGCAAAGTTGATAATAATCAAAATGATAAAGACAACTAAACCAACGGCATAGTTACCGCCAATCACCACAGAACCGAAGGCTTCAATCACCTTACCGGCCGCATCACCGCCATTATGGCCTTCGAGTAATACCACACGAGTTGAAGCGACGTTGAGTGCAAGTCGTAGTAATGTCGCCACCAGCAATACAGTTGGAAAAGCGGCAAAATCTAATGGTCTATCGGTATAAATAGCGACTAACAATACGATGAGCGCTAAGGCTATGTTGAATGAAAAGAGTATATCTAATAGAAATGGAGGAATAGGTAAAACAATCATGGCCAATGCAGCAAGCACAACCATAGGCGTACCAATGCCTTTGAATGAGCTCAGCCGCAGTTGTTTTACTTGACCAAGAGTCGCTTTAACATCCATTCGCTATAACCTAAATTTTGACGTGTAATAAGCGAAAAGCAAAAAACGCGCCAATAAAATCAACCAGACTAATTAAAAAGAATTATACCTTGTGACTTATTGATATACAGAAAAAATAACAATGGAATATCGATATAAAGTGACATTATCTAACTGTTGTTTACAAGTGTCCGATGCTGCTAACTTAATATTTTAACTCATCAGGGATAGGCTGATTCAGCGGGACTGGAATAGGTTTACGACCACGTCCTTTCTGATATTGACGTAACTGGAAAACATAGGCCAATATCTGTGCTACGGCAGTAAACAATCCTTCGGGGATTTGTTGATCTAACTTAGTCGTATGGTATATCGCCCTTGCAAGAGGTGGTGCTGAGACAATGGCAATGTCATGGGCGCGGGCAATCTCACGAATTTTAAATGCGACATCATCAACGCCTTTGGCAATGACAAAGGGAGCAGCGGAGCGCTGTACATCGTATTTAATCGCTACTGCAAAATGCTCTGGGTTAACAACGATGACATCGGCATTAGGTACTTCAGCCATCATTCGACGCTGGGCTAACTCGCGCTGCATCTGACGTACACGCCCTTTAACTTCTGGTTTCCCTTCACTGTCCTTATATTCATCCTTTACTTCTTGTTTGGTCATCTTAAGTTGCTTGTTATGATTCCAAATTTGAAACGGCACATCGATGACGACAATCAACAAAATAGAGGAACATAACAGGATAAACATCCACACCAACAAATCTAGTGCATGGTAAACATTACCCGGAAGATGGTCGCTAGACAGCAACATAATATCGTTGAAGTAATAACTGAGTAATGAGAATGCAGAAAATGCCACCACAGAAAACTTAGCAATCCCCTTCATCAGCTCAACCAAAGATTGCACACCAAACATGCGTTTCAGACCTGCTGCAGGGCTCATTTTACTGGCCTTAGGCATCATAGCTTGGGTCGAGAAATTCATTCCGCCAAGGGAAACATTACCAATAAAAGAAATCACCACAATCAATAACATCATTTTTGCCATGGGCCAGGCAATTTCACTCGCAACAACGCCCCAGACATTAAACATTTCTTCGGTATCAAAAATTTGTGCCCTGTCCATGGTAAAAACAGTCTCAAACACCCGCGTTAAACTCGTGGCAAGACTCGGACCGAGCATATAAAAACCACATGCTGCCGAAATTAATACTGCTGCTGTACCGAGTTCTTTCGAACGCGCAATCTGCCCTTTTTCCCGCGCCTGTTCAAGACGCCTCCCAGTGGGCTCCTCACTGCGTTCACCGCTTGATTCTTCAGCCATGGGCTGCTCCTAATACCGTCATATCAAGCCATCTGCGTTACATTGAAGCGCTAACATATCGCAAAGCAGCACTTGAGCCGCGGCCCATACTTCATCAAAATGCTCCATGACTGGTGTTAAGGTTAACCAAAGAATAAACAGCCCGCCAATCATAGTGATCGGAAAACCAATAGAGAAAATGTTTAACTGCGGCGCGGCGCGGGTCATCACCCCGAAGGACAAATTGACTAACAACAAGGCGATAATCGCGGATATCGACATAGTTAATGCAGCACCAAACATATACGAGCCCCAATCTGCTAAAGCACGGTAGCTAGTGAGTGTTAATCCTTGATTAGAAATGGGTAGGGTCTCAAAGCTCGCCACCAACATACGGATCATCAACAGATGGCCATCTACGGCTAAGAAGATCAATGTCGCCAATAATAGAAAAAAGTTACCAATAACCGGCGTTTGCTGACCTGAACCTGGATCAACCATAGAGGCAAACCCTAGGCTGGTTTGCATACCGATAATCTGCCCGGTTAATACAAAAACTTGCATCACCATTTGAGTCACAAACCCCATGGCAACACCAATAATAATTTGCTGCGCGGTGATAAATACTGCGCTGAGTGAAAATAAATCGGCATTTTGAACGGGAGGAAGAACTGGTGCTATCGCAAAGGTAATCGCCATAGCCAATAATAAGCGTACGCGGCTTGGGGTAGTTGCCGCCCCAAATACCACCATAACCATCAACATACTGGCAACCCGAAACAGCGGCCACATATAAGCGGCAATGGTCTGCATTAAGGTATCGAGCAGCAGCTCCATTAGGTTAGCCTATTACTTGCGGGATGCGATTAACCATCTCGACAAAAAAATCCATTAGGGTTTCTACTAACCAATGTCCCATGAACATCAAACCAAAAAGTGTCACTAATAATCGCGGAAGAAAGCTTAATGTCTGTTCGTTAATCGAAGTCGCGGCTTGAAACACGGCGACAATCAAACCAATACCCAGCCCAGGTAATACAATGGCAGACACCATCATGACAATAACAGCGAGAGCCTCACGAAAAATATCAATTAGCGCCTCTGGACTCATGTGCGTACTCTCCCTTGGCTACCCGAAACTATTCGCTAATGTCCCTAGGACTAAGCTCCAACCATCGACGAGCACAAACAGCATAATCTTAAACGGTAGTGACACTATCATAGGAGATAACATCATCATACCCATGGCCATTAAGATACTGGCCACCACAAGATCTAACACTAAAAATGGCACGAACAACATAAAGCCAATTTGAAAAGCTGTTTTCAACTCGCTGGTAATAAAGGCGGGGATCAGCACACTCATCGGAGCTTCTTCGGGCGACTTAATGTTCTTATAGCCTGAAATTTCGATAAAAGTTTTTAAGTCAGTGGTCCTGACTTGCCCCAACATAAAACCTTTGAGTGGCTCTTTGCCTTTTTCAAACGCTTGCTGCAAGGTTAACTGCTCTTCAATGTAAGGCTTAACCCCTTCGTCATAAATCCGGTCAAACACCGGCGCCATAATAAAGAAGGTCATGAATAAACTCATGCCAATTAAGACTTGATTAGACGGCGTCTGTTGCAACCCAATGGCTTGACGTAATATTGACAGAACTATGATGATCCGCGTGAAAGAGGTCAACATAATGAGCATCGCAGGTAAAAAACTCAGCGATGTCATCAACAGTAAAATCTGCATTGTGACCGAGTATTCTGTTGAACCATCAGGTCCTGTTGTTACGGTAACCGCAGGCAAAACACCATCGGCAGCCCATGCCGACGGCATGCATAACAGAATAACTAAGCCAACTAACGCGAGGATACGTGTTGTCATTGTTTTAATTTCGCCTGACGTAGCCGACTCGCAAAGGAATCAGACTCTATATGGATAGGTTCAGCTAACTTATCAATCAAACTCACCTGCTGCGAGCTCACTCCAAGTAAATATTGCTGTTCCCCCACCTGTACCAAGACTAAACGCTCTTTTTGTCCTAGGGAAGTCACGGCTATCGTTTTTAGAACACCGTTGGTCGTCGGTACTAAATTGAACCGCCTCAGTAGATAAGCTAACGCAAAAATTAAGAGTAAAACCAGAATTAAGCCGCCTAACATACTCGCTAAGGTTGCGACTTGAGAAGGTTCAGCCATTTTTGCTGCTGTAGGAACGGCTGGAGTCATGTTCGCTGCGCTTTCCCCGAGGCTATCGGCGCTCGTTTGAACCGCTGCCACTAAACTCTGTATTACCGATGTGCTCATTTAAAGTTCCAACTACTTATACAGCTCGTATTATTTAAGCTTTTTAATTCGCTCGGTTTGACTGATCACATCGGTTAAACGAATACCGAATTTATCGTTTACTACCACAACCTCACCATGCGCAATCAGCGTACCGTTAACCATCACATCTAAGGGTTCACCTGCAACTCTGTCTAGCTCAACCACAGAACCTTGGTTTAACTGCAACAGGTTACGAATACTAATGTAGCTACGGCCCACTTCCATAGAGATAGTGACGGGGATATCTAAAATAGTATCTAATTTTGCCGCTTCTGCCTTAGTGATAGGTCTTGAATCATCAACTAATTCATCGAGTTCAATCGCGTTAGCTTCCTCTAAGGCTTGTTCTGCCATTGCTGCAGCCCAATCATCCGTATCGTCTGTGCTCATCTTACTTCACCTTATAATTCTGATATATCGCGAGATTTACCCTTGCGCGTCACTAATTGTAGCTCGGATTTAACTGTCTCTGGCCGAGGGATTTTTTCATGTATTTTAAGCGCTAGGTTATCTCTAGAACGGCCCATTTTACAACGATATGTCGGTAAATCCTCGATTTTCATCATAATATATTCCGGCAGCTCAATCGGAATAATATCGCCCGCTTTAAAATTCATCACATCTTTGAGCGTTAATTCATGTTCCACAATGTTGGCATCGAATCCAACCTTCACATCCATGATTTCATCATGCAATGCCTGCGACCAACGCATGTCAGTATCTTGCTTATCACTTTGAACACCCGCATCGAGCAACTCGCGAATAGGCTCAATCATGGAATACGGCATAGTGATATGGAAATCACCGCCACCACCATCAACTTCAATATGGAATGAGTTAATCACGACAACTTCAGTAGGACTGACAATGTTGGCCATTGCAGGATTGACTTCTGAGTCCAAATAATCGAACTCCACATCCATCACCGGTGCCCACGCATCTTTATAATCTTCAAAAATTATTTTAAGCAATAGCTGTACGATACGTCTCTCAGTAGGCGTAAATTCCCGCCCTTCGATCTTGGCATGGAAACGCCCATCTCCCCCAAAGAAGTTATCCACTAGGATGAACACCAATCTGGCTTCCATTGTGATCAATGCTGTACCTTTGAGCGGACTAAAACGCACCATATTCAAGCTAGTAGGAACGAATAGCGTATGTACATACTCGCCAAACTTGAGCATCTGTACACCGTTAATCGACACTTCGGCAGCGCGGCGCATCATATTGAACATGCTGATACGCAAATGGCGTGCAAAACGCTCATTCACGATTTCCAACGTCGGCATACGCCCACGAACGATTCGATCTTGGGATGAGAAGTCGTAAGAGCGAGCATCTTCTCCAACAGCGTCAATTTCATCATCATCGACGTCATCAACCCCGTGCAGTAGCGCATCAATTTCGTCTTGGCTTAATAAATCACTCACTATATTGCCTTCGCCTCTTTTGGTGCTGAAATTAAAGGGTTATTGCATCACAAAACCAGTAAACAGCACTTTCTCGACAACTTTACGGCCAGTAACCGACTGCAAAGTATTTTGCACACTCAAGAGTGCTAACTGACGTAACTCATCTTTCCCCGCCTGCGTACTGAGTTTTTGTACATCAGCGCCGCTAAAGGTCGTTAACAGCGCATCCTCAATCAGGGGGATGTGTTTTTGTGTCAGCACATCATCGTCTGTACCACGCACCATAAGTTGTACTTTTATCTCAACTAAACGAGCACGATCTGGGCCTGGGAGGTTAAACAAAAAAGGCCGGGGCATAGGCACATAAGATGCTGTAGTGAGCGCACCACTTTCAGCAGGGGTTATTGTTTGGACAGCTCCATCAGTCGGCGTAGCGGCGTCCTCAGAACTACCAAGGAAAAACCACAGGGCACCTGCAATAAGCAGAGCTACTAAAACCCCCACTCCAATAAAAATAAAGAGCTTTTTTTTACTTTTGGGAGCTTCGGTGTTCTCAAGTTCTAACGATTCTTCCTTAGCCATTCACTATTCTCTTTAATTTAAGCAGAAACACTTACGTTTAATTAATATGGAAACGTAACTATGTTAGTCATTGCTATAGGTTACCTACTTAAGCGTAATAATCTATACCTGAATTTACACTAGTGGCTTGATTTAAACCTAAATGTAGCTCTTCTGCCGAGATTTCATCCACATCAGTCCCATTTGAACCGCCACCATCGCCAAAACCACCCTCTCGACGTTCACCTTGGCCACCTTGAGACACATGACTATCAGCCAATTGCATCCCTTGCTCTTGCAGTAACTCGCGCAATCTCGGCATAGCTTGTTCAACCAGATCACGCGTTTGTGTCTGAGTGACATGGAACTGTACTTGGGTTTGATCGCCATGCACTTGGATTTTTACCAGCATATGCCCAAGCTCTGGGGGATCAAGCCTAATCTCAGCATGTTGAATACCTTGACTCACCATAGTGATCAACTGTTGCTTCATCACGGGTGAAAACCGTTGGATTATCTCTTGCATTTGATTCTGTTGATCTACACCTTGACGTAATGACAGCTGAACTTGCATTGTTTCCTGACGATTAACTTGTAGTGGCGTCGATGACTGAGTTAAAGAAGAAAATGACTTGATGTCAGTTGTTGATCCCTTGTCGTCGTCACCCATAACGAATGGCTTAGCATCTCTTTGAGCATCAAGCGTCACACTGTATTTAGCATCCTTTAACAAAGTCCCCGCATCCATTGCCGCTTTTGAGATATCAGCATTGACCTCAGTATCACTCACCATGCTGTCCTTAGGATCAACAGCGTTACCTAAGATGCTTTGTGCATCCAGTGTTGTAACTATAGGCTGAACTTCTACTTTACTAACCGCAACATCAACATTGGCATTTCGACTCACTTGCTGAGGTATTGCAATCTCAGCATTGCGCACTGTTGATTTATTGCTCTCGGCAGTAACGTCATCCGCATCGTTCTCACCCAAGTTAGAGGTATCAGCCACCTTGGGACTTGCCAAGTCCAATGTATCCACTCTTTCATCAGCGATTATAGATGTTACAGCCATTTCATTCTTAGTAGTCGATGGCGCTAGAGTTTCTGACTTTAAGGTTTGGCTTGCTGTATTAGGCTTCAACGTTGATTCGTCTACGTCGTCTGAGGTTGCAAGTGCCTCAGAATTAAGATCCAACCTTGCACCACGCTGTTCAGAGTTTAGACTCGCAACTTGATGCGCATATTTGTCCGTTGAAAATGATTTATCACCTTTAAGTTCATTCACATCTGCTTCTTTCAATAACACGCTTTCTAGATTTTTTGATGATGCCTTTGCCGCGGTCTCTGCTGTATCTACAAATTCAGATAAATCCAAATTTTCAGATGTTTTACTGTTCGGCGGAATGACTTGTCCCTTTAAAAATGCAGAATGAGATTCAACGCTTTTATCCGTAGATAACTGTGACTTCAATGCATCTAAAGTGTCATCAAGTAATACTTTCTTACCCTGGATTGCTTCAACGGGTAATATCTCTGCTGATGTTCCACTGGAGGCTACTAGAGTATTTTTTTGCATTATCTCTACCGATTCTTTATCAGCAGATACTTTATTAGTGGCATCAGTCTCATTTAAAGCCCCTGTATCTAGTTGAAGTTGGCCAGTTAGCTTTTTGAGTTCAGAGGAAAAAGAAGTATCAGTGTCCAATACCTTTTGGAGACTCAATAGATCGCCGTTTGAGGGCTTGCTATTACTTTTCTCAGTTGACAGGTTAACTTCACTTGACGTTAAAATATCAGCCTTACCTTGCGCTGAGCCTGAGATGTCGACAACTGGAAGCTCTGTGTTAATCGCTTTCATTGAAGCTTGTACACCCGACAGCTCAACGGTACTGAATGCATCACTTTTCAATAAAGAGTCACCAGACTCATTATTTTCCTCTTGGGAAGAGTCAGACGGCAAACTCTCTCCATCTGATGCCGTTTTTTTCATGTCATTTGCCATGCTGATCTGGGCGAAGATGAGATTTACGTCAGCGTCATCCGTTGATATGTCTTTATCTTTTACTTTATCAGTAGAGGCGAACTGCACTTTATCGTCAGTATTCGCTGTAGCCTTTTTAGGCGCGGAAATAGAAAATGAGCTAGCGGAGACTGACGCAAGTGTAGATGAAAAGTCTTCATTATTAGACTCTTGGGAAAATGTCTTAGCGGAGTTGGCCGCAGAATTGCCTGTTTTACTCAACAGGATATTGGTCATTTGTTGCATAAGTGCTCCCAAACATCACCCAGCAGAAAAAGAAAATGGCTAGGTAGAAACGTCAATTAAACACTGCGGTTGCAGGGTCATGGACTAAATTAAAGCAAATAAGATGCCAAAACTTCAGTTTTTACTGCGGCATATTGAAAAGAATAAAACTCAGGGAAAAAAGTCGAACAAATGTTCTGCACCATAAGCGGCAACAGAAAACTGAACTCATAGAGGTTAGTGAATGGCAAAGATACCGATCATTTAACGCACCATTACACTAACGCTGATGACGGCGATAAAACTGCTGAGAAGCAAATTCATCGGTCATTTTCTGCTCTCTTTTTTGTTCAACAACTTGGCGCTTCTTCTCTTTACTCGCTAACAGTAATTCCACTGCCTTACGTTTTTTCTGTTTTTCCAACCAATGCTGTTGTCGATATTCTTTTTGTTTTTCACCGTCGGCCACAACGCGATTTTGCTGAGTAATAGCGTCATCAATCTGACGAATAAAGCGATGAAACTGGTGATAGTGACTGGCACTAATGGCTTGGCCTTGCTGGGATTGCATTTGCTTCATGTATTCTAAGCGATAGTTATTGAGTGCACTGAGTTGATTCAGCCGTTTTTGACACTCTAACTGCGCCGACTTTAACAATAACGCCGCTTGTTCTTCGGCATCATTGGCGAGCTTTAACACTAACAACAAGGGATCGGCGTTAGCCATACTAGACCTCGATTAATTCGATGACGCCATTATTTACACTGTGTGGCAAGTTGCCCGAGCATGACTTGGCTATCGGCAAAACTGAATGCATCACGCATGGTTTGGCGTAAAAAAGCATTCATCGCCGGCTGTAATCGTATCGCATTATCGATTCGAGGATCGCTGCCTTGTGCGTAGGCACCAATGGAAATCAAATCCCGATTTTGCTGATACAAGGAATAAGTTTGTTTCACGCGGCGCATCGCTTCCAAATGTTCATTGGAGATCACCATAGGCGCGACTCGGCTAATAGAAGCTTCAATATCAATCGCAGGATAGTGCCCAGAGTCCGCAAGCGAACGTGACAAGACTATATGACCATCAAGAATCGCCCGCGATGCATCGGCAATGGGATCCTGTTGATCGTCCCCTTCCGTCAACACAGTATAAAATGCCGTAATTGAACCTTGACCTGGGCCACCGTTGCCGGCGCGCTCAACTAAACGCGGCAGCTTTGCAAACACTGAAGGCGGATAGCCTTTGGTGGCAGGCGGCTCACCCACAGCCAAAGCTATTTCCCGTTGAGCTTGGGCATAACGCGTCAAACTATCCATTAATAACAAGACGTTATAGCCCAAATCGCGAAAGTATTCGGCAATACGTGTCGAGGTTTCACAGGCGCGAAGGCGCATCAGCGGCGAGGTATCTGCAGGCGCGGCAACAACAACAGAACGCGCTCGACCTTTATCCCCAAGAATCTCTTCAATAAACTCTTTGACTTCACGGCCACGCTCGCCCACCAGCCCAACCACAATAATGTCGGCAGTGGTACCGCGGGTCATCATGCCTAAGAGCACACTCTTACCCACACCAGAACCAGCAAACAAGCCCATACGTTGGCCTTTACCCACAGTCAGCATGGCATTAATGGCGCGCACGCCAACGTCCAGCGGCTCGGTAATAGCACGGCGGGATAAGGGATTAATGGCAGCGCTATGTCTTGGCGCTTGTTGATCTGTCTGCAACGCACCTAAACCATCTAAAGGCACGCCGTTACCATCGAGCACGCGTCCTAACAGGGACAAGCCGACATTAAGTCCAGTTTGTTCCCCTAAAGGCACCACTCGGGCACCGGGTAATACCCCACGTAATTCTTCGATAGGCATTAAATAAAGGAGTTCACCATCAAAGCCGACGACTTCGGCAATTAACTCGCCCGCCATGGTTTCGATGGAACATAAGCTGCCCACAGGCGCGCGGCAACCGCTCGCCTCTAAGGTTAAGCCAACAACACGAACCAGCTGACCACTTGCCACAGCACGAAATGGCGGCACTTTATCCTGATGATGATTCAGCCTATTCAGCAGTTGGTGTTGGCGATTTTGCATCTGTTCTGGCATCCGATTGGGTATCTAAGTGCTCACCTGTATTCGAGGCAGATTGCATATCCTCAGCGTCTTGGTTAACCGTATCAACAGCTTGGTCATCAGCCGTTTGATCATCAAGCTCAGACTCAAGCGCCACAGCAACTTGTTTGGCAGTATCTTCAGCTTCAATCGTCTCTTGCAGTTGATGCTGTTTATCACTCAAATGCGTATGTTGATTTCGTAATGACTCAAACACAGTATCGATACGCGATGAAAGTGTTAAATCCACTAAAGAGCGATGACTGCTCAGAATACAATCGCCTGCACTTAACGTCGGATCGACTTCAAGCTCCCATTTACTGCGGGTCAATTGGGCGGTGGAATAAAGTTGTTCGACAAGGATCACATCATCAGGGTGCAGCCGAATAGTCACCGCTTGCTCTTTAATTGGTAGCGACTCTATGCCTAAGCGTAATGCCGAAAGCACTTGTTCTGGATGGGTTTTTAATTCGTGACCTATGACTGATTTAGCTAATGTCATACTCAAGTTCAGTAGGGAGAGCTCAATATCACCATCGAGTAATTGCAATGGCTTTTCAAATTGGGTTAATAAGGCTTCAAACCGCGAAAGTAAAACCTTGGCTTGAGCTAAACCGGTTTCTAATCCTTGCTCATGCCCTTGGGCGAGACCTTCGGTATGGCCTTGCTCTAAGCCTTCTAAGCGACCTTTTTCTAGCCCTTGCTCGTAACCTTGTTGTTTACCTTCGGCAAACCCTTCTTCCTCGGCTTGGGCGCGAATGTCTTCAATCTCGGCCATCGTCGGCGGAGAAACACTCTCAACTGTCGTCGGCTTAGCGGCTTGATGATTCGAATGGCCGAACAAATTCGAGATAGAATCGTCATCGGCTTCAGTCACATCTGGCAGTGCCCAGTGACTAAACTCAATATCACCGTCGCTCAAGACCTTATTTGACGGTTTATTGTCGCTCGGATTAGAGGAACTCATCGCCACCACCGCCGCCTAACATAATTTCGCCGCTGTCACTTAAGCGACGGGCAATAGACAGGATTTCTTTTTGGGCGACTTCCACTTCACTGATACGGATTGGACCCATGGCCTCAAGATCGTCACGCAGCAATTCTGCGGCACGTTTTGACATGTTGCCCAAGATTTTTTCTTTCAGCTGATCATCAGTGCCTTTAAGCGCCTTCATCAGTACATCTTGCTGCACTTCACGCAATAGGGCTTGAATACCACGGTCATCAACATCGATTAAGTTTTCAAATACGAACATCAAGTCTTGGATTTGCTGCGCCATTTCTTCATCAGACTCGCGCATGGTTTCCATCAACTGACTTTCGATACCCGTATCTAAATAGTTCATGATGTTGGCAGCCGCTTTTAGGCCGCCCATTTTCGCGGCCTGTGCGCCACCTTGACCGGCAAACTGTTTTTCCATGATGTCGTTCAGCTCTTGCAGTGCAGCGGGCTGTACTTCTTCAAGATTCGCAATCCGCATCATCAAGTCTAAGCGAGTATTTTCAGGGAATTGACCAAAAATTTCCGCCGCCTGATCGGGTTCTAAATAGGACAACACGATCGTTTGGATCTGAGGATGTTCGTTTTGAATAATGGTCGCTACTTGGCGTGCATCCATCCATTTCAACGAATCCAAACCTTTAGCACCGCTGCCCATGATAATCTGTTCAATCAGATTACCCGCTTTATCTTCACCCAGCGCGGCGGTTAAGGCTTTACGAACGAACTCTTCGCTGTTGAAACCAATAGAAGAATACTTTTGTATGTCATCGAGAAACAGCTTATGTACCCCGATGACTTTTTCTTGACCGAACTCATCCATTGCCGCCATCGCCATACCCACTTTTTGCACTTGCTTCGGCTCTAAGTGTTTTAAAATGGATGCAGCATCGGCCTCACTCAAACTGAGGAGTAAGATCGCGGTCTTTTCGACACCGCTAATATCCTTAATGTTAAAGGCAGGTGGGGCCGCTGGAGCCACTTCTTTCGTTTTATTCTCAGCCATTGTCTTGTAACCAGTTTTTCACGACTTGAGTAGAGAGCTCAGGCTCATTAGCCACGAGCGCACGGATAGCTTTAATCATATCATCATCTTTGTGCAAATTAGGGATATGAATTGAACCATCATCGGCATAACTGTATTCCGCCTCTTGGGTATTGAGCATCCCTAGCGTATCTGCCGCGTACTGGTCCTCAATTTCGGCCAATTCGTTACCTAATCTGCCATCCTCAGGCATATTGACACTGTCAGGATAGATTAAGCGTTTCAGCATAGGACGTACCACAGCTAAAATCAGTACCAGGATCACTAGCGCACCAATACCGAGCTTAATCGCACGCCAGAACCAAGGTTGTTCCCACAGTTCTAGTGCTGGCAAGTCTTCAACCAGTTGATCCATAAAGGGAACCGTTACCACTTCTAACACATCACCCCGTTGCGAGCTAAAACCTACGGCACCTTCGAGTAAACGACGGATATTGGTCAGTTCTTGTTCAGTACGGGCAACACGCGCCACTTGACCATTTTCTCCGGCGGCACCGGGTTTAAAGTCCACCGCAACCGACACACTAATGCGGCGAACGGCGCCAACTTGCTGACGGGTGTGGCTAATCGTAGTATCTAACTCAAAATTACGGGTCGCTTCACGGTGCGAATTACCTGCGGTGACAGACTCAGTCGCTTTAGTCGCATCTTGCGGAATGTTCGATTCCATTGGCGGTTGATTCGATAGTGCGCCTGGGATCCCACCCGAAGAGCCGCCAGTGGTATTATTTTCAACGGTCATTTCGCTGCGTAAAGACGGTAAATCAGGGTTGTAACGCTTAGAGGTTTGCTCGACCGCAGTAAAGTCCATGCTGACATCGACTTGAGAGGTGAAATTATCAGGACCTAAGATAGGTACCAAAATCGATTCAATCTTAGTGCGATACTCGGCTTCTTTTTGCTGTACTAATTCAAGCTCGCGACGGGCTGTCGCAGACGCGCCATCTTGGCTACCTGAGTTTAATAAACGGCCGTTAGAGTCGGTCACAGTCACCCGTGATGGTTCTAAACCTTGTACTGCAGAGGCAACGATATCAACGATAGCGTCGACTTCACCTTGGCCTAAACCGCCACGACGGGTATTGATAACCACAGTCGCACTTGGTTTTGAGGCATTGCGGGCAAAGACGTTTTCTTTAGGTAACGCGAGGATCACTTTTGCGCGGCTAACACTTTGTAGTTGCTCAATTGCACGGGCAAGGTTTTCTTCTTGGCTGTGCTTAAGACGGGCTTGCTCCATACGTTGGCTAACACCAAAGCCGCTGTCTTGATTCAAGAAATCTTGACTGGCCGCAGGGCTGTCAACGCCTGCGCGGCTCAGCATCATTTTCACTTCTTGATATTTATCTTCGGGGACTTTAATCACGTCCACGTCGATTTGATACTTAACTTTATTTTTATCAAGCACATCTAATACTTGAACCATTTCCTGAGTTTCCATTTTACCCAATGGACGATACTCAGGCTCCTGTGCCCACAGCATGACAAATACGGCTAAGGCCAAACAAATCGCCAAGGCTAAAATCATAGTTACTTGACGCATCATATCGACACCGCCAAGGTTTCCCATCATTCCTGACTTATGTTCTTGCTGGACACCTTGGTCAGCTAAGTCGGAATTGGATCCGACAATCATTTCTGTGCTCACGATTCGTACCTGCTAATTGGGTTATTCACTGGCCTAGACAGGCATGCTCATTATTTCTTTATAAGCTTCGACAAGCTTATTACGTACTTGTACCGTTGCCTCGAAGGCGACGCTGGCTTTCTCACGGGCAATAACAGTATCCGACAAAGTGACGGTAGTATCTCCCATTTCTAAGCGCGTCGCGAGGTTTGATGATGTCGACTGTAAACCGCTGACATTGCCGACGGCTTGCGAGAGTAACTGAC
The DNA here is from genome assembly GCF_059338235.1 of Shewanella sp. 1311. NCBI lineage: Bacteria > Pseudomonadati > Pseudomonadota > Gammaproteobacteria > Alteromonadales > Shewanellaceae > Shewanella > Shewanella sp. 1311. The sequence continues at coordinate 970,334 of NZ_CM181686.1, forward strand.
CGAAGTCCGCACCACTGGTGTTATTAACTTGCTGCATGATATTTGGCTGAACGCCAAAAGACGGCGTAATTTCGCCTTGGAGTTTCTGCATTTCTTGCAGGAATGAATTTGCGCCTATTTGCATGCTGAGCTCCCAGTCGTCGAGTTCTTGACGATCAAAATACCTATAACAGGACAATGCAAAATAACGGCCAAGTTTTCAAATGGTCGTGATTGATAACAAATTGACGGGATAAGAAGACGTTAAAACTAAGGATTCTGGATAAAATAGGTCACTTTTTCGGTGGTATATTTTAATAAATGCAACCTCACACTCATGTGGAGGCTGCAAGATGATAACTTGAATTTAAAGACTAATTTGGCAGTTGAATGCCCATATCACGCATTCTTGCCATCTTGTATCTTAAGGTTCGGGCGCTTATCCCCAGTTTTTCAGCAACCAGTTTGCGGCTTCCTTGGCATTGATTAAGGGTTTCTAAAATAATCACATGCTCCTGCGCTTTAAGCTCTTCGCCTAAACCGTCTGGCTCGGCAACAAATTGATCTAGGTCATCAGCGCCTAAAATCACATCCTGCGCATCGATAATAATGTCATTGGCGGTGATCACTTGACCGGCTCTTAATATCAAAGCCCGCTGTATAACATTATCGAGTTCACGTACGTTCCCCGGCCAGCGATGACTCAATAAACGTCGACGTGCATTTTCATCCAACTCAGGCACATCGGCGACATTCAATGCCTTTGCATGCTTAACCAGTAAATGGCGCGCAAGGGGCAGAATATCCGCAGGACGTTGACTTAATGCGGGCCAAGCTAAGGGGAACACGTTGATTCGATAGTAGAGATCTTCCCTAAAGCCACCGGCGGCTACTACGGCTTTTAAGTCGCGATTGGATGTGGCAAGCACGCGCACATCGAGCTTAATGGTTTTACGGCCGCCTAAACGCTCAACTTCACGCTCTTGCAATACCCGCAATAACTTAGCTTGTAGGCCTAAATCCATCTCAGAGATTTCATCTAGCAGCAAAGTGCCACCTTGAGCCTGCTCAAATTTCCCCGGACACGCTTGATAGGCACCAGTAAATGCGCCTTTTTCATAACCAAAAAGGGTGGCTTCGAGCATATTCTCAGGAATCGCTGCACAGTTAATGGCTACAAAAGCTTGATCCGCACGGCCACTGTGTTGATGAATATAACGGGCTAAGACTTCTTTACCCGAGCCGCTAGGACCTAAGATCATAACAGAGGCATCGGAAGCGGCAACCCGCTGAGCCAGTGCCAATAAAGCTAAACTCTTCTCATCGGCAACAACTGGCTGATCCACATTTTGTTTTAACGGCAAATAGCGGGAAACTTGATTGAGCAAGACTTCTGGCGCAAAAGGTTTCGCTAAGTAATCGACAGCGCCCAATTTAATGGCATCCACCGCACTACCAATCGTGGCATAAGCTGTCATCAACAATACTGGCAATTTAGGATGATGTTGCTGTAGGAAGTTTAATAATCCTAACCCACCAATGCCTTGCATCTGCACATCGCTAATGACTAAATCAAATTGGTGTTGTTTCAAGGCTAAAATAGCGTCTTCACCCGAGGCAACATCAACACACTCATATTGAGCCAACATTAAGGTATCCAACAAGGCTTCACGCAATGAGGCATCATCTTCAACGAGCAATAACTTTGCTTCAGACATGGGTAATCTCCAAAGGTAATATCATCGCAGATTTAGCCCTTGGGAAGACTAAAGACACAGTGCAACCTTTATTCGATAAGCAACTTAATTGCAGTTGTCCTCCATGATTACGCACCACGGATTGCACAACCGCTAATCCAAGCCCAGTTCCCTGCGATTTTGTCGTAAAGAAAGGTTCAAGTACCTTCTGCTGCATATTGGCATCTAAGCCTTTGCCATTATCGATGACATTCAGTAGTAACTGATCGCCCTCTTCTTTCGCCTGAATACGAATCTCAGTGGCGCCAGCTTCGATACTGTTCATCACTAAATTATTAATCGCCGAGCTTAATGCATTTGAATTGGCTAACATTGAACTGCTTGATGCATCATCAAATGACAAGTCACAACCTTGCTTCGCCGCTATCGGCTCACAATTTGCCAATACATTGTCGATAACCTCAGCCAGTGTGATCAAATCTCCCAGTTCATCCTGACGGCCTTTCGCCATCAATAGCATGTCGTTAACCTGACGCTCCAGTTCATTAAGCCTATCAACAAGCTTTTGCTGGAATTTCGCTTTAGCGGCATCGGATAACTTAGGACTCGCAAGATTAGAGGCATATAGCAAAGCGGCGGATAAAGGCGTGCGTACTTGATGTGCCAAGGTCGCGACCATTTTACCCAGTGCAGATAAACGTTGTAGATGGGAAAGGTTTTTCTGTAATAGCCGAGTTTCAGTTAAATCAGTTAACACAATTAATTGACCAGGCTCTGGCGTGAGTGGCGTAATGGCTAATTTAACGCGGCGGCCATTACGCAGCGACACTTCGTGGCCATCATCATCCTGTGGCGCAAAGGCACTGTGGATCACATCAATCCAGCGAACGCCACACAAGGAGCGCTCTAGTAATTCAACTGCAACCGGATTGGCATCCGTGACTATACCGTCGCCATTGATAATCACCACGCCGGATGGCATAGCCTGTAAAATATGCTCCATTCGATTGGACATATTAGCGGCCTCACGCAGTTGGTTCCATTGTTTGCTAGTGTGCTTGAATGACTCAATTTGCGCTAGTGGGTTGGCTGACATAGTCACTCCGTCAAAAAATTGCTTATGACGGAGTGACTGCAGTATCTATGCCAAATTAGAAATTGAACTTTAGAGGTTAAAACGACTTATATAACAATAAAATAGAAAACTAATCTTTGGTCATTCCGTACTTACGCATTTTTTCTACTAGCGTTGTACGACGAATTCCTAACATCTCAGCCGCGCGAGCAACAACGTTATCTTGCAGCTCTAGTGCCTGACGTATCATGTCGATTTCCAGTTCTGCTAATAAATCCTTAAGGTTCACGCCTTCAGGCGGTAGCTCACTTGGGAAACGCGTCTCAGGGATTTCAACCGGCTCTTCATCACTAAAGATAGAAGCCAAAGCATCACGTTCTTGCTGCTCTTCGCTCATCTCTACACAATATTCGGGCACATCAATATGGCGATACTTAACGGGTAAGTCGTTAACATCAACCAGTCCACCCGGATATAAAATGGTGAGGCGTTCGACTAAATTAGACAGCTCACGCACGTTACCCGACCAAGCATGTTCTTTTAACGACTCTATCGCACGCTGCGTAAAACGCACCTTGCCACGGCCTTCGTTGTAGACTCGGCTAACCAACTCTTGTAATAGCAAAGGCACATCGTCCTTGCGATCACACAACGCGGGCATTTCGATCGGGAATACGTTTAGGCGGTAATAGAGATCCTCGCGGAATTCATTCACGCTGATCATGGTTTCTAAATCTCTATGTGTCGCTGCTACAACGCGCACATCGGCATTGATGGTCTTAGTGCCGCCAACACGCTCAAATACCCGTTCTTGCAGTACACGAAGCAATTTAACTTGCATCTGCAATGGCATATCACCAATTTCATCGAGAAATAGCGTGCCACCTTCGGCCAATTCAAAACGGCCCTTACGAGAACAAATTGCCCCAGTAAATGACCCCTTTTCATGACCAAAAAGTTCACTCTCTAACAACTCTGGCGGTATAGCACCACAGTTAACAGGAATAAAAGGGCCATCACGGCGCTCAGACAAATAATGGATATTACGGGCGACCACTTCTTTACCTGTACCGGATTGGCCCAGTACTAGTACAGTAGCCTCAGATGTCGCCACTTGATTAATCAAATGCCTTACATTGGCAATACCATCACTGCGCCCCACCAAGCTTCGGAATAACTTAGTTTGATTCGCACTTGTGGGGACTTGAGGACGCTTAACTTGGCCAAATACTTGGCAGAAGTGTAATAATTCGGTGAGTTGAGGATAGGTTAAAGGTTCCTCAATATTTCCAAGAATGTTAGATACTTGCAGATCGTCAACGTTGCCAAGCAACAGCATAGGTTGCCATGGATGTTGGCCCGCGATGTTTTTAAGCGTCTCTGCATCCATAACATCAGTTAGGATAACTAAAGCTCGAAAACGAGTATCTTGGAGGCTAGCACTTAATTTTTCGGCGTCAATTTGTGCAATTTGCTCACCTAAAAAATCAAAAATGCAACACAGGCGATTTAATCGCTCTGATGGGGGGCCGATAAGTAAAATTCGTTGATCTGTTTGCATCATTCAGTAGGCCGTAAAGCTCTAATATGTATTAATTCGCATTAATTATTTATGATTAGTTGCTGTAAAAGCTTAACAAATTCAATGTAACAATCTGTGCCACCATCACTACTGTGATGAATATTGTATTATCAGCAGACGAGAAGCAAGCCTCAGATGAGGTTTATGCCAAACTGAATTGATTTTAGTTCATTTATGCAATGATTCTAGTCAAAAACGTCAAACATTTGACTTTAAGCCAAAAAAAAGACGCAACAAGTGCGTCTTTTTCTAATAAAAAATTATTATATTAACCCGCTTCAGAATGTGCCGATATATTATGTTTATCAGCAGGAATTGCATCCCAACCTTCTTTGATGGTACGTAAAACCTCACATACATCATCAATCGCTTTCACATCATTATTGATGTTAGCTTCAGAAATTTTACGCAACATGAAATCATAAAGATCACTCAGATTTCTTGCTATCTGTCCACCAGCATCCATATCTAAGCTATTGTTTAAACCAGTAATAATCCCAATAGCCTTGCCAATATACATACCTTTATTAGACAGATCATTTTGTTCAATCGCAAGACGACTCTGCGCTAAACGTTGCAGTGCTCCCGCGAACATAAGCTGAATAATACGATGTGGTGAAGCAACGGTAATTTCACTTTCTAATGAAACCTTACGGTATGATTGCAGTGAACCTCTCATAAACACCTACCTATTTGAATCTATAGTCTTATAAACACTAATCTGGCGTTTATTCTTACTGCCTGCATGTAATAATGCTTGCCTATCTGCCATTACAACACTTGCTTTACTCGTGTACTCTTGAGTAAGGTCAAGTTGACGTTGAAGATACTCAACATCTGTCATATTCGCATCAGCCACTAATACATCGAGTAAAAGTTGACGCTCTCCAACCAGTACTTGCAAATTCGACACCAACTCATCAGTTTGAGGTTCTTCAGCAGGGATCTGAGTCAATTTATTTAAGATATCACTCAAGATGGCATTAAGCTCTTCAAGTTGTTTCACTGACACTTCCCTTACTTATTTAAAACTGGTTATCCCTTCCTTACCGCGCCAGGAAGTGAGTTTATGCGGTCAACGAGACCGCTACTCTGTTGATTGAGCTGACCAACAACAAGATCCATCGCATTAAACTGCTTAGTTAAACGTGCTGTTAACTGGTCCATTTTAAGCGTAAAAGCTTCTCTTTGATCTGCAATTTGACTTTGCTGATTGGTATATCCGGTTTGGCGAGAAGCAATCAGCCCACGTGATTTAACATAACTATCAGCAAGATCATAGAAACGATTGGCAAGCCCTTTATCGGGCGTTGAAAATAACGCCTCGACATTGGACATGTCCTCAGAAAGTGCTTTATCAAGTTTTGTATCATCAACAGATAACTTACCATATCTATCTGTTTTAATACCTATGTCATATAAAGCTATCGAACTACCAGTATCAGTTGGCACTCGTTCACTCGAAATACTACGTAATTGTGATTCTATCGAGCGAATCATAGAGTCGCCCTGTAATGCAGCAGCTGTTTTTTTCTCTTTATCATAGGACGACATTTTATCAACGGCTGTCGCTAAACTATTGTAGGCATCGACAAAAGCTTTCACATTTGTCTTTACCGCATCGTCATCTTGTTCAATTTTTAACGTAGTCGTTTTAGAAACATCAGCATCAGTTAAATTTAACGTCACACCAGTAATGGCATTCTTTATCTCATTAGTTTGTGAGGTAACTTGCTGATTATCTATATAAACAATTGCATTTTTAGCATCTTGAAGTGAGGTAATATTTCCTGCACCAAACATATCATTTAGTCCAGTTCCAGACGTGTCATTAGCTGTAATACTGATTTGATTGTCTTCACCCGACTTATTAGAGCTAAAAACCAATCGACTGCCAGCATCACTGGTAATAACAGTTGCTGTTACACCTACATTAACTGATGACTCATTAACTTTTTTAGCAATAGCCGCAAGTGAGTCGGTAGCAGAAACATCAACAGAAAAGCTCTTACCATTAATGCCAAAATCTAAACTTCCCTCACCAACAGGCAGTGCAGGATTTGCAACATTTGTTCCTGCAACTTTATGGTTTACCGCAAGTTGCTCAACTTTAATACCATAGCTACCCGCCTGAGCCGTCTTGTCCGCAGTAGCAGTTATATAAGTTTCATTACTAACAGAGATTTTCCGTTGATTAAGAGCATCGCCTGTTTGAAGTTTTTTTAAGGCATCTTGAAACGTAGACAACGCACTCTTTAAAGTTCCCATAGCAGAAACCTTTGCTTTGATGCTGTCCTCTGTTTTATTAAACATCGCTTCTTTCGGTGTTTTTTCAGCATCGACTAACACTTTAACAATGTTAGCGATATCCAATCCTGAACCGATACCTGTCGCTGTTAATGCCATATAAACCTCTTACTCTTCAACTATCACTATTAGCAATGCGAATATCTATGCCTCTGTTTTCATCAAAAGCCCTGTGACTTCTGATAGTTTTTCGGCTAAGGCTAATGCTTCTTCACTCGGCATCTGCCTAATAACATCACCAGTATCTTTATCCAACACAGTAACTACAGCTTGTCCCGAAGTTTCATCAACCTTAAATGCTAATCCTTTACGCATCATAGACATCATATCAGACAACTCTGTGGCAACCTGAGTCAACTTACTCGGATTCTGTTCATTCTCAGTCGCATCTTGTTCTACGGTTTGTTCAATAGCCGACACCGCAGTATCCCGCTTTAACTCCACATCTGAAGCAGATGCTTTTAGCGGCACTTGAGCTAATTCAACCTTATTGTGAACCATAGAAGATGAACTTGCTATATTGATATCCATAGCCATACCTCAGCAAATTAAGTAATTGTTTTAATAAAACTTAACAAAACAAATACACTATAAAGCTTGATTAACCTTTTAATGTGGCAAAGGGAGATCCGTCGCCGAACCTCCCTTATCACTTATCAACTTTACTACGTTATATTACAGTAGTGATAAGGCCACTTGAGGTAATTGGTTAGCTTGTGCCAACATTGCAGAACCCGTTTGTTGTAACACTTGGTTCTTAGTCATTTGCGATGTTTCTTTCGCAAAATCGACATCAACGATGCGGCTCTTAGCATCGGCTACGTTAGCCTGAGTGTTAGCACTGTTGCTAATGTTGTAAGCTAAACGGTTTTGCTTAGCACCTAAGTTTGCACGTTGGCTATCAATCGTGTTAATTGCTTTATCAATCGCGGCAAGTGCGGTTGAACGACCTGCTGAAGTTCCTACTGATAGCGTGTTCACAGATAATGCACCAGCATTAGTTGCTTTAACTGAAATTGTAATGTCTTCGCCTTCTTGATGTCCAACTTGGAAGGTCTTACCTGCAGAGAAATTACCATTAAGTAATTTAGTGCTACCAAATGCTGTAGTATCACCGATTGCTGTGATCTCTAGTGCAAGTTGGTCAATTTCACTTTGTAAAGCGGTTAAATCGTCAGTACTGTTAGAACCGTTTTCGGCCTGCACTGTCAAATCACGCATACGTTGAAGCATGTTAGTCTGTTCTTGCATCGCACCTTCAGAAATCTGGGCGATAGAGATTGCATCGTTAGCATTACGCATACCTACATCCAAACCGCGTACTTGGCTGTTCAGACGGTTAGAAATTGCTAGACCTGCAGCGTCATCTTTTGCACTGTTAATACGTAGACCACTGGATAAACGTTCCATAGATGTGGCCAAACCGCTTGCTGAAGAATTTAAGTTCTTTTGGGCTTTTAATGATGTGACGTTCGTGTTTACTGTAATGGCCATGATTCGTTTCCTCTGTATACCTGGCTTGTTAACTTGCCTGTCTACTTAAGCCAGGCGGGTCTTAGTGGTTACAGTATATTTAACGGCAGCACCTTTTTTATCTTTAGGATTATTTTAAAAAAATAATGATTTTTTAAAAATAATCGGTTTTTCAAATAGATAAATATCCCTCTTTAATAAAAACTTTGCCTACTTTCCTAGAGAATTCTAGAATAAGTAGGCAAAAGCACTTCAATACAACTTTACATCAGTGACATTAACCAAGGAGAGATAATGCAACTTGCGGTAACTGGTTGGCCTGTGCAAGCATTGCGGAACCCGTTTGTTGTAATACTTGGTTCTTAGTCATAACAGAAGTTTCTTTCGCAAAATCGACATCTACAATACGACTCTTAGCATCAGCAACGTTGGCTTGAGTATTCGCACTGTTACTAATGTTATAGGCTAAACGGTTTTGCTTCGCACCTAAGTTAGCGCGTTGGTTGTCAATTGTTTTAATTGCGGCATCAATATTAGCAAGAGCAGTTGAACGACCGCCTGAAGTAGCTACTGATAAGGTATTGACGGATAAACTTGCAGCATTAGTTGTCCCTACAGAAATAGTGACATCTTCAGCTTCTTGATGACCTACTTGGAAGGTTTTTCCCGCAGAAAAACCGCCAGTCATTAACTTGGTATTACCAAACGCAGTGCTATCACCAATCGCTGTAATTTCTTCTGCTAATTGATCCATCTCTTTTTGTAATGCAGCTAAATCATCAGTGCTGTTTGCACCGTTTTCCGCTTGAACAGTTAAATCTCGCATACGTTGCAGCATGTTAGTTTGTTCTTGCATCGCACCTTCAGCTATTTGAGCAATTGAAATTGCATCATTAGCGTTACGCATACCCACATCCAAACCGCGCACTTGACTGTTCAAGCGGTTAGAAATGGCTAGACCAGCGGCGTCGTCTTTGGCGCTGTTAATGCGCAAACCACTTGATAGACGTTCCATCGAGGTCGCTAAACCGCTACTAGAAGTATTTAAATTCTTTTGTGCCTTCATTGAAGTCACGTTGGTATTAACTGTAATAGCCATGTTGAGTTCCTCTTCCTAGTTATACCGCCAAGGCTTGGAGCTTGGCTAAATTTTTAACAATTTATCTTACAGATGGATAGGTACTTGCTTTCTGTTAAATAAAGTCGAACAGGGAAACAGAACCCACCTTACTAAACACGTTAGAGACTGCGTTCAATGCAAGCTGTTGCTTTTCAAATTCCGTAATCGCTGATGCATAATCGAGATCTTCCAAGAGCGATAGCGCTGATGTGTTCACCACTTTCTCCTCGGTATGTGTCTCGGTGTAACTTTCGACAACTTTCAGATTATTCCCCGCCACACTTCTGGCAGAACTAATTTGATTGACGCCACTATCAATGTTATTCAATATCTGTGCCAACTGAGCTCGCCCTTGAGGTGTGTTAGCAGAATTAGGGTCTTCGATTAATGCAATAGCACTGCTGATCGTATCGAAAATACTGACCTCGGCCTGGGGTTCCATGGTGAAACTATCGCCAGCGCTGGGTTTTCCATCAATTTTAACGTCTATACCATTAAAACTAACGGGATTGGTGGCATCAAAATTAGCGACGTTTGCGACAGGATTATTGGCAGAATCGAGCACTTGTAAATTCGTGCCACCAGCGCCATTATCAGTAAAGTTAAACGTATATGTATCAGCCACATAAGTTGCAGTGTCAGCAATTTTTGCCGTTTTAACGCTAAACTCACCCTGCTGGCTGGCCAAATAATTGACGCTATAATCACCAAGTCCATTGGGTGCTTTCATAAACGCGCTATCGCCAGGGATGTTTGTCCCCATGGCAACCCCCGTTTGCACTAAACTATTTCTGACGCCAGAATCACCGCTATACACAATTTTAGGCGGCGTCGAGTTATCAAAAGCAAAAGGTTCTTTATCGGTACTGAAACCGGAGAACATATAATTGCCAGATTCATCCTTACTATTCGCAATAGAAAGCAACTCTTCCAAGCTGCCTTTCATCTCATCGGCAATCATTTGCCGCTCAGTTCCAGATAGTGTGCCGTTTATCGCTCGCATAACTTGCTCACGTATCGAGCCTGTTAGATCTTCAGCGCTACCGAGTTTGCTTTCAGTCACAGCAAGACGATTCGTCGCATAATCTATGTTCTTCATAAACTGATCGACGAGTGCATTTTTTTGATTCAGATTATCGATACCCTGCGACGCCACAGGATCGTCACCGGCAGTATTGACTTTCTTACCACTGCTCAATTGGTCAAGAATTTTGCTGGTCGCCGTTTGCTTTTGCAGCACACTGGTAATGCTTTGATTAAAGAGCTGCGCGGATGATAATCGCATAGTTAAATCTCCTAACGCACTGAGGATAATAAGGTGTCAAAAATCTGCTGTGCGGTCGTCATGATCCGCGCAGAGGCTTGATAGGCTTGCTGAAAACGCATTAAATTTGCGGCCTCTTCATCTAAATTCACGCCCGACTCACTCTCTACGCGCGCATAAGCTTGCTGATATACTGCCTCAGCCGAACCTGTACGCACTTCGGCCGCTTTCGTTTTGCTGCCAATATCGAGCTTAGTGTTCTCGAACACATCCGCTAAGGTCGATTTGCCATTATTCATCACTTTACTTTCGCTCAATTTAGCCATAGCAACAGCATTGGAGTTATCGCCCTCGGCGAAGGATAAATCGAAGGTAAATCTGTCATTGCCTGCAGCCGCTTTGCTGTCAACTTCAAAGGTAAAGCCAAAAGCGCTGATACTCGGAGGGGTATAAGTTGTAGCAGCCCCAAGTGATGTTCCTGCGGCATCAAATGCTTCATAGGTGGGTGGCAACACTGTGGTATCGAGCTTTATTGTCAATTCACTGCCCGTCACAGGGAAATTTGCGGCATTGCGATTGCCAATTTGAGTCAACTTAACTTGGGTATTACCCGAGTTAGCGGCATCTGCGGTAATCTTTGGGGATGCGGCGGCAATGCCTTTAGGGTCTTTCATGACAACTTCAATGCCATTTGAGGCGCCCGCTGTCGGGCGAATGGCAAAGCGATCCCCCGACGCCATAGCGCCTGCTTTTATGTCAATTGAAAATCCAGAACCACCCGATAATATCGAGCCCGTTAACGTCAGCGGTGTTATCGTCCCCGTTTCTGTATCTCTCAACTCATAAGTGGCAGGCGAGGTAAATGACAGCTCGTAGGCACCACCAGTTAATAGACTGGTGTCATCGATGGTGACGCCTAATGTTGCATTGCCAGTGTTACCAGAAAAACCGGCTGCACGGCCTAAGGACATCATAGGATCATTGATGTCTTTGAAGATATTGGCGCCGACTTGCCCATTGAGGTCAATGCCTTGCGCTTGCATTTTGTTGAAGTTATCAGCCACGCCCAAAGCTAATTGGTCAAGCTCATGACCTGCGGGAATTAACGTCTGGTCACGATAATCAAACATAGCTCCTAGCTGACCACCCAGTTTACTTGGGTCAACAGTGACGCTTTGCGAGCTAATACTTGAGTTAAGCTGTAACTCTTTGGGAAATGGGTTGCCCGCTTGAGTCCCCATACTCATGGCAATCTCACCGGAAACCAGCATTACAGAGCCACCGAGCATGATACTCTTGGCGCCATTTTCTTGCGGGATGACATTCACTTGGGCGTACTGACTCAACTCTTGAACGAGTGCATCTTGCTTATCGAGCAGCTGCGCATCTTGATTCGGCGACTTCATCAACTCTAGATTTAACTTTGCCAGCTCAGTACCTATCTCATTGATACGCTTGGTCATGCCGGTTATCTGGTCATTCGTCTGATCGAGCTGGCCATTCAAATAAGACTGCATCTGATTCAGGCTACTGGCGACTTGCTGCGCATTCGTTAAGGTCGAGCTGCGGATGCCCAAATCTGCTGGTAAGTCAGCTATGCTATTTAGCCCTGAAAACAGGTTATTTAAGCTTTGTGGGACAACTTTGCCTATTTGTGAAAATAGCTGATCGAGTTCACTCAATTTACCGTAGCTGGCTTCGGCGGCACTGAGCGTTGTTTGGCCAATGCGCAACTCTCTTGCGGCATAGTCATTGTAGATACGCTTAACGTCATTAACGTAAGTTCCAGTGCCATAAAAGCTATTGCCTAAACGCTGTGATTCTAGAGTCGACTGAGTTGCCACTTGTCTGTGGTAACCCGCGGTATTGGCGTTAGCAATGTTATTACTGGTGACACCCAGTTGCGACTGGGAGGCAAGCACCCCAGTTCGCGCAATATTCAGCAGATCAACGGCCATTAGTTGACACTCCTATGAACAAACAGGGTTGTAAGGTTCATCATTTGTCTTCTCCTGGCAGAATTGATTTCAGCTCTTCGCTGATGGACTGCATCACTTTAATGACTTTTTCAGCATATCGAGGATCTGTGGCATAACCCGCATCCTGCAAAGCTCGAATAAACTGAGTTGGCGAAGCCGCCACTTTCTTCGCATCTTGATAACGATCGCCTTCGGCAATGAAGGACACAAAATCGTTGAAGCTATGCTCAAAGTCACTGTAAACACGGAAGTCGGCTTTTTGCTGCACTGCCACACCGTGTTCGAATTCTAAGGTGCTGACGTTCGCCTTATCGCCCTGCCAACGGCGATCAGCTTTAATATTGAATAGGTTATGACTTGGCGCGCCGTTATTGCCGCGAACAATTTTTTGTCCCCAGCCGGTTTCAAGAGCCGATTGCGCCAACAATACTTCTGGTTGAGTGCCTAATGCTTTTGCCGCTTTTTCAGCGTGTGGATATAAGGTCGCCAAAAACTCTTCTCGACTACCGAAACGGACTATCTTCTGGGTTTCCCTAAAGGCGGCCGTCGGCAAAACTTGGCCGCTAATCACAGGGTCGACGACAGAAAGTGACTGTTCGCTCCAGCTTGGCTTAGGTGTATCAATTGCCAGTAAACGATTAGGCGTATCAATGTCCATTGATGAGTTTGCATCCATGGCTCTATCGGGCTCAAATGCTGGTCGAGCAATGGCAGCGGGTACGCTATGATTAACAACTGTGGATTCAGCCGCTGGCGCGACTGCACTCTGCATTGGCACGTTAAGCGCTTTAGCATCATGGAGCATTTTCATACCGCCATCGTCGCGTAATACCGATGCTGGCGTGAAATGACTGGTTTCAGGGGAAAGTTGCTGCACCATCATATCGGCAAGGCCCAATACCCCTTTGTCAGATAAATCGACCGATAACTGCTGATCGCGCATCTGCTCGTAAAACTTAGTGTATTGGCTATTGAGAGGACTATCAGACTGAAAAACCGCATTGGCATCGCGCATACTTTTCATCAGCATTTGCACGAAAATACCTTCAAATTGTTGGGCGACCTTTTTCAAGGCGCCCTTCTCATCCTTCTGAGCCTGGGCGCGGAGTGAATCTAAGCCGCCCAGGTCAAGAAAATGTGATGAACTTGAAAGCTTTTCCATGATTTTCCCGACAGAAATTAGATGATGATAAGTTCACCATGCAAAGCTCCTGCCACTTTTAATGCTTCAAGTATTGCTAACACATCTGAGGGGGCTGCACCGACCAAGTTAACCGCTCTAACCAGCTCATCCAGCGTAGTGCCAGGATTAAACATAAACATACGTCGGTCACTTTCTGTCGCTGTAATCGTACTATTGCTCGTGACAGTTGTTTGACCATTGGCCAAGGCGTTTGGCTGTGAAACCTGGGTTGCCTCGGCAATCGTGACTGTCATGCCGCCATGGGTAATCGCCGCTGGGAGTAAGCGCACGTTTTGCCCAACCACTATGGTTCCAGTGCGTGAGTTAACGATCACTTTGGCAGATTCTTCTGCGGGGATAACATCGAGGTTTTCAAGCGTTGCTAAAAAAGACACCCGTTGTGATACATCACGCGGAGCACTGACCTGCACAGATGTTGCGTCTAAAGGACGCGCCATATCAGGGCCTAATAGCTCATTAATCGCATCGGCCATCCGTTGTGCGGTAGAAAAATCAGAACGACGTAAGTTAAACGTCAAATAATCGCCGGTTGAAAATGGGGTCGCCACACTGCGCTCGACAATCGCGCCATTGGGTATACGGCCAACAGTTGGAGTATTTTGGATCACCTTTGAACCATCTAAACCATCGGCACTAAAACCACTCACCACTAAGCTGCCTTGGGCTATGGCATACACATTACCGTCAACGCCTTTCAAAAAGGTTTGCAATAAGGTGCCACCGCGTAAACTTTTTGCTTCGCCTAAGCTAGATACGGTGACGTCAAGATCTTGACCCGGTTTTATAAAGGCAGGCATGTCCGCATGTACGGCAACCACAGCGACGTTTTTAATCTTTGGTTTGACGTTGTCAGGAAGATTAATGCCGAAATTTTTCAGCATAGTCATAAAGGTCTGCTCGGTATAACTGGTTTTCTCACCCGTTCCCGGCAAACCAACCACTAAGCCATAACCGATCAACTGGTTACTGCGTACGCCCTGCACATTGGCAATATCTTTAATTCGTTCAGCCTGACTAGGTAGAGAAAACACTAGCACGGCAACGGCTAACACCAGTTTATATTTCATGATACGACTCCTTAGAAGGGCCACCAGTCGCTCATAAAGAACTGGCTTAACCAGCCCACTTTTTGAGCATCTGCGAAAGTACCTGTGCCACTGTATTGAATACGGGCATTGGCCATTCGCGTTGAATCGATAGTGTTATCGGGTTTAATGTCCTGCGAGCGAACCAAACCTGTGACGCGAATAAACTCATCACCGTTGTTAATTGAGATCCATTTTTCGCCGCGGATCACTAAGCTGCCGTTGTTCAGCACTTGCATCACGTTTGCCGAGATGCTGCCATCTAAACTATTGCTCTGATCCGCATCCGATTCACGTTTAGTGTTCATGCTATCTTTATAACGTAAATCAATTGGCACTCCGCCAACGGAGATATTACTACCACCGGCGAAGATAGGATCTAAGCTCATGTCAGAGCCTTTTTTGATCTGATTGCCTGCACTCTTCTTCGCTTGAGTCGACTCTTTCAAAACGATAGTGATAATGTCGCCAACTTTGTGAGCACGTATATCCGAATACAAGCTAGATGCTTGACTGTCTTGATAAATAGAACCAGTCGCGGCAATTTTTGTCGGCGGTGCCTCTGGGTATACCGGCGCATAAAAGGGATCATCCGCAAGGGGTTTCTTTTGCGTCGAGCTACAAGCTGCAAGCAATAACGCGACGGCCAACACAAGATATCTAGCCATGATGTTTGCCTCTATAAATTTTGAGTTACGTAAGACAGCATCTGATCTACCGCTGAAATCACTTTAGAGTTCATCTCGTAAATGCGCTGACTTTCGATAAGGTTCACAAGTTCTTCGGTCACGTTAACGTTAGAGGTTTCTAAGGCGCCTTGACGAATCGCTCCCATGCCATCTAACGAAGCGGTACCTTGAATTGGCGTGCCACTCGCACCGGTTTCCGTGTATAGGTTTTGTCCCATAGGATCCAGACCCGATGGATTAATAAAATCCGTCATTGTCAACTGACCCACAACTTGGTTATCTGCAGTACCAGGGGTTTTCACTGAAACTTCACCCTCAGCGGAAACGGTAATACTGGTCGCATTGTCAGGAATCGTGATCGCGGGTTGCAGCACGTAGCCAGAACCTGGCGTCACAATCTGGCCCGTATCGTCTAAGGTAAACTGACCATTTCGGGTATAGGCTGCAGTACCATCAGGGAGCTGGATTTCAAAAAAGCCTGGGCCTTCAATCATCAGATCCAATGAGTTATCCGTGGTCAGCATGTTGCCTTGGGTAAACATTTTCTGTGTGGCAACGACTTTGGTACCCGCGCCTATGTTTAATCCATTAGGCAACTTAGTGTTAGAAGAACTGACACCGCCCGCTTGGTTAACTGTTTGGTAAAGCAAATCTTCAAATACTGCGCGGCTTTTCTTGTAACCCACAGTGCTGGCGTTCGCCACGTTGTTCGAGATCACCGCAATGTCAGTTTGCTGTGCGTCTAAGCCAGTTTTACTAATCCATAACGCCGGATGCATAATCTATCTCCTAACTAATACGCATTAATGAAGATGAAGCGCGATCATTTTCTTCCGCGGTTTTCATCATCTTGACTTGCAATTCAAACTGACGCTGAAGGTCAATCAAAGACACCATTTCATCGACAGGATTTACGTTACTGCCTTCCACCGCGCCACTTTCAACCCCTACGCTAGGATCGGCTGGAGCGATATTGCCAGACATAAGTCGGAACAGTCCGTCCTCACCCCGCATCATCTCGGCATTACCCGGATTAACGAGTTTCAAGCGACCAACCTCTTCCACCACTTCAGCAGTAGCGCCCTGAGGTCGCACAGAAATAATGCCATCCTGAGAAATTGAAACTTTCTCGATAGGAAGTGGCAACACTATGGGACCGGCATCACCCATAACAGGATTTCCCCTGTCATTGTGTAATAAACCAGTGGAGTCAAAACTTAAACTGCCAGCGCGGGTATAGGCTTCACTGCCATCTTTTGCCTGCACGGCAAACCAGCCGTCGCCTTTAATGGCAACATCGAGATCCCGTCCAGTCGTTTTTATTGGACCTGAGCGAAAATTTGCTGACGGAGATTCTGTCATCGCAAACACCCTTGACGGTAAGCCTTCACCGAAGGCCTGCATCGAGCGAGCTTGCGCCATATCGGATTTAAAACCGTCGGTATTAGCATTGGCTAGGTTGTTCGCACGGAGCGCCAGCTCATTCATATTTTGCTTGGCGCCACTCATGGCGACATAAAGGAATTTGTCCACAGACTGCTCCGTCAAATTTTCTACATGAGAATAGCAAAGCAAGCATCATGCCAACAAAATTGACTTTTAATTTACTGATAGAATTGAAGAATAGGAAAATGAAGTGAATTGACAGCTAGATAAAGGCTAAGTGTTGCCACTGGCGGCAACACTTAGTCATACAATGTAATGATTAGCGGATTTGTAATACGGTTTGTTGCAGCGTGTTGTTCACTTCAAGGGTACGAGAGTTTGCTTGGAAATTACGCTGCGCAGAAATTAAATCAACCAGTTCAGTGGTCAAATCGATGTTCGATTGCTCTAACGCCGATGAACTGATGCTACCAAAAGTACCACTGTTTGCCTCACCAGCAAGAGCAGGGCCAGAATTCAAACTGGCTTTCCACGACGTATTACCCACCTGTGTTAAACCTTGTTCGTTAGCAAATCGAACCAAGGCAACTCGTGCTAAAGGCACACTTGAACCGTTCGAGTAACTTGCAGTAATTAAACCATCAGCACCAATTTCAACGTTAGTTAAACGACCAACAGTAGTACCGTCTTGTGTTAACTCTGTTGCCGCAAAAGGAGCAGCATATTGAGTTGGCGCATTAAACTTGATTGTTAAATCTTGAGTGCCATCAGCTCCAGCACCTAAAACGCCTGCACCACCCACACCTAAAGTCTCAGTCTTAACGACCGCTGGATCACTACCGGTATAGACACCAACAGAATTGAACTTGAGTACAGAGCCCTTCCAACCGCCGGTTGTTTGCGCTGTACTGGTAGAGTCAGGATTACCATCGCCCGTAGTATCCGTTTGATAAGTACCTGCAGCACCATCTAAATCGACTTGTTTACCATCAATAGCGTAATAGGCCACCCAATTGCTCTCTCCATTATAAGAGGCATCATTAGGCTTAACAAAATAGGTTGTCATGATGTGTGGCTCACCGAGTGAGTCATACATAGTCATTGAGGTAACGTTATTGTATGTCTTAGGGTCTAGAGGATCGAATGCAGCAGGGTCAAGGGTACTTTCCTTAGCATTTAGATTCATTTGTAAACTGACATTTTCAGTTTTTATTGGGCTACCTGCAGTATCAGGGATTTGCACTGGTTTAGCTGTAGTCAAACTTACCGATGTCGAGTTACCATCTTTATCCACAGGGAACGTCTGCAAAAAATTACCAGCAGAATCAACCATGTAGTTATTTGAATCGACTTTAAATGCCCCTGCACGAGTAAACGAATGGTCAAGACTGCCGATCTCAGAGGCAGTGACAAAGAAGCCACCGCCTTTAATTGCCATATCAAGGGAGTTACTTGTCAGCTGTAAGCTGCCTTGATGGAATTGCTGGGCGACCTGACTCGTTGCGACACCACCACCGACAGCTGTCTTGGAATTTGAAAAAATAGAATTAGCGTAAACATCCGCAAATTCAGCACGCGATTCTTTAAAGCCAATGGTATTCGCATTCGCAATGTTGTTCGCCGTGGTGTTTAAATCTTTCTGTGCGGCAGAAATGCCACTCAATGCAATGTTAAACGACATAATTCACCTCTACTTTTGACTCAATTCAATTGCGGACAACAAACGCCCAATTCGGATTCTACAAAATTATTTTGTATAAACTTAAGTTTCAGACACAGCTAACACGTCGGTTAACTTGATCCCCATACCGCCTCTCAAGTTAAGAATGGCGCCGGTACTGGCCGTCCCTAAAGAAACGCTACTCACATGAGCATAGGTTGAAACGGGCAGCTCTTGGGATTTCCCATCCACTAAACCACTCGCCTTAATCGTATAGTTACCTGCG
Source organism: Shewanella sp. 1311 (assembly GCF_059338235.1). Classification (NCBI taxonomy): domain Bacteria; kingdom Pseudomonadati; phylum Pseudomonadota; class Gammaproteobacteria; order Alteromonadales; family Shewanellaceae; genus Shewanella; species Shewanella sp. 1311. The sequence continues at coordinate 989,120 of NZ_CM181686.1, forward strand.
ACCACTGGCAGGCCATTCTTATCTAAACCATCCCAGTTCACATCGACGTTACCACCATCGCTACCATCGACTTTAAAGGTTGTGACAACTTGGCCCTTCTCATCTTCGATACGCACAGTAATCTCTGGAATTTTATCAGGGGTACTGACCACACCTTTCATCGTTGGGCTTTCTGCTGAAATATTGCCTGTATCGGTTGGGATCAATACCTTACGACCAACGAGTCCCGATGCCTGCAGTGCTTGGCTCGACGTCATGACACTGTTTAAGTTAACAATTTCATCATTTAACTTGCCGATACCATCAACCGTCGAAAATGATGCCATCTGCGCAATCATTTGATCGTTGTCAACAGGCTTAAAAGGGTCCTGCATCGATAACTGTTGGCTTAATAACGAGAAAAAATCATCTTGGGTTAACTGTTGGCTTTTCGCTTCCGGTACAATCGAATCTTTTGGCAGACGTATGCCATCAAGAAACGGATTGCCCGTTGAGCTGGTTGATGAATTGGTCGTAACAGCATTTGACTGACTCTTATTTTGAGCCGTCTGCGCCGATGCTTGGTTAATTTGATTAATGAGGCTCACAGCTTACCTCCTAAGTAACACATGTTATTTACCCATCCCAAGTGTTTGTTGCAGCATAGACTTAGCTGCTTCAGCGACCTGAACATTCATTTGATATGAGCGCGAAGCAGAAATCATATCTGCCATTTCTTCCATGACATTAACATTCGGTTTATAAATAAAGCCGTCCGCATCCGCCATTGGATGATCGGGCGAGTATTCTTTTAGTAGTGGTCGATCACTTTCAACAATACCTTTTACCGCAACACCTTGAGAGGCTTGTTGCTGACTTTGGGCTTTGGCCATTTCAGCTTCAAAAATAGGATGACGGGAACGATAGGTCTTATCTACGCTACTCGAGACGGAATCAGCGTTAGCTATATTACTCGCAGTGGTGTTCAACCTGACCGATTGAGCCGACATTCCTGAGCCAGCAACATCAAATATGCTAAATAAACTCATGATTAATCCCCTCTCAGCGCTTTCTTCATGCCACTAAACTTACTGTCTAAAAAACCAAGCGACATTTGATATTCAAGGGCATTTTGCATAAATGCCGATTGTTCCTGTTGGATATCAACAGTATTACCATCACCAGTATCGGGTTGATTTGGCACGCGGAACTTAACAAATTGACCAGTCAACTCAGCAAGACCAAAATGCTTGTCTGTCTCTTGCATTTCAAGACTATTACGCTGCTGTTGTTGGCCACGGGCGGCCTGCATTGCCGCAGAAAAATCTACATCACGGGCTTTATAATGTGGCGTATCGGCGTTAGCGATATTGCTCGAAATGACTTCAGCTCGCTGCGCTCTAATACCGAGAGTGTACTGATGCACACCCAGTGCATTATCAAAATTGATCGCCATAAAATTGCCTCCTCGTGTCACTCACGGAAATAAAGCAATTCATGTGCCAACATAGGAGAATAATGAGAATAACAATAGGGATGAGCAAGTGATGGGTAAAAAATTACCGACAAATGTCGGTAATTTTCTTTAAAGCAGCAGACTTAAGTCTTTTTCTGGTAATAAATCCCAGGGTTACAACGGACCATGTCAAACTCATCCGTTAAACCAGCAATAGATTCTGATGCACCGAGAAATAAAATCCCTTTTGGATTAAGAGCGGCAGCGAATTGCCGCAAAATTTTTGCCTTTGCCTCAGGCGCAAAATAAATCAGCACATTGCGGCAAAAAATAATGTCGAACTTACCAAGTAAGCTATAACTTTCAAGCAGATTATGTGCCCTAAAGTTCACCAAACGCTTAACATTATCCTTTAACTTCATATTGCCTGAAGGCAAAGCATCAAAAAACTGACGCTTACGCTCCTCGGATAAACCGCGCGCTAATGCCAAGCTATCGTACTCAGCATTTTTGCAACGTTCCAACATGGAAGGCGACAAATCCGTGGCTTGAATTGACGCACTACCCGCAAGCGCACCAGGCTTCTTCTGTTGATACTCAAGAATCGTCATCGCCAATGAATAGGGTTCTTGCCCGGACGAACACGCTGCCGACCAAATCTTAAGTGGACGACCTAAACGACTGTACTCAGGTAACAAAACGTTATGCAATAACTCAAATGGATAACGATCACGGAACCAAAGGGTTTCATTGGTCGTCATAGCATCGATCACTTCAGCCCGAAGCGCACGTTCCGTAGGCTTCATCGAATGCTTAACCACATCGGATAAGGATGGCAGGTTATATTTCCCCATCAGAGGAGCAAGACGACTGCGCACCAGATATTGCTTATTTTCACCCAGTACGATGCCGCTGTGTTGCTCTAAGAACAACCTAAATTGATTATATTCAGCTTCAGCGAGTGATTTATTTGGCACATTCACATCCTAAATCCTATAGCAAGCACCAAAATCAGTGCGAAACCATCATGTTATAAAGTCGAGATTATAGCGTAAAGCGTATCTAGGTACTAACTACTGCACTTACAAACTTAAGTGTTTATTCACGGCAGCAGCCAGTTCGTCGGGATTAAACTTAGCGATAAAGTCATTGGCCCCCACTTTTTGAACCATTGCCTGATTGAATACACCACTTAACGATGTGTGCAGTACCACTTTAATATGCTTGAGCTTAGGATCATCTCGGATCTCAGCGGTCAGGGTATAACCATCCATTTCAGGCATCTCAATGTCTGAGATAATGAGAGGGATTTCATCGGCAACATTGTCCATTTCTTTGGCGATTTCTTTAAGCTTATCTAATGCTTCTCGACCATCTTTTGCGGTATCAATTTGTAAGTTCAATGACTCGAGTGAACGAATAATTTGCTTACGCGCCACGGCAGAATCATCGATAACCATAATATGGTAATGCTGGGTTCTGTCGAGGGTCAGCTTTTCATTGGCTTCTTCACTGATGGCAGTTTTAACCGGTGAAATCTCATCTAAGATTTTTTCTACGTCGAGAATTTCAACCAATTCACCTTCTATCTCAGTTACTGCCGTCAGATAAGAATAACGACCAGCACCTTGAGGCGGAGGCATAATCGCTTCCCAATTCATGTTTATAATCCGCTCAACAGAACTGACCAAGAAACCTTGAACGCTGCGGTTATATTCAGAAATAATGATGAAACAGTTTTCAGTACTCGCTAAAGGTCTACCACCTGTTGCCGCACTCAGATCAATAACTGAAATAGTCGTACCGCGAATATGCGCGACACCTTTAACATAAGGATTAAGTTTAGGCAAAGTTGTCAGTGGCGGGCACTGCAGTACTTCTTTCACCTTAAACACGTTAATCCCAAACCGTTGACGACCGTTTAATTTAAAAAGCAGCAATTCTAAACGGTTTTGGCCAACGAGCTGGGTTCGTTTGTTGACTGAATCAAGAATACTCGACATAACTCTGCCTTGTTGTTCTGTTTATGTACGGCCCTATGACTCGTTTGAGTATAGGCATATTAATTGCTTACGTCTTATCTATCGATAAACATAGTCGAAACTGAGTCAATCTTCTGACAGTAATGCAAATTATTATTACAGTGGTCAGCTTCGAACTTGATAAAAGTATAGGTGCATTCTGGCGTTACAAGCTAGTCTCTTCATTATGAAAGTAAATTTAGTCTGTTTTTTTAGTGTTTTCGCCCTCTTCATGCCCGTTTTTGCGAGTGCAGAGCCTATTGTTCCCACCGTATCGGCCATCTCAGAATTAGCTAAAGCGCTTATTTCAGAAAAGATATCCGTGCCAGCGAATGCCAAAGTCGATATTTCGCCGCAAATAGTTGACGCAAGAATGCTGCCGTCACAATGTTCGTCGCCAATTCAGGTTGAATTGGCTAGTGACAGGGAAATTAGCCGTAATAACACCCTAAAAGTCAGCTGCAATACGCAAGAGCTCGCTTACCCTTGGCAGATTTATATGTCGGTTAGAGTGGATATTTTATTCCCCGTTGTTGTCACAACTGAAACCTTAGCGCCTGGCGAACTCATCTCCCCTAGCCAAGTTGAAATCCGTTACATTGAGCAAAATAGTTTACGAGGCGCTGAATTTGATGACCCAAGTAAATTAGCTGGTGTGCGAGTCAAACGACGCGTCTCGAAGGATTATCCTATATTGAGCAATAACTTATGCTTTGTGTGTAAAAACGACTCGGTATCTATTTATGTTCGTTCTAACTCATTCGAACTTAAAACTGCGGGCGAAGCCCTACAAGATGGCAATAAAGGCGATCGGATCAGAGTCAAAAATAGCAGTTCAAACAAAGAACTAGATGCTATAGTCACGGGCATTGGCGAAGTTGAAGTAAGAATGTAAAATATTCTAAAGCTTTTTTATAAGCTGCCGATACCCCAGTTAAGAAATCCCGTACACACGACGCTGGAGCCGAAAATGGCAATTGATATTAGCAAACTCAACACTGCAACGACCACACAAGTTCGTTCAGGTGCAACTAAAACTAGCAGCGATCAATCTGCTCAAGTTGCCACAAAATCGACAACACCACAAAGAAGCGACTCAGTGGTGATTACAGCGCAAGCACAACAACTTCAAGGAGCTCAGACTAAAATGGCGAGCCTTCCTGAAGTTGATCAAAAGAAAGTGGCCGAAATTAAACAGGCTATCGCCGAAGGCCGCTATAAAATTGACCCTGAAAAGTTGGCTGCCAATATTGCAAGTTTTGAAGCCGAACTTAATGACTTGAATAAAGAGTAACTATGACTGAAATAGCTAAACTGGTAGATCTACAACACGCCCATTTGGCTGTTCTTAAGCAAATAATACTCAAGGAAAAAGGCGCTTTGGTTGACCAAAACGCCGATTTACTGCTTTCTCTTGCTAACGAAAAATCACAATGTCTAAAAGAACTCAAGACTAATGACGATATTCTGGCAAACCACACTGATAAGTCTCAACTCACTCAGCAAAGTGAACTCGTGCATAAAATGGCCGTTGTCAAAGACGCATTAACTGAATGCAAAGAACTGAACGATCAAAATGCCAGTTTAATTGAGATGAATTTAGCCAGTCTCAATCGCTTCGCTCAAGCTTTACAAGCCAGCAGAAACGCCTCCAGCCTTACGTATAACGATAAAGGCAAGACCTCAACTATCTCAAGTTTAGGTAATGATTTAAAGGCCTAACAGGCGCATCAATTCCCACTCTGTATTTCCCGCTTCTAAGCTCTGCTCTGATTAAAGATTAGACTTTGATACTTGTGCAGGAAAAGAAAAGCCGCATAACTACTCGCATAGTACGCGGCTCAATAGAGTCATGTAGAAATGACTAGAAATACGTGACTTCTTTCACTCGCTGTGGACGACTCTGTTGTTGATACAGCGCCCATACCTGTGAAAAATCCAGTTCTAACTCAGTGACATAATGATCGCCTGCCGGATAACTCTTAACGACCCGCGCCCCACGGATCACGCCAGAAACCGACGCTTTAACATTATCGTCCGTCAACATCCAATCACTGACACTGCTGTTTGCCGTTATTTTCTGCCCATAAACTTGTTCTGCTAATTCACGATAGGCCACAATTTTTGATGCTTGCATGGCCATCAACACTCTTTGTGATTGCTCTTTAGCCGGTTGAGTCGCTAAGGGCGCATATCCTATGGCCGTTAACTTAGGAAAACTCGGCGGCGGCACATCTTCCCATTGCACATATCTATCTTTAGCAGCGCAGCCAGTTAGCATTAGCGCCGCAATAACTAAAAGGTAGCGTTTCATTTTCCGTCTCCTAAAACACGCACTTCATTCATGCCTGGACTCGCCTGACGATATAAGATGCCATTTTGTGACACAATTTGCTCCGAAGGCTGCATGTAGTTTGCCAACTCTTTTTGAGTCACAAAAGTTTGAGAGGCCGATACCACACGATTGTTACTTATGTTCACAATCCGAGTATTGATCGCCATACCATTGGTAACTGGGCTCATAGTCGAAACGACAAGATGCTCAACGGGAAGATTTTTCGACAATTGTTGCCAATCTCGCGTCAAAATAAAATCCCCATTAGCCGTCACTCTCAAGCCATCTGCTAAATTTAAATCAACCACATTAAACTGAAAGCTATGGAGCGACGTCATTAATCCTTGCTGTAACTGCTGCGCCAACGCATTTGTGCCATTCATGTCACCCACTAATACAGGGGTGGCGACGACAATTGGCTGATCAGAGCGCAGAGCATCATTTTGCTTAACGAGCTCTGTCACAATTCGCTGTGCTAAATGGTTGATCACTGCCGTTGGCGGCAACCCATTGCCATCCACTAAACTCGGCTTGGGCGGTGTAACCGATTTAGCCACACATCCACCTAACATCAGTAATGTTAAGGGAATAATCACACGCTTTAGCATTGGATTTACCTCATCTGTGGGTGTACTGGCAATTAAATAACTCACACTCTATGCGTCTCATTTTTGTGAGTAACAAAAGCCAGCAATCTTCGGACCAAAATTGCTCCAGCCCGACAATATTATGCTCATACGCTGTATATCGACTGCGCCAATGGAAACTTTATCGAAAACTCTCGTTAGTCAGGCATGAAATTTGCTTTGTCGGTATATTAGGTTAAGTGTCAGGAAACTGGCTCGATTAGCAAGCTCGCCAATAGCTTAGCGATAAGGATTGTATTGATGCACATACCACGTTCAGCTTCGCTCATCATTTTGAGCCTTGCACTGCTGTCTTTACCTATTCGAGCCGAATGGATGGAAGCCAGTGGTGAAGCGACTATTATCAATGGTAATACGGCTCAAGCAAGGGAAGAAGCGATTAATCAAGCCGTTAGCTACGCGACATTAAGCACGGGCATTCAAATCTCCAGTGAACAACAAACCTCTAACGGAAACCTTACACAGAATAACTTCGCGATAAATCGCAACGCCCAAGCCATCAGCATCCAACTCGTTAGCGAACGAATCCAGGGAAACAAAATTTATGTGTCCTTACGACTCGATCTAAATGATGATCCTACGCAGCAGTGTCCAAATGGACAATTAAAGGCCGCGATTTTAATTCCTCAAGCACAAATCAAAGATCGTACTCAGCTCAGATACGGACAGCTTTCCGGTTTTGAAGAAGTTATTTCCGAAAAACTAGGCAGTGTTATAGAAGATTACTCTTCCACAGGTTTTAGCCACACTCACGCTAAAGAGCTGCTCGACATTAAACAAGATCTAGTGGATATTCGCGGTTATCGACTCCCAAGCTGGCTTAGTGAAATTACCGACAGCCAATATATCCTCCAACCACAAATTATGGATATCTCAATGGAGCCAGTGCAGGCAACCTTCCTAGGATTTTGGGATGAAGCTCCACTCAGGCAATTCCAGTTCAAACTTAGCCTCTATCATGGGATCAGTGGCGAAGAAGTTTGGAGTAAAAGCTACAGCACATCGGCGCCATGGGAATTTGAAGAACAAGCCATTATTGCCCCGAATACGGACAGATTCTGGCGATCATCCTATGGCAAAAATATTACTAAGTTAATGCAACAGGCTACCCATGATTTAGACAGCACACTCAATTGCAGACCCTTACTCGGCCAAGTCGTGAGCCGCCAAGCGGACAGGATCATTTTAAATCTCGGCCGTAAACATGGCATTCGTGTCGGGGATAAATTCCAAGTCGTATTACAGCAAAACCTACCCGATCGACTCAATGAAATGCGCGCCGTCGCAACCAAAAGCCGAGCCACGGTAAAAATCGAACAAGTGAGTGAAGAAAGCTCTACAGCAGTACTTTTAGACCAAAATGCAGCCTACAATGTGCAGATAAACGACATAGCGCTTAAGATTTAAGCAACTAAATCATAAGCCTTTTAATCAGAGATAAAACCAGTATAATCACTGTCGTCTCTCTATAGCTCAACAGGATAGAGCAGCCGCCTCCTAAGCGGCCGATCGGGGTTCGAGTCCCTGTGGAGAGACCAGATAGTGACCTTGGTGATATCAAACTCCCAGAAATCTTCCGGAGAAACGGAATGACCGAGCTATTTGCGTCTAATCTCAATATTATCGTCAAGCGTTGGCCTATCGTAGCAGCTGCGGTCAAAAACCAAACTATCAATGAATTAGATGCCCACCTTGTCAACGGTCGCAATCAAACTATCAGTGTCAATGGCATTCAACTCAGCAGCCGCCATGACCGCCTTGCCGAAGCCCAGCTCTTTATCAGCACATTACCTACAGATGCAACTCACGTAACCGTCTACGGTGTCGGTATGGGAGATGTACCAAGTTTACTTATCGATAATCCACAGTATCTTTCAATTGATGTTTGCATTTTAAATCTCAGCGTTTTTGCCCTTCTCATCAGTTACACAGATCAAAGCGAATGGTTAAAACATCCAAACATTAATTTAACTGCGCTTCCAAGCGCAAAGTTAAATTTTCCTAATATTGCAATTACGCCAGATCTCACTCTTGTCAGTGATGAAAATGCGACTCTCAGAGACTTATTAGTCATGGAACTCAATCGTGAGTTCTCTAATCAACGACATCAGTCTGATGATCCTGCAATATTAAAACGCTTCGAGGATAACCAACTTTATATTACTCACGATCCTGATGCCGCGAGCTTAATAAATAGTCATAGTAGCTATAAAGCTATCGTGATTGGCTCGGGTCCTTCTTTAGAAGAGCATTATGATTATCTGCAACAAATTAGTTCAAGTTCCCATAGGCCACTCATCATAGCGGCCGATACTGCATTACGTGGTTTACTTCACAATAATATAAAACCAGATATTGTGATCTGCATTGACGGATTGATAGGTGAATACCATTTACCGCTAGCCTCGACTCATGACATCAATCTTGTTTATTTTCCCCGAGTTGATCCAATGGTACTTAATGCTTGGTTAGGCCAAAGATTTATTGCCTATGGAGGCAGTCAGATATACGACAAGCTCGCTTCTCGATATCCCAAACTAAGACTGTTCACGAGTGGAAGCGTCATTCATCCGGCAATTGATTTAGCGATCAAATTAAAGGCAAAAGAAATTACCCTATTAGGGTGTGATTTTTGTTATTGCAATAACAAGAGTCATGCGTTCTGGAATGATCACAAATTTGGTCAAAACGATATAAAAGAACAAATATGGGTTAATGCGGTTATTCAGAAGGTGAAGGAAGCTAAACACTGGTTGATCAATGGCAAAGGCCAGCGGATAGCGACGGATCTAAACCTAAGAGCATATCTCAGACACTTGGAGCGCTACATCGCCAAGCATCCAGAAGTAAAGTTTTACCAAGCGAGTTTATCAGGCGCTAAAATTCGCGGTTCTCAGTATAAGGACCTCATATTATGAGCTTAAGTCTACAAGATTCACTGCGGCAAACGGCAGGTTTATTTAGACTCGGTCAAGAAGCAAAGGCTTCAGTAGAGTTACGGTTATGTCTTGATAAAATAGAAAAAAACTGCCCAGAACTTGTCCTTAATTCGACTTTTCAGCAAATATTGCCTTCTATGCTTCAGGCACAAGAGCAACACGATTGGTTAAGCCTTGCCGATTATTTAGAGTATGAACTAATAGAACTAGTCTGATAAAGCAGAGTACCAGGGCATCAAGCTTCCCAGAGACTTGCCGTTAATAGACTATACCGAGCCATTTGCGAGTAACTATGACTACACATTCACCTATTTTTATCGCTGAAGTCTCCAGCAACCATCATAGAGACTTACAGCGTTGTATTGAGTTTATCAAAACTGCTGCAGACATTGGTTGCGATGCCGTAAAGTTTCAGCTTTTCCAAATAGAGCAACTTTTCGCTCCCGAGATTCTGGCTAAAAGTGAAACGCATCGAAAGCGCAAAGATTGGGAGCTCCCAGTCAGTTTTTTGCCTGAATTAAAACAAAGTTGTGATGAATATGGCATTCAGTTTTCTTGCACGCCATTCTACTTAGATGCAGTTGCAGAACTGGCTCCATATGTCGATTTTTATAAGATTGCCTCCTACGAATTGTTATGGACGGATCTACTAGTAGCCTGTGCAAAAACGGGATTACCTGTTGTTCTTTCAACTGGCATGGCTACTTTAGAAGAGATAGATCAAGCGATACTCACGCTAAAAGAAAATGGTGCGAAAGACATCACCTTGCTCCATTGCGTATCGGCATACCCAACTCCTGAGAATGAATGCAATCTTGCGGTATTAGAAAGCTTTAGAAATCGCTATAAAGTTAACGTTGGCTGGTCTGATCATACTGTTTCTAGTGCGGTACTTAACCGAGCTGTACACAAATGGCGAGCCGATGTCATAGAGTTTCATTTAGATTTAGATGAAAAAGGCGATGAATATGCTTCAGGACATTGTTGGCTGCCACAACAGATAGCATCCGTAATACAAGGTATAAAATTAGCCAATGTGATTGATGGCAACCCAGAAAAACAATTTGTTGCTAGTGAAGCCTCAGATAGAGAATGGCGAGCGGATCCCCTTGATGGATTACGTCCATTGCGGCATCAAAGAGAGAAATTAGGAGTATCAGAATAATGAGTTTGTCCCCCATCACAGTGGCAGCAGATGCTGTTATCGAATTTTTGGCACATCAGGGTATTTATGCACTCCATAACTATCCAGGAGGAACAATCGCTCCCCTCCTCGATGCATGCAAACGATTTGGTATTGCCGTTTATACTTCTCGTAATGAACAAGGAGCGGGTTACGCAGCTTTAGCTCAGGGGAAATTAACGCAGTTACCCGGTATTATTGCAGTGACATCGGGGCCTGGCGTAACGAATGTGCTAACGCCTGTCGCTGATGCCTATTTTGATGGCATACCTATGCTGGTGTTCACTGGACAAGTAGGTACGGGAGATCTCACCGGAAGTAAGTCTGTTCGCCAATCAGGATTCCAAGAGGTCGATACCCCAGCACTAATGAAGCCGATCACTAAAGCACAGTTTCAACCCAAAAATATTGTGGAATTATACGAAATCCTTCCACAGGCATGGGCTCTTGCTTTAGAAGGCAGAAAAGGCCCCGTTTCCATTGATTTACCAATGGATGTGCAACGCACCGCAGTTACAGAGCCAATCAAGCTGATTACAGCTGCATTAGCGAAAACCAATACAGCAGAACTTGATGTATTTGTTGATACCCTAATTGAAGCAATAAATACTTCGCAAAGGCCAGTCATTATTTGCGGTAATGGCATGACGACTCCTGCATTAGTAGAAGCATTGCATAAACTGAGAATCCATTGGCCAGCGGCTGTCAGTCATAGTCTTTTGGGTATCGGAGTTCTACCCACTGATGATAATGGCTGTTTAGGCTTTCATGGTCATACCGGTAGCCAAATTGCAGGTAAAGCCATTGCAGAATCCGATTTATTACTGGTTTTAGGCTCTCGATTAGATGTCCGCCAAACGGGTACGCTTAAAGCGAATTTTGCAGCAAATGCAAAAATTTTCAGAGTTGATATTGATGAAGGTGAATTAGCCCACAGCCGGATAGCACACCATGCAGCGGTTCATTCTGGACTTACTGAGTTTTTCGATACTTTATTAAAGAATCAACACAAATTATCAGTTCCAGAACTTTCTGAATGGAATAACACTATCACGCAATGGCGTGACAAATTTAGTTGGCCATATCCAGAATATCCAGGTATTGCACCAGATAAACTACTCAAAAAACTCAGTGACAATTTACCCGAAAGTACTTTAGTCACTACTGGAGTAGGTGCACACCAACACTGGGTTGCTAGGCACTTCAGATTTGCACTACCGCAGCGCAAGCTTTTGACTTCTGCAGGACATGGCACTATGGGGTATGACCTCCCTACTGCTATCGGTGCAGCTATTCACGCTCCTGAGTCTACAATTCTCTGCATTGCTGGGGATGGTTCGTTTCAGATGAATATCCAAGAGCTAGACGTCATCAGTGAATTAGGACTTAATATTAAAATTCTTGTTGTCGATAACCATAGATTAGGACTTGTTTCCCAGTTTCAACTGATGAATTGGGAAACAGATACTGCATGCGGCAATAAACATTCGCCCAATTTTGCCCTCATAGCCCAAGGTTACGGTATTCAAGCGATCCATTGCTCCCAAGAAACTGAACTAGAACAAGCGCTCACAGCATTCATCGAAGCCAAAGGGGCTGTTTTACTCCATGTAGAGATAAATCCTCAACACGATATTTTACCTATGCTACTTGGTGGACAAGCAACAGATAAGATGTGGCCATATTTTGATGCCCAAGGAAAGCCAAGGGGTAAGAACCATGACTAAGCTCGTGCTCATAACAGGTGGGAGCCGTGGTATCGGTGCTGAATTGGTGCGTAGCTTTGCCGCTAATAATTATTTAGTAGCAATGACCTATTGCCATAATGCTAATGCAGCAACTGAGTTAGCAGAGGAACTAGGTCCAAATGTGTATGCATTTTATCTAGATCAGTCTATTCCTGACAATATAAGTACTTGTGTTAACGCAATTGAACATCATTTTTCGCGTACGATTGATATTCTTATAAATAATGGTGCTATTGCGCAAGAAAAGCCTTACTTAGAAATCACAGCTAACGATTTTGAAGTGATGCTCAATACCAATTTACGTGGACCATTCCTGCTAACGCAAGCCTGTATTCCAGCAATGCAAGCAAATACATGGGGAAAGATCATCAACATTAGTTCTATTGGTGGACAGTGGGGAGGATTTAACCAAGTTCATTATGCTGCGGCAAAAGCCGGTTTACTCAACTTAACTAAGTCTATTGCTAAAATATATTCAGCCGATGGCATAAATTGTAATGCTATATCAATAGGTCTAGTTGAAACAGAAATGACACGTAATGAGTTAGCATCTGAACTGGGTAAACAAAAAGTGGCAGCAATTCCGGCCAAACGACTGGGCCATACTCGCGATATAAACGCCATCGCATTATTTCTTGCTTCCGATGACAGCAATTATCTTTGCGGGCAAACGCTCAACGCTAATGGCGGCATGTACTTTAACTAGTTGACATTAGGATAGACGATGATCAGAAACTGTTTTCTATGCCATGGGAAAGTAGACAATATTTTTAAGTCTCAATGGCTACTCCCTGGCTTGCCGCAAACTGAAATTGGCTACTCAGTTTGTATGAAATGCGGCAGCGTTTGCCAAAGCCCTGCGTTAGCGCCGGAGAAGATGGATCTGTATTATCGAACCACTGCGGTGTACACCAATCCTGGTCGAGAGGAGGCTCCTTCAGCCTCTAAAATACGAGACGTTAACGAACAAGTGCACTTTATTGAGAGAGGCATGTCACGCTTACCACAAAGCATACTCCAAATCGGTAGTTCCGATGGTTTTACGCTCTCGCAATTCAAGAATGCAGGTGTGCCTGAAGTGATGGGCATAGAGCTAAGTGAAGCAGCAATTGCGATCGCTAAACGACGTTATGGCGTGCATTCCATCAATGCCAATGCCGAAACATATCAATTTGCTGACAGTTTCGAGCTAATATTACTGACACATGTTTTAGAGCACTTGTACGAACCACAAAAACTATTGCAACGATGCAACAAAAGCCAATCCTCGCTTAATGAAGGATTTATATACATTGAAGTGCCGTTACTAACCGATAGTAATACACTATGCCCAGGCTTTTTTACTTTTGAACATACCAATTATTATAACGAGTTCAGTTTATTGAAATCATTGGTTCTGGCCGACTACACACCCATTTCTATCATTAAACATTTAAATAGCAATCTCTCTCCCGTTATAGGTGTACTTGCCACAACAAAAAAACAAGGCTCGTTTCCAATATCTACAGAGCCTGCAGAAAAGAATAAAACCATTCTGGCGGACTATTGGAACGGCGAAGTCGAGTATTGGCAAAGCTGTGTCAATTCTGCGATGAAACTGCTTCAAGGTCCTGGTAACGTTTACCTGTGGGGAGCAGGCATTCATACATGCCAGTTACTCGCAAACACCACACTGCTTAATGCAGTCCCTATTGCAGGACTAACCGACTCGAGTCAAATAAAGTGGCACATGACCCAAGGAAACTGGGAGTGTCAGCCGCCGACACAAATCGACTGGCAACAAGGAGATAAAGTAATTATCTCCTCATTTGCCTCGCAAGAAGAAATATATAAATCTTTACAATGGCTAAGAGATAAAGGCGTGATTACTTTGCGTCTACACCCGCCAATTAATCGCTAAAGGATCTTTCTTGATGAAGAACACCTCTGAAATACATACAGGCGCAGTCATAGATAACAAAGACGGTTTCGACATCATTGAATGCACTCAATGCGGTTTTAAACATGTCACTCCACTGCCAGAACCTGAAGCGCTGGAACGATTTTACAAAGAAGAGTTTTATTCAGTCGAAAAACCACTCTCCATTAAACGGCAACATGAAGATGAAGCATGGCTAAATCTGCAATACTCCGACCGCTATGATACGTTTGAAAACCAACTGGATGACGAAAATCGCTCTTTACTCGATTTAGGTTCAGGTCCTGGCTTCTTTCTAAAGCACGGTAAAGAACGAGGCTGGAATGTGCTTGGAATAGAACCTTCTATCCAAGCGAGCCAACATGCGCGTTCATTGGGTGTTGATGTAATCAATGACTTTTTTAATCCAGCAACTGCATCCACACTAGGACAGTTCGATGTGATCCATGCAAGCTTGGTGCTCGAACATATCCCCAACCCCATAGAGCTACTAGCATTGGCTCGGACGTGTTTGAAACCTAATGGAATCATGTGTATCACAGCACCAAATGACTACAATCCCTTTCAACAAGCACTGGTTAAATCAGGAGAGTATTCACCTTGGTGGGTAGTCCCTAAGCACCATCTCAATTACTTCACTCCCAAAAGCTTAGCTAATTTACTAAACAACATTGGTATGGAAGTTTTCTTAAATGAAACGACTTTCCCAATGGACATGTTCTTACTAATGGGCGATGCCTATGTTGGCAATGACCAACTGGGACGTGCGTGTCATCAAAAAAGAATGCGCTTTGACTTACAACTTGACAAAGCAGGTTTAAATGAAACAAAGAGAGCAGTGTATCGCGCATTGGCTTCATTAAATATTGGTAGGGAAATCTGCATTTATGCAAAAAATATCTGCTAAATATAAAGACTACCAAGGCAAGCACCTACTAATCATAGGTGCTGGAATCGAAGCCTGTGAAGGAATTAACCTTGCTAGCGACATGGGCCTAGGACTCATTATTGTTGATGGCAGCCCTACAGCGCCCGGTTTTGACAAAGCAGACCACGTTATCCAAGCAAGCACTTACGATGGTGAAGCTATAGCAAAGCAAGCCTTAGCACTGGTAGAAAAAGGCCTCGAAATACATGGCGTCATTGCTATGTGCGCAGATGTGCCGATGAGCGTCGCCATAGTCGCAAGAGCACTCAATCTGCCAGGTCTTTCGCTACAATCTGCCCATTGGGTGGCTGACAAGCTCGCAATGAAACAACAACTCCAAAAAATGGGCATCCCTATTCCTCGTTTTTGCGCCGTGGCAAATAAAGCCTCACTTCATACATGCGCTAATGAGATTGGCTTCCCTTTGGTGATAAAACCCGTAGACAGTCGAGGCGCTCGAGGAGTGCAACTCATTGAGCAGACGTCACAACTTGATGCAGCATGGACACTCGCACATCATGAATCACCTACTGGCCGTGTGATGCTTGAAGAATATCTCGAAGGTCCTCAATTTAGTACCGAAACCCTAGTAGACAATAGCCGATGTTATACCTTAGGTTTTGCTGACCGTAACTATGAATGGCTTGAACGCACTAAGCCATTCATCATAGAAAATGGTGGCGATGCTCCAACAGCATCAAATGAAAGTATTCGCTCTGCAGTCATTTCATGTGTCGAGCATGCAGCGTTAGCCTTGGGGATCTGTTCCGGAGTAGCAAAAGGTGACATGGTATTTACCGATACAGGTCCTAAGGTGATCGAGATAGCTGGTCGTCTCTCAGGTGGCTACTTTTCAACCACTCAAATTCCACTTGCGTGCGGGGTAAACTTTGTCGAAAAGGCCATCAAACTCGCTCTTGGACAAAGTCTATCTGTTGAAGAAGTCACACCTTCGAAACAACAGGCGGTAGCCATACGTTATTTGGATCTTCCTGAAGGTAAAGTCAAATCTATTTTCAATCATGATGTTGCTTCTACAGCACCAGGAGTTCAGTTACTCAAAATATTCATTACTCCGGGTTCCATCATAGCTCCGCTGTCAAATCATACTCAACGAAGCGGTTTTGTCATTACCACAGCAACCAGCAAGCATGAGGCCATTGAGCTAGCTCAAGCTGCACTATCACTTGTCAAAGTGACGTATGAATAGGATATCGGCATGACGCCAGTAAAGATTTACGCTATTTTTCATATGAATCTGGCATTCTCATCCATAGAGAAAGAATCACATCTTGAAGTAGTACAGCGATGCTATTGGCCTTTGCTGCAACTGATCGAAAGTGGGATTCCGCTCGGATTGGAGATGACAGCATACACGCTTGAAGCAATTCAATCTGTAGACCCCGATTGGATTAAGTGCTTCAAAACGTTACTGAATGAAAATCGTTGTGAACTGATTGCGAGTGGCGACAGCCAGATCATAGGCCCACTAGTACCTGCCGATGTTAATCGTCATAATCTTCGACTTGGGCAAGTATCCTACAACCGCATTCTAGGTTACAAACCAACAATCGCTTATCTTAATGAGCAAGCTGTTTCAGCAGGGCTACTGGATATTTACCTTGAAGTTGGCTTTGATGCTGTTGTTGTGGAATGGGATAACCCCTATTCGCATAATCCTAATTGGCATACTGATTTATTGAAACGTCCCCAGTCCCTAGTTACCGCATTAGGTAACGAAATTAAGGTTATCTGGAACCATGCAATCGCCTTCCAAAAGTTTCAGCGCTATGTACACGGGGAATTATTACTCGAAGACTATCTGCAATATCTCAATAAAGTTATACAACCTGGATGCCTTGCTTTTCCTCTCTATGGCAGTGATGCGGAAGTGTTCGATTACCGCCCAGGACGTTACAACACAGAAGCAGTTCAAGCAGATAAAGAGTGGCAACGAATTGACCTACTATTTAAAACATTAAATAGCGATGCAAAATTTTTATGGAGCCCTCCATGTGACGTAATGACATTATGGCGTCCATCTCCTGCGTTAACACTGACTAATGCCGAACATCCCGTCTCAGTAAAGAAACAAGCAAAATATAACATTAATCGTTGGGCATTAAGTGGGCGCAATGACTTACAACTCAACAGTGAATGTTTTGCTGACTTCCAAAAACTGAATAAAGCCACTGCAACCGATCATCAATGGCGGCAGTTGTGCCGACGTTGGGCCAGCGATCTGCGAACTCATTTAACCCAAAAACGATTTGAGGCGTTGACAGTCCAAAAGCCAATATTTAAGTTATCGACTTTAATCAGCCAAAATACACAGCAGACAAATATCATCCCTGATAATGTCCAAATTGAATTTGACGAAGCAAGACGAAAACTCAGCATACAAACACCAGAAATCCATCTAATACTCAACGCAAACAGAGGATTGTGCATAGAAAAGTTGAGTTTTGTGTCACAGGGATTCACCCCCATTTTAGGCACACTCTCACATGGCTACTTTGACCACATCAGCTATGGCGTTGATTTTTTTAGCAACCACTTATTGATGGAAAGATTTAGACATAGAGACAGAGTTACGGACCTCAATAAAGTTGAGTATCAAATTTTAAATAATGCCGATGACTTACTTATACTCAGTCATCAATCATTACGTTCAGGTGGATTAAGTAAATGGTATAGATTAAGTGGCGAAAACCTAACCTGTGGTTTCACTTTTGATAACCATACTCGGCCTGAAGCATCACTGCGGCTTGGGTATGTCACATTACTCGATTGCAGCCAAAGAAACTGGTACCAAACTCACTTAGGTAGCGATACCTTGGAAAGCTTTCAGGCCAAAAATGATTTTAATCATGGTAATCCAGTATCATCAATTGTCTCTGCTACCAGTGCACTTGGCGCTACGGCTGGAGAAGTGCGTTTCGGTTCAGGGCCTTCTGGCGTAAAACTTAAATGGGACCCCGCACACTGTGCAGCATTACCTATGATTTCTAGCCAAAAAATTAATGACAACTACCTTAATAGGTTATGGTTTTCACTCATTGAAGCCGATGAAACGCTTAAGGAAGATGGTTACTTGCCAAGTTTTGAATACAGTATCAGTCCGTGTTCACTCCAATGTGAGACCCGCAAATGAAGACCATTGCCATAGTTGGTGCTCGATTAAATTCTAGCCGTCTGCCAGGAAAGCATCTGTTGCACCTCGCCGGCAAGCCTATGATTGAGCGGCTATGGTGTAGGTTAACCAGCAGCAAGGAAATCGATGACATCATACTTGCTACCACGGCAGATGATTATAACCGCCCACTGGTGAATTGGTCGCAAGATCAAAATGTAAACTGTTTTACTTTCGAAGGTGATGTCAATGATCTCATGGGGCGCTTAGATGCAGTCATAAATACGTTTCAACCTCAATATATTGTCTACATCTGCGGCGATTGCCCCCTAGTCGATCCAGATTTTATCGATCATGCGATCAAAGCATTAAAACGCCATCCAATCAAAGACAGTATTATTCTTGCTGAGGGGATAATGAGTATTCACGAAGGTATGGCATTTTACAGCTTCACGGGTTGGAAGAAACTGTTAGCGGCGAGTCAAAGTGACATGTCTCGTGAGCATGTTGGCTATGCTGATAAACTGACACCTGTCTTAGAAAAACTCAGCATCACCGACAGTGATGATTTTTCGACTATAAAGCATAGGATCTCAGTCGATACCCATGCCGACTACCTTTTCATGGAGAAGGTATACCAACGTTGGTTCCAAGAGCACACTAGCGATTCTATTGTGAACTTGAAATGGGTTCAGTCGCAGCTTCTGGCGGATCCTGAACTTCGTGCTCTAAATAATCACGTACAACAAAAACGTCCAGATACGCACTATAAAAAGGCACATATACTCTGCCATGTCGGTAAAGATATCGGAATGGGGCATCTCAAGAGAAGTGCTTTTGTCGCTAACTTACTGCAAGAACATTTATCGTTAGGAGTCACTCTACATATAGTTGGTGACAAACGCACCGACTTACCTTGGTTACAAAGTACTGCAATATGGTACAAAAACGAACAATCGGCGCTTTCCAAAATGCTGGAAAATAGCACCGCACTCTGGATAGTTGACATTCATCCACATTACATAGACAAGGTTCTTTTAAATTCAGCCCTTACCAAGGCAAAATCAGCAAACACTAAACTGCTGGCCATCGACAAAACCGATGCTGATATCAATTTCTTAGTGGATGCCATATTTGTACCTGCATTTTTTTGTCTGTCAGCCTCAGATAAAACTACATACGGCTGGTCGCATTACCTGTTCACACCGCAGAGAATAGTGCCCAAGGAAAAGCGAATACTGATCACCACTGGCGGCAGTGATGCATTGCAATATGGCTCTTGGTTACCTGCAATAATAGAAACACAGGTCCCAGCAACTTATAAAATAACTTGGGTACAGGGGCCCTATGCAGACAAACCGAAACTGCCTAACCAAGAAAGATGGACCCAAGTCATTAACCCTGAAAACTTATCCGAGCTAATGGCAAAGTCAGAAATTGTCATTTGCTGCTATGGCATTTCTCTGTTTGAGGCGATTGCCTCTGGGTCGCTTACACTGCTACTGCCAACTGACTCACTCTGTGAACCACAAGAACTGGATGCGCTAGAGAAGGCAGAATGTTGTCTCATTAGTCGCTCACGAGAGACCATAACCCAAGATATTCAAGCGCTATTTACATCGGAAAGCCAAATGTTTCGAGAGCGATGTCTAAATAATGCAGGCCAGCACTCCCTTGAAATGGAGGGGGAAAACAAGTTGTGTCAGTTAGTTAGCCGTTTAATCGAGGATACTCATGTCAAGCTGTGATGGATATATTCTCAGCGTTGGAGCTGGGCAGAATCAAGTTCCTCTGATCCTAAAAATTAAAGAAATGGGCTTTAAGGTCGTATCTTGTGATGCCGATGCTCAAGCGCCAGGAAAGATGATTTCGGATCTGTTTATCAATATCAGTACCTATGATGCGACACCGATCATAGATGCCATTGTTGCAGAAAATATCAAATTAATCGCAGTGCTAACGAGATCAACAGGCAAGCCAGTGGTTAGCTGCGCAATGATTGCTAAGTATTTTAAACTCCCTGGACTAGATATAGATAATAGTGAAGTTTTCACCCACAAACAAAAATTATTACACGCACTCAGACTACATGATATTGCCGCACCAAGAATATTCGATATTCATAATCCTATTGATTACCCTGTCTTTGTAAAACCTGCCAATACTGTAAAATCTCACGCAGCAATGAGTTTATGTAATTCAAGCATAGACTTAGAGCAAGCTTACTCAAATGCGGCATCAGTATCCTTAGATGGCTCGGTAAATATTGAAGAGTACTTGTTTGGTCAGGACATTGTCTCAATTGACTTCGTTTATAACAGTCAGATATTTCACCTATGTACCATAGGTGAAATATCAAACGGACCACCTAGCTTTGACGGCATAGGTTGGTATACCGTCTCACAAAACCTAAACGAAGTGGCACAAAGCCAGTTTTCATGTATGAAAAATGCTTTGACAATTCAGCATGGTTTTTTTCAAACGGCGATGAAATTCAATCCAATTGACAAGCAATGTAAAATCTACGAAGTACATGCGGAGATTGGTGGTGATAAAGTCAATGACATCTTCATTCCAATGATGAGCAATGGCTATGATGTATTTGAAAACAACATTCAACTTGCTCTCGGAAAATCCCCGGAGTCGATAAAAAAAACAGTTCCCATGCTACTGCTATTTAAGCAAAAACTTGAACAATACAAGATCAAATTACCAGATTCGGGATACCAAGAATGTGCAGAGGTCGACGGCTGCTTGATACTCTCATTCACGTATCAATGGCAGTTAAATGCATTTTTATCAAATACAACTGGAAAATCATTCTCATTTAACACAGGAGCTTAAGAATGAGCTGGGAAACACATTATCGGGAAGTACGAGCAAAAAAACCTTTAGTTTGGCCGGATATCAATGTCATAAGACAGGTTTCTAGACTGGACCTAAAACCTGATGCACGACTTTTAGATCTTGGATGTGGCGAAGGGCGTAACATCAGAGCATTGTTGGAGCTGGGATTTCGGCAAGTTTATGGCGCCGATCAAAGTGCGGCAGCACTTGAAATAGTTAAATCTCGTTATCAATTACCGCAACAACAACTTTTATGTGGTTCGGTACCGGATGTGTTAACCCCCTTCTCGGCCCAACACTTTGATATGGTTCTCTGTTGGGGGCTGATGCATTATCTGAAACAACCTGAAGTTACTCTTCAAGCAATTAGCCATGTTCTTAAATTAGGTGCAAGTCTAATCATTTCTTTCAATGCAAAAGAAGAGCGCAGAACAACTGTTGATACAGTGAAGAGCTATTACGATGATAATGAGATACGTCAGTTAATTGAGCGCGCAGGATTAACCATTCAGTCAATCGGGAAAGTCACTGATGAAAACTTTACAGATGGCAGAATCGAGTCTTATTACTGGTTAACTGCACGTAAATAAAACTATCATTGCTTTGATAACTGAAGCTTGAGTTGGGTTATCACTAAGTTCAGTTCATCGAGCTCTAGTCCAGGGTATAAAGGCAAGCTCAAAATATGCTCATAAAAGTGCTCCGCAGATGGAAAATCTCCTCGTTGGAAACCTTTTTTAAGATAAAATGGCTGAAGGTGTACAGGAAAATAGTGCACATGTACTTGTATACCTGCGGCTCGCATATCGTTGAATATCTGCTTTCTTGCAGAAGCATCATGTAGGCGGATAATTTGTAGATGTCTAGCACTTTGAGTATTAGGTAAAGGCTCAACCCAACTAAAAGCTAGGCCTATTAGTTGTTTACGATACAGTGCAGCTAATTCATTTCTTTTCAAAACAAAGGCATCGAGTCGCTTCATTTGCGACACGCCGAGCGCTGCCTGTAACTCGGTCATTCGATAGTTAAACCCCAACTCGTGCTGTTCATAATACCAATCACCTTCATCCGCCCTAAGCATTACAGTATGATCTCTAACGATTCCATGGCTACGAAGTTGAACCATACGTTTAGCTAAGTCGGATTGTTGAGTAGTAACAACCCCTCCCTCTGCACTCGTGATTATTTTTACCGGATGAAAACTAAATACACAAATATCAGAATGCTGACATGCGCCTATCTTCTGGTCTTGATAGCTTCCTCCTATAGCATGGGAAGCATCCTCTAAAACACTCACAGCATACTGCTTAGCTAAATCGCCAATTGCTTGCATATCGCAGCTATGGCCAGCTAAATGAACAGGAATAATAACTTTAGGTAAACGCTCAGCATTACGTAATTTATTGGCAAGGGCAACAGGACACATGTTACCTGTTTCGGAGTCGACATCGACGAAGTCAATTTCAGCACCGCAATACAAAGCGCAATTTGCCGATGCTACAAAGGTAATCGGTGATGTCCATACTAAATCTCCAGGACCAACACCCAAGGCAAGACAAGCAATATGTAGAGCAGAAGTTGCACTATTAACGACAATAGAGAATGCGACTCCCGTGTAATCACAAATGGCCTTTTCAAACTCAGGAACTTTAGGGCCTTGAGTTAAAAAGTCGGATTGCAATACTTCAACAACGGCTGCAATATCATCGGCAATAATATCGTGCCTTCCATATGGAATCATAAACATGACTCCTCATCCAGTTTTAATATTTCTTCAACTGTCAAAAAATGAACATTACTACCAGAGTTATATTCGAAGCCAGAATTAACTAAAGTGCCAACTTCATTTAAAGCATTAACTGTAAAATCACTTTCACGACCAAAAAACTTAATTGATGGTGTGATAACAAAATGGTCATCGAATTCTATCGTATGATGAGAATCATCACCTGGACACATAACTTCATGCATTTTTTCACCAGGACGAATACCTACGATCTCATGTGGTAACCCATTACCATAGGCATCCGCTAAATCGGAAATTCGTATTGAAGGGATTTTAGGTACGAAAATTTCTCCACCTTGCATTCTAGAGAAATTCTTAAGAACAAAATCAACACCATCTTGGAGTGTAATCCAAAAGCGTGTCATATCGGGATGGGTAATAGGAAGAGATGAAGCACCATTAGCAATCAACTGCTTAAAATAAGGGACGACGGAACCACGAGAACCAACGACATTCCCATATCTGACAGCAGCAAAGCGTGTTTTCCCTGAACCAACGATGTTATTGGCTGCAACGAATAACTTATCAGAAGCCAACTTTGTCGCACCATAAAGATTAATAGGACTCGCCGCTTTATCCGTCGATAAGGCGATTACCTTTTTTACTTTGTTGGCAATAGCTGCCTTGATAACATTCTCTGCACCATAAATGTTTGTCTTGATACATTCCATAGGATTATACTCTGCAGCAGGCACCTGTTTTAATGCTGCAGCATGAATAACATAATCGACATCTTGCAATGCTTGCATTAAGCGATCTGCATCACGCACATCTCCAATGAAATAACGCATGCAGGGAGCATTAAATATCTGCTGCATTTCAAACTGCTTCAATTCATCTCTGGAAAAAATGATCAACCGTTTGGGCTTATACCTTTCTAAAATTGTTTTTGTGTATTTCTGCCCAAATGACCCAGTGCCACCTGTAATTAAAATTGTTTTATTATCAAACATAGGGCCTCCCCAGTGGCTCAATTTAGCTTTCCATATAGATAATGTAACCGTAGCAACCTATACCTTGACGATTTACGGCTAAAGCAATCGAAGCAAAAAACAAGCCAACATGGCATAAAATCAATGCTAGAACGTAGTTTACTCACTTGTAAAGCTCTATTAGTATAGGTACTTACTAGTAAAATTTATATGATTTTATAGACTAATTTTGGCTTTATTGCATCAAATCAGCCCTTTCTAACTAGTCAATCAACACCTGATGGCTAAATGTCAATATAAACTGTCAAAAAAACATGGCGCATTTATTGCTGTTTTCTACCTGAGCAAATTTTTGCCTTGGCATAGTAAGATAAGAGCTCGTATTGACTTACTTGCCGACCAATAGGAATGTATAACTAATGAACAACATATTGAATAGTTTCGCAATAAGTCGATTTAATGAATACTATTTACCTAGTATAAACCGCCATACTTTTGAAAAACTTGATTCAAAAACAATTTATAACCATAAGTTTAAAAAGGCATTTTCGTTTAAAGATAAGCTTAATATTATTATTGGAATGGATTCAGGACTACTAGCAAGCTATGTATTAGAACAGGAAATCGCCTTAGGGTCTAAATTTATTTTTATCGAATTAGATGAAGTGCTGCCATTATTAATTATAGACATCCCGATAACTAAACAAAAAAGCTTTAAAATAGTAACTGAAATTGATTTTTTAGAGCAGTTAAAGCAAGAAGATATAAAAATATACCTCGCTAAAGGAGAGTATGAGATCTATGCTTCTCTTGGTGTCACATCCCAACACCTAGAAGCCTATACTTCACTATTTAGTAGAATAGAAAACAAAGTCCAAGATGAATATTTTAATCATAGAGTTACATTCACCCAAAAAATATTCTTTCAGACTCAGCTAGAGAATATTCCAGATAATCACACACCTGCAAAGCTTCTCAGAAATACATTTGAAGGGAAGACTTGCTTAGTCGTTGCTGGCGGTCCCTCACTTGATGACCATATTGATTGGATCATAAAGAACAGTGACAATCTTTTCATTATCGCAGTGTCGCGTATCGCAGGTAAGCTAGCTAAAAAATCTATTTCAGTTGATATTATCACTTGCGTTGATCCACAAGAGTTTAGCTTTGATGTGAGTCGAGAAATTTTTGCATTGAGTGAAAACACACTTCTAGTAAACTCTTACCATGTCAGTCCAAAAGTACTCTCGCAGTGGCAAGGACAAAGTGCATATCTAGGTCAACGGTATCCATGGAGTGGTAAAAAGGATCACGATAACATCATTACTGTCGGGCCGACAGTAACTAATAGTTCGATTCGTCTAGCTGTTGAGATGGGGTTCAAAAAAATACTATTAAGTGGTGTTGATTATTGTTACTCAAGATCTGGATATACCCATGCAAACGGCACAGTTGAAGCTAATCTAGGCCCTAATTTAGGACACAATAATAAATGGGTTGAAACCTATGCAGGCTACCAAGCTGAAGCCCCAATACAACTTGTGCATGCGATGGAGTCACTAGCATCTGAGGCTAAAAAATATCCTAATGTTAATTTTATCAATTTGTCAAACAGTGCTGCAAAAATCGAAGGTATTTCTCACATATCTCCTGAAAAAATCATTCTTGATGAACTTGGTAGTAAAATAATTTCTAGCCTAAAAAAGTGCAACATCCAAAATAAAAAATTTGACTTAGAACAATCATTAAATGAATGTAAAAAAGCTAAAGATGATCTCACAAAACTATTAAAGCTGACAAAAAAAGCGTTAACACTATCTAAAAAACTCAATTTAAACTCATTGAACGCTGATGTCATACTTGATGAAGTCAATAAAATTGAAAAAAGTATAAACTCTAAGTACCCAGAGCTAACAAGATTAATTAAAACTTATGGATATCTTGAGTTTTCAAAATTTCTAACTACAAGAGAAACAGAAAATTGGACTCAGTCACACATTAACAAAATGACTATAAGTTACTATGATGCATTCAATACAACCTGCCATAACATTCTTAAGCTAGTGATAAATTCTTACGAAAAAATAGTTTTTAGAATATTAGAAATTGATTCTAGTTTATTAGCACCACTCGCCCCTACCTGGCTAGAAAACCGTCAACCTGGTAGAGTTTTTTTATGGTGTAAAAACCATAAAGTTTCATTATCTGACTCGCATGAGAATGTTATCTTTTCACAATTAAAAGAAAAATTTGAAGAAGATATCACTCAAGTACGAAAAGCTTATATCGATACGCTAAATAAAGCCTCTGGAATGGAACGCGTCTATAAAAAAATTATGGGACTTAACTCTAATAAAAATAGTTATGGATTATCACTTACAGTCCAAAACTTATTTCCCTTAATTGAATCTGACAATGAAGCTCAAAGGTTATACCACCTAGCCTTATCATTCCAACTCAGCCTTGAACAACAGCCACAGCAGGCATTAGATGCTTTACTTGCTCTGCCTGAAGAACTTTGCACAGAGATGGAGTTAAAGCACATTATTTTACTGGCGCTCAAACTAAGTGACCTTGAGCTTGCGGCATCTACTTTGGTCAAAATATTGGCTCATAGTGATGAGTATATGCCTCAGTATGCGCATATTTTAAAACTCCAAGGCAAAATTCAAGAATCAGTGAATGTCTACCTAGATTACCTAGAGAAGTATCCATCTGATACACAAACATGGATAAAACTTGGCTTATTCATGTTTGAAATCAATCAAGTAGAAGCTTCGCACACTGCGTTTTCAAATGCAATTAATGCCGATCCCGATAATCAAGTCGCACGGGAGTACTTAGCTGAACTCACGAGGCTAATGAACACCCCACAATAACTGGCTCAAGATCGCCGATCTCGAATATTCGTGTTCGGTGATTTCACTATTGCTCCGCTAGACCGTATAATTAGCCTCGTTTCAGCATTGCGCATCTGCATATCCTAGGAGATTTTGTTTGGCTCATACCTATATACCTTTAGAAACTTACCGCCGTAAGTGGATTTTCAACCACAAAGACTTGCCTGTCACTGACGAGGACAAGGCGCATATCCTGCCGTTAACAGATAAAAGTGCGATGGAAATCTGGAATCAATGGATCAGCAACAAGAGTAGTCGTGCGGAGCAATTTACTAAGGGAGACTGGGCGGCGAAGGCTGATGCTTGGGTGGATACAGATCATTGGCAGAGTGCTTGGGATAGTGAAGAGAGCAGTTTACCCGCCATGTTAGCCGAGTTCATTCAATGGCCAGATGAAACAACCGTCTATTTTTGCTATGAAAAATATCAGATTATTGAAACTCGTTGGGATGTGTTCGTCCGTAATTGGAAGTGTTTTCTCTTCTTCGACGACGGTCCAATTTTGATCTCACCAAAACAGAAACAAGCTGTGATGTTCGAACAGAGTGGTCAGTACAAGCTAGGCACTCGCGGATGATTTGCCGCCGATAGTTTTACGCCAATACCATTACTTCAATACTTTTACGCGATAAGTCATCTTGTTGGCATGCTCATACTTAATGATGAGTATGCCATATTTAACCATTTTCGAATGATGCTTTGGCACAATTAGCCTATCTCTCCCCTCTTCTTTAGATTAACATCCATTTTCGGTGTCGAGTATTTGAGAAGTTGGGGTCAACTTTCTGCTGTAAATACTCATAAAATCTGCTTTAAACCCAATAATTAAAATAGAAAATGAGGTGTATTATGAAGTTACTCTCCACTCTTACCCTAGCCAGCGCGCTGTTATTACCCCACACATTAATGGCCAAAGAAGTATCAGGTGTGCAAGTCGCCGATACTGTGACGTTAGATAGCCAAGCATTACAGCTCAATGGCGCGGGCGTTCGCAGTAAGTTCTTTATGGATTTATATGTGGGCAGTCTGTATTTGCCAGCAGCCTTGAGTAGCACAGCAGCGGTTATCGATGCTCCGATTGCGGCAATCCGCCTTAATATTACCTCTGGCATGATCACCTCAGAAAAAATGCGCGATGCGATCACTGAAGGTTTTGAGCACGCGACCGCAGAAAACACCGCCGATATTCAACCGCAAATCGATGCCTTTATGGCGCTGTTTAACGAAGAAATTAAAGAAGGTGACCAATTTACCTTAGTCGCCAATAAAGCCCGCGGCGTGACGGCCTATAAAAATGGTCAGGAACAAGCCACCATCGAAGGTGAAATGTTCCGTCAAGCACTGTTAAAAATTTGGCTAGGTGATAAGCCAGCCCAGAAAAGCCTCAAAGAGGCCATGCTGGGCAAATAACTGACATTAACGTTAGAATTTGAATTCGATATCCAAGGCCGCTGCGCCTTGGCTATCCATATCAAGCGCAGTTTGGTCGGTCACTTCTAACTCACCATCAAAGTAATAACCGGCGTAAAGATTCACTGCTAATGCTGGGGTTGCTTGCCAACCGCCACGTAAATAACTCACCCATTCGTTCGTTTCTACCACAGTGTCATCGTCTTCGATAAGGAATCGCTCAGTACGACGCGAACTACCAAAGCCGACATTCCAATCGGAATTAAATCGATAACTCAGCTCTAATCCTGCAGGACCACTAAAACCGGCTTGGAAAGGATTGGCGAGTGCCCAATGTTCATCTATCTGCCAGCGCATGGCGAGATAAGGTACTGTGCGAACTTCATCGATATCATTAAGATACGCGACGCCAAAGCCAATCATATTCCCCGAATCAAATGCATACATGGCAGACGCCACAATGCCGTAACTCTGGGCTTCGCTGGCCGATGCAGTGTCGGCGTAGGCATATTGGATCTGCGGCGCTAAAAAGAAGGCCCAATGTTTATCCATGCGATAATTTAACGACACTCCGGCACGGTAACGATTGATATGATCCCAATTCTGCCCGTCGGTACCAAACAGCGGTGCGACATTGTTAGCACCAGTGAGCGTGATATTGCGCCAATCATAATCCAGCCTGTCGTAACCCACACGAAAGCCCAAAGACCATTGCTGATTTAACGGAACATTCATCCCTGCACTCAGTAATAAACTGTCCCTTTGTAGCTCAGTATTACCATTGGCAACCTCGGCACTCTGGGTGCTGATCTGCGCGACACTTAATCTAAAAGGCTTGTATTCCTGCGAAGGTTTATCCGCTGCAATAGCGGCACAACTCATTAACGGCAACAGTAATACAGCGCTTTTCAGCAGGCGCAGTTTTGCGCTCGATGGTGAGAGTTCTCGATTAGCCACGTCAGCTCCTTGCATTTAAAATGATTAACAGATTTTTTGCGCATAATACGCGCTATCAAGCTAAAAGGTTCATGCTTTCAATGTTGAGATACAAAATGATACTTTTATATTGTGCAAGTTTTATTAAACCCGATGCGCCTTCAGGAACATGTCTGCACAACCCAAAATATACTCATTTCTATCGCCAACGAGTTCATCTGCTGCCAAGCCCAATTCTAATTTGAGTTTTAGCTCACCAAACAACATTAAACATAAACGCACCGCACTATGGTGAACGTTACCAAATCGATATTGCCCTAGGGCTTCTACTGTCACTAAATAATCCGCCAATAATCCCACTATATGTTTCGGGCCCGCGTCGAAGAACAACTGCGACACTTCGGGATGACTTTCGGATTGCGCCACACAGGCTTTGAATACCGTAATAGCTTCAGGGCTGACGATCATCTCCCCAAACTGTAGGGCAAACTGAGTTAATGCCGATTCAGGCTTAGTGGGATCACTTAACAAATCATCATTAAGATTATGGCCAACACATTTAGATTCGATTGCCGCAACAAATAATTCATCTTTGCTGCCGTAATGGGAATAGACGGTTTGTTTCGACACACCCGCAAGCTTGGCAACCTCATCCATACTGGTATGAGGGAACCCTTGACGACAAAATAAATCAATAGCAGCCACAAGCACTTGCTGACGTTTTTGTTCGCTACGGCTCAGAGGTAACTGCGTCTCAGAAGAATGCGTCATATCGACTCTCGAATAGATAGACATAATAAATTGGCATTAGTTAAGCACAAAATAGACTAGACAGTCTAGTTCCACACAACTAGACTAGCAAGTCTAGTTACATTGCATTAACGTTTAACTTACAGCGGAAGCACTTAAAATGGATCGAACTGCCCGACGTTCTTGGCGCACTATCAGCGTCTGCGTGTTTGCTTTAGTCACATTATCCGCCTGCCAAAAGGAAGTCACTGAACACGCCACTACTGCTACGCTGCCCACAGTCACGAGCCAAGCGTTGATCCTGACACCAAGCTATCAGCACGAGCAAACCTTCACGGGGACTATCCGTGCGGGCAACACAACTGGCGTCGGCTTTGAACTAGCAGGAAAGTTAAACGAGCTACAGGCCGATTCCGGCATCAAAGTGAAGCAAGGTCAAATACTGGCAATCCTCGATACCCGACTACTCGAAGCCGAGCGTCAGGAGATCCAAGCGAGTCTGGCGCAAACCCAAGCCGATGTCGATCTGGCCACCAGTACTCTAAAACGTAATCAAGAATTGAAAAAATCGGGCTATGTCTCTGAGCAGCTATTAGATGAAAACCGCTCACAATTAAATAGCTTAGCCGCGGCGAAAAACCGCCTACTTGCCTCACAGCATGCCAATCAACTTAAGCTCGATAAATCCATCTTAGTGGCGCCCTTTGACGGCACCATCAGCCAAAAACTGCATAACTTAGGCGAAGTGGTTGCTGCGGGCAGCCCTATATTCACCTTAGTGGGCAATATCAATCCTGAAGCCTACATAGGCGTACCTGTCGCGTTAGCGGATCAGTTTCACCCAAAACAACAAGTGCAAGTCAGCGTGCAAGATCAAATCTTTACTGCCGAAATTGCCGGTATTAGCGCCGAAGTCAATCCCGTCAGTCGCACCCTACAACTTAGGATAAGCCTACCCCAAGATGCCCGTGTGATTAACGGTGAAATTGCGTATCTGCATCAACAGCAGCAAATTGAGCAAGCTGGGTATTGGGTGCCGATTTCGGCATTAACGGATGGCATTCGTGGGTTATGGAATCTGTATGTCATCGCAAAGGATGAACAGCAATCCATCATAGAGCGCCGAGATGTGGAAATCCTCTACACCACCCAGGACATGGCCTACATTCAAGGCGCAATTCAACCCAATGAAATCTATGTCAGCCAAGGACTCCATAAGCTGGTCGTAGGCCAAGCTGTATCTCCCATTGCCGCAACCACGAGGTAGTTATGATTAAAGCCTTTGTTGAAAACGGCCGCTTAGTCAGCCTCGTTATTGCACTATTACTGGTTGCGGGATTTGGTGCTATCTCGAGTCTGCCGCGCACTGAAGATCCACACATAACCAACCGTTTCGCCTCTGTGATCACCCCGTACCCTGGGGCCTCAGCTGAGCGGGTCGAAGCCTTAGTCACTGAAGTGCTCGAAAATCAGCTCAGGCGTTTAGAAGAAATCAAGCTGATCCAGTCGACCTCTCGGCCGGGGATTTCAGTCATACAGTTAGAATTGAAAGACACTGTTATGGAGACCGACCCCGTGTGGTCTCGGGCGCGGGATTTATTAGCCGATGCGAAAATCAATCTGCCCGAGGGCATACCATCCCCGACACTCGATGATCAAATTGGTTATGCCTACACCGCCATTTTAAGCTTAGTGTGGAATAGCAATACGCCCGTTCGAGTCGATATGCTCAACCGCTACGCGAAGGAATTACAGAGCAGACTCAGGCTGCTGTCGGGCACAGATTTTGTCAAACTCTACGGCGCACCGACCGAAGAAATGCTAGTGCAGCTTGACGGCAACAAGATGAGCCAGTTACAACTCACTCCCGCTTCCATCGCCCATATTCTCAGCGGCGCCGACAGTAAAATTGCCGCAGGTGAAATCAACAACCACGAGTTTCGCGCCTTAGTCGAAGTCTCGGGCGAACTCGACTCTTTAATTCGCATTCGCCAAGTGCCACTCAAAATTGATAACCAAGGCCAAATTATTCGTCTTGGGGATATTGCCACTGTCACGCGCCAAGCCAAAACGCCCGCGGACAGCATAGCCTTAGTCGATGGTGAACAAGGCGTTTTTGTCGCCGCGCGCATGCTTAACAATAACCGTGTCGATCTCTGGCAAGCACAAGTGAATAGCGTCGTCGATGAACTTAATCGCGAAGTGCCCGCCAATATCCAGATCCAATGGCTATTCGAGCAAAACAGTTACACCAGCGATCGCCTTGGCGGACTCGTGGTAAACCTGCTGCAAGGGTTTGTGATCATCTTGCTGGTATTGCTACTCACCCTTGGACTCAGAAACGCCATCATAGTGGCGATTTCATTACCCCTCACGGCACTGTTTACCTTGGCCTGCATGAAATATATCGGCCTGCCCATACATCAAATGTCGGTGACAGGACTCGTCGTCGCCCTTGGGATCATGGTGGATAATGCGATTGTGATTGTTGATGCCATCTCACAACGGCGCCAACAAGGGATGAGTCGCCTAGCCGCAGTGAGCGAAACCATACACCACCTTTGGCTGCCCTTAGCAGGTTCAACGATTACCACGATTTTAGCCTTTGCGCCCATAGTGCTGATGCCCGGTGCAGCAGGAGAGTTTGTCGGTGGCATTGCCATGTCAGTGATGTTTGCGCTGCTGGGCTCTTACCTGATTTCCCACACGATAATTGCGGGACTCGCGGGACGATTTAGCCATGAAGGCAAACATGATGTCTGGTATCAACACGGAATAAATCTCCCGCTTGTGAGCCAATATTTTCAAGCTAGCCTCAGAATCGCCCTTAAGCGCCCTATTCTCAGTGCGCTGCTTATCGGCATTACGCCAGTATTAGGTTTTTACGCCTCGGGCAAGATGACAGAGCAATTCTTTCCGCCATCGGACAGGGACATGTTCCAAATTGAAGTCTATCTTGCGCCCCATGTGAGTTTAGACAACACTTTGAACCAAGTGCAACTGATGGATAAAAAGCTCCATGCCGTCAATGGGATCACCCAAGTTGATTGGGTGGTGGGCGGCAATACGCCCTCATTTTATTACAACCTGACACAGCGCCAACAGGGCGCGACTAACTATGCACAGGCCATGGTGAAAGTGACCGACTTTGAACGTGCCAATGAGCTGATCCCCGAATTACAACAGCAGTTCGACAGTGCTTTCCCCGAAGCACAAGTGCTAGTACGCAAACTCGAGCAAGGTCCGCCCTTTAATGCGCCGGTAGAGTTGATGATCTTCGGTCCGAATCTCGATACGTTGCGATCGCTGGGCGACGAAGTCCGCAATATCCTCGCGCAAACGCCGGACGTACTCCATACCCGAGCAACCTTGAGTGCCGGTGCGCCTAAGCTGTGGCTGCAAGTGAATGAAGATGCCAGCCTGATGAGTGGTTTAAGTCTGACGGATATTGCCAAGCAGATCCAAATGTCGACCACAGGCGTTATCGGTGGCAGCGTGCTTGAGCAAACGGAGTCATTACCCGTTCGAGTGCGACTCGGTGATGGCAGTCGCGAACAAGTCACCCGCCTTTCAGAAATTCAATTAGTGACACCTTCGGGTGAGTCGGTCGCGCTCTCTGCCCTCGCCCACAACGAAGTTCAAGTGAGCCGCGGCGCCATTCCAAGACGTAACGGCCAAAGGGTGAATACCATAGAAGCCTATATTGTCAGTGGTGTGTTACCCGCCCAAGTGCTGAACGATGTCAAAGATAAAGTGGCACAACTCGCGCTGCCATCGGGTTATCGCATTGAAATCGGCGGTGAAAGCGCGAAACGTAACGAAGCGGTCGGCAATTTACTGTCCAATGTGATGTTAGTCGTCACCTTGCTATTGGCCACTGTGGTGTTGTCGTTCAACTCCTTTAGGCTCACGGCGATTATTCTATTGAGCGCGATACAATCAGCCGGGCTTGGCCTATTAGCCGTGTTTGTGTTCGGCTATCCATTTGGATTCCCTGTCATCATAGGTTTGCTAGGCTTGATGGGACTGGCCATTAACGCTGCCATAGTGATCTTGGCCGAACTTGAGGATATGCCAAGTGCCAGACTCGGCGATATGGAAACCATAGTCTCAACCGTCAGCAGTTGTGGTCGCCATATCAGCTCGACAACCATCACCACAGTAGGCGGGTTTATTCCGCTTATCATTGCTGGCGGTGGATTTTGGCCTCCCTTTGCCATTGCTATCGCGGGCGGCACGCTGCTAACGACTTTGCTTTCTCTGGTTTGGGTACCGACTATGTATTTGCTGTTGATGAAAACCCGTAAGGCGAACAATCAGTCCGCCATTCCAGCTTAAATCGCATCGTGGACTAGGTATTGATACAGTTTATCTTTGAGGTTTAACCGCTCTAATTTTAACGCTAAAAAGTGCTCATCGGCGGTGGGCACTTTAGTTAACTCAAGCGCCCTAATTTTATTGTCGAGCTCATGATAACGACTGGCCATAGTCGCAAAGACGCTATTATTGACTTTTAGATGTTTAATTTGATCGACAAAATCAGGAAACTCATAAACTAACGCATGATTCTCACCTAGCATATACACTTCCCCTATAATGGTTCTGACACTATGAATTCCATTCACCTTAAGCAGCTTAGTCCATGCCATCACAATACAGCCAGTTAGCGAGACTTTTTATCTGCCGACATGTCTGTGGAATGAATCCATTAACTCAAGTCTAAAACTGGTAAAATATCAAAGAATTGACTATACAATTGCTTAAATACTAGACCCATATCAAGACCATGGAGTGAGACTTAGGCTACATTGATGTAACCGTTACCTATAGGATCGTACGATGAATTATAAAAATTGGCCTATTGCTAAACAAATAGGTGCCCTCGCGTTTATTCTCACACTCACCATCTTTGGCATACTCAGTACCGTTTCCTACAAAGCCGCTTCGAATGTATTAGAAGATAAAGGCATGAGTGCCATGAAGTCCGAAATGCGTGCCGTTTCAGACATGTTAGAACTGCAATACGATAGCCTTTTACAGCTTGCAAGGCGCAACGCCGATGTGTTTAAGGAAATGTATCCAGGGCAATTTAGTAAACCAAATAAAACCGTCAATGTGATGGGAGTCAGCTCCCCCGCCCTCATGCATGAACAAGAACAAATTAACTCCTCAAAAAGTAAAGTCGATCGTTTTGCTAACCTGACTGGCGGCACGGCAACGGTATTCGTGCGTGATGGCGATGATTTTATGCGGGTGTCGACCTCACTCAAAAAAGCCGATGGTAGCCGTGCACTAGGGACCTTCCTCGGCAAAACGCATCCAGGCTATCAAGCGCTGATCAGCGGCCAAGAATACGAAGGCTACGCCAAACTCTTCGGCAAAGACTATATGACAGTCTATCGCCCAGTAAAGGACGTCCAAGGCCAAGTCATTGGTATCTTATATATTGGCTTTGACATCACCAGCTCGTTAAAACAATTACAAGATGCAGTAAACAGACTCACCCTAGAAGAAAGCGGTTATTTTCTGTTAGTGCGTAAAGCGGACAATGTACTTGTCGCGCATCCTCAGTTTAATGCGGGCGAGGTTATCACCGAGAGTATGCTCGATGGGTTAAGTGTGGCTGAGGCCACGAAAGATGATTCTGAGTACAGTTATATCAATGGTAAAAATGAGCCTATGTTTGCCTATAGCCAAACCGTAACTGGCTGGAATTGGATGTTGGTAGGCCAAGTTAAGGCGAGTGAACTCAATGAAGAAAGTATGCAGTTACTCACTATCAACGCTATCGTTGCCCTCACTGGGATTGCACTGATCACAGCACTGCTTTCAGTAGTATTAATCCGTGCACTTAAACCGTTACATGCCCTACAAGTGCATATGGAAAGGCTAGGCAGTGGCGATTTCAGTCATCACTTAGCGCCATCAGAACCACAGAGTCAAAACGAAGTTGATCGCATCACCACCAGTGTATCGACCATGTCATCAGAGTTAAGGCAGTTGATCATTGCCCTGCAGGATTCGGTGATGAGTTTAGAGCAGCAGGCTTCTAAGGCACAAAGTATCGCCAAACAGAATGGCGAAGAAGCTCAGGCCTTAATGCTACAAACGGATCAAATTGCCACAGCCATTGAAGAAATGTCGACCTCTATTCGTGATGTGGCGAACCATGCCCAAGACGGCGCAGTTCAGAGCCAGCAAGTGGATGCCGCAGCCAAAGAAGGCCAAGATCAGCAAGTTAAAGTAGTGCAAGATTTACTCAAGCTCAGTGAACAGCTCAGTAACAGTCATCAGTCGGTTGAAAAAGTCAGTCACGAAAGTGAAGCCATCAGTAAAGTCACCGAAGTGATTAACAGCATTGCCGAGCAGACAAACTTACTGGCACTCAATGCGGCGATTGAAGCGGCGCGCGCAGGCGATCAAGGTCGAGGCTTTGCGGTCGTTGCCGATGAGGTGAGAACCTTAGCCCAGCGCACCCAATCATCCATTTTAGAAATTGGCCAAACAATTGGAAAGCTACAAACCCAAGTGAAAAGCACCACAGAGCAAATGGGTCAGAGTCATCAATTAGGTATGGAATCCGCAGCACAGGGCGAAGCAACCGGCGAGCAGCTTAAGGAAATCACCCGCCGGATTGGTGAACTCGCCATTAGTTCACGTAATATCGCCTCGGCAACTGAACAGCAAAGCAGTGTTGCAGAGGAAATTACTCACAATCTGCATCAGATCAGTGAACTAGCAAATGAGGGCGAGCACCGTGCCACTGAAACCGTACATTCAGCCAATGAACTGTCTTCCTTAGCGGCTGCTTTAAAACGCCAGATAAGCCAGTTTAAGGCCTAATTAGACTAGCGCGACGGGTTCAACTAGCTCAAATTTTTAATGAGTTGTTTATCAAATGCCACCCACACTGGGTGGCATTTTTTATGGCCGCGATTTCAACAGTTTTGGGGCATCATTCAAGAAAGCGACTTGAGGAGATAGTTATTGATATTCGCTATTTTAAAAGCGCGATGTAAAAGAATAAGGAGTAAAGATTTTAAATAATACGGAGCAATAGCCTGTATCTATCGCCATCAAAAAGCGATAAAGTGATAAAGCCTCAATGGGTGAAATGCCTTTGGGTAAGGTGTCGTCTTAGAGGATGCCACTTGATGACGTGTCTTTAATGACATGCCTCACTTATTCATGCTTCCCTGTTCAATCTCAGTAGCAACTTCACTTAGGCATTCAGCCCTGATAATCCACACTCTTTGTCACAACCTCTCAATCTTAGACGCCACATCTGTCAGGCATCACACTCACGACAAAACGGATATCAGGCGCACCTGCTGCGTTGCCTCAGCACACGGCTACATCATCACACTTCTATGGAGTTAGATATGCTGGCTAATAGGGTAGTTCTGCTGATGCACAGGCTAAACCTTGCCTCACCCAGCAAATAAATCCCAATAAAAAACCCCGCTAGAGCGAGGTTTTTTAAATCGAGTTTAGACGTTACTCGGCATCATCAGCCGATCTGTCCATGTTCTCAGTATTCTCAAGCCACAGGGCATTGATAATCCCGAAAGAACAGGCCAACAAAACCCCTAATATCCACGTAAAATACCACATAGCAGATGCTCCTTAATGCCTAATAGAGTGAGGCTTTGTTATCTTCAATATGCTTACGGCCGATACGACCAAACATTTTGAAGTAAGTCCAGACAGTGTAGCTCAACACTATGGGTACGAAAATCGCAGCTGCAGCAGTCATAACACCTAAGGTCATTTTACTGGCTGTTGCATCCCACATAGTCAAACTGACGTTAGGGTCTAGTGACGATGGCATAACGAATGGGAACATAGCCGCACCGCAAGTCAAAATCACCATAGCCACAGTCAGTGAGCTGAATAGGAACGCAAAACCTGAACGGTTAAAGCGGCTCACCAGAATCACTAACAGCGGCAATACCACACCTAAGATAGGGAATAGCATAGTGATGGGGTATTTGTCATAGTTGGCAAGCCAAGCACCCGCTTCAATCGCGACTGTTTTCATTGCTGGGTTAGACACCGCATTATGGTCAAGGACTGATGTCACGACATAACCATCAATACCATTGGCTAACCACACGCCCGCCGCAGCAAACAACACAGCCACTAATAGTGCGAAGAATTGCGTGGCTTTCGCAGCACGAACTCGCAGCTCGCTATCAGTCTTCATTTGTAGCCAAGAAGCGCCTTGCATCATAAACATGCTCACGCTCACAAGACCTGCCAGTAGACCGAAAGGATTCAACAGACCGAATAGACCACCGTGGTAAGTCGCACGTAGGAACTCGTCGAATTCAAACGGTACGCCTTGTAACAAGTTACCAAAGGCTACGCCTATGATCAGTGGAGGTACAAAACCGCCGGCAAACAAGGCCCAGTCCCACGACTTACGCCACTTTGGATTTTCAATTTTAGAACGGTAATCGAATCCGACTGGACGCATGTAAAGGGCAAACAGCACTAACATCATGGCGACATAGAAGCCAGAGAAAGACACTGCATACACCATAGGCCAAGCGGCAAATAACGCACCACCTGCTGTGATTAACCACACTTGGTTGCCGTCCCAATGGGGAGCAATAGTGTTGACCATGATACGGCGTTCAGTATCGTCTTTACCTATGATTGGCAGTAACGCACCGACACCCATGTCAAAACCGTCAGTAACCGCAAATCCGATGAACAGTACGCCGATCAGAGCCCACCAGATAACTCTTAATATTTCATAATCAAACATAATGAAATCCTCTGCTTAGGCTTCTAGTTTCTCGAAATGATAACGACCAGTTTTTAAACTGCTCGGACCAATGCGGGCAAACTTAAACATCAAGAACATCTCAATCACCAGCAGCACAGTGTAGAACAGGGTGATAGAAAGGATACTGAACCATAAGTCGCCAGTCGTTAAGCTTGAGGCAGACATAAAGGTCGGTAATACCTCAGAAATCGTCCAAGGTTGACGACCATACTCAGCCACAAACCAACCACACTCAATCGCAATCCAAGGCAATGGCAAGCTATAAAGTGCAGCTTTAAGTACCCATTTCTTCTCGACGATTTGATGACGTGTGCTTTGCCAGAATGCCGCAGCAAATACGAATAACATGATAAAGCCTAGACCCACCATCACACGGAAGCTCCAGAAAATCGGTGCTACGTTAGGAATAGAATCTTTAGCAGCGGCTTTAATTTGCTCTTCAGTGGCATCGACCACTTTATCTGTGTAGCGTTTCAGCAAGAAACCATAGCCTAAGTCGACTTTTGCTTCTTCGAAGGCCGCACGTAATTCAGGCGTTTCTTCACCCGCACGCAGCTTCACTAACATGGCATAGGCTTTCATACCGTTACGGATGCGCACTTCATGCTCAGCAATCAAGTCATGGATACCCGTGACTTCTTCATCCAATGAGCGTGTTGCCACAATACCCATAGCATAAGGAATTTTGATCGCATAATCCGTGTGCATGGTTTCTTGATTTGGGAAACCAACCGCAGTAAAGGCCGCAGGAGCAGGTTCAGTATGCCATTCAGCTTCAATCGCCGCTAACTTAACACGCTGTGCTTCACCTACTTTATAGCCAGATTCATCACCTAACACGATAACCGATAGAATTGCCGCCATACCAAAGCTTGCCGCAATCGCGAATGAGCGACGGGCAAAAGGTAAGTCACGTTTCTTGAGGATGTAATAAGCACTGATTGCCAGTACAAACATGGCACCCGCCACATAACCCGAAGCCACAGTGTGAACAAACTTCACCTGCGCAACAGGGTTAAACACCACTTCGGCGAAGCTGGTCATTTCCATGCGCATGGTTTCGTAATTGAACACTGAACCCACAGGGTTTTGCATCCAACCGTTTGCCACTAAAATCCACAATGCCGACATGTTAGAGCCAAAGGCCACTAACCAAGTCACCACTAAATGTTGACGTTTAGTGAAACGATCCCAACCGAAGAAGAACATACCGACGAAGGTAGATTCGAGGAAGAAGGCCATTAAACCTTCAATAGCCAGAGGCGCACCAAAGATGTCCCCTACG
The DNA here is from genome assembly GCF_059338235.1 of Shewanella sp. 1311. Classification (NCBI taxonomy): domain Bacteria; kingdom Pseudomonadati; phylum Pseudomonadota; class Gammaproteobacteria; order Alteromonadales; family Shewanellaceae; genus Shewanella; species Shewanella sp. 1311. The sequence goes on from NZ_CM181686.1 coordinate 1,029,047, forward strand.
TAATGCGAATAGTAAGACCAGTTAGTACCAAACTGGAATTCCATTGCCAAACCTGTGGTAACCCCCAAGGCAAAGTTAATACCAAATAACTTACCCCAGAACTTAGTCATATCTTTATAAATTTGTTTATCCGTCATCACATACAGTGATTCCATGATAGCCAGCAAAAATGCCAACCCCAACGTCAAGGGAACAAACAGGAAGTGATACATGGCTGTCAGCGCAAACTGCAACCGCGATAGCTCAACAACCTCTTCAACAATCATCGGTGACTCCTTACTTGGTGCGTCCAATTGCTATGATAAAACCCGCGTCAATCACAGCAAGTGCCTTTGTAGGATAGTGAGTTTTCATTTTGTGTTTATATCTGAACATCAGTATAAACCGTTAAATTTAATCTTTTGCATTAGTTCGAAGCAGCAAGGGCTAAAAAGTACCAATATCCGTCGCATATTGAGACGCGAGTCACACTATCGCAAGTAACTGAGACCGACACCTTACCACTCAATCAATCAAATGATCTCATCGATATAAATATCAGATAGTTAAGATATTTATTCGTTTTCATTTGTGGCTATTTTATACCACCTCGCTTTGATGCAAATCAATCAAACTCAGTGGTTTAGGTGGGTTTTGCGGTGAGGCACACACTTCCCCATCGAGAGGGATTGACAACTACACAAAACAGGAGTAGTGAGCAAGCGTTAATTAATATAAACCCCTACTTTTATTGATTAGCCGCCACAAATCAGCTCCAGCCACCAAAAAACTAACAAACAAATAATGTTGCAACAAATTAACTAAAAAAAACTTAAAAATATTTTTAGCGTAAATCAATTAAAAACCTTTAAAATCAATAAATAAATCAACATATAGAAATAAAGATATAAAAACAGCATTAAAATTCATTAGTTTTAATAATGAATAATTGTATTTTTTCTCGTTTGAGAAGCTAATCTGAGTTGTTTAATATATGTCCTGTGTTAAGGAGACAATTTGGTAGAACTGGTGTCGTAGCCCAGTCAATGCCAACTTCGCGCACATAGGTATTAACTTTTGGTGTGGAGATATCGATATGACTAAATTATTTGAACGTCTGGTTAACAGCTACAAGCGTGTTTTTGTTGAACTTTATACAGCTAATGAGCTGAAATAATTCCCCGAATTACTCGTGAAATTTATTGCATTAATTTGAAGTTTTGTTAGCGCAAAACGAGCCCCTCTCTCCTTGAGAGTGGGGGCTTTTTCTATTCTAAAGCCGCAACATCTGCCTTCAACTCTAGAACCCCATAAAACGTCACTCTCAGTATCAAGTACGCAACATACCTATTAATAGGTATTTACCGTAAAAAGATGCTGTTTTATCACTTTGGTCTATTAGATTATTTGCAACAAGTGTTAATGATTTGAAATGCAAGATATTTCATAAAAGTGCATTTAAAATATAAAAAAAGGAGCGAAATTATCGCTCCTTTTTTACGATTAACTAAACCCGCTTTTCCCTATCAATACAGGTAAAAGCCGCTGAGTTTACTCGCTTAACCTAAGGTCACTCGCGCATTACGGAACATACGCATCCAAGGGCTGTCTTCACCCCAAGCATCTGGATGCCAAGAGTTTGCTACAGTCCTGAACACACGTTCTGGGTGTGGCATCATCAAGGTTACGCGGCCATCGGTCGTACAAATCCCCGTCAAGCCATTTGGCGAGCCGTTCGGGTTTTGTGGATACTGAGTCGCGATATCACCCTTACCATTGACAAAACGCAGGGCAATTGTGCCTGACGCTTCGGCAATCGCCAGCGCTTCAGGGCTGGCAAACTCAGCCAAACCTTCACCGTGCGATACAGCGATAGGCATACGCGAACCTGCCATACCTTGGAAGAATAACGACGGGCTCTGTTGCACTTCAACTAAGCTGAAACGCGCTTCAAAACGCTCTGAGCGGTTACGCACAAAACGTGGCCAATGTTCGCTTCCTGGAATGATTTCTTTCAGGTTTGACAGCATTTGACAGCCGTTACACACGCCGAGGGCAAAGCTTGAATCACGTTCAAAGAAACGTGAAAACTCATCGCGCGCACGGTCATTAAACAGAATCGACTTAGCCCAACCTTCACCTGCGCCTAATACGTCACCATAAGAGAAACCACCACAGGCCACTAGACCTTGGAAATCCTCTAGGCTGATACGGCCAGATAAAATGTCAGACATGTGCACGTCGCGGCTTTCAAATCCTGCGCGATCAAAAGCAGCTGCCATTTCCACGTGGGAGTTAACGCCCTGCTCACGCAAAATCGCCATCTTAGGCGCAGCGCCTTTAAGAATATAAGGCGCGGCAACGTCAGTGCTTGGATCGAAACTTAAGTTAACCGTTAAGCCTAAATCGCTTTCGTCTTGCTTAAGTTTGAACTCTTCCAGTGCGCACGCTGGGTTATCACGCATGGCTTGCATACGATAAGTGGTTTCTGACCACAAGGTACGCAGCGCAACACGGCTATCACTGAAAATTTCACGCGCGCCATCTTTAATGGTGATGCGTTGATCGTCAGCTAACGTCCCTATCACGTGGCAAGGTACGCCCGCGATAGCAAACTGAGCGGCAATTTTCGCAGCGTTGTCGCGGCTCACTTGCAGCACAGCGCCGAGCTCTTCATTAAAGAGTCGCTCTAAATCCGTGCCCTGCAAATCTTCTACATCTATGTCTAAGCCAGTATTACCCGCAAAGGCCATTTCCACTAAGGTGGTAAATAAGCCACCGTCGCTTCGGTCGTGGTAAGCGATAACGGATTTCTTAGCCACTAGATTTTGCATGGTTTCAAAGAAACCGCGCAGCAGTGCAGCATCATCAAGATCCGGCGCAATATCACCTAGCTCACCAAACACTTGGGCTAAACAAGAACCGCCTAAACGATTTTTACCCGCACCGAGATCCACTAACAGTAAAGACGTTTCGCCTTTATCTGTGCGCAGCTCTGGCGTCACTGTATTACGAATGTCTTGTACCACGCCAAAAGCAGTGATGACCAATGACATTGGCGACGTCACGGTTTTATCCGCGCCATCTTGCTGCCATGCGGTCTTCATCGACATAGAGTCTTTACCGACCGGAATGGTTAGGCTCAGCTCTGGACACAGTTCTTCACCTACGGCTTTAACCGCTTCATAAAGACCCGCATCTTCACCGGGGTGACCCGCAGCAGACATCCAGTTAGCAGAAAGCTTGATACGCTTAAATGAACCGATATCGGTACCAGCGATGTTCATAATTGATTCAGCCACTGCCATACGGGCAGATGCGCCAAAATCAAGCAGTGCCAGCGGTGTACGCTCGCCCAGTGACATTGCTTCACCGGCGTAGGTATCAAAGCTTGCAGCAGTGACCGCGCAATCGGCCACAGGCACTTGCCATGGACCCACCATTTGGTCACGGTTAACTAAACCCGTAACTGTGCGGTCGCCAATGGTGATAAGGAAGGTTTTATCCGCAACTGTAGGCAAGCTCAGCACGCGTTTAACCGCTTCTTTAACATCAATCTTGTTTTGTTCGAGCGCTGGCGATACCGCTTTGGCTGATACCACATCGCGGCTCATCTTAGGCGCTTTACCTAATAAGACTTCGAGCGGTAAATCGATAGGATTATTATCGAAATGGCTGTCGCTAAGGGTCAGGTGTTTCTCCGCTGTCGCTTCACCCACAACCGCAAACGGGGCGCGCTCACGCTCACAAATTGCAGTAAATAGTGCGAGGTTTTCAGGGGCAACGGACATCACATAACGCTCTTGTGATTCGTTACACCAGATTTCCAGCGGGCTCATGCCTGGCTCATCTGAAGGCACATTACGCAGATTGAATAAACCGCCGCGCTCGCCGTCATTCACAAGTTCAGGGAAAGCGTTCGACAAACCGCCCGCGCCCACATCGTGGATAAATTGGATAGGGTTTTTATCGCCAAGCTGCCAACAGCGGTCAATCACTTCCTGACAACGACGTTCCATTTCTGGGTTTTCACGTTGCACAGAAGCAAAGTCGAGATCTTCACTCGATTGACCCGATGCCATTGATGAAGCGGCGCCGCCACCCAAACCAATGTTCATCGCAGGGCCGCCCAGCACAATCAGCTTAGCGCCAACGGTGATTTCGCCCTTCTGTACATGTTCTTCGCGAATGTTACCTAAACCACCGGCTAACATAATGGGCTTGTGGTAACCACGCACTTCAACGCCGTTATGGCTGCTGACTTCCTGCTCGTAGGTACGGAAATAACCCACCAATGCCGGACGACCAAACTCGTTGTTAAATGCCGCGCCGCCCAGTGGGCCTTCGGTCATGATATCGAGCGCGCTCACGATACGATCTGGCTTACCGTAGTTACCTTCCCATGGTTGAACAAAACCCGGGATTTTTAAATTTGATACGCTAAAGCCCGTTAAACCGGCTTTAGGTTTAGAACCACGACCCGTTGCGCCTTCATCACGGATTTCACCACCTGAACCGGTTGCAGCGCCAGGATAGGGGCTGATGGCGGTTGGATGGTTGTGGGTTTCCACTTTCATCAGGATGTGCATAGGTTCAGTGTGGTAGTTGTACACCCCATCAGGATCGGGGAAGAAACGACCGGCAACCGAGCCTTCCATCACAGCGGCATTATCTTTGTAGGCAGATAACACGTGATCTGGGGTGGATTCAAAGGTGTTCTTGATCATTTTGAACAATGACTTAGGCTGAATTTCACCGTCAATTGTCCAATCTGCGTTAAAAATCTTATGACGACAATGCTCAGAATTCGCCTGAGCAAACATCATCAATTCGATGTCATGGGGATTACGGCCTAAACGGACGAAGTTTTCGACTAAATAGTCGATTTCATCTTCGGCTAAGGCAAGGCCCAATGCTGTGTTAGCCACTTCAAGTGCGCGGCGACCTTCGGCAAGAATATTGACGCTTTTAAACGGCGCAGGCTCAGTGCGTTTGAATAACACATCGGCTTTGGCAAAATCATCAAGCATGATTTCAACCATGCGATCGTGCAACAGCGCATTTAAGGCTTGTTGCTGCGCCACTGTCAGTGCATCTGACTCGACATAATACGCAACGCCTCGCTCCAAACGCTTCACTTTACCAAGGCCACAATTGTGCGCGATGTCAGTGGCTTTTGAAGACCAAGGAGAAATAGTACCGGGGCGAGGAGTGACAAACAGGAGTGAACCTTGGGGGATATGAGCTTCTATCGCAGGTCCATAGGTGAGAATTTTTTCAAGTTGCTGCCGTTCATTTGTATCGAGCAACTCGCTCAAATCCGCTAAATGGACATACTCAGCATAGATTTGGCGTACCGGAAGCGCAGCGTTTTCGCAGGCCTCCATCAGCTTTTGCACCCTAAACGTCGAGAGTGCAGGGGCTCCGCGGATGATCTCCATCACGTCTATTCACCTTATTATTTATTATTGCAGGGGTCAGAGGTGGCGCTATTATAAGGAAATGTCTGCCACAAATCACCTGTGACCTTACGCAAAACAGTGTTTCCTGTGATATAAAAAACGCGACCATTTTTAGTCGCCATTTTCCCCCACGAATGATTTTTTTTACGTTATCGCAGACAAACGGATATAATCCCACCAATGTCGGCCAGTTCACCACGCATGCCCCACTGTTAACTCGCTATCTATAATATTGATTTTATTTACTATAAGCACATTTAATGACTCGATTCCTGTTCGCTCTTATCTTAGGTTTCTTACTGACTGCCTGTCAGCAGGTGACCGTGGACGAAACAGAATTCGTGCCGAAAAAATTAACTGAGTTAAGAGTCGGCACACTCTACGGCCCACAGATTTATATGACTTCGGGCCAAGGTGATAGCGGTTTCGATTACGATATGGCGGTATTGTTCGCCGAATACTTAGATGTGCCCTTAAAAATGGTGCCCTACACTAACCGTACCGAGCTGTACGAAGCCCTTAAAAAGAATGAAATCGACCTCATTGCCGCAGGCATGACAGAAACGCCCGCAAGGCGTGAACAATTCCGCCTAGGACCGCCGCTGTACCGCGTTAATCAAGTATTGGTGTATCGCGAAGGCATGCCAGCGCCCAAAGACATCAGCGACTTAAAAGGTAAGATCACTGTCATCGCCGACTCTTCCTTTGTCGAGACATTAACTCAATTGCAAAAGCATTATCCAACCCTGGTGTGGGATCAAATTACCGACAAAGACAGCGAAGAATTGCTGGCCATGATCGCGAATAAAGAAATTGACTACACTATCGCCGACTCCAGCAGCGTACAAATCAACCGCCGCTACTTGCCCGATTTGCGTTCAGGCCCCGTACTTGAAGAAAAGCTCGATGTGGTCTGGCTGTTACCGCCGACCCGCAGTGATGAACTCATGAGCCAATTACTGGCCTTTTGGCACCAAGAAAAACTGGCTGGCACGCTCGATCATCTCAACGAAAAATACTTTGGCCATGTGAAGCGCTTCGATTATGTCGATACTCGGGCATTTATTCGCGCCATCGAAACCGTTTTGCCCCGCTATCGTCAGTTATTCGAAACCCATGCGGGTAATTTAGATTGGCGAAAACTTGCGGCGACTAGCTATCAAGAGTCCCATTGGAATCCCCATGCCCGCTCAGCAACAGGAGTTCGTGGCATGATGATGTTGACTCAGCCTACGGCAAAAGAAATTGGCATCACCAACCGTTTGGACGCGGAAGAAAGTATCCGCGGCGGCGCGGCCTATTTGAACGATATGATCAATCGTCTGCCGGAATCCATTCCCGAGAGCCAACGTATGTGGTTTGCACTGGCGTCCTACAACATAGGGTATGCCCATGTTGAAGATGCGCGTAAACTAGCTGAATCAATGGAGTTAAATCCCAATGCGTGGCGAGATTTAAAGAAAGTGCTGCCACTGCTGCAAAAACGTAAGTACTATCAAAAAACCCGCTACGGCTATGCCCGTGGCAGTGAAGCGGTCCATTACGTCGACAGTATTCGCCGCTACTACGACACGTTAGTCTGGGTGGATAATCAGTCGAAACAGCAAAACCCCGAGGAAGAACCGAGCGATCTTGCGTCGGAAGAACCCGCCATTCCCGCTGGAACATTGAGCCCAGAACAACCTAAGTAATCTGCATTGCCTGAGCCAAGCGTTAGAGCTAGGTTTCTAGACAATGATGAATAGAACCAGCTTCTAGATCTAAGCTCAGTGATCTCAGTGAGCTTAGGTTTAGAAGCTAGAGCTAGAGTCAAAACTAGATCCAAGCTGGCTTAACTGGGCTGGATCCAACTCAGGTTTACGATTAAAACATCACTTAGTTCAGCTTATCTGACCAGTGCTATTGCTGCACTCAAGTGCAACTGCTACTGTCTTGGGGTTATGACCTGCGATACATCTCTGCAGGGCATCGATAATAACAATGAATGGGGTCAATATGAGAAGAAAAACCATCAGCAATACTGTCGCGCGTCGTCGTACTTTACTTAAAGTTCGCCATCGTCGTATTTTGAATCGTCAGAAACTGTTCTTTACTTTTATTCAGTCTCAGGATTAATCCTGTCGCTTTTACCGCTGTTTACTCAATCGCTTGCTGCGCCTTTTGAGCCTGTTTCAGGGCTTTTTTCTCCTCTCTACGCCGTTTAAAAAAACGACTCAATTGCGCGCTACAGGCGTCGGCCAATACACCCGATGTCACTTCAACTTGATGATTAAATGCCGGGTGTTGCAGTAAATTCACCACAGTACCCGCTGCACCGGTTTTTTCATCCCGAGCACCAAAAACCACCCGCGCTATCCGACTATGCACCATGGCACCGGCACACATAGCACAAGGTTCAAGCGTGACATATAAAGTCGCGTCTAACAGGCGATAGTTTTCGACCAAACGCCCCGCTTCCCGCAAACATAAAATTTCTGCATGGGCGCTAGGATCGTGTTGGCTAATGGATAAATTGTAACCCGTTGCAATTTGCTGACCGTCTTTAACCAATACCGCACCCACGGGTACTTCACCCTCGGCTTCAGCTTTCTCGGCCATCAGCATAGCGACTTGCATCCATTGCTCGTCTTGCTCCGATTGTTCATCTTGCTGCGTTTGGTCCACTCACACCCTCTACCGATTAGCCAAAAAATAATGCCGGATTATATCAGTCAAACACAGATATTTCACGACTGAGTCATTCAGCCTAAGTTAATCCATCAAACAACAAAAAAGGCGCACTAGGCGCCTTTTAATCGTTAATTCAAATAATTAACTTATTCCCATTCGATCGTCGCTGGCGGCTTGCCAGAAATATCGTAAACCACACGGGAAATACCATCGACTTCGTTGATGATGCGGTTAGACACACGACCTAAGAAATCATAGGGCAAATGTGCCCAATGGGCCGTCATAAAATCAACGGTTTCAACGGCGCGAAGTGACACAACCCAATCATATTTACGGCCATCACCCATCACGCCAACTGACCGTACAGGTAAGAACACAGTAAAGGCTTGGCTGACTTTATTGTACAGGTCGGCTTTATGCAGTTCTTCAATGAAGATAGCATCGGCGCGGCGCAATAAGTCACAGTATTCTTTCTTCACTTCACCTAATACACGCACACCAAGACCTGGTCCTGGAAACGGGTGACGATAAAGCATGTTGTATGGCAGACCTAACTCAAGACCAATTTTGCGCACTTCATCTTTGAACAGTTCGCGCAGTGGCTCAACTAAACCCAGTTCCATATGGTCTGGCAAACCGCCAACGTTATGGTGCGACTTGATCACATGTGCTTTACCTGTAGCGCTGCCAGCAGATTCAATCACGTCTGGATAAATCGTGCCTTGCGCTAACCATTTTGCATTAGCGCATTTTTTCGATTCTTCATCGAAAATTTCCACAAATACACGGCCGATGATCTTGCGCTTAGCTTCTGGATCGGCTTCGCCTTTCATCGCGTCGAGGAAACGATTTTCCGCATCAACGTGAATGATATTCAGGCCGAAATGATCGCCAAACATTTCCATCACTTGCTCGGCTTCGTTCAAACGCAATAAACCGTTATCAACGAATACGCAGGTCAGTTTTTTGCCGATAGCGCGGTGCAGCAACATAGCCACAACCGAAGAATCGACACCGCCCGAAAGCCCTAAAATCACTTCATCATCGCCAATTTGCTTCTTCAAGCGCTCAATCGCATCTTCGATGATGGAGGAAGGTTTCCAGTTAGCCGCACAACCACAAATGTCTAAGGCAAAGTGCGATAACATGCGCATGCCTTGGCGAGTGTGGGTCACTTCTGGGTGGAACTGTACGCCGAAGAATTGCTTCTCTTCGTTTGCCATAGCAGCAAATGGGCAAGTGTCCGTTTTAGCGACCGCCACAAACCCTTCAGGAATGGCCGACACTTTATCGCCGTGGCTCATCCATACGTCGAGTAAGGGTTTGCCTTCGCTGTTAACTGCGTCTTCTATGCCTTTGAATAGCAAGGAATCTGTCAGCATTTCAATTTGAGCGTAGCCAAATTCACCTTCGCCCACACCTTGGATCACTTTACCGCCCAGCTGCTCAGACATGGTTTGCATGCCGTAGCAAATGCCCAGTACAGGCACGCCTGCGGTAAATACGTATTCAGGCGCACGCGGCGAGTTTTCAGCCGTTACACTTTCAGGTCCGCCAGCAAGAATAATACCGTTCGGGGCAAATTCGCGGATTTGGGCTTCTGTTACGTCCCAAGCCCATAATTCACAGTACACACCGATTTCACGGATACGACGGGCAATCAGTTGAGTGTACTGAGATCCAAAATCGAGGATCAGTATCTTGTGCTCATGAATATCGCTCATGTGTAACCTTTATCTCATCTATTGTTTTAACATTGCTCAACGCGGCGAAAGCCGGCCTTGAGTATTGGATCACACGCTTTACAAAGGGGCGGCTTATTGCCGCCCCTCTTATCAAACGATTAAGAACCTGAACGGTAGTTCGGCGCTTCTTTAGTGATAGTCACATCGTGCACGTGGGACTCGCCCATACCCGCTGAAGTCACTTTCACAAATTGGGCTTTTTCATTCAGTTCTAGAATGGTGGCACAACCTGTTAAGCCCATGCATGAACGCAGACCACCCATATGTTGATGGATGATTTCCTTCAACTTGCCTTTGTAAGGCACGCGTGCTTCAACACCTTCTGGGACTAACTTATCGGCAGCATTATCTGATTGGAAATAGCGGTCAGAGGAGCCTTGAGACATAGCGCCTAAAGAACCCATGCCGCGATATGACTTGTATGCACGGCCTTGATAGAGTTCAGTTTCGCCTGGTGCTTCCTCAGTTCCCGCAAACATTGAGCCCGCCATGATACAAGATGCACCCGCGGCTAATGCTTTGGCTAAGTCACCAGAGAAACGAATGCCACCATCGGCAATAACAGGAATACCTAGGCTCTTCATGGCTGCGGCTGCATCTGAAACGGCTGTGATTTGTGGCACGCCAACACCAGTTACGATACGAGTCGTACAGATAGAACCAGGGCCAATACCGACTTTAACTGCGTTAACGCCCGCTTCGACCAGCGCTAATGCGCCTTCAGCCGTGGCAACGTTACCACCGATAATTTGCAAATCAGGATGTTTAGCGCGAGTTTCACGAATTCGTTGTAAAACGCCTTCTGAATGTCCGTGGGAAGAATCGATAAGTAATACGTCAACGCCAGCTTTAACGAGTGCGTCAACACGCTCTTCGTTACCTGCACCCGCACCAACTGCAGCGCCAACACGTAAACGGCCTAATTCATCTTTACAGGCGTTAGGTTTACGTTCGGCTTTCTCGAAGTCTTTAACTGTGATGAGGCCTTTCAGCTTATAGTTATCATCAACCACAAGCACTTTTTCGATACGGTGTGAGTGCATTAATTTTTGCACTTCATCTAATTTAGTGCCTTCGGCAACAGTGACTAAACGCGCTTTAGGCGTCATCACTTCTTCTACCGTTTTGCTCCAATCCGTCACGAAACGGACGTCACGGCCAGTAATGATACCGACCAGCTCGTTTGCTTCGTTAACCACGGGATAACCCGCAAAACCATTCTTCAGTGTTAACACTTTCAGATCGGCTAAAGTCGTTGATGGCGTCACAGTCACAGGTTGTTGAACCACGCCCGCTTCGTAAATTTTTACTTTACGAACTTCTTCGGCTTGTTTTTCAATGCTCATGTTTTTATGAATAAAGCCTAAGCCGCCTTCCTGCGCCATAGCGATCGCAAGACGAGCTTCGGTAACTGTGTCCATAGCGGCAGACACAAGTGGGATATTCAATTCAATGGTATTGGTCAGGCGAGTTTTAAGAATGGCGGTATTTGGGAGTACAGTCGAATGCGCAGGAACAAGCAACACATCGTCAAAAGTAAGCGCTTCTTTAATTAAACGTAGCATATGCAACATCTCCCCAGTTGAGTAGGATTTAGAGGTGAAATATTGCGGCGGGATTATACCTTGCATATCGGCACTGGTAAATGGAAAATAGCAAATATCCCCATTTAATTGAGTAATTCGATGCAAGGCACCAAAAACAATATTTATACTGTCTCGCGGCTCAATGGTGAAGTCAGACAAATTCTCGAGGGACAACTGGGTAAAATTTGGCTCAATGGCGAAATATCCAACTTTTCCTCCCCCAGCTCAGGTCATTGGTATCTCACCTTAAAAGACCACTCTTCGCAGATCCGTTGCGCCATGTTTAAAGGCCGTAACCAAACGGTCAGCTTTAAGCCCATCAATGGTCAGCAAGTGTTAGTCAAAGGCGCGATCAGCGTGTATGAACCCAGAGGCGACTATCAATTATTAATTGAGTCCATGCTGCCCGCAGGGGATGGACTACTCGCCCAGCAGTTCGATGCACTCAAAATGAAGCTCGCCGCCGAAGGATTATTCGCCGCCGACACCAAAAGATCATTGCCTAAAAATATCCAACGCATTGGCGTTATCACTTCGCCAACCGGCGCGGCGATTCGCGATGTCTTACACGTACTCGCAAGGCGCGACCCTTCAATTGAAGTCATTATCTATCCGACCCAAGTTCAAGGCGAAACTGCAGCGCAGAGTATTTGTCAGGCAATCAATATCGCCAACCAGCGTTTAGAAGTCGATGTATTACTGCTCACCCGTGGCGGCGGTTCGCTTGAAGATTTGTGGTGTTTTAACAGCGAAGCCCTCGCCCACACAATTTATAACAGCGCCCTGCCCGTGGTCAGCGCCGTCGGCCACGAAGTCGACACCACCATCAGTGATTATGTGGCCGATATTCGCGCCCCAACACCGTCTGCAGGTGCAGAGTTGTTATCCCAAGATAGCGACAATAAGGCACAAAAGCTCGCAACAGCCTTATCGCGCCTGCAACAAAGTGCGAAACATTATCAGCTCAAACAAGAAAGACGGCTCAGCTTGCTTGAGCACAGACTGCAACGCCAAGATCCTAAACGGACCTTGCAACAGTTCGAGCAAAGACTCGATGAGATGCAATTAAGACTGGAGTCGGCGCTGTCGAATCGCTTGCACATACTCAGCCGCCGTCAGCAGTTGCTCGCAAGTCGCCTTGAACAGCAATCTCCCAAGCATAAGCTCGCCATTGAGGGTAACCGCCTAAGTTATCTTGCGAGTCGCTTACAGGATGCATTACAGGACAAACTGAGCCAAAGTGAGCAACGGATAAAATACGCGGCCCATCAACTCGAAACCGTCAGTCCGCTTGCTACCTTGAGCCGTGGTTACAGCATCACCACTGACATCCATAATCAAGTGGTCGACTCCACGGATAAGCTGACAATCGGTGATAGCCTGCAAACCCGATTGCGCCATGGACAAGTGATTTCAACCGTCACTCAGATAAAGCCGCTCGAATAAATCTACATGACGCTGAAATAGTCTAACCAAGGCTGGCATAGTTTAAGTAAGACTGAAATAGTCTTAAAACACAAAAGGAACCCTAAGGTTCCTTTTGTTTCAAATGTGTCTGGTAAAAAACACTATTTGGTTTTTCTGTCTTTGATATGGCTTTGTGCGCGCTTGCGGCGACGCTCTTGGCTCATAGTCAACTTCTCAGTCTTGTTTTCAAATGGGTTATCACCCTCTTGGAAACGTAGCTGGATTGGCGTACCCACCACTTTCAATGAACGACGGAAGTAGTTCATCATGTAGCGCTTATACGAGTCTGGCAGTCTACTCACTTGGTTACCGTGAATGACCACGATTGGCGGATTATAACCACCGGCGTGAGCGTATTTAAGCTTCACTCGGCGACCATTCACTAATGGCGGCTGGTGATCGTCCTGCGACATTTGCATGATACGTGTCAGCATAGAAGTACTGACGCGGCGCGTAGCACTGTCGTAAGCTTCTTCAATCGATTCAAATAAATGGCCAACACCTGTACCGTGCAGCGCCGAAATAAAGTGAATACGGGCAAAGTCGATAAAGCCAAGACGACGGTCAAGCTCGCTCTTCACGCGATCTTTAATACCTTGGTCGATACCATCCCACTTGTTGACAGCAATAACCAAAGCGCGACCCGCATTGAGCGCGAAACCTAACAGACCCAAATCTTGCTCGGCGATACCTTCACGGGCATCGATGATAAGTAACACCACGTTAGCATCTTCAACCGCTTTCAAAGTTTTGATCACTGAGAATTTCTCAATGACTTGATGTACTTTACTGCGACGACGAACACCCGCGGTATCAATAATCACGTACTCGCGACCTTCACGTTCCATTGGAATGTAAATACTGTCACGGGTCGTGCCGGGTTCATCAAATACCACAACGCGCTCTTCACCTAGAATACGGTTAGTCAGGGTTGACTTACCGACGTTAGGTTTACCTATGATCGCCAGCTTGATAGGCAAATCTTGCAGACGCTTTTGCTCAGCTTCGGCTTCTTCTTCGGTATATTCACGCTCTTCAGTAACTTCGTCCTCACCTTGACGCACAATGCCCATCGCTTCGGCATAAGGGGTCAGTGCGTATTCGATCATATTGGTCACACCACGTCCTTGAGACGCCGCCATTTGGTAAACTTCACCAAGACCTAAAGACCAAAACTCGGCACAAGCTGAATCGGCATCAATACCGTCAACTTTGTTTGCAACCACAAAGGTGGTTTTTTCACGGCTACGTAAGTGCTGTGCAATCGACAGATCCGCAGCGGTTAAACCCGCGCGCGCATCGGTCATAAATAGAACGACATCGGCTTCTTCAATGGCAGCAAGGGATTGCTCAGCCATTTTCGTCTCGATCCCTTCTTCAGTGCCATCGATACCGCCGGTATCGACCACAATGAACTCATAGCCGGATAAGAATGCTCGACCATATTTACGGTCACGTGTTAGGCCAGGAAAGTCAGCAACCAGCGCATCACGCGTGCGCGTAAGGCGATTAAATAGGGTGGATTTACCGACGTTCGGCCGACCAACAAGGGCCACTACAGGGATCATGATTTTGCCTCTAAAAAACTTTTCAATAAAAAGCCCCCGGAACACACTTCCAGGGGCTCAGCAAGGATAACACTTTTAACTATGGAAGTGTTACAACAGCTAACTTTCCACTGCGACCTTGAACATAGATTTTATCGTCAACCACTAATGGCTGGCTGTATAATCCAGAGCTGTCCACTTGGACACGACCCACAATCGTCCCTGTACTGCGATCGATGAAGTGTAAATAACCTTCGAAATCACCCACAACTAAATAGTCTTTATACACAGCTGGTGACGTCAGAGTGCGGTTAGCTAACTCAGAGTTGCTCCACAGTTCTAGACCGTTACGTTTATCAACTGAGTAGATACGGCTGTGGTCGTCAACGACGAACAAGCTTAAGCCCGCTGAGGCTAACTCGTTAAAGCTAGAATACTTACGTGTCCACACCACTCGACCCGTGCGCAATTCCATCGACACTAAGTTACCGTTGTAGCTCACCGCATATAAGTTGTCGCCAAGGATCAGCGGCGTCATATCTACGTCGGCCATACGCGTAAACTCGTTACCGCCCGTTGGATTGTAAATCGCCTGTTCCCATGCAGCTTGACCATTGTTTTTAATCACAACAGCCACTTTGCCATCGGCAGTACCGATGAAGAAACCACCCGCTTCATAAGCTGCAGAACCGGTACCGCGCAGGGTCAGATTCGGCAGTTGCATTTCATACACCCATAACTTAGCGCCAGTATCGACGTTAAAGGCTTCGAGTGAACCTGAGCTGGTGCTGACAACCACGACGTCATCGGCAACCGTTGGTGCTGACAGTAATTCACCGCCCGCAATCACATGCCATAACACTTGGCCATCTTCGGCGTTCAGCGCGGCTAACAGCCCGCTTTCACCACCTAAAAAGACTTTATTACGCGCAGCAGTCACACCGGCGGCAATACGCGCACCTTTGTTTTTTGCTAACGCGTTATCACGAAATTCTTCGCTGAAATCTTTAGTCCAAACGCGCTCGCCAGTCGCTTCATCAAACGCGGTGACTTCGCCATAACGATCGGCAGCAAAGATTTTTCCATAACGGACTGCGGGAGCGAGGCGAGAATAATAATCACCCACACCATCACCGACAGAGGCGCTCCAACTTACTTCAGGGAACACTGTCGCCTGAATGGCAGTTAACTCACTGACAGGCTCGTCTTCAACATCGCTCGACGAACAGGCGGATAACATGGCCAGACTTAATCCGGCGGCTAGCAGGTTTTTGCACCAAGACTTCATCAAGGGATCCCTTATGCCTGATTTAGGCTATCAAGTTTGATTTTAAGCGCTGGGCTTGTCACCACACCACCATTGTCCATGGCAGCTTGATAAGCTGTTTTCGCTTTCTCAACTTCACCTTGACGTACTAATAAATCACCTTTTAATTCATTGCGCTGGGCGAAGAAGGCTTTATCTGTGACTTGATCTAAGGTCGCCAGAGCGGCGTCAATTTGACCTTGTTCGGCTTGGATTCGGGCTACACGTAAAGTTGCAATCACATCTAAACCAGCACCTGGCTTAGCCGCGATAACCTTGTTCAAGGCTTCGATTGCTTTAGGGTAATCCTTGGCTTCTACCGCCGTTTTAGCCACGATCAGTTCTAACAACGCCTGATAGCCCTTTTGATCATGACTTTTAGAAAACTCGGCGACGCCCGCAAGCATTGCAGCTTCGTCGCTTGATTTAGTGGTCAACTCGTGGAAGGCTTTTGAGGCTTCTTCCGCTTGGGCCACTTTAACGTCAGAATAATAATTCCACGCATACAGGCCGCCTAAACCGACGACGGCACCGATTAAAATTGAATTTCCGTAATCTTTCCAGAACTGCTTGATAGCATCAACTTGTTGTTCTTCTGTGCTATAAATTTCCACGCGCACGTCCCCTTATATGATCTATTACTTAATGGCCAGTTCAGCTAAAAATGCACCTAAGGCACTTCGAGCTACCCGTTGTTGTTCGATGTCATTGCGTAAATGTTTAACCGTCACCATACCTTCGGCAAGTTCATCTTCGCCTATCAGTAACGCCACACTCGCGCCGCTTTTGTCGGCACGTTTCATTTGTTTCTTCACGTTGCCACCACCGCAGTGACTCATCACTTTAAGGTTTGGCAGCGCGCTGCGTAATTCCTGCGCAATTTTAATCGCTTCAACCAGACAGCTATCGCCCATGGCAGTGACATACACATCCACTTCTGACGGAATATCTTTGTTCAGCTCTAAGGTTTCAAGCAGCAAGACAATGCGCTCTAAGCCCATAGCGAAACCCACCGCTGGGGTATCTTTACCGCCTAATTGGGCAACTAAGCCATCGTAGCGACCACCCGCAAGTACTGTACCTTGCGAGCCTAAACTCGATGTAACCCATTCAAATACAGTGCGATTGTAATAATCTAAACCACGAACAAGGCGCGGATTAATGGTGTATTTGATACCCACTGCGTCAAGTAGTTCACGCAATTGTGAAAAATGTGTCTTCGATTCTTCACCGAGGAAATCCATCAACTCAGGTGCACCAGCCAAAATCGCTTGGACATTTTGATCTTTTGAATCTAATACCCGCAGCGGATTGCTGTACATGCGACGCTTGCTGTCTTCATCGAGCGCATCTTTATGCTGCTCTAAAAACGCAATCAAGGCATCACGGTAAACCGCGCGCTCAGCAGGATCGCCTAAGGTGTTCAGCTCTAACGACACGTGATCGCTAATACCGAGTTTTTCCCACAGGCGTGCCGAAAGCATCAAGACTTCAGCATCAATATCCGCAGTGCCTATGCCATAGACTTCCACACCAAATTGGTTAAATTGGCGATAACGGCCTTTTTGTGGACGCTCGTGGCGGAACATAGGACCCATATACCAAAGACGTTGTTCTTGGTTATACAGCAGACCGTTTTCGTTACCCGCACGCACTGTCGATGCCGTACCTTCTGGGCGCAGCGTTAAGCTGTCACCGTTATTATCTGCGAAGGTATACATTTCTTTTTCAACAATATCAGTCACTTCACCGATAGAGCGTTTAAAGAGATCGGTATTTTCCACTATTGGAGTGCGGATTTCGCTGTAACCGTAAGCACTGACGCTCGAACGTAGTACCGCTTCCACTTTTTGCCATAGAGGACTTTGAGTTGGCAGAATGTCATTCATTCCGCGAATCGCTTGGATCTGTTTTGCCACTGTATCGACTCGTCCGATTTAGCTAAATTAATAAAAAATGTCACGCATTATAGGCTTTTGAACGTAAAACGTAAAACGACCCCGTCGGTTTCGGGGCCTAGCTCAAAATCATTAGGCGTAATCTATGCCCAAATGCAGATGCATATTACTCAGTTGTGTCTTTTATTTGAATCCGGTTCGCCATTTGACTGGCCTTAGCGCGAATTTTCGCTTCGAGGGAATCGACAATATTGTCGTTATCAAAACGTTCTTTTTGACGTTCGCCCTCGTCGTAATATCCGCTCTTATTGTGTCCGCCGGTTAAACCAATATGCGACACTAAGGCTTCGCCCGGACCGTTTACTACGCAGCCGATAATAGATACATCCATGGCGGTAGTCACGTCTTCGAGGCGACGTTCTAACTCATTGACAGTGCTTATCACATCAAACTCTTGACGGGAGCAAGATGGGCAGGCGATGAAGTTAATCCCACGACTACGGATCCGCAGCGATTTTAAAATGTCAAAACCGACTTTAATTTCTTCGACAGGATCGGCGGCAAGGGAAATACGCAGGGTATCACCGATACCTTCGGCCAATAACATGCCTAAACCCACTGCCGATTTAACTGAACCCGCGCGTGCGCCGCCCGCTTCGGTAATACCTAAATGCAAAGGCTGACGAATTTGCTTTGCCAATAAACGATAGGATTCAACCGCTAAAAACACGTCTGAGGCTTTCACGCTGACTTTGAATTGGTCGAAGTTCAATCTGTCCAGAATATCCACATGGCGCATGGCTGATTCGAGCAATGCATGTGGCGTGGGCTCTTTGTACTTGTCCATCAGATCTTTCTCTAATGAACCGCCATTCACCCCAATACGGATGGGAATATTGTGGTCACGGGCGCATTCAACCACGCTACGAATACGCTCTTCATTACCAATGTTGCCCGGATTAATACGCAGACAATCGACACCGTACTCAGCAACTTTTAAGGCAATACGATAATCGAAATGGATGTCGGCCACTAAAGGCACGTTGACTGCTTGCTTAATGAGTTTAAAGGCTTCAGCCGCATCCATAGTAGGTACTGAGACACGCACTATGTCGGCACCGACTTTTTCTAAGGCACGAATTTGAGCGATAGTCGCTTCAACGTCTGTGGTCTTAGTATTGGTCATTGACTGAACGGCAATCGGCGCCCCATCACCAATCGGTACATTACCCACATAGATGCGGGTGGAAGGACGTCTTTTTATGGGAGTTTCATTATACATGCTTAATACGCTCTATTTCGGTACGTGCTGCAGATCATTACGCGGTCGTTAGGCTCTCGGCAAGGTTAAACGTGCGACACGTCCCTTGGGGAAATCCGCTAAGCTAACCATTTGACCATCTAAGCTTAAGGTCGCCACATGGGGCGCCCCTAAAATAATTTTAAACGGTGGCACACCGCTCACTTGTACAGCAGCGCCGGCGCCTTTCACACCATCGACTAAGGCTTTGCCTTTAGCATCGACAATGTTTATCCAGCAATCACCGGTTAACTGAACATCAATAATAGATTGTCCAGCAACAGCAACCAGAGTGTTGACTGAGTTGGCTGGCGATGTTGAGGCGGGTGAAGGCGTTGCGGTGGCAACTGGCTGTTGAGCTACAGGTTGTTGAGCTACAGTCGCGGCCGTTTGCGGCCCAGTGGTGGCAGCGATAGCTGAGCCACCATCTTCATTGCTCGTATCCGCCGTTTGAGGATAATTGTTGTCAGTAGGCCCAGTGCTCACGTCGATAGTACTGGCATCGGTATCTTTAATCGGACCGTCGATTGACATAGAGCCGTTAGCCGCTATTTCAGTCAATTGCTGGCTGGCATCAGTTTCGGTCAATAGCACGTCACCGGGCAGCGTTTGATTCACCGCAGCGACCTCTTCGGCCGTAGGCTGTGACACATCGATAGTGCTTAACAAGGTCGTTTTTTGCATCCACCAGACAACTAACGAGCCGAGTAATACAATAACGATAAAAATACTCAGCCAAGTTAAACGTGTATCGCTAGCTTGGTAAGTCGTCTTACGTGAAAAGCTTTGCATCGCAGGCTCAGTCACCACCGGCACTTGCCGCACTAAACACGCTTCAATCAAGGCCGCATCGGCACTGACCATACGGGCATAGTTTTTCACATAGCCACGAACATAAGTGGATGAAGCTATGTTGGTAAAATTGTCAGCTTCAATGTCTTCAATAATGCGAGGACGTAGATGCAGTTTAACCGCTGCATCTTGAATGCTAAGGCCCATTTTTTCGCGGGCGTCTTTTAATAAGGTTCCAAGCGTTACATCTAGCGCGACTGATTGCGGAGCTACCGACTCAACTGGCGCATTGGTTTCATGATCTTTCATTGATGCAAATTAACTCTGTATTGCTTGGCCTGAGGTGATGCTGGGAATTTGGCAAGCAATAAAATACCAAATCTCTTCACAGCGGCATCATCATTCACTGCCTGCTCTATTTTGATTCCGAGCGCTAAACTTTCTGGAGTTTGCTCAGCCACTTGGTGATACCGCGCTAATTGGTTTCGCGCCTGAATAAAATCACCTTGGTCGACTTCTAACTCTGCCATCTCCAGCAATGACACCGATCTTCTCGGGTCATACTTTAACGCCATCTGAAAATACTGTCGTGCCTTTTCTGCTTGTCCTGCTTCACGGCTACAGAGACCTAAGTTCTCGTAGCTTGAGGCCGTTCGCGTATATTTAGGCATCTCGATTGCGGCCAAAAACATTTTTTCAGCTTTGTCGTATTGCTTTTGTTGACACAAAAACACCCCGAAATTATTCATGGAATCGCCAGAGGCGTCCTTGGTACTAATGGCATTCATGTACGACTCTTCGGTACGTACTAGATCGCCCACGGTTTGATAGTAATAAGCCAAAGCAGTATGCACATCTTCGAGCTCTGGAGCATATTCTAATGCTTTATCAAGATTGTATTTGGCTTGTTCCGAGTTACCTCGATTTAAATAGGTTAAGCCGAGCTGTAAACGCTCGCGCGCGGCGGCGACTTTGTCTAACTTTCGTTCCGAAACAGGAATATCTGTCCCAGTATAAGTACGCTCAGTGACGCACCCTGTCATCAATAATGACAGGGTTAAAATCAACGAAAACCTTGGCAATCCATGCTTCATGGGCAAGCCTATAAATCTGTGCAAACAAAGAGTTAATTCATTGTGACTGAAATCTGGTTTTCTTGCATGCGTTTTTTTGCTAAACGTTTCGTTCTATCGCGAATATCACCAGCTAACTGACCACAAGCTGCATCAATATCATCGCCACGGGTTTTACGCACGATCACTGTAAAACCGTACTCCATTAGCACCTTAGAAAAACGGTCGATTCGTGAGTTAGATGAACGGCCGTAAGGCGAGCCTGGATACGGGTTGAATGGGATCAAATTCACCTTACAAGGTGTATCTTTCATCAACTTAGCCAACTCATGGGCTTGATCTGTGCTGTCGTTGATGTGATCTAGCATCACGTATTCAACCGTCACGCGGCCACGGTTTGCATTGGACTTGGCGATATAACGACGAATACCCGCTAGAAACTCATCCAGCGGATATTTTTTATTGATTGGGACCAGAATGTCACGCAGCTCATCATTTGGCGCATGGATACTGACGGCAAGTGCCACATCAATGGCATCGCCCAGTTTATCTAACGCAGGCACTACGCCTGATGTTGATAAGGTCACGCGGCGTTTTGACAAGCTAAAACCAAAATCATCGAGCATGATGTCCATCGCAGGGATCACATTGGCTAAGTTGAGCAATGGCTCACCCATACCCATCATCACGACGTTAGTGATAGGACGCTCGCCCGTGTCTTTAGCAAAACCTAAAAAGTGCGATACACGCCAAATTTGGCCGACGATTTCAGAAACCGTTAAGTTACGGTTAAACCCTTGCTGACCCGTTGAGCAGAAAGTACATTCGAGGGCACAACCCACTTGGGATGAGACACACAAGGTCGCGCGGTCATCCTCAGGAATATAAACCGTTTCAACTTCTTGGCCTTGACCAACGTTGATCGCGAATTTAATCGTCCCATCGGTCGATTTTTGGAAACTCGAGATTTCTGGCGCAACGATCTCGCAGCGTGCCGCCAATTTTTGACGTAACACTTTGTTGATGTTGGTCATCTCTTCGAAGTCACTGACGCCGAAATGATATAGCCATTTCATGAGCTGATCGGCACGAAAGGGTTTCTCTCCCATGTCCGCAAATAATGCGCGCATCGCCTTACGATCAAGGTCTAATAAATTGATCTTCTTTTCACTCATATAGCTAACCTCAACACCAAAACCGGATCCTGTAACAGGGCGGCGAATTATACAGACGCAAATAAATTTTAGCCAGTAACTCAATTAACCTATGCTAGAATCTCCACGGGCTAATGTTGGCCTAAAATACGGAGTTGTAATTCCACCTATATGTTAACCCTCATCATTATAGTGCTTGTCGCTGTCGGAGTTTCTTTTCTGTGCAGTGTGTTCGAAGCTGTTCTGCTATCGGTTACCCCAAGTTATATCGCATCACTCGAACAAACTGACTGTGCCGCAGCCACGCGCTTGCGTAAACTGAAAGAAAATGTCGAAGCCCCATTGGTGTCAATCCTTACGTTGAATACTATCGCCCATACCGTCGGCGCCGCCGTTGCGGGTGCGCAAGCAGCGAAAATATTTGGTGACGATATGTTGGGTGTTTTCTCGGGCGTATTGACCTTTATTATTCTGTTCTTCTCAGAAATTATTCCTAAATCATTAGGTGCCAACCATTGGCGTCGCCTCGCACCGAGCGTTTCTGTTGCTGTGATGTGGATGAAGCGTGTCACTAGACCGCTGATCTGGATGTCGCAGCAAGTCACTCGTTTGATGGGCAAAGGTGATGAAGGCCATTATATCCGCCAAGAAATGAGCGCTATGGCCAAAATCGGCCATGAATCCGGTGAGCTTGACGAGCAAGAGTCAAAAATTCTGACGCAAATGCTCAAGGTACGTGATATGCCCGTTACGGCAATCATGACGCCGCGCACTGTGATGTTCTCGCTGCCAGTGGATCTGACTCAAAATGAGTTTGTGCGTCAATACCGCGACAAACCTTTTACCCGTATTCCCGTGTACGACCAAGATCATGATGATGTGATTGGTTACATTACCCGCACCGATGTGTTGCTGGCTGAGCGTTACACGCCAGAAGCGCCGATTGGTGAGCTTAAACGGAGTTTATTTGTGGTGCCTGAAACCGCAAAAATTCTGCCACTTTTTGAGCGTATGATTAAGCGTAACACCCAAATTGCTATGGTGGTCGACGAGTACGGCAGTAGCCAAGGTATCGTGACTCAAGAAGATATTATCGAATCTATGTTAGGATTAGAGATTGTCGATTTAAACGATCCCGCGACCGATATGCAGCAATTAGCACGTAAACTTTGGACTAAGCGCATGAAGCAAAAAGGCATTCGCCTATCCGATGACGGTGATTTTGAAGCCGCATCCGATGATGACGAAGCCAAATCCGGCTGAAGGCTAAGCAAATTTAGTGCTTGTTAATATAAAGGGAGCCTAGCTCCCTTTATTCTTTTAGAATGCAAATGACTCAGAACCGTCTGAACCTCGCATTTTGAGGTCGCTTGGGTATATACTCACCCGCCGTAATAGAGGTAAGTTATGACACAGGGTTACACACTCTCACTCGCGCACATTAATGACACCCATTCGAATTTTGAACCCAGCCGCGTCCAATTTAACCTTAACATCGGCCAGCATAAGCTTGATGTAACCAGCCATAGCGGTGGTTATGCCCGCATCGGCCACAACATCACTAAGGCACGTCAAGCAGCCGCACAAAACGATACGCCGTTTATTTTTCTGCACGGTGGTGACAGCTTTCAAGGCACGCTTTATTTCAGCCATTTTAAAGGCAAGGCCAACGCCCACTTACTCAATCTGTTAGCGCCCGATGCTATGGTCATTGGCAACCACGATATCGATGAAGGTAACGCCAGACTTGCCGAGTTTGCCAAGCAGATTGATTTCCCATTGCTTGCGGGCAACATGGATTTAAGCCAAGAAGATCTCAACAAACCCGGTTGTCTGCGCGGTTTGCCTAATATCTTGGATTATGATCACCAGCAAAAACGCGCGAAATACCTGCTTAAGCCTTTCCACGATAAGACGTTAGCCATTGTCGGCATTACTTTAGATCAAATGAAAGAGATCGCTCGCCCCGATCCTGACACCCATTTTGTCGATGCTATCGCGACAACCGCACGCACGGTTGAGCACCTTAAAAATCAAGGCATCGAACATATTATCGTGCTCAGCCACTTAGGCTTAGATCAGGATAAGCGCCTTGCGGCCGAAGTCGATGGTATTAGCCTTATCGTCGGTGGTCACACGCATACGCTACAGGGCGATTTTCGCGCTTTAGGTTTGAGCAACCTGCCCTACGGCGAAGTCATTAACAACACGCCGATAGTGCATGCGGGTAAATATGCCGAAGTCGTCGGCTTAGCCGAGATAACGTTTGATGCTGAAGGCAAAGTGCTCAATGTAAAGGGCGGCAACTATTTCATGCTGGATCATCACTTTATCTTAAGTGCTAACACAGCTGTCGATAATCAAGATTACCAAGCGGTGCGTCAACAACTCAGTCAGCACCCGAATGTCCTTTGGGATGATGCCGATGCCGATATTGATGGCGTGATCCGAGACATCTACAAACCCGCCATCGCGGATATGGAGAACAAAGTTTTAGCACTGGTGCCAAAAAACTTAGTCCATACGCGCCTGCCCTCTAAGGCCCTGCCCCACGGCAGTGAAATTGCGCCTTGGGTCAGTCGCAGCATGTTCCAAGAAGCTAAGCTTGTCGATCCTAGGGTGAACTTTGCCCTGCATAATGCCGGCGGTGTTCGCCAGTCGGTGGCCCAAGGTCAGTTGACGCTGGCGGATGTGATGGGGCAATTACTGCCCTTCGAATTGCCGCTGGTTAAGTATGAAATTCAAGGCCAGTTCCTCTATCAAGCGCTCGAGTCGGCGATTAACGCGGCGACCAACAACAGCGTCCGTGGCACTGGTGCGGGCAGTTTCCCTTACACCTACGGCTTACGGTATTACTACGATGGCCGCCGTCCACTGGGCGAACGTTTATTCAGATTAGAGATGATGCAGCCAGACAGTCACTCCCTTTGGTATCCAGTTGAACAAGAGTCACTGTATGTTGGGGTATCGACCTCTTACACAGCTGCAGGTAAGGAAGGCTATCATCCATTGCTGCAAGCCCGCTGGCAGGAGTCGATGGAGTCACTGACTTTGCCACAAGCCTTTATTCGATTTTTAAATCGCTCACCGAATCTGTCTGATTTACTGTCACAGCACGTGCATTACACCAGCCACAGCCAACGTATAGGTTAAGTGCCGATGCTCCCCATGGCGTCAACATTAATGCAGTGAGGAGCAAAGTAAACGAATGAGTGACGACATAGAAAACGTTGAATAGGCAGTGATGCAAAACAAACGTTGCTCTCATTGCCTGTCATCTCAAATTGCTAGACTTATAAAATTGCTAGGCTCTTAAAATTGCCAGTCGGATTGTGGCAAGCGCTCAGTAAACCAATCCTTTGCCTTGCCCTGCGCGTCTTTACGCCACGCCATAAACACAGCTTGGGGTGGGCGCGGCATTTCCACATGACAAGCCACTAAGCTTCCCGTCGCCAACGCATCTAAAATCAAGTGTTTTGGAATATAGCCTACGCCAAGTCCCAATTGCTGCGCCTTTATCTTGGTCTGCATATTTGGCACCCGAATCACTTGGCGACTATCAAATAAACCGCTCGAACGCTGCGCTAAGGCCGTCGAACTGTCTGCCACCACGATGGAAGGGAATTGCAACAATGCCTCGGTCGGAATAGGACCCGCATGTTGCGCCAATGGATGGGCAGGATTTAAGGCAAACACAAACTCCAACTCACCGATTTCGACCACATGATATTGACCTTTTGGCAGTTCACCCGTCACGCCAATGGCAATATCGGCACGGCCCGAATAGAGTGCATCCCAGCCGCCACCTAGGGATTCTTCACTGATGTTCACCGTCACTTGCTTACCCAGCTCAGTAAATTCCCCAATCAACTGCAATAGGGGTAAATCCGGCACGACAGTATCGATTGCTAAGGTTAACGAAGACTCCCAGCCGGTCTCGAGTTGACGTACCGCTTCTTCCAGCCTAGACGTTGCCGAAAGGATTTCTCGCCCTTGGCGCAGCACAAGTTGGCCGACTAAGGTCAGTTCGGCGCGTTGGCCCTTACGTTCAAATAATTTTGTGCCTAAATCGCTTTCCAGTTTCTGCACTGTGTAGGTCAGCGCCGACGGCACACGGAACAAGGACTCGGCCGCTGCGGAAAAACTGCCTTTTCTATCAATGGCATCGAGTACGATTAATCCATCGAGACTAATAGATGGCAACATAAAAACCTCATATTCAAATTATTTGAAGTCAACATTGAAAATGTTCCGATTTTCTTTGCCAAAGGTCAAGTCTACACTGCTTAGCAATGGAGAGGTTCTACGGAACTCACTGCCGAAATCGGATGTAGATACTGAGTAAAGTTAAGTTAGAACAGATTTAAAAACTGAGTTAAAACTGATTGAACAACACACTTAAATACTTGTTAAATAATTTGAAATAAGGAATACACCATGAAAGCACTCATCGCAAAAACACTCAAATCAGCCCCTAATCTTGCCCCACTGGCACTGCGTATTCCTATCGGGATTATCTTAATCGCCCATGGTTCACAAAAACTGTTTGGTTGGTTTGGTGGTTACGGTTTAGAAGGCACTGGACAATGGATGGCATCCATTGGTCTGACGCCAGGTTACTTAATGGCACTGATGGCAGGTTCAAGTGAATTCTTTGGCGGCCTATTCCTGTTACTCGGCCTGCTAACTCGCCCAACCGCCCTCGTATTGTCATTCACTATGATAATAGCGATTTTCTCAGTACACATAGGCAACGGTCTGTTCCTTGCTAACAACGGTTACGAATTTGGTCTCGCCCTACTCGCAGCTACAGTGTCATTGGCGGTTTCAGGCGCCGGTAAGTTCGCTGTCGATAACGTATTCGCTAGCCGCATCAAATAAAGGGGAAGCAAGATGATCACATTAAGAAAAGCACAGGACCGCGGTCAAGCAGACTTAGGCTGGCTAAAGAGTCAACATACCTTCTCTTTCTCTAGCTACTATGACCCAGAGCACATGGGGATATCATCCCTAAGAGTCATCAACGATGACAGAGTAACGCCCGGCGCAGGTTTTGATACCCATGGTCATAAAGACATGGAGATCATCAGTTACGTGATATCTGGCACTATCGCCCATAAAGATAGTTTCGGTAATATCAAAACCTTACCCGCTGGTGAGTTTCAGTTGATGTCGGCGGGTAAAGGCATTTACCACAGCGAGTTCAATGCTTCTAATACTGAGCCGCTACACTTTTTACAGATTTGGATCCGCCCAGATACCTTAGGCATAGATGCGGGTTATCAGCAAAAGGCATTCGAGCAGAGCTCACCGCTGACGGCTGTGGTGACACCAAACGGTGAAAACGGCACGCTAAAAGTGCAACAGGATGCGACCCTATATCGTTTAGTATTAAGCGAAGGCGAAAAAGTGACGATGGCCAGAACCGCCGAACAAGCGAGTCGTCATCTGTATGTTCAATTGATTGAAGGTACGCTAGATATCAATGGCACAACACTCACGGCGGGGGACGGCGCACATCTGACCCAACTTGCGAGTGTCGACTTTACGGCGACAAGCGGCCAAGTCACCGCACTAGTATTCGACTTGTCAGCTAACGCGTAATACGAGCGAATGGCTTAACTGAACCACTCAGTAAAACCGCTTAACGATTGAGTAAACGATTAAGCAAGTCATTGAGCAAACGGTTGAGCAAGTGATTACATGCCAGCTTGATAAGCACTCACCTAGAAGCACTGCCACAAGTCATCTTTGGCAGTGTTTTTTATTGGCGTTTTGATGGCCATGTTATAAGGCGATGTTATAAAAGCAGTGCTAACGGCCTCGTTGAGCGAACCAGACCCGCACTTTGATAAGCTGAGTTATAGCGCGAGTGTCATGCTGAAATTAACCAACACTTGGGCTTGGCCCTGTGCTTTATCCGCCGCATTTAAAAAACGCTTATGTTCATTACGGCGAATACTGCGAAATCCTTGTTTTTCAAAAAAAGGTCGCGCGAGATAGGATGCTTCAACCGTTAATCGTTTCAGCGCTAAAATTTTAACTTCTTCAAACAACGCAAAATACAAAGAGGTGGCGACCCCAGAACGGGCATATTCGGGATGAACGAACAGACATTCCACTTCGGCAGCGGCTTCAACTTCACTGTCGGCACCTATCTTAAGATTGATAAATCCCACCAGCATGTTATCGGCTTCAGCAACCCAAATCGTGGTGCCCTTTAAGCGTTCGAGCCAATAGTTCTCACTGCGGATCTCACCTTCGATATAAGCCCAAGCAGAGCGCTCGGCAAACGAGTAAAACTCGCCAGAGCCTTGCATTACACTCGCCTCAAAGATCGCCGCCAGCTGCGAGACATCCGATGGCGTAAATAGTCGGATCTTCATTCTCTGCCCTCCATCTTGAATTGTTAACCGCTTAAGATTAACCGTATTCTAATTTAAGTTAAATAGTGCTGATTTAACTTAAATAGTGTCACTCAACGGCGTTAAGCTAATGTTTTACTGTGGAATACCTTACATCACTTTTTGGTTGAAACCATAGTAAGCTAACGTTAAATATTCTTCTCCATATAGAAGCCAGGGATCACTTGCCCTAGTTTTTGCTGATAACTACGCTGTATTTGAATGAATCCCATACGGGTAAACAATCCTTTAGAGAGATAAGAGGCGTCCACACTCAAGCGCGCATAGCCTTGCGCCTTAGCCCACGCTTCTAAAACAAGATAAGCACGTTCACCCAATCCCTTAGCTTGATAATCTGGATGGATATATAAGCTGTCTACATAACCTTGGTGGGCAAAATGGGTTTCGACATTGATAAAACCGCAGCAAATTGAAGAAGCTGTCGCTGCATCTTGGACTAATACCACCCACGCCTTTGAGCGGTTTAAGCGCAAATCCCAATGTTTAGCCGATCTTGGCGCCGCAGACCAAGCAGAAAGTTGCGCCTGTGAATAACGAGCATGGGTGATGTTATGCACACAAAGATGAAATAACTCACTCACCTCACGGGCATAACATGACTGATAAGGCTGGATCTCGAACTGTTCAAACGCCGTCACTTAAGTGTTCTCTGTTAAGTAATAACCGCTAGCAATAGCGCTATTTTGCCGCGTTTCGCTTAATCGAGATAGACTCAGATTTTGCGGCATTGAAGGCTAAAAACAAAAACGGCCTCGAAGGTATCGAAGCCGTTGGATTAAAGAGGCGCACAGGTTAGCGCACTCGCCACTGTTACTTCTTATCGATTTGACCGACAAATAACAGTTTATCAAAGGTGCGGTTTAAGGTTTTGCTAGTGAATTCGTTCATCCACATTTGTTCAACCACAGCCACTTTATCGCCTTTACTCACTTCAGTTTGAGGACCCGCAGCCCAAAAAGTGGTGTCAGCTTCTTTAATTTGTACGTAGGTGTAACCACCACCGTTCATCGTATCAACAACAGTACCTTCGTGGGTGACACCCTGAGCCCAAGCACTTGACATGCCTAACGCTAAAGTCGCTACCGCCGCTAATTTTACCCATTTTGCCATCATGCCTGCGTTCCTTTTGTTTTGCTAATATGCTGCATTAAAGCACGCTAAAAACAATAAATCGCTAATCTCTATCACGAAATACAACACTTATCGCAAAAGCAGTATTTTTCTTAAAAGACGGGAACTTCATTTCAACAGCGGTTTTAGCATGCCTTCTAAACCATTAAGCTTGATTTCGTACATTAGGGCTAATTGCTCACCGAGTTTTCCCTGGGGGAAACCTTGCTTATGGAACCACACCAAATAAGGTTCGGGTAATTCGAGTAACTTACGCCCAGCGTACTTACCAAAGGGCATTTTTTGATTTACAGCGTCGATGAGTAGTTGCTGATCCATAGATTGTTATCTCGTGCAGGTAATCCCGATAATCCCACGGATGCTACAACATAAGCCAATCAATGTCGCCGTTAGCTTATACAAAAACGCACACAAAAGTGACCCGACGCCCAAAGGCCAAGTTGGCATCATCGACGCACAAAATGCTCCACGCAGAACCCTAAGCGACAATCTTTAATAAATTTGGCCCTAAGTTAGCGCATGGCGCATATTGAAAACCATATTCACTGCATAAACGCTCAGACTCGCCATGGGCGGTAATACTGATGCAAGTCCCAGAACTTGCGTGTCCATCGACAAAGTCCATCACTCGCTCAAGCATGATCTTCGCCAGTCCATAGGATTGGTATTCAGGCAACACGATAAAATCTTCAATGGCCAAATGCCCAGGCTTATTGCCGTAAACACACGCCGTTGCTAACAGATTAGACTTAGCGACTCCCGCGCCAGCATGCTCCATTTCAGCATTGTCACTCAATCGGATAGAGACCCAAAACAGTGCCTGTACATCCGCAAGCTCAACGCCGATAGAAGGGCGGCCCACAGTGCTACGCAAATTGAGGAGTTCATGGAATAACGGTGCGGTTTCAACGAGTTCAAACTTAATAGGCATAATAGTTTTGATATCCATTTGGCGTCCCTTCTCTCATGGTTGAAATTTCAAGCGATTTAGACGGCAGTCTATAGAGATGATAAAGCCAGCATTTGGCAGTTTGATGACAAGCACCTCACCAAACAAGACCACTTTCGACTGAGAAGCCGATTCTTTACACAGATTTGTTAATAACATTTAGCAATATAAAATTAACATTTATACCGATAGAGAAATAAAAAACCAGAATTCACATCCTGTGCATAGCCATCGATTACAACAAACAAGCCTGCAAGTAGAGATAAAATAAATAAAACCATTTAAAACCATTTAAAACCATTTAAAACCAATAAGATAAAAAATCGTACTGATACATTCCTCCTCACCTGTTGCTCGTCAAATTAACGGCGCATGACCAGATACTGACAAAAAATGATGTGCGACAATTTAATTAAAAACCGTCAAAAATCAGCCAATTGACCGAGATTAACATAAGGTTTACATTCGATTTTGAGCATAAATGCGGTGTGGCTCCAAACTCATCAACTCGCTGCCCAAGGGTCATCAAAAGAATTAAGGAATGCGTCATGATAGTGTTAATCGGCGGAGAAAAAGGCGGCAGCGGTAAAAGTTGCTTAGCCCAAAACATAGCAGTTTTTCTAACCACAGAATGCAATGCCTCAGTCATCATGGTGGACTGCGATCCCCAGCGCACCACATCAGATTGGATCCAGGCGAGAAACAACAATCCCAAACTGGCCAGCATTAATTGTGTGCAGCTTTACGGCAAGATCCGTAATGACTTGCTCAGTCTTGAACAACATTATGATGTGGTCATAGTCGACTGTGGTGGTCAAGACAACCTAGCGCTGCGAGCAACCATGTCAGTCGCCGCTTACATTTTAATGCCCTTAAGACCTAAGCGTCGCGATTTGAAAACCGTTAGCCACATGGACGATATCGTCGCGACCTGTAAGATGATAAACCCAAAGCTACAGGCTTCATTTGTGATTACCCAATGCCCAAGTTTACCTAATCAAGCTAACCGAATTTTAGAAGCCAAAGAAGTCTGTAAAACCTATGATATCAACGTCCTTGATGCAATAACCTACTGCAGGAATGTGTATGATGACAGCGAAGAGTCAGGTCTGTCAGTAATTGAAATAGACCCTAACGGAAAGGCCGCCGAAGAAATCCGCACTATCGCCTGTGAACTGTTCCAAGTTGATTGCGCCGCCAGTTTAGAAGACCGCTTACATCCTGCGATGCTCGCTCAGAGTGCTGGTAAGGGTCAGATGCACAATGGTTTGACAAATAATGGTTTGCTCAATAATGGTTTGCTCCATCAAACTCAACCCACTCACCTTAACACTAAACAAAGGGGGCAAAATGGGACTCAGCGACCTCAAGAAAAACGCTATGCCATCTAGCAGCATACAACCGTCGCTTTCGTTAGATGAATTTATTGAGGCCGCAAACTTATATGCCATGGGACAAAGCCTAAATAAGACAAAAAGCAGTCATTTCGCTTTTGAAGCGGATGCAACAAACGCTAACACCGCTGACTCAAAGGTCGCTAACATAACGACCGACATCGGGCTAAGTCATTCCAATGTGCTGCTCTTGCACAAGCAGAGCTTAGGAACTGAAGTTTTATCGCCAGCAAAAGTAGAGGCCACAACTCACTATCGCAAGGCAACCTTTTCACTCAGCGAAGCGGCTATTAGCCAGCTCGCCACCTTGTCGGAAGAAAGCACGCTCTCCAAATCGAAACTGCTCCGATTCTTGATTGAACAACATTACGAACTGCCCATTGCCCTGAGGCAATTACGAGAACAACAGCTCCAAAACCGTTAACGCTTCGCAATACTCCCACCCTTTTCCGGTAACTCAGCTAAGCTCGGGTTATCGGCTTTTTTACTTAAGAACAAGCACCAAGATAAAAACCACAATAAAATCGCGGCATAAGTTCTGATCCCACCTATCCTTAAATGTACAGAATGCTGAATAAATGATATTTATTCAGGGTTAACACGCAACATTAAGGTGTATTTTTTGTTAAAGCCGATCCGACTTATTTGCCTTTGTTTATGCGCCGTGTTTCTGATGCCCTGCTACGCAGAGTTTTCATTGGCACAAATCCCGCCGCTCACGAACAAAACGCCCATCACCTTAGTCGCAGAAAAGGGATTTTGGACCGACTATTTAACCCAAGAAATGTTGCCTAAATTTACCGAAAAAACTGGCGTCAAGGTGCAAGTGATCAGCACTGAGCTAGACACTATGTTTAACTTACAGACCCAAGATTTACTCCAAGGTTCGGGCAAATACGACTTGCTAACGATGGAAGCTGGCTGGGCAAAAGAATGGGCCGCCAATGGCTACACTGTGCCCTTAGTCGAACTCGCGAAACTGTACGATCCCGATGGCGAAAAGGCCATGGAGAAATACCTAGAACCCTATTATCCATCGCTACTTAATATTTTGTCCTACCATGGTGAAATCCATGCGATTCCCTACAACAACTATGTGATGGGCAATCATTACCGAGCGGATCTCTTCGCTAATAAAACCGAAAAAACACACTTTCAGAGCCAGTTCGGCTACCCGCTCGCACCAGCAAAAACCTTAACCGAGTTACGGGATCAAGCCCAGTTCTTCACTCGTAAAGCGGGCGCTATGTTGGCGGATAAAATGTTAACCCACGACTTTTATGGCCTAGCGCTAATGTCGGGCGATAAGCCACATATTAACGATGAATTTTCCAGCATGATCTGGAGCTTAGGCGGCGCTTGGATGCAGCCAATTTATAACGACCAAAAACAGATCAGTCATTTTGAAGTGCCGACCATCAACCATGAAGCCATTGAAACCGCCAAGCTTTATCGCGAATTAATGCCCTATGCCGTACCTGCTAACGAGCAATTTGCCTTCAATGAGGCCGCCAATGCAATCGCCACGGGCCAAGCGGCAATGTGGCCTTTTGCCTACAATAATTTGTGGCACAAATCTTTTAAAGTTGAACAAAATATTCCCGGCGCACGCCTTGCGGTGAGTCAAGTGCCCGGCGGTTATCCCTATAACGGCGCCTATGCCTTTGCCGTGAGCTACGACAGTAAAAATCCCCAAGCGGCCTATTGGCTCATCAAATACATGGGCACCTATGAGGCGCAATACGCTTATGCCTTGGGCGGCGGTAACCCCTGTCGTATGGATGTTGTGACCGCCAACGAATTTAAAAGTGAATCATTAAGGACCATAGCGGGGGCATTCGAAGCAAGCCATATCGCGAATATGTTTTGGTCAACTAAGGTGTTAGAACTTGGGCATTTTACCAGTACAGCCATGGGACAGATTTACCCTGAACTCAGCCATGCATGTTATCGCGCTAGCCGCAGGCCCACTGACAGCGAGGATATTTTTATTAAATTAAGTGCAGAGATAAAACACCTCCAAAATACCTATGGAGAGGTACCTGCGATTGACAAGAAAACCAATGACAAGCACTAAACCGCTGAAAAGCCTAAAACAAAAAATAACCTTAGCCTTCTATATCATAGTGGGCATGGCGCTATTTAATGGTGTCGTCGCCATACTGCTGTCACAGCAACTGAAATCAGAAATTGAGCATTTAGTGGGAGTGAATGTTGTTAAAGTCACCACTGCGCTGCAACTGGCAAAAAACAGTGAAAAACTGCAAATCATCACAGCGCGCTTAAATCATTATGATAATGAACAGCAAAGACTTCGCCTATTGAGTGAGCTCTCGGCGCAGTGGGAACGATTAATTAATGACTCCCGATTACTGGCCTTGATTGAAACCTCTAGTGTCAGTAAGCAAGAATTGAATCACGCGTTAGATATCCAACTTTACTATTTACAACAGCTGCCATTACTTGCCGAGTTAACCGATTCCGCCCTACAAGCCAATTTACAAGCAACAAATATTCAGGCCAATTTAACCTCAATGGCATCGGGATTTACCGATGAAATGCAGACCCAATTTCACAGCATCAATGCCGATTCAGAGCATCAGCTTAAGCTGAAAAATTTTGACAAGATTGCGATGAATATCAATACCAACCAGCAATTGTCTCAATTTAGTCATTTGGGAGAACACTTATTTACCCGCCTATCTCAGGTAAAAATTATCGACAATCTGGTTGAGCTTAACCGCACCCAAAGAGAAGCGATGCGGCTGCTGTTAAATATGGAGGCGATTCTCGGGGGCGTTAGCGGGGATACCAGTTTATATTTCAATTTGTTATCGCAAATAAAACAGACCATGGTCGGTGAAGATAACCTGTTTGAACTGTCCCGCAAGGCCATTAAAAGCACGCATATCGCCAATGCGCATTTAGAGTACCAAGCCGATGCCGCGCAAATTGTCGCGACTTATACTCAAAATCTGGTCAACCAAGTCGAGAATGAAATCCAACAAACGGGCGGCGAACTTAAAAGCGACAGTACCGCATTTATCATATTGATTTTTTGCAGTGGTATTCTGTATTGCTTCTTCATCTGGCTCACCAGCTGGCACTTTATCACTAAGGGGATTATCAAGCCTGTGATGGCGACACGAGATGCTATGAACGCTATCGCCAACGAAAAGCTCGACACCCACATGCCAGTCACTGACAACCTAGAACTGCAGCAAATGGTGAACTCTTTAGAAACACTAAAAAGCTATGCGGCCCAGGTTAAAGGAATGGCGGAAACCGACGGACTAACGGGCTGCTACAACCGACGTTATTTAGATATACAACTCCAAAAAGAACTCGAGTATGCAAGGGATCACAATATGCCCCTTGGCATTATTCTGTTTGATATTGATAACTTTAAACAATTTAACGACAGATATGGCCATGTCGCCGGCGATCAATGCCTGAAAAACATTGTTAACGCCGCTAAATCCATCTTAAAACGCCCAACTGACATGCTCGCCCGCTATGGCGGTGAGGAATTTATGATAGTGCTGCCATCGAGTCATCTCGAGGAGGTCTATCAATTTGCCGAACGATTGCGGGAGAAAATCATCAGCCTAGAAATTCCCCATGAAGACTCTCCCCATGCGGGCATACTTACCATCAGCGCGGGGATTACTTGCTGGCAACTACCGCAACAGCTAGATGCCAATAGTTTAATTAATCGCGCCGATGAAGCCCTCTATCATGCCAAACTGACGGGGCGTAACCGCACCGAAGCCCTCCTCGGCCAACCCATTCGCTATTCCTAAGGAGCCAATCGCGGCGGCAGAAACGTTTCTTTTTTCAGCAAAGGATTGAGTTAAGTCCTCTTCACCCCCATTAGCTAATACTAAGTTAATCAGGATCAGGTCAGGGAAAGTATGCTCGCCATTGTTATCACGCTTATCCTCGGAGTCGGGGCAATCGCTTGGCTACTTTCAAGTCGTTGGCGCAAAACCTTGCACCGCCGCCGAGTCACAGCAAAACCCTTTCCAAAAGAATGGCGCAGCATTCTCAAAAAAAGACTGCCTTACTTCCATGCGTTACCGACAGATTTACAGCTACAGCTCAAACGGCTTATCCAAATCTTCATCGATGAAAAGGAGTTTGTTGGCTGCGATGATTTCGAGATCACCGATGAAGTGAGAGTCACTATCGCAGCACAGGCGTGCCTCCTGCTGCTCAATCGAAAAACAGACTTTTACCCTAAACTGAAACAAATTTTGGTCTATCCCGATGCCTTTATCGTTAATAATCAACATAGAGACACGAGCGGTATCGTGTGGGAACAGCGTAATGTGCTGGCGGGCGAATCTTGGGAATACGGCAAAGTGGTACTTTCATGGAAAAATACCTTAGACGGCGCCGCCGATCCCCACGATGGCAATAATGTCGTGATCCACGAGTTTGCCCATCAGCTGGATCAAGAAGACGGCCAAGCTAATGGCGCGCCGATACTGCAGCATTTTGCCGATTACAGCACTTGGTCCGAAGTGCTAAGCAAGGCTTTCACCCAATTACAACACAGCGCAAACTTTGGCACGCCCTCATTATTTAATTACTATGGTGCGACGAATCCCGCTGAATTTTTTGCCGTTATTACTGAAGTTTTTTTTGAAAAGCCAGAGGATTTCTACCAACAACATCCAGACTTGTATCGGGAACTGAGCCGCTTTTATCAACTCGATCCGATAAACTGGTATTAACCTATAAAAGTAGAGGCACACTAAATGCTCAAAGACACTCATGCATTCGCAATTGAAGGCACCACTGTTAATCGCCCCGCTAATATGTATCGCGCGACTAATGCCAGTCGTGCCACTAATGTTAATCGCGCTAGCTTGGGGTTACTGCTCAGCGTATTAATGCTTGGTGGACTTAATGTAAGCGCACAGGCACAGGACTCGCCGACACAAAGCGCTCAAACACAAGATACTCAAGTCCAAGGCGCTCAAACAACATCGAGTTCAGACCAACAAGCGGCAGCTCAGGTGTTGGATTTACTCAACCAATATTCAAGCGATGCCGATTGGGATAAGTATTTTGCCCTGTACCGAAAAGACGGCATTTTTATTGGTACGGATGCGAGTGAACGTTGGAGAATGGCGGAGTTTGAACATTACTCCCGCCCTACAAAAGGTTGGCGCTATGATTTAACGGAGCGGCATTTAATCCAACATGGCGACGTCATATTGTTCGACGAGTTATTAAATAGCCCCGCCTATGGTGTCAGTCGAGGAACCGGTACTTTGATCAAAACCGATGGCAACTGGAAAATTGCGCAATACCACTTAAGTTTCCCAATCCCCAATGAGATAGCGAAACAGATCACCGCCGAGATCAAAGCCGCAAATAAACAATAATGCCGTACTCCCCAGAATACAGTTTCGAAAGCGTACAATTTATAAAAGTGAGATTTAGATAGCATCGCTGTTTCAAATTGTACGGTTTCAAAAAAAGCAGCGTTAAGAGAAAGCAGCTAACAGCGAACGCTATCTCAAGGACACGGTAAAACACACATTCGCCAATTGGGAGAAGTGGATAAAACTTTGAAAATCCACTTCTTCAAATGCCCTTTCCGAAGGGCCCCGATCCGCATAATAAAACCCGATCACTTTGCTATCAACCAACAAAGGCGCCAGTAAAAAGCCCTGCCTTGACACGTGCCGTGCCTGTAATTCCTTGCACTGCTCCTGCCATTTTTTAGAACAGGGATCGTCCACCCAAAGTGGCGCCTTATGCTCCATCGCTTGATGAAATAGCCCACGTTTGTCACTCAAATCGATAATAAACTCTTGTTTTATCGCATCGGCATCACGGCCCAATATCACCCTAGGCTGGAGCTGTTTACGGCTTGGCGATAACAACAAAACACCGCAGCGGTCAACACCCACGCCCTCAAGAATACCTTCAAGAACCGTCTGCATTATCTGATTGAAATCTGCTTTATTAATGGCAAAACCTGTCAATTCACGCAACTTAGCTAACTGAATATTCAAGTTAACTTGATAGACTGGCATATCTAACGGAATGGGAGGTAGATCGGGTTCAGCGGCGACAATACGTTTAGGATCGGGCAAGTAATCGAGTAACACTTTAGCACCGTACACTTCTGCCAACTTATGGGTCGCATTCGCGCAGCGTTGCATTCGTACCAAAAACTCTTTCTCTTCTAGCCCAGTAAAACTAGCCGCTTGAGTCATACGTTTCGCTAACTCGAGCTTATCGAGAACGGGTTGCGATAAAATGTCGCAGAGCTTATCGGCAAGAAAAATAGCCCGAATATCTGGCCGCTGATCCTCTGGATAATTCAACGCTTGGATCAGCAACTCTCCCAATCCCCAATTGCGGGCAATACTCTGGGTGAGCTGCAAAAAAGAAGCACCAAGGGCTTCGCGGGTAGCACTTCTCTCTTCGGCGGGCGTTTCACATTGGCAGAGCGTTAAATCTAATTCTTCGGTAAATTCGCCCCCAATACTCCAAAAAGCGCTCTCGCCGATGTGATACAACAAAGAGGCAATAAAGGCTTCCTCCTGCATTTCCTCGTCATGATGACTCAACATCATCCGCGCAATCATGGCCGCTTGAAATGCCTTGGCCATCAACTTAATTAACCTTTGATAGACATTGGGCGCGAGATTTTTACTCTCCAACAAGCTTGAGAGTAACTTAGCTGTGATACAGATATTTCGCACTGCATCGAAACCAAGCACTATGGCGGCGCGGCTAACGGTGGAGATTTGGCTACTCCCCTTATGGTAAATAGCACTATTGGCGACTCGAAGAATACGAGAGGTTAAGGCGTTATCGTGCATCACGCTACGCCCAAGTAATGCGAGAGAGGAAACGTCATCCTTGGCGAGCTTTTCTAGCGATTTAACAGTCGAACACAGTGCGGGCATTTCTAATTCACTGATCCGATTTGTCCAATAATCGACCCCTTTATTAGTATTGTTATTAGGCTTCAACCCAAATTTACCTTAGCAATAAAACCTTATTGTTTTGAGTATAGATAAGCACAAATATTTCGCCCGTGGTCTAAGGCTTGTTTTCACCAATCAACAGTTAATTGCTCAATAATTCAACATCAAGTTATACCCGCAAATAAAAATGCCCGAGGCAAAGCTCGGGCATTTAGAGGTTTTAAAACAAGCTGCGTTTAGGCAGTGAAGTACTGCTTCATAACCCGCAACACTTTATCTATGTCCTGACGGCTCACATCTTTGTGAGTCACAAGCCGAATCGTGCGCCCAGGGCTTATCAGAATGCCTTCAGCTCGACAGTGTTTTGCCAATAAATCCGCATCAACTTTAGGCGCTAATTTGGCAAATAACATATTGGTTTGTACTGCGGCTAAATCGACGTCGAACTCACTCAACTCTGCCAACTGGCGAGCCAAATACGCCGCGTTGTCATGATCTTCACTCAGTCGTTGCACTTGCTCAGTTAAGGCGAGCTTACCTGCCGCAGCAAGTATCCCAGCTTGACGCATGCCGCCACCGAGCATTTTACGCCAGCGTATCGCCTTCTTAATCAAACGCTCGTCACCTAAGAGTAATGAGCCAACTGGCGCGCATAACCCTTTGGACAGACAAATTGACACAGAATCAAAATGCGCCGTAATCTCACTTATCGCGATATTCTGCGCCACAGCCGCATTAGCAACTCGCGCGCCGTCGAGATGGATTTTTAATCCGCGATTAAAGGCCAATGCCTGCGCGTCCGCTAAATAGCTTTGCGGAATCACTTTACCGCCAATTGTATTCTCTAAACTGAGCAAACGTGTGCGGGCAAAGTGGATATCGTCAGGCTTAATGGCGGCTTCAATATCGGCCAAGGCAATGGTGCCATCGACTTGATTCAACAAAGGTTGGGGTTGAATGCTGCCTAAGACGGCGGCTCCGCCACCCTCAAATTTATAATTGTGGGCCTGCTGGCCACACAGATACTCATCACCACGCTCACAGTGGGCCATCAAAGCCAATAAATTCGCCTGCGTACCTGAACAGGTAAATAATGCGCTTTCAAAGCCAAACATCTCTGCGGCCATATCCTGCAGACTATTTACCGTGGGATCATCACCGTAAACATCGTCACCTACTTCGGCTCTGGACATGGCTAATCGCATCGCTGCTGTTGGCTGGGTAACAGTATCACTGCGTAAATCTATCATCTCGTCCTCAACTTAAGGTTTGGTTGGCGCTTAATGGGCTCAAGACTCTAGCGCCAAAGGCTTATTTTGTATAGTTTATCATCATGCTTATTCATCATTTTACTGACTCCAAACGTGAATACAGGGGCGAAGTGATGATCTGAATATTGGCTTCAACTAATAAAAACATAAATATACTCAAGATATTGCCGATATATGCCTGTCGATGAGTTGACGCGTGAACGCGTTTCACTTGGCGAAATGCGCCTAAGTCGATAGAATGCCGCACTAAGATGGTCATGCTACAACCATGCGATCACTTTAGTAATTTTGACTAATACTTATCGTTCAATAGGTGATTTGTAGTGAAAAACTCCCAATCTCGATGGATTCAGCTGGTACTTTTACTATTAAGTTTAAGCCTGACATCGCAGGTATTCGCTTGGTCTGATACTGACCAAGATGGCGTGCCTGACATCAAAGATGCCTGCCCTAACACAGCGCCAGACACGCAAGTAATGGCCAATGGCTGTGTTGAAGAGGTAGAGGTGGAAGCGACTGCATCAGCAGATTGTAGTGCGAGTAATCCCAATGCTGAGTTCAGCGCAGATTGTCATAATATTTCTACCGCTGTGGTGTATTTTGAATTTGCCATTGCCGAAGTTGACTTTTCGCAATGGAAAACTTTAGCCTTAGTGAAAGCATATTTAGCAGCGAATGATGTCGCACTAACCTTAGTGGGCCACACAGATATCGTTGGCACGCCTGAGTTTAATTATCAGCTGTCACTTCAGCGCGCTCAAAATGTGAAACGTATTTTGGTTGAAGATTATGGCTTTAATCCAAATCGCTTTACCGTAATGGGTAAAGGTATATCTGAACCTGTAGCGGACAACCGTTCTAGCGAAGGGCGCAGTTTAAATCGACGAGTACAATTTATCGTCAATAATAAATAGTTTTAGTTAGCGTATATTTAGGGAGTTATTCAATGGAAAACCTTGAAGGTTTATTAAAGCAAGCACCGGATCTGATTGTGACTTATGGCTTAAAAGTTTTATTTGCCATTATCATTTTCTTTGTTGGTAAATACTTTGCCGGCGTAGCGCAAAAGCTGGTTCGTAAATTACTTAACAGCCGTAAAGTTGATCCGACAGTTGTTTCATTTGTCGCAAACCTCGCTTGGGCAATTGTGTTTGTTTTCGCAGTGATTGCCACCTTAGGCCAAATTGGCGTACAAACCGCATCATTGGTCGCCGTTATCGGTGCCGCTGGTTTAGCGGTGGGTTTAGCGCTACAGGGTTCTCTGTCTAACTTCGCATCGGGCGTGTTAATGGTGTTATTCCGCCCTTGCCGCGTTGGTGACTATATTGAAGCCGCTGGCATTGCCGGTACTGTTGATGAAATTACTATATTCTCAACCAAGCTTCGTACACCAGACAACAAGGTTATTGTGGCGCCAAATTCATCCATCATGAATGGCACTATCACTAACTATTCGGCAATGGATACTCGCCGTATCGATTTAGTGATTGGCGTATCTTATTCTGCCGATATCGCACTCACGAAGAAAATCTTAACTGAGATTTTAGACAACAACCAATATGTGTTAAAAGATCCATCATATACAGTTGGACTGGCTGAATTAGCGAACTCTTCAATTAATTTCGTGGTTCGCCCTTGGGTAAAAACGGCTGATTATTGGACGGCTCGTTTCCAACTGCTTGAGCAAATCAAAAATGCATTAGATGCAGCCGATATCGGTATTCCATTCCCACAAATGGATATTCATGTCAAAGAATTGCCACTCAGCAAATAACCCTAAATGAATAACCAAGGTCGGCAATTGCCGGCCTTTTTTTATGGTTCTGCATAGCATTTTAGCGTACCTTAAAGGACAGATATTAGCGAAGGCACAGATATTCATGTGCGAGGAAATCCAATGCAAAAATACGTATCATTTTTAGCCGCCAGCTGCATTTATGGCTTAGTGCTGATAAGCCCCAATGTGCTTGCCAGTGAGAAAACCCAGGTTCTTATGGGTGAAAAAACCGTCACCTTGGAAGGCAAGTTACCTAAGCTGTCGCAAATGGCGCCAGGTTTCAAAGTGGTTGATGATCATTTTGCGCCTGTCATGCTAAGCGACTTTAAGGGTAAAACCGTGCTGATAAGTGCCGTACCAAGCTTAGATACGGGCGTGTGCGCACTACAAACTAAACGTTTCAACAGCGAAGTGGGCCATTTTTCCGATGACGTGGTCATGCTAACCATCAGTGCCGATTTACCCTTCGCACAGAAACGTTTCTGCAAAGTAGAAAACGTAGATAAAATCAAAGTACTATCCGATTCCGTCTGGCGTGATTTTGGTGAAAAATATGGCTTGTTGATTCAAGATTACGGCTTGCTCGCGAGGGCTATTTTCATCATAGATGCCGAAGGTAAACTCCAATACCAAGAGTTAGTTCCGAATATCACCGAGCATCCTAACTATGATGCCGCACTTGAAGCGCTGAAAACCATTCAAGCACAGCAGTAATTTACCGCTAAAAAACAGGGCAGCCTTAGCTGCCCTTTTGTTTTACGTTTGTATTTCTACGATTTGGTTTTACGATCTAATGTGTGTGCTGATCGCCATTGGCCTGATAATCAAAGGTCGGCATAGACCAATGATAGCGCAGCGCTAACATCCGCAGGCTAAAACCAACGCTCAGACAAATAACCAGATTAATCCACTCGGTTAATTGATAGGCTTTTAAGACGATATACAAGCCTGCCGTCAGTAGTGAAATCACTGCGTAGAGTTCTTTCTTAAAAATCAAAGGCACTTGATTACACAGGATATCGCGGATAACGCCACCAAAGACGCCCGTCACCAATCCCATCACCACGGCAATCGTTGGGCTAAATCCCAACATTAAGGTCTTCTGCGCGCCCACGATGGAGAACACGGCTAAGCCTAAGGCATCGATAGCTAAAAACAACTTAGATAGATAACGCATCACAGGAGCGATAGCGACAGTGAGCAAAGAAGCGAATGCAATCGCAATAAGGTAATTCACGTGCTCAACCCAAATTAAGGGGTAATTGCCGAGCATCATGTCCCTTAGTGTGCCGCCACCAATCGCCGTTGCGCAGCCAATGATCACTACACCAAACAAATCCATCTGCTTGCGACCCGCCGCCAGAGCGCCCGTCATAGCCTCGGCAATAATACCAATCAGCCAAAGTAATCCAATAATCTGCGTCTCATGCATCTCTGCTACTACCAACAAGGTAAAGAAACAGATTCTGCCTGATAAACCCTCAGTTCTATAATGATTTTATTTTGAATAGATCATTAGAAAAATTAATTCATCATTTCATCAATAATGAATTGCCAATACCTACAACCACAAAATAGCACTGTATAAATTGCAAATAAAATAGCCAGTTATGCGCAAAACTACTTCTCACGTCTATTTAGATAACTAAAGTTTTTAATAAGTATTAATAACGTAAATTCAATTAGATGATAAATAACTGCAGATAATCTAATCGAATGGGCAAAACGCATAAAAATCAGCCACAAAAAAGCGGCCCTCAGGCCGCTTAATTTTCATTCAAACTGAGTCAGAACTACTTAGTGTCAGGCTTAGGGGGATAATTTGCCATCACACTGCCCACCGCTTGATTGATGATCTGTACTCTTTCTTCTGGGGTATTTTTGTCGCGAATGGTATCGGCAACAGAACCACGCCAGATAAGCTTAGTAGTTTTATTATCAACTAAATCAATAATCAGAGTACCAACTTCATATTCTCTCACTGTAGTTTGGGTCTGCATATTGCCGCCCCAACCCCATCCTGGACCATAGTATGGGTTGTAGCCAAAATTACTATTGAAGGTATCAACATTGATTTTCTTATCGACTTTGGTCAGGTAGTTCACCAATACATCAGCGTCTTTCGCATCGACTAATGTCATGCCTTTACTCGCTAACTGGCTATTAACCGCTTCTCTTACTCTTTGATCCATCAAACCATCAAGATGATATCCGGCAGAATCGGCTTTCTGAGCAACCCAAGCATAGGTTTTATATTGGGTAAAATTGGCGCTAGGATCATAGTCCCAGCCAGACTTCATCGAGCTACAGGCACTTAATGCCAGCACAGCTAAAGCTACAAAAATATTTTTCATCTTAATTTCCTCAGATGTTCGAACCGAACAAAGACAAGTATCAGAGATATGAATTTAGCTTACAGAGCAATCATCTGATCTACAACTCAATTGATTAAAAAGCAGCATCTCATTCAGCTTGACTTCAGCAAAACCAAAGATGATAATGATTATCAATTGA
Source organism: Shewanella sp. 1311 (assembly GCF_059338235.1). Lineage (NCBI taxonomy): Bacteria > Pseudomonadati > Pseudomonadota > Gammaproteobacteria > Alteromonadales > Shewanellaceae > Shewanella > Shewanella sp. 1311. The sequence continues at coordinate 1,073,443 of NZ_CM181686.1, forward strand.
GGTTAGAGGGGTAATGAAATGTACTGGTTTATTAGCGCGTTTTTGGTTGCATCAGCCATTTTTTTCCTTGCGCCAGAAAAAATCTCACTCGAGGCCAATAACGTTAAGATAAAGCGTCATTTACCCGTCAGCTTACTGATTTTACCTCTCATTGTACTTGGCTGGTTGGTCATAGATACCGTCGCGAATGGCACTAACTATGCGACAGTCGCCGCATTCGGCTTTGTAACCACCGCCTGCTTAATTGCGCTACCTAAGCTGCATAAATTTATTATGCCCAGCGCCTTACTGACAGCAGTGGCGCTGATCGTCATGGTCTTTATGCGCATGAATTAAAACGGCTGATAACGCTCCCTTTTTCAAAAATATGCTTACTTCCCTGCAAAGAGTTAGCATTTTGTTCAGACCACTTAAGGATAATCCTCAAGTGGTCTTTTTTTACCTCCCAGAACCCCTGCAAATTTGATAAACTCAACGGGTATAAGTCATCTTTTAACACCAATGAATGAAATCTATGAAAGCAGATCCTAATGTATCCTTAGTGTACAGCACCGACAAAGGCCGTATTAATGCAGAGCCCGTCACTAAAGCGATTCCTGAATCAGACGGTATAGTCAGGATCCATAGAGACAGTAAGGGCCGCAAAGGCAAAGGCGTTTCGATTATCTCAGGCCTAGGTCTCGATGAAACCGCGTTAAAAGCAATGGCTCAAACCCTTAAAAAACAATGTGGTTGTGGTGGCACGGTTAAAGATTTCACTATTGAGGTCCAAACCGATAACCGCGAGCAATTAAAGCTATTGCTTGAGAAGCAGAACTACAAAGTTAAATTAGCTGGCGGTTAATCTCGCCCGACTTAGCAATATAGCAGCATGCTAGATCAACTTAGCCACATCGAACGGAGTAGTTTAATGGAGAGTTTGCAGAACCATTTCTTAATTGCCATGCCTTCACTGCACGATACGTTTTTTGAACGCTCAGTCATCTATATCTGTGAACATGATGCCAAAGGCGCCATGGGACTGGTGATCAATAAACCGCTCGGTATCGAAGTTAATTCGCTATTAGAACAAATGGATTTGCCAGCTGAGCAAGTCTCCACCGATTTAGCGTTCAATGCCAATGTCATGATGGGCGGACCCGTTTCCCAAGATCGTGGCTTTGTACTGCATACCTCTCAGCCCTATTGGGCCAACAGCACAGATCTGGGTTGTGGTTTAATGCTAACTACCTCACGCGATGTGTTAACCGCGATAGGAAGCAACAGATCGCCAGAGAAATTCCTCGTCGCCTTAGGATATGCTGGATGGAGCAAAGATCAGCTCGAACAAGAGCTTGCCGATAATTCTTGGCTAACGATTCCAGCAACCAATGCACTCTTGTTTGACATTAAACACGAAGACCGTTGGCCACAGGCCAGCCGAGCTCTTGGATTTGATGCTTGGCAGGTTTCAGCTCAAGCGGGTCACGCTTAAGCCTATTTCTTAATATAAGTCAGCACACTATGAATTCGAAAACCGTATTAGGCTTTGATTTTGGTACTAAAAGTATTGGTGTGGCTATAGGCCAAGAAATCACCGCTAGCGCCACGCCATTATTGTCAATCAAAGCCGTCGATGGGATCCCCAACTGGGATCAGATAGGCGATTTAATCAAAGAGTGGCAACCCGACCTAGTGGTTGTTGGTCTGCCCTTAAACATGGATGGCACTGAGCAAGATATGACCCACAGGGCGCGTAAATTTGCGAACCGTATCAATGCTAAGTTCAAAGTCAAAATAGCCACTCAAGATGAGCGATTAACCACTACCGATGCTAAGGCAAGATTATTCGAGTTAGGCGGATTCAAGGCGCTCACCAAAGGCCAAGTCGATGCTGTGTCTGCCGTACTGATTATTGAAAGCTACTTTGAAAATAACTTCAGCAAGTAATGCCACAATAAAAAACCATATATAAACAAAAGGATAAGTTGCCTTATCCTTTTCAGTTTTATGTTTAACCCGATATATTACCGGATCAAAAATGTGGCTTCACTAAGTTGGCCATCATAGTAATGTGCGCATCATCATCGTTTAGTGCAGCAATATAACGGAACTTCTCACCACCCGCCTCGGCAAAGAGATGACCATTCTCACCAACAATTTCTTCCAGCGTCTCTAAACAATCGGCGCTAAAAGCGGGGCAAACGATAGCAATATCGCGCACGCCTTGTTGCGGCAACGCTTTCAAAGTCGCATCGGTATAAGGTTGTAGCCATTTTGCTTTACCAAAACGCGATTGGAATGTCATCACAAACTCATCTTTGCCTAACCCAAGCTTTTCGGTAACTAGTCGAGTCGTTTTCATGCAGAAGCAATAATACGGATCGCCTAAATGCAAATTACGCTCAGGCATACCATGATAAGACAACACCAATTTTTGCGGTTTACCATGGGCTTCAAAATCAGCCGTGATCGAACTCGCTAACGCATTAATAAAATCAGCATTATCATGATAAGTATTAATAAAATGCAACGATGGAATATAGCGCCACTTAGACAACTCAGCCGCAATCGCATCAAAAGCAGAACCCGTAGTTGGCGCCGCATATTGGGGATACAGAGGTAACACCACGATTTTATCAATGCCATTTTGATGCATAGTTTGCAATGTACTGGCGACCGATGGACTGCCATAACGCATTGCTAAATGGACAGAAACATCATGGTTATCGGCGTTAAGTTTATCGGCTAACTTCGCCGTTTGACGCAAACTAATGTCCATTAACGGTGAGCCGGCCGCTGTCCATACCTTCTGGTATAACGCCGCCGATTTTGCTGGGCGTACCCGCAAAATGATCCCGTGTAAAATCATCATCCACACTAATTTAGGAATTTCGACTACGCGGGGATCTGCTAAGAACTCAGCTAGATAACGCCTAACAGCCGATGCTGTGGGTGCATCTGGCGTACCTAAATTTAATAACAGCACGCCCACTTTGCCGCGCTGTCCGTGTCCAACTTCTTTGGATAAGCCTGAAAATTTAGCCAAAACAGCCTCTTAATTAATAAATACTTATAAAATTAAAGTACAGATTCTATTGCTTGCTTAAGCTCTTCGCTATCTGGCTTCACTTTAGAATTGAACTGTTGCACAACTGCGCCATCGCCGCTAACGACATACTTATAAAAATTCCACTTAGGCGCACCGGTTTTTTCGGCTAAGTATTTAAATACGCTATTGGCGTCACTGCCACGCACAGCTGAAGTCGACAACATAGTGAAAGTGACACCATAATTGATGTAACACACCTTAGCCGTGTCTTTCTCATCATTTTCTTCTTGGAAAAAATCATCCGATGGGAAACCAATAACCACTAAGCCTTTGTCTTTATAGTTTTCATGCAATGCTTCGAGCGCTTTAAACTGCGGGGTATAACCACAGTTACTCGCAGTGTTAATAATCAACACTGGCTTTCCCTGAGTCAATTCACACAGATTAACTGTCTCTTCAGAATGTAATTTTCGTACTTCAAGGTTCAAATACTCAGGACAAGTGGCCGCCATAGCACCAACACTCATCAAGCTCGCTGTCATAGCGAATATCATAGGTAATTTTTTCATTGCTTTCTCCTTTACCGGTACATTACGTAAACGTACTAGGTAAAGATCATATTGAATTAAAAAATAAAAGCTATGGTTAACGACCGCATAGCTATGAAGTAAAACCGATTGAGCAGAACTAAAATCTAACGACACCAACAAAAAGCAGCCCATAAAGAGCTGCTTAACCTAGAACCTGACTATCGCGTTAGTCCATGTCTAAGGTGACACCTTCCATAAAGCCTGAGCCCGAGGATTCTTTATTCTGCAATTTAATCATCAAACGTAAATCGTTTGGTGAATCAGCATGGTGCAGCGCATCGGCGTAACTAATCTCGCCATCGACATAAAGTTTCAGCAAGGCCTGATCGAACGTCTGCATGCCCTGCTCATTCGATTTAGCCATGGTTTCTTTGAGCAAATGCAGCTCGTTCTTCGCAATTAAACTCGCCACCCTTGGGGTGTTGATCAATACTTCAATCGCGGCGCGACGCCCAGTGCCATCGACTTTTGGGATCAATTGCTGCGCCACAATACCGCGCAAATTTAATGACAAATCGAACAATAACTGTTGATGTTTACTCTCAGGCACGAGGTGCATAATGCGGTCTAATGCTTGGTTGGCGTTGTTGGCATGCAAGGTTGCCATACAGAGGTGGCCTGTTTCTGCAAACGACAGGGCGAACTCCATCGTCTCTTGGGTACGAATTTCACCAATCAAGATAACATCGGGTGCTTGGCGAAGGGAGCTTTTTAGCGCCGCATCGAAAGATTCAGTATCTATACCCACTTCACGCTGGGTGATAATGCTTTTTCTGTGGTCGTGAACAAATTCGACTGGATCTTCAATCGTGAGAATATGACCACGAGCATGACCATTACGATATCCCACCAAGGCCGCCAGAGATGTTGACTTACCCGTACCCGTTCCGCCCACCATAATAATGAGGCCACGTTTACTCATCACCAGATCTTTCAGAATGGGTGGCAGTTTTAAATCATCAACATCAGGGATTTTAGTTTCGATACGACGCATCACGCAGCCAGGCGATTCACGCTGCCAAAATGCACTCACCCGAAAACGACCTAAATCCTTTGCCGCAAAAGCAAAGTTACACTCACGACTCGAATGAAACTCTTGTTTCTGCGCTTCGGTCATTAAGGATTCAACAAAATCCAGTGATTGTGCCGGAGTAAAGGCACTTTCGGCCAAGGGACGCAATTCACCGTCAATCTTGGCACTTGGCGGAAAGCCAGCTGTGATAAACAAGTCGGAGGCTTTGCGCTCAACGATCACTTTTAAAAACGGAAGAACATCCATCATAAATCCTTAAAATGTCGCTTGTTTATTCGAACTCTTCGCCATTGCATCTTCACGGGTGATAAGACCGCGATTGACTAAGTTCTGTAAACATTGCTCTAAGGTCTGCATTCCGTGGGCCATACCGGTTTGAATCGCCGAATACATCTGCGCCACTTTGTCTTCACGAATAAGGTTACGGATAGCGGGAGTGCCCATCATGATTTCATGGGCGGCGACACGGCCTCCACCAACCTTTTTAATCAGGGTTTGCGAAATAACCGCTTGCAGCGATTCCGACAACATAGTGCGTACCATGTCTTTTTCACCGGCGGGGAATACGTCGACCACACGGTCAATGGTTTTCGCGGCGGAGGTGGTATGCAAGGTACCAAACACTAAGTGGCCCGTTTCTGCGGCGGTCATCGCCAAACGAATAGTTTCAAGGTCACGCATCTCACCAACTAAAATCACGTCCGGATCTTCACGCAGTGCGCTTCTAAGCGCCGCATTAAAGCTGTGGGTATGGCGGTGAACTTCACGCTGGTTAATCAAACATTGCTTATTTTGGTGTACGAATTCGATAGGATCTTCAATGGTTAAGATGTGATCGTGTCGATTTTCGTTAACGTAATCCACCATAGCGGCAAGTGTGGTACTCTTACCCGAACCTGTTGGCCCAGTCACTAGGACTAATCCCCGAGGGAAACTGGCGATTTTTTTAAAAATCTCCGGCGCACCTAATTGCTCAAGTGACAAGATGTCGCTAGGAATGGTACGAAATACGGCCGCAGCACCACGGGATTGATTGAATGCGTTAACACGAAAGCGTGCAAGATTAGGGACTTCGAACGAGAAATCGATTTCTAAATGTTCTTCGTAGTCCTTGCGCTGCTTATCATTCATTATGTCGTACACTAGGCTATGTACGCCTTGGTGATCGAGCGCGGGCAGGTTAATCTTTCTCACTTCACCGTCGACACGGATCATGGGAGATATCCCTGCAGAAAGGTGTAGATCCGAGGCTTTGTGTTTTACACTAAATGCCAATAACTCAGTGATTTCCATCGTTTGGGATATCCTTGCAACTAGATAATTACATCATGACAACAATAGCAGACAGACTCGCAATCGCCCAGCGCAGGATCGCACAAGCGGCGCAAAAATGTGCCCGCCAACCTAGCAGTATTCGCTTACTTGCCGTCAGCAAGACCAAACCTATTGAAGACATTATAGCAGCCTATCAAGCGGGTCAGCGTTGCTTTGGCGAAAACTATGTCCAAGAAGGTGCGGAGAAAATTATCGCACTCAAGGGGGATTTTCCGGACATTGAATGGCACTTTATCGGGCCACTCCAATCCAACAAAACCAGCATAGTCGCCCAGCATTTCGATTGGATGCACACTGTCTCGCGCGACAAAATTGCCCAACGTCTCAATGACCAACGTCCAGCTGAATTAGCGCCATTAAACATCTGCATTCAAATTAATATCAGTGCTGAAGACACAAAATCTGGCATAGATGCGGCGCAAATGCTGCCACTGGCAGAGCTTATCGCTCAGTTACCTAATCTTGCACTGAGAGGCCTAATGGCAATCCCAACGGCTACTGCAGATACTGAGTTACAGCTTAAAGAGTTTTCTATGTTAAACAATCTATTTCAAGAACTTAAATCACATTACCCCAATGTAGACACGCTTTCCATGGGGATGAGTAATGACCTAGATGCAGCGATTAGCTGCGGTTCAACTATGGTGCGTATTGGCAGTGCCATTTTTGGTGAGCGCAATTACGCCGCGTAAACTCACTCGAGGTATGAAGTTCGAGGTCAGTGTACGAGCTTGACCTTGTTTTTAGCGCTTTATGCCCAAATACTGTATTTAAGTTCACGACATTTAAGATCAATTAGCGAGAGCCGACTAATCTGGCTCTGACATTCAAATGACTAACCGTTTTATCATCTTGATTTAAGGTGAGTCTGTTACAAATTAACGGTTAACACACTGAAGAGAATCAAATGGATCAACAGAAAATCTGCTTTATCGGTGCCGGCAACATGACGCGCAGCATCATCAGTGGCCTAGTTCATAGCGGCTATCCTGCTCAACTCATCCAAGCGACCAATCCTAGCCAAGGTAAACTCGACGCACTAAAAGCCGATTTAGGGATTTTGGTTTCTCAAGACAATTTAGCCGCAGCGCAAGCTGCCGATGTCATAGTGCTGTCGGTAAAACCGCAATTGATGCAGCAAGTGTGTGAAGCATTACAAACTGTCGACATGTCGCAAAAGTTAGTCATCACTATTGCTGCAGGCATTAAAGCAAAGCGTTATACCGATTATCTGGCGCAGGATATTAAGCTTATCCGCGCTATGCCCAATACACCGATGCAGATTAGTGTGGGCATGACTGGCCTCTATGCGCCTCAGGCTATTTCTACCGAGCAAAAAGCCATTTGCGATCGTTTGATGTCAAGCGGCGGCGAAATTGTGTGGGTTAATGAAGAGTCAGAATTAGATCAAGTGATTGCACTATCGGGCAGTTCACCGGCTTATTTCTTTTTGCTAATGGAGTCTATGATAGATGCAGGCAAAGAAATGGGAATGGATGAAGACAAAGCCAGAACTTTAGTGCAGCAAGCCGCGCTCGGCGCTGCTATGATGGCAAAGCAAAATCCACAACTGACCTTAGGTAATCTAAGGGAGAATGTCACCTCAAAGGGCGGTACCACCGCACAGGCGCTGGCGACATTTGAAGCTGCGGATATGCGTGGTTTAGTAAAAAAAGCCATGGAAAACTGCATTAAACGTGCAGAAGAAATGGCTAAGACATTTTAATTTCCACTAACGCGTTTTTATATCGGACTTTAATAGGTAGAAATCTCGATGAATGCATTTACCTTTTTAATCACCACACTATTCGACTTATATTTGATGGTGGTGATTTTGCGGATTTGGCTGCAACTGGCAAGGGCGGATTTTTACAATCCTTTTAGCCAATTTATTGTCAAAGCGACTCACCCGCTCATCGCGCCAATGCGCCGTATTCTGCCTTCCTTAGGACGGTTTGATACCGCATCATTCGTCCTCGCGTTGCTGGTCGTGATGGTCAAAGTACTGCTGATCAGCCTTATCGCGGGCGGTGGCATAGACATACTGCTGTTTTTGATGTTTGCCGTCGTATCTGTGATCAAAAAAGCAGGGGTCTTGCTGTTTTGGATGCTGTTGATACGCGCAATATTGAGCTGGTTTAACCAAGGCTATAACCCAATAGTGATGGTCATGGGCCAGTTAACTGAACCCGTATTAGCGCCAATCCGCCGTATCATACCGCCAATTGGTGGCTTAGATTTATCGGTAATGTTGGTGATTATTGGTATGAATTTCCTCAATATGTTACTTGCCCAATATATCCCTTATTGGGCTGTGATCTAATGAGTGCAGTGACTTTGCAGCAAGGTGACTTGCTGCTTAATCTCTACATTCAGCCTAAGGCCAGCCGAGATCAAATTGTAGGACTGCACGGTGATGAGCTAAAAGTAGCCATCACTGCGCCGCCTATTGATGGCAAGGCCAATGCCCATTTAAGCAAGTACTTAGCAAAGACCTTTAAAGTGCCCAAGAGCGACATTCATATAATGAAAGGTGAACTTGGTCGGCATAAGCAAATCCGCGTGATTGACCCAAAGATCATCCCAAGCATCATTACTGAGCTAATGGGACAAACTAGCTGAGCTAATACTCTTGAAAGGCTAAAAACCAAAATACTTCTTTGAATGCGGTTAATTTATCGATAAACAGATAAACATAAACAATAGTCACAGCGACCTATACTCAAACATTCCCTAATATGAGGTATCCCATCATGTTCCGTAATATTCTGGCTGTATTAGCCCTCACCGCTAGCCTTTGTGGTGTTGCAAACGCAGAGCAAAAAGAAACTGTCGGCAATTTTGACATTCATTACATGGCACTTGGCAGTACATTTTTAACGCCTAGCATAGCCAAATCCTATGGCATTCAACGCAGTAGCTATACAGGCATTATCAACATTGCGGTGTTAGATATCAGCGAAGCGAATAAACCCGCAGTACCCGTTGAAATTACTGGTGTCGCCAATAACTTATTAGATGCTCGAATCAACTTAACCTTCAAAGAGATCCGCGAAGGTGATGCGATTTATTATATTGCCGAAGTTCCTTACCGCGATGATCAGGAGATCAACTTCAATATCGCGATCAAGCATGGTAATCAATTAAATACCAACTTGCAGTTCAAGCAAAAATTCTACGTCGAATAAGCCAAGCTGAGATTACCGCAATACATAAGTAACTTTGGGACGATACAAGTCTGTACCGTCCCGCCCTTTTCCTGTCCTTTAGCCCTCAGCTTGGGTATCATTGCCGCAGTATAAGTCGCCCCAATGATATAGGTGTTCCATGCAACAAATCGTCCTCGCCAGTGGCAACAAAGGCAAACTCGCCGAATTCGATCAAATGCTCGCCAGCTACGGTGTCACTGTACTGCCGCAGAGCCAATTTAATGTCAGCGAAGTGGCCGAAACGGGCACCACTTTTGTCGAAAATGCCATTATCAAAGCCAGGCACGCTGCCGAAATTACCGGACTTGCGGCCATTGCCGATGATTCAGGTTTAGAAGTAGATTTACTCCAAGGCGCTCCCGGCATTTATTCAGCGCGTTACGCGGGAGAGAATGCCAAAGATCAAGACAACGTATTGAAACTACTTGAGACATTAAAAGACCAGCCAGCACCTCGCAGTGCAAGATTCCAATGCGTGCTGGTATATATGCGCCACGCTAAAGATCCAACCCCAATTATTTGCCAAGCCGCATGGGAAGGCCAAATCGACTTTAACCAACGTGGCGACAATGGCCATGGTTACGATCCGATTTTTATCCCTGAAAATTATCAATGTAGCGCGGCGGAGCTGAGCAGCAACGAGAAAAATGCCTTAAGCCATCGTGGTAAAGCCCTAGTGCAACTCATCGCCGCCATGCAAGCCCAAGGCGTGTTAACTGGCGGGAATGCACAATAATGTCGCCAACTGCCGTGACTACTGCGATGAAGCTCGAACTGCCGCCACTCAGTCTGTATATCCATATTCCTTGGTGCGTACAAAAGTGTCCTTACTGCGACTTTAACTCCCATGGCCAAAATGGTGAGCTGCCACAGGAAGCCTATGTTGCTGCGCTACTGGAAGACTTACGCCAAGACTTACATCTCGTCCAAGGGCGGCAAATCCATACCATCTTTATCGGTGGCGGCACACCATCCTTATTCGATGCTTTGCAAATCAAACGCATACTCGATGGTGCCAATGCGCTAATCCCCTTTAGTGACAATATCGAAATCACCATGGAAGCCAACCCTGGCACCTTGGAACACGATGACTTTAGTGCCTATCGCGCAGCCGGTGTCACTCGTTTATCTATCGGTGTGCAGAGTTTTTCTAAGGATAAGCTCAACTTACTTGGACGTATTCACGATCAAAACGAGGCACAAGTCGCCGCTCAAAAAGCCAGCCAAGCGGGATACTTGAGTTTTAACCTCGATTTAATGCATGGATTACCCAACCAAAGTTTTGCTGAAGCCATGGCTGATATCGACACGGCAGCGGCGCTCAATCCGCCCCACCTGTCTTGGTATCAGTTAACAATTGAGCCCAACACCCTATTCCACTCAAAACCGCCGCAGTTGCCCGATGACGAAGCGCTCTGGCATATCTATGAGCAAGGTCAACAAAAGCTGGCCGCATTAGGGTATGAGCAATACGAAATATCCGCTTATGCGAAACCCGGTTACCAATGTAAGCACAATCTCAACTACTGGCAGTTTGGTGATTATCTAGGCATAGGCTGTGGCGCCCACGGTAAAGTGACGCTGCCAGAAGAAAACCGCATTATACGCACGATAAAAATTAAACATCCCAAGGGATATCTGAGTGCCAGCAACTACACCTTCGAATCGATTGATGTGGCAGAGGAAGATCGCGCGCTTGAATATTTAATGAATCGCCTGCGACTGATGACACCTATCCCTAAGCAAGAATTTGAACTGCGTACCGGACAACACAGAGACACATTGACCGAAGGAATGGAAAAGGCCAAACAACGCGGTTTACTCACAGAATCCGCTGAACATTGGCAATTAACCAGTAAAGGTCACATGTTTGTTAATGATTTACTGACACAATTCTGCTAATACTGCCGTTAAAATAGCTATATAAATAATGTGTTAGTGGTAAATAGTGCAGTTTAATACTATTACTGCTAACACATTTTCTAACATTAATATCCATACATTCTTGTCCAGCTTCTTTAGAATTAATGCAACTCAATCCAGGAAGCCTGATCATGCCAATAAAAACTAAAATCAGCTTAGTCGCACTGACCCTTTCAGCTCTGCTGACCATTCCCGCGTATGCAGCATCAACTTCGCCAGCCTTTCACAGTGCAAGCGAACCTGTGAATGCAGTGGTGCAAACCGAGTCAGACAAAGCCAATGCGTTGTTCGAAACCCTCTTCATGGAAAACATCATGGCGAGCCCCATTTCGCAAACCTATATGGGGATCAAGCAAGACTATGATAAATGGGATGAACTGGGTGATGCCGCCGATGATAAAGCCCTAGCGCGCACGAAAAAACAACTGGCGCAGGTCAATCTGATTGATGCGGCCAAACTCGATCCACAAACAAACCTCAGCCTCACCTTACTCAAACAAAATCTGCAAAATGACATCGAAGATGACCAATGGCGCTACCATAATTACCCTGTGAATCAGATGTATGGCGGCCACTCTATGATCGCCTCCTTCTTGATTAACCAACATCAAATTACAGATGTCAGCGATGCCAAGGCCTATATCAGCCGCTTGAATGGCGTGCCTAAACGTTTAAGTCAATTACAGACAGTGTTAGAAGTCCGCGCAGATAAAGGCATTATTGCGCCTAAGTTTGTGTTCGCTTATGTCATTTCAGACAGCCAAAACATCATCAAAGGAGCCCCTTTTGATAAGGGCGACGACAGCGCGCTACTCGCAGATTTTCGCCGTAAAGTGAACGCATTAGCGATTCAAGAAACGGAAAAGCAAGCACTGCTTAAACAGGCTGAGCAAGCACTAGTGACTCAAGTCGAGCCCGCCTATAACAAGCTCATCAGTTACATCAAAACCTTAGCAACCAAAGCAGACGACCGTGATGGTGCGTGGAAGCTCCCTAACGGCGCCGCCTTTTACAATAATGCCTTAGCCCGTACTACCACGACAAACATGACCGCCGATCAAATCCATGACTTAGGCCTTTCTGAGGTGGAACGTATTCATAACGAAATGCGCGCCATTATGAAGAAGGTCAATTTTAAAGGCGATTTACAGCAATTCTTTAGCTTCATGCGTGACGATCCCCAGTTCTACTACCCCAATACCGCCGAAGGCAAAGCCGCCTATTTAGCTGAGGCGACTAAGCTCATCGACAATATGAAATCGCGCTTAGATGAAGTGTTCAAAGTAAAACCTAAGGCCGCCATGATAGTGAAACAGGTTGAAGCCTTTAGAGAAAAATCCGCGGGCAAAGCCTTCTATGAGCAACCGGCACCAGATGGTTCGCGTCCAGGTAGCTACTATGCAAACCTATATGACATGAAAGCCATGCCGAAATACCAAATGGAGGCACTGGCCTACCACGAAGGTATTCCGGGTCATCATATGCAGATCGCCATTTCCCAAGAGCTGCAAAATATTCCTAAGTTCCGCAAGTTTGGTGGCTATACCGCGTATATCGAGGGCTGGGGTTTATATAGCGAATCTTTCCCGAAAGAAATGGGACTCTACGCCGATCCCTATTCTGACTTTGGTCGTCTAGCAATGGAGCTATGGCGTGCATGTCGCTTAGTCGTTGATACTGGTATCCACGCTAAAAAGTGGACCCGCGAGCAAGGCATTGCCTATTACGTGGATAATACGCCCAATGCTAAATCGGATGCGGTGAAAATGGTTGAACGCCATATCGTTATGCCATCGCAAGCGACAGCCTATAAAGTGGGCATGATTAAGCTGCTGGAACTCAGACATAAAGCAGAACAACAGCTTGGCAGTCAATTTGATATCCGCGACTTCCATACGCTAGTACTTGCTAACGGCGCATTACCGCTGGATGTGTTAGAGCAACAAGTCGATCTCTGGATAGCCAGCAAGAAGAAGGCCTAATACCCTGATGTTTTAATGCCTTAATGCCTTAATGCCTAGCCGTGAAGCATTGTTAACCTGCTTCACGACTAAAGCGACATCGATGAAAGTCTTAAGCTACGCTCAATAAAAAAGCCACTCGAAAGTGGCTTTTTTATTGGTACCATTATCCCGTTAGATAACAGAACCCTTCTCACTGTGGGTCACTATATTTGTTGTATTAATTTATGCTTTAGCACTCGCCTTCACATCACTTAACACACAGTTGCGACTTTAGGGTACAGGGAGACAAAACTTGTGCCCAAGGCTGCACAAACCATCAATAAAAAATTACCTCAGCGATAAGGCTGAGGTAAACCAAAAACTAGGATGATGGTTTAAAGAGCCAACATTGTTTTAGTTCTCAAACTTCTGTTGGCTGTGATCCAAAACTGCATTAATGCCGACCTGTACACAAAAATTGAAAGGGGTCATTTCCAATAAACGTATAGGACTCAGGTCATTCCGAATCAACTGTTACCATTGTATTCAATTAAGAACAGAGTTCAAGGATGTTATAAAAAAGTGCTTTAGAACACCCTAAAAAATCATCAGCAAATGTACTCATCAACTCAATCTAAAGCATTGATTTTAAATAGCCATAAAAGTGCTTGGTTAATTTGAAATCACATAGAACTGGTTTTGAGAACAATGTTTCCCATTTTACTGACGTTTACTAAATAATTCGACATAGGGTGCATCCCAATACGGCGGCGTTCCTATGTGATCTTTGATGAACTCGATAAAAGAACTGACCTTAGGTGCTAAGTGCTTACGACGGGGATAAACTGCCTGCAATGGCAGATGGTGGGTCAATTGCCAATCCTTCAGTAAAGGCACTAATGTTCCCTTGGCAATTTCATCTTCCATCAAATAACTTGCAAGATACACAACCCCAAGACCACTGATTGCAGCAGATTTTAATGCTGGCGCGTTATCTACCCTGAAATTGCCCGATACGCCAATTTCACAGTAATCATCACCCTTCTTAAATTGCCACATGCTGTGCTCGTGCCACTCGCCTTGATAGACCAAACAATTGTGGTCAACTAACTGCTCAGGTCGAGTTGGTTCGCCATGTTGAGCAATATAGCCTGGAGAAGCAACTAACAGGAATTGGCACTTCATCAGAGGTCTAGCAACCATCCCAAGCGGTAATTGCTCCGACATAGTTAACAGTAAATCTAAGCCTTCACTCACTACATCTACTTTATGGTCCAGTAAGCTCACTTGTAGCTCAAGCTCAGGATGTTTTGCCATAAAGGATGGCAGTGCAGGAATGATATGCATCACCCCAAAGGATTGGGAAATCCCCACCTTGAGCACGCCGCGAGTTGCATCATTTAAGTTATGCACGCTGGCTATCGCTTGTTCAGCGTCACGCAGCAATTCTTCACCTTGCAGATACAGCAAATGCCCTGCTTCAGTCAGACTTAAGCTACGGGTGGTACGTTGGATTAATTGAACACCAAGTCTATGTTCAAGATCGGCGACTTGTGTACTGACCTTAGACTTAGAGATCCCAAGCCTTCTTGCGGCGGCACTAAAACTACCAGCTCTGGCCACATGAGTAAAAATCGCAATAGGTTCTAACAGTTCTAACATGGAAGTCGCCTTAAGCTGTTTACGACAATGATATTAACTTTCGGTGAGTAGCAGTGGTTAGCGTAATCATCGCTTAAAAATAACCATAGCATTGATATCTCGCATTAAAGTGATATAACGCAGAGATTTAGACCGAAAAAGTCCACTAAAGTAGGGTGTTATATCTGACTGATATGCCAGCTTTTAATTATATTTTAAGAGTATACCAAATATTCGTCTCTAGACTGTAACATTCCGAACTAAATCGCTGCAAGCCTAGCCTACAAGCCACATCGACTTTATCCTCATAGCTTTCGCCACTAAGAATTAGCCAATAAAAAAGCCCCTAGGCGATAAATTGACTAGGGGCGTAGCATTCAAATTTGACTCATGCACAAGGAGATAGAAGTTATTGCAGTTAAAACTCAGGGCTATTCACAAAAACTATTAGTAAGGACGATTAACAAGAACTATTCACGCAGCTCCTTGGTTGAGTTTTGTGTCAACGCATAAGGCGCGAGTTCTGGTACTTCTTGGCGTAATTGATTTTCAAGCACTAACAGATTTTCAAATCGGTCGCATAAACGATCAGCCTTAGCTTCCAGTCCCTTAGATTGACTCTCAATTTGTTGCTCAATATCTTGGCCTAAGTTGTCCATTTTCTTAGAGAAGGAATCCATTTTGGCTTCAAAACTATCACCGTCACCCGACATGATTTGGCCACCTATGGTCATCATAATAGTACCGACTGAGTTCTGAACAATTTGCTCCATTTCCTGCTCGAATTCGTCGTTAAAGGTGTTCTGAATCGAGTCTTCCGTCGCGCCTAGATAGAAACTATCGCCATGACGGTAGGCCACTGAATCAACGCGCTTTTGGACACCTGCCATCATTTCATCGAATTTAGCACCGGCCGCATCGCCCATTAAAGGGGTTAACGCCATGCTCACCGCTTGGGACGCTAATGCGACGGCCTCGTTCACGACTTCAATCACTTCAGGCACTTGCGTCGACACTTCATCGGCATATTGAGTCACTAACTTTTTTTGCTTATCGGTTAAGTTTACTTGTTTGCCCTCAACAAATAACTTATCGACTTCGATGCGATACTTTTCTGTGCCCTTCTCGCTCATGACTAATTTTTTAGGCTCAACCATAACGTCATAATTTAAAGAGACTTCACAGCGGTCATCGACTTTAGGCTCTGTTTGCGCTTGCGCCAACTGTAGGCCAGATGCCCCTAGAATCACGCCGGATAAGGCAAATCCAGTTAATAGCTTATTTAATTTCATGTTGCTCGTCCTTTAATCTGAATAATTCGATAAACCTAAACTACTGAATAGCTTAAAGCAGGAGACGTGCCAACTTTATAACAATATGATTATATTGGATTTAGGAAAGTTAGCACTAAAAGGTCATTAGCGAAATTCGCTAACTTTTAGTCTGATAGTGCTAATAAAAACGAGAGGTAAAGCTAGAAAATAGATCGGCCAAGACGCTGACTTAAGTGCTCAAGCATGGCAGTGCCTGCAAGTGAATTGCCATTGCCATCAAGTTCTGGCGACCAAACACAAATCGACAGTTCCCCGGGAATAACGGCAATGATGCCACCACCGACGCCACTTTTACCTGGCATACCAACACGATAGGCAAACTCACCTGCACCATCGTATAGGCCCGAGGTCGCCAACAGGGCATTAAGCTGCCGAGTTTGCACCTGAGAAATAAGCTCAGTCCCCGTAATGCTTTTGCCGCGATTAGCCAAGTACAACATGGCCTTAGACAAGTCAGCACAATTCATCTTTAAGGCGCAGTAATGAAAATACGTGCGCAGCACAGTATCGACATCGCCTTGAAAATTACCAAACGACTTCATCAAATAAGCAATCGCCGCATTACGCGCACTGTGCAGATATTCGGAGTCGGCCACTTGTTTGTCGAAACACACTTTATCGTTTTGGCTTAGTTGCCTGACTAACTCGAGCATTCTGTGTTTAGGTGCACCTAAACGACTCTGCAATAAGTCAGCAATCACTAACGCGCCAGCATTGATAAATGGATTACGCGGCTTGCCACGTTCTAACTCGACTTGTACTAAAGAGTTGAATGAATGGCCCGAAGGTTCTTTGCCAACTCGGCTCCAAATTTCGGCCTCTTCATATAAAGTTAACGCTAAGGTTAAGCTGAAAACTTTGGAGATACTTTGAATCGAAAACGGCTCAAGGTAATCGCCCGCACCTAAGGTTTCACCATCAACGGTTGTGACGGCAATGCCTAATTTACCAGCATCAACGCTGGCCAGTGCGGGGATGTAATCTGCAACCTTTCCTTGGCCGAGCAAGGGTCGAACTTTCTCGACCACCTCCTCAAGTAATGCCAACTCGGGCATTAACCCCACCAAATGTCGTACAGTTCGCTAACTTCAACCTGAGAAACTTTTTGGTTCGCCCAGAATGCCTTAACTGCAGCAATATCTTCTTCGGTACATTTGCCGATCGTTTGGGTTGCGATAATGCCTTCCCATTCGATGTGACCGCCGCCATGGAAACCTAACTTACGGGTTTCGATCACTTCATCGATGAATTTATCCACTGTTGCATCGATATCGGCTTCTGATACTGATGCATCAAAAGTCCAAGCCATATCAAAACCTAACTCTTGGAATTCATCAACGCGCATTTTCTTACGTAAACGACGGCTACGATTAGTTGCCATAGTGACTTTCCCCGTTGTGTTAAAAAACTAATTAATCAATTGAAATATCTAGATTAAGCGATACGCTCAAACATCAGATCCCATACACCGTGACCCAATCTATGGCCGCGGGCTTCAAACTTTGTCAGTGGGCGATGATCAGGACGTGGCACCACAGTGCCGTCACTCGACTGGTTTTGATAACCAGGAGCCGCTTGCATCACTTCCAACATATGCTCACTGTATTCTTCCCAATCAGTTGCCATATGGAACACGCCGCCAATTTTTAGCTTGCGGCGGATCAGTTCAGCAAATTCAGCTTGCACGATACGACGCTTATGATGACGTTTCTTATGCCAAGGATCGGGGAAAAACAATTGCATTCGGGCTAATGAACCGTCGGCAATCGCATGTTCTAATACTTCCATGGCATCATGATGATACACACGTAAATTAGTCACACCCGCGATGGCTGCATCGCTTAAGCAAGAACCGACACCCGGTTTATGCACTTCAATACCAATAAAATTTTGCTCTGGTGCGTCTTTAGCCATTTGCACTAAAGAGGCGCCCATGCCAAAGCCTATTTCCAGCACAGTATCGGCTTCACGGCCAAAAACGTCGCTCAGAACCAATGGCGTTGGGCTGTAATCTAACCCCATTGTTGGCCACTGGCTTTCAATAGCCTGGGCTTGGCCTTTAGTTAAGCGACCTTCTCTTAGGACAAAGCTTCTGATCTTACGCAGATACTTGCCTTCTTCATTAAATTCAGCGGTAGTGACTTCGCTCATTTTTGCCTCGTCTAGTGGACAGCACTATCATAAAAGAAAGGCATTATCCAAAGTTCAACATACAGTGCAAGCACTAATGGGGCGAAAGTATACCAAGATTATTTGAGAGTGCGAATTTAGCAGTGATTTTCGGCTTTTTAGCCCTAATCCCCTTGTCTTTGAGCTTGTCTAAGAAGATAACTGCCGCTACACTGCGCCGATGAAATCTACAGCCTCCTTCGCTACACGTATCGTCTCTTGGTACGACAATCACGGTCGTAAAACCCTACCTTGGCAGCAAGATAAAACCCCATATAGCGTATGGGTTTCTGAAATCATGCTGCAACAAACTCAGGTTGCGACTGTTATTCCCTATTACCTTAAATTTATGGCGCGTTTCCCCGATGTGTTAGCACTTGCTAACGCGCCAGATGATGAGGTGTTGCATCATTGGACCGGCCTTGGGTATTACGCTAGAGCGCGTAATCTGCATAAAGCAGCCAAGAAGATCCGCGACGATTATCAGGGATTATTTCCAACGGATTTTGAGCAAGTTCTTGCGCTGCCTGGCATTGGCCGCTCAACGGCAGGCGCGGTATTGTCACTGTCACTTGGGCAGCATCACCCAATCCTCGACGGTAACGTCAAACGCGTGTTAGCAAGACACGGCGCTATAGCAGGTTGGCCGGGGCAAAAAACGGTCGAAGCGCAGCTTTGGCAGCTAACTGACACGTATACGCCGCAGCAAGAAATTCAGAAATATAATCAAGCCATGATGGATATCGGCGCCAGTATTTGTACTCGTAGCAAACCTAACTGCGCCGCTTGCCCTGTGGCGATTGATTGCAAAGCTCAGCTGATTGGCAGACAAACCGATTTCCCCGGCAAGAAGCCTAAAAAAATCATACC
Source organism: Shewanella sp. 1311 (assembly GCF_059338235.1). Taxonomy (NCBI): domain Bacteria; kingdom Pseudomonadati; phylum Pseudomonadota; class Gammaproteobacteria; order Alteromonadales; family Shewanellaceae; genus Shewanella; species Shewanella sp. 1311. The sequence continues at coordinate 1,092,521 of NZ_CM181686.1, forward strand.
GACCAAAGCGGCGTGGATGTTAGTGCTAATGCAAGACAATCAAGTGTTTTTAGCTAAACGTCCGCCAGCGGGAATTTGGGGCGGACTTTGGTGTTTCCCTGAGTTTGCCACCCAAGCCGCACTTGAAACCCACCTCGAAGAGCAAGGGTTTGCTGCGCAGCCACTCGAATGGCTAACTGGCTTTAGGCACACGTTTAGCCACTTCCATTTAGATATTCAGCCCATGATGCTTAATTTAGATAACACCCACGGCAATAAAGAGAGCGTGGGCGCTGTCATGGAACAAAACCAGTCTCTCTGGTATAACATAAGTCATCCTTCCAAAGTGGGACTCGCCGCCGCCACCGAGCGCGTGCTAGCCAATTTGGGATCACTCGTTCAATCCGCAGTCAGTAAGGAATAATCATGGCGCGTACAGTCAATTGCGTATATTTAAATAAAGAAGCCGACGGCCTAGACTTTCAACTGTATCCAGGTGATTTAGGTAAGCGCATTTTTGATAACATCAGCAAAGAAGCTTGGGGCCTATGGCAAAAAAAGCAAACCATGCTGATCAACGAAAAGAAACTCAACATGATGAATGTTGATGATCGTAAGTTTCTTGAAGAACAAATGACCTCTTTCCTCTTTGAAGGTAAAGAAGTAGAAATTGAAGGTTTTGTGCCTGAAAAAGACCAAGATTAATTCTTGTCGTTCACTTAACGACAAAAAGCGCCTTTCGGCGCTTTTTGTTTATTAATCTCGTGAAGAATAACTGAGCGTTACTTACGCACGCCTTCAACCACAAGATCTAACTCAACATGGCTAGACGCTGGGCCTAAATCCATTTTGATACCGAAATCTTTCATCGCAAACGTGGTTGTGCCCGTAAAACCTGCACGGTAGCCACCCCAAGGATCTTGACCTTCGCCCACTGCATGGGCATTGATCGCTAATGGCTTAGTGACACCATTTAAGGTTAAGTTGCCGTTAATCACTAAGTCGCCATTACCTTTATCTTCAACTGTGGTTGAGGTAAACGTTGCTTGCGCAAACTTACTCGTGTTAAGGAAATCGGCGCTACGAATATGCTTATCACGCTCGGCGTGGTTTGAATCTACACTGAGCGTATTTACAGTCACATTCACTTTAGCCGCAGTGGGTTTAGCCGCGTCATAGCTAAAGTCGCCGCTAAAATCATTAAAGCGGCCAACGACATAGCTATAACCTAAGTGACTCACTTTGAAAGTAATAGAGGCATGTGCTCCTTCACGGTCAATAACATAGTCCGCCGCTGAAGCCGCCATCGGAGCCAATAGAGATGCACCAATCAGTGCGCTTAACAGTTGCTTTTTCATTGTGTTATCCTCGATTAAATTTAATCATTTTGAGTAAAGTTGCGTCTTTATCGATAAAGTGATGCTTTAACGCACCTGCAGCGTGGATTACCACGAGTGCGATTAAGCTATAAGCTGCGTATTGGTGGATATCGCCTGCTATATCAGCTTGGTTTTCAAAAAAAGGTCCAAATCCTGGTAGTTCAAACCAGTCAAACACCATAATTCCACGGCCTTCTGCCGTTGAAATAAGAATGCCGGCACACATGATCACCAGCAGCAATACATAAATAGCTAAATGCGCAATATGAGCCGCCTGCCTCTCCCAAGGCTTATGATTCGCCTCTGGTACGGGCTTAGGATTCACTAAGCGCCACAACAAGCGGAATAACGTCACTGCCAAGAGTAAAATCCCGACGCTCTTATGTAGATGTGGCGCTGTCTTGTACCACGCGCTGTAGTAGGTTAACTCCACCATCCACACACCTACCGCAAACAACCCAATGACGACGATCGCACTCAGCCAATGAGTCACAATTGCGGTTATCCCATAAGCCAACTTACTATTTCGAAACATACTACGACTCCATATTCGCGTTTTCTTCATGCCATCCATGAAATAATATTCATTATCATAAGTCTAATTTTAAAAACTAAAATCAGTAAAAATCGCTCATATCTTTCTAAATTTTAGAAAGTAAGCCGAAAATTAGGATTTATGAGCACAAATCTATAGTAAACATCAGCATCCCCCTGACTTGAAAAATACAGTCAACGAATGAAATTGACCTGAATTCACAGAATAAGAGATAAAAAACAGCCAAGATGCACATTAAACCGCCGAACGAGTTATTAATTGGGAAAAAGCACTTGCAGAGGTGAAACTCACTAGCTAATATAGCCGCACTTCGAACGAGACGGCTCAGCCAACGAGTTCAAAGTAGTTAACTAACACTTAGTTAGTTGCCCGAATAGCTCAGTCGGTAGAGCAGAGGATTGAAAATCCTCGTGTCCCTGGTTCGATTCCGGGTTCGGGCACCATTATTTTGCAGTAAAAGTTTAGCCGGCATAGCTCAGTTGGTAGAGCAACTGACTTGTAATCAGTAGGTCCCGAGTTCGACTCTTGGTGCCGGCACCATATAAACAACGAAGCCACTCAATGAGTGGCTTTTTTGTATTTGAAATTTAAATAATTTGAGCAACAGCAAAACCTTTGGTCACCGCAACTGACTTACTCTCGATAAACCAGTAGGTCCTGAACTCTACTTTTGGTCGTTCAATTCATGCCAGTTCAAAATCATAGTTGCAGACAAACTTATAAACCAAAATCTGCTGTCGATAAAAGTACCTAACACTCACTAAACTTCGCCATCAGACGATATTCCCCTCCCCTTCGCATACATTGCATGCCTTAAGTGTTAATTTTCTTTCTTAAAACACAGATTAAACGCGCACTGAAGTTAACCTTATCAGTCTAAAGGCAAGGCTATCGTCACTAAAATGCTGAAACTTTCAGCGACTCAATATGAGTAAAGTGGAAGAATCAAATAAATGTTCGATTTTTGTTTAATAGTTAATCAGTCATTTAAAAAGGGCTTGCACAGCCAAAGCGAGCACTATATTATACGCGCACTTCGAACGAACAAGGTCTTTAAGACTTAGTTTGAAGTAGTTAACTAACGCTTAGTTAGTTGCCCGAATAGCTCAGTCGGTAGAGCAGAGGATTGAAAATCCTCGTGTCCCTGGTTCGATTCCGGGTTCGGGCACCACTATTTAGCCGGCATAGCTCAGTTGGTAGAGCAACTGACTTGTAATCAGTAGGTCCCGAGTTCGACTCTTGGTGCCGGCACCATATAAACAACGAAACCACTCAATGAGTGGTTTTTTTGTATCTAATATTTGAGTTAGTTCAAAGCAAAGTGCAACTAACTTACTCTCGATAATTCCAGTAGGCCCCGAGTTCGACTCTTGGTGCCGGCACCATATAAACAACGAAGCCACTCAATGAGTGGCTTCGTTGTATCTGAAATTTGAATTAGTTCAAAGTAAAGTGCAACTGACTTACTCTCGATAATACCAGTAGGTCCCGAGTTCGACTCTTAGTGCCGGCACCATACAAACAAAAAAGCCACTCGATAAATTGCGTAAACAGCGCATCAATACTCACACAATAAAAAAGCCACTCATTGAGTGACTTTGGGCTCTTATACAAACTATCAGATCAAGCAGCTCGCGCTTATTTAATTAGCTCGAGTGGCATAGGCCTATCACCGGCTTGAACTTGATGTTGAACATGGCGCCACCCTTGAGTGAGCTCACTAAGATGTGCTTTTCTCTCGGGGAATTGCGCAGAAAGTTTTTCGATAACATCGATTTGCTTCTTACACAATAATGACCAACGATCTGCATTTGATAAGTACATGGCGTTTTCCTTAACTGAGGGTTACTTTTCCTTAGCCTGTTAAGTCTAGGCGGGAATGATTTTATTGCCAATTCAAAATTGCGTGTTAGCGCACTGTTAAAACAAGTCACTCAGGAGTATCTTTGACCTATAAACATAAGATAGGAGGCGTTATGACAGCCGATATTTTCAAACTCATTTTTGTCGCTATTGGTATATTTCTCGTTTACAAACTGATATTTGGTGGCAAGAAAGGTCTGACTATTTTTGAAATGCATTTTAAAGATGGTCGCATGACTCAGCATAAGGGCAAGATCCCCGAACGATTCGAGCGGGAATGCCGCCACATTGCTAAAGCTGAAAAACTGACGTGTACTGTTAGGGCTGAAAAATCTGGAGATGTACGCTTACATATTTCTGCCAACGTGAGTGACAATGTGAAGCAAAGAATCCGTAATCTGTTTCCGTTTGAATATTATGACAACAAATCGATAGATAACAGTCGTCAAGCAGGCTAGTTCTTCGCCTTTCCCCTAGCAACCTCAATACTTAAACCTCAATGCTTGTTGAAGGTTAAGTATTGAGGTTGCAGCGAGTCCCTAACTCACTTTGCTTATTTAAACTTAACCAGATACCTAGGTTTTAAAAAATCGGATCCTAAACGACCATCTTCCCTCGCATCTCGAATACGACGTTCATTATCTTGCACCATAGGATCGCTGGCAGGTTGATGAGCATCGGCTTTTGTCTCAGCTTGTTCCTCAAACATAACGTCAAAAGATGAACAAGCCGTTAACGACAAACTCAACAAGGCACCCCATAGAACTAAGTGTTTTTTAATCATTTATCTATACCAACTTAAACTCGGAATAATTAAAATAATAAACAATGAGTTACACCAAAATGACTCTCATATTTATCACTTTATGCCGCTAGCAAAAAATGCCTAGCAGCCACTTTGGTTTGAGCTGAATACTTTAGTGCAGACAAAAGGTGATTATTAGCCAAGCTATACTGTTTAACTCAAGTTAAGTCTTAATCAACATTTAAGTCTTAATAAACATGTAAGCCATAATAGGCCTAGTTAATCCAAGACAAACTGAGATGAATGTAATTAAGCCAAGCTAAGCCAACCTAGGCAAAAATTGGCTCATGTTATTTTTGGATCACTAAAGTCACCTGAGCGACTGTGATGCCAAACTTAATAATATCGCTCTGATTTATAATGGTATTGTCATTCACTAAGAACATCCAATCGTCGAAATGAACTTGGTATTCATCGCCATCTACGGGTAATAACATATCGTATTTCCAACGTAGCGCGCTACCACTGGATTGACCATCGGCGGTGCCGATAATGTCACCTGCAGTTCCCGAGTATCGCCCTTCCCCTAGCGCTTTAATGCGCCACACACGAGTTTGAGTTTCGCCATCATCATAAACAAACCATTCATTAATGACGCCCTCGTTTCCCTGCCAACTGGCTTCCATAGTGACATTGAACTTACGGATCACTTTGCCGCTAAAGTCATGCACTATTCCAGACGCTTTTAATGGTCCATTAAAGAATGATTCCAACACCAGTGTAGGATGAGTATCTTTATAGTCAGTCACTTCCACCGATGAGCAACTCGATAGCAGCCCAATCATTATTAGGCCTAGCAATAAGTTTTGACCGATAAGTCGTGTTAACAATCGCATGGTTTTTCTCCGAGTAATTGCGCCCGTAAATTCGGACGGCTAGTGTCTTTCGATAACCAAATCGCTAAAAATGCCTCAGCAAAATTAGCATCGTGGATAATGTCTAGTGATTGATGATTAAAGAAAAACTGACTCGTTTGCCCATCCATAACCTTAAAACTTAAATGGTCGCCCTGCTTCACATCTGGCCAAGTGGCGGTTAATAAACTCAACCAACGCTGGATATCCTTTTCGGCAAACTTTAGATGCTGCCATTGATCCTTTGTCGCTTCTAACAGATCTTCAGACTCTATATCTCGATAATATTCAATATCTAGCAGCAAAGGATATTGCCCCTGTTGATAACGGCCATTTACCGTCATCAGTCTCGCTTTATACAAACTAAACCACAGCCAATCCATTTCTCCGCGCCCTACTTCCTGAAAAGTCTGCGTCACATCTGCGGCATCATTCAGCTCGATAGTAATGTTTTCAAAGTTAGATGTTTTCGCCTCTAATGGTTTTAAAGGTGCAATCAACAAACCGAGCGCAAATAAACTTAAGTAGCTTGAATTCAAAAATGAAAAACCAAGATTTGAGCTGCGATTACGAACTGACGACATAGGCTTCCCTTTGACTGGATGATGTCTTACAACAGGTATTGACTAAAAAATGACTTAACCGGACTTCAATTCCTAGATTTCAATAATTAACGCCCAAACACAGTAAAAGAGCGAGCCTTAGTGCTTCGATTAAATCCATAAGGATTAGCAAGTTGGATTAAAAATGGCAACAAGACTAGCCAAACAAAAAATAACACCACAGCAGAAATGACATTGCCGTAGGGCAAAGTCACCGCATTAAACTGCGCACCCGCGACATAGCTTAACGTGCCAAATATTCCTCCGAGTAACGCCTGCAATATCAGCGGTAAGGGTCGCATAAACGCCAAGCTATGATTCAAACTCAAGCCAAAGTGCAGCCATAAACAGCCAAGCCACCAAGGGAAGGCAGCAAACTCAAACAGGCCTAAAACCGACAGCACAGCGTCAATGCCAATCCCTAGGGCGGCAACCTTGAGCATTAATCGTAAATCGACTTGGCGATACTGGCGCTTACCCGACGAGGACAACAGGATAAAGTGAAACAATAACAAAGGTATAGTTAGCAGCACTGACAAGTTAAGCCAAAGCACACTCGACCACCACACAGCCTGAAAACTCAGGGCGTTATAGAGAATAAAACCCTGATGTTTAGGCAGATGCCGAGAGTTAGCTAACATTGACTTCATCTTTGCCTCACTTTTATCTTGCTACAACTACAGCGACAATTTCATTTAAACGGATGCATCTAAATGAACTACTCTCAACGGCTAATCTAACCGGATTGTCGCAGGAACAGCCAGGCTAGGCTGACTATTGCCTAGAACGCGATAGTCCGGACGTACGGCAACTAAATGCACTGTGCTTGTGGTGCGTTCTAAAAATCCACCTTCACAATAACTTAGGTAGAATTTCCACATACGGATAAAGTCTTCGCCATAACCTAAGGTTTGGATTTCACCCACGGCATGATCGAAATTCTCATGCCAATGCCTCAGCGTTTTAGCGTAATCGAGCCCCATATCATTGAGCGACCAGACCACCATATCCGTCTGTTTGGCAATATGACCGACCATTTGACTGACAGAAGGTAAACAGCCACCGGGGAAAATATAGCGCTGAATAAAATCCACACTTTTGCGATAGCTGTCGTAACGTTGATCGGCAATCGTTATCGCCTGTAGCAGCATGCGCCCATGGGGTTTTAACAGTGATTCCAGCTTTTTAAAGAAACCCGGTAAATATTCATGCCCTACCGCTTCAATCATCTCGATAGAAACAACCCTGTCGTATTCCCCCGTCAGATTGCGATAATCCTCGGTCAGCAGTGTCACTTTATCGCTCAGTCCTTCGCGTTCAACGCGCGCTTTGGCATAGGCGTATTGCGCATCTGAGATCGTCGTCGTCGTCACGTGCACGCCATAATGCTTGGCCGCATAAATAGCCAGTGCCCCCCAGCCAGTACCAATCTCAAGCAAGGTTTGACCTGGCTGTAAATCGAGTCGTTCGCAGATAGTCATCAACTTAAACAGCTGAGCTTCCTGCAAGCTGGCTTCCTCATGGGGATAAAGCGCACTCGAGTACAACATTTCACGGTCGAGAAACTGCTCGTACATGGCATTTCCCAAATCGTAATGGGCGAGAATATTACGCTTCGAGCCCTCTTGAGAATTGCGATTCAGCACATGCTTAACACGGTTTATCGTGCCCGTTAACCAAGAAAACTTAGCTTCAATCCTATCGAGCAAGGCTAAATTACGGGCAAACAGTTGCACCACTTTAGTGAGATCTGGACTCGTCCAATGGCCTTGAATATAAGCTTCACCGGCACCAATGGAACCTGAAAGCATGATTTGACGATAAAAACTGGGGTGTTTAACCACAAGCGTGGCATGTAAATCGGTATGACTTTCACCAAAACGATAGCTCTTATCGCCCTCAACTAAGGTCAAGCAGCCGTGGGGCAGACTTTCCAACGCCTTAAGCAAGACTTTACGCGCAATACTGTCGGGTAGTTTTCCTGTGGCGACTGAGGTTTGCGAAGCCGTATTTTCCATATTATTTCTCCATCTGAGCTGGATGCGGCACAAAGGGCACACGTTTGAAGAAGAGTTTCAGCGCTTGCCAATAAATCCCGAAGAAGATCTTGAGAGTCATAAAAGGAAAGCGAAACAACAGCGTCCGTAAATTGGCCGCCGTGATCGGTTGACGTTTCATCACAAGATTGGCATTAAACAATTTTTTGCCATTTTCCTGCATCGACTTGTTTTCAATACCAATATTTAAGTCTTCCCTCGGCGCAGACACATGCCAGAGATAACGCATATCTAGGGTCATAAAAGGGGAAACATGAAACACTTTGTCAGAAGGTTTGGGCGCAGCTACATCCACTAAATAGCAATGGCGTTGATCCCAAGGCGTGTTACTCACTTCGGCCAACATGTATAAAGGCGTTTGATCTTGATAACAAAAATAGAAATTCACTGGGCTGAAATACACACCAAAATGACGGATCTGACCCACAAACATAACTCGGTCGCACAGCTTATCAGCACCTAACTCCGCTACTTGCGCCAATACTCGACTCTTAAGCGCCGCGGCGCTTGGATCGGCAACTGCCACTTCACCGCTGTTATTGGATTTAGTCGTAAAAGAAGTTAAATAGTCTTTCGGATTAAATCTCAGTAAAGCGCGGCGCTGACTGGCAAAAATTCGCCCCATGGCACTGATCCTATCAACTTCATCTAAGTCAATCGCCAGCAGCGCCATGGTATAACTAAAGCTGTGTTTAATCGGCGTAAAACGGCTGTGAGATACAGTGCCGTAATAAATGCCGCTATTGAGCTCTGTCATATTTAAGCTTGTCACATTTACATCGGTCATAGGCTGACACCAAAATGGGCGCACACATCCAGTGCACTGCGAACGCCATCTTCATGGAAACCATTGTGCCAATAGGCTCCAGCAAAATGGGTATGATTTTGACCGGATATTTCCTCACGGCGGCCCTGGGCCTTAAGACTGGCTTCGTTAAACACTGGGTGGGCATAATTGAAGCGGCGTATCACTTTCGCCTCATCAATCAACTCTGACTGATTCAAAGTGACACAAAACGTCGGAGCATTGGCTGGCAACTGCTGCAGTATGTTCATGTTGTAAGTCACTGACGCTGGGCGTTTTAGATTGCCATCTAACCGATAGTTCCAACTCGCCCAGGCCGCTTTTCGCTTAGGCAAGATGCGCGTATCCATGTGCAGCACCACATCGTTATTCTGGTAGCTGAGATCGCCTAAAATGGCGAGTTCTGTGGGCGTGGGATCGTTTAACATCCGCAGTGCTTGGTCGCTATGACAGGCCAAAATCACCTCGTCAAACTCCAACCATTCACCGTTAACCTCTAGCTTCACCCCATTGCCATGACGTTCAATACCTGTCACGGGGGAGTTAAGGCGAATATTGTCTTTAAAGGGCGCAATAAGATCAGGAATATAGCTCCGCGAGCCGCCCTTTAGCACATACCACTGAGGCCTATCACTGACATTTAATAAACCATGGTGCTGGAAGAAACGAATAAAAAACTTCAACGAAAACGCACGCATATCTTCTATGCTCGAAGACCAAATTGCCGCGCCCATGGGCAAAATATAGTGCTCGGCAAAAAAGCGCGAAAATTTTTCACTGTCTAAATAATCACCTAAGTTGCCTTCAGGATAAATATCCTTTTGATAGAGTGTCTTACAGCCTTTATTGAAGCGTAGAATTTCTTTTAAAAAGGCCCAAAAGCGCGGATTCAGCAGGTTACGCTTTTGGGCAAACAAACTGCCTAAATTGTGGCCGTTATATTCAAGCCCTGTCAGCGCATTTTGGACGCTGAAACTCATCTCAGTCGGTAATATGGTGACGTTAAGGCGAGCCAATAAACGCTCAAATCTTGGATAGGTTCTGTCATTAAACACGATAAAACCAGTGTCTATAGCGTAGGTTTGGCCTTGGTGCTCCACATCGACTGTCGCCGTATGGCCGCCGATATAGTCATTGGCCTCAAACACTGTGACCTTGTGCGACTCGCTTAATAGATGGCCACAGGTTAATCCAGAAATGCCGGTGCCGACGATGGCGATATTTTTCATAAACTCTTGTCCTTAAGCGGCTTGGCTTGAGTATCGTTTGCAATCATTTTTTGCCACACAAAGGCAGGTAGAAACGACATCAATTTCAATAGATAAGTAAAGCGTCGCGGAAAATGGATCTCGCGCTTGCCACCTTTAAGCCCATTGCGGATTGCCTTAGAAGCGGTTTGCACACTCACTTGCATTGGCATAGAAAAATCATTTTTTGCGGTCAGTGGCGTCGCAACAAAACCAGGGCAAATCAAGCTCACACCTATGTCATTCTTAGCAAGATCAAGCGAGAGACTCGAGGCGAGATACTGCACGCCAGCTTTAGAGGCGCCGTAGGCTTCAGCGCGAGGGAAAGGTAAATAAATAGCGCTGGAACTCATTAAGCCAATACGTGACCCCCTTGGCATTAAAGGTAAAAATGCGCTGAGACAATATCCCATCGCAATTAAATTGGTATGGACGACGCGCTCGAATAACACATCATCGAAGGCCTTAGCATCGTCTATATACTCACAACTGCCCGCGTTTAAAACCACCAAATCGAGCTGACAATCGGTTTTCGCCAACAGCTCGGCTAAATCGTGGCCAGCTTGTTGAACTTGGTCGCGCTGGGATATATCAAAAATTAACAAGGTGGCACCTACGAGTTCATTCAAGGCTAACGCATCTAATCTTTCTTGGGAGCGGCCACAGGCAATGACGTGCCAACCTAAGGCTAAATAATCCTGTGCCAGTTGCAGCCCAATGCCTGAGCTTGCACCTGTAATAAGCACGGTATTAATTTTCAATGGCTTAACAACGTCCATCACTTAGCCGCCCTGTCTTTAAGCAAGCGGATAAGCCCGCCCATGCAAGGCAAATGCTCGTACAACATTTGCCCTAAGTCGAAGTAATCCCTGTGAAAATAAATCTTGTCGTTGAATTTAAGTTGGCTCATGCCATCAACATGGATAAGTCCGCCTTTATTCAACTTAGGGTGGCTATATTCCATCTGCCAAAACAGCGCGGCTTGATTCGCATCCTGCTGTACTTCTTTGATCTCAAACTGAATATGCTTAACATTCTTATATAACTTCGCGAAGTACTGAGTTAACGACTCTAGCCCTGTGATTTGATGCATAGGATCGGTAAAGCTAATACTGTCGTCGTAAACTTGACCCAACAGGTGCAAGTTATCTTTATTCAAGGCTTGATAAAGCTGAATAAAATCATCAACAAGCGTATTAGTCTCAGTCGTCGCTTGGTTTGTCATCTGGTTATTGCTCCTGATCCTATTTATTGGGCCGCGGCCTTTTTCAATACGCCGAGTACGGTTAACGCCCTTGCTCTTGCTGCACTGTGCTCGACAATCGCACTCGGATAAGCCGTTTTAGTGAATAACGGCTGGTCAAACAAGGACGGTGTCTGCGCTGTACTGGGTTGATGTAATTGCTTAATTCCCCAAGATGCGAGCTCTGGTAAGTACTTACGGATGAAGCTGCCATCTGGATCAAACTTTTCACTCTGGCTCATAGGATTAAAAATGCGAAAATAAGGCTGGGCATCACAGCCACACCCTGCTGACCACTGCCAGCCGCCATTATTCGCGGCCAAGTCACCATCGATGAGCTTTTGACGGAAATAACGCTCGCCCCAACGCCAATCAATCAGTAGATGTTTAGTTAGGAAACTCGCCACCACCATACGCAAACGGTTATGCATCCAACCCGTTTGATTGAGCTGGCGCATAGCCGCATCCACAATCGGATAGCCAGTACGACCTTCACACCAAGCGGCAAACTCCTGCTGATTGTTACGCCACTGCACATGGTCGGCTTGTCGATTGAAATTATGATTTTTAGATAAGTCAGGAAATGCCACCAGCAAATGACGATAAAACTCACGCCAAGTAAGCTCATTTAACCAAGTACGAGCTGGGCTAGTATCGTCGACAATCACCTCGGGGAAGTCATGCAGCAACGCGGCAACGCATTGTCTTGGGCTAACGACGCCAATGGCTAAATAGGGTGAAATTGAACTGGTACCATCGATGGCAGGGAAATCCCTATCTTGCTTATAATCCTGCACTTTCTGCTGAATAAATGCAGAAAGTATACGCTTTGCCTGCCCTTCTCCCGCCGCCCAAAGTTCACTCGATACTTTAGTGACATTGTTAAACAAATGCGGCTTTGCCTCGGTCAACACAGGTCCAAGCGGCGCCGGAACTGGAAGCGGCAAAATGGCATGACGGGCGGCAATTTCTCGCCACTTACGGCTAAAAGGAGTGAAAACCTTATACATGTCGCCGGACAAATTCAGCACTGTGCCCGGCTTAAGCAAACAATGCTCATCGGTTAGCACCAGAGGAATACCCGCCTGAATACAGGCTTGGTCGCGCTGTTGCTCGTTAATCTCAGGCTCACTGCCGGCAAACACGCGGCTAATACCCTGCTGCTGGCAGTAATTGCGGATAAACGCTGGCACATCGGCAAAGGTATCTAACTGAATTAATTCAAATGCAATCCCCAAACTCGCCAGCCCTTGGGCAAGTAAATTAATGTGACGTTCGATAAAATCTAACTGAATGGGCGCCACATCATGGCTTTGCCACTGGGTTGGCGTAGCGATATAAATCGCCTTAAGTGCCACGCCATTCTCCCGCGCCCAATCACAGGCTGCACTTAGCGCCTGATTATCGGCAAGGCGTAAATCTTGGCGAAACCACATGAGTGCATTATTGCCCTGCACTTCTATTCGCATTGAATCTACTGGCATTGAATCGTTAACTGATGTCATTGTTTTCTCCACTATTGCCCTGCTCGCTTTTCCCTTTGCCTTTGTGACTTCTGTTGACCTTACCCACGGAGCGAGACGGCATTTGTCCAATAAAGTCAGTCATCGAAGGCGCCCAGAAAGCCGATAAGGAAGTCAACGTCGGTACAAAGGGGCCAACAAATCGGCAGGGGAAACTCATTTGTGCCAATACAGTGAGCATTTCAGTCTGCTCAGACCCCGAATGATTTGGATCAGGGATCAGCAAAAGTGCATCGACGTTAAGCCTGCCCTGCAGCAGCGGTAAACTACCTATGGCCTGCTCGCCAAGGTCGATAACCGATACTCGAAGCGACGCTAACTCGAGCGATAGGAGCAAAGAAAACAGGCTTTTAGTTCGGGTAGAGTTAGGCTGCGTGGCAGCGCCGCGGGATAACTGCACCACAGCCATTCGCGCCGCAATGGCCTGTCCGGTAAAGGCATAACGCCCACCCACTCGGCTGAGTAATTCGCTTTTTAACCAAGCGACAATCAATTCGGCATCGAGCCGCTCATCCACTAAGTCATCGAGTTGATTAAGCCAAGGTTGCAGTAACTTTTCTTTCACTAATTGAAACGGATATAAGCCAAATGCATCGTCTAATATCTGCTGCAATTTATGCTGATTGAAGTCGAACAATGCTGCATTCAGCGCAGTAATTTGCTCCCCCCACAGATCGACAACTTGAGTTTCTACCATTTCAATAGACAAGGATTTGGCGGCACTCATCAGCAAAGGTTTAACTTTACTGATCGCAACACCTTTAGCTAACCATGTATTAATCTCATGGATTTCTTGAATATTTTCACTCGTATATAATCTGTGTCCCTTGGGCGTGCGCGCAGGGATCACTAAACCAAAACGGCGCTGCCATGCCCTTAAGGTCACGGCATTCACGCCCGTTAAGGCCGACACTTCACCAATGGGGAGTAATACTCCATCATTGGGCTCATCGTTGGTTATGGACTGGGTATCTTGTTTCATATATCAGTAATAACTCACTAAATTCAAAGCTAAAAACTACTCAGTACAACAAAGCCAATGCTAATAGGCATAGCGCAGCTTTAACGCCTCAGGATGGGGATTCAAATACACTTGCTCTTCAATGTAAGGCGTTGGGAATTCCCGCAGATAATGATTTATGAGCGTGATAGGCACTAACAGAGGCAATAAACCTTCGCGATATTTCATAATCGCTTCAGACAGTTCTGTCTTTTGCTCTTTGCTCAAATGCTTTTTAAAGTAGCCCTGAATATGCTGCAGCGTACTGGTATGATTTTTACGGGTCGCATTGATTTTCAGCGCCGTCATAAAGCCTTCAAAGTAGCGGGTTGCGCTTTGTTCAAGATCCTCAATATTGGCCACTATCGGCCCAAGCTCGCGATACCATGTAGGGCTATGCGCCATTAACAGATATTTATAGCGGGAATGAAACTTCACTAACTTATGCTTAGTCAGCCCTTCATGCTTCATCAGATGCCAATCGTGATAGGCATAAACGCGGGTGAAAAAGTTCTCCCGCAGCACCATGTCATGCAAGCGGCCTTCTTCTTCCACGGGCAATAGTGGATATCGTTCCATCAACTTACGGGCGAATACACCAATCCCCGACTTAGAGCCATTGTTAGTGCCAATTTTATACTCTGTCACCCGCTCCATGCCGCAGGTTGGCGACTTAGCGCAAAGCAAGTATCCACCGAGGAAATCAAGCTCTTCAACCTTGTTTTCGCTGTATTCATTAAGCTTATCGGTCACATCTAAGCTACCGTCACCGCTCTGCACTAAGATGGTTTCACCATCACGGACTAAACGGATACTTTTACGGGGTGCACCTAGGCCAATCGCCATTTCTGGACAGATAGGCACATAATCGAAAAATTGCTTAATCTCTTGATTACAATAGGTAGAATTTTTATGTCCGCCATCAAAACGAACCTTCTCCCCTAATAAGCAAGCACTGATCCCAATCTGAATTCGCTGCGGGTTAAACTTGTACATAAGTCGACTCCTTGTATCACTATGTCTTTAATTACGGACCATAGTTGTACAAGGATCAAGTTTTTGTATAAATATTTTTTAAAAGTCTTGTTCAAGCGTGACTTCTGATGAATCAATCACGAATGAACCACACATAAACCCCACATAAGCCTGAGTTGGCCTCTAACTTGCTTAATAAAATACCGAGCATCATTAAATTGAGTTAAACGCCCAGTAGCACCATTTAACCGCACAGCATTAAAGCCAAAGGTGACCAAGGGACTCAATCGCAACCACTGGGCCATACCAAAAGGAATCGGACATGAGCACAATCAACCCCAACAGCTATACCAATCCCTATGCTAATTTGGCACTCACGCAACTCAAGTCGAGTCAGAGTAGCCAAGCCAATGATCCCACTTTGATGGCGGCATCGAGTCCCGCAGCAAGCCTAGATACTGTAACCCTCTCCTTTTCTACGCCTGTCGCGACAGCCGATACTTATAGCCATCTCGCAACTAACGCCAAACAAGGCTATACGGGTAATGTGCAAGCCATTGCTGGCAACCCTGAGTCAGATAAAAGCACCGACAAATTGGCTGAAGCCATGCAGACGATCCTCGATAAGCGTACAGGTATCGATAGGGAAAAACTGAAGCAGCTAGAGGCTGAAATGGAAAAAATTGCCAACGATGAAAGCCTGTCTGATGAAGAAAAAGCCAAGCAGCTAGAGTTACTGCAAGCGCAAAAAATGGATCTGATAAAGGAGTCTTCAGAGAAAAATGAACAGAGGCAACGCAGAGTCGATCCTGAGGTGTATTACAGCTAACCAAGCAATGGAATGCCTAGGCGTTAGGCGAAATGAGGTGTATTGAGTATTGAGAGAAGTGTAAGCGGGTGTGGAAGATAGACTGATGACGTGGCGAGTGATTCATTCGGTAATAAATAAGCCTAAGCATTTGAACTTAGGCTGATATTTAATATTTTTTGGCTAACTCTTTTGCTAAAAACTGGCTAATAGAAAGTGGCTAAAAACGAGTTGCTAAAATGCGTTACCAGTAACTGTTCTAAGACGCTTAAGCTTGTTTCTCTATCTTGTTAATACTGCCCTTATAACCGGTTTCATCAACGGCCCTGAGCAAATTATCCAGATTAAAATCCTCTGGCACAGTCACGATTGCTTGCTCGGTTTTCAACGAAGCCTTGGCCTTAATCACCCCATCGGTTTTACGCAGGGCTTTATTCACGACAGTGACACACAGCGGACAAGTCATGCCCTTAACATCTAAGGTAACCAGCACGTTTGCCGCCCAGCTCGACGCTGAACACAGGCTAAAGGCAAAAAATAACACTAACTTCATTCGAACACCTCTAATAACCAAGGTAATACAAAAGGATATAACTGAAATGCCAGCACGACAGGTACAGTTAACCAGTACAGCCACACCATCTGAGTACGACTCAACGTCGCAGTACACAATAGTTTTTTAGCAAAATAGAGCCGCCAAAATCCCATCAGGATAAGCCCAGTCGACAGTATCAACATGGGCACTTGCAGCCAGCTCAGCTGCTCAATCCCAGACAGGCTCGCGGCCGACACCCCGAACACCAGATAAATAAGCGGGGCAATACAGCATAGGCTTGATGCAACCGCAGCAACCACTGCGGCGGCCATCGTCGCTAAGAGTCCCTTAGCGTTGTTCGGTTGACTGGTAGTCATAGGCAAACACTTTTGGTTCATAATAATTCACAGGATCGCCATCGACTTCCGCATAGGGATAACCAAAGTTATTCAGTGGTGTCTGCTCGGCTTCAGGGAATAAATCAAAGTCGCGGCCATAGTTAAAGCCAACCCAGTTCATTTCCCAGTTACCAAAGAGGTAATCATTCACTGCCTGAACCGCAGGATCGCTGTGTTCTTTTTTCTCCGTTAAGCGCATTTTAGTCACATCGGCAGGATCGGCTGGCAACCAACCATAACCCGCTAAATAGAACATAGCGCGGCAATGTTGACCGCCACTGACATCGGCAGCCGCTTTGTCATCGGCGCTACCAAAGGCCTTTTTAGAATAATGACCCATCTTGATCGCCTGACCTAAGCGAATACCAAACATTTCACGGGCAGGGATACCCACAGCGCGCATTAGCGCCACAAATACCGAGTTAATGTCGGTACACTTACCGCCTAACTTGCCACTTTCTAAAATGCTGGCCACATCACCTGTACCACAGCCAATCACACTATTGTCGCGGAACATATTGGCGCTAACCCAAAGGTATATCAGTCGCGCTTGTTTCAGTGGTTCAGTTTCGCTACCCACAATTTTATCCGCCGTTTGCTTCACAATACCGTTAATTGGCATATGTTTAGTCGGCAGTAAATAACGTTCTACATCTGCAGGATAGTGGATCTGTGTTGGTGTGCGATAGTGAGTCAAAGCGCCGCTTTTAAGCGGTTCCCAATCTAAGGTTTCAATGTCTAACTCAACGGTCATTGTCATGCTGTCTTTGGCATCTGGCCAAGTCGCAAACAGCGTTTTAGCGCCATAACTGTTGTTTGAGCTGATATAGGCATCTTTAAAACTGCCGGTGAAATTCAGCTTACTAACCCGTTGGAATTGCGTGTCTTCAGGCAAAGGGATCCACAACTTAACCACGCCCTCAGAGCCTTCAGGAGCAACAAGATGGTAAGCGTTTGTTAAGATAAAACGGCGACGTCCATCGCTTGCGCTAGGTTCAACGACACTCGATTTAGAGGAAGATGCCAGTACCGGCGTGATAAAACCCGCAGTCGACAAAATAGCCGCACTTTTTAAAAAATTGCGTCTTTGCATTATGACATTCCTTTTATTGGATCATGTTAGAAAGAAGAGAACTCAACATCACAGAGCAAGATTATAGGTTCTATGACCCTATGCAGCAATCAAACCCAATTTAGGCTGCTCACCATACAGTACAAAGACCGTAAATCGGAGAAAAAGACGCAGTAAAATATGCCGCAGCGCGGCATACTCGTGAAAATGGGATAAATGTCGACTTTTCTTAGAAGAGCAATTTTAGAAGACTAAGACGATGAAAAATTAAGAGGATTATATAAACTGAACAAATTCAAGCCGACTAAAACAAGTATCACTCGTATTTCATTTATAATCACACCGCAAAAAAATATCAACATTAGTCGAAGTTAATATTTATGAGGGAGATAATTCCTAGTTATTTATCGTGCAAACGTGCAGAGTTCTCATTTAATAAAATGAGTTATTCTCTTGGCCGAACTATTATTTACAAAATATGCTTTACAACATTTTCATCTGCAAAAATGAAACAGAATTCGAATTTAGTGACTAAAATTTATACGCTTAAATCTGCAATTTAAGTGTGTACTAAAATTGCGGCCTCTAAACTTGCCCGAATTCAGGTCTAGATATTTGGCACATCTAGCGCTTTCAACTCACTTTCAACTCAATAATCACAACATAAATTCCAAACTCAGCGTTCGAAATGAGAGTTAGACCACTGTGTTGCAAAAATGTTCCATAAAAGTTTGCGTATGTTCACACCTGTTCTAGGCTTAAAAACGAATATACCTCACTTTAAAGGGCTTTTTTATGAAACATAAGTTTTCATTAGGTCTTTGCTCACTCTTGCTCAGCACCACCGCGTATGCAGAAGTGAACATTTCAGGTTTTGCCTCAGTTGTCGCGGGTCAAGTTCTCGAAGGTTCTGGCGTTGCTGAGTTTGATTTAGGTCCCACCTTTCTCGCCGACTATCCACTCGTTGGTGCCTACGATGAAGATATTAGCTTTAAACCGGATACCTTATTTGGAATCCAATTTTCAGCGGATTTACTTGAAGGATTAACAGCCACTGCACAGGTCGTCTCACGCGGTGCCGATGATTTTTCAGCAAGTTTTGAATGGGCTTATTTATCCTACGAGATCAATGATCATTGGACAGTACAAGGCGGTAAAAAACGCTTACCTCTCTACTATTACAGTGATTTTTTTGATGTTGGATATGCCTATCCTTGGATACGTCCACCCGCAGATAACTACACATGGCAAATATTTAACTACACAGGTGTCAGCGCGCTATATAACTATTTAATTGGCGACTGGACCATGTCAGGGCAAGTCTATTACGGTAGCGAAGATAGTGAACCCAATAAACTGTTATCTGACTTTTTCTTCCTCGAAAATACCCGAGAAGTGTGGAAGGACATAGGCGGTATTGTTGTCCAATTCAATAAAGATTGGTTAGATATTCGCCTTACACATATGCAATACACGAATGAACGTTATATTGGTGGAATTCAGCAGGAATGGAATGGCAGCACCCAACGTTCAGGCAAATTTTATGGCCTGTCAGTTAACATAGATTATGAGAACTTCCTCTTTCTATCAGAGCTGAACCGCTTAGATCTCGATGGTAGCAATCTAGATACTTACTTGCTCACTTTCGGCTACCGTATCGATTCAGTGATGCCATACATTTCCTATTCGGACTTCAATGAAGGTAAAAATCTCGAAGTGCACCATACGAGTTCAGTAGGAATACGTTGGGATTTCCACCCCTCGGCAGCCTTTAAAATTCAATATGATGATGTTAAAGATGACGGTGGCCCAGGCTTGAAAATCGCAGGGGATTCGAAATCCATCAGTCTTGGTATTGATTTAGTATTTTAGGAGAGAGATATGAAAAAATTACTTTGCTCAATCCTACTCAGTTTACTCTCAATGCCATTATTTGCTGGCGTAGTTGTCATAGTGAATCCCAGTAATACGGATACAATAGATCAAAAATCAATCGAGAATATTTTTTTAGGAAAAACAAAGACCTTCCCAGGAGGATCCCAAGCAGTACCGGTCAATCTTGACAGCGCTATGCCCTTAAGGGAGACATTTGACACTAAAGTATTGGGCAAGTCATCCAGCCAACTTAAGTCATATTGGTCACAGAAAGTGTTTACAGGCAAAGGAACGCCACCCAAGGAGGTCAGTAGTGGGGCGGAGATGATAAAATTAGTTGCATCTAACCCTAATATTATTGGCTATATTGATAGTAGTGAGGCCAATGATTCGGTAAAAGTTATTGCCGAGTTTTAGATTGGAGTGCCGGGCTTTAGCTCGGCACAACTTGGGGGCAAGGGATGAATTTCTTTAATAACATTTCAATTTTTAAAAAAGTTATCGCGATATTTATTTTAGCAGTCATCATTTTCGCTTTAAACTTAAGCATTAGTGTTATCTCCATAAATAAAAATCGCACCACTCTTAACTATATGGAGCAGCAAGTTTACCAAAGGGTTGAACTCGCCAATCAAAACGTGTTTTTTATCCAACGACTCGATGAGCTTTATACTCAATCCGTTTCTTTTGCCGACGAAGATCTGTTAACCAGTGCAGGTACTATGTACGAATCTTTACGCAAAAACCTCCAACAGTTAGACAACGTCGATCCCTCACAAGCCAATCAACTCAACAATCTATCGGCTAAATTAACCCGTTATAACGATATGACAATTAAGCTGGCTAAAGGCATGCTGGCAGGTACGATTGATATGGCAAATATTGGCCAAATCAGTCAAGAAAAATCCCAAGCCTATGAAGCCGTACTCAATGAAATACAAAACTACAAACAAGAAAAAGTACTCGAATTTAAACAATCAATAAAAGAAGCAGGCGACAGATCGGAGCAAAGTTTATGGCTTACCCTCTCCATCGGTATCGCTTTGCTGATCTTGATGTTTATTGTCACTATCGCCATTGCACGCGCCATTAGCTCTTCTGCCCGTAATGTTGCCCAGTCATTGAGTGAGCTCGCCGATGGTAAGGGTGATCTTAGCCATAAACTTAACGTGTCTGGTAGTGATGAACTCGGCCAAGTATCGAGTAACTTCAATCGATTCCTTGGGTTACTCGGTGATTCGATTCGCAGGGTAGTGAATGTTACCGATCCCTTGCTTGCAAGCTCGCACTCACTCAAACAGCGAATGGAAGATGCGACGCATGCAACTCAGAGACAAAGCCATGATGCCAGTGCTGTGCAAGTTTCAATGGAAGACATGCGCCACTCCGTCATTGAAATTTCGCAAAATGCGCGCCAAGCCGCCAGTGCCGCCCAGATTGCCGAAAAAGAAGCCATGCAAGGTATGACAGTCGTCCAACGTACTATCGATATTTCACAGGAATTAAATACGGGGATTCAGGCCGCTTCTAACTCGATTAATGAACTTGCCAGAGACACTGAAAATGTCACCTCTATCTTAAATGTGATTACCTCGATTGCTGAGCAAACTAACCTGTTGGCACTGAACGCTGCCATCGAAGCTGCTCGCGCGGGTGAGCAAGGACGGGGCTTTGCCGTGGTAGCGGATGAAGTCCGTGCCCTCGCCTCTAAAACTGCGGATGCAACCACAGAAATTCGTCATGTGCTGCAAAACCTTAAAACGGCGGCCATTTCTTCGGTCAATACCATGAATGTGGCCATGTCGAAATCTTCAGAAAATGAAACCAATGCCCAAAACACAGGCAGTGCATTAAAATCGATTCAGCAGCAAATTGTCAGTATCAATAGCATGAACACCCACATTGCCTCGGCAACGGAGGAGCAAGCCTCAGTCGCTTCTCAAGTAGTCGATAACGTCGTCAACATGAACGCTTCATTCGAACAGACATTGCAAATTCTGTCGCAGGTTCGCAATGTCTCCGAAGGGCTAGTTGATTTTGCCGATGAACTGAAAAACGCCACCTCACAATTCAAACTTTGACCATTGTTTGAGATGATGGCATGTGATGATTGCATGAGATCATCGCTTGAGCTGATTGTGTGAGATAGTTTTCCTACAAAAAATCGGTATTGAGTAACTCAATACCGATTTTTTTATGCATCAAGGCTTAACTTCCCTCATTTTAAATCTGCTAACTAAACGCCAAGAAAGGTGATACACACAGCAATAAACCTGTGGTGATAATGATGTACAGCGACGCGCCTTTGTACTTATGCAGTGCAGGCACTTGATACACTAAATAAGCAGGGATCAAACACCCGACCAAACCAAAGATTGGACTGCAAATCGACGTAAAGCTCAGCACTGGCGCATTCAATACAATCGCACCCCACGACAGTAGAATCGTGAAAATCATGATGCCGTAACCCACAAGCTTTTTGTTGATGCGATCTTCAGGCATATATCGACGCAGCATATTCATGGTTAGCCCTTGGCAAGCTTCCCTGAAACCAAGATACACCCCAAAGTAAGCCGTCATTACCGCAAAAATGTTCAGTGTCAGGCTCAGTAATTTTAGTGTTTGTCCCTGCATACCTTGGGCGACCATGGCTAAGGCTGAGATATTTTCTTCCGATGCACGCACCGCTTGTTCATGACCCATAGCGAGCGTGAATGACACAGCATAAAAGAACACCACGACAAACAAGACACCAAAGGCAATATTCATGGCGCGCATCGCTTTAAAGCGCGCCACGGCTAAGGATTTTTCCCGCGAACGGTATGAAATCACCATAGGGCTTAAGCTTTGAATAAACAGAATCGATGTCAGCGTAAAGGGCAGCATAACGACCGCATCTTTTAACCAATCTCCCGTTGCCGGAATAGCGCCAATATTATTGATATCCCACTTGTCCACCATCAATAGCCCTAACACAGCCACAACGCCCAGCTTAGTCAGCACCATAAAAGTGGAGATCTTAAACAGTAGATTTTCGCCGCGGGATGCTAAAGCAACTAAGCCGCAGATCAGCGCTAACCCGTAGAAGGGATTATGTGACAACAAGTCTTTCGTCACCCCAAAGCTCTGTAAAAAAGAAGCACTGTCGTTAGTAATGGCCGTTGAATACACAAACACCCAAATAACCAGCATGATGAAGTACAAACCGCCCAACAACATGCCCCAGTTTTTACCTAAGTAACCCGAAATCACACTCGGGTAATCCTTACACTCAGGCGATTCGGCTAAGGTATTGATGAATAACCGCTGGAACATATACATGGCCGGATAGCCAATAATGCCTGACAGTAAGAACACCCATAGACCCATTAAACCGACCTGAACAGGCAAGAAAACTATCCCCGCGCCAATTGCCATACCGATACTCATGATTATCCAGCCCCAATCCGTACTATCGAAGCGGGTATCTGCTTTCCACTGTGCAGCAGTAATTGTTGCATCCATTATTTCACCTTTACCTTGTTGCTATTATTTTGTGCAAATATATTTGAACAAAACGAACTCAGCAACCATTATACTCAACTTTTGTTGAACAAAGAGTTAACGCTCACAACTTAGCTAAAAACGGGATAAATAGCGCACAAATCACAGTGGCAAGTGAAATTTATTAAAAAATAATTGCAATAAATGCAAAAAATACAAATAATGTTGCACATCAGCCGACCGCGGCATTCAATTTTATTTGCACGTTGGAGAGACAATGAAAACCATTATTCACGCAGAAAGCGCTCCCGCAGCCATTGGCCCTTATTCACACGGTACGAGCTATGGCAATCTCATCTTCACCTCTGGCCAACTGCCCGTTTGTAAAGAGAAAGGCGGCGTGGTTGACGGTGGGATCACCGCACAATCGATTCAGTCGCTAGACAATCTCAAATACGTGCTTGAAGCGGGCGGCGGTAGCTTAGAAACGGTTCTCAAAACAACTTGTTATCTTGCTGAGATCAGTGACTTTGCCGCCTTTAACGAAGTGTATAAAACCTATTTTAAAACCGACTGCCCAGCGCGTAGCTGTTTTGCGGTGAAGGATCTTCCACTGGGCGTTAAAGTGGAAGTTGAAGCGATAGCACACGTGAAAATTTAAGTATTAACAAAAGGTTGTAAGCTGATGAAACCCCAATGGCAGCAGTATATTAACATCATCAAACAAGTCGTTAAGCCCGCATTAGGCTGCACTGAGCCCATCGCCGCCGCTTACGCCGCCGCAGTCGCTCGCGCCTTACTGGGTGTTGAGCCCGATTCAATTGCGGTACAAGTGTCTGACAATCTTTATAAAAACTCTATGGGTGTGTTTGTGCCTGGTACAGGCAAAATCGGTCTGGCAATTGCCGCAGCGGCAGGCGCCATTGCCGGTAATCCTGATGCGGGCTTAGAAGTATTGGCAGTGATCACGCCGGAGCAAGTCGCCAAAGCACAGGCACTGATCGATGCGGGTAAAGTCACCGTCGAGCGCACTGAAACCGCAGAATTTATTTATTGCTGCGTTATCGCAAAAAAAGGCGACCGCGAAGCCCTAGTGAAAATCTGTGGTGGCCATACGCTTATTGCCGAAAAGCGCCTCAACGGTGAGTCAGTCTTCAGCGTCGATAGCACGCAAGCCAAAGCCACGGGTTCCATCTGTGAAGGCGTCGATATCACTATCGAGTCCATTTATCGCTTCGCCCAAGAAGTCCCCTTCGAAGAGATCAAGTTCATCCTCGAAGCCTCTGAGCTGAACGGCAAATTATCCGATGAAGGCATGGCGAATCCCTATGGACTCGAAGTCGGCCGCACCATGAAAAGCGGCATAGCCGCCGGCATTATTGGTGAAGATTTACTCAATAAAATCGTGATGTTAACGGCTGCAGCCTCAGATGCGCGCATGGGCGGTGCTAATTTGCCCGCCATGAGTAATCTTGGCAGTGGCAACCAAGGCATCGCCGCGACTATTCCCGTGGTATTAACGGCGCAATGCTATAAGGTTTCGGAAGAACAACTCGCCCGCGCGTTGATCATGAGCCATCTCGGGGCGATTTATATCAAGTCCCATTACCCACCGCTGTCGGCATTTTGTGGCAATACAGTCACCAGCGCCGCCGCGTCTATGGCCATGGTGTATTTGGCGGGAGGTTCGTTCGAACAATCCTGTTTCGCGATTCAAAACGTGATCAGTGACAGCTCGGGCATGGTGTGTGACGGCGCTAAAGCTTCCTGCGCCATGAAGGTCAGCACGTCTTCCAGTGCGGCCGTGCGCTCATTTTTGATGGCGCTCAGTAGTCACAATGTCTCCGGCCAAGGTATTATTGCAACCGATGTTGAAAAAACCATTAAAAACATTGGCAAAATGATCCTCAATGGCATGTCATCCACAGATGTCACTATTATCGATATTATGTCGGCATAATGATTTTAACCCGCTGAATAATGACGGGTTAATAACCAAAGGTTGAAATTGTGAAACTGCAAGATTTAACGCAAAGTGATCTGGATATTCTGAAATCGGTCGAAAATATCGTCGATGGCATCGCTGCTATGTATGGTCAGCACACAGAAGTGGTATTGCACAGCCTAGATGCGAAACATCCGTCTGTGGTCAAAATTGCCAATGGCCATGTCACTGGCCGAGAAGTGGGGGCGCCGATAACCAACCTTGCCTTGCTTAAACTCAAGACAGGTCAGGATATTTCTAACTCTTACCTAACTAAATGCGCCAATGGTAAGACGCTGAGATCGATCACAACAGTGATCCGCAACAGTAAAAATCAGCCCATAGGTTTGCTGTGCATTAACAGCGACATGGATGCGCCGCTGCAATCTGTGCTGCGCACTATGATGCCGGATAACCTTTTCAGCACTGAAGTGACCAGCTCACCAGAAATTTTTGCCCGCAATATCGATGAAGCGCTGCATAGCACGATTGACAGTATCAACCATGAAGTGCGCTCCAACCCTGGGATTTCACCCTCACAAAAGAGCCGTGAAATCGTCAATCAATTGCATGAGTTAGGTATTTTTGAGCTCAAAGACAGCGCCCAAGTGGCCGCGACTCGTTTAGGGATTTCGGTACATTCTATTTACCGCTACCTGCGGGAAATTAAAGCCAATCAAGCTTAATTCAATATTATCTCAGGGTATCAAAAACAAAAAAGCAGCGAATATTCGCTGCTTTTTGTTGTGTAAACTAATCCAGTCGGGATAGAAGGATTAATCCCTTTTACCCACTTTCTCTAAACCCCATACCAGTGCAATCGCTGCCAGCATACACACAATCGCAAAGGCGAGTTGCGAAGGTTGGCCCGTCACTTGCTCAAAATTAAGCGGCGAAATATTTTGCTCCAGCAAAGGCACTTGCTCACCGTGGGAGTTAGTCCGCCAAGTCAAAGTTTCTTTCCATGGCCAAATTTTACCTAAGGTGCCTAACATTAATCCGGTTAGAAACACGATAGTGGCATCGTGGTGCTTACGCAGCAGTGCCGACAATAGATGACTGAATGTCAGTAATCCCATCACAGCGCCAACGGCGAAACAGGCCAAAATATCCAGCTGAATATTTTTAGCCGCCGCTAAAACCACGGGATATAAGCCCAGTAGTAATAAGATAAAACTGCCAGAGATCCCTGGTAACACCATGGCGCAAATGGCAATCGCGCCACCGAAGAAGATATTCATGTAACTGGCTTCTACCGCGACCGGATTTAACACAGTTATCGCCCATGCGGCCAGCACACCTAAGGCAAATAAACCTAAACGTGCCACAGTGAAACCACTCACTTGCTTAAGCATATGCACGACAGAGATAAGAATAAGCCCAAAAAAGAAGGACCAAATCGGGATCGGATGCGTCGCCAGTAACCAAGAGATCAGCTTAGCAAAGGTAAAAATACTGGTCAGGATCCCCGCCAGCAGACTCACTAAAAAGCCACCATTGATATGGGCAAATGCCCCTTTTATGCCCTGCGACTTAATCACACCCCAAAGGGAAGGATTGATGCGTTTTACACTGTCGAGCAAGGTATCGAGAATACCGGTAATAAACGCTATGGTGCCGCCCGAAACGCCTGGCACGACATCGGCAGCGCCCATGGCCATTCCCTTAAAATACGTCAGCAAATATTTCACTGTGAGTCCTTGTAGTTAAATCAATATGCCATTGCCGCTAAACGGCAAATTGGCCGCAATTATACGGTGTTACACTAAAAACCGCGAAATGAAGTTTGCTTAATTAAGCCGACTGGTATTTGTTGTTATCCTAATGTTACACTCATCCGACCAGAGCAGTCCAAACCCAACTTGGAACAGGCTCAAGATAACAATACCCTTTTGCACCATTATTAAGGATGACCATGAGCCAGACAGACTCTTCTAGCACTGCAGAACAAAAACCAAATAAAGTGCTCGCGCTCTACCATAAGACTCGCCGTTATCCCTTCGGCCAAAAACTGTTTTCAATCATGGTTTCACGCATGGCGCCCTATTTCGGCACCATCAAACCACTGATCACTGAATTACGCCTTAATCATTGCGCCTGTTTAATTAAAAAACGCCATGCTGTTCATAATCATATAAAAACTGTGCATGTGATTGCGATTTGTAACGGCCTAGAAATGGCGATGGGCGTGATGGCCGAAGCCTCAATTCCAAAGCATTTACGTTGGATCCCTAAGGGCATGAGTTTGGATTATACCGCTAAAGCCGGCAGCGATATTTTGTGTATCGCCGAAGTGACGCCAGAACAATGGACTCCCGGCGATATGCTCGTCCCCGTTACCGCCTACGACACCCAAGGTGTGGTTGTGGTGAAAGGACATATCAAGTTGTGGATTTCAGAAAAACCAAAGAAATAAGCGTTTTACACGAGCGCTGTGCTTAATGTCTGCATCTAAAAAGGGAGCTAAGCTCCCTTTTACTTTTTTAGCCTTCAGCCGTATTTCGTTAAAAAACTCGGTTAGCGCAATTGCACGGCGCCTTGCTCGCTCACTTTTAAGTAAGGATTTTTAAGTACGGACTTTTAAATCCGAACTGTTAAATATGAGCTCTTAAATACGAGATCTTAATTCGACCTGTTAAATACGAGATTTTAAAATAACAGCCCTTTATCGCAGCACTACCCTATATAGCAGCCCAGTTAAACCAGATGTTAAGCAAAATGACTGGCGGTAAAACGCTCAATTAAACGGATAAAGTCAGCTTCGGCAAGCTTAGCGGATGTTAAGGTTTGTTCATGGGATAACTGCACATCCCCCAATCCCTCTGCCATATTGGTAATGGCACACACAGCCAAGACGGGCAAACCACAATGCGCCGCCGAAATCACCTCTGGCACCACAGACATTCCCACCACATCGCCACCGATGATTTGCATCATGCGGATTTCAGCCGCGGTTTCAAAACACGGACCAGAGTAAGACACAAAGACCCCTTGATTCACTTCAATACCTGCGGCTTTTGCGACACTTAAGGCTTCTGCTCTGAGGTCTTTATCATAAGCATTGGCTAGGCTAAAAAAGCGTGGACCGTAACTATCATCGTTTGCGCCCGTCATAGGCGTACCCGGCATAGTGTTAATGTGATCACTGAAAATCACTAATGAACCCACGCCGATCCGCTCTGGTCGTAATGACCCCGCAGCGTTAGTCACCAGTAACAATTCACAACCTAAGCGTTTGAAAGTACGCACCGGCGTCGTCATCACTTTCATGCTTTGGTGCTCGTAAAAATGCCCGCGGCCTTTCATGCACACTATATCTACGCCATGTAAGCTGCCGAGCACTAGCTCTCCCGAGTGACCGACGACGGTACTCACGGGAAAGCCGTCTAATTCTTCATAGGGGATCACCACTTTGTTATCTAAATTATCGGCAAACGCGCCAAGCCCTGAGCCCAAAATCATCGCTGCGCGGGGAGAGAAATTGGGTTTACGGGCTCGAATCGTCGCAAGGGCATTAATAACAGGATCATGGCTCATACAAGGTACCTCATAGCAAAGGAGTGAAAGAGTAAACGCCCTCAGTATAAGCGGGCTTAGGGTTGCAAATAATCACGATTAATCGCACTATTGTGCTGATAAAAAGGACAATAACTAAAAAGCAGTGAGCCTGAGATGAGCAAGATAAACGCACCAGAACTCGTCACCTTGAAGATGCTGCGGTATTTTCATCAAGTGGCTGAAGTGAAAAGCTTTACCGCTGCTGCCGAGCAACTGCATCTATCGAAATCTCCGCTGAGTGCACAAATCAAAGAGTTAGAATCACTCCTTGGTGTTGAGCTGTTTACCCGCAGTACTCGGCAAGTAGAGCTCACGCCCTATGGTCAATTGTTAAGAGAAAAGTGCGAGCAAATATTCGCGCTGGTGAATACCTCATTGGAGCAAGTGGCTCAGCTTGGACGACTCGATAGAAACCATATTCGGATTGGCATCATGAGCTCGCTGTTTTGGATGGGATTTGGTGACATACTGAAGAGCTTTCGTAAGCAATGCCCTGATAATGAGCTGATATTTCAAGAGTTATCACCTGAAACTCAAAAAGTCGCCTTAGCACATCAAGAAATCGATTTTGGCCTAGTGCGCTACGCCGACACCTTAAATGTGCCGCACCTTCTCGCCGAAACCATCACCAGCGAACCTATGGTGTTAGCACTGGCAAGTAAGCATCCCTTCGCTAGACGTAAAAGCATCGACTTGAGTGAACTCAAAGATGAGCCTTTTACCTTACTCAGCCGTGCCAATTCCGCCTCTAGCGATTTGATTATCGCCAGCTGTCAGGCCGCAGGATTTATGCCGCAATTAGTACAGGAAATGGTCGAGCCCAATAGCTTGATGGCCATCATCGCTGGCGATAACAGGGTATCCATAGTGCCGCAAAGTTATGCTTCACAACCTTGGCCTAGGGTAAAGTTTATTAAGTTAAAACAAACCATCCCCGCCGATATCTGCCTGATTTATCGGCCAGAAATGGCTTCGCTGCCGATTATAGATAGCCTGAGGGACTTATTGAAGCAACAAATCAAAACCATTTAGATTGTCTCCCAAACGAGTGCTATGCTGAGTTCAATACTCAAGGCTCATATTTTAAGGATATCAAGATGGATGAATTTTTAGCGGCAGCCATTGAAGAAGCCAAACAAGGACTCGCCGAGGGCGGCATCCCCATTGGTTCGGTATTAGTGATCGATGGCAAAATCGTCGGGCGCGGCCACAATAAACGGGTACAAAAAGGCAGTTCAGTACTGCATGCCGAAATGGATTGTCTCGAAAATGCCGGCCGATTTAGCGCCGCCGAATACCAAAGAGCGACCTTGTATTCCACCCTATCGCCCTGCGATATGTGCAGCGGCGCGGTATTACTTTATGGCATACCAAAAGTCATCGTCGGTGAAAACGCTACCTTCCAAGGGCCTGAAGCCTATGTAAAATCCCGCGGTGTGGATGTCACTGTGGTCGATAATGCCGAGTGCAAACAATTGATGCAGGACTTTATCGCCAGTAATCCCACACTCTGGAACGAAGATATCGGCGAGTAATGGTTCGACAGTCTTCTCAATCCGTTTCTGCATTGTTGTATTTCACTTTTTACGTTAGCGCTAGTTCACTTTCTACCTTTCCTGTATTTTACTTTTTGTGTTGGCTGTATTTCATTGGGGGCTAGCGCCTGCTAGGCTAGCCCTCCCAAATCCCAGTGAAAAGTGAAACATGTCTACTAGCGAAAGGAACTCAGCTAACGTGTCAGCAAACTTACCTAAAGACCCTTGGTCAAGATCAGACTCCACGCAGCCAGTCGTCATGACGATTCCTGCACAGCGTAATGCCAATCTCGATGCCATTCGCGGCTTAGCCGTGTTGGGGATATTTTTTATGAATATCTATTTTATGGGCATTACTTTTTTTGGCTATGCGCCCCACGAAACGCCGCCGCTGTCGGATCACATAATCAAAGTGTTCAGTAACTTTTTCATCGAGGCGCGCTTTATCAGTCTGTTTTCCATCTTGTTTGGCGTCGGGCTTTTTATTCAATATCAGCGATTTAGCGCCAAAGGCCTAGAAGCTTATCCTTTACTGCGCTCACGTTTGAAATGGCTAATGGTGTTTGGCTTACTCCACGGCATCATTATCTGGCCTGGTGATATTTTATTAACCTATGGGATCAGCGGATTTTTAGCTTTGTATTACAAAGATTTAAGTATTGAAGCCCTTAAGCGCAAAGCGAATATTTTTATTTTAAGCGCCTTAGTAATCATCACGCTGATTAGCCTTACGGGCAGCGATGAACCTTTCACTCGAGAATCGGGTCTATTTGCAGAGCAATACAGCGCATGGACCTCAGGCTATGCTGATCAACTGTTCCTGCATTTGATGCAAGTGGGTTATATGGCGCTGGTGATCCCTTTTACCATAATGTGGTTTACGGCGGGCTTGATGCTGCTTGGCATGGCATTGTATCAACAGGGGACTTTTGAGCGAGGGTTTAGCAAGCCACAACTGCTGAAATTAGTGCTAGCCAGCGTGACGGTATCGCTACTCGATACTGGTTTAGACTCTACGGACAATCCTATTCTAGTCACGTTTTCAGATGTGTTAATCATGCTAAGCGCTATTCCTATGGCGCTGATTTACATTCATATTATGGTTAAAATTTGCCAGAACAATCCTAATAGACTGACTCCATTGCAAAATGTTGGCAAGCTTGCTTTTAGTCTCTATATTCTGCAATCCATCGTTGGCGTGTTAGTGTTTAGACACTTAGCTCCAGAATTACTATTGAGTCTAGACAGATGGGGATACATGGCCATGGCACTGGTTTATTCAGTAGTGCAATTACTGTTAGCCAGCCTGTACTTACGCTATTTCAAGCAAGGACCGCTGGAGAAACTTTGGCGCCACCTCGCGTTTAAAAATACGCGGCATCACAAGAACACAAGCAAGCTTAAAACACTGACACGAGATTGATAACAGATAATGACGAATTCAAAACCAGCCAAAACGGGCAACAGCGCTTCACCTCAAACTAATCGTGCTCAAAAGAATCGACCACAAAGCAGTCGTGCTCAGAACAGTCGCACTTCAAACAATCGTGCCCAAACAAACAATCGAGCCCAAAACAGCCGCACTCAAAAGTCCAATACAGCCGCATCAGGTTCAAGCCTTATGCCGCTGTTATTAGTGCTGATTTTTCTTGCTGGCTTAATCGGCGCGGCCCAGCAACATATGTTGCCCTACGGCATTGCGGGCATGTACCTCACACTGAGCCTGCTAACCTTTATCGCCTACGCTATCGATAAATCCGCCGCAAAACGCGGTAAATGGCGCACTAAAGAAAGCACTTTGCATCTGCTCGCCCTCATGGGCGGTTGGCCCGGCGCCCTGTTTGCCCAAAATGTATTAAGGCACAAGTCAGTTAAAGCCTCATTTAGAAACGTCTTCTGGCTCACCGTTGTAGCTAACTTAGCCGTGCTGGGTTATGGCATAAAAACCGGCGCCGTAGATATGTTTATCTAGCAAGCTATGGATTCTATGAAAATCTAAAGTTTGTCACTAAAACGCTTTAACTTATTTTAATACAAAAACAAAAGGTTAAATTATGAAAAAATTTTTAGTTGCAGTTTTGGGTGTTGCAATACTATCGGGTTGTGCCGCACCTCGCTATACAGCAAAACCAATAGAAACAAATACTAACAATGTAGAAATAGTCATTATTAAGGATAAAGAAACACGTGACGGCTTCCAAGAAACAATGGAGACCTGGCTAAAAGCAAATAATTACACCTACACAGTGCAGCCTGATGGTTCTAAACATGATTTAAATAAACTCACATTAGAATATGAAGGTAATTGGACTTGGGACTTGGCATTATATTTAAAAAGCGCTGAAATTAACGCATTTCAGAATGGCCAAAGAGTTGGCAGTGTTAAGTTTCAAGTACCCTATACTGCGAACCCGAGTAAGTTTGGTAATGCTGCGAATCGTATTAGCTATATGATGTCAGCTCTATTTGGTCAAATCACAGCTGATGAAGCAACAAAAAAAGTAAATGGTTCAAGCGATTAATATCATTGAAACCTTAACTAAAAAACAGGGTAATCATAGAATTACCCTGTTTAGTTTTGCACTGTTTATTATCTTTAAAACCAGCTCAACGCGATACTGATAATCACGCCTGTGATCATCAGCTGCATTAAACAAAAGCCCATAATATCCCGCGCTTTTAAGCCCGCAATTGCCAGCACGGGCAATGCCCAGAAAGGTTGAATAAGGTTAGTCCAAGCATCACCCCAAGCTACGGCCATAGCTACCCGAGCAACATCGGCGCCCAAGGCTTCGGCAGCGGGTAACATAATCGGCGCCTGCACGGCCCATTGACCCCCTCCCGATGGCACAAAAATATTTACAATTCCCGCGCTAATAAAGCTCCAAAATGGCAGGCTCTCGGCACTGGCTATGGCCACAAAACCTTCCGAAATACTTTGGGCTAAACCCGACTGCACCATCACCGCCATAATGCCCGCATAGAAAGGGAATTGGATCACAATCCCTGCGCCGCCCTTAATGGCCTCATTCAAGCTGGTTAATAAACTGCGTGGCGTTTGATGTAAGAGGATGGCGAGAAACAAGAATAAGAAGTTCACTAAGTTAAGGTTTAAGCTGCCGCCCTGTACCCAAAAGTAATAGCCTAAGTACACAAGCCCTGCGCCACCCACGCTCCAGCCGAGTAAGCGGCTATTTTCTAACTTATCCGCAGGACGGTTTTCAGGCTGACGCTCGCTCACATTGGCAGGGTTAAGCTCCAGCGCCGAAGTTGCTGGTTCGCTGCCTTTGTCATCAAGGGCGCTTGGGTCGACATAAATGCTGTCCTTGCCTTCAGGCAACATAAAGCGATTCACTAAGGGCATGACCACAAACAGAATCGCCACTAACAATAAGTTAAAGCTCGCGAAAATGGTTTCACTGGTGGGGATAATGCCAATTTGTGCTTCGGAGAAATGCCCCGCCGTTGCTATGGTTAACGGGATAGAACCCGCAAGCCCACCATGCCAAACCACAAAGCCAGAATAGGCGCTGGCGACCAGCAGCCGATAATCCACTTGCACTTTACGAGCTAAGGCTTTTGCAAATAGCGCGCCCACCACTAGCCCGAATCCCCAGTTAACCCAACTGGCGGCCAGTGAGACCAAGGTTACTAAAATAATGGCTTGCGGTGCCGATTTAGCGAACCCCGCAATCGCATCGAGCAGCTTTTTAATCGGCGGTGAGCTTGCCAGCATGAATCCCGCCACCAGCACTAACAGCATCTGCATCGAAAAGCTCAACAAGGTCCAAAAGCCATCGCCCCAGTAATTGATGACTTCCAGCGGAGTTTTGTGTTCTGCGACCACAGCTGCAATTAACACCACTAAGGTGAGTAAAAGGACGAAAATATAGGGATCGGGTAGATATCGGTCGACGAGTTTGACCAAAGGTTTTGCCGCTTTGTTTAGCATAGACTTTCCTTGTTTATTATCTAAATTCTAGTTTTTATCTGTTTTTATTGAATTTTTATTGAGTCTTAAGCCCACAGATTAAGCGATATCTAAAGCGGGATAAAGTCTTGAGGGGATTTTTAAAGCCTTGAACTGGTAGCACCAGATAGCAAGCCCAAAACACGGGCGAGTGCCGATAGCATCTCAAGCTAAAAAACTGATAATATGGCGAAAATTAACTAAGGTGCTCTTTATATGAAAATGTTACTTGCCGTTGCTGTGATTGCTGGGGTGATTTTTTACTTCTTTACCTCGATGAACGGCCAAAAAGCCGCCCAAGAGAATATCCGTTTAGGCAATGAATTTTTAACGCAAAACAAAACCAAAGAAGGTGTCATCACCACAGCTTCGGGTTTGCAATATCAAGTGTTAACTAAGGGCGATGGTACTGTTCATCCTAAAGCCAGCGATACAGTGACAGTGCATTACCATGGCACTTTGATCGACGGTACTGTGTTTGATAGTTCAGTTGATCGCGGTGAGCCTATCGCATTTCCGCTTAATCGGGTGATTAAAGGCTGGACCGAGGGCGTACAACTTATGGTCGTTGGCGATAAAGTGCGTTTCTTTATCCCGAGTGAACTCGCCTACGGCAACAGCAGCACGGGCAAGATTGGCGGTGGTTCAGTGCTCATTTTTGATGTAGAACTGCTTAAGATTGATTAAATCTGTCTGCAATGAGCCTAATCGCGTCATAAAAAGCCCTGCATTATCGCAGGGCTTTTTGTCTCTATAACTCAAATAATATTAGTATGTTGGATGATTAAGGACAGCTTGCAGCGCCAATATCAACCCACACCGCCGCAACGCCAGGTACATCACCTTTAGTCCAGTAACTCGCCTTCCACACACGACCGTTATAGCTGGTGGTTTGACCGCCGTTATACACCACACCCGCATCCCAACCGAGATCAACTTGGCTGAGTAGCTGCCATTGATCAGCGGTGCGGGATGGCGTATTGCCCTGCGTCCAGTACTTCGCTTTCCATACCAACTGACTGTGGCTCACAGTATCGCCCGTGTTGTACACCACACTGGTTTGCCAAGCAGGATAGTTACCGGCATTAGGATCGGTTGCATCACAACCACCACCGATCACTTTTGGCGTCACGGTGAGATTCGTCGATGCGCTCGCATCTAAGGCACCATCAGAAACCAGCACGCTCAAACCATAGCTGGTCGCTTCGGTGACATTAGGCCCAGTGACCACTAAGGTGGCACTATTTTGTCCGGTTGCCGACACGCCAGCGGGCACAGTCCAAGCGTAAGTTAAGGCATCACCGTCGGCATCAGAGGCACTCGCCACTATGCTAACAGTTTTACCCGCTTCCACTGTTGCAGTGGCAGCTACACTCACCACGGGAGCTTGGTTCGGAGTATCCGCCTTATTGGTCACTGTCACTGAATCTGTGGCAGATAACCCTTCTGGATCAGTGACTTTAAGACTAAAACTATAGGCAACATCAGTTTGCGTTGCAGCCAATTGAATTGCCGCATTCGCCATATCGGCGTTTGTGATGGCAATCGTTGGGCCAGACACTTGAGTCCAAAGATACGTTAGCGCCTCATTTTCAGGATCCCGCGATCCGCTACCATTGAGCACCACATCGGCGGGACCTGTGACATTCACATCCGCACCCGCATTGGCAATCGGCGCTTTATTCACCGGTGGCGTAGTTCCTTCGCCATGGCCTAAACCTTCGTGCATCGCATTTAAAATATCGCCGTTATCGGCATCAATTTCCCATGCAAATAAACCACCTAGCTGATTGGCAAGCACATATTGGCCCTTGGCTTTAACGGAACGAGCATCATCGAAAGTGATTAAATCCCCCGTAGATGCCTTGAACAGTGATGGCGCCTCGGCCGTTTCATCATAGCTGTAAGTCCAACCGCTCCCCATGTACTCGTTCACTATCTGGCGATAATCCACCACGCCATCTTCCCATGTGCCTTTCACTTTGCCCGTCGCTGTCCCTGTGAATGGGTTATTACCCGAGTAGCCATTAACGCCTGTCCAGCCGCGGCCGTACATAGCGGCACCAACCACAATTTTTCCAGGGGTAACACCTTGAGCTAACAGAGCTTTAATACCCTTGTCTGTGGTGTAGCGGGTATCAGGATCCCAACTAGCCTCATAAAGATTGGTTTGATGACCGAGTTCAGTGTTCGTCCAACCGCCATTGAAGTCGTAACTCATCAAGAAGATGTAATCCATGTACTGCTGAGCAGCCTGATAATCGACCTTTGCCATTTTTTGAGCATCGATACCAATTGCGGAAGTCAGTTCATAGGTACGACCCGTCTCAGCACTTAACTCGTCGAGCATGGCGCGCAGTTCACGCATCAGGATTACATAGGTTTCACCGTCATTGGCATTACCTAAGTTTGGATTCGCACCGCCACCACCTGGATATTCCCAATCAATGTCGACACCATCAAAGAACTTCCACGTTTGCAGGAATTCCTTCACCGATGCGACAAAGGTATCGCGCTTAGTTTTATCGCCAAAGTAGAAGAAGGGATCAGATAGCGTCCAGCCACCGACCGAAGGCAAAATCTTTAGATCGGGATGGGCTTGCTTCAGCGCCATCAATTGACCGAAGTTGCCTTTGTAGGGATCAGAGTAGTCACTCACGCCCGCCTGTGGCATTTGGACCGCCGCCCAAGGATCGTGGATAGCGACTTTAAAATCTTCACGGCCACTACAGGCACGTTGCAACGCTTGGAAACTGCCGTCGATTTCTTTCAAACTATCGTTAATGCCATCACCACCACAAATAGGGGTAAAGCCATATAAAATATGAGTTAAGTTCTGTGCTGGGATCTTATCGACTGGGAACTTACGGCCGTACACACCCCATTCTACAAAGTAACTGCCGACCACTTTGCCCGACTTGTTAACGTATGGACGATTGTTTTCTTTAAGCGGAGCATTGAGTGGCACTAAATGGCTGCCATCGGTATCGGCCACGAGGATTTCTTTGGCATCGCTCGCCGTACAACCATCGCTGTTACACAGTTGCACTTGCATCTGATAACGGCCGCCTTTGTTCACCTTAAAGTTAGCGGTGCCCGAAGTGCCTGAGGGGCCCTCCCAAGCGACATTACCGTTGAGCAGCACTTGGGCTTTATTGCCCACATCGCCACTCCAAAGGTTCCAGCTGACGGACACGTCGGCGGCATCTTTAATGGTTACCAACTGATTGTAAGCCGTAGCAGCTTGATTAACTTCGATAATAGCGAACTTGGTTTCACCCCAACCTATAGTCGGTTTGCCGGGCGCTGCGGCAAATGCACTGGCACTCACGGTAGATGCCAGCGCCGATGCCACCAGCAAGGCTGATGTTGAAATTTGAGTCTTGAACATGAGATATCCCTATTGAATTTTTTATATGAATCAATAAGGCAAACAAAGCGTAGACAGGAAACAACACTCTCTTAAGACCATGCAACACGACAGACAATTGCACGAAGAAAAACCTGTGGTATCCCCGCTATCATAGGTACAGACGAACCCTTAGACCGGAGGCTTTGCGTCCCAGTTTTTCAACTGGTTTGCCTTTTACACGCAATGACAACGTTGTCATTGAGATAATCAGCATAGACGTAAGCGCAATAAAAATGCAACAAAATATTATCAACTAAGGTAATGGTCTGATAAGAAAGCAATTAAATACAGTTCAGCCATTTCTAATATTTACTTTGATAATTAAGGCTTTGCTGACTATTTTAGCCATAAAAAAACAGGACACGATAAGCCAAAGGCATCACCTGTCCTGTTATCAATTTCACTATTTATGCTGCTAATACTGCTTAAATTGCTAGGACTGAGCCGCTGTAATCTAATAATTCAAAACCATTAGCTAACAGCATCTATGATCCTTATGCACGAGGATAATCCCTTGCGAGCATCACAGATAAACCTCGGCACACTAAGGTTTCCATATCATCGACGCGGTTGATTTTCATCTCAGCTAAGGGCGCGCTCAATGCCATTTGCTTTAAGCTTTCGAGGCAGCCTTTGTAGTAAGGAACACTGTTCATCATGTTACCCGCGAGCCAAATCCGATTGGGATTAAACAAATTAACGGTCCACGCCAGCCCCATACCAAGGTAACTGCCCGCACGGTATAAATCATCCTGAGTAGTGATGTTACGGCTACGCACAGAATCGCCACTGGCGAGTTGTTCTAAACTAAATTCGCCTGATTCTGTCATCACGCGGCAATGGCCCAACTCCCCTGCCACCCCCGTCGCACCTGTAAAGGCTTGCCCATTAAACGCAATTGACATCCCTATCCCAGTGCCGCACATGACCAACAACTCACAGGCATATTTGGCATCGCACGTGGCTTGCATACCCGCATCCATATCGTTGCAAATAAACTTCAGCTCGCCTTGAGTTTTCACTGTGTCAAAACTCAAACCATTGAGTCCGGGTAACGATTTACAGGCAACCAAACGATTATTTTGTACGAGTCCTGGTACGCCAATCGCTAATTGGTAATGCTGTAAATCGTAATCGCGTTCAAGTGCAGCGATTTGATTATTTAACTCTTCAATTTTAAAACCTTCGCCTGTGGGGATTTTATATTGTTCTGTATGTCCCGCGAGCTGAAGTTCGAACAGGGCTGTCGTACCGCCCACATCTATTGTTAGTATTTGCATCGCTTACTCCACTGATACATGCGCCCCACTCTGACCCCGAGCGGAGATGGCAAATGTTAGCATAGGGTCCAAATGTTAGCGATTGAATAAAACTTAAGTCGCTAATTTGTAAGGAACAAGTCTACAAAAAATATGACTGACATTTTGTTTTACTCAGGTTTTATGCTAAGAATCACACAAATAAATTAAGGGTAAAACACTTAGCTTGCTCATCACAGTCAACACAAATTCACGATTGTATACAAAATCCTTTATTCGCTCCCCTTGCATCTCGCGCGTTAGGCTTGCGATAATCCGAGCTGGTTAGAACTCAAATCAACATAGACCTACTTATCCTTAGGCAAGCTTTGCCTACCGACTTGCACAGCGTGCCAGTCTCACTTGGAGCCCATATGTCACATTCTATCGCCAGCCGCCTCGACGCTATTCGCAGCGAATTATCTTCTGCCAATCTCGATGCTTTTATCATTCCCCGCGCCGACGAGTATCTGGGCGAATATGTGCCAGAACACAACGAACGTTTGTACTGGGCAACCCACTTTACCGGTTCGGCAGGCATGGCTATCGTATTGAAAGATAAAGCCGCAATATTTACCGACGGCCGTTATACGGTGCAAGTTCGTCTGCAAGTAGATGCTGCACTTTTCAGCTACGAAAGCCTGACAGACACGCCACAAATTGAATGGTTATGTGACACGCTACCAGCGGGGTCACGCATTGGCTTCGATGCACGCTTGCATACTTTAGCTTGGTTTGAAAATGCCAAAGCGACCTTAAACAAAGCCCAAATCGAATTAGTGGCAGTTGAGCAAAACCCTATCGATTTATATTGGCAGGATCGCCCCGCACCATCGAGTGCGCCAATCACGTTATTCAGTAACGAGAGTGCCGGTAAAACCAGTCTGCAAAAACGTAATGAAATTGGCGCCTTAGTGAAAAAAGCCGGTGCTGATGTCGCGTTGATCGCCGCCTTAGATTCTTTCTGCTGGTTGTTAAATATTCGCGGTAACGATGTGCCGCGTCTGCCTGTCGTGCTCGGCAGTGCCCTACTCCACGCTAATGGCGATATGCAGCTGTTTACCGATTTAAGCAAACTCCCTGAGGGCATTGAGGAGCATGTCGGTGCAGGCGTTAGCTTTAAAAGTGAAGCGTCCCTCGCCGATACGCTGGCGAGTTTATCAGGCGTTAAACTGCTTGCCGATCCAAACTCAGCTAACGCTTGGACACAAAACCTCGCCCGTGAAGCGGGGGCTAAATTGATTGCTGGCATTGATCCGGTTTCTTTGCCTAAAGCGCAGAAAAATCCCTCAGAACTTGCCGGAATGCGCGCTTGTCACATTCGTGATGGCGTTGCTGTGAGCCGCTTCCTTGCATGGTTAGATGCCGAAGTCGCCGCCAAGCGTATGCACGATGAAGCCACACTTGCCGATAAGTTAGAAAGCTTCCGCCTGCAAGATGAGCGCTATCGCGAGCCAAGTTTCGACACCATTTCTGCAGCGGGCCCCAATGCCGCCATGTGCCATTACAATCACAACAATGGCACACCAGCGATGATGACGATGGATAGCATCTACTTAGTGGATTCTGGCGCGCAATATATCGATGGCACCACAGATGTGACCCGTACTATTGCGATTGGCAAAGTCACTGATGAGCATAAAAAAATGGTCACGCTGGTGCTAAAAGGCCATATCGCGCTGGACCAAGCTCGCTTCCCTAAAGGCACTTCAGGCCAGCAACTCGATGCATTCGCCCGCCAATATTTATGGCAACATGGTTTTGATTACGACCACGGCACAGGCCATGGTGTGGGTCACTTTTTAAGTGTGCACGAGGGTCCACAGCGCATAGGTAAAAATGTCAACGGTATCGCACTGATGCCCGGCATGGTGCTTTCCAACGAGCCGGGTTACTACCGCACTGAGAGTTTTGGCATTCGCTTAGAAAACTTAGTCGTAGTGCAACACTGTGAAGCACTGAAAGGCGCAGAGCGCGAGATGTATGAGTTCGATGCACTGACTATGATCCCTATGGATGCCCGCCTAATCGATAAGAGCTTGCTAACACAAAGCGAAATTGACTGGTTCAATGCTTACCATCAGCAAGTGTTTAATACACTTTCGCCGCTGATGTCCGGTGATGAACTCGCGTGGTTAACGCAAG
The DNA here is from genome assembly GCF_059338235.1 of Shewanella sp. 1311. Lineage (NCBI taxonomy): Bacteria > Pseudomonadati > Pseudomonadota > Gammaproteobacteria > Alteromonadales > Shewanellaceae > Shewanella > Shewanella sp. 1311. The sequence goes on from NZ_CM181686.1 coordinate 1,133,482, forward strand.
TAACTAAAGCGATTTAGAGCGATTTAGCACTCCTGCGGATAAGTAGCGATTTAAGTCGTCATTTAAATCATCTTCTACATCCGTTATATGCTACAAAATAAAACGCCCAAGGCTATGAGCCTTGGGCGTTTTTTTTAGCACTGCTTCTGTATTTTCAAGGCCTAGTCGTATTTCAATAGCATGCTTTCAGCTCATAGTTTCGAAACATGGTTTCAAAACACATTTTCAATTTCAAAACACGATTGTAAACATGAGCTGCTAGACCATAGTAGGCTGCGCCATAGGCTGATAAGCATCATCCAGCGATGCCTTAGATAACACTTCAAACTCGTGATGAATTACCATAAAACAATCGACTAACTCAGGATCGAAATGCTTACCTTTACCTTCAATCATTAAATCGATGGCTTCTTGGTGGCTAAAGGGTCGCTTATAACATCGCGGCGAAGTCAGCGCATCATAGACATCCACCAAGGCAACGATGCGCGCCGAAAGCGGAATATCCTCACCTTTCAACCCTAAGGGGTAACCACTACCATCCCACTTTTCATGGTGACCCGAAGCAATATCTTGGCCCATCTGAATAAAAGTACATTGGGGCGCATATTCCAACAAACTGCGTAACACTTGGCCACCAATCACAGGGTGGGCTTTGATCTGCTCAAACTCCTGCGGGGTTAATTTACCCGGTTTGAGCAGAATCGCATCGGCAATACCGACTTTACCTATGTCGTGCAAAATGGCCGATAGACTAATATCTTGAATAAAATCATCGTTCAATTCAGCCGGTGGATTGTCGGCCTGCAGTCGCTGCGCCGCGAGCATTTTTGAATACTGCCGCATACGTAATAAGTGCGCGCCCGTTTCGTTGTCTCTGTATTCGGCAAGTTTGGCTAACCCTAATACAGTCGCTTGGCGTGAGGCTAAGGTTGAATCGAGTGAATCCGCCAACTTACCTAATAAGTAAGTGATGGTTAGCGTCAACATGGCATTAGTTACAATAAAATTGACCACGACAACGGCCCAAATACCCAAACTGTAACCGTGAATATCAGGCCAGTTTAACCAGCCAAAGTGATAGGCAAGCCCAATCAGTACCAGACTCAGCCCATTTAAATATTGGGCATATAAGCTCGCGCGACTTCCTAAGAAAATGCCAACTAATGGCGGAAAGATAAATAACCAGAAGAACCCCGCACCCGATGGACCAATCGCAATCAAAAAACCAACGCCGATAGCAAACGCTAACAAACAACCACAGCCAAAACGCGTGCTATCAGCAAGCTTAGGAAAATACAGCAGAAACAGTAAAAACACATAAGCGAGCGTATCGAATACCACCATAGACCACAGATCGGCTATGACACATAAATACACGCTGGTGATATATACAGGCACACAGAGAAGTGCAAGAAAGCCAAATAGACGTCCAAAAATCAAACGTCGCCAATGGGGAAGTGCCGCTGCTGTCCCCAAGGACGCGGTAGCCAATTTAGCTACGCCACGTCTAAGTGATATCGCCATGGGAAAATCCTCTTATGTTGCATTCCCGCTATGAGCTAATGAAGCTGATCTTATGAACCTAAGCTAATGAACCTGAGTTAATAAACTAAAGGGTGCGAATAAGATGACAAAACTGAGGCAAAGCCAGATAAATCACACGCCCAGCAAGCCATAGTTTGTTGCCCATTAAAGAATAGACTAAGACGAATAAAGCGCCCGAATGAATGCCGCGATATGGCAACTGAATCAAGGACATTAGTCCAATATCGCCGAGCAGATTTAGTCGATAACATGAGCGTCTAATATCCACTCAATATCTGAGGAAAAATAACCCTATACAAAATACTGAAATTTACGTTTCAGCAGGATAAACGCTCGTTTAATTCCATTTTCGCATTACTTAAAAATTTTATATTTTGCAATAGCTTATAAATACAACGAACGATTGATTTTCATGGGTTAACCATCAAAAAGCGCTCTCCTATACCCATACAAAAATGATAGTCTTATCACATAACAAGCTTACCCCAATGAGAGTAAGCGCAAGAAAATTAGCGTCTAACACCGCGACACTGAACCCCAATAAACCATATCGGCCCTGAATGGACACACTAAATGAGCCAGAGTAACGCATCTGCCAACAGAACACTGAATGCACAGAGATCAGATCAAGAAATTCGCTTAACACCGCAGGACGAACTCATTTCCACCACCGACACTCGCGGTGTTATCACATACGTTAATGCCCGTTTTGCCGAAGTCTCAGGCTATAGCGCCCAAGAGTTAGTCGGCAGTGCCCACAATATGGTTCGTCATCCCGATATGCCAAGCGCCGCCTTTAAAGAAATGTGGGAAAAGCTTAAGTCGGGCCAATCTTGGCGCGGCATAGTGAAGAACCGCTGTAAGAATGGTGGCTTCTATTGGGTCGATGCCTTTGTCTCGCCATTGTTTGAAAACGGCACTATTGTCGGTTATCAATCGGTGCGTATTCAGCCTCAGGCCGCCTACGTCAGCAAAGCAAATGAGATATACCAAAGACTTAAACTGGATAAATCCATTTCTAAGCCCTTAAGCTTAATGCATAAACGTATCCTCTCAGCGGTTGTCGCCTCGACAGGCTTACTGATCGCAGGCTACTTTTGGGGCTGGGGCGTGATTATCGCGGGGGCAGTTTTGATGAGTTTAAACTTGGCTATTTTCTACGATGAGGCCTTTCGTATTCCCGCTAAACTGATTGAAATGCAAACCAAATACGACTCTATCAGTCGTTACATCTACTCGGGTGCCGATACGTCTTCTATCCTCGATTTCCAGCTCATCATGCTGCAAGCCAAAATGAATGGCGTACTGGGACGCACACAAGATCAAGCCAATCAATTGCACGCAATTGCCGATCAATTAGTGGTCGCGACCGAGCAAACCTATGTCAGCCTAGATCAAGAAAAAAGTCAATTAGAACAGCTCTCTGGCGCGATGGAAGAAATGAGTTCAACCATTACAGAAGTGGCGCAGAATACCCATCTCACGTCCACCAGCATCAATACCGCCTACGATCTTTGCCTTAAAAGCAGCGCCAATATGAAGGCCAATACTCAAAAAGTGGAACAACTGGCCAAGTCTGTTGCCGATGCCGCTAACAATGCCCATCAATTGAATAAAGAAGCCGAGCAAGTTGCTAATGCGATGGGCGAAATTGACTCCATCGCCGAGCAAACCAATCTTCTCGCCCTCAATGCGGCCATTGAAGCTGCCCGTGCGGGTGAACAAGGCCGTGGGTTTGCCGTGGTCGCCGATGAAGTGCGCGCGCTGTCGAGCCGAACCCAACTGTCGACCAACAGTATTTCAAAGAGTGTCGATAAGATGTTCACTATGCTCAACGCATGGGCCAAAGAAATGGAACAAAGCCGCCAACACGCGGAGCGCTGCGCTAGCGACATCCAACTGTCCGCCGACAATGTGAATACCCTTTACCAAGAAGTGAGTGATATCCACACCTTTGCCCAGCAAAATGCGGTCGCAGCGGATCAACAGCGTCAAGTGGTCAACGAGATTGCCAGCAACATACACTCAATCACCCATTCAAGCGCGGAGAACTTGGCCGCGACCCATCTGATTGGTGATGCCGCCCATCTGCTTAAGCACAATGCCGAGAAAGCCCTCGGCTTGAGACGCACTTTCGGTTAGTCATAAGTAAGATATAAAATGCCGCAGCCAAAACTGCGGCATTTTTCTATCGCGTTCATTTAGCCTGTTCTTTCCGTCAGCCCTAACTCAACCTTAAATCATACTCTGCTAAAAGCATATTCAATCCAGAGCTGATCCAACCCAGTGCTTGCAGGATTGGTCCTATCCCGCCTGAGCCGTCGCTAAGGCTTTTATCTCTTGGCGATAAAATGATGCAGATAAAATGCCAAAACACTAAAAAGTTCAGGTTTTAACCGAAATTTTTGCTATACTCCGCGCCCGCCATTTTTCTTATAAAATCTGTGTGGAAGAATGAGCCAGTCGGCACGCCTCTCTCCTTAGTCGAGTAAATAATAGAGGCTCGCGGTGCTTGAATGTTTGAATAAGTGAACGATAGGAATCCAAAATGAGATTTGAATCTTTTAGTTTTTCCCCCGAGATTTTGCGCGCTATCTCAGATTGCGGTTATCAACAAATGACGCCTATTCAGCAGCAAGCGATACCTGCTATCCGCCGCGGCCAAGATGTCTTAGCCAGTGCCCAAACCGGTACGGGTAAAACCGCCGCTTTCGCGCTGCCGATCCTGCAAAAGATGGTTGAAAATCCAAGCGAAACGTTAAAGTCGAATGCCCGCGTATTAATTCTTACGCCGACCCGTGAGCTTGCAGCTCAAGTGGCTGACAACGTTACGGCTTACTGCAAGTACTTAAACTTCAGCGTGTTAACCATTTATGGTGGCGTAAAGATAGAAACTCAAGCGCAAAAGCTGAAACGCGGCGCCGATGTGATTGTTGCCACCCCAGGTCGCTTACTTGAGCACCTTACCGCCTGTAACTTAAGCCTGTCGAACGTCGACTTTTTAGTCCTAGACGAAGCCGACCGTATGTTAGACATGGGCTTTAGCGCCGATATTCAAAAGATCCTTCAAGCGGTCAATAAGAAACGTCAAAACCTGTTGTTCTCGGCCACTTTCTCTAGTGCGGTGAAAAAACTCGCCAACGACATGATGGTTAAACCGCAAGTGATCAGCGTTGATAAGCAAAACACGACGGCCGATACGGTTAGCCAAGTGGTTTATCCGGTTGAACAACGCCGTAAACGTGAACTGCTGTCTGAGCTAATCGGCAAGAAAAACTGGCAACAGGTATTGGTATTTACCGCGACCCGTGATGCCGCCGATACACTAGTCAAAGAATTGAATTTAGATGGGATCCCATCTGAAGTAGTCCACGGTGATAAAGGCCAAGGCAGTCGTCGCCGCGCCCTGCGTGAGTTTGTGGCAGGTGATGTACGCGTACTGGTTGCCACCGAAGTTGCCGCCCGTGGTCTGGATATCCCAAGCCTTGAATACGTAGTTAACTATGACTTACCTTTCCTCGCCGAAGACTATGTCCACCGTATCGGTCGTACAGGCCGTGCGGGTAAAACTGGCGTAGCCATTTCATTTGTGAGCCGCGAAGAAGAACGTACCTTAGCCGATATCGAAAAACTGATCGGTCAACAAATTCGCCGCGTCACTGTGCCAGGTTATGAAGTGGGCAGCCGCGAATTGCTGTTAAAGCAATTGCAAACCCGCCGTAGCTTTGCCAAGAAACAACAAAGAACCGACAATGTCGGCGCTCAAGTTACTGCTGAGAAAAACATGCAAGGCCGCCGCGTAAAAATGAAGGTGGGTCAAGCACCTAGCAAAGCGAAAAAGCTTAAGTAATCGCTAAAACGGGCGTTGTAAAACGCATAGCGTTTAACACCATCCCACGTGTTTTAGTGAAATCGGCCACAACAACTGTTGTGGCCGATTTTTTTATGCCCAATTCGATAAAGCACTGCCCACTTTAACCAACAGCAATCCTTTATTGATAACAAAAAGACCATAACGCGGGGAACAAACTCAGCAGCGTCGCCCCCGCGAGCAATCGCTCACGTCCGTTAAGCTTTTTACCATCGACAACTTGGCGGCGACTGTAGAGAAACAAGAGTAACCCGGGGCCGTAAAGTAGCAAGGACAGCAACAGATACTCGACACCTGCGGCATAGAGTAACCAGAGTCCATAACCGCTCGCCACCAGCGCCACGATTCTCATCAGCCCATTGCCCTGCCCACTCAAAGAAAGCTTCAACAGGAACAGTCCAATCAATAGATAAGGCACTAAAATCATCGACGTAGAAATGAGCAGCAGATTGGTATACCCCTTACCCAGCAGCCATACCAGTATCAAACAAAACTGCACTGTTAAGCTAGATAACCAGAGGGAAGCGATCGGCGTGCCATTGCGATTCTGCCGCAAAAAGATGGCAGGGAAAGCACCATGGCGGGCTGCGCTGAAAGGCACCTCTGCCGAGAACAGGGTCCAACTCACATAGGAGGCCAGCACAGAAACAATAAGCCCGGCACTGATCAGCGCCTTACCCCAAGAGCCGCTCATGTGCCCCATCAGTCCCGCCATAGAGGGATTAGGCAGTGCTGCAAGTTCAGGACGAGCTAAAATCCCCAGCGCTAACACAGAGATAAGCACATAAAGTAGTAGCGCCAGCACGACGCCAAGGACAGTCGCCGTGCCCACATCCCGCTTATTTTTGGCACGCGCCGATAACACAGCCGCACCTTCGATACCGGTAAACACCCAAAGCGTGATCAGCATAGTGTTACGCACTTGTTCAGACACTGGCACAGCTAAAGTGCTGGCCGCTTGGTCCTGAGCAAAAGTCACAGGGTCAAAGTAATAGCAGGCAAACAGTACGAACAGCAATAACGGCAAACTCTTGGCTAATGTCGCCACCAGATTGAACATCGCCGCCTGCTGTACGCCGCGGGAGACCAACCAATGCACCGCCCACAAAATGCACGACTCACCGATAAAAGCGGCCAGCGTATTGCCCTCGCCAAACCAAACTTGCTGCGGCGTATCGACAAAGCTGCCAAGGGCAGCAAACGCAATCACTAAATATCCCACCACGCCGATGGTGGCGCAAAGCCAGTAGCCCCAAGCAGAAAAAAAGCCCACAAGCTCACCAAAACCGGCTCTCGCGTAGGTATAAATGCCGCCATCAAGCTCAGGCTTCAAGCGCGAAAGATAGAGGAAACTCGCAGCCAATGCCAAGATGCCCACACCAGTGATCCCCCAGCCAATCAGCACAGCTCGAACACCCGCCACTTCGGCCATGTTTTGCGGCAGGCTGAAAATCCCAGCACCTACCATAGAGCTGAACACTAGGGCTGTGAGTGACCAGAGACCTATCCTGTTCTCTTTCATACAAAATCCTTAGCGCAAACGAGTAGAAAGTGCCTGAATGTGTTCGGGACCAATGCCGCAGCAACCACCGATAAGCGAAGCCCCTGCCTCGCGCCAACGCTCAGCCCAACCGAGATAATCGAGCGGCCCAAGATCGGCACGGATCTCATCCAGACCATCGTTAGCGGTCGCCTCTTTCGGCTGAGGAGGAAACGCATTGGCATAGGCACCGAGTCGAATATCGGCACGCCCCAGAGCACTTAATCTATCGCTGGCCACCTGTAATGCCGCCTCAATCACCTCAGGCTGACAACAGTTGAACAGAATCGCATCCACACCGACTGCTACTAACGCGTCGATAGCATCTGCCACCCGCTCACCGGAGCGAAGTGTCGGTTCGCTACCTAACGTCTCGTCCTCTAAGGTAAAAGAAACCCAAAATGGTTTGCCATCTTCTGGCAGCAAGGCCTTGATGGCTAAAGGCTCAGCAATCAAACTCATGGTTTCGGCTAACCAGAGATCGACACTGGGTGACAGCGCTCGAATGAGTGGGAGAGCCAGTTCACTCACCCTCGCGGCCTCAAATAAATCGGCACGGTAAGAGCCGAACAAGGGTGGCAATGAGCCCGCGACGCGAACCGCATTTGCGTGTTCATCCGCGACATCCCGTGCCAGTTTGCCCGCCAATGCAGCCAGTACTTCACCCTCGGCGGCAAAACGCTCATCGCCGATATGAAATGGCACGAGTGCATAACTGTTGGTGGTGATGACTTTGGCACCGCTGGCTACGTAGGCTTGATGTACCTCAGTCACGGTTTGCGGCGCTTCTATCAGGGCCAACGCCGACCACTCAGGCTGGCGAAAGGGTGCGCCCCGTCTTGCCAACTCACGCCCCATGCCACCATCCAAAACCCACAGTTGCTGCTTATCCATCTTGCTTACCTCAATCTTTTTATGCGACTTCGTTTTACTAAGGCACTCATAGTTAATGAGAATTCTGTTACCTAGCACCTTGCTGCGTTCGATGACGACAATGCATAGCTTCAGTGAGTACCTTAATAACTGCAAAACCATCTAGACGTTTAGATGGCTACAAAAAAATAACGGAATCTCGATTTAGCCGCAATCGATATCAGTAAAAAAACACGGATTAATCTCAAACTTGAATAAATGGATGCCGCTGCGCTACGAAAACATGTCCAGTTGACGGCAAGAGACGAGATATTGATGGGATCGTTGATGGAAGACATTGATGGAGGGCATGATGAGGGCATTGATGAATGATATTGCTGCGAAATGAACTAGAGAACCTAGAAGATGATGGCTAAAAAAGTGGAGAACAAGATGAGTGCCCTCCATGTCTTTGGATAATATGAGATTGGTATTTACCCAAGTCGTTTAACTATTTCCAGCCCTGCAACCAAAGGATTTCATCTTTTAAATCATGCCAGTTTATAGGTATAACTCGCTTTGACATCACAGCTTCAATTGAACATGAGATCACTAAGCCTTCCTCATCAAACTCAATCTCAGTGACTAAAAAATGTTTTTCTTTATTGGTCGGCTTAACGGCGGTCCACTTACTGTTGAGTAATTTCTTAGGGTTAATTTTATTCATCAAAACTCCGCATGATAGCTAATTTGCTGGGTTATGTAATAACTTCCGCTAATCCCCGTTCCTTTAGAGACTCGCTTAAGAGCGCCTTGGCCAATACGAACAATACAGCAAGACCGCGCAATGGCACTTACACAAAAAACACTTAAGCGAAGATCTCGCAAAAGAATATGACTTAAGCAACAAATTACACAAGCAGATCTCAGTACTAGGGCAGACAAAAGATAACTGTCGGTGCTTAGAAACGCAGCCATTGAAAGATAACGTTAGGAACGCCCATGTCAACCATACTAAAAACACTTTGCCTCGCAGGCACACTATTGCTCACTAGCTTTACGACTCTGGCGCAGCCCATTGCCAGAGATGAGTTTTCCATTAGTCCGCTGCTCAATGGTCAGCAAATTCCTAAGGTAAACTTGCAAGATATCAAGGGTAAAACCGTCGATTTAGCCGAGTTAACCCAGCAAAAACCGACCATCTTTTTCTTTTACCGCGGCGGCTGGTGCCCATTCTGTAACAATCAAATGGGACAGTTAAAAGCAATTGAGCCTGAATTATTAAAAATGGGCTTTCAATTAGTGGGTATTTCACCCGATACACCAGCTCAACTTAAGGCTTCGGCGGCAAAAAATGAGCTTAAGTATCTGCTGCTTTCCGATGAAAAAATGCTGGCAGCGCAAGCCTTTGGCTTAGCTTTTTACACAAGCGAAAAGGTCACAGAGATCTATACTTCGCGTCTTCATGTCGATAATCCAATGTGGACGACTCCCGAGGGAGCCAAACGTTTAGTCTTACCTGTGCCCGCCATTTATATTAGCGATGATAAAGGTTTGATTCATTTCCAATATGTGAATCCTAACTACAAGGTCAGACCCGCACCTAAACTGATCTTAACCGCCGCTAGTTTGGTGGGATCGCAAGAATAAATATCGGTTTATCGACCGCTTTGCTAAACTAGCTCCGCCGCAATCAATATCGTCCAAGTTCAAATAGATAACATCACTTCAGCCCGCGGCGGAGTCATAATGAATTCTCAAACCTATAACCAAGCTGTGCTCGAACTCGCCCTTGCGGGTCTTGCCGATTTAACCGCTTCAGCACAGACCAAGAAAGCCCAGCGCACTTCTGCGCAGGAAAGTCATTTTTTGTGTAATTGGATGGTCGAGTCCTTAAAGGAAAAACGCTTTTCTAAACTGGTAGCCGACGATCTCACGGCTTGGATACGTTTGGCTCGCAGCCAAGGTGCGGGCGCCGAACTCAAGCGTTTGCTAGAAAGGATAGTGCATCAATATCAAACAGTTGAGACATCAGAGCAAGCTTTAGGTACGGCATTAAATGCTATGATAGAAACTTTAAAGCAAGCCGAATGGTTGGTCTTTACTGACACTGAAATCAGCGCCAAGCTCAAACTCGATGGTGATGGCCAATCTAGCTTAGTCATTGATGCAAAAGAATTTAATCAACATATTAAAGATAATCAGTTGGTCAAACCAATCAACTTATATGTCCGCGCCGATGAACAGACGCTAACGCGTATCGCCCTATCCCATGGGTTATTGCTGAGCCAAGGCAATAAGAAAACCAGCTTGGTTAAGCACCATAAAACCTACCAAATTTTCCCGCATAATCAGCAGCCCGCCCTGTGTCAGCTATTGGCTTAGGTGTTATAGCGTAAAGTGTAATGGCGTAAAGGTGAAAACTGTTTAACTATGGCTGATGTGACTGATTGTGACCCAATAAACAATTTATTCACACAGTTTAGGTAGAATGACCATCGGATAGGCCTTGGCTAAAGCAGAGATAACAAGGATAAAAGCAATATGGTTAAGCGATGTTTGCAGTATAAACACTTAGTTCGATTTGCCTTGTTTGCCCTTTGCTTTACTCAACCACACGCCTATGCGGAGCAGCTCAAATACAATATCACTGGCTCCTATTCTTGGTATCCGTATTTTATCGGCGATCAAGCCGAGGCGCCGGGGATGATCACTGAGCTTATCCCGCTGATTCTATCCCTCGCTAAAATCGACGGTGAAATCCTCACACTGCCGCCAAAGCGCACTAATAACGCTCTGGAAACCGGTCAACTCGACTTTGATATCGTCAGCCCGAGTTGGTTTGAAAAGCAGGATTTGGGGCCGCTGTTTGTCAAATCCGCCCCCATAATGCAAATCACCGAATATGTGGTCACCCTGCCTGAAAATGTCAGTAAATATAAGGATATCGACCAGATAAAAGGTAAACAAATCGGGACAGTGCGCGGTTATTTATACCACGACGATAAGGACTTTATCCGTGCCGACTTTACCTCTGAGCAAGAGTTAGTCAAAGCCTTAGATAAACACAGAGTCGATGCGATTATTTCCGGTAATTATCCAGCCTTGTATTGGTCGACTCAGTTGCGGATCCCTGTCGCCTTTGCGGCGGTGCATTCCGATGGAGACTTAGTGTTTAGGTTACGTAAGGAACATGCCGATTTGCTGCCTGCCATCAATCAAGCGATTGCGACCCTAAAAGCCAACGGTAAGATTGATGCGATAGTCAAAAAATACACCCAAACACTGACAAGCTGAGCCTATGCTCATGCATTGGCGTTATTAAGAGCACAGTTACAGCTTGGGCTTAGCTCAATCGTTTTCTTTCGTTGTAACATCATCAGCATGCCATCTGTCCACATTTCCCGTCATCAATAAAAAAGCGCCCGCAGGCGCTTATCGATACTGATCCAAGGTTGATCAACACTTATCAGTGTTGATCAATAGAATCAGCTTAATGTCAGTTTGACCATTCACAGGGATCGTAATTGGCGAGGACGGCGGCATAGCTGTGGCTCAGTCCTTGAGTCGAGTAGTAGTAACCTTTGCCCTGTTTATCCACGGCATAATGGATATCTTCCGCCCCAAGCTGCTGCGGCAATTGCTCACGCACATTGGCTAATTGGGGCTCATCATAAAGATAGGGGGCAAAAGTCAGCACGCTCTCCTGATACACCTCAGTATGGCGGCAACTATTGCGGCGAATTTGAGCTATGATGGCCTCAAATGCATCACCGCGCTCCAGTGCTAACCATTGCTCAGCATAGCGCTCAACGATACTTCTGTCGGAATAGAAAAAATGCCGCTTATCCGACAAACGCATCTGCACATCCGCATAAGCCTCATCGAGGATCAACTGAATATAACCCGCAACCGTTTGCTTATTATCCCATTCCAGCCCAGCCACAGCGGCAATTTGCTCCGCCGTGACTAAACGTCCGTGTTGGCTAAATACTCGGATATAACCGACGAGTTCAATCATTTGTTCACTCATAATGTCCAATCATAGTGTTCACTCATAATGTCCTGTCATAACGCCAATCATAGTGCCCAGTCATAGTGCCCAACTAGAGTGTTCAAGCGGGTAACAAGCCTCGCGCCGCTAATTTGTCGGCGACAAAGCCCAGGCTAAACTTGTCGAGCGTGGCCCGCGTTGGCGCTCCCGTTTGAATGTCCCAACCAAAGGCTTCGTAGAACATGTCCAGCGAGGTTTGCATGTCGGCGCGGTCCATCTTGATGGTGCCCTCTTCGCCAAAGTTTTTGTCTGGGTCCATATCGTAAACCCAGTCACTGAGCACATCGTGCTCTTCACGCATATTGCCCTCATTCATCTGCAACATGGTTAAGGCGCGGTGCAGATGCAAGACTCTTTCCGCCTTGAAATCTAACTCAGTTTCACTGGTTTCAATCCCTGTAACTAGGCTGAACATTTGCGATTCTATGGTGCTATCGCCTTCATAATTACGGTTCTTATCGGGCGATGCCAAAAGCGGGAACATCCAATTACACAGTGTCAGCGAGTCATGCAGCACGTTTTTCACTAAAGACCACTTAGCAAAACGAACCTTAGCGGCATTAATCGGGGTATACCAGCTCACCTTATCAAAGGCGCCCTCGCCCCATTTTTTCTCGGCGATAGCGACTGTCATATCGTGGGGTAACCCACTATTAACTATGTTGATGTGTGAATGGCACTGGGCATCGCGGTTAAAGACGACGTTGATTAAGGTGCCCACCTGACCTGCAGTTTCACTCGCATGGTGCACGGCGGCGTTGGTTTTTCGGTTAAAGACCTTAGTTTTACTCTCTTTATGTATGTCCCAATACCCTAATGCGGGGTTTGTGCCATCCAATCCCCAACGCGCGATTAAGTCATATAAGCCATCCGCCATATGGGAAATTTCGCCTTCTTTGTAGGCAATGCGGCGATAGAAATCGATTAAGAAGGCAGGATCTTGATTATCCCAAAGTGCCCAAGGAATGCTGTTGTATTCCTCTTCTGGCAATAAATCCTTGAACATATCGTGTGTTTTTAAAAACTTAAAGATATGAGAAATCAAACCATAGTTACACCAAATGCCGTAGTCATCGAGGATCTGTGCCCCCAAGGCTCCCGCCATTGCATGTGCTTCAGAGCCGTTTGTAGTGCCCATCAAATACTGAGGCACGAGGAATCCCATACAGACGTTGGCAATATGCTCGGTTTTACGACCATATTTACTCTTCAGTTCAGGGACTTTAAGCTCGCAGAAACAACGTATTGGGCATGAATGGCAACCGCCAGTGCGCTTCATCCACTTGTTGGCATATTCGACGCCTATGTAGCTTTCGGCCATCGAAGTGCGAAACCCAATACGGTTACGCTCATTCCAAGGCACTTCGCCTAAATCGATTTCTTGATCGGCGGCGCCCCACTTAAGGCCAGGTCGTGATTTCCAGCGACTAATAGGGGCTGAGTACTCGGCCCAAGATTGCGGCGTAGAAGGCACGACACCATTATTATTGGCGCCGATAATCCCTAAAATATGATCATCTAAAGCACGCATCTTTTCATTATTGGCGGCAATTTTGACGGCGCCGGTACCGATAATGCCGATCCCTTTACAATTTTTTGAGCCCATAACTGAGCCATGACCACCCGCAGAGTGTCCGCCCTGAGTCATGATGACAGACAGCGGCACTTGATTTTCACCCGCTTGGCCAATGGCCGCCACTTGTGCATTGGGACCCATCATTTGCGCTATCATGGCGTGGGTATCGAATATGCCTTTGCCCCATAGCGCATCGGCAGGTTCAATGGTGACCTTGTCATCGACAATTTTTAGCCACACAGGGCTCGCCGCTTTGCCTTCAATTGCAATCGCATCGAAGCCGGCAAATTTCATTGCAGGTGAAAAATGGCCACCAAAGTGACCGTCGGCAATAAGGTGTTTTTCAATCACCGGACTACGGGAAGTAATCGTTGTTCGTCCAGTACAAATCACGCCTGAACCCGTTAATGGCCCCGCAGAGAAGACAATAATATTCTCAGGATCGATTGCCTTTATATTGTCCTTATGACCATCCCACAATATTTTATAGCCAATCCCCATGCCACCAATATAGTCATAATATTTTTCTATGGGATCATACGAAATCGTATTTGTCGTTAAATTAACTCTAAGGACTTTTCCTGCCCATCCACCAATTATATTACTCATAATATCTCACCTCGATTCAAGAAACTAAGCCGGTATATTTTTCATATTGTTCTAATGCAGCTTCGGCTTCATCCCAAGGATAAAATTTAATTGCCCCAGTAGGACAAACTTGAGCACAAGCAGGCTGGCCATTGCATAAATCGCATTTCACGGCTTTCATTTTACTGCGGACGACTTTAATCACTTGCTGCGGACATTTATCCGCACAATAACCACATCCAACACAGAGTTCTTCATCAACCACTTTGGCGCCAGTTAGCGGGTTGGTTGAAATAGCCTGTTGCGGGCACACTTGTGTACAAACTTCACATTGGCGGCAAGTGGCAGGAATTATGGTCCCATCACCGCATTCGCCATGCTGTATGTGATAGTTGAATTGCATGCCATGCGGGCCGAAGTTCATGTTATGTTCGACTTTTACGCGCGCCAGCGTTGGACTACTGTCACCCTCGTGGTTCCAGCTGCAGGCAATCTCGCAGCGTCGACAACTCACACACACCACAGGGTTGACCACCATTAAACCACCGGCCATGACTTCTACGACTTCCTGACTGTCATTGTCGCTGCCACAACCGGTAAGAAAGCTAATCAGTGTCCCGTGATATACAGTACCGACAGCAACGCCCATACTGCTTTTAAGTATTCCTCTTCTGGTAATCATATTCGATCCTTTATTAGTCAAAGCAATATAATTAAAATATGCATACACTTTGATTCCCGACAATTTATGCTAGAGTAATATCTATTATTATTTTACGTCTGCGTCACACTTACCCAAATTGGGGCAGTATTAGATCAAGTTACACGACTTGTGTCTGACTAACGCTTTTAAGAATTAACAATTAAATATATCGAAAATTAAAATAATGATTTAATTCAAACTACCTCAATATAATTAATCAAAAAGGTTTAAAAGCGGTTAATTAACTGCCACTCAACGCATAACTCAGTTAATATCTAAAACGCATACATTCCGATTAGAGTCCCGACAGAATCTAATTAAAAAGGAATGGAAAATGATGAACACGAATAACCGTTCTCAATGGAAAATCTTTACGCCAATTGCTGTTGCAGTCTGTCTGATGACCGCCTGTTCCGATGGTGAAGAGGGTAAAGAAGGCCCACCTGGAATTGTGAGTATCAGCATAGAACAGGCCGATACTCTTAAAGCGACAATCGAAAAAGTCGCTATCGATGCGCAAACTCAAGTGCAGGTCGATTTCTTTCTCAGTAACGCCAATGGCATTGCCGTCACTGGACTAGAAAATCTTAAGGAGCTCGACACCTTAGGCTTTGGTATCGCCAAGCTTGCACCGCCGCAGGCGCACTATCACATCCCTCAAGCCACAGCTAACGCTGCGGCGCAGAATAGCGCTGTCACAACGAGTGAGACCGCCAGTACGACAGATGCCGCATTGCAATGGACCAGCTACATCAACAACCAAGTGGAACCTGCGACCAATGCTCAGCCCAATGCCGTAACACAATTCCAAGCGGGCATTGAAAGCAGCTGTAAAGCGGCGTGTTTAACCTCGTTAGGCGCGGGTATTTACCGTTATACCTTTAGCAAACCTCTGACGGCTTATCCGCAATTTGCGGGGCTCGATACCCAATACACGCCAGAACTGACCCACAGGATTTACCTAGAACTCAAACCGTTAGCCAATAGCCCAATCGACACTCAGTTGATCAACAGCGTATACGACTTTGTTCCCGCCACGGGACAAACCGTCGCAGCGGACATGGGCCGAAAGGTCATCGCACCTGAGCAAGCCTGTTTTCGTTGCCATAATGCCGATTTGGCCAATGCCGATACCCGTCTTTTGATGCACGGTAGTAAACGTTTTGCCTTTGAGGGCTGCGTGGTGTGTCACACGACTTATTCTGGCGATCCTGAAACTGGTAACAGCTTAGATATGGCGACATTGACGCACCAAATTCACCAAGCTAAATATCAAATCGTCGGCCACAAGGGACAGTTATATGACTTCTCCAATGTGACCTTTCCCGGCGACATGAACCAGTGCCAGCAATGTCATATCGCTGACGCAGCGGCGCAAAGCAGCAATTACAATATCCCCAGTAAAACCGCCTGCCTTGACTGCCATAAAGCGCAAATTCCCGCCGACTGGAATGGCACTGTCGCGGGGTTATTCCATAATAAGGAGATTTTTGCCAAGCCATGGGCACTCAGCTGTAGCGGCTGTCACCCCGATAGCAATAATCCCCAAGGTGTCGGGCTATTTCACAATGCCGCAGTGAACACGGCCGCTAAACTAGCGAGCGATTACCAAGTTCAGTTACTGAGCTCGCAGCTCAGTGTTGAGGCGCAAACTCTAGTCGTCACACTGCAAGTGCAGCAACTTGACCAACTTCCCGCTACTCAAGCCATGATTAAATCTTTCTGGTTAATTGCCGCGGGTGAAACCAATCATACCGACATGCCAGTTAATAATGGCCAGCGTAAAGTGTGGGATTTATTGGCAAACACGAGCGATGTTGCCTTAAACATCACGGCGCCCAATCAGTTAACGGTCACTATATCTAACTTATCGACTGCTGACTTTGGCGATCTGAGCCAATCTAAGCTCTACAGTAAATTGGTGCTCTGCGCTGATAAGAACACTGGCTTTGCCATTGACTGTAATATCGCCAATCACAATGTGAACCTCAGCGCGTTGAATACGCTCACCCTGCAAGGTCAAACGGTTACGGCAAAGGCTAAGGTCGATGAACAAGCTTGTCGCCAATGTCATGATCAAGGCTTAGAGGACAGAGTTCTGTCGGCGCATCAGATGAGGGGGATTTTTGAGCCCACTAGCAGCTGCGGCACTTGTCATGCACCGCAAACCGCAACCGCGCTCACAGATGGGCAATGTCAAAGCTGCCACAGCAATGATGCAATCATGTATCTCAATGCAGGCATAATGCATACTCCCGGTGCCGACCAAATCAAGCCCTATCGCACCATCAACAATACCTTGAGCTACAGGGAATTAGTGCATTCACTGCACGCGGGAACCCGTACTGTCGTCGGTTTTGATAACCCACGCCCAGAACTCACCTACCCTAATGCGAAAAACAATTGCAGTGTTTGCCACAGTGCAAGACAGCTGGATCTCGCGGGACTGAGTGCAGAGCAATCCCTGTTAGTTGCCGCACCCGATGCGGTCAACAATGGCCAAATTGCCGAGTATTCGCCAACCTTAGCAACCTGCGCCGCCTGTCATACACAAACAGATAGCTTAGTGGTTCATGCACGTGGCTTTGGTGGGGTTTATCAAAGCGATGCCAGCGGAGGGCGAATTTACCAAGCGGGGCAAGAATCCTGCGCCATCTGTCACGCCGAGGGTCGCTCATCGGGTGTCGATAAGGTGCACCAATAGGCTGGTAGATTTTATCTCGCCCAAAAACAAAACCGCTCGCAATAATGCGAGCGGTTTTATTTAATCAGGTTGATTTATCAAGCTGATTTATCGTGCTGATTTACCAAGCCTTGACTCAGTGCTGACTTCACTCAGCGCAAAAGCTTACTTGGCGGATTTAATCTCATAAAGCTAATCTCATAGGGCTAACCTCATAGAGTTCGCTAAGTCGACCTTACAGCTTAGGCACGCTTTGACTCTCGACCACATGCGTTTGGCTGTAATCTTTAAGCTCTGCATGAGACGACTTCACACCACTTAACGCCTCGGCGGTTAACGTATTATTGCCGTTCAATAAATCATTCAAGGTGCCAGTATCACCGTTCACTAAGCCCAGCTCTCTGAGCATGGCATCAACCACCGGCGCATTAGCGCGATAGTTTAATGCGGCACTGGTGACTTGCTCGGCAATACCACCTTGATGGTGAGCGCCTTCGCCACCCGCGGCAAATTGATTGCCAGCGCCATAGCCTTGAAGAATTTTAATGCCTTCGATGTTTTCCAACGGTTTAACGGCTTGTGCCACAATTTCAGGCAACGCTTTTAAAATCGCGAGGGATTTTTGCAGGGCAATTTGCTCATCACTCAAGACGTTTTCAGCTTCGTAAAGTGCTTGCTTACCCGCAGCTTCAACGGCATAGACTTTCTCATCTGCTTCGGCCTGCAGTTTTTTCGCATCGGCGCTAGCGCGCGCTTCAATCAAAATCGCACTCGATCTGTCTTCAGCGGCACGTTTCTCGGCTTCGGCTTGTACAGTTACACCTACCGCATCACGCTCAGCTTCTTTACGGGCATCAATCACTTCAATCTCTTTGCGACGATTCGCTTCGGCCACTTGGCGCGCTGTGATTACCGCTTCTTCTTTCTCAACTTTCAGTTTTTCGGCTTCAGCAGCACGGGCACGGGCAGCTGATTCTTCTTCAGATTTAGCCGCAACCGCAATGCGTTTTTCCTGCTCAGAAACTTCGATATCCCTTTGCTGTTGAATGCGCGATTGCTCAATCGACTTATATTTTTCAATCTCGCGGGTTTCGATGTCTTTCGTCTTTTCGATTTGAGCCGTTTCGATAGCGCGTTCTTTAGCAATTTCGGCTTCGCGTTCTTCACGGGCCTTATTTTCTTTCTGCTTAATGATTTCCGCTTTTTGATCGGCGCGTTTAAATTCCAAAGACTGTTGCTGGATCAGGCGTGCTTCTTCTTCCGACTTTTCAATCTCTAGGGATTCTTTTTCGGCTTCGAGGTTACGTTGCTCGATCTTAATCCGGTTATCCTGTTGGATATCGTTGGTTTCTTTACGTTTCTCTTCAATGATTTTCGCCAGACGAGCACGACCTTCTGCATCGAATGCGTTGTTTTCATTGAAGAACTGCAAATCAGTTTGATCAAAACCCGTTAACGAAACCGACTCGAGTTCGAGACCGTTTTTCTCCAGATCGTTAGCCACGTTATTTTGCACACGTTGCACAAAATCGGCACGCTGCTCATGCATTTCTGTCATGGTCATTTCAGCGGCAACGGCGCGGAGTACGTCAACAAACTTAGACTCCATCAGCTTTTTAAGCTCTTCAACGCGGTTTGTGCGCGTACCTAAGGTTTGCGCCGCCATCGAAATACCATCGGAATTTGGGGCAACTCGTAGGTAGAAGTCGGCCTTCACATCGACACGCATTCTGTCTTTAGTGATCAGCGCATCTTTCTGAGTTTTTTCCACTTCGATACGCAGGGTATTCATGTTGACCGAAATGGTTTCATGCAGCACTGGCAGTACGATAGCGCCGCCATCTTTAATGATTTTCTCACCGCCAAAGCCGGTACGCACAAAGGCCATTTCTTTGGTTGCACGTTTATATAACTTGGCAAAAATTAACCCGATCACGATAAAGCCAAGTAACACCATACCGGCAACGAGCAAAATAAAACTACCGGATGAACCGATATCAGTTAACACATCCATTTGATTTCCTTTCAATTGATTTATGGCTGGGGACGATTAATTATCAAAACGCGTAGCAGACCAGACACGGCCTTCACGCTTAAGTAGCACTACTTGAGTGCCAGAGGCAAACTCGATGCCCGAGGTTTCAGGCTCGACTAAGACGTAATGTTTTTGTTGGTGTTTATCACGCACAACGGCTTCGGAAGGCATGCCTTTGATGGCGCAGCCTAAGGTAATAGTCGCGACATAGCCGCTCAAATCATCAAGCGAAATCGCGCTCGATTCATTTTTGGGCAGATGTTCGGCCAGCACTCGACCGAAATAACGGCAAGAAAAGGCACTCGCAACTATGGCTATGGGTAAAGTGAACAATTGCGGCAGTAAAAGGCCAGCGACATTGAAACTGATAAAATTGACGATATAACCCGCTATCGCAAAACTGGTCAGCGCGAGCACAAACCAAATCAATAACGGCAGTCGATTGAGGCACAGCCAACCGGCAATGCCAGTAAGTCCGCCGGGGCTCACATCTGCGTCATAATCCGCATCGATAGGCACCCATTGGTCTAGCGCACTCATCATGCTTAAGCCAATGACTAACGCGAAGGCTTCAAACACACCGAGGGCCAGAACACAGGCAAAAGCTATGGTGTAAGGTAAATTAGGCTGTTCAACTAAAAACGCCCACATAGTCATCTCCTTGAACAATACAGCATTCCATTTATTTCACTGTAATTATCGACTTATGCGCCACAGAATAGCAAGCCAAGCCTTATTTCCAAACTAAAAATTTACCCTAAAATGGATTTTCACTGTAACCCTGCTGCGCCAAAATAGCGTGGGCTGTCATCGCCGATAATGCCATATCAACACCAGGTAATAATGAGGTATTGGTTAAATCAAAATAAGCGGCGCTCTGTCCGCAGATATAAAACTTCACGCCGTGATCAACCAGAGCCTTAACCAAAGTGCGATTGGCGTTTACGGCACCTGAATGCTGCTTGGCATAAAAAACATCATCTGCTAAATCGCTAATACCGCCACCGTGCACCACCATAGCCAGTTCGATATCCGTTTCTTTAACGCCTGCCGCCACATGCATATTGATAAAACGGGCTAAACTTTCGAGCTGACGATTCGTCTTGCCCACATCGGCCGCCTTACTCATATCAAAAGCCACTTTAAACTTCATGCCCTTAGGAATGGCCATCATGCTGTCGACTTTGGCAATCTGACCAAACTCAGGAATAGCAGGCCCTGCAACAAATTTATCGGCCCCCGCCTGCGCCGTCGAAGCGATAGCGGCAAGGGTCAGGCACAGCGCGGCCTTTAGCGTTTTAGTGCTATATGATTTTGACTTCATTGTATTATCATCCTGTTATTGTTATTTATTCGCGCAGGTTTTATGCGCCAGAAGGGAAATCCCATGGGCACACCTAAGACTAAAGTACCAACGCCAAGTTACGACAAACTGACGGCACATTTCCAGAAAATTTCTCACTTTGAACATTTCAGCGCTTTGGCTGACTGGGATCAAGCGGCCATGATGCCCATGGGCGGTGGTCCAGACCGCGGCGATGCAATGGCAGAACTGGCGCTGCATATCCACGGTCTCAAAACCTCAGCCGCCTTAGCCGAGCACTTACACGGCGCGGCGGACGAATCTCTCTCAACAGAGCAAGAAGCCAATCTGCGGGAAATACTGTACCAGTATCAACAGGCCAACTTAGTGCCAGGCGACCTAGTACAAGCCAAAACCAAGATGGCCTATCAATGTGAGAATGCGTGGCGCGAGCAGCGTAAAAATAATGATTGGCTGGGCTTTAAGCCCAATCTAAAAGCGGTCATCGACCTTGCCAAGGAAGAAGCGCAGATCCGCGGCGAAGCGCAAAATATCACACCCTATGACGCCTTGCTTAATAAATTTGAACCGGGAATGACCACGGCAAAGCTGGAACAAACCTTTGGCGGCCTGAAAGATTGGCTACCGACACTCATCCAAGAAGTGCTGGCTAAGCAGGCAAACGAACCAAAGCTTGTGCTCAATGGCCCCTTCGATATCAGCGCGCAGCAAGCCCTTGGCCGTGACGTCATGGCGTTTTTAGGGTTTGACTTTAATCACGGCAGGCTGGATATGAGTAGCCATCCATTTTGTGGCGGCGTGCCAAGCGATGTGCGGATAACGACCCGCTACAATGAGGCCGATTTCAGTAGCGCAATCATGGGCATAGTTCATGAAACAGGCCACGCCAGATACGAGCAAGGTTTACCTCAAGCGTGGCGCGGTCAACCCGCTGGGCTTGCACGTTCTATGGGCGTCCACGAAAGCCAAAGTCTATTTTGCGAAATGCAGCTTGGGGCAAATCCGGCATTTTTACGTCAGTTGCAGCCTAAAATCGCGCAGCATCTTAACTGTCATTTCAGTGCCCAAGAATTAGCGCAACATTATACCCGCGTAAATCCCGGACTTATTCGCGTCGACGCCGATGAAGTCACCTATCCTTGCCACATTTTGCTGCGGTTTGAGGCGGAAAAAGCCTTTGTCGACGGCAGCTTAACCGTCGATGATTTACCTGATTTTTGGTCGACGCAGATGCAACAATTACTGGGGATCAATACCGATGGCAATTATCGCGACGGCTGTATGCAGGACATCCATTGGGCTGTCGGTGAGCTAGGGTATTTCCCAAGTTACACCTTAGGCGCCATGTATGCCGCCCAATGTCGCTTTGCAATGGAAAAAGCCTTAGGGCCGATTGAAGCCCTAATCGACGCAGGCAAGTTGGACTCGGTATTCCAGTGGCTGCGCGAGCACATTTGGTCAAAGGGATCCTTGCTCACGACCGATGAACTGATCCGCCAAGCAACGGGCGAAACCTTAAATGGTCAATATCTTGAGCGTCACCTGCGCCAACGATATCTGGGCATTTAACCGCTGCTGACACTTAAAAGCGCTGAAAGCTCAGTTTATACGGGTTTTAAAGCGCTTTATATTGCCGCTGATGCCTGCATTTTAAAGCCGCTTGAGGTTATAATGCCGAGCTTATTTGAATCAGGACTCTTTCAACGGAGTTCCTTCAACAGGACTTTTGAAACAGGATAATTGTCGGCCATGTTACTGCGAGCAATCACCCCACAGGATTGGGATGCCATTTTAGCAATCCAAGATGAGTGTTACTCACAACTGGATCCTGAGCCATTGCACGTGCTGCAAAGTAAATGGCAGGTATCGCCACAGTCCTGTTTTGTGTTCGAAGTAAATGGCTCAGTTGTCGGTTATTGCTTGGCTCACCCTTGGACCACCAATATGCCGCCAGCGCTCTATCAGCCCATCACCCATTTACCTAAGGCTGATACTTTATATCTGCACGATATTGCGCTTTCAGCCAAAGCCCAAGGTTTAGGCGCCGGTGCTAAAGCACTCACCCGCTTAACACTGCTGGCGGATCGATATAATCTCAATTCCTTGTCCCTCGTTGCCGTTCAAGGCGCCGACAGTTATTGGCTAAAAATGGGCTTTAAGCCTCAGGCCATAGACAAGTGCCTTGGCAGTTATACCGACGATGCCATGTATATGATTTATAAATTTAATCATAGAGATGAAAGATGAATCCAACCCTGACCACTATCGGTTTACTCTGCTTGAGCAATATCTTTATGACCTTTGCTTGGTACGGGCATTTGAAAACCTTAGGCTCAAAGCCTTGGATTATCGCCGCCTTAGTGAGTTGGGGCATCGCCCTATTTGAATACTTGCTGCAAGTGCCCGCTAACCGTATCGGTTACACGGTTATGAATGTCGGCCAGTTAAAAATTTTACAAGAAGTCATCACCTTAAGTCTGTTCGTCCCCTTTGCCTATTTCTATATGAAAGAGCCATTGAAGCTCGATTATCTGTGGGCAGGATTGTGCATATTAGGTGCTGTGTATTTTATTTTTAGAAGTGAATTTAATTAATTTCAGACTTATTTCAGGAGAGCTCCCCCATGGCCCGTCAAGTCACTTATACCTTCAAAGGTAAGACTAAAACCATCGCCTTTAGCTACGATAAACACCATGATTTATATGAAGCCGTGGCCGAAGCCGAAGGCATCGATCTGACCAAATTTTTAGCCATGGAGCAACAAGTCGCCATGACGTCGCGCAAGGGTGCTAAGGCTGAAAAAGAATTCAGAAAAGTAGAATTTGCCCGTTTTGGCTTTAGCAATATCCACTTTGTCAGAGACGAAGAACCCGAAGCCTAGGCAGGATATTCATTTTTGTATTCGCTTTAAGCACTTTAAAAACAGGACACTGTGATGCTCAATACCGAACATGCTAACTTTCCCCGTGCGGGATTCTTTCGCCGCTTAGGTGCTGCCGTTTACGATTCGCTGTTAGCTGTGGCCGTTTATATGGTTTCTGGCGCTGTGGGCTTTGGCATTTTCTACGGCCTTACCGCTTCAGGATTGGCTGGCATGAATGGCTTTGAGCATGTCTCTGACGCGCTCAATGGCACACCGATTTACCACGGTATTTACCAACTCTGGCTCGTCTTGTGTGTCGGCACTTTCTACGCCTTGTTCTGGAGTAAGGGCGGTCAAACCTTAGGGATGCGCGCTTGGCGGCTTAAGATCCAACATCCAAACGGCCAAAACTTAAGCATGATCACGGCCTATGCGCGTATCGTTTGGTCACTGCTCGGCATTGGTAATCTGTGGATCCTCATCAATGGCAACAAGCTTGCCCTGCAAGATAGTATGACCCGCTCAGAAGTGGTTGTATTGTCTAAAGAAGCCAACCAAATGCGTAACTGGCACGGCGCCTAAACTTACTTTTTAGTAAATTGTCAGCATAAAAAAACGACGCAAAAGCGTCGTTTTTTATGGGCTATTTTTATGGGCTGTTCTTAATAAACTATTCTTATAAACTAAATAGGGAGTAATAAGATGAGTATCATCGCCGGATAAAATAGAAGGCAACACCAGTAAACAGCAAGCTTGGTGCCACAGCCCCCACATAGGCAGGTAACTCATACACTATGCTCATAGGACCAAAAATCTCATTACTGATATAAAAGCTGAAACCCGCCACAACCCCGAGCAATACCCGCGCGCCCATAGTCACAGTTCGCAGCGGCCCAAATACAAACGACAGTGCCACTAACATCATCACAGCGACAGTCACTGGCTGCATCACCTTGCGCCACAGCGCTAGCTCATAACGGCTCGGATCTTGGCTGTTGGTTTTAAGGTAATCGAGATAACCGACCAGACCGCGGATAGATAACGCCTCAGGTTTAATCGAAACTACACTGAGCTTATCCGGCGTTAAACTCGACTGCCATTGATCTTCTTCCAGATACTCAAGCACGACTTTCTCATAGCTTAAATCGGTACGTTTGACATCGAATAAACGCCAGCGGTCTTGGGAAAACACCGCGCGATCCGCATGCACTACGTTGGTGAGCTTAAGTTCGCTATTGAACTTATAAAGCGTAATATTGTTGAGTTTATTGATGTTTTCAACTTCACCAATGTTCACGAACAAATCCCCGTCTTTTGCCCAAATACCGCGATGGGACTTAATTAAACTCCCGCCTGAGAGTTTAATGGCTTGCAACTCATTAGCTTTTTGCTCGGCAATCGGTGCGCCCCATTCCCCTAACACCATCACCAGCAACATCAAGGGCACAGCGGTTTTCATCGCCGACATAGTGATCTGCAAACGTGACATGCCAGAAGCTTGCATCACCACAAGTTCAGAGTTCGATGCCAGCATTCCCATGCCAATCAATGCGCCCAGCAACACGGCCATAGGGAAAAACATTTCGATGTCCCGTGGCACTAAAAACAACACATAGATGCCCGCATCCATCATGCTATAGGTGCCACGACCGACTAAGCGCAGCTGGTCAACCCATTTAATGATGCCCGACAAGCCAGTCAACACCAGCAAACACAGCGCTGAAGTGCTTAACAATACTCTGGCGATATAAAGGTCTAATATCTTCATGCCGCCACCTTCTTATGGGCAAACAGGGTCGAGATACGACTAAATATAGGCCTATCTTTGCCGAGCAAGAACAGCCCCATCAAGAGAGCCGAAATATGGATCCACCACATGCCTAAATACAGTGGAATAATCCCATCTTGCAATGCCTTACGTCCGGCGACCATGAGGCCAAAATAGCCAAGGTACAAGAGTACTGCAGGGAACATTTTAGCGAACTTACCCTGACGCACATTCACCCGCGCCAGTGGCACCGCAATCAAGGTCATGATCGGAATCGCCAGCGGAATGGCAAGACGCCAATGGAATTCGGCAACGGCTTCCGCCCCTTCGATTTTTACGAGTTCATCGACGGGCAGCGCAGATAACTTACGCCGACGCTCGTCGACTTGCTGCTCTTTAATTTGCATTTTATAACCACCAAATTCGATCATTTGGTAGTCCTTCGCCTTCGGGCTGCCTTGATAACGTACGCCATCATTCAGGTTTAATTGCTGGGCACCAGAGCTATCTTCCTGCACTCGCCCACCTTTGGCCACCACCACATTGGTGACGCCGGTTTCGTCATCAGGGTCTGGCAACTGGGCCACAAACACTTTATCTAACTCGTTATCTTTACCGATACGTTCGACAAATAATACCGCGCGGCCATTAGGGCTCGCCTGAAAACGCCCTTGTACTAAGGCCGCAAGCCCGGCTTCGGACTGGGCTTTTTCGAGCACTTGGTTTTGCTGCTCTTCTGCCCAAGGGGCGACATAAAGGGATAAATAGCCGGTAAACAACATATTGATCACGGCAAGAATCAGCGTCACGCGGGTGACATACCACTCACTGACCCCAACACCGTGGAGAATGACCATTTCATTTTCGGAATACATACGGCCGTGGGCCAGTAAAATCCCCAAGAACAAACTTAACGGCAGGACTAAGATCACCAGATAAGGCAAGTTAAGCCCAATCAGGGTCATGATTAAAGAGGCGGGAAAATCGCCGTCGGAGGCATCGGCCAGTATACGCACGAAATGCTGGCTAATAAAAATAGTTAACAGCACTAAAAGTACCGCAATTTGTGCCTTTAAAACTTCTCGAATAAGGTATGTAAATACAATCACAGGCAGGATCCGGTCTCTAAACTTATCTTTTTGCTGGTAACAGACTAACTTTCATGTAAACTGTTTACTTTTGATAGTTTTCTGACCAGCTTCAGGGGTTCTAGGTAAACTTAACGTCACGAAATGCGTGACTCAAGCGCCGAGAATAAATCACCTTTGGAGTAATAACTTAGGCCCTTTTCGGGACAAGCAGACATTATCCAATAAATATAAAAATTTGTCTTTAAGAATCTAGGAGTGCTCATGGAGTTTAGCGTAAAGAGCGGTAGCCCCGAAAAACAACGCTCAGCCTGTATCGTGGTCGGTGTTTATGAACCCCGTCGTCTGTCGGGTATCGCGGAGCAATTAGATAAAATTAGCGAAGGTTATATCAGTAACCTACTGCGTCGCGGCGATCTGGAAGGTAAACCTGGCCAGATGTTGTTGCTGCACCATGTTCCTAACGTATTGAGTGAACGTGTATTATTAGTGGGTTGTGGCAAAGAACGAGAACTAGACGAACGCCAATACAAACAAATCATCACTAAGACAATCAACACCCTTAACGAAACAGGTTCAATGGAAGCGGTTTGCTTCTTGACTGAACTGCACGTGAAAGGCCGCGATACTTATTGGAAAGTACGTCAGGCGGTTGAAACCACCAATAGCAGTCTTTACAGCTTTGATGCCCTGAAGACCCGCAAAGGTGAAACTCGCCGTCCACTGCGTAAATTAGTGTTCAATGTCCCGACTCGCCGTGAATTAACCTTAGGTGAGCGCGCCATCGAGCATGGTATGGCAGTGTCTGCCGGCATGCACTTATGTCGCGATGTGGCCAACATGCCACCTAACATCTGTAATCCAGCCTACTTAGCTTCTCAAGCTCGCCAAATGGCTGAAATACACGACACACTGCATGTCACCACTATTGGTGAAGAGCAAATGGCTAAACTGGGCATGAACTCATACCTTGCAGTCGGTCGCGCCAGTGCCAACGAATCCATCATGACTGTGATGGAATACAAGGGCGCTGTCGATAGTACTGAGAAACCCATAGTATTAGTCGGTAAAGGGTTAACCTTCGACTCGGGTGGTATTTCATTGAAACCTGGCGAAGCAATGGACGAAATGAAGTACGACATGGGCGGCGCAGCGGGTGTTATCGGCACCATGAAAGCCATCTGTGACATGAAGTTACCTATCAACGTTGTGGGTATTCTGGCTGGCTGTGAAAACATGCCATCGGGTAATGCTTACCGTCCAGGTGACATTCTGACCACTATGTCAGGCCAAACCGTTGAAGTGTTAAATACCGATGCTGAAGGCCGTCTAGTTCTGTGTGACGTGTTGACCTATGTTGAGCGTTTCGATCCTGAATTGGTTATCGATACAGCGACTCTGACTGGCGCATGTGTGATTGCCCTTGGTAAACACGCATCGGGTCTGTTCTCATCGCATAACCCACTGGCACACGAGCTATTAAGTGCGGGTGAGCAAAGTGGTGACCGCGCATGGCGCATGCCATTGTGGGATGAATATCAAGATATGCTCGACAGTCCATTTGCTGACATGACCAACTTAGGTGGCCGTCCAGCAGGTGCTATCACAGCAGCATGTTTCCTCTCGCGCTTTGCTAAAAAGTACAACTGGGCTCACTTAGACGTTGCGGGTACGGCTTGGAATAGCGGTGCTAACAAAGGTTCTACCGGTCGTCCAGTGCCACTATTGACTCAGTTCCTGATCAATCGTGCAGGCGTTGAACTCGGCGAATAGCCGACTATCTGGTCTTAGTGTTTTAAAGAGCAGATAAATCAAAGGCGAAGATGAAAATCTTCGCCTTTTTTATTCGCTATTTTATTCTGAAAATCAATTTCCTGGATAAGGGCTTAAGTTAGAAAATCTAGAAAACTGATGCTATTAAAATAATATTTTCAACAGATAACAATAAAACCTAAGTCATCAAAAGCGACTTGAAAGCATCCCATTAAGCCCCGCAAGACAGTGATAGATAAAAGCTCAGCGTAAGGTTTGCCCCAAGCATTAACCCATACTGACTTTTAGTGTAAACTGCTGCTTTCGTTCGCCACTAAAACAAGTGAAGCAAGGCATTGAAATCATGACTCAAGTGCTGTTTTATCTCATGCCGCCAGTGGCATCACCTGCCAAGGCCAAGGTTGATTCACCTGTTGCAACCGCGAATGCAAACCCTGCACTTTGCGAGATGCATCTTCTGGCATGCCAACTAGCGCAGCAGGCTTTTGTGAAGCAACAATGGGTCTATATCCATTGCCAAGATAAGCAGCAAGCCCATGCGATTGATGAACTTTTATGGCAGTTTGAGCCAAGTGCTTTTGTGCCACATAACCTCAAAGGTGAAGGCCCGATGACGGGATCGCCGGTAGAAATTGGTTTTGATCGCCTCGGCGCCAACAAAAGTCGCCAAGTTCTGATTAATCTTGCAGACCAAGCGCCCCCATTTGCGGTAAACTTTGGCCACATTATCGATTTTGTTGCCAATGACGATCAGCATAAAGCGGTCGCTCGCGAACGTTATCGACAGTATCGCGGCTTAGGGGTCAATTTACAGACCCAAGACTTAGCAACACATCCACTTAATTAGTTTGAGACAGACACGTTCCCATGGAAAAAACATACGATCCGCAGTCCATCGAGCAAACTCTTTACCAAAACTGGGAAGAGCAAGGTTACTTCAAGCCACACGGTGATGAATCCCAAGGCAATTATTGCATCATGATCCCGCCACCAAACGTGACGGGCAGCTTGCACATGGGCCACGCCTTCCAAGACACCATTATGGATACTTTGACCCGTTACCAACGGATGAAAGGCAAAAATACCCTATGGCAAGTCGGTACTGACCATGCGGGTATCGCCACCCAAATGTTGGTTGAGCGTAAGCTTGAAGCCGAAGAAGGCAAAAATCGTCATGACCTAGGTCGCGATGCCTTTATGGATAAAGTGTGGGAATGGAAAGCGCAATCGGGCGGCACTATCACTAAGCAGCTACGTCGTATGGGCGCTTCGGTTGATTGGGACCGCGAGCGTTTCACTATGGATGAAGGCTTATCTAAGGCCGTGCAAGAAGTGTTTGTACGTCTGTACGAAGACGAGTTGATTTATCGCGGTAAGCGTTTGGTCAACTGGGATCCAAAGCTGCACACGGCTATCTCTGATTTAGAAGTGGAAAGCAAAGAAAAACAGGGCCACATGTGGCATCTGCGTTATCCACTGGCCGACGGTGAACTGACTGCCGATGGTAAAGACTATTTAGAAGTCGCTACCACGCGTCCAGAAACCATGCTCGGCGACAGTGCAGTTGCAGTGCATCCCGATGATGAACGCTATCAAGCGCTAGTCGGTAAGTTTATTCTATTGCCGATTGTTAACCGCCGCATTCCTATCGTGGCCGACGATTACGTCGACATGGCCTTTGGTACAGGGTGTGTAAAGATCACCCCTGCCCATGACTTTAACGACTATGAAGTCGGTAAACGTCACAACCTGCCAATGTTCAACGTACTGACCTTAGATGCCGCCATTCGTGCAAGTGCCGAAGTGGTGAACTCTGACGGTACTTTCAACAAAACGCTCGATGGCAGCCTGCCAGAACGTTTTGCCGGACTTGACCGTTTTAAAGCGCGCGATGCTATCGTCGCCGAATTTGACACCTTAGGTCTGCTCGAAAAAATCGCACCTCATGCCTTGAAAGTGCCTTACGGCGATCGCTCAGGTGTGGTTATCGAGCCAATGCTAACCGACCAATGGTATGTGGCTGTTGCGCCAATGGCGAAAACCGCTATCGAAGCCGTTGAAAATGGCAGCATTAAATTTGTGCCGCAGCAATACGAGAACATGTACTTCTCGTGGATGCGTGACATTCAAGACTGGTGTATTTCGCGTCAATTGTGGTGGGGTCACCGCATCCCTGCATGGTACGACGAAAACGGCAAAGTCTATGTCGGCCGCAACGAAGCCGACGTCCGTGCTAAGCACAATATCGCCGACTCAATGACACTGCGCCAAGACGAAGACGTACTGGACACTTGGTTCAGCTCAGCCTTGTGGACTTTCTCAACCTTAGGTTGGCCTGACAATTTAGAAGATTTAAAAACCTTCCACCCAACCGACGTGTTGGTGACAGGTTTTGACATCATCTTCTTCTGGGTTGCCCGTATGATCATGATGACCATGCACTTCATCAAAGATGAAGACGGCAAGCCACAAGTCCCGTTCAAAACTGTCTACGTGACCGGCCTTATCCGCGATGAAGCGGGTAACAAGATGTCAAAATCTAAGGGTAACGTACTCGACCCATTAGATATGATCGACGGTATCGGACTTGAAGATTTAGTTGAAAAACGTACCGGCAACATGATGCAGCCACAACTAGCAGCCAAGATTGAAAAGAGCACTCGCAAAGAATTTGCCGACGGTATCGAAGCCCACGGCACAGATGCACTGCGCTTTACGCTTGCGGCAATGGCATCAACGGGTCGTGACATCAACTGGGACATGAAGCGCTTAGACGGTTACCGTAGCTTCTGTAACAAGTTATGGAACGCCTCACGCTACGTGCTGATGAATACAGAAGATCAAGATTGCGGCCCAGGCTCACCAGAGCACAAAGGCGGCGAGATGGAACTGTCGTTGGCCGATCGCTGGATTATTGGCTTGTTCAATCAAACCGTTAAGACCTTTGACGATCACATGACAGCCTACCGTTTCGACTTAGCAGCCAATACCCTGTATGAGTTCACTTGGAACCAGTTCTGTGACTGGTACTTAGAATTAACTAAACCGGTATTGCAAAACGGCACTGAAGCACAAATGCGCGGCACCCGTCACACCTTAGTGACAGTGCTCGAAGCGATGCAACGCCTGATGCACCCTATGATGCCGTATATCACAGAAACCATCTGGCAGCGCGTTAAACCGTTAGCGGGTGTCGCTGGTGATACCATCATGCTGGCACCGTTCCCAACATTTGATGCCGCTAAAGTCGATAGCGCTGCAATGGCCGATTTAGAATGGGTTAAGCAAGTGATTGTCGCCGTGCGTAACATTCGCGCCGAACTGAACATTGCCCCATCTAAGCCGCTAAATGCCCTACTTCGTGGTGTTAGCGCACAAGATAAAGCCCGTGTTGAAGCCAACCAAACCTTCTTCACCACACTTGCCCGCTTAGAAAGCATGACCATTTTAGCCGATGGCGAAACTGCGCCTATGTCGACCACAGGTTTGATTGGCGAAATGGAGCTGCTGATCCCTATGGCAGGCTTAATCGATGTCGCCGCCGAAATGGCCCGTATCGACAAACAGCTTGAAAAGCTCGGCCAAGAGATCGCTCGCATCGAAGGCAAATTGTCGAACCAAGGTTTTGTGGCAAAAGCTCCAGCCGAGGTTATCGACAAAGAGCGCGCTAAGATGACCGATCTCAAGCGTGACATGGACAAGCTCAACGAACAAAAATCAGAGTTCGCTAAGTTAGAAGCTTAAGCTTCTCATTTACTCTGATTCACTTGTTATGATTGGTTTTAACTGAATGAAGGGCAGCCACTAGGCTGCCCTTCTTGTATCTATATCGCACAATCTATGAGCGATTATGAGCCTTCATCTTCGCTTTTGAGCCAGATGCAGTACTAAATCCAAACCCATTCTCAACACTGCCCTTTAACTTACTGCACCGCGTTGAAACCACCTCACCATTCATCTTAATCACTCCCCGTGGTCTATCGCTCATGAGCTCACAAGTCGCCCATCACTGCCTGCATGAGCAAACAACACACATGCAGACCAAAAAGCAGCTAATACCTCTCGAGGCTGCACTGAGAGAGCTGACATTGAGTGCTGACATCGATACCTAATGTCGTCATAGACTCTCGGCACAAGCAAAAACAGATTATTTAGTGAGTAGAACCTAGAAAGAGAAGTGTTAAAAGCGAAATGGCTGAAGATAGCGACACCGAAGAAAGCTAAACCGAGATAGCTAAGCCATAGAATGATCAGCCGAAGGATAAGTAAACCAAGAGATGAGAGGTAAAGAGAGGTAAGCCGAAACGGATAAAGCAATAATGAGTTAACCACTAAAGACTAAAAATAAAAAAGCCCTGCAATTGCTTGCAGGGCTTATCTATATGGTGCGCGTGGAAGGAGTCGAACCTCCGACCGCCTGGTTCGTAGCCAGGTACTCTATCCAGCTGAGCTACACGCGCAAACTCGTTTTTATACTTCTAACAGATCCAATCAAGATTGAGTCTAGGATAAGCACTTTTATCTCGCAACTTTATTCTATTCCCCTCGACTAAGAGAATAGAATGGCGGAGAAGGAGGGATTCGAACCCTCGATGGGAGTTAAAGCCCATACTCCCTTAGCAGGGGAGCGCCTTCGGCCACTCGGCCACCTCTCCGCGTTTAACGCTTTAAATCAACAAGACGTGTCTCGTTAACTGTATTGGTGCGCGTGGAAGGAGTCGAACCTCCGACCGCCTGGTTCGTAGCCAGGTACTCTATCCAGCTGAGCTACACGCGCATGTTAAACGGTAAAACACTAATTTAATTGCAACAACCGCAATGATATTAGCTTAAATTGGTGCGCGTGGAAGGAGTCGAACCTCCGACCGCCTGGTTCGTAGCCAGGTACTCTATCCAGCTGAGCTACACGCGCATTTAAAACGGTAAACATTAATACGACCGAAATCATATTAATCTAAATTGGTGCGCGTGGAAGGAGTCGAACCTCCGACCGCCTGGTTCGTAGCCAGGTACTCTATCCAGCTGAGCTACACGCGCATTTTAACATTTTGCTATAAGCAAATATCTACAAAATTTCTAACTGAAATTCAAAACTGATGAGTTAAAGATTAACTAATGCAGAGATGGTGCGCGTGGAAGGAGTCGAACCTCCGACCGCCTGGTTCGTAGCCAGGTACTCTATCCAGCTGAGCTACACGCGCGACTTGTATCTAAATTTACTTTTTCAATAAAAAATGGTGCGCGTGGAAGGAGTCGAACCTCCGACCGCCTGGTTCGTAGCCAGGTACTCTATCCAGCTGAGCTACACGCGCACTGTTTTCTATCGGTAAGAAATGGCGGAGAAGGAGGGATTCGAACCCTCGATGGGAGTTAAAGCCCATACTCCCTTAGCAGGGGAGCGCCTTCGGCCACTCGGCCACCTCTCCGTTTTCTTGGCGCACATATTACTGTTTGACGAAAATAAGTCAAACCCTTTTTCCGAAACAGATTCCATTTGAACTGTTTTTAATCACATTGCTGTTATATCAAGCCAATGTATTGATTTGCGCCAATCTTTCGGTCTAAAAAATAAAAAAGCCAGTTAAAAAACTGACTCTTCTGTTGCCGTAATACTCTTGCCAAGACAAGGTACTAAAAGTTACCACCTTCCGATGGTGTACCTGACTTTTCAGATTGAATGCGTTGGTAGATTTCTTCACGGTGAACAGAAACCTCTTTTGGTGCATTCACACCAATACGCACTTGATTGCCTTTTACCCCTAGCACTGTAACTGTGACTTCATCACCAATCATCAGTGTTTCGCCAACACGACGAGTCAAAATCAGCATTCGATAGCTCCTTTATTTCTTAATTCAGCTTACACACGGCACTCATCCGGTAGATGGGCTTATTATAAGGTCAGCTTAGTACAAATTAATAGTATTCAATACTCAAACGGTTATTTAATTACACCTTATTTAGCTCGAAAGCGTGATGTAACGCCCGAACCGCCTTGTGTAAGTCCCTTTCATCGATAACGGTTGACAATTTACTCTCTGACGTCGTGAGTAACTTAGCATGAATAGTTTCATTACCCAAGACTTCTAACATCTTAGTCAATAATCCCATTTTTGCCTGTAAACCTTTGCCAACTAAAGATACTTTTGCACGTTGCCGTTCGATAATCAATGGTCCGAGAGCAAGGCTTTCGCTTAAGCCTTCGAGCTCATTAAGCAGAGTATCAACCTTAGCTTCAGCGAGCATAAAACTGACTCGACCCGAAGGATCATCCTCGTGGATCCTCAATGGGGAAATAAATTCCACATCGATTTCCAATCGCGTTAAACAGCCTAACAGCGCTTGATAGCGTTCACTGGTGGTAAACAGCCCTTCAATCGTCAGCGTTGCCAGCGCCTTATTAATCGCAATACCTTGGACTAACGAGGCAATAGTGAGTTCAGACTCATCGCCAAATTGGATTAACGTCCCCTGCCCAGCTTCAAAACTCGACAGGACTCGCAATGGCACGCGAAAACGCTCGGCGTATTCGACTGAATCGGGATGCAGTACTTTAGCGCCTAACTTTGCCATTTCGAGCATCACATCAAACCCAATCACATCGAGACGACGAGCACTGCTATCAATATTCGGATCTGTGGTAAATACGCCCGCCACATCAGTAAAAATCTGGCATTCATCGGCTTCTAACGCCGCCGCTAAGGCTACAGCAGTGGTATCTGAACCACCGCGTCCTAAGGTTGTGACTTCGCCTTGAGGATCGATGCCTTGAAACCCTGCAACGATCGGCACAACACCATCGGCTAGCAGGGATTGCAAATACTCAGTATCCACTCGCTCGATGCTGGCACGGCCGAATTGACTATTAGTATGAATTTGTACTTGATCGCCCGTAAGGGATTTCGCTTTTATGCCGCGACGTTGTAGCGCCATCGACATCAAGGCAATGCTCACTTGCTCACCCGTTGACACTAACATGTCTAATTCGCGCGCCGAGGCCCGCGGATTAATTTGTGCTGCCAGTGCAAATAGGCGATTAGTCTCACCCGCCATCGCAGATAAGACTAAGACTTGCTGCTCACCATTGTGAGCTGACTTTGTAATCTGCTCAGCGACCGCTTCGATACGTTCAATAGAACCCACCGAAGTGCCGCCGAACTTTTTCACAAAAAGCTTGCTACCACTAAGCTTTCGTTTTTGGGGCACAGCAACCTCTTAAGCTAGACGCTCAGTAATCCAAGGTAATACTTGAGCCAATGCCGCATCCAGATTTTCTGGCTGGCTACCGCCCGCTTGAGCCATATCAGGACGACCGCCGCCTTTACCGCCCACTTGTGCAGCGACCATAGCGACTAGCTCACCCGCTTTGACTTTGCCGATAAGATCGTTACTCACACCGGCGATCAGGTTAACTTTCCCTTCCTGCGCAGTGCCAAGAACGATAATGGCCGATTTCATTTTTTGTTTTAATTCATCTTGCAGACCGCGTAATGAGCTTGCCTCAACGCCGTCTAACTTTTTGATCAGTACGTTAACGCCATTAACCACAACGGCATCGCCCACTAAATCAGCACTGGCTGCAGCTGCGAGTTTATCTTTCAACTGCGCCATTTCTTTTTCGAGTTGCTTCATCTTATCGAGCTGGGCTTTTAACTTAGCGACAACTGAGTTGGCATCGCCTTTCAATAAGGCTGCAGCTTCTTCCAGTTCAGCTTGTTGCTGCGCCACATAGGCCATAGCCGCAGCGCCAGTAACGGCTTCGATACGACGAACACCCGCAGCAATACCCGCTTCAGAGGTGATTTTGAATAAGCCAATATCGCCCGTGCGGCCCACATGGGTACCACCACACAATTCGATAGAGAAATCGCCCATAGTCACAACACGCACTTGTGAGTCATATTTCTCACCAAAGAGCGCCATTGCGCCTTTCTCTTTGGCTTCATCTATACCCATTTCAGCGGTTTTCAGCTCATGGTTACGACGAATTTGAGTGTTAACTAATTCTTCAACTTCTTTTAATTCAGCGGCTTTTACACCTTCGAAATGGGAGAAGTCAAAACGCAAACGCTCAGGATCAACCAATGAACCTTTTTGCGAAACGTGAGTACCGAGCACTTGACGCAGTGCGGCATGCAGTAAATGCGTAACAGAATGGTTTAACTGAGTACGGTGACGCAGTTTTTTGTCGACTTTTGCTTCAACAACTTGGCCAACACTCAAGTTACCTATAGCTAACACACCTTGATGGCCCGTTGCTTGACCATACTTTTGTGTGTCGTTAACCGTAAACTCAACACCGCTCGCAACCAGTTGGCCTTTATCGCCCACTTGACCGCCAGATTCTGCGTAGAAAGGTGTTACATCGAGCACGACAACCGCTTCGTCACCCGCTTTGATCGCCGTCACTGACTCACCGTTTTGATAAATCGCGGTGACCTTAGCTTGACCCGCTAATTCGGTGTAACCACTGAATGCGGTTTCAGCATCGATTTTCAGCGCCGCGTTATAATCTGCACCAAAGTTACCGGCAGCTTGTGCGCGGCTACGTTGTTCAGCCATGGCGACTTCGAAACCTGCTTCATCGACAATGATGTTGCGCTCACGACACACGTCAGCGGTTAAATCCATTGGGAAGCCATAGGTGTCATACAGCTTAAATACCGTTTCACCGTCTAAGGTGTCACCTTTTAACTCGTTTAAAGCCGCATCTAAAATGCCTAAACCACGTTCAAGCGTACGGGCAAATTGCTCTTCTTCCGCTTTCAGTGCTTTTTCAACAATCGCTTGAGTCTCAGCTAACCCTTTGGCCGCATCGCCCATCACCGCAATCAAAGACGGAACCAGCTTATAGAAGAAAGCTTCGGTCGCGCCTAACTTGTTACCATGGCGAACTGCGCGGCGGATAATGCGGCGCAGCACATAACCGCGGCCTTCATTCGACGGCATAACGCCATCGGCAATAAGGAATGCACATGAACGGATATGGTCGGCAATGACGCGCAGTGACTTCTCGGTTAAATCGCTTACGCCGATGATTTCAGCCGCTTTGGCGATCAGCGTACGGAAGATATCGATTTCGTAGTTAGAATGTACGCCTTGCATAATCGCGGCAATACGCTCAATCCCCATGCCAGTATCAACCGATGGCTTAGGCAAAGGTAGCATTTCACCCGATGCTTGACGGTTGTACTGCATGAACACTATGTTCCAAATTTCGATGAAACGGTCACCATCTTCTTCAGGACTGCCAGGACGGCCGCCCCAAATGTGATCGCCATGGTCATAGAAAATCTCAGAACATGGGCCGCAAGGACCGGTATCACCCATTTGCCAGAAGTTATCTGACGCATAAGCAGCACCTTTATTGTCGCCGATACGGATAATGTTCTCGGCAGCAACACCAATCTTTTTATTCCAGATTTCAAAGGCTTCATCATCTGTTTGATAAATCGTGACGCACAGACGTTCTTTCGGCAGCTTTAAAGTTTCAGTTAAAAAAGTCCAGCCAAAACGGAGCGCTTCTTCTTTAAAATAATCACCAAAACTGAAGTTACCCAGCATTTCGAAAAAGGTGTGATGACGTGCTGTATAACCGACGTTATCTAAATCGTTATGCTTACCACCGGCGCGTACACAACGTTGAGCAGTGGTCGCACGCGTATAATTACGTTTGTCCATGCCAAGAAACACGTCCTTGAACTGGTTCATGCCTGCATTGGTAAATAAAAGTGTGGGATCGTTGCCTGGCACTAATGAACTACTGTCCACAACTTGATGACCATTGCTGCGGAAAAATTCGAGGAAAGCGCTTCTAAGCTCTGCTGTAGTTTGATACATGAAATCATCCTGAATTGGGTAAGCATTACCAGCTACGCCTTAGGCTAGCCGTATTTCTATTTGCCCAGCATTATAAGCAGACTAAGGAAGGACGACCAGCCTTGATTGGTGATATGCACATCAGGAATTTAATATTTTTGCGTGAATAGCCCATACCAGAGTAGCTAGAGGCAAAACAGCAATAATAAAGGACAATGACAGACTCTGCGGGTTAGGTGCAAAAAGTACAGTATTTGAGCAAGTGGGTAAAGTGTCGGGAACGAAAGCAACAAAGCCCATTTGATGACATTTTAGAAGAAATTTTCTGAGGGCTTGTTAAAGAAGCTTTTACAGTCTTAAGGTTACATCGCAATCGATGAATTGAGGCGATTAATAATCGTCGTCGAGATCATTGGGATCTGAATCTAACGCATAAGTGATTTGATCGTAGCTAAAGCCTTGGCCCATCAAAAACCGCACTCGTTTAGCCTTTTCCTTCGCGATGACATCCCGAGCTTTAGAGCCCTTCACTTCTGTTACGCGGGGAACACCATACTTTTTGGTGGCTTTATCTTTTGCTAGTTCAAACCAGTCACAATCGCTATTGGTTATCGCCGCTTCAATGCAATCTTTAGCCAAGCCTTTTTGCGCTATCGCTTGGCGAATGCGGATGGCACCGTGGCCTCGACTAATGTGGCTACGGACCAACAGTTCAGCATAGCGATTATCATTGATAAAACCGGAGGATTCGCAAGCATCGAGCACAGGTTCGATATCATTCAGTTCGAAACCTTTTTCGAGCAATTTATCGCGGATTTGTAGGCGGGAATAATCGCGGCGCGCTAACAGCGCGACCGCGATTTGACGGGCTGACTGACTCAGAATACTTCGCCTGTTTCTAAATCAACATTATCTTCCGTGCTAGCATCAGCTTTGGCAGCCAGTGCACTAGGATTGCTCAAAAGTAACTCACGTAATGTCTTGTCAATTTCAGTAGCAATGGCTGGGTTTTCAGTCAAATATTTACCTGCATTAGCACGGCCTTGACCGATTTTATCGCCTTTATAACTGTACCAAGCACCCGCTTTTTCAATCAACTTATGGGCTACGCCTAAGTCAACTAACTCACCAGTACGGTTAATACCTTGGCCATAAAGGATTTGGAATTCAGCTTGCTTGAACGGTGCTGCAACCTTGTTTTTCACCACTTTAACACGAGTTTCATTACCGACAACTTCATCGCCGTCTTTAATGGCACCAGTACGGCGAATGTCTAAACGGACAGAGGCATAGAACTTCAGTGCGTTACCGCCGGTTGTGGTTTCAGGGTTACCGAACATAACACCAATCTTCATCCGGATTTGGTTGATGAAGATAAGTAAGGTGTTAGATTGCTTTAAGTTACCCGCAAGTTTACGCATGGCTTGGCTCATCATACGTGCCGCTAGGCCCATGTGAGAATCACCAATTTCGCCTTCGATTTCAGCTTTAGGCGTTAATGCCGCCACTGAGTCGACGACGATAACGTCAACAGCGCCTGAGCGAGTTAATGCATCACAAATCTCAAGCGCTTGCTCGCCGGTATCTGGTTGCGAACACAGCAGGTTATCAATATCTACGCCCAATTTTTTAGCATAGATAGGGTCGAGTGCATGCTCAGCATCGATAAAGGCACAGGTTTTACCTTCACGTTGCGCTGCGGCAATCACTTCTAAAGTCAGTGTCGTTTTACCTGATGATTCAGGACCATAGATCTCAACGATACGACCCATTGGCAAACCGCCAGCGCCTAAAGCAACGTCCAGAGACAGAGAACCGGTAGAAATGGTCTCAACATCCATAGAGCGATCTTCACCCAGCTTCATGATGGAGCCTTTACCAAATTGTTTCTCAATTTGGATCAATACCGCAGCAAGTGCTTTCTCTTTATTTGGATCGACCTTCATTCCAGTTCCCTCATCAAGACAAGCCTTAAGCTGTCAAAAGTAATATTCAATTTACAAACGGGTAATTCAAAAAGCCGCGCTTTTTTCCTTAATTCTGCTGACTAGTATACTGTACAATCATACAGTATCAAGACCTGTGACTGAATTATTTTTAGCTAATGGGATTTTTTAATATGGCCAAGGTTTTAGCGAATATCAAATCGGATATTGCATTCCTTTGACGAATATCCGTCATCAAGGGCTCAATTTTCGGTAAATTATTGCTAAGATTGGCGCAGCAAATTTTGCGTGGTCTTTTTAGCTGAAAATTGTACAGCAGTCTTCTGCTTCCATAGCGCTTAATCCCACATAACCACGGCAGTCACAACGGACGATAACGATTTAATGAATGTAATTGATACCGATGATTTAGAAAAACATACTCCTATGATGCGTCAGTACTTGACCATGAAAGCAGAACATCACGACATGTTGCTGTTTTATCGCATGGGTGACTTCTACGAGTTGTTTTATGACGATGCTAAACGTGCTTCTGAGCTGTTAGGCATTTCACTCACGGCGCGCGGTAAAAGTGGTGGCGATCCTATCCCCATGGCGGGACTGCCTTACCATGCTGTGGAAGGCTATCTTGCGAAATTAGTTCAAATTGGTCAATCGGTTGCGATATGCGAACAAATTGGCGACCCAGCAACCTCTAAAGGTCCTGTTGAGCGTAAAGTGGTGCGTATCGTCACGCCTGGCACCTTAACCGACGAAGCCCTGCTGCAGGAACGCCAAGACAATCTATTGGCAGCGGTTTATCAAGGTAAAATCGGTTTTGGTTATGCCACTCTGGATGTTTCATCCGGACGTTTTGTGATTGCTGAGCTCGACACACGAGAGTCATTAGAAGCTGAATTGCAACGCACTAATCCCGTTGAAATTCTCTACAGTGAAGACTTTGGCGAACTAGGTCTACTAAACGGTTTTAAAGGTAAACGTCGTCGCCCTGAATGGGAATTTGATTACGACACTAGCATCAAGTTACTACTGGCTCAGTTTGGCACGAAAGACTTGCATGGTTTTGGTATTGCAGATGCACGTTTATCACTGCAGGCTGCAGGTTGCTTGATGCAATACGTCAAAGACACACAGCGCACAGCCCTGCCCCATATCAATGCCATTACCCGCTTTAATCAAACCGATAGCATAGTGCTTGATGCGGCAACGCGCCGAAATCTAGAACTCACTCAAAACCTTGCCGGTGGCCGCGATAATTCCTTGGCTGCAGTATTGGATAACACGGCGACGCCTATGGGCAGCCGCATGTTGCAACGCTGGATCCATCAGCCACTGCGAGATCCTAAGCACATCAAAGCACGCCAACAGGCGGTGGCTGAATTACTCGATACCGACGCCCACGAAGGTCTGCATGAGCAATTAAAGGCACTTGGCGATATCGAACGTATCATGGCAAGACTCGCGCTGCGTACCGCTCGCCCAAGGGACTTTGCCCGTTTACGTCAAGCACTGGGCTTACTACCTGAATTACAACAGAGTTTAAGCACACTGAGCGCGCCGCACACAACTCAATTACGGCAACACTTAGGTGAGTTCCCCGCTGAACAAGCCTTGCTTGAGCGCGCGATAGTCGATAATCCTCCCATGCTTATCCGCGATGGCGGTGTGATCCGTGAAGGCTACAACAGCGAATTAGATGAATGGCGCGGTCTTAGCGAAGGTGCGAGTGATTACTTAGTACAACTCGAAGCCAGAGAAAAAGAACGTACAGGTATCAACACACTTAAAGTCGGCTATAACCGTGTACACGGCTATTACATTGAAGTGAGCCGCTTGCAATCCTCGCAGGTGCCGCTCAATTATCAACGACGTCAAACCCTTAAGAATATGGAGCGTTATATCACGCCCGAACTTAAGGAGTACGAAGAAAAAGTGCTCTCGAGCCAAGGTAAAGCACTGGCACTCGAAAAGCAGTTATGGGAACAATTATTTGATCTTATTCTGCCAAAATTACATGAATTACAAGCTTTTGCTCGAGCGGCGGCAGAACTTGATGTGTTAAGTAACTTTGCTGAGCGCGCCGAAACCTTAGGCTACACTTGCCCTGAGCTGAGCCAAGATATCGGCGTACAGATAGAGGCTGGTCGTCACCCAGTGGTGGAACGTGTGAGTCAAACACCGTTTATCGCTAACCCAGTCACCTTGCACAATCAAAGACGTATGTTGATTGTCACCGGACCTAACATGGGCGGTAAATCGACCTATATGCGTCAAGTCGCTTTGATCACGCTGATGGCTCATATTGGTTGTTTTGTGCCAGCAGATCGCGCACTGATCGGCCCTATCGATCGTATCTTTACCCGTATTGGCGCATCAGACGATCTGGCCTCTGGTCGTTCAACCTTTATGGTCGAAATGACAGAAACCGCCAACATTCTACACAACGCCACCGCCAGTAGCTTAGTGTTAATGGATGAAATCGGCCGCGGAACATCCACCTATGATGGTTTATCACTTGCTTGGTCGGCGGCAGAGTATTTAGCCCAGCAAGTCGGCGCTATGACCCTATTCGCCACCCATTATTTTGAACTAACTCAGTTGCCTGAATTAATGGCCGGTGTTTACAATGTGCACCTCGATGCCATTGAACACGACGATACCATCGCCTTTATGCATGCAGTGCAAGAAGGCGCCGCTAGTAAAAGCTACGGCTTACAAGTTGCGGCGCTTGCTGGCGTACCAAACAAAGTGATTAAAGCCGCTAAACATAAGTTGCAGCAATTGGAGAGTCGCGATCATCAAGCTGAAGGAACGAGGACGCCTATTCAAAGCTTACTCGCGTTACCTGAACCTGTTGAGAA
This sequence comes from Shewanella sp. 1311, assembly GCF_059338235.1. Taxonomy (NCBI): domain Bacteria; kingdom Pseudomonadati; phylum Pseudomonadota; class Gammaproteobacteria; order Alteromonadales; family Shewanellaceae; genus Shewanella; species Shewanella sp. 1311. The sequence goes on from NZ_CM181686.1 coordinate 1,176,369, forward strand.
TCCAGCGCTAACGAAGTTAAGTAGCATTAATCCCGATAACTTAACGCCAAAACAAGCACTTGATTTGCTCTATGAGCTGAAACGTCTGAGCTAAAGCTCTGTGAACGGATGATATTCGCCAAGCAATATGATCAGCAATAAAGGACTAGAAACAATAACGCCCACTCTTTAGTGGGCGTTTTACTTTTATCGACTAGACCTAAGCACTAGACTAAATCACTAGACCTTAGCTAGGAGCTAGGCATAGAGATCAACGAACAACTGATCTTAATTTCTCATTTATTAGTTTCGAAATAATTAGTTTCTAAACAATGCTTCAACAGATAAACCTTGAGATCCTAATAAGTCACGTAAACGTTTCAATGCTTCCACTTGGATTTGACGAACACGTTCACGGGTCAAACCAATTTCAGCACCCACATCTTCGAGTGTAGAAGGTTCATAACCTAACAGACCAAAACGGCGGGCTAACACTTCTCTTTGTTTAGTGTTTAACTCATTGAGCCATTTGACCACTGAATTAGAAATATCTTCATCTTGCACTTTATAGTCAGGGCCAACGTTATCGTCATCGGCTAAAATATCCAGCAGCGCCTTGTCATTATCGCCCCCCAAAGGCGTATCGACAGAGGTGATTTTCTCATTCAGCTTAAGCATACGGCTGACATCTGCACTCGACACTTGTAGTTTTTCGGCAATTTCTTCGGCCGTAGGTTCGTGATCGAGTTTTTGTGCTAACTCGCGAGCGGTGCGCAAGTAAACATTGAGTTCTTTAACAACATGAATAGGCAAACGAATCGTACGAGTCTGATTCATAATGGCGCGCTCAATGGTCTGTCTGATCCACCAAGTCGCATAGGTTGAAAAACGGAAACCTCTTTCTGGATCAAACTTTTCAACAGCACGAATTAAGCCTAAGTTGCCTTCTTCGATAAGATCAAGCAGTGCTAAGCCGCGATTGTTGTAACGACGGGCAATCTTTACGACCAGACGTAAATTACTTTCGATCATGCGATTACGGGATTTTGCACAGCCTTTTAAGGCTTTACGGGAAAAGTAAACTTCTTCTTCTGCGCTAAGCAGTGGGGAAAAACCAATCTCACCTAGGTAAAGTTGAGTGGCATCAAGATTTTTTTGCAGGTCATCTTGAACCTGTTGTTCTATTCCTAGCTCTTGAACTAAATCGGATGCAACTTCTTCTTTTTCAAGATCGAAGTCAACAGTGTCTACGGATAAATCTACTAGTGCTTCTGCGGCAGTGCTTTTTATGCGGCTCATGATTAAATCTCCCAAACCTGATTAAACTACTGAATTAGTGCAATTTCCTATCCTCCATTTGCCAACAAGGCCCCAAGCAATCATTGTTTGGGTAAATAAGTAAGTGGGTTTACAGACTGTCCATGGTAACGAATTTCAAAATGTAACATTACCCGATTGGCACCTGTACTGCCCATTTTTGCAACTGTCTGCCCTGCGAGGACATGCTGCTTTTCTTTGACTAAGATCTTGTCCGTATGAGCATAAGCACTAAGGTAATCGTCACTATGTTTAATAATCACTAAATTACCGTAACCCCTAAGAGCACTTCCTGCGTATACCACCCGCCCATCTGCAGCAGCTTTGATGATATCTCCCCGATTCCCCGCGATCTTAATGCCTTTATTTCCCTGCTCATTGGCAGAGTAAGTCCCGATTAACTTCCCTCTTACTGGCCACTCCCACTGACTCACACTGGTTGGTAGTGTCGAAGTCGGTGGAACCATGATTGAGTTAACATTTTGTTGGGAACTTGTTACAAGGTACGCGGGCTTAGCTTTCTGATCAAGTGTTTTTTTCAGATCATTACTTGACTTAGCGCCGGTTTGAGAAACTTGATTATCTGTTTGTTTTTTATCATTTTTACTAGAATTATTACCCGAGGAGCTCGTTTTTCTTCCATCTAAAGTTGTAGATTTAGACTGACTACTCGACTTAGCATTCGTTAAATATAAAATCTGTCCGGGGTAAATTGTATAAGGGTTATCTAATTGATTAAGTTTAGCTATTTCAGAAAAATCCTTTCCTGCTCCCCAAGAAATAGAGTAAAGCGTGTCGCCTTTCTTAACTTTATATGAATTCGATTTAATGTGGCCTTTGTTGTTTTTAGAGTAGCTATGGGAAATATTTTCGACGGGCGCGGGTCGGCTGGCCTGAAAGCTACAGCCTGCAAGCAGAAATATAAAGCAGAGGTTTAAGACTAAACCCGCATTCAACAATAAAAACTCCTTGGTGAGGCTGTATTACTGTTTATGATGAGAAAACAATGCCCTCGTCGCAAGACAAGCTGTTCAGTGGAGACAGTAGCACAACACAAGGTTAAGCTAACTCTCCATTAATCAAAGGGACAAATTTAACCGTTTCAATTGTTTCCGAACTGAAGCGGTCTGCAGTACGAGTGATTCGCATCAATTGCTGGGTATCTTCGCCGACTGGCAGAACTAACACTCCGCCCTCGGCTAATTGAGACAGTAAGGCCTCAGGTATAGTCGAAGCGGCAGCGGTCACCATAATGGCATCGAACGGGCTACGATTCGCCCAACCTAACCAGCCATCACCATATTTAAACGATACATTATGTAAATCTAATCGTTTTAAGCGCTGTCTCGCTTGTATTTGTAAGCCTTTTATTCGCTCGATAGTACAAAGCTGCGGCACTAATTGCGCCAAAATTGCCGCCTGATAACCCGATCCTGTACCCACTTCTAATACGCGCTGGGGCATCTTATGCAGTAAGAGTTCGGTCATACGGGCGACGATATAAGGCTGCGAGATGGTTTGCCCTTGGCCAATCGGTAAAGCGGTATTTTCATAGGCTTTATGGGCTAGCGCATTATCGAGAAACATTTCCCGCGGCGTATGCGATATCGCCTTTAACACGGCTTGATTGCGGATCCCCGCATCATGAAGCTTTTTAGCTAAGTTCACCGCCGATGTTAAGGCAACTCGAGTCATATTTTATCTACCCAATTTTGCAATGCCGTTAGTTGTCCGTAGGCAGTTAAATCAACCGTCAAAGGCGTAATTGACACATAGCCATTGGCGATAGCATGAAAATCAGTGCCCTCAGTGGCGTCCTGCTCTTGTCCTGGTGGGCCGAGCCAGAAGATCTCACGTCCAGCGGGATCTTGCGTTCGTACTATGCCTTCTGCCTTATGACGAGCACCAAGGCGAGTCACTTTAATGCCTTTGATTTGATCAAGCGGCAAGTCTGGCACATTCACATTTAAAATCTGATCCTTTGCCAAAGGCTGGGCCAACAAGCCTTGGACTATTCGCCGAGCGTAAACAGCCGCCGATTGATAATGTTCGAATTTGCGGCCATTGAGCGAAATCGCGACCGCAGGAAAACCTAAAAAGCGCCCTTCCATCGCGGCAGCAACAGTCCCAGAATACAAGGTATCATCGCCCATGTTCGCGCCCGCATTGATACCAGACACCACCATATCGGGTTCGCCATCGTACAATTCTCGGATAGCCAAATGCACACAATCGGTCGGTGTACCGTGAACAGAAATGTAACCGTTATCTAACCTATTAATTCTTAATGGATTAGTCAAGGTTAATGAATTGCTCGCACCAGAACAATTGCGATCTGGCCCCACTGTCAGCACAGTCGCAATTTCAGCCAAGGCCTCAGTTAAGGCTTTGATCCCCGGTGCATTAACCCCATCATCGTTGCTCACTAAGATGCGGATCATGACTCTGCTTCAGTGTTAGGCGCAGCTTCAGTCTTAGTTTCAATTGTATCAGCCGCAACGTTAGCATTCGTTGCCTCGGGTGCAGGCTCTTGCACCAGTGTCGCTTGCCATTGCTGCTCTTTAACATCTTGATAATTGACTAACTCTCTCAACAAGGATGTGGCAAAACTGCCCGCAGGCAACACAAACTCCAGCACAAGACCATCGGCAGTTTGTTCGTATTTAAGGGCTTGGGGCTCAAGCAGTAACGGACGACGCTCTTGCTCTAATCCCGCATGTTCAAGGCCATAGCAATCGTCAGCCAACTCACTCATGGCCAAGGTTTCCACCGCAGCAGCTTCACCTTGAGGCAGCATCATGCCGCGGCCCCATAATGGTGCTGATAGTTGAATGTCTTTTTCAATCAGACGTTTCAATACGATGAGATCCCATTCAGGCGTAACGAAGAAGCTTTTGCTGCCCGCCAACATCACACAATCACCCGCTAGCGGCTTAGTGCCATGGTTGGCTAAACGGTACGACACTACTGTGTTAAACAGATTTGAGCGCACCGCAGACAGGTACATGCTGCGCTTATTTCTGTCTTTCACTTTTTTACCCGCCATCATTTGGCGACCAAAAACTAAATTTTTACCATCGTGACCAAAGCGTTGCTCACCAAAGTAATTGGGAACGCCCACTTGAGCGACCTTTTCGATACGGCTGATAATGTCTTCGACTTGGGTGACATTTCTCAGGGTAAGAATAAAACGGTTACCGACTAAAGCACCAATTCGCAGTTTTTTGCTGTGACGGCTGCTAGACAATATGGTCAAACGTTCGCTATTGAGATCTTTCCAAAGCGGTGTCTCTTTACCCGGAATACGCACACCGAACCATTGTTCTGTGATGGCATTTTTATCTTTCTGCCCAGCGTAGGTCACTTCCTTCGGATGCACCTTAGCGAACTTAGCGATCATTTCAGCGACTTGTACTGTATTTAGCCCTTCTTTGCGTACATGCAGCATGTGATGTTCACCTTCACCCGTTGGGCTAAAAGGTAAAATCTCTTTCACGATAAAATCGCTATTTTGGGTTCTTAGATCTGCTGTACCTAAAGGCTTGCCATACAGATAATGTAATTCGCTCATGGGACTTTTTTACTCTTAAGTTAATCGTGTTTACGGGTCATCAATACCACGGCTTCTACCGCAATACCTTCTTTACGCCCGGTAAATCCTAGCTGTTCAGTCGTGGTCGCTTTGACGTTAATGTCGTCAAGTTCCGAGGTTAAATCGGCGGCCAATATTTGGCGCATTGCCTCAATGTGCGGCGCCATTTTAGGGGCTTGCGCTATGATAGTGACGTCAAGATTACCCAGCACAAAGCCTTTCGCCCTCGCTAAAGCATAGCAATGACGCAGCAATACGCGGCTATCAGCACCTTTATAGGCGGCATCTGTGTCGGGGAAATGTTTACCTATGTCACCCAGCGCCAGTGCGCCGAGGATCGCATCGGAAATCGCATGCAGCACCACATCACCATCTGAATGTGCGACTAGGCCAGTTTCATAGGGCACTTCGACGCCGCAAAGAATAAGGGGTCGTGCAGCACCAAATTTATGCACATCGAAACCATGGCCGATACGGATTTTCATTTAATATTCCTAACGTATTATTTTACTTGGATTATGACTATTTTGCGGCACGCATTAAAAACAATTCGGCCAATCCCAAATCATCGGGATGCGTCACTTTTATATTGTCAGCACGGCCCGAAACGAGTCCAGGTGAAATGCCCGCCCATTCCATCGCCGAAGCCTCATCTGTCACGACCGCGCCTGCCGCCAGAGCGGCATTGAGGTAATCTTTTAGTTGCGCTGCCGGAAATAACTGCGGCGTTAATGCATGCCATAAATTATCACGGCACACAGTAGCACTGATTTCGCCCTGTTTATTGGCGCGCTTCATGGTATCGCGCACTGGCATGGCCAAAATCGCGCCTTGGGGAAATTGCACTCTGGATGCGAGTAACTTATCGATATCCGTCGCGGTTAAACAAGGTCTTGCCGCATCATGCACTAAGGCCCAACTGTGCTCGGGCGCAATTTGCAGCGCCGCCAACACAGAATCTGCGCGCTCACCGCCGCCTAATACTGTGGTCAATTTGGGATGCACGGCCTGTGGCAGGGTATTGAAGATATTATCATTCGGATGTAAGGCAACGATGACGTGGGAAATGTGCGGGTGAGACAACAGCTTATCTAAAGTATGGCCGAGAATACTCTGGCCGCACACTTCAAGATATTGTTTTGGTCTGTCGGCGCCCATGCGACTACCAATGCCCGCAGCGGGAACAATAGCCACCACAGCTTGAGTGATATGCTCAGCTTGGCGCTGCAATTCAGTTTGCATTACCGGCTCAGATTGACTGCCTGGATTGGATTGCTCGCTTAATCCAAGATCTAAATGTCCTAGCTCTGACATCCTAACTCCATATTACTGGGATGGACTCGATACTGAGCGATCACCACCCACGACGCGATAGAAGGTTTCACCTTCTTTGACCATGCCAAGTTCGTTACGCGCACGTTCTTCTATGGCTTCAGTACCACTTTTCAAATCGATGATTTCTTCCTTCAGCACTTGGTTACGCTCATTGAGTTTGGCGTTACCTTCTTGCTGCGCGGCAATTTGTTTTTGCAGGACGAAATATTCAGGAAGACTATTATCTCCCGACCAAAGACGAAATTGCAGTAAACCGAGTAGCACTATGAGTGCAATGACAAAAAATTTCATGGAGGAATTAGCGTCAGTATCTTGGATTAAAAAAATATACAGCAGATAGTACAACAAAAAAGGCCACCAAGTGGTGGCCTTTTTACATCAAAGTTTAAATTACGCCTGACCTTTGATCTCTTTCAAACCGCGGTATGGGGCTTTTTCACCTAATTGCTCTTCGATACGCAGCAATTGGTTGTACTTAGCAACACGGTCAGAACGACACAGTGAACCGGTTTTGATTTGGCCAGCCGCAGTACCTACGGCTAAGTCAGCAATGGTTGAATCTTCAGTTTCACCACTACGGTGTGAAATCACTGCTGTGTAACCCGCTTCTTTCGCCATGCGAATGGCCGCTAAAGTCTCAGTCAATGAACCGATTTGGTTAAACTTGATAAGGATTGAGTTAGCAATACCGTTTTCGATACCACGGGTTAAGATTTTAGTGTTAGTTACGAATAAATCGTCGCCCACTAATTGGATCTTGTCGCCCATGATTTGAGTTTGGTAAGCCCAACCATCCCAATCTGATTCGTCTAAGCCATCTTCGATAGACACGATTGGATATTGGTCAGCCAATGATTTTAAGAAATCAGAGAAACCGTTCGAGTCGAATACTTTGCCTTCGCCCGCTAAATCGTATTTACCGTCTTTATAGAATTCAGATGCGGCGCAATCTAGCGCTAAGGTTACATCCGTACCTAACTTGTAGCCAGCCAGTTCAACCGCTTCTTTGATAATAGCTAACGCATCAGCGTTTGACGCTAAGTTAGGTGCAAAGCCACCTTCGTCACCTACAGAAGTGCTTAGACCTTTGTCGTGCAATACTTTTTTCAGCGTATGGAAGATTTCAGCGCCCATGCGCAGTGCTTCACGGAAAGTTTTCGCGCCAACTGGTTGCACCATGAATTCTTGGATATCAACGTTGTTATCCGCGTGCTCGCCACCGTTTAAGATGTTCATCATAGGCACAGGCATAGAATATTGGCCTGGCGTGCCGTTCAATTCCGCGATGTGCGCGTATAAAGGAATACCTTTAAATGCTGCAGCCGCTTTGGCAGCCGCTAAAGACACAGCCAGAATCGCGTTTGCGCCTAACTTGTCTTTGTTTTCTGTGCCGTCTAAGTCGATCATGATTTGATCAAGCTCAGCTTGTGCAGTGGCATCTTTGCCTAATAACGCAGTGCGGATTAAATCGTTTACGTTGGCAACAGCCGTTAATACGCCTTTGCCTAAATAACGGCCTTTATCACCATCACGTAATTCTAACGCTTCGCGGCTACCGGTAGATGCGCCAGAAGGCGCCGCAGCCATACCCACAAAACCACCTTCTAAATGCACTTCGGCTTCAACAGTTGGGTTACCACGAGAATCCATAATCTCGCGACCAATCACGTTAATAATCTTAGCCATAACACCCTCGATTTAAGTTTAAAGATAAAAGAAAAAACCAATACCTATGGGAATAAATGGAAGTCACATACCGCAGAAAATAACAAAATTCCATTTACGGTTTGCGTCCGTACAGATGCACTGACTACGCATACTGTTTATACCCAGAGGTATTAAGTTCTTATGTTTCAAGTCTGATGAGTGTAACAAAAGGCCGGCCCCACTGTCGCGGGTCCGGCCTTAAATATTCTTACTTCAGATCACGTTTTTGATGCGCACTTGCCGCAGCAATAAACCCTTCGAACAATGGGTGACCATCGCGCGGAGTTGAGGTGAACTCAGGATGGAATTGACCGGCAACAAACCATGGATGATCTTTTAATTCGATCATTTCCACCAGCTTACGATCAGAAGACAAACCGCTGAAGATCATGCCAGCTTGCTCTAAACGCTCTCTGTATTTGTTGTTCACTTCGTAACGATGACGGTGACGTTCTACACAGCTATTACCTTTGTAGGCTTGGGCCGCTTTCGAACCATCGAGTAAATGACACAATTGAGCGCCTAAACGCATAGTGCCACCTAAGTCAGACGCTTCATGGCGCTGCTCAACATTACCTTCTTCATCAATCCATTCAGTGATCAAACCCACGACTGGGAATGGTGTTTCTTTATTGAATTCAGTTGAATGTGCATCAGCCATGCCTGCAACATTACGCGCAAATTCAATCAGGGCAACTTGCATACCTAAACAAATACCGAAATACGGTAGATTGTTTTCACGGGCAAATTTTGCCGCCAGTATCTTACCTTCAACACCACGCTCGCCGAAGCCGCCTGGTACTAAGATACCGTCTAAGCCCTGTAAGACTTCTTCGCCTTTAGCTTCTACAGTTTGTGAATCAATGTACTTGATGGTCACAGATACGCGGTTTTTAAGGCCTGCGTGTTTTAATGCTTCGTTAACTGACTTATAGGCATCTGGCAGTTCAATGTATTTACCCACCATACCAATAACGACTTCGCCGTTTGGATTAGCTTCTTGATAAATCACATTTTCCCACTCAGACAGATCCGCTTCGCGGCATTCTAAGCCGAAACGCTTAACTACTAAGTCATCCAAACCTTGCGAACGTAACAAAGCTGGGATTTTATAAATACTATCAACATCTTTTAATGAAATAACCGCACGCTCTTCGACGTTACAGAACAGCGAAATTTTGGCTTTTTCATTCGCAGGAATCGCACGATCACCACGGCAAACCAGCACATCTGGTGCAATACCGATAGAACGCAGCTCTTTCACTGAGTGTTGAGTTGGCTTAGTTTTCACTTCGCCAGCCGCGCCTAAGAAAGGCACTAAGGTTAAATGCATGAAAAGAGTACGATCACGACCCAGCTCAACACCGAGCTGACGGATAGACTCTAGGAACGGCAAAGATTCGATATCACCCACAGTACCGCCGATTTCGACGATAGCCACATCATGGCCTTCGCCACCAGCTAATACTTTTTCTTTAATCGCATTAGTGATGTGTGGGATAACCTGAATGGTTGCGCCCAAATAATCACCACGACGTTCTTTACGTAATACTTCTTCGTAAATACGACCAGTAGTGAAGTTGTTACGACGATTCATCTTAGTACGGATAAAACGCTCGTAGTGACCCAAGTCAAGATCTGTTTCTGCACCGTCTTCAGTAACAAATACTTCGCCATGTTGGGTTGGGCTCATGGTACCCGGATCAACGTTAATGTAAGGGTCCAGTTTCATGATGGTTACATTGAGACCGCGGGCCTCTAAAATTGCAGCTAATGATGCTGCTGCAATGCCTTTACCTAGTGATGAAACAACGCCACCAGTAACGAAGATATACCTTGTAGTCATGCTGAACCTGAGAAAATGAGTTTGAAAATACGTGCTTGTAAGAAAGCACTAGGACGGGGCAGTAGTGTACCAAAGGCGGCGCGATTCGACAAACACCAATCGGGATAATTTGCCGTTTATCTCGTCTCTGTCGCTTTTACTTGGTCCCAATAGGCATCAAGCTCCATTAATGTGTGCTCTTGCATGCTTTTTCCGCTGTCGCTGGCTAACTGCTCTACACCGCGAAAACGGCGTTCAAATTTAAGGTTAGCTTGGCACAGCGCTTGCTCTGGATCGACCTTAAGATGGCGAGCTAGATTCACCACGGCAAATAACAAGTCGCCCATTTCGGACTGCACTTTCGCTTGGTCTTGCTCGCCTTGATTCACTTCATGTAAGACTTCATCGATTTCTTCGTGGATTTTAGCGACCACGGGCTCAAGTTCGGCCCAATCGAAACCGACTCGCGCCACCCTCTGCTGAATTTTGATTGAGCGCGACAGCGCAGGTTGGGTACGAGGAATATTATCTAACGCTGAAACCACAGTATCAGCTTGGGTTTCACCCGCCACTTGCTGTGCCTTTTGTTCACGCTCAGTCGCTTTAATCGCCTCCCAATTGGCTTTCATCACTTGGGCGCTATCGCCTATTTGCGGATTTTGCTCACCAAACACATGGGGATGACGGCGGGTCAACTTGTCGCTGATTTTCTCAATCACAGTAGCAAAATCAAACTTGCCCTGCTCTTTACCGAGCTGACAATAGAATACGATTTGAAATAATAAATCCCCAAGTTCATCGGGCAACTCATCCCAGGCTAAGCGCTCTATAGTATCGGCAACCTCATAGGCTTCCTCTAAGGTAAAAGGCACTATGGTTTGAAAGGTTTGTGCTTTATCCCACGGGCAACCTGTTTGTGGGTCGCGCAATTTTTCCATGATCTTAAGCAGCGGCTCAACATCTGTTATAGAAAATCCCGTTGTAGAAGGTTCAGTGGTCGAAAATGAAGTTAATGGCACAGTTTGGGAAGTCATGCTTACCTCCTTTAAAGATAAATGCTAAAACAGGCTAAATACTGAGAATGAACAAAAAGAATACGCCTCAGCAGTGCTGATTAGCGAAAGGCTATAATAAAGCGATGATAAGCGAGGTCACATAAAAGCGCTATTTTGATCTCGAGATCAGATCTTAGGGTTCTTATTTAATAGGTCTTATTTTAACTAAAAGTGCATTCGCGCCATGTAGTGGTGAAATTCACCCAAAGAGCAATAAACTGACGACTTAACGACTCAACAAATTCTCATCTATGTCCTGCATACAAGTATTTAGCGCAAGCCATCTTAAATGATAAGATACGCAGCAATATTTCAATGAAGCTAAAACTCACTGAGTGAAGACCTAACAATTTCGGCCTAACTATATATGTGATGGATGCATGTAATAAATGCTCGTGATGAGCGCAGCGTGATGAATGCGGTCATTCGATTTATTTGATTATGTTAGGTGTATTTCTATTCTGTCGCCCAAAATGGGGCGTACACCCTTATAGATTTGAGCATTACTGGAGACAAAATTCATGACAAACGCGAATGTGGATGCCACGCCGTTAACGACTAAGCCATCTCAAGATGGTTTCCACATGCCCGCCGAATGGGCAGCGCAGCAAGCGGTGTGGATGATTTGGCCACATCGTCCTGACAACTGGCGCTCTGCTGGTGCTTATGCTCAAGCGACCTTTGCTAAAGTGGCCGATGCCATTGGTGGAGCGACGCCCGTGTATATGGGTGTACCTAAAGCCTTTTTAGCTGAAGCTCAAAAAGTGATGCCATCGCACGTCACTTTGGTTGAAATGGACAGTAACGATTGCTGGGCGCGTGACACTGGGCCAACCGTAGTTGTAAATGATAATGGCGAATGTCGTGGCGTTGACTGGGGTTTTAACGCTTGGGGCGGCCATAACGGTGGTTTGTACTTCCCATGGGATAAGGACGAACAAGTTGCACAGCAAATGCTTGCGCAGCATGGTTTTTCCCGTTACAGCGCGCCGCTGATCCTCGAAGGGGGTTCTATCCATGTTGACGGTGAAGGCACCTGTATGACGAGTGCCGAATGTTTACTCAACGCCAACCGTAATCCTGAACTGACGAAAGAACAGATTGAAGACTTACTGCGTGACTATTTGAATGTTAAGCAGTTTATCTGGTTACAAGATGGCGTGTATATGGATGAGACCGATGGTCATATCGACAACATGTGCTGTTTTGCTCGCCCAGGCGAAGTGATTTTGCACTGGACTGGTGATGAGACTGATCCCCAGTATCCTCGCTCAAAAGCTGCGCTAGATGTGCTGCAAAATACCGTGGATGCACAAGGCCGTAAGTTAAAAATCCATCTATTGCCACAACCGGGTCCGCTGTATTGCACCGAAGAGGAATCACTGGGCGTGACAGAAGGCACTGGTGTGCCACGCACGGCAGGTGAGCGTTTAGCGGGTTCTTATGTGAACTTTTTAATCACCAATCATCGCATCGTGTTCCCACTGCTTGACCCTGCAACCGATGATATCGCCGCCCAAAAACTGCAGGAAATCTTCCCAGAGCATGAGATTGTGGGTGTGCCTGCCCGTGAGATTTTATTAGGTGGTGGCAATATCCATTGTATTACCCAACAGATCCCCTCTGGAAAGTAAGTCAACCTAAGGAGAACAGCATGACGATTGATGTCACTGTTATTGCACCACAATTGGCTTTCAGCGGGAGGGCGTAAGATGTTTGAAGTCACTGAAGTTTCTATTGCCGAGCTGCGTGCCGCGCTCGAATCCGGCCGCACCACAGCAGTGGAGCTGGTGAAGTCTTATCTCGCACGGGTTGAGGCGTATGACGGCCCAGCGACGCAGACTAAGCTCAATGCGTTAGTGGTACACAATCCCGATGCACTCAAAGAAGCTGAGGCGTCAGATGCGCGCCGCGCCCGTGGTGAAACCTTAAGCCCACTTGAGGGAATTACGTATACCGCCAAAGACAGCTATTTGGTGAAGGGACTGACGGCGGCGTCTGGCAGCCCAGCCTTTAAGGATTTAGTGGCCCAGTACGATGCCTTCGCCGTTGAGCGCCTACGCGCCGCGGGTGCCATATGCTTAGGCAAAACCAATATGCCACCTATGGCCAATGGCGGTATGCAGCGTGGTCACTATGGCCGCGCTGAAAGCCCATACAACGCTGAGTATCTTACTGCACCATTCGCTTCGGGCTCTTCCAATGGGGCAGGCACGGGCACAGCGGCAAGTTACTCTGCTTTTGGCCTTGCCGAAGAGACTTGGTCGAGTGGCCGTGGTCCGGCATCGAACAACGGTTTGTGTGCCTATACGCCGTCACGGGGCGTGATTTCCGTGCGCGGTAACTGGCCGTTAACGCCGACCATGGATGTCGTCGTGCCTTACACTCGCACTATGGCCGATATGCTCGAAGTGTTGGATGTGATTGTGGCCGACGATCCTATCACCCGTGGCGATCTCTGGCGTCTACAGCCTTGGGTCGAAATTCCCAAAGCATCAAGTGTCCGTCCAGCATCTTATCTGGCGCTTGCCGCTCAAGCCGACACGCTTAAAGGTAAGCGTTTTGGTGTGCCGCGCATGTACATCAATAAGGATGAATTGGCGGGAACCAGCGAAAATCCGGGCATTGGTGGCCCAACGGGCCAACGTATCCACACTCGCCAATCGGTTATCGATTTGTGGGAAGTGGCTCGTAAAGCCTTAGAAGCTGCTGGTGCCGAAGTGATTGAAGTGGATTTCCCGCTGGTATCAAATTGTGAAGGCGACCGCCCAGGCGCGCCGACCGTGTTTAACCGTGGCATAGTCACGCCCCAATTCCTCCATGATGAATTATGGGAACTCTCGGGTTGGGCGTTCGATGAATTCCTGCGTGCTAACAATGACCCTAAACTCAACAAACTTGCTGATGTTGTTGGGCATTTGATTTTCCCCCATGATCTTGGCACCTTGCCAAATCGTGAAGGTGACTTAGCGGCAGGCATGGAAGAGTACGTCAACATGGCTAAGCGTGGTCTTAAATCCTATGACCAGATCGACAGTATTCCCGATGGTCTGCGTGGCTTAGAGAAGACGCGTAAGCTAGATCTCGAAGACTGGATGGACGGGCTAAAACTTGATGCCGTGCTGTTCCCAACCGTGGCCGATGTCGGCCCCGCCGATGCCCATGTGAATCCGGCTTCAGCCGATATCGCTTGGAGCAACGGAGTTTGGGTGGCAAACGGAAACCTCGCGATTCGTCACTTAGGGGTACCGACTGTCACTGTGCCTATGGGCGTGATGGCCGATATTGACATGCCAGTGGGTTTGACCTTCGCGGGCCGCGCCTATGACGATAATAACCTGCTTAAATTTGCAGGTGCATTTGAGTCAACAGGTGAAAGGCGCATGATCCCGCCGCGCACACCAAAGCTTGGTGAATAAGCGCCAAGACAATGCATAAACCTAAGCACTAACTGTAAGCACTAAATACATGAGCTTAGAAATGAAAACGGGATTGGCATCAATTTGCCAATCCCGTTTTTTTAATACCGACGTCGATACCCTTCCAACAAAGCTGGACTCATGCTGCGATAAAACAGACAGCAGCACTTAACACGTCTTATCTTAATGCCAAGAGCTCTTTTCTGACGATCTCAGCGCCTGCACTCAAGGCATTGAGTTTCCCTCTTGCGACTTGATGGGATAAAGGCGTCATGCCGCAGTTGGTACAAGGATAGAGCTTGTCGGCATCGACAAATTTAAGGGCTTTTCGTAGGGTGTCAGCCACTTCCTCTGCGGTTTCAATCGTGTCGGTGGCAACATCAATCGCGCCGACCATGACTTTCTTACCGCGAATGAGTTCAAGTAGCTCCATTGGCACATGGGAGTTGTGACATTCTAGAGAGATGATATCGATATTAGACTTTTGCAGTTTAGGAAATGCTTCTTCATATTGTCGCCACTCTGACCCTAAGGTTTTTTTCCAATCAGTATTGGCTTTGATGCCATAACCATAACAAATATGCACCGCCGTTTCGCATTTAAGCCCTTCAATGGCTCGCTCTAAACACGCAATGCCCCACTCGTTTACCTCATCAAAAAACACATTAAAGGCAGGCTCATCAAATTGGATAATATCAACCCCCGCCGCTTCTAATTCTTTGGCTTCCTCATTAAGAATTTTGGCAAATTCCCACGCGAGCTTTTCGCGGCTTTTATAATGGTCATCATAAAGCGTATCTATCATGGTCATTGGGCCAGGCAGCGCCCATTTAATCGGTTGCGTGGTTTGCTTGCGTAAAAATTTGGCATCTTCAACAAACACAGACTTTTGGCGACTCACTGGGCCGACAACAGTGGGTACACTCGCATCATAACGATCGCGAATTTTCACTGTTTTACGTTTTGAAAAATCAACGCCGTTGAGGTGCTCAATAAAGGTAGTGACAAAATGCTGCCGCGTTTGCTCGCCATCACTGACAATATCAATCCCTGCGTGTAGTTGATCCTGCAATGACAAACGCAGTGCATCGTGTTTACCGGCAATTAATTCCTCACCTTGCAATTTCCAAGGAGACCAAAGTGTTTGAGGCTCTGCCAGCCACACAGGTTTAGGCAAACTGCCTGCCGTTGAAGTCGGTAACAGGGTTTGGTTAAGCAATGTTTTGTTAAGCGGTGTTTTATTAAGTCGTGTTGTCATGATATTGATGCCGTATTGGGTTAATTATTGAGCGTGACGATTAAGTGCAGAGCGACTAAACGAAATTAGCAGACCATTGTTCAAAAAACGTTTGGTAGGGTTTGATAAAGTACTCCGCGGCAAATTTGCCTTGCTCATTAGCCAATTGGCTACGTTCTGCTCGATCATAAACAATTTGAGTCAGTGAATGATCCAAGTTTTTCAAATTAGGTTGATAGCATTTCCCTGCAACAGCATTGGCGTTATAAATCTCAGGGCGATAGATTTTTTGAAAAGTTCCCATAGTGCTGATGGTGCTTATCAACTCAAGGTGAGTGTAATCATTGAGTAAATCACCAAAGAAATAAAAAGCTAACGGCGCCACGCTATTGGGCGGCATAAAATAGCGCACCTGTAAGCCCATTTTTTTGAAATATTGCTCAGTTAAAGACGATTCATTTGGCTGATATTCAACCCCTAATACAGGATGCTGATTCTCAATTCTATGGTAGGTTTTATTATCCGAAACACTGAGACAGATAACCGGTGGCTTATTAAAATTCTGTTTGTAAGCATCAGAATTAACAAAAGACTGAAAGAGCTTGCCATGTAGACCACCAAAATCATCTGGAATACTAAATTTGGCTTGGCCCTTATTATGTTCTGCCAGTAATACGCTAAAGTCATAATCGCGTACGTAAGATGAAAAGTTATTACCTACAATGCCTTCAATACGTTTATTGGTTTTATGATCAACAATATTGGTTTTCAAAACTTCAATCGATGGGAAGGTTTGACCACTGCCGTCAATATCCAGATTAACGGAGATAATTTCCAGCTCAACGCTATAACGATCGCCTTTAGGATTATCCCAATGCGCTAAGGCATTAAAGCTGTTATCAATCATCTTTAACGCGTTGCGTAAGTTCGCTTGGCGATGACTGCCTCTGGCCAAATTAGCAAAGTTGGTGGTAATACGCGTCTTGTCTGAGGGATGATAATTTTCATCAAGACAAATGCTGTTAATCGTAAATGTAAAATGCTTATCCATAGTGATCCAGTATCCCATTGCCTGATTTCAAACTTGAGTTTATGCCCTGCGCTTCTAGCTTCTAGACCCGACTCTGATAGACATTATTCGTGTTCTGTCTGAGGTACTATTTAACTTAAGTGCAGATGACTTAAGTCCTAATGGCTTAGCTAGGGTGCAACTTCAAGCTTGTCTAATATTTCGCTTGGAGTCATTTATACGTGGTTCGGCACATGAACAAAAACGGTTTTATTTCACATAGAACATGAGCCATATTCATGATCGATTAGCATGCCGTTGTTGGTTAAATAATTCCGTAGAGCGTAATAGCCCCAAGGAGACTGGCCGATTAAGTAATTTGCAGGCAAAAGGGCAGACTCAGAAATGCTGGGACACATTTTTCTTAATTAGGAATGAGGTGAGCAGTAATCTCATGGCGAATAGCACCATCAACTTTAGCTAATATCGTTAAATTTATTAACGGTCCCTAAAAGTAATATCCAACCACTCACTTCCTGCCCGACTTGTTCTTATCATTCTAATAATCCGCAAGATTGCTTTTAGAAACAACCATTGATATGGTAGATTTTTAACCAACGCCACCAGCAAAAACCTAGTGAAAACTATTGCTGTTCAGCATATCTCGGAGATGGATTTTTATGGTTGTTGAGCAGCAGCTGGAACGTGCGCGTCTGGAATTACTTGATATGGGTCTTCGATCCAACCCTCAGCTGAATTACCGCAGTGGTAGTAAAGCCCTCGACATTATTGATGAGCAATCTGCCAAGATATTTGAAATGCTGGTTGAGCAAGAAAATACACTCAGCTTTTTACCATTGCCAGAAGCTTATCAACAAAAAATTGCCGACAGTGAAGATGAAGGATCATTCTTTCAGACCGACGATGAATCGGAATTGCCACCTCTTGATTTATACCTCGAACAGAAAAAGGGAGCGGCCCGCTTCACCGACAAATACCTACAAACCGGATTAGTGCCCGCCAAGCTGGATAAAGCCCTGCTGAAACTGGAAACCGAAGCCCATACCATGCTGCAAGAGCAAGGTGTCGAGGTTCTGTATTTAGCACTTGGTTTTTTACAGTGGAATGAGCCAACAAACTCATCGGTTTCAAGATATGCGCCTTTAATTCTGATCCCTGTTCAACTAATGCGCTCATCAGCCAGAGATAGCTTCAAATTACGCTACACAGGCGAAGAGCTGGGTTCAAACCTGACCTTAGCAGCAAAACTAAGGACTGAGTTTAAGTTAATGCTTCCCGCCTATTCTGATGAGATGGTCATCACAGATTATTATCAGGCGGTAGCTGATGCGATTACAGCGCAACCTTCATGGCGGGTGCATCAAGATAAAATTGGTTTAGGGCTGTTCTCTTTTGGCAAGTTTCAAATGTACATGGACTTGGACCCTACAGGCTGGCCGGAAGGAAAAAAACCATCACAGTTACCTTTGATTGGCCGCTTATTTCGTGATGGCTTTCCCCACGATGCAGAGATCAATCCAGCAGATCTGAATCATCCAGAAAAACTCCACTTGGTAAAAGACGCCGATTCCAGCCAGATTGAAGCAATCTTGGCGATGAAATCTGGCGCGGACCTGATCATTCAAGGGCCGCCAGGTACAGGTAAATCCCAAACTATCACCAACATTATTGCCGAAGCGGTTGCGCTGGGTAAAAAGGTGCTGTTTGTTGCACAAAAAATGGCAGCACTTGAGGTGGTAAAAAAACGCCTTGATGAAACTCATATGGGCTACGCCGTACTCGAACTACATAGTCACAAAAGTACCAAGAAATCTGTGCTTGGTTCTATTGCTGAGTCACTTGAGCAAGGTCGGCCACAAACAGCAAACCGGGAGCAAGAGTTTTCAGATTTAGCGGAATCAAAAGCCTCGCTGGATGCTTATGTGCATGCCATCCGAGCCCCTATTCTGCGTAGCGGTATCAATTACATTGAAGCGTTGGGCTCATTGCTGCAATTGAAGACAAAGGATCCCGACAACTCCTTACCCGCCCTCCCCTTTAGCTACTACGAACAATGGACAGCTGAGGAATACAGTAATGCGAGGAAACTGGTTACGGAATTAGTACAGCAACTAGCACGCATTGGCATACCTGCAGCGCATCCATTTGCGATGTCTGGTCGCACTGACTTTTCACCTGCATTGCAGCAGGCATTAACCTCTACTTTGGTAGAAATAAGCCAGTTGCTTAGCCAACTTGATACGCAAACTCAAACCGTCAGTGTTTTTCTGCAGCTTGATAAACCACAAAGCTTGCAACAAGTCGCACCGCTGATTTCAACAACGAGCTGGCTATCCGAAGTGCCAGATCTTAAAAGCGTTAAAGTAAATAACCCCATATGGGCTTTAGAAAAAAAGCGGATCGATAACGGCCTGACCTGCCTAGCTAATTTCTTATCACTCAAAGCCAGCTGCGAACAGCACTTTATCACGCAGGCGCTGGATGCCGATTTGCTGAGTATCCGCCAAGGCTTGATTGGCAAAACAGATAAATGGTGGCGTTTCCTGTCGTCCAGCTATCGCCAAGCCAAAGCACAGCTAGCAGGGCTTTGGCTTGGCGCTCTGCCCGCTTCGTCTACCGACTGGCTTACTGCATTAGATACTGCTTTAACTTACCAAAGCACGAAAAAAGAGCTAACTAGCTACCACCCCCTGTTATCTGAAGCTTTTGGTGCGCAGTGGCAAGGCGAATTTTCGGAGCACAATGAATTAACGCAAATTCACAGCTGGATAAACACCTTTTATGCAAAGGTAAACCGTGTTGAATTGTCGCAGTCATTGGCTGAACTGATTGATAAAGGCGTTGATAAAAAGCTGCTGCGTGACCAGACAAACTCACTGACAGCGCTTTGTAACGCTATTGCAGTGCAGGCACAAACGCTGCAAGAGCTGATACAAATCCCCGACAGCAATCCAAACCATGATTTAGCAGCAATGCAATTTACGCAGCTAAATGTCTGGTTAGAAGGCTGGAAAAACTCAGCCTTATTTTACGATTTTGCGCGCTACAACCAGATTATTAAGGCGTTTGAGCCTTATAACATCAAGGACTTCACTAAACTGGCGTACTCATGGAATGCAGCCCCAGACTTGCTAATGACGGTATTCGAACTTAGCTATTATTCTGGTCTGGTTAACAATGCCTATGACAGCTCAGAAGCAATACGGCAATTTGACCGCAATAAACATGAACAAAGCCTACGCGACTTTAAACGTATTGATGGTAACAGTTTATTTTTCGCCCAAGAGTTTTTAGTAAACAGTCTGTACGAGCGCTTGCCGAAGAAAACAGCTAAAGGTGAAATGGAATTAGTACTGCGTGAGCTAGGTAAGAAAAAACGTCATATTCCTATTAGGAAATTGCTGGCGGAAGCAGGTAACGTGATCCAGCAAGTAAAACCTATTTTTATGATGAGCCCTATGTCCATCGCCACCTACCTAAAACAAGGTGCGTTAGATTTTGACCTGGTGATTTTTGACGAAGCGAGTCAAATTCCAGCACCCGATGCCTTAGGCGCAATGCTGCGCGGGCAGCAAGTAATTGTGGTAGGTGACAGTAAGCAAATGCCACCAAGCAACCTGTTTGGTAAAGCCGTTGAACTGGAAGAGGAGGAACTGGAAAGCAGCGCCACCGCAGAAATGGAAAGTATTCTGGCATTAATGGAAGCCCGTGGTGCGGCAAGCAAAATGCTGCGCTGGCACTACCGCTCTCGCCACGATTCACTGATCGCAGTGTCCAACGACCAGTTTTATAAAAACAAGTTAGTGGCCTTCCCAAGCCCAGGCTTTCACCCCGATGCAACAGGGCTGAAGTTTCATTATTTACCTGAAACGCATTACGACAAAGGCAGCTCTCGCACTAATACTGGCGAAGTAAAAGCTGTGGTTGCAGCAGTACTGAATCACGCTTTAACTAAACCTCACCTATCGTTAGGCGTGGTTGCGTTTAGCCTTTCGCAGCGAGATGCTATCTTGCTTGAGCTGGAAAAAGAGCGCCGCTTACAGCCAGAAACTGACGAATTCTTTGCACAACATGCAGGTGGTGATGAGTTTTTTGTAAAGAACCTGGAGAACGTGCAGGGTGACGAACGCGACGTTATTTTGATCAGCATTTGTTACGGCAAAACCAGCACAGGCCAGCTGAGCCAGAATTTTGGCCTTCTGAACAAACCAGGCGGCGAACGGCGGTTAAACGTACTGATTTCACGTGCGCGATTGGCAATGGAAGTGTTTGCCAACTTCAAAGGTGATGAACTGAAAGTTGGCGCAGACAGCCCTTTTGGTGTGCGTTCACTGCAAATCTTTTTGCAGTTTGCCGAATCAGGCCAATTGAACAAAGCCTATGAAAAACAGCAGGAACAAAACTTTGCTTTTGGCGCCCTACTGCATCAGGCAATCCAGCGTTTAGGGTATCAGGTAGCCACCCGAGTCGGCAGTCAAGGTTATTACATCGACTTAGCCATCAAGCATCCTGAAGACCCCAGTAAATTTGTATTGGCGCTGGAATATGACGGCGCTGGCTATTATGGAGCAACTTCGGCACGCGACCGCGAAAGGTTGCGGCAAAGTGTACTGGAAGGCCTTGGCTGGAGCTTTGAACGCATTTGGTCCACTGACTGGTTTCGAGATCCAGAGGCAGAGTTACATCGCCTGAAAGTACTCATAGACAAAGCCATAACCCAACATGACGAACTGATGGTAACAATGGCAGCACAAGCCACTAGCACCAGACAAGTGAAACACAAAGTTGCTGCGCCAGAGGCCATTGCAACGCCAATAATGCGGGTAGAAGAAGAACAACCAGAATTTGAAGCCTGCACTACGCCCTATAAAAAAGCTGATGTGTCTAAGCTCAATATTCCGCATGTCGATGATTTCAGCGCCATCCCTTTAAGTATGTTGGTGTATGCAGTGGAGCGTATTGTTGAAACCGAATACCCAATATTCGCCAGCCTAGTTGCTACTCGTTTAGCTAATGCTGCTGGCTTGACAAGGGTTGGCGCCAAAATTAAACGCACTGTAGACCAGGCCATTACAGGCGCTGTTGCCAAAGGATTAATCCAGCTAGATAGCGATGAAGTGTTATGGCCGCATGGCCGCAGTACAGTCAAGTTAAGAAACTGGAACAGCGTCGACACCGCGACCCGTAAGCTGGAAAACGTCTGTGATGCCGAGCTCACCAACGCCTTATTGCTGACAGTGCAAGACGCCCATGCCATTAGCGTGACGGATGCAGCTTCTGCAGCTCTGGGCCTATTGGGCTTTCAACGGGCAACAGCTCAGGCAGCTGAGCGAATGAGCAAGTTGGCACAGATTCAGTGTGATAAAAATGTGCTGGTTTGTGAGAATGAGCGGTTGAAAATATCAATAGCCAAGCCTTCGTTGCCCTGAAAAACAAAGAACACAAATTAACGCCAGCAAAAAATTTCAACAACTAATCCTTATTTTTATATGGGGTAATGAAATGCTAATAGATACCGACTTAATTTTTGATGAAATACAGGGGTATGAGTTCTATCACAAATGTGAAGTGAAAGCTGTCATAGATGACAAAGTAAAGGGGGAAGATGGGGAGCTTTTTGAATTCTATGAAAATATTGAATATTTAATAGAAGAGTTTGATGAGATCATTGTTTTACGAAAAAAACTAACACTAATGGAACTTGAAGATTTTCGAGACTACATTGAAAAAAAAGGAGATATAGAAATCGTCAAAACGATAGATAGGCAAATCGAAGAGGCTAAGTTAACGGGGGCTTATATTACATTCGCGTGCTTACACAATGATTCTTTTTATGATTTACATGTATTTAGATACTAAGAATAGTTTTTATCTCACCAAAATTGGGTAGACCATAAAGGTCTTCTTGGTTGCCTTAAAAAGTAGACAAATATTTTTTAAGGAAAATATAAAAACTCTGAACAAGTCAAAATACAAGCTCAACAAAGCTACCAACTTTTAGTTTCAAAAAACATTCAACTTTACCAAATCAGTTTTGAGTGCTCATATTTATTTACAAGACTAAAAACTGTGACAGCCCTATTTTTATAGAAAAAGACCGACATTACAAAATACTTCCATTAACTTATGTATAGGCCCTCTTTGTTGTGGTTGGATGATTCTTGGTCGAAAGATCTAAGCACTAAGAGGGCCTCTAGTTCTAACTTTCTAATCCTGAGTTCAGGTTAAATTAGCAGGGCTCAGGGCGTGTTTACGCAAATCTCGTAATACCACAGGTCTGCGTATGGATGCGATACTTGCGCCCCTAAAGTAAATACGTTGCCATTCTCATCGGTTACTGAGCCTGTACCTATTGGCACTTCACCTTTGTTAATGCCGTCCCACATAAATCTGTTGGTACCGTAACTGGTGTTACTGTAAACAAAAGTTTGTCCAGTAAAGCCTGCATCGTTACGACCTTGGTTGTCACCTGCAAAGGCACATTGGGGAGTAATTGCTGCTAATGGTACAAAGCTGAAATTATCGAACTTGGCGCTATAACTGGAAGACCGCGTAGTCCCCCATGTCAGAAGTTCAAATAAATCACCGGTATTAACTTCGATACCCTGAGCTGAACCAGAAGCACTGCCGGCTGTAGAGAGATTGTAAGACACGCCATTTATCAGGTACTTGATGACATCTCCATATTGACCAGCAGAGTAGATGGATATCATCCAGTCAAAGTTGATGGTTCCCTTTACGGGTATGGTGATTGATGCCGTTACACCACCTCCTCCGGAATTGACTACTGCTGTCAATGCCGAGCTGCTCATGCTTGAAGCTGCGACACCCGATATACTCCAATGACCCGGAGCAAAGGCTCCTGTAAATCCATGAACCGTTGCATCACTATAAGTTCCGCACTTGTAATGATACCGAATGGTATTACTGGTAGGTCTTTCCAGTCGAAGGTAGCTCAGTACCTTATTGTTTGGACAACTCACATTGTGTCTATCAAGAAAAACTGCGTTACCAGCACCATCGTCATCTGCAGCAGTAAAATAATCCGTCACATTACTCAGCGTTTGATTGCCACAGCGGTAATTATAACGAGCTGTGCTCGCGGTCGGACGTTCTAAATGCAGATATTGAAGCCCTTTATTCTCACAATTTATAGTGTGTCGATCCAAGTAAATAACATTGCCCCCACCATCATCATTGTCAGTAGTAAAGACGTTAGTGCTGTTGTCATTGCCCATTTCGGTGCACTGATATTCATAAGCAATTTCGGTTAATGAAGGTCTGAACAAGTGAAGTGAACTCATTGCATTAACGCCGCAATCGACATGGTGCCTATCAAGGAATAGGAAGTTTCCTTGACCATCATCATTTGCAGGGGTCGACATTTGATAGGTTGCCGCGATGGCGAAGGGTGAAAATAAGGCAATTAGGGTAAAAACCAATACCGCTAAGTTTCTGTATGCCCTACTTATAAAATTTATCTGACGTAGTGTGAGATTTTTAGACTCGATCTGTGTTTTCATTACCCTTTCCTTTTGGTAGATGTTTCATCGATTTGGTTTACACAATCGTATAGGTAGTCTGGATCACCTATAAGAGAAACAAATGTAGTAGAAGAATGTTAGTTTCACCACTAAGAAAAGTTCGGGCAGAGAATGTTCAAAAAACGGGGGGAACGAGAGAAACTGAAGAAAAATCGGTATAAAAAAGGGACGCAAT
The DNA here is from genome assembly GCF_059338235.1 of Shewanella sp. 1311. Lineage (NCBI taxonomy): Bacteria > Pseudomonadati > Pseudomonadota > Gammaproteobacteria > Alteromonadales > Shewanellaceae > Shewanella > Shewanella sp. 1311. The sequence continues at coordinate 1,200,584 of NZ_CM181686.1, forward strand.
GATGATTTGAGAGACGACCGTCCACCCCATGGACGGGGCGGTCGAGCATCCAAGGATTAACTTGAACAACATCCCTTTTTAACTGCCAGTTCGCCCTCCATGGATCTTGTTCATAAGCTCAGAAAACCTAGGTTTCTATTCACTGTATCGATGAGTGAATGCCATGGCGAACCTGTATCCATGGACATAAGCACACGCTAAGCTCTCAATAGTTTAAATAGCGTACGACCATGCAGCACAATTCTCCATAAAATAAAAAAGCGGCAGGCGAAATTCGCCCTACCGCTTTTTTACTGTAGTGAATGAAACCTAAAGCCGTCTTGCTTCTATCACGCTATCGACTTGTGTCAGTTTAGATAACACCCGCGATAAACCATCGAGGTTATAAAGCTCCAGTTCCAACTCAATCGCGGCTGTCTGGTTTTTAGTATCCGATGACGAGCTCATGGCCAGTACATTGGACTTTTCGGCAGCTAGCACTGAGGTTAAGTCACGTAATAAACCGCTGCGATCGTGGGCTAATACCCGCAGACGCATGCGATAACCGCCGGAGTAATTTTCGCCCCAGACCACATCGACACCGCGCTCTGGGTGAACCCGCATTAACTCTTTAACTTGTTCACAATCAGCGCGATGCACAGAAATGCCACGGCCTTTAGTAATAAAACCTAAGATTTCATCACCGGGAACTGGCTGACAACAACGGGCGATATGGTTAAGCAAGTTACCCACACCGTTGACTTCAACCTGACCACGGCCACTGGAGGTCGGCTTATGCTGGCCTTTCTTAACTAATTCTTCGACGGCATCTTCTTCTGACACTTCGTCGAGTCGCAGACGACTCTGAATATGGTTAACCACTTGATGCAGACGCACATCACCGCCACCAATCGCCGCCAGTAAGTCATCCATGCTCGCCATATTAAAGCGCTCGACCGCGATGGCCGCGTCTTTAATTTTAAGGCTCACCCGCGCCAATTCGGATTCGAGCATTTCTTTGCCGGCGACAATATTCTTGTCTCTATCCTGCTGCTTAAACCAATGCTGGATTTTCGAACGCGCCCGCGAGGTACGGATATAACCTAAGTTAGGGTTAAGCCAGTCGCGCTTGGGATTGGGCTGTTTCGAGGTGATGATCTCGATACGCTCGCCTGTTTCAACCTGATAGGTGAACGGCACAATACGACCATCGACCTTAGCACCAATACATTTGTGCCCCACTTGGGAGTGAATGTAATAGGCAAAGTCGAGCACGGTTGAGCCCAGTGGCAAGTCGACGACTTCACCGCTTGGGGTGAACACATAGACTCTGTCTTCAAACACTTGGCTGCGCACTTCTTCGACCAAGTTGCCACTTTCGACCACGTCTTCCTGCCATTGCAGAATTTTACGCAGCCAGTTAATTTTTTCTTCGTAGCCGCTTTGCTTACCGGAATGATTATTACCTTCTTTGTATTTCCAATGCGCAGCCACACCCAGCTCTGCATCTTCATGCATATCTTGGGTACGGATTTGAATTTCAACGGTTTTGCCCTCAGGCCCCACCACTACGGTATGAATCGATTGATACCCGTTAGGTTTAGGGTTGGCGACATAGTCGTCAAATTCCCGAGGAATATGGTGCCAAAGCGTATGCACCACACCTAATGCACCATAACAATCCTGCAGACGATCGGTCACGATACGCACGGCGCGCACGTCAAACAACTCATCAAATTTGAGGTGCTTGCCCTTCATCTTGCGCCAGATGCTGTAGATATGTTTCGGCCGGCCGTAGACCTTAGCGCGAATTTGATCTTCATCTAATCTTTGTTGCAACTGACTGACAAACTTGTCGATAAAGACTTCACGGTCCAGTCGTTTGCCGTCTAACTGCTTAGCGATGTCTTTATAGGTATCTGGATGCAGGTAGCGAAAAGAAATATCTTCCAGCTCCCACTTTAGTTGACCTATGCCTAAACGGTTAGCTAACGGCGCATAAATATCGGCAATTTCGCGGGCCAACAGAACGCGAGTTTCTTCGTCGGCATTTTTCACCGCCCGTAGCAAACACACACGCTCGGCAAGCTTAATTACCACGGCGCGCACATCTTCAACCATCGCCAGTAACATGCGGCGGATGTTGTCGATTTGCGGCTCGGTGGAGCGACTGTTGGGATTGATTTTCAAGGCGCCGATGGCATTCATGGTCACGACACTCGCCACTAAACGCGCCAGCGGCTCACCAAATTTTTCTTTGATGGCGTCTTCGGTCAGTAACCCAGCATCGAACACCACAAACAGAATCGCCGCTTGCAGGGTTTCAATGTCCATGTTCAGCGGTGCGAGGATTTCGATCATCTCTCGAGCACGTTCGAGCAGTTCTCTCTTCGCCGCAGGACTCTTAGCGGGTAAGGCGTCAATCTGCCCTATCAAGGAGAGCAGCATCTGCGCTTCATCGGCATGACCGACATAGCGAGCCACCCAATCTTCTAAGTGAAAATCGGGATCATTAAAGTGCGCTTCGCGAACAGAGACCATCTAATTTATTTCCTTATCCGTGCTCAGAGAGAAAGTGGGCACCACTTCAGCTCTCCTATCTTCAGCATTGGCGCGAACTTGTCAAACCCAACCGACGTAATAATCACATTTTTTACGTTATTCAAACGCTTTGCTTACTTTGCCAGCGCAAATTACTTGGTTAATTCAAACAGTGCCATGGCTTCGATATGGTGTGTTTGTGGGAACATGTCGATAAGTCCCAATTGCTGTAATCGGTAACCGCGCTCTAACAGTACAGCGCTATCGCGGGCCAAGCTCGCAGGATTACACGAAACATACACGACTTTGCGCGGCTTCATTTTCTTCAGCCATTGCAAGCTTTCAAAAGCACCCGCTCGGGCGGGATCGAGCAGTAATTTATCAATTTTGCCCATCCAAGGCTCAAGGGATAAATCCGCGCTTAAGTCGCCATGGTAAAAGGTCAGTTTATCAAGATTGTTAGCTTTCGCGTTCACCCGTGCCTGAGTCACCATCTCGACAACCCCTTCGACGCCAATCACATCAGCGCCCATTTTCGCTAAGGGCAAACTGAAATTCCCCATGCCGCAGAACAAATCCAAAATGCGCTCATCAGGCGCTGGCGCTAACCAATCCATCGCTTGAGCGACCATGGCCTTATTAATCTGTCCGTTCACTTGCACAAAGTTACCTGGGGTGAAGCTTAAACTCACCGCATCCGACTCAGCTTTGTCATCTAACAGCTGATAAACCGGTAACACTAACTCAGCGCCAATACCTTGGAATTGGCCTTCATTATCCTGCAGACAAATGTGGATCTGATGCTGCTCAGCAAAGGCTGACAGCTTAGCGAGATCTTTATCGTTTAGCGCCTTAGTGATACGCAGCACGGCGAAGTGACCATTATCGGCGGCAATCAACTCAAGGTGGCCTAAGCTGGCTTTAGCCGACAATTGGTTCAGCAACTTAGCAAAGGGGACGATCAAGTCCGATAACGGCTTAGCTAACACCTGACACTGACTGATAGGCACCACGTTGCTGCTACTAGCAGCACGAAAACCTAAGCTTAAGTGTTTGGTATTTTTATCAAACAAAGTCGCAAGACGCGCACGGCGACGATAATGCCAACCTTCACCCGTGAGTGCGGGCGATAACGCGCCGCCTTCGGCGCCGGCAAACTTAGCCATAATATCCAGCAGCGCCGCTTCTTTATGCTCCCGCTGGCCCGATAATGACATATGCTGTAAGTCGCAGCCGCCGCAGGTGTGATAGTGTGGACACTCGGGCGCTACGCGCTCAGAGCTAGGTGTATCGACTTTAATTAACTTAGCGCGGGCATAATTTTTCTTTTGCTCGGTGAGTTGTACCGTCACGGTTTCATCGGGCAGTGCGCCGGGGATAAACACGACTTTACCTTGATGTTGTGCTATACCTGCCCCTAAGTGATCGAGCTGATTGACGCTCAGCGATAACTTAGCCGACAACTGTTTGGAACTATTTGGTTTTGCTTTAAAAAATTGCGCCATTTCGGCCTCTAAATCAATAAAATACTGGCAAAGACCGCCCTCTTTCTGGCAGTCTTATAAAATTATCTTAGTCTCTGTCACAGGAAACACCGCCGCTGCTATGAACCCAGTCAACAACATGACCAAATACAGCCTACGTTCTTGGGTTCTTGTACTGGCGCTCGCGCCAACAATCTTGGTCGGTATCCTTCTGGGCAGCTACTTTACCATAAACCGTTTTTATGAGCTCGAAGATACGCTCGTCGAACAGGGCAGCAATATTATCGAGCCGCTGTCGATTGCCAGTGAAATCGGTTTAGTGGCTAATGATCGCGAGGCGACCAAACGCTTACTCGCCGCGGCGCAGCTCAACAAGTCCACCCTCGTGAAATCCATCGCGATTTTCGATGCCAACAATCAGCTCTTTGTGACCTCGCACTACCACAAAGACTTTGAAATTATGCGCTACAAAGAAGCGCTTAACACACTGCATAAAACCGAAATAGAGCATGTGGGCGACAGCCTGATTTTACGGACACCGATTTTCTCCACCGGGCCCAGCGCCGCTCCCGCAAATTACGATATCCAAACCGACGATGGTCAGCTGTTAGGTTATATCTCCATCATCATCAATAAAGAACGCGCCTTGCTCGAGCAACATAGAGCCGCCGTCGCCGCCTTTATAATCGTGTTGATCGGGGCGCAGTTGAACTTGCTGTTCACTTTCCGGCTGGTGAAAAACGTCACTCAGCCCATAACTGAAATGGTGCGCGTCGTCGCTAAAATCCGTGAAGGTAAGTTGGACGCCCGCTTAGATGGCAACTTGATTGGTGAGCTCGACTTACTCAAACGCGGCATCAATGCCATGGCGGGGTCGTTGTCGGAATACCATGATGAGATGCAGCAAAATATCGACCAAGCGACTTCGGATCTGCGGGAAACCTTAGAGCAGATTGAAATCCAAAACGTAGAGTTAGATTTAGCGAAAAAACGCGCCCTAGAAGCCAGCCGAATTAAATCAGAATTCTTAGCCAACATGTCCCACGAGTTACGTACGCCGCTCAATGGCGTTATCGGTTTTGCGCGGCAATTGGTGAAAACCCCTTTGCATTCGAGCCAAGTCGATTACATCAAAACCATTGAACGCAGCGCCACTAACCTGCTGGGCATCATCAACGATATTCTCGATTTTTCTAAACTCGAAGCCGGTAAAATGGTGTTGGAAAACATGCCCTTCGGTCTAAGGGAAACCATAGGCGATACCATCACGCTAATCTCGGGCAGCGCTCAGGCGAAGGGCCTAGAACTCGTCGTCGATATCGCTCCTAACGTGCCCGACAATGTGAATGGCGATGCCATGCGTGTGTGCCAAATCATCAATAACTTGGTCGGTAACGCGATTAAATTCACCGACTCTGGCAGCGTGATGGTCAAAATCGAACTGCAAAGCCAGTCGGATGAACAAGTGGTACTGCGTTGTGATGTGGTAGACACCGGTATCGGTATCGATGAAAGCCAGCAGGACTTTTTATTCCAAGCCTTTGGCCAAGCCGATTCGTCGATTTCCCGCCGCTTTGGCGGTACAGGCTTAGGTTTAGTGATCACTAAGCGTTTAGTGAATCAAATGGGCGGCCAAATCGGTTTTACCTCATCCCCAGAAAAAGGCTCAAACTTCTGGTTTAGTTTGCCGCTCGGCTTAGGTCAGTTCCAAATCGGTGACTCACTGCCGCTCGAAAAACTCAAAGACAAAACCATACTGTTTTATGAGCCCCGAGTGCTGACTCATGCAGTCTTGAGTCGCCAATTGAATCAATGGGATACCAAAGTGACTCACCATCAGCACATCCCAAGCTTGCTGACCACACTCAACACGGCCGAAGCGCCATACGACTATGTTCTGTTGAGTTGCCATGGGTTTAGCGATGCAGGACAACTGGTAAGCACACTTAACTTGGCAAAGACCAAAACCGATTGCCTTGTGGTGCTATACGATTGCCAAGAACAAGACGCCTTAACCCAATTTATCCGCCCGAATGCCGATGTGGTGTTGTCTCTGCCCGTCAGTGAGCATCAACTTGCCCGCAACTTACTCTATCCACCGATGGAATACGACATCATAGCCCCAGTGACCATAGCCACGCCGGCGGCACGCCAATCCTTAACCGTACTGGCGGTGGATGATAACTTTGCTAACTTAAAGCTAATCGATACCTTGCTCAGCGAGTTAGTGACAACGGTAGTTGCGGTCAACAGTGGCGATGAAGCAGTTAAACAGGCGAAGACTCGCACCTTCGATTTGATTTTTATGGATATTCAGATGCCAGGCACAGATGGTATCAGCGCCACTAAGCAAATTCGCCAAGGCTCGATGAACCGTAACACGCCGATTATTGCCGTGACGGCCCATGCGATTGCCGAAGAACGCGAGCTGATTTTAGGCAGTGGCATGGATGGATATTTACCGAAACCTATTGATGAAGCGGCGCTCAAAGACGTTATCCATCGCTGGATCACTCGCCCCAAATTCACCCATTTTGACCTGCATACGCTGAACTGGGATTTATGCTTAACCCAAGCCAATCACAAGGCTGATCTTGCCTTAGATATGCTGAGAATGTTGCTCGACTCTTTACCGCAAACTGTGACGACAATTCAGACGGCGTTGAGTCAAAACGATCACCCCGTCATGCTCAGTACTATCCATAAACTTCATGGTGCGAGCTGCTACTGCGGCGTGCCAACAACCCAAAGATTATGCCAAGAAATAGAATCGGCGCTAAAACGTGAAACAGCGGTCGAAGATCTCGAACCCGAAATACTAGAGTTACTTGATGAGTTAACTAAGGTAGAATCTGCGGCAAATCAAGTGATATCACAGCTATCAGCGGAAATAACAGATGACCAAAAAAACGGGCTTCTTTAAACGTCTTAAGGCGTTAACATTGCCACAAAAACAACTCTTCGCCACTGCACTTTGCCAACGCATGTTGCCCAACTATCAACTATTTTCCGAAGTCTGTGAGTTTGGTGACCCTGCAGTGTTAAGCACTGCATTAGAGCTACTGTGGCAATCCCTGTACGATCCTAAGCTTAAATTCAATATCGATGTGCATCTGCAACGTCTTGAAGATAACACCCCAGAACCCGCTGATTTTGAAGCCTATGGCGTCTATCCAGCCATGGACGCTGTGGTCGCCATATCAACCTTATTGGGGGCGATACAAGGCAAGATTGAAGAAGATATCGTCAATATCAGCAAACTGTCATCGAGCACAGTGGCTAACTATATCGAAGCCATCAGTGATGTCGATTTAGTCGATGAAGCATTAGATGATTTTGTTTTTGCCCATGAAGTTATGGAAGAAGAGAAAGAATTACAAAATTCTCTGCTGGAAATTATCGAAGAAAATCCAAAGATCACTGCGGAACTGGTCAAAGGTTTACGCAAAGACATTATCGAAGCGGGCGTATCTAATATCGGCATCAGCGTCGCTTAATTGATGGGGTGCTTGGGGTAACTCAAGCACCCTTATTTCTAAACAATATGTCTAAACAATGTTTCTAAATAATGTTTCTAAATAATGTTTCTAAATAATGTTTCTAAATAATGTTTCTAAACAATAAGCCTCTAAGCTCGACTGCAATCACTTTCAAGCAAGCCCAAAACGAGTAAGACCAAAGCTAGCAAGTTCCATCAGCCAATATTGAGTTATTCCAATGAAAAAGATTGTTTATCAAGGATTTGTCTTAACCAATAGCGAAGGACGAACCGACAGTTGGAAACTGACCATCAAAGATCAACAGCGTATCGGTTCTTTATTCGAACTACGGCGTTTAGTGGGATACTTCTTGGAACTCGGCATATTACCCGCGACACGCTCCAGCCTGCAGGACGCGAAACAAACGCAAAATACCATGAGCAAAAACACGGTAAAACCTAAAAGACGTTAAGCATCCGTTCCCCTCGTTAAATCAACGCATAGAGAATAACTCTGGCGCCTTTGACTGCATAAACTCAATAAAGACTCTTACCTTTAGCGGCTGCTGGCTGCGCTGATGATATAAAATCGAAATCCGCCTCTGCTCGCCAATCCATTCTGGCAATAATACGTTAAGTTTCCCTTCTTTAATCTGCTGTTTTACAAATAGCTCGGGACCATACAAGATCCCGCCATGGCCTAAGGTCGCCTGAATCGCACCGTGCAAATCCGTGAGGGTCAGCTTAGTTGGGCCATTAAAATAAAAAGACTCACCGCTCGGATGCTTTAAATGCCAATTAAACAGCGGCCAGACTTTTATCAGTTGATGGGCTTCGAGATCATCGGGATGCTCAAGTTTAGGTGCCTGAGCCAAGTATTCTGGCGTGGCAAACAGGCAATAATCCAGTTCACCTAAGGTACTCGACACCCAAGAAGAATCAGGCTGAGCCCCGCCGACAATCGCCACATCTATGCCTTTATCAATCAAATCGACTAACTCATTGCTCTGGGAAATGTGTAAACGGATATCGGGATACAGGCGCCCAAATTCATTCAATGCTTGAATAAACACAATGGAAATAATCGAAATCGGCGCGGCGATGCGCAAGGTGCCCTCGGGTTTATCGCTGCCCGCACCACTCAGTTCATCAAATTGGGCAACCACACTCTGGTAGCGTTGAAAGAGTGCCAACCCTTCCTCCGTCAGTCGCAACTTGCGGGTGCTGCGCATAAAGAGCTGTTTATCGAGCTTCTCTTCCAACTTCGCTAGCTTGCGGCTCACTGTGGCAATGGGCATATCAAGCTCCTTCGCCGCCTGTGAAAAACTGCCCGCATTGACTAAATGCACAAAAAGGTAGACAAGTTGTAGTTCAGCGCCTAAATCATCACTCATTGCATGTCCTAATTCTGTTCTAGCTGCCCACTTTAGGCACTATATAAAGTCATCAACAATCACAGCGTACGCTAAGTCATTGTGTTTTAAACATCAATTAATCCACTTATACGACCATAGCGCAATAGCCTTAGACTGAAATGATATGTTATTTTGTGGCGAGTTTTACTGCGCTGGCGCTAGTTCTGGTTCTAACGTGACATAAAAATGGCAAGCGCCCACCTAAAATCATAGCGATAGTAGAAATGACGGTGGTGGCTGAGTTTATTCAAATTTAATCGTAAGGATGAGTGAGGGAAATGACCATTTTAACCCCTCTGTTTGCCGTCTTCGGGATCATGTTGCTCGGCACACTAGTGCAAAAATTAAAACTCTTGCCCGTCGATACGGATCAAGTGCTAAACCAGTATGTGTACTATATTGCTTTCCCTGCGATCATGCTTATCGCCCTCGCCCAGCAGCCGATTGATGAAATTTTGCAATGGGGATTTATTGCGGGCTACAGCACGGCTATGGTGATTACTTATCTTGTCTGCCTTGGGCTCTCGCTGCTTGCTAACCCTAAACAGCATGCGGTTGCCGCCATTCGAGCCCTCAATGCCACCTTTGGTAATACCGCATTTATTGGTATTCCACTGCTTATCATCTTATTCCCGCAGCAGCAAAGTGCGTTAGTTGCCGCCGCGATTGCCAGCTTATTATCCGTGCTGATGTTTGCCGTCGCCTTAGTCTCGATGGAACTGGCCACTAACACCCAAAGACAACACCATGCCTTAGTCATAATGGCGATGGCGGTCGGTAAAAACCCTATCGTTATTGGTAGTTTGATTGGCGTCGGCATTTCGGCGCTAGAGATAAAACTGCCCTCAGGGCTGGCGCTCATGATCCAACAAATTGGCAATACCTCAAGCCCGTGCGCGCTGTTTGCCATCGGCATGGTGCTCGCCAAAGCGATGCGCTACCAGAAAGATAGCAGCGTATTTAGCCCCAAGAATTTTATCGAACTGAGCCTTATCAACCTCTTCAAGCTAGTTGTCCAACCGGCACTCGTCTACTTTATGCTTCACCATTTTGGTGTGAGCGGTGACTACCTGATCATGGGCGTGATCTTGAGCGCACTGCCCACAGCCGCTAGCGTGTACTTGCTCGCCCAGCGCTATAACACTCAAGCTTCAACCAGTGCTCAGGGCATTCTATTTGGCACCTTAGTCACTTTTTTTAGTTTGCCTATCTTAGAAAGCTTAGTAAGAACCTACGCATAATCAGTTAATTAAAAATATTTACTGCCAATAATGCCGATTATTTACCCAAGCCACTTTACTGTATATAAAATCAGTATATACTGTTTATCAATACAGTGGTTTGGTATGTTTTTCGACAGGAATTCACTATGCTTTGCCAACTCAGCATTAATAACTTCGCTATCGTCCGTTTTTTAGAACTGGATTTTCGCCCCGGCATGACCAGCATCACAGGTGAAACTGGTGCGGGTAAATCGATCGCCATCGATGCGTTAGGCCTGTGCCTAGGCAATCGCGCCGATGCCAGCAGTGTTCGCCCAGGAGCCAATAAAACCGAGGTCAGCGCCCGCTTTTCCTTGGATGATATTCCACTGGCAAAACGTTGGTTAGAAGATAACGATCTTGAACTCGATGATGAGTGCATCCTACGTCGAACTATTGGTAGCGATGGCCGCTCGCGCGCCTACATCAATGGTAATCCAGTGCCACTGACGCAGCTCAAATTACTGGGTCAGTTGCTTATCGGTATTCACGGTCAACATGCGCACCATGCAATGTTAAAAAGTGAACATCAACTCACCTTGCTCGACAGTTATGCCAACCACAGATTACTTATCGATACGGTTGCCGCCAGCTTTCAACGCTGCAAGCAAATTGAGGCCGATCTAAAACAACTCGAAGCCTCCCAGCATGAACGTATTGCCCGTAAGCAATTAGTGCAATATCAAGTAGAAGAACTCGATGAGTTTGATCTTAAAGTCGATGAGTTCGATGAAATTGAGCAAGAGCACAAACGTCTTGCCAATGGCACTGAGTTGATTGATACCTGTCAGGCGAGTCTAGATATACTCACTGAAGGCGAAGAGAACAATATAGAGTCGCTACTTAACCGAGTCGTTTCCCTCGCCGAAGATCTGCAAAGCTACGATCCTGCATTAAGCAATATCAACACTATGCTCAATGATGCCTTAATCCAAGTGCAAGAAAGCGCAGGCGAATTACAGCACTATTTGAGTAAGCTTGAACTCGATCCAACCCACTTTGCCTATTTAGAAGAACGGCTATCAAAAGCCATGCAACTGGCGCGTAAGCACCATGTCAGCCCAAATAAACTAGCCGAACATCATTTGGCATTAAAGGCAGAACTGAGCACCTTAGACAGTGACGAAAGCAAGCTCGAAGAAATTCAACTACAGGTCGATGCCAGTAGAGCCGCTTACCTTAGCAACGCACAAAAACTCAGCCAAAGCCGCGCTAGATATGCCAAAGAACTCGACAAACTCGTGACTCAGTCAATCCACGAACTGAATATGCCTAAGGGTAAATTTACTATCGAAGTCAATTTCCACCCAGAGCAAATGTCAGCCAACGGCAGTGACAACATCGAATTTATGGTCACCACTAACCCTGGCCAACCCTTACAACCGATTTCGAAAGTCGCGTCTGGCGGTGAGCTTTCACGGATAGGCTTAGGGATCCAAGTCATTACCGCGAAGAAAGTTGCCACGCCGACATTGATTTTCGATGAGGTGGATGTCGGGATTTCGGGTCCCACCGCCGCAGTGGTGGGTCGCATGTTACGCAGCTTAGGGGAATCGACCCAAGTACTGTGCGTGACTCACTTGCCGCAAGTTGCGGGCAATGGTCATCAACACATGTTCGTCGATAAGTTTAATAAGGCGGGCAGTACAGAAACTACAATGAAGTCGCTCGATCGTGAGCAGCGTATTCAAGAACTTGCAAGACTGTTAGGTGGCGATACTATCACTAGCAATACCCTAGCAAACGCAAGGGAACTGCTGCAATAGTAGAATCAAGCAGAAAAGGGATAAGGGATGTTCAGCTAATCCCTTCAATCAGAAAAATGCGAAATCAAAAGCTAAGGGTTAGTTGTTGGCCATGTTAACTATCATGCCAATTTAGCTATCATGTTAGCTAACACACCAGACTAGCCCTTGCAGACAGATAAAGGCAAATACGCCCGCTAAGACATCATCAATCATAATGCCAAAACCACCTTCGACTTTGGCATCGAGCCAACGGATTGGCCAAGGTTTGATGATGTCAAAAAAGCGAAATAAACCAAAGCCCACTAACAGCCAAATCCAGCCCGCTGGTGCCGCTATCATAGTGATCAACAGTCCAGCCACTTCATCCCACACAATCGCGCCATGGTCGTGTACGCCCATGTCATGTGCCGCTTTACCACAGATATAAAATCCTGCAAATACACTCACTAAAGTTAAGCCGATATACCAAGCAAGCGGTAATGGCGCCATCAGTAAATAGAGGGGAATAGCAGCTATGGTACCGAAAGTACCGGGCGCTTTAGCGGCGAGTCCGCTACCGAAACCGAGTGCCAAAAAGTGGACAGGATTTTTTAATGACAGGCGCGTTAACGCCTGATCCTTTGACAACCATTTCATTAACATGCTCTTCGCTTAAAAGTGCTCGAAACCGTGATATGGCGGCGTAAATGGCTCACCATTGAGTCGTAACTTGAGCTTACTGCCCGCACAAATTTGCCCAACACGAACAAACTTTGCTCCTGCATGGCTTAATGCTGTCTCAAGCGCGCCTTTTTGCGCCTCAGGAACGGTGAACAACAATTCGTAATCTTCGCCGCCCGTTAGCGCATAACCTAAGGCATGATCCTCACTGACGGTATCTTGCATCGCGCGCGAAAGCGGGATGCAATTAACATCGACAACCGCACCAACTGCCGAAGCCTTAAGTACATGACCTATATCCGAGATAAACCCGTCGGAAAGGTCGATAGCACTGGAGGCTAGCGAACGCAAAGCTTGGCCCGCTAAGACTCTTGGTGTTGGACGATAATGGCGATTGATCAGGAATTCTTTATGCTCAGCTCTGGCCTGTTGCGCACCGCGAATGATATCCAGACCTAAGGCCGAATCTCCGAGCGTGCCCGTGACATAAATCCAATCACCAGCTTTAGCACCATGACGCGTGAGTGCCTTACCCTGCGGGACTTGGCCGTGCACTGTGATATTTATCGCCCGTGGGCCACGAGTCGTATCGCCGCCAATTAAGGCAATGCCATAGTAATCGGCCGCTTCAAATAAACCTTCGCTAAAACCACTGAGCCAAGTTTCATCGACTGCGGGTAACGTCAAGGCAAGCGTCATCCACGCAGGTTCAGCACCCATGGCAGCCAGATCAGATAAATTTACCGCTAAGGCTTTGTAACCTAAGGCAGCAGGAGGCATATCGGGGAAGAAGTGGACATTTTCGACTAAGGTGTCACAGGAGATAGCAATCGACTTGTTTTCTGCGGGTTGCACTAAAGCGCAATCGTCACCGATGCCAAGCTTCACATCACGGCGAGTGGGGCCGCGGTTGCTAAAATAACATTCAATTAATTGGAATTCTTTCACTGTACAGTTTGGCACGACTTACATCGGCCACCTTTGTTAGCAATGAAAAACGGTATCCTAAGATACCGTTTGTCTTTATTACTTGCGTGCAACCAGTTTGTCGAGCAGTCCATTCACAAACTTATGACTCTCGTCCGCACCGAAAGCTTTTGCCAACTCAATCGCTTCGTTAATCGCGACCTTATATGGCACATCTTTACGGAAAGTCAGCTCATAGGTCGCTAAACGAACTATGGCTTTCTCTACTGGAGACACTTCATCAATCGGGCGTTCCAGATGCGGGATGATCAGCTCATCCAATTGGGTTTTCTTCGTTGCAACGCCTGAAAATAGCTCACGAAAATAAGCTACATCAACACCGTCGAGACTTTGTTCAGTTAAAAACTCATGCTCGACATCGGCAATATTATTCCCGCTTAGTTGCCATGAATAAATGGCTTGAACGGCTAAACGGCGGGCCTTGCGGCGCTCAGAAGGCTTCATTATTTTTCCTACTATAACAACTGTTGTTCAAGTTCTTGCAGAACATTGACCATTTCAAGCAGACTTAAAGCAGCTTCGCCGCCTTTGTTACCCGCTTTGGTACCTGAACGTTCAATAGCTTGTTCAATGGTATCTGTGGTCAAAACACCGAAAGCAACAGGCAGATCAAATTCTAAAGCAACTTGAGCTAGACCTTTATTACATTCGCCTGCAACAAAATCAAAATGAGGAGTACCACCACGGATCACCGCACCTAATGCGATAATACCGTCGAATTTACCACTGGCAGCTACGCGACGCGCAGCTAGCGGCAACTCAACCGCACCTGGTACACGGACAACTGTGATATTGTCGTCGCTGACTTGGCCAAAACGTTTCAGCGTGTCAAGTGCACCTTCAAGCAAGCTCTCAACTAAAAAGCTGTTGAAACGCGAAATTACAATCGCAACTTTGGCATTTTTCGCTTCGATATTACCTTGAACTACGTTCATTATCTTACCTAATTTAGCTAAAGCACCCAGCTCGGGGCGAAAAGTGGCGACATGATATCACAGCCAATTGCCCAGAGCCCTATGCAAATTATCAGAAATTGTTAATTTTACTTCAGTGTAACTTTGGGTTTTAGTCCGCCACATACTCAGTCACTTCAAGGCCAAAGCCCGAAAGTGAATGGTAACGTTTAGGCGAGCTGAGCAGGCGCATCTTAGTCACGCCAAGGCTAGCGAGGATTTGCGAACCCACACCCACACGGCGCGACGTTCCCTGCCATTTTGCAGAAGCAGGCGCTTGGCCTTGATCTTCGGCTTCAAAGGCTTTCACCTTAGAGAGGATTTCACAGGGATGTTCTTGATTCCCTAGTAAAACCAATACGCCACCTTCTGCTGAAATACGCTCCATCGCCTTTTCGAGTGGCCAGCTGCGTTGCTGATCGCGCTCTGAATGGAGTAAATCGTTGAAGGTGTTTTGCAGATGCACGCGCACCAAACAATCACTCTTCACCTCACCTTTGACTAAGGCAAAATGCAGTTGATTGTCGATAGTGTCTCTGAAAGTCACCATATCGAACTCGCCGAAACGGGTCGGTAGTTTGCATTTAGCTTCACGCACAACCGTGGTTTCTTTAGTGTTGCGATACTCGATCAATGCCGCGATAGTGCCGATTTTGATACCGTGCAACTCGGAGAAAATCTCTAAATCTGGGCGGCGTGCCATAGTGCCGTCTTCGTTCAAAATCTCAACGATAACGCCCGATGGCTCAAGTCCCGCAAGACGGGCTAAATCACAACCAGCTTCAGTGTGGCCTGCGCGGGTTAATACGCCGCCGTCCTGTGCCATTAACGGGAAGATATGCCCAGGTTGCACTAAATCAGACGCTTTAGCCTCTTTAGCCACGGCCGCTTTTACCGTTACCGCGCGGTCGTGGGCCGAAATACCGGTAGTCACGCCTTCGGCTGCTTCAATAGAAACCGTAAAGTTAGTCGAGAACTGGGCGTTGTTATTCGTCACCATTAAGGGCAGATTTAACTGCTGACAACGGGCTTTGGTCATGGTCTGGCAAATGAGTCCACGGCCATATTTCGCCATAAAGTTAATCGCTTCTGGCGTTACCATTTCGGCCGCCATGATCAAATCACCTTCGTTTTCTCTGTCTTCGTCATCCATCAAAATAACCATTTTGCCTTGACGAATATCTTCGATGATCTCTTCTATACTGTGCAGCGCCATTGTAGGACCTTATGATTTTGCTGTTGTTATGAAATTCTATACCTTAGCAGTACGATTACCAGTGCACTAACGCACAAAGCCGGCACGGGCTAACATTTCCATGGTAACACCACCGCTCTTGCTGTCTTTGCCATCATAATTCATCAAGCGTTCAAGATAACGGGCGATTAAATCCACTTCGATATTCACCTTATCGCCCGCTTGCAGATCGATTAACGTGGTTTCCCCTGCGGTATGCGGCACTATAGTTAGTCGGAATCGACTGCCGTCCACTTCGTTAACCGTCAAACTCACGCCATCAATGGTGATGGAACCTTTATGGGCAATGTAACGCCCAAGCTCTGCAGGTGCGGCTAACCAAAACTCGATAGCTTGACCACGCACTAGGCGTTGCTCAACCATAGCAATACCGTCTACATGGCCGCTGACCATGTGTCCGCCTAAGCGTGTCGTTGGGGTGACGGCTTTTTCAAGATTAACCTTAGTGCCCACTTTGTAGTGAGCAAAACCGGTTAGACTCACTGTTTCGGCAGAGACATCAGCCACATAACCGTCGGCTAATTGCTGCACAACCGTTAAGCACACACCGTTGGTGGCAATACTGTCGCCTAAACGCACATCGTTTAAATCCAGTTTGCCGCTCGCCACGGTAAGACGAATATCATCGCCTTTACGCTCCAGTTTGCGCAGGGTGCCAACGGCTTCAATAATCCCAGTAAACATGGTTAACTCACTTAATTAATTAAAGAGGTATCAAGCTTAACGCTCAAGATTAAACGGGTATCTGGCCCTAATTTGCGCTCATCCACCAAAGTTAATGCAGGAATTTGCGCCATGGTTTTATAATCGGGTAGCTGCAGCAGATTGCGCCCTTGCCCACCGAGGATTTTCATCGCTTGGTATAGCACTAACTCATCGGCCAGCCCCCCTGCTAAAAAAGCGCCCGCTAAGGTTGCACCCGCTTCCACCAGCACGTGATTACAACTTTGGCCTAAATAGCTTAATAGTTCAGCTAAGGATACGCGACCTGCAATTGCAGGTAACACGAGGCAACTCACATGGGAGGGCAATTGTGCTTGAAACTCTGCGGGATAAGCCACGGTCGAGACCAAGAGTATCGGCGATACGATAGCCAAACAGGCAGCCGATAACGGCAAACGGGCGCGACTATCGAGTATGACTCTTAATGGCTGCAGTAATTGCGCCTCGGTTACGCAGTCTTTTATGTCGCCAAGTTCTTGATATCGCACATTGAGCGAGGGATCGTCAGCCAGTATGGTTTCAATTCCAGTCACCAACGCGCAGGAACGTAAGCGTAAGCGCTGCACGTCGCGGCGAGATTCAGGCCCGGTAATCCATTTAGACACACCGTTAGACAGCGCGGTTTTACCATCAAGACTCGCAGCTAATTTGACTGTAACTCTGGGTAAACCCGATTCCATGCGCTTCATAAAGCCTAAATTCAAGGCATAAGCTTCATCGCGGTGTAACCCCACATCCACTTCAATACCGGCGTCGCGCAGCATTTGAATACCGCGACCAGCCACTTGCGGATTAGGATCTTCAACCGCCACCACCACACGCTTAACGCCAATATTGATCAGTGCCAAGGCGCAGGGCGGCGTGCGGCCATAATGACTGCATGGCTCTAAGGTGACATAGGCTGTTGCGCCGCGGGCGTGTTCGCCAGCCATGCGTAGCGCATGCACTTCGGCGTGGGGCTCACCCGCTTTTTGATGATAACCTTCGCCGACAATCTGATTATCTTTAACGATAACGCAGCCCACACTGGGATTGGGTCTCGTGGTGTAAAAGCCTTTGCGCGCCAATTGAATAGCGCGGCTCATCATTTGGGTATCGAGTACGGACCAACTTATGTTCAAGCTCATGTTCAACCCTGTTGTTAAAGGTTTCGGCTTTCACCAGTCTTGTAAATCTGTGTTTAAAACCTGTCTTGCAGAAGCTATTAATCAAAGCCTCTATTAAAGCTAGCGCAACCAGAAGACTGAACGACAGGCCACAAAAATCGAATAACTACTTTTGCAGTTTAGCGATGGCTTCACCAAATTCAGACACGTCTTCAAAGGCGCGGTACACAGAAGCAAAACGTATGTAGGCGACTTTATCTAGGCTCATCAATTGCTCCATCATCAAGTTACCGACCATTTCTGAGGGCACTTCCCGCTCGCCAGTGGCGCGCAGGGTAGATTTGATTTTGCTGAGCGCTTGCTCGATTTCATCCATAGACACGGGGCGTTTTTCAACGGCGCGCAACATGCCACCTTGGAGTTTTTCTTCATCGAAGGGTTGGCGTGAACCATCACGTTTAATCACCCTAGGCATGACTAATTCGGCGCCTTCGAAGGTAGTAAATCTTTCATGGCATTCGGTGCATTCTCTGCGACGGCGCACTTGATGGCCTTCCGCCACTAATCGAGAATCGATGACTTTAGTATCTGTCGCGCTGCAAAATGGACAATGCATTGAGCCTCCTGCCAGTGAATGACGTAAAGCCGTTGGCTTTACTATGTTATCTAAGGTTAGCCTGTTTGGTTTAAGTCTAAGATTTTAGCAATAAAAATGGCCGCTTAATGCGGCCATGGGATTTTATCCTATTTATGGGCTGAGGTTAACCACCTGATGCTTGTTAGGCTCAGCACCACAAAAAGGAGACTATTTACAGATTAACCGTAAACAGGGAAACGTGCACACAGTGCCAATACTTGGCCCTTAACACGCTCAATCACAGCAGGATTGCTTGCATCATCAAGGATGTCACAAATCCAGCCTGTCAGCTCTTTCGATTCCGCTTCTTTAAAGCCGCGGCGCGTAATGGCTGGCGTACCGATACGCACACCTGAGGTCACAAAAGGTGAACGTGGATCGTTTGGCACTGAGTTTTTGTTCACGGTAATGTTAGCGCTACCTAAGGCGGCATCGGCTTCTTTACCGGTTAAGTCACGACCAATCAGATCAACTAGCATCAAGTGGTTGCTGGTTCCGCCAGAGACGATTTTGTAACCGCGCTCAAGGAACACTTCAACCATAGCTTTAGCGTTATTAACTACTTGCTGTTGGTACACTTTAAATTCTGGCTCTAAGGCTTCTTTGAACGCAACCGCTTTACCAGCGATAACGTGCATTAATGGGCCACCTTGACCGCCTGGGAATACCGCTGAATTCAACTTCTTATACAAGTCTTCATCATCAGCAGCAGACAGGATCACGCCACCACGAGGACCGGCTAAAGTTTTATGGGTCGTTGACGTCACAACGTGTGCGTGTGGTACTGGATTTGGATAAACGCCAGCAGCAATAAGACCGGCAACGTGCGCCATATCGACAAATAGGTAAGCACCTATTTTGTCTGCGATTTCACGCATTTTTGCCCAGTCAACGATACCAGAATAGGCAGAGAAACCGCCGATCATCATCTTAGGCTTATGTTCTACGGCCAGACGTTCCATTTCGTCGTAGTCAATTTTACCTGACTCGTCGATACCGTAAGGAATGATGTTGTACAGTTTGCCAGAGAAGTTAACGGGTGAACCGTGGGTCAAGTGACCACCGTGGGCTAAGTTCATGCCCAGTACGGTATCGCCAGGTTTTAACAATGCCATGTAAACAGCGCTGTTTGCCTGTGAACCTGAATGAGGTTGTACGTTAGCGTAAGTTGCGCCAAACAATTCTTTAGCACGTTCAATCGCTAAGGTTTCAACTACGTCCACATACTCACAACCACCGTAGTAACGCTTGCCTGGATAGCCTTCAGCGTACTTATTGGTTAACTGTGAACCTTGCGCTTCCATCACGCGTGGACTGGTGTAGTTTTCAGAAGCAATCAGCTCAATATGCTCTTCTTGACGCAGAGTTTCATTCTGAATTGCCTTAAACAGTTCCGGATCATAATCTGCGATATTCATATCTTTTTTCAGCATTGCTTACTCCAGCTGCCAATTCTTATAGGTAGGGTTGCGCGGTATTCTACTCGGAACGCGACCACAATCCCAGTATTTGAAACATGAAATTCCTGTGGATAGTACTTGAACTTGGCTCATTGTCGAGTTGAGTTCGGCGCACAATCGAGTAGAATTAGCCGCATCATTAGTCACTTAAGATAGAGAAAAATGGCTCAGTTTGTTTACAGCATGCTGCGGGTGGGTAAAATTGTTCCGCCTAAGAAGCAGATCCTTAAAGATATTTCTTTAAGCTTTTTCCCCGGCGCCAAAATTGGCGTACTCGGCCTCAACGGTTCAGGTAAGTCGACACTACTGCGCATTATGGCGGGTATCGACACCGAAATTGAAGGTGAAGCGCGCCCAATGCCGGGATTGAAAATCGGTTACCTGCCGCAGGAACCTAAACTCGATCCGAATCAAACCGTGCGTGAAGCGATTGAAGAAGCGGTAGCAGAGGCAAAAAATGCCCTGACTCGCCTCGATGCCGTTTACGCGGCCTACGCCGAGCCGGACGCCGATTTCGACGCCCTTGCAAAAGAGCAAGGCGAACTCGAAGCGATTATCCAAGCCCAAGATGCCCATAACTTAGAGTACGTCCTTGAGCGCGCCGCCAACGCCCTGCGTCTGCCGGATTGGGATGAAAAAATCGAAGTGTTATCCGGTGGTGAACGTCGCCGCGTAGCGATTTGTCGTTTGCTGCTTGAAAAGCCAGAAATGCTGCTACTGGACGAACCCACCAACCACTTGGATGCTGAATCTGTGGCGTGGCTTGAGCACTTTTTGCAGGAATATGCCGGTACTGTGGTCGCAATTACCCATGACAGATACTTCCTCGACAATGCCGCTGGCTGGATTTTAGAACTCGACCGCGGTGAAGGTATTCCGTGGGAAGGTAACTATTCTTCATGGCTTGAGCAGAAAGATGCCCGTCTGAAGCAAGAATCGGCTACCGAAAGTGCCCGCCAAAAAACCATTGCCAAGGAATTGGAATGGGTACGCCAAGGTGCCAAAGGCCGTCAGTCTAAGGGCAAGGCTCGTATGGCGCGCTTTGAAGAACTGAACACTAACGATTACCAAAAACGTAACGAAACCAACGAGCTGTTTATTCCGCCCGGACCACGTTTAGGCGACAAGGTCATTGAAGTGAATAACCTGACCAAATCTTATGGTGACCGCGTACTCATCGACAACCTGTCGTTCTCTGTGCCTAAGGGCGCTATCGTCGGTATTATCGGTGCCAACGGCGCGGGTAAATCAACCCTGTTCCGCATGTTATCCGGCGCTGAAACGCCAGACAGCGGCAGTATTGAGCTGGGTGATACTGTGCAATTGGCATCGGTTGAGCAGTTCCGCGATTCAATGAATGATAAAAACACCATTTGGGAAGAAATCTCCGGTGGTCAAGACATCATGCGTATCAACAACATGGAAATCCCGAGCCGCGCCTATGTAGGCCGCTTCAACTTCCGTGGTGGCGATCAGCAAAAAGTCATCGGCACCTTGTCGGGTGGTGAACGTAACCGAGTACATTTAGCCAAACTGCTGCAAGCGGGCGGTAACGTGTTATTACTCGACGAACCGACTAACGACTTAGACGTTGAAACCCTGCGCGCACTGGAAGAAGCGATTCTGGAATTCCCTGGTTGCGCTATGGTGATTTCGCATGACCGTTGGTTCCTCGACCGTATCGCGACCCACATTCTGGATTACCGTGACGAAGGCCAAGTGAACTTCTACGAAGGTAACTACACAGAATACTCGGCATGGTTGAAAAATACCTATGGCGCCGATGTAGTTGAGCCACACCGCTTGAAATACAAGCGCATGATTAAGTAGTCAAACGCATAATTGATTAAGCAAAAAAGGAGCTCAGGTCTAAGGATCTGCGCTCCTTTTTATTGGATGCTTTTTATGGGGAAGTTTTTATGAATAGTTTTTCTGGACTCGCTTTATCGACTTGTTTTTATTGGATGCTGTCGAATAGTTCCGATAAAACGACTCAGTTTTTCAAACTGGCAAAATAAGCCACCAGCATGTCCATCATCACCCTGAGTGCGGGTTGCATGTGTTTGCGGGATTGATACACACCATACACACCCAGTGACTGCGGCATGAACTCAGTCAATAAAGGCACTAACTGACCCGAATCTAAATAGGGTTTAGCCGCCCACAGCGGTTGCATTGCAATCCCCTCACCTGCCAGCGTGGCATTGAGCACCACCATAGAATCATTGGCGCTGAAATTGCCATTCACAGGCACATTAAACGCCTGACCTTGGTTTAACTTAGGATCAGAGTTCAGCGCCTGAGCCTGCTTCGCAGCCACATCGGCTTGATAAAAGCGCCACATCACATCGCCAAAGTAGGAATAGGTTAAGCAATTATGCTGGGTCAAATCTTCGGGATGCAGCACGGCGGCGCGGGTGGCAAGGTAACTCGGTGCAGCGCACACCACAGATTCACATTCCCCCAAGCGCCTTGCGATAAGGTTAGGATCGAGTTCATTGGTGATGCGAATCGCCAGATCAATCCGCTCGGCGACCAGATCGACAGTTTGACTACTCACGTGGATATTCACACTCGCCTGCGGATAACTGGCTAAGTATTGGTGCACCACGGGCGCTAAAATCTGATGCGCCAAAAACTGGGAGCAGCTAATGCGCAATAATCCGCGCGGAATCGCCACCGAAGCATGACTCACCGCTGGCACTTCGTTCGCCAGTTCGAGCAGTCGATGGCAATAATCCAGCACTTGCTCACCCGCTGGCGTTAAGCTGAGGCTACGCGTCGAACGATGCAACAATCTAGCGCCGGACCATTCTTCCATTTCGCTCAAGTAACGGGTCACCATAGAACGCGACATATCTAAAGCATTGGCGGCGCTTATCATGCTGCCGCGCTCGACAATAGTGACAAACACTTTAGCCGCTTCGAGTCTATCCATGATTTATCTCCACTCACGTTCAATCAATAACGTTTAATCACTCACTTTCAATCACTCGAAGGCTCACTCACATACTCGCGCCCCACATGAATAATAACTAAGAGTACATCCGGCCATTCGTCCGATTAATGCAACAAATATGGGCAGATACTCGCATTTATCTATTGATTATTGCAACCTATACTTAACTCACTTTTTGCAGCAGCTGCAAATCAATGAATGCTAAATCGAACCTTTTTACTCTTTCATCCTGTGACTATAAGTGAGCCAAAAATGAACACATCGACCTATGCTATACGCAACACAGTTAACGCCACATTGAAGGCCTCGTCTAAAATCAGCCTAGCCGCTACCTTACTGCTAGCGGGACTCGGCGCGGTCAATGCGGCACCATTGCAAGTGAGCCATTTTAATCCGGGCGAAAACAGCATCTTTGCCGTGTCATCGAGCTTTATCAGCGGCGAACACGAAATGATGTTAGTCGATGCGCAATTTCAAAATAACGATGCCCAAACCTTGGTTGATACGATTAAGGCCAGCGGTAAAAAGCTGACTCAGGTATATATCAGCCATAGTGACCCTGACTTTTATTTCGGCTTAGCCGTGATTAAAAAGAATTTCCCCGATGCACAAATTGTCGCGACTCAAACCACAGTCGATGCCATTAAAGCCTCAATGGAAGGCAAGCTCGCCTACTGGGGTCCGATTTTAAAGGACAATGCGCCAAGTGAATTAGTGTTACCTAAGGCGATTCACAGCGACACTTTCACCATAGACGGTGAGCAAGTGATTATCGAAGGTTTTAATGATAAACATCCTAAACACACTTTCCTGTGGGTGCCATCGGCAAAAACCATTACAGGTGGCGTAGAAGTATTTGATAACACGCATGTTTGGATGGCTGACACTCAAACTACCGCAGAGCGTCAGGAATGGTTAACTCATTTAGATGCGATGGAAAAACTGCTGCCGACCACAGTGATCCCGGGGCACTATTTAGGCGAAGCGCGATTTGATACCCGTGCCATCGGTTTTACCCGTGACTATGTGAAAGCCTTTGAAGTCGCAGCAAAAGCCTCGAAAGATTCAGCCGAATTAATCCAAAAGATGCTGGCGCTATACCCACAAATGCCAGCCGATGCAGGGCTTGAAATCAGCGCCAAAGTTTACATGGGCGAAATGACCTGGCCTATGTAAGTCCAGCCATACCTATCTCGGCGATGAGGTACAGCTAGTTAGGTGTAAAAGATAGTTAAGTGCAAACAGTTAAAGACAGGCACGTGTTCGATTGCGTGCCATTTTTTAGCTAAATGACCGCACCTAAATAACGGTACCAAACTAACGATTTTAATCGATGATATCAAAGGGCTTTAGTCGCTAATGTAGCGACGAACTTAAGCCAAAAGGTTTAACACTATGACTACCCCAACAACTCATTCTGCTAGCACGGCCAACTGCACACCAGCGACCAAAGTGCGTACTCTGCACGCGATTATCGACCCTTTATGTGGTTGGTGTTATGCCGCAGCGCCGTTACTCGATGCTGCAGCCAAAGCTGGCTTTACCATTAAGCTCCACGGCGGCGGTATGCTCACAGGCCCAAGACGCAAACAAATCGATGCCAACTGGCGCGACTATGTTATGCCCCACGATCTGCGCATTGCCGAGCTAACCGGACAGCCTTTTGGTGAGAACTATTTCGATGGTCTGCTGCGCGATACCACAGTCGTACTCGACTCGGCGCCCCCCATTAAAGCCATGCTCGCAGTCGATGCTATGGGCGGCGACAGTTTGGCCTATCTACACTCAGTACAACTGGCCCATTACCGCGATGGTCACAGCGCCAGTGATGAAGGTAATCTCGCAAGGTTAGCCGCTGAACTTGGGCTCGACCCTATAGGCTTTGCGCAGCATTATGCCCAAGGTGAAGACAAGCTGTATGAGCATATCGTTGAGTCCAGAGCATTATTGAATCTGATAGGTGCCCAAGGTTTCCCTTCGATGGCTATAGAGGATAATGACGGCAACATCACCGCCATTAATATCAACCGCTTCTACGGCCAACCCGCCCAGTGGTTAAGCCATCTTGAAGCGCAATTTGCGTCATAATCATGCCAATACTTAATGGTGTTTCAACAGGTTCATTAGTGAGTGAGCCTGCTCAGTTAAGTCTTATAGAAACAGCAAGGCAGACTGATGCGAATCTTGCACTGGTTAAAAGCACCTATGAGGGAAGTAGCTCTGCCGAGAACGCCAAAAATCTTCAGCATGCATTAGCGAGTGACGCACGCTGGACAGAGGCGGCAGGTTTTCCCTATGCGGGCACTTACATAGGCTTTAGCGCGATAGCCACCAAGGTGTTCGCTCGCCTCGAAACTGAATGGGATAACTATCGCGTCGATATCGAAGACTATGTCGCCCAAGGCGATAAGTTTTTTGCCTTCGGCACTTATTCAGGTACCTATGTCAAAACGGGCAAATATTTTAGCGCCCGAGTCGCCCATTTATGGAAGATACACAGCGGCAAAATCGTCAGTTTCGAACAGTTTGTCGATAGTCATACCGTCGTCAATGCCATGTAAATGTCAATGCATGCAACGTTTAATGCCATGCAACTACAGTCATCAGCTATAGACATACAAGTATGAAATAACTGAATAATGAGGCGGGCAAGTTTAATTTAGCCCGCCTAGTGACTTGTCGACCCTAAGCCTTATCCGTATGATTTAGTCTTTTCAATATGTTGAGCACTTGAAACTAAGTACTTGAGATTAAGCGCTTGAGTCTGAGCGTTTAAAATTGAACACTTGAGATTAACTTCGCAAAGTTACACATTCGAAGACTCATCAACTCAAGTGTCTAAAATGACAGAATGAATAACTAAAACAAGAACAAGGATGCGGTCTAATGCAAATCAATTCGATGCCAGTCGGGGCTCACCCAATCACACTATCTATCACCCGACTGAGTCGAGCCAGCCAATGGATACTCAAGCGACATAGAAAATTCACGTCCCTGTTATGGTTTGTCACCGCACTCCCTTTTGTCACACTCTCCTTTAACTCATTGGCGGCCAATACCAGTGAGGCCGAGCCAGAACTAAATATTCAAGAAAGCAGCGTCACCGATGGCCCTTATGTGTTTTTGGACAATGCTCAAAAAGACACTGCCTATTGGATTTGCCAGAGTGAGCTAAAACAAACGCCGATTGCGAAGGCGCAGTTAACTCGCCCTGCCAGTTGCGGTGAATTACCAGAGCCCCATCTTCACACACTAGCGGCCACGGTTGAGCCCGATACCTTTACTCATGTCAGCAAAATTGTCGCCCTTAGCGATGTGCACGGCCAATTTGATGTGATGATTAACTTACTAAAAGCCCATAAGATTATCGACAAAGATAACCACTGGGCCTTTGATGACGGTCATATGGTGATGACGGGCGACATGTTTGACCGTGGCCATCAAGTCAATGAAGTATTGTGGTTTTTATATGCCTTAGATCAAGAAGCTCAAGCTGCGGGCGGGCGCTTACATCTACTCATGGGCAACCACGAGCAAATGGTGTTCCGCGGCGACTTACGCTACGTCAACGAACGCTATCAAGTCTCGGCAGATTTACTCAAACGCCACTACGATGGGCTCTACAACAAAGACACCGAAATCGGCCAGTGGCTTCGCAGCAAACACACATTAGTCAAAATCAATAATATCTTGTTTATGCATGGGGGCATCAGCCCTGAATGGGTCGAGCGTAAATTACATATCAGCGAGGCTAACCAACTATTTCGTCAGCATTTAGATGATAAAAAAGCCGATTTGAAGCAAGATGATTTACTCAACTTTCTGTTTTTTACCAATGGTCCAACTTGGTATCGCGGTTACTTTAAAGATGAACTGAAAGAGTCGGATATCGATAGCATACTGAGCTATTTCAAGGTCGAGCATATTGTCGTTGGACACACATCGCAGGAGCAAGTGCTTGGTCTCTATCACAATAAAATCATTGCGATAGACAGCAGCATTAAGAGTGGTCAATCCGGTGAACTGTTACTTATCGACGCCGGCAAACTCAGCCGCGGTCTGTATCAGGGTGAGCAGGTTTCGCTATAAAATACCTCACTAATATCTTCGCCATAATATGTGAATGCCCAAGCGCCCTAATGCATAAATAAGTTAGGGCGCGAATGTATAAATAAGCAAAGGTAAAACGGGCACCCACCATGGTTCTAAATCTGTAGCGTTCTCAATCTGCATGGCTCTTAATCGGCATAGTTCTAAATCTATATTGCTCTCAACATGCACTCATCTTAGTACTCATAAGTTCGCCAGTTTTTATTAACTCTGACTATACTCAAGCCAAGTGCGACTCACCTAAGTGCTGGAGTAGATATGGGGAAAAAATTACTCACATTATCTGGCTTTTGCTTGTTTATGCTCGGCTTTATCCACCCCGCATTTGCGGGTCGAGAACTCCATTTAGTCGCCACTAACTACCCTCCTTTTTATGCCGATGCTTTACCCGAACAGGGCGGCGTCGCCCAAGTGGTCAAAGAAGCCTTTAAACGCCAAGGTTACAATGCCAGCCTTAAGTTTTATCCCTTCGCTCGCGCAGCCTTACTCGTTAAAACGGGCCAAGCCGATGGCATTATTGGACTCTGGTATCGCAAAGAGCGTGAGCAATGGGCTCAATATTCTGCGCCAATCCAACCCGTACAAATCGTGTTTTATAAACGTAAAGATGCGCCGCTGAGCTTTAGTCAGCTCTCTGAGCTCAAGCCCTACACGATTGGCATAGGTCGCGGTTACGCTAATCCACCCGAAATCTTCGCCGCAGGGCTCACCACCGAAGAAGGTAATTCGGATGAAATGAACCTCAAGAAGCTATTTTTAAAGCGTATCGACTTAGTCTTGATTGGCCATAATTTAGCCAGATACTTAATTAAAAAAGGCCCCGCTGAATATAACGATGCCTTTGAACAAGTCGGTCAACCCATAGCGACAGAGGTATTTCACTTAGGGGTGTCTCTGGCCGTGACGGATCATCAGCAGTTAGTGACGGATTTTAATCAAGGCTTAGAAAGTATGCGTAGCGATGGTCGATTAGCTTCCATTTTAAGCCAATATCCTCAGGTTGAAACGACTCAAGCCCCAGTGGAAAAAACGCGTACTGAGGTCCATCCCTAGCGCACGTGGGTCTTCTCGCACTGGCCCTTTGCACAAAAAAAACCGCAAAAGCCGCGTTGAATTGTGTTCAAGGCTCAAAAAACACAATTTCTTTCATTTTCGTTTGCTTACCTTTACAAACTTTTACCCAACTCGGGTAGGTTATTCACTAGAATAGCCCCATTAGAGCTATCACCTTTTTCAACTGCCTTTGCGCGAGATAATAATTACAATGAAAAAAACCATTATTGCCATTGCCCTGCTTGCGGTTATCGCCACAGCGGTGAGTTTTAGTGATGTCCTTCAAGCAGCCAAACCCGAAAGCGCTCCCCACCTTATGCGTACCGTTCCAGTGGTCACGGGGGAAGTCGTTGAATATCCGTTAGCACAATCTATCTCGCTTATCGGCAAACTCGCTGCCGAACGCGCAGTGATCATAGCGCCGCAAGTCACAGGTAAGATTAAGAAAGTCGCCGTGACCTCAAACCAAGCGGTGAAAAAAGGCCAGTTGCTCATCGAACTCGATGATATGAAAACCCAAGCTGCCGTTGCAGAGGCCAATGCGTTTCTCAACGATGAAAAACGTAAACTCAAAGAATTTGAAAAACTGATCAGCCGTAACGCCATCACCCAAACCGAAATTGACGCACAAAAAGCCAGTGTGGATATCGCCCAAGCACGTTTAGCTTCAGCCCAAGCGGATTTACATTACCACTCGCTGATTGCACCGTTTGCGGGCAATACTGGACTGATTAATTTCAGCGAAGGCAAGATGGTCAGCATAGGCACTGAATTAATGTCGCTGGATGATTTATCTAGCATGCGCCTCGACTTACAAGTGCCAGAGCATTTCCTGTCGCAATTGAGCATAGGTATGCAAGTGGCGGCCACCAGCCGTGCTTGGCCGGATGAAACCTTTACCGGTAAAGTTGTCGCTATCGATCCACGCGTCAATGAAGAAACCTTAAACCTTAAAGTGCGGGTGCAATTCGACAACCCCAAAAATCGCTTAAAACCTGGCATGATGATGTCGTCCACTATCACGTTCCCTGCAATTTCAGCACCTATGGTGCCAGTACAAGCCCTTGAATATTCAGGCACTAAACGTTACGTGTACGTGGTTAGCGCCGATCACATCGCCAACCGCACCGAAGTGCAGTTAGGTGCGCGTATCGATAACCAAGTCTTGATTGAAAACGGTTTAAAAATAGGTGACAAAGTCGTCGTACAAGGCTTAGTGAATATGCGCGATGGCCTGAAAATCAATGAAGTGACGCTCGATGCCAAGGCATCTACCCGTGCGGCTGAGCTTTCAAGCCCAAAAGCTACGGAGACTAAATAATGTGGTTATCCGATGTTTCGGTTAAACGCCCTGTCGTTGCCATCGTTTTAAGCTTACTGCTGTGCGTATTCGGCATAGTCTCCTTCTCTAAATTGTCGATACGGGAAATGCCCGACGTCGAAAGCCCTGTGGTCACCATTAGCACCAGTTACTCGGGTGCGTCGGCGGCCATTATGGAAAGCCAGATCACTAAAACCCTAGAAGATGAACTGACGGGGATCAGTGGTATCGACGAAATCACGTCGACCACCCGTAATGGTAGCTCGCGTATCACAGTGAAATTCCTCCTCGGGTGGAACTTAACCGAAGGCGTAAGTGATGTGCGTGACGCTGTGGCCCGCGCCCAGCGCAGGCTGCCTGAAGATGCGAAAGATCCTGTTGTCTCCAAAGACAACGGTTCGGGCGAGCCCTCCGTCTATGTTAATTTAAGTTCGAGTGTGATGGACCGCACTCAATTAACGGATTACGCCCAGCGCGTGTTAGAGGACAGATTCAGCCTTATCAGTGGCGTGAGCTCCATCAGTATTTCCGGCGGTTTATACAAGGTCATGTACGTCAAGCTCAGACCCGAGCAAATGGCAGGCCGCAATGTCACAGTCACCGACATAACGAACGCGCTGCGTAAAGAAAACATCGAAACACCCGGCGGCCAAGTGCGAAACGACACCACAGTGATGTCGGTCCGTACCAAACGCTTGTATTACACGCCAAAGGATTTTGACTACCTTGTGGTGCGTACCGCCAGCGATGGCACGCCTATCTACTTAAAAGATGTGGCCGATGTGGCTGTCGGCGCACAAAACGAAAACTCGACCTTCAAAAGCGATGGTATCGTTAACATCAGTTTAGGCATTATTGCCCAGTCCGATGCCAACCCATTGCTCGTTGCCAAAGAAGTGCACCAAGAAGTCGACCGCGTACAAGACTTCCTGCCCGAAGGCACTAGCCTAGTGGTCGACTTCGACTCTACCGTATTTATCGACCGCTCGATTAACGAGGTCTATAGCACCCTTTATGTCACCGGCGCCTTAGTGGTACTCGTGCTGTATATCTTTATCGGACAAGCGCGGGCAACACTCATCCCTGCGGTAACGGTTCCGGTATCGTTAATCTCGGCATTTATCGCCGCTAACATGCTAGGTTATTCGATTAACCTACTGACATTAATGGCGTTAATCCTCTCCATCGGTCTAGTGGTCGATGATGCGATTGTGGTGGTCGAGAACATTTTCCACCATATCGAAAAAGGCGAAGAGCCCTTACTCGCCGCCTATAAAGGCACCCGCGAAGTCGGCTTTGCCGTTGTCGCCACCACGGCGGTATTAGTCATGGTATTCCTGCCGATTTCCTTTATGGAGGGCATGGTCGGACTTTTATTTACCGAGTTCTCCGTGATGTTGGCGGTGTCGGTGCTGTTTTCCTCCTTAGTAGCACTGACACTTACGCCCGTGCTGAGCAGCAAATTACTTAAAGCCAACGTCAAACCGAATCGCTTTAATCGTTGGGTCGATCGCGGTTTTGCCCGCATGGAAAGCGTCTATCGCGTCGCTGTTACTCGGGCGATTAAACTTCGTCTACTCGCGCCCTTAGTTATCCTCGCCTGTATTGGCGGCAGTGCTTGGTTAATGCAACAAGTGCCGTCACAGCTGGCGCCGCAGGAAGACCGCGGCGTATTGTTCGCCTTTGTTAAAGGCGCCGAAGGCACCAGTTATAACCGTATGACAGCTAACATGGACATAGTCGAAGACAGACTCATGCCCTTGCTGGGTCAAGGTGTGCTGCGCTCCTTCAGCGTGCAAGCCCCCGCGTTTGGTGGCCGTGCGGGCGATCAAACGGGCTTTGTGATCATGCAGCTTGAAGATTGGGGCACACGCACCGAATCCGCACAGCAAGCGCTTGGGATTATTAGCAAAGCATTGAAGGACATTCCCGATGTGATGGTTCGCCCTATGATGCCAGGCTTTAGGGGCCAATCGAGCGAACCGGTGCAATTTGTGCTTGGTGGTTCGGACTATGCCGAACTCTTTAAGTGGGCGCAGGTGCTCAAAGAAGAAGCCAATGCCAGCCCTATGATGGAAGGCGCCGATTTAGACTACGCCGAAACCACGCCTGAGCTTATCGTTACTGTTGATAAAGAACGCGCTGCGGAGCTTGGGATCAGTGTCGATGACGTCTCGCAAACCTTAGAAGTCATGCTCGGCGGTCGCACCGAAACCACCTATGTGGATCGCGGCGAAGAGTACGATGTGTACTTGCGCGGTGATGAAAACAGTTTTAACAACGTTGGCGATCTTAGCCAAATCTACATACGTTCCGGTAAAGGCGAATTAGTGACGCTTGATACCGTGACCCATATCGAAGAAATTGCTTCGGCACAAAGATTAAGTCACACCAATAAGCAAAAATCGATCACCCTCAAGGCTAACGTCAGTGAAGGTTACACCTTAGGTGAAGGCTTAAAGTTTCTTGATGCTAAAGCCATTGAATTATTACCTAAGGATATTTCCATTGGTTACACCGGCGAATCCAAAGACTTTAAGGAAAACCAAAGCAGTATCTTCATCGTATTTGGTTTGGCCTTACTGGTCGCTTACTTAGTGTTAGCCGCGCAGTTTGAAAGTTTTATCAACCCGTTAGTGGTGATGTTTACTGTGCCTATGGGCGTATTTGGCGGTTTCTTAGGTCTACTGATCACCAGTCAAGGGATCAACATCTACAGTCAGATAGGCATGATCATGTTGATTGGTATGGTGACCAAAAACGGTATCCTTATCGTGGAGTTTGCTAACCAATTACGTGACCGCGGCTTTGAACTCGATAAAGCCATTATCGACGCTTCATCCCGTCGTTTGCGGCCAATCCTAATGACAGCCTTCACCACATTAGTGGGCGCTGTACCGTTAATTTTCTCGACGGGCGCAGGCTCAGAAAGTCGTATCGCTGTAGGTACTGTAGTGTTCTTCGGTATGGCATTCGCCACCTTTGTGACCCTACTCGTCATCCCCGCCATGTATCGATTAATCTCGGCAGCGACCCATTCACCGGGATATGTTGAAGCTAAGCTTGAAGCGGCAATTAAAGCGCAAGAGTTAGCGGACCAAGAGGCGGCCGCAAAACAGCAGGAGCTTGCGCCTAAGGCCTAGCGCTTCACGCCTACTCATAAATGTAAATAATCACATAACAAAAAGCCAAGGCAATCAGTGCCTTGGCTTTTTCTATTTATATTTAAGCGTTTTTTGCTTTATGGGCTAAGCCCACATTTACACCTAATCCAACACAAAGCAGTGCACTTAACGTAATCACTATACCTAAATGGTGAATGATTCCTGCGCCGCCTAAACCTAGTCCCAACAAAATGTAATAAAACAGTCCGAAGAGTGCGCCAGCAGAGCCCGCATAGGCGCGGTAGTTTGCCAGAGCCGAGCTGAGTATGTTCGGAATCGCGATACCGTAAGCAATCACAATCAATAGCATAGGCGCTAAAAAGTAAACATTATTCAGCCCTATAAAGGTCGATTGGATCAGCCAAATCCCCAATCCACCGACAAGTGCAATAGCACTGGCTAAGCGAACCAGTCGTGCACCGGTGTGGCCTCGACCCAGCATTATTTTATTAACATAACTGCCAAGGAATGTACCAAAGCCTAACAGTAAGCCACTGGTACCAAAGGCAAGCGTCGATAACCCTTGCGCCTCAAACATAAATGGCGCCAGTGAAAAGTAGCTAAACCACATCAGATTAAACGCCGCCACCAACAAGGTGTTCTTAATAATCCCACTATCGGTAAGCATCTTAATCGCTAACTCGCCTATGGCGATTTTCTGGGTGTGTGCGGGTTTGGTTTCGGGTAAAGATTTTACAGACAAAAATAACAACACGATCGCAGAGACCATGAGTGCGACAAACACACCTTGATATCCCCAATACGCACTGAGGACACTGCCCAATAGCAATCCGATAACTGGGCTTATTCCAAGTGACATTCCCATCACAGAAAAAACTTTCGCTAATTCCTCTCCGCTATAACTGTCACGCATCATAGTTTGGGTAATCACAGACCCCACTGCCGCGCCAAAGGCCGACAATATGCGGGCCATCAACAACAGGCTAAAGTCGCTAACCATCAAGGCTAACGCTGAGCCAATGGCATAACAGACTAATCCCGCGAGCATAGCTTTACGGCGACCAATAATGTCGGCTAAGCGGCCCCAGCAAAATACGCCGATGGCAAAGGCCATAAAGTACACAGATAAGGTTTGCGATGCAGCGGCAACCGACACAGCAAAGTTTTCTGCAATATTAGGCAAAGCAGGGCTATAAATGGTTTCCATAATTTGCGGAAACATCATTAGCAGCACAACGAGCCCTAATGGTGGTTTTATATTCATGATTTTTAGTCCATTTCAGTCATCCAAATGAGTTGGTTTACCGAAATGTTGCTCCATACTTGTCAAAGATGGCGCAGTATAGATAAAATCCAAATGTGTCCATTAGCAACACTTAGACAAAAAACATCAAAAAAAGGACAAAATGGCCTTTATTCTACCTGAACAGCAATTTAATCCAGACCAGCTGGATAATCTGGTCATTGGCATTGCCGCAGATATGGGCGAGCACGACTCGGGAGTGCATTACCACAGAAAAGCACAACTGCTGTACGCCCCCACAGGCGTGATGAGATTCACCCTAGCCGAGACTCAAATGGTGTTACCGCCAACGCGTGCGGCTTGGTTGCCAGCTGGCGTTAAGCACAGCGTCACCATGCGTAATGTGGTTGCCTATCGCTCACTCTACTTTGAACCAGAAACCGTCACTTCATTGCCCGATAAAGTCACTATTTTCCATGTAAACCCGCTACTCAAAGCGTTAATCGACACTATGTCGTTTTGGCCTTGGGACAAACCAAGAAGCACTCAGCACAATGCCTTTTTGCTGCTCTGCGAAGAATTGGGCAATGCCGCGGAAGAAAATCTGGCTTTACCCCTCCCACAGAATAAACGTTTAAAAACCTGGCTTGCGCAACTGCAACAACACCAAAAACCGCCAGCCAATCTTAAGGATATGGCAGTAGAAATCGGAGCCAGTGAACGCACAATTAGCCGCATTTTTAGCGCACAGACGGGAATGGCTTATCAAGCATGGCGCCAGCAATGGCGCTTACTCTCAGCCATTGAACAATTGGCGGCGGGGGCATCGGTAGCGCAGGTGGGCTTTAATTTACAATTTTCCAGTGACAGTGCCTTTATCAGCTTTTTTAAGCAATATACCGGCACCACACCGGCACAATATTTCAAATAAGTACTGGCTCGACTGACTTACAATCGTCGAATCGAGCCTTTCCTCATGTGCATCATGACGCTAGCTGCGACGTTAGGCTTTCAGCGCTGGCGTGGTAGAAGACTTAAACCAAGCAAGCGGTCGTTGGCGGCGCGTTAACATGTTACCGAGCGCGACCAGCAAGAGTCCCACACTTGAATACCAAGTCCAGTGATAATCCTCAAACACACTCGATACACTAAGCGCCACCACAGGGGTTATCACCAACAGATACGCCGCTGCGTTAGCGCCAATTCGCTCAACCAAGATCAAATAAGCGGTAAAGCCAATCACAGAGGCGATAACGGCTAAGTAGAACAAGCTGCCAAGATAACTCGTTGTTAGCGGTAAACTAAAGCTTAAACCTTTAAACCAGATGATCAGCAGTAACGCCGCACTGCCGTAGCACATGGCATATGCTGTCGAGGTAAAAGGCGACACATTATCGCGCGAGTTACGCATGCTGATCATATTGCCAATCGAGAAAAACCACGTACCTAGCAGCGAAAACAGTAAGCCCCACACTAAGGTTTGTGACCACTGAGTCGCGAGCAAATCGGCGCCAAAGAGTAAGATAATGCCTCCCAGACCGACACTGACTCCTAACCAAAAGTTGCGGGTAGTGGGCGTGCCGTAAAAAATGCGGCCATGTATCGCATTAAAAATGGGCGCAGTGGCCATAATCACCGCCGTTAAACCGCTGGCGATATAATGGGTTGCGGTATAGAACGCGATAAAGTTCAAACAAAATAGACACACGCCTTGCAGTGCAAACCAAGGATGCTGCCTAAGCTTTACCGCTTGCAGCTTGTTAAAGGCAAAGCCGAAGGCGAACATCAACAGGCTTGCTATCGCGAAGCGATAAAAAATCGAGACTTCCGTCGCCACCTCACCGTGCTGCCACTTAATGGCAATCCACGAAAAACCCCACACAAAAATCATCAGCAAATACATCACAGCAGCCATAATGAGCCCCCCTCACCTTCATAAAATACTTAATGACGCGAACTATACAGCGATGACTTTCGTCCTTATGTCACCATCTTGTGGGTCATAACACGATATTGCGGTTTTAATCGCGAGCGAACGTTGAGCCGCATTAATAAGTGCGATAATTTGGACAGACAAAACACTTAGCCAGTGAGATAACAAGGACCCCATGGAGCCCAAATACACCAGTTTTGATAAATCTGCTAAGACCTGTATTCGCCAACAAGTGATTACGGAGGATTTATCTTGGGCCCATTATCAAAATGCGGGCGAGCGTTTGTATTACCAAAACGACACACAACACACGCTGAGCATGTATCTGGATGGCGGCTACGAAACCCACAGAACCGATATCAAAGCCGACTATGGCGCGCCCAGCAAGTTTTGCCTTATGCCCCAAGGCTGCCAAAGCCATTGGCAACTGGGACAACCGCAGCAATTTATGCATTTGTATTTTAGCGATGAACATCTGAAGAAATTGGCCGTGCGAGTCTTTGATAAAGATCCACGCCAAGTGCGTTTACCTGAGCTGACCTTTGTCGACAATCCGAGGTTAGAGGCGCTATTTCGGCATCAAGTTGCCGGGCTCAATTGGCAGATCAGTGATAACCATCTAATGATGGAACAGGTAACCGACACTGTGCTGGTGACGTTACTACAAAGTTCCGGCTTTAATTTGTCGGTGGGGCCAATCAAGGGCGGGTTAGCACCTAAAGTGGCGAAAGCGATCAAAGAGTTTATTTATTGCCATTCACATCGGCAGATTTATTTGTCTGAACTGGCCGAGATTGCCCAGCTTAGCGAGTACCATTTTTGCCGCATGTTTAAATGCCAATTTGCGATGACGCCGCAGGAGTATTTGCTACAAGTGCGCATCGAAAAGGTCAAACAAAGCTTGAGTCATTCAACGCAATCCTTGACCGATATCGCCCTCAATAATGGCTTCGCTAATCAAAGCCACATGGGCCGCTACTTTAAAAAGCTCAGCGGCATGTCACCGGGCGAATATCAAAAACATCATCAAGGCCGCTAGCAAACAAAAACGATTCCCCTGCTCGATTCAATCCTGCGTTAATCTTTGCCCACAGCCTGCGTTTAGGCACGCTGGTTAAACTCGGCATTAAAGGGATTACTTTTCAGTAGCATATGAAGTAGCAATGCTGATAAATCAAACGGTTCATTAGCATTATAAGCGTGAAGTGTAAGTACAGAGAACATGCTCGCGCTGGAAATGACTCAGTAAAGTTCACACTTTCGCGCCTTTCAAAACCGCCACACCAGTCTGTGTTATAGTCATCCCTTAGCTGCTACTGACGTGAGTACTCTGTGAAGAAAATCGCTTTATTTGTGGATGTACAAAACATCTATTACACCTGCCGTGAAGCCTATGGCCGCCAATTTAATTACCGTAAATTATGGCAACACTTAGGTTACGAAGGCGACATAGCGTTGGCCGTGGCTTATGCCATCCACAAGGGGGACGATGGGCAGTTAAAATTCCAGGACGCGTTAAAGCACATAGGCTTTGAAGTGAAGTTAAAACCTTTCATTCAGCGCAGCGATGGCTCGGCCAAAGGCGACTGGGATGTGGGGATCACTATCGATATTATGGAAGCGGCGAGTGAAGTCGATACTGTGATCTTATTGTCTGGTGATGGCGATTTCGATTTATTACTGCAAAAAATCCATCAAAAATATGGCGTTGAAACCCAAGTCTATGGCGTCCCTACCCTGACGGCTAAATCCTTAAGGGATGCAGCGTCTCAATTTCACCCCATCGATGAAGCGCTCTTGCTCTAGCGCAAATAAAAATGCTGCTATCCATCACGACAGCAGCATCTGAAATTCACTATTTTAGCCATCAAAGTTACAACACATCTAATGATAGGTAATGTCCGAATACATAGGTGCGAGACGTTTTAGGAGGGCATTGCGGGTCGATAATGGTATGTGTTGCTCCTTCATCGATTCAATTAAATGGCCCACTAAGGCATCAAAATCCGCCTGAGTAATATTCAACCCTTGATGACTCAGTGCCATATTTTCACCGTGATACACGCAACCGCCATCAGCAATCAGACAAAAATGCTCAATGGCGCGCTCACGAAATAACGCGATATCCGTCTCTTGGAAGTGATGCACTATGCGTGGATCGGTTGCTATGCGGGCAAGTAAGCCATCGACAATCGCCGATAAACCGGCTTCACCACCTAGCGCTTGGTATAAGGTTTGCGGGCTTGAGGTGTCATTATTTGAGTTAACCTGTGGCGCCGATGTTTCAGCCGTTTGCACTGCGCAGCCAGTAAAAAAAAGCAAAGCGGCGACAGATAATAGCTTCAGCAATAAACGACTCATAGTGTTCCCTCCACCGACACATACCAACCTTGCTGATCGGCAAAACCCGCAATACTGCCTAAATTCGCATAAGCGGTGACCACGGAAAGATGCTTATTGATAAACCAAGCTAAAAACACATCTTGCCAATCATCTTCACGGGCAAAAGCTAACTCATTGGGTTTCTGGCGATATTCGATACCCAGCGCCACATTATCCGTCAGCAATACCGCCACAGACGCTTCGAGCACAAACTGGTAATCATTACTGGCTTGGGTACCAAAACCCAATAAACCCGTTTGATTCGCCTTGGTCGCGCGCACTGTACCATTAAGTAATAAATTGCGCCCCGCCACCGCATCGAAAAATACTTTGCTGGCCGCAATATACACATCTAACCCCCAATCATCCCGCGCCCCAACCGCCAGAGGAATCGCAAAGTCATCGACTCTTTTATACTGAGCACCTAAGGTGATTTGCGGCATAGCCGTATAAAGTAACTCGCCGGCAAGCTTGTATTTTACCCCAAAGATATCTTGGCCTAACTCGCCGCCCATAGTATCTAAATCAAAGGTTTGCCGCGCAACGCTGAGCTCGAATCGATTATCAAAACTCAATGAAGCGCCAATCACTTTCAGCGTAAAGTCATCGACATAAACGCCTGTCGCCATCGCCGTAGCGGACCATTCATCGCTACTGCCATAACCGTTGATCACCGCCCACGGCACTATGCCACCGCCAGCACTGCCCTCAATCGTCGTCCCGCCGCCAGTCGCAACCACGCGGCTACCTTCGGCAAACGCAGGAACTGTGCCCAATAGCAAAAACAGGCAAGGCAAAGCCTTCACATAATTCCAAGCTAATGAATTCAACTTCAATGCATTCATGGCAATGTTCACTCGCTACTCCGCTTTATTCTTTCGAATACGTCTAATTTTAACGCCTTTTGTGCGCTTTCTTGGGCAAATTAACTTATGTGTCTGAGGGATTTGCATGGTTAAACGCTTCGAACCACAGATCAAATTCAGCCGCTTTTAAGGGTTTTGAAAACACATAGCCTTGGATGATGTCACAATTGAGGTTACGCAGGATTTCAACGCCCTCTGGTTCCTCAACCCCTTCGGCCACGACGGTAAACCCTAGGCCGTGGATCAACTGAATGCTCGTGTTTACTATCATCACATCTTGGCTATTCGTGAGCATGTCTTTGATAAAGCTACGATCAATCTTCACTTCATTGACGGGCAAAATTTTCAAATAAGCTAAGGATGAATGCCCTGTGCCAAAGTCATCGATGGCGACGGATACACCCATGTCACGGAATCGCTGCAATACGCTCACCACAGTCTGTGCATCTTTCATCACAGCGCCTTCGGTGACTTCGATACAGAGTGCGCCGCTTGGCAGATTATTATCTTTTAATAAACTAGCAATTTGATTCGGCAAGCGGGTATCGACTAAATCATGGGCCGACAGGTTAATGGCCAGTTTTAGCAGCATACCCCGCTGCTGCCATGCGACTAATTGTTTAATCGCCTGCTTCAACACCCATTGGCTGACTATATCAATGTTGCCAGAGTTTTCAGCGAGTTGAATAAACTCATCGGGCGGGATAAACCCTAAGGTTGGATGCTGCCAGCGGATCAGTGCCTCGGCGCCAGTACACTGATTTAAGTGTAAATCCACCTTAGGTTGAAACACGAGATAGAGTTGGTTTTGCGCCAAACCTATGGGTAAATCGCGGATAATAGTCAGCTCACGCTGGTATTTCTCATCGGCGCCCTGACGATAACTGACAATGCGTTGATCCTCGAGACAGGCTTGATTGAGGGCAATTTCGGCGCGGCGCACTAACACATCGATATCGGCACCGTTGCCATCGATTTCAAGTAATCCCGCCCGCACGGTAAGAGAGATATTTGAGCCTTGGATTGGAAATGGCGACTCCAACATATCCAATGATTTCAGCAAGTGCTCGGGACGAATACCTTGGCTATACAGGAGTAAAAATGAGTCGCCGTCTAATCGCGCGAGTAAATCTGGAGTGGGGGCTAATTGCTCTAAGCGACGGGCAAAAAGCAGCAACAAAGTATCGGCGTTAGCAAAACCGATAATGTCGTTGATATGGCGAAAATGTTTAATATCCAGCAATACCATAGCGCCGGATAGTTCATGTTTAAGATCCGCTAAATGCTGTTTTGCCGCAAAACGATTGAGCAATCCCGTCAAACTGTCGTGGCGGGATTGATAGACTAAATCCTTTTCCCGCGCTTCAATATCGTCGCGCATCAAGGACAAACTTTTGGCCAACACCCGCAGTTCTGCTGGCGCACCTTGAATACTGCCAGGCTGCTTACCTTGACCAATTTTACGGGCATAAGTTACCAGTTGATGCACAGGCTCAGTCAAACTGCCCGACAACCAAATTGCAATCACAAT
Organism: Shewanella sp. 1311; assembly: GCF_059338235.1. Taxonomy (NCBI): domain Bacteria; kingdom Pseudomonadati; phylum Pseudomonadota; class Gammaproteobacteria; order Alteromonadales; family Shewanellaceae; genus Shewanella; species Shewanella sp. 1311. Next base: position 1,240,795 of record NZ_CM181686.1, read on the forward strand.
CGCCAGCGCTAAGGTCAAGGCAAAAATCAGCAACATATTATTGCGTAGATGCTGATAACTTTGCTGCCACTTAAGGTTTGACTGATGCAGTAGGGCTAATTGGCTGCCGTTATGATCATAAAGTTTGATCGCCATGGACAGATAATCCACGGGAATGTTCTCACTGGGCATTTTCAGTAGGCTGGGGAATAGGCTCGCTTGCTCTACCACACTGCGTTTTTCATCGTCGGATAAGGTTGACGCGATTTCGGTGCGACCCGTGGCTTGATTGACAAAGCTGACATCGATACCGGTAATGGCTTTAGCTTGTTGGGCGACTTTCTCATCCAATAGGAACCCCATTCCGACCCAAGCAATCAAGGTCGGCGCCTTCACGGGCTGCAACACAAACTGATAGCTGGCATGATCAAAATTGAGGATAGCTAAAGCATTGTTATTGCTGGTGGTCATATCGAATAAGGATTGAATGTCATCCTGAGTGAGTCCGGGTAGACTCGAGGTCAAGAGCTCTCCTTTTGGAGACAACAATACTGCAGCGTCGGCGCCGATACGAGAGCCGTGATTGGATAACACTGACTCAATGGTTTCTTGCTCGCCGGTGGCAATCGCGCGCTTAAAACCAAAATCGGCACTGAGCACGGACAAACTTTGGCTGAGCTGAATACCGCGATTCGAAAGGACTTCGAGAAACACATTGGCACCAATATCTAAACTTTTTTGTTGTTGTAAAAAGTTGTCCCTTTCGGTCGCCGTCAATACGGAAAATGCCGTGGCAAACTGCACTAGAGTCAGCACAATAAAGAAAACTAAAATCAGCCGTGCGCGAAAACTATTTAGCATGTAATGGCTTGCCTTGAGCATCGTAGTGGCCAAATCCCGACGGCGGGGCTGACGGTTTAGCTTGGCGTTCAATGTCTAAGGACAAACTGAGTTGATTCGCGCCAGTGGTTAACATTAGCTCAGTCGGCTCGGAGGCCGCCTTCTGCCATGGATGCCAGAGTTTGACTTTATATTGACCGGCCGTAAGATCCTTAAACTGGATCTCACCTTTTTCGTCCGTCACCGCAACAATTGGGCTATCCGCCACATAGATAAATGCCTGCATATAATCGTGAATATTGCAGCCAAGTGCGACTAAGCCGGGTTTATCGAACTGAATCGGCGCTTCGGCTTGACCCACATACAGTTTAAGTTCGAAAGGTTTCGCCTCGGAAAAGGAATACACATGGTGACGAGTGCGATCTAGATTAGGAAAATCCACCTTGGCGCCCTTAGGGACCGCCAACACAAAAGGGATAAAGGTTCGATTTTTTTGTGACATTTCATAATGTCCAACAGGCATAGCCTTATCGGGCATCACTGCTGGGATCAACTCCACGACAGTATCGGCAATCACCTGCTGCTGTAAATCCACCAGCTTAATATTGAGCTCAGCGGCCATGACTTGAGGCGTCAGAGAGGCAGAAACACTCAGAACTAGAGCAAATAAAGCGCGATTTAAGATCATCAGTTACCTCGGGCATAGTGATGCAAGGTCAACAAGTACCTTAGCTGAGTACGGCGTAAAACAAACTATTTTTATTCGTGTAGCATTGTACATCACTAATATATCGAATATTCCATTGGAACCTATAGAAGAGCGCCAAAACAGTAATCATTCTAATCGTCCAACTGCCATTACGCACGAAAGTGACCACAAACAATGGATAAACAACATCATACACACATTTAAAGCACGGATAACCACAAGCGTTTAAATCGACTATAGCGCTTACTGAGATCAAATATCACTGCGAGCTGATTGGCTGAATAAAACAGTTGAATCTAATCAACATAGGCCTGCCATGCATAATAAGCAATGTAACTAACACACTGCTCTGGCAAATGACCTTTTGTTGTTCATCAGCAATTAAAACAAGCCCATATGCTTCTGGCTCTATCCATCTTTGACTGTAACTTTGCCGGCAATCTAATCTCAACTTATCCCAACTAAAGATAGTCAGGTTTCATATTTTTCGCCGTGAACACACAAAAAAGCCTACTTTATGTAGGCCTTTTGTACACATTTATCCATCGCGGGAAACAAGCTTAACTGACGGTTAGCTCTTTTTGCTCTTCGGCTTTTTTACTGCCTCGCTTTGCCAGTGCGTAGTAGAACAATGGCGTTAGGATAAGACCAAACACAGTCACCCCAATCATACCGGCGAATACTGCTACGCCCATGGCTTGACGCATCTCGGCGCCAGCGCCAGTGGAGAACACCATAGGCACGACTCCCATAATAAAAGCGATGGAAGTCATCAAGATAGGACGTAAACGTAATCTTGCTGCCTCTAATATCGCATCCATAGGTGCCATACCGTGATCTTGTTTCTCTTTTGCGAACTCGACAATCAAGATAGCATTCTTGGTCGCGAGTCCCACCAGCACTATCAGGCCAATTTGGGTGAAGATATTGTTGTCACCACCGTAAATTAACACTCCACTGAGGGCTGAGAGCAAGGTCATTGGAATGATTAAGATAATCGCCAATGGCAGACTTAAGCTCTCGTACTGGGCAGCGAGTACCATGAACACCAGCAAGATCACCAGCGGGAAGACTAACAAGCCCGTATTGCCCGCTAAGATTTGCTGATAAGTTAACTCAGTCCATTCGTAGGTCATACCATTTGGCAGCGTTTCGGCGAGGATTTTCTCAATCGCTGCCTGCGCTTGGCCAGTACTCACACCTGCTGCTGGGCCACCGTTGATTTCAGCGGTCGTAAAGCCGTTATAGTGCATCACTCTGTCTGGGCCTGAGCTTTGGCTGACGTTGATAAACGACCCTAACGGGATCATATCACCATTCAGATTCGGCACCTTCAGCTGACTTATCTGCTGCGGACTTTGACGGAACGCCTCATCGGCTTGCATATTCACCCGATAGGTTCGACCGAAACGATTGAAATCGTTAACATAGGTCGAGCCCATATAGGTTTGTAATGTCTGGAAGATTTGCTCGAGCGACACTGCCTGCTGTTTCGCTTTAGTTCGATCAATATCCAGTTCAAGTTGAGGCACGTTCACCTGATAGCTAGAGAAAATTCCGGCTAATTGAGGATCGGCCCACGCCTTGTACATCACTTGTTGGGTCACCTGATACAAGGCCTCATAACCAAGGTTGGCTCTGTCTTGAATTTGCAGACGGAACCCTCCTATAGTACCGAGGCCTTGCACAGGTGGCGGCGGGAAGATGGCAATAAATGCGTCTTGAATACCAGCAAACTCTTTATTCAATTGTCCAGCAATGGCATTCGCCGACAGTTCTGGACTCTTACGCAATTCAAAATCATCAAGCGCGACAAACACAACGCCTGAGTTAGGACTATTAGTAAAACCGTTGATGCTAAGGCCTGGGAAGGCAATAGAGTGCGCCACACCAGAGTGATTAAGGGCAATCTCAGACATCTTTTTGATAACGGTATCAGTACGTTCAAGGGAAGCCGCATCGGGCAACTGAGCAAACGCCACTAAATACTGTTTATCTTGACCCGGTACATAACCCGTTGGTGTATGAGCAAATTGCACGCCCGTTAGCGCTACCATGCCTAAATACACTAGGCCGATAATGCCGCCAAAACGGATCACTTTACGCACTAACCAACCATAGCCATCGGATGCTCGGCTAAATAAGCGGTTAAAAGGCGTGAACAACCAACCACCGAGCAACTTGTCCATTAGACGGGTTAAACCATCCTTCGGTGCATCATGGCTCTTGAGCAATAACGCGGACAATGCCGGACTCAAAGTGAGTGAGTTAATCGCCGAGATAAAGGTCGAAATAGTGATAGTCAAGGCAAACTGTTTATAGAACTGCCCAGTTAAACCACTCATAAACGCCGTAGGAATAAACACCGCCGCCAGCACTAAGGTGGTTGCCACAATCGGGCCTGTCACTTCTTTCATCGCCTTTTGCGTTGCCGCAACAGGGCTTAAACCAGCGGCAATATTACGCTCGACGTTTTCGACCACCACAATTGCATCGTCCACCACAATCCCGATGGCGAGCACGAGTCCAAACAGCGACAGGGCGTTAAGTGAGAAGCCGAGCAAATGCATAAAGGCAAAGGTACCAACTAACGATACAGGCACAGCCACCAGCGGAATAATTGAAGCGCGCCACGTTTGCAAGAACAGCACTACCACTAACACCACCAGCAACACGGCTTCAAGCAAGGTTTTCATCACCGCCTCAATCGAGCCGCGCACGAACACGGTTGGGTCATAAACGATTTCGTACGTTAATCCTTCGGGGAATCCTTTAGACAGCTCAGCCATTTTGGCGCGCACATCATCGGAAATCTGAATCGCATTTGAACCCGATGCTTGGAACACTGGAATCGCCACGGCATCTTTGTTATCCAGCAGTGAGCGCAACGCATAACTCGTCGCACCCAGCTCGATACGAGCCACATCCTTCAAACGATTCACTTCACCGTTTTGACCGACTTTGATGATGATATCTTCAAATTCAGACAGTTCAGTTAAACGGCCTTTCACGTTAATCAAGAGTTGGAAGTCAGCACTACCACTTGGCTGAGCGCCTAAACTGCCCGCTGCCGCCTGTTGGTTTTGCTCACGCACGGCAGCAATAATGTCCGCAGGTGATAAACCCAGAGCAGAAACTTTATTCGGGTCGAGCCAAATACGCAGGCTGTATTCCCCAGCGCCAAACAAGCGTACCGCGCCCACACCTTTAATCCGTGCGAGCTCATCTTTAACGTTCAGCGCCGCATAGTTAGACAAATACAACATGTCATAACGGTTATCCGGTGACAGCAAATGCACCACCATGGTCAAGTCTGGCGATGACTTTTCGGTGACTATGCCTAAGCGTTGCACTTCCTGCGGCAGACGCGGCATAGCGCGATCGACTCGGCTCTGCACTTGGGTTTGCGCCCTGTCTACATCTGTGCCAATGGCAAAGGTGATGGTCAAGGTCATGCGTCCATCGGACGTCGCTTGCGATGACATGTACAACATGTCTTCGACGCCGTTGATTTCCTGCTCCAGTGGCGAAGCCACGGTTTCGGCAATCACTTTAGGGTTAGCGCCTGGGTAGTTAGCGGTAACTACGACTGTGGGCGGCACAACTTCAGGGTATTCAGTGATCGGCAGTTGCCAAACGGCAATCGCCCCTGTGATAAAGAACAGCAGTGAGAGTACGGCTGCAAATATCGGTCTTTTAATGAAAAACTGCGACAACATGGTGTTCTATTCCTTAACCGCGGCTAGCCGTTTCGACCGCTTGCGCCGTCAAAGTATCTTGGTTTTTATCGAGCAATAACTGGGCTTGGCGTAATGCTTCAAGCTTGTCGCTATCAACCATTTCAACCATGTGCGGATCAATTTGCATCTTAGGCCGCACACGCTGCATACCGTTGACTACAATCTTGTCTTCGGCCTTCAAACCTTGGGTCACGATGCGCAGTCCTTGGACTTTCTCGCCTAAGGTCACGCCGCGATATTCAACTAAACCATCGGCGCCCACCACTAACACAAACTTATTATTCAGATCTGTGCCAACGGCTTTATCGTCAATCAAGATACCTTCATAAGCGCCACTACCTGCAGTGCGAAGGCGAGCAAACAAGCCAGGCAATAAGCTATTGTCTTCATTGTCAAAAGAAGCTCTCACGCGAATGGTGCCGGTTTGCTTATCCATCGCATTATCCACAAAGTCGACCATACCGATATGTTGATAATCACGTTCATTAGCTAAAGCCATGTACACAGGGTTGTCGCCAGCGCGGGGATCGTTACGTTTCTTCTCGGCCGTTAATTTCACGTATTTAAGATAGGTTTGCTCATCCACATCGAAATAGGCATACATGCTGGCGGTAGAGACTAAGCTGGTCAGCACACTCTGCCCTGCGGTGACATAATTGCCCGCGGTGACATTCGCGTAGGACACGCGGCCATCAATTGGTGCTTGCACTTGGGTATAAGCTAAATCAAGCTCGGCGCGCATCAGGGCCGCTTTCACCGAGGCCACTGCAGCCGCGGTCTGGCGTTTGTTTGACTCACGGGTATCGAGTAACTCGGCAGACACCGCTTTTTGGTCAAACAGTTTATGGGCTCGTTCAAAGTCATTTGTGGCCAGTTGCTCAGCAGAGAGTGCGCTAGCAAGATCTGCTTTTAACCGGGCCACTTCCACTTCAAATACGCTCGGGTCGATGCGGAATAACACGTCGCCTTTTTTCACTAAGGCGCCTTCTTTAAAATTCACTGAGTCGATATATCCAGATACACGCGGGATAAGGGTGACACTTTCTGGCGCCTGTAAACGGCCGGTAAACTCATCCCATTCGGTCACTCGCTCATGCAATACTTGGGCTACATCCACCATAGGCGCACTTGGTGCTGGTCCCTGCTGCGCTGTTTGCTCACCACAAGCTGACAGAACGAAAGCGGCCACAGCCGTTAACATCATTATTCGTAAGGGTTTATTGCTCTTCATATTACTATCCTCAAAGTGGCGGGCATGTCACGCTGTTCGAACCACACACATTTAAATACCGACTGGTAAAAAATATTCTGTACTGGACGGTAATATATAGCGTAAAATGACTCTGTCAACAAATTTATGTACCGATTGGTATTAAATTAAAGGCGCGCACTGATCTTTACTTTGCAATGCGCCCTTAGGCGGAAAGCCACTAATTTGATCTTCAAAGCATTTTTTTGAATATTGAGGCGAACGCTGACTGACACGGATTGAATGCTGAACTTAGGTGACACCTTGGATGACTAAGTAGACAAATCCCCTTAGTCGGTCATCAGTCAGCAAGTGTGGCTGGACACGGACTAAACCCATGTCTATCCTAGGGGCAATTGAGAATTGAGGAGCCTAATGATGTCAACCGTCACCCCGACGCCCTGTGTAGGTCGCCCACGTGCCTTCGACACTGACGATGCATTAGCCAAAGCCTTAGAGGTCTTCTGGCGCAAAGGTTTTGAAGGTACATCGTTAACCGATTTGACCCAAGCTATGGGCATTAATAAGCCAAGCCTTTATGCCGCCTTCGGCAATAAAGAACAGTTATTTCTCAAAGCGATAGAATTATATGAACAACGCCCCTGTGCGTTTTTCTATCCCGCGCTGGAGCAGAAAACCGCCTATCTAGTGGTCGAGTCAATGCTGCTCGGGGCCGCGAGCTCTTTGGTGGATAAAAGCCATCCGCAGGGATGTTTGATTGTTCAAGGGGCATTAACCTGCAGTGAAGCAGGGCAAGCGATTAAAGACACTTTGATTAATCGTCGCCGCGACGGTGAAATCGCTCTGTGCGAAAGATTGCAACGCGCCAAAGATGAAGGGGATTTGCCCGCAGATGCCGAGCCGTTACTGCTTGCCCGTTATGTCGGCACAGTATTGCAAGGCATGGCCGTACAAGCGACCAGTGGGATTTGCCCGAATGAATTACGCAAAGTCGCCGAGCTAGTGCTCGCTAACTTTCCGCGCAATGATGAGTCCTGATCCATAAATCCTAATGCACAAATCCTGATGCGCACAAACAATAAACCCCAGTTGAGTTCTCACTTAACTGGGGTTTTATTTATGCTTTGCTTTATTTCTGTCCAACCATTTACTTCTGCACAACCAAGAGTTCTCTAAACAGTTGTCTGAGTCGTTTCAATAATGGCAGGCTGCTTTTATCTTGATGCTGGATCACATCGACGTTTGCATACCAGCCTATCTGCTCAAACTCTATGGGGACCCGAGTCAAGTTGCCCGATAAAACTGAGCTGGATGCCATGTGCTCTGGTAACAGACACCAACCATGGCCCTGTAATGCGAGCTCCAATAACACATAATAGTTATCGGCATACCAAACATCAGGACTGAACGCCTGCTGAAAACTGCTGGTTTTAGTATTACGTGAGCGGATGCATAATTGTCGATACAGTCGCAATGAGTCCATGTTCGGTGCAACTGATTTCGCTAAGGGATGCGAACTCGCCACATAAAGATCGAATTCAATCACACCAATACTCTCAAAATCTATACTACTTGGCATAGATAATTCGCTAAAAATCAGTCCTGTAGATGCTCTTCCCGAATGTACCATGTCGATAATATCTATGCTTGAGGCACTGAGAAACTCAAGTTCGATATTAGGGAAATCACTTTCTAACAACTGAATAATTTCCGATATTCTCTGTATCGGAATGCCTTCATCCATCGCAAGGCACACTTCTGAAGATTGACGACTAAAAAGCGATAAGGCGGTATGTTTGAGTCTTCGATGTTGAAGAATCGTCGCTCTTGCGTAGGGCAATAATTTACTGCCTTCGGCCGTTAATACCGGATAACGACCCGAACGGTCAAATAACTCAACCCCACAGTCAATTTCAAGATTCATCACATGCTGGCTAATCACGGACTGTGCTTTCTTAAGTTGCCTTGCGGCATTCGAAAATGAACCAGATTCTACGGTTTCCATAAAGGCTTCGAGTTGTTCGAGACTAAACATATCGCTTTTACCGATACTATCTAACTATTACTTATCCCTATACTAGATAAAATTATGGCCATAGTCACATTGAATGAATGGGAAATAGCCATGAAAACGACAGAACGTATCTTTAACGCCTTACTCTTTGAAGCGATTGCACTCGCGATTATTATCCCTGTTTCTGCCCTCATATCAGGCAAGGGAACCAGTGAGCTTGTCATAGTCGGTATCGCTTTGAGTCTTTATACCGTGGTGTGGAACTACTTCTACAACCTAGGATTCGACAGAGTATTTGGGGCAAATCGAGAGCAACGCACTTTAAAAACCCGAATACTGCATACCTTTGGATTTGAAGGGGGACTTATTTTCATTAGCATACCGACCATCGCTTGGTTTTTACAGATAGGCTGGTTGGCAGCCATGGGATTAGAAGCAGTTTTTTTGATCTTTTTCTTCTTTTACAGCACCCTATTCCATTGGTGCTATGACAAGTATCAGCCCTATAAGACTTGGTTTACGATGCAAGCCACCAAGGTCAAATAGCCCAGCCAACATCAACACAACACACCATCAAACGAACCTCACTAAGCACTTTAGCGGTTCGTTTGATAGCAGTTTTGAAACCTATCCATTTCAATTTCTTCTAATCAGCAGAAAAGCTAAGCCAGAATATTCGTTGCCCAGCGCAAAAAACCACTTAAACACAGTAAACAAAAGTAATAGACCCGCACACAGTGAACTGAGGCTGTTGAAAGATCCTATAAACATCACAAAAGTACTCGCTATCAATAATTAATATTCAAATCATTAGTCTAGATATAATTCTTTATGCTATAAAAGCCATATATTAAGCAGGGAGATGGAAGCAAAATGCGTGTAGGGAACAGAGTGAGGCTCAGGATGCAGCAGGCATTAAATTTGCCATCAGCATTAATACTTAGCATCGTTTTATTACTCGCATCCATGGCTTACAACATGGCATTCGCCCAAGAAATCAATGCCGTGCCCGCAGAATCGCAGCCTCAGGCGATAACCTTAGCCGCAGAAGACAGTTGGCCGCCCTTTGCCAATCAATTCGGCCAAGGCATTTCCCATCGTTTAATCCAAGCCGCCTTTAAACAATCGCATATTGAAGTAAATAGCTTAGTCGTGCCCTATTCTCGCGCCTTGATGATGGCAGAAAAAGGCGCCGTAGACGGGGTATTTAACGTCACCCGCGAGAACAGCACTGAACAGCGCTTCATCTTCGGTAAAACCCCATTATTTATCGCCACTGCATCTTTTTATCAGAAGAAACAGAAGCCTATTTTGGCTGACAATAAATGGGCGCTACCTAAAGGCACGGTTATTGGGGTGATTAAAAGCTATGAGTATGGCGATGATTTTCCCAAGTTAGTCAAACAGCAACAGCTCAATATCGTCACCGTCGCTAATCAGCAGCAGCTAATCAATTTATTGTTGATTGGCCGCATAGATGCTGCATTGATGTTTGACTTAGTCGCCAAGGAGAACCTGAAAAAAATGGGCGTGGATGATGACGTCATTCCAGTATTTGCTAACCACAGCAGCGATATTTTTTTGGCATTCTCGAAGGAAAACCCACAGGCACAGACCTTAGCGACCCAACTCGATGCGGGCTTATCACAGCTAAAAGCCACAGGCCAATACGAAAAATTACTCTTAGTCGCTGACTAATCCCCTACCGCTGCAAGCGAATGATAGATTACCGCTGCGAGCGAATGATCTCTTGATTCACCCAATATAATAGCTGCTTGATGGCCTTAGACAGGATCTGATTCTGGCGCACAATATAACCCAAACTTGTTGTAGGAAATTGTGGCAGCGGAGTGACTTTAGTAGTCAAATTCGCCTTAGTATAAACCGAAAACTCCGGCACGATCGCCACCCCAAACCCCGCCTCGGCCCAATCGATTTGCGCGTCAACACTGCCCACCTCCATAATTCGGTAATTCGGCAAACTCAGCGACGGCAGTGCGGGGTCCAGCAATTCACGGGTTCGCGTATCGTGACCCAGTAGAATTAACGTCGGTTGCTCAGCCAAGGGCGTATCCACAGAGAGGTTTGCCTGCTGCCATTGCTGTAAATTGTCCCCTATTGCACACCATTTAATCTGCTGTAACTCAGTAAAATGAAGCGGCTGACTCTCCTTTTGCGCGATCACAAACCCTAAATCGGCCTCAGCATTTTTCACCAGTTCAGAAGCTTGGGATGATGTGGTATTGAGCAGCGAGAAATCGATCCCCGGAAACTCCGCCTTAAAGAGCTGAAACGGCTGGATCAACAATAACCGCGAGATAATGTCGCTGGCGGCAATGGTCAAGGTGCCCTGACTAAGGTCGTTAATCGCATTGAGATCCGCCTGACAAATTTGCAGCTCCATTAACGTTTTCTGACTGCTCTCTAACAGGCGAAATCCCGCTTGCGTTAATCGAAAGGGATTACGGTCAATCAGCTTGACTCGAGTGCTTTGCTCTAACTGCTTAATATGCAAGCTAACATTGGGCTGCGTCATGTGCAGCGCCGTGGCCGCTTTGCCAAAATGCTTATGTTCAGCCAAAGTCACAAAGGTCTTTAACCAATGGATATCGAGCATAAAACCTCCTTTTGCTGCGTGTTAGCGTTAATTATAGCCAATGATATATGAAATCCTTATTGAGATGATAACCATAATTAATTTCTCTTATTCAAATGACGGGTCTAGCATAGCGTCTTAATCAATGAGGAGATGTTGTTATGCCGTCGATCGTGGTTGTGGGTGCAAATTGGGGTGATGAAGGCAAAGGCCGCATCGTAGATTATTTAGCCGCGGATGCCGCTGCCAGTATTCGCTTTCAAGGCGGTAACAACGCCGGACATACCGTAGTCAACGACTATGGCACCTTTAAATTACACCAATTACCAAGTGGCATTTTCAACCCTAACTGCATCGCAGTATTAGGCCCTGGCATGGTCATCAGCCCTGAAAAGCTCAGCATAGAAATTGCTGAAGTACAAGCGACCGGTGTTGACGTCAAGTTATGCATTTCTGACCGTGCGACCCTGTGCTTACCTTTGCATGCATTAGAAGATACCTTAGAAGAACAACGTCTTGGCGATTTAGCCTATGGTTCAACCCGTCAAGGGATTGCACCTGCCTATGGTGATCGCGTGATGAAAAAAGGCATTTTAGTCGGCTGGTTAAACCAACCTGAAGTGCTGCAAGAACGTATTCAATTTATGCTCGACTGGAAAATGCCACAATTAAAGGCACTTTATCCAAGCTGCGATTTTAATCAAAGCGCCGCTGAAATGACCGCATGGTTGTTAGAAGTGACAGCGCCATGGCGTCCATTTATTTGTAATGTGACTGAGCCATTAAAAGCATTACAAAAACTAGATGCAAGCTTACTGTTTGAAGCGCAATTAGGTGCTGGCCGCGACTTAGTCTACGGCGAATATCCTTATACCACCTCATCAAACGTGACTGCGGCTTACGCAGGTATCGGTAGTGGTTTACCTGCGCTGCGCCCTGAGCGCGTGATTGCTGTGGCGAAAGCCTTTAGCTCATCTGTGGGTACTGGCACTTTAGTGACGGCTATGGAAGAGCAAGACGCCTTCCGTGAAAACGCCAATGAGTTTGGTGCAACCACAGGCCGTCCACGTGACATGGGTTACTTCGACGCTGTTGCCACCCGTAATGGTGTGGAGCTGCAAGCGGCAACTGAAATTGCCCTGACTAAGATTGATTGCCTGTCAGGCATGAAAGATCTGAAAATCTGCGTAGCCTATGAAGGTGAGCACACTGAGAACCCAATTTGGCCACAAACTGCCGCGTTGAGCCCAGTGTATGAGCAAATGCCAAGCTGGAGCGAAGATATTACCGGTTGTCGCACCTTCGAGAGCCTGCCAGTGGCAGCACAACACTATGTTGAACGTATTGAAGCCCTAATGGGTGTGCGCGTTAGCATGGTTTCTGTTGGACCTGAGCGCGATCAAATGATCATCCGCTAGTCGCGAAGTTTACCCTACAAAAAAGCCATATTCGCTTCGGTGAATATGGCTTTTTACTTTTATATCATTTGTCATTTGTCATTTAAGAATCTCTCAAGACGCTGGTAGCTGGATTGATATATCTAGTACTAAGTATTTGATACTCAAAGATCGCAGCGTAATGAAATGGCATTACTCTTCGAATACGTATTTATCTATCATACCGACCATACGGCCAATTTCAGGTTTAGTAATAGTGTCATTTGCCCCCAATGCCATCGCCTTTGTGCGGTTATCCTCGCTCATTAGGGAAGAAAACATCACAATCGGCATTTGTTGGTATGCCTTGGATTCTCTTAATCGTTTAACCAGATGCATCCCATCCATGCGAGGCATTTCAACGTCCGTGATAACAGCACTGACAAAATCAGAAATAGAGGCATTATCTTGCTCAGCCAGGCTCTCAAATTCCATTAGCATTTCAAGAGCATCACCACCATCTTTAGCGGTGATAATGTTGTAGCCTGCGCTGCGGAGCGTATTTTCAATCATTTTGCGAATGAAGGCTGAGTCATCGACGATTAAAATCGTTTTCGCTTCACGTTTTGCCAGCATTTTGTCATTAATCAGCACACTCCTATCGAGCGTGACATCGTACTTATCCATACTCAGTTCAGGATTGATATCGGCAATAATTTTCTCAAAATCCAATATCATAATCAGCATGCCATCACGGCGAACCACAGCAACGACACAATCATTTTCACCAGCTTCTAAAAATTGACTCGGTGATTCAACTTGCTCCCACGACACACGATGAATGCTACGAACGCTATCTATTAAGAAACCATTAATCATCTTATTAAAATCAGTGACGATAACGACTTTGTGAGTTAAATCCTCCGGTGTAGAGATCCCGAGCCAACCGGCAAGATCGACTAAAGGGATCAGCTTTTCTCGCAACGAGAACACCCCCACCATGTGCGGCTGAGCATTGGGGTAATCAGAGGTTTCTGGCACCCTAATCACTTCCCTCACTTTGGCGACATTGATCCCGTAATGACACACTTTATGGCCACCGTTAGGGAGTATCTTATGCAGATGAAACTCAATAATTTCGAGTTCATTTGTGCCACTTTCGGTCAATATTTCTGATTTTTTTATTTCGCTCATATAAAGCTCTCAACCTAGCAAATCAACTTAAGAAAGGTATTCCAGCTATCAGTATAGGAAGGGATTAATGATTTAGGCACGCACTTAGACACGATAGTGTGATTTTACTGCCTGATTAGCGTGATATTTCTTGAGCATGGGTTGCTCAGAGACTTACTTTTATCGATAAAATAGGAAAACGTCCCATAATCAAATCTCATTGCTTTTTCAGTAGTCACATTTCAATTATGATCAAGCTCACCCTGCCTGCTGCCAACCTCAAATAGCCTTTGCGCTACACAACCGCGCTTTTGTATCTCTGTTTTAAAGGTTTTTTAGAGGTTTTGTTTAAAGAGATAAGCCGCTAAACTATTGCGCAATAAAACTATCTAAAATAGCCGTAACCCATGCCGCAATTTAGCCCGACCTTCTCCTTCCCAGTGCAAATCTACTATGAAGATACTGATTTTTCTGGCGTGGTGTATCACCCTAACTTTTTGAAATACTTCGAGCGTGCCCGCGAGCATGTGATTGGTGCCGAGCGTTTAAGTGCGTTGTGGCAACAAAACCAACTGGGTTTTGCTGTGTATCGTAGCGATATGCTGTGCCATGACGGGGTGGAGTTTGCCGATATTATCGATGTGCGCACTAAGTTTTACTTTGAGAGTAAGTACCGCACTGTGTGGCAGCAGGAGATTTGGCGTCCACAGGGTAAAAAGCCTGCGGTCACGGCAACAATTGAGATGGTATGTATGAATAAAGCCCGCCAACTAGCGCCTATGCCGGCAGATTTAATTGCCGTCTTAAGTCAGGGTTTTGTCTCAAATGAACAAAACTAATATTCTTACATAACCTTAACTCGGGATAACGAGTGTCGAAAAATCAAAATTTAACAAACTAAATCAATGCTATAAATGATTAGTTTTAAATGAAAAATCTATTTTATGACTGAATGCGCAGATTTTTGCGCATATCAAGGCGCTCTGTCGTACGCCATAGCGAGCTATGGTTAGACAGTGCAACGCAGAGAGGTCCGAAAAGATGCCTATTCAGCGGCTCTGCTTATCCCGAGCTCAGGTTACATACACTTGCACGCGCGATTTCCTGAGCTGACTTTCGACATAAGCGTAAGCGGCGATTACAAATAGTAGCTGTTACAAAAGTGACTGCAACAAAAGCCTCTGCAAAACCACTTCAAACAACGGCAACTTGAAAAGGTGAGTTAGCAATACACTAAGGCTCTGTTGAGCAGCCTTAGTGACCGTGGGTTAATGAGCATTGGGTTTACATGGCGTTATGCAGCCGGGCCCAGTTCATTTCCAGTTCTGCAGCTCTCATGGGCTTAGCATAATACATACCTTGTAGGGTATCGACGCCCATATCGACGAGTATCTCTCTGATTTCAGGGGTTTCAATTCCTTCGACAGTCACCTCATAACCGAGTTTTTTAGCAATATTAATACTGGCTTCGAGGATATATTCCGACGGTTTATCCTGCTCAAGATCCTTTAAAAAGGCTTTATCGATTTTGACTTCATTGACGGGTAGATGCTTCAAGTAAGCCAGTGAAGAATGACCGGTACCAAAATCATCAATTGCGAGCCTCACCCCTAACGCACGAATTTTATCTAAGGTTTCGACCGCCTTAGTTAAATCCGCCATTAAGGTACTTTCAGTAATTTCAATCATTAAGGATTCTGGCGGAAGTTTGTAATGCGCCAATCTCGCCGCAATTTCTTGGGGCAAGGTTTCACTGTCAAGATCCCGTGTTGATAGGTTGACTGCGACGCACAATTGTATCCCTGCCGCACGCCATTTTGCTTGCTGTGCTAAAACCTGATCGAGTGCCCATTGGCTCACTAAATCAATCATGCCGGCATATTCGGCTAAAGGGATAAACTCACCAGGAGAAATAACCCCAAGTTCGTCGTGTTCCCAGCGCATCAAGGCTTCAACCTGAAAACACCTTCCCGTCGCAATATCCTGTTTCGCTTGATACACCATATAGACTTGATTGCGTTGCAAACCTTTAGGCAAGCTATCGATAATTCTCAGTTCTCTTAACTGTTGAATATCATCATTCTCGGCATAGTAAGCAATCGCGCTACGAGAGTGACGGGCTTTCTTCAGCGCCAAATCGACGCGACGTAACATCTGACTCGTGTCGGCGTGGTGTTCTTGTAAATGCACACAACCGATTTGAAGTTTAACGCTGACTGGCGTGTTCTTAATGCTAAAAGGCACCTGTAAACGGCCTCTTAAATGAATGAGTTGCTCCTCAGTCAACGCTTGCTCGTAATATAGGCAAAATTCATCACCATTGAGCCGTGCGATTAACCTTGGGGATAAACTTAAGCTGTTTAACCGTTCCGCAAATTGCTTTAGCAGGATATCGCCAAATACAAACCCAAAGAGATCATTCACATAGCGAAATCGATAAATATCAATCAGCACTAATGTCCCTTGAGTCAGCGGCATCATGGAGGTCAGCGCACGTTTAAGGCCTACACGGTTCACTAGTCCAGTCAACTTATCTTTACCTGCGCTTGCGGGTAAGGCCTTCAATAATTCATCTAAGGTATGGTAGAGAGGCGCAAACTCTTGGGGAACCGTGCCAAGGTCTAATGCTTGGCGTTCAATCTTTTGTTGCTCTAGCTGGAGACAAAGCTGTGCTAAGAATTTTTGCTGTGACCGTTGCGATCTATATTTTGCCTGCAGTATGTATAATGAAAATATCAATAAAATGAGAGAAGCAACAACTAACCCGATTTCGAACATACCTTGGCCTCTGCTTTACCGCGTAAGCTTATTATCAAATGACACTGCAATTCAGTGTTCACGTGCCATTTGAGTTCCATTTAGGCCTAACGATTATTGGTAACTTTCTCTAATTGAATGGAATTTTTCCATAAACTCATCACTGGCTAAATCATCGGTTGTCACGGGTAAACCGCGGGCGACAAACACACCAAGACGTTGTTCTAACTCAGTGCCTGCACGTAATTCACCGGTATAGAAGGCCGCTGCACGGATAAAGTCGAGATAGGTGACGTGATCGGGCAGATAAGGTAAATCGGCCCAGCGCTCAACCACTTCCATCACTTCGGTAGAAAAATCCCAACTCTTTAACACAGCACGACCTAATGGCCCCTGCATTTTACGAACGAGCGCGCGTAATTGATCAATGCTCGTAAATAAATGCGGCTGCGCCTCAGCTTCGGTCAACACAGGTAAAGCGCCAATGTTATGTACGAGTCCGGCTAAGGTTAAGGTATCAAAATTTAATCGACTGGTTGAATGGCGTTTATTATACATCTGCAACATGGCACAGGCGGCTGCGGTCACATCGATTGAGGTGCGCCACACTTCATCCATCACTTCCCACACCATTTCATTGGTGGAAATGAATAATTGCTCCATCGCCACCGAAGTTGCGATGCTTTTAATTTGAATTAAACCAATGCGAGAAACCGCACTGTTAATGCTTTCAGCGGGTACGCCTCGGCTGTATAAGGCGCTATTGGCCACCTTAATGATACGGGCAGAAATCGCCGCATCTTGGCCGATCACTTCAGCCACTTGTTTAAGGCTCGCATCGGAGCGTCCGACCACTTCTTGCACCCGCATCGCCACTTCAGGCAACGTCGGTAGCACTAAAGCATCATCTTTTAGTTTTTTTAATAAACTGACTAACAGTAGATGTTCGGTAGACATCTTAGCTCCCATCAATCTGTAAACATGAACATTGGATAGTTGGAGTATATCAGCTGACCGTCATTAGATACGTAGAAAAAAGCAACGGACGTTAATAAATTGTATGATTGCGTTATCAATTTTGGCTTAATTATCGGCCGTAATCTTCTGCATCAATCATCACCAGAGCTGAAATGTTTCTCGCTGCTTGCTCAAAGCTAAACTCGCTATATTCGTAAAATGTGAAGTACCACTAAAGTTAGTAAGGGCAATTTGCATAACCCTACTTTCATTGTGTAAAATCCCGCCCCCGCGCACCGCGCCATTTATTCATCGATTAATTAACCAATTTGAGAGTGATTATGTTTAAACCTGAGCTGCTGTCTCCAGCTGGAACCCTGAAAAACATGCGCTACGCCTTTGCCTATGGTGCAGATGCCGTGTATGCCGGTCAGCCGAGATATAGCCTAAGGGTACGTAACAATGACTTCAAAATGGAAAACCTTGCCACAGGCATACAAGAAGCCCATGCGCTGGGTAAAAAGCTGTATGTTGTGAGCAACATAGCACCCCACAATGCCAAGCTGAAAACTTATATCAAGGACATGGAACCCGTAGTGGCGATGAAGCCAGACGCGCTGATCATGTCCGATCCGGGTTTAATCATGATGGTACGTGAAGCGTTTCCCGATCAAGTGGTGCATTTATCCGTGCAGGCAAACGCCATCAACTGGGCCTCGGTCAAGTTTTGGCAAACCCAAGGCATCAAACGTGTGATCCTGTCGCGCGAATTATCCTTAGATGAAATCGAAGAAATTCGTCAACGCTGCCCAGATATAGAACTCGAAGTATTTGTTCATGGCGCCCTGTGTATGGCGTATTCAGGCCGTTGTTTACTCTCGGGTTATATCAACAAACGCGATCCAAACCAAGGCACCTGCACCAATGCTTGTCGCTGGAAATACGACGTGCATGAAGCGCAGCAAAACGACAGCGGCGACATCATTGCCATGCCTAATGCAGTACAAATCGAAACTCCGACGACTTTAGGTGCGGGTGCGCCCACGGATCAAATCTACCTACTGCAGGAAGCCAATCGTCCCGGCGAATACATGCCAGCCTTTGAAGATGAGCATGGTACTTATATCATGAACTCTAAGGACTTACGTGCGATTCAACACGTTGAGCGCCTGACCAAAATGGGTATAGACTCACTTAAAATTGAAGGCCGCACTAAGTCTTTCTATTACGTCGCCCGCACAGCACAGTTGTATCGCCGCGCGATTGAAGATGCTTCATCGGGTAAAGATTTCGACCGCAGCCTAATGAATCAATTAGAAGGCCTAGCCCACCGTGGTTATACTGAAGGCTTTTTGCGTCGCCATGTGCATGATGAATATCAAAATTATGACTATGGCTACTCAGTCAGTGACACCCAACAATTTGTGGGTGAACTGACGGGTAAACGTAACCTTGCAGGACTGGCTGAAATCGAAGTGAAGAACAAGTTTTCCGTTGGCGACAGTGTCGAGCTGATGACACCGCAGGGCAATATCAGTCTGACGATTGAACAACTTGAAAATCGCAAGGCTGAAGCGGTTGCAGCGGGCTTAGGTTCTGGGCACACTGTGTATCTGCCCGTGCCAAAAGAAGTCGATTTGAGCCACGGTATTTTGCTGCGTAACCTGCCCCAAGGTCAGGATACGCGCAACCCACATGAACTAGGTTAAGGTCATGGCATTACTGATCGACGATAGCTGCATCAACTGCGACATGTGTGAGCCTGAGTGTCCTAATCAGGCCATCACTATGGGCGAAGAGATCTATGAAATCGATCCCGACCGCTGCACCGAATGTGTGGGGCATTACGACAAACCGACTTGCGTGTCTGTCTGCCCAATTGATTGCATCGACCCAGATCCAAACCGCGTCGAATCCAACGACGAACTGTTAGTGAAATTTGCCGTGTTAACGCAAAAAGCTTAATCACTTCGCCAGACCGAGTGGTTATCTAACCTCTCGGTCAAATCTACCTCATCCCCGCCTAAAACAATGCAACAGACATGCATATAAACAGTATGCGAAACTATTTAAGCGCATAAATCCGAGCATTCATTCCTGGTTTACTAAAAACACTACTTTAGACTGACTCTGATTTAGTTCTGCCAGTCAAAAAACTAACAGACGGTATTTATCCCTTCTTCGCAATTTATAGTTCAAGACATAATGTCGCTTGATAAATCACCACTTTTACAAACATTGTTACTTTAATAGACTGAGAGTTATTATTTTGACGCTTATTTGTACAACTAAAAAATCATTCCAGTAAAAATTCACTCAGGCCCAAATTGTAAATCAAGTGTTACATTTTGATATTGTGAATGAGCTAAGCCTTAAGCATTAAACTGGGCAGGTTGAAAATACCTTCTACATTGGATTATGTCTCGAAGTCCGTGGAGACATAAAAAGAAAATGGAGTTCAACATGCATAAGAAACATTTAATAGCAGTCGCGGTCGCAACTGGACTAGCTTACTTCCCTGTTAACGCTAATGAATACCAAGCGACTATGGTGAGTGTCCCACAATCTAAAGCCATCAAAGATACTTACATCGTTGTATTCAATACCCCAAGTGTTCTTAATCTAAGTAATAACAACACCATAGCTGAATTCGCGGTTCAACAAGCCGAGAGTTTAGTCAATCAATATGATGTCAGAGTGATGAAAAACTTTGGCAATGTGCTCAACGGTGTACTCATCAATGCCAGTGCCCAACAAGTTAAGGCACTGCTTAAAGATCCAAACGTGAAGTACGTAGAACAAGATCAAGTGATGTCAGTAACGCCCATGATGGAAGCCAATGCGGACCAACCGAGTCCGACCTGGGGCATAGACAGAATCGATCAACGCAACTTGCCATTGGATAACAACTATCACACGGATTACGATGGATCTGGTGTGACCGCCTTTGTTATCGATACTGGGGTGCTTAATACACATAATGAGTTTGGCGGCCGCGCAAGCAGTGGCTATGACTTTATCGATAATGATTACGATGCGACTGACTGTAACGGTCATGGTACCCATGTGGCCGGGACGATTGGCGGCTCAACCTACGGTGTCGCGAAAAACGTCAATGTGGTGGGCGTCAGAGTGCTCAACTGTTCAGGTTCTGGCAGTAACTCTGGCGTGATTGCAGGGATAAACTGGGTGAAAAACAATGCTTCTGGCCCGGCGGTCGCGAACATGAGTTTAGGGGGCGGCGCCTCCCAAGCCACGGATGATGCCGTCAATGCCGCCGTAGCTGCGGGGATCACCTTCGTTGTCGCGGCCGGCAATGATAATAGTAACGCCTGTAACTACTCTCCAGCCCGCGCAGCGGATGCCATCACTGTCGGTTCAACCACCAGTAACGATTCCCGCTCGAGTTTTTCTAACTACGGGACTTGCCTTGATATCTATGCGCCCGGTTCGAGCATAACTTCTTCTTGGTATACCTCAAATTCAGCGACTAATACCATTAGTGGCACCTCAATGGCTTCCCCCCATGTGGCAGGCGTCGCGGCATTATACTTAGATGAAAATCCTAACCTCTCCCCCGCACAGGTGACTAACTTACTCAAGACGCGCGCCACTGCGGACAAAGTCACAGATGCTAAGACAGGCTCACCGAATAAGTTACTGTTTTCACTTGCAAACGATGATGGAGGCTGTGGCAACGATTGCCCAGTTGACGAGACTCAGCTGCAAAATAATGTGGGTATTGCGATCAGTGGAACCACAGGTTCAGCGACTTATTACTATATCGATGTCCCCGCAAATGCAGCAAGTTTAGGCATCAACCTCGCGGGGGGCTCTGGCGATGCGGATATTTATGTGAGCCAAGGACAAAAACCGACTACGACCAGCTATCAATGCCGCCCATATCAAAATGGCAACAATGAGAGCTGTAATTTCACTGCACCTACGGCGGGTCGTTGGTACGTGATGGTTCAAGGCTATAGCAATTATGCCAACGCCCAGCTGACAGCCAGCTACAACCTCAATGGCGGCGGAAATTGTACCGATACGAACTGCTTAACCAATGGCGTACCCGTCACGAATTTAAGCGGAGCAACGGGAACTGAAGCCCTGTATAAAATCGTCGTCCCAGCGAATAGCCAACTCAATATTACCACCAGTGGCGGGACTGGAGACGTGGATCTGTATGTCAAAGCAGGGGCTGTCCCAACGACCACCAGCTATGATTGCCGTCCCTATAAAAACGGTAACAATGAAAGCTGTTCAATCACCGTGACTCAAGCGGGAACTTACCATGTGATGTTACGTGGTTATGCTAATTACTCGGGCGTTCAGCTGAGTGCAAGCTACTAGCGAGTGAATCGGTTCAGTGAATTTTGACTCACACTTAAGCCCACTAAGGTAACAACTTAGTGGGCTTTTTAGTGGTTTATTCAGAAGCCAATCCCGCGAAATGGCATTAATCACTTGATCAATAACTTGGAGACTTAGCGAGGATAACCGTTGGTTTTGCTTCGAGTTGCAAACGCTCGATCACAGCTGCGAGCTTTTCAACGCTAAGGCGAATTGGGGTCGGCATACTGGCAAATTCGATACTGAGCAGCAGGTTTTTCACTTCGAGCCCTAATTCTGTATCGCCTTCAATACTCAACTTACGCTGGAAGAATAGCGTATCAGGATCTTCCTTTGCTGCTGCCACTAACACTAGTTCAGCCGAATTGGCACTAAAGCTCACCTGCGCGTCGGTCAACTCTCTGACTTGCCACTTGCCATTAAAACTCACCTCAAAGGCCAGATTTAAATCATCCACTCGGATCGCAACCCATTTATCACTCAAAAATCCGAGTTCATCGTCTGCTGCTTGCTCGGCGAGTAATAGCCCAAGTAATTGGCTGATCACTTTCGCTTTGAGGCTAAAGGGCATTTTAGCAAGGGGAAAGCCAATGGCTTTTGGAGTGAATTCTAAAAGTTGCTGAGCGATTTTTGCGGAAAAAACAGCGGACATGGCGTAAACCCTACAAGAATAAAACATATATATCCCAGTTTATCGGGATTTTATGATCTTAAACCTGTTTTAAATCAATTCATCGCCATTCAATCTTACCTACACTCAGCGGCTATCATTTTATCGGGAGCATCACTATGGAGCTGTTGTGTCCAGCAGGAAATCTGGCCTCGCTAAAGTCGGCATTGCATGCCGGAGCCGACGCAGTGTATCTAGGACTAAAAGACGACACCAACGCGCGCTCGTTTGCAGGATTAAACTTCACCCCCGCAAAGTTGCAAGAAGCCACTGAGCTCACGCAAAAATACGGCAAGAAAATCTTCTTAACCTTAAACACTTTCCCAAAGCCCGGCGAAGAACATCGTTGGTATCAAGCCATCGATCTCGCCGCAAAACTGGGAATGGATGCGTTGATTGTTGCCGATCTTTCTTTGCTCGATTATGCCCATAAACATTATCCACACTTACCGCTGCATTTATCGGTGCAGGCCAGTGCGACTAATCTGGGCGCGCTGAGCTTTTATAAGGAAGCCTTTAACATCGCCCGAGTCGTACTGCCGCGGGTGTTATCGATGAAACAAGTGCGTGACCTTGCCAAGGTTAGCCCAGTGGATTTAGAAGTGTTCGCCTTCGGTAGCCTGTGCATTATGGCCGAAGGCCGTTGCCAGCTGTCATCCTATGTAACGGGACAATCGCCCAATACTGGCGGCTCTTGTTCACCGGCAAAACACGTGCGCTGGCAGGAAGAAGGTCAGAACCGATTAACGCTGCTCAGTGATGTGTTGATTGATAAGTCGGCCCTCGACGAGCAGATGGGTTATCCCGTGGTATGTAAAGGCCGTTACATCACGGAAGATCAAGATTCGCCGCAGTATTTACTCGAATCACCAACCAGTTTGAATACCTTAAGCCTACTGCCAGAACTCGCTAAGGCGGGCATAGTGTCGTTGAAAATCGAAGGCCGCCAACGCAGCCCAGCCTATGTTGAGCAAGTCACAAGAGTTTGGCGTCAAGCCATAGACACCTATCTGGATAACCCAGAACTGTACTCAACAAGCCAAAACCAACCCCATTGGGAACAAGCCCTTGCAAAAGTTTCCGAGGGTCAAATCACTACACTTGGCGCCTACGAGCGTGATTGGCAATAAAAGGTTAATGAACAGAGCACCAGATTAACAAAGGACAAGTTATGCATATTTCCCTAGGCCCGCTGTTGTATTGCTGGCAAAAACAACAGGTCACTGATTTTTATCAGCAAGTCGCCGCCAGTCAAATCCCCTTAGTGTATTTAGGCGAGGCCGTCTGCAGTCGCAGACGCGAACTCAAATGGGGCGATTATCTAGAGCTGGCGCAAATGCTCAAGCAGGCCGGTAAAGAAGTGGTGATTTCAACGCTGGCGTTAATCGAAGCACCATCGGAATATACTGAGCTTAAACGCCAAGTCGATAACGGCGAATTTATGGTCGAAGCGAACGATATGGCAGCAGTCTATCTCGCCAACGAGCACAAGCTGCCCTTCGTCTGCGGCGCGAGTATCAATAACTACAATCGCGCCAGTTTAGACATTTTGCAGCGATTTGGGATGCAAAGGTTTGTGATGCCAGTGGAACTCTCAAAGGCTTGGCTTAGCCAAGTGATCCAACAAAAGCCGTCATTTGAAGTGGAAGTGCTCGGCCACGGCTATTTACCCCTCGCTCATTCGGCGCGCTGCTTTACCGCTAGGCACAAACAGCTCACCAAAGATCATTGTGAAACAGTGTGCAGTGAATACAGCAAAGGGCTACTCGCGCAAACCCAAGAGCAGCAGCCTTTGCTCAGGCTCAATGGGATCCAAACTCAATCCGCTAGTTGTTTAGATTTACGCAGTGAAATAACGACAATGGCAAAGATGGGGGTCGATGTGTTTCGGGTATCACCCAGTAGTCTTGACTGCATCGCCACCGCCAATGCCTTGGTCGATGCGATTAACACGCCTGAAAATGCTCAAGACTTCTCGATTGGCAGCGATGCGAACCTAGAGACAACCCAGTGCAACGGCTATTGGTTTGGAGAAGCAGGCCTTGCTGTGCATGCCAATCCCTAGCCCGACTCAGAGCCTTAGCCAGAGTCTGAGTCTGAACATGAGACTGAGCTTAGGCAGAACATGAGACAGAGCTTAATCTAACGAGGAATCTGAGCGGGAACCATAATCTGGATTTAAGCCAACATCGACGTTAACTTAAGGAATGAGTTTAACCAGTACTATTTCGATCTTGGCTGGTTCGCTCTTGGTTGGAGTGTAACTGACTCAAAAGCAGCACAGTGGTCCAGCACAATAGACTGCCCAGCCCTATCCATTCCAGTAGGGCTGGCCACCACAAACTAGGACGCGGTAGCTGCAATACCATCTCCTGATAAAACGGCCTATCCCCTTCGGTCAAACCTAAATCCAATTGCGGCGCATACAGAAACGTCATCATGCTGTACAGCACAATGAGAGCTAATAACCCAGTCCAGCGACCAAAATGAGACTTGCCGAAAAAAACTAAGGCTAAGTAGAAAATCGCACTTAAGCTTCCCAGATAGAAAAACCATTTCAGCCCTAAAACGTGCAAGTGATACACGTTCACTGGAAATAATCCCACGCTCGCTAAGGCCAGAAAAGTGCATGCCAGACTGATAAAGAAGGGGTATCCCCAGAAAGATGTCACTTGCTGTAACGAAGACAAGCAATAGAAGACGAGACTTAAACTGCCAAAAAACAATCCCCCGTTGAGGATCACAGCAAAAGACGAATGGCCATAAGTCCCCAATTCGCTTAGGGTATGATTTAAAAAATTAAAGCGATGGGATTCGGCGTCGTCAAATCCTAAAACAGTCATCACAATACCGATTAAAAGCCCAAAGATCCCCAGAAAACCAAACTTAATGGCCAGTGTCGAGCCGCCTTTAATCTTAACCTTCTCTACTTTTGCAGTCATGAATACTTGAGTTGGATAGGAATGATACTAACTTACATGGAAATGAGAAGATTTAAAGCGGCGGGTATCCGCTTTATGAATAATATTTTTACTTTCATCGTTATTAGCGACTTTTTAGTCAGCCTCCAAAACATCAAGATGCTGAGGAAGATCACTATTATCTCTAAGCAGATTTAACTGCCTGTCGCATAAAAATGTACCGAGCAGCAAAATACACTGAACATAAGCGTGGCATTCTTAAACAGTGCTTACCCACGCTATATAGAAAGTGTTATCACGACAGTCCACTTAAATCGCACAAAAAACCAACCAAGAGGGCTGTAAGGCTAAAGTTGCTGATGTTTTTTCGTGCAAAAACAACATCTCAATCGTTTTAACTACATCATCATACAAGCGATTAACCCCTCAGAAACAATAACCCATAACACCATGTTTGTAATAATTTTTTATGTGAAACCATCCAGAAGTATCGACCTAATATCACCGACAACTTAAGTAAAATAACTATGCTGTTTTGCTGCTTATATCAAACTAACTAGCGAATCGTTTTACATAGACAAGCTAAGCGAGTAATCTTCCCCATTCTCGTTTTTGAGTTGAATTTAAATGCACCTTAATCGGCGTCAACAGCGCGTTATGTGCGGCTATTAATTCAAATTTACCATGTACGACTCGTACTTTAAGGTGTACAAAATTGACTACTGAAAATAAAAATCGAAACATTAAGACGATACTCACCTTTATCGTCCCTTCGCTGATCGGTCTGTTGTTATTTATGACCCCTATCAGCTACAACGATGCGATCACGATTCCAATCGCGATTATCTCTAAAGCTCTGCAAGGCGCATTGAGCGGCGTGTTAACCCTCATAGTGACGATGATTATCGTGACTACGGCGCTGGCCTCTTCGCTTTCAAAAGCATTTAAGCCTAAGTTTGTGACCCAGAATCACTTCCTTAATGCCTTATTAAATGTCAGTCCTTTATGGTTGATCACGCGGATCATAGGTGCGGTGTTTG
This sequence comes from Shewanella sp. 1311, assembly GCF_059338235.1. Classification (NCBI taxonomy): domain Bacteria; kingdom Pseudomonadati; phylum Pseudomonadota; class Gammaproteobacteria; order Alteromonadales; family Shewanellaceae; genus Shewanella; species Shewanella sp. 1311. The sequence continues at coordinate 1,267,130 of NZ_CM181686.1, forward strand.
TCGTGCTGACCTATTTAGGCTTAGGCCCAGAGACTATTAACTCCTCAAGTACAGGTGCATTAGTCTTAAACGACTTACTGCCTGTACTGTTCTCGGTGTTTATCTTTGCGGGTATGTTGTTGCCGCTGCTGCTGAACTTCGGTCTACTCGAACTGTTTGGCACACTGCTAACCAAAATCATGCGCCCCGTGTTCAATCTACCGGGTCGCAGTGCAATTGATTGTATGGCCTCATGGTTAGGTGATGGCAGTGTGGGTATTTTACTGACCAGCAAACAATACGAAGCACGTTTTTATACCCAAAGAGAAGCGGCCGTTATCGGCACCACGTTTTCGGCAGTATCGATTACCTTCAGCCTAGTGGTGATCTCACAGGTTAAGTTAGAGCACATGTTTGTGCCCTTCTATTTGACTGTGTGTCTCGCTGGTTTTGCCGCGGCTGTGATTGTGCCTAAGTTGCCACCGCTATCGTGGAAGAAAGACAACTACATAGACGATACTCCACGCATGCCAGATGATGAGCTGATCCCCGCGGGTCACAACGCTTTCTCTTGGGGTTTTGATAAAGCCTTAGAAAAAGCCGCCAGTGCCGGTGGCATCAAAGCCGTTTTGAATGAAGGCGTTAAAAACGTTGTCGATATGGTGTTTGGCATTATCCCTGTGGTAATGGCCATTGGTACGCTGGCGCTGATTATTGCCGAGCACACGCCTATCTTTAACTATCTAGGTATGCCATTTATTCCATTACTCGAATTACTGCATATCCCAGAAGCCACCGAAGCCTCTAAAACGATTGTGGTGGGTTTTGCGGATATGTTTATTCCGTCAATTCTGGCCAGCTCAATTGAATCGGATATGACTCGCTTTGTGATTGCGGCCTTGTCTGTGACTCAGTTGATCTACATGAGCGAAGTGGGCGCATTACTTATCGGCAGTAAAATCCCGGTGAACTTTGTTGAGCTCTTCGTGGTATTTATTCTACGTACCTTAGTGACACTGCCTGTTATCGCGGGTGTAGCGCATTTATTGTTCTAAAAGCTAACGGCACAATAGCTCAGCTAAAAGGGGAGTCAGGTTAACTGACTCCCCTTTTTTGTAGTAACTCATACACGAACTGACAGTTTTGATTATATCGTATGACTTAATCGTACAACCTCCACTCGTAACCACACAACTCACGTTTGGACAAAAGCGAGCTGCGTTTTGCGTGGAATCGTCTTCATTTCGGATAAATAAACATAATCCTCAGCGCTGATCCTGAGCAGTGATGAGCTTAAGGGTGTAACGCTTCGCTTGAGGCTTTACCTTTACACCATTTGCCGCTGTTGTGCTGTTTTTTAAACTCGCACATGCTATCCCATCGACCACTTATGCCACTGTATTGGCGACGAAATTCTTTGGCTGACGTGAGCCACGCCTCGGGCGCAATGCCTAATTCATTGAGCAGTTTGGGCCGCTGATTATCAATAAAGCCTTTTTTATCATGGCGCATAACGCGTCCCGTCCAATCAATCAGTTCGAGATAATCGGCAAAATGAAACGGAATGCCCGCTTGCTCATTCAGGTGTGCTGCACCATCGAATTGGGCAAGAGAGTTGTGGGGAATGTGAGCTTGATTGGTTGAGGAATCTGTTTGTAAGGTTGAGATGGTTAATGGGCGATTGGGTGAATCTAGCGAGTTAATTCGCTCCTGAATCGATGTAAAATCAGAGGATTGCAAAGAGTCGGCGATACCCGCTCGAATAGGATTTAAATCGACATACATCATACACGCCAGCAGAGCTTGCTCATCTAACAAGGCTTGCGACTTAAAGCGGCCTTCCCAAAAAGCGCCTTTACATTCATCTTCACGATTGGCCTTACGGGCAATTTCTTCATTTAAACAGCGCATAAACCAAGAGATACTGCTCAGTCGCTCATGCCACTCGGCGAGTAACGCATCAAGTAACATCACTTCACCGTCGATTAAAGCATCACCATTCATATACTTAGTGGCGACAGCATGGCCTTTAGTGATTTGACACCAGCGATTAATAATATCTTTTTGCGTTAGCGATTTGGCCTTGTCGACATCAATTTTAAGTACTAAATGATAGTGATTACTCATCACCGCATAGGCGTAAATATCAATGCAGAAAATCGCAGATAATACCTTTATTTTATCAACAATCCAGCCGCGTCGATGCTCGTAACTGCGACCCGTGAGTTTATCCTCACCGCACAAAAAAGCCCTTCGAACACAGCGATTTATCACATGATAGAAGGGCGTCGCATTAGCATCAATTAGCTGTCTTCTGGCCGAAGTCATTGCAAACTCCACACAGACAAAATCAAGGTAATGTAAAGCCTAGTTGAAGGTGCTAAAAAACACAAAAAGATATGGCTGTCCCCTTTATTCTTCGGCTGTCCCCTTTATTCTTCAGATAAGCACTGCGTGTACGGGCCGAGTAACCACGTAAACGAATCTCATCATGGAATTGTTGCAGAAGTGATGACATGGTAGACCTCCTAGGTGAGGGGTTATCCCTAGGAGTAAGTGTGGAGCAGTGGTTCGCTTTAGGCTCCGCGCAGCGGCTTAGTTCAACATTTTATTAGTGCGCATGCGCGTTTCCAAACCTATTAACTAATTTTGGAAAAGTATATGCAATTAATTTTAAAGGGTTTTGTTAATTTTAGGCTGGATAAACGCGCAAACTAATGAGTGTAAAACACTCAAAAGCATCTAAATTTAAATACGACTGTATACCCATAAGGGCTATCCATTTAGCACCACCAGTGTCAATATGTAGTAATGAAAACTTCATCGTATCTATTAAAAGCTGGCGTCGATTACCCTACAAATTGGGACGAATTTGTTGATTGGTTTCATGATGAACAATCTTGCACCAGCTACCTTTATGCACTTCGTTGGCCAAACGGATTCATTTGTCCAAGCTGTTCGAGCCATCAATCACCTTATCAGTTAAGTAATGGCAAGTTAAAATGTCATGCTTGCCGTTCTCAATGTTCAGTAACATCAAGTACACTTTTTGACAAAACAAGAACCCCCATGAAAAGTTGGTTTGCAGCTGTTTGGTTTTTTACAAATCAAAAGAATGGGGTCAGCGCTCTTGGAGTCCAAAGGCTATTAGGTCTTGGGAGTTATCAAACAGCTTGGTCTTTAATGCACAAGTTAAGATATGCCATGGTTGATCCTGAAAGAGATAAACTGTCCGGCATCGTAGAAGTTGACGAAACATTAATAGGTGGTGTCATTCCAAAATCATCTATTAAAAATCAACAGGGTAAACGTAAAGCTGTAGTTTTGGTGGCTGTTGAGCTGCTATCACCCTCTGGATTTGGGCGAATACGTTTAAGGCAAGTAGAAAGTGCAACTAAAGAACATATCCATCAATTCATTCAAGATGTAATAGAACCTGATAGCACAATTTGTAGTGATGGTTCTCAAGCATACAAACAAATAGACAAAAAAGGATATAAGCATAATCGGATAGTGCATTTAGGTTCATCTGTACCTGCACATGAAACAATGGCTGGGGTACATCGAGTCTCATCATTATGTAAAAGATGGCTTTTAGGTACGTATCAAGGCGCGGTAAAGGCTAAGCAACTTGATTATTATTTAGACGAGTTTACATTTCGCTTCAACAGAAGAAATTCAGATTCACGGGGATTATTATTCTACAGGTTGCTTGAACAAGCTGTGCGCTCTAAGCCAATAACGTACCAATCAATTAAAAATCGATAACCACAATATATAGTGGTTGGTTGTGCTAAGTGGATAGCCCTTATACCCATACATTGTTATGTCGCTTTACGGTAGGGCCAAACATTCGTTAAATAGATGAGATTTTGTAGGGCAATTTATTCGTCCGTTTTCGACTCACTAAATGAATGCTAGCAAGCTTTGGGGCAAGCTTGGGCTGTAAATGTACCGTGAGAAGCCCACTCTTTTTATACGTCTAAAGCTACTTGTCTTTGGTAAATGTCCCTGGGAAGAATGCATTAACTAGAGATTTAAAAAACATAATCCAAAATATAAATAAACCAAACAAATAATAACTAGAATCACTGGTTTGAACTGCTTGAATATTGGGTCTCATGTATTGATATGATAGAAGTATTTCAGTATCAGACTTTAATTGAAAAATTAAGCCATCTTCATGCCAGATTGAAACCCTTGTACCAATATTCAATTCTCTTGCCAGCATTCTACACTTTATTTCGCTAATCCTATCGGCAGTAAACAAATCTGGGAATGACACGATATTTAGATGGAAGTACGTATCGACTCTATCTGACTTGCTATAAGTCACTTCTTCTCTTCGGCATTCTACAGAATCAATTATTGTCGAATACTTATGTACTTTTGATATATCAGTCACTGTGTATTTAAAAGGGCTATCCACTTAGCACAACCAACCACTATATATTGTGGTTATCGATTTTTAATTGATTGGTACGTTATTGGCTTAGAGCGCACAGCTTGTTCAAGCAACCTGTAGAATAATAATCCCCGTGAATCTGAATTTCTTCTGTTGAAGCGAAATGTAAACTCGTCTAAATAATAATCAAGTTGCTTAGCCTTTACCGCGCCTTGATACGTACCTAAAAGCCATCTTTTACATAATGATGAGACTCGATGTACCCCAGCCATTGTTTCATGTGCAGGTACAGATGAACCTAAATGCACTATCCGATTATGCTTATATCCTTTTTTGTCTATTTGTTTGTATGCTTGAGAACCATCACTACAAATTGTGCTATCAGGTTCTATTACATCTTGAATGAATTGATGGATATGTTCTTTAGTTGCACTTTCTACTTGCCTTAAACGTATTCGCCCAAATCCAGAGGGTGATAGCAGCTCAACAGCCACCAAAACTACAGCTTTACGTTTACCCTGTTGATTTTTAATAGATGATTTTGGAATGACACCACCTATTAATGTTTCGTCAACTTCTACGATGCCGGACAGTTTATCTCTTTCAGGATCAACCATGGCATATCTTAACTTGTGCATTAAAGACCAAGCTGTTTGATAACTCCCAAGACCTAATAGCCTTTGGACTCCAAGAGCGCTGACCCCATTCTTTTGATTTGTAAAAAACCAAACAGCTGCAAACCAACTTTTCATGGGGGTTCTTGTTTTGTCAAAAAGTGTACTTGATGTTACTGAACATTGAGAACGGCAAGCATGACATTTTAACTTGCCATTACTTAACTGATAAGGTGATTGATGGCTCGAACAGCTTGGACAAATGAATCCGTTTGGCCAACGAAGTGCATAAAGGTAGCTGGTGCAAGATTGTTCATCATGAAACCAATCAACAAATTCGTCCCAATTTGTAGGGTAATCGACGCCAGCTTTTAATAGATACGATGAAGTTTTCATTACTACATATTGACACTGGTGGTGCTAAATGGATAGCCCTTGTATTTAAACAATAAGAGAGCTAAAACCAAAACATTTACAATGAAAAAGCCAACAAGAAATATTGTTCGAACGATAACTGAACCATTAGATGAAAATTCGATAATGATATCATCTTCCTCATTGTCTCGAAGATCTTCGAACGTATGTTCCTTTTTTATGAACTCCCCTCTATCTTTTCTACGTTGGATTTCATCACATAATTGTTTATACCTTTCCGGATACTTATCTTTATTAATATTTTCATTAACATCCAACAATTCGTCCACTGTGTACTTTGTATAATCAATTAACACGATACTTCCCTTTACCTTAAGGATGAAATCAAAATCGTTTCTGGAGACATTTTGATGGTAGCGTAACTTTAAACCATGAAACGAGCAAGGAAGAAGACCCTCTCTGAACACTCAGTCGCAGTACAAAATTTAGGTCAAGTTGGTGAGGTGCTAGGCGAGAACGGAAGGCTTCTCTGGCAAGCTTTGGGGCAATAGCTTTTTAGCTAAACGAACAGCAGAAGTGTTAATTAAGATTGGCATTGTTGCAACTGTGACCGTTGGCGGCATGGATGCCGTCGTCGAGCCCTCAGGGACGAGTTTATGGCGAGTCACAGGGGAAACAATGACAATTCATGCTGCAAACTGACAACAAAGTTAACTTGCCTTGGGGCAGAAGTAAGTTAAATCAACCTATCGGCTCTAACAGTATCCTGATGTGAATCTTGGCAGGTTAAATCTAAGCTAAACCACCTTGTTGTCATCTGCATGTCACTTAAGCTTCATCATTCAGTCAAAGCACGTGACTACTCTCTAAGGCAGTCAACAGCCGCATAGGGTGAAAATCAGATGACTGGAGCCAACTACAAAGGGCTTGAGCGCACGCTTAGCCACATACTCAACCATCCCCACAATAAGCCATCCACTATTAACACCGTCTCCTTCTCAACGCCAACCATTTCCAGCTTAATCAATGCGACGAACAGCCACACCACCACAGTTAACGCCCTTTGGCTATCGGATATCCATTTAGGCTGTAAAGATTGCAAGGCCGACTACCTGCTCAGTTTGCTTGAAACCGCGCGTTGTCAGCACTTGTATCTAGTCGGTGACATAGTCGATTTATGGGCGCTGAAACGTAAGCTGCATTGGCCCGATAGCCACAATAAGGTGCTACAAAAATTCATTGAACTGGCACAAAACGGCACACAAGTGATTTATCTGCCGGGCAACCACGACGAACTGATCAAACCCTATGCCGAGCTAAGCCTGTGGAATATCAAAATTGCCCGCCAACATATTCACCACGGGATTGGCGGCCATAAATTGTTGATGCTCCACGGGGATCAGTTTGATGCCGATGTGTGTGTCGGTCGCTTCTACGCCATATTGGGCGACCATTTATATGACTTATTGCTGTTCCTTAATCGCAATCTCCACAGCCTTCGGGAACGCTTAGGTTATCCCTATTGGTCACTGGCAAGTTACATCAAATCCAAAGTGGGTAAGGCTCAAGCCGCTATCGGACATTATCGCCAAGCGGTGCTCAACTATGCCCAGCATTTCGATGTTGACGGCGTGATCTGCGGCCATATCCATCAGCCAGAACTCTCGACTCACCCCAGAGCAGCACAATACTGCACGCCCCAAAGTACGCCTGAGCAGCGGCAGATCATCTACGCCAACGACGGTGACTGGGTCGAAAACTGTAGCTTAATCACAGAAACCCTTAACGGTGAATTACAGCTGTGTCGCTGGAATGAACAAACGCTCAATCTCGATATTCTCAGCAGCATAGCGTTAGTGCAACAGCCGCCTGAGGCGCACAAAAACAAACAACAAAAAACGGCAGCGCAGCAAATGCCAAACACAAATACCGGCGAAACTCGCCCAAGGGATGTTGCCTAACACTATGAATCAAATAAATAACATGAATCATCAATCAGATAACGCTATGGAACACAATGACCAGACGCTAAACAGCAACCTTAACCATAATAACCATGCTGTGCAGCCACCAGCGCTTAAGGCGAAGAGCATGATTTTTACCGTTGATAATATGGTTGAACAAAATCTGCCTTCTATCAACGACAAACCTTGGCTCGCTAAACCCGCCAAGGCCATGCTGCGTTACCTGCTCAATGAAAAACAATGCAACGATATCGCCAATCAATATGCCTATTTACAGGGCGTGGACTTTGTCGAGCAAGTGCTGGCGAGTTTCGACTTTAGCTTTACCGTACCCGCCAATGAGATAGCAAATATTCCCTGTGAAGGCCGAGTGGTGATCTTCGCCAACCATCCCATAGGTTCACTCGATGGCTTAGCGCTGATCAAACTCATCAGCGAAATTCGCCCTGATATCAAAGTCGTCGCCAACGAACTCTTGATGGCGCTGGAACCGCTGCACTCAATCTTACTGCCAGTGCGCAATATGACGGGCGGCACACCGAAACAGCATTTAGAAAAAATCCACCAGCACCTGCGTAACGAAGGCGCTGTGCTGATTTTCCCGTCGGGCGAAGTTTCGCGCCTTCGCCCTAACGGCGTGCGAGATACTCAGTGGCACTCTGGCTTTTTAAAAATGGCGATTTCCTGCAATGCGCCCTTACTACCGATATTTTTAGATGCCAAAAACTCTGCGACCTTCTACGGCGCATCCATGATTTACAAGCCACTTGCCACACTGCTGTTGGTGAAGGAAATGTTCAAACAGGCCAAACGCAATATGCCGATCCGCATTGGCGAGCTTATTCCCAATGAAGCCGTGCGCTCGATGGACTTTCCGCTCAAGACCAAGATAAAACTGCTTAAAAATCACTTGTATCGTATCGGCAAAGATAAAGATCCGCTGTTTATTACCCAAAGTGCTATCGCCCACCCTGAATCGCGCCGCGAACTGCAAGCGGCGCTACAGCAATGCGAACTGCTCGGGGAAACGCAAGATAACAAGTTGATTTATCTATACCAGCACCACGACAGCAATCCCATCATGCGGGAAATTGGTCGCCTGAGGGAAATCGCCTTTCGCGCCGTGGGTGAGGGGTCGGGCAAACGCCGCGATATCGACAAATACGATTCCTACTACCAGCACTTAGTGCTGTGGGATAAAGAGCAATTTGAAATTGTCGGCGCCTACCGTTTTGCCAGTGGCGACAAAGTCTTAGAAAAATACGGCGAAAACGCCCTCTACAGCCAATCGCTGTTTCAATACGCCGACAGCTTTATGCCCTTCGTGAAGCAAGGTTTAGAGCTTGGCCGCAGTTTTGTACAGCCTAAATATTGGGGCAAACGCAGCTTAGATTATCTGTGGTTTGGCATAGGCGCTTATCTCGCCAAACACCCTGAATACCGTTACCTATTTGGCCCAGTGTCTATCAGCAATCAACTGCCCGGCAGTGCCAGAGAAATGCTCGTACACTTTTACTCGCGGGAATTTGCGCCTGCGCAGCAGATGGCGGTTTCCATGTCGCCCTTTGGTTTATCCAAATCCCAAAAAGCCAAGTTAGATGATTTGTATTTCTCCGAGGATTATCAGAGCAACTTCAAGCAACTCAAACAAGTACTCGCGAGTATGGGCGCCGCCGTGCCGACTCTTTATAAGCAATATGGTGAGCTGTGTAAGGCTGATGGTGTTAAGTTTCTCGCCTTTGGTATCGACGCCGACTTTGGCGATTGTATCGATGGCTTAGTGCTGGTGGACACCCACAAACTGAAAGGCAAAAAGTATCAACGCTACATAGGCGCGCACTTGCCCGAATCGGAGCGGATGCCAATCACAGCGGATGATGAGCCAGAGGTCCAAGATCTTTGAGTTAAAACTTTGTAATGGGTGTTGGCTAAACATGCACCACTCTGTTATAAGTAACTGTAATGCAGCGCATTAACAGAGCGCATCCTAGGATGCGCAAGCTTATCAGGGGATCATCATGCCGATCATTATCGCCGATATTATGAGTACCCGAGTCGTCACGGTTGAAATGGACGACCGATTAACTGTGGCGAAGGAAATCTTCGACCAAGCGAGCTTTCATCACTTGTTGGTCGTCGATGAGTATCAACTTGAAGGCGTGTTATCGGAGCGGGATCTGCTGCGTGCCATTAGCCCCAACTTGGGCAGTAGCGCCGAAACCGCAAGAGATTTAGAAACCCTGCAAAAACGTGTGCATCAAGTGATGACCCGTAATCCGGTTACCGTTGCGCCCCACATCAATTTAGACACGGCAACGCGTATTTTGTTAGACAATGATATAGGCTGCTTGCCGGTGTTAGAAGACGGTAAATTGGTTGGAATTGTCACTTGGAAAGACTTACTGCGGGCCTATTGTGAATACCGGGCACAAAATCAAAGCGAGTGCTAATCCTAAGACTGCACTCGCTTCTGTTTTCAGTGATGATCGAATGATTGAGCTTAACGAATTCTTAATAAATTAATGTCGCTTAAATCGCCCAACCACCCATATAAAACACCACTAAACCTAAGGTAATGGCGAGCACGCCTACTTTCAGTTTGCGCCATTCGCCGCTACAAATACGGCCGACAACCAGAGTCACGAAGCCCAGCATAATACCTGTGACGATATTACAACTTAAGATGATAAACACAGCGCAGGTTAAGCCTGCCATGGCATCGACTTTATCGTCAAAATCAAGTTTTGCTACGTTACTCAGCATCAACAAACCCACGTACATCAAAGCAGGTGCTGTCGCATAGGCTGGCACTAAATAGCTTAATGGCGCTAAAAACATCATCAATAAAAACAGTACGCCAACGATCGTCGCAGTTAAACCTGTCTTACCGCCCGCCGCAGTACCCGCCGCCGACTCGATATACACAGCCGCTGGTGCGCCGCCCACTAAACCCGCCACCATGCTGCTGACCGAGTCTGAGGTTAAGGCTCTGCCGCCGCCGACAATATTGTCGTCTTTATCGAGCAAATTCGCTTGGCCAGCCACAGCACGGATAGTGCCGGTCGCATCGAAAATTGCCGTCATCACTAACGCTAATACGATAGGCAATACCACAGGATTAAAGGCGCCCATGATATCAAGCTGACCAATCAGTGAATGCTCTGAGGTTAAATCAGGCAAGGCAAACAAACCTTGGTATTTCACGCTCGGATCGAACACTAAACCAAATACCGATAACGCGATAATCACCAACAGAATACCGCCAGGTACACCACGGCGCTCTAAACCAATAGTTGCCGCTAAACCTAGAATAGTAGCAATAACAGGTAGGCTGTTAATGTCGCCCAACTTCACCGGTAAGCCTGCGCTATTAGCCACAATCAATTGCACGCTGTTAGTCGCAATCAAGAGTAAAAACAAGCCGATACCTATGCCAGTACCGTGGGCAATGCCCTTAGGTAAATTAGCCAGCACCCACTGACGAATACCCGTCACGCTCACAAGCGTGAAAGTCACGCCCATTAGGAAAATCGCACCTAAGGTAACCGGAATCGACATGCCCTGACCGAGCACTAAGCTAAAGGCAGTAAAGGCGGTGAGCGAAATCGCGCAGCCAATCGCCATAGGTAAATTTGCCCATAAACCCATGAGCAAAGAACCAAATGAAGCAATTAAACAGGTGGCGATAAACACGGCACCAGGATCAAATCCCGCTTGGCCTAACATGTTTGGCACCACAATCACTGAGTAGACCATAGCGAGGAAAGTCGTCAATCCCGCAATCACTTCTTGGCGAACTGTGCTGCCACGTTGTTGAATAGAAAAATAACGGTCCAGAAACGAACCAGAGGGTACGGCTGTTGAACTCAATTGCTCAGACATAATGTTGTTATACCTTGTGATCTCTTAAAATGGGGTCGGTACCAATTACCCTAAAACGCAATTGGCGACGCTGGCTGCGGCAGATTAGAGCCCCAAATCCATCAGACTTGGGTGAGAGATCCACATCATTTTCCTACTGTGGGAAAAATCCATGATCTGCAAGCAGTGATGCTTCGCGATGATTAAAAAGCCATTAATCATGTAGACGCAGCCGTTGTTGGCCGCGGATGATACTGGAATCTCCCAAAGATAGCTAAGACATCACCTGCACTTCGATAAAAAATTAGCGGCAAAAGCCGAAATCAGTTGTTCAAAAAACCGCCCTACCCTCGGCAATAACTGCCCATTGAACTCACATTAATCACCACCAAAGTCTGCCAGAGCAGCGCTAAGTTTACGCCCTTAAAAAGTTTTCATAATCTTTCATATATTGTCAAACCCCATTCATCACAGCATGCAAGTCCATTCATATCTCCCCTCTATAGTACTCCTATCAAAAATCGCTTTCGATCGGAGTCGACCCCAATGACAAAGCCAAACATACAAACACCTACATCAGAGAAATCCACGCGCAAAAATGAATTAAAAGCGCTCGGGTTCATCATCTTTTTACTCTTCCCCGCGCTCACTATCGCAGGGATCAGTATTTACGGCTTCATCATTTGGATGATCCAAGCCTTCGGCGGCGTTGTCGGCCACTAATTTATATCTATTTAACATATAGTTACTTTTTGAGGACGCGATTATGAAGTGGTTAACCAACCTCTGGCGCACACTGAACAAACCCACCAAAGCGCTGACCTTAGGCGCCGTCAGCATCAGCGCTTTTATCATGGGTATCATCTTCTGGGGCGGATTTAACACTGCACTCGAAGCCACCAATACCGAAGCTTTTTGTATTAGCTGCCACAGTATGGAAAGCAAACCCTACCAAGAGCTGCAGGAAACTGTGCATTGGTCGAATCATTCTGGCGTTCGCGCCACCTGCCCCGATTGCCACGTGCCCCATAACTGGAGCCGTAAAATCGCCCGTAAGATGGAAGCCTCCCACGACGTATGGGGCTGGTTATTTAACACAGTCAACACCCCTGAAAAATTCGAAGCCAAACGCTTAGAAATGGCGAGCCGTGAATGGAAACGTTTCGACCGCGACAACTCCTTAGCCTGCAAAAACTGCCACAACTACAACTCGATGAAATGGGAAGCCATGTCACCGCTGGCACAAAAACAGATGAAACGCGCCGCAGAAATCGACCAAAGCTGTATCGATTGCCATAAAGGTATTGCCCACCACTTACCAGAAATGGGCACTGCCCGCGCACCAGAACTGATTGCAGAAGTCGGATCGGGTGTTAGCTCAGTTGAAACAAATCAAACTTACTATAGCGCCCTGACTAAACCCTTATTCTTCACTGATAAAGGCGATGTGGAAGCTGGCACGCTCAACGTAGCAACGAAAGTCAAAGTGCTCGAAACCCAAGGCAAACGCATCAAGATCGGCATCGATGGCTGGCGTAAAAAGATTGGTGCTGGCCGCGTGATCTACATGGACTTTGGCGTGAACATTCTGTCGGCACAGTTAACCAAAGACGCAGCCGAAACCGAAGGTGTGATCCAAACCTTTGAAGAAAAAGAAGATCCTATGACAGGCCTTAAATGGCAGCGTATCGAAGCAAAAATCTGGACCGATAAGGATTATCTGCTGACCGAGCTGCAACCACTTTGGGGTTATGCCCGCGATACCTTCCGCTCCAGCTGCAGTGTTTGCCATACCCAACCCGATGAGGCGCACTTTGACGCCAATACTTGGCCGGGAATGTTCCAAGGCATGTTGGCCTTCGTGAATATGGACCAAGACACCCAAGCGCTAGTGCAGAAATATCTGCAGGAACATTCGTCAACTTTTGTGAAAAAAGAGCACTAATTCGGGAGTAATACCATGAACAGAAGAGACTTTTTAAAGGGTATCGCCTCATCCTCTTTCGTTGTCTTAGGTGGCAGCTCAGTGTTAGCGCCCTTAAATGCCTTAGCCAAAGCGGGCATCAATGAAGATGAATGGCTAACCACAGGTTCACACTTCGGCGCCTTTAAAATGAAGCGCAAAAACGGCGTCATTGCCGAAGTGAAACCCTTCGACTTAGATAAGTATCCAACGGATATGATTAACGGCATCCGCGGCATGGTCTACAATCCATCGCGTGTACGTTACCCTATGGTGCGCTTAGATTTTTTACTCAAAGGTCATAAGAGTAATACCCATCAACGGGGTGATTTCCGCTTTGTTCGTGTAACGTGGGACAAGGCATTAACACTGTTTAAGCATTCATTAGATGAAGTCCAAACCCAATACGGTCCATCAGGTCTGCATGCGGGTCAAACCGGTTGGCGCGCCACGGGTCAACTGCATTCCAGCACGAGTCATATGCAACGCGCGGTGGGGATGCACGGCAACTATGTGAAGAAAATCGGCGACTACTCCACAGGTGCAGGCCAAACGATTCTGCCCTATGTGTTAGGTTCAACCGAAGTGTATGCCCAAGGCACTTCATGGCCGCTGATCTTAGAACACAGCGACACTATCGTGCTGTGGTCGAACGATCCGTACAAGAACCTGCAAGTGGGTTGGAATGCGGAAACCCATGAATCTTTTGCTTATCTTGCGCAGTTAAAAGAGAAAGTGAAGCAAGGCAAGATCCGCGTTATCAGTATCGACCCTGTGGTGACTAAGACCCAAGCCTATTTGGGCTGTGAGCAACTCTACGTTAACCCACAGACAGATGTGACCTTAATGCTGGCCATCGCCCACGAGATGATCAGCAAAAAGCTCTACGACGATAAATTTATCCAAGGCTACAGCTTAGGTTTTGAAGAGTTTGTGCCCTATGTGATGGGTACTAAAGATGGCGTAGCCAAAACCCCAGAATGGGCCGCGCCTATCTGTGGTGTTGAAGCCCATGTTATCCGCGATTTAGCCAAAACCTTAGTGAAGGGTCGCACTCAGTTCATGATGGGTTGGTGCATCCAGCGCCAGCAACACGGCGAACAACCCTATTGGATGGCGGCGGTACTGGCGACCATGATCGGCCAAATCGGGCTACCCGGTGGTGGCATCAGTTATGGTCACCACTACTCGAGTATCGGCGTGCCTTCATCGGGTGCCGCGGCGCCAGGTGCTTTCCCCCGTAACTTGGACGAAAATCAAAAGCCACTATTTGATAGCTCAGACTTCAAGGGCGCGAGTAGCACAATTCCGGTTGCCCGCTGGATTGATGCGATTCTCGAACCCGGTAAAACCATTGATGCTAACGGCTCGAAAGTGGTTTATCCCGATATCAAGATGATGATTTTCTCGGGTAATAATCCTTGGAACCATCACCAAGACAGAAACCGTATGAAGCAAGCCTTCCATAAGCTTGAGTGTGTGGTCACTGTTGATGTGAACTGGACGGCAACTTGCCGCTTCTCGGATATCGTACTGCCCGCTTGTACTACCTATGAGCGCAACGATATCGACGTGTACGGCGCTTATGCTAACCGCGGTATTTTAGCCATGCAAAAGATGGTTGAGCCACTGTTTGATAGCTTGTCGGATTTTGAAATTTTCACTCGCTTTGCCGCCGTACTCGGCAAAGAGAAAGAATACACCCGTAACATGGGCGAAATGGAGTGGTTAGAAACCCTCTATAACGAATGTAAAGCCGCCAACGCGGGCAAGTTTGAGATGCCTGACTTTGCGACTTTCTGGAAACAAGGTTATGTGCATTTTGGTGACGGTGAAGTCTGGACGCGCCATGCAGACTTTAGAAACGATCCTGAAATCAATCCACTAGGCACGCCTTCAGGTTTGATTGAAATCTTTAGCCGTAAGATTGATCAATTCGGTTACGATGACTGTAAAGGTCACCCAACTTGGATGGAGAAAACCGAGCGTAGCCATGGCGGCCCTGGCTCTGACAAGCATCCGATTTGGTTGCAGTCATGCCACCCAGACAAGCGCTTACACTCGCAAATGTGTGAGTCGCGAGAATACCGCGAGACCTACGCAGTCAATGGCCGTGAGCCTGTGTATATCAGCCCTGTCGACGCAAAAGCGCGCGGCATCAAAGATGGCGATATAGTGCGAGTCTTTAACGACCGTGGCCAACTGTTGGCAGGTGCTGTGATATCGGACAACTTCCCTACTGGTATTGTGCGGATTCACGAAGGCGCATGGTATGGGCCAGTAGGTAAAGATGGTAGCACTGAAGGTGGGGCAGAAGTCGGCGCCCTGTGCAGTTATGGCGATCCTAACACCCTCACTTTAGACATAGGCACCTCTAAACTTGCCCAAGCTTGCTCAGCCTATACTTGCTTAGTCGAGTTTGAGAAATACCAAGGCAAAGTGCCTAAGGTCAGCTCCTTCGATGGCCCTATCGAAGTCGAAATCTAACCTTAGAACCGAAACGCTGGATGCGCCGAACGCGGCGCGTCTCAGCATCCAATCTTAGCGCCAAAACTAGGGCGTGTTGAGGAATATACAATGAGTCAAGTCGATATCAACCACGCCAGAGCCTTGGTTTATCAGCTGTTATCATCACTGTTCGCCCGCGAAGTTGACGAGCAAAGACTTAAAGAACTCACCAGCGAAGCGGCGCAGCAATTCTGGGAACAGCTTAGCCTAGAGGCTAAGCTCACTCAGTCAGTGGATAAAATTCGCAGCACGCTCAATGGGATAAAAGATGATGAAGCGTTACTCGAACTCGCGGCGGATTACTGCGGCTTATTTCTCGTTGGTACCAAACACAGCGCTTCACCCTATGCTAGCCTGTATTTAAGTGGCGAAGATGAACCTCTGCTATTTGGTCAGCAACATCAGCAGATGAGTGAATTTTTACACCAGAGCAAACTGCAGGTGCAGAGTCATTTCCCTGAGCCCGCCGACCATTTGGCCGTAATGCTCGCCTATATGGCGCACTTATGTTGTCACAGTGAAGACAGTGTCCAATTAAGCTTTTTGCAAACCTGCGTCGACTCCTGGTTAGCAAAATTTATTAACCAACTCACTCAATGCGACAAAAACGGTTTTTATAGTGCCGTTGCCACACTCACCTTAGCGTGGGTTAAGCAAGATATCGCACAGCTTGAACCCGCTGTGGCGGTGATTAGCTAAACGTTCTAGAGCGACTTATCTTTAGACTAACGCTATCCAATAGGTTGATGAGCAGACGAGTTTACTCGTTTTGTATACCTAACCATTGGCTCAAGGCGGCAATGGATGCCTGCCTGCAAGACTCAAGGCGTTGAAATTCACTAAGCTCCAACGCGTTATTTGCACTGGCTTTATCTACACTGTCTTTATTTGCACTGGCTTTTAGCGCCAGCTCTAACTCCTTACATAATTTAGCTAACGCTATCAGCCCCATACTGGCACTGCTGCCCTTAAGCCCGTGCAGCAATTTGGCGACCTCTTCCTTGGGATTCGCTACCGAGAGCTTGGCAAGCTGTTCAAGGCTCGAATCGCTAAAAAGGTCAAACATAGACATCATAGCTTCGCTACCTAGTACGTCCTTATCCTGCGCTAACTGTTTGAGATCTAATAACGGCTCATCATCGACATCCGCTATTGTCGTTGTAATCTTAGCTTCCGTTGTGACTTGAGGCGGCGCAGATAACAGGTCATTCACGGTCGATGATGAAATGGATGCCGACAAGGGAGAAACCGCAACGCCAAGCCATTCTGTAAGGGTTTGTAGACTTAGAGGCTTAGCCAATACAGCATCAAATCCTACCTCGCGGTAATGCTGTAAATCCTCGCTCTGCATTTGGGCGGTAAAGGCGGCAAACTTCACATTAGGGTTGGCGATCAACATTTTTAACTGCGGCAATAAATCAATTCCAGAGCCATCACTGAGCTGAATATCCAGCATCACAGCATCGAAAACCACGCCGCTAGACTCAACAAATTCAAGCGCCTGCTGGCAGCTGATAGCAAGCACTGACTTGTGACCTAAGTGCGCTAAAAATCCCTGCGCCACCATAGCATTCACTTTATTGTCTTCTACCACCAGCACTTGGCGAGCTGGCACTAACACCCTCTCTTTTACCGCTTTGGCATAGGTCATATCGCATTCATTAAAGGCGAGTTCAAAACCAAACTCACTGCCTTTTCCTGGCTGACTTTTAACCCAAATCCCGCGGCCGCTAGCATCCATTAACTCAACCAATTGCTTACAAATGGCGAGCCCTAAACCCGTGCCGCGACTGCGACCTTGATTAGGTAAAGCACTGTAGGGCACAAAAAGTTTATCAAGTGCCGCAGGCACAATACCAACGCCCGTGTCCTGTACGACAAAGGACAATTGGGTGCCTTGCAGACCAACAGTTAGCGTCACGCAGCCCTCTTGCGTAAATTTAATGCCATTGCCGATTAAGTTGAACAATACTTGGCGCAACTTAGGCCCATCGATATTGATGCAGCTTGGTAACTTAGGCTTGTTCATTTTGAGGCTGAGCCCAGCTAAATTTGCACCCGCAACCATGATCGCCAGCACTTCATCGAGCAAAGTATTGATATCGGTTGGCCTTGGCTCGTGGGTGAGTTTCCCTTGTTCAAGGCGCGAAAAATCCAAAATATCGTTCAACACGGTTTGTAATAAAGTGCCGCTATATTGCGATAGCGCTAACATTTGCTGCTGCGCTGGCGGTAGATCACTGTGACCGAGCAAAGTTAATGTACCGAGTAAACCGTTGAGAGGCGTACGAATTTCGTGGCTCATGGTCGCAAGGAATTGGGATTTTGCCTGACTAGCCTCTTCAGCTATTTGCCTTGCTTTAGCATGGCCCTTGGCTTCGGCATCGAGGCGATTATTGGTATCGGCCAGCTCCTGCGTACGGGCAGCAACCGTTTGCTCCAACGCCTTTTTATGCTCGGTCAACTCATCTGCCACCTGACGTAAATCAGCCTGTAATTTAAGATTATGGGCAGTTTTACGCTTGAAGGCTTCAATAGCATTTGCCATCGCAGTCAGTTCATCATCACCGTGGGCCTCTAAACTCACGTCCGTGTCACCTAAGCTCAAGCGGGACATAGCCTCGGTCGCCTGATTTAACCTAAGGGCGATACCGCGATAAATGACTCGATAGATCACAAAGCCAATTACCACAAACATCAAGGCACCTGTGCCCCAAAGCCCAAGCCTAGCAAGGGACAATTGGTGTAGATAATCACTACGTGCTAATTCAGCCTGTTGTTGCTGTTGATTTAGGGCTCTATCCACCAGCGTATTAAGTCCATAGAGTTTTTCGGCTAACTCTTGCTGCTGACGCTGTTGCTGCTGCAGTGTTTGGCTTAATTCCCGCTGTAATTTAATGATTTGCGGTGTGTGCGCCAACACTGCTAATTCGGTTTTTAACGCCTGCAAACGCCCCGGATCGCGAATTATCTCGGGCACATTATCGAGTGCCATCAAATCGATATTAATGTCACTCGAAGCAAGCGCTGAATCCGTCTTATGGGCAAGCGCCCTGTCCATTGCCGTCGCCATCTCAGGCTCAGGAAGCGTAAAACTCGGGGAAGGATTCGTGCTTGCAAACGTCGCCAGCAAATTCGGCACACTTAATTGCAATTCTGACTGCAATTCGGAGGATTCAAATAACTGACTTAACAAGGCAATTTGATGAACTAACTTAAGGGCACGATTGAGTTGCTCTTGAATATCAAGTTCGCCCTCAATCACATCGTCGAGTAATCGGCCGCTGCGCTTCGCGCCTGCCATATCAGGATAGGCCTGACTCAACTTCGCCAAGATGGCAGAATTCACGACGGCGAGCTCAGATTGAAGTAATTCGGAGGCATGTCCTGCGGCGATGGACAAATCATGGGCCTTAAGCTGCAGTTCATCGCCCATGGTCAAACGCCTACCCACACTTTTGCCCAGTGAGGTTAATTGGCTGATGATTTGTTCGGCCAGCTGGTTAAGATTTTGGCCTTCGTTAACATCCAATATAGTTAAGGTTTTGATGCCATTAAACATATTGACACTTTCAAGGCTCAGTTTACGACCAATAAACTCCCGTTGACGCTCATCTTCTACCCGCCCTAACTGCTGCACACCATCGGACAAGGCATTAGAAGCTTGCACTAGCTGCCTCGCCGCTTGGGATGCGGGGAGTGACTCTTCGTACAAGTAACTATCGGCCTGTTTTAGCCAATGTAGACTCAAGCTACCTAAGCTAACAAGCAGCATCAGCAATACGCCTAACACACTGAAGGCGAGCATTAATCGACCGGTTAAACTGGTTCGCGATAAAGATAAAGGAGCCACACATCTTCCTTAAACTGTTACAATGCCATCCAAGATTATGCTTAGCGGATAATACGGGATGATGCGAAAATATTGGCAACGATTATTCACACTCGCCACATTTGGCCTCGTGTTTTCAGGCTATGCGACAAGTGAAAACCTCACTTGGCCATTAGAGCAGCGCACGCCATTCAATGTCAAAATCCAGCAATCCCAGACATTAAACTACTTACCGCTGACAAAAGCTCAAAAGCCTTGGCGGATCTGCGCCCTAGTACCACACCTTAAAGATGCCTACTGGATTGGCATTGATTATGGACTGATCCAACATGCCAAAACCCTTGGCGTCTCACTCGATCTCTTCGAAGCAGGCAGTTATTACCATAAAGATAAACAACTGGCACAGCTCCAAAGCTGTATGCAAGGCGACTATGATGCCATCTTGCTCGGCTCAGTCAGCCCAGATTTACTCGCCCAATTTACAACACCGCTCACTAAACCCGTGTTAGCCCTAGTCAATAAACTCAATAGCGACCGAGTCCAAACCCATATTGGCGTGAACTGGTATCAAATGGGGTTACTGGCGGGTAACTTCATCAAAGCCGATGCTGCAGCACAACATCCACATCAAACGGCAAATTTGGCACTCTTGGCCGGACCAGAAAACGTAGGTGGCACAGATTTAGTTGAGCAAGGTATACGTCAGGCGCTTGAAGGGAGCCAAGTCAAGATTAGTGCAATTCAGCACGCCGATAATAATCGCAATTTGTATCGTGACCAGTTGCAGATGCTGCTAAAAGCTCAGCAGCCGGATTATATTCTCGGCAGCGCAGTGGCGATTGAAGCCGCCATTAGTACTTTGAAACAAAAGGGATTAAGTAACAGAGTCAAGCTAGTAAGCAGTTACTTGTCCCCCGCTATTTTACGTGGGCTAAAACGGGAAAAAGTCATCTACAGCAATGATGATTTAGTCGTGTTACAGGGGAAACTCGCAATTGATGTCACAGTGAAACAACTCGAAGGCGCTAAGGCATTTGGCGATATAGGCCCAGCGATCATCAAGCGAACATCATCCTCTAACACTTTGTCCCAATTAGATTTCAGCCTAGCGGAAGCCGACTTTTACCCTCTGTACCAAGTGCGACCTAACTCCATTAATCGTCCACTTTAGCGGCAAATAAATAGCCTTCGCCATGAATAGTGACAAACAATTCAGTGTCGAGTTTATTGCGAAGACGGCGAATGATCACATCGATCGTTCTGTCATTGACATCCAGATTACGGTGGCTGGTTTGCTGCATTAAACGCTCGCGGGATAAGACTTGCTGCGGATGCAGGGCAAATGCTGCCAGTAGCTCGAATTCCGCTTTGGTGAGTTTGATCAACGCATCGCCATGGCGTAATTTGCGGCTGTTAAGTTCGAGTTGATAACCTTCGAAACTGATCACATCGTCCGGTTGAGATAATTCTTCGGCGACCGCCAACTCAGCTTGCTTCACAAGGGAAATCCGCCATAGAAGGTTTTTTACCCTAACCAGCAACTCCCTCAGTTCGAAAGGTTTAGTTACATAATCATCGGCGCCCATTTCGAGACCAACGATTTTGTCGATAGATTCATCCCGTCCAGACACCAGAATGATACCCACATGGGAGCGACTGCGCAGCTCACGGGTCAGGCTCAAACCATCGACACCGGGCAAATTGATATCTAGCATGATCAAATCGATATGTTGGCGATTAAATTCGTACCACATTTGCTCGCCATCGGCAGCTTCAACGACGCGATAACCTTCCTTTTCAAAATATCCCTTCAATCGCGCACGAATAACCGCTTCATCATCGACAACGAGCACACTATAAGTCATTTTCAATTTCTCTTATTTTACTTACGTGAATTATTCATACTTTTTCATATTTGCATATGCGTGAAAGGTTAAATATGCGATCTCGGTAGCTTTATTGAACAAAAAATTGCTCTGCTTTTACAGTCACATCAATATGACATATGCTTAGGGACACTGATGGGACTACACTTAGCTGACTATGAAAGAAAAAGGATTGGGTATGGACGAAAGGCGCAAGTTTTCGCGGATTCTATTTGCCACGAATGCACATCTACAACAAGGTGTTGCACAGTGGGAGACGACCATTCTCGATTTGAGTCTAAATGGCGCTTTGGTCGAAGAGCCGCAAAATTTTATCCACTCGGGTGATGCTATTACCCTCAGTTTTATCTTGCCCGAATCTGATATTGAGATCCGTATGGAAACTGAGTTGGTCCATCAAAAAAATGCCCAATTAGGCTTGAAGTGTAACTTCATCGACGTCGACAGCATCAGCCACCTAAAACGTATGGTGGAGCTTAACTTAGGTGATGCTTCCTTGCTGAATCGCGAACTTATGTTGTTTATCGAAAAACACAATATCGCAGATTAAGACACTCGCTCACAAACACAAACAGCGCCTAATGGCGCTGTTTTGCTTACTGGCGTTCATCTCGCTTGAGAGCGTTTAATGCTAGCTAGCATCTAAGTGTTAGCTAGCATCTAAGTGTTAGCTAGCGCCTAAATTTAGCTAGCCTCTCATTTTACTCGGCCTAATGACTAAATCGCTTCTAGCGCTTCAGATAACTTAGACACACCCACGACTTCCATCCCCGCAGGAGGCTTTTTCGGCACATTGGCCTTTGGCACGATGGCGCGCTTAAAACCATGTTTAGCGGCTTCGATTAATCGCTCTTGGCCATTAGGCACAGGACGAATTTCACCCGATAGCCCCACTTCACCAAAGGCTACTAAATCGCTGGGTAAAATATCCCCGCGAAAACTCGACACCATAGCAAGTAACAAGGTTAAGTCGGCACTGGTTTCTGTCACTTTCACGCCGCCCACCACGTTCACAAATACGTCCTGATCTGACATCTGTAAACCGCCGTGACGATGCATCACAGCAAGTAACATGGCTAAACGGTTAGCATCCATACCCACAGCCACGCGGCGCGGGTTAGACATGGCCGAGTTATCCACCAGCACCTGCAGCTCCACAAGTAGCGGCCGCGTACCTTCCCAAACCACCATAACAAGCGAGCCAGAAGATTCTTCTTCACCACGGGAAAGGAAAATTGCCGAAGGATTGGCGACTTCTTTTAAGCCGCGCTCTGTCATGGCAAATACACCTAACTCATTGATGGCGCCAAACCGGTTTTTGTGGGAACGCAAGGTGCGGTAACGACTATCACTATCGCCTTCGAACATCACTGAACAGTCAATACAATGCTCCAATACCTTAGGCCCTGCCAGACTGCCATCTTTGGTTACATGGCCGACCATAATCACGGCAATGCCATTTTCCTTCGCAAAACGCGTTAAGTAAGAAGCGGATTCGCGCACCTGCGACACACTACCTGGGCTCGATGCCACATCGCTCATGTGCATCACTTGAATCGAATCGACTACTATGACTTTGGGCAATTCTTTTAGGGCAACTTCGCAAATTTGCTCAACGCTGGTTTCAGACAACATCCGCAGTTTATTGGTTGGTAAACCAAGGCGATGGGCACGCATGGCCACTTGCTGCAAGGACTCTTCACCCGTGACATACAGTGCAGGCATTTGCTCTGCCAGATGACACAGAGTTTGCAATAAAAGCGTACTCTTACCCGCACCAGGATGTCCGCCAATCAAAATGGCTGAACCTGGCACTATCCCGCCACCGAGCACTCGGTCTAACTCCCCGAAATGGCTCAATATTCGTGGCAGAGCATTGAGATCGATTTGATCTAATGTCTTCACTTCATTACTGCTCGCACCGGCATAACCGACAAACTTAGTACTGCGCCCAGGAGAGGCCGCACCGAGCCTGACCTCAGTAATCGTATTCCATTCCTGACAAGCACTGCATTGCCCTTGCCAACGGGGGAAGTCTTGTCCACACTCATTACACACGTACGCTGTTTTATTCTTTGCCATAACTCATTAAAATCTGTATAAAATCAATTTAAGTAACGATGAATACTGCCGACATAAGACTAACAGTCCAATACAAAATAAGCATTAAAAAGAACCCTACATGAGTTTAGATAACCATAGTGCACTCATCGAACAGCTCAAGCCGTTACTCATGGAACCTAACTTCCAAGAGATTTTCCAGCAGCTGACGATAGATGAAACCAATTCGACCCGTTTTCTTGTGAAAATGGAATTGAGTCGTTTGGCTTCGCCTTGCACTCGAATTATCGATCTCAGGGATAAATCTGAGCTTACTTGTACTGAAGTCATGTTAGGCCAACAGCGACATTTTTTAGACGAGCCCGCTAAAAACAGTATGCATGAGGCCATGTCACTGTTTCGCAACCAATATACCTTAGGTGTGTATGAGTATGTGCTCAATGCTCACCAACAGCGTCGGGTAAAATTACGTCAAGGTGTGACTCAAGTTGAAGCCGCCGAACCTGAACCTTTTATGGTGCCCGGCGTGGTATTAGGCAGCTATTTCAACCGTGCCGAAGAACGGATGAATTACAGTATTCGCATTGCGGCATCACAAACGGGTCGCGGTGAAGTGCCAGGGATCACGGCAGATTTATCTATCGGCGGCGCCCGTATTCGTCTTGCAGCCAATCATCCCTTCGATCTCGACCAACCACTCAAAGTTAAGTTACTGGAACTCAGCGAAGAGTTTTACTATCCCGATCTCCAGCTAGGAGTGGATTATCAGATTGTCGATAGCCAAACCAATGGCGAATATATTTGGCTAAGACTCAAACGCCTTGGTGGCAGCGAAGCCTTAAGTGAAATGCTCGGCAATTTAATCCGCGGCTATAAACTGCGTTACAAGGTAGATGTCAATGATGTGATTGTGAGTGCAACAGGACTCGGATTTGAACGCCATTATTTACCCCACCTGCCTCACTTACCTTTGTATTTCAATACTCAAACCCAAGGTTTGAGTCACATGCTACTCAGCCGTGACAACCAACAGATAGTGCATTATTTTCAAGATGAGAATGATGTCAGCCAATTACCAGCCATGCTGACCCCAAGCCGAGTATCGGCATTGCTGAGTCATCCAGAAAATCCCGACCACGGGCTATTTTTTAGCTTTACCTATAATGCCCAAGGCTGCTTATATTTTTACTCTGCCACCTTAGCGGAGCTTAAAGCTAAGGGCATGATGCCTTTATTCCTAGGCTTTGCATCGACCAAACCTAGCTGGCGGATCTTTAAAGTAACCCAAGATAAAATTTATCATGATAAGGGCTATCGCCGCGCAACCCTGCCGGGCGATGAGGCTAAATTCAGCCCACTGGTTGAACAGCAGTTATCGCAGTTTAGTCATTTACTGCAGCTCATCGATATCAGTAATGAAGATGCCAGAGGGCATTACAAAGCCTGGCAAGACAACAGTAATGCCAATGCCCTTAAAACCTTTGGTCAACAACGATTAACCACCAATCAAATTAAGTTAGTTTCCATGCAATTTAGCGAGCGACGCCAAGAGGCTCGTTTCGCCTTTAAAACCTTAGTCAACGTGACGCAAGACAAGCTAAAAGCCACGGGCATTACTTTAGATATTTCTAGCCGTGGCATGCAATTAACCTTAGACAATCCGACAGAGTTCTCATCGAATAAACCGCTACTGTTAAGCTTCCCTAAACTACAAACCATTGCGGGTAAAACACAGTTAGATAATCTCCCTTACCGTTTAGTGCGCACCCGTAAGAATGGTGTAACACTGCATTTAACCGCAGTCATGGGCCATACACCCCATGTGGGGGTCGAGTTTTTAAATAAACTGATTGCCCATAATAAGGAAAAGTTAGAACAACTGACTGAGAACAATAGTGAAGCGAATGAACTTGCCGATGGTTTAAAAAATATTCTGATGCATGATTTGCATTCTGTGCCCTACTTTGTTGAAAAAACGACAAAATCGGCCCAAGTCGCGTGTTTAGGCGTAGGTACACAACAGGATGAGATCAGCGATATTTTTGCCGCAGGCACGTCAGATACTCTGCAATATAATTTAGCACCGCTGCTAAAGGATGGATTCTTTAAGCGGGATATCCTCGAACCTATTCGCCAGATGAAACCCCAGCAAGATATGGATTTCATTGAAGTGTTTGTCCAGTTGATACGTCAATCTCGTGGCAAAATCTTTTTGAAATGCACTTCAGCCACAGAAGTCGGTGATGTGGATGCTCAGATAACCTTTATCAATCAGAGCAAAGCGTTAGGCCGATTCCTCGCCCTACGCGTTTACCGAGGTGCGACTGAGAAGCCAGACATGAGTTATCTGCGTCGCGAATTGGAATACATTAATATTCATGCAAACCATAAAGCTAAACAATTAGAAGAACA
Organism: Shewanella sp. 1311; assembly: GCF_059338235.1. Lineage (NCBI taxonomy): Bacteria > Pseudomonadati > Pseudomonadota > Gammaproteobacteria > Alteromonadales > Shewanellaceae > Shewanella > Shewanella sp. 1311. Next base: position 1,292,990 of record NZ_CM181686.1, read on the forward strand.
GTTATGGCGGATAATTGGTGTCGGTGAACTGTTAGATATTACCCAAGAGGTTGAACTAAGATACCCTGCAATCCATAAAAAACAGTCTTAATTGTTTAATACCGCCAGATCAAAACTTAAATACCAATCCCTAATCTTAGGAAAATGATCACTGCTAGCATCTATATGCGTCAGCATATCGGCATGACCATAATCATGTTTAAAACCATTATCCTTAGAAAGAAGCGTTGATTTCACCCGTTTAAAGCCGCACTCTGCGACCATATCAGCCACATCTTCTGGATGCCCAAGCACAGTATCGCTCTGCCCTGAGATAAACCAAGCTAGAGGCCAATTAGCGAATGTTGCCGCTTTCGCATAATCAAATCCATCGTCGTGATCAATCCAATCACCCCGCACCCAATCAATACTTTGAACTAATGAGGCGCGGCTTTCATTGTCCATACCAATACGCAGCTTATCGGCAGCAAGATAACCTTGGCCCATTGCTAAGCCTGGCGCTAGACGATTCCAAAAGACATCGACCATCAACCATTTTTTGAAGGACTTAACCCGAATCGTCCGCTTGCTACCGAAAGTAAGCAGTGAACGAACGCTTTGTTGTAACTCAGGATAACGGGCCAGACTGCTCACCATTAACACCCCGCCCCATGAATGGGCGCACCAATGCACCTGCGAAGGCGCCACGGCTTTGCGATCATCTTGAGCCGCTTGTTCTTGACAAGCTTTTTGATGTAAATCGAGAATGGCCTGCTGCACTAAAGGTAATTGCTCACGGATCACTTCACCTTGTCCTAAGGTAAAATCGCGATCGATTTTCGGCAAGCTGAGCCCTCTGCCAGCGGTATCCAACACATACACCACAAATCCCGCCTTAGCCAAAAAACAACCTAGGCCACGGCCATTTTGGCTATAGAACACCCGACCATTAGACATGGCGCCATGGAGCATGAGAATAGGCGTTTTAGAAAAATCAGGCACCGACGGTAATAACTGCCGTAGATGCAGCTGTCCATCGCGGTATGGCAGGTAGATTGAAGACTGTGAAATGGGTGATGTTGAGCCTTGGGCGAGCTGAGTCAAAATAAGTCACTGGTAGTTTATCAATCTCCCTAAACTACCAGTTCATCGATAAAAGACAAGAGTCATTACTCTAACTCAGCCCTTACCTAGACTTTCATCTCGACTCAAATTTCAAATAAATGAATAACCTAGATTTGCAACAGATAAGGTAAAACGCGCAGGTCAAGATGGCGAATATTCGCATCCGCCGCGGCTGCCAGCTTAGGTTTGGCATGGAAAGCGATACCAAAATCCGCCGCCATCACCATAGGGATATCATTCGCGCCATCGCCGATAGCGACTCTTTGACCTTTTTGAATGTCCCACTGCTCACTGCAACACTCAACCACATCCGCTTTAAACTGCGCATCCACGACTTTACCCGTCACTTCACCCGCGAGTTTGCCATCAGTGATGACTAACTCATTAGCAAAGGCCGCATCTAGGCTTAGCAGCTGCTTTAAATGGCCCACAAAAGGGGTAAAACCGCCAGATGCCACCACTAAGCGCCAGCCATGGGATTTAAGCTCCAAAAGCATGGGCTCAAGCCCTGGCATTACAGGCAAGTTATCGCACAAAGTCGTGATAATACTGGCATCAGCGCCCTTAAGCTGCGCCACGCGCTGACGCAGACTCTGTTCAAAATCCAGCTCGCCTTGCATAGCACGTTCAGTAATCGCCGCCACGCGCTCGCCAACGCCCGCCATGGCCGCTAATTCATCAATGCATTCAATCTGAATCGCCGTGGAATCCATGTCCATCACTAATAAGCCGGGATGATTCAAGCGAGGCAAATCAACATGGAGCACATGCAGTTCAGCCAAAGACTGAGGGAACGCCGCTAACTGTGCCTGAGAAGGCACATTCACCAGCGCCAACTCGATGCAATGTAAGCCAACTTGGCGTTTGATATGGGCAATACCGATAACGTCAGACGAAGGCAATGCCGCAATCCAGGCCGATATCGCTGCCTGCGCTAACGTATCTTGATAGATAATCCGCAAACGCGAAACACCAGCGCGGTTTGCTGACTCTTGATAACGTTCAAACACTTGCCCTTGGCGTTCAAACCTTGGGGAATGGTCAGAGACTAACCACAAAAAAAGCGCATCTTGGTTCAAGCTTTCCATCGGACTTAAATTCTCCAACTATCGGGCTCACTCAGAATCAATTATGATTAGGCAAGCGCTCTACATTTTAAGGGTCAAAGTGTTATATCTTAAAGGGCTAAAGAAAAGCCATAAAATCAGTAGACTGATCCAAATTGCCGCCGCCTTCGCCTTGATATTCGGCTTAGTACAATTGTGGCAGACAAGCCTACTACAAGGTCAGCTGCTTCTAAAGTCCCAAACTCAAAAGATGGCCAGATTACTGGTACAGCAAACCGCTTATGGTGCAGCGCCCGCGCTACAACTGCAAAATGATGAGCAGTTGCAATGGCTCGCCAGTGCTTTAGTGGAAGATCCTAAGGTGATGTCTGCGGCTATCTTCAGCGACCAAGGCATGCGGTTATCTTTCGCCCAAAGTATCACTAAGGATGTTGTAGACCCTGACTCAGAAGAAATGAATTTGCTACTAAGCAAATATCCTCCCTATGTTGAGCCTGTGATCCAAGAAGGGAAAAATCTAGGTTATGTCGAAGTCAGGCTCGATACCAAGCTGTTTTTCAACGAAATCAAAGAAGCCCACAACTTAAACATGGAACAACAACAAATCATGCTGCTGGTTGCAGGCTTGATTGGTATGTTGCTTTCACGCTCTTTGTCTTTCAAACGCGCCGATTTTGACCGCCGCCGCTTTCGGGTTAAGTTGCGTCAAGCGCCGAAAAAACCTAAGAAACGATCCTCAACTGAAGAGCCATCAGAAAGTGTTAATGATGGTTTGGCGCAAGAGCTAACCAAAGATCAAGCGGTATCGACCACTGATAACCCACAAGAGAAAGCGACTAAGCCCACTAAGGCGCCAAAAGCAGTGACAAAGACTCGTGTTGATAAGCTCGCGCAGGAAAGCATGCAAACTAAAGCCGAAAAAACGTCAGAAAAATCATTGGAATTACAGGATAATACAGCAGTTGAAAACGCGGCAAACGATGCGGAACAAGCGGCACCTGTAAAGGTTAAACCTAAGGTTAAAAGTGTCCGTCAGGTAAAACACGCGGCTAAAGCAACAGCCGTTACGACCGAAACCTCGACGCCAAAAACACCCAGCGAGCCAAGCGATCTCGACACAGATTCAACCGGTTAATCTCTATATCAATAGATAGGAAGATAGGACAACTCATCTATTGATAGCTAGGTTCTAGATAAGCCATAAATAACAAAGTCGAATAGAAAAGCCGCTAAGAATTGGCATAAAAAAAGGGTCCGCAATGCGAACCCTTTTTCCAGTAGCACACTCTTACACAGTTACAGTGTAATCGCCGCTTCTAATGTCATGATGATCATGTCATTGAATGTGGTTTGACGTTCTTCTGCAGAAGTCTTTTCACCGGTGCGGATATGATCAGATACAGTCACAACGCACAGGGCACGCGCACCAAACTCATGGGCAACGCCGTACAAACCAGCCGCTTCCATTTCTACGCCTAATACACCCATCTTCTCCATCACGTCAAACATTTGTGGATCAGGAGTGTAGAACAGGTCCGCAGAGAAAATATTACCTACGCGAACTTTAGTGCCACGAACTTTCGCAGATTCGATAACCGCATTCATCAGCTCATAGTTAGCGATAGCAGCAAAATCTTGGCCTTTAAAACGTAAACGGTTAACCGCTGAGTCAGTACATGCACCCATACCGATGATCACGTCACGTACTTTAACGTCAGTGCTAATCGCACCACAAGTACCCACACGGATCAGGTTCTTAACGCCATAATCACGAATTAATTCAGTTGCATAGATAGAGCATGAAGGAATACCCATGCCAGAACCCATAACTGAAATACGCTTACCTTTGTAAGTACCAGTAAAACCTAGCATGTTTCGAACATCAGTCACTTGCTCAACATTTTCTAAGAATGTTTCAGCAATATATTTTGCACGTAATGGATCGCCTGGAAACAGCATTGTCTCAGCGAATGCGCCCTCTACAGCATTAATGTGTGGTGTTGCCATCGAAATAACCCCTGTTTATTTTATTAAGACTTAAGTCTTTGTTTACTGGCGGCAAATGTCAGCCGCCAAATCGAAATAAATGCTAATTTGCCTAAAGGAAAGATTCACCATAGGCCATAGGTTCGAGCTTAAAGTGGCTCGCAATAGACTGGCCGATATCGGCAAAGCTCTTACGACGCCCCAGAGAACCTGCTTTCAATCCAGCGCCAAAGGCTAATACTGGCACATATTCACGGGTATGATCCGTGCCTTGCCATGTTGGATCGCAACCGTGATCCGCCGTTAAAATCAGCAGATCGTCTTCACCCAATAATGCGAGCATTTCAGGCAAACGGGCATCGAAATATTCCAACCCTTTAGCGTAGCCTGCCACATCACGGCGATGACCATAGTGAGAGTCAAAATCCACGAAGTTAGTAAACACTATAGTGTTATCACCCGCAGATTTCACTTCGGCTAAGGTCGCATCGAAAAGCGCTTCTAAGCCGTTCGCCTTCACTTTTTTAGTGATACCGCAGTAAGCATAAATGTCGGCAATCTTGCCCACACTCACCACTTCACCGCCCGCTTCATTCAGCTTATCTAATACGGTTTTTGCAGGTGGCGCGAGCGAATAATCCTTACGATTGCCAGTACGGGCAAAGTCACTTGGGCCAGTACCATCAAATGGACGGGCAATAACGCGACCTATATTGTAAGGTTCTAACTCTTCACGGGTTATTTCGCAAAGACGATAAAGATTGTCTAAACCGAAGGTTTCTTCATGGCAGGCGATTTGAAACACAGAATCGGCTGAGGTATAGAAAATAGGCATGCCAGAGCGCATATGCTCTTCGCCTAACTCTTCTAAAATAGTTGTGCCAGAAGTATGACAATTACCTAAGAATCCATCCAGACCCGCACGGGCTAAAATCTTATCCGTCAGTTCTTTAGGGAAAGAATTTTGGTGCTCGCTAAAGTAGCCCCATTCGAATAGTACGGGCACGCCCGCCATCTCCCAGTGACCGCTCGGGGTATCTTTACCCGAACTTAACTCTTGAGCATGACCATAAGCACCAATCAGCTCAACATTGTCACCAAAACCTGGGGCAAAGGCGCCCGTACTTTCCATCGCCGCATGGCCTAAACCTAAGCGCGCTAAGTTAGGTAATTTCAGCGGACCTTCACGGCCAATATCGGCTTTGCCTTCAGCACATGCTTTAGCAATATGGCCAAAGGTATCGGAACCGACATCACCAAAGCTTGCTGCATCAGCAGAAGCACCGACTCCAAAGGAGTCCAACATCATAATAATGGTACGTTTCATAATTCTTCCTTAAAGATCCGATGCACGAATATAGGCATAGATCTCAGGTGTTTTTTCTGGAGCGGTTTCACCAATGTGAATCGCTTTTTTCACCGCAAGTTCTGCTTCAGCAAAGGCGGCTTCAGACTGTGCATAGATAACGGCAATCGGCGTCGATGAATCTACTTTATCGCCTAAAGCACACACTTGAGTTAAGCCAACACTATAGTCTAGTGCATCACCGGGCTTACGGCGGCCGCCACCTAAGGTCACAACCGCTAAACCTAACTCACGGGTATCCATGCTGTAGGCATAACCTTGCATATCGGCAAAAACCGGACGAATAATTTGTGACTGCGGTAGGTATTTACTGTAGTTTTCAACAAAATCAACCGGACCACCAAGACCCGACACCATCTTGCCAAAGAGTTCTGCAGCGCGACCATTATCGAGTACACGATTCAGTTTAGCGCGAGCATCGGCTTCATTGCTTGCAAGACCGCCAAGGAGCAGCATCTCAGCACAAAGACCCATAGTGACTTCATATAAACGCGGGTTACGGTAAGCACCCGTTAAAAAGTCTATGGCTTCTTTCACTTCAACCGCGTTACCTGCACAAGATGCAAGCACTTGATTCATATCGGTAAGCAAAGCCGTCGTTTTAGTACCCGCGCCATTTGCAACAGCGGCAATACTGCGAGCTAATTCTTCCGATGCCTCATAGGTTGGCATAAAAGCGCCGCTACCGACTTTCACGTCCATCGCCAACGCATCTAAATTACAGGCTAATTTCTTAGACAGGATCGATGCTGTGATGAGAGAAATGGATTCAACGGTGGCGGTATTATCGCGAATAGAATAGAAGCGTTTATCGGCAGGAACGAGATCGCCCGTTTGGCCAATAATCGCCACCCCGACTTCTTTCACCACTTTGCGGAACAATTCACTTGAAGGCTCAGTTTGGTAACCCGGAATGGCATCAAACTTATCGAGTGTACCGCCAGTATGACCTAGGCCGCGCCCAGAAATCATAGGCACATAACCGCCACAAGCCGCAGCCATAGGACCAAGCATGAGACTAATCACATCGCCGACACCACCAGTGCTGTGTTTGTCGATGACAGGACCGTTGAGTCCCAATGATTGCCAATTAAGCACAGTGCCAGAATCACGCATTGCTGTCGTTAAAGCGATTCTTTCATCCATATTCATGTCATTAAAATACACCGCCATGCCTAATGCGGCGATCTGACCTTCAGATACGGAGTTGGTGGTGATACCTTGAACAAAGAACTGTATCTCTTCGGAACTTAGCGCTAAACCATTACGTTTTTTACGAATAATCTCTTGAGCTAGAAACATGATACTGCCTCCAAGATAGACACTAACAACCCTGTCGCTAGTGCTTATCTTTGCAATGAAACATCAAAACTGTAGCAATATTACAAGTTCATACTATCGAAGTTTTGAGTTTGCCAAATAGATTTAGGTCACACTTAATTAGGCTCGCTATACGCTGATAGTATTAATCAGCGACAGTTTGCGATTAATAGCCTTGAGTTGGCTTAGGCGCATCAGCCAGTTCTAGTGTGTGCAGCAAGCTGTTTAATAGGCTTGAAGCACCAAATCTAAAGGTACGTGGTGAAACCCAGTCAGCCCCTAAAATACGCTCTGCAACACCGAGGAACTCAGCCGCTTGGGCAGCATCACGCACACCACCGGCAGGCTTGAAGCCTACTTGGGTATTCTTTTCGCTGATCACTGTCAGCATGATTTCAGCCGCTTCGAGTGTGGCGTTTACAGGCACTTTACCCGTAGAGGTTTTAATAAAGTCAGCACCCGCATCGATTGAAAGCTCAGATGCACGGCGGATAAGCGCAGGATCGGCTAACACGCCAGATTCGATGATGACTTTTAACAAGACTTCACCACAGGCTTCTTTACAGGCTTTGACTAATTCAAAACCAATCGTTTCATTACCTTCCATCAGCGCGCGGTATGGGAATACCACGTCAACTTCGTCGGCACCATAGGCAACGGCAGCGCGGGTTTCGAGTACAGCAATGGCAATGTCATCGTTGCCATGGGGGAAATTAGTCACAGTGGCGATTTGGATATCTTCAGCACCGATTTCATCGAGTGTCTTACGTGCAATTGGGATGAAACGTGGGTAAATGCAGATAGCGGCAGTATTGCCCGCAGCCGTTTTCGCTTTGTGGCACAGGTCTATCACTTTTTGATCTGTGTCGTCATCATTCAAAGTCGTTAAGTCCATTAACTCGATGGCGCGTTGTGCTGCTTTTTTTAAATCAGTCATAATAGCTCTCCAAAATAAAAATTAAATGAATAGAAATCAGTCGCATAAAAGCAACGCTTAAGAGGTGGCATTATTTTGATTATTTTTATGGCCGGGCCTTCAGGCGGTGCCGGGTAATTTGCTTATACAAACTACCTTGTTGTAGGTATTCAATCTTGCCTAAGTCATAAAGAGCAATAGGCATCCTGACACTTAAAATAACTTATAAGTGACCACGACTTGAATCCTTGAAGACCGGAAGAGAGGATACGAATAAAATCTTGCTCCTACTTTTCCGCGAAAAATCCATTTTAGCGCGAGAAAAACACAAACCTTTATATAAACCCACTTGTTAGCCTAATAGGCTTAGATAAAGACTCATGGTAAAACAAAGATGGAGCCGCATAATGCGGCTCCAACAAGCAACTAGTATTACAAGAGATTAGAACTTGTAAGTAGCTGAGAAATAGTGACTGATACCACTAGACTCAAAACCATCAGTATCTGGAATTAAATAGACTTCTTTATATGCTTTTAAACCATAACCAAGAGCATAGCGATCTGAGTGCCAATATAGGCCTAAGAATGTTGCACCGCCATTAGTTGCTTGCTCTCCACCATGGTACTCTTTATCTGCGCCAAATTGATAATCAACATAACCTTGGAAAGATAGGAAGCTCTTGTTATCGAAGAAGTAGAAAGGTTTGAACCAGTTAGCAGAGAATTGATAACCATTCCAATCTTTTTTATTCAAATCATAAAGACCGTACAGGTTCATACCTGTTTTGCCTAACCAAGGGATTTCAACATCAGCACCAACACCCCAGAAAGAAGCATTAGGATTAAAGTCACCATGTCCACCACCCCAGTTAAATAGAGTAGAGAAGTAAACTTCCTTTACAGGACCAAAAGATAAATCTTTGCCAGTCAATGCATCAATTGATACACGAGGAGCAAATTTCATGAACATTTTATCAGAGTTTGATTTATCGCTTGAGTCTCTTTCTGTTGGGTTAAATAGATCTACATAACCATAAAGATCAAAAATACCTGAACGACCGCCAAACTCCATTTCTAGGTAATCATGACCTGAATGAGCATCTGGCGAACGTGGTTTTTCCTTCAAAGCATACATATAATTGAATTGGTACCATTTATAATCGCTACCGTGAAGGTCTGTACGATCAGCGGCAAATGCGTTGCCAGAGATTGCAGCTACTGCTGTAGCAGCTAAAGCTAAAGTTTTAACGTTTTTCATCATCAACCCCATTTATCTTGTTTACTACCATCGAGGGTAGCGTTCTTTTTGTGGCGCTCGCATTCTACCTAGATTAAAAAAAATCTCAATAATCTAGCGTAAAATCACAAACACAAAATTCTTAATTGTGAACAAAGTCGCGACTTCTGCATTACGATTAATTAACTTAACCGTGGAACTACAACATTTAAGACAGAATGACAGCTACATCTCAGTTGCATTCTGTGTTTTTAAATTGGAGAAACTATTCACTACAGGAATCACTACTGGAAAATGGTTGAATTAACTTAGGTCCCGCCCTGCATGGTCAGGACCCAGTTAGTGGGGTTTCCCCCGACTGCCGCTCAATAACTTACATAGCTAAGAACAGACCAGCAAGTGTCGCACTCATTAAGTTAGCTAAAGAGCCGGCGATAACCGCACGAATACCCATTGTAGCTAAGTCATGGCGACGAGTAGGAGCCATAGCACCTAAACCACCAAGCAGAATCGCGATTGAAGACAAGTTAGCGAAACCACACAGAGCAAAGGAGATAATCGCTTTGGTTCTGTCAGTCATTGCTAGACCCGTTTCAGCTACTACCATACCGCCATCAGCGATGTCTTTCAGGTATGGAGCAAAGTTTAAGTAAGCAACAAACTCGTTAACTACGATCTTTTGACCGATGAAAGAACCAGCTACTAATGCTTCATTCCAAGGCACACCGATAAGGAATGCTAACGGCATGAACACATAGCCAAGGATCAGCTCAAGTGTTAACTGAGGCATGCCTACCCAACCACCGATACCACCAATGATACCGTTGATCATAGCGATCAAACCAACGAAGGCTAACAGCATAGCACCTACGTTTAGTGCTAAGTGCATACCAGATGAAGCACCTGCTGCAGCTGCATCTAACACGTTAGCTGGTTTGTCAGGATCTTCTGGCAAATCGCTCATGTCATTCTTAGCAACTTCAGTTTCAGGGTGCATCAGTTTAGCCATTAATAGACCACCTGGTGCTGCCATGAATGATGCGGCAACTAAGTACTCGATAGGTACACCCATCTGCGCGTAACCAGCCAAAACTGAACCCGCAATTGACGCCAAACCACCCACCATGATCGCAAACAGTTCAGACTGCGTCATAGTTGGAATGAATGGACGAACCACTAATGGCGCTTCAGTTTGACCCACGAAGATGTTAGCTGTTGCTGACATTGATTCTGTACGGCTTGTACCTAATGCTTTTTGTAGCGCGCCACCGATAATACGGATAACCCACTGCATGATGCCTAAGTAATAAAGCACAGCAATCAATGAAGAGAAGAACACAATAACGGGTAACACGTTAACTGCGAAGATGAAGCCAAGTTTAAAGTTAGCTAAATCACCGAACAGGAAACCGATACCGTTTTGTGCGTAACCAATAACGCTAGAAACTGCATCAGACATACCTTTCAGAATGTCTTTACCAACAGGAACGTACAGTACAAAACCACCGAAAGCGGCCTGGATAGCTAAAGCGCCACCCACTGTACGTAAATTAATTGCTTTTTTGTTATTCGATAGGAGAAAACCTATCGCAAGTAGGGTGACCACCCCTACTAAACTCATCAATATATTCATTAACCATCACCCTATTGTTAACACTTTTTAATTATGTTGTTAATCAACCTATTTCCGAGTCAGATTATACCCGAGCCCAAGTCGAAAATCGTCGTTTTGATCATATTTTTGGAGTTTAATTTCAATCGCTTAGTGGAGAATGCTAGTGCGACCTACACCTGTTTATTTAAAAACAGCTAAAGGTCAAACAGTTGCACTGCATTCGACATCAAGTGTTCTGATATTAGAACACTTGATTTTTTTTGCAAAGCGGCGATTTTGTCTATAAAAAGAACAAGGTTAGCGGGTTGGTTACGTTTTTCTGCAACATTTATCGGCGTCATCGCCGGGGAATCAGTCTCAAGTATGAGGTGTTCGAGCGGAAGTTCGGTGACAGTTTTGAGTAATTTTTTGGCATTGGGATTCATAATCAAACCACCAATTCCCAGCTTAAAACCTAACTTGATATATTCCTGTGCAATCTCAACACTGCCAGAAAAAGCATGTATCACACCGCCTCTAGGCAATTGATACTTTTTTAAACAGGCCAAAACCTCGGGATGTGCCTTCACACTATGAATAATCACCGGCAGATTAACGGATTTAGCTAACGTCAGTTGCGCCTCAAAAAACGCTAACTGCTGTGGCCATGTTGAGGAATAAAGCTTATCTAAGCCACATTCACCAATAGCAACAAAACGAGGACATTCGAGCAACGCGGCAACTTTAGATGTTAATGCTAAGATCGCTGCATCAACATCCTCTGGGCAAAACCAAGGATGGATGCCAAGGGCAAAATAGGTTTGATATTGTTCGGCAACAGCGAGCTGTTTGTGCCAGTGTTGGGGGGACACGCCAGGAATAATCAGATTATTAACCCCAACACTGCGCATTCGCTGCACCACAGCATCGCGGTCAAGATCAAACTCGGCAAAATCTAGATGTGCGTGGGTATCAATCACTGCAAATACCTCACTCTACGGTTGATTTGCCGTTTGCATGCGCTTCGGGCGGCAATGCAGTTTCGTCAGCCGTAGACGCTTTAGCGCATTTTACCGCTAATGGCGGATCTTCAAGGCGTGGCATACAACAACGACGATTTTCAGGTGTCAGCCCCATACGGTCGCACCACTGAATATAAGCCTGCCATGTTTTTGTGATCCAATTCGCCATCATTCACATCCAGAACCGTTTTTAGATTTCATTAGATACAAAAATGGCGGTGAATTCACCGCCATTTCAACAACTATTCTAAACCGAACCTAATTAGTGCTCGCGAGTTTTTGCAAACTCAATATCAGGATACCTTTCCATCGAAAGATTCAGGTTGACCATAGTTGGCGCAATATAGGTTAAGTTGTCACCACCATCGAGTGCTAAGTTTTGGCTACACTTGCGGCGGAACTCTTCAAGCTTACGCTCATCCTTACAATAAACCCAGCGAGCGGTCGAAACACTAATACCTTCGTAAATGGCTTCAACGTTATATTCGCTCTTAAGACGACCAACAACCACTTCAAACTGCAGCACACCCACGGCGCCAACAATTAAATCGTTAGTATCGATTGGGCGGAATACTTGCACAGCGCCTTCTTCAGACAACTGTACTAAGCCTTTTAACAGCTGCTTTTGCTTAAGCGGATCGCGCAGACGAATACGGCGGAACATTTCAGGGGCGAAGTTAGGGACACCAGTGAAACGGAATTTTTCGCCTTGGGTAAAAGTATCGCCAATACGGATAGTGCCATGGTTATGTAAACCAATGATATCACCAGGGTAAGCTTCCTCGGCACGCTCACGATCGCCCGCCATAAAGGTCAATGCATCGCTAACGTTAACATCTTTACCAATACGCACATGGTGCATTTTCATGCCTTGCTCGTAACGGCCTGAACACACACGCATAAAGGCGACACGGTCACGGTGTTTGGGATCCATGTTTGCTTGGATCTTGAACACGAAACCGGTGAATTTTTCTTCATCAGGCATGATAACGCGTGTATCGCTTTCGCGCGGTAATGGCTTAGGCGCCCACTCGACGATGCCGTCAAGAATATGGTCCACACCAAAGTTACCTAACGCTGTACCGAAGAACACTGGCGTCAACTCGCCTTTCAAGAAAGCTGCATGGTCAAATTCATGCGACGCGCCGCGCACTAATTCCATCTCATCGCGCAAATCAGCAGCGTAACTGCCAATCGCTTTCTCAAGATCAGGATTATTAATGCCTTTAATTACACGACGCTCTTGAATAGTGTGTCCCATACCGCCTTGATACAAGACCACTTCATCACGCAGAATATGGTAAATACCTTTGAACTCTTTACCGCTGCCAATAGGCCAAGTAATAGGTGCACAGGCAATATTCAGCACGCTTTCGACTTCATCCATCAGATCGATAGGATCGCGGATATCACGGTCGAGTTTGTTCATAAAAGTCACGATCGGCGTATCGCGCAGACGTGTCACTTCCATCAACTTAATAGTACGCTCTTCAACACCTTTAGCAGAGTCGATGACCATCAGACAAGAGTCAACAGCGGTCAGTGTACGATAGGTATCTTCAGAGAAGTCTTCGTGACCAGGCGTGTCGAGTAGGTTAACGAGGGCGCCACCATAGGGAAACTGCATCACAGACGTAGTAATCGAAATACCACGGTCCTTCTCCATTTCCATCCAGTCAGACTTAGCATGCTGACCCGATTTTTTGCCTTTAACCGTTCCCGCTTTTTGCAAAGCGTTTCCGAATAACAGCACTTTTTCGGTAATGGTTGTTTTACCCGCGTCGGGGTGCGATATAATAGCAAAAGTGCGTCGCTTATTGATTTCTATAGACATATTTATTAAGTCTTACTCGTTGTTCAATCAGTTTGTACACACGTTTGTACACAAAACTAAAATAATGATTTGTCATTTGATATCTTGGCGCGGAGTATAGCAGAATCATTCAGTTAAAATCGCGCTCAAAAATCAGCTTGTCATAGATTTTATGAACAGCCTGTATGGCATTGAACAATCGCATACTGATGAATCTCTGAGCTGCCTGTGCGGCGGTGAACGAAGCGTTCGATCCGTTTGAAGATTTTAACGATTTCTAAGCCGCCTGTGCGGCGGTGAACTGGTCTATCGATGACGAGGCCAGTGAAGAACTTTTCTAAGCCGCCTGTGCGGCGGTGAACGGCGATCACCCGCTCAGATAAGCATTTCCACTTTTCTAAGCCGCCTGTGCGGCGGTGAAAAAACGCAATTGCGTGTTTTTGTGACCAATAATTTCTAAGCCGCCTGTGCGGCGGTGAACTTGACCAGAGTGGCTAACTAGTATGCCTTTTGTTTCTAAGCCGCCTGTGCGGCGGTGAACCGTATAAATTATCTGCTAGTTCCTGCCGAATATTTCTAAGCCGCCTGTGCGGCGGTGAACTGGCCTGACGCGCCAGAGGACGTTTATATCGGTTTCTAAGCCGCCTGTGCGGCGGTGAACCGTTTGACGCATTCGCGCTTCTTTTTCAGATATTTCTAAGCCGCCTGTGCGGCGGTGAACGTGAATTTCTGTCCTCCATCACCGAGACATTTTTTCTAAGCCGCCTGTGCGGCGGTGAACTGCAAGCTGAAGCGGTACGGGTATCTAAGCACTTTCTAAGCCGCCTGTGCGGCGGTGAACCGCGAGTAAAAATGCGGTGACTTGCTGTAGTTTTTCTAAGCCGCCTGTGCGGCGGTGAACTCAACTATAAAACAGCGTGTCAATCTTTCAGTTTTCTAAGCCGCCTGTGCGGCGGTGAACTAAGTCGGACTGTTTTGATGTTGTTGAACGCTTTTCTAAGCCGCCTGTGCGGCGGTGAACGCTTTGTATAAACCGTTCAAAACTTGGCTTAATTTCTAAGCCGCCTGTGCGGCGGTGAACCGGCGAACTGGCGAAGTGGAAGAACTGCCGGATTTCTAAGCCGCCTGTGCGGCGGTGAACTTCATCATCGCGTTTACAGTGGTGGTAACATCTTTCTAAGCCGCCTGTGCGGCGGTGAACTACGTGGTTAAACGCTGTGGCATTACAATTTATTTCTAAGCCGCCTGTGCGGCGGTGAACTGACAGATACGCCAGAAAGTTTGCTAATACGTTTTCTAAGCCGCCTGTGCGGCGGTGAACTTTTTCAGCGATACGAGTCTTTAAGTTTTCAATTTCTAAGCCGCCTGTGCGGCGGTGAACTGTTCGTGCGTCCTAGGGCGACGCTGAAACCAATTTCTAAGCCGCCTGTGCGGCGGTGAACTATGGTTTCACATACTGCCAGCGTTGAGGAAATTTCTAAGCCGCCTGTGCGGCGGTGAACCATGACAATGCACCTACAGAGTGCTATTAACATTTCTAAGCCGCCTGTGCGGCGGTGAACCATGACAATGCACCTACAGAGTGCTATTAACATTTCTAAGCCGCCTGTGCGGCGGTGAACGAGACACCGCTAGCAAACTGCTGACCTTGATATTTCTAAGCCGCCTGTGCGGCGGTGAACACCACTTTGGAATCACAGACCAGCGCTATAGCTTTCTAAGCCGCCTGTGCGGCGGTGAACTTCGGTAGTGACTGCATACCTGTTCCCTAACTTTTCTAAGCCGCCTGTGCGGCGGTGAACTTCAGTCAACGCAATCCGTTAACGACTGCACTTTTCTAAGCCGCCTGTGCGGCGGTGAACATTGGTTTATGATGGTACCATGTGTTGGAGTGTTTCTAAGCCGCCTGTGCGGCGGTGAACTCCCTGTACCTACAAACTTCCCGAATGTTAGCTTTCTAAGCCGCCTGTGCGGCGGTGAACGTCCATCGTCATAAAGCGTTTTGCAGGTAACATTTCTAAGCCGCCTGTGCGGCGGTGAACACAGCAGTACGGGTCTTACTTCAATACTATACTTTCTAAGCCGCCTGTGCGGCGGTGAACTGCAACCACTAATCAGTGATAGGTATGAAGATTTTCTAAGCCGCCTGTGCGGCGGTGAACTGAGAATGACAAATAAAAAGCCCAGTGTTAATTTTCTAAGCCGCCTGTGCGGCGGTGAACCAAGTTCTCTGGCGCTTTATAATGTAATCAATTTTCTAAGCCGCCTGTGCGGCGGTGAACACCCATGCGAGCTGACTCGACACTGGCCAAATTTTCTAAGCCGCCTGTGCGGCGGTGAACCGCTCACGTCCAGCGTGTGCAACTGAGTACATTTTCTAAGCCGCCTGTGCGGCGGTGAACTGAATTGCAATCAAAAAGTTTTTGGCGTCCAATTTCTAAGCCGCCTGTGCGGCGGTGAACCGTTGATTTCGAGATAGAAGTTTTCAACGTTATTTCTAAGCCGCCTGTGCGGCGGTGAACTCACATCTGCGTAATACTCGTTTAATGTCTCATTTCTAAGCCGCCTGTGCGGCGGTGAACTCGGTGACTTTGTTTACTACAGTGACACTACCTTTCTAAGCCGCCTGTGCGGCGGTGAACACGACGAACACTATATTAAAAAAACCTATCACTTTCTAAGCCGCCTGTGCGGCGGTGAACAAGTCATTTATGAACCACTCGAACACTAAAATTTTCTAAGCCGCCTGTGCGGCGGTGAACTGTTTCAAATGCTCTGTCTCCAAAGCGAAAAATTTCTAAGCCGCCTGTGCGGCGGTGAACAATCATCGCCATTTGAAGCGAACGCGCTTAGTTTTCTAAGCCGCCTGTGCGGCGGTGAACAAAAAACCAGCGCGACACTTGCAGAACTTAAATTTCTAAGCCGCCTGTGCGGCGGTGAACTTGATGAACAACTAATGCAACCAATCCTGATATTTCTAAGCCGCCTGTGCGGCGGTGAACTCGACAAGAAAGAGCTATCACCGGTAAATATATTTCTAAGCCGCCTGTGCGGCGGTGAACCTCTCAGCATTGGAACTGTAAATGCTTCTTTATTTCTAAGCCGCCTGTGCGGCGGTGAACTATTGCGCGGCCGCGTTGGATTTAACAGCACATTTCTAAGCCGCCTGTGCGGCGGTGAACTTTTTACGGGGCACTAGATAAGCATGCTTAAGTTTCTAAGCCGCCTGTGCGGCGGTGAACAGTAAGTATCGATGCAGTGGACATGATACCAATTTCTAAGCCGCCTGTGCGGCGGTGAACATACATATCGCTTTATTGAACTTGGCGAGCGTTTTCTAAGCCGCCTGTGCGGCGGTGAACTGAACTCAGAAATTACCCATTCGAAAGTAAAATTTCTAAGCCGCCTGTGCGGCGGTGAACGTTAGCTGAGTCAATCCAAACCTTAATTAACATTTCTAAGCCGCCTGTGCGGCGGTGAACTCGGCATATCAAGCATACCGCCCGACTGTAGCTTTCTAAGCCGCCTGTGCGGCGGTGAACACAGACCAGCAAAAAGCGCTGGCAGATTATCTGTTTCTAAGCCGCCTGTGCGGCGGTGAACAAGGAAACGCTAAGTTTTTGAGTCGTTATAAATTTCTAAGCCGCCTGTGCGGCGGTGAACCAGTACATGAATAAGCGCCTTGATCAAGTTAATTTCTAAGCCGCCTGTGCGGCGGTGAACCGTGATCTTCTTGCTCTGTGTCCACATCATCATTTCTAAGCCGCCTGTGCGGCGGTGAACTCTCATTGTGATTAGGTCACATAATAACCCAATTTCTAAGCCGCCTGTGCGGCGGTGAACTCAACTTCAGGCATTGGCTTCTTTCTCCAATATTTCTAAGCCGCCTGTGCGGCGGTGAACAAGTTTTTGCCTCCTGGCCCTGCGACAGATAATTTCTAAGCCGCCTGTGCGGCGGTGAACTGTCTAATAGCCCGCCTGCAATCGGTAGGCCATTTCTAAGCCGCCTGTGCGGCGGTGAACTCGACGGCGTGGTCAAGGGCGTAGGTGCTCAGTTTCTAAGCCGCCTGTGCGGCGGTGAACTCAAGCAGTCGTTATTAGCCATGGGATTGTCATTTCTAAGCCGCCTGTGCGGCGGTGAACCAGCCAGCGGTGCGGAGCTTTCGGGGCTTAAATTTCTAAGCCGCCTGTGCGGCGGTGAACTGTTGCGTATCGCACAGTGCAAATTCTCCTCATTTCTAAGCCGCCTGTGCGGCGGTGAACTCTCATTTGAACGGTTCGATTTAGGACCTATATTTCTAAGCCGCCTGTGCGGCGGTGAACACGTTTCAGTGGAGTGCTTGCCTGTGATTTGATTTCTAAGCCGCCTGTGCGGCGGTGAACCAGTAGCAGAGATCAGCAAGCCCTCGGATACATTTCTAAGCCGCCTGTGCGGCGGTGAACATTTCATGCTGCATCAAGTACTTATTCTATTATTTCTAAGCCGCCTGTGCGGCGGTGAACTGTTGCAATAGATACGTAGTTTGTTGTCTTCTTTTCTAAGCCGCCTGCGCGGCGGTGAACTTGCATATTGAGTTATCAAATTAACTGATTAATTTCTAAGCCGCCTGTGCGGCGGTGAACTAATATCGAATGAAGTGTCACCCTCTTTCGGATTTCTAAGCCGCCTGTGCGGCGGTGAACAAGCGTACCTCTGCAGAGGCAGGTAAAGCAGATTTCTAAGCCGCCTGTGCGGCGGTGAACTTAATTTGGTAGCGGTGTTGACAATCGAACACTTTCTAAGCCGCCTGTGCGGCGGTGAACTAACGGTAATTGCGTAAAATGCAATCGACTAATTTCTAAGCCGCCTGTGCGGCGGTGAACATATCAACGTTATCTACCCCATACTTATCAATTTTCTAAGCCGCCTGTGCGGCGGTGAACTGCTGCTTATGTTTTTCTTGGTGGAACAAGGGTTTCTAAGCCGCCTGTGCGGCGGTGAACAATCGACACATCGTATAGCTTTCCAGATTCAATTTCTAAGCCGCCTGTGCGGCGGTGAACATGCTTAATCCTTGGTTTCTTCTTGCTTAACATTTCTAAGCCGCCTGTGCGGCGGTGAACTATCGCCCTAAGCACAGTGAACTACCAATCAATTTCTAAGCCGCCTGTGCGGCGGTGAACTAGATTACACACTCGCCGTTGTAATTAGTGCATTTCTAAGCCGCCTGTGCGGCGGTGAACTAGTCAGTTCGCCTTCACCTTTTTCAGTAACATTTCTAAGCCGCCTGTGCGGCGGTGAACTCCTTTCCATGTGCCGCGCCTGCGGCCTTAATTTTCTAAGCCGCCTGTGCGGCGGTGAACTAAAACTTTGCCTAAGTGGGTAAACGGGTTTATTTCTAAGCCGCCTGTGCGGCGGTGAACCACTTCTTGTTAAATTTTGAATTTCTGCAAATTTTCTAAGCCGCCTGTGCGGCGGTGAACAGCTCACCTTGAACTATGAGATCACCCCTGAATTTCTAAGCCGCCTGTGCGGCGGTGAACGGTCGGCGGGTTCGCAAGAAATTTGCGACAAATTTCTAAGCCGCCTGTGCGGCGGTGAACCTTAAATATGCCTTTGTGAGTATGGGCCAGCCTTTCTAAGCCGCCTGTGCGGCGGTGAACAACCAGTTAGACCAGATGTATAGCGCCATTATTTTCTAAGCCGCCTGTGCGGCGGTGAACATCGAATTACGGTGAAATTCCGTCCTAATGATTTTCTAAGCCGCCTGTGCGGCGGTGAACGATCGCCAGCCGTACGTCGCTTGACACTTCAATTTCTAAGCCGCCTGTGCGGCGGTGAACGTTTCCGTTCCAATGCTTTTCTGCACCATTAATTTCTAAGCCGCCTGTGCGGCGGTGAACAGGTTATCGAATGAACCCTGTTTTAGATGAAATTTCTAAGCCGCCTGTGCGGCGGTGAACTGTCTTGTAGATATCTGAGATCTTTCCTCTACTTTCTAAGCCGCCTGTGCGGCGGTGAACGTCACTAAAGGGATAACAAAGTCACTGTTTGATTTCTAAGCCGCCTGTGCGGCGGTGAACCTATGAGAGTTTACGGAAATATTGGATTTAACTTTCTAAGCCGCCTGTGCGGCGGTGAACTTATCGGCATTCGCATGTCTGAAAAGGGTATTTTTCTAAGCCGCCTGTGCGGCGGTGAACAATAGAATATCTTCAAAAAAATAAGTTACAACAGGCAGATAGGTAAAAATTTACTTTTTTACCTATTGAAAAACCACCTGGTATAACCCATTGTTTTACAAATAATTTTTTAAAGAGCGAAAATAAAGGGTTAAAACCAAGGTACTGTAGCGGTTTTGCTAAGACCATAACTATCAAACTCACCATCAAGGGGGTGAGCTTGAATGTCGCTAAATTCAAAGAATTTACGATATACCTGCCCTGTTGAACTACTAAACAGATCAAGATATGGATTATCAAATCCTTGGCCGAGCATTTTTACCTTGTACCGTTTCTCTCCGTCTTTATCTATGCTGCCTCTGGCAATTAAACGCTTCAATTTTGCTTTACTTAAATTACTGCGTTTAACGGAAACAATACGATATTGCACGTCATCAGGCACGGCAGAAACAGCAGTAACCTGACAATATCCTGCCAAAGGGCCTAACCAATCCAGGCCTTGTAAATCATGCAATAAACTCGCATCACCATGAATGCGAAATAACTGCCCTAAGCTTAATTTCATTTGCGGAAAGCTAATACCAATTTTATGGCTATTGAGCGTCACTAACGCTTTGTGAAATTTAGTAAATACTTTACTACTGAGCTCAGCCTCCCGCATTTCGGCATCTGGCTTAAGCCGTATATCAATATATGAGTTCATAATTCCTCCTAAATTCGAATGTTTGATACATAAGCCAGACCTTTTTTCCCAAGGTAAAAGCTTGATACGCCAGCATTTTCAATCAAGCTTTTGATTTCTTGGGCTTTATCTCGATCCACATCGATACTAATTTCCAATTGACCACTGGCTTTGGTCATCATGGAAGTCACTTCACCTTGCCCTTTTATCTTTTCTTTTTTGATAAAAGGATTACCCCAAATTGTTTTTTTGGGTCCCGTTGTATATCGGTCCATGAAGTCTTTTTTAGTGAAACCTCGTTTGGAAATTCCACTAATCCCCCCTGCTTTCGTTTTAGCTGTGGTCATATTAAAGCTAGTTTCTAAGCGGGCAAGCTGAAGGTAAAGCGCCGAGCAATAAATGCTGATAGGTGTGATCAAACCTTTATTATTTAAATATTCAATATCAGGAAAGTATTCATTTAGTACCTTTAATACTTGGGCTAAATCATCACTATTTTCTTGTGCTTTTTCCTGATTAAGGCTCTCCAAGCGATTGATAATACTTAACGGGTTTAACTCAATAGATCCTACAACTTGTGATTGCTTAATAATAAAATCACAGAGCTGAGTGAAATCGAGATCCAAAACGCCCCAAAATTGCTGTGAATATTCAGAGGTAAAAACAGGATCAGACACTTTGATCATTCCAGTAAATGCATTCTGATCCGTACTGCCATTCATATTACGAATAAATGATATTTCATTGGTCAACTGCGGCTTATCTATAAAGCTGACTTTATCTTCCAGTGCTTCGAAGTAATAAGCGGATTCGTACATTTTACTGCGCGCCTGATAAAGCTTTCGTTGGTCGCCAATTAAACGATTTAGTACTCCCATTACGGTATCTAAGGTATTTTCACACACCTTAAAATTGCCTTCTTTTTTTAAGCTCGTCATTGAGCCTAAAAATTCGCGGCCTTTTTTCGGTACAGGTTCATTATTTGAACCACCTAAAAAGGCATTACGCCAGCAAGAGTCATATTCTATGATTATTTTCATGCAACCTCCTATTTTGCATAAAAATACTGTGCAAATGGTGCATGCTGCTCATTGATGATTTCTGACTCATCACGCTTGATACGCATCATTTTATGGCTGTCGTTGTAATCCACCGTGATGTCATCCACGTACATATAACCTTTAGCTTGGCGAATAGACAAATTAGCTAAGCGTTCTAATGTTTCAGCAATCAAGGCTTTTACTGCATCATCATTGAGTAAAATGCCGCATTCTCCCTCTTCGAATATAGTGCCTCTTCTGACGTAGTTTGAATGAAAAATGGCTTGTGGATTTAAGCTGGGGTTAAGTGACTGAATATAATTCTGTAGTTCAGCGGCAATAACCTCCCCCTCTCCTTCTTTGATAACCATTGCAGCACGATCAAACTTCTTATCCAACGATATAAACTGCAACTGTTCAATACTAATAGAGCCATAGGAAATGTATTCTGTATCTCCAAAAGTGGTTTTGGAAAAGAATGATGAGCTGTCACGTGCGCCAGCTTGCCCATATTGTTCAAAGTTGCCGTTACCCAATTGATCAACAAAATCTTCCAACAATAGTGGACTGGTGCGCTTGCATTGACTTGAGGGTACTACGTAACCACGGATCAACCCTGTAATTGAAGCTAGGACATTTTTGAGGTTTTTGTCACTTGCATAATGTAAATCGAATGCTTGTTCACGAAATAAATGATGGCGAATGCAATTTTGACTTATATACAGTGGCGTTTCTTTAAAATTAATGTCAGTTGCTTGTTTTTTATATTTATAGCCCGTTTCATCTTTCACTTTACCGGTCAAGTTTGTGTAACCACGCAATTTTGGCAAGGTATGATTATCAACCGTTTTACCATCATCACCGGTTAAGGTTGTAGGCCCATTCCAATTCACTACGCCATGACCTAATGCTTTAATTTTAAAATCAACACTTTTAATTCCCGTTACTTTTTGCATGATTTATTCCTCATCTTCAGTGGTTTGATTAATTTGTTTAATGGACATAGCACCGATGGCTTGTTTGTCGCACACGGCGTAATAAATAGCATGAGGATGACGAGCACTTTCGCCACCCACTTGCAGTAAATCATTAGTGGTATAACTCAAATAAATCGGTGACTCTGGGTCGCGCGCTTCGTTGAGTAAAATCTTATCAGTGAACGCCTTACCCGTGCCGCCCATAATGTTGTGATGTTTTTTAAACATGTGGGATAGTAAATCTTTATCGCTTTGATCATAACCACAAATAGCTTTGATGGCGTATGTGAGATTGTCGATATTACTATCATCATCCACTGGAATCGAATAAGCGTAGGCTTCAATATATTTCGGCTCAGCTTGACTTAAATCCACCACAGCTAATTGTACAAAGCGATTATCACCGCGCAGTGATCCTTTGCTGATCTTGGTGCGTTTTTTATCTTTGTTGTTCTTTGGTGAAGCAGTAATGGGATCAACAATTTTCGCTTTGATTTGTTGCACACTATTTTTGAGGGCGGCCACTAAGTCACTTGCAATAACCCCCCGATTACGCTCGGTGTGATGAAAGGTGAAATAAAGTTGATAAATCTCTGGCAAAGTAAAGGTATTGTCTACCAATTCACTATGTAAAAACTGATACCAAGCCCGAACAGAACTCAATGTATACATTTTTGATAGAAAGCCAGCTGCTGGCCCCTTACCTTTGCCATTGGCGATTGTTTCAGGCACAGCTAAGGTATAGGTATTCACCTGACTATTTTCACCAAAACGATCTAAACGACCCAAACGCTGTAAACAATCTTCAGCACTGGTGATTTCGGCCACCATATAATCACAACTGATATTAAGCGACGCTTGTACAATCGGACCACTGCGTAGCACTTCATATTTGCGAGTACCATCGCGCTTGTAAGCCTCGTACACTTCACCAAACCATTTACGTTTATCACTTTTAATAAATTTGGAATGTAATAACACCGCATTCTCGTTGTGCTGATTTACAATAAAACTGTTTTGCGCCGTCAGCGCCATGTTACTGATAACAAAAGTACAGCCACTCTGTTGTGCAAATAGCGGGTTTATATTGCTTAGATTAGTATCATCAAAGATTTTAAAATCGAGTTGATACTGGCTTGGGTTAAATGATGGCATGACTTTAATATCGTCAGGGTGAATACCGAGTAAATCTTCTACAAAGACATAATGAGGTGTTGCCGACACTAATAATGTCTTAGCTTGATCTTTTTGCATTTTTTTTGCCGCTATGAGTTCAGCAAACAGCAAATTAAAAGCTGGCATGTTGACGTATTCATGGAACTCATCAAACACTACATGCACATTTAAAAAATCGATAAGTGTATTAGCTTTCGTGTGACTGATCACTGAGCCAAGAATTTGGTCTATGGTGGTGATCACTATATCGCCTGAAAAGTTTTCATCATCAGGAATAGGGTTATCCCATTGATTATGGAATTTAAATTCACCTGTATTAATTTCAATTGTGCTATTGGGGAGGTATTGCTCTGACGTCAGCTCGTAAAACAAACCTTGGCAGACTTGTACCCGAGGGCAAACCCAAATAATCCGTTTTGCACCCTGCAATTTAGCCCACTCCAATGCGATTTTGGTTTTGCCACAGCCAGCAGCCCCTGCCAGAACAGCAACATCTTCGGAGGTGGTCAGCTGCTTGGCAATATCCCTTTGTTTTTGACTGCGCTCACTCGTAGGAAAGAAAGCATTTAGGCAAGTGTCAATATCAGAACTAAGTGTCGTTTCCACTTCAAATAGCTTGGTAACTATTTCATCTAACTGCCGCTCAAAAATGGCAGTGTGTAATTCTGCTGCACTCAATGCCGATACGGTACGATCAGCTGAGATCAAACAAGCACGTACAATGTTGTTTAGCGCATTGACTTTAACATTGGTGCTATTGGCCGATACCGACTCTTCAAATTCATATTCTTTGTAACTGGGTAAGGCAGGAGCATCAGGCAGATTAGCTTCTTGATCCCGTTCAACTTCAGCTAAGAAAGCTTTTTCAAGAAGACTATTTGTTAACTCACGATACTTTTTATCGATTCCGATAACCTGCCTAAGCAGTGTTTGAGCTTGAGCGACAATATCAGATAGACCTATCTCTTTTTGATTTGCCACTAGCTTTTTGCTGATGTCTTTATAGGTATCAAAACCATTCTTTTCTTTACGAAATGGCTTAGCATGATGCCAGTACACCGCATGCTTTACTGAGCGTTTATTACTTGGGTTTAGTAATTTAAGTTCTGTACTATCAAGCAATTGATAAAGTAGCAGTGACACTTCATTATGCCTTGGATGTTTATCAAAGCTAAATTTAGCATCATCAATGTGTTGTCCATCTTCGGCAATTAAGCCCCTCTTTTTGGGATTAGTCACCCACTCCTGAAACTTGGGGTCAATTTTTCCTAAGTCATGCAAACAACCTGCAATAAAATTCGCAATTGAAAACTGTGTATTGTCTGGAAATAACTGACGGTGCAGTAGCTCGGCTACAAAGCCGACCGCAAATAAATGCTCACTCAGCGGCTGTAGTTGGGTGTTGGCATACAACACACCTTGCTTGGGTTTGTCTGTTACAACATCCATAAAAACCTCTTTCACTGTATTATTAACCGGCACTATGCCCTGGGCATTAAATTTCGACCTGTTACCCACCACCCACAACAGCTGAGTTCTTGAACGTGAGCGGATCCAGTGGCAACTCACGGCGGTGCTTTTACTGGCGGTTTGGCGCAGCATTTTTTTAACAGTTAATAGCCCATCTTCGGTGATCAGAGTTTGCCAAGTGTTATCACCTATACGATTGGCGAAAGCATCAAGCACGCGGCGGGTCTTTTTCAGGGCATTTTTCTCGCACTGACTGATAAAAGTCACCATCATAGCTGCTGTACCTTATAAGCCTTGGGCTGCAATTTGCTCAGCACTGTAGTCTTGGAGTGCAACGGCTTTAACCGTATTAAACATAAAATCTAATGCTTTATGATCGGTAAATGCCTGCAATACTTGCTGACGAAATTCTTGTTCAGTGGCGTTCTCTTTGGCGCAAACAAAAGCCCACGGCAACACTATGGCGTCTTTGATGAGATCAGCGACATCAAACACTAATGCTCCGCGGCGAGTTTTCCCGTGCATCACGGCAAAACCATGTGGAATACCCAACACCCAGAGGCAACTAGCTGCAAGTCCATAGGCTAAATAATTGCCGTGGTTTAAAAAGTCATTAGCGATGTCTGTGCTTTGGTGTTGACGGGTAAAATCTTTGAGTTGGGTATTATTGGCGGCGTACTTGTATAGCACTTTGGTTAACTGGGCTTCGGTCAATAGCAGGTCGGACTGTTTGGTTGCCACCTTTGTGCGGGCATGAAAAGTCTCAAGCGCGGCTTGGATTGCCGGATCCTTAAAAATAAAGCCTTCCGTTTTGAGTTCGCGATCCCTCTGCCAAACTTGCTCGATAAATTGGATGCGGGCTTGCTGGAAGGTTTTCGCGGCGAGTAATCGTTTTTCATCATCGAACCAAAATTGCATCCAACCGTGCAAATATTCAGTGGGCCGGTATTCACTCTGGGGCGTCAGCCATTCCACTTCGCAGGTCATATAAAGTGGCGTGCCGCCACCACCACAAAATCCGACTAACACTCCAGCCTGCGCCAGCATTCGCATGGCAGCTTGAGTGATGGACGTGCCATTGCCTAATAACAGGACAGTGGTATTGGCGATGGGGATATTGAAATATTGGTTTTCGTTTTTTGCTTCGGTTAAGTAAAGCACACGACCGTCTTTCTGCATCACTCGACAGTATTCGAGGTAATAAACATTAGCTCGTTTAGAATGAAGTATCGTTTTTAAATCCGAGGGAGAAAGATCGTCCATAAATACCTCCATGTGGAATGAAAAGCTTTAACTAATCAAAGCTATCGTCCTTATTCAAGCAATAATAACTTAGAACCGTTTGATTCCCTATGCAGCAATCGATACATCGCTCACATATCAGCAACAACCTCAAAAAAACATACATTGTCAGAACTAAAATCAATAATTAAGAAAGGATCAAAGGATCACAAAATCGATCTGTCGAAGTTGGTATATCCGAGCACACCAATTTTTTGGACTCCTGAGAAAACAAGAACAATAAGCAAATAAAATCAACATTATATATAGCGTTCAAAATTATGAACGCCCCCATAAAAGCCCGTTAATAAAACAACAACCAAGCCCTCTAAAATCCTCATATGTAGTGAAGCACTGCGTGTCGCTGCCCCCGCAATCAACCGCGCCAGAAGGACCCGTGATGATAATAGTTCGCATCTACACTGAGTTGAGAGTGATTCTCATCATCATAAGGTGTCGCGTTCGGCTTCAATCAAACCGTGAGCATCGGCGAGACACAAAATCCGCCCATCTGAAAATCTAAATTCATCATAATTTCACATGATCATCGCTCCATTCCCATACATGCAGGATGACTAATATAGGTAAAGAGAACGAGCCTGGCACTCGGCTAAAGTAAGCCTAGGCCTAGACAGCTACTGTTCACGTAAAACCGTCTAAAACCGTTTAAAACCTTGGCTTTTACCCTCTTCACCCTATCGTCAACATTTAACACTGAGGCAACAAACACACGCTATTGCATCCTTCCTTAGGGTTGATGCAATGACTCGTCTGTAGCCCTACTGCTGCTTGGGCTAGAGTGCTCCCAACTTTTTGAGGCTATCTAGGGATTATCTAGGCCGCATCAAAAAACGGTTGAACCATATTGGTGCAACACACTGAACAACACCCATTGAATAGAAACATATCAGTAACAATTCAAACTAAGGCAGCATGAGCCTAAAAACGCGTTCAATCACTCAGAAACAGTGTGCAGATCATCCCACTTTGCCTGCTTTTAATGACCAAAAACGGCGAGCGGATAGCACCCAAGCAGGATGAGGCAACGACCGAAACCGTGAGCCGAATAGAAGGATCCATTTGGGCGCCATCAATTCACCCAGAACTGCCAAAAAACTCACCTTTTGCCCTACCCTTTACGCCCCTCAAGCGTTAACACAAAAGCAACAAAAGCGAGTCGTTGCATCCTCCTCTAGGGTTGATGCAACGACTCGCCTGTAGCCTTACTGCTGCATGGGTTTGAGTGCTCCCAACTTTTTGAGGCTATCTAGGGATTATCTAGGCCGCATTGAAGTGTAAGCAAATCAAATTGGTTTACTATAAACAAATATTACCGCCTTAAAACAACAAATAAATAACATTGCCAATATTAAATAACGGTCTCTCATACACAGCAAAGCAGGCCTAATCACACACTCTCCAGCGCGGCTATAACGTAGCCCACGACAACCGCCTCATCTGTGACAAAAGCCAATACAACATCAACGCCACATATACAACGAATATGCTGTATTCATACACATAAACAACAAATTGATTGTATTTATATAAAATAACATCGTATTAGTTGTAATTAACAGCGAATAACAACTAATATGATGTTTATGAGTAAAAGATAACCGAGCCAACACCATGAAGCACCTCAGTGAATTAGCCGCAGAACTCAAGCACTACCGAGAAAAATTGGCACTAAGTCAGAAAGACATGCTGCTGAACATTGGTATGTCACAGCAACAATACCAACGAATAGAAAGTGGCAGTGATACTCGCTTATCGACATTACTAAGAGTCTTGGAAGGATTAAATCTTGAAATGATGATCGTTCCTAAACAGCACATAAGTGCAGTAAAAGCACTCATTAACCAAGCAACTTCAGATCCAGAAATTGACCGTCATTCGCCTAACAATTTAACGACTGAGACAGGCACATCTTGGGAAAAGGTCTTACATTCAGTTGATGATAAAGAAGAAAATCTATGAAACCAGCTGAATCAGTAGAGTATAGTGGCACACTAATTTTGGCCACCTAAATAGAGGTGATATTATTGCCTCGTAGATGACTTTAGGTGAACACATGAGATCGACAACCAGAAAAACATTTAGTGCTGAATTCAAACTTGAAGCAGCCCAATTAGTCCTCGATAAAAACCATAACATCATCGAAGCTGCAAAGGCGATGAACGTAGGTAAGTCCACTATGGGTAAATGGGTGAGACAGTTAAAAAATAGACAATTGTTTGCAGTTCTATGTTAGTAAGAATAATGTGTTTATCGGGAATTATTTATAGATCGACATATAAACGATAGCCAACTCCAGGCTCAGTTCGTACATATTTGGGCTCGCTGGGAGAGTCGCCTAGCTTTTGCCTTAAGTGGCTGACCACAATTCTCAAGTAATGAGTATCCTCTATATGACCTGGCCCCCATATCTCCTTAAGCAATTGAGTCTGAGTAACCACACAATTGGGTGATGAGGCCAGTTTAGACAATACTGCATATTCCTTCGGTGTGAGTTCGACAACTTGGTTATCAACTTTTACTAACCGACGACTTAAATCAATCTGTAATTTACCGTCATCTAATATAGGGAGTTTTTCAGGTTTGATATGATCCCTTAAAATCGCCCGCACCCTAGCCAGTAACTCTTCAACACTAAAGGGTTTGGTCACGTAATCCTGTGCGCCTGCATCTAATGCAGCCACTTTTTCTCTATCTTGATTGCGAACCGACAATACAATCACAGCAACGTCGGACCACCCCCGCAACTCTTGCAGCACTTGATGGCCTTCCATATCCGGCAAGCCTAAATCCAAAATGACTAATTCAGGTTGCTGGCGAGCAACAGCTGCAAGTCCTTGCTGACCATTTTCTGCTTCAGTAACGTCATAGCCTTCACTAGTGAGGGCTATACGCAACATACGGCGAATTTGGGTCTCATCATCGATAACCACGATTTTTATTGCCACGTATCTAGTCCATTCTGTGGTTTATTAAACATATTTTGGCTAAAAATGATTAGCCAGGAACGGGATAGTCTAACGGCAATTCAACTTCAAAACGAGTGCCTTGCCCCTGTAGGCAATCGGTAACGCGAACACTCCCGCCGTGTGCAGCTATCATGCCTTTACAAATAGCCAGCCCCATACCCGTGTTCTGTTTCTTCTGATCTCCATCGGCAACCACATAAAACATATCGAAAATTTGATCCCTATGACTTGCAGGGATCCCCGGCCCTCTGTCTTCTATTGCAATACAACAGCGATGATTTGAGATGGATAATTCAATACTAATAGGCTCTTCTGGTGGTGAAAATCGAACAGCATTTTCAAGAATGTTAAATAATCCTTGTTCAATTAGCGCCGCATGGACAAATAGGAGTGGTGGTTCTTTTTCCCTGTGGTATTCAACGATAGCCCGAGGAAAATAGCGTTTGAGTCTACCGAGTACACTGCCAATAATGTCATCTGCCGAAACCCAATCACGCTCAATACTCAAAGTGCCATGACCAAGGCGAGTCATATCGAGTAAATTTTGAATATAACTGTCTAAACGCCGACTTTCCTGCAAGATAGTATCGAGTAACTCGTTGCGGTCAGATTCTAGCAATTGCTTATTCAGTAACTTGAGGCTCTCCGCTGCCCCCATCATGGCTGAGAGTGGCGATTTTAGATCGTGGGATACTGACGATAATAATGCTGAACGTAATTGCTCTATCTCAGTTTTTACCCGTGCAGATTCTAAATCTGACACCAACTGAATACGCCGCCAAGTATTTGCGCCTTGCTGTAACATGGCCAGAATAAGCTCTCGATCAAACGGACTGAGTTCGTTGACTGTGGGTTGCCAATCTAAAATCGCCGCGCCAATCGTCGTCCCTTCAAGTTCAATAGGGAACACACTCACACCCGAAGCACTCAAGGTATCACTCAAACGCCCCGCTGCCTGCCCATGCCGTAACGTCCAATCAATGGCGGCTAAATCGAGATCATTGAATGGCGTATTAAGTATGGGTAAATAGGACCGCTGACCATCTTTATGTTGTAGGACAATATAACAATCGGCATTAACTGAAGCCGCAATCTTGCGCCCTATCGCTTGCCAAAGGGCTTTTTCATCATCAGCAACTGATAATTCTTGGGCAACATCCTTTAACGTTTCTGCATAACGATTTGATTCACGTAATAAAATAAACTGATGTCTAATTCTGGAGGCTGCAGGACCACTGATGAGCCCTATACAAACTAAAAAAATTAAGGTGGCGATGTCATCTTGGCTATTAACATTAAATGTAAATTTGGGGTCTGTAAGAAAGAAATTAAAACTAAAAAATGACCACACCGCAGTTGCCATAGCGGGCCTAGCTCCATAGGTTAAGCCAATACCAACTATCAAGAAAACATACAAGAGCACGAGATTGCCATTGCTGAGCCAGGCATCTAAAAATGCCACAATCGGAAAAATAGCGACAACACCTATGAGCCCTAGGAGATGCCCACGTAAATCACCGAAACTGGCTTTAGGCGTAATGGGATCTCGTACTTGTACTTGGTTGTCGGGGGCGTGATATACACTTACTTCAACAGGCAAACCAGATTCGATCAAACGTTGATAGAGTCGCTTACGCCACCAAGGATAAGTGCGCTTCACGCCTGCGCCGACCAATACAGTGTTAATTCGATGTAGTGCAACGTAAGGTAAAATGGCCTGATAACTGCTTGTGCCGCGTAATACTTCGGTCTGCGCACCAAGTTCTTTAGCTAAGGCAAAGGCCTCATTTAGCCTTTTTCTCTGATAAAGCCCCAGCGCTTTGCCGGTATCAACCCACAGCACTAACCATGGAATTTGCCGCCGCTCAGCAATCTGCCGACCAATGCGGATCAAGTATTGATGATCACTGTTATTGCTCACTAAAACCAACAATCTGTCTTTAAGAACAAAATCGGTTCCCTGCGCTTTTGCATCGAGCTCACAAATCAGTTTTGCATCGACTCGCTCTATGACTTTTTTCATTGCCAGTTCGCGCAGAGCCGTCAAATTCGATACCGAAAAAAAAGCATCCAAGGCTGAGCGAGCATACTCCGGCAGATAAACTTTGCCTTGCTGCAAGCGTTCGATGAGTGTTGATGGCGGTAAATCGACAAATATAATTTCATGGGCTTCATCAAGGAAGCGATCAGGTACGGTCTCCCGTACCCGCACTTGAGTAATCTGCAACACCAGATCATTCAAACTGACCAAATGCTGAATATTAACTGTGGTATAGACATCTATTCCTGCAGCTAATAATTCAGCGACATCTTGGTAGCGCCGTTTATGGCGGCTACCGGGGATATTCGTATGGGCCAATTCATCGACCAAGATGAGCTTCGGCTTGCGAAGCAGCGCCGCATCTAAATCAAATTCCGTTAAACGATTATTATGATAATCAATGGGTTTACGCGCCAATACCTCAAAACCCGCTAACATAGCCTCGGTATCGGCACGACCATGGGTTTCAACCAGTCCAACCAGCAAATCTACACCTTGTTGAGCTATTTCCCTTGCAGCACTGAGCATTGCATAAGTCTTGCCTACGCCAGGTGCCGCCCCAAGAAAAACCGTCAGTTTACCTTTATCATTTTGCTGTATCTGACTTAAGAGCGCATTGGCTTGCTGTGTTTGACTGATTGGTACCACGATTAGAAACTCCTTGAAAGACTCACTATCCAGCGCGCATCACACAGGGACTGGCACTGACTCTGCGATAAATCCGTATCGACATAACCGACACTCAACACATCCTGCTCAGTCATATTGAGGTTCAGCCCAACTCGCCAATCTAAATAGTGGCTATTGCTTGCGGCCATAGAACCTAAAAACAATGCCATATCTTGCTGAGAAGCAAAAAAATTGCTCCCAAGATGCAGTACTAGGCTTACGTTAGAGAACAGTTGCGGCTCATAACTGGCGTAAACATACTGAAAATCGTCCACATTCTCGCCAAAATAATCAGGAGAATAAACCAGCCCTAACTTAGCATCGGCGTAGCTTACCACAGCATAAATTTCGTTATAACTCAGGTCGGTATCGTCCTGCGAGTATTGGTAACGTATCACGCCTAGGTCCGTTGTTAAGCCATTATCCCAATCCTTAGCCCAACCAGCGGACAAGTCGAGTTCTAAACTTCCATCCCCAAATTCGATGTTACTGCCCCAAAGCGAGCCATACCAGCCAGAATCATGACTTAAGGTATACCCTGCTTGAACTGCAGGTCCTTCATCAGTTTGAGAAATACCGCGAAACGCATAATCACTGATGAGCATCACACTTCCTTGACTCTGCCAAGAGGCATTGCCCCCATGAGTCTCAGTGCTGGCAAGCGCGCCCATAGATAGTGAAGATAATGCCATCATCACACCCGCACAGAGGCGCGAACAAGGAGCAGACTTAATCGGTAACATAAAAATTTATCCTTAAATTCAGTAGAATATTGTTTTATTGAGCGTGTTTAGCAATCTGGTCAAGAGCGAGGTTGAGCTTGAGCACATTGACGCGCTCTTGCCCAAAAATGCCCCACTGCGGTGGTTCAATAAATTGCGCCACTAAGGTCAACACTTGTGGTTCGGCTAACTGTCGAGCCTTAGCCACGCGTGCGACTTGCAGTTTGGCTGCAGCGGGTGAAATATGAGGATCCAGTCCCGCCCCCGATGTGGCGAGTAAATCCACAGGAATATCTGCGGCCTGAACGGATTCTCTGGCTTGAATTTCTTGGCTCGTTGCCATCACACGTTCACGTAACGCCGGGTTACTCGGCGCAAGGTTACTACCACCTGTCCCCATTGGATCGTAACCGACAGCGCTCGGCCGACTATAAAAATAGGCTGGATTAACAAAGGGCTGAGCGATGAACTCAGAACCCATCGCGACATTATCCCTGTGGATCACACTGCCCTTAGCTTGTACGGGAAATAAAGCGCCACCGAGCTGAGTCACAGTGCCGGTGTAAACAACACCGCACACAAATAATAGGGCGAGACTGGCTCTCAATCCCATAACAACATGTTGGGTTTTAGTGGGATATACGATTGAATTCATTACTGTCTCCTAGAGCATAAGTGCAATGATTGAGTCGAGCGCTTTAATGCCGACAAAGGGTAAAATCACCCCACCCAAGCCATAAATCAGCATGTTATTTCGCAGTAATTTTTCTGCACTTATAGGTCTGAGCTTGATGCCTTTTAATGCCAATGGAATTAAGGCGGGAATGATAAGAGCGTTGAATACGAGCGCTGCGAGTACGGCTGAGGTTGGGCTGTGAAGCTGCATCAGATCCAGTGCGCCAATCGCAGGCAAAGCCCCCGCAAATACCGCAGGAATAATGGCAAAATACTTAGCCACATCATTGGAAAGGGAAAATGTAGTCAAGGCGCCGCGGGTGATCAGCAATTGTTTACCGACTTCAACGATAGCCAGTAATTTAGTGGGATCTGAATCCAAATCCACCATATTGCCAGCTTCTTTAGCGGCTTGGGTACCTGAGTTCATCGCAAGACCCACATCGGCCTGCGCTAATGCTGGCGCATCGTTAGTGCCATCCCCCACCATAGCCACTAATCGACCTTTGGCCTGCTCTGCGCGAATAAGGGCAAGTTTATCCTCAGGTTTAGCTTCAGCGACAAAATCATCGACCCCAGCTTCGGCGGCAATCACGCCAGCCGTTAGCGGATTATCCCCTGTCACCATGATGGTCCTTACACCGAGCGCCCTTAAACGGGCAAACCGCTCCGCAACGCCAGGCTTAATCACGTCACTTAAGGCTATAACCCCTAAAATGTGCGTGCCACTGGCGACGACTAAGGGAGTTCCCCCCTGCAAAGCCACTTTACGGATAAGCGCATTAACAGATTCAGGCCATTGCATTTGATGCTGCTGCGCCCAAAACTGCATCGCATCGCCCGCGCCTTTTATGCCTTGAATACCATCCTTTAAAATCACCCCAGAAACCCGAGTCTCTGGCGTAAAAGGAATAAAAGTCGCATCCGTAGGCTTAACAGGTAATACCGCTCCCAAATCAACAGCCAATTTGAGTACAGATTTCCCTTCAGGGGTGGGGTCATCTAGCGAGGAAAGCACTGCCGCATCACGCAGCATCTCAGGTGCAATGCCTTTCACGGGTAAAAACGCAGTTGCTTGGCGATCACCAAAAGTGATAGTGCCCGTTTTATCTAGCAGTAACGTATCGATATCCCCCGCAACTTCCACGGCTTTACCCGATTTAGCGACCACATTGGCGGCTAAGGCGCGGTTCATGCCTGCAATACCAATGGCAGGTAACAAGCCACCAATCGTGGTTGGGATCAAACACACTAATAGTGCAATTAACATAGTGTAATCAAGGCTTGCACCGACAAAACTTGCTAGCGGCGGCAAAGTAACCACCACGAGTAGGAAAACCGCAGTCAATGACGCAAGTAGTACGGTTAATGCCGTTTCGTTCGGTGTCTTTTGACGTTTAGCCCCTTCGACGAGCCCTATCATTCGGTCTAAAAAGCTATTACCGGGATCATTAGCAACCAGTACGGTAATTTCACCCGTAAGTACCTTAGTGCCGCCAATCACACCGGAATGGTCTGTGCCAGCTTCGCGCAGCACAGCCGCAGATTCACCGGTAATCGCCGATTCGTTGATAGTGGCTATCCCTTCGATGATTTCACCATCGGCAGGAATATAGTCACCCTGTAAAACCTTCACCTTATCGCCTTTAGCAAGCTGAGTGGCGGATATTAACTCCAACTCACCATGGCGTATTCGCCTAGCTTGTAATGCCTCTTTTGCAGACTTTAAACTGGCCGCTTGCCCGCGACCTTTTGCCTCTGCCACAGATTCAGCAAAGTTAGAAAACCACACAGTAAGCAAAAGGATAAGGGTCGTGGCTAACTCAAATCCGACGGTATCTCCGTTAAGGAACCTTTGCACGGTGATCAGTCCAGCGAGCAAAGCACCAACGAGGACCACAAACATCACTGGGTTACCAGCCATGCTCACTAAGGACATTTTTTTTACAGCACCAAAGGCAGCTTGCTTCACGCCGGCGCTATCTAATATTTGAGCAGGTTTATGCATGACTATTTCTCCAGACTCATAGTGGCAAGTTGTAATGCTTCGCCAATAGGCCCTAATACTGCCGCAGGTAAGAAAGATAGGAAGTTAATGATCAAAATCACGGCAATGAGGGTGAAACAGAAGGTGGGACTTTCAAGCTTCAGGCTCGCGTTACTGTCGGGGCTAACCCTTTTACTCGACATCATCCCCGCAATCGCCAGCGGTAAAAACAGTGGCAGGTATCGACCAAGCAGTAAGGCGATAACGCAGCTGATATTCCACCAAGGCGTGTTATCACCTAAACCTTCAAAACCCGAACCGTTATTAGCAAAAGCGGAGGTGTATTCGTAAAAGACTTGCGAAATCCCGTGAAAGCCGGGGTTGCTGTTGCCCGTAATACTCGGAATAGCCACAGTGATCGCCGTCAAACCTAAGACGCACAAGGTAGGTAAAACTAATAGACTTCCCAAAAGGGTGATTTCACGGGTTTCGAGCTTACGACCAAATATCTCTGGCGTACGGCCAATCATCAATCCCGATAAGAACACAGCAATCCACACATAAACGATAAAGTTAACAAAACCGCAGCCAATACCGCCCCATATCGCATTGAGTAACATGCCTGATCGCGTCATCAATCCCCCTATTGGATTGAAGGAATCGTGCATGGCATTGACCGAACCGTTAGAGGTTTGCGTGGTAAAAGAAGCCCATAGCGCCGAAAGCTCAGGTCCAAAGCGAACTTCTTTACCCTCCATATTCGGCCCTTGGGCGCTTAATCCCGCAAAGGCGGCGTTAGGTTGCAACTCGCTGTACACTGTCGCACCCAGGAAACTAACACTCAATAGGCCCATAGCAACCAGAGCCATCAGGGTAAATTTTTTGCGTCTTAGCATTCCGCCAGCCATAAAGACGACGGCCATAGGGATCAGCACCAAGGCAATGGTCTCGATTGCATTACTTACTGGCGTTGGGTTTTCAAGCGGGTTACTACTGTTGGGGCCATACCACCCGCCGCCATTAGTGCCTAACTGCTTGATGGCCACCATAGAGGCGACGGGGCCGATCGGAACAATTTGCTCAGTGATAGGCGATGCTGAATCTAAGGTGTTCACTTTTTGCGCACCATCAAAACTACTCGGTACGCCTTGCCAAGTGAGCAATAGCGCAACAATAGCCGCTAATGGCAGCATAAGTCTGAGTACACCGCGCACTAGGTCAACATAATAGTTACCCAGATTTCGAGCCTCGCCTTCTTTGGCGCTGTCATTATTCAACCCGCCTAACATTCCCCGCAAAATCGCCACACAAACCGCCAGCGCCATGGCTGGAGTGACAAATTGCAGCGTGACAATTAAAAATCCTTGGGATAGATAACTGAGCTGAGCCTGCCCGGAATAGTGCTGTTGATTGGTATTGGTGAGGAATGACACCGCAGTGTGCAAAGCCAGATCCCAAGATAATGGCCCTATACCATCAGGGTTTAGTGGCAACAGATGTTGGAATTTAAGGATAAGGAACGCCAAAATTCCAAGCACTAAGTTACTGATAAGAAAAGCCGCACCGTAGGATTTCCATGTCATCCCCGAATTGGCATTTACACCGATTGCCCGATAAACCCACTTTTCAATGGGATTAAATAAACGATCTGAAAAATGGGACTGACCAGAGAAAATCCCTGTCATATATGATCCCAACAACCATGCGAGCCCAAGCGCAGTAGTAAAAATAAGGGTAATTTCAAACATAACGACTCCTAAAACTTATTAGGGGCAAACATTGCCACTGCTAAGTAAATGAAAAGTGCTATGGAAAGTATTAGAAATATCCAGTCCATATAATTTGTCCTTAAGAAAGTGAGTAACAGCACAAATATATGAATTAACGGCGTAAAGTCTCTAGAGCTCAAATGACTAATCCCGTAAAGAATACGTAAAAATCATAAATACTCAGAGAGCCAACGTGATTAGCAACATGCAAAACAGGTGAATCTTGCGGATGACTAAGTAACAGATTCATTAGATGAAAATAAACTTGTAACTTTAACCATAATTTACATAGTGTTACGCTAAATTTGAGGAGGCCAATAAAATCGTCATATACTGCGAAAATAATGCGACTACAACCATAGGATTAACTGTAAAAGTTAAATAAAAAGCCAGCTAGAGATACTAACTGGCATTGGACGACGTTCACTTATTTAATACACTTAGCATTCAGCATAATGAGCGCTCGCACATTATGAAAACTTCATTATATCTTAGGTTAGTTGAGCTCTATATTTTTCATTTTTTTATAGCTATCCGTCTTAATTTCTTTAAGCACGCCTTTATTATCATCAATAAATAATGCTTTTATTCCATTACCATTTGCGACAGCTATCCCTTCTTGGCTTCCTAAACATAACAGGGCAGTTGACCAAGCATCAGCCCAAGAAGGATCGCTTGCTAACACAGTTACAGATACCGTGTTGTGTGTTACGGGCTTGCCAGTTCGAGCATCAATAATATGTGAATAACGCTGCCCTTGATGATCAAAATAATGACGATATGTGCCAGAAGTCATGATCGCTTGAGGGAAATCAATAAGTAAAACTTTTTGCATTGTACGTTGTTCAGGAAGCGGTTTTTCAATCGCAATTTTCCAAGCAGAGCCATCAAGTTTAGTACCGTGCACGACCATTTCGCCGCCAATCTCCACTAAGTAATTATCGATATTGTATCGCTTTAGCACATCTGCAACTTTGCCAACACTGTACCCCTGTCCAATCGATGACAAATCAAGGTGTACTTCAGGTGAATCTTTACTCAACGTTTGATTAGCAATGGTTAAATGGTGTAGGCCCACATAGGTTAATGTCTGTTGAAGCGCACTTTCTGTCGGTATGGTTAGTTGGTTATTGGTGAATCCCCACAAATCGAATAATGGTTTGATGGTTAAATCATAGCAACCATCAGTTTTCTTAGTCACGTCTTTAGCTATCTGGATAAGTCCTAAAATATCATCCCCTACTGCCATAGTAGAGTTCATAGTGTTAAAACGAGAGATAACTGAATCAGGACGATAAGTAGACATATGAAGATCTATTTCTGCTAATTGCTGATCAATCTCACGATTAATCTCAGCATTATTAATATTCTCTTTGCTCCAAAATGTAACATGCCAACTAGTACCCTGTGCAAGGCCTTCTAATTTGACGTAATTTGGAGGGTTCTGACATCCTTCCAGCATAATGAGTAATATAAATGTTAATAGCCACTTCATTTAATGATCCTTCCAATCAATTCGGCATAATAGCCGTGAACTAAAATTAGGTTTAAAATCGCCAAAATGCCCGAGAGAAAATAATCAATACTGGAAATATTTCTAATCGTCCAAAAAGCATAGCCACACACATCAGCCATTTGGCCGCATCTTTTAAAGTGCCAAATCCAGATGCAGTATCACCGTAACCAATCCCCATATTATTAATACACGCGGCTACAGTTCCAAAAGCGGTGACAAAATCATGCCCAATTGCGACTAATCCCCATACAAAAACGCAAGTAAAAAAGATATAGAGGAAAAATAAGCCCCATACTGAACGAATTACTCTATCAGAAACGACTTGGCCACTTATCTTCGTCGTTAAAATGGCATTGGGATGGATCAATTGATGGATTTCGCGGCTCCCTTGACGATACAAGAGTAAAAATCTGACGGCTTTAATGCCCCCACAGGTAGAGCCAAAGCATCCACCAAAAAAGCTCGCACCTAAAAGTAAAAGTACGATATGGCTAGGCCAATTCGGATAACCCGCAGAACCTAATCCATTATCAGTCATAACTGAAACAGTTTGAAAAAAACCATGAACCAGTGAATCTTGGATATCGAAGGTTTGGGTACGAGCCAGCTCCATACAAGCAATTGCAACAACAATAGATAATATGAGAATAAAAAACCTAACCTCTGCATTATTCCAAATAGGTTTTATACTTCTCCGCACTAAGACGATGTAATATAGAGCAA
This sequence comes from Shewanella sp. 1311, assembly GCF_059338235.1. NCBI lineage: Bacteria > Pseudomonadati > Pseudomonadota > Gammaproteobacteria > Alteromonadales > Shewanellaceae > Shewanella > Shewanella sp. 1311. Next base: position 1,332,292 of record NZ_CM181686.1, read on the forward strand.
AGTTTATTGCAGCAAGTATTGAAAAAACACCGCCAACGAGCTCTATACCAGCACTGTTATAATATCCCAAACTGTCACTATGAGTAGAAAATCCACCTAATGAAACTGTTGATAAACTATGGCATATTGCATCAAACCAATTCATCCCAGCAAGTTTATAAGCAACAGCGCAGCCTAAAGCTAGCACGCTATAAAGCCCCCACAAATTTCTAGCAGTATCAGCAAGACGAGGAGTCATCTTCTCTTCTTTCATGGGGCCAGGCATCTCAGATTGATACAATTTTGCGCCACCGATACCAAGGAATGGCATAATAGCTACTGCCAATACAATAATTCCTAAACCACCGAGAAAATTGAGCTGCGCACGATAGAATAAAATGGACTTTGGCAGACCATCAATATCTGAAAAAATAGAAGCGCCAGTGGTAGTTATTCCTGATACCCCTTCAAACATGGCATCGGTTAAGCTTAAATCCAACCGCCTATCAAGAAGAAAAGGTAATGCACTCATTAAGGAGAATATCAGCCAAAACAAACAAGCAACCATGAAACCATCACGCTTTTGCAGATTTTTATCTTCCTTACTTGTCATCCTCCAGCCGGAAAAACCAATCGTAAGGGAAAGTAAAAACGTCGTTAAAAATGGAGTGATATAGCCATCCTTATAAAAAAGAGAAACAGCTATTGGCATCAACATAGTAAAGCTGTATATCACTATCAAAAAGCTACACAAATGAATTATTGTATTAAACCGAGAGCTAGTTTGATTCATTCGATTCGCATCAATCATTCCAATGTCCTTCTTGTTCTAGCGGTAACGTGATCCTATATTGGCAACCTGTACCATCAGGAATGGCTTCTATCGTGCCTCGATGAGCTTTGATAATTCCCTTTGCCACAGCAAACCCCAAGCCCATTCCACTATCATTTTGATTCAAAGCCTGAGTGGAATAAAATAACTCAAAAATGTACTTAGATTGTTCGATTGTAAGTGCTTCACTCTCATCATAAATATCAATAAACACTCTGTTATTTATGCAATAAACAGTCACACTTACATTTTTATCGCTTGGAGAATATCGCAATGCATTATCTATAATATTAAATACTGCCTGTTCGATTAGATTCTGACTCATCATCAGCAAAGGTATGGAATTATTATTTTCGAATAAAATTCGGTGCCGACTATCAGGAAAACGTTCCATGACTCGATAGATGACTTGTGCAATCGACAATTCAACCTTCTTAAACTGTAATATTCCATACTGTATTTTCGTTGCTTGCAGTAAATTTTCTATATACTGGTGAAGACGATGACTTTCCATTATGGCGCTATCAAGCAACTCCCTGACTTGAACCTCTGAGAGTTTTTCTCTGTATGCCTTTAGTGTTGTTAACGTACCAATAATAGTCGCCAAAGGTGTTCTAAAATCATGTGAAACCGATAGTAGTATGCGGTTACGGAGTTGAACTTGCTCCAATGACCTTTGCTGGTTTTTATAATGGTCGGCAAGTTTACTTGCAATTAATGCAACAAGAATGAAAACAGTCAGATTTATAATATCAGCAGCATGTATTACATGGAGAGAATATCGAGGGTGAGTAAATAAAAAATTAAAACTAACCGCAACTAAAAATGCCGCCATGTACGCGTATTGAGTACCACACTGAAACGAAATCATGATAACAGCAAGTTGAAGTACAAGAAGAATCGCTGTAGATGATGCCATCAAGTGGTCTAAGGGAAAACAAATCGCAAGCGCGAGCCCTAGAATAAAGGACAATCTAATAAAAGACTTAATTTTTTTTGCTCTGCCCATCAAAACACGTCTTTTTGTTATACATACCCTCACAGTAACAGTTGAATGCGATTAATACGTGTAAAAAAAGCGTAAAATCTTTTAGAGACAAACAAAATAAACATTTAAAACAGAAGCTTAGAGTGCCAACAAATAAGCTACCATGTACGATTTAAGTTTATAGTTGAACGCATGATTTTATTACAAAGCCCGCTAAAACGTCTTAAGGCTATTGTGGGCATCCCTAAAGGTGGAGGTAATGATTTAGAAAATCTAATGCGGAAAAATCATCTTGGTATATTTGAATTATCATAACTTGACTCACTTTGTGGCATTAATGAGCTAGATTACTAACTCTATAACCAAAGGCAGTCCATCAATTTCGATAGGTAGTGATGCAAATATGTTTGTATTTTAATAACAAATTATTTTGCATAGGTATCTGTCTGAACCTTTGATAAAATCCGATCAACGGGTTAGCAGTCTTGGTGGACAACCGTCTAACCCGCCAGCCCTCGCAAGAGGGCGTTCCTTTTAATTCATCCTATCTAGCAGTGCCATTTCGGCTTTTCTTAGCCAGAAGATGTAAGACTTTTTGCTGTCAAATCCCATTAAGGCCCACTGCTCTTTGCACAGGTAATGGGCGCGAATGGCACGTTTGCAGTTAATGGATAACTGCTCAACGAGGTGGTCAAAATGGGCGACGTGGGCAGGCACGTTGAGTTCGTGCTTTAAGTTGCCGCCGCCCAGTGCTTCGCCTAAACGGTCGCAGGCGCTGCGGTTTGAAAACCCCTTGCCCAATTCTTGGTGCACCCAATAACGGCCCCAGCGATATAACCCTAACCGCAACGCCTTAATGTTCATCCTCTGCTCGGGTTCATCGCTAAAGCCCATTGGCCACCTCATTTATCTTCTCAATCGAAAGCTTAAACACATCAAGGCATATCGATGTCACATCGTCATAGGGCGCAGTAGTACGGCCATTTTCCCAACGTTGGTAAGTGTTGCGGCTAATGCCGTAAATCTCAGCCACTTCGTCTTGGGTCATGCCCCGTAAACGGCGCCCTACTTTCAATACATCCGCGGCGCGATTAGCCATAAATCCTCCTGCGTGAAGTCCATAACCCACTCGTTTTATTTGTGATTGTTTTTGTGATTGTCATTGTTATCGTCATAACCACCCCACTAACATTGGCTCGTCCGGCTCACTCGTCTCAGTGGTCGATTGGCGCATAATCTCGGGCGCCACATCATCAAACCCCAGCGTGATTAAGTGCGCATGGTAGGCATCCAACGCCATCAACATGCCCTTATCTAGGGTGCTGTTGACGTAAGTGCGCAGCAATAATGGCAAGGTGTGATTCAAAATCCGCTCACCCACCATGGTATCTACGCCCATGTCGGCAATAATGGTGCGGCACAGTTTGCGCAGTGCATGCGATGTAAACGCCTTAAACCGAATCGTCTCACTCCAATACTGCGCGGTGCGAATGCTCACCGGCCCCACTTCGCCTGGGAACAAAAACGCCCGCTTGCCCACATGGGTGTATTGCCACTGGGCGTAATGGGTTATTAGCTTCTTGGCTGTGGGCGTCATGGGCAGTCGATGCTCTTGGCGGTTCTTGGCATTCTCGGCCGGAATAAACCAGTAATCGCCGGCAAAGTGGTCCCAACGTGCTAAACGGGTTTCACCTATGCGGGTACCGAACATCAGCATCAGCACAAACAACATGGCCACCGGTCTTGCAGCATTTCGCAATGCGCTGAATAACGGGCCCACGTCCGACTCGCTTAATTGCGTGCCCACCAAAGGCGGCATCTTCAAACTCATTTGCACCCGATACCCCGCCAAGCTATTGCTGTCTAACACCCGTAAATCGGCCGCAACCGATAACGCCCGCTTTAACACTTTCACCGCCGCTTTGATGTAATTGGCCGAGTATCCCTGCGCCAACATGGGTTTGATTAAATAACTGTCCACTGCGATAAAGTTCAGCTCATTGAGTGGTAACTCACCAAAGCAGCCACTGAGATGTTTACTCACTAACGACTTACAGTTACTGCGCCAGCTGTTGCTTAAGGTGCGGTTGCATTCCACATGGGTGACAAACCACGCAAGTAATTGCGAAACAGTGGCAAACTCGTTGCTGATTACCGCTTGGCCCATGCTGCGTTTGGCGAGCAAACTGGGTAACTCTGCTAGAAAGGTCTTCAAGCACATCACTGGCCACACACCCTGCTTTTGCCACACGGTTTTGCCTGCTTCGTTCATCACTAAATACACCGAGGCTTGGCGTCTATCGGTCGAGGCCCGTAAGCGCACTGCCGGAAACTGCGTGTCCCGAAAGTCCCGCGTTATCCCTGCCCGCAACCAACGGCGCAATACTGCATCGTTTAACTTGCCTTGCTCCACGCCTGTTGCTGTCATCACCTGCGCCATCTAACCCTCCAACCGATATTCAAAGGTGTGATGGGTACCCGAGCGTATGCGTTTTACCCGCTGGTTAATCGGCATATCCCGAAACCGCGCACTTAAGGCCGTCTCGCTGTCGTGAACCCCAAAGCGGTTAAAGCTCTCTTGCTGGATTTCAAACAGGGTCCAAAACCGTTTGCCTGTGATGATGCGCATCAAACGTTCGCGCTGTGTCAGAGGTTTATTCGCCATCGTTTGCCCCCTTAAGCCCAAGGTTGGTTCGTAAATTGGCAATAATTGATTTGGCCTTGGCCGCCTCAGTGGGCCGCGTCACTGTTTCAGGTAGTGCCTTTGGCAATTCAATATCGGTCAACTCGCCACGGCTAAAGCGCCTGCATAACACTGTGTAATTGCGCTCAAAGGTCATTAACACGTCCTTTTCAAGCCCTGTTGCAAACATCCAACTGCCTGTTTCACGCACTGCTAAGCGCACCACATCATGGCTCCACGTATGCTTATCAGGGTGATGGTAATGGCGCGTTGCCTCCTTAAACGCCGCCTCTAACTTGGGCAGCCCCAAATCACAGGCTGTCGGTTGGCACCAAAGCGCAAACTGGCGCGGTGTCGGCCAAAATTGCCTATCGCCCTGCTCGCGTCTAGCGCGATTCAGCCCCGCTTGCACTTGCTCGCGGCTGACAATGCCCTGCGCGGCCAAGGTTTTTAGCCACTCGGCTTTGTGGGTCGCTTCGTCCTCAGGCCGCGGCGCACTCACCGGAAACAACACCCGCAACTTACTAAACACGCTGTCCACAATTGCCATGTCCATTGCCGTGGGCTCAGGTTGACTAACACGCCCCTGCCCAACCAGCGGCTGGCGCATCAAGGTCTGCAGTGATTTCATGCTCGCATTTTGGTTGGCAGTCATATCAAGGGGTCCTCTGGGTCATACACCGCGTAGCTCCAATCCACTTGCCCAACGGCGGTTGCCATCGGTCTTGGCAACGGTGTTAACCAGTGGCGTTCGCGGATAAACTTGGTAATACCGAGCACAAACTGGCCGTTCGCGCTAAAGCCCCAACTTGCATCCAGCGCCGCAGCGTCCTTCAACCACGTCACCGCCAACACGCAATCGGCGTCGGTTAGCTTTTCGGCCTTCCACGCTTTCCACGCAGCCGAATCCGAGCCGCCTTTGCGATGGGCGGGATAGGCTTTGAAAAACGCATTGAAAACCGACTTAGCACTCGTTGCTGGACAAGAGTCTTTTAAAGATTCATTGATAGGTTCAAAAGAGTGACAGATTCTGGGTGCAGCTCCTGCACCCTCAGAGGGTGAATCTCCTGCACCCATGGGTGCATTTGCTGCACCCTCAAAATTGGCTAAGGGTGAATCTGCTGCACCCCCAGTATTTTCTAGGGGTGAATATGCTGCACCCTCAGTATTTTCTAGGGGTGAATTTGCTGCACCCTCAGTAAAAGGTAGGGGTTGAGCAGGTTTATCACTCAGAACACACGATGAAAAGTCCAAAATATACAGGTTGGATGTATTGCGTTTATGCTCACTCTTGCGGGTAATTTTGCGCACCAGTCCGACGTCAACCAGCGCGTTAATGTGGTTAATCGCCGACCGCTCGCTTATCTCACAAGCCTGCGAAATATACTCGTAACTCGGCCAGCATTCGCCTTGGTCATTGGCGTTATCGGCAAGCTTGATCAACACCAGCTTGCGCAGTGGATTACCCACCTTGGCCTTCATCGCTTTTACCATCAATTCCATACTCATAAGTCACCCCCAAACGGAGCAACCCACAAACTCGAATTGACGCAACCCCCATGCTTCAGTAACATGATATTGCCTCACTTAGGTATTAAGCCCGCATCCGTCGCCAAAACTTCAGCGGGCTTTCTTATGTCTACAGCAACGGGTCAACTGCAATGCGCCCCGTTGCCCTCCGCTCGCTCGCCTTCACTGCCAAGCAAGTAAACCTCGTGCGCCAAGTTACTGCGCAACTGGCTAAAAAAATCACGCCGTTTAATGTGCACGTTGCGGCTTTTCGCGATTGCACTCATATCAGCCGCACTCGCATCAGCCGCGCCTACATCCTCCGCCAATAGCGCAATAGAACGTTCCGCGCGTTGTTCTTCCATCAGCAGATAATTCATAATCCAATCGATACTCACCGTCGGTAGCAACAACTGCTTGCTACTGCCCAGCAACGCCTTATCCACGATGTCGGTCGCGATAACCGCCCAACGCTCGGGGCGACTATGCTGCAATTCATCGCAGCGCCTTAACACCTCAACCATTCGGCCCACCTGCGTTCGCTTAAACAACTCCGCCGTGGTATGCCCATGAAAACAGGCAATGTCTTTGCCCATGTTCACGCCACTTAACGCTGCCCGTTCAGAGGTCGCCGCGCTAAGATCTTTGGCATTAGGCTCAGTGCTATTAGGCATGTTCGACTTAGATTTAAGCGCCATCGCCTTAAGCATTAACTGCCTTGCTTGCATCATGAGTAATGTCACTTGCGCGGTTTCCATCTCGGTAAGCGCGGTTACGACGGGCCCATCAGCACGGCTAACTTGCCCATGCACCGAACACGCGGCGCCGCCCTCCAAACAACAAATTAAACATTCAGGATCAAACATCGTTTATCCTCCTCACTGCCACTTAGGTATCAAGCCCGCATTCGTCGCCAAACTGTGGCGGGCAATTTGATAACGGCGTTTTTTACGCGCCCAGTTATCACTTAACTGATTTGTGAACATGCCATTCACTCCTTCTTTCATTTCAACAACTGCCATTTATGCCCATTGGCACACACGGCGCGTTTTGAGCCCGACTTGGTTTGCTTTAAAGCCAAACCGCACTGGCCACACGGCACATCAGCCACCCGCTTAAGCATCACCGCATTAATCTGTGTACTGTGATTAGCCCGTTTAGGCCGATACCCTAACGCCCGCGCCACTTTTACATACTCTTTCGTAATCCATTTGCCATCGGGTTCTAAATGCAAACCGTCGCCGATCATGTCGCCCAAGCGGATCAACTGCTGATGCAGCTCAGGTTTAGCACTGGCGATAACATTGATGTTTAGGTTCGATTGCGGCATCGCTATCACTTCTCGGCCGCGAATTGCGCCGCCTTACCACCGTGACTCGCTAAATACGGGTACGCCAGCTCTAACGCCGCCATGCTCGCTTGCGTGGTCGCCGCCGACTCTTTTAACTCGCGGTGCGCCGCCACTAACTGCTCGCGCTTGGGCTCACAGCCCAAATGGATCACCGCCACTTGCGCCTCGGCGTTCTCTTTGGTGATCGACGCCGCCATATCGGCCACATGCAACACATGGCCGTCACTCATGCGATCCGCAATGACCGTCACCCCAGTGCAACCAAACACATCGTTGAGATACTGCACCCGCAAATGCTCGGGCAGTGCCGCCACCAATGCTTGCTCAACATGAAACAAGCGATCAGCTTGCGGATGCTGCCCCTCGTACTGGCCAAGCCAACGGAACAGCTTTTGCGCATTTATCCGCGCATCGTTGTGCACGTCTTGACTGCTCGCAAAGCTAATGCCCTCTGCCGCTAACACCTCACTCAGCCCAAGGCGCTCAACTGCCGCAACAAAATCAATCGCCAGCGCAAAGCGCGTCATCTTGGGTAACTCCAACACCCGATGAATCGTTTTCATCAACAAATTCAAACGACTATCTTTTTTATGTGAATGGGTTTTCATGTGTACTTACCTCCTTCAACCTAAAGTGAACCTAAGCCACACTCGCCGACTTAGGATTGTCTAAAACTGAGTTATCCTGTTTATCGTTTGATTGATTTACAGCATATGGAACACATTCCAACGGATCAGGAAAAACATCAGTAAACGAGCATGAGGAGCCTAATCGATTGAGAGCATTAACCATTTCCCAAGCTTTTGATGTATTCAATTTACGGATTCCGCTTTCATATCGGTCAATAGAACTCTGGCTGACGCCTACAATGTCACCGACGTCTTTTTGAGTTGCGTTAATGGCATTTCTGTAATGTTTTAGTTTGTTCATATGAACCTCCGGAGCAATATATACCATTACGGTATTTTTGGTGCAACGAAAATATACCGTATCGGTTGTTTTTATAACATGCCGATATGGCATAATTTGGATATGAAAATGAATTGGTATGATCTGGTTAAGTCCAGAATGAAAGAGATTGGTATTACGCAAGATGTGCTGGCAGAGCGCATGAATATGGCTCAGCCAACTATTGCTAGATATCTAAATAAAAAACGAGAACCAGATTTGGAAACCATTGCATCTATAATGAAGCATGTAGATCTTAGTCATATGGTTTTAACATCAGACGGATTAGTCGAGTACCCTGATTCTGCTATTGAAAACACCAGAGTTGTCGAAAGAAATATGTCATATCAACGCGCATTTCCAGTAATCAGCTATGTACAAGCAGGAGCTTGGGCAGAAGCGATTGAATCAGTTCCTGCGCTTGCTTCAGATGAATGGTATGAAACCACAGAACGAACCGGTGAGAAGTGTTTTTGGCTGAGAGTTTCTGGCGACTCAATGACAGCGACATCTGGTATTAGTTTCCCTGAGGGAACTTTAATCCTTATTGATACTGAACGCGATCACCAAAGTGGCTCCTTTGTAGTTGCAAAATTAACTGACGTTAACGAGGCCACCTTTAAAAAACTGGTGATGGATGCAGGACAAAAATTTCTTAAACCGCTAAACAACGCATACCCTACGCTGGCAATTAATGGAAATTGTAAGATTATTGGTGTTGTTGTGGATGCTAAAATTAAGATTTTCTAATTAGTTAGGATTTTGAATAATAAAGAAAAAGTGGATGGAACTAGCAGCGACAGCTCAACAATGAGACAGTACAAGTTAGACACATGCTGTTTACTGTAGAAAAGCCTTACCAGTTAACCTAGTCCACTTTTATCTTAAATAGCAGCCAAAACCCGCGAAAGCGGGTTTTTTATACTTCGCCTAACAGCAATAGGCTATGACTCTTGTAGTCCATTACCATTGCCTTCGCCTTCGCCCGTTTGTATTGGCCGCTTTGTTGTTGAGATATCTTCAGATATAAATCCCTGCACTGATAATAGTAATAGCGCTGCCAAAAGCATAACTTAGGGCGTTCTCCGCCGCCTACAACCGTTAAGTCCCTTCGCCAACGGTGAGAGCATTTGAATAACACCACCTGCACCTGTATCTAAAAAGCGTTTATGCTCACGGTCAAACTTTTGGCTAGCGAGTCCGACAACTTAATAGTGGTGCATTGATCATTATCCGCGATCATTCCCTCCAATATTCTGCTTGATAAACGCTGTTCGCCTTGTTGAAAACATCAAAATCTATCCATCTTACTACCCATTCATTACAGCTCATCTAAATATCAGCACTAATTCCTTAAGTAATAATATACCAACACGAAAAATTAATTCCATTTTGGTATTGACCAAAAGATACCATATCGGTATATTCGTTTCATCGGCGACATGCCAGGTCTTTACAATCTGGCTAATGAACGACTGATAAATCTTTCGAGATTTACTCCCAATGGGCACTACCGAGGACAAGGAAATGATTCTAGCGAAAGTTCACACCACACCTAAGCAACGCGATGAGTTTCGTCTACTGGTTGCAATACGTTTTGCCTGCTTGATGGCGCTGGCCAAGGGCCACTCCGACCCAATGAATTGCCCACGAGTGCAAGCCCGTTGCGCCGAGTTGGTCAAGCATTTTGCCTATCACCACCCCAGCCCTGCGTTTTACCGCCAGTTTATTCGCCACACGGGTGAACTCGGGCTCAATTTCAGCCTGCGCTTCACTGAGCCCCTACAAGGTTTGTACGGCAAGGTGATGGTGTGGCGTAACGACTCGCAAGCCGTCACGAATGTGCATCCGCTGCACATTATGACGCCAGCCGCGCCCGTCGGCCGCTAAGCAGTAGAGCCGCTAAGCCGCCGCGAACATTCACGAGCTAGGCAGCTAAGGCAAAGTAAGCAAGGGGTGATGGTCCATATCCCTGTAACGATTACGGCGACAGTTTCACCTTGTTGGAGGCATTTATGTTTTTTGTTTACGGCGTGTCCATGACCTTAGCGAAAAAACAAGCGGCCAAAAAGTGCAGCACCTCTGTAGGAGCGCACCCTAACCGCCGTCAACTGAGCCCTGCCGAGTACCAAGCTAAGTTGGATGATATGGCGCAGCACTTGTTTGACACCATGAAGCCACAACGCCTGTCGCATTCGTTATCGACACCCGCGCTGTGCCAGCAATATATCGTGTTAGCCATGACCCAAGAAGCCCACCGCGATGTGCATATTCGCTATCACAAGCTGTCGGACAAGGTGAACCCCAAAACCAAGAAACCCATCATCAATCTGGTGGTGTTTAACGGCGAAGCCGCAGCTTAGCTCGGCTGAGTGTGATGACGAGAGAAGGAAAGCAGCATGTTAACTGATGACAAACCGCTACACAGCGATATCAAAATCGGCGTTGGCCATATCGTCGCGTTTAAGGAAGGTTGGATGTTGCCCGGTGGCAAGTTTACCACCGACCGCACTGTCGCCATTCGTGCCGCCAAAGGTCTGCACCGTTTCTTGGTTAGAAGATAAGGAAATCAACATGAGCCAACACAACGAAATCCCCGCATTCTTGCTTGAAATGTCTCAGCAAATGCACCAACAAGATAATCGCATTACTGCGGAGCCAATCTGGCAAGTGCGCTGCAAGCGCTACTTAGTGACTCAAGAAGGCTACAACGATCATCACTGGGAGATTTTTTACGGTGAAGACGGCGATTATTCAACGCTCTATCGCTCGGATGATGGCGATAAAAGCAACCTTGCTGAATGGTTGCTAGAGCATGATGCCGAATGGTGCAAAACGTGGTTATTCGAGAACGACAAGATCGAATCTTATCACGATGAAATCGAATCATTTGCCGACGTATTCACTCAAGCGTTTATCGAAGATTTTGATGTTGATTCAGATCATTACGATTTGCCATCATGCCTCACCAAACTTCACTTTCAAGAAATTGAAGAGGTCATTAAATCCTGCCTCACCGAAGCTGATGCAAATTGGTTTATCAGGCGTAAACAGCATGATTACCCACATCTATACACCTATGTCGCGTCAATGTATTTGTGCCCTCAAATGATTGAGTTACGCAACTGGATCCTGTCACTGACTCAGGCAAAGGTGAAAGCATGAACCCATTATTCTACCTGCGTGATTCGCGCGGCAATGTTGGCACTACTTGCATGTTTTGGGCAGACCGTGGCGGCTACACCAGCAACTTAGAACTAGCTGAGGTTTTTACCCTTGAAGAAGCACAGCGCCAATTTAATAGCCGTCACACTGACGCTCCACTTAGCAAGGATCTTGTCGATGAGCAATCAACCGTGCGCGTTGATCACCAGTATCTTGGCGATGAGGGTGAAAAGTCAGGCTGTGATGAATACGTTATTCGCATTGGGGATCGCACTGATGGCAATGATGTTTATTGGCTAACAGTCGATTTTAGCTCTGTAAGTTACAAGGCATCTGCCGTGTTTGCATACCAAGTTGCGCTAGTCAGAGTAAACGAACTCAAGACACAAGGTATCGTTGCCACTATCTATGCCAAAACCGACATAGACGCCATCGCACGCCGCACTTTTCAAGCAGCCAACATCAACGAGCGCAGCATGATCACTGCTGCTGGCATTCGTAAACCCAAGCGACCACGCACCCGCCGAACCACAGGTAAAACGCGTGGCAATTGCCCACATTGTGGCTGCATTACTTGGGGATTAAATCCTTACGAAGCCTATAGCTGTGCTGATCAATATAGCGAACGCATGGAGCTTGATTTCACGGTATCCATAAGCTGCGAAGAATTGAAGGCAAGGAGAAAGGCAGCATGAACCACTTACTCCCAGGCTTTGAATCACAAGAGCGCGTTGCGTTATTGCTGTCGCTTACCCGCATTAGTTCGCCCGAGGTGATTGCCGCGTTAACGCTGCATTACACCAGCGCCCTGCCCGCCGAACGCGCGGCGGCTCGCCACGGTATTGAGCTTTCAAACTTTATGCGCGGGCAAAAGAAGCTAGAGCAAATCGCCGCCACGGTCGAGGCCATTAAAGCCATCGACTGGGCCAAGCTGCAACCCCCCCCTTTGCTAACAAGCCCTTTGCAACCGAAGCAGGTGGCCTAAATGACTCAATCAGCGGCGTTTCGCCATCTGTTAAATCATTACCGCAGCCATAAGTTAAGCCTGTTACTCAAGGCCACAACGGGCGACAGCATCAAAATCGCACTGGCGCTCGGCGCGTTAGATTGCCTCTACTGGCAAGCATTGGGCAACGGCTTAACCAACCTCGCCAAGGGCATTAGCCGCACCATAGTGTATTCGTACCGATATCACCCAATGCGCCTACCCTGCCATTCGCCAGTCAGCCAAACCAGCGACAGCCAAAACAAGGAGGCGGCATGAATACGTTTAGCACTAAAGCGGGCGTGGTCACATTATCTAAGCCCTACTTCACCTTGATGTGCGATCAGCAACAAATCGAAGTGAAGTACACCCCCAACAACTATCACGGCTGGGGCATTTGTAAGTCTTTTAACGCCATCGAGTGCAGCGACTTCGGCCAAGCCGACGCCGAAGTATTCGCACTCAACGCAGAATCAAAACTCAGGATAAAAGGAGAAGCAGCATGAGCACACCCAAGATAAAAGCGTTTCAAGTACAAGAACATTGCGAGGGCGCCGCGTGCATTGTGTTTCATCAACATGCTGCCGCCGCTCGCCGCATAGGTGCGGGCGAACTCAATCTGACCTTTGAAGATGATATGTCAGTGACTCGCTGCCCTGAATATGACCAATACGCTGAGCAAGGCAACGTGCCTTATCAAGTGTTACTGGCGGATGGTTGGTGTTTTACCTGTTACCACTGCGGCAACCCAATTAAAGCCGAAGACGATGAAGGCAATGCGACGGACATTGAAGCGGTGATCTGCATCGGCGAGGCGTTTTATTGCAACGCGGCGTGCCATTCAAAAAAGCAAGCTGACATTGCGCAGCACAATGCCAAGGCCGAAGCCTTTAAGCAACAGCTGTTATCACTGCGCCCTGATCTGACCTTCACGGCGTTTAACGGTGCATATCCACAGCTGTATTGCACTGCGACATTTACTTTTGAGGGTGCTCAATATGGCGGCTCAGTGGCCTATGACAAGGCTGGCGAGCTTGATTGGCGAGTATCAAACACTGATTTGCCCGCATGGCAAACATATCAAGCCCAGCGCCAAGGAGAAGCAGCATGAAGTCGATACAAGCAGCAACTGTAGAACGTGAAGAAGGTTATTGGACCCATCCAGATTTGCCCGAGTGGGATGAAGGTGTGACCCGTGTGGAGTGTGAAGCATGGGCGGCACGCCAAGGCGGCGAGTTTGTAGCGATTTGGTTTGAACTCGATGCGCCTGAAAACCTCATCGAGCGTTACTTTGACGAGGGCGATACCGATATCAGTGACTGGCACCCCGTTTGCGACAAGGCCGGCTCATTCTTGCTGAGTATTCACGACACCGAAGATGGCCCCGTCGCGCTGTTTTTCGCACCTAAGGATAAGGAAGCAGCATGAAGCAATCTGCAGTAATCAAAGACGCTTTGCGCCAGTGGTACACCCTGCCCCGCAAACAAGCCGGCAGCTGCCAACAATTTTTAAAACGACTCGCCGAGGAATTGGCAAAGGAAGGTAAATGATGATTAAGTCTACTGCTAAACCCGTAATTAAAGGCTATTGGACCACTAAGGATTTAACTGCGCGCTATAGATGTTCAAGCCGCACAATTGTTCGGTGGATGCAGCGAGAAAAACATCCTTTCCCACTACCCAGAATATTAGCCATTGGAAGTTATAACCGATGGGCAATTGATGATGTAGAGGAATGGGAAGCAGCCGGAGTCGATACATCACAGCATGCAGCCTAATGCTAGGCCGTGATTTTACGTAGTCTTTCTACCCATCCACTATATGCGTTAGCTTGTTCTTCTAGATATTCATAGTGGTCATAAACTTGCCATTGCCCTGGCAGTTTATGGCCCAACATGATCTCGGCGACATGCGGCTCGGTTAAAGTTGAAAAGTTTGTCCGAGCCGTTTTACGCAAATCGTGTATTGACCAGTGTTCCATTTCATAGCTCATGTTCTTCTTAAGCCATTGGATAATATTGTATGGCAGAGAAAGCGATGAAGAACGCCCCATTGGCTGATCTGTGCCTTCATTATTAAATAAAAACTCACCGTCACCACTCAAAAGCACGGCTTCTTCAATCAACTCTTTTGTCTCTGGAATGATTGGCCTGAGCAATGGTTTTTTAGTTACCTTACCTGTTTTATGATTTTCAGGAGGTACAGTCCACACCATAGTATTGAAGTCAAAGTCTGATTTTTTGCTTAGCCTCAATTCACCATTACGGCAGCCATAGATAAGATTGAGCTTGAGAAAGATTTTATTTTTTTGTGCAATTCTGGACCCTTCTATCGCTAACCAAAACAACCGAATTTCATCATTGTTAAGTGAGCGATCACCCACATTCTTAGTTATTTGTAGGTCACTCTTGGCGCTGATATCAACCAATACGTTTGACTTAAGTAATTGCCGCTTGACGCCCCACTTAAGTAATTGCTTTCCATTTGTGAGTAATCTATCGGCAATTGAAGGTGAGGTTTTTGCTTTGGTCTCGATAACATCAAGCCAAATATGTAGCGAGACTTTATCTGCAGGCAAGTGACCTATCTTTGGCAGAACGTGTAATTTGAAGGACCTTAAAATTTCAGCGTGACTGGTTTTATTAGCCACACAATAACTCTCATACCACTGCATGAACAACTCAGACATTGTTAGCGCTGTAGAAACAGCTTTGTGCTCAAGTTCCTTTACGGTCTTCGGGTTATTGCCTTGCTCAAGCTCTGCACGCAATCTAACGCATTCAGTTCTTGCATCCTTAAGTGACATAAGTGGGTAAGAGCCTAAGTCAACTCGGCAGGCTTTGCCAACATAGCGGTATCTGATTTGGAAAGTAATCTTACCTTTCGGAGACACCCTAACACTCAGGCCATCACGGTCTGCGCGTTCAAAAGACTTGGGGTAACTTTTAGATAAATTAGCCTTTAACCATGTGTCAGATAAGGACATTTTAAACTCACTGTGTACAAAGTTTTTAAACCGAGTGTGTACAGTCTAAATTTGTACGCAAATTTGTACAAGTTTTTGGTGTCTAAAGAGAAGGGAGGACGTCATGAGGTGTCTAGTGTGGATATTCTTAACTATTGATAATTATAGCTAAATTAAATAAAAATTAACTGTTTGTCATATCGAGTCAGTAGGGGCATCTTTTGGGTGCGATATGATCGCGAAGGTGCGACGTTTATCGACCTCTACTTTATTGCCTGACATGTTAACCTATGCACTAGTATCGCTAAAAAGGCGCAAATTATAGCGCCTCAGTTCGAGCTTGGCTAGGCAAAGCCCGAGATGAGCTCGGGCAGATGAGGGTTATTTTGTGGCTTCGAGCAAACCTTTGACTTTAGCGAGCTCAATACGCGCATATCTATGTTCAACAAAATCATAAATATTGGTCGCCAGTGCGAGGCGGAAATAATTAGCAGCATCTTGATATTGCTTGTTTTCTATTGCCATTTTCGCCAGGTAAAAATAAGCTTCACATAAACGTTCGGCATATTCTTTTGGATGAGTTAAGCCAACTTTCGCAGCAGCAAACACCTCATCATGGCTCTTTGTACCTAAATAATAATCAACGATAACGGTCGCCCAAGCATCATTATCTAAATTCTTACGGTTTTCAGCTAACTGTTTTTTAGCTTCAACTGCATCATCTTTAAAATCAATCAAATACAGCCACAATGCGCGATAACCATCTTTATTATCACCAGCATAAAATGCCTGCATATCTTTAGTGGCTAAATCGTTACGGTCGCCATAGTACAAGGCAATACCGCGATTCAAATAGGCATAATCGTAATTAGGGGCGAGTTCTAACACGCCATCGAATGCTTCATAGGCGCTAGCGTATTCGCCTTCTTGGGTGTAATAAATCCCAAGGAAATTATAAGCATCGGCTAGATCGGGTTGCAGCTTCAGCGCTTGCATAAAATCGATGCGCGCGAGCAGTCTTAAGCCCACACTGTCGTATATCACACCGCGATCGTAATGAAATCTGGCTCTCTGCTCATTGGTTAATTCGACCGTAGCCAAAATCTCGTTGAGCTTCGCTAACGTCACTTCCACTTTATAATCGGGCATGACAGGTGCGATAACCAACTTACCTTCAACATCATTATGGTTATCTAAAGGAGACTGGGTGGTAGCGCATCCGGCTAACAACAGACTGGCGCCCGCCAGCACAGCAACGACAGCGGTTCTAATTTTAAGACTCATCCATTTCTACCTTTTTAGATTCCCAACATACGCAGAAGAATCTTCATGATAGCAATCCCACCACAGGACTGCTATTGGGGAATTAAGATTAATACTGACTTTCTTAATGCCAAAAACAAAAAAGGAGATCATTTGATCTCCTTTTGATGCAATCACTTAGAAAGTGTGTGCCAATAATAAGTCAAAGACTCATTATTCAGCAGCGGCAGTTTCTTTAGTTTGTGCTTCTTTAATTGACAGACGTACGCGGCCTTGACGATCCACTTCCATTACTTTAACAGCAACTTCTTGGTTCAGTTCAAGGTGATCAGACACGTTAGCAACACGCTCATCACTGATTTGTGAAATGTGTACTAAACCGTCTTTGCCCGGCAGAATGTTCACGAACGCACCGAAATCAACGATACGGATAACTTTACCGTTGTAGATACGACCCACTTCAACTTCTGAAGTGATTTCTTCGATACGACGGATAGCTTCTTTGGTTGCTTCGCCGTTTGAAGAAGCGATCTTCACAGTACCATCATCTTCCAGTTCAATCGTAGTGCCGGTTTCTTCAGTAAGAGCACGGATAACTGCGCCGCCTTTACCGATAACGTCACGGATTTTTTCTGGGTTGATCTTGATAACAGTGATACGTGGAGCGTGATCAGAAATATCATCACGGTGTGAACCAATCGCTTGATCCATCACGTTCAGGATATGTACACGTGCGCCATAGGCTTGTTGCAGTGCGATATCCATGATTTCTTTGGTGATACCTTCGATCTTGATATCCATCTGCAGTGCAGTAATACCATCACGCGTACCCGCCACTTTAAAGTCCATGTCACCTAAATGATCTTCATCACCTAAGATGTCAGAAAGAACAACGAAATCATCGCCTTCTTTCACTAGACCCATAGCGATACCCGCTACAGAAGTTTTGATAGGCACACCAGCATCCATCAGCGCTAGTGAAGTACCACATACTGACGCCATAGAGCTTGAACC
The DNA here is from genome assembly GCF_059338235.1 of Shewanella sp. 1311. NCBI lineage: Bacteria > Pseudomonadati > Pseudomonadota > Gammaproteobacteria > Alteromonadales > Shewanellaceae > Shewanella > Shewanella sp. 1311. The sequence continues at coordinate 1,349,973 of NZ_CM181686.1, forward strand.
GTTAGATTCAGTGATTTCAGATACAACGCGCACGCTGTATGGGAATTCAGCAGCTGAAGGCATAACAGCATTGATACCGCGCCATGCTAACTTACCATGACCGATTTCGCGGCGCTTAGGTGAACCCACCATGCCTGTTTCACCAACAGAGTATGGAGGGAAGTTATAGTGCAGCATGAAACGGTTAGTGCGCTCGCCCATGATGCTGTCAATCTTCTGTGCATCACGTTCAGTACCTAAAGTACAAGTCACTAACGCTTGAGTTTCGCCGCGAGTGAACAATGCGCTACCGTGAGTACGTGGCAATACGCCCGCTAACACGCTTAATGCACGGATCATGTCTGGTTCACGACCATCGATACGTGGCTCACCACGGATGATGCGACCACGAACCACTTTCTTCTCTAAGCTACCCAGCAAGTTGTCTACTTCACGTAAATCAATGCTTGGATTGCTGGCTAACAAGGCTTCTTTTGTTGCTGCTTTAACAACAGAAACTTGAGCATAACGATCTTGTTTAACTTGGATTTTATATGCATCGCCTAAACCAGCTTCAGCAAGCTCTTTGATTTGGGCAACTAAATCGGCATCTTGCGTTGGTGCAGTCCAATCCCAAGTTGGTTTACCGGCTTCTGCTTTAAATTCAGCAATCGCTTTGATAACCACTTGTTGTTGATCGTGACCGTAAACAACAGAACCTAACATCACTTCTTCTGGCAATGCTTGGGCTTCTGATTCCACCATTAATACTGCACCAGCAGTACCAGCAACCACTAAGTTCAGTTGGCTGGTTGCAAGTTGCGCAACACTTGGGTTCAACACGTATTCGCCATCAATGTAACCCACACGTGCAGCACCTAAAGGACCGCTGAATGGAATACCAGAAATAGCCAGTGCCGCAGAAGTACCGATCATAGAGATGATATCTGGCTCGATTTGTGGATCGACAGATACTACAGTAATGATAACTTGAACTTCGTTTTTGAAACCATTAGGGAAAAGAGGGCGAATTGGACGGTCGATCAGACGAGCGATTAATGTCTCATCTTCTGAAGGACGGCCTTCACGCTTAAAGAAACCACCAGGAATTTTACCTGCTGCGTAGGTTTTTTCTTGATAGTTAACAGTCAGAGGGAAAAAGTCACGACCTGCATCTGCTTCTTTTTTACCGACAACAGTGACCAACACAGTCGTGTCACCCATACTCGCTAAAACGGCTGCATCTGCTTGACGCGCTATAACACCTGTTTCCAGGGTGACTGTATGTTGACCATACTCAAAACTCTTTACAATAGGATTCACGTGACCCATTCCTTAATTAATGACCTTGAATTACGCGCGTAAGTATACTGCAAATCGGATCAATAGATAAAGAGCAGATAATGATGACAAATACGCAACTTTTCACTAAAGTGGTTAAATCAACAAAGAGTTGCGGTTTACATTGATACGGAAATTCTCGCAGATGGTGAATAATTATCATAAAGGATGCGCCCGATGACAGGCCGTTTTAAGTCACTGACGTGGAAACAAACTAACCTAGTCGTATTTACTGCCCTATTTTTTGCCATTGCTATTTTTATTGTTGAAATCGCTTTAGTCGTCGTCTCAACCAAACAACAACTCACGACTACCCAGCAAGAACTCCTTGATTCAGTTGAACAACCTGCAGCAAATGCTGTCTGGGCATTGGATGATAATTTAGCCCGTCAAACCTTAGAAGGTGCCATTAAGGTTGAGCATGTCGGCTCAGCAGTGATTGAGCTGGACGATGGTTCCATGTTTGTGTCAGTCAGCAATAATAAAAAGAATAACTCGCAGACATTTATCAGCTTAAGTAACAAATTATTTGATGATCTTAAAGAAATCTCTCGCCCGCTGTACCGACCTTTTTATTTCGAAGGCACCCAACAACAGCAACTCATTGGCACATTAACGGTTTTCTACGATACCCAAGAGCTGACAAACACCCTTTTCTCGCAGTTAAGATTTAGTTTTTTCGCCACTCTTGCCCGCGCACTCTTACTCACCTTAGTGCTTTCAGTGGTTTTCCATCGTTTCTTAACTCAACCTATCGCGCGTATTAGTGAGGCCATAGATAAGATTGAACCCGACTCACCGGACGAAAACCTCTTACCTATGTCCAATGCGCATAAGGATGATGAACTCGGCCTAGTGACCTCGAAATTCAACCAAATTCTTATCCAATTTAGCCAAACCCAATCCAAACTGCGCAAAATGGCGACCCGAGATCCGCTAACGGGTTTACCGAACCGCACATTATTGCTCGAAACCATCGCAGTCACTATCCAACGTTCGCGTGTACACAAGCGCAGCTTTGCCTTGATGTTTATCGACTTAGATCGATTTAAGAATATTAACGATTCCCTTGGCCACGCATTGGGCGATCAATTCCTCGCCCGTATCGCCCGTATTCTTGAACGCTTCGTTGGCGATAAAGGCACAGTCTCTCGCTTAGGTGGCGATGAGTTTGTGATTTTAGCCGACACAGTACACACCCCAGATCAAGCCGCTGACTTTGTTGATAAGTTACTTACCCAGCTTAATGTCCCTATCCAATTAAATGAACATGCGATTCATCCTGCGGCCTCAATTGGGATATCCATTTATCCCGAAGACGGTAACAGCGCAGAAGATTTGATACGTCATGCCGATATTGCCATGTACAGCGCCAAAGCTGCAGGTTCGAATCAGTGGGCTTTCTTTAAACAACAGATGACAGAGCGCGCCGCTGTGCGTTTACGCACTGAAGCATCCTTGCATGATGCGTTAAAAAACAACGAATTTTTGCTGTATTTCCAACCTAAACTCGATCTGCAAACCGGCAAAGTGATTGCTTGTGAAGCTCTGATCCGCTGGCAAAAAGACGGCCGACTCATCAGTCCGGTTTCTTTTATCCCCGTCGCCGAAGAAACGGGGATCATCATTCCGATCGGCCGCTGGGTGATAGAGCAAAGCTGCAAAGTCTTAAGGGAGTGGCAGAAGAAATATAACTATGCCATCCCGATTGCGATTAATGTCGCCTCACAGCAATTCGCCGATGCCAGTTTAGTACCCGATATCAAACAGATGGCATTGCGTTATCAAATTCAGCCTGAGCTACTGGAAATTGAAATCACTGAAACCTCGCTGATGAACGACATTGAGCTCGCCATCGCTAAGCTTGAACAACTTAAATCAGCAGGGTTTGGTATTGCCGTCGATGACTTCGGCACCGGATATTCATCACTTTCTTACCTACGCCATTTGCCCATTACCACCATGAAAATCGACCGCTGTTTCGTGTCCGATTTACCTGGGGATAGCGCAATCGCATCGACCATTTTGATGTTGGGTAAGCAGCTTAATTTGACCATTGTGGCCGAAGGAATTGAAAACGAGCAGCAATTGGATTGGTTGAAGGAGAATCAGTGCCAAGTCGGCCAAGGTTTCTATTTTAGCCAACCCCTGCCCCAAGCGGAATTTGAAGCCCTGTATATAGCAACACAGACAGCAACGATAAGCACTCTGGATGGCTTACGTGGAGCTTAGGTTACTTTAATCAGCGCTAAGGTTTAGGCGGTGTTAAGGCCAGCGTAATAGGCTTAATACTATCGACATGCTCAGGCCTAAATTCTACATAGCTTACGCAATCATCTACTGAATTTTAGGCAATAAAAAAGGAGGCTAAGCCTCCTTTTTTGCGTTAGTCGACGTGAAATTAACGACGTAGACCTAACTTTTGGATCAGTGCAGTGTAACGTGCTACGTCAGTACGTTTCAGGTAAGCAGTTAACTTACGACGTGAGCTAACCATACGTAACAGACCACGACGTGAGTGATGATCGTGAATGTGCTCTTTGAAGTGAGCTTGCAAATGGTTGATTTGCGCAGTTAATAAAGCAACTTGAACTTCAGTTGAACCAGTGTCGTTTTCACAACGGCCAAAATCAGCCAAAATTTTTGCTTTTACTTCAGTACTTAGTGACATGTATATCTCCAAATAAATAATATGAATCTCTAGCCGATCACTAACTCAGCCAGAGGGCGCGCTATTCTACCCAGAAACCCACCCTAGCGCAATAAAAGGTGGAGACTAATCCATGAACTAAGTAATTAATTTGTTCATGGATAGCGGGCTAATCAGTTTCTGCAGGCTCGTCATGGATCACTATGAGTCGTTTTGGCGCGAGTAGGCCGTCTTCGTTCATAGTTCCAATCCCCACAAATCGGCGAATGTCACCTAAAGTGATACGCACCAGTTCATCGGTTTTCAAGTCTGCATTAACAGGGACCCGAACAGCCTGACCTTGCATTAAGTAAGGGGCGATTGCATCTGGCACATTCACCTCAGGGAAATCGGCCACAGCCGTATCCATAGGTAATAACAGCGGATCAAGAAGTACACTCGGATCTATCTGTTGTTCATGTGCTTGAGCAACAAGCGCTTCAAGTTGTTCTAAGGAAACCATTCTTGCATAGGGATATTGTGCAACTTGAGTGCGACGCAACATGATGACATGGGCGCCACAACCGAGCATTTCACCGAGGTCGTCTATGATAGTGCGAATATAAGTGCCCTTAGAACAATGAATGTCTAAGGTCAGCTCATCGCCTTCAAGACCGATGAAATTAAGCTCAAATACCGTAATAGGGCGAGATTCGCGCGGCACTTCAATACCTTCACGGGCATATTTATACAGGGGCTGGCCCTGATATTTAAGCGCGGAATACATAGAAGGCACTTGCTGAGTCTCACCACGGAAGAAATCAAGCGCGGTTAATAACTGCGCCTCAGTAAAATCAATGGCGCGGGTTTGCACCACTTCGCCATCGGAATCACTGGTATCCGTTCGCTCGCCCAGCTTTGCGGTGACCAAATAACGTTTATCGGCATCTAACAGATGCTGGGAAAACTTAGTCCCTTCGCCTAAGCACACAGGTAACATACCTGTTGCTAACGGATCAAGTGCGCCCGTATGCCCTGCTTTGTTCGCATTAAAAAAGCGCTTTACCCTTTGCAATGCAAAGTTAGAACTCATGCCAGTGGATTTATCCAGCAGCACTATCCCATCAATAAAACGACCTTTTGGACGACGAGCCATTAATCTTTACCTTCCGTTTCATCTGCTTCATCGGCAACATCATCACCTAAGACTTCATCTTCAACCGAAGCGTCTTCGCTGCCAAATTGCTGCTGCTTCGCTTTGTCTTGGTTGATCACTTGGCTAACTAAGTTAGACATGCGCATACCTTCAACGAGCGAGCTATCATAGATAAAACGCAGTTCAGGCATCACACGCAGCTTCATACGGCCCGCCACTAAAGTGCGGATATAAGGAGCGGCGCTGATCAAAGCGTTTAGCTTTTCTTGAACAACGGCTTTGTCTTCCTCAAAGAAAGTCACGAAAACTTTGGCATAGCTAAGGTCGCGTGAGACATCGACGTCATTCACGGTTACAAAGCCAATACGAGGATCTTTCATGTCGCGCTGTAGCACTTGAGCAAGTTCTTGCTGAAGCTGCTGAGCGATTCGACGAGTACGACTGAATTCTTTTGCCATAATATTTCTTACCATAGCTTAAATTGATAAGGGCGGCTAAAGCCGCCCTTATTATCGTTACAGAGTACGAGCAATCTCGACGGTTTCGAATACTTCGATTTGGTCGCCTACGCGAACATCGTTGTAGTTCTTAACGCCAATACCACATTCCATACCATTGCGAACTTCAGCAACGTCGTCTTTAAAGCGACGTAGCGATTCAAGTTCACCTTCGTAGATAACAACGTTATCACGTAGTACGCGAATTGGTGCGCTACGCTTGATAGTACCTTCGGTAACCATACAGCCAGCAATTGCACCCAGCTTAGGTGATTTGAACACGTCACGAACTTCAGCCAGACCGATAATTTGTTGTTTGAATTCAGGAGACAGCATACCTGTCATCGCTGCACGAACTTCATCAATCAAATTATAGATAACGCTGTAGTAACGTAAATCAACACTTTCGCTGTCGATTGTCTTACGCGCTTGTGCATCGGCACGCACGTTAAAGCCAACCAGGATAGCGTTAGACGCTGCCGCTAAGGTTGCATCCGTTTCAGTAAGAGCACCCACACCGCGAGCGATGATGTTCACTTTCACTTCGTCGGTAGACAGACCGGTTAACGAGTCAGTAATCGCTTCGAGTGAACCTTGTACGTCAGCTTTAAGAACGATGTTCAGTTCTTTCACTTCGCCTTCAGTCATGTTCGCGAACATGTTTTCTAGCTTAGATTTTTGCTGGCGTGCCAGTTTCACATCACGGAACTTGCCTTGACGATACAGGGCAACTTCACGCGCTTTACGCTCATCACGTACTACTGTTGCTTCATCACCTGCAGACGGAACGCCTGACAGACCCAGAATTTCAACAGGAATAGATGGACCCGCTTCAGTGATTGAACGACCGTTCTCGTCTTTCATTGCACGGATTTTACCGTACTCAAGACCACACAGAACGATATCACCTTGGCGTAGCGTACCTTCTTGAACCAAAATCGTAGCAACTGGGCCGCGACCTTTGTCCAATTGTGATTCAATGACCACACCGGCAGCCATACCATCACGTACCGCTTTCAGTTCGAGAACTTCAGCCTGCAGTAAGATACCTTCTAACAGTTCGTCAACGCCTTCACCTGTCTTAGCTGAAACGAAGGCAAACATGTTGTCTCCACCCCAATCTTCAGACATAACACCGTGTTGTGACAATTCGCTCTTAACGCGATCGATATCCGCTTCCGGCTTATCCATCTTGTTCACAGCCACGATTAATGGCACGTTACCGGCTTTAGCATGTTGAATTGCTTCGATAGTTTGCGGCATTACACCGTCATCGGCAGCAACAACTAACACAACGATATCCGTTGCCTTGGCACCACGGGCACGCATTGCGGTAAACGCGGCGTGACCAGGAGTATCAAGGAAAGTGATCATGCCGTTTTCAGTTTCAACATGGTATGCACCGATATGCTGAGTAATACCACCGGCTTCGCCAGCAGCCACTTTAGCGCGGCGAATATAGTCGAGTAATGACGTCTTACCGTGGTCAACGTGACCCATGATAGTCACAACAGGAGCACGAGACTCTTGCTTGATGCCATCTTCATCGTCACGATCTTTAAGCACTTGGTGCTCAAGTTCGTTTTCACGGATAAGCACAACTTTGTGGCCCATTTCTTCGGCAACCATTTGGGCAGTCTCTTGATCCAACACTTGGTTGATCGTGACCATAGAACCCATTTTCATCATCTGTTTGATGATTTCAGTCGCTTTAACTGCCATTAAATGCGCAAGTTCAGAAACAGTAACAGTTTCACCGATACGCACATCACGGCTTACCGCTGCAACTGGCTTGTTGAAGCCGTGCGCCATAGACTCAGGTGCTGTACTGCGGTTACGCATGTGTTTTTCACGGCCGTCACGGGCATCTTTGCCGCCACGTTTTTTGGCGTTGCTCTTGTTACGAGCACGACGTCCGCGTTTTTCTTCATCCAGATCAGAAGTATCTTCAGCAGCACGTGCCACTTTAGAAGTCGTGATGTGGTGATCACCGTTTTTCTCGGCTTCTAGACGTTGGCGCTCTTCTTCGGCCCAACGCTTAGAATGTTCTTCAGCCAATAGACGAGCAGTTTCTGCCGCTTTAGCCGCTTCTTCGTCTTGCTTACGTTTTGTCGCCGCTTCTTGTGCTGCTTTTAAACGTTCAGCTTCTAGACGAGCCGCTTCTGCTTCAGGTGACATATCTTTAACCACTTTTACTTCGGCTGCTGCTTTGGCTTTCGCCTTGGCTTCTGCATCCGCTTTTGCTTTCGCATCTGCTTCAGCTTTCGCTTTTACTGCCGCAGCAGCTTCTGCTTCGGCCTTTGCTTTTGCCAAAGCTTCTGCTTCGACTTTCGCTTCTTCTTCAGCCTTCAGAGTAGCCTCATTAGCATCACGCTTGACGAAAGTTCGTGTTTTACGAACTTCAACTTTAACATCTTTAGATTGACCACCATTACCGGCCACACTCAGGGTCGATACGGTTTTACGCTGCAGCGTCATTTTCGTTGGCGCATTTTCGCCACCGTGCTGCTTTTTCAGATAATCCAGTAACTGCTGCTTTTCAGCTTCAGTCACGTTATCAGCTTGGCCTTTCTTAATTCCAGCCTGAGAGAATTGCTCAATCAGACGTTCAACACTTTTACCCACTTCCGTGGCCAATTTCTCTACGGTAGTATCTGCCATCAGTTAAATCCCCCTGTTGATCGACTTATGCTTCTTCGCCAAACCAACAGATATTGCGGGCTGCCATGATGAGCTCACCTGCTTTTTCTTCTGTCAATTCTTCAATTTCGATCAAATCATCAATGCCTTGTTCAGCCAAGTCTTCTAGAGTCACAATACCTTTGCTAGCGAAAACATAGGCTAAGTGTCTGTCAACACCTTCAAGTGCTAGTAACTCTTCACTTGGCTCCACACCATCCAGTGCTTCTTCAGTAGCGAGAGCTCGAGTTGAGATCGCCGCTTTTGCACGTTCACGTAAGGCTTCAACGAGATCTTCGTCAAAACCGTCAATCGCCAATAGTTCAGACACAGGTACATAGGCAACTTCTTCGAGCGACGTAAAGCCCTCGTCCGCCAGTACTTGTGCAAAATCTTCATCGACATCCAGTGAGTTAACGAATAATTCAACCACCTTGGCACTTTCTGCCTGGTGTTTCTTATTCATATCTTCCACTGTCATAACGTTCAGAACCCAACCTGTCAGTTGTGTCGCTAAACGTACGTTCTGGCCATTACGTCCAATGGCTTGTGCCAAACTATCGGCTTCAACGGCGATATCCATAGAATGGTTATCTTCGTCAACTATGATAGAGGCAACATCGGCTGGCGCCATGGCATTGATCACGTATTGTGCTGGATTATCATCCCACAACACGATATCAACACGTTCGCCACCCAGTTCATTCGACACGGCTTGTACACGTGCACCACGCATACCCACACACGCACCGATTGGATCGATACGACGGTCATTCGACTTAACGGCGATTTTAGCGCGCGCGCCTGGATCACGAGCTGCGCCCATGATTTCAATCAGTTCGTCAGCAATTTCAGGTACTTCAACACGGAAAAGCTCGATCAGCATTTCAGGTTTAGTACGGCTTAAGAATAACTGCGCGCCGCGAGCTTCTGGACGTACTGAGTACAATAATGCACGTACGCGGTCGCCTGGACGGAAAGATTCACGTGAAATTAAATCTTCACGGAACAACACGCCGTCAGCGTTATTACCTAAGTCAACCACTACGCTTTCGCGAGTTGCTTTTTTGACTATACCAGTGATTAACTCACCTTCTTGATCTTGGAACTGTTCAACCACTTGAGCACGTTCAGCTTCACGTACTTTCTGTACGATCACTTGCTTAGCGGTTTGAGTGGTAATACGGTCAAACACCACGGACTCGATATCGTCTTCGATAAACTCGCCAGGTTGGATGTCTGGATTTTCGTATCGTGCCGCTTCTAACGTGATTTCGCGGTAAGGATTTTCTAACGCTTCACCGTGATCATCAACCACCATCCAACGACGGAAAGTATCATAACCACCGGTTTTACGGTCGATAGCAACACGAACGTCAATATCACCTTCGTATTTTTTCTTGGTTGCTGTGGCCAGAGCAATCTCTAGCGCTTCAAAAATTTTCTCGCGTGGAACGGCCTTTTCATTTGAAACCGCCTCAGCGACTAGCAGAATCTCTTTATTCATCTCGTCTTGCCTCGTTCACCTTGAAACCATCAAAACTTAGCGATTAAGTTGCCTTTGCGGATATTATCCAATGCGACAACTAACTCTTTACCATTCACTTTCAGTGAGAGCATTTGCCCGTCGACCGCAGTGATGGCGCCTTTTAAATTACGACTGCCGTCAACCGGCATAGTCAATTGAAGCTTTACATCCTCGCCCACATAGCCCGCATACTGCTCAGCAGTAAATAAGGGTCTATCAACGCCTGGCGAAGAAACCTCTAGGGTATATTCTGTAGAAATAGGATCTTCAACATCGAGTACAGCACTGACTTGGCGACTTGCATTGGCACAATCTTCAATATTGATACCATTCTCACCATCAATGAACACTCGCAGTGTGGAATGCTTACCCGCTTGAACATATTCAATGCCCCATAGCTGAAAGCCTAATGCTTCCACAGGTACTTTGAGCATTTCTGCCAGTCTGAATTCTAACGTTGCCAAGATTGACCCCCGAAAAAACAAAAAAGGGCTTAATAGCCCTAGTACAACGCCACATACGAAGCATGCGACAAATTTAAAAGTCCCAGATAACAAAAAACCCCGTAATCACGAGGTCATTAATTTCAAGAACCTGTAAACCATAACGAATTCAAACACTATTCGTTACTAGGAGCTGGTTGCGGGGGCCGGATTTGAACCGACGACCTTCGGGTTATGAGCCCGACGAGCTACCATGCTGCTCCACCCCGCGTCAACTGTGTGCAAGTATATTGACTATCGTCATTTCTTGCAATAACTAAGAGAGAACTTATATCGTCTATCTTAGTTATATTTGGTGCCGAGAGCGGGACTTGAACCCGCACGACCGTTAGGTCACAGCCACCTCAAGGCTGCGCGTCTACCAATTTCGCCACCTCGGCGACACCTTTTACTAGTCAGGAATTTTCGTTTCTGACTTTTGGGTTCCTTGCTCAACAGGTTGTGTTACCTGTTCAGTGTCTGAACCTAAATTTTTCCATGAATCTTCGTTTTTTGCGTGGTTTGCACTTAAGTTGCCAATCAACAGACTTAAAGTAAAAAACGCAATGGCAAGAATCGCCGTAGTGCGTGTCAGGAAGTTACCTGAACCGCTTGAACCAAACAGAGTACCTGATGCACCGGCGCCAAAAGAGGCCCCCATGTCAGCTCCCTTACCTTGCTGAATTAATACTAGGCCGATCAGACCTAATGCAACCAACAAGTAAATAACTACTAGAACTTCATACATATTATGCGCTCATCGCTATGGTACACAGACTTAAAAACTCGCTAGAGTTTAAGCTAGCACCGCCAATCAGTCCACCATCAACATCAGGTTGGGCAAATAAATCTGCAGCATTACTAGGTGTTACACTACCACCGTAGAGAATCCTGATATTTTCTCCGATAAACGGAGACACTTCAGAGAGGCGTTTGCGAATAAACGCATGAACTTCTTGTGCCTGCTCTGGTGTAGCGCTTTTACCTGTCCCTACAGCCCAAAGTGGCTCGTAGGCGATAATGGCGTTATCAAAAGCCATAGTGCCATTTTTCTGGATCACTATATCCAACTCTTCCGCAATCACCTCAAAGGTGCGTCTTGCTTCACGTGCTGGACCTGACTCACCCACACATAAAATGGGAGTTAAGCCATGCTTTTGTGCAGCGGCGAATTTCTCCGCTACGATATTACTCGTCTCTCCGTACATACGGCGACGTTCTGAATGCCCGATAATCACATATCGACATCCTGAATCTTTGAGCATCTGACCTGAAACTTCTCCGGTATAAGCGCCAAAGTCATGTTGACTAAGGTTTTGTGCGCCCATCCTAACAAGTGAACCGTCTAACGCTTCCTTGTTTGCTTCTAGCAGTTGCCTAACGCTCTCTAGATAGATAGAAGGCGGGCATAAAACCACTTCAGCTGAATCATTTTGGAGCTTAGAGGCAAATTTTTTGAACAACTCTTGGGCTAATGCCGCACTGCCGTTCATCTTCCAATTGCCAGCTACCATAGGACGTCTGAGTGCCATCACTGTCTCCTCTGAAAGCGGCGTGAATAATAGCGAACCACTTATTAAGTTACAATAGCTAAATTCGATTTTTTTCAGATACCAGGTTGGAATGCTTATTTTTTACACACCAAAGCTAATTTCTGTTCATTTGTGCAGCTAACACCTTAATTTTAAATTGGTATCAGCCGCACTCATTACAAAATAGGCAAATATTAGCTTGCCGATTTTACGGCATCCGCAATCAAATTTGCGTGCGCCAATACTGCACTATGATCGTCACCTTCTACCATGACGCGGATCAAAGGTTCAGTACCTGACTTACGTAATAGTACTCGACCACGCACGCCAAGCTCAGATTCAACCTGTGCCTGCGCCGCTTTTACTTTATCTGACTTAAGTGGGTCATGCTCGCCCTCAAAGCGCACATTGACTAACACCTGTGGCAACATTTCCATCGCAGAAGTCAGTTCTTCTAGTGTGGCATTTTGGCGACGCATGGCCGCTAACACTAAAATCCCCGCGACAATACCGTCACCGGTTGTGCCGTGGTCAAGATTAAGGATATGCCCTGAATTCTCGCCACCGATACGCCAATCGAGTTCTTTCAGTAATTCCATCACATAGCGGTCGCCCACCTTTGAACGTGCAAAGGGAATATCTAATGCTTGCAAGGCTAAATCAAGCCCAAGATTCGACATCAAGGTGCCGACCACTCCGCCGCGCAATACGCCGCGAGATTTCGCATCACAGGCCAGAATATATAAAATCTGATCGCCGTCGATAACTTCGCCTTTACTGTTGACCATCATAATGCGGTCGCCATCGCCGTCGAGCGCGATACCTAAATCGGCACTTTCGGCAATAACTGTTTCGCAAATCTTACCCATGGACGTTGCGCCCACTTTGTCATTAATGTTCATCCCGTTGGGTTTATCACCAATGGCAATCACCTCAGCGCCTAACTCACGGAACACGGCAGGCGCTATATGATAAGTTGCGCCATGGGCACAATCGACCACAATTTTTAACCCAGTTAACGTGTGTTCTGCAGGGAAGTTACCTTTGCAATACTCGATATAACGGCCACGGGCATCTTCAATACGCGACACTTTGCCAAGCAGATGTGATTCAACACAAACGAGGGGCTTTTCAAGCTCAGCTTCGATTTCTAGCTCTAAGTTATCGTCTAACTTACTGCCGTCGGTCGAGAAAAATTTAATGCCGTTATCGTAATAAGGATTGTGTGATGCGCTGATCACCACCCCTGCTTCGGCGCGAAACGTACGCGTCAAATAGGCGACTGCAGGCGTGGGCATAGGCCCCATTAACATCACATTAAGACCTGCGGCAGAAAGACCCGCTTCTAATGCCGACTCAAACATATAACCCGAAATACGGGTATCTTTACCTATGATCACCTTTTTGGTACCACTGCGGGATAATACGCGACCCGCTGCCCAACCTAATTTCAGTGCAAGCTCAGGCGTCATTTGACCTGAACCGACCTTTCCCCGAATACCGTCAGTTCCAAAAAATTTACGTTCTTTCATATCGCCCCACAAACTCAAATGTGTCCCAATGATTTGGGATCATAATATTAATTAAATGCTTAACGAGAGCATAACGATGCTTAAAAATACGCTTGTGTCGCTTGTAACACTTTGAGCATATCCACAGTTTCAGCAACGTCATGTACGCGAATGATATGAGCTCCCTTTTGGGCCGCTATCATAGCGCCAGCAAGGCTCCCAGCAAGACGCTCTGAGGTCGGTTTTGCTAAGAGGTTCCCTATCATGCTCTTACGAGACAAGCCTATCAATACGGGTAAATCAAACTTGGTAAAAGCGTCGAGTTTTGCCAGTAATTCATAGTTATGCTCTAAGCTTTTACCAAAGCCAAATCCCGGATCAAGTATGAGTAATTCACGGGGGATCCCAGCTTGTATACAAGCGTCAATCCGCTCGATTAAAAAGGTAGACACTTCTTCAATAACATCATAATACGTCGGCGAAGACTGCATGCTCTTCGGCTCGCCCTGCATATGCATTAGACATATCGGGACGTGCAACTCTGCGGCAGCTTCGAGCGCACCGGGTTCCATCAAGGCACGCACATCATTAATCAGGTGTGCACCCGCAGCGACAGCTTGACGCATCACTTCAGCTTTACTGGTATCGACCGAAATCCACACATCATGGTGCGTCGCCACATATTTTACTAACGGGATCACCCGCGCAAGTTCATCGGCTAGGCTCACCTCGGCGGCGCCGGGCCTTGTCGACTCCCCACCAATATCAATCATCCCCGCGCCTTGAGCCACCATGTCATCGGCATGCTGACAGGCAAGTTCATAAGAAGAATATTGACCACCGTCGGAAAAGGAATCGGGAGTGACATTCAGAATGCCCATCACAATGGGCGAAGATAACGCGAGGCGTTTAGTGCCAGCAATCAGTTCAAACACGCATTTACTCCAGTAATACGAACACTTACGATTTTACCTATAGGCATAACTTGCGTCATTAGTTTTAGCCTTCACTTTCTATCTGAGGTGACTGATGTCAGAGGAGAAATATCAGTAATGGCAAAGTGGATAAATGACAGCGCAGTCAAATTGCTAACAAGATAAAACAAGAAAACCCCTTTACGGGGTTTTCTTTTATCTCACAACAAATTACTTAGCAGGTGATTCATCAGGCTCTTTCAAGTCTGGTTCAGCAGATGCTGTAGTCACAGTATCTTCAGCTTTTTCAGCAGGCTCACCATGACCGCTACCTTTGTCGTTAGAACCATGGTCATCCACTTGCCAATCGGCAGGTTGGCGCACTTCACGACGCTTCATTAAATCGTCAATTTGAAGTGAATCAATGGTTTCATACTTCATTAAGGCTTCTTTCATCGAGTGAAGAATATCGAGGTTATCCGTCAATATCTGTCTCGCTCTCGCGTAGTTCTTGTCGATAAAGACTTTCACTTCCGCGTCGATGATAGTTGCAGTTTCATCGGACATGGCTTTGGCTTTACCCATGCTGCGACCTAAGAACACTTCACCGTCTTCTTCGGCATACAATAATGGACCTAGCTTGTCCGAGAAGCCCCACTGAGTCACCATGTTACGCGCAATAGAGGTCGCGTATTTGATGTCCTGTGATGCGCCAGTCGACACTTTTTCTGTACCGTAGATAAGCTCTTCAGCTAAACGACCGCCGTATGCGACTGAAATTTGGCTTTCTAACTTACGACGGCTCTGACTCACTGAGTCCGCTTCGGGTAAGAAGAAAGTGACACCCAGCGCACGGCCGCGAGGAATGATAGTGACCTTGTGCACAGGATCGTGCTCTGGTACTAAACAACCTACAATTGCATGGCCCGCTTCGTGGTATGCAGTCATTTCTTTTTCAGCTTCAGACATCACCATAGAACGGCGCTCAGCACCCATCATTATTTTATCTTTTGCACGCTCAAATTCTTCCATGCCCACTACTCGGCGATTTCCACGAGCCGCAAACAGGGCCGCTTCGTTCACTAAGTTAGCTAAGTCAGCACCAGAGAAACCTGGGGTACCACGGGCAATTACACTCGCCTTCACATCTTCAGAAAGCGGTACTTTACGCATATGCACTTTCAAAATCTGCTCACGACCACGCACGTCTGGTAAGCCAACGACCACTTGACGGTCAAAACGACCTGGACGCAGCAGTGCAGAATCGAGTACGTCTGGACGGTTAGTTGCCGCGATAACGATAACGCCTTCATTACCTTCGAAGCCGTCCATCTCAACCAGCATTTGGTTCAGTGTTTGCTCACGTTCATCATGACCACCACCTAAACCCGCGCCGCGTTGACGACCGACCGCATCGATTTCATCGATAAAGATGATACAGGGCG
Source organism: Shewanella sp. 1311 (assembly GCF_059338235.1). NCBI lineage: Bacteria > Pseudomonadati > Pseudomonadota > Gammaproteobacteria > Alteromonadales > Shewanellaceae > Shewanella > Shewanella sp. 1311. The sequence continues at coordinate 1,365,666 of NZ_CM181686.1, forward strand.
CAGACTTTTTCGCCTGTTCGAACATGTCACGCACACGGGATGCACCAACACCAACGAACATTTCAACGAAATCAGAACCCGAGATAGTGAAGAAAGGTACTTTAGATTCTCCCGCAATGGCTTTCGCCAGCAAGGTTTTACCTGTACCTGGAGGACCCACCATCAACACGCCCGTTGGAATACGGCCGCCCAATTTTTGGAATTTAGTTGGGTCACGCAGATAATCAACTAACTCTTTGACTTCTTCTTTTGCTTCGTCACAACCAGCAACATCGGCAAACGTCGTTTTAATCTGATCTTCGCTCATCAGCTTGGCTTTGCTCTTACCAAAGGACATAGCGCCTTTGCCACCGCCGCCTTGCATCTGGCGCATGAAGAAAATCCATACCCCGATAAGCAATAACATAGGGAACCAAGAGATGAAGATTTGGGTTAGGAACCCAGATTCTTCGGCTTCTTGGCCCTTCATGGTGATGCCCTTACGATCAAGATCATTAATTAAATCTTGGTCATATAACGGCATGATAGTCGTGAACTTTTCACCCGTTCGCTTAGCACCTTCAATAGTACGTTGGTCGCTTTTAACTTCAACAGTTGCGACCTGCCCATCACGGACATTATCTAAGAAGGTAGAATAATCCATCTTCTGCGATGACGAAGAAGAGGGGGAGTAACCCTGAAACACTGACATCAGCACAACGGCGATGACAACCCAGAGTATTAGATTTTTTGCCATGTCACTCAAATTACTAGACCTCATTAAGTCTTGCGATTATTAACGCTAGGTTACTACAACTTGTACCCAGTCGCCACAAGATAGACTTCACGGGAACGCGCCCGTGAAGAGTCTGGTTTACGTGTTTTAACGACTTTAAACACTGCTTTTACCGCTTTCATGTATTCGTCAAAGCCCTCCCCCTGAAAGACTTTTACCGCAAAACAGCCATTAGGAGCCAATACTTGATGGCACATATCTAACGCCAACTCCACTAAATACATGGCACGGGGTTGATCAACACTATCTGAACCACTCATGTTGGGCGCCATATCAGACAACACAACGTCAACCTTAGCATCACCGACGCGAGTAAGTAATGCTTGAAGGACTTTATCTTCACGAAAATCCCCTTGCAAAAAATCTACCCCGACGATGGGATCCATAGGCAAAATGTCACAGGCGATGACTTTACCTCTATCTCCCGCTAATTTAACTGCCACTTGAGACCAACCTCCTGGAGCAGCACCGAGATCAACCACAGTCATGCCTGGGCGAATCAATTGATCCTTTTGCTGGATCTCCTCAAGCTTAAACGCAGCGCGAGATCGCAAGCCCATTTTTTGAGCGAGTTTGACATAGTGATCATCAAAGTGTTCTAGCATCCAGCGATTAGAACTGGCCGTACGTTTTATACCTGACATTTAAAATCCGCAACAATTGAGAGTTACACAAAGGCTATATAAGGGTAGAATAGCCGTTTTTCAACAGTAACTCAGCAAAAGTTGGTAGAAATGAACTTAACAACCAAACAAAAACAGCATTTAAAAGGTCTAGCGCATCCGCTAAAGCCAGTGGTGCTGCTTGGTGCCAATGGATTGACTGAAGGTGTACTCGCTGAAATTGAAAGCGCACTCGCTTATCATGAATTGATTAAAGTGAAAGTAGCCTCTGCTGACAGAGAGCTAAAAAATGCCATCGTTGATGCCATAGTACGTGAAACTCAATCCGCAAAAGTGCAACTTATTGGTCATATTCTGGTGATTTATCGTCAATCACCAGAAATGAAGATTGCTTTGCCAAAGGCAAAGTAATTTTTCTTGATTTTTATTGTGTTAACAAAGAGGCCACTCAATTGAGTGGCCTCTTTGTTTTTGCTATAAATTAAAATAAAGCACTAAGGCGTATCAGAAATCACTTGTTCCTTATAATGCTCAGGCGTTAAACCTAACAACTCAGGCAATGAGGTGCCAACAGAAATCGATGAGAATGTACCGGTTAAAATACCGATAAACATCGCAATCGAGAATCCTTCCAGCGGCCCGCCGCCCATGCTCCACAGCGCACCGACCGTCATTAAGGTTGTCCCTGACGTCACCATAGTACGGGAGAATGTCGCCACAATCGCTTGGTTATTAATTTCTTGAATCGCAAGCTTTGGCTTAGCAATCAATAATTCACGAATACGGTCGGCAATGATGATCGAGTCATTTAACGAATAGCCTAAAATCGCCAGCACAGCCGCCAGTACCGTTAAATTAAACTCCATCTGCGTCAGCGCAAAAAACGCAAGTACGAACACAACGTCGTGTACCAGCGCAAACAAAGCGCCCGATGCGAGTCGCCACTCGAAGCGATAACTTAAATAGCCTAAAATACACAGCATAGCGACTAACAGCGCTAACCCACCCTGCTCCGCCAGTTCTTGACCAATCTGCGGCCCAACAACGCTGCTGTTAAGGACTTGCACTTCAGAGTTAAGTGGCGCTAATGCCTGCTGAATATCGACATTGCTTTGCTCAGTATCAGCACTCTTTATATCACCATAGCGTAATACCCAACGGCCCGGCTCACTGGCCGAGATCACAGAGACCTCCTGCTGATAGGCAGCGTTAAGCAAAGGTTGTAACTCACTGCTGGTGATTTTTCTATCGAGCTGAACTTCAGTCACCACACCACCGGTAAAGTCTAATCCCCAGTTAAAACCCTTTACACCTATGATGGCTAATGACGTTATCATCAATAAAATTGAGATAGCACTGGAGACATAACGCCATTTTGTTAGATTGATATTTTTCATGGTTATACCCTCACATGACGACTAACATCACGTCCGTAAACTAAGTTAATCAAGGCTCTTGAAGCAAAGATACCGGTAAACATGCTGGTCAACAGACCTAGACCTAAGGTCAAGGCGAAACCTTGAATTGGGCCATTACCGATGGAATACAGCACGACAGCCGTGATCATAGTGGTGAAGTTAGCGTCGAAAATGGTCGAAAACGCACTATCAAACCCTGTATCAATTGCCAGCGCAAAACTGCGACCTTCTTTTAACTTATCTTTTATTCGCTCAAAAATCAGCACGTTGGTATCGACAGCCATACCCACGGTTAACACTAGGCCAGCAATACCGGGTAAGGTCAGCACAGCACCAGGGATAAGCGCCAGTAGGCCAAACAAGATCACCATGTTAGAGATCAGCGCGATATTCGCCACCCAACCGAGACGACGATACCAAAGCGCCATGAACAACAAGGTAATACCCATACCTAGACCAAGCGCAGCAAAACCGTTTTCAATGTTTTCAGCGCCTAACGTCGGGCCAATAGTGCGCTCTTCTACAATCGTTACTGGCGCCGTCATAGAGCCCGCTCTCAGTAACAGGGCTAATTGCTGCGCTTCTTGATAGGTGCCCGCACCAGTGATGCGGAAACGGTCTCCAAGCTGGGATTGAATGGTCGCAACGCTGATAATCTCTTGAGTTTGCTTAGCCTTACCTTGTTCATCGCGGCTGTATTCGCTGTAAGACGTCGCCATAGGTTTGCCAATATTGGTACGGGAAAACTCAGACATTTTCTGCCCGCCGACACGGTCGAGGTTAATGTTCACCTCGGCCATGCCCATCTCACCTAAACTCGCTCTGGCATCGACAATGTGATCGCCACCCAGCACAGGCGTGCGGCTCACATAAATAGGCTTACCCGACTTGTCGTTAAGCACCATGGCATTCACAGAACCTGACTCTTTCACCTCAAAGAAAGCCAGACTCGCTGTAGCACCAATGACGTTTTTCGCGGCTGCAGGATCTTGCACGCCAGGCAACTCAATCCGAATTCGATGATCGCCTTGGCGCTGTACTAAGGCTTCTGTGATGCCAAGTTCTTCAATACGACTGCGCATAACTTGCAAGTTTTGCTGCACAGTCAAATTACGCAGTTTAGTTTGTTCCTCTTGGCTCAACTTAATCTGTAAACCCGCGCCATCGGTATTGGATAATTGCCAATTTGGATAGGACTGTTTCATCATCTGACGCACGGCAGCGCGGGCGTCATTATCGGGCAGCGTCAGGTTTAACTGGTTAGTTTGATCCAAATAGACGCTGGCGCCACGGATCTTCTGCTCACGGATGAATTGGCGTAGCGAATCAACTAACGCCTCACCCTGAGTTTGGTACACAGGGTCAACATCCACATCGAGTAGAAACTGCACCCCACCACGTAAGTCGAGCCCTAGTTTAATCGGCTGAAAACCTAAGTTTTGCAACCAACTCGGCGCGGCACTGGCAAGGGATAAGGTCAACTCTTTTGGCTCTGTCACCATAGACGAAACCAAGGTTTTGACTAAGGTTTGTTGGTTATCCGCATCGAGGACAATCAGGGTTTCGCCATTCTTTTGGTCGATGCGTTTTACCGTCACGCCTTCAGCTTGCAGCTTATCTCTAAGGGCTACGGGCGTGAGTGTTAACCCCGCCTTCGCGCCCACTTGCACCGCGGCATTCTCACCATAAAATGTTGGCAAGGCACTGAATAACATCACTATGATGGTGACGATAAGAACTATATATTTCCAAGCTGAATAGTGATTTAGCAGCCGTTTATTGGGTTTTCTTTCCATGGGATTAACTCGCTATTTATCACCTAACTTTTAAGTCAAAAGCTAAGCGAACATATTGATATCAGTCCGAAACCTATCATTGAGCACCAGCAAATCTAGCCAGTTAGACTCAAGTCATCACAGCGAATGTAGCCGCGATAGAGATGGTTTCGGTGAGAACAAAAATACAATGGCATGCAAGTTCTACGGGAGCAGACTCCAGTAGATAGCACACCTAAATAGGTGGGTTAAGCGGCTTGTTGGCTAAATCGATATTGAAGATTTGAGACTTTCCAACCCGAAATTCGGGCGGGGGAAGATACAGCTGAAAGCGTCCAATCTGATGCGATATCCAGATCGGTCGGTTCAACGACATTGGGTGTCGGTTCGGCGGTGAAGTCTAACGCGAGTAGATATACCGGTTTCACCTCACGCACATCGTGCTGGGCAAGACTGATAAAGCGCGGCGAATTTATTGGGGCAAAATTTAAGTCGTCCGAATGACTCACGTAATCGGAGCTTGGACAAGGTGCTGGCTGGGATGCTGAGTCTGAATTGATGCGATTGGCATCATGAGTATGCAATGAGCCGCAACTTTCAACGGTTTGCGCATCAGACTGTATATTAGATTGGGCATTGAGCAGTGCATTGTCTTGGGTGATAGCATCGGCATCGGACAAGCTTTGAGGCTCAGCGCTTGGCTGTGCATCGGGAGTCGAGCTATCAAGTCCCACAGTGTGTATCTGAGCCGTTTGCTTCAGAGCTGTGTGTTTCTGAACATAATGACGAGTGGCATCACTGCGTTGTACTGAGGTTTTTGGCGTATAGCTAGCCGAGTGCGCGATCAACATGATCGCCACGCAAACTAACATCAATCCTGTACGCCAATGTTTTACCAAAGCGTGCCCTCTTATAAAACGAAAGATAAACCCAGTCATACTTAGTTTTTGCTACATAACTGTGGGTTTATAAAGCGAAACTCGCGCTAAATCAATTACACAATACTGAGTTAATTCTGATAAAACTTTCTGATGAAGCTCTAGAGTTGCAGCTTAAGTAAAAGTGCACCAAGAGACAAATTAATCTTTATCCATCTTTCGAGTTCAACCCTGAAGCGCCTTCTCCATCCTTGGCTAAACCTTAAATTCGAAAGCAAAACACAAATCCTAGACACGTATACAAACTCAATGAGCAAATAACAAAAAACCGCCCTAGGGCGGTTTTAGAACGAGTGAGAATCACACTCTCGGTACGATTTAGCAGACTCGATAGCTAAATCGATTCGCTGATTATAAATACTGTACTGAGATGATTTCGTAATCTGTCATGCCACCTGGCGTGGTAATCGACACTTCATCACCTTCATTTTTACCCACTAAGCCACGGGCTATCGGTGAGTTCACTGAAATCAGGTTTTCTTTAATATTCGCTTCATCATCGCCGACTATGCGATAAGTCACTTCAACGTCGGTATCGAGATTTAAAATAGTCACAGTGGCGCCAAAAATAATACGACCGTTGTTCACCATCTTAGTGACGTCGATAATTTGCGCGTTAGATAACTTACCTTCAATATCACGGATACGTGCTTCACAAATACCTTGGTCTTCACGAGCCGCATGGTATTCCGCGTTTTCTTTCAGGTCGCCTAGCTCTCTCGCAGAGGCAATCGCTTCAGTGATCTTAGGGCGACGGTCAAACTTGAGAATATCTAACTCTTTACGCAGCTGTTCTGCACCGACAACTGTCATAGGAACCTTAGTCATAACTTCTTTCGTCTCCTTTAAAACAAAAGCAACCCGTGCCAACGCTAAGGTCAACACAGTCAAATGAGGGTGGAATTGCGCTATTCTAATCGTTATGCGCCTTTGATGCATCAAGAACAATGCATTGACGCAGCTTACCCAACCTTAAGCAGAGTTACCAGCAATGAAATCTAAATCCGCGAGCCAAATAGAATCATAGTGGCTGCATTGATTAATAGCCGTATAGATAAAGGGTTTTGAATATAAAAATGCCCACTCGCCGTAGAGGTTGTGGGCATTTAACGGTGAACGCTACGTCATTTATAAACGCTAAATCATTTTTAACACTCAGTCACTTATAACGCTTACTCACTTGAGCGGAAGACTGAATCCTATTCAAGCCCAGCTTCAAACGTAAGGAAAATCTCACTGACGGTTTTATCGGCAAGGGATGTGTCTGAGCTTGGACGTTCAATAGATGCATGCAAAAGATAACGTCCCGCCGCAGGCAAGGTCATGGCCACTTTACCGTCTTTATCTGAGGTTAAAGCGATTTCTTCAGGCTTGTTTCGGTATAGGCTGCCGTCTTTCATAATCGCAACACTCACTCCTGCAACGGGTTTACCATCATAAACAAACTGCAGTATTGCAGGTTCGTTTTCAACGATATCAGCAGGATGGGTTACAGGGACTAGTTCCAAGTACTCGCCCTTAGGAGCCAAAACCTTATCCGTTGGCTTATTTCGGGTTACGTAGGTTTCCACCCGCGACACATTTAAAGAACCTTCTAATTCAGAGGCGCCCTTTGGCATGACAGCGGCGGTCGCTTTTTTATCTAAACGACTGCGGACAAAGCCTTCTTTGCCTTTCACTTTATAGCGGGAGAAATAACGCGGCGTGACTTCTTTCTCGAACTTATAGGTGCCATCTTGCATTAACTGCACATCAAATACCGATTTACGGCCGCCGGTATAACTTGAGCTTGGAGAACTTAAGTCGCCATTAGGCAGTAACACACGTACGTCACTGGCGCTAAAAGGTTTATCCATCATAAACACTTGATTGCTGGCAGACACATCAGAGGTGATCCACACGGCTTCTTGGCTTTCGGCCGAAACGTTAAAGTGGCTAGGTAAAATCCATCTATCGTGGCTGCTTGCCAACGGGCTAATACAAAGTGTGCTAAGTAATGCAATAAGACGTAATTTCATGCCTTTTCCTTAAGTTTAACGAGTAATGTACGGGCAATATATTCAGTAGCAGGCTCAGCGAGCCATGCCGCTTAAGCGTATGTCGATAACGCCAGTTTCGGTGGTGGCGGGTAACTGCACTGAGAAGTCCCCCGCAGCTAAATCGATGTTTTGTCGCACGAGATCGCGACCGCCATGCTCACGCACCACTTCTATAAACACAGTGTAACGAGCAGGCTCGAGCGCTTTTCCCGCTTCATCTTTTAAATCCCAATCGATTTTGTAATGACCCGCAGGACGTGTGGCTGATGCAATACCATCAACAAAACTCATATCGTCACGACCCGCTTTACGCCACCAACGACGGATGTCTTTAAGCCATTTATGGCCTTCATCCCAAACCCAAAGGCTTAAGGTTTTTACCGGTTGCCCTTGGGTATTTTCAACCCACACGGCCACATAGGGTCTGTGATATTGGCCTTCGGTAATTTCAGGTAAAGTTAAATCAACAGTCATTTGTGGCGCCGCAAATGCAGCAGAACTCACAAACAAAGCACTCACCGCAATGGTACGAATAAGATGACGCATACTCGGTCTACACTCCTTATGGAACGAAATAAACATACACAAGTCCGCAACTACCGCTGACAAGTACCATGTATAACAATGACTTTTTGAGGCGCTTGGTTTGAGGCAATAATAAGTAAGCCCCAGTAAGCGAAAATAAAATAATCAGCACGGCGCTAAGATCGAGTATCCAAGCCCATGCAGTGCCTGTGTTGCGCCCCTTGTGCAAATCATTCACTACGGCTACGACACCGTACTCTAAGGTTTCGACATAGGCTTGGCCGTCGAGCAGGTCCAACGTCAGGCTGCGGTAAGTGCCGGGCCCTTTGCTGACTAAGCTAATTTCGTCTTCATCTATGTCGGCAGTGGCCATATCCATAGCCCATTCACTTTTCAGCCAATGGCCCGTTGCCAAGCGCCACTGGGCATCTTGTGTATCGACGGGTAATAAATAGGCAGGGATGGGCACTTGTTCCCGTTTAGGTTCCTGATCCGCTTGAGAAAACCAATTAGGGTGATTTAACGTTATGCCTGTCACCGCAAAAAACAACATCAGCAACAACAACGCCATAGACACATATACATGGATAATTCGAGCAAAGGACAAAGACGACTTACTGACTCTTAATTTCAATGGTGCACTCTCAAAAGCAACCCGAAGAGAAATGCCTCCAGAATCGGCTTTCCCTATGCAGCCTAAGACTGAAATGAGCTGCATTAAACTAATTTAATGTGCGAGATTAAATGAGATCGATTATCAAATAGAACAAAGTTTACAAACTTTACATATTCAATACTGCAAAAGAAGCTGAAATATAGGATTGAAGAATAAGACTGAAAAATAAACCGCTTAAAGACAAATCTGCATTTAACACTCAAAAGCCATTATCTTTGATTATATTAGCAGCAAGTCATTTACGGTATCATCTGTAAATACTCATTGGATTCATAGGGATAAAATCCAACATTCACGCTAACTTTTTGGCATAAAATTTACTTTAGGCCCCCTCTCGTTTACCTCATTACAATCGGCTACAATCCGCCGCCGGCGACTTGCTGGTACTCCCAAGGAAATATCATCTTGAGTACATCTCTGCTCAAAAAAATGCGCTGCCTGCATATTCTGTGGCTCGCGTTAATGCTCAACGCCTGTGTTGCTCCACTCTTATTAATGTCACCCCAAGGTCAACTAATGTGGGCCCTGCTCAAACCCCTTGTCGGTTTAGATCCAAATGATGTCGGCTTATTCGAACAGCCACTCATCAAAAACCGTATGCAGGAATTGCTGGGTAAAAATTACGATACTACTCTGTCGCTGCTTAAAACGGCCGATAAGATCCAGCAGGAAGGTCCACTTATCTATTTAGTGTCAACTTATACTCCTGTACCTGAGATGGCAGAAAAAGCGGGTCTAGTGTGGAACTCAGACACCAACCAAATGGCAGTGATGCTAATGAAGGGCGGCGCGCCCTTAGTGATCTCTGAGCAATTCAGTAATCAGACAGAAAAGCTAGTCCCAAGCTGGCCGAAGGAATTAGCCGACTATACCGATCCACAGAAGTTACAACAAAAAGCCTTAGATGCGGGCGCGAACCAAGTGCAGCAACAGTTAGCTGTGCCTAATGCCGTCAAAGCGGTTGCCACGGGTGAGGTTAACGCGGTTCAAAGTGCTGTCACTGAGCATGCTGTATTGCCAGCAACTATCACTGATGCGGCAGTAAAAGTAGCCACACCAGCAATGCCAGCAGTTCCAGCGGAAATAAAATCGCTGCCTGTCGTGCCAGAAGTCAAAAAGCAATAACACAGCTCACCACAGTGCCTAATCAACTGGCACTGTGGTATTCACTGTCGTTATATAGCAGTGCAAACTCCCCTTCTTCGATATCCTGATTCAAGCCCTGCTTCTTATGCCTGCTATTATGCTGGTGCTTATGTTGACTCTTATACTCACTCATAGATTAGTTGTGCCTGCTAACTCTAAGCCTCACTCGACGCTCTGCATCCCAGAACTAAACGGATAAGGCTTATTCAGCTTGCTGACGACTTAAAATCCAATACATCATTATTGAGCCGCTCTATAAACGGCTAGATAAAAACAAACGACAGAAATTCAAGCCAGCTATAGCAAGGACATTGATAGAAAAGGGAAATGCTAAACGAAGAAAACGAAAGAAACCAAACTGCGAATAATGCGAAAGAAGATAGAGAGTGAAAACGAATAGTAAGGATATAGTGAAAAGCTAGAAAGCAAAAAGCCTGTCTGAAGACAGGCTTTTTAACTTTTGGCTGGGGTACAAGGATTCGAACCTTGGAATGCTGAGATCAAAACCCAGTGCCTTACCACTTGGCGATACCCCAATAAACTTGTTTAATCTTCTATCGAAGATTGCATTTTGATGGTACGGGAAGAGAGACTTGAACTCTCACACCTCGCGGCACCAGAACCTAAATCTGGCGTGTCTACCAATTTCACCATTCCCGCATCAAAATGTACCAAAATTGTCTATTCAACAGCTTTGGATTTTTCTCTGATAAATCACTTTAACAGAGTTAAATATGGTAGCAATGGCGGGACTTGAACCTGCGACCCCAGCATTATGAGTGCTGTGCTCTAACCAGCTGAGCTACATTGCCATGGCTGGGGTACAAGGATTCGAACCTTGGAATGCCGAGATCAAAACCCGGTGCCTTACCACTTGGCGATACCCCAATCAACTTGGAAACTGAGAAAAAATGGCTGGGGTACAAGGATTCGAACCTTGGAATGCCGAGATCAAAACCCGGTGCCTTACCACTTGGCGATACCCCAACTAACTCTGTTTCAAACATCCGCTTATCGCAGATGTTTCTAAATTCATATATCAAACTTATATTTTAAATATAATGGTACGGGAAGAGAGACTTGAACTCTCACACCTTGCGGCACCAGAACCTAAATCTGGCGTGTCTACCAATTTCACCATTCCCGCACAGCTTCATGTTTACATCTTGAACAGATGCTAGCAATCAATGCTAGAGTAAAATCGACGTCTATTTTATATAAGAATATGCTTCTTAAATAAAATGGTAGCAATGGCGGGACTTGAACCTGCGACCCCAGCATTATGAGTGCTGTGCTCTAACCAGCTGAGCTACATTGCCACTTCGATATTACGCGCCCCTCTCAGCGAGGAACGGGGCGTATTATGCTTATTCGAGGTATCTAGGTCAACAGCTTTTTTTCGCTATTTCCCTTGGGCCAAGCTGTTCGGCTATTACTTCACCAAAGTGAGCAACAGATGTGCTAAATAACACACTATTGCTCGTACTTAGCTTAATTTATCGAGACTGACTACTTGGATAATCCTTGTTATACGTTAAACAAGAAATGCATCACATCGCCATCTTTAACGATATAGGTTTTACCTTCCACACGTAACTTACCGGCTTCTTTCGCGCCAGCTTCACCTTTGTGGGCAATAAAATCTTCATAGGACATGACTTGTGCACGAATAAAGCCGCGTTCAAAATCGGTATGGATAACACCCGCCGCTTGTGGAGCACTTGCACCTACTGGCACAGTCCAAGCACGCACTTCTTTCACGCCTGCGGTGAAATAAGTTTGCAGATTCAGTAATTGGTAACCAGCACGAATAACGCGATCTAAACCTGGCTCTTCGATACCCAGATCTGCCATAAACTCATCGCGATCGGAGATTTCCATCTCAGCCAGTTCAGATTCAATCGCGGCACACACAGCAACAACGATAGCGTTTTCTGTGGCGGCAATAGCGCGAACAGCGTCTAAGTGTGGGTTGTTCTCAAAACCATCTTCCGCCACGTTAGCAATATACATGGTCGGTTTTAAGGTTAAGAAGTTAAGGTAAGCAACGGCTTCCAGTTCTTCTTTAGATAATTCCATTGAACGCAGCATTTTCGCTTCGTCTAGAATTGGACGCATTTTTTCTAATACTTCCACTTCAAACTTAGCGTCTTTATCGCCGCCTTTAGCACGTTTCTGCTGGCGTTGAACCGCTCGCTCTAAGCTGTCTAAGTCAGCTAAGGCTAATTCCGTGTTGATGACTTCGATATCGCCAGCTGGATCAACCTTGTTAGCAACGTGAACAATGTTGTCATCATCAAAACAACGCACTACGTGACCAATAGCATCGGTTTCACGGATGTTAGCTAAGAACTTGTTACCTAAGCCTTCACCTTTAGATGCGCCAGCCACGAGGCCTGCGATATCTACGAACTCCATAGTGGTCGGTAACACACGTTGTGGATTCACAATCGCAGCTAACGCATCCAGACGTGGATCCGGCACAGGTACAACACCTGTGTTAGGTTCAATGGTACAAAACGGGAAGTTAGCCGCTTCGATGCCAGCCTTAGTTAACGCATTAAAAAGCGTTGATTTACCTACGTTAGGAAGACCAACAATGCCGCATTTAAAACCCATATGCTTACCTTTCTCTCGATTATTGGCTGACAAGTCACACTCATCAGCGAGGTTTAGTCGTCCTGCCCTATGGCAGCACATTACTGAATTAATTAGTTAATTAACTTGAGTCTCGCCAAAGGCAAAACCTACTCCGCTTTAAAGGAGTGTAATCTGTTCATGGCTTTCACCATGTCTTGCTTAAACAAAATCTCGGTAGAACGCACGGCTTCATCTATCGCCGCGTCGATAAGCTCTTGCTCTTTAGCTGGCGCTTTTCCCAGTACGTAACCACTCACTTGGTTTTTATCACCGGGATGACCGATACCTAAGCGTAAACGGTAGAAATTTTTATCGTTAGCCAGTTTAGCAATAATATCTTTCAAACCATTGTGGCCGCCATGACCCCCACCGAGCTTGAACTTGGCCACGCCAGGCGGCAGATCGAGTTCATCGTGAGCGACCAGAATCTCTTCCGGTGTGATACGAAAAAAGTTCGCCAAAGCACCCACGGCTTTACCACTTAAATTCATATAAGTCGTCGGGATCAATAAGCGGACATCTTTTCCGTGCAATACAGCTCTAGCGGTCAAGCCAAAATACTTACTGTCGGCCACTAAAGTCACGCCGCAAATTCGAGCCAACTCTAGTACGTACCAAGCCCCCGCATTATGGCGAGTGTGCGCATATTCAGCACCAGGGTTTGCCAGACCAACTATTAATTTTATTTCGCTCATGACACTCAATATCGTTATTTCGTCGATGGCAGCCGCGCAAAGCGCCGACTGAACTGACCATAGCTGCTAAAAACGCGGCATTTTAGCACTCAAAGCCCAAGTCAACAAATGCCACGTCATCGCACTGAGTCAGAACGCAGAACAACACAGGATTAATTAAGCCCCATTGCATATTTAAGAACGGTCTTTTTGATCGGAGAATTGATGTTTGCCAACTTTAACGCGCCATTACGCAGCAGCTTAAGCGGCAGGATATCGTTACTAAAACCTGCATAAAACAAATCCATCGCCGTCATCATCAGTTTGTTATCGCGATAGCGCTTGCGCTGATATTGGGCCAGCACTTCATTCGACCACCAGATATTATCTTGGGCTAATGCATCCTTGATAACCGCCAAAAACGCTTCAACATCCTTAAACCCAAGGTTCACCCCTTGGCCAGCGAGCGGATTAATGGTGTGGGCGGCATCCCCTAAAATCACCACGTTCTGACTATAGTAACGCTGGGCATGGCGACGAGTGAGGCCAAAACTGCCTTTATTCTCAACGGTGAAATCGGCATCTAAGCGCGCAGGGAAATGCAAACGTATCTGTTCGGCCAACTGTTTGTTGTTAAGCTGCATTAACTGTTTTATTCGGTTGGCATCGTCGTACCACACCAGCGAAGCATTATTGCCGGGAAGAGGTAATAATGAACGCGGTCCTTTGGGCGTAAACTGCTGCCAAGTGACATCTTGCTGGCCCTGTGCGGTGCTGATATTGATCAGCATCGCCGATTGAGCGTAATCCCAACCTGAAATCCCAATCCCCGCCCATTGGCGTACCTGTGAGTGCGCACCATCGGCACCGACCAATAACTTAGCGTTAAGTTTACTATTCGATTGTAAGTGCACACTCACACCGTCGCTATCACGGGCAAATGCCACCACTTTATCTGGGCAATATAAGGTGATGCCAGCCAATTGCGCCATCTGTTGCCACAGGGCAAGTTGGATTAAACGGTTTTCAACTATATGACCTAAATGACTAGCACCAATTTGCGAGCAGTGGAATTGGGTGATGCAACCATCGAGTTCCCAAGTTTCTAAGCCAAGATAAGGCACATTGCGCATTTTCAGCAGTGAGTCCAAGGCGCCAAGACGTTCAAGCAGCGTTTCAGAGGCCACACTGATGGCCGAGACTCGCACATCTAACGGCTGTTCGGCTTGATAAGCCTCTGGCGCAAATGATTCAATCACCGCCACTTGCAAGCCCTGTTGGGCTAATCCAATTGCTGTCGCCGCACCGACCATACCGCCGCCGACGAGAATGATATCGAACTCAGCGTCTTCAACATGAGTGCCTTTAACATGAGTGACGTCTGAATGAGTTGTATCGGATGTCATCGGTGCACTTGTTTCATCAATTTGGCTCATCTTACTTACCACCTTTATTACCTTGTTTATTGCGACCCAAGCGACGTCTTTACACTATCTATGCGCAAGTCTATGCGCCAGCTATTTTACCCAGATAGCATTGGCTAAACCTGATGCACGAGAAAGCCACGAACTTTGTATCAAAAGTATGTCTCTTAGCACTCAAACGTGAGCAAATGTTGCTATCAGCCCGTCTGCTCACAGTTGCTTACAAAGACAAAACTTACCCGTTTCAACACTGACTAAACTCAAGTGGCACGGGCATCATAGCCAATATCACTTAATCGAGATTTTGTGATTTGGCTGGCGTTATCCGTGCTGAACACTATCACTTAACTAGCACCTAGCCCTAAGCCGTATTGGACGAGTGATAAACTTTCTATTTACTGATTTAGCATGCAACCCTTGGTGTAAAAGGGTTTCATTGAAATTAACTATTTATTTAAAAAATCATATTTCTACTAATTTTTGCATATTTTTACTAATTTTAACTTGATCAGGGAACCAATAGGGAACCACAATAGATTGGACTTGGCGTATTGGGGAACCTTAAAAATGGCATCATATAGCATCCAAAAACGTGAAAAAGCAGATGGGGAAACTCGGTATCGATGTCTTATTCGCGTAAAGAAAAGTGGCAAAGTATTATACACAGAGCAGCGTACTTTTACCAAAAATGCCGCTGCCGAGGCATGGGGTAAGCAAAGGGTTAGTCATCTAGAAGTAAATGGATATGAGAAAGATGAGGTGGCAGTCGTAACACTAGGAGATATCATTGCAAAATCATTTGCTGATGAAAATATTAGTAGCAGTATTGGCCGGTCAAAAAGGTTTTGTTTGCAACTAATTGCTGATTGTGACATAGCAAAAGTAAAGCTAGATGAGATTAAGCCACATCATATTGTTGAACACTGCAAGCAGAGAAAAACTTCAGGTACTGGCGCCTCAACTTTGGCAATTGATGTGAGTGCAATCCGCTGGCTGCTACGAATCGCTAAATCAAATTTTGGGCATGAGGTTTCACAAATTTCGGTTATTGAGGCTTACGATGCACTGTATAGCCAAGACTTGATCGCTAAATCGGGGAAGCGTTCACGTAGACCAACATCTATTGAAATTGAAAAATTGAAAGCCAGTTTAGCAGAAAGAGTAAAAAAACGTGGTGCACATATCCCTTATCTAGACTTACTTGATTTCTCGATACTGAGTTGCATGCGTATTGGTGAGGTATGCAGAATCAGGTGGGAAGATGTAGATGAAGCACAAAAGTCAGTGGTAGTTCGTGACCGTAAGGACCCGCGCAAAAAAGCAGGTAATCACATGTTGGTGCCTATGCTGGGTGGGGCTTGGGAGATACTGCAAAAGCAGCCGAGGATTGATGAGAGGATTTTCCCCTATAACGAGCGAAGTGTTACGTTCGGCTTTAGAGAAGTACGTAATGAACTCGGGATAACCGATTTACGCTATCACGACCTGAGACGTGAAGGTGCTAGCCGGCTATTTGAGAAGGGATATAGCATTGATGAAGTGGCACAGGTGACAGGGCATAGGAATATTAATACTCTGTGGCAAGTGTATACCGAGTTATTTCCTAAACGATTGCATGATAAGGATGTCTAAACCTCTATCTCCACAAATGGCAAGTCGGGTGCTGTCCCTAGCACCCTGCCATCTTGTACGTAGATATGATCACCAACCGTTCCTGAGCCAATGGCGCGGATAGTGTGACCGCTGGCACTGCTGGCGGTGACAGTGCCATCGGCGTTTACGGCAGCTACTGTCATGATCATCCGTGGCAATACTAACGCTGTTTGAAGTTGTTTAAGCATGGTGCCTCGCAGGCTGTTAGCAGAGTTACGCGATTGAGCGGATCACTGTAATTGATTGTTCGATATCGATATCACCGCGATCACTGACGCTGGCGCGGATGCTCCAACTGTCACACGTTCCTTTAAAGACTTCGACACCTTCGCGGATACCAATCAACATGCCAGGCGTTGCGGGTGGCAAATCAACCATAACGGGCAAGGATAGCGTGACGTTGAGCTTGTCGCCTGTATCTGCCAGTGCATTGGTGCCAGCGATGCGAGCCGCTTGGTTATCTACGATCAACTGGGCGCTAATATCAGCGGCAGGAATATTGCCAGCGCTGCCGGTGCGTTTCACCTTGGCGCTAATCCCCTGTTGCTCACCCCGCAGCCACACTACATCACACAAAGGATTGCGGGAGACTGATTCGCTGTAATTGGTGATCACGGCATCGTGCACTGTTAGGTCCGGTACTGCTGTTGCCATTTCCCATGGCACTGTTGGCCAGCGTGGGATGATAGTCAATTTACGGGCTGCATCATCCGCTAAGATCATGCAACCCAATTGGCTTGCGGCTTCATTAATCGCGTCGATCGGTGACTTATTACCCACGCTAAATGCGCCTGCTGGTACGCTAAAATCTGGTATCCCACTTAGCTCTGCAGTCCAGCCTGTGTTTTGCAACAGATCACCAATAATACCGCCAAGGCTACGCAAGACAGTGTTGGTGTAGCTGATTGGCAAACGATAAGGCGATGACAGCTCTGCGGTGCGTGATCGGCCTGTGCTGCTGTGGGTTTCAATACCAAAGGCTTTGCTGGCGCTTGGCTGCTCGGCAATGGCATAAAACTCATAACCGTTGATGGTGATCAACAACAGCTCATTATGGGCGCGCTGCGCATCGATACGGCTTGAGAACTCAAGGCTAACCGACCTCGCCCACTGTCCACGGCTTTGGCTAATGCTCACACTGGTGATCACAATCGGTAAACTGTCTGATACTCGCACGCATGTGATCGTTGGCTGCATTAAGTAGTACCTGCGGATTTGTGGTTCAATCGGGATTTTAAAATCGATATTGGGTAATGGTGGGTTAGCATCAATGAGGCCGCCGCCATCGTCCCAGTAGCAATAGTTCGGTGAGGCCGTGAACCGTAAAACAATCGGGTTTGGTTGTGTAGATAATGGTTCATTGAATCGAAGTGTGACCTTGCCAACGGGTGGGCGATACTTGGTAGAACATACCCAGCGCGGTTCGTGGAAGCCCCATTTAATCGACTTTTCATCATCGACCACAAAACCACGGTACTGAATAATCAATAGGCTTTCTTGGTCTTGACCGTCTATCCACACGACTGCAGTCTGCAACTGGTGCGCGGCAATATTCAGCCAGTTAATTGATGATTGTATTTGATGCTCATCGGGCACAACCCAGTTAACGCTTAATGTAATTTGGTGGTCAATAGGCAGCGACCAATTAACGCTGGTGTCATTTCTGATATCTGGATTAAATAACCAAACCATTGATAAGGTCGAATCGTTGGCAATATTAGATGACCATATTGAATCAAACTTAATCTCATCTGCGTTGTAATTATCCCACGGTGATTCAATTTTAGATTCAATATCACTTGAGAACTCAGCCAATATTAACGCTTGTTCGACAACATCGAGCGTAAACCAACTGAATCCACACTCGATACCAAATGAATTATCAACAACAATGGGTGTGTCAACAAACCTAAGTCTGACGGGTGATGTATAGTTTTGCCAAGGCTTGGTAAATCGCAAAATGACACTGGTCATAAACCCGCCGCGATTGCTTCAACTATTTCAAGTTTTACACCATCTGCAATTGCAGCATTATAGTCGTTATCATCATCAAAAATAACAACAAATAAATCATTTTTTGTTGCATATTTTAATGGACATAACGTTGTATTTTTATCAATACGTTGGTTTACTAAAACCTCCCCAGACCAACGATTTGCAACGATATACCTTTCAGCAAGTGGATCTAAATCTAATACAAGTTGTGCAATGTTGAATGGCGACATATCACTTTTTACATGTGTTATCAGCATCATGCTACCATTCCTCCATATTTATCCACACACCAGCAGTATAAAATGCTGCTCTCAATAACCAATGATTTTTACCATCTATCAATTCAATTTTAGGCCACGATTGATTATTATATCGTTGCATTAATTCAACTTTAATCCCCGGTAATTCTCCCCTGACTAAGGGTGTTATAACGCTATTCCTAATGTTTACACCATCGACATCTACAACCGTAGTTTGCGAGCTTTGGGACGATACCGCTAAATGCGCACTCGCATATAAACCCATATTGTTAAGACTTTGTGTATATGATGAATTACTAATACACATACATGTTAATCTAACACCATAGTTCATACTGTTGTTACTACCATCAGCACCATAAATCTTACTTTGATATGTACTATCACCAGGTTGAGTAATAGCATAAACGCTATAAAAGTGACCATAAAACGCAGACGCCGCACCTCCCGCGTTGCTTGTTTGATCACCATTGATATAGTCACCAAGTGCTATGAATGTGCACTGGTCTGCGGGTAAATAAGATTTGAAATCACCAACAAAACAACCCCTTTCTAATGAGTAACCATTTTGTGCTAATAAGGTATATGTCGAATTTGAGAGCATGAAATAGAATGCACTAGATGTACCAATTAAAAACCAGTGTATCGAAGTAAATGCGCTGACAGTAATTCCACGTTGATATGATGTTTCCTTAAAAAAAGTATCAATATCACTCATTGACATACCTGCACGAATTGTCATAAATGTTGCAGCAGCATCACTCCCACCCAAACTGGCAAATCTTACAAAACCACCACTACCTGCAGTTGGTGAGTTCCTAAATGCCACTTTTTGATTCACAACATCTTCAAACTCTTTGGTCCAACCTAGTGGCAATTTACTCCCATAACCATCAACTAAGCATTTATTAAGAATATTGATGATCTCAGACGGCTTGCGCGAAGTTGTTAATTGCGGTGCCCCCGCATCATCCCATCGATAAACAGTTACTGGTAATCCCATTGCATACCCCTATTAAGATTCATTGCCACGGAACGCGAGCACGGCGCGGTCGGTGGTGATTTGACTGTGACCGCTTTGCACTGTGCGCAATAGCATGACGGGTTTACTTGCGGCATAACTCATAAAACGAATGGCCTCGCCCGCTTGCCAGCCACCACCAAATGCGCCAGAACGAATAATGAAGTACGGCTGCAGGGTTAGCGGGTTGACAGGTGCAAAGTCATTAAGTGTGTCGCCAGTCGCAATTTGACCGAGGCGACGACCAACACAGCGGAATGCGGTTGCACTGGTGAAGATCAATACCCAGTCCTCGTTTACTGCAGTGTCGTTACGAACCTCGATGGGGAAATCAACGGTATTCATGTTGCCTGTGGCGGGTGAACCATCTAGGTCCCAATTGTTAGCCCATGCCGTCATATCCCGCACAGTGCCGATACGGGCCTGTAAGTCTCCCAAATTTTGCACACTCGATACATTGGCACCAATGGGATAGCTTTGACTCAGAGGGGAAGCAAGGATTAAGGCTTGCTCTTGTACGTCTGTTACTAGCGCAATTTCGCCAATGGTATCGGTGAGAATGAATGGCGCGGTAAAGCCCGTAAAATCGCTATTGAGAGTGACAACACCTGTCGCCTTAACCCATGTGTAATGGTTATTGGCCAGCGTCCAAAGTGATTTACCCTCAGCATCGGTAATATCAACAAAGCGTGCATTGGCGCGAGCGTTATAGGTTTGGGCTGGCGCTGGGCTGCTCAATACCTGTATTTCAGTCTGTTGCACCGAAATCGTGTTCCATGCGGTGAATGCATTCACCACCCCGCCGTTCTTAATCCGCAATGGATTAAGGCCGTATAACTCGGGTGGTGGTGAAAGTGTGACAGTCTCACTAATGTCATAGCGTAGCGTGGTTAAGTCCACGGCTTGGCTAAAAGTAAGCTGCACATTTGCATCTGTGATATTGCCAGTAATACCTAAGCCGGTGATCACACCTGAGTTGTCACTTGAGCCCGATAGCAGGGTGTCACCTGCAGCGTTGCTAATGGTGACATAAAAGGTGTCATAAATAGGGCTGTCGGTGGCGAGTGCAAAGCTGACGGTATTGGCAGAGGAAGTCGACTCCTCAATCAAACAGTCATAATGCACAGTGAAGTCACCACGGGCATCAAGGAACTTAGTTACTGCGCCAGTATGGTAATCAAGCTGTGCCAAACGCACACCACCACTGACGAAGTTACCGCTAGACGTTTCTATCATGCTGACGCTGCCATGGGCAGAGTTTAAGAATGTCAGCACCATTTTAGTGGTACCAAGTGATATCTTTTTAAAATCAGGGAATACGCTTGCGCTGCCATACAAGCCATATTTTGCAGCGGAGATATATTCAATTGTCAGCGAGTCTAGACCAGGCATAAGGCCAGATGTATTAGCTGTGATAGTTGTCCCTGTAATGCTGATATTCCAATAGGAAAAATTTGCCGCCGTTATTCTTGGCTTAAAACCCAAAACCTCATTAACAAAGTCATTATTTAAAATATCAGGCACTTCAAAAATATAGGTAAATTGACCGTAAATATAAGGCTGTGAAACATTGTTTTTGATAACGGTACTGGGCACATCACCATTACCACTCTCAACAATACTTTTACCTGTCAGTGGATTAACCGTTTTTACTTTTGGTAGCAATTCAGTTTGAGTCGATTCAACAGCCAAAGTGTTGGTTGTTGAGGCCGCAGTAAGTTTGGTTACGCCATGATATTTAATTCCATCGTTATCACTGGTGTAACGCAACTTGGTACAGCCTGACTCACCGTTGATTGTTATATCGTAATTAGGAGTGATAAACGGAATGGCAGGCTTAAACTTCACTATGCCTGTGGGACCGCCAGTAACCGTTTCTTGAATTTGGCAGAAATGCTCAAACCGTGGATAAAGAGCACTTTCGGCACCAGGGTACTCAACAGAAATAACAACGGTTTGTCCCTGCAGTAATGTGACGTTCGACCAATACTCAGTCCCATTAAACATATAACTAGATTGCAGATACGACTTAGGAAAGGTGTCTTGCCCTTCAAGAAAGCCAATCAGTCGATTGCGGATCAACTGGCCAGCACGAACAGATGATTCCAGAATCTCAACCATATCTGTCATGCGGTCAGCATCGTCTAATGTGGCTGCCTCTGCGATCAATAAACTGACTAGATCATCGGTTGGCTTTTGGCTAATGAACACATGACCATCGAGCAAAATCGATGTATCAGGGGTATCGAGTGCAGGGTAACACTTCACAATATCAACCGCTGATTGCGCGTGATCTATGTCAGAAATAGCGCGAAACAGTTCGTTTAGCTTGCCAGACTCAACCGCCAGCTTGGTACGTTGTCCACCCGCATCATCGCTTGAGCCCAATTGCTCTGGTTTGAATACTTTTAAATCAGCGCGAGAGATTTCCATAGATAGCCTATAAAGTCAGAAACTTAAGAACCACGTTAGTGAGCTTTTCAAACCCGCCAACTTCGTCAAATAAATCCTCACCCGTTGTGGGCGAGCCTGCAGTGTTATCCCAAACCACGTTATAACTGGTGCCTTCATAGGCCAACGTGAAGGCAGCTAATGTGGTGGCGGCATGGGCTTTTAGTTGTTCAAACTCAGTGCGCAGCATCCATCCCGATTTGGTGCCTAACTCCATGGCAATACCGGCTGGGATAATGGTTTGCTGCACCAATGGCGCACCGTTTAAGGCGCGCTTCATATTGGCCGCCACGCGGGGTGTGTTGTCGCGGTTTAGCCACAGCAAATCCACCGCGATATCGATGCTATCGATGGTTGTCATAGGGACCTTTGATTAATTGGGGCGAATAACAGGATTGGCTAACCGCCAACAGATTGCAGGCGTTTAACTTCGGCTAATAATTCAGTCACTAAGCTGCGCTTCATTTGGGCATTAAAGGTGCTATTGCCAACCTGCAGTTGCAGCACTTGCATATCTGAAGTGTTAGCGACAGATTGCGTGCTGGTTTGGGTATTGGCTTGCGTGTTAACGGTAGCGGTTGCTTGATTTTGAGCGGTAGTTTTAGCAGTCGCGGCACTGGCTTCGGCTTGCTTCTTCGCCTCGGCAGCGCTTTGCTTATCGGTTGCTTGCTGGGCCTGCAGGGCCTTACGTTCTAAGTCTTGTGCCTGCTTAAGATCACTAAGACTTTTTTGCAGTTTATTGATGAGCTGACTATCACCGTATGCTTGAGCTGTGGTGATTAAATCGTTCACTTCCTTTAGCTCATTAGCAAATTTACGCTCAGCAATATCCTTCTGGTTGCCCAAAGCGGTATCGAGCCGGTCTTGAATATCCATTGTGGTTTTATTAATTTCATCGGCCAATTCTCTAAAGCGTGAACGGGCTTCATCGATCGCTTTGTTGAGCGGAACAAGCTGATTGTCAGAAAGCCTTACAACAGAGTTATTAGCGAGATCAGCAAGTTCACCTAGCTCTTGCAAGCTGAGTGAGCCACTCTCGATTTGAGTGACCCAATCACGCATCCGAATGGCATTATTGATTTCACGTCGTTCGCGTTTTTGATCAGCACCCGCAATTTGATTATCCAATTGCGCTAACCTTTCGGTCATTGCTTGGATAGTGGCATTTGAGTAATCATATTCGGTATTCAGCGAAACAATCACATCACGAGTGGCGGCAGCACTTCCCCTAAAGTTATCAATCGTACTTAATTGTTCCGCGATAACTTTAGCATTTTCAATACCAGCGGCAGTATTATCCTTAGTGGCCTTAGTGTTTTCCTTCGTTGCCTCGGTATTTTCATCTGTCTTTTTACTGCTTTCACCCACCACTTTATTAACTTCACTCAACGTCCCTTTGAGTATTTGTGATTGAGCATCGTACTCTTGCTTAGTTAATAAACCCGCCCTGAAATTTCGATCCAATGCTTCAAGCTGCGCTTCATAGTCACGCTGCAATATCAACAGTTCAACATAGGTCGCGTTCTCTATCTTGGATAGCTCAACAGACTCGCGCTTCAGATCAGCTAAGTTGGCTTCTTCCTTAGCCAACTTAGCCTTGATGATAGTCAGTTCAGCCGAGGCCTTACTGTCATCTTTTAAAGCCGCTTCAAGATCACGAACCTCTTTCTCGGTCCTTAATATTTTTTCTTGCAAGTCTAGCTGGGCATCAGACAACAACCCTGTCGCAGCAATGGATTTGTTCGACTGCTCAACGGCTTTAGTGTGTGATGCAGCTAACTCTTGCAGTGAAATATTCAGTTCTTTTTCGGTCAGCAAACCCTTTTCGTACTGCGCTTGTAGCGCTTTGCGCTGAATAAGAAATGCATTAGTTAAATCAGTTTGAGTGAGGGTTTTAGTATTACTTTTATCAACTTCTACGTTGTAATCCTTGACCGATGCATTGAGCAGCTTGGTCATGTTATTCAATGTTTCTGTTGAAATAAGCCCTTTATCATGTAGCTGATTTAGTTCAGCTTGCCGAGCCATTGCCTCCTTCACTGTGACAGAATACTGTTCAGTAGAGGTATTCATCTTTGACTGACTAACGGCAAGCGCACTCGCAGCCTCAGCACCTTGCTTATCTGCCTCTGCCTTTTTCTTACTGGCCTCAGCAGCGTTATTTTTAAACTCGGCCTCAAGTTCAAGCTCACGATTGGCAAGTACAATAGCCGAAGTTAAATCACGGTATATTTTTTCAGAATCAGCATTATATTTATTACTATCAATGATATTTTTTAAACTAGCTTGCTGTTCTGTACTTAATTTATTAATTGCACCTTTATATTTATCTGATGCATCTAGCAGTTTTTCATACGCAATTGAAGATTCACCTGCCATACGAGCGGCAGCGGCAGCCATATCTTTATGATCTTGTTCTATGCTTTTTTCGGTTTCCCTCATTTTGATTCGAAGATTATCGATAAATGTGGTGTCTATTTTTAAACCGCCAAATTCAGCAACTTTATTTTTAATACTTACGACATCTAATAATGCTTGCTGCGCACTAAGAGTTACCACCTTGAATGATAAAGACAGCGAATTAATACCGAGCTTTATTCTATCGAATGCTTTTTCAAATAGGCCTACCTTGTCGTCAGAGAACGTCTCCACAAAATCATTGGCTGCCTTCGCGAGCTCCACAAAACCGCTAACTAATTCTGGTAGTCTCTCTACCAAATTAACAACATCCTCCCGCACCTTATCGATGGCATCACCTGTACCACGAATAGCAAGATCAGTATCATACGAAAATGCTTCACCGATATCGGTAGTTAGGGTGTGGAATTTGTTAGATAGACGACCTAATGCTGATTCTTGTGTAGAGTAAGCTTTAATCGCTTCCTTCATGTGGTAATCGCCAGCGGCATAGGCTTTATTGCTAAGCTCTAATGCAACTTTTAAACGATCTGTACCATCCGCTAATACACTGAGAACGCCTGTAGCCTCAGTGCCATCAATGCCCATCGATTTAAGGGCATCAGAGACTAATCCGCCTTCGGCCTTAACCTTTTGTAAGCCTTCAAGGAATTTAACCAATACCTTTTCAGGCGCGTCACCGAGATCTTGCTCAATCTGCTTAGCAGTTAGCCCGGTAATCTTAGTTAATCGCTCAAGTGAATCGCCGCCTTTTTTGCTCGCTTCGTTAATCTCAGCGCCAAGGCGTTGCATAGCCGTTCGCGAACGTTCAGCTGGTTGGCCTAACTCTGCCAGCGTAGTACCAAATGCCGCAGCCGCAGCAGAACCCAAGTTAATTTCACGGGTACCAGAAACAATCTCCTTGGTCATCTGCACAATATCAGCTTCGGTAATCGCAAAGTCGTTACCAAGCGCTACCACAGCCGAGGATAAATTATGGATCTCAGGGATACCTTCTTGAGTCATCCCTAAAATTCTGGCCAGCATGGTTGCCGCTTCATCGCCGGCTAAGTTGGTTGATAACCCCAACGCATCAGCCGCAGCCACCAAGCTGAGAATATCTTCAGTCGATTTAGTGCCTAACTGGCCCGCCACTTCCGCCATGCGCAGCAGCTCATTCGTGCTGGTAGGGGTGACGTTTTCGCTGAGGTTTTTAAGCTCATCGGCCATTTTCACCACAGTATCACGGGCAAGGTTGGTGGTTTTTTCAACCTTAGTAATGGCGGCTTCTAACTCACCGTAGTTTTCAACGCCACTTTTTACCGTTTGCACCGCCTGCTGTGCCGACAGCAATACCGCATAAGCCTTAGCCAGCGTGCTCACCGCCTTGGTGGTGAGGTCAGTTTGCGCATTGGCGACCTTGGCCGAGTTTTTAGACTCAACCAATAACCTATCGTGCTGCGCTAATTTATCGTTAACCCCTTTAAGCGCGGCTTCTGCGCCAGCTTGTTTGGTTTTTAATTCTTGACTGGCATCGGCCAGCTTACCCATATCAATACCGGCTTTATTCAGCACAGCTTGCTGTTTATCTAATTGCGCTTTATTGCTGCCAAGGCTTCT
Source organism: Shewanella sp. 1311 (assembly GCF_059338235.1). Lineage (NCBI taxonomy): Bacteria > Pseudomonadati > Pseudomonadota > Gammaproteobacteria > Alteromonadales > Shewanellaceae > Shewanella > Shewanella sp. 1311. The sequence continues at coordinate 1,391,716 of NZ_CM181686.1, forward strand.
GCCAAGGTTAGTTAGCTCATTGCTGGCCGTTTTAACTTTAAGTGCATATTCGGCTTTATAACGGCCAGCCTTTTCAACTTCGGTACCTAAGCGCGTTAATTCGCTACGTTCTTGCTCAAGCTCGTTTGCCAACTTGGTCGCACTGGTGGCGGTATTTTTTTGGACCGCTTCAAGCTGCTGCAAATCTGTTTTAGCCGCGGATAATGCCTTTGCTTGTGCTTGGCTGGCCTGTGCACCTTTATTTTGAGTCGTGGTTAAACGCTCAACTTCGGCGCGAGCGGAGGCAAGTTGGCTATCATAGCTAGCCAACTGCGCCGCAGTTTGGCTGTATTCAGTTTCAAGCTTAGCCGTTGAGGCAGCCGCATCTTGCTGCGATTTCTCAAGGTTTTTTGCCTCAGTATTAGCCTGCTTCTGCTCTTTCTTTAACTTATCGAGCGCTTGGGCGTTATCAACATAGGCGCGTTCGCCCTTATTGATAGACTCAGTAAGCGAATCGATCGCCTTAATCGCCTCTTGCTGGCGTTTTAAATCATCAAGTTGCTCATTGAGCTTTTCGCTTTCGCGCCCCAACTCCTGCAACGCTTGCTCAGACTTTTTGGCCTCAGCAGAAAACAGATCTTTGCCTTGAATAATTAAATTCACTTCTTGATCTTTAAAACTCATGGCATCACCGATTGATAGGAATTAACAAACCAAAATAAAAGCCCACAGCACATGGATCACATGCTGTGGGCTATTGGGAACAATCTTTCGACTTATGCTGCGCTACGGACGAAGAACTTAGACTTACCCGTGGCAACAATTGAGCTGTCAGCGAGTACAGCACCTTCAATATCGAAGCTACCGTAATCGGTACCGATCAAGTCTAAGCCTGATGTGGGTGTGGGCTTCCACTTATAAAACTTCAGCATCCACGGTTTACCGGTTGAGTCGTTAATACCGTCAACAACCACACTGACCGTTTTGCCTGATTCCGTTAATGCCTGCAACGCATTACCCGCTTGGCTGGTGTAGCCAATGGTTAATGTTTGGCCTGCTGTAATGGCGCCAGTCGATAACGCGCGGATACCTGCGGCACTGACAACATAATCTTCATCAAGTACATAAGTCACATCACCCGCTTCATTTTTAACAACAGGGGCGATACTGGTATCAATCATTTTTGCGGTTTGCGCTAAGCCATCGAGCACAGCGATAATTTCTTCATCTGCGACGGGTGTTGCAGTTAATACATCAATCTTACCGCGCATAGCTAGCGCTAAGTTCTCGTTGTTAAAATCGTAAAAGGTCGCACTTAATTTTACGGATTTAATCAACGTGACTTCATCGGCATAACCTCCGCCACCACGGTAATTGGGCAAGGATTTGGTTTCTTGTTCGATAGCGAGCTTTACGCCGCTCACGTTGCCACAGTCACGGCCATCGATATAGACGATCGCTGAGCCGATGTAACTTTCGGTTACTATTTCACTCATAGTGAGTCTCCAAATTTAACGGTATTAACAAGGGATAAGGTGAACACCGCTAGGCCGTGTTCTTCATGGGCTTCGGGCATGATGTACTTGCAGGGCTCTGACTCTTTAAAGCTAATCACCGAGGGCAACCAGCTAGGTTTCTCTGTAAAGCGTTCATCTTTATAGAAGGCTTCACGAATAGCGCGAACGAGGTTGATTAGCTCACTGGTTGGTTGCGGATTTTTAGCGAGCTTTACGCCAGCAACCACTTGCAGCACCAGATCATCCTTATATTTATCAATGCCATTTTTAGCGTCAAAGGCATCGGTATAAGGCTGCAAAAAGATGAACTTTCTTTCTTTGGCAATGGACTGCACATAAAAACCTTCACGTACAGTTGCGCCGTCAACCAGCGCGAGGCGGTCTAAGATTGCTTGGATCATTGGGGTTGTCTCTTAGTTAACGGCTAGCGTGGTGGCCGTAGCGTTCGCGTAGATGCTTAATAATTGGCGCTTCAATGTCTGGTAACACACTTTTAAAACTACCCGCGACTGAAGGGCCGTATTTGGGTTTAGGAATTGCTGTACCTGCTTCTTCCGCTCTATCTTTATCAAGAAAACGCCAAGAGTTATCGCCGCGTTTACGAGTGAACATCACCGTGTTGCCATTTTTGCCGATGATAGTAAAGGCGCCTTTAAACCATATCTTTTGCGTTCTTATGGTGTTGACCATAAAGCCTTTATTCATTTTCAAGCCAAAGCGTGACAATGAACTAGCTTCATAACGAGCTGATATAAATACATTTAAATCATGAGGATGAACACTGACTGTTACTCTCTCATCAATGTAGTCCCTAGATTTATAACCATACTTTTTGAAAATCGCATTTACAGCTAACTTTTTGGCAAATGGCCCCGTCTCTTCAAGCGCCTTGTTGATATTGGGCGTCATCTGATTGCGGATGCGGTTTAGCTCATTGGTGACTTCTTTAAGCCCTTCAATTTTTATTTTTGCCATAGCTGAGCTCCGATGATCGCTAAAGTGGAATATAGATAAAGGTCACGCTGACTGAATCCATGCTTACCCTTTGGGTGAGCCGTCCTTGCTGGGCGCTAATGCCCTCACCTATCGCAAACTCATCACCAGAATTTACCGCCCCTTCGGATTGTAAAAACTCGGCACGACTGATTAGCTCGGGAATATATTCATTAGACGAGGCCGCAATTTCAGCACCGTTATCATCCAAACTCACCAGACGAGTATATGGCGCAGAGCCATCGCTTGGGGTAAAAAGGCACGGATCAGCCAAACGCTGAAACAGCCGCACCATTTTACCCCGCACGCGATCGGCAAAGTGGTTGCCAACGTTAGGCATTGATTTTCACCCAGACGCTGGTAGATGGATTTGCCGCAGCAGCCCATACTTTGCCAGCTAAGGTGTTACCCGTGTCGAGTGATGTGATTTCGTTAGCGGTGTCGTCCCAATACACGGCTGCGCCAACTGCGAGCACATCTGTGGATTTTTTAGGTAGCTCAAACACGCCTTCGGTGACGCCTGTACCTTCGGTATCGGCGGCAATGGCGCCAATCGCCACAACTAACAATGTGGCCAGTAATACCGCTTCACCACTGGCAACTGCGGCGGTGGGCGTAAAGCTGATGGTCTTGCCATCTTGCACATAATTTTTCATGAGAGTGTTCCTGCTTAAAAACAAAACTGAATAAAAAAGGGCCATCGTTTGATAGCCCATTTATGTCGGTTTAGCGCTGTTTACACGCCTGTTGATTTCACCAAGCCACGATAATCAAGCGGCGCCACACCCGCATCGATGCGCACTTTGGTGGCTACGCCGTCGATAGTGAAGCCCTGTTGCTGCTCGATGTAAGGTGTATCGATACCGTCGAGGTAAGCCACCTCGATAGTGTCACGGCCTTGGCCCGCAGAAAGGAACCACTGCACCGCGCTGTTATCATCTAAACGAGGCTCAGCAATCACTTCGGCAAAGTTTTGAATTGGGTTAGCAATACCTGAATTCACATCGGCACCTTTAACAGAACTGGACTTAATGATCTGGTTAAACGTAGTTTCAAGCGCTACAGGGCACAGTACAAACTCAGGGCGAATATTCAGGTGGCGATTACCCGATTTTTGCTTACGCATTAACATGCGATTGGCATCGAGGGCCGCCACACTTGGCGCACCGGAACCTAAGTTGCCGTGTTCATTATGGAACAGCGTTTTGCCATCAGCCATTGCGGGGTTTTTGGTTAATACCGCATATACCAAATCGCCAATGGTGCCTTTGGCGGCAAAGCCCATTTTCATTGGGATATCAGTCAACATACTCATATCGTCGTTGATAATGGCCTGACGGGTAATGCTGAACAACTCGCCATAGGTAGCCAGCGCGATTTGTTGCGCATGGTCGCCAACGGTGACGTACTTGTATTCCGCACCTTCACGCACTTGGCGCAGGCTATTAAAGTCACCAAGGCCGATACGTTTGGCGATATTAAAGTTGCCTAGTTGACCTTTTTTGGTCCAACGCTCGAAGGTTTCTTCGGCGGTTTCCCAGCCCATTAACACTGACTTATTAGCGACATCTAACAGGATATTGCCAAAGTCGCTTGAACTGTGGGTAAAGGCTAAGCCGACCATCTCCATTTTGTTAAATCCAGCGCAACCAATGCCGCGATCCAACAGTGAAGCGCGTGCCAACTCAAGCATGGAGTAGCTCGAATAGTTGTTGCTAGCTTCAGCTTTTGTATGGCCGGAACGCGCCATTAACTGAGCACGAATTGAATCACCCACGATGTTACCGTTGCTGGCATGAATAATGACACTTTTAGGCTGCACGGCGCACGGCGTAGTGTTCTCACCCAACTTTGCCAAGATCATGTCTTTGGCTTTATCAGCATTGATGTTGGCATCGGCAATACACTGATTACGTAACTCTGCTAACTCAGGAAAGAAAGTAAATGCCGCATTGATACCGTTCATACGCTCAGTATTAAACGCAATCGCAGCCGCTTGAATAGCTGTGGTATCAGGTTGTGTTGCTGCAGGCGCAGGCAACTGAGCATTAGGTGCTGCTGGTGCTGGCACGAGTGGGTTGGGAGCACTGTTACCCTGCGGTGCAAACAGGTTTTTGAGAGCTTCAGGCATATTAGTAAAATCCTTAAGACGTTTTGAATTAAGTGATGCCGCCATTTGCAGCGGATCGGTGAGGGTGTTGGCAAAACCTTTTTCCACTGCTTCGCGCCCAGTTAGCCAAGTTTCAGCGGCTAACAGAGCGTGGAGTTCATCTTCTGACAAGCCTGTTTTGTGTTGGTAGGCGCCCACTAAATTGCCTTCAACCTTATCGAGCAAGTCGGCGTATTTGCGCATATCTTCGGCATCACCGAGAGTTCCGCCCCAAGGCTTATGCACCATCATCATGGCGTTTTCAGGCATGATGACTTCATCAAAAGCCATGGCAATCACACTGGCCATCGAAGCTGCAAGGCCATCGATGTAGCAAACTTTGTGCGCTGGGTGGCCTTTGATCATGTTGTAAATCGCCATGCCTTCGAATACATCGCCGCCTGGCGAATGAATACGGGCGGTAATGGTGCCCACTTTGCCTAGGCCCTGTAGATCACGGGCGAACTGTTGCGCACTAATGCCCCAGCCGCCAATCTCGTCATAGATCATTAACTCGGCATTACCGTTTTGGGCTTTGAGGCTATACCAGCTATTGGCGGGTTTATTACTCTGGTTCAGCGTTGCGACGGGCACGCTCAGCGCTCCGCTTGGCAGCATTGCGCTTAGCATTGCTGATGCTATTGGGGTCTTTTTCACTGTTAGGATCTCCTAGCGAGGGGTCGGGGTCATTGGCCGTGACCATGTTGTTTTCGCGGTTGTAATCCACCTCACGCTTACGCTGGCGTTTTACTTCTGCAGGATTACGGCCACGGGCGCGAGTCCAATCGGCCTCGGTTGCGACGTTGGCAGCGATCATCATTTCCCAGCCTTCGGCCTCTTTGCGTGGGTCAATCCATGGCATGGTGGGCCCGTAGTACACGGCATCAAATAAGGTGCGCATGTCGAGATCAGGCGGTAGCACTAATGGGTCCTGCTTGTTGTGCATTTCCATTTTGAGAAAATTGCGGAACACAGGCCGCGACCAGCCAGCACAAAACCACTGCTGCATAATGCGGTTGGATTCGTCTTGCTCAACCAGCTCTTGGCGCTGGCTTGAATAACTGCCTTTGTAGTCACGGGCAATGCTGGAATAGCTGCCACGGGTACCAGCTGCGGCGGCTTTTAATTGGCCATTACGAAAATCAACTAAGTGCACATTAGGCCGATTGGATTCAATCATGCCAACATCTTCACCGGGCTTGAGATCATCGAAGGTCATGCCAGGTGCAATGGGGATTTCGCGGCTTGACGATTCACCACTTGAGTCAGGAACAAACATGGCGGCATCGCCGCGCTTGATGTAGAACGCCAGCGCGGCCGCAATCCGAGCCGCTACGCGCTCAGATTCCTCATAGTCTTTAATATCGCCAAGGCGGGTTAAAATGCCGTGGAATAAAGAAGCGCCACGCAGCTGGTGCAAGCGTTTAAATAAGCCTAAGTGCATCATGCTCGATGCGGGTATCACTTTGGTTTTGTAGCGAAAGCCGACTTGATCCGCAGGGTGATCGAGCAATACGTGATAGTTAACCACTTGGCCCCAGCCGTTAACCTCTAGCCCTTGGCGTACCCGCTTTGCTGGTTCGTTTAACTCGTAGGGGATAAAGTCGGCCTCTAACGCTTCAATGCTGTATTGAGTGCCTTGCTCGTTTGGGTGGCCGAACTTAGCCACTTTACCCATCACATGCTGGCCGAACACATCACCATCACGCAGGGCGCTACGTAACACCAAACGCTCTAATTCAGGGCGACTAAAGCGGCCAGTAACGTCACACTTAAGCGACCATGCACCGAAACGGCGTTGAATATCGTTGGCTAAGTCATCAAGGATTTCACCGCTAATACTGCGCGGCTGCGGTTCAACCACAATCCCTTGGGCACCGATCACCCGTTCTTCCATGCGGTCGAGAATACCGATACTGAGATCATGATTTTCATCCAGCCAGCGCGCTTGCTCACGCAGGCTTTTACCTGCAGCAAATACCGCTTGGTTTGCCCCGCGACTTTCCTTTTTAGCGCGATGCGTGCGGCTTGGGCTGGCGGCTTCATACCCTTTCAAGTTACGGTAGCTCATCGCGGCCGCTTCACGCTGTAATGCTAAACGCGGGGCAAATATCGCCAGCGCATCATTGATAATGCTCATGTGTTGCTCCGACTTATATCTTTATAAGTGCCCTATTAATGCGGCTTTAGTTGTTGAAACTGGCGTACTTAACCCCGCCCTGTGGCCGACTAAAGGAATTTAATCGGCGCTCCCACTCAAGCCGACCTTTGCGGATTTCGCCTAGGTCCTCTGTGGTCATCGTCTTGCCGTTGATCGTGGTTTGCTTGCCTGCTAACACATCAAGCTCGGCATTAAAGTACGCATCGATCATCTGTTGGCATTGGGTTTGGGTCATGCTGTTATCCTTGGCTTTATTGGCATTAACTACAGCCAACCGCCAGAACTGCCACCACCGCCACCGTTTAGGTAAGCAGCATTCGCATTGGCCTGTTTTGCGGCTTTGGGTTTAGGTTCTTTGGGTTGGTCGCTTGATATGGCGATCGGGGTAACTTGTGAAAGTTTGTCGAGGTTAATGCCGAATTTCTCTATCGCGATATACAACGCGGCCAAGGCGTAAACGAAACAATCTAACGCCTCGTTGCGGCGCTTTTGGTTGTCCCATTTATAGATGACCCGCCCGTTTTGGCGCACCGGCACCTTGCGTTCGCTGGTGAGCTGTTGCAGCTCAACGTCATCACATACCGCTTCGTTTAGCGGAAAGTGAATCGCACCAGGCTTGCGCACATCCACATCAGGGGCAATCCGCAACATCGACATCAACAACTCTTTGGCGTTGTCGGTACCGACCTCCGTTAAGTACACGCCTTTGGCGGTTCGCTTACGGGGGAAGTTGGCGATCGGCTTGCCGTAAACGTTGGCACCTCTAATGGGTATAACCCGCATTAGTCCAAGCTTTTTACTCATGGCGTAAACGTCATCGGTATAGTGGCCGCCTGAGTCCCAACCCACTACGCCAATATTGAGCACAACACCATCGGCACGGGCATAGCTTTGCGCAATACGCTCAGCCACTTTGTCTTTAAGAACTTGATCAGCGGGATCACCATGGAGAATAAAGCGGTCAATTAGCGCCGCCTCTTTACCCGCACCCCAACCCCAAACACGGCCTTCGTAACGGTTATCTTGGGTGTCGATACCTGCCGTTAAATACACTACCCAATTAGGCACTTTGCCACTCGGGTACATTTCGCGGCGCTTCGCTAATTCTTCCCACTCTAAGCGCTCGCCGTTGTCGTTATCCCACGGTTGGCCTAGCTTAGTGTTGACGAAAGTCTGCAGCTTTTCTTTATCGCCTTTAGCTTTAAAGAACTCAGTAACCAGTTTCGCCCAGCTGTTGAGCGAGTTATAGGCCGACCAGATATGAATCGAGATATTGGGCGGCGTGGTGATATCGTTTCCGTCGGCATCATAAAAGTCTAAAAAGTCTTTAGTGCGGATGCCGGTGTTTTCGCATATCCAGATCGCGCTTGTGTGCAGCTCCATATCATCGAGCTGATTGTTTTCGATACAGCAACCACAGTGCTCACACAGATAATAGGCTGTGCTTGGGTCATGTTCTCCCTTGGCGTTTTTATTCCACTTAATGCCAAAGGCTTCTTCAGGGCCACCCCACTTTAAATCCTGCAGTTCGTCACAGTGTGGGCAAGGCAAGCTGAACTTAAAATAGTGCGGTGATTCGCTACAGGCTTTTTCAATCTGGCAGGTACCGAGCACTTTAGGCGTTGAACCGCGAATCGACTTGGGGAACATCGACAGTTCGATACGAGTATCACCAAGCGATGTGGCGTTACCTTCGTGCTCGATGGATTCATCAAAACCCGCTAGTTCGTCGTAGATCACATCATCAGTGGAGATTTCGCGATAGTTAGCAGCAGCGGTACCACCGCGCACCATCAGCGTTTTACCGTTGGTGAAAATCTTATCTTCTAGCGTGCTGTCTTTATGTTTGCGGCCCATCCAAGGTGCAAGCGCGCGCCAAACGGGAATGTCACGAATCGCCGTTTCAACGTGCTTTTTCATGAAGGTTTTGGCTTGACCATCACGAGGCTGATAGATCAGCACGTTGCGCTTTTTGTGTTCAATCTTGTAAGCAGCGTTAGCCATCAGCATTTTGGTGTAACCGACACGCGCTGACTTCATTAAGTTAAGCGTGCTGATTTGGTCGTTACCCATGGCATTAAGAATGCCAATTTGAAACGGTAAACTTTCCCACTTACCCTCGGTGTAAGAGGACTCCGACGACATGTAAAAGTGCTCGTCGGCGTATTGTGAACAGGTGAGCATGGGTGGGCGATAGAACGAACGCAGCCCAGCAGCAACGGCGGCTTTCAGATTTTTAATCTGCGCGGCCGATATACTCATCTAATAAACCCTCAATGCCCTCCGCGAGATCGGCGGCGGTGTTTTGGCTTTTAATTACCTCCGCTTTGATAGCGTCGATTGTGCGTTCTGGAATGTCGGGGAATTTGCGTTTTACCCGTATATGTATTTGATCGAGCACTGGGGCAATTTGCGCCGCAATGCGATTTAGCACAAAGGTGGCAAAACTAACTTCGACCACTTCTTTGAGGTCTTTTTCGTTTTTAATCTCTTGCCCAATTGCTTGTGCCCGAGTTAAGCGCCAGCGTTCGTAGTCCATATCTGGCTTATCGGGATCATCTTCATCGGGTTTAGTGATGGTTTTTTTGCGCTCGTTGGCAACTCTGTTACCAACCACATCGGCCATTTTGTATAAACACACGCGACCGAGCTTGCTGTGCACTGGCACGTCCCACTTATCAAACGCTTGGGTGCTGATCTCAAGGCTTTTGCATAGGTCGGTTTTACTCAGTAGAACAGGCTCGGGTGGTGATGGTTGAATGCGTGCCATGGTGTTCATCTACCTGTTTTAACAGTGCTGCTTTCAGCTGCATCTCCGCTCGGTGTAACTCTTGGGCGCGTAGTTCGTCCTTATCTGTTTGACGTTGCTCACGGCGGCGGCGCAACTCCTGATAAAAAACGTTGGCTAATAGGGTGACGAGCGCGAAGAATATCCCGAGCAAAATGGCGATTTCATTCAACGTAAACGCACCTCCAATTGTGCTCATGAGCGACGATACATAAGCGCTAAACGTCAGCGATTTTTGAGTGGTCACATCATTAATGTATGGATTGTTCATGCTGTTTTTCCATTCGCCATGTTTCGAGTTTCTGCCAATCGGTATCACACTTGGCGATCACGGCTAAGAGTTGAATGATGCAATCGGGCAGATCGGCATTAGCATCTGAACTACATTCGGCTGGCAGGCACTGGCTCATTAATGATTGCGGCGGTAACACATATTGGGTCTGCTTGGTGACTACGGTGCGCGCAATAGGCGGCGTGCTTGAGCAGCCGCTTAACATCATCAGGCACAGCAGTATTAGCCCAACTTCGGGTTTGTTCATTGGCTGAGGTCCTTAGTTTTTTAATGGCGGCTCGCTGATCAGCAAGCTGGCGATCAATCTCAGCCTTGGCTTTAGCGGTTTGTTCATTGAGCGCTAAGACAAAGGCGTAATCCTTAGCAAGCCTGTCACGTTCGATGGCCTGCGCTTGCAGTTCATCGGTGACAACCGTGAGATCATCTTGCAGCATGCGCTGGTTAACGGCGGCAGTTTCAATCTGCGAGTTTTTTAACGCGAGATCAGCTTTAACGGCGGTAAGGCTAAGGCCAAGTAGCGTTATCACTATGATGAGCGCTGCGATTAAATACAGGTGCAGCGAGCCCGTGGCATTAATGATTTTGTTCCACATATAAATCCTTTAAGCAGATTTTACGTTCTTTTTTGCGGCGTTCGACTAAGCCAGGCAACTTGATATCAGCGGCATAGACAAAACCATTACAGCCGTGTTTACCGCATGCATCGGTGAGCTGGTGACAAGCGGCCACCCGTTCGCCGCGCAGTAACAGCTTGCGCAAGGTGGAGTTTTGAAAGTTACCCGCGCCAAAGTTATAAATCAGACTGAGATAAGCAGCGTGCTCACCTTCGGTAAGTTGCACCGGATACGTTAGCCGCCGCAGCTGGCGATCGGCTTTACCTAAATCCTTGGCGAACATTTCAATGCATTGCTGCTCGCTAAAAAACTGGTTGATCTCAAGCTCGGGGCCAGTGTGCCCTAAGCAAGCGGTGATAACTTCCACCGGATCAAGATAGGTGTGCAGAATGGGCTCGCCGTTCGGCGCTTCGGTGGGAGCTATCAAATTAGCCCCAGCCAGCGCGACAGCAGAAGAAAGCCCCAGTGCCACGAGCTTTTGCTTTAATGACATAGGTCAGTCTCCTTTAAAATGAGGTTAGCCTTAGCGCGGCCAACGGTTAGGTCAACGGTGAGGTAGCCGCCTCTAACTGCTGATGTTTTTAGTGTCTTTCAACGTCCGTAGCGGCAATGTCGAACACCACGGCAACACATACCCACCACGACCACCATTGCAGCGGCCGCTTTTGTTCAGCAGGGGTTGGCTAGATTAATTAAGCTTTAGGGACTTCTTTAATAACGATGTAACGTGAATCCCAAATAGTAAGTTCTTTCAACTGAACTTGATAAAGTTCAAATTCTTCTACTAAATTGTCAGGCGCTGAATCAATTCCTTTATCCCAAATCTGAACGACTACCTTGTGATCACTGGTATCAGCATTTTCAACTCGAATACGTTTAGTCATAATCCTCTCCAAAAGCCATAGTCGATACTAGAGCCTGTAAACCGTATAATTCATGCGCTACTGATGCACTAACGGGGCGCGAACCCGACCTGCGTCATGCCGTTATCTTTTCAAGATCGGCCACCTTTCGCTGACTGCGTTGCAATGCGAACTCTCTTTTGCGGTTACACCTGTGAGAAATCAGGCGGCTTAGTAATGGTCCTCGCCATTACCACGCAAACCAATCAGCGCTACTTCATGATCAATCCCCTCTTGAAAGACAATCTCTAAGCTCAGTTTTTTAGCTAACGCATACTCAGCTTTGGCACCGTCAGAACTAGCCCAGTTGTCTAGCAAATAGATTCGCTCGCAACACATCAACATCGGCAAACAAATCGACATGTATTCGGCCTGCGTTAAACCATCAGGCAGCGTCGCCGGATTTAACACTATATGCCCAAGCGCCCGTTGAATATCGGCAGCCAAATGAAACTCAGGGCGATTGCAATCAATCAACCCAGACATAGGGCCAGCGATATAAACCTTTTTACGCAAAGAGACACGAGCCATAAAAACACCAAATAAAAAGGGCCCCTAAAAGGAGCCCTTGGCAGACAAATAACGTGCGACTGAATAAATGTAACCTTAGCAAGCGTATACAAATGTACTCGATTTTAAGGGCCTTGAAAGCGGCAAATGTGCCGCATAAAGCGACAAAAGTGCCGTTTCGGAATTTGTAAATATGTGATACGTGAAAACTTAATCACAGAGGATTTATCATTTTACTTATCGCTTAAGTGATTTGAGTGATAAAAGCAATTAGCTGAATTTACATTTTACTTATCACTTAACTGATTTAGCTATTTTCAGCGGTAGGCAACACGAACCATGAGAACCATATTCCCAACGCCAAGAAAATGGTCACCACGTAAAAAATTCAGATAAGGGGAAATAGGATGATCGAAGGATCAAAAAACGATCTGACAAAGTTGTTATATTCGGCGGCAAAAATGACCATCAAACATCACTAGGCACACACTTAATAAAATTAAGATAAATCAAAATGATAGGTTAACATTTTGTTACTTGAATTTCTTTAGATTTTAGGTGGCTCATAAAACAACAACCAACCTCCCCAAAATTCTCATATGTAGTGAAGCATTGCGCGTCACTGCCCCCGCAGTGAAGGCAGCCGGAAGGACCCGTGATGATAATAGGTCGCATCTAGCTCTGATGATAGCCATTCTCATTTGAGTAGGCCGCGCCTAACCTATTGACAAAGATGATATTTCACAACCAAACAACTCGTCGCGATAGTACTTGAGTTCCGCTATCGACTCCCGAATATCAGCTAAGGCTTCATGCTGATACTGCTTAGCCTTAATCGCATTACGCTCAACCTCAGGCGCCCAAGCTCTAGCTGCGAGCCCTAGTGCTGATATGTCTAGCTGCCTGTAATGCATGTACTCATGAAGCTCAGGCATTTGGCACATGATAAACGAACGATCAAGCATGATTGAGTTACCAGCAAACACCACACCAGTCTTAGCTTTACGGTCATGCTTAGGTATTCCCAGTGCTTTCAGGTGTTCGAGTACCATCTGCTCAGCCTGTGCTAACGATACTGATGAGGCACGAACAGCAGCTAACAACCCACTCTTGGTATGCACATCTATCGCCCACTCATGTGACCTTGCAATGTGTTCATCGTCTTGATGCACAACAACGTGCAGCGCTTCACCCACTTGGTTTAGCTCACTATCAGTCACGATAAAGGCCAGCTCAAAGATAGGGTAATACTCCATACCCAGCATCCCATTGTCTAAGCGGCCGTTCAGTCCACCCGTTTCTAAATCACCAAACAAAAAGAATTGCTCCATCACTCACCTCACTTTACTAATTGAATCTCTGCCCTTCTCAGCCAATACACATACGACTTCTTGCTGTCGAACCCCATCAATGCCCACTGGCCTTTGCACACGTAGCAGGTGCGAATCGCCCGAATACAGTTTGGCGATAAACACTCAATCATCCTATCGAACTGGACCACATGCTTAGGAACGCTCAACTCCCTAACCAACGCACATCCATAAACTTGCACCTCACCTAACTTATCGCAAGCACTGCGATTAGTGAAACCTTTACCGAGTTCTTGGAACGCCCAATAACGCCCCCAAGCATTGAGCCCAGCACGAAGGGCTTTCATGTTGACCAAGTCATCACGCCCATCGGCAACCAATGTCACTCTTAAATTAGATGGCCTCATTCGCTACCTCCGTGATCTGCTCAATCGATAAATGAAAAACATCATCCAAGATGGCAAGAAAATGGTTAGAAGGAACATTGCTTTTGCCGCTCTCCCATCGCTGATAAGTACGTCGATCAACTCCGTAAATCTCAGCCACTTCATGCTGACTAAAGCCCCGAATACCACGCCCAGTTTTTAGAATGATTGCTGACCGATTGCTCATAAAACCACCTTAATTTGTGCCATTGCATACTCTTCTGAGGCTGATGCAACGATCATCACAGCCACCCACTCGCACCAAGGGTTTGAGCACTCCCAACATTCTCAGACGATCTAGGGATTATCTCGGGCGCAACCTCACTAAAACCGAGCGAAATTAAATGCGCGTGATACGCATCAAGCGCACTCAACATGCCCTTATCCAACGTCGAATGAACATAGGTACGCAAAAGCACAGGCAGAGCATGATTAAGCAACCGCTCACCGACCATAGTATCTACGCCCATGTCTTGAATAATCGTGCGGCAAAGCTTGCGCAAATCATGCGAGGTAAACTCCTTAAACCGAATCGTCTCACTCCAATAATGCGCAGTGCGCTGGCTAATAGCGCCAACATCACCCGCAAACAAAAACGCCCGCTTACCCACATTTTTAAGCTGCCACTGCAAATAATGCTGAATAAGCGCCTTAGCCGTAGGCGTTAACGGTAGCCGGTGCTCTTGGCGGTTCTTCGCGTTCGCCGCAGGAATAAACCAATACTCACCCGCAAAATGCTCCCATCGTGCCAAACGGGTTTCACCAATGCGGGTACCGAACATCAGCATCAGCATAAACAGCATCGCAACAGGCATCAGCGCATCACGCAAAGCGATGAACAACGGGCCTAAGTCAGACTCCATCAACCGCGTATCAGGCTTAGGTGATATGGTTAAACTCATCGTCACTCGATACCCCATCAAAGGATTAAGCAATAACAACCTAAAATCAGCAGCCAAACTCAAGGCCCGCTTAAGCACATTCACACACAAACGGATGTAATGCGGGGCATAACCCTCATTCAGCATCACCTTCACCAACGCACAATCGACCAGCAAAAACGACAACTCAGTCAAGGCCAGATCACCCAATTTAGGCAACAGCTGCTTACTCATAATCGACTTACAGTTATCGCGCCAACTCAGGCTTAAGGTCGTATTACCCTCTAAATGATTGCGGTACCAGACCAGTAAATCAGTCACAGTCGCAAACTCACCGCGCAACACATCGGCGCCCGCACTGCGCTTAGCCAACATCACAGGTAAATCCGCTAAAAACGTCTTAATGCACATACTCGGCCACACGCCTTGCTTCTTCCAAACCGTTTTATCGCCCTCATTGATCACCAAATGCACGCTCGCCTTAGACCTATCAGCCGTTGCCCGTAAACGCAGCTCAGGAAACTGCGGATCACGAAAATCCCGCGTCAAACCGCCACGTAACCAACGGCGCAGCGATGCATCGTTCAACTTACCCACCTCAACCCCGCTCGCTGGCTTAACCATCATCACGCCTCCAACCGATATTCAAACGTATGCGTAGTGCCTTCGCGCAAGCGCTTAACCCGCTTATTCAATGGCATACCACGAAAGCGGGCACTCAAAGCAGTCTCACTATCGCGCGACCCGAACCGGCTAAAACATTCCTGTTGAATCTCAAACAAGGTCCAATAACGATTACCCGTGATGATCTTCTGCAACCGTTGCAACTGAGTTAATGGTTTAGTTGACATAATTAAGCCCCCTTATTGCCGCGATAACTCGGCCAATCAAACTTAACGGCCACAGTCGCCGCATCCTTCAAACGCTCATACGCGCGCTCACCCAGCATCGATTGCAACTCACTCATGTCCAAATTAGTGATAAAACCCGTAGATTTAAGGCCGTATAAGCGCTTATCGATGATCCGCGTTAACCACAGCATTTCGTCAACACTGCCGCGCTGTAATCCAATCTCATCGATGATCAACAACTCAGGACGCATAAATTCAGCAATCAAACGTTCTTCACTCAGCGAACGGTCGTTATAGCTCTCACGTACCCGAGCAAATAAATCCATCACACTCAACAACACAACAGAGTGATGCCTTGCCATCAACGCATTGGCGATCGCCGCAGCCAAATGGTTTTTCCCCGTGCCAGGCGTACCAATAAACAAAAAACCCTTACCAACCGCCGACAACTCAACAAACTTCTCCACAAACCGCTTAGCCACATCAAGCGCCTTACGCTGGTCAGCACGTTCAACCTTATAATTTTCAAAGGAACAACTTAAAAAATGCGCATTTAAGCCACTCTTGCCAAACAAAGCGTTATTCAAACGACTACGATGCTCATTCGACTTAATAACCTCATCACGGCGTTGTAACTCGCGGATTTTTTGACGATGAACCTCAGGCGGATCAGGCTGAATATGCTTAGGTGCCCCTAATCTTTTTAATAACTTACTCACTTCGCTGCTCATATCCATCATCGTCACAGCTCCGTATTAAAAAAGTCGCCAATCGAATCAAAACGCCCGCCAGTCTCACTGTGCACCGCAATACCCAAATGCGCACAAGCAGCCTTAGGCAACGGTGTTAGCCAATGGCGTTCGCGGATGAACTTGGTAATACCCAACACAAACTGGCCGTTAGCACTAAATCCCCAACTCGAATCAACAGCTGCAGCGTTCTTTAGCCACTCAACCGCCAAAACACAATCTTGGTCAGTCAGCTTTTCAGACTTCCACGCTTTCCACGCAGCAGCATCCGAACCGCCTTTGCGGTGGGCTGGATATGCTTTGAAAAACGCATTGAAAACCGACTTAGCACTCGTTGTAGGACAAGAGTCTTTTAAAGATTCATTGACTGGTTCTAATGACTGGTTACGGATCCCGTTTTCGGGATCATTCAAAGTCCCGTTTTTGGGATCATTCAAAGTCCCGTTTTCGGGAATATTACCGTTTTTGGGAATGTTCCCGTTTTTTGGTTCGTTTAAAATGAAGGTTTCTAAGTTGAGTTTTAACACTCGTACTCGTTGAGTAGGGCCTCTTTTTTTACCCGTATCTTGCACTAAACCTATCTCTATTAATTTCAAAATACCTGACTGAACGGTTTTCTTATCTAATGAAGTATCTTGAGTTAAACGTGCAATACTTGGGTAGCAAAGGTGGTATTCATCTGCTCTATCAGCCATGGATAACAGCAGTATTTTTAAACTTGCTGGTTTAATTAACTGGTCCCATGCCCAGTCGGTAGCTTTTCTACTCATGCGCAACACTCCAATGCAAGCAAAACGCGCACGTAATTGACTAAAAACCCATGTATACGTAACATGATCATGCCTCTCTGGTATTAAGCCCGCATCCGGTCGCCAAACTTTAGCGGGCTTTCTTAAACTTCAACCTTCGAACTATCAAACCGATAACCCGCAGCGAACATACGCGCAGCAACACCCTCAGCACTCGTAGTCGGTGCCGAACGAATCACATTAGCCATCAATGCAATCTCTTGATTACGCTCAATGCGTTCAAACTCAGCATCTTCTTCAGGTGTATGAGGAATATCAGCGCACTTATCAGTTAACTGATTTAACGCATTCCAATTAGGAAACTTTGGTTTAGCACCCACATCAGGAATAGCGGCTTTATCACTCGCGCACTTATCAGTTAACCGATTTGATTTAACCTCTACGGAAATAACAGGATCAAAGGCTTTCATCGTTTAGCTCTCCGCTGTTCACGTTCAAAATCATCACGGCAATCGGCATCACAAAACACCACGCCATCAACCGGAGCCTCACACCAATGGCACATGCCAGTAACGGCTCTAGGCGCAGGCAAATCACGCTTAGCCAATGCAATATTCAAATGCAAATCGGCCAACTTGTTTGCATCATCAACGTTATCCGACATCAGCCCACCTGCTCGTTTTTGCGTAACTCTACTTTTGGCGCCAAAAATGGATAAGCCAACTCAAGTGCCGCCATGCTCATCTGAGTTGTCGCCGCCGACTCTTTTAACTCACGGTGCGCCACCACTAACTGCTCACGGCTTGGCTCAGTCCCTAAATGAATCACTGCCACTTGTGCCTCGCTGTTTTCCTTAGTCAAAATAGCAGCCATATCAACCACTTTAAGCACATGACCATCACGCATAGAGTCAGCAATCACAGTCACACCAGTACAACCAAACACATCATTCAAATACTGCACCCGTAAATGTTCAGGTAATGCCGCCACTAACGCCTGTTCAACATGAAACAAGCGCTCAGCTTGTGGATGTTGCCCTTCGTACTGCCCCAACCAACGGAACAGCTTTTGCGCATTAACCCGGGCATCGTTGTGCACATCATCAGTGTGAGCAAAGCTAATGCCCTCAGTGGCTAACACCTCATTCAAGCCAAGTCTTTCAACCGCAGCCACAAAATCCATCGCCAACGCAAACCGATTCATTTTCGGCAGTTCTAACACGCGGTGAATAGACTTCATTAATAGATTCAAACGACTAACATTAATACGTGAATTGGTTTTCATGCTAAATACCCTCTCTCTGCTAATGTAAAATAAGTTAAGCGGCCTGCTCTGGATTGGCTAACTGCAACGCAGTCGCCTTAAGCTGACCATCCGTTAAACGCTCAATTTGAAAAGCGCGAAGCTCAGGAACGTCATCACCCCATTGGCTAATAGCTGACTTAGATACGTTCAACGCTTTCGCCAGTTTTAACTTGTTACCAAAGTGCGAAATTGCATCTTTCGTTTTCATCAATTAACTCCGACAAGTGACTTTAGTTGAGGTTAAGAAAACTCAACCATTTTGTCAACAAAAGAAAAGGTAACTTAACCAACGTTAAGTTAAGATAGCTTTACTATGATGAATGAACGCATGAAACAAAGACGCAAAGAGCTAGGTTTAACTCAGCCTGCTGTTGCGAAAGCAATTGGCTTAACTAAAGCCACGGTTTCACTTTGGGAATCAGGATCAACTTCCCCTAAAGGTGAGAATTTGCACGCCTTAGCTAAGGTGCTTAATTGCACGCCTGAATATCTTCTTTATGGGGAAACAGCAAAAAAACCTGAGTCAAATGCTGAATGGGCGGGTGGCTTTGAAACGTGGGACAGTGATAGCCCATTAGGTGATGATGAAGTGGAGATACCCTTTTACATGGAGGTAGAACTTGCCGCAGGTGCAGGAATAGCAGAAGCACGTGAATACTTTGGCCCCAAGCTACGCTTTGCCAAATCTACCCTAAAACGCCAAGGCGTTAATGCCAGCCATGCCGCCTGCGTAAAAGTGGCAGGTAACAGCATGGAACCGGTATTGCCCCACGGTTCGACCGTAGGCGTTGACACATCACACACTGAAATTACCGACGGCAAAATGTACGCCATTAACCACGACGGCATGTTGCGCGTAAAAATGCTTTATAAGTTACCAGGTGGCGGCTTGCGCCTACGTAGCTACAACACAGAAGAATGGCCAGACGAACATCTGGACACTGAAAAGTTAAAACACATCAAGATCATCGGTAAAGTGTTTTGGTACTCGGTATTGATTTAGATAGATAATTTTATTTATGATGCCACCATATTCTAAATCTATTTATCACATACCAAACCAAACCAACTAGCATGAACATACCAGGCCATGCACTAGGTTCATAATTCGGATCGCTTACTCTAGAAATGCTCATTGTAAAACCAATAATAAATAATGATATAGCTATTATCTGTTGTAGCTTAAACTTTTTGCTAGTTTCCTGAATCGTTTGTATGTTAACCCCAGCAGCCAAAGTTTCATTAACAGATAAAATCGGTGCCCCGCATTTTGGACATGATGCCGCTTTATTGGAAACATCATGTGAACACTCACCACATTTGATTAAAGCCATAGAAACCTCCTTATTTAATAATGACAATTAACTTTAAAATTATCGTGAAATTTTAATACTTTTTATTCAAATATCAGCCACCGCATCATGAAAGTCATGCTCATGCACTATAAGCAAAGTAACACCTTCTTTTCGCAGTTTAACTGCATCCTCAACTTTACGCCCATAGCAAGCATAAGCCCAACAAGGGTTGCCTTCAGCCCCAATAACAAGATAATTAACTTTCTTTGATACATGCTTTGCAGACCTACCACCTAGTTGTTCAATAAGGGTATTGAACCCTAATCTGGTGTATTTATTTGACGCACCAGTAAAACAAAAAGTTGAACCTTCAAAAGTAATATCAGGGCAAGCGGCACAAATGCCGACTAAGGTTTTCTGTTCTTCACTTAGCGGATTGGTGATAGTGTTTTCATCAAATGAGAGAATAAACTCAGAGAAAAAATTCATCAGCATTTGATGCTCTTGTGCATCAATTTTATGATCCGCCATGACTGATGTAATCAAACTATCTACTTCATCATATGGCCAACACGCACGAAGATGATCATGTTCACCAATCCATTCAGCTAAGCCCATTAGTTCTTCTTCACTGATAATGCCGTCAGCAACTATCCCACCCATAATTGCATGCAGCCTTTGCAAGTCGGCAGTGATGATGTTGAAATATTTTACTGAGGTGAGATTCTCACAAACCCATTTCACATCTTGCCTTTCATCTACAGATAGGCATCCGTCACTTATCACCGTTTCTATGATGGGAATCAACTCATTAAATGGGTGCCTTGCTTGTACATCTTTGTATTCAGCAAGCCATAAGTTAAGAAAATCAATTTCGGATTGATTAACCCTGCCATCAATGGCAACGCCTTCAAAAAGCCCAAGCAAAGAATTAATCGACTTATCCATCCTAGAACGGGTGGTTTTCATGTAGTAAGGCAAATGATCTGAATGCATTTATTTATAACTCCATTAGCAATTAAAACTCCTTAGTTCAATACCTTAATTTATATCACCCCTTGCTTTAAAAATCATCAAATCAAAAATAATCAAAAATAAGTCAAGTTTTTTAAACTTTGCCACTTGACCATTTAGTCAAGTTATCTTAACTTTATACCTGTACCCACTACCGAGGACAAGGAAATGATTCTAGCGAAAGTTCACACCACACCTAAGCAACGCGATGAGTTTCGTCTACTGGTTGCGATACGTTTTGCCTGCTTGATGGCACTGGCCAAGGGCCACACCGACCCCATGGATTGCCCACGGGTGCAAGCGCGCTGCGCAGAGCTCACTAAGCACTTTGCTTACAACCACCCTAGCCCAGCCTTTCACAGCCAGTTCATCGGCAACGCTGGCGAACTCGGCCCCAGCTTTTGCTTGCGCTTCACCGAACCAAAGCAAGGCCTATACGGCTCAGTGATGGTTTGGAGCAATGAAACTGCCCCAACCAACGTGCACCAACTCAGTTTGAGCAGAGCTTAAATGAACGCGGCCATGGAACATTGCGACAAGCAAATCGCTGAATGTGAACAGTTGCGCAGCATCTATCCACAAGAAACCGCCGTCTTAAATCGACTGATCAACGGCTGGCAGCGCACCAAACAACAACTGCAAGTGCGAGCCCCAAAGCAAGCAACACAGCGGAGCAAATAGCATGAACACAGCATTTTTACTCATGGCCCAGTTCAACAAAGTCATCGTGCCACTGGATCAAATCAGTAAGGAATACTTTGCCCTTGAGCCACGCACCGCCCAGAACTACGCCAAAGCAGGCCGTTTGCCCGTCCCTGCATTTCGTGGCGGCGAAGGTAACAAAGCCCCTTGGCTAGTCAACGTCAACGACCTTGCCGCCTACCTCGACAAGCAACGCGACGCAGCAGCAAAAGACCAAGTAAACAACCGCGCAGCGTAAGCAGCGAACAAAAAGAGGGAGTTAACCATGTTCTTCGTATACGGCGTGTCCATGACCATAGCTAAAAAAGAAGCGGCTAAAAAGTGCAGCCTATACGAAGGCGTACAGCCGAAGCGTCGCGAACTCAGACCCGCGGAATACCAAGCCAAGCTAGATGAAATGGCAAAGGCCAAGTTTGAAACCATGAAGCCACAAAAGCTGTCGCATTCGCTCTCAACGCCTTCGCTCTGCAAAGAGTACATCGAACTGGCTAAGCGATCAGGTGACTGCCGCGACCTTCACGTTCGTTACCGCAAACCCACGGGCAAGGTTAACCCCAAGACCAAAAAAGAGATTGTCAGTTGGGTGGTCTACAACGGCGAAATCGCCGCGTAACGCAACCCTGACGTGCAGTAAAAAAGAGCAGAGAGAATCGATATGAGTTACTACAAAATTACCAATGCAAACGCAGTGCAAGCATTCAAAGCCTTTGATGCAGCTAAAGCAAACTTGATTGAGCAAGCGACTAAATTAGCCGACCACTTCGGTGGCAAACCTATTTTTAGCAATCGCGTTGAAAGTATTTCGTGTGCTGGCATTAACTTTCACAACTTCAACCAGCTTGAAAACAATCATTTATGGTTCAAGCCTAAAGCGGCCAATTGCTTTGCTTCATCACCAAAATGCGGCAAACCGAAAGCCGCAGATCGTGAAGCGTTAGAAGCTATCACAGCTAAATACAATGCCATGATGCCAGTAGAAGTTTCACGCATACCTCTTCTAGCGGCGATTAGTACAAATTGGGGTGATTGCTTATTCTCCCCACTTTCGCTGTTCCTGCACGATGACGTTATTTATCTCAATACCCGCCTTAGCCTTATCGATGCAACCGAGATGTTGGGCAGTGACTATTACGCCGTAAAAAGCGCTTATGACGCCGCAAAAGTTGAGGTGAAAGCATGATCCAGCTAATCGAAGTCCCCGCATTCCTGCTTGAAATGTCACAGCAATTGCACCAGCAGCCAAGCCGCTGTACCGCCGAACCAATGTGGCAAGTAAGGTTTAAAAAAGACCTAATCACTGAAGAAGGTTACAACGACCATCACTGGGAGATTGTCGATACTGAGGATGGCGACATCCTTTATCACTCGCTGGTTTGTGACAAGACGGCGCTGGCTGATTGGTTGGCCGATAATGACCACGAATGGTGCAAAACGTGGTTATTAGATAACGACATAATCGAAATTTATCATGATGTAGTTAAATCATTCGACGAGGTATTCACTCAAGCATTTATCGAAGATTTCGATGTTGAAGATAACTATGACGAATTGCCTGAACAGCTTAAAAAGTTTCACCTGCAAGAAACTGAAGAAGTCGTAAAAACCTGCCTGACAGAAGCCGATGCACTGGCCTTTATTGCGCGCAAGCAACACGACTATCCAAAGCTTTACACCTACGTCGAATCAATGGTGTTTTGCCCTCAAATGATTGAGCTACGCAACTGGATCATGTCACTGACTAAACCAGAGGTGGCAGCATGAGCCAATTATTCTACCTGCGCGACTCGCGCTCTAACGTTGGCAGTACTTGCATGTTTTGGGCAGACCGAGGCGGCTACACCAGTAACCTCGATCTTGCTGAAGTTTTTACGCTTGAAGAAGCTCAGCGCCTCTTCAAAATCCGTCACACTGACGTCCCGCTTTGCAAAGAGCTTGTGGATGAATTGGCAACCGTGCGCGTTGATCATCAGTACCTAGTCGATGATGGAACAAAGACTGGCTGTGATGAGTACGTTATTTGTATTAATGGCGAATGGGATGGCAACGATGTTTATTGGCTATCTCAATTTGGCTTTAGAGATATTAACTACAACACAGCGACAATATTTAGTTATCAAGATGCACTAGATATTCAGTCGCTTGGAGTTGGCATTAAAACCACTATCTACGCCAAGCCGGATATCGATGCCATCGCGCGCCGCACTTTTCAAGCCGCCAACATCAATGAGCGCAGCATGATCACCGCTGCTGGTATTCGCAAACCTAAGCGCCCACGCACTCGCCAAACCACAGGTAAAACTCGCGGTAACTGCCCACATTGCGGCTGTATCACTTGGGGGTTTAATCCTTACAAAAACTATAGCTGCGCTGAGCAATACAGCAAACGCAATGGCCTTAGCTTTGTTGTGTCGGATACCTGCGAAGAATTGAAAGCGAACAAGGCAAGGAGAAAAGCAGCATGAACCACTTACTCCCTGGCTTTGAATCAAAGCAGCGCGTTGAGTTACTGCTGTCGCTTACACGCATTAGTTCACCCGAGGTAATTACCGCGTTAACGCTGCATTACACCAGCGCCCTACCCGCCGAACGCGCGGCCGCTCGCCACGGTATTGAACTGTCGAACTTTATGCGCGGGCAAAAGAAGTTAGAGCAAATCGCGGCCACAGTCGAGGCAATCAAGGCCATAGACTGGGAAAAGCATCTTGCCAAGTTAGCCTCGGCCAATGTGCGGATCGTTGAACTAGAGCAGTTGGTCAGCATGGCAGCAAGCTATATGAATGGGAATGAATTACTTGAACAGCACCTTAGGGCTGCAATCAC
Source organism: Shewanella sp. 1311 (assembly GCF_059338235.1). Lineage (NCBI taxonomy): Bacteria > Pseudomonadati > Pseudomonadota > Gammaproteobacteria > Alteromonadales > Shewanellaceae > Shewanella > Shewanella sp. 1311. The sequence continues at coordinate 1,415,722 of NZ_CM181686.1, forward strand.
AGATTCAAAGGAGCAAGTTGCATGAGCGTCAACAGCCAATACGCCAGCGCCCTGCGCGAACTCAAAACCAAACAAGCCCACTTGCTTGAAGAAGTCGGTGATCAATGGCGCACACCCGAAGATTTGTTTTGGGGGATTAATGCTGTCTTTGGCCCATTCGACATGGACCTATTTACAGACGGAGATAACGCCCACTGTGCGCGCTACTACACCGCTGAAGATAACGCGCTCACCCAAGATTGGACGGCAGACCTAAACGGCGGCAAAGGCTTTGCCAACCCACCTTACTCTCGCCCATGCAAAGACGAAGATGGCAACGACATGACGGGCATGATCACCATCATGAACAAAGCCAAAGCTGAGCGCGACCAAGGGGCAAAACTGGCGTTCTTAATCCGTGGCGTGCCGTCCGAAACATGGTGGCCAGAGCAAGCAGATCACATCTGTTTCATCAAAGGTCGTGTGGGTTTCAAACTACCTGATTGGTTTATACCAGCCAATGACAAACAAAAAGCCAGCAGTGCCGGCTTCGCTGGTGCCATTGTCATTTTTGATAAAGAGTGGCGCGGCGGTCCTATCAGCTACATTCACCGCGACAGCCTCCGCGCTCAAGGTAAAAAGCTGCTCGATATGATTGAAGCAGCCGCCGAGAAAAAAGCCGCAACCTATATCACTGGCACCATTGAAACTCGCCCAGATACTGCCGAACAAGGCGAGCTGATCATTGCGCCTCAAGTCAGTGCGCAGATTGATATCGAGGAACAGATAGCGAAGGTGATAGCTGATCCAGCTAATAGCGTATGGCCGATTGAAGTGATCACTTTAGTTGAGCAAGCATTCAGCGCAAACCCTAACACTAAAACTGAGTTGCGCCAGCAAATGCTATGCGAGCGAGTAAACCAGCGCTTACTCAATAACGTCCTTAAACACGACATTATCGCCGAGCTTAACAGCATGCTCACTCGTTGCGAGCTCGTGGAGGATGCAGCATGAAATCAACTACTCAATTCAAGCTGAATCCTGTTAATGCTCTGGCGCTTAAGCATGCAGGTGAAATGTCAGTAAAAGACATTTGCACTCAGTACGGCATAAGTGAAAAACAGATAAGAGCAGCAGCCAGATACAGGGGCATATCACTGGCATTTGATAAACCCGTAGCGACTAAAAAGCCATGGACAGATCAAGAAATCAGGCAGCTACATGTTTTATCAGTCACGCATACATCAGCAGCAATAGCGCAGAGACTCGGCAGAACGGAGCACTCAGTTAAGGGGAAAGCCTACTCACTTGGCATCCACTTTATGAAAGTTGGCGAGCATAGCCCATTAGCTAAGCACTCAAATCACGATATTGAACTGTGTCGCCAGCTGCATGAAGAAGGTTTACGTCCGTTCCAAATCGCCGAAAAGATGGAAATTGAAATAAGCCATCTATGCCGAGTTTTAAAGTTTGAAGCACGCTACCGCGAAATAGGAGTGATGGCATGAGAGGCTTAATCATAGATAACTTTGCTGGCGGTGGCGGTGCTTCCACTGGCATGGGCTGGGCAATCGGTCGCAGCGTTGATATCGCTATCAATCACGACCCTGACGCCATTGCGATGCACTCAGTTAATCACCCTGACACCCTGCACTATTGCGAGTCGGTATTTGATATCGACCCAGTACAAGCGACGGCAGGTAAGCCGGTTGCACTGGCATGGTTCTCGCCTGACTGCAAACACTTCAGCAAAGCCAAAGGTAGCAAGCCAGTCAATAAAGAGATTCGCGGCTTAGCGTGGGTAACGGTTCGCTGGGCGATGAAGGTACGCCCTCGCGTGATGATGCTTGAGAATGTCGAGGAATTTAAAACGTGGGGGCCGTTAATTCAATGCCAGGTTACGGATGCAATGCACCCCTGTCCTGAGCGCAAAGGCGAAACCTTTAACGCCTTTGTCAGCATGTTAAGCACTGGCATAGATGCAGATCACCCCGCACTAGCTGAATGTGTTGAAACCTTAGGCTTGCTCGATACCGCTAAATTGATTAAAGGGCTGGGTTATAAGGTCGAGTGGCGCGAGTTACGGGCCTGTGACTATGGCGCCCCAACTATCCGTAAACGCTTATTCATGATCGCCCGTTGTGATGGTCAGCCAATCGTTTGGCCTGAGCCAACCCACGGCGCACCGGATAGCGAAGCGGTTAAATCGGGCAAGCTGCTACCGTGGCGCACAGCCGCCGAATGCATAGACTGGTCACTGCCCTGCAAATCAATCTTTGGCCGTAAAAAGCCACTGGCTGAAAACACCATGCGCCGTATTGCTAAAGGTATTCAGCGTTTTGTGATTGATGCAAAAGAGCCGTTTATTGTCACTTGCAATCACGGCGGTGATGGGTTTCGCGGTCAAGGTTTAGATAAGCCATTCAACACCATTACGGCTGCACATGAAGCGCATGGGATTGTGGTACCAACACTAGCGCCATTCATTACTGAGCACGCTAACGCCAGCAATCAACGCAATATGGCAGTCAACGAGCCATTGCGTACCATCTGTGCCCAAGTCAAAGGCGGTCACTTTGCTGTGGTGCAACCTGTGATCGAGAAAGTTAACGAAACCATCCCAACCTTCACAGAATGGTTTGCCAAAACGAAGAATTTTGGTGGTAGCTATGAGGAATACGTAAAGCTTTACGGAGATGATGAATTACTTGAGCCACGCACCGCCGCCAATATCTGCAAGCATTACGGCGGCAATTACACGGGACCAGGTGATGACCTAAACAACCCTTTGCCAACAGTGACAACGGTTGATCACAATGCGCTGATCACCAGCCACATGATTAAATTACGTGGCACTAACCTCGGCTTTGCAATGGACGAACCCGCACACACGATCACCGCAGGCGGCTTACACCTCGGCGAAGTGCGCGCGTTCTTCATCAAATACTACGGCAACGAACAAGACGGCGTGGCATGTAACGAACCACTGCACACCATCACCACCAATGACCGCTTTGGCCTAGTGATGATCAAGGGTGAACCCTATCAAATAATTGATATCGGCATGCGCATGCTCGAACCCCATGAGCTATTCGCCTGCCAAGGTTTCACCCCTGACTACATCATCAACAACTACAACGGCAAATCGACCAAAAAGCAGCAAGTCGCCCGTGTGGGCAACAGCGTACCGCCGCAATTTGCCGAAGCACTCACCCGCGCAAATCTCCCCGAGCTTTGCACTCAAACCGCCGAAGCGGCATAGGAGTCAGCATGAAATTCAATACAGAAACAGTTGGTCGTGATGGGTATGGTGATTATCAGCACTCACAACTTCCAAATTTTGACGGTGCCGAATGCATTTCTAAGGATGTCATTGAGCAGTGGCAAGCTGAAATGGATTTTCAGTTAGTTATTAACCGCATGGATACCGAAGTCACCGAAGATCATCCGGCATGGATTCATTACTTTGAAGATGGTGATGCTGGTTTTGGTGAGTGGAATCCAGAAGCGCCTAGTGCAGATGCCATTCTTTTATCAATTCACGATACCGAAGATGGCCCAGTTGCTTGGTGGGCTGTAGAACGCACCAAGGAAGCAGCATGAAGCAATCTAAAGCAATCCGCGAAGCGCTTAAGCGTTGGTACGCAATGCCACGCGAACAAGCTGGCAGCTGCCAACAGTTTTTAAAACGACTCGCCGAGGAATTGGCAAAGGAAGGTAAGTGATGACAACTAAACGCAGAGTGTTTTTAGACGGCAACGGTTCAAGACAAATCAATGTTGAAGGTCTTGGTGCTTACGTTCCTGCTACCGATCTACTCGATGTTAAACAAAAACTGGGTACCGAGATTCAGCAATTGAAAGACCAAGTAAACGCGATGAAAGTTGATCTTGGCATTGCAGTTAAAACAGCCGCCACGCTTAAGACCGTGACAGCCGATCGCGATCAGTTGGCGGCACAGGCAGAAGAACTTAAAGCTATGCACGTCGATGCACTCGGTGATGGCTGGTATGACGGGTATTTAGCTTGCAAAAAGGATGTAAGCAACGAGCGCTTTGATATTGATACTGTCAATGATAGTGATGTTCTTGAATGGTCTGAACACCATGAGTCAGAACACCGCTATTCAAAATCAATTGCTGATATCCGCGCCGAGGCAGTAATGAACTTTGCAGAAGTACCACGCGGAGCTTATTTAAGCGGCTTCGTCACTGCTGAGCTAACCGTCTATGACGTTTATCAGTCGGCACGTAACCACGTTAAAGCTAACTATGGCTATGACACACAGCCATGGGATGACGATGACGCAACGGCAGTGAGAACTGAATTGCAGCCAATATCCACCGCGCCTAAATCAGACATGATTATGCTTGATGCCGGATTAGGATTTTTAACAGCAGGACACTGGAACGAAACAGAACAATGCTGGGTTTACGCGGCAATTAACTGCAATGACGGCGAAGGTCACGATATGTACTTTGAAAATGAGTACGAAAAAAATCCAGTTGGGTGGCTTCCCATTTCTAGAATAGATAAGGGTGATTAGTGATGGCTCTGACTCTAGGCGATACGTACCAATTTAAAGGCAGTCGTGAACAGATTATTTATGTTGGTGACTACGGCAGCTGGCATCAATTTGAGCTTAAAGGCGAAGTTGGAGTTATTTGGTGCGAGCTGTTAGATAGTGATTTGCATTTAATTGAAAAGGCAGGTGCAGCATGAAGATGAATGACAGACTTAACCTAGCTATCGCAGAGAACGCCGAGCTTAAAGCCAGAATTACCGAGCTTGAGCAACAAGTGGCAACCCTTAGCAAGCGTCCTGAGTTTGATCTATCAACTGTTCAAGGCCGTGAGCAAGCAGTGATTGCTCGATTAGATAGGATGGGGATGAAATGAACATATCTGAACTGTACTTATCAGGCATGAGCATTGAAGAAGTTTCAGCAGAAACTGGAATATCTATGTGGATAGTCCGTAGTACATTGCGGAAACAAGGTATTAGCAGACCGCGTAAGTTAGCGATCAGCATGTCAAAACGTAAAGAGACGCGCAATGATGGCTATCTCGACAAGTTAGAAAAGAAAGAGTCAGCGCTCTATATAAAAGCAAACCAGTTGTTTAAACCGCTTTCTAGGTCGCATTAAAACCAAATGAACAAAAGGGCCAAACGGCCCTTTTATTTTATCTCATTTTTAAGCTGCTCAATTTGTCTATCGATAGATGACACTTGCGTGTCAGCCTCTTGAGCTGCGGCCACTTGTTCCTGAGCTAAGCTTTGCTGCCACGTTGCACCGGCTAAGTTGTTATTCGCGTACTGTCTACTTTCGCGGAGGTTACGCAACCGCTGATCACGAGCAGCAATCACCCGCTTACGATCACCCTCAAGCCGAGTGATTTCACGAGTAATACGTTGCTTCTCGAGATAGGTACTGATTTCTTTTTTCTTATCAGAAATTGGAACAACTGACGCCGAGCTTGATTGAGTATAAGTATCCCCACTTTTAATGAAGCTACCTACCCCACTTAAATCAACAGGCTTGCTTGTTTCATCACAGGGATCGGCTTGATACTTTCCATCAGCACATTTATAGACTTCAGCATTAGCCGAAAAAGTAGGACAGACCGTTAACATCACCGCGAGTATTATTAAAGTTTTTCTATCCATAGATCACCTCAATATTGATAAATAAACAATACCACCAAAAGGGAACCATAAGAATTAAAATTTACCACAGGGAACCTATAGGGAACCACGAAAAACAATATAAATTAAAATACAATAACTTAAAAAAATACAACACCTAAGCCGTATTGGACGAGTTAACAAGTGAATCCACCGTATAGATTAGCGAGGATGTCATGAAAACACTGACTCTTTTACCCATAGCCAGTCGCTTATTAATTTGCAGCGCACTTACACAAGGCACAGCATTTACATTGGGCACTGCACTCATATTAGGCATTGCACCGCTAGGCCAAGCCATCGCGGCTAGCTCAGCAACTAACTCTGCCGCGAGCCCAAACATTGAAACCATCACAGTGACCTATCGCGACCCACTCGATTATGCCTTATATCAACATACCACGGAAATGTTGAGCGCATTTCGACTCGAAATTCGTGAAGACATCGGCATTCAAGCACGTAATAGCTTGATGGAAATGGCCAAAGCTCAGCATGTTAACCGTCTTAACCTCGCCAAAGTACAAGCCAGTAATAAAAACCTAGCATTTGTATGGGTATCACCCTCGGCAAAAGCCAACAGGTAAAAGTGAGGACAAAGCTGGTCAGCAGCCATAACAGCAGGTAAAATGTCGCGCTATTTTTATTGGTCATCTTAGGGCGACACAACTGATGAGTAAGAAACTCCATATCAAGACTTGGGGCTGTCAAATGAATGAGTATGACTCATCCAAGATGGCTGATCTGTTAGGCGAATACCAAGGTTATACCTTGACGGAAGAAGCGTCTGAGGCAGACATTCTCCTGCTGAACACTTGTTCAATCCGTGAAAAAGCGCAGGAAAAAGTGTTCCATCAGCTAGGACGCTGGAAGACGCTTAAAGATAAAAATCCCAATTTGATTATTGGCGTGGGCGGCTGCGTTGCTTCACAAGAAGGCAAAGCGATTAAAGACAGAGCCCAATGTGTCGACATTATTTTTGGCCCACAAACGTTGCACCGTCTGCCCGAGATGATCGAGCAAGTGCGCCGTGGTGACAAAGCGGTTATCGATATCAGCTTCCCTGAAATCGAAAAATTTGACCGTCTGCCAGAGCCCCGTGCCGAAGGTCCAACCGCGTTTGTATCTATCATGGAAGGTTGCAGCAAGTACTGCTCGTTCTGTGTGGTACCTTATACTCGCGGTGAAGAAGTCAGCCGTCCATCGGACGACATCATCCTTGAAATCGCCCAATTGGCGGAGCAAGGTGTGCGCGAAGTGAACCTGCTAGGTCAAAACGTGAATGCCTATCGCGGCGCAACTCACGATGGCGCTATCTGTACTTTTGCGGAATTACTGCGCTTCGTGGCAGCCATCGACGGTATTGACCGTATCCGCTTCACGACCAGTCACCCGATTGAATTTACACAAGATATTATCGACGTTTACGAAGATACCCCAGAGCTAGTGAGCTTCTTACACTTGCCAGTGCAATCGGGTTCTGACCGTATTCTCACGGCGATGAAGCGCGGCCACATGGCGATTGAATATAAGTCAATTATCCGCCGCCTGCGTAAAGCCCGTGAAGGCATTCAAATCAGCTCAGACTTTATCATTGGCTTCCCAGGCGAAACCAAAGAAGACTTTGCCGATACTATGAAATTAATTGAAGACATAGGTTTCGACCACAGCTTTAGCTTTATCTATAGCGCACGTCCGGGCACGCCAGCGGCGGATTTACCCGATAACGTCGATATGGAAGAGAAAAAGCAACGTCTCGCGATTCTGCAAGACCGCATCACCCAGCAAGCCATGCGCTACAGCCGCCACATGATGGGCACAGTGCAACGTATTCTGGTTGAAGGTCCATCGGTGAAAAACCCAATGGAACTGCGTGGCCGTACTGAGAACAACCGAGTGGTGAACTTCGAAGGTCAGCCAAAACACATTGGTACTTTCGTAGATGTCGAAATCGTCGACGTATACACTAACTCACTGCGCGGTGTCTTTATCCGCGGCGAAGATGAAATGGATCTACGTCGTAGCCTGCGTCCGGCTGAAATTCTGGCCAAGCGCAAACAAGATGATGAACTGGGTGTGACTCAATTTAAGCCATAAGCTTTAAATCGGCTTAAACAGTACCTATATAGAAAAGGGCGACTTAGTCGCCCTTTTTGCTTTCACGCACTTTTGTTTAAGTCTACCGAGGCAATTGCTATTTTCCGTTAGCAATTATCGGCTATGGCTCGTAAACTGAACTTATCTTGCAACGGTTTAGCGTCATAAACCTTGCTTTCTTATTCGCTATTGGGAGTGCTATTTGTCCAGTAAATTAACTACAATGAATCTGTATCTCGAACCCGCAGAAACACGCCGTTTGGCTTCACTGTGCGGTCCATTCGATGACAATATCAAGCAGATAGAACGTCGCGTTGGCGTTGAAATCGTCCGCAAGAACAATCATTTCCAGATCACCGGACTGCCACGCAATTGTTTAAGCGCCAACAACTTACTCAAAGAACTCTATATCGAGACCCAAACGGTCAAAGGCAGCACGCCCGATCTTGAGCCTGAACAAGTCCATATCGCCATTCAAGAAGCCATCGCCCTAGAGCAAGAAGACGCGAGCGACGACAGCAGCATTAATATCAAAACTCGCCGCGGCGTTATTAAGCCACGCAATCCAAACCAAAGCTTATATGTGGCCAATATTGTTCGCCACGACATTACCTTTGGTATCGGCCCTGCGGGAACCGGCAAAACCTACCTTGCGGTAGCAGCGGCAGTAGATGCGTTAGAACGCCAAGAAGTACGCCGAATTTTGCTGACTCGCCCAGCGGTAGAAGCGGGTGAAAAACTTGGTTTCTTACCCGGTGATTTGAGTCAAAAGGTCGATCCTTATTTACGTCCACTTTATGACGCACTATTCGAAATGCTCGGCTTTGAAAAAGTGGAACGCTTAATTGAGAAAAACGTCATCGAAGTGGCACCGCTTGCCTATATGCGCGGTCGTACCTTGAACGATGCCTTTATTATTCTCGATGAAAGCCAAAACACCACAATCGAGCAAATGAAGATGTTCCTCACCCGTATCGGCTTTAATTCCCGTGCGGTGATCACAGGCGACATCACCCAAACCGACTTGCCTAAACATCAAAAGTCCGGCCTACGCCACGCGATTGAAGTGTTAAGCCAAGTAGAAGAAATCAGCTTTAACTTTTTCGTCTCCCAAGACGTCGTGCGCCATCCTGTGGTTGCTCGCATCGTCGAAGCCTATGAGGCTTTTGATTTAAAAGAGCAAACCTTAAAGGCCAAGAAAGAAAGCCAATACCAGAAACAACAGGAAGCCGCAGCACATGAGTCTTGATTTAGCCTTAGATATTCAACATGCCACCACCTGCGACTGGTTGCCAACGGACGAGCAATTCGCCCTTTGGGTCACGAACGCGATTGGCAATAGCATGAATGAAGCTGAATTAACTATACGTATAGTCGACAGCCGCGAGAGTCAGATGCTCAATAGCACCTACCGCGGCAAAGACAAACCGACCAATGTGTTGTCATTTCCCTTTGAGGCACCGCCAGAAATTGAACTTCCTTTACTAGGAGATCTTGTCATTTGCGCGGCAGTCGTTGAAAATGAAGCCCGTGAGCAACAAAAAACCTTAGAAGCGCACTGGGCACACATGGTTGTACATGGTTGCTTGCATCTGCTAGGGTATGATCACATCGAAGATGAAGAAGCTGAAGAGATGGAGTCGTTAGAGACCCAACTCATTGAAGGCTTAGGCTTTACTGACCCATATAAGGAACAATAGTTAGCTAAGATAATCCCTATCAAAAGCTAATGAGAAAACTATGAGTGACGATATCCCCCCGAGTACGAACGCCCACAAGAAAGGTTGGTTTGATAGAGTAAGTCAGCTATTTCAGGGCGAACCTCAAAATCGCGAAGATTTAGTCGATGTGATTGATGGTGCAGAACAGCGCGATCTGATCACTCAAGACACCCGCGAGATGATAAAAGGTGTATTAGACGTTTCTGATATGCGTGTTCGGGATATCATGATCCCAAGAGCTCAAATTGTCGCCCTACAGATAGACAACTCGGTCGAAGAATTACTCGCCACTGTGATCGGTTCAGGTCACTCGCGCTTCCCCGTCGTTAACGAAGATAAAGACCATATCGAAGGCATTTTGCTTGCTAAAGATTTGATCCCTTACGGTTTCTCCAACAGTGATGAGCCCTTCTCACTGGACCGCGTGATCCGTCCTGCTGTGGTTGTACCCGAAAGCAAACGCGTTGATGTATTGCTAAAAGAATTTCGCTCACAGCGCTACCATATGGCGATTGTGGTCGATGAATACGGCGGTGTGTCAGGTCTGGTGACTATCGAAGATATTTTGGAAGAAATTGTCGGTGAGATTGAAGACGAATTCGACCACGATAGCACGGAAGAAACCGAGATCCGCAAAGTCGGCAACACGGTTTATATGGTTAAGGCCTTGACGCCAATCGAAGATTTCAACGAAGAATTCAATACTGAATTCAGCGATGAAGAGTTTGATACTGTCGGTGGCTTAGTCTCACACGCCTTTGGCCATCTGCCAGAACGCAACGAGAGCATCATCATTGAAGGCATCGAATTTAAAGTGATCAATGCTGACACAAGGCGTTTAATCCAACTCAGAGTTAAACTCCCCGATCCTAATACTGGCGAAGACGTAGAATAATCACTCGTGCTAAAACAAATCCGGGCTTTTGCCCAACAAAAGTCCCGACCTAGTGCTTTGAGACTCGTACTGGCATTTGCCCTTGGCGCCAGTACGGCGCTTTCATTTGCGCCCTATTCCATTTGGATAATCTATCCGTTTGCCATGGCGATTGCCCTCTGGCATAGCCGAGCGCTTGACGCTAAGGCGAGCTTTTACTATTGGTTAAGCTTTGGGTTTGGCTGTTTTGCCGTAGGGATCAGTTGGGTACATGTGAGTATGGATACCTTTGGTGGTATGCCGCTCATCGCCTCTGTTGGCTTGATGGCCTTGTTGGCTTTGTACTTAGCCTTATATCCGGCACTAACAGGTTTAGCGCTGGCTTGGTTAACTAAAACACTCTGTAAAAATGGCGAAACCACGTTTAGCCTTTGGCGTAATCTCGCCCTCTTCCCCGCCCTGTGGACCTTGACCGAATGGGCTCGTGGCTGGGTGATGACAGGTTTCCCCTGGTTATGGGCAGGTTACTCTCAAACCCAAGGGCCGCTTAAACCCCTTGCCAGTATCATAGGCGCACTCGGGTTAAGCTTTGTGCTGGCCATGCTAGCAGGTGCATTAGCCCTTTGTTTTACTAAGCGTTATAAGAGTTTACTGCTTTTATTGCCACTCAGTATTCTGGCTGTTTGGGCTGCACCTAAGGTTTCCGACATTCATCCTACGGGTGAAAATGTTAAAGTGGCACTGGTGCAAGGCAATATTCCCCAAAGCATGAAGTGGGAACCCGACGCCCTGTGGCCTACCCTATTAAAATACATGGATTTATCCCGCGAACATTTTGATGCCGATATCATTATTTGGCCAGAAGCGGCGATTCCGGCGCCAGAATCTATGGTGCAGGACTTTTTAGATAACGCCAATAAAGTCGCCAATCTAAACCATACCTCAATCATCACTGGCATTATTAGCCATCAAAATAATGAGTTTTATAATTCATTGATTGTGCTTGGTAATCATAATCAGAAACAACAAGCTGGCCCTGACTATGAGGGTGATGGCAGCAATCAATTTAAGAAACATCATCTGTTGCCGATTGGCGAGTTTGTGCCCTTTGAAGCGCTGCTGCGCCCGATTGCGCCTTTCTTTAATTTGCCTATGTCCTCCTTTGCTAGAGGCGAATATCAACAGCCAAATCTAAGTGCCCTAGGCCATAAAATCGCGCCCGCGATTTGTTATGAAATTGCCTTCCCAGAGCAATTACGCGACAGCGTTAATCAAGGGACAGATATACTGTTAACTGTCTCAAATGACGCTTGGTTTGGTAGTTCAAACGGCCCATTACAACATATGGAAATCGCCCAAATGCGCGCAGTTGAATTGGGGCGCCCTTTATTGCGGGCAACCAACAATGGCGTGACTGCGGTAGTCGATGAACAGGGCAATATCACAGCATCCTTACCCCAGTTTGAAACAGGTGTGCTAAGCGCAACCATTCCCTTGGTGACAGGCCAAACTTGGTTCGCAAAATTAGGTCAAACACCCCTGCTGCTGCTCTGTGGCTTACTGGTATTACTCGGCTTTGGCCGACGTGTAAAAGCGCAATAGGATCGAGACCATGCATTACCCAATCAATAAACAAGATGCGGCTGGCTTTACCTTGATTGAACTGGTCGTGGTCATTATTGTGCTTGGGATCTTGGCTGTGATTGCCGCGCCTAAATTTATCGGTTTGAGTAAAGAGGCTCGGGTACAAACCCTGAGCCAATTACAGGCCAGCGTAAAAACCGCCAACACACTGGCCGACTCAAAAACCCAAATGCCCAGCCTGCGAAGCCAAGCCGTTGCAGGCCGCGACGATATTATTGATATCGACCTCAATGGCGATGGCACGCCAGATACCAGATTAAAATGGGGTTATCTCGATAATACCGACGTGGAAAAATGGATCACCTCAGATGAAAAGCTCATCATTCAATATCAAGGCGTTGATATCACTTACATAGGATATGATCTTAACGGTGACACCTTAGTGAATGACGATCAATGTTATTTCCGCTACACCCAAGCTAGCGACGCCAGCACTGCGCCGCAATATGATATCAAGTCCCAAGGTTGTTAGGCTGACACTCAGTTAACCTGTGTTATCCCACAATTATCTGCGAATAGATTAGGCTGATTGCGCGTTACACGTTAAGGTGAACGATTAGACGTGGCCTTATACCAATCATAGTTACTGTTGCTGTTACTGTGTCTGCATAGCTAATAGATTGGTACCATTACCTCGTTCCTTAACTAAGGTACACATCAAGGCAACTCTATGGCACTGCTTCGCGTGCGCTACCAAACCCACGAGTTTGGCGATCTCGATATTCATGTCAGAACCCTAAGAGACAATCAGGAATTTGACGACATCGATGGTGAAGCCGAAAAGCTCGGTATTTCCTCCGCAACTTGGCCGTTATTTGGCATAGTCTGGCCATCGAGCCAAGTGCTCTCGCACCACATGGCAGACTACAAAATTGGCAATAAACGTATTCTTGAAGTGGGCTGTGGCATTGGGCTAGCGAGTCTAGTGCTCAACCATAGACACGCCGATATCACAGCAACCGACTATCACCCAGAATCAGGAAATTTCCTTAAGCAGAATGTCGATTTAAATCATGGTCGGGCGATCCCGTTTGTGCGCACTGGCTGGGCTGATGCAGAAACGAATTTAGGCTTATTTGATCTGATCATTGGTAGCGATCTCTTGTACGAACAAGAACATGCCGATCTGTTGTCACAATTTATTGAGCAGCATGCTAAACCGGTTTGCGATGTGGTCTTGGTCGATCCCGGTCGTGGTAATCATGCCAAATTCAGTAAACGTATGGTCACCTTAGGTTACGAACACACACAACATAAACCCATTCACACTGAATTCTTATTGGCGCCTTTCGGTGGCCAAATCCTCAGTTACTGTCGTACGAACAGCTGATATTGTCTGATTAACCAAGATAGCGGTGATTTCGGTTTAATTGAGCAAAAAAAAACGACGCAGATGCGTCGTTTTAACGAAATAAGATCGTTAACGCGACTAAGGCGTTAGCGGCTCGCGGGTAAATTCTTCGTGATCACACTCTGGGCAATCAGGGATGGGACTCGGAAATTCAATACTCATTTCATTGCCACAGTTAGTGCATACCATGATGCCCTGACTTACTATGTCGCCACTTTTGTAATAACCATTTTGCTTAAAATCTTGCGTTAATTCATGCCATTCCACTTGGCTGCGATCGGTTATTTCACCCAACCAATGCCAAAGCGTATTCTCCAAAGTAATCACAGTTTGGCTGTGGCTCAGACTATCGGCGTTCTGCTCGCGAAGAAAACTGGTAATATCACGTTTTAAGAATTGTTCTACTAAAGCGAGCTCATCTTCTCCAGCCTGTTGTTTAAGACGTAAAAACTCCTTACCTTGAGTGACAGAGTTAAATAAGTTCTTTACAGTCAGCGTGTTATCTTCTGCAAATTGAGCTTTCACTTCGGTAATTAAGGCTTGATACAGTCCTAGTAACACGTTACTTCTATCATTCATAACCAATACTCCTTCATACGAACCTTTTTAATGCATCGCTTCTAGTTTATTCTATGCAGATCTTACTCGCGCTGATATGGCGTTAGATCAAATAATAGGCGGCACTGCCGGAAATAGAGTGATGCAAGAGCAATATAATCCCTCAGAAATTGAAGCCTTAGTGCAAAAGCACTGGCATGACAACAAAACCTTCGAAGTCACTGAAGACGCAAACAAAGAAAAGTTTTATTGCCTTTCGATGTTTCCGTACCCTTCTGGCAGACTCCACATGGGACACGTACGCAACTATACCATAGGTGACGTAGTTGCACGCTTTCAACGTCTTCAAGGCAAAAACGTGCTCCAGCCTATCGGTTGGGACTCATTTGGTCTGCCCGCAGAAAATGCCGCGATTAACAACAAGACTGCGCCTGCGCCATGGACCTATGAAAACATAGAGTACATGAAGAACCAGCTGAAACTGCTGGGTTTTGGTTACGATTGGAGCCGTGAAATCGCCACTTGTACCCCAGAATATTATCGCTGGGAACAATGGTTCTTCACTAAGTTGTACGAGAAAGGCCTAGTCTACAAAAAGACTGCTTCGGTCAACTGGTGTCCAAATGATGAAACCGTACTGGCGAACGAGCAAGTTCAAGACGGTTGCTGCTGGCGCTGTGATACCCCTGTGGAACAAAAAGAAATTCCACAGTGGTTCATTAAGATCACTGCCTATGCAGAAGAATTATTAAACGATATCGATACCTTAGATGGTTGGCCTGATCAGGTCAAAACCATGCAACGTAACTGGATTGGTCGCAGCGAAGGCGTAGAAATGACCTTCGGCGTCGCAGGCCACGATAAAAGCTTCGATATCTATACCACGCGTCCTGATACCTTAATGGGCGTGACTTATGTGGCGATTGCTGCAGGTCATCCATTGGCTGAAATAGCCGCGCACACCAATCCTGAGCTTGCCGCCTTTATCGATGAGTGCAAAAACAGCACAACATCAGAAGCCGAACTCGCGACCATGGAAAAACGCGGTGTCGCTACAGGGCTTTTCGCCATTCATCCTATCACTGGCAAGCAAGTCCCGATTTGGGCAGCGAACTTTGTGTTGATGAACTATGGCACAGGCGCTGTGATGTCAGTTCCAGGCCACGATCAACGTGACTTCGAATTTGCGAAAAAATACGGTCTGGCGATTGAAGCTGTGATCAAGCCAGTTGATGGCGACGTCGACATTAGCGAAGCCGCTTATACCGAAAAAGGTGTACTGTTTAACTCGGGTGAGTTCGACGGTTTAGACTTTGAAGCAGGCTTTAATGCCATCGCAAACAAGTTAGTCGCCGAAGGTAAAGGCAAGCGCCAAGTCAACTATCGCCTGCGCGATTGGGGTGTTTCACGTCAGCGTTACTGGGGCGCACCAATCCCTATGGTGACCTTAGCCGACGGCACTGTGATCCCAACGCCAGCAGATCAACTGCCAGTATTACTGCCAGAAGATGTGGTGATGGACGGGATTCAAAGCCCAATCAAGGCCGATAAAGAATGGGCAAAAACCCAAGTCAACGGTCAAGATGCGCTGCGCGAAACCGATACCTTCGATACCTTTATGGAATCGTCTTGGTATTACGCCCGTTACTGCAGCCCGCATGCGGACGAAATGTTAGATCCCGCTAAAGCCAACTACTGGCTACCCGTGGATCAATACATTGGCGGTATCGAACATGCGTGTATGCATTTGTTATATTTCCGCTTCTTCCATAAGTTGCTGCGTGATGCAGGTCTGGTTAACTCTAACGAGCCAGCCAAACAACTGCTGACCCAAGGTATGGTGTTGGCCGATGCTTTCTACTACATCAACGAAAAAGGCGCCCGTGTTTGGGTTTCTCCTTTAGATGTAGCGACCACAGAAAAAGACGACAAGGGCCGCATTACTAAAGCTATCGACAAAGACGGCAACGAGCTGGTTTATACTGGCATGAGCAAGATGTCTAAGTCGAAAAACAACGGTATCGATCCTCAAGTCATGGTTGAAAAATACGGCGCCGATACCGTTCGCCTATTTATGATGTTCGCCTCACCACCAGAATTAACTCTGGAATGGCAAGAGTCTGGCGTTGAAGGCGCACACCGCTTCATTAAGCGTCTGTGGAAACTGGCAAACGAGCATGTGAACCAAGATAACAGCGAAGCCTTAGATGTCAGCACGTTAACAAGCGACCAAAAAGCGCTGCGCCGTGAAGTCCACAAGACTATCGCTAAAGTGACCGACGATATCGGCCGCCGTCAGATGTTCAACACTGCGGTTGCCGCCGTGATGGAACTGATGAACCATCTGCAAAAAGCGCCACAAACCACAGGTCAAGACAACGCCATTATCGGCGAAGCCTTATCGGCCATAGTGCGTTTGCTGTACCCTATCATTCCGCATGTGAGCTTTAACCTGTGGAACGAGTTAGGCAATGCAAGCAACATCGAAGACAGCCAATGGCCAGTCGTTGATGAAGCTGCGCTAGTTGAAGACAGCAAACTCATCGTTGTGCAAGTTAACGGTAAAGTTCGCGCCAAAATCACAGTGGCTGCCGATGCTGATAAAGAATCAGTAGAAGCCTTAGGCATGAGTGATGAACACGTGATCAAATACCTAGACGGCCTGACAGTACGTAAA
Source organism: Shewanella sp. 1311 (assembly GCF_059338235.1). Taxonomy (NCBI): domain Bacteria; kingdom Pseudomonadati; phylum Pseudomonadota; class Gammaproteobacteria; order Alteromonadales; family Shewanellaceae; genus Shewanella; species Shewanella sp. 1311. The sequence goes on from NZ_CM181686.1 coordinate 1,432,305, forward strand.
GTGATCTATGTGCCGGGCAAACTGCTCAGCATAGTGGCCAATTAACGGCTGCTAATAACTCGCTATACTCAAAGCCAATGAAGTTGCAGCAAGGCGGCAATTAAGAACAGCCCATGAGCTTAAGTATTCTAAGTGATTGGGTTACTTGAAAGCCGCCAACAAAGCTGCCGCTTCAAACCAGCAGGTATACAACGAATAGGAAACCGCGAAATCTATGCTAATCAAACGCATATGCTTCGCAATCATGGCGCTAGTGATTATGGCCAGCGCCGGTTGCGGTTTTAAGCTTCAACGCAGTTATCAAATCCCCGATGTCCTCAATCATTTGAGTTTGAGCAGCGCGGATGAATACAGCGAACTCACCCGTTTGGTGCGTGAACGCCTGCGCTTGAACAATATCCAAGTTGTCGACGCCGCAGATAATGTTCCAGTATTAAGGTTAATCACCGACTCCCTTGAACGCTCGACATTATCTTTGTACCCCACAGGTAACGTCGCCGAGTATGAGCTAATTTATTTAGTCGAATTTGCTGTGGCACTGCCGGGCAAAGAAGCGCAGCCTTTCAAGGTTGAAATTCGCCGCGACTACTTAGACGATCCACGTACCGCATTGGCAAAGAGTCGTGAAATGGAATTGCTGACGAAGGAAATGCGTATCCAAGCTGCCGATCGTATTCTGCAAGCAATGGCCAGTACTGAGGTGAATTAATGCGGGGCTATCATTAAATGAGAGTCTATCCAGACCAACTCTCCCGCCACCTTAACCAGTTATTTCCTTGTTATCTGATTTTTGGTGATGATCCTTGGTTGATTGAAACCACCAAAGATCAGATCCGCCAATTCGCCAAGCGTCAGGGATTCGATGAAAAAGTCCAACTCATTCAAGAGACGGGCTTTAATTGGAACGACCTGACTCAGGAATGGCAGGCCATGAGCCTGTTTTCCAGTAAACGCTTAATTGAGCTAACGCTTCCCCACGCTAAGCCCGGCGCCGAAGGTTCTAGCACACTGCAAGCCCTATTGCAGACACCCAATCACGATATGCTGTTGATTATCGAAGGGCCAAAGCTCGCCACAGAGCAAACCAACAGTAAATGGTTTAAGACCTTAGATGCCCATGGCATGTATCTGCCCTGCGCCACGCCAGAGGGCGAGCAGTTTATGCGCTGGCTCGATGGCCGCATCAAGCACTTTAAGCTCAATCTGCAGCCGGATGCGCGTGCTATGCTGCATTCGCTGTATGAAGGCAATTTACTGGCTGCCGATCAAGCCATGCAGTTGCTGCAACTCCTAAGCCCAACAAATCCCGTCAGTGCCGATGAACTGAGCCACTATTTTGAAGATCAATCGCGCTTCACTGTATTTCAACTCACGGATGCATTACTGAATAATAAACAGGATAGCGCGCAGCACATGCTGGCCCAGCTCAATGGCGAAGGCACAGCCTTACCTATCCTGCTGTGGGCCTTGTTTAAAGAGCTCGGCTTGTTATTCAATTTAAAATGCGAGCAAGCCCAAGGCGTTGCACTGAGTGCACTCTGGGGTAAGCATCGTATTTGGGATAAGCGTAAGCCACTGTATCAAGCGGCGCTGCAACGACTTAGCCTTGAACAACTCGAACATATGCTCGCCCTCGCTTCGAAACTTGAGCTCAATTTAAAGCAGCAGGGTAAAGAGGATTGGACTGGGCTGAGCCACCTGTGTCTGTTATTTGATCCTAGAGCCCATCGGCATCTGGCACATATAGCCATAGACTAATCATAAGTTAACCAAAGAGTTGATATGCGCATTGGTATTTTAGGCGGCACTTTCGACCCGATACACTATGGTCATATCCGTCCGGCGATGGAAGTGAAACACGCATTAGCCTTGGATAAAATCCTGCTGATGCCGAACCATATTCCGCCCCATAAACAGCAGCCTAACTTAACCACAGCGCAGCGCCTCAAGATGGTTGCCGATGTCTGCTCGCAGCTTGATGGCTTTGAGCTATGTGACATCGAAGCTAAACGCGACACGCCTTCCTACACAGTGGTCACCCTTGAGCAACTGAAAAGCTTACATCCTGAACATGAGCTGTTTTTTATCATGGGGATGGACTCTTTCCTCCAATTAAAAAGCTGGTATGAGTGGCAACGCCTATTCGACTTTGCCCACCTCGTTGTCTGCCAGCGCCCCGGTTGGCAGCTCGATGCTGCGCATCCTATGCAGCAGATATTGACGGCCCGCAGTCACGCGCACCAAGAAACACACGAAGGGCATGCTAAAAATACCCATAAAAACAGTGGGCAGATTTTCCCTGTGACAATTACGCCACAGGATATTTCCTCGACTCAAATCCGCGAACAACTGGCAAAAGGCGAAATTCCCGTCGATTTACTCATGCCCGTCACCCTAGATTACATCCAAAATCAACAACTTTACTTACCTTAGCTCGAACCGTAAGCAGATATCGCCCACTCAACTGCCAATGGCAATGTATTCCCAGCAGCAACACTGGTATACTACCGCGCTATTTAAAATTAATGAGGTACGCCAGCGTGCAGAGCGCGGAATTAAAACAGTTTGTTGTCGACAAGATCGACGACTTGAAAGCCAGAGACGTTGTTGTTCTGGATGTCAGCAAGCAATCTAACATCACTGACTACATGGTCATATGTTCAGGTACATCAAAGACTCACGTTAAAGCTATCGCCGAAAACCTTGTGGTTGAAGCGAAAAAAGCCGGTATTCCACCTTTAGGTGTTGAAGGCCGCGAAAGCAGCGAGTGGGTTCTTGTGGACATGGGCGATGTGATCCTGCACGTTATGCAAGATCAAACCCGTGATTTCTACCAGCTTGAAAAGCTCTGGTCAGAAAAGCAAGACTGATGAAGTTACAGCTCATCGCAGTAGGAACACGGATGCCCGATTGGGTTACCCGTGGTTTCGAAGAATACCAGCGCCGTTTTCCCCGTGATATGGCGCTGGAGCTCATCGAAATACCCGCTGGAAAGCGGGGGAAAAATGCCGACATTGTCCGGATCCTTCAAAAGGAAGGCGAACAAATGTTGGCGGCTATTCCCAAAGGCAATCATATTGTTAGCTTAGATCTCCCCGGCAAAAACTGGACGACCCCCGAGCTAGCAACCGCGTTGACTAAATGGCAACTGGATGGTCGCGATGTCAGTTTACTGATTGGCGGACCGGAAGGATTAGCGCCAGCTTGCAAAGAAGCGGCAAACCAAAGTTGGTGCCTGTCGGCATTAACCTTACCTCATACCCTAGTACGGGTTGTGGTCGCCGAAAGTTTGTACCGCGCGTGGAGCGTGAACACGAATCACCCCTACCATAGAGAATAGCGGGATCTTGATGTTAACGAGTGTCAACCACCCGTCATGGGATCAGCCGGAGATAGCATAAGTGTCGCCAAAAAAGCGGATAACAATGCATGATCACGCCGCCGAGGCGTCTCTTTTTAAGCGCCGAGCGCTATTCACCTTTTTTTGCGTTTTCGCCCTATTAAGCGTGTTAGTTACCAACCTTTATCATTTACAGGTTGAATCCTATAAGGATTATGAAACTCGCTCGAACGATAACCGTATCCGCGTTGTCCCAATTGCCCCGAGCCGTGGTCTCATTTACGATCGTAACGGCGTGCTATTAGCTGAAAACTTACCCTTTTATTCCCTCGATCTAGTTCCCGAAAAAATCAGTAACATGTCAGAGACCCTAGATGAGCTCGGCAAGTTAATTGAGATCAGTGAGGATGAGCGTGAAACCTTTACCGAAGCGCTGAAATTTCATCGCCGCTTCAAACCACTGACGCTGAAAAACCAGCTGACCGAAGAGCAAGTGGCGATTTTCAGTGTTAACCAACATAAATTTCCAGGCATTTCAGTCGAAGCGGGCCTGAAGCGTAATTATCCCTATGGCGCGCAAATCACCCATGTGCTGGGTTATGTTGGCAAGATTAACACCCGAGATCGCGCCCAGTTAGAGCGCAGCGATCTGTGGAAAAACTATGCGGCGACCAAAGACATTGGTAAGCAAGGCATTGAAAAATTTTATGAATCCCTACTGCATGGCAAACCGGGTCACTTAGAAGAAGAAGTGAACAACCGCGGCCGCGCGATTCGCACCTTAAAAATTGTGCCGCCAGAGCCGGGGCAAGATATTTACCTGACGTTAGATCTCAAGCTGCAGCAAAAAGCAGTTGAGCTACTCACAGGTCTGCGCGGTTCTATTGTTGCAATCGATCCCCGTGACGGTGGCGTTTTAGCTATGGTGTCGAGCCCAAGCTACGATCCAAACCAATTTGTGCAAGGGATTAATAACAAAGATTACAGCGCCTTACTCAACGATAAATCACGCCCCTTGATCAACCGCGCGACCCAAGGCCAATATGCGCCCGCATCAACCATCAAGCCCCATCTCGCACTCTTAGGTTTAGATGAAAAAGTCATTACCGAGAGCACCCGTGTGTGGGACCCTGGTTTTTGGCAAATTCCCGGTGTCGAACGTAAGTACCGTGACTGGAGACGCTGGGGACACGGCTGGGTTAACGTTTACAGTGCCATTACCGAATCCTGCGATACCTTCTTCTACGAACTCGCCTACAAAGTTGGGGTAGACCATATTGCTCGCTTTATGGAGCAATTTGGCTTTGGTCAAAATACCGGAATCGATATCTTTGAAGAATCTTCTGGCAACATGCCATCCAAAGAATGGAAACGCTTAAAGTACAATCAAGCTTGGTACATAGGCGATACCATTTCCGTCGGTATTGGCCAAGGTTATTGGACTGCAACCCCATTACAACTGGCGAATGCCGTTGGGATCATGGCTAACAAAGGCCGTCGTTTTCCACCGCATCTGCTGAAGTCCATTAAAGACAATACGGCCAAGATTGACTCACCGATTAATGAGTTACCGCCGATTGAGCTTAATAGTCCCCGTAACTGGAATATCATCAACGAAGCGATGCGCCAGACGGCGAATAAATCACGCTTTACCGATGCCACTTACACCGCCGCGATGAAAACCGGTACGGCGCAGGTTATTGGCGTAGCAGAAAATACCAAATACGATGCGAGTAAAATTGCCGAACATTTCCGCGATAATGCCTTAGTTGTGGCCTATGCGCCCTTCGAAGATCCTAAAATCGTCCTCGCCGTCGTGATGGAAAACGCTGGTTGGGGTGGCGCAAATGCTGGCCCCGTCGCTCGCGCCATGCTCGATGAATATATGCTTAGAGATACTTGGAAACCGCAACCATGAGTACCCATAGCCAATATCAAAACATCTGGCAACGCTTGCACATAGACTTACCATTATTGCTCGGCCTATTGGCTGTGATGGGCTTTGGCCTGTTCGTCATCTATTCTGCCAGCGGCGAAGATTTAGAGATGATGGAGCGGCAGCTGTTCCGTATGGTGTTATCGCTCGGCATTATGTTCACTATGGCTCAGATCAATCCTGAGGCGCTAAAACGCTGGGCCCTACCCATTTATCTGGCGGGGATTGTCTTGCTGCTCGGGGTACATTTTTTCGGTGAAATTAACAAAGGCGCACAACGCTGGTTGAACTTAGGCTTTATGGAGTTTCAACCCTCAGAACTGATTAAGCTTGCCTTTCCCATCACTATGGCTTGGTATATCAGTAAGTTCCCTCTGCCGCCGAAGAAACGCTATCTTGCGGGTGCGGCGGTGATCTTGCTGGTGCCGACTCTACTTATCGCGAAACAACCCGACCTTGGCACATCGATTTTGGTGGCCGCATCGGGGATTTTCGTGCTTTTTTTATCCGGCATGAGCTGGCTCATTGTTGGTGGTTTTATCGCCGCAGTGCTCGCCTTCCTGCCTATCCTTTGGTATTTCTTGATGCACGATTACCAAAGAACACGGGTATTGACCCTGCTCGATCCTGAGCAAGATCCCCTCGGCGCGGGTTACCACATTATTCAGTCGAAAATCGCTATCGGCTCTGGCGGACTCTGGGGCAAAGGTTGGCTCGACGGCACTCAGTCACAGCTTGAATTTATCCCTGAACGTCATACCGATTTTATCTTTGCGGTGATCGGTGAAGAATTTGGCTTAATTGGCAGTATCTTACTGTTAATTATGTATCTTTATATTATTGGTCGCGGCTTAGTCATTGCTTCACGCGCCCAAACCAGTTTCGCTCGACTACTGGCCGGTAGTATCACGCTGACTTTTTTCGTTTATGTTTTTGTGAATATTGGCATGGTTTCAGGTATCCTGCCCGTGGTAGGTGTACCACTGCCCCTTGTCAGTTATGGTGGAACCTCCATGCTGACATTGATGACAGGGTTTGGCATTCTTATGAGCATTCATACCCATAGACGTTTCGTAGATAGATAATTTTTAGGGACTTTTCATGCCTACTCTCCGAGCTTTTCTAGCTCCACTCGGTTTACTGTGTTTTAGCTCTTTGTTAGTCGCCTGTTCCACGGCGAACGAACCGACACCCGCGCAGGCACCCGTTCCAAGCACGCCAGTGGCTCCGGCCGCTGAAGTCGCGCCCACAATTCCCGCTGAACTCAAAGAAGAGTTTATCCAAGCTCAAGTTAAACAAGGTTTTACTCGTGCAGAAGTGCTCGCTTTTCTCGACAAGGCAAAATACAACCAAGGGGTTATCGATGCGATGACCCGTCCATGGGAAGCAAAACCTTGGCATGTGTATTATCCCATCTTCTTAACCGAGAAACGCCTCGACGCTGGTCTCGCCTTTTGGAAAAAACACGAGAAAACCATCGCAAAAGCCGCGGCCAAGTACAAAGTTGACCCACAGATTATTGTCGCCATTATCGGTATTGAAACCTTCTACGGCCAATACACGGGCAATTATCCTGTGATTGATGCCCTCTATACCTTAGGGTTTCACTATCCGCCGCGCGCCACCTTTTTCCGTAAGGAATTTGGCGAATTGATGAAGTTAGTGAAAGAAGAACATTTAGATATAGATACCCTCAAGGGCTCCTACGCAGGCGCTATGGGTTATGGCCAGTTTATCCCCTCAAGTTACCGCCATTACGCGGTTGATTTCGATGGCAGCGGCAACCGCGATTTATTACAAAGTCCTGAGGATGCCATCGGCAGTGTGGCCAATTATTTCCACGAACACGGTTGGCAAGCCAATGCGCCGGTCGCTTTACCGTTAGTGAATAACAGCAAAACAGCACCTAAAGCGAAAGTGTGGGCAGGTGAAAAGCTGAACTATAAAGTTGCAGATATTTTAACGCCGACCTTAGCCTTAGCCGATGCGCGGGACTTAGATGTTTCGCAAAAAGCCTTACTGATTGAGCTTGAACAAGCGGATCACAGTGACTACTGGCTTGGCTTAAATAACTTTTATGTGATCACTCGCTATAATCGTAGCCCTTTGTATTCAATGGCCGTTTATCAATTTAGCCAACAATTAAAAGAACAGCATGCCTCTAAAAAATAATCTTTTACAGCTTGCCGCCTTGGTTATGTGCTTCGCCCTTGCGGCGTGTTCTTCAAGCCCAAACAACGCCAGCAAGAAAAACATGGACCCGAACAAGGGCCGTTATTCGCTGAAGAATGACAAGCTGCCGCTGAATCCACCGAATGTGGATAATGTGCCGAACGCGACGCCTAAGTACGAGCCCTATAGCCGCCGTGGCAACAAGCCCTATACGGTTTATGGCGAGTCTTATACTGTGATGAACACGGGCCAAGGCTTTAGTGAAACCGGCCGCGCCTCTTGGTATGGAGAGAAATTCCATGGCTACGAGACCTCTAATGGCGAGCCCTATGACATGTATTCCATGTCGGGTGCCCATAAGACACTGCCACTGCCGAGTTACGCTCGGATCACTAACTTAGATAACAATAAGCAAGTGATCATTCGCATCAACGACCGTGGACCATTCCACTCAGATCGTATTCTCGATGTCTCCTACGCCGCCGCCTATAAACTCGGTATGCTCGGCAAAGGCACAGCACGGATCAAACTGGATGTGGTTTATGTTGGCAGTGTTGCCGCCACTAATTCGGGCGTAGTCAGCGCGCAAGATACGGGCAATCATTACATTCAGTTAGTGGCCTCCAAAGATAGGGCCAAACTCAATGCCATGGCGAAAGATCTTGAACAGAAATATCAGGTCAAGACCCGTGTACAAGCGGCAAACAATATGTTTAGACTACAGCTCGGCCCCATAGGCCAGCCAGAGTTAGCCGACAAGCTACTCAATAACGTCAAGCAAAATGGTTTTCCTGAGGGCTATATCGTCCATGAATAATAACCGTTTGCTCTGATCAGAATTGATTTAAAAATAGAGATGAAGGAACCTTCACTAAAACCCACTGTCGGAAAGTGGTACACTGTTGAAGATCTTCTCGAATCCTTTCCATTTCATACAACTAAAAGACGTGCCAAGTTAATGATGAATTTTGTAAAAAGTCCCATTAAAACATTGCTGCTAATTTCCAGTGCCTCTCTCCCCGTTTATGCTGCGCAGCCTATTATTACACCTGATGCACCTTCAGTAGCCGCCAAGGCGTTCGTATTGATGGATTATAATTCGGGTCAGATTATCGCTGAAAGTAACGCTTATGAAAGCCTTAACCCAGCCAGTTTGACTAAGATGATGACCAGTTACGTGATCGGTCAAGAAATCAAAGCGGGCAATGTCTCCGTTGATGATGATGTGACTATCAGTAAAAATGCTTGGTCTAAAAACTTCTCAGACTCTTCTAAGATGTTCATTGAAGTGGGCACCACGGTTAAAGTGGGCGATCTAAACCGCGGTATCATCATTCAATCGGGTAACGATGCGTGTGTGGCGATGGCCGAGCACATTGCCGGTACTGAAGGCGCCTTCGTTGACATGATGAACTCATGGGCGAAGCAACTGGGAATGCGTGATAGCTACTTCGAAAACGCCCACGGTTTAGATGCAGAAAACCACAAATCAACCGCCTATGATATGGCATTACTGGGCGCAGCGTTAATCCGCGACGTGCCAGATGAATACCACATCTATAGCGAAAAATTCTATACATTCAATGGTATCAAACAATACAACCGTAATGGTTTATTGTGGGATAACAGCATGAACGTGGACGGTATCAAAACCGGTCACACCTCAGGTGCGGGCTACAACTTAGTGGCATCGGCAACCAAAGACGGAATGCGTTTAATTTCAGTGGTGATGGGCACTCAAAGTGAATCTGCCCGTAAAGCTGAAAGTAAGAAATTACTGACCTATGGCTTCCGTTTCTTCGAAACCGTAACACCATACAAGGCGGGCGATAGCTTTATCACTCAGCAAATTTGGTACGGCGACAAGAGCACGGTTGATTTAGGCGTGGCAACTGACACACCTATCACCATCAGCCGTGGCCGTGGTAAAGACTTGAAAGCTAACTTCGAGCTGACTAAGCCATTAGATGCACCGTTGAAAAAAGGTGAAACTGTTGGCCGTCTATTCTTCCAACTTGATGGTAAAGACATCGCCCAGTTCCCACTGGTGACGTTGCAAGAAGTCAACGAAGGCAGCTGGTTTAGTAAATTAGTAGATTACTTTAAACAGATGTTTTCTGGATGGTTTAGCTAAGCTAAGTCACATAAATAAAGCCACCTTCGGGTGGCTTTATTTTTTTGGGGAGTGCATCGCCCTTGAATCGGGTATAATCGTCACCATATATATCCCAATATAGCCGCTAAGAGTACTGAGTATGTTAGACACTAAATTTGATGAACTGATGGATTTTCCCTGCGCATTTCCTTTTAAGGTCGTCGGTGAAGCCCATGAAACGTTAACTGACAAAGTTGTGGCTGTGGTACAGAAACATGCACCAGGTGATTACTCTCCGTCGACCAAAACGTCGAGCAAAGGCAGCTATCACTCCATCACGATTCGCGTGACAGTCACCAGCAAAGATCATATCGAGATTTTGTACACTGAACTTGCCGCCATCGAAGGTGTACGCCGCGTACTATAAATATTCCTCAAGGCCATGAAATGTGATCTGTCTTACATTTATGGCCAATAAGCGTATAATAGCCCACTCATTTCTAAGGGGAGAGGTTGCCCTTGCAAGACACGACTTTGCACATTCGACATCTTGGAAAACAAGATTACGAATCAGTGTGGCATGCGATGCAGCATTACACTGATACGCGCGACAGCGAAAGCCATGATGAACTGTGGATTGTCGAGCATCCGCCCGTGTTTACCCAAGGCCAAGCCGGCAAAAGCGAGCATATTTTAAATGCTGGCGATATTCCGGTTATCCAAGTGGACCGTGGCGGTCAAGTCACTTACCACGGCCCAGGCCAACTAGTGGTATATCCTCTTCTCGATATAAAACGTAGTAAAGTCGGCGTACGTCAACTCGTCACCCATATAGAGCAAAGCATTGTCGATATGCTCGCCAAGTACGGCATTAACGCTTATGCCAAGGCCGATGCGCCGGGCGTATATGTGGATGAACGCAAAATCGCCTCCCTAGGATTACGCATTCGTAAAGGCTGTTCATTCCATGGATTAGCCCTCAATGTCGACATGGATCTGGCGCCATTTCGCCGCATCAACCCTTGTGGTTATGCCGGTCTTGAAATGGTGCAATGCAAAGCGCTTGGCGGACCACAAACCGTGATTGAAGCAGGCGAGCAACTCACCATTACTTTTAGCCAATTACTGGGCTATCAACACCTAGTTCATCATCAAGGATTAGCAGCGTCATGAATAGGCCTGAACGTTTACAACCCGGAGTAAAATTAAGAGATGCCGATAAAGTGTCTCGTATTCCGGTCAAAATCGTCCCCTCAGAGCGCGACACTATGTTGCGTAAACCCGATTGGTTACGGGTTAAACTGCCGGCATCGAATCAACGCATTTTAGATATCAAGCAAGCGCTGCGTAAAAATGGCCTGCACTCGGTCTGTGAAGAGGCTTCTTGCCCTAACCTCGCCGAATGCTTTAACCACGGCACAGCGACCTTTATGATTTTGGGTGCGATTTGTACCCGTCGTTGTCCATTCTGCGACGTAGCCCATGGTCGTCCGCTTAAGCCTGACGCCGAAGAGCCGGTTAAATTAGCGCAAACAATCCGCGATATGAAGCTGAAATACGTGGTTATCACTTCGGTAGATCGTGACGATTTACGTGATGGTGGCGCCCAGCATTTTGCCGATTGTATCCGCGAAATTCGTAAACTGAATCCAGATATCAAGATCGAAACCTTAGTGCCTGATTTCCGTGGTCGTATCGATGCTGCCTTAGATATTTTATCGACTGAGCCGCCTGATGTGTTCAACCACAACTTAGAAACGGCGCCAATGCATTATCGTAAAGCACGCCCAGGTGCGAATTACCAATGGTCGCTCGATCTGCTCAAACGCTTTAAAGAACGTCATCCTAATGTGCCAACTAAATCTGGCCTGATGATGGGACTGGGTGAAACCAACGAAGAAATCGCTCAAGTATTACGTGACTTGCGCGCCCACAACGTTGAAATGCTGACTTTAGGCCAGTATCTACAACCGTCTAAGTTCCACTTGCCGGTTGAACGTTATGTGCCACCAGCAGAGTTTGACGAGCTTAAAGCCTTAGCCGATGAGTTAGGTTTTACCCATGCAGCCTGTGGCCCATTAGTGCGCTCAAGCTACCATGCAGACTTGCAAGCCCAAGGTAAAGAAGTCAAATAACCTTCTTACTTAGATACGGATAACCTTGATGCACACTTCAGGTGATGCTGAGTTTAAGTGATATAGAGTTAGGGTTATCCAAATAAAAAAACAGCGCTTAAGCGCTGTTTTTTTATGGCATTGTTTTGTGATAGCGACTTATCACAATCGTTCACATTGCTATCGTTTTACGACATGAACGCTAATGCTCAGCTTATTCTTGGGTTATCACTAAATCCATCAAGATAGCGTCTTCTTTACCGCCTGCTATTGGGTAGTAACCTTTGCGACGTCCCGATTCAATAAAGCCAGCCTTTTGATATAAAGCACGGGCGGCAAGATTGGATTCTCGCACTTCTAGCATAAGCACCACGGCGGCTGATGCCTTGGCCGAAGCCACCACAGCATTCAGTAATAACTTGCCGTAGCCTTTACCCTGCTGGCTTGGTAATAGGCAAATATCCAATAAAGTCACTTCATCGACAATTTGCTGCACTATTGCAAAGCCTAAAAGTCCATCGACAGAATCCGGATCTGAAGCCGCGTTAGTATTAGCATCTGATCCTGCACTCAGCTTTAAACCTAAAACACGGTACAAATGCCCGAAACAATCGGCAAGGTTCCCCGCACTCATGGGGTGGCTATGGGCCATAGATTCAAGCTGCGCCATTTGCGGAACATAGGTTGATGTCAGCGCGACCAGTTCCACAGGCAAACCTAAGGTGAGTTGTGTGGCAAGTTGCGCTGCAAATGGGCTATCGACTGAAGGGGTGTTCAAAGCATCTATTCCAAAATATTCGTTATTAAACTGTTCTGTGTTCGGGAGACTTATTTAAGACTGACTTCAATATGCTTTATAAGATATGAGCTATGACTTAACCACAGCTTGGCCGCTAACTTGCTCGCGCCATTGGTAAACCTGCTGCCAGAGCGCGCTTTTAGCCTGCCAACCCACTAATAAATCGGCTAAGGGTTCAGACACTAACCATGCGGTGCGTGGCCTGACTTTATGGCGGCGCAAATCCCAGACAATCTGTTTACCCGTATGGGGCTCACAATCAAAATCACATTCTTCGCGTTTGACGTCGATAAGCTTTAGCACAGCGTCGATAAGCGGTTCAGCCTCGGGTAACTCACCGTTTTCATCCCAAATCACTAAATAAGGTTTCACCTTAGTGTCGCGCACTCGCCAAGTTGTCACATTCATGGCGGTTAAATAGGCTGATTTATTCATTAGGGTCAGTTTTATTCAATTCAAGTATCGACTCACAATATGCCGCTAGGATAGCAGTTCTGCCTAGGCATTGTTACTGCCACGCGGCTAATGGAGCTGATATCAAGCCGATTAATGACAGCACCATTACGGCGTTTAACGCAGGAATGTTCAATCGGATTTATAGATGTATAAAATCTAATTTACTCATTTTACATTTAATATCAGAAGATTAGACTGAACGCACTCAGTAAGACAATAGCAGGAGAACGCCATGATAAACATAGGTATCAATCAAGCCAACAGAGAAGAAATCGCCGCTGGCCTTAACCAACTCTTGGCAGACAGCTACAGCCTGTATCTTAAAACCCACAGCTTTCACTGGAACGTTACCGGCCCCATGTTCACTAGCCTGCATTTGCTATTTGAACAGCAGTATACCGAACTTGCCCTTGCGGTTGACCTTATCGCAGAGCGGGTACGTGCATTAGGTGCCAGAGCGCTAGGGTCCTATTCGGCCTATGCCGCGCTGACCGAAATAAAAGAAGATCAGGGCGTCACCAAAGCCGAAACCATGATCCGCGAACTATTAAACGATCAAGAGTTAGTGATCCGTAATGCCAGAGCCCTGTATCCACTGGTGAATCAAGCCAATGACGAAGCGACTGCGGATCTGCTTACCCAACGTATTCAGCTGCATGAGAAAAATGCCTGGATGCTACGCAGCTTATTAACGGAATAATTCGCTAACCGTATTATTGCGCTAGTCAAAACAAAAAAGTCGCCAAGCGGTTACGCTTGGCGACTTTTTCTTTAAAGCGACATGACTCAAGTTTAGAAGTGCTTAGATTTAGAGGCGCTTAGATTTAGAAGCACTTAAATTTAGAGGTACTTAATCCAAGCCTGAGTGCTGTGTTTTTTATACTCGCTAAATCGCTTAACGGGATAATACAGCGCGATGACTAACACGCCCGCGATAAACCAAACCCATCCCATGTTGCTCACGCCAAAGTACTCACCATGGTTTGCGCCAAAAATGAATTTCGCCAAAGTATAGAGCAGTAACAGCACGTACAAATGTAAGATATAGAAGAACATAGGGACTGAGCCAAACACAGACAACCCATGGCCGACTCGCGCTAATCTCTCACTACCACTCTCGCCCGCTTTTCCTGCTGATGAAAAGTGTCGCTCAAACACCACCAAGCAGAAGAACATGCCACCTAAGGTCACCAGTAAAAAGCTTAATGATGGCGGGTATTTGGTTAAGTTGAGTACCGACATTAAGGTTTCACCCAAATGTGCCCCCGCCTGCCAAGGCAAGGTTTCGCCATAGATGTTAAACCCGCGCAGCAACGCAAAAAGTACCCAACAGCTTATCCCTAACTTCAGCAGTGTTTGCTGGCGCTGCGATACTTCAAGCGGGTTAGCATTCGGTTTCTGACTGAAAATGGGCCCAGCGACATAACCCAGTAAAATCACGCCCATCCAAGGCAGCGCGGGATAACTTACTTTGATCTTAAGCGCACCTTCGCTAATCAGATATCCACGGTCGTGCAATATGTTCCACAGACCGTAAGCCCATTCACTCGGCTGAAAACCAATTGGCGTCAACAGATTATGACCAAAGACAATCGCTAATCCTAAAAAGGCCATCCAAGGTCTAGGCAGATTTATCAGCGCCGCCAGCGTTAACATGCTCAGGCCGATCACCCAAATGACCTGCAACCAAAGCGTGTGGTAGTTGCCCATCCAAGAGATGTTGATCACTAAGATTTCGAGCGCGATTAAAAATATGCCACGTTTAATCAAAAACGCCCGCGCTGAACGCGGCTGTCCATGACTGCGATTGGCATAAAGCCATGCAGAAACCCCTGTTAAAAACACAAACACTGGCGCACAAAAATGCGCGGCAAAGCGGCTTAGAAACAGTCCCCAAGAGGTCGAACTCAAATCCATGGGATCGCTCACCTGCATATGCAGGAAAAACCTTTCCCGCACATGGTCGAGCAGCATGATAAGCATCACCAGGCCGCGCATCATATCGATACTATTGATACGACTCTTGATACCAGTTCGGACGATAGCTGGAGTCGATTCTTGCTCGGCAAAACCTGACGGTAATTCAGGACTTGTGTTTATATTCGAGCAGATATTAGAACTGATATTAGAACTGCTAATGTTAGAACTCATAGCTGACACTCACTTTAATGCTACGTGGCTCACCCGGTACCGCCCAAAGTGCCGAATAACTGCTGGCGATATAGTGCTCATCCAATAAGTTGTCCAGATTGACGCCAAGGATAAAGTTGTCGCTCAAGTGCGTATTCATAAACACTCCAAGCAACTGATACGACGGTAATTGGAAACTCGGATCGGCAGAATCACCCAGACGAGAATCCACATAACGCCAACTCATGCCTAAATGTCCATCAATAGAAAATGCATTCAAATCCCGCTTCAGCATCACGCTCGCAGTATGTTTTGGCACATTAACCAGAGGACTTCCCGCAGGAATAAGCACGCCCCAGTCGGGATTCAAGCTGTCGTTGGCTGTGCGGGTATTCAAATAGGCGTAGGATAATTTGGCCTGCAAATCCTCCGTCAGCTCGGCAACTAAATCGAGTTCAACGCCGCTACTTTTTGCTTTACCTAAGGTGGCGGAAAATCCGACATTGAGCGGATCTGAGGTCAAAATATTGCTCTTTTGCGCATCGAACACGGCTAAACTACCGTTTATAGGAAGATCGTTTAGCCAAGTACCATTAAACTTTATTCCTAGTTCAACCGATTTGCTCTCTTCGGCTTCGAAGGGTTTACCCGCAAAGTCGGTTCCAGAAAGGGGTAAAAAGCCTTCAGAATAAGAACTATAGAAACTTAAGGCATCGGACCATAAATACACCAGACCCACTTTAGGGCTAACCCTGCTATCGTTTTGCTCTGATAACGTATTTTTAGCGACTTCACTGATATCTTGCTGATAGCTATCGAACCTTAACCCAAGGTGCAACTTCCACTTTTCAGTGAGATCCATTTGATCTTGCAGGTATGTGCCCCACGCCTTTTGGGTTTCGTTATTCTCATACAACAAACTCACCTCTGGCTGAGGTCCGCCATATTGCGGCTCATAAATATCAATGGCATATTCGCCCTTTTTGCCGCGATAGCGATACAATCCTGTCTTTAAACTGTAGTGATAGGCATCGGCGCCGAGCAGCAAATTGTGGCGAATAAAACCCGTATCCACATGGCCACTTAACTCTAGACGCAGTGAATTATCCTCGGAGGCATAATCTCGGTATCTGTGCTGCCGGGTGAGCGTGCGACCATCATCAAATAGTGATTGCCGACCCTTTGCCAACTCGGCATCGGACGAATAGCCCTTCAAGCTAGAATCGCGATAGTTATAGCCCGCGGTTAATGACCAATCATCATTTAATTCATAGTCATAGGTCAGCTGGTGCCCAGTGGCATTCACCACAGTTGCGCCATCATTAGGCTCACCTAAATAACGTGAGAGTGGCACAGTATTGAAATCATTGTTGAGCACAATAATGCCGCGATCGAATAACTGTTCCTGCTTGAGGTATTCCATTTCATAGAGTAGCGAGGCTTTATCGGAAATCTGCCAATGCACTGACGGCGTGACGATTTTTTTATCGCTGAACACATAATCGCGAAAACTATCGTGTTCCTGCCACGCGCCGTTAATTCGAAATGCCACATTGTCGGTCAAGCCGGAAGTCACATCTCCCTCTAATCGATATTGATCGAAACTCCCTGCCGATGCCTTTAAATAACCACTGGTTTGATACTGAGGTTTCTTAGTCACAATATTGACTGTACCGCCGGGCTCAGAGCGGCCATAAAGCGCCGAACCTGGGCCTTTTAAAATCTCAACATAGGCCACATTCGATAAATCTCTATGACCACTAAAACCTCGACCACCATTAAAGCCATTGATTAAATAGCCCGATGGCATGTTTTCGTTGCCCGGAAAGCCGCGCAGGGAAAAGCTATCCCACAAACCGCCGCCATTGTTTTGCCGCGCCACACTGGCGGAATAATCCAGTACATCTTGAAACCGCGTCAGTCCCGCATCTTTTATCAATTGCTCGTCTAACACACTTATCGCTTGCGGAAGTTCAGTTGCAGACACATTGCCACGGTAAGCTTGGCGATAGTGGATACTTAAACGCTCAATGTCAGTCTCTAAAATAGCATTACCAGATTGAGCATCCTCCGCAGCCAACAACATTGAAATAGGATTGAGCGCAAACAAGGCGCCCAGCAAAAGCGCAGCGCGCTTGGGAATATAAAAAGGGGTCATTTTCACTCCGAAAATAAACAGCATCGGCGCCTTAGCTAAGCCAAGGCGCTCAAAGTTAATTAAGATAAACTGAATAAACAGTAACTTATGCTGTTAAGGGCGGAGCACGACTATTGAAGAAACGACTAAAAGGTCGCTTAAAGGAAATGGCTTGGAACTCAACCGAGATATAACTCTGCTGAGCCAATTGAAAATGAAAGGGCGTACTGGTTATCGCATGTTGCAACTGGTGCTGATGTAAGCACAGCGAACAATGGGACTTAGGGTCTTCATTGGCATGGGAAATACTGTGAACAGCAATGGCCACAGACAATAGCACCAACATGGCAGCAAGCCATATCGCTAGGGTGCGTCTTGTTTGCATCACACTATTCAAACCATACTTCCTCAAATAATTTGGCAGGCGATTGTATGTTAAGCACAACTAAAGTTGCAAACCGATTTACCTAAGCCGCAGGGCTTAAATGTTACAAGAGGTATACGACAGTTTTGTGAGAAACAGTATTTGTGAGAAAAGGCGATAACCGCGAATGAATAGAGAGGGCGCTGAATATATTGAGGCTAAATGGCAGACAAAATAAAACGGCTCGCATATTTCTATGCAAGCCGTTGTTTTATTTGGCAGGGGTGGCAGGACTCGAACCCGCAACCATCGGTTTTGGAGATAGTATTTTAAAACATAAAAATCAATCAGATAAGAAATTTTTTAGAACGTTAAACTCGAAAAAACATCTAATAAGCACATGATTTTTGATGTTTTACATTATAAATTTCTAACTATTTTAATCACAGAAAAGGATATTTATTCGCACTCACTTAGCTATCACACTCTTATAGGATTAGACTATTAACCTAAATATACTCTTGCTCATTTTGGGACAGAAGCGAGCTAGGTTATTTGCACTAACACTGATGGATCTGATGAGAAAAAGTATCTTAGTTTATACGAAGGTCTTAATTTGCTCTGACCCCTTTATCTGCAAATAGCTAAAAACCAAGCTAAAGCTATTCATCACGGAGGTCACTGAGAAGAAATCTAAACACTGTTCTTGTAAATCTTTACCTCCGCGTTCTCCATGGTAAAAATGCTGTTTGTTTTCGTTAAGAATCAAGCTAAATCAAATCTCCACGACGGAGGCAGAGAGCACGGAGAAGATAAAAGCAAAGTCTTAAATGGGAGCCTTGCAGGAAGTTATGACTGCCCGGACTCTTTTGTAATTGAAATTAAATCAATGTATTCCTATTAATTTATCATTACTGGTTATTATAGTGCCTTGTGATGATGAGGCTTTCTTTTATCATGGCTGGCTTGATAAATTGTTTGTGGGGCCAATTTTTGGTGTTTTGTATAGATTTGAACAAGTAAAGGTTGCTACATACAAAGGGAAATAGCCATTTTGATATGAGGACTTGTTTTTTCTATTATCTTGTTGATGTGGAACAATTTTAACTGCTTGACTAAAGCACCTACAATTGCTTTAATTGCTTCAGCCTTTACGCGTTAGAAGCGTGACCAGCTTCATCTGGTGTATCACTGGAACTGTTAGATTGTGGTTTTTTCTGATCACGGCCACCTCGAAAATCGCTTCGCGATTTGTCTCGGCGTCCGTGCCCTTTAAGGTAAAGCTCAAGCCCAGCATTGCTGGGCTTTTTATTAAGTAACTCTAAATGAATGAAATAAAAGATATAAGGGAAAATTTTTTATATTGTCTAAATCTGAAAAAAATTAGATTACGAAACCTCCCTAATTTTGTTTTTCTTTGCGGTGGGACAACTGCAAGGTTGAAAAGTACAACAATAGAAGGTAACCCAGAGCTCTACCAGTCAATGAGAAAAGCAATTTATGATGTATGCCATACCTCCCATCCCAATTTAGCTAAAAAAATCATATTGGCTGAATCGTATCAAGACTGGGCAGCTCACGGGACGGTCAGAAGCCTTATTGACTTTGAATTAGCTATTGCTGATATGGCTAGTGCTATTGTGTTGATTCTAGAAGCACCAGGAGCATATGCGGAGTTGGGGAGTTTTAGTGTCTTGGACCAATTAGCAAAGAAACTGATTTTAATCGTAAATGAAAAAATGATTGCTGGTGACTCATATATTAGTTTAGGGCCAATTAAATATTTAGAGGAAACGGACAGAATAGTAAAGAGGTTTCATTGGAACTCAGAATACATCGTTGACGTTCGAAATAAAAGTAGCTTGAAGACGTTGTTGAATGGCTCTGTTGATGATGTTTTAAGAAAAGCCACTGGTATAGCAGCTGTAATCGATGAGCTTTCTGAAGCTATGTCTCACACGAGCCCCAGCATTGACATGTCTAGAGATGGGCATATTTGCTTTGTTATTGGTGACTTAATTTACAATTTTGGAGCTTTAAAGCTTAGGGAAATAGTTGACTACTTAAAAGATTATTTTTGTATAAAAAATTCTTCGGATTCCTTTGTTAAAAGTTGCTTATATATTTTGGAATCATTTGAATTTATTTGCAAAGTGCCAAATGGTGATACTTTTTACGTTCCAACACCTAAAAATATAGGTTTTTTAAAATATTCATATAGTGAAGATATTTTCAAAGAAACAGGCTGTAAAAATATTGCTGAAGTTCGAGGACGGGTACTCGCTTTCTATAATGATAAAGAACCGCTTAGATTTGAAACTGCTATTGATACTAGGAGGCCATCATGGATTTGATCAATACTCTCACTGAACATCTTGACCTTAGCGTGTCAGAGTTAGTTGAAAATATGAGTCTCGCACCTAAGTCTTATAAAGTTTTCATTATCAATAAAAGAAGCGGCGGTAATAGAGTTGTTGCGCAGCCGACGCCTTTTGTTAAACTAATTCAAAGAGGTATTTGTGACGTTTGTTTGTCCAAATTTGAGCATTCCGCTTCCACAATGGCCTATGTGAAAGGTATTTCAATTGTTGACAATGCCAAGGTGCATGCCGGTCATGCATTTATTTTAAAAATGGACTTTAAGGATTTCTTTCCGTCAATAAAGCCAATGGATTTAATCAATTTGATTGAAGGTAGTTCACATTGCTTTACAACTCTTGAGAAAAATATTCTAGTAAACTATTTATTTAGACGTGTAGGTCTAGCCCTAGAATTATCTGTTGGCGCACCTTCATCTCCCATGGTTTCTAATATCGTCATGAAAAATTTTGATATTGAGTTGGAAACGTTTAGTAAGAGCTTATCGATTCCTTATACAAGATATGCGGATGATTTAACTTTTTCCTCTGATAGCTATTCTGATTTGCAACGTGTCAAAGAGTTTGTTGTGAAGCTAGTCGAAAGGTGTGAATCACCTCGTTTAGCTATTAATGAGAAGAAAACGCATATAGTTGGCAAAGGCCGGTCCCAGAGGGTTACCGGTGTAGTGTTAACGCAAGATGGAGGTGTCTCCGTAGGTCGTACTTTAAGGAAAAGGATTAGGGGGATGTTGCATCTATATTCTAGAAAGTCTTTGAAGCAAGCAGACATACCGTACCTTCATGGAATGACATCTCATATCAGAAATGTAGAGCCAGATTTTTTTTCAAATATGCTTACTATTCATGGAGAAGAGTTATTTAAGCGACTGGCTAAGCAGTCATATATGATCAGTAAAAACACAAAGAAATAACTTGTTAAGCATATACAAGGATTAGTTATGCTGCCTCAAAGTGTCATCTTAGGCATGATTATAGTGGCCAAGTAAAACTGGCCACGGCTTTGGAATTTTACAATATCTTCGCTAAGACTCATTTGGTCTCAGAGCACCACATTTAATATGCTATAAAATCATGATAAATAATAGAAAAGAATAAGCATTTTTAATTCGTGCACTGAAGTTGTCTTAAATGCTAAAAAGATAGGATAGGAATAACCTTTTTAGATTATCAAACTCTTTCAGATTAGCTTTCCTATGGACAAAACTTTACTCACCCTATTTACCTTTTGAACTATGAAACTCACTTTGGGGCAAAACGCGTATGCCATAAATAGTGCGGCGGCAATTCGTGTTTATATCGCCGCGACGACTGGGTGCAAGTTTAGCATTTTGTTAGGCATTTTCCTGCAACAATCTATGCGGCAAAGAATGAACTAACTTAAATACCTTTAAGCATAAGATTTCTAACTCGAGTTCCAGTTTACCATCTGGATCGAATGCATCATATTGAATAAGGTCATTTTCATTACCGTGCATAATATCGTTCCTAAGAGTGCGAAACTCGTCGACCTCTTCTAGAAGGCCGGAGTTTTCCAATAGTTGTTTAAAGTTCCTACCTTTAACTTTTTCTGTTTGCTCAAGAAATATTTCGATTGAACTCGTTGCGAGACAAATCGCCGCGTAATAAGCCTTAGCACAATAGCATTTTTCCATATCAGCTAAAATTCTATGTGCTGCATCCGGATATTCAAACAAGCCCTTTGGGATGCATGATAGCTCGACTAATCGGAACAACTGCTTCCGTTTTGAGAACATTTCCCCAAACCTTTTATAGTTTTCTACTTCTGTACTCATAAATTAAAAGACCACTCAAAATATCTAAAATTTGACTAGCGAGTCATTGTTAACAAACTGTATTTTAATCAACTTATCAGCTTATATTTAAATACACCACACAGTAATTTAGTATGCGTGTACCACAAATCCATTACCTAAACTCCATTTTACTTAAGCTATTAATTTGAAATGATTGTATACGTTGATGATTGAGATAACACGCACATAAATTGACTTTAAAGCGCTCAAAAAAATACGGCTGTATACCTTCCAGTTTAAGACACTTATGATGCAACGCTAAAAACAGCATTAATGAATGAGAGTTTATAGGGCAAGCTAGTGCGTAAGTTTCGGGTTTACGAGCCGGTCTCAAAAATGAGTTGAGTCCGCAGACCGACAATCCCCCTTTCATTCATCTGCGTGCATAAGTTTTTCATCGGTTTTAACCAATTGTGATAAACCAGTTCTAAGCTCTTTTGAAGAAGCAGTTCTGGAATAAGCTATATCTAACTCGGCTTGTTCCAGCAGAAGCCTAAATGCCAAATTTTCAACACCTTCAACGGTAGCAGAGTGCCAAGAGCAGACTCTGGCCGCAAACAAAAACAAATACACAATGTTTTTTGACTTTAATAAGAACTGCGAGTGGTAAAGTTCAAATAAACCTGTTGGTAACTTTGGATGATCTTTTACACTCTACTAACTTGGTAATCTTGCTACCTAAAATGACATCCTGTTTTATTAGGCCACCTACAGTCCTACCCCATAAAAGGCATGGAACAGCTCTTTCGCTTCGTCATTGTTATTAAATAAGAAAAAAACTTCTGGTGTTACGCCATAGAACCCAGCTAAATCCAGAATACCATCGACAAAGACATCGGGATCAAGGCGTGCGCTGTAGTTAAGTAATAAGGTTGAAACGGTTATCCGAGGTTCTCCTTCTCTGAGAGTTTTTCTATACGATTTAACTCTCTGATCAAGATCAGCTTCAGAATTGTCCCGTATAACTTCTAACGCAGCCTGGCAAAGACGTTCAAGACGTCTGAAAGGTGATACTTTTTCTCTGTGCGCTTGATTGTATTTTCGGAAGGCCAATGAATATAGGAGCTCTTCAGCAGACCCATGAATGACATCAGCAATCTTCTCATTCAGTACGATATTAATCTCAGCGCCATCAGGCAGCAGATAAGCTAATTCAGCCAGAAGGCCATCAACTTTGTTTTTATTCAGTTTCACATCAATTTGGGGGGCATTCAGCTCTTCTAACCTGGTGGAAATAACCACCATATGAATCAAAGCAGCAGCATGGTATTCACCTACATGAAACTTCTCTCCGAACTGAAGTACCTGTTCACAATACCTGTAAGCTTTAGGGTAATTGCCAATATCAGCATAGTAATACATGCAGTAATACAGTGCCCAGTAATCAGATAGATCCTTCATATTTGTGCTGCCAGGTATGGGGCTATTCGCGTCTGGCCAAAAAACACTCCCCTCTCGTGGCCAAACAGTGCTCATCCATTCCCGGATATCAATTCCAATATCTGAGTAGAACTCAATCAAACGATCTTGTGCAAATTGCTGCATTGGAGTGCCAGGTGAATCGGGACCAAATTTAGTTGTAAAAATATCAAACGCAGTCTGCTCTGGAGTTCGATAAGCAAGTTCGTTGAAAAGATCAAAATTGCGAATAAGGTAAGGTTTCTCACGAATGCCTTCAGGAATATCAGCAAGGGTATAGATTCCAGTAAAGCCCTTTTCCTGCAGAACCATGGCATCATCGAGGTAGTATTTGATAGCGTCTAGTCGTTTTTCACCATTAGTCATGGTTTCTAGTCGATACATAATAACAGATGCATGATAACAAGATGCCACCCGGAAAAGTGTTTCTTCGATACGGTCGGAATCATGCCGGGGCAATTCAGCCTCGAGTATTTCCAAGTGCTCCTTAATTGTACGATAGCCGGTGCCCTTGATTCCCCGTTTATTTATCGCAGCGATGAACCCAGGGGCATGCACCCTTCCAGCTTGGTTAAGGTGTGTCTTGATAATGACTTTGCCGTGCTTACCATCTTTGTACAACCCAGGTTGCCAATTGACTATCAGTTGAGCAAGTACTTCAAACGTCGATGTAGGGACTTTTTGTTTGATTCTAAGAATTTCACTCACTTTAACACATTCAGCCAACACCAGAGCAATTTGAGGTGCTAAGAGCGTATTCCACACGGCATCTTCAACAGTTTCTGGCTCTACCACAACCTCCTCAGCAGACTTAGTGAAGTCAGGGAAGGAATTCATCGTCTTGAGGAAGAAAAAACCGTTTTGGGTGTAATTACTGAATATTTCCAGCATATGTTCACCAAGGTTTTTTTGAAGATATGCCTCTAACCGTTCAAAAGCCAGCTGCTGCTTTGTTAGGGTCCGGGTATCTTTCTTTCCTAGTTTACTACTGCGAGATATCTCTTTTTTCTCGCCTCCCGCCTTAGGCTTACCTTCTTCCTCATTCATGGATTGATAACTGCCAAGAACCTTAGCTAAACCAAGAATATAATCCATCGCATCAAAATATCCCGACATGACACGCGTTTCCTCACGTTATGGGTTAATGGCGAAAGTAAGCCACCAGTAATATACAACACATGGAGCAATCAGGCTCCGTTTTGTCTGACGTTACGAGGTATCTATGACTAATATAATCGAAACAATCACCGTCTCAGGCCGGGTTACCCGAGATAAATTTTTTGCAACGGAGGGCGATATCTATATCTATCGACAGGACGATCGTAACGGTTCTAAGAACCGTCAAGGACGTCACAGTAATTATGGTTATTCAGGATACTTCTTAGCTAGCATCTACGATGGTACAAAATGGCGTAAGTTGCAGTTCAATATGTTGGTGGCATATGAAGAGAGACATTATGAAACCGCGATGGAAAGCAATCAGGTAGAGCGGCATATTGCTGGAATAGTTTCAAAATGGGCAGGCCTTATTGCTCGTTATGATTCAACTACCAGGAGCTTTCGAATTCATATGATAGAGATTGTAGTGGCACACTAATATTGGCCACCTAAATAGAGGTGATATTATTACCTCGTAGATGACTTTAGGTGAACACATGAGATCGACAACCAGAAAAACATTTAGTGCTGAATTCAAACTTGAAGCAGCCCAATTAGTCCTCGATAAAAACCATAGTATCATCGAAGCTGCAAAGGCGATGAACGTAGGTAAGTCCACTATGGATAAATGGGTGAGACAGTTAAAACTAGAACGCCAGGGTGGCACACCAAAAGCATCTCCGATTACCCCTGAACAAATTGAAATCCGTGAGCTGAAGAAGCAAATAGCTCGTCTTGAGGAGCACAATCTTATCCTAAAAAAGGCTACCGCTCTCTTGATGTCAGACTCGATGAACAATTTACGCTAATCAGCGCACTCAAGCAGAGCCACTCTATTCTCACAATTTGTAATGCATTCAAAGTGCATCGAAGTAGCTATAAGTATTGGCTAAAAAGAAAAGAACATATTGATGCAGACTTTACTATTTTATGCAGTGAAGTGAAGGCCGCACATCGCATTAGTCATGGCTCTGCCGGTGCGCGAACGATAGCGCAATTAGTGACTAACAAAGGGATTGGTCTCAGTCGTTATCGAGCCCGTAATCTAATGAAAAAGCTTGGGTTATTAAGCTGTCAGCAGCCTAAGCATTCTTATCGGAAAGCGACACAAGAGCATGTTGCAATCCCCAATACGCTTAATCGACAGTTTGCAGTAACTCAACCAGATCAAGTGTGGTGTGGCGACGTGACGTATGTTTGGGTCGGTAATCGCTGGGCCTATCTAGCCGTTGTTTTAGACTTATTTTCCCGCAAACCTGTTGGATGGGCTTTGTCATTATCACCAGATAGTGAGCTGACCTGTAAAGCTTTGAAAATGGCATTTGAGTTAAGGGGTAAGCCTGAGAATGTGATATATCACAGCGATCAAGGTTCACATTACACGAGCTTGAAATTCAGACAATTAATATGGCGTCTTCAGATTGAGCAAAGTATGAGTCGTCGCGGGAATTGTTGGGATAACGCACCAATGGAGCGTTTCTTTAGAAGTTTGAAATCTGAGTGGATACCCGCCAGTGGTTATGGGAATTTTACAGAAGCAGATAAAGAGATCACAAATTACATCACTGGATATTACAGTGAGACCAGACCCCATCAATATAATGGTGGGTTAACGCCAAATGAGTCAGAACGTTTATATTGGAATGACTCTAAAACCGTGGCCAATTTTACTTGACCACTACAAACCAGATAAAAACCAACAGGACAGTACAATACAAAAAACAAAGTCAAAGCCCATCCAAAGGAACTGAGAAGCTTAACAGCAGCATCTTTGAATAGCGGTTCATTTATCACCATAGAGGATGGCAGAGATTCGCGCCCATCTAGGGCAACACAAGTTCCTATAGTCACGCTTGAAAATGGTTGAACTAGTCCCTTCAGTTGTGCCAAAAGATAAGTACTAGCGTTTTGCAAGACACATTTATCGGCGTCTATCCAGATATATAGCAGACCACCGACAATCGCTAACAAAACACCAGGCAGAAAGAACCAAATTCCGCTGAATAACAACATCTGCTGACTGTGAAGCCATGTATCCGCTCCGCGAACAAAATCCCCTATACGGCCTTTTCTAATTGTTGCCATTATCGTCCCCTCCAATAAAGTGAGTACGCAGAGCATTTGTGCGCGCTGAAATGACCTGTTTAGCCTCAGCCAATTCATCCTCTGAGCAGGTCTTTTTGAGCAGAAAATCTGTGGTTGCCACATTTATCGATAGCAGGTTAATTAGCTGCTGATAAATCTCCTTCTGATCCACTTGTACGTTTCTGATTTCGTGCAGTGTTGAGTCATTATTTAACGCCTGCTCGATCAAAGACACCGCAGTTTTACTAACCGTTTGTCCCGATTCTTTAGCTAATTCCTTCAACAAAATATGAACTTGTCTCGGTGGATATATTTGTACGCGGTACGCCTTAGAAACTCCCATTGCAGTCCCCCTTATCCCTGATTCTCTTGTGTGTAACTCCCTTGCAACTCTGCATGTGCAGAGGCGCAGGGAGTCCCCTCAGAAGGCGCTACTGCGCCGGATGAGACAGACCACTCGCGGTGAGTGGGGTGTGGAGAAAAATCCGGGCGAAGCTCGGAGTTTTCTTGTTCTGGGATGGGGTCCCTGCTCGATAGAGCGGGGTGAATTGTTTCAGCCATTAGCTGGAAAGAAATTGCCAATTTACGTGTCTCATACTCATGGTATTTCCTTGCCCTACACATCAGACTATTGGCGATCGATGTGATAGCTTGCTCTACAGATTTTGAATTCGATGCAGTCTCAAGAATTGCGAGAATTGAAGCGCCAGAACAATGCTGGCACTGCCGAGGGTGAAGTTTCATTCGTTATCTCCTGATTGATGAATTTCAGGAGAGATTCTGGCCTTTAGGTGTGTAAATCCCGGCACGTCAAAGTGCCCAATTTGGACAAATCGGCCACTTGGAAAAATGGCAGGTGTCACTCAAAAGTCACCTGTTGATAGCTTTTTGATTTGGACAACCACTAGGCTCCTAAGCATTCATCGAAAAGCTACCTATTGGTGGTGTTTCAGCGCTTTCTATCTCCAGCTGTACGAGTTTTTGCTGATTGGATTGGAGAGTTTATCTGAAGCTAATTTTTCATAACGAATGTCCACTTACAGCCCGTGTTGCCTGAGTTATTGAAGAAGGTTCTTGTATACCTGAGCGAATCCTTCACTTGCTAAATTTGTAAGAAACGTAACTTGGAATTGTCTCTTTATTGTCATTTAAAGGCGGTTACTTACCGCCCTTAAACATCTTTTTCAGCCGTTCTAAATGCTGTTTGGCTACTTCAGGGTCTACCGGCCTTGGGGCTGGTTGCTCAGGGAGTGCTTTGGGGATGTGACTCTTTTCGGTTTGGATTTGACGTTCAGCATACTTTTGGCCGCGCATCATCCAAGTGCGCCATGCGCCTATGAGAGCCTCCTTGGAATTAAACCTTAGCGACTGCCCACTGGGGTGGTCAATAAAGATCTGACTTTCCCATTCAAGATTGACGAGCGGCGTCACTGATGCTGCCCAATTTTGCATTTCATCAGTTATAACTAAATCGCTACGTGTAAAATTTTGCGAGTGAGAGTCCTCTCTCTTTTTTTGTTTTTGTAGACCTTTTTTTATTAAATCTTTCTTTGTTAAATCTTTCTTTGTTATATCCGTCGATTTTCCGCGCGTGGCTGCTCCGTGCGCGGTTGTTCCAAGAGTGGATGAACCATCCGTGGACAATCCACGAGTGGAGTCAACTTGCTGAATTTTAGGAGATAGAGGAACTTGGGATTCTTGGTAAACAGTGAAAACCCAATCCCACTGCCCATTCTCCTGCCGCTCTTTCGATCTGGTAAGGTATCCAGCGTCAATTAATTCTTTTGAAATCCGACGCCATCTGGAATCTCCGATCTTAGACTCCTCTTGGACCTTTTCAGGGTGAACTTCCCAGTTTGGTGGAAGACTGACCAGCCTCAACAATAACCCAAGCGCATCAATTGAAAGCCGTGGATCTCGGATAGTTGCGTTGGGCATGATAGTGAAGTTGCCCTCTTGCGCACGACGGATCACACTCATACAACACCTCCAGAGACACGAGCAGAATGCACAATTGAGCGACGATTAATCTCATCGTCAACGGCTGCATTTACACATGCTGTGGGCAGTTTTGTTACACGAGCAAGCGCTAATAACACATAAACGTGATGAGCTTTTGAGCCACTCGCTGCGGCCACATCGATCATCAGTGAAAATGGCTCCGACAATACAATCTTGCGGAAATAAGAAGGGTGAATTTGTACGTTCATAACAAACCTCAACGATTAAAGTTGAGGCACTGCGCTCGCGGCTGTTAAAACAGCACTCCATCCCATTCGCGCCTGATTAAATGGGGGGTTATGGCGAGACACTTTAACCAGGTAGGTCTGAACCTACAAGGCCGCTCTGGACTTAGCCCTGAACTCGCATTGGAACTTTCACATGTGAAAGTTTTCTGCTAACCAAATCAATTAGTATGCTGTTTTTTTAGAGAGGCCAGCTACCTCCCTTCATTAAAAGCTTGCCATCAAGATTGAAGTAAAAATCTTGCTGGCGATTTTGATTATGTCCACTCCAAACAAACTCACGATCACTACGCTAGCGATGAGCATTTCAATCTTGGTAATTTGTTGGCACATAACAGGGCTCCTTAAAATAATGATTGTTGATAATTCAACCTAGGTAATGTTGCAATGTGACCAATACGATGCTCTGTTTGTGGCCGCTCCCAATTAGTTTTACCGCATGCAGGACAGCGGCAGCTAACAACTTTATCTCTCAATCCCGGCCCACTGAAAACTTCATTTTCACAATGTACGCATCCAGCAAAAAAAGCCTCACCCGTGCTGATTTCCTCACAGGCTTTGTAGAAACCTGAAATATCAAAATCTTTTTTACTTTTGAGCCATGTATATGCTTCAAGAACTGATTCTAGATGAGTTAGTTTCTCGTGTAGTTCACTGTAAATTTGTATTGCAGATGAATAGCTAATCCAGTCTGTCTTTGCCAAAATATTTTGCCCATACGTTGCGCACCGACGCTCACGAATGGAAAGGTCCTCTCTTATTTTTCTGACTTGTTTATAGCTGAAAGAAGTTTCCTTCTGAACGATTGAATTCGAAAAGCCAATTTTGACCAAATAGTAGCCAAACGCCCATCTATTGAGGTGATGGTTATCTGGCAGGAATGGTAGCGGTTTGAATACATTGGAACGCATAAAGCCCCCTGTTCAAAGTTTAAAACAATGAACAAGCGAGGCCCCATGCCTTACTTGGTGTCCCAAACACAAATCATGAATGGGCTATTTGATGTGCGAAGGAATTAATCCTTACGCGAATGAATATGCTATTTAAAGGCCAGCTACCGTTATTTAAATAATAGCAAGTCGGAGGGAGTTGTCAATAACTCTAAAAAACAAAATTAGTCAATTATTTCATTCAGTTAACTTTGTCACACCAGGACAAATTTCGATTACTGTAATTATCATAATTACGATAATACCGTAATTATCGTAACCCTAATCATTACGCCACTTTGTCCAAAAAGGGCAATTTGGCGTGCCAAGATATCAGGTAATAGCCTTCAAAATTATCCATGCGAATAACGCACAACTATTTCATTCACATGGAGATGCAATCAATGCAAACATTTAAAAATGCCGCTGTCGTAGCAGTTATTACCCTGTCGTCCACAGCCGCTTTTGCTGGTACAGGCACCGGAACTTCTCAAATTTCAGCAACACCGCCAGCTCTTTCAATAGTCGAGATTCAGCCATACAAAATGACGCTTGAACGAAAGGCAGGAGCATCACCTACAAGTGGCTTCTCATTAAAAAGCTGGTCAACTCATCTGGCACATAATCCAGAAGACACCGCGCAACCAGGGTGTTTAAAAGTGCAAGGAGATGTGGCGAAGAACGTTGGCATTACAATTACTAACCTGTCAAATCCTGCTGCGCCTGGAGGGGCAACGTTGAGTTTTTCAGGAACACCAAAGGTTAATCTAACCACTTCAACAATTGATTGCGCGGACGCCATATCTAAAACAAGTGCTGGCGTTGGTATAAACGCAGCACCAGTTTCAGCAACCACCTCCTCTTCGGGCGAGCTTTATATCGCCTGGTCGTATCGCCAACCCGCCACAGCCTCATCAGGATTCATGCAGCTCAGCGCGTGGGAAGAAGGGATCTTTTCTGGAACAGTCGATCTCACCGTCGATTACCAATAATTCCAGAGCGTCGGGGCCAGCAAAACGTTGGCCCTGACCATTGCTATTAACTGAGGTCCCTATGAAGTCCCTTATTAATTCAATCATGATAGTGACGCTAGCAGCTTTCATCTCTGCACCTACGGCGGCATTTCAACTTAAGCTCCATGACGTGGAGATTAGTCGTAAGTCAGCGACTGAAATCCCAGTATCAAATACCCTAAATTCGCCAATAATCGTGAAAATCACCCCACCAGATGGGGTACAAGTATTTCCACGACGCTTCCAACTTCTCCCTGGAGAGCGGCAAGTAGTAAAAGCCCGTGAGAGTGATGGGAAAGTATTAAAGCCAAACGCTAAGATGGCATTTTCTTATGCCGTAATAGGCGAAGGAAAACAAGGGTTTAACTCAAGAATCACACTAAGACTACCTGTCAGAGAGGAGTCTGAGTGATGAAGCAAAAACTTTCACATGTGAAATTTTTTGTGCCCTCTATCTTGGCCGCAGCTTTCACACTTACAGCCTCACCAACACGTGCGGATGACTACCTGATGAAGTTTGTCATGAACGGACAAAACAAGGGGGAATACCTTGTTTCTCGTGAAGTAGATAGTACCCCAGCTGAGCCAGGGCTATGGCAAGCTGCAGGTGTAAACACCACCGCATCACTTCCCTTGGAAAGGTTAAACAACCTTGGTCACGTCAAAATTGTTTGGTCAGAACAAACCATCTACTTTTACACACGTAATAGCACGATCAGACCCAAGACAGCCAAACCAGAGGTTAAAATTGAACCAGTTGTATCTAAGCTGGATGTGAAATCCTTTGACTACTTTCTCACCTATCAAAACAAAGGTGATATTGCGGGTAACATCACGGGAACAGGCCGCGTAGCAGATCTCGATGTTGATGTTAGAGCAGGACTAGGAGGGCAAGAGTCATATTTCTCATCACAATGGCATAGCGAAGAAAATCGCTATATAAAAGACGTTGAGCTGGGACGAGTTCAGCGATATGGCTTGGATGGCTTTGCTGCAACCAACGAGAACTATTTGGCTACAGGTTCATTCTCTAGTGACCAGATAGAGTGGTACTGGCCTGTCGGAACAAGGGTAGATGTATATCGAAACGGAACTTATGTCGAATCACTAGTTCTGGATAGTGAGCCGTTCTCTTACAAAATCGAGTTGGATTACAGCAACAATCGATATAAATTCGACGCAGTATTACCTGACGGCACAACGGACGCTAAAACGGTAGAAAGAGCCATTTCGGGGCGGCTTGCGCCAGTAGGAAGGCTAAACTACCAGGTAGCTGTAGGCGTGTCCCCTATCTCAGATGAAAGCAAGTTAATTGGACGCGTAGCCTACGGAGTGACTAACAAATTGTCGCTTTTCGCTGGTCAGGATGAACAGGAAAGACATTATTTTTCCGCTTTATACTCAAGAGATGACTTTTCATTTGAGCCAGCTTGGTTTGGCAGCAGTGGGTACGCTCTGAACGGCTCTTGGCAGGATGACAATCTTGCGATCTTTGGGCAATTAAGTGATTTAGATAACTATCAATTGCGCTCTATTAGTGTTTCATCCCACTCTCTGTTTCAACCAACTCTCCAGTACCTTTCCCGCACACACGATGGTTATGAAACTCAGGAAACGACGTTACGCACATATCACAGCACTCATATTGAGGCACTGAACACATCAGTTTCGCTATCTCCATACTACTCCAATCGTTTAACCAATGGTGTCAGATCCAATATCTTTGGAGGGCGAATACTGGCTAACATAGCAGAAGGTTGGCAGGTTTTGGCGTCCTATGAGCGTGAAAGTAAAGACCTTGATGGTATTAAAGATATAGAACGTTTCAATGGAGAGGTGTCAAAACGATTCAGCTTGGGACGGCTCACCTACCGCTACATGGCTAACAATTTTGGTCATGGGTGGGAAACGCAACAACAAAGTTTACGTGCAGATATATGGAACTGGGATTTAGCAACAGTATCAATGTCCCTTAATCGATCATCTAAAGGGGACAATAATATTGCTCTATCTGTTAGCGGGAGTTTTGGCCGAACTGGATTATCAAGAGCCCTTCAACGCAACCAAGCCCAATTGGAGCTATCAGCGTGTAAGGATTTAAACCTCAACGGAATCTGTGAACCAACTGAGCCAGAAGTTGAAGGTATCACTGCAACAGTGGCAGAAAGAGAAGTTGTAACACCAGCCATCGTTAATTCACTCACACCTTATCAATGTTACACAATTCAGGTCGGTAACGGCTTCAACTTGTCCCCTCGTTACAAAGCGGTGGAATCAACAAGATTGATTAGAGGCGGAGTAAATAGGTTGCGTTTACCGTTAACTGAAATTCGTGAAGTTGAAGGCCAGCTTGAGCGAGATGGAATTAGAGTTGCTCTTGTTGACACAGAAACGGGAAATGTTCTGGCGGAACAAACGACTGAATTTGGGGGATGGTATCTGTTTTATGCTCCATCTGGGCGCAAGGTCAAGGTTGTGGAACAACCTGAGGCAACCCCCGGCTAAAAACTTTCACATGTGAAAGTTACCATCCGCTTGCTGATACACAATACCCAACACATAAAACACGCCTACGTGCCCGCAGCGTCACCATCAATTCAAGAAAAATGCGTTTCACTCTACGCAACTGTAGAAGAGTACTAAAGTATCATACTGATATGGCGGTTTTAGTTGGATGCTAGCCGCCAGCTTTGTTTCTAAGCTGCCCCAAAACGAGTTAACAAGTTGTCAGTAGATCAGTAACAAACGGACTTTCTGTCTTAGACATTTTCATCATTACACCCGTGTGATGTAATTCATTACTACCCATCAAAAACTGGATAATTATAAGGGCTATCCACTTAGCACGACCAACCACTATATATTGTGGTTATCGATTTTTAATTGATTGGTACGTTATCGGCTTAGAACGCACAGCTTGCTCAAGCAATCTGTAGAATAATAATCCCCGTGAATCTGACTTTCTTCTGTTGAAGCGAAATGTAAACTCATCTAAATAATAATCAAGTTGCTTAGCCTTTACCGCACCTTGATACGTACCTAAAAGCCATCTTTTACATAATGATGAGACTCGATGCACCCCAGCCATTGTTTCATGTGCAGGTACAGATGAACCTAAATGCACTATCCGATTATGCTCATATCCTTTTTTGTCTATTTGTTTGTATGCTTGAGAACCATCACTACAAATTGTGCTACCAGGTTCTATTACATCTTGAATGAATTGATGGATATGTTCTTTAGTTGCACTTTCTACTTGCCTTAAACGTATCCGCCCAAATCCAGAGGGTGATAGCAGCTCAACAGCAACCAAAACTACAGTTTTACGCTTACCCTGTTGATTTTTAATAGATGATTTTGGAATGACACCACCGATTAATGTTTCGTCAACCTCTACGATGCCGGACAGTTTATCTCTTTCAGGATCAACCATGGCATATCTTAACTTGTGCATTAAAGACCAAGCAGTTTGATAACTCCCAAGACCTAATAGCCTTTGGATCCCAAGAGCGCTGACCCCATTCTTTTGATTTGTAATAAACCAGACAGCTGCAAACCAACTTTTCATGGGGGTTCTTGTTTTGTCAAAAAGTGTACTTGATGTTACTGAACACTGAGAACGGCAAGCATGACATTTTAACTTGCCATTACTTAACTGATAAGGTGATTGATGGCTCGAACAGCTTGGGCAAATGAATCCGTTTGGCCAACGAAGTGCATAAAGGTAGCTGGTGCAAGATTGTTCATCATGAAACCAATCAACAAATTCGTCCCAATTTGTAGGGTAATCGACGCCAGCTTTTAATAGATACGATGAAGTTTTCATTACTACATATTGACACTGGTGGCGCTAAATGGATAGCCCTTATAATTATACAGTCGTATTCAAATTATAAGGATTTTTGAACGATTTTCATCCTGTATTCGTGCGCGTTTTCTCATTTTTTTTAAAATAAATAGCATTAAAATTAATTACTTATACTTTTCATTAAGCAGATAATAGGTTTGGGAAACGCGCATGTGCGTTTTTCCAGATGGTGTATTTTAAAAAAAGCTGATAAGTTCCTTTTATTACAAGTAATTAACAGTGCGCGTTTTTACTGGTCTAATGAGGTAAACGCGCATGCGCACTAATAAAATGTTATACGCAATTACCTTTTCGCCCTTTAGGAGTTAAAAATGGCAGGGAAAAAACCAAACTTTAAGAATAAGAAGTTCTACTACAGAAGAGCAAAATGGGATGATCAAGGTAAGCAATCACTTGAGTCACTTTTGATAGATGCTCATAAATTGCTTGATACTGTTGGGAAAAGAACTTTTGAGGTTAGCTCTGGTGCTGAAATTAGGGGCGCGAGCTTTAACGATGATGGCGGGTTATACCTACAAATAGCCTCATATGTACCGGGTGAGTCGACCTCAATTATCGACAAGAGCAAGAGAGCAAAACAATCAAACGTTACTGCACAGACCGCTCCTGAAGGAAAGGACTATCTTGATGGTGAGGTTTTTGTTTATATCAAAGGGAATCACGTAATTTTATGCCCTTCTGGCGTTCGGGAAACCGTCGTTGAAACATATGTCTGGCACGTTTTAAGAGCTATTGAAAAGAAAGAAATTGCTAAGACGTTTGAGTTAGATAAAGTTGCAAAAACCAACAAGCTTCGAATGATCAAGGATGAGGGTGTTAAAGAAATTGATTTAAACACCTCACTTTATGAGGCTAGCTTGATCCATATGGATCAGAAAAACCCTAAA
Organism: Shewanella sp. 1311; assembly: GCF_059338235.1. Taxonomy (NCBI): domain Bacteria; kingdom Pseudomonadati; phylum Pseudomonadota; class Gammaproteobacteria; order Alteromonadales; family Shewanellaceae; genus Shewanella; species Shewanella sp. 1311. The sequence goes on from NZ_CM181686.1 coordinate 1,467,648, forward strand.
GTTTCTGGTTGGAAAAAAGCATTGGCGAATCAGCTTTCTGCTGTTTTCAGTAAAGATAAGGATTTAAAAGATATAACTGAAAAAGAAAACCTTAATGTTAAGGTGACTATCAAGTTTGACGGTATGGAAGCAAGGCGAAATTCAAAAGACCCTGAATTCGGAAAGGCAGGCAAAAAGCGACTTGAAAAAACCGCTGAACAAGTTATTGCTGAGTTTGATGAGGAGCATGAAAATGGCTTTGTCATTGTAACCGGTGCAGGCAATAGAATTACTTCTGATGAAATTCGTGTGTCTGACTCATTTAGAGTTGAAACTCTTGGGAAATCGCTTAGTAAAAGCGCAGCTTGGACTAAGCTAAAAGAGTATCACGACAGACTAGATGCTGATGGTGTATTCAAGCAATGAGCAGAGAAATTGATAAAGATAAAATCAAACTGGCCATATGCCTTGTGCTTTGGGGCGGTTTAGGCTCTTATTTTTGTCAACCTCTAATTCATGGTAATCAAGATGCAATAAACGTAATTGTTACAGTCTTTTCAATTCTTGCTGGTTTTTTGGTCGCAGTCATTACATTGGTTGGTGATCCTAAGTCTTTACCCGCTGGGGGCTGGCAGGTCGCAAGATTAGGTAGTGATTTAACATATAATCGTCTTATTCGGCATAAGTGGTTATTTAAAGCATATTTAGTAACTCTATTTTTGATATTTGTCTCCATTGTCATTAAAAATAAATACCCGACAGTTCAGTTGATCCTTGAGTACGGATATATGTTTTTTGCAACAATATCTTGTTTTCTTTCGTTCAAACTTCCTAGTGCTTTGATAGAGTTGCAGCAAGAGCGAATAGAACACGAGATAACTGAACGGAGAAAAAAAGAAGGTATAGAGGATTAAAGCGTATAATCGGGTAGCCGGAGGTATCTAGCCTCCAGCCCCCACACCACCCTGCATGCGGCTCCGCACAGGGCGGTTCATTTAGAACGCCTAACCTGTTTTCTGGTTCGGATAGTGAACCGCGATCCATCCATCTCTCAGTGAATACAATCCTGCTTTCTTAAGATACTCATTACTCAGCGCTTGCTGTATTCCTGGTGTTTTCGAGCTCCGCCATGGGCCTTTACTTGTGATCCCACAAGCAACGGCAGCTTGGATCCTGACGCCACGTTTAAGTAAGTTTTGTACCTTAGTCCGCGGTTTTCGCCACTGACGCCAGTAGCACATACGCACTCGACGACGGATCCAATGGTCTAAATCGACACACCCTTGATAAGCGTTGGCTATGCCAAAGTAGTTGATCCAGCCTTGCATGTATTGCCGTACTTTAAACAATTGATATCCCATGCTAACGCCCCAATTTCGGTTCGTCAGGCGTTTCATCTTTTGTTTAAAAATGTGTAATGTTTTAGCATGCCACTGGATCTTCCCGCGGTTAAAGGTAAAACCGAGGAACTTGCTTTGACCTACCTCTACCACTTGGCTTTTCTGTTCATTAACAACCAGTTTTAGCTTAGTGGCAAGGTAGCGAGTAATACTCTTGAGTACCCGCTCTCCCGCTCGAATAGACTTTACCAAAATGATAAAGTCGTCCGCGTAGCGGGCGAATTTGTGCCCTCGGCTTTCCAGCTCTTTATCAAGACTGTCCAACATAATGTTAGAGAGTAATGGCGAGAGTGGGCCGCCTTGAGGCACGCCTTCGAAGCTTGCTTCAAATTGGTCGTTGACCATCACACCAGCTCGCAGGTATTTACCAATAAGCGCCAGCAGACGCTTATCCTGTACCTTGATCCTCAATTGAGTCATCAACAGGTCGTGATTTACTCGATCAAAGAACTTGGACAGATCAACATCGACGGCAAATTTGCGCTTCTGTTTGATGATATCTCTGACTTGCAAGACCGCTTGTTTGGCATTCCTATTCGGTCTAAAGCCGAAGCTATTAGCCGAGAAGAAAGGGTCAAACAACGGCGTGAGAATTTGAGCAATAGCTTGCTGTATCACACGATCAATGACGTTAGGGATACCCAGTTTGCGTTTATCGCCATCGGGTTTGTCGATCTCTACGCGTCTGACTGCTGAAGGGTTATATTCACCTCGTTCCAGTAGAGATTTACACCGTTGCCAACCGCCTTGTTGCATCCAAAGCGGGAAGGCTTCGATAGTCATGCCATCGATGCCAGCCGCGCCTTTATTGGCTTTAACTTGACGCCAAGCTCGGTGTAGATTTTCAGGTTCGAGTAGTTGTTGGAATAAATCGCTGTTGAAGGCCGGTTGCATATCAATACGCTGCCGATAGTAATCGTCTGGCGACGTAGTGGGTATCGACAAGTTTGACAAGACTCCTCCTTCTTCTAAATGTTCAGGCCTTCACCATATCCCAACCATTACGATGGGCGTTGGGCTACTATGCCGTCTGCTGACTTCTGCTTAATCACATACCGAGTTACCCCGTCATGCGCTATCGGTTTTCATCTGGTTCGCTCTTTTCAGTCGATGAGATTGAAAAGCCAAGGCACTTAATAGACCAGAGCCTTACTGGTTATTGACCGATCGCGTGTTAAGCAGATCTCCCCAGATAAGAACATGAACTTTCTTTGCACTGCTGCATCATTTACGGTGGCCATTAGATCACGTGGTTTCGTCGTCTTGTGCCAACTCACCTCTAGCCTACGCCTCATATGATGTTCTTGTTCATCAGCTCGCAAATTTGCTAGCGGCTTCCTTCAGACCAATCCTCGCGGATAAGCCCTTGCCATTCGCTAGTAGTTAACGTTTAATAACAGCATGTTATTGAACGGTGACCTTCCTACAGAGGACTTTCACCTCATTAGTTCATGCCCATGCTGGGCGTACACAAGTTTATCAACCATCGCCACTTCGTGGCTGGACAGCCTAAAGCGTGCTTCGCACTCGGCTGCCGGTTATAAAGGCGTTAACTGCACTTAGAGGTTTGAGTGATCTACGAAATTCGAATTAATGGTGTAGTAATTGGTACTACCAACTTAGAAGGTAGTGATCCGCCGATGGGGTTCGTATTTGGCAGTGTCACTCCAACTGAAAACTATGAGTTTTTATCTGGTGTGGTGAAAGCTGAGCTATATGAGCAGGGCCGAGATACCGAAATCAAATGTGAGTCTATTTCTTTTGAAGACCTTACTAAGGAAATGGGAGAAACGTGCCTTGAAGTCACAGCTCTTATAGATTCTTATGAGGAATATGATAAGTATTTTAAACACCATCGAGAAGCTTATGAAAAACAGTTCTCGTAATCAGCAGTTAACAAGTAAAGGCATTGGACGCGATAAAGCCGCGCCCATGCTTTAAGCGTTAAGCCTCTAGGCGTACACATGAAATACCTTTTAGGAATTCTAATAATGATTTGGAGTGTTTTCTCTTCCGCTAAAGACTATCCAGAAGTAATTGTGGGTGAGGAAGATGGTTTTGTTGATCTTACCTTTACGATCTCAAATTCAAAAAAACTCGAATCTGGCTCATATCAGGTTGTCGTAAAAGGCAACCTGAAGGGCGATAAGGTTGGGTTTGCAATAGAGATTTTGCCCTCTTGGAACCCGCAAGCGGTGGAAGGCATTGACGATGCCTTCTATTGGGGGGAGGCATTCTTCAGAAGCACTGGTTCTGAATCTGAAAATTTTATAAAGTCACTGGCTACTTTATACGGCGCAACTGTAAACGATGTATCTGTTCCGGAAAAGGTATATGCCCAAGTTGTTGGGCTTGCCTGTAATCCCGAAAAGATTGATGAATTGCCATGCAAAATGAAGTTCTTTTTTAATCCCGACGGTGAGGAAGATCTTTACTCTGAGGTTTTTATAAACATTGATACTGTTGCAAAAGAGCTAGAGTTCAACGAGAAAGACAATGATTATCGTGCACCATTATTACGTTCGTTGTTGCAATAAAGGCTTAACAAGCGGCTCCACCGGACAAATTTCCGCTGTCACTTTTTTGCGTGGCAAAAAGCCGCCATCAAAAATTTGCTCAGTGAGCCGGGCGTTTGCCCATAGAAATTTTAATTTGAAACTTACTAATTTGGGCTAATGGCCTAACTCGGAATTGTCCCAAAATGAGTTACAAACCGTATGATACTTTAATGCTCAGGTGTAGCTCGATTTAGACTAGCAAATAGCAATCAGTATGAATCTATATTTCTGGTCACGTTTAATCTAAAACGGTACAAACAGGGCTACTTGACTGTTTAGTATGAAACTTTATTCCTCTCCCACAGTTTATTTACCTTCAGTTGAATCATGCTGAGGCAGATAAACTTTCACATGTGAAAGTTTTTGCATCCACTTCGTCTTCAGCCGCCTGATTGATCGCTAGCGGCTGAAGGGTCATCCTTTCCATCAATATCCTTTAGAATTTCCGCAGCCTTCTCATTGGCTTGCAAAACCACCCCTGGTTTTTCCTGCTCCAGAATCTGCTCTAACGTTCTTGCCATAATGCCCTCCTCCCAAGTCCAAGCTATTATAAACAATAGATGTTAAATAACGAGAGGGATGAGCGATGACGCCGTTAATATGGGGATTACTGGGATTATTCGTTTTCTTCACAGTGGTGACTTTCGGAAGCTTGTATCTTTACAACAAGCGGGATAGACGTTAACTCCAATTTTAATCACCATAAAAAAGGCTTTATGTGTCCGTATTGGGCAGTTTGAGAGTTCATAACTTGAAAAAATGAATGAGAAAATAGTCGCAAATATATTGGAGCGAAAGGATTAATAATTCTTTGCTCAAGCATTATGGATAACTAATATGGCGACCATTTTAAACGAAATGCTAACAGAGCAACAATTAATAGAGCTAACCGGCTATACGAAAGCGAGCGCCCAAATCAAGCAACTAAAGTTACAAGGAATACATTATCACTTACGAAGTGACGGTAAGCCAGTAGTAACGTGGACCGCGGTAAACTACCCATTTACACATCGAGCGGTAGCAAATGACAATGTTCCTAATTTTGGAGCAATAAGCAATGGCTAAACGCAAACCAGAAGATGCATGGATGCCAAAAGGCGTATACCTGCATAAAGTTCGCGGTAAGGCTACCAGCTACATAATGAAAAATGGCAAGCGCACAATTACCTTGTGCTCGGCATCTTCAACACGCGCAGAGGTTTGGACAGCATACGAAACCGCTATTGAGAAGTCACTGACCAAGTACACATTCAAACGCATGGCTGACGAATACCAGGCATCGGCAACATTCAAAGAACTAGCACCTCGCTCGCAACGCGATAGGGAACGGGAGCTAGCGATGTTTAATAAAGTCTTTGGCGAAATGGAACCCGACACAATTAAGCCACACCACATTCGTCAATACATGGATATTAGAGGGAACACAAGTCGTACTCAGGCAAATCACGAATTATCAGCATGTAGTGTAGTCTTCGGCTGGGGATACGAGCGCGGTCATTGCAAAGAAAACCCAGCTAAAGGCGTTAAGAAATTCAAGAATAAATCACGTGATCGGTACATCACTGACTATGAGTTTAACGCACTGCTTGAGTGCTGCGAACAGCGGCTAAAAATTGCTTGTGAGATCAGTTATCTATGTGCTGCGCGACAAGCCGATGTGCTATCACTGAAGTGGTCACAAGTGATGGATGAAGGGATTTTTATTCAGCAGGGTAAAACTGGCAAGAAACAGATCAAGGCTTGGTCGCCACGCTTGCATGAACTCATTAATGAAACGAAAACATTACGCAAAGGTATTGCCAGCGTCTTTGTAATCAACAAAACAGGTGGAGGCAGGTTAACAGCAGATGGTCTGCGCAGCAGTTGGCGCAGAGCGATAGACAAACTAGCATTACAATATCCAGACATTGAACGAACGTTCACATTTCACGACATCAAAGCGAAAGGCATCTCTGACTTTGATGGAAACATTCACGACAAGCAGCAATTTAGTGGGCATAAAACCGTTGGCCAAGTGAACGTTTATGACCGCAGAACTGAGATAGTGCCAACGATCGGCAGTATTAAGAAGTGAATCGTTATTCAAAAAGCTGATTAGACATTTCTAACAACTTTTCTAACAAAATAAAACGGCTCGCATATTTCTATGCAAGCCGTTGTTTTATTTGGCAGGGGTGGCAGGACTCGAACCCGCAACCATCGGTTTTGGAGACCGCTGTTCTACCAATTGGAACTACACCCCTGTTGACGTGGGGCATTATGCTAAAAGCACTTCCAAAGGTAAAGTACTTTTTATGACAAAACTCATTAACTGAAGGTTTTTCAAACAAGTTAGCCAGTTACTGTTGAATTAAGTGCCACAGCGATTAAAAAGCCGCCGCATATTGGGCTTAATGTTTTAATGGATACATTATCAAGAGAGTTAGCGCCCAAATGCTCCAAGGCAAATCGCTGCGATAAATTCGACGGATATGGCTGTTTCGGCAAGTTTTGGGCCGCTTAAGGGTAAAAGCCACGCATTTATCGAAAAAAGATCTGAGTTCGATTTATAAAATCGGCGTTTTATAGTATAAGCATCGTCAATTTCATACACAGCTCGACGGAACCAAGATGTCAGACAAATTTTTCTTCAAAGGTCGTAAAACACCTAAGCCAAAGCATGAGAGCTTTGGCTACAACACTAAGCGTGCCGCTAAACCGGGTACAGAAGCCTTACCTCTGCAATTAATCGTTGCCGATGAAACGCGTAAACTCGAAGTTGCTGCGATTGTTGCCGAACACCAACTGTTTGCTAATATCGAAGTCAATGCCGACGTTGCTGAAGATATCCTTGAGTTAGAAGGTTTATTGAATAAGCCTAAGACCACGACGTTCGAGAAAAAACCGAATCGTAACGAGCCTTGCGCTTGTGGTAGCGGTCAAAAATTCAAGAAGTGCTGCGGCAAGTAAACGCTTTAATCAGCGTTATGAGTAATAAAATAGATAGGGACTTTTGCTGTGACGTTTTTGTACGTCGGGAATAGCCCCTTTTCTCTCCCCAATTCTAGTTTCTGCCCAAAGCTAATCTTCCAGCTTCGAGATAAAAATCCGCTGCAAATCGTTATTCCACAGCTGAATAATTTTGCGGGTCTTTTCTTTATTCCAAAAACATTTGCCAAATAAAATCAATCCCGCACCTTCTAGATCGCGTTTATCTTCTATTTCAAATTGCGCTAATAATGGCAGTTTTATCCCATCGATAGGAATGCCGATATCTTTACTGTCGGCGGGATTAAGCCAGCTCATGGTCGGGTCTGTATGGGATATTGTGCCCCAATACATGTGGGGTTTGTTATCAAGCGGGTCGGCATCGGCAAAGTTGACGAACAGGTTCTTCGCCCGCCAACGATATTTGCACTCACTGTCTGTATATACCCAGAGATCAGATTTCGCCAGATCAGTACCACGCAATAAACTGTGCAGTAACTTTTCGAGCCCTTGGCTTGGCACCCGTTTCTCGGTTGTGCGCGCAGCAGTGTTAACTTGATAGTCTGTTTTCGACTCTTGCACTTGAGCATCCATTGACGATGCAACAGGTACTGGTGACGACTCAGATATAGCAGATGACTCAGATATAGAAGACGACTTAGACGTTGGCGCTGTTTTACTTTCGGATGGCCCAGTTGGCGCTTTGTTTGCGGGAGAATGGCGGCGGGGCTTGCGACTGAAATCGATCATTAACGCATCGGCGTCCACCAGCTGCTGATGCACTTCGATGGCATCTTGCTCCTCGCGGGACTTTTGCGCCGAGGGTTTAAATTCAATGCAATCGGCTTGGTGATAACGCGAGCCGAAACAGGCGGCTTTGCCATCCTTTGAAGCTTTACGAAAATACGCTTTACCGCCGCACGCGGGGCAAATTAACCATTGTCGCAAACGCTCAATATCGTCATCAGACAATTGTTGAAACTTAAAAACACTGTAAGTGGTTATCGCTGTTAAATGATCCTCTGTTTCGAGTTCACAAATGGCATCTAACATAGCGTTCTCCTTTATTTTTGCCTGCTGGCACTGATGATCACAAAATCACTAAGCCCAGGCATTTACCCCAAGGGTGATCATCGCTAACAGGATCAACATGCCCAGCACGCGGTAAATCAAACCTAAGGTACTGGTGCCCTGCGAGCTCATATCCGAGTGTGATGGCCTGATGTTTTCCTTTGCGGCATCTTGGGTTTTGCGCTTCATGCAACATCCTTAAAATATTTCGCCAATGGCGCCGCTAGACTCAAAGGGATTAACGGCGCGGCTTTTGTGGCACTCGATGCATGATAAAAAGGCGTCAGCTGAGTGATTAACGCATTGAAACACATGAGTGCAGCCAAGGCATCAGCGGCGGCATAATTGATTTGCGCGCCAGATAATGGCACATGCTGCCAATTCGATAGGGTGATTTTTTTCGGTTTATCGATACGAGTGCCCAGCAGAGTCGCCACCAACTGGCGCGTCCCCATTTCTTTCTCCGCCCCAAGTTGCGCCAGTGCCCAGTTTAAATCTAACTTTGAAGCGACATTGATGCCCCATTGCCGCTTGAGAGCCTGCGCATCACTGCGTAAACCAACGCCGACTTTGAGTATATTTTCATCTTCTAATACGGTTTTTAACTGGGTGAATTGCTCACCTAAAATGGCATGTTGAAATAGATAACAAGCGTCCGCTGTCGCGATTTGGATAAGGCTCAGGGGATGTTGTACGCCGCGCTCAAAACTCGCACGGGTTTCAGTATCAAAACCTAAGACTTGCTCAGCCTGTAATCGCGCGACAACCGCATCGAACTCCGATGGTTGAACCACTTCAATGTGGATCTGTTGAAATTCAAAGGCCGCTAATGCCGCCATATCAGCATCATCGATACGAGTCGCTAAGGCAATCCGCTGCTGCAACCACAAATACGCCAAATGACGCTGCGCTTGCCGCTGAGTCTGAGCCTTCGCATTGGTGGGCGTATCAGTCTCGGCCGCCACCTCACCTTCTAACGGCTCTCCCTCTAACGCCTCGGTCGATACATTGAGCTTATCGAGATAAGCAGTGCCCGCAGCATCCATTGCCGCAATCAAGCCGTTGGCATCTTTACCCAATTCTTTGCGTAACCAAGCCAACTTACTCGGGGAGATACAGTATTTCATTAACTTCATCGTCGCCCTTCCTTGTTGAGTTAATCCTCGATTTTCGATGCGCGCACCTCACTCGCCACGCAGTTTCTGTATCCCTGTCATCACAGTAAGTGCGACTGCGCCAGCAACGACGCCAAATAGGCCATTGAGCACACTTGGTGTCAGCACGGCAAGCACAGGTCCGACAAAACTCATCGCCGCGACGGCTTGCTCAGCATGGTGAATTTGCTCGCCAATCATATGTAAGCCATGGGTTAAAATCCCGCCGCCCACCATAAACATGGCCGCAGTGCCGATAATGGTTAAACTTTTCATCAGCACAGGTGCGGCGCTCAATAAACCAAAACCCAGTTTACGGTTCATTTGCGTTAATACCGACTCGCCTTCACGTTGACTCAAGTACAAACCCGCATCGTCCATTTTCACAATCGCGGCCACTAAACCATACACACCTATGGTCATGATGATCCCGATAACGGATAAGGTGAAAAACTGCGTCGATAGGGATTTGTCCGCCACTATGCCTAAGGTAATCGCGATAATCTCCGCCGATAACACAAAGTCGGTACGAATCGCGCCTTTGACTTTTTCAGCCTCGTAAGCGGCTAAATCTTTGATGTCTGGGAGCTCGCTTTCCTCTTGCGTTTCGCTGTGTGGTTGACCTTTTCTGTGGCTATAGCTGTGGTGCAGCTTTTCGAACCCTTCGTAACATAAAAACAGTCCACCAAACATCAATAACGGTGTTACCGCCCAAGGAATAAAGGCGCTGATCAGCAGGGCTGCGGGCACTAAAATGCATTTATTACGAAACGATCCCTTAGCTACCGCCCAAACGACAGGTAATTCACGCTCGGCACTCACGCCAGTGACTTGCTGGGCATTGAGGGCTAAATCGTCCCCAAGCACACCCGCGGTTTTCTTTGCCGCCACTTTACTCATTACCGCTACGTCATCCAAAATCGATGCTATATCGTCAAGTAAGGTTAATAAACTTGCGCCAGCCATGCTAAATCCCTCTACCAATCATCTATAAACCATTCTGCTTTTGCCATAGTAGCTTAGTTAGATTAGTGGCGTATAGCGAAATGCTTTCTAACTTAACTGCTTCAGTTACTTAGGTTATTGGGATCACTGACTCATGTCGACAAGCCTGCAATCTAGATCACACCTAAGGCGGAATTGCGCCACATTATTTATCGGAAAAGAGTATACTAAGCGCAGAATTTTTTACTCATTTGCCGTTACAGGATGTCAACATGACTCAAGATGAAATGAAAAAAGCTGCCGGTTGGGCCGCACTCAAGTACGTTGAAAGAGACAGTATTGTTGGTGTTGGTACTGGTTCGACTGTGAATCACTTTATTGATGCACTGGCGACCATGAAAGCTGATATCGAAGGCGCAGTCTCTAGCTCTGAGGCATCAACTCAGAAAATGAAAGCGCTGGGTATTCCCGTTTATGACTTAAACAGCGTCGATCGTTTATCTGTCTATGTGGACGGTGCCGATGAAATCAACGACCGTATGGATATGATCAAAGGCGGCGGAGCGGCGTTAACTCGCGAGAAAATTGTTGCGGCTGTGGCTGAAAAGTTTATCTGTATCGTGGATAACACTAAGCAAGTCGACATCCTAGGTGAATTCCCACTGCCAGTTGAAGTCATTCCTATGGCGCGCTCTTATGTGGCACGTCAGTTAGTTAAGCTAGGCGGCGATCCTGTGTACCGTGAAGGCGTTGTGACCGATAACGGCAACGTGATCCTCGATGTGTACAATCTTAAGATCCTTAATCCAAAAGAATTGGAAAGTCAGATCAATGAGATCGTCGGTGTCGTCACTAACGGTCTGTTCGCTAAACGCGGCGCAGATGTGTTGTTAGTCGGTACACCTGATGGCGTAAAAACCTTTACCGCCGAATAAGTTAAGCGTTAACACTTACATCCCAGTCACAAGGCTGCAGATGTAAACAACACGGTAAAAATACGCGACAAAATGCCAGCCACTTTATTCAAGGGCTGGCATTTTTTATGGTTCTTTTTGGGGTTAAATGTTATCTGACTAAGCCATCTATTCTCTGACTAAACGGCCTATTCTCTAACTAAACTCACGTCGCAGGCAGCTTATATCAAGCACTTGGCTTAAGCTCTAGCGACTATCTACCAAGCTCTGGCGGCTCTTACCAAGCTCTTGCAACTAAGCCTTTTAAGTAGAATCCTTCTGGGAAGGCGCTACCTATTGGGTGATCACTTGCTTGGCTTAAGCGTTCGATGAACTGGATTTCGCGTTTTGCGTCCAACGCCGCATCGGCCACGATTTTTTGGAACAGATCCGCAGGCATTAATCCTGAACAAGAGAAGGTCAATAACACCCCGCCCGGATTCAACAACTGCAATGCAATCATGTTGATGTCTTTATAACCACGGCATGCCCCGTTTAACTGTGCCTTGTTATCGGCAAACTTAGGCGGGTCGAGCACGATCACATCGAAGGTTTTACCTTCATCACGGTATAAGCGCAACAACTTAAACACATCGGCTTCATTGTAATGCACATTGTCATCACTCAAACCGTTCACTTGCATGTTTAGACGCGCCGTCGCTAATGCTAAAGAAGACACATCGACGTTTTCTATGCTGGCAGCGCCTGCTTTCGCGGCGTACAAACCAAAGGTGCCTGTGTAGCAGAAACAGTTCAATACCGATTTATCTTTCACAAAACGGGCGGCAATGGCGCGGTTATCACGTTGATCGAGATAGAAACCTGTTTTATGGCCTTTAATCACATCGACGGCGATCTTGATGCCGTTTTCTTCGATAATCACCGGCATTTCTGGCAGCGTACCGTGCAGTAAACCGGTAACAGGCAGCAGGCCTTCTTTCTTACGCGAATCCACATCGGAACGCTCATAGATAGCGCAATCAGGATATTGCTCAGCCAATAACTCAACTAAGGTATCGCGCCATAAATCAGCACCTGTGCTCAGTAACTGACACACCAACACATTGGCATATCTGTCGATGGTGATCCCAGGTAAACCATCGGACTCAGCAGCCACTAATCGATAACCCGTTAAGCCTTGTTCGCGGATTAAATCATTACGGCCAATTTGTGCCCGCTGTAAACGTCTGGCAAAAAACTCGCGATCAATTTCTTCTTCTCGATCGAAAGTCCAAATCCGCACTTGGATTTGCGACTCAGGCGACCAAGCACCACGACCTAACCAATGACCATCATGCGCGACCACATCGACCGTCTCACCCGCTTCAGGTTTTCCCTTAATGTTATGAATAGCATTGGAAAATACCCAAGGATGGCGACGCTCGAGCGACTTCTCGCGGCCGGGTTTAAGTTTGATTCTGATAGCCATAGTGCTGCCTGTAAACCTGTAAAATAGTGCCGCCACTAAAAAAGGGCTGCAGTCTAAAAATGGGAAACGGATGATATACCCAATGTCACCTGAGTGCGAGTACCGAACGCGCCGCAGCGCTTATTTGCCATCATCCACGGGTTGCCGATCATACCTTATTTGCGCCACTAAACCTGCGCATGAAACGCCATTTTTTCCATAAATTGGGCAATATCTCTGCTCTCTCGATCGCGCGGGCCTCGATTTTCACAACATCATTTTAACTTTAGTTGAAAGATATTGGTCTGAGTGCGGGTCTCATTAACGCAACAGGAAAAAGCTCTGCGCATTCGAAAGGCTCGTTTAGCCCGCGCACAAGATATTCAAACGAATCGCTCGATAACAACTAGGCTTACTCCTGTGTTTATTAGTCAATGCTTTATAAGTCGTCGATTTACAGCAGTCGTTATCAAAGCAACCAAATCAAGATTACTCATTAGCAGTCACACTCAAAAGGATTAGAACCATGAATAAGAAAACACAAACTGCACTGACGGGCGCCGCATTAGCGATGGCAATGGCAAGCATGGCGGGTTACGCCAATGCCGCCGAACCTATGGCTGGCGCCGACAGTACCGATCTCGTACATTGTTATGGTGTGAATGCCTGTAAAGGCCATAACGATTGCAAAACCGCCGATAACGCCTGTGCCGGACACGCCAGCTGCAAAGGCAGTGGTTTTGTGGCTATGCCATCAAAAAGCTGTGGTGATGTCGGCGGTAAAGTCGCTGATGATTGGGTGGGCAAAATTGCCAACGCCGAATTGGTTCACTGCTATGGCGTTAACACCTGTAAAGGCCATAACGATTGTAAAACTGCCGACAATGCCTGTGCGGGCCACGCCAGCTGTAAAGGCAGTGGTTTTGTCGCAGCACCTGCAAAATCCTGCGGTGATATCGGCGGCAAAGCAGGCGCTTAAACGCCAATATGCTGATTACAAAATCGTGACCAGCTTAGTGCTGGTCACGTTTATCCCCCTGTTTACCACACATTCAGCAGAAGACTTAAGGATAAGGAGTCAATGTGGCGCAAGATGTCATCACCCAAGCACCATTAGGTTTTGGCTTAGGTCTTAGGACACAGCATTTTGATGCCGTGCTCAATACCGAGCCCGATATCGATTGGTTTGAAGTGCTCTCGGAAAACTACATGGTCGCTGGCGGCAAACCCCGCTATTACCTCAAGGAAATTGGCGAGCGTTATCCCTTAGTCATGCACGGTGTTTCCCTGTCGATTGGCAGTACCGATCCGCTCAATATGGATTACCTTAAAGCCTTAAAGCAGCTCGCCAACGATGTGCAGCCCCAATGGATTTCCGATCATATCTGCTGGACCTCAATTCACGGGGTGAACAGCCATGATCTCCTGCCACTGCCCTATACCGAAGAAACCGTTAAGCATGTGGCGCAGCGGATTAAAACCGTCCAAGATTTTTTAGGCCGCCGCATTCTGATGGAGAACGTTTCTAGCTATTTGTCCTATCAAGATTCCAGCATGGACGAATGGGAGTTCGTTAATGCCGTTGCCGAGGCGGCAGACTGTTTAATCTTGTTAGACATCAATAATATTTATGTCAGTGCTCGCAATCATAATTTCAACCCGTTGGACTATTTAAATAAAATCAATCCCAAACGGGTGCAGCAATTCCACCTCGCCGGACACAGCGACTATGGCGACTATGTGATAGACACACACGACCATGATGTACCAAGCAGCGTGTGGGATCTCTACCGCGCAGCACTGAAGCGTTTTGGCGGTATCAGCACTATGATAGAACGCGACGCCAATATCCCCGAGTTTTCCGCCATCGAAGCCGAGCTTACGATTGCCAGAAATATCGCCCGCGATACCTTAGGTGAGGCACATCCACTCAACGCCGCCAAAGGTAGAAAGAACATGCAGGAAGGAAAGGTTATCGCATGAGCCAACTTCAGCAGCTACAACACGCATTTATGGATTATCTGCTGGCGAGCGCGGCGGTCGATACGCCGTCAACCCTTGCGCAAACCACGCAAACCTTCAAAGATAAGATTGCCGAGCAAGGCGGCATTAATGCTGATATTCGGATGCAGATCTATGCCAATGCTTATCGCATTCGTTTAACCGAAACCCTCGAAACCGACCACGAAATGCTGGGCATCTATCTGGGTGATGAACTCTTCGAGCGTATGGCCAAAGGTTATATTGCCAGTCAGCCATCGACGTTTACCTCACTGCGCAGTTTTGCCGATGCCCTGCCCGACTATTTAACTCAAGATGCGTTTTTCAGTCAGTATCCGATCATTGCCGATATTGCCCGCTTCGAGCGGCGTTTATTGAATGCCTTCGATGCTTTTGATACCGAGCGCGCCACTTTTGCCCGCCTGCAAGCACTGCCTGCCGAGCAATGGCCGGGTTGCCAACTGCGTTTTCACCCCAGCGTGCAGCTATTCCAATGCAACAGTAATGCGGTTGAAACTTGGCAAGCATTAAAACAGCAAGAATCACCGCCAAGTCCCGATTATCAAGGCAAACGAGCTTGGTTACTTTGGCGCGGCGAAAGCCGATTAACTGAGTTTATTTCCCTATCCGAATATCAACTCGCGCTGCTGCTGGGATTTATTGGCGGTGCCACCTTTGCCGAACAATGCGAAATGATGTTGGCATTTTTTAGCGACGCGCAGGCGCCGATGCAAGTGCTGCAGGCACTGCAAGCTTGGTTTCAAATGGGGCTTATCCGCGACATCGCCTGATGCGCAAATCGGTTTGGAGATTGAGTGTTAGCCAGATTTAAAGTGAATTAACTTGAGTCAGTTTAAGTTGTTTTATTTGGCTTGATTTAGCGAGCTCAACTGAATGAGTAATTAACTCCGCAGCGCCAACTCAACAATCACTGGCGCATGATCTGTACTGTAGGCATCGCGCTCATATTCGGGTCTGACTAAGTGCCTGTCGCAGGTTTGATAATCCACCACTTGAGCCAAACTGCGGCCATGGCTCGCATCGAACTCGCTCGAAAGCAAAATATAATCCAGCACAGAACCTTTGGGGCCATAGTAATGGGTCGCCGCTCTGTGATCCCTATGGTAAGCGGTATTGCCCGTCAAACTGTCCCTCAAGTTCGCTTCAATAAATAACTCATAGGCATCTTTAAGTTGATATTGAGCAAACACCGCCGCTAACGCCGCATCCGATAAATGCCCAAGGCCAGCGGCTTTAATATCATTACTGTGAAGGCTCTCGCCCTGTATCGTTAGCGCATCTAAAGCGCCCATCGTCAGACTGTCATTAAAGTCACCCATCACTATGACGGGATGTTTAGATGCTTGCCTGCGTACTAATATGCCATTGAATAATAACGCAGCTTCCGCGCCGCGCTGCATGGTTGATGCCCAGCGGCCTAAGGCTTGCTCGGTGAGTAATTGGGTTTCTGAATGCAGTTTCATGCTCGCTGCGGGCGCCGAGTTATCTAAACCAAGTGGCTGATTTTCAAATCGCTTAGGTTCAATTAGCTTAGGCTCGAGCGCTAATCCAGCGCGTTTTGATTTAAAGTGCACCACATAAAAATCACACTTACCAATGTGCGGCACCTCAATGGTTGCGCGCAGCACCTTACGGCTAAAGGTAAATTCACTCGATAATCCCATCGCCGCCACTAAGCGCGCATCAGGTTCGACACTGCTGATTTCCACTATGGGATAACGGGAGGCAAGCGCGACCACTGGGCTACGATAAATGTAATCACTGATAAGAGTTGGCGCATCAATGACAGCAAAATGCACTAGCCCTTGCTCGCTGGCGATTCGTTTGAGTGGTTCAGGGCTAAACACTTCTTGAAATCCGACAATATCGGGCTGACGATGGGCGAGAAACTCACTCAGCCATTGGCACTTTTTCTGCCACTGACCATGGCTATAGATATTTTCAAAGTCGTAGTAAGCCAAAGGCGGTTCAATAAAGTTAAACAGATTGATACTGGCGATCTTGATATTGGCGACTCTCATCTGGGCGATATCATTATGCTCAACAGCCACAGCTATGGAGTCCAACTCATCAACATCGATATTGTGTGCCACAGCTTAATACCTCCAAATCTGAATACGGCGACCTGTCTGAACCTGTCTGAACCTGTCTGAATGATCACCTTGACTCACAGGTACAGACACTACAAGGGTATACCCGATGCGCATCAATGCCAAATAATCCATTTGAGATAAGGTGTTAGCCAAACTTAATCGACGCATCAATATCCGAGCCCCGATATATCAATACCCAATGCCCGATATCCGATATCCGATACCACTAAAAGACACCTCATAGAGGCAGCATTACAGCCAACGCCCATAAAACAAACAAATCAACAACAAGCCACTGCACATAAATTCATCAAGCAGTCCAATAACCATACACAGACCTAAGCAGCATCATAATGTTAACATTTAATTAAAATCTAAATTTAAACAAAAACATAGGTAACGACTTGTGCGGTTGACTTTAACTTTTGGCCCATTAGAATGATGGCGACTTTTAATCATTGCGGAGACCCACTGTGGGCACACACATAAGCGACAGTAGATGCCCTGTCCAAAAGACAGGATTTAACGCCTAGCACTAGCCCGCAATATTTTGCTGCTACCTGCTAAGCAGGGTAGTAGTGTGAACCATTCTTCACTCCGCCTCCCCCAAAATATCAATCACAAACCATAAAGCCTGAGCCTATGGCTGCGCTTTAGCAATTCCAGCATATTCGCTGGGGTTCAGTTATGTGTATTTTTTGCATCTCAAAGCAAGTTTTTGCCTCAGTACCCTCCGTTTACCCGATGGATTAACACCTAAGGGTTTACACCTGAGGAGCCTTAACATGGCTTACATAAACAACGCAGCAATTTTGCGGTCTTTATCCTGTGCAAGTTTCAGCTTGTACTACAGCATGAGTGCGGCAGCATCCCATCTTGAAGTGGATGATCCTGCCCTCGCAGAACACTGCGAATTAGAACTCGGCTGGCAACAACCTAGGTCGGATCATGCTCGCCCACAATTTAACACAACCACGACTTGTAGCCGCAATCAATGGGAATGGCATTTAGGATTAGCGTCCAATGCCAATGACGCTATTCGTGAGGAGCAAGCTGAAGTCGGTATCAAGCTACCGCTCAACGTAAACTCCCATTCCGATTCAGATAGACAACAGGATGATTGGCACAGCGCAGTGGTGATCAACTTGCAGAAAAACCTCGATAACGGCAACGGATTTGCCACCGAAGCCTTCGGCATTGTTGGCAAAACCTTAGGCGATTCCGATGTCAGCCTGTATGCCAACTTAGGTTTCACCCATGAGTTTAATGAATCGACCCAATTACTTGCGGGCATCGCGGCGGCCTATGAACTCACTAGTCACCATCGCCTGATAGCCGAGCTTTACCAAAAAGAGTTAAGTGAGGCGGCCTATCAGTTCGCCTATCAACACACGCCGCAACGACAGCTACAGCTGGAATTGAGCTTAGGCAATGCCCTTAGTGGTAACGCGCTGCAACTTGGCGCAGACATCACCTTTTACTTTGGTCACTAGATCGTTGAGAGAATGAACTATGAACATGAATAACAGCACAAACAACACTAAAAAAATCATCCATAACCTGCAAATGATTATCGAACAACGCAGTGTTAGCGCCATGGCTGAATTAGCCGAAAAGCGCCATCCTGCCGATATTGCAGCCGTATTTAACGTCTTTAATCAAGATCAACAAGTCCTATTGTTGCAACTTGCATCACCTAAGGTTTGCGCCAATCTATTTCGCTACCTGACCGACGAATTGCAGGCGAGCTTAGTTCAGCAGCTAGACAAAACCACGCTTTCTGCGCTGCTCGTGCACATGGCGGCCGATGAACGTGCCGACCTTTACAATCTGCTCGATGAAACACAGCAAGCGGCCATTTTACCTGCGCTCGCATTGGCCAAACGGGAAGATATGCGCACCCTCGCCGCCTATGACAAAGCGAAGGTCGGCGCGGTCATGACTTCGGATTACACCTTGCTCAATAGCCGCCATACTGCGGCAGAAGCCATTGATACCCTACGCACTGAGGCCGCCGATAAGGAAACCATTTATCAAACCTATGTGGTGGACATGTTAGGCCGCTTAATAGGAACTGTATCGCTAAGGCAGCTATTACTGGCGCAGCCGCACGAGCGAGTGGTCGACTTTATGAAACCCGATCCCGTCGCGCTCGATGCCAATGCATTTCGCGAAGAAGCGGTGCAGATGATCGCCCATTACGACTTGATGGCACTGCCTGTAGTCAATGGCAAAGGCCAGCTTGTCGGTATCGTCACCTATGATGATGCTATGGATATTGCCAGCTCACAGGCGGATCTTGAGTTCACGAAAACAGCGGCCATCGGCAATATTGACCATAACCTTAAGACAGCCAGCATAGGCTTACTCTACCGCAAGCGCGTGGTTTGGCTGGTGATTTTGGTGTTTGGTAATATCTTCTCAGGAGCGGGTATCGCGTTTTTCGAAGATACCATCGCCAGTTATGTGTCCTTAGTCTTCTTCCTGCCACTACTGATCGATAGCGGCGGTAATGCGGGATCACAATCGGCGACCTTAATGGTACGCGGTTTAGCCACAGGGGAAGTGGTACTCAAGGACTGGCTATCTATGTTAGGCCGTGAGTTATTTGTCGCCGGATTATTAGGTGCCAGCATGGCGGCGGCAGTGTCCTTATTAGGATTTTGGCGTGGCGGGCCTGAAATCGCACTGGTTGTCGCGCTCACTATGCAAATCGTGGTGATTATTGGCAGCTTGATTGGTATGTCTCTGCCCTTCTTACTGAGCAAATTGAAGATGGATCCTGCAGCGGCGAGTGCGCCACTCATCACCTCCATCGCCGATATCATAGGTGTACTCGTGTATTTCAGCATAGCCACTGTGGTGCTCGACTTACCTATGCCATAGAGCCTGACATAGCGCTAATCAATAGCCGAAAACCTCAAAGTGAACCAGCTAACTTGGCCCAGATGTAGCCTTAGCTTGGTTCACTTTTCACTCGAAAAATAAGGTTAATTTGCGCCAACGCATAAAAGCGACAATAACCTCAAAAAAATTAAGAATAAAACCAAAGGATCAGTTAATATTTCAACACCTGAATAGTTTTACTTCTTATTAACATTGCAGTATTTACCGCTGAGCCTAGTCACTGTAAGTCGATAAGCAATAGCCATAGTCCTTGCGACGCTAGAGGTCTTTTTATGTGGTTTAATTCCCAGCTCAAAGCTGAAAATAAGGCGCTTAAAGAGCGGCTTATCCAACTAGAACAACAACGCCAAAATGAAATCGACGAACTGCGTGGCATGATCCATGAAAATGAGACTATGCAGCAGCAATCGCGGCAAAATGCGGATCACTACACTGAGGTGATAGCCTGCCAAAACCAAGGTGGAGAAATGCTCAATGCGGTGCGCGAAGGTTTAGCCAACAGCGCCGAATTACTGACCTCCGAACAGGATTCACTGTCAGAACTTGATAAGATTTTTGATCAAACCCGCATCGCCGTGGCAAGTTTAGGCACTCGGGCGACTTATATTAATGAGCAAGCGTCGAGCAGCATGAAAGCCGTTACTGAGCTAGATGCGACGACCTCTTCAATCAACCAGTTTGTTGCCGCAATTCAAGGTATCTCAGAACAGACGAACTTGCTGGCATTGAATGCCGCCATTGAAGCCGCCCGCGCAGGTGAAGCAGGACGCGGTTTTGCAGTAGTTGCCGATGAAGTGCGCCAACTTGCCAGTAAAGCCCACGAAGCCAGTAGCCACATTGAAAAACTCGTGAAACAAATCGTCATTCAAGCAGCTGAAATTAAAGAAATTGTCCATAACAATCAAAGCAGCGCTATCGATGTTGCCAGCTCTTCTACCCAAATCGGCCAAGTGGTTGAAGATGTACTGCATCGCTCAAAGCAAATGCAGCAGGTTATCCATAACGCTGCTACCGCGTCATTCTTAAATACCACTAAGCTCGACCACGCAGTCTGGAAAAGCAGCGTTTATCAATTAATTGAAAAACCACAGCATAACCACAGTGTAAACTCACACACTGAGTGCCGTCTCGGACAATGGTACTTCAAAGGTTTTGGCGCTGAGAATTATCAGCATTTGAGTAACTTCAAAGCCTTAGATGCACCACATAAAGCGGTGCACGAAGCGGGTAAAGCTGCGCTCAATGCCAGGCAAAAAGGTAATCTGCCTGAAATGGTTAAACAACTGCATTCGATGGAAGACGCCAGTATGCGTGTTGTCCACTGCATTGATAATCTGATGCGTGACGTTTATCGAGCCTGATGTTTATCGAACAGGCTTAAGTCAGCATTGATAAAAATACCCACCTAAGAGCGCCATACTCGCGCTCTTTTTTTATCGTTCAAAACGGTATATTAAATTTACTCTTAGAAAATGAACCCCTAGCTATACTTGATTTGAACACAGCGTTCATCTTTAATCGTTTCAAGAGCAAGCAGTGAGACTCAATTATAACATTCTAATTTTTAGGGTTATTAATGAAACTAGTCACAAGCTTTTTGCTATCACTTATCTTCTGCGGCGCTTTTCCCCTGCGCGCACAGCCGCTAAACATCTATACAGAAGAATGGTCACCGATCAGTTTCTCTATCGATGGCAAACCTGCTGGTTTAGCGGTACAAGTCGTAGAAGAAATTCAAAAACGCATCAAGAACCCAGATCCAATTAAAGTCGTACCTTGGGCTCGCGGCTGGAAAATGCTGACCGAGCAGCCCAATACTGTGTTGTTCACTATGACGCGCACCGCAGAAAGGGAACAGATGTTTACTATGATAGGACCCGTTGCTGTCGGTACGACCAATTTTTATGCCTTAAAAAATAGCGGCATAAAAATTACCTCGATAGAAGATGCTAAAACGGCGAAGGCGATTGGTGTCTATCGTGCCTCAGTGGAAGAGCGCTTGCTTACCGAACACGGCTTTACCAATGTCGCCGCCTCATCAACGCCCTTGTTGAGTGCGAAACAATTGATGAAGCACCGCATCGACCTTTGGTGTAATGCCAATCTCACCGCGCCAAGTATTTTGTCGGATGCGGGCGCGAGTATTGATGATGTAGAGTCCCTCTTCACGATTAGCGCTAATCATCTCTACATTGCCTTCTCACAAGGCACGCCCAATGAGGTGATCGAGCAGTGGAAAAGCGCCCTAGAAGCGATAAAAGCGGATGGCACCTTCGCAACGATTTACCATACTTGGCTCCCCAACGATGCGCCGCCAATGCAGACCGAACGTATCGGGCTGGGCAACTAAATCGATTGTTCTACGTTTTAAGTGCTAAGTTTTGATTTCTAAGTGCTAAGTGCAAAACTCTATCACTCTTTAGCAAACTCTTAGAAAGGACACTCGCAAATCCAGTCGATACGCTCACCCGTGATAGGATGATCAAACGCTAAGCGGGTCGCATGCAGCATTAATCTGCTGTTATTCGTCATCTTAGTGATGTCTGGTTCAGGTGCAGCAGCGTTATCAGCCACACTCTCACCTACGCCACCATAGAGATCGCACCCCAGAATTGAGTGACCAAATTGCTGACTGTGGATCCGCAGTTGATGGGTTCGGCCAGAAACCGGAGTAAATTCGACCCGCGTGGCGAAAGGGTCGGTTAACCGTTCCAGCACCCGATATTCGCTGATCGCAGGTTTACCTGTGCTGTGGCAAATCTTTTGTAGTGGGAAATGGTCACAATCTTTAGCGATCGGCAGATTAATCACCCCGCTGTCAGCGGCGATATGTCCGTGCAGCAAGGCGGTATAACGCTTCTCGACCGTGCGCGCCTGAAACTGCTTGGTCAGCAAGCCATTCACGCTTTTATTCAGCGCCACCAGCATGATGCCCGAAGTGCCAAAATCGAGCCTGTGCAGCAAAGTGGCCGTCGGAAAATCCTGCACTAAGCGATAATGCACTGAATCGAGATTGAGCGGATTCTTCCCCGACAGACTCAATAATCCGCTCGGCTTATCAATCAGCAGAATGTCGCTATCTTGATAAAGCACGCGTATTTGCCCGAGGCAAGGCGGCGCAATAAAAGTATCAACTTTGGCAGGGCTATCGGCAGGAGCAGACATAGTTTTCAGGCTACCTAAATGGGCAATAAAATGAGTGAAGTCATACTCAAAACAAACTGCACAACTCAATAAAACAGGCTAAATAAAATAGACCCAATAATTCGATAAAACAGACTCATTAACTTAGAAAAACAGACACGGGCCTAAATAATAAGGCCGCATAACCTAAGTTATGCGGCCCTCTAATTCACGGCATTAACGCTGTGGCTTATTTAGCCAGTACGCGTAAATGCAGTTCTTGTACTGACGTCACGTTAGTACGGTCATCAGCGGCATGGGCCATACAAGTGGCGAATGCAGCGTTCATGGTCGTCGTGTAGTTAACTTTGTAACGCAGTGCACCGCGGCGCAATTGACGAGAATCTTCAATCGCTTGGCGACCTTCGGTAGTGTTCACGATATAAGTGTATTCACCATTCTTGATGCGATCGAGAATGTGTGGACGACCTTCGTGTACCTTGTTCACTAGACGTGGGTTGATACCCGCTTCGCCAAGGATAATCGCAGTACCGTGAGTGGCATCGATTTGGTAACCGAGCTCGATTAACTTAGCCGCTAAATCGGCAACGCGTTTCTTATCGCTGTTACGCACAGACAATAATGCACGACCCGACTTAGGCACTTCAGAAGTGGCCCCTAACTGCGCCTTGGCATAGGCTTCGGCGAACGTATCGCCCACGCCCATGACTTCACCGGTAGAGCGCATTTCTGGGCCTAACAGTGGGTCAACACCCGGGAACTTGTTAAATGGCAATACCACTTCTTTCACTGAGTAGAAAGGTGGGATCACTTCTTTAGTGAAGTTTTGCGACGTTAAGCTTTGACCCGCCATCACACGCGCGGCAATCTTAGCTAAAGGCACACCCGTTGCTTTAGACACAAATGGCACAGTACGGGCAGCACGTGGGTTAACTTCAATCATATAGATTTCGTTATCTTTCACGGCAAACTGTACGTTCATCAGGCCGACAACACCGAGTTCCATCGCCAACTTGCCGACTTGAACGCGCATGCGATCTTGGATTTCTTGGCTTAGCGTGTATGGCGGCAGCGAACAACCTGAGTCACCTGAGTGAACACCCGCTTGTTCGATATGCTCCATAATCGCGCCAATTACCACGATTTCACCGTCACATACTGCATCAATATCCACTTCAATCGCATCATCTAAGAAGCGATCGAGCAGTACTGGCGACGCATTCGATACGCTGACGGCTTCGTTGAAGTAACGCAGCAAATCTTGCTTGTCGTAGACGATTTCCATCGCGCGGCCGCCCAGTACATAGGATGGACGCACAACTAGCGGATAACCGATACGCTCAGCGGCAATCACTGCACCTTCAACCGTAGTCACGGTATCATTTTCAGGCTGCTTCATCTCTAAGCGTTGAATCGCTTGCTGGAAACGCTCACGGTCTTCGGCGCGGTCGATTGCATCTGGGCTAGTACCAATGACAGGTACGCCAGCGGCTTCTAAGGCTCGGGCCAATTTCAATGGCGTTTGGCCACCGTACTGCACGATAACGCCTTTTGGCTTCTCGATACGGACGATTTCTAGTACGTCTTCCAGTGTGACGGGTTCGAAGTACAGACGGTCTGAAGTGTCGTAGTCGGTTGAAACGGTTTCAGGGTTACAGTTCACCATGATGGTTTCATAACCGTCTTCACGTAGCGCTAACGCCGCGTGCACACAGCAATAATCGAACTCGATACCTTGACCGATACGGTTTGGCCCGCCACCTAACACCATGATTTTGTCACGGGTCGATGGGTTAGCTTCACATTCTTCTTCGTACGTTGAGTACATGTAAGCTGTGTCTGTTGCAAACTCTGCCGCACAAGTATCCACACGCTTGTAGACTGGGTGCAGGTCGAACTTATCACGCAGCTTACGCAGTTCGGCTTCGTTCACACCTAATACATCGGCCAGACGCGCATCAGCAAAACCTTTACGTTTCAGTTTGCGCAGTAAGTCGATATCCAGACCCGCCAGACCCGCGTCAGCTAATACGCCTTCAAGCTGAACCAGCTCTTCGATTTGCACGAGGAACCAAGGGTCGATATTGGTCAGCTTAAAGATCTCATCTAAGCTCAGCCCCGCACGCATCGCATCGGCTATGTACCAAATACGGTCGCAACCAGGCTCTTTCAGTTCAAGGCGAATACGCGCCATCGCTTCAGGCTTAGACATGTCAGTGATAGGGTCCAAACCGTTACGGCTAACCTCTAAACCACGTAAAGCTTTTTGCAGTGACTCTTGGAAAGTACGGCCAATCGCCATCACTTCACCCACAGACTTCATCTGTGTGGTTAAGCGATCATTGGCGCCAGCAAACTTTTCAAAGTTAAAGCGTGGCACTTTAGTCACAACGTAATCGATAGCAGGCTCGAATGACGCTGGCGTGCGACCGCCAGTGATGTCGTTCATCAGCTCATCAAGGGTGAAACCAACCGCTAACTTAGCGGCGATTTTCGCAATCGGGAAACCTGTTGCCTTTGATGCCAATGCTGAAGAGCGCGATACACGTGGGTTCATCTCGATGATAACCATACGGCCATCTTTCGGGTTGATACCAAACTGTACGTTCGAACCGCCTGTCTCAACACCAATCTCACGCAGTACGGCCATAGAGGCGTTACGCATGATTTGGTATTCTTTGTCAGTCAGGGTTTGCGCTGGCGCAACGGTAATAGAGTCGCCAGTGTGTACACCCATAGGATCGAAGTTTTCGATGGCACAGACGATAATGCAGTTATCGTTGCGGTCACGTACCACTTCCATCTCGTATTCTTTCCAACCGATCAGTGATTCGTCGATCAGCAGTTCACTTGTTGGCGATAACTCTAAGCCCTGTGAACAGATCTCTTCGAACTCTTCCTTGTTGTAGGCGATACCGCCGCCCGAGCCACCCATAGTAAAGGATGGACGGATAATACAAGGGAAACCCACTTGATCGAGTACGCCGTAAGCTTCTTCCATGTTGTGGGCAATGCCCGCACGTGGACAGTCAAGACCGATACTTTTCATCGCTTTATCAAAGCGGCTACGGTCTTCAGCTTTATCGATGGCATCGGCGGTCGCGCCAATCATCTCGACGTTAAATTCTTTCAGTACGCCTTTAGCTTCGAGTTCTAATGCGCAGTTCAGTGCGGTTTGGCCGCCCATGGTTGGCAGAATCGCATCTGGGCGTTCTTTAGCAATAATATTACGGACCACTTCCCAGTGAATCGGCTCGATATAAGTAGCATCGGCCATTTCTGGGTCAGTCATAATGGTGGCAGGGTTAGAGTTCACCAGAATGACACGGTAGCCTTCTTCACGCAGCGCTTTACACGCCTGTGCGCCAGAATAGTCAAATTCACATGCCTGACCAATCACGATTGGGCCGGCGCCTAGGATAAGAATACTCTTTATATCTGTACGTTTTGGCATTGCTTCTCTCTTCTCCTAGCTAGCGTACTACTTGGCGTTCTGACGGTATATGTCGATTAGCTCGATAAAGTGATCGAACAGCGGGGCGGCATCGTTCGGGCCTGGGCTCGCTTCAGGGTGACCTTGGAAGCTGAACGCAGGTTTGTCCGTAAGATGGATACCTTGCAGTGAACCATCAAACAGCGACTTATGCGTCACCTTAATGTTGGCGGGTAGCGTGGTTTCATCGGCAGCAAAACCGTGGTTTTGGCTGGTGATCATCACGTTACCTTTCTCGATGTTGCTCACTGGGTGGTTTGCACCGTGGTGACCAAACTTCATCTTTAAGGTTTTTGCACCTGAGGCCAGAGCCAACAACTGATGACCTAAACAGATACCAAAAATCGGTGTGTCAGTTTTCAGGATCTGTTGAATCGCTTCAATCGCGTAATCGCATGGTTCTGGATCGCCAGGGCCGTTCGAAAGGAACACACCATCGGGATTCATCGCCAGCACGTCGGCGGCAGAGGTTTTAGCTGGCACTACGGTGACGTCGCAACCGCGGTCCACTAACATACGCAGAATGTTTTGCTTAACGCCGTAGTCGTAGGCTACTACTTTGTATTTAAGCTCATTTGCTGGCGTATCTGCAGGTAAACCGCCCACTAAACGCCAACTACCTTTGCGCCATGGATAGGCAGCTTTAGTTGTGACTTCTTTAGCGAGATCCATGCCTTTTAAACCGGGGAAGGCTTTGGCAGCGGCGAGCGCTTTTGCTTCGTCTAAGTCTGCACCAGCCATAATACAACCGGCTTGTGCACCTTTTTCACGGAGAATACGAGTTAACTTGCGGGTATCGATATCTGCTATGCCAACGACATTATTCGCTTTGAGATAATCACTTAAGCTTTGTTGATTGCGGAAACTACTTGCGATGAGCGGAAGATCACGAATGATAAGACCACAAGCGTGAACCCCATCGGATTCAACATCTTCATCATTGGTACCAGTGTTGCCTATGTGTGGGTAGGTTAATGTTACAATCTGGCGTGAGTAGGATGGATCAGTTAAAATTTCTTGGTAACCTGTCATGGAAGTGTTAAAAACAACTTCACCAACAGAGAGACCATCGGCACCAATTGCTGTGCCAGAGAATACAGTTCCATCTTCGAGTACGAGTAAGGCAGACTTTGTCAACGCGACCTCCATAAAGAGCCAAGCCACTGAAATATAATGTTTTTATGTTATGTTAAGATACCAATTTCCGCTAATTTACGAAATTTTGACAAATTCCAGCGAGTTTACAGGAAAAACACGAAACCGTCCACCCATTGGTATCTGGGTGCAAAAAAAAACGCCATATCGGCGTTTTTAATATTAATGCAAACCTAAAACCTGCTGCATATCATACAAGCCCGGTTTTTGCTCCACTAGCCAGTGGGCGGCGCGCATAGCGCCGTTAGCAAAGGTCATACGACTCGAGGCTTTATGGGTGATCTCTAAACGCTCACCGATATCGGCAAACATGGCCGTATGTTCACCGACTAAGTCACCGGCACGAATAGTCGCAAAACCTATGGTTTCACGATCGCGTTCACCCGTGATCCCTTCGCGGCCATACACGGCACATTTCTCAAGATCGCGACCTAAGGTCTTAGCAATCACTTCACCCATTTTCAGGGCAGTGCCCGACGGCGCATCTTTTTTGTGTCTGTGGTGACCTTCGATAATTTCGATATCGGTGTAATCACCCATGACTTCGGCAGCCAGTTCGAGCAATTTCCACATCAGGTTGACACCCACAGACATATTCGGCGCCATCACTACCGGCGTTTGCTCGGCAAAAGCATTGATCTGTTCTTTTTGAGCATGATTGAAACCGGTTGTGCCAATCACCATGGCTTTCTTATGGCGCACACACCAATCTAAATGGACAATACTGGCGTCTGGCGCAGTGAAATCAATCAAGACATCAAAATCATCGGTCGCGTAATCCAGCGAATCCATGATCATGACCTTTAATTTACCCACACCAGCTAGCTCACCCGCATCCACGCCCACTAAACTAGAACCAGCGCGCTCAATAGCGGCACCCAGCAATATATGGTCGTGATTGTAAGCCGCTTCAATAAGAGTGCGTCCCATACGACCACCGGCACCGACGATTGCCACTCTCACTTGTCCACTCATTTCAATCTCCTCAATCTTTCTTTGTCTTCCATAAGAAAACGCCTAAGACAGGCTTAGGCGTTTTATCAATATTAGATGATATCTAATAATTCAACTTCGAATACCAAAGTTGAATAAGGAGGAATCGATGCCCCCGCGCCACGCTCACCGTAAGCTAGGTGATGTGGAACAAATAATTTCAACTTAGTGCCTACTGGCATCAGTTGCAGTGCTTCAGTCCAGCCAGCGATAACGCCAGATACTGGGAACTCAGCGGGTTGGCCACGAACTACAGAGCTATCGAACACATCACCATTGATGAAAGAACCATGGTAGTGAGTACGCACTGTATCTTCGTAAGTTGGAGTAGCACCGTCACCTTGGACTAATACTTCGAACTGCAGACCAGAGTCAGTCACAGTCACGCCATCACGCTTAGCATTTTCAGCTAAGAACGCATCGCCTTCAGCAGACGCAGCTGCAGCAGCTTGCTCTTGAGCAGCTTGAATACGACCGCTGATTTCAGTGAAAGCAACTTGCAGATCTTGCATAGACACAGCACTTTCTAAACCGGCAAACGCATCGGCTAAACCCGCTTGAACGGCTGGAATATCCACACCATCAAAAGAATTGGCGGCCAGTTGCTCACCCATTTGACGGCCTACACCGTAGCTTGCTTGCTGTTCAACAGTACTGAATTTATCAGACATAATTAACGACTCTCAATTTATCAGTGGAATTTTGCGCGCCAGTTTACCATAGTTCCGCCATCTATGCTGATAAACTGACTGCTTATTTAACTAAGGCGGCTTTTTTACACACTTATTGCGTATTTATCCAAAAGCGTAAATAGGCTAAGGACGCATATCGGCCAGAAAACAACCGCTAACACTCAGCTAAGTGGCACTTCGCTATGCAGCGTGCAGCTTATTTCGGCGCCACACATTGGTTCTTCACTTGGGTTTTAGCACTGGCATAGAGTGGCTGCATCTGCCCTTGCAGTTGTTGCAACTGAGCGATGCGATTACTGTTCGATGGATGAGTCGATAATAATTCTGGCCCTTGACTGCCGCCCACCTTCGACATGTTCTGCCATAAGGTCACACTTTGCGCCGGATCGAAACCGGCTCGCGCCATCAGCTCTAAGCCCATCACATCGGCCTCGCTCTCTTGAGCGCGGCCAAAGGGCAGAATCACCCCAACCTGAGCACCGAGTCCCAAGGCCGACATATATAAGTCGCGATTCGACACACCACTCGCCCCCAACGCCGCATCGGCTATTTGCATACCGACGCCCGTTAACTGTCCGCGAGAAACCTGCTCGTTACCATGTTGCGCCAACACGTGCGCCACTTCGTGACCGAGCACAGTGGCAAGCTGATCAGGACCATTGGCGACCTTAAGTAAGCCGCTATAGACACCAATGTGGCCGCCCGGCAGTGCAAAGGCGTTAACTTGTTCAGAGTCAAACAAGACGACATCCCAGCGCTGGGTTTGATCCGGCAGCACTGCCGTCACCCGATTAGCGACACAATTCACGTATTGCGTCAGCTTTTTATCGCTACTCACCTTTTGCTGCTTTTTCATCTCTTCAAAAGAAGCATCACCCATCTGCTGCATCTGCGCCGCTGAAAAGAGCAAAGTCTGCCCCCGCCCCGTTGGCGATTGCGTGGTCGCGCAGGCCGATAATCCGAGCCCGACCACCAAACCCACTAAGCCTAAACGCATTGATTTCATGTGGCACTCCTTAAATCCCATGACGGACGTGAAGATCCTTGAGCCAACAAAGGCTCAACTAATGGAAAGATTTTACTGAGATAGACAAGATAAGCAAAATGGGATTGAGCATTCTGCTTGGCTTCATACTCTACACCAAGTACAAAACCCGCAGGTCAATGGCTCATATATGGCTCATGCAAAAGTCGGACTTTAACGACCTAAACCGTTACGGCTAGATTTTTAAGCCTGTATTAGATTAAGTTAGCTATCTGTCTTTATTAAATAAACTCTTTACCATCATGTATTTCATCGTAATAGCGAACCTATGTATAACTATTCTGTTAGTCGTTCAATTTAAAAATTTTGCTAACATCCAGCGCCACGTTGAAAAGTATTATCCAGAAGAATGGCATAAAGCTTCGGCGAATCCGATGAAAACCCGACTCAGAACAGCCAGAAGTGCCTACATTCACGAGTCACTACAACATGGCTTTCTCTCTACACAAGATGATCCAAGGCTTAGTCAATTTACCCGAAATGAAAAACGCATTAGCTACCTTTGTGCCGTTATTCTTTTATGCGGTTTTGTTTTTGCCTTAGTTTATTAATACTCTTCTTTTAACAAAGCGTAGAGATACTCATCGCCCCACGCGCCTTTAAAGAAGATGTTTTTCACATAATGGGCTTCGCGCCTAAAATGGAGTTTTTCGAGTAAGCGACAGCTGGCAAGATTTTGTGCGTCTGTGATCGCAATAACGCGATGCTTATGTAATTCAATAAAGAGGTAATCCAGCAATGCGTTGACCGCCTCAAAAGCAACCTGTTTACCTTGATGCTCAGGCGCAATCGTAAAGCCGATTTCCACCTGCTGCTCATCAATAAAGTGCAGCGCCAGATCGCCAACGAGCGCGGTCGGTGTTGCTCCCGACGTGGCAGTGACAATCGCAAGTTGAAACCACGTATCCGCCGCACCAAATTGTGCGTAATCCATATTGTCGAACAGCGCGACTGCATCGCTATAGCGGTAATCCGTCCAGCTTTGATATTTAGCGACCTTAGGGTCGGCTCGATAGGCGGTAAAGGCCTCGAGATCCGCTCGCTGGAATGGCCTAAGTACAAAGTGCTCGGTCGTTAAACCGTTACTCACCACTTTATGAAGTGCTTTGCTTAACGCCAATGTCGATGCCATAACTTAGCTCCTTAATGTAAATAAGTCACTAAGTTACACCCAGAGCGAAAGCGTTAACAGCAGCCAATGCGCTTTATTCTGTTATCTGTTTAGTGATTATGGCACGCCAAGCTTGAACGCTATGAATAGCTTCAAGCTCAGCGCTTACCTTTAAACTCTTTGGCGCTGTGCTTATTGATGCTACGGCGATTCGCCTGTTTATCCCGCGGTGGTCGCTTACGCTCAACCTTGCTATCTGCGGTGCCATCGCTGGTATTTTCACTCGGCTTATCCGTTACTGGAAAGTCAGCCAATAATGCCAGCGGTAACTCCCGCGCAGTCAAACTGCGGATCGCCGTTAAGGTCGCCATTTCACCGTGGCACACGAGGGAAATCGCCAGCCCTTTTTCGCCAGCGCGCGCGGTGCGGCCAATGCGGTGCACGTACACAGGCGCACTCATGGGCAAATCCAAATTGATAACGACTGGCAAAGCATCGACATGAATGCCGCGCGCCATCAAGTCAGTCGCCACTAATACTTGAATGCGATTAGCTTTAAAGTCGGCCAAGGTTTGGCTGCGCACGGCTTGATCTTTTTCACCGTGCAGCGCGGCGACTTTCATCCCCGCTTTGGCGAGCCGTTTAGCGACGGCATCGGCATCATCACGGGCGCTGATAAACACCAGCACCTGCGGCCATTGATATTGTTTTAACAGCGCAATCAGTGCCTGTGCTTTACTGCCCTTGTTGACTAAATAGAGTTGTTCTTCGATTTCAGCAGCCACTGAATTCACTTTGTGGGCTTCGACCCGTAACGGCTCATTCACCAGCAGCTTGCCCGCTAATGTATCCAACGCCTCGGGCAAAGTGGCAGAAAACAACGAGGTTTGCTTAAGTTTAGGCATGAACGCCATCAGCTTTTGCACATCGGGCCAAAATCCCATTTCCAGCAGGCGGTCAGCTTCATCCAGCACGAGATGTTTTATCGAATCGAGGCTGACGTGGGACTGTTTGCATAAATCCAGTAAACGCCCAGGGGTTGCCACTAATACCTGCGGCTTGGTTGCAAGTTCTACTAATTGGTCTTCCAAGGGGACGCCACCACACAGAAGCTGAATGTTCAACGAAGCCGATAACGGACTTGCCACCGCTTGCAACGCTTCAGTCACTTGCAGCGCTAATTCCCGCGTAGGCACCAGCACTAACGCCAGAGCATTTAGGGCCTGCACCGACTTGGCACCCTGCAACTGTGTTTGCTGTTGCAACAAAAGTTGTTGTAGAAGTGGCAAACCAAAAGCTAAGGTTTTCCCGCTACCGGTTTGTGCTAAGGCTAACAAATCCCGTCCCGCAAGAATGGCCGGAATCGCCAATTGCTGCACCTTTGTCGGATGTTTAAGACTTGCAGGCAAAGCCTTAAGTAACGCCGAATTTAAGCCAAGCTCAGCAAAAGTTAACGACTCAGGGGAAGAAGAAAGCTCGGGAAAGGTCATCACAGCACCGGATCAAAACATGGGAGCGAAAGTTTACTGAGAGTTGGCAGTGAATACCAATGTTGTTTCGGCTTTTACGCAAGCCTTGGTACAGTTTGCGACGGTACTCTTTACCACGGTACTGTTTGCAACAATACTGCTACGGCATTTACGTTACGCCGTTAAGAAAGTCTAGTTTTAAACTTCGTTTGAATTTGCTAAACCGAATATCAAATCAAAATCGACATCAAAGTCGTGGGGCTTCCCCCCCAGATGTTAAATCAAGAGTCGACCAAGAGAGGCTCAACTGTAATCCGCTCTTGGCTCTCCCTTGCC
Source organism: Shewanella sp. 1311 (assembly GCF_059338235.1). Classification (NCBI taxonomy): domain Bacteria; kingdom Pseudomonadati; phylum Pseudomonadota; class Gammaproteobacteria; order Alteromonadales; family Shewanellaceae; genus Shewanella; species Shewanella sp. 1311. The sequence goes on from NZ_CM181686.1 coordinate 1,500,543, forward strand.
GACAAGGTCCATATCTAACGGCCAGTTCGCAGGAATAGGCTAATTCCGGTGGCTTCGGTGTTCGTGGTGTATCTTAAAAGAGACTCCAGCCGCATCTTTCTTATGTGCGCAAAGTTAACGCAGGTGATGGGATGGTAGATTTTAATCCCACAGCTTTCGTGAGCGCTTATGGTAGAATCCCGCCCAATCAGCTTTATGAATGTGCAACACAACTCATTTGTTTAACTGAACGTAGTGGAACACTACCGTGATTAACTAAATGAGGAGAACAGATTATGAGTAAGTTAAATGCCGAAGAACGTAAAGCCCGCGATAACGCCCGTTTTTCACAACGTGTCGATGAACGCCGCACAAAAGGCGAAGACGTGGTCGCCTACGTGCTGGGCAACAAGCTCGCGTTTAAGTTTCTGACTAAACCAGAGAGGCACGAATTTAAACAAAGAGAAGCCGCACTTGAAGAAGAAGCCAAACTTAAAAAGCAGCAAGCGTTTCAGCTTAAAACCGAGCAAGAGTTAGAGAAAGCCGAAGCCGCATTTACTGTTCCAGAAGAGTAACCTCTCAAAAGAGCCATTGATTATAATTGATGGCTCACGCATACCCCATTTCCAAACTTCGTTTGAATTTTTAAATCCAAATCAAAATCAACGTCGTGGGGCTTCACCCCTGATTTTTATTAGAGAATCGACCAAGGAGGACTGCTCGTCCTATCCTCCTTAGATGCTCCCTTGACGAACAACCTCCATGTCTAACTGCCTGTTCGCCATTGTATTGTGAACTACTGATTCTGAACAATAATGTTCAATAACACGGATGTATCTCATATCTTTAAATCTATTCCTTTGCTACATTCGATTGTAAAGCGTTAAGTTGCTGTCTGATTATTTTTTAGGAGGAAGTGTGATCAGATTATTTTTGTTGTTCATTGCATTAAGCCAATTACTAATAACATCAGTCTATGGAAAAGAACTGAAATTTGCCGTAGTGCCAAAATTTTATAGTGTTTTTTTTGATCAAAGCAAAACGGGCTGTATAGATGCTGCTGCACAAATAGAAGGCGTAGAATGTGTATATCGAGGACCTGAAATTAGCAGTGTTAGATTGCAAGATCAGGTAATAAATCAACTGATTGATGAAGGTATCGATGGTATCGCTGTCGCTGTTACACAATCTAAATACCTCGTTGAAAATAGCCTAAAAAGAGCCAAAGAAGCCGGAATTCCGGTTGTTACTTATGACTCTGATTTTGATGCTTCTATCAAAGAAGAACCTAAGAATTTACGCCTAGCTTATATAGGCACAGACAATTTTGAACTGGGTAAGTCATTGGGTGAACAGTTAAAAAAACTACGGCCAAATGGCGGAACGTTAATAATGCATTCTGGGCGGCCAGATTCTCCCAATCTGAATTTAAGACTTATGGGTGTACGCTCCGCCTTATCAGGAAAAAAATACGATGCTCCTCCTGGCGAATTACTCGATGGCGATTTAGGCTGGACAGAAGTTAGAGAACCTTTGTTTAACTTTGATCAGCTTAGTCAAGCCGTTAAACAAATGGAATCAGTAATGAAAGGTAAGCCTGTGAAAGCAGACTCTTTTATCGCAGTTGGTGGTTGGGCGCAAAATAATGATGCGCTCTATCGTGAAATGATTACTCCATACCAAGAAAAAATTAATAACAAAGAAATCGTCATTATTATTACCGATACATCTCCAGAGCAGTTAACTATGCTGAAAGATGGTCTTGCTCATGTCAATGTGGGCCAAAATCCATATGAAATGGGAAGACAGGCAATTTTGACGCTTTATAAAATTGTCACAAAACAAAAGTATGAAGAAACAATCTACACACCTGTTACGTTTTGTACTCCTCAGAACGTTGATACCTGCGATAAGCGTACCGGAATGTGACGCCAAAATGATGGATTAAGCCAGTACACATCTCAAAGGAGCCATTGATTATAATTGATGGCTCACGCATACCCCATTTCCAAACTTCGTTTGGATTTTTAAATCAAAATCTACATCAAAGTCGTGGGGCTTCACCCCACACCCTACCAAAAGGGAAAAAGCGCCTGTTCCCCTTTTGGAAATCCCGCGGCGAACAACGTCCATGTCTAACTGCCAGTTCGCCATCCCAGGCTCTCGTTCGAAACGCTGCTACGCAGCACTCACCCTAGCGAAGTTACATGCATTAGTTAGTAGTCTCATACTCCAACAAAAATAGCCTAACGGCTTAGATGGCACATCCATGTGTCCCCGAGCCTGCGCCATCATCCATGATGTCGCCACGGCCCCACCCAAACAACTAAGAACTATCTCCATATTTCGACAACTTCGCAGGGAAAAGCGAACTCCTGTAGTTGCAGTCTTAGCTGTTAGTCTCAAAAGAAATCTGCCTGTTCTTCTTTTAAGTTGTTTAATCAAATTTTTGGTATAGCTTAAAGAAATGACACAGAAATTTGAACACTACTCAAAGTAGGACATTGACCTTGCTAAACCCGAGGTGACCATATATATCCTTTCTTTTTCTTATTGTGGGGATTTATTTACTAATACTTTAAAATCGAGTATGTTATTTCTCTATACGGTAAGAGATTGTATTTCCCATTAATATATGGGATTAAAACCTTTAAAAAATATGCATCAAACTCATGGAGCGAGTATCAAAACAATTCCCTCTATAGTGTTAGTTATCGTACATTGATTTTTACTAAAAACATAAACGCTTAAAAAGGAGCAAAGCATGAGTTTTTGGAAATCCGTTGGTGATCTAGCAATGAAAGCTGGTAGTGCAGTAGCAAGTGAAGCTAAAGCAGCAGGTCAGCGTGCTAATGAATATAAAGAACAGATGCAAGGTGAATCAGATAGCTCACTAAAAAACATTATGGTGCGAGATTTTAAACATTCCCCATTAAAAGCTGGTGCGGCAAGGAGAGAGTTGTTAAATCGTGGCTACACTGAAGATGAATTACGTACCCACATGCAAATGAATCGATAAAACTATTTGAGGAGTACTCTTTTGTCTTGTAGTAATTGTGGTGCAGGTAATCACACTGCGCGAAATTGTCCAAATGTTAATAGGTGTTCAGTTTGTGGCAAGTCTGGACATAATGCTCAAACTTGCCCTGATGCTAGACGATGTAGCATTTGTAATGGCCGGAATCATGATGCCCGCAATTGTCCGATGAACAAAACTAGTTAATAACTAAATAGTATGTACTCATAATCTTGATGAATATTAGTACTGTACTTTAAATATCTCTTTCTTTCAGGACAAGCATAACACTTTGTGCTAACAGCCTCATTCTGTTGGGGCTTTTTCTTACCTAAAGTGATCTTTTGGGGCATAAATAAGTGGGATTAGAGTCTGAGAGCCCCCACGAATTTAATAGTATGCTTGTAGCTTCCTGATTAAATCTTACAGCGTCTTTATTCCTACTAGCCAGTCAAACTTCAGCAGGTTTAAATGCCTATCTTTATAGACTCTCAAACCTATAAATTGGTTTTAGAGCACATTACGTTGCTTTATCAGCAGCTTTGACTGCCAAGCCAAGCACAAAAGGCCGGACAGGCATAGCTTTTATACCTGAACAATTTACCGATCACACCAAAGTCTAAAGAATACACCATCGCCTCGGAGTTGCCGCAGGGCGAATAGACAAATTGCGTGAGTCTTGCCATGGATAATGGAATGGACCCATTGTAGTGGCACACTAATTTTGGCCACCTAAATAGAGGTGATATTATTACCTCGTAGATGACTTTAGGTGAAAACATGAGATCGACAACCAGAAAAACATTTAGTGCTGAATTCAAACTTGAAGCAGCCCAATTAGTCCTCGATAAAAACCATAGCATCATCGAAGCTGCAAAGGCGATGAACGTAGGTAAGTCCACTATGGATAAATGGGTGAGACAGTTAAAACTAGAACGCCAGGGTGGCACACCAAAAGCATCTCCGATTACCCCTGAACAAATTGAAATCCGTGAGCTGAAGAAGCAAATAGCTCGTCTTGAGGAGCACAATCTTATCCTAAAAAAGGCTACCGCTCTCTTGATGTCAGACTCGATGAACAATTTACGCTAATCAGCGCACTCAAGCAGAGCCACTCTATTCTCACAATTTGTAATGCATTCAAAGTGCATCGAAGTAGCTATAAGTATTGGCTAAAAAGAAAAGAACATATTGATACAGACTTTACTATTTTATGCAGTGAAGTGAAGGCCGCACATCGTATTAGTCATGGCTCTGCCGGTGCGCGAACGATAGCGCAATTAGTGACTAACAAAGGGATTGGTCTCAGTCGTTATCGAGCCCGTAATCTAATGAAAAAACTTGGGTTATTAAGCTGTCAGCAGCCTAAGCATTCTTATAGGAAAGCGACACAAGAGCATGTTGCAATCCCCAATACGCTTAATCGACAGTTTGCAGTAACTCAACCAGATCAAGTGTGGTGTGGCGACGTGACGTATGTTTGGGTCGGTAATCGCTGGGCCTATCTAGCCGTTGTTTTAGACTTATTTTCCCGCAAACCTGTTGGATGGGCTTTGTCATTATCACCAGATAGTGCGCTGACCTGTAAAGCTTTGAAAATGGCATTTGAGTTAAGGGGTAAGCCTGAGAATGTGATATATCACAGCGATCAAGGTTCGCATTACACAAGCTTGAAATTCAGACAATTAATATGGCGTCTTCAGATTGAGCAAAGTATGAGTCGCCGCGGGAATTGTTGGGATAACGCACCAATGGAGCGTTTCTTTAGAAGTTTGAAATCTGAGTGGATACCTGCCAGTGGTTATGGGAATTTTACAGAAGCAGATAAAGAGATCACAAATTACATCACTGGATATTACAGTGAGACAAGACCCCATCAATATAATGGTGGGTTAACGCCAAATGAGTCAGAACGTTTATATTGGAATGACTCTAAAACCGTGGCCAATTTTACTTGACCACTACACATCCACTTTAAATCGGCCTCGCAATGGGCCACGATGTAGTCGCTAAAACTCATCAGAAAGAGGACGGGTCCACCTATGAAGATTACTACAATCGGTTTAGATATCGCAAAGTCTGTTTTTCATCTTGTTGGTGTCGATAAAACGGGTAAGTTACTCAAAAAGAAAATGCTTAAACGTAAGGACTTGCTCCCCTTTGTCGCCCAAATTGAACCGTGTCTGATTGTGATGGAAGCCTGTGGTGGGGCAAATTACTGGGCCAGAGAATTTGAGCTGTTGGGCCATAACGTCAAGCTAATCGCACCTCAATTTGTGGTGCCTTTTCGGCAAGGTAATAAAAATGACTACAACGATGCCTTAGCCATCGCTGAAGCTGCGCAGCGACCCAACATGCGGTTTGTAAAACCCAAAGGCGTCACGCAAAGGGAAAGATCGGACAGGCATAACATTTATCAGGTATACGCAGGACTTAAAAGGAATTAAGCACTGTCATGGAAGTGACCGTTGACGGCATGGATGCCGTCGTCGAGCCCTCAGGGATGAGTTCATGGCGAGTCACTGGAATGACAGTGCTTAATCAGTTACTGCGCACTACTCTCTCAAAATCTGAGCATTCAATCGAACATAAAAAAGCCCCGCTAGCGCTAAACACTACGGGGCTTTATTCATCTAACGCGCTGCTAACATAACAGCAGCGCCATCAAAACAAGTTAGCTATTCAGATCTTGAAAGAACTTTTTCACGCCATCGAAAAAGCCCTCAGCCTTTGGGCTGTGTTTTTTCGACTCACCAGTTAAGGTGGCTTCAAATTCGCGTAACAGTTCTTTTTGACGATCGTTTAAGTTAACTGGGGTTTCCATAACCACTTTGCAGAGCAAATCGCCTACCGCATGGCTGCGAACCGACTTGACGCCTTTGCCACGTAAACGGAACATACGGCCCGTTTGCGTTTCGGCTGGGATCTTCAGGCTGACTTTACCATCCAGTGTTGGCACTTCAATCTCACCGCCTAAAGCCGCTTTACTGAAGGATATCGGCACTTCGCAGTAAAGGTTGTTGCCATCACGGACAAAAATCGCATGCTCACGCACACTGACCTGAACGTATAAATCCCCTGCTGGCGCGCCAAACTCACCCGCTTCACCTTCACCCGCTAAACGAATACGGTCGCCCGTATCAACGCCGGCTGGGATCTTAACCGATAAGGTTTTGCTCTTTTCAACACGGCCATCGCCATGACACTTAGTGCAAGGATCTTTGATGATCTTGCCGCGGCCATGACAGGTTGGACAAGGCTGTTGCACCGCAAAGAAACCTTGGCGCATTTGCACTTGGCCTTGGCCGTGACAGGTGCCACAGGTGGTTGCAGAGGTGCCTTTTTTCGCGCCGCTGCCTTCACACAGATCGCAAGTCGCCAGTGTTGGAATCCGCAGTTCTTTGGTTAAGCCTTTTACGGCTTCTTCCAGTGATAACTCTAGGTTGTAACGTAAATCTGAGCCGCGGGCCGCTTGGCGTTGACCGCCACGACGTCCACCGCCGAAAATATCGCCAAAGACATCACCGAAAATATCGCCGAAATCGCCTTGACCACCACCGTAACCACCGCCACCGCGATTAGGATCCACACCCGCATGACCAAATTGGTCGTAGGCCGCTTTTTTGTCGGCGTCGGTTAGGATCTCGTAGGCTTCTTTAATTTCTTTAAAGTTAGCTTCTGCGGTTTTGTCGCCTGGGTTGCGATCTGGGTGAAATTTCATGGCCAGACGTTTGTAGGCCTTTTTAATTTCACGTTCGCTAGTGTCACGACTGACACCTAATACTTCGTAATAATCTCGCTTTGACATAATCTCATGCTTCTCAGCTGGTGTTGAACAAACGGGCGTTAGGGTTGCCCCGTAACGCCCGCCTAGAAATTAACGCTTTGAAATCAATCTATTCGATTGAAAACAAGTCATTATTTCTTGTCGTCTTTCACTTCTTCGAATTCAGCATCGACAACGTCATCGGCAGTAGCGTTAGCCTGTTTGCCCGCGTCGGCATTGTCGCCGCCTTGAGCTTGAGACTTAGCTTGAGCGATTTCCATCAGCTTAGCAGATGCTTCGATCAGTTCTTGAGTTGCCTTTTCAATGGCTTCTTTGTCATTGCCTTTGATAGCAGTGTCAACAGCATCCATCGCAGCTTGGATTTTCTCTTTATCTTCGCTTGGCAGTGCATCGCCCGCTTCTTCAACTTGTTTCTTAGTTGCGTGAACTAAGCCGTCAGCTTGGTTGCGTGATTGCACTAACTCTTCAAACTTCTTGTCTTCATCTGCATGAGCTTCGGCATCACGTACCATTTGCGCCACTTCTTCTTCGCTTAAGCCAGAAGATGCTTTGATGGTGATGTTTTGTTTCTTGCCGGTTTTCTTGTCTGTAGCAGACACATGCAGAATACCGTCGGCATCGATGTCGAACATCACTTCAATTTGTGGCTGGCCACGTTGCGCTGGCTCAATACCGTCTAAGTTGAACTGACCTAATGACTTGTTCGCGCTCGCTTGCTTACGCTCACCTTGCAGTACGTGAATGGTCACTGCACTTTGGTTGTCATCGGCTGTTGAGAACACTTGCTGCGCCTTAGTAGGAATAGTGGTGTTCTTCTCAATCAACTTAGTCATCACGCTGCCCATGGTTTCGATACCAAGAGACAGTGGTGTTACGTCTAACAGTAATACGTCTTTCACGTCGCCTGACAGAACACCCGCTTGAATTGCAGCACCTACGGCTACCGCTTCGTCTGGGTTCACGTCTTTACGAGGTTCTTTGCCGAAGAAGTTTGTCACTGCTTCTTGAACCTTAGGCATACGTGTTTGACCACCCACTAGAATCACTTCGTTGATGTCTGTTACAGATAAATCTGCATCAGCCAGGGCAACTTTCAGTGGCTCTAATGTACGGAGAATCAAGTCTTCAACCAGTGATTCCAATTTAGCACGAGTGATTTTAATCACTAAATGCTTAGGACCTGTTGCGTCTGCCGTGATGTATGGCAGGTTCACTTCAGTGTGGTTGGTGCTTGAAAGTTCAATTTTCGCTTTTTCTGCTGCTTCTTTCAGACGTTGCATTGCTAATGGATCTTTACGCAGATCTAAGCCTTGCTCTTTCTTGAATTCATCAGCTAAGTAGTTGATCAAACGGTTGTCAAAGTCTTCACCACCTAAGTGGGTGTCACCGTTGGTTGCCAACACTTCAAATGTTTGGTCGCCATCGTTGCTGTCGATTTCGATGATAGAGATATCGAATGTACCACCACCTAAATCGTATACCGCAACAATGTTGTCACCTTGTTTCTTATCAATACCGTAGGCTAATGCTGCTGCCGTTGGTTCGTTGATAATACGCTTAACATCAAGACCTGCGATACGACCCGCATCTTTAGTCGCTTGACGTTGTGAATCGTTGAAGTAAGCAGGAACAGTAATAACCGCTTCTGTTACTTCTTCACCTAAAAAGTCTTCTGCGGTTTTCTTCATCTTTTTCAAGATTTCTGCAGAAACTTGTGGTGGAGCCATCTTGTTGCCACGCGATTCAACCCATGCGTCACCGTTGTCGGCTGCAATGATTTTGAATGGCATGATGTTCACGTCACGTTGGACTTCGTCATCTTTAAAGCGACGACCGATCAAACGCTTAATCGCGAAGAATGTGTTAGTCGGGTTAGTCACAGCTTGACGTTTTGCTGGCGAACCGACAATGGTCTCATCATCTGTATAAGCGATGATTGACGGGGTTGTGCGATCGCCTTCAGCGTTTTCTAACACACGTGCTTTGCCACCATCGAGGACAGCTACACAAGAGTTTGTTGTGCCTAAGTCGATACCAATAATTTTACCCATGAGGTCCTCCGAAAAATTTCATTCAATCTAAATTTGTTTAGTTGGTTTTGATATGGGGCTAGACGGTTAAAATATCAAGTCCATCGTTGGCCACCTTCTCTGCCTTGATACCTATATTGGGACAGGGAATTTAATTACAAGGGCGAACAAAAAAATTTTCTGATTTATCTTTCTCGCATCCGCTACGGGATAAAATATCCAAGCACATAAAATAGTCTTGCTTATCAACCCAAGCTGTTATTCAATCTGCCCACATTTGGCGGATGTTTATCCAGGTAAGGTAGCAGAGTGAAGTCTTCGAATTTAGCGTACGTGTATGGCATGGCGGCGGTCTTCCTCTGGTCTACAGTAGCCACGGCCTTTAAGATTGCCTTGAGTTACTACACGCCACTGCAACTGGTGTTTGTTGCCGTGCTCACGTCGATTATTGCCCTTGGCGGTATTCTCGCCTGGCAAAAGAAGCTTTCCTTACTCAAGCAACAGTTTTTACGCCGCCCTGCATTTTATTTAGTTACAGGGCTCATCAATCCCTTCCTTTACTATGTGGTGCTGTTTAAGGCGTATTCCTTACTACCAGCGCAGCAAGCTTTGTCACTCAATTACACTTGGGCGGTATTGCTGCCGTTATTGGCTGCGCCTTTGTTAAAGCAACATTTGCGTAAGAGCGACATTGCTGCGGCGCTGATTGCCTACACTGGGGTATTTATCATTGCCACCGGCGGCGATATCAGCGGCTTTAGTTTTGATAGCCCGCTCGGGATCGGCCTTGCCCTCACCAGCACCTTACTCTGGTGCCTATATTGGATCGTCAACACTAAAGATCAAGGCGATCCCGTGGTGAGTTTATTATTGAGTTTTCTTATCGGCTTACCTTTTATCGCCGTCACTTTAGTGCTGACAGATACCCTACCCAGCTTTAGTCTTAAGGCGATATTTGCAGGTATGTATGTGGGCTTGTTCGAGATGGGCATTACCTTCGTGCTTTGGTTAATGGCGCTGAAAACCGCCACTCGCACCGCGAACATCAGCACTATGGTGTTTTTATCCCCTGTAATGTCGATTGGTTTTATCGCGTGGATTTTGCAGGAAACAATTGCGATGGCGACCTATCTCGGTCTGGCGTTTATTCTGTCAGGGATGATGTTGCAACAACTTTGGCCCCGTTATACCGAGCGCAAAAGTAAAATAGGCCCAAAGCCAAAACTCGCTGAATGATGGTTGAGAGATAGCTGAGTGATGGCAGAGTCATCACTGAATCGTCGCCTGAAATAAACTTGGCTCACTGCAATGAGCCAATTAAAGAACGTAAAAACCGAAGTGGCTAACGTTTTACATCAAAATTAAGCGCTAATATCACCCATTTTGTGAAGGAGTATAGAATGACCCCGGCCGTTCGATTGGCGAAAAAAGCCAAAATTACGTTTGATATCCTAGAGTACAGTCATGATCCACACTGCGCCGCCTACGGCGAAGAAGCTGCCAACACCTTAGGACTCGAACCCGCACAAGTGTTTAAAACCCTTTTAGTTGCCATCGACAAAGCCCATGCGCCAATTGCCGTCGCCCTCGTACCCGTCGATCATCAGCTCAATCTAAAAGCCGTGGCAAAATGCCTAGGACAAAAGAAACTGCAAATGGCCGATGCCGAACTCGCGCAAAAATCATCGGGCTATCTGGTTGGCGGCATTAGCCCGCTAGCGCAGAAAAAACAGTTACCGACCTTAATTGATGACAGCGCTCAAGGCTTCGAGAGGATTTATGTCAGCGCGGGCAGACGCGGTTTGGAGATAAGCTTAGCGGCCACTGACTTAGCCCAGCTTTGCAAAGGCGAATTTGCCGATATCAAGACGCTTTAAGCCACATCGACCACATTAAGCACAAGTCATTCGACGTTAAGTAATCCACTCCATTAAATAGCACGCGCTCATGTTGGATAACTCGCAAACAAGACCCTAGCAACAACAAATTAGCCTCTGCGAACTGGGTCTACAGTAGAAAGCGTTTGATAATGCCTAGACTTGCGTCTATAAATTGTACTGAGGTACAAATCGACTAAGGATAGTCAGATGGAAAAATCAACCCAATGGGCCCCGGAAAATAGCATCAGCCCACTAAGCTGGTGCGCTATGCTACTCTGCATCGCCTTATTTATTTATGAGCATTTCTGGGGAAACAGTTTTACCACTATGGTGGTCATGCTCTATTGCAGTTTTATGCTGCCCTCGGTATTACTCACCCGCAGAGTGCAGGAAAAGTACTTTATTTATACCTTGGAATACATCAAGGCCTTTCGTAAGTTCACTACCGTCATGTCGACGCTATTCTTCTGTATCTGGTTACTTGCCACCTATACGCCGCTTCTCCATTGAAGCACTGCCATCAATAAACTCTGCAAATTGGCACTTACAATCAAACACTGCGAACAAAAAAGCCGTCAACACAGTGTGTTAACGGCTTTAATTTTATGGTTTTTAACCGCTAAACACGGCTAGTGTAATCACCCCATGCTAACCACTTATATGTGGTTAATGCCTCAAGCCCCATTGGGCCGCGAGCATGGAGTTTTTGCGTGCTCACAGCAACTTCGGCGCCAAGGCCAAACTGACCGCCATCGGTAAAACGCGTGCTGGCATTGACATACACAGCCGCTGAGTTCACTTCGTTCATAAAGTGCGCCGCTGCGTGAATGTCATCGGTCAAAATCGCTTCCGAATGGCCGCTAGAATATTGGCGAATATGACTAACGGCGGCATCGATATCGCTCACCACTTTAATGCCTAAGGTTAACGACAACCATTCGATGCCAAAATCCTCAGCCTTGGCGAGCGTCACATCAAACCCTAAACCATCAAGCAGACTAAAGCTTGTGTCACAAACTGAAAAACGCACGCCTAAACGATGCAGATACTCGGCAATTTGCGGCACAAATGTGCTCGCCACGCGCTCATCCACAAGCAAGGTATCAAGCGCATTACACACAGTTGGACGCTGCACTTTGGCGTTAGCGATCACCTCGAGAGCCCGTTCAAGATTGGCATTTTTATCGACATATAAATGGCAAATACCTATGCCGCCCAAAATCACCGGAATGGTCGCCTGTTCAGCACATAAGCGCTGCAGTGCTTGACCGCCACGGGGCACTATCATGTCGACATATTGATCGAGCTTAAGTAAACCAGTTACTAAAGCTCTGTCTGAAGAATCAATAAATTGCACCGCATCTATCGGTAAACCTTGAGCGACAATCGCGCCGCGGATCACGTCACTAATAAGCTTATTCGATTCAAGGGTTTCTTTACCGCCACGGAGGATCACCGCATTACCGGTTTTAAGGGCAAGTACCGCGATATCAACAGTCACATTGGGCCGAGCTTCGTAAATCACCCCGATAACCCCAAGTGGTACTCGGCGGCGAGTCAGCCTTAAACCGTTATCTAATAATTTACTGCCAAATTCTTCGCCTACCGGGTCAGCAAGGCGAATCACATCGCTAATATCGCCAATAATGCCCGCCAGACGCGCATCATCGAGCAACAATCTGTCGATCATCGCATCCGTTAATCCATCGGCTTTAGCAGCGGCAACATCTTTAGCATTCGCGGCTAAAATGGCGGCGGCGTTTTCTGTCAGCGCATCGGCGATGGCTTCAAGCAAATCGGCCTTTTGGCTCGCCGTTAAGTTAGCTAAGGCATAACTTGCTTGTTTGGCATTATTACCAAGTTGCTGTAAATACTGATCTTGATTAATTTGACTCAAAACAGACCTCGCTTATAAGACAACCATGTCGTTGCGGTGCACGATTGCGTCACCATAATCGTAACCGAGTAAAGACTCGATCTCGTCGGAATGCTTGCCCGCGATCAAACTGAGGGCTTGGCCGCAGTATCGTGTCATCCCTTTAGCAATCACTTTACCCTGTTGATCAACTAATTGCAGCGTTGCGCCGCGCTCAAACTGGCCTTTAACGCCGACGATACCTTTAGACAATAGGCTGCGGCCCTTGTCTGTCACTGCTTTGACCGCACCGGCATCGAGCACTAAAGAACCTTGAGTCGCAGGGCCGGCTAAAATCCACTGTTTACGGCTTTCGAGCGGGTTTTCGATGGCACTAAAATGTGTCCCAACCGATTCCTTGCTCACCACTTTTTTGATCACATCGGGGTGATGGCCAGAAGCGATAACCACTTCGATGCCTGCACGGCGAGCAATATCCGCCGCTTCCAATTTAGTCGACATTCCGCCCGTACCTAAACCCGATACAGATCCGCCCGCCAACATACGTAGGCTGTCGTCAATCTTGACGACTTGGGAGATCAACTTAGCATTCGGGTTCGTGCGCGGATCGGCATCGAATAAGCCCTTTTGATCCGTCAATAAAATCAATAAATCGGCATCACACAGCAGTGCGGCACGGGCCGACAGATTGTCGTTATCACCGACTTTGATTTCATTAGTGGCAACAGCATCATTTTCATTGATGATCGGCACAATATTATTCGCCAGCAAGGCATTGAGCGTGTCACGGGCGTTGAGGTAACGCTCCCTATCCTGCAAATCGGCACGGGTCAGCAGCAATTGGCCGACATGCAGCCCATAAATACTAAAGAGTTGTGACCAAGCGAGGATCAACTGACTTTGCCCGACAGCGGCTAACAATTGCTTATTGGCCATAGTGTCGGGCAGTGTCGGGTATTGGAGATGTTCACGCCCAGCAGCAATGGCCCCAGAGGTGCATAATACGACTTCGACCCCTGACTTCATCAGTGCGGCCATTTGACGAGCAAGCTCAACCATGTGAGCTTTATCTAGCTGTTTACTGCCAGAAGTCAGCACACTCGTCCCCAATTTCACTACTACGCGGCGATACGCAATCTCACTTAAGTTCATTATTCATTTGTAAAAAATAACCGAACAATCCTTATACCTAATCCGTTGGGTAATTGGTAGCAAGGAGTTATTAACTCGAGATAAATTTTCGATTTTGCTTGGAATCACGCATGAAAAAGGGCCATCGATGAGATGACCCTCAAAAAATATTGTCTATTGTAGACAATCTACGTTGTGAGCTCGCACTACACGAGCCACTAATCGACAGCCTTAGCCATAGATAAACTTAGCTACAAACAGCGCAGCCAAGACGACAATGCCCACATTGAGATCGCTAAAACGACCTGTGAGTAATTTAATTGCGGCGTAAGAGATCATCCCAAAGGCGATGCCTGTGGCGATAGAAAACGTCAGCGGCATTAAAATACACACAACGACTACCGGTGCGGCTTCAGTCAAATCTTCCCATTCGACATGCACGAGTCCTGACATCATCAGAATCGCCACATAAAACAGTGTACCCGCCGTCGCATAGGCTGGGATCATGCCCGCCAAAGGCGACAGGAATAACGCAGCAATAAAGAGTAATCCCACGACAACTGCCGTCAAACCAGTACGACCACCCGCGCTCACACCCGCCGTACTTTCGATATAACTTGTGGTCGTCGACGTACCAAAAGCGGCGCCCGCAATAGTCGCTAAACTGTCGGCGGTTAAGGCACGGTTTAATCGCGGTAAACGTCCCTTCTCATCGAGGAAACCACCGCGCTGCGCAACCGCCACTAAAGTGCCAGAGGTATCGAAAAGATCGACGAATAAGAAGGCAAACACCACAGATAACATGCTGACTTCAAAGACTTGGGATAAATCCATCTTCAAAAATGTTGGCATGATCGACGGCGGCATAGACACAATGCCGTGATACTGCACATCGCCAAACACTAATCCCAGCGCTGTGATAATCAAGATACTTAGGATAACCGCCGACTTCATTCCACGTTGCACCATAGCAATGATCAGGAAAAAGCCTAACACAGCCATCACCGCCGGAAATGCAGTGATATCGCCTAAGGTCACTAAGGTTGCAGGGCTTGCCACCACAATACCGGCACTCTTAAGGCCAATCAGCGCAAGGAACAGACCAATACCAGCGGCAATACCAATACGCAGCGACATGGGAATGCTATTTACAATCCACTCTCGAATGCGCACTAAAGATAAGATTAAAAAGCAAATACCCGACAGGAATACCGCGCCAAGTGCTGTCTCCCAGCTGTAACCCATTTCGCCCACAACTGTGTAGGTAAAGAAGGCGTTCAGCCCCATGCCGGGTGCAAGTGCGATAGGATAATTCGCCATCAAGCCCATAACTAAACAGCCGACAGCCGCAGCCAAACAAGTCGCGACGAATACAGCCCCATGGTCCATGCCCGCATCGGCTAACATCATTGGATTCACAAAAATGATGTAGGCCATCGTCATAAATGTTGTCAAACCTGCGACCGCTTCCTGCTTGAGGCTCGTTTGATTTTGTTTCAGTTTGAACAGTTTTTCTAACATGGAACAAGGTTCCTTTTTATTTTAAGTATGTAGGGTAGTTAGATGTAAACACTATGTAACGTGATGACATTTGCAGCCGATTATAGGGAGTTTAGGCTGGTCAGGCCAGAGGAGAGGCTGTCGTACGGAAAAATAATGAGGGGAAATGTTAACTAATCTTGCTTGCTGTAGCTTTTTTACCAGTACGGAAAATACTTAGGACGAAGAACACCAAAGCAGCGACGAGAAAGCACACCAGACCGATGATATCCATTGAATACGCGTTGTATATTGCCCCCATAAAAAAGACCAAGGATGCAATTTTTAAAGGATTTTTTAATTTAAATAGTGCTTTCATACAGATCCTTTTAAGTCCTAATGCATGGCACCAATAGCGTGAAATATGCGTGACCGAAGCGGTAATCAATTAGTAGCTTAAATAGCGAAAGTGGCACTTTGGAGTTGAATTTAGATATTAACTTCCGATAACTTCAACTTTATAAAACCGACTCTTTTCTGAAAGCTGTTTAAATACCCAAGGTGGATTCAGTACCGATATGTTCTTGACGCCAAGTTTATTCAGATCGCTGATGGCGTAATACCAACCGACATAACTACCCGCATCTTCATATTTCTTGTACTCATAACTTTGGCCAAGTGTGGTGATGTTAGAATTAATGCCTAATTTTTGAAAGAATTCAGCTTCTCTTGCCAGCGTTTTTTTCACCATATTCATCAAAGTGTTTTTGAGTGGCCTCACGCTCAGATTCAGGTAAGGTTTTGATAAATTCAGCGACTCCAGCAGCCATGCCAGAAGTTCCACCATGAAAGCCTATCAATGCATGGTTCGTGATTCTTTTTTCATGTGCAGCAGGGAAAACGTAGTTAGCACATGAAGATAAACAATACTCAGTCACCTCAACGTTTAAGCTGTTCTTGTTGATAAACTCGGCTAAATCAAGGCCTAAATTAACTTCACCACCAACACTCTTAATGGCTAGCCATTTTATTTTTGAAGTATTTTTCTTAAATATTTCAAACACCATTTCATTGGCTTCTTTTGCTAACCCTCCTTGATAGTGAATCTTATCACCGTCTAAGAACACTTGAGTAGGCTCATTTGCGTAGCAAAATGTGCTGGTAAAAATCAAACTTAAAGAAAATAGATTTAAAAACTTAGCCATACCGATTCCTTTTGGCATACAACAGTCTATCAACGATAGTCCTGACAACTACACTTAAACCAATGAAAATAAATAACATTTTATTCAGCAATTTACTGGCAGCGACCAGTTATGACAATAAGCAGTTAGTCTGAATAAAAGCAAGAAGGTCAAAATTGTTTTCGTGGGTATACATGTATGCCTAAAACGGGATTAATTGCCTAAACGAACTTAGGTACATAGACATTTTGGCAGTAATAGAAGCTAAAACTATGACGTTAAAGGTTGGGAAGTGAACATCGCCACTTTGCGCGTACTCTCAATGCCCTTGATAGGTACTATTTATCCAGCTACTCATAATGTTGATCGTATCGTCATTATTTGGCAGGTTTAAATGCTTTACCTTTGGGATGATTTTGACGAGCGCATGAGGAGCATTTTTACTAAAAACGGCTTCGAACTTTTCTGCGTAAAATGCTTCATCATCTGCACCCACTAAGACTAATACAGGTTTATTATTTTTTTGCAGATTCTTTTCATACGCTTGAGGTGAAAAAGATTCATTTAACCTGTAAGAGTAGCTTTCAGCCTGTAATGGGTCGCTCCATTCTTTTGGGCGGTTAAAAAATAGCACAGGTAGAGAGTTAAACAGCTTAATTCCAACATTATTTAACATCGTCAATCCTATATAACGTCTAGTCGATACCTGAACCCATCCTCCCGAATTTGGCCTTACAGTTGGTGCCCGATAGCCAAGATAAGGAGCGAGGAGCAGATATCCATCAAATGCGACATGATCTCCTCCTGCATATTTTATCGCTAAGCCGCCACCGGATGAGTGTCCTCCGAGAATGATAGATGAATTAGGGTATTGTTGACTAAGATGCAGCCTAAGATCCTCCAAGTCATCCTCATACTGTCCTATATAATCGATATCTCCCAATGTCTTTTGTGCTGATCGACCATGGCCACGCAGATCTGGAATAACCACACTGATCTCAGTTGCAATGGATAATTTTTGAGCTGGGTGCAGCAAATACCGACCTTCCGCTCCAGAACCATGTAATAGAACCAGAATCGTATTCGTCTTGCCGGCGATAAATCTGTAAAACAACTCACTTCCGCTACGCGAAGCATACGTTTGCTCACTTAGTTGAAGGTTATCTGCTTTACCATTTAAAACATCAAAATCTAGACTATCAACGACAGGCTGTTTTCTAACGGGTATACATACCAATAATGATGCAAGCGCTAAGTAGCAAAAGGGTATAGCCAATAATGATGTAAGGAGCGTCATTGTCATTTTGATACCTATCGTCTTAGTATTTATGCGCTGGTTGTCTGCAAGGCATAAGTCGTGGATTGACTTATTTTTCACGAATGACCGCTACCCATTCCTATCTCTCGAATAATAGAAACGGTATTTTCATGCTATAGACATTTGCTTTTATGGGGTAGCAGTTTTTATATAGCTATGTATACAGCTAAGGCAGTCATCACTTGATATCGTTTCAGCTTGTACCTCCAATGACACCTAATTTTGACAGGCTTAGAATCTAACTCATCGTGTTCGGCGTTAAACTCAGATTTGTACACCCACGGCATCCACTCCCACTCATCAGTAGTTGAATCAATAAAACCGCCAAATCAATACCATTGGTTCAGCATCTCGTATTCTGTTTAGCTTTTGATAAATACAAATCGACGGCGATATATCAGTAAGATGTGAGTCAAAATGTTATTAACTCAGTTGATCACTTAGGTAAGGTTTAGATAAAAAAAAGGCAAAAAAAAGCCTGCTCAATGAGCAGGCAAAGACATATTTCAAGCGTCCCTTTCGGGGAAGTACATTACCGCGCTAGCGGGAAAAACCTGGCATATCCATGCAAAAACATCGATATACTACTTGAGTCTAAACACGCCAAAAAAGGCGATACAAAGGTTGATGGATGATGGAAACTAAACTTTAAGGAGGGTTAAGCCTTAAAGCTCATGGCGAATAAACCGCCACGCAAAACATCAGTGTTAAACCAAGTGTTCTGCCAATAAAAATGGTTGTTGCCTGTATAAGACATAGTCAATACTCCTAAATTAGTTGTGATTAAGTACTCTAGTGAAGCTTGGCTCGGTTCCCTGGAACTAGAGATTCTCATATCCGTTGAGACGACTTGTCACTCAGGTCCTTGGAGAAAAATATCCATCCTGGATAGACTAGAGAGGAAAGGCATAGCGCCTAATCCACGAAAGCAATTATATGGTTTTGTAGTTTTATTACAACCTTTATTTGTAATTTTTTTAATTAAGGCTTTTTAATGTAATTAAATTACACAATTATAGTAGGGTTAATGGCGATCTGCTTCACATAAAAACAGAAATAATCCTGTAAGCATCTAATAAGTAAGATATTACAGAATTATTTCTTTTTGTTACTAGGGCGTGTTGACGTTTCGAGATTAAATTTTGTTCGCTCTGGCAAGCTCGTGATCGCGAAACGAGGAGTGACGTGTAGTTATTCTACTCAAATGACGAGTGACAAAGAGCAAGAGCTTGCCAGACGAACCCTTCGGGCAGCGTTTGGCTGGCATTTCTGCTGCGTTATCGCCCGTTTATGTAGAATAACGACACCGCACGGGCTTTACCTTGCATAAAAGCCAGCCAACTCGCTGCAAAAATAACCCTGAAACGTCAACACGCCCTACCCGTTAGCGATTGATCAGATATTGATACAAGCCCACCAGCGGACTGGCCGTAGGTTTACCGTAGAGCGGATCGCCTTCTGTCGCACTGCCTGCGATATCTAAGTGCATATAAGCTAAGGGAATCGGGGCGGTTACACCATGGTCAAATAGCCCCGACGCTTTCAGTAAAAACGCCGCCGGATATTGATGTCCGCGCGCGGTAATCGATGATGGGGCATTATTTGAAGATAACATTTCAGCAGCGCCCGACACATCGCGGATCTTCGCGAAGTCTTCAGGTCGCAATGTAGACACTTCAAAGGGTTCGCCCCATTGAGTCGCCTGCTGTTGTAAAGTGACAGCGCATTGCTGCGAACTCGCCACTGAGTTTTCCACCGCCGCAGGATAACTGCCATAACAGCGCACTACGTGACCCGTGAGTGTTGCTACCGAAAACATTTCAGGCTTCACCGCCGACACGGCTTTGATGCGTAAATGACTCAGTAAATCTGCCAGCACTAAGCGCCCTTCGGCATCCGTATTACCAATCCGTACTCGTACACCCGCATGACTGGTAATGATTTCATCGGTCACGAAGGCTTCGCTGCCTATGCTGTTACGCACTAAACCTAACTCGGCAATCACTCGAATGCCCTTAGGCTTGAGCATTGACAGGGTTTTGAATAGCCCCGCCACAGCTGAAGCGCCGCCTTTATCACGGCTCATGCCCGCCATAGAACCGCCGACTTTCAGATCGGCGCCGCCGGTATCGTAAATCACGCCCTTACCCGCGAACAGGAAAGTGCGAGTCACTTCACCCTCTGGCAGATATTCTAATTTCACCACCCGAGGTTGATGACGACCGACGGCAAAAGAGGAACGCGCTACTGCACTGAGCAGCGGATAGTCACGCTCTAAAATATCTCTGTCTTCTACCACTGCGGTTTTGATCACGCTGCCCGCTAAGGATTGTAGACAATAGTCAGCAAAGGCTTTAGCCGACATGCGCTCAGGTTCTGTACCACATAAATCCCGCGCTAATACGCGGCCCGCTTCTAACGCATTGAGTAAATTGCTGTTATGGGTTGATGAAGATAATAACCCTATGGCCTCAAATGTAGGCGTTAAGCCCGTCGCTTCACGCAGCTCTAAGGTTTGCCACAGTTCTTGACCGCAGGCTAACGCCGCGACTTCAGAGGCAAAACCAAAACGCAAATCCTTCGATGGCACCACATATAACAACGGACGTTTGGCGCCCGCCTCTTTTGCAATGGCAATCGCCGCCCTTGCGGCATCAGCATATACACGCACATCTACATACTCGTCGTTCACTTGGGTGACAGGCGCAATGATCAAGCGGCCTCCTGCCAGACCCGGGGCAAACAGTAATGTAGGGCTCTTACCTACGCGCTTATCCACGTGGGCACCGTGCTGAGCCAATAAACTGATCTCATCAAAACCTATGGTATCCAGATCTGGCGTTACCACCACAACTGCATCCCAACCTTCACCATCAAAAATGGCATTTTCTGCTTTTACATCAACGAAGTTAACTTGAAACATGACCCATCCTTTTTCATTATTGTGTCTGCATTATTCCCGCTCTATCGCCTAATTACCAATCTAAAAGTGGTATCGAGACCCTCTGAAAAATCCCAACTGGAAACTTTGGCTGCCAGCGTAACAAAAGCCTGTGATGCTGAGATTAATTGGCTGCGCAGAATGTGGTAGAATGGCCGCAAATTTGCCCTATACCCACAAGACCTTATGAGGGACACTTCTGTGACAGCTTTAAGTCAGTTATACCCACAGCCATTATGGCAATGGTTTGAACAAATCTGCGCTATTCCCCACCCATCTAAGCATGAGCAAGCCTTAAGCCAGCACATTCAAGCGTGGGCAAAAAGCAAACAACTTGCCGTCGTTGAAGATGCCGTTGGCAACTTGATCATCCGCAAACCGGCTACGCCTGGAATGGAAGATCGTAAAATCGTGGTCATTCAAGCCCATATCGATATGGTGCCGCAGAAGAATGCCGACAAAGTACACGACTTCACCCAAGATCCTATCGAAGCTTATGTCGATGGTGATTGGGTTAAAGCCAAAGGCACGACCTTAGGTTCAGATAACGGTATTGGTATGGCATCGGCGCTGGCCATTTTGGGCTCTGATGACATCAAGCACGGTCCATTAGAAGTGCTGCTGACCATCGATGAAGAGGCGGGCATGACGGGCGCCTTCGGTTTACAGGCGGGCATGTTAGATGCAGAGATCCTGATCAACACTGATTCTGAGCAAGAAGGTGAAATTTACATGGGCTGCGCCGGTGGCGTCGATGCTCAAATCACCCTGCCTATGGTTTGGCAAGCGTCTGAGCAAAGTTACTCTGCCTTTAGCCTGCATTTATCTGGCTTAAAAGGCGGTCACTCTGGAGTGAACATTCACTTAGGTCGCGGCAATGCCAATAAGTTATTGGCGCGTTTCCTATTTGAAAATGCAGATGATTTAGCGTTAGAGCTGACACAATTTAGCGGCGGTTCATTGCGTAATGCGATCCCACGTGAAGCCAACATCAGCTTTATGTTGCCAGAAGAAAACGTCGGTGCCTTAAACGAAAAAGTCGCTGAGTTTGAAGCGCTTATCCGCACTGAACTCGCCATTGCCGATCCTGATATGCGTTTAGTGTTAAACACTATCCCCACGCCAAAACGTGTGATGAGCGAAAACAGCCAAAATACCCTGATCGATTTGCTGCATGTGTGCCCGAACGGCGTGATCCGCATGAGTGATGAAGTCGAAGGTGTGACTGAAACCTCGCTCAACGTAGGCGTCATCAGCACTGACGATGAACAAGTCACTATCCTGTGTCTTATTCGCTCACTGATTGATTCTGGCCGAACTCAAGTCGAAGGCATGTTAACTGCATTAACTAACTTAGCCGGAGCCGATATCGATTTAAGCGGCGCTTACCCAGGTTGGAAACCAGATAACAGCTCACCTGTGATGGCGATAGTACGCGAAACCTATCAAGACATTTACCAAAAAGAGCCAGTGATCATGGTGATCCATGCGGGTCTTGAGTGTGGTCTATTCAAGAAACCTTATCCAGATATGGATATGGTCTCGATTGGTCCTACGATTCGTTATCCGCACGGACCAGACGAGATGGTGAACATCACCACAGTCGGCCAATACTGGACCTTATTATTAGCCGTACTCGAGCGTATTCCAGTTAAGGCGTAACGCCCGAATGATAGCCTAGCTCACTCAATTGGCACTTAATTCAAGGCCACATCTGCTCAAGTCAGATGTGGCCTTATTTTTTATCGCGCCTTCTATTTGTGTGCAGAAATGCCATTGATAAAATTTTTATGAAAGAACTGAATAACTTGAATTTTCTACTATAGTTGTTCTGTCTAACTCGAACGTATTTTTGCTTGTCGCGCTTTTAGAGATAGCCGCTTTCCCCTTCAATACTGTGACCTTAAGGAATAGAGATCATGAAATTTGGTAAAATCTTGTCAGCCGCCGCACTACTGCTCAGCAGTAACCTCAGTTTCGCAGAAGAAGTCCCCCAAGCCGTTATCGATCTAGCCGATTCACTGATGCCATTAGGTAAAGAAGTGGTGCTGGTGAATGCCGTTAAAGCGCAAAATGCTCAAGGCAAAAGTTTAGATTCGATCAAAACATTAGATGAAAAATGGATCGCCACCGCAGGGATTGATGACTTTATGTCGTCCTTGATGAACAACGAAGCGGCCAAGTTTCTCACCACCTTCGAAGCCAGCCAACCTTACTACCAAGAAATTTTCCTCATGGATAATCAAGGTGCGAACGTCGCCATGACCAGTAAAACCTCAGACTACTGGCAGGGTGACGAGGATAAATGGCAAAAATCCTTTGCCAATGGCAAAGGCGATAAGCACATAGGTCCAGTCAAATTTGACACTAGCTCCCAAGCTTATCTGGTACAAATTTCGATACCCGTCATGGATGGCGATGCCGCAATTGGTGCTATCACCATCGGGATCAACCTAGATCAATTCGGACTCTAATTGCCAGAGAACGCCAGTGATGGGCCGCATCCGCTTTTATTCAGTGGTTATCGCGGCCCTCACCTTTCAATGCATCAATCAAGGAGGGCGTGACTATGGAATGGTATAAAGATCTTTCCGTTAACCAGAAACTGACTTACCCGAGTCTGCTACTCGCTGGCGTAGTCATCTTCGCCTCTTCAACTGGCATCTTAGGGCTTAAAGCATTAAATAGCAGCGCAAATACGCTCGCACTCGAATACTTACCGAGCCAATCTGAACTACTGCAAGCTGATAAAGAGCTTTACCAAGCGCAAGTCGCCGAACGTAGCCTGATGTTCGTTAACGTGGGCACGGACTCCTATAATAGCCTTCTAAAACAGCATACTAATAGTATATCTCTGGTCAAAGAACACCTTAATCAGTTTGCCGATGTGACCACAAGTCCCCTCGCAAAAGAAAAACTCAATGAATTAAATCGCAGTTTCGAGGTATGGCGAACCACCACCTCTGAAATCAGCAATCAGCGCACCCAAAATGGCCGTAACGGTCGCACGACAGCAATTGATCTGAGTTTTGGTCAAGCAGCGACGCAATTCGAGCAGCTGCATCAAAATATTAATCAGCTGATCGATGACTTAAACAGCAACACGGCAGCAGCTGTCACCCAAGTGGATGATGACGCCTATCGTGGGCAGCAGATGCAGTTAATTGCTTTAACGATTAGTATCCTGATCTGCATTCTGTTCATCGTTGCCTTGCCTAAACTCATCAGTAAGCCGCTCGCAGTTTTGCTGGCGAAAATCCACGACATTACCGATGGTGATGGTGATTTGACCGAGCGAGTCCAGCTAACCTCTAAGGACGAGCTTGGTGATCTCGCCAAGGCATTCAATCATTTTCTCGATAACTTACATGGCATTATCTCGCAGTTTAAACAATCTACTTCGGAGCTTAATGTCGCCGCCGAAGGGCTAGCAAAAACCAGCGCCACGGCAAAACATACCTTGATGGATCAACAGGCAGCCACCCACAGAATCGCCGATGCCAGTGATCACATTGCTGCCTCTGTGCAAGAAGTGTCAGTCAGTGCCAGTCATGCCGCCGATGCCGCCAAACAAGCCGATGTCTTTACCGCCGATGGCCAAGAAAGAGTGAAAAAAACCATCAATGTAATTCGAGAACTCGCGGGGGATGTAGGCTCGGCAGAAATGCAAATCAACAAACTCGAACAAGAAGGCCAACATATCGGCCGCGTACTTGAGGTGATCCAATCTATTGCCGA
This sequence comes from Shewanella sp. 1311, assembly GCF_059338235.1. Lineage (NCBI taxonomy): Bacteria > Pseudomonadati > Pseudomonadota > Gammaproteobacteria > Alteromonadales > Shewanellaceae > Shewanella > Shewanella sp. 1311. The sequence goes on from NZ_CM181686.1 coordinate 1,524,902, forward strand.
ACAGACCAATCTATTAGCCCTTAACGCAGCGATTGAAGCGGCGCGAGCGGGCGAGCAAGGACGCGGCTTTGCTGTGGTTGCCGATGAAGTGCGCTCCCTCGCCTCTAAGACCCACCAATCCACCGAAGAAATTAAATTGATGATCGCCAATGTGCAAAATGGCACCCAAAGCGCTGTGGCGGCAATTAATATTGGTAATGAAAAAGCGATTTCGAGCGTCGAAGCCGCCAGTAATGCCGGTGAAGCCTTAGCGCATATTGCAGAAATGGTGAGTCAGATCAGCGAAATGAATAATCAAATCGCCCTCGCTGCCAAAGCGCAAACCACTATGGCCAATGAGAGTCATCAAAATATTCAACACATTGCCGAACAGTCGGAGGACAGTTTACGCAACACTGATGAAATCTACGCAGCAAGCGTACAACTCTCGTCAATGGCGGGTAACCTCACGGCGCTAGTCAGTCGTTTTAAACTGTAAGTTGTTGAAAGTGGAAGCTTGCAAATATGTGACGTTTTAATTAAGTAGCATCCAACGAATAAGGGAGCATAAACCTGTCGCAGTGATTATCTGAATTCAGGTGCTCCCTTATATTTAAACAGCAAAGCTAGCATCGATTAGCAGCGCTTAACCACTAAGCCTCTTGCCGCGCGTAGGTTGACTAACATAGGTAACATCAACGCAAGGATTACTATCAGCATCCCTACCAATTGAATTTCCGTTACCGCCTGCCCCATAGCTAACGCCGTTAATGCTGCAAAAACGGGCACGAGATTAAAAAAGATCGATGCCTTAGCGGGGCCAAGCGCTTTAACGCCGTTAATCCAAAACAGATAACCGAGCACAGTAGCGAATAAACCTATGTAGAGCACGCTAGACAAAGCCATCGTCGACAGCCCCATCAACTCCTGCCAAGCGTGAAACTCACCACGGCCTAGCCCAACAACGGACATAGACACACTAGCAGCTATCATACTCAGCAAGGTAAATGGCAACACAGGCAACCAATGGCCGACCCGTTGCGAACAAATGGTATAACCACTCCACGCCAACATGCCGGCGGCAATCATCACATCACCTTGGTTAAAACTAAAGTTGAGCAACTGCTGCACACTGCCATTGGTGATCACTAGCAGTACGCCCGCCAAACCACCGACTAAGCTGAACACTTGTTGTCTGCTGAGCCATTCACGCTGTAATAGCGCGTTGACGATTGAAGTCACTAGCGGGCTGAGCGCCATAATCAAGGCGCCATTGGCGGCAGAGGTGTGCTGCAGCCCATTAAATAACGCCAGATTTAAGCCGCCCACACCAATCACGCCCACCAGCGCTATGACAGTGTATTGTGCCAAACTCAATTTGGGCCAAGCTTGACGAGTGAAAACGATATATAACGCCAGAGTCACCGCCGCAATGGTAAAACGCCAGAATACGAGGGATTCACCTGACATATCCTCCAGCACTCGCTTAGCTATGGGAAACACGCTGCCCCAGCTAAAAACGCAAATAAGTAGACAAACGAATGTCATGTAAGGTGTATGGGATTTCATATCGGACTCTAGGGAGATAATTGGGATTGAGCTTAGTTTATAAGTTTCATATATTATTAAAACCTACAAGATTGAGAGCTTAAATTCCAAATATGAAACTTAATTATTCCTTAGACGATATGCGCTTATTTTGGGTGGTGGCACAACAAGGGAGCTTTAAGCTCGCGGCGCAACACTTAGGCATTCCACCTTCAACCTTAAGCCGTCGAATCAATCTGTTAGAACAATCATTAGGCCTGCGTTTACTGCACAGAGACGCCCATAGAGTCAACCTTACCGCCACAGGTCAGCGTTATCTCGAACGCTGTGGCCCGCTGTTTATCGAGTTAAACCAGGTATCCGGTGAGTTGCATGCGGATAAACATCAAGCGGTTGGCAAACTGCGGATCTCGGCGCCTATCAATACAACCTATCGCTGGCTAGGTGAATCACTCAACGCCTTCCAACGGCATTATCCCAATATCGACATCGATTTAAGCCTGTCGAACATGAATATCGATGTCAGTGAAAACGCCATCGATATCGCCTTTCGAGTGGGTGAACCTAAAGATCCCGATTGGATTGCAAGGCCGCTCACCACGATTAGCTTTGTGCTTTGCGCCAGCACATCGGCAACCCAGTGGCATACACTGCAAGCCATAGAAGCACTCGAACAACATCCGGTTATCATCGCAAAGCCCGTAAAAACATGGCGCTTACAACACAATATCACAGGACAAGATTTCGAGTTTGAGCCGAGGGGGAATATCAAATTAGCCGTCGATGATATGGCGATCGCCAGTCAGGCTGTAGTGGCGGGACTCGGTATTGGGCTATTACCCATCAGCATGGCGAGTGAACAGATACAAAGCGGCAAGCTCGTTCAAATACTGCCAGAATGGCAAGGTATTCCGCGCACCGCCTACTTGATGTATCGCGATCGGGACAATTTACCCTTGCGGGTCAGACTGTTAATTGATTTTATGTTGGCGAATCCACCCGAGGCTTATTGAGCCATTCAGGCATGAGTCTGCGGCGTATCGACTCAGTAAACAGCTAGAGCGCTAAATCAAGCTGAGTCTGGGCATTTGGGATTTCGGGCACTGCGAGGATAGAATCGGCGAGTCCTACCGAAATACCCAATAGACGAATGCCGCGCCCCTCTTGCCTTGCCATCGCCTGTGCGAGTAGATCATAAAACATCACAATCGAGACTTCATCACTACGATGCTCAATGGTGGTTTGCTTGAAATCATTAAACTTGAGCTTGACCACTTGCTTGTGAATTTTGCGCTCTTTAGCGCTGCGGCTCAAACGTAGGGCTAATTCTTGGATCAATCCCGGCATCACTTGTTGGCACTGCTCTAGGCTATAAATATCCTTCGCCAGCGTGGTTTCAACACCCACTGATTTACGTTCCCTGTCAGCGGAAATGCCCCGCTCATCGATGCCTTGGGAACGCTCAATCAAGACGCCACCAAACTTGCCGAATCGCGCCAATAACTCAGGTTTAGAATAGGCTTGCACATCACCACAGGTATTGAGCCCAAGCGAGGAGAGCTTTTCGGCGGTGACTTTGCCGACACCGGGAATTTTACGCAGCGATAAGGTTTTAACAAAATCAGGAAGTGTCTCTGGAGTAATCACATATTGGCCGTTTGGCTTATTCAAATCCGAGGCAACTTTAGCCAAAAACTTCACCGGTGCTATGCCTGCCGAAGCGGTTAACCCAGTTTCGGCTAAGATATCGCTGCGAATGGCCTGCGCAATCAAGGTCGCCGAGCCCTTATATTGTTGGCACTCACTCACGTCTAAATAGGCTTCATCTAAGGACAACGGCTCAATCAATGGGGTATAACGGGAGAAGATTTCACGAATTTGCAGCGACACATCTTTATAAACCTGCATCCGCCCAGGAACCAAAATGAGATCGGGACACAACTTAAAGGCATAAGCGGTCGCCATCGCCGAACGCACACCGAATTTACGTGCCTCATAACTGCAAGTGCTAATAACACCACGACGATCGCTGCTGCCGCCCACAGCTAAAGGCTTGCCACGGTATTCGGGAAAGTCGCGCATTTCCACTGCCGCAAAATAGCAGTCCATATCGATGTGAATAATTTTTCGCACGTTGAATTCCTCCAACGCCAAAATACTGTATATAAAAACAGTAATCAAGTGTTCGTCATCAATTTAGCGAGGATCGGGCGGGAAACCTAAAATAAAAAGGAGCCTAAGCTCCTTTTGTGAGTGCACTATGAGTGATGCCGTGATTGAGCTGATGATCAGTGAGCGAATAGTTCACTGACCAGCTCAGGCTTAAATCTTAAATTGGCCGATATTGCGAGTAAGTGCGCGGGTCATATCTTCAAAGCCTTGCAAGCTTTGCGACAAGTCCTGACTCGAAAGCAAAGACTGATCCGACAACCCCCGCACATTATCGACATTGAGCGCCACTTCCTCGGCTGCCACGGCTTGCTGATCGATTGCTACGGTTATTTCAACCGTTTGCTGTTGGATTGACATAATCGCCGTCGCAATATCATTCAGTGCCGCTTCGACCTGAGTCGTTAGCTCTTGCCCCGCTTTCGCTTGCTCAACGCCCGATTCCATCACTTGCTCAGCCTGCAATGCGCTTTGTTGCAAGGTTTGGATAATGCCTTGAATGTTAGCGGTAGAATCTTGGGTACGCGATGCCAACGTGCGCACTTCGTCGGCCACCACAGCAAAGCCGCGACCTTGCTCACCCGCACGCGCCGCTTCAATCGCCGCATTCAATGCCAATAGATTGGTTTGTTCGGCAATGTTACGGATCACGCTCAAGACTTCACCGATTTGCTCTGAGCTATTGCGTAAGTGTTTAATCACTTTCGCCGCCGCAATCACTTGTTGCGACAGTGCCTTCATCCCTTCGGTCGCACGGGAAACAATCTGTGTACCATCGTGGGCTTGAGTCTGCGCCTTCTGGGCAAAATCATTCGCCCGCTGGGCACTGACAGCCATTTCTTGACTGGTTTGCGCCATTTGCGTTGCGGCGGTGGCAACCGAATCTATCTGCTGCTTTTGCGATGAGACCGACGACACGGCTAAGTCGCAGATTTGCCGCGCATCGATAACGCCCGTGCCAACCTCTTGGGTTAAGCTGCGTGTATCCAACAACATATGCTGCACTTTCTCGGCAAAGCGGTTAAAAGCATCGCCAAGTTTACCTAACTCATCTTCTCGATCCATTAGAATACGTTTTGATAAATCACTGTCACCTTCGGCGATATCTTCCATCGCATCCAATAACTTAGCTAACTGGCGTCTAAAGGGCAGCAACATCAACCACACGGTCACGCCCATTAGCAGCATGATACCTATGGCAACCATACTGGCATTCCAGAACGCGGCGGTCACTGGTGCTTCAATCACTTCGTGAGGCAACATAAAGGCTAAGTGCCACTTTTGTTTGGGATAATCGCCGCCCACAGTCACAAAGCTCACCCGCTGGGGAACGCCATTAAATGTAACATTAGCAAACCCTTGCGCTTCTCTTTGCATCTGTTGTCTTAAGGCGGAAAATCCTGATGTGTCCTTAAACTGAGTATCCACTTGATTCGCCAAGGAGCCCGGCGGGAAACGCTCGGAAAAACCAGGGAAATACACTAGCTTGCCTTCGTCTGTCATTAAGAAAGCTTGGCCAAAATCACGGTATTTAATCGGTGCCAGCAGGGATTTTCCAATAGTATCAATCAAGATATCCATGCCGCCGATACCAATCAGCTCACCATTCGCCGCATAAACGGGGGTTTTAACCGTGGCAGAAATTGAACCATCGTTCGCATCGACCGCTGGATCGCCAACAAAGAGCCCGGCTTGATCGATCGCTTCCTGCCACCAAGGTCGTTTGTTGGTGTAGTAATCTGGATCGCCATCAAAACGGCCATTAAGGTCAAAGTACTCGAAGGTATTGGCCGAGCCAAAAAACACCGATTTAACATCACTATCGCGATCAGAGAAAGACTTAAAGTAACCAATAATGTCTTGGTACTGGCGATCAGCCGCGAGGTGACTGCCACGGGCGTGATACTGAGTAAACCACTTCACTAAACCCGGCTCGGCAAACACTGAATGGATCACTTGGCCCTTAGCAATAAAGTAACCGCTAATCTCATTGGCTTTTAAGGCAACTAACGCCGAAATATCCGCATCGACCTGCTTTCGCGTGTTATCACTTTCTTTCGTCACCAACAAAGCGGCGACTAAGGTAAGCAGTACTGCAAGCGCACCAACGATAGTAACCACTAACTGCAAACTTAGAGAACGTTTCATATATCCCATCAATCTTCCCGTCTGGCTGACCAACAACTTAACAATATGGCTCGCAAAAATAGTTTTACACGGTAACAATTTTTACCTGTTAACAACAGATGAAATCGACATAAAAAACGTAAATAAGTATTTGTAAAGAAAGGATATTGAACGTATAACAGGATTCGCTAAATTTAAGGCGGATTGCAGAGGATGAGTTTGTAGAGGCAAAGTTTTACAGTCATATAGACTATATAGGGATTCGAAAAATAGGAAGCGGTAGAAATAAGATCAGCGAGTTAGCCTCGCTGATCTTGATTTAGCGATTACATCTTAGTTTGCAGGTAGTTTTGCAGCCCGACACGGTCGATAAGTCCGAGTTGTTTTTCGAGCCAATACATGTGGTCCGACTCAGTATCGTCGAGTAACACTTCGAGGATTTCGCGGGTTTGGTAATCTTGCTTCTGCTCACACAGGGCAATCACTTGGCGTAAATCGTCCGCGACCTTGTACTCGTAGGCGAGATCATTACGCAGCATCTCTTCCACATCTTTACCTATGTTCAACGCCTCACGGGCGGCAACATTAGGCGTTCCTTCGAGGAATAAAATGCGCTGTACTAATTTGGCCGCATGGGCTTTCTCATCATCTGACTCATGGGCGATACGCTCATAGAGTTCATTCAAGCCCCAATCTTCGTACATATGGGCATGGACAAAATATTGATCCATTGCCGAGAGTTCTCCCGTTAGGAGTCGATTTAACGCATCGATGACGTCTTTATCGCCTTTCATATCCCGCTCCTATTGGTCGCTAATCTGCGATTGAAGATAATTTTGAATACCGGTTAGCGTAATGAGCTCTTGCTGCGACTCGAGCCAATCTAAATGCTCTTCCTCATCTTCGAGAATGTCTTCCAGCAGATCGCGGCTCACATAGTCTTGCTCGGCTTCACATAGGCTAATCGCATCACGCAGCAATGTAAGCTGCTCTTGCACCATGGCCAGATCGCAGTCGAGCATTTCTTGGCTATGTTCACCAATACGAAGTTTCTCGAGTTGCTGCAGATTTGGCAGGCCTTCCAAAAACAGTACGCGCTCGATGAGCTTATCGGCATGCTTCATATCTTGGATGGATTTTTTGTATTCGACGTGATTTAGCTTCTCAAGGCCCCAGTGCTTAAACATGCGGGCATGGAGAAAATATTGATTGATGGCGGTCAACTCACAGGTAAGCACCCGATTCAGTTGCCCAACCACTTTAGGATGACCTTTCATAAGTTACTATCCTTGGTAAGCGTGAAAAGATTGATCTAAATCAAGCTTCTAGCCTAGTACAATTCAGCAGCCAACTCAAATTATCTTTATATTTCACCTACTTAATGATAACAACCATTCTCATTTCCGCTTAGATTAGCGCGCTATCTCCCTCATATCCCAAGGATAAATTTAAGTGAATCATCTAGGCTGATAAGTTTCAGGCAAAAAAATAGCCTCCAGATGGGAGGCTATTGTCGAAACAGACGATGTAGAGAATGTTAGATAATACGGTCTTTTGTTAACTTCTCACGACGCGCTTCTTCAGCGGCCATACGACGTTTACGTTTGTCACAAGGGTCATCACAATCGCACGCTTTCTCAATCCCTAGAACACCTAAACCGCCACAACTTCCTTCAACGGCTTTGCGCTTGATGAGATAACCAATCGACATGAGCAAAAAAAATAATAACAAAATCACAAATGCCGCGATAAAAGAGGTCATGGTTTACTCCAAAAACTAAATAAGGAAAGGCTTGAAGGCGTCACTATAGTAGACCTTAAATCCGTCGCCTTGCTTTTCGATAAGCATTATCGCCAAGTGTTCCTTCTTGGCAAGCTCCAATGATGCTTCTGTGCCCAAAACCATCATAGCCGTCGCAAAACCGTCGGCCGTCATACAATTTTGATGCAATACGGTCACGGATGCTAGCTTATGATTGATTGGCAAACCGGTACGCGGATCAATTATATGGGTAAAACGTTGGCCGTCTTCCTCATAATAATTACGATAATCGCCCGAGGTCGCCATCGCCATAGTACCTGGTGAGATAACCTGCTGTACGGCTTCAGAACCGTCATCTGTTGGTTGCTCTATGGCAACGCGCCAAGAGCTACCATCGCCTTTAGCACCTTTAATGCTGAGCTCACCACCAATTTCAACTAAATACCCAGTCGCGTGATATTTATCAAGAATGGAAGCCACTTTATCAACCCCAAACCCTTTGGCAATCGACGATAGGTCTACGTATAAATGGGCGTTGTGCTTAGTTAGACGGTTACCTTCAATGGAAAGTTCACTAATACCGGTTTTGGCTTTTGCCGCATCAATATCGGCCTGGCTAGGGACCTTTGTTGGACGCTTATCTGGCCCAAATCCCCACAGGTTAACTAAAGGACCTAAGGTAATATCAAGTGCCTTATCCGTCACTTGATATAAACGTACTCCCTCTTGCACCACTTTGATGGTATCCGGTGAGACTTCAACGCTTTGCTCCAATGGCAACTGGTTGAAACGGGATAATTCTGAATCAGGGCGATAGGTCGACATCTGGTCATTGACAAGCTCAAGGGCTAAATCAATTTCCGCTTGAAGTAACTGCGCTGTCGGCATCTGCTCATTCGGCACGACTTTAATATGGTAAGTCGTCCCCATAGTGCTGCCCGCTAACGAAATGACTTCGTTCTGCTTAGAACAGGCTGAAACAAAAAAGGCCAGCCCTACGAGGACTAGCCAGTTAAATGAATGCTTTAGTGCTGAGGTATTGATCTTTAAGGTCTGAAACATAGTGACCTACTACTCTTATTTGGGCCCTTAAATGCAAAAGTTGCAGATGAGAGATTATCCTCAACATCTGCAACTTTTCTATCTAGGACTAATGAACATTAGCCGCCGAAGTCATCCAACAAGATGTTTTCGTCTTCGACACCAAGATTTTTCAACATACCAATTACGGCAGCGTTCATCATTGGAGGTCCACACATGTAGAACTCACAATCTTCTGGTGCATCATGGTTTTTCAGATAGTTTTCATACAATACGTTATGAATAAAACCTGTGTAACCATCCCAGTTATCCTCTGGTTGAGGATCTGAAAGTGCCACATGCCATACGAAGTTATCATTCTCAGCCGCGAGGCCGTCGAAATCTTCTACGTAGAACATTTCACGCTTAGAACGTGCACCGTACCAGAAGCTCATCTTACGTTTAGACTGAAGACGCTTCAGTTGGTCGAAGATGTGCGAACGCATTGGCGCCATACCCGCACCACCGCCGATAAACACCATTTCTGCATCGGTATCTTTCGCGAAGAATTCACCGAATGGACCAGAAATTGTCACTTTATCGCCAGCTTTTAAGCTCCAAATGTAAGATGACATCTTACCGCAAGGCAGTGTCAGGTTACGTGGTGGAGGCGTAGCAATACGCACGTTCAGCATGATAATACCGAACTCTTCTGGATAGTTAGCCATTGAGTATGCACGGATAGTTTCTTCATCAACCTTAGATTCAAGATTGAAGAAACCGAAGTGTTCCCAGTCGCCACGGTATTGTGCAGGTACATCGAAATCTGCATATTTAACATGGTGAGCAGGTGCTTCGATTTGAATATAACCGCCAGCACGGAATGGTACAGATTCGCCATCAGGAATTTGCAGCTTCAGTTCTTTAATGAAAGTGGCTTTGTTATCGTTAGAGATAACTTCACATTCCCATTTCTTGATACCGAAGATTTCTTCGTCAAGCTCGATTTCCATATCGTTCTTAACGTTAACCTGACAAGAAAGACGACAGCCTTTACGGGCATCACCTTTGCTAATGTGGTCAAGTTCTGTTGGCAGAATATCGCCGCCGCCAGACTTAATCACCACGCGACATTGGCCACATGAGCCACCGCCACCACACGCACTCGATACGAAGATACCGCTGTTAGCCAAAACGCCTAACAACTTACCGCCAGCACCGGTTGTAATTGCTTTTTCAGGATCGTCATTAATGCCGATCGTGATGTCACCGCTAGCCACTAACTTAGACTTAGCGAATAAAATCACTAATACCAAGATGAGGACGATAGCAGTAAACATACTCACACCGAGGTAAACCTCGAGCGGAGTAGATTTAAAAATACCAAGAATATCCATTAACTTATCCTTAGAAGGTCCAATTCAAGAAGCCGTTATGTGTCTCTTACAGAGACACACCAGAAAACGACATGAAACCTAAGGCCATCAAACCAGCAGTGATAAAGGTAATACCTAAACCACGTAGGCCGTTAGGCACGTCGGCATACTTCAGCTTCTCACGGATACCGGCCATCAATACGATAGCTAATGCCCAACCCACTCCTGAGCCGAAACCAAACACCACACTCTCACCTAACTTATAGTCACGCTCAACCATGAATGATACCGCACCAAAAATCGCGCAGTTCACTGTGATCAAAGGTAAGAAAATACCTAATGCGTTGTACAAAGGTGGAAAGTACTTGTCCAGTGCCATTTCCAGAATTTGAACCAAAGCCGCAATCACACCGATAAAGGTAATGAATTTCAAGAAGCTTAAGTCAGCTTCAGGTGCGCCAGCCCAAGCAAGTGCACCAGGAGCTAGCAGCCCTTGATAGATAACTTGGTTTGCTGGGACAGAGATAGTTAACACTACAACTACCGCAATCCCTAGGCCCATGGCTGTGGTGACTTTCTTAGACACAGCCAAGAAAGTACACATACCTAGGAAGAAGGCCAGTGCCATGTTTTCAATGAAAACAGAGCGAATTAACAGGCTAATATAATGTTCCATCGCACTTACCCTTTTGCTTCAACTTGCTCTGGCTTATAGGTACGAATAATCCAAATCAAAACACCGATCAGGAAGAACGCACTCGGAGGCAGTAGTAGCAGACCGTTTGGTTGGTACCAGCCGCCATCAGAGATCTTGTGCAGGATTTCAACACCGAACAGAGAACCGTTACCAAACAGTTCACGTACGAAGCCAACAGCTAACAGAATTGCACCGTAACCTAAACCGTTACCGATACCATCCATAAAGCTCATCATTGGCGGTGTTTTCATCGCGTAGGCTTCGGCGCGACCCATTACGATACAGTTCGTAATGATTAAGCCCACGAATACCGACAGCTGCTTAGAGATCTGATAAGCATAAGCCTGCAGCAATTGGTCAACCACGATTACCAAAGAGGCAATAATGGTCATCTGTACGATAATACGCACACTGCTTGGAATATGATTACGGATCATTGAGATAAACAGGTTCGAAAACGCTGTTACCGCAGTTAACGCCAACGCCATTACCAATGCAGTTTCGAGCTTGCTCGTTACCGCTAATGCACTACATACACCAAGTACTTGTAAAGCAATCGGGTTGTTGTTGACTATAGGTCCGGTCAGAACCTGTTTCAGTTCTTTAGCGTCAGACATTAGTTGAGACCTCCATTGCGTGCTTTTTCAATGAAACTCGCAAAACCTTCTTTCCCTAACCAGAATGTCAGTGAATGTTGCACACCGTTACTCGTTAAGGTTGCGCCAGATAATGCGTCTACACCGTATTCAGTGCTAGCAACAGCTGGGTTTTTCGTTACGCTGATAGCGAGTTTACCTTGCTCATCAAATAACTTTTTGCCATGCCATTTCGCTTTCCACTGAGCATTTTGCACTTCGCCACCTAAGCCCGGCGTTTCGCCTTGCTCGTAGTAGACTAAGCTTTGCACTGTGTTTAGGTCAGCATCCATAGCAAGGAAGGCATACATAGTAGACCAAAGGCCATAACCATGGATTGGCAGAATCACACTGGTCAATTTACCTTGTTCATCACGAACGAGATAAACCACAGCGTTATCCGCTACGCGTTTCACAGAAGCAATGTCGTTCTCAGGTACAAATGAGGTTTTCACATCACGAGACGCTTTACGTTGATCATAAGTGTCAGCATCAACACCATCAACCCAAGCACCCGTTTTCAAATCGACCAGTTTAGCTTCGATGTGTTTGCCGTATGTATCCAGAATTTGCGCTTTGGTGACCTTGCCAGCTTTAGTATCGATAAGACCAGCGGCTTCCAGAATGTACTTTTGCTTATCGAGCAGTTTATTTTCTGCTTGAGTCGGTCTCAGTAACACTGCTGCAGTAGACACAAATATCGCACAAATTAGACATAGGCCAACGACGATAAATAAGGTTCTGCCGAACGAATCTTTATTACTAGCCACGGGCAATCCTCCGCTTGATATTTGCCTGAACCACGAAGTGGTCGAACAATGGCGCGAACAAGTTAGCAAACAAAATTGCCAACATCATGCCTTCAGGGAATGCAGGGTTAATCACGCGGATAAACACAGCCATTGCACCGATCAAGATACCGTATGCCCATTTAGCTTGGTTAGTGAATGACGCTGACACAGGGTCTGTCGCCATAAACATCATGCCAAACGCAAAACCACCTAACACTAAGTGCCAGTACCAAGGCATTGCAAACATTGGGTTAGTGTCGCTACCGACAACGTTCAGCAGAGTAGAAATGGCAATCATACCTACCATTACACCGCCAACGATGCGCCATGAAGCGATACGCGTGTAGATGATGACCAAACCACCTAACAGAATCGCTAATGTAGACACTTCACCAACAGAACCTGGAATGAAACCGAAGAACGAATCCCACCAGTTTTGGTTAATTGCGTAATCTAATGTGCCCGCAGCAGCTTGGCTCAGTGCAGTCGCACCTGAGTAGCCGTCAGCCACAACCCATGAGGTATCACCCGACATGTTCAACGGATAAGCGAAGAACAGGAAGGCACGACCCGCTAGTGCTGGGTTTAAGAAGTTACGCCCTGTACCACCGAACACTTCTTTCGCCACGACCACACCGAAGGTGATACCCAGCGCCACCATCCATAATGGGATAGTTGCTGGCAGCGTTAAAGCGAACAGGATAGAGGTAACGAAGAAACCTTCGTTGACTTCATGGCCACGGATAGAGGCAAACAGCACTTCCCAGATACCACCGACGGCGAAGGTCACCGCGTAGATAGGTAGGAAGAAACAGGCGCCATACCACATTAGCGCAGGCCAGCCAGAGTTTGCCGTCAGTTCGGTACCGAACATGCTGAACAAGCTCACTTGCCATACGTCAGGGGTAGCAAAACCAGCCACTAAAGCTAATTGAGCTTGTAAACCTACGTTGTACATACCCACGAACATCGCTGGGAAAGCACAAGCCCAAACCGTAATCATCATACGTTTTAGGTCGAGGTTATCGCGAACGTGGGTTTTGCCCTTGTTCACTTTACCTGGGGTATAAAAAATTGTGTATGCCGCTTCGAATAGGGCATAAAACTTTTCGTATTTACCGCCTTTTTCAAAGTCGGGTTCAATACGTTCGAAAAAATCTTTCAAGCTCATTAGCCTTCCCTCTCGATCGTATCTAAACAGTCACGCAGATATGAACCGTAGTCATACTTGCCTGGACATACGAACGTACACAGTGCGAGATCTTCTTCATCTAACTCTAACGCGCCTAACGTAGCAGCACCGTCAAAGTCACCTGAAATCAAGTCACGCAACAACATAGTAGGAAGAATGTCCAATGGCATTACACGCTCATAGTTACCAATTGGCACCATAGCGCGGTCTGAACCACCTGTACTGGTCGTCATACTGAACAGACGAGAAGGAGCAAGATGTCCTAAGAATGCACGAGTGATAGAATATTTGTCTGAGCCTGGTAATACCCAGCCTAAAAACTCTTTCTCTGTACCTTCTTCTAACAGACTTACTTGAACATGGTAACGACCTAAATACCCTTGTGGGCCAACGGCTGTACGACCATTCAGAACAGATCCTGAAATCAGACGAACATTGCCATCTAAGGCTTCACCTGCGGTTAATTCAGTCATGCTCGCGCCCACAACAGTGCGTACGAGTCTTGGCTTAGCCGCTTTAGGGCCTGCGATCGCAATAACACGTTCGGTATTGAGTTCACCCGTCGTAAATAGCTGACCAATTGCTATTACATCTTGGTAACCAATATGCCAAACGGTACGTTTTGCAGAGGCAGACAATAAGAAGTGAATATGAGTACCGACTAATCCTGCAGGGTGCACACCGGCAAATTCTTCAACTTGGGCGTTTGCGGCAGGAATATCAGCGCCAGGCGCTTTACAAAGGTAAACTTTACCGTCAGTAAGTCTTGCTAAGACCTTAAGACCATTAGCAAAATCTTCTTTATGCTCACGGATCACCACAACGGGATCAGCGGCAAGAGGTTGAGTATCTATTGCGGTTACAAAAATACCAGCAGCAGAAGAGTCTACAGCAGGAACTTTGCTAAAAGGACGAGTACGCAAAGCAGTCCATAAACCTGATTCGATCAGATTGTCACGGACTAACTGCGAGTCGAGCGTATCGAGTGCAGTGGCATCATATTTAGCAAAGGCAACGCTTTCGTTTCCTTCCACTTCAATGACAACAGACTGCAGAACACGCTGGGCGCCCCGGTTAATGTCTAATATAGTACCACTGGCTAAAGCCGTATATTTAACGCCTAAATTCTTCTTATCTTCAAAAAGAACCTGGCCTTTTTGTACTTTATCGCCCACTTTGATTTTCATCGTTGGACGTAAGCCAATATACTCTTCACCCAAAGTAGCTACATGTTTAATGGCTGGGCCATTATGGATAACTTGCTCTGGTCCGCCTGCTATAGGCAGTTCCAATCCTTTCTTAATTGTAATCATATCCACAAGCACTACGTTTGAAGGAAAGACAATGCGCCGCGTTCCTGCTAAATACTTAGGTTTTAAACAAAACCTACTGCATTGAGCTAGCGCAGATTTATCACAGAAATGCGATCGCAATCACGCTGGTCGCGCGCATTTTACCCCAATTGACTTGGCATCGCCACGAAAATTATAGGTGATTTCAAACCTAAAATACGAATTGAAAAGAATCATGCGCTACGGCGTTCACCTTCCGACCTAGTGACTGATCAGAAAGAGAGAATATTACGGCCACTGGGTACTATAGCATTAATAATTAAAGATTTAATTTAGCAAAAAGTCGAAACATCTACTAAACACGGCTTAAATCGATCTTATTTGTTTCAATTGATTTAAATTCAAACGAAATAAAATTCAACTTAAAAGCGCCATTGATAACCTAAATAGCTAATACGTCCATTTTCCGATCGAATTCCGCTATTTGATGCTGTTGTGACTAATGTCTCATCTAAGAGGTTTTCTATCCGAAAATAAATCTCATGGTGACGGTTAAAATGATAATTCGCCGCTAAATCTACCCGCCATTGTGCGGCGACAGGCTGTAATTGGGCGCCAAATTGGCCCATTTCGCGCTCCGATTGATAAAAGACATTCGCATGCAGTTCATATTCTGCGTATTTCATCCCAGCACTCAACTGCAGTTGCTGCTCGGGTAACCAAGCCACCCTATCGCCAGCCACAACACAGCCTTGGATTTCGTTGCAGCTATTGGTTTGATACTCGGCATTTGAATACTGATAATTTAACGCTAAAGGTAACTGCACACTGCCCAGTTCCCATTGATAGCCAAGATTCAGCTCAACCCCTTTGGTCAGCACATCCACGACATTGCCTTGACCCCACAAACGACTGTCGGCACATTGGGTATACGCATCGCAATTGACATGCAGATTATCAAAATCTTGGACGTAGGTTTTGATGTCAGCACTAAAATGCTCGCTGGCATATTGGGCGCTGACTTGATATTGCAGCGACACTTGCGCCTCTTGCTCAAGATTCCCCGCACTCGCGGCGGTCCATGAACGTCGAATATCCGTACTAAAGCGCCAATCTCCAGCATGATATAAAACGCCAAGTTGTGGCATCCAATCGCTGTCGGAAAAATCTGCCGCTTCGAGTCCGGCGTAAGCTAAATTGACCTTGCGATTAACATCCACTTTTTCATAGGCGAGCGCGAGTTTGAGCTGCAATCCATCCCAATTAAACAAGGAGTCGATGGCCGAAGTGAATGCCGTCGCATCATCGGTATAAGCCAACAGCGCATTGGGTACATCACTCACTACACTCAAGTCCTGCTGCCATAGACTCTGCTGATCGCCAAGATGCATCTCGGCTTTATCTGTATGGTAACGGGCACTCAAGCTAATTTGATGAGCACCATACTGATTCACGGACTCAGTTTGTACCCCAAAGGAGCTGAAATCATTGTCTTGTTGTAACGAGGTGACCGCGACGCCATCGACTGTCGGCTGCCGTTCAAATGCGGCCAGCGCAGCGAAACTCTGGGCATCGAGCATTTGCCCATCAAATTGATTGAGTTGATTTAATTGCTGCGAATAGGATTGATAGTAAAAGTCCGTGATGACCTTATGCCCACCACTAAGCGCAACTTGGTGCGACAGTTGATACTTATGGTGTCGCCCTTGATGCTTATCTCCAGCCGTGGCCGAATACAAACTCGCCGGGTCTTGTTGCCAATCGGCCTGCGTTAAGCCGAGTTGGGAGCGATAGCTATCATCATCGAGGAACTGGTAGGTAAACTCAGTCACCTGTGGACTTCTGGCGCCGAGTAAACTCGCGGCGTTGATTTTAAATAAGATATCAGTGGTTTGACGGTCAGTATCTTGGCCATTGAGCAAGTGCTCGGCGCCGCTACCATCGCTGTAGTTAACCGCGAGTATCATGCCGTATTCTTTTTGCTTCACGCCCCAATTCACATCGACACTGTAGTCAGCATCCGTATTGCCTTCGAGTGTCACTTTACTGTTTTCCGCTTGCTCGGCTACAGGTAAGGTTTGATAACTCACCACCCCAAACGCCCCTTGCCCACCGACAGCCATATTCGCCATTGGCGTGACAGTGACACTCTGTTGTTGCAGCAGATTGGGTAATAGTTGTAATTGCGGTGCAGAATAAGGCGCAGGTGAGAAATACACTCTATCTTGCAATACGGCCACGCCTTGACTCGCGCTGCGCATACTAATGCTTGCTGGATTTCCGTTAAGATCCGCAGGTAAAACCGTCAAAGCCGTTAACTGGCCTAACGCTAAACTGTCAGCAGTGGAGTGGAATGTGTCATTGAGCTGGTTCAGTTCAAGCATTTGACTGTGGAAATCATCGGCGAACGTTGTGTTAGAACAGGCAAGAGATACAGAAATTGCACAGAGTGATACTGTGAAGTAACGACTAGGCATACCAAGCTCCCAAAAATTTTGTTAGCGTACGGTGTTTTTGTTATTAACTTGTAAAATAGCTGAATTTGTTTGAAAAAAAAAGCGACTCTCGTCGCTTTCTCTCATTAACTTCAGGAAACTGAATTTACTGGCTAGGCACTCTTATACAACTAAGAGTGCAAACCGTTACAGATTACCTAGAATTTCGTCGCTTAATTTCAAATCATCATTGCGATTCACACTCACGCCAGCCGCAATAATATTACGGGCGATATCTTGTGCCTGCTCTAACGAATGCATCTCATACGTACCACATTGGTATTCGTTCAGCTCAGGGATTTCAGACTGCTCAACCACTTTAAGCACATCTTCCATCGCAGCTAACCACGCATCGGCCACTTGGCGCTCAGTCGGCTCACCAATCAAACTCATATAAAAGCCGGTACGGCATCCCATTGGCGAAATATCGATGATCTCAACATTGCTACCATTTAAATGGTCACGCATAAAGCCAGCGAATAAATGCTCCAGAGTGTGAATACCACGCTCACTGAGAATATCTTTATTCGGTGCGCAAAAACGTAGATCAAATACCGTAATCGCATCGCCCTTTGGCGTGCTCATGTGCTTAGCAACACGAACTGCTGGGGCATTCATTCGAGTATGATCGACGGTAAAGCTATCAAGTAATGGCATAGGGATCTCCAAATTCTCAGGGCGACATCAACGCACTGTAACTGTCTATTTATGGCTTGCAAGCATAACACCAAATGAATTAAGCAGATAACAAGATAATTTAAGATGAAATCATCTCATATAAATCAGCTGTTAATGTGACAGTGAGTGCTAAAAACAGCACGCATTTAGTGTTGGCGCTGTTGGCTGTAAGCATCCTCAGATATTTTATGATACTGGCGCACACCTTGCTCGTAGGCGTGATAGGCGGCGTACACTTTGCGCATTAAGGGATCTTGATTAGCTTGCTCTTCAATCACTTTTTTCGAGATTTTCTCAAGTTCCAACAACACTTTCGGTGGAAACGCCTTAAGCACCACCCCTTCATCATTCACTAAGGTTTCAAGGGCGGCAACGTTTCGGGTCGTGTATTCATCGAGCATATCTTGATTAATGGCTCTCGCCGCGACTTTAACTATGGCTTGTAAATCTTGAGGTAAACTCTCGAAGGCGGCTTTATTAATCAAGAATTCCATATTAGAACCCGGCTCATGCCAACCAGGATAATAGTAGTACTTCGCCACTTTATGTAGACCGAAGGCAAGGTCGTTCAATGGCCCCACTCAGCCGCATCAATCGAGCCCGTTTGCAGTGCACCATAGAGTTCACGCCCCGCCATATTCACAGGAATAGCGCCGACACGCTTTAATACTTCGCCACCCAAGCCCGGCATACGGATCTTCAATCCCTTAAAATCGGCAATCGTATTAATCGGTTTATTGAACCAGCCGCCCATTTGCATGCCCGTATTGCCACCCGCGAGGGGAATGATGCCAAAGGGGCGATACACTTCATCCCACAACGCCATGCCACCGCCGTAGTGAAGCCAGCCGTTCATTTCCTGCGCCGTCATACCAAAGGGAATCGATGAAAAAAACTGCGCCGCGGGTGCCTTGCCTTTCCAATAATAAGAAGCGGCATGGGCCATTTGAATTTTACCCTGACTCACACCATCAAATACGGCAAACGCTGGCATTAACTCACCCGCGCCATAAACCTGGATCTTTAACCGACCGTTAGACATGTCATTCACTAAATGGGCAAAGCGTTCTGGAGCCATACCTAAACCGGGGAAGTTTTTGGGCCAAGAGGTCGCAAGGCGCCATTCAATAACGGGAATAGCTTGGGGGTCATCCGTTGCGGCATGGGAAACGGCTACGCTTTGCGCGTCACTGGCTGCGGGGTTACAACCGCTCAGCCCCATCAGCAGCATTAAGATGAGGACACTCCCAAACTTACGCATTTTTAATACTCTCCCTGACATCTAACGAGCCCATGGTTCTAACAGACGTGAACATGCTCTCAGGACAGAGCTCCGCAATCGCATCACCCAAACCCTTAAAATAAAACATATTGTTAACACAGAAACGCCTATAGGGAAACCAGAAACTCGGGCAAGGAAACCAGAAAATGGCCTTAGTTTGACCTAAAACAAAAAGCCACTCGATGAGGAGTGGCCTTGGGTTCTAAACTAATTAACTTTGTAGAGCGGATTAATTAGTCTATTGATTAACTGCAATAATTTTTAATTAACCGCGACAATTTGGCGTATTAGGCACTTGTGCATTCGCATCCCATTCACTTTGAGTGAAAGTGTGAATTGACAAGGCATGCACGCCATTAGCTAGCTCATGGGCTAAGTGAGTGTTAACCAATCGATGACGGGCCAAGAGGCGTAAACCATCAAACTGATCGCTCACGAGCACAACTTTGAAATGGGTTTCTGAATTCGGGGGCACATGG
The DNA here is from genome assembly GCF_059338235.1 of Shewanella sp. 1311. Lineage (NCBI taxonomy): Bacteria > Pseudomonadati > Pseudomonadota > Gammaproteobacteria > Alteromonadales > Shewanellaceae > Shewanella > Shewanella sp. 1311. The sequence goes on from NZ_CM181686.1 coordinate 1,544,424, forward strand.
TGACGATTACTTTCGTTAATCACTTCTAAGTGCGTCGGCGAGAAGCCTTCGGTTAACTTCTGCGTGATAGTGTTAGCCACTGTGCCCTGGGCATGAGTATTGGACATATTCGAGTCTCAGAATGGGGAAATCCAGTGGCCGCAGAGTACTGCTTCAGGTGGAAAAGATCAAATTCACTTATTCAGTTTGCTGATCTACGACCACATTATATCTCACCTTATTTGGCAGGCAGTCCGCAGCCACAAACAGTTAACAGTAGGCATTTAACAACGGGCATTTAGCCATGGAAATTAACGATGAGTTGTCTAAAGGTGTAGTTCCAGCGGGGCTCTTTTATTTTCAAGCGTTTAGGTAAGCTGTGTAACCAGTCGTTTTGCATGGGCCAATGCATGATCAGCAGATCGCCGCTGTGCAAACTGATGTTGTACTTGGTTTGGCTGTGTTTATGCTTAAGCACAAAATCCCGCGTGGCGCCTAAGGTAATAGACGCAATATGGCTACCATGGGCAATTTCTGGTTCATCATCGCTGTGGGCTCCCATGCAATCTTTACCATCTGCGTAGCGATTGACTAATACCCCATTGCTGGTCAATCCATAATCCCGCGTTAACTTTTCCCTCAACTTATGGGCATATTTAGGCCAAGGTAAGGCGCGGATAAACAGTCCTGAATATAAATAGTCGCAGCCCGAGTCGCCAAACCACACTTGCTGGCGGGGAATCGCGTGAAACTGACCGAATACTTGGATTTCGGGGCGACTTAAGGGGTAAGTCTGCGCTTCTTTCATCAGCGCAGCTTGCTGCTCAGCATTAAGATAACCCCGCACTAAGGTGATGGGCGGTATGGGTTGCCCAGCTTTTTTCGAACCTTGTTCGACCATGCTCAAACTTAACTGCAAATCAGGATCCGACGCTGCATCAAACTCAAGCTCAAGTTCAGAAAACAAGTCAACCCTTTGGCCGCCACCTTGGTTGTTAGTCAGATCATTATCTTTAGTCATCATCTTGCTTGTTCAGCACCCTCTCCTATCCGGCAGTTTAATTACCGCTTCGTCCACAGCAGGGCTGCATTTAGGACGATACATTAGGCCTATATATCAGGGCTAGGCATCCTTAATGCAGAGCCGTCGCACTGCGCCATGAAATCTGCGATAATCTGCGCCTTAATTTATTGGCGCAGTGTGGCACATGACAACACAATTTTCAGTAGCGGGTGTTGAACTCGAACTTTTACGGTATCCAGCTCAGCAGGAATCTAATCTTCAAGCTTGGGATGCCGCCGATGAACACTTACTCAAAAGCCTTATTGAGTCAGAGCAAGCCGCCGTGCCAACCGCCATTATCAACGACAGTTTCGGCGCCTTAAGCTGTGGTGTATCAAAACTGAATCCAAGTTGGCCACTGTGTGTTGAAACCGATGCCAGAACCAGCTTTTTAGGCACAGAGCAAAACCATGGCCGCAATCAGTTGCCGCTGGATAACCTGCAATGGTTTACCAGCCGCGATACCTTGCCAGAAAACTTAGCCTTAGTATTGATGAAGTTGCCTAAGAACTTAAGCTACTTTGCCCACCAGCTAACACGCTTATCGCAAGTGTTACCCACTGGCACTCGCATATTAGTGGCAGCCAAAGCCAAATCGATTAATGGCGACTTGCTCGATGTCTTTGCTAAGCATTTAGGCCCAGCAAGCGCTAGTTTAGCGTGGAAAAACACGCGAGTAATTACCTGTGTCAGTGATGGTAAACCCAGACCATTAGCCAAAGAAGTGACTTGGACCGTACCTGAATATCAACTTGAGATCAGCAACTTAAGTAATGTGTTTGCCGCCAACAAACTCGATATTGGCGCACGCATCATGCTCGAAAATTTGCCGAAAGGGGATTTCAAGTCGATTGTCGATCTCGGCTGTGGCAATGGCGTGCTGGGACTGCGAACCGCTCAGTTATTCCCTGAAGCTGATATCCACTTTATCGACGATTCCGAAATGGCGGTCGCATCCGCCAAGGCAAACTGGGCACGTAATCAATTACCTGCAGATAAAGGCCACTTCTATTGGGACGACTGCATGACGCATCTGCCAGAAGAAGTGCAACCGGATCTGGTGCTGTGTAATCCTCCCTTCCATCAAGGTGAAGCCATTACCGATCATATCGCGTGGCAGATGTTTTTAGACGCTCGCCGTCGCTTAAAAGACGGCGGCATTTTACATATCGTCGGCAACCGCCATCTAGCTTACCATGTGAAATTGCAGCGCTTATTTAAAAACTGCACCACAGTCGCCTCCAACGGTAAATTTGTGATCCTGCAGGCGCAAAAGAAATAATTCTGCCGCTAATTCCTGCCACTAATGAGTACTTTAATCAGGGCCAGCAATGTCTGGCTCTTTGTTAAACTGCACCCGCTAACATTTTGATCTACTCCACTATCAGCACTTTGTGACACTCGCTATGGCTAGCCGAAATCCCCTGCCGCAAGTACAATCCTATTGCAAAGGTGCTTAAGTACTTAAATTCTTAAGCGCTAAATTTTTTTAAGCTATTAGTTTTTAAGCTGTTTGTTTTCTAGCAATTAGATTCTTAAGCACGAATTCTTAAGCACTAATGGTTAAACACTAAGCTTCTACAGCAATTAGGCACTTAACTAGGATTGAGATATGCCGTTAAAGGATGACGTCGCCCAACTAAAAGCTGAGCTGGCACAATTACAGTCGCTGCATTTATCGCAGCAATCTTCGCTCAGCCGTCAATTGGCAGAATTTTCAACTAAGCTCGATACCTTAAGTCAGCAAATTGCGACTGAAGATGCCTCTGATACCAGTCTTAGTATGGCGGCAGATAGTATGACAGCGGGTGCTGCATCGATTGCGGCAGTGGTTCCCGCCGCCGATAACGCGCCCACATTAACCTATGCGATACACACACCAATCCTTGAGTCCGCTCCCGTAGCGCCAGTTCCTGCAGAACCCAACCCATGGCAGCAAAACGCTGTGCAAGGAGACCCTTGGCAAAGAAACACAAAAAATACCTCGGCAGAACAAGTCGCTAAAACCGAACGCCACGCACAGGGTCAACAACTGAGTGATGAAGTTAAATTACAGGCAAGCGTGCAAGTGGCGAGTCAATTTGATGATCTGCTATCCCAAGGATTAGCGGCCATCATGGCGCCCTTTGGCGCAATTACCGAACAAATCAAATCCTTCTACCATCATTATCAAGCTAAGGGATTAGGGCCAGTCTTCTTGATGACAGTTGCAGGGATCATCACCCTGACCTTAGGCTTGGGTTATTTACTGCAATATTCCATCAACCATTGGTTCTCTGAACTGGGCAAAGCCCTACTCGGGTTTGCCAGTGCGAACGCTATCATAGCCGGCGGGATTTTTATTCGCCAAAAACGCGCGGGCATGGCGGACTTTGGCTCAGGGATAGTCGGATTAGGCCTTATCCTAAACTTTCTCTGCGCTTACTTTATTGGGCCATATTTTGAAATCATCCCCAATAGCGCGAGTTTTATCTTACTGTTATTGATCACTTTGGCAGGTTATGGCCTTTCAATGCGCTTAGATGCCAAAGTCATTGCCGTCATTGCCTTAGTCGGCGGCTCGACCGCGCCTATGATGCTGTTATCCCAAAGCTATGCGCCGCTACTGTATCTTCCTTATTTACTTCTTATTGGTGCAGGCGCCCTTGCCCAGAGTCGTAAGTTAAAGTGGCCGCTATTAGTGGAAATCACCGCCCTGCTGCACATTGGCTGCATCGAAGCCTTTAGTTATTTTGTGCCATTGCCACTCACCGACTTTGGCGGCGGCAGTCTGCTGGCGCTTATCAGTATTAATGCGACCTTTTATCTCTACGGCATCACCGGCCTAATATTTCCCCATCAATTTACCCATCAAGATAAACAACCAAGTAATACGCTAAGCCATCGCATACTCGCCCTTCCGATAGCATTGCTCGCCTTTGTGCTATTCGAATTAACGCAATTTACTGAGTTAGCAGGGGAAATTTTTGCAGTCAACGCGCTGATTTGTGCAGCCCTCTATTGGCAGCTAAAAAGCCGCTTAGAAAAAGCCCGCAGCGGCTTATTGTTAGTCTTTGCAGGAAGTTTTGCCGGATTCGCGGCGCTGTATTTACTAAGCCATGATTTCCTCGGCTTAGTCTTACTGCTCGAAGCCTTATTACTGTTATGGATTGGCACCAAGGAAGAGCTGGTTTCAGTGCGCGCCGAAGCCTATTTATTACTGCTAATGGGATTAGGGCTAAATGCGTTTAGCGTGCTAGATAGCATGGCACTGTTAGAATCCAGCATATTAGATGCCTTAGCGATTTCACCTTTATCGGCCTTTGGCTTTTCGCTGATAGCGCTGGCCTTAAGTTGCGCCGCCTTAGTCTTTGCCATTCGACTATTAACATTCACAAATGCGCCACTTTCTGCGTTAGAACATCAGCTTTGTAGAATACTAAAAGAACTATTAAGCGGTTTTTATGTGGCGACAATTATCCTCGCGGCTTACCTTTTGAGCAGCGATTACTACCTCGCCATTTTGCCACTGGTCAGCCTATTACTGCTGTATTTAAGCGCAAAGGACAAACTCGTTATCAGCGAATTTGCCGCTTGGATCTTGCTATTACCGCTGCTCTTTAAGGTCGTTGAAGGCATAACGCTCGCGGACAGTTTTAGCTTTAGCGCCCAGCCGCTTATGGCCAAACTGGCACGAATTGAGTTATTTACCACCTTACTCTTGACCCATTATTGGTATCGCCGCCACTATAAAGATGCCCTATTTGCCAAAGCCGCTTATAGCATGCAAATCTGCTGTTATTTGCTGCTGCCGCTTATTCTGCTGCCCAAAGTTATCCGCAACTATTGGGAATATACCGCTATCGCCCTCTGGCTGAGCACCTTTATGAGCCTAGGTTTAGCCTATTTTGTTAAGCATAAGAGTTTGAACATAGAGGCCAAAATCCTCACTTGGCTAGCGGTTATGATGACAGCCTCGCTATGTCTTATTCACGCTTGGCAAGGACTCGCGGCGCTGACCGTTGGCGCCCTGTTTATGGGCTTCACCCTGCTTAGTTATCGCCAATTACCCGAGACATGGCGCCCCTTGCTGCAGCTACAATGGCAACTGAGCCCTTATTACTTTGCACTGGTATTGGCCGTAATCGTTTATGGTTTTAATCATTCAGAGCTAGTAGGAATAGCGATGACAGCATTAGCCTTAAGTGGTTATTTTGCATTGCTTATCCAAAAAAGTTTAAGAAAAAGAGCTGAAGGCCAAGCCTCACATAGCATGAAATTAACCCCAGTAGCCGAAATTCAAGCCGCAATAAAGGAAAGCTACCATCTCGCCTACGGCCTAACGTTAGGCTTAGCCCTGTTGCCCATCATGTTGCATTTTGAACTAACACTCGGGCTTAATCGTGATAATGCCTCGTTTGTGTTAATCGAGTTTTTATCGCTGGCACTCCTAGCAAGGCTTATCTTGCAGCACGGCGCAGCAATACGCTTGCATAGACGTATCATGCCATTACAAGGACTTAAGTGGGGTTGGCATCTGTTACTTGCCTTGAGTTACTTCATGTGGAGTTATAGTTTCGATAACATGATTGCCGCCCCACTCAGCGCGATTTTATTAGTTATCCATGGCAGTGTGTTGATGTTTATCAGCTTAAAACCACAAAATGCCGATATGATCCGCCTCGCCGCAGGGCTATTTATCCTATCGACGCTCAAGGTGCTATTACTGGATATGGCGTCCTTCGAGCTAGTGCAAAAGGTCATTGCTTTTATGCTGATCGGGGTTATTTTGCTGACAGTGTCTTACTTCTATCAGAAGGCGAGAAATCGATTGCAGCAAGATTAACATCGTTTTTAAAGCACTAAAAAAACCGCCATCGAATTGAATCGATGGCGGCTTTTTACTGTTAATGATTTAATAAATCGATGGGGTATCAGCTATTCGACATGGGCTACTTAATAAGAACTACTTGCTAACCAGTGCCTTATCGAGCGCCTGCGCCACATCGTTAATGATGTCGTCGATATGCTCAATCCCAACCGAGATACGGATAAGATCTTCTGACACGCCCGCCCTTGCCAGTTCATCGGCATCGAGCTGTCTGTGCGTGGTACTCGCAGGGTGACAGGCTAAGGATTTCGCATCGCCGATGTTCACTAAACGCAGGATCATCTGCAGCGCATCGATAAAACGTCCACCGGCAATTTTACCTTCTTCAGGCGTGGCCGCTTTAATCCCAAAGCTAATGATCCCAGAGGCTTTTCCGCCAGTGATCTTGTGGCAATTATCCTGATAAGGGCTGCTTGGCAACGCGCCGTAGTTCACCCAACTCACCGCCGGATGCAACACCAAATATTCGGCTAATGCTAGCGCGTTCGAGCAATGGCGCTCCATTCTAAGGCTTAAGGTTTCAAGGCCTTGCAACAGTAAGAATGCGCTGTGCGGTGAAAGCGCGGCGCCAGTATTACGTAGCGGTACCACGCGGCAGCGACCAATAAACGCCGCAGGGCCAAAGGCTTCGGTATAAACCACGCCATGGTAAGAAGGATCGGCTTGGTTGAGTAAGGCAAATCTTTCCTTATTCGCGACCCAATCAAACTTGCCTGAATCGATAATCACCCCGCCAATCGTTGTGCCATGGCCACCAATGTATTTGGTTAAAGAGTGGATAACGATATCGGCGCCATGCTCAAACGGGCGACATAACACTGGGGTTGCGACCGTATTATCGACAATTAAAGGCACGCCATGCTTATGGGCAATCTCAGCTAAACGTTGTAAATCAACAATATTGCCCGCCGGATTACCAATCGATTCGCAGAACAAGGCCTTAGTTTTGTCGTCGATCAGCTCATCGAGGCCTTCAAAATCATCGAAGGCCGCCATACGCACTTCTACGCCTTGGCGCGGCAGCGTATGGGCAAACAGATTGTAAGTGCCACCATAAAGCTGACTGGTGCTGACAATATTATCGCCAACTTGAGTCAAGGCTTGAATAGCATAGGTAATCGCCGCCATACCCGATGCCACGGCCAGTGCACCTATGCCGCCTTCTATAGCTGCGAGACGCTGCTCTAGCACGCTAGTCGTGGGATTCATGATCCGCGTATAAATGTTACCTGCGACTTTCAAGTCAAATAAATCAGCACCATGCTGGGTATCATCGAAGGTATAAGAGGTGGTTTGATAGATAGGTACCGCGGCCGCTTTCGTGGTCGCTTCTGACTCATAACCGTAGTGTAATGCCAGTGATTCAAGCTTCATTTAACCTTCCTTCAACAGAGTGCTGTCCTTGATCCAACCCAAAGGATTGCACAAGATTTGTGCATACTCAACAAGCTAACAGATAGACATCTGGAAGTCTAAAACTTTTTACCTCAGCATTTAACTTCTGTCCCCATACCTCAAACAACAAAGCGGGCTAACCTCGCGGACTAACCTAACAAGCTAACATAACAGGCTCATATAACGAGCTAGCATAATGAGCTAGTGCGAATAGTTGCGGATAAGTTCGGCCAGCGCTACGACAGCAGAGACGATCTCTGGCGAGCACTCGTATGAGGCATTCAAGCGCATAAAATGGCGGAACTCGACCTGATTACTAAAGAGATTTCCGGGAGCAATACTGATCCCACGCTCAATCGCCTCAGAATAAATTTGTGTGGCATCCATGTGTGCAGGCAGCGCTAACCAGAGAAAATAGCCGCCTTGTGCAAAGTTAACTCCCACAGACTCGGGCAGATGCGCGCGCAATAGCTGATACATGGCCAATTTGCGATCGGCTAACTTTTTACGTAACTGCTTCAAATGGCGCTCATATTGTGCCGACTGAATAAAATCGGCGATAGCAAGCTGCATGGGCGCGCTGGTCGATAGCGTCGACATAACTTGCAAGCGCTGTAGCTTCGGCGCATGCAGTCCCGCCGCCACCCAGCCGACACGATAACCTGCAATCAAAGACTTAGAAAATGAGCCACAGTGCAGCACCCGTCCTTCGGTATCGAAGGCTTTTACAGGCCTTGGCGCACTGGAGCCGACATAAAGCTCTTGATAAACATCATCCTCAATCAGACTGACCTTATGCTCGTTTAGTAACTGATAAAGCACCTGTTTTTTAGTATCCGACAAGCTACAGCCTAGGGGATTTTGATGTTGACTCATCAACCAGCAGGCTTTCACTGGGTAGGTTTTTAACACTTCCGCTAGCGCCTCGAGATCAATCCCCAGTTGTGGATCCGTCACGACCGCAATGGCCTTAAGTTTAAGCCGCTCAATCGCCTGCATCGCGCCATAAAAGGTCGGGGATTCAATGACTACCCAATCCCCCGCTTGAGTTAGGGTCGCTAAACTCAAGTTCAGCGCCTCCATGGCCCCCGAGGTAATAATGATTTCATCGGGTGAAATGCTCATGCCCAATTTGGCATAACGTTGGGAAATCGCCTTACGCAGCCCCGCATTCCCCGGCGGTAAATTATCGGCAGCAAAAGACGGTGACATGTGCCGAGTGACCTTAACTAACGAGCGAGCCAACGCTTGCTGCGGGAATAAACTGGGATCGGGAAAACCTGAGCCAAAGGGCACTATGCCCGCCTGTTTTGACGCCTGTAAAACAGAGAAGACGAACTCGTTAATATCCACTTTATCAGAGAGATAAATCTGCCGCTGACGGTCGGGATAGCGAAAGGTTTCTGGCTGCGGCGCCACTAAATAACCCGATTTTTCCTGCGCCGTAATCACGCCTTGGCTTTCCAATAGCTGATAGGCATTAAGCACTGTCATCAGACTCAAACCCGAATCAGCCACCGTTTGGCGCAGCGACGGCAACTTGTCCCCCGCCTGCCAGACGCCTTGGGCTATTCGTGTCTTTAATTCCTGCGCTAACTGTTCATATTTCGCCATCTGTTATAGCCAAATCAATATATTCTGTGTCTGTTATAGCCAGCTTATCCCATGCTCTAATGGCACACAAGCTTTCACCGCTGGGCCAATATTAGGTTCAGTGGACACTGCATTAATGAATGCCTTTGTAACGAGACTATTATCTCTCGAGGAAATTATGTTTGATTTTGATGCCACTGTACTTGCTAGGATCCAATTCGCTTTTACTATCTCTTTTCACATTATTTTCCCCGCCATCACTATCGGCCTCGCCACTTATTTAGCGGTATTAGAAGGCTTATGGTTGAAAACGGCGAATCAGGTGTACCAACAACTCTATCAATTTTGGTCGAAGATTTTTGCTATTAACTTCGGCATGGGCGTGGTCTCTGGCATTGTTATGGCCTACCAATTTGGTACCCATTGGAGCGCATTTTCTGCCTTCGCGGGCAGCGTAACTGGGCCGCTACTCACCTATGAAGTGCTTACCGCCTTCTTCCTCGAAGCGGGTTTTCTGGGGGTCATGCTATTTGGTCAGCAGAAGGTCGGCAAAAACCTACATTTCTTCGCCACTTGCATGGTCGCCACAGGCACGATTATCTCGACCTTCTGGATCTTAGCTTCAAACAGTTGGATGCAGACGCCCCAAGGTTTTGAAATTGTAAACAATCGCGTCATTCCAGTGGATTGGTTTCAGATAGTGTTTAACCCTTCATTTCCCTATCGTTTAGCCCATATGACAGTGGCGGCGTTTATTTCGTCGGCTTTCTTTGTGGGCGCATCGGCGGCGTGGCATTTACTCAAAGGTAACGACACGCCAGCAATCCGTAAGATGTTGTCTATGGCGATGTGGATGGCGTTAATTGTCGCGCCGCTGCAAGCTGTGATTGGTGATTTCCATGGTTTAAATACCCTTGAATATCAACCTGTAAAAGTAGCGGCGATGGAAGGCCATTGGCGTAATGAGGGCGATAAACCCACACCGCTGATCTTGTTTGCCATTCCTGACATGGACGCAGAGAAAAACCACTTCAGCCTCGAAATCCCAGGGCTGGCGAGCCTGATTTTAAAGCACGATTTAAGCAAGCAAGTACCAGCCTTGACTGAGTATCCCGCCGAGGACAGACCCAATGTGTTGTTAGTGTTTTGGAGTTTTAGGGTCATGGTCGGCTTAGGCCTATTGATGATTTTTGCCGGACTGTGGAGCGCTTATCTCAGACACAAAGACAAACTCTACAGCAATAAACACTTTCTGCGTTTTGTGTTGCTGCTCGGCCCAGCCGGACTGCTCGCGACACTGGCAGGCTGGTTCACGACTGAACTTGGCCGCCAGCCTTGGGTGATCCAAGGATTGATGCGCACTCAGGATGCCGTGTCTTCCCACAGCGTTACCCACCTGAGTATCAGCCTAGGGATTTTCATCGTCAGTTACTGCGGCATCTTCGGCGTGGGTTATAGCTATATGATGCGACTCATCCGCAAAGGGCCAGATATCGCGGCGAAAAGTTATTAATTTTAAAGTAAATAAATCTAGTTTTACTTATTCAATCTTAAACATATTTAAGGGCTCACCATGGAATTCGATCTACCCTTGATTTGGTTCGGGATCATCATTTTTGCCACCTTAATGTATATAGTGATGGATGGCTTTGATCTCGGCATAGGCATACTGTTTCCCTTTATTCACGACGAGGACGACAGGGACATTATGGTTAATACCGTCGCCCCCGTTTGGGATGGTAACGAAACCTGGTTAGTGCTCGGCGGCGCCAGCCTGCTCGGTGCCTTTCCCCTCGCCTATGCCATAGTGCTCGAAGCACTGACCATACCGCTGCTCATCATGCTGCTGGCACTGATTTTTCGCGGCGTGGCATTTGAGTTTAGATTTAAGTCGGGCGCAGAAGCTAAACCCTTTTGGGATAAAGCTTTTATGTTCGGATCTATCACGGCCACGTTTTCACAGGGCGTAGTACTGGGGGCGTTTATCTCAGGCATTTCGGTCAGCGAGCAGCAATTTAGCGGAGGAAGTTTCGATTGGTTAACGCCCTTCTCACTCTTCTGTGGATTTGGCCTTATGCTGGCCTATGCTTTGCTAGGCGCGACTTGGCTGGTAAAAAAATGCCAAGGCGAGCTTAAAACGACCATGCAACAACTCGGCAGAGCACTGACCTTATGCTTACTTATGACCATAGGTTTAGTCAGTTTATGGACGCCTTTTGTGCAACCTAATATTGCCCTGCGCTGGTTTAGTTTGCCGAATTTATTCTATTTCGCCCCAGTGCCCATACTGGTATTAGCCTGTGGCTGGGCCTTGATGAAATCCTTGCGCCGCGATGATAACTATCAGCCATTTCTACTCACCTTATGCCTAGTTTTTTTAGGTTTTAGTGGACTAGGGATCAGTATTTGGCCACACATTATTCCCCCCAATATCAGCCTTTGGCAGGCGGCAGCACCCGATAGCAGCTTGAGCTTTATGCTCGTCGGCGCGCTGATGATCATCCCGCTGATTTTGGTTTACACCTTTTGGAGCTACTACGTGTTCCGCGGCAAAGTCACTAAAGATGCAGGCTATCACTAACGATTGTTCTGGTAAAACATGACCTCAAAATGCTGCCGAAGCGACTCGGCCTAGGCAGCGGACTCTATTTAAACGGCGAGTTCACTTTAGGCAATAAATTCGATTAAGACTTCAATTCAAACACTGGTTCAATTCAGACACAGGTTGAATTGAAACACTGGCGAACACCTAGGAGATAAACATGACGACCCCAACTAAATCTCTCAGCTATCGACTCGGCTGGTTAGTGCTCATTTGGTGCACGAGCGTCAGCTGCCTGTTCCTCGTCTCCATGTGCATTAAAATACTGTTGAAAGGTGCGGAATTAACCACCTAAGTGGATACTCAGTACTTTACAACTTTAAAAGCGAATATTAAGGCTTAATTCAGTTAGCTTGCATAGCATAGCGTTAAAATATACTTAAGCATCACAATCACCGAGCTAAGGTATTATTCGAGCGTACATTGTGAGTGAGTGCATTATTTGAGTCAGCTATTTTAGTGAGCTATTTGAGTTAATTAGTGTGCTATTTACTTAATGCGTATTTTATCGCTAAGCTCACAGTGCTCGATTTATTTTACGCGTGCCAGGATTAAATTGACTAAGGTTAGCGTTAACATCAAAATAGTTAATTTAGTGTTAAGTAAAACATTTACTGTAGATAAGTATACTCAGCAATATAAACTTGGTTAGGCTTGCATTATTTTTTCACTTGGCCTATGGTATCAAGCAAGTAAACATGGCTTATTTAGTTAACACTTTAAGTTTAAGTTATTCGCCATATTGAACGATTAAAAAAGCAATTCATCGCACACACTTTTTGACTGGAGATGTAAAACTATGTTTGTCACTGCATTTTCATCACTATTTTCCCATGTATTAGCTAGCACTCTTAGCTCAACGTGCTGTTTGGCTAAATCATTCCGTTTCTCTCTCAAATTCCCAGTCTAAGCCGAGCGTCACTCGCGCTCGGCAGAACTTTAATACTCTTGTTAAATAAGCACTGAATACAGTTATCACTCTTTTAAAATTCTTTGCTTGTACTTTTACTTGGTTATTTCAGAGGCAGGAATGACATATTCATTTTTTAGCGGTCTATTTCAGAATTTTATTCTAAAAACCGAAACCTATTATTTACAGAACAGTTTTAATGCCTCCCTGCGCCCAACAGCTTTGGCTGGGGTGATTAGCAAGCTTGAGCAGCTCAAGCATGATACGGCGAATGATAAAGTGACTGTAGGGCGCGAGATCCGCTTAGTTAATCTGCAGGATCAGCAAGAGTATCAAATTGAACTCGTGTATCCACCAAAGCACAAACCCAGTGCAGGACGCTTCTCTGTTATATCCGATTTAGGCGTCAGCTTACTTGGGCGGTCAAAGGGCGAACTGGCTGAAGTGAGTATTTTAGGCAAGCCGGTGCTATTTATGATTAAAGATGTCAGCCTAGCGAAAAAACCTAAAAAAGCTAAGTAGCCAGCTGATTCAAGTAGCGTTATTTTTAATGGCCATTTAGCAGCTTATGCCCGAATTCAACTCCGAAGTTCGTTCAAGTGTTAAGCCATTTTTAGATGACGTATTTTAAAGATAAAGTGTGTTCAACTCCGTGACAACATGCTTCAACTCGCTATTAGCGGCGGCTTCTAGCGGTATTTTCAACAGAATACAATAAGAAGGAATGTTATTTTGAAGTCATTAACTGGCCGCGTTATTTATTAAAGACAGCTATTAAATGAATTTGACACCGTAATTAACGCCTTTTGCCACTATTTACACTAAGTCATGGCAGCGCTTTAAGGTAAAACAGCAAAAGGGTTAAGAGGTTTAGGTTCGGCGCCTCAATCGTTAAATTCATTTTTATGTGTCCTTTATAAATAAACCGACTCAATTTAAGCCTGAAATAAAAATTGAGCCCAACTATCGAAACCGAATTGCGGCGCGGATTCGGATAGTGACCTTCACTTTGGAGTCTATATCTATGGGCGTTGTTGATTAAATCATTTCATAGAACGTAATCGTTCCAAGACTTCTGCCGATTAAGCAACTTGCTGGCGAACGGGCATACCCAGTCTAATGACTTTGTTCATCGCCTTCACACCAGCCAACGCCTCTGCAACTTGCCCATTGTAATCACGTAAACTTAGCATTGGACTATTCAACTGTTTATATCGGCCCATGGCGGTCTCTGCTAGAGAGCGCTGGTGATAGCCGTTATCGATTTTCCATTGTTTCAGCTGACCCGCTTTCAGTGCTTCTACCGCTTCATTACGTGGATGCCCCTTTTCCCATAACCCCGCATTTGAGCGCGGTGGGATGGTAGCTTTACAGCCTTTACGTCGCAGTAATTGATAACAACCCTTTGTATCATAAGCCCCATCTGCCGATACCTGCGTTATCTTTCGCCGTAAAGGATTGAGCAAGGTCGGCAATACTTCATTATCGCCTACTGACACAAGACTGACTTCAGCTGCAACGACTTCGTGAGTGCTTGCATCTATGGCTAAGTGCAACTTGCGCCATGTGCGGCGTTTTTCGCTGCCATGCTTGCGCGTTTTCCATTCCCCTTCACCAAACACTTTCAGGCCCGTGGCATCGACAACCACATGCGTTATCGGTCCGCGACTGGGGTTGCGGTACTTGATATTGATTGTCTTAGCGCGTTTACTGATAGAGGTGTAATCAGGTGATGTTAGTGGAACATTCATCAATGTAAATAATGAGTTGAGAAAGCCTTCTAGCGCACGCAACGATAAATTAAAGATGCCTTTGACCATCAACGCGGTTTCAATCGCCACATCACTATAGCTAAACCCGCGTCCACGCCCGCCATGATGCTCATGGCAGTACCACGCTTTTACTGCAGCTTCATCCACCCAGAAGGTGAGCGAACCACGGTTCACTAACGCTTGGTTGTATTGCTTCCAATTAACGATTTTACGTATTGATTTGCCCATGTTGCCGTCCTGAAGGTGAGTCAGGAGATCTGATCATGGCAACACCGATTAGTTCACTGATTTGTGCAACAACGCCATATCTATGAGTAAAGAAAAAAACAAAAAATCGCCAATGAAAACCTTAAAAGAGAAGCGTCAGGATAAACGGAACCGCCAAAAAGCATCCGACTAATTTATCCAACAATGTAAAAATCCCTTAAATCCTCTCTTTAAATAGGCCGAGAATAGGGTGCTAAATGCTTTGGCACCCTATTTTATTTCTCGGTTTTATCAGCTTATCGCTTCACAACACCGACTAGCGTTCGACTTAACACACTGTCATTTTGCAACACAAACCTATGCGCCATCACAATCGACGGCGATACTGCTCTGGCGAGCACTGGGCATACTTTTTAAACATCACGATATAAGGTGAGGTTTGGTTGTAGCCGAGCGTTAATGCCACCTCTTTTATAGCCAGTCCCTGACGCAGCAATTGTAATGAATAGATAAACTTATGCCTTTGCCTTAACTCGGTAAAACTCATCCCCAGCGCTTCTTGGCAACGACGGGCTAAGGTACGCTCTGTGGTATGTAATTCACTTGCCCAAGATTTAAAGGTCTTAGGACTTGCGGGATCGGCTTCGAGTGCCAGCAACAGCGGCTGTAACAGTTTATCTGAAACTGTGGGCAAAAATTGCGGCAGGGCTTGGCCGATAGTGAGCTGATCGAGCAAAACCTCAACGAGGCGCTTATCCGCCGCCGAGTTTGCCACTCGAACTTGCCGCTCTCGCAGATCGTTAACGATCGATTGGGCAATAGGAGTCACAGCTAACAAACAGGTCTCTAGGGGAAACGCCGCAGCTCGCTCGGCAACGATATTCATCGAACAATAATGGATACTGCGCCGAGTATAACTTTCATGCTCTATCCCCGCAGGAACCCAAATCGCATATTGCGACGGCGATAAAAACCGTTGCCCAGCGGCATGTAATTCCATGATGCCACCGCTGATTAACTGCAATTGTCCCCATGAGTGTTGATGCTTAGGCGTCACCGTATTAGGCAGGAAAGCTTCATAGTTAAAGAAGATATCCGCAACTGGCCCTTGCTCTGCCGTGAGGGGATGGTAAACCGTACGCATTTTGTCTGTCCTCAAAGCCTTCTAGCTCAATACATTCTCTCGTTTAATAGTGCTCAACTGGTTTAATAGCTCTCAAGCAATCCTGATTTAATAGCACTGGTTTAATCGCGCTCAAGCGATTTTACTATCCCATAGCACTCTGTCCGCCGGGGAACTGACCTTGTCTGATAAGCGATATCTATATCATAACCGACCATGGATAATTGCCAGCAATTATTATCTGGATGCATAAGTGCTAGGTCATAAGCAGAATTTCTCATTCTCAGTCACTAATTCTAAGTCACTCATGCTCAGTCATTTAGAGTTAGCCATGTAGACTCAGTCGCTTATGTTCAGTCATTCATGCCCAGCCACGTAAGCCAGTATCGAAAGGCAAGATCATGTTGTATTTGTTTCCCCTGTTGGCCGTATTAATTTGGGCAGGTAACTCGATAGTTAACAAACTCTCATTTGGGATTATCGATCCTGAAGCCATAGCGTTTTACCGTTGGTTTTTCGCTATGTTGCTATTAACGCCCTTTGTCGCGGGTCGTGTGTGGCAAAAGCGCCAAATGATACTGCCGCTGTTACCTAAATTCGCGACTTTGGCCATGCTAGGTATGGTGCTCAACCAGAGTCTGGCTTATTTTGCGGCGGCCACCACCACGGCGACGAATATGGCATTGATCACCTCACTCGTGCCCATGATCAGCCTGTTTTTAGCCGTGCCCTTACTCAAGCAGAAGCTGTCGCCATTAACCTTTGGTGGCACGCTGATCTCCCTCGTTGGCTTAATTTTTATGTTGAGCTACGGCGATATGATGAATCTTGCCATCGGCGTCACCCAAGGTGATTTGTTATTGCTGATCAGCGCCTTTGTATATGCACTCTATGGTGTATTACTGAAACGCTGGCAATTACCACTACCCACTTGGGAATCGGTTTATATTCAAGGACTCATAGCTGTATTTATGCTGACACCGCTGCTGTTCAGTAGCCCGAGTATGGCGATCAGCACGCAATCGGCACCACTGATACTGTATGCGGCAGTTGCGGCCTCGCTGCTCGCACCGTGGGCTTGGATCAATGGCATCAGCAAACTCGGCGCCGATCGCACCAGCGTGTTCTTTAATTTAATGCCGATTATTGCGGCGATACTGGCGACCATTATTCTAGATGAAACCTTGGCCATTTATCATTACATTGGCGGCTCTATGGTCATCATGGGCGTCATGCTAGTGCAGATAAAGCCTAAGCCAAAAGCCATACCCACCTTAGCTTGCCCCGAATAACATAAGCTAAAATATCAAAGCCCTGGCTGCAAAGTCGGGGCGATTCATCTTCTTTAAATGGGCACAAAACTTCGCACTGAATCCCACCGCAATTTACTGCATGTAAAAGCAATTTCATAAATAACGGCTAAGCTATTTATTAAGTTATTAATGGAGATGTTCCTATGTTTAACAGTATTCGCGTTAAGTTTTCGTTGATGTTTGCCATTATGGCGACAGCGCTCATTGTTATGGCCGTCACAGACGCCATGCAAAGCCGTGCGACGGTAAAGCAGATGCAAGAGTTCAGTCAGTTATTTAATCCTGCGATTTCGGCAATTCTCAATGCAGACCGCGATCTTTACCAAGCACAGCTCAGTGAAGAAGTGTTATTGAGGGAAGAATTATCAGCCGAGAATCGCAAGAGTGAAATTGATAACTGGCAAGAAAACGTCGACCAAGCCCGTGACAGAATGGGCGAGTTTAAAAAAATCCTTAAAGATCACCTGCTCGTACTGCAATCCACCAATGGCTTTGAAGCGCAATTTTCCCTTTGGTATCAAGCCTCATCTGAAGTCATTAACGCAGTCAAAAGTAACGACTTTGCGCGGGCGAAACAGCTTCACGAGACCAAATCCAAGCAAGAGTTTAAGGCCTTAAGAAGCATCTACAATGCGGCTGGGGAAGCGGCCGATAACCGCGTAAAAGAGCTGGACTTACAAGCAACTGAACAGGCAACCACCCAAACCCAAATATCCCTCACCATAGCCAGCTTAGTGGCCATAGTCGCCCTGTTGATTGCCTACTTCGGTCCTAAAATCATCGTTAATGCTATTAAAGATATCACCAGCAGGATCAATGACATTGTTGATGGTGACGGTAACTTAACTCAGCGGATCCCCATCAAACGACAGGATGAAATCGGTGAGCTTGCCCATGCCTTTAACTTGTTTGTAGAACAACTGCAGCAGATGGTTATCTCGATTATTGGTCAAACCAAGGATGTAAGCCACACCGTTGAAAGCCTTGCGACTAAGTCCACCACCACAATCAACATCAGCCATGAACAAGAGCAGTTTGTGGATACCATAGTCACAGCAGTCAATGAAATGAGTGCGGCCGTAAGAGAAGTCGCCAGCAATGCCCTGCACACGGCGACCGAAATCACTAAGGTGAACGACCAAACGGTGGAAGGCAAAAATATCCTATCCCAGTCCGTTAATCATATTCAGCAACTGTCTGAATCGGTTAAGAATGCCGTAACGGTTATCGAAAAGCTCTCAGTCAATTCAGCCAATATTGCCTCAGTGCTCGATGTGATCCGCTCTATTGCCGAGCAAACTAACCTACTCGCCCTTAACGCGGCCATTGAAGCGGCGCGCGCTGGCGAACAGGGCCGCGGCTTTGCCGTGGTCGCCGACGAAGTGCGTACACTGGCGAGTCGCACCGAAACCTCGACCCAAGATATTCAGCGTATGATTGAAGAGTTACAACGCGGCGTAAATGATGCAGTTAAAAGCATTGAATCGGGCGCCAGCCTGACCACATCAACCGTCACCCTCGCCAGCCAAACCCAAGATGCATTGGATGAAATCCTAAACTCCACCTCTAAGGTCAGTGAGATGTCCACTCAAACGGCAACGGCGACCGAAGAACAGACCCATGTAACCGAAGAAATTAACCGTAACTTGACTGAATTATCCGATAAAACAAGATACTGCAACTTAGTCATTCAAGAGACCCAACAAATCGTCGTCAACACTAAGGCTATTTGCAGTAACCTACAAAAAGAAGTGGCGCGATTTAAAGTCGCCTAAACTGACTGATTGCTAACGACACATAGTTAGCGACAAGCGGTTAATGACAAGCCACTAGCAACAAACAGCTAAAACGAAAAGAGTGCCCAATAAGGCACTCTTTTTAATAGAAATAATTTAATAGGAATCATGCGAAACAAAGCCTGAAAATAACACAAGCGCCACTGCCGTATGCATCTTACGAATAACTGTAACAATACTAGGCCCATAACGATACCAAGCCCAAGTGATATAGCTTCACCCAATAAAAACGCGAATAACGGTACGAACCTTTAATACTAACTTACGGTAACTGTTTAATTTATAATTAAAAACACTGGCAAAAAACAACCAAAAGATACATCAATCAAAACTGACTAATCGACCACCTAAGTGAGCAATTTTGTCAGCGGCGGAGTCAGAGCTTAGGTAACCCGCAACCTTAGTCAACGCATCGGCGCGCCAAGCAAAGGGCGCACTCACACTGACAATACGTTCACGTTCAGTATCGATATTCACATCAGTAACATTGCCCGTTGGCAGTAATAACGCCGGATAATCATGGCTTAAAGTTTGTGACACTCGCGAACTCGCCAGCGCCATATTGCTCACGCAGATCTTTTGGCTCAATCCCAATGGGCCACGGCAGAGCACATTTAAAGAGGCACTGCCAAAGACTTTTAAATCGCCACCGGCATTCACCCAACCACCGCCGACACCCGCACGGCGCAGCTCACTCACCGCCATATCGACCGCATAACCTTTGGCTATGCCATCTAAGGTCAAAATGAGTGGTCTAGCTAATCGCACTTGATTATCTTTTATTTCAATATCTTGCCACTCGCCTTGCAATAACAAAGGCATACCAAGATAGGCAGGCAAAGCGCCGCGGGACATCATTTCCCCGCCGACGGTACAATTGAACAAGTTGTTGCTCGCCTTGCCTAGCCACTTAGCTAACTTGAGCACTCGTAAACTGTCTTGGCTTACACGAATCCATGTCCCCGGCTGGCGATTTAGTTGATTTAACTCACTGTCTTGCTGATGAAAACTCAGTAACCGACCAATATGCGTCACACGCGAAAAAGCCGCGCTTATAGCAGTTTCCAAGGCTTTATCTTTAAGTTGTGCCTCACCGCCTTGATGTGGCAGTGACTCGGCAGCGATTTCCACCAGCGTCCCGAGTAATGGCTTAGCGCGACGTATCATGATAATACCTACTGTGGTAGTAAGATCTGAGGGATCAGCAATAAACGCTTCATCCAGTTAAATTTAAACAAAGCACTAAGAGGAATTAACATAATTTGTGCGGATTCTAGTAAAGTCTCTACTTCAATACAAATTGTTATCATTATTTTTTATGGGGATTTTAGATGGTTAACACCGTTTTACAT
This sequence comes from Shewanella sp. 1311, assembly GCF_059338235.1. NCBI lineage: Bacteria > Pseudomonadati > Pseudomonadota > Gammaproteobacteria > Alteromonadales > Shewanellaceae > Shewanella > Shewanella sp. 1311. The sequence continues at coordinate 1,564,399 of NZ_CM181686.1, forward strand.
TTAAAAACAATAGATTGCTTATTAAGGCTTTGTTAAAGTTATTTGACGTGCCATTGCTATGGCAACGCTGTACAAGCGAACTCAGTCAATACGTCCTCAAATGAGCCCTATTGATTAATGCCACTCATCATTTACGTTATTTATGCTGACTTACCCATCAATGACTCAAGCTCAATGGGGCGATAAATAGCCAACTTATCCCATCACCCCGGGCCACAGTTTAAATTTTACGCTATTCCATTCAGTCGCAATACACTCTAAATCAGATAAAAACCCGCTAACTTAACCTGAATGCAAACTGATAACACATTGATTATAAATTCAAATGTAGACTGATCTTCATCTTATACAACCTATTAATAACCTAGCGATCACAACGGAAGTAAAAACATCTAGACGTCTAAATTGACAGGTTGGCGGGGATCAAATATGCTTTGCCTCAAGTTGCTAAGATACGATGCCGAAGCGACACTAAATTTAAGCGAGTTTGACTGCTAAGGATCCAGCGGAAAGAACTCTAAGCGAAAGAGAGATAACATTTGAGCAATCCAAAACCAGCAACACAGCACAGTCCGGCATCTTTCATTGCCCTGTTGCCATTATTTGTTTTCCTTGGTCTTTTCATTGGCGCGGGTGTGTATTTCCAAAGCCAAGGTGTCGACTTCGCCTTCTATCAATTACCGAGCGTTATCGCCATTTTACCTGCGATTATTCTGGCGTTGATTTTATCAAAGCAGAAATTGAATCAATCGATTGATACCTTTATTGGCGGTATTGGTCACAGCAACATTATTGCGATGTGTTTGATTTATCTATTAGCAGGCGCCTTTGCGGCGGTCGCTAAAGCCACAGGCGGCGTCGATGCCACCGTTGCTCTGGGTTTATCACTGATCCCATCAAACTTGTTGTTACCCGGTTTCTTTGTGATTGCGGCCTTTATAGCAACAGCCATGGGGACTTCAATGGGCACCATAGCTGCTGTCGCCCCCATCGCCCTCGGCGTGGCCGACCAAGCGCAAATCGACTACGCCCTGATGGCAGGTGCGGTAATGTCTGGTGCACTATTCGGTGACAACTTATCGATTATTTCAGATACCACGATTGCAGCCACCCGTACTCAAGGGTGTGATATGAAAGATAAATTCCGTGAAAACCTGATTTTCGCTATCCCAGCATCACTGCTTACCTTGTTAGCCTTTGTATTTGCAGGCCAAGGCCAAGCGGAATTAGCGACGCAGAACATCGATCTCATTAAGGTCATTCCTTATCTGACCATTTTGATCTTAGCTGTGGCGGGTCTGAACGTATTTGTGGTCTTAACCTTAGGTATCTTATTAGCAGGCGCTACGGGTCTGTTTACTATGGATTACGGCGTGATCCAATTTGGTAAAGATATTTATGCTGGCTTTAGCAATATGCAGGAGATTTTCATTCTGTCTATGCTGGTCGGTGGTTTAGCGGCACTTATGCAGCAACAAGGTGGTCTTGCCTTTGTGAGCAAACAGATTGAAAAGCTGATCACGCGTTTTTCAAAGGCACAAGGTGAAGCATCATGCCGCGCCGCAGAACTGGGGATGGCTGGCATAGTCGCAGTGACTAACACTTGTGTGGCTAACAACACGGTTTCTATCGTTGTGACCGGTGATATTGCCAAAGACTTAGCCGAGAAACATGGCGTGAGCCCCAAACGTGCCGCCAGCGTCCTCGATATTTTCGCCTGTATTATCCAAGGTTTGATCCCGTATGGCGCACAAGCCCTACTGATCGCATCGACCTTTAGCATCACCCCATTGGCTGCGGTATCACACGCTTGGTACTGTATGATTTTAGCCGTAGTAGCCGTTGCGATTGTGATTTTCCGTAAACGTCATTAATAAGTCGCACTGTATTTATCGCGTGTTAAACAGCAGGTTGAAATAGCTAATTAAGATGCTGATAAGTACAATTGAAGGAGCCGAATTCGGCTCCTTTTTTTATGTTTAAATTCATCAACCTTGGATTGATATGCGCCTCGCAAAATACCTCGCCCAATGTGGCATTGGCTCACGCCGTGAAGCCTGCCGTTTAATTGAGGCCGGACGCATTACACTCAATGGCCATATCGCCCGCCACACAGATCCCATCCGTTTGGACGAGTCATTAAACTGCCTCGACAGTATTGAGCTTGATGGCGCACCCATCACAAAAACCGAAACCCTCGCCTACTGGATATTGAACAAAGCCGTAGGTACAGATTGCCGCCTGCTGGAGCAGGATGAAACGAGTCTTGTACACTTGCTTCCCAAAGCGCCAAGACTCTATCCCGTCGGCAGGCTCGATAAAGATTCCCGCGGCCTACTGCTGTTAACTAATGATGGTGAGCTGACCCATAAACTCATGCACCCCAGTTTTGCCCACAGCAAAACCTACCATGTGCGCCTCAACCGGCCATTCACTGATGAGTTTGTTGAACAAATGGCCAGTGGAGTACGTTATAAAGACCTACAAACCCTGCCCTGCCAAGTCCGCCGTCTCAGTTCGGACAGCTTTGAAATCGTGCTGACTCAGGGACTAAATCGACAAATTCGGCGTATGTCCAGCGCCTTAGGCTATAAGGTGATTGACTTACAGCGCGTCACATTAATGACATTAACGCTAAAATCCTTAGCCGAAGGAGCGATGCGGCCACTCACCCCAAAGGAAGTTGCAGTGCTTAAAGCCGCAGTGACAATTTAGAGAAAGACAAGTGGTGAATACACTCAAGCTACTAACCTCAATTTTAGACAAATGCCCGCGCGAACAATATCTTCCAATGAACTCCAATGAAGATAGAAACGCCTGAGATGACTCAGGCGTTTCTATAAAACTAAGCTCCCCTTTCAAGCTTATTAATATGAGCTACTTTTTATCGGAACGAAGTACTAACTCCACTCTGCGATTCAGTTTTTGTCCGGCGTCATTAGTATTGCTGGCGACAGGGCTATATTCCCCGTTACCGTGGGCGGTTAATTGGGCCGACGGAATTTGAAACCCGTCACTCAACTGCTTAATCACAGCTGCGGCGCGGCGCTCCGACAGGCTTTGATTGTAACTCCGCTCGCCCTTGTCATCGGTATGTCCGACCACATAGAAACTCAGTGCCGGATGCTGCTTAAGATAGCTTGCGAGTACGTCGAGTACAGGTTTGGACTCAGGCAACATACGCTCACTGTCATAATCAAACAGCAATCCCTCCAACGTCGCCTTGCCAGTTTGGCTAATCGCATCGGTCAAAGCATTGAGGTCAATCGCCACTCGATCATCCTTCAGAGTAGAGAGTTCCATTACCCTGAGGGTAGTATCGGCAGGTGTGCCATCGAAATATCCTTGGGAATAGATATCGAAGTAAACATCGCCCTTTGCGTGACTAAGCTTAAACAGCTGATACTCCTGCCATTCGTCCTCTTTATCGTCCTTGATTAATTTGATGGCATTAATCAGGCTATCATCGTCGCCGCAAGCCGTGCCTTTGCAATGGAATACCCGCTCTGCTGCCAGCTTTTGTGCGGCTGCGGCATAATTGCTGTTGATTTCAAACAACGAATAGCTTTCAGGCATCTGATAACTTATTTGGGTAAGCTTGGCGTCCAGCGATTTGGTTTGATAATTTGCGCCCGAGATCCCCACTAATACAGGCACTTGGGTAAAGTTAGTTTGTTTGTAACTTGTAATATAACTGCCGGGCATACGTCCCAGCAAAGGATGGTCTGTCGAGCCTTGAGCATCGTCACTACGCCTATCTTTAATCTCAATGTTCTTCGGCGCCTGCTGTAAAAAGTCACTATTCGCTTGGATTAAGTCCAGCGGCTCAGGAATAGCGTCGAGGATATCGACTTGCAGATAGGTATATCTGTCCTCGCGATTGACGACATAGATACTGGTGTAAACCTCACCGCGAGTACCTTTCAGTTTTGCCGCCACGTAAGCACTGTGATAGTCGGCATTCACGCTTTTAAGCGGCTTTAGCTGAGTTTGCATGGCTTGACCATCACCGCAGGTGACGGCCTGACAACTAAATAACACTTCAGCATTCAGCTTTTTTAGCTGTGCCAAATAATTATTGATAACATGCTCAGGACTATAACTCTCGGGAAGCTCAACGCTTTGTCGGGTCAACCGCCCAGACACTGGCAACGCGGTGAATTTGTCACCATTCACTGCGGTGATGAGCTCAAAGGGCGTAAAGTGGATACGCTTTTCTTCAGGAGATTTGGAGTCAGGGAAGGGAGTAAACAGCGATTCAGCATTCACCGCAAAAGTGGCGATACCGCAGGTCGCGGTCAAAAATATAGCACTCAATAACGTCTTATGTCCCATAAAAATCCTTTTCTGTGGGGAATCTAGCTTTCGCGAACCAACTAGATAGATAGAGAAATAGTGATGGGATAATACGATAAAAATTTTTACCTAGGTATTAAACGGCATAAAAGTAATACTTTTTATTGAAAAGGAAATACAGAAAATACACCGAAGAAATAAAGAGAGAAATATAAAGCCCCCCATCTTTCAATAGCACACAGAAGTGGAGATGCCGCGATCATACGAATATGAAAGAGCAGCTCTGCCGCTAACGGTCACAGTTGCAACAATGCCAATCCTCACTAACCCTATCGCTGCTCGTTCAGCTAAAAAGCTATTGCCCCAAAGCTTGCCACGGTTCGAAGGTCAGCTCTTTGCTGTCTGATAATTTGAGATACATAAAGTAATGGGCACCCAAAAGTAAGACCTGACCATGAGGGATTACAAAAATCATTGCACTGAATCAGACTTGTCTAGTCTGGTTCACGCGTGAACGCGATCATTTTTCATGAGCGTCGGGCTAACCAATTTTTGCTCCAAAATCACTTAAGACAAATGTTCTGCGGCATTCTGCATAGCTAGGCTAATGCTATATCTAGAAACCACTTTAATCACACCTGAACTTAGATTTAATCTTCCAGCAATATTGGCCCTAATGAATACGCGCCAAGAGAAGCGAAAACACATTATCGTTTTATTGTTATTATTCAATGCCTTATATGTGTTAATGTTTGTGGTGGAATCTTTTTTGAGGTATGCTTCGAAAATAGAAACTTAAATATTTAGGATGGCATTTGATGATGGTTACTATAATTCATAAAGCACCAGCGGACACTGAAGTAGAAACGTCAGAGGGAAAAATCACCATTAATGATGGTGAAAATCCGCTAGATATTCGTCAGTGGATGGCTTTAAAGATACAGCCAGGAATCCTAAGAAGAATTAAAAATGGATATATTTCCATAAAAGATACAAGTGTAGAAGAGGAAGCTATTAAGGAATTTAAACGTTCTTTTTTTGAGCAGTTAAAGGCTGAAGGGTATTCTTTAGTAAAAAAAAAGTTGGAATGTAGTAGTTATAAAGACTATGAAAAACTATTTGTTGAACAATGGCTTTCAAGTATGGAGGATGCTGCTATAGGAAGAAAAGAACAACGTGAAATAGATAATTTTCGTATAAATAATAGTTCAAAAAAAATTACATTATTTATTGCTGTAATAACATTTATAGGGGTCATTATAAGTGCCATTACCATGAGGAGCTAAAATATATTGTACGATGTAAAATCTGATTTCGGCGTTAAAGGGCATGAGAAATCATCTTGTATTATATTGGTCAAAAATCATTGTTTTCGTAACTAAATTTTCCAAAAATCAGCTGGCAAATCACCCAATATTAAAGTGAGTGTTTATGAGTTCTGCATTTAGCTTAGAAGAAAATAAAGAAATGTTAGAACCATGGTTGTGTGTTATTGGTTTAATTACAGTTATGTGGTCAAGTGTGGAGAGAAAAATTGATGAGTGCGTAGTTATTATCAAGTCAACCAAAAGTAATGGCAAAAAGCTAATGAAGTTGGCTGACAAATTAAACTATATAAAAGAAAATTTACCAAAGGATATATCTTGTATATCAGACCTCGATGAGATAATTCGACTGACAAAAGGTACATCACAAGTTAGAGATATATGTGCCCATGGTGTGATTGAAAATTATGATGCCGATAAAATGAGCATAGGCAAAGTTCAAGGCCGATCTGAAGACTATCATGTGGAAATGTATACATTTGACAAAAATCAGTTGTCTTTGGCTGGTAATAACTTGAACTATGTATTTGAAACTTGGGAGCTCATTGCTTCTGACTTACATAAATTGTGTTGAAAAAAGCTAACTAATTCACGACTTAGTCCAGTGTTATAATGGTCAATTTGCCTATAAATCGTGCCCGTGAATCACTCTACACCAGACTGATTCACGCCAACCGCTAAAACCCGCTCTAGCGCCCCATTTACGGCTATTCTGGGGCGGTTTTTTCCCTTAAGATGAATCAAATCTCTAGAGAACTGATTCATGTCCCTGTTATGCCTATTCCGACTGGTTATATCGAGCATTGATTAGTTTGTAGCCAAACGAAGCATTACTAATAGAATAGCTAATCCGAATCTGGCTCATAAGGGTGAATTATCTAACAAGGTTTTGTCCCAAAGCTTGCTAGGTATCTCCTTCATACAGACTGGTTACACTAGTGCCCAAAAGGTGAGCAATGGTGATTGGCGAGACGACCGTCCGCCCCATGGACGGGGCGGTCGAGCATCCAAGGATGGACTTGCTGCGTGTCGACGAGTCAATGCCATGGCAAGCCTATATACGTGGATACCAACCAATGCTAGCCCACTAAAAACTAAAGATGCAGGTCCTCCGGCACTACTTTCCAACACATTTCAGCCCCCAAAATATGTTGCGTATATTTTTCAATCCACAAGTTACGCTAATGCTAAAAAGTTGAGCTAATGCCATGGCGCACCTATCAAAGCTGCAATCTCAATAGCTATCAGCAAGGCCTTGCATCAAAAAATAGCGATAAACCCAGTGAGTTTATCGCTATTTTATTGTCTTGTTATCGCTGCATTCAAAGAGCGCTAAATTGCGCTTGAATGCCAGTAATCCTAATAACGCTAGGCTGCATCATTGCTGATGCGGCAATGGATTACTTAACGATTTCCATCTCAGCTAATAGATTGTCGGCATGATCTAAATACTTCATTACCCACAACATATAGCGGCTATCCACTTGGATAGAACGGTTGATGTTATCGTCATATGCCCAGTCGCCGATAATGCTTTCATACACACCATCGAACAGCAGGCCGACTAATTCAGCGCGGCCGTTTAGGGTGGGTGAACCTGAGTTACCGCCGGTGGTGTCTAACGTCGACAGGAAGTTAACGGGTACAGAATCGATGGCTTTCACATAGAAATCACCGTATTGCTTCTGCTTGATCAGCTCTAACTCTTTTTTCGGCGCATCGAAAGGATCAACACCTGTGTCCTTTTGCACTATGCCTTCAAGGCGAGTGAATGGCACAGCCACTAAACCGTCTTTTGGCGAGTAGCCTTTCACATGACCCACAGTGACACGCAGGCTTGAGTTCGCATCGGCATACACTGGCTTACCTTGCTCAAGATTGTAAGCAATGATGGCATTCATGTACTGAGGACGCACTTTCATCAGCTCGCCATCCAGTTCTTTTTCTTTCTTTTCTTCAGCCATATCTGTGTCATACATAGCCACGGCGAATTGAATGAAAGGATCTTTAGAGGCTTTAAAATCGGCAACGGATTTATCCATCCACGCCAGACGCACGTCTTTTTTGCCTAACTCAGTTTTGGCGTACATTTTGTCTAAGATTTTCGAAAGCTTAGCTTCGCTGAACTTCTTATCGATACCAAAGACTTTATCCAATGCAGGTAGACGTTTGTCTTCTGGCAGTGCGGCGTAGCGTTTCAGCATATCGAACAACACGGCTTTATCGACGCTTGGCGCATAACGACGATCGATACGCTCCATGCTTGCTTTGAGGCGAGTCATATCACGTTCTTGGAAGCCAGGTTCACGCTGCATATCCGGCAGTTGTTTCTCGTTCGCTAAGCGATACAAGCTGCGCGCCGTTGGCAACATAGTCGTGCTACCAATGTAGCTTAAGATCATGTCACGCTCTTGATGCGCTTTACTCTTGGCAATTAACGCGTCTAATTTTGCTAAGGTTTTGCCGTATTTCTCTTCACGGCTGCTGTCTTTAGCGATCCACGCTGCAAGCTCAGCTTCGCGGGCTTTACGGTCCGCCAGCATGGTGGATTTGCCATAAAACTCGATCATCGAGGTGAAGTTTTTCGCGTAGTTTGCAAGGCCAGCAATTTGACTCTCGTACTTAATACGCTCGTCACTGCCCTCTGGCGCGGTATCTTTAATGATCTCAATAAAGCGCTCGCGCAATAACTTACCTTCTGGATAAGCCCACTCGAATTGATTTTGTACTTCATTGGCGGTGCGATATCGGTTGGTGCGACCTGGGTAGCCAGCCACCATGACAAAATCGCCATCGCTCACGCCTTTAGCCGATACTTTTAAGAAGCTTTTTGGCTCGTATGGCACGTTATCGCTACTAAAATCGGCAGGTTTGCCCGCTTTAGACACATAAGCGCGGTAGAAAGAAAAATCGCCGGTGTGACGTGGCCACATCCAGTTATCGACGTCGCCGCCGTATTTACCCACGCTAGCGGCTGGGTTATAGACTAAACGGACGTCGCGAATTTCCAGTTGTTTAACCAGATAATATTCAAGACCGCCGTGGAAGCTATACACTTGGCAACGGTAGCCGTCTTCTTTTTCACATTCAGCCACTAAGGCTTTTTCTTGGCTTTCAACGCCTTGATAGAAGTCACTGCCCATTTTGCCTTCAAGCCCGCCTTTAACGCGCTCAGTCACATTGGTCACATCTTCGGTCACGTACACACGTGAACCCGGTGTGGCAGGTAATTCATCGGCGAAGGTCTTAGCTAAAAAACCATCTTGCAGCAGGTTTTTTTCTGGGGTGGAGTTGTATTGAATCGCACCATAGGCACAGTGATGATTAGTGACCACCAAGCCTTTTGGCGATACGAATGACGCGGTACAGCCACCAAGGCTGATCACTGCGTTCATTGGGAATTCAGTGAGTTTTGAAATCGATTTTGCATCAATTTCTAGCCCTTTTGCTTTAAGCTCATCGGCCATAGCGGGCAGCTGATGGGGCTGCCACATACCTTCGTCAGCCTGAGCGCCAAAACTGGCGGCCACGGCAACTGTGAGTAACCATTTTTTCATTGTGTTAAGTCCGTTTTATGTGAATGAAGCCACGCGCAAGCTGGGCCATGTTCTCGTTTTAATCGTGTTGTTTTTATCTTAAGTCACTGTATTAAAACCCAGCATCACTCGCTTTAAAACCTAAAAAGCAAAAAGTCAGGCCGGGGCCTGACTTTATCACATCGGATACACTTTATAACAGACTCAGAAAAATTCGCTTACAAAGCAAATACATTCCATCAGCTACATTCCATCAAAGTTACCCCGCGGTGTTCGCTACAATGCTGACGCTAGCTGCGAGCTAAATACCAAGCCGTTAGATTGCAACAAATAGCTGGGCGCCCACAATCACAGCGCCTAACAAACCTGCCATCACTAAGCCCGCAGAACCACCCGACACTTGATAACCGCCCGGTTGTGTTTGGCGTTGACGCAATGCCATCACGATTGGCAAGAAGATGATCATCACCACCAATGGCACGGCTGCGAATCCCAGTACCGCCACAAAGCCTTCTGGCAGATACAGAGCACATAATACTGGCGGAATGAAGGTCAACAGCCAGGTCTGTATACGGCCGGCAAACGTCTCTTTAGCACGGGTTAACTCGGCGACAAAGTCATACAGGCTTAAGGTCACCCCGAGGAATGAGGTCACTAGGGCTAAATCGGCGAATAACGAAATACATTTGCTGATCCAAGGCGTATGGGCAATATCCTGCAATGCCGTCACCAATGACGGTAATGAACCTTCGAAACCACTCACTTCATAGCCGCCTACTGTGCCTAAGGTCACCAATAGCCAAAGCACATAACAAGCGAGTGGAATCGTCGAACCGATTAACAATACCTTACGCAGTGAAACTGCATCACCATCCAGATAACGCACTAAAGTGGCGATACAAACGTGGAAACCAAAAGAAGTAAACACTACTGGAATCGCCGCCATCCAACTGCTGGTCATAGACTCGGCAATCGCGCCCGTTGCCATGCTGGCAATACTGACTTCAGGCAGGAGAAATAACACCACAACCACCAGCAGTAAAATCATTAACGAAAACAGGAAGCGGGACACTTTATCGACCCAAGCCACACCGAGCGCCGCAAACCCACCCAGCACTAAGGTAAACAACAATACGGCGACTTGATTATCGAGTACGATATCGAACATGTTCTTCGCTTTAAGCACTAATAGCGATGACCCACCGGTTAGATAAGCCGCAGTCAAGGCAAATAATAAACTTAAGAAAGAAGCGCCTTGAATTATCTGGCCTTTTTTACCCAGCAATTTACCCGTAATGGCATGCACGTTATCACCTACGCCAGTGCGTAAGTTAATTTCGAGCATCAATAATGAGGTATAGGCAGATACGCCCCAAATAACGACGAGTAACACTAACGCTGGAATAATACCTAAAGCCGCGGTGGCTAAAGGTAAGGCTAACATGCCTGCGCCAATGGCCGTCCCGGCAACGATGGCGATCGAGCCTAACATTTTTGAATTCACACAATAGTCCTGTTCAATGATTAATTATTATTTTATTTGAGTAAGATTTGAACCGATAAAGCCTTGCGTCTTAAATCGAAATAAGCAACACATCACTTAAAGCAGCTTCAAAAAGCATCCAATCGGATCTCATTCCTGCAGATCAATTGGCCCCAATAGCTTTTGAATATTTCAACCCAGTAGCCATTGAGGCTAACTAAATCGGTTGCATAAAAGTGGCATGACTTTCAATTGTGATAATCCTAATAACAACATAGGTAAAATAGATAGTTTGGGACATTAACAGAGCCAAACCCAGTGGGCAAGCCAGTTGTGAACAAAGATAAGTCGCGCACTGTACGGTAACAACTTAATAGCGCTGTGGTAAACGAAAACATACAAGCCAACAAAATCGCTACCTTTGTTGGAAATACGTGGGATGCCGCATTGTGGTGAATCGAGGTAAAACGTATATTTTGACTGTCGCGAACGCGCTGAATATGGGCTTAAACATATTCGCTGTGTTTAAGCCCAATCACATCATGTTGGGAATCGATTAACTCAACATGTTAATTTACTGCTCAGTCCACGCCATCGTCCAAGAAGCGCCAACACCTGGCTCAAATCCTGTGGCAGAAGCCGACCACTGCATGCAATAGCCGCTATAGGGGAATGGCTTACATTGATACACTTTGCCATTTTTAGGCTGTAACACTGTGGTGCCCGCAACGTAACCTTTCACCCCTTCAGGGAAGACAAAATCCGCTTCCGGCGTTGGTGCTTGATCCTTTAAGAAGAGATCAAAGTTCTGCTGAATAACATCACCTTGTTTAGGCTCAGCTTTAACCTGCAAGTGATAATGTCCAGCTTTAGGCGCAACCACGTCTAACACTAAGCTCGCGCTGGTATTGTTAACGGTTTGGCTGACAAAACCGGCAGCCGTGCCATCGTGGCTAAACAAATACGCAGACACTAACATTTCAGCATTGCTGGTGACGTCAAAACGAACCTGCGCCGCGCCGTCGATAATTTGATAATCGTCGGCAAGTGAAGTGACTTCTAAGCTGTTGCCCGGTGCGGGCGCCAGATCAAATCCCACTTCGACACGCTCAATACCTGAAGTCGTCGCAGTAAAAATGTCGTTTTTGCCATACACAGGCTCAATCACACCTGATGCATTTTTTTGTCCCGCTTTTAACTGAGACTGCTGGGCATTAATCGCGCTCGCTAATAGGAAAGGCCAATTTTGTTTATCACCTTGAGTCGCATCGCTAATGGTAATGACTGTTTGTTTAGCCGGTTGCTCACCATTGGCATCGAACACTCGGGTCATCACTTTATCGCCCGCCTTGAGATCGAGTGACGGATTGATGTCGCCCACATCGAGCCATTCACCCGGTACGACGGGACCCGAATCTAAGTTCACATCGATAGCATTGTAGAAACTGTTGGTGGTATCACCCACTTCCCACACGGCTAGAATCACTTGATAACCGCTGCGACCTTCTGGCACATAACAGTCATGGGTCACTAACTTAGGCGGCTGCACCATGCCACCATCGACTACGCAGAATGGCGCTAAGTCAAAGCTCGCACGGCTTAAAGCTTGGTTTTGATTCCAATCTTGGCGAGTTAAATAATAACGCCAATTGCGGGTGACATGATTGGCAGTGAACTGCCAACTGAACTTATTCCAGCCCGCTTTAATATCTGTCTTTGACCAACGGCTGGGACTCTGTTCATCTAAAGGCGAGAAAGCACCATTACCCGCACTCGCCAGTTTGCCATCCGCAGGACCTGACTCAGGAAAACCCGATGGTCCTTCAACGCTTTGCGGTTCCCATTGCACCGCGCCACAGTTGGTATTATTGCCGGTTTTACAGGCATAGGAACGTGACTCTGGCGCCACAACATAACCGTGTGCCTGTACAGAAATACTCACAAATGTATTTGCCGCCATCACTGCGGCGGCCAATAAACTCAATTTAGAAACAGGGGAAAAAAAAGTAGGATTTGCCACTTTAATGCACTCCATTTGCACCCATCTTTGCCAGTATTGGCTTGGGCTTAGGTATAAAAGTGGTATTTGGGCAAACAACAGCATTAAACAGCAGTCGTTTATCTTTCACAGAAATCGAATTCTGCGGCAACTCCGCTATCTTAGTTCACTAAAAAATCCATTTACAACCTTAGACCGGAAGCTTTGCGTCCTAACTTTTCAATTAGTTTGCCAAATACGGTAGGTGTCATCGAATCACTACGAGTTAATAGTATGTAATCAAGTAGAAATGACTTGGCTAAATTAGCAACAAAAGACAACGCTGTCAAAAAATTAACCCATTTACATTCAGATAATTACAGAATGTTGCGCGGTATTTTTCTGACACCTGTCAAACATCCATTCGTGCCTACTGCGATAAACTCGTGCTTGAAACCGAAGTTCACTTAGGTATAATGCCCACCTCGCTTCGGGGGAGTAGCTAACTGGATTTCGAGCCATCGTCATCTAGGGTGAACATCAACATACTTGGCCACACGCCATGGTGTTCACAGCAAATCATCGATTTGCCCAGCAAGACCTGAGCACAATGACTGCACCTAGGGGTGGACGGTTTATTGTGCTTATGTCTTAACCACCCCTAAAGGATCACACTTGGAAGCCCTACTTGCATCAACCTTTACGGTTGCTATTGCCGAAATTGGCGATAAAACTCAATTACTTGCACTTATTCTCGCCGCAAGATTTAAAAATAAAACCGCCATTATTTTAGGCATTTTTCTGTCAACGTTATTCAACCATTTTGCCGCCGCGTGGATTGGCCAATGGGCGATTAACTGGGTCAGCCCAGATCTTGCCCGCTATTTAGTTGCCGCGTCATTCTTCGCGATAGCCCTTTGGGTGTTAATCCCAGATAAAGTCGATGCTGAAGAGAGCCGTTTCTATAAAATGGGCCCCTTCCTCGCCACCTTTATCCTGTTTTTCATCGCCGAGATGGGGGATAAAACGCAAATCGCAACGGTAGTGTTAGCTGCAAAATACGATTCATTAACTATGGTGGTTGCAGGTACAACCTTAGGCATGCTGCTTGCCAACGTACCTGTGGTGATCGCAGGCCATTTCAGCGCCGAAAAATTACCTATGTTGTGGATACACCGCGGCTGCGCCGTATTGTTCGCACTCTTAGGCGTTGTCACTCTGTTGTTCTAATACCAATCGTAATAAATATCTGTTCATTCAGCGGGAGTTCAACGCGCTTTGGACAAGGCGAAGGCTTGAAGGCATAGTGGTGCTCTGTCTAAAGCCTTAAACGCAGTATAAAGCGCGTTGCCATGCCGTTAACATCAGCCGCCCTTCGGGAGCAACACAGGCATCCCACTCCTGTGTTGCATTGACTTAAAAGGGAATAACCATTTCTGCGTCAATGCGCCTTGGATTGAAATGCCTGTGAGGCTCTGAACTGATTAGATATTTAATGTGATTGGTATAAATGCTTTAAAGCTTGAATTGCCGCAACAAAAAGGCCAGTGATAAACATCACTGGCCTTTCTACTTACGACGGTTTTATTGAGATAAACAGTGTCGACTTAGAAGCTTAACTTCTTAGAAACGCAGTTTATAATCCTAATGCCGTTCTAATACGTTGACCGTAATCCGCATCGGCTTGTTCGAAATGTGCCAGCATACGTTGCTGCACATCTAAGCTTGTTTGACTTAGTGAGCCTGAAATCGTTGCCACTAAGCGTGCTTTCTCCGCTTCTGAGAAAATACGATACAGATTACCCGCTTGGGTGTAGTCGTCTTGGTTATAACGGCTATAACGCGCCGCCTCGCCTTCTAAACGCAGTGGTGGCTCGGTAAAGTTTACCGGTTCAACCAGAGCATCCGCAGTGCTGTTCGGGCCATAGTTTGCCGTGGCATCGGCACCCGTTTGGCTGCCATGGTAAGGACATTGTGTGCCCGCCATAGCGCCCGCACGTTGATGGTGATTTGCCTTAGCGGCATGTGGGCAGTTCACCGGTAACTGGTTGTAGTTGGCACCAATGCGGTAACGCTGGGCATCAGCATAGGCAAATAAACGCGCTTGCAACATCTTGTCGGGTGAAGCTCCAACACCGGGAACCAAATTGCTGGGCGCCAATGCCACTTGCTCAACTTCGGCAAAGTAGTTTTGTGGCAGACGATTCAGCTCTAACACCCCAATCTCAAGCAATGGATAGTCGCTATGTGGCCAAACCTTAGTTAAATCAAATGGATTGATATGGTAAATATTGGCATCCGCCTCAGGCATGATCTGCACGTTAACAGTCCAACGCGGGAAATTGCCATCGGTAATCGCCACCACCATATCGCGCTGTGATGAATCGGGATCTATCCCCTTTAATTTATCAGCCTGTTCGTTGGTTAAGTTGACCACGCCTTGCTGGGACTTAAAGTGGAACTTCACCCAGAAACGCTCGCCCTTAGCATTCCACAACGAGAAAGTGTGTGAACCATAACCGTGCATTTGACGGTAGTTGGCCGGAATACCGCGATCCGACATCAAAATGGTCACTTGATGCATGGCTTCAGGGTTCAATGACCAAAAGTCCCACATGGCTTGTGGATCTTTTAAGTTTGTCTGGGGATTACGCTTTTGCGTATGGATAAAGTCTGGGAACTTAATCCCGTCACGCAAAAAGAAAGTCGGCGTATTATTACCCACAATATCGTGATTACCGCGAGCTGTATAGAAACGTAAACCAAAACCGCGTGGATCGCGCTCAGCATCGGCTGAACCCATTTCGCCACCTACGGTCGAGAAACGAATGAAGGTTTCAGTTTGCTTACCAACGCCATTGAAATGGTCGGCAATGGTGTAATCGCTTAAATCTTTGGTCAGAGTAAATGTGCCGTAAACACCGGTACCTTTGGCATGCACGATACGTTCAGGGATACGCTCACGGTTGAAATGGGCTAACTTTTCAATTAAATGCCAATCCTGTAATAGCAAAGGACCACGTTCACCCGCCGACAGTGAGTTTTGATCGTCGGCCACTGGGGCACCACTTTGGCTCGTTAAGTACTGACTTGTTTGATGTTGTTGACTCATGCCCTGCTCCTTAGTCTTGATTGCTGGTTAACCAGGTTTCAATTAAATCGTAAATGGTGGCCATGGTTTATCTCCTTGGCTGCGACGTGTTGTCGATGGAGCAAGAATAGATAATTACCAACAAAGAATAAAACGATTAAACTAGATTCATGCAATCTACAAAAAAGATTAGAAGCGAGATAGCAAAGTAGATAAACGATTGCGCGGACTCACAGCCAATGATTCGCTCACATCATTTAAGATGCGGTTGAAAACCAACATGGCTGCTCGCTGCGATGAAGCGGAGTGCTGTAAAGCAAAGTGCGGTACAAGCAAGCGGAGAAAGATGATGCGTTGCCATTAACTGGCGGGAGAGTCGGCTTCGCGGTAAAGCTTAACCAGATAATAAGTGTCAATCAGCACGATAAAAAAGTTCACTAAGGCAACAGGATAAGCCCCAATTGCCACGCCGTAGGCCACAAATAAAGCCGCGCCGATGAGATTCCACCAGCGCAGTTTTTTGATGTTCGACATCATCAGTGATATTGCGACGACCACAGACGCTAAATAACCAACCCATTCCCAAATTGTCGCGTTATCCATATCCAATCCTTATTTATATATTATTTAAATCAAACGATTGATACGCCATTCACCACAAGAAATAGGCCGGGCTATTGCACTTAGCACTTAGCATTTAGCATTTAGCGTTTAACGACAGCCGCCGTCATCCGTGAAATACAGGTCAGTTCACCGGCGCTGTTATGGATTAACACTTCCCATACAGAGCTGCGTTTTCCTAAATGAATAGGCTTAGCCGTGGCAGTTAATAGCCCATTACGGGAAGCCCGTAAGTGGTTAGCGTTAATTTCTTGACCGACACAATAGTACTGCTCAAAATCCACCGCGAAATTTGCCGCATAGCTAGCAACGGTTTCAGCAAGCGCGACATTCGCGCCGCCATGGACTATCCCCAAAGGGTTATGTACTGCTGGACTGGCTGGCATAGTTGCCTTCATGTAATCGTCGCCAATCTCACTGATCTCAATCCCTAAGGTCTGCATCAAGGTGCCTTTGCCGCCCATACCGGCATCTAAACGCGCGCAATCCTCTAACGTGACAGCTCTAAACCAAATACTCATTGCAACTTCCTAGTCAATAAAACCAATCAGCAGTTTACTGCGAAGTGGATGAAGTTCAACTAGTTTGCGCTAAGCCAGTCCCGTCAATCTCGGCAAAAATAAGACTCAAACTAACCATTGTTTAGTAACACTCAGCCGACTAAACCAGACGAGAAACAATCCCCAAATCACCACCACACTCGGCATGATTAACGCGTCAGCCCCCAGCACCACAGCCGCTTGTTGAATGCAAAACACATAGCTCATTTGCAACAAAACCGCGATAAGCGAGGCAACCAGCACTTTATAGGCAAGGGATTTTCGTAAAAACAACAATAGGCAGCCTAGAACGCCCGACACCACAGCAAAGCCAAATATCGCATCAACGAAAGCCGGCGTGGTTTCATAGAGTTTGATTTGATCTGGGCTCATTTGCGCCAAGGCATCCGGCGTCATGGTCATTTGGATCACAAAGGCCATCAGCCCCATGATATTCCACAATAAACTGAGCGTTGCGACAAAGTAAAACCACAGTGGCGCTTTCGCTTTAATGGTTTTCAGCGGATTTGAGACTGTATCCATACTCACTCCTAATAAAAACTGAAAAAAACAACTAAAAAAGGGATGGCGAACCATCCCTTCGTTTCAGTCTAGCTCACAAATAACACTTGTGAGTTCACCCGTTACACAGGTTAACGGCGACGACGTTGTAAACCAAACAAGGACATCAGTGCTAAACCTAAATAACCCAAAGCACCGCCATCATCTTTAGGCGTTGGATCAGGTTTTGGTGGCACTACTGGCGCTGGGTAGCTTAAGGCAACGATCACAGGATCGTGGTCCGATGCAGAGAACGCATTTTCAGATTTAGCCAGATCACCAGAGAACTTCTTACCGTATTCAAACAGGTTAGATTCCACTGAGTTGATGTGCCAATCTTCAATATCCACTAAACGTTTGGCTAAGCTAGCATTGGCTAAAGCGTGGTCTAAGTTGCCTAGCTCGCCGTTATAGCTGTAAGAGTAAGTGCCTGCACCGTGGGCTTTCGTGTTCAAGTTGATCAGGCCATAGCCTTTTTCAATCTTGCTGCCTTGGCGTTCAAATACTTTGCCATCGAGCGTCGTCCACGAAGCGGTCATGATGTCACGATCTGACTTGCTCGCATCAAAGTCGGTCAGCACACGGATAGGATCTTCCATGCCGTAGGCATTCATATCACCGATGATCAGTAAGTCGCCCTTCACGTCTTTTAGCGTTTCACCCAAGACTTTGGCAGCAGATACGCGGAAAGCATTACACTTGCCCTGTTGATCGGCAGGATCGACTGACTCTTCGAAGTTAGCCCAATCTTCTAAACAGCCTGAGCCTTTAGATTTCAGATGGTTAACGACTACGGTCAGCGACTCATCATGGATTTTAAAGGTTTGCGCTAAGCTGTGACGTTGGTAAGCATCGTTACCTGGGTTTGTCTCAGTTTTGCCATCTTTAGTACGAGTCACGCTGCCAGCACTGGCATGTTGCTCAGGAGTATCGATAGCTTGAGCAGCACCTGCTAAGGTCACTTTGCCGCCGCGGTATAACATGCCCACAGTGATAGCATCTGTGCCAAAATACTTGCCGTCATACTTGTCGGCGTCGGTGATTTCAACAAAGCTATAAGCGTTTTCAGGCGTTTGCTTCTCGTTCAGTGCATCGACTAAGTTTTTAATCGCACTCTTCTCACCAAAACCGTTGTTGGCAATTTCCATCAGACCGACGATATCGGCGTTCATGGCAGTAATAGCGCTAACGATTTTAGTACGTTGTAGCACCATTTCTTCCAGCGTTAGGGCGCCACGGTTATTACCTGATGGATTGGTATCACCACCATCAACATCGTTAAAGAAGTTCAACACGTTAAAACTAGCCACGCGCAAATCGCCCTTAGTGGCGACGCTTGGGGCATCAGTTCTATCATCACCACGGATAAAATCACCCGCAGTAATAGTGTTAGTTGCCACTAAACGATAAGCACCGTAGCTGTAACCAATCACGCCTTGCAGATTAGTCAGTTGGTCGCCCACACGGATGTAGCCCGTTTCCACATTGAAATCAGGGAAGTATGGAATTACACCGTCGGCAGGTTTGTAATCAGATTCGATAAAGAGTTGGTTTTCGAGGTTAGATTTAACTAACGCAGTCGCTTCAGCAGAAAGTGCGGGATAAAGCTGTGTCGACTTCATTAGCGGTTCTTTATAAGACACTAACATGTTGTTGCGACGGCCAGCGTAGTCATAGCTGAAGGTGCGGCTGATCTTAAGATCGCTGCCCGCATCTAAAGCCACATTCATGCCTTCATAACGCTCTAATGCTTGCGCTAAGGTTTCGCCATCGGCGACATAGAAAGGCGCGGCAACTGGAACTTCACCCTTAGCGCCGACTTCAAATTTCTTATCGGCTTTAATATCGATTTGAGTTAAGCCAAAGTATTCTTTCACTTTACCTTGTACACAAACTTCAACCCCAGGTTGAATCGCTTCAGGTACCGCTTCACCTAAGAATACAAACACACCATCAGAGGTATACGGTGAGTTATCACCTTTCACTTCTTGTAGATAAAAACCTTTAAACAAGCTTTCACCACGGGCAGTCACGACACCGCGCACTGTAACTTCAGCTTCAGACTCAAATGCACCTTCTGGAACGTAAGGGCTAGATTCACCCGCACCTTGTACTTGATAAATCGGCACTATTTTAGCGCCGCTGCAGCTAAAGAGCGGCACTTCTGGCTCTGCTGGGGCTTCTAGATAACCTAATCCTGAGAAGGTATCTTTAGGTAATTGTTCCCACTGGGCGGCATTAAATACCGTATTCGCCACTAACGCATCTAATTTACGTTTTAGGGTAACGTCTAATCCCCAACCCGTTGGTGTTGGTACATCGCCAATAATATCGACAACCGCATCATCTTTAACGAGTGCGACCGCATCACCACCATTAAAACTTAAACTGCCAGAGTAACTGTCAACACCTTGGTCAAGCGTGATCACAGCGCTAGAATTTAAAATGACTTTAGTCGTTTTAGGCGCAATGGATTGGCCATCTAATGCCACCATATCTGATGCAACAGTTGCCCCATCTTTATAACGAACCAGTTTATAACCCGCGAGATCAATTGCCGTATCGCCGCTGTTATACAGTTCAATTGCTTTATTGTTTGCGCTACCTTCAACATATTCGGTAATCATCACATCTGCGCTTGCCATCATAGGCAAAGCTGCTGCGACAGCTAAAGAAATCGCCGTTAACTTATTAACATTATCCATATCATCAACCCCATTATTATAATATTGCCGCTAACTTCTATTAACGTGCGGGCGGATTATTTCAGAGTTGAATGCTTAAAAAAAGAGGGCAAGATCGCACATTGCCAATGTAACACATTGATGAGTAAATGATTATGGACATGACACTGTTCACCTAGCAGAACAAGGTGATAATTCGAAAGTATTAGCCAAATAAAAACAAACAGTAAGAGTAATACACATATGCTCAGCCAAAGCACTAGCGCGAACAAATAATAACCAATATTTTAATGTGATATTTTGATGATATTATTCAGTATGTGATACCCAATAAAATATAAAGAACGCGGCGCTTTAACAGATGACCGATATCATTAAAACGTAATTTAGTCTTCATCATTTTGAAATAAATCCAACGCTAAAACGGACTGGATTTAATGATTAATCTCATCCATTGGCATATCCGATAGATATTGATGGTTGCTATACAAAACTAAACATGACTAAAGACTGCAAACCTTGTATAGCATGGCAATAAATTAAGCATTAAAACAATAATGTGATTTTTACAGACAAAAAAATACCGCCCATTTAGGAGCGGTATTCCACTTACTGAGTATTAAACGCGGCAGTTAATTCATTACTTTTTAGCTGCTGGTTCAGCGGCTGGCGTTGCAGACGCTTTCTCAACTGATTTCAATTCAACTTCAAAAACCAGTGTGGAATTTGGTGGAATAGTACCAGTGTCACGCTCGCCGTAGGCTAAGTTTGCAGGAATAACAAACTTGTACTTAGCGCCAACAGGCATTAATTGAACGCCTTCGGTCCAACCTGGGATCACGCGGTTCAGTGGGAACTTAGCCGTTTGACCACGTTTGTATGAACTGTCGAACTCAGTACCGTCGATTAACGTACCCACATAATCCACTTCTACAGTGTCTTCTGCGGCAGGTTTTTCGCCAGTACCTGGTGTTAATACTTCGTATTGCAAGCCAGACTCAGTTGTCACTACGCCAGACTTAGCCTTATTTTCTTCAAGGAATTTTTTACCGTCTTCGATGTTCTTAGCAGAAATCGCAGTAGCTTGTTCCTGACGTTTATCGTTTAACTTTTTATCTAGACCTTGAAGAATGGTTTGCATTTCTTCTTCGGTTAATTTTAATTGGTCATTCAGACCATTAGTGAAACCAGTGACGATCAGAGTGCGATCAACTGGTAGGCCTAATTCTTCTTGCTCTTTGATATGGCCAGACATGTAACGACCGATTGAAGCGCCTACACTATAAGCTTCTTTTTGAGCTTCTGTCGTTAATTCAACACTTGTACTCGCAGCAGCTGCTTTTTCTTCTTGATTACAAGCAGATAGGCCAATAACAGCCAATGCAACTAACGATAATTTATAAATCGATTTCATTAAAGCTTCCTCAGCATCCTCAAGCGGTTACAATAACCTAAGCGAGACAACTTTATACTAGTTATCTCGGTTATACCAACTAGATTCTTTATGGGTTAACAGTGATTAATGTCACTTGATCAAGTCTAAAGACAGCAACTTAGGGAGCAAGTTCATGAAGAAAAATCTACTGCTGGTAATTTGCACAATTTTTCTGACAGCTTGCCATCCTAAAGCGGAAGACATTAGCGTTCTCACCACGGAACCTAGCTATAGCGCGAGTCTGTCGAGCAATGGACAATTCGCCTTAGTCGCCACCCAAAGTAGTGGAGTCCAATGCTGGGACCTCAGTACTCATACACTTAAATACCAATGGATACATGGCGATATCAATACTGGCGTCACAGGTACGGCGATTTCGCCCAACGGGCTATTTGCTGCGTCGTTAAGCCGAGATTCAGTTGCCATGTGGAGAATAGCCGACGGAAAATCCCTAGGATGGTGGTCTTTGCCTTCATCCGGTGAAAGCGTGGCGGTAGCTGATAATGGCGCGCTACTCATTGGTTTAAATGATGGTTCAGTTATGTCGCTCAATGCAGCCCAAAGTGCCTTAATCAAATTTCTGGGACATAAAGATCGCGTCAATAGCGTGGCCCTCTCCGCGGATGGCCGTTTAGCATTAACGGGTTCGAATGATATGCAGGCGATTCTTTGGCAGGCGCAAACGGGTCAGCCGCTTCATACTTGGACCTTAGGCAGCCGTATCACTAAAGTGGCGCTTAACGACAGTGGCACACTAAGTTTTACCAATGGCAGCACAAATGAAGCCAAAATCTGGGATAACACTAGCGGTAAGCTGTTAAATCAGTTAGATATTACACGTCGGCAGATGAACTTTTCTGCTGTGAGGTTTATCAAACAAGACAGCCAGATATTAACGGGAACGCCGGCGCGGGAAGTCATATTGTGGCAACGCGATTCGGGTAAAGAAATCGAAAAATGGCAGGTTGCACTCACTAAAAACAGCCAAAATCGAGGAGCCGTTGTATACTCTGTGGCAATTAGAGATACCAATAAAGTCGTAAGTATCAGTAGCCAAGGCTTAGTTGAGACTTGGCAGCAATAGAGGTTAGTCATGCAAGGCGTACAAGCACAAATTGAAGATCTAGAAACCAAATTGGCTTTTCAAGAGCTCACAGTCGAAGAGTTAAATCAAGAAGTGATCAAATTGAATCGACTTGTGGCTCACCAGCAACACCAAATTCACATGTTAATTGGTAAGTTACAGGACATGGAACCGAGTAATATGGCGACTCAGGCTGAAGAAACGCCGCCGCCACATTACTAATACTGACGCTTTAAAATAAGACTTTGATTCAAAGACGGTTACCGCAAAATCTCCAGGGAATGCGATGTTTAAACATTTGATGCCAAAACAAACCCCGCCTTTATTACGCATAGCGTTAGTGGGTGAAGCTATCCTAGGGCAGAGTGCAATTGCAGTGCATCATTTCGATGCCGAGCTCGCGCACCTTGCAGAGCAAATGTCTGCCAGCATGGAAGCCGCCAAAGGCGTTGGCATCGCGGCGCCACAGGTTCACAGTCCCTTAGCTTTATTTATTATGGCTTCTCGACCTAATGAACGTTATCCCGACGCACCCAATATGGCGCCTGTAGTCGTGGTTAATCCACAAATCATTCATGCATCGAGTGACTTAGTCGGCGGCGAAGAAGGTTGCCTGTCCGTTCCCGACCAAAGATTTAACATACTAAGACATCAAGCCATTGAAGTGCGCTACCAGAATTTACAAGGCGAGTGGGAACAGGCCGAATTAACAGGCTTTATTGCGCGGATTTTTCAACACGAATTTGATCACCTACAAGGGATCACCTTACTCGAGCGCTCACGTATGCCTGAACAGGCTCAGTCGATTTCAGCCCAGTCCATCGAACAAGGTGAAGCGCAATAATGAAACTGTCTTTGGTTACACCTTTATCTCGCGTTTTTATCGCTCCCGCTTTGGCAATGGGGTTGGTGTTAAGTTTATCGGGCTGTGCCTACAACAGTATTTTCATTAATTACCCTTCACAGATTGAACCGCTCAAACAAGAGTTGAATAGTGCAACACCCTTGGCCGATATCGACAAACTTGCCAGCAATATCACTGGTAACGACGGCCTACTCTATGCTCAAGAAGCGGGCCGTATTGCTCAAGTCGCCGGCGATTTTGCGGCCAGTAAAAAGTACTATCAACAAGCGGTCGATGCTTACACCGCCTTTGATGATAAGGCCAAAGTCAGCGTCAGCGACATTAGTGCCACAGCCAGCAGCTTAGTGTTAAACGACAATGCGATTCCGTACCGTGGTCCTGGGTATGAACGCATCATGCTGCACCAATACCAAGCCCTTAACTATTTGTTTAGTGGCGATTACCAAGGCGCTTTAGTCGAAGTTCGTCGCAGTAACGAGTTACAAAGCAGCGAGCAAGAGCGCTATCAAAAATCGCAAAAGTCGGTGCAAGCCATGGCGAACGGGACTATCGATGCCGAGGTCAACAAACTAGGCCAAGCCGCAGGCACTGTGAC
Organism: Shewanella sp. 1311; assembly: GCF_059338235.1. Lineage (NCBI taxonomy): Bacteria > Pseudomonadati > Pseudomonadota > Gammaproteobacteria > Alteromonadales > Shewanellaceae > Shewanella > Shewanella sp. 1311. The sequence continues at coordinate 1,588,492 of NZ_CM181686.1, forward strand.
GAGTTCTTTCTTAAACGCTTACAGCTATTACACCACTGGCGTATTACATGAAGTGCTGGGTGAGCCGAACGATGCCTATATCGATTATCGTAAAGCGGCACAAATCACCCCAAACAACACCTATTTACAACAAGATCTGGTGCGTCTCGCCAAACAACTTGGCATGCCACAATATGACGAATTTAAACGCCGTTGGGGCGATGCAAAGCTGCCTAACCCCAAAGATGGCCAAGTGATTTTGATGGTTGAACGCGGTTTTGTACCGGCCAAACAGGCCCTCACAGTGCCTTTTACCATCCATGGCAATTGGCAAACCGTGTCGCTAGCCACTTACATGCCAAACAATACTTTTGTGCCAGAGACGCAAGTGCAAGGTTTAGGTACAGTGCTGAAAACTGAACCTATTGCCAATATCGATGCCTTAGCCATCACAGCACTCAAGGAAGATCTGCCCGCAACCTTGGTTCGCCAAGTCGCAAGGGTCTATGCCAAATCCGAGATGGCCTATCAGGTTGAGAAGAGTGGCAGACCCGGAAACAATGCCGCCGATATTGGCAGTATTGCGATGCAGATTTTTAACGTAGTAACAGAGCAAGCGGATCGCCGTAGTTGGCTGACGCTGCCTAAACAAGCACAGATCGGACGGCGCTATTTAAGTGCGGGTGAGTACACTTTGCAGTTAGATAAAGCGCCACCGGCAAAAATTGACGTTGCAGCAGGCAAAACCACCTTAGTCTGGGCAATTGATACTGGTAATTACACCCGAATTTATTCAATAATCATTTAGCCTAGCGGTTGTGGTATTTGAATAAGACGAGTGTCATTAAGTTTATACAATCACAAAATGGAACTGACTATGAAACAATTTAAACTGATTTTTGTGCTGGCTGCCGTTATGGGTCTGGCTGCATGTCAATCTAAAGTCGAGTATGGCGATGCCACCGAAGTTGAAACCGTCAATGAGAATTTTGGCTCAACGGATCTACAAGCTATTGCAGCCAAGATGGTGGATAGCATGATGACTTTCCCTCCTATCGTGGCCATGACAGCCAATAGCCGTCCGATTTTATTTGTCGACAGCATCAAGAACAAAACCTCAGAGCACATTGATACTGAGTCTGTTACTGACTCTATCAGCAACAAACTATTGCGCTCAGGCAAGTTCCGTTTTATCGACATGACTAAAGTAGATTCAGTCCGTAAGCAATTGGATTACCAAAACAACACTGGCATGGTTGATCCATCAACCGCCATCAAATTTGGTCGTCAAATCGGCGCGCAATACATGTTATACGGCAATTTATCTAGCATAGTTAAGCAAGACGGTAGCACTAAAGATGTGTACTACAAGATGACAATGCGTTTAATGGATTTAGAAACAGGCCTGATCGAATGGTCTGATGAAAAAGAAATCCGTAAGATGAAGTCTAAGTCTTTCTTAGGCATGTAATTGTCTATTGGCGCTTACTACCGCCAAACAGAGATCCCAAGAAGCCAGCTTAAACGCTGGCTTTTTTTTACATTTTTAACATTGGTTATCCAAGGTAAATAAGGTAGTGTACTCGGCCAAAATACACTGCAATGATACTGGCTCAAATCGGCGCTGACGCGAGGGATCATTTGCCACTCAGGCAACCCCAAACTCCCGATATTGAAAGCAAATATCCAAGCAGAAAACAAAACAAATTGTTGAAGGATTCAGTTGTGAACTTGTTTAAAGCCAGTTTTGTTGCCCTTGCCTGCGGCGCATTGATGTCGTGTGCCACCCAAAGCACTCTTAATACGGGTCCACGTGACGCCAGTGCTTACATTAGCCAGTATCAGGCTGCGCTGCGCTCGCAGATCATTTCCGATGTTCGCTATGAATTGGATTTTCAGCTCACAGGGGAAGCCGAGTTTTCCGCCACCTCCAAAGTGACCTTTCAATTAAGTGAAATACCAAAACAACTGAGCTTAGATTTAAACAAGGCACAGATAAAACGCTTTATCATCAACGGCACCGCTGTATATCCAAACTATAATGGCGCTTACATTAGCTTAAATACGCGTCTGCTGACCTCGGGTGAAAACACGGTTGAAGTGCAGTTTACCCGCCCTCACAGCACCAACGGCGAAGGTTTGCACCGTTTTAAAGATCCGGTCGATGGCAAGGTCTACCTCTATTCGCATTTTGAACCCGCCGCCGCGCAGCAAATGTTTGCCGTATTCGACCAACCGGATATCAAAGCCAACTATCAGATTACGGTCACAGCGCCCAAAGATTGGCAAGTGATTAGCACTATGCGTGAAAGCCAAATCACTCCAGCGGGCGCTTACAATCGTTGGACCTTCCCTGATACGCCGAAACTCAGTCCGTATAATTTTTCTATGCACGCGGGCCCTTACCACATGTGGCAGGACAACTCGGGCCGCTATCCGATGCGCCTGTTCGCCCGTGAATCTGTGGCGAATCAAGTCACACCGCAGGATTGGTTTAACTATACCAAACAAGGGTTAACCTTCTTCGATAACTACTTTGGCATTCCATATCCCTTTAAGAAATATGATCAAATTCTGGTGCCTGATTTCCTCTATGGCGCCATGGAAAACGCGGGTGCGGTGACCTTTGCCGAAGATCATTTCCTCTATAAAGCAGCCATGACGGCAGATCAAAAACAAAGCCTAGCCGGCGTGATCATGCATGAAATGGCGCATCAATGGTTTGGCGATCTCGTGACCATGAAATGGTGGAATGGCCTGTGGCTCAATGAAAGCTTTGCCTCCTTTATGGGCACGCTTGCGACTCAGGAGGCGACCGAATTCACCAATGCTTGGCGCACTTTTTACGCCAAAGGCAAACAAAGAGCTTATGAGCAGGACAGCTTAGTCACTACGCATCCAATTGAAGTGCCAGTGGCAACAACCCAAAACGCCTTCGACAATATCGATGCGATCACTTATCAAAAAGGCGCATCGACACTGAAACAACTGCGCCACTTGCTGGGCGACATGGTGTTTCGCCGTGGAGTCAGCAATTATTTAAAACAATATAGTTATCAAAATGCCGAGTTAGATGATTTTATCAATAGCCTAGGCAAAGCCGCTGGTCGTGATTTAAGCGCATGGACTCAAGAATGGCTCTACAGCGCGGGCGTTAACACCATCAAGGCGGAATATCGCTGTGAAGGTAACCGTATCAGCGACTTTAGCTTGATACAGCTCCCTGCAAGCGCTGAGCTGCCAACATTACGCGAACAAAAAGTCCAAGTGGCACTCTTTACCCAAGGCCGCTTCGATTTGCGTCATGACGTCACAGTGCCAGTCACTTACAAGGGTGAGCGTACCGAAGTCAAACAACTGATTGGTGAGCGCTGTCCAGACTTAGTCTACCCAAACTTTGATGATTGGGGCTTTGTGAAAGTCGAGCTAGATGACAAATCCTTTAACACCGCAAAACAGCAGTTGAGTAATGTGTCAGATCCACTGCTGCGCTCTATGCTGTGGCAAAGTCTGTGGGACAGCGTTCGTGAAGGTAAATTGAGCTTAGATCAATACCTAAGCACAGTGTTTGTTAACGCGCCTGCTGAGACGGACTACACGATTGTTGGTCAGATCATCGATAGCATGTTGCGCTCGAAGCAGTATCTCGCACAAATCGCACCTATTCAGCAAAACTACGCTGAGAATGCAATCAAAGGCTTAAGCCAGATGAGCCTTAGAAAAGCGATGGAAAGCAAAGGCGATAATGACTTCCAACGTATTTGGTTCGATGCGTATGTCAGTTTAGCCAGCGACAGGGATTCATTGCGCCATTTAGCGCAACTCGTTGACGGTGAAACAAAAATTAAGGGGTTAACCTTAGATCAAGATTTACGCTGGGCGATTATCACCCAGCTCAATCGCTATGATTTCCCTAACGCGCAGCAACGTTTAACCAAAGAAGCGGCCAAGGATAATTCGGACTCAGGCGAAAAAGCTGCGCTTGCGGCGCAAGTGATCCGCCCAGAAGCGGCGGCCAAACGTCGCTGGTTAAGCAAGGTTCATCAAGACAGCCTGCCTTTCTCCAAGCAACGGATCATTATGGAAAATCTTTATCCTGCGGAGCAGAAACTATTGAGCGCGGCTACGGCGGAAGAACGTCTGGCGAGCTTGAGGGATATGGATAAAAAAGGCCCTGTGTTTATGCGTAACTACGCTCACAACTTGATTCCTACTGATTGTAACTACACTAGCATAGCGGCATTGGATAAAGTGCTTGATAGCCAAACTGGATTATCGAATCTCACTCGCCGCAATCTATTAGAAACCCGTCAAATGGAACAGCGCTGTGTACTGATCAAAAATAAAATGACCCAATGAGATTAAGGCCATTTTAGAATTAACAAGGAGCTTCTAGGAGCTCCTTTTTTATGTGCAGTAATAAATGAAGCCTAAGCACGAAGCAGAACAACAAGACTCCCCACAGAAACTTAGCCTTCAAATAAACAAGTTGTCATTCTGAATAATAACTCGTAAAACGGTAACATATTTAATTATATCGTTAGCGAGAACGAGTATATTTTAACGGTCTACTGACGATAAAGAATGATATTTGTCATTTGTAGAATATTATTCATCCCTCCTCGATTCAATCTTCTCAGTTTTATCGAGTAGCCATTAATAAAGAATGGCTCACTCAATCGTTATTAACATAGAAATCATGCGATTATAAAAATTTTAAATTATGGGAGTCACTTCTAAATTTATTACTATAATTCACTCATGGTTTAATGTTTTCCCCCTTGCTGCCGCTATACTAAAACAACGTTAGAGAGCTAACGGAATATAAAGGAATAGATTATGCGATCGACACTCAAAACACGGCTGCTGTTCAGCAGTCTTTCCGCTGTACTGATCACTATTGCTGTACTCGTAAGTATCTCTAGTTATTTCATTAGAAATAATGCGTTAGAAAACACTCAACATGAAATTGACCAACTGGCGAATACCTTTTCATCCGGAATTGGTCAGTGGATGCAAGACAGAAAAATGGCCATTACCAGCCTAAAACAAGCCATTGAAGCCGATCCGAGCACAAACGTTACCCCTCATTTGCTGCAAGCGCATACAGCGGTTGACTTTGGCCTCACCTATTATGGCGACGAGCAAGGCAACATGTATCGTCAAGATCCGTCTCTGAATACCGCGAATTATGATCCCCGCGTTCGCCCTTGGTATATGGACGCTAAAGCTGCCGGTAAAATGATCATGACAGCGCCCTACGTCAGCGCCACACTGAAAAAACAAGTTGTGACAATTGCAGAACCTGTAATGAGTTCGGGCCAGCTGATAGGCGTGGCAGCAGCGAACTTAACCATAGATCAATTGACCGATGCGGTGCAGCGCCTCGAAGTGCCGGGCGAAGGTTATACCTTGATGGTCGATAATGCAGGACTCATCATCAGTCATCCCAATAGCCAGCTCAATACCCAACAACTCACGAAAATTGATAGTGATTTTAGTAATAGCTGGTTATCACAGCGCACCAATGCCAATACCATGGAAGAACGCACCCTCGATGGCGCCACTAAGTTAGTTTATGTGGCGGCAATTCCCTCGACAGACTGGGCGCTGATTTTCGTGATGGATAAAAAAGAAATCATGTCACAGGCAACCGATCTTGCCTGGTGGATGTCGGCCGTAGGTGTCGCCCTATTAGTGCTATTTGGCTTGATTTTAATCGCGATTTTCAAAATCCAATTCAAAGATCTCGAACGCGTTGCCCAAGCACTCAATGATATCGCCGAAGGTGATGGCGACCTAACGGTACGCATTCATACTGCCAACAGTCACGATGAAATTGGTATGTTGGCATCGGGCTTTAACCGCTTTGTGGAACGTCTCCATGGCATGATTTCCCGTATGCACAAGATTGCAGGTCAATTGGAGCATCAAGCTCAAGGCAGCAGCGCTTCGGCCACAGACAACAGCCAACGCATTGAAGTCCAACAAGATGAAGTGACTATGGTCGCCACGGCTGTCACCGAAATGGCCAGTGCCACCGAAGAGATTGCCAGCAACGCCGAGCACACAGCACAAACGGCGCAAAATGCAGTCGGGCTTTCGAATCATGGCCACAAACAAGTCGCCCAGAGTCAGCAATCTATCCGTAATTTAGCCAGTGAAGTTGAAACTGCAGGGCGAATTATCGGTGAACTGAATGAGCACTCACAGAAGATCAACAGTATTCTGTTAACAATCAGTGGCATCGCCGAACAAACCAACTTACTCGCACTCAACGCGGCCATTGAAGCCGCGCGCGCGGGTGAACAGGGCCGCGGTTTTGCTGTGGTTGCCGATGAAGTTCGAGTACTGTCACAACGAACCCATTCATCGACCCAAGAAATTCAAGCGATGATCGAAACCCTCCAACAAACCGCCGGTAAAGCCGTTAAATCTATGACCCAGAGTCATGAAATGGCAGAAACCAGTGTGGCCGACGCCAATTCCGCCAGCGAAAGTCTGTTGCTGATCAGTAAAGCCATTAATGATATTTCAGATATGGCGAGCCAAATTGCCACGGCAGCTGAAGAGCAAACTTCAGTCACCAGCGAAATCAACCGCAATACGGAGTCGATTCGTGAAGTGTCGGAGAATCTGTCGATTGAGGCGCAAACCTCTATGGTGCAAGCGCAGGAACTCGCCCACTTAGCCGCGTCATTACAGCAGGAAGTGAATCGCTTCAAACTGTAGAGTCATCACGGACTCTATACCCTGATGCCGTAAAACCGCTACATACAATAATGCCCGCGAATGTCACTGACATTCGCGGGCATTTCTTTACACATTCCAGTAATTCAAACTCTTGCGCTTGAACGTCTCAATCAAACTCACACTATCTTAGTCGCCTTGTTTTCAAGGTTATTTAACTCAGTGTCTTCTAACTCAGTGCTCTTTAACTCAGGAGCCGCTGTCAAAGGATCTGCATGCAGGTTTCTTAGCCCTTGATAACCCATTTCAATGCGATTGCCCCCATTCTTCTTGGCCTTATACATGGCTGCATCCGCACAGGAAAGTAACTGTTTTTCGTCCGTGCCGTGCTCTGGATACAGGGCAATACCGATACTCGGTAAAATATGGATTTGCTGATCGGTAAGCTCAAAGGGTTGATTGAGCACTTGTAATATTTTTTGCGCAGCCAACAGGGTATTTTGTGCCGAATCAACGCGCTCAAGTAAGATGACAAACTCGTCGCCCCCGAAACGCGCTACGGTATCAGAGCCCCTTACACAGCTGACAATACGTTGTGCTGTCACTTGCAGCAATAAATCACCCACACTATGACCAAAGTTATCGTTCACCCACTTAAACTTATCTAAGTCTAAATAAAGTAAAGAGAAATAACTTGATTCCCTATGGGCTCGGGATAGTGCCTTTTGAAACCTGTCGTAAAAAAGCTCACGATTGGGCAACAGGGTTAGCTGATCATACAGCGCAATATGCTCTAATCGCGCAAGCATTTGTCGGCGTTCAATCGCAAAGGCAATTTGCGTAGAAACAAACTCCAATAGCTCACGGTCTTGGTGCGTATAAGAAGCCGAAGTAGGCAAGCTATGCATCATCAAGGCACCGATAACGCCTTTTTGCAGCTTTAGCGGCACACCCAGCCAACTTAAATTGCCATTACCCAGCTCTTCACGAATGGCTTGGGGATACTCAGATAAGGTCACGGGACACAGGAGTAAAGATTCTGCACTGTGGATCACTTGTTCGGTGAACAGGCTGAAACTTGCAATATCGACCAGTGAATTATCACCCGCAGCGGCTTTGTAAGGGAAACTGAGTTCATTTAAATCTTGATCGTACAATGCGATGGCAAAGTTTGCCGCGGGCAGCAATTTAGCAATGATTTCATGGATACGGCGATATAGGGCTAGCAAGTCCTCAGCGACATGCACAGCTTCAGAAATCTCATACAGTGCAGCTTGTCTGCGTTCGGCGTTTTTACTCTTAGAGATATCTCTGGCGACCGCGACGCGTTGTTGGTAAGCATCGGACCAGCGTGCGGACCACAAAATATCGACAATGACGCCGTCTTTACGCACATAACGGTTTTCGAAATCGACCTTATAGCGGCCAGTCATAATCTCATTGGCGGTTGCGAGTGTGCGCTCTCTATCCTCAGGAATAACAAGATCGAGCATCTGCATGCCAATCATTTCTTCTGGGGTATAGCCAAAAATGCGTTCTGCCCCGGCACTGACAAATTCAAACCGCCCAGCTTTATCGACGACGCAAATAGCATCCAAGAGAAGGTCGATAAAATTGCTTAGGGAAGTGTAGCCATCATTATTCACGCAGTTCTCCAATAAACGTCTGTCTTTGGCTAAGTCTTAAATTCGATCATAAGCATAAAAATAGTAATAACGCACTATTAGAGTAGGTTAATTTTCAATGTCATTCCAGAGTTGGCCAAGTTAAGTCCAGCTTTTACAGGATTAAATGCACAACAAAATCAAATACAATACCTCAAGCCATCAGCGGCTCGATTTGACTCTAGACTATTAGTATCGGCACAATGCCCCCAAACCCTAGCCTACATAAGGCTAGGGTTTGGGGGCAAATGTGAATAAAATTTAAGGAATTTATTTTTGGATGAGTTGCGTTCTGGGTTAGATAAACCCAGCCATTTTCGCCTTGGCCTAGCCATGTGGTCACACTCGAATTGGCAAGAGAGTGTTTATGGCCATGGGATTAAACAAGCGGAGCGACTCGCCCGTTACGCCACAATATTCAACACTGTCGAAGGTAATACCAGCTTCTACGCGACGCCTGCACTGCAAACCGTGATGAACTGGCACAGTGCCACGCCCGATGATTTTCGCTTTACTTTCAAGCTGCCGCAAACCATTACTCACCAAAGACTATTGCAACACTGCGGCCAAGAGTTGAAGGATTTCTTCCAAGTAATGGCGCCATTAATCGATAAAACGGGGATCTGGAAAATTCAACTTCCCGCCCATTTCGGCCCAGAAAACTTACCTGTGTTAGCGCAATTTCTCAATCAAGTCCCCCAAGGATTAACCTATGGCGTTGAAGTCAGGCATGCAGCGTTTTTTGCGAAGGGAGAAGCCGAGCGTGCACTTAATCGATTACTTATCGATAAAAAAGTGAATCGCATCATCATGGATAGCAGACCCTTGTTTGCCCTGCCGCCCAGCAACGCCGCCATTATCGACGCCCACAAGAAAAAACCGCGGGTGCCAGTGCATGCGATTGCCACCGCCAACAATCCTGTGGTGCGCTTTATCGGCCAACCAGACGATGCCGTAGCACAACTCGCGCAGCAAGGCGTAAGCGCTTTGCCTAAGGATAACGATGCCTTTTTTGATAATTGGCTCACCCAACTCCCGCTATGGCTCGCAGAAGGTCGAGAGCCCTATCTGTTTATTCATACTCCCGATAATGAAACCGCGCCTGAACTGGCCATCCGTCTCTATCAAACATTGCGCAGCCAAATTGCAGCGCACATTCAACTCGCCGAGCTAAGCCTACTTGAGAAGATACCTGAGGAGACAAGTACGCAGATGGGACTTGCTTGGTAAAAGGGCGCGAGGTAAAACGGACGTAAGAAGGAACCCACGGCAAGCTCGCCGTGGGTATAGATTAAAAACAGCTTTAACTCGGGATAAATAAGTTATTCATTCGTTCAAAATCAAGGGCAATGACTTTATATATGAAGCCATTATCAGCAGCAATAACCGCATCTTTTGGCTGTTGCTGAAACGGCTTTGCCTTAATTGAATTTAACAAAATTGGATTAAGCAAAGTGTCATAGGCTTGTAAAAATGAAACCGGACCGGTGGAAAAACGCTGCACACCTGCACCAAATAACTCGTCGATATCCATCTGCTCATTCAATAGCATAAAATTCAGTGGCATATCCACAGCGGCAGACAAGCGCTTGGCGGTCTCGACCTGATTAGCGCCAGGGATAAAGCCGCCATCAGCGCCCGCAGCCTGATATTGAGTTAACCTATCGATTGTCATAGCGACAGCGGCATCACCACTGGCTAAGCCCAGTAAATACACATCGGTTCGCGCATTAATAAATAATCCTTGGCAACGAGGATGGGCGCGAATAGCTTTAATTTTTGCCACCATCTCAGCAACACCTGCACTGCCATCCTCAATATTAATCCCTGCTACGCCAAGCTCAGCGAGCTGTGCAACAAAAGCAGCAACCTCATCGGGATCTTGGCTATAACCAGATTCAATATCTATCGTCACTGGCACTCGGCTCAGCCGTAGGATATTGTTCACTGCGTCCAATAAGGCCGCTTTAGGTAGCGCTTGGCCATCGGGATAACCGAGCGACCAAGCCAATGCCGCGCTACTGGTCGCAATCGCACGAGCGCCCGATGCTTGGATGATGGCCGCACTGGCGGCATCCCAAACATTGGTTAATATCAGCGGCTCTGATTGTTGGTGTAGTGCTTTGAAAAGTATTCTCAATTGCTCAGCCATCTTATGTCCTTGTTGGTGTTGAAAACTCAACTCTAACAAGATGGCTTAGGTCATTATCGCGGAAAACGGCACTGAACCTAAAAGCCAAGCGCTCAAGGCTTGGCTATGTGAGTATTCAACTTGGGTATTCTTGGCTAACCCCAAAGTGCATTGGCAAGGATAAACACGCACGCAGAGAGCAACATAGTAATAGGAAGCGTCAGCAGCCAAGCGAGCATGATTTGCTTAATTGTTTGGATCTGTAGCCCCGAACGATTAGCCACCATAGTGCCCGCAACGGCGGAAGATAAAATATGAGTCGTCGACACAGGCATGCCCGTCATACTGGCAATCCCAATCGATACGGCAGCGGTGACCTGTGCGGCAATGCCTTGGCTGTAGGTCATACTCGATGAACCAATTTTCTCCCCCACGGTATACACAATCCGTCGCCAGCCCACTAACGTGCCGCAACCCAGCGCAGTCGCAATGGCAATAATCACCCAAAGAGGCGCATATTCAGTGGTGCGGGTGAGATCCTTGCGCCATTTAGCCAATGAGGTTAGATCTTTCGCGGGGAGCTCTAACTTCGCCACTTGGCGAGCAGTATCATCGATACACAGGAGTAATCGTCGCACCTCGCGCCGCTCTTGTACATCCATGTCTTTGTAAGTCGAGACTTTTGCCAAGCGGCGGTCAAGTAGCGACATCGCAGGTAATACATTTTCAGATGAGCAATGCGCCAGCATATATTCGGGGACGTTTGCTGAAGCGCTAAAGTCGATCACATCCGCGATCACGGCTTGGTTACGATCGTAAATCGCCATAATGCGCCGATTGGCATCTTGAGTTCGTTCCAAATCATAGGGTTGACTGCCCATGTCCAAGGCAAAATACGCCGGAGCCATACAAATCAGCACTAGCATCACTAGACCTATACCCTTCTGGCCATCGTTCGAACCATGGGCAAAACTCACCCCCATAGCAGAGACAATTAAACTCGCCCTTGCCCAAAATGGCGGGTGTTTTTTGCCATTAATCTGCATCTGCTCATCGGGAGTGCGGTGAATTTTATGTTTCTGCCAGACGTATTTCATGATGAGTAGAAAAATCCCCGCCATCACAAAGCCTAAGGTCGGCGAAATGATTAAGGACAACATGATCTGCGAGGCTTTAGAGACATTAATACCCTGCAAGATAGGCTGATGATTCATCCAAGCGAACGCGCCGCCTACGCCCATTATCGAGCCAATCAAGGTATGGGAACTCGATGCCGGTATACCAAAATACCAAGTGCCTAAGTTCCAGATAATTGCCGAAAACAGCAGGGAAAAGACCATCAACAAACCTTGGGTCGAATCCATGCCGAGCAAGGAATCTACGGGCAACAAATGCACTATCGCATAGGCCACACCTAAGCCACCTAGTAGCACACCCGCAAAGTTAAAGAGCGCAGAAGTAACAACTGCAAGATTGGCTGGCATAGCCTTGGTATAGATAACCGTAGCCACCGCATTGGCCGTATCGTGGAAGCCATTAATGAATTCATATGCCAATACAAACAGTATCGCAAGCACTAAACCCACAGACCAAGCAAAGCCTAACGTTGTGAACATTTCAAACATAAAATACTGACCCATGGCGAGAACGCCCACAGATTACGCCCAAGTTTGGCCTCTTTTACAGTGAAAAATTATTTAGATTGTCAAAAAGTGAATTAGTCCTCAATAACTCAGTAGCATGCTTGCAATTAACACTGGCTTGATTTTATTCGGCCAAATGAATATCTGTGCTGCTAAAAGGTGTAAAGCATTGATTAAATGTTAAATAATCAAACTAAAAATAGTGTTAAACGCCATAAATCGTAACAGGGTTATATCCCATGATCGCCTAACCGAAATCGCTGTGGCGTCATCCCAAAACGCTCCTTGAAAGCTTTGATATAGGATGAATCATTTTGATAACCGATTTGGTGGGCCACATTTTGTATTGATAGGTCAGTAGCCAATAACGACAGCGAATAGATCAGCCGCAAATGTTGACGCCATAATACGAATGAAGAACCAAACTCCCTCACAAATAGCCTCGACAATGTTCGTTCCGATGCCCCAACCCTCTCTCCCCATTTCACTAAAGAGAAATCTAAAGCTGGCGTTTGGGTTAAATGCTCAAAAATCAATTTTAAGCGCCTATCTTGGGGTATCAGTAACTTAAAAGTCTGTCCTCCCGCACTATTAATTTGATCGTATAGCACCTCAAGCAAACGCAGTATTGGCGCCTGAACCATTGGCTCAACATTTATTGGGGTATTAAAAGCACATTGTTTTCTGAGTGTTAACACTAACTCCCTTAGAAAAGCACTCATAGCGACGGGTTTAATCATGGCACCATAATCTCGACCATACATAGGATTCAGATAGACGCCAATAAAGCAGGTATCTGTAATCGCAACAGACTCATGTATCACCCCTGCTGGCACAAAAAGCGCTGTGGTATGGGGAACTAAAAACAGTGCGCCATCTGCCTCTGTCTGTAACAGGCCTTGAAGTGGAAAAATAAGCTGATGCCAACAGTGCTGGTGTAAAACATCCACATAACCCTTCTGCATCTCAATCGTTTTTACAAAAGAAGGCATATTAGGCGCTTGCTCAATAATGGCGTTAATCGAATCGAGTTGGCGACTTAGCATTATTACTTGTCCATATAACGTTATTCAGCCAAATAAAAAGGATTGTAGCATAGCGTTATCCCATAAATGACACAGGAAAACTCAATGCAGATTCATTGCATTATCCATGAAAGCTATGAAGGTCCAGGCTATTTTAGCGATTGGGCCGCAAGTAAAAACTACAAAATGAGCTTTAGCAGAGTCTATCTAGGTGAAGCTTTACCCGACAATAGTGATGGTTTTGATCTGTTAATTATCCTCGGTGGCCCCCAGTCTCCCGCGACATGCCAAAGTGATTGTCCATATTTTGATAGCCAAGCAGAACAAAGACTTATCAGGCAAGCTATCCAGACAAATAAAGCCGTTGTGGGGGTTTGTCTTGGGGCACAGTTAATAGGCGAAGCATTAGGTGCCCGTTATCAAAAGAGTCCACATGCCGAGATTGGTTACTTCCCCATTGAACTAACTGCGGCAGGAAGAAGTGATATTAGCCTTAAGTCATTTTCGACAACTGAAGTGGTCGGCCACTGGCATAACGACATGCCAGGCCTCACTCCCGATTGCGAAGTGCTCGCCACAAGTGAAGCTTGCCCACGGCAAATTATACGTTACACACATTTAGTTTTTGGATTTCAATGCCATCTTGAATTTATCAGTAGCCAATTAACACCATTAATTGCCCAAGAAAGTGCTTTTTCTAGCACACAGAAAATACCCTATATTCAAAGCCCTGAGTTCATACTGGGGCAATCAACGACTCGAATGAATCAGTTGCTGGGGCATTTTTTAGATAATCTAGTCTTAGCCTATCAAGCCGTATAAACCCAAAAACCTGCAGAGGCAGGATTAAGTGAGCTAAGCCAAAACAAAAACGCCAGCTAACTTAGCTGGCGTTTTAGATTAATAACTCACAAATCGCTTATTGCAGATGACCCGCATTATGCAATTCACGATCATCCTTTGCAGGCGGATTCCACTGATACATCCAAGTTTCAGACAATGGCTGGCCATCGACTTCTAAATAGACTCTCAGGTTAATCGGCTCAGTGCCGTCTCCGGGTGGCACTACGTCAAACATAGCGCGGTAACCATTAATGGACGCTAGAGGACGGGCAGATTCAATTTCGACTTTGCCTTCAGATGCAGTGATCACAGCTTTTACTTGGGTGTCTTTGCCTATCATAGGCAAAGTGCCGCCCGCGAAATCCACCACAAAACGCTTACTGTAGTATTTGCGTTTCTGGCCAACTACGCCGCCAATCCCGGTGAAGGTATCAACAACGCGAGCACGGGGTGATTGAACCGGTGGAATGCCGCCCCAATACATGTTGTAGCTATACAACAGCTCTTGACCCGGAACAATCGGCTCAGCAGGATTCCAGAAAGCCACTATGTTATCGAAGGTTTCATCCAGTGTTGGAATTTCAACTAACTGCACCGAACCTTTGCCCCAACTGCTGGTTGGTTCAATCCACAGGCTTGGGCGTTTATCGTAAAACACGCCGTCATCCTGATAGTGATCGAAGTTACGGTCACGTTGCAGTAAACCAAAACCTTTTGGATTTTCATCGCTATAGGCGTTGAATCGCAGGTTTTCTGGGTTACCTAGCGGACGCCAAATCCATTCACCATTACCCGTGTGCATGGCTAAGCCATCGGTATCATGGATTTCTGGACGCCAGTCGTAACCGGTGCGGCGATCGTTCTCACCCACCATAAACATACTGGTCAATGGCGCTACGCCTAAACGTTCAATCGCTTTACGTGGATAAACAGCCACATCCACCTTCATTTTTAAACGCTCACCCGGCTCGATATCGAAACGGTAAGCACCTGTCACACTCGGAGAGTCTAATAAGGCATACACAGTCGTGATGTTCGATCCTGGTTTAGGTTTTTCTAACCAGAAGTCGGTGAACATTGGAAACTCTTCAGGTTTTGGCAGCGCAGTATCCACTGCTAAACCACGAGCCGACAGGCCGTATTGCATCTCATGACCCACAGCGCGGAAATAGCTGGCGCCAAGGAAAGCGACAACGTCACGTTCCCAATCGGTATTGAACTGCATACGGAAACCCGCAAAGCCAAGATCCTTAGGCAACTGACTGCCTTTCACCTTTGACTTGCCGTAATCGAACATAGAAGGCGAATAGTCGATTAACTTAGCCTTGCCTTCATTCAACTCATAGATGTGAATTGGCGTGTCGAAATACAGCCCTAGGTGGAACAGCTCGGCACGAAACTCCGAGTCCTGATCGCGCCACAGTGCGGCTTTCTTCTTGAAGTGGAATTGTTGGTAATCATCCCAGCTCATGCCCTGAAGGCTTTTAGGCAATTCGCCTTTATGGCTTTCATAGGGTTGTGCAGCCATAGTACGGGCATAGCCCTTAAGCCAAGCGTAACTGAACTCTTCACCTTCTTGTGGTGACGCCTGCTTACCCGCCGCACACGCCGAAAGACTCAGCAATACGCTACAGGTTAACAATACGCTGCCAACCATGCGCTGCAAACGGCCGCGACGAGAGGAGGATTGGGCTTCAATCGAAGGTACTGTCACCATCGATTGTTGGTAAACGTTTCTTTGTTCGGGAAATAAATTGGATTGCATAAGCAGACTCTGAATTGGTGTAACTTCCTGACACTTCCCTGCAAATCTAACCAAATTGCAGTGATGGCCCTGTGGAGAACTGTTGATGACAGAGGTAACAATACAGCGATCAGCAACAATTCGCCAGAATCTAGCATACTTTCTGTCGAATGGAATATCGCATGCTAGCTATTTTCAATCTTGAAACCTATTTATGAAAATATGATTAAAAAATTCCGTTATTTACTGAATTAACATCTATATAAATCCTTACAGCTAACAAGGCAATTACCGATTTGATTGCTGGTGCTAGCGCGATGTTTGATTGCAGATGCTAGCGCTCAGATTCGGCATGAGTTAACTAATCAATCCATGGCTTAAACTCGAAGAGGCCGTATCGCCGCAGCACGCGATGGAAAAGCCAAGGCAAAGTGCAACACAGATAAGATTGCATGAGCGTATTGAATCGGTTTACGGCCTTAAAATCATGCAAGTCGCCGTGGCGGTAGCCAGTAATTTTCCATCCTGCGTTTTTAGCGTGCCTTCCGAAATCCCTAAGGACTTAGACAGATTAATCACTCTGCCCTCGGCCACTAACACTTGATGCTTAGGCACAGGTCGAATCATTTTAATATTCAAATCGATAGTACCGTAACCCACACCCGCTTCAAGCAATGTATGCACGGCGCAACCTGTAACCGAATCCAGTACAGTGGCAGCGAAACCACCATGAACGCCGCCCAGCGGATTCAGATGCTTATCATCGGCTGTCGCATGAAACAGCACTGAACCTTCTTCGGCTTGAACCAAGGACATAGGCATAGTCTGGGTGATCGAAGGTGCGGGCAGTTCGCCCTTTGCCATCGCCTGTAAAATAGCTAAACCCGACATTTGCTGAATGTTCATATTCCTATCCTAAATTGATAAACACCATTACAGATTAATAAAAATGACCGCGTAACCACAGAGGGTTAGGCGATCATTTGACTGACAATCCACTTAAGCGCTAAGCCAACCTTCAACACGACAAGGCTGAAATTGGATCCATTAACCACTAAAATAAGACTAACAATATCAGTTAAAGCTAGGCTCAGCGGAGATCAAACCTGTCTAAGTTCATCACCTTAGTCCAAGCCGCGATAAAGTCATCGATAAATCGCAGCTGTGCATCGCTGCTCGCGTACACTTCTGCAAGCGCACGTAGCTGCGAGTTAGAACCAAAGATCAAATCAACCCGCGACGCCGTCCATTTGGGCTGGCCGCTAACGCGATCCACGCCCTCAAACCTATCTTCCGCTTTTGAGGTGGGTTTCCACGTCGTGCCCATATCCAGTAAGTTAACGAAAAAGTCGTTGGTCAAAAACTCAGGACGCGCGGTCAATACACCCGTTTTAGATTGATCAGCGTTAGTATCTAACACCCGCAATCCACCGATGAGTACCGTCATTTCCGGTGCAGTTAAGGTCAGTAATTGTGCCCTATCGACCAATAACTCCTCCGCAGATACCGAAAATTGAGTGGGATGATAATTTCTAAAGCCATCGGCGACCGGTTCCAGTACCGCAAAAGATTCCACATCCGTTTGCGCTTGCGTGGCATCCATACGACCTGGCGCAAATGGAATGGTCACTTCAACCCCCGCATTTCTGGCCGCTTGGTCAATACCGACACAACCTGCCAGCACAATCAAATCAGCAAGGGAGATTTTTTTACCGCCTTTGTTGAACTCAGACTGAATACTCTCAAGTACTTTCAGCACCTTAGCAAGTTGTTCAGGCTGGTTCACTGGCCAATCTTTTTGCGGCGCGAGGCGAATTCGGGCCCCGTTCGCACCACCGCGCATATCAGAACCACGGTAGGTCGAAGCAGAGGCCCAAGCAGTTGATACTACTTCTGAAATCGTTAATCCAGAGCCAATAATCTTAAGTTTAAGATCCGTTATATCCTGCTCATCAACCAAGGGATGATCAACCGCTGGGATGGGATCTTGCCAAAGAAACGCTTCTGCTGGCACTTCAGGACCCAAATAGCGTGTACATGGCCCCATATCCCTGTGCGTCAGCTTGTACCAAGCCTTTGCAAAGATCTCAGCAAACTCATCAGGATTTTCAAAGAGTCGACGCGATATTTTCTCGTAATCAGGGTCGAAGATCAGTGCAAGGTCAGTGGTTAACATGGCCGGCACATGGCGTTTTGAGGCGTCGTGCGCATCGGGAATCACCCCTTTACCCGCACCATTTTTAGGTATCCACTGATGGGCGCCCGCAGGGCTCTTAGTCAGTTCCCATTCATAACCGAATAGATTTTCAAAGAAATTATTACTCCATTGGGTTGGCGTTGAGGTCCAAGTCACTTCAAGACCACTGGAAATAGCATCGCCACCTTTACCGCTTTTGTAGCTACTCTTCCAGCCTAGCCCTTGCTGCTCAATACTAGCGGCTTCAGGCTCAGGCCCGACTAATGCCGCGTCACCAGCCCCATGGGTTTTACCGAAAGTATGGCCACCGGCAATCAGCGCCACAGTTTCTTCATCATTCATCGCCATACGGGCAAAGGTTTCGCGAATATCAACGGCGGCAGCGAAGGGATCGGGATCGCCATTGGGTCCTTCTGGGTTGACGTAAATCAGCCCCATTTGCACTGCGGCGAGGGGATCTTCAAGATCCCGTTCACCAGAATAACGCTTATCGTCTAACCACTTATCTTCGGCTCCCCAGTAGATATCGGCTTCGGGTTCCCAAATATCCACCCGCCCACCGGCAAAACCTAAGGTTTTGAATCCCATAGATTCCAGCGCGACATTGCCCGTGAGGATTATCAAATCGGCCCAGGAGATTTTATTGCCATATTTTTGCTTTATCGGCCAGATAAGCCTGCGGGCTTTATCGAGGCTGACGTTGTCAGGCCAGCTATTTAACGGCGCGAAACGTTGATTACCACTGCCCGCTCCGCCGCGCCCATCACCAGTGCGATAGGTGCCAGCGCTGTGCCAAGCCATACGAATAAATAGTGGTCCATAGTGGCCAAAGTCCGCTGGCCACCAGTCCTGTGAATCAGTCATTAATGCGAGGAGGTCTTGCTTTACCGCGGCCAAATCGAGGGATTTAAAGGCTTCAGCATAATTGAAGTCATCACCCATAGGATTCGACAAGGAAGAGTGCTGGTGCAGAATATCGAGCCGCAGCTGTTTAGGCCACCAATCTCGATTCGTGGTGCCACCAGCAGAATGATGCATAGGACATTTGTTCTCAGACATAACGTGCTCTCCTTCTGTTCGCAAAAAATATTCAAATAAATAAAAACTAAATGACTTTTGCTGCATGTTTGTACTGCATAACGTTCTCTATCACCGACTAATCGTTTCAATAGAGAAACAAAAACCAGTCTAACGACCTTACCTTACCTCTAGATGAAACGCGATGAATCATCCCATTAAATAATGTTCAGCAAACATTCCCCTTTATAAATTATGATATTAAAGGATAGTCAAGTTACTGCGGATCATAAAAAAACAAGGGCTGCAAAATGCAGCCCTTGTGTCTATCGGGTCCAACTAAGCGTAACGGACTATTTCACGTCTGCCACAAGTTTGCGGCGGTTGTGCGCAATGATCAGCGCAATTAAACAGATAACCCCGACTGCGATACCCACAGGCTGGCTCAAAGGTTGTGGTAAACCAAGACCAATACCCGCAGTCATAATGTAAGAAACTGTGACACTGGTGCCACCAATGGCTGGCAGGCTGACAATCCAATGGAAGGTCCCGCGATCGAACAAATACTTAGTCGCTAACCACAATACACTGGTTGATAGCAGCATATTTGAGAAGGCAAAGTAGCGCCAAATCAAGGAGAAATCGATCTTCGTCATAAAGTACGCAATCGTGAGAATAGGTACCGCGACAAGTAAACGATTACGCATGCTTTGCGGAATATGGAAGGCGTCGATAATCGTCAGTCGCAACGAACGGAACGCGGTATCACCAGAGGTGATCGGGAAGATAGCCACGGCCACAATCGCCATAATGCCGCCCACCACACCGAGATAAGTCGTCGCCACTTGGTTAACCACTAAACCTGGGCCACCTTGGTCGAGCAGACTCTTAAGCTCAACATAACCACCAGGGAAAGCCGCAATACCGGCCGTTGCCCATACACAAGCAACAATACCTTCAGCAACCATAGCGCCATAGTACACGGGACGCACATACTTCTCGTTGGTCAAACAACGGGCCATGATAGGCGCTTGGGTCGAGTGGAAACCACTAATCGCACCACAGGTAATAGTCACAAACAACAGTGGCCATACTGGTAAGCCGTCTGGATTTGGCTCAAGTAACTCGTTGTTGTAGTGGCTGTGATCAAAATAAGCAAACACATCACCCATTTCAGGTAACTGCGGCGCATTGAGCATCAGGGCAACTGCGATAGAAACCGTCATCACTATCATCAACAAACCAAATGCGGGATACAGTTTAGTGATGATTTTATCGATCGGCAGCATAGTCGCCAAAAAGTAATAGGCTAAAATCACTAACACCCAGAAGGTGTTATTGCCAAAGATGGTGTCTTTGAAATAATCGAGATTACTCAGCAAACCTGCTGGGCTCATGATAAAGACCACGCCCACAAAAAACAGTAGCATGGCGGTAAACAGCAACATCACGCCTTTAAAGTAGATGTTAAAGTAGTGACCAGCGATCTCAGGCAAACTCTTACCGTCTTCTTTAATGCTGAGCACGCCAGAAAAATAATCGTGCACCGCGCCGCCAATAATGTTCCCCAACACAATCCACACTAAGGCAATGGGACCGTACAAGGCACCGAGGATCGGACCAAAAATAGGCCCCACACCCGCAACATTGAGGAATTGGATCAGAAACGCTTTAGCTGGATGAACAGGCACATAATCAACACCATCTTCGAATTTTGCCTGTGGCGTCTTAGCTTTAGGATCGATACCCGCTTGACGTTCAACAAAGGGGCTATAAAACTTGTATGCAAGCACTAAGAGTGCGATACAAATAAAGAAAATTAACATTATTTAATTATCCATACTTTAGTAGGAGGTGATTTAATGGAGAGTTTCATTGAGTTAGCTACTGAGGTCAAGCAACACACTATTAGACTAATGTCGGGTTGATTATCTGAAACAGCCACAGGAGTGGGTATAGCTGAATAAATGCGTTTGAAAATAGTTCATCGTACTGTTTATAACGTCAGTGATGCAGCCTGCTATTTTGGCATTCACTGATTGCCGCGTCTTAACCCCTTCATCTAGGTCTTCACGTAAATATTCTCTACCAATAATGAAATGAACACAGCCAATATCGTGTGTAACTGGTGACTGGATGCCCGCAGCTTGGCGAGTGTTTCCTGACATCGCAATATGAAACCCCAAGTTAAAGCCACAATCGACACTCACAAACTAAACCCGCAATCTACACTACAATCGATAGTCACAACCTGAAACTCACATGCCACTTGATGATGTTCATCTAACCTATTTTTAGGTCACTAATAGCTCGACTCTAGCACGCATCATTTTTAGCTATTTTAGAAAACAAAAAACCAGCCAAATGGCTGGTTCTTTTAGGGGGCATTCATCACTGTGATGGTTTGGTTATACCTAAATCAATCACTGCAAACTTAACCTGTTACGACTTACTAAAAGTCGCGTGGCTAAGAGCTAATGCAAGAAGATATACGACGAAATGCCTGGTTCGACTGCATTACGCCTGTGGGCGCATCGCTGGGAACAGGATCACGTCACGGATAGTATGAGTGTTAGTGAACAACATCACTAAACGGTCGATACCAATACCTTGACCTGCCGTGGGTGGCAAACCGTGCTCTAGTGCAGTGATATAGTCTGCATCGTAGAACATAGCTTCATCGTCGCCGGCATCTTTCGCGTCAACCTGTGCTTTAAAGCGGTTGTCTTGATCTTCAGCATCGTTCAGCTCGCTAAAGCCGTTAGCCACTTCGCGGCCACCGATGAAGAATTCGAAACGGTCAGTGATGAAATGGTTGTCATCATTACGACGTGCCAATGGTGAAATGTCCGCTGGGTAGCCAGTGATGAACGTTGGTTGCATCAATTGCCATTCAGCAGTTTCACCGAAGATTTCTTCAAGCAGCTGACCACAAGTCCAGAACTTCTCAATCTTCATGCCTAAGCTTTTCGCTAAATCACGCATGAATTCAACATCTTTCACTTGCTCATAGGTCATCGCTTGGATAGTGGCGTTATCAGGATTGTACTTCTGAATCGCTTCTAACATGCTTAAACGTGCGTATGGGCCGCCGAAATCGACTGTGTGCTCACCGTATGGCATTTGCGCACTGCCGAGCAGTTCGATAGCAATCGAGCTGAGCATTTCTTCGGTGAGGTCCATTAGATCTTTGTAGTCTGCATAAGCCATATAGAATTCCATCATAGTGAATTCTGGGTTATGACGTGGCGACAGACCTTCGTTACGGAAGTTACGGTTGATTTCGAACACACGCTCAAAACCACCAACCACTAAACGCTTCAGGTATAATTCTGGCGCGATACGCAGGTACATTGGCATGTCTAAGGCGTTGTGATGAGTGATGAAAGGACGGGCCGAAGCACCACCTGGGATCACGTGCATCATAGGGGTTTCAACTTCCATGAACTCTTTTTTGATCATGAAGTTACGGATTGCAGAAACCACTTTAGAACGCATGATGAAAGCATTGCGTGAATCTTCGTTAACGATCAGATCCACGTAACGTTGACGGTAGCGCATTTCTTGATCGGCGAGACCATAATAGTCCGCAGGCAATGGACGCAGTGCTTTGGTCAGTAGCTCGTACTGCTCCATGTTGACGTATAAGTCGCCTTTGCCAGACAAGTGCAGCTGACCGGTTACACCGATAATGTCACCGATATCCAGACCTTGAAAACGCTCTTTCAAATCAGCTTGTACGCTTTTTTCAGCATAGGCTTGAATACGGCCAGACACGTCTTGGATCACTAAGAAAGGACCACGTTTTGCCATGATGCGGCCAGCAATGCTGGTCTTAAAACCTAAGGCTTCAAGTTCTTCTTTAGTGTTTTGACCATACTGTGCTTGCAGTTCAGCCGCTTTATGGGTGCGACGGAAGGTATTTGGATGCGCATTAGCACTACAGTTTGGGCGGATGCTTTCTAGCTTGGCACGGCGCTCGGCGATCAGTTTGTTCTCATCAATTACTTGTTCAGTCATCTTATTTCTCGTCTATACCTTGAATTAATTACAGCCCAGATTTCAAACTGGCTTCGATAAACTTATCCAGATCGCCATCGAGTACCGCTTGAGTGCTACGGTTTTCAACGCCTGTGCGTAAGTCTTTAATGCGGGCATCGTCTAATACATAAGAGCGAATTTGACTGCCCCAGCCGATATCAGACTTAGCGTCTTCAGCGGCCTGTTTGTCGGCATTTTGCTTGAGCATTTCTAACTCAAACAGTTTTGCTTTCAGCTGCTTCATCGCAGCATCTTTGTTCTTGTGCTGTGAACGGTCGTTCTGACACTGCACGACTGTGTTAGTCGGTAAGTGGGTAATACGAATCGCCGATTCTGTTTTGTTAACGTGCTGACCACCCGCGCCCGAAGCGCGGTAAGTGTCGATACGCAGATCCGATGGGTTGATATCGATTGTGATATCGTCGTCGATTTCTGGATAAACGAACACAGAGCAGAATGACGTATGACGACGACCCGATGAGTCGAATGGCGACTTACGCACTAAGCGGTGCACGCCCGTTTCGGTACGTAACCAACCAAACGCATATTCGCCAGTGAACTTAATGGTCGCGCCTTTAATACCGGCCACGTCACCATCGGTCACTTCCATCAACTCTGGGCTAAAACCATGGGCTTCGCCCCAACGCAGGTACATACGCAGCACCATGTTGGCCCAATCTTGGGCTTCGGTACCACCACTGCCAGACTGAATGTCTAAATAACAGTTTGACGCATCTTGCGGGCCGGAGAACATACGGCGGAATTCGAGATCGGCAAGGCGGCTTTCTAGATAATCCAGCTCTTTACTGGTTTCGTTGAACGTGTCTTCGTCTTCCTCTTCAATAGCCAGCTCGAGTAAGCCTTCAACATCTTCAAGACCTGAGTCCATATCGTCTATGGTTTTGACCACAGCTTCTAGGCTGGCGCGCTCTTTGCCTAAGGCTTGGGCGCGCTCTGGGTCGTTCCACACTTCTGAACTTTCAAGCTCACGGGTAACTTCTTCTAGACGCTCATTTTTGGCATCGTAGTCAAAGATACCCCCTAAGAAGCTGCGTGCGCTCGGCAAGCTCCTTAATTTTGAATTTTACTGGATTAACTTCAAACATGAATTTTCAACTTTCTTTATTTGGCCGCTTTAATTGATCTTCCACTAAAAGAGGCGATGATTAACAGTATTTGCAACCGCGCATTTTAACCTAACCAGGCTGGTAAACCTAGGGGGGCACTGTTCATTAAATGGGATAACAAGGATTATTTTCCGGCCTAAAAGACCACATTGCCACAGCCGAGACTAACAAAAAGCGCAGAGTTAAGACTGTGATCTTACTTAAATTTAGCCAAGCCAAGTGATTCAGTAGGCCAAACGCGGCCCAAAGTACCACTTACCTGCCAAGAAAACATTCGTAATATCAATGAAATTACCACTAAAAAGCCCAAATACCACCAACCTAATCACGGCTAAATTCGAACAAACATTCATCAGCGCACAGTCTGCACTAGGTTTGTGATTCAAGCTGCAATTCTGTTGCAAACTTCCCTCGCCCATAAGCGTCTTCTAAAGCTGTCTAGGTATACTCGAAGCAACCTAAGCCTGCAGCCCCGCGCTATAGCAGCTAAGCACCCTACATATAAAAAGGCCATGGGATGATAGAACTTCGAATTGATGACCAAGTGTTGTCGGTTAACCCGACCGATAACCTACTGCAAGTGGCACATGCCGCGGGCATAGCCATACCCAGCTTATGTGATCCCAGCGCGGCCTCGCAGCAATTAGGCACTCATGCACACACTCACGCACAAGCAGACAAGCAAGCCTGCAATTTGTGTGTCGTCCAAATTGAAAATGCCGATGCCAGTTTGCGCTGCGTACGCGCCTGTGAAACGTCCGCCACCGTCGGCATGCGAGTCATAACTCAGTCTGAATTCTTAAGCCAAACACGCAAACAAGCACTGACAGCGATCTTGAGCGATCATTTTGCCGATTGCGAAGCCCCCTGCCAACAGGCATGCCCTGCGGGCGTCGATGTGCAGAGTTACCTGTATCACATCGCCCAAGGCAACCATAATGAAGCCGTAAAAGTCATTAAACAAACCTTGCCACTGCCGCTATCTATTGGCCGAGTTTGCCCCGCTTTTTGTGAGGCGCAATGTCGCCGCGGACTGGTCGATGAGCCCATCGCCATTCGTCAACTCAAACGCCACGCAGCCGATCTCGATCTCGCCGATGGCGAAAAAGGCGGCACGAGTTATGTGCCGCCACGCCAAGCCGACACGGGCAAAAAAGTCGCGATTATTGGGGCGGGCCCAGCAGGATTAAGTGCAGGATATTACTTATCAAACCAAGGCCATAGCGTTGAGATATTCGAAGCTATGCCACAGGCAGGTGGCTGGCTGCGCTATGGCATTCCTGAATATCGTTTACCTAAGGCGATACTCGATAAAGAAATCGCACTCTTGTGCCATAACGGCTTAACCATACACACAGAAACGCGCCTCGGCCATGAGGTGCATTTAAATCAATTAGTTGAAGATTTCGATGCCGTCTGTCTTGCTATTGGCGCCCAAAAAGCCGTGCCTATGGATTATCCCGGCAGCACGCTCAAAGGTTGTTACTTAGGCGTTGATTATTTAAAAGATCATTGCCTCGACAAGACACTCGTACTGGGCGAAAAAGTCGCCGTCATTGGTGGCGGCAATACGGCTATTGATTGCGCCCGCACTGCGGTGCGTGAAGGCTGCGATGTCACCTTAATTTACCGTCGCACCCGCGCAGAAATGCCCGCAGAAGCTTACGAAGTACACGAGGCCGAAGTTGAAGGGGTGAAGTTTCATTTTTTAACCAATCCGCTTGAAAACCATAGCGATGAGCAAGGCAGAGTCCACGCCGTCACCTTTGCCAAAATGGCGCTCGGCGAAGCCGATACCTCTGGCAGACGCGCTCCCGTTGATACCGGTGAAACCTTTACTCAGGATTTTGATACTGTGATAGCCGCAGTATCGCAAACTCCCGACATGAGTTTTATGCAAGATCCCGCGAGTCCTTTAAGCCAAGGCACACTTGCCCTTAGCCGCTGGAATACCTTCATTGGCTGCGAGCACACTATGTCATCCGGGGTTGAAAAACTCTTTGTGGTGGGGGATGCGCGCCGTGGTCCTGCCACCGCAGTTGCCGCCATAGGTGATGGCTATAAAGCCGCCATAGCCATAGATAAATTACTCAAAAAAGGCCTAAGTTGCGAGCTGCATGCCAATGCATTTAATTCCGCTAAAGCCATCAGCAAAGCGGTAACACAAGGCTTGCCCGCAACCGATCTTTATCCCGCCGTACCGCGTAAAGCCCGTTTAACCATGCCCGAGCTGAGTGCGGTGCAGCGTTTACTGAACTACGGCAAAGTCGAGCTAGGCTTTGCTCCCGATGCCGCCATGCAAGAGGCCGCGCGATGCCTCGAATGCGCCTGCCAAGCCAATACTGATTGTAAATTAAGGGACTATGCGACCGACTACCATGTCGAACCTAAGTCACTCAACACTCAAAGCGCGCGCAAGTTTTCGGTCGATAAATCGAGTCCGTTCATTCAATTTGATGCAAATCGTTGTATTAGCTGCGGTAAGTGCGTCGATATTTGCCAGTTGCAGAGTGGCCATTGTGCGATTCAATTTGCCCATGATTCCTATCAAGCACTGCCGCAAGACCTAAGCGAAACCGCCACGCGCCGCGCACCGAGAGTCGGCTTTAGCGCCAGCATGGCCGACAGCAAATGTGTGCAATGCGGCAACTGTGTACAAGTTTGTCCAACGGGTGCACTCGTCGATGCGCGGGATAAACGCCAAGGCGATGAAACGCCACTCAAAACCGCCTCAACGATTTGTACCTATTGCGGCGTAGGCTGTCGGCTCGACCTTAAAATCAATGCCAGCACGAATCAGATCCGACATATCGAAGGCAATAAAGAGTCTGTGGTTAACCAAGGCATGTTATGTGTGAAAGGCCGGTTTGGTTTCGATTTTATTCACAGTGAAAAACGCCTCACCACGCCACTCATTCGTAAAAATGGCCAGCTCACGCCAAGTAGTTGGCCTGAAGCCATCGCCTATGTGGCCGAACATTTACAGCAAATAAAACAGCAACATGGCAGCAATGCACTGGCAAGTTTGGCCTCGGCAAAAGCCACCAATGAAGAAAACTTCCTGCTGCAAAAATTTGTCAGAAGCATACTCGGCACCAATAACATCGACCACTGCGCTCGTCTGTGTCATTCATCCACTGTCACAGGCCTGCAGCAGAGTATTGGTAGTGGCGCTATGACCAATGACATTCCGAGCATTCAAGCATCGGATGTGATTTTTATCATAGGCTCAGACACCAGCAGCGCCCACCCGATCATTGCCTCGAAAATCAAACAAGCCGTGGCTTTGCATGGTGCAAAATTAATGGTGGCCGATCCTAAACGTGTCGCCATTGCCGACAGTGCACAGCTCTATGTCGCCCACAGACCCGGCACTGACGTCATGCTACTCAATGCGATTATGGCGGAAATCATCCGCAACGACTGGCAGGATAAAAGCTACATTGCCGCACGCACCGAAGGCGTGGATGCCCTCTACGCTGAACTCGCAAAAGCAGATTACAGTCTAAAAAACGCGGCCTTGATAACTGGCGTTACAGCCGAAGATATAGCCTGTATCGCCCGCACCATAGGCACGGCCGATAAAACCGCAATCTACTATGCCATGGGCATTACTCAGCACACGACGGGACACGATAATGTCACCGCCATATCCAATCTACAACTTCTGTGCGGCAATATTGGGGTTGAAGGTGCGGGGATTAACCCACTTCGTGGACAAAGTAATGTGCAAGGTGCCTGCGACATGGGCGCTCTGCCCAACTTCTTTAGTGGTTACCAAAAAGTCACCGACATTCATGCAAGAATGCGTTTCGAGGCACATTGGCAAACGCCGTTATCGGGGGAGATTGGCGTAACAGCAACCCACATGATGCATGATATTTCCAAAGGGAAAATCAAAGCTTTGTATGTGATGGGCGAAAACCCCGTATTAAGCGATCCTGACCAAGCCCATGTGCTTAGGGCCCTTAACGCTATCGACTTTTTAGTGGTGCAGGACATCTTCCTCACCGAAACTGCCGAGCTTGCCGATGTGGTTCTGCCCGCCGCCGCGTTTGTCGAAAAACGCGGTCATTTCACTAACACAGAACGGCGAGTGCAGCGACTCGAACAGGCCCTGTTACCGCCAGGCGAAGCCCTGCCCGATTGGCAAATTGTCCAAGCCATTGCCAATGCGATGGGCGCCGCTTGGGATTACCCCAATGAAGAAGCGATTTGGCAGGAAATCAATGAGCTGACACCACAATATCGTGGCATTACTTGGCAGCGATTAAACACTGGAGATGACGGCAAAATTCCCCAAGGCATTCAATGGCCTTGTCCAGATGCAACCCATCCGGGAACGCCTATCATGCACCAAAATCAATTCACCCGCGGCTTAGGTAAGTTCACGCCTGTGAGTTATCGCTTACCCGCAGAAATGCCCTGCAGTGAGTACCCGCTCACCCTCTCAACCGGACGTTTACTGGAACAGTTCCACACAGGCACCTTAACCCGTAAAACAGCGGGGCTCGACTTACTCGGCTCGCCTAAAGTGATGATTTCAGTCTATGACGCTGAGCAACTCGGGATAGGCAATGGCGATAAAATCAAACTCACTACCCGTCGCGGCGAAATTGAAATCGACGCCTTTGTGACGAAAAGAGCCCAAGCAGGCGTGCTATTCCTGCCCTTCCATTTTGTTGAGGCTGCTGCGAATAAACTCACCATCAATGCGCTCGATCCTGTGGCCTTTATCCCAGAATATAAGGTCTGCTCGGTGAGGGTAGAACGGGTTGCCGAGAAGATTGATTAAAGGAAGTGAGCTAAGGTGAATGGGTTAACGTGCATTGGCTAAAGTGGATTGGCTAACACGAGTTAGCTTGGATGAATTAACTAAACTGAATTAACGGTTAACGCTTTAAAAAATAAACGAGCCAAATAAAAAACGGGAGACCTTAAGTCTCCCGTTTTTTATTTAGATTGATGTAATTAAATCCTAAACTGTCCCACTAATTTACCTAAGTTAATACCTTCCTCTGATACCGTCAGACTCACTCTGGCCGCATCTTCACTGGAGTGCAGTAGCTCATTCACAATCTCTTGGATGGCATACACGTTACGGTTAATTTCTTCGGTCACTGAGCTTTGCTCTGTCGCCGCTGCCGCAATTTGGGTACTCATGTCGTTAATCGCAGTCACAGCCGAAGTCACTGAACCCAGACTGTCGGAAATCGTGCGAGAAGAATCCACCGAACGCACGCAGCTTTGTTGACTCTCTTCCATCGCTTTCACGGCTTGGGTCACTAGCTTATGTAATGCCGATAACATCTCATTGATTTCTAACGTACTGGCTTGAGTGCGGCTGGCTAAGTTACGCACCTCATCGGCGACCACAGCAAAACCTCGGCCCTGTTCACCGGCACGGGCCGCTTCGATGGCGGCGTTTAATGCCAATAGGTTGGTCTGCTCGGCAATACCACCAATCACTGACAGTACGCTGTTGATTTTCTGGGATTGCTCGCTGAGTGATTTGATACTGCCCGCCGCATTATTGATTTGCGACATTAAAGACGCAATCTCCTCAAGCGAAGCATCAACACAGCGCTGGGCATTAGCCACATCGCCCGTTGCTGCGTGGGTCGCCTCAGCCACTTGAGTGGTATTTTTTGCCACTTCGTTAGCGGTGGACGACATCTCAGTAATCGCCGTCACCACCTGATCGGTTTCATTGTTATGACTGACTAACTGACTCGACATAACTTTAGTTTGCGCATGAATCGCATTAGCCGCTGTTTTCACTTTAGCGGTCGCCGTCGCCACATCGCCGATGATATTTTGCAGCTTATCGACAAAGAGGTTAAAGGAACGTCCAAGTTGAGCGATTTCGTCCTCCCCTTTTACGGCGAGTCGTTTGGTTAAATCCCCTTCGCCCTTAGCGATATCATTCAAGTTATCAGCCATATTCTTGATTGGCACGACCATACGGTGGGCAGCGATCATGATGATAAAGCCAGTAATACCCGTAAGGAACAGTGCTATCAGTAAAATGGCGAAGGATTTATCTGCCATTTGTTCTGTCACTGTGGCGCGATATTCCTCAACAACGGCATCGATATCATCGATATAGGCCCCAGTACCTAACATCCAGTCTGTGCCTGGGATCATCATGGCGTAGCTGATCTTCTCAATCTGCTCATTGGTATTAGGTTTTTGATAGTAGTAGGAGAAACTACCATCGCCACGTTTAGCGGCGTCGAGCAGGCCGACGATAATTTTAGTGCCGCGGGGATCTGTCATATCAATCTTATTTTGCCCTTCTAAACTTGGGATTAGGGCATGAAAGATATTTTTACCTTGAGAGTCATACATGAAAAAGTAACCTGCGCTACCGAAACGTATGTCTCTGAGTGCTTGATTCACATTGCCTTGCTCTTTTAGTGATAATTGATAATTCACTATGCCTGCGGCAATTTCGGTGGCTTCTTTAATTTGTTGTTTACGCTCACCGACGAGCTTAGTTTTAAAAGTGACCACTTCAGCGGCAAGTGCATCTTGTTCGACATAATAGGAAACCGACATCAATATGAGTAATGCGAGGATCAAAGGGAACAGCGATAGCAATAGTAATTTATTGCGTAAACTCAACTTAGACATGCTTGAATGCTCCAAAGGAATACAACTTGTATCTTTGGAGTATAGCTAACATTGTTATTTCTCTATGCGCTTAAAGTAACAAAATCTTAATCTTGCTCAAGAAATCTGCAATTAATCGCCCTCAGTTCAAAATACATTTAGCAAGATCCCACACAAGCTAAAGCCTAAAACCAGCACCAGCATGGGTGGTTTAAATAACTTCAATGCACCAAAACCGAGCAATACCAAGGCCATATCTTTGCCCGAGAATACCGCCTGAGAAAAAACCGGTTGGTAAAGTGCAGCCGCGAGTAAGCCAACAACGCAGGCATTGACGCCAGCTATCGCACCAGCAATTTTCGGTCTTGCCGCAATCGCATGCCAACTTTTCAGGCCCACCAGCATAAGGAGAAATCCGGGTAAAAAAATGGCCGCAGTCGCGATGCAAGCCCCCATGAAAGGTTTATCTAGCATGACTTCGGCGCCTAAAAAGGTCGCGAATGTGAACATAGGCCCAGGCACAGCTTGGGCAAAGGCATAACCCGTCAGAAAACGATCGCCGCCTATGGTATCGCCCACTGCTGTTTCTAGCAGAGGTAGCACAACATGACCGCCACCGAACACTAAACTCCCTACGCGGTAAAACTCGCTGAAGATCCAAGCCTCAGGTCCGAAATCCACCATAAAAAAACTGCCGATGAGCAGCACGAAAAAGAGCAGTAAATAGAGATAATTCAAGCGAATCGGTGCAAGCGGCGCAGTGTCATCTTGCGTCGCACTCAATTTATAAATACCGATAGTCGCAGCGCCGAGTAACAGCAGGATTTGCGTCCACATAAATGGCGCAATCAAAATCGCCGCAGCACTGACGAGCATCAGCAAACGGGCGGATTTGCGTTGGCAGTATTGTTTAAACATGGCAAAAACGGCATCGGCAACCACAACGACGGCCATTAACTTAAGCCCATAAATCATCCCTTGAACATAATAATTAGCGAGCCACGCCGACGTTGTTACCGCCAGTAAGTACATCAAAATAAAGGAAGGTAGCGTAAAACCAGTAAAGGCTGCAAGCGCACCCACCAGCCCGCCTCTTTGATAACCAATGGCAAAGCCCACTTGGCTCGACCCTGGCCCCGGCATAAATTGGCTTAAGGCGACGAGACTGGCGTAACGCTTATCATCGAGCCAACCGAGTTCATTAACAAAGGTCTGGCGAAAATAACCAATGTGCGCCGCAGGTCCGCCAAAACTCATCAAGCCTAAGGTAAAAAAGCGTAGGAAAATCTGTAGCATAAATCGCCGCCATTCAATGCATAAAGTGCTGAAGATTATGCCACTAAAAAGACATTTTGATGAAGTTTCACGCGAGCAACGCAGATAAAAGCATAACAAGGGCCCCACACAGCAGAGCCCTTAAGATAGTTTGAGCGGATTTCAAGAATAATAAAGCGAGTAAGAACAAATTCTTACTGATAAATTGATGGGCTAAAAGATTAATCCTTCACCAACATAGCTAAGACTTCAAAATGATCCGTATGGGGAAACAAATCAAATAGCTGCACCTTGGTTAAGTGATAACCTTGAATATGCTCAAGATCTTTCGCTAAGGTTTTGGGATTACAGCTGGAATAGAGAATCGCCTTAGGCGCAAACTCGCTTAATGACTGGCATAAAGCCTCGCCAATGCCACGCCTTGGCGGATTAACAATGATCAAATCCGGCTTATCGGCAGCACTTTTGCCCTTGGCAAAGTCGGTGGAATCGAGCGCCATAAATTGCACGTTTTCGAGCCCCATCATTTGCGCTGACATTTGCGCGCAGGCAATCGCCTCGGCTTCAATTTCAATCCCTGTGAGTGTAATGTCATTGGATGCGCAGTGCAGTCCGAAACCGCCGACGCCACAAAACAGATCCCATAACGAGCGAGGAGAAAACTCGGCAACCCAATCACGGGCGGTTTGATATAACTGAGCCGCAACCTGCGGATTGGTCTGGAAAAAACTCTTAGGCCGAATGAACAAAGGCACATGATTAAAACGTTCTTCGAGACGGGTATTCTCAGTTAAAAAAATCTCTTCATCGCCCTCAAGTATCGCCATATGAATCGGTTGAATATTGACTGACACGACTTTTATTTGCGGATATTCCGCCAATAATGCTGGTAATTCGCGTTCGATACGTTCAATGCCATTGTGTGATCGCAGCACAAAACGCAGCAGATATTCGCCGCGCACTTGGCTGCGTGTCAGCAGAATAAACTTAAGCTCGCCCTTGGCTTTATCAACCCGATAGGGAGGAAGCCCCGCCTGCTGCACAAAGCGGGTTAAACGGTGCAACAAGGCTTGCATATCACCGGGATATAACAGGCAGTCGCAAAGATCTACCGCCTCACCACTTGGGCTTACAATCCCTAACACGGGTTCATGGGCGGCGCCGAGTACTACCATTTTGGCTTTATTACGAAAGCCGCTGTCATCGCCAGTAATGGGAGGCAGAAAAAGTTCTGCCGAATTTGCGGGAATAAAAGGCGCGAGTAATTGCTGTAACGTTTGGGTTTTAACCGCTACTTGCTGCGCTAGAGGCTGCTGAATATGCCGGCAAGAAAGGCACTGACCTTGATTAAAATAACCACATTGCTTAACGGCATTCACAATAGCAGCACTCACGACAGATCCTAGATTCAGTAAAAAAGCGCCACACTGTAGCGGTTTTACGGGTAAAAATCATCTCGAAACGCACTCAACCAGTACCAAGGGCGCAATTTTAGGTTTATTCAAGACAAGCTGAGTTTATCAACATCGGCAATCGCCTCGCGCTTACCAAGGGCCGTTTCAATCCATTCAAGTACTTCTGCCGAGGTGCTGCGAAACGTCGTTAACTTACCGCCGTATAAACTGAGGATGCGCGGATGGGAAATTGATGTTTTCATCAAGGTATCCCGCGGGCGCTCAAAGGCTTGGCTATTTTGCTTTGGTAAAACCCGAATGCCGCAGAAGGTTTGAGTTATCTTTGTCTTAAGCTCATCAATCTCCGGCGTTAGCGGGAAGTAATGCTTATAAATACCAAGCAGATAATTAATTTCAGACTCAGTCGCTTCGGGTGGTTTATCTAAAGAAGCCAGTTCCGTTTCTGTGGTGCCAACCAAAGTTTGCCCATACCAAGGCATCACAAATATGACCCGCTTATCGAAGCAAGACTCTAAATACAAGATGCCATCGGGCGCAGGAATATCCAGTAGCACATGGGCGCCTTGCACCCAATCGAGTTCAACACCAGCTAGTGGAGGCAAGACTTTGCTTAAAACCGCATTCACCCAAGGGCCGGCAGCATTGATCACTAGACTCGCTTCGGCTTTATGGATTTCGCCCCCGTGGCTAAAACTCAGCTCACAAGTTTCGCGCCTATGTTCCAGCTCAAAAAATTCAGCCTCGGCATAGACTTCGGCGCCCAGTGCCTGCGCGCTGCGCGCCACCGCTTGAGTTAACAACTTATCGTCGGTCTGCGCATCCCAATACTGAAACACCGCCTTTAATCCTTTGAGTTTCAATCCTTTAAAACGATGCCAATGCACGGCAGGCACAGACACAAATTGGCCCAAGGGATCAAACTCACTCAGCAGCGCATACATGCTTAAGCCCGCGCGAATAGTCCAGGGACTGCGCTGACTGTTGTCATACACTGGAATATAAAAAGGCACAGCTTTAACCAGAGTGGGCGCAAGATTGAGTAAATGGCGCCGTTCAAGCAAGGACTTACGGACTAAATTGATTTGCCCCGTTTCTAAATAGCGTAAGCCGCCATGGATAAGCTTGCTGGAATTAGCCGAGGTTTGGCCGCCAATTTCGCCCTTTTCAATCAGCAAGGTGGAATAGCCCGCCGCTGCCGCATATTGGGCAATGCCGACACCGCTGATCCCACCGCCAATAATGGCTATATCGAAACTGGCCATAACTCACTCTCGCTAACGTTCCATAGACGACCGACCTACTGAGCCTTATGCATTCAATCAAGCTCAGTCGAACAGCTAATAAGCGTTAATATGTCAATAAGTTAGTCTTAGATCAAATCTCGACGATAAGAGTTTAATCAATACTGGCATGTAATTGTTTAAGTGCTTGATCGCACATGGCCTTTAAGGCTTGTAACTCGCTCGCCTCACCGCCGACTTTGCAACGCATCAAGTGAGGGATTTCACTTGCCTGCGTTTTGAGGGCAATTCCTGCGGCCGTTAACGCGAGCACTCTCACGCGCTCATCCTGTTCGCTGCGACCACGAGTCACTAATCCCTTGGATTCTAACCGCTTTAGCAATGGCGTTAACGTGCCTGAATCGAGGAAGAGTTTATCCCCTAAGGTTTTGACACTAATGCCCTGCTCTTCCCATAACACTAGCATGACCAAGTATTGCGGATAGGTTAGATCCAATTTATCTAACAAAGGGCGATAGGCTCGCACCATAGCATTCGCGGCGCTGTAAAGTGAGAAGCACACTTGGTTTTCAAGGCATAAGGCATTATCTGCACTGGTATTTTCGGCCATATCGACAGGATTAACACGCATGTTGGGTTGAGTTGTTGCCATAGGAAGATCCGACAAATTAAATATATTGTGCACAATATACTTGCATTCACACCAAAGATCGAATTATAGTTTATCACAATTGAATTGCGCACAATTCAAATCAATTTACTTAATCCTTAATCTAAGAAGGTCAATATTATGAAAACACTTTATGAAACACGTGCCACAGCAAAAGCGGGTCGTCAGGGTCAAGTTAGCACTGATGATGGTTTACTGGATGTGGCGTTAGCCTATCCAAAAGCCATGGGCGGTAGCGGACTTGCCACTAACCCAGAACAACTGTTTGCCGCAGGTTATGCTGCCTGTTTCTCAAACGCCGTTTTGCATGTCGCTAAAATCGGCAAAGTGGATATTACCGAAGCGCCAGTCAGTGCGGTTGTTGGCATAGGTGCCAATGATGCCGGCGGTTTTGCATTAGCGGTTGCTTTAGAAGTTAGCTTAGATTTACCGCAAGAAGCCGCTGAAGCATTAGTGCGTCATGCGCATCAAGTTTGTCCATACTCGAACGCTACACGTAATAATATCGACGTGAAACTGAGCGTAAATGGCGTAGCGTTAGGTTAACCCCATCATCGAGCCAGCAATAAAGCACCTTATGTTATATAGGGTGCTTTATCTTTATTAATCAATAACGATTCTGGCAGAGTCAGTACTACTCAGATTGTAAAAGCCTATATGAGAGCCGCTGTGTAAGTCGTTGTGAAAGCGGCTAACCGCAGTTCAGAATCAGCCTGAGAGTGGCAAACCTAATAATAGTAAACCCAAGTTCGAGGCCCAGAATGTGACCCGCTAAAGCATGATGAGCCAAAGTGTGCACCGCACTATTTCTACCCTAATTCTACCCTAATTCTGCCCTAAATTTCTTTCTGCCCTAGAATTTCTGCCCTAGCTAAACGTTTACCAAAGATAAACTTGTTTCAGTTCCCAAAAAATTGTTATTCGCGAGTTAACTAACACTTCTTAATATCTAATTTAATCAAAATGATTGATTTAAGTAGAGTAAGAGTTAATCGAACCGTTTGACGATACTTAAACCCACTCTCAGTGGGAGGCGCTATGACAAAATATCTATCTAAAATCTCGCTGTTTTGCTCCCTATTATTCCTTTTTGCCTTTTCCATCCCGAGCTGGGCCGAAACAGCGCCAGCAAGCTCAGCGGATCAAACTTGGCATTATGTGAATGCTCAGGGTGAGCTCAAAATTAAACTGTATTTCTTCTGGTCCAAAACCTGCCCACATTGTGCAGAGGCCCATCCTTTTATTGATTCATTACCGCAAAAATACCCTTGGATTGAACTCGAATCCCATATGGTGTCAGCTCCAGGCGTGCAGGATATTTGGCAAACTATCGCCGCAAAAACTACGACAGAGGCGCGTTCTGTGCCCTATATGGCCAGCTGCGAAAAAGCCGTGGTGGGCTATTCGAGCGAAGCAGTCACCGGCGAGTTTCTCGTCAATCGACTGAAAAATTGCTATTTATCCCTTGGCGGTAAACTCAGCGAAGCGGACTTGCCCACCAAAGGCGTTGTCAGTACGAGCGCGAGTACAGAAACCGATGCGCCGCTATTTGGCACCTGCGGCACAGATACTGGCGAAGGCACCTGCGATGCCACCAGCTTGGGTGACGCTAGAAAAGCATCACCAGTGCAATCTGAAGTGCAGCCCGTTGAGTTACCTTTAGTGGGCGTAGTGACACCTGAGACTATGTCTTTGCCGCTGCTCACCTTAGTGCTCGCAGGCGTGGATGCCTTTAACCCCTGCGCTTTCTTCGTTTTACTGTTTTTATTGTCGATCATGGTTAATGCTAAGAGTCGCAGCCGCATGTTACTCGTCGGCGGGATTTTCGTGTTCTTCTCTGGCTTTATCTATTTCCTATTTATGACCGCATGGCTGAACATCTTCCAGCTGTTGGGCGCAGGCAGTGATGGCGGCATGATCATCTTAGCGGCGGGTTGTTTAGCCTTAATCGCTGGAGTCATCAACATCAAAGATTACTTCTTTACTAAGGGGGAAGTGACGCTGTCGATGTCGGCAGAAAACCGGACGAGCTTGATAAAGCGCATGGGTAAACTGTCAAATTCGAGTAGCTTAGGTGCCTTACTTATTGGATCGACCGTACTAGCAGTCCTCGCCAACGCCTATGAACTGCTCTGCACCGCGGGCTTCCCGATGATCTACACCAGCGTGCTCTCTATGCACAATCTGCCAGACATTGAACGCTATATGTATTTGGTTTTATATAACATTGTTTACGTGATCCCGCTGGCGATTATCGTTATCGTCTTCAGCGCGACCTTAGGTAAACGTAAACTGACTGAAAAAGAAGGCCAAGCCCTAAAACTCATGTCAGGTGTGATGATGTTGGGTATGGGTATCGCGCTGGTTATCGACCCTACCGCACTGCAAAATGTGGCGCTGGCACTGGGGTTGATCTTAGGCTCATTGGGGATTACAGCCATTATTGTCATCGGCCGCAAACTGTTCTCGGCCAAGGCTAAGTAATTGGCGAAACAATTGGCTAAATAATTGGTGAAATAATGGATGATTGGCAAATTTATGGCTAACGACTAAAGTTAACCTTGGGTTTGCCGATAAAGGGATCCAGCTTACAATCGAGGTTAGTTATGTCTATTTCACTGAACACCCAAGCTATCGCACCTAATCTAGAAAATGGTGCAGTTGGCGTTAAGGTTGCTCAATTAGCCAAAGAGCAGCAAAAAGCCGAAGGTAAAATCGCGGTAGATTTAATTGCAGCTGCGGCGCCAAAACCGGTAGGTAATGCAGGCCACAACATCAACACTACGGCCTAATTGTTAGCAATACAGCATTTAAAAAAGCGCCTCTGATTATCAGGGCGCTTTTTTTTTGTTATTTTTCTATAAAACGTCAGGCGAATTTAAGAAAAAGCGTTGCCATTCACATGCATAATTGTAAATGTCCACACCACGAACGCCAGTGGGATATGCACTAAGGCATAGAAAAACTGATCGAGTCGTCCCATTCCTTTTGCTAACCAAATCAAATACAAGTGTAATCCAATTACCAGCGGGAACAGGGCTAATAGCGGATACAGAGCGACAGGGCTGGCATCGGAAAACAGGCTATGACTTAATAAAGCCCAAGCCACCATGACAGCGGTCGTTAGCGGTGGTGTTGCAATGCGATATTGCTCTGGATAGGGAAACATCCTACGACCTCTTGAGTCTCAATCGGTAAACTTACGTTTTAGGTTTTCGCGCAATCAACTGTGCTTTATAACTGCTGTGAGTGGACTGCGGATCACATAATCGACCTTCAAAGTAATGTAAAGGTTGCCAGTTAGCAAACACTGATTTGAGTTCATTTTCAGTGAGTAAGAAATCGGGGTTACGTGGCCGCCCACTCTCAGCCTGTTGTGTGGTAAAGGTTTCATAGACGGTAAGGCCTGTAGTCTTAACCGCCTTGGCAATTTGCGGCAATAATGGCCGATGCAGATAATTGAATAC
This sequence comes from Shewanella sp. 1311, assembly GCF_059338235.1. Classification (NCBI taxonomy): domain Bacteria; kingdom Pseudomonadati; phylum Pseudomonadota; class Gammaproteobacteria; order Alteromonadales; family Shewanellaceae; genus Shewanella; species Shewanella sp. 1311. Next base: position 1,627,276 of record NZ_CM181686.1, read on the forward strand.
TAACACTATGTCGTACTCTTCAATCGGTAGCGATGGCGCAGCCTCGGCTTCTAAATCCCATTGATATTTGCGGGCGTTCACATGCTCAATGTGCGACATGGCAGACAAATCTCTGTCGATAAATGTCACCTCAGCCCCTTGCGCTAAAAACCACAAGCCATTACGCCCAGAGCCGCAGGCAAGATCGAGCACTTTAAGTCCATCGAAGCGAGAAACAGGCCAAGCAAACTCAGTGATTAAGGCTGCGGGTGTCACGATTGGCGCATGGATTACAGACATTAGAATTAGCCCTTAATTTCTTTTTTCGAGTCGATTTGCCGACGATGCACAATAGAATAATGCCTCAGTCCAGCAGGACCATGGGACACAATCACGGACAAAAAGAGTATCACAATTAACAGCTCAGGCTTGAAATTAGCCAAGGGTACAAACAGACCAAGTAAGCCTACTTTTACTAAGGTTAACACACCCTTAAGCTGAATTAACCAACGCCAATCACGCACAATTTCCCACAACATTAATATGCTGCCCGTCGTCATGGCGAGATACCAATAATTCAGCCATTGCGTTTTATCTACACTTAATAAAATGCCACCGCCAACACCGACTATTCCTAAAATATGCAATGCCCTTAAACTGGTTTTACTCAAACGTTGAATCCAAAAACGTTTTTCTGATATGCCTTGTTTCTGCATTACATCCCCTTAAGAATCAACTACGTAACATTTAACTAAACTAATAATATAATTCTATACAATAAAGGCTGGATAAATAACATTATTTATAGAATACTCAAAAATAAATAATTGAAATTATTAATATGCAAAGTCACATTATAATATCTATAAAATACAAATAGATAAAATACCTCGCAAAACCCACAATCAATACCACTTTTATTTCATAAAGTTAAATCCAATCCATTCAACATGTTAACTCGCGCAAGTTATACCGCATTCAATCAGTGATTAGCTTCAACTTGATTCATATTTTCCGCACTATTGCACATTTTAAATATGTTATTTCCGTTGTAACAAAGGTTATGTGACCTGAACACATATATACCTCTTTAGATAGTGATAAATTTGCAAATGGAGAATGCTCTAACAGTGCGTGAATGACGTAAAAAATAAATATCACGCCACGATGAATAACCCTTATTAAGTAGATGAATGTACGGCGGAGGAACTACCATGTTCACAAGAAAGATTCAAAAAACAGCACTAGCCATGCTGATCTCTGGCGCAATGGCAGGAACTGCCTATGCTGCACCAGAAGTGCTAGCCGATTTTCACGGTGAAATGGGCAGTTGCGACAGCTGCCACGTCTCAGACAAAGGTGGCGTCAGTGATGACAACCTTAGCCATGAAAATGCCCAATGCGTTAGCTGCCACGGCGATTTAAAAGAACTGGCCGCCGCCGCACCTAAAGACAAAGTCTCACCCCATAAATCTCACTTGATTGGCGAAATTGCTTGTACGAGCTGCCATAAAGGTCATGAAAAATCAGTCGCCTATTGCGATGCTTGCCACAGCTTCGGCTTCGATATGCCTTACGGCGGTAAATGGGAACGTAAGTTTGTTCCTGTTGATGCAGACAAAGCAGCACAGGATAAAGCCATTGCTGCTGGCGTAAAAGAAACCACTGATGTGGTTGTTATCGGTTCAGGTGGTGCAGGCCTTGCTGCTGCCGTCTCTGCCCGTGATGCTGGCGCGAAAGTGATTCTGCTCGAAAAAGAACCTGTCCCAGGTGGTAACACTAAGTTGGCCGCTGGCGGTATGAACGCTGCCGAAACGAAGGCGCAAACTAAGTTAGGTATTGAAGATAAGAAACAAATCATGATCGACGACACCATGAAAGGTGGCCGTAACATTAACGATCCTGAATTAGTGAAAGTGCTTGCAAATAACTCATCTGACTCTATCGATTGGTTAACCTCTATGGGTGCCGACATGACTGACGTGGGCCGTATGGGTGGTGCAAGTGTTAACCGTAGTCACCGCCCAACCGGTGGTGCTGGCGTAGGTGCACACGTAGCGCAAGTACTGTGGGACAACGCAGTAAAACGTGGTACTGACATCCGCTTAAACAGCCGTGTTGTCCGTATTCTTGAAGATGCGAAAGGCAATGTGACTGGCGTACTCGTTAAAGGCGAATACACTGGCTACTACATAATCAAAGCCGATGCAGTGGTTATTGCTGCCGGTGGTTTTGCGAAAAACAACGACCGCGTAGCTAAATACGATCCTAAGTTAAAAGGCTTTAAAGCCACTAACCACCCAGGTGCAACCGGTGATGGCTTAGACGTAGCACAACAAGCTGGCGCAGCAACTCGCGATTTAGAGTTCATTCAAGCTCACCCAACTTACTCACCAGCAGGTGGCGTGATGATCACCGAAGCGGTACGTGGTAACGGTGCTATCGTGGTTAACCGTGAAGGTAACCGCTTTATGAACGAAATCACTACCCGTGATAAAGCGTCTGCCGCGATTCTGCAACAAAAAGGCGAAAGTGCTTATCTAGTGTTCGATGACTCAATCCGTAAGAGCTTAAAAGCGATTGAAGGTTATGTGCATCTGAACATTGTTAAAGAAGGCAAAACTGTCGAAGAGTTAGCAAAACAAATCGATGTGCCCGCCGCTGAACTGGCTAAAACCATCACGGCATACAACGGTTTCGTGAAATCAGGTAAGGATGCGCAATTTGAACGTCCAAACCTACCACGCGAATTAGCAGTTGCACCTTTCTACGCATTAGAAATCGCACCCGCTGTTCACCACACTATGGGTGGCGTTGTGATTGATACTAAAGCCGAAGTGAAGAGCGAAAAAACCGGTAAACCAATCCAAGGCTTATATGCCGCAGGTGAAGTGACTGGCGGTGTTCACGGTGCTAACCGTCTAGGCGGTAACGCAGTATCTGACATTGTGACCTACGGCCGTATCGCCGGTGCTGAAGCGGCTAAATTCGCTAAAGATCACTAGTCACAAACCGTATAAGGGTTAACGGACTAACCCTTGACTCTCAAAGCACGGTTTTAAATATGAGAGCCCTAGCTTGAATAACTCAAGCACTGCTAGTCAATCCATAAGCGAGTCATCAGGGCTCGCTTTTTTTATCAAGCGTTTTAGCTAATTGATGACAAAGCTCACTCTTTTAATAGTCAATTTTCTAAGGCTAAGGACAAAAAGCCCTAACTCACTTACACTCTTTGGCTGATAACTACATCAAAATCCGTTAGGTGACTGAAATGAGAATTGGATTCTTTAGCGCAAAACATTACGACATGCAGCATTTTAACCGCACAAATGCCGCGTTTGGTGCACAAATTGAGTATTTCGATTATCGCCTTTGCATGCAAACAGTGAAACTTGCTGAAGGGTTTGAAATCGTTTGTGCCTTCGTTAACGATTCACTCTGTGAAGAAGTCCTTGTCGAACTCGCTAAGGGTGGCACAAAAATTATCGCCATGCGCTGCGCTGGCTTTAACAACGTCGATTTAGTTGCCGCTAAACGCTTAGGCATGCAAGTCGTCAATGTGCCCGCTTATTCTCCTGAATCCGTGGCCGAACACACAGTCGCGCTGATGTTGACGCTGAATCGCAAAATCCACAAAGCCTACCAACGCACCCGCGATGCCAACTTCTCCCTCGAGGGGTTAGTCGGCTTTAACATGTTCGGCAAAACCGTCGGCGTAATTGGTACGGGTAAAATCGGCGTGGCCACCATTAAAGTCTTGCTCGGTTTTGGCTGTAAAGTCATCGCCTACGATCCCTTTATCAATCCAGCGGTTGTTGCGCTAGATGTTGAATATCAAGATCTCGATGCGATTTATGCCAACAGCGATATCATCAGCTTGCATTGCCCGCTCACGGCCGATAACCGCCATTTACTCAACCAAGCCAGCTTCGCCAAGATGAAACCCGGCGTCATGGTGATCAACACCAGTCGCGGTGGTTTACTCAATGCCTTTGATGCGATGGAAGCCTTAAAACTCGGCCAAATAGGTTCACTCGGACTCGATGTGTACGAAAACGAAAAAGGCTTATTCTTCGAAGACAAATCGAATGAGATCATTCAAGACGATGTATTCCGTCGATTATCTGCCTGCCATAACGTGATTTTTACCGGTCACCAAGCCTTCCTCACCGAAGAAGCCTTAGGCGCCATCGCCCAAACAACCTTGAGCAATGTAAAAGCGCTATGTGCAGGGGAACGCTCAGGTAACGAATTGTTTTAACTGACAGATAAAATCCTGACTGCTAAAGTGAGGCTTCAACGTTTGAAGCCTCACAGAGAGAACTAAATATGTTAGTCACTCAGGAAACTCAGGATATCTCCACGCCTTCAGGGCTAATGCGCACCTATATCTACCGCCCAGAAGCACAGGGGCAATTCCCAAGCATCATCTTTTATTCCGAGATATTTCAGCAAACGGCACCTATTGCGCGCACTGCGACAATTCTTGCTGGCCACGGTTTTGTCGTGTTTGTGCCGGAAGTGTTCCATGAACTCAATCCTTTAGGCACAGTGCTCGCCTACGATGAACCGGGTAAAGACAAAGGCAACGCCGATAAATTTGCGAAACCTTTAGAACACCACGACAGCGACACCCAAGCGCTCATCGACTTTGCCAATCAACAAGCCTACTGCAATGGCAAAGTGGGCAGCATGGGCGTGTGTATCGGCGGCCACTTAGCCTACCGCGCCGCACTCAACCCCGCTATTTTAGGTGCATTTTGTCTCTATCCGACTGACATTCACTCCAACACCCTGCCCTGCGCCTACGGCAATGGCTCTCTGAGCCGCAGCGGTGATATTCAAGGGGAATTAGTGTTAGTGTTTGGTAAGCAAGATCCCCATGTATCAGCGGAAGGCCGAGTGTTAATCCACCAGCAATTAATGGCGCTGAACCGTAACTTCACTTGGCTTGAAGTCAACGCCCAACACGCCTTTATGCGTGATGAAGGCGAACGCTACGATCCCGCACTCGCGCTGCAAATGTACCTGCAAGCGGTAGCGTTTTTTCACAGGGTGCTGCGATAATTAGCTTTGAAACGGCTTACCACAAAAAGTCAGCAATCTTTAATTACATCGTTAAACCTTTATTGTATCGCTCAAATAGTGTGGCGGGTTGTCCGAAAAGACTTAACTCGCCGCACTATTTACGTTTAATAAACCACTAAAACACGCTCACTGAAGCAAGCTAAAACCTTAATAAACATTATGGTTTTAGTGATTCATCATCTTTTTATTTAATGAAACTAAGCACCTAGTAAAGGTAGATGTTTGATACTTTTGTATTTCAACGATAATTCAATACATTGAGAAATTGCGGTTATTGGCAAGGGATCATGGATACTTAACACTATGGCTCGATTCCCTTCAAACTGCAGCGCATGGGAATGTAGCTCTCGAAATGTATCAACCAGCTTAGTTTTACAATTAAAGAATAGGCAGTATTGTTCGGGATATTTAGGCTTCCAATCAAATCTTACTGTGCTGCCATTTTTAACTGAATAACTCGGCTCGCCCCATTTTAAGCTTTCTTCCACCGCACCTAAATCCTGCGCTTCAGCAATCGCAAAAACCAAAGTTCGGATCCGTAATAGCAAGGGTGTTATATGCTCAGGATAGCGTTCAAACTTGTTCTGTACTTGCGCTTGCATGCTCTTATCCTCCCATTTACGCCATGCCGAATCATCATATCTGTAAAACAAAAAACACGCTGCGGGCCCACATGGTTGAACTTCCAAACCTTTAGTGAGCGGCGATTATATCAGCACTTTATTATAAACCGCGCATTAGGGGTGTGACACAGTGTCGCAGGTCGTTGAGTTTTTATTGAGATACCCACTTAATCCTATATAAAACATACCATTATTTAAACAGACCTTTCATAGGCTTATTATGACCCGCTCCGCAGTAATGACTTCAATGGCAATAACCCTAGCCAGCATGGCCACGTTTTCAGGGATAGCAGCCGAAGCCGAAACTGAAGCAATGTTGCCAGCATCTGCAATTAAACCTCAAGTATCGACTCCCACGGCTATCGAAAGAATAGCCATTACAGGGAGTCGAATTCAAAGGGAAGAGATGGCTTCCACCGCGCCTATGACCGTTTTTACCGCGCAAGATATCGAGAAAACCGGTGCCACCTCAGTTGAGGTATTGCTGCAAAGAATGACGGCCTCTGCGGGGTTTGCGGGTAATCAAACAAATGCCTATTGGACTGAAGGTGGCTATGGTTCAACCCAAGTTAATCTGCGTGGATTAGGGGTGAATCGCACACTCGTACTGCTCAATGGTCGACGTATGCTGAACAGTGGCTCTGGGGCAAACTCCTCCGTTGATCTTAATACTATTCCCATTAGCGTGGTTGAACGAATCGAGGTCTTAAAAGATGGCGCATCCGCCATTTATGGTGCCGACGCGGTTGCAGGCGTGGTCAATATTATCACTCGGCAACAAATCGAAGGGGTTGAGTTTCAAGCACGAACGGGCATAACCGAGCAAAATGATGGTGAACAGTACAAGCTCGACCTTGCCCTCGGTCATATAGGTGAGCGTGGCAGTGCATATGTGGCGATGAGTTACGATAAAACCCAAGCCGTCGATATGCTGAGTCGCGCACCTTGTCCGCTTGAGGAGGTTAATGGTGAGCTAGTGTGTGGCGGTAGCTCGGCGCTGCCGGGAGGCAGAGGCCATTTCATTGATACCAATGGTAATCCAATCGGCGATCCGTTAATGCTGTTGCCAACGGGAAGCGCCCCATACACAAGTAGCCATAAAGATAATACTTATCAGTATTTTAATGCGGTTCAACCTAACGAGCGAGTCAATCTGTTTGCCTACGGTGAATATGACTTAACGGCGAGCAGCCAAGTGTTTGCTGAGGCCATGTACACTCACCGTAGCTCACAATTACCCGCAACCCCGCAATCGGTGTCAGGAATAGTCATTCCTGCTTGGCATGAGTCAAATCCGACCGATGCAGACTTTCTGCTCCAGAGTCGCAGACTGGCTGAAGCGCCCCGACAATTTAATATTCAAGCGGATACTTGGCGCTTAGTGACAGGTTTTAGAGGGGATTTAGACAACGGTTGGCAATGGGATGCTGCGGTTAACTTCGGCAGTAACCGTGGTTCCTATGAAGTGACCAATGTCATTAATAAGGCTCGTCTTGCCGAGGCGACAGACTATAGCAGTTGTCATCTTGATCCCAATGTCCCCTGCGCAGACTTTTGGGGAGCAGGCTCACTCACACCTGAAATGCTGGACTATTTTCTGTTTAATATGCGTGATAGCGGCGGCAATGAGCAGTTTAGCCTAACAACGAATATCACGGGCGATCTATGGCAGTTACCCGCGGGCATGATGAGTTTTGCCGCAGGACTAGAACACAGAAACGAGAAAGGATGGAATAATCCTGACCCACTTAAAATCAGTGGTGAAGCAAACACTGCCCAGCAAGATCCGATTGATGGTCGTTATACTGCCGACGAAATCTATCTTGAAGCCTTGTTACCTATGTTAAGCGGCCTGCTCTTTGCCAAGTCGGTCGAATTAACTGCGGCGTTGCGATATTCCTATTTTGATACCTTCGGTGGCGATACCAATTATAAAATGGGGCTGCTGTGGGTCATCAATGACGCAGTGACGCTGCGGGCCACCCAATCAACGGCATTCAGAGTACCGAATATTCCTGAGTTGTTTGGCGGCATAGATCAAGGTTCCATGAATACCACAGATCCTTGTAGCGAGTGGACCAAGCTCGACCCTAGCTCGAATCGATACGCTAATTGTATGGCATCAAACGTGCCAACGAATTATAAACAAGAAGGCACAATATTAACCGACCGTGGTGGCAATGCTGAACTTGAACCAGAAGAAGCCAATACCTTTACAGCCGGTATTGTTTGGGATTTGGGGTTTATTGAAGGGCTCAATATCACGCTCGATTACTACAAAATTGAGATTGATAACGCCATTAACTCAGTCAATGGTTCGAGCAAATTAGCCGCCTGTTACGACAGCAAAGGGATGACACATCCTTTCTGTAGCGACGAGCACTTTGTGCGAGACGCAATGACAGGCAACATCACCTATTTACAAACACAACTGGGCAACGCCGCCAACGAAGTGGTTTCAGGTATTGATATGGCAATGTTTTACCAGAAAGAGATGGGCAGCGTTGTGACTAATACGACTTGGGAGCTGAGCTATTTAGATCAATACGATCTGCAAACCTACGCCGGCGCCCCCGTTGAATCTCGAGCAGGCACCATTGGTTATGATGGTAGCTATACCAAATGGCGCTCAAACCTCTATTTTGATGTCACTAATGACAATTGGCGCTTTAGCTACAACATTCAATATATCGGCGCGGCGGATGATCAATATGCCAATGCCGGAGAGATAGGCGACTCAGTTGATGCGATCACTTACCATAACGCACAGGTTCATTATCAAATGGACAACAATATTGCGTTCACAGCAGGTATCGATAATCTGTTCGACAAGCAAGCGCCATATCATCAAAGCTATACCGACGGTAATACCAACACTATGACGTACGACCTAATGGGACGTCGTTACTATGTCGGGATGAAATGGGCTCTGTAGTGCTTTGAGCTTAAGGGGCTGCCCCTCTTAAGCAAGCAGGCTAAATTAGTTATCAAAATAAAAGGTGAGTCATCAACTTGAAGCGGGTTAACACACTTAAACGAGTCTCATCGGCGCACTTTCTGCACAGATGGTTGATGCTATTGCTGGTACTGCCGATTGGGATCTGGTCAGTCACCGGCAGCTATTTCGTCTTAATGGATCTTGGGTTTATCCGTGGCGATCATATTAAAGAGCAAGACTCCCAGCATATCGATCCCAGCCAGATCCATTACCCAATGGCAGCGGTTTATGAACGTTTCCCCAAGGCTCAAGCAATCACGTTAACCTCAGTTACTGATAGCCTCTACTACCGGATTAAACTGAACGATAAGTCCATTCTCGTGAACGCAGATTCGGGTAAGTTATTGCCTTCAATAACGGAGAAACAAGCCCGAATGATAGCTTCAAACTATCAGCATCACGGGTCTTTAGCCGTCGAGGCTAAGCTTGTTAGTGCAACCCTGTTCACCGATATCGCCCCTGCAGAATTAGCGCCGCGATACTTGCCAGTTTGGAGAATGGATTTTAACGATAGCACTGCTACAAGCCTTTACCTATCAGCGACAACGGGAGAGTTAGTCACGCGTAGACATGACTATTGGCGTTTATTCGATCTCTTTTGGAAATGGCACATTATGGATTACGACGAAGGTGAAGCCATCGACAATCTTCTACTACTGAGCACGGCTCTAGTCTCTATTGTGGCTGTATTAGCTGGCTTCGTTTTACTTTGGCAGCGCAGAAGGAGGTATCTGAGATGATACCGAATCTTAAACTTAAGCCTAAGCCTCAAAGTAAACGCTTCAAACGCTGGGTCAAAATCGCTCACTATTGGCTCGGTGCCATAGTTAGCATTCAACTGCTACTTTGGCTGGTTACTGGGGTCTATTTCAATTTGACGCCCCATGATGAACTCAAGGGAATGGAGTACCAGCTGAGCCATCATCCTAAGCCGCAAAGGCAAGCGTTTGAGCCACAAAAGCTTGTAGATATAACTCCCTTGCTAGCTAAGCACACTCAAGTAGAAAGCCTGACATTAATGGCGCTCGCAGGTCAACCCGTATATTTACTCGATGCCAAGGTGCAGCGCTATGCACACCAGTGCCAGCAGCAAACCTTGATTGATGCTTATACAGGCAATGTCTTACTCATTGATAAACAAAGCGCACAACAACTGGCGCTTGAAAGTTACACCGGCCCAGGCAAGATTACCCAAGTTAAGCAAATCTCAGCCCCCATTAGCGAATGGCCAACCCAGTGCAATTCACTGTGGCAAATAGGTATGGATGATGAGCTGTCGACGCGGATTTACATCAATGCGGTTAATGGCGAATTAGTTGGCCATAAAAATGACCACACAGATATCGCCGACTTGATGTTTAAATTGCACTTTATGGATTACCTCAATCAAGGCAGCTTCAACAACCCCTTTAGCTGGCTGCTGGGCATACTGACCTTGTTGCTATCCCTATCTGGCCTGTATTGGGTTGTTGATAATCTTGTACTCAAGCGCTATCGATTAAGCCTGAGTTGAGTCTTATTTAGTTGTTAGTTAAGTGTTAGCTGGGAGCTAGTTGAGTGACTAGAACGGCAATAGCGATTTTATTCATCTCATCGTGCGCCGCTACAGGTTAGTCAGTTGCTATTTGTTCATCAATAGTACGTAAGCAAACACACCTAATGAGACGATAATAGGACTGAGAGCGCCCGCGAGCACTCAGCACAGCTCGATAATCAATACACAGCTGCGTCGTTATATGCACTACTCAGGATCAAACTTCTTCTTGCCTTCGAGTAACGCCTGACGTTCGGCTAAGGGAGTCTGATCGGCTAGCTTTAACACTGCCTTTTGCAGCATCAAGTTATTGGGATAAGTAATGGTATCGCCATTATCGCGATGGATCAGCACATGGAATAACGCGATTTCGATGATCACGCCGCTAATATCTTCATCCTTATCAACCACTCGAATACGCTCGCCGATACGGTAAGGAAACACGAAAAAGATCAGCACGCCTGCGGTTAAGTTACTCAATATCGACCACTGGGCGACTAATGCCACGCCCATTACAGCGAAGGCAGATGACACGAATAGCGACACATCTTGATAGCCCAGCCCAAGCGATACAGCCATCAGTGACAAGGTAATAAAAAACATCACATAGGAAATAAAACGGGTCACTAAACTGGTCCGCGCCACACTCACTTGCTTCATTTGCGCCAGTTTTCTCACCCAATGGGTTAAGGCGCGCTGTAAAAAGAGAAACACTGCAAGATAAATACAGGCAAGCAGGATTTGATTTGTCATAATAGCGGCTCAATTAACTAAAACTGTCTGAATTCTAACTTTTTTGCGCGAGCAGTTATAGCCTGTGCAAGCGAGCCAAACAGCTAAACCGAGTAATAAATCCAATATGGCCGACTCTACCCTCTTACATGAAACCCAAGACGCACTAGGCCCTATCCGCGTAATCGATTACGACGACTCACGGATCCTGTCCTTTGGGGATAACGACGAGCAGAGTAAAATACTCAAGGCTGCGCCCCACATTCCCCAGCACACTTATGTGCAAGCCATGTTGTTGGTTTTGCTGTTTTGTAAGCCCAAGAGCGCCATCGTATTAGGTTTAGGCGGCGGCTCGATTATCCATTCTCTGCGCAATTTCGACGCGGCAATAAAGTTAACGGCGGTGGAATTACGCCCCGCGGTGATTGAGTTAGCTAAGCGCTATTTTCAACTGCCGATAGGTAAAAAACTGAATCTTATCAATGATGATGCCATCGCCTTTTTGGCCGCAGGCGATCATAAAAAAGTCGATGTGATTTTTGCCGATATCTACACAGCCAAAGGCGTTGAAACGGGACAGCTTTCGCCAGTATTCCTTGAGCAATGCACTAACCTCATTAAACCCAACGGTTATTTAGTGCTGAACTGTTGGAAAGAGCATAGCCAAAATCGCGAATTATTAGCCGACTTACAACAGCACTTTGCCCATGTGAATGCTTGTCTCACTGGCGGCGGTAATTGGGTGATATTTGCAAGCCAATCGCCACAGCTTTTAGGCACGTCGGCCCTAAAAAGTCAGGCTCAATCTTTGTCGCAACAATTAGGTTTTGCCCTTGAGCGATCACTGACACGCTTTGGGCCTTGGATTTAATATTAATATCAGCAAAATAGCTTAAATTAGTTAACCCTAAGGCTGAGCTTTGATATTCTTCTCACACTCCTATGATATGAGCTGTCACCATGAAAAATAAGCACAAATTTATGTTAAGCGTTATGGCTCTGGCGTGCCTTAACTCTCTCAATGCTAACGCCGAGATTTTTAGTTTTGACACTCGTAGCTCACTGAATTCAGATACATTAGTGCTATTCCAAAGCGCTGATACTACTACCTATGGGATCGATTTTTTACCTCAGTCAACCCAAGACCAATTAAACCTAGCGACGGCAGATAACAGCTTTTCCGGTAAACAAGGTGAAATCCTCGAGATTTTAGTGCCCAGCGAAATCGATGCTAAGCGGGTCTTACTGGTCGGCATTGGCGATGCAAAAAACCTAACGCCCGGTGATATCAATACAATCGGCGGTAATGTTGCTGCCAAACTCGATACTGTTCCCCAAGCTACAGTACGCGTACTCACCCAAGGTTTAACGGCCGCGCCGTTATTTGCCTCAGAGCTGGCCCACGGTATTGAACTGCGCAGTTATCGCTACACTCAGTTCAAGGCGAGTACCCATGCCGAGAAGAACTACCAAATCGCCGTCGATGATTTAAGTGGCAACCAGAAACACCATAAAAACCTGCAAGCGGTTGAAGCTGGAGTGTTTTTAGCACGCGATCTCACCAATGCGCCCGCGGGCATTATGTATCCCGACAGCTTTGCCAATGAGGCGAGAAAACTCAAATCCCTCGGCGTTAAAGTCACAGTATTAGAAGCTAAAGATATCGAACGCCTACAACTGGGCGCCTTGGCGGCAGTAGGTAAAGGCAGCGAACGCCCACCTAAGTTAGTGGTCGCCCATTGGCCGGGCAGCAAAGATGCGCCAATCGCACTGGTCGGTAAAGGTATCACCTTCGACTCTGGCGGTTACAACATTAAGGCGACGGGCACTTCTATCGCACGGATGAAGTCAGACATGGCGGGCGCAGCCACTGTGCTTGGCACCATCAAAGCCATGGCACTCCAAAAGGCACCAGTCAACGTAGTCGCGATTATGCCGATGGCGGAGAACATGATCTCTGGCCACGCAATGATCCCAGGGGATGTGATTAAAACTGCCCAAGGGCTCACCGTTGAAGTGCTTAATACCGATGCCGAAGGTCGCTTAGTGCTGGCCGATGGCCTCTGGTATGCCAGAGAAAACTATAAGCCTTCCATCATAGTGGATGTCGCGACCTTAACGGGATCTAAAGTCGGCGCACTCGGCAGCGTATATGCGGGATTGTTTACCGACTCTGAGACCTTGGTTCAGCAGTTAACCTATGCGGGACAACAGGTTGGCGAGAAAGTATGGCGTCTACCCTTAGATCAAGCCTACGATGATGAGCTTAAATCCACTATCGCAGATCTGAAAAACACAGGTAAAGAAGGCAGCGCGGGCGCTTCCTCTGCGGCCATGTTCTTAAAACGCTTTGCGGGCGAACAGCCTTGGGCACATCTCGATATCGCGGGTAATGCCTTAACCGCCACCGATACCGCCGTTGTGCCTGCGGGCGCCACAGGTTACGGCGTGCGCTTGCTCAGCACTTGGTTAACTCAACCTAAAGCTAAGTAACCTGAGCTCGGGATAAGCAGAGCCGCTGAATAGGCATCTTTTCGGGCCTCTCTGCGTTGCTCTGTCTAACCATAGCTCGCTATGGCGTACGACAGAGCGCCTTGATATGCGCAAAAATCTGCGCATTCAGTCAGGAAATAGATTTTCTTTTCAAACTAATCATTTATAGCATTGATTTAGTTTTGTTAAATTTAGATTTTTCGACACTCGTTATCCCGAGTTCAGGTTAAGTAATCACAGCTCACTTGCCGAACACCTCGGCATTCGCAACGCGGCCTTGTTTTAATTGAATTTATATTTAAGGGATATCATTGATATCCCTTTTTTATGCCTGAGATTTAGCTCAATCTATCCACTGAAAAGTCATCGCATACAATCCAGATCCAATCCCAAGCACGCCAACCCGCAGCAACCGTGGAAAAACCGATTGAGTCCGACCGAATCGCATTAGAATTCGATTAAATCGATTAGGATAATAGTTTTTATCCGTTATCTTAATTTTAAGCGAGTCGGTAATATGCTTCACATCGACAGGACGTAAGCAAATGTCCTGTTATGAACTTAAGCAATCATCAACTAAATGGAAGCATAAAATGACTCAATCAATTATCAACAGCACAATCAAACCATTCAAAGCCACTGCGTATCACAATGGTGAGTTCGTTCCAGTAACGGAACAAGACCTGTTAGGTAAATGGTCAGTTGTATTCTTCTACCCTGCTGACTTCACCTTTGTTTGCCCAACTGAATTAGGCGACATGGCTGATTACTACGAGCAACTGAAAGGCATGGGAGTTGAAGTTTACTCAGTATCAACCGACACTCACTTCACTCACAAAGCTTGGCATGACACGTCAGACACCATCAAGAAGATCAACTTCCCAATGCTGGCTGACCCAACAGGCACTATCAGCCGTAACTTCGGCGTGATGATTGAAGAAGACGGTTTAGCACTGCGTGGTACTTTCGTGATTAACCCAGAAGGCCAAATCAAGGTCAGCGAAGTTCACGATTTAGGCATCGGCCGTAGCGCTCAAGAGCTAGTTCGTAAAATTCAAGCAGCTCAATATGTTGCAACTCACGATGGCGAAGTTTGTCCAGCTAAATGGCAACCAGGTGACGACACATTAGCACCGTCTTTAGACCTAGTTGGCAAAATCTAATTTAGCCCAAAGCGTCAACCCCGCCAGTCTAGCGTCCCAAGCTGATTGGCGTTACAGCCAACACAGTTGTAGCGCCACGCAGCAAAGGATTAAGCCCGCCCCTGCAAGGGCCTAGACTGGCCCCCTTATCTCTCCCTTTTACGCGATTTTGGAGTCATCACATGTTAGATGCGAATTTAAAAAATCAACTGCAAACCTATCTGCAAAACCTCAAGAGACCAGTTGAACTTGTCGTGTCTGCAGATGAGAGCAAAAAGTCTCAAGAATTAAAAAGTTTAGCGCAAGACATTGTCAGCCTATCTTCTCTGGTGAGCCTGAAAGAAACTCAGGGCGAACGCACCCCGGCGATGACAGTGATAAACCCACAACTTAATACGCAAATCAGCTTTGCTGGTCTGCCTATGGGTCACGAATTTACCTCACTTGTGTTGGCCTTACTGCACACGGGTGGACACCCAATCAAACTCAGCGATGACATTATCGAGCAGATCCGCAATCTGCCGGGCAAATATGTCTTTGAAACTTACGTCTCACTGACCTGCCAAAACTGCCCAGACGTAGTACAGGCACTGAACATGATGGCGGCGATTAACCCGAATATCACCAACGTGATGATCGACGGCGCCCTGTTCCAAGACGAAGTGGCGAGCCGTAACATTATGGCCGTGCCTTCTGTCTACTTAAATGGCGAAGTGTTTGCAGCCGGTCGTATCAGCATTGGCGAGATCCTCAATAAACTGGATACCAATGCCGCAAGCCGCAAAGCCGATGAAATTAATGAAAAAGCGCCATTTGAAGTCTTAGTGGTGGGCGGCGGCCCAGCGGGCGCAGCGGCAGCTATTTATGCCGCACGTAAAGGCCTTCGCACTGGTATTGTTGCCGATAAGTTTGGCGGCCAAGTGGCTGAAACCGTTGGTATCGAGAACTTTATTTCGGTCAAAGCGACCGAAGGTCCCAAGCTAGTGGCA
Source organism: Shewanella sp. 1311 (assembly GCF_059338235.1). Lineage (NCBI taxonomy): Bacteria > Pseudomonadati > Pseudomonadota > Gammaproteobacteria > Alteromonadales > Shewanellaceae > Shewanella > Shewanella sp. 1311. The sequence goes on from NZ_CM181686.1 coordinate 1,642,854, forward strand.
AACCTTGAAGCCCATGTACGAGACTACGAAGTCGACATAATGGACAACCAAAAAGCCGTGTCGTTAGGCACAGATGGCTTGTTCGAGCTTGAACTGGCTAGCGGCGCTAAATTACGAAGCCGCACCGTATTGTTAGCCACAGGGGCACGCTGGCGTGAAATGAACGTCCCCGGCGAGAAAGAATACCGTGGTAAAGGTGTCGCATACTGCCCACATTGCGATGGCCCGTTATTTAAAGGCAAGCGTGTGGCGGTAATTGGCGGCGGTAACTCAGGTATCGAAGCGGCTATCGATCTCGCCAACATAGTAGAACATGTGACTGTGCTGGAGTTTGATAAAACCCTACGCGCCGACGATGTGCTACAACGTAAAGCAGCGTCTATGGGTAACATCAAGATTATTACCCAAGCCATGACCACAGAAGTGACTGGCGATGGTACTCGGGTTAATGGCCTGAACTACACAGACAGAGCAACAGGCGAGAGTCACCATGTCGCACTTGCAGGTATCTTCGTACAGATTGGGCTAGTGCCGAATACCGAGTGGCTAAAAGGTGTGGTTGAACTGACACCACGTGGGGAAATCGTTGTCGATGCCCGCGGTCAAACATCCATCCCTGGAGTATTTGCGGCAGGCGATGTCACTGACACGCCGTTCAAGCAAATTATCATTGCCATGGGCAGCGGCGCGAGTGCATCACTGGGCGCATTTGATTACTTAATTCGTCACAGCGATGAAGAAATCGCCGAGACGAAAACCACAGATACGAAAGCGGCCTAATCGTTAAAAATTAACCGCATAAGCTAAGAAGCCAGCGCACGCTGGCTTCTTGTTTTTAATAGGATTTATTTCGAGTCTGGTGAGTTTATCGAACGCTTTAAACTATGGTACAAACAGGCAAATCCCATGGTTGAAAGCAACAAGATTAAGCAAAGCAGCCTCACCCAAGGCACTTGCCCATCAAGTAACCAATTAAGAAAGGCAGACGAAACAGAAAAACTGGCAAGATAGGCATATTGTAATTGTGTCATGCTAGGTACCGCTATCGACTTTTTTCGTTAATAAAATACGCCACCAGCGCATTGGCATGCCCATGACCAAGTTGATGCTCACGCTTAAGCCAAGCCACCATTTCCATATGCTTTTTGCCTTCGAGACCTTGCAAAAGCGTTAGCCAGTGGGCGATCGGCTGACCATAGGTTTTCTCGATAGAAGGGAAATAAGATGCGGGGCCTTTCACTTTTACGCTATCTGCTACTGTCGTTGGGTGATTTTTTCCTGTCATAACAGATGTCCTTATCTTGATATTTATAGAATTTACGTCAATAAAATCTAGCCTAAAGGTAGGGATTCTCAAGCCGAATTTGCATTAAGGTTTCAGGCGTATCGACAGCGTTGAAACCAAACTGGGCGTAGAGTCCATGGGCATCGCGGGTGGCGAGCATTATGCGCCTTAATCCCTGTAAATCAGGATGTTCCATAATTGATGTCATCATTAACTTACTTAAGCCTAAGCCACGGTGCGACTCAAGTACAAACACATCGGCAAGATAGGCAAAGGTGGCTTTATCTGTGATTAAGCGGCCAAAAGCCACTTGTTTAGCTTCACTATCAAGCACAGCAAAACACAGGCTATTGGCTAGCGCTTTGCGCAACAATGCCTTTGGCATGCCCTGCGCCCAATAGCTGTTACTGATAAAACCATGAATAACCTCAAAATCCATTTCCGCTTGATCACAACTCACACTATATGTCGGCATGACTCAACTCCCTTTTATCACCAATTAAGTGCAGCATTTGGCATTCAATATCTAGGCTATAACCACGTTATTCATTACAGCAACTACATAGCTTCAATCTGCTCAACCATGAGTTGCAGCGAGAAATTACCGCGATACTCATTCACATCAAGCTTATAAACGATACGAGCATGGTGAATGGTCGCATCGGGCCAAGTGTGTAAATCCACATTAAAAGCAATCGCATCGAGCATCACAGTGCCGCACTGGGTTTCGAGCACGAGCTTAAGATGGCGCTCGCCGACGAGGCGTTGCTGCACTATCGTAAAATAGCCATCAAACAGTGGCTCTTCAAAGGCTTGTCCCCAAGGCCCAGCATTGCGCAGTAACTGGGCCATCTCAAGATTCAGTTCCGTGGGAGTGAGTTCACCATCGGACCACAGCTCGCCAGTTAGCAGTTCAGGTTTGAGCAGTTCACGCACCGCATCATCATAGGCTTTGGCAAATGTCGCAAAACTGCCAGCTTTGAGTGATAAGCCCGCCGCCATCGCATGACCGCCAAACTTGATAATCAGTCCTGGGTGGCGCGTGTTGACCAGCTCGAGCAAGTCGCGCATATGCAAGCCTTTGATTGAACGCGCCGAGCCTTTAATTTGACCATTGCCGGCATCGGCAAAGGCGATCACGGGTCTGTGGTATTTGTCTTTAATGCGCGAGGCCAAAATACCAATGACGCCTTGGTGCCAATCTTCTTGAAATAGCGCGATACCCCAAGGTAACTCGTCTTCGTTGAGCTTTAAGTGCTCAAGGCTTTTTAAGGCTTCCTGCTGCATGCCGACTTCCAGCTCACGACGCTCTTGGTTTAACCCATCGAGCTCGGCCGCCATACGCCGCGCGTACATCATGTCTTCACAGAGTAAGGTTTCGACCCCAAGCGCCATTTCATCCAGCCGGCCTGCGGCATTAAGCCTTGGGCCCACGGCAAAACCAAAGTCGGATGCAACAATACGCGCAGGATTTCGCTTCGCGACTTCAAGCAGCGCGGTAATCCCCACACGGCAACGACCCGCTCGCACGCGCTGCAAACCTGCTTCGACTAAAATGCGATTATTGGCATCTAGCGATACCACATCGGCGACTGTGCCGAGGGCAACGATATCGAGCAGCGTCCCTAAATTAGGCTCAGCAATACCGCGCGTTTGATACCAGTTTCGCGTTCGCAGTTCAGCCCTTAATGCTGTCATCAAATAAAAGGCGACACCGACACCGGCAATCGATTTACTCGCAAAGGGGCAATCGGGTTGATTCGGATTCACTATCGCATCGGCAGCAGGTAACTCATGGCCGGGTAAATGATGGTCGGTAATCACCACTTGCATGCCAAAGGCTTTGGCCGCAGCAACGCCATCAATCGATGAAATACCGTTATCGACAGTGATCAGCATTTCAGCCTGTTTAGACGCCGCAACCGCAACAATTTCAGGGCTTAAGCCGTAACCGTAATCGAAGCGATTGGGGATCAAATAGTCCACTTTAACTGCGCCCATCATCCGTAGCGCCAGCATACATACGCTGGTTGAGGTCGCGCCATCGGCATCAAAATCACCGACGATCAAAATCGACTTATTCGCCTGCATGGCATCGGCAATTAGCGCCGCAGCTTCGGGCAGGCCTTTCATGGTTTCAGGTCTTAATAGACCCTTAAGGACAAGTTCGCATTCGTGGGTGAGCGCACCGCGGCGAGCGTAAAGCTGCTTCAATAGCGGCGAAAGATGAGCAGGTAAATGGCTATCATCAACGGTTGGGCGACGGACAATCTTATGGATCAAGGGACTCAAACTCTCATGAAATCGTGGCGATAAGATAACAAAAAGGTGAGCCTTAAGCTCACCTTTCGTGGGATAAATTTTACTATTTTGACTGTTACTGACGCGCTTCTAAGGTGCGTAATAAGTCCGCAGGGGGTTGATAACCTGGGATCATATTGCCATCTTCTAACACGATTGCAGGCGTACCATTCACACCAAAGGTGGTGCCTAAAGCATATTGCTCGGCAATTTTAGCATCGCATGTTGCTGCGGCCACTTTGCTGCCCGCTTTAGCGTCTGTCATGGCTTTTAATGGATCTTTAGCACACCAGATGGCTTGCATTTCGTCGGCGTTGGCTGACGGCACGCCCGCACGCGGGAAGGCTAAGTAACGCACGGTAATGCCAAGCTTGTTGTAATCGGCCATTTGGCTGTGCAATTTACGGCAATAACCACAGCTGACGTCGGTAAATACAGTGACCACGTGTTTTTCATTTTTGGCTTTGTAAACCAACATATGGTCTTCAAGCGGCTTCATCATTTCTAAACGTGGGCCAGCTAATGCCGCTTCCGTTAGGTTTTTCATGCCTTTATCTAGGTCATACAAACTGCCGTGGAACAGTTTTGAACCATCACGACTAATATAGAGCACGCCGCGGTTGGTCATGGCTTGATACAAACCCTCAATCGGCGAATCCTGCATAGAAATGACTTCAACATCCAACATCTCAGTCAGTTTTTGCTTAATAGCAGCGGTATCTGGCGAGGTCGCTGTTGCGGCGTGAGCAAGAGGAGCTACAACAAGGGCAAAAATTAAAGATAATGCTCGGGTTAACTTCATGGGACATCCTATAAATTGGGTCTCGACGAGGAGATTTTGGGGTCGTTCAAACGCGATATACTTAATAGACCCCGTATGGTGGCAAAAAGTTACAGACAAGCCGCGCGGAAAGCAAATTTATGCTGTAACTAAATCCTTTTTCAGCCTCTTGGATGATGCTGTTGATGCAATTCCTGCAACCTTGCCCGCGCCACATGGGTATAAATCTGCGTGGTCGACAGGTCGCTATGGCCTAACAGCAATTGCACTACCCGCAGATCGGCACCGTGATTGAGCAAATGGGTAGCAAAAGCATGGCGTAATGTGTGCGGTGATAATGCGGTTTCAATCCCCGCACGAAGGGCATACAACTTAATTCGATGCCAAAAGGTTTGCCGCGTCATCATCTGCCCGCGTTTTGACGGAAACACCACATCGGATTGTTTATTGCCAAGCAACTCTTGGCGGGCAAACTTCATGTAGCTCTCGACTTCGGTAATCGCTAATTCACCCAGTGGCACGAGACGCTCTTTGCCGCCCTTACCCACAATGCGCACTAAGCCTTGGCGCAGGCTCATCTGCTCCATCGTTAGGCCAACGAGCTCGCTCACCCTCAGGCCTGTGGCATACAACAGCTCTAGCATGGCTTTGTCACGACATTCGACGGCATCTTCCACATTGGGCTCAGACAACAAGCGATCGACCTGTGATTCACTCAATGAATCGGGTAAATGGCGGGTTAATTTAGGCGACTCGACTAGGGCCATAGGATCGGCTGAAATCTGCTTGGTCTGCACTAAATAGGTATAGAAACGCCGCAAACTACTGAGCAGCCGAGCACTACTGGTGCGCGCAAAATCCTGCTCGACTCTAAAGGCTAAATACGCTCTGACATCGGCCTGAGAAACCGCAAGCAGCGTTACCCCTTGCTGAGCTTGATAACGATCAAAATGGCGCAGATCGGTGCGATAGGCCGATAACGTGTTGTCACTCAGTCCCTTGCTCGACCAGAGATCATCAAGAAAAACATCAATGAGCGGGTCGGGCTGATATGTCTTAGGCACAAAAACTCCATAAAAAAACGGCGTCATCAAATGATACGCCGTTGATATTAACTTAACTACATTCAAGCCTACATCAGCTTAACTGAGTCCCGCGTAAAAACGCGAGCACAAGGCTTAAGCAGCAGCCGTTTGATCACGACCACGACCAAACACTAAACACAGTACTATGGTTGCAATCGTTGGCAGTAACCAAGCCATGCCTTCTTCATAGAGTGGCAGCTTAGATAACACGGGAGACATCACATCCACGACATGGATAAAGCCCTGCGCTAAGCCATTCACCGCTTGACCATCAGCGCCAGTCAGGCTGCTCGCCGCCACTTTAAGGCCATCGAAGATGCCGAAAAACAGTGCCACGCTCAGTACTGCACGGTGTGCAAACTGCGGATTCGCAAAGTAAGCGGTCAAGAAAGTGATGACCACTAAGGCGATTGCCACAGGATAAATCGTCATCAACACAGGAATACTGATGGCGATAAGCTGCGTAAGGCCCACGTTAGCGATCACGGCACAAATCACGCTTAAGAAGATCACTAGGAAACGGTAAGACAGTTTAGGCATCAGCTCATTGAAGAACTCAGAACATGCACTTACAAGGCCTACCGCTGTGGTTAAACAAGCTAAAGTCACAACCGATGACAGTAAGACAGAGCCTAAATCACCAAATTCACGGGTCACATAGTTCGTTAAAATCTCGCCGCCATTTTTAGCACCGATGGCGATATCGCCTGCGGTCGCACCTAAAAAGAAAAGCGACACATACACAAAGGCTAAACCAGCGGCAGCGATAAAGGCGGCGCGGATCAGATATTTAGTTTGAGCACTCGGTTGATCAATCCCCTTTTTGCGCAGGATATCGATAATCAGCATACCAAACATCAAGGACGCTAACGTATCCATAGTGTTGTAGCCTTCCAAAATACCTTTGGTCAGCGGATGGTTTTGATAATCGCCTACGGCTTGGCCGACTTCGGATGCGGGTAAAAACATCACAGATGCAGCCAATCCAACTAACAAGATCAATAAAATAGGCGTTAATACTTTACCTACGCTATCGAGCAGCTTGCCAGGGAAAAGCGCCAATAACATAGTGACAGTGAAGAAACACATGGTGTATAGCAGTTGCGACAGGTTCAGTTCTAAACTGCCCAGTAAAAATGTGGCCGTGGTGTCATCGATAAAGGGCTTAGCGCCAATCTCGTAAGCCACTAAACCGGTACGCGGCGCAGCAAACGCAGGGCCGATAATGATATAAATCGCGATAGCCAATGTCGTTGCTGCAAATACTGGCAGCATAGCCATAACCTTACCTTGAGCCTTAGCGACAGCAATCAGTCCAACTAAAGGTAAACCTACGGCGGTAATCAAAAAACCCAACATGGCGAGGGGCATATTACCGCCCGCTAACATTCCCGCGAACGGTGGAAAAATTAGGTTACCTGCCCCTAAAAAGAATGCGAAGGTCATAAAACCTAAGCCCAATGTATCTGCGATACTCATCTGATTGTCTTGCACTGGAAGCCCCATCTTGTCTTATTGTTTTTTTACAAACTTAAGTGATTATGTGTCGATTAGCCATAGCTAAAACAAAGCCCATCCGGAGTGCAAATCTTTGTTTACACAATTCCGTGGTAAATATGTTCGATATCTGTCGAGTTTATAATCTATGACAAACTTTTGCGCAGCCACACTGACTACTAATTCACCACCAAACTCGTTTACCTATCCGTTAATCATAAAAGTGATTAAAAATGGGGGCGAAACTAATACCAGACTTAAAGTGCTAATACAAGACAACAAGACCGTTAGGATAAAAAAAGCGAAATAATGCTAATTAACTGCTAAGAAAAGGTTTCTAATGCAATAAAATAAAGCGTTAATTAAGTAAAATCTGTATTGCGCCGTAAAAAATAAAATCTTATGCCGACACAAATTCATACATCTAGCGCAACATCTTCTGTTTAAAAGCATTGGCTAAAAACAAGGGCTAGAATTAGAATACTGCCCGCCCAATATTGGGCCTAACCACCTTAGAACGGCAAAAATTAACTCTCCATGGCATTCACTTTTAAACAATTTCATATCGATGATATGAATTGCGGCATGGCCGTAGGCACAGACAGTGTCGTCCTAGGCGCGTGGGCTCAACTGACCGCAGCAAAAACAGTTTTAGATATTGGTGCTGGCAGCGGCTTACTCAGTTTAATGGCAGCGCAGCGCAGCCAAGCACACATTACCAGTGTCGAACTAGACACAAGTGCAGCCGAGGCTTGCCAGCATAACTTCCACAATAGTCCGTGGGCGAATCGACTCACTTTAGTCAACAGCAGCATCCAAGACTTTTGCCAACAGATTGAGTATCAAGAGTATTTTGATCACATCATTTGTAATCCGCCCTATTTTGAGCAAGGCACACAAGCGATACAATCCCAGCGCGCTATGGCCCGTCACACAGATAGCTTAAGTTTTACCGCGCTACTCGATGCCATTCATGTGTGCCTAACACCGCAAGGAAACGCAAGCCTCATATTACCAATGCAGAGCATGGAGCGTTTCAATGAGATTTTGGCGCATTCACAGCTTAGTTTGATAGAAATAACTAACCTTATTAGCATCGTAGGGAAAAGCGCTAATAGAGTACTCTGCGTACTCGCACACAAGACTCACCCTCAAATTGCCACGAAGATCAGTGATATCACTATTCGAGAACTTTCAGGCCAATACACCCAAACCATGGTGCAATTGATCCGAGATTTTTACCTTAAATACTGATATCGAGCCCAGCCCTGACACGTTAAGTAAAGGCCGCTAAGTTTGGCAAAGGTAACGAAGGGGCCAATTCCCCTAAAATTAAATGCTAATACATTGACCTTAAAGTAATTAACTTATGCCTATTACCATAAAACTTTACCGGCTAAGAAGATAAACACCGGAGATCTAGATAAGTTATTTAAGTTAACCGCCATAACCTTTATAATGCTTCGCTATTATCCGTCGAGACGCTGCGCATGCAATTTGAAGATTTCCAGCTTGACCCTAGCTTATTAGAGTCGCTTAATGCCATGGGGCATCATTCACCCACCACTATTCAGCAAGAAACTATCCCTTATGCCCTAGAGCAAAGAGATATTCTCGCGCGCGCCCCGACAGGAACAGGTAAAACAGCGAGCTTTTTACTGCCATCGCTGCAACATTTAATCGACTTCCCCCGCCGTTTTGCAGGGCAAGCACGTATCCTGATCCTCACGCCAACCCGTGAGTTAGCCAGCCAAATCCACCGTTATGCGTGTCACTTAGCCACAGGCCAAGGTTTAGACATAGCGATCGTGACCGGTGGTGTGCCTTACGGACCACAAGAAGAAGCCTTAGCGGGCAACGTCGATATTCTGGTCGCGACCCCTGGCCGCCTAATGGAATATTTAGACAAAGGCAATTTCAACGCCCAAGAAGTCGATATCTTAATTATCGACGAAGCCGACCGCATGCTAGACATGGGCTTCTCTTCTGTGGTGCAAGCGATTGCTATCGAAGCCCAAGGCCGCAAACAGAACATGCTGTTCTCTGCCACCTTAGAAGGCGGCGGTGTTCAACGTTTTGCCCGTGAAGTGTTAAACGACCCGATTGAAATCGATGTTGAAGCACCTCGCAGCGAAAAAGCCAAGATCCACCAATGGATCCACTTAGCCGATGATAAAGAGCATAAATTTGCCCTGCTATGTCATCTGCTGCGCCAAGAAGATGTTAAACGAACTATCGTGTTTGTAAAAACCCGCGACATCGTTTCTAGCTTAGAAGGCCAGTTACTTAAAGTCGGTATTGCCTGCGCTTTCATGCGTGGCGATATGGAACAGAAAAAACGTTTCCAAGCTTTGAGCCGCTTTACCAAAGGTGAAGTGAACGTCTTGCTGGCAACCGATGTGGCTGCACGCGGTATCGATATCGACGATATCACCCATGTGATCAACTTCGACATGCCACGCTCTGCCGATACCTATATTCACCGTATCGGTCGTACTGGCCGCGCTGGCGCAAAAGGTACTGCGATTTCGTTGGCCGAAGCACACGATATGCGTATCGTCGGTAAAATTGAGCGTTATATCGAGCAACCTTTGAAACGCCGCGTGATCGAAGAGCTACGCCCTAAGAACAAAGAAGCGCGGACACCGGGTAAGAAAAAAGCCAAAGTGAAAGCGAAAGAAGCAGCGAAGAAAACCAGCAAGAAAGAAGCGGCAAAGAAAGCGAGTAAAATCGCCCGCAAGAAGAAGTAACCTCAGCTTGAAATAATCCAACTAAAGCCGCTATATGCGGCTTTTTTATTACCTAAATTTAACTCAATGCAATAAATCAACTGGCGAGTAAAAGCTAATCATAAAATATAGAACATGAAATACGGCCAATTTAGATCTACAAACTCACAAACGTATTCATTATTATTTCAATATATTCCAATCACCTAAGTGAACCTTTCATCATTTTCCTGCTCTAATTTTCGCCAAAATGTCGGTACCTAGTGAGCACATGTGTCAAAACATCACTTTTAGACACATTTAATTTACAAAAATAAATTTATTGGCGCGGCCGACTCTGCTACTTTAACCCCATTACGCGATTAGCATGGATGTAACAATAATATGATGAAGACTCTACTGAGGAGAACATCTCCTTTATTAATTTTGCTGCTATTTGGCTTAGGCGCAAAAATATTAATGCAAACCAAGGAAGCGCCAGAACAAAAACCTGAAGAGATGCCGATTCCTATCGTTGATGTGACGCAAGTGACTCAGCAAACGGTATCGCTAAACTTACCTTCCTACGGTGTGGTTAATCCAAAATATAAAACCCAACTGGTAACCGAAGTTCAGGGCAGAATGCTGACCATTTCCCCTAATTTTGTTGCGGGCGGCATAGTTAAGAAAGGCGAACAACTCGCGCAGATCGAGCCCTCAGATTACGAGGCTGATTTAATGCAAGCCGAAGCGACACTGGCCCAAGCCACCGCTGCACTGAACGAAGAAATTGCCCGCGGTGAAGTCGCAAAAATCGAATTCAAAGGCTACGACAAAGGCTTACCCCCAGAGTTAGGTCTGCGTATTCCACAGCTTAAAAAAGAGCAAGCCAACGTTAAATATGCGCAGGCAGCACTGGCGCGTGCCCAACGTAACCTTGAGCGCACGGTTATCCGCGCGCCGTTCGATGGCATAATCAAAGGTCGCAATGTCGATTTAGGTCAGTATGTTAGCTTAGGTACAAATCTAGGAGAACTCTACGACACTAGTGTTGCTGAGATCCGCTTACCGATTTCCAATGACGATCTAGCCTATCTAGAGTCGGTCGATAATCCTGATACTCAAGTAACGCTGAGCGCCTCTTTGGCGGGTAAGGAAAATACTTGGGATGGCAATATTATCCGCAGCGAAGGCGTGATCGATGCTGAAAATCGCATGGTGTATTTAGTCGCTGAAATCAAAGACCCTTACCTGCGCGCTAATAAAGTTGCTGGCAGCTTGCCGCTTAAATATGGCAGCTTCGTCAATGCAGTCATCAAAGGTCGCACCGTCGATGGCATAGTTAAACTACCCCGCCATGTGGTTCGTAACGATCACGTCGCCTTAGTGAATGACAAAAATATTGTTGAAATGCGCTATGTAAATATCGTTCGTAGCGATCTCGACAATGTGTATATCAAGGACAGTCTAAAAACGGGCGAGCGCGTCGCCACCACTCACTTCAACAGCATGGCAAACGGTCAACTGGTCAAGGTCTTAGGTGAAGCGGCATTGCCGACTAAGACACCAAAAGAAGACACGCCTGAGTCGAGTCTTGCGGCCACTGGAGTGAAATAATGGACACTCAAAAAGGGATCTTAGCCTGGTTCGCCCGCAACAGTGTGGCCGCGAACCTGTTAATGTGGGCATTACTCGTCGGCGGTTTGTTCAGCACTGTCTTGATCAATAAAGAGGTTTTTCCTTCTTTCGAACTCAATTTACTGAATATTTCCGTCGCCTATCCAGGCGCGGCGCCACAGGAAATCGAAGAAGGCATCAACATCAAGATTGAAGAAGCCATCCAAGATATCAACGGTATCAAGAAGGTCACGTCAGTGGCTAGTGAAGGGGTAGGCTCGATTACGGTTGAAGTCGAAGACGGTTACGAAGTGCAAACCGTGCTCGATGAAGCCAAACTGCGATTGGATGCGATTTCGACCTTCCCAGTGAACATCGAAAAACCCAATATCTATCAGATTAAACCTGAAAATAACGTCATTTGGGTGTCTGTCTATGGCGATATGACACTGCACGATATGAAGGAGTTGGCTAAGTCGGTGCGTGACGATTTAACCCAACTGCCAGCCGTGACCCGTGCCAAGGTGACTGGGGTGCGCGATTATGAAATCGCCATCGAAGTATCAGAAGATAAACTACGCGAATACGGCCTAACATTTACACAGGTCGCGTTAGCGGTGCAAAACTCTTCTTTTGACTTACCCGGCGGTTCGATTCGCGCCCAAGATGGCGACATCCTGCTGCGCACCAAAGGCCAAGCCTACACGGGTGATGACTTTGCCAATATCGTCGTCACCACTCGCCCCGACGGTAGCCGGGTGATGTTGCCGCAAGTGGCGACTATCAAAGATGACTTTGAAGAACGGTTGGAATACACCCGCTTTAACGGTAAACCAGCCGCGATTATCGAAGTCACCAGTGTTGATGATCAAAATGCCTTAGACATTGCCGCTCAAGTAAAACAATACGTCGAGGATCGCCGCGCGACGCTTCCTGCCAACGCGCAACTCGATACTTGGGGTGATATGACTCACTACCTCAAGGGCCGCTTAAACATGATGATGTCGAACATGTTTTACGGTGCCTTGTTGGTGTTTATCATCCTAGCTATGTTCCTCGATCTTAAGTTGGCGTTTTGGGTCATGATGGGTCTGCCGGTGTGCTTCCTCGGCACTATGCTGATCATGCCGCTCGAACCTTTCTCGATGACGATCAACATGTTGACCCTGTTCGCCTTTATCTTAGTGCTCGGGATAGTGGTGGACGATGCGATTGTCATCGGCGAAAGCGCCTACACAGAAGTCGAACGCCACGGTCACTCGGTAGAAAACGTGATCCGCGGCGCGCAAAAGGTGGCAATGCCCGCGACCTTCGGGGTATTAACCACGATTGCGGCCTTTATTCCCATGTTAATGGTTTCTGGCCCTATGGGGATTATCTGGAAATCCATCGGCATGGTAGTCATCCTCTGTTTGGCCTTCTCGCTGGTCGAATCTAAGTTCATCCTGCCGGCGCATTTAGCGCACATGAAGTTTAAAAAGCCCAGTGCGCCAAGGGGATTCTTTGGTCGCCTCAAAGCCAACTTTAACGACAGAGTGCAGCACTTTATTCACCACAGTTATCGTAACTTCCTCGAGCGCTGTATCAAGCAAAGATACAACGTGGTCGCGGCCTTTATCGGTGTGTTGATCCTCTCCATTGCCTTAGTCGCCAGTGGCAAAGTGCGTTGGGTATTCTTCCCTGATATTCCCTCAGACTTCATTCAAGTTCAGCTGGAGATGGACGAAGGCAGCTCGGAAGAGAACACTTTGAAAGTGGTGCAGAGCATAGAAGAAGCCCTGTACAAGATGAATGACAAAATGGAGCAAGATAACGGCTATCAAGTGGTGAAGCACAGCTTTATCAATATGAGCTCCCGCACCTCTGCCTTTATTTTTGCCGAACTGACGAAAGGCGAAGACCGCGAAGTCGACGGTGTGACGATTGCTGCCGCGTGGCGTGAACAATTGCCCGAGCTTTTATCGGTCAAAAAACTCAGCTTTAACGCGAGCACCAATGATGCCGGTGGCGATATTTCCTTCAGGTTGACCTCAAGCGATCTCGATGAACTATCCGCTGCCTCTAAAGAGTTGAAGCAAAAACTCGCCAGCTACGAAGGCGTGTACGATATTGCCGACAACTTCTCCTCGGGCAGCCATGAAATTCGCCTGAAGATACGTCCAGAGGCTGAAGCCCTTGGCCTGACCCTTTCCGATTTAGCCCGCCAAGTGCGTTACGGTTTCTATGGTTATGAAGCCCAACGTATTTTACGTAATAAAGAAGAAATCAAGGTAATGGTGCGCTATCCATTAGAGCAGCGCCGCACTGTGGGTTATCTGGAAAACATGTTGATCCGCACGCCAACGGGCACCTCGGTTCCCTTCTCGACTGTGGCACAAATTGAGAAAGGCGAATCCTACGCCTCAATTACCCGTGTTGACGGTAAGCGGGCGATCACCATCACGGCAAATGCCAACAAAAACATAGTCGAACCTTCAAAAGTGGTACAGGAAATCCAAAAAGATTACCTGCCACAATTACAGGCCAAGTATCCTAAAATCCAAACCGCGTTAGATGGCGGCAGTTTGGATGAACAGAATGCTATGGTCGGTTTGATGCAAGGTTTCTTCTTTGCGCTGTTTACCATTTATGCACTGATGGCAATCCCGCTAAAATCCTACAGTCAGCCGTTGATCATCATGTCGGTGATCCCCTTCGGGATTATCGGCGCACTGTTCGGTCACTTGATTCAGGGACTCGCGATGAGCGTGTTAAGTCTCTGCGGCATAGTGGCACTCGCGGGTGTGGTGGTAAACGACTCTTTGATTTTGGTCGACTTTGTTAACCGTGCGCGGGAACAAGGCCAATCGGTTAGACAGGCGGCAGTGGATTCGGGCTGTTATCGCTTTAGGGCGATCATCTTAACGTCACTCACTACCTTTGTCGGCTTAGTGCCTATTATTCTCGAGCGCAGTTTGCAGGCGCAAATTGTGATCCCTATGGCGACGTCCCTCGCCTTCGGTATCCTGTTCTCGACCGTAGTGACGCTGATCTTAGTGCCGCTGCTGTACATCATACTCGACGATGTTAGCCGCTCTAGCAGCCGCTTCTTCAACTGGTGGTGGCAGCCTAAAAAAACCAATGATGAGGACGTTAAGCATCCGGATTTTGAGCAAGCTGTCACGACTGACTATAAGAAAGACTATTTATAGGCTGTTAACGACAGACAGTTAGCGATAGGCAGTTAGCGATAGACAGTTAATCAATGTCTTATCCTTAAAAAGAGAGCTTAGGCTCTCTTTTTTATTGCCTGTGTTCACTCAATTCCACATCAGCATCAAAGTCACTATGCCGTGAGTGGGTTTGAGCTTTCAAGTTGCGATCTAGCTGACAGTTATACCATCGGGCTTTCGCTACACTGTGCCCAAGTCGTCAGTTATCGTTAGAATGAACCTATCATTATGTCTGAGCATCTGCATAAGCAACACCTTGATAACCCGCACGTTGTCACCACTGAAACCCTAGCGAACGGTCACATCACAGATGAAGTTTGCACGAATGAAACCTGTGCAACCGAAACGCTAGTCTATGATATTCGCCGCAGTCGTTACCTCAATATCACAGGTCGCTGCACCCTGCGCTGCGCTTTCTGCCCAAAACATAATGGCAGTAAACAAATCCACGAATACCAACTTGCCCTGTGCCATCAACCTAAGCCAGAGGAAATTATCCCTCTGCTTGGCGATGTAAAAGACTTCGAAGAATACGTGTTTTGCGGTTATGGCGAGCCCACTTTAAATCTTCCAACGCTACTCACTGTGGCAAAAGAGATCAAACGCAGAGGCGGACGAGTACGGATTAATACCGATGGTTTAGGCAATCTGGTCCATAGACGCAATATTCTACCAGAGCTTGCCGACTGCGTTGATAGCTTATCGATTTCACTCAATGCGGATAATGAAGCCGCCTATATTGAACACTGCCGCCCAAAACTCGCGGGTTCCTACGCCGCCGTGCATGCCTTTATCGCCTTGGCACCACACTATATTGAAACAGTACAAGTCTCTGCCATCGAAGGATTAGCGGGCGTCGATATCGATATTTGCCGTGAACAAGTGGAGTCCTACGGCTGTGAATTTAAGCATCGTGTATTAGGCGCTCTAGGCTAAACACCATTCCAATACTGCCAAAATCGACTGAAGCACTGAGCCGCAATAACTCGCCATTGAGCGAATGAGTAGAGATGTAAACCTGTCTTAACTTTACTAAGGAAATCTTGCTTAGTAACTTGGCACTGTCGTAACAATTCTTTCGTGTTAACATAGCGAAATTAACAGATCACCCACTCATAATCGGTTCATGCTGAAGAATAACCCAAGCACGTATCCCCTAGCGCCACTGCTCTCTTTAACTCAAGGGATCCATTGGTCGCATCAACGCTTATTAGCCGTTGCAAGCCAGCTCTCTATGCTGGTGATTGGCATGATCATTTTAACCAACTTAATCATTACTTTAGGTGAGCGACGTCTACAGGAAGAATGGGCGACGCAGAGATACAGTGAACTGCAAACCATAGGCACACTGATCACAGATAAAGTGTCTTTCCAGCAATTTCGCACCCAAATTTTTGCCAATGGTGAGCTGCTAAAGCAGTACTTGAGCAATCCGACCGCCAAGCAGCAACTCAAATTACAGGAAGCTTGGCTAGATCTGGTGAAGCATATTCCTGAACTGCTCGGCATTGCGCTGTACGATCCCCAAGGCAATTATAAGTTCTCTACCCCTTCTAATTTCAGTAAAGATGCCTTACCGCCGACCTTGCTTGGCGCGAGTCGTAATATGGGCGGTAAAGAGGTTTACACCTCTCCACTGGAGTTTGTTCCAATTGAAGGCATGCTAGAACCTTATATGTATCAAATGGCGTGGCTCGAAAAGCCCGATCAGAGTTCTATGGGTTATCTAGTGACATACAACTCTATGGTGCAAATGCTCGAAGCCATCAAGCCGGCTTTTTCGAGTAACAAATCGCCTATGTTAGTGCTCGACACGCAGGGATTACTCTATGCTGGCGCGAGCGATCTCGCCCCGTTAAGCAATATGCCAGAAACCTTAGGGGCAAGTTTAAGACAAAGTTATCCCGCTCTGTGGCGTGATATGTCCATGAGTAATTTTGGTCAATTCCACGGTGAAGAAGCCACCTTTGTTTACCTTAAGATCGAGCTTACAGCCCAGCCAGAAACCCGCAGAGAATACTTTTTACTCTCCTATGTGCGTAACTCCGACATAGCCGCACGTTTTTCCCAGTGGCAAAACATTGTCATAGTGGCATCGCTAATCTTAACCGTACTCGCCGCTTGGGTTGTGCTACTCAGCCACATGTATCGCTTACAACAGCGTTCACGCCAATACAGTATCGATGTCGCCAATGGCTTATTTAACAGTGATATAGGCTTTATGATGGTCAACGAAAACGCCAGAGTGATCAGCGCCAACACCAAGGCAGCAGAAGCGACCTTAGTGCCACTGGATGAACTCACAGACCGCAGTCTACAACGCACCTTATGCCTCGATGACAGAACCTATGCCGAGCTGATGGAGCAAGTGCATAAAACCGGTCAATGGTCTGGTGAAATCAGCCTAGAAAGTATCAATGGCCCAACGCTGCGGGTGCATATCCGCCAAGCGCCAAGGGCGAGCCGAGGGTCACCGCATCTATTGATCACCCTTGAAGACATCAGTGAATTAGTCAGCAGTAAAGAACAAGCATTTCTCAGTGAGCTTTTATGCGATAGCACTGTGGCGACAGCGCTGACTGATGCCAATGGTAAACTGATTAAAATCAACCCCGTATTTGATGCGCTAATGCAACTCAATGGCGATTTAAATCAAGATTTAGCCTCGCTGCTCGCCAACGATTTAGATAATCAATGGCAAAGAATTAGTGCTCAAATCGCCATGCAAGGTCAGTGGCAGGGGCAAATTCTGTGCTCACCTAAACAGGCGCACTCCAATTGTTTACAAGCCACCTTAAAGGGCCATGTGGCCGCCGATGGTGAGATTGATTATATCGTCTGTACCTTAGAACAAGCCGCCGAACGCGGCCGAGGCACAGAGAAACGCAGCCTTGTGCCCCATCGCAGCACGATTCTGCTGAGCTTAGTTGATTTAGAGCGTTACTTTAACTCGCTGCCACCGCCAAGCCGCCTGAGTTCAAGCTTACTGCTAATGGATATCAACCCCGAAGGTTTGCTGAGCCACATGAGTGATATCGATCAACTGGCAAACCGCCAGCAGGAAGTCGAAGTTCAATTACTACTTGAAATTCCTGCTAATTATCAGATTTTGCATTGGCAACTCGGGAAACTGATTGTGATGTTACCTGACACAGATGCGACCCATGCGCACAACTTTGCCCTCAATATGATGGAAAAGCTCAATGGCAATGGCTTAGGCGAAGGGATCAGTATCGGGATTGCGGGTTATCAAGAAGGCCAAACACTTGAGCAGTATCTAAATAATGCCGAAGTCGCCCTAAAACGGGCGAAACAGAATAACGATCAAAATATCGGTCAGGCCTTTACTCGTCATCAATCGTAGATTCGGGCATGTTGACCGAATCGGGCAATTGGCTCTGGGTAATCTCAATAATCGTCGAGCGGTTCATGGTGATTTTGTAGCGAATATACTGCGGGGCTTCGCGGCCATCGCGTAGCACTAAAATCAAGTTAACTTGATAGCGCCGCTCAACCGATTCGTGACTGATTTTGCCTTCAACTTCCTTATAAATCTTCGCCTTACCCCGCTCTAAGTAGCGGGCAAAGGGCACTAAACTAAAGTTAACTTGCTCTTGAATGGTGGAGTATCCCGCTTGGAACTCGCTCTGATTCACCTTAGTGGCAATTTTATAGTGCAGGATTTCCGCATCGACCTTATTTTGGCTATGCCTGTGCTTTAAAATTTCGCTGACTTTATCGGGCAGATCTTGCTGGCGCATAAACTCAAGCCATACCAACTGCTTAGCAATCACCGCCTGACTAGTGGTATCACGCAAAATCCGGCTCCAGCGTGGCCTGCCCCGCTGAATAAAACGCCACATGGCATTACGCACGTCATCCTTAAAGATTTCCCTGAAACCGTAAATCACCGCCAAGGTCAGCACTAAGGCAATGGTAAAGCCGCTGAAGGCGCCCTGCGCTTGAATTATCAACGCCGACACCACCAACATCACTAACGCCGTCGCCAGTCCCGTCGTGAACTTTTTAAGGCCAATCCCTAAGGGTTTTAACTCTTCTTTGAGTACCACACCTTGTTGGATTAAACGTCGTAACAACAACATCTTGTTTGAGATGCGGTTAGGATCTTGCTTAGTTTGCGCCGAGTTGTAGTTATGCTCATCCCGATAGGCACACTCATTGCGACACAGTGTTAGCACCCGTTCTTGGATATCGTTGAAATCACTGGTTCGTGTAGCATGGGCGAGCACTTTTAGTAACTGCTGCTCGCAGAACCAAGACAGGTAGTTGTCGGCATTTTCGAAGTAGGATTTCCATTTAGGATCGCCCGGTTCGTTACGGCGAAACTTTTTCAGCAACTGGCCAACTTGTTCGCGTAATTCGTCGAGGGCAAAATAGAAATGGGTTACATCTGTGATTTGATTGAGTTCTTTAACGTCGTTTTCGACTGCAACGGCAAACTGATAGGCGAACAGATTCAAGTACAATCTGAATTCTTCAACGGTGCGGCGATTTAAACTAGCAAAGCGGCCCTGTACCAAAGGTAAGTGCAAGCCTTCTGAATAGTAAGAACGACGGCCGACAATCGCGCTGTAGTAGTACTCTTCTTCATTGAGCGTGTGCGAGCCTATGCCCATTTCCTTTGGTAAAAAGAAATAGAGATCGAGCTGACGATTATCGCCCTTTTCCATCTGGTGGCTGAACTTAATCGACAGGGATTCTTCTTGCTTTACACGTATCTTAGACACAACACCCTTTTCATGAGCCCTCACAGAGACTCATCGCAGTAGACATAAATCAATGAGCACTAATCTTAACTGAAATAAACTCAAATTCACTGATTAAATTCGACTATTTACGATTCGGCATCCACAAATCGTATTGCTGGGTTGGAATAACACCACGGCATAATCCTTAGTGTCATCCATATCTAACACTTCAATACTGAAATTATTCACCCCAGAATCGCGAAACGGTAAACTGCTGATGTTAGATAGATATTTCATGTGTTCTGGCCAATTTTTTTGCTTTTCCATTTCCGATTCCGTTTTAGTCTCCACCGCCACCCTATAGGTCATGCTATTGGCCTCAATGCTGTCGACCTTGCCACGCATCGAAATATGGCCCGCACTGGTGCCATCAAAATTAAAGTAACGGTAGTTAATTTGCGCTTTGTCGGCGGCAATCAATACGTCCACAAGCAGGTAAAATTTATTGTCACTGCCAGCACTGGCGCTGACACTTGGATTCGCACTCGAGTGGCGATCAAACAATTCTGAACTGCAACTCAACATCATGGTCCGGCTCGTTGCCGACTGTTTATAAATCCCCCCGCAAGCCGCAATCAAGGCCGACAAAATAACAATATTGATGGTCCACTTGAGCCATTTAGCCACAGATATCCACCTCGCGTAGCCAGGCTGAGTCGATGAATGCTTTGGGGCGAGAAAAATCGCTGATACTAATATTGCGGAGCACTGACTGGTCGAGTTTTTCACCGCGAAACGTCATATTTAACACCTGTTTATCATGGGATAAAGACGCATAAACATCCGCCCAATCGCTCTTGCCACAGGCAATGAGGCCCGCACTTAAGCGCTCGCCCATTTCGAACAGTAAGGTGTTACTCGCACTGGAGTCGGCATATAAGTTCAAGCGCACTTGCTGACCCGAGGCTAACGACAGTATCGACGTCATCAAAGCTTGGGTAGGCTTGCTGTGATCTGTGTGTTTCAAATAAAACACCGAAAACGCCAACATCACCCCGAATAACACTAAGGCACTCCACAAAGGCACAGTGTGTAGTCTGAGGTAATTGACGCCTCGATATTCGCTGCCGTTTGATGGCCGCAACAAATAACCTTGGCCTTTAACGGTTTCGATCAAGCCCTCGTGCTGAGGCCCTAGAAAGGAGCGGAGCGTGGATATAGCGCGGGACACAGAGGCATCGGTTAATGGCGGACCTTGTCCATCCCCCGTTTTTAGCATGTGCTTTGAAACTAACTGACCTTGGTGTGCAAGCAATAACGTGAGCACTTGTAACTCGGCCCGAGAAAGATGCCAAGATTCATCGCGAGACAATTCAATCAGCATGCCTCGTTCTCGATCAAACCTGCAGTCTCCCAATTGCATACACATTAACTCAACTCCATAAAAACACGGAGTTAAGTCTATGCAAGCCAACCAATGATTAATGTGATCTTGCTAACCCAAGCCAGCAAATAGTTAATTTTCGTGAGACAAGCCGCAAGCCTGTCTCGATAAACGGCATGTCTCGATAAACGACAATCAAGCTAACGCAGTGTTAGAACATCGCGGCATTTAACCACATGTGCACTAAAATGCTCGCCACATAACCTAAGGCAATCACAGGTGTCCACCGTAGATGTGCCCCAAAGGTGTAAATGCCGCGCGCTTGCCCCATCAGGGCAACTCCTGCCGCACTGCCAATCGAGAGCAAACTGCCGCCCACTCCCGCTGTCAGGGTAACCAATAACCACTGTCCCAATGCCATATCGGGATTCATGGTCAATACCGCAAACATCACAGGAATATTATCAATCACTGACGAGAGTAAACCCACGGCAACGTTGGCATAGGTGACATCCCAGTGCGAGTACATGGCCTCAGACACTAAGCTCAAATATCCCATAAAACCTAGGCCGCCGACGCATAACACTACGCCATAAAAGAACAGCAAAGTATCCCACTCGGCGCGGGAAATGCGGCTGAACACATCAAATGGCACCACACTACCAAGTTGCTGCAGGCGTAATTTGTCTTGTCTTAATTCCGCCTTTTCACGTTCGCGAGCAACGGAACGATTGAAGGTTTTACGCAGGTAAAAACCAAAGAATTGCAGGAAGCCTAATCCCGTCATCATACCCAGTACAGGCGGCATACCTAAGAAGGAATGGGCACACACTGCCGTAGCAATAGTGAGTAAAAACAGCCCTACAATACGCTTAGCACCGGGCTTAGTGTACACATGCTCTTTTTCAGGCTCAGGCACAAAATGCGGGATGAACACACTCATAATGGCGGCGGGTAAGGCAAAGTTAACGAGGGCGGGAATGAACAGATTAAAGAAATCGCCAAAGTGCACTAGGCCCTTTTGCCATACCATTAAGGTCGTGATGTCACCAAAGGGGCTGAACGCGCCACCCGCGTTGGCGGCAACGACAATGTTGATACAGGCAAGGGTAATAAACTTGCGTTGCCCTGCCCCAACCTTCATCACCACAGCGCACATCAGTAAAGCAGTGGTTAAGTTATCGGCTACTGGCGAGATGAAAAACGCCATAAAGCCCGTTAACCAAAATACGGTTCGCAGGCTAAAACCACGGCCCACTAGCCAGCCGCGGATCGCATCGAACAGATTACGTTCTTCCATGGCATTGATATAGGTCATCGCCACCAGCAAGAAGAGCAGTAGCTCGGCGTATTCGAGCAAGTTTTGCTTGAATGCCGCTTCCGACACTTCGGACATGCCGTTTTGCATATAGACAAAACCTATCATGCCCCAGATGATCCCTGCCGCAACGAGCACAGGTTTCGACTTGCGTAAGTGTAATGTCTCCTCCGCCATCACAAGTATATAAGCCAGCACAAACACACAGACGGCGACATAACCCACGCTCGCGGCGGTTAAATTAAGCCGATCTGCCCCTTCTGTCATAGCCCATGCTGCAGGTGAGAATCCGCTCAATATTGCAACGCAGAATAGACTCCACAACGCCATTCCACTGCCTTTAAACAACCGCTGTAATTTCATTAAAGTTCATCTCTACGTAGGAAATTAGTCGAAAATTACCATAGCTTCGGCATAGCAAATGTTGATAAAACGCAACTTTCTATGCATTACCCTATAACCAAAGGCATTTAAAACATTAATTTTCGTATAACTACAGATGTTACTAATAAAGAAAAGCTTAACGTATATTCAACTTAGTCCAAAAACAGCCAATAAAAAAGCACCTCGAAGGTGCTTTTTTGTTTTAAATCAGTGTCACAGCATTAGAAAGCATATAACAAGGTCATATTGGTTTCGGTATCTGTGCTTTTCTTATCATCAAGCGGCTCGCTGTTGTAACGCACAATAATGGCAAACTTCATCGCCAATGCGCCGATAATATTTGCCGTTAATGAGGTTTCAGAACGGGCATCTAACTTGTCACCGTAATCGGCAACGAAACGCTGTTGGAATTTAGAGGTCTCAGTGATTTCAGTTTCGAAGTTGATCACACCGTGGGCAACAACGCTGTCGTTGGTGTCATAACCTTCGATAAGCGCTTGCTCAGTATCGAGACGTTGATAGATATAACCGGGACCCACTTCAACATCTAAAAAGGTCTTGCTGGTGTCATACAGTCTATGACCATAACCCGCTGCGCCAGATAGGGTGTAGTCATAACCGGTAAACGGGTCGACTTCATAACTGGCATTCGCAAACAGGTAGCTACGGTCTGTCATCTTGTAGTTACCCTGTGCGCCTGCTAAATAGCGTTTCGCGGTGACAGAACCGGTATCTTCTTTGTATAAACCTTCTAGTAAGTACTGATTTTCCCAATCGCCAAGCTCATGCTTAAGATTTAAACGTCCCTTAAATGATGAGGTTTCAGTGTTACCTGTGGTTAAGGTGGCACCTAACTCAGCTTCACCAGCGAATGTCTTGTCGCCTTTTACAAAATCGGCCCCTGCTGTCGCCATAAAAGGTGCAGTCATTAATAGTGCTGCGGTCAGTACTTTTTTCATGTTTAATCGTTCCTGTTCCGTTAAATCCAATCCCTATAAATATCTGTTCGTCCCAGCGAAGCTGAATAAGCACATATTAATATGGGTTAGTTTTTTCCCCTGAAAATCCGCGCAATATTAACATTTGCGCTTAAAAAATGAAAACGACCGCTATTTCATCCATAAAAAAACCCGCATCAGCGGGTTTTTGCCTTAACGATAACGCTTACATGTTGATCTTAGGATCTAAGGCACCAGACTGGTACGCTTTGTACATTGCTTGTAAAGACAATGGTTTAATCTTAGATGCTTGACCAGCACAACCGAAAGCTTCGTAGCGAACAGTACAGATGTCTGCCATGGCTTCCATTGACGCTTTCAAGAATTTACGTGGGTCAAATTCACTTGGGTGTTCCGCTAAGAACTTACGTACCGCACCTGTTGATGCTAAACGTAAGTCAGTATCGATATTCACCTTACGCACACCGTGCTTGATACCTTCAACGATTTCTTCTAATGGCACGCCGTAGGTTTCAGGGATCTGACCACCGTATTGGTTGATGATCTGTAACCATTCTTGTGGCACTGAAGATGAACCGTGCATCACTAAGTGAGTATTAGGAATACGCGCATGGATTTCTTTGATGCGGTCGATACGCAGTACATCGCCCGTAGGTTTACGGCTGAACTTGTAAGCACCGTGGCTAGTACCGATAGCGATGGCTAATGCATCAACATGAGTATCGGCAACGAAACGCGCCGCTTCATCAGGAGTAGTCAACATTTGATCCATGCTTAATGTACCCACTGCACCAATACCGTCTTCTTCGCCTGCTTGGCCAGTTTCTAAACTGCCTAAACAGCCGATTTCGCCTTCAACTGACACACCACACGCATGGGCAAATGCCACTGTGCGACGGGTGACATCGACGTTGTAGTCATACGATGCAGGGGTTTTGCCATCAGCCATCAAAGAGCCATCCATCATCACTGATGACATGCCTAATTGGATAGAACGCTGACAGATATCAGGATCGGTACCGTGGTCTTGGTGAATACACACAGGAATATCTGGGTACTGCTCAAGGGCCGCTGCCATCAGATATTTTAAGAACTGTGGGCGAGCATATTTACGCGCACCAGCAGAAGCTTGCACAATAACAGGGCTGTCTGTTGCTTCAGCGGCCTGCATGATGGCACGCATCTGCTCTAAGTTGTTAACGTTGAACGCAGGCACACCGTATCCATGTTCTGCCGCGTGGTCGAGTAGTTGTCGTAGGGAAATTAACGCCATTTTTTAACTCCAATAATAGGGTGACTGTCACATTCTGCAACGCTTGGTCACCGAGGTCACTATCGTTTGGATGGATTTTTATACCCGTATTCAGATAGATACCTTAAACAAGCACCTAAAATAAGTACCTGAAAAAATATCTAAAATAAACACGGGCGGTTTTTTTATAATTCTTTTATTTATTATCAAGCTTTGATGATATCAGAGCTTATCGCGGCGTCTTATGCGCCGCGTATTTTAAAACTTAATGATTAAGCGCCGCGCTTTTCTAACATAGCCACAGCCGGTAATTCTTTACCTTCGAGGAACTCGAGGAAAGCGCCGCCGCCAGTCGAAATGTAAGACACTTTATCGGCAATACCGTACTTATCAACCGCAGCCAAAGTGTCACCACCGCCTGCGATAGAGAAGGCTTTTGAATCGGCAATCGCTTGGGCGATACGCTTAGTACCTTCACCAAATTGGTCGAATTCAAACACGCCAACAGGGCCGTTCCACACGATAGTGCCTGCAGATTCGATGATTTTAGCTAGAGCTTCAGCGCTATCTGGACCAATATCAAAAATCATTTCGCCATCAGCAACTTCGCTAACTGATTTTAAGGTTGCCGCTGCCGTTGGGCTAAACTCGCCTGCCACTACTACATCGGTCGGCACAGGAATATCGGCGCCACGACTCTTAGCATTAGCCACTAAACGCTTAGCTTCGTCGATCAAATCCGCTTCATACAGCGATTTCCCGACATTGTAGCCCGCCGCTGCAATGAAAGTATTGGCAATACCGCCGCCAACCACTAACTGATCGACTATGCCTGAAAGGCTTTCTAGCACAGTCAGCTTAGTTGATACTTTAGAGCCACCGACAATCGCCACCATAGGACGCGCAGGGTTATCTAATGCCTTGCCTAAGGCATCTAATTCTTGCGCCAGTAATGGACCAGCACAGGCGATGGGGGCAAACATGCCAACGCCGTGGGTCGATGCTTGGGCGCGATGTGCAGTACCAAAGGCGTCCATAACATAGACATCACACAGCGCCGCCATTTTTTTCGATAAGGCTTCATTGTTCTTGCCTTCGCCCACGTTGAAACGCACGTTTTCGAACACAACCACTTCACCGACGGCTACGTCGACGCCGTCTAAATAATCCGTCGCTAAACGTACAGGGCACGACAAGGCTTTAGCCAAGTAGTCAACCACAGGTTGCATAGAATATTCGGGATTGTATTCACCTTCGGTCGGACGACCTAAGTGCGACATCACCATCACAGCGGCGCCTTTAGCAAGGGCCAACTCGATAGTCGGTAGAGAGGCGCGCAGACGTGCATCACTGGTGACGACGCCGTTGCTAACAGGCACATTGAGATCTTCACGGATAAGCACGCGCTTACCTTGTAGATCCAAATCTGACATATTGATAATTGCCATAGTAACGCTTCCTTTTATAATCAAAAAACAAACTGGTTTCACACATGGCCGGTATCAGTTTACTGCCGCTAGGCGCTCGACATCCCGTCGAATTGGCATATAACTGAGTGACCCACCGGTGAATAATCTACTTTTTATCAGCCTCGCTTGGCCGCGATCATCGCCAAACTCGTATCTAACATACGGTTGGCAAAACCCCACTCGTTATCGCACCACAACAGTAACTTCACCAGCTGACCGGCGCTGACACGGGTCTGGGTACCGTCAACAATACTGGATCGCGGATCATGGTTGAAATCACATGAAACCAAGGGCTCATCAGTATAACCCAAAATGCCGTTAAATCGCCCATTGGCGGCCGACTCCAGCACATGATTCACAGTGGCAATATCGACGGTTTTCTCAAGCGTCACAGACAAATCGATTGCGGTCACGTTGATGGTCGGTACGCGCACCGAAATCGCTTCAAATTTATCTTTCATGTGCGGCAAAATCCGCTCAATACCGCGGGCAAGCTTAGTGTCTACAGGGATAATCGATTGACCAGCGGCGCGGGTACGACGCAAATCATCATGATAAGCATCAATCACTTGCTGATCGTTCATCGCCGAATGAATAGTGGTAATGGCACCGCTTTTAACGCCGAAATGGCGATCGAGTACGTCGATCACTGGCACGATACAGTTAGTCGTACAAGATGCGTTGGAAACCACTGTGTGTTCGGCGCGGAGTAAATCGTGATTCACACCATAGACAATCGTGCCATCGACATCGGCTGAGGATGGATGGCTTATCAGCACTTGCTTAGCGCCAGCATGAATATGGGCTTCGCAGCTTTGACGATCGAGTAATACACCAGTTGCCTCATAGACAATGTCTATGTCCATTTCATGCCAAGGGAGTTTTGTGGGATCGGGCTCGTGGAGAATTTTTATCGCATCGTCGCCAATCAGCATGTGATCATCGACGAGTTTCACTTTGTGCGCAAACCGACCGTGGGTGGTGTCGTACTGGGTCAGATGAATAATGGCTTCAGGTTTAGCTAATTCATTAATCGCGACAATCTGTATTTGCTGCCGTTTTCCTGACTCGTACAAAGCACGAAGAATAGAGCGGCCGATACGGCCATAACCATTGATAGCGACTCGGATCATTGAGGTCTCAATTTCCTCTAAATACAAAAACGGCCTGCAAAAGATTGCAGGCCGCATTATACAGATTAACACTTAAAAAGTTTAACCTTTTGTATTGAATCTAATCCCTTGAGCGATTAGCCCAATGATTTTGCAGCATTCAGCACATTTTCAACGGTGAAACCGAAGTGATTCAATAACACGTTACCCGGCGCTGACTCACCAAAAGTGGTCATGCCAACAACAGTGCCTTCAAAACCGACGTACTTGTACCAGAAATCGGTATGCGCCGCTTCGATAGCCACACGTTTAGTCACAGCGCGTGGTAATACCGATTCTTTATAAGCGGCATCTTGCTTATCGAACTCAGTTGTCGATGGCATAGAGACTACGCGAACTTGTTTACCTTGCTCAGTTAATGCAGCCGCAGAATCCATCGCCAATTGTACTTCGCTACCGGTTGCGATCAGGATCAGTTCTGGTGTACCCGCACAGTCTTGCAGTACATAAGCACCTTTAGCCACGTTAGCTAATTGCTCAGCGGTACGCGCTTGGGCTTTGAGGTTTTGACGGCTGAAAATCAGTGACGTTGGCGCATTGCGACGTTGAATCGCAGCTTTCCAAGAAACCGCCGTTTCTGCCGCATCACATGGGCGCCATACAGCCATATTTGGCGTCATACGCAGGTTAGCTAATTGCTCAACTGGCTGATGCGTTGGACCATCTTCACCTTGACCGATAGAGTCATGGGTATAAACGAAGATGTTTTGAATGCCCATCAGCGCCGACATACGAACTGCGTTACGGGCGTATTCCATGAACATCATGAAAGTTGCGCCGTAGTTGATGAAACCACCATGCAGCGAAGCACCGTTCATAATGCCGCTCATGCCGAATTCACGCACGCCGTAGTAAATGTAGTTACCAGCTGGATCGTCTTGAATACCTTTAGAACCTGACCACAGTGTCAAGTTAGAACCCGCTAAGTCAGCAGAGCCGCCTAACAGTTCAGGTAACATAGCACCGAAAGCACCGATGGCATTTTGTGAGGCTTTACGGCTCGCAATACCTTCGGCTTTGTCCTGTGATGCTTGCACGAATGCCTGCGCTTTTTCTTCAAAATCAGCAGGTAATTCACCTTTTAGTACACGGCGCTCATATTCAGCAGCCAGTTCTGGGTGAGCTGCGCTATAAGCCGCAAACTTCTCGTTCCATGCTGCTTCACGGGCAGCACCGGCTTCTTTGGCATCCCAACCGGCATAAACGTCAGCAGGGATTTCAAACGGTGCGTATGGCCAGCCAAGGAATTCACGGGCTGCTGCGATTTCCGCATCGCCTAATGGCGCGCCGTGGCAATCGTGGCTGCCAGATTTGTTGGGTGAACCAAAACCGATAATTGTTTTGCAGCAAATCATGGTTGGTTTATCGGTCACCGCTTTAGCCGCTTCGATAGCAGCACGGATTGCCGCGCTATCATGACCGTCAACACCGGCAATCACATGCCAGCCGTAAGCTTCAAAACGCTTTGGCGTATCATCGGTGAACCAGCCTTCAACATGGCCATCGATAGAAATACCGTTGTCATCCCAAAATGCGACCAGTTTGCCTAGACCTAAAGTACCGGCTAATGAACAGGCTTCGTGGGAAATACCTTCCATCAAACAGCCGTCGCCGACGAAGCAGTAAGTGTAGTGATCAACGATATCGTGACCATCACGGTTAAACTGTGCCGCTAAGGTTTTTTCAGCAATCGCCATACCGACTGCATTGCTGATGCCCGCGCCGAGTGGACCCGTTGTGGTTTCAACACCTGGGGTGTAACCGTATTCTGGGTGACCCGGGGTTTTTGAATGCAATTGACGGAACTGTTTCAGTTCTTCGATTGGTAATTCATAACCTGTCAGGTGAAGTAAAGAGTAGATCAGCATTGAACCGTGACCGTTAGAAAGGACGAAACGGTCTCTATCTACCCATTTAGGATTGGTCGGGTTGTGCTTAAGGAAATCATTCCACAGCACTTCAGCAATATCTGCCATACCCATTGGGGCGCCGGGATGGCCTGAATTTGCTTTTTGAACTGCATCCATACTTAACGCACGGATTGCGTTTGCGAGTACTTTACGGGAAGACATGCTCTCTCCTGCTTGTTTGTGGGGTCTAGCGGGCAATTTGGATGCATATTTTCCCCTACATGCCAGTGTGACGCAAACTAAAATTATCATTCACTCAGCAAAAGATGGCCGAATCGTAAACTCGCAGAAACAAACTAGTCACTTTACTGGCGTTTACTTGAGTCGGCCTCGCAAGGATCACTTGTAATGGAGAAATAAATTTCTCAAAAAAAGAGTAAACTTAATGCTATGAAATATAAGTAAAATAACCATTTCAAGACTGAACATAGTCGTTTTCAGGTCACAATCTGAGAGGATTTTTTCTCACTGGGGGTGATCGGCAATCGGATTTAAACTAAAATAGCCGTCTAGATGTAGATGCTTCTACACGTTTGAATGCTAACGACGAGATTTTCCTACTATGGCAAAGCACTTGTTTACTTCTGAGTCGGTCTCAGAAGGTCATCCCGATAAGATTGCAGATCAGATTTCTGATGCTGTGCTAGATGCAATTCTGGCTCAAGATCCAAAAGCACGCGTGGCGTGTGAAACTTATGTCAAAACTGGCATGGTATTAGTCGGTGGCGAAGTCACGACTTCTGCTTGGGTTGATATTGAAGAAATCACCCGTAAAACGGTGCGTGAAATTGGTTATACCCACTCAGATATGGGTTTTGATGCAGACTCGTGTGCGGTATTAAACGCCATTGGTAAGCAATCACCTGATATCAATCAAGGTGTAGACCGTGCTGACCCTGCTGAGCAAGGTGCAGGCGACCAAGGGTTAATGTTTGGCTATGCCAACAACGAAACCGACGTCCTCATGCCAGCGCCTATCACTTATGCCCACGCATTAGTGAAGCGTCAGTCTGAAGTGCGTAAAAACGGCACCCTGCCTTGGTTACGCCCAGATGCGAAAAGCCAAGTCACATTTGCCTATGATGATGGCAAAATTGTCGGTATCGATGCTGTCGTATTGTCGACTCAGCACAGAGATGACGTTTCACAAGCCGACTTAATTGAAGGCGTGATGGAAACCATCATCAAGCCAGTATTACCGGCTCAATGGCTAAACAAAGACACTAAGTTCTTTATCAACCCAACTGGTCGTTTTGTTATCGGTGGTCCAGTAGGCGATTGCGGCTTAACCGGTCGTAAGATCATCGTTGATACCTACGGCGGCATGGCCCGTCATGGTGGTGGCGCATTCTCTGGTAAAGATCCATCAAAAGTTGACCGTAGCGCGGCATACGCTGCCCGTTATGTGGCAAAAAACATCGTTGCAGCAGGTCTTGCTGATCGCTGTGAAATCCAAGTGTCTTACGCTATTGGTGTGGCAGAGCCGACTTCTATCAGCATCGAAACCTTCGGTACGGGTAAAGTGTCTGAAGATTTGTTGATCAAGTTAGTACGTCAACACTTCGAACTGCGTCCATACGGTTTAACGGCCATGCTAGATTTAGCTCGTCCGATTTATCAAGCGACCGCCGCTTATGGCCACTTTGGTCGTAATGAATTCCCATGGGAAGCGACGGACAAAGCTGAAGCACTGCGCGCTGACGCGGGTCTATAATCGGTTTCGATTAAAACCCGTTAAGATTGCAAAATATAAAAACCGCTACCCAGCGGTTTTTTTATGCCTGCAATTTGGTTCCCCAAAGCAAGATAATGGTATCTTCAGTTGTGCAGCATTCATTGTCATTGTTTCCCCTATGACTCACCACCTCTTTGTTTAACAAAAAGCGTCCCTGAGGGCTCAACTAAAAGATCCTGTTTTAGAAGGTCACAGGTGCAACAATACCAATCTTTGCCAACCTTTTCGCTGATAGCTTAACTAAAAAGCTATTGCCCCAAAGTGTGTTTCGCAGTTCAAAAGAGGAATTGGCCAAGTAAAGCTTTGCCTATAGAAAAGTTGATGGTTCGACTTAGAAGTTAAGTATCCCATCTTTTCGTAGCTTGAGTGCTTTAATCAAAATCAAAGTCGTGGGGCTTCACCCCACACCCGACCAAGGAGGACTGCTCGTCCTATCCTCCTTGGATGCTCCAAGACGCCCCCAACGGAGTTGAAAGCCCCTTGTGCTCATTGACAAATTTGCTATCGCTTCCGAAGGATGCGTCCCTGCACCTGCGAAAGCTAGTCGGTCATCCATGACCGAACTCACGCAATTTGTCTATTCGCCCTGCGGCAACTCCGAGGGGAGGTGTATTCCTTGAAGTTTTGAGTCGTTAGATAGCGATTCATCAGCAAAAAATAAGCGCTAAAAATGAGAAAGCTAAAACGATATCAAGTGATTAGTGTCAAAGCTGTATAAAAAATAGCTACCGCAAAAAAGTAAATTCCTATAGCATCATTTATACCCATTTACACGGATGTAGCTGCGGCCATATTTGAGATTTAGTCAACAAACGATTTATGCCCTGCAAACAGCGCAGCGCATAAATACTAAGACGTTAAGGGGCTTTAGCTCCAAATCAAAGTAGTATCAACTAAAAAGGAAGTGATGATGGAACGTTATAAAAATTTGGGTGGTAACTCGAATGTGGTTGCATACGAAATTGGAGCAGGCGAAATCACCGTTCAGTTCGGAGATGGTTCAGTCTACCTTTACACGAATCAAAGTGCTGGTGCAGCCAGCATCAACGAAATGCATAAGCTGGCAAGAGCTGGGCAAGGCTTAAATAGCTATATCGGTAGAGTAGTAAAAAAGGGATATGCTAGGAAAATCAGGTAAGTAGCCATTAATAATCGCAGTCGCAGAGATAGCTTTTTCGTTGCGGCTGCGCCTTCACTACAAAGCCGCGCGTGCTGCGCGGCGTTACGTTTACTCGGAATCAGCACACACAAGGGAAGAATATGAAATCAAGAGACCTTTTTACAATACACGATCTGATTGCTAGCAATTATAAAATAAGCCAACTTCCAAACGGTAAATTTCTTCATAGTTTCACTCCTAAAACGACGAATACTTTGTATGAATTTGAGGCCAATAGTGCTCCCGTTATCGAGGAAGGTCAGCGTTATAATATTGGGTTTTCTACAGATAAAAACGGAAGAAATGTAATTGAGTTGTCTGCTCTTTCGAAAACAGCTGAGGTTAACCCCTTTTTTAGCTATGCATTTGCACAACAAATTGCTCGGGAAAATAAACCTGCAGAAAAAGCTAAGAATGACCAGCGTGTTACATACAAAGCAAAAGATGGTTACTATTGGGGTAAAAAATACGCTTGGAGAATGTTCGGTACTGTAATATCAAAAGATGCATTTTATAGCTACTTGGAAGAAATAAATCATCCTTCAGTTCCATGCGTAACAAACAATCCAGATCTACCATATCAAAGTGAGCCATCGACTGCTTATAAAGAAGAAGGTCTAGAAGAGGCTATGCGTAACCTTATCTCTTCTGCACAAAAAATTAGCCCTGCATATCATAAATCTCCTTTATACTCGCGGAAGTTGTCAATTAAGGGCGTAAAAGCAATTACAGACAAAAAATAAACCTAACAAACCGCTGCACGCCGACACATACAGCTACGTTCGTTTTTATGTGTCGCTGTGCACCACTTTACACAAAAACGCTCTCAGTAGGGTGAACGGGGCGATAATCCATAGAAATTTTTATCCTGAACTCATTTGATAGAGTAAACAAACTAACTCAAAAATGTCTAAAAGCGTGCTGGGTATCTCCTTCAAACTCGCATGTTACAGTAATGCCAAAAAGGTGAGCCATGGTGATTTGCGAGACGACCGTCCGCCCCATGGACGGGGCGGTCGAGCATCCAAGGACGGACTTGCTGCGTGTCGTTGAGCGAATGCCATGGCAAGCCTGTGTGAGTGGATACCCGTAAACGCTAAACTTCTAACAACTGAAATTACTGCTCCCAAAACACTACTTTCCAACACATTTCTGTCCAAAAGTATGTTGTGTAATCTTTTCAATCCACAGGTTCCGCTAATACCAAAAAAGTGAGCCATGGTGATAGCAAGACGACCGTCCGCCCCATGGACGGGGCGGTTGAGTATCCAAGGACTGACGAGTGAATGCCATGGCAAGCCTGTGTGAGTGGATATCAGCAAACGCTAAACTGCTAACAACTAAAGTGACAGTTCCCCCGACACTACTTTCCAACACATTTCTGTCCAACATTGAGTTTACTGATAGTTGCTATATGATTTAAAAGCAAAAAAATATTTTTAAGGAAAAAATTTAAGTGAAATTTGAAGTTATTCATGAAGAAAATAACGCAATTGTGGATGCGCTGGTAGACGGCGTTAGGCAATTTAATGCTGGGCTATTAGGGCCTGAGAAATCAGTGCCTTTGACTGTCATAGCACGTGATGAAACGGGCAAGTTGATAGGGGGTGTGGGTGGACGGACTATCTATAAAAACTTCTTAATCAATGTTGTCTGGGTTGATGACCAAACCAGAGGCACAGGGCTTGGGCATAAACTGATGGCGCTTGCCGAAGCGGAGGCGAAACAACGCGGTTGCCTAGTAGCTCAAGTGGATACCTTATCGATTCAAGCCCCTGTGTTTTATGAAAAACAAGGGTTTGAGATCATAGGTACAGTCACCACTACCCCTCAGCGCATCTTTCTGATGAAGAAGTATTGATCAAAAAAGCGATTGAGAAACGGACTGAGTAAGCGCACTTAGCAATGGTCGAAATGGGCGTTTTGCATGCACAGTAGACCAATCTGCTCTTGGGATAAAATGGCGCACTCCAGCGCCTTTTTTGTATTCGCGCGGCTGACTTGTTCATCGCTCAGTTGCGTTATCGTCGCCGAATAGGTATTGGTTCGGCCACAATCGAGCCAAATATTCCCCACTTGTACCCAATAATGCTGCGCTTGCCCTGAGTCTAAGACAAACTCGACTTCAAATCCCCTCGCCTCATATTCATGGTGGGAGCATTCAGATAAGACCAATCTCAAGTTGTCCCAAGCCGATAAATTGACTTCGGCATAGGCCGTTAATAGTGACTCAACAAATTGTACATTCATGTATTTATCTCCGTTATTTAACCTGAACTCGGGTTATTTACACAGTAGAGATTAAATCCTTAATTTCTATCATCGAACAACTAAGCTTGGGTCGCTGCCGCCATTAAATAGTAATCCCGCGCTGAGACGGTGAAAAAATCCACTACCTGCATGTGCGCTTTTCCCGAGTGGGCGGCAAAGGAACGTTCATTATCTTCGGCGATAAAGGTCAACATATAGCTAAAATGCGGGGCAACTTGGCGACGAATTTCACTGACTAATGCCTCAAAAATCCCTTGTCCACGGTAGGCTTGCTGTACCCAAATCGGCCCGTATTGGCAAGAGTTGGCCTTAGTTAATTTTGGTCCATCCCAATCGAGTTGTGGCAAACGATTCAACAAAGTGCGGTAAATGGGCCAATGTTCGAAAAATCCCCAGCGGCCGGCAATCACATAACCGACGATCTGCTGCTCAACCTGCGCCACTACGACCCAATGATGCTGCACTAATTCGCTCAATTCACTGTGGGAAAAAGCTTGCCCTTGCAGTCCCATATTGGCGGAGGCTAATTCGTCATTAAGATGTTTTTTCTCTAGCATCGCTAATAAATCAACATCTTGGGGTAAGGCTAATCTAATCTTCACAGTGTTCTCACGGCATCATCTTGGCTTTAGGCCCAATTTAAGGCCGTCAGTATACTCGGTTGGATTAATAGGCACAGCTAGAACAAGGTATTATTTAGTGCCTTGATTTGCTAAATCCCCTTTTATTTCCCAAACTTAATGAATATTTAGCCCTAGTTAGGCGTTTGTATGTTGCCCGAAACCATTAATCCCAACTTGAGTTTACTTGATAGCGACAATCAACAAGTGAATCTCACTCGCTGGATGCACCAATGTGAGCTAATCAACAGCTATTACAACGCTAACACGGTTTTTATATTCCAAAAGACCAGCGCAGGATTTGAGATCATTGTCAGCGCAATCACTGAAACACCACAATTTACTGCGGGCACTTTGTACTCCGCAGAACTCGAACTTTTTCAACAGATACAAAATAGCCAACCCGACGGTTTATATCAAAACCTCGGCAGCTTTATGTTGGATGATTTACCACGGGATTTTGATGGCATTCAGCACATTCTCTCGCGCCCAATCGCTTGGCCCGATGGCAGCCAATTTGGCGCCCTGTGCGTACTCAACCCACATATGGCAGAGCCGCTAGCCAATGCCGCTATGCTCGAACCGTTTCAGATATTGCTGCAACAGGAATTATCTCTGCTGTGCCAGAACCATCGCATTGAATCCCTTTCGATGCGCGACCAAGAAACCGGCATGCTCAATCATTATGGTTTTTTGATGATGGCGCCAAGACAACTCAATTTAGGCCGCCGCTTTGGTGCCCATGCAGGCATCATTTTCTTTGAATTACTGAGTCCGGATAACACGCCCATCCCCCTCGAAGATAATCACCACAGGCTGTTAGGCAAGTTGATCCAAGATACGATACGGACCGCCGACGTAGCCGCCCACTACAACACCACGCAATTTGTGGTACTGGCTTTTGTGGATGGTGAGCGGGATATTCAACATATTATGAAGCGGGTAGAAAAACAGTTAGAACAGCAAAACCACCAGCTTAAACTCGATGCGAGCTACAGTTTTTTCACCCCGGAATCCAGCGCCAAACTCGCGCCCATGATGGAACTCGCGCGGGGCAAACTCGATTCAATGCAACCACCAAAGCCAGAGGTTGAAGACGCGCCAGTTAAGCCCGCCATAGACTCAAGCTTATACGATAATCCCGCCGCAGATTCGGCAGCGCTTTAAGTTAATGAAGCATTGATTTAACGAAGCGATAGGTTAACCGAGCTTTGATTTAACGAAGTGGCGAGTTAACGAGTTTTGGGTTTAATTACGCAGCAAGAAATCACTTCGATTGCTCATCCTGACGCTTCGCCCACTGGATAAACAGCACCACGGGATAGGGTGACATTAGAACCAACCCTAAGCCAATCAGGCTTGAGATCAGTAACATGCCGCTTATCTCTAGACTCCATTGCGTCAACATATAGAACCCAAGTCCACAAACTAGCATCAATACACCTAACCAATGTAAAAACTTCAACAAATTCATAGTACTTTTAAATGAGTCCGTCATATAAACCTCTTTAGATCTTGAGTAAAACTTGTCACACTATGACCATAACCATGGAAAAAGGAACTGTAACGATGTTAAAACAAACATTCATCTTAGGTGCGCTACTGTTGGGACTCACCGCCTGCCAAAGTACCGATGTCGCCCAAAATGAGACCATTCCATTAGAGGGCAGCTGGCATATTGAGATGGTTCAAGGCCAACCGACTATCGATTACAGCCCAGCACAAATCACCTTTGAGGCCGAAGGCAAATTACACGGCAACAACAGCTGTAATAACTTTTTCGGTCAATATACTCAGCAAGGCCAAGAGCTTAAGCTATCTCCTGCCGGTAGCACAATGAAAGCCTGTGTTGATGCGCTAATGCAGCAAGAGCACAAAGTGATGCAAGCAATGCCATTAGTGGCTAAAGCTAAGCTAGTGCAAGGTCGCTTGACGCTACTCAACAGCGACGACAAGCCAGTGCTAATCTTGAGCCAACTGAAGTAAACCCAGTGAAGTAAGCTTCCGCAAAGTAAAATTTGTCCGCATAAAAAAACCGCCAATGGCGGTTTTTTAGTTCCACAGCCAGCAACTGAAGCCAACTAGACGAAGCCAACTAGACTTTGGCGCTATTCTCAGCCGCCGTTTCAAGGGCGATATTTTGCTCGGCGAGTACGGCGCTTTGCTCCGTGTCGGCATTGTAATGCGCCATATCCAGCTCATCTTCAGACTTAGCAATCACAGTTGTCGCCACTAAGTCACCGGAGACGTTCACCACAGTACGCACCATATCTAAAATACGGTCAATTCCCGCTATCAATGCCACCCCTTCTAAGGGCAGCCCTACGGTTGTCAGCACTAACGTCAGCATCACTAAACCCGCACCGGGCACACCAGCAGTGCCAATAGAAGCCAAAGTCGCGGTTAAAATAATGGTGAGATAATCGACAACAGTCAGGTCGATGCCAAACGCCTGCGCCACAAACAACACAGTAACGCCTTGGTACAATGCAGTGCCGTCCATATTGATGGTAGTGCCCAGCGGTAACACGAAGCTAGAAATCTTCTTATGAACGCCTAGGTTTTCACTCGCGCACTTCATGCTTGCAGGGAGCGTACCCGCAGAGCTCGACGTGGTAAACGCCACTAACATGGCATTGCTGATGCCTTTAAAAAACTGCAGCGGACTTAACTTCGCAAATCCGCGCAGTAAAAAACTATAGAAACCCAGCACGTGGATAATACAACCAAGGTATACGGCAATGATGACTTTGATCAGGGGCCAAAGCATATCAATACCATACTCCCCCGCCACCCAAGCCATTAGCCCAAAGACGCCGTAGGGCGCGAGTTTCATCACCATGTCAGCCAGTTTGTACATGGCTTCGGCGAGGCTTTCGAACACTTTAATCGCAGGTTTACCGTGCTCGCCAATCAGTACTAACGCGATGCCTAAGGCGATGGCAAATACGATGACTTGCAAAATTTGGCCGCTTGCCATGGCCGCAATCGGATTTGTCGGCACTATATCAACCAAGGTATCGACTAATGAAGGCACAGCTTTGGCGGTTTGAGTCGCGCCTTCTGCCAGCGTTAATCCTAAGCCAGCGCCGGGTTGCAGCACATAACCAACAAGCAGGCCGATACTGATCGCGATAGCAGTAGTAAACAGATAAAACCCAAAGGATTTAATGCCGATTCGCCCCATCTTGCCCGTGTCTTGCATCGATGTAACGCCCACGATCAGCGAGCAAAACACCAGTGGCACGATCAGCATCTTTATGGCATTAACAAACAAGGTGCCGAGCGGCTTTAGGCAAGTGGCTTGCTCACCAAAAATAACGCCGACAATAATGCCTAGCACCATACCAATAACAATTTGCAGCCACAGCGGCACTGACATCCAGCGAGACCAAACACGGCCTAATGCCGACGACTTAGGTTTTGTCATATTCATAACCTTGAATTCGAAACTATGATGGGGCAAAGACCAAAACTAGCGCACTAGTTTCTCAGTCTACATGAGGCAATCGCCGAGTCTAGCAGAGGGGTTTTAATCGAGGGATGATCTGGGTCACGTTGAGCTAAACTGTCTTAAAATCAGTAACATTAACCAAACTGACTTTGTTAAATTTGCCGCTTAAATGTTAGTTTCTCTGCTTAAGCATCAAAATATTCTGTGACTTTGTTTGGCGCAATTTGCTGACGATAAAGCGCTGCTGGCGGTTGCTCACGTTCAATCAAATAACTCCAGTAATCGTCATCAAAACCACTGAAAATAAAGTCCGATTTACCCTTGGCTTTTAGGATCAACCACCACCAAACGAGTCCCCACAAACCAAAACTCAACAAAGTTAAGATAAAATGCAGCCGATGGTTTATTTGCTCATCAGCAATCAGATCAACAACGGGCAACACCTTAAGTTTATAGCGGCGTGTCGACTTAACGAATCCCATCATAGGCTCACTTAGTTCAGAAAAAGGGCACTAAAGACAAGCCTAGCAGACAAGACTTTAGTCGTACAAAAATCCGCAGTATCAATTAAGCTCACTCCGCCAAAACCGCGACTGTCGAACTCGTTATCCCACAATGTTCCATGCTAAAGTGAGCCACAAAATGGTTGTTCACTAAACAAGAGCGGTATTACTCAATAACCGCCTAGGAGTTGTTGTATGTTGATCCGTAAAGCTAAGGCTCAGGACCTCAGTGCCTTAGTCCAATTTAATCAGGCGATGGCCCAAGAAACCGAAGGCTTAGCCTTAGATGAAGCAACACTAACCCGCGGCGTAGGCACGCTACTTGAAAGTCCACAAAAAGGGTTTTACCTCGTCGCCGAAATTGAAGGTGAAATAGTCGGCTCGCTTATGGTGACATTTGAATGGAGCGATTGGCGCGCCAAGGATTATTACTGGATCCAGAGTGTGTATATTCGCCCGCAAAATCGTCGCCAAGGCATTTATGGCAAGCTCTACAGTGAAGTCAAACAACTGGCCGAAGCCAATGGTGGTGCCGCCAGCTTCCGTTTATATGTTGAGCAAGAAAACCTCGCCGCCCAGCAGACCTATCAAGCATTAGGGATGAAGCAGAGTTACTACTTAATGTACGAAGAAAAATAAGTCCCTCAATTGCTTATTCGCAATAAAAAAGGATCGGGCCAATGGCACGATCCTTTTTTTACGAGTCACGATTCAGATTAAAAACCTAACGCTAACTCCTCGTTAAGCTTCACTGC
Source organism: Shewanella sp. 1311 (assembly GCF_059338235.1). Lineage (NCBI taxonomy): Bacteria > Pseudomonadati > Pseudomonadota > Gammaproteobacteria > Alteromonadales > Shewanellaceae > Shewanella > Shewanella sp. 1311. Next base: position 1,682,394 of record NZ_CM181686.1, read on the forward strand.
ACTCGTAAAACTTAACGGAAGAAACCAAACAGAATCGCCGTCATCGCCAGTAAACCTGCAATGATCACGAAGATATTGCTGATACGGCCACGATAGGCTTTTAACGCTGGCACTTTATACACGGCATACATAGGCATCAAGTACAGGATAGCCGCGATAATTGGGCCACCTAAGGCTTCAATCATGCCTAAGATACTTGGGTTGATCACAGCTACAGCCCAGATAGTGACAAACATAAAGCCTAGGATGAACTTGTTGATCTTAGCATCCGTGACTGATTTGCCGCTTGAGCGTAACTGCTTAACGATCACGCCTTTCATGCCTTCTGTCGCGCCCATGTAATGGCCGAAGAAAGAGGACACAATCGCGATAAAGGCGATTAACGGACCAAAGTAGCTCACAAAACCACTTGAATGCACGTTAGCTAAGTAAGACAGAATCGGTAAGTTCTGCGCTTTCGCTTCTGCCAATTGGGCTGGCGATAACGACAGCACACAAGAGAACACAAACAACATCACAAAGCCCACTAACATCATCGAAGTGTTACGTAAAATCACGTCAGCTTTACGAGAAGCATTGGCGCCGTGGTCACGTTTCAGTGACACTGAAAACTGTGAAATCGCAGGAGAATGGTTAAAGGCGAACACCAATACTGGGATCGTCAACCACACTGTGCCTAAAAATGCACCCGCTTCTGGCACAACTTGCAAGGCATCCATTTTCCATTCTGGGATCAGGTAGAACGACATAAAGGCCAAAATACCCACCAGCGGATATACCAGCAATTGTGTCACTTTCAGCATGAATTTCTCGCCCGCAACCATCACAGCCATCATACCGAGGATCAATACACCCGATAAAATAAAGCGTGGTGGCGATGCCATGCCCAACTGATTGACGATAAAGCTATCGACTGTGTTGGTAATACCCACACCGTAAATTAATACAATCGGATAGATGGCGAAGAAATACAGTATGGTAATGGCTTTACCCGCACCCACACCAAAATGTTCTTCTACTACTTGGGTGATGTCGCTGCCGGGAATGCTTGATGAACAAACAAAACGAGATAAACCGCGGTGGGCAAGATAGGTCATAGGACCGATGATCACTGCCATTAGTACGAGAGGCCAAAAGCCGCCCATGCCCGCATTGATGGGTAAAAATAAAATTCCAGCGCCAACGGCTGTGCCAAATAAACTCAACATCCAAGTCGTATCTTGGCGAGTCCAAGGTAAGTGTTTCGTTGAATCTAGATTCTGTGTGCTTTGAGGTGTTCCAAGAACACTGGTCGCATCTTTTTGCATATAAAAGTTACCTTACGGTGTGACTAGCATAATAAATTCGTCGTAAGGATAACCAAAAAAAGCCCATAAAAGTTGATCTGACTCGGCTTTATGTAAGGGAATTTCATAATAAACTGATATTGAGATCTAGATCGCTGATTTAATGTAATAAGTTTTCAATACAGCAGCAAAAAAAGCACATGAAAAACCACCTAAAGACACAATATTTTTACCTCAAACCAAAACCAGTGACATAGCATAAGCGCCGAGAAAAACACCGGATTGGATCTGGATCACAAAAAGCCATAAAACGAGACCCAATGCCGCATATCGACAGCTAAAGTCGATCAAGATCACATCCGCTAATGTTAAATTTTTACAAATCGCTATCAGTCGCAAACGCCTTAAAAAACGGCTCACTGCGGAACCAACGCCGAAGTGAGCCGTTAACGATTAGCGCAAAATCAGACTTAAGGTTTCTGTAGCATAAGCTCAGTGGTCGACACCACGGCTGGCGCTATATCGGCCTCTTTGAACAACAACGGACGGAAACTTTTCTCGCTTGAGTACAAGATGCTTTGATCGGCAAACGCAGGCGTTAGGATATTACTCGACTCAGAGTAAGTTAAAATTCCCCGCGCCACTGGCCCTTCGTCAGTAAAGTTCACAGCCATCATCCAGCTCGAACCGTAACGCACTTGGTATCCCTTCGCCGTTAAGCCAGAACTCATCGCCTTACCAGTAACCACGTCCATCACAGGTGCGTACTTGTGCTGCGGGATTAAAGTGTCGTCACCCGACAGACTGGTCGAGAACACGTTGAATCCACCCTCGGCATTGTGGTTACCCGGCCAAGGTAAACGCGACCCGCTTGGCGTACCGTCCGGCAGCGATTTCTCCACGAATTGCACCTCACCCAATGGCGCATCTAAGGCAAAACCTGCTGCCTCAAGATTCAGTGCGCTGTGGGCTAAAGCCACTAAGGCGCTGCCATCTGTGGTCAAGGTTTTAGGTGTCGTTGCCGCATTGGCGGGATCGAATCCTTGGGTCAACATGGTCGTTTGGTTGAATTGGTGGGCAAACTCACGCAGTAAAGCACCGCCTTTGCTGTCGTTATCTTGCTTACCATTCCACGCTTTTAACGCCGTGCACGCCGAAGTGACATCCTTAGATAAACTCGCCGACACCACAACAGGCGTGCTGCCTTGGGCATCACACTGGGCAATCAAATCAGGCAGCACTAACTCAGCAAGATAACTGCGATTAGACAACACCGCCGCTTCGAGTTCTTCCAAGCTAAACTTGCCATCTGCCCCAGCCGCATCCTGCATTAAGCTCAAGCCCATACGCGTTCGCAGCGACAATTGCCCTGCTTCTGGTCCATACATGGGCGAGAAATAAGTCAGCGGTTCATTCAAGTTAGTCGACCAGAATGAGTCATTGGAGTTTTGCACAAAGTCAGTACGCTCAAGCTTTGGCGCGCGGGCATAGGGTGTTGGGCCATCGAAACTAAACAGCGATGTGTTGCCGGGTAAAATCGTAAATCCGGCCTGCGCCTTAGCCGCTTTAATGTCTGGCGAGGTTTTTAACAACACCACTGCCGATTCAGACAATCCTGGGACTGTCGAGTCGTCGATGTAGAAAGCATTGCCCTCTTTATCGGCGTACATAGTGTTATTGAAGATAACGCCGTCGTAATCCTTGAAGGCCTGTTGGAACTCTTCTTTATTGGTCGCCATGTCCATCGCTAACCAATGGTCAACGGGGTCCATATTGCCCATGTTGGCGTCTTGGATCATAAAGGCGCTGCCATCATCCCAACCAAAAGGTGCTAAAGCAGGTGGCGCTTCAACCATAGGGCCTTTTGCCGTGGTGTAAATATCCTTCTCGGCCACTAACATGCCGGCAGGACCAGCATTCACCAGAATCGATACCGTCTCTTTGGTGATCGGCATAGGTTTACCATCGAACAGATATTGCATCCGATCGCCCGAGACTAACTCTAAGTTATACATCACAAAATGTTCGGCGGTTGAGAAGGTATGAGTCCACGCTAAATCTTTGTTAAAACCGATATTAATCGGCCCTGGCATACCCACAAGCGAGCCGCCCATCATGTCTAAATGCCCAGGGATCGTAATATGGGATTGCCAAAAACGCAGGTTACCCGTGTGTGGGAAATGCGGATTGCCGAGCACCATGCCTTTACCGTTTTCGGTTTTATCTTTACCTAAACCCCAACCATTAGAGCCTAATCCTCGGGGATTGGTCTCTGGCGTGGTGATGCGGGCCGCGCGGGCAATCAACTTAGACTGCATATCGGCCACAAATGCGGTTTGGTCTTGGCTGGGCGCAGGCCCTACGATACGCGGCATATATTCCTGCGCATCTCCCGGGTTTGCGTAAAAAATCAAATCGAGAAAGTTAGCTGCGCCCGGTAACAAAGCGATTGAAAACAGATAAGTCACCACATCCTCTGGCACTATAGGTTTGACCCAAGGCTGACCGCCACAGAAAGGTTCTGCCGTTTGTTTACCCGCTTCGACATCGGCAAGATATTGGTTATAACCAGAGGTAAAACCTTGGATCAGCGCCCGAGAGTTTTCACTAAACTGTGGCCATTTCTCTTCGGCTTGCGCTCTGATCTTTAACGCTTTGTAGGCAAAGTCAGAGATCAAGTTGCCGTTATCTTCCGCTGTGGGTTGGCCCGTAGTGAAGTCAATCGACGCATGGGGGCCAAAGTACATGGAACGCTGCGAGTTAGCCTTAATAAAGCCATCGGCTAACACACATAAATTGTCCTGTGCCTGCGCATAACCACTACCAAAACCTAAGCTTTCTAAGTTATCGGCTTGGATATGTGGCACGCCGTAGGTGGTGCGGCGAATATTGGCTTTGAGTAAACCGTTGGGAGCAAAAGCTTGCAGTTGAGTTTCGGGTTCGGTGGGCGTAGTGCTATCTTCGCTATCGTTACAGCCGGCGAGTATTACACCGCAGGCCATCCCCATAGCGATCACGAGTTTGTTGAATTTCATTATTATTATCTCTTGGTTTTGGTTCCTTCAATTGCCTATCCCAGCCTACATAACTGAAGGAGCAATAGTCATATGTCGCTTCCTAGTCCCTAAGGCTGGCTATTGCCTCCCCTACTGTTGGCTTTTTACTGAGCTTCGCCGACGACTGTGGCAGAATAGAAAACCCAAACGCTTAGACACCTCAAACCATTTAAGCAATGATTCAAACGAGCGTCCACATTAAAAGCTGAAATAAACAACTTATATGCAACAAAACATTATCAAGATAAAAGTGGGTTCTAAAAACCCAGTAAAAATCAACGCGGCAACCAAAGCGATGGCACAACTGTTCCCTGACAGCATCATAGAAGCCAGCGGTATGGATGCACCTTCAGGTGTTGCGGCGCAGCCAATGACAGATAAAGACACTCGCCAAGGGGCGATTAATCGGGTGCGCTACTGTCAACAACAGGATCAACAAGATACTCAAGCCGACTACTATTTTGCGATGGAAGGCGGTGTCGATTGTTTCGACTTTGGCCCAGCCACATTCGCCTATATCGCCATTGGGCATAAAGACCAACTTGCCATTGGCCGCAGCGCAATTTTGCCTCTGCCAATGCAGGTTTATCGGGCATTAGAAGCAGGTGAAGAACTCGGGCATGTGATGGATAGATTGTTCAATACCGTCAATATCAAACAAAAAGGCGGTGCCATAGGTTTGCTCACCCACGGCCACGCGACCCGTGAAAGTAATTACACCCAAGCGATTATTCTCGCCATGGCGCCGCTATTAAATCCCGATATTTACGCACAAACTTGTTAGTAACATGTTGCAAGCGCAGTTGAAGCCCGCTAACTTAGTTGTGACATGCAACCAAACCCATTCGACTATGGCTCAAACAGACGCACCACCGACTCCAGATCCAGCTAAGCCTCTGACTCACGCTAAGCAAACGGCGGAGTCAGGCTCATCCGCCCAACTCAGGCACTTATCTCGCTATCTGGTGAGGAATTTAGGCATGCTCAACGCCGCCTTTGGAGATTTGCCCCTCTCGCCAGTGCAAGCCCACGCCTTGTTTGAGATAGGCAAGCAGCCGCTGACCATCAAAGAGCTGGCCTGCAAACTCAGCATAGATAAGTCCAATGCGAGCCGAGCCATTAAGCATCTGATTGATAAAAATCTTGCCCAGAGTCAAATACACCCACGGGACAGTCGCTGTTTAGTCGTACAACTCACGCCCGCGGGGAAGAAGTTACTCCTGAAATTAGATACTCAGCAAAATCAATTATTTCAAGAGATCTTAGCCCAACTGACTCCGACACAAACCTCACAAATTGAAGAGGCACTCATGTTATATAACCAAGCCGTACATAACGCCAAACACCAAAGTGGCTGCCACATTCGCCAAGCCACAGCCCAAGATGATGCCGCGATTGCCAAAGTCATCCGCGATGTCTCGGCCGAATACGGCTTAACCGCAGATAAAGGTTATAGCGTGGCCGACCCGACCTTAGATTGCCTCAGCCAGATTTACTCCCAAGCGGGCGCCAACTATTGGATTATTGAATTAGAGGGTCGCATTCTAGGCGGCGCCGGCATTGCGCCGTTAGCCAACAATGAGGGTGTTTGTGAATTGCAGAAAATGTACTTTATGCCCGAAATTCGCGGTAAAGGACTCGCAACACGTGTAGCGCTAATGGCACTCGATTTCGCCCGCGAAACGGGTTATCGAAGCTGCTATTTAGAAACCACAGCCGCGTTAAATGAAGCCGTAAAACTCTATGAGAAATTGGGCTTTGTACATCTATCCGCTCCCCTAGGCAACACAGGCCACGACGCCTGCGAAATGCCAATGCTGCTAGAACTGCATCGTTAGTTGTTGTATTCATTGTCATTACTCTCTCAGTGACTCGCCGTCTATTTCTTTTAAAAGAAGCATCCCTGAGGCTCGACGGCGACATCCATGTCGCCAACGGTCACTGCTGCAACAATGCCAATTTTAACTAACCCTCTCGCTGCTCGTTTAGCTAAAAAGCTATTGCCCAAAGTGTCACACCTCGAAGGCTAGCTCTTGCTTAGTCTGATAGTTTGAGATACATAAAGTAATGAATACCCAAAAGTATGACCTGACCATGAGGGGGTCAAAAATCGTTACTGTGAATCAGACTTGCCTAGTCTGATTCACGCGCTGAACGCGATCATTTTTCATGAGCTTTGGGCTAACAAATTTTTGCCCAAAAGTGAGTTATGCATATACCTACTGACGCATAAAATTCACGAGTAACATTATTAGGTGAGTATGAAAGGTGATGGAACGATGATGGATATATATGGTTAACGGTGCTAATTGACATGATCTGTACCAGTAGCAATGGACACTTTGCTAAGCACTATTCTTTAATTCAAAGTTCTCAGGACTAAGATAGCCAAGCGAACTATGCCTTCTCGTTTTGTTGTAATCAACCAAATACACGCTGGCGCATGCTTTCTCTCGTCATGATCGGCTCACCCTGCAACGCTTCCACTTTCAGTGAATGAAAGAAACTCTCTGCACAGGCATTATCCCAGCCATTTCCTTTACGACTCATGCTTTGTATCAGCTAATATTTTTTTATCAAATACCCATAATCATGCGAGCAGTATTGGCTGCCACGATCACTATGAAGAATCACTTTTTCGGGAAGCCTCGGCGGAATAATGCCATTTTAAGCGCATCACAAACCAGTTCAGCTGTCATTCTACTGTTCATTGACCAGCCGATAACTGCACGTGAATGTAGGTCAATAATTATCGCCAAATACAACCAGCCTTCACTCGTCATCAAGTAGGTAATATCACCGACCCACTTTTGATTTGAGCTTGTCGTGGTAAAGTCTTGCTCAAGCACATTGGGAGCGATTGGGGACGAGTGATTACTGTCCGTCGTGACCTAAAACTTACGGGTAGCCTTAGATACTAACCCTTGACGCTTCATGCCCTTGCGTATTGTTTTTATGTCAAGCTTGTCACCTTGCTCTGCTAAATCAGCTTAAATACGCCTCGCACAATAGCGTTCCTTCGACGCCCAAAATGCCGCCTTTATCTTACTATCACCTTCAGAGCACTTCAGTGCCCTTGAACTCTGAGTCTGAGCCCCCTTACGCCAAGCATAATACCCATTACGCGATACCTGAAGTACCAGCACCATTCGCTTAAGAGTGAACAGGTGCTGATGCTCAAGGATAAACTCAAATCTGGCTATTTTTGATTCTTCGCGAAATAGGTAGCCGCCTTTTTAAGATGGCTAAATCCTCCGTTTGTTCTGCTAATTGACGTTTTAAGCGGGCAACTTCTGCGGCCAACTCAGCTTCACGTTCACAGGAAGTTGTTTTATGTTCTGATGCACTGCGCCAGTTATATAACTTTAGTTCTCTGGCCACTGCGGCCACCCCAATTTTATCGGCGAGCCTTAATGCTTCTACTTTAAATTCAGCGGTATGGATTTTACGTATTTTGTGTGTTGACATGGTTTCACCTCGTTAAATGATTTTTCTCACTTATCAAGATGTCCAAAATTGCTGGTACGGATCAGTTGACAATGTACCTATTTACTTTGTAAATACGAGGCAACTACAACTACTGAAAAATACAATTCAAGCACTGCATAAAGTGCAAGTGTTTTACTTTTTTTTCGCAAGCATATCGCAATGGCAAATATGTTAACGAATATTAAAGTTATGGGCACTAGTATCATAAGTACTTTCTTCATTTAAGCAAAAAAAATCTGCCAATTTGTTTTTTATTTCATTATCACTCACTTGTAAAATAATATCCTTTTTATATAATTCATCATAACTGACACCTTGGAATTGTAAAAGATAAAATACCTTAGCCCAAGATTCAAAATAAAATTGCTTACTGGAACCATCTCCCCAAGAAGCAATGCCACGACAATAGCCAATTGTAGGTTTTCCTCTGATGTAATCTGCGGAACCTTCAATTAACCATTTCGGTGTCAGATAGAAACCTATCAAACCCAGTTCCATTCTTTGGTTACTATGCTCTAACTCATGTTTTAGAATGTCACTAATTTTCTGGTTAAACTTTTCAACACTGTTTTTATTTATAAAAATAGTGTTGAAAAAGCTATTGATACCTAAAACGTCCTCATTAAAACTTAAGCTAACAATCAAAAATACAGGTAAGCTTTCAACAATTTTGACATCAACATCCTCGCATTTAAATTGTCTTTTTTTTTCAGAGAAATACTCACTTTCACATGCATTCACACTAACTGAGTAAGGTGTATAAATAAACAGCAATAGATAAATTATGATGAAAACACTAAAGCAAAATTCCAGTAAAGAACGTATGTTACTAATGAAGGTTTTATTTCTGCTCGGCAGCGGGAAAATTATGCCAAGTATGCCTACACACTTCTTTTTAAATGGTAACAAGTATATGTTATTAACCGTCATTTTATTTAATGTATCTCTCGATTATAATGTCGAAAATAACAAGCGAGATTGATTTCTCGCTTGTTAAACTCACTTAAATTTAGAGTGTTACTGGACTTCAGAAGCGTACAGCAGGCAACCTAAAAGAAATAGGCCTCTTGCAACTGGAACTACCCAACCGCCATTCACTTGCTCAATTTCTTTCATTGTTAATTCTTGCATAATGATTTCCTTCCATTACAATTTCATAGTTATGTTTGCTAAGTCGGTCTAACCGCTTAGCGGCTTTCCAAAGGCTCGGTTTCCGGCAAAAGTCACCGAGCCTTTGTTTTAACCTGCTAAATTCCGATATTAAACGCAATCTAACAGTCTAAAATTATTGTCTTTTCTATCTTAAAACCATTCTCTGGGCATTTACGATGCCGACTGGGCTTGCTGTAATTCTTCTGCACTCATCATTTTACCCTGATGCATAACAACCACTCTATCTGCCTGCTTAATGGTTTCTGGTCTATGGGCAATGATGATGCGCGTCATGCTCAGTGCTTTTATCTGCTCACTGATTTTTGCTTCATTAATAATGTCCAGATGACTTGTTGCTTCATCCATAAACAAAATCGAGGGTGACTGATATAAGGCTCTCGCAAGCAATAAGCGCTGCACTTGCCCACCGGAAAATTGGTTACCCATATCGCCCACTAAACTGTTATATCCCATTGGCATACGTGCAATATCCATATCTATCGCTGCATGCTGCGCGCATTGTTGCATCTTCACGTAATGAGGCTCTGGGTCAAAAAACGTAATATTGTCAGCAATTGAGCCTGATAGTAGGGTATCGTCCTGCATAACTGCTGCGATTTGTTGCCTATACTGGGTTAAGCCAATATGGTTTATGTCTTGACCATCGAGCAAAACACGTCCATTCGTTGGTATTAACAAGCCCAGCATCAGCTTCACTAAGGTAGTCTTGCCGCAACCTGAGGCCCCCACAATAGCTACCGATTCACCGGCCTGAATATCAAGGCTGAGGTTGCTAATTACTTCAGGTTCATTCATTCCGTAACTAAAGCTGACATTCTCTAAACTTAAGCGTCCTTTAACGATGTTGAGCTGTGTAAAGCTCTCTTGATGCGCCTCTTGTTCATGAAGAGCGATATCAGAAATACGGTCAAGGTGTAATCGCAACATACGAAACATAATTAACTGTTCAATTAAACTTGCCACTCGCTCAGTCATTTGATTTTTGTAAGCGATAAAGGCTAATACCATGCCGATTGTGAGGTCACCGTTCATGACAATCATTGCCGCCAAGTAAATCACAATGATATTTTCAATACCGAACAACAGTTTGTTCATCGCATCGAAGCTGATTTTTAGCCTACCTAAACGAATATCTGCGTTAATGACTTCACTGTAACGATTTTGCCAAATACCTTGTCTCGCACTCTCGCAGGTAAACAGCTTAATTGTTTGAATACCCCTGATATTTTCTAAAAAATTACTTTGCTCCTTAGCTTGCGCTTGAATCGACTCTTCGGTTGCTCTGTGTAGTGGGCGATATAATGCAAAACGCATCAAGGCGTATAATGCCACTGCAGCTATAACGACCAGTGTCAGCTTTACGCTGTAAATCAGCATCATTACCAAAACCGCAATTGACATCACACCATCAACAACCGTTTCAACTAGACCCGTCGTTAGCCGTTCTCGCACTTGTGCCAGCGAGCCAAAACGAGACACTAAATCACCAATATGACGTTTTTCAAAATAGCTCATGGGTAAGCGCAGGAGGCGGCGCAGTAAATTTACCCCCATTTGCATATTCAGTAGACTCGATACTCTCAACACTAACCAGCTACGCACACTGGTGGTAAATACATTAATGACCACCAGTAGGCTAAACCCAATTGCCAGTACAATAAGCAAAGGCTGGTCTTGGCTTACTAATACCTCATCAACCACCCATTGCATGTAATAAGGTGTGACTAAAGAAAATACTTGTAGCAGCACTGACAGCACAAATAGCGTAACTAATGCAGCATTTACACCGCTGATTTTGGTCCACAATTGGCTTAAGCGCATTTGTTGGCGCTCATCTTGCTTTACAAATGCCTTCGTCGGTGTCAGTTCAAGCGCAATACCCGTAAAATGCTTGGCAAACTCTTGTAGCGATAAAGTGCGCTTGCCTACAGCAGGATCGTTTACGCTGATGTTCTTCTTGGTTACACCTGTCAGTACAACAAAGTGGTTCATATCCCAGTGAAGGACACAAGGTAAAGCTAATTTCCCTATGTCTTCAAGTGGGCATTTCAGCGCTCGGCTTGAAAGGCCAATGGAATCACCTAGCGCAATTAACTGCTGTAAATTCATCCCTTTTAAATTAGCGGTGAAGCGCTTGCGTAACGCCCCCATGTCTAACTTGTGACCGTTGAAGCTTGCTATCATCGCCATACAGGCAAGGCCACATTCAGCCATTTCAGCTTGTAAAATAAGTGGCACACGCTTATTGCCAGAGAACTCAAGTAAGTCAACGGGACTATTGCTCTCGCTTGCCATCAAGGCGGCATGTTTGTCAGTTGCAATTGCCATTAACTCATCCTTCCACGCAGGCTGTAAATTGGGTCAAGTAGCCAATCGAGCAACGTGCGTCTGTCTAGAACGATGTCAGCCTCTAAGAGCATACCGCTTTTAAGGGGGAATGCTTCACCATAAGCCTGCATGTCTTGCGCGGATAAGGTTGTTCTTATACGGTAAACAGGCTCTGATAACTTAACGGGTAAATCGGCTTCGCCATCGAGTAGTAATGCTTTATCTACACGCAATACCTCACTGTGCAGAAAACCAAACCGTTGATAAGGAAATGCATCAAAGCGTAATCTAGCCTCATCACCCTGCTTAACAAATCCTGCACTTCTTGTCGGCAATAGTAACTCTGCTACCAATGAAGAGCCTTTGGGGATAATGCTCATTAATGGACGATTACTTGCAATAAACTCGCCCTCAACAACACTTACTGCCGCCACAGTACCTGATTCTTGAGCGCGTATAACAAATTTGTAACTATTCTCCGCTTCATTTAATTGTCTTTGAATATCAGATTGGCGCTTATGAACATCTGACTGTTTTAAATTAAATTGGAACGGTAAGCTCACTAATTCAGAGTGAGTTTGATTTAACTCGCGGTCAATCGATATTTTGTTCGACTCTAAGTTTTCCACTTCTTGCTTTACTTCAATTAATTTTGATAATTGAAGCTGATAATCAAGCTCTGATAAATAACCATCTTTGTAGAGCTTGTCGTGTTGTTTTTTCTGTGCAACTTGTATGTTTAATTTTTCTGCTAACAACTGTTTTTGTCTAGATAATACCTTCATCGATTCTGATAAGTCAGACAACCTTTTTTCGAGCCTAAGAGTCTCGGCTGTATTCAGTTCTACATTATTATCTAACTCTTCACTTAAAATACTTTGCTGTTGTTTTAACTCACTTATCAGTGTTTCGCTTAACTCAAAACCAGATGCCATGCTGCTTCTTATTATGACTGTTACTAATGGATCTCCCGTATTGACATCACTACCTTCCTTTACGTGCAAGATATCCACATTGCCACTGCGATTAACGTAGGTTTTTATCACACCTTTATCTGGAACTAAATATCCGCGAACCGTTTCCTTTCGAGCATAATGTGAAAAATATAAAAATAAAATAATCGCAGTAACTATTAATAATATAGATAGGGATACGGTATATATTGAAAGAGGTTGAGCTAAAGATATATCTCCATAAAGCCGTTTTTTTTGTTCGTCTACAACCTGCTGACGAAATAAATTTGACATAAGCTCCCTTTAAAATTGCATCATTTTGGCTTGAATAATTAGCAGTTGCAATGGTGTTACACGTTGAACATTTGAATCACATTAGTTTCAAATGTATCAAATTGAAATAATACTTTAGTGCCAATTCTTTTTTATGACTTAAATTTATTACTATCCAATAATAAATAAATATATTTCGCGGCCATATTGTTTTTTTATTATGTGCAAATTGTTTTATTTTGTTATTTTATTTGCTGAATTTGTTGTTTTTTTTTGGTTTCTTATTTGTTTCATTTAATTATATTTTCGTTGGTGGCTTCTGCTTTGTATAGTGGCACACTCAGGTTGATAGAGTTAAAAGGTGTATCTCACACTCCGATGCTTGAGTGCCCAGAAAAGTTCGTTGATACGATGGCGAAGATTCGAAGAACGCGCTGGAATTGTGAATTGGAAGGTTACGCACATCAATGCGATATCACATGTGAATTTATTCCTAAATTGGATTACTTTGCTTAATTCATTCAGTTCCAAAAGTGAGCCCGTGAATCACTCTACACCAGACTGATTCACGCTAACCTCTAAAACCCGCTCTAGCGCCTCATTTGCGGCTATTCTGGGGCGGTTTTTTCCCTTAAGATGAATCAAATCTCTAGAGAACTGATTTATGTCCCTGTTATGCCTATTCCGACTGGGTTATATCGAACGTTGATTAGTTTGTAGCCAAACGAAGCATTACTAATAGAATAGCTAATCCAAATCTGGCTAATAAGGGTGAATTATTTAACAAGGTTTTGTCCCAAAATATGTTGCGTATGTCTTGTAAATCTACAGATTACGCGAATGTTCGAAAGGTGCGCCATGGTGATTGGCGAGGCGACCGTCCGCCCCATGGACGGGGCGGTCGAGCATCCAAGGACGGACTTGAACAACATCCCTGTTTAACTGCCAGTTCGCCGTCCATGGCTCTCGTTCATAAGATCAGAAACCCTAGGTTTCTATTCACCGTGTCGATAAGCCAATGCCATGGCGAGCCTATTCAGGAGTAATGTGGAAGTAACTTTGACCCCAATCCTTAAAGCAACCTCAATGACTATTCGCTTGGACGTAAGCCGAAAGCAGATTATGTTGTTGATTTTAAATGGCTGGTAAAGTTTTCAATTTGATTATCTGTTCTAAGGAGAGAGCATGTTTTTTACATTACTGTTTATTACATTTGCACTATCTATAACCGTTTCATTTCTAGTTGTTTCGATTTTCAAAAAACCACTGGGAGAAATATTTTCTCGAATAATTCAAGATTCAATCAGTGCCGCTTGGCAAAAATATATTATTTTTGCCACATACGTTGTGGGCATTTCTGGTGGGGTTAGGATTTATGATTTAGAGCGCTACATTTCCGCTCGACATAAAGATGTAGAAATTCTACAGCTAACACTAGAGCGTTGGACTATTGAGATATATCGAACAATTATTGAAACTTTGCAAAGTATCGCATGGATGTACCTTATCGTATTCATATTTGCCCTTATCGCATATGTCATTGTTAGAGGCTTTGAACTTAAAAACGCTAACAAGCAATAAACAAAACTCGCGTTAAGTTGCCTTAACGCGAGTTATGAGTTTCAAGCTTTAACCGCTAATTGAAGCTCTGATTAAGCTCTAGCTTAAGTTTAACTGCTAATCACCAAAGTCATCGAGTAGGATGTTTTCTGGCTCAACGCCTAGGCTTTCGAGCATCTTAATCACTGAAGAGTTCATGATTGGAGGACCACACATGTAGTACTCGCAGTCTTCTGGTGCCTTATGATTTTTAAGATAATTCTCATAAATCACATTATGAATAAAGCCAGTGTAGCCAGTCCAATTATCCTCAGGCAATGGCTCAGATAACGCCACATGCCAAACGAAGTTGTCATTCTCGGCCGCTAGGGCATCGAAATCCGCTTGGTAAAACACTTCACGGGTCGAACGTGCGCCGTACCAGAAGCTCATTTTACGTGTGGTTTTCTTACTCTTAAGCTGATCGAAAATGTGTGAACGCATAGGTGCCATGCCCGCACCGCCGCCGATGAACACCATTTCCGCATCGGTTTCCTTCACAAAGAACTCACCGAATGGCCCAGAAATCGTCACTGTATCGCCCGCTTTCAGGTTGAAGATGTAAGATGACATCTTGCCCGCTGGCACATTGGCCGATGGCGGCGTCGCAATCCGCACGTTCAGCATAATGCGGCCCTTTTCATCGGGATAGTTGGCCATAGAGTAAGCGCGCAATACTTCTTCATTGACGGTCGAGACTATATCAAACAGGCCGTATTTGTCCCAATCGCCACGGTATTTTTCAGGAATATCAAAGTCAGCGTATTTCACCACATGGGCTGGCGCTTCAATTTGAATATAACCCCCCGCTTTAAAGCGAACATCTTCACCTGCCGGTAACTCAAGCAATAACTCCTTGATAAAAGTCGCCTTATTATCATTAGAGATCACCTGACATTGCCACTTTTTCACCCCAAAGATTTCTTCGTCGAGCTCAAGTTCCATATCGGTTTTCACTGAGACTTGGCAGGCGAGACGACAACCTTCTTTAGCCTCTTTCTTGGTGATATGGCCCATTTCAGTCGGCAGAATATCACCGCCGCCCGCTTTGATTTTCACTCGGCACTGACCGCAGGTTCCGCCGCCACCACAGGCTGACGGAATAAAAATACTCTGACTCGCCAAGGCGCCGAGTAACTTGTCACCCGCCGCAACTTGAATGCTTTTTTCGGCATCTTCGTTGATGCTGATCGTCACTTCACCCGTAGCCACTAATTGCTTTTTGGCGATTAGAATCACTATCACCAATAGACAGACCACTAGCGTGAACATACCTATGCCAATTGCCATTTCCATCGTATTACCCTTTTCTAGCTCTTTTCTAAAAAGAATCTGGATTCACTTTCTCAACTCTTGGCTCGCCTACTGTAGCTTTACAGCGAGATACCCGAGAAAGACATAAAGCCCAGCGCCATCAAGCCTGTTGTGATAAAGGTGATACCAATACCTTGTAAGCCTTCGGGAATCGCGTTGAATTTCATTCTTTCGCGCAGTCCCGCCAGCAGCACAATCGCCACCGCCCAGCCAAGACCCGAGCCCATAGCAAACACCACTGACTCACCGAAGTTGTAATCACGGTTCGCCATAAAGATCACCCCAGCAAAAATCGCGCAGTTCACTGTGAGCAAAGGTAAGAAGATCCCAAGGGAGTCATACAGACTAGGAATGTACTTATCCAAAAACATTTCAAGGATTTGCACTAACGCCGCAATCACACCGATGAAAGTGATCAGCTGCAGGTAACTTAAATCGATACCGGGTAATCCCGCCCAAGACAATGCACCAGGTGCGAGTACTTTGACGTAAATCAGCTGGTTTAACGGCACGGCTAAGGTCATGACCACAATCACGGCGACGCCTAGACCAAAGGCGGTTGACACCTTTTTAGACACGGCCAAGAAAGTACACATGCCTAAGAAGAACGACAGCGCCATGTTGTCGATAAAAGTGGCCTGCAAAAATAGGTTTATATAGTGTTCCATATCTGCTCCTTAACCCCGTTTCCGCTGGATCACATTGATAGTCCAGATCAGCACGCCAATCAGGAAGAAGGCGCTCGGTGGTAACTTGAACATTTCGTTTGGCAAGTACCAGCCGCCATTTTCAATGGTGGTAAACACGCTATGACCGAATAAATTGCCCGTTCCTAACAGCTCGCGTACAAAGGCAACGCTGATCAAAATCAAGCCATAACCTGTCGCATTACCGAGCGCATCAACGACCGCTAAATGCGGTGGATACTTCATGGCGAAGGCTTCTGCGCGGCCCATGATGATACAGTTAGTGATAATTAACCCAACGAATACAGAAAGTTGTTTAGATAACTCGTAAGCCACATCCTGCAGTACCATATCGACGATAATCACCAAAGAGGCGATAACCGTCATCTGCGCGATAATCCGCACACTGGTTGGGATAAAGTTACGAATGGCAGAGATAATCAGGTTGGAAAATACCAACACAAAGGTCACTGCCAGCGTCATCACCACAGCGGTTTGCATTGAATTACTGACCGCCAGCGCCGAACATACGCCCAGCACTTGCATCGCGACGGGGTTATTGGCAAACACTGGCCCCGTTAACATGTCACGCATGGATAAAGTGTTGCTCATTTTGCCTCTCCCATCTCACCTTGCAATTCACCCTGCGCGGCCGTCGCTTTCAGCTGATTGAAGAAGGTTTGAAAACCCTCAACCCCAAACCAAAACTCCATTGCGCGCTGCACGCCGCGGCCTGTCATGGTCGCGCCACTCACAGCATCGACACCGTGGACATCGCCTTCTTTAGCGCCGCCTTTAACGAGGCGCATAGCAAATTTGCCTTTTTCATCAAATAATTGCTTACCCTTCCACAGCGATAACCAATGGGGATCCGTCACAAAGTCACCGATACCTGGGGTTTCACCGTGCTCGTACACCACTAGCCCTTTAATGGTGTTGAAATCGGGTTCAACCGCCACATAGCCGTAGATCATCGACCACAGACCTTTACCGTAGAAAGGCACAACCACACTGTCTAACTTGCCATCGGCATCGAGCACTTTGAATACGCGGGCATCGTTAGCACGGGTTTTAATCTTGGCGATATCCTTTTTCGGTGCGCTAGAGGTCTCAGGATTAATCGCCGCCATACGCTCATCGAAATCGAGCACGTTAGCGTCTGAATCCACCTTACCTGTGTCTAGGTTGATCAATAATGGCTTAACCGATTTAGCGAAAATCTCTCTAAAATCAGATTCCTGACCTAAGTTCACATCGGCTGCCATCAACACATAACGCTTCACTTCGTCACGTTTTTTGGCGACTTTACGTTCTTTCAATATGCCTGCTGTGCCTGTGATCATAAACGAGCACAGGAGGCAGAGCGTGATGGTGAAGATCATGGTCCCCACCACAGTATCTTTCTTAAAGACCATGACGTTTTAATCTCCGTTTGATGTTGGCGCGGGCCACCAGATAATCGAACAGCGGCGCCCAAAGGTTGGCGAACAGAATGGCTAACATCACGCCCTCAGGCATTTTGGGGTTAGCGACACGGATAAGCACTGTCATAAAACCAATCAAAGCACCGTAGGCAAATTTGCCTTGGCGAGTGTAGGAAGTGGTCACAGGATCGGTGGCCATAAACATCATCGCTAGCGCAAAACCACCAGTGACTAGATGCCAAGTCCACGGCATTGCCATCATGTCATTACTGCTAGAACCGATGTAATTACACAGCGTTGCAGTCGCTATCATGCCCAGCAGCACACCGAGCACAATGCGCCAGTCGGCTAAGCGGCTGATCAGCAGTAATGAACCGCCGATCAAAATGGCTAAGGTGCTGGTTTCACCAATTGCGCCCACGGTGAAGCCAAAAAAGTTATTCCACCAATTAGGGTCGCTAAAGGCGCTAAACCAAGCGTAATCGGCAAAGCTCAGCTTACCCGCTGCGGTTTGCGCCAGTGCAGTCGCACCAGAGAAACCATCAACGGCAACCAGCTGTTTAATGGTTGCAACTTCAGAGGGATAGGCGAAATAAATAAAAGCCAAGCCCGCCAGCGCAGGGTTAAGGAAGTTATATCCCATGCCGCCAAACAGCTCTTTAGCCACAACCACACCGAAGGAAATCCCCATGGCCACCAGCCACAGCGGAGTCGATACTGGCAAGATTAAGGTAAACAGCAGCGCCGTCACGAAGAAGCCTTCGTGCAACTCTTGGCCGCGAACCCGCGCAAATACCACTTCCCAGAACAAACTGGTGAGTAGCGCTGTCAGGTAAATCGGCAAATAAAAACTAAGACCATAGAGGAATAAACCTAATATCCCAGTGTCTTGGCTAAGGCCGCCGAACAGGGTATTAAAGATTTCCAACTTCCAAACATCTGGGGTCGATAAGCCACCCGCAAGCGCAAGCTGTGCCTGTAGGCCAATGTTATATAGACCGAATAAAATGGCGGGCAGTAAACACAAACCGACTAGCGTCATGGTACGTTTCACGTCAATCGCGTCACGCACATGCACTTTACCCTTAGTGCTGTGGCCACTGGCAATGACGAGTGAACGCAAAAAGCCCTTCATCGACTTACCCGTCGCGTAGTATTCTTCTTGTAAATCTGGGGCTTGCTGTAATTCAGGTTTTTTAACTTGCTTAGTCATTAACCTTCCCTCTCGATAACATCTAGACAGGCACGTAATTCTTTACCAAAGTCATATTTGCCGGGACACACAAAAGTACACAGCGCCAGATCTTCTTCATCTAACTCCAATGCACCTAAGGCCTGCGCCTCATCGGTATCACGCACCACTAAGTCTCGAACGAGCAAGGTGGGTAAAATATCCAGTGGCATCACGCGATCTAGCTGACCAAAGGCCATCATGGCGCGAGCTGAGCCGCCCTGATGGGTGGTAAATTCGAACAACTTAGTGGCACCAAACAAACGTGATGTCACCGCGCGGGTAATAGAGAATTTATCCGAGCCACCCCGTACCCAAGAAAGCACATGGTGCTGCGCATCTTCACTCAACACTGACACTTGGTTGTGGAATCGGCCTAAAAAGTCATGCACACCAACCGCCGTATGGCCTGATAACACTGAGCCCGATACCACGCGGTTTTGGCCGGGTTTGATGTCATCACTGACTAAAGGACTTAACTCGGCGCCCAACTGAGTGCGCAGTAAACGCGGATTTAGCACGCTCGGGCCACCTAAGGCGACGATGCGGTCGGTATATAACTCACCGGTTTGGAATAACTTGCCGTAGGCAATCACGTCTTGATAGCCGATATGCCATACCTGACGCTCTAAACTCACGGGTAAAGTAAAGTGAATATGAGTGCCGACTAAACCAGCTGGATGAACCCCATCAAAGCGGCGCAGCTCAAGTTGCGGCAATGCCTCTTTCACAATCGCTTCGCCCTTATCCTGACACAGGTAAACCTTGCCCTCGGTTAAGCGGCTCAACACCAGCAAGCCAGCTTTAAAAGCCTCGGTTTGCTCGGCGATGATCAAACGCGGATCGGCGGCCAGTGGATTAGTATCAATTGCGGTAACAAAAATCCCTGCGGGCGTGCTATCGAGCGCAGGCACGCGCGAGAAAGGCCGCGTACGCAGTGCAGTCCATAGACCGCTTTTCACTAATTGCGCCTGAACGGTTGACCTTGCTAAAGCGGCGATGTCTTGATGGATCTCGAAAGAAATCTGTCCATCGCGGTTTTCGCCGTCATCACAACGAATGACAACCGATTG
Organism: Shewanella sp. 1311; assembly: GCF_059338235.1. Lineage (NCBI taxonomy): Bacteria > Pseudomonadati > Pseudomonadota > Gammaproteobacteria > Alteromonadales > Shewanellaceae > Shewanella > Shewanella sp. 1311. The sequence goes on from NZ_CM181686.1 coordinate 1,702,279, forward strand.
TAGAATTCGGCGCTCGCCGCGGTTAATTGCTACGACTTGGCCACTAGCGGGTGCAGTGAACAACACGCCCGGTGTTTTTTTATCTTCAAACAGGGCTTGGCCCTTTTGAACCCAATCGCCCTCTTCGACCAACATCGTCGGCTTAAGCCCAACGAATTCTTCACCCAGAACAGCCACTTGGGATGGCTTAGCACCGAGTTCAATGACCTGTCGCGGCTCGCCAGCAATCGGCAAGTCGAGGCCTTTTTTGATCGTTACAATTTGGTTTGAAAAATCTGCCATCACAAATATCAACCATGAAAAATTTTTAGATAAATTCAGGGTAGAGATTTGTTAACCCAGTTTCCGATATTGGCGTCACATTCCGCCGTAAATTCGTAAGTTAGATACGTAAATTTACGCCGTTTTGTGACGCAGGTTCACTTCCAAACTCGCCGCGATCTATAAATGTAGTTTTATAACAATTTATTCATAAATACGTTATTACTGATTTAGTCATACCTAAGGTTTACAAAAATAAGCCAAAATCCCCATCTCAGTGCAGCAAAGCGATAAAACCGTTAAAAGCGCGACTCAGAGAACAAACTTCAACCAATGGCATGCCTCAACAGGGCGCAATACCCTTTAGCGGGCTGGCTATTTTTAGCGCACTAACATTTCAACCTATGGTTTAACCTTTGCTTTACAGCAAAAGCTTGGTAGCCTCAAACTAAGAGAGTTTTCGTAGGAGAAATAGATGGAATACAGACGCATACCGCATTCTAATCTCGAGGTCAGCAAAATCTGTTTGGGCACTATGACTTGGGGCGAACAAAATACCCAAGCCGAAGCATTTGCACAGCTGGACTACGCCATAGGAAATGGCATCAACTTTATCGATACGGCGGAAATGTATCCCGTCCCACCTAAGCCCGAAACCCAAGGGGAAACCGAGCGTATTCTGGGGCAATATATCAAGGCACACGGCAACCGTGACGACCTAGTGATTGCCACTAAAATTGCCGCACCGGGTGGTAAGAGTGATTATATTCGCAAGAATATGGCGCTGGACTGGAACAACATCCATCAAGCGGTCGATGCCTCCTTAGCACGCCTCCAAATCGACACTATCGATCTTTATCAAATCCATTGGCCCGACCGAAATACCAACTTCTTTGGTGAACTGTTTTACGATCAACAGGATCAAGAACATCAAACGCCGATCCTCGAAACCCTAGAAGCCCTCGCCGAAGTCATTCGCCAAGGTAAAGTGCGCTATATCGGTGTGTCGAACGAAACGCCTTGGGGCTTGATGAAGTACCTGCAACTGGCCGAAAAACACGGCTTGCCGCGTATTGTGAGTGTGCAAAACCCTTATAACTTGCTCAATCGCAGCTTCGAAGTCGGCATGAGCGAAATCAGCCACCGTGAAAACCTGCCGCTGCTCGCTTACTCGCCCCTAGCCTTTGGTGCCCTAACCGGCAAATATTGCAACGACCAATGGCCCGAAGGTGCGCGCCTGACCTTGTTTAAGCGTTTCGCCCGCTACACGGGTTCGCAACTGGCACTGGAGGCCACACAAGCCTACGTCGATTTGGCCCGCGAGTTCAAACTCTCGCCAGCGCAAATGGCGTTAGCTTTTGTTAACTCACGTAAATTTGTTGGCTCAAATATCATTGGTGCCACCGACTTGTATCAACTTAAAGAAAATATCGACAGCCTGAAAGTCACCTTATCGCCCGAGCTATTAGTGCGATTAAACGAACTGTCCGATAAATTCAGATTACCTTGCCCTTAGCCCCCGAATCTCAGCCCCTAGGCTTAGTCGGCGAGTCGTTTGAATTACCAATAGCATCAGGTAAATACACCTGATGCTATTGATTTCATTCAGCTCAACGTCGCTTTCCCATTCTAAATACCGCCTCCTTGTCGCACCTCGCTTTGGGTTAACGGGTAGCCATCAGCCCCAAACTCTCTTGTACTGACCAAACACAAAGCTATCGTATTACCCCCGTTAAACTCGCAGCAGCATACTCAGCCCGATACCCTTCGACGCTCCTCTGGCAAAATGCTTCAGGTTACATTCGGATACAGAGTCCTGTTAAGAACTGAAATATAGTGGCGTCACAGTCACTAGACAGATGTCTTAAGGATCAAAAAATGAAAAAACTTTGCTTTGTAATCACAAGTGTTTTGATGTCGAGCCACGCGCTTGCTGAAAGCAATACCTACATTCGTAATGGTAATATCTATAGTCATCAAGATCAGTTCTTTGCTGGCGCAGGTGTTGCTACTGGCAGTCAGTTTTATAAGGGTCAAGATCACCAGACAGGTATCTACCTCAATGGCGGCTACCACGGTGAGGACTTCAACGCCGATCTGTCCGGTATCAACTACCGCTTTTTAGGCACCAACGACAGTGCCGTTAACTTCAGCATTTTTGTGGTTGCCAATCCCGGCTTTGATGCCAATGACGCCGATATTTTAACTGGCATGAAGGATCGTAAATTCAGTGGCGATCTGGGTTTAAACGCCGACATTCATTTAGGCACAGGCACGTTATCAACCAAATTCCAACACGATGTGACAAATGTTTATGATGGTTTTCAAGCTGATATCACCTACTACCATCCAATAAATCTGGGCTTTGGGGATCTGGTGCCTTATGCGGGTGTGCACTATTTCAGTAAAGACTTCGCAAACTACTACACTGGTGTGACGTCATCTGAAGCCACTGCGCAGCGCCCTGCTTATCAAGCCGACGGCACCTTCGCATATAAGCTAGGTTACGCTTTGGTTATTCCAGTCACTAAGCATTTAGACATTACTCAAGCCACTGGTTACTCGCACATAGCTGCCAACATGGCTGACTCTCCGCTAATCGACAGTAGCAACCAGTGGGTTACTACTCTTGGCGTGAGCTATAGCTTCTAACCAACCTGACGAGACGAGACCATGACATCGATCAAAAAAACGTTTTTATGTGCTGGATTAGCCCTGATGCTTTCAGCTTGCGCCACTTCATACGATACCGAAAAACAATTTTGGTCTTTCGGTAAAGGCTTTGAAACCGCACAGATTGCACCCGATAGCTGGCAGATTAGCTTTGTTGGCAATACCAACACTGACCGCGCATTGGCCCGAAAGTACGTCATGCGTAAATCGGCTGAGTTATGCAAACAGGCTGGTTATAGCTACTTCACTTTCACTCGCGAACAAACCGATCGTGACGCAGTGGGCCAATTTGGGGTAGGAAAGAACAGCAGTAACGACATTTTGTGGGGGAGTTCTACGATGAATCAAGAAACTTCTGTCATGGTCGAAGTCACAGGTTTACACAGCAAACCAGAAAATACGAACTCACGTATCTACGACACGGATTACATACTTAACAATGTCGATGTGAAAGGTTAATTGCGAATCAAACGAGCACCAGCCTAGCTCCTAGGCTGGTGCTGTTTTATCGCTACATCATGACATTGCTCGCTTTGTCTGATGGTTATGCAGCGTTAAAATCCAGTCTTAAACTCTTGCCTTAAACTCTTGCCTTAAACTCCGCTTTAAAATTCAGCCTTAAATTCCGGTCTAAATCTCCAGTCCGAAACTTCAGCCTTAAACTCAGCGTTAAACTTCAGCCTTAAATTTTAGTGACATGCGAGCGCCACCGAGCTCAGGGGAGCGTCCAATACGTAATGGGGTATTCATCCAACAACCAATTCTGTCGACAATCGCCAATCCCATGCCATGACCGGAATTTCCACGACTGTGCTGACCACGCACAAAAGGCTTAATCACCTGCGCAGACTCCAGTTCGTCTATGCCTGGACCGTCATCGTCAACGTGTAACCAGGTCGCGCCCTCCTCGACTGCCAACGTCAGCCGAATCTTTGCCTTACCAAAACGCAGCGCATTATTGAGCAAATTATTCACCTGCATTGATAAGTACTTAGGGTCTGTCTTGATCTTGAGTGCTGTGGGATAGGGAACCAGTTCAACTGAAAAATCGGGGTACACTTGGCCTTGATACTTTTCGAGTAGCCAAGCATTGAGCTCAATCGACTGCCAATCGGGCTGGATATTCGCTTCATCGAGGCGGGCATAACTCAGCAGCGTCATCACCAAGTCTTCCATAGTGTCTAGATCGCGGTTCAAGCGCTGGAAATACTTCACTCTAAGCTGTTCGCTTTGGGTTTCTTCCAGCGCCTCAATGCCAAATCTTAGCCGTGCAATCGGGGTTTTTAAATCGTGAGAAACAGCTCGACTGAGCAGTTTGTTGTCATCGATCAATTGCTGAATACGATCCGCCATGCGGTTGAATTCGCTTTCAATAGTGCCTATGTACGACGTTTTTCTAACAGGAATTCTCTGCTGCAACTCCCCCATGCCAAACGCTTGGGTCGCCTTACTGAGATTAACCAGCTGACGGATCAAGGGTGATACCCACACCAACAAAATCAGCACCACGCCGCCATAAAAAAGCATGGTATACAGCTTATTCAAGTCAAAGCTGACATCGGTGGGCGTGACGATATCGGTGTTAATGTTCAATACCTGCCCCGTTTTTGGCAGTAAATAATGCAAGGAGATGCCGTCATCGGACTCCAGCAGCAGTGATTCCCCGGCATAAAATGCGGTTTTTAGGGCTGAGGGTAAAACGAAATCGGCTTCACTCGCTAAAGACAATTGCTCTGAATTAAGCTGGTTCCAGTTTGCGATAAAACTTTGATTGTTAACGCTATCGTTATCGAGCGTTTGCGCCAGTGTGCCGCCCAGTAGTTTTAATGCGGCGAGGTGAGTGGCAGGACTGGGTGTTTCTTTTTCAGAGTCCAGAAGGGTTGCAAACTCGCTTATCGACCAGCCTAGGCTCGCAATGGCCACCAGCACCACCAACACCAGAGAAGTCATCAACTTCTTCATAAAGCTTGCTCACCCTCGTCGCGGCAAAAAAGGTATCCCTTGCCACGAATGGTTTTCACTTTATAGGGCTGACTCAAGGCTTCCTGCAATTTCTTGCGTAAACGCGATATGCGAATATCAACTGAACGATCTAGGCCATCGTATTCAATGCCTCGAAGCTGAGCCACCAGTTCATTACGACTCACTATCGTGCCCGCCTTCAATGCCAGCAGCCACAACACATCGAACTCATTGGCATTCAAATCCAGCGGCTGTTTATCGATAGTGACCGATTTTGCCGTCGCATTGAGTACCAGAGAATCAAATACTAATTGCTGTTTTTGTTCCTCATCACCCACACGGCGTAACAGGGCTTTTATCCGCGCTAACAACACCTGTGGCCGGATCGGCTTAGTCAGGTAATCATCTGCCCCGACATCTAATCCGCGGATCTCATCCCCATCCTCAACACAAGCCGTCATAAATAGAATGGGCCCAGCATAAAATGCCCTCGCTTCCTTACAGACATCGAAACCATTCTTAACGGGTAACATCACGTCGAGTAACACTAAATCAGGTATCTCTTCGGCTATCATCTCTAAGGCAAAATCGCCTTGGCTGGCAACCGTGACTTCGTAACCGTGATCCAGTAAATAATCACTGATCCACTCTGCCAGCGAGATATCGTCTTCGACCACTAAGATGTGCTTTTCAACTGACATATTAGAATAACCTCCAACCTGACTGACTCTGTTTAGGGGCCTTATAAACCCAAGTCACCACCACTTTGACCTGCGCCAGCGGTTGCACATCATCATTACGGATCAAACTAAAGGTCGCCGTTTTATCGCCTTCAAAACTATATTGGTATTCTTGCATGGCTTTGCCGCTCCAGCAGATTAGCTGGTGCTGGCGGTCAGTCAGTATGAGGCAGTACTCGCCGCTCGTCGGTGTTTGCCATCGAAACAACACATCTTGATAGCAAGTTTGCCCTTTATGGAGCGCAATGCAGCGCTCTGGGGTCGCAGTAAAAATTACCGAATCGTCCTGACCCCAAGCAAAAAAAGGCGCATTCAGTAACACTAGCCATAAATAAAATCGCTTCATGCCCACGCCCCTAAAACACATAGCTGATAGAGGCATTAAAAAACGATGCATATCCGGCTTGATTAAAGGGACTATCGGTCACTTCTTTGGATAATACATTGAAGCGATACATGGCCCGAAACACAAAACTCTCGCTCAGCGGATAGGCAACACCGAGCTCCATGCCGTAACTAAAAGAACTGCTAGGGTGATATTCGGGAAAGAGTTCAGTTGCTTCTTCTTTGCTGACACCAAAAAGATAACGATTCAAGGTGGCTGATGAGTAGCCCACGCTCCCCAATACGTGAAAATTCCAATTACGTACCTGCCAGGACTTACCCAATCTGGCGGAACTCTGAATACCCTGATCATCATAATAATCAGATACTAATCTGTACTGGAAAACGTAGTTATCGCCCCAGTAACGCGTGGCACGAAAACCTGCGCCAATATAGAGCGAATCTTCCGATAGTAGATAAGCATTGCGACCAGCTTCATCGAGTGTGCTGGGGTCCACATCTGGACGAGACCATGAACCTTGTAAGTTCGCCAATAACAGATCAAAGGACCAATCCTCTGAACTCCAAAGATTCACCCCAAGATTAACCCCATCCTGAGATTGGTGGATCATCTCAACAAACATGCCTTTGTACTGATACATGCCACTAATCAACAACGACAACTGCGCAGTGCCGGAACCGGTTTGCCGAACATCAATTTGATTGATCCCGTAAACACTCATACCCAGTTCAAAATCACCGCCGTCGGCAAGGCGATTTGAACCTCCGTTGACACTGCTAGCAATATCAGATGCGGCAGCGGTACCGGGAAGAATGCTGAGCGTTAACACAAAAAACCAAAGAATACGCATGCCCATTTAATCCACATTTCTAGTCGTTATTTAGCGCTACATATTACAACAGTTTGTTAGTCTTTTTATCCGCCACTGCACAAGCAGTGACTTTTTTGCGACGATAAAATCGTCAGATAGCAAGAACTGTCAGCAAAGCGCAAGGAAGTGAACCTAAGCAAGGGGGGAAACTTCGCGCCCAATACGCTTATCAGCTGAATCAATTGAGGATGTAACTAGGGTCTTAAAACCTTCATATTCGTCAATCCACATAAATTGAAATGATTAAAATCAATAATAAAAACAAGTTAATAGCTTAAATCATCCCATCATCGAAACCGATTAAACATTCTTGGTTAACAAAAGTTAACTAGACCCAAGACTGACAATTCAAGTAGGGTCGGGTCACAAATTAGGATCAACTGTATCTCACGTTCGACTTGTACGACGCTAAGATAACTCTGACCCATAGAAGAATAATGACTCACTCAAGTTCCCCAACTCACAGAAAGTGGCTTTGGCTACTGCTCGGCGTGTGGCTGATTGTCATCCAATCGGTTGCGCTGTCGCATTCTGCTGAACACAGTTTGGAACATGAGCATGCCCACTGTTTCCTGTGCGATTTTGGTCATGAGCAAAATGCAGGTCCATCGTCAGTGCTTATGCCGCCGATGGGATTGCAGCAAGCAGAAAGCATCCCGCAGAAACCTTATCAACAACCGAGTTTACCTTGGTTACGTCACTTCAACGTGCGCGCACCGCCCTTACTGTTTTAAGCAAATTCAATCATTTAAAAAATCTATTTTTTGCTTATCTAAAGGAAAGGCACAATGAAACTTGCACTATCTTCAATAGCGCTAGCAGTGGCTGGCGTGTGTTCACCGGTTATGGCCGCTCAATTACAAGGTCAAGTGACCGATCTGCAAGGCGCACCTATCGCTGGCGCCCTTGTCAGCATCGACGGTGGGACGAGCACAAGCACAAATCCACAGGGCCAGTATCAGTTAACTGTCGCCGACAATAGTCATATCCATCTCCACATTAGCGATGCCGAGTTTAAGCATGTTGATAGGGATTTGCAGATAACCACTGGCGCGATGACCCAGGATATTTCACTAACCAAAACGGCGATGGAAAACATTGTCGTGACCGCATCGCCGCTCGCCCGCTCTGCGCTCGAAAGCACGACGCCAATCAGTGTGTTAACCGAAGATCAACTCAAGCTCAATATCGAGCCGACGCTAGGTGACACCTTAGAAAAATTGCCCGGCGTTCAAGCCTCCCACTTTGGCGCGGGGGCGAGTCGCCCCATCATTCGCGGCATGGGCGGTCCTCGAGTACAAGTGCTTGAAAATGGCCTGTCTGTTGGTGATGCATCGACGGTATCGGCCGATCACGCGGTAACAGCAGAAGCCGCCTCGGCGCAGCAAATTGAGATCCTGCGCGGCCCAGGCACATTGCTTTACGGGAACGGCGCCATTGGCGGTGTGATCAATGTGGTGGATAAGCGCTACCACGAGAGCCCAGTCGATGAGCTGTCGGGGCAATTTGGCACTCGCTACGACACAGCCAGTAATGGCCGTACCTTTAACGGTAATATCGATGGCGGCAATGGTCAGTTCAATTGGCATGTAGATGGCACCCACCGCATCACCGACGATGTCGATATTCCGGGAAATGCCATTGCCAATCTGCCCGAAACCCATGGAAAACTGGCGAACAGTAACCAAAAACTCGACGACTATGCCGCAGGTGTTGGCTATACCGGTGACACGGGATTTGTCAGCGTATCCGGCGCGCGCACTGAATCGAATTACGGTATTCCCGGCCGCGGCGAAGCCGATGCGCCCGATATCACCATAGATTTAAAGAAAACCGCATGGCAGCTGCACAGTGGTTTGTTAGATCCATTTGCTGGCTTCAGTAAACTGCGTTTTGATGCGGGCTATACCGATTATCAACATGCTGAGGAAGAAGATGGGGTTGCCGGCACGACTTTCTTTAACAAGCAAAGTGAAGCGCGCTTAAGCCTTAACAATCGTCCTTGGGGTGAGTGGCAAGGCACTATGGGGCTGCATGCTGTACACCGTGATTTTGCCGTTGAAGGCGAAGAAGCGCTGACACCAGACAGCAAAACCGATACCTTAGCCGCCTTTATCGTGCAAGAACGTAAGGTCGGAGATTTTCGCTTCGAGCTTGGCGGCCGCTTAGAGCATTACCGCTTAGCGCCAGACAGCATGACGTTAGACACACTAAATGGCGAACAAACCTACCAAGCCGAAGACCTAGTCGATAATGATCTCACCGTATCGGCGGGCATGGTGTGGGACTTCGCTCCCGCCTATAACTTGGGACTGTCGCTCACCCGCGCCCAACGTTCGGCCACCGCCGAAGAGCTTTACAGCTATGGTCCCCACGATGCCACCCAAAGTTTCGAGCTTGGTTCGCAGTTCAGCGTTGAAAATGGTCAAATCATCACTAATAGTGGCAATAACGATAAAGAGGTCGCCAATAATATCGACTTAACCCTGCGCAAATTAGAGGGTGCGTGGACAGGCTCGTTGAGCATGGCCTACAACCGAGTCAATAATTTCTATTACGAGAAAAATACGGGCTTAATCGCCTCTGATATAGTCAACGGCGATGCTGAAGGTGATTTACCGGTTTACCAATACACCCAAGGCGATGCCGAGCTTTATTCCCTCGAGGCCCAAGCCAGTATCCCGTTCAACGATACTTGGTCATTGGATATGTTCAGCGATTACACCCGCGGCAAGTTGGTCGATGGTGGTAACTTGCCACTCATTTCGCCCATGCGTATCGGTTCAACTTTAAACTTTGACCAACAACAATGGCACGCTGAAGTCGGCGCAATTGGCTATGCTAAACAAACGGATACCGCCGAAAATGAAACCGAAACAGCAGGCTATGCGCTAGTGAATGCCGCCGTCACCTACCGTTTATATACTTCTGCGGGTGACATGCTGTTCTATGTCAAAGGCACAAATCTACTCGACCAAGACGCGCGGCCACACACCTCGTTACTCAAAGATTACGCCCCACTGATGGGACGCAACTTTATGTTAGGTGTCACCTATAACTTCTAAAAAAAGTAGTTGTAAAAGACAATAAATTAAGCTCAAAGCGAAGTCCTAGACTTCGCTTTTATTTTTCTATTGGTCACTACAGTAAGACAAGTTGCTACAGGCATATTCACATCAGCAGCAAATCACAGCGGCTATTATCGCGAGGCTGATTTAGCAAAAAGTTTACATCAATTTAGACCAAATCAGATTATCGACAAGTAACCAGCCAGACACGGCCAATAAACAACTTCAATGAACTGTCCAAAATACGTTTCTCTGGCAATAACCGTTAACGTTGAGACCCGTTAGGTCGTTATAACGCTACATTTAACATCATCGCCATGGAAACATAAAAATAAGTAATATTAATCAATACTATAGAATGCACCACGCAATATAAGCCACTAGATTGCAAGGTATGATCTGGTTAAATGTCAGTATCGAGGGATAACGATTCATCAACTATTTTATATTTTGAGTGCCATACAAAAGTCGCGCGCATGGCATTAAAATAGAAGAACATAAAAACGATGGCTAACGGAAGACCTTGAACATTACCCAGATCGCTCCATTGAAGAATCTTAGATAACACAAAATAAAAGAACATCAAAGTGGCTGCTATTCTCGATTTTCTATAGATAAAAAAAGCCATCACTGCCATTAGCACGACATCGATCATAAGAAATGGATCAAGGAAATAATTCAGCGTCGCGTTTTCAGTTTGGGTAAAGAAACCAATGGTACTAAAAACTAATGTTATGCTGAGTGAGATTAATGTCACTATCCAACCATTTTTAATTGCAGACTGACACTGTTCTTGAGTCTCAATCTTGAACAGACTTTTCAAAGATGCTTTATTTTTTCCTGCCATGATAAATCTCCGTTTAAAAAACTGGCAATTAATGTTCAAATACCAGAGTAAAGTCAGTTCACCAACGTCGATTATCAGCAACTAAACTTTTCTTCCCTTCTGAATCTTCTTATCATACATGAGCAGCGAAAAAATCAGCTAATACGTTAGTTTGTATATGAGCATCTAGCGGCATTAAATGTCGATAGTGGAACACTTAAGTTAACTCAACATACCTATTAAAAGACTATTTTTCAGATAGTAACGCCTAAAGTTCAATGACTTGGTGCCATGGGCGCTGAAGAACAAAACGATAAAAAAATATCTCACTGTGAACATAAAAGCGAAAAATGCAGGATAAAATTTAATGGAACTAATTTTAATCACTTTGTTAATACTGCAGTTCATGATTATTTTTTATAAACGGAATCGATTCTTTCCCTGGTCAACACACCTTAACTTATACCGAATGAGAGATATGTTAAAAGGTACTGATAATGCCAGAAAATTCTATCTAATTTATTCTGATATCATTAAAGCCAGCAAAACGCCTTATATTATTATCGATACAAATCATTATGGTGTTTCGGTACCTGAATCGAAAATAGATTATTTGAGAGATGAAATAACACTGGGCATACACACTGCCGCGATAAGGAGAGCTCACTATCAAAAAAATGCGCTCAAATTTTATGCAACCTTTGATAAAATAAGTACAGAAGTCATTGTGCCAATTACCGCGATCAAAGCCTTGTACGCCAAAGAAGATGGGATAGGTATCGAATTCGGTGAAGATAACTCACATTAACTCTCCAATATAAGAAAGAGAATTAGGATTAAGAGAATTACCTTTTTATATCATATGACTAAACAGCGCGTACCTTAAACTGCTGCATGGTTTCCCTTAGTGAATTGGCCTGCTGAGACAGTGACTCACTGGCTTTTGCAGTTTCATTGGCGCTGCCAAGTACCAATTCCCCTGAATCTCGAATCGCATTAATACGCTCACTGATATCCTCAGCGGTGACGGCTTGCTCCTCGCTTGCGGTCGCGACTTGAGAATTGGCCTGAGTCAGTTCAGTTAAGGCATCTAAAATCTCAAATAGGTGCTGCTTGGCTTGATTAACGAGCAGTGACGACTCACTGATTTGCTTGTCGTTATTAGCGAAGGATTCGACTGAGGACTTAGCATCTTTCACGAGTATTTGGATAAGATCGCTGATCTCCTGCGTGGCGGTTTGGCTACGAGTTGCCAGCGCCCGCACTTCTTCGGCGACCACAGCAAACCCACGTCCTTGATCTCCCGCCCGCGCCGCTTCAATCGATGCATTCAAGGCCAACAAGTTCGTCTGCCCCGCTATCGCATCGACTACAGAGACAAAGTTGAGGATTTTTCCGGTACTCGCTTGAACCTGTTGAATAAGTTGATTCGAATACTGGGCGCTGGCGACTAACTGTTTGGAAATTTTTTCGCTCGCATCGACAACCTCGCAACTTTCTTTCACCTTATGCTCGGCTTGTCCCGCTGAGTACGAAGCGGTTTCGGCACTGCTCGCCACTTCAGTGATCGTTGCCGCCATTTGGGTCATAGAGGCGGCGACTTGATCTGTATTATCCTGCTGCCTTAACATGGCCTCACGATTGTTCTCGGCCACCGCATTAAGCTCGGTCACCATAGAGGCAATTTCTTCACTTCGAGCAATCACTTGGCCGACAGTTTTACTTAAGGTCCACGCCATTTGATTCATACTGACGGTGAGTTCGCCCAGTTCATCCTTAGAATCGACGCGCAGCTCTTGGTTAAAGTTACCCTGTTCCATCTTAGCGGCAGAATTACGTAACCGATTGATAGATTTGACCATGTATTGACTGCAAGCGATGCCAATCAATAAGCCTATGACTAAAGACACGATAGAAATAATCGTTAAGCCATAAATCGCCCTAAGCTCTTCGTCCTCAGTCACAGAAACCGCGGTTTGGGTCATTTGCTCTAAACGCTCAACGAACTGACTTAGCTCAGTATTAAATTCATTTTGCGTGACCTCTAAGGATTCAACCCGCTTAGCTAAGGCGGCTGGTTCTTCTTTTTGCTGGATTCCAGTGATGACAGTGGCAAGTAAAGCTTCATAGTCACCAAAACGTTGAATAATCGTGCCAATATCTTGATTTAACTGCTGCGTTTTTTCATGTAATTGCGGATTTTTAGCCTCTTTTAATGCCTCACTGAGCATAGACTGAGTCGAGAGTAACTCCTTATTAATGTCTTCTTTATGCTGAATCACATCCGCAATAAACGCCGCTAAAATGGGCTGACTCGATGCGGCTTCAATGTCCGCCGCACGAAACGCTTTTTCTAAAATGACCGAGCTTTCGAGCTGCTTAATGGTGACGTCGGTTGATAATCTCACTAATGGAATATTTTCCTTTGCAATGCCTTGGATTTCCTCAGAAACTCGCTGCATTTTCAACAAACTAAAACCAGACAAAATCAGGATCAGCACTAACATCACCCCAACGAGGGCGATCATCTTATGTTTAATCCGTAAATCTTTTAAAAACTGCACCATAAAACGGGTCTCCAACAAACACCGATATCAAAGGACGTCCCATTTAGAATAGTCGCAGTTTTCACTTTGGGTGGTTGAATTGAGCGTAAAGTATTAGCTGAATTTAAAAGAAAAACTTAAACATTAGAAAAATCGCATTATAGCTAAGCTCGATGACATGTTAGAAAGTCAAAACCCGTTTAAGGCGCGCGAAATACCAGAGGGCGGAAGTTTGAACAAACGTTAGTGTAATTAGACGCTCAATACCGCCTTCCGATGTCAACGCCTCAACAAACCGCTAAAACTTGCATTAACATGGCAGATCACAGAAGATCCCTTGGCCTTTTTCATTGCCTTTAGCCTCATCTATGACTCAACCTGCATCGCCTACGCCAAATACTGTGACTCATACAGCGACGAATACTGTTGCCTCAAATCCTTCGGCAAGTGCCGCGCCTGATGCCACTGCGGTTCTTTGTTCATTAGAAGCGGAGCAGCGCAATGCTAAAATTAGGTCGCAATTCCCAGCGTTACATCAAATGCTTGATGGCTATCCCTTGTGTTATCTCGACACCGCAGCCACCAGCCAGAAACCGCAAATGGTGTTAGATGCCATGGCGCAGTTTTACGCTAACGACAATGCTAATGTACACCGCGCGGCGCACCAGTTATCGGCGCGATCGACCTTAAGTTATGAAAAAGTGCGCGATCAACTGCAGCTATTTTTAAAGGCCGAACGCCGCGAAGAAATCATCTTTACCCACGGCACCACAGAATCAATCAACTTAGTCGCCTTTGGACTCACTGCACACGTAAGCGCAGGTGATGTGATATTAATCGACGCCGCCGCCCACCACGCCAATATCGTACCTTGGCAGGAGCTGGCAAAACGCACGGGCGCTGTGATTAAGCCAATCCCTCTCGATCAAGCTTGCCGCTTAGATGTCAGCGCCTATAAAACCTTGCTCGAGTTAAAGCCAAAAATCGTCGCGCTTTGCCATGTTTCCAACGCCCTAGGCACAGTCAATCCCGTGGCTCAGTTAGTTCAGTTAGCGAAAGCCCAAGGTGCAATAACCTTAGTCGATGGTGCGCAGGCAGTGGCGCATTTAACGCTGGATGTGGCTGAAATCGATTGTGATTTTTACGTTTTTTCGGGGCATAAAATGTATGGCCCCACTGGCGTTGGCGTGCTTTACGGCCGTTTCGACGTGTTAGATAATCTCGCGCCATTATTAACTGGCGGTGAGATGATTAAACGCGTGAGTTTTGAGGCGACAGAATTTGGCAGCCTACCGAATCGCTTAGAAGCGGGCACACCGCCGATTGCCGAAGTCATAGGTTTAGGCGCGGCCATTACATTTTTACAAACCGAGCTCACACCGCAGGCTCAAGCTTATGAAGCTGAACTGGTTAACTATTTACAAAGCCAATTGCGCGCGCTCGGTGAAGTGCATTTATACGGCGCTTTTGATGACAATATCGGTGTCGTCGCCTTTAATCTTGCCGATGAACATCATCAAGATGTGGGGATTTTGCTGGACCAACAAGGGGTTGCCGTGCGCTGCGGCCATCATTGTGCCATGCCATTAATGCAGAGTTTGAATCTTAAGGGCTGTTGCCGCGCCTCTATCGGTATCTACAGCAATAAAGACGATATCGACCGTTTTGTTGCCGCGTTGGTCTCGGTAAAAGACTTGCTGCTGTGATCCAGTCTTTAGCCACTGAACCACGCGACTCATGTGCTCAAAATAAGTTACGTCCCAGATAAGTTACGCTCAAGACAAGTTACGCTCAAATAAGTGAGACAGGATTTAGCCCTATGACAGATTCAACTAGCCCTATGCCAAATGAGGCCGACTTTCACTATTCAGTGCAAGATGCCGAGACCTTGCTGGCGCGCTTTACCAAGGCAGCAAACTGGCAGGAAAGATATCGCCAAATTATGTTGTTAGGGAAAGACTTACCGAGTTTAAGCCCAGAACTTCGCGTCGAAGCCGCTCAGGTAAAAGGCTGTGAAAGTGATGCGTGGATTTATCATCTCGAACAGGCTGGGAAGCACTATTATTTAGCCGACAGCGATGCCCGCATTGTTAAGGGATTGATCGGATTATTGCTTGGCGCCTGCCATGGCAAAAGTCGCGCTGAGATCCAAGCATTTGATCCTACAGCTTACTTCAAACAATTGGGGTTAGAAGGTCAGCTCAGCCCATCACGCACCAACGGCCTTAATTCACTCGCAAAAGCTATGCTTGAAGCCACTCTATAGCTTCACGATAGCCACAGGCCAAGGGTTTTCATTTACTGCGACCAGCGATAATTGAAACCGCTTGGCAATAACAAATCATCACAACTCCAGCTCGGGGATAAAGGCCAAAAAAGGGATTTAATCAAAGACTTCTACGCCCTAAAAAGGTATAAAGAAGTTACATTTGAGTTATTGATAGGAACCGAGCATGCCCATCAAGGCAGTCAATCACCACCGTCGTACTCTTCTTAAAGGTCTTGGCGCAGCAACACTATTAAGTCCACTCGCCAGTATGCCAAGCTTTGCCGCCAAACCAAGGCGGATATATGTCGATGGTTTATCCTTCCTTCCCGATGACTTAAGTGATGTAACCGCCTCTAAACTCGATGCTTATATATGCGATATTTCGGCGATTGAGACCATAGAACAAGCCGATGGCACTCAAAACTACAAACGCACCTATAAAGCTTGCATGGAAAGCATTAAGCAGGCCGCTAAACGAGTGAGCGATCATCCCGATATTTTACTGCAAGGCCTGAGGGGGCGCGATATTCAACGTGCCCGCGACAGCCAACGCACTGCGGTGTTCTTTCAAATCCAAGGCGCAGATTGTGTCGAAGAAGACAGTGAAGCTAATCAGTGGGCACGGGTGGATGAATTCCATCAACAAGGGCTGCGCGTATTACAGCTCACCCACCACTATGGCAACACCTTCGCCGGCGGCGCCTTAGACAGTGATGCCAATGGCGGACTCAACAAGCCGCTCACCGCCCATGGACGCGAACTTATCGCCAAACTCAATCATGCCAATATCTTGGTCGATGTGAGTCACTCCAGCGCCCAAACCGCTTTAGATGTCGCTAAGATCACGAAGTCTCCCATAGTGCAGAGTCACGGTGCAGCGCGCGGCATAGTTAACCATGCCCGTTGTTCACCCGATGAAGTGATCCGCGCCATCGGCGATAGCGGCGGCGTATTCGGCGTATTTATGATGAGCTTCTGGCTCACCAATAATGCCGTGCCCACGATCGATGACTATATTCGCCAACTGGAATATGTGTCGCGTGTCGGCGGTGTGGATAGTGTGGCAATCGCCAACGACTTCCCACTGCGTGGCCAAGAAAACTTACTGGCTCTTGATAACAATAACGCCCAAGGCATTAAAGAATATCAAGAATGGTGGTACAGCCTGAGGGCAAAAGGCGTGCTAGGTTTTGATGCAGAGCCAAGGCATGTCGTGATCCCCGAGCTAAATCATATCGATCGCATGAGCCGTATCGACGATGCCTTAGCCAAGGCACGCTTTAAAGCCACCGACCGCGACCGCTTTATGGGTGGCAACTGGCAACGCGTGCTCAATAAAGTACTACTGTAAATAGCATTGTTTTATCGCCCTATTTAATTTACGTTGTCGATAAATTTACGGGCTTATCTGCTCGCTTCAGTCTTGGATATTCTATGCTGACCACACTCGCCATTTTCAATTATCGCTCTCTGCGTGAAATCGTCTTGCCCCTAGGGCAACTCAATTTGATCACAGGGGCAAATGGCAGTGGTAAATCGAATCTATACAAGGCGCTACGTTTACTGGCACAAACGGCACAAGGCGGCGTCGTCAACGCATTAGCCCAAGAAGGCGGACTCGACTCCAGCTTTTGGGCGGGGCCAGAAAACTTCACCAAAAGCATGTTAGCGGGCGACACAGCCATTGAAGCCACCGTCAGGCAAGCGCCAAAACGCTTAAAGCTCGGCTTTGCCGGCGAGGACTTTAGCTATCTTATTGAACTCGGTTTACCTGAACCCGACGCCACTACGCTGTTTGGCTTAGATCCACAAATCAAGCGCGAAGCCATTTGGAACGGACCTAAGTATCGCCCCTCTACAGTGTTAGTCGAGCGCCGTGGTCCTATGGTGAAAAGCCGCAGTGCTGATGGAAAAGGCTGGATAATCTTAGGCGCCCACCTGCAAACTGGCGACAGTATTTTTACCGAGCTTGCCGATCCCGAGCGCTGCCCAGAAGTGCTCAAGCTTCGCGACAGTATTCGCGCATGGCGCTTTTACGATCACTTCAGAACCGATGCCGAAGCCCCTGCACGGCGCCCACAATTAGGCACGGCCACACCAGTATTGCACCACGATGGCCGTGATTTAGCCTCGGCAATTCAAACCATTTTTGAGATTGGTGATAAAACCGCTTTCGATCATGCGGTCAGCGATGCGTTTCCCGGTGCTAAGGTTCGAATCGAGCCTCAAGAGGGCGGCATTTTAGTGCTCGCATTTCATCAGCATGGTTTATTAAGGCCACTCAATGCCAGTGAATTGTCGGACGGCACCCTGCGTTATTTGCTGTTAATCGCCGCCCTACTGACCCCAAGACCGCCAGAGCTTATGGTGTTAAATGAGCCAGAAACCAGTCTGCATCCAGATTTATTGCCCGCGCTGGCACGCTTAATTGCTAAGGTATCAGAGGAGTGTCAGCTGTGGGTGGTATCCCACGCCAATCGGCTTATCAATGCCTTAAGCCAATTTGAACACTGCAATACCTTGGCCTTAGACAAGACCTTAGGACAAACGCAGATCCAAGGCCAAGACTTGCTCAATACGCCCAGTTGGCTATGGCAGAATCGTTAGTCGGCGGTGTTAACGCGATTGCCCTCATCAATCGTAAAATACCGCGAGCCATAGGGTTTCTGAACTTTTAGAAGTCGAAGCGACGCGGTGTTTTTGATGGGGCACAATCGTTAAGTAATCACCCGGGGTTAACGTAACGGATTCACCTTGTTCAAATTCGAGCGTCGCCTCCCCTTTAAGTAACATCACCCATTCATGCTGAGTTTGATCGTACCATTGACCGTCGGGCGTAGCTTGCCCATTGGAAACGATGCGATCTATGGTCACAGTGTCATTACCCGCCAGTTTTTCAAACACTTCCACCGATAAATCAGTGGGTAATTTTGCAAAAAAGTTATCAAGCATTTTGTGTTTATTCCTCTGCTTTTATTCGCTCTCTCTGCTGATTAAACTGTATTTTTAACAATCAAACATTGAGAAACGAAACCATTAACCGCTATGATATGCGCACTGAAATACTCAAGGGCCATGAGTATCCATCAGATAAGCTTATTGTTTTACATATGGATATGGAGATTTCCCCCAATGTCGTTGTTTCGCGCACTAAAAGCCAAATTATTTCCCTCAAGCCAAACTAGCCGCGATCCAAAAGACATTCATCTTCAAACTGAACCACAAGCCCCCAGCCAAGCACAAGAGCAAACGCAGGAGCCGTTAGTCGCTGCGCCGCTATTCCAGCGTCACTTCAGCTTAAAAATCCATGCGACAAAGGCAGACGCTACCGCTTGTGAAGAAAATGCCAACCACGGCTTAACTCTCTATTACTACGATACGCCCCAAGTCATAGAACTCTTAGGCTGGGAAAATGCCAATGAATGCTGCGACTTTCACCAAGCCGAATTCGACCGCCTCGAAATCGGCAATCAATCCCCTTTTCCCGAGCAACACTTTTGGCTCGGCAAAGAAAAAGTCTGCAGTATCATCCCCAAAAAGAGCGACTTAGTAAAAGAGTTGTGGCAGGTTGAACTTAATAATCTAGAGGCTTTATTGATAAGCCACTTTACGCTCGATGCAGACAATATAGTACAAGGCGACATTCAAGATTACGCCAGTTTAACGGGCCAACTGCATCGCACTTACCATCAACTCCATTCTGAAGACGGCGCGGGTATGCTGAGAATTATCACCCAAAGCCCAGGACTCACCCAAGCCGTCGATTCAAATTACTTTGGCGAGCGTAATGGGATTTCGCGCCAATTCGACGCCCTAGGGACACTGCTTTTTGAAGGCCACTTTGTTAATGACCTACAACTCGGCAAACAAACATGGTACGACCATGAGGGCAAGAAAACGCAAAGTGAAGATCGCCACGCGAATGGCATGTATGTCACCCGTTATCATACGAATGGTAAAATAAGAGAAACCGCCGAACTCGACCGCAGTGGCAGCTATATCAACAACTTGGCGCGTTTTTACGAATCGGGAAATTTATGGCTTAACCGCCCTATGGTGGCGAATAAAATCCACGGCATTGAATATATGTACTACGAATGTGGCGCCCTACAAGCCGAAATTACTCATGAGCATGGCCATATAGTGCAAGAGTTTTGGTTTCACACCAATGGCTTGATCAAGCAAACTATCTTCATTAATGACATGGGTAAAAGCGTCGAAACCTTCTACGAAAGCGGTCATATCGCATGGCGAGAGCAGTTCAATGCTGAAGGTTTGATTGAAGGGGAGCGTAAAGAATGGCATCCAAATGGAAAGCTCGCCAAACAACTCAACTTCACTAACGGTATTGCCCACGGCGATCGAGAAAAGTGGTATGCCAATGGTCAGCTCGAAGAGAAAATCCCCTTCGAGAATGGCAAAGAACAAGGCACTGCCTATTGGTACCATGATAATGGCCAACTCGCCCTTGAGATCTACCTTGAAAAGGGACTTAGAGAAGGTCTGTTTAAAAGCTATTACCAAAGCGGCGTGCTTTCGGGAGAAGGCCAATACCAAAATAATCTCTCGGTAGCGCCCTTTATCGAATATTACGAAAACCAGCAAGTTCAAATGTATTTACCGCACACCCAAGGCAACCGTGACGGCACGGCTCGCTGGTTTTATGAAGATGGCACGATACGCACTATCTCAGAATATGAAGTGCGCGACGGCCAAGGCTACCTCAGAGAATCCAGCTTTTATAACAAAAAGGGGATCCTCGAATCCTATCAGAGCCACTCGAATACCCGCTGCGGCTATCATCTTGAGAATAATCAAAGGGAATACTATCAAGACGGTATTGCCGACACTCGCATCGAATACTACGAAGATGGCGCCATTCGCTGGTTACTCACCCGTACGCAAGGGGATTTATTTAGCTCTAAATCCTTATCACCTCAAGGTTTAATTTTAGAAACTGGCACAATCCAAATTACCGATGGCCGTTACCTCGATGTTGGCCATTGGCAGCGTTTTACGCCCCAGGGACAAGTGTATCGTGAAGTTTGGCTAGATGAAGAAGGCCAACTTATAGAAAGTCGTCACTACTTTGATGTTAATCAGCCTCTATCGACTCAAAATAATGACGAAGCAGAGTGGGATAACGCAGAGCCCCTTAATGATGGCTACGATTGTTGCGACATCAGTGACTATGATGAAAGCGAAGACGAGAGCGATGACTTTGATTATGATCGTGCTGATTGGGAAAATGACGGGCTAAACCAGCGTTCAGATAACCGTGAACATAGCGCTAGCCATAGTAGCAATAGCGCATATTTGTCCCGCAACAAGTATCACAGACTCAATGGCGATACCACAGCGAAACAAGCACAAACACAAGCCGCAGCGGATGTCGACACCAAAGAGCCGATATTGTCTTACCACTTAAAATTTGACGACGAAAGTAAGCTTTATTCAATGAAGCGCTATCATCCCAATAGCCATATTGCCGAAGAAGGTAATTTACAGATCCAAGGAGAAGAACAACTCTGGGTCGGTATCCACAATCAATACGACGAGCAAGGTAAGCTCAAACTCTCCGAAACCTACACTATGGCAGGAGAGCCGATAGAGCACACCACCAGCACGAATGCGATATTGTTGAACTAGGTGCTATAGCGGAACAAGCAGTGCACAAATAATCATGGTCACATGTGCGAGCATATGCGCTCCCATTGCACACTCTAAACCGTACTTCCAATATAGGTATCCAGCAATAAATCCAAAGCCTGCATTACCTAAAATAATGTACAGAACTAAGGGTATAGTGGCTTCTGAAGTTAAAGCAAAAGCGACCGGAAGATGCCCAACACCAAATATAATTCCAGAAAGAATAATAGCTAAAACATAATTATGCACCTTAATGTCAGCTCCCTTTCTTTGGGTAAGGCGATAACTACACCATACAAGAAATGACATCAATCCCCAGCGGATCAGGAGCTCTTCTGTAATGCCGCCGTACAATACTTTTGTATACCAAGGAGGTGCTAATTTTGCTCCTGCTTGAATAAAATCTGCAGGAAGATAACCCGATAGCATCCCCAGAAAAACAAGGATAAAGACCCCTCCGAGAACTCCACCCACTAAAGCAGGAATAAGCTGAGGCCTTAATGCTGTGTAAATACTATTTGAATGAACCATAGCCGAAATCACAGGAGCGGTTAATCCCACTTTTTTAGCAAAAATAGAACCCATAAAAACCATCAAAAGTAACATCAGCGACGACTGCGCTACCGAAATAATTTTCAGCAAAAATAAGGGCATGGGTAATTCCCCTTGCTGCATAGCTAAAATTTGTGAAACAAAAGGGATAACCGACATTATCCCTAAAAAACCAACAAAGAATAACGCTAGATTTAACCTCATAACTTTTACTTCCATGTATACGATCTCCGATTTACTCTGCTAAAAAACTAAAGTGCAAAAGTGGCGATAGTCTTTTGAATACCGACGACATCCGTGCCACGCTTGAGTTCTTTGACTAAAGGTTCGCTCTGGCCTGAGATCCAGATTTTGAGCTCAGCATCTAAATCAAAATGGCCAGTGGTTTCCACTTCAAAATGGGTAATGGATTTATACGGTATGGAATGGTAGGTGACCTTCTTGCCAGTAAGCCCCTGCTTATCAATTAAGATCAAACGTTTATTGGTGAAAATAAACAAATCGCGGATCACTTTGTAGGCGAGTTTTAATTCTTCTTGAATGCCCATAATAGGCCTTAATTCTTCGGCTAATTACTGTAAATCAACCTCAGCAGCATTACCGAGTAAACCGTCTAACAGTCCCATTTTAACATCCCTTATTATTGATATTATTTTCAATAAGATATCTGCTGATAACCGAATGTGCAATATTGGGCTTTGATGAAAATATGGGAGTAGCTATGGTGAGGATAACATAGATATAGGTAGACAAATTAAGCGCGCGGATGCAGGCTGAATGGGTGTGAGGAGCATTACACTCTGCAATGCTCCAAATGACAGATGTTAAAGGTGTTTCTGGCCTCGCACTTGACGGTTTTCACCGACCACCATCATTTCGCATTTAGGACAGTCAAAGACCAGCTTGAGCACATCGTTACCGATTTCAAGCACCATAGGATCGGCCTTGATGCCTGGTACTTCCTTCGGACACAAATTAAAGTTAAAGCGCAGACAATGCTTAGTGATCATCAATGGCACGTCTTCGGTGACGCCATTTTTCTCATAGGTGTCTTGGATCTCAATTACGCCGTGGCGTTGATAAAAATCCTTGGCCTTTTCGTTGGCAACGTTGCCTAAGTAACTCAAATGCTTGACGGGATAGACTGCATCTTGATTATGCTTCCACGGCAGTGGACGCACATAGCCTTGCACACGAGCAGCCTCTAAGGCGGCCACACCATCACGGCGCAGACCATTGAGTACAGACGCTGGCAAGAACCAAGCTTGGGCCGTATCGATACTAATGCTACGGGCAACAAAGTCAGTACTGCCGAGCTTACCCAGCTGAGTACGGGTATTTTGTAGGGTTTTGTCGACATCTGTCGCAGGTGTCTTCTCGACCGTTAAATTGACTGTGGCTGTAAGGCCATAGATATCCGTCAAGGTCAGCGCCAGTCCGTCTTCGGTGTCGCTCAACCGTAAATCGACGCCGATAATCCGTTTAGAAGATTCTTTCGATAACAGGGCTTCGAAGGCTTGGTTATGGTTACGGTACAAAGTCATGCCGACTTTTAAATCCTTTGGTACCTGCAATATATGCAGTTTTAACCCTTCGGCACGGTTAACCCGCAGGCCTTGCAGCTTGTCATCGGATTGTTTAGCCATGGCAAAATTCGCAGGGAAAAACGCTAAGCCATCGCCGTTATTAAACTCATGGGTTGAGCTCACTTGGATAAAGTCTTTGCCTATACTGACCACTTTGCCGACTTCTTCACCGATATATTTTGGCGAGCGGAAATCTTTAATGCCTTGGCTACGTTCGTTAACAAAGTAATCTGTGCTGCCACGGTTAAAAGTCTTTTCAGGATCGGGGATAAAAGTATGTTCACAACGGCCGTGGGACGAAGCCTTAAACTCAGGGCGACGCGCCATAATCGCATCCAACTTTTGGCGATAATGCGCGGTGACGTTTTTAACGTAACTTAAATCTTTTAAGCGACCTTCAATCTTAAACGAGCGAATGCCCGCGTCGATGAGCGCTTCGAGGTTTTCGGTTTGGTTATTGTCTTTTAAAGACAATAAGTGTTCATTCTGCGCTAACACATCGCCTTGACGGGTTTTAAGATTGCCCGGCAAGCGGCACATTTGCGAGCATTCGCCGCGGTTAGCACTGCGGTTACTAAAGGAATGACTCAAGTTACACAAACCACTGTAAGCCACACACAGAGCGCCGTGGATAAAGAATTCGAGCTGCATATTCGTATGTGCGGCCACATCACGGATTTGGCTCAAGCCTAATTCGCGGGCGAGCACCACCTGTGAAAAACCAACTTGCTCTAAGAATGCCACTTTTTCTGGGCTGCGATTATCCATTTGGGTACTGGCATGCAGGGCAATCGGCGGTAAATTGAGCTGCAATACGCCCATGTCCTGCACAATCAGCGCATCGGCACCGGCTTCGTACAATTGCCAAATGAGTTTTTCGGCGTCGGCCAGTTCGTTATCCATCAAAATGGTATTGAGGGCGACGAATACCTGAGCATGATATTGATGAGCATAAGTACAGAGTCGCGCGATATCTTCAACACTGTTACCTGCCGTTGCCCGCGCACCAAATGCGGGCCCCCCTATGTATACCGCATCGGCACCATGGCGTATGGCTTCAATACCGTAGTCAGCATTTTTTGCAGGCGCCAATAACTCAAGGCGGTTATGGACGTGAGAAAGATTCTCGGGAGTGTATATCTCTGGCTGGCTCATGGCTTCAAAGGCTCAACAGGGTCATTAACAAAAAAGAGCGTAATTATAGCAAGAACTCAAATCCAGCTCTATCAGCAAATCATCAACTAATGCGCTTTACTTCAGCGCTTTAGTTATCTCAGAAAAGTTCATGCCACAGGCAATCTTTGGGCGTCGCACTTGCACCCTCAAGCCTAGCAGAGTATCTTTGCGGCGCATTGACGAATAGGCCTCATTATGACTGATTTTATTTACCAACCACCGACAACTCCTTGGCTCGATATTCTTTATCAAGATAAAGACATTATCGTCATAAACAAACCTTCGGGATTGTTGTCTGTGCCCGGTCGCGATCCAGCCCATTACGACAGTGTCTATGCTCGGGTAAAAGCTGAACATCCCCATAGCCAAATCGTCCACCGCCTCGATATGGCCACCTCAGGCGTGATCGTTGTCGCCCTTATTCGTAGCGCCGAGCGTGAGTTAAAACGTCAGTTCCACGATAGAGAAACCAGCAAGACCTACTTTGCAAGGGTCGCTGGACATGTCAAAAATGATACGGGTAGTGTTGATTATCCGCTGATCTGCGACTGGCCGAATCGCCCCAAACAGAAAGTCGATCATCTTGTGGGCAAACCGTCTTTGACTCACTACCAAGTAATAAGTCGTGCCAAACGCTCGACGCTGGTGAAACTCACGCCAATCACAGGCCGCTCACACCAATTACGGGTACATATGATGGCGCTCGGTCATCCGATCTTAGGCGATGGTTTTTATGCCGACCCATTAGCCAAATCCTTAGCCCCTCGCCTATTACTGCATGCAGCAGAACTCACCATCAAACATCCCTACACGGATGTCAGTATGACTTTTAGCGCAGAAGTACCTTTTTGTGAGCCTTTGGGCGAACAATGATCACTAAAATCAACTAAGACGGGCAAAATCGGTAGCAATTCCCCATAAAAAAACGTAACTTTATGACAATTCATTACGTTATAGAGAGTTTATTTATGGATACCGCATTTCAGCGCGATCAACTCGATAATCATATCCTCGAAGCCCTAATGCAGGATGCTCGTACGCCCTTTGCCGAACTCGCTAAACGCTTTAGCGTTAGCGCTGGCACTATCCATGTTCGGGTAGAAAAAATGAAGCAAGCGGGGATAATCACAGGCGCGCAGATCACAGTAAATCCTAAAGCCTTAGGTTATGACGTCTGCTGTTTTATCGGTATCAATCTTAAAAGTGCTGGCGATTATCCTGCCGCCATAGCCAAACTCAACGCACTCGAAGAAGTCGTCGAAGCCTATTACACCACAGGTAACTACAGTATTTTCGTAAAGGTAATGTGCCAATCCATCGATGGTTTACAGCACGTACTCATCAATCGCATTCAATCGATTGATGAAATCCAGTCAACAGAAACCTTAATCAGCCTACAAAATCCAATAGTCAGAGCGGTTAAGCCTTAGGCTACAAAACAGCAAGCACAAACAAACGGAACTACGCATGGCAAAGTGTGATTAACATCTTTTTAACCGCGAAAGTGTTAACCATACGGTATTTTTGTGTTACAACTTCATTGCTGACATCAAAGAGTGCAGCAAAAACTATAACAATTCAGCTACAAGCACATCAATAAAGTGCTGAAAGCATTAATTGACAAGGAAGAAGTTGTGAAGACAAAACTATCGATCGCGATCTCCGCTGCACTACTATCAAGCGCAGCTATTGCTAACAGTGAATTTACTTTTAAACCCTACTCACCCGAGATCACATCTCACGATAAATTTAGCAAACCTAATGTGGCGACAACAAATTTAGGTGCACCGCAACGTTTTATTGTTGAAATGGAATCTCCTGCACTCGCTAAATACCAAGGTGGTATTGGCTCATTTGCGGCGACAGCTTCAGCAAAAGAAGGTCAAAAAATTAACGTACAGTCAGCTGAAGTAAAAAACTACGCCAATCATCTTACAAAAGAGCAAAACAATTTTGCTTCTGCTCTAGCTAAAACAGTACCTAATGCCAAAGTTGAACGCCATTTCCAAACTTTATTTAATGGTGTCACTGTTGTTGGTCAGGGATTAACAGCTGAAAAACTGGCTCAAATGCCAGGTGTTAAATCAGTCTATCCAGAAACCATGTATGAAATTAGCATGGATGCATCACATCAAATTATTAATACGCAAGCGATGTGGGATGCTGTATCAGGAATGGAAAATGCCGGAAAAGGCGTTAAAGTCGCAGTAATTGATGGTGGTATTCGTCCTGAAAACCCCATGTTTGCTGACGCTGGCTTTACTGCACCAAGTGGGAATTTACCATCGGATGACTATTGCTCGACTGTTGATGCATCTTTCTGTAATAACAAACTGATCGTTGCGCGTTGGTCACAACCTACCTTCCCTGTTTGCGCTGATGAATATATGAGCCCACTCGGTTTTGGTGGTCATGGTACTCACGTAGCAGGAACGGCTGTTGGTAATAAAGTATCAACAACCTTCAAAGAAATTCCGGTTGAGTTATCAGGTGTTGCTCCAGCTGCTTACCTAATGGTTTATAAAGCTCTGTATAGTAAAGCTGACTGTACTGGTGGTAGTGGTTCCAACATTATGTTGATGGAAGCCCTCGAACATGCAGTGAATGATGGCGCAGATGTAATCAACAACTCTTGGGGTGGTGGCGCAGGTGGCGACCCAGCCAGCAGCCCATACAAAACAATGTTTGAAGCTGCAGAAGCTGCGGGTGTTGTTGTCGTTACGGCTGCGGGTAATGATGGTAATGGCCCTCAAACTATTGGCTGTCCAGCTTGTATTGAATCAGGAATTACCGTTGCTAACACTACAACTGGGCGTTTTTTTGCGAATAGCTTTAATGCAGGTGGTGATGATTTACTTGCTATACCAAGTTCTGATGCAGTCCTTTCAGAAGATATTACCGCTCCAGTTATTGCCGCCGTTAATTTAGACGCTGAAAATGCCAATGGTTGTGATGCCTTTGCTGCTGATTCGTTCAAAGATGGTATTGCATTGATTTCTCGTGGAACATGTAACTTTTCATTAAAAGCAACAAACGCAAAAGCTGCAGGCGCTAAAGCCCTTGTTGTTTATAACAATGCGGCAGGCGCACCGACTACTATGTCTATGCCTGGTGAGCCATTCCCAGCTGTAATGATTACGAAAGATGCAGGTTTAGCCGTAATTGAAGCTATGGGAGATACCGTAACAACAGGCACCATAGTTGCAAAAACTAAACGTATCATGGTTTCTGAACTTGCTGATAATCTAAATAGCACCAGTTCACGCGGTCCCGATGGCAACCAAAATATCCTTAAACCGGATATCGCGGCACCTGGTACCAACATTCTGTCAGCCTTTTCTCCTGATGATGGTGGTGAAGACTTCAATATGATCTCTGGCACCAGTATGGCAAGCCCCCATGTTGCAGGTGCTGCAGCCCTAATGAGCCAATTGCACCCAGAGTGGAGTGCAAATGATATTAAAACCGCTCTTACCTCTACAGCCAAGTTTGAAGGTATTCTCGATGATGATGCGGTAACTCCAGCAACTCCTTTTGACATGGGCGCAGGTCGGATGGATTTAGATGCTGCAGCTAAGGCAGTATTAACCTTTGACAAACCTTCAATAGCTTCAGACTCTTGCGTTGGTCCATGTACCTTCACTCGAACTGTCTATAACAAAAGCGATGCAACAACATCTTGGAGCTTATCAACCTCATCCGATAGCACAGGAATCACAGTATCCCCCTCTACCTTAGAACTTGCTGCAGGAGCTTCAGCCACGTTTACTGTAACCGTTGACTCAACTTTCGCTACGTATGGTGAGTGGATCTTCGGTAACGTATTGATAAACAGCACTGAAGGATTACAAAATGCTCACTTACCTCTAGCAGTTTTGGCTAAAGAGTCAAGTAACGCATCATTAATCTCCACTCAGACGACAAAAACAGACATTACAGCAAGTGATGTAATCCCATTGGTCGCTACTGTAAATAATAACGTATTTGCAAATACAGTTACTGTAACAGCACAAGCACCTAAAGGAACTAAGCTAACCTCAAAAGATGATGTTAAAGTCACTTTAGCGGGTGCGACACAAAATGGATTGCAGGTAAATGAAGATTTAGGCTTAGTGACATGGGTAGGCCAACTAAATTTACCTAAAATGGCCACTACAAAAGGTGCTCAGAGATTCCCAAGTATTGTAGATTTAGGTGTAACACCTGTTACATGCCCTGACGGCTGTGATGAACAAGCCTTTACTTTTACAGTTCCTAGCTTTAAATACAACGGTGTGAGCTACAGTAAAATAACAATTTCAGATAATGGATTAGCTATTGTTGGTGGCGGAAGCGCAAGTGGTACTTTTGCAAATAAACAATTACCAGATGGCAGTAACCCAAATAATATTTTGGCCCCCTTCTGGTCAGATTTCGACCTATCCGATAAGTCTGTCGGCGATACTGGCGGTGGTGACTTAGCAGTTGGTGTATTCACAGATGGCGCTGGGGTGAAGTGGCTAGCATTAGAGTGGAATAAAGGCCAACTCTATGGCGACACATCAGGTACATCTTATACATTCAGTATTTGGATTAGGACCGGTGATACTGAAGAGGTTGTCTTTAACTATATCGATATTCCAAATATGCCTGCAAGCATCACTATTGGTGCAGAGAACGTAGGCGGAACCATTGGGACGACTTATAACTTTAATGGTACTGGTGGCAGTATTGCTACTGGTGATGCATTAACGTTAAAAAATACAACTGCTGGAAATGTAACAATTAACTACGATGTTACAGCTACGTCACTCAATGTTGGACAAGCTGATGCAATAGAAACCAATGAGGAAACTTTAGTATCTATAGATGTCTTAAAAAATGACATCAAGCCAGATATGAAGGTTGCTCGTGTATCAATTACAGGTGATGGCATTACGGCAAATGCCCAACGCATTATTGATGTCATGCCAAAAGGAGCATTAGGCAGCTTAGCTATTGTACAAGCACCTACACACGGCACTGCTGTCATCAATTCAACGGGTGGAATTGATTACACACCTGCTGAGAATTACTTTGGTCCAGATATGCTTAGCTATACATCAGCAGACGAAGATGGCAATACTGGCGCTGCAGCAATTGTTACAATTGACGTAAAAAATGTGAATGACGCACCAACAGTCGCTCCAGTCGGTTCAACGGGTGTTGAAGGTTCTGTGTTAACAGCAAAAGCTAATGGCGCAGATATAGATCAAGATGCCTTGACTTATACCTGGACTCAGACAAGTGGAACTCCAGTGACTTTCACAAACGGTGGAGAGATTATAAGTTTCACGGCACCTAGTGGAGCACAAGATCTGGTCTTCACTGTAACAGCATCTGATGGAGAATTAGAAAGTGTGCCTGGTACAGTGACTGTTAAAGTAACTGCCAAACCAACGCCTCCTCCAGTTAAAAAAGATGATGGCGGTGCACTTGGTTGGTTAACTGTATTGTTGTTACCTCTGGCGGCAATGCGTCGTCGTATGAAGTAACGAGAAGTTAAACAGTAAAAAGGGAGCCTTAATGGCTCCCTTTTTTAATATGCTCAATAAATATGTTTACGAACGTAACCCTATTCCGCGCGAGACTAAGTAATACGCTAAGGTCCACAGGGCGACGCAGAAACCGATCATAATGGCGATGGACAATGGCACGCTGATGTCGGCGAAGCCTAAAAAGCCATAGCGGAACACGTTGATCATATAGACCACAGGGTTGAGTGCCGACACGCCTTGCCAGAAAGGGGGCAAGAGTGACAGGGAATAAAATACCCCGCCAAGGTAAGTTAATGGGGTAAGTACAAAAGTGGGGATGATACTGATATCGTCGAAACTTTTTGCAAAAACAGCGTTAATCAAACCACCTAAGGAGAATAGCACTGAGGTTAAAAACACTGTCATTACCACTAAACCGGCATGATGCAAGCTAATGTCGACGAAGAACATGGCCACAAGCGTCACTATTAGGCCGACACACAAACCGCGCGCCACACCGCCACCAACATAGCCAGCAATCAACACATAATGGGGCACAGGTGCCACCATCAGCTCTTCTAAATTACGCTGAAACTTAGCACTGTAGAATGAGCTCGCCACGTTCGAGTAAGAGTTAGTGATCACCGACATCATGATCAAACCCGGGGCGATAAACTCCATATAAGATACGCCGCCCATCTCTCCAATTCGGCTGCCGACTAAGTTACCAAAAATCAAAAAATACAAGGTCATGGTAATCGCAGGCGGCACTAAAGTCTGGATCCAAATTCGCGTAAAACGATTGATTTCTTTGCTTAAGATGCTTTTAAAGGCGATAAAGTAGAGCTGGTTCATGCAGAGACTCCCTGAGTTTTCTTCACGAGTTCGACGAAGAGTTCTTCTAAGCGATTAGACTTGTTACGCATCGATAGCACTTCTATATTAGCCGCACTTAATTGGCTAAAGACATCGTTGAGATTTTGCTCTTTAACCACATCCACCTCTAAGGTATGAGAGTCAGTTAAGCGACAAGTCATACCATCGAGTACCGGTGCCGTTGCTGTATCGTGACGCAGATCGAGAATAAACGTCTCCATATTCAGCTTACTGAGCAGCGCCTTCATGCTAGTGCATTCCACTAAAATGCCTTTGTCGATAATGCCGATATTACGGCAAAGCATTTCAGCCTCTTCAAGGTAATGGGTGGTCAGGATGATCGTCACGCCTTGCTGATTAATTTGTTTGAGGAACTCCCACATAGAGCGACGCAGTTCAATATCTACGCCTGCGGTAGGCTCATCTAAAATCAACAGCTTAGGTTCGTGCATCAGAGCGCGGGCGATCATTAACCGTCGCTTCATGCCGCCGGATAATTCCCGCGATTGGCTATTACGTTTTTCCCACAAATCCAGTTGGCTTAAGTATTTTTTGGCGCGCTCAAGGGCAACAGGCTTAGGCACACCATAGTAACCCGCTTGATTCACCACGATTTGCAGTACGGTTTCAAACTGGTTGAAGTTAAACTCTTGCGGCACTAGACCAATACAAAGCTTGGCGTGTTCTAGCTGCTTATCGATATCATAATCAAAGACTTTGACCGAACCTGAACTCTTCTGCACTAAGGAGCTAATAATACCAATCGTGGTGGATTTACCCGCACCATTGGGGCCGAGCAAGGCAAAGAAATCCCCTTGATTGACGGTGAGGCTGATGCCTTTGACCGCTTCGACGCCGCCTTTATAGGTTTTTTTAAGCCCTTCGAGTACCAGAGCATGGGTAATATTCGCCATATTTGTACCGTTCCTTACACATTAGAAAGTAATAAGATGGTGCTAAAAAACACAATTACAATGATGGGTTGCAGAACTAAAGCAAAAAATTAGCTAATCGATTGAAAAACCAATCTTTAATGGTTCAATTATTTATACTATTTTTTATATAACCGTAAAAAGCAAAACTCCCGCCTGTTGCGGGAGTTTTAAACGGTATCGGACACTTAATCGAGTGGCACGACTTTCGCGATGTAAGGTAGATTGCGATATTGCTCTGCATAATCAATACCATAACCCACGATAAACTCATCAGGGATAGTGAAACCGATAAAATCGACCTTCACATCCACTTCACGACGTTCAGGTTTATCCAGCAGGGTGCACAGTGCAAGGCTCTTAGGCTCGCGCAGTAACAGCATCTCGCGCACTTTGCTTAAAGTGTTACCTGAGTCAATCAAGTCTTCCACAATCAATACATCGCGACCGGCGATATCTGATTGCACATCTTTCAGCACTTTCACATCCCGTGAGCTGGTCATAGCATTGCCATAACTGGAAACCGACATAAAATCGATTTCAACATGGCCTTTAATTCGGCGACACAGGTCAGCCATAAAGACCACTGAGCCTTTTAACAAGCCTACCATCAGCAGACGTTCGCTGTGGGCATAATGGGCATTGATTAGCTCGGCCATTTGATCCAATTTCTGGCTTATCTCTTCCGCAGAGATCATCACTTCGGTGGTGTGTTTCATATAAGTCTCAATTGTCGAGGTCGCGGTTAGACTGTTTGTCATAACCCCAGCGACTCGTTAATGCATGGTCAACGCCCAAATGATCGAGAATTCGAGCGACCATGAAGTCTACCAGATCTTCAACCGATTTGGGATTGTGATAAAAACCGGGGGCGGCGGGCATAATGGTCGCGCCGAGGCGAGAAAGGCTCAACATATGCTCTAAGTGTATGGCACTAAAAGGAGTTTCCCTCGGCACTAGGATAAGTTGGCCGCGCTCTTTAATCACCACATCGGCGGCGCGTTCGAGTAAATTATTACTCATTCCTGTAGCCACTGCCGCTAACGTCCCCGTCGAGCAAGGGCAAATCACCATTTGTTTAGGTGCGGCGCTGCCCGATGCGGGCGGTGAAAACCACTCATCTTTGCCTAACACCACTAACTCGCCAGTGATAATCACGCCTTTTTCGTGCAGCAAAGCCAACAGCTGGGCATGGGCTTTGTCGCTGTTGGCGCTTAACTGCAAACCGTGTTCAGTCGCTAATACTACGCGAGCGGCACTGGAAATCATCAAAAACACTTGATAACCCGATACCAACAGACACTCGAGCAACTTAAGGCCATAGGGGGCGCCCGAGGCGCCCGTCCAAGCTAAGCTAATTGCCTTTGTCGACTTTGTGTAGCTCATCTTAAACCAACTCTACAGTTGAACGCTGCTCTAATGCGGCCAGCAGCTTCTTATGTAACCCGCCAAAACCGCCATTACTCATAACCACTATGGTGTCGCCCGCTTTGGCCGTTGCCGTTACTTTGGCGACCACATCATCAATTTGATGTAACACAGTCACAGGGATCACCGCCACTTCCATGGCTTCTTTCATATTCCAGTCGATGGTATCGGCTTGATATAAAAAGGCTTCGTCGGCTTGCATCATAGAAAAAGCTAAAGTGTCTTTATGGACACCGCTCTTCATGGTATTTGAGCGCGGCTCGAGTACCACAGTAATCTTGCTCTGACCGACCTTAGCCCGCATGCCTTTTAACGTGGTCGCAATCGCCGTTGGATGGTGGGCAAAGTCGTCGTAAACGCTCACGCCGTTAACGGTTCCGAGTAATTCGAGTCGACGTTTAGGTGGCATAAACTTAGCTAAGGCTTCAATTGCAGCACTCGGCTTAACGCCCACGTGACGCGCAGCAGCAATGGCCATCATGGCGTTTTCAATATTGTGCTGACCAATCAAATCCCATTCGAGAATGCCTTGGGACTCACCATCAAAAAACACTTCAAAGCGATGGCAATCATCACTTAAGGCTTTGCCATACCAACCGTTGGCAGATTCGGCTAAATGATAGGTTTCTTGCTCGCTCCAGCAACCCATATCAATCGTCTGCTTAACAGCATGGGAATCGGCGGGCCAAACGATCTTTCCTTCGCCAGGTACAGTGCGAACTAAATGATTAAACTGTTTTTGAATCGCGGCCAGATCGGCAAAAATATCGGCATGATCGAACTCAAGATTGTTGATCACTAAGGTACGTGGATGATAATGCACGAATTTCGAACGTTTATCGAAGAAGGCACTGTCGTATTCATCGGCCTCAACCACAAAAAAAGCCGTCTTGCCTAAACGCGCCGACACACCAAAGTTTTGCGGTACGCCACCGATTAAGAACCCAGGCTCATAACCGCAATCATCTAAAATCCAAGCTAACATACTAGAAGTCGAGGTTTTACCGTGAGTACCAGACACTGCCAGTACCCAACGCTCAGGCAAAATATGATCGGCTAAAAACTGCGGGCCAGAGGTATAAGGGATGCCAATGTTCAACACGGCTTCCACGCAAGGATTACCACGGCTCATGGCATTACCAATGACAACTAAGTCAGGATAATGCCCTGCTTCACCCAGCTGGCTGGGATCAAAACCTTGAATAAGCTCAATGCCTTGGTCCTCTAGTTGCGTGCTCATTGGAGGATAGACATTGGCATCCGAGCCCGTCACTCTGTGCCCTTTTGCCCTAGCCAATAACGCTAGACCACCCATGAAGGTTCCACAAATTCCTAAAATATGTACGTGCATACCGCTCGCTCTGATGTTTTGAATTCAATGCCATTCTAATCCATCGGGCGACAGATTGGCAGGTAACAATCGGGGAAAAGCACTGCAATCGCAAATGACAGTTTTTAAATCCGTGGATTTCACATTCGAGTTGCAGAACTGAGATTTTTAGATAACAGGAAAACTAACACAAGGCCGAAAACTGTTGCAATGCAGGTACTAACGTAAGTCTCGATAGAGTTGAGCGTGCTGGCTACGGTGACGACTAAATAAGAATTGACGTAACGCTTCACGTTCTTCGGTTTCGGCCTGAAACTTAACAAAGGCCAAACCTTTCTCACTACGGATAGGCTCAATATCGATACGTAAAGTCTCGCCATTAGGCAATTGTAATTGCAGCTCTTTACTGCCTAGCAATTGCTTAAATTGCTGCTGTGATTTAGCGCGAATAGCCATACCAGAACTGGATAACGAGACAACAGACCATTGCTCACCTTGGTCGTGGTCGAATATCCACACGTCATCGGCTTGGGTTAACCGCCAACTGCGTTCCACTCCCGAGGCATCGAGCACTTCAGGCACACCTAAAGTAGGTTGAAACTGTCCAAAGTCATCCACTTTCATCAGTAGCGGAAACCAGAGTTTATAGGGCCCGACTTCGGCCAATAACGTGAGTTTTGCCTTACCCAAAATCGAAGCGATAACTTGCGGCACTTCAGTTGTGACTGTGAGTACATGATTGACTAGGGGATCGTTGGTCAAGGCAGTGCCCACACGAGTCGGCGAAAAAAGTTCACTAAAACAAGCAAGCTCCTCCGCGGATAATCGAGGTTCATCCATCATGATAAGTCCTCCCAAGTTAAATGCCTTCCCCCAAAAAGTACCACCAAAGTATGATGTTGTACATTTTTACACCAAAATACTGGCAAAAAAGGGAATATAGGCTAGCAAGGCTAAATTCAAGACTCTATTAGCCATTTGCGCTATTTAACTTGGAAAATACAGTGGATTGTTATTCCTCACTTTTTAAACTGCTGTTAGGCGGAGCAAACAAGATACGTAAGCGTTGTTTAACACTCAAGCCTGCCGCGGTAACCTCAGCAAACATGTCTCGCCATTCGCTAAACGTCACTTTAAGGGGATTAAAACTATTCACAGGCTTAGTGATACCGTAGATCACTGTCTCCACTTCGGGCTCAAAAGTGCCAAACAGCTTGTCCCAAATAATCAGCACACCCGCATAGTTTTTATCTATATATTGGGGATTACGACCGTGGTGCACCCTGTGATGTGACGGCGTATTGAAGACCCATTCCAGCGGTCCGAGTGATTTAATCGCTTGGGTATGCACAAAAAATTGCAATCCCAGATTGAGTAATACCACAAACACCACCCAGTTTGGGTCGAAACCTATGACCACCAGCGGCAACCAAAACACCCACATGCCCGCAAACGGATACATTAAACTCTGGCGAAACGCAGTGCTAAAATTCATATTCTCAGAGCTATGGTGCACCACGTGAGCCGCCCACATCCAGCGCACTCTATGGCTCGCCCTGTGGAACCAATAATAACAAAAGTCCTGCGCGATCATCAAAGCAATAAAGCTTAATGGGCCCATTTCAATATCGAATAACTTCCAACCAAACATCGCCAGATACAGCTTAGCGATCAACAAGCCAGTGAGTAGATCGGCGCCTTGATGCATGGCCGCGAGGCTGAAATTACACAGCACTTCTTGGCCGCGATAGCGTGCAGTTAACGGTAGCTTTTGTCTTTTATCGCCAAAATACCATTCCAGCAAAATACACACGAAAAACAACGGCGCGAGCACGAGCAGTAACACTTCGGGGTGCTGGATCAGCGAGGCGATATCCATATAAGGTCGTCCTGTTCTCTTGTTGTTTTATGATTATTTTTAGTGTTTTTTATATCGATTCTGAGCGAATTTTATAATCCGCATTAAACGCAACAACACAGACAAAAGTGGTCGATTAGTCGCGTTTGACGACCTGCATTCGGTTACCAGCGGGCATAGTGATCTTCGGCAAGTCCCAGCACATTATTCAACTGGTAACTGCGCCCTTGATTATCGGTAATCGTGCCGCTGAAATGACCGATGAATTGGCGAAAATTGCTCTTAAGCAAGAGCAAATTACGCTTTTCACTGCGGCAATTACGCGCTGCAAACTGTAGATCCACTTGGCCATTTTGACTGTAAACTCGCCAGACTTCGGCGCCGAGCGTGGCGTGACGATCAAATTCAAACTGCACTGGTCCGAGTAAATGACGCTCGCCATTAATCCAAAAGACATTTTCAGTAGCGCCGGTTTCATTGACGCCCGCAGCTAAATTAAGCCCCATAATGCCCTCATGGATCCGCGCGTTGATCGACGCCCAGCGCCAACTCGTATCGCGGCGCATGTAACCCGCCGAAAAATCATAACCAGCTAAAGCGTGATTCAGCGGCTGCGGCTCATGGGCTACAGTCAAACTACCTTTAACCGTCAAACCATTATGCTTTTGTGTGTAAGTCCAGCCGTTATATCCAGTAGGACTACACATGGCCATAGGCAAACTTAAGGGTGCTGAGTGCAAAGTCACATCGGCTTGAATATTTTTAGTATCAATCATTAACCGCCAACCGCCCTCTACAATCTCAAAGCTTAACTGCGCCCCTTTACGGCCAATACGACTTTTACCCTCAGCGGGTGATGGCGTCATTTGATAGCCAAATCTTAAAGGTTTTAGCCAATCAAGCTGAGTGAGAGTGTTGGTTTTTATGTCGTATAAATAACAAAACGCACTGCCGACGTAAGCAATATCGGCAAGTGCGATACCAAGGACATAACGCGGTGTGACCAAAGAGACAAACTGAAATTGTTTATAATCGAAATGCTTGGCCCACGCTGAAGCGGGTTTATCCATAGTATCGAAGTAAGCAAAGTCCACTAAACCTAAGGTTTTAACTATGCCATCAAAATGGCCGAAATGGGGTAAGCCCTTGGGATTGATCAGGCTATCTGGGGCGATTTGCGTTGCTATCGTTAACATGACTAAGCCTTACAGAAAGGACGCGGGAGCATTTGTGCTCTCTCATTCTAAACATCGAATTTTTACTCTAACCTGTCCCCCTTTGCATTAAAAGAGTGCAAGGCTAAAATGTTGTCACTTTGTTGCGGGCGAGTATTCTGTTTACAGCTCTAATATCCAAGGTTCTAAAACGAAAAAAGCGCCAAGGGCGCTTAATTGAGGCTAATTGATAATATTTGCGAGTTAGAATCGATAACTCACGCCAAAGTTGACCCCTTGCAGCTCTAACTCTTTCATTGGCACATATTGGTACTCAAGATTGAGTCCAAAGCCAGAGCGAAAACGATATTGCCAACCTACAGCGCCGTAAAATCCTACATCATCCGAATCCATCTCTTGCTTATCCATCTCATAACTCACTTTGGTATAAGCGGCGCCGAGCTTGGCGTACAGACTATTACCACGAGACAACGCATATTCGCCATAAGCAGTGGTTCTGATACCTTGGTAATGTAAATCTTTGATTTCACTGATACCACTAATAAGTGCACTCGCCACTCCACCCGTCCCCGTTAAATAACCCGCTTCAACCCCAAAATTCTCGTTGAGCATATAACGGTAATATAAGTCGCCACTCAGGGTGTCACCGGCATCATATTTACCATTCTTAGTTTCAAACTCTTGGCTACCGTAACCTAAACTGCCGCCGAGTATATGGGCAGAATCCCCCGCGAATGCATTGGTGCTCATGATGCTTGACGCCAGTGTCAGGCCCACAATGAACGAAATTAACGACAGTTTTGGCATATTTTGCACCTAAAGAAATGAACTAACCCATAGTGAACGCTGGATATTATCACTAAAAGCTGTACTCCAACTGAATCGAGGTGTTCTGTGGCATCAAAAGTGATTTCTGGTATGCTGTAGCCACTTTTACTTGTACGAGAGATCCCATGAAACGGCTATTACTGACTTTGACTTTTCCCCTGCTGTTCGCGGGCTGTGCCAGCCAAAATCCGACTCATATGGCTTTCAGTCCCCAAGTGCCCAATATCAGCCAACAAACTGCACAACGTGTTCCTATCTCTCTTGAAACCGTAGATACACGCACCGTCGATTACGTGGCGCGCTTTATTGAAGAAGGGACAAAAACACGTTTGGTCGGCCCGAGTGAACCGCCTAAATTGCTGCTCGATGAAGTATTCCGCGCCGGCTTTAGCCAAGCGGGTTATCAAATCGATCCTAGCGCGACTAATTCAGTGCAAATTCAATTAGAAGAATTGCAAATGGATGTCACTAAAAAGACTTTTGGCTATGAGGCAAAACACAGTGTGTTAATCGCAGTGCAAGCCAAAAACTCAACCCAAGAACTGGTTAAACGTTATAAGGCAAAAGGCACCTTGAAAGGCCCTTTAACGCCCGATTTTGCGACCTTAGAGCTGGATATGAATAAATTACTCGGCCAACTCACAGGTGAAATTCTCAATGATCCTGAGCTTAATCAGTTTCTACAACAATAACAGCGTCAGTTTATTATAAGGAAATCAATATGCTCCGTTGGATATCAGCCCTCTTATTTCTCTTTATGAGTCACAATAGCCTCGCACTCGACATTCAGGCAGATACCTTGTATCCCAGAGTCGAGTTTGACACTAGCTTAGGCAAAATAGTGGTCGAGCTAGATAGGACACGCGCACCTATCACTGTCGATAACTTTTTAACTTATGTCGTCAAAGGCGAATACGACAACACGATATTTCACCGTGTGATCAGTGACTTTGTGGTGCAAGGCGGTGGACTCACCCCTAGGTATGAAGAGTTGCCAGACGGCAAGCCGATAATCAACGAATCAGGAAATGGTCTCACCAACAGCATAGGCACTATCGCCATGGCGCGGGAAAACGAGCCGCACTCAGCCACGCGCCAGTTCTACTTCAACGTGGCCGACAATACTAAGCTCGACCCATCCAAACGCCGTTGGGGTTATGCCGTATTTGGTGAAGTGATTGAAGGTAAAACTGTCCTCGAAGCCATGGCTGTCGTTGAGACAGGCACGAATACTAAGCTCAATTGGCCTGACGTCCCTGTGACACCTATAGTATTGAAAACCGCTAAGTTATTACCTAAACAGTAATCCAAAAATAATTTCGAGCAAAAGCGCTAATTTTGCATCTATACTGTTACAGCAAACAGAAAGGAGGCAAACGATGACGGCAACTGAGTTCATCGATAATAAAGCGCCCCAACTCGCCTTTTATGGAAAAGCGTTTTTGAGTGAAGAACTCGACTTCCATGAAGTGCAACTTTACTTATGGGACACGTTAGAAGAATGGCAACAATTGAATTCGACTGGCGAAGCGCAAACGGAAACTGAAAAAGTGTTTTGGCACTTGCTCCACAGCTTTAACAGGTGGCCTGACTGTGTGATCCGCGGTAATCAATATCTGCGTAAGCAAGTAAATGATTGCTGTGACTATTTGAGTTTAGGCGGCCGAGTGCCGCAGGGATGCGTCGGGATAAGACCTTAAGTTCAGCATTCCTATCGATAGAAAATGGCCCTGTTATCAGGGCCTTTTTTATCGCGCAATTAATTCCTCCCCCTTCATTTTTGTGATCTCTTTTACTCAAGGTATTAATACAGGCAATCAATGCCGACAATTAATGCTGACGATAAAAACCGCTGTAAACGCTTAGCAACAGAAGATTAACGCTTAAGCCATATTCAATCACCAAAATGCGCCAAACGAGAGCCTTATACAAAAGGAATGCCATTAGCCCTTGAACCCTATGGCACCTTACCCGTAAGCTAGGCGGATTAAACACTTAGACTCATACCTATGTCCGCAACAGGTTTTATTCAACGTACACTCGATGCGCTCAGTGTCTATTATCACAAGCGGGTTTTGATCCTGTTATTACTGGGTTTTTCCGCTGGTCTACCATTAATGCTGGTATTTTCAACGCTATCCTTTTGGTTGCGTGAAGCCGGTGTTGATCGCACTTCAATCGGTTATTTCAGCTGGATAGCCTTGGCCTATGCGTTTAAATGGGCTTGGTCGCCTTTAGTCGATCGACTCTCGATACCACTGTTAACTCGCTTTCTAGGCCGACGCCGCAGCTGGATGTTGTTCGCTCAGCTGTTATTGGTGGGGGCTATCTTAGGTATGTCGTTCAGCGATCCGCTCAAGGATCTCGAACGCTTGGCACTGTTCGCGTTAATGGTCGCCTTTGCTTCCGCCACCCAAGATATTGTGATTGATGCCTTTCGAATTGAATCCGCCCCAGAAAAGATGCAAGCCGCATTAGCCGCCGCCTATCAAGTGGGTTACCGCAGCGCCATGATTATCGCCACCGCAGGTGCACTCACCATAGCGGCTTGGGTCGAACCCGGTAACACAGCATACAACTTAGTCGCCTGGCAAACCTCTTATCTGATTATGGCGGGATTAATGTCCGTGGGGATTTTGACCACACTTTTTAGCCGTGAGCCCGAAGTCGATACCCGCGCCGCCGATGCCAC
Organism: Shewanella sp. 1311; assembly: GCF_059338235.1. NCBI lineage: Bacteria > Pseudomonadati > Pseudomonadota > Gammaproteobacteria > Alteromonadales > Shewanellaceae > Shewanella > Shewanella sp. 1311. The sequence continues at coordinate 1,743,418 of NZ_CM181686.1, forward strand.
CGAATTAGCCTTAAAGCAACGCTTAAGCGCCACTTATCCAAGAGTTATCGCCGCTGGCATGTCATGGGTATACACGGCCAGTATTTTGCCTTTTATCGACTTTTTCAAACGCTATGGCCGCAGCGCTATCCTCATCCTATTGCTGATTTCTTGCTACCGGATCTCAGATATTGTGATGGGCATTATGGCGAACGTCTTTTATGTGGATATGGGCTTCACTAAGGAAGAAATTGCCTATTTGAGTAAGATCTATGGCCTGATCATGACCTTAGTCGGCGCAGCCTTCGGCGGTGTTTTGTTAGCGCGTTATGGCACGATGAAGATCCTTTTCCTTGGCGCTTTGTTGGTTGCCGTAACCAATCTGTTATTCGCGTGGCAGGCAGTGATTGGCTACAACGTACCCTTTTTAACCTTTGCCATTTCCGTAGACAACTTTAGTGCCGGAATCGCCACGGCGGCTTTTATCGCCTATCTATCGAGTCTCACCAGCAGCGGCTACAGTGCAACGCAATATGCCTTACTGTCTTCGATTATGCTGCTGTTCCCTAAATTTATCGCGGGCTTCTCGGGGGCTTATGTCGACGCATTTGGCTATGTGAACTTCTTTGTCGCCGCCAGTGTGATTGGTTTTCCTGTGTTGTTTTTGGTTATCTTAGTCAACAAGTATGCACCGCACCCCAGCACATCATTAATGGATGATTCGTCAAAAAGTGCACCAGCAAAATCGGATTAAGGTCTCATAGCACTTATGCCATCAATATAAAAAAGCCCTCACACCTTAGTGTGAGGGCTTTACATTTAAAGACGAAATGGCTAACGCGATACTGCATCACGTTAAACCAATTCTGCTCGATTAATCTTTAAAGTTATCAAATTGGAAAGGCTGGCCTAACTCAGATTCACGTGCCAACGCCATGACAGCTTGTAAATCGTCACGTTTTTTACCTGTAACTCGTACTTTCTCGCCCTGAATAGACGCTTGCACTTTAAGTTTGCTGTCTTTAATTAGCTTGACCAGTTTTTTAGCGATTAAGGTTTCTATACCTTCTTTAAACTTCACTTTTAGGGAGAAGGTTTTACCGCTGTGGATGGCTTTCTCATCGACTTCCATCGAAGACGGATCCACATTACGTTTGCTCAGTTGCATACGTAAAATGTCCACTAATTGTTGGCATTGGAAGTCATCTTCAGCGGTTAACGTGACCACATGATCCTTATATTCCACGTCAGCCGTTTTACCGCGAAAATCGAAACGTGTCGCCAGCTCACGCTTAGTATTATCAACCGCATTACGCAGTTCAACTTCATTCACTTCTGACACAATATCCATTGAAGGCATAGTTTTTATGTCCCATATCAAATTAATATGCAGCTAGTTTACCCACACACAGGCCTAAGTTGAAGGTAAAGCCTAGAATAAAAGCGTAATCATGGATGACTTTAGTGGTGGATTTTCCTATCATTGCCCCACTCTAAGCTAATGCAAACATATTTGTGATAACTAAAAATACCCTATTTAAGCTGCCTTTAGCCGTAGCCTTTGTCGTGATCAGTTATCTGGTATTTTCCAGACCAACCTATTCGCAAAGTATTCCGAATATCGACAAGGTAGGCCATCTTGGGAGCTTTTTTTGCCTCTCCTATCTCTCCTACCTCGCTTTCAAACCTAAGTGGTATTGGCTATCGCTCACATTGGCAAGCTATGCCATTTTAATTGAGCTAGTGCAATCGCGTTTACCCTACCGTAGCGCCTCTGTGGCGGATGTCATTGCCGACTTTGCGGGCATAGCGCTGTTCTACTTTTGTAATTGGGCCTATGGCAAATACTTCCGTGCGGCGCAGTTGCGGGAAGATTAATCCGAACGCTTTCAATTGGCACTGATACAGAAACCTTAAGGCTGCGAATATGACTCATGCTGTGGATATTGCCATTTTAGGTGCAGGTGCCGTTGGGCAACTGATCTGTCGCCAATTGACAGTTGCGGGCATGAATGTCGGTTTTATCGGCCGTAATGCCCTCGAATCTGGCCAGCAAGTACTGAGTTTCACCCCATTAGCGTCTGCAGATGACCATCAACAGATACAAGCTATCCCGTATTCGGTGCCTATCTTAACTGCCGATGCGCTCGACAATATCCGTCTGGTGATTGTCTGCGTTAAAGCCTATCAAGTGCTCAATGCGCTCTCTCCCTTGCTCAAGCAACTGCCTAGCCAATGCCATATTTTGTTATTACACAATGGCATGGGACCTCATTTAGCGCTGGCACCGCTGATTAATGCGCAAGCCAATGGCAGAGGGCTAAGCCTAGGGACAACGTCCCAAGGGGTGTTACGCCAAGCCCCTTGGCTGATTAAGCAAACCGGACAAGGGCTGACTCAGCTGGGGCATTTCACAGGCGCTGAACTGACGGAGCATTATCGCAACGCTTTGCTGGCTGCCATTCCGAGCAGTGAATGGGTCGATGCGATTGTGCCTTGCCTGTGGCAAAAACTCGCAGTCAATGCCGCCATCAATCCGCTCACGGCGCTATATCAATGCCCCAATGGCAAACTAGCTGAGCCAGATTTTAGTGAAATGATTAAGGGTATTCTCGATGAGTTGGTCATGGTTGCCGCACATGATGGCGTGTCGCTTGATCAATCATTTTTGCACGACAGGGTCTACCAAGTGATCCGCCTCACTGCGGGGAACTTCTCGTCGATGCACCAAGATATTGCGCATCAAAGGCGAACCGAGATAGACCAAATTAACGGCTATATCTGTGAGCGTGCACAAGCGCACGGTTTAAGTGCGCCAGTCAATGCCGAGCTTTGGGCGCGAGTCAAACAGCTAGCAGTTTAAGCGAGCACAACCAGCCTAGTTAAGTTAAAGGCAATAAATTGATTAATAAGGATAACCTGTAAATCGCGATTTAATTTCCCGCACTCATGCAGCGTATTAAAACGCTGACTCCCCTCGCTTTATATCCACTCGACACTATCTGCACTGATACTTGCCAGCAGAACTCATCTTGCACCAATAAAACGCACCAAATCAGGGCGATTTGATTCTGTTTTGCACCGTTTTGCATCAATTCTTGATGCTATTTCGGTGCGACTGAATGTTAACGCAATGATAATAAATGCTTTGTTTATATGGCCTGATTCCTGCTTTATTCCAATAAATTGAGTCTGAAGTTTGTTGGAGAGAAAATTGAAACTGGTCACCGCAATCATTAAACCGTTCAAATTAGACGATGTACGTGAAGCCTTAACTCAGCTCAACGTCCATGGCATGACTGTCACTGAAGTGCGCGGCTTTGGCCGCCAAAAGGGCCATACAGAATTGTATCGTGGCGCCGAATACGCAGTGGACTTTTTGCCTAAGATGAAGCTCGAAGTCGCCATTCACTCCGATCAAGAAGAAGCCGTTATCGAAGCCATTATTGCCGCGGCCCATACAGGCAAAGTGGGCGATGGCAAAATCTTTGTGACCGAACTCCAACAAGTCGTGCGCATTCGCACTTCGGAAGAAGGAGTGGATGCCCTATGATACTAGCGAACTTCAGACTTAGTTTTAAATATCTATTGATATTATTCAGTATGTTGGCGACCAATGCTGTCGCCGATGAGGGTCAGTTCAGCGCCGCGAATACTGCGTGGATCTTAAGCTCATCCGCGCTGGTGTTGTTGATGACCTTACCCGGATTAGCCTTATTTTACGGCGGTTTAGTACGCAGTAAAAACGTACTCTCGATATTGATGCAATGCTTCTCTATCGCCGCCCTTGTCTCAGTTTTATGGTTTGCCATAGGTTATTCGCTCGCCTTCGATGCGGGCAATGGATTTATCGGTGGCTTAAATAAAGCATTACTGTCTGGCATTGGCCGAGATAGTCTCAGCGGGGATATTCCTGAGCCCCTGTTTATGCTATTTCAAATGACCTTTGCCATCATAACGCCAGCTTTAATCATCGGTGGCTTTGCCGAGCGAATGAAATTCTCAGCTGTGCTCATCTTTTCAGGGGCTTGGTTATTATTGGTTTATGCGCCGATCACCCACTGGGTGTGGGGCGGAGGCTGGTTAGCCCAGCTAGGACTATATGATTTCGCGGGCGGAACCGTAGTACATATTACCGCCGGGGTTGCAGCACTCGTGGCCGCTAAAGTACTAGGTCCGCGCAAGGGATTTTTAAACTCAGCGATTATGCCACACAACCTCACCATGACAGTCACAGGTGCGGGCATGCTGTGGGTCGGTTGGTTCGGTTTTAATGGTGGTAGCGCGCTTGGCGCCAATGGCACTGCAGCCATGGCGATTCTAGCAACTCATCTCGCCGCTTCTATGGGCGCGATGACTTGGGCAGCAATCGAGTGGATTAAGTTTGGCAAACCCAGCGCCCTTGGCATAGTCACAGGCATGGTAGCAGGCTTAGGCACTATCACGCCGGCGTCTGGTTATGTTGGCCCAGCGGGTGCCTTAGTAATTGGTTTACTCGGCGGGATCGTGTGTTTTTACTCAACGGTTTATATCAAACAGAAACTTAAGATCGATGACTCCTTAGACGTTTTCCCCGTGCACGGGGTCGGCGGTATTCTCGGAACCCTTTTGGCCGGTGTGTTTAGCTCGACCCAATTAGGCGTCTTTAGCGGCTACGGTTTTGCGGCCGTGAACGAAACCATGATAGACCAACTTGGGGTACAGATTATCGGGGTCGCGGCAACATTCACTTATACAGCTGTGGTCACTTGGTTACTGTTCGTGATCATCCGTAAACTACTTGGCGGCCTTCGTGTCAGCACAGAACAAGAAGTTAACGGCTTAGATTTATCGGAACATGAAGAAACTGGCTATAGTCTTTGATTAAGCCTCTAGCCAGAGCTGTTAACCAGAAACTTTAAAAAGAGACTTTAACGCTAAGCTTTCAACCAGAGGCTTAAACCAAAGCCTTTAGCACGCACTTTTAGCTATAACGCTTGAACAGCAATAAGGGCACCTAAGTGCCCTTATTGCTGACTGATTTTATGATGCTAACGTTTAAAATGCTCGACTAACCATAGCTTTAAATCAGCGAGTTTCATCGGCTTAGCAAAGAGATACCCTTGCAGAAAATGCACTTGGCGACTGGTTAAATAATCCGCCTGCTCCTGCGTCTCAACCCCCTCTGCCACCACGATATAGTTCATCTTGTGGGAGAGCTCGATAATAGTATCGAGCACATGGGAAGTGACAGAATCTTGCCCTATGGTATCGATAAAGCATTTATCAATTTTCAGATAGTCTAACGGCATCGTTTGCAGCAGGGATAAAGTGGTTTGCCCAGTACCAAAGTCATCGATTGCCACAAGAATTCCTAACTGTCGCAAGCTTTCAATACACTGGCAAATATCCGGCGTTAACAATTGCCGTTCGGTGATTTCAATCAAGGGCTTAACGCCAATACGCTCCAGGGAATCCCGCAGATGAATAAATTTCGACTCGATATCATCCTGCGTAAAGTGTTCTGGCGCCACGTTAAACGCAACTCTAAAGCCCGGTTCGACCTTCATATCGGCAAAATCTTTTAATGCCCGCTCAAAAATATAGTTGGTCAATGGGACAATTAACTTGCCCTCTTCGGCAATGGGAATAAACAAATCAGGCCGCACTAAGCCCATTTGAGGATGCTGCCAACGCACTAATGCTTCAACGCCTTTGACCTTACCATCCTCGGCACAAATCACAGGCTGATAAACTAAGAAAAACTCTTCGTTTTCTATCCCACTGCGAATGTCATCGGCAAGGGAATGGCGAGTAACCCTTGAATAGAGCACAAATAGGATAGTACCCGTAATCAAGACTATGCTAACGGGCAAAGAAATGGCCAAAAATATCCAGAAGAAATGCCAGAAAAAGGCAGGTGACATTGCTAATAACACTGAAAAATTGTGCTTATCAGAATCGAGCGTCATCACCTCATTTTGTTTAAATTCGGGTGACTCAGGAATCGTTTTACCATTTATAGATAAAGCGACATTGATCACTGCGCTGGGAAACACATTGGGCTGTGCAAAGGAGTCTAATAAATATTGCCCTTCAATAATCACAGCGGCGCCGTGCTTAGATATCGGTTCCCAGTCTAATGTCACTATCGCTGGTACCTCAGGCATATAAGGCGTGCTGCCAACAATAAACTGGCTAGATATTTCAAAATTTTCAGTAGTACTAAGTCTACCTAAAGGAACATCGATATCACCTCTTTTAGATGAACAATAAAAACGTTGCGGATCAAATATTAAAGCCGAGCGAAAGTAAGGTTGGAACAACATATAGTTGTATAACTCTCTGCATTCAGTCTCCTTCAGCGCCAAGGCATAATGGTTTATCTCATTTGCATGTGAGATCAAAGTATCAATGTGGCCGACATAAATAGCCCCCATACTTTTGGCTTTATCTTCCAAAAAATTCTGTGCTAAGAGATAACTTGCGACCACAGCAACCCCAATGGGAAACAATATCACTGCCAGCCATTGCCACAATGGCAGATTTAATTTTGCTATTTTTCTTCGCATAGTTCTCTGTTTAGTTCCTTAACTCGCACAGCACTCGGTTAAAAATGGTATCAAAATCTAAGCTGCAAGGTATGTATATGTTTGTATCTCAGTTCATATCAGCTTGATATAAACTGGCTAAATCGCATTTTATTCTAGTATAAAAAATCGACATGGTATCAATGAGTTTGAAACTATTCCCACATCACTAAAATGGCGGCGATAGCAATAAGGATTAATCCAAGCATATCTTTTATCTTCACTTTTTCCTTCAGCCAAAAGGTGGCAATTAAGATCATAAAGAAGACTTCAACTTGACCTAAGGTTTTTACATAAGGCACAGCCTGCAACGACATAGCACTAAACCAGCCGATAGAACCTAAACAACTGGCGGTACTAGTGAGTAAGGTTAGCTTAGGTCGCTGCCATAACGCGGCCAGTGTGGATTTATCCTTAAGTAACAGATAACTGACTAACACTAAGGTCTGTAGACTAATCACGAATAACAGCACCCAAGCGGCGCTATGGGGGAAGCCGATATTCAAACACAAACTCGCCTCCCGCACCCAGAGCGATGTCAGCGCAAACGAAGTACCACAGGCTAAACCAATCAATGCTGTATTGAGCGACAGACTTCGCAGGCCTTGTTTGGCACTCATCAGAAAAATCGCCACACCACCCAGTAATACACCCGACCAACCTAATGGTGATAAATGAGTGCCAAAAAACACTGTGCCTAATATCGCCGCAACCACAGCTTCACTCTTAGCCAGCCCAGCCCCAATAGCAAAATTCTGCAGCTTAAACAGTTTCACCATCAAACCCGTCGCGAGGATTTGCATCGCCGAGGCGCCTAAGATAAAACCGATAAAACGGCCGCTAAAATCGGGGACTCCGACATCCTGCCAAAGATATAAACCTACCAGATACACGGCGGCAATGGGCCCAGCCCAAATAAAACGCGCTAAGGTCACGCCCGCAACACTCACCTCTTTACTCAGCTGGCTTTGAAACGCATTACGCCAAGCCTGCATAAATGCCGCCAGCAAAGTTAGTAAGATCCACATGAAGGTATTCCGTAAAGAATGAGGTCGGCAATAAAGACGAGGGTTAGGCAAACCTCATCATAAAACATTAATGTTTCAGATAGCTACAGGGTTATAGCCATCGGATTATTTCAGCTGAAAAACAAAAGCCCCGAACGAGTCGAGGCTTTGGGATTAAATCATTAAGTCACTAATTCATTAAGTCTTAGCTTGCGATTACTTGCTGGTATCGATTGGCTCGAAAGATTTAACCAAATCGTCAATCGCTTTCATCTGCTTCAGATAATTTTCTAACTGATGCAAAGGTAAGGCACATGGGCCGTCGCACTTAGCGTTATCAGGATCGGGATGGGCTTCAATGAATAGACCCGCTAAACCCAGCGCCATACCGCTGCGCGCTAACTCGGTCGCCTGTGCACGACGTCCACCAGCAGAATCGGCACGGCCACCAGGACGTTGCAGCGCATGGGTCGCATCGAAAATCACTGGGTAGCCAGATTGCTTCATCTCATCCATGCCCAACATATCAACGACTAAGTTGTTATAACCAAAGCTTGAACCACGTTCACATAGGATGATCTCGTCATTACCCGCTTCATTAAACTTAGTGATGATATGGCGCATTTCGTGCGGCGCTAAAAACTGTGGCTTCTTCACGTTGATGATAGCGCCGGTTTTTGCCATAGCGACAACCAGATCAGTCTGGCGGGCTAAGAATGCTGGCAACTGAATGATATCAACCACTTCAGCAACAGGCGCACACTGGTGCACTTCATGCACGTCAGTGATCAAAGGTAAGTTAAAGGTCTTTTTAATTTCTTCAAAAATCTTCAAACCTTCTTCCATGCCAGGGCCACGGTAAGAGTTGATTGAAGAGCGATTCGCCTTATCAAAGGACGCCTTAAACACATAAGGAATACCCAGTTTTTGGGTCACTTCGGCGTAGGTTTCAGCAATCGACATAGCGAGATCGCGAGACTCAAGCACGTTCATGCCACCAAACAACACGAAAGGTTTATCGTTAGCAATCTCGATTGAACCTAGGTTTATGATTTTATTACTCATCGCAACTTCTCTCTAAAATGCTGGAACCTTTCCCAGCGATGAACTGAATATAGGGCTAAGACCGCTATGCTGCAACTAGCTGTAAAAGTTGACCACAGAGCCACGCCATGTAAGTCCCTAACGCATAACCAAATACGGCTAACAACACACCAACAGGCGCTAAAGCGGGGTGAAATGCCGCAGCAACAACAGGGGCAGATGCCGCACCGCCGACATTTGCTTGACTACCCACGGCCATGTAAAACAGCGGCGCTTTTATCAACTTAGCCACCAATAACATAAAGCCAGCATGCACTATCATCCACACAATACCGATTAAAAAGTACAAAGGTGTGTCGAGCACTTTACTCACATCCATATGCAGACCAATCGTCGCCACTAGGATGTAAAGGAAGGCCGACGCCACTTTCGATGCCCCCGCCGCCTCTAAATGGCGTACTGGGCTGAAGGACATCGCCAAACCAATGGTTGTGACTATCACCACTAACCAGAAAAACTTAGAAGTTAAGCTGTAATCTTCGGTCCAAGGGTAGTTCGCTTCAAAAAATGGCCCAAGAAAATCGGCGGCCATGTGGGCGATACCTGTGATCCCAAAGCCAACGGCGACAATCAGCATAAGATCGCGCAGATTAGGAATGCGTGCATTTTCAGCGTGATACTTTTCAACTTTTTCTTTTAACGCTTCAATTGCTGAGGTATCGGCACCCGTTCTGGCATCGATTTCTTTCGCCTTTGAGGCCATAAATAGCAACACGGCCATCCAGATATTGGCGACAATCACATCGACTGTCACCATCACAGAGAAAATATTGCCACCTACCGCATAGATTTCTTTCATCGCCGCTTGGTTTGCGCCGCCACCAATCCAGCTTCCAGCTAAAGTCGTCATACCGCGCCATACTGCATCGGGACCATCTACCCCGATCAAAGAAGGCTCGATAACAGACACTAATAGCAAAGCAATCGGGCCACCGATGACAATGCCGACAGTGCCGGTTAAAAACATGATTAAGGCTTTCGGCCCTAAACTTAAAATAGCTTTTAAATCAACGCTTAAAATTAATAAGACTAAACACGCTGGCAGTAAATAACGTGACGCCACAAAATACAGTTGTGAGGTATTACCGTCGATCACCCCAAAGGTATTCAATAATGATGGCAAGAAATAGCACAACAAAAGGGCGGGAATAAAACGATAAAACTTCTGCCAAAAAGGATGACTACTGCTGCTGGTATAAAATACAAAACCTAGAATTGTCGCGAGTATCCCTAACGCCGTGGCATCGTTCGTCACTAAGGCCGTGCTTGTCATGCTAATTTCTCCCTGTTAATACAGTTATTATTTTATTTTTATTAGAGACTTAACCTTTAAGTCCCTGGGTCAAACTTCCATCTGCCCAGTATTATTATTTTTGCTGATTGGATTGAACAGTTGATAAATAAGAAGAGCCCCGAAAGGCTCTGCTTTAATGGTAAATCTCGGCATGCTCGTTTAATTCTTTGAGCTGCATCTTCACGATTTCGATCACGGGATCGTGGGGGCTGTTATCGACAAAATGCTGCAAATCAGCAGCTGCCACATTGATACAACCCAGCTGCTGCGCGATAAAGGCTCGCTCACGATTGAGGTGCACATCATCGCTATGCCATTGCAACAGGAGACTGCAACATTCCATCGCCGCCTCAAATTGATGCGACACTATGCAACCGGCTTTTAGCTCATGCAGCATACGCGTCAGCAGTTTTTTCACCGTTGCAGGTTTTAAGTAACTCGCCTTAAGCTCGGCCGCATTGCCTAACTCGCCGCGCACTAGCACATGCAACTGGTGACGGCTGAGCTCCTTGCCCGTCAAAGGGTCCAGATAACTCACTTCACCGGCAATCTTGCAACGCAGCACCGTATTGCCGGGTAGCAATATTGGTTCAAGCTCAAGATCTAACTGCTTCGCCAGTAACATCAAGACAGTTGCCAGCGTAGTGCTATTCCCTTGGCGGCTAATCAAGCAAGTGCCTAAATCCGCTGCCTCAGTACTAAAGTAATTATCGCGGACACAAAAGCCTAAATCCTCGTAAAACCAATGCAACAGCGCATTAAAACGCTGTTGTTGGTCAACCAAGTAATGACTTAATACGGCTCCCGCCATTTCAAACCAAGCCCATTTAGCGGCTTCTAGTTTAGAAAATCCAAGGTGCGCACCTACATCCAATGCCGACTCGGGCAATGAAATGCCATCTTGCAGAGTGTAGTTACCCATTAACCCAATAAGACCGCTTGTTTAAAATGAGCCAATTTAGCAGCATAAACCAACCAGCCTATCGCGCCTAAGTAAGCAAATACTTTGAACAACTTGTTTCTGTTTGCCTTTATGGCAATCGCACCTAGGACAATGTAAGCAACTACAGCACCGATTTTTTCGGTCATCCAAGGATCCACAAAAGGAAATTGTTGGATCATAAAACACAGGGTTAAACCCGACAGCAATAAGAAAGTGTCGATAACATGGGGCGCTATCTTGAGCAGTTTCTTCTCCATCAAAGCTGATTGGCGCAGATGCAGAACAAAGCGCACGGTAAGCAGCAACACGCTCAACGCGATAAAGGTAAAATGCAGATGTTTAACCGCAGGATATAGACTGTAAAAAGTTTCCATTACGATACTTATGGTCAGTGACAAAGGCGCTAGTTTACCCTAATCCGTGACGGCATACCAATGCCTATCAGCCTGATAGTCAGAGCTAACAACATAAAAAATCAAACGAGAATAGACGATGAATTTAAGCTTAATTAACGATGAATCAACCGAGTTCGCCGATGCCATAAAACAAAAAATCATCGAGTTCAACCAAGTCCAATGGCAAGGGCTTAGCCGTAAAAATCTCGGCCTCAAATTACAAGATACCGAAGGTAAACTGTTAGCGGGAATAAGCGGCAAAACCTTCGGCAATTGGTTGTTAATTGATTACCTGTGGGTCGATGGTACCCTAAGACACCAAAAAATCGGCACGCGCTTGCTATTAGAGGCAGAAAGCCAAGCAAAAGCGCGCGGCTGCCAATTTGCCCTGCTCGATACCTTAGATTTTCAAGCTAAGCCCTTCTATGAGCGCCACGGCTATCGCGTACAGTGGATACAACAAGCCTACCCAGAAACCGGCAGTAAATTCTTTATGGTGAAAGTGTTGTAATGTTTGAGGTTGGCGATTTTAACCTTACATCTGCTTAAACTGACTCTTTAGAAAACAAAAACGCCATTGGCAATAACCAATGGCGTTCGATAAATCGGTATAACAGGGTAAATACCTTCACTTAAAGCAACGCGTTATTCTGCCCATTTACCCATAGTGCATCTGTCATTGCTGCCAAAGTCTCGCACTGTGGCGACATTTTCATAGCCCAGTTCGATAAGCTTAGCTCTGAGTCTTACCGCCTGTTCAAAACCATGTTCGAGCAGGATATAGCCGTTAGGCTTTAAGTAATCTCGAGCAGTGTTGGCAATATAGTAAAGATCGGCAAAGCCTTCCTCGGCGGCGGTTAACGCGCTTTGGGGCTCGAAACGCACATCACCTTGGTGCAAATGTTCGTCTGCTTCATCAATATAAGGTGGGTTTGAGACGATTAAGTCAAAGTCACGCGACTTTACCGCGCTAAACCAATCGCTTTGAAGAATGTCGACCTGCGGCAGCTTTAAATTCTCACGGTTCGCGATAGCCAAAGCCACGGCATCATCGACTTTATCGACCGCGGTGATTTGCCATGACTCACGCTCAGACGCTAACGCCAACGCAATAGCCCCAGTGCCAGTACCTAAGTCGAGCACTTTGGCATAGGTTGAAAGCGGCAGGTTCAAAGCGGTTTCGACCAGAATTTCCGTGTCAGGACGCGGGATCAAAGTCGTGTCGTTAACGATAAAAGGCAGCGACCAAAATTCACGCTCACCAACAATATGTGCCACAGGCATGCCCTTTTGACGTTTCTGTACCATTTGCTGGAAGCGTTTCCACTGCTCAACCGTCAGGGATTTTTCAGGCCAAGTGTATAAATAGCTGCGACTTTTATTGAGGCAATATAACAGCAAAACCTCTGCATCCAGATGGGCGGATTCAGAGGTTGATGCTAACTGCACATAAGCCCATTGCAGGGCTTCGGCTATGCTAGATTGATCTGACAAAACTACCCCTGCTCGTCAGCCAGTGCGGCTAACTGATCGGCTTGATGCTCTTGCATCAGAGGCAATAAAATGGCATCGAGATCGCCTTCCATCACTTCGTTCAAGCGATATAAAGTCAAGTTGATGCGATGTTCGCTCACGCGGCCTTGCGGGAAGTTGTAAGTACGTACACGTTCGGAGCGATCACCACTGGCAACCAGACTACGACGGGTCGATTCTTCGGCGCTACGGCGTTTTTCGTCTTCAACAGCTTGAATACGTGCGGCCAGTACACTCATGGCTTGGGCACGGTTCTTGTGTTGCGAACGTTGATCTTGGCATTCCACCACTATCCCTGTTGGAATGTGGGTAATACGAATGGCAGAATCAGTTTTGTTAACGTGCTGACCACCCGCACCCGATGAGCGGAAAGTATCAACTTTCAGATCGGCAGGATTGATTGAAATCGCTTCAGCTTCAGGCACTTCATGCAGTACAACCACAGTCACCGCAGAAGTATGCACACGACCTTGGGATTCGGTTTCTGGCACACGTTGTACGCGGTGACCGCCGGATTCAAACTTAAGTTTGCCGTATACACCTTCACCGCTCACCTTCATGATCACTTCTTTAAAGCCACCATGTTCACCTTCGTTACAGCTCATGATTTCGATCTGCCAGCGATTTGCTTCGGCATAACGGCTGTACATACGGAACAAATCGCCCGCGAAAATCGCGGCTTCATCACCGCCTGCACCTGCGCGGATCTCAACGAAGGCGTTTTTATCGTCGTCGGGATCTTTTGGCAGTAAAAGAATTTGCAGTTCATCTTCAAGATGCTCGAGTTTGGCCTTAGCGGCTTTCATCTCTTCCTGCGCCATTTCACGCATTTCAGCATCGTCTTCTTCCAGCATTTCTTTGGCAGAATCGAGATCAGCCTGCGCTTGCTGATAGGCTTTAAAGCCAGCAACAACGTCTTCTAACTGGGCATATTCTTTCGATAACGCGCGAAACCTGTCTTGATCCGAAATGACGCTAGCATCACCCAGCAAAGCCATGACTTCTTCATTGCGCTCGAGCAAGCCTTCCAGCTTGCGGATAACGGATTCCTTCATTTAACTCGCTAACCTTAGTGTTTATCTAATCCAAGCGCTGATCTTAACTGACCGAGAGTATTCAAATCGCCCTGACGACTCGCTGCCGTGAGGGCCTGTGTCGGTGCGTGGATAAGTTTATTGGTCAGGCGATTGGCTAGTTCAATCAATACCTGCTCAGTGTCTGAGCCCTGGGCTAATTTATTCAGGGCGCGTTCCACTAACTCATCTTTTACCGCCATGCTCTGGCTGCGATACTCGCGAATACTGTCGACCGACTCTAAAGAACGGATCCAATCCATAAATAGGAAAGATTGTTCTTCAGTAATTACTTCAGCTTGCTCGGCGGCTTCTTTTCGAGAAGCCATATTCTGTTCAATAATGCTATGCAGGTCGTCCACTGTATACAGAAACGCGTCATCCAAATCGGCGACTTCCGGCTCAATATCCCGGGGAACTGCTATATCAACCAATAACATAGGTTGATGGCGACGCTGCTTTAGCGCTTTTTCGACCATGCCTTTACCTAGGATAGGCAGAGGGCTGGCGGTAGAGGATATCACGATATCGGCTTTTGGGAGATAATCTGGTATCTGTGCCAGTGTAATTGCTGTTGCGCCAAACTCTTCACACATGCCTTGGGCACGTTCAAGAGTCCGGTTTGCTACGACCATAGACGCCACGCCGTTGTCTTTAAGATGCTTAGCAACCAACTCTATGGTTTCACCCGCGCCAATCAACAGCACTTTCGTGGTCGATATCGACGAGAAAATATGTTTCGCCATGCTAACCGCGGCAAATGCCACAGACACTGCGGCGGCGCCGATTTCAGTATCGGTACGGACTTTTTTGGCGACAGAAAAGGTATTTTGAAAGAGTCTATCTATGGTTAGCGCAACCGTACCAGCCTCTTTGGCCTTAACAAATGCTTGTTTTACTTGGCCGAGAATTTGCGGCTCACCCAAGATCAACGAATCGAGCCCAGAGGCCACACGCATCAAATGCCTGACGGCATCCTGACCGTGATAATTATAGAGACAAGGCGCGACGTCCTTATGATCAAGGCCGTGATATTCTTCAAGCCACGCAATAATGTCGGCCTCATCGCCGTTGTTGCAATACAACTCAGTGCGATTACAGGTCGAGACAATAACGGCTTCACCCGAGCGTGTACGACTGGCCAGACTCTTCATAGCGTCATGAATTTTGTCCGGAGAGAAGGCAACTTTCTCGCGCAGGTCTACCGTGGCTGTTTTATGGTTAATACCGATTGCTACAAGGCTCATCTGACTCTTTCTAGATTCTTGGCGACTCTCTTAATAAGGGCATTCTACTGAATCGGCCCAACTAAAAACAGAATACGCTTAACAAAACCGAATAAAGGTCTAACTTCTTACCTAAATTTTCTATCAATGATAGGTAAGGCTGGATTTGCCCCGAAGGAACAAATCTAAGTGACCGCCGATGGAAATTTTACGTTTGGCATTGGTATTCTTTCCAAGCCCTCGTATCATAAGGACTTTGGTATATCAGTCATAGATGAATAATTTGAAGCGCCTCACAAAAACCATTTTCTCTTGTTTTACCTTAAGCGCCCTACTCTTGCTGGCGGGGTGTGAAACCTTGCCGCCGATGACTGACCTAAGCCCAATCACAGTCACGGATGCGCGCCAAGCAACCGCTTGGGAATTACAGGGTAAACTGGCGATAAAAACTCCTGACGATAAGCTCAGCGCTAATATCTACTGGCGCCACAGTGAAGATCGCGACGAACTGACACTCACCACTATGCTAGGTACGACTGTGTTGACGCTTAACTCAACCCCGAACTCGGCCCATTTGCATATCGATGACAAAGACTTTCGCGACGATAATGCCCAACGTTTACTCGAGCGTGTCAGCGGTTGGTCCATCCCCTTGGCCGATTTACCTTTGTGGATCACTGGCCAAGTTGGCCCCAATGATCAGGTCATCGCACGTGATAGCCAAGGCAAACCTAAACAGCTAACCAATACTCAAACCCCGCCACCTTGGCAGGTCGCATTTTTAAGTTGGCAATCCCAGAGCGGCGCCAGTGTGCCCCATCAATTAAAGCTTGAACGTGGTGATTTACAACTCAAACTACAACTGAATCAATGGCAAGCTCTTGGCAAGCCCGCGATCTTAGTCGGAGAACAACCTTAACATGCCCGCTGCAATTTCCCGCAATTGGCCTGCGCCAGCCAAGCTCAACTTGTTTTTACACATTAATGGCCGCCGCGCCGACGGTTACCACGAACTGCAAACCTTGTTTCAGTTTATCGATTGCTGCGACATGCTCGATTTTAAGGTCACTGAAACCCCTGAACTGATTTTGCACTCCAATATGTCGGGCGTTGTCGCTGACAGCGATAACTTAATTCTGCGAGCCGCAAAATCATTACAGCAAACCACGGGCTTTAACGGTGGCGCAGAGATCTGGCTGGATAAACGCCTGCCCATGGGCGGCGGTTTAGGCGGCGGCTCGTCCGATGCAGCGACCACATTAGTGGCATTGAACAAGTTATGGCACACCCAATTATCGACCGAAGAATTGGCTAAAATCGGCCTTAAATTGGGTGCCGATATTCCTGTTTTTATTCATGGTTTCGCCGCTTTTGCCGAAGGTGTGGGTGAACGCTTACAAGCAGTAAATCCGAGTGAGCCTTGGTACTTAGTCATAGCACCCGATGCCCATGTTTCCACCGCAGACGTATTCCAAGATCCACTTTTACCGCGTGATACCCCGAAACTGGCCATAGATACCTTAATGAGCCAACCTTGGGCAAATGATTGTCAAAAACTAGTCGTTTCTAAATACCCTCAAGTTGCCAAGGCATTAGGCTGGCTGCTAGAATATGCGCCGTCGAGAATGACAGGAACAGGCGCATGCGTGTTCGGGGAATTCACACAACAGCAGCAAGCTCTCGCAGCCTTGGCGAAATTACCGTCTGAAATGCAAGGATTTGTTGCACAAGGGATGAATCTTTCGCCGCTCATCACGCGACTCAGTCACCCTTAAACTACTTTCTTCTAGAGTAACCACTTAACGATAACGCCTCGGGTTCCTCCCGTCCCTATATCGTCGTTACTCTAGCCACTAAAATATAAAGCAAACGCCTGAGGTTCATACAGTGCCCGACATCAAGCTCTTTGCTGGGAACGCCACCCCCAGTCTCGCTAAAAAGATAGCCGATCGTCTATTTTGCAAACTCGGAGACGCAGTGGTTGGTCGTTTCAGCGATGGTGAAATCAGTGTCCAAATTAACGAAAATGTACGTGGTGCCGATGTGTTCATCATCCAATCCACTTGCGCGCCGACAAACGACAACCTGATGGAACTCATCGTGATGGTTGACGCGCTGCGCCGTGCATCTGCTGGCCGTATCACAGCCGTTATTCCTTACTTTGGTTATGCTCGTCAAGACCGTCGCGTTCGTAGCGCCCGTGTACCGATTACTGCAAAAGTCGTTGCCGATTTCCTGTCTAGCGTGGGTGTTGACCGCGTTCTGACCTGTGACCTGCACGCTGAGCAAATCCAAGGTTTCTTCGACGTTCCTGTTGATAACGTATTCGGTAGCCCAGTGCTGCTAGAAGATATGTTAGCGAAGAACTTAGATAATCCAGTCGTTGTTTCTCCAGACATCGGTGGTGTTGTTCGCGCTCGCGCAGTAGCAAAACTGTTGGATGATTCTGATTTAGCGATCATTGATAAACGTCGCCCACAAGCGAACGTTGCTCAAGTTATGCACATCATTGGTGATGTTCAAGGTCGTGACTGCATTATCGTTGACGATATGATCGACACAGGCGGCACTCTGTGTAAAGCGGCTGAAGCCTTAAAAGAACATGGTGCGAACCGCGTATTTGCTTACGCAACTCACCCAGTGTTCTCTGGCAAAGCGGCTGAAAATATCGCTAACTCAGTGATTGATGAAGTGATTGTGACTGACACTGTTCCTTTAAGCCCAGAAATGTTGAAAGTGGCTAAAGTGACTCAGTTAACTATGTCTGCGGTACTGGCTGAGGCAATTCGTCGCGTAAGCAACGAAGAGTCTATCTCTGCCATGTTCCGTCACTAATAGTTCTGTCAATCATTATAGTCACTGAACGTTCTGACTAATCTGAGTGGTTCCAATGCACAGTGTGCTGTTTTAACGAATCACTAAGCTTGCAGAGCTAATCACTCAGACATAAAAACGCACTCCTCGGAGTGCGTTTTTGTTAGTGTATTTTCTAAGCTAGCTTCTGCTCATTAGATTAGAGTTGGCTTTTAAATATTAGATTTTAAAATTACTGACCGCACGGAATAAGAATTCAGCCTGCGCTTTCAGCTCATCCGATGCCGACGCATTGGCATCTGCCGCATGGGAGGATTCTTCGGCGATATCGCGGATCACCACCACGTTCTTGTTCACTTCTGCCGCCACCATGCTTTGCTCTTCAATCGCCGCGGCAATTTGAGTACTCATGTCCATGATGTTACGCACATCAGTATTAATAAGCTTGAGTAACGCACCGGCACTCGCCGCTTGCTCCGCACTCTCAACACCTTGTTTTTGACTCGATTCCATCAATTGCACAATCGAGCGAGTACGCGTCTGTAAGGTCTGAATAATGTTCGCAATCTCTTGGGTTGACGATTGAGTCCGCATCGCTAAGTTACGCACCTCATCGGCAACCACGGCAAAACCACGGCCCTGCTCACCCGCACGCGCCGCTTCAATCGCCGCATTCAAGGCCAAGAGGTTGGTCTGCTCAGCAATACCGCGGATCACATCTAACACGCTACCGATTGTCTCGCTGTCACGTTCCAGCTCATTAACGACCGCAGCCGAGCTATTGAGCTGCTCAGCAAGTGACTGGATTTTATGAATCGTTTGCTCAACTTCTAATTGGCCACTTTGCGCATTATCGTGGGTCTGGCCCGCTTTTGATGCCGCTAACTCAGTTGTTTTAGCAATTTCGTCAATGGTTGCGCCCATTTCAGTGATCGCCGTTGCAACCATGTCAGTCTCATTGAGCTGTTGACCTACGCCTTCAGAGGCAAGCATGGCATTTTCGGATACGCGCTTACAGGAGGTGTTAATTGTCGCGACCGACTCTATCACTTGCTCAATCAGTTGCTGGAAGCTACTCACCATACTATTGAAGTGCTGTGCAATTTCGCCAAGTTCATCTTGCGTTGATGCATCGCATCTCAAGGTCAGATCTTTACTCACTTCGATACGAGCAATGATCTGCGTGATACGCTCAACCGGGGCGATAATACTGCGGATGATCAAATAGGTAATGATAGATAGCAGCAACGTGATAAAGATAAACACAGCAATACCTACATTAACGCTGCTGCTCTCAGCATCATCAATCGCCTTAAGCGCTAGGTTATGTAAGTCATTCGCGCTACTTTCAATTTGTAGGTTGGCAGCGACAAGACGCGCCATAGTGCCATCTTTCTCGGTCAAACCGAGTTGCTGCTCTTTATTGGTTAAGCTTTTAAAATCTTTCTGATACTGAGTAATAAGCTCTGCAATTTTATTTTGGGTATCGGCATCTAAGCTCGATGAACGTAGCTTGTCATTAAACTTGCCAATGTTGGCATCAAAGGTTTCAACATAACTTAGCTCTCGACGCAGCATAAAATCTTTTTCGTTACGCCTCAGTTGCAGCATAGCCACTTCGAGTTCGAGCTGATTGTATTGCTTCAGCAGCGTTTCAACATTATGCACCGCCGTACGCAATGTGCCGTACAAACCTGTTTTAGGCGTTAAGCCAATTTCCTGCTGTAGCTGCACCACTTCAGAAAAAGCAGCTTGATACTGATTTAAATTACTATCAAAACTTTCAAGCGATGCCTTGGACACACCGTATTCTTTAAAGACTTTCTCTAATTCTGGGACAATACCGTCGATTGCCATGTGGCTTTGCTTATGTAGCTCGGCATATTTTAAATCCTTACGCGCGAAGAAATCCTTTTCGTTTTTACGCAGAATTAAGACATCGCGCTCTAACTCAAGCACATTTTGAACGGCATGGGAGAGCTCCGACTTAACCGAATTTGAATGGAGTTGTAATCCAAACATGGCAACTAATGCCGAGATAGACACAGCTGCGCTGAGTAACAACTTTGAGCGGATTAGCATAGAAAGTCCCCGAATAAATAATCTATCTTAAAAAGATAGCTGCAAATTAAGCCTTTAACAGCGCAAGTGTAGCAATACATGAAAAGTTCATATCAAATACTCTGACAATCTGTGGATTTAAGCTCTCATATCGTGAGCACCTCATTATTTTTAGCTTAGTTCATCAAGATGATGCCGACATATTTTTCAAAGTAATGCGTGTTAATTTTGTTAAATATACCGTCTCAACGCTGATATAAATGTCACCATACCAATTGGTATAAAATGAATAACTTCATTAGCTTAACTGTATATTTTCGGGCGGATTCTACTACAGATTACAAAAATGTTACGCTGGATAATGAATCTTAATAAAATATATTTTTTACAGTTCCAAACCTTTTGCTGCATTCAGTGCGTCAAAACTACAACACTTAATAATTATGGCAGGGAATGACAGTGACGGCAGGGATACTCCCACTCAATAGCGCAATGTCTGACTTTGAACTGGCCACCTTAGCCAGCCAAGGCAACAGAGCCGCATTTAAACTGCTGTATCAGAGCCATCACCAACGTATTTATGCCCTATCACTGCGCCTTTGCGGCCATAAAACTATGGCGGAAGAAATTACCCAAGAGTGTTTTATTTTAGTGTGGCAGAAGTTGCCGCAATTTCGAGGTGAGAGTCAGTTTTCCACTTGGTTACACAGCATTTGTGTCAATCAAGCCTTGAGCAGTATTCGTAAACAACAATCATTCTGGGCACGATTTATCCCACTGGAAAATGAGACTGAACCTATGAGTTCAGATGAAAGTTATAGCGGATTAGATAAGTTGATTTTCAAACTGCCGCAGCGGGCACGCATGGTGTTCGTACTCTGCGCCATCGAAGGTTATCAACACGATGAAATCGCTGACTTGCTTGGCATTGCCGTCGGCACTAGCAAGACCCAATACCATAGAGCTAAGCAACTACTACAGGAGATGCTGTAATGACGTTAACGCCGCTTTCCCGTGAACAACAGCTTGAGCAACTGATCAATAGTGCTCCCAACGCAATGCCGCCCACCCATGATCTGTGGCAAGGCATTGAAAAGCGTATGGACAAACCGCTGGTTTCCCAAACACGCCAATCCCAGAGCGGCCGACAGTGGGCGATAGCAGCCTCTTTTATCATGCTAGTGGCATTGGGATATAGCCAATTGCCTTATTTCAATCAATTAACCACACAGCAGCCAGAGCTTGCCCAAAACTCAGCTATGCCAGAGCAACAAGGGGATGCGGCCTTACAGTTACTGTTAACCCAAATCGCGGCATCGCACCAAGCGCAAGTGGATAACCTAGAGCAGACAACGAATGCGCTAGCTTGGCAGACCAGCAGTTTCAGCGCGCCCGTTGAGCAAGGTTTGGCGGAACTAAGACGCGCGGCAACCCAGATTTACCAAGCTTTACAAGCAAATCCAACCGATAAACAACTTTGGCAACTCTGGCTTTGGGTGCAGCAACGTGAGCTCGACCTATTGCAACAGGGCCAAAAACTACCCATTAGAAACTCGACACAAGGAAACACCCTATGAGTAACCTCAATCTCACTAAAGCCAGTCTATTGCTTTCGACACTCTATTTAGGTTTGATGGGCAATGTGTTCGCAGCGCAAAGTGTTGATAAACAGCTTAATATTAGTAGCGACACCCAACTGCAGATCAAAGTACAGCGCGGCGATGTGACGATTCAAACCTGGGATAAGAGTGAAGTCAGCGTCACAGGTACACTCGATGAATTGAGCGAAGGCTTTGTGTTCGAGCAACAGGGAAACAGCCTCAATATCGAAGACAAAATGCCCCGCCACTACAATGGCAGTAATGACAAAGGCTCGCAGCTCACCATTAAAGTGCCAAAGACAGTAAAACTCAGTGCGGATACTATTTCAGCGAATCTGCAAGTCGCAGAAGCCCAAGGTGAACTCGATTTGAATACCGTCAGTGGCGATATCAAAGCTAACAACCTTAGTGGTAAACCTGAGTTACACACAGTCTCAGGCGACATCATCACTCAAGCACTCGATGGTAAAGTGAAATTAGAGACAGTATCAGGCACGATTCAAGACACTGACAGTAAAGGGGAAATGAACTATCGCCTCGTAAGTGGTGACTTAATAAGTCAAACTCAGGCCGAAAAAGTGATGGTTGAACAAGTTTCTGGCGAAGTGAATGCTAACTTTAGCCTCGCTAAGGAAATCATACTCAGAACCGTCAGCGGTGACTCAAAAGTGTCACTGGCAAAAAACTTCAACAGAGCCAATTTAGAAAGTGTGAGTGGCGATATCATAGTGACTTTTGCCGATATGCCAGATGCCAGCTTTGACTTAGACGGCGGCCCAGGTGGCAAGATCAAAAATACCTTAACCCAAGATGAACCTAAAAAGCAGAAATACGTGCCACGCGCCGAGCTGTCATTCCAAACCGGTTCGGGTGCAGCCAGTGTAAAAATGAACACTATCAGCGGTGATTTGGTTTTAAAGAAGCAGTAATCAGTCAGATTTTATCGCACCAATAAAAATGCCGCCACGAGTCAAACTCGGGCGGCATTTCTGTAGATTCCTTGAGTTAAACTGATGCTATTTCTTCGGCGGTCAAATAACGCCATTCACCCAGCGCTAAGGCGGGATCTAATTCAATTTGGCCCACACTTTCACGGTGTAACCCTTGCACGTGGTTGCCCACAGCAGCAAACATACGTTTCACTTGATGGTACTTACCTTCAGTGATGGTGAGTCGCACTAATTGCGGCTCAATAATCTCCAGCAATGCAGGCTTAGTTAAGCCATCTTCACCGCGTAATTCAACGCCAGCGGCAAATATTGCAATCAAGCCGGCATCCACAGGATCGGCGAGTTGCACTAAATAGCGTTTACCGCATTCTTTCTTCGGTGAAGTGATTTTATGCGACCACTGGCCGTCGGTAGTGATCAGCACTAGCCCTGTGGTATCAGCATCTAAACGACCAGCAATGTGCAAGGTTTCAGGCTTGGGCACATCCACTAAGCTCAATACCGATGGATAGGTTTCATCAATCGTTGAACAAATGGTGTCGACCGGTTTGTTGAGCATTAAATAACGTACGCCCACTAAGGCAATAGGCTCGCCTTGGAGACAAACACGCATACCTTCAGTCACTTTAAAGCCCGAGTCTTTGACGACTATGCCATCGCAAGTGATGTCACCGCGATGCAGGGCTTTTTTCGCTAATGAGCGAGTCAGTGGGGTACTCTCACAGATAAATTTGTCTAAACGCACGTTAATACTCAACTTCAATAAAGAAAACTGCCATATTATGAGGCCGACCACTTCAAAGGGCAAAGAATTGCTGCTCAGCAAGCGATGTGTTTCTATTTAGCCCTTACGCATTTACGACAGTCACCCTAGGGAAAGATGACATGACTGAATTCCAAAAGATGATCGCTGGCCAAGAATATGATTGCCTTGCCAGCGAACTATTAAGTTTACGAGCTCAACAGCAACGGCTGAATCGACAATTAAATCAAATAATTGACCAAGATACCCCAGAGTACAGCCAACTCAGTCAGCAGCTCATTCCCCATAAATCACCAGCCGCAACGATATCCACGCCGATTTTTATCAGTTATGGCGCCAACCTATCCCTTGCTGACAAAGTGTTTATCAATGTGAATGTCACCTTGCAGGATAATGCGCCTATTTCTATTGATGAGCAGACTATGGTCGGCCCCAATGCACAGTTTTATACCTCGAGTCACCCACTCGATGCCGAGCTGCGTTGCTCAGGTTTAGAAACCGCTAAAGCAATTAAGGTCGGTAAACGGGTATGGATTGGTGGCGGCGCTATCATAATGCCAGGCGTCATTATTGGTGATGACGCCATCATAGGCGCTGGCGCCGTAGTTACAAAAAATGTAGCCGCAAAAACCGTGGTCGCAGGTAACCCCGCAAAGCCGATCCGGCAGCTAATTTGATTGCGTGTAAAAAAGCGAAAGCTAAGTGCTCGCTTACCTGAAAAGGCTTGCATACGGTAACTTTGCCGCTAATGAGCTTAAGACTGTAATTGGTAACCTTTAGTTACATATGACTCAAGATAAAAACTGTAATGACCTTGTTTAGATTCCTAGTAAGGCATTAACATAGTTCATTGCGCCTGAAGCAATCCCATTTTGCAAAAAATAACAGCCCCAATAATGGGCACAATAATAAACTCGAAGGAAACGACATGAGAAAAGTACTCATTGGGGGACTGTGTGCCTCACTTATCGCAGGCCTGACTGCCTGTAATGACAAGCCAGCCGAAGTTAAAGCACCTGAAACCGCTAAAACAGCCACCGCAGTTGCTGTGACTCAGGTACTGGGCTCTGGTATTGAATTCGCTAATTTTGATAAAGCGGTTCGCCCACAGGACGATTTCTACAAATATGTTAACGGCACTTGGCTGAAAAACACTGAGATCCCAGCCGATCGTACTAGCATTGGCGCTTTCTACGATTTACGTGAAAAATCACGTGACGACGTAAAAGCCATTATCGAAGAAGTGGCAGCAACGCCCAATCTGGCCACTGGCACAGACGAGCAAAAAGTGGCCGATTTATATCGATCATTTATGGATACTGACACGCTCAACAAACTGGGCGTGACACCAATCCAAGGTGAGTTCGATGCTATTAACGCCTTAAAAGATAAGAATGAATTGGTGAAGTACTTCGCCCACAGCCAAATCGCTGGTGCGGGTACACCTATGGCATTTTATATCGATATCGATGCGAAAAACTCTAGCCGTTACGCGACTCATCTCTATCAATATGGCCTAAGCCTACCAGAAAAAGACTACTACTTTAACGAGTCAGAACGCTTCGTTAATATCCGTAAGGCTTACCTAGCCCACATAGAAAAGATGTTTACTCTTGCGGGTCTTGCTAATCCTAAAGCCAGCGCTGAGTCTATTCTTGCCCTAGAAACGGCCATTGCCTCTAAGCATTGGGATGTGGTTGAAAACCGCGATAGCACGAAAACTTACAATCTATATCAAGTGAAAGATCTGCCAACATTGGCACCGGATATCGATTGGACTGTTTACTTAACAGCGCTGGGTGCGGATAAGCAAACCGACATCATTGTTAACCAGCCTAGCTATATCCAAGGTCTGAACGAGGTGTTAAAAACGACCGATTTAGCTACTTGGAAAACCTACATGCAATGGCAAGTGCTGACGCATGCAGCGAACTATTTGAGTGAAGCGCTAGACAACGAAAACTTCGATTTCTTCTCTAAAACCTTAAACGGTCAAGAAGAGCAAGAACCACGTTGGAAACGCGGCGTAGCCTCTGTTAACGGTATGCTGGGTGAAGTTGTCGGCAAAGTGTACGTTAAACGTCACTTTACGCCTGAAGCCAAAGACCGCATGCAAGCACTGGTGGAAAATCTTCGTGGCGCTTACGGCGACAGCATCAAAGATTTAACCTGGATGAGCGACAGCACTAAAGTGGCTGCGGCGGATAAGTTAGCAAAATTCAACCCGAAAATCGGTTATCCGAACAAGTGGGAAGATTACAGCAAGCTGAGCATTAAAGCTGACGACTTAATCGGTAACGCTGTTCGTGCCAGCGAAGTTGAACATGCTAAATCATTAGCCAAACTGGGCGCGCCAATCGACAAAGACGAATGGCACATGACCCCACAAACGGTTAATGCTTACTACAACCCAACCATGAACGAAATCGTCTTCCCTGCGGCCATTCTGCAACCGCCATTCTTCAATTTGGCGGCTGATGATGCAGTCAACTACGGTGGTATTGGTGCCGTTATCGGTCACGAAATGGGCCATGGTTTCGACGACCAAGGTGCTAAGTTCGATGGCGAAGGCAACATGCGTGACTGGTGGACTGAGCAAGACTTGAAAGAGTTCTCTGCCCGCGGCCAAGCGCTGATTGCACAATACGACGGTTACTTTGTGTTTGACGATTTGCACGTCAACGGTGGTTTAACGCTAGGTGAGAACATTGGTGACTTATCAGGTGTGACTATCGCATACCGCGCCTATAAGAAATCACTCAATGGTCAAGAAGCGCCGGTCATCGATGGCTTAACGGGCGATCAACGTTTCTTCATCGGTTTCACTCAAATTTGGCGCGCGAAGGCCAAAGAAGAAGCGATGCGTAACCGCGTAGCGACCGATCCACACTCACCTGCGGAATTCCGTGCTCTGGGTGCTCTGTCTAACATGCCTGAGTTCTACACCACATATGATGTGAAACCCGGTGATGCTATGTATATCGCACCAGAAAAACGCGTAAAAATTTGGTAAGCCAGATTTAAATCGCCGCTCGGCTGCATAAGCTGAGCAACAACAATGGCGCTCACTGTCACAGGTGGCGCCATTTTTTTTGGCTAAACTCCTCAATCCTGAGTGATGAATGTAAACCCATGCGCAAGATGAACAAGTCTTAATGATTGATTCAGCTTTAATTAAGCAAAAGAAGCCTATGGTGGATGGGTGACCTGTACAACTCACCCATAAGGAAGTAGGCCGCATGACTAAGTTATTTCGTACCTTTTTTATTTTTCTACTCTTATTATCGAGCCGCGCTGGTGTAGCAAATTCTCTTGACGTCAGTGACACAAAAACAGAACGTGGTAATTACAGTGCAAGACAGGCACAAAGCCACGATCTACAAGGTCTATACGCACTCAGCAGTCAGACCTTTGATGCGCCTCGTCAAACCTCGAATGACTTATCCGTTCTCTATCACCAAGCCTATGATGCTCAAGCTGAGCTGGCTCAGTTGCTTACCCGAATTGCCCATCATTCACAGACGCAAGTGATTATTCCTCCTGTGAAGAGTTATCAAAGAGCTGCAGATAAAGTGGCGACAAAATTTAACGGTGACGCCAGCCAAATTACCGACCTGGCAAGGGCAAGTATCGTGACCGACAGCATTCAAGATCTGATGCAGGCTTACCAAGCCTTGAACGAACAGACCCAAGTGGTGAAACAGAAAAACCGCTTTGCTGAGCCCAAAGCATCTGGCTATCGCGATCTCAACTTGCTGGTGCGTTTACCCCAATCGGGCATGATTGCCGAGGTGCAATTGCATTTGCAGGATATCGCCGATATCAAAAACGGCCCAGAGCACAAGGTATATGAAAAAGTGCAGACGATTGAAGCTAATGCCCGTAAACAGCAAAGGTTACTCAGTGAGTTTGAACTCGCGCAGATTGCTAAATTACGCCAAGAATCACACAAGCTGTACCACAAAGCATGGCTTAACTATAAAAGGGTCGATGAAGCCAGTTTATTAAGAGTCTCAGTCGCTTAACCCACAACCACTTCCACTGTTGCGCTGGTATCCTGCAAAGGTGCCAGCGCTTTATTAATATTTTACAGCGCCTGAAAAACCATATTAAAAATAAGCTGAAAAAAGCACTCTCTCGCATCGAACGTCTTTTTAAGTATATAATCCCGCGCCATAGCCCTATCAGCAGGAAACGCCATGCACGACATCATTGAGCAACTCCAAGAACGCAGCGAAACTGTTCCTGTACCACTCGAATTACCCACATTTGAGCAGCTCGTCGAAGTCGAAGAGCAAATCCTGATTTCATTGCCGCGGGAGCTAAAAGAATACCTGCTGTATGCCAGTGATGTGATTTACGGCACGATAGAGCCAGTAACTGCATCGGATCCCTACTCACACACCTATCTGCCTGAAGTCACTTGTTATGCTTGGTCTATCGGCATGCCAAGGGACATGATTGCCATTTGTCAGCAGGGCGATGCCTTTTACTGTATCGACCAAGATGGCCAAGTGCATTTCTGGAAAAACGGCGGCTTTACCGATATCTATTGGGAGTCGTTCTGGGAATGGGTTGAAGAAATCTGGCTAAAGATTAAATACTAATTTTACTTTCACTGCATTGAGAACACGATTATGTCTAAAAACATTGGCTTGAATGCCATCGAAATGAGCTACTTACGCCAATCATTGAGCTTAAGTGCGGCTCAAGTTGGCACGCTAACTAACCATAGCGAAGCCGATGTATTAGCCTGGGAAAGTGGCGAACAAGCGGCACCTGAGCTGGCGCAAAAGAAACTGCTCGATATTGATGACATCATTGAGATGCAAGTACTTAACACCTGCGATGGCATTGAAGAATTATTTAAAAAAGAACCTAAGCGTCATTTAGCTTTCGTGGTGTACCCCACTCAAGCCACTTACACTCAATACAACCCCGAATTTTTAAGTTCATTGCCTTTTACTGAGCTGTACAACACGGCAGCTTGGCGCATCAAGAAAGAGTGCAAACTGGTCCTAGAAGTCGACGTCAGCTTAGTCGCACTGGACGTGGAAGCCTATAAAGCCTTCCGTGAACCGACCAAAATGAGCGAAAGCCGTGAAAGCCGTGCTAAATGGGCCGCGACTCAGCTATAAGCGTGTAAATCCAGAAGCTTAGTACTCGCATTAACAGCAAGGGCAGATATCACTATCTGCCCTTTTTTATACCAATCGTATTAAATATCTGTTCATTCAGCGGGAGTTCAACGCGCTTTAGACAAGACGAAGGCTTGAAGGCATAGTGGTGCTCTGTCGAAAGCCTTAAACGCAGTATAAAGCGCGTTGAAACCCGCCCTTCGGGAGCCTCACAGGCATCCCACTCCGGTGTTGCATTGACTTAAAAGGGAATAACCATTTCTGCGTCAATGCGCCTTGGATTGAGATGCCTGTGAGGCTCTGAACTGGTTAGATATTTAATGTGATTGGTATTCTCATAATGATTTTCAGATAATGGTGGGAATGCACCTGAATCATTCAAGGCTAAAATAATCAGCTACTCTGCCTGATTAACCCTTAGCAGCCACCACAGCATCCATCTTCTGCAAAGCCGATTGACGCGACGGCAGCGCAGACAACCTATCGCGATAAGCGGCGAGTTTAGGTGGAATGGCTTGTTCAAACAATGTGCCCCACATTAAGGTATGGGCCAATAAAATATCCGCCACCGAAACGTCATCACCGAGCAAAAAATCACTTTCAGGCAACATGGCTTCGGCCAATGCAGCCGCCTTATCAAACTCCCATACCGCACAAGGCATGATCTGCGGATGACGCTGCTCCTCCGGTAAAGCAAACTTATGCTTACCCAAAGTCCAAAGCGGCTGCTCAAGCTCAGTAATGATGAAGCTCACCCATTGATGGTGCAAACCCGATGCGTTACTCCCCGCGGGTGGCAACAACTTACCCCCGCCATACTTTTCTGCTAGATAAAGGCAAATCGCCGCAGATTCGGATAACACTAGCTCATCATCAGTTAGCACAGGCACTTTACCGCAGGGGTTTATCGCTAAAAATGCCGCGCTGCGATGCGCACCTTTGGTCATATCCACAAAGGAAAAATCCCAATCAACGCCCAACTCTTCCAACACCCAAGCAACTCGTAATGCGCGACTGCGCGGTGTGCCATATAAAGTGATCATTGCAACGTCCTTTTAGTCCGGTTAATTCGTGTCCTAACGAAGATACACTGAGTTTGCGTTAGTGCAAATCTGCCCATAAAAAACGGCGCTTAATGCGCCGTTTCGATTTCACTACACTTTGATATAAAGCACGTAGGCTTAATATTAGAAGTTCATAGTGAGTTTAGTGTAGATGTAGCGACCCATAGGGTTATGTACTGAAATAACATAGCCGTAAAGGTCGGTATCACCGTCACCGATCGCAAATGGTGGCTCTTCGTCAAATACGTTGTTTACACCCAATGTCAGTTTGAACATTTCATTGAAGCGATAAGTACCTGACATGTCGACTAAGATTTGAGCATCAACCATACGAGACTTGTTGCTTTCGAAGTCGAGGACGCCATCAAAATTGATATCTGGTGTATCTTCAAACTCGCCGATATAACTCAGATTAATGTTGGCGGCAAAGTTATCCATAGTCCAGTTAGTAGTAAGTAACCAGCGATGTTGAGGGAACTTGTACTCACCGGTGTAATCTAGGCCATCTTTTTCGAAACTATGTAAATAACTGTACTCAAGTCCAAATTTCAGATCACCATAGCTATCCAACTCAACGCCATAATGACTCGAAACATCCATCCCTTGCACATCTTGTGAGCTTAGGTTGATAAAGCTTGAATGGATGATACTGATTGGACCTAAAGTCTGACCCACCTGTGGAGCTAAACGCTCACATACAGTGCTGTTTTGATCATTACAATTTGCGGTATAGATATCGCCTAACGGCTGTTTATCGATTTTGTTATCTTGTGTAATGCTATAGATATCAAAACCAACATCGAATTTCTGGCTTGGCGCCCAAATCATACCGACGTTCCAAGTTTCGGATTCCTCAGCATCCAGCTCCGAGTTGCCTTCAAATTCAGTGTTGTAATCTAAAGCTTCACAATCAACACTATCAGCAGCGCAGCGGTAAGTATCAATGAAGAAACTACTTTCACGCGATGGACCAAGACCTATTTGTGCTAAAGAAGGTGCACGGAAACCCGTAGACCAAGAAGCACGCGCCGTTATCTCGTCAGTCACTCCCCATTGGAAGGCAACTTTAGGGTTAGTCGTTGAACCAAAATCACTATAGTGATCATAACGACCAGCAAGTTGTAGCTCGAAGTTATCCGTTACCGGAATAGATAATTCAACATAAGCTGCATATTGCTCACGTGATGCCGCCGCAGAGACTGCTTCAGTACCAAAAATCAATCCACGTTGGAACTGTTCATCGGGCACATCGCTGACATCTTCTTCACGATATTCAGCTCCAGCCGCCATCATAATATCGCGACCAGCAAGGGTAAATGCTTGACCTGAAATGTTAGCTGCATAGGAAGTCATGTTTGACAAACCTTGGCGCACTAAACTAGTGGTAATGTCATCAATGACATCTTGGGAGTTCATGGTGCCACCGAAAGGATTATAGCGACCCGCATCGATTTCACGTTGTAAATAATCGGTTCTGACCCAACCTTGGCTGCGATCCCCCGTTTGAGTGGACTCACTGCGACCTTTTTGCACCGAAGCTTCCCAGTCCCAATCTTTAACTACGCCACGCAAACCTGCGACTAAACGAAGAGTATCAGACTCGATATCCCAACGACGCGCACCCGCATCAACGGTGCGGAAGCGACCAATTTCAATATCTTTCCCCCAAGGGTTATTTGGGTGAGTTCCTGGTACGGTTAAGCCTGCATCCTCATCAAGAGGTGTTGGTGCACCGCCCGCTTCCGACGTGTTGTGCTGGGCAGCTAATTCAAGGAAAGCAGTTAAATCATCATTGAAATGATATTCGAATTGCCCAATAGCTCCCACTCGTTCTGCAGAAGGAATAACAAGGTTATATGGCCCATAATCAAATACACAGCTGCCGCTTGGCGTCGCCCGATCAGGTGGACAGGCTGGATCTATGGTTTTCACCCCATCAACATAAAAATAACCAGGAAAACCACGGGAAGAACGGAAATCCTCACCGCCATAAGGAGTCTGATCTGCACTGCCGAAACGGCCTAAATCAGTCGCAGCTAAGGTACCATTTTTAAAATAATCGAGAATAACGGAGGCACTGCCCTTATCAGACTTCATCCCCCAAACCATGTTCGCAGTGGTTTCATCGTAACCCGTACCTGAAGCATCACCGTAGCCGAGATTGACTTCAATACCCTCAATGTCTTTCTTCAGGATAATGTTGACCACACCGGCAATCGCATCAGAGCCATAAATAGCCGATGCACCGTCCTTGAGTATGTCGATACGTTCGATCGCTGAAACAGGGATATTATTGATATCAACGAAAGAATTAGTAATACCTTCAGCAAAAGCACTCGCAGCAACCCGACGACCGTTAATCAACACTAAGGTCGCATCAGGACCTAAACCACGCAAACTGATAGACGCGCCACCGTTGGCAGTTGAATCTTGGCTATTACCACGGGTAGAAAACGCACCAGCACCGTTCGCAGGCATACGTTCGAGCAATTGCTGTAGGTTATCGAATCCCATATTAGCAATATCGTCTTTGCTGATCGATTGGATCGGGGAAGGGCCTTCGATATCTGTACGTTTAATACGAGAACCCGTCACTTCAATACGTTCAACTTTTTCTGCGCCTTTATCGGCAGCATGGGCTATTGTTGGCGCAAATGCTAAAGCAATAGCGATGGCACAAGCACTGGGTAGAATCTGAGGTCTGTTCATACATATCCCTTGTTTTATCTATTTTATTAAAATTACATTAACCATTAGAAAACCATAAATTAACAATACACAAGGTAATGAGTTACAAACCAAAGTCAATGGGATCATAATGAAAGTTAAACTTTTGTTACATGTTGAGACAATATGCTTTCCTTCTGCGAGAATCAAAAAGGTCTAGGCACTAGAAAATTCAACTAACGAGACAAATCGTGGTACTTGAATATCAGAATTTAAGGAAGAAACATGGAAGACAAGATCATTCATCAAGCAGAGTTTGAGTCCAATCTAGGTTTGTATTGGTTGCTTTCAGGGGCCGCCTATTTCAGCCTCAGCATAGTCGGCATTCCCTTGTTATTGCTTTGGTTTCCAATCGGGCTGTGGGGAACTCGCCGCTATATTCGTAATATGAGTGCCGAGCTCACCAGTAATAAGTTGATTGTGCGCCGCGGAATATTAACTCGTACCGAAAATACAGTGCCTTTGGACAAAATTACCGATATGGCATTGATCCAAGGCCCAATTATGCGCCTATTTGGTCTGCATAAACTCACGGTAGAAACCGCAGGGCAATCGGGCGCAGGTGCCTTGATAAGCTTAGTCGGCATAGTTAATGCGCCTCAATTTAGAACCCGCGTATTAGAACAAAAAGAGCGTCTTACTCAGCGCCCACATCCAGCGAGTCCATCTGTACAACCTGATGATGCGTTATTACAAAACGTAGTCGAGATGGCAGCAAGCCTAAAACGAATTGAAGCCTTGCTCAGCCAAAAATTAAATAGATAAATTGAATAAAACGACTTTCAGTTCAATCACTTTCCCTTTAATGTTGAGCCACTCACTTAGCGTTAGCACAGCTTTAGCATGAGCGCAGCCTTAACATAAGGGCTTGTTCGATTCCCCAGATTAATTTTCAACAGGTAATTTTAATAACGACATGACTGAATCCTCGACAACCTCCCCTTCATCTTCTTGGATGGCACACCTGACGCTTGGCATTAAAGCTATGGGGCCCGGTGTGCTTATGGCCGCAGCGGCGATTGGTGCATCGCATTTAGTTGCCTCGACTCGGGCTGGCGCCGAATTTGGCTGGCAATTGGCTTGGGTCATTTTAGGGGTGAATTTACTTAAGTATCCCTTCTTTGCCGCTGGCGCACGCTACACCGCCGCCACAGGGGAGAGTTTACTGCACGGTTACCTCAAACAGGGCCGAGGTTATTTGCTGCTATTTACCGGACTGAATGTGATTGCCGCAGTCGCCAGCACAGCGGGTGTTTGCATGCTCACCGCCGCTATGTTGACCCAATTTATTCCGCTTCCCATCGATTGGTTAGCCCTGCTGGTATTGCTGAGTTCATTGGCTTTGCTGATCTTAGGCCATTATCAACTACTCGATAGACTTACTAAGATCATCATGTTCGCCCTAACCCTTACTACCTTGATTGCTGTGGCCTTAGCTTGGGATCATGCTCAGCCATTAGCGAGCAATTTTGTTTCTCCCTCACCTTGGCAATGGGCCCATGTGGGATTTTTGGTCGCCATGATGGGCTGGATGCCGGCACCGATTGAAGTGAGCGCTTGGAACTCCCTCTGGTTGCTCGAAAAACAAAAAAGCCAGACGGTCACAAAAGCGCAGGCGCTGCTCGACTTTAACTTAGGCTACATCATCACCGCGATCCTCGCGATCGTGTTTCTGTCCTTGGGCGCCTTAGTGATGCACGGCAGTGGTGAGCACTTTTCTGATTCAGGCGCACAATTTGCTAATCAATTGATCAACCTTTACAGCCAAGTGATGGGTGGTGAAAGTCGTTATCTTATTGGGATTGTGGCTTTTCTCTGTATTTTTAGCACCACAGTAACCGTTATCGATGGCTACAGCCGCACCTTAGATATGGGCTGGCAATTACTCACCTCAAAGGCCAGTTCAGACAAACGCCTCACAGGGATCATGCTCGCCATCAGTGCCTTTGGCTTATTGCTGATCCTCTTCTTTAAAGGCGCACTGTTGCCGCTACTTGAGTTTGTGATGATTTTGGCCTTTATGACCACTGTCATTTTTGCTTGGTTAAACTACCGCTTAATGACCAGCAAACAGCTCCCCGAAGCCGATAGGTATGGCACTAAGATGAAGCTACTCTCTTGGTTTGGCATAAGTTATCTGCTGATTTTCGCGGCACTGTTTATCTATTGGTACAACGTCATTAAAGGTTGATTGCTAAGATGTCATGACAGCTATTTATGCCAGAATCATAAATAGCATTCGCTACGCTGCGTTAAATTCCGGCTAAATTCTGCTTTTGAGGCGGTTTGGGTATATAATACCGCCTCTTAAACCAGACAGCGCAGCCGCGCCAAGAGATGACCATGATTAATAATGATATTTTGCGCCGTTTGCGCTTCGTGTTTGATTTCAACAATGCCAAAATGATTAAAATTTTTGCCAAAGCTGGAAGAGAAGTGCCGACAGAAGAGATCATTGCTCTACTGCACAAAGAAGAGGAAGAAGGTTACAAAGCCTGTAATGACACCACTTTATGTCAGTTCCTAGACGGCCTTATCATCGAAAAGCGTGGCCTACGTGAAGGTGCAGAAATCCCAGCGCCAGTATCGCGTTTAAACAATAACTTAATCTTCAAAAAGCTCAGAGTTGCCCTCGAAATGCGTGAAGAAGACATAGTTGCAGCCTTGGCTCTAGCCGAAGTTCAAATGTCAAAATCAGAACTGAGCGCGCTGTTCCGCAATCCGGATCATAAGAATTTTAAAGAGTGTGGCGATCAAATCCTGCGTAACTTTATTCGCGGCTTATCACTTAAGTATCGTGGTGAATAACGCAAAACATAAGTTTGTCACATCAAACGCAGCTTAGGCTGCGTTTTTTTATATCCAATTTAAGCTATACCTAAAGTTGCTTAGGCATAAACAACAGCATAACAATTCCATCTGAAGTACCTCATAAATCCTGTTTAAAACAGCTGACTTTTTTACTGCTGCAAAAAAAACCACAAATACCTCGTCCCACGGACAACAAAGATCACATTTCATGATAACCTTACGTGACTTACAGCACGTATTGACCACTTAAACAATAACTCAAAAGGTTACCCATGGACGATAATAAACGCCCCCTCTATCTTCCGTTTGCAGGACCTGCCATTCTTGAAGCCCCACTGATTAACAAGGGCAGTGCATTTTCTGAAGAAGAGCGTATTTTCTTTAACCTCGAAGGCTTAGTTCCCTATGCCATTGAAACGATTGAGGAGCAGGCTTCCCGCGCCTACGATCAATTTAGAAGTTTCAACAACGACTTAGACAAGCATATTTACCTACGTAATATCCAAGACACTAACGAGACCTTATTTTATCGTTTAGTGCAAAATAACATCAGCGAGATGATGCCTATCATCTATACGCCGACGGTAGGTTTGGCTTGTGAACGTTTCTCGAAAAACTATCGCCGCAACCGTGGTTTGTTTATCTCTTATCCGAACAAAGATAGGATCGATGACATTCTCAATAACTCGACTCGCCAAAAAGTTAAAATCATCGTTGTTACCGACGGTGAACGTATTTTAGGTCTTGGCGATCAAGGTATTGGCGGCATGGGGATCCCTATCGGTAAGTTGTCACTCTACACTAGCTGTGGTGGCATCAGTCCGGCTTATACTCTGCCTATTACATTAGACGTAGGCACAGATAATCCGCAGTTATTAGAAGATCCTATGTATATGGGCTGGCGCCATCCGCGCATCGGTGGCGAAGAATACGCCGAGTTTATCGAAGCCTTTATGCAAGCTGTACATGTGCGTTGGCCAGACACTTTGATCCAATTCGAAGACTTCGCCCAAAAGAACGCCATGCCGATCTTAGAGCGTTATAAAGATCGCTATTGCTGCTTTAACGATGATATTCAAGGTACCGCTGCCGTTGCCGTCGGTTCATTGCTAGCCGCTTGTAAAGCTGCAGGTACTGAATTAAATCAACAACGTATTGCCTTCCTTGGTGCGGGTAGCGCGGGTTGCGGTATCGCCGAAGCTATCGTGGCGCAAATGGTGTCCGAAGGGATCAGCGACGAGCAAGCTCGCACTCAAGTGTGCATGGTTGACCGTTGGGGCTTATTGCTAGACAACATGCCTAACCTGTTGCCATTCCAGCAAAAATTGGCGCAGAAATGCACCAATATCCAAAACTGGAGTAATTTCAGCGACAATATTTCGTTATTGGATGTGGTTAACAACGCTAAGCCAACCGTGCTGATTGGCGTGTCCGGCGTACCGGGTCTGTTCACCGAAGAAATTATTCGCGCTATGCACAGCCATTGTGCCCGCCCGATTATTTTCCCACTGTCGAACCCAACCAGCCGTGTTGAAGCGACGCCAAAGGACATTTTGCATTGGACCTCAGGTCAAGCACTCGTCGCCACGGGTAGTCCGTTCGAGCCCGTTGTGGTCGATGGTGAAACCTATGAGATTGCCCAGTGTAACAACAGCTTTATCTTCCCAGGTATTGGCTTAGGTGTTTTAGCCTCTGGTGCCCGCCACGTTTCCGATGCCATGTTAATGGCCTCAAGCCGCGCACTTGCAGAATGCTCGCCACTGGCAATCGACGGTAGCGGCCCATTATTGCCGAAACTGGAAGATATCCACGCGGTCAGCAAGCACATTGCTTTCGCCGTAGGTAAAGTCGCAGTTGAACAAGGTTTAACGCTGCCAATGAGCGATGAAATCTTACAACAATCAATTGAAGGCAATTTCTGGAGTCCAGAATATCGCCGCTACAAACGCACTTCGTTCTAAGCATAACGTTGCCGCGACTTAAGTCGTGGCAACGCAGCTTTAGCTAAGGGTTTGTGCCAGCAAAAAGCCCGTCACTGCAAAGTGACGGGCTTTTTGATTTTCAGACTCAGCGCTTATTTCAATAAAAACTAAGGCGCCATCACCTGTTTAAAGCTATTGAGCATAGAGCGATCGGTACGTGCTTTTTTCAATTTGCGTAGACTTTCTTTGAGCGACTCATCGGCTAAACGGGTGAAGATACCGTTATATTCTTGCTCTTGGATTTCACCATCTGTATCAGCCTGCTCAGAAATCTCTTGGGCAACACGGCTCAACTGCAACCAAGCATTCGCAATATAAAAACCGTGGAATGCGGCTTGCTCCATAAGATTACGCGCGCTAGCAGGCAAAGATGCCCAAGCTTGGCTAAATTTGCCCTCTCTGTCTTCCAACAGTTCAGCGCACAGGCTTTGATATGCAGCCAATAATCCATCCGGAAGTTTTGCCATTGGCAGCACTTTATTCGCAACATTGTAAGAAATCTGCTCGGCAGTTTCACGGTAAACAGCTGATAATTCACTCATAAAAAATCTCGATTAACATTCATTCAAAAAATAGACTTAAAACTGACCACTCACATATAAACCATAAACGCCGTTACCTGCTATCGGTGTGACAGTAATTCCTTCATATGGCTGAGTAAAATACCAACCCGCTAGTGCGCCAATTGCAGCACCCGCTAACACGTCTTCTAGGTAATGTTGATCGCTCGCCACTCGGGTATAGCCAACATACGATGCCGCGACATAGGCGGGTAAACCATACTGCCAGCCATAACGTTGCTGAATAAACGTCGCCGCCATAAAGCTGTCAGAGGTATGACCCGATGGGAACGAATCATCGCCACTACCGTCGGGTCTGTCTTTACTCACGCCATATTTTAGGCCTTCAACAATTAATCGACTCGATACTGCCGCCTGAATTAACTGCCAACTACCGTCGTAACCGTCTTCATAAAATAACGTCGCGCCCATTGCCGTTGCGGGGAGCAATAAATGCAATACATCGCCCGAGGTTTCTAAATCTGAACCCGCCCAACTATTGCTGCTTATCATAAGTAGGGCAGCACAAAGTAATTTTTTCAAGGGTGATTCCTTTTTAGAATAATTTTCAAGGCGAAGTTTATACCTTGATCACTAGCCGAATGCAAAATTGCGATACATCTATATTCAAAATGAACAAACAAGTTATGCTAAGCTCATTATTAGCTATTGATTTTAATGCGAACAGGAAACCTTTTTTGCTACGTCCATTCCGATACTTATCATGTACCTTGTTGCTGCTCTTACTGCCGCTCAGTCTCGCTATGGCAGAAGAACAGACTCAGGTTGATAAAATATTTGAGAGATTTGAAAGCGGTGAACCCATGACCCGTGAAGAAATCGAAAGCAATCTAGCATTATTAAGCAAACTGATTGCAACCGACGATGTACTCCGCAATGAAAAGCTACAGCTACTAAAATGCTGGGATCAAAGTGCCGAAACGGATACAGACATAGCACAGGCAGTTAAGAATACGAGTCAAACACTCACCCTTATTCCACCAACGGCTTCCGCGCATTTCATCACCGACCTCATGCTTTGTCATTCTTGGTTTTTGCAGTTAAATGGTGATGTAGATAGCGCAATGGAAGGCTATAACCTCAGCGTTAAGCGTGCCTATGAGCATGAGGATCTTAAACTCATTGCCGACTCACGCAGCCTTCGCGGCGCTCTGTATTCCTATATTGGCGATTTTTCTGCGGCATTAGACGATCTGATAACTGCACAAGATCTCTACGAGTCACTGAATTTAACCGGCTGGGCTAACATCAATCTTGCCGATATGGCCACCAGCTTTAGACGTTATGGCGATCCCCAAAGTGCGATCCGTTATTACACTAAACTTAAAGCAGTTTATTTAAAGAACAATAACCAAGAACAGGCAATGAATGTCACCTCAGAGATAGGCCTGGCCTTAGATGAACTAGGTGAACATCAACAAGCTATTGATCACTTCTTGCTAAGCTACCAATACTTTAAGGAACATCAGCTGGAAAAAGTGGCCGCCACTATGGCGACGGATATTGCCTTTAGCTTAATCAAACTCCATCGTCTTAATGAAGCGGAAAAATATTTAACTGAAGCCGCAGCTGTGATTAACGAAAAAGATCATGCCGCTTATAGCTTTATGAAGCTCTTTATGGGCAATATCAAGTTTCAGCAAGCACGTTATAAAGAAGCGCTTACCGAACTCGAACAAGGGGAAAAAGCCTTTCGAACCCTGCAAAATGATCGGGGACTCACTCAACTATTACAGCTAAAAAGTGACGTCTATGCGGCCATGAATAATTTACCTGCGGCCTATGGCGCATTGCAGGAATTTGTCGCCCTCACCAAAAAGATCGACGACAACTCCTTCTCACATCAAACCACAGAATTAAAAGTGAAGTTTGATACCACTAGGATTGAATCTGAAAATCAACGTTTGATTGAAAACCAAAACCTTAAAGAACAAGAACTCGCGCTACTCGAGAAGAATAAATCATTACAACACATTATTTTATTATTGACGGGCTTTATCCTGACAATAGTGTCGATATTTGCGTATAAACAAGTACAGAGAAATCGCCAACTGCAGGTCATCGCCCTCACAGATTACCTCACCAAACTCCCTAATCGTCGGCATATTTATGCCCAAGCCGCGCAGTATTTTCAGCAAGCCTTAAAACAACAAAGCCCTTTTTCGGTGATAATCTTTGATGCGGACCACTTCAAGAAAATTAACGATAACTTCGGCCATGAACTGGGCGATCGCGCCTTACTGACGATCGCAAGCGCAGGTAAAGCCCTAACAGGTAATAAAGATCTTATTGGCCGTATCGGTGGTGAAGAGTTTTTAATTCTCTTACCCAACACGGATGCTGAACGTGCTTGTGAACTTGCCCATCAGTTGCAAGCTCATATTAGCCGCCTAGGTGCAGAGGATTTACCCGCTGAACTCAAATTGACCGTTAGCGCAGGAGTCGCAACCTTAGCGCCGCAACCAAATACTGAAAATACTTATCAAGACAGAGACTTTGCCAGCCTACTGAAACGTGCCGACGATGCCCTTTATGAGGCTAAAAATGCGGGAAGGAATTGTGTTAAAGCTGCCAAAAATGAGGCTACGTGCGAGAGTTAAACAGCTTTATGCCAAAACACTTGATGCTGTAAGGGCGGTGGCAGAGCACCAAACCATGTCTGATATAAACGACTAAACTCCCCTGAGTCTTTCATTTTCTCAAGCTCAGTTTGCCAACTCGTGACCGTGGCCGCCGACGTCCCTTTAGAAAAGGCTAAATACAGATTAATCTCAGATACTACATACACTTGGCGTATATCGGCCTCACTCGCGCCCACTTCTTCGAGTATCTGCTTTACCGCAAGATCCGCTTGGCACCAGAAACGAATTCGAGAGAACAGTAATTGCTTCGCCGATTGCTGCGGAAAACTCGCCACCAGCAAATTATCCACGCCCGCTTGTTGTAACAGCTGCGCCCCTGCAGATTCTCGATAAACCCCCACAATATCTTTAGATTGAAGTTCGGCAAGTTGATCGAGTGCAATGGGATCTGCCGCCCTCGCATACAAAGCAATTTTGCTGGTTGCAATCGGGCCGATAAAATCGAAATGATCTTCACGCTCGTCATTAATAGACGTCGCAAAAAGTAAGACATTCGCCAAAGTATTAGCAATCGAATACGCCCGTGCCCAAGGTAACACATCAATTTTTTCACTCTGGCCCAGTCTCGATTGCAAGATATTGACTAAGTCCACCGCAAAACCTTGGGGAACGCCATCTTGCTCGTAACTCATGGGAGGCCAAGCTTCGGTCACCAATTTCAACTTATCAGGCGCCGCAAAAACAAGATTAGGCATCAGGCCTAGTAAGCTCATCGCAAGAAAACACGCCCTAAGGGGAAACGCACTCAGCATACGGATACCAAACGGGAAACATTAAACCTAATCATAGACTCAATCCCTGCTGCAAATAAACATATGCCCAAAGAAAATAGCCTCTCATTCACGCTCACTGAGCAAACTCGTCCGTAACAAGTGAAAACTTGCTATCATATTGCCACCTAGCCAAGAGCCTCACTGCAATGAATCCATGTCGACTTTAGCCAATCAAATCCCCAACCAATCCTATGCCAGCACACTGTCGCGGCTCGCGTTGCAAATAAAAACGTGGGGAAAAGCACTCGGATTTGCACAAGTTGGCATTTGCGATACAAATTTAACGGCCGAGGAAGCCAAACTCCAAGCATGGCTAGACAAAGGATTTCATGGCGAAATGGCGTATATGGCCACCCACGGGATGATGCGCGCTCGACCGCAAGAATTGCATCCGGGCACAGTGCGAGTGATATCCGTACGGATGGACTATTTACCACCCGAAGCAGGCTTTGCCACTAATCTCACGGATCCCAACTTAGGTTATATCTCCCGTTATGCAGGGGGCCGCGACTATCACAAGTTGATCCGCGCTCGGCTTAAAAAACTGGGGGATCAAATCAGTGCAGAGTTAGTTGCTCTCGGTTTCGATGCCGCCGATTTCCGTCCCTTCGTCGACTCAGCGCCCGTGCTCGAGCGCCCATTAGCCGAAAAAGCCGGTATCGGCTGGACAGGTAAGCACTCACTCATACTCAACCATGAGGCGGGTAGTTGGTTCTTTTTAGGTGAGCTGCTGATCAATTTGCCTCTGCCTGTGGATATTCCCATTCAAGAAGGCTGCAACAGTTGCGTCGCCTGCATCACCTCCTGCCCAACAGGTGCAATCGTAGAACCCTATGTGGTTGATGGCAGACGCTGTATTTCCTATCTCACCATCGAGCTGCAAGGCGCCATTCCTGAAGAATTTAGGCCACTCATGGGCAATCGCATCTATGGCTGCGATGATTGTCAGCTCGTGTGCCCCATCAATCGCCAAGCGCCGCTCACTGCCGAAACCGACTTCCATATTCGCCCGCAGTTAAAGCAGCCTGACCTTCTCAGTCTTTTTGCTTGGAGCGAGGCCGAATTTCTAAAGCAAACCGAAGGCAGCGCCATTCGCCGAATTGGCCATAAACGCTGGCTACGTAATATCGCAGTCGCGCTGGGTAACGCCCCCGCAAGCCCAAGCATTATTGCCGCGCTTAACGCTCGCAATGACAACGAAGATATCGATGAGATAG
Source organism: Shewanella sp. 1311 (assembly GCF_059338235.1). Classification (NCBI taxonomy): domain Bacteria; kingdom Pseudomonadati; phylum Pseudomonadota; class Gammaproteobacteria; order Alteromonadales; family Shewanellaceae; genus Shewanella; species Shewanella sp. 1311. The sequence continues at coordinate 1,785,665 of NZ_CM181686.1, forward strand.
TGCGTGAACATATCGAATGGGCGCTCAATGCTCAGCAATCGCGCCTTGCCGACACCGCTGCAACTGAGCAACAAAAAGCGCGCCGCAAAACCGAACGCATGGTGCGTATTGTTGAAAAGGGTTTACCTCGAGATGCTTAAGATGTCCTCGCCAATCAATACCGATGCCACTGATTCATCATCATAAAGCTAGAGTCGTTATTTGCTCAGCACGCCAATTGAACCTTGATATTAAACATTACCAATCGACCTTCGAGTTTGCCTTATTCGCAAGTGATAAAAGACAACGGATGCATAGGCATCCGTTGTCTTTTTACTCATTAAGCTCAGTTTAAAACTCTCACTCAAGCATAAATATTAGCCAAGGCGGCGACGCAGTTCGCGGGTAGCATCGACCATGTTTTTCAATGCAGGTTCGACTTCATCCCAAGTACGGGTTTTTAGGCCACAATCTGGGTTGACCCACAGTTGACGCACAGGTACTTTCTGCGCGGCTTTCTCGATTAAGTGCACCATGGCCTCCACACTTGGGGTGTTTGGTGAGTGGATGTCATATACACCGGGGCCAATTTCATTTGGATATTCAAAATCTTCAAAGGCGTTGAGTAACTCCATCCGTGAACGCGAAGTCTCGATAGTGATCACATCGGCATCCATGGCAGCAATCGCGCCAATCGTGTCGTTAAACTCGCTGTAACACATGTGAGTGTGGATTTGAGTCTCATCAGTCACGCCAGCAGCGCTGAGTTTAAAGGCATTCACCGCCCAATCTAAATAGGTTTGCCACTCACTTTGCTTCAATGGCAGACCTTCACGGAAGGCAGGTTCATCGATTTGAATAATGCCAATCCCCGCATTTTGTAAATCGACCACTTCATCACGAATAGCCAGCGCCAGTTGTGTCGCAATAGCTTCGCGGCTGATATCTTCACGGGCAAATGACCAATGCAAAATCGTCACTGGCCCCGTCAACATGCCTTTTACGGGCTTGTCGGTGAGACTCTGGGCAAACTCAGCCCAATCGACCGTCATGGCTTTTGGACGACTCACATCGCCGTAAATCAAGGGTGGCTTAACACAACGTGAGCCATAGCTTTGTACCCAGCCATTTTTACTAAAACCAACGCCGGCTAACTGCTCGCCAAAGTACTCCACCATGTCGTTACGTTCGGCTTCACCGTGCACAAGTACGTCGATACCCAGTTTGAGTTGGCGATCGATAGTATCGCGGGTCACTTGCTGTAACTGCTCATTATACTGAGCATCGTTAAGCTCACCCTTGCGCCAGCGGCTGCGTAGTCCGCGGATTGCCGGTGTTTGTGGGAACGAACCTATGGTCGTGGTGGGTAACAGAGGTAAATGGTATTTTTGCTGCTGCACGCTTTGGCGCACACTGAAATCATTTGCCCGCTCATAATCCGCAGCAGTTAATGCGGCAACGCGATCAATCACTTGTTTATCTGCAGCCTGCGCTTTGGCTTGGCGACGAGCGATACAAAAAGCACTGATTTTCTGTGCTTCATCCGAGCTAGGCGCCAACAATAATTGGCGAATTTTGCTCAATTCCAACAGTTTCTGCTTAGCAAAGGCCAACTGCTTGCGCAGCACAGGTAATAGTTTGGCTTCAACATCTAAATCGACTGGGCTGTGCAGCAATGAACATGATGTGCCAATCCACAAACGATCGCCTAAATCACGCGCCACAGCGCCAATACGCTCGGCAATCAAATCGATTTCTGCCGCCCACACATTACGGCCATTGACCACACCCGCCGACAAAATTTGCTCACTGCGCAACGCATTTGCAAACACAGCCAGTTGTTCTGGCGCTGTAACTAAATCTAAGTGCAAACCAGCAACAGGCAAGGCAGATACGAGGGCTTGATGATGCGTAATACCGCCATAATAACTCGCTAAGAGAACCTTAACGTTAGCAGTGCTTAATGCTTGATAAGTCTGAGTCATCGCCGCTTGCCAATGCAGGTCTAATTCTAATGCCAGCACAGGCTCATCTAACTGTACCCATTCCACACCTTGGGCGGCGAAACGCGCCAGAATGTCAGCATAAGCCGTTAATAAATTCGGTAATAAACTTAACTTATCGAACTCTTGGCCGACGGTTTTAGCAAGGTATAAGTAACTGACTGGGCCGAGTAGAACAGGTTTGGCTTTATAGCCTAGCGCTTGCGCTTCGCTGACTTCATCAAAAAACTGCTCGTAAGCAATCGAAAACTCTTGGTTTTGCGTCAGCTCAGGCACCAGATAATGATAGTTAGTATTAAAATACTTGGTCATTTCAGAAGCTGGCGCATCTTGGCCCGTTGGCGCTCTGCCGCGGGCAACACGGAATAGAGTATCGAGATCGATAGCGCCTTCGCCGCGGTGGCGATCAGGAATGGCATTTAAGGTCGCACTTAGGGTCAGTACTTGATCGTAAAAGGCAAAATCCCCCACGGGCACTTGCTCAATGCCCGCTGCGGTTTGCCACTGCCAATGGGTACGGCGCAGTTCGCTCGCCACTTCACGCAGTTCAGCTTGAGTGATCTCACCACGCCAGTATTTTTCTAAGGCAAATTTCAATTCACGACGACGCCCGATGCGGGGAAACCCAAGACTATTTAATTGCATACCCTATCTTCCTTTATTTGAGATAAGCCAAATTCGGCACTTGCACCCACCAGATTGTGTTCTCTTGGCACTTTTCAACATTTCCGCCTTGATAAACAACAATGGGCGTCTGGACGTCTAGAAGTTTATTGTGTTAGTCTCTATTCCAGCAACCGAATTGATTTCAAGCACAACATGAGCGAATTTCACCTGGAGTGAACATGATCGAACTAAGACATCTGCGAACCTTAATGGCCCTGAAGGAAAGTGGCAGTTTGGCGGGCGCAGCCAAAAAACGTTTTGTCACTCAATCCGCACTCTCCCACCAAATTAAGGAGTTGGAGCAAAGGATTAACTCGCCTATTTTTGTGCGTAAGAGTAAGCCGCTGTCATTCACCCAAGAAGGTGCACGCCTGCTTCATCTCGCGGAAGAGATTTTGCCTAAGGTGTTAGAAACCGAGACAGATCTTAAGAATGGCCTTGAAACCGAAACCAATCAGTTGCGTGTCGGCATTGAGTGCCACAGCTGTTTTCGCTGGTTAATGCCTGTGATGGAGCAATTTAGACAAGACTATCCCCAAGCGGAGTTAGATCTGTCGAGCCGTCACTTGTTCGACTCGCTCAATGCCTTGGAAATGGGTGAACTGGATATAGTGCTGACCTCAGATCCTGTACCTGGGCATTCACTCGCTTATCAGCATTTGTTTGATTTTGAAGTGAAGTTAGTGGTTGCTAAAGATCATCCTCTAGCAAAAGAAGCCTATGTCAGCCCTAAGCAATTAGCGCGTTTACCGATAATTAGCTATCCCGTACCGCTGACGCGTTTAGACATTTATCGCCACTTTTTAGAACCTGCGGGCATAGAAGCGGGTGAGCAAAAAACCTGTGATTTGACCATGATGTTATTGCAACGTATCGCCTGCAAAGATGGTATCGCTGCCCTGCCGAACTGGTCGATAAATGAAGGTCACGGCTTAAGCCTTACTACGGTAAAGCTAGGACAAGAAGGCTTAAAACGGCCTCTATTTGGCGCCTATCGCCGCCATAGTGGTAACTCAACATTGATCCAAAATTGGTTACAACTGGTGGCGAGTGAAGGTTTATCCCGCCAGCAGAAGACAAATTAACACAGGTGAAACCTAACAAAAAAGCCTGCTGATGCAGGCTTTCTTATTGAATTGTATGATTATTTCATAGGATCAAGCAGCTGTTTAGCGAATCTCAAAATTACAGCGGATTCATCAACAATCCACGCATAGACAAGACACGGCGCAGTATCAACCCTGATGAATTAGGATTACGGGTCTGACGCAAATTATGGGCGATCATAAATTCTTGACGCAGATCCTGATCGAGATCTAACGCCTCGAACGCTTCGATGGTTAAGGTCTGTTGTTGATTATCAATCAATGACTTAATCACACTTAAAGGAAATGACTGTTCGGCATTAGCATTTAAATAGGCAAAGGCCGTAAGTGCGATAATTTGCCCGAACACACTGAACAGAGCTAAGGTTTGTACTTCGTCAGCATCAACCTCCACACCTTCCATCTCCGCTAAACTATCCACCGCATCAGTTGCAATATCTTCAGTCAGCTTCCAATAACCTTGGACCAACTTTTTATAGGGCTGTGGTAGTTCATCGAGGCGTTCTTTTAAATAGAACGTAAAGGCGTAGCGATAAATATTAACTTGACCTAAGCGGACCAAAGCTTCTTTCAAAGAGCGCGTCTTAGGGTTAATCACCCCAGATGCCTGTGCGGAATTACTGCGCATTAACATGTGCGCCGCTAATGCGGGATCGCTCGAGATAATGTCGATCACGTTACGAATGTCGCCTTCAGCGAGGATCGCTTTTTTGAGTGGAATTAAAATCCCTCGGCGGCCAATCACTTGCTCTTCATTCGCTATGATAGCTCTAACTTGAGTAAAAACCTGTTGCTCAAGATCTGTCATAAGACACTTTGCACCTGTTTATTAGCAATAAGATGATTCGGTTACTCTTCACATCATACCCAAAATTTAAAGAATTTCAGTACTAAGTCGCACAATAGCCTAACGAAAATAATAAAAAAATGACTACCTTATATGTAACGTCAAATGGCGAAGCAAATAAAGTGCAGGATATGGAGTTATAATCACATGTTTTAAAACAATTTTAACATTTCCATTCTTTAGTAGTCGCGAACAATCCCGTCTAATGATTTATCTCTATTTCTTCAACGCGGGTGAGCCACACTCAACAATTCCTATTCGCATTTCATTGCAATATGCCTTCCATTACATTGCCAGTTCAACATAAGTATTGAAGCATAGCATTCCCGCTATATAGTAGACTTTTTGGCTCATTACTACTCATCAGCCAGATGTCACAGTTTTAGCTGCACTTCTTCTGTCATGGCCATCATTTAGTATCAAGACCTCGTGAATCTTGCCAATATAAGGTGACACAATCAAAGGGGGTACAATTCAGCCTCAAACTGATATCAAAGTGGAAATGTCTTCGTTTGAAATTAGCAAACAAACAATCCATTTGAAAAGAAAAATCAACTTAAGTATCATGGTCAAAACGTAGAGTTTTTTGCTCAAAGCACGGAAATAGTAAGCAGTTTTGACTGTTTCAGATAAAATATCGGAGAGAAACGTGAGATACAGTAAATTTACCATTGCTTTGTTGTGCTTGTGTGCAAGTAACTCGTACGCCTTAGAGTTGATAACAGCAACTGAAAACCAAACAGTAAACCAAATCGAACAAAAGTTTGATATTGATAACTTGTTAATATCTATAAATGATCGTTTATCTAATCATAAGAAAAGTGAATATGATTATGAATCACTATTAACAAACATCAAAAACGAGAAAGAGAATTATAACAAGGCAATATTGGCATTACCCAATGCTATTTTAACAGAAAGTGACCCGAGCAATTACTTCAAAGGAATCGAAACCTTAGTAAAAAACATTGATTCACTTGAAAAGAAATCAGTCGATGACGAAGTTAAAAATAAAGAAAACTATCAAGATATATTAAAACAATACGAAGTTGTTAATAGTCAACGCACCCAAAGAAGCGCACAGCTTTTTGCATTAAAAAAAGAAATTGTTAATCGTATTGTTGCTGAGTTATCTAGTGTTGATAGTGTTAAGTTAGTTGACCTAGAAAGCTCCATGACCTGTTCTAAATTTCAATCTATAAATGATTGTTTAAAAGATACCGAAAAGTATACAGTTAAAAACACGATTAATTCAGATCCATTCCTTAGTGATAAAAGTGTACTGCTATCATACAAGGTTATTGATGCAAGTATGAATATGAATGGTGAACTGCATTACAGAGTCAATATGACGTTTAAACCGTCATATAACAACAAAATAGAATCATTACTCAATGAAAAACTGGGCCTGAAGTCCACAGTCATTACCCTTACGAGTAACGTTGATGCAGACTGGTATGTCGATGGTGCTAAGGTTGGTACAGGTAAGAAAATTTACCCCGAAGTTACCTTAGGTAAGCATGGCATTGTTGCATCATACAAAACCATGAAAAAATCAACCATTGAAACAGTAGAAACCAATGCAATTTTTAACTATAAATTTGGCAAGGTAGAAGATAAATCCGCTACTGATAATGAAGAAATTAAGAGCATAGCGAATAAGTCAACTGCTGATGAGACTAAGCCTAATCAGACTAAGCCTAAATTAACTATGTATGCAAATAAAGAAGACAGTACATCGAAAGAAATTAATATAAAAAATGAGACGACTGTCGATAACAGCGATAAAAATAGCTATGAATATTATCTTGGTATTAAACCGCTAAATAAAGAAGAACAAGATAAACAATTTAAGAGTAAATAATTGCAAACAAGCAGCCTTTATATTCAGTTAAAGGCTGCTAAATTAGCTCATTTAGTCAGATATTAAAAACGATAACCAAGGGTTAAACGAATATCGCGACCACGGCCTGAGTAATAACCATTATATATTCCACCACCATAATAGCCTGCGCTAACATAGTCTTTATCAAATAGGTTATCGATACGCAGGCTGGCAAGCCAGGCATCACGATTGTAGTTCAAGGCTAAATTGCCGAGCACGTAACTGGCCAGCTTATCACCTTCGTTAGCGTTATCGCCTTCGATAAAGCGGTTACCAGTATAAATTGCTTCGGCAAATACTTGGAAATGCTCAGCAAAATCCATGCTGACATAACCGCGTCCTGTGTGTTTTGCCACCCAAGACAGCTCCTTGCCATCATTGATACCGTCAGTAAATTCAGCATCAATATAGTTATACTCTAACCCGAGTTGCATTGCTTGAGTCACCTGCCAATCCCAATCGGCACTCGCGCCATAACGACGAGAAGCGTCGGCATTAACGTTCGCACCTTGGAAACTGCCAAGTTCAGGTTTTTCCGCACTTGGGTCGAAGACAATTTCATCTTCCAAATCGAGACGGTATAGGCTTACTCGTAAAGTTTGGCTCGCAAGAGTCCAATCCCAACCCGCTTCGTAGGAGCGGCCCGTCTGCGGCTTTAAGCCAAACACATTTTTAGAGGTATAAGCTTGCTCATCCACTTTCGCAAAACGGAAGTTTTCATCGCCACGTAGATAGAATCTGTGCTCTGTACTAGGACGGTAGTTCAGACCAAACTCGAATGCTGTCGCATCTTCATCTAAATCCATGCCATTAGGATAGACATTACCATCGACTAACTCGTCGGTCACCCGCGCATATCGCCCACCCACAACATAACTTAGGGTATGGCTTAATGGCACAGTGGCTTGTAGATAGGCGCTTTGCATTTGTTGTACATTACTCCGCGCCATAGTGTCAAAATCAGCCTTACCACGGCTGATGTCTAAGCCTGTGACTAGATTTAGCTCACCTTGACGGGTACTGTAGTTCGCTAACGCTTTAGGGCTAAACATCAACAGTGAGCGCGTGTTATGGCTGTTCGCCCCCCAATTAAAAGAAGACACTAAGGTATCGCTATAATCTAAATCCGCTGCTAAAGCCCAATTTTGATTAAGCTGATGCTGATAACCCGTGCGCGCCGCAGTGGTCATCTCATGGACATATTCGCTGCTCTTGAAAGATTGGCGTGGGTCTTTATTGAACTGTTCTTCTGTCAATGAGCCAGGATTTTCACGGTCATCGTCGTAATAGCTGGTTTCAATAAAGAACGAATCTGTGGCCGTTTTATATTGAATGCGACCTAAAATCGACCCTGTTTCATTGGCATTATGCTTGCGGTAGTTGTCACCTTGGTTATAGCTACCAGTGAAAAAGTAACGCCAATCCTTGTTGATCGCGCCAGACACATCACCACGACCTTCATAGGTATCAAAGCTGCCGCCGGATAACTGCACGCTACCACCAGTATTTTCAGGAGATTTAGTGACAATATTGATCACGCCGCCTACCGCTTGATCGCCATAGAGCACACCCGCACTACCCGATAAAATTTCGATGCGCTCGACTTGGTTAAGCGGTATGGCATTAAGACTAGGAGCAGCGATATCGATATTATTGAGGCGACGACCATCAAGTAAAATCAGCGTGTTATTAACGGCAGTGCTGGCGCTAAAGCCACGCATCGCAAAACTAGTACCGATGTTATTATCCGAAATTTGAATACCGCTTTGACCGCGTAAAACTTCAGTCACACTAGTGGCACCGCTCATTTCAATCGCCGCAGCGTCAATCACATTCACATTCGCGGCAATATTTAACGGGGTATTGTCAGAGCGGCCGATCACGACAAGATGCTCGTCGACTTTCGCTGTGCTGGTAGCGTCAGCCGCCATAGCGGGCGCGATAACGGAAAAACTGCAAAGGCTACCGATCAGCAGCGCGATTTTTGTTGGATTTGTTCCCATTTTACCTTTAACTCCTGCAAGGAAAACGGGGCATTAGCGCCACGATACTGTTCATTCAGTAAAAGATACTGACAGTGACTATCGCATTTTGAGATCTGCCCACCGAAATCTCAAAAACACCTTTAGGGCCGGTCTCCGGACTTAGGCTATGTTAATCCCTTAAAAATGGGATTAACGCGAGACTGACCTTTGACATTCTGACTATCGGGTTCAGTCTTGAACTCACCAATCAAACGCGGTCTTCTCTCACCTTTTACCGTTGCGGGGGCAGTGCCAGAATTCCACTGGCTTCCCGATTATCTCGCGGCTTTCGCACGCAAGCACCTCAGAAGGTTGACTAAAAATTTGATTCATAGGGTACAGCCATCAATAAAACAGCGATACTCCCTTAAGGCTCAGCACATTATAGAGCCTGAGCGCGCGCATTATAGACGTCTATACGGATGAAAGTCCATCAAACTCAAGCGAGCGTCTACAGCCTACTTCAAGGAGAATGGGACTAAAGTGGAGATAAAATCTTGGCTATTATCCGCCTGCAGCGGCGGTTTATCGGCAGAAAAAACGGCACCTCGCATCGACTTATGCAACAGATACAAATCTTTATTGCCACTAACAACCGTATAGTAGCCAATTTCCCCTTGAGGAGTTGAAGCATAGGCTTTGGAATTCAGTGCCGTCACACCGTGCATATTGGGCATGGCTGTACAGCCTAGAATCGCATGAAATCCAGCGTGCCCATCGACTTCGTTGTCACCGAGCTTCTGGTACACCACTTCGCCGTCACAGGTCGATTTATAGGTCTCGGCCATCGCATCTAAAAAACGCTCAGGGCTAATACTCTCGGCCATATCCTTAAAGCCCTGCACGCAAAATAGCGCACTCCACTGGGTTAATGCTTCCTGCTCTGGCACAAACTCTGCCATAAACATGCCTGCTTGCTCCTCATGATAAGCCTGCTTCCAGCCCGCTGGCAGATTGAACCCTAATTGCTGACCAAATACGGGCAATACATGGGTATGAGCAGCGCCGCTTTCGCTCCGGGGCATATCTAATGTGGCTTGAACAGGCTCTGAGCCAATTAAACTACAGAGTAACAACACACTGGCACCTTGAAATAATCCAATAGGTGAACACAATGCTAATTTCATACTTATCATCCTTGTATCGCACTTATAACTAATACTAATTAATACGACATCATGAAATTGAACAGAAAACACCCAGCATTCTAGCTAATAACCCAGATTGAAAACAGTCAAAAGCCTAGATTAACTGCCACTTTAAAAGAAATAATCACTGTCACGGCGTAAATAACAGAGAAATACTCCGTTTATCTGCGCCGTGATGGTAAAAGAGGTTAGTGCTATTCGCTAAACAACCACATTTTTACTTCAGGTTTAGGCCTTTCCTGACTCAGAATCGCCTGCCGTTGCTCTGGCGTTTCGCATTGGGCAACAGGGGCAAAATCCAGCGGCTTAATCACCAACGAATCGGCTGGCTGCAGCGGAGATTTGGCGAGCATCTCGTTATTCATCGACCAAGAGACCCATTCCCCCTTTTCACTGATCCCGACATAACCCTCACCCGCCCTCGCTAACCAAGTTAATCGCGGGATGCGTTCTATGAGCTTCTCGACATTTTCTAGGTTAGCCCTATAGCCTACTGGCACGACTTTGCCGTCAGGACGGGTGAATACAAATGATGCTGAACCTATGATTATTTTGCTTCCCTCCTGCCAATATCGATTGAGGATCGCTACAGCCAGAGATCTGCATGACAACCATGCCCGCGAGTAAAGCCTTAGGCCAAGTGATTCGATGAGTGAGCATTACTTATTTCCTTGTATTTGCTTGGATATGTCATTCAATGTTGTGCAGCGGACAGAGCGAGAATGGATTTACCTAACATCGCCTAGTGTCAAAAACGGGCAGAATTCTAGCAGCTTGTTGATAAAAAGACGAAAACGCTCACAGTTTGCTCTGCAAGTACCCTCCACAGGCTAGCGCCTAACTGATGGCATGCTATTCTAAGCATCCAGTACCGCTGTTTAAAGGAGTAACAGTATGACTCGTCACATCATTCTTGATTGCGATCCCGGCCATGACGATGCTATCGCGCTGATCTTAGCCTTAGCTCACCCAGACCTTGTTCCCCTTGCCGTCACGACTAGCGCAGGCAATCAAACCCCAGATAAAACCCTCAACAACGCACTGCGGATCTTAACCCTGTTAAACCGTGGTGATATCCCCGTCGCGGGCGGTGCCACTAAGCCGCTAACACGTGAACTGATTATCGCTGACAATGTTCATGGCGAGACAGGCCTCGATGGCCCCGCATTGCCCGAACCGAGCTTCAACCCACAAGCCATAACGGCCGTTGAACTGATGGCGCAGCAAATCCGCCAAAGCACTCAGCCAGTGACTTTAGTGCCCACTGGGCCGCTGACGAACATTGCTCTTTTACTGGCGAGTCATAGCGAGCTACACCCTAAAATAGAGCGCATTGTGCTGATGGGCGGCGCTGCGGGTGTCGGTAATTGGACCCCAGCTGCCGAGTTTAATATTTTTGTCGATCCCGAAGCCGCCGATATTGTCTTTAAGTCAGGCATTCCCATCACTATGTGCGGGCTCGATGTAACCCATCAAGCGCAAATCATGGATGCAGACATAGAACGGATTCGCGCCATCCCAAATCCAATTGCTCAGTGCGTCGCCGAGTTATTGGATTTCTTTATGATTTACCACAGAGATCCTAAATGGGGCTTTATTGGTGCACCTCTGCACGACCCCTGCACTATCGCTTGGTTGCTCAAACCTGAACTGTTTGAAGCACAAGATTGTTGGGTCGGGATTGAAACCCAAAGCGAGCTGACCTTAGGCATGACAGTGGTTGATCGCTATCAACTCACTGGCAAACCCGCCAATGCGACTGTGCTGTTTGGGCTCGACAGACTCGGTTTTGTCGATTTACTGGTAGACAGTTTACGTGTCTATGATCCAACTTATCTCAATCGCAGATGAAAATAACAGTGAGTTTTCTATGAGCCAGATACTCGTTATCGGCAGTGCGAATGCCGACCATGTGATGAAATTTGAGTACCTGCCCGCAGCAGGGCAAACCTTGATGAGCCGAGACTATCGACTCGAACAGGGAGGTAAAGGAGCCAACCAAGCGGTCGCCTGCGCACGCTTAGCTAAATCAGGCACCCGCACTGACTTTATCTGCCACCTCGGCCAAGACAGTATCGGCGATGATATGCGTCAAAGCTGGATTAAAGATGGCATAAGTACAGAAGGAATTAGCCAAGTAGCGGAGCAGAGTACCGGTACCGCGATGATTTTTATCGGTGACAACGGTGAAAATACCATTGGTGTTGCTGCGGGTGCCAACGCCACTCTTTCACCCGATGATTTAGAAAATCACTATGCTCTTTTTTCCCGTGCTCAATTCCTTTTAATTCAACTAGAAACGCCTGCTGCCACAGTGGAAAAAGCATTACAAATGGCCAAAACCTTTGGCGTGACTACGGTATTAAATCCCGCTCCAGCGACCGCCCTTGGGCACGATGTACTCAAGTGGGTCGATGTTATTACGCCTAATGAGACAGAAGCAGAAGCCTTAACAGGCGTTGAAATTAATCATCTCGATGATGCCCAAATGGCTGCGCAGCTCCTCCACCAGCAAGGTGTAGGGATTGTGGTGATCACTTTAGGCAGTCGCGGCGCATATATCAGCAGCCCAGGTTTTACCGGGCTAGTGCCCGCGCTTGAAGTGCAAGCCATAGACACAGTCGCCGCAGGAGATACTTTCAACGGCGCCTTAGTCGTTGGCTTGAGCGAAGGCATGTCGATTGCCGCCGCCGTTGGATTTGCTAATGCGGCCAGTGCCATTACTGTGACTCGCCAAGGCGCACAGCGTGCTATCCCCTATCGACAGGAGCTTTCGTACTAAAAAAAGTAAGCGACTTTGAGTTAGACGCCCGGAGTCAGACTTTCTAAATTATCATTTATAAATCAAAGTTATAAATCAAAGCCATTAATGATAATCCGCGAGTATTTAGTTGGTTCCAGCTAAGTACTCGCTCGTCTATGTTTACCGCTAGCGATTTTGCCGTTACAGAATTTTGCAGTCACTGAGAATGAAGCACTCAAACGAAAGTTGAATATACATAATTTACACGCTGATTTCATTCCCATTTAATAAAGATTGCTTATGCTGGCAGGCGCATGTCCGAGTCAAAAGGACTCGGCTACCCTTGTTCAAATAAGGAAGTACCAGATGAAAGCAAAAAGCACAGCTTTACGTAACGTGACAAGCACTAGCCTAATCGGCCTCGGATTATTATTCGCTAGCCAAGCGAGTGCCAACGAATGTGAACTGAAAATTGCCGCCACTGATGCAATGCAATTTGACACTAAAGAGCTGTCTGTACCTGCAAGCTGTAAAGAAGTGACCTTAACCTTAACCCACTCAGGCACTTTGCCAAAAGCAGCTATGGGCCACAACTGGGTATTAACTAAGGCAGCCGATATGTCAGCCGTAGCGACCGAAGGTATGAGTGCCGGTCCTGATGCTGCCTATGTCAAAGCAGGTGATACTCGCGTTATCGCTCACACGCCATTAGTGGGCGGCGGCGAATCAACGTCTATCACCTTTAGCACTGCTGGCATGAGCGCTACTGAAGCCTACCAATTCTTCTGTAGCTTCCCAGGCCACTGGGCGATTATGCAAGGTAGTTTCAAGCTAAAAGCTTAAGGTGAATGGCTTAGCCTAACGTTAAGTGATAAAAACAAAAAAGCGGATCTTAGGATCCGCTTTTACATTCCAGCCATTGCATTTAGCCGCTATGATTCATCAGGGTCTTGGTTGGATGACTAATGGCGCAAAGCTCGTCATCGCATTACCGTTAGCCCCGTTCAAGTTAGGGTATTCAACCCCTTCCTGTAAGGTGTAATACACGTCGACAAAGTCATCGTCATTGGTGAACCAAGCATCCGGCATCACACTTAAAATACCATTGGTGATTTGCGGGATCAGCGCATAACCCTGAGCTTCAGGATCGGGGATCGACTTTAAGATCTGCTCCGCCGCTTCCAACAACTTAGTGGCCAACACTTTATAGTTAGTGCCATCGTCATGCTCCATTAGGATCATGTCCGCAGCCGCCCAACGATAACGCTCCCAATGGATGATGATTTGATTCGGGTAATAGGTCGTATCCGCATAATCTAAATAGGGCATTTCGACGATATCGAGCACAGGTTCTTCACGGCTCGGGTCAATCCCTGTCACTATGCCGTAAATCTCGGCACGACCAGAAATCCACGGCTCATGATCATCCTTCAAGGATATTTGTTTGATCACTGTGGTGGAAATAGGCTTGTCTGCCACCGCCTGTGTTTGCGCACGGCTCAGTAGCGCACCATTTTTTTTCGCCGATTGTGCTTCGGCAAATGTCGCCCGCATCACCTCTAAGCCAGCCACAAAGGCTTTTTTACTATCGATACCGACCACAAATACCGGCTGCTGCGGTAGGTTATACACGTCTAATTGATGAACTTGCCCATGAATATCAAAGGCTTCAATATAATCCCACTGACTCTCGTCACCATCGGGCTCATAGGCAAATAAAGGAGACTCACCTTGCTGCCATGGGGTTAACATGGTTTCATCTGCTAGACGCACTTGCACCAGAGAATCTGCTTTGGCACTTAGGCCCTTCACTCGACGAATCGACGCATCGGCTTTGGTGATCACATTATCATTGAGCCTATGCTGAGACAGAATGTCATCGGCATTTACTGCCAACTGATACTGGTTTATTTCAGTCTGTAAGATAGGCGCAAGCTGCGCATATTGATGGCTCAAATCTAACGCCAATGCCCGCTTAGTATTGGTTAACTGAGCTTGTGCATCTAAAGTCGAATCCTTTAGCGACGCCTGTAGCAAGCGTAACGCCTCTCCATCTAAGGCTTGGCCATAACTCATGGTTGCCGAAGCCGACAAACACAGTAATAAACTGGATTGAAGTAGTTTCATAGGAGTTCCCTTACCTTAATAAAATTAAACGTGTGTTCGAATTCTCTACATATGAGCACAGACCCGAATCCAAGTAAACCAAACGATAATAATTATCGTTATTTATTAATGGTATAGAATACGCAATAGCGCTGAAACTCTCTAAAAACAAGACTATAGCGATAACGGCTCTCAATCGACCAAAACGTGCGGAGTGAACAGGAAAAAATGAGTTGATAAGCTCAAAGAGGTTGAGCGACAAAAACACAAAAGGCGTATCCTAAGATCCGCCTTTTGTTATTTATAGCCAGAGTGACGTTTCATAACGCGTCATGCGCGCCCTAACAGTCACACTAGCTTGATAAGACAATACTAAACGAGTGAGTGTTACTCTTCGTCGAAATCATCTTCATCAAGATCTTCGGCATCAGTTGCCGCTTCAGCCGCTAATGCTGCGGCTAATTTTGCTTTAGCTTGTTTCTCTGAACGACGTTTGTTGCGCTCAGTTAACGTACCTAAAAACACTTGTAATTCAGTCAAGCCCCAAGCTTGCGCTTCAGCTTCGGTCGCAAAACCATCATGGCTCTTAGACACAACCGTTTTAGTTGATGTCATGCGACGAGTGATTTCAGTTTTCCAACCTTTGTCGCCCTGTGTCACGCGAAAATCGTATTTTTTGCCCTTGCTCATTCTGCTCTATTTCCTAAATGATGCTTGTCACGTTTGTCTTATCAAGCGAACCAAACGCTCATCATAAAACAAAAGGAGCGCAGTGTACTTGATTTCGGCCCAGAAAGATCGCCCAGATGAAAATATTCATGCCAGTTTCATCGACTCGCCCAGTGGAGTCAATTCTCAAGTCTAAAACAACACTGCGCATATATCCCGCTCACCCTCTATTGATGGCTGTTTATCGCGAGCTAGCGTGCTTTAGATAATCGTCGTGCAAACGGTATATATTCTTGTTTATGTCATAAAAATAGGCTTTTTTAGTCACATTAACACTTTAGAGTTTCTGATTAATATTAATAATTTACATCATTACTCATAGGTAAATCTGATGAAACTACGCCCTATTTCGTCGCTCTCACTCGGCCTGTTAATTGCCACCAGCGCTTTATTAGCTGGTTGCAATAGTGACGATAACAACACAGAAGTCACGCCACCTGCCAGCAAACCTGTTCCGGCTCAAGTGGGAGAAAGACCTTTATTCCTCGTGCGTCAAATGCAAGACAGCACACTTAAAACCCGCTTAGAACAATGCACCACTGACAATTTTTATCGCAGCGAGTTTTCCATCGGCCACCGTGGCGCACCAATGCAATTTCCTGAGCATACAAAGGAATCCTACCAAGCGGCTATCGATTCGGGCGCTGGCATAGTTGAATGTGATGTCACCTTCACCGCCGATAAAGCCTTAGTGTGCCGCCACTCACAGTGCGATCTTGCCAGCACGACCAACATTTTAGCCGTGCCTGAACTGGCCAATAAATGTTCGAGCCCATTCACTCCGGCTGATGCAGCCAATGGCGTCAACGCATCGGCGACCTGTTGCACCAGCGATATCACCCTCGCCGAATTTAAAACCCTCAAGGGTAAGATGGAAGGCAGCAATCCTAAAGCGACCACTGCGGCCGAATTCATCAATGGCACTCCAAGCTGGCGCACCGATCTCTACGCTGGCAATGGCACCTTGATGACCCATGCTGAAAGTATTGAAATGTTTAAAAAAGCTGGCGTGAAGATGACGCCAGAGCTCAAAGCCGCCAGCGTATCTATGCCATTCGATGGTTTTACTCAGCAGGATTACGCTCAAAAAATGTTAGATGAATACACGGCGGCTGGCGTCGATGCTTCGCAAGTATTCCCTCAATCATTTATCTTAGATGACATTAAATATTGGGTCGCCAACGCACCTGAGTTTGCGAAACAAGCCGTTTTTCTCGATGACAGATACGATTATAACAGCGCCTTCGATCCACAAAACTCTGCCACTTGGTCACCATCAATGGCGGATTTGAAGACCCAAGGTGTCGAAATTATTGCGCCGCCACTCTGGGTTTTAGTCGCCTTAGATGCGGATAAGAAAATCATTCCTTCGGAATACGCTAAGGCCGCCAAAGGCGCTGGGCTTAAGATCATCACTTGGTCGCTGGAACGTTCTGGTTTATTAAAAAATGGCGGCGGCTTTTATTATCAAAGCATTACCGAAGCCATAGATAACGAAGGCGATACCTTTGAATTACTCGATGTGTTAGCTAAAGATGTCGGTGTGATTGGAGTATTCTCCGACTGGCCCGCCACTGTGACTTACTATGCGAACTGTATGGATTTATAAGTCGTCGATATAGAAAACAAAAAATGCGTTAACGATTAATCGTTAACGCATTTTTTATTGCGAAAATAGTCTATATTTCGCCGCGAGCAAGCTATTTAAACAGGTGCTGGATATTCTTTAAATCGCCCTTGCCTTCGGCAATTTCTTCCGGTGTTAAACCTGTGACTTCATGCGGGAACACTAACCAGTCTTCAGAGGCATGGATGTAATAGTCAGGCTTTAAAGGCACTGCGGTATTTTTTGGCTTGTAATAAGGGCAAGCGATACGGATATCGGTTGGCATATTCAGACGCATCAACTGACCGAGTTTTTCTTTTAATGCATGGATACTGCGGCCAGAGTCAAACACATCATCCACAATCAATAAACCGTCGCTTGCGTTCGCAT
Organism: Shewanella sp. 1311; assembly: GCF_059338235.1. Classification (NCBI taxonomy): domain Bacteria; kingdom Pseudomonadati; phylum Pseudomonadota; class Gammaproteobacteria; order Alteromonadales; family Shewanellaceae; genus Shewanella; species Shewanella sp. 1311. Next base: position 1,802,897 of record NZ_CM181686.1, read on the forward strand.
TTTCAACGATGTAATGCAGGCCGTGAACTTTGATTTCTTTGCTTTGCTTGTCGGTACCAATCCCATAATAGGAAGAAGTACGCACGGCAATGTGATCGGTTTCTACTTGTTTAAAGTCGAAAAATTCCTGTACCGCGATCCCGATTGGAGCGCCGCCACGCCAAATACCCACGATAAACTGCGGACGAAAGCCACTCTCATACACTTGCGAAGCTAATAAAAATGAATCTTCCAGCAATTGCTGCGCGGTAACAAAATACTTTTCTGACATGACACAGTCCCCATCACATTGATTTTATTCTTAGGTCGTTAAAGCTTATGACCCCTGTAAGGTCTGTTCGGCGGGTAAAGGTTCCCAAAACACTAAAACAGCTTGGCCTTAGCAAGTGTAGGCAGCCGCCGAATTTTGGGAGCGAATTTTATACCAAAAAAATGCGATGTGCTGCAGTAATAGTAAGAACTTGCGTGACAACAGACATTTATTTTACCTTTTTAGGCAAAAAGCAACAAAAAGGCCACCCTAAGGTGGCCTAAAAACAGCGAATAAATACCTGCGTTAAACGATAGGGGTAATCACATGCTCGCCCACTTTTGCCTTGGCACTATAACCACGTGCCGTTGCCGCTTGGAAATCCTTCGATAGAATGGTATCCACATAATGCCAGTCGCTGCGCACCTCATCAGCGGTGAAAGTGAGCGTCATAAAGCCGCGATCTCTTAAGTTAGCGTACTTAAGATCTGGCACTAACTCGACGATCGCCGCCTCAGTCGCAGGGATCTGCTCAGCGGGCAGATTCAAATAGTACTCAAGACCTGGTGAAGACACTGAGCTGGTCGCAAACTCCACCCCAACGGTATCGCCATTCACGTCTTTAAGTTCGTTAGCCCAGGCATTATGGGTATCACCCGCGATCACGACTAGGTTGAGGTTTTTCGATTTAGCCGTACCTAAAATCACCTCACGCTCATAGGCATAACCGTCCCAAGCATCTAAGTTGTATGGAATGGCAGGTAATTGCAGCAGTGCGATAACTTCTGGGGTTAATAAGGCTTGATTAGCCTGAAGATATTGCAACTCTTGGGCGGTCAGCGTGGGATCATTTGCCGCCGCACGCGCCGCTAACTTAGCTAACGCGCCTAACATGGCATATTGGGGAATGCTCATCTGCTGCGTCGCAATCGCCGCCGGCAATGACATCTTGCCCATCAAAATCTGTTGCCCTAACACCTGCCACTTGCCCGTTGCTTGCAGCAGAGTGCCCTGCAGCCATAACAATTGCGTCAGACCCAGCATAGTGCGAGTGGTCGAAGTCACATCGGCAAGGAAACGTTCGCCCGCAAACGAACCCGTTGTCGGATCCATATAATCGGCATAATCGAGCTGTTTATCACGGGCCAATACGCGGGTATCGAGCATGTGCAGGTCGACAAGATTGCCGTAACTGAAGCTGCGGTAAATCTCTTCATGGTTCCCTTCGCGCCATGGACGAATAGGCAACCATTCGAAATAAGCTTGCAGTGCCGCTTCTTTGCGGACGGCAAAATCGCCTTCGCCTTCATTATGATTCTCAGCGCCATCACGCCAAGTATCGTTGGCCACTTCGTGGTCATCCCACACTGTGATAAAAGGCACTTTCGCGTGTAACTTTTGCAGACTCGCATCGGTATGGTACTGCCCATAACGGGTGCGATAATCGCCCAATGTCAGCAACTCAGTGGCCGGTAATACTTCACGGCCAAGCTCTGCAGCATGCTCACTGGCATAACCGCCACGGGCATATTCATAGATGTAATCGCCTAAATGCACCACAGCATCTAAGTCATCCTGCGCCGCCGCTAACTCATAGACGTTAAAATATCCAGCTGGAAAGTTCGCACAGGACATCACCGCCAGTTTGACAGAACTCACATCGCCTTCAGGCAGAGTACGGGTTTTACCCACGACAGAGGTTTTGTCACCTGTCATAAAGCGGTAAAAATAGTTTTGGCCAGCACGTAAGCCGCGGGCATCAATCTTAACCGTGTAGTCACGGCTTGCATTAGTGACCATCTCACCCGTGGTCACTAATTGACTAAAGGCCGCATCGCTTGCCACTTGCCAACTCACTTTTACATCGCCCTCAGATTCAGGCGTGACACGGGTCCAAAGGATCACAGCATCAATCGCAGGATCGCCACTGGCAATCCCATGTAAAAATTGCGCAGGTACAGAATTATCATCATTACTATCGCTACAGCCCATCAAGCCGTAAGAGATCACAGCAACGCCAACACCTTTGGCCGACATAGCCAAAAAGTCACGACGAGTTACGGTACGATTCATTATTATTATTCCTTGTTAGATAAGGCTTCACTGGTATGAGGTCTAATGAGACCCCGATTGTGAGACATCACTGTTACACATTTGTGACATCTTTGTCAGCCTTTTATGATTTCTATCAATTCAAATACTTATACTGAATGGCGTACTTTATTTAAGCAGGGCTGGCGCAGCGAACAAGGAAGCTGCTAACATCGGTGCAGGCTAACGCAGCGTGTTAAATGCACGCCTAAGAATGGCAAGAAAAGGAATTTAACAATGAAAGTCAGCGATATTATGAGTGATCAAGTCATCTGCATCAGCGATGGCGCCAGTTTGAAAGATGCCCACCATCTGATGCAAACCCGTGCCGTACGCCACTTACCCGTGATTTCTGAAATTGATGGCACCCTCGTTGGCGTACTCACCCATAAAAAGATGATCGCCAGCGTGATGACTATGTTGAACAAGTACGGCCAAGGCGCGCTCGAGCGCAAAGAACGATACACGCCGATCACAACTGTGATGGACCAAGACTATCAGCATCTTACCGCCGACGAGCCCTTAACTGTGGTGGTGGAATATTTTATCGAAAACAAACTCGGCTGCTTGCCCGTTGTCGATGTTGATAAAAAGGTACTCGGTATCGTCACCTCATCGGACTTTATTAAGCTGTGTCGTACCCTGCTGCAACAGCAAAGTTAAGCTTATCGAGCAAAAAGCGCGGCCAATATTTGCTGCGCTTCCATTCATCTCACCAAAACTACACTGCAGTCGCAGGCGGTATTCGAGTAAAACGCTGCCAGCGGCACGAGCGCCAGCGATACACCATAATCAGGCCGCGGATCCATTCATCTGCCGCAACGGCAAGCCATGCTGCAAGCACGCCGTAACCTAAATGCAATCCAAAGAACCATGCCAATAGCACGCCAATGCCCCACATGCTAAAGAGGCCAACCCGCACAGGGAACGCCACATCACCCGCGCCTTTTAATGCCGAAATAATCACCAGATTAAACACCCGCCCCGTTTCAAGCGCGATAGAACCTGCCAGTAATAACGCCGTCAGTTGGATGACTTCCTCGTTCTCACTTAACCAGCCAACAATAGTGAATCGCTGCCAGTAGAAGACTAACACTATGACCAGCGAAGTGATAAAACCCACCAGACAGTAGCGTTGCACTCTCGCAGTGATTTCATCGAACCATTGTTTGCCGACATAGTATCCGGTCTGAATTTGCGTCGCCTGCCCGAGCGCCACCGCAAAACAATAAATAAACCGGCTGATGTTTAGGCCATAGGTATAAGCCGTGAGCGATAAAGTCCCCATTTGACTGATAAAATAGATGATGGTCATCTGCGCCACATTGTAAGACAACATCTCACCGGCATTGAGTAGACCGATACGCATCACACTCCAATAGGTGCTGCGCGGTAATAATTTAAGCCGTTGCAGTGGCAGCGGGATCTTTTTATAGCGGATCACCATCAGCATGATCACAGCGCCGATGATCTGGCTGGTGACGGTGGAAATTGCCACCCCTGTTACCCCATAAACAGGCAAGTCAAAGGGAGAATACAGGGCAATATAGTTACCGATGACGTTCATCAAGCCTGTGCTTGAAGTAACTAACATGGCCGAGCGAGTAAAGCCGTAACTCCTTAAAATCGCGGCAAAAGCAATGTTCATGACCAAGCCTATACTCAAGCTGCCGCAAATCACTAAGTAGTCATATCCAAAGCCTGCCACATCGTGTTCAAGTGCAAATAGGCCGATAATCCCCTTCGCGCCGAAGAACATAGAGGCGCCCATGATCAAGGCGAGTCCTAAACTCAATGCGACACTTGCCACCCCGATATCGACAGCCTGTTGCGACTGGCCTGCGCCATTGTTCTGGCTAATCAAAATGCTCGCACCTGTGCTCACCATCATCGACATAACCATCATGAAGAACATCAGCTGAGTCGTGAGTCCCACCGCTGCAACCGCGTTATCGGAATAATGGCTGAGCATAAAAATGTCGCTGATCCCAAGCAGTGATTGCAGCAAGGTCTCGACAAAAATCGGCCAAGTGAGGGCGACTATGCTCATGCGTTGTTGCAATGTTTTGGGTGCTTTAGCCACGGAGAATTCCTGCAAATAGAGTACGGATAACGATGTGAGCGCTGGCTCAATGTGTCGCTCAAACGGTATCTTGGCAACCTATATTTTAGCCAAGATACTGAAAGCAACTTTCACAAATAGACAACCTAGTGCTAACCAACACACAATCAGGCGGAAATTTAAGCGCATTCCGCCTAATGGTCAATTGAGTTGGTAATTTTCTTACAAGTCACCATACAACTCAATCTGTATTAATGAAAATATGCCGACTGCAACCGTATTCATTACTGAGTTGATGGCAGAGCTAAAAACAGGACTCATCACTGCGGCTACCATTTCAATTAAACTGCCGATAAACTCAGCCCATTGCAGAACTGCTAAGCACACTGAACATTGAGGGAGTATTAAATGAGCCAACTCTATTTAGAAGAGGGAATTAAACAATTGGTTAGCGAGTTTATCGCGGCGGGTTGCCCATCGGTGCGAGAGCAAACCATTGAGCAACGTAGGCAAGGTTATATCGCCAGCACGGTACTCGCAGGTGAAGCGGAAGACGTGTTCGAGGTGCGCGCAGTTTCCATCGATGGCGCAGACTTGACCCTGTTCAAACCTTCGGCGGCAAACGATTTACCCGTTGTCATTTACTACCATGGCGGCTGTTTTGTCAGTGGCGGCGTTGAAACCCACAATCAACAACTGCGTAAACTCGCTAATGATGCTGGCGCACTGGTGATTGCCGTTAGCTATCGTCTCGCCCCTGAACATGTTTACCCCGCCGCCCACGACGATGCCTGCAATGCCGCCGAGGTCATATATGCGCATTGCCAACAATGGGGTGGCGATAAGGACAAGATTACCCTGATGGGCGACAGCGCTGGCGGCCATTTAGCCCTAGTCACTTGCCTACGTTTAAAAGCCAAAGGGCAATGGTTGCCACAAAAGCAAGTACTTATCTATCCAATGCTCGATGCCACCGCTAAAAGCCAAAGCTATAGCGACAATGGCGAGAAATACATCATCACCCGCGACACCTTACTCACTGGATTTGATCTGTATTTAGATTGGCACCCCAGAACCGATGCCGAAGCCAGTCCGCTGCGAAGCACTGACTTAGCGGGACTGCCCGAAACCCATATCATCACAGCTGAATTTGATCCGCTCGTCGATGAAGGAGAACAGCTATTTAGGCATCTATTAGAGGCTGGCGTGAATGCCCACTGCCGCCGCTATCTTGGGGTCATCCATGGCTTCTTCCAACTCTCGGGAGTGAGCCGTTCCGCTCGGGATGCCATGGTGCAAGTGAGTAATATAGTGAAGACAGCCTAACGTCATCCTTGATGATTAATTCCTTCATAAAAAAGGCTTTCTATCTAGATAGAAAGCCTTTTTAAACCGTTTGATATTCAGACTTAAACGGCTTTCTTTCGATACGCCAAAAACAACAAGACTATGCCAACGGCTAAAAACGGTAAGCTAAGAAGTTGTCCCGCACTTAGCACTAATTCAGAGTAAGCCGCTTGGCTGACTTTAATCGATTCAATCGCAATTCGCGCACTAAATACCGACACCAGAAACAAGCCGAAAATCGCTCCATGCCGTTGTTTAATCTGCGTAAATTGATACAGAGCATAAAGCGCGACAAAGATAGCCAAATAGGCAAAAGCCTCATAAAGCTGTGCCGGATGCCTTGGCAACATATCAACACGGGCAAATATAATGCCCCAAGGTTGAGTCGTTGGATCGCCTAAAATCTCTGAGTTGGCAAAGTTCGCCATACGCACAAAAAAGCCAAAAATGGCGGTGGCGATCGCGAGTCTATCCAACAAAAACAGGAAGGGCAGCTTCACTTTGCGTTGGTAATAATACAGCGCCAGAATCGCCCCTAAACCCCCACCGTGGCTGGCGAGCCCACCTTCCCAAATCGCCAAAATCTTCAGCGGATGGGCAAAGTAATAAGCCGGATCATAAAAAATACAATGGGCCAAACGCGCGCCCACTATGATGCCAACCACACAATAAATCAGTAGATTATCAAGGGACTCGACATCGAGGTTTTCCTTGATATAAATCCGCTTCATCACCTGAAAACCGGCAGTGATAGCAACAGCAAACAAGACTCCATACCAATGTATTTTTAGTCCCATAAACGAGATTAATACAGGATCGAGCTCCCACACTAAGTGTTCCAAATTCAATTACTCCTAACACTTGGTACATAGAGGTACGCCAAAAAGCCTGTTTTACGTGGTTAAACGCCAATAGACAAGCCTTGTCGCGGGGATATCTTACTATTGAGCCAAATTTAACGACACTGAGTAGCATTGATTTAGCCGAATGATGTTATTTCGACCGAATCGAACTCTCACTCATTAATGGGTTAATTCACGCTCTAATGAACGCGCTTTTTTTATACCACTATCGGCTCAGACGCTTGATGATTTCGCTGTGCTGCGGATAGTGGGCTAGTAATGTTTTTTGGCTAAATAACTCGAAATCATCGAAGGTAAAACCAGGGGACACCATGCAGCCCACGAGCGAAAAGCCGGGTTGATTCATCGCCGAACCAAAGATACAGCCCTTAGGCACCAAAAATTGTGGTCGCTCGCCCGCCGCTAAATCGAGTCCCAATTGCGCCGTGGTTAACACGCCATCAGGGGCAATCATATAAATGGTGAGCGATTGTCCTGCATGGAAGTACCACATTTCATCGGCGGTTAGGCGGTGAAAGTGGGAAACTTCACCCGTGCGCAGTAAAAAATAGATGCTGCTCCATAATGCCCGAGTCTGATCAAACGGCGTTTCAGAACGATAGGATGAACGGTAATAGCCGCCTTCTACATGCTGTTCTAGTGCTAAATGTTCAATAAAATCATCGGCTGTATGCATTATAAATCCCTGGGTAAAATTAAAACCACAATTCAGGTTCTAGAGTCTACTCGAAAAACATCTGCTCACTAAGCATTGCAGTTTAGCTTTTTGAACATAAGCACACACGCCAAAGTTCAACATATCACTTTTGACTCGTTACAATAGGAAAGAGAGAGTTATGGCTTGTGGCATCAATCGCGCTAGCGACTTGGCAAAATCGTGACGACAAATAAATTGTACGGCGTGTCGTTATGGTTTGTTGTTCCCACCAAAAGCGGCTAGATTATTATGAGTTAGCGGGATTCATTGGCGGCTAAAGCTCCAAAGAGCGGCTCGTAATGATGACTTGGACACGCAGACATAAAGTTAAGTGATTTTCCACAGGGATCTTAATTGATGATCAATATTGAACAGATGGCGTTAATCCTCGATGCACTGCCAGATCCTGCCTTAATATTGTCAAAAAGTGGTCGGTACGTGGCTGTATTCGGCGGTAAAGATGGGCGTTATTACCACGATGGCAGTGGCTTAGTCGGTTTGTACATTGCTGATGTATTAAACCCCGATAAAACAAATTACTTCTTAGGCATTATCGAACAAGCCTTAGCTAGCCGAGCATTACTGATTGAAGAATATGAACTCAGTAATAAAGATGTCAAAGGCTTACCTGACGCGGGCCCAGATCGACCCATTTGGTTTGAGGGACGAATTCAAGCGCTAGACTTTCTCGTCAATGATGAGCCTGTGGTGCTCTGGGTCGCCAGTAATATCTCACAGCGACATGAGCTTGAACTGCAGCTGCGTCAGCTCAGCGATACCGATCAGCTCACAGGATTATATAATCGCCGCCGATTAGAACGCGACTTAACCGTTCAATTCGACACTTTTCAGCGCCACCGTACGCCCACCTCAATCTTGATCCTCGATTTAGACCACTTAAAGTCTATCAATGACCAGTTAGGCCACCATGCTGGCGATAAAATTATCATCGCCGTTGCCGAAACCTGTCGCACTCAATTTAGAAAAACCGATAGCGCGTATCGTTTTGGTGGGGATGAATTTGTGATTGCCCTGCCCGGTGTCGAACAGTCTCAGGCGGTTAAATTTGCAGAATACCTCTGCGATTGTTTTTACTCGGCACTGCAACAACATGCGGTTAACGGCTTGTTTGCCACCGTAAGTATCGGGGTTGCCAGCATAGAAGCATTGGATACCTCCTATGAAGACACGCTTAAGCGGGCCGATGCGGCCCTGTATCAAGCTAAACGTAATGGCAAAAATCGAGTTATATCAAATACAGCCTAAGCGGATTTAAGTCGTTAAAACTAGCAGCGGCAATGACAATTTCTCTGAATAAACAATATTTACAAATACTTATCACAAGATCGGATAACAACGGCAGCCAACAAAAAAGCGAACCCTAAGGTTCGCTTTTAAACACATTAAGCTAATGCCAAATAACAGAATTAATTCGCGTCTTTCGCAGCTTTACGGGCTTGATGCAGTTTTTTATAGCTTTCAATCAATCTTAAGTGCGGCTCAATGCCTTCGAGCTGCATGCTGGTCTTAGTCAGTCCATAAAAACGCACTTTACCTTTGACTGAGCCAACGACATTGTCCATCACTTCTTTACCGAACATGCGATTGAAGTTGTGGATAAAATCATTAAGTTCTAACTCTTCATCTAAGGTCACTTCCAGCACAGCATTCATGGCTTGGTAAAACAGGCCGCGTTTAACGGTATTGTCGTTAAACTGCAGGAACTCACCGACTAGCTCAATCGCGTCTTCATGTGCACCGAGTGCCAAATAAATCAGGATCTTAAGCTCGATAATCGTGAGCTGACCCCAAACGGTATTTTCATCGAATACAATGCCGATTAAGGTGCGGATATCCGTGTAGTTATCGAGTTGGCTTTCTTCTAAACGATTAACCAAATTAGCCAATTGCTTAGTGCTTAACGAATGCAGATTTAGGATATCTTCACGGTATGCCAGCGCCTTGTTGGTGTTATCCCAAATCAAGTCATCAACTGGATAAATTTCAGAATAATCAGGTACTAAAATACGGCATGCCGATGCGCCTAAATCGGTAAATTCAGCGATATACACCTCTTTACCTAACTCTTCTAAGATGCCAAACAGACCGCTGGCCTCTTCTTCACTGGTGCCAGAGAAATCCCATTCGCAGAATTCATAATCGAATTTACTGCTAAAGAAGCGCCATGAAATTACCCCTGTTGAATCAATAAAGTGCTCAACAAAGTTTTCTGGCTCGCTGACCGCCATGCTGTTAAAGGTCGGTTTTGGCACATCGTTTAAGCCTTCGAAACTGCGACCTTGCAACAGCTCAGTTAAGCTACGTTCTAATGCCACTTCAAAGCTTGGGTGCGCGCCAAATGAGGCGAACACGCCGCCGGTTTTCGGGTTCATCAGGGTCACGCACATCACAGGGAATTGACCGCCGAGTGAAGCGTCTTTGACCACAACCGGAAAACCTTGCTCTTCTAAGCCGTTAATACCCGCGAGGATACTTGGATATTTTTCAAGTACCTGCATTGGCACATCTGGCAGAACAATTTCTTGCTCAATGATTTGGCGTTTAACGGCACGCTCAAAAATCTCTGACAAACACTGCACATGCGCTTCTTGCAGGTTATTGCCCGCGCTCATGCCATTACTTAAGAACAGGTTTTCAATCAGGTTCGATGGGAAGTAAACCGTTTCACCGTCAGATTTACGGGTGTAAGGAATCGCACAAATGCCGCGCTTAATATTGCCCGAGTTAGTATCAATCAAGTGCGAACCGCACAGCTCGTCGTCTGGGTTATAAATCTCTAAACAATAGTCATCCAGAATACCCGCAGGCAACGCATCGTCTTCCTCTAACGCAAACCACTTTTCATTGGGATAATGCACAAATTCGCTATTAGCGATTTCAGTCCCAAAGAATTGATCATTATAGAAAAAGTTGTTATTTAAACGCTCAATAAACTCGCCGAGCGCTGAACACAGCGCGCTTTCCTTGGTCGCGCCTTTACCATTGGTAAAACACATTGGCGAAGCGGCATCACGAATATGCAGTGACCACACGTTCGGCACTATGTTACGCCATGATGAGATCTCAATCTTCATTCCAAGATCGGCGAGCATGCCCGTCATATTGGCAATGGTCTGCTCCAGTGGCAGATCTTTACCCAGAATAAAGGTGCTCGATGCGCCATTAGGCTGGCCCATCAGCATGGCATTGGCGTCTGCGTCTAGGTTTTCAACGGTTTCAATCTTAAATTCTGGTCCCGTTTGCACCACTTTTTTAACGGTACAACGGTCAATTGAACGCAAAATACCTTCGCGATCTTTATCGGAAATATCTTCTGGCAATTCAACCTGAATTTGGAAAATCTGGTTGTAGCGATCTTCAGGATCGACAATATTGTTCTGCGACAGTCTGATGTTATCCGTTGGAATATCGCGGGCTTTGCAATACACCTTCACGAAATAGGCCGCACACAGGGCTGACGACGCTAAGAAATAATCAAACGGACTAGGAGCAGAACCATCACCTTTGTAGCGGATCGGCTGATCGGCGGTAACGGTAAAATCATCAAACTTGGCTTCAAGTCTAAGATTGTCGAGAAAATTAACTTTGATTTCCATTGAATATGATTTCCACTAAATATGCGAGTCTGTAGCAGCTCATCGACCAAGTCGCGTCATTGGTAATGAGTCATTAAGGGGGAATTATCGGTGTTTTTAGCCCATTAGTCTTGGGTTAATTATGTTAAAAACCACAATCGGGGCATTTGCGGCTTAGCTTAGTGGGTTGAATAGCAGGTTTGACTTTGAACTGAGATTGAATAACAGGAAGGCCAAGTAAGCCAATTGATCGCAGAGTAAAACCAAGTACAAGAACAAATTATTGATGTTTTTCAGTCTCTCGCTTAACCAACATAAAGGTTAAATACATCTTAGTCGGTAATGACAACGCCATGCCAAAGGCGACACACATAGCACTGAGAATAATCCCCTGCACGCCCATCGCCTCAACGGTTTCATTAAAGTTATGCAGATAAATACCCAGCGCAATAAGACAAATACCCACACTAATGCAGATTTTCAGCGTTAAAATCAGCTTTTCATTCGTCACTGTTTCGCCCTTACCCTTCGCCGCTATGTAGCTTTGCTGCCGACCCGCTGCAAGTTTAGATACCTGCTCAAGGTTCGCGAATGTCTAGCCGCCATTTGCATCAAGTTTAACTAATATAGTGAACGCATTTTCCACATAGGGCCTTGATTAAGATCAACCAAAGTGACCCAACTTAACCCATAAGGCATAAGAAAAAAGCGTGCTTTTTGTCATTTACATTATATTTTTGTTAACTTAAGCACTTAAGAATATGGGGAATTAGCTATACTGCCCTGCAATAAAAGGATGTTCATCACGGAGTCATCAAGCATGTCTAATTTCAGTTTACGTAACAAATTGCTGCTGTTATCGCTGTTCCCGTTAATCTTGACCCTGTGCATACTCATGACAGTTTCTTACTACGTCGAACAAAGCGCCCTTGCCGACGAAGTCACAACGTTTAGAACTAAGCTTATCGGTGAACGTAAAACCCAAATAAAAGAAGCCACCGAAATTGCCGCTGGCATAGTGCAATATCAGTTGTCTTTAAAAGAAAATGGTAATGTGAACCAAGCGCTCCGTGATATCCGTTTTGGCAGTTCAGGCTACTTCTTTATCTACGACTCCCAAGGCAAAAACCTATTCCATGCCGTCATGCCCAACCTCGAAGGGCAAAATAAAATTGATATGACAGATCCCCGCGGCACAAAAATCATTGTTGGTTTACTCGATGCAGCTAAAAAGGGTGACGGTAACTTCTCGTTCTATTTCCAAAAACCCAATACCAATGAGCAAATTGAGAAAATCGGTTACTCCATGATGATCCCTGGCACAGATTGGATGCTAGGCACAGGAGCTTATATCGATGATATCGACGCTGTCGTTGAGGATTATCGTGCAACTGTCACTGAGCAAATGATCGATAAGTCCTATGCCATTCTGTTAATTGCACTGTTACTCGCTGCGATGACTGCCGTCGTTATTCTCGCCACCGCCCAGCGCATGGTGGCACCGATTAAAAATATGGCGGACAACTTAAACGATATCGCCAAAGGCGAAGGCGATTTAACTAAACGCCTCACTGTGAAAGGTGAAGATGAAATTGCACAACTAGGTCGATCCTTTAACCTGTTTGTCGATAAGCTCCAAACCATCATAGGCGATGTGGCAAACGCGACCGCTAAAGTTAAAAGCGCGGCCAACGCGATTCACGATCAAACCAAAGTCATGTCGAGCCAGCTCATCAGCCATAACAATGAAACCGATCAAGTGGTTACCGCTATTACTGAAATGTCAGCCACCGCCAGCGAAGTAGCGCAAAATACCACGCAAGTGGCCGAAGCGACCCATGCCGCAACAGGCGATGTGGCCAATGCCCAGCGTTGCGTCGATGCTTCTTTAGAAGAAATATCCGCGCTCATGGCACAAATCAACAATGCGGCTGGCAATATTCAATCCTTGAGCGAACAGTCGAAGAAAATCAATAACGTGCTATCTGTTATTGGCGGCATCGCCGAGCAAACTAACCTATTAGCATTAAATGCCGCCATCGAAGCCGCTCGCGCCGGAGAACAGGGCCGAGGCTTTGCCGTGGTGGCCGATGAAGTGCGCAACTTAGCGAGCCGAACTCAATCAAGCACGCTAGAAATCAACGAGATGCTATCAGAACTGCACAAGCTTGTGGCGCTAGCGGTGAAAACGATGGAAGAAAGTCAGCAAAGCTGCGTACGCTCGGTAGACTCTTCTCGCGCAATCTCCGAAAGCCTTGGCTCAGTGACATCGGCGGTAACGGCAATCAACGACATGAGCACCCAAATTGCAACGGCGGCTACGGAACAAAGCTCTGTGACCGAAGAAATCAACCGCAACGTGTTCGCCATCCAAGAGATTGTGAATGAGTTACTTCATTCCAGTGAAGATGCTGCCAGAGTTAGCCAAACCGTATCGCAAGAAGGGATTAACCTCGGCAAACTCGTCGGCCAGTTTAAGATTTAAGCTTATTTTCAATGGGTTGCAAGTTAAATAAGACATAGCAACCCATTCATTTTCTGAAAATGTGGGATTACGTCCCAGCCTTGCTGAGGCCGATGGCTGTGGATTGTTGATTGTTGATTGTTGATTGTTGATTGTTGATTATTGATTATTGATTAAGAATTGGAGGCACTGCTTTTAATTTAAAAAAGTAAAACTTAAATCCCGTTACCTACGTATATAACCAAAATACTCAACTCAGTAGAAGTGGCCATGTTTTCAATCTTTAAGAAAAACCCTTTAAAAAAGTTAACTCAGCAATACAATGCCAAGCTTGAAGAAGCGATGCTTGCACAGAGAAAAGGCGATATTCGATCCTACTCAATGCTGACCGCTGAAGCCGAGCAAATCGAAAATCAAATAAAAGTGTTAGAAAAAGCAACCCAGCAATAGAGGCGCATAGCGAGAACGCGAAGCAAGCAAACTACCAAGAGTCGGCTTGAAAACGTGCCAATCTGGCCTCTGTGATAGTGCATTGGGTCAGTTGCATCAACTCACCTAAAGTGATCGCGGGATTGTCTGTGATAAGCCGAATCAACTTAGCGTCTAAGGGCTCTAGCTTATCCGCATGTTGCAGCAAGGCAGTTTCCAACTTTTTGATAAGATAACCAAACTGGCCATTTTTAGCCTTTAACTGCTTCGCTAGCAACGACTCTGCTTGTAAATGCGCACTGCAGGATTGGATCTTAATCGCCCCGCCCACCATGCACCAATTCCTCGAACGTCGCACACGCTTAAGCTCGCAATCATATTGGGTTGCAATCGCTTGAGCTTGTTTAACCGCCTCCCGCCCAATTCGATGAATAAGCGAAGGCAGCGAGATACTAATGTCGTCGTTCATAACGCTTGGTTAACCGCTCTTTGATGCCTGCATGGATAAAGGGAAAAGCCTGCTCGACTTTACATTCAAATACAAAAATTCAATGCGCGGCAGTGTACTCTGCCTCACTTTATTCTAAAAGCTCCGCCACCTGCCGGATAAGATTTGATGCGATTATGCTTTTACTCATTAACCCACATATTTTGAGTGAGTTTCGCACCAAGTTTGTAGCTTATGTTGTAAATCGCGCAGCTTCTTTGGGTAATGGCTCTGCTTGGCATAAACCATATACAACTCATGTGGATAGCATTGCCATTGGGGAACGAGCAAAGTGAGTTTGTGCTGAGCGATATCCTCCTCTACCAAATAATAAGGCAGGCTAGCGATACCTGTACCACTCAAAGTAAGAAGATGTGTAGTGGCATAGTTTGAACTGCACAGTGCAGGCTCAAAAGTGAGCGTGAGACTGTCCCCCGCGAGTGGTTCAAACACCCACTGTGTTTCGCCCGAAGACAATAGACGATAATGGCGTAAATCATCAGGGTGACGAACTTCTGCGGCTGCGGGATGTGCGGGCGAAACCACTAAGACATGGCGAATTCTGCCAAGATATTTGGCGATCAGATTATCGCTGTGCGCAATGCTTGTTCTTAAGGCGAGATCAAACTTGCCGAACTCAACATCTTGAATATTCTGCTCAAAACACAGTTCGAGTTTCACTTGAGGATACGCAGCAATAAACTGAAGCAGCATAGGACTCAGCAATTTTTTGCCCAGTTCCGTTGGGGCGGTAAATTTTAAAGCGCCACAGGAGTCCTGCGTTAAATCCTGCACTAAACGCCCTGCTTCATTGGCCAGCCTCTCGATTTCGCAGGCTTTACCATATAACGCTTGCCCTGCTTCGGTCATTGATACTCGCCGAGTGGTTCGGTGGAGTAATTGACAACCCATTTCATCTTCAAGGGATTTAACATGGCGCGACACCAAGCCTTTAGAAGCGCCGAGTTGTTCAGACGCAGCGCTAAAACTGTGCATTTTGGCAACCAGCATAAATGACTGCAGATGGGTGAGATTCATCAATTAAATCCATTAACGAAACAATGTGGTGATTATATGCGCTTTTTCTATTTAATTAACCAGACTATCCTCAATTCGTACTCAATTTAGGAGCATGTCATGAAAATAGTCGTAGTAGGTGCATCAGGCACAATCGGACAAGCCATAGTCAGCTTATTTCATTCAACTCAGCATGAAGTTATTCAGGTAGGGCGAACAACGGGGGATGTCCTGATAGACATTCGGGATGAACATTCACTCCATCAAGGGCTAGAAAAAATCGGTAAAGTCGATGCAATTATTTCGGCCATGGGTGACGTCGTGTTTAAACCCTTCAACGCTATGACCCAAGCAGACTGGTACACAGGGCTCCAAAGTAAGTTATTGGGGCAAATACAGTTAGTGCGAATAGGTAGCCAATACCTCAACGCTGGGGGCAGTTTTACGCTAACCAGTGGCATTATTGCCGATGTCCCAGTAAAAGATGGCATCAGTGCCGCCACAATCAATGGCGCACTTGAGCATTTTGTTACCGCCGTCGCGGGAGAATTACCTGCACAGCAGCGAATAAACATTGTCAGCCCAACGGTATTAAGCGAGTCGTTAGCGAGCTATCAGGACTATTTCCCCGGTTTTAGTGCAATCAATGCCGACACATTAGCCAAGGTTTATTTGCGCTCAGTCATGGGCAGAGAAAACGGCCGAGTGCTGAAAGCCTTTTCCAGCTGCGGCACAGTGTTGCCCTAACAGCAGTGTCCTAACAGGACAACCTAACCTTGTAACGCAAGGCGCGTAATCAGTCACAGTTAAAGTCTTGAGCGTTGCGCTGGGATTGCCTACAATAGCGCACGCTTTTTCACTATAGACAATGACAGATCACGACCATGACCGACACAACATCATTACCCGCTTTACCGGATCGCCTTTCCGTTAACCCACGCAGCCCACACCATGTGGCAGAAATTTTCGAGCACGATATCGGTATTAAGCTCAACGGCAAAGAGCGTTTTGATGTCGAAGAATATTGCATCAGTGAAGGTTGGGTAAAAGTACCAAGCAAATCCTTAGACCGTCGCGGCCAACCTCTTTTGCTCACAGTAAAAGGCACAGTTGAAGCCTTTTATCGTTAAGCCTTAGCGCAAAGAGCGGGATCATAGAATGAGTAAAGGCTAGCCGTGGGAACCCTAGCTAGCCTTAAATAGCAAACACCACCCCCTTATATTATTGTTTTCTAACTAGTTTATCCGCAAGATAGTCAGCTAATTCAAAAAGAGGGATGTGTGTCATCACACCGTCTTTGCGGCACTTAACTGAAACCCTATTTTCAGCCTCCTCCTTATCCCCAACCGTTAAGATATAAGGCACTTTTTGCTTGTGAAAACGTTTCATTTTGCGGGCAACTGAGTTTTGACTGATATCAATCAACACTCGCATGTCTCGTGCTAAACATAGTGCGGCTAACTGACGGACAAATTGGCTGTTTGACTCATTCACTGAAGCGATAGCAACAGGCACGGGATGCAACCAATCCGGCAGGTTACCCTGTGAGACTTCCAAGAGAATCCCCAACCAACGCTCGATAGACCCATACATAGCTTGATGCATAATCACTGGCCGTTCGAATTCACCTTGCTCATTTGCGTACTGAACATCGAACCTTTCAGACAAATTAAAATCAAACTGGATAGTGCCACACTGCCAGCGTCTTCCCATAGAATCTGTCAGTGACAATTCAATTTTGGGACCATAAAAAGCCCCTTCGCCAGCTTGATACTCGGCATCAAAGCCCTCAATCTGACAGGCTGAATCCAGTAGCTTTTGTGCTCGGCACCATTGCTCATCGCTGCCTAATGCCTTCTCAGGTTTAGTCGATATTTTTACGTCTAAATTATGGTAGCCGTAATCACCATAAACCTGCTTTGCCCGTTGAAGAAAACCACGTATCTCCTCCTCTGCCTGAGACCAACAGCAAAAAACATGGGCATCATCCTGAGTGAACTGGCGTGCGCGCAGGCAACCATTTAACGAGCCTGAGGATTCATTACGGTGCACCAAGCCAAACTCAAATAGTCGCAGTGGCAAATCTCTATGGCTATGTACCCCGCGCTTAAACAGCAAAATATGGGCAGGACAAGACATAGGTTTTAAAACATATTCATCCATGTTTTCTTTTCCGCCACCGAAAAACATGTTCTCTGCGAACATGTCCATGTGCCCAGAAGTCTGCCATAACTCCTTCTTCATAAACACAGGTGTATTTACCTCTTCAAACCCATTGCGGCGGTACACATGCCTTATGTGCTGTTGAATCTCTCGGAATAACGCCCAACCATTCGGGTGCCAAAAAATCATACCTGGCGCCTGTGGTTCAGAGTGAAATAGGTCAAGTTGTTCTGCAATTTCGCGATGTGTTTTCATCATGCTCTCCTGAGTTATATCTGAGTAATATCTGAGCGAAATACAAAACCAAGGTATAAAAAAACCCTCTGGCGATGTCGCTCAGAGGGTTTTTTTTAAGACGCAAAAAACTACCCCCCGAGTATTCTCGTGGTGGTAGTGGTGGTGTTAATTGCGCTTACGTATATTTTGTTCATGCGTCAGTAATAACAAATCATCCCTATCGCAGCAAGCATTTTGTTTATAAAAAAATAAATGACAGACAAAATAAAGACAAAATAAATGGCCATCCATAATGAATTATTGGACCGTCGCGGCCAACCTCTTTTGCTCACAGTAAAAGGCACAGTTGAAGCCTTTTATCGTTAAGCTTTAGCGCAAAGAGCGGGATCATAACAACGGCCAATTAATATTGGCCGTTTTTGTTTGCCTATTCTACTTCTGCGGCTAAACCATAGGCCTGGTAAATCTGTTTTACACGGCCCGATGCAGCCATATCAAGCAGCGCCCGATTAAGTTCATCGAAAATAGCAGCATGGGTAGAGTTACGGGACATACCAAAATAATGTTCGATCCGATTCGACTGACGGTAATCGGCATAGCTAAAACGATCGTAACCGAGCTGCTTGAAGGCATTCTCAATGGCGGCACGATCGAGCACCACCATAGTGTCAAAACGCCCCATGATAAACATGCGAGCCATGTTTTCATCATCGGTAGACTCAATTTTACGTAGCGCGGGATCTGTATTAAAACGCTCAAAATAAACTGTGCCCCGTTTAACCCCTACAGTAACCTGATACAAATCCTCATAGGACTTAATCCGTCCTTCCTCGCCGGCTTTTACGAGAAACAAAATATCACGAGTTTGCGTGGCGATAGGACCAAGAAACCGTACAAATGCCTCTCGTTCATCGTCTCGTATGGTGCGCGGCACAATATCGACCGTTCCGACCCGCAACTCATGAATGCTGCGTGCAAAAGGACGCGCGCTCCATTCGACGCGATAACCGACCTTAGCCGCCGCTTCCTCAAGAATATCCTTTAATGGACTCGTCATAGTATTAGTCTGCTCATCAAGCACCATCTCAGGAGGACGATGCCGAAAATCGGCACGCAGCACTTTAGAAAAAGGAGCCGATTGCAGCTCAGCGGCGACAATGATGTCCGCGAAAAAACCACAACCAAGCACACACAAAATTGCGTAAACAGAAGGCAACGAAACAAGGATACTTTTAAAATACATAGAGATGCCCGCGAATTTATATGTTGCATTTAGCATAACTCAAAAAATCGAAAACTAAAGTGCATAAAACATAGGCCCAGCCTGTAATTGTGATAAAGCGCATTGATTAAACTGCACAGAGCGGGTTAAAGTGTGACCACTTAAGGAAAATGCAGGGCAAACTCGAACTCAATCATCGAGCACGCCATTTAGGGAAGAAGAAGCAAATCAGCAATGTGCGCCCAAACTCTAAGCAGACAAGTCTGCCACCACTTTCCAAAATAATAAGTACATTTTATTAGCGGGTTATGTCATCGGGTTAACTATTGACTCGCATTACTTCAGGGACGTAAATGACCGATTTCAGCAGCATTCTTTTATCCTACGGGATACTTCTCTCTGGCCTTCTTGTCACAGTGGGTGTGATGTATGTGTTGCTCAAACATCGCGATGCAACCGTCAAGTTGCCCGTTGATCGTGAGCAACTGACCCGTATCCCCGCCTATGGCTTACAAGAGCAAATCCATGATCTGCAATTAGATTTAATCGGCTGCATGATGATGGGACTATTGATTGTTTGCCTTCCATTTGCCGCCAGCAGCATCCAAGCGCATATCACAGTCGGAAAATTCCCTTGGTTGTTCGCCTTAACAGGTTTAATAGGAGTAATTTACTTCGGCATTAAAACCTGGAAACTCTTTTCCAAACTAATCAAATTACGCCTCGGCCATACCGCAGAAATCGCCACAGCCAATGAGCTCATAGGCTTACAAGCATTGGGTTATCAAGTATTTCACGATATCCAAGCCGACGGCTTTAACATCGACCATCTTGTCGTAGGCAAAAATGGTGTATTCGCCATTGAAACCAAAGGCCGCCATAAACGGAACAAAGACCTACTCCAAACCAATGGAAATGGCTCAAGCTCTGGTAAAAAAGGCTAACAAGTATTTTACAAAGACGGGCGCTTAAACTTCCCCTCGTGGACAGAAACCAAACCAATCGAACAAGCGCAGCGCCAAGCCAAGTGGGTCAGCCAATGGTTAACCAAGGCTACAGGGACATCAGTATCATCAACCCCAGTCCTAGTATTCCCCGGCTGGTATGTCACAAGTCAATCGAAACCACCGTTTCCGATCCTCAACCACAAACAATGAGTCGGAACGATCCCGAAACTGAAAACCCAAGATCTTACCCAGCAACAGGTCGACACCATCATCTACCAAGTCGCCCAAAGATGCCTAAGTAAAAGCGAGGCGAGGAAATGAAATCCATGGAATGTTTCTAACACTATTAATTGAAATTAATCTGAGGCTTTCATCTTGAATATCTAAATAGTTATAAGTGTATGGTCATGGAAGCAACTCGAATAGTAATATTTCTATACTCGCCAGTAGGGTATAGGCGTTAACTTCAAAATAATAAGGAAGTGTAAATGGCTAATATATACCCCCGAGGCTCAGAGTGGCGTAAATGGGATCTACATATTCACTCACCAGCATCATTTCACTGGGATGGACAAAAATTTAACGCCGATCCCAATTCACCTGAAAACACTCGACTTATTGACGAAATGATTAAGACCTTGAATGAAGCAGAGCCTGCTGTATTCGCCATTATGGACTATTGGACTTTTGATGGATGGTTTGCTTTAAAGAAACGCCTAGCACAACCTGATGCACCAAAATTAAAAAAAACCGTTTTTCCAGGAATTGAATTGAGATTAGTCGCACCTATGGAAGGGCGTTTGAATGCTCATGTTTTGTTTTCAGATAAAATTGATGACCAAGATTTACAGGATTTTAAAACTGGACTAAATGTTGCGCTTATTAACCGGCCTCTATCTGATCACTCATTAAAATTCCTAGCACGGCATGTCGGTGCAGATTTACTAAGAGAAAAAGGATTCAGCAAAAATGATGTTGACCAGAATGATGAGAGCGCTCTTAGAGCGGGTTCTACTATTGCAGAGATCACCTGTGACAGTTACCAGAAAGCAATACGAAATGTTCCAAATCAAATGGCGCTTGGCTTCATGCCATTTGATACTAGCGATGGTTTAGCTGAAGTAAAGTGGAAAGAACATTATTCCTACGTTCTTGGTCTGTTCGATTCATCGCCAATATTCGAGACTAGAAATCCTGATCTATGGGCTGCATTTACTGGTATCGAAACAGAGACAAACTCACATTGGTTCAGTAATTTTCAAGCTGCTTTAAGTAATATACCTAGACTTGCAGTTTCAGGTAGTGATGCTCATAGATTTGTAGGTGTCAAAGGTAATAACGATTGCAGAGGATATGGTGACTATCCCTCTGAAAAAGCTACTTGGATCAAAGCAAATCCAACATTCGAAGGACTTAAACAAGCTATAAAAGAACCTGCAAAGCGTTCGTTTATAGGAAAAACACCATCGAAGATACAGCTAGTAAATGAAAATCGAAGTCGTTTTATCGAAACTTTAGAAGTGAATAAAACTGAAAACTCAACATTTGCAGACTCTTGGCTTGATAAAACAAAGCTTCAATTAAACCATGACTTAGTCGCCATTATTGGTAACAAAGGCAGTGGAAAAAGTGCTTTGGCAGATATTGTCGCATTACTAGGTAACTCCAAACAAAGCCATCATTTTTCCTTCTTAAAAGCAAACAGATTTAGAGGGAAAACTGGCGAACCAGCAATCCACTTCAATGCAAAAGTAACATGGGGGGATACAAAAGAACTGGCTAAAAACCTAAATGAAAATCCTGCTACAGAAAATGTAGAACTAGTAAAGTATATTCCTCAAGGCCATTTTGAAGAACTTTGTAATGCACATGTTTCAGGTCAATCCGACGCATTCGAAAATGAGCTTAGAGCTGTTATTTTCTCACATGCTGATGACTCAATAAGATTGGGTGCCTTCGATTTTGAGCAATTAATAGAGCAGCAAGAAAGTTCATTACGCAGCCAAATTGAAAGTTGTAGTAGTCAACTGCACAAAATAAATGAGCAAACTGCATTCATAGAAAATCAGTTAACTGATGAAGTACGGAAAACATTAGAAGAACTATTATCTGAAAAGCAAAGACTGCTAGATGAGTTAGCCAACACTAAACCTGAAGATGTGCCAGAACCAAATACAGATCTTAGTCCAGAACAACAACAAGTATCTAATCAACTTGCTGCTATCAATCAAGAACTGGAAGAAATAAATAATAAACATGAATTAAATAAAATTGAATTGACCAATTTAGCAGTTAAAAACAAAGCATGTAAGAATATAAAAACAGGTTTTGAAATTTTAAAACGAGCAATTGACCAATTTCACTCTGATTATTTATCTGACGCAACAACTCTTGGCTTACAAATTGATCAGCTAGTAAAAATAGAAGTAGATGAAAAACCAATTACTTCTATTGAAATTCAAAATATCAATAGGGACAGTGAACTAAAAGAAGCCCAGCTTAGACTGAACACTGAAAAACTGGAACTGATAGAAAGAAAAGTTCCATTAAGTGCTCAATTGAATGCTCCGCAACAAGCTTTTCAGCAATATCAAGATCAACTTAAATCTTGGAATGAAAAGAAAAGCGCACTGCTAGGAACAAATGAAGATCCTGATACTCTTGAGGGGCTAAGACATAGAAAAATTCAATTGGAACAACTACCTAATCAACGAAAAATTTTGCATGAACAGAGACTAGATTTGACTCGTCAGATCTTTAGCGCCCTCGAAGAGCAAAAAGCTTACCGAGAAGCACTTTTTTCTCCGGTTCAATCCCTAATTCAAAGTAATGCCCTTATACGTAATGAATATAAATTACAATTTCGAGCTGAGCTAAGTACAACTAGCGACCTCATATCAAACAAATTATTCTCTTTAGTAAAGCAAGCATCAGGAGAGTTTAGAGGTGAGCTAGAAAGTATATCTGTCATAAAAGATTTAATGGATAAGCATGATCTGAATGATGTTGAATCTATGCTAAGTTTCACTGAAGAATTACATAAAAAGTTAGAGATTGCATCAAAAAATCAAGTTGGAATATCTTCATTGCTAAGAAAAGATCGGACTGCTGATGAAGTTTATGACCTAATTTATGGCTTAGAATACATTGAACCTCGATATACTTTAATGTTTCAAGATGCACAAATAGAGCAGTTATCACCAGGACAGAGAGGAGCATTACTTTTAATTTTCTATCTACTTGTTGATAAAGGTGACACACCTATTATCTTAGATCAACCCGAAGAAAATTTAGACAATGAAACAATTGTTAGCTTGCTTGTCCCTGTATTGACTGAAGCTAAACAAAAAAGACAAATTATAATGGTCACGCATAACCCTAACCTTGCTGTTGTCTGTGATGCTGAGCAGATTATTCATAGTGAGTTCGACCGAACAAATGGCCATAAAATCAAATATACTTCAGGTGCAATAGAATGTAGCGCAATCAATAGTAAAGTCGTTGATGTTCTCGAAGGCACGATGCCAGCATTCAATAACAGAAGAATGAAGTATTTGTAATGCTATTTTGTCTGTAATTGGCCTAACTTATTGATATGGAAATCTGAGCTAAAAATTACACATTAGTCAAAAGTTGCACCAAATACAGCATTGTTGCACCAGTGACCTTCTAAAACATGGATGTTTTAGCAGAGCTTACAGGGATGTATTTACAGCGAGTCACTGGTGTAACAGTGCGAGAGCCTGCGGCAGGCAATTAGGAAGTACAGTTGCCAGAAGCCACAAAATTGGCCCATTCGCACCACTAAGCTCGCCAGAGAGAATACGCATAAAACAAAAAAGCGACCCTAAGGTCGCTTTTTAACGTTCATAATCGCATTGCAGCCGAAGCTAACTCCCAATAAGGGCTTGCTGTCGCAAGCCCAAACCAGCAATTACTCGTAGTCTTCCATCGGCGCACAACTACACATTAGGTTGCGGTCGCCGTAGACATCATCAATACGATTCACAGTTGGCCAGAACTTGTTAGTGCGCACTGCTGCACTTGGGAACACGGCCACTTCGCGGCTGTATGGACGCGTATCAAACTCTGGGTCCATGATATCGGCCATAGTGTGCGGTGCGTTGTGCAGCGGGTTGTTGTCCACTGGCCATTCACCTGATTCCACTTTGGCGATTTCAGCGCGGATTGACACCATAGCGTCGATGAAACGATCGAGTTCCACCTTAGACTCAGATTCCGTCGGCTCAATCATCAGGGTTCCCGCAACAGGGAAGCTCATGGTTGGTGCGTGGAAACCGTAGTCATTCAAACGCTTAGCGATATCCATTTCGGTCACGCCTGAGGCTTCTTTCAGTGGGCGTAGGTCGATAATACATTCGTGCGCGACGCGATCGTTACGGCCACGGAACAATACTGGGTAGTGTTCAGACAGCTTCTTCATCACGTAGTTAGCGTTTAACAGCGCAGTTTGGGTCGACTTTTTCAGGCCTTGTGAACCTAACAGCTTAATGTACATCCAGCTGATGGGCAGAATACCAGCGCTACCGTAAGGTGCAGCAGATACAGCGCCGTTGTGGTCACTTTCACGACCCGGTTTAACCACAACGTGACCCGCAACAAATGGAGCTAAGTGTGATTTCACACCGATTGGGCCCATACCTGGACCACCGCCGCCGTGTGGAATCGCGAAGGTTTTGTGTAGGTTAAGGTGTGATACGTCGGCACCGATAAAGCCAGGAGACGTTAAGCCAACCTGCGCGTTCATATTGGCGCCGTCTAAGTACACTTGACCGCCGTGCTGATGCACTATGTCGCAGATTTCGCGGATAGATTCTTCATACACACCGTGGGTCGATGGGTAAGTGATCATGATGCAAGACAGGTTTTCAGCCACTTCGGCGGCTTTGGTCTTCAGATCGTCTAAATCGACGTTACCTTGCTTGTCACACGCCGTCACCACCACTTGCATACCGGCTAATTGCGCCGATGCTGGGTTAGTACCGTGGGCAGATTGCGGGATCAAACAGATGTTTCTGTGCGCATCGCCGCGTGACTCATGGTATTTCTTGATGGCTAACAAGCCAGCGTATTCACCTTGAGCGCCTGAGTTAGGTTGGATACACACAGCGTCGTAGCCTGTGATGTTCACTAACCAAGTCGACAACTCTTCAATCAACTGGGTGTAGCCTTTGGCTTGATCCAGTGGGCTGAATGGGTGCATGTTGGCAAATTCTGGCCAGCTCACAGGGAGCATTTCAACCGCTGCGTTTAACTTCATGGTGCATGAGCCCAGTGAAATCATCGAGTAGTTAAGTGCTAAGTCTTTGCTTTCGAGACGTTTGATATAACGCATCATCTCGGTTTCGCTTTGATAGCGATTGAAGGTTGGGTGGCTTAAAATCGCATCTTGGCGCACGAGTGCAGCAGGAATCGATTGGCTACCTTGGCTCACGATTTGCGCGTCTAACGCGGCAACATCTAAACCATGGCCAGCGCCTAAGATCACATCAAACAGCGCGTCGATATCTGTGCGCAATGTGGTTTCATCTAAGCTCACGCCCACAGTGCCGTCGGCATCGAAACGTAGGTTCATTTCAGCAGCCAGTGCACGTGCATTAACAGCTGCGACATCTAAGCCTTTGATGCTGATGGTATCAAACCAAGTGCTGTTAACTAAACTCACGCCCTTCGCTTGCAAACCAGCCGCTAAAATATCGGCAAAACGGTTAATGCGTGATGCGATAGTTTTCAGGCCATCTGGGCCGTGGAATACGGCGTAGAAAGACGCCATGTTCGCTAACAAAATTTGTGCAGTACAAATGTTTGAGTTGGCTTTTTCGCGGCGGATATGTTGCTCGCGAGTTTGCATCGCCATACGCAGTGCGCGGTTACCACGGGCGTCTTTTGACACACCAATGATACGGCCAGGCATAGAACGTTTGTGTTCGTCACGGGCAACGAAGAAAGCCGCGTGTGGACCACCAAAGCCCATTGGCACGCCAAAACGCTGTGCACTACCAAATACCACATCGGCGCCCATAGAGCCCGGTGATTTCAGTAATACCAAGGACATAATGTCGGCGGCCACAGTCACAATCACATTCTTCGCACGCAGGGTTGCGAATAATTCGGTGAAGTCAGTGATTTGACCGAAACGGTTAGTATATTGGAACAAAGCACCAAACAGCTCGTAGTTAACGGCTTCGCTTGCAGGGCCAACCACCACTTCAAAACCAAAACACTCAGCGCGGGTTTTTACTACGTCTAAGGTTTGCGGGAACACATCATCGGCAACGAAGAAGATATTGGCTTTTTTCGCTTTAGAAACACGCTTTGCCAGCGCCATCGCTTCGGCAGCAGCGGTTGCTTCATCTAACAAAGAAGCAGAAGCCAAATCTAAACCCGTTAAATCCATCGACACTTGTTGGAAGTTTAGAATGGCTTCTAAACGGCCTTGGGCGATTTCTGGCTGATATGGCGTGTAAGCCGTGTACCAACCTGGGTTTTCAAATACGTTACGCAGGATCACGTTTGGCACTTGAGTGCCGTAGTAACCCATACCTATGTAGCTCTTAAATACTTGGTTTTGGTCCGCTAAACCACGAATGTAGGCAATGCCTTCGGCTTCGCCGCAGGAATCACCAATGCTCAGGTCTTGGCTTAAACGGATCGACTCAGGCACGATTTGCGCGGTCAGATCTTCCAGTGACTCAGCACCAACAAAATTCAGCATCGCTTGCTGTTGGTTGCTATCTGGGCCGATATGACGACGTAAGAATAAATCGTGCTGTTCTAACTGAGTGAGGGTTTGCTTGGTCATGATAAACCTTGTTCCAGATTTGCCGAAATTCAGAACTGTAGGGTACTGATTAACGGGCTGTTGTTATGTCAATCTTGCGCTAAAACAAACGAAGCCCCTCAGGGCTTCGTTAGCGTCGACGATTAATCTTCGTCGATTACAGCTTGGTAGCCTTCGGCATCCAGCAGGGCGTCGACTTCTAATTCGTCAGAAGGCATTACGCGGAAGAACCAGCCTTCGCCGTAAGCGCTGCTGTTAACGAGTTCTGGAGAATCTTCCAGCGCTTCGTTCACGGCAATCACTTCGCCAGAAATTGGGGCATAAATGTCAGACGCCGCTTTTACTGATTCAGCTACAGCACAGTCTTCACCCGCAGTTACAGTGTCGCCAACTTCTGGGAGTTCAACGAAAACCATGTCACCTAACAGCTCTTGGGCGTGCTCAGTGATACCAACTGTGTAGCTGCCGTCTTCTTCCTTGCGGATCCATTCGTGTGAAGAGGCGTATTTCAGTTCTGTCGGAATATTGCTCATTGTTCTTGTTCCTTGTTCCGTTTTTTTAAAATGCTTGTTTACCGTTGCGCACAAAGTTTGGCGCTACTACTCTAACAGCCACACGTTTTTTACGCATTTCGACTTCCGCCGTATCCCCAATCGAGTTAGGAACACGCGCCATCGCAATAGAATAGCCCAATGTTGGCGAGAAAGTACCGCTGGTAATCACGCCTTGGTGCTCAACACCGGCTGAGTCGGTGAAAAATACTGGCATATCATGGCGTAACACGCCCTTTTCTTCCATCACTAGACCAACAAGTTTGTCGGTTCCGGCATCGCGAAGTGTTTCGAGGGCTTTACGGCCGATGAAGTCACGGTCGCTTGGTTCCCATGCGATGGTCCAGCCCATGTTGGCGGCCAATGGGTTGATGGTTTCGTCCATATCTAAGCCGTAGAGATTCATACCGGCTTCAAGACGCAGTGTGTCACGGGCACCGAGACCACAAGGTTTAACACCTTGATCTAACAATGCTTGCCACATAGCTTGGGCTTCGTCTTCTGGGACGATAATTTCGTAGCCTGCTTCGCCAGTGTAACCCGTAGTCGCAATAAACAGAGAACCGGCTTGCTTACCGAAGAAAGGTTTCATGCCTTCGATGGCGGCGTTTTGCTCGGCACTGAGCACGGCAGCGGCTTTCGCTTTAGCGTTAGGACCTTGAACGGCGATCATCGCCAGTTCTGGACGCTCAGTCACAGTGACATCAAAACCTTGGGATTGCTTGGCGATCCAAGCGAGATCTTTTTCGCGGGTCGCTGAGTTCACTACCACGCGGTAGTTAGTGTCAGTGAGATAGTAAGTGATGAGGTCGTCGATGACGCCAGCATTTTCGTCTAACATGCCGCCGTATAAGGCTTTACCTGGAACTTTAAGCTTAGCCACATCGTTTGCCAGCAACTTACGCAGAAATGTACAAGCGTCGTTACCAATCACATCAACCACAGTCATGTGGGAAACGTCGAACATACCCGCGTCTTGACGCACGGCATTGTGTTCTTCGATTTGTGAACCATAGTTGAGGGGCATATCCCAACCGTGGAAGTCGACCATCTTAGCGTTTGATTCTAAGTGCTTGTTAAACAGAATAGTTTTGTTAGCCATTGTTATCCCTTTTTTGCGGCCTTTTTCAGGTCTCTGCCTAGTGTAGGGTAATATCAATCCGGTTAAATATCTGGCTATTGCAGCGATTTGCCAATGTTTACCATTAGCCGCCCTTCGGGAGCAACTCACACATTTCACTTCTGCGTTGCATTTGCTTGAAAGGAATTGACCCTTTCTGCATCAATGCGTCTTGAATTGAAACGCCTGATTGGCTCTGAACTAATCAGATATTTATCGTGATTGTTATAAATACTAGGGTCTAAAATGCGGCGAAATTATACCTTGCGTCACAAATTTGTATACAGGAGATTTTTCTAATCCGAAGTCAGTGTCATTAGATTTTCTCATCTTTAACATGTAATTTTTTTACATGCGAAGACCAGATTTGCGCAGCTTGCAGTCAATATGCTGATATTAGCGGCAATTCTGATCACATTAGCGCAACCGAGGCTAACGACATAACTTAGGCAGCGCCGACTTATTGCCCATGGCCTGTTGTATGAACACTGTTTTCAGCCCAGCGACATTATCAACCAGATTTAAGCCCAGATCGCGGATCGCTTTTTTCAGCGGATTCGTCCCTTCGAATAAGCGTTTAAAGCCTTCCATCGCCGCAATCATCTCCATTGCATCGGCTTTACGCCAACGTTCCAGTGCGCGCAGCTGGGCATAATCGCCGATATCTTTACCCGCTTGCTGTAATTCGCTGATGACTTCGATGATGCTGGCCGCATCTAAAAAGCCAAGGTTCACCCCTTGGCCAGCCAGCGGATGGATAGTGTGGGCGGCATCGCCTGCCAACACTAAACGGTGGCGGGCAAAATGGCGGGCGTAGCGCATCCGTAATGGAAAGGCTTGGCGCTCGCTTTCCAGCTGGCAAATCCCCAAACGACCGTCGAAAGCCGCGGTTAAATTGCGCTCGAATTGCACTTTGTCCATCGCCAATAATTCATTGGCGCGCTCGGGCGGCACCGACCAGACGATGGAGCAGAGATTGTCTTCATACAGGGGTAAAAATGCTAACGGGCCGTCCTTTAAAAACACTTGGCGGGCGGTGGCAAGGTGCGGCATTTCGGTGCGGATCGTCGCGACAATTGCGTGGTGGCCGTAATCCCAAAATGTCAGCGGGATCTTGCATTGCTCGCGCACCCAAGAGTTGGCGCCATCGGCGGCGATCACCAAGGCAGCACTGACGTTGTCGCCATTGGCGAGGGTCAGCCAAGCTTCGCGCTCACCAAAGGCAATGCGTTCTAAGCGTTGGTTTTCAATATGAGTGATATTGTCAAACTCAGCGACGCGTTTCGCCAGCGCAAAGCTAATGGCATCGTTTTCGATAATCGCGCCAAGACTGGTTTCGCTGATGCTGTTGGCGTCAAAGGCAATTTTGCCGAAACCGTCTTTATCCCACACCGCCATTTTTTGATAAGGCGTGGCGCGGGAAGTGTCTAAATAAGTCCATGCACCTAAGTTTTCTAACAAGCGCTGACTCGCCTTATTGATGGCGCTCACCCGTAAACGCGGCTCGCCGACAACGGCATCCGTGTGGCCCGCATCGATAACGACGACATTAAGATTGGCCTGTGCCAATCCAATCGCGGTGGCGAGTCCCACCATGCCGCCACCCACAATGGCGATGTCATAGGCTTGTGAACTTAACATGGGTACATCCTTTTCGCGTTGCGATACCAGTAATGAAAAGCGAGTTATTTCCAGCCCATCGCCTTTTGAGCAACGGGGGTTTTAAGTGGCGGAAACCAAGATAATAAGCGCAAGCCTAAGTTACGACCCAGCGCCATCGGCCAGTATTGGTTTGAAAAGCCACGGACTAAAAATTCGATATTCCGGATAGTGCTGTTTCTGTCGTGCTCGCGGGCATTGAGATAAGCATGGGTCACGGCGGCGGAGCCGATATCATCACCCTGCACTAGCGCCTTTTTGAGCACCTCAAGCAAGCTCACTACATCCCGCAGCCCTAAGTTAAATCCTTGCCCCGCAATAGGATGCAGCGTCTGCGCCGCATTGCCGATAAACACACATCTGTGATGGATTGGCCTTGGCATATACGACAAATTAAGCGGATACGCATGGCGCGCGCTGACATCGATAAACGTGCCTGCTCGATAACCAAAGGCCTGTTGCAGCGCCGCTAAAAATTCCGCTTTAGGCGCGGTTTGTATCTGTTTAGCCCGTGCATCATCGAGCGCCCACACCAGGGATAAACGAGGTTGACCTTGGCTATCGCCCATAGGCAATAACGCTAAGGGACCCGTTTGGGTAAAACGCTCATAGGCCAAATGTTGATGCGGCTTGTCGGTTTGAATATTGGCAATAATCGCGGTTTGCTCGAAGGCCACTTGGGTCACGGGCAAAGCAAAACTGCTGCGCACTTTGGATTGCAGACCATCGGCGGCGACCACGAGTTTGGCTTGAAGGCGCTCGCCCGTGTCGAGCACTAAGGTGTGGCCTTCAACGGCGGGTTCCACTTGGGCAAGCTTGGCGGGGCAATAGAGTTTTACCTCGCTCTTATTCAACTCGTTAAACAACACTTGGCCGACACGCTCAAGCTCGACCACTTGGCCTAAGGCCTCTAAATGAAACTGCGCGGCATTGAGTTCTGTCATGCCAAAGTGGCCGCGATCCGATACATGGATATTTTCAATCGCCGTGCCCAAATGGGCGAGCTTTGGCCAGAGGCCTAAACGGGACAATTCGAAAATTGAGCCGTGGGCGATAGCGATGGAGCGAGCATCGAATCCGGGGTGTTGTTTATCGGGAAGGTGCGCCTCGATTAAGGCGATAGAAAGCGGCCTAGCTGCGGATAAAGAAAGACGCGCGAGAGCCAACGCGAGAGTCGCCCCCGCCATCGCACCGCCTACAATCGCGATGTCGACGTGTTGAACTGAAGTATCCATGTGATTTGTGGCCGTCATGGGGATCTCATTCAAGCTTTGGCATGGCACTAAAGCATGTAAACATAAGAGATGTAAACATCAGTGCTATGCACTCAAAAACACCAGTGCTATGGATTCAAAGGCAGGTTTGCCCGCCTTTGATATCAAATGAAGCCACTACTGCGTTAACTTATTAAGCATTTAACCTAAGCATTTAACCTAAGCATTTAACCTAAGCATTTAACCTAAGCATTAAACCTAAGCACTAACTTAAGCGCTAAACAATCGCGGTAAATTAATGCACCACCGCAGTATCGTCGGTCTCGCCCAGCGGGATCTCAGGGCCAAACTCCGAATAACACATAATGGCGGCAATACGCACAAACTCGAGTAGTTCAGTGTAAGCGGCTTCGGATTCTTCATCGTCGGCAACATCAAATTCCACTTGAGCAATTTCTGCCAAATCTTTGATCACTTCACGCACTTCTGCCGAGGCTTGATTCAGTTTCGGCTGAATAATTGCCATGCCAGTCAAAAAGCTTTGGGTCCAAAGGGACAAGGCTTCAACTCGTTGGCTGAGCGGCTCTTCTTCTTCGGGCAACAGCGGCATGAAACCAAATTCAAAATCCACTAAACGCGCGACAGAATCATTAAACAAATCACACACTAATTGGTGCAACTGCGCTGGCAAAGGTTGACCATCGTTCATCAAGTCAAATAAAGGCTTGATCCAAGTGTCGCCAGTTTGCGCTACACCACCGCAAATTAAACCGACTAAAGCACCGTGAACTTCTACCGGATGTTGGCCGATTTCAGCCGCATCTAAGGCGAGTTTTAAGCTGTCGATACGTAACGAAGGAGGGGTTGCCATGTCAGATCCCAATAAGATTTTTCCAGCAGCAATGCTAGCAGAGATAAAGACTTGAACCAATACTGAATCCCAATAATGGCGAAATCGGCCACACCCTGATAAAAAATTATCCAACTGCTCACACAAACAGCAAACAAAACCGCCAAAGACCAATCCATTTGCGGCTTACCTTGCACTTTTAATATCAGCCCTATATAGTCCGCCCTAAGAGGCTAACGAAAGGATCACCCGCGACATGAGTAACAGTGCTGTTGAAATTACCCTACTTGGGCGCACCTACTCTATCGCTTGCCCGAAAGGTCAAGAGGATGCCTTACGTACGGTAGCGTTGGGAGTTGAACAACAACTCACAGCGTTAAAAACCCGAACCAATAGCCTAAGCCGCGAAGAAATTGCCATTATGGCGGCGCTGAATATTGGACACGAGTTGTTCCAAGAAAAGCAAAAAAATAAGCATTATATGCAACAGATGGACGACAGGATCAGCTTGCTGCAGTCTACCCTCGAAAATGCCTTAGTTGAGCGTTCAACTAAATAGATTTAAACTGTGCGCCTTGGTGATTTAACACCATTTGAGTTAAACCGACTGACGCACAGTGAATGGCTAAACTGGATTATCTACATAAACCAATGCTTTAGCGATTCAATACCGTTTTGCTCCCTGGGATGCATGCCAACTGGTAATGTCCCTGTGCCGATAATTTTTATCTCAGGGTGAATGCTTTACTGACATTGTGCATGCTCGGCTTGTACCGAGAAGCCTTAGGAGGTAATCATTTACCCGCCTTGAACCTACGGTTCAAGGGCTACACCGGTAGCGGCATTCTGGGGAGCATCTTAATTTATGTCTACATCCTCCAAACTTTCTCATTTGAATACCCAAAGCGACACGGCGCACCTTGCCGTAGAGGTTGCTACTGTTGGTGAAATGACTGATGTCGCAAGCCATGCGGCAGTTATCGCCATTCATACGCAAGAAAACCGCAATCAGTTACGCAAAAGCATTCGCACCGCCCGCAAATCTCTTTCAGGAAACCGAGCAAATCCAAGCAAGCTTAAGCGCCAGTCAACGAATGCTCGATGCATTGCAGGCCCAAAATGCGCAACATGTGGCGCTGTATCTCACCCACGATGGCGAACTCGCCACGCCGCCGCTGATCGCTGCGCTGTGGCAATTGGGCATTCACACCTATCTGCCAAGGTTGCATCCCTTCAATGCAGGGCAACTGTTATTCCTGCATTACAGTGCTGACACGCCGATGCAGGCGAATCAATTCGGCATCTTAGAGCCTAAGTTAGATGTGCGCGCCATTATCCCAGTAACTGAGCTAGATGTGGTTATCACGCCCTTGGTGGCGTTTGATTTAATGGGGAATCGCATGGGCATGGGCGGCGGTTATTACGATAGGACGCTGGCAAACTGGCAGCTTAAAGGTAAACCTTTGCCTATGGGTTACGCCCACGACTGCCAGCAAGTGGTGAGTTTACCCTGCGAGCATTGGGATGTGCCTTTGCCATTCATCATCACCCCAAGTCGCGTACTGACGTTTTAAGCCATTAGCTGTTGCTCGAAAAATCAAATGACTATTTTAACTGGCGACCGCCGTCGACATTATGGCAACGACCGGTGACGTAACGGCTATTAAGCAGGTAGTCCACTAGTTCGATAATCTCCGCATTCCCCGCCTCTTTCGGCAACAGCGCTTTGGCTAAGGTTTTTTGCTGATAGGCGGCGTCATCACCCGTATTAAATAGGATCATCGCTGGTGCAATCGAATTGACTTTCACCTCGGGCGCGAATTTGGCGGCAAAGGATAGCGTCATATTGTGCAGCGCGGCTTTACTGGCGGCATAGGCTATGTGCTTCTGACTGCCCTTCTCTGCCACGTAGTCGGTAATATGAATCACATCACTGCCGCCGATTTCATCGCCAGCAGCGGCACGTAGCTGCACCTCTAAGGCCAAGTTCAGCTGATAGGGCACGCTCACATGCACTTGCATCATCCGCTGCAGCACTTGGCTCGGTGTAAAAGAAGTACTCTTTAAAGGCTCATTCTTTGTAAGAACAGGATCAGGCAGCCAGTCCGAAGCATTGTGAATAATGGCGCGAATTTGAGGCAGTTGAGTTAACTCATCAATTAAGGCTTGCACTTGGGCATCGTCATAAAAATCGCAGGGATACAGAGTCGCGCCTAAAGCGTTCAGCTCATCGATGCTATCGTAATGGCTGCGATAAGTACCAATCACCTGCTGACCTTGGGCGAGAAAATGTTTGGCTAAGGCGTAACCTATGCGTTTACCCACGCCTGTGATTATGATGGGAGATGTCATACCTATCCTTTTGAGTCGGTTATTTGTCAGGCTTTACCTTGTTCACTTAAAAATCAGCAATCAAGTTAAACTGATGAATAACCAAGATGTTACTGCACTCATTTGAATTTAACCTAACAAAAAGCCAAATGAGGCGCGGATTCAATTTAAAATCAGCGTTGATCTAAAATCAGCTGCGATCTAAAACCCTTTATTCTGCGTATAGGCTATAAGAAACCAAGCTTAAGTGCACAAGCCAAGAGCTTAGACCAAGTATTGTGATCAAGTCATCAGAGGTGGACCCGATGGAACTGCGGATTTTTTATGATGGTAACTGCCCATTATGTAGCGCCGAAATGCGTCAACTGAAAGCGCGCGATCCCAACAACTTGATTGCGCTTGAGGATTTAAATGCATCCGACTTTAGCGAGCGTTTCAGCCATATCGATAGAGACTACGCCAATACTATTCTTCACGGTGAAACCGCAACGGGCGAAGTGTTACTCGGGTTAGATGTCACGTGTAAAGCGTGGGCACTGACAGGGACGCGCGCTTGGATCCAACTGTTACGCCTGCCCGTGATTAAAACTGTCGCCGATTGGACTTACCTGCGCTTTGCTAAACACAGATACCGCATCTCCTATTTACTGACGGGCAAAGCCCGCTGCGACGATAACTGCCAAATTCCCACCAAACGCCGCTGAATGAGCTTTAGAAAGTGTAAAACGCAGGCATAAAAAAACGGAGCTCAATGGCTCCGTTTTTTAATTCGTCATAATCTAAAAAGATTATCCGAAAGATTATTTAACGAAATCAACGCCTAGTTTGATATCGCCTTTCAGCGTATCTAACATAGAATCACGAGCGTTAGCTTCGAATGCACTCACTTCACCGTAAGGCAGTACTTTTTCAATACCGTTTTTGCCTAACAGCACAGGTTGTGCGAAGAACTCTGCGTGCTCGCTGCCGCCGTCAACATAGGCGCATTCAACGATGTTAGCTTCGCCTTGCAGACCACGAACCAAAGACAGACCGAAACGGCAAGCCGCTTGACCCATAGACAGAGTCGCGCTTCCGCCACCGGCTTTAGCTTCAACCACTTCTGTACCCGCGTTTTGGATGCGAGTAGTCAGACTTGCCACTTCTTCGTCAGTGAAAATCACGCCTTCTACTTGAGACAGTAATGGCAGAATGGTCACGCCGCTGTGGCCGCCGATCACATTGACTTTAACGTCAGCAACATTCAGGCCTTTTAATTCAGCGATGAAGGTTTCAGAGCGGATCACGTCTAATGTCGTGATACCGAACAGACGGTTCTTATCGTAAACACCCGCTTTTTTCATCACTTCTGCAGCGATAGCGACAGTAGTGTTGACTGGGTTAGTGATAATGCCAACCAAAGCCGTAGGGCAAGTTGCCGCTACTTTTTCGATCAGGTTGCGAACGATACCAGCATTGATATTGAACAGATCTGAACGATCCATACCAGGCTTACGCGCAACACCAGCAGAAATTAGAACAACGTCAGCACCCACTAGGGCAGGCGTTGGATCTTCACCAGCAAAACCTTTGATTTCAACAGCAGTAGGGATGTGGCTCAAGTCAACCGCAACACCCGGAGTAACCGGTGCGATATCATATAGAGACAAATGTGAACCCGCAGGCAGTTGAGTTTTTAACAGTAGGGCAAGAGCCTGGCCGATACCACCAGCAGCACCAAGTACAGCAACTTTCATAGTTATCTCCGTTATTTCTCGGATATGTGTGACATGGATCTAATTTACGTTGGCGTCACATTACTGGAATGTCACAACAATTTCAATTATCCCTTAGTCGTGGGACAAAAGAATTCCGGAATAACTTAGAAGCAATGTAGAACAATTACTCAAATTGGTATTTTTAAGCCCCCAGCAAACGCTTAACCACAGGGGATTAGTGAATTTTTATTCAACCAATCTGGTTATTTGTTGACAATTTTTCTAAAAATATTCAAAATGGGCCTGTTTTTTTGAATAACGAATAATAATATTATGCAAACGACCAAGAATCAGGATGACCTTGTTAGAATTTTTAAGTCGATTTTAAAAGAAGAGCGCTTTGGCTCTCAAAGTGAAATCGTCACCGCCTTGCAAGCTGAAGGCTTTGGTAATATTAACCAATCAAAAGTATCACGCATGCTCAGCAAGTTCGGCGCAGTGCGGACTCGCAACGCTAAGCAAGAGATGGTGTATTGCTTGCCGGCCGAATTAGGCGTACCCACCGCGGGTAGCCCGCTGAAGAATTTGGTACTCGACGTCGATCATAACCAAGCAATGATTGTCGTGCGAACTAGCCCAGGTGCCGCGCAGCTGATTGCCCGTTTATTGGATTCTATCGGTAAACCAGAAGGCATTTTGGGCACGATTGCCGGTGATGACACTATCTTTATTTGTCCATCGAGCATCCAAGATATCGCCGATACCTTAGAAACCATCAAATCTTTATTCAATTACGCAGAATAAAAAAACAGGTCAGCTTGCTGACCTGTTCTATTTCATCTGTACGCATTTCTGTCCAATCTTGCGCTGATTATTTGGCCATTGTCCCGATTACGTTACACATTTAAGCCAATCTCGCGCGCACCGATGTTTATACGCTAAGGTCAGTAAGCCACACTGATGCGCTGATTTGCGTGAGTGCCCTGTTCGGCCTCATCTAACATGGCTTTAGCGTAATCCGTAACAGAAATGCGGCTGCGACCATTAGCATCGGTAAAGAAGCTGTCGCCACCAAGGCGATATGGGCCTTCACTCTCGCCAGGATAAATCTCAGCGGCGGGGCTCACAAAGGTCCAATTAATTGCAGTTTGCGCCGCACGGAATACCTGCAAAGCTTCACCCTGAGCTAACGCCTCATCTTTATATGCAGCGGGGAAATCTGGGCTAGAAACCAGAGTCACACCCGGTGCCACTTCTAAGCTCCCTGCGCCACCAACCCACAATAAACGTGGCACCTTAGCGTTAGGCAGCACATCCAGTAAATGCTGAACCGTACTCGCCACTAGGTCATGATTTTGTTGTGCGCGGCCACCAACAGCGGCAATGACAACATCTACGCCAGCAAAGGTTTGCGCAACTAATGGCTGCTCTAAATCCACAGCATGCACAGCCACATCAGTAGCGGATAACTTGCTCGGATCACGCACTAGCGCTGTTACTTGGTGCCCACGGCTCAATGCTTCTTTTAAAATTGCACCACCAATCCAACCTGTTGCACCTAAAATTGCGATTTTCATTTCGTTAACTCTCTCTGATGATTTACATTGAAGCCAGTTTACTTGCAGTGGTTCCCGTGATAAACATCAATAAATGAGCATGATTGTTTCAGTTTGAGGTACTAATATGGATAAAATTGCCGCAATACGCAGTTTCGTCGAAGTGGCAAACTGTGGCAGCTTTACCAAAGCTGCCGAGCATTTAGACCTCAGCCGCCTGCAGGTGTCCCGCCATATTCAAGAAATTGAGCAGTGGTTGAGTTTACGCTTACTCCACCGTACCACCCGCAGCGTCAGCCTGACCTTACAAGGCGAAGAAGCGCTACAATTTTGCCAGCGGATATTAAGTGAAGTAGCCGCCATGGAAAGCCGCGCCCACAGCCATAACAGTGAACTGGTGGGCAGTATTCGTATCGCCACACCAATTGGCCTTGGACAGCACAGCCTGTTCGATGTTGTCGATCGCTTTATTAAAATTCACCCTAAGGTCAGTATTCAGCTGGTGATGTCGGACAGTTTTGCGCAATTGGTGGATGAGCGAGTCGATGTGGCATTGCGCTATACCGAGCAGCCGGATGATAATTTGATTGCGCGGCGTTTAATGACTATAGATGCCGTGATCTGCGCTGCGCCAAGCTACCTTGATAGCAACACACCACTTGTCGAGCCGATAGATCTGCTGGCTCACAACTGCCTGATACACTCGGCGCAACAAAATTGGCCTTTCCTGAAAGAGCTGCAAGCCGAGCATGTAAAAGTCACAGGTAATCTTAAAGCTAACGACATGGGCGTGCTGGTGAGTGCTGCGCTGCGGGGACATGGCATAGTGCGTTTGCCCTGCGACTTAGCAAATCAATACCTTGCTAGCGGTCAGCTCAAAGAAGTGTTGCCCGACTTTACGACGCCAGGCCAAACCCTGTGGGCTGTGTACTTGTCCCGCAGTTATCAGCAAAATCTGGTGCGCGCCTTTATCGATTACACCGCACAGCAATGGCAACTCGATATCAAAAAATGGCTCCCTGCGCATTAGCATAAAAAAACGCACTCAGGCGTTAGCGTAAGTGCGTTTCATTGATGCTGAATCTGCTCAAATATTGAAAGCTTATTCGTCGAATTGCAGCATAAAATCCAATGCGGGGGCAAAGAAGGATGAGCCTGTCATCGCTTTGGTAAAATGCATCAAGTGATCATGGTTACCTTCGCCATCACCAAACATCATGCTATGCAGCATCTTTTCAAAATGCTCAGGCGTGCGGCAGTTAGAAATAAACATCAATCCCTGCTCTTTTAGTGAACCATAGGGCATGCTCTGGCGCAGGATTTCCATCGACTGACCATTCGCATCTTTAAGATTCACCCGCTTGATATGGCTGGTCAGTGGCTTATCTTCTGACTCATATTCGATATTATCTTGCTTAGTGCGACCGATAATATCTTCTTGTTTTTTAACCGGTAATCTATGCCATTTACTCAGGTTATGGGCATACTTTTGCACATGAATATAGCTGCCGCCCCTAAACTCTGGATCTTCATCGCCAACCAGAGCGACTTCCTGACGGTGACGCCCCTTAGGGTTTTCAGTGCCATCGACAAAGCCGGTTAAATCGCGGCTATCCATAAATCGAAAGCCACGTTCTTCATCGACTAGTTCCACTAAGTCTTCAAACATTTGGCTGATTTCATTAGCGACTAAATGCAGAATATCGTAACGGTCGCAGCGGATATGCACGAACAAATCATATTCAATGGCCGGCGCTTCGCGGCTGCCGACTTGCATAGCAGGAAAAGGCTTGAGCATTTCAGGGCGAGCATTGGGGTAGAGGCTATCCCAATAATTAGCGCCAATCCCCACAAAACCATTGAATGCACTGTCAGAGTATTGATCTGTCAGCTCATAAATATACTGCGCAACGTTGGCAAGACAGGGACGTAATTGTGACTCTACATTGTCATTGGCATTAAACATCAAATAGACACTGTGTAAGTTCCCCTCTGCACACACACCCAACTGTTCACGCGGCATATTTTGTATATCCATTTGGTTATCACCCTTTTTCTAAATTCATTTTCGGCAATATTATCCGCAACTTTACCTGAAAATGACATTAACTAACGCACAGTTTGTTCTGGTTTATCATGATAATGCTCATTACGCAGCGTTATCGCGCCCAAGATCCCTAAATATAAAAATTGACGAGACTGTAAAAGTCTCGTCAATCAGTTTAATCGAATAAATGAAGCAAAGCTTACTCTGCCTCAAGCTTACCTTAGCGTGGCGCTGAAGTTAATAACCCGCGGCATGACCATCTTTACGGCTCTCAGAAGCGCCACGATACACGCCCGTTTCAGCATTAAATCCAATGGCTTGATAGCCGCCAAAATCGCCAAGGCCGTCACGCAGCACATGACCTTTCTTGATAAGCTCGCGGCGAGTTTCCACAGGGAAGCCCGATTCCAGACTGACGTAGCCGCCATCATTCATCACTTCGCCGGTGGGCTCAGTTGAACCCATATGCAAAATTCTGGGGGCATCGCCCGCTTCTTGCAAGTTCATTTGAAAATCAATCAGGTTCAATACAATCTGCGCGTGCATTTGTGGTTGAGTCGCGCCGCCCATCACCCCAAAGCTGAGCCAAGGTTTACCGTCTTTGGTCACAAAAGCAGGAATAATAGTATGAAATGGACGCTTGCCCGGTGCGTAGGTATTAAAACGCCCCTCAGTTAAATCAAACATTTGCCCACGGTCTTGCAGCACGAAACCGAGATCTGGCGGTGTCATGCCCGACCCCATACCACGGTAGTTACTTTGAATGAGTGACACCATGTTGCCGTCTTTATCGGCGGTGGTCAGGTACACAGTATCGCCACGTTGCAACGCAGGATTACCCGCATCGACACTCTTAGCCGCCTTGTTTAAGTCGATGAGCTTGGCACGGTCGTAGTTGTATTGCTGCGAAATCAGCTCTTTAACTGGCACTTTGTTAAAGGCCATGTCGGCATAAAACTTAGCTCTGTCGGCAAAGGCGAGTTTTTTGGCTTCGACAAATAAATGCACATATTCGGGGCTATTAAAGCCCATCGCAGCCACATTAAAGGGTTCCATGGTTTTTAAGATTTGTAGCGCCGCAATCCCTTGACCATTGGGCGGCAACTCCCATACATCGTAACCACGGTAGTTCACCGAAACCGGATCTATCCAGTCGCTAGTATGGCTCGCTAAGTCATCATAACTTAAATAACCACCTTGGGATTTCATGTACTTATCGATACTTTTGGCGATATCGCCTTTATAGAAAGCATCGCGGCCACCTTTGGCAATTTTCTCATAGGTATTAGCAAGCGCTGGGTTTTTAAAGATTTCGCCCACCGCTGGCATCTTGCCATTAGGCATATAAGTTTCTTTAAAACCAGGGAATTTTGCGAGTTTTTTACCGCTACCCTCAAGATAATAAGCAATCAATTCGGAGACAGGAAAACCATCACGGGCATAGTGGATTGCGGGCGCGAGATTATCGGCCATCGCTAATTTGCCGAACTTATTATGCAGTTCATACCAACCATCCACTGCACCGGGCACAGAAACAGGCAAAGGCCCAAGCGGTGGCAAATAGTCTAAGCCGAGGGATTTAAGCTTTTCTAAACTTAAGGATTTTGGACTGCGACCCGAAGCGTTAAGGCCATAGAGGCGTTGATCTTTCGCGCTCCAGACGATGGCAAACAAGTCACCACCGACACCAGAACCCGTTGGCTCGACTAACCCTAGCATGGCATTAGCGGCAATGGCCGCATCGACCGCACTGCCGCCCTGCTTAAGTATATCAATAGCGACCTGCGTGGCGAGTGGTTGACTGGTCGCCGCCATTCCATGGGTGGCATACACTTCTGAGCGCGTCGCGAAGGCTTTACCCGTGATCCTATCCATGGCCATCACTCCTGAAGACGATATTACCGTCGCCACTGTCACTAAGGTACAAATTGATTTTATTGTTTTTATCATAATTCCTCCCACTCTGGAGAAATTAAGGTAACAAGGATGGTCTAAAATATCACCAACCAATACCGCATAGACCCAAGTTAAACGTAAGCAAAAATGTCGTACTTTCGTTGTTGATAGCTTATCACCGTGGCATTAATACCTGACCGCTTAGATTTGCTCTGCACAATATCAATATACCTAAGATTCAAATAGTACCAGCGAGTGCGGCTCTGTCGTGACCCCGACTTTTTGACCGATAGTGAGCTGCATCATTTGGCTTCGCACTTCGACATAATAAGCATGGGAGGCGGCTTCAATCTTGACCCAGTAATGACAAAAGGCGCCTAAGAAACGCCGCTCTGTGATCGTGCCCACACCTTGCTCATCGGCGCTGAGCGTCAATTGCTGCGGGCGCAAGAATACCGTACCGCTGAACTCGCTCGGCAACCCTAATGGCGTGAGGCTGGTTAAATGACCGATAGGAGTGGCAACTCTGTGTCCATCGAGCACTGCGGCGGGTAAGTAATTACCGCTACCTAAAAAGTCCGCCACATAACGGCTGTTTGGCGCGGCGTATAAGGCTTCAGCGCTGCCATGCTGCACTATAATACCTTGATTAAAAATCGCCAAAGTATCAGCAAATACAAAGGCTTCATCCTTACTGTGGGTGACAAACACCGCGCTAACATTGCGCTGTTTCAAAATGCTGCGAATTTCCGCCATCATTTCGTAGCGCACTTGGGCATCGATATTAGAAAAAGGCTCATCGAGCAGTAATAACTGCGGCTCATAGGCAAGTGCCCGCGCAATCGAGACGCGCTGCTGCTGACCGCCAGATAACTCATGGGGATAACGCTGAGCTAAGCCTTCGAGTTTGACTAAGGTTAGCATGTCATCCAACCGAGTCTGACGCTCGGCTGCCGACAATTTAGCCACGCCAAAGAGAATATTCTCCGCCACAGTTAAATGAGGAAAAAGCGCATAGTCTTGGAAAATCATGCCGATACCGCGCTGCTCGCTAGGCACAAACTGGCTGTCGCCACTCACAACGCGGCCATTGATCTGAATTTCACCTTGGCTAATCGCCTGTAAGCCCGCAACCGCCCGCAACAGTGTGGTCTTGCCGCAACCGCTGGGACCTAACAGCGCAAGGATTTCCCCTTGGTCGAGAGCCAAGCTCAAGCCTTTGAGTACTTGCTGGCCCAGATAATCGCTATGAACTTGCATAAGTTTGAGCGTGTTTGTCATCAGCTGTGTTGCTCCAATGAACGGTTTAAATAAATCAGCGGCACTAAGCCCACCAGTACAATGACAATCGCGGCTAAGGCGCCGTGCTCGAGTTTTTCATCGGACACAAACTGGAAAACATAGGTTGCAAGGTTTTCAAAGCCGATAGGTCGCAGTAATAATGCTGCGGGCAGTTCCTTCATGCTTTCGATAAACACCAATAACGCGCCCGCAAACAATCCCTTACCAAGTAGAGGTAAATGCACTCTTTGCAGCAACTGCCGCGGACCTTGCCCCATAGTCAGGCTCACCATG
Source organism: Shewanella sp. 1311 (assembly GCF_059338235.1). NCBI lineage: Bacteria > Pseudomonadati > Pseudomonadota > Gammaproteobacteria > Alteromonadales > Shewanellaceae > Shewanella > Shewanella sp. 1311. The sequence continues at coordinate 1,846,067 of NZ_CM181686.1, forward strand.
TCCAGCGATGGCGAGATGCGTTTATAGCTACTTTCAACGCTGCCGATAGCAATTGCCACAAAACGTACGCAAAAGGCAAAAATCAACGCCACTACGCTGCCCGTCAAAATAAGTCCTGGGCCGTTTAAACCAAGCAGATCCGCTAGATCGTTAATCGCAAAATCGAGCATAGTGAGCGGCACTAATACGCCGATAGCGAGCACAGTGCCGGGCAAGGCATAACCCGTCGAGGCTAAACGTGAGGGCAAGGCATCACTGGCTCTTGGGCTTATGCGACGCACAAACATGAGTAGCAAAGCGATTAAGCAACAGATGAAGCTAGTGATTAGCGCAAGGCTGAGACTATTAAGGCTTAACTGCCAAAAGCTCTCATCCCAGCTTTGTTCAAAGTAACCAATGGCATAGGACAATAGAATCCCAAAGGGCAACAAAAAGGCTAATAGCAGCAGAGTGGCACAAAAGCTCAGTGCCACTGCGGTTTGCGCTGTCGAGAGTCGATACAAATCACTGGCTTGGATGCGCGATTGCTTTTGGAATAGCTGCTGTTTGCGACGGGCGAAACGCTCAAATCCAATCAGGCTAAACACCACCAGCAAGATAATCGCCGACAACTTAGCGGCGGCGGTCAAATTGCCATAACCCAACCAAGTGTCATACACGGCCGTGGTTAAGGTTGGCACGGCAAAATAGTTAACCGTCGCAAAATCGGCGGCGGTTTCCATCGCCACCAAAGCCACGCCAACCGCGAGTGCAGGCCTTGCCATAGGCAAAGAAAGCCGCCAAAAACTCTGCCAGGGTGAACAGCCCATAATGCGCGAAGCATGGGCCAAACTTAAGGATTGCTCCATAAAGGCGGTACGCGCCAAGAGATAAATATAGGGAAATAACACCAGCGACAACATGCACGCCGCGCCGCCTAAGGTGCGAATATCGGGGAAGAAATAATCCTGCGGTGAACTCCAGCCAAAAATCGTTCTCAAGCTGCGCTGCACTGGCCCCGCATAATCGAGCAAATCGGTATAAACGTAGGCAACAATATATCCCGGCATAGCGAGGGGCAGTAATAGCGCCCATTGCAAATAACGCCTACCGACAAATTCACAGCGAGCCATCAACCAAGCACAAGGTAACGCAAGTAATAACGCGCCCAAACTCACCCAAAAGATCAACAATAAACTGTTGATGATATAAGTCGGTAGAACCGTTGCCATCAAGTGGCCAAACACGGCTTCGTCAGGCTGCAAAGCTTGCAATATCAGTGCAACCAGTGGCAACACCAGTATGGTGGCGACCGCATAACCAGCAAGCGACCAGCTTCTGGCTAATCCTAAAATCATGTCAATCCTTAAAAAGTCACAGCGCCAATCAATGGCGCTGATAACCTAATCTGCAATTTTTCACTCGAACTTAAAGTAAAATGCTAGAGATCAAACTGCACTTCATCTAATAACTTAACCGCCGCTTGGTGATATTCGGCCAGTTTGAAAATAGGCAATTGATCCGACTTAAACTCGCCCCATGAAGCCACTAAGGTTGAAGGTGCCACATCGGCTTTCACTGGATATTCCATATTCACATCGGCATAGGCCTTTTGAGCCACATCGGCGGATAAGAATTCCATCAATTTGATCGCATTGGCTTTATTCGGTGCATGACGGGTTAATACCATACCAGACACGTTCACATGGGCACCGCGATCGGCTTGGTTCGGGAAGTTAATCGTCACCGCTTCAGCCCAGCTTTTTTGCTCTGGGTCTTGCATCATGTTGCCGTAATAATAGCTGTTACCGATGGCGATATCACATAAGCCTTCTTTTACCGCTTTCACTTGGGCTCTGTCATTACCCTGTGGCTTGCGCGCTAAGTTACTCTTCACGCCTGCCAGCCAAGTTTTCGCCTCAGCTTCGCCGTGGTGGGCAATCATAGATGCCACTAACGCTATGTTGTATGGATGCTTACCGCTGCGGGTACAGATTTTGCCTTTGTATTTAGGATCGGCGAGTTCTTCATAGGTGATTTGCTGCGGCCCTAAACGATCTTTCGCCGTATAGAGATTTCGCACTCGCATGGTCAGGGCGTACCACTGGCCGTCAGGATCGCGATACTGAGCAGGAATATTGCTTTCGAGTTGGGCATTTTTAACCGGTGAAGTCAGATCTTTATCGACTAATTCAACCAGACGTGAGAAATCAGAGGTCAGCACCAAATCTGCTGGGGATAAACGACCTTCACGGGCGAGACGCTCGGCAATGCCGTCTTTTGCAAAAACCAAATTCACACCTATGCCGGTTTCTTCGGTGAAACGCGTCAGGATAGGCTCCACCAAGAAGGCTTGGCGATAAGAATAAACTGTTAATTTATCATCAGCATTCGCCGAATGCCCAACCGACATTAACCCAACTACTGCTGCGCAAGTTACCCATTTCATTACCGATTTCTCCCCAAAGTGATGACGTGTTCAGCGAGTGTGAACATGGCTGCATTAATGATAATGCTTATCAGTTGCGCAAGAGTAATAGATAGATAAGTGGAGGGCAATAGTCTATTTAACTTTTTGTTTTTAATGAGTTTAAATTCAAAACTGGTGATTATCTCAAATCAAACTAAACTGAACCTTAATTTGCTTAAAATGCTTTGAGGAGGCGTTATGTTAACTGTTTTGCTGCTAGGCGTAGTCGCAGTGGCGCTATTTGGCTTATTTAAACTCAACACTGGCCACAAGCGGCATAAACACTATGCTAAAGCTGTCAATCAACACGCCGACGGGACTAAGCCGCATGCATCACAAACCCATCATTTTCACAGCGTAAGCATAGTGAATGACGGCAGTTGCTGTAAGCAAGTTGAAACATTCTCTGGAAAACGTTTTTTATCGAAGGATGCGCCGGAAATCCCGATGGAAGAATGCACTATGACCCACTGCCAATGCCGCTATCAACACCATGAAGATAGACGCCAAATAGGGAATGATCGCAGAGTCGAATACGGGGTCACGCGGGATTTATTCGGCGCTTTTGGAGAACAAAACCGCCGTGACAGACCAAAGGGAAGACGCGCAACCGACGGCTGAGCATCTTCATCCAATTACTGGGGGCGAGTTTGAATAAATGCGGGTAGATCACGCATCTCACTAAACCAAAGTGCCGTCGCTGGGGCAACCTTGCGCCAATCTAACTCTGGATGTCTAAAGTCCACATAATCAAGCAGGCAAATCAAGGCTAATTGCGGTGCCTGAATCGTGGTTTGGGTGATCACGGTTTGCAGCTCAACCTGCATAAGTCCACGCAGCAATGCTTGTTCAAAACGGGCCGTCCAAAAAGCCGATCTCACACCTTCATCTTCACGCATCTGCTCTTGGCGCAATTTTACCGCGCTATCGATTAAGCCTTTTATCAAGGAATACTGACACTCCAACACCCAGTTATGACTTGAGATCCCAAACATCTTACGATCGCCAAGCTCAGCATCTAGGTAACGCATAATCACTTCGCTATCAAATAGTGCCACGCCATCGTTGGTGATAAGACAAGGGATCTGTCCTAACGGGTTAGCATCGAGTAATTCAGCGCTGTTTTCAAAGGGATTGACTAGCAGCTCTTCAATATTGTTAATCCCTAAATACTGGATCAACGCTCTAACACAACGGGCATAGGGTGAAGCTTGAGAACTTAACAACTTCATCAAAAATTTCCTTTTATTTGCATTAAACGCTATGGCTATTAAGGGGTGAGAACAGTTTGCTCTCACCGCCTATATAAAATGGGATCACCAATATTTTTCTACGGTAATTTGTCCCGGAGCACGACGTAAATTCTTCACCAATCCCTTATCGAGTAAGGCACTTTGTGCGCCATTTATCATACCGGGATTGCCGCAAATCATGACTTGGGAATCAGCGGCACTTAAGGTTAATCCTGCCTTTTGCTCGATTTCACCCGAGACTATGCCCTCGGGAATACGACACTGCAATGCATCGGCCAAGGGTTCACGGGTCACACTCAAAACTAATATAAACTGTGCTGGGTATGTGCGTTCTAACTCACGCAGCTTATCAAGATACGCCAAATCCTGCGCCTCGCGCACGCCATATACAAGCACCACTTTTTCAAAACGCTCCCAAGGTTCATGGGTGTCGAGCATAGACAAAAACGGCCCTACCGCTGTACCTGTGGCCAAAAACCATAAGTGCTTGCCTTGGAGTTCACCCTTAGGAATTTCCGCTAAGGTCATGAAACCGGTCGCGGTTGAGGTGATTTCAATTTCATCGCCTATGACAAGGTTGTGTAATTGAGGCGATAACAGACCGTCCTCTACCGCAACGGCGAGCACTTCGGCATAGGGTTTATCGGGGGAATTTACTAAGGAGTAAGCTCTGGCAACACGCTTATCATCTTGCATTTGACTTAACTTGATAAACTGACCAGGAATAAATGGGGCTAACTCGGCGGCGATGCGCAATGAAAATAACTTATCGCTCCAATCAATACGTTCTATAACTTGTCCCCTAGTCCACATAACTTGCCCTCAAGCGAAACGTTAAATAGGCTTCCAGCATAGACTTTTTTCCGCATAACAAAAACCCCTTATGATAAGGGGCTTATGACGATAGAACCGAAAACAACAGAGCGTTAACTGGCACTCGATTGTGTCTCATCTGTCTTCTTGTTAAAGCTATCCCTAAAGGCCTGTAAACCCTCTTGCACTAAACCGTAGGTTTTATCGACACCATCGGCAATATCACCCTGCAATACTTTAAGACCAGACAGAATATCTTTCGCTTCTTTAAAGCCGTTATCAATTGCACCACCAATAATCCCCATAAAGCTATCGAGTTGATCGCTTAGACTCATACCCGAATTTTGTTGCTGGTGAATGCTAAAAAACTGCGTCGCAAAACTCACGATACGATCTGCAGTCGCTTCTGGCGACGTATCTACGCCATTATCGTAAGCAGTTTGAATCGCGTTCTCGCCCATAGTAGGCGCTAACTCTTTATTAATCGACTCTATCGCAGCGCGATAAAGCAAGGTCATAGACTGATCGCCTGACTTGATATTCACATCTTGCTGTGCCGATAGAATAGCTTGATTCATCAGCTGCTTACTCGTTTGCTGCGCGGTTTGTTTCGAGGTCACTTCGGTGGTTTTCGCGTCCTTCGAATCACCCACTTCGGTACCCTTAGGCGCCGTATTTTCAGCATATTTTTTCTGCGGCAAAGGGGTACTTTGCACTTGAGAGGGTTTATTGATTTCCATGATGACTATCCATTCAATTCGGGTCGACTTTATTATCGACCAAAATTTGACCAGCTTTAGTAATTTTTAGAATTGAAGTACCATCGTGACCACAAGGCCATGATAAGGCCCGTATAAATTGAGTGGGTTCATTCTTTATAAAGTGCATAAAGCGCCATCCACCCGCATGCAGATCATTACTATCGTCGAGCTTAGACAAAAGCTAATAGAAAAGGATGTTACACCATGGCAGCAGGCCGCAATTTGAGTCATTTCCGCTTTCACGTGTTTACACGAATGCTTAAGCGCACTACTGAGCACTATATGGGCATCAATATTAAACGCCTTAGTTTGCTCACTGGTCTTATTATCTTAACTTGCCTCAGCCTCGCACCGATTAGCCAAGCCCATGCGGAAAACAGGCTGATTATTTTAGTCAGACATGCCGAAAAAGCCGACACGCCAGCTAATGACCCGCAGTTATCACCCAAGGGGGAAATGCGCGCAACGTCACTGATCACCGCCTTGAGCCGCACGCCGTTGTCGCAACTCATCGCGACTCAATACCTGCGAACCCAGCAAACACTCGCGCCTATCGCCGAGGCTCGCCATTTGCCCGTGACGATAGTCGAAGCAGCAAAGCCTATCGAAGAACATATTCAGCAGATTGTCGAACAAGTGCATGCGGTACAAGGTAATACGCTCATCGCTGGTCATTCAAACACAGTGCCATTGATCATCAAAGCCCTGGGTGGACCTGAGATCCAAGCGATCGGCGAAGAGGACTACAGTCAGCTGTTTTTACTCTCTCTCAATGATGGCCAACCCGCAAGCTTGATCTCCACCCGCTACGGACAAGAATAAGGATAAATAACATGAGTGAACTCAATTGGTTTATGTGGGGACTCGATCTGTTTTCAGGACTGTTTTTGATCGTTATAGGACTCGCAGTACTCGCGGTTATTTACATGTATATCGCAGATAAAATGCAGACCAAACAAGCGGTAAGACATAACTATCCCGTGATTGGTCGTTTTCGATATCTGTTCGAAAAACAAGGTGAGTTTTTCAGACAATACTTTTTTGCCCAAGACAGGGAAGAATTGCCCTTCAACCGTGCTGAACGCAGCTGGGTGTACCGCGCCGCCAAAAATGTCGATAGAACCATAGCCTTTGGTTCTACTCGTCCCTTGGATACAGCTGGTACTATTATGTTTATGAATACCGCCTTCCCAACCCAAGATGAAGATATCACTCCTATTCATCCGCTGACGATTGGCACTCACTGTCGTCAACCTTATACGACTCAAGCCATTTGCCATATTTCAGCCATGAGTTTTGGCGCCCTATCTCGTCCAGCCATCACCGCCCTTTCCCATGGCGCAGCGCAAGCGGGTTGCTGGCTTAATACGGGTGAAGGCGGTTTGAGCCCATATCATCTCAAAGGTGGCTGCGATCTCGTCTTTCAAATTGGAACAGCAAAATATGGCGTTCGCAATGAACAAGGACATTTAGACGATGAAAAACTGAAAGCGATAGCGATTCATCCTGAAGTCAAAATGTTCGAAATCAAAATGAGCCAAGGCGCAAAACCAGGCAAGGGTGGCATTTTACCCGGTATTAAAGTGACCGCTGAGATTGCCCATATTCGCGGTATTCCAGAGGGGCACGACTCAATCAGCCCCAATGGCCACATCGAATTTAAGTCAGTAAACGATATTTTGGATATGGTTGAGCGAGTACGTGAAGTTACAGGTAAACCTACCGGCATCAAAGCCGTACTCGGCGATGTGCAGTGGCTGGAAGATTTATGTGATGAAATTGAACGCCGCGGCGAAGACTCAGCTCCCGACTTTTTCACCTTAGACAGCGCCGATGGTGGCACAGGCGCAGCACCGCAACCATTAATGGATTATGTCGGATTACCGCTGAAAGAAAGCTTACCTATCCTAGTCAATATCTTGATCCAACGCGGCTTGCGTAAACGCATCAAAGTCATCGCCTCGGGCAAACTGATCGTCCCATCCAGAGTCGCTTGGGCTTTGGCATTAGGCGCCGACTTTATCGCATCGGCCCGTGGCAACATGTTCGCCCTCGGTTGTATTCAAGCCTTGCAGTGTAATAAAGATACCTGCCCAACGGGTATCACGACGCACAATCCAAAACTACAACAAGGGCTAAATCCTAGGGATAAATCGACGCGGGTCGCTAGCTATAATCATAATTTACACCATGACTTAGGGCTGATTGCGCACTCTTGCGGTGTGACAGAGCCAAGACAGCTCAAGCCTTCACATGTACGAATTGTGCTCGATAGCGGCTTATCCATCTCACTCGACAAATTCTATTCGCACATGGATAAATAGCCGCGAACCCTTGCGGTTATTAGCCAGTACAACTTTTGTCTATATGGGTTTTACATCAGGTATATTTGAATGCGCATCACAAAAGAGGTAAGATTCGTGAGGTGAGGCGTTATTCAAATACCTTACCCACAATAGAACTTAAGGAAACACTTTGAAATCTAGCTTCGTAAGCCAACTGCCCCCCAGTAAAACTGTAAGCACGAGCTGTAAGAGCTGTAATCGCCTAACTGAGATCGAAGGCGAGCTTGTGTGTTTTCGTGAAGGACAGATCATCCGACTCACATTGATCGATGAGTCAGCGCCTAAATTGAATCTTTTATGCGAAGGTTGGAAAGCTGGCAAGCTGAACGGCGTAGCTTAATTCGGTAATATTTATCGAGAGTCGCATTTATCTAGAGTAGTTCTAGAGCAAAATCACTCTTCCTTGAGCATCGAGAATAGAAGCTCACCTCTATCCTCACACATTCTTATCTAACGCGTGCTTTCTAGCGCATGGTCTATGATTTTTAGCGCATGCTCATCATATAGTCACTTGTCGGCACGTTCATATCGCGGATCACACCCGCAAGTACCATCTCTGGATTGACCTTAGCCAAAGTAAGGCACCGAGTCGTCACCAGTAGGCCCGCATTCAATTCAGCATGAATACGTTGCAGCGAATCATAATCAACACCACGTTTTTTCAATGTCGCCATGATGGCATCCCAATCAGTGGCGACTTTTTCTTCTTTGCCTTCAATGTTAACTCTCAGTGCAATATTTTCCATGCCAGATCTCTTCCGATTGATGTGTTGGCATTTGAGTATAGAGAGCCAAAGCTGAATAAAGACTGAACTGTATTGCGCTATTAACTGCTCAGAGGAGTATGTTGTTGCTCATTTTGTATCCGCCATAATTTGGCATATAGACCATCTGCCAACAGTAAAGTTTGGTGATTGCCTTGCTCAACAATTTCACCTTGGCTCAAGACGACGATTTGGTCAGCATCGACAATAGTAGATAATCTATGAGCTACCACAAGGCTAGTGTGCCCTTTAGCAACTTCCCGCAGTGCCGATAAAATCGCTTGCTCGGAACGGCTATCGAGTGAAGATGTCGCCTCATCAAACACCAGCACGGGTGAGCCCTTCAAAATGGCCCTCGCTATCGCGACCCGCTGTTTTTCTCCACCAGAGAGTTTTAAACCGCGCTCACCCACCTTTGTATCCCAACCAAGGGTAAGCGATGCGATAAATTGCTCTAAGTGCGCCAGTTTAATCGCGTTACGCACCTCTTCATCCGTCGCGCCCGGTCGACCATAACGTATGTTCTCAACTAATGAATCGTTAAACAGTACTGTATCTTGCGGCACGATAGCGATGGCCCGTCGCAACGCATCTTGCGTCAGATGACGGATATCATGTCCATCGATTTTAATCGCGCCTTGGTCCACATCGTAAAATCGAAATAGCAGTTTAATCAGCGTCGATTTACCGGCACCACTATCGCCGACTACGGCCACTTTTTTTCCCGCTGCAACCTTAAAACTCACGTCCCGCAAAATTTGCCGCTCGTCGTAGCTGAAATTCACATTTTCAAATACCAGCTCGCCCTTGGTGGGCTGAAAATCGAGTGCTTGGGGTGAATCAACTATCATGGGATGTTTATCGAGCAGGCTAAACATACGCTCAATATTGGCTAAGGCGCCGCGAATTTCGCGATACACGAAACCTAAAAAGTTAAGGGGTAAAAAGAGCTGCATCATAAACGCATTAATCAACACAAAATCACCTAAGGTCATATCGCCATAGGTAACTCGGTAAGCCGCCAGCGCCATCATTGCTGTCATCGCCAGAGCGATAATCACAGCTTGCCCACCATTAAGCGCAAACAAAGATAAACGGTTTTTACGTTTAGCGACTTCCCACTGTTCGAGCGCTTGATCGTAGCGCTGCGACTCATACTTTTCATTATTGAAATACTTAACGGTTTCGTAGTTCAGCAAACTATCAATCGCCCGCGTATTTGATAAAGAGTCAGCCTTGGCGGCATCGCGTACGTACTCAGTGCGCCATTCGGTCGCAACCACAGAGAATATGATGTAGGCCAACACAGCAATAAAGGTGATTGCCGCAAACGCAATCCCGTAGTTATAGAAGAAAATGCCAATCACCATGACAATTTCGAGCAAGGTCGGCACTATGTTGAACACCATAAACCGCATGAGGAAACTCACGCCACTGGTGCCGCGCTCAATATCACGGGATAGACCGCCGGTTTTGCGCTCTAGATGAAAATCGAGATCAAGTCGGTGTAAATGGTCGAATACCGCTAAGCCTAAACGGCGGATCGCCCGCTCAGTCACCCGACCAAACAAGGTATCGCGGATCTCCCCCGTAATCACCGTCAGTAAACGAATCGCACCATAGGCCAACACTAATCCCACGGGCACACTAAGGGCTTGCGCGGTTTTATCGGCATCTAAGGTGTCGACCAAATGCTTCAAAATAAAAGGCAGAGCGACGCTGGTCAGCTTAGCGATGATGAGGCATGACATCGCCAGGGCAATACGGCCTTTGTATTCCAATAAGTAAGGCCAAAGCAGCTTCATGACGTGCCAGTTTAATTTATCGACTGGACCTTCAAAATATAACGTTGGGCGCATAGGACATAACCTTGAATTAGTTATGCTAATTGTAACAGTACAAACCAGACATAAGCTAAACGAAACGAGCAAAGCTTGAATAAAATCAATCAGATTTTCCTAACAGACAAATAGACTTATTCACGACACAATCCGTTGCTATTCTGATCCTATTAAAAGCTAAAACGTCATACTTACGCATTACACTGGCATATTCACAAGAAATGAATTTATACTGATTTCTGTGCTGACATAAGTACCCATAGCTTGCGTTTGACTTGACCTCTGCGCCGTATAACAGAAGACAAGTTGGCTATGGGGGGAAGGCTTAGCTCAACCTTACTGCTGTTGATTATTTTTGCAGTTTTGCCCAAAATGCCATGGAGGCGGTTATACAAATCGATAGAATTTGTTAACCTCTACGCGCTAGATTTTGCGATTCATACGCCCAAGCTCTAGCGAGAACATTAAGACAAACAAATTAAATAAGATCAAAGGAAGCTTTATGTTGGATTCCGCTAAAGTTCAATACCCGCCATTACCACTGATCCAAACTTGGGTGTGGATGATGATCGAATCAGGCAATCCAGAGATACAAGATAAAGGTAGAGACAACCTTATTGCCGCCTTTGGTAGCTTAGCCAAAGCAAATGAATACATTGTTGAAATAAGCAATAAATAGATAAAACAAAGGCGCCGGGATAGCGCCTTTGTTTTTACTTTAGCCGCAATCGTTAACGACTAACTCAGGTATCGTTGCGTTTTATGTTCGCACGAGCAGACAATTAAACCTGACGGCGTTCGATAATACTCTGATTCAGAATGGCCAACAGGCGCTCGGTATCATCCCAACCGATACACGCATCGGTAATACTCTGGCCATAACACAACTCTTGACCTTCAATTAAATCCTGACGACCTTCCACTAAATGGCTTTCTACCATAACACCAAAAATAGCAGTATTGCCCGTCGCCACTTGGCCAGCCACATCTTCGGCAACCACTAACTGACGTTGATACTCTTTACTACTATTGGCGTGGCTAAAGTCGATCATGATGTTGTCGGCAAGCTTAGCTTTTAATAACTGCTGGCTAATTTCAGCGACATGCGGCGCACTGTAATTAGGCTCGCGACCACCACGTAAAATAATGTGGCAATCAGGATTCCCTTTCGTCGAAACGATCGCCGAATGACCCAACTTAGTCACAGATAAAAAATGGTGCGGTGCATTGGCAGCACCTATCGCATCGATAGCGACTTTAATGGTGCCATCGGTCCCATTTTTAAAACCTACCGGACAAGAAAGACCCGAGGCTAATTCTCTGTGCACTTGTGATTCAGTAGTACGGGCGCCGATGGCTCCCCAGCACATTAAATCTGCCATATATTGTGGGGTGATCATATCAAGAAACTCACCCGCGGTTGGCATGCCGCTGTCGTTCAAATCCACCAATAACTTACGCGCAGTGCGTAAACCATCGTTGAGTTTAAAGCTGTTATCCATGTAAGGATCGTTAATCAGCCCCTTCCAACCCACTGTGGTTCTTGGCTTTTCAAAATACACTCGCATCACGATTTCGAGTTGATCCTTATAACGCTCACGCAGCGCAACCAGACGTTGACCATATTCCAACGCCGCTTTGGGATCGTGGATAGAACAAGGCCCAATCACCACTAACAGGCGATCATCAGATTTAGCCAGAATATTGTGGATACTATTTCGCGCATTAAACACAGTCGCAGAGGCTTTTTCGGAAGCAGGAAATCGTTCTAGAATCGCGATAGGAGGAAGTAACTCTTTTACTTCTTTAATGCGAACGTCATCATTTTGGTAATACATAATTTTACTGCTCCAACTCTGGTGTTTTAGGCTATTTCTATCGCTGCGATAAGGGATCTCAACTGCAATACTGAGTTCAATTTATCGAGTCTCAAGCGCCAATGCAACCAAGTTGTCTCCATTTCAAAAAATCAAATATAACTTATTGTTTTAATATATTTTAAAAAAATCAAAATTCAAATATGCCAGCTAACTCACAGCCTTGATGAACAAAATCGAATATGGCGGATAAAAAGCAGGCGGGAAATGCTTGCGGCAAGTACGAGTGAGCTATCCATGCCTGTCAGCTAAGGTGTTAACGACTAAACGCTTGAGTGAGTGCAATTGATGCCAGCTCTCTATGCAAGAGAACTGGACGCTAAAGAGCTAGCCAATACTAATGGTGCAGCATGACTTGTAACTTGTTCTGATAACGATGACGCTCTGAATCATCGCGACTCAAGGCCAGCGCTTTTTCCATATTCAGTTTGGCACGCTTTTCATCCCCCAGCGCCCAATAGGTTTTTGATAAACCGAAGAAGAATTCATGCCGATAATCGGCCTTAGCCAACGCCCTTTGATACCAAGCCAAAGCCTCATCGTATTGATGCTCCTCAAAGGCTTGCTGCGCCATATCATAGTAGTAATAGGGATTATGTATTCTTGCTAATTCAAGCACTTTATTAATTTCGGCCCATTCATCAAGCCGCCCCTGATCCCCTAAAATCAAAGCTAAGTTATAAAGCGTGGTTAAATTTTTCGCTTCAAATTTAAGGGCATAGCGATACACCTGTTCGGCCCGGTTCTCATCCCCTTTATGCCGGTAAATGATGGCGAGCGTATTGAGTGAGGGCACAAACTGACCGACGTTTAAACCCGCTTTGATAAGGGCATAGGCTCTGTCTAAATCGCCATTCACTAAAGACTCTGCCGCCATATTGTTGTAAAACATGCTGATTAAGGTCTGCTTATTCACTCGGGTCTTACCATATCCTCGTAGGGCGCGCTCAGGCATAAAGTCCACTAAGATTGCCGAAGATGACACATAGACTGAATGCAAATTCTCGGGCGGAAGTAAGCGTAAGTTCACATGACCATTGATTAAATAGAAATCACCTTGCTTGTCCCATACGGGTTCAATGGCGATATCTTGATACTCAGCGCCCACATTCAATATGTCCGCCAGCGCAGAAGTCATTACCACTAAGGACATGCAATTCCCCGCCCTTTGGGCGTAGGTTTCACGGGCAATTTGGGTCAGGTTATCTTGATAGCGAAAATCAATTTTAGCGCTATTGGTTTGACTGGCATTGATATAACTGGCTAACCATTCGTTGGCTAACATGGCGTTATTGTGGGAAAAAGTGTATTTGTCATAGCTACGCTTTACGTCTGTCACCACCTCTGGCGGCAAATAAAAAATATCCGCAACTGAAGGAATATCGGCGACAGGGGAAAACAGTGAATCGGCAAGTAGCGACTCAAGATCAGATGGATCAGGCTCGATGGTCGTCGAGCTACAGGCAAACAACTGACTGAGTGCAGCGCCCATGATGGCACTCAGGTATACGGCTCGGAATAGTTTCGACATATGTCCTCCCACACCATTAGCTCCTATTTGAGCTTATTACAAATGGCGAAAAAGACGACATAAAATGGTTACAAAAAATGACAATCGCTATCGTTCAAAAATAATGGCAAGTGATTTAGCAAGTTAGTTACTGCGAAGGTCGATCAACCTCTATGTATAGCTCGCGCTGCTGGTAATGATATGGCCGATAGTTATGTTCCCCACAGGTGAAATAGCGATAGGGCTTTATCACAGTAATACAACCTAAGGGTAAAGCCTGCAGAATTTGGATCTGCTGCTGGCGACGCAGCGACTCCTGCCACTCAAAATCCTTGAGCACTTGATCACGCACAGCAAAGGCATCGACAGGCTCACTCGAGCGGTTAACTATGATTTCCCCTGCTAAGGCAGATACTGATATCAAGCCAGCAATAACGATAAGGCTGAGTCGCGTAAATTGACCGACAGCTGTGGCATGTAAGCTCATAGTTCACCCCTCTGTTGATGCAGTAAATACTGTAGGTAAATAGTGTAGGTAAATCATGCTGTAAGGTAATGCACGGCAGCCTGCTTAAGCCCCACTCTAAACCGCCTTGAGCTTAACCCATGACCAAGCCCCATAAAAAAGCAGAGCCTAAGCTCTGCTTTACTATCCCTCGATCCACGCTAGGCATCAAGTTGAATCACAATTAATTCGCCAGTTTACTTAGCCAGCATTTTTAACCGTAACAAACTCTGGATAGGCATCGATACCGCAATCAGACGCATCCATACCATTGTATTCTTCTTCCTCTGTCACACGGATCCCCATGGTTTTCTTAATCACATACCAAACCACAAAGGATGAACAGAATACCCAAGTAAAGATGAAGGCAGCACCGGTCAACTGCCCAGTAATAGTCGCATCAGCGTTGGATAATGGCACACACATTAGACCAAGGAAGCCAGCCACGCCGTGTACTGAAATAGCGCCCACTGGATCGTCGATCTTAATGCGATCTAAGCCCACAATCGAGAACACCACCACGCCGCCCGCAACTAAACCAACCACACCCGCCATTAACAGTGAAGGTGAAAGAGGATCTGCCGTAATCGCCACTAAACCCGCCAAAATACCGTTGAGTATCATGGTTAAATCCGCTTTACCCCAAATCATCTTACACACGATAAGCGCAGAGATAGCACCGAACGCCGCCGCAGTATTGGTATTAACAAACACTTTTGCCACTGAGCTCGCATTCGCCGCATCCGACACCATTAATTGCGAGCCACCGTTGAAGCCAAACCAGCCCATCCACAGAATAAACATACCTAAGGTTGCCATCGGCAAGTTAGAGCCAGGAATAGGATTCACTTGACCGTTAGGGCCATATTTACCCTTACGTGCACCGAGCAATAATACACCCGCAATCGCCGCCGTCGCACCTGTCATGTGCACAATACCGCTACCCGCAAAGTCCACAAAGCCCAGTTTAGAGATAAAACCTTGGCCCCAAGTCCAATACCCTTCTACTGGATAGATAACCGCTGTCATCACCACAGAGAAGAACAGGAAAGCCCATAACTTCATCCGTTCCGCCACAGCGCCAGAGACAATTGACATCGCCGTTGCCACAAACACCACTTGGAAGAAGAAGTCAGATTCTAATGCATGGCTCGCATCTGATGATTGAGAACCGATTAAGGTACCAATCGATGGCAACCACCCCCCTTCAGTGTTATCCACATACATGATGTTGTAGCCAACCAGCAGATACATCACACAGGCAATCGCGTACAACACCACGTTCTTCGTTAAAATTTCAGTGGTGTTTTTAGAGCGAACTAAACCCGCTTCTAACATGGCGAATCCCGCCGCCATCCACATAACTAACGCACCAGAAATCAAAAAGTAAAAGGTGTCGAGTGCAAAGCGTAGTTCAGTGACTGTGCCGCCTAATTTTGTTAATTCTTCCATTGTCAGCCCCTTATAGCGCTTCTGTATCGAGTTCACCCGTACGGATACGGATAGCTTGTTCTAAGTCGACGACGAAGATCTTACCGTCGCCAATTTTCCCCGTATGGGCCGCAGTGGTAATGGCCTCAATCAACATGTCGAGATTTTCAGCCTTAGTGGCAATTTCTAGTTTTACTTTTGGCAAAAAATCCACCTGATACTCGGCGCCACGATACAGCTCTGTGTGCCCTTTTTGACGGCCAAAACCTTTAACTTCGGTCACCGTCATGCCTTCAATACCTATTCCGGCGATAGCTTCACGGACATCATCCAACTTAAATGGCTTGATGATAGCGCTGACTAGTTTCATCCTGACCTCCAAAAAAACGCGATTGTTATTAACTTGTATCAAAGGTAATTCAATCATTAGGCCAACAATTTAACTTACTGATTATTTTAAACTTTAACTAAAAAAGGTTATTTTTAAAGGTTAAAAATGCACCATAATCGAGCAAAAACAAGTGCAACGCACTCTTTTAGTGAGCAGTTTAAGTGCAGCAGCTATTCGACCTTAGGCCTATTGGTAACAAGGTGAAATTGGGGTCTACTGGGGGAAGCGTAAATCGAGATGAAACCTGAGCATCACAGCACAAGCTCTTAGACAAAAGCGAAGATCATCACTAAGACAATCATCAAGCGCAGAAGGAAGGCCCGATGTTAAAACCCGAAGAATGTGTTCTCGTTATCGTCGATGTGCAGGGAAAACTTGCACAAATCATGGATAACAGTGACAAGCTGCACCAACAACTACAGACCTTAATCCAAGGTGCACAATTATTTGAAATACCCATACTGTGGTTAGAACAGCTACCCGATAAACTCGGAGCAACCAGTCCAGGGCTTCAAACCTTGCTGGAGAAAACCGGCTCCCCTATTGCCAAGCAACATTTTAGCGGCTGGCACTGTGAAGAGTTTGCGCAGGCACTCACTAAGACGGATCGCAAACACGTCATACTGGCGGGCATTGAAACCCATGTGTGTGTTTATCAAACCTGTTGTGACCTTATAGAACAGCAATATTCGGTGCATCTCGTCGCAGATGGCGTCTCGTCACGCAGTGCCGATAATAAACAACTGGGTATTCAGATGATGACGGCCAGAGGCGCCTTATTAACTAACGTGGAATCGCTATTATTTGAATTACAACATCAAGCCCAAGGCGAGCGCTTTAGGGCATTATTAAAACTGATAAAATAGTCTTAAATTCATTTAGAGTAAAATAATAAAGGTCACATTAACTTGTGACCTTTATATTAAAAAATCGTTACGAAAATTAAATTAGAAACGACCAGTCAAACCTAAACCAATAAATACACCATCAGCATCTGAATCTAATTCTCTAGCTAACTCAAAGTTTGCAGAGAAGCTATCAGACAGACGTAACCAATAAGCGGTTTTCAATACGAAAGTATCATCATGACCATCATCGGTATAGCCTAAACCAACAGACCATGACTTAGTCACATACCAATCAGCACCTAAATTGAATGTGTCGTCAGAATCTTGATGTGTCCAGTTTGCGCTCAAATCAACACCAGTGGTTGATTGCAGTGCAATAAAGCTACGCACTTTTAAACCGTATGACTCTTCGATGCTATCGCTGCCATCGTTATAGAAAGCAGATACTGCAGAGCTATCGTTGAAGTAATAACCGACTTCTGCACCGTAAGTGTTCCAGTCAAAACTGCCGATTTCAGAACGTTGATAGTTAGCAGCAATAAACCATTTAGAAGCAAATACATAAGTGCCATCAACACCAATAGTATCTAAATCTGATTCATCATAATTGCTGTAATTAACGCCAACATTAGACGTTTGAGCTAAAAATCCATTAAGCGCATAAGGACCTTTAGTTTGGTCAACTGGGCTAATGTAGTAACGATAATTCGCGTTCCACAGACCATCGCTGAACTCTTCAGAATTTGCGCTATATTTTAGGCCTGCTTCATGCTGATATGGATTATCTTGTGCAGCAGCGGCATTAACACTTACGAAACCTAATAATATTGCTAGCGCGGTAATTTTTTTCATCAAAGTATTCCCTTATATGATTATAAGCTAGGAGTAAAAGATGAAGATAACGAAGAAACAATCTCAGCATTGCTTATTCCATTATCATTAATATCCATTTAATTTTATATTTAAACGAACCTGCTCTCCTAGCGGCGCACACCTTAATGCAAAAAATATATAATTGAAATAAAAATTTAATATTTATCCTTTAATAAAGGATATAAAAAAGCTCCCTATATAGGAGCTTTTTATTATTTTGAAGTCTACTTAAGTATTATTTATAAGTGGCTTCGCGTTTTTTCGCTTCTTCATCCCACTTAGGTAACATGTCTTTCTTAAATGCTTCTTTCTCTGCATTCATTTTTTCCATGTCCATACCTAAAGCGGCTTGTGCCTTGGCTTTAGTAGAAATATCTGGGATCGTGATAGGATCTGTGATGCCTTTCTTCGCTAACAATTGCGCTAACTTAACCCGCGCATCTGCCGCTTTATCTACCGCTGTGCCTAGGATACGTAAGACTTCTTCAGGGGCATGCGCAGCAGCGCCGTGTGAAGCAATCGCATAGTCCCAACGCCATTGTGAATGACGGATATCGGTTAGAATGGGCTTCATTTCCGCTTCAGTGGCACCGGCTTTCCAAGCGGCGGCAGCTTCAAAGTGCGCTTTCACCAGTTGCGCTTCGGCGCGGCCTTTTAGCTCTTTCACTTTCGCTTTACGTTCGTTGGTCAAGCCGACTAAGAACTCTTTACTTTGGCTGTGGCACGTCGCGCAGGTTTCTTCAAAACGATCAAATGGGTTACCCACTTTATGATCTGTGTACTTACGGCCTTTGTCGTTGGTCACTTTTGGCATGTGGCAATCAACACAGCTCACATCATTCTTACCATGAACACCGAGTTTCCAAGTTTCATAGCCAGGATGCTGCGCTTTTAACATAGGGGTTTTAGACAGCGCATGCGTCCAATCTGAGAACTCAATACCGTCGTAATAGGTTTCCATTTGCTCAACGGTTGTGCCCATATCCCAAGGGAATTTAACGAAACCTTTTCTGCCTTCTTTTTTCTCGAAATAGTATTCAACGTGACACTGACCGCAAACCATAGATTGCTTGTCTTTTTTAGACGCTTTGGCAAACGGTGTGCCTAATGCTTCCATACCACGTTCAGCAAAGGGACGGGATATACGCAGTTTTGGCGTGCCTTTTTCATGGCAGTCACCGCAGCCTATGGTGTTCACCACTTCAGGGCCGCCTTTTGCCCATTTGCCTTTGAAGTAACCATCTTCGCCTTGTTCTTCAATCAAACGCGGCACATCTGGGCTCTTACAACTCCAACAAGCCATCGGCATTGGGCCATCTTCCGCGTTGGTGGGTGCGCCAGTACGCAGAGTGTTACGCACATCCGTAATGGCGTACATGTGACCACGTGGTGCATTGTAATCTTTAGCAAAACCATAACCAGCCCACAGCAAGACTAAGCTTGGGTCCGAGGCCAACACATCAGTATTATCAGTGCTTTTATCTGTGTCATGCCAGCTAGCGTATTGATTAGCAAATTTGTCTTTATAAACTTCGTTGCGAGGCTCAGTTTTATCACTCGCCATTGCGCCCGCCGCCATGAAGCTGGCGGCAACCAGTGCACTTAGTGCAAAGGACTTACCTGTCATCTTCTTCATCATCTCATCTCCGTGTTGCATTATTGTTGTAAATCACGACATCTCCATGGTCAAACTTAGTGAGTTAATCCCGCTAAACATATACCTCTTAGGGGGTATCTAGGTCGAAGTTTGCGCTAGATCAAAATGTAAAGGTGTTGTTGTTCACACTTCTATACTTTTGTTAATGTATTACATTATTTTCTAATGTAAAAACCACTGCAAAGTGCCATAACAGCGGCCATTAAAATGAATAGCGGATTAATGAAACGAGGCAGTCTAACCTCAAAAATCTTAGGATTAATGTTAGTACTCATTCTGCTTTCTAGCAGTTTATCGACCTTTGCTATCATCAATTTGTCTTACAGCTTGGGCGACGCTAAGGCGATTAACGCCTCGGGTTCTTTGCGGATGCAAAGCTACCGATTGATGTTTTACGCCAACTCTGGCAGTGATGCCGCGCAGGACAAAATCACCGAATTCGAAAATACCCTCTATTCCGATACATTAAAGCCTTCAGATAGTTGGTTTAGTCCACGTAAGATTGCCGATCAATATCAGCTCGTGATCGATAAATGGCTGGTAATGAAGTACTACATAGAGCAGGAAAACTCCCGCGATTATGTAGCGTCACTAAAGGACTTTGTCGATACCATAGATTTACTGGTACTGGAGATGGAGCACCACGCCGCCTTTAAACTCAGGCTCCTCGCTGCCAGCCAAATATTAGGCTTGAGCGTCATGCTGATTATCGCCTTTGTGGCGGTGCGTTTTACTAAGAAGAAAGTGGTGATCCCGCTGCAAAAACTGATGGAGTCGGCGAATACTATTTCTAAGGGCAATTTTGAAATCGAAATGCCAGAAACCGAATATATCGAACTCACAGCGCTCACCCATGCCCTGCAAAAAACCGCTAAGGAACTCGCCATGCTTTATGGCGATTTAGAGTCGCAGGTGGCAGAGAAAACCTTAGCACTCACTCGGGCTAACAATGAGCTGGCATTTTTATACGATAACCTACTGACATTAAACGCGAATAAGCTCGATTACACTGCTCTCAAAGCGGCACTGAATCAGTTAAAAGGTTATGAGTCACTCGACTACCTAAGACTCATCATTCAATATCCAGAGCAAGAGCTTGAAGTGATTGAGGCCGATGGCGGCTGGCCAGAGGTAGCTCAAAACAGCACCCGTTTCCCGCTGCAATTTGAGCAAGCAAATCTGGGCTACTTAGAGTTGATAGCAGATCAAACACCGAATATTGCGCTATTTAATAATTTCGCGATTATGCTGACTCGCTCAATTGTGATCCACAACGCCACTGAACAAAGACAACAACTGGCTCTGATGGAGGAACGCGGCGTGATTGCACGGGAATTACACGACTCCTTAGGTCAAGTGCTGTCCTTCCTTAAAATCCAAATTAGCTTATTACGCAAAAACTTAGATCACAGCTGCCGCAACCCTACCGTTGAGGCTCAATTAACCGAAATCAATGAAGGCGTGAGCACTGCCTATGTGCAGCTCAGGGAATTGCTGTCGACCTTTAGACTCACGATTAAAGAACCCGATCTAAAAAGTGCCTTAGAGGCTATGCTTGAGCAGCTCAGAACCAAGACGAGTATCAAGATCACCTTAGACTATAAACTTGCACCACAATGGCTAGAGGCAAAGCAGCATATTCACATACTGCAGATCACGCGAGAAGCGACCTTAAACGCCATCAAACATGCTGAGGCCAGCCTCATCAATATCCATTGTTATAAGGATGACGAGGGCATGGTCAATATCGATGTTTGCGATAACGGCATAGGTATTGGACATTTAAAAGAACGAGATCAACACTTTGGCATAGGGATTATGCATGAGCGAGCCAGCAAACTTTCAGGTAAAGTCGTATTTAGCGACAACGAGATAAGCCGATTTAAACCTGCTACGACAACCACGATTGAGCAAGGATGCAACGAACAAGAAGATACACTCAAGCCTAACCATTCATTCAACCTTGCGCAGCACAGCAAAGGTTCAAGTGGCACTCGAGTGACGCTTATTTTCCCCTCTCAACAGGAGCCTTCAAATGGGTAAACCTTATTCCGTACTTGTGGTCGACGACCACCCCCTGTTACGCAAAGGCATCTGCCAGCTCATTGCCTCAGATCCTGACTTCAGCCTTTTTGGCGAAGCCGGAGGCGGTTTAGATGCATTAACCGCCGTTGCCACCGATGAGCCCGACATCATCTTGCTCGATCTGAATATGAAAGGCATGACAGGCCTAGATACGCTCAATGCCATGCGCCAAGAGGGCGTCACCTCGCGCATAGTGATACTCACAGTTTCCGATGCCAAACAAGATGTGATCCGTTTATTACGCGCAGGAGCCGACGGCTATTTGCTCAAAGATACTGAGCCCGATTTACTGCTCGAAAAACTCAAAAATGCCATGCTTGGCCACAGAGTTATCAGCGATGAAGTGGAGGAATACCTCTACGAGCTAAAAGATGCGACCGATGAGCAAGAATGGATTTCAAGCCTAACGCCAAGGGAGCAGCAAATTCTAGAGCAACTGGCGGAAGGCTTAAGTAATCGGATGATTTCAGAGCATTTACACATTAGTGAAGGCACAGTCAAAGTGCATGTGAAAAACCTACTGCGTAAAGCCAATGCCAAGTCGAGAACCGAAATGGCGGTGCGCTACCTTAATCAGTAATCCCTGAGTTTAGCGAGGTATAGCGCAAACAATAAAGGCAATCCAATGATTGCCTTTATGTTTTTATCGAACAGGATTTGAATGGACGATTACAGACCTTTCTCGATAAATGTCTGCCAACTCAGTAACGCCTGCTCAAAATCCTCAAGGCCACAATAGGCTTCAGATTCAGCATCATAAAGTGACATCGCCTCTTCTAATTCATACTCTTGCTCGAAACCTAACGTATTCGCAAACACCCGCGCCTGCTCACGCTCTAACTCTAAGGTGAAATCATTACCGACGAGACGCCATGCACCGCGTTTATCGGTTTGAATTTCTTTAATCATGTCTAACACTTGCTGAATTTTGGCTAACTCAGGCCCTAATTCTTCTGTAAACCATTGCCCCAGCACCTCATGATCCATGCTAAAGCTGGCCAGAAAAGTGCCGGTTAAACTGTTACGCCGAAATTCGTATTCCATTTTATTATCTCTTTGCTCTAAGCCTACTAACGCTAATTTTAACCTATCCTTGCCGAAGTTGCTCGCCCCACGCAGCACAGCCGATTTAACTCTATTAGCGTTGGCCTCATATCCGTTAAGCACGAGTACTGACTTCATTTTCATGGCAAAATCAGTTAGCTTGTTTGTATGATTTTGAAAGTTATATGGAATGCGATATGCACGAAGGATTTATCTACAGTTTAGTGCTAAGCGGCGCCCAAGCGGGTTCCACCTTAAGCTTAGAACAGATCGAAAAATGGGATCCGCAGGATGGTCTACTCTGGTTGCACCTTCGCTATCGCAATAAAAAGGCGCGCCACTGGATACTCAATAGCGGCCTGCCGAAGGTCGAGAGTGATGCCCTACTCGCCCAAGATACTCGCCCCCGCGCCGTTATCGCCGGCGAAGGCATATTGCTCGCGTTACGCGGCGTCAACCTCAACCCTAATTCAGCTCCCGAAGACATGGTGGCCGTGCGTATTTATGCCGATAAACAGCGGATCATATCCACCTGCGATCGCGAGTTACAGTCGGTCAAAGATGTCGCCGAGCTGATCCTTGAGGGAAATGGGCCTGCAACTACGGGCGACTTTATCGTCGCTGTCTGCGAGCGACTCACTAACCGTAAAGTCGAGTTCATCGATAAGTTAGAAGAACAACTCTCTGATTTAGAAGAGCTCGTCGTCTCAGGCAATGTTAAAGATTTACGCACCGATATCGCCGAACTGCGCCGCCAAACCGTCGCCATTCGCCGCTATTTAGCGCCCCAGCGTGAAGCCTTTTCAAAAATGATTTCCGAGCAAGTTAGTCTGTTTAACGATTCAGAGCGACTTAAACTCAGGGAAACAAACGATAAGCTTATCCGCACCATTGAAGATCTTGATGCCCTGCGCGATAGGGCGAATGTGACTCAGGAAGAATTACTCAGCCAACAATCGGAACAGCTCAATAAGCGCTTATATTTCTTATCTTTAGTGTCGGCCATCTTCTTACCATTGGGGTTTTTAACGGGCTTACTCGGGGTCAATATTGGCGGCATACCGGGCGCCGACAACACTTGGGCCTTCGCCACCTTCTGCGGCATATTAATCTCACTCGTCGCCCTACAAATGGCGCTGTTTTATCGATTTAAGTGGTTATAGCCACCTTAAAAACAACAACGCCAATCGATTAGGATTGGCGTTGTTTTCGTTCATTCTTATAAGCTGAATGTTATGAGCTAATGCTTATGCTCTAATCGGCGATTATGTCGTCGGCAACTCAAACACATGAGTCATGACTTTATAAAGCTCTGTCCCTTGGTGCACAGACGCCGAAGCAAAATGCAAAATCGGCACGCAGTCCTGCGGCAAACTGACCGTCTTCAGCTCATCTGCCGTACCGTATAAATCCATACGCAGTAAATTCACTAAGGGCTGTCCCGCAGTCAGTGGCTCACCCACAGGCGCGAGGTATTCCACTAACCCTGAACTTGGCGCGTGATACTTTTTATAGTCCTTAAGGTAACAACCAAAGCGCTGCATTTTAGCGGGCGCAACGGTTTCAGCGATCACGCCGCGGTGGCTTAAATACGCCAAAATCCCTTGGGCATCAACCAACGCATCCTCAAGACAGACGCGCTCTTGGCTCGCCAATTCTAAGGTTAACGCTGACACAGCAACGGCTAAATCTCGCCCCTGCGCTTTTGCAAAATCACTTAATTGCCACCAAGGACAAAACGCCGCCTCATCCATAGCACCACCAAAGGTGTTGGGGATAACAAGCGTATAAGGGATCGACAAAAACTGCGCGGCAGCTAAGTCATATTCAGGACAATACAAATGCTTACAGGATTTAGGCCCCGTGTGTAGATCGAGCACTATATCCGCGCCGTGGGCCATAATCTGCAGATTAACCGCAAGCCTATGGCCAGTAGTAATGCCCCATTCATGCCGTAATTTTTGCTGACAGGCTTCAACCAAAGTACTGCGATAAGCTTGGATCAGCTCGTTATCACTCAGCTTGGCATGTTCGCTATACCAAGTCGGCAAATCGATTGCATGATTCAAATACTCACGATTCCAATTCGCGCCTGTAATAGGGTCAAATCGGCCAAGGGTAAACTCACCACTTTTTTGGTTTATCCCAAGGGGATTCGCCAATGGGACTAAGGTGATTTCACCGCGGATGTCACAGTACTCAAGCTGCTTC
Source organism: Shewanella sp. 1311 (assembly GCF_059338235.1). Classification (NCBI taxonomy): domain Bacteria; kingdom Pseudomonadati; phylum Pseudomonadota; class Gammaproteobacteria; order Alteromonadales; family Shewanellaceae; genus Shewanella; species Shewanella sp. 1311. The sequence continues at coordinate 1,870,725 of NZ_CM181686.1, forward strand.
ATCAACTGATAAATCACCGCATTACCCTGCACTTCAGCACCGTGGACATTGGCCTGAATATACACTTTGGGGCCAGTCGCCTTATCGTCGCTCGGCTTAAAATGGTAAATAGGCAAGGTAAGCGCTTGCCCTGCGGCAAGCTCCCCAATTTGCAGGGACGATCTTGTCGGCGGCATATTAAGCGCCTTCGAACAGATTTTGATGCAGCGATTTCACCACTTGCGCCGCTTCCGATTCTGCCACTAACACACACAGGTTATGTGGGCTGGCGCCTTGGCAAATCATCCGCACATTGTGTGGCTCCAGCACTTCAAACACACGGCGACAAATACCCGGCGTGGTCGCAATGCGGTTACCGATAATCGCCACTAAGGCTAATCCATCTTCGACGCGCACCCGGCAATGCTGTGATAATTCTTGCAACAATGCCTCACTCAACAGACCTTGACCACTTGAATCAGAGCCAGTTTTATCGAGGGTTAAAGACACGTTCACTTCTGAGGTGGTAATTAAATCCACACTGATCTTATGTCGCGCCAAAGTCGCAAAGGTTTCCGCTAAAAAGCCCTGCGCATGCAACATTTGCAAGCTGTGAAGATTTAACAGCGTTTGATCGCGGCGCAAAGCCACAGCGCGGAATACGGGCGCATCTTCCACTTGATGACGGATCCAAGTCCCGCCCTTTTCAGGCTCTTTACTTGAACCCACAAACACTTGAATTTGCTGACGAACGGCAGGAAGAATGGTCGCAGGATGCAATACCTTGGCACCAAAGGTCGCCATCTCGGCGGCTTCATTAAAGCTGATCTCGGCAATCGGAAAAGCATTGGGCGCAAGGCGCGGATCGGTTGTATAAATCCCCGCTACATCGGTCCAAATCTCTACCGCTGAGGCGCGTAACGCTTCGGCTAACAGCGCAGCAGAATAATCACTACCACCGCGGCCTAATGTGGTCGTTTGACCTGCTTCATCGGCACCGATAAAGCCTTGCGTCACAATCACTTGTTCCGCTAACAGTGGCTGTAGATAATCACGAGCTAAAGTCGCAATCTGCTCAACTTGGGGTTCCGCGCGGCCAAAGTGGCTGTCGGTACGTAATACTCGGCGTACATCGAAGGCGCTGGAGTTAACACCTTTCTCGCGGATGACTGCTGAAAACAACGCCGAAGAACATTGCTCACCGAGGGACAACAACTCATCCATGGTCGCTTTGCTGCGTTGTGATGCGAGCGCTTCACTCAATACTGACATGCGACTCAATAATTTATCTAATGCGGCGGCCACATCGTTAGGACGACCGAGCTTATCTAAAATCGCATATTGAATTTGGGCAATTTGTTTTAATCGCTGTAATCGGCCATCGTCGTTGATCGATTCTTGGGTCAATTCCACTAGTAGATTCGTCACGCCGCTCGAAGCGCTGACCACGACTAAACGACAATGAGGATTAGCTAACACTATGTCGGCACAGCGATTCATAGCGTTATAGTCGGCGACTGAGGTGCCACCAAATTTTGCGACAACGAGGGACATTAGCGCACCTCCGTGAAACACGTAGGGCAACAAATAAATGCAGATTGAATAAGATATTGATTAACTAACATGATCACACTCCGAACTGACTTCGTTCGAAGAGCCTGGTGCTCAATGATAACGCACCCCAAAAGAAGGGAAACAGCAATCGTCACCAGAAGCTCTCCACCAATTACAGGTGACAATCGTCAGGATTCAGCCTGAGCGACCGACATAAACATGCAGCAACCATATCTATGCCTCGGCGTTAATCTCCCTCATCAGTCATCGCTGGAGTTTGTGCTCCTCTGACCGACTACCTAGTTAACGCTCCTCTTCTGTTCCTTTCCTAGGGAAAGGGACGAAAAAAGTAGCAATAAACCCCTAATGAAGTCAATGCTAATTTCATAACAAATGAATAATTTAAATAAAATCTTTTGAAAACAACTAAGTGCTTAAATCGGGTAACTCGTATACCAGCTGCACATAATCACTAAATTTGCCTAAACACACTTCATCATGTCCGGCCAAGGTGCAAGGCACTAAGCTCACCTCCCCTTGTTCGACCACATAAATCGCGTATTGATTAAATTTCTTCCCCAATTGCAGCGCCATCGTTCTATCGATAAACACGGCCCAGCTTTTTTCCATGTGGGATAAATCCGGCGCCGCGCCCACTAAAGCACGATAGGGACTGCCGAGTAATTCAATTTCACGGAGAAGTTGGCGATCGAGTAAACGGTTTTGACTGGGAGAAAGCAGCTTTGAAGCGGGATTATGAGCGGTAATAACAGCAAAGGAAAAATCACAGGATAATGCTTGAGTCAGCAAAAATAACGGCGCTTGGTAACATTGCCACAAATCTTGAGTCGTATTGTCCATTGGTAGTCTAATCGAAAAATGAACCCAGGCTAGTGTAGCAGAGTGATTGTAAAATCCAAAGAGGCGTGAACTGGCTCACAGGAATGGCAAATACATTAGTTATACTAATCAATAGCTAAAGTAAATATCATGGTAAAAACCTCGACTCACCTAAAATTTGTTAACATTTCATTTGTTAACAAATGACTAAAACGAGTACAATGTACGTACTGGTGAGTTGAAACAGATTGAGCAAGATGCTTATCGTTCAATACAGTTTGTTACATATATCGCTTTAAGTAACGTGAACTGACCGGGCATCTGTTTAAAATGTGTTCTACATTTGATTTGTCTTTTAAACATTTAAAAAAAACAATAGTTAAGGAACTTATTCTAACTATTGCTTATCGAAGTTGGTACTGATTACGTTTTCTCGTATTACACTTAAACGTGCACTTAATCTACATCCAGATATAGATGTCACCGTAAAGATTTTCCTTTTGAGCACAAAGCAGTTCAAGGAAGTATCAACGCTTTTATGAATATAAGAGCCCGAAGTAAGTTGCTCTTATTGGTTAGTATAAACTGATTAAAATTTAGGTAAATAATATGCAAAATCCGCACATTCTGATCGTTGAAGATGAAGCCGTTACCCGTAACACGCTGAGAAGTATTTTCGAGGCAGAAGGGTATGTGGTAACTGAGGCCAATGATGGCGCAGAAATGCATAAGGCTATGCAGGAAAACAAAATTAACTTGGTCGTTATGGACATTAACTTGCCAGGCAAGAATGGCCTGTTGTTGGCACGTGAACTACGTGAAATCAACAACATCGGTCTGATCTTCCTGACAGGTCGTGACAACGAAGTCGACAAAATCCTTGGACTTGAAATTGGCGCGGACGATTATATTACCAAGCCGTTCAACCCACGTGAATTGACGATTCGTGCTCGTAACCTTCTGACTCGCGTCAACAGCGCTGGTGCCGAAGTCGAAGAAAAGAGCTCAGTAGAATACTATCGCTTCAACGATTGGAGCTTAGAGATCAACAGCCGTTCATTAGTGAGCCCACAGGGTGAATCTTACAAACTGCCACGTAGCGAATTCCGCGCTATGCTGCACTTTGTTGAAAACCCAGGCAAAATTTTGACTCGTGCCGATCTACTGATGAAAATGACTGGCCGTGAACTTAAGCCACACGATCGTACTGTAGACGTGACTATCCGTCGTATCCGTAAGCATTTCGAAAGCTTGCCAGATACGCCAGAAATCATCGCGACTATTCACGGTGAAGGCTATCGCTTTTGCGGTAACTTAGAAGGCTAATTGCCCGCTAAGCGACACTCGCATTAGCAACAGGATTGATTCGATAAGCATCAATTCACAAAAAACCAGATCCTAGGATCTGGTTTTTTTATGCCTGTTACTTAGCGCTTTTCAGCTGTCTATCGAGGAAATCCGCTAATGAGCGGTATAAGTGATTACGCACTTTCTCGCCACGCATCGAATGTTTAGATCCCGGATAATCGATCATCTGGAATAATTTACCTTCATCCTGCAGCGCTTTATAAACCCGAGTGCTGTTTTCAAACAAGACGTTATCGTCAGCCATGCCGTGATACATCAACAGACCTGCTTGATAGTTTTTCACGTAAGGAAACACGCTGCTGGCTTCATAACCCTTTTCATTACCTTCGGGGTGACCTAAGTAACGCTCAGTATAATGGGTGTCATACAAGCGCCAGTCGGTCACAGGTGCGCCCGAAATCGCGGCTTTAAAGTAATCCGGCGCCTTAAATAAACTCATCAAGGCCATATAACCACCGTAGCTGTGGCCGTAAATCGCCACATTATCGGCATCGACAAAGGGCAGACTCCGTAAATAATCCACCCCCACTTTTTGATCATTCACTTCAGCTTCGCCCAAATGACGGTAAATCACCTGCTCGAACTGAGTGCCTCTGTGGGCGCTGCCGCGGTTATCCAACTGGAATACCACATACCCTTGTTGCACCAGATACTGGGTAAAGTAGTCCTGCTCGCTCCAACTATTAGTCACTAACTGGGCGTGCGGCCCACCGTAAACTCGCACTACGACAGGGTATTTCTTGCTTGCATCGAAGGGAACGGGTTTGAATAAGCGGGTTTGCAGCACTTGGCCATCTTCGGCTTTCAGTTCACCAAATTCAGGGATTTGCCATAGTCCCGCATAATCATATAAAGGATGACCTTGCTTAACCGCATTTTGCTCGACCCAAGCCAGTTGCTGGCCCTCGTCACCGTGTAAACTGATTTGCGGTGGCTGAGATAAGCTGTTGAAATAATCCAGATATACGCTCTGATTATCGGCGAAAACAGGATTGTGCATCCCCGCTTGCTTGCTCACGCGCTCAACCTTGCCGCCCGCTAAAGGCACGCGATAAAGCTGTTTTTCAATTGGCGTGTCTTTACGGCCGGTGAAATACACCCAGCCTGCGGTTTCATCTATGTATTCCAACTCATCGACAGCCCACTCGCCCTTAGTCAATTGCGTTTTGAGTTTGCCTTTTAAGTCAAAAAGATATAGATGATTAAAGCCGTCACGCTCAGACGCCCAAATAAAGGCAGACTGCTGTTTTAAGAAATGCAGATCGTTATTGAGGTTTACCCAAGCATCACTGCGTTCTTTCACTAAGGTTTTTGGCTTAGTCAGTGCATCTAACGCCACTAACTGCAAATCGAGCTGATGTTGATCGCGGCTCTGCCACTGGAACGACAAGTGTTTGCTATCGGGCAACCAATCGACACGCGGCAGGTAAATGTCTTTGCTCTTGTCTTTGCTATTCTCTTCGCGCAGGCTCACCCAATTGATGGCCTTATCTTTTAGCGTGACCACACCTAATGCGATGTCGACGTTGTTTTTACCTGCGGCTGGGTAACGCTGCTCGGTAAGTTTAATGCCATCGGCATAGATCTCATTGCGCGTCACTTGCTCGACCGCAGATTCGTCGATACGGGTGAAGGCGATAGCCGATTCATCGGGCGCCCACCAGTAACCGGTCATGCGATCCATTTCTTCTTGAGCGACAAACTCAGCCATGGCATTTTTAATTGCCCCGCCGCCATCGGTCGTCATAGCTTGGAGTTTTTTCGTCGTCAGATCTAACACATACAAATTTTGATCCCGCACGAAAGACACAAAATGCCCCTTGGGCGATAAGCGTGCATCTGTGGCAAACCCTTCGCCAATCAGCAATTGAGTCACGCTATTGTCGACGAGGGAAAAGTAATACAGATTGCCAGAAGCCGGAATTAATAGCGCTTGGCTATCATCGGCCCAGAAGTACTCCATAATCCCTTCGCCATAAATACGTTGGCGCTCGCGGCGGGCTTTTTCTTCATCGGATAATTCATTTGTCGCAAGTTTATCGGCGTTTAATAGCAGGCTCGACTCACCAGTTTTAACATCCATCTGCCAGAGATCATAAAAACTTTGATTATCTTTACGGCCAGCAAGATAGGTAACCCGCAGCCCATCGGGTGACAATTTTAAGCCACGGGGACTGGTGCCCGCTAAGGCAGGTGAGGCATTCATTCGCTCAATCGTCAGTGGCAGTTTGCCACCTTCCATTGCCAAAGCTGGGGTGGTTGTTGAAATCATAGCTGTCGAAATCATGGCCATTTGGCTCGCTATCAGTAGGGGAACGGCGCGCACCTTAAGTGAGCACGCAGGGAACCAAGTTAACCTATTTTTAATCATTATTATTCCTTGGAAGTATAATCGCCTAAGATGTCAGCGATTAAAAACAAGCCGACATTGTGCCAGAGGCAAACCCCAAATAGAAATAGCATGCAATATACAGATACAAATTAGGAGCATCTCGTCGGCTCAGTCCAAATAATCCCTAAAAGCCCTAATATTCGCTAAAAGCATCAGCAACATCGCTGAAATTGTCGACTAACTGAGTTATCATTCGCGGCAAATAACGAAATTGACCTCATTGTTGAACCTCTAAAGGACATAACATGCAGACTCTGGCCCAGCACCTGACCTCACAGGCAGTGAACGACTCCCTTTCCCACCTGATTTTAACCTTAGCCGACACCTCAAAAGCCATTAGCCATGCCGTTCGCCACGGGGCGCTTGCAGGCGTGTTAGGCGCGACTGAGCAAGAAAACGTCCAAGGTGAAACCCAGAAAAAACTGGATATCATCACCAACGACATGCTCAAAGATGCATTAAAAGCTGACGGTACAGTGCGCGGTTTGGCATCGGAAGAAGAAGATCATGTAGTTGAAGTCAGCCAAAATGGTCAATATCTAGTGTGTTTCGATCCGCTAGATGGCTCATCTAATATTGATATCAACTCGTTAGTCGGCACTATCTTTTCTGTCCTGCCCGCCCCGACTGGCGAGCTGACTGAAACCAGCTTTTTACAATCTGGCCGCGCGCAATTAGCCGCAGGTTATGTACTTTATGGTCCATCGACCATGCTGGCACTAACCACAGGCCAAGGCGTGCAACTCTTTACTTTGCACCCAGAAACCAATGAGTTTTTACTGACTAACGCCGCCATGAGCATTAGCCCAGATACCCAAGAGTTTGCCATTAACATGTCGAACCAACGTTTTTGGGAAGCGCCAATGCAGACCTATATTGCCGATTTACTGCTCGGTAAAATTGGCCCACGCGAAAAATCATTCAACATGCGCTGGATTGCGGCCATGGTCGGCGACGTACACCGCGTGCTATCACGTGGCGGTATTTTCACCTACCCAACCGACAATAAAGATCCTAAAAAACCGTACAAACTGCGCTTGATGTACGAAGCCAATCCAATGGCTTTCTTAGTCGAGCAAGCCGGCGGTAAAGCCTCAACGGGTTATGAAACTATTTTAGACATTACCCCAACGCATATTCACCAACGTGTTGCCGTCATCCTAGGCAGCAGCAATGAAGTCGACGCTTGCCTGAGCTATCACGGTATTGATTACAGCGAAGAGCCAAATATAGAGTAAGCCGAATCGCTTAGATTTTGATTTTCATGATGAAAGCCACTGATTACAGTGGCTTTTTTTATCGCGTAATGCGGCATTTTTAGTTTTTATGCGACATAACCTACGAAGGAATTGCGGCCTTACGGCCGAGAAAGTCGTGGGTCTTCAACCCACACCCGACCAAGAGGGGATCAACAGCAATTCCCTCTTGGATCTCCCTTGCCGCCCCTTGCGAAGTTACATGCATTAGAGACTGGCTTAGTGCTTATTCGAAAATAGCTAACGCTTCCGATGGGGCGTCCCTTCCCCCCGAAAGCTACGCAGACGTCCTGTCTGCGTCACGCTATTTCCTTCAACGCCCTTCAGCAACTTCGCAGGGGAAGGTGAACTTCTGTAGCTACTGTACGAACTATTAATCCCCAAAGATTTATGCTTGTACCAGCTTTAACGTTCAGCTATTTTTGTCTTTATCTTTGAACGGCAAAGTGGGTATTATGAGGCTGATTATTATCAAGTTATGAATGGATGCTGTTGATAAATGATTCTAAAAACCAAATCACTTCAAAATACCCAAACACCACAGGCTATCGCGGGTCAAAAACAAGAACAGGATGTTGCCTTCTATTTACGCCGCGCCTTCAAAGATCATCCAGAAGTGTTAGTCATCAATGATTTTCGATTCACCTTTAATGACGAAACCGCGCAAATTGATCACTTAATTATCTACACCTACGGTTTTGTGCTAATTGAATCCAAGAGTATAAAAGGCCATGTGGAAGTCAATCAACAGGGTGAGTGGACGCGCAGTCACGGAAGTAAATGGTTTGGTATGCCGTCTCCTATCAAGCAAGTTGAACTACAACAAGCACTGCTTAAAGAAATGCTAAAACAGCATAGAAGTGAAATTCTAGGTAAATTACTTGGTATAAGACAACAAAGTTTTGGCATGCGTTGCTGGGACCATGTGTGCGCGGTCTCAAGTGATGCGGTAATCAACAGAGATACTATGCCAACGGCCATTTCTGAGTTGTTAGTTAAAACAGAGTTTTTAGTCGATAAACTTGAAAAGATCATGAATCTTAAAAGTAAGTTCATGCGCATTATAAATGTAAGCGACACCCGCCCCGACTTTAATCAACAAGAACTCAATTCCATTGCCAATTTCTTAATCGATCGACATATAGACCCACATAAATTAGCGACTGAAATAACGCTCGCGCAGACACAACAAATCAATGAGCCTGTTGCACACTTTGAAGTTATCAAAGCAGTTGAAGTCAAAACCCAACCAATAACTCAATCTGCCACACACAGCATTCTTAGCTGTAAACATTGCGGAGAATCAACAAACTACACCCCAATGTACGGTAAGTTTGGTTACTACATAAAATGCAATCAATGCACCAAAAACACACCAATGAAACAAGCATGCCCACAGTGCCAAAGCAAAAATATCAAAATACAAAAACGCAGCCAGAGCTATACCCTCACCTGCCAAGATTGCAGTCATAGCTCACAAGTGATTTAGACCTTGGTTAACCTTATCCAAAGTTGCACTGTTCCAAATAAAGGTTATAACCATGAAAACAGATTAAAATTTCATAAATTCTCCATCTTTCATAAATTAAATAGTTGAGAAAAAATCAACTACCCAATAAATGGCTCACGTATAATAAACATATAAATACATTAGCAGATTATTAAACATATAGAGCGACCTGATGAAAATAAGAATACAGAAATTTAAAAAAATCGATGATGTAGAGGTAAAGCTATCATCTTTAAACATATTTATAGGAGCTAACAATTCAGGGAAAAGCAGTTTCATTCAGGGGATTCAGTTTTCCATTTCAGCGTGCCAAACATTAAAAATATTAGGCGCTAACTGGGTAAACAAAAATAAAAAAACATTATCATTAGATTCAAAAGACTATCTATATACTCCTACTAATGACGTGTCTTACCTTTTTCATGGAAAAAGACTTTCAGGTGCCAGAAAAAGGGAGAATCGGAATTGGATTGAATTTACACTGAATGATGGTAACGAGTCGACACTTAAAATATCAAAAGGAAAAAATGGCGGATTTACAACAATGCTTGAAGGACAATGCCTAGGCGACAAGCTTTCTGATATAGATAACCCTTACTGTGTTTATGTTCCTGGAATAGCAGGAATTCCTATTATTGAAAAATATGAGGTACCAATAGCTGTAAAAAAATCTGCAACTAGAGGCGATTCAAATAATTACCTAAGGAACATTCTGCTCACTATTAGTAATGATAGTGTAAAGTGGAACGCCTTTATTAAATCAATAAATTCAGTTTATAAAAATATAGATATTGACGTAAAGTTCAATGATCATTTATCAGAGTTTATATATGTAAATGTGACTGCTGACGACATAAAGTTGCCACTTGACTCAGTTGGAACCGGCTTGCTTCAGGTTATACAAATATTTGCTTATATCGAATATTTTTCGCCAAAGATTGTCCTCTTGGATGAGCCTGACTCACATATTCATCCAACAAAACAAAAATTATTAGCAAAAGAAATGGTTAAAAGGTCTCAAGAAAATCAAAATTTAAAAATCGTTTTTTCGACACATTCTAGATACATTTTAGAGGCATTAGAAAGTGATGCAAAAGTAATACACTTCCAAAATGGTGAAGCCCTCCATGATGTAAAAGGTAGCAATATCCTTCTTGATATAGGTGCTGCCGACGCTGATTATTTGTTTTCAAAAAAGAGCCTTAAATACGTGATCGTTACAGAAGATAAGGTTGATAATATAGATGAAAAGAAAGCTTTCCTTAAAAAATTTCTGGTAGCAAATGGCTTACTTGAAGATGAATTCGTCCTCCATTCATATGAAGGATGCACTAAAGTCGAATTCGCAAAAATTCTTCAGGGATTTGTGAGAAAACAAATCCCAACAGTTAAAGTAATTCTTCATATAGATAGAGATCAAAAAATTGATGAAGATCGTGAGCTTTCGAAGCTAAAAAATGATTGTATAGATAGAGATATTTTGCTTTTTATTACTAAATATCAGGAGATAGAGTCTTATTTTTGCACACCAGAGCACATCCATAAGGTATATGGTGTTGATATTGAAACAGCAAAAAGTGAATATAATAAAATAATAACATCCTTGGAAGAGGAAGCTAAAAGAAAGTTAACTAACTTCATACTAAGAGAGCGGCCAGAGTTAAGTAAAAACAGGGATGGGAAGGTTGATATTGCTATTGTAAATAATCTTGTAGAACAATGGTATAAAGACATGAGATATGAATTTACACCAGGTAAAGAATTGCTGGGTAAAATAAAAAACTTTGCTCAACAGCAACTAAAGGATAATCCGAATAAAATATTAGACATTTCGGATGCCCTAATATGCAACAACTTAAAAAATCTAATATCTACATAGTAAATGTTTAACAAAACAAAGATGTAGATTTGGCAAAGCGAAAAAAGATGGAAAAGGCATAACTCTTTTGGGATTTAGAGCCAACACCGATATCACAGAAGTTCACCTTCCCCTGCGAAGTTGCCGCGGGGCGTTGGAATAAATTGCGTGAGTCCGGTCAGGGATGACCGGCTAGCTTTCGTAGGTACAGGGACGTTGCCTTCGGAAGCGATAGCAATTTATCCATAAGACCAAGGCTAGTAACCAATGCATGTAACTTCGCTAGGGGCGGCAAGGGAGATCCAAGAGGGAATTGCTGTTGATCCCCTCTTGGTCGGGTGTGGGGTGAAGCCCCACGACTTTAATCTGCCTCGGCCGTAAGGCCGCAAAACTAACTCGCAACACAAAGATTTTGCTGAATCTTCCAACGGCGTTCCATCACTGGGATAGAGAACCCATAACAACACACTACAATCAAAGGCTGGATTTGAAAGCTCAATTCAGGCCAGAGCATGAAGGCAGTAACACAGGCCAAAGTGCGCACTATGGCATGCACTATGGCTACCTTTTGCGCCGCTATCACGCCATAAACCAACCACATTAACCCTGTCTGCACCGCAAGGGCAAAAGGCAATGCCAGATAATTTTCCATAAAGAATGGAATGCTGATAGCAAAGGTCAGGAAACTCATGCCCACTGCGGCCAAAAATACGTTATCAAACCAATTACGCTCATACTTTTTCTTGAACGACATGTTCTCACCGGTTAGCCGAGAAATGCCCATGGCTAAATAGACGATTGAACCCGTTCCGATAAATACCGCCATCACCAACTGCGAAGGCGATAACATAAAACTTAATACAAACAGCAAGATCCACACTATCATGCCAGATAAGGGCATAGCCAAAGCACGTTGTTGACGGTATTCGATTAACTGTTGATCCAATGATGTGTGTTGCATGATTAAGCCTCCTTGTTTAGATGACTTAATTATCTACGCTAACAATCCAACACGGCAGTGTGTGTTGTCAGCAATAGACGATGACAAATGTCACCTCTTTCAGCAAAGTCCTAGAAAGTGTAAAAACGTGGCCCCCTGTTGCTGAATTTACTTTGGTATAAGCTTGAAAAAAGCGACAATCAAACATATCAAAGGCATAAGTAAGTTAATCCCTGTAGCGCAGCTAATACCCCAAATAGGGTTTAGATGACTACAATGGTGACGAAAACACAATAACAGCATATAACTCACGCTTTACCCTAGGGCTATCGCGCGCCTAAAATGCGCTATGTTACTGCTTTAGTCATTGGCAACTCGATTTTTTACCGCATTTTTAGATTAAGGGTTAAATGGAATATGGAACAAATATTTGAAAAATTGATGTATGCATCTCGCTGGATTATGGCGCCGATTTACTTGGGATTAAGCCTAGTCCTAATCGGTTTAGGCATTAAATTCTTCCAAGAGATCTTCCATATTCTGCCGATCATTTTTGAGATAACCGAAGTGGATCTGGTGCTGGTCACCCTATCCCTGATTGATATCACCCTAGTGGGTGGCCTTATCGTGATGGTGATGTTTTCTGGCTATGAAAACTTCGTGTCACAATTAGATGTGGGCGAAGACAGTGAGAAGCTCAGTTGGCTCGGTAAGTTAGATTCTGGCTCATTAAAAAACAAAGTCGCCGCTTCTATTGTGGCTATTTCATCTATACACCTGCTGAAAATCTTTATGGATGTGAAGAATATCGATAACGATAAAATCATGTGGTACCTATTAATCCACATCACTTTTGTGTTATCAGCCTTTGCCATGGGATATCTAGACAAAATAACCCGCACCGGCAAGTAGCAGGTTCGCACCCTGTAAGCAGAGTGATCACGGTTTTAACGCTGTAAAAGGTTTTGAAAGTAAAACCTAATCGAAGATAACGTTTTATTCGTTTCTGCTAAATTAAAAAGCCACTCTTTTGAGTGGCTTTTTAACAAAATAAAACCTAAAAAAGCCAAATAACAACATTTACCCCCCCATTACTTAACGCATGACTGATTCAACACATCCCAACTTAATTTCACCTTATTGACTCGTTAATCAGCACTCATTTAAATCTTAATACGGCTATTTGTAATGTCTATTCTTTCAACTTGTTGCGTTAAATATTTAGATATCAGTCATACGGTTTAAATCTATTAAAATACTTACCCAAAAGTGTCAAAAAACTCTATAATCGCCACCCTTTTGACAAACTCGTCACTAACGCATCCATTCGTAAGTAAACATTACTGTAAGCGCAAGGTAGTAAAGTGAAAACACAGTTACTGGCTCTCATGCTCGTCAGCCATATTGGCTACGCCCATGCCAAGGAAGATTTGGCCTCAACTCTAAACGCAGAAGGAATACCACTGAAGAGTCATAGCATCGATTTTATCGATAAAAATCTCAAATTAACCTTGGCCTGTTCCGTTGGAGATCTGCAACCTAGCATCAATGTCACTATGTCGGAATCCTTCGCATTTAATGGTGATCCTAGCGTACTCATCATTACCAGTGGCGAACAAACCAAGTTGAAATTACATGGTACTGGCTCACTGATGAATTTCAGCAGCGGGAGCGCAGCCAACCCAGATCTATGGGGAAGTTTAGGTGAGCTCCAATCTCAAAAATTACACCTTGAAGCGGTATCTTTCCGCTCTAGTAAATACACTAGTTCAGACTTAGTCGCCGTAGGCTTTGCCGATGCTGTGGCTAAGCTCAAACAAGATTGCGTCCAGTAGGCTCCTCAGCCAGCATTAAATAAATCAATATGAACAAAAAGCCACTGATGACAGTGGCTTTTTGCATTTATAGCATATGACTTATCGTCCAGATTAGCTCTTCGCTAGTTCAACCTGATGCACTTTTTCGGTTTGGTCCACTATGGTCAATACCGCAGCATCACCTACCACGTTACAAGAGGTCAGCACCATATCGATAATGCGATCTAACGCCGCGACTATGGCGAAGGCTTCTATCGGTAAACCCATTTGATGGATTAACACGCCTATCATCACCATGCCGCCGCCGGGCACACCGCCGGCACCGACAGAGAGTAGGAAGATGCTAAATAGCAGCGAAGGCAATTGATCAGAGGTGATAGGCATGCCAAAGGCGTTAGCGACAAAGAAAATCGCGATAGTGATGTAAATCGCCACGCCGCCCATGTTCATGGTCGCGCCGAGCGGCACACCAAAGCCTGCTACCGCGCGATTCACGCCTAACTTTTCAGTTAAGGTACGCATAGTCACAGGAATCGTCGCATTCGAGCTTGCGGTCGACAGTGAAAACAGTACTTGCTCTTGGGTCTTCTCGCGGAAGGTTTTGGCCGAAATTGGGGTAAATATGCCAACAGCCATTGGGTAAACCACAAAAATCCACAGCAGTAGCAGCGCGAGGATCAGCACCATGTACTCAACTACGCTCATAAACACGCCAGCATCTAAGGTCGCGCCGAGCTTGAACATCAAGGCAAATACACCGTAGGGCGCTAGGCTCATCACCACAGAAATCAGCTTCATCATGATTTTATTCGCGGTTTGAAAACCATGCACTGCGCCAGCGACATGCTCACCGAATGACTTAATCACGCCACCAAGCATTAAAGCCATAAAGATCACTTGCAGCATATTGCCCGACATAAAGGCCGCCACAGGGTTACGCGGGACTATGTCGATCACCAGTGCCATCAAACTTGGCAGCTCAGTTGCAGTAATGGCCAGGCCGTCTGTGCTGCTCATATCGACGCCTTTACCAGGGTCGAGTAACAGCACGACTAATAATGCCGTCGCGATCGCGACAAAGGTATTGATGATATAAAAACCAAAGGTCTTACCGCCTAAACGGCCAAAGCTTTTAAGATCTTGCAGCTCACAGACACCACAAACAATACTCACAAACACTAATGGCACGACTAGCATCATGATCATATTGACGAACATAGTGCCAACGCCGCCGGCAAGCTCGACCAAATTGTCCGAGAAGAAGCCGATATCGTTTAAGAAGTACTGCACTATTGTGCCGAAAATAAGACCCGCAAACAGACCTATAAAGATCCGCGTCGAAAGTGATTTCATCATGCTTGTGGTTTCCCCAGAAATGTAGTTTTTTTGTTATTCATCTTCCATGATGAGCACAATTGCCAATCCATTTTTGGCTTAGGCAGGGGATAGTGAAACATGCTAGCCGTTAATTCAATGAATAAATTTCACTTTTTCATCTTAAATTAAGCTAACCGCATCACGGAAAATTAGTAATAAATTGATTTTAAATGACAAATAATAATTATGCTCAATCAATGAGCAGACTAAAGACTTATTTAAAACTGCATATTTAAACAGAATGAAAACCAATAAATCACAATATAAACATATTAAAAACAATTAGAAAATCAACCTCAGTCTTAATGACTAAAATTAAACTTTTAAAAGAATTTAAAACTAGATAATTACACTAACGCAGAGAGATGGCATGCGTGATGGCTAAATATATGGTACTAACACTAGTTCAAGCCCGTGAGCTAGCAGGTGTTGCTGTTTGATGCTAATACTGTGTTGAGTTAACCAAAAAGCTAATTCTTGCCAACGCTTTAAATCGGCATGCTGAAGATATTTGGTCTGTTTCGCTTGATTGTCGAAATCATAGGTTGAATTAATTTGCCCAATAGCCAACAACTCGGCAGGTGCTGCCAGCGCAAGTTGCGGCACAAGGCAATGGGTCACCCCCATTAAGGTATGGGCGATTTGCAGCCCTGCGGGATCTAAGTCGGTAAAGGCGATAATCGGCAGCTCGCCTGCCATAGCTTGCAAAAAATGCCGCACACCAATCGGTGAATGATGACCGCTACCGCGGTAAATAACCATGAGGTTCGTTAGATCCTCAGGCAAACGCGCTTGATGGATAACATCAAACACATCCAAGTTTTCAACCACTAAGATGGCTGCGACATGCAGTTCACGGCAATGCTTTTGTGCTTCATCCAAAGGAATACGCAGCGAGGATAAAGCGGATATTGCAACAGGTGGCGATTGAAAGCCCAGAAACTTGAGTAACACATACTCGGCTTCTGGGCGGATCTTAGCGAGCTTCTCATTATGACTTTTGGCGGACATCGCCATGCGATCGACATTGAAATCCAGATCCCTGAGATCAAGTCCCATTAGCGCCAATACGCCTTGCCTTAACAGATCAAAGTCTTTGGGCGCGAAGCACAAATACTTTTCAGACTCGTCTAACTCACCCACTTCTAACTCGCGGTAAATCGCGCGCCAGTTAGCCGTGAGCTTAACCTTTGGAGAACGCTTAATAAAAGCCTTCTCCAACAGCTGCAGTTGTTGCTGGCCTAGGCGAGCCATAACTCAACATCGCGAATGATAAAGTTACCGCTATAGATGGGATGCGGTTCACCTAATGGCTCAAGCTCAAAGTAAGCTTTGTGTTCATCGGGTAGGCCTTCGTAGCCGCCAATCACTTGATAAATCCAGCTCTCGGCTTCCCAAGGCAATGCCTTATCCACCAGATATTCCAGCGCAGATTGGCGCAGGCCAGACTCAATTACATCGACAAAATACTCATCCACCGCCTGTTTAAGTGGATTATCCGGCACATCAAAATCTTCACTTTGGGTGAGTGACACGGACGCATCTCGCTCACGTACCGCTTCAATCACAGGATGACGGCTGATGGCCTTGATATGCGCGACTATGCCCATCAACTCCAACTCTTGGCTGGCGTTGTGCACGTCTACTGCAGCAGGCGCGAGCAAGATTTCAGCGCGATTGAATAGGCTCGGAATTTCCTTGTGGGACACATGGTCCGCAGGACGATAATCTGGATGCAAGTCAGTGTAGAGTAACCAGCCCTTAAGCAAACGGGTACGGCCACGGATTTGCCTAAAGCGACCTAAGAGTTCGAGTAAACGCCCCTGCACTACGCTCAGTTCCTGGGCGCAGTCGCTCATGGTTTCTTGTAAAGTCGTCACTAAGAGTTTGCGCAGCTCACGGATATCGCCAGCGATTTCGCCGAGCTCACTAAACTGGAACATCTCTAAGCCATTAAGCAATTCAGAGACTTGGCTTTGGGCTAATTCATTTTCACGGATCTTTGCGTTGATCGTACCGACATAACCGAACTCGTTATTAATCCGGCCCCAGAGCACACGAATCGAATAACGCAGACTGTCGGCAAAGCTGTAAACATGCTCGCTCAAATCCGACAAATAGGCTTCGGCAGCGCTGTAATCTGAGCTGTGACGGGCTTCTTTGTAATGGTCGGCCAAGGTTTTAATGGTCGCGAGAGCCGAACCAACGTTAGAGTCAATTTGGCGATTACGCTCGTCACTTAAGCCTTCTTCGAGCAAGGCTCGCACAGAACGCTTAAGCCGCAGCTCCTGATCTGGCTCTGGCCGCCACAAAATGCCGGCCTGTTTAAGCTTTTCAACCACGCTTGGATCGTGGGCATCCTCGTTAAGAGAACCCGCCAAATAGGCGTCCATAATGATGTCAGCATGGCGACCTAACTGCTTGAGCAGCTTAACCCCCGCCTGATGTAAGTTACTGCTCATCACGGCCTCCTTGGTCGCAGCTTTTACCTAGGTTTAATCGTGCCAACATTAGATTAAGTCCCGCTGAGTCGCCGTTTCCGCCTGCGCTTCTAGGCTTAGGCCTTCGGTTTCGTCAATAAACCGAATGACTTCATACAGATAATCCAGCTTGCCCGTGGCGATATAGATTTGCTTCTCCGCATTGGGGCGCACTAAATAGCCGAGTTCGACTAAGCGTTTGAAGACTAACTTGATTTGCGCATCGCTGTTGGTACTGGTCGAGCCAAATAAACGATATTGGCTGAGTTTGGCTAACTGCTCACGAAACGCCGGCGTGTCTTCGATGCGGCTTTGCAGCTCAGTTAAACGCACGGGCGCGCCTTCGCTCAGCGGCGCATCTTGGCCACTGGCTTCTTGCACTAATACCAGCCATTCCACCAGCGGGATCAATGCCTGACAGATATCTTTAAACTGCGATGAAATCACTTTGCGTTCGCTATCGCCGAGCTGCAAATAACCACAGAAGAACACATCGCCTTCGGCGGCGGACGCCACGGTACGGTTGATCTGGTTTAAATAGGCTTCGACCCGCTCGCGGGTGCTGCTATTTTTAAGGGCGCGCCAGCCTTCTTCATTGGTGGTGCGGCAAATAAACTCGCCCTTGAGTAACAATTCAATCAAAGCGCCAGTACCGACTAATACGGTTTGAGTTGCATCACTCATTAGATGGCCTCCTTCGACAAACGCTTATTCAACATGTCGGCAATTGGGTTCACCTTTGGTTTTACCACCTGCAACTTCTTGGTTTGTTTGTTGATAATGTAACGATTGGCGAACAAGTTCAGCACCTCAGACTCTGGGTTCGGGAAGGCGCCCAGCACACAAATATTGTTGTTTTCGCAGGCATCGAAAATCTTCTTCACGTTGGTATGGTGCAAAGTGCCCAGTTCATCAATTGGCCAGTGAATGGTCACATCGGCGCGGCCACGCAACAAACGCGTGAATGCCAGCAGGAACTTACACAAAATCAGATACGCCATACCGTGGCTTGAGGATTCGTTAAGCTGTCTGTCGGTGCGGATAATCAGATCGCTGTTACCTTCTTTAAGGCGCAGCTCGATTTCCAGCAACTTAGAGATGCCCCCCGTTAACGCGGCGCGGCCGATAATGTCTAAGGCGCGGCGCATACTGTTGGTGTAATCCTCATCGGGCAAGCCATTAAAGCCATCGGCTTTCCAATGTTTAAAGGCTTTGACGAACTGTTCAAGTTCAGGCCAGAACTCTAACTCGCTGATGCGCGAACGAATACGTACCGCCGACTCAGACACGCCTTCGAGGAATAACTCTTCGCCCACTTCGCGGGTAATACGCGCACTTTGGGACGCGATGCGACGGTCGATATCGGCTAATACATCGTAGAAGGCGGTTAAGTCGACGCCGAAAATCCGTCCTTGTTCACGCAGCGCGGTAATCGATTGCGGCACTATCACGTTCAGCAATTGCTCAAGCTGTGGCACTAACTTACGGTAATCCAGCAGACGAATGCCTTTGTCGTTGATAAAGCTCGATTCTTCGCGGGCACGCTCCCAGGTTTCGGCAAGACCCGAACCTGACTTACTGGCGATCACTGAGTCGAAATGCTCTACATATTGCTTCACTGACCCCATCAGGTAATCGCGTTTCAGCAGTAAATCTTCACCTTGGCGCAGACGCTCGCCTAGGCTACCTTGGGCTTCTTCATTATTGGTCGGCAACTTAAGCTCGGCGAGTTTACGCATTACGGCACGTAACTTCGTTAAGTTTTCGGAGGCTTCAACCTGCGCCGCATCGGACGCTTTACGCTCGGTTTCAAGTTGTTGACGGCGAGTCTTCACATCTAAGGTTTTCGCCTTAAGCTGTTGATCGATTTCCGATACCGCGCGCTTCACATCTGCAAGCTGAGTTTGCAGTTTAGGTTTGCGCATCAGCCAAGTATGTTGATACCAATCATCGAAACGCAGTACGTCACTACGACGCTGCTCAGCGCGGCTGATTTTGGTTTCTAACTCACGAATTTGTTGCTTGAGTTTGAGGATATTCTCCTCATCCACACCGCGGGATTTAAGCTCGTTTTTGTACCAGGTCTCGCAGGCTTTCTGCTCAATTTTGGCACTTTCGCGGCGGCCTTCAATGGTCGCTTTAATTTGGCCGAGTTGATTGTCGAGCGCGCCGATCACTTCCTGCCAATAGGCTTGTTTTTCCATGCGCGCTTCGAGCGCTTGCTCTTTTTGCTCTTCGAGCCAGAGTTCGTGCTGATGTTTAAGCTGTTTCAGCTCGCCATCCAGCTGGGTCATTCTTTGTCCCGCATGGGCTTTGCGATCGCTCAATGCTTTGTTGATTTTATCTTGCTCACTGCGCTTTTCATCGAATAGGCGACGCAGATCGTCACGGCTATTTTTATACGCTGTGCGGGCAAAAGTAAGTTCACGGCTGAGATTATCCAACTCGCCATTAATGGCAACTAGCTGAGATTCGGCCTCGACCTGCATTTCTTGGGCGCTAGTGTGGGCTTCTTCGGCTTTACTTAACCGAATCCGCAGCTCTTGCTCAGAGGCGGCATATTCAGGCACATCGATCGCCTTAAGATCTAAATGTACGCCAAAGAAAGCTTCGCTCGACTCACTTACTAAACTGGGATGTAAATCAGTGCGATGCAGTAGTTCAGGCGCGATCACTTTACCTAAACTTTGCTCCCAACCTTGGGCTTCCTTACGCAGAAACTCCAATAGGGTGTGGGATTGCGGGAACAGCATGTGGTGCAGTTCATCCAGCGCAGTTTGACGCTCGTTTACCCTTAAGGTGGCGATACGCAAGGCTTCGTTGGCTTGGTCGCGTTTGGCTCTGAGCTTGCGTTCATCGCTGCTTAAGCGTTCGACCTTGGCATTGCAGCTTTCTTGTTCTTCGTCGGCACGGTGAATACGTTCGTCGAAAATTGCTAGGCTCAGCTTTTCTTCTTCGGTGTAAGTCACACCATCTACACGTAATTTAAGCTCGGCGGCAGTGAGTTTAAATTGGTATTCCTGCTCGCTAAAGCTGGCCTTGCCCGCATCCATTTGGTTGCGCCATTGCAACTCTAAGGCGTCGATATCGGTGCGAGCGACTTCGCGTTGCTTATCGCGGGCTTCGCGCTGCTTGTCTTGGTCGGCATGCAAACCTTCTAGCTCGCGGTTTAACTGCTCGCCAATCTTACTGCGACGGGCATTGTAGGCCGCCTCGATATCTTGGTGCTTCTCGGTTTGCAGCTTATGGCGTTCACTTAAGTTTTCAACATCGGTGCGCCAGTTTGGCAGCATCTCAAGATCGGTCTTAGCTTGCTCTATGTTGGCATCTAAAAAGGCAGCATGCTGATCTTCAATGGCATCGAGCTCATACTCGCACTTTGCCACATCACCCTTAGCTGCCGATAAATCGAGATTGAGCTCATCGCGCTGCTCTTTCCATTCATCGTCGAGCAATCTGAGTTTTAAATTCAGCTCTTTAGATAAGGTTTGCTGAATATCTTGGCGATCGGCTTCTAAGGTTTCATCGTTGCGATAACCGCGAGACAGACTCGATAAACGCAGTTCGGCGCTGAGCAGTTGGTTAAATTCTTGCTCGAGTTTTTCAAACTCAGGGCGAATAACTTCAAACCCTTGGATAAGTTGGCTTTCACGGATCCACGCTTCAACGCGCTGCGGATTCAAACGTGAGCTGGGCGGATTAACTCCATCCTCTTCTAAAATGGCGGCGATCATGGATTTGACAGTCTCCATCTTGCCTTCTTTGGAGTGCACCGCTTTGGCGAGTTTTTCGATGTGGCGCAGTGAATGCTCGCCCTCACACAGGGCAAATTGACGGGCATAGCCGCGCAGTTCGCTGCGGTTACTGCCCGTGCTTAATAGGGTGCGATCGTTTTGAATAATGGCGCGATATTCACGGGTGTTGAGTAAGTTAGTGGTGGCGATACCAGCACGTTTTAAATCACGGCCTAATTCCGCCATGGTATGACACAGAATAGTGTCGCCGTTTTGCGATTTAATATAATCGCTTAGCTCAAAACCTTTGGCGATAAAGCGATAGTTAACACCCTTACCATCACCCGCAGAGGCCAGCACGGCTTGGTACAGTAAGCCATCGGCCTTTTGATATTCGTAAATGATGTAGCTTGAATCGTGTGGCAAGTACCAACGCTCGAAACTGTCGCGGGTCGAAGGCACCACGCGGCTTGGGTATTCACCATAAAAAACAGGGACTAGACGTTGTAATGTCGTCTTACCCGAGGCGTTAGTACCACAAATGTTGGTATGGCCATTGAGGGCGAGTTCCACAACGCCCGGAAGGTGCGTATCAATCAGCACAATACGAATCAAGCTTGCCATTTCATTCCTTATGCAAACGGGAGCGTCTTATCTAAGCTGCAGAAGCCTTCTACAGGACAAAGCAAAACAATCCAAGAGGGCCACAGACCTTAAAATGCACTGTAAAAAGTGATTTTAAAATCATGACCTAAAAATAGTGCCCCTAAAATAAGGCAATCGCGGTGTATTGGCAATTAAGCGGCGCTGCACTAATGCCATGGCTCACAATCTTTACGCCCAGAATTGGGCCCAGAACTAAGCTCTTCTTTAAGCCCAGAACTAAGCTACTAGCAAAGCCAATACTAACCGCCAATGATACGACAACTTAGCCAAAATAGGCGGCTAACAAAGCGGCAATTAGCGCAGTAAAAGGTAAATTTTAGCGGTTATCTTCAATGCGCAGGCGATCGGCGATCCGGCTATAGATCAGCATCATTTCCGCCAGCGATCCCACTTGCATGCCCTTCATCAAATTGGCGCGGTGGATCTCGACCGTGCGCATGGCAATACAGAGGCTATCGGCGATCTCTTGATTCTTCAGGCCTTGGGCAATCAGGTTGAGTATCTCCCGCTCCCTTGGCGTGAGCGCTTGATAAGTCTCAAGATACTGATTGTCTTGATGATGCGCCTTGCTATGTTCCAACGCTTTGAGTACCGCTTCGGCTAACTTAGCGCCATCGGCGGGCTTTTGGAAAAAATCCACCGCACCGAGTTTGAGCGCTTCAACCGCCATAGGCACATCGCCATGTCCGGTGAGATAAATCAGAGCTAACGGACTATTTTTGGCGACTAATTCAAGATGCAACTGCGGGCCGCTCAAACCCGGCATACGCACATCAACCAGCGCACAACCCGGCAGGGTTAAGTCTACGGCGGTAAAAAAGGCTTCGGCGCTATCAAAGTCGGTGATCTTGAGGCCATAACTTTCGAGCATAAAACGCAAAGAACGACGCACTGAGTCATCGTCATCGATTAAATATACAGGTAACTCAAGGCTCATTAAAGTGCTCCATTAGGTTCAGGCTTACGCGGTATAGCCACCTGCGCTTGGCAACCGCCCCCCATAGCGCTTTCTAGGCTAAACGTCCCGCCATGGCTCTCGGCAATATCGCGGCAAATCACTAAACCTAAACCTAACCCCTCTGATTTAGTGGAATAAAAGGCTTGCATCAGCAGGCTGGCGGCTTCAGTTAAACCCGTGCCATTATCCGTGACAGTCAGCAAAAGTGTACGTTCTTGATAGCGAAGATCGATATCGATCGTCGGCGTGTATGGCTTTTGCGTGATGATCTGTTCTGTGCCACTGGATTCAAGTTCCAGCCGCTGAACACAGGCATCGGCGGCGTTTTTTAGCAGGTTGAGCAACAACTGCTGCATGCCGACTTCATCGAGGGGCTGTAAATAGGGCTCGCCGCTCACATTCACGGCGAGATTGATTTGGTGTTGTTCAAACTCATAGGCAAGCAGCGGCACAGTCTCATTGACCAGCTCATGCAAATACAAAGCTTGTTTCGATACAGGCCGTTTCTTCAACAGGTTGCGTAAACGGCTGATAATGCTGTCGGCTCGCGTGACTTCCTGCTGGATCAACGTCAATACCGATTGCAGTTCCTCAGGGCTCGTCCCCCGTTGTAATCGCACTTCGGCGCCATGGCAATAATGGCCAATCGCCGCCAAAGGTTGATTCAGTTCATGGGAGAGGCTAGCGCCAAGCTCACCCGCAATTGCAATACGCTGGGCATGTTCCAGTAGCGCGCGGTTTTCATTGAGCTGACGCTGAGTGTTAATTAACTCCCGGCCGCGACGGCTAAAACGATACTCCAACCAGAAATGGTACGCATTGAGCAGCACCAGAATCGCCAGCACAAACCAAGCCCATTGTTGATGTAACTTGACCCACTGCCACGCCCTTTGCCACCAAGGCGTTTGCAGGGGATGCATGTCGAGATCTTTAAGTAACTGATCGATCGCCAGCTGACTCACGGCCGTGGTCCAACCCGCAGAATCGGCCGTCTTAGCGGCGAGGTGATCTTCGGGCAGTGCCAGCAGCGCTTGGGTCACGCTTTTAGCTAAAGATTGCGAGGCGCGATTGGTCTTCGCCATGGACCAGTTGGGATAGAGACGAGTCGAGACTTGGCAATGAAATCCCACCGGAGTTTGGTTATCGAGCACCCGATAATGGCCGATATTAATCAGCCCTTCTGCCTGCATCTGCTCAAGCTGACACACAGGCACTACAGCCGCATCCAGTCGATTGTCTTTCGCCGCATCATTACCACTTTTTTGATCATCTAACTGATACAACAGATTATCTAGCGGGAATCCCAGCGGAATGATCTCACCCACAAAGCGAGGCAAATCTATGCCCTTTAGCTGCGCTTCGTACACTAAGGTCAAGTAACCGCCGAAGGCATTTCTCGACACAATACCGAGTCGACGTCCCTTGAGATCCGTTAAAGTCTGATAGGGTGAATCGGCGCGCACCACCAGCGCCGAACCCACTTGCATCGCCGCGCCATTATTTAACGGGCTGCGCAGGGTTGCCAACCAAGTGAGAGAATATTGCCGCGCCAGCAACACGGATTGCCCGGGGTTAGTGATCACAAAATCGAGCCCTTGGGTTTCAACGCCCTTAGCGAGCTCATCGAGGGAGAGAGGATGTAACCTAAAGTAACTGTTGGGAATTTGGGTTTCGAGCCAACCCATTAACGGCTGCCAGCGGTTGATGGTCGCCTTATAACCGCGGATGGCTAACACACCCACATCGACCACTTGATAACCGGGTTCTTCGGTAGCGACTGGCGCAACAACCTCAGCGTCCATTACATCCGAAGGAGCGCTTTGATTCTGCGGCTCGGCGGAAAACACATTTGCCGAAGCGAGCAAGCACGCTAACGCCACGGCTAGTGCCATCCTGAAAATCATTCGAGATCCCATCTTAGGCACAGTCCCCTGAATCGATAACGGCCACTTGAGTGACATCGCTGAGCTAAACACTGTTTTCATCATCCTCAATAACATGAAGTGCAATCCTTTATCCCCAGTCACTCACACTAAAATCAAGTCCAACTCAAGCTAAGAAAAGGCCAAACTCAAGTAACAAAAAATAAAACCCTAGCATTTTGAAGGCTATTCTAACGGATATTTGTTGCGCTAGATCAAGTCCACACCCGATATGTGGAAAACCACTATAGTTATGCCGCCTCCCCTTTTACAGAATGCCTGTAAACCTCGCCATAAACCTTAACTCTAGGTCTATGAGCCAGTTTATTCGCCATCTGCAAGTAGTGAAGGAAATCTGTATGGACAAGAGTAAACGTCAGTTTCTCGGCAAAATGGCCAGCGTCAGTGTTGGCGCCGCACTCATCCCTGTCGTGCAAGTGTATGCACAGGATGATAAGCGCAGCCCTCAAATGCACAGTGCCAGCGAAGGGCAAGTGGGTAAACGTTACGGTATGGTAATTGACTTGCGCCGCTGCGTGGGCTGCCAAGCCTGTACCGTCGCTTGCACTATCGAGAATCAACCGCCCCTCGGGCAATTTCGCACCACAGTGCAGCAGTATGAAGTCTCGCAGCAGGAAAATACCACTCCGCCTGCGTTTTTAATGCTGCCAAGACTTTGTAATCACTGCGAAAACCCGCCCTGTATTCCCGTTTGTCCTACGGGCGCGACCTTCCAGCGCAAAGACGGCATAGTGGTCGTCAATAATGAATGGTGCGTTGGCTGTGGCTACTGCGTGCAAGCCTGTCCCTACGATGCCCGCTTTATCAACCACGACACTAATACCGCCGACAAATGTACCTTCTGCGCCCAAAGGTTGGATGCGGGATTACTACCCGCCTGTGTCGAAACCTGTGTGGGAGAAGCCCGTGTGATTGGCGATCTTAACGATCCCCACAGCCAGATAAGCCAACTGCTCGCCACCAATAAAACCGATATCAAGGTACTCAAACCGACGGCCAACACTGCGCCACGGGTGTTCTACATCGGCATGAGCAGCGCTTTTGAGCACAAGATTAGCGGCCAAGCCCCCGTTAGAACCTTACTTACCGATACTGGCGAGGAGATCCACCATGGTCATTAAAGAAATCTTTACCCCAGATATCGCCATTACTTGGCTACCTTGGGCGGTGCAATACTTTTTTATGATGGGTCTGGCCTATGCCAGTGTGTGGGTCGCGACAATACACTTGTTTAGTCACGCGAAACCCGATGACAGACTGCTGAAACTCTGCGCCTGTTTAATGCTGACCGCAGGCATAGTCGCGCCTATTGCCTTGCTCGCCGATTTACACCAACCGCTGCGGGCTTGGCATTTTTATGCGCAAGTTCGCCCTGAATCTTGGATGTGGTATGGCGCCTTTTTACTGCCGGTATTCTCGGGCACCAGCGCGCTATTTGCTTGGCTATTACTGCGTCAATATCTGCCTAAGCACACCGCGCATCAAGACTCAGATTGGCTGAATAAAATAGGCCAATTATTGAGATTCGGTGATTGGAACAGTGACAAATTCATCAAGCCGATCGCGATTATCACAGCCCTAAGTGCCTGCAGTATTGCCCTCTACACTGGCATGGAAACCATGGCCATTAAGGCGCGGCCACTGTGGCATACCTATTGGCTGCCACCTTTGATGGCGATGAGCGCCCTGCTTGCTGCCTGCGGCACTTTGGCGGTATTGAATCGATTATTAAAAGGCTACCAACAAAGTACCCAAGACAAGCTATTACTCTGGGTAAGGGCCAGCTTTGGTCTGTTCGCCCTGTGCCTTATCGGCTGGGCATTATTCGATAAGGGCTCGGCCCCTGAAGCCGCGTTATTGCTTGAAACCAGCCCAAGCTGGCAACTTGGTGCAATTTGGGTACTGGTCACACTCGCCGTGCTGGCACTGATGCTCGCCATTCGTCACTTACCCAATGTTGCAATGCTAATCGTCAGCCTCACGGCCATTCATCTCGCGTGGGGATTTCGCTGGATAGTGTTAATCCAAGCGCAAACCGATCCTAAATACGGCGCAGGGACTTACCTCTATCAACTGCCTTGGGGACCCGAAGGGCTATTAGGCATAGCCGGCACCTTCGGTCTTTGGCTGGCATTAATGGCGCTGGTCTCCGAACTTATTCGCCACACGCCTACAGCAAAGCTTGCTCGCTGAGCACCCAATTAGTTTACAGAATGAAGGAGTCCATCATGGATAAGAGTAAACGTCGTTTTATCAAAGGGGCCGCTGTCACGGGTGGTGTGGGATTATTTGCTGCGGGTTATAGCCATACGTTAGCGCAAATGGGCAAAGGTGTCGTCAATGGCACCTCAGGAAAACCGACCCAAGATCCGCTGCATGGCAATTCCTTAGCGCCTGAATACAAAGTCGATTTACAGTCAGGTCAGCTGATCAGCAATGACGATCAGCGCGTCGCCAATACTATGTGCTTAGGTTGCTGGACCAAATGCGGCGTGCGCGCTCGTATCGATCAAAAAACCGATAAGATCATCCGCATCAGCGGTAATCCTTATCATCCGTTGTCATCGCGGGAACATATCGATTTCGATACGCCAATCAAAACCGCATTTGTCGGACTAAGCGCCTTTCAAGAACAAGGTCTACAGGGGCGTTCCACCGCCTGCGCTCGCGGTAATGCCATGCTAGAACAATTGGATAGCCCACACCGCGTTACCCAATGTCTTAAGCGCGTGGGTAAGCGCGGCAGTGGCCAATGGCAGAGCATTAGCTTTGAGCAGTTGCTGAATGAAGTCGTCGAAGGCGGCGATTTATTTGGCGAAGGCCAAGTTGAAGGCTTAAGAGTAATTCGAGATATCGCCACGCCGCTCGATGCCAATAATCCAGAATACGGCCCTAAGGCCAACCAGTTACTGGTCTCGAACGCCTCCGATGAAGGCCGCGATGCCATTATCAAACGTTTTACCTTCAACAGCTTTGGCACCCGCAACTTCGCCAACCACGGTGCTTATTGCGGGTTTACCTACCGCGCCGGCGCCGGCGCCTTATTGGATGATTTGAAAAAATACGCCCACTTAAAACCCGATTGGGACCATAGTGAATTTTTACTCTTTATCGGCACGTCGCCGCAGCAATCGGGCAATCCCTTTAAACGCCAAGCGAGACAACTGGCTAACGCGCGGGTGAATAACAGCAATTTCAGTTATGTGGTGGTGTCGCCCATGCTGCCCAATACTTCGAACCAACCTTGCGCGGGCAACAACACTTGGCTGCCGATCCGCCCCGCCACCGACTCAGCTCTCGCCATGGGCATGTTGCGCTGGATTATTGATAACCAGCGCTACGCCGCCGATTTTTTGAGTGCGCCCAATGTCGATGCCGCAAAAGCATCAGGTTACCGTGGCTTCAGTAACGCAGGATTCTTGATCGTCAGCGAACCTACCCATCCAAGATATGGCCAATATCTCTTTGCCAGCGATCTTGGCTTACCTTTCGACGGCAAAGCCTACGGCGAGCAAGACTCGCAGTTGGTTGTCGATGCCGCGAGTGACAAGATAGTTTTGGCGAGCCAAAGTCAGAAAGCCAAGCTCGACGTTAATCAAAGTGTCGACACACCTAAAGGCACGATTGCGGTTAAATCCAGCTTCCAACTGTTAAGTGAAGCGGCGCACAGCTTCGAGATGGCACACTATGCCAAGGAGTGCGATATCAGCGAAGCGCAGATTATTGCTCTCGCAGATAAGTTTACCAGCCATGGCACTAAGGCCGCGGTGATCTCCCACGGCGGCACGATGAGCGCCAATGGTTTCTATAGCGCGTGGGCGATCATGATGCTCAACGCTATGATAGGCAACATCAATTTGAAGGGCGGCGCATTAGCCTCCGGCGGTTCATTCCCCGCCTTTGGTAAAGGCCCAAGGTATAATCTGCAGGAGTTTGACGGCATGGTCGAGCCTAAGGGCGTATTCCTATCGCGATCTAAATTCCCCTACGAAAAAACCTCAGAGTATCGCCGTAAAGTCGAAGCGGGCGAATCGCCTTATCCCGCCAAGGAGCCTTGGTTTCCGATTTCATCGCCCTTATTGGGCGAACATTTAACCGCGGCGGTGCACGGTTATCCCTATCGACTCAAAGCATGGATTAACCACATGGGCAATCCGATTTATGGTCAAGCGGGCCTAGGTGAAGCCATTGGTGAACAACTGAAAGATCCCAAAGTGCTGCCGCTGTTTATCAGCATCGACAGCTTTATTAACGAAACCTCGGCGCTATCGGATTACATAGTGCCCGACACCTTAACGTACGAGTCTTGGGGCTGGACCTCGGCATGGCAAGGCACACTAACCAAAGTTGCCACAGGTCGTTGGCCGATTGTCGAGCCAAGAGTCGCGAAAATGGCCAGTGGTGACGTGGTGTGCATGGAGTCTTTCTTGAGCCAAGTGGCGATGAAGCTGCAATTACCCGGCTTTGGCGAAAATGCCGTTAAGGCCGCCGATGGCAGCTTACATCCGTTAACGCGCGCAGCGGATTACTCACTCTACGGCGCCGCCAACGTGGCCTATTTAGGTAAAGCCGTCGCCGATATCAACGCCGAGGACATGTATCTTAGCGGTGTGAGCCGCATTCAAAGTGAACTCAATACCAGACTCAAGCCAGATGAAGTCAAAAAAGTCAGTTACTTATTTGCTCGCGGCGGCCGTTTTGAAGAAATGCGCGGCGCACGCGATGACGCGGGGAATCCGAGTAAAGTCTGGCCTAAACCTATGATGCTGTGGAATCCCGACGTCGGCAGTCGTCGCAACAGTCTCACAGGAGAATTTATGAGTGGTTGTCCGCGCTTATATCAACCCGCCTTGGCCGATGGTACGCCGCTCGATAAGGCGTTTGATAAATCACAGTGGCCTTTGCTGATTAGCAGTTACAAGTCCCATACCATGAGTTCTATGAGTATTGGCTCGGATCGTTTACGCCAAGTACACCCTAATAATCCGGTGCGACTGAACGAGAAGACCGCCAGTCGCCTTGGGATCAGCACAGGTGACACGGTCAAGATCAGCACGCCCAACGGCAGCGTGATTGCCTTAGTGGAATGTGTTGCCGGAGTGCACCCAGACTGCATCGCTATCGAACACGGTTATGGCCATAAAGAACTCGGCGCGCGGGACACTGTGATTGACGAGATTAAAATCGTCGCCAATCCGCTGATCCGAGTTGGCATCAATATGAACGACTTAAATCTGTTCGATCCTAGTCGCAACGGCCGCTATCCGCTGGTAGACTGGGCAAGTGGCGCCTCGGCAAGACAAGGGCTGCCCGCTAAGATTGAAAAACTAAGCTAACCGCCGAACATAGATAACACTTAAGAAGCTGCCATTGGCAGCTTTTTTATGGCATTCATTCAACCTAACTAACCCGAATCGCATGCAAAAATTCGTTATCCGCTCTGCCGCTACGTCTGGTCGGGCTAAAACCAAAGTCAAGTCGAGCAACAACCAAAGAAAAGTTATCTTCTTTTGCTCAATTTAGGTATATAGATCCCGATCACGTGTTTAATAGAAATAAACCACACATTAAAATCACAGCTATATTTATCTGTATATCCAGCTCGTTATATCGAGCTTTCAATAAAGACCAGCAGTTTTTGAGTCAGTTAAGCTCATCAGGAGTATCCCAGTGTTCAATTCTTCATTACGTAAAAGTCTAGAAGTGAGCGAAAACAAGCGCCAAGAAGCGGAGTCTGTCATTGACGCCATTAAGCAAAGTATTGCCACGGTAGAATTTACGCCTGAAGGAAAAGTACTCGATGCGAACGCCTTGTTTTTAAAAGTAGTCGGTTATTCACTTAATGAAGTTGTTGACCAACACCATAAGCTGTTTTGCTCAGCGGCCTATGCTAATTCTCCTGCCTACCAACAATTTTGGAGTAATTTAAAAGCCGGTCATCCACAGGAGGGAAATTTCGCGCGAGTGAATAAAAATGGCCAAGAAATCTGGCTGAGAGCGACTTACTTTCCTGTAAAACTGGCGGGGAAAGTCGTTAAAATTATGAAAACGGCTTCGGAAATTACTCAAGATAAGCACCAAATGGACGATCAAGCCGCTATTTTTGATGCCCTAAATCGCTCCCAAGCCATTATTGAATTTACCCCAGATGGCACTATCTTGAAGGCCAATGCCAACTTTTTAAAAACAATGGGATACAGCAAAGAACAGATCTTAGGTAAGCATCATAGAATTTTCTGTTTCGATGAATTTTATCGACAAAATCCACACTTTTGGAACGAGCTTAAGCAAGGTCGCTATAGCAAAGGGCTATTTGAGCGCAAAAATGCTTATGGCGACTCAATTTGGCTGGAGGCGGCTTACAATCCCATTATGGATGAGCATGGAAAGGTCGTTAAAGTCATTAAGTTCGCTAGTGATATCAGCAAGCGGATCGAGCAAAGCCACGCTGTGCGTGAAGCCGCAAATATTGCACTCACCACATCGCAACGCACCGTTGAGCAAGCGGAACAAGGTGTTAAGTTGCTTAATGCGACCGTCAATACCTCCAATGCCATTGCTGAACAAACCCATAAAACGACTCAGGCGATTACTCAACTGAATGAGCAATCCCAAAGTATTCAAGCCATAGTCGCGACCATTAGCTCGATTGCCGATCAAACCAATTTGCTGGCATTAAATGCCGCGATTGAGGCCGCGCGTGCGGGTGAACAAGGCCGAGGTTTTGCGGTTGTCGCCGATGAAGTGAGGCAGCTCGCTTCCAGAACCAGTAAATCAACCAGTGAAATTGCCGCCGTCGTCACTAAAAATACCCAGCTCACCACAAGTGCAACGAGTATGATGAACGAAGTTGAAGGTATCGCACAGGAAGGGAAACAACAATTAGCCGAGGTCACTTTGGTGATGGGAGAAATACGCAACGGAGCAGAAAACGTTTCAAAAACAGTCTCTCAACTATCGATTGATTAACTGTAATATGTAAGCTAGTTCATCGCGCTATCAAGGATCACATGGCGCTTTATCTACCGATAAAACGCCATGTGATTGTTACGTCAATTAATAATCGGTTTTACGACCTTCATAGTTGGCGCACATTTGCTGCGCCAGCGCCTCGTCGTAAGGACGTAAACCACTCATGACTAAAGTTTTAATACCTGTACCGACAAGAGTATCGCCACTGTGTAATTCAAAGTGCAATGTCACATCGCCACGTTTACCGTCGATTTTTAAATCTTGGCCAACGAGTGATAAGGTCACTTGCACAAAATCGAGGGTGGTTAAGTCAAACGACATGCTTTCGTAAATCACTAAAGGTCGGTCTGGGTTGATCATCACTTGATGTTGTTTCATCAAAGGGATAAGGATATCGATAAAATTATGTCCAGAGAAGGCAACATATTGACGAATAAAGGATTCGGTCTGCGCATCGCAACAACTTACATCGCCTTGGCGACTCACATTAAGATAGGTTTTTTCGCGGCTATCGCGAATCGAAAAACTCTCGCTCACTTGTTCTGGGAATTGCAGTTCGACGCTATCGCCCACCATACCCGCAAAGCTAAATTTCATGTTCTGACTCAGGCCATATTGAGTCAATACTAAGGCAAACAGTAAATCTCCCGGCACGCAAAAGCGTTTTGCGCCCACATCGTGTATGGGATTAAAGTCCTGCGCAATTTTCTTCGCGAAGTCGCTGGCTTGTTGTGCGGATACGGAAATAGCTTGATTTTGCTTGGAAAAATAAGGCGCTAGAAACATATAAACTCTATTTGTAATAACTCAATACAGGGATGGATAACAAAATTATCACGAGTCTACCTTAAATTAGGTATTTAACTCACCCGATGACTTGATCCCACGGAAGACGTACAAAGTAACACCATGACCACATTTGTAAAGCCAAACACATTACAAGGGTATTAACTTAGGTTAACAGGCTAACGTCTTCCATTGGATAAGGAACAAATAGTTAGACTTGTTTAAATTCTCGCTTCAATTGAAAACTATCGTCAGTAACCAGTTGTTCTAGCACTTCGACACGCTGACGCAAGGTAGCTAACTCGGTCCGCAAGGCTTGATTTTCGGCCTCTTGCTCACGGCTCGACACACCTTGCTTGTCGCGGATTTTCATAATCGCGACCACATATCCGCCAACAATGGCGAGTATCGGGATAAGTAAAGCGAGGGCTCCAGTATTCATAGTCATTTCCTTTATCGATTGGCGCTATTGTTATCAGGCTAAAAAATCAGGCTTATTTCGACTCTAGACATTAATCAAAGTCAGAGTATGGGAATGAGTATGCGCAAAATAACCCTAATCCACCAGTGACAAAAGTCATGAGGTTTGGCTAAGGTGCATCATTCCTTATCGAAGCTATCCACAACAATGGCGCCCATAGAGGCTGGCATAGTGATGACGATAATCCGTTTTATCGAGGTCAGCGGATCTTCAAAAAAAGGCACTTTATCGAGGCACAGCAGGACGAGGAAAACCACCAGCGCGGTGAGCAAATACGCCACCACGATGCGGAAAATAAACACAGGGACTCGGGCACTAATATTTTGCTGGAACACACTGTGATAAGTAAAAACCCCTAGAAATAACAACGATAAACTAAAGAGCATGGCGAGATTGAGCACAGGCAAGGTTTCGCCGAGATGCCAAGCTTCCTCTGAAAATGCCACGGGCACCGCCAGCGCAAATGCCCCCACGCAAACTTGGCTCGCATCTTCGGTATTAAAACTAAAGGTCATGCTCATCGCTCCTTAATATTCCAATCCATTTGATTAGCCGAAAATGACGTGCGGCTAAGACGCGCTACATTGGGGCTTATTCCTGCGGTTTAAGTGCGATACAGCACTTTAACCACATGCCAGCCAAACTTCGTTTTAACTATGTGCGGCACTAATAACTCGCCCGAAAATGCGACTTTATCAAACTGGGGCACCATTTGGCCTTTTTTAAACTCGCCTAAATCACCGCCTTTTTTGGCCGAAGGGCAAGAGGAAAAACGCTTGGCGAGTACCGCAAAATTAGCGCCATTATTCAGTTGCTTAACAATATCCTCAGCCTGCTCTTTGTGTTTCACTAAAATATGCACGGCGGCAGCGGTTTTAAACATGTTATTTCTCACTTTGGGTTAACGACCTAGGCTAAGGGAAGATGGCGTCACGCGTGTACGCTCGATAACGCCATTTCCATTCGCATAGGTTCTACTACTTAAGATTTTATATTCCACACACAACGTCTTTGGCCAATTCTCGAGCCTATTGGCCGAGAATTTTCTGCCACCATTGCAAAGGCTCGCCGCAATTATTCACCGGACGATAAGTCGCGGTTAATGCCGGAAGCGCATCAACATTGCTGCAATCCGATTCTTTGGCCACTCCGGTATCTCGGTCAAAAAAGCCCTTCACGACGCCATTCACTGGGATAGAGCGCAGACTAATAGGTGGACGTTCCTTTAAGAAGGCAAGATACACGGCCATGGCGCCGCTGCTGCCATACAAGCTGGTTTTGCCGTTATCATCACGCCCCACCCAAATGGCAGCGACGTTACGCTCATCAAAGCCCGCAAACCAAGAGTCGCGGCTATCGTTACTTGTGCCTGTTTTACCCGCCAGCCCAACGCCGGGGAAGGCATTGCCTAACCGCGTCGCTGTGCCCGTATTCACCACTTGCTGCATAGCGTACTGGATCAAAAAGTCAGTATCGGGTGAGATGGCTTGCTCTTTAGGTAATCGCGTCACAGGTAATGGATTTTTATCAGCATCCAACACAGCCGTCACTGTGGTTAATTTACGGTAAACCCCGCTATCGGCTAAGGTTTGGTACACCTGCGCCACCATTAATGGTGAACCATTGACGGCGCCAAGTAACATAGAAGGATATTCGTTTAACGGCTCCTGCCAGCCCGACTTAGCCAAAGTTGTCGCGACGGCATCCACGCCCACCGCAATCCCAAGATTTACTGTCGGGACGTTCATCGACTTTTTCAGCGCCGTTAACAAAGGCACTTGGCCGCTGAACTTCTTATCGAAGTTTTGCGGTGACCATGTCTTACCTTGCTCACTCTTTAAGGTAATAGGCTGATCTTTAAGGGGAGTCGCTAAGGTAAATTGGCTATTGGGTGCCAGTGCCGTAGCGTACACAAAGGGCTTAATTAACGAGCCAATCGGACGACGAATTTCAACCGCACGGTTAAAGCCATCAAATCCTGGGGTTTTATCGCCGACCATCGCCGCGATACCGCCCGTGTATTTATCGGTCACCACCATGCCTACCTGCAATGACTTGTTGCTCTTATCTAAGCTCTTAAGGGTTTGAGTCACCGCAATTTCGGCGGCTTCTTGGGCCATAGGATCGAGCGTGGTATAGATTTTTACCCCAGATTGCTTCAGTAACGCATCGCCATAACGCTCGTTCACTTCCTGTTTTACCAGGGCGAAGAAGGAAGGTAATTTCTGGTGTGCGGGTTTATTCAGATTACGGATCGCCAGAGGTGACTCTACCGCCGCCTTGTACTCGGCCGTGGTTAAATCGCCGGCATCCATGAGTAAACGCAATACCAGATCGCGACGCTCTTGAATGCGATCCGGATATCGCCATGGATTGTAGTAAGACGGTCCCTTAATCGCAGCCACTAAAAATGCCTGCTGGGCGATAGTCAACTCACTGATAGGACGGCCGAAATAGAAACGCGATGCCAAACCCATACCATGAACGGCGCGGGATTTATCCTGCCCCATATACACTTCGTTAAGATAGGCTTCGAGTATTTCGTCCTTGCTGTAACGAAAATCGATAATCACTGCCATCAAGGCTTCGCGCACCTTACGCAGCAATGAACGCTCACTGGATAGGAAAAAGTTTTTCGCTAACTGCTGGGTTAATGTTGAGCCACCTTGCACTGTGCGACCGGCGCTAATGTTTACAAACGCGGCGCGCGCAATGGCGAAGGGATTCACCCCATGATGTTCGTAAAAGCTACGGTCTTCCACCAGCAGTAACGCCTGCACAATCGACTTAGGCATTTCTTCGGTCGGCACAAACAACCTGTCTTCACCGTCGCCAGCAATAATGCGATCGAGCAACACAGGCTCAAGATGGAATACGGCAAGCTGGCGTTTGTCCGACACTCGGGAGACTGAACTGACGCCATTGCTGTCGAAGCTGATCATGACTCTTTGTTCGACTTGATCGCCTTCAGGATGCAAGAACGGTCGACGCCACAATTCGATACGAGTGCTTGATGCCGAAAATTCTCCCACTTGGCGTGGATTCGCGACCTTGCGATAGCCGAGCAACTTAAGCTCAGCCATCATTTGCGGATGACTGACCGCCGCGCCGGGATACAGCGCCATAGAACGGCTAAACACCTGCGCGGGCAAGTGCCATTTTTGGCCTTCAAATTTTTGCGCAATAATTTGATCGAGATAAATGCTGTAGAACGTCACTACAGCTAATCCGGCTAAGGCTAATTTCCAAGTGATTGACCACATTCGTCGAAATAAACCGCGGCCATTGTTGGCCCTACGGGAAGCGGGTGTTTTTTTTGTCGTCTTAGTCGTCATATCTACTTCATCATTCATGCATTTAAAGACATCAGCCACAGGCACAACAGTGAGCGAGGTGCGA
This sequence comes from Shewanella sp. 1311, assembly GCF_059338235.1. Taxonomy (NCBI): domain Bacteria; kingdom Pseudomonadati; phylum Pseudomonadota; class Gammaproteobacteria; order Alteromonadales; family Shewanellaceae; genus Shewanella; species Shewanella sp. 1311. Next base: position 1,907,035 of record NZ_CM181686.1, read on the forward strand.
ATCAAGGCGTGCTATCACGCGATTTAAAAACCAGCGCCACTGCGCTATGGCTGAGCTAAACCCAAGGTTTTCTTCTTGGTAAATTTTGTCGGTAGTGTATTCACAGGATCGTCCGGCCACAGATGTTTTGGGTATCGGCCGCGCATTTCCTTTTTCACTTCAACATAAGGTCCCTGCCAGAAACTGGCTAAATCCGCCGTCAAAGCCAATGGACGTTGAGCGGGAGAAAGTAATTCCATCGTCACCTTTAGCTTGCCCTGCGCCAGCATAGGGCTTTGTGCCATGCCAAAGGTTTCTTGCAGACGCACCCGCAGCAGCGCACGCCCAGACTCATCGTATACGATTGGCGCAGAGGTACCGGTGACTAACGGCCAAGAGGTTGGCAATAATTCGTCCAGTCGCTGTTTCTGCTGCCAGCTCAAACAGTTTGCCACAAAACCAAAGCAATCGAGCTTAACTAATTGCGGCAGATTATTAACATTTTCGAGGTAAGGCGCCAGCCAAGTTTCTAGGCTCGCTAATAACGCCCCATCATCGACCTTGGGCCAGTCGCTGCCCGCGTCGAACTCTGTCACAAGTTTAAGCCTGTATTGAAACTGCTCTAAGTTAGCGTTCCAATTGAGAATTTGTAATCCTTGCTGGCGAATATAAGCCAGTAAGGCCGCGACAATTTGCTTGCGTTCGGGCTTAGCAATCGTCTCGGTTTTCACTAAAATTTGTCCGACCTTGTATTGGCGCTCGGCAATGACTCGGCCTTTGCCTTCATCCCAGCCACAGATCTCGTGGATTTCCAGCAAGTCTTTTAGCTCGCTATCGAATAAGCTCGGCTGAAACGGACTCGCCAAGTAAATCCGCCCAGCATTTCGGCCTTCGGTTTCTTGGAAATCCGCCACCACCATCCAAGGCGTTTGCGACAAGGCATCTTCGGCTGCCAGCACGACGCCAGTGCCATTGGCTAATTGATAGCCCTCAACACCGCGAGCTTTGGCGATACGGTCCGGATACGCCAACGCCAGTAATAATCCCACATCACTGTGGTGAGCATGGGTCGCGACCTTCGCTAAGTCGGCAGTTAAACCGAGCTTTTTCTGCCACTGTTTCGCCTGCTGTCCCGCTTGCCCCTGACAGGCAAAGTGCAGGTAATTCATGATATCGGCGCCCTTTTTAGGCAAACCGCGCGCCTCTACAATCCCCGACAGCAAACAGGCCAAACTGCCCAATTGCCCAGTTTGCTCATTAACATTGTTTACGCCTAAGCTTTTCACACTTAAGCTTTTCGCGCCCAATAGCATATGGGCAAGCCTGGGGTGACACCCCAGCTCATAGGCCGCTTTACCGTGGGAAGTGAGTTTATTGTCACCATCGACCATGCCTAAGCGCTGCAGTAATTGCCACGCCAGCGCCTCATTAACACTCGGTGGCGGCGTTAACAACATCAAGTCGCTGAAGGATTTTGCGCCCCAGTAAGCACAATCGTGGGCCATAGCCACCAGATCCGCTTGGCTGATCTCGGGTTCATCGGCTCTGAGCATACGGCCATGTTCTTCTTGGCTCCACAAACGCACGCACACGCCCGCAGATAAACGTCCGGCGCGGCCACTGCGCTGAGTTGCCGAAGCTTGGCTAATGCGTTTCAAACCTAAGCGGGTGACGCCGGTTTTAGGGTTAAAACTGGCCTGACGTTTATAGCCGCTGTCGATGACAAAACCTATACCTTCAATGGTTAAGCTCGATTCCGCCACGTTAGTCGCTAGCACGATTTTGCGCCTGCCATCTGTGGTTGCCGCAATCGCGCTATCTTGCTCAGCACCCGAAAGCTCACCATAAAGGGGGCAAATCAGAAAGGCATCTTGGGCTAAGCGCTCACGCAGAAACTGCTGCAGTCGTGAGATTTCGCCTTTTCCCGGTAAGAAGACGAGCACGGCGTTATTGCTAGCCGTTTTATCAACGTTGGCACTACTGGCAGAGACCAGATCAAGTACGCAGCGGCCAAGATGATCGATCCAATGCTGCTGCGTCGGCACAGGGCGATATTCAACCTCAACGGGAAAACTGCGGCCTTCACTGTGCAAGGTCACGGCCTCTGGCATCAGTTCGCCTAATGCAAGGCCAGATAAGGTTGCCGACATGGCCAATATCTTTAAATCGTCCCGCAGTGAGGCTTGCACTTCGAGCGCTAAGGCAAGGCCTAAATCGGTAGTGAGGTGGCGTTCATGGATCTCATCGAAGATGATCATTCCAATCCCAGTTAATTCGGGATCTTGCTGGATCATCCGCGTGAGTATGCCTTCGGTGACAATCTCTAAGCGGGTATTGGCGCTGACTTTAGCTTCACCGCGCACGCGATAGCCCACTTCTTGCCCCACCTTTTGCTGGCGACAATGGGCAATATAGTGCGCCACACTGCGCGCAGCGACACGCCGCGGTTCGAGCATTAAAATGCGTCCGCTGATTTCTGGCCAATCCAACATAGCCAAAGGTAATGCGGTAGATTTACCCGCACCTGTCGGTGCCTCGAGGATCACTTGAGCGTGACGAGAAAAAGCCGCACGCAGCGGTGCTAATAAGCTATGAATAGGTAGAGAGTTCAAGAAAAAGACATCAGCGGCCAACACAGGCCGTCAGTGTACTAACAATCGACGGTGAGTACCATTTCACTGCAACATAATCCGGCTCGGCAGTTAAGTGTACCAAACACTAGAGCTGTGGATAGGCGGCAAAGGTCTCACGTTTTTCGAGCCAAGGTCGGCTGAGCCCTGACGTTAGCTCAGCTAACCGTATCGGTTTATTGATGGCGTAACCTTGGGCATAGTCGACGCCTAAGGCTTGCAGTTTTCGGCCAATATCTTGGGATTCGACAAATTCAGCAACCACATCAAAGCCCATATCTTGGCCGAGTTGGCAAATCGATTTAACGATCGCTTGATCCGCACTGTCTTCGCAGATGTTCACCACAAACTGACCATCCACCTTCACAAAGTCCACATTGAGGCGCTTAAGGTAGGCGAAGCTAGAAAAGCCCGCCCCAAAGTCATCGAGGGCTAACTTGCAATTGAGCGGGCGCAGTATATCGAGTAACTTTGTCGCTTGATCGAGCTGACTCACGGCCGCGGTTTCAGTGATCTCTATGCAAAGCTTGTCCACCAGCTCAGGTTCGGCCATCAAACGCATTTCTAGCCAGTTCATAAACTCAAAGTCACCCAAAGAAGTCGCCGACAAATTCACCGACACGAGATCCAATTGCTGCCAGATATCTAAATGGCAACCGCCCCACTTGAGCAAGTTATCGATCACCCACAAGTCGACCTTAGAAGCTAAGTTATATCGCTCGGCGGCGGGCAAGAAGATGGCTGGAGACACAATAGTGCCGTTGGCCTGCACCATGCGCAGTAAGATCTCTAAATGCAGACCAGACTCCTCACGGTTTAATGGCACTATGCTTTGAAAATAAAGCTCAAATTGGTTTAACGCCAGTGCGCCGACTATGTCCACCGACGCCATCATCTCAGTATAGAGACGGTTCATTTTAGGATCGCTCGCACTGTATAAATGCCAGCCATTGCGGCCTTGATCCTTCGCCAAGCGACAAGCAGCATCGGCCTGACTCATCACGGTATAAATGTCGGCGGCTTTTTTATCGAGTTTAGCAATCCCCATGCTGACACTGACATTGTGACTGCGACCTTCCCAAATAAATTCATGATTCGCCAATTGGGTACAGATACGTTTAGCTATTTGTTTTGCCGAGTCCACATTGCAGTAATGCATCAAGATACCAAACTCATCACCCCCTAAACGGGCGACGATATCGCCCTTACGCACGAGCTGTTTTAAGCGTAATGCCACTTGGCAAAGCAGCTTATCGCCCGCCTGATGGCCACTGATATTGTTGATGACTTGGAATTGGTCGAGATCGAGAAACGCCACACAAATAGGCATATCGTCGTGGGCGTGCAGCACGTTTTCTAATAAGGCTTCGAAATGCAACCGATTGGGCAATCCTGTGAGCGCATCATAATTGGCATGGAACGACAGCTCATCGGCTAGGCGATACTTCTCGCTGACATCTTCGGCAATCATGACTAAGGTATCTTTATCGCCACTGATCTGGCTAAAACTGAGTTTCAACCAAGCCAACTGATGGATAGATTTTAACGGTAATTCACACCAAGCCTGACCAAGCACACCTTCACGTACCACATGCAAGGTATCAGTTAACATAGCATGTTCTTCCTCACGCACCATGTCGAATAAATCATAACCATGTTGGATTGGCAGCGTTTGCAGAGCGACTTTATTGAGCATAGTCAATTGATTATATTTATCTAATAAGGCGCAGGCTAAGGGTAACTGATTGAAGACTTCACAGTATTTATGCTCACTGGCGAGCATGCTCAGGGCGATACGCGTCAGTTCCATCGCCGAGCCAATCATCACAGCGGCGTGGTTAAACTCACTTATAAACTCTTCGCTCCATTCGCAACACTCGGAGCAATTCACCGCGCCCAGCGCGATACGCGTTTCGCCAAATACCACAGGTGGCAATACCAATAGACTCTTCACATCCCAGTCCCTTAATAGGGCTCGCTCGGCCTGCGCATCGGCGGGCAAGGTATTCACATCGGGCAGATTTAATAGTCGCGGGGTGCGGACAAGGGAGCGAAAGAATGGCATGCGTGCCAAGGGCCAGACTCGGGTTTGTTGGCCTTTGGCAAATTGGGGTTTTAGATACAAATTACGCGTGCGTAAACGATCCAGAGACTGGCTGCCAGTTAATACAAATACCCCGTCACAATGCAGCTGCAATGTGATGGTCTCAAGTGCTCGGTCAACATTTTGCTCTAAGGTTTCTAGCGGAGACTCACTAAAAATACTTACCAAAGCCTGTTGGAGTGGATTTGCTAAACCTACTAACATGAAAAGTGACTTCCTTACCTAAAAATCCATTTAAGGTATTATCGACGTATATTGAGTATAGGCTCACAGTAAATTAAACGTCTGCTTGAGTCGCAAATTAGCCGATAAATTCAACAACTAGATTAACGCTCAAAGACGCTAAACGTCAAAGTGTTCCCAGAGATAATCCGTGTTGAACGCCACAAAGGACGATAATCAGATGCAACAAAGGCTATTTCTCGGCTTCGCGCCTACCGCAGCACAAATGACAAGGCTGAGTGATTTACAACAGCGACTGATTTGCCACCTTAATCCTGAGGCGAAAGCGGTTAGCGTCCGTAATATGCATTTAACGCTCTGCTTTTTAGGGCAAGTGGACGACGAGCAACGCATCGCCCTCCTTGATGCAATTGACCGCTTAGCTAAGCCTAGATTCAGCGTTCAGCTTAACCAGCTCTACTTATGGCCCAATGCCCAAGTCTGTTGCTTGAAAGGCGATGACGTTGAGCCGCCGTTAGCGCAATTAGCTAAGCAGACGCAAGCAATCGCAGGCTGCCTGCAATTACATAGCAGTGAACACCACTTTTGCCCGCACATCAGTTTATTCAGGAAGGCAAAACAATGGATGCTAGATGAGTCGGCGTTATTGCAACTCAAGGACATGAATACGCTAACGTTAACGCCCGAACATTTGCATTTATATCATTCGAACAGCACAAGCACGGGTGTGGAATATCACATCCTACATTCTTGGACGCTCGGTTAGCGTGAGTTAAAAACAAAAAAGCCCGAGTATTAACTCAGGCTTTCCAATTTATCATTATATGCATCAACTAAAGCGCGAATAAACCAATAGGGCTTACTTTAAGGGCTCCAATAACCAATGCCTTATTCGAGTAAGCGTAAGGTTTCGCGATACGCACGCTTTTGTTCGTAGGTTTGTAAGCGCTGCATAAACTCATCTGTCTTGGTCATTTCGGCACTCATCTTTAACGCTTCTATCGCTTTTTGCTGCGTCGAAATTGCCGCACCAAAATCGCCGACTTCGGCATAAGCCGCCGCCAGATTATCTAAATTGGTCGGATCGTTTTCATTCACTTTGAGTAACTTTAAGGATAACTCGACCGCTTTATTGCCATCGCGATACTCAGCTTCTGGGCAAGTCGCTAAAATCCACGCCACATTACCTAAGGCAACATCATCACCCACTTGGGAAAATTGCTCGACCGCTTTACCACAATTACGTTGCACACCATCGCCGCCAGAGGCATAAATAAAGCCCAAACGGAATTGTGCCCAACGACTACCCTGCTCACTCAAGGCTCGATACCAATGCTCGGCCACGGATAAGTCACGCTTGATCAATTGGCCTTCAAAAGACAGGTCGGCTAAGGTTTGCTGGGCTTTTTCATGTTGCTGCTCGGCGGCAAGTGAAATCCAGTGCAAACCAGAGGGCACTTCTTGCGCCACAAAACGGCCAGAAAGATACATTAATCCCAGCAAAAATTGGGCATCGGCGTCGCCTTGCTCTGCCGTCACCTGTATGTGCACAAACTTACTGGCTGCGAGCTCGGCAGCAGGCTGCGGGATAGAAAATGCGTGCGCCGCAGAGCTCAACCCAATGGTTAAGCTTAAACCTGCACCTAAAACCCATAATCTGTATTTCACTTGCTTACCTCTCTTAAAAGCGACTGCCCACAAAGTTAGCCAGAATTAACCCCATAAGTCGAGCCTAAATACACACAAACCTCAGGATAATGGGGGAAGTTGAAGCAAATAAACGCCGAATTTAAAAAGTGAAACATCTTATACTGTCATTTAGGGGCCTGTTTTATCCATAATCTATAATAAAACGGCTTAATTAGACTGGTAAGATGTGATTAACTCGACAGAGTTAAGTGAATCCAGCGAGTTTCACGTCGATTTAGTTGACTTAAATCACTAAAGTAGCAAAATAAGCTCTAATTTTAGATGGTTAATTGCATTTATTCACTTATTCTAAAGTAAGACTTCCATCAAGTTTTTGTTAGTTTAATTGACGTAAAATGCTTATTTAGAATACTCTTACTTTCGTTTTAATCAATCGAGGAACACCAACATGGCTCTGATTGGTAAGCCAAAACCTGATCCAACTTTGGAATGGTTTTTATCACACTGTCACATTCATAAGTACCCTGCAAAGAGCACTCTTATTCATGCTGGTGAAGATTCAGATACTCTTTATTACATAGTAAAAGGTTCTGTAGCGGTATTGATTAAAGATGAAGAAGGTAAGGAGATGATCCTTTCTTATCTGAATCAAGGTGACTTTATCGGTGAACTAGGTTTGTTTGAAGAACAAGCCGAACGTACTGCATGGGTTCGTGCTAAGCAAGCTTGTGAAATCGCTGAGATTTCATACAAAAAATTCAGACAGTTAATTCAAGTTAACCCTGAAATTCTGATGAAGCTGTCTGCACAAATGGCCTATCGCCTGCAAAGCACCAGCCAGAAAGTGGGTAACCTCGCATTCTTAGACGTGGCAGGCCGCATTGCCCAAACGCTGTTACATCTGGCGAAACAGCCTGATGCTATGACGCATCCTGATGGCATGCAGATTAAGATAACTCGTCAAGAGATCGGCCAAATCGTTGGCTGTTCACGGGAAACTGTGGGTCGTATCTTGAAGATGTTAGAAGAACAGAATTTAATCCAAGCTCATGGTAAGACAATCGTGGTATACGGTACCCGTTAAGTTAGTCTTCAGCTTGATTTAAGCCTGCCTTATTAAAGTGGCCTAGAATAAATTCTAGGCCATTTTTTATTGGAGAGCTCAAATGAAACGGCTGTTTTTAATCTGTTTTTTCAGCCTGTTCACGCTGGCGCATCCAATGAAATTGAATGCCGAACCTATTGAATTAGAACACTATCAAGCCAAGGCACTCGTCAACTCTGGGCAAATACTATCCTTAAACGGTACACTCTCCATAGTTAATCAGTTTTGCCAAGGTGAACTAATTGATGCTCATCTCTATCAAGAAGATCATAAATGGCGCTATGATTTGCAAATCAAAGTTCAGCGTGGCCAAATCGTCAATCTCAGTATTGATGCAACCAATGGTCAAGCCGATCACTCAATAGCATTACCGAGCGAATGTCGAAAACATGAAACTGTTACTCGTTGAAGATAACCCAATGCTAGTCACCGAGCTGGAGAAACAACTCAAACTCGCTGGCTATGTGACCGATATTACAGACAAAGCGCTTGAAGCCGATTATCTGATCAAAGAAACCCAATATGATTGCGTGATCTTAGATATCGGCTTGCCCGATGGCAACGGCCTCGAACTGCTCGAAGGCTGGCGTAATCAAGGGATCAGCACTCCTGTCATCATGCTGACCGCACGCAGCCAATGGCATGAAAAAGTCGAAGGCTTTAATGCCGGCGCCGACGATTACTTAGGCAAACCTTTCCACGCACAGGAATTATTGGCGCGTATTCAAGCCCTTATCCACCGTGCCCATGGCCGTTTAAACACCTCTAGCAAGCAATTGAGCTATGGCGGCGTGATCTTAGACGAAGCCGAGCAAACGGTGAAAGTGGCAGACCAATTGTTTGAGCTAACGGCGATGGAATTCAGACTGTTAAAAATCTTCCTGATGTCGCCTAAGAAGCTGTTATCTAAGACACAACTTACCGATAAGCTGTATCAGTTTGACGATGAAAAAGAAAGTAATGTGGTCGAGGTATATGTAACCCACTTACGCAAGAAATTAGGCAAAACCGCTATCGAAACCCGCCGCGGCCAAGGTTATATCTTCCACGGCATTATTGAATGATCTCAATCCGCACTAAGCTCAGTTTATGGTTAACGGGCTTACTGGTAATAGGCACAGTCATTGGGCTCATCTTGTTTGAGTCCATGCTGCGTCAGGCCTTCCATGACTCTATTATCAATCGCTTAGAAGAAGATCTCGAACATATTATGTTGGCAACCCATATCCACGATGGGGACATCAGCATAGATCAAAGCCAGCTTTCCAGTTTCTACAAGCCCGCCTATTCAGGCCGCTATTTCCAGCTTAACCTGCCCAATGAAGTCATTCGCTCCCGCTCCCTGTGGGATATGCAGTTAGATATCGAGCCACTCGCGCCAAATCAAACCCGTGTCTGGCAAGCTAAAGGCCCCAAAAATAACGATATGCAACTGTTATCACTGGGGCTAAATTCCAGTAGCGCCAATGTCAGCGCCACCTTAACTGTCGCCCAAGATTTGAGTATCGGCAGACGCGTGTTTAGCGAAGTCTATGGCACTAAGCTGGGGATCAATCTGGCGATGTTGGTGGCGATGATCGCAGGGATCTTCCTGATCCTACGCCAATCCTTTAAGCCAGTTAAGCATATTCAGCACGCGCTTTCGCGGCTAAGAGAAGGCGAAATTAACGCGCTTGAGCTGAATAACATCCCCCCCGAAGTGCAGCCACTCGCTAAGACTTACAACGAGTTACTCGAGTACACCGCCAAGCAAATTGAGCGTAGCCGCAATAACTTAGGCAACTTAAGCCATGGGCTTAAAACCCCGCTGGCTGTGATGCAGCAACAGGTCGAAGCCCTTGGCCTTAAAGATCCCGAAACCGCCATTGCCTTGCAGCAACAACTGGATTCTATCCACAAGATGGTCGAGCGCAAACTGGCGGCGGCAAGGATTACAGGCGATATGCTTCCCGCGGCGCAGTTAGTGATCCCAAGGGATTTACACAGCCTAGCCAACACCTTAAACAAGGTTCACCGCAATAAAACCATCGAATGTGCTTTCGAACTCGACCCTAATATTCTCAGGCTGCCGATCCACAGGGAAGATGGCATGGAGCTTTTAGGCAATCTGCTGGACAACGCCTTTAAATGGGCCCAGAGCCGAGTCAGCATTCAGCTATCACGCCAACAGGAGCGTCTCTGCCTTTGTATCGATGATGATGGTCCTGGGGTTGCCGATGATGAACTCGATAAGCTCACCCAAAGAGGCACGCGATTAGATGAGTCTGTCATGGGGCACGGCTTAGGCTTGTCTATAGTGAAGGAAATTGCCGAGCAATATGAGATTGAGCTTAAGTTTAGCCACAGCACTCGCTTAGGTGGACTGAGAATCGAACTGACCTTCAGTTAGTCTCGCTGAAGCAGCTAATTGTAAATGCCCTGTTCAAATGCACTCTTTAATATTTCCTCTTTAAAATACGCATAAAAAAACGCCATCGAATTGATGGCGTTTTTTATGCTTAATGTCTGATGACGTTAGGCTTTATTCACGTTAAGCCTTATTCACGTTCGTACTTTCAAAAATCTTGTCGGCAGACGCTGCCACAAAACCGGTATACAGCTCACCATTGGCCATAGGATAACGCAGCGCAAACTCATAGAAACAACTTGGGATTTCCACTGTCGCATCGGTGAATTCAACGCCAATCTTATCGGCCATAGTCGACGATTGCTCTAACAAGACTTCTGGCGAACCTTTGATCTCACCGCCTGAACCATTAAGCACAAAGCCCGCATGCTTCAGTGCATCATTCACTGACTCTAAGGTTTCAAAACCATCGAGGTGATTGATAGACACAGTGAAATGGTTCGCGCGATAACCAAAAGCCGCGACCCAAGCCGCATATTCGCTCTCAGTTAATAAATCCTGATAGGTTTTAGAATCTAAAGACCAATGGCGACCTGAGTAAATAAAGTTGTCCGCCGTTGTCGCAGCAACATCCACTTGAGCGATTAAGCCTTGAATGGTGTCTTGCAGAGCTGGGCTAAATTCTTCAACTAATAGCTCAGAGATAAACACTTTAGGCTGAGTCGAGTCTGGATGTTCAAAATGCTTAGCGATCAGTTTTTTCTGCTCGAACTTATAATCACCGCAAGCGACATAACCTAACGAAGTAAAATGCTTAGCAAGCACGTCCAAATTCACCTTAGCGATATTGAAAGTACGCAGGGCAATATGATCGTTGATGATCGGCTTACCATGGCCCAGCAGCGCATGCACTTTTGCCGCCGAAGGGGTCATTTGAATATAGTCTTGCCACAGGGCGGCAAATAACGCGTTGATGTCGGTATGCATAAAAACTCCTTTTATTGTGCTGCGGTTATTGCTGTTATTTTGCCGCGAACACTAAATGTAACGACCTAAATGCCACTGTTGCAGCGTCACACATACCCACAGTAGAAGCTCAAGTTACGTTACTGCTTGTTATTAAAAAGGAAGAACATTCGTCCTTCCTCCTCTTTACCACGTACTCTTTACCAGATAAAAGTTAAATCTCTACCCGCTTACAAGCTCAAACCTGGGCTTAATGTCGCAGGTAAGCTCACCGCATCAGCCTCGACCGAAGCGACGGGATAAGCACAGTAATCGGCGGCATAGAAAGCGCTCGCTCTGTGATTACCCGATGCACCTACGCCACCAAAAGGTGCCGCGCCCGATGCGCCAGTGATTTGTTTGTTCCAGTTAACAATCCCAGCACGAATACGCGCGAGGAAATAGTCATAATCTTCACGGCTATCGGCCAGTAAACCCGCAGATAAACCATAACGCGTTTGGTTAGCCAGTTTAATCGCTTGATCGAAATCGCTATAACGCACTAGCTGTAGCAGAGGGCCGAAGTATTCTTCATCCGGTAAGACATCGATAGCCGTCACATCGATAAGGCCTGGAGAGACCAAACCTGTACCCGCTTCTAAATGGGTTAACTCGACTAACGATACGCCGCCTAAGTTCTGCAGATTCGTCTGCGCCGCAACCATACCTTTGGCGGCAGTTTCAGAAATCATTGAGCCCATAAAAGGTTGTGGCTGCGCGTTCCAAGGGCCAACTTTAATCTGTTTGACCGCAGCGGCTAACATGGCAATCAAGGCATCGCCCTGCTCGCCTTGCTCTACATATAGACGGCGCGCACAAGTACAACGTTGGCCAGATGAGATATAAGCCGACTGCAAAATATCGTGCACGGCAGCTTTGATATCCTGCACACCTTTAATGATCAGTGGGTTATTGCCACCCATCTCAAGTGCTAAAATCTTGCCCGGATGACCGGCATATTGTTGATGTAAAAAATGACCTGTGCGTGAGCTGCCAGTAAAGAACAGACCATCGAGCTGCGGGTGAGAAGCCAGTGCTTTACCCGTATCCACTTCACCTTGGACTAAGTTGAGCACGCCAGCAGGCAGACCCGCTTTATCCCATAGGCTAACCATCAGCTCAGCAACTTTAGGCGTCAATTCAGAAGGTTTAAAAATGACCGTATTCCCCGCCAGCAGCGCAGGCACTATGTGACCGTTCGGCAAATGACCGGGGAAGTTGTAAGGACCGAACACCGCCACAACACCGTGGGGCTTATGGCGGATAACCGCGCGTCCCGCTGGCGTATCGTTGGCTTCAGTGCCCGTACGTTTATTGTAAGCCGCGGCTGATAGCGCAATTTTGCCTATCATAGCGCCGACTTCGGTCGCCGTTTCCCACTGAGGTTTACCCGTTTCTTGGGCAATCGTTTCAGCCAATTCCGCTTTGTTGGCTTCAAGTTGGCTGCGATACGCTTCGACTATGGCTAAGCGTGCATCGAAACCTAACATAAACCAATCAAACTGCGCGGCGCGCGCGGCATCAACGGCGGCGTTAACTTGTTCTGCTGTAGCAGTTTTACCTGTCCAAATAGTTTGAGCATTGGCTGGGTTAATTGAGGCCACGTCATGACCTTTGCCAGCATGCCACTGACCTTGAATATAATGTGTCATTGGTTATTCCTACATTGCCAAAATACGGATTTGATCGCCTTTTGCGAGTAACAAACCCGCTGCCAGCTCTGGGCTGATAATGATGTGTTCGGATTTGTCGTCCACGGCCAGTGCGGCAGACGTCGCTCGATAATTGGCTAATTGAGTATTTGAGATAATAAATTGAGTGTCGGCTTCGACCATGTCACCAATATCAACGGTTAATAAACGGCTTTCACGCACGCCGCGAATGTCCGATAAACGACACTCAACCGTTGGACCACCATCAAAAATATCCACGTAACCGCGGCATCTAAAACCTTCGGCCTGCAGCAGACTTAATGCGGGACGAGTATTGGTATGCACTTCGCCAATCACTTTCTGCGCTTCTTCCGGCAATAGACAAACGTATACCGGATTTCGTGGCATCATTTCGGCCATAAATGCCTTTTTGCCCAAACCAGAAAGATAATCAGCCTGAATAAAATCAATGCCTAAAAAGTGTTTTTGCAGCCAGCCATAGAAAGGTGAATGACCATCGGCATCGCTCACACCGCGCATTTCGGCAATTACAGTTTCGCCAAAACGCTTTGCATGTTGCGCTAAAAACAGAAAGCGACTGCGGGATAACATGCGGCCATTGTTGCCCTTGCGATACGCTTCACGCAAAAACAAGGTGCACATTTCGGCGGCGCCAGTGTAATCATGGCAAAGGGTGAGGGTTTCGACCTCGTTACGCACGTCAATTTGTTCGGAATGATAGACTTCAGTACCGAGTCGATAATGGTAGAAAGCATCTTCCATTCCCACGGCCGCTTCGATAGCGCACGTCCCCACCACTTCACGGGTGTCGGTATCTTCCAGCACCATCAGATAACCTTCATCGAAGGGCGCATCGACGGTTTTGACGAATGAGGCTTCTGCTCGCGCAATTTTATGTCTGAGCAAATCGGCATTCACGGGTAATGACGTAAAACCATGACCAGACTCTTCGGCAATTTGATATAAGGCTTCAAAATCGCCAGCCTGAATAGGACGTATGATTAACATCTTAGTGTCTCCTCACTTTGGCTTGCCGTGCATCAAGGCGCCTCTCTTCAAAAAGACAGGTAATGATGCACGTAAGTATTCCCTGACAAAAAAGGAGTGCGAATAAATTCAGCACTCCTTTGGTCATTTAGGCGGCAGCAATGCTCGCCACAGCACGTTCAAAACGAGCTAGACCTTCAGCAATATCTGCCTCAGGGATCACCAGAGAAGGAGCAAAACGTACCACGTTAGCACCCGCCATCAGGCTCATTAAGCCTTCAGCGACAGAGGCCACCAAGAAGTCGCGTGAACGGCCTTGGTATTGTTCATTAAGAACTGCCCCTAACAGCAAACCTTTACCGCGTACTTCTGAAAATACATGATATTTTTCATTGATTTTATTCAAACCATCGCGCAATAACTGCTCGCGATGTTTAACGCCGTCTAACACTTCAGGGGTGTTCACTACGTCTAACACAGCATTACCGATAGCGCAGGCTAATGGGTTACCGCCATAGGTAGAACCGTGAGTGCCCACTTTTAGATGTTCAGCAATCTCAGCCGTTGTCAGCATAGCTGCGATAGGGAAACCACCGCCGAGTGCTTTAGCTGTGGTTAAAATGTCTGGCACGATTTCAGTACCCATGTAAGCGTACAGTTCGCCAGTACGACCCACACCTGTTTGCACTTCATCAAAAATCACTAGCGCATTGTGCTTGTTAGCCAGTTCACGCACAGCTTTTAGGAATGCAGGATCGGCATCGATAATACCGCCCTCGCCCTGCAGCGGCTCAAGCATGATGGCACAGGTTCTGTCCGTTACTGCAGCTTCTAATGCAGCAACATCGTTAAATGGCAGGTGAGTAATGCTCTGCGGCTTAGGACCAAAACCATCGGAATAGGCAGCTTGTCCACCGACGCTCACGGTGAAGAAGGTACGGCCGTGGAAGGCTTTATCAAATGCTATGATTTCGTCTTTTTCAACGCCGTGTTTTTCTAAGGCGTAACGACGGGCAAGTTTCAATGCGGCTTCGTTGGCTTCGGCACCAGAGTTGGCAAAATACACTTTGTCGGCAAACGTGCTGTTGACTAATTTAGTCGCTAATTCTAAGGCAGGCTCGTTCGTCATTACGTTTGACAGATGCCATAATTTTTCGCCTTGGGTTTTAAGGGCATTCACAAGGGCAGGATGACAGTGACCTAAGCAATTTACCGCAATACCGCCAGCAAAATCGATAAACTCGTTACCCTCTTGGTCCCAAACTCGGCTTCCTTCGCCACGAACAGGGATCACAGCAGCAGGCGCATAATTAGGCACCATAACTGCGTCAAACTGGGCACGGTCTAACTTCATATCAACGCTCATTCTTCTTCGTCCTTTGTGTTTGTTTAACGGCATCGGGGCCGTCAGAGTCCCATAGGTATCTTTATCTAGAGTTAGTGATACTGGGATTGCTTGTGTCTATTAATAACCATTATTAGCGAAAATGTGATCAAAATACCAGTTTTTCACAAACATCAATCCTCGCACTTCCACCCAAAGTGCATAAAGATTGCAGTTTAAGAACTATACAAGCGGTTATGCCCGTGGCTTTCAGCATAATTAGTCAGAAAAAAAGTTATTTACCCCTCATTTTGCTAGCTATTCACTGAATGTGAATAACTACACCATTTTAACGAATCAAGTGTGAAAGCACAAAATGGCTAATTTTCGACCTCACTTCAAGGGCTTCGGGCAATAAATTGAACAAGGGAAACACATGGGGCATGTTAGGGTAAAAACAGCCCGTTATCTCGCCACCGCTGGCTTTGACTTGAGCGACTAAGCGCTCAGAATCCTGCAATAACAGCTCCCGCGTACCCGCAATCACTAAGATGGGCGGCAGATCTGCCAAGTCCCCCTGCAAGGGTGAAACTTTTGCAGACATGGGGTCGGCCCCCGCAAGATAAGCGCCACGTAAACGCAGCAAAGCTTCGATGGTGAAGAAGGGATCGTCAGCCGCGAGTATCAGCTCAGTATCCCCGGTTAGTGCTAAATCCAACGCGGGCGATAACAAGATACAGGCCGTCGGTAATGGCAGGGCTAAACGCTTTAATTCCAGCAACAAACTCAGGGCTAAATTGCCGCCAGCAGAGTCGCCCATAAGAATCACATTCTCTGCGCCCTTAAGCGCGATTAATCGCTTATAGGCTTCAAGCACATCAT
Organism: Shewanella sp. 1311; assembly: GCF_059338235.1. NCBI lineage: Bacteria > Pseudomonadati > Pseudomonadota > Gammaproteobacteria > Alteromonadales > Shewanellaceae > Shewanella > Shewanella sp. 1311. The sequence continues at coordinate 1,922,904 of NZ_CM181686.1, forward strand.
CAAATGGCGCAGGAAAAGGATGCTCAGGTGCGAGACGATAATCAGGAATATAGGCATCCAATTTACAACGCTGGCTAATATCCGCGATTAATCTTGCGTGGGCATGGGGCGTTTTAAAGCAAAAACCTCCGCCTCGGATATAAAACAGATTGCCAAGGCGAGTTTGCTCATTGAGAAGCACATAGTGCAGCAAGCTAGAGTGTTGCAAAGGGATGGTGGCACTGACTAACTTATCCGGCCAAGGAAGCCAACGTTTATCGAGATCAAGCAACTTTTTACGCACTTGCGCTAGGGGAACTTTGGCCTTGCCGCGACTGATGGATGGCCTAGCAACATAAGATAAAATAGTATTCAGTACAGATGCTTGCCAGCTTGGCATATCCCTTCCTCTACTTAAACGCCGCCATCCCGACGCTCAAGTCGCAGGTCGTGGACTACAGCAGATCTAACTTCCTATAATTCTGTGCTTTTAAGCGCAGCACTTCTTGCTCAGTTAACTCGTAATAATCGAACATTAAACGCTTTTCTTGGGGATCGATTTGACGCATCTCTTCGAGTAACACCACCTTAGCATAACAGTTTGCCCGCGCGACTAATGCCGCCTGCGGTGACAATTCTCGATAGCTTAAGGTCAGGTCTAACTCCTTCAATAACCCAGTCAAAGGGCTCGCTTCAAACTTAAGTAACTCTAATAGCTGCCAGTTAAGTTTATGACCATGGCTTAACACTTGTTCAAACACAGCCTTGGCCGGAAACTCAGTGGCAATCACCGCATCATACACTTCCTTGTCACGGCTGCTGCTAGCTTCCCTTATCCACGCGCCCCAGGTTTGATCGAATAAGCGGGCACTCAAACTCAGTACAACCGAAGTACCTAATTGATTGAGCAAGGCACAACTATAAACTAAGGCTGAGTCAGTATTATGAAGCTGAGCCAACGCATTGGCCGCGATACCACTGACTATGCTGTAGCGCCACAATTTACGGGTAGTCCACAACAACTTAGCATTGGCGCTCGGTAGCCAATTACGCAGGCAAAAGTAAGGGATAATCGTTCGCAGGTTTTCGATGCCGATGTAATTCATCACCAATTTGATATCAGTGACTCGCACATCTGAGCTCTGAGGCCGGCGGGCACGAAAAGAGGGACTATTGACCATATTGGTTAAGTCGCGGCATAGCCAACTTAAGTTGCTGATCAGCGGTCTTAATCGCGTCGCATCAAGATTTTTTGCCAGCAGTAATTCCAGCAACAGAATTTGCGATTCATTGATCTCTGACTTAGCCAGAACCAGTTCGGGGGACGCGAGTTGATGCTCGATGGCGTTATTGACCGTTTCATGCAGCTGGCTCGACACGGCTTCGAACACTTCTTTCGCTTTAATTTGTTTCATCAAACGCGCTAAAATCGCTTCGCGCTCAACATCTAACTTATTCGCATCGGCCTCTAATTCAAGGTCGAGGTCATCCAAAAGAGTCGGGCTCGCTTTATGCTTTCCGAGGATCAATTGCTGATAGAGTCTGTGCTCTATCTCTATAATTTTGCCGGGTCTTACACCGCCCGCAACCGAAATCGCCACTATAAATCTTTCCTATATCGCTAATGCCCGAGTGACGTCAAAACAATCAAACTCTCAAAATCATTACAATTTCAGCACATACACTTAATCTTAGCAATAACGCAAAGTCGCAGAACACAAACATAGTGTTATATCGGATATTTCCTACTCAGTTGGCCAATAAAAAGGCCTCACATAGAGGCCTTTACAGGAAGTCGAGCTGAGTTATTTGAGTTCTTGTTCGAATAACTTATAGATACGGCGGTATTCGTCTAACCAGCTAGAAGGCTGACGGAAACCATGGGGCTCGACAGGATAAATCGCCGTTTCAAAGGTCGGTTTTTCCAGTTCGATCAAATGCTGCACCATACGCACGCTGTCTTGGAAGAAAACGTTGTCGTCCATAACGCCACTCATAATAAGCAGTGGTTTGGTTAATCCTTGGGCATGCTCAATCGGAGAGCTGCGCTCATAGGCGATAGGATCGACATCAGGCGTATTTAAGATGTTGGAGGTATAAGGCGCATTATAATGTGCCCAATCCGCCACAGGACGCAGTGCGGCTCCTGCTTGAAACAGGTCTGGTGCAGTGAACAATGACATAAAGGTTAAGAATCCGCCGTAGGAACCACCATAAGTCCCGACACGTTGAGTATCGACATTCGTATTGGTTCCCATCCAGCTAACGCCATCCTTTAAGTCTTCCACTTCTGGATGACCCATATTGCGATAAATCGCGGTGCGCCAATCTCGGCCATAACCTTTAGAACCACGGTAATCCATGTCCATCACCACATAACCTTGTTGAGTCAGCAGGTTGTGGAACATAAACTCGCGAAAGTAACCGCTAAAGCCATAGTCAGCATTTTGCAGATAACCAGCGCCGTGGTTGAAAATTACCGCAGGGTATTTCTCGGCGCGGGATTTATCATAGCCTTGTGGCAAATAAACACGGGCGTACACCTTGCCGGCACCATAGCTTGAAGGTACAGCGACCACTTCTGGTGCTTGCCATGGATAGTTTTTAAAGGCATCGCTGGTGTAAGACGTCAGCTGCTTTAACTCACCACCAATAGGTTGAACATAAAGCTCATTGGGCTGAGTGCGGCGTGAAGCATTGAGTAGTAGCTGAGTGCCATCAGGACTTAGGTTGTAATCTAAGTTGCCATCCCACTGCGTTAATTGCTCATTTTTGCCTGTGGCTAAGTTCACCCGGTGAACGTTATAAATGCCAGGGTGAGTTTGGTTAGCTTTGTAGTAGATATAATTCGCGTCCGGTGACAGCGTAATGTCGCTCACTACAAACTTACCTTGGGTTAAGGCGCGCGGCTTTTCACCGAGTCCTTTCACATAGAGCTGCGAATAACCTGATTCTTCCGACAAATAGTACAGAGAATCCGTCCCCGGCAACCAACCGAATTGGTTATAGTCGTAATTCACCCAAGCGTCATCATGTAAACGATGTTCTGTGGTGAATTTACCTTTAGCTAAATCGACACTGGCGATCCAGCGATCTTTGTTATCGGTGGCTTCTAGCATCAGGGCTAATTTATCTTCCGATTCATGCCACTGAATCGCACTCTGGGTCCAGCCCCAATCTTGCATCAGCTGAATTTTACGTGGCGCTTTAGTGCTTTGGTGAGTTTCGCCTTTCGCTTTAGCATTCTCAGCTTTCACTTTGGCGAGCACATCTTCATCAAAACCCGTCAGGCCCTCGATAGTGATATCGACTTGTTTATGCTGGTTTAAATCAAGCACTACAAAGCGTTGCCCTGGCGGCGTATCTTCAGCCACACGTGCACGCACGGGGACAGGATCAATATAACCATCGCTGCCTAAGTAGTTCGGCATGATGTCGTGTTCACTGCTACCTGTGTAATTCTTGTCGGTCAGAGCAAGTAAAATATAGCGGCCATCCGGTGACAGGCTGAGCTCTGACACGACTTCGCTATCGCCTAAATACCAAGTGCTGGCGGCGAGTGTTGGGTCGCTTTTTTGCAATTCATCTTTGTACTGTGCTTTGGCTTTAGCATTCTCTTGCTGCAGCGCCACATACTTAATCAATCTGTGCTGTTGCTTGGCAATGTAAGACGTTGGCTCTTTTACACCTTCTGGGGCTTTCGCCATTTTAATTTCAGCAAGTTGCTCGACTAAGCCTGAGTCTTGATGAATTTGGAAAACGTTGTCGCCCTGCCAATAGGCGATATCGCCATTATTGAGATAACGCACGCCATCGATGGCACTGCGCTGGCGAGTCAGTTGGCTGATTTTACCTATGCTTAATTGCTTAACAAAAATGTTGCCCTGATACAGATAAGCCTTGTGTGACTTAGTGCGATCAAACACACCAAACTGCTGATCTGCCGCGTGTAATTTATCAAGCGCTAGCTCGACGGCGCGACTGTCATTGATGCCTTGCTGATAATAACTGCGCAGAGGTGAAGCACTCGCTTGGCGGGCAAACAGCACACTTTGGCTATCGTCGCTCCAGTAAGCCTCTTTGGCGAAAACGCCCATCCAATCGGGATTTGCCATAATTTGATTAAGCGTAAGCGCCTGTGAAACCTGTGGCGGTTGGGCTAAGGAAACTTGAAATGCTTGCGGGGATGATGCAGGAGCTGCTGTTTCAGTCGATGTCGCTGCGCAACCTGCCAACACGGCAACCGCTAACGCACTTAAACCCAAATATCGCATTACGCTTCTCATTTGTCCTTCCTTTTATTGTTATCGCAACGGCTAAATGACCCAGTCTAGTTTATCTGCTGGTTTTGCCTATTCGCGTAGTTTTGCCGAAGTTATAGCATAGTTAATTACTAAACTTGCTTAAAAAAAGGATAAATCTTGTAACAGAAATTGATAGTACTAAATAGTGCGGGGAGTTTTAGGGCGAGGAAATTATACAGGCACAGCCGATTGCGCTAAAAAAATGGCTAATAGTTCTAGACCTTGCTCAGTAAGAATGGATTCGGGATGAAATTGCACCCCATACAGCGGTAAGTCTTGATGGCTCATGGCCATGATTTCTCGGCCATGGATCGGATCATCAAACCAAGCATCGAGGACAAAACCTTCAGGCACAGCATCCACCAATAACGAGTGATAACGTGTGACGGTTAAGGGCTGATTTAATCCCTCAAATAACCGCTGGCCAGTATGCGCAATGGCGCTGACCTTGCCGTGCATTACCCGCTCGGCACGCACCACATTGGCACCAAAAACCTGCGCCATCGCCTGATGCCCTAAACACACACCGAGGATCGGCATGCGCGTGGCAAAATGCTCAATCGCCGCAAGGGAAATCCCCGCCTCATTGGGAGTGCAAGGGCCGGGCGAAATCACCAGATGAGTAGGCGCAAGCGCCTCGATTTCGGCGATGCTAATTTCGTCATTACGTTTGACCACTATCTCTTGCCCTAGCTGCTGAAAATACTGCACTAAGTTAAAGGTAAAAGAGTCGTAATTATCGATCATTAGCAACATACAAGATCCATTGGCCTAAATGGGTAAAGGTAACGCATATCCGACGGATGAATGCAGGCGCAAATGCTACCACACCTTATCCTCAAGGTTTAGCCAATTACGGCGATAAAATACAGCGACAAAAAAGCCAGTCATAGGACTGGCTTAGTTTTAAAACAACTTGGGCATTTCACCACAGCTCTTTAGCGGTCGTTATTTTACGACGGTTAAATGGCTGCGACGCTTAGGTGGTTCATCAGTCGGTTCAGGCGCTTTATCGTTTGTTTCAACAACCGATAAAGATGAATCGACTTCATCGTCCACCAGGTAAGCATCTTCAATATCGAAGACAGTGCCAGCACCGTTTTCACGGGCATAAATAGCGACAATCGACGCCATTGGCAACATCACCTGCTGGGGAACACCACCGAAACGCGCATTGAACTCCACAAACTCATTGCTAATTTGCAAATTGCCCACTGCGCCAGCAGCGATATTCAACACTATCTGGCCATCCTTCACGTATTGCTGCGGTACTTGAGTGCCTTCAACAAAGGCATCCACCACAACGTGAGGAGTCAATTGGTTGTCCATCAACCAATCATAGTAAGCCCTTAGTAAATAAGGACGATTTGGAGTCAAAGGTTTCATTACATACCCATGCGCATTTCGCGTTCAGCTTCAGTTAGAGAAGCTTTAAACGATTCACGCTCAAAAATACGTGTCATGTACGCTTTGATATCTTTCGCTACACGGCTATCTAGCTCAATACCTAATACAGGTAAGCGCCACAACAATGGGCCAAGGTAGCAATCCGCTAGACCAAATTCTTCGCTCATGAAGTAAGGCACTTCACCGAAGATAGGCGCAATAGCGATCAGGCTTTCAGTCAGCTCTTTACGAGCAGCTTCAACACGATCACCCTTACGGATACGGTCAACTAGCGAATACCAGTCTGTATCTATGCGGTGCATCATCAAACGGCTTTGGCCGCGAGATACTGGATAAACTGGCATCAAAGGCGGATGAGGAAAACGCTCATCCAAATATTCCATGATAATGCGTGATTCGTATAAAACGAGTTCACGATCTACCAAAGTTGGCACTGAGTTATATGGATTTACTTCGAGCAAATCCTCAGGCATTTCGTTAGGGTCGACCTGTAAAACATCAACAGTAACCCCTTTCTCAGCTAACACGATACGTACTTGATGGCTATACAGATCATCAGCACCTGAAAACAGTGTCATGATAGAGCGTTTGTTGGCAGCAACAGCCATTGATACCCTCCAGAATCGAAATAAAACAAAAGTAAACGAGGGGCTAAGCCCCCCGTTTACACTATGCGGATATTACATTTTACCCGTTATTGGTGCCTAGTGTACATCTTTCCAATACTCTTTCTTCAAGAGGTAGGCCACAATAAAGAATATAAACAGGAATCCGAGTACCCACCAACCCATAGCTTTACGCTCTAGTTGGACAGGTTCAGCCGAATAGACTAAGAAACCCGTGATATCACGAACCGCTTGATCGTATTCTTCCGCATTTAATTTACCGCCAGTAACCACAACAGTGCCATCTTCTTGCTTGACTGGTGTGCCTTGTAACTCTTCGAGTACATGTGGCATACCAACAGATGGGAATACTGTGTTATTCACACCAAAGGGGCGACTAGGATCTTTATAGAAGCCTTTCAGATATGAATAAACCCAATCTTCGCCACGAACGCGGGCAACCAAAGTTAAGTCTGGTGGTGTAGCACCAAACCACTTAGCCGAATCTTTATGTGGAATCGCGTTTTGCATCAGTTCACCAATTTTTGCATCGGTGAACATATACTTGTTACGCATATCATCCGCAGAGATACCGATATCGGTGGCGACACGTTCATAACGTTGATACTGAGTGCTATGACAACCAGAACAGTAATGTTGGAACAGGTCCACACCACGTTCTAAGGAAGCTTTATCATGCAGATCAACATTGGCTTTTTCTAAATGTACGTGCCCAGTCGCAGCAATAGCCAGCGTCGGCAACAGTGTAACTAATGCAATCAGTAATTTTTTCATCAGTGTGTCAACCTCGCTGGAACAGGCTTAGTTTTCTCATTCTTACTGTAAATGAACAGCAACAAGAAGTAGCCAAAATACGTCACAGTGAAGATACGCGCAGCGATCGTCAGCTCAGGTGTGGCAGGCACAGCGCCTAAATAACCTAAGACGATGAAAGAAATCGCAAACTGAGCAATGTTCAGCTTGTGTAGCGTGCTACGGTAGCGAATTGACTTCACTTTACAACGATCTAACCAAGGCAATACGAACAGTACTGCAATCGACAGACCCATCATAACAACACCAGTCAACTTGTCTGGAATCGCACGAAGGATGGCGTAGAAAGGTGTAAAGTACCACACAGGTGCAATGTGCACAGGCGTCTTCATCGGGTTAGCCGCTTCGAAGTTCGGGCCTTCTAAGAAGTAACCACCGCCCTCTGGTACGAAGAACATGACCCAGCAGAATACGATCAGGAAGCCAGCGACGCCCATGATGTCTTTTACTGTGTAGTATGGGTGGAATGGAATACCATCAACTGGCCAGCCATTCTCGTCTTTGTTCTTCTTAATTTCGATACCGTCAGGGTTGTTTGAACCCACTTCGTGTAGCGCAATTAAGTGTAAGAACACGAGGACCACTAATACTAACGGCAGTGCAATCACGTGCAGCGCGAAGAATCGGTTCAGTGTCGCGCCAGAGATCACGAAGTCACCACGGATCCACAGGGTTAAATCGTCACCAATAACAGGGATAGCACCGAACAGAGAGATAATTACCTGCGCGCCCCAGTATGACATTTGGCCCCATGGTAGCAAGTAGCCCATAAAGGCTTCAGCCATCAACACGAGGAAAATCAACATACCGAACAACCACAGTAGCTCTCTAGGCTTCTGATATGAACCGTAAATCAAACCACGGAACATGTGCAGATAGATCACTACGAAGAACGCTGAAGCACCGGTAGAATGCATATAACGCAGCAACCAACCGTATTCAACGTCACGCATGATGTACTCAACAGAAGCGAATGCGCCTTCTGCTGTTGGTACATAGTTCATCGTCAACCAGATACCCGTCAGTAATTGGTTAACCAATACTAACATCGCTAGTGAACCGAAAAAGTACCAAAAGTTAAAGTTAGTTGGCGTAGCATACTGGCCCACGTGACGGTTATAAGTCGCCGTCATTGGGATACGAGCATCAATCCAATTAATTAAATTCTTAACCATTACGCCACTCCTTTATCTACACCGATAATCACGGTGCCATCATCAACGTATTGATGTGGAGGGATAACTAGGTTCAATGGAGCAGGTACGCCTTGGAACACGCGACCAGCCATATCGAACTTAGAGCCATGACATGGACAGAAGAAACCAGAAGTGACACCTTCAACTTGCTCACCAAATGAATCTGGCAAATAAGTAGGTGAACATCCGAGGTGGGTACAAATACCGACAGCAATAAAATACTCTGGCTTAATTGAGCGCAAAGGATTTGTTGCATAATCAGGCTGCTGCATTTCGGCAGAAGCAGGATCTCTTAACTTATCATCATGTGTTGGCAGTTCATTGATCACAGCATCTGTGCGACGGACAACCCATACAGGTTTTCCACGCCACTCAACACGGATCAGCTGACCTGGCTCTACTTTACTGATATTTACTTCGACCGGTGCACCTGCAGCTTTCGCTTTGGCACTCGGATTCCATGACTTGATGAAAGGAACCGCTACAGCGACGGCACCAGCACCACCTACTACGGCGGTTGCGGCTGTCAGGAATCTGCGACGTCCGGTATCGACTGGCGCATTGCTCATCCACTTATCTCCCAGAGGGTGTTGGAATTTTTATATTTCAAAGACTTTCAGCCCTTAGTCATCACTAGGGTCAAAAATCGAAGTTTGAAGCGGGGCTCATTATAGCTAAAAATTAGAAGCAGATCATAGTGAAAACACGCAAGTAAGTTAGGGAGATTGCGTGTTTTTTAAAAAAAGTCTAAAAAAGACCCAACTATTAACCCGTTTTAATCCATTTGGATCATATTTTGAGCATCTTGTCTGTGACATCGGCATAAAGCATGCATCGCTAATATGAATACGACCGCCGTTTTCTTTACCTAAGTTAGCAATCATTAGATAAAAAAATAGGCCCTGGGTAACAGGGCCTATTAGATCAATACTTTTAACGTATTACTTCTTAGGTGCAGTGCTCTTCATATACTTGAAGAACTCGCTATCAGGCTCTAACACCATGATATCGGACTTGCCTGAGAAGCTGGCACGATAGGCTTCTAAGCTACGAACAAAGCCGAAGAACTCAGCATCTTTGCTGTAAGCATCAGAATATATCTTCGCGGCTAATGCATCACCTTCACCACGTATGGTTAAGGCTTTACGCTCAGCTTCAGCAATCTTCACTGTTACATTGGCATCAATCGTTGCACGAATGATTTCAGATTGCTCTTTACCTTGTGCTCTATGCTCTTTTGCCACAGCTTGACGCTCGGCACGCATACGTTGGTAAATACTGTTACTGACGTTAGCAGGTAAATTGATTTGCTTTACACGCACATCGACAACTTCAATACCTAAGTCTTTGGCGCTTTCTGAGGCGTTTTCTAACGCGTCATTTTGCAATTCATCACGCTTACCAGACACAATCTCTCTGATAGTGCGACGACCAAACTCAGTACGTAAATCGTTGTTGATCTTACGTTGTAATAGCGATTCAGCATTCGACTTAATACCACCGTTTGTGGACAGGTAATATTTTTCGAAATCTGCAATACGCCACTTCACATAGGAATCGACCATAAGGTCTTTCTTCTCTGAAGTCACAAAACGATCAGCAGCACCATCGAGTGTTTGAATACGGGCATCGAGTAATTTTACTTTATCGATCACAGGCACTTTAATGTGCAGACCTGGACCGTAGACGCGGGTGACTCGATTACCGTCAACGTTGTCTTTTAAAATTTCCCCGAAACGCGCCACAATTGCGCGCTCGCCTTCATTCACCACCATTAAAGATGACAAACCAATACCTAAGAGTACGGCGATAAGAATAACGCTTAATCTACCCATGGATTACTCCCTCCCTTGGCGAGTACGATCATCGCGGGATGGACGTCCACTCAAAGGCTCATTCGCGCGAGTCGTTGATACAGATGAAGAATTGACATTTTGCTGTGGCTTAGCTTCCAGCTCAGTTGTCGCAGGCTTCTGCTGAATTAACTTATCTAGCGGTAGGTACATTAAGTTGCCGTTGTTCTTGGCATCAATCAGCACTTTATTCGTATCTGTCATCACTTGCTGCATTGTATCGAGATACAAACGCTTGCGAGTCACGTCAGGCGCGGCCTGGTACTCAGGTAATAACAGCTCAAAACGAGCCACTTTACCGCGAGCTTCTAAGACTTCACGCTCTTTATAAGCATTCGCTTGTTGTGCCATACGTTCAACTTCACCACGAGCTTTTGGTTCAATTTCACGGGCATAGGCTTCAGCTTCACGAATAAAACGTTGTTCATCTTCTTGGGCAGAAATCGCGTCATCGAAGGCGTCTTTCACTTCTTCAGGCGGACGCGCCGGTAAGAAGTTGACGTCAACAACAGCAAGACCCAATTTGTACGGTTCAAGAATGCGCTCTAACTCTTTCCACGTATCGCGACGAATAGCATCACGGCCGGTAGTCAGAATATCATCCATCTTGTTATGTCCAATGACATAACGCAGTGCACTGTCAGTCGCTTCACGCAAGCTGGCGTTCGCATCGACGGCACTAAATAGATATGAGTAAGCATCTAAAATACGATACTGAACATCAAGCTCAACTTTCACGACGTTTTCATCGGATGTCAGCATGCTACCAGACGCAGGAATAGAGCGAACCGATTGAATGTCGACGGGATAAATTTGGTCGATAAATGTGGCTTTCCAATGAAGTCCAGGGCCAATTTCGCCAGCGTGTTTACCAAATCGCAGTGCCACACCACGCTCAGCTTCTTTAATTGTATAAAAACCCGAAAGTCCCCAAACAACTACAGCAACAGCAAGAATGATGATTAGGCTAAACGAGCTAAAAGATTGGCCTGAGCCGTTTCCTTTGCCGCCAAAGCGCTTTGAAAGATTACGAAAAACCTCGTCAAGGTCCGGTGGTCCTTTGTCGTTACCACCTTTATTTCCCCAAGGATCATTACCCTTGTTACCGGGCTCGTTCCAAGCCATTTAGCACTCCATAAGTGGATGAAATAAATTAGATTATTAACAAACAGCCTCATCTATCGAATCTTCGTAGATGAAGGTTTCTAACTCACCCTGACTCTGTTTAGCTAATCGGCGCCAATCGGCGTCCGATAAACGAACAGACAAAATACAGTTCCCCAGATCGTCGTACTCTTTCTGCTGTATCGCATCCAGTCGATAAAACTGGCCAAGATAATGTCCAGCAGTTGCCGGAATTCTAAGTGTTAGCTCTTTAATCACCTCACCGATTAGCTCAGTGATGGCTTTCAACAGCAAATCAAATCCCAAACGCTTCTGTGCCGAAACCCAAACTCGAACGGGTTTGCCTATGTCGTTATATTCAATTCTTGGGGTTACATCCTCGAGTAAATCGATTTTGTTACACACCACGAGTTGCATGACTTCATCGGCTTCGATGTCTTTCAGTACAGATTGAACCTGATCAAAGTTATCCGCCATGTTTTCATCTGCACAATCAACGATATGCAGTAGTAACTCAGCTTGCCTTGTCTCTTGTAAGGTTGCCTTAAATGCAGCAACGAGATCATGGGGCAAATGACGAATAAACCCTACAGTATCCGCTAATATCACGGCACCATCGGGTAAATCTAACTTTCTTAGCGTGGGATCGAGTGTGGCAAACAACTGATCTGCAGCATAAACATCGGATGATGTTAGGGCATTAAACAGCGTTGATTTACCCGCGTTTGTGTAGCCGACTAATGACACTGTCGACAAATCACTGCGCTTACGTGCACGTCGACTCTGTTCACGTTGTTTATCAACTCGCTCTAAACGCTTGTTGATATTTTTAATCCGTCCTCTGAGCAAACGTCTATCGGTTTCGAGCTGGGTTTCCCCTGGTCCACGTAAACCAATACCGCCCTTTTGCCTTTCAAGATGCGTCCAACCACGGATCAGGCGAGTCGACATATGGCGCAATTGCGCTAGCTCCACCTGCAACTTACCTTCGTGAGTACGCGCTCTTTGGGCAAAAATATCGAGAATAAGCGTCGTACGGTCGAGTACTCGACAATGACACACTTGCTCAAGATTACGCTCTTGGGCTGGACTCAATGCATGATTAAAAATCACCACATTGGCTTCGGTCGCCGCCACTAATGCGGCTAACTCTTCAGCTTTACCAGAACCCACAAAAAATTTGCGATCCGGCGAACGTCGACTTCCAGTAATCACCCCGACTGATCGGGCTCCAGCTGATTCCACTAATAGCTGCAGCTCGACTAAATCTTCTCGGCGTTCCTCATCGGAAAAGTCGATATGGACAAGAACCGCAGTTTCTCCCGCCTCATAACGATCAAACAAGAAGTAAACTCCTTAGATATAGCTTATTCGCCACTAGGCGCATCATCTTGAGCACCATATCCGCCTTGGGCATTTTGGTGACCAGTGACGTTGAATGGGCGTGCTGGCACGACAGTAGAAATAGCGTGTTTATAAACCATTTGGCTCACTGTGTTTTTCAACAGAATGACAAATTGATCAAACGACTCTACCTGTCCTTGGAGTTTAATGCCGTTCACCAAGTAAATTGATACAGGAACGCGCTCGCGACGCAATGCGTTCAAAAATGGGTCTTGTAAAGATTGCCCCTTAGCCATTTTATTATTTCCTTTTTAATTTATATAAAATAAATCGATATCAGTGATAGTTTTTTGTTTAGTTTTAGTATTATACAGCAAGGGCTAATAAGCTAGCGGCATTGACGCATAAGTGTAACTAAATTCCCCTCAGCACCACTTTCGAGCCAATTCAACTCTGGCCAACTGCGCAACCATGTTAATTGACGCTTAGCCAATTGCCTAGTAGCAGCAACCGCTTTTTCGACCATAGTATCATAGTCAAACTCACCATCGAGATATTGCCAGCACTGTCGATAACCCACACAACGCATTGAAGGCAAGTCTAAATGCAGGTCTCCACGGGCTTTCAGCTCTGTGACTTCCTCAAGAAAGCCCTGCTTGAGCATAATCGCAAAACGTTGCGCAATTAAGTCATGTAACACTTTGCGCTCACGCGGTGCAATAGCAAACTGCACTACGTCATAGGGCAAGGGAGCAGACTTGGTCTGAGTCAGCTCAGTCATGCTCTTGCCGCTTATTCTATAGACTTCCAGCGCTCTTGAAAGTCTTTGTGGATCATTAGGATGAATTCTTTCTGCCGACACGGGATCTATCTCCCTTAATTGGTCATGCAGTGCTTCCCATCCCTTTTTATCCGCCTCAGCTTGGATCTCGGCTCTAATGGCCTCGTCCGCACTCGGCAAAGGTGACAAACCTTCGAGTAACGCTTTGAAATACATCATGGTTCCGCCAACTAATACTGGCGTTTTACCCATGCTGACAATCTGTTCTATCTCGGCTATCGCATCGGCTCTAAAGTCGGCTGCCGAATAACTTTCACTAGGATCGCGAATGTCGATCAATCTGTGTGGCCCACGGGCCAGTTCGTCGACGGAAGGCTTGGCGCTGCCAATGTCCATACCGCGATAAATTAATGCTGAATCGACCGAAATGATTTCACAGTTATGCTTTTCGGCCAATTCTAATGCTAAAGCGGTTTTGCCTGAGGCCGTTGGCCCCATCAAAAATATCACTTTAGGCTGTAATTCTTTATTCACTTGCTTGCTCTTCTAGCCACGATTGCCAAGGTAGTAATATTGCTTTGTTGGCAATAAGCTGTTTTTTCTCTTCAGCTAACTGCGAAAATGCTGCCCAGATTTCTGGTGCCGAAACGAATCCCGTTAAACTGTGTTTTGCCAACCAAAATGCCAATGCGCTTGGCGCAGGTGTTTCAAAACGCAGCGATTGTAACCACTCAGGGATCACTTTTGCTAACTGGCTCTCTCTGATATATGGGGGCACTTTTTTAATAATCAACTGCTGGTAACGAATTGTTAGTTCTAAACCTAACTGGCGGATCAGCGTGTCATGTTCATCGAGCACAGCCTGCCAATCTGCATCGGCCGCGACAGACACTGGCATCAATAAAGGCTGGCCAATTAATCCGGTCGCTAGCTTAGCCTCAATCTCTTGGCAGCGCGTCGCCAATGCTACTGATTTTATTGGCAATAGACTCAGTTTATCCGCCGTCGCCATTACCCAATATTGACTATCTAAAATCGCAGGCATAGGCAGAGATGGCTGATAATCTTGATCTTTTACACTGTAAGAAGGTGTTTGCAGTAAAGCACCATAACTTGCAATTGCCGCTTTTGACGGTAATTCAGTACGTTGCCGAGATTCACCAGCAGAATAATTACCACGACTATTGTCCCTTGGCGTGGCCATGCTGCCAAAGGTATTCGTTTGAGTGCCAAAACTGGTGCCTTCTCGTCCTGCGCCGGCAGATTTTACTTGAACGGCAGAGGCAACTAACGGTTGAGCAGACTCAAGTGTATCAGCTGGCACATTAACTTGAGCTGAATCAGCACCAAGTACAAAAGGGGCTGAGATTTCAGTGGCGCTTGTCGGGGCATTCACAAACACATCTTCAACTTCATCCAAAGAGCTTGAGTGAACGAAGTTGAGTTCTCCCGCTTCTTCCAGCGCCGATTGCAATGCTTGCAGAATATAATCATGCACATAGCGACTCTGATGGAATCGCACCTCATGCTTAGCAGGATGCACATTAACATCCACTTGATGGGGATCGATATCCAACATCAACACATAGCCGGGTTGCTCCAGTTCCGCTTTTTGGGCAAAAGCTTGGCGCACCGCGTGATTAACTAAGCGGTCACGGATAAGGCGTCCGTTGACATAAAAATAATGGGTATCACTGATAACGGGTGACCAAGGTGACTGCAAATAGCCACTAAGGCGCAAATCATCGTGCTGGCATTCAATCTTAAGCGCTTGCTCGGCAAATGGACGGCCACTTACTTGCGTCAAACGTTGTAAATACTGGGCCTCATTCATGGCGGGACGATAATTGCGTACCGTCTTGCCGTTATGAGTTAGCGTGAAATGGATATCGCCGCGCACTAATACAATGCGCTTTAACCATTCATCGATATGGGTAAATTCGGTTTTATCGCTCTTTAAAAAGCGTCTGCGAGCTGGCGTATTGAAAAATAAATCCACCACTTCAATCGTCGAACCAACGGGATGCGCGGCGGGCATGACTTTAACCGCCATGTCGGCACCTTCGGCATGGGCTTGCCATGCTTCGGTTTGATCAGTAGTGCGCGAGGTTAAGGTTAAGCGTGAGACAGAGCTGATACTGGCTAGCGCTTCACCGCGAAAACCAAAACTGAGGATCGCTTCAAGATCGTCTAAGGTGTGTAACTTTGAGGTCGCATGGCGCGATAAGGCCAGCGCGAGTTCATCTTTGGGTATGCCAGAGCCGTTATCGCGAATTTTAATCAGCTTACTACCGCCTTTGTCGATTTCAATATCGACTCGGCTCGCTCCTGCGTCGAGACTATTCTCGACCAATTCTTTGACTACGGAAGCGGGTCTCTCAACCACTTCCCCCGCCGCAATTTGGTTGGCTAATTGCGGTGGTAGGATCTGAATGCCCATCATGCTTTCCTATTTAACTCTGGGGTATGACTAATGTTTGCCCTAACTGCACTACATCGGACTTCATCCCATTCGCTTGTTTGATGCTAGACATAGGCACACGGTAACGCTGCGCGATGGCCGATAAAGACTCGCCACGACTGACTTTATGTTTGACGTTCGATGCCGTTGAACTTCCCACATAAGCGGTTGGCGTTCTCTCTTTAGTCGATTTAGCACTGCTAGAGCTAGCGCCGCCTCGCTGGGCAAGCAAGGTATCCGCTGGCGGATTATTGTGATAGTAACGACTCACACCCTTATAAATAGCATTGGCGATATTTTCTTGATGACGACTACTCGACAGCAAACGCTCTTCTTTCGGATTCGAAATAAAGCCCGTTTCCACCAAGATAGAAGGAATATCCGGTGATTTCAGCACAGCTAAACTCGCCGACTCGGGGCGACTCTTGTGTAAATCAGTCACGCCGCCTAAATCCTTAAGAATATCGCCAGCGACTGAATGACCAATGGCCATCGAACTGTTCATCGACATATCGAGCAGCGTCATGGCTAAATACTGTTCATTATCCGTGTTTTGGATAATCTCACCCGCGCCGCCAAGTAACTCAGAATGCTTTTCTTTTTGCTCTAACCAACGGCCAATTTCACTGTTAGCCCGACGCATGGATAATACCCACACAGAGGCGCCGCGAGGATTCGGGGAAGTAAAAGCATCGGCATGGATAGAAATCAGCAGATCGGCCTTACTGTTACGGGCCAACTCAGAGCGCTTATTCAAATTCACAAAATAATCGCCGGTGCGGATCATCACAGCGCGCATGCCAGGCGTGTCATTGATTTTACTCGAAACACGTCTGGCGATTTCTAGAGCAACCTTTTTTTCGTAAACGCCAGAAGGGCCAATGGAGCCGGGGTCGTCGCCGCCATGACCCGCATCGATAGCAATCACGATATCGCGGGATGATTGCGCCGCTTGGGTAACGGTTTTAACGGGTGTGGATGAGACAACTGCGGTTGCGGTTGTTAAGGTTTTATCTTCTAAATCAACCACCAGACGATTGCCATAGGGCGCAGTCACAGGTAACGAGAACAAGCTCGCATTCAGTGGCTTCACCAAATCGATTACTAAGCGTAAATCGCCCTTAGTCGGCGACTTACTGACTCGCACGCCCTTGACTAACTTACTATTGTTTTCAAGATTTTTAAGCGCAACTTTAGTGGCGGACTTTTTTAAATCCACCACTAAGCGATTAGGGCCATCTAAAGAGAAATAGGTGTAATCTGGCGCTTCACTTAAATCAAACACGATTCGAGTCGACTCAGGCGCAGCCCAAATACGTACGCTTTCTAACTGATTAGCCGCATGGGCCGCCACAGATAAAAAAGAACATAAAGAATAATAATTTGAAAATAAGGGTTATTTTTTATCATTTTAGTTTTTATTTTATCGCTTTTAATAACTTTTCACCTGGCTCTGACAAGGCCTCTATGCGTATTTCACGCCCACTATTTTGATAACTTAAATGCATATGGACATCGGCATCGGGCAATAAACCCTCTCCCTTATCTGGCCATTCAACAATGCACAGACTCTTATCCGTGAAGTAATCACGAATACCCATAAACTCGAGTTCTTCTGGATCGTTTAAACGATACAAATCAAAATGATAAACTTCGACACCCTCTAGCTCATATGGTTCAACTAAAGTGTAAGTCGGGCTTTTAACTGCCCCTTTATGGCCCAAACCTTGAATTAAGCCGCGACTCAGCGTCGTTTTACCGGCGCCTAAATCACCCGTAAGATACAGAGTCAAAGGCGCTTGGACATGGCGGGCTAATTTTTGCCCAACCGCAATAGTGTCGTCTTCGTTGTCTAAGAAAAAAGTTAACTCTGTCATATCCGCTTATATCACTGCTGTTATTAATGGAGAAGCGACTCAACCCTAAAAAGGCACAGGGCACAGAACAAAGTCCAGCCCCGCTTGAGTCTCACATACCGCCTAGAGTAAATCACTATTCACTAATTGGCGAATAAAAGGCATTAAATCGCTCGCTAACATGCCACGTTCTCCCTGTATTGCCGCAAGATCGGCAGCGCAACCATGTACAACAACACCCAGCACAGTCGCCTGCATGTTATCCATTCCTTGAGCCATGAGCGCGCCTATAATACCAGATAACACATCGCCACACCCACCACTGGCAAGCCCAGGATTACCGACAGGTGCAACAACCATTTGTTTGCCATCAAAAATGACCGTTCCCGCGCCTTTTAGCAGTACAACACCGCTGTACTTTTGCTGTATCGCCCTTACAGCCGCAAACCTATCCTGCTCAATTTCTGCCACAGAGCAGCCGAGTAAACGCGCAGCCTCACCCGGATGCGGTGTTAGCACCCAATTGGTTTGCTGGCGCGGTTCATTGCTCAATAGATTTAAGGCATCGGCATCCAAAACACAGGGTTTATCGCTTAAGCCCACGGCTTTAAACAAGTTATAGCCCCAGTCATGCTTACCTAAACCAGGACCAAGTACGATAACCTGCGCCCAACCAAGGCGCAGATACACTTCCATATCGACTAGATCACAACCCCAGAACATCAATTCAGGACGGGAAACGTTCACAGTCAATTGATGCTCAGGTCGACTGATCACTGTGACTAATCCTGCACCGGCACGCAAACATGCCTCACTGGCCAGTCGCACGGCGCCAGCCATGCCCATATCACCGCCGATAACAGTGACCTTACCCGACTGGCCTTTATGGCTATCGCGCGCTCTGGCGGCAAAGTAATCCTTAAGCGTCTCTTTTCCGACTCTTTGTGCACTCGCTTCAGCGAAGAAAGGTGTTAATCCTAAAGCGGCAAATTCAAGTTCGCCGCTGTAATGCCGCGCCTTACCCGTTAACAAACCTTGCTTCCAGCCACCAAAACACAAGGTGACATCCGCCATCACAGCAACACCCGCCACAGCGCCGGTATCGGCAATCACTCCAGACGGTAAATCAAGGCTCAATATCCAAGCTGCATTGTCATTGATGGCGCAAATATACTCAGCCATATCGTCGCGCACAGCATCTCGCACACCTGTGCCGAGTAAACCATCGACGATGATCTTGGCCGCAAGAATAGGCGCAACGGCTTTCGGCAGTAACTCTCCGCCGTCTTTAAGATAATGGGCCAATGCTTGCTGACACTCAGGCGTGCCTGCCACTGACGTCATCATCACTGAAACGGCCATACCACTGACACGGGCTAGACGGGCGCACACTAAGGCATCGGCACCATTGTTACCGCTACCAGCAAGGAAAAACACAGAAGAGGCGTTGGGGTTATGTTTCGTTAAACATTCAAAAGCCGCCGCGCCAGCACGCTCGACCAATTCATAGAGGCTAGAGGCTCCCTGCGACACAGCACTCAGTTCAGCTTGGCGAACTTGTGCTTGGGTAAATAAAGCCTTGGGGAATTGCGATAGATCTTGTGCCATGAAGGATCTCCTTAGACGCCAACGACTTCATTCCACAATGAGTTACCTCACCATAGGAGTCTTGGCAGCATTGAGCAAGGCCGATAAAAAAATCAGCCAATAGATCAAGAAAGTAGCAAGAATCGGATCGGGAAATTATGACGTAAATCAGTTCAGGCGCAGATACCCGCCCAAATGGAGCAAAGTAGTGCAAAAGTCGTCGATACACAGATGACACAAAGACAAAAGCCAGCACTAGGCTGGCTTTGGGAATTTAGAGGCGATGACGGTTTAGATATCGTCCATCCGAATCGTGCTGTGGACCAAACGTTGTTGCTGAGTTTTCTCTACTCGGATCAAGTTGGCTAACGCATTACGCGCATCTTCGGCAGTAGTTGAGTTAACCGTTTTTTCTAACAAACCAATCAGACGATTTTCTAAGTCTAAGTGCAAGTTGAGCACATCGTCTTCATTCATGTTCGCGGGCAACATAGTATCTTGGCAACGCTTGGTAAAGTCTTCAAAGGTGAAGTCTTTGTACCAAGTATCAAGAATACGATGTGGCGCTTCTTCTATATAATCGCGCAGTTTCTCCGCCATGGTTTTTTGATGTGACTCAAAATAATCCAGCATCATTTTCACACGGGCCGAGTCAGCTTGATTATTGAGTCGGCCATAGAGTTGCGCCATATCTAAGCGGCAATTTGCCACATACTCAAGTAGATCACGTAATTGTTGAATACGCATATAATGCACTCCACTGTCAGGCCAACTACTTGGCGCTATTAATTTTGTCTAGCTTCATTATGTGAGTAAAAGCGTTACGAATATTTGAACAAGGTCATAATTTAACTTTCGCGAAGCTATCTAATTTAGGAAAACTTGAAGAAACACGCTACAGATCACGCATCTAAATCCTATCACACTGTTTTGTATAAGAGAGAAAAGCCAAAAGAGATCTCAAAACACTTAGCCTAAAAGGTTGGAGTAAAGTCTTTGGTTGTGCATGATGAATCAAAGATAGAGGGTTTGCAGTGGATAGTAGTTAATCAAGAAAGGAATAGATGAGCTAATTGAGGGAATGACGTGAGAAGTACAGCGAAATGATTTTTAAGCGGAAGTGGTTCGAGCAATGACCTATACCTTGACTAATTTAACAATCACAAAGGTATCGCCATATCAAAATCACAACTGAGCTAATGTCAATTGAGTAATATGGTAGTGGAATATTTAGGAAATTGGAGCGACATATCGGGTTCGAACCGATGACCTATACCTTGGCAAGGTATCGCTCTACCAACTGAGCTAATGTCGCATAATCTGTATTAATGATTTGGTAAATCACTAAGTTTTAATTTGGAGCGACATATCGGGTTCGAACCGATGACCTATACCTTGAAAAAAAAAGGTATCGCCATATCAAAACCACAACTGAGCTAATGTCGCATTTCACATTTTAAGACTGTGACAGTCTAGAATTTGGAGCGACATATCGGGTTCGAACCGATGACCTATACCTTGGCAAGGTATCGCTCTACCAACTGAGCTAATGTCGCATAATCTGTATTAATGATTTGGTAAATCACTAAGTTTTAATTTGGAGCGACATATCGGGTTCGAACCGATGACCTATACCTTGGCAAGGTATCGCTCTACCAACTGAGCTAATGTCGCATAATCTGTATTAATGATTTGGCAAATCACTAAATTTTAATTTGGAGCGACATATCGGGTTCGAACCGATGACCTATACCTTGGCAAGGTATCGCTCTACCAACTGAGCTAATGTCGCCTTTTGTATCGCTGCTACATTTGCCTTCAACATTGACAAAGGTATCGTCTATGAACCTTTATCAACTGAGCTAATGTCGCCTTTTGCATCGCTGCTACTATTTGCCTTCAACATTAACAAAGGTATCGCCTATAAACCTTTATCAACTGAGCTAATCTCGCATTCAATCTAAATGACCGTACATCTCTGTTCGCATCAAAAAGTTGAGGCCGCATTATATGAAAAATTCATGCGGCTGCAACCCCTTCTTGCATATTTATCTACTGATCGGTCAAATTTTAAATACTTTGCTGCGATAATACTGCAATTCAGCGATCGACTCTTGGATATCCTGCAGTGCTTGGTGAGTGTTTTGCTTCTTAAAGCCCGCCATAGTTTCTGGGCTCCAACGCTTCACTAGCTCTTTAATCGTACTGACATCCACATTGCGATAGTGGAAATAATCTTCCAGCTCGCGCATATAACGATTTAAGAAGCGTCTATCTTGGCCAATACTGTTACCACACATTGGAGAAGCGCCCTTAGGAACATACTGTTCTAAGAAGGCAATCGTCTTAGCCACGGCTTGCGCTTCGGTTTCTTGGCTAGCACGAACGCGGTCAATCAACCCTGACTCACCATGGTGCTTTTGATTCCAATCATCCATAGCGGCCAGCACGTCATCAGATTGATGAATCGCGATAACCGGACCTTGACCGATAATATTGAGTTCTTGATCTGTCACTAAAGTGGCAATTTCAATGATCCTGTCGACGTCGGGCTCTAACCCTGTCATTTCCAAATCGATCCAAATGAGATTATTTACATCTGCCGTCATAAATCAGCCTTATCATGTCAGTTAGCCTAAATTCAGGCTTTTTTATTCAAGAGCGTGTATCATACTGCTTTTTTCCGACACAAAAAATCACCTAATTGACGAAGACGAATCAGTGAGTAAAAAGAAACCCCTAAGCCAAGGTCAATTACGCCGTATGCGTGCTAATCACGAGAAGCGACTCAATCGTGACAGTGGCGAAAAAAATACGCCAGAGTTACAGGATAGTTCACTGGGGCAAGAACAGCCCGGTACTGTGATTTCTCGTTTTGGCCAACATGCCGACATAGAAACCGAAAGCGGCCAAGTTGTGCGCTGTAATATTCGCCGTGCCGTCACCAGTTTAGTCACTGGCGATAAAGTGATCGTACGCTTAGCCATTGAGAGCCAAGCCAATAGCGGCATCGCAGGTATTGTTGAAGCCGTTCATCCACGTCGCTCATCACTCACACGCCCAGATTTATACGATGGCGTGAAAATTATCGCCTCGAATATCGACCAAATTTTAATTGTGTCCTCGGTATTACCCAGCTTTACCACCCAAATCATCGACCGTTATTTAGTGGCCGCTGAAGATACCGATATTCCGCCTATCATCATTTTGAATAAAATTGACCTGCTCAACCCCGATGAAGCGCAGGCAATCGATGAAGCGCTGCAGCGCTATAAAGATATTGGCTATCCGGTTTATAAGGTCAGCAGTAAGTTAGGTGATGGTATCGATACCATCAAAGACATACTCAAAGATAAAGTCAGCGTATTTGCCGGCCAATCTGGTGTGGGTAAGTCATCGATCATCAATGCCCTATTACCCGATGCCGAACTGGTGATTGGTGATGTTTCCGATAACTCAGGTTTAGGTCAACACACCACCACCACAGCCAAACTGTTGCACTTGCCTAGTGGCGGCGATTTAATCGACTCCCCAGGCGTGCGCGAATTCGCCCTCTGGCATCTTCCTGCGCAACGTGTAGGCTGGTGTTTTATCGAGTTTCGCGAGTATCTTGGCGCGTGTAAGTTCCGTGATTGTAAACACGGTGACGATCCCGGCTGTGCACTGCAAGAAGCCCTGAGCCAAGGTAAGATCAGCGCAGATCGCTTTCATAATTACCATAAAATTATCGCCAGCTTAGATGAACAACGTCATGCCCGCCATTTCCGCGCGGCCACTGACGAATAGCGACTTATTGATAAATAACAACAGTCTCAGCAAAGATTGAGCAGTAAGAAAAGGAATTAAAATTGGATAAAGTCAAAATTGCGCTGCAGTACATGCTGCCGAAACACTTATTATCTCGTTTAGTGGGTAAACTCGCCGCCGCCGAAGCGGGCGCGTTAACCACGGCCGCTATCAAGTGGTTTATCAAGCAATATAAAATTGATATGAGCGAAGCGGCGCAGAGTGAGCCTGAAGCCTATAAAAGCTTTAATGCCTTTTTTACCCGCGCCCTTAAACCCGGTATTCGCCCGTTAGATATGGACGCCGATATCATGGTGCATCCAGTCGATGGTGCCGTAAGCCAATTAGGCCCGATTAAAAACGGCCGCATCTTCCAAGCTAAGGGTCACCACTATTCATCGTTAACCCTGCTTGGCGATCAAGCTGAAGATGCTAAACGCTTCGAAGGCGGTGATTTTGCGACTATTTATCTGGCGCCTAAAGACTATCACCGTATCCACATGCCGATTAAAGGCACGTTATCAAAAATGACTTACGTACCTGGCGAACTGTTTTCGGTTAATCCGTTAACGGCCAAAAACGTACCCGGTCTCTTTGCCCGCAACGAACGTGTGGTGGCGATTTTCGAAACCGAATTAGGTCCATTGGCCATGGTATTGGTTGGCGCAACGATTGTTGCCAGTATCGAAACCGTCTGGGCAGGCACAGTCACGCCGCCGACAGGTAAGCAAGTCTTCACTTGGGAATATCCAACCCAAGGCCCCGATGCCATCACCTTAGACAAAGGTGAGGAAATGGGTCGCTTCAAGTTAGGCAGTACTGTGGTGATGTTGTTTGCTAAAGATGCTATCGCGACCTTTGCTGAAGGTGTCGAAGCCGAAGCTGTAACGCGCATGGGACAAGCCTTCGCTAACCTGAAAGACGTTAAGCACGCGGATTAAGCTTTCTTGAGTTCTGCTAAACCTTCGGGATTAATTGAATTACATTTAGCTGTGCTGCTATTTGGCGGCACGGCTTTGTTTTCTAAATTAATCCCACTCAGTGCCCTCGACATCACCTTCCTACGCTGTATCGTCGCCGCCACTGTGTTAGGTTTGCTGGTCAAACTCAGCCGTAGACGGCTAACGCTGGCCAGCAAACAAGATTATCTGGTCGCCATCGGGCTTGGGGTTATCGTAAGCCTGCATTGGGTCACGTATTTTGCCGCCATGCAGCTCTCGTCGGTCGCTATTGGCATGATTGCGTTTTTCACCTATCCGGTGATGACCGTGATTGCCGAGCCATTACTGACCGGCAGTAGAATAAAATTACTCGATATGATCAGCGGCGTGTTAGTGCTGATTGGGGTGATATTACTGATCCCAGAGGCCAATTTAGGTAACGACACTACGCTGGGCATTGCCATCGGCATAGTGTCCGCCATCTTGTTCACCGCCCGTAACTTATTGCACAAACGCTACTTTTCCCAGTACAGCGGCCCACATGCCATGTTCTACCAAACCTTGGTCGCCGTCGTGTTCCTAATGCCGTGGCACCAAACGGAACTGAACAGCATCTCACTCGAAGTGTGGGGGTTAATTATTTTACTCGGCGTCGTCTTTACCGCCGCGCCCCACGCACTATTTACTTCCGCACTGAGGCAACTCAGCGCCAAAACGGTTGGGCTAGTCTCTTGCTTACAGCCCTTCTATGGCGCCATGTTAGCGCTGATTATTTTGGGTGAAGAGCTCAATCTTAATACCGTAATCGGCGGCACTATCATAGTCGCGACCGCCATCTTCGAAACCCATCAATCGCACCAGTCGCAGCGGCGAAAAAAGAACGCCTGAAACATACCAATCTCAACGCAATTTGGCTAATATGGAGCGTCTTTCGCCCCTAAATGTCTTTAGCCCATATGCCACGTATTTTATTGTTCGTTATTGCTTTTTTCTCATTTTCCGTCCTAGCCAATTCGCCTTTGCAGTTGGACAAACGTCTTGGCATAAACAAGCAAGATCAGCAACAAAATCTCAGCATTGATGAACAAATTAACGACCTAAAAATTAACATAGAGAAGCTCGCCGCCAGTGCGACCAGTTTCCAACAGGCGCAAATCGATTTTGAACAACACAAGAAGCGCACCAACCAAGCACTGAAAGAAGCCTATAAACCTCTCTCACTGGAAAAAGGCACAGATCTCAGCCAGCAAGCTTCGATGGCCTATATTCGTTTGTCTGAGCTTAAAGAAAGCGAATCGCCCCTTGGCCGACAAGTAAACGATTTATTACAGCGTCACAACGACTTACCCACAGTGATCGCCAGCGCGAGGCAGAGTGTCGCCCAAAACAAAAAGGCTGAACTCGCCCCACTTGATACCCCAACGGGTGAGTTACAACAAACTCAACGACTCTTCTTTGAACAAAGCCTTGCGACCAATGAGGCTGAACTCGCCAGCAGCCAAAAACGCATTGAACTGACGCAATTACAATTACAGCTAGTACGCCAACAACTGGTGCAGCAAGAAGCCTTGATTGAAACCATCAACAAGGCGATCAATAAACAACGTCAGCAACAAACCGATGCCACTTTAGCCAAAAACTTAGTCAACACGGGTAAAGTCGTCGATCCTATTACCCGCAACATTGCCGACACTAACCAGATTTATGGCCAAAAACTGCAAACCTTAACCTTGCAGATCAACAATGTGGTCGAGCAACAAGAGCAGTCGGAAACCCAATATCAATCCCAAGCCAAACAGTTGGCGAACATCCAAGAACAGATCACTTGGGTCAAAATGAACTCCGCCTTTGGTGAGCGCTTTTTGCAGATGTTGCAATCGCTGCCTAAGCCGCCAAACCACGAAAAACTGCAAACCCTGATCGCCGATGCGCGCTTAGACAGATACCATTTAGAGCAGCAACAAGCCCTTAATGATCAAGAGTTAGAACAGCCCGGCTTATATAATGAGCAGCAGATTAAGCTACTGCACTCCCAGCAAAGTTTGATCTCGCAGCTGATGCAAAGCTATGACCAATACTTGAGTGAATTAGGCAAGTTGAAGGTCAACTATCAACAACTGAGCCAGCAACATCTCACCCTTAAAAATACCCTAAACGAGCATTTATTCTGGGTGCCTAATGCTGCCAGTATCAGTAAATTATGGCTGACCGACCTTGAGCGCAGCGCGGTTTGGTTAGTACAGCAAGCGCAGTGGGATGAACTGGGTAAAGCGTGGGAAGAGCAAAACGATTATTGGTCTTGGTGGATCATATTGCTGGTACTGTGTTTAGTCGTACAGGACTTAATCACGCCTAAATTCAATCGCTTGCTAAATCATTACACCACTTATGTGGGCAATGTGACCCAAGATAAATTCATTTATACCCTCAAGGCGCTCGCCTGCAGTGTCAGCTATGCCTTGATAAAACCTTTCCCGGTGATCATGGCGGGATTGATTTTTTATCAATCCGATCGCAATTTTGTGCAAGCAGTGGGCATGGGCATACTGGCAATCGGTTTAGTTTACCTCTTATATCGCTTCATTTTTATTCTGACGCTCGACAAAGGCGTACTCGTGGGCCATTTCAAACGTCCCTCGAAACTCATCCAAGCGGGACAATCAAGGCTCAGACACTTTGTGCTGGTCGCCAGTCCATTATTGGGCTTGATGGGCTTTACCGAAGTGCTCGACACCTCACTGGTGCGCAACAGCATAGGCCGCGGTGCCTTTATTGTTTTCTGTATCGTTTTATTCTTGCTATACAAAGATATCTTAATTCTTAGCCGTAAAAACTCGGATGCTAAGAAAGACGGTAAAAACAAAAAACTCATTCAGAAAATTCTCTGGACCTTGCTGATTTCTGTACCTTTGTTGAGTGCCGGATTAGCCTTTAGGGGTTACTACTTCACCGCTTTCCAAATGCTGTTACAACTGCAATTGTCGATCGTACTTGGTCTCGGTTTCTTGCTGTTATACCAACTGATCAAACGCTGGATGTTGATTGAACGTCGTCGTATCGCCTTCGATCGCGCTAAGGCAAAACGTGCCGAACGCTTAGCACAAAGGGAAAAAGGTGAAACCCATCATCTCTCCGCCGATGGACTCGATACCTACGAAGAACCCGTGGTCGATCTGGAAACCATTTCGAGCCAATCCCTCGGCCTAGTACGTTCGCTGTTGTTATTGGCCTTTTTAGCCAGCTTGATTGGTCTGTGGACTCAAACCCATACGGCGCTGTTTTCTTTCCTCGACGGCATTACGCTGTGGACGACCAATACCAGCATTAATGGCCTAGAACAACAACTGCCCATTACCATGAAGTCCTTGATGTTTGGGCTGATAGTGGTCGGTTTCTCGCTGATGATTGCTACTAATCTCCCCGGCTTACTTGAGTTGATGATCCTACAAAGACTCGATCTCTCCCCCGGCACAGGGTTTGCGATCACAACAGTCAGTCGTTATCTGGTGGTTTTCCTCGGACTATTAATCGGCTTCTCTAATCTCGGGATGGAATGGTCTAAGTTGCAATGGCTGATTGCCGCACTGTCGCTCGGTTTAGGTTTTGGTTTACAAGAGATTTTTGCCAACTTTATTTCGGGTCTGATCATTTTATTTGAAAAGCCTGTGCGGATTGGCGACACAGTGACGATTCGCGATTTAACGGGAACCGTGAGTAAAATTCAAATTCGGGCGACAACGATTATCGATTGGGATAGAAAGGAAATTATCATCCCAAACAAGGCCTTTATCACAGAGCAGTTGATCAACTGGTCTTTGTCAGATCCTATTACGCGGGTCATTGTTTATGTGTCGGTGGCGCGGGATTCAGACCCTGCCAAAGTCGAAGCGACCCTGTACCAAGCGGTGCAAGAGTGTGAAGATGCACTTGCCAGCCCAGAACCTGAAGTCTGGTTTGCCGGCTTTGGTAAACACACCCAAGATTATGAAGTGCGCGCCTATGCGAAAGATATGTCGGCACGTTGGCCACTGCGCCATGATTTACATAAACGAGTGACTAAAAAACTCAAAGAAAACAATCTCGAACTCGCCTATCCGCAGATGGAAATCCATATTAAGAATGGTCAAAGTCGAGAGCAACAAGGCATTATTAGAAGCTAATAGGATCGCAGAACATGCTTATTTTTGCTCACCGCGGCGCCAGCGGTTATCAGGCCGAAAATACCTTAGCCGCCATGGCTAAGGCGTTAGAATTAGGGGCTCAGGCCGTCGAGCTCGATGTGCATAATGTCGAAGGTGAGTTAGTCGTGTTCCACGACCGAAGGCTTGATAATAAAAGCTCGGGCTCTGGCGTGATCCATTTAGTGAGTAAGGATTATCTGGCGAGCGTCAATGTGAAAGGCGAACCCATACCAACCTTATGGCAAGTACTTGAGCTGATTGCGGGGCGCTGCATAGTCAATATTGAATTAAAAGGCATTAATACCGTCACGCCGTTAATCGATTTATATCCAAAGGCCTTAAGTCAGCTTGGGTTTACCCAGGAGCAGTTACTGATATCTTCTTTTAATCACCCCTATCTGCGCGAACTTAAACAAGCTTTGCCCGAGGCTTTAGTCGCGCCGCTTCTGGCCAGTATTCCGCTTGATAATGCCGCGGTTGTCAGTGAGTTAAATGCTTACTCGCTTCACTTAGATCTCAGCTTTATCAGCCAAGACTTAGTGGATGACGCCCACAACAGAGGCGCTAAGGTTTATGTTTATACGGTCGATCATAGCGACGATATTCATGCACTTAAGCAGATGGGCGTCGATGGTGTGTTCAGCAATTATCCCGACCGTGCCATGCAAGCCTTAGCTCAAGTGGCCACGGCCGATTACTCTGGTTACTTTGAATAACGACAACCTTGATATCGATATTAAGCTTGGCTATTTCGCTGAGCCCAATAACCGATAAAAATAAACATGGCCACAATTAACAGAAACATCCAATGGGATGGCATAGCCACTATGTGTCTTGCCACCCAAGGCGTGGCTTTCACGATCAATAAGCCATAGCCAAAGGCATTCACAATAATAAAAACAAATGTTCGCAGCACAAAAGAATGCCCCAACAAATGACGCCTTAGGATACGATTGACATCCGCTGAAAAAACCAAAATAAGACACACCACCATAGCGGTAGCAATATCAAAAGCCCAAGGGCGAAGCATGTTACCCAACTGGGCAATAAGGGCGACTAACTGATCCATAATGACTCAACCTAAAAAGATGCTGCACAATCCCTCGACGTGGCCGCGACAGCACATTGAAAAATAACAATAACCAAGCATAAAGGGAGACGCCATGGGGCACAAGTTACTCTTGCTAACGAAGGCAAATCAACAGTACCGCGATTTGATTGAGGCGCAGAAACTCCCTGATTTAGAGATACTCGATGATAATCCAGCGGGCATAATTGAAGCGGATATTTGGTTAGCCGAACCTAAACTCGCCGCGCCCCTATTACCCCATGCTAAAAATCTGCAATGGTTACAATCAAGCTTTGCAGGCATAGATGCTCTGATGAGCTTAAGGGGCAGAAAAGACTATCAACTTACCAATATTAAAGGCATTTTCGGCCCGCTGATGAGTGAGTTTGTGTTCAGTTACTTACTCGCGCATATCCGTGGTCATGGTTTTTATCGCCAGCAGCAACAGCAAAAACAGTGGCAAGTTCACCCCCCCATACGTCACA
Source organism: Shewanella sp. 1311 (assembly GCF_059338235.1). Classification (NCBI taxonomy): domain Bacteria; kingdom Pseudomonadati; phylum Pseudomonadota; class Gammaproteobacteria; order Alteromonadales; family Shewanellaceae; genus Shewanella; species Shewanella sp. 1311. The sequence goes on from NZ_CM181686.1 coordinate 1,952,698, forward strand.
CAAGTTTACAGGGAATGCGATTACTCTTACTCGGTACTGGCTCAATTGCCCAGCATCTAGCGCAAACCGCAAAACACTTTGGCATGCATGTCACAGGGATCAATCGTAGTGGTAATACAGTTGAAGGTTTTGATGCCATCGAAGCGATGGCCAATTTAGCCCAGACGTTGATGCAAGCCGATGTGGTGGTCAATTTACTGCCCAGCACTCCGGCAACCCAGAACCTGCTTAACGCTGAAACCTTAGGCAAGCTAAAAGATGATGCAGTGCTGTTTAACGTCGGCCGCGGTGATGCACTCGATCTCGATGCGCTTAATGTCCAGCTTATCACTAAACCTACTCAACAAGCGATTCTCGATGTTTTTGCTCAAGAACCTTTGCCCAATAGCCATCCCATTTGGGAGCGGGAAAATGCCATCATCACGCCGCATATTTCTGCGCCAAGCCATCCCGCACAAATCGTCGAGATTTTTAGCCAAAACTATCGCCGCTACATTAGCGGTGAGCCACTGCAGAATCGAATCGACTTTAGTAAGGGCTATTGAGTTAGCGCTCAGGAATTGATGCAGAGAGCAGAAAAAGCAAAGGCAATAGTCAGACTATTGCCTTTTTATCTTAAGTTTTAGGTGATTACATCCTAAAGCTGCGCTTTAAGAATTGATCAACCAAGACTGAGTGAGAATCCATCTCGCGAGTCACTTCGTCGTTCAAGCCGACCATTTCACTGCCAAGTTGATGGCTAGAATGGGTAAATTGCGACACATTCACCACGCTGCGATTCATCTCATTTGCCACACTCGATTGCTCTTCAACCGCGCTGGCAATATGGTGCGTCATATCGGTAATGGTCGAAATGGCCTCACGAATCGTACGTAATGCCGTACCCGCTAAATCCGCCGTTGAAATACATTCGGAAGCGGCAACCACGCCTTGCTGCATACTGATAACAGCTTTATTCGTCCCCTGCTGCAACAGATTAATCATACTGTGGATTTCTTTTGTGGCATCGTGAGTACGTTGTGCCAGCGCCCGTACTTCGTCAGCAACAACAGCGAAGCCACGACCTTGCTCACCCGCACGCGCCGCTTCAATCGCGGCATTTAATGCCAATAAATTCGTCTGACCCGCAATACTCTGAATCACATCTAGCACAGTGCCGATATCTTTACTGTGGGCTTCTAACTCAGTAATAACCTTCGACGTTTGTTGCAGTTGCTCCGCCATAGCTTGAATCGAGCTAATGGTGCTCGACACCGTTTTATCGCCATTGATGGTTTCAGCGGATGCCATTTGCGTGGCACTGGCGGCATCGGCACAATTGGAAGACATATCACCTAATGTGGCGGTCATCTCCTGCATCGCCGTAGCAACTTGTTCTATTTCAGACAGTTGAGCCTGACTGGTACTCTGGATTTGTTTGCCCTTGGCGGCAGAAATTTTGGCCTGTTCTGACACGTTATAACAGGAATCCGATGCACGCCCCAGAATCGACTTAAGCTCAGAATTCTGCATTTGCAGCGCTAAATCAATCGCGCCAAGATCATCAGAGTTTCCACTGTAAATATGTGCCATCAAAGGGTTATCGTAGATATGCTTTGCCTTAGCCACGATAGCATAATAACGACTCAGCACCAGATTACCGCCCACCAGCAATACCAGAATGCTAATCGCTAGAGCAATAAAGCCCATTAAGCCAATTTGCAAAGCAAGGTAAAGCATCGGCAGCATGGCAAGTAATGCTAATAACAGCAATTTGGTGGGCATGCTCACTGTACGTTTTAACGCGCTGACGCTGCCATTTTTGTTCAATTCTGCATAAGCCGTTTCTGCACGCTTAACCTGCTCGCGGGTGGGTTTAGTGCGTACAGATTGAAACTCGACGACTTTGCCATTAACTGAAATGGGTGAGACATAGGCATCAACCCAATAGTGATCGCCATTGGCGCAGCGATTTTTCACTATTCCTTTCCAAGGCTCGCCTTTTTTGATGCAGCGCCACATATCTTCAAACGCATGGGGAGGCATATCTGGATGACGCACCATGTTGTGGGGCTTACCTAACATGGCATCGAGTTCAAAACCGGCAACGGTACAAAAAGATTGGTTGGCGTAGGTAATATGACTTTGAGTGTCCGTGGTCGACAATAAAATCCAATCCGCTGGATAATCATATTCTCGCTGTGTAACTGGTAGATTAGTTCTCATGAAACCTTATGGATCTTTGATTAATTCTTCGTTATTCATCCATGAGTTATCCATCCGTGAGGCATCATCACCCTGACTCTGTATTCCTGAACCTACTTCTAAAATTGCCAAGCAATTTAATGCTAAAACACATCTAGCATAGACGATAAAAACGTGCGCCATGTAACAAAAACGTTAATGTATGAAAATCACTCAAAAAATCATGATTGCATTTGATAAGCGTTTTCATTTAGAATTAGCGCAATTCCTTTGGAGACTAATATATGTACGTTTGTCTTTGCCATGCGATCACCGATACGCAAATTAAAAATGCCGTAAGCCAGGGCGATAGCTCGCTTGCTGACGTGAAAAAGCGCTTAGGTGTTGCCGATCAATGTGGCAAGTGTGCAAGAATGGCGGTGCAGATCATCCAGAATCAATTAGAGCGTGAGCCTAATTATTACGAAGTCGCGTAAATTCAATCGCGAATAGGGTGGTAAGGGGAACTCGCTAACGAACACACTTCCGACAAGCTAAAACCACGCTGACTCAAGCAAACTCAATCCAGCTCAAGCAAACTCAATCCAAAAAAGTCCCGCGACAACAAAGCCTTCTATCCGCCACTTCGTCTTAAATAGTTTTGCCAGTTTAGAGCGTCACTTTGCCTTAAATAATCTTGCCAGTTTAGATTTTAGATATGATGTTTTAATGACAAGTCCCCACTGAACTCTAATACTACTGATCATTCAATGGGGTTGCAGATCCACTTTCGAGTCAATCCTACTTACGTTTCAACAAATAGGCGGCTTCATTAAGCCAAGGCACGGCTTTTTTAATAAAGCGGGGATTGTCGGCCAACACGTCTTGGGAGGCTAATAATTCAATATCAAAGTCATCACTCAGATGCTGTTCAACCCAGGTTGGGGATACGGCGAAAGGTGGGCCAATTAAGGCTTCCTGCGGATAATCTAAGGTCACTAATAAACCGACACAGCCACTAGGTAATAAGCTCGCTAACTGCTTGGCATATTGGGCACGCATACTTTCTGGCCATGCGATCAACGCCGCGCGATCATAAAATGCTGTCACTTCTTGAGTGGTAACCTTAGGTAAGGTGAAAATATCACCCTGATACAAACTGATCTGTTCGGTTTGATAATGCTGGTGTTCACCCACGGTCGTTTGCGACATCTCGAGTTGGTTATCGCTGAAAAATTGCTGCACCGCCAATTCATTCAATTCACAACCTATGACCTGATGCCCCTGTTCGGCCAAGAAGCACATATCTAGCGACTTACCGCATAAGGGCACAAAAACCTTGGTATTTGCGGGTAATCTAAGCTGCTGCCAATACTTAACGAGGAAAGGATTGATGTCTTGCTGATGAAAACCTATTTGTTGCTGGTGCCACTTTTCATGCCAAAAACCGGGTTCCATGGGTGTATCTCTATTCGCTAAAGTTGTCCTTACTCTAATGACATTTTAAAGCGGATGCAAAGCTGCCTGCCATTCGACAAACTCAGCAATGTAAAGACTCACTTACTGATCTAACGTGGCTTGCACTTTACGCAGCCAAACACAGTTATCACACTGACATTGACGGCGTGATAAATGGTGCGGGCTTAACGATGAGTCAACAAAATCCACGGCGATCAACAACTGCTGTTTTAACTCGGCAATCGATTTTTCGTTCACGGCCACCAGCTCGTCGTTCTGGTTCATCCAGATACATTCCATGCCCTGATGACAAGTTAAACATTGCTCGTCGCTATCATTAAAAAATACCGCATGTGGGCAATGGGTCACTTCCATTGACTGCAAAATTCGCTTACGCGGATATTCCAATAGCTCGATCAACAAGGCTTTATATTGGGTGGGCATATGCCCTCCTTAGCTGCACTTTGTCTGTGGGTTAATTAACAAAAACTGATTCCATCTCATGTCCAAAGATTACCTATAGTCGCGAGGATTTAACTTGATGTAAGTCAAAGTCAGTGACGAAATGATCGGTTAGGTAAGCCGCGCCTGACGCTGATCACTAATGCCGCTCTGAATCCTAAAATAAAGCCAGCCGCTATTTGATTATCGCCCCCGCTTACTGGTTAAATGAACAAAACAAGGAGCACAATTTGCAAACACCTCAACTGCAGCATTTTTATATTTCTGAAGAGCAATCCATTTACTTGCTCAAAGCCAATGATGCCCGTAAACACAAGGCGTGGATCCGCCTCTGTAAACAGCAGCTGAGCAAGTTAGGTTATACCGATATCGAATTGGTCGGCAAAGGCGCCTACGGTTTCGTGTTTGCGGGTATCAATCAAGCGGGCGATGCCCATGTGTTTAAGTTCTCGCGGATTAATCTGCCGCAACATATTCAAGATAGGCTCGAAGAAGAAGCCTTTATGCTGTCCTTACTCAAGCATCCCAATGTGCCGGGCGCGATCAAATTTGAGCGAGTCGGCAAGCAAGGCATACTTGTGATGGAGCGGGCAAAAGGCGAAGATCTCGACCAACTTTGCCGCCGTATGGGCGCCCTGCCCACAGCTATGGTCATGAGCATCGCCCGCCAACTCGCCGATATCTTGTATTACCTGCGCACGGGCAAGCCTTTAGTGCACGGCGATATCAAACCTTCTAATCTGGTTTACGACATTGAACAACAACACTTATCGTTGATCGATTGGGGATCGGCGGTGTTTGCCCAGCGAGATGAATATAACAAGCCGGTCGAAGACAATGTGATGGCGTTAATGTCGAGCGATCAACAACATACCAACGCCCGTATGGGCGATGTGTACTTTATCGGCGAAGAGCAACTCAATGGGGCACTCTCCAGCCCGCGCTTTGACGAACAAGGCGTTGCCGCAACTCTGTATGCCCTTGCCTCAGGGCAAGCAAGCCGCTTCGGCGCACAAGTTATCTCGCCCACCAGCATTGGCTTACCAATGGAATTAGCCCGCACCTTAGAGGGCATGCTCAGCACAGATCCTGAGCAGCGCAACATTGCCGGCGATTACTTTTTAAAAAGTATGCGCCACAGCCACAGACTGCATTTACCAGAACTGCCCAAAGCTGAGTTACAGGGTGAAATTCCTGTATGGGTACAATCCCGCGACAAAGATGTTGAAACCGTCAGCTACAGTTCGCGTAAGTCCTTTTTGAAGGAACATAACGCCCAAGATCCTATCGCTAAGATGGATGATATTCAGCTCGAAAAATATTACCGCAACTTCCTCGCGGGCATGGGCGACACCGAAAAAGGTTTTATCGCCGCCGTGGGTCGGTTAGCGCAATATCCAATCGTGGGCGGTCTCGCGATCCACTGGCAAGAAACCGGCGTGTTTATCGACTCCAATCTTGCGATTTACGATGCAAAACAAAAAAGTGCCTTAATTATTGCGGTCAACAATATGGTAGATCTCGCTCGGGGAATTAAACGTATCGGGGTGTTTAAGGCCTGTTTCTTTAACGCCAAAGACACGCTGCATATCGAGCGAACAGATATCAGCGAGCCGTTTGTCGCCAGCGCCGATCTGCAATTGCCCTTTGAAGTCGGTGATGTGCCCACCTTAGAAGACAAGTCACGATTACACTCTTACTTTGAAGACGGTAAAGATCCCGACGAAAACCTCGAATTGCCGGTGGAGATCATGGAAGAATTAGCCCGCATCAACCAAATTCACCACACAGGCTGCATCATTTTTGAGGCGCTGCCGAATCACTTAAAGATCCACAGTTACTTGAAGCTGCTCAACCCACGTAAGCAGGCGGCATTTCGCGCCAGTCTCGATCGCATCTTGCATCATGTCGGCAAAATCCAAGGCCACGGCGTGTCGGGCTTTATGAAACTGCCCTACAAAAACACCCGCCGCTTTACCCATCTAGAGCGTAAAGCCGATCACTTTTATCCGAAAAATCCAAAAGAAATAGGCGCCTAATGGCGCCTATATTCATCAGATTAAATCGGTGATCCCGGCGGTAAGCTTAACGGCTTAGGGATCAGCTTAACCTTAGCATCGGTTAAGCCCGCAGCCAGACCCTGTTGCAACCAAGTATAATGGGCCGCAAGACTTGCATTCGCTCGATTCGACTTCGCTTTCAATTGCTTAATCACAAACTGAGCGCGATCGTTGATCGCAGCCCTCACCTCTGGTGAGGTTTGAGGATTGTGCAGCGTTGCCAGCACTTCATCAATCACCACAGCGTTCACTCGCATCCACACGCCTTCGACCAGCCCAAGCTTGTCCTCTTGATACAAGGTCGCCGCGAATAACTTATCGAGTAATGTTGTCACCGATAACTGCTCGCTATCTGCCATGGATGCTTGGCTGACACGGTTCAAACGTTTAGGCATCAATAGCAAGCTAACAGTATGACGGCTAAATACTTCAGCCATACCGAGAGGATCGTTAATTGCGCCTAAACCTGAGTCGAAGGATTCCCGCGTAGCATGATAATTCCCCGCCTTTGGCACTAAACTGTCGAGCAAGGATTGCGGCACAGTTAAACTCGCCGCATCTAAAGTTTTAAGCAGTGCGTCTAAACCCGTTAACTGCAATTGCGGCGCAATATAGCTCCAGCGGCTGCCTTCACCTATGGATTGATAGTTATAGTCAGTGCCGCCAATAAACTTAGCAACCGCATCGATTTGATAACGCGTCAGCAAATAAATTGGCGCAAAGGCATCGGCTAGCTCGCCCAGTGGCTCATTAGGTAACAAGGCCGCACTGGAGAATCCCGCAATCGCCTTAATGCGAATTTTGTCGAGCTTACCCAACTGGTCGATCGGATCGTCACCACTATCCCACAAACTGGCATAGGCCTGACTCGCATCCTTTTGGCGAGAATCGGCCTCACCGATATAACGTAAGCCACGTTTCGCCACATCGGCCAGTAAGTCGACTTGCAGTGCTTGTTGGGTACGGGCATCACCTTGATCGCTATAACCATAGGCGATAGCAAAATCATCCCAAGGGCCAACACCTGTAGTGTAAGGTGCTGAAATATCAATATCATTGCCCTTTAGTAGGATTTTCGGATGGGGATAATCCATCACAGAGGCATCCTGATTGGTCGAAGCGGCAAAGTTATGATCAAGCCCTAAGGTATGGCCAACTTCATGGGCGGCCAGTTGGCGAATACGCGCCAGCGATAAGGCTGTCGCCGCTTTCTCGGCCGCCACTCTATCCTGCCAGCCTGCGGTTAAGCCTTTGGCAATCAAGTAATCCTGCCGCACACGCAAGCTGCCGAGCGTGACTTGACCCTTAATGATTTCACCGGTGCGAGGATCGGTCAGTGCAGCGCCATAGGACCAACCCCGCGTCGCCCTATGCACCCATTGGATCATGTTGTAGCGAATATCCTGCGGATCGGCATCTACCGGCAATAACTCAACTTTAAAGCCGTTGATAAATCCGGCGCGAGTAAAAGCCGTCTCCCACCAGCGCGCGCCATCGAGCAAGGCCGAACGTATCGGCTCTGGCACACCGGGATCGAGATAATAAGTAATAGGTTTAACGACTTCGCTTGGCGCTGGGCCAGGATGCACTTTCTGTAAACGGTGGCGCAGGATAAAACGCTGCACTAAAGGTTGGTCAAAGGGCGTCGCATAGTCTTGATACTCATCGGACAAATAGCCGCTCATAGGATGATAAGCCCGCGGCTGGTAATCAGTATCGGGAAGCTCAACAAAGGAATAACGCATCCGCACCGACATTAAGGTGCCGTCGGGGGTTACCTGTGCGACCTGTGTGCCTGCGACATCGCCTTTAAAGGTGAGTTGCACATCCACATCGGCGTTTTTCTCAAAGGATTTTATCCCTTTGGGTAGAATGACAGAACGGCTCAGATCCAGCCGATAATTGCCCTGCTCTGTCTGTTGCAATACGGAAGCGACACCGTGTAAATCATTGAGCACCAGATCGTTGATCGCCACCAGATCGGGCTTGCCATCAATCACTTTACCCTGCCATAACACAGAATCGGCAAAGGCTTCTGCAACCGCTCTTTGCTCGGCGGCGTCAGTGGTATTCGCACGATATTGGGTATTGAGTTGCTTGAGTAAAATATAGGGGCCTTGGCGCTCAAACTGCACCATGCGGGTCTGACCCAGTTGGCCGCGATCGAGACCAAGGTCGTTCGAACCTACGCCCTGCGGCAAACTAGTGACCAAGAGAAAAGGCTGATTTAAGCGATTGACCTCAAGGTATAACTCTCCCTGAGACTCCTCGTAATAGAGATTAAGAAACCCTTTCGCCTCTTGGCTTTGCTTAATGATCTTGGCGCTAGGCGCGGCTGCTGCGACGGTAACGGTGGGAAATCCTAACAGCACTATGGATAAGGCTAAGGCTAAACTTTGGGGTTTCATCTTTCCTCCTGATACGGCTGGCTGCGTTATTTACCTTAATAAGTCATTGGCATCTTTGATGACTGCTTATCTCAAGCGATTGATTAAAAGTAAATAATGCGAGGCCATCACTGGCCCCGAGCAAATAAATTAACGATTCTGATGCTGATTCTTGTGTTTGATCCAGTGATTTAATGTTTCAAATAATTCGTTGAGCACTATGGGTTTAGTAATGTGGGCATTCATCCCCGCCGCTAAACTCTTTTCCCTATCGCCCGACATGGCATGGGCAGTCATGGCAATAATAGGCAGTTCATCGGCACTAAAACGCTCACGCAATGCCCTTGCGGCCGTTAACCCGTCCATCACTGGCATTTGAATATCCATCAACACAGCATCAAACGGCCGCGAGTCGATGGTATCCAGCGCCACTTGGCCATTGCCGGCCAGCACCACTTCATAGCCTGCACTTTTAAGGAGTTCAGTCGCCACTTGCTGATTGATAAAATTATCTTCCACCAGCAGCACTAAACCTGTGTGTTCTCCGTCTTCAACTTGGACTTCAACCATAGGCTGAACCACATTCAATCTCGGCTCATCGGCAAAGGCGGCAATGATCTCATCGAACAGACTCGATGCCTTGAAGGGTTTTTGCAGGACGGCAAACACATTGGCACTATCGACTTCATGCTGCAAAGGCTCTGCCGCATAGGCCGTCATCATAATAATCACTGGTCGTTTCGCTAAGCGGCCTTCGGCGACCATAGTATCTATGGCGCTGACCACATCGCTGCCGTCCATTTCTGGCATCATCCAGTCGAGCAATAGCAGATCGATTGGTGCCCGCGACAGTTTATAAAGTGCTTCGGCGCCGCTAGCGGCAGTATCGACTTCGAAGTGGAAATCTCGCATCAAGGTCGAATAAATTTGCAGTGCAGTCGGGTTATCGTCAACGACTAAGGTGCGTAGGCTATTGAGTTTTTCTGGCACGACCAAAGGCTCAATCTTAGCGGCTTCGGCAATCTCAAAACTGATAGTAAAGCTAAAGGTACTGCCGACCCCAAGCTCACTCTGCACTTGCATCTTACCGCCCATCATAGACACCAGATGCTTACTGATCGATAAACCTAAGCCCGTGCCACCGTATTTACGGGTGGTCGAACCGTCGGCTTGGGCGAAGGCATCAAACAACTTATCCTGCTGATCTTTACCTATGCCGATACCGGTATCGCGCACCCAGAACTTCAGGGTAATGCGATGATCACGCTCGCCGACATCTTCACAACCCAGCTCAATTTCGCCAGATTGGGTAAATTTCACCGCATTCGATAGCAAGTTAATCAGCACTTGGCCCAAACGCAGTGGATCGCCCTTAAGAATGAGTCCCGCAGTCACTGGGGCATACAAGAGTAACTCAACGCCCTGCTCCTGTGCCTTGAGCGCATTGAGATCGAGGGCGTGATCGAGCACTTTATCCAGCGGGAATGGCACCCGCTCAAGCTCCAACTTACCCGCCTCAATTTTAGAGAAGTCGAGAATATCGTTGATGATCCTCAGCAGCGATTGCGCCGAGAAACCGGCTTTTTCGAGGTAATCTTTCTGCTGCGCCGTTAACGAAGTGCGCTGTGCCAACTGCAACATACCGATAATGGCATTCATCGGCGTGCGGATCTCATGGCTCATGTTGGCCAAGAATTCACTCTTGTAGAGGTTAGCTAATTCGGCGTCTTGCTTGGCTTCCAAAAGCGCCACTTCGTTACTCTTATGGCGGGTAATATCCTTATGGGTACCGAGCATACGCTTAGGCTGACCTTCGGCGGTGAACTCCACCACACGGCCACGGGATAACACCCAGTGATAGCCGCCATTTTTACCTAACATACGGAATTCGATTTCGTAAGCGCCGACAGGGTCCGCGAGATACTGAGCTCGGTATTCCTCGACGCGAATCCGATCGTCGGGATGGGATAATTCATCAATCGTCGACACAAGAGCGGGGAATTCATTGGTTTTATAACCCAGCATAGAATAATACGCTGGGTTACAAATGATCTGTTCAGAGTCTAAATACCAATCCCACAGGCCATCCTCCACCGCATCCATAGCTAAGTGATAACGCTCTTCGGACAGGCGCAATTGTTCGGCGGACTCGTATTCGCGCGTCACATCACGCCACACGGCAATCAGGCCCTGCAGTTCGCCGCGGCGATTATAGAAAGGCAGTTTAAGAGTATCGAGCAGCACAGGTTTGCCCGCAAGCTCGACCTTTTCTTGGTAGCGCAGCGGCGTGCGATCTTTTAAGACTTGTTCGTCTTCGGCGCGGATACGGATGCCCATTTCTGGCGAGGTCAGATCCTCAGATGATAAACCTATCATCTCGCTCTCAGTGTAACCCAGCATGCGCTCAGCCGCCTTGTTACAACCTAAATAGTTGCCTTCTTTGTCCTTAAAAACAATGGCTTCTGGAATAGAGTCAAGCAAAGATCGCAGCAGCGCATATTCGCGTTCACGCCGCTCTGTGGTGTCTTTTAAGCGTTCAGTACGCCGCGCCACTAGCTTATCGAGCCGCTTATTCTGCTCCGCTAAATGGTGGGTATATTGTTTGTTTTCCTCAAAAATCCGACTCACCAGCAAGAACCAAGGTTCCCAGCCGCGGGTGATTTTCTCCGGTGGCTTACGCGGCTCTTGCGAGCAGCCCTCAAGGTGCGACAGTAGTCGCGAGGCAGGGCTCACAAAAGATCGACGCGTCTGCCAATGCACTATGGTCACCAACACAGACAGGGCGATAACCACTAAAATAAAGGTCAGCTGCAGTTTTTCCCACGAGTCTTGGAATAGGTCGTCTTCATCCTGCAAATACAGTAAACGCCATGGCGCGTTATGCAGTGCAACCGAGTGAATGTAATAGCCGTTGCGGATGATGCCGTCGTGGGCATCGAACAATTCCGACTCAGGCAAAGAATGCAGCTCAGAGGGAATACGTTGGCTGATGTGATAAACCCGATTGATGTCTGAGCTATCAAAATCGCTGTGGGATAAAATATTGTTCTGTTGGTCGAGTAAAATCACTGTGCCCGGCATCTTAAAGTAGACCCGAATTTGCCGTGCTAACGAGGCAAGCGTCATGTCTAAGTTAATTGAGCCAATGAACTCATCGTCCAAATAAACGGGCACACCTAAAGTGGTCAATAAGCCTTTGCCCGTGGAGTCGACATAGGCTTCGCTCCAAAACACACTGCGCTGCGGGTTCATTGCCGGGGTGGCGTATTGAAACTGTTTCTTGTTGAGTAATTCGTCCCTAAAACGTTGATCGTCATTCGACCAAGGGAAGTAGGACATGATCCTACGTTTTGACAGGTAATAAATTGCCGAGGCTTTCGGCGCGGCTTCTTTGGCGACGGGGAATGACAGCGACAGCTCAAACAACATCTCAAGCTCTTGATAGAACTTGTCACTGCGGCCATCGAGGGAACCTGCGCCAGTGATCCTACCCATGTTGGTAAAAGGCTCACCGCTCTGGGCGTAGCTAGGTTCTAAGGTAAAATACTGGCCGCTTTCGTTGAATTTACCGTATTGAGGTAAGCGTTCTTTACGCACGAGTTCGCCTAAGCGCAAATGATCCACGGCGACGTTGCGTAAGCTTTTTACCGCTCTAATACTCGACTCGAGTAACAAATCGATTTGCAGAACATGGCGCTGAACCTGTTCTTCACGCTGTTCCATCTGCTGGGCTTTTTGGCGGTCGAAAAACATCCATGCGGTCAACAAAGACATGACGATAACGCCGATGTACGTATAAAAAACGGCACGGTTGTAGTTCTTCTGGATCGGCGATTTTAGTTGCAGATCCGGCTCACTCGATTTCATCCACTACCCTTGATTGCAGCGCTTGATTTCAGCCAACGGCGGCAAAAGCTATGAGCTCCATATAGTAGCAGGAAGGAACTGCCAATCACATAAAATAATTGTCAGATAAAGGCTACTCATACCACTGATAAGTCGATTAAAAATCTTCTACTTCCTAAAAGTAAGGCCTCAATATCTGAGGCCTTGTTATTACGCTAAATTAAACCGACTCTCTTTAGAGATGCTCTTCGGCGTATTCCGCTAAGCGTGAACGCACCACACCATTTAGATACACGTTGGCGCTGCCTTCAAAGTCTTTAAAACGTTCAACAATGTAGGTTAAACCTGAGGTTACTGCGGTTAAGTAGTTAGAGTCGATTTGCGCTAAGTTACCGCAACAAATCAGCTTTGTGCCCTCGCCCATACGGGTGATCATGGTTTTGATCTGCGAGGCGGTAAGGTTTTGACATTCATCCAGTAGCACGATGGAGTTTTGGATCGAACGCCCACGCATAAAGTTAATCGACTTAAACTGAATGTTAGCCTTCTCCATGATGTAGTTCATGCTGCCGGTGGGATTAACATCATTCTTGTGTAGCACTTCGAGCGTATCAGTAATGGCGGCCAGCCACGGCATCATCTTCTCCTCTTCGGTGCCGGGCAAGAAGCCGATAGATTCGGCGATTTCTGGGGTGTTACGGGTGACGATCACTTTGTCGTAGCGATTACGCTCGACCACCAGTTCCAATGCCGCGGCCATGGCGAGCAAGGTTTTACCGCAACCGGCGGGGCCAGTTAAGATCACCAGATCGATATCGGGATCGAGCAATGCTTGCAGCGCCATGCCTTGATAGACGTTTTTAGGTTTAACGCCCCACGCTTCGAGGTTTTTCACTCGCTCACGACCAAGATCTAAAATGTGCAGATGGGTGTCTGTGCGCTCGGTAACGCGACCGCAAAAATCAGACTCAGTGTCGATAAGGTATTGGTTGATGTAAAACTTATCATTTTCAAGATCTTTGAGCGGCACTTCATGCACTGTGTGTCTACCGTGGCGCTCGGTGGAGACCTTGTTCAAGTGCTCCCAAAAATTACCTTCGAACTGGTAAAAACCTTTGCTGAGGAAGCGAATATCATCGATCAACTGGTCAGTTCGATAATCTTCAACCAATTGAATGCCCGCGCCCTTGGCTTTGAGGCGCATATTGATATCTTTGGTGACTAAAACAACGGTACGGGGTTGATGCAGGTTTTGCAGATGTAGGGCGGTGTTGATAATGCGATTGTCGTTTCCATCTCCCGGCAGGGCGCCTAAGGTAAAATCGACAAGGTGGTCAGGGAAGATGGAGAGCGAACCGACCGCATCGGCATGACCCTCTCGGCTGGGCAAAGGGACACCATTGATAATCTGCTCTGGGGTGGTTTCACCACCTAGGGTATCTTCCAATGCCCTGATGGCAACTCTAGCATCCCGACTCACATCACTCTTTCGATCTTTAATCTGGTCCAACTCTTCTAGCACTGTCATCGGAATGACCACATCGTGCTCTTTAAACGAATAGATCGCCAAAGGTTCATGTAGTAACACATTGGTATCCAGTACAAACAACTTTCTGTCGTCTTGTTCCATGGCGCCTCCAGAGTGCTTCATTAAAGTTTAAACAAACTTTTGAGTCTCAATAAAAGTTACCCAACTCCTATTACTGGCAAAGCTTATGGCAAAGAATGATCATAAGGTTCAAGTCGATAGCACTTTACTTGCACTTAAACCTTAAGTTGATATTGGCACCAAACTCACGAGATAACAATACAGCACCATTGTTTACCATACAGACTCGAGGCAGTGTATAACCGCGGATGTGACATTAGCGTGACAATTTCATGTACTGGCACGACAATTTTGTCGCTTGTACAATTTGTAATCTAGCACTCTGGGAATTAGGCTCTAACGGGTGAGAGGGCGATTTAAATATCACGAGTATTGGTATAACATACGCGCCCTTTGTTAGAGTCCGCCTAGAAATGAGAATTTAAGATGCCGTTCGCCTTAGGTCAACGTTGGATAAGTGATACCGAGTCAGAGCTTGGTTTAGGAACTGTGGTTCAAGTAGAAGGCCGTATGGTCACTGTTTTATTCCCTGCCACGGGTGAGAATCGCATGTTCTCCCGAGCAGAAGCCCCTCTGACACGCGTTATATACAATCCCGGCGATTCGGTTGAAAGCCATGAAGGCTGGAGCCTTGCGGTCAGCGAGTTGACCGAGAAAGACGGGATAGTGATCTATCACGGCATTCACAGTGAGACAGGCGAGCAAGTTACCCTGCGTGAAACCCTGCTGAACCACAATATTCGTTTCAATAAACCCCAAGACCGTTTATTCGCCGGCCAAATCGATCGCCTCGACCGTTTTGGTGTGCGTTATCAGTGCCAAATGTTGCGCCACAAACTGGCCTCATCGGATTTGCTTGGTCTGCAAGGTCCACGTGTTGGGCTTATTCCGCATCAAATGTGGATTGCCCATGAAGTCGGTCGTCGCTATGCGCCGCGTGTACTGCTGGCCGACGAAGTGGGCTTAGGTAAAACCATTGAAGCGGGTCTGATTATTCACCAACAACTGCTGACTGGCCGCGCCGAACGCATCCTGATTATCGTGCCCGATACTCTGCGCCATCAGTGGTTAGTGGAAATGCTGCGCCGCTTTAATCTGCGCTTTTCGGTATTCGATGAAGACCGTTGTGTGGAAGCCTATGCCGATCACGACAATCCTTTCTATACAGAACAATTAGTGATTTGTTCACTCGAATTACTGCGTAAGAAAAAACGTCTCGATCAAGCCCTTGATGCCGATTGGGATCTGTTAGTGGTTGACGAAGCACACCACTTAGAATGGACCGAAGAAGCGCCAAGCCGCGCTTATCAAGTGGTTGAAGCATTAAGCGAAGTGATCCCAGGCGTTTTACTGTTAACCGCAACGCCGGATCAACTTGGCCATGAAAGTCACTTCGCCCGTTTGCGTCTGCTCGATCCGGATCGTTTCTACGATTACGATGCCTTCCTAGCCGAAGAAGACAGCTATAAAGACGTCGCCATTGCCGCCGAAGCCTTGGCTGGCAACGCTAAATTACCCGACGCCGCCATCAACAGCTTGACCGAATTACTGGGCGAGAAAGACATCAGCCCAAGTATTCGTTTAATCCAAGCCGACGGCATTGATGCTGAAGTACAGCAAGCCGCCCGCAGCGAATTACTGCAAGAATTACTCGACCGTCACGGTACTGGCCGCGTCTTGTACCGCAACAGTCGCGCCTCAGTAAAAGGCTTTCCAAAGCGTTTCTTTAACGCTTACCCACACGCCATGCCAGATCAATATCAAACTGCCGCACGCGTCAGCGGCATGATGGGCGGACACAAGTCATTAGAGGCGAAAGCGGCGCAAGCCCTGAGTCCTGAAAAACTGTATCAAGAATTTGAAGATAACAGCGCCAGTTGGTGGAAGTTCGATCCCCGTGTGGATTGGTTAATTGAGTTCTTAAAATCACACCGCAGCAAAAAAGTGCTGATCATCGCCAGCCAAGCGGAAACAGCCCTTAGCTTAGAAGAAGCCCTGCGCACTCGCGAAGGGATTCAAGCGACGGTATTCCACGAAGGCATGTCGATTATCGAGCGCGATAAAGCCGGCGCTTACTTTGCCCAAGAGGAAGGCGGCGCACAGGCGTTGATCTGTTCTGAAATTGGTTCTGAAGGCCGTAACTTCCAGTTTGCCAGTCACTTAGTACTATTCGATCTGCCGCTAAACCCAGATCTATTGGAACAGCGCATCGGTCGTTTAGATCGTATCGGCCAGAAAAATGATATCCAAATTCACTTGCCGTACCTTGAAGACACCGCCCAAGAACGTTTGATGCAGTGGTATCACCAAGGGCTAAATGCCTTCGAACTGACTTGTCCGAGTGGCCATGTGCTTTACAGTGAATTTGCCGAAGATCTGTTAAACGTGCTTGTGGTTGATGACAGCGACGAGCTGACAAACCTGCTCAATCACACCCAGAGCCGTTATAAAGAACTCAAGCACGCCATGGAGCAAGGCCGCGACAAGCTGCTGGAAATCAACTCACACGGCGGCGAGAAGGCAATGGCTATCGTCCAGCGCCTCGCCCAGAATGATGGTGATACCCATTTGATCGGTTCAGTGATACGTCTGTGGGATATTATCGGTGTCGATCAAGAAGATAAGGGTGAAAACTCGATCATTCTGCGTCCAAGCGAACACATGATGTTCCCAACCTACCCTGGCTTGCCAGAAGATGGCGTGACTGTGACCTTCGACCGTGACACAGCGTTATCTCGCGATGATATTGCGCTGATCACCCAAGAGCACCCACTGGTACAAACGGGGCTAGATCTGATCACAGGTTCAGAAACCGGCACCACCAGCGTCGCGATTCTGAAGAATAAAGCCCTGCCTGCAGGTACCTTATTCTTAGAACTCATCTACATGGCCGATGCTTCTGCACCTAAGTCGAGCCAGTTGTATCGTTATTTACCACCGACACCCATTCGCGTGTTGCTGGATAAAAATGGTAACGACCTGTCGGCTAAAGTGGATTACGCCAGTTTCGATAAGCAATTGAGCGCGGTGAATCGTCACATTGGCGGCAAGTTAGTCACCGCATCTCAGCCAATTCTGCATCCGTTATTTGCTAAGGGTGAGGAATATGCTCAAGTGGTTGTGGATGAAATGGTCGCCCAAGCCAGAGAGAAAATGACTCAGCAACTGAGCGCAGAGCTAAGTCGTTTAGAGTCACTCAAGGCGGTGAACCCCAATATCCGTGAGGAAGAATTGGAATACCTGCGCAATCAGATGCAAGAGTTAAACACTTATCTGGATGCCAGCCAGTTACAACTCGATGCGATCCGTATGGTGCTCGTTAGCCACGTATAGGCCCGAGCGAAACCACAGGTTTCCATCAATTAGCCCAGCCAAAGCGCTGGGCTTTTTTATGCCCTTTAGCTTTCGATTCAAAGTGGTTTTCTATAATAAGCGGCTTTTGATGCTCAGCGGCGTCACTTCAACTGACTTGGTTATCCGAAATGATGAGGCATGACCCTTTGGCGAGGAAAGTTCACTTTTTGGTAATTGTTCAGGTTATACTCAAGCACTGATGAATTTATGAGACTACACAGGTGGTTATCAATTCTATGGCACGCATTATTTCACTTCTCTTTTGCCTCCTACTTGGTTTCACTACCATCTCTTCCCGCGCGGCAGACCCAGCAACAGCTGCGCCAACGCCAGCTGAAGTCAGTGCTAAAAAATTAAATAACCGCTATTTACCCGAGAATGAAGTCAAACAAATCACCATAGACAATCAGCCCTACGATTTGTTAGTACGGCCATGGGAAGGGAAAAAGAAACTCGGTGCGGCAATCATTCTGCCCGCCACCAACGGCACAGCAGACGCGCCGGGACTGATGGCGTTTGTGCGTCGTAATATCAATCCTGCCGGTTGGGCCAGCTTAAGTTTAACCCCGCCAACTGAGCTGCCTGCGGCCAATTTTGCCACCGCCGCCACCGAAGTTACCTCACCCGGCGCCGCGCAATTAAGTTCACCGTCCAACAAACCTAGCCCTAAAATCAAGCCCGAAGATAACAGCAAACATCTGCAAGATCAGGAAGACTTTCTGGTCCAAAGCATGTCGCAGTTAGATGCAGTCGGCGCAGATTATGCGGGCAAACGCATTTTGATCACCGCCGACCAAAGCGCAGGATTATTGATTAGCCTATTAAGTCAGAAGAAAATTGCCGATCCCGATGTGCTAATCGTCATCAATCCCTATCGTGAGGACGAAAAGCTCAATCAAGCACTCGCGGAACAACTGGCGAAACTCACCTTACCGATTTTAGATATCCAATCGCCAGACGGTCACCCCGCCTCATTAGAAACGGCCGCTAACCGTAAGGTTTTAGCCGTAACCTTAGAAAGCCCTAACTATCGCCAAACCCGCTTAGCGCTCAATTTAGACAACGAGAGCGCGTGGCAGAATTGCTTAAATGCGATTAAAGGCTTTGCAGCCCGCATGAGCGGCGCGCAGTAAACGCCACGATTCCAACTAATTCGAGCCAAATAGCACTACCAACCCGACTGGCGATCTTGATAGGGTTTCTGCGGATCTTTCAGCTGACGCGCCGCCGCTATCTTGCAATTTTTGCCTAACAATAACCGAATCTGACTAATCGACTCACGGCAAAGCAGACTCCGCACCGAAGCCGTCCAACTACGGTTAATGCTGAGTTTGATGGCCGCTGCTGCATCCGGTGAGGTTTGCATCAGTTGCTGCGCCAATTGTTGAGCCACTTCCATCGGCGTCTCGCTCACTTGCGTCACGAGTCCTAAGGCCTGCGCTTCATTGCTCTCAAGCACTTTGGCCGTCAGGCTCAGCAGCATGGCTTGATCCTTAGGCATGATTTGCCTTAACGCGACCAACCCCGCCATATCGGGCACGAGTCCCCATTTTGCTTCCATAATCGATAACTTACAGTCATGGCTGGCAATGCGCACATCTGCGCCCAAAGCGATTTGCATACCGCCGCCGTAGCAACAACCCTCAAGTACGGCAATCACAGGCACGGGCAAGTTTTGCCAACCTAATGACACCCGCTGTGCTAAGTTCGCATTCCCCGGTAAGCCCTTAAACAGTAATTTTACCGCCTGCATGGGTGCCGACATCACGCTTTTGACATCGAGCCCTGAGCTAAAATTGCCACCCGCCCCGGAGAGGATCACCACTCGCACCCCACGATTGGATTTGATCTTTTTAATCGCACGGTCGAGCTCACTAAACATTAAATAATTAATCGCATTCATTTTTTCAGGACGATTAAGCAACACATAGGCGATGCCATCATCGATTTTGATTTGTACACTTTGGCCACTCATGAAATATTCCGTTACTGGTCAGTCCAGAATAAATGTTAACACGTTTGGAATAATTCACTAAAAGATATAACATGAGCCTGTTTTTTGACTTGAGTCAAAATATTGCCAATTCAAACATGGACTGAAGGCAACTTATGTTAGGCTGTCGCCACTACGTGCGGTAATCCTAATGTATCTTTCGATGAGATAGTCTTATCGAACTCGGCAATGAAGTTACCTCGCCGCCAACATCGACACTTATGTAACACTGTACTTGCCGCTAAGGATAAAGCCGCAAACAAATGGACTCTATCGTCCTTTTTTATGCGCTACATCCTTGTTATTTGCTAAAAATTAGCCAGCTCGATTTAAGATTTTGCATCATATGATTCATTAATGAGTCAAATTTTAATGTCAGCAAAAAAAACGAAATTAATCAATAATATCTATAAGTTACATCTAGAAGATATAAATCAGACTTGCCCGAAGAACGCAATTCGTCAGTCGGACCTGAAAAATAAGTGTTATCTTCAATTAATGGGCAAATAAGGATCACTAGTCAGCATGTCAATATCTGTACTCATCTGTGACGATTCCGCCATGGCGCGTAAGCAAATGGCCCGCACGCTCCCAAAAGAGTGGGATGTGGAAATAACTTATGCGACCAATGGTGCCGAAGGCCTTGATGCTATCCGAGCCGGAAAAGGCGAAGTGGTGTTTCTCGATCTCAACATGCCAGTGATGGACGGTTATGAAGTACTGCAAACTGTGCAGCAGCAGGATCTCCCCGCGCTGATCATTGTGGTCTCTGGCGACATTCAAATCAAAGCTCACGAGCGAGTCAAAGCCTTAGGCGCATTAGATTTTATTCAAAAACCCGTTAGCGCCGATGCCATCAGCAACATTTTGCAAGATTACGGCATCCTAACCCTGACGCAGAAAGATATCGCCGACGAAGTCCCGATGATCAAAGTCGACATGCGTGACGCTTGCCAAGAAATAGCCAACGTCGCCATGGGACGCGCCGCCGATCTGTTAGCAAAGTTACTCGATGTATTCGTGTTACTGCCCATCCCCAATGTGAACGTGCTTGAGGTGAGTGAGTTGACCATGGCACTCAAAGCCACGGAAGAAAGCTCGACCGTATCGGCACTTTGCCAAGGTTTTATTGGGGCGGGGATTGCGGGTGAAGCCCTGCTCTTGTTCCATGATTCCAGCTTTAAGGACATGGCCAAGCTGATGGGATTAGCCAATCCTGAAGATAAAAATACTGAGATAGAAGTCCTGATCGATACCGGAAACGTGCTGATCGGCGCTTTCCTTAACGGCATTTCTGAACAGCTCGACATGAAATTTAGTCAGGCTCACCCTGTCGTGCTAGGACGGCACTGCACGGTTAACGATCTGATCCATGATAATTCAGAGAAATGGCAGCGAACTTTGGCTATGGAGATCAACTATCGGATTGAAGATCATAATATTCAATGCGATTTGTTACTGCTCTTCACCGAGGATTCCATCCCCACGCTTAGCTATAAACTCGGCTATTTACTCGATTAACCAGTTGGATTTTATCCTATGTCAAATGACCAAAGCGCAATGAACGAACTACACTGGCTCATCGATATGGTGCAAACCATAGAGGTGGGATTAGTGGTATTAGATCGCCATTACAATATCCAGCTGTGGAACGGTTTTATGGAGAATCACAGCGGTGTTTCCCCTAATTCGATCAAAGGTCAAAACCTGTTTACCCGCTTCCCCGATCTGCCCGCCACTTGGTTAAAGCAGAAAATGGAATCGGTTTTTATGCTTAAAAACCGTGCATTTATTAGCTGGGAACAACGGCCGTACGTTTTCCAATTTAAAAACTACCGCCCGATCACTGGCCGTGCTGACTACATGTACCAAAACGTGACCTTGTTGCCACTGGCATCGCTCACGGGACAAGTGACCCATATCAGCGTGATTATTTATGACGTGACTGATATCGCCATCAACAAGTTACAACTTAAAGCAGCCAACGAGCAACTCGAGCGCCTAAGCCAAACCGATGGCCTGACTCAGCTGCATAACCGTCGCCATTGGCAAGAATGTTTAGATCATGAGTACGACATATATGCCCGCTACTCAGGCATGGCAAGTTTAGTGATGATAGATATCGATAACTTTAAACATATCAACGACAGCTATGGTCATGTTGCGGGTGATAAAGTGATCCAGCATATCGCCCACTTACTCAGCCAATCCCTGCGTGAGACCGATTGCGCCGGACGTTATGGCGGCGAAGAATTTGCAGTCGTATTGCCCAAAACCAGCGGCGCCGATGCCATGTATTTCACCGAGCGACTCAGGGAAAAAATCGCCGCATCCGTCATTCTGTATGAAAGCCTGAAGATCTCTGTGACTGTGAGTTTAGGTGTGTGCGAAATTGGTTCCCACATCACCAGCAGCTCAAGCTGGATTTCTTGCTCCGATAAAGCGCTGTACGAAGCCAAGCAAAAAGGTCGTAATTGCAGCGTTTTGCATACCAGTACCAGTGTGAACAAAACGACCCAAGACTAACATATTCACCCAATAAAAATGCCCATCATAGATGGGCATTTTTATTTAAAACGGTACAGATTAGATATTTACGTACGAATTAATGAGGGAAACCATCATCTTCTTCGTCGTCTTCATCTTCTTCGTCATCCATTTCATCACCGACGAAATAGGTGCCCCAACCGTCATATTCCACTTTCTGTTTTACTGCTAATTGCAGCAGTTGTTCTGCGGCTTTATCCAGTAATTCAACTTCTAGTTTGTGGTGCGCGACAGCATCGAAACAGAAAATAATTGAACCATCTTCCAGTTCCATTTCTTCAGCGTCATTCACCTCAAAACCTAATTTAAAGGCATCTACTGCGGCTTTTTCGAGACGATCGAAATTGGTCGATGAAAAGTGATGCTCAATAATATATTCCGCATCAGGCTCTGAGCCATCGTCAAGCAGGGCTTGCACTATGTCACGATTCTCTGCAAGTTGGGCTTTTAACTGACTTTCAATAGACATGGATTTGTCTCCGTTAAGGTAAATCTGGCTCAAATTGGCATTATACCCAAACAACCTGAAGATGCAGGATTCAGCGGGAATTTAACGCACTTTAGGCAAGGCGGTTATTTGCAGACCTAGCGGGCTAAGTTAAAAATAACCAACTCAGCATAAAGTGCGTTAAAACCCGCCGGGACGGAGCGCCTAGGGCACTCCATTTCCGTGTTGCATCAATTCAAAAGGTGACCGACATTCTTTCATTGATGCACCTTGAATTGAAGCACCCTAGGCGCTCTGAAACTCGTATCTTCAGGTAGCTTGGGTATATTATACGTCATCACTCGCGAGAGTTTTACCCATAAGTGCTGCCGCCTCTTGATTTATCTCAGCAAATCTCGCCGACATGCTGGCATGGATTTGCGCAGAAAAGTTTTTCACATCGGCTTTATCTAAACCAGCTGTCGGCACAGGTGCCATCATATCGATAATGACTACACCGTTATTCCAGCGATTTAGCTTAATGTGGCTTTGGCACGAGGCCAATACCGGCACAACAGGTACTCCCGCCGCAATCGCAGTATGGAAAGCGCCCGCTTTAAAAGGTAACAAACCGCGCCCACGAGAACGTGTCCCTTCAGGAAAAATCCACACAGACAAATTCTTCTGCTTAATTTTTTCCACGGTTTTCGCCATAGTATCAAAGGCACTATGACGGTTTTTGCGGTCGATCAGAATATTCCCTGACAACCAATAAATTTGACCGAATAATGGCATCCACGCCAAACTCTTCTTGCCCAAACTCACAGTCCCTTTAGGTACCGCTGTCGTGTGAGTGAAAAGATCGAAGTTATTCTGATGATTTGCGAGGAAAATATAGGGGCCATCCTGCACATCTTTATGTCGACGTACAATCACTTTGATCCCAAGGATCGGAGCGACCGATGAGAAGATCTTG
Source organism: Shewanella sp. 1311 (assembly GCF_059338235.1). Taxonomy (NCBI): domain Bacteria; kingdom Pseudomonadati; phylum Pseudomonadota; class Gammaproteobacteria; order Alteromonadales; family Shewanellaceae; genus Shewanella; species Shewanella sp. 1311. The sequence continues at coordinate 1,975,980 of NZ_CM181686.1, forward strand.
GCGAACATATGTACATTGTCGCGGTGCCGAGGTCTTAATAAACACACTAAGCCACCAAAAATAAAGGCAAGCAACAATGACACCGCCAACAGCATTGATCTGACGATTAAAAGCACGATTTACTCCGACTATAAAAGTGGCGACAGTATATCCACCATGGCTTTTGGACTCAATATATTGTTTACATCTGTAAGCTGACTTGCTAACAAGCAAGCAAAAAAGCCCATCGATATACTGAAAATCCAGTGTATAGATGGGCTTTTATATCAATATTTATCTAAGCGTGGTGTTTTGGCAGGATTTCAGATCCCGCTGCCTGAGGCGCAACTTTAGCTAACACAAAACGGATGACTAAGGCGCTCACGGCCAAAGTCGCGACTATCGCCGCACCGCTGGGTAGATCTAACGTCGCCGACAGGACTAATCCTAGAACATAACCCAACAAACCGACGAGGTAAGCGTAAAATAACCGACCTTTACCGCGGTACTTGTTCAGTGCTAAAGCGGGCAATATCAAGGTACTGAACACCAGATAAACGCCCACTAATTCCACCGACAAGGTAATGACCAGCGCAAATAGCAGATAAAACCCTGCACCATCCAACATCTGGGGACGCAGGAATATCGCCAATAACACCAGTGAATACACCACTGCCGGCAAAATCAGTTGTGACCAGCTCACCCACAGGATCTGACCTGACATCAATTGCTTTAACAGCTCGGCGCCGTGTGGGTCGTTCGCCAGCAGCAACATAGCCGCTACCGCAGACAACACATAAAAGCAGCCGATCATTGCCTCCAACTCACCCGCCATCCGCTTAGATAACCAAGCAATAAACCCTGCGCCCGCGAGGGCAAACAGCGCTGGCATCCACACATTAGCAAACGGCATGTCTTCTAACCTGTGGTCCATGTGAGCGACAATCGCGCCTAAGGCGGCAACTTGCGCTATCGCTAAATCGATAAAGATGATGCCACGCTTAAGTACTTGTCTTCCAAGTACAATATGCGTCGACAACACTAAGATCCCCGCTGCCAATGCAGGCAACAGAATCGACATCAGTTCAAGATCAAACATAGGTTTATTTCACTCCATTTAAGAGGGAAATCACGCTGTCATAAAGGCTAAATAAATCTTGGCTCTTATCATTGCCACCCACAGACATAGGCAACATCACCACGGGCAAGTTCGCTTTTTCACCCAGCCATTTTGCACCGCGCTCGTCCTGATAAGAGGCCACGACCACCGCCAGAATATCCCCTTGTTCGGCGCGCGTCAGCAGACTCGCTAAGTGGCCGCTAGTCGGAGCTAAACCCGGTTTAGGCTCTAAATCCGCCACTTGCTCGATACCAATCCAGTTGAATAAGTATCTGAAGCTTGAGTGGTAAGCGATCACTTTTTTACCTTGTAATCCCTTAGCTTGCTCTTCCCAACGCGGGACTGCGGCTTGCCAGCGAGTGGTAAAATCTGCCAGTGACTTTTGATAATCGGCCGCGCCAGCAGGATCTAACTGAGTCAGCTTAGCACTCAGTGCCGTGGCGACTTTTAACAGACGCGTCGGGTCGAAATGGATATGTGGATTACCTTGGGCATGAACATCACCCATACTGCGATCGACACTGGCCAGCTTATCTAAGGTCTCGATTTGATCGGCGGCGAAAAATAAGCCTTGATCGGTCGAGCGCACATTCGCGTTTGCCGACTTCATTTGCAGCATAGGCAACCAACCCACTTCAAGCTCGGCACCGGCGCAGACCACAAGATCCGCCTGACGCATTTTGGCGATCAAGCTCGGACGCGCCTGCACTTGGTGCGGGTCCTGCAATGCCGTTGTTGCCGAATAGATGCTCGCCGTAGGAGCCAGCTCCTTCGCTAATGCTGCATATTCAGGTTCACAGGCAAACACGTTTAGTTCGGCGTGGGCCAAACCGGTATAAGTGACAGATAAGGCCACTGCGGCCAATATAGCTAAATTAGAATTGATGCGCACCGTGAGCCCCCAGAGACATAATGTATTGAATTGTGAAGATGTTATCGTCTTCAATTCCGTCGAAGTTAGTACCCTTTTGATTGGTATACTGGAAACGAACCGTCGAGAAATGGCTAGAATGCCAAGCCAAACTCACCTCAAATTCTTTCAACTTCTGCCCATGGAAATGATCGCCATGGAGCTCTTGCGTATCCGCTTCACCATAACGCACACCCGCTGACCAGCTCGGCGTGAATTGGTACACACTGCTCAGATACCAACCTTGGTGGTAATCTTGGCTCGGCGCATCCTCAGGATGTAGATCGACAGGGGTAAAATCGCTCACCCGATAATACTCGCCGCTCACAGTAAGATTTTGATATTTGTAGTTACCGTTAGGCGCCCACTTATAAACAAAATCAGCACCATAGGTATTTTTACCTGTGTAAGATGCGGCGTGGCTATGACCTGCGTGCTCATCACCATGGTCATGCTCATCTTCATGTTCGCCTTCTTCATGGGCGGTCACTTGGCCATTCTCGTTACGCAGGTAACTTAAACCCGCTTGCCATGAGCTGTTATCGCCGATGTCGCCACCGATTTTTGAGTACAAGGTATAAACGCCGACCTTCTTAAACTCACGCTCACCATGCTCATCGGCGGCACGTAAACTGTCGCCCTTAAAGGCTTCAACGCCCATAGTCCAATACAAGTCAGTCGGCGCTACGTAGTTGAAACGTATACCATCATCAAAATAATGGCCGCCTAAGAATGCACGGTAAACCACTGGACGGTCGGTGAAAGAATCTGTGTGTAAATGTTGGTTATTGAGGTAACCAATGTCCGATAGGAAACGACCGCCGCGGATAGAAAAGCCCGCAGGCATCGCCATGGTTTGAATGAAGGCTTCTTCAAGATTCAGCTCAGTGTCACCGTCATGCATCTCAACCACAGCTGTGACTTTACCGTAAAACATATCATCGATATTGGCGCTCAGGGCCAGCTCGGTCTCACCTAAACCAAAGCCATCTGGGCTCTCGGCTAATGGACGCTCACCCGTTTGATAGTAACCATTTAATACGGCACTGATCGCTGGGTTCGTGAGGCTCGAATCTTCAGCCAATAGGCTAGGCGAAACAAACGCACACGCCAAAGCCACCAAAGAAATTCGGGTATTTAAAACAGTCATGATATCTCCAAAATACAACTAGCACTCGACGACTAATATAAAGTCATCAAGAAATACAATAAGTTAAAATGTTTGAGTTGATTTAGAGAGTGGCAGGTGGCGCACGACTGCGATAAACACTGACGTGTTCAGAAATGGAGGGGGGTAAAACAAATTCGACCACATCGAAATGCTGCACGCCTAAATTGAACGTCAGCGGTTGGGTCAATAGAATCTTGTTAAGCTGGTGCTGATGGAAGCACAGGGTACAGTGGGTCTTAGCCCCATCGTCAAGATGGGTCACACTATGGGCTGAGGCGGCAAAAGACAGCAATATCAAGATGGCCGAAAGCCATATCGAAATCGTGCGTCTAATGTGACGTTTAAGTCTCACTCAGTCGTCCCCATAGTTAAAAAGTTGCATAAGTCTATGTCAGGGCCATAGCAAGTTGCAATAAGGTAATTACTTTGCAAAAGGTTACAAGATATTTGAGCAGGGTAATCTTAGCAGCAACTTGCCTCGTACATAACGGCGAAACCTTACGGGAGTGCTGGTAAAAGAGTACATTTAAGATTAGCTTAAGTGAGTGTAACTATAGTGTATTTAGTTTTTATGTCAGCGAGCACAACGGCGAAATTGAGCTCGATATGGCGTCCGTTTTTAACCACCAAAAGGCAACTCTCATGCTAGCATTTTTTCGTGAAAACTTAGGGCTTATCTTAGGGATAGTGATTTTCAGCGTGGTGATATTTGGTGGAATTTATTACGTTGAGCATTCCTTAGCGGCCCAAGAACAAGTCGTTCAGTAAACCTGGAGTCACACTCTGTGGCGGTAATTCGCCTGGGTAAACTCCTTTTTCGCTATACCTTGAGCGCCCACTATAGGCGCTCGAATCATTTCTGCCTCAGCAGATTGTCTTATTGCTTTGTTATCGGTACTTCTGTCTTTGGTCACTATCATCGACGGGTTCCGGCGCTTCAATGGTGATCACTTGGTCCATAAAGTGACTCACGAACAACAACATCAGCGAAAAAATCATCACAGGGATCGCAAAGTGCCGCACTGAGGCATCGAAATAACTGTATCCCGCTGTAAACACACTCAAATAAAAGCCTAATAACTTAAGCTTAGCCAATGTTGGGCTACGGCCTAACCAAGCGGTGCAGTAGGGACAACGCACTTGGGCGTCGAAGCCTTTGCCTCTTTGTTGGGTGATGTCACTGACCTTGATGTACTGATTACAATGGGAACACAACATGAAAACACGATTCCTAAATAGCGATGCGCAAGTTTACCAGATCCCTGCCAGAGTGCGGCCTGCAAATACTGATAAAAGGCTAATCTTGTCGAAAATGCGGATAAAACCACGAGCCCTAAAGCAAACCCCCGCGGCAAAAAAACTTAGCTCCGAAGCAAATTTCACTCGACGACGTTTTACAGTCAATCCGGCAGCCACTATCATACTCAGACATATTTCTATTTAAGATCACACCTATGCATCGCTACCTCGCTCTAGTGTTTGCCCTGTTTATCCCATTATTAAGTCTCTCATCCCCAGCGCAAGCCGAACCTGTCGCGGCAATCGAAAGTACATCAACCACACCTGTGGCGGTCAAAGCCGAACTGGCTATGTTGCAACAAGCTATCGATACCGATATCCATAAGCTGAAATATGCCAAAGGTGAGTTGAAAACGATTGTCGAATATCGCATTCAAAACAAAACGTTACAGTTACGTAATAAGATTAAAGATTTGCTCGAAGCAACGCCGATCGACAGTGCTTTTCTGCAGCCATTAATCCAAGGGCAATTGAACTACATCCAACAGATTGATACCTATATCGATGACAACATTGATAAATTGGAGCTGCAACTAGGCTCGGGTACAGATGATGCGATTCTGCTCGATATCTCTAAGCGCGAATTAGACAAAGACACCTATTACAAACAGCAACTCGAGACACTCAATTGGCTCGAACAGGTTGGCCAAGATATTAGCGAAGCACAAAAGTCCCTGCTGCAAATTTTGATTGCGCGTGCAGATATGCTTGAAAGCTTAGTGACTTACACTCAGCAGCAACTGCAAGCTGCGGTCGATACCGCAACCAATGCCGGTAAAGATGTCACGTCGGCGCAAACTAGCCATGTGATGATGCTAAAGGAACGCTTGGCCCAAAATAGCCAAAGCTTAAATATCGACATCAACTTACTCGATGCTTTAGGCCAAGATACCGCCGCGCTGAAAAAGACCTTGTTTAGTGTGTCAGGCGATATTACTCAGGACGTATTGAGCTTTGATGTGGCCTCGAGCTTAGTCGAGCAGTGGCTGAACACGGCGCAGGAACAAGCGATAAATCATGGCCCTACCGTCGTGTTTAAGTTGTTTGTATTCTGCTTGATCTTAATTATCGCGGGTCTCGCCGGCAAGTTAGCCAAACAGATAGTGAAGAATACCGTTAGCAATTCTAAGTTGAATTTGAGCAAGTTATTACAAGACTTCTTCACGTCGCTATCAGGCAAAGCCGTCTTTACCATAGGACTCTTGGTCGCCCTATCCCAGCTTGGGATCGAACTTGGGCCGCTACTCGCAGGCTTTGGTATTGCGGGGGTGATTATTGGTTTTGCACTGCAAGATACCCTGTCGAATTTTGCCTCTGGCATGATGATCTTAATTTATCGTCCCTACGATGTGGGTGATTTGATCAACGCTGCTGGTGTCACGGGTCGAGTAAGCCACATGAGTCTCGTCTCGACTACGATTAAAACCATGGATAACCAACGTCTTATTATTCCTAACAATAAGATTTGGGGCGACACTATTAACAACATCACGGCCGAGCACCAACGTCGAGTGGATATGACATTTGGTATTGGTTACAGCGACAATATCGAACATGCTGAAGCGATTCTCAAATCCATCGTCGAGGCGCATCCCAAAGTACAGGCACTGCCAGCGCCAACGATTAAACTGCATCTGCTGGGTGAGTCTTCGGTCGACTTTATCGTGCGCCCTTGGGCGAAACCGGAAGATTATTGGGAAGTGTATTGGGACATTACCCGTGAAGTGAAAATGCGATTCGACGCCGAAGGGATCAGCATTCCGTTCCCGCAGCGCGATGTGCATATCTATCAAACCACGAAGTAACCTTTCTAAAACCAGCGCTAAAACGTTAAAACCAGCTAAAGCGTTAAACCAGTATAAGCACGTTAAATCAGAGTCAAAGGGCGTAGCAGCAAGCTCGCCCTTTTTTATCTCTGCAGCGCTTTTGCATCTAAGCGTGAGTTTTCATTGAAATGTTAGTTTTGAATCTAAACGTTAGCCTAAACCGACTATCTCACCTTTGGCATCAATATCGATTTTCAAGTATCCCGGTTTAAGCCCAAGGCCTGGCATAGTCATCACATTACCCACTAAGGCAGTTATAAATCCCGCCCCCGCATGTAACACTAACTCTCGCACTGGCACCACAAAATCCTTAGGTACACCCTTTAAGCTAGGATCGTGGCTAATGGATAACGGCGTTTTGGCCATACACAAAGGCAAATGTCCATAGCCAAGCGCGGTCAGTTGCTGTGCCTGCTGTTTCGCCTCGATAGAAAGACTCACGCCTGCAGCGCCATAACCCACTTCGGCTAAGGTGGATAACTTAGCCTCTAATGACGCTTCATCTGGATATAACAGTTTGAACTGACTTTCAGTTTCAGCGGCGCGAACCACAGTTTGTGCTAAGGCGATAGCGCCCGCTTCCCCTTGGATGAAGGCATCGCTAATTTCACAGCCAAAGGCAGCACTCGCGTTGACAGCTTCGATTAGCCATTGCAACTCAGCATCGGAATCAGTGGCGAAACGGTTAATAGCAACCACCACAGGAATGCCATAACGCGCCACATTGTTGATATGCCAGTTTAAATTTGCAAAGCCTGCTTCGAGTCGAGCCTGCTCTGGGGCATTGATATTTGTCGCACTGATGTTTGGCACATGGATATTTGATACATTGCTATCCACCTCAGTTGCCAAGCCACTATTGGCCTTCAGCGCTTTTAAAGTCGTCACCAACACCGCGGCGGCTGGCGCCTGACCCGATTGACGCACCTTGATATTACAGAACTTTTCAAAGCCCATATCCGAGCCGAAACCGCCTTCAGTCACCACAAAGTCCGCCAGCCTAAGGGCGATATCATCGGCAATGATCGACGAGTTACCGTGGGCAATATTGGCAAAAGGGCCCGAATGGATCAGACAAGGCGAGCCATTTAAGGTCTGCATTAACGTCGGTTTTATCGCATCGGCCATGATGGCCGTCATCGCCCCAGCGACACCTAAGTCTTCGGCGGTAATCACTTGCCCTTGGGTATTTAAGGCCAGCACTAAACGACCGATCCGCGACCGCATATCCGCCAAATCATGACTTAAGGCTAAAATCGCCATCAACTCAGAGGCGGCGGTAATATCAAAACTGGATTCGTACTCTGGGCCGTTATTATCACCTAAGCCCACATGAATTTGTCTAAGGCAGCGATCATTATGATCGACCACTCGGTGCCAGCGGATCTCGTTGGGATCGATAGCCAAAAACGCTTGTTCAGATTGCGCTTCAAATTCTGTTTTACCTAAGCGCGTCTCGTGGAATAGCCGCGCCGCAATCGCCGCGGCCCCTAAATTGTGGGCACTGCTGACGGCATTAATATCACCCGTGAGATGTAAGTTCATCTCCTGCATGGGCACCACTTGAGCATAACCGCCACCCGCAGCACCGCCTTTCACCCCAAACACAGGTCCCATGCTAGGCTGGCGAATACAAGCACAGGCCTTTTGGCCTATGGCATTTAACGATTGTGTTAAGCCAATGCTCGTCACCGTTTTACCTTCGCCGTGGGGCGTAGGCGTAACTGCGGTGACGATAATCAATTTACCTTTGCGTTGCCCCGCTAAACGCTGCAACACACTGAGCTCCACCTTGGCTTTAGTGTGACCAAATAGCATCATCTCTTCGGGTAACAGGCCTAAGTCGGCGCCAATTTCGGTGATGTTTTTAAGGCTTGCGCGACTCGAAATATCCATATCTGTCAGCATGCGTCGATTTCTCCCTTTCAGATACGCTTTGGTTTAGTATGAGGGGTTGCTAAGCACAACACTCATTGAATAGGGCGGATATTAGGTGATTGGCTTTAAGATATATAGCCATCGAAAGGGTTAATGAGCGATTCCTTAATCTGCATCAAATATTTTGCCCTGCACCCTATAAATCAAAAGCACACAGTCCCAAAGAGGAACAGCATGAGCGAGTCCCATTTTACTTTTTCTGAATTTGTTGCTGGTTTCTGGCGAATGGAAAGCTGGGACATGACGCCCATGCAGCGCCTTAGCCTGATTGAGCAATACCTAGAACTAGGCGTGACCACCATGGATCACGCTGATATTTATGGCCAATATCAATGCGAAACCTTGTTTGGCGAGGCATTAGCCTTAAAGCCTGCACTGCGCCAACAGATGCAAATGGTCAGTAAGTGCGGTATTAAACCCGCGTTTGCCTGCCGCCCTGAGCGCTACGTTAATCACTACGACACCTCCTGTGAGCATATTATTGCCAGCGTCGAGCATTCCCTTAAGCAGCTCAATACCGATTATTTAGATCTGCTGCTGATCCACAGACCCGATCCCCTGATGGACGCTGATGCGGTCGCCGAGGCATTTAAGATCCTCAAGCAAGCAGGTAAAGTGCAGCATTTTGGCGTATCGAACTTCACCAATGCACAGTTCTTCTTGTTGCAATCGCGCTTAGATGCCCCTTTAGTCACCAATCAAGTGGAACTCTCGCCACTAGCGATGAGCACCCTACACGACGGTACGCTCGATTTGTGTCAGCAACGTCGTATTCGGCCTATGGCTTGGTCGTGCTTAGCCGGCGGAAAGATTTTTGAAACCACTAATCCACAGGCGGTTCGCTTGCATCAAACCCTCAAGCTCATCGCCGAGCAAGTGGGAACTCAAGATATTAGCCAAGTGATTTATGCCTGGGTTCGTATGCTACCAAGCCGACCCGTGCCGCTTATCGGCAGTGGCAATATCGAGCGGATCAAGAGTGCCGTTGCCTCCAATGAGATCCAGCTCGATCGCCAGCAATGGTTCAGTATTTGGCAGGCATCTATGGGTCACAGCGTACCTTAATTTTCACCTCCCAAACGCAACAACCATAAACAACAACGGCGCCAGAAGGCGCCGTTGTTGTATGCATTATTGAGTGCGACTTAAAACTGCACATCGCCACTTAAATGCGGGCGGCGGCCTTTGCTGTCACGTAATTCAAATACCATATTATCGGTGTTCTGCTCATAGCCAAACCCGACATCAGCAGGCATCAACAGTGGCAGTTTAAAGGTCACATCCACAGTAAATGGACGATCGCCAATGCTTGGCATCAACTCCGCCAAACAACGGGCCTTAGACCACATACCATGGGCGAGCACGCGATCAAAACCAAAACGCTTTGAGAGCACAGGATGCAAGTGGATCAGGTTATAGTCGCCAGACGCCTTAGCATAACGACGGCCTAAATCTTCACTCAAGCGCCAGCTTTGCGGCGTTTCCCACGCCATATCAATGGCTTTAGGTGGACGAACCCGACGTCCAGCAACATCGATACGATATAAATAGGTGGATAGCGATTCCCAAACGAGTTCTTCACCCACAAACGCCTTAGACACAAATTCAAACTCTAAGCCTGAATCAGTCTCACGGCTTGTGGTCAAGGCGCACTCGAGGGAGAAAGTCTCGTCAACCGTCACTGGGCGATACACTTGAATGCGGTTCTTAAGGTGGATCATCCCAAGCAGCGGGAAAGTGATGCCGTCGTGGGTAAAAATCACCGCATGCAGGCGAAATGCCATCACATAGAGATAGGTTGGCGGCAGCACTTTACCGTCAAATTGAAAACCACACACCTGCGCATATTGGCTTACTTTAGTTTCAGACACAGTCACATGCGGCGCGGTCACCTTAATATGGGGCAGCGGTTGCTGATCCCAACCCGGCTTACGGCCAAAGAAGATCTTGCGATAAAGAGAAAACAGCGACGGCATCGCGTTCAATTCAACACAATATGCATTATTCAAGTCTGAGTACCTTTTAATTAACTATCCCTTGGCACATAAATGCATTGCCATAAATTACCCCTCACAGACGAGTAACGTCTGCTCAATCAAGTTGATAACGAGTGTAAAACAGGCCACGCTGCGTCTTAATAAGGGCTGATGCTGACTCACCGAATGGACAACTATAGAGTCAGGTTTGTCGAAAACGGCGTGATTATAACCCAGAGGACAGAGTTCTGTGTATCCCTAAGTTTAGTAGGAATAATTACTACCAATAAAATCAATAGATTAAAATATCACGATGTAAATCTGTCCATCTCGACTCGGCAATAACATCTCCTGAGTGCGAAAAATTTACGTCTGTGCCACACTATCGTTCCACTCTCTTTAACCTAGTTATCACGTGCAAGATAAGAATTTTGACAAGCTCGCGCAAAAATTTGCGAAAAACATTTATGGTACGCCTAAAGGCGACATTCGTGCCGCGGTACTGTGGCGCGACCTCGCACCTGCGCTAGCAAAACTGGGGAATAGAAAACTCAGAGTATTAGATGCAGGCGGTGGTTTTGGTTACTTTAGCCAAAAATTGGCCCGCCTCGGCCACGAAGTGGTGCTGTGCGATATCTCAGCGGAGATGTTGGCGCAAGCGCAAGAGCAGATAGATGCCTCGCCTGAACCATTAGCTATCCAGCTTATCCATGCGCCTATTCAAGCTCTGTCAGTCGAGCACCATGGCTATTTCGATATCATATTGTGCCATGCGGTCGTCGAATGGTTAACGGATGCTAAGCCCACTGTAGCGGGCCTACTCACTATGCTTAAACCTGCGGGAATATTCTCTTTGATGTTTTACAACAAAGAGGCCATGCGTTTTCATGCCTTAGTGTCGGGTAATTTCGATTACGTCGCCGCAGATTTAAAAGTGAAAAAGAAAGTGCGGCTAACACCCACGCACCCACTTTATATTCAAGAGGTTAAAGAGTGGTTTAGCGACTGGCAAATGTCACTCATCAGCCAGTCCGGCGTGCGGGTGATCCACGACTATTTGAAAAAGAGTCAGCCAGTGGATTTCGATTATCAAAAACTGCTGCAAATGGAGCTCGAGTATTCACAACGCGAGCCCTACATTTCCCTCGGCCGATATGTGCACTTTTTAGGGCAAAGCCCCGCAGTTTAAACCCGCATGGTTATAAACCCTGTGTCCTAAGCGATTACTCGCAAGTCTGTTTCCAGCAGGCGCTCACTTTGGCGCCTGCTTGCTCTAGCAGTTGCACCACACTTTTATCGCCCACCACATGACCCGCGCCAACCACCACAAATAATGGTGAAGTTATTTCAGTCGAGCCCATTAACTTTATAATGCCGTCGGCCATCACATGGTTTCGCCGCCAGAGGATTTTCTCTAGCATCTTAGTGTCGCCCTCGCCGCCCATTTGCTCCTGCATTATGCTATCAAGCTCAGCTTCATTACCCGAACGCCAAGCCGCAATTAACGATAAAAGATCTGTATCCGACGTACTAATCGCCTCACGCACCATAGACCACTGCGCTTGGCTATCAAAGGACGCTAATAACTGAAATTGCGACTCGGCGGTTTCTAACTGATACACAGGTAAAGCCGCATGACGGGCCATCAACTGCATATCAACGCCATAATCCGTGCTGTAACCTAAGTTGTTATAACGTATTAAGTTAACTTGCGTGGCTTGCAGCCAAGGCGCGAAGGATTGAATCGACTGACAAACATTCGCCGTGGCAGCGCAGTAAGGCGTCATGCTCTCAACCGTTTGTTTATCTCGGCTCTGCCAATCTAAACCTTTGGTTTTATCGGCGCGGCCGTATTGGCGCAGCAAGGCATTGATATCGGCTTTATTCATATCGACTTCCACGACTAAGCCCTTCGCTTTGCCAAGCGCGGTTTCAATTTGGGTGGGTAAAGGATAAAAATCGGCACGTCCAATATGAATCGAACCCAGTAGATACGCGCTCTTTCCTTGCCATTGCACTTGATAAAATGGCGGCTTATCGGTTTCGGCACTCACCGCTTTGGTGCTCCAACCCGTCAATGCCAGAAAACAGATTGATGCAATTAATCGCCATTGGCTTGTTGCCATATCCTTTGCCCCTTATAATTCCTGCAAATTTTGCAATGAGACGCTGTTATGCCACATACCAAGGTTATAGAGCAACTGAAAGAGAATCTTCAAATCGCCTATCGCCAAGCCATAGACGCCGACGCTAAGTTAGATGAGCTAAAGAAAGCTGGCCATGGAAACTTCACCAGCATATTCACGGCAGAACAAGGTTTTATCGCTTCGAGTAATCGTTTTCTGCCCTATGTACAAGAGTTGGTCGATGACTTAACTCGCATGGAAGAATACGAGGCGCTCGATCCTAAAGAACTTGAAACCTATGTGCGCCAGCTCGGTGCTTTACTGCAAACGCTGCAGGCCTTTAAGACACAAAGCTAACCTAGATGAAGAGCTGAAACTCGCCAGTAGCCTTCAGCTCTTTTCATCTGCTATCCACTCAAAACCCCCGCATAGCTAGCGCTAAGCTCCCTCAAAATTGTCATCATTTTGTCATTTCTAAGTCATAGACTCCGCTCACATAGACGAAAGGGCTGACGTAATGACAAGTTTAGATCTGGCTAAAGAGCTCGATAAGATAATTTCTAAATCGGCAATTAATCCCTTATTTCAGCCAATTTTCAATATATTAGAACATAAAATCCACGGTTTTGAAGCCTTGAGCCGCGGCCCTGAACACAGCCCGTTATACTCTCCAGTGCCGCTATTTCAGACAGCAGAGCATGAAGGCAAGTTAAGCGAGTTAGAAACCCTTTGTCGGCGCATTTCACTCGAGCAATTTAAGCTGCGTCAGTTTCAAGGCAAGCTGTTTATCAATATTTCACCCAAGGCATTATTAGATCCCGCGCACCCCAAGGGCATGACCTTACAGCTATTGCAACAACTCGGCATAGCGCCATCGCAGGTGGTGATTGAGCTGTCAGAGCAATATCCCGCCGATGATATCGACTTACTCAAATCTTGCTTGAATCATTATCGCAGCCAAGGTTTTTTAACGGCCATCGATGACTTAGGTGCGGGTTATTCAGGCCTAAGACTCTGGTCAGAATTGTCGCCCGACTATGTCAAAATCGACCGCCACTTTATCCATGAAATTGATTCGACCCCCGTCAAACAAGAGTTTGTCCGCTCAATTGTGGAGTTATGCCAAAGCTTAACCTGCAAAGTGATAGCAGAAGGGATTGAAACGCAAGAGGAATTAGCCGTACTCAAACAACTGGGTATCGTCTATTGCCAAGGCTATTTGCTTGGTCGCCCAGAAGTGCTCCCCTGCCGCGCGATGAAAGCGACCTTAGTGCCAAACAATACTCAGATTCAACCTAGATACAGCGAATCCGCCGAAAGTCTGTGCACGAATGCCATCACAGTTGCGCCTACACTCAAACTCAAATTTTTAAGTGACACCTTTAGCTCGCAACCCGCACTGCAGGCAGTGGTTGTGGTCGATAATCAGTTACCGCTGGGGATTATCAGCCGCGCGACCTTACTCGAACTTTTCAGTACGCCCTATGGTCGTGCCTTGCATGAGAATCATGCCGTAAGTGAAGTGATGGACCCGCAGGTCATCCAAATTGAAGCCAACGAACCCTTATCTACTGTGAGCCAATTGCTGACCTCAGAGACGGCCAATACGGTCGCTCAGCAGTTCATCATACTTCGCCGTGGCAAACTGCTCGGCATAGGCCACACCAAAGATTTACTGCAAAGGATCACAGAGCACAGAATTAAGATGGCCCGCCATGCAAATCCTCTGACAGACTTGCCGGGCAATGTGCCCATTCAGGAGGAATTAAAACGCCTTAAAATCCAAAAGAAACACTTTTATCTAGCCTATTTTGATTTATGTAACTTTAAGCCCTATAACGATATTTATGGCTTTTGTCGCGGCGATGAAGTGATTTGTGAAGTGACTAATCTGTTACTGAAATATAAAAGTGACAATTGCTTTATCGGCCATGTGGGCGGCGATGACTTTGTGATTATCAGCACCTGTGAACATATGATCAGCCGTTGCCAACGAATTCTAGCGGACTTTGAAACCCATAAGCATTTGTTTTACAGCGCCGAGCATTGGCAAGCGCAAGAGATGCTCGCCGACGATAGACAAGGCGAAGCCTGCTACCATCAATTGATCAGCCTGTGCGTGGGTATCTTGCCACCAGCACTGACCTTTAACGCCAATGAACACAGCCTGTCGACCTTAAGTGCCCGGGCAAAAAAACAGGCAAAATCCGCGAATAACGGATTTTACCTGTTAGAAAATCACCTTACTATCGAAACTCAAGCGCTCAGTGCTTGAGTCTTGAGTGACCGATTTAACGATTGAAAGATTGACGATTAAAGTTGTGGGGCAATCGTCTTCTTTAACCAATCAGTCAACATTTTGGTTTCGTACATAAAAGGTTTATCAGTTAAAGATTTAATCCCATCCATGAAACCCATATCCGACAGTTTTTCATCGCCCGCAATAATCACTTTATCGTTTTCCAAAACTTGATAGGAAAAAGTCATACGCGGTGGATAGATTTCTTTAACAATGCGTAAATCATTGGCGGTCGCACCAAAGGTTGGGCGCATATCCCCCGCCAGATCAACATCGGTGATCGTCATTTCAAGCTTTTGATTCGGCTTTAAAATCTTCGCCGCTTCTTTATTGATGTTTTCTGTTAAGGTCTCAAATAAGCGCTTCTCATAGCGGGATTGGATTTCCCCCGATGATTTGATATCGCGAAAATCCTTAGGACTTTGCCAAACAATTTTAACCACCCCATCTTCGGTGACGGGATTCACTGGCGCTTCATCGGCCGCCCAAGCCGCACTGCAACTTAATACACCTGCGAGTAAAAGGGACTGAATTTTCATGTTTGCCTCCAAGGCCTAGATAACTTTCTGAGAACCACAGTACAAAATCTAACCTGAACTAGAGCTTAACGCAAAACTGATATAAGTACAGCTAATGCTGTGTAAGCTTTTGTATAAATACGTAAATTTTATCTGATAACCACAATTGACACGTATCTCTTTGTATCGAGACTGCACTAAGTAAGTGCATAGTTATCAATTTGTGAACATTTTACGCGCATAACCACAAAAAAAACGTTATCCTTCCGCTATTGTTTACATGGCTCACTTAATAAAAATGAAATTCCCCGTTGTATCTGTGTTCATTCTTATCCTGTTTACCTGCGTGGTTAGTGCGATTTGGTTTATCTCCCCGAGTGATAAAAATACCGGCCCTAAAACTTGGTCAGCCTTTATCTATAACCATGGCTATGACTCTGGAAAGTATAAAAAAACGGATAACTTTGATAGCTATGAGACCTGCCGCGATTTTGCACGCGAACAATCGGCCTTTTACGACGATGTACCTTGGGAATGTGGTTCTATGTGCCAGTTCGATACTCGCAAGCAAGGGTTTCAATGCAAAGAAATGAAGAATGAGCGCTAACTAACCGTTCAGCATAGGTTCAATATTTATACAATAAGCTAAGCCCCTCACAGTACAACTCGTTTTCTTTACCGTCTAAGGATGCACGATTTAGAACTGACGTGTTAAACGTAATTTTTAACTTGGAGCTTACCTATGAACCTAAAAATAGCTAACTTATCAAATTCTTACTCACATAAATTTGCTTTACTAGCCCTGCTAACGATCGGAACTTGCATAAGTCTTTCAAGCCATGCGGCGCCATTGACCATCAGCCAACAACAGGCGGTTAACGCTCATTTTAGCAAATTGGCTAAGACGCAACATGCGGCTGAAAACCAAATGACTGAGCAGCTTAAGCAAGATTTTACTCAGCAATTAACCGTGCAAGAACATGAGTTTATGAATGACATCTGCCCTAAATACGGCATGACCTTCGATGTCACAACCAATGCCTGCTTACGCTAATAAGCGATGACCAAGATTAAAATGGAAAACGGGCGCTGAGCTCAGGGTATTGTTGCTTTAAATCCTTGGACTTAGTGCTAAATTTTTTCCCTACGGGCGTCGCCTTGCCCGATGGCATAAAGGGCAACTCATCACCGGTTCTATCTTCGTATAATTGCCCAGCAATAAGATCGTACTCATCCACAAAAGGATAAGCATAGGCATCTCGCTCAGGCCAAGCGGCTAAACGCGCTAAAGTATCAGGCTGATTGACTACACCATCGTAGATTTCTTTGCCGAGTGAAATCAAAAAACACCTGAATTCGGCAAAAGCATATTCAGAATCACAGCCAGTAATAATGTAAGCCGCCCCCCACACCGACCACAAATAGCTCCGGCGCATCTGCTGACCAAAGATTTTATCGAAGGCTTTTAACTCTTCATTACTCAGTTCGGCGAGTTTCTGCTTCAGTGCTTGAGTCAAAGACTCCTGTGATTGCGCCGCTTCCGTTCGCGTGACTAAACCCCAAAACTCAACTTCTGTCATAAACTTCACCTATTAGAGCCTTTCGCAAAAAGGCATATTCTACACGATATTAAGGTTATGCTGGACTCGGATTAGGGCATTTCCTACACTTGCTCATCTTCTTAGCTACCTGTCTACACATACATCTATGCCTAAACGTCTTATGCTACTGATCTCTTTATATTGCCTCTTCAGCATTGCCGCACTTTTACGGGCTGTGACAACGCAATCCTTTGATGTCTTCACCCTAGGCGTACTCCCCGTGCTCGTTGGCATAATGATGCGCACGCCGTGGTCGAGCTTAGTATTGAAGATTTATATCGGCATGCAAACCTTAGGATTTTCCGCCCTAGGCATTACAGCGATTATTGCCTATCGTATAACCCCTGAAGATGTAAAAGTGATTGTTTCTGGTCACAATATTCCTATGTTGCCGCTGACGATAAGCATTATTGTCATTTTACTCCTGCAATATTGGATCGCATTTTCTAAGGTCACGAGTCATTATTTGACCCGTCAAACGCAGTAATGGACATTTGTTGCTAAGCTGTTACTAATAGCGTAGTTTAGCGACCCAATAAAATACTTGCGACTCTTAACTTGAAGTAGACTATGAGCCATTTATCGCCCAGCGAACTTTCCATTCTTTTGGTAGAACCTTCAGATATCCAGCGTCGAATTATTATTCAACGCTTACAACAGGAAGGCATTCTCAGCATTCAAACCGCAGAAAACATTGAAGCGGCTAAAGATATTATTGCTCGCCACAAACCCGATCTTATCGCCAGCGCCATGCATTTTGATGATGGCACCGCCATCGATCTCTTAGGCTACTTAAGGGCTAGCGCTGACTGCAAAGATATTCAATTTATGCTGGTCTCGAGCGAGTGTCGCCGTGAGCAACTTGAGATATTCCGCCAATCGGGTGTGGTCGCTATCCTGCCTAAGCCCTTCAGTGCCGAGCATTTAGCCACAGCCTTAAATGCCACAATCGATCTGCTCAGCCACGATGAACTCGACCTCAGTAATTTCGATGTGCAGGATGTGCGCGTATTAGTGGTCGATGATAGCCGCATGGCAAGAAACGTTATTAAACGCACTATCGGTAACTTAGGGATGAAACTGATTACCGAGGCCGAAGATGGTGCACAGGCCATAGCGTTGATGAAAAACAATATGTTTGACTTAGTGATCACTGACTACAATATGCCAAGCGTAGATGGCCTTGCGCTGACTCAATATATCCGCAATGAAAGCCAACAATCGCATATTCCCATCTTGATGGTGTCTTCCGAAGCCAACGATACCCACCTCAGCAATGTGTCCCAAGCGGGTGTGAATGCCTTATGTGACAAACCCTTTGAACCCAAATTGGTTAAAAAATTACTCTATCAACTGTTAGAAGAATAAAACCAGAATAAAACTTAAGTCACGAACTGAGCAAATATTCTGCGCTTTACCGAACATCCTGCGGCACCTTAGACGCAAAAGGCTTTCCAAGCGCTAAACCTTATGGCATGTTAGGCACGCTTATTTCAAATAAATCTACGGAAAGAAGAGACAATAAAAATGAACAAAACTGAACTTATCGCCAAAATTGCAGAAAATGCCGATCTAACGAAAGTAGAAGCCGCACGCGCATTGAAGTCTTTTGAAGCAGCCATTACCGAATCAATGAAAAATGGTGACAAAATCTCCATCGTAGGCTTCGGTTCGTTTGAAACTGCGACTCGTGCAGCTCGCACCGGCCGTAACCCACAAACAGGTAAAGAAATTCAAATCGCTGAAGCGACTGTACCTAAGTTTAAAGCGGGTAAGACCCTACGCGACAGCGTAAACTAAGCTAGAAAATTCAAAACAACGCCTCCATTGTGAGGCGTTTTTTTTGCCCTATCCCAGTGAAACGCTGAATATTTTTTGCACAACAAGAGTGCGCCTCTGCCCCATAAACTGGCAAATAAAAACATTTTATTAACACTTGATATTCTAATATCTTGTTTTACATAGAATTGTAATAGTGGCATGTGATTAGCAAATCCCTTCTTAGAAAAAAACCAAGATGCACTAATGACCACTGCTTACTTAAGTGTGCCACTGGTGAATCGATAAATAAGTCAATCGAGGGGATGAGCATGAAGAAATCACTGTACAGCGTTTTGGCCTTATCGACGGGAATGTTACTGGCTGGCAATGCCTTTGCAGCCGTATCAGGCAACATTGGTGGTACCTCTAATTACCTATGGCGCGGCGCGACCCAAACTAAAGATGCGGTCGCAATCCAAGGTGGGATTGACTACAGCCATGATTCTGGCTTCTATGCTGGCACTTGGGCATCGAATGTAGATTTTGGTGACGATACGAGCTACGAGCTGGATCTCTACGCGGGTTATGGTGGCAGTATTACCGAAGACATCAGCTACGACTTTGGCTACCTCTACTACGCCTATCCAGACGCTCCTGGCAGCATTGATTTTGGTGAACTCCATGCTGCAGTGACTTGGAAGTGGCTTGAACTGGGTTACTCCCATGTCATCAATGCCGGTGACGATGTCGCCGCCGATCCGTTAGATAATAAAGATCTTAGCTATCTTGCCGCGACTGTCTCTGTGCCTCTCACTGAAAAACTCAG
Organism: Shewanella sp. 1311; assembly: GCF_059338235.1. NCBI lineage: Bacteria > Pseudomonadati > Pseudomonadota > Gammaproteobacteria > Alteromonadales > Shewanellaceae > Shewanella > Shewanella sp. 1311. Next base: position 1,995,330 of record NZ_CM181686.1, read on the forward strand.
CTTATCAGTGCACTATGGCTACTCAAGCGGTGATGTTGTGCAATCTTGGTTTGGTGAAGATAACTATGCCGACTATAACGTCACACTCAGCGCAGATACCAGCATGGGCACAGTGTCGTTTATGGTTTCTGATACCGACCTCACCGATGATGATGCCAAACTGGTACTCGGCTATTCCTACAGCTTTGATCTCTAAGGTCTAACATTTAGGGTCTTACGTCTAAGGCCTAAGGCCTAACATCTAAGCCCTAAGCATAAAAAAACGCCACCTTAAACGGTGGCGTTGTCTTATCACAATCATCCATTAGGCAATGATGGGTCTGTTGGTTTTACGGGCTGCGACCATTTTCTCGATATATTCAACAATGGGCTCAGTCACCGAAATCCCAGTGGTTTGTTCAATCCCTTCAATACCGGGCGCCGAATTCACCTCAAGGATCAAAGGGCCACGGTTAGAGCGTAAAATATCCACCCCAGCGACCACCAATCCCATCGCTTTCACCGCCGCAATCGCCATCTTACGTTCCACAGCAGTGATTTTAACCACCTCACCACAGCCGCCCAAATGCAGATTGGAGCGAAAATCACCCTCGGGTCCTTGGCGCTTCATAGAGGCGATGACCTTGTCACCGACAACAAAACAACGAATATCACTGCCATTGGATTCTTTAATGTATTCCTGCACTAAGATATTCGCTTTCAGCCCCAAGAATGCTTCTATCACGCTCTCAGCAGCCGTTTTCGTCTCGGCTAATACCACGCCAATCCCTTGAGTACCTTCGAGTAACTTAATGACTAACGGAGCGCCGCCCACCATATTGATGAGATCGGGGATGTCATTCGGCTTATTGGCAAAGCCTGTCACTGGCATGCCAATCCCTTTACGGGAGAGCAATTGCAGCGCCCGCAATTTGTCCCGAGAACGCGCAATAGAGATTGAATCATTCGCCGCATACACGCCCATCATTTCGAACTGACGAACAACGGCACAACCATAAAAAGTCACGCTGGCATGAATACGCGGAATGATGGCATCAAAGCCAACTAATTCAGTGCCTTCGTAATGAATGCTAGGCTTAATGGAATTAATATTCATGTAGCAGTTCAGTGTATTGATCACAACCGCTTCATGTCCGCGGCTTTGACAAGCCTCCACTAAACGTTGTGTCGAATACAACTGGGGGAATTGGGATAAAATACCTATTTTCATTGCTGAGTGACCAACTTAAGCATGAGTGAATAAACCGTTCTGCGGCACTAAAAGCACAGCGACAGAAAAAGGGGCTGATATTTGTCTATTGCTCAGTGTAAAGCAAGAAAATATTCCTCACCAGACGAAATCACTATGCTATTGAAATAGTTCGAGACCTCTCACACTGGGAGCTGAGTTTGGGTTAGTAGTGGCAGAATATACTTGGCCTCAAACGCCGCGGCATCTAAGGGGCGCGAGAATAAATACCCTTGTAAAACAGTGCAATGGCGAGCAGTACAAAACTCTGCTTGCTCAAACGTTTCAACACCCTCCGCCACAGAAATAACATTAAACCCATAGGCAAAGTTGAGTAAAGCAGCGAGCAATCGGGTGTCTTTTTCATCCTTATCGTAGGAAGCGACAAAGCTTTTATCGATTTTCAGCACGCTGATCGGAAACAGTTTGATGTGTTCTAATGACGAAAAACCCGTCCCGAAGTCATCGAGGGCAAAACGCACCCCTAATCCGGCGATTCTATCGAGCACTTTGGCATGTTCATGGGGATCTTCAATAAGGCAATTTTCTGTAATTTCAAGCTCTAATGCTCCAGCAGGCAGGCCTGTCTTCGTCAGTGTATGCACGATTTTATCAAACAGGTTCTCATTTCCGATTTGAGATGCAGAGAGGTTTACTGCGATAGTGAATTCTTGGCCTAGGGACTGTAATTGGGTTAACCAAACCTGTGCCTGGGTGCAGGCTTGTTCAAGCACCCAATCATCAATGTCATCCATTAATCCAATTTCTTCGGCTATGGGCAAAAATTGATCTGGAGCGATAATACCATCCACTGGGTGCTGCCATCGGATAAGGGCTTCCATCCCCACCAGCTGATGGGTTTTCGCATTAACCTGTGCTTGATAATGGACCTTAAATTCATTTCTTTTTAAGGCCATACGTAAACTTGACTCGATATGATTACGGTAGCGCACCTCTTTGTCTAAGGCTTCGGAATAAAACTGGATCTGGTTTCGGCCCATCTTTTTAGCGCGATACATGGCGATATCGGCGCATTTCATCAGCTCAGAACTGTTCGAAGCCGCTTCATTATAAAAAGCCACACCGATACTGGCACCGATAAGCACATCGTTGTCACCGAGACAAAATTCATCCTCAAAGACTTTGAGCAGCCGATTGGCCACTATCATGGGGAAATATTTATAATCGTTATCTGTCACGAGTACGACAAATTCGTCACCGCCTAAACGGGCAATAATGTCGCCATCTCGCAGCACCTCACTTAATCGAGCCGCCACTTTGAGTAACAGCACATCACCCGTTTGGTGGCCTAAGGTGTCGTTAATCGCTTTGAAATCATCGAGATCCAGCAAGATAACCGCCAAATAATCGTGACAGCGTTTCGCCCTTGCGATCGCTCGATTAAGACACAGTTCAAAACCATAGCGATTAACCAACTTAGTGAGCGAGTCGTGCTCGGCCAGTTCTTTTAGTTTTTGATGGCTATTCCGTAACGCCAATGCCATTGAAGATCTTTGTTTCGCATAGCGAATCGCACGAGTTAAGATCCGCGAGTTAACCTCATCCTTAAGCAGAAAATCCTGCGCACCTAATTCAATGCAGCGCTGGGCCAGTTTCTCATCTTCATAGCGACTCAGCATCACGACCACAGTCTGATCTTGCGTCATGGCATTGAGCTTAATCAACACTTCTAACCCATTGGCATCGGGCAATAAATAATCCAATAGAATGCCGTCGAAATGACGTTCTAAGGCAAGATTCAAACCATCAAATGCACAATTGGCTTCGATCACATTAAACGTCAACTTTGACTGCCTAAGTGCTCGGATAATTGCCGTTCTATCGACTTCATCATCATCGATCAGTAGTAAATCCATATACTCACCTTATGCGGATGGGAGCTCGACTATTCGCCAGTAACCTTCAAGCATATTAAAAATATTGTTAAAACCGTCTTTTATGTCAGTTTTAACCATGTAACCAGCCACATGATGGCTATAGGCTTTCATTCTATCTTCATCAGTACTCGACGTCGTGAGCATAAAAACGACAGATGATGAAAGTGAAGGATCTGAACGTATCCGCTCAAGAAACTCAAAGCCATTCATTCTTGGCATATTAAGGTCGAGCAAAATAAGATACGGGCCTTTAATCGTGTCTAAGCTAGTGAGAATTGCTAGTGCCTCAATGCCATCCCGTGCTCGCACTAAGGGATTGAGTAACCTAAGTTGCCTCATCGCCCGCTGCACGGCCATGTAATCCACATCATCGTCATCAACTAATAAAATGGTGACCTGTTGATATTGATCTGCTGCTCTCATAGAAGCTCCTTTTTCACTATTTTCTTAGGCCAAGTAAAGTAAAAACAACAGCCTCTGCCCTGCGATTTGAGTTGAATATTCCCACCTAAACTTTCAACTGTTTTCTTCACAAGTGATAACCCTAAACCACTGCCCTCTACTTCATCCCTAGGTTTAAGTGTTTGAAACATTTCGAAGACTTTATTCTGATAGGCACTTGAGATACCTGGTCCATCGTCTATCACACTGAAGAGATAATGTTTATCCGCGGCCTCACATAAGACAGTGATCACACCTGTGCCTAAGTCATGGTGTTTAATGGCATTGCTGATTAAATTTCGTATCACCAATTCCAACAGTGCGCGTACAGTATGGAAATTTGGAAACTCCCCTTTTAGAACTAACTCAAACCCCTGTGGCGGCGCGACGAGCGCAAACATGTCTTCAGCCAGTTGCCGACTGTTGACCTCGGTGGTTTCAGTATCGACACGGCCAATACGGGAGAACATCAATAGCCCATCGAGCAGTAACACCATGCGATGAATACGACTTTGGATCAGCCCAAGATATTTCTGCACATTTTCATTGGTGTTATCGGATAAATCCTCTGCTAACCAAGATGTTAACTGCTCGATACCCCGTAGTGGGGATTTCAAATCATGGGAGGCGATATAGGCAAAGCGGTCGAGTTCTTGATTAATCCGCTCAAGCTCTTGCATGTGTTCTGCACGCTGGACTTCAATGCGCTTACGTTCAGACACATTGTTAATCGTCGCGAGAATGAAAATGCCATTACTGAAATGAATAGGCGTCAGCCCCACCTCTATCGCGAGTCGACTGCCATCTTTACAACAGCCAAATAAGTCATCCCGCATCGACATATTTTTCGCAATCGGCTGCACTAAGTAATTATTCATGTGCTGCTGATGCGCATCCCTCAGCGCGTCTGGTAATAACATATTGATAGAGCGGCCGAGTAACTCGTCTCTTGCATAACCAAATAAGCGTTCCGCATGGGTGTTCACTAACGTAATAACCCCTGCCTTATCGACCATAAATAGTGCGCTTGGGGAGGCTTCAATGACGAGTCTAAAGCGTTTTTCATTCGCGATTAGTTCAGAGGTAAGTAATGACTCTTTATATCGATTACGCGCCATGATTAGCACAGAATAAAACAGCGCTAAAATGAATGCACAACCGATAAATTGCAGCCAGATACCTTGGGTCTCTTCCGATCTTGAGATAAAACGCGATTGTGATGAAATGTCTAAGCGCCACTGCCTACCGCCAATCAAGTCGGTCTGTGACTGATAAAACACATCTTTTTGATTTGGAAGTACTTTACTGCTAGTGAACATTAAACTGTCGGCACTTGCCTGCGGGCTTTCATAAATGGCGAGCTTCAAACCTGAGAATCGATCCCCCATAATTCCTTGCATGAGGTCGTCCATCCTAAACGCCGCATACACGAGTCCAATCGCCTGCTGTTTCCGTTCAGCCTCAGTTGCCACAATCCCTTGATAAATCGGCAAATACATCAAAAAACCCGCTTTAGCATCTTCGGGTGTATCTTGCACTAAAGCGACCTTGCCAGAAACAGTCGGCTGACCAGTGCTAATGGCGTGCTCTATGGCTTTGCGCCGATTAGCCTCGGAGCACATGTCATAGCCAAAGGCTCTTTGATTGCGCCAATCAAAAGGTTCTAAATACAAGATCACGCAATACTGATCACGAACTCCTTCAGGGTATATTTTATAGTCTTTAAAGCCTTCGGACTGAACTTGTTGGACGTGGGCATCTAATGTGTCAGGTTTAAGTAACTGAGCATAGCCAAAGCCTTGGAAACCCGGGTAATACTCGGATAAATGCGCATTGACAACATAGGTTTGCCATTCCTTGCGGGTCACATTATTCGAAGATAATAACAAGCCGACACCACCGCGTAAGACCTGCTCGTAGGCAAGCATTCTGCGATTCACCGCTTCGGTTAACTCTTGAACACTGTTCTCGAAACGCTCTTCCCCCCTATCCCTAAGATATTGCTCCAGCACATACCAAGAGATGCCCATAAAAAGTAAAGCAGCGACAATCATCAGCCAGCTAGAGCTCAGCACGCTAAAGTAGATACTATTTGATGGGCTATGCGATTTAGAAAACTCATCCTTGTCCATATGAGCCAATTCCCTAGCAAAAGATTTAGCAATAAACACAGCTACAAGTGTTGTTGCAATTATGCCTAAATTCAAGTTTATCCTACTATTTAACTAGGAATTAACCCGAATATATCGATGACGATGTTGTGCTCTCAATCACAAAATAAGCAAGAACTAAATTAATCCAATAGGCAATCCCTGTCTTGGCTTGACGCTAAACCGCAGCGAGCTGAATTATCCGGCTCACGGGCAGAAAATTTTACCCTGACTCACAAAATTATTTGCTTTTCTACCATACTCTTTTTAGTTAGAAAGTCGTTAGGAACAACAAGAGGAATTCGTTATGGCTCATATTACTGAAGTCGTGCCCAACGATACTGAACTTGAGGCAATGACCACACCGAGAAACAGCAAAGCCGCTGAGGCAATGCAACATAGACGTGAAGTCAAAAAGCGTTTAGAAGACTACCTCGAACGGGCGGAGTTAAAGCGTGCATTAGGAGATGACGATTTTTTCTAGCCTATTTGATCTCACTATCTAGTGGACAAAATTAGGGTGATGCTGCGTTAAATCGCAGAGTGTTCATCTAGAACTCACACAGTTCGTGTCCACTCAGACCTAATATCTCACCCAGCCCTCAGTGCTGGGTGTGACTTTGTTTAACCTTCTTATGCCCACATTAAACGCTGCAGTTTCACTGTCACTTTTTACCGCTTTTATAGGCTTGAGTTTTAATCAGCAACCATTCGGCCTTAGCACCTAAATAAACGTAAGCACCTAATCCTACGAGTAAACCGACAACGGCTAACATCATCCAGATCGCGGGTTCAATATATTGTTTCTCACCGAGTGACGCCTTGAACATAGTCAATAAGGCCTCAATGGAAATGGCAATGAGGATGGTAGAAACAAACCGCGTAATGGTTCGCCGCGTTGAGCTGTGGCGAAAGATATCCTTATGCATTAGGACTTCTTCTTCGAGAATGGTTTTCCCGAGATCGAAAATCGCTAATGCTAACGTCATAAAAATAATGATCCCAAAGGGTTGCAGTGGATCTTGACCAATTCGCTCGACCGTAAAAAGCCCGTAAATGTCCCGCAATGCGGTCCAGAGCAATACAGTAACCAGCACAAACAACCCAGCCACTATCACGCCATAAACCGCTTTAAATGCCGGCGTTACACGCCGCCGTGCACTGTCGCCCATCATAAATTCAATCAAACGGGTCAAGTCCACATCTACCACTAAATAACCCAGTTTTTGCTCCTGTTGATAAATAGCTAGGGAGGCAGAAAGGCATAAATTACCGCTGGCATTGGATAAATAGGGACGCGTAATGTTCACGCCATCGGACTCATCACGATTAATGAAATAGGGTCTTTGGCTGCGATCGCGATTGCCACCTAACGGAATTAACTCGATCTGGTGATCTACCACGGCGATATTTTGGCTTATCTGCAAGCCTTGGCTATCGAGTAAATACATCAGTTCAACAAAGGGATAGCTCTTCGCGATTCCTTTCATCGCTTTGACATCGACCTTAGGTTGCTTAAATAACTCGGCATCGGCAATCCCTGTTAAAATCGATTCCATCAGTTCATGCACTGTGGCTTCGTATTCGTGATACCGCTCGATAACACTCAAATAACTCATCGCTGCCATGTTTCGCTCCAATCAACCGATTTCTAAGTCCAGAACAAAGCAGCTTTAATGCCATATCAATAAAATACTATTAAACAAATAGTTACTAATTTATGGCTCATAAACACAGCGCTAAAATAGTCACAGGTGCACCAAAATGATTCACAAAACCGATAACAGTTAATTTATGCAATCGGTATATTTCCTCAGCTAGCCTGCGAATCAATATGAATAAATGAGGTTTAAGGCTATGATTAGCCACATCTCTCTCGCTGAAATTACCTGCAGGATATACGGGAATGTCTGAGTCGTTAGCCCAATATCAACAAGATCTACGCCGTTTTTCCGATGAATTAATTCGCATCCAAACGCCAATAAAAATCTTAGATGCCATCAAATGGCCGCGGGAAATGGAGGAGCGCTTTCTCTCTAATAAGGGCACTGTACTACCGGCTATCAAGCAAGAGTTCTATCAAAACATTGCCTTACCTTTTGACCCCGTCAAAACCCAAGCAGAACTCGGCTCCCTCAAACAGGATATCCATAGACGTTTAGGTAAACGGGATAAACTCGGCAAGATATTGGTGGCTAACGTCGATCAATATCGCCTTGTGGTCGATATGCTCGAAAACAGAGGCACGCCGACCTTTGGTAAACTTAGCCAAGAATTATACGGCAGCGCGAGTCACAGATTGCACGGCGATCGTCATACGCTGCGACAGTTAGGCGATAAACTCAGTTATATCTTCTCGCTGCCGGCAGCGAGACACATGAATAAACATCACCCTAAGATTATTAGCGCACCCGAAGCGGTTCACGTGCTCAGTCAACGTTTAGAGAAATACTTCCATAGCGATGACATGCGCGTGCGCCTCAGTGACGGTATCGTCTCCGATGCCGCTGTAGGTGGCGATACCGTTAAGCTCAATAGCAAAGCCATGTTCAGCGAGTCGGATCTCAATGTATACGAGGTTCACGAAGGTTGGGTGCATGTCGGCACTACGCTAAATGGTCGAGCCCAACCCCACGCCACTTGGCTCAGTGTCGGTTCGCCGCGGGTAGCCGCGACCCAAGAGGGTTTAGCTGTTTTACTGGAAATGCTGACCCTAAGTTCAAATCCGGGACGAGCTCGGCGTATTAGCGACCGTGTCGCCGCGGTCGATATGGCAGAAAATGGCGCCGACTTTATTGAAGTATTTAATTATTTCAGAGGATTAAACCTGAGCGCGACCGACAGTTATCGCGTCACCCAAAGGGTTTTCCGTGGGGGTATGGTAGAAGGCGGCAGCTTCTTCACTAAGGATATTTCCTATGTGCGCGGCTATGTGGAAAACATTAACTTTATCCGCAGCGCCATCACCTCTGGCCTTCCCGAACTTATCCCTATGTTGTTCCTCGGTAAATTGGCGATCGAAGATATCCCTGTGTTATACCAAGCTTGCCAAGAAGGTATTCTGACCACACCGAAATATTTACCGCCCATGTTCGATAACTTTAGTGGTCTTTATGCTTGGTTTGGTTTTGCTTCAGGTCTCGCGGGAATCGATTTGAAAGGCGTACAACGTCACTTCACTCGCCTATTTAAAGACGTACCGAACGTCGAACCAGCCTTTGAGTTCCTCGACGATACTGAGTTCGACAACAACTCGGATTAATACATAAATATTATTGATTTAAATGAAAAAAGCTCACAACTAGGTGAGCTTTTTTATTCTAACGTGACTCAACTTTATTCATCAGATTAAGATTGGGCCTTTGCTGCTTCATCGGCACGCTTTTTAATGAAGTATTCCCGTGTTAACCCAAAGACCACAGGACTTAACAGTGCCAAGGCGATTAAGTTAGGAATGGCCATCATGGCGTTTAAGGTATCAGCCAATAACCAAATAAAATCTAACGAGCTAACGGCGCCTAGTGGCACGGCAATGGTCCATAGCAACCTAAAAGGTTTTACCGCTTTGATACCAAAGAGATACTGCACACATTTTTCGCTGTAGAAGCTCCAACCAATAATGGTGGTGAAGGCAAAAATAGACAAGGCGATAGCCACGATATAATTACCCAGAGGCAAGGCATGGGAGAAAGCGTATGACGTCAGCGCGGCGCCATTTTCGCCCGAGGTCCAAGAGCCAGAAACCACAATCGCCAGCCCTGTAATCGAACAGACCACGATAGTATCGATAAAGGTGCCGAGCATAGCCACCAGCCCCTGCGCCACGGGATTATTGGTTTGTGCCGCAGCATGGGCTATCGGCGCACTACCTAAACCTGCTTCGTTGGAGAATACGCCGCGCGCTACACCAAAACGAATCGCCGCCCACACAGCTGCACCCGCAAAACCACCTTGGGCCGCAACAGGATTAAAAGCACTGTGAATAATTAAGGCGAATGCCGCTGGTACGTCTTGAATATGCACCACCAACACACCTAGGCCAGCAGTAATATAAAAAATCGTCATAAATGGCACTAACTTACCGGCGACTTCAGCGATACGCTTAATGCCCCCCATCAATACCGCGCCCACGAGCAGCATCATCACCACGCCAGACACCCAAGCCGGAACGCCGAAGTTACTGCTTAATGCCACGGCGACTGAGTTGGCTTGCACTGTGTTGCCAATACCAAAGCCAGCAAGTGATCCAAAAACTGCAAATAGAGTGCCCAACCAAGCCCACTTTTTGCCGAGACCATTTTTAATGTAATACATAGGGCCACCGACATGGTTGCCCTGATCGTCTACTTCGCGAAATTTAACCGCCAGCACGGCCTCAGAATACTTAGTCGCCATGCCCACTAATGCGGTGCACCACATCCAGAATAGCGCGCCAGGGCCACCGACAAAAATTGCCGTCGCCACGCCTGCGATATTACCCGTACCAATAGTGGCAGAAAGGGAGGTCATCAGCGCATTAAACGGACTCACATCCCCTTTCACATTTTTATCTTTATCGGGAATACGGCCAGACCAAAGTAACTTAAAGCCTGTACCTAACTTCAGAATGGGCATTAATCTCAGCCCGAGGGAAAGAAACAAACCAACGCCTAAGATCATCACCAACATAGGTGTGCCCCAGACAAAGCCATTAATCAGGCCAACAAACTCCGTAATCGCTTCCATTCAAACCTCGTGATTGCTTGTTATTGTTATAGTTTGACTGACGCCGTCGGATTAGGACTTGGCCTAACGAACACGACATATCAAGGAGCCAATCTAACAGTTGCACCTCAGATTACAACGAATAGTTAACAATTGGAAATCTAAATCATCTGCGAATTTATTTGAAATGGATTGGCACGCAGAGTCGTTGCCGAGCGGTGAGATATTGATTTGCAACATAAATAAAAAATCCCCGCATTGAGTATGCAGGGAGTCTCTCGAGCAATACGCCGCTAAGTAGGATGGTTAACTTAAGCTGGTTTCCACACTAACTGTGGCAGCGCGGTTAAATCTAACTTGTCGCCATGGGTCGCAATCGCGGTGGCTTGAGGTTTAGTTTTAGGATCTTGGTTAACCACATCGACCAATCCATGCTGCGCATCAGGTTCTCCGTGGACTAAAATCAGCGGCGGTTGGCCTTCAAAGTGGCGATACCAACGTAATAACTCAGCTTGATCCGCATGGGCAGAAAGCCCACCAACTGTGTGTAATTTTGCCGCGACTTTGATGCTATTTCCGTGGATAGTCAGCTCCTCAACACCGTCGACCAAGGCACGTCCCGGTGTGCCAAGGGCTTGATAACCACAGATAATCACATCGCATTCAGGACGCCATAAATTGTGCTCTAAGTGGCTACGAATACGCCCACCGTTACACATGCCGCTCCCCGCGATAATGATCAATCCCTTATGCACTTCATTCAGCGCCATCGACTCTTCGGTCGTCTGGATAAATTCGACATTCGACAACAGCGGATGCTGCCCAGGATATTGGCGGGTAAAGCGTTTAAAATCCTCATCCATCAGCGGATAATTATTGACGTAGACGCGAGTCGCCTCAATCGCCATGGGGCTATCTAGGCAGATTTTCCAGCGACCGAGATCCCATTCTTTAGCATATAAATGAAATAGATATAATAATTCCTGCGCCCGTCCAACCGAGAAAGCTGGCAGCAAGATATTGCCTTGGCTCTCGTTGACTGTCTTAGCAAAAATGTCTTTCAACTCGGCTAAGGTTTCAGTCCAACTGCGGTGAAAACGGTTGCCGTAGGTGCTTTCCATTAACACTAAATCCGCCGTATCCACTAAGGTCGGATTGCGTAAAATCGGCATCCCCGCACGGCCAAGATCGCCACTGAAAACGACTTTCTTCTGGGACTTACCCTCGCCTAACCACAATTCAACCAAAGCAGAACCTAAAATATGCCCCGCATCTGAGAGGCAAATATCCACATGGGGAATGACCCGAGTTACTTGGCCGTATTCCAGCGGCACAAATTGGGTGATGGCCTGTTCGGCATCTTCAACGGTGAATAGCGGTTCTAAGGGTTCAAGATCATGTTTAGCGCGCTTTTTATTGACCCTTTCGGTGTCGCGGGTCTGCAGCATGGCCGCATCTTTGAGCATGATGGCGCACAGTTCTGCCGTGGCTTTATGGGTGTAGATTGGCCCATCAAAACCCGCTTTAACTAAGAGTGGTAAACGCCCTGAATGGTCGATATGGGCATGGCTAAGCACAACAGCGGAAATAGACTCAGGGTCGAAGGCGAAGGGATCATGATTACGCAGTTCATCCGCTTTACCACCTTGGATCAAACCACAATCGAGTAATAAGTGTTCATGATCGACCGAGAGTAAATGGCATGAGCCGGTCACCTCCTCTGTCGCTCCTAAAAACTGCAGTGTCATTCGCATGGTGTCCCTCCAACGTTTTTACCTTGTATAAAGCTAGACTATGCCCTTATTCCTCAAAGAAAAAGGATTAATTGATCGCATGCGAGCAATGTCAACTTTCGCAGTAACACTCAAGCATCAATAACCTAATAAAGGGTATAACTGACCTTGGCGCACGGTTTTATCGGCATTGATTAGGGTGTCATCAAGCTGCCATTGTTCGAGCAATATCTGCAATGGCGCTTTGACCTCTGCGGCCGTCATACCAGCGCGAATATTCGGGCTATAGAGCAATTTAAGCAGAATGAAATCGAGCCCAGTGAGTAAGTCCTGCGGGGTTTTATCGTTAAAGATAGAGGGGAATACTTTTTCAGAATCATTGGGTAGCCCAAGCACTTGAGTAATTTCCTCGACCACGCAAGCCACTAACTTACCGTGCATTTGCGCCTGATCGACGGGAATGATCACCCATGCGCGTTCAATTTCGCTCTTAGCATTAAGAGCAAACTTGGCCATACACACTGAGCCGTGGACATTTTTCGCCGAACTTGGCCCCATTAAGCGCATAACCTCGCTCTCCCATTGGGATTGACGGGTAAACACTAAGTGCAGATTCGCATCCAAGAGCGTATCCACCAGCTGAATATCATGACCCGTAATCTCGGCTAAGTGCGCTAAGTGCATCTGCACTAATTGGGTGTGCAGCGCCCTGTCGCCCACTTGATGTTCGACAAACACTCGTACCGGAATGCGCCACTTACGCACCCGGTGTTTCGCCACGTCATACTCATTTTTAAGGGCGACTTCGCTAAATGCTTGGGTAATATAGGCTGAATTTTTCCAATCCGCTACGGGTGTTAATGCAGGAATTAACGCGGGCTGCATTTGAGCGGCGTAAAGAGGTAAGGCTAACAAACTTAAGCACAAGCCTAAACTCATACATAGGCTGCGCCCAAAACGCCGACACGCAGGTAACATTAACCCTTTGTAGTTATGTGTTGATGTCTTAGGCCGCTTTTGCATTGGCACTTATTCCGCAACTTGCCGAGGTAACTTAATCGAAATCATAGCAGTGATACCGATAAAAGCGGTCGAAATCCACAAACAGGCTGCTAAACCATAGGCTTGATACACTAAGCCAGACAGCACAGTGCCGACTAAACGCCCCATAGCATTGGCCATATAGTAGAAACCTACATCCAGCGACACCGCATCTTCACTGGCGTAACTCACAATTAAGTAACTGTGCAGCGACGAGTTTACCGCAAACAGGGCACCAAATAACATGAGACCCAACAACAAACTGGCCTCGGGATAAAAACTAAACTGTATCGCGCAGGCAATCAGCGCTGGCACAAAGGCCAACATACAGGCCCAAATTAACGCGCTGCGGCCATCGGGGGCTGTATCAGTTAACTGACTTTGCGCTTGGCGATTGCCCGTGATCTTAGGTGCTAGGGTTTGCACTATGCCGTAACCGATAACCCACACGGCTAAAAAGCCGCCCACTGCCCAATGATCCCAGCCTAGTTGGCTGGCTAGATACACGGGCAGCGCCACCACAAACCACACATCTCTGGCGGCAAACAGGAATAATCGCGCCGCCGAGAGAATGTTTACGCTGCGACTCTTAGAGAAAATCTCCGTAAATTTGGGCTTATTCTTGGCTTTACCTAAATCCTTTTTCAGCATCACTAGACTGAGTAACCAGACGAGTCCGAGCAAGATAGCCATAGTAGCGATTGCCAGCTCAAACCCGAGCAAGGCAAGCAAGGCGCCGCCGAGGAAAAATCCCGCGCCTTTGAGGGCATTTTTAGACCCCGTTAATAGGGCAACCCACTGGTAAAGTTTGCCCTGCTCGCCTTTTGGCACCAACAGTTTGATCGCGCTTTTGGCACTCATCTTATTGAGATCTTTAGCGATCCCAGATAACGCCTGCGCCGCCATCACCCAAGGCACGCCTGCAAGCCACAAAGGTAAACTCGCCGCCGGCACTAACAGCATGGCTAAGGCAAACACTTGCATGCCAAGACCCAAGTTCATGGTGCGATTTAACCCTAAACGCGCCCCTAGCCAGCCGCCAATCAGATTGGTCACTACGCCAAAAATCTCGTAGAACAAAAACAGCATAGCGATCGCCAGCGGACTGTAGCCAAGATCGTGAAAATGCAGCACCACTAACATCCGCAGTGCGCCGTCGGTTAAAGTAAAACTCCAATAATTGAAGGTGATCAACAAATATTGCCGCACGGCAGCAGGCAATTGCATCAGTTGTTCAAATGGCTTGGCGGCAAACAATTGAGCTCTCCTAGCGCGGCAAATCAAGCTGGCCGACTAAACGGGCAAGCTCAGCGGTGCGATTGGCGTAGCCCCATTCATTGTCGTACCACACATAGAGTTTAAGTTGAGTGCCATTAATCACCATGGTCGAGAGCGCATCTATGATGCTTGAGCGCGGATCTGTCTTGTAATCCACCGACACCAGCGGCCGCTCTTCATAACCTAAAATGCCCTTAAGCTCACCTTCGGCGGCGGTTTTAAGTAGCGCATTCACTTCTGCTTCGGTAACGGCGCGCTCAAGCTCGAACACACAATCGGTCAGCGAAGCATTAGCCAGTGGCACCCGCACGGCGTGACCATTAAGCTTGCCCTTAAGCTCAGGGAAAATATGGGTAATCGCAGTCGCGCTGCCCGTAGTAGTTGGGATTAAACTCAAACCACAGGCGCGGGCACGGCGTAAATCCTTATGCGGCGCATCGAGAATAGTTTGAGTGTTAGTAATATCGTGGATCGTAGTCATAGATCCGTGCTTGATGCCGATCTGCTCGTGGATCACTTTCACCACAGGCGCAAGGCAGTTAGTGGTGCAAGATGCGGCGGTCACTATGGGATGAATGGCAGGATCGTATAACTGATGATTAACCCCGATCACTACGTTTAGCACGCCTTCTTCTTTCACGGGAGCGGTGACAACCACCCGCTTAACACCTTGATCTAAATAAGCTTGTAATAACGCTTTGGTTTTCATCACGCCAGAGGCTTCAATCACCACATCGCAACCGGACCAATCGGTATCGGCGATGACTTTATTACGCGTGGTGCGAATGATTTTATCTTGGATCTGGATCTCATCGGCATTCGCCGTCACGGGATAACGCCAGCGACCATGGACAGAATCAAACTCGAGTAAATGTGCCAATGTATGCGCATCACCTGCGGGATCGTTGATCTGCACAAACTCCACCTCATCCCAGTCCCATGCCGCGCGCAGTGCTAAACGCCCCATACGCCCGAAGCCATTAATGCCGATTTTGATTGCCATGATGATATTCCAATATGTTGATTTTAAATTTATATGTCTTTAATTTTTTATATTTTCTTAACGCTACTAAGGGTTTACTTAAACGATAACACCGCCATTGCCAAAGACTGAGACTGAGACTGAGTATGGCAATGGCGTGTATTTATTCGCTTATGTTTCTTAACTTATGTGCTTGGCGAACGAACAGCCTTGATTGACTAAAGCTGACTACAACTTAGTCCCTTAACCATCCTTCAATTTCGTCACGAGTCGGTACTGAGCCGCTGTGTATGAGCTCACCATCGATCACTACCGCAGGCGTCTTCATCACTTTAAATTTCAACAGGGTTTGAGGATCTGTGTCCTTTTTCACAATCGCATCCACGCCCATTTCTTCTGATATGTCCGCAATCATCTCGGCGGTTTTACTACATTTAGCGCAACCACTACCTAATACTTTGACTTGTTTCATGTTATTTCCTTAAAGATACGGTGCTGCAAAATTAAAAATCCAACCTACTAACGTAAATGCCGTCAATAGCACAACCAACAGCACCGCCAAAAGGCGCCACTGCATCACTTGTTTCAGTAAAATAAATTCGGGGAAACTGGCAGCCACTGTGCTCATACAAAACGCCAGCGTAGTGCCAATAGGCAGGCCGTTCGCCAGTAAACTTTCCATCACAGGAATAATGCCAGTCGCATTGGAATACAGGGGAATGCCGACTAATACGGCCGCAGGCACAGACCACCATTGGCCTTGGCCTAAATGGGTTTCAACCCAACCTTCAGGCACAAAACCGTGCAAGGCAGCGCCAAGACCCACGCCGATAATGACCCATTTCCAGACGCGGCCAAAAATCTCAAGCGCCTCAGCTTTAGCAAGTTCATGACGTTCAGATAAAGATAAGACCCGCTCAGTGGTAGAAACCTCATTCGATGCCGCCATCTGGCGTCCACGAACGAGGGCTTCGGCGGCGAAGGACTGCAACCCACGCTCGGCCTTAATCGCATCTAGCAATAGTCCGCCGAGCATACCCACTGTCATGCCCACAGCCACATATAGCAAGGTAAATTTCCAGCCAAGTAAACTCATGAGCAGCAGGACGGCGACTTCATTGATCAAAGGTGAAGTGATCAAAAAGGCCATAGTGATCCCAAGGGGGATCCCGGCCGAGGTAAAACCTAAAAAGACAGGGATACTCGAGCAAGAACAAAAAGGCGTAATGGCGCCAAAAATCGACCCCAGCAGATAACCCACGCCCTTATTCTTACCCGCTAAATAATCGCGGACTCGCTCAACATCTAAGGACGCACGCAGCAAGGCGATGAGATAAATCATCACCACCAGCAATACAAAAATTTTACTGACATCTTCAACAAAAAAATGCACAGCTCCGCCCAAGGCCGAACCCGCCTCTAGGCCAAACACGCCGTACACTAGCCAAGTCGCAAAATCAGTAAATATTTGGAACATATTGATCCCTACACTGACGGTTTACTTACTTAAATATCGCTAGAATCGCGCGAGTCTGCTCGACACTAAACTCACAATTGACTAAGACTCTACTCACTTAGACTCAGCACGAAATGGCAGAGCACCGCTTATCACAGCCCCCCTGTCACTACTGCTTAACAGCAGTCGCTTAGCAACAGGCCGTAACGCGATCGGGTCGACCGCCCATCTGACAAAGATTACGCACGTTCTCCTGCAAAAAGCTGTCGTTATCATCACAGGTTTGGCCAAGTACCTGCTGGCACCAAGGCGCGATCTCAGCATTGATCCGATAAAACACCCATTGACCTTGGCGCCTATCGACCAACAACCCAGCCTTTTTCAACTGAGCCAAATGGCGCGAGACCTTAGGCTGACTCTCAGACAGCGCCGCCATCAGCTCACACACACATAATTCACCTTCACGCTGGATCAGCAGCAGGCATTTAAGCCGAGTCTCATCGGCAATTGCCTTAAAAAATGCGACAGGTTGCATCGATTGCTCCCAAAGTTGATTGGAGTATATATGGTAAATAATATATATGAAAAAACATATGTATTGAGTTATTTTTTAAAGAAATGTGAGATGCATTGACAGGAAGGATTGATTATTTGAAATCGAAATTGATACAACTCAATGAAAAGATTATCGAAAATACTGTTGAACGCTATCCGATAGAGTTGCAGTTTTGACCTTTTTAGGCGATCGCCCCATAACCTGTTAGTGACTTGATTCCAAAAATTATTCAAACAATGATAATTGACCAAATTTTTATTATGTTACAAGGTGGCTAACTAACGCTAAATTCAGCCAGCCAAAACCTTACAGGGCACATAGAAATGGATTTTTTGAATACTGGCATACATGCCACAAGTC
Organism: Shewanella sp. 1311; assembly: GCF_059338235.1. Taxonomy (NCBI): domain Bacteria; kingdom Pseudomonadati; phylum Pseudomonadota; class Gammaproteobacteria; order Alteromonadales; family Shewanellaceae; genus Shewanella; species Shewanella sp. 1311. The sequence continues at coordinate 2,013,157 of NZ_CM181686.1, forward strand.
TCTATCCACAGAACATCCAAATGATCGTGTGGTTTTGGGTGAACTGGAGTCCATCGACGTCAATGAGTTTGAATTTGCACTGCCTCCAGGCCCGTTCTTTGGGCCGTTAAAAAATGCCAAAATAGTGCTGTGTTACGCAAATCCAAGCCGTGATTCAAAAACTTCAGAAGTGATTAACTCCAGTGACCATTTAAATCAGTTATTTGAACAACTGGATGGGTTACAGCCCTATCCCCATAAAATTCCAGGTTGGGATTCGTGGTTCAGACCGGTTGCTAATAGCTTATTTGACGGAGATGTCATTGCAGCATCGAACAATATCAGCGTATTCAATTTAGTTCCATACGCCTCACAAATATGGATAGGGTTCAGACATTCGCTAATTGCTTACCGAGTGTATGGGCTGCACAGGACTATCGCAAAAGCTGCACTGGTTCCAACTGCAACCATTAGTCACTTGCAGTATCAATGACTTCCATTCGGATGGCGGTCTAAATACTGGCTCGATATAGTTAATCAACACTGCAAGCTCCTAATAATTGGTCTCACGGTTAAACAATGATTTGGTGATAGGTTTCCACATGAAACGACTCAACCAATTCGGGCATCACTTGGTGGAAATAATGTTGAATCGCATCTTTAGCGCAGTGCTCATCGAAGGCGGCGATATCAACAAACTTCTCTACAAACGTCACGCGGCGCGGTTCATCACGGCTCACATTGAGTTCGTAACGAATACAACCCGCTTCGCGGCGCGTGTCAGGAATAAGGCTCGCAAGCGCGGCGATGAGCGCTTCAGTTTTGCCCTCTTTAGCCAGAAAACTTGCCACGCAGGCAATTTGTTGTTGATTGATTTTATAGTCCGTTGCAGTCGTCATTTCGGTTCCTTAATTGGCTTAATTTGGATGCTTACACGCATTGCTTATATTGATAGCCGCTTACGCTGGCTGATAGCGCATATCTAAATGGGGAATTCCATCTTCTAAATACATCTCAGAGCAGGCGACAAAACCGAGCTTTTGATAGAAAGCTTTAAGGTAATCTTGAGCGCCAATTTGGATCCCCGCATCGGGCCAAGTCGTCAATGCCGATTCGATGGCATGCTGCATTAAAGGCATGGCTAGCCCTTTGCCTCGTCCCGCAGGCGATACCACCACGCGGCCGATACTCGCCTCTGGATAACTCAGCCCCGGCGGTAAAATACGCGCGTAGGCAAGCAGTTCTCCGTCTGGCGATAAGCCAATTAAATGCTGGGTTTCTGGGTGCCTATCTTTATCATCAAGCTCAGGATAAGCGCAGGCCTGCTCAACCACAAACACATCGACCCTTAACTTCAATATGTCGTATAGGGTATTGGCATTTAATTGATTAAATGTAAGATTTTGCCACTGCAAACGATTATCCCTCTGTAAATCATCGAAAAAGAGCTTTGAGTCTACCACAGCATAAAGACCATAAAAAAGCGCCTTAATCCGCGAGGACTAAGGCGCAAAACTGTTGCGCAAACCAATAGATCTGGGGAAATCTACGGCAACAACAGGATAACGAAAAACGTTATTACTCAACCATGGCATCGTGGGCCACAGGCCCAGTTGGTTTACGGATCAGTAGCACGGCGAACACAGCGATAAGTAGCAGAGCGCCCATGATGTAAAACACATCGTTATAGGCCTGAATATAGGCTTGCTGACTCATGGTTTTGCCCAGCAAGGCTTTCGCCTGCGCGGCCGCGGTATAGGGATCTGAACCTCCCGCCTGCAACATGCTTGCGCTTTGGGCTAAATAGTCCTGTGCCTGCGTGCTCACTGCGGGTAAGGATTCCTTAATATGGGCCAAATGCCCGCGCGCCAGCGTGTCTGATAGGGTCGCAACCAGTGCAATACCAAAGGCGCCGCCTAAGTTACGCATTACGTTTAATACCGTCGACGCCGAAGCATTTTCATGGGGTTTCAAATGCATAGTCGCGAGCATACCAATAGGCACCAAAATAAACGGCTGACCTAAGGCCCGCACCACTTGCGAGGCGATCATCTGCGGTCCGGCGTAATCTGCGGTCATCTGGCTATTCATGTAATAGCTAATAGCGAACATTAAAAAGCCAAAGGCGGCGAGATATCGACTATCGAAGCGCTCCATTAATTTTGGCACTAAAGGCAATACCAATAGCTGCGGAAATCCCATCCACATAATCACGCCACCAATCTCTAACGGTGTGTAATCATGGACTTGCGATAGATAAAGCGGGATCAAATAGATAGCGCCGAATAGTGCCATCCCCAGTAAAAAATACGCCACGGTGGAGAGCACAAAATCACGCTTACCGAGCAGGCGCAAATTCACTAACGGTTCTTTACGCCTTAACTGGATCCAAACAAACAACACCAGATTCACGACGGCAATAATGGCCAGATTACGAATGAGTTCCGAGCCAAACCAGTCCTTGCGGTTGCCTTCTTCGAGCACCACTTCAAGGCAACCCATACCTAGCGCCATAGTGACTATGCCCGCCAGATCGACATTCTTCAGCTTATCACAAACCACCGACTGCTTTTCTAAACCGTAGGCCAACATCGCCATCACCAACAAGCCCGGTGGCACGTTGATATAAAACAGATAATGCCAGCTAAATTGCTCGGTCAACCAACCGCCTAAGGTCGGACCGATTGAAGGCGCAAAGGTCGCCGTCACGCCAAATAACGCCATGCCGACGGCACGCTTGTTATCGGGTAAAAACTCAAGGATAAGCCTAAAGGCCAGCGGAATAAGCGCACCGCCAAAGAAGCCCTGTAGCGCCCGAAAGGCGATCATGGCCTCTAAGTTCCACGCCATAGAACAAAGCACAGAAGCAAAGATAAAAGCGGCCGTGGTCCATAACAGATAACGCCTGACCGACAATCCTGTACTGAGCCAGCCAGAGAGCGGGATCGCGATCATTTCAGCCACCAGATACGCGGTTGAAATCCAACTGCCTTCTTCGAGCGTAGCCCCAAGACTGCCTTGAATCTCCTTCATCGATGCATTGGTGATTTGGATATCGAGGATCGCCATAAAGGCGCCGATCAACCCACCAAATACCGCGATCCATGAGCGGCGACTGCCACGCTCATAATCAGTAGGCTTGTTGGGGACACTGATGCCCTGCGCCTCCATATCGGCAGACGCAGTGATAGAGCCAGTTGCGCTCATACTAACGACCTGTATTTGCAGCGATTGCCGATATTGCAGTACCCGACGCCGTATCCACTTTCACGACCGCACTTAAGCCCGGTAGCATGTGTGCTTCTTCCTCAGACAAATCTAAGCGAATACGCACGGGAATACGTTGGACGATTTTAGTGAAGTTACCTGTAGCATTTTCCGCCGGCAGTAAACTGAATTTGGCTCCGGACGCCGGTGACAGACTATCGATAACACCTATAAAGGTTTTGTCGGGAAACGCATCGAGACTGACCTGCACCGACTGTCCTGGTTGCATGTGTTGGATCTGGGTCTCCTTAAAGTTCGCCGTGATCCACACTGCCCCATCCGGAACCAAACTGTAGAGTGCTTGGCCGGGTTGCACGTACTGCCCCACCATAGCGCCACGTTTACCAATCACCCCAGAAAAAGGTGCGGTCACACGGGTATCATTTAATTGAATTTTCGCCAATTCTAAGGTCGCATCGGCCTGTTCTACCACAGAACCCGCCTGATCTAATTGGGCATTAAAAACCGCTAACTCGCGTTGCTTTGCCACTAACACGGCTTTGGCTTCATCGAGACGGGCGGCGGCAGAATCGAATCCCGCTTGCAGTTGATCGACATCATCTTGGGAGCTGTAATTACTGACTTTAAGCTTTTTCGAGCGGCTCAATTGTTGCTGTGCACGTATTTTATCGGACTCAGCTGCCACGACACCGGCACTGGCTTGGGTGATTAACGCCCGTTGTAACTCCACCTTAGCGGCTAAGGTTTGCAAGTCCGCCTTCGAACTTGCCAGTGAGGCTTCGGCTTGGCTCACTTTGGCGCTAAATTGGTTATCTTCGAGCTGAGCTAATAGCTCACCCTTTTGCACATGCTGGTTATCGGTCACATCGCTTAACACGACGTAACCGGGCACTTTAACGCTGATATGGGAAATATCGGCCTCAACATAAGCGTTATCAGTGGTTTCAATAAAACGTACCTGTGTCCACCAGTAATAACCGCCTCCCGCAACCGCAGCGAGTAACAGTGGAACGGCGATAATGAGTTTACTTTTGGACATGAATGACTCCTTGATTAGTGATATCTAGTGTACTACTGTCTCACTAAGTTTATTAGCCAGTAAAAAATCAACCCACTGTTTCACAGGTGTAACAATGATGGATCTCAATCGCGTGCAAATTTTCGCTCAAGTGGTCGAACAAGGCAGCTTTACTGGCGCCGCCAAAGCCCTTGGGATCACTAAGGCAACCGTCAGTCGCAAGATAGCCGAACTCGAAGCCGATACTGGCACACAACTGTTATTTCGCACCACCAGAGCCCTAAAACTCACCGAGGCAGGATCGAGTTATTACAATAGGATTAATAAGATCCTCACCGATCTGCAGAGCGCCGAAAATCAGCTCAGCGCCCAGCAGCAATTGATCAAAGGCAATCTAAAAATTGTCTGCCCAATTGAATTAGGCCAATTGTTTTTAGGGCCGATTTTCGCTCAGTTTTTAACGCTTTACCCCGATATCACCATAGAGGCTGAACTCACCAATCGTAAGGTCGATGTCATAGAAGAAGGTATCGATCTGTTATTTCAAATTGCCGATTCGGGTGACACTCGCCTGCAAAGCTATGCCTTAGTCAACGCCCATAAATCGTTAATGGCAAGCCCTGCTTATTTGGCCGAGCACGGCACCCCAAAAGTGCCACAGGATTTAGCCAAACATAAAGCGATCCGCTTACAGTCGGCGCATATTGAAGGAGCATGGAAGTTATTCGATGGTAAAACTTGGATTGTCGCCGAGCCCATGACTCAACTGACAGTAAACAATGTCACTTTAGCCCGCGAGGCCGCCATTGCGGGGCTTGGGATCACAGCGGTGCCCTCCATCATTGCCCAAGTAGCATTAGAAAAAGGCTACTTAATCCCGCTGCTTGATGACTATCCTATGGTACAAACTAAGGTCGTGCTTAGCTATCCACAGCGGGCCTACTTACCCCGAAAATATCGCGTCTTTATCGAATTCATCTATTCCGCATTATTTAAACGTTGGGGATCGCAAGTATTGGAAGTGCCCGATTTTATCGGCCAAGCCGATCAGGGCGAATAAACAAAATCGAACAAATAAAGCGATCAAAACAGTAACAACTATAACTTTGTAAAGCTTAGATCGCTGCCATAGAGATAAATCCGCTATGTCATAATTGCCTTAATCCTTAAGCCTCTATAAGCTTGGCAAGGTAACAGGCAGCAAAAGACCTTAGGTTTTCCTGATACAGTTTGCATAATAAAATTTAACATTTAATCTCAATTTTGGAGGAAACCTAATGAGCTTAATTAAAGAGTTCAAGGCTTTTGCGTCCCGTGGCAATGTGATCGACATGGCCGTTGGTATCATCATAGGTGCCGCATTCGGCAAGATAGTCTCGTCCTTTGTGGCCGATATCATAATGCCACCGATTGGTATCATTTTAGGCGGAGTGAATTTTAGTGATTTGAGCATAGTGCTGCAGGCTGCTCAAGGCGATGCGCCTTCTGTGGTGATTGCTTATGGTAAATTCATTCAAACCATTATCGACTTTACGATTATCGCCTTCGCTATTTTTATGGGCGTCAAAGCAATCAATCGCTTAAAGCGCAAAGAAGAAGTCGCGCCTAAAGCACCCGCTGCACCGACTAAAGATCAAGAACTGCTGTCTGAGATCCGCGATCTACTGAAAGCTCAGCAAGAAAAATAAGCCTAATCTAAAGTGCAGATCATAAAAAACCCATCGAACTCGATGGGTTTTGTTTTTATATCGGCGATGTTTCACATCAAGCAGATAAGCGATTACTCAGCTTCAATGTGCACAGTTTCACTGTAATCTTGCACCACTTCTGCCACTCGAATGCGGTAAGAGTTAAACAAACACGGCACTATGCCCGTTTGCTCGGCAATACTGTGGGCCATCTGATTGCGCCATTGGGTGATAGAAGCTTGGTCTTCCCAAAACGACAGGCTCAGCACTTTGCCATCGTCGGTTAAACTCTGAAAACGTTCGATCGAAATTAATCCCTTACGGCCTTCTAAATATTGGCGCATTTCAGCCGCCACGTGCAGATACTCTTCCTTCCCTTCTTGTGTCGGGATGACTTCAAAAATTACAGCGATCATAACGCTCTCCAGAAATTAACGTCCTTAAATGTCGACTTTAAGATTAGCCCAACCACGGCGCGATAGCTCGCTGATTTTTAGACTTTTAGTCAATGTGATAACTCTGTCTACAATGTGGGCAATAACCCGAAATATAACAAGTTATTGCCCACGTTGTCGGCTTACTTGAGGTTAATCAAGCTCATCGATGCGCTTGTCGCCACGATATAACCAGCGATATAAGGTCGGCAATACTAGCAAGGTCAGCGCCGTCGAGCTAAACAAGCCACCAATAATCACCACTGCCAGCGGCTTTTGGATCTCACTGCCAACCCCCGATGACAATAAAATCGGGATCAAGCCTAGGGCCGAGGTCAATGCTGTCATCAACACAGGGCGCAAACGCCCAACCGTACCCTCATAAACACAATCATAAAGAGCTTCGCCGCTTTGCCTGCGCTGATTAATCGAATCTACCAGCACCACACCGTTGAGCACGGCCACCCCAAATAAGGTGATAAAGCCAATAGAGCTAGGTACAGATAAATAAGTGCCACTGACATACAAGGCCACTATGCCGCCAATCAAGGCTAAGGGCACGTTCGCCATGATGAGCAACACTTGCTTGAATGAACCAAAGGAGAAGTACAACAACAAGGCAATCAAGGCGATAGAAATTGGCACCACTAGCATCAGCTTTTGCTGCGCTCGCTGCTGATTCTCATACTGGCCGCCAATGATCACTGTATATCCCGCGGGTAAATCCGCCTGTGGCACTAAAGCATAAATATCTTTTACAACCGAGCCCATATCACGTCCCGCCACGTTGGCCTGCACTACCACTCGGCGCTGCACGTCGTCACGGCGAATATTCGGCGGCGCCATTTCCACTTCGACGCTGGCGACTTCGCCTAAGCGCACAGTGGCGCCATTCGTGCCGCTGAGTAATAAGTCCTTAATGGCATCCGGGCTAGTGCGAAACTCGGCCGCGAGACGCACATTGATGTCGTATCTGGCGTTGCCGTCGATCACTTGACCTGCACTCGCGCCGCCAATGCCTTGGCTGACAAGGCTCATCACTTGATCGACACTAATCCCGTAGCGCGCCAATAACTCGCGCTTTGGCCGCACAACCAATTGCGCTTCTCCACTCACTTGCTCTAATGACACATCGACGGCACCGGGGATTTTCGCGACAAGATCGGTGAGCGCTTGGCCTCTCTCCGATAACACGGCTAAATCTGGGCCGAAAATTTTGATCGCTAACTGGGCTTTTACCCCCGAGAGCAATTCATCTACCCGAGTCGCAATAGGCTGCGAGAAAGTCAGCAAGAGTCCGGGGAACACACTGAGTTTTTCCTCCATCAAACGTTGTAACTCTAGGCGCGAACTTGCCGATTGCCATTCAGATATCGGCTTAAGCCCAATATAAACCTCGATATTACTCACAGGCTCGGGATCGCCACCAAGCTCAGGCGCACCAATGCGGCTCAGGGCATATTCCACCTCGGGAAACCCCAGCAAAATAGCTTCAAGCTTGGGCGCGACCGCTAAAGACGTGTCCAAACTCGCGGTTGGCGCCAGCGTGACCCTCAAGTTAATCGTGCCTTCCTCCAGCTCAGGCACAAATTCAGTGCCCAGCCTTGGCAGTAACAATAAACTGAAAGCAAACATCAATAAGGCGCTGAGCATCACCACCTTTGGCCTAGCAAGTGTTGCCGTCAGTAGCTTGCGATAAGCGGCATCCAGCGGCGCTAAGACCACGCTTTGTTTGAGTACCACACCCCGCTTGAACAGATACACAGCAAGGGCTGGCACGGCAATCAAGGCCACCAGCAGCGCTGATATCATAGCCAGAATGATACTGACCGCCATCGGCTGGAACAGCTTGCCTTCAACGCCTTCGAGGGCAAACAAGGGCGCAAATACCACTATGATAATCGCCGTCGCGAAGAAGATTGGACTACACACCTCTTTAGCCGCGAGCATGATGCGCACAGCCATATTGGCCTGCTGACCACCGTCCTCATCGCTATGATATGGGTCTGCCTCACCATCGGCGCGCGTTCTCGCCTCCAGCAAATGTCGACGATCCGGCTGAGTTAAGTGTTTGAAAATGTTCTCTACCATCACCACGGAACCATCGACTAACATACCAATCGCCACCGCTAAACCGCCCAGCGACATCAAGTTTGCCGACAATCCATAGTAGGACATCACCATGAGCGCGAGCCCGATAGACACAGGAATAGACAAGAGCACCAGCAAGGTCGCGCGGATATTGACGAGGAACAGGGCCAAGATCACCACGATAAACACAAAGGCCATTAGCAACGCATCGCGCACTGTGGTCACGGCCTTATCGACCAGTTCCGCTTGATCGTAAAACACTTCAAAAGACACGCCATCGGGCAAAGCCTGCTCGATAAGACTCACCCGCGCGCCAATATCATCGATAGTCGCTTTGGTGTTGGCGCCCATGCGTTTAAGCACGACCCCCGCCACCACTTCGCCGAGGTTTTGTACTTTGCCAGCCTCATCGCGGCGCGTCATAGTCACAGCGCCAACACGGATTTCACTGCCAAAATCAACCTGAGCGATATCACCCACCCGCACGGGCGTGCCTTTATCCTCCGTAAGCGGGATTTGCGCGATCGCCGCTAAGCCTTCTGCTCCTGCGGGCAACATGCCGTAGCCGCGCACCACAAGTTGCTCTTGACCTTGGTCCATAAACCAACCGCCAGCGTTGCGGTTATTGCTCTCTAATGCCTCGGTGACTTGCGCCATCGACAAGCCATAGGCGCGCAATTTATTCGGGTCGACCTGTACCTGGTATTGGCGCACATCACCACCAAAGGACAAGACTTCCGTCACGCCGCCGACGGGCATCATGATGAGTTTTACAAGGTAATCATTCAAACTGCGCAGCTCGGCGGCATCGATACCTGAGTTAGGTTCGGCGCGCAGAATGTACTGATAAATCTGCCCTAATCCCGAAGTATTCGGGCCGATTTCCGGCACACCGACACCGCTTGGGATCATCTCCCGCGCCGCTTGCAACTGCTCAAACACTTGCTGACGGGCGAAGTAAATATCCGTCCCTTCGGCAAATACCACAGTCACAATCGACAAGCCGGTGCGCGACAAGGAACGTACCTCTGTCACCGCCGGCAAGGCGTACATGGCCGATTCCACCGGATAACTGATGAGTTTTTCCACCTCTTCTGCGGCTAACCCTTCGGCCGCAGTATTGATGGTCACTTGTACGTTAGTCACATCGGGAAAGGCATCGAGATTCAATTTAGGCAGCATGACCACGCTTGCCACTATCATGGCGAGCAAGGCCAACACCACTAACAGCCGATTTTTAATCGCGGCTTCGATCACTTTTTGCAACATAGAAAATTCCTCAAGCGTTCAGTGGCGACATTAATGGTTATGGATATCAAAGCCTGCTTTCGCCTGCTCGGACGCCAAGAAAAATGCGCCAGCCACCACGACCTTGAGCTGTGCCTGCTGGGCTTTTTCAAGCTCAGCGCCGCGCACTAAACTCAAGCCGCGCTGACGCTGCACCACTTCTACCTCAATCGACTCGAAGCCATCTTCATCTTGAATAAAAATCTGCCAGTCGCCATCGCCGCTGCGGGTGAGCGCCGCATCGGGCAGCACGATTCCACCAGCCTTATCAGCAGAGTTGGCGACAGTATTGGCAAAGTAGAGTTCGGCAAATTGCCCCGCATGCAGCACATGATCAGGATTAGGCATACTCACCAGAACTTGCTCGGTGCGCGTCACGCTATCGAGCTCATGGGAGCGGCCTATGATCTTGCCCGCCAGCGTTTTATCCCCCACTTGCACTAAGGCCGCACTGCCGACAGTGATATGCGCAGTTTGGGTAGGCGTTAGCTGCGCCTCGACCCATAAATAAGACTCGTCGGTCAGCTGCATTAACGGCGTGCCCGCACTAAATACTTGGCCTAACATGGCGATATCTTGCTGCACTCGTCCGTCAATCGGCGCTAAAAGTTGATAACTGCCGATGGCTTCGGGCGTCGATTCCAGAGCGCGAATTTGTGTTGGCGTCATCTTAATCGCCTCTAAAATCGCGCGTTTAAGTTCGGCATCCACCTGCGCCTGCATACGGCGGCTGACACTCACGGCGCCTTCGCTCATGCGCTTAACTCGGCTCCATTCGGCAGCGGCATTGATGTAATCCGCCTGTGCCTGCGCAACGGCTGAGCCGCCCAAGGTCAGTAAAGGCTCACCTTTTTTGACTTCTTGTCCCGGCACCACGTGGCGCGCCAACACGCGCACATCGAGCTGTGGTGCAAGGGTGGCAGTTCTATCGCGATCCACCACTAAGGTTGCCGTCGCCCTGATATCCAGATTCAAATTGGCGATATTCAAGCTATCGCTCGACAGGGGTAACAAGCTAATGCCCGCCAATGCTTGCTGCACTTGGGTCAACTTAAGCGCCTGTGCACCGTGTTCATCCGCTTGCTCAGTTTGAGTAGCTGAACCGTGATCGTCCCCTGCCCATGAAGGTTGGGCGGTGAAAAGCGCAGCAGAGCCGAGCACACATAATGCGAGGGCGAGTGTCGACAGCGTGAACTGCCGCTTTGCAGGTACTGTGATTTGAGGCGCAATGATTTCAGGTGCTGTGATTTGAGACGCAATGATGTCAGGCGCAGCAGTTTCTGACAGTACAACTGGATAAGACTTGGTAGCGTTAAAGTGATTATGTGAATTCATTTGGGTTACCTCATTGGTTTACTGTGCGCACGGCGGCATTTGGCATGTGTGAAGGTGCTTGGCTGATCTGTTCAGCCGTACCATTCAAAAAGGGCATAAGCTGACCGCTTTCACCCATCCACGTTAACCAGCTCTGATAAATGGCCGTTTCTAGGTTCAACCCCACCAAATAACTAGCGGCCAACTGACGGCGACTCTGCAAGTACTCGCTGGTACTCACATCGCCCGCCTGCCATTGTTGGCTTAAGGATTTAGCGGCTTTAGCACCGGACACTTGTACTAACTCGCGCCAGTCTTGGTAACGCTCAAGTAAACGCGGTAACGCGTAGAGGACGTGTTTCTGCTTGGCGGTAAGTACTCGCTCACGGGCAAGATAGCCTTGCTCCGCGATCGCGATGCCCTTATCCGCCACTGCTTGTAACTCACTGTAGTTATTGCGAACTTGTAGAGGAATAGATACACCGACACCGAGCTTATTGTCCGTACCTTCCTTTTCAGCGCCTAGGCTAATGGTCGGGTCCGCTGACGTATCGGCCTTAACTTGCATGGCATTGACTCGCGCCAACAACACTTGTTGGTAAGCGCTAGCAAGTGCTGGCAAGGCTGATTTAGAGGTGCCCAACTCGGGCGCTGGCGCTTGCTTAGCCTGAGTCGCGAAGACATGGATCTCCTTGATGAACTCACTAAAGGCAAGATTATTATCCCCAAGCAACTCAATCACCTTGCCGTCAGCCACTAAAGCCGCCTGCTCGGCTAAGGCATAATCGGCAGTGTTGGTTGCTAATTCGAGTTGCATCAATTGCAACTCAACGTTAGACAAATCCCCCGCCGCCAACCGCTGCTTGGCAATGCCGAGCTGCGCCTTAGTAAACCTGAGTTGCTGCTCGGCAAAGGTCAGCGCCTTACGACTTTGCGCCTGTTCTGCCAACGCCAGTAAGCGTTCGGCCAACATTTGGTTACGCTCTAAACCTATATCAGCGAACAGAATTTGGGCTTCAAGCTCGGCACGTTTTGTCGCCACGCCGCGCTTATCACCCCAATCAAGGGTTTGACTCAGGCCTAAGCTGTAGGAATCTGTGTCGGCATTTTGATAGTTAAGCCCAAGTTCAGGGTTATACACGGCGCGATCCGCCGCCTGAATGGCAAGCTCTGCTTGTTGCTGCCGTGTAAGCTGCGCCTGCACTTCAGGCAACTGATTGAACTGTCTGAGTAACGCGGGCAACCATTGGCCGAAGGCAACATATGGCGTGTCGGTTTCTTTGGCGGGTAAGCCCAGTGATTGAGCTTTAAATACCTCGGCTTCAGGGGCTTTGGCTTCAAGCGCATTGGTTTCCAAGGGATTGGTTTCAAGGGCTTTGGTTTTAAGGAAGACATCCAGAGTGTCATTTTCTGCCGCGAGGGCAAAGGCTAGCAATCCGGCGGCCAATACTAATCCGCAGCTCAGCAAGCCCGATCGAAACAGGCAAGCCAAGGTACGGGCGAGAGTCGTTTTGTTCATCGTAAATCCTAACAATATCGAATGTGGATCGGCTGACTTTTGCGCCCAATGTGAGACTGCTAGATTTGAGCTTCATTTGAAATAACTCAATGCAAAGCAATCCTATCGTTCTGAGCATGGCAAATAAGCGCCGATCGAATCATCCCGCCAAGCAATACATAGCTAACACTATGCGTAACTTAAGCTATGCATAACCAACACATCCCATGGCTAAAAGGCCGATGGCTGGTACAACAACTCACGCTGCTGAGCATCAGTTAAATCGCATTTGGGGGATGAATATAAAAGGCTTATCGCGCGGCGAAATAGATTGAGATCCAAGAAGATGAATCAAGATCCTTAGACCGAGGAATAAGCTGGATATTGGGGGATTAAGCTATTGGAGGACGGTACTTAGGTAAATTATCGGGCTGGAAATAGGATACATTAGCAGCGAGAAAGACGCTTTCTAACGCTTGCACAGGCTGGCTTAGCCCAGGAGATAACAGCGCCACATGGCCGCCATGGCATTGGCAATCGAGGCACAGGTCAAAATCTTGTAATTCAGTGGTTTTCACTAAGTGGGAATGCAATTCACTGGCATGATTTTCACCCGCGTTATTGCCTAGCACATCAATACTTGCACCAATATCGGCAAAGCCAAGGGCTTGCTCGCTTGGGCAAACGCAATCGACACATTGGGCCAAAGTGGTCACTTGGGCGCTAAATTGCAGATGGGGATGATTATCGGCTTCTTCCGCGCCATTGCCCGCATGTAACTGATGCGCACCCAGATTCGCGCCAGCAAATTGCAGCACGATAATGGCTATCAGTAAGGTCACCATTCGAGTAAAAAATGGCTTAGCGGTAGAATTCAAATATCACCTTATTAGCATTAACAATGGTTGAGTCACTTATTTAAGGGTCAAGGACTACGGGTTACCCAGCATCTGACCCAAAGCTGAAGCAGAAGTTCACAGCTTGCAAACATTAGTATGCTAATATTTGCATGCTCGGCTGTGATGCTTAAACCTGCGTTTTATTCAAAAGCCAGCTTATTTAAACACGCAATGTTTAGCGTAATCGGCGGCTTCATTGGCAGTCCAATCGCCAGACGGCTTATCTTTCATCTGCTTACACCAAGCATCGCTACCAACTTCTGGCGCGCAGGCACTCAGCCCAGCGGTAAACGCCAGCACCAACGTAATAGCACTGATTTTAGAAACATTTTGCTTAGAAAAAGCGCGCGATTTAAATAAAGACATACTTCATTCCTTGTAAATACGGTCTACATAAGACCATTAGATATTCGAACGCTTAGTGATCCAAGCAATCGCTTTGGTTTTCTGTTCTAGGGGAAACCATGCCACTTCGCCCTGCATAAAAGGCCCAAGTAAGCGCACCGAATTTCCCACCCAATCAGGGCCGCCCACAAAAACTAAGGCTTCAAAATTAGGTAATTGGACTTCACCACTGCCGGTGAGTGACTCAAATTCCCAGCCCTCGAGTAACACGTCCGCCTCAATATACAGGCAAACTTGGCCCCAATCCTTACGATAACTCTTAATCGCTGGCTGTAAACGGGTCCGATAATCGGTGGAGGATAGTCGGCCACTGGCAAAAAGACTGATAACACCCTTAGCAATATCGGGGATTTGGCATAACATAGAGGCACTCCGAATCGAGAACACTTTTGCAAGCAATGGCCTTGGCCAATGCAATGGCAAAGAATGCGCCCGATGATAACAAATCTATTGAAAAGCCATAAGTGATTATTGATAGCTTCTCAATCCATGCTGAAAAATGCCTAAGTTTGCCATGATAAAAATCTCAAACCGTGTGGAACTTCAGGAAAATGAAATCGAGTGGCAATTTATCCGTTCGAGTGGTGCAGGCGGCCAGCACTTAAATAAAGTGTCCACTGCTGCGCAGCTGATCTTCGATATTAAAAGCTCATCATTACCCGAGTTTTACCAAGAACGTTTGCTCAACAAGGCCGATCACCGCATCACTAAAAGCGGCAAAATCATCATCAAATGCCAAGCGAGCCGCAGCCAAGATGCCAACCGCCAAACGGCGTTGGAGCAATTTATCGCCTTAGTCGCCAGTGTCGGTGAAGTGCAGAAAAAACGCATTCCTACCCGCGCCACCAAAGGCAGCCAAACGCGGCGATTAGAGTCCAAGAAACAAAAAGGCGCCACTAAAGCCATGCGTCAGCAAAAAACTGATTATTAGCTTTAATAATTAGTCGCGCTACTAGCTTAGATAGAAGTTAGGCCGCAGTTGAAACTGGCCGACAATGGCGCAGGATTTCAATGGCATAGTCGGCTCGCACATGATCATCTCGCACACAATCGACTAACGGATAATGCAAAATCGATTTGAACAGGTTAAGTTAGTGACCTATGTAGAAAACTGAAATAAATTTATTCCAACTTTAATCCCTGCATTAATCCCAAGGCATGTCGTAAAGGAAAGCGCAATGAGTCACAAAATTTTGCTCGTCAATGGCCCCAATCTCAACCTCTTAGGTCGCCGCGAGCCTAGCGTTTATGGTCATAAAACCTTGGCCGACATAGTGGCGGAGTTAAATCAGCAGGCAAAGTTGGCGGAAGTTGAGCTTGAGCATATTCAGTCCAACGCCGAGTTTGAGTTGATCAACGCGATTCATGCGACTGATGCGCAGATGATTATTATCAATCCCGCCGCCTTTACCCATACTAGCGTTGCGCTGCGTGATGCCTTGCTTGGCGTCGCAATTCCGTTCTTTGAAGTGCATTTATCCAATGTGCACGCCCGTGAAGCCTTCCGTCACCATTCCTATTTTTCCGATAAGGCGATAGGCGTGATTTGCGGTTTCGGTTCACAGGGTTATGAGTTTGCGCTGGCGGCGGCCATTAAGCGGCTCAACCAGCCACAGTAAATTCTATTCAATAGCGTGCTTTGCAAGGGCAGATAAATGGCAATGGATCTTCGTAAAATTAAAAAACTCATTGAGTTAGTACAAGAATCGGACATAGCAGAACTGGCGATCACCGAAGGTGAAGAATCAATTCGCATCACTCGCTACAGCCCTATGCCAGCCAATGTGCAGTCATCGCAAACGCCAGCCACAGCACGCGTGGCACCTTTAAATACACAGGCAAAGCAAACCGCCGTTTCGCCAAGTGTGGAAGGTTTTGTGCAAGTCTCGCCTATGGTCGGCACTTTTTACGCGGCGGCAGAACTTGATGATGTGCCGCTGGTTAAAGTCGGCCAAAAGGTGAGCCAAGGTGAAGTTATCTGCATTATCGAAGCGATGAGAATGATGAATCCCATCCAAGCCGAGCGCGATGGCGTGATCAGCGCTATTTGGGCCAAAGACGGCGATGAAGTGGCATTCGATCAACCGCTATTTACCTTAATCTAACCGCTCGCCTTATCATGAATTGAAGCGCACTTGAGTTTAAGCTGCGGTTTTCAAGCAAAGGCAGCATTAACCGAGGTCACTATGATATTAATTACCGGCGCCAGCAGTGGTTTAGGCGCGGCGCTAGCATCGCTCTACGCCAAAGAAAATGAACCACTAACACTCACTGGCCGCAATGCCGAGCGTCTACAAACCGTCGCCAATGCATTAACGCCCTTCTCCAACAAGCCTATCGCCGCGATCACCGCCGATCTCGCCAGTGAATCGAGTCTCGAAGCCCTGTTCGATGGCCTGACGCAAGCCCCTAAAACCGTGATCCACTGTGCGGGCAGCGGCTACTTTGGTGCGATTGAAACCCAAGGGGCCAGCGATATCCACAGCCTGCTCAATAACAATGTCACCTCAACGATTCTGTTGGTGCGGGAATTAGTCAAACGCTATAAAGATCAAGCGGTCACTGTGGTTGTGGTCATGTCCACCGCAGCGCTTGCCGCCAAAGCAGGAGAATCCACTTACTGCGCGGCAAAATGGGCGGTACGAGGATTTATCGAGTCGGTGCGATTAGAGCTTAAACAAAGCCCAATGAAGTTGATTGCCGTGTATCCCGGCGGCATGGATACAGGTTTTTGGCCAAGTAGCGGTAAAGCATTAGATACCTCAAGTTTTATGTCCGCCGATGAAGCGGCAGGTATGCTCAAACAAGCATTAATCGCCACCCAGCACGGTTATATCGCCGATATCACCATACAAAGAGCCTAGCCCTCGCGGAAACTGAGGTTAGCTGATTGAGCAAAACAGCTTCGAGACGCAGGATAGCGGCACCTCGAACCTGAGTGATCCGCTTGCTAGTCAGCGCAATTGGCTGTGTTTAAGCTCACCGCGCGGCGACTCTCCCTGTGGGTCAGCCACCACATCACAAGTCCTCCTAATGACAACAAAGACGCCGCATAACCTGTCGCGGCAATCCCTTGTCCAGACAGGATCACTAAACTGCCCACCCAAGGACCAATCGCATTGGCAAGATTAAAGGCACATTGCACTAACGCACCTGTCATGGCCTGCCCATCGGGCGCCACATCCATCAATCTTGCTTGCACTATGGTGGCAAGTCCCAAGCCACAACCGACAAAGAATACTACAGGCATCAGCGCCCAATAATGTCCGGTCAAACTCGGGTAAATCGCCAATACCACAGTGCTTAACACTAACGACCAAAACGCCGCCGCTAAGGCCGACTTATCCGCCGCCCAGCCGCAAACTAAGGTGCCCAATGTTGCGCCAATACCAAATACCGCCATCATGATCGGGATCTTAAACGGCTCGACTTGTGTCACTTGGATTAAGGTTTCAGCCAGATAGGTATACACGCAGAAGATACCGCCAAAGCCAATGGCCGCGATACCGAGCGTCAACCAGACTTCACGATTCTTCAGGGTTTGTAGCTCTTTTCTGGGACTCGCATCAGCGGCCACGGCTTGATTAGGCGCTAAAAAATACACCATCACAGCCGTAATAGTCGCCAAAATCGCCACTATGCCAATGCCTGAGCGCCAGCCCACGGTTTGCCCCATCCAAGTGGCAAACGGCACACCGATAATCGTCGCCAGTGTAAGGCCAATAATCACCCGCGATACGGCGCGGGCCTTCATTTCTGGCGGCACTAAAGAGGCCGCGAGCAACATAGCCACACCAAAATAGGCACCGTGGGGCAAGCCGCTGAGAAAACGGAAAAAGATTAGCCAATTCAATGATGGCGCTAACGCACTTAAGCCATTGGCCACCGCCATTAAGGCAGCTAAAGCAATCAAGAGTGTTCGCCGCCTGACCCTAACCGCCAGCACCATAATAATCGGCGAACCGACCACAACCCCCAGCGCATAGGCACTAATGGCATAACTCACGTGAGCGACATCTACGCCTAAATCGCTGGCGATATAGGGCACTAGAGTCATGGAAGCAAATTCTGTGGTACCTAAGGCAAACGTCCCGAGCGCTAAGGCGAGCAACACCCATAGTGTACTGGCGCCCTTGTGTTGATTTTGGACAGATGGATTTTGAACCTGATGTTGAACGGTTTTCAAACGTTTTCTCCGCTATGCTATAAAACGACAACTAGCTAATAAATAATAAAAAGATAATAAAAGATAACCAATAAATTGGAGCCCACTAAGGGGCTCCAATTTCTCAGTCATTTACCTAATGTAAATCTATCTGACTAACTGTTCTTGATAAGTTTGACTGTTCCAGTCGAAGGCATAAAGCGTGCCTTGCCACTCGTAAAGTGTACGGCCATCTTGCTGCACAATTCTGGCATTACTCGGCAAGCTAGACACACTGTGCGCCGCCCGAGGACGGGGAGTCGCAGCCGTCTTGCTTGCGGCATTGCTAGCTTGCGACACCAGTTGCCCAGTCGATTGTCCGGCCATATTTGCAGGCATGCTTGTTGGCATACTCGATACCATACGGCCTTCACTCGCAGAATATTGCATACTGGTTGTCACCCTTACAGGCGCAGAAATAGCCACTGGTTCATCGTCGTAGCGCATAGGAATCGACAATCCTATGCCCGAATAGGGCGAGTTCCAGTAATTTCGAGCGTAAGCGTCACGCGAAGTATTCCAGCCCCAATCATTATTCCATTGGCTGTTCACACCATAACCGACATTCCAGCCAGAACCCCAACCTGTTGCAAGCCCTAAACCCAGTCCTAAACCCCAAGGGTAATAAGGTCGGTAATAGGGACGATAATGGCGATTATTGTTGCGCACATGGCGGTTGTCGTAATGGTTGTCATGACGATTGTTGTAATGACTTTCTCCACGGCTGTGGCTATCACGATGACCTTGGCGCTCGCCTTGCTCCGAATGGTCCCGATTTCCGGCAACCGCCGCAGTCGACACACTGAGCGCGCCCAAGAGCGATATCCCCACAGCCAGCGACAAAACCAAACACTTTAGCGGCCGCTTAAGCACGCCATGTGATTGACTTTGAACACACTTTCCTTGAGTAAACGTTACTGGGATATTCATATAAACCTCGAAATAAAGGGCGTAAGCGAGATCAATCGTGACTTACTGGCATCCATTTTACGCTTCCTAAGCTTGAAGATCACTGAATTGGTTAACCCTAAAACAGAAAAATGCTATAGTGCGCGCCACACGGATTTTCATTGCAGAGGCTATTTCCACATGAGTTTTAAGGATTTACGCAGCTTTATTGATCATCTGGAAGCCAATGGCGAACTCAAACGCATTAGCTACCCAGTTGATCCTCATTTAGAAATGACAGAGATCGCCGATCGCGTATTACGCGCTAAGGGCCCTGCGCTATTATTTGAAAATCCCAAAGATCATCACATGCCCGTGTTGGTAAACCTGTTCGGTACGCCAAAACGTGTGGCCATGGCGCTCGGTAAAGATGACCCCTTAGCGTTGCGCGAAGTGGGTGAACTGTTAGCCTTTTTAAAAGAACCCGAACCACCACGGGGCTTTAAAGACGCGATCGCTAAGATCCCTATGTTCAAGCAAGCCTTGAATATGCCGCCAAAGACAGTGCGCAATCCCCCTTGCCAACAAGTGATCAAAACCGGCGATGAAGTCGATTTGACCCAATTACCTATTCAGCATTGCTGGCCGGGCGATGTCGCACCACTGGTGACATGGGGCTTAACCATCACCAAAGGCCCGCGCAAGAGTCGCCAGAATTTAGGTATTTATCGCCAACAATTACTGGGTAAAAACAAGCTGATCATGCGTTGGTTATCCCACCGTGGCGGCGCGTTAGACTTTGCTGATTTTAAACAACAATTCCCCGGTGAGCGTTATCCTGTTGTCGTCGCACTCGGCGCCGATCCTGTGACCATTTTAGGTGCCGTCACCCCAGTCCCCGATTCCATGAGCGAATACGCTTTTGCCGGTTTACTGCGCGGTGAACGTACCGAAGTCTGCAAGGCATTAAGCTGTGACTTAGAAGTGCCCGCCACCAGTGAAATCATCCTCGAAGGTTATATCGATCCTGAGGAACTGGCGGAAGAAGGCCCCTACGGCGATCACACGGGTTACTACAACGAAACCGATAAGTTTCCAGTATTTACCGTTACCCACATCACTCACCGTAAAGATGCCATCTACCACAGCACTTACACTGGCCGTCCACCGGATGAGCCCGCCATGCTGGGAGTTGCATTAAACGAAGTGTTTGTGCCGATTTTGCGTAAGCAATATCCTGAGATCGTTGATTTTTATCTGCCGCCAGAGGGTTGTTCGTACCGCATGGCAGTGATCTCTATTCGCAAACAATATCCGGGACACGCCAAACGGGTGATGATGGGCGCTTGGTCTTTCCTGCGCCAATTTATGTACACCAAGTTTATTGTCATCGTCGATGAAGATGTGAACTGCCGTGACTGGCAAGATGTGATCTGGGCGATCACCACCCGTATGGACCCTAAACGCGATACCGTGATGATCGAAAACACCCCGATCGACTACCTCGATTTTGCCTCACCCGTCGCGGGCTTAGGCTCAAAAATGGGACTCGATGCCACTAATAAGTGGGAAGGCGAAACCAACCGCGAATGGGGCACGCCAATCGTGATGGATCCAAAAGTAAAACAAAAGATCAACTCAATCTGGGATGAGTTAGGCATAGACGACAGCCCAACCCTATAATTCAGCTTAAGCCGTTACTCAAGTATCGGCTTAAGCCAAGAGAATAGGCCAATAACAGGCCGCTAAAGCGACACCTAGACACATACTGTTGAAGAAAGGTGCAAAGGAAGTTTGATGAAAACCATACGTTGTAAGATAGAGAAAGTTAGCCCGTTTAACGATGCCGTATATCAAGTATTGTTAAGGCCAGAAACCGCCTTCGATTTCCAAGCGGGGCAATACTTATGTGTTGTCATGGGTGAAAAAGATAAACGTCCCTTCTCTATCGCGTCAGCGCCAAACGCCGAGCTGATCGAATTACACATTGGCGCCGCTGTAAGTGAAAGCTACCCAATGCAAGTGGTCGAGCGCCTGAAAGCCTGCGCCATTGATGGCAGCACTATCGATATCGAAGCCCCAGGCGGCGAAGCCCACCTGCGCCACGAAAGCCAACGCCCTCGCCTATTAATCGCCGGCGGCACTGGTTTCTCTTACATTAAGAGTATCGTCGAGCACCAAATCGCCATTGGCCAACAGGTTAAAACCACCTTGTATTGGGGTTGTCGCACCCAAGATGCCATGTATTTTGAAGCCATAGCCCGCCAATGGCACGATGCCCACCCTTGGTTGAACTTCGTCCCAGTGATCGAAGAAGCCCCGGCCAATTGGCAAGGTAAAACCGCCAATCTGTTAGCGCAAATCAAGCAAGATTTTGTCAGCTTAAATGGCTACGACATCTACATCGCTGGCCGTTTCGACATGGTAGGTGCTGCACGGGAAATCTTCCGTGAGATTGGTGTAGAGGAAGCGCATCTCTATGGTGATGCGTTCGCGTTTATCAAATAACGCGATAATTGGTTAGCTTGGCTAGCTAACCTTTGCCAGTTGAGCTGCAAATAATAAACCCCAGTTTTTACTGGGGTTTTGTTTTTACTTTCAATAAGAAAATGACACTTACGGCATCTTCGTGATGACGTCAATCATTATCCTTTTAGGATAAAATTACCTATTGAAGCTCAATCGACACCACATTGGTGACGCCTCTAGCCAAAGTTATCATGCCTGATGTATAGAATTTTCCAGTGTCACTCTGAGCCTTCAGATAATAGACACCGCTATTGATAATCATGGTTTCTGGGCGGTGCATCGTCATTGGCTTATCACTTAACCAACCATTACCGTCTAACGCATAAAGGTAATTAGTACTTTCCATCGCCGCGCCACTGTCTTGATGGTATGCCAACACCCTGACCATAGTCATACCCTTAGGATTTTTCTCCTGAGTAATAGAGCGGATCGCACCGCGTTCCGGAGACATCTTAGTATTCTCAGTAATATAAAATGGTTCGGAGCTATTCGAGTATTGCTGAGTCTGATGTTCGTAAGTGGGGATGGAGCTACTACCGGAAGTGCCGCCTGAAGTACCTGTGCTAGCGATGCCTGCGATATCAGACACAGAATCGGCGATGTTTCTTACATCTGTACTCTTACAAGCAGCAAGACTTAAAACAAGGGTACATAAGATAATTTTTTTCATTGCGTTTAATCCATTAAGTTATTGTCTATCCATACCGCACATTGTATTAAGCGAGTTAAGCTCATCACAAAGTACTACTTAGGTAACCTATTATTACCAATGATTTTTTAAGTAGGGTAAATTATCAATGAGAATGTCATTAGTCAATAACTTAACAAATACGCAACCAATAAATCATAATGATTGAGATGATTTCACTATATCTCGAGAGTGATTGGTGTAATGGACGGCACACTACAATGATGCGATCGCATTGATCAAATAACACGATAATTTGTTAGCTTGGCTGGCTAACGTTTTCCAGTTGGGCTGCAAATAATAAATCCCAGTTTTCGCCGTATTTCACTTTGAATACGGCCTTACGGCCAAGAAAATCTACATATCCAAACTTCGTTTGTTATTTTAAATCAAAGTCGTGGGGCTTCACCCCACACCCGACCAAGGAGGACTGCTCGTCCTATCAAAAACGTCCATGTTAAATAGCCAGCTCGATATCCCTATCTCGCGCTCAAAGCGGCCGCTGGCCTTCGCCCTGGATGCTCCAAGACGCCCCTAGCGAAGTTACATGCATTAGTGACTGGCTTCGTGCTTACTCGAAAATGGCTAACGCTTCCGATGGGGCGTCCCTTCCCCCCGAAAGCTACGCAGACGTCCTGTCTGCGTCACGCTATTTTCTTCAACGCCCTTCAGCAACTTCGCAGTGGGAGGTGAACAACTGTAATCTCGGTGTCGGCTGTTTACCCCAAAAGAGTTTTGCCTGTCCTATCTTTTTACTTTCGCAGGGAAATTGGCGTAACCTTTAACATAAAATGTATGCCTGTCCGCTCTTTCTTTTTCACAAAAAACCATAGTAATCAGTCACATTGTACCAACAAAAATATGGCTTATCAGTCTTTTCCCATGGGTATCTCATTTTCTTGATAGTCACTAACTTTCACTATTGTGGAATTATCCCATAATGAGTCAATAGCTGACGCAACATGAGATTCAAGTACAAATGAAACAGACTAAGACGCCACACAAACTCGTTAAATGCTTAGCCTTAACGGGATTATTCACCCTATCTGCCTGTGCAAACGACGAACTTGCAGATACTTTACTCACCAATACCCACGTCTATGGCCATGATCAAGCGACTAGTTTAGCCATTAAGGATGGTAAAATTGTCTACATTGGGAATAGCGTTAACGCCATGGATCACGTGAGCAATAAAACCAAAGTCATCGATTTAAAAGGTCATTACTTATTACCTGGTTTTATTGATAACCATAATCATGTGTTTGAAGCCGCGAGTGAAATAGGTAGCGACTGTTTACTGGATGATGACACTAATCTCAACGGTTATATCCGCACATTAACCGCCTGTAAAAATCAGTTGGAAACGGGAGAGTGGTTACTCGGCTATGGCCATCAACTCAGTGTAGTAATGCAAGAGAATGGCCCCACTCCTTTGGCAATATTAGACAAAATCTTCCCCGATAATCCTGTCGTTATTATGGAGCAAACATCCCATTCGATGTGGGTCAACTCCCTCGCATTAGCCAAAGCCAAGATCAGCGCTCATACAGCCGATCCGCAAGGCGGCAAGATCCTCAAAGATGAAGAAAGCGGTAAACTTCTCGGCATTTTATTCGATAATGCTGGCGACCTTGTGATGGAACAAGCATGGAAATCACAACCCAATCTACAACAAGCCAATTATCAAGGTTTATTAAATGGTCTGGCAGCTGCTGCCGAGCACGGGATAACGACAATCGGTGATGGACGACTCTATTGGAAACGTGACTGGTTAGAGACATGGCTAGCCGTCGAAAGTCATGATGAATTAACCGCCAGAGTCAGTCTACGCCCTTGGATTTATCCTGCCGATGAACCCCAAGCACAGCTTGATTTCTTTAAAAAAATCCATTCTGATGATAAACAACGTCTGCTGCTCATCAATCAGGTCAAAATCTACAGTGATGGCATCATCATAAACGGTACGGCCAGTACATTAGCACCCTATGATTGGAGCTACACCCCCGAACTTCCTAGGGGACTCGAGTATGTTCCTGCCAGTAAAATGGCGTGGTGGCTTACTGAACTCAACAAAATTGGATACGGGGCACATATTCATGCCATAGGTGATGCAGGGGTACGCAACACCTTAGATGCTATTGAAACTTTACGATCTCAGGGAGTTACTCGCCCTTATGCCATGACACATTTAGAAATGGTATCTCCCCAAGATATCAAGCGCTTTGCCTCACTCAAAGTCGATGCCGATTTCCAATTGGGTAGCGATTACATTGCCGCGCAGGATCATGAGTGGGCGATCCCTTTTATCGGTAAGCAACGAGCTCATGCTTTATTACCTATTAACCCTATTTTCAAGACTGGCGCGAATGTAACTTTAAGTAGTGACTGGAATGTGAATGATATCAATCCACTCGTTGGTATTGCTAACGCAGTCTATCTGCAAAATGCAGGCATCACCGATATTCACAGTGCTATTGCAGCCTATACAATAAATCCCGCTAACGCCTTGGGCATAAGTGACATTACTGGTTCTATCGCGCTAGGGAAATCTGCCGATTTTGTTGTATTAGAGCGAGACATTACCCAAGCCACAGCAAAACAAATTGCTGACACTCAAATTTTAATGACGTGGTTAGAGGGGGAGCTAGTGTTCGATCTCAATGATCAATAGCAATCCCGCATAAATCTAATTATTTGCTGAGTTGCTCTTTTATTAACGTCAGCAAAGAAGCCCCTAAGGTGCTGGCCTCAAACCCATGGTGCCAGCGCATTTCGAGCCTGCGCTTAATAGGGGCTAACTCACTACTCAGTTGGACGACTTTTAATCGTCCACTGTCGATTTCTGTCTGCGCTAAAGATAACGGCAAAAAACTATATCCATCCCCTTCGGCAAGTAAGGATTTTAACAAAGCAAGATCGGGGATTTGGCAATAATGGCCACTAAATCCGACTTCGAGATCATCACTTTCAGTCTGCCCTCCTGCCCAAATATATTCACGATAGGGCGCTAATTGTGCGGGGTCGATTACCTGCTGTGAAGCTAATGTATGCTGTCCAGATATCAACATTACCTCTTGATATTCGCCAAGGCGGCAGTAACCCGATTGAGATTGATGTAATTCAACCGTTTCATGTAACAGTAAAAGGTCGATATCATTGGATAAAAAAGCGCTGTGTAAAGCATCGAAAGTATCCACTTTTAAGACAAAATCCAGCGTTGGAAACTGCATTAAATAGCGCTGAATCGTCGAACGTAAGACTTCTAAAGGAATATAATTTTCAACCCCCAACACTAACCGACCTTTACCAAGCTCAGCATAATGGGTCGCCGATTGAGTAAATTGTTCCCATTGGGCCAAGGCTAAAATAGCCTTAGGTAGTAAATGCTCACCTCCCGCAGTGAGTGCCACTTGATTTGCACTACGCTCAAATAAATCCACACCTATGTCGACTTCTAGATCAGCAATCCACTGACTCACTTGCGGCTGACGTTTTCCCAGAGCGCGAGCGGCGGCTGAAACTGAACCTAGTTGAGTCGTCAATACAAATGCTTTAACTCGTTGAATATTCAAATGTGCTCTACTATTTTATAAACGCGTTGTGCGCTTGACTTTAATACCCGTCAGACGGAATCACAATGTTAACTTACCTATGCAAGACACTTTGTTAAAAATCAGATGTGAAGCCCCACGACTTAGATTTGGCTTTTAAAAGCAATCAAACGAAGTTTGCCTGTAAAACCTAGCGAGGGTGTAAGCACCCTACACTTGTGGTCTACGCAAATCAAACCTTTGAACTTCCGAAATCCCATCAGAAAAAGTAAGGCAGGCATAACTCTTTTGGGATTAACTGCTGACACCGCCCCCACAGAAGTTCCCCCTCCCCTCGGAGTTGCCGCAGGGCTAATAGACAAATTGCGTGAGTCTCGCCATATATGGCGAGCTAGCTTTCGCAGGTGCAGGGGCGAATGAAAATCGGTGATTTTCTCGCTTATGAGCGAGAGGCAGGGACTGCCGAACTGGAGGGCTTTACATGGATGTAAAGCGCATCCCTCGGAAGCGATAGCAAATTTGGCAATGAGCACAAGGAGCTTTCAACTCCGTTGGGGGCGTCATGGAGCATCCAAGGAGGATAGGACGAGCAGTCCTCCTTGGTCGGGTGTGGGGTGAAGCCCCACGACTTTGACTTTGATTTTAAAAAAAGCTTTAGATTGCTCTGCCATGAGATACCAAAACTCATAAGTCAAAAACTCAAACGAAGTTTGAAAACCCAAAGCCCTGCGGCGCCTGAGCAGCCTCTTACACTTGTGGTCTATGTAGATCGAAACGCAGATCTTCACAGATCCCATAATAGGCCGATGGGCCGCCGGCACGTAATACGGGCTCAGCAAGTGCGGTTTGATAAATCCCCTCGGCATTGAGTAAATGCTTAGCAATATGCACGGCCACCACTTCTCCTAACACTAACCAAGTATCAATCTTGTCGCCATTGGCGGCGGTTAACTGGATACATTGGGACAACTTACATTCAAAATTCACTGGGCTTTCAGCCACTAAATCGGCCTTAACAATCGTGCCTGCTTTAGCCGTGAGTCCGGCAAAGCTAAACTCATCTTGACCGCGTGGCAACATGGCGGAGGTTTGATTCATCTGCTCGGCAAGGCTGCGAGTGGTGAGGTTCCACACAAACTCCCCTGTTTCGACGATATTGGCGACACTGTCTTTCCAGCCCGTGCTGGCAAAGCCAATGATAGGCGGTTTGTAATTGAAACAATTAAAAAAGCTGTAAGGGGCGAGATTGCGTTGCCCCTCGGCATTGCGTGATGAAATCCAGCCGATCGGTCTAGGACCCACAATCGCATTTAAAGGATCGTGTGCAAGGCCATGACCTTTGCTCGGTTCGTAGAAATAGCGGTTATCAGCGGTCATACTTGATCCTTTTGTTATTGCCACATTGTGATTGCCACATGGGTATTACCACAACCGTGACTTGAGCGATTAACACAGCCATCACAGGCACACTTTTATGGTCGCTATCTTACCTAAGTTCCTTGGATGTCGCCAAAACTCTGCGGCATAAGTTAAGTGAGAGCTAGGATAAAATCAGGCTGTAAATTTTAGATCCAACACACTCTTCTGCTAAAGTGATGCTGATCAGTGGGCTAAATGGCTAACTCTGCTAGGTGGCAAATAAAGGAGTCGTGAATGGACGCGATAAAAAGAATATGGAAAAGGTTGTTATTGGCCACAGCGCTGTTGGCAACGGGTTGTGCCAGTGTAGCGCAAATCGATTTCAATACTCTGTTTGGCACTAGCTCACCGCAAAAGCGCGTCGAGAATGCACAGCTTAACAACCAATTTGTTCAACAGGCCGAATTTGTGCACAAAGAAGTTGAACCAATCCTCAATAGCCGCTGCGTGGTGTGCCATGCCTGCTACGATGCTCCCTGCCAGCTCAAAATGACCTCAAGCGAAGGCATAGAACGCGGGGCGAGTAAGGAAAAAGTTTACCAAGGCACACGTTTAGTCGCCGCCACACCTAATCGCTTATTTGTCGATGCCTTTACCCCAGAAACTTGGCGTCAACGTGGGTTTTATCCCATGTTGAACGAGCGCAATCAAACCCCAGAAGCCAATACCCAAGCCTCAGTATTGGCCAGAATGCTCACGCTTAAGCAAATGCATCCCCTGCCCGAAGACAAGATTTTAGATAAGCGTTTTGATTTCAGCCTCGACAGAGTTCAGCAATGCGCCAGCCTAGAGGAAATGGACAAATACGAGCAAAGCCAACCGTTTTCGGGCATGCCCTATGGCTTGCCAGCATTGAATGCGAATGAACATCAAGTGTTGATGCACTGGCTCGAACAAGGTGCGCCGTTGCCATTCTCGCCGTCGCTTGCCCCTGAGTTTATAACGGAAATCACCCATTGGGAGGCGTTCTTAAACGGCGACAGTTTAAAGAGCCAATTAAGCGCACGCTACATCTACGAGCATTTGTTTGCCTTCCACTTATATTTTGAATCTTTAAATCAGCCGAACGCCCAGCCTCTATTTTTCGAGTTAGTCCGTTCGAGGACGCCGCCGGGGCAAGCGCTGGATATTATCGCCTCCCGCCGCCCCTTCGACGATCCTAAGGTGGAGCGTGTCTATTACCGTTTTCGACCTTATCGAGCGACCATAGTCGATAAAACTCATATCCCCTATGCCTTAAATACTGGCTTGCTGCACGACTGGCAGCAATGGTTTATCGATGCAGATTACTCAGTGACTCAGCTGCCGAGCTACCAGCCGAGTATTGCGGCCAATCCCTTCGAAGCCTTTATTCAAATTCCTGCCGGTGCGCGCTATCGCTTTATGCTGAACCGCGCCCAAGACACCATTATGGGCTTTATCAAAGGCCCAGTGTGCCGTGGTCAAGTGGCGCTCAATGTGATTAACGACAGATTCTGGGTGTACTTTGTTACCCCAGATTATATGGACGACACGGATTTTAGGACCTTCTACCATTCCCAGATTGAAAACCTACGTATGCCTGCGGAGGAAGAAAGCACTGCACTCGCCGTAACTTGGGTGAAATATGCCGCCAAGCAAGGCAAGTACATGCGGGCGCGTAATCAGTTCTTAAACGAGAAGTTTAAAAACGGCCAACACCTCACCATAGACGGGCTCTGGGATGGCGACGACAACAATGATAATGCTAGCCTGACAGTGTTTCGCCACTTCGATAATGCCACTGTGGTCAAAGGTTTAGTCGGTGAGCCGCCCAAAACCGCTTGGATTATCGATTACGCCTTACTGGAGCGTATTCACTATTTACTGGTCGCGGGTTTCGATGTGTATGGTAACTACGGCCACCAGCTATTAACTCGCTTATACATGGATTTTTTACGCATGGAGGGGGAATCAAATTTCCTAACTTTGTTACCGCAGGAGGAAAGGCGCAAACAGTTTAGTGATTGGTATCAAGGGGCTGGCACTCAGCTCACGGCGTTTATCGCGGGGGATATCAACACCTTTAATCAGCCCACGGGCGTGCTCTACTATAGCGATGACCTCAAGGGCGAACTGTATCAAAAACTCGGGCAGAAAGTCGCTAAGGTACAGCCGAATCGATATCAAATAGAAAACAGTAACTTGCAAGCCAACAGCAAGGCGCTGTTGCAGGCATTAGGTCGATTAAAAGGCACCCAAGCGACCCTGTTACCTGAGCTAACCATGATCATGGTCGAGCCTGAAAAAGCGGGTAAAGCCGAGGTCTTTACCTTAGTTCGCAATAGCGCCCATCGTAATATTTCGAGCCTGTTTAATGAGGCCAGCAACCGCGAACCCGCAAAGGATGATGTCACCTTAGTGCATGGTTTATTGGGCAGTTACCCAGAAGCCTTCTGGCTGGTGAAAGAACAGGACTTACCGAAAATCGTCGCGGCGGTAGAGCAAATGCAAACCGAGAAAGACTATGAGGCACTGCTCGATATTGCGGCTGTACGCCGTAGCGATCCTACATTTTGGGCCTTTAGTGACAAACTCAATCAGATATTTTTCGACAATCACCCGATAGAAAGCGGTTGGCTGGATTACAACCGCCTGCAAAATCGTTAATAAAAAGGGGAACGCTAGCGTTCCCCTTGCTTTCAAATCCACCCAGTAAACTTACCAGATCTTAACGCGATCTTCTGGCGCTAAATACAGCTTGTCGCCAGGCTTAACATCGAATGCGCTGTACCAAGCATCTAAGTTACGCACTGTCAGCGCGCGGTACATGCCGGGTGCATGGCCATCGGTGGCTACGCGAGCCCGCAGCGCTTCATCACGCATCTTAGTGGCCCAGGTTTGCGCAAAGCCGATAAAGAAGCGTTGATCGCCCGTAAAGCCTTCAATCACTGGGGCTTCTTTACCGTTAAGCGAGGCATGGTACGCATCGAGTGCCGCGGCTAAACCCGCCACGTCGGCAATGTTTTCACCTAAGGTCAGCTTGCCATTCACGTGTAAATCTGGGAAAGGCGCATAGGTATCAAACTGCTGAGCTAAGGCATCGCCTTGCTTAGCAAACTGGGCAAAGTCAGCTGGCGTCCACCAGTTACGCATAGCGCCAGTCGAGTCAAATGCCGCACCATTGTTATCAAAACTATGGCTGATTTCATGGCCAATCACAGCACCAATCGCACCATAGTTGTAAGCCGCATCGGCCTTAGCATCGAAGAATGGTGGCTGTAAAATACCCGCAGGGAAGTTAAGCGCATTTTGCACGGGCAAGTTCACCGCATTCACCACTTGCGGTGTCATCCACCACTCGCCTTTATCCATTGGTTTGCCAATCTTGGCCAGCTGATGGCTGTACTCTACTTTTTCCCCATTGATGGCATTCGCGTAAGCATTAGTCGCCGTCACAGCATAGCTGTCGTAGTTGCGCCATTTGTCGGGATAACCCACGCCCACAGCCATAGTCGCCACTTTTGCTAGGGCTTCTTTCTTAGTGGAAGGGTCCATCCAATCGAGTTTTTCCACTCGCTGACCAAAAGCGGCCACTATGTTATCTACCATAGTGCTGACTTCAGCCTTGGCCGAAGCAGGGAAATATTGCTCGGCATAGGCATGGCCTACGGCATCACCAAGGTATTGATCGAGTGCCGCTAAGGCACGTTTATCGCGGCCGCGCTGTTCTGGCGTGCCAGAAAGCTTAGTGCCATTAAAGGCAAACGAAGCGTTGTCGATAGCCGATGGCAACACATCGGCATGACTGTTGATCTGGTGGAACACGAGCCAATCTTTCCAAGCTTCTAAAGGCTCAGAGGCCACCAGCGCAGAAAGTCCCGTAATCGCCGTAGCATGGTAGGCTGCAAATTTTGGCTGATTGCCCAATTGCGCTGCCGCGAGGAAGGCTGTCCAGTCGATACCCGGTGCTTTGGCATCAAAGTCAGCACGGCTCCACACGCCCGAAGACTTAGCGAAATCTTCACTATCTTCACGGCTAGCGTGGGCGGCAGCGATCTTGCTCTCAAGGGCAAAAATACGATCGGCACGGGCAGCGGCATCGCTCACGCCCGCATCTTTGAGCAAGGTTTCAATGTAAGCACGGTAAGCACTGCGAATGTCGGCCATTTTAGGATCGGCAGACAGATAGTATTCGCGCTCAGGTAAACCTAAACCGCCCTGCAAAAAGTAAGGCAAAACTTCGCCCGGCGTGGCTAAACCTTGGGTGACGAAGATCCCAAACAGGTTTTCGGTATGGAAATCGGTCGCGTTGAGAGGGTCAACATCGGCGCGCAGGTTTTCACCTAATGCTGCGGATAAATCTTGCTTGCTCGCAATGGCCTCATAACGGGCGATATCCGCCTCAGCAGGTTTCATTCCTGCGGCATCAATGGCGGCAGTATCTGTGTAAGCCTTGTAGAAATCGGCGATACGCGCTTCGTCGCTACCCGCCGTATGCTGCGCTTTTACCAGTTCGGCAATCAAACTGGTTTTATGCTTTTCGGTCGCTTCAAAGGCAACAAGGAAAGCGCCAGTGCTGGAGCGATCGGCTGGGATCATCGTCGTTTTCATCCACTCGCCATTGGCGTAGGTATAAAAATCATCCCCAGGTTTTACGGTTGGCGACATAGCCGCGACATTAATACCTACCGGCATTTGAGCGGCAACGTCTTGGCTTTTAGATGCACTTTCGCTGGTTTTAACTGTGTTTTCTGTGGTGTTATCACTGCAAGCATTGAGCCCCGTCAGTACTGAAGTAGACAGTAACAGCGCGGGAATAAGACGGTCCGACATGAATGACTCCTCTTTCTTTTATTATTGTATTTATCCTAGGTTTGGCAGTGTAACTGGCTCTGAATGAAGAAGTAAAACAAAGCCACTTTTTATGATAAAAAGTTAATGCAAACATTCTGAGCCAGTCTACTGAGGCAGCCTGAACTTTGTATTCTGCGGCGCATTTCTTTAAAATTGCCGCCAACTACTTATTGTTTATTGATCCCAAGGCAATCCAGATGAAACTCACCAGCTTAACTCAACCTATTTATGACCACTTATATCGTGATATCAGTGAGTTTCGTAGCACCTTCGACTTGCCTGTTAGTGATGTTGATTCCTTAGATGACAAGGCCGACACCTTACATACTTCATTGATTATTGAAGAGTTAACTGAACTAGCAGAAGCCGATAGCCGTATCGAGCAAGCCGATGCCATCGTTGATTCTGTGTATGTGTTAATGGGGCGTTTAGTGCATTTAGGCGCGCAAGCCATGACGGATAGACTCGAAATCAGTTACTTAATCGACTTGTTGCTTTGCGTCGCTAAAAACCGTGAAATCGACTTTATTCGCTGCTGGGACGAAGTCCATTCAAGCAATATGAGTAAAGTGTGCCGCAACGAGCAAGAACTGGCTGAGACAGTTGCCTTTTATGCTAAGCAAGGTGTTGAAATTGTTGGTAGTCAACAAGGCGACTTCATCATAGCCAAATGCGCTAAAGATGTGGAGATGGCGGGTAAAGTAGTTCGCCAAGGCAAGGTACTAAAATCGGTTTACTACCGCCCTGCAGATCTGACTACACTGGTTAAAGCCTAGATTTGATAGCTTTTTTAGAGCCTGTTATTTGCAGGCTCTTATTTCGCCAGAGCAATTATCCAGCAGTAATGACTTTTCAGCGTGTGTTTTAACGAGGCAATCCGTATGAATCCTGCAAAAGTGGTGCGTGCCGAGGTGAAGCAATTAACTGATTTGCCGAATATTGGCAAAGCTTGTGCGGCGGATTTACGTTTGCTTGGTATAGATAAACCTGAGCAACTGCTGGGGCAAAATCCCTACGACTTGTATCGAACTCTATGTGACAAAACGGGCCAGCGACACGACCCATGCATGATCGATGTGTTTATCTCCATTACCCGTTTTATGGCGGGCGAAGATGCTCAACCTTGGTGGTTTTACACCGATGAGCGCAAAAATACCTTAGGGCAGACTAAACCTTAGCTTTTAGCTTCCCGCCTGTTTATCACTTTGTATTATTTCAGGTTCTTCCCTTAACCATTCCCGCCAAATCGCCACCAGCAAGGCCATCAATACTGGGCCGACAAACAAACCGACAAAACCCATGGTTTTCACGCCGCCGATCAAACCGAAAAAAGTCGGTAAAAATGGCAATTTAATCGGCCCGCCGACAAGATTAGGTCGCAGGGTTTTATCGACAATAAACAGCTCTATACTGCCCCAAAGGAACAAGCCGACGCCCGCCGTCATATCGCCAGTGCCGACAAGATAGAGTGAAATCAAGGTAAACATGGTTGGCGCGCCGCCGGGAACCAAGGCCATAAAGGCGGTTAACACCCCAAAAGCCACGGCCGATGGCACACCCGCAATCCAATAGGCGATCCCCAGCACTATGCCCTCACCGATCGCGATAAGCGTCATGCCGATCACAGTCGAACTGACCGTCGCAGGCACCACACGGGAGAAGCTATGCCAGCGGGCGGGCAATACTCGCTCGCCGACAATATCTAACTGTTTGGCCACTTGCTCGCCATCTTTATAGAGGAAAAACAAAGTGATCAACATAAAAAGTAAGGTCAGTAGCAGGCCTAGCGTGTTCCAGCCCAATTGCAGCACCCAGCGGGAAATGCCACTCAGATTCTGACCACTGATGGCACTGATAATCTTGCCTAGCTCGTGGGGTTCACCGATAAATTGCTGCCATTGCAGGGTTAACCATTCACCCATCCAAGGTAAATCTTTGATCCACAAGGGCACGGGCGAACCATGTTGGTTAGTAAACACCAACCAATCAACCCAAGTTCTAATTTCTTGTAACGCATAGGAAAATACAAACACCAGCGGGATAATCAGCCCGAGCACAATACAACATAGGGCAATGGTTGCCGCCAACGCCGAACGACCACCGCATTTTGCCAATAGTTTTTGATAAAGAGGCCAACTCGAAAAACACACAATCAAGGCGGCTAATGCAGGCACTAAAAAGTCGATAAAAAAGAACACGCCAGCACATAAGAGCAAAATCAACAAACTACGACCAATCGCGGCATTACTGAAAATCGGCGTCATAGTGCTAACACTCCCCACAATACAATCCAACGATAAGATGGAAAACACTCGGCATTCTATCAAAAGCCTAACAGTTGGAATGAGCTTATTGAGCCGAAAGCTGCTTAACGAGCTGCTCTGGTTGACTAAAATCGGTAATGCGCTGAATGACTTTCCCGTCCTTAACCCACAGTAACGTCGGGATATTGCGGATTTTAAAATGATTAAATAACACGCCTAACTCATCGATACTAAAATCGATTTTAGTCTGATAAAGCTGCTTAAAATCTTCGAGTGCTTTATCGTCTGTCCACAGGTGATTGACCACACCGTGCCACGCTTTATTTGGCACTTTTTGCGCGAGATTATTTAAGCCTTTTTGGACGGCAATACACTCTTTCGACATTTCTGGACGGCTCTCAGCCAAGTACCAATCACACCAGGTTGCAGTGAAAAAGAGTAAATGCTCACCTTGTTCCCAAGGCTTCAGTAACTTAGCCGTTTGTTCGGCACTGGGCGCCTCAGTGGTCTGGGCAGTCAACTCTTGGCCATTCGCCAACATATCGATAAACTTATCTAAATTAGCGTCTGACTCGTGGCTAGTGTAAACCACATCACCGGCACGATTGATTAATACACTATAGGGCGTGCCGACCAAGCCTAAAGCCACCCCCAACTCACCTTCATTATCCAACCACACGGGCATAGTGAGCCCGAAGCGCGCGATAACGTCAGCGATCTTAGGCTGCTCTTCATTAATATTGATGTTCACTGCGACGATATTAATCTTGTCCTGATACTTGTTCTGCAGGGCTTCAAAATGCGGCATTTGTTCCATACAAGGCTGACACCAAGTTGCCCAAAACTTTAGGTATATCGGCTTGTCACCCGCAACACTGCCTAAGGTCACTTGCTGCTGTTCGGGATAGGTTTTAAGTGCGATATCTTGATAGGCTTTGTCGCCCGCAAACGTAGCAAAACTCACGACGGCAAGGCACATAACAATGATTTGACGCAACAACATAGTGTTTTCCTTAAATTGATAGACCACTCGCATCCACGACTATGGTGCCAGTGATTTGCAGCCATTTACACAGAAAATACATAATTAAAGGGAGCGACAGTCTACCCAGCAGCCAACCTTTAACCAGTGAGTATAAACTAACAAGCCGCTAATTTAGCCATGTAAAATGTAAGCCTTGGTGAGCATATCAATGAGTATTAATGGCCTATTAATACAACATCTTAAACTATCAAGCCTAACGCCAATTGCTTGGTGAGCTCTGCGGCGGGAATCGCCTGACAGCCGGTTGCATTTTGGCCGCACCAGAGCGGGCTAAAATCGCCGAACCCTTGTTGCTCGGCGGCGCTTCGCAATCCTGCGACGGCACTGGAGGCGAGCGGAAAATCCGGTACTGCGTTATTGATAGGTCCAAGTTCAGCCATAAAACGATTCACTATGCCGCGTGCGGGGCGACCAGAAAATAAGTTAGTCAGAGCCGTATGCTGCGCCGCCTCACTTTGCAGGGCGGCGCGATGGATCTCACTGGTGGTGCATTCAGGACAAAGTAAATAAGCCGTCCCAACTTGCACCGCCGAAGCGCCCATCGCCATGGCGGCGCGCACGGTTTTGGCATCGACTATGCCACCCGCGGCGATAACGGGCACATCAACGGCGGCAATGATTTGCGGCAATAAACTAAAAGTGCCGAGTTGCTCAGTCAAATCATCGGATAAGAAATGTCCTCTATGGCCGCCAGCTTCTAAGCCCTGCGCAATAATGGCATCTACGCCACGCGCTTCTAACCAGAGCGCCTCTTCCACTGTGGTCGCCGTCGAGATGATCTTAGATCCCCAAGATTTTATCTCCAGCATCAAGTCTTCGTTGGGTAAACCAAAGTGAAAACTCACAACCTCAGGTTTGAATTTGGCTAACACTTCAGCTTGAGCACTCGTGTAGGGCGCGCGTTGTGCTCCCGCAGCTTGGGTATCAGGATGGATACCCAACTCAGCAAAATAAGGCGCGAGTTGCTTGAGCCATGCAGCTTGTTTCGCCGCTTGCGGTTCGGGCTCGTGATGACAAAAGAAGTTTACATTGATGGGCTTAGTCGTTTGGGCGCGGATCTGTGTCAACGCGGCATCTAATGCTTCAAGGGATAACATGGCACAGGGCAAGGAGCCAAGCCCACCCGCTTGCGACACGGCTATCGTTAAGGCACTGCCCTGAACACCCGCCATAGGCGCTTGAATAATCGGCAATTCGATTCCAAATAATCGGGTTAACTGGCACGGCATACATCACCTCCTTTGACTGGTTATCACTTGACGATCAATCCTGATATGGCCCTGCGGCTAAACGTTGGGAGATCCACCACAGATTGCCCACGGGATCACGCACTCCGCCTTGGCGATCGCCATAGGGTTTATCCGCCACTGCCATGATTAACTCGCCCGCAGCAGCGAGCGCCTGAGCCACTGACTTATCGGCATCTTCCACATACAAATAGTAGGATGCTGGCATTGGCGGAAACGCTTCACTCGCCTCGCTCAACATAAATAGGCAGTCGCCGATTTGCATCTGCGCATTGGCTATTTTGCCATCCAATCGATGGGAAATATGTAGCGCTTTAGCATCAAAGGCTTTTTGCATAAAGGCTACTGAACTATCGGCATTGTTGATAATCATATACGGGCTAACCCGTGCAAATCCTGGCGGAATAAACATAACGACTCCTTGTTACCCAAGCATGATGTTGACAATAGAAAGCCACTATTAGCCAATGACTATAGACTAAGCACTATGGCGAAAACTAGCCCGCTGCAATTAAGCCTTCAACGTGAAATGTAAACTTAAGCATTCAGTGAACGAGCCAAAGCGTAAAGCCTGCGGATGCGTTGCCCCACGGCGTTTAAGTCATTTTATATCTTTGCGGCCAAACCATAACAGTACTGCTTTACGCTTGTTATTAAACAATAAATTAGCTTTATTTAACTATGATTAAGCAACTACGGATCCTTGTTCTATGCTTAGTTCACTGTTCACTTACCATGATGAGCCTATGCACTTGACTGCATTCTTCGCCAGATCACTCAGGATTTGCCTCCTCTTAATCCTCAGTAGTTTCGTCTTTGCAGTGCAGGCAGCTTGGTATCCCGCCGATGTCATTGCCGACGGTCAAAAGACCCTCTACACGCCACTCGCTAAGGCCAATCAAGCATGGCGGATCTGTGCCTTACTTCCCCACGGTAAAGATCAATATTGGTGGGGCGTCGCCTTTGGATTATCACAAGAAGCCGAGCGCCAAGGCGTAACGCTTGGCATTTATGATGCTGGTGGATATGACAAGATTGAGCAGCAAAGACAGCAACTCCATGATTGTTATGCACTCAAGGCTCAAGCTTATATTATTGCCGCCAATACCGCTGACGGACTGATTGCAGACATTGAACAGCTCAGCGCTGCGGGCATTCCGGTTATCGATTTAGTCAATGGTATCGCGACCGACAAACTCACGAGTCGCTCCTTAGTCAGCTTTGAAGATATGTCCGTTGCAGCGACAGAATATATTGCGGCGCAGCAGCGAGAAGCTATCAATCAGGAGTCACCTAAGCTTAAGGTGGCGTGGTTTCCTGGGCCTAAGGGTGCATCTTGGGTGATGGCGGCGGAACAAGGATTCATACCAATCACATTAAATATCTAATCAGTTCAGAGCCTCACAGACATTTCAATCCTAGGCGCATTGACGCAGAAATGGTTATTCCCTTTTAAGTCAATGCAACACGGGAGTGGGATGCCTGTGAGGCTCCCGAAGGGCGGGTTTCAACGCACTTTATACTGCGTTTAAGGCTTTCGACAGAGCACCACTATGCCTTCAAGCCTTCGCCTTGTCTAAAGCGCGTTGAACTCCCGCTGAATGAACAGATATTTAATACGATTGGTATTAGACAAGCGGCAGCTAAACAAGAGTTCGACACAATTGAAGGCGGTTACGGTACGACTGAGTTATTTGTTCAAGCAGATTTAGTGCGAAAAGTACTTGCAAAACAAAGCGTAGATTATGTAATTGCCAATGCGGTGGCGGCCACATTCGCGGCGCGCTTTTTAGATGGACGCCGGAATCAAACCGGCAAAGTCATCGCATTTTACTCTAATGCGCAAACTATAGAATTAGTACAGAAAAAGCAGCTACTCGCGACAGTCAGTGACTCACCGGTATTGCAGGCTCGAATTGCCATCGATCTCGCGGTGCGCGCACTCGAAGGTGCGCCTTATCCCCACAGAGTGAGCCCTGTTATCAAGCTCATCTCCCAAGACAACATCCACCAAATCGATTTAGAACAAATATTAGCGCCGGAAAATCAATGGATGATCCATCAGGATCTGCCCAGCATAAACGGTACTCGTTAAATCAAATAATCCGCACCCAGCCCAACAAATAAGGCTAAACCTGCCCAGTTATTATTGAGGAAAGCTTTAAAACAAGGGGCTCGTTTGCGATCAAAGATCAGCATTTGTTGGTAAGTACTAAAACCGACAAAAGTCAGTATACCTAAACCATACAGCAAACCACGATCGGCGCTCCAACCGGCGGCGATAAAACAAGCCAAGGCGGCAAGTTGGAATAAGCCTATGATTTGGCGATCATATTTACCGAACAAAATCGCAGTAGATTTAATGCCCACTTTTAGATCATCGTCCCTATCGACCATGGCATACATAGTGTCGTAGGCGACAGTCCAACACCAATTGGCGGCAAATAACCACCAAGCCTCCATCGGCACTTCACCCGTTTGTGCGGCGTAAGCCATAGGGATAGACCAACTCCACACTATGCCTAAAAACATCTGTGGCATGTTGGTGATGCGTTTAGTGAAGGGATAAATAATCGTGAGGATAATGCCGACAACGGATAGTTTAACGACTAATCCATTGAGTAATAAGACTAAACCAAAAGCGGATAAACCTAAAATGACGAACAGTATCAGCGCTTCTTTGGTGCTGATTTCGCCACTGGCTAGCGGGCGTGATCGAGTGCGTTCAACAAAAGAATCGAGATCGCGATCGGCATAGTCGTTAATAATGCAGCCACAGGCACGCATGATCACTACGCCAATAATGAAGATAACCAAGACCTTAAGATCCGGCATGCCACCCGCAGCTAACATTAGCGCCATCAAACATGGCCACAGCAATAATAGCGTACCTATGGGACGGTCGATTCGAGTAAGACGGGAATACACATCCCACTTTCGCTTTAAATTCATTAACTAGGTACTCCCAATACCCTCAAGTTTCCACTCGTTTTCAGGCTTAGCATCATATACCCATGCTTCTCCCGATGCGAATTTACACCCTAAAAGCGTGTCACAAAAAGCTGACATTTATCGCGATGATGTCAGTCATCACAGCGCTTCTAAACGAGCGTAAGCCACTACTAACCACTTGCTGCCAAAGTCAGTAAAGCTGACTTGCACGCGCCCTTGGGCACCGCTGCCCTCAAAGTTGGTCACCTTGCCTTCACCAAATTTAGGGTGATTGACTCGTTGGCCGACGTTAAAACCGGTATCGTTTGTGGCAGCCGACTTTTGGGTGCTAAACCGATTATTCGCCATCGGGGTTGAAACCTGTGCCTTGAGGCGGATTTCATCCACATATTGCGGCGGGATCTCTTTGATAAAACGCGATGGCCGAGCGTAATCTTCGCGGCCATAAATGCGCCGTGATTCCGCATAGGTAATGTAGAGTTTTTCCATCGCGCGGGTCATGCCCACATAGCAGAGGCGGCGTTCTTCATCGAGTCTATCGCCCTCTTCGAGTGCCATTTTACTCGGGAAGATCCCTTCTTCTACGCCCGCCATGAACACCATAGTGAACTCTAGGCCTTTGGCAGAATGCAGCGTCATTAGCTGCACCGCATCGGTAAAGGCATCGGCTTGGCCTTCGCCCGCCTCGAGCGCCGCGTGGGAGAGGAAACCGTTAAGTTCGCCCATGTCCTCCAGCTCTTCTGGCATTTCGAAGGTACGCGCCGCTGTGACTAATTCTTCTAAGTTTTCGATTCTAGCGTGGGCTTTTTCGCCCTTTTCGGCCTCATACATGGCCTTAAGACCCGAAGCTTGGATCACAGTATCGGCCATGCGATACAGCACCATATCTTGGGTGTCTTCACGCATCGTCATGATTAAGTCCATGAAACCACGCACAGAATTTGCCGCGCGGCCCGCAAGCACTTTCTCGTCGAGCAAACGCACACTCGCCTGCCACAGGGTTAACTCATGTTGACGCGCCGTGGAGCGCAAAATATCCAAAGTGCGATCACCAATGCCACGGGGCGGCGTGTTAACCACACGCTCGAATGCCGCATCGTCGTCTTTGTTATTGATCAACCGCAGGTAACCCATGGCATCTTTAATTTCTTGGCGTTCGAAGAAGCGTAAACCACCGTAGATTCGATAGGCTAAACCTTTGTGTAATAAGGCTTCTTCCAATACCCGCGACTGAGCGTTAGAACGATATAAAATCGCACAATCGCTGAGGTTGCCGCCCTTTTCGTGCCAATCATTAATTCGGCCGACAATAAAGCGCGCCTCGTCCATTTCATTAAAGGCGCAATAGAGCGAAATCGGATCGCCATCGGCTTCATCCGTCCACAACTCTTTACCCATACGCTCTGGGTTATTGGCGATTAAGGCGTTGGAAGCTTTAAGAATATTACCCTTAGAGCGATAGTTTTGCTCGAGGCGAATCGTGGTCGCCGTCGGGAAATCTTTTAAGAATCTATGTAAGTTTTCAACCTGAGCGCCGCGCCAGCCGTAAATCGATTGGTCGTCATCACCCACTATCATCACATTGGCGGTTTGACCGGCGAGCACACGGATCCATGCATATTGAATGGCGTTGGTATCTTGGAACTCGTCCACCAAAATATGCTTGAATCTGTCCTGATAATGGGCCAACAAGTGTGGCTTATTGAGCCATAACTCATGGGCGCGTAATAGGATTTCGGCAAAATCGACTAAACCTGCGCGATCGCAAGACTCTTGGTAAACCTGATAGATTTTTAACAGATTCTGCTCAAGCGGAAAACCGCCTGCATCGATATGTTTAGGGCGTAATCCTTGGTCTTTTTTACCATTGATATAACCCTGAGCTTGGCGTGGAGGATATTGTTTCTCATCCAAATTCAGGCTTTTAAGAATACGTTTGATCAAACGCACTTGATCGTCAGAATCAAGGATTTGGAAGCTTTGCGGTAAACCCGCATCTTGGAAGTGAGTGCGTAACAAGCGATGCGCCAAGCCGTGGAAAGTGCCAATCCACATGCGGCCCATATTGGTGCCAGCGACTTTTTCAACTCGCTCGCGCATCTCGGCCGCAGCTTTATTGGTAAATGTCACCGCGAGAATCGAGTAAGGACTCTGCTGTTCAACCTGCATCAGCCACGCTATGCGGTGGGTCAACACCCGAGTTTTACCACTGCCCGCGCCCGCCAACACTAACATGCTAGATTGCGGTGCCGCGACAGCCTCGCGCTGCTTATCATTCAGGCCGTCTAGTAAAGAAGATACGTCCATTCTCGCCTCCAAAAAATCGAGGGGGCATTATAACAGAAGAAAACCCGCCTGCGCGTTTGATCCACAAGACGAGAGCCATAAGGTGAGTGATATGTTGCCGCATCTTGCTTTGCGCTTGTGTTGTAATGACGACATTGATTAAGCACTGGTCATTCCCACAATGCTTGTGGGCGGGAATCCAGCTTTTCGGTAACAGATCTTTGTTTTTAGGGTAGGAATTGAGCAAATGCAAGGCTGTATTAATTATTCATAAAGAGGGTGTTCATCATTCAGTTTCAGCGATTAAGCACTGTCATTCCAGTGACACGCCATTAACTCATCCCTGAGGGCTCGACGACGGCATCCATGCCGTCAACGGTCACTTCCATGACAATGCTTAATCTTGCCAGCCCCTACAGTAATCTGAACCCCTTTTTACAAGCATGCACTCTGTAAATTTAAAGATGGTGGCTCGTTAATTTAGGTGCTGCACTCTCATGCTTATCCGTATGATTTGTAGAAACTTATTGAACTATACTGAATAAAAGAACACAGTATAAACGGCATTTTGAATGAAATAGATAGAGGCGATATGAGTCTGAATAGAGCAATTATGCGGCTGCAATTTACCGATCGGATGGGAACTAATTTTGAGTTTAATAATTTAAAGCAGCTTAAGGAGTTTATTGATAGGGAAATGGCATATTGGCAGGAAGTCAAAGGATTAACAGAACAAAACAAAAAAATTAACATTGGGACAGGTAATCTTAGAAATATTCAAAATGTTGTTGCAGATGCTCTAGTAAATACATGGGAAGATAATGAACTGAATGAGCGTTTACGAGATATCTTTCAAAGTCAGAGACAATATTTAAGCGCGTATTGGCTATATAGTGGTCATGAATACGCAGACAAAGTGGTCACTATAATGCTTGAGAGAGGATATGGTGTAGCGGGAGCATTTTTAGAGTATTTGAATAATAAAGTACAACCTTTTAATTCAAAAGATGCCTTCGATGGCGCGCTGCTTGCCTACGAATATCAATACCAAAACAGTGATTTGGTTAAACGTCGAGGGTCAGAAAGAGCAACATTAACACGATTGAAAGAGCAGTTTGCCGCTAAAAGTGCCGAAATAACCAAAAAAATCGATGAAAATCAGCAGCAATATGATAAAAATCAAGAGCAATTTACTGAATGGTTTGACCAATCTGTTCATAACGTGGATGAACAGTTAGAACGAGCAAGGTTAAAATTTTTGGGCCGCAATGCTGCTTTTGGACGATTAGCTAAAAAAGAAAGCAAAAAATATCATATAGAAATGGATGAACATATCAGTAGTTGGCAAAATCGAATTAATGAGCTCGAACAAACGTATCAAGATAAGCTTCGATTAGCTAAACCTGCTGAGTACTGGAAGCAATCAGCTAATAAATATAGAGTGCAAGGTTTCGCTTTTGTCATTGCGATAGGCATACTCGTGCTGGTTGCGATAACGACAGGTCTTGACCTATTCCAAGCCTGGTTATTAGGTGGAGAAACGGCGCTTTCAGTGAAAACTGTACCTGGTATGGTTCTGTTTGGTTCGCTTGTTGCAGTGTTTGGTTTTGCACTACGAGCATTGAATAGATTAGCTTTTAGTACCTTCCATTTAATGCGTGATGCAGAAGAACGCGAGCAATTAACATACCTATATTTATCACTCAGTAACGAATCGGCAATCGATAAAGAATCCCGCGATATTATCCTACAGGCACTTTTCTGCCGCACTGAAACGGGATTACTCTCCCAGGATAGTGGCCCAACAATGCCCGGTTTCGGTGATGCCATAAAAGAAATGACAAAGGCTAAGTAATATATATGAAACTGTAATAACACTAACTTTTATTGAGGGCATAATCGGGTGAAACAGGACACCCACCACTCTTTAATGCTTTAAGTGGCCAACAGACAACTCAACAATCAAAGGAATACGCCATCCCCTCGGAGTTGCCGCAGGGCATTAGCGTTCTTTGCTTGATCGAGACATGGTCATTCTAGTGCATTCATGCACTTCACGACATTCAGGCATCCTGCCTATCAGATGCCGAGATAGCGTCAGTTGAATAAGGGACGAGCGTCTGACGCAATAGCATAAGGGCGCTAATTGCCTAAGGGGCTTTCAACTCCGTTGGGGGCGTCATGGCTGATTGTTTATAAATAGGAAGGAGGATAGGACGAGCAGTCCTCCTTGGTCGACTTTTGATTAAAACATCAGGGGGTGAAGCCCCACGACGTTGACGTTGACTTTGATTAAATAATTCAAACAAGAGTTGGGACAACATCCCGCTAGCCAAAAAACCTACACAAGATTACGAATTTCAACAGATAGATCAGCAGCGGAGCTCTGCCCCAACCCCCTTTCTCGATGAGAATAACTTTAGGTAGCGGCGGATCGCGGTTAGAATACTCACCCTGTTTTTCTTGGTTACTTTTTCGGAAACAATAATGTCCCATTCAGCGCTTAATTCTTTTGATGATTTTTACCAGCTTTTGGCTGACAGCTTAGCGAAGAATAGTCTGATCAAACTATTGTTGAGTAAGTACCGAGGGGCAGATAAAAGCCTGCAGCGCATTACGATTCGGCCGATCAGTTTGCAGAATGAACCTATGCTGTCGTTTGTGTATCAACACCAGACGAATCACATCACTAAAAACCTGAGTTATGACGAAGGCTTAGCAAGCATAAAACTGTTACTCGGTAGCGATTTTAAGAGTGCCCACTTAGCCACGGCGCTGGCAGAAGTTCAGCTTGAGATCAGCAAAAAAGGCAAAGTCCAAATCAGCACACATAATGTTAAACAAGCCGTCGCGGCGCCGTTAGAACATGACCGCGAGAAAAAGCGTTTTGTGGATATCGAACGCCCATTCCTCACTCAGCTC
The DNA here is from genome assembly GCF_059338235.1 of Shewanella sp. 1311. Classification (NCBI taxonomy): domain Bacteria; kingdom Pseudomonadati; phylum Pseudomonadota; class Gammaproteobacteria; order Alteromonadales; family Shewanellaceae; genus Shewanella; species Shewanella sp. 1311. The sequence goes on from NZ_CM181686.1 coordinate 2,057,808, forward strand.
GGGGTGACTGATAGCCAGCATAATCTTATCCCTGCGATGTCGCGTAAATGGAAACAAATCAATAAGTTTATTGAGGTTTTCAGCCAAGCACTCGAAGCTTCACCCCACAAGAATGACCAACCGATCAATGTGGTCGATTTTGGGTCTGGTAAAGGTTATCTCACCTTTGCAATCCATGATTACCTGCGCCATAGCCTACACAATGATGCGCAGGTGACTGGGGTGGAATTACGTCAAGCCTTGGCCGATTTATGTAATGAAACGGCGGCAACGCTGGATCATCAAGGCTTGTCGTTTGTCTGCGGCGATGTGAGAACCCACGCGCCTAAGCAAACCGATGTGATGATCGCGCTGCACGCCTGCGATATCGCCACGGACTATGCGATTCATTATGGTATCCGCGCCAATGCCGACATCATCATGTGCTCGCCTTGCTGCCATAAACAAATTCGCCCGCAGATGCACAGCCCAGAGTTGTTTAAACCTATGCTGCAATATGGAGTGCACATGGGCCAACAGGCTGAAATGGTGACCGATTCATTACGGGCGCTATTTTTGGAAGCCAATGGTTATGCGACTAAGGTGTTTGAATTTATCAGCCTAGAACATACCAATAAGAATAAGATGATTTTGGCCGTTAAAAAGCCACAACACAATCAGAAAGACAGCGCCGCAATACTCGCGCAAATATCTGACATTAAAGCCTATTACGGGATCAAGGAACACTGCTTAGAAACCTTACTCGCGCAAACCCAAGCCGATTAACGGCCGGCGGTTTACTGGCAAAGCATTAAAACTTTGCGCTCATGACAACCCCGTTGAAATTGAGGCAATCTTTAATTCTTTGCTGCTGAACCGCGCTAAGTGTGTCGATATCGTGGAAGGCAAACTCTGAATGTTCGTGACTTAAGTGGATCGGCAATGGCTCGGCTTCTGCCCCATCTTTGGCCACCTCAGGCCTATCAGGCAACTCAGACAACACCAGTTCACAACGAAAGATAAAGGCTTGGGATTGATAGGCGCTGTGATAATACACGCCGCTCAAATAGTTAACCCGCACACTTAACCCCAATTCCTCTTGGCATTCGCGTACTAAGGCCTCGTGAATCGTCTCACCAGGCTCGAGTGCGCCGCCAGGCAAACCCCAAGCAAAGTTACCGTAATTGGCCTTAAGCAACAGCACTTGCCCCTGCGCATTAGTAATAACCGCGTGGCTGCTCAGTCTAAAGGTATCGTTAAAGGCCACTCAGTTATCCTTGCATTTATGTTCGGTACGTATTTGAGATATCAAACAAAATCACTTCGCCGCAAAGGTATTACAACTGGCGAGATTACCCGAATCAAACCCCGTCTTAAACCATTTCACCCGCTGCGCCGAACTACCGTGGGTAAAAGCATCGGGCTGTACAGCGCGACCCGCCATCTGTTGCAAGCGATCGTCACCCACAGCACTGGCGGCGGCAATGCCTTCCGCTAAATCTCCCGCTTCAAGTAAATTAAGTTGTTGATTGGCATAATGCCCCCAAATCCCCGCGTAACAATCTGCCTGTAATTCAAGTGCAACACTCAATTGATTAGCCTGTACTTTACTGCCAGATTGCTGGGCTTGGCGCACCTTAGTGCTAGTGCCCAGCAGGTTTTGCACATGGTGGCCTACTTCGTGGGCAATCACATAGGCAAAGGCAAAATCGCCGGGCGCGCCTAAGGTTTTAAGCTCATCAAGAAAGCTGAGATCGATATATACCTTGCTATCGGCAGGGCAATAGAAAGGCCCAGACTGCGCCTGTCCCATACCGCAGCCAGTGGAGGTCATATTGCGATAAAGCACTAACTTAGGCTCTCGATATTGCCCTTTGAGTAACTGGCCCCAAACGGTTTCTGTGGTGCCTAAAATGGCCGCCACAAACTGGGCATTTTCATCCTGTACCGCGGTCGTTGAGCTAGATTGGGATTGTCTAAGATTAGCTTGAGTGCTCGGGTCGAGTGACAGGCCACCAGTAAAATACTGGAACGCGAAATAAATGCCGCCGATGAGCAACACCACACGGCCAAGTTTGGTTCTCAGTAAAAAGGGCAAGAACCTGAGTAACAAAGCACTCGGCACGCCCGCTGATGCCATTTGCTGACCGCGTCTGTCTTCGATATTGGAGCTTCTGTCAGTGTCACGCCAGCGCATCGCATTCCTTCACTCTGTAGTTAAAAGCACTCGTTAAACCGCTATTAAAATCGCTTAGATGCACAGCTCTATTTCGGATTTGCACTCTAGCGCCTAGTGGTTAAGAATCTAGTGATTAAGAGTCTAGTGGTTATTTCGCTTGTGTATCGCCTGTGGGCCCGTCTTTCAGTGAGCGTAAAAACAATCCCAAACCACCAAAGGCCAAAACGAGGATCACGATAAGTTCAAAGGCCGACATGGATTTAAAGTGGAATTGAATCGAGCTGATAACCCCCACAATCAGAGCAGTTAGCGAACCTAAACTCAGCAGCCAAGCTAACTTACTCTTAGCGTCAAAAAACACCATCACAATGCCGATAATAAACGGTAGCATCACCATGCCTGTGGTGATCGACATGCCTTGCCCAAAGGCATTCACTCGATATAAACCATAGCCCAGTCCAAAGCTAGAGCTCACTTGTATTGCATTGAACAATAGATAAAATCCGCCACACATCATGGCCAGACCCATAAAAAATTGTCCTGTCCCACCCTGTGTTCCGCCCGCACCTTTCATAGATATCCTTTCTAAATTAACGATTTTTGAGTGGCTTGTTCTATGGCCGTTTTCAGCCGTTGTTTTTCTTCCGCTGCTTTTGCCTTTTGGTACTCGTCGAGATTTTTATCCACCTCGACGACACAGCGCTGTTTATCTCGCATAGGCTCATAGGGATCGACATCAGTTCTGGCAGAACACGCTAATTCGGCGCAGCCAGACGTCAACAAAGTAGAGCACAAGACCAGCATAATCAACGGGATTTTCATCATCAAGTACGCCTCAGCGGATCACAAAAATAACACATTTTATCCACCAGCAAGGAGCATATTGCCAATCCCACGCGCAGGCTCAGTAATCTCAAGCTTATTCGCGCCCTATGTTGACATAAATTACGCTAAGGCCAACACTCAATGGTGAATTTTTATACCCATATACGACGCACTACCGTGGCTTAAATAAGGCTCTGCAATCTAAGTGCAGACGCTAAAGTTAACATAAGGAATGCCCTTGAATACTCTATTGATTGGGAAAGGTGATCAACAGGTTCACTTAAATCTTAAGTATGCTAATCGTCATGGATTAATTGCCGGCGCCACAGGGACAGGCAAAACCGTGTCGCTAATGAGCCTAGCCGAAGGTTTTTCGCGCCAAGGCGTGCCGGTTTTCATCACGGATGTTAAAGGTGATATCTCGGGTCTTGCGATGGCGGGCACTCCAAGTGAAAAGCTGTTACAAAGGGCGGCGCAAATTGGTATAGAGGACTATCACAACGAAGCTAACCCTGTGGTGTTATGGGATTTAGCGGGCATTCAAGGCCATCCACTGCGTACCACCATCAGCGAAATGGGCCCAACCTTACTCAGTCGAATTTTAGAATTAAATGACACCCAAAGCGACATCTTAGACATAGTATTTCAACTGGCGGACGACCAAGGGTTATTACTGCTCGACTTAGATGATCTGCGGGCCATGCTTGCTTTGGTTGCCGAGGAGCGCAAAGAAGTCTCGGCCAAATATGGTTTGATCAGCGCCCAATCCCTCGCGGCGATTCAGCGCTCAGTGCTAGGACTTGAGCGCGATGGCGGCAAAGACTTTTTTGGCGAACCCGCGTTACAGCTTGAAGATTTAATGCGCACCAATTTACAGGGGCGCGGCATCATCAATTTGTTAGCGGCTAATAAGCTGATTTTAACACCCCGTTTATACTCGAGTTTTTTACTTTGGCTACTGTCAGAATTATTTGAGAATTTGCCCGAAGTCGGCGATCCCGAAAAACCTAAACTCGTGTTCTTTATCGACGAAGCACATTTACTCTTTGAGGGTTGCCCACCTAGTTTATTAAAACGCGTCGAACAGATCATGCGCCTTATTCGCTCAAAAGGCGTAGGCGTTTATTTTTGCTCGCAATTTCCTGATGATGTGCCGGGCGAAATTCTCGGGCAATTAGGCAATCGCATTCAACATGCCCTGCGAGCTTACACGCCAAGGGATCAAAAGGCCGTTAAAACCGCCGCAGAAACCTTTGTGCCTAACCCCAAACTGGTAGTCAGTGAGGTTATTTCCCAGCTCGGCGTGGGCGAAGCCTTAGTGTCTATGCTGGCGGACAAGGGCGTGCCAACTATGGTAGAGCGCGCACTCATAGCACCGCCGCGTTGTCGCATGGGACCCGCCACGAGTGAGGAATTACACCAAGTCCGCGCCCAAAGCCCGATTGGTGGCAAATACGATCATGCCATCAACCGCGAATCGGCCTACGAACTGCTTAACCAAAGACGTACCGGCGTTGCCACCAGCAACCCCACATCCACAGCAAGTGATACAGCAAATGATGGCCAAACAGGTCAAAAAGCCGAAGAACAAGGTTGGTTCAGTGAACTCATTTTTGGCAATAAACGCCGCCAAGGTTTAGCAGAGACCTTGTCAAAGCAAGCGGCACGCACTGTCGGCAGCCAATTAGGCAAACAAATTTTGCGCGGCATATTAGGCGGGATTTTAGGTAAATCGAGTCGACGCTAGGCATATAGTGCTAAGTGAAGTTTTGGTTCGAGCCCACTCATTCGATCGCACAAAATGACAAACTCGAATGAAAATAGGAGTACAGTGTTATAGATCGCACATTTCTTATACAGGTTAACGCTAGCATTAGCGTTAATTATTCTAAGTGATAGATGGATCATGGTACGAAATTCGGTGATAAGATTATTTTGCTGTAATCGCTCATTGAGGCAAATAAATTCACAGATAATTATCAATGATTTTAAATATTTGTAATTTTAAAATGTTGTAATTCGAGATCAAAATTTCGCTTCAATCAGGACATCATGGAACAGGTTCAATTGAGTACGGCTTACATGATTAGCCTGATGAATAACCAAAGAGTACATGGAGTTTTATATGAGTAAAGAGCAAAAAAACCGTAAAGAATCGAAGAAACAACCGCTGTTGTCTGCTAAAGAAAAGAAAGCAGCAAAACACGCGAAAAATGCCACTAAAGGTTTCTTAGATAACACTAAATAGTGTCTTATTATTCAAAGGTTCATCCTCAAATAACACAAATAGGGTTAACTCAGGTTAGCCCTTTTTATTGTGCATTTTTCCTTAAACCGACCTCGTTAAGCCCCACGATACCGCCGCCTCAAATCTTCGTTTTATGATGCAAAAGTAGCAGCTATCGACTATAGCCTAATTGACCTTTTTCAGGTTTTATGTAGTTATATTCAGCAGGCTAAGGTATTCCAAGCTCGAAAGACCCTACATAACATTATAAAAAATAAGGATATTTCACAATGAAAATCAAAAAACGTTTTGTCGCCGTCGGCGCTGCCGTGACACTCACACTCAGTGCCGCCGCGATGGCCGCCGCACCCGCTTTTATTAACATACTCACGGGTGGCACCAGTGGCGTGTATTACCCTATTGGTGTTGCCCTGTCGCAACTCTATGGCACAGGAATCGAAGGCTCTAAAACTTCAGTTCAAGCGACGAAAGCCTCGGTAGAAAACCTCAATCTACTGCAAGCGGGTCGTGGCGAATTAGCGCTCGCGCTAGGTGACTCAGTCGCAGCCGCTTACCAAGGTGATATTGATGCGGGCTTTAAAACGCCACTGGATAAAATCCGTGTGCTCGCCTCTGCTTACCCTAACTACATTCAAATTGTTGCCAATAAAGAGTCTGGCATTAAAACCTTGGCCGATTTAAAAGGGAAACGTATCTCTGTCGGCGCACCTAAATCGGGTACCGAGCTCAATGCCAGATCAATTTTTAAGGCGGCCGGTTTAAGCTACGAAGACATGGGTAAGGTCGAATTTTTACCTTATGCAGAATCCGTTGAACTCATCAAAAATCGTCAGTTAGACGCGACCTTGCAATCTTCTGGTCTCGGTATGGCAGCCATCCGCGACTTAGCCGCGACTATGGCGATCAACTTTGTTGAAATTCCAGAGGATGTGATCGCTAAGATTAACAACCCTGCCTATCAACACGGCGTGATCCCAGCATCGACCTATGAAGGCCAAACCACTGACGTTTCTACCGTTGCCATTCAAAACCTGCTGGTAACGCAAAGCGGCGTATCGGACGATTTAGCCTATCAAATGACTAAGATCATGTTCGAGCACTTAGATCGTCTCGGTAACGCGCACTCAGCCGCTAAATCTATTAGCTTAGAGAAAGCGACGAAAAATCTGCCGATACCGCTACATCCAGGTGCAGAACGTTATTACAAAGAAGTAGGCGCACTCTAAGTTTTGCTGATATCTGTGCACCCTAATTCCAAACTAAGCGATCGAGATGCCGTTGAATAACGGCATCTTTTTATATCCAAACAGCCTCAAACGGTAGAATTCAGTCATTGATGCGCCTTGAATTGAAGCGGATCTGAAACTCGTATATTGAGGTAACTTGGGTATATATATCGCCCTCTGTAGTCTAATGCTGTGAGGCATAATATGAGTGATCCCCAACAAGGTCTCAGCGCTAATACTGGCGATTGGCCCAAGGCGCTATTCTATACCGCCTTAATTTTTTCTATTTTTCAAATCATCACTGCCGCTTTTCATCCCGTGTCGACGCAAGTGCTGCGCGCCACCCATATTGGCTTTTTGCTGCTCGTGGTGTTTTTGAGTTATCCCGCCAGAGGTAAATCACAACCTTGGCAACCGCTCGCTTGGCTACTCGGTTTAGCAGGCATGGCAACGGCGGCTTATCAGTGGTATTTCGAAGCCGACTTAATTCAACGTTCTGGCGAGCTGACCGATGCGGACATGGTGATAGGTATCACTTTGATCGTATTGGTATTTGAAGCGGCGCGCCGAGTCATGGGCTGGGCACTACCTATTATCTGTGGCATCTTTTTGGCCTATGGCTTATTGGGTCAATACCTACCAGGCGATTTGATGCACCGCGGCTATGGCTTCGATCAAATTATCAACCAATTAGCCTTCGGCACCGAAGGCTTGTACGGCACACCAACCTATGTGTCGGCGACGTATATTTTCCTGTTTATTCTTTTCGGCTCCTTTTTAGAACAAGCCGGGATGATCCGTTTGTTTACCGACTTTGCCATGGGATTGTTCGGCCACAAGCTCGGCGGCCCTGCTAAAGTCGCAGTGGTGTCATCGGCGCTTATGGGGACGATTACCGGCTCAGGAGTGGCAAACGTCGTCACCACAGGCCAATTTACCATTCCATTGATGAAACGATTTGGCTATCGCTCCGCCTTCGCCGGTGGCGTGGAAGCGACATCGAGTATGGGCAGCCAGATCATGCCGCCGATCATGGGCGCGGTGGCCTTTATCATGGCCGAAACCATTAACGTGCCCTTTATCGAAATCGCTAAAGCGGCGTTAATCCCCGCACTGCTTTATTTCTGCTCAGTATTCTGGATGGTGCACTTAGAGGCCAAACGCGCCAATCTTTGTGGCCTGCCCAAAGATCAATGTCCCGATCCTTGGGCGGCGATTAAAGAACGCTGGTATCTCCTTATCCCCTTGTTTATTTTGGTCTACTTGCTGTTTTCGGGCAGAACGCCGCTGTTCTCTGGCATGGTAGGGTTAGCCCTCACCTCGATAGTGATCTTAGGCTCAGCCATCGTCCTGCGGTTGTCTTCAATGGCGATGCGGATTGCCTTTTGGATTGCCCTTGGGGTGTTATGTGCTGGCTTCTTCCAACTCGGGATCGGAGTCGTGTTTGGGGTTATCGCCCTGCTAGTCGCCATTTGTTGGTTTATTAAGGGCGGCAAAGAAACCCTCACAGTTTGCTTACACGCGCTGGTTGAAGGCGCGCGTCATGCTGTGCCTGTGGGTATTGCCTGCGCCTTAGTGGGCGTGATTATCGGCATAGTGTCACTCACAGGGATTGCTTCAACCTTCGCGAGCTACATTCTCGCCGTTGGCCAAGATAACCTGTTCTTGTCACTCGTGTTGACTATGATCACTTGCCTAGTACTCGGCATGGGGATCCCGACGATTCCTAACTACATTATTACCAGCTCAATAGCCGCACCCGCATTGCTCGACCTAGGCGTACCCTTGATTGTGTCGCATATGTTTGTGTTTTATTTCGGCATCATGGCCGATCTCACCCCGCCCGTTGCCTTGGCCTGCTTTGCCGCAGCGCCGATTGCGAAGGAATCCGGACTTAAGATCAGTCTCTGGGCGATTCGGATCGCCATTGCCGGTTTTGTGATCCCCTTTATGGCGGTTTACGATCCAGCCTTGATGCTCCAAGGTGATAGCTTATTAGCGACGGGCTTTGTGGTGCTGAAGGCAACGGTCGGTATTGGTATTTGGGGGGTGATTTTTACCGGATATCTACTACAAAAACTCTATTGGTGGGAACGCGTTATCGGCTTCCTTGCGGGGGCAAGTTTGATCCTTGCGACGCCATTGAGTGATGAAATCGGCTTTGGACTCGCGCTGTTGTTTATCGTGCAGCACAGCTGGCGCGCGCGCAAACTCAAACGTCTGGCAGAGCAAGGATAAACCCTTGGGATTGTCAGTCGTTAATAAGTCTAAGGTAAAGCTATGCTAGGCCTATGTTTAGGCCTAGCAGGTACCCTGTGGGCGCAAGTGCCCACAGAGCACTTCACCTTGGCATGGAACCACACCATAGAGAAAATCCGCTGGGAGGAAGACTATCACGTCACGCCTCAAGGCTTAGTGCTGGTCGAAGCGAGAGTAAAAGGCACAGGTGCAGGCATGGACATCCCAGATGATGCCTATCTTAAAAATGGCAGCTGGCATTATCGGCCTAAGCTACCCACTCTGCCTAAATTACGTTTAGGCCGTACACCCGAGGCGGGAGATTTTGATATTTGTTTTGCGCAGGCTTCTGGCAAGGTGCAATGCCAAGCCATGAGTCATTGGATTGGTCAGCCGAACAAGCAAGATGCCGCCGTTGAGGTGTGGGGTTGTGAACAGGCAAATGTCGCGCCTATTGATGTTCGCTAGGCGGGTAAATGACGGGCGGGTTAAGGGTTAGCAATCATCAGCTTGCTGATAAAAGCGATAACCATTTTTCCCTTGGTGTTTCACGCGATACATAGCAGCATCCGCGCGATCGCAGCTTTTGGCAAAACTATCACCATAGCTAAATATATCGATACCGATACTCAGACCTATCTCCACGTCACAACCTTCAAGCAAAAAGCCCTGTCGATAAACATCGAGCAAGGATTGTGCAAGCATACCTAAAGATTCAATATCCGAGGACGGCAGTATGATCACAAACTCATCGCCACCTAGTCGAGCGATCTTCGCTAACTCACCCGAGTGAGACACTAATGTATGCGCCACATGCACCAATAAATTGTCGCCAAACTTATGGCCGTGACGGTCATTTAAGGCTTTAAAACCATCTAAATCGATAAAGAATAATGCGCCGCGCATCTCAGGTTGCAAACACTCATCGAACGCTTTGGCTATGGCTTGGCGATTCATTAAGTTGGTGAGGGGATCGCTGTGAGCTAACAGTGCCAGATCAAGTTCGTAGCGTTTTTCTTGAGTGATATCGATATGACTGCCCATCATCCGCAGCGGCGTGCCATCGGCAAAACGCTCAACAATGCGCCCACGGTCAGACACCCAAGTGACGCTGCCATCTTTATGCAGCATTCTGTGTACTGCCTGATAGTAATCGGACTTGCCACTGACATGATCATCAAAGGCTTTTATCACCCATGCTTTATCTTCTGGGTGTAACTTACTTTTCCAGATATCAACGTGGGCGGCTAATTCTTCAGGACTAAAACCGAGCATTTCGCCCCAGCGCATATTGAAAATGGTTAAATTCCCGCTTGGAATATGCTGTTCCCACAGGCATAAACCATTGCCATCGAGGGCGGCAAACAGTTTTTCTTCGGCACGACGATTCAACGCCGTTAACTGGGCGTTTTCGCGTTTGAGCTGAGCAATTTCAGCCTGAAGTTGCTTGATGTGTTCTGCTGCCGTATCCGATGCCACGAAAAATCTCTTTCATTAAAGCGGGAAATCTTGTCCAGTGTAAAACACTCAATGCCGAAGCAAGATCGCGAGGAGTGCAAGATGAGCCAAAATCATATTGGCTCAATCGAGCTTACACAGACTATCGCTATCATGCCACGCTTAGTCGCGCGTCAGCACTTCAAGCAATTCAATCTCAAAGGTGAGATCAGAATTTGGTTTAATATGCGCACCGACTTGGCGCTCGCCATAGGCTAAATGAGCTGGCACTAACAACTTACGTTTGCCACCGACTTTCATCCCCATAATGCCTTGGTCCCAGCCTTTAATCACACGACCAGTGCCAATTACACATTGAAACGCCTGACCGCGATCATAGGATGAATCGAATTGGGTGCCATCCTGCAAAAAACCACGGTATTGGGTGGTGATCAGCGCGCCTTTTACCGCTTCTTTTCCTTCACCCACTTGCAGATCGATTACTTCTAATTCGGTCATTTCTTCACTCTCTTTTCTTTTCGTACTTAATAAATGGTGCGATATTCAACTTTGCGCAAGATTTTATCACCGACGACCACGCTTGTCGGCGCTATTGCCACATTTCTGCGGCTCGGTTCACTGCTTTATTCTTGAGAATAAGGTCACCATGGGCGAGATAATCATCACTCAGCCTTTAAATAACCGTCCATTAGCCCAATATATTAGCCGTATAGACATTTTATTTTGGAACTTTGCCATGATTATTGCCTGCCCCCATTGCGATACGTTAAACCGCGTTCCCGATGAGCGTGTAAACCAGCAACCTACTTGCGGTAAATGTAAGCTCAGTGTCTTTACGGCTGCGCCGATTGAACTCACTAGCGCAAACTTTGCCAACCATGCCAATAAATCTGAGCTTCCCCTAGTCGTTGATTTTTGGGCCAGCTGGTGTGGCCCCTGTAAAAGTTTTGCCCCGGTATTTTCCGCGGCAGCTAAGACGTGGGAGCCTCAATTTCGCTTCGGCAAAATCAATACTGAAGAACAGCAAGCCCTTGCGGCGCAATTTAATATTCGATCGATTCCCACTCTTATGATTTTTAAGCAAGGGAAAATACTCGCGCAGCAAGCGGGCGCTTTACCTCAGTCAGCCTTAAATCAATGGTTAAAAAGCCATAGTTAATCGCAGATAACTTTTTCGCGCCCATAAAAATACCCAGACTCGCTGGGTATTTTGTTTTACGTGGATCTCAATCTACTGACATCAGATATCCCAAAAAACATGGGCGATAATGCCTAGCACTATCATGCTGATAAAGTTGATGATCATACCTACTCGCACCATTTCCGATTGCTTGATATGGCCAGAACCATAAACGATCGCATTGGGCGGCGTTGCCACTGGCAGCATAAAGGCGCAGGATGCGGCAATACCAATCAGCACAGATAACATCACAGGCGATACGCCTAATGCCTCGGCAATCGCTGCAAATACAGGCACTAACAGTGCGGCGCTGGCGGTGTTACTGGCAAACTCGGTCAGCATCACCACAAAGGCTATCACAGCAAAGACAAACAACGACATGTGCGTACTGCCGAAAATATCTGTCATCCAGTGGGCTAAAAACACGCTAGTGCCTGTGGTTTTCAGTACTGCGCTTAGCGTTAAACCGCCACCAAACAATATCAGCACACCCCAATCTGTGGTCGATTCAATCTTCTTCCAGCCAACTAACCCTAAGCCCGCGAGCAAAACAACCGCGCCTAACGCCACTATGGTATCGAACTGAGTGATGCCACCTAATGCTTTGGCTAATGGCACACTGAAAATCCAGCAACATACTGTCGCGAGGAAAATAAGCAGGGTGAATTTACCTTGGAACGTCAGCTTCTGCGCTTCAACTTGCACATCGAACTTGGCAGAAAGATCCGGCTTAAAATACCAATACAAGGCAATCAACATTAATGGCAACATGAGGATAACGGTCGGAATACCAAACTTGAGCCAATCACTAAAACTCAAGCCAACTTGCGCCGCAGCAATCGCATTCGGTGGGCTGCCCACTAAAGTACCGATACCGCCGATGTTGGCCGAATAAGCAATCCCGAGCAGTAAAAACACATAAGTACTGTGATATTTTTCGCGGTCTAGTTGCTGCAAAATCCCGAGTGCCAATGGCAGCATCATCGCCGTGGTGGCGGTATTACTGATCCACATAGAGAGCAGCGCAGTTACCCCAAACAGCATAAAGCAAGCGATACTGAGTCTGCCCTTAGAGGCTAACAACAACTTTTGTGCGATTAAGGTATCAATCTTTTGATGGTGCAAGGCCGCAGCCAGTACGAAGCCGCCGAAGAATAAATAAATGATGGGATTAGCAAAGCTACTCATTGCTTCCTTGGTTTCAAACACCCCAAAGAATACCGCGAGTATAGGCACGAGAATCGCAGTGATACTGATGTGGATCGCTTCGGTCAACCAAAGAATGCCAGCGAAAACCAGAATCGCCAGACCCGTATTCACCCCTTGTTCAAAGGGTAAGCCGTAATAGAGTGCAAATAACAGCACAATATCCGCCGCTAGGATCAGCATTTTCTTTTTATCGAGCCCCTCGCTGACGGGAGCTTTGTGAGGTGGAACAGTACTTGGATCTGTTGATGACATGGTTACAACCTTAATACCATTTTATTTTGACGCAAATTTAGGGCATAGATCACACTTGGCAAAGCGGTTTATTTTGTAATTTTATCACCCAGCAACAACATTTATTGCTGAGGCAGCGCGCAGAAATAGCCGATCCGCGACAATAATCACCAAATTCTGATCGACACCTTTGTTTTTAATTTTCAAACGAGCAAAGTTCGAACAAAACCTCACCCATGCTGTAATTTTATTAATGTTTAAAACTGCGATATAGATCACGCCATGCTTTCTACCAAGGTGATAAACAGCCAATTCATCATACCTTCTTATTATTTGTAGGATTCGGTATGAGCCTCCAAATTTGGCACTAAGTTGAATGTGTTTGGCGATAAATCGAATATAGCTGTCGTTGAACAAGCACTAAAACAGCGATGCAGTGAAAGCAAGCGACCAACACAAACCAATTGCAACAAAGCAACATAGAAAACCCAATATCCACATGAATAATAAACACAAATATTATTCACCACCACAGTCAATCTAACTCACTTTACCCTGCTAGCGATCCAGCCTAAAGTCGCGACCGCAACCCTGCCCGCTGTATAATATTTGTCTGTTTTCGGAACCGCCCGTGGAAAAAATTGCCTTAACTCAGTCGGCTCAAAAGCCCAGTCTTTTCGTCCCCGTTGCAGGGTTAAGTTTGTTTGCTTTGGCATCTGGCTACTTGATGAGCTTAATCCCACTGTCACTCACTTTTTTCGAACTCAGCACTTCACTTGCCCCATTACTTGCCAGTATTTTTTATTTAGGCTTACTGCTGGGAGCGCCTTGTATTGCTCCCATTGTTTCCCGTATCGGTCACAGTAAAGCCTTTATCCTTTTTTTGAATATCCTGCTTTGCAGCGTTGTCGCTATGATATTAATCCCCAAAAGTGGCGTCTGGTTAGCCTCTCGACTCGTCGCGGGATTTGCGGTTGCAGGGATTTTTGTGGTGGTTGAATCATGGCTATTAATGGCCGATACCCAAAAGCAACGCGCTAAGCGGCTTGGGCTTTACATGACAGCGCTTTATGGCGGTACTGCCATAGGACAATTAGCCATAGATTATTTAGGTACAAAGGGCAATCTACCTTACCTAGTGGTCATGGGATTATTAGCCGCGGCAAGTTTACCTGTGTTATTGGTAAAACGTGGTCAACCTCAGGTAAGCGAACAACAGTCAATGTCATTGTCTGCACTAAAAAACCTAAGTCAGCCTGCCATTATGGGATGTTTAGTCTCTGGATTATTGCTCGGCCCTATCTATGGGTTACTGCCCATTTATGTGGCACTGGATATGGGGCTTGATCAGCAAACAGGACAATTTATGGCCCTCATCATAGTGGGTGGCATGCTAGTACAGCCTTTAGTCAGTTATTTATCTCCTAAATTTAATAAGAGTGGCTTGATCGTGAGCTTTAGCCTACTGGGCGTCGCGGCATTATTACTACTTAGTCAGCATTCAAGTATGACGCTGATTATTGGATTTCTATTGCTTGGCGCCAGCGCTTTTGCCCTTTACCCGATTGCAATCAGCCTAGCTTGTGACAACTTGCCTGCTAGCCAAATGGTTTCAGTGGCGCAAGTGATGCTGCTGAGCTATTCGGTGGGGTCAGTAATAGGGCCATTAGTTGCCAGCAGCTTTGGCCAAACGGAGTTCGGCTTACTCATTTATTTAGGCATATGCTGTATTCTGAGCAGTATTTACATTTTTGCTCAATTACTTATTAACACTAAGCCCAGTTTTTCTTCGCCTTAAAAGCCCCATAAAACACCTTGCACTGCTACTTAATAGGTAGGCACTCAATAAGCCGCCACTTAATGAACGGCATGTTCATCGAGTGGCTCAAATAGAAACACCTGCGCTAAAATCAACACAAAAAGAGCAGCAAGATGATTCTCAAAGGTCATTAAGTTAGAAAATATAATAAAATCAACACGCTTAGTTTTAACATTTATACAGAGCAGTTGCTTATCCTCCCTGAGTCGCGATAATACCGCTTACCCGTGCTCACTGCTCTGCCTGAGATTTTTCACTATGCGCCTCGATAAATTCCTCTGTAAAAGCACAGATCTTGATCGTGATGCAGCAAGTGTCGCCATTATTAACGGCTCAGTCACAGTCAATGGCGCTATCGCGACAGACTGCGCGATGCAAGTGCATGAAAATAATGCCATCTGCTTTAATGGAAAGCCGCTAGCGCCACGTCCATCCCGCTATTTCATGTTGCACAAACCCGCCGATACCTTGTGTTCGAATGTCGATGGCGCCTACCCTTCGCTGTTTCATCTGCTCGATATTGAGCGTGCATTTGACCTACACATCGTTGGTCGCTTAGATGCCGATACCACGGGCTTAGTGCTACTCACAGACGATGGCCGCTGGTCGTTTAATATTATCTCGCCTCAATATCAGTGCGAAAAAGTCTATCGCGTAACACTACGAGATCCACTCGACAGCGAGGCGACTGCAGCCATAGCCGCAACGTTTGCCGCAGGGCTGCAATTACAGGGCGAAACCGCCCTCACTCTGCCAGCAACACTGCAGCAAGTGGATAAAAAAACCGTGTTACTCACGCTCACCGAAGGCAAGTTTCATCAAGTGAAAAGGATGTTCGCCGCCGTGGGCAATAAAGTGATTGCCCTGCACAGAGCGCAAATTGGCGCAGTGGTCTTAGATGTGGACATTGGAGAATGGCGCGAGTTAACCTTAGCTGAGATAGACTCCTTCACGGCCTAAGCTTTTATAGCAGAACAATTTACAGCACTCATTTCAGTGTTGTTCATTCAATCATTCCTACAAAGTCATACCTACAAACAGCCTTGAGCTGGGTACTGAATTCCATCACTAAGGCGCAGCAAATACATCGCATGTCCCGTCATTCCGACAGTTATCGAATTGTTGCCACCACTTCACCATTCAGTTACATTGCTTTTTAAAACACAGCTCACTTAGCCGCCTTGTTGAAGGCTAATCGAGCACCATACCTGACTCACACTTTATCGATACTGTTACCAGCAAAGGAAGCTAAATGATTAAAAATGAACTCAATCTACCGAGCTCAATCGGCCTCAGCAAGATTATTCCCATCGTTATTCTGTTAATCCTCTTTATCTCTTTATTTGGCAGTTGGTATACGGTTGACCAAGGTGAACGTGGCGTACTGCTGCGCAACGGTAAAGTTATCGGAACTGCAGAACCTGGGCTTGGTTTTAAGATCCCACTGATAGACACTGTGGTGAAGATTTCTACCCAAACGCACACTACCAGTTATACCTCGCTGCAAGCCTATAGCCGCGATCAGCAACCCGCGACACTTAACGCATCGGTGACGTTTAGCGTACCGCCAGACCGCGTCGAAGAAGTGTATGCTAACTTCAAAAGTATCGATGCCATGGTCACGCGCCTGCTCGACAGGCAAGTGCCGACTCAGGTTGAAAACATCTTCGGTAAATACACGGCGATTTCTGTGGTACAAGAGCGGATCAAATTCGGTATTGATGTGACCAGCGCGATCACTAACTCGATCAAAGGTCCGGTGGAAATTAACTCAGTGCAGATTGAGAATATCGACTTTTCCAACGCCTATGAAAAATCCGTCGAAGACAGAATGCGCGCCGAAGTCGAAGTGCAAACTCAACTGCAGAATCTAGAAAAAGAACGCGTCAGCGCGCAAATCGCCGTCACTCAAGCGCAAGCACAGGCCGACTCGCAATTGGCCCGCGCCAAGGCTGAAGCCGAAAGTATTCGTATCAAAGGTGATGCAGAAGCCTCTGCGATTAAGAGCCGCGCCGAAGCGCTGGCACAAAATCAAAACTTAGTTGAATTAACCAAAGCGGAAAAGTGGGACGGCAAACTACCGACGACCATGCTGCCGACAGGCACTCTGCCCTTTATCGATGTGAAAAAAGGCAACTAATCTTAGGTTTAGCCCGAGCAAAAACATAAATCGACAATAAAAAATCCCAATGTTAGCCCTAACACTGGGATTTCTATTTAATCGATAATTTAGCGGAATATGAACCGATTAAGAACAGCAATCGTTGCGGCGGATCCAGCTTCTAGGGATCTTTTCAAACACCACTTTTGCCATGAGTAACGCCAGCACTATGCCAGAGGTTGCCACTAGCCACTGAGGTAACATTTGGTGCTGCTCACCAATCTGTGGCATCACCACAAAGCCAAAGCTATCCACCAGATAATTGACCAATATGCCCGCGACTAAGGCCACGCCAATCACGCCACCCAAGTATCCCCACAACGCACGTTTGCCTAACTCTTTAGCAACCACACCTAAGGTGGCGATATTAGTCGCAGGACCCGCCATCATAAACACTAAGACGGCGCCCGGTGACACACCCGCCAACAATAGTCCGGCAGCAATCGGTGTCGAGGCAGTAGCGCAGATATACATAGGCACAGAGACCAACACCATCACTAACATGGCTAAGATACCGTCGCCCCATTGCGCTAAAAAGTCTGCAGGGACATAGGTTTGTACCAGTGCTGCGAAGAATAAACCCACCAGCAGCCACAAGGTAGTGTCACGCACTAAATCCGTTGCCGCATATTTAAGACCAATACCGACACGGCTTAATACGGATTGCGACTTTAACTCAGTCGCCATATCTTGAGTCGAGGCGCAGCAGCTATCCGCTTCACCTTGGGTTTGAGAACCATGGCCGTGAGCACTGTGATCATGTGTTCCAGACTCGGCAGTGTTTGAAGTGCCGCAACAGGCGCCCTTTTTTACCACAAGGATTTTCTCAGGGGTGACAGATTCAGCTGCTTTACTAGCGCAGCATGAAGCTGTTTTCTCAGCTTTTATCACACCGACGTTCGCAACACTGCCGCCATGAGCCGTCATTAAGCTCGGCGCGGTGGTCATTAAGCTAGACGTTGCAGCCACAGGCGTCATTTTGATCGCACTCTTAGGCTCAGTCTTCTGCTCAGTATGACTTTCATTGCCGCAGCAGGATGCAGCCGCTTTAATAGGCGCTAAAGTTGGCTCTTTAGTTGATGAGCAACAGCTTTTAACCGGTTCGGCTTTAATAGCTGGGGACTGACTCGCCGATTTCGACGCACAGCAGGCCGCCACGGGTACGTCGCTAGCTGACTTGGACTCTGACTTAACCGCAGGCTTGCCATCGTCGTCATCGCGGCCAACGAGTAAGCCAGCCACAATCGCACTGGTAATCGCTGCAATCGGTCTGACAATCGCCATAAAGGGGCCGAGTAACACGTAGGAAACTGCGATTGAATCGACGCCTGTTTCTGGCGTCGACACTAAAAAGGAGGTAGTTGCCGCTTTAGAGGCTCCTGAACGGCGTAACCCTACCGCCGCAGGAATCACGCCACAAGAACACAAAGGTAATGGTGCACCGAGCAGCGCCGCCTTTACCACAGTTTTAAAACCGTGACCGCCGAGCTGCTTTTGCATCCACACCATTGGCACGAATACTTTTAATAGCCCAGCCAGGATCAGGCCCAATAACAACCAAGGCGCCGAGTCTAAAAACAGATCAATAAAATTCTTCAGTAACATAATTAATTCCCTGACTCATCATGGATTGTTTTGCCGTGAGTATGCTGATGCGACTCATTTTGATGTGCTTTGTGCTGATTTCCATCGTGAGAATGATGCTCAACACGTACCCGCTCAGTACTGGATTCCAACGCCTCTAGAATCGAGCAATGTTCGGCGCTACGGGGTCCACCACAACAGGCATCGGACAGACTTTGTAAACTGGTTTGAAAATGATTCAGCTCGGCGATTTTGGCCTGCACTTGGGCCAATTTAATATCAACCATACCCTTCACATCGGCGCAGACGCGATTAGATTTATCAAGCTCAATTGAAAGCAATTCACTGATTTCATTGAGGGTAAAACCCACGGCCTTCGCCCGTAAGATAAAACGCAGTCGCGCGGCATCGGCCTCGGTATACACTCGATAGCCTGACTCGGTACGGCTCGACGGCGCGAGCAGACCGTGCTTCTCGTAGAATCTCAACGTGTCGGCTTTCACCTCACACAAATCCGCCAGTTCACCAATACGATACATGTCTTCATCCTTTGCGAAATCGCGCCCAACTCAGGGGGAGTTTCCAGCATACAACTCAATAATGCGAGTATAAACCTTGGAGCCTACTCCAAGGTCAAGGGGTAATTCATACTTTACATAAAGTCGGCCGAGTCACGTCACTTTGTTCTGATATGAATATTGTGAAATCACGCAGAAAAAACACCCGTAAATCGAGTTTTACGTTAGAATACGCGCGCCGTGATGAAGGGATAAAAAGTTAGCTAATAAAGTAAAAATAGGACCAAGGGACTTTTGGAAAGCGGTGCAGCGCTAAGGCTGTTCTGTTTTCCGAAAGATCCTTGAAACTAAAATAACTGGACCCTGTACCCAAATGACTGCTGCAAATAATGCCAGACCCATTCGTCGCGCGCTGTTAAGCGTTTCAGATAAAACCGGAATTCTCGAGTTCGCCAAAGCACTTCACGCCCAAGGTGTGGAACTGTTATCAACTGGCGGCACCGCTCGCCTGTTAGCGGATAACGGCGTGCCTGTTATCGAAGTATCTGATTACACAGGACACCCTGAGATCATGGACGGTCGCGTTAAGACGCTGCACCCTAAAGTGCACGGCGGCATTTTGGCGCGCCGCGGTCTTGATGAAAGCGTGATGGCCGACAACAATATCAATGCCATCGATCTGGTTGCGGTTAACCTTTATCCTTTCGCTGAAACTGTGGCTAAAGCCGGTTGTACCTTAGAAGACGCTATCGAAAATATCGATATTGGCGGCCCAACTATGGTGCGCGCAGCGGCAAAAAACCACAAAGACGTCACCATAGTTGTTAATGCCGCCGATTACTCACGCGTACTGGCAGAAATGACGGCTAACAATGGCAGCACGACTCATGCGACGCGTTTCGACTTAGCGATTGCAGCCTTTGAGCACACTGCGGGTTACGATGGCATGATCGCCAACTACTTCGGCACTATGGTTCCTGCGCATAGCACGGACGAATGCTTTGCTGATTCTAAGTTCCCACGCACGTTCAACACCCAATTAGTGAAGAAGCAAGACTTACGCTATGGCGAAAACAGCCATCAAGCGGCGGCCTTCTATGTCGACACGAAAATTGATGAAGCCTCTGTGGCGACGGCAATTCAGTTGCAAGGCAAAGCGTTGTCTTACAACAACATTGCCGATACAGACGCCGCTCTTGAGTGCGTAAAAGAATTCTTGGAACCCGCCTGCGTTATCGTTAAACACGCTAACCCATGTGGTGTGGCCTTAGGTAAAGACTTGCTCGATGCCTATAACCGCGCTTATCAAACTGATCCAACATCAGCCTTCGGTGGCATTATCGCCTTCAACGGCGAGTTAGATGCTGCGACGGCGAGCGCTATCGTTGAGCGTCAATTCGTTGAAGTGATTATCGCCCCAAGCGTCAGCCAAGCGGCCCGCGATGTGGTGGCGAAAAAGACCAACGTGCGTTTATTGGAATGTGGTCAGTGGAACACTAAGACCCAAACCTTAGACTACAAACGCGTTAATGGCGGCTTGTTAGTGCAAGATCGCGACCAAGGCATGGTCGGTTTAGAAGACATTAAAGTGGTCTCTAAACGTCAACCAACTGCAAGCGAACTGAAAGACTTAATGTTCTGCTGGAAAGTGGCGAAGTTCGTTAAATCTAACGCCATCGTTTATGCCAAAGACGGCATGACTATCGGTGTCGGCGCAGGCCAAATGAGCCGCGTTTACAGCGCTAAAATTGCTGGCATCAAGGCCGCCGATGAAGGCTTAGAAGTAGTGAACTCTGTGATGGCATCCGATGCTTTCTTCCCCTTCCGTGACGGTATCGATGCCGCAGCGGCTGCGGGCATTAGCTGCATCATCCAACCGGGTGGCTCAATGCGCGATGCTGAAATCATCGCCGCAGCAGACGAGCACGGCATGGCCATGGTGATGACGGGCATGCGCCACTTCCGTCACTAATCGCCACTAAGCAGCCAGCACTCAATCAGTACTGGCTGCTTTTTTGTTTTACCACTCTTTGTTTTACCGCACTCTGATTTCGACCACAGTGTGCCTACACAGAATATAAAACTCTAAGGGATGACTTAACATGAAAGTATTAGTTATTGGTGGCGGCGGTCGCGAACATGCCCTAGCGTGGAAAGCTGCACAATCGGCTCAAGTTGAAACTGTCTATGTTGCGCCAGGCAATGCGGGCACAGCCCTAGAACCTAATGTTGAAAATCTGGCGATCAGCGCCACCGACATTCCTGCTCTGCTCGATTTTGCGAAAACCCATAAAATTGAACTGACTATAGTCGGCCCAGAAGCGCCATTAGTGATGGGCGTGGTTGATGCATTCAACGCCGCAGGTTTACCGATTTTTGGCCCAACTAAGGCGGCTGCTCAGCTCGAAGGTTCAAAAGCCTTCACTAAGGACTTTTTAGCACGCCACAATATTCCAACAGCGGGTTACAAAAACTGCACTGAAATCAGCGATGCAAAAGCCTTCGTGCGTGAATTAACGGCCACAACAGGTTACCCAGTGGTCATCAAAGCCGACGGTTTAGCCGCAGGTAAAGGCGTGATTATCGCCCAAGACCAAGCTGAAGCCGATGCTGCGATTGATGACATGCTCGCTGGTAACAAGTTTGGCGATGCGGGTTCACGCGTGGTCATTGAAGAATTCCTGAAAGGCGAAGAAGCCAGCTTCATCGTAATGGTCGATGGCAAAAATATTCTGCCAATGGCGACCAGCCAAGATCATAAAGCCCGCGATAACGGCGACTATGGTCCGAATACTGGCGGCATGGGTGCTTACTCGCCTGCTCCTGTAGTGACTCAAGCGGTACACGATTGGACTGTGGCAAACGTGATTCGTCCAACGGTTGATGGCATGGCGGCAGAAGGCAATGTCTACACAGGCTTTTTATATGCTGGCTTGATGATTTCTCCCGATGGCAGCGCCAAAGTGCTCGAGTACAACTGCCGCTTCGGCGATCCAGAAACTCAGCCAATCATGATGCGGTTAAAGTCAGACTTAGTGGAACTGTGTTTAGCCGCCACCCGTGGCGAGTTAGATAAAGTGACAGCAGAATACGACGAGCGCGCAGCCGTGGGCGTAGTATTAGCCGCTGGCGGTTACCCAGATGAGTATCGCAAGTTTGATGTGATTGACGGTCTCAGCCTTGGTGATAACAATGGCAAAGTGTTCCATGCTGGCACTGAGATGAAAGACGGCCACGTGGTCACCAACGGCGGTCGCGTACTCTGCGCGACTGCACTGGGTAACACAGTGACCGAAGCGCAAAAAGCCGCTTATAAATTGGTTGATGAAATCCACTGGGATGATGTGTATTTCCGTACCGATATTGGTTACCGTGCTATTGCACGTGAGCAGCAAGACTAATTGCTAGGCGCGTTAAAAAACCGGCCAGAAGCCGGTTTTTTTGTGCCTGAATTTTGACGAGCGCCAAATATAACATCATGATTTAAAATAAAAATACATAATTAATTCTATTGAAAATTGGAGCAGCGAGATACAATGTCAACCAAATGTTAAATACCTAAATATAAAGGACTCCCAATGAGGATTAGACTGCTGTGCGCCTCCATCGCCATACTGCTTAGCGGATGCGGTGGCGGCTCAGAAGATGCTGGCACGACCACACCACCGACTCAGCCGCCAGTCCAACCTCCCGCGCCGGTGCAATACATTGCTAGTAGTGTGTCAGCAAATGGCGGAGCCTTAGATCCAAGCAGTCAAAAAGTGGAGTCGGGTAAAAGCGCTATTTTTAGCATTACTGCCGATATTGGCTTTGCACTCGAAGGCATTACTGGCTGTGGTGGCACGCTCAATGCGCTAACTTACACCACGGCGGCAATAACGGCAGATTGCACTATCACGCCGACATTTATTGCTAACGCCGAAAATGCCATTAAGCACCAAGACCACAGGCTTGCCAGTGCGAGTGAGTTAATTGATTTCAGCATCGCCAAACTCGCTAGTATCGACATCGAACGTAAAGCCCAGATAAATCAGCTATATCAAGGTGTCGGTAGCAGCATCACTTGGCATCCGACCCACGACTCAATTACCTTTTCGAGCTTTATGCCAGAGAACACTTTTACTGTTTTGCCATCGAATGTCGATGGCAGTGGCGCAAGCGCGGTTCGCGGGTTAGTGATGGCAGGCGAGCAACAAGGGCAAAGATATGCGGCCATGGCGGGAAATCTCTTTTCCGTCAACACTTCAGCTCAAACCGATACTTTGCTGAAAAATCTTTTAGGCTGGCTGACCAAAGGCGCCGATAAAACCGACGGCCTCAGTATAGTGACCACCCAAATGCCGAGCAAAGCCGACAGTTGGTACTTTCCCCATAACGAAGGTATTCGCACTTGGCTTGCAAACAACTACCCCGCAGCCCATAGCATTAATGCGGCAAACACTTGTGACTACAGTGAGTTAAGCAACTGTATCGACACACTCAAGCCCGATGTGATAGTGATTAGTGACATAGACCGTCAGTCCCTCGGTTTTGCAGGCATTAAAGCTGCTATCGCTAAGGCCAAAGCGGCGGGCATTCCCTTGCTGCTCTCAAACTACTGGCGCAATCAAAGCCCAATGCTATCGCCGCTTTACCTTGAAATGGGGCTTTCAACCTCAGGTAATTATTGGTCAAAGCTCAATGCCAACGACCTCAGTGTGACTGATGTTTTGGCTGAAGATACTGCCCTGACTAAGGTAAATAATTTGCTCGGCAAGCTCAATGAAGCAAGCTTCGATACCTCAGTGCTTAACGACTGCACCGGCAATTATCTCAGCTGCAATGCTGCCGCCTTTGTTGACTCGTTCAAAGCGGGCGCCGATTGGTATCGAGCCAATGCCGAAACCTTAGATAACAATGCAATTGATGTGTTTACCAAGGCAGACTTCCCTTTGATGAAGGCCGGACTGTTACTCGCCGATAAGTATCGCAGCGAGATTGACTACCCCATAGCCTACAGCGAGCATGCACAATGGCAGCAGGCCCTGTTTGCCGATTGGACCGTCAGCTATGCCCGTACCCATAACTTAGCCCAGCCAGATTTGGGTGAATATGTCA
Organism: Shewanella sp. 1311; assembly: GCF_059338235.1. Taxonomy (NCBI): domain Bacteria; kingdom Pseudomonadati; phylum Pseudomonadota; class Gammaproteobacteria; order Alteromonadales; family Shewanellaceae; genus Shewanella; species Shewanella sp. 1311. Next base: position 2,081,760 of record NZ_CM181686.1, read on the forward strand.
CCGACAGAGCCAACCTCAGCAAGGGCAGCAATGCGCACTACGCTTACCCTGCGACAGTCTCAGAGCGTAAAACCATTAGTGTGCCCTATGCAGGCCAATGGACGACTACAGGCTGGTATGCACTGCCGGGTCAAACCATCAAATTTACTCGCCTCGATAGCAGCGCTGCGAATGTGGAGATCAAACTCAACTACCACAGACGTAACACTAACCGCGCCTATGAGCAGAAAATCTATCGCGGCCCATTGGAGTTGACACAGCAACGCCTGCGCTTAGCACAAGGGAAAAGTATTGAGTTTTCCTCCCCCTACGGCGGGCCGATTTATCTATACATCAATAGTGATGCTTCGAGTGTTGATGGCGCGTTAAGTGTTGATGTCAACGCTGAGCATGTCGCTAAACATCCGACCATTATGGATTTCTCCAATCCAGCTGAAATCGCGGCCTTTAACGAACGCATTCAGAATACCGAATTACCCCATGTGGACTTGCGCACCGATGGTGCAGAGCAGCATCTACGTCGCGACCGCTTCTTAAACGCCATCGGTACCTATGTGCCTGATGTCAACGCGCTGCTCAACAGCATTGTCGATGACCATATCAACAGCGTTTACACCTTAGCTGGCCTTAAAATTCAAGGTAACAGTCTAAGTGAATCCTTACCCGCCGATGTGCTAGCGGCCTGCAAAGGACTGTTTGGCGACGACTGTATCGACAATAGTCTGCATACCCGCACTATTATTCAACACGCCAATTATGACCAAAATGCCCAGTGCGGAGCCGGTTGTAGTGGTAATCCTTGGGATGCGGCATGGAATATCGACCCAACGGGCTGGGGTGATAACCATGAGTTAGGCCATAATCTGCAAACGAACCGCCTCAATGTGCAATATGCCGCGGCAAACAATAGTGACAACTGGGCAGGTTATAGTAGTCGCGCTGGCGAAAACTCCAACAATATCTTCCCTTATGTGGTGAAGTGGAAAACCTATTATCTGCGCGATGGCAATACAGGCACAGTGATCGATGGTCACATGAACCACAAAGACCTCTTTTATGTGTTTATGTCCGATGCCGCGGGTACAACTGACACTAGTGGTAAACGCGTAGTATTTGGCGCCAATTGTAAGGTGCTCGATGCTGGTGAAGACAGATACACTGCGCCTTGGGCCAGCAATACTTATGCTGTGCATAACGGTTATCGCATGGCGTTTTACATCCAAATGGCGCTTAAGGCTCACGGCATGACGCTGAGCGATGGCACCATGCTGAACAATGGCTTTAATCTCTTTACCTTGCTGTATCAACACAGTCGTATTTTCGGCAAATATGCCAATAACGCCAGTGATTGGGAAGCGAACCGCAGCAAACTGGGCTTTAGCCAATTTCCGTTTGACGGCAATAGTGTCTACGGCGGAAAAACCGTGAAAGATATCCCCGGCAACGACTTTATGCTGGTGTCTTTGAGTCAGCTCACAGGCAAAGATTGGCGTAGCCACTTTGATATGTTGGGTCTGCGCTACTCAAGCCTTGCAGCCGCGCAAACGGTCGCTAATGCGACCTCGGGTACTATGCCCATGGGCATGTATGAGCTAGAAACCGACTTGCCGCCAGCGAACATGAGCCAAGGTTTAACCTTTGTGCCACTGTCACTCACTGATGGCACAACACAGTGGAAAGGCGTGGGTTCGCCAACCCAGTGCACTAAACCATAAGTGCACTAAGCCTTAATCGCGCTAAGATACTAACGCAACTGATAAACCTCGCTCTGGCGGGGTTTATTTTTACCTGAAAAATGTGACCTAAAGCACATACCTAGGCTCAGATGACGTGCACCATTTAACTTCTTATATTTTTAACAATCATGAAATTAATGAGGTAAATATATGGGTTATTCGATAAAAGATCTTATTTATCAAGGCGAAAAATCAGGTGTGCACAACTGGGGAACGCTAGAAGGAAAGAGTTTTTACTGGCATCCAGATTGGTTCCATATTGCAGAGGATATGACGGGTCATATGGCCACTGCAACTATCGATAAACAAGGGGAAAAAGCAACGCAAAGCGAGGCTGAACAGTCAATCATTAAGCATCTCAATAAGAGTGGTAAATAGCTTGTAGTGGCAAAGATTTTAGTGCCCGGAGGCGATCGCCCTGCGGGCAATTTTGTCGATTAAACCTGGCGCGATCAGCTTAAGCCAACGCCCCAAACGACCGCGAAGTGAAGTGATAAGTTGTCGGCCTCGAGTCGCAATCACAGGTAACATCATATTGGCGCATTGCTCGGCCGTCAGTATCTTAGCTTCTTGCATCGGTGACTTGCCTAAAGGATTACCCGCACCATCAAGGGCGCGTTTGTGAATTTGTGACACCACAAAATCAGGGCAAATTACCGTCACCGCCACATTATCGTCCGCGAGCTCAATCCGCAGTGAATCGAAAAAGCCAATCACAGCATGTTTAGATGCAGCATAACCGCTACGAGTGGGTACGCCCGTTAATCCAGCGACTGACGCCACAACAACCACTTGGCCCTTACTGGCTTTTAAATGGGGTAAAGCGGCATGGGTCAAATACGCAGGTCCAAGATAATTCACCCGCATAATGTCTTCGAGTACAGACAGTTGAGTAAGCTCATCGAAACGTGACCACATGGTCATGCCGGCATTATTAATTAAAATATCGAGATGTCCGTAATGCGCGACCGTGGCTTCAATTAAGGCTTCGCACTGTTCAGCACGAGAAACATCGGCAGCAAATACAAAGGGAGGTAAACCATAATTAGCGATTTCTAAGGCGAGTGAAGCGAGACGTGTTTCATTGCGCGCACTGATCACGAGCTGGCAGCCCATTCGCGCCATTGCCACAGCGAGTGCCCGACCAATACCTTCTGAGGCACCCGTGATAATCACGACCTTGCCAGTGAGTCCATCCATAGTCATTCCTTTGTTATCGCTATGTTAATTACGCCTTTGGCTAAATTGGCATAATCACGCTAAAAGCGCAATCCTTCACGCACGTTGTGCAAGCCTCATCTCATATTGTTCACGATAATTAGCTAAGGGTTGTGGGCGCCCTATTGCATAACCTTGCGCGTAGTTAATGCCGATGCTCAATAATCTGTCGATAATATCCTGATTTTCAACAAATTCGGCCACGGTCTCGATCCCCATGACACGACATACATCTTGAATCGATTTAACGATGGCGTAATCTTTAGCGTTCACGGCAAGGTTCTTAATAAAACAGCCATCGATTTTGACATAATCGACAGGTAATTCACGCAGATAGCCGTAAGAGGCGAAACCACTACCAAAATCATCCAAGGCAAACGAGAAACCGAGCTTACGTAACTGCTTCAACATTTCCATACCACGATTGCGATTTTGGATCGCGGTGGTTTCAGTAATTTCAAAGCAAATACATTGACTTGGAATATCAAAAATATGCTGCTGCTGGGCGATATATTCCACCATACCTTCGGCGCCTAAACTATTGCCCGAAAGGTTGATCGAAATACAATGATCAGGCCAAAGCACTGGATGCAAAGACAACCATAAAAAGGCTTTGCGGATCACTTCTTTATCTATGTCAGGCATCAGCTTAAAGCGCTCAGCCGCGGCAATAAACTGCGCAGGCGCCAAAATACGGCCACAGGGTTCTTGAATTCGCAGCAGGATTTCCATGCGTTGTCGCTGCGGACCACTGCCTAACCCACGGATCGGTTGGTAATACAGTATCATCTCGTTTTCTTCAATCGCCTGTGCGATACGTACCGCCCACTTAGGCGCGTTTCTTTGGTAAGTGAGCTCTTTATCTTTATCATCGTAAAAATGAATTTGATTGGCGCCCTTTGCTTTAGCGGCAATGCAGGCAATATCCGCGTCTTTCAATAATTCTTGTGCATCAATATAGGGGGCTCGGCCAAAGGCAACACCTATGCTGAGACCAACTTTATAGTTACAGTTTTTGTCATTCAGCACTTGCATGGAGACTTGCGCGATCATTTGCTTCAGTAATTGCGCCACAGATAAAGCACTGCGATTACAAATCACTAAACCGAACTCATCGCCACCAAGGCGCGCCAATAGCTCCTGTGGCCCAAGACAAGCCTGCATAGCCTTAGCCACCATAGCGAGCATACGATCGCCTGCAGTATGGCCACAGCTGTCGTTAATCAACTTGAATTGCTCTAAATCGAGATAACAAACCGCGATGGTTTTAGCTGAGGCAGCAAATTGAGGGAGCTGTTCATCAAACGCCTGACGATTTAGCAGCCCAGTAATGCTGTCGAAATTAGCTCTTTTTTGGAGTTGGTGCTTAAGTAACTCTTCTTGAGTGATATCCCGCAATACCACGACAGTGCCGACAATAGCCTTATCGTGATTACGCAAATTACTAATGCTGCGTTCCATAATCCGTGGCGTAGCGGTCAATAACTTGATTTTCTCGACCTGTGGTGATGACTCGCCAAGACGAATACAGGTAAAAACTGCCTGATTCAACTGATCGCCAGCCTTTAACAGGCTCGCGAGGCTCTGATCTAGGGCATAACAACTGGCGACATCCAGAAGCGACTCGGCCCGCGGATTCATATAAATCACTTTGGCATCGACGTCGGTTAAGATCACGGCTTCTGCAATGGATTCTAAGGTGATTTTCGCGCGCTCTTTCTGCTGATAAATTCTGGCCAGTAAGCTATTAACGCGGCTGGCAAGCACTTCTAATTCCTCATTACCCTCACTGGTGACAGGTTGATAGACACTGGACATAGGATCGACCAGCGCCAATTGCCGCATCAAGTTTTTAAAGGGTTTGAGTAAACCAGAGCGCAGCCAAATATAGCCAAGGCCAACAATAAACACGCCAAATAGAATAAATCCGAGCGATACCCAATCGAGCTTAAATTTCACCTCTTGGAACGGGCCCTCGGAGAACTGCACTTGCAGGTAAACAGGTTTGTCTTTTAACAGGCTGGGTATTTCAATGGTGTCACTATGAACGCCCTCAACACTTGCCGTGACAGCATTAGAGTGACTCATAGTCACCTTAGTCACCAATAAGGCCTGCGCATATTCTAGTAAGTCATTATTGGTCAACTGGCGCACTAGCAGCACAGACTCATTAGGCGCAGAAGCCACGGCGGTGATGACATAAGTCTGCTCACCAATCAAATAAGCGCCTGCCACACTGGATTTATTAGCATTGATGATAGCGCTGGCGATTTCATGCAACTTATCAGAGGCAAAAGGATGTGCATTGGGGAAAAAAGTGTGCAGCTCGCCTTGGCGTAAAATATACCAACTGAGGTTGGCCGACATTGAGCTATCGTGCCACGAGGATTCTAGTTTCTTAAGTTGCTCTTCGTCTAACTGAGACAAAGGTAAGGCGTAGATATTCGTGAGAAAGGTTAAGCGGTCGACATCAATTTGAAACTGCTGCTGGATATTAGCAAGCTCACGGTTAGCGCTGTCTTGGCGCAATAGCTCGACGCGATGGTCGTACCAACACCCAAGACAATAGGAGACAATTACTACCGCGGGGAGACAAAATCCCGCAATAAATACCATTATTTTCTTGCCAATGTGCATCTCTTACCACGGCTTGTTATGACTAAATTGATTGATAGCTTTGCATAATCCTTCACTGCGCCATGCAACATATCTCATTTGCGAATAGTATTAAACATCGCTTAGCTTTAGCCGTTGCTAAAGTAGACATTATTATGTAATTAAATCAATTTAACCGCTTTGATTTAACACATTAAATTGCTCAATAAACACTGCTGATATTTTATTTTTATCCAGATCCTATGCGATAAACTAGACGTAACAATAGAGTATTGAAGTTGTTATTTTAACGTAACACTCATTAGGCTCGCAGACGAGATAAACCACCGCATACGCTAATCCATAAAGGCAAATCCATGAAGATAGCTGCGAGAGAAGTTTTCCATTTTATCAACTCTAAATGTCAGAAATAAAACAGGCCCGCAAGCGGGCCTGTTTTCGCAAATCCAAAAATTACTTATGGTATTGCTTTGATTGTGCGTGAACCGCCTTAATAAAGGCGCCAGCATGCTCTGGATCGACATGCTGATGGATACCGTGGCCTAAGTTAAATACATGACCAGTACCTTCACCATAACCCGCTAGGATATGGCCCACTTCTTCTTCGATGCGTGGAATAGGTGCATACAACATTGAAGGGTCCATGTTGCCTTGCAGGGCCACTTTATGGCCTACACGGCGACGGGCATCGGCAATGTCTACCGTCCAATCTAAACCGAGCGCATCACAACCTGTTTCTGCCATGGCTTCTAACCATAAACCGCCGCCTTTAGTAAACAGCGTCACAGGCACTTTACGGCCATCGGCAAAGCGTGTCAGACCATCAATAATTTTCTGCATGTAACGCAAAGAGAACTCACGATAAGCTGAGTGCGATAACGCGCCGCCCCATGAGTCAAAAATCATCAAAGATTGTGCGCCGTTGGCGACTTGGGCATTCAGGTATAAGATCACTGAATCAGCTAGCTTGTCTAACAGCATGTGTAATGCCATTGGCTCAGCGTAAGCCATCTTTTTAATTTTTTCGAAGGTTTTGCTCGAGCCACCTTCAACCATATAAGTGGCTAAGGTCCATGGCGAGCCAGAAAAGCCAATTAACGGCACAGCGCCATTAAGCTCACGGCGAATAGTGCTCACGGCTTTCATTACATAGCCAAGCTCATCTTCTGGATCTGGGATTGATAGCTTTTTAATTGCATCGATAGTGTCTGTAGGGCGCTCGAAACGTGGGCCTTCACCCGCCTCAAAATACAAACCTAAACCCATAGCATCAGGCACAGTTAAAATATCGGAAAACAGAATCGCCGCATCCAGATCATATCGGCGTAGAGGCTGCAGCGTAACTTCACAGGCAAGCTCGTGGTTTTTACACAAAGACATAAAGTCACCCGCTTGCGCGCGCGTGGCTTTATATTCAGGAAGATAACGGCCAGCTTGACGCATCATCCACACAGGGGTCACATCGACTGGCTCTTTTAGTAGGGCGCGTAAATAACGATCATTCTTTAATTCTGCCATTGGGCTTGGTTCCTAGTCTTATTGAGATCCGCTGGGTCGGTAGTTTAGCATTTACGCGAATAATGTAACCTTTATGTGCTAATTTATGTGAGCTATTCCCCATCGCTGGCGTCGATTTGACCACATAAACCGGAAAATGTTATCCAGATAACATATCTGCTCATTTATTCGTAACGAAGTCACACTCAGACAGAAAAAAGTTGCACCGGTTCCCAGCCTTTGGTATAAAAAGTCTGCGCTAGCAAGAACAATCAAGAAGCTCGTCGCATCGAGCCTGCTATAAACTTTACTCGCCCAACGATAGGTTTCTATCGTTGGGCTTTTTATTTGCATTTTTTGATGCAAAACAGCTGGTTTGTCCATTTCGTCATTCACGCAAATTCGCATGAAAAGAGTTGATCGATTAGCGACTTGTCCCTACATTAGAGTTATGTGCTGGCACTTAAATGGAATGCATCATGCTGAGAGAACTCGAAAAAGCAGAACAGAAGTGGGGCGGTTCAAATAAGCTTATTGATCAATGGCTAAAAAACCGTCGAAAACTGTTAGTGCATTACTGCCAAATTGCTGGACTTCCGCCTTACGGTAAATCAGAAAAATCGCTGCCCTCGTTCGAACACGTTAAATCTTTCTGTGACTTATTAGTCGACTATGTCTCAGAAGGACATTTCGAAGTCTATGACAGAGTCGTTAATGCCTGTAGTGAGTATGGCGAATCGAGCAAAACGCTCGCGCAACAAGTATTGCCAAAGATCACCCCAACCACGAATGCAGCATTAGATTTCAACGATAAATATGCGGAAACCCAAGACGATCTCGTTTTATATCAACTCGATAAAGATTTATCTGAGCTTGCCCATAACATGGAAACTCGCTTCGAGCTCGAAGATGAACTACTCGAAGTACTCCACCGTAAGCATTCAGAACACACCCAGTAAGCCTCAATCAATTCAAGCGCACTTTGTTGTATTCTGTGCGCTTATCTTGTCACCAATACTTATAACAGCCGAAAAATACCCACACAAACTCACGATTAATGACTCACAATCAGTCAGCGGCGAAATGCTTGCTCAAATAGTTAAACATAGAATACCTATATGTCAGCTAATGATCACATGAGTACGCTATAACGCCTTTGTCTAGCGAATCCCGAGATAAATTCGATGGGATTCAAATAAGTAGACACGCATGATGCTGTTTGATCTAATCAATTTCGCCAAAAACCTACTAGATCCAACATCATGCGTAATATCGACATATTACACGATTTACTCAAAAAACAATGCCCTCAAATACACCAAAAACGCCTTAATTCTCTGATGGTTGCTACTGAGTCTTTACTTGATGGCAATCAGGATAAAATGACTGACATCCTTGGCCATCAACCTGCCACCCTTTTCAGATAAGCTTTGGTGCTGTATGAACATTTTGAGCTTAGCTTGTTGTACGGAGGACAATGTAGCCGGGCGGCCCGGATTAGGCGTATCGTCTAGACCGCACAAACCTTGGGTTAAATAGGCGGTAATCAATCGATTCACACTGGTTCTACTGACCTTGAGCATGCTTGTGATAGCGGTACGAGAATGACCTTCGCTGAAATGGAGCAAGGCAAGATATCGCATACGTTTGCGTGCGCTTTTTTCCGATTTCACTAAGGCTGCGATGTTGGGATTGTTCGTATTTTGTATGATTAAAAAACTGATAATCAATTAGATCACACAATTAATTTAAATAGTATAATACGATTGGTATGAGCAGGGATGCTGTCGGACGGGACGGCCGCGACGATTGAAATAGATAAATTCCAGATACGAAAAAGCCCTAACATTGCTGTTAGGGCTTATCGAAATGTTGGCGGAGCGGACGGGACTCGAACCCGCGACCCCCGGCGTGACAGGCCGGTATTCTAACCAACTGAACTACCGCTCCTTTAGTCTAACGTTTGCACGTTAACCTAAATTAGGCGCTTGGCGATGACCTACTCTCACATGGGGAGACCCCACACTACCATCGGCGCGTTTGCGTTTCACTTCTGAGTTCGGGATGGGATCAGGTGGTTCCACAAGGCTATTGTCACCAAGCAAATTCTGTTTATTACCGTGTCCATCTCTGGCTCACGCTAATAATAATTCGGAAAGCTGATTTGCTTTGTTTGAGTCTTTAACTTTATCAAGTGTCGATATTCTGTCTAAGGCTTTTCGTACGACCTCCATGGATGGAGGAAGTGCTAGAAAATGTCTGGAACATTTTCAGTAAAACCCATCTGGGTTGTATGGTTAAGCCTCTCGAGTCATTAGTACATGTTAGCTCAACGCCTCACAACGCTTACACACCATGCCTATCAACGTCCTAGTCTCGAACGGCTCTTTAGAGGAATTAAATTCCTAGGGATGACTCATCTTAGGGCTCGCTTCCCGCTTAGATGCTTTCAGCGGTTATCGATTCCGAACGTAGCTACCGGGCAATGCCATTGGCATGACAACCCGAACACCAGCGGTTCGTCCACTCCGGTCCTCTCGTACTAGGAGCAGCTCCCTTCAATCATCCAACGCCCACGGCAGATAGGGACCGAACTGTCTCACGACGTTCTGAACCCAGCTCGCGTACCACTTTAAATGGCGAACAGCCATACCCTTGGGACCGACTTCAGCCCCAGGATGTGATGAGCCGACATCGAGGTGCCAAACACCGCCGTCGATATGAACTCTTGGGCGGTATCAGCCTGTTATCCCCGGAGTACCTTTTATCCGTTGAGCGATGGCCCTTCCATTCAGAACCACCGGATCACTATGACCTACTTTCGTACCTGCTCGACGTGTATGTCTCGCAGTTAAGCTGGCTTATGCCATTGCACTAACCGTACGATGTCCGACCGTACTTAGCCAACCTTCGTGCTCCTCCGTTACTCTTTGGGAGGAGACCGCCCCAGTCAAACTACCCACCAGGCACTGTCCCTAATCCCGATAAGGGACCTAGGTTAGAACATCAAAACTACAAGGGTGGTATTTCAAGGACGACTCCATCATGACTAGCGTCACAACTTCAAAGTCTCCCACCTATCCTACACATGTAGGTTCAATGTTCAGTGCCAAGCTATAGTAAAGGTTCACGGGGTCTTTCCGTCTAGCCGCGGGTATACGGCATCTTCACCGCAATTTCAACTTCACTGAGTCTCGGCTGGAGACAGCGTGGCCATCATTACGCCATTCGTGCAGGTCGGAACTTACCCGACAAGGAATTTCGCTACCTTAGGACCGTTATAGTTACGGCCGCCGTTTACCGGGGCTTCGATCATGAGCTTCTCTTGCGATAACCCAATCAATTAACCTTCCGGCACCGGGCAGGCGTCACACCGTATACTTCCTCTTGCGAGTTTGCACAGTGCTGTGTTTTTGATAAACAGTTGCAGCCACCTGGTATCTGCGACTCCCGTCAGCTTAGAGAGCAAGTCTCATCACCAACAGGAGCGTACCTTCTCCCGAAGTTACGGTACCATTTTGCCTAGTTCCTTCAGCCGAGTTCTCTCAAGCGCCTTGGTATTCTCTACCCGACCACCTGTGTCGGTTTGGGGTACGATTCCCACTAACCTGAAGCTTAGAAGATTTTCCTGGAAGCATGGCATCAACTACTTCAGTCCCTTAGGACCTCGTCATCAGCTCTCAGTCTGCACACTAAAGTGCGATTCCCCGGATTTGCCTAAGAAATCAACCTACCACCTTAAACGCGGACTACCAACGCCGCGCTAGCCTAGCCTTCTCCGTCTCTCCATCGCAGTTAGCGGAAGTACAGAAATATTAATCTGTTTCCCATCGATTACGCCTTTCGGCCTCACCTTAGGGGTCGACTCACCCTGCCCCGATTAACGTTGGACAGGAACCCTTGGTCTTTCGGCGAGGGGGTTTTTCACCCCCTTTATCGTTACTCATGTCAGCATTCGCACTTCTGATACCTCCAGCGTGGGTTACCCCTTCACCTTCAACGGCTTACAGAACGCTCCTCTACCGCGCACAGTAAACTGTGCACCCGTAGCTTCGGTGACTAGCTTAGCCCCGTTACATCTTCCGCGCAGGCCGACTCGACTAGTGAGCTATTACGCTTTCTTTAAATGATGGCTGCTTCTAAGCCAACATCCTAGCTGTCTAAGCCTTCCCACATCGTTTCCCACTTAGCTAGTACTTTGGGACCTTAGCTGACGGTCTGGGTTGTTTCCCTTTTGACGACGGACGTTAGCACCCGCCGTCTGTCTCCCGAGTAGTACTCATTGGTATTCGGAGTTTGCAAAGGGTTGGTAAGTCGGGATGACCCCCTAGCCTTAACAGTGCTCTACCCCCAATGGTATTCGCTCGAGGCGCTACCTAAATAGCTTTCGAGGAGAACCAGATATCTCCCGGTTTGATTGGCCTTTCACCCCCAGCCACAAGTCATCCGCTAATTTTTCAACATTAGTCGGTTCGGTCCTCCAGTTGATGTTACTCAACCTTCAACCTGCCCATGGCTAGATCACCGGGTTTCGGGTCTACACCTTGCAACTAAACGCGCAGTTAACACTCGGTTTCCCTACGGCTCCGCTATTCGCTTAACCTCGCTACAAAATGTAAGTCGCTGACCCATTATACAAAAGGTACGCAGTCACGGTCTCAAGAACCGCTCCCACTGCTTGTACGTATACGGTTTCAGGTTCTATTTCACTCCCCTCACAGGGGTTCTTTTCGCCTTTCCCTCACGGTACTGGTTCACTATCGGTCAGTCAGGAGTATTTAGCCTTGGAGGATGGTCCCCCCATATTCAAACAGGATGTCACGTGTCCCGCCTTACTCGTTTTCATCAATGGTTAGTTTTCATGTACGGGGCTATCACCCTGTGCCGCTGTGCTTTCCAACACATTCCACTAACACCCCACTGACTTAAGGGCTAATCCCCGTTCGCTCGCCGCTACTAGGGGAATCTCGGTTGATTTCTTTTCCTCCGGGTACTTAGATGTTTCAGTTCCCCGGGTTCGCCTCGCAACACTATGTATTCATGTTGCGATAACAGCTTATGCTGCTGGGTTCCCCCATTCGGACATCGTTAGCTCAAATGCTTGTTACTAGCTCGCCAACGCTTTTCGCAAGTTACTACGTCCTTCATCGCCTCTGACTGCCAAGGCATCCACCGTATACGCTTAGTCGCTTAACCATACAACCCAAATGAGTTTCACTCATCTGCGCCGCATTGCGACCAGCTTGGTTTTACTTGTCTCACTTCTGACCAAAGAAGTGGACGCGCCTTAGACGCAAACTATTCAATAAAGAATAATTTACTTTTTGAATATTCAAGACACTTAATAAAGTGTTTGAGAACTCATGATGCAAACGTTTCCACGTTTACATCGGTTTGTAAGTAACATGACGACAGACATCATCACGTTACATACTATCAGCTTTCCAAATTGTTAAAGAACAATGCGTACCGGCTAGCGGCGCATTCAGCTCTGACTTCTCCTAAGAGAAGATAAACAAGCAATCTGTGTGAACACTCAGCAAAAATTAAGTTAGTCGTATAGGTAAGGAGGTGATCCAGCCCCAGGTTCCCCTAGGGCTACCTTGTTACGACTTCACCCCAGTCATGAACCACAAAGTGGTGAGCGCCCCCCCGAAGGTTAAGCTACCCACTTCTTTTGCAGCCCACTCCCATGGTGTGACGGGCGGTGTGTACAAGGCCCGGGAACGTATTCACCGTGGCATTCTGATCCACGATTACTAGCGATTCCGACTTCATGGAGTCGAGTTGCAGACTCCAATCCGGACTACGACGAGCTTTGTGAGATTAGCTCCACCTCGCGGCTTTGCAACCCTCTGTACTCGCCATTGTAGCACGTGTGTAGCCCTACTCGTAAGGGCCATGATGACTTGACGTCGTCCCCACCTTCCTCCGGTTTATCACCGGCAGTCTCCCTAGAGTTCCCACCATTACGTGCTGGCAAATAAGGATAGGGGTTGCGCTCGTTGCGGGACTTAACCCAACATTTCACAACACGAGCTGACGACAGCCATGCAGCACCTGTCTCACGGTTCCCGAAGGCACTAAGCTATCTCTAGCGAATTCCGTGGATGTCAAGAGTAGGTAAGGTTCTTCGCGTTGCATCGAATTAAACCACATGCTCCACCGCTTGTGCGGGCCCCCGTCAATTCATTTGAGTTTTAACCTTGCGGCCGTACTCCCCAGGCGGTCTACTTAATGCGTTAGCTTGAGAGCCCAGTGTTCAAGACACCAAACTCCGAGTAGACATCGTTTACGGCGTGGACTACCAGGGTATCTAATCCTGTTTGCTCCCCACGCTTTCGTGCCTGAGCGTCAGTCTTTGTCCAGGGGGCCGCCTTCGCCACCGGTATTCCTCCAGATCTCTACGCATTTCACCGCTACACCTGGAATTCTACCCCCCTCTACAAGACTCTAGTTCGCCAGTTCGAAATGCAATTCCCAGGTTGAGCCCGGGGCTTTCACATCTCGCTTAACAAACCGCCTGCGCACGCTTTACGCCCAGTAATTCCGATTAACGCTCGGACCCTCCGTATTACCGCGGCTGCTGGCACGGAGTTAGCCGGTCCTTCTTCTGTAGGTAACGTCACAGCAACAGCGTATTAAGCTGCTACCTTTCCTCCCTACTGAAAGTGCTTTACAACCCGAAGGCCTTCTTCACACACGCGGCATGGCTGCATCAGGGTTTCCCCCATTGTGCAATATTCCCCACTGCTGCCTCCCGTAGGAGTCTGGGCCGTGTCTCAGTCCCAGTGTGGCTGATCATCCTCTCAGAACAGCTAGGGATCGTCGCCTTGGTGAGCCATTACCTCACCAACTAGCTAATCCCACCTAGGTTCATCCAATCGCGGAAGGCCCGAAGGTCCCCTCCTTTCCCCCGTAGGGCGTATGCGGTATTAGCAGTCGTTTCCAACTGTTATCCCCCTCGACTGGGCAGATCCCTAGGCATTACTCACCCGTCCGCCGCTCGCCGGCAAAGATAGTAAACTATCTTCCCGCTGCCGCTCGACTTGCATGTGTTAGGCCTGCCGCCAGCGTTCAATCTGAGCCATGATCAAACTCTTCAATTAAAGTTTTGTTGCTTCCGTCTTTCGACTTCAGCGGCTCAATGAATTCTGATTTCTTGTTTCTCGCTAAAAGAAACAAACTGTACATATTGCTATGAACACTCATTGTTACATTGATTTAAATTTTTGACTGCCAACCCGAAGGTTAAGCAGTTTCGATTAACTCAACACCTGTGAGTGTCCACACAGATTTCTTGTTTTATCTTGTTAAAGAGCAACTCAATATTCGTAAGAGAACTTGAGTACCACACTGAGCGCCGAACGCTTCCAGCTGGCTAGGGCTGCGTATTCTACGCATTTCCCGTTTCGCGTCAAGGAGTTTTTTTCAACTTCTTGCTGCGATTGAATTAAGTGCCATTCTCAACAGAGAGTAAGCCATTCAATTCAAGCTAACTCGTCAGCTTGCTTTCGCTGTCTGCCGTGTCAGTGGATGCGCATTATAGGGAGATTGAGAAAGTGCGCAACCCCTTTTTAGCAGAAATTTGCAGTTAATTCTGATTACCTAAACTAGCCACAAGATACTCACCACTTACCCCCAAAGTTATCCACAATTCAGTCAAAATAATGCCTTTGCTCGACATTATCCTTCTCAAAAAGCCATTAGATGATTTGTAGGTAAGTATGTAAGTAGAAGAATTTAGTCTTTCAAAAGGAAGATTAAGCGAGGTGAAGCCTGATACTTATTAGGATCACGCCTTAGTTAATTGCCTAATAACAATGTTAGCCATTTATGAAAACCGAGCCTGTTATATGGGAGAGCCGAGACATCACTATTTAAAGGGGTTATTTGTACATATATATGTGGAGGAGAAACTGACCTACAAAAAAGCCAGCTTGCGCTGGCTTTTGTACATCAAGCTACCTTAACGGCAATCGATTACACAGTAGTTTGGAAGATCACTTCCGATGCCTTTTGTGTATAAGACTCGATTTGATCGAAGTTCAAGTAACGGTAAGTGTCAGCCGCTGTGGCGTCTAACTCTTTTGCGTATTCTTGATATTCTTCAGGTGACGGCAGACGACCTAACAGTGCAGCAACCGCAGCCAGTTCAGCAGAGGCTAAGTAAACGTTAGCGCCTGTACCTAAACGGTTAGGGAAGTTACGGGTAGAAGTCGATACGACAGTTGCACCTTCAGCTACACGTGCTTGGTTACCCATACACAGTGAACAGCCTGGGATCTCGATGCGCGCGCCTACACGACCGAAAATCGCGTAGTAGCCTTCTTCAGTCAGCTGATCTCTGTCCATCTTAGTCGGTGGAGCAATCCACAGACGGGTTGGCAGGGTTTTAGCGAACTTGTCTAACATCTTACCGGTTGCGCGGAAGTGACCAATGTTGGTCATACAAGAACCGACGAACACTTCGTCAATCTTAGTTTGCGCAACAGATGACAGCAGTACTGCATCATCAGGATCGTTTGGCGCACACAGGATTGGCTCTTTGATGTCGTTTAAATCGATTTCGATAACTGCAGCGTACTCAGCATCTTTATCGGCGCTCATCAGTTCAGGATTCGCTAACCACTCTTCCATGCCCTTGATACGACGCTCAATCGTACGACGATCGCCGTAACCTTCAGCGATCATCCACTTCAGCATGATGATGTTTGAGTTCAGGTATTCGATGATAGGTTCTTTGTCTAACTTGATGGTACAACCGGCAGCAGAGCGCTCAGCTGAAGCATCAGACAGTTCGAAAGCTTGTTCAACTTTCAAGGTTTCAAGACCTTCGATTTCCAGTACGCGACCAGAGAAGATGTTGACTTTACCTTTCTTCTCAACGGTCAGCATGCCCAGTTCAATGGCTTTTAATGGGATAGCATGTACCAGATCACGCAGTGTGATGCCGGGTTGCATTTTGCCCTTGAAGCGCACTAATACTGATTCAGGCATGTCGAGTGGCATAACGCCAGTCGCCGCAGCAAACGCCACTAAGCCAGAACCAGCTGGGAATGAAATACCAATTGGGAAACGCGTATGTGAGTCACCACCCGTACCAACGGTATCTGGCAGCAGCATACGGTTTAACCATGAGTGGATAACACCGTCGCCTGGACGCAGTGATACACCGCCGCGGTTCATGATGAAATCAGGCAGAGTATGATGTGTATTCACATCAACAGGCTTTGGATAAGCCGCAGTATGACAGAATGACTGCATAGTCAAATCAGCACTGAAACCTAAGCAAGCTAAATCTTTCAGCTCGTCACGGGTCATAGGA
This sequence comes from Shewanella sp. 1311, assembly GCF_059338235.1. Classification (NCBI taxonomy): domain Bacteria; kingdom Pseudomonadati; phylum Pseudomonadota; class Gammaproteobacteria; order Alteromonadales; family Shewanellaceae; genus Shewanella; species Shewanella sp. 1311. The sequence continues at coordinate 2,098,155 of NZ_CM181686.1, forward strand.
CCTGTGGTATCTTGTGAACCAACAGAGGTCATCTTAGGTTCGCAGTATTGGCCAGGACGCACGCCAGCTACGCCGCATGCTTTACCAACCATTTTCTGTGCCAGCGTGTAACCTTTACCCGTATCAGCCACGTCTTGTGAACGCACGAATACGTCAGATACGTCTAGGCCTAATACTTCACGGGCTTTGTCAGTTAAACCACGACCGATGATCAGTGGTATACGACCACCAGCACGGACTTCGTCTAACAGCACTTCAGTTTTTAAGCTGAATTCTGAAATCACTTCGTCGCTGTCGTGACGCTTAACCACACCGGCGTATGGGTAGATGTCAATCACATCGCCCATTTCCATTTTGTTTACGTCAAGCTCGATTGGCAGTGCGCCCGCATCTTCCATAGTGTTGAAGAAAATCGGTGCAATTTTACCGCCAAGGCAAAAACCGCCAGCGCGCTTGTTGGGTACGAATGGAATGTCATCGCCCATAAACCACAGTACTGAGTTAGTCGCTGATTTACGTGATGAACCCGTACCCACAACGTCGCCCACATAGACTAGTGGGAAACCTTGCGCTTTTAACGCTTCGATTTTTTTCACTGGGCCAACGGCGCCAGCAACGTCAGGCTCGATACCATCACGGGCGTTTTTCAGCATAGCTAACGCGTGTAATGGAATATCAGGACGTGACCAAGCATCTGGTGCTGGTGACAAGTCATCGGTGTTGGTTTCACCAGAGACTTTAAATACTGTCAGAGTGACTTTGTCGGCCAGTTTTGGACGGTTTAAGTACCAATCTGCATTCGCCCACGCTTCAACCACTTGCTTAGCAAACTCATTGCCTGCTTCCATCTTCTCAACCACATCGTGGAAAGAATCAAACATCAGCAGAGTGTGAGATAAGGCTTTAACGGCTAAAGGTGCTAACGCTGGGTTATCCAGCTGCGCGATCAGAGGTTCGATGTTGTAGCCGCCTTGCATAGTGCCTAATAACTCAGTAGCACGCTCAGCAGACAAAATAGGTGATTTTTCAGTGCCTTTGGCAACCGCATCTAAGAAAGCAGCCTTAACATAAGCGGCTTCATCAACACCTGGGGGAATTCGATTTTCAAGCAGGTCGAGAACGAAAGCCTCTTCACCTGCGGGTGGGTTTTGAACTAACTTAACCAGTTCAGCCACTTGATGTGCATCTAATGGCTTAGGGACTACGCCCTCTGCAGCACGTTCTGCGACGTGTTTACGATATGCTTCTAGCACGGCAACATTCCTCTTTGTTTGGCGCTCTAACAACGAAACTGCACGTCTTCTTAATTGAAGCTGACAGTCCGACATGATCGACCCGTATTTCCGGCCTGCAGTATACTACAGCTTTGCAAAAGTATGAATCAGGTCACACTCGGCAAAAAGCGAAATAAGGACTAAATCCGGCGGCGAATGCCAACTTACGGGAATATTAAAACAAGTGAAATTAGACAATAGTTTGAAAACAGACAAAAAACCATACACTACAAATAGTTAACAATGTTTCATTAATTTTAAATCGAACAGGTAATTTTCAGCGCCCTAGATAAAATATGTGTAAATTTTTCTCATCTTGCGGCATTTTGGCTTTTAAGATGCAGTGCGAGAACTTACACTCAGGCTTAATTTACTGCATATCCCAGTTATTTCCCCAGTCCATCGGAGCACCAATGACATCCCTTAGCATTCAAGCCGTTATTTTTGATATGGATGGCGTTTTAATCGATTCAGAACCCCTATGGCAGCAGGTCGAGTATGAAGTGTTATCCGCACTTGGCGTGCCCGTGACCATAGAAACGATTCAACAAACCACTGGTTTACGTATCGATCAGTGCGTCGATTATTGGTACCACAAGGCTCCTTGGCCTCACTACGATAATGCCAAGGTCAGCCAAGCGATTGTTGAAAAAGTCGCGAGTGAAATTCTGGTTAGCGGCGAAGCCATGCTGGGCGTTCACGAAGCGATTGACCACTGCCAAGCACTGGGTCTTAAAATCGGCTTAGCCACCTCCTCGTTTTACACTATTATCGAGGCAGTTCTCTCTAAGTTAGGACTCAGCGATAAATTTATGGCGGTGCAATCTGCCGAGGGCCTCACCTACGGCAAGCCACACCCTGAAGTGTATTTGAATTGCGCTAAGGCGTTAGATGTCGATCCCCGCTATTGCCTTGCGATCGAAGATTCTTTTAATGGCTTAATTGCAGCCCGAGCGGCCAATATGCAAACGCTTGCGATCCCCGCGCCAGAGCAAAGAAGCGAAGCTAAGTGGGTTATCGCCCACCATCAAGCTGAGAACTTATTGGCCTTGCCGACACTCTTAGCTCAATAACGCCATAACACGCCTAGCCTTAGCTGGGCGGATAAGCTGAATTTTGGCCATATGGATAATGAGTTTTTACCATATGGATGAATAGCAGAATGCTGTATGTACGAGAGGGGAGCCAATGAAGTACCTGTCTTTATTATCACCCGTATTATTACCCATGGGCTTAATACTCATGTCCGTCAGCTTGTCCGCTAATGCGGGTGGTGCTATGTACTGCAAGCAACAAGTGGTCAACACTGGCGATACCTTAACCACTGTGCTGGAGAAGTGCGGTTCGCCCAGTGATATTCGCGAATTTAGTTTACCAGCGACTTATCTCAACTCAGACGGCGACCGAGTGATCGATCCCAGCAAGTTGCCGACTGAGTATCAAGAATGGACCTATGACTTTGGACCGACACGCTTAATGCGCCGGCTTTATGCCACGGACAATAAAGTCACTAAAATCGAATCCTTAGGTTACGGACATTAATCAGCAGCATCCTTGATTATTGTTATCAATAAAAAAGCCAGACATTGTCTGGCTTTTCTTATTTCAATCAACTGAATGTATTACCAAATTTTTACACGTTCATCTGGCGTCAAATACATTTTATCGCCTTCTTTCATCTCGAAAGCTTTATAGAAGGCTTCCACGTTACGCGGCGTACCCATAGCGCGGTAGTGACTCGGTGAATGCGGATCGGTCAGCAAACGACGGCTCAGCTCTTCATCACGGTAGTTACGACGCCATACTTGCGACCAACCCACAAAGAAGCGTTGCTCACCCATTAATCCATCAAGCACTGGCGCGGGTTTGCCGTTAAGGCTCATTAGATACGAGCGGGCCGCTACGGTTAACCCCCCTAAGTCGCCGATGTTTTCCCCTAAGGTCAAATCACCGTTAACGAACTTGCCGGGCAGTGCTTCATAACCTGAGTATTGCGCTGACAGTTGTTTACCGCGTTTTTGGAACTCTTCGCGGTCTTTATCTGACCACCAATCACGCAGGTTACCGTCGCCATCGTACTTAGCGCCTTGGTCATCGAAACCATGGCTGATTTCATGGCCGATCACTGCACCAATACCACCGTAGTTCACTGCATCATCGGCATCCATATTGAAGAATGGTGGTTGCAGAATCGCAGCTGGGAATACGATTTCGTTTTTCACTGGGCTGTAATAAGCGTTTACCGTTTGTGGCGTCATGCCCCATTCGGTACGATCGATTGGCTTGCCAAGCTTGTTGATCATATCTTGATATTCAAACTGAGCGTAACGCATATAGTTACCCACTAACTCGTCAGCCTTGATATCTAAACCTGAGTAATCTTTCCACTTATCTGGATAACCGATTTTATAGGTAAACTTAGCCAGTTTTTCTTGGGCGGCGACTTTGGTTTCTGGCGTCATCCACTCAAGTTCATTGATGCTGACCTCAAAACCTTTGATCAAGTTTTTGATCATAGTTTCCATACGCGCTTTAGCTTCTGGCTTGAAGTATTGCTTAACGTACTCTTCGCCCACTAACTCACCAATCACTTGGTCAGCGCCATCAACGGCTTTTTTCCAGCGTGGTTGTTGCTCTTCGATACCCATTAAGGTTTTGCTCTTAAAGGCGAAGTTCAAATCAACAAAGTTTTTGCTCAGTAACTCGGCGTAGCTATCTACTAAGTGGAACGCGAGATAATCCTGCCAAGCCGATACTGGGAATGTCTCGAAACCTGCACCGAGTTTTTCAAAGTAAGAAGGCTGGCGCACTATGATGTCAGTGACTTTGTCGCCTAAACCTGCGCTGGTCGCGAAGGCATTGAAATCAAATTGACCCGTTAACTTTTGCAGTTCAGCGCGATCTAACTTGTTGTAAGCCTTATTGGCGTCGCGGGATTCCACTCGGCTCCACTGACTTTTGGCGATCATCATTTCGATGTCGGCAACGTTTTTAGCCGCGCGTTTAGCATCCTTGTAACCCGCTTCGGTCAGTATGTCTGTCACATATCTCGCCATAGCTTGGCGATTAGCGGCAAACTTAGGATCATCTTTCAGGTAATAATCGCGGTCCGGCAGCGTAAGGCCCGACTGGCTTAGATACACGGCGTACTGAGTTGAATTTTTGGCGTCGTTATTGACGTAAAAACCAAAGGGAATACCAGAGCCGGTCGTCAGCAATTTACCCATAACGGCAGGTAAATCAGCATGTGTTTTGGCGGCAGCAATATCGGCCAGCAATGGCTTAAGCGGAGTCACGCCTAAGGTTTCAAGCAAATCGGTATTCATAAAGCTGGCGTTGAAATCACCAATCTTCTGCTCATTCGAACCTGCCGCTGGATTCTTTTTAGCAGCCGCTTCGTCGATGATCTTTTTCAATGCATCTTGGCTTTGATCGTACAGCACAGAAAATGCGCCGTAGTTAGACTTGTCGGCAGGTATAGGCGTATTCACCAACCATTTACCGTTAACGCTGTAATAGAAATCGTCTTGATGGCGAACTGAGGCATCAAAGTTTTGCAATTCAATGCCAGAAATCGCGGCGACTTCAGTTTTAGGCTCAGTACTACAAGCGGCTAAACCTAAACTCAGGGCGATACCCAGTGCCAGTGTGCTTATCTTCTTCATTGTTTTCCCCAGCTTCCTTAAGAGTTATTATTTTTCCCGCAAAACCTTAGCATCTTGCTACGCCCCACAGTAGCAAGATTTTGTAAAAGGATATGACACTTTAGCGTCGCGCGAACCGATTCAGGCACTATGCCATCAAAGTCGTTTAGGATTTTCATCGCACAAAAAATAAGGGCACAACCTCAGTCATGCCCTTAAGATCTTCATATGCATCACTCGCTAGAAGTTTTTACCCACAAATAAATAGAAGGACTTATCGCCAAGATCTGTGATCCCAAAGCCGATTGCCGCAGGTCCCATGGAAGTATCAGTACCAATGTAGAGACTCGATGCATAAATCAGATCAGTGAGAGTGACTTCAGAGCGCTCATCCCAGACATTGCCCGCTTCCAAACTCCAACCTAAATACAAAGGATAATCTGTCATTCCGAGCGCATCACGCCCGAGATCATATTGATAAACAAAGGCGCCAAAGACTTTATGCGCGCCTGTCAGTGAGTCTTTATGGTAACCAGATAGATTTAAAAATCCGCCCAGCTCAGATAGATGCAGCGTATTCATCCCATCATTATCGTTGGTTGAAATCGATGCCTTACCCACAAAAGCATGATTGCCGACACTCAAGGCGCCCTTCCAGTCGGCCTCTATCTGCACACTGTATTGGTTTTGGTTATCGTCGATAATGTCATCGAAATCTTCATTGCGCACATAGACGTTTAAGGTCACGCGATTACCCGACGTCGGGAAACTAATACTGTCTAAGCTGTCGTAGCCGAATCTAAAGTAAGCTCCATAGGAGCTAAAATCCAAGTCCCTTGAAAGCCAAGCATCATTAATTATCGCGCCCTTCTCCGCCACTAAACCCAGCTCAATCATGCCCTGTGAGGTGTAGTTGTAGCCGATACCCAGTTCTATGGTGTGGGTTTTCTTGTCAAAGGTGAGCAGGCGATTGTTGTTATCGTATAAGTCCCAATTACGGGTATCGTATTGATAACGGGCGCGGCTAAAGAATTGTTGGTCTCTGTCTAATGGCTGATAGAACTCAGTCGCAAACAACTTTTCCATACCGAGTTTGATTTCATTGCGCCATTCGCCGCCATTGAAGGTCAAATCCGTCATGGTATAGGCCATGTCAAAACTGATGGCAGATTCAGAGTTAAAATCATCCTCCCAGTTAAAGCCCAGTTGGAAATAATTTGGCCCCCAAGACTTAGCTTTAGTGGTCACAGTCAGTACGCGGCCATCTTCACCCTCGACAAACTCAGCATCGACACGCTCAAACTTATTGAGGGAGTAAATACGCTTTAACGCCTCATTCAGCTCGTCCTTAGACACAGCTTGCCCAGGTTTAATGTTTAAGGTTTCCGTTAAGAGATTCAGACTCACCTTAGATTGGTTATCGAAGACAATTTCATTAACAGAATGACGCACATCTGCCATTAACAACTTACCTTTGGCTTTTTTGGCCTCGACGTAGGCGGCATATTCCTCAGGGCTCACACTCATGCTGCTCAGCTTATCAAGCTGTCCATTAGCGGCTTCTTTGCCGAGGGTTAATGCCAAGGGCATGATAGTGAAATCAGTGGTGCTCAAGGCGTCGATCGCGGGACGGATCAACACATCTTTATCAGTCAGCAGTAGTTTTTGTTTTTCGGTGCTGGCATTGGTCAAAAAGTTGGAGAGCTGATCGAGCACGGCAATAGTGCTGTCTAATTTATCTTTTTTGACCAGAGGTGAACCAATATCGACGGCAATAATAATATCGGCGCCCATGGCCTTAACGACATCGACAGGCATATTGTTGGCAATACCGCCATCGACCAATAACTTACCGTCAATTTGAGCGGGCTGCAGCGCACCGGGAACTGTCGCAGAGGCTTGCATGGCTTTGACCATACTGCCGTGACTGATCACCACAGGTAAGCTGGTTTCTAAATCGGTCGCCACTGCGCGGTAGGGAATAGCTAAATCATCGAAATTACCAAATTGCTGTACTAGATCGGTAGACTGACGTAGAAGCTGCGACATAGTCTGACCACGCAGCAACCCACTTGGCGCCCTTACTTGGCCTTCGTTATAACCAATGTTCAGCGGAATGTTGTATCGATCGCGTAACTGTTTATCCCTATAACTCAAAATATTGCGCGGGATAGTATCCGAGTAGCCACTGTCCCAATCAACGCCCATCATGATCGCTTCGACTTCGCTGGCGCTGTAACCCAAGGAGTACATGCCTGCGACATAGGCACCGATACTGGTGCCCGCAATGTAATCGACCGGGATGTTATGTTCTTCTAATATTTTGAGCACCCCCACATGGGCAGCGCCTTTAGCACCGCCGCCACTGAGTACGACACCAATTTTAAGGCGCTCTGCCGCCATCGATGGAGTCATGCACAAACACAAAATAATAGAAGCGAGTAGTTGACGCATCATGGTGAGGTTACTTTTTTATGGGATAAAAATCCGAGTTATATTACCAAACTTATCGATTTAACCGTCAGTCATATTTTATCTGGACCGACTAGTGATAAGACTGTGTACTATTTACACAAACAGATGCAGTTTAATTGAATAAATGACGAAACAAAATATCAATCATAGCTGAATATTTTGTCATTTAAATCTCAGGACGTAAGTTTATATCTTGCTGATTACCGCCAATAATCAGCACAAATATCAAGGGCACATGATCAAACATAAACGCGTCAATAATAGACTATATGAACTTGCTTAATGCTCAATAGCGACGATTCTGTTGTCTGTTTCTAAATAACGTTCAAAATCAGCCACGCACATAGGCTTAGCAAAATAATACCCTTGAATAATATAACAGCCGCGGCTAAATACTTGCTCTAACTGCTCGACCGTCTCAATCCCTTCGGCAACCACATTTAATTTAAGGTTACGGGCTAATTCAATAATACTGCTCACAATCGCCTGATCGGCCTTATTGGTGGCAATATCAATCAAGAAGGAGCGATCGATTTTTAAGGTATTCACCTCAAAATGGCGTAAATAAGCCAGAGAAGAATAACCGGTCCCAAAGTCATCAATGGCAACTTCAATCCCCAAGGATTTCAATCGCGAGAGATGATCTTTAGCGACGTGCAGCTCTTTCATCAATACGCCTTCAGTGATTTCTAAGCCTAAAGACGCTGTCGGCATTTGGGTTTCATGCAGAATTCTTTGTATGTCTTCAATAAAATCTGGCTGTCTGAAATGCACCGCCGAAATATTAACCGACAACTTAAAGGTAGCGCCATAACGTTTCGCCCAATGGGCTCCCTGCACACAGGCCTGCCTTAATACCCAGCGGTCAATATCGACAATTAAACCGCAGGCCTCGGCGACTTTGATGAAAATATCGGGACGAATAAAGCCGTCCAGCGGATGTTTCCAGCGAATTAAGGCTTCCATTCCTATGAGCTTATCGTTACGCAAAATATCAATTTGCGGCTGGTAATAAAGCTCGAACTCTTGCCGCTCTATGGCTTTACGTAAATCGGCCTCAAGCCGTAAATGATAGAGGGCTTGGGCATTACGCTCAGAGGAATAATATTGGAAATTTCCCCGCCCTTCTTCTTTGGCGTGGTACATAGCGAGATCGGCATTCTTGATAAAGGCTTCAGGCTGAACCGCATCATCGGGCCAAATACTGATGCCAATGCTGGTCGAAATATAAAACTCACGGCCATATAACTTGAAAGGCGCCACGATTTGTTCCAGCAGCCGCTCGGCAATGTGGTTTATCTCATCAATGCTGTTGGCATTTCTGAGTAAAATCACAAATTCATCGCCGCCAAAGCGGCAGAGCATATGCTCGCTAGCAATACAGGATTGTAGTCGGCTTGAGGCTTCGACCAGTAAGGCATCGCCCATGCTATGACCATAGGAGTCATTAACATGCTTAAATCTATCGAGATCCAAGAACAATAGCGCCAATTTCTCGCCCGTTTGCTGCGCGGCCTGAATCGACTGTAATAGGCGACTAGAAAATAAGGAGCGGTTTGGCAATCCCGTAAGTACATCGTAATTGGCTAGGCGGCGTAAATCGGCTTCGGTTCGTTTACGTTCGGTAATATCCGAGAATACCACCACATAATGGGTCACTTTCCCGTTGGCACTTTGCATCACAGATACGTTTAACCACACGGGACAAGGTTGCTGACTGGCGTTAATTAACTCACGCTCGCCCGTCCAAGACTGGCTATCACTGAGGAGTTGCTTGATTTCCGATGCCAAACCGTCATTCATCTGTACAAATTGGGTAAAAGATTGGCCAACTAAGTCAGCAGAATCGATGCCGATAATTTGCTGTGCCGCGTAATTCGCCACGCGAATACTACCTTCGACATCTAAAATCAGTACACCTTCAGATGTGTTACCAAACGCTTTTGCCAGTAAATTCACTTCATCTTCTAACTGGCGTTGCACGGTAATATCACTATAAATCCCTGCGACCCGCTCAATCTCATTGGAGTGCTTATTACGGGCAACGGGCCTCCCTCTTACCCTTAACCAGCCCCAATTACCGTCCTTGCGCTGATAGCGATATTCGGCTTCGAATCTATCTATCTCCCCCGATATCATACTATCCCACTGAGCGAGCGCTTTTTCCCTATCCTGTGGATGCACAGGCAACTCTGCTAAGCTCACAACAATCTCATTGGCATGGGTACCGAGAACGGCACCGCGATTATCAAGATGAAATGCTTGAGTATTTTTATGCCATTCCCAGAGATCCGAGTCACTACCGCGCAAAGATTGCCTCAGCCTGTCATCACTCTCAGTTAATGCCTGATTCATCTGCTTAAAGGTATTGATCTGACGTTGCCGATACCAAGCAAGACTTAAGGCAATAATAGAAAATAACAGCAGTAAAATGCCTTTAAAACCTTGGGATAGCCACCAATGCTGCTCAACATAAAAGGGATAGTTAAAAGGTTTATCAGACCATATTCCATTGACCTGACTTAAAATATCTAAAACATAACCACCCGCAGCTAAACCTGCGAGGTTAATCTGCGACTCCCCCTGTAACAGCACATAATTACTCTCTTCATCTTGATAACGTAATCGGTATTTAAATTGGATGGGCGAATCATCGAGATAATCTAAGTTAGTGATTTGAAAACTGACCATATTGGCTTCGGGTTTTATGGTCATCAGGTTGCGCGGCAACAGGGACACTTCGGTCGTGTTGTTATAGTACACAGAGACAGATTCAAGCATCACATGGTCATCGGTAATGCGATTGGCCAGCCTATCGACATCGAGTCGCATCACGCCCTCGGGCGTGCCTAAGTAAAAGCCTGTTTTAGGTGAGTAAAAATAGGCGCCTTCGTTCATCTCATCGGAAATTAAACCATCGAGTTGATTAAACATAGCAATCTCGCCCGTTTGGATATCCTGTCGCACCAAAGAATCCGAGCAGCCCACAAGATTAGACTTGGGCGTTTTTTGAATAAAAAACACTGAACTACAATTTAATTGCCACTCGGAGGTCAGTGAAATTAACGATCCCGTTTGCTGATGGTATTCAAATAAACCTTTTTCATAGGAGCCAAACCAGATCACCCCAGGTGACATTTCTTCAATGTGACTGACCGTGGGTTGTGCAGCAAAAGCATTAAACAACTGCCGCTGATCATGAAACTCATTTTGGCTGTCGATGTAACCAAAGACTTTTTTACCGCCCACCCACAAACGACCGTCGGAGGTGCGATAAATAGTGCGGATCACGGGGCGCTTAGGGCCGTCAAACTTGTTCGATGACTTATCAATATCAAAGGGCTGAGGTTCGTACAGTCCCATTTCCCAAAAATACAGCCCTGTTGTCGTCGCAATCCAAACACGTCCTTTCAGTTTGGGGTCACGATAGGTTTTATAAATGAGCTTATTTTTAAAATCATCATTACCGTGAGTCCATTTAGAAAAACTACTGCCTTGCAAAGTGTCTTTATCGACAACAAAGAGGCCGCTGGTCGTCGATAGCAGTAAATAATGTCCCTCAAACGCACTGATATCATAAATACTTTCGTGGGGATTAAATCCCTCAATTGGCACGTTAAACGCTTTGCTACTGCCTTTTGCAATAAAATCTAAACTGGAAGAACCTAACCAAACCCCTTCATCACTGGCATGCACTGACCAAGTCATGGCATCGCTCAGTTGATAGGGTTCATCGCCAGTATAAGTATCGAGGATGAAATCAGGCTGTGACGCCAATAAAGCCAATCCATCGCCTGAGCCTCCGACCCACATCAAGCCTGCATCATCAAACAACATGGCTTTCAGCGTTTCCATGTTGGCCTCAGCCTTCAACTCTTTTTGATAGTTTTCAATCTGGCGTGTTTCGGGCGACCATTTCAATAAACCGATACGACTGGAAAACCATAAATATCCTTTCGCATCTTCAACGATCGCTGTGCTCCAATCGGGCAATTCTGGCACGGTGATAATCTGCCTAGAAACTTGATCTAATTGATAAACGCCGCGGCCAGTCGCAATCCAGATCCTATGCTGAGAATCCTCTAACATATCGAGAATACTGCCCATAGATTCGGTCCAAGAGTATTGGAATACCCGCTCGCCATTTTGCTCTAGCAACTCTAATTGCAAGGTTCCCGCGACCAGCATTTGACCATTCGGCATGACCAGCAATTTACGCCAAGGGAGATCGCGGTTAACCGGCAACTGAGTAATAAGGCGCAGCTCGGACTTTGAAGGGGAGAATTCATATATCTGGCCATTATCAATTAACAATCGCCATGTTTTACTATTTTTTCGGGCTGCCGAGACCAGTGCACCACCGGGAAACTGCGGGAATAAATAGGGTGAACCAAACGCGGTAAATTGATTTTGGACAATATCGTAGAGGTAAATTGCGGCGTTGGTGCTAACCAATAATTTGTCACGTTCTATGTTCACCACTGAGGTTAAAAAGTCATCTGACAGTCGCGATTCGGTGCCGATTTTATCGATACGCCGCACCTTAGAATTACTGACTCGATACAAGCCCTGCTCAGTCGCGGCCCATACAAAACCGTAATCATCTAAGGCCAAGCCTCGGATACTGGTGACCGCTAAACCGTCCCTATCAGTAAAAACTCGCTGCACAAAACCGCCCGCCCAAGCCGAGTGGACGCAAGTCAGTGAAAGGATGAAACATGTCAGAATTGTTCTAATTATTTTTGTTTGCATGTGACGGCTTACTTCATACATATACCCAAACCACCTCAAAATGCAGAATTCAGCGGGAATTTAACGCACTTTAAGCAAGGCGGCTATTTGTAGGCCTAGTGGGCTAAGTCAAAAATAGCCAACACGGCATAAAGTGCGTTAAAACCCACCGGGACGGAGCACCCAGGGCACTCCACTTCCGTGTTGCATCAATTCAAAAGGTGGCCGACATTTTTTCATTGATGCGCCTTGAATTGAAGCACCCTGGGCGCTCTGAAACTCGTATTTTGAGGTCGCTTGGGTATAACTGTACTGTAGCAGCTCAATCCTATCAATTCATCCGCTTGTTTACATAAAAGTTACAAAAAAATACAGGCAATAAAAAAGCGCTCAAATGAGCGCTTTTTTAATCGACAGCTAAATTACTTTTTCTTTGCCTTTGGGTTTGGCAAATCAGTAATAGAACCTTCGTACATTTCAGCCGCTAAGCCCACTGATTCATGCAGTGTTGGGTGAGCGTGAATGGTTAATGCTAAATCTTCAGCATCACAACCCATTTCAATCGCTAAACCGATCTCGCCTAACAGCTCGCCGCCGTTAACGCCAACAATCGCACCACCGATTACGCGATGAGTGTCTTTGTCGAAAATCAGTTTAGTCATACCTTCGCTCGCATCAGATGCGATAGCGCGGCCGCTTGCTGCCCATGGGAAAGTAGCAGTTTCGTAAGCAATACCTTGCTCTTTCGCTTCTTTCTCAGTTAAACCAACCCAAGCGACTTCTGGGTCAGTGTAAGCAATTGATGGGATCACTTTTGGATCGAAGTAGTGCTTCATGCCAGCGATAACTTCAGCCGCTACGTGGCCTTCGTGCACGCCTTTGTGAGCCAACATAGGTTGACCAACGATGTCACCAATTGCATAGATGTGCGGTACGTTAGTACGCAGTTGCTTATCAACCTTGATAAAGCCACGCTCATCAACGTTAACACCTGCTTTTTCAGCATCTAACGACTTGCCATTAGGTGCACGGCCAATTGCTACCAATACGGCATCGTAACGGACTGCTTCAGTTGGTGCGCTCTTACCTTCCATAGAAACATAAATACCGTCTTCACGGGCTTCTACCGCTGTGACTTTGGTTTCAAGGATCAGGTTGAATTTCTTCTTGATTTGCTTAGTGAATACGCGAACAACGTCTTTATCAGCTGCTGGGATCACTTGGTCGAACATTTCAACCACGTCGATTTCACTGCCTAAAGAAGCGTACACAGTTCCCATTTCTAGGCCGATAATACCGCCGCCCATCACTAACAACTTGCCTGGAACTTCTTTCAGTTCTAATGCGTCAGTCGAATCCCAAATACGTGGATCTTCATGCGGAATGAATGGCAGTTTGATTGGGCGAGAACCCGCAGCAATGATCGCTTGCTCGAATTGAACCACTTTGACAGTGCCATCTTCAGCAGTCACTTCTAGCGTGTTAGGGCCAGTGAATTTACCAAAACCGTTAACCACGTTAACTTTACGCATTTTGGACATACCGCCCAATCCGCCAGTTAATTGGCCAATGACTTTTTCTTTAAAGCCACGTAACTTATCTAAATCGATAGTTGGCTCGCCGAAAACCACACCGTGAGCAGCAACGGCTTTGGCTTCTTCGATAACTTTAGCAACATGTAATAGGGCTTTAGATGGGATACAACCCACGTTAAGACACACGCCGCCTAAAGTGCTAAAACGTTCAACGATAATGGTTTCTAGACCTAAGTCCGCTGCACGGAAAGCCGCAGAATAACCTGCAGGACCTGCACCTAATACCACTACCTGAGTTTTGATTTCGTTACTCATGTTTTCCTCTAATTCTCATTCAATCCGTTGGAGGAGCTATCCTGCCAACCGAAAATGCGCCAGCGCGTAAGGTGGGCGCATTTTAACCTGTGTTTGATACTGATCACAATAAACAAAAGGCCACTCAAGATGAGCAGCCTTATATGCTTACAGAACCAAAGTACGAATATCGGACAGAATTCCTGACAGCGTCACACTAAAGCGTGCAGCCATGGCACCATCGATCACGCGGTGATCGTATGACAGTGACAGCGGCAACATCAATTTAGGTTCGAACTCCTTACCATTCCACTTAGGCTTAATTTCAGATTTAGACACACCTAAAATCGCCACGTCTGGGTAGTTAACGATAGGCGTAAACGCTGTACCGCCAATGCCACCTAAACTTGAAATAGTAAAACAGCTACCTTGCATGTCAGCAGATTTCAGCTTGCCATCACGGGCACGGATAGAGATATCAGCCAGCTCACGAGATAGCTCGATAATGCCTTTCTTATCCACGTCACGCACGACTGGCACAACCAAACCGTTTGGCGTATCTACCGCCACACCGATGTGGAAATACTTCTTCTGGATCAGTGATTCGCCATCGCTACTTAAGCTTGAGTTGAACACTGGGAACTGTTGCAACGTTTTAGCCACAGCTTTTAGCATAAACACTAAAGGCGTGATCTTGTAATCGGCTTTCTTCTTCGCCGCTACATCGTTTTGCTGCTTACGGAACTCTTCCATTTCAGTGATATCAGCTTCATCGAACTGAGTCACGTGCGGAATAGTTACCCAGTTGCGGTGTAAGTTAGGGCCAGAAATCTTCTGGATACGGCTTAATGGAATCTCTTCCACTTCACCAAACTTACTGAAATCAACTTTAGGTGCTGCAATCACTTGCAGACCGCCGCCGTTACCTGAACCGACTGAGGTTGCCGCAGTCGCTTTCGGACGAGACAGTTCGTATTTCACATACGCCTGAACGTCTTCTTTCATGATGCGACCTTTACGGCCAGAACCTGTCACTTGGGTCAAGTCGACACCAAATTCACGGGCTAAACGACGTACCGCAGGAGACGCATGTACTGCACCGGTAGACACAGGTGTACCTGCGCTAGGGTGGTGTGGTACTGGAGGACGGCTTGCAGGTGTTGGGGCTGCAACGGGCGCCGCGCTCACTGGAGCAGGAGCTGCCGCTTGAGCAACAGGTGCAGGAGCTGCACCCACTGTCACAGTTTCAATCGTCGCAATAACGCTACCTTGAGAAACCTTGTCACCCACTTTAACAGTCAAAGACAGCAGTTTACCGGCGAATGGCGCAGGCACTTCCATGGTGGCTTTGTCAGTTTCAAGGGTAATCAAACCTTGGTCAGCAGTGATTTCATCACCGACAGACACGAGCACTTCTATCACATCGACATTGCTGGCATCGCCAATATCAGGCACTTGAATTTCTTTTACCGCAACCACACTTGCCGCTGGTGCTGCGGCCACTGGCGCTACCGTAGCGGCAGGAGCCGCTTGGGCAGCAACCGTTGGCGCGGCTGCAGGTGCAGCGCCGCCAACTTCAAGCATGATGACTAAAGAGCCCTGCGACACTTTATCGCCAACTGCGACTTTAACGTCTTTAACCACACCCGCGAAAGGTGATGGCACGTCCATGGTCGCTTTGTCTGTTTCTAGGGTAATTAAACCGCTATCAACTTCAATCTTGTCACCGACAGCAACCAGGACTTCGATAACCGACACATCAGTGTCGCCACCGATATCAGGTACAGTCACTTCAACCACTTTGGTTGCGCCCGTCGCAGGAGCAGCAGCCACTGGGGCTGGAGCCGCTTGAACTGGTGCAGATGCTGGTGCCGCCTGAGCGGGTGCTGCAACTGGAGCCGGAGCGGCAGCTGCCGCGCCCGCCGCTTGCATCATAGCAATCAAAGTACCTTCAGATACTTTATCGCCCACCGCCACTTTCAATTCGGCTAAAACACCGGCGAAAGGCGCTGGAATATCCATAGTCGCCTTGTCGCTTTCGACGGTAAGAATCGATTCTTCTGCCGCTAGGGTATCACCCACAGCCACACAAATTTCGATCACTTGCACTTCATCGCCGCCGATATCAGGAACAAAAACTTCTTTTAATTCAGCCATTTTTATTGTCTCTTACGCGTACTGTGGATTGATCTTGTCAGCGTCGATACCATATTCTTTAATGGCTTTTGCTAACACATCGACAGGCAGCTCTTTGCGATCAACCAGTGATTTCAGTGCCGCAATAACGATGAACTTAGCATCCACTTCGAAGTGGTGACGCAGATTCTCGCGGCTGTCTGAACGACCGAAACCGTCAGTACCTAACACTTTGTAATCGGTAGGAATGTAAGCACGTAACTGTTCGCCGTAAATCTTCATATAGTCAGTCGCTACGATTGCAGGTGCATCACTTGAAATCACTTGGCTGATATAGGCTTGTTTTGGCGTTTCGGTTGGGTGCAGCATGTTCCAACGTTCAGCGGCTTGACCATCGCGAGTCAATTCGTTAAAGCTAGTTACGCTAAATACGTCGGCAGTAATACCGAAGTCTTTCGCCAGTGCTTGCGCCGCTTTACGGGTTTGTTCAAGGATAGTGCCACAGCTCATTAACTGAACTTTGCCTTTACCTGAGCCCGCAACCGTTTCTAACTTATAGATACCTTTCACTATGCCCACTTCCGCGCCTTCTGGCATGGCTGGTTGCTCATAGTTTTCGTTCATTGTGGTCAAGTAGTAGAAGATATCTTCTTGATTCTCGCCGTACATACGACGGATACCATCTTGTACCACAACGGCAATTTCGTAGCCGTAGGTTGGATCGTAAGAAATACAGTTAGGGATAGTGTTCGCCAATACGTGGCTGTGACCATCTTGATGCTGTAAACCTTCGCCGTTAAGCGTTGTACGACCTGAAGTACCACCGACTAAGAAACCACGAGCACGCATGTCACCCGCTGCCCAAGCCATGTCACCAATACGTTGGAAACCGAACATTGAGTAGTAGATGTAGAACGGGATCATAGGTGTATCGTTGACAGAGTAGCTCGTCGCTGCCGATACCCATGAAGACATAGCACCGAGTTCGTTAATCCCTTCTTGCAATACTTGACCGGTTTTATCTTCACGATAATAAGCCACTTGGTCAGAGTCTTGCGGTACGTATTTTTGGCCTTCGTGAGCATAAATACCCACTTGACGGAACAGACCTTCCATACCGAAAGTACGGGCTTCGTCAGGAATAATTGGCACAATGTTTTTACCAATTTTCTTGTCTTTCAGCAATGCTGTCAGCACGCGAACGAACGCCATAGTCGATGAAATTTCACGGCCGTTTGAGCCCTGTAAAATCGAATCAAAAATCTTCAGTGACGGCACTTCCATCTCTTCAGTGAACTTTTGACGACGTTGTGGCACGCTACCATGCAGCGCTTCACGACGGCTCATCATGTACTTCACTTCTTCAGAATCTGGACCTGGGTGATAGAAAGGCAGATCTTCTAACTGATCATCTGGGATCGGGATATTGAAACGATCGCGGAAGTAACGGATAGACTCAACGCCCATCTTCTTCACGTTGTGAGCGATGTTTTTACCTTCACCCGCATCACCTAAGCCGTAACCTTTAACGGTTTTAGCTAAGATAACCGTTGGACGGCCTTTGGTTTTTTGTGCATGTTCCAGTGCAGCGTAAACTTTAACTGGATCATGACCGCCGCGGTTTAAGCGCCAAATGTCATCATCTGACATGTTAGCAACCATTTCGGCCGTTTCAGGATACTTACCAAAGAAGTGTTCGCGCGTATAAGCGCCACCTTTGGCTTTACAGTTTTGGTATTCACCGTCAACGGTTTCTTCCATCAACTGCAGCAGTTTACCGCTGGTGTCACGGGCCAATAATGGATCCCAGTAACGACCCCAAATCACTTTCACGACTTCCCAGCCTGCGCCGCGGAATTCGCCTTCAAGTTCTTGGATGATCTTACCGTTACCACGTACAGGGCCATCAAGACGCTGTAAGTTACAGTTAACGATGAAGACTAAGTTATCTAATTCTTCACGGGCCGCTAACCCGATAGCACCTAAGGCTTCTGGCTCGTCACACTCACCGTCACCTAAGAAACAGTAAACAGTTTGTGCTGAACAATCTTTCAGACCACGGTCAGTCAGATATTTCAGGAAACGGGCTTGATAGATGGCTTGGATTGGACCTAAGCCCATAGAAACCGTTGGAAATTGCCAGTAATCCGGCATCAGTTTTGGATGTGGGTATGAAGACAGACCCTTGCCATCCACTTCTTGACGGAAGTTAGCCAGTTGCTCTTCGCTTAAACGACCTTCTAGGAATGAACGCGCATAAATACCTGGGGCGATATGGCCTTGGAAATACACGAGATCGCCACCGTCTTTCTCATTCGGTGCACGGAAGAAGTGGTTAAAACATACGTCATAGATAGTCGCGCTTGAAGCGAAACTTGAGATATGGCCGCCCAACTCTAAATCTTTCTTAGAACCACGCAGAACCATAGCCAAAGCGTTCCAACGGATGATGGCGCGAATGCGACGTTCCATCTCTTGGTTGCCAGGCATGTGAGGCTCTTGACCCGCTGGGATAGTGTTCAAGTAAGCCGTTGTGGCATTGTAAGGCAAGTGAGTGCCATTACGACGCGCTTTATCGATCAGCTTCTCTAGTAAAAAATGCGCGCGCTCTGGGCCTTCCTGTTCCAACACGGCTTGCAGGGCATCAACCCATTCCTGAGTCTCTAATGGATCTACGTCTTGTAGCATATCTTCAGACATGACACTGTCCTTCTCTATATACATGATAATGAATGGTGTTTGCGGCATATTCCGATTTAGCAGACAGCTAAACTACAGAACTTAAGCGCCACTCTTTAAACGGCGCAAGCTTCGCTGCAACCGGCTATCTTCTTCCCGCACAGATAACATCACCTCTTCGATGTAACTTAAGTGTTCATTCGAGGCTTCTCTGGCGGCTTCGGGATCACGACGAACGATGGCAGCGAGCAAGGCCCGTCTGTGATCGTTAGCCATAGTAGAAGCTTCTTCGCGGCGGCTTAAAAGCTCCAAGTTCTGCGCCACATTTTGATGCAGCACAGGGGTTAAACTGAGAACGAGGTGTAACATAGCCACGTTATGTGACGCTTCGGCAACGGCACGATAAAAACGCACAATGGCGGCGGCTTGTTTTTCGATATCTGTGGCGGCTTCCACCTCGAGGATCATACGTTTGATATTTTGCATATCGGCGTCAGTACCACGCAGCGCCGCAAAATAAGCCATCATGCCTTCGGTAGCATGACGGAACTCCAGCAAGTCGTATTGACTCTCTGGATCAGAATTCATAAGTTCAACGATAGGATCGGCAAGGCTCTGCCAGAGTTGCTCTTTGACATAAGTACCACCGCCTTGGCGGCGCATTAACAGTCCTTTTGCCTCAAGCTTTTGGATAGCTTCACGCAAAGAAGGTCGAGACACTTCAAACTGGATCGCCAGTTCGCGTTCAGGCGGTAACTTCTGACCGGGCTGCAAACTGCCCTCTAAGATCATCTGCTCTAATTGAGCCATGATCACATCAGAAATTTTTGGCTGATTAATTTTACTATAGGCCATCAGGCGCTCAGCTCCGTTGTAAATTGGTCTTACCAATTTTTTTGAGTGAGCGCACTTTATCAAATCAGCGTTTTGATGTCCAGATTGAAGATCATTCCTAAAAAGCGATCTCGATCGAAAGCACTCACGAAGAGAGAGCATAGCGGAAAAAAATGTCTATGGGGTCAGACCATTTGACAGCGCTGAACTATCTCAGCTCAGACTGCCAAATTCAGCTATCGCTGTGACGCTGATATTGCTTAACTCACCAATCCAAAAATGGTCAGCAGTGATAGTACCGCGACGATAAGTGTAAAGTTGTGTTTACTCAGTACTAATAATGCTAAGGTTGACTGTACACATATAGGTGCACTTGCGACCTCAGGTAAAGGTTGCGCTGCTAATGCCGTCTCAACAACGACAGTCCGAGCACTGGTATTTATGGTCAAACCATGATGGCGCCATGCGGCTAACCCTTCGCTAAATTGGCCACTTAACGCATAACCAAAGGCAAAGATGCGGCTAGGTAACCAATCCAACACGCTAATCACTTCGTTGACTAATGGCAGTTCAAGGGATTTACGGGCATTTTCTTCGGCATAAAAACGCACTGTGCAATACAACACAGCACCGACTGGCCCCAGAAAAATGAAGAACAAAGCAACGGCGCCGTAATAACGATAGTTAATCCAAGCGACACTTTGACCCACTTTAGCGCCAAGGTCTTTCTCGGATACCGCATCCAAACACTCGCTACAATCGAGCTCAGCGGCATAATGGTAACAAGCTTGGACATCAGAACGACAAGCCGCTTGCATATATTTCTTGAAAATATCACGCTGTTTCTGATGGTTAAAACAAACCACCGCCACGACAATCCATAGCGCTAAACTTAATAAGCCCCAAAACATCCCCGCCACTAACCAAGACAATACATACACCAACAAGGCTGGCAGCACTAACGCCAGCGCCATCATAACGCTCGTCAGTGAAGCTTTATCACCAAAAAACGTCGTTTGGTAGGATTGCAATAAACGATCAAATTGCCATGATGAAGGAAGAAATTTAAGTCGCTCCACTAAAATGGCGACCAAGAGTGAAAATAATGCCATGGGCTGTACCTCTATAATTTGTCCATAAATAGTCTAGGTTTGTGTGAAATACGTCTAAAATCCAAAAACCTAAGAGCGCAACGCCTGAGTATATTCCTTTAGCTTCCCTAAATATCTTTCCCAATCAAAACTTTGCCCAGGGTCTGTTTTGCGCATTGGCGCAATATCACAATGACCCACAATTCGTTCGGTACTCAGCGATGGATACTCAGCCAACAATGCTTGCGTCAACGCTACCAGTGACTGATATTGCTCAGGCGTGTAAGGTTCAGTATCTGTGCCTTCCAGCTCAATACCAATGGAGAAATCATTACAATTCTCTCTCTCACCATAACGAGAAAGCCCTGCATGCCAAGCCCTGTCGTTACAACTCACGTACTGCACACGCTCGCCATTACGGCGGATCAAAAAGTGCGCCGAGACTTCCAAGCCCTGCAGCTGTGCAAAACTGGCATCCGCATTGGTATCTAAACACCCTTGAAATAATTGATCAATATAGGGTAATCCAAAGCAACCTGCTGGCAGGCTAATATTGTGGATCACCAACAAACTCACTTCACCCAAGGGACGTTGATTAAAATGTGGTGACTCACAACGCCTTGCACCCTCA
Organism: Shewanella sp. 1311; assembly: GCF_059338235.1. Lineage (NCBI taxonomy): Bacteria > Pseudomonadati > Pseudomonadota > Gammaproteobacteria > Alteromonadales > Shewanellaceae > Shewanella > Shewanella sp. 1311. The sequence continues at coordinate 2,119,479 of NZ_CM181686.1, forward strand.
CACCAACCCAATTCAAACCGCATTATGAGCTTATCCTCTTATGCCACATATACCCAAACAACCTGAAGATGCAGGATTCAGCGGGAATGCAACACACTTTAGGCAAGGCCATTTATTGCTCCTGCATAAATGGCATTCACACCATCCATGGCGATTGCGGTTATTTGCGGACCTAGTGGGCTAAGTTAAAAATAACCAACACGGCATAATGTGCGTTACAACCCGCCGGAACGGAGCGTCTAGGGCACTCCACTTCCATGTTGCATCAATTCAAAAGGTGGCCGACATTCTGTCATTGATGCGCCTTGAATTGAAGCACTCTAGGCGCTCTGAAACTCGTATATTCAGGTAGCTTGGGTATATACTCGGTTACTTTAACAGTATTCAGCCAAGCAAAGAAGAAACCCAGCACACGGAACTGACTGACTTCATCATCTTTTAATGTTGAGCTCATGGAGCAAGCCATTCACTCCCAACTTAAATAAGCCAGAGGCTGAGTCTCTGCAGCACAATCTTCCAAGCTGTTCCGTGAGACCTAAGGCCGTGGTAATCTTAACTTAAGATGCAAGTAGGTCGTCAGTAATTAAAGAATGCAAGGACCCCGCTCATGTTAGAAAACGATATTCGCCAATCAGTAAAATCCGCCCTCAGTGAAGACTTAGGCGGCACCGAAATCAACGATCAAACCAAGGCTATCGCTTATGGTGATATCACAGCAATGTTGATCCCTGCAGATAAGTACGCTGAAGCCACCCTTATTACCCGTGAAGAAGGCGTTTTTTGTGGAAAAGCATGGGCAGAGCAGGTTTTTAATCAACTCGGTGGGGAAGTCGCACTGCATTGGCATGTGGATGATGGCGATCTGGTGTTACCTAACCAACTACTGTGTGAACTCTCAGGCCCAGCACGCACGATTCTCACCGGCGAACGCACGGCAATGAACTTTATCCAAACCCTGTCTGGCGTTGCGACCTTAACTAAGCATTATGTCGATAAACTGGTGGGCACTCACACTCGCCTATTAGATACTCGCAAAACCATTCCTGGCCTGCGCACCGCCCAGAAATATGCTGTCACCTGCGGCGGCGGCAAAAACCACCGCATTGGCTTATATGATGCATTTTTGATTAAAGAAAACCACATTATGGCCTGTGGTGGCATTCGCCAAGCCGTAGATACCGCCCGCAGCTTGTACCCAAATAAACCCGTTGAAGTCGAAGTGGAATCACTCGAAGAGCTCGCCTTAGCACTCGACTCTGGCACAGATATCATCATGTTAGATAACTTCGACATCACCAAAATGGTCGAAGCGGTTGAAATGAACAATCAATATAAAGCGAAAGGCGCAGGCGCTAAGCTTGAAGTCTCCGGCAATGTCACCTTAGACACCTTAGCCGAATTCGCTAAAACCGGTGTCGACTATATCTCAGTTGGTGCGCTCACTAAGCATGTTCGCGCCCTAGACTTGTCGCTTAGATTGAAAGCTTAAAGCACTCGCTCACTAGAGGGTGAAACGTTCGCTGAAAGCACCTGAGAACGTTTCACTTTCAACCTATTATAAAGCGATACATTTCTTCTGAGTTCCACTAGGCTAGCCCCTAAGTTATGCCTGTCACTATACATCCGCACCATCAACATCAAGCCTCCAACTCATCACACCAACATGCCAGCAATTTGACTCGGTCAGCTTAGGTGCCAGCCAAACTGATAATGTCAAAATGTTGTTATAACCTAACACACCGACAAGATAGACTCTTATACAAAAATGACACTTAATTAGTACTTTATACTTAAAAGTTGTTTCTTTTATCTTAACTTTGTACTAACTTTTACACAGGCGAGATGGCCGCTTGGCTAACCTCACCTAAGGTCAGCACTGGAATGTCTGTCAAAGCACTCTAATTTGCGTTTTTGAGGAGCACATTTTGAGGGACATTAGCCTAAGGTGCGGTTACCGAAATGATTTATTCAAAAAAGTGCTAACTTGATATTAACTTAGCAACGTTGGAATAAATCAGCATGAGTCATTACACATGGGTCATTCAAGATCATCGGTGTACTGTTAATGTTACATAGATCATAAAAGTGATTTTATTAACATGAATGAGTAATAAAGTTTGTCGAGATAAAACAATTTATAGAGTAAAACAGCTTTTAGGTTTAACACTCTATTCAACCAAAGTAAGTCACTAAATAGTTAGCTGGAGATAAAAATGAAGGCCATGAATTTAAACAAAGCATTAAATAAAAAAGCTCAGGGTTTTACTCTGATCGAACTAATGATCGTAGTCGCAATCATCGGTATTTTGGCTGCGATCGCATTACCAGCCTATAAAGATTACGTCACATCAGCTCAAGGCGGAGCTGCGATGAAAGGTATCACGTCTTTCTCGACTAAAGTACAAACATGTATTACTACTGGTATTGGTTGTACAGGCATTAAAGATGAAGCATCTAAGAATGCTAAATTTGGTACCGTTGCAGCTGATCCAACTCAAGATAATATATTTGAACTAACTTGGACTGAGGCAAAATGTGCACTTAAGGCTGAATTTGATGCTTCTGGTGGTGTAAAATTCACAATGGCTAGCACAAATGATTTAGCACTTTGTAAAAAAGGTGCAAATTTACCTTAAGCTAAATCTCCAATAAGAATTTTTGATAAGAAACTTATAAAAAGGGTAGATACAATTATTGAGTTTACCCTTTTTTATTATTTAAAGAAGAATTATGCCAACATCAGGTCTTCATTTAGGTTTATCTACTTTATTTATCCGCAAAGGCCTGCTAAATGAAGAGCAAATGGCTAATGCCATCACAAAATCTCGGCAAAATAAACATGCCCTTGTTAGTACGTTAGTACAAAGTAAGCTGGTCTCTGCTCGCGCGATTGCCGAACTGTGCTATGAAGAATACGGCACACCACTGCTAGACCTTAATGAGTTTGATCTTGCCTCCATTCCTGAAGATTTCCTCAATAAGAAACTCATTGAAAAACATCGCTGCTTACCCTTATTTAAACGTGGAAATCGCCTCTATATTGGCACATCCGACCCGACCAATATTGCCGCCCTTGAAGACTTCCAATTTAGTGCAGGCCTGCATGCAGAAGCGATTCTGGTTGAAGAAGATAAACTTGCTAAAGCGTTGGAGAAAATTCTCGAAGAAGATATTAGTGGTCTCGATTTAGGCGGCATGGACGAAGCAGCGCTGGCAGCGATAGAAATTACTGATACAGACAGACGTAGCGAAGAGTCTACTGGTGAGAGTAGTGACGATGCGCCTATTGTCATTTATATCAATAAAATTTTGACCGATGCCATCCGCAAAGGTGCGTCAGATTTACACTTTGAACCCTATGAGAAACGCTATCGCATACGGTTTCGTATAGATGGTATTCTGCACGAAGTCTCTGAACCGCCGATTAGTCTGGCTGGTCGTCTTTCTGCACGCTTAAAAGTGATGTCAAAACTCGATATCGCCGAACGGCGCGTGCCACAAGATGGTCGAATTAAGATGAAGCTTTCCCGCACTAAATCTATCGACTTTCGGGTTAGCACTCTGCCGACCCTATGGGGCGAAAAGATTGTAATGCGGATTTTGGACTCATCCTCCGCACAACTAGGCATCGAAAAACTCGGTTACGAACCCGACCAAGAAAAGCTCTACCTTGAGATGCTAGCAAAGCCCCAAGGGATGATTTTAGTGACAGGCCCTACGGGCTCAGGTAAAACCGTCTCCCTTTACACTGGGTTAAATATTCTCAATACAGAAGAGCGTAATATTTCTACCGCTGAAGATCCGGTTGAGATTAACCTTGAGGGCGTGAATCAGGTTCATATTAATTTAAAAGCAGGGCTAACCTTCGCCTCAGCACTGCGTTCGTTCTTACGCCAAGACCCAGATGTAGTGATGGTGGGCGAAATCCGCGATCTGGAAACCGCCGAAATTGCCATTAAAGCGGCACAAACTGGCCACTTAGTCTTATCGACCTTACACACCAACTCAGCCGCCGAAACCTTAACCCGTTTAATCAACATGGGTGTGCCTGGCTATAACATAGCTAGCTCTGTGAATTTGATTATTGCCCAGCGCTTAGCGCGTCGTCTCTGCCCCGAATGTAAACAAGCTGAAGTGATACCCGAGCATGAATTACTGCGCCTAGGCTTTGCCCAAGCGCAAATTACTCAGGGCTTTACCACCTTTAAGCCTGTTGGCTGTGAGCATTGCTCTGCGGGCTACAAGGGCCGAGTCGGTATTTACGAAGTGATGAAAATGTCCGATGAAATAGCCCGCACTATCATGGAGGGTGGTAACTCATTGCAAATAGCCTCCCAAGCTAAAGTCCAAGGAATGCGAGATTTACGGCAATCAGGGTTATTGAAAGTGATGCATGGCGTCACTAGCATTGCAGAAGTCAATCGCGTTACAAGTTTTGGCTAAATCCAATCTTTATATCTAAAGTTACGTCTAAAATTCAGGTAATAGCGCATCATTACTCGCATATTTGAATCTTAGAGTCCAAACTATTTCGCAAGCGCAGTGTTCAGTTCAGTAAACTAAAAATCTAGAACGATTTATTTACAGGAATCATTTATGGCTACGGCAACGACCACAAGAAAGCCTCGCACCAAGAAAGCCGAGCAAAAGAGCCAACCTAAAATCTATACCTTTGAATGGAAAGGGGTTAACCGCGACGGCAAGAAAACCGCCGGTGAGCTTAGAGGCGCAACCGCCGCTGAAATCCGTAGCCAATTGAAATCCCAAGGCGTAAATCCAAAGAGCGTACGTAAACAGTCTTCTGCGCTATTTAAGTTAGGTGATGCCAAAATCACCCCTATGGATATTGCTGTAATGACTCGCCAAGTCGCGACTATGCTAGCAGCGGGCGTACCTTTAGTCACCACAATTGAACTACTCGGCCGTGGTCACGAAAAAGCTAAGATGCGAGAACTATTAGGAAATATCCTCAGCGAAATTCAATCAGGAATTCCTTTATCAGATGCAATGCGTCCTCATAGGCGTTACTTCGATGAACTTTATGTTGACCTAGTTGCAGCCGGTGAACATTCAGGTTCACTAGACTTGGTTTTTGATCGCGTAGCTACCTACAGAGAAAAATCAGAAGCACTGAAATCAAAAATTAAGAAGGCTATGTTCTACCCTGCTGCAGTTGTCATAGTCGCAATCTTAGTCACCTCATTATTATTATTGTTTGTGGTGCCTCAATTTGAGGAGATTTTTAAGGGGTTTGGCGCTGAACTGCCCGCCTTTACTCAATTAGTACTACAAATTTCCCGCGGCTTACAATCCTCTTGGTATATCTTCTTAGCCGCTATCGTCGGCGGAGTATTTTTGTTCGTTCGAGCCCACAGAAACTCACAAATTGTACGAGATAGAGTCGATGAAGCTGTGCTTAAAATCCCCGCTATTGGGCCTATATTACATAAAGGTGCCATGGCACGATTCGCCCGCACTTTAGCAACTACTTTCGCCGCGGGCGTGCCGTTAATTGATGGTCTAGAGTCTGCCGCTGGCGCATCGGGTAATGCGGTATACCGCAAAGCCATTTTAAAAATCCGTCAAGAAGTTATGGCGGGGATGCAGATGAATGTGGCTATGCAGACCACTGGACTTTTCCCCGACATGTTAGTGCAAATGGTGATGATAGGCGAAGAATCAGGTTCACTGGATAACATGCTCAATAAAGTATCAACCATTTACGAAATGCAAGTAGATGATGCCGTTGATGGCTTATCAAGCCTGATAGAACCGATTATGATGGTGGTAATCGGTACTGTCGTCGGCGGGTTAATTGTTGCTATGTACTTACCAATATTCCAGATGGGTAAAGTAGTTGGCGGCTAGTTTAATTTCTCATCCTCAAAATACAAATAAGAAAATCAAATGTCAGAATTTATCTCCCTTTTGGGCCAGTCTCTAGACCAGAGTCCTTGGCTCTTTATTGCTCTAAGCTTTATTTTTGCCGCTACCATTGGTAGTTTTTTAAACGTGGTAATCCACAGATTTCCTGTGATGATGAAACGAGAATGGCAGCAAGAATGTAATCAGTATTTGCAGGAATACCACGAAGAGATAGTCAACAAGATAGGAATAGACCAACTCAATAAACCTATTGATGCCTTCCCTGAAAAATATAATCTTGTTGTTCCGGGCTCAGCCTGCCCTAAGTGCAAAACGGCGATTAAACCTTGGCATAATTTACCCGTATTAGGCTGGTTAATGCTCAAGGGAAAATGCGCCGCCTGTCACGCCCCTATTTATGCCCGCTACCCTATTATTGAATTCATCACAGGGCTACTTATCGCGACTTTAGCTTGGCATTTTGGTCCAAGCTGGCAGTTTGTTTTTGCGAGCATACTCACCTTTGTGCTTGTAGCACTGACAGGTATCGATCTTGATGAGATGTTGCTCCCCGACCAAATGACGCTACCGTTGCTTTGGCTCGGCTTGATCACCAATCTAAATCATACCTTTGCGAGCCCAACCGATGCCATTATCGGCGCGGCGGCAGGCTATTTGAGTCTATGGTCCATTTTCTGGTTGTTTAAAATCCTCACAGGTAAAGAAGGCATGGGTTATGGCGACTTTAAATTACTCGCCGTGTTCGGTGCTTGGCTTGGCTGGCAAATGCTGCCGCTGGTGATTTTACTTTCGTCCCTCGTTGGCGCAGTCGTTGGCATCACTATGATTGTCAGTAAACGCCTGAAACAAGGGAATCCAATCCCATTTGGCCCCTATATTGCCGCAGCTGGCTGGATAGCCTTGCTATTTGGACAACAGATTGTCGATTGGTACCTATCGACACTGTAAGAGCTAGCAAATTAAGCACAGAGCGATCCGGAGTATGTTATGTCAAAGTTTGTTGTTGGTCTTACTGGCGGTATCGGCAGCGGTAAAACGACTGTTGCCAATTTATTCGCTGCCGAAGGAATAACCTTAGTCGACGCCGATATCGTTGCACGTGAGGTAGTCGCTCCGGGTTCAAAAGGGCTGGAAGCGATCGTAACTCATTTTGGTGCGGATATATTAACAGCAGAAGGTGAACTCGATCGCGCCAAGCTACGGCAGCGGATATTTAGCCATCCAGAAGAGCGCGAATGGCTAAACCAACTATTACACCCCATGATCCGCCAAGAAATGCTAGCGCAGGTAGAAAAAGCGACCTCTGCCTATGTAATTATGGTCGTGCCCTTGCTATTTGAGAACGGGTTAGATAGGTTAGTCAATCGGACTTTAGTGGTGGATATTTCGCCTGAGTTGCAAATAAATCGCACCGTAAAACGTGACAATGTTGATGCATCTCAAGTTAATAACATCATTAGTAGCCAATGTAGTCGCAGCGAAAAACTCGCTAGAGCCGACGACATTATTGATAATCAAGGAGAGATATCAACCTTAAAACGAGAGGTGCTAGCATTGCACCAGCGATATTTACAACTTTCTGGTACTGATAACGCCCATGACTGAATTAGTTTACGAACAGCCCCTAAACGAGAAAATTCGCAGCTACTTGCGGCTCGAATACCTCGATAAACAGCTGCAAAGTAACCTAAATCATGACCACCAACATAGATGTTTTTATCCGCTGTTTTCCCTCTGTGAATTGTCCGAACGCTGTGATTATCGTAATGAAGTATTAAAAGACATTGAACGGCACTTGCTGCAACTCAGCAAATGGCAAGAATTAGATCACGTCGACCACCAGCAAATCGATCTTTATATCAACGCCCTCACCCAAGCCCGCGAACCGTTGCAAAAGCCAGAACGCTTCGGCAGCCAACTAAAACAAGACAGATTTATTTCTGCGCTACGACAACGCTTTGGCATGCCGGGCGCCTGCTGTAACTTCGATCTGCCGCAACTGCATTATTGGCTAGCTAAACCTTGGGAAGAAAAACAACAAGACTACCGCTCTTGGATAGCACACTTCGAACCTTTGCTCACCCCCATTACCCTATTGCTCCAACTCACCCGCAGCACAGCCCATTACGACAATGCCGTTGCCCATGCAGGTTTTTATCAAGGTGACAGTGCTCAAGCACTTGCTTTGGTGCGAGTCAAAGTCGATGCCTCCCACGGGTGTTATCCTACGATTAGCGGCCATAAAAACCGTTTTGCCATCCATTTTGTGCAGTTTGAACAACAACGCCACTCCGACCGTTCGATTGATTTCTTACTGGCTACCTGTGCATGAAGCCTTTACACTAATGGCCTGAAAGACATTAGTATTGGCGGCCGCTGTATCGCCGTTAACCAAGAGAACAATTATGCCATTGACCGTTAACTGCCCTATCTGCAAAGCCCCTGTCGAGTGGGTTCCACAATCTGCATTTAAACCTTTTTGCAGCGAGCGCTGTAAGCTCATCGACCTCGGCGATTGGGCGTCAGAAAAGCATGTCATCCCAGTGAAGGCCGAATTTGATCCCGAAGCATTTGATGAATTTGATCTCGATGAAGGCGACTTTTTTAAAGAATAATGCGAAGCGCTAGCTGCACAGCTTACGCCATCACAGCGATTAATTTGCCCAACTCTCTAATCAATAGATAAATATTATGACTAAACGCATCCATGTTGCCGTCGGCATTATTACTAACTCGGCCGGTGAAATTCTGTTGGCAAAACGCCCTGATCATTTACATCAAGGTGGGAAATGGGAATTTCCTGGCGGCAAAGTTGAGGCGGGCGAAACGGTCACTCAAGCGCTGATCCGTGAACTCAAAGAGGAAGTTGCACTCGATGTCACCGATAGTCAGCCATTTATGGCGCTGAGTTTCGATTATCCCGATAAACAAGTGCTACTCGATATCCATTCGGTCACTGAGTTTAACGGCACAGCCCAAGGCCTCGAAGGTCAGCTTATCACTTGGGTCACTAAAGCCGATTTAATTAATTATGACTTCCCCGAGGCTAACAAGCCTATTTTAGAAAAAATTCTCGCTCAGTAATCGAGCCATTTACCTCATTATTTCAATGCGCTCTATCCCCGAATCGCAATTCGGGGATGAACTTTTTCAATGCCTTAACTCCGCAAACCATGCAATCCTATGATCGTTAAGCTTACAGATATTAGCAATGCGTGATCTAGCTTGCAGCAAATCAATGATCCGCTTTAATCGCATCGAGAATAATGTTTGAATCAAGCTTCATTCTTTCTCTTCGATTTTAAGGGCGCATCATGCACAATAACATTAAGGCATTCATAGCCACTACAGCCTTATTTTTTAGTTGTCAGGTACTAGCCAATGGTGGCTGTGGATTTGAAGAACAACAACAGGGCTTAATTGCGACCTGCAGCGAGGAGAAACAAGAAGTGATTTTAACTGGCATAGTCGAAGCACAACATTTAGTCACAGATCTCAATGAGTTTGCCGAAGGGTATAAAAGCTATCAAGTCGACACTGCGGCAATCACCCCGCTTAAAAGCGTCACTGAACCAACTGAAATTATTGTGATCATTGGTACTTGGTGTCCAGATTGTCACCGTGAAACACCGCGCTTTATCCGAATCATGGAAGAAGTCGCCAATCCCAATATCAAAGTGACCTATATTGGTGTCGACCGGACGAAGAAAGATCCCGAAGGCTTAGCTGCCAAATACGACTTTCCCCGTATTCCAACCTTTATTGTGCTACAGCAAGGTAAAGAAGTTGGCCGTATCGTAGAGCGCCCAACCGTTTCCTTAGAAAAAGATCTCGCCGATTTATTGAAATAAGCGATGCAGTACACACAATAAAGGCCGCATAGCGGCCTTTGGTTTTTATCCATTCAGAGAAAGCTTAGCTCGCTTCGTCAATAATTCGCTGCGCGAGCATCACTAAAACACCTTCACGTAATGCGCCGCCAGATAAGGCTAAATGCTCTATCCCCAGCAACTCAAACAAAGCCAATAAAATAGCGACACCCGCTGCAAAAGTCGGTGCCCGCTCGCTACAAAGCCCAGCGATCCCCGTTAAGCCAATGTCTTCTTGGGCGAGAATTTCAGCCTTCAGCTGAGTGAGCACATCGAGCGTTATCGTTTCAGATAAGCCACGGTGAAGCAGTACTTCAACCACAGATTGCACCGCACCAGAGGCGCCAACAACACAATGCCAGCCTAGATCGCGTAGCGTTTGTCTATGCTCAGCTAATGCGGTTAGCACTTGCTGCTTGGCATCATCAAAATCTAACTGCTGCAGCGGTAAGCTACTAAAAAATTGGCGATTATAAGTCACGCTACCAAAGGGCAAACTGGTTTTGAACAACACTTGATGCCCATCACCGATAATAAACTCAGTGCTCGCCCCGCCGATATCTATCACTAAACGGCGCCCTTGACCACAGGTGGTTGCCACCATACCTTGATAGATAAGCTCAGCTTCACGCATGCCTGAGATGATTTCAATTGGATGACCAAGGAGTGGCACTGCACGCCGATTAAACTCATCGGCATTGCTGATACTGCGAAGGGTTGCGGTAGCAATCACAGCAACATGATTTGCTTCAATCTTATGTTGCACCAACATTTGGGCAAACATACTCAAACAGTCGAGGCCGCGCTGCATCACGTCATGGCTTAAGTTGCCATCGTCGCCGATACCTTCGGCGAGCCTCACCTTGCGTTTATATTTCGCAATAATATGCGGCTGACCACCACGAGTTTTGGCGATCAGCATATTAAAACTGTTTGAGCCTAATGTTATAGCGGCATAAGCGGGTGTTGGCATTTACGAATGTCTACGTGTCCTATCATGACGAGGAGGGCGAGCACCACTGCGTTGCGCACCTGGACGACTTGTCCCAGAACGATCACGCAGGTTTCGAGTGCCGCTCGGGTGTTTACGGTGGATCTTCGCTGGCGTTGGAATATCGGCCAATAAAGCTTCACTGTCGTAATTACTCACTGGAATCGAATGATTAATATAGCTTTCGATTGCTGGCAAGTTCAACGCGTACTCTTCACAGGCAAAGCTTATCGACATGCCCTTATTACCCGCACGACCCGTACGACCGATTCGGTGCACATAGTCTTCACAATCATCAGGTAAATCATAGTTATACACGTGTGAAACGTCAGAAATATGTAAACCGCGAGCCGCTACATCGGTAGCAACCAATATATCTAATTGGCCACTGGTAAACTGCTCAAGAATACGAATACGTTTTTTCTGTGGCACATCACCCGTTAACAAACCCACGCGATGTCCGTCACCTTCAAGCCAAGACCAAAGCGTTTCACAGCTGTGCTTAGTGTTAGAGAAAACGATGGCTTTTTCTGGCCAATCTTCTTCAATCAAGGTCAACAGCAAACGCATCTTCTCTTCTTGCGAAGGATAGAAGATTTCTTCTTTGATGTTTTTGGAGGTTTTTTCTTCAGGGGCGATTTCGACTTTAACCGGCTCGTTCATATGATCGTAAGCCAGCTCTTGCACTTTCATCGACAAGGTTGCCGAAAATAGCATATTAAGACGTTGATTTGCCTCAGGCATACGTCTAAACAAGAAGCGGATATCTTTGATAAAACCTAGATCGAACATACGATCGGCTTCATCTAATACTACAGCCTGAATCGAATTCAGACCGATAATGCCTTGGCGAACGTAGTCGATAATTCGACCCGTAGTACCAATCAAGATATCAACACCTTGATCTAATACTTTACGCTGTACATCGTAACTTTCGCCGCCATAAACAATACCCACCTTTAAGTGAGTGTGTTTAGCGAGTAAAATCGCATCTTTAGCGATTTGAATTGCCAGTTCGCGAGTCGGAGCCATAATGATGGCGCGGGGCTGATTAATCAATCGACCTTCAGGTACGGGAGTCGATAATAAGTGATTAAAAGTGGCGACCAAAAAGGCCATTGTCTTGCCAGTGCCCGTTTGTGCTTGACCAGCGATATCTTTTGATTGAAGTAATACAGGCAGTGATAACGCCTGGATCGGCGTACAAAATTCGAAGCCATTCTCGGCAAGGGCCTGTTTAACCTCAGGATGTAGAGGTAGGTCGGCAAACCTTTGGGTAGATAGATGTGTTTCGCTCATAGCGCAAGCTTACCTGTTGAGGTTGCAATAAGATACTCGATCGTTTGAAATAGCCACATTGTAAAAAGGTAACTTGAAAAGCTATTTTTCAGCCCCAATATACATGGTAAGCCATTAACAAACCAGCAATGGCACCCAAACTGGAGAACATCATGAGCGATAAAATTATATACCTGAGTGACGACAGCTTCGAAAACGACGTATTAAAGTCTGATTTGCCAGTATTGGTAGACTTCTGGGCCGAGTGGTGTGGTCCTTGTAAAATGATCGCTCCAATTTTAGACGATGTGTCTGAAGAATATGCAGGCCGCGTGACTATCGCTAAATTAAACGTTGACCAAAACAATGTTTCTCCAGCGAAATATGGCGTTCGTGGCATCCCAACTTTACTGTTATTCAAGAACGGCGAATTAGCCGCAACTAAAGTTGGCGCACTCTCAAAAACGCAATTAAAAGAGTTTATCGACGCGCAAATCTAATTTGATGTGGTAATGAGTGACCTCCGGCACAAGCTATAAATTAATTGTGCCGGAATTTCCCTAAATTTCTGGACGCCCCGCTTTGTTAGTGCTACTTTAATAACCAGATTCTTTCTAATAACCTCTTCTCGCTCGTCAATCACTATCCTGAATTACATCCTTACTGATTGATCGCGGTAAGCTTTGTCGCGTAACACAAGACCCCCAAAATGAACTTAACTGAATTAAAAGACACGCCGATTTCTGACCTAGTCTCGCTAGCTGAAAATATGAAGCTCGAAAATATGGCCCGCGCTCGCAAGCAGGACATTATTTTCTCAATCCTTAAAGCCCACGCAAAAAGTGGAGAAGACATTTTCGGTGGTGGGGTATTAGAAATACTCCAAGACGGTTTCGGCTTCTTACGCAGCTCAGACGGTTCTTATTTAGCTGGTCCAGATGACATCTATGTCTCACCAAGCCAAATTCGCCGCTTTAACATGCGAACGGGTGATACCATTTTTGGTAAAATTCGCCCACCGAAAGAAGGCGAGCGTTATTTTGCCCTATTGAAAGTCAACGAAGTTAACTTCGATAAACCAGAAAACTCCCGTAATAAAATCCTCTTTGAAAACTTAACCCCACTCCACGCAGAAGAACGTATGCGTATGGAGCGTGGCAACGGCTCAACTGAAGATATTACCGCGCGTATTCTGGATTTATGTTCACCGATTGGTAAAGGTCAACGTGGTTTGATCGTTGCACCACCAAAAGCCGGTAAAACGCTATTACTTCAAGGTATTGCTCAGAGCATCAGCTACAACAACCCAGAAGTGGTGTTGATGGTATTGTTGATCGACGAACGTCCAGAAGAAGTCACTGAGATGCAACGCCTCGTTAAAGGCGAAGTTATCGCATCAACCTTCGATGAGCCAGCCAGCCGTCACGTTCAAGTTGCCGAAATGGTGATTGAAAAAGCCAAGCGCTTGGTTGAACACAAGAAAGACGTGGTTATCCTACTCGATTCTATTACTCGTCTAGCCCGTGCCTATAACACTGTGATCCCGTCATCGGGTAAAGTGTTAACCGGTGGTGTGGATGCGAACGCCCTGCACCGTCCAAAACGCTTCTTCGGTGCGGCACGTAACATCGAACACGGCGGCAGCTTGACCATTATCGCCACTGCTTTGGTTGATACTGGTTCTAAGATGGACGAAGTGATCTACGAAGAATTTAAAGGTACAGGTAACCAAGAACTGCATCTGTCACGTAAAGCGGCAGAAAAGCGTGTGTTCCCAGCCATTGACTTCAACCGCAGTGGTACGCGTCGTGAAGAAAAACTCACGACTCAAGAAGAACTGCAAAAAATGTGGATCCTGCGTAAGATTTTAAATCCTATGGATGAAGTCAGCGCAATGGAATTCTTAATCGACAAATTGGCTATGACCAAGACTAACGAAGAATTCTTTACCGCCATGAAACGCGCTAAGTCTTAATCTTCGCGAGTCGCTAAAAAAGCCGCATCATGCGGCTTTTTTGTTTCTTAAATCCTAAGATTTTTTACTGCCAGTATTTGACCTAAGCTTTTACTCAAAGCCTGTGTGCGCTGCCGCAGCATTTCCCGCAGCAACAAGACAACAGGCGTCACATGCTCGCGTCCTGGGCACACTAAGTACAAATCGACTGGCTCACCTTGATACTCAGGCAACAATCGTACTAACCGCCCTGAAATTAAGTCATCGGCCAGATCTAGACTCGACTTAAAGACCAACCCTTTGCCAGCCACAGCCCAACGACGAGCAATTTCTGCATCGTTAGCACTGCGGTTGCCCGTGACACGCACTTTATATTCTTGGCCGTCGCACCTAAATAGCCATTGATCGTGGGTGCGATCATCTAACTTATAAAACAAGCAATTATGCTCTATCAGCTGTTCTAATGAATCTGGCACACCAAACTCGGCCAGATATTCAGGTGAGGCGCACAAGACACGATCAACACTGCAGAGCGGAAATGCCACTTGGTTTGAGTCCTGCGGTTTGCCGTAACGCACCGCGACATCAATTTTATCGTGATAAAAGCTGCTGATATTATCGCCAAGATGCAAGCGCACTTGCAATTGTGGGAAATCGAGCAAGAACTCATCGAGCCAAGGCACAAACAGATTACGGCCAAAATCCGAAGAAACCGACAGGCTTAAGGTGCCAGATATCTTACCTTTGTCACTGGCGATGGCTTGCTCGCCGAGCGCTAAATCGCTTAAAGCACGACGACAATGAATAAGATAACGCTCACCTTGTACTGTCAAACGTAAGCTGCGAGTTGTACGGATAAATAAGCTAGTATCGAGCTGTTTTTCAAGCCGTTTTATTGCGGCACTGGCAGAAGCGGCGGAGATATCCATCTCGGCCGCAGCGGCAGAAATATTGCCACAATCGGCGACCCGCACGAACAAAGCTAAATCATTAATCAACATGATTATCAAAAATCCTTTGAAAAAATTACAAACTTTACCCTGTTTATCTCTTAGCTAATATTCCACACAATGGCAACACGATACAAGTACACTCAAACAGATCGACTCCAGCCAGTACACCCAGAGGAATAGACATGAAAGCCATTGGTTACCAAACTGCAGGTGCAATCACAGCGCCCAATGCATTAGAAAACATCACGTTAGCCGAACCGACGGCGACAGGGTTTGACCTCTTGGTGGAAGTCAAAGCCATTTCCGTCAATCCGGTCGACACTAAAATCCGCGCATCCAGCTCGGCGCCAGCAGGCGAATATAAGATCATCGGCTGGGATGCCGTCGGCGTCGTTAAAGCAGTTGGCGAAAACGTCAGTCTTTTCAACGTTGGTGATGAAGTGTGGTACGCGGGCGATATTAGCCGAAGCGGCAGTTATGCCGAATATCAATTGGTTGATGAGCGAATTGTCGGCCATAAACCTAAGAGTTTAACTTATGCCCAAGCGGCGGCATTACCCTTAACCGGAATTACAGCATGGGAGATTCTATTCGACCGCTTAGGTCTACCCCAAGATGGTTCGGCAACTGACGCCCGTATTTTAATTATCGGCGCGGCAGGTGGCGTTGGCTCTATCATCACTCAGCTGGCGGTAAAACTCACAGGGGCAGAGGTGATTGGCACAGCTTCTCGCCCAGAATCCACCGCTTGGGTGCAAAAACTCGGCGCCGATGCGGTCATAGACCACACTCAATCACTCTCGGGCGAACTTGCCAATATTGGCATTGCTGATGTGACCCATGTGATTAGCTTGACCCAAACCGATCAACACTTCGATGAGATCGTACAAGTGCTTAAGCCACAAGGGAAACTGGCGTTAATCGATGATCCTAAGGGGCCATTAGATGTGATGAAACTCAAGCGTAAGAGCCTGTCACTGCATTGGGAGCTGATGTTTACCCGCAGCCTGTATCAAACCGAAGATATGATTGCGCAACACCACTTACTCAACCGCTTAAGCGCACTTATCGATACGGGTGAATTGCAGAGTACATTCGGCGAGCACTACGGCACAATTAATGCGCAAAACTTAATCAAGGCCCACACTCTGATTGAGTCAGGCAAAGCCATAGGTAAAATTGTTTTAGAAGGTTTTAACCAATGAAAATAACAGTATTTGCCCAAATCATAGCGAATCAAGGTCAAAGCGACGCGCTATTTAAGATACTCAAGCAACTCGTGACAGACACGCATACCGAGGCTGGCTGCATCGAATACAAACTGCATCACTCATTGGATGATGAAAATATCTTTTGGATGTACGAAATTTGGCAATCCCAAGCGGCATTGGATGAGCATATGGCGAGTGCGCATTTCCAAGCATTTGTCGCCCAAACGGCAGACTTAATCAGTCGAGCTGACATCAATAAAAGCTACGCCTGTTAATCAATAAAAAGCGCCAAACACGTTGGCGCTTTTCATCATTTAACACTCATTAAATCAAAGTCATGGCCATCTTACGGCGTAAATAAGCGATCTGCTGCATGTGTGGCAAATCCTTAGGACAGTTGTCTTGGCAGCCGAGTAAAGTCATACAACCAAACACCCCATCCTGATTACCAATCACATGGTAAAAATCCTCGGCAGTACGAGCGTCACGGCTGTCCATCTCGAAACGGGCAATTTTCATCATACCTACGGCACCGACAAAGGTTTCACGCATTTGTTTGGTCGCACAAGCTGAAACACACACGCCGCACTCAACGCAGCGCTCTAGCTCATACAGTCGCGCAGCTTCGTCTGGATCCATTGGATCTTCGAGGCGATGCACGCTGATATCATTGGCCTTAGGGTGTAACCACAGCTTTAAGCGTTCGGCCAATTCCCGCATAAACTTACCGGTATTGACTGATAGGTCGCCAATCAACTCAAAGCCTGGCAGCGGCATTAGAGTGATTTCGCCCTTAGGGTATTTGGCGGTTAAGGTACGACACGCTAACGTCGGGAAACCGTTAATCACCATAGCGCAACTGCCACAAATGCCCGCACGACAAACAAAGTCGAACTGCATCGAGGTATCTTGTTCTTCCCTGAGTTTATTGAGGGCGATAAAGACCGTCATCCCCGGCGTTTCAGTCAGCTGATATCGCACCATTTTGGGCTTATCGTTTGGCTCCTGCGGATCATAACGAAAGATATTAAAGGTTAACTGACGACCTTGGCTCATTATGATTTTTCTCCTAACGCATTGGCGGACGGGCTTTTTAAAGTATCACTTAAACGTTCATTATTAGGTTGTAAGCTTTCGGGTAATTCAAAGGGCATAAGCGCCCGCTGGCGTTGATAACGGTCCGCATCATCACCTAACTCAGCTAAAATCTCGGCAATCTGTTGCTCACGTTTTTCGGTATCCGGATGCACTATGGCGTTGTTAATGCCATAACCACGATAACCCGGCGGGAGCTCCATCTTCATCACATCGAGCGCTTCGTAATTAAGCACAGGTTCGAGCGCATCGGGATCGGGCCAACTGGCTAAGGTACGGTTTAGCCAATCGCGGTCATTGCGCTGCGGAAAATCTTCTCGAGCATGGGCACCACGACTTTCGGTTCGTGCCACTGCGCCGCAGGCCACAGTCAGCGCGACTTTGAGCATACGCTTGACCCGCAGGGCTTCGACCAGCTCAGGATTGGCGTGACGCTTTTTACACTTAAGCCCAAGTTTACGCGAACGTTCGAGCAGCACTTTAAGTTCAGCGACGGCTTTATCAAGCTCAGGGCCATTACGGAAAATCCCCACATAATCCATCATGATGCGCTGCATTTCGCGTTTGAGTGCAAAGGCGCTCTCGTGACCATCCCCCTCGATCAGCAGATCTATTTCACTCTGCACTTGCTGCATAAACCGTTCAGCAAGCTGAGTGTCTATCTCTAGGCTATTGTTCTCACAAAAATCGGCGACATATTTACCAATAATCATGCCGCCAACCACGGTTTCGGCCAGCGAATTACCGCCTAAACGGTTAAAACCATGCATGTCCCAACACGCCGCTTCGCCGACGCTAAACAAGCCTTTAAGCTGCGGGCTTTCACCCGTGGCATTGGTTCGAATGCCGCCCATGGAATAATGCTGCGTTGGCCGTACTGGGATCCAATCCTTAGCGGGGTCGATACCGAGGAAGTTCTCACAAATTTCCTGTACTTCCCTAAGGTTAGTTTCGATGTGTTTGCGACCTAACAGGGTAATATCCAGCCACAAATGCGGTCCATAGGGGCTATCGACACCTTTACCTTTACGTATATGTTCTGTCATGCGGCGCGATACCACATCCCGCGATGCCAACTCTTTTTTATCGGGCTCATAGTCTGGCATAAAGCGATAACCGTCTTTATCGCGCAATAAACCACCATCACCACGGCAGCCTTCCGTGGTTAAAATGCCCACAGGAACAATGGCGGTTGGGTGGAATTGTACTGCTTCCATATTGCCAAGCCTTGCGACGCCTGTTTCTAGCGCCAACGCTTGGCCAATGCCTTCGCAGATAATCGCATTGGTCGACACTTCATAAATGCGGCCATATCCGCCAGTGGCGATGGTGGTGGACTTAGCCACATAGGCCCTGAGTTCACCGGTTATCAAACAGCGGGCGATCACCCCATGGCAACGTTTACCATCGTGAATCAGTGCCAGCGCTTCAATACGTTCATGGACGGGAATATCCATAGAAATCGCTTTGTTATCCATAGCGTATAACAGCGAATGACCCGTACCATCGGCCGTGTAGCAAGTGCGCCATTTTTTTGTGCCGCCAAAGTCACGGGCGTTAATCAGTCCATGGGCTTCCTGCGCCTCATGCAGCGTCACTTTTTGCGCGTTCACAATCACGTCTCTTGGGCCTGCACTTACCCTTGACCAAGGCACGCCCCACGTCGCCAATTCACGCACAGCCTTGGGCGCACAGTGAGCAAACATCCGCGCCACATCTTGATCGCAGCCCCAATCGGAACCTTTTACCGTATCTTGAAAATGCACGTCTTCATCATCGCCCATGCCTTTTACGGCATTGCCTAAGCTCGCTTGCATGCCGCCTTGGGCAGCAGCTGAGTGGGAGCGTTTCGCAGGAATGAGTGACAGGACTAAGGTATCGAGCCCCCGCTCTTTGGAGGCGATGGCGACCCTTAAGCCAGCGAGTCCGGCGCCTACCACTAATGAATCAGTATAAATCAGTTTCACGCCTGCTCCTTAATCGGGTCTATTATTCTTGTGCAGTTTGCTGTGTTCGACATTCTATTCATTAATAAGCTTATTCATTGATTTACTTATTCATTAATTTCTGGCGGAGTTAACTCGCATGGGGTAAAAACGCCAGCAGCGAAGCTATGCCTACGGTGACAAATAGCACGCTCACTATAGTTTTAATCTTACGTAATCGGTTGCGACTATTGAGATCCCGCGCCGCGCCCCATTTCAAGGCCACACGGTAAATACCAATCGCCGCATGTAACTCCACCGTGAGCAGCAACGGCAGATAAACCATCCACACACCTTGGTTCCAAATACGGTCAGCGCTCCCTTGGGGACCTATGGTTTCGGGGGCTGAGCCTATGAGCCACAGATGCACAGGCAACAAGAGTAAAATCACCACACCGGTAATGGCTTGCCAGCGCCATAGACGCGTATCACTGTGGTTGATCACTTGCATTTGTTGCCGCAGTGCTCTTTGCTGGCGCAAACTCATAGGTAACTTTTGCAGCGCAACTAACACATGCACTAACGCTAGAGCGGCAATGCCCATTGCAATAGCCGTCACCACCCAGGGATAACCGTGGCCATCGTCAGAAAGAAAACTCAACTCCATAGTGCGCGCCACCCAATTCATGGCATCGCTACCCAGTAAAATCGATGACACTAAGACTAAGTGGGTCCACAGAAAGACCGCGAGGATGACGCCAGACACGCTCTGACTTAAATCCAGCCAAGCACTCCATTTTTTAATAGTTAGTTTGATCGCCATCCTCTCGCCTCACGCCGTTGACCTTATCGAGCCAATCTCATTAAGTCTTACTGCAAATTAATATCTCTCACATATCCACATGAAAACGTGAGCCAGATCAATTGAGTGCTGAATAATTAACCTAATGCTTAAATAATAGCAGTGAAACAAAATCCTGCTGCCAGCTCAAAGCCTACTCAGGCACAAAGGGCTGCACAGGAATACCCAGCTCACTACCGATAAAAAGATAGGACACTAGGCTCGCAGTCCCCAGACATAGCAGATAGATAATCAACACCTTAGCGACTTTTCGTAGACCTGAACGTTTAGTGGTTATGCCCCACTTTACCGCGACGCGATACAGGCCAATCATGGCGTGCACGACCACAGCAGGCAGCAACAGCGCATATAACAACCAAGCATTGTCGTGATACACCCGCTCGGCCGATAAATGCGGACCAATTTCGGGATTCAAAATCATAGTGAAGAGGTGAACAGGAACGAGGAAAAATAAGATAAAGCCGCTGATCAATTGCCAAAACCACGCATGGGTGTCCTTGTGGTTGATGCTGCCCATGTGCGAGCGCAGGGCGCGCCATTGCCCCAGTTGCGCCGGAAAACGCCGCAGTGCCACCGCCGCATGCACTACCACCACCAGCAACATAAACACTGAAAACACTTTAGTGACTATGGGGAAACCGTGTCCAGTGCTGCTGAACATGCCACCTTCAAGCAACTGCACCACACGATAAAAGGCCTCTTTTCCCAGCAAAATGCTCGACTCAAAATGCATATGCAGCAATAAAAAGCTGCCGAGCATAATCCCTGTCGCGCTCTGTAGCCTGTCAGCCTTTGCCGACCAAGGATGACCTAGCGGCGTACTCACCCTATTGTGAACTCGAGTTATGCTTGTCATCTTAGATTCACCTATGTCGTTCGTCGTTGGCACCTCTTGGCAAACTACACCATAGCAGCAACGCAGAACCGGCCTCAGTGTCACAGATTTAAAGCGTGAGCCAACTCACCTGACTGAGTGCAACTCTTAGAAGAAGATCACAAAAAACATACCGAACCAAACAAAGGTAAAGCCAATTAACCAATATATTTCAGAGTGTTATATTAAATATTAAAACTGATAATTCGTTTTTTAATACCAATCAATGCGCGTTCGCTAACACCTTGTCTACGCAGACAAAAACGCTATGCCACGATAGTCAGTCGCAGAACCTTAAGCCATGGTTTACAATAGCGCGATATTTTGAACCCTTAGCTTTTGCACACTCAGCCACAGGATGCCCCCATGCCTTGGATCCAACTCCGTATAAACACCAATAGCGATGACGCTGAAACCATCAGCGACTTGCTCATGGAAGAAGGCTCAGTCTCTATCACCTTCGAAGACGGTAAAGACACCCCTATTTTTGAACCTAAACTGGGCGAAACCCCACTGTGGCGCGATACCGTTGTCGTTGCCTTATTCGATGCAGAAACCGATCTGACACCGACCATCGCCATGTTGAAAACCTTGCCTTTCCTCGGCGAGAACTTCAGCCATAAGGTCGAACAAATTGAAGATAAAGACTGGGTGCGTGAGTGGATGGATAACTTCCACCCCATTCAATTCGGCACGCGTCTGTGGATCTGCCCAAGCTGGCGCGAGATCCCCGATCCAACTGCAGTCAATGTGATCCTCGATCCCGGTCTTGCCTTCGGCACAGGTACTCACCCTACGACTGCACTGTGTTTAGAGTGGCTAGACAGCTTAGATTTAAGCAATGAAGAAGTGATCGACTTTGGCTGTGGCTCTGGCATCTTAGCCGTAGCCGCACTGAAACTGGGCGCGAAAAACGTCACAGGTATCGATATCGACTATCAAGCCATCGACGCCTCACGTGCCAACGCCGAGCGCAATGATGTCGCCGACAAGCTAGCCTTGTACTTACCAGAAGACCAACCCGCCGATCTCAAAGCCGACGTACTGGTCGCCAATATTCTTGCCGGCCCACTGCGTGAATTAGCGCCTTTGATCGCAGAACGCGTAAAAACCGGTGGCAAACTTGCCCTTTCCGGTCTCCTCAAAGAACAAGCCCAAGAAATCTCTGACTTTTATAGCCAATGGTTCGATATGGACGCAGCGGCTCACAAAGAAGATTGGAGCCGCTTGACAGGCAAGCGTAAATAGCGCTAAAGGGTGGCGCAACATGCGCCACCGCTGGCTTCCAACTATTCAGCCTCTGACTTCTCGCCGATTAAAAGTCAAGAAAAAAAATTACATCTAGGTCATTTATTGACCTTTTCACGGCCAACAAAAAGGGCTACTATAGCGCCCCTTTGAAGAGCTAAGGTGAAGCATAAAATGCAGATTGGACCCTATCAACTGAACAATCAGCTGATCGTGGCACCAATGGCAGGTGTCACCGATCAAGCTTTCCGTAATCTTTGTCTTCGTTATGGCGCAGCCCTAGCGGTTTCCGAGATGCTTTCATCCAATCCTGAGGTTTGGGATACAGATAAAAGCCGCCAGCGCATGACGCATTCTGGCGAGGAAGGCATCCGCTCAGTGCAAATTGCAGGAGCCGATCCTGATTTAATGGCGCAAGCCGCGTTGTTCAATGTTGAACAAGGCGCTCACATCATTGATATCAATATGGGTTGCCCCGCGAAAAAAGTGAATAAAAAGCTGGCTGGCTCAGCGCTGATGCAAAACCCGCCGCTGGTAAAAGAAATTTTACAAGCCGTGGTCGCCGCAGTGAATGTGCCCGTCACGTTAAAGATTCGCACCGGCTGGGAGCCAGAACACAAGAATGGTGTTCAAATCGCCCAGATTGCCCAAGATTGTGGCATCGCCTCGCTCGCCGTTCACGGTCGCACGAGACAATGTATGTACAGAGGCGACGCTGAGTACGACACGATTAAAGCAATCAAACAGAATGTCTCGATTCCTGTCGTCGCTAATGGGGATATCGACAGTCCGGAGAAAGCCCGCTTTGTGCTGGAATACACCGGTGCCGATGCCTTGATGATAGGACGGGGTGCTCAAGGACGGCCTTGGATTTTCAGAGAAATCCAGCACTACTTGGAAACGGGTAATAAGCTAGCGCCCATTGAGGTTGCCGAACAGCGTCAAGTGATGCTGGAACACCTCACCAAACTGTATGATTTGTATGGTGAATACAAGGGTATCCGCTTCGCCAGAAAACATATGGGATGGTACCTAGACCAAGAAGCTCAGCGCCAATTTAGGGCTGACTTTAATCGGCTGGAAACCGCTGCAGAACAGTATTCCCTCGTGGAATGTTATTTTGATGAATTAGTACAGAATTAATAAAGAGCAGAATAGAATGTTTGATCAGACAACTAACACAGAAGTTCACCAGCTTACCGTTGGCAAAATCGAAACCGCAAACGGCACTATCAAGCCCCAGTTATTACGTGACGCAGTAAAGCGTGCCGTAACTAACTTCTTCGCACAGTTGGACGGTCAGGAAGCACAAGAAGTTTATGAAATGGTGCTAAGCGAAGTTGAAGCGCCTCTGCTTGACATCATCATGCAACACACTCGTGGCAACCAAACCCGCGCAGCAAACATGCTAGGTATCAACCGTGGTACTCTGCGTAAAAAATTGAAAAAATACGGCATGAACTAATCCGCAAGGGTTAAGCTGTTGTATTGAGAAAAGAAAAAGCCTGAAGAAATTCAGGCTTTTTTGCTTTTTGATACATCATTTTCTAATGTACACCTTTCTAATGCGCGCCCTTCTTATGCATATAGTTACATAGTCACCATCATGCTTGGTTTGCCACGCCTCTCACGCCAACTAAGACATCATTCACCAACACTATGAGCTTGGCTGCTCTAGCGACCAAAATAAATAGACAATCCACACCGACCCATAGCACAACCTTGACACGAGCTATCGGGTTTTAAGTTATAATGCATTTAAAAATCAGCCTGTTAATTCTAAAACTTTTTAGCCGTAGGTTTTACATTGTCATTGACTCACTCTGAACAAGATATCAAGCACAGTTGGTTTGGCCATTTCTTTATTGGCAAAGCTGATGCGGTAAAACTCAGCGCCAGTGGTATTAGCATTAATCGCACTAAAGGCGGCTTTTTTGCTCACTCTCGCAGCGCTAATAAAGTAGCAGCTGACGAACATTTTACTTGGCAGCAGCTCGACTCCCCGCCGGTTTTTACCTTGAGTCCGCTCGGATACTTGCTCGGTTTCACTGTATCTGGCAAAGCCTATCAACTGCCGTTTCTAAGCTATTTTGCGCAGCATCAATTTGGCAACGAAATCGCACAGCTTTGGGCGAATGCTAATGGGGCGCGCATTGCTGAGTTAGTGGCGAAAGTCGATAAAATACTGGCACACACTTATTTACGTGAATCACGTTTAGCAATGATACAAGCCAGAGTCGCGCGCGAATATCAGCGTTGGTTTCCTTGGTGTGAAAACCTGTCATTGTCTGCACATTTACACACAGTGTTAGTGAGGCTTAAGCAAATCCACCGCTGGACTCGCGCCGATATAAAGCAGCTGCGTGAAGATTACGTTCTGTCACAACTCGTTAAATTTGCAGACTATTTTGAGCATGTAGAATCTAATCCCTTAACCGAAAAACAGCGCCGAGCTTGTATTATTGATGATAACAATAACTTGTTATTGGCAGGTGCTGGCACGGGCAAAACCAGTGTGATGGTCGGGCGAGCCGGATATTTGCTGAAGAGTGGTCAAGCAAAAGCCGATGAAATACTGCTGTTAGCCTATGGTCGTAAAGCCGCTGACGAGATGGATGAGCGAATTAAAAACAAGCTAGGCACGGAGGATATCAAGGCAAGCACTTTCCACAGTTTAGGCTTAAAAATTATCGCCGACGTTGAGCGCGCTAAACCCAGTTTGTCCCCTTGGGCAGAGGATGACAAAGCCAAAGAGCTGTGGGTGCACAATACCCTTGAGACTTTGATTGAAGATGAGGCTTACCGTAAAAAACTTTTCGAGTACTTCAGCCGTTTCTATTATGTTGAAAAAAGCCCGTTCGAGTTCGAGGTGGAAGGTGAGTATTTTCAATACTTGAATGATAACGATATTCGCACCCTTAAAGGTGAGCGAGTCAAAAGCTTTGGTGAGCTCTACATTGCCAACTGGCTATTTAGCAATGGCATTGAATATGTTTATGAAGCTAAGTATGAGCATGATGTGCGTAGTATTGATTTTCGTCAGTATCAACCCGATTTCTATCTGCCTGAATACCAAGTTTATCTTGAATACTATGGTATTGATGAACACCAGCATACCGCCCCTTATATCGATAACCAAAAGTACTTGGAATCGATGGCATGGAAACGCCAGCTACATCAACAACATGGTACTAAGTGTATTGAGCTATTTTATTACCAACATAAAAACGGGTCGTTAATCGGTAAGCTTGAGCAAGCTTTACAGGTCTTTAAAGTGCAATACGCCCCCTTACCCGATGAAGCCATACTCGCCACCCTGCATGAACTAGGCCGCGTGACTGAATTGGCAAAAATGTTTAGTCAGCTGATTGGGCTGTATAAAGCAGCTTGCCTTGATGAACATGGCCTTGATGGGGTATTTGCCCGCGCCGCCGATGCTCAGCAGACCCGTAAGGCATTCGAACTGCTTGAGCCCATAATCACGCGCTATGAGCAACATTTAGCAATAAATGGCGACATTGATTTTGAGGACATGATTGGCAAAGCGCTGACGTATCTACAACGCGGGCAATTTATTAGCCCGTGGCGTTTCATTATGGTGGATGAGTTCCAAGATATTTCAGAACCACGTGCCCGCTTAGTGCGTGCCTTGAGGGATTCCTGTGCGCCCCATTCTAAAGCGCAGGCGTCTTTATTTTGTGTAGGGGATGACTGGCAGGCGATTTATCGCTTTAGCGGCGCAGATGTGAGTTTAACTACGCAGTTTACTCACTATTTTGGCCCAACCGCCCAAAGCGACTTAGATCTGACTTTTAGGTTTAACAGCAGTATTGGGAAGGTTGCCACCCAGTTTGTCAACCAAAATCCCACACAATTGAGCAAGGATATTCGCTCCCTCACGCAGGTTACCTCCCCCGCAGTTTCAATAATACGCCGAGGAGAAAACGAACCCGCCAATAAAGATGAGCCAAGCCAGAATGCACTGGAACAAGCATTAACGGCAATAAGTGCAAGGATAAACGCCGGAAGTGACAAACTTAGCAGCTTACCAAGCGTCTATTTGCTGGCACGTTTTTGGTTTCAGTTACCCGATAACAGCCAAGTTAACCAACTCAAGGCTAAGTACCCCAACGTGAAGATTGAGTGCCAATCATTTCACGCTTCGAAAGGGAAAGAAGCCGATTATGTGGTGATCATGGGGATGAAGACGGGAATGCATGGCTTTCCGTCGATGAAAATTACGCCGCCGATACTGGATGCTTTTTTACCTAAAACTGAAGCATTTGAATTTGCAGAAGAACGCCGACTATTTTATGTCGCATTAACGCGGGCAAAACACCGTGTCTATGTGATTGCTGATATGACAGATGTGAGCCCTTTCGTCACTGAACTGCTTACAAAAGACTACCCAATTGAACAAGATGAGTTCAACACCTCTTTAGTACAAAGGTTATTTGAAGAAGTAAAATGCGTGCGTTGTAGCACGGGAACGCTTAAGTCTAGAACGGGGAATTTTAAATCGTTTTATTCTTGCTCACACTTTCCCCTGTGCGATCACAAGGAACAAGGCTGTGAACTTTGCGCTAGCCCAATGACGCGTAAACGTTTTGCAGGCTTTAAGATATGCCTAAATGAGGCTTGTGGACATATATCACCGCTTTGTAACCTCTGCGGCGGCGATATGCAGTTAAAAGATGGTCGATTCGGCCCCTTTTGGGCCTGTCGCAATTACCGCGGGCAAAACCTACCCAGTTGTACGAATACGCTAAACAAGGCCAAGTTATCGATCCCAAATTAAGTGAAATAAACGAAACGCTTTGGCGTTTTCGTCAATCTGTATTTCAAGGTTACGAGAGCCAATTTGCAACTCCAAGCTAAGGCGGCTACCTACTCCTTAAGAGATATTTTATTCGATTAACTGTGACATCATCGGCAAATCCTGAGTGTTTTAGTCGGGTTTAGTTGCCACGCATTAAAGCTGTAAATAATATGAATGTAATTTTATTGCTGCTTTGGAGCTATTCATGTCTGCTATTTCTACCCCAAAAGATGCACAAGCCACTGGCCATAGAGTGGATTCTCAACCTCGCCATGATGCACAACTTAGTCAAGGTTCAGAGCTCAGTGAGAGCGCTCAAGATAGCCACTGGCTAGCACGAAAAGTCGGTGAGTTAGTTGCCGAAGATTTTCGCCGTGCCCATGTGTTTAGCCAATTCGGTATCGATTTTTGTTGTGGCGGTGGAAAACCGCTGGCGGTTGCCTGTGAACGCGCAGACATAGATCCCGCAAAAGTTGTTGCTGCGCTGAATGCCGCAACACTTACTGGCAGCAAAGAAGATGAGTTGAATCAATTACCCTTAGATCAACTTGTCGAATACATCGAGTCGACACATCATCAATACGTGCGCGAAAAAGCCCCATTATTAGTCGAATATTCTGAGAAAATGGTGCGCGCCCACGGTGAGCACTATGCCGAAATTATTCCCTTTGCGGGTTGGATACGTGCTTTAGTTGAAGACCTGATGCCGCATTTAATGAAAGAAGAAAAAATACTGTTTCCGGCGATCCGCGGTTTGAGTCAAGCAGAGCAGGTTGAAACTTGCTTTGGTCATATTGATAATCCCATCAATGCGATGCAACACGAACACGAAGAAGTCGGTTTAATTTTGCAAAAATTACGCGAGCTCACGAACGACTTCACGCCACCGGAACATGCTTGCACTACGTGGCGTGTGTGTTATGCCACGCTAGCGGAATTTGAGGCCGACTTACATCAGCATATTCACTTAGAAAACAATATTCTATTTCCTAAGGCATTAGGTCTCGCTCAATAATCGATTAAATGTTGCTGCTGTGATGCCCCTGAATTACGGTCATCCGCAGAATCTTGAGGCCGGACCTAAGTCTGGCCTTTCAATTGTTGACGTGCTACAACAAGTCATGTGTCGCTGACGGATAAGCTGCCATGACATTTCAATCATTTGCACTCGATGATATTGCCGATTTACACGAATCGGCCCAAGTAGAGTTTAAACTCGCAGGTGGCCGCGACGGCCAAGGTCAATTACCCGAAGATATTTGGGCGACTTATAGCTCCTTTGCCAACACTTTAGGCGGCGAGATCATCCTAGGGGTGCGCGAAGAACGTGGCCATTTCAGCATTCAAGGCATTCCCAATCCGCTTCCTGTTTTACAAGAGTTTTGGGAGATACTCGATAATCCTAGCCGTACTAGCCATAATATTTTGGCGATTTCAGATGTGCAGATTGTTGAAATTATGAATAAAAAGCTGATTCGTATCCGCGTACCGCTGGCGCCTGAGCAACTCAAACCTATTTATGTCGGCGGCGATCCTTACACTGGGAGTTATTTTAGGGTGGGAGATGCCGACATGCATGCGAGCCGTCGGCAGGTCAATCTACTGTTACGCCGCGCCCATCTTTGCATGAAGCAACTCAAGGCGCGTTAATTCGGCATGCTATTACGTCAAAATCCTGCTAATAAATAACCGCCCATGGCCGCAATCGCTGCGCCCGTGACACGCATTAAGTTGCGTTGTCCTGTCATCCGCTGCATTCCAAGGCCTATCATTACGCCGCCTAAATGGATGACCGCAGTGCCAAATAAAAATCCTAGGGCATACAAAACCGGGCTTGCCAATGCTGGCATTTCGGCGCCGTGGGCATGCCCGTGGAAAATCGCAAATACGCCAACAAATGCCATGGCGAATAACAGTGGAATTTGACGATCAAAAGCGATGGCAAGACCGAGTAACAATACCGAGAGGGCGATGCCGATTTCAACGAAGGGAACGGCAATGGCGTATAAACCTAAAATCCCGCCAACCAACATAAAGACAACAAAAGCGAGGGGCACTGTCCAAATCGCGCGGCCACCGAGCTGGGTGCTCAACATGCCCACACTCAACATAGCCAGCAAGTGATCAAAGCCCAATACCGGATGATTAAAACCTGACATGAAACCGCCACCCGAATGGATCTCATGGGCCGATACCGGCGCGATCCAACATAAAGTAAGCAGTAATAACAACCCGATACGCGCCATAACACAGCCTTAGTCAGTGACTTCAGTAATATTAGACTTCACTCTAGTGCAAATTTTGGGAACAAACCTTGATCTCAATCACTCTGGATTAGCAAAGATACAGATTCAACACTGCCCACAGAGTTAGTTTGCGTCGATAGCCAGCACTTTGATTAACGCATCGAGAGCATTAATTTCTAAATGAGGTAACAAGGCAGCAATAGGTAAGGAATCGACTCGACCAAAACTTGGATTCAACCACACAGACTGGCATCCTGCCAACCGCGCACCACGAACGTCGGCATTCATACTGTCGCCAACATGCAGTAAATGCTGCGGTGCAATATTTAATCGCGAGCAGGCCAATTCGAACATGTCTTTGGCGGGTTTCATATGCACACCATTGCCTGGATGCAACACAAACTCGAAGGTATCGCCTAAACCAATTCGCTCGGCATCCACATTGCCATTGGTGATGCCGATTAATCTAAAATGCTGCGATAAGCGTTTGAGTAACAAGAGCACTTCGTCAGATACTTGAAAATGGCTGCGATGAAAATAAAAACACGCCAATCCTTGCTCGGCGCCGCGTTCGGCTTCGACGGCCGAATACCCTAACTGTATTAGCCCTTGGCGAAGCGTTGCCAAACGGGCAGCGCTGGTGTCGTGGGCTAGCTCGCGATTTTGCTGCAGCAGTTGCAGCTTTAGCCTGCGCCAATCATGGGTTTGCCACGCCTGCGATAATGGATAAGTCTGCAACAGAAACGTCGCCAGCTCAGCTTCGGCATTTAAAATATGCGGTAGATTATCGTACAGGGTATCGTCGAGATCGAAACTGATCGCTTGAATATTTTGAGGTCTAAGATAGCAACGCATTATTTATCCTGTGTTTTTTTCGCTCTAGGATGGGCGTTATCATACACCTTAGCTAAGTGTTGGAAATCCAAACTGGTATAAATTTGCGTAGTCGCTAGGTTCGCATGGCCCAATAATTCTTGCACCGCCCGCAGATCGGCGCTCGCTTCTAACATGTGAGTGGCAAAGGAGTGGCGCAGTTTATGTGGATGCACGCGCACCGATAATGCCTGCTCTTGCCCCCATTTAGCCATCCGCGCCTGAATACTACGATGGGAGAGTCGCTTGCCCTTTTCGGTCACAAATAAGGCGTTATCTTCACAGGGGATCTGCTTTCGGCAATTGAGCCAATTCAGCAAAGCAGCAATCGCCAAACGACCGACAGGGACGATACGTTCCTTATTGCCTTTACCTAAGACACGCACTTCTTTCAAATCGTATTGCACACTGGATAAATTGAGCGCAGCGAGTTCAGCTAAACGTAAACCACTGGAATAAAACAACTCCATCATGGCCTTATCCCGCAGACTCAAGGGATCTGTACCTTCAATGTCGAGCAAATGACTGATGGCATCGACATCGATATTCTTCGGCAGCGGTTTGGCTTGTTTGGGAGCACTTAAGCCTTTGGCAGGATTAAGCTCGATCACACCTTCGCGCAGCAAAAATTCACCCCATTGTTTTACCGCAGATAAACACAGAGAAAGCGATCGCGGGCTTAAGCCTTTGCGGTGCAATTTGGCTAACACTTGCTGCCAATGCTCGCGACTCACATTGAGTAGATGCACGCCGTCAGGCAAGAGATCACTACCGCGATTAAGCTCGTAAAGGTAATTACGTACTGTATGGGCCGACAACTGCCGCTCGGTACTCAGATAGCGTTCAAAGGTTTGTAACCATTGAGTATTAAGCGCCGACACTTCGGCTGTTTGCGTACTCATATCGGTTTCCTCATGGGTTTTGCTAAGCCTTAGGTGAGCACAATCGCTCAACAGCCGTTACAGCTTAGCGAGCATGTGCGCCAGCAAACGCCGCAGTTGTTCCAGCAGCATGTTATCCATATCGGGGTGAAAATGGGTGGCATCTTGGCTGGCAATAGCAAAAATGACTGGGTTGTCTTCCGATAATTTCGTCAGTGCCACCGACCCCACTTCGCTACCAAATAGGCGTTTAGCCTCTTGCTGCGTGAGTCGGCCAAAATAGTGACCTTTATGCAGCCTTTGATCCCATATTGCCTTCATATCGGTATCGAGCACGCTGATCAAACGCACATGACTGAAATTAAACTGTAATTTTAAACTGTCGGCCAACACTTCTTTGAGTGACACAAGATCGGCACAATTTAATAGCTGGAAGGATAACTCAGTATTGAATTGGTAAATCTTCTCGTTACGCGCCGCCATGGTTAACAGGCTAGTGATTTCTTCTTCCAACTGGCTCACTCGCTGGCGCAGCATTTCTTGGCGACGTTCCACCAAAGAGATAGCGCCACGTTCCATGTGAGGCAAGCGCATTGCCAGCAGCAGCTCGGGATAGCGATTAAAAAAGTCAGGATTATCCAGCAGATATTCGCGAATAATCAACTCATCGAAAGGCACATCCGTCTGCGGCATCAAGGGCTCTGTCATAACTGAATTTGTCCATCGTAAACGTGCTGCGCAGGGCCCGTCATCCACAAAGGTTTACCCTCGCCTTCCCAGTTGATGGTTAAGGTGCCGCCGGGTAAATCCACCCGCACTTGCTGGCCGAGCTTTCCTTGCACTTGGCCTACAACTACGGCCGCGCATGCGCCTGTGCCACAGGCCAAGGTTTCGGCCGCACCGCGCTCATACACCCGCAGCTTAATGTGGCCTGAGTCTACGACCTGCATAAATCCCACATTCACACCGCGCGGAAAACGCTCATGCTTAGTGAGCATTGCACCAATTTCAGCGACAGAAGCGCTCGCCACATCTTCAACGTCGAGCACGCAATGGGGATTGCCCATAGAAGCCGCGCCACACAAAAAGGTTTGCATCGGTGTTTGCAGTAAATAGGTTTTTTCAGGTTTCTTAGCTTTGAAGGGGATCTGACTCGGTTCGAGGATCGGCACGCCCATATTCACGGTAACAGTGCCATCGCGTTCTAAGCGCAGAGTCATCTTGCCGGACGAAGTACTGACACGGATTTTACTCTTATTTGTCAGGCCTTTATTACGCACAAAACGGGCGAAACAGCGGGCGCCATTGCCGCATTGTTCGACTTCAGTGCCATCGGCATTGAAGATGCGATAATGAAAATCTAAATCGGGATCATAGGGCGGCTCAACTAAGAGTAGTTGGTCGAAACCTATGCCAAAGTTACGGTCGGCTAAACGGCGGATCTGCTCAGGCGAAAAGAACACGTTCTGCGTGACCCCATCGACCACCATAAAATCGTTGCCCAGTCCGTGCATCTTAGTGAATTGGATCAAGATACTTATCCTTTAAGCCGAGGCGCCGCTCATAAAGTATGAAACCAAGCGCCTGAATCAATATAATTTTTCTAGTTTACGGCAGGAGTTGCTCACCTTGCCAGAGCTGAGACAATTTTTCTCGCTCACGCACTAAGAAAGCCTGCTCACCATCGACCATCACTTCAGCCGCACGAGGACGAGTGTTGTAGTTAGAGGCCATAGCAAAACCATAGGCACCACTCGAACGCACCGCCAGTAAATCACCCGCTGCTAGCGCAAGCTGGCGATTTTTACCTAAAAAGTCTCCGGTTTCGCACACTGGACCAACAATATCAAACTCATAGGCCTCTGAGTCCCTTGGCACGACTGGGATAATATTTTGCCATGCGCTGTAAAGTGCAGGACGAATCAAGTCATTCATCGCGCCATCGACAATCGCAAAACGCTTGTCGCTGTTTTCTTTAAGATACAGCACCTGAGTAACAAAAATCCCCGCATTGGCGGCAATCGCACGGCCCGGCTCGAAGATAAGCTTCAGTTGACGGTCGCCCAAACGCGCTAATATAGCGGCGGCATACACATCCGGATGTGGCGGCGTTTCGGCATCATAGGTCACCCCTAAACCGCCACCCACATCGAAATGTTCAATAATGATACCTTGCTCCGCCAGACGGTCGATCAGGGCGAGCATACGATCCATAGCATCGAGGAATGGTTTGATTTCAGTTAGTTGTGAGCCGATATGGCAATCGACACCTTTCACTTTTACATGTGGCAACGCATGGGCACGGGCGAAAACGATTTCAGCCTCATCCATAGCGATACCGAATTTGTTTTCTTTAAGGCCAGTCGAAATATAGGGATGGGTGCCCGCATCCACATCGGGATTAATCCGCAGGGACACAGGCGCGACTTTACCTAAACGCCCTGCGACCAGATTTAACTGCTCAAGCTCGGCACTCGATTCGACATTAAAGCAATAAATGCCCAGATTAAGTGCCTGTTCCATTTCAGCCGCTGTTTTACCCACGCCAGAGAACACCACTTTGGCGGGATCGCCGCCCGCTTCTATCACTCTGGCTAACTCACCGCCCGACACAATATCAAAACCACTGCCTAAACGTGCCAGCACATTCAGTACGGCCAAGTTCGCATTGGCTTTAACCGCGTAACAAATCAAATGGGGATGATCTGCCACGGCATTATTAAAGGCATGCCAATGGCGCTCTAGCGTGGCGCGGGAATAGATATACAGCGGTGTGCCATAGGTTTGAGCTAAATCGGCAACCTGGCAGCCTTCGGCATGCAGGGCATTTTGTTGGTAGAGAAAGTGATCCAATTTCTGATTCCTTACTGCGCTTTATCGCTGCGATAGTGATGGTCGTTTTAGCTATAGCGATTGTTATTGTTGTGTTTTTTGTGCTTCGATGGCTCTAATCTCGGTTTTAATCTCTTCCACTTCAGGCACAGTTTTAGCTTCATCAACCTTTTTAGGTTGATTCACCTCTGTGGCGGGCGATCGATAGAGGGGGCCCTTCTGCCCGCATGCCGTAATGAATAGGCTACCAAGCAATAACAATAAAAACAGTCTCATTTTTCTCAACATCTGTGCATCTGGTGACTAATGGCCTTATAATCGCACCCATCTTGACGAAAGCAAAGGACAGAAATGCATGGCCATTACAGATACAGAATTTCACCAGCTCGCCGATGACATGTTCCAAGCCATAGAAAATGCGATTGAAACTGCGATTGATGAGCAAGATGCCGATGTTGATATCGATGCCAGTGGCAACGTATTGCAATTAGAATTTGTTGATGGCTCTAAGATAGTGATCAACAAGCAAGAACCTTTGCATGAGATTTGGGTAGCCACACGTTTTGGTGGATATCATTTTGGTTTTGTTGAAGGTAAATGGATGGACGGACGTAATGGCGGCGAGTTTATGCCATTCGTGCAAGAGTCTATCGAGCGCCAAGGCGGAATTAAGCTTAGCTTTTAATCTAAGCCAGTCGTAGCGCAAGCCATAGCCATAATAGTGCAAAACAATAATGGGAGCCTTAGCTCCCATTATTTATGTTAAAAAACCAGCTTAAAACTCAGTGTCTAGGTCACTCATATCTATGCCGAACGGCGCCACAGTTAACTCCCCTGCCACTCGTACTAGATGGAAAAACTGCGGAATATTGAATCGTGCCCGTGAAGCATAATGCTCATCGAACACATAGTGATGACTGACTTTATTCACTAACTCGGCCATGTTTGATCCCGCCTGCACATAATGACTCAGCTGGTTTTCCTCATCGAGAATAAATACATCCAAGTTATCGACTCGTTGGCGTAGAAAATATTGAATCGCCCCTTTCGCCGCATAGTTCTGCACCACTTTAGGCATACTCGAAAAGGGATCGTCACCCAATTCAGGCCGTGGCAGCAACACAAGATGACTGCGGGATAACTGCTGATAAAAAGACTTAGCATCACTCAAATCCTGATAGGCCATGCCTAAGGGATTAAAAAAGATCCCATAGCGGGTATGCCTTATCTGTAGCGGCTGTACTAAGGTGCTGGATTGCTGCACTTTTTGGCACAAACGCATGGTTTGCTTAAGTAGATTTTTCACCGCTAACTTGAGCTGTGGCCGTAACTTTTGCGAGCAACTGATCACATCCATGTCCACGGGTAAGCTGGCCCGCCGGAGTCCTGGGGTCACAAAGGCTAAGGCTTGCAATACCGCGGTATCCCCTTCGAAACGATGGCACTGCCACTCACCCCAACTATTCAAACAAATGGCATCTAACGCCCCAAGCATATTGGCTTTTTTACGCCCGAGTGAGAACACGTTAGCATTCATCACATCGACCATCATTTCCTGTCCGCCCCATTCAATGGTGGGATCGCAGTCCAGATTAAGCACAAAAATCAGCTTACGAAAATGCCACGGCTGGCATAAGTCCCGTTTCGACACGCGCCAATCGTGGTCGATAAAATTCAGTAACCGCTTAGACGCTTCGGTAAGCCGTTTTGACTTTGCCTTACTCTGACCGTATTCGTGCCATTGTGTTTCAGGTGTCGAAATTCCGTTTAGACATGCCCAGATCATCAAGGCGGATGGGGTTTTTCCCTTACATATCGCCGACTCACCTAACAAATTTTGTGGCAGCGGCTCCTGTCGATAAAGATAATATTGTCGCTCGCGCGAGCTTGACACCATAGTCACATCGGACTCGGCGACCGAGGCACTCCAGAGCAGATTCAGCTTAGCGATTTGGTCTTCATCTTGGCTAAAATAGGTGTGTAATTTACGGGTGAGCATGCCCAGCTCTTCAATCCGCAAGCCTTCATTGAGTTCATGGGTCGATGCGAAGCGCAGCAAAGTTTGGTAACTCGCCAACAAGAGTTCATTCAGTTGCTCGTTAAACCAATTGAGCTGGCCACTGTGCCAATGTTCGCAATCGTCTAAGGTGCTGATCAAACTGTCGGGCCATTGCCAATCCTGCACCAATTTTTGCAGCTTAGGATAACGCCAATCTTTGCCCTCTTGCGTGCGGCTCAAGTGCACGCCACATTTTAGATAAAAGCAGCGCCGCGCAATCTCAAGTCGACGGGTATCATTCTGCTTGAGCAAATAGGTTTCGATAATCTCGTAGATAGAGTAATAAGCATCGTTCGACGTCGAAAAATCGCCGGCTAAGGTTTTCTGCCATAGTCGATCACAAAGCACTGTTGAATGGGGATAATCGCTGGCATAGGCCTCGAGTAGCAATACTTTAATCAACGCCTTATGGGGCTTTTCTAAACCTTTATAAAGCTGCCATAAGGAAGCACCAAAGTACTCACTCGCAGGTAATTCATGCACATAGCCTAAAAACAAGAGTGCAGGATTGAGTTTAGCGTCAGGCCACCATGCAATAGCTTTACCCGCCAGACGAATTTGACTGCGATAAAACTCTTCCAGTAACAACCAGTGCTGGGTGCTGCCACTGTGC
The DNA here is from genome assembly GCF_059338235.1 of Shewanella sp. 1311. NCBI lineage: Bacteria > Pseudomonadati > Pseudomonadota > Gammaproteobacteria > Alteromonadales > Shewanellaceae > Shewanella > Shewanella sp. 1311. Next base: position 2,155,948 of record NZ_CM181686.1, read on the forward strand.
TCATGGGCCATGGTTGACAGACAACCACGCAGAGTTTGATCACCACAAAACTGTTGTGGATGGACTAAGTAAAAGTTCACCTCAAACTGATACTCGGCAAACCATGCGGTCAATCTATCGGTTTTAATCCTGATCAGCGCTAACTCTTCAAGGCTTAAATCTGCCCTATGCACTAACCAAACATCGACATCACTCTTGGTATTTTGGCCAAAGCTGCCAGTACTGCCCATGGCATAAACGCCATCAAAGGCATTGATGTCCGCTTCTTGATTAATAAAGGGTAGCGAGAAAACATCGCAGGCTTGGGATTCAATTTCGCTAAGCTGATACTCATTAATTCCGCAGGGCGTATTAGCGGCATGATAGCCGGGATACTGAACGCTGTTCTGGTGGATTAAAAAGGGGATCAAATGGAATAAGTGTTTTTGCAGCGGCGATAGCAAAGCCAAGGCGCGCGCAATGCGGACCTTATTAAGTCGTTCAGCTATATCAGGAAACTGTATTTGCCGATCCATTCAAAAACACAACACTTAGACACTTATGAGAAGTGTGCTCATGTTAACACTTTTGCAAACACGAGCAACTATATGTGAAGCGCATCACACTTTCACGCCATGTAGAACATCGCCGACTTCAAAGAATCGATACGGCTTCCTTACATAAACGATTTGCCAATGTTAGCATTGGCGCAACTAAGATCTTTGATGGAAACTAGGCATGTCTGAGAACCGCATACGTATCGCAACCCGCAAGAGTCCGCTGGCCATGTGGCAAGCTGAATTTGTTAAAGCCGAATTAGAACGCATTCACCCAGGTATTGTGGTGGAATTGCTGCCAATGAGCACTAAAGGCGACGTTATCTTAGATACGCCGCTAGCCAAAGTGGGCGGTAAAGGTTTGTTCGTCAAAGAGCTTGAAGTCGCTATGTTAGACGATCTTGCCGATATCGCAGTGCACTCAATGAAAGACGTGCCAGTCGACTTCCCTGAAGGCTTAGGCCTTGAAGTGATTTGCGAGCGCGAAGATCCCCGCGATGCCTTTGTATCGAATTTATATAAATCGATCAGCGAATTACCATTAGGCGCAACTGTGGGCACCTCGAGCCTACGTCGTCAATGTCAGATACGTGCATCACGTCCCGACCTCATCATCAAAGATTTACGCGGTAACGTTGGAACTCGTTTAGCTAAGCTTGATAACGGCGAATACGATGCCATTATTCTTGCCGCTGCTGGCTTAATCCGTCTGAAATTGTCTGAGCGTATTGCCAGCTTTATTTCTGCAGAAGAATCCTTACCCGCCAACGGCCAAGGCGCTGTGGGTATCGAATGTCGCATCAACGACGAACGTGTTAAAGCGCTACTGGCGCCATTAGAGCATTTAGAAACTCGCTACCGTGTTCTTGCCGAGCGCGCGATGAACACTCGCCTTGAAGGTGGATGCCAAGTGCCGATTGGCGCATTTGCTGAAATCGATGGTGACAAGATGACGCTACGCGGCCTAGTCGGTAACCCCGATGGCAGTGAAATCATCGAAGGCGTGATCACAGGTCCAAAAACCGAAGCCACGCAATTAGGTGTTGCCCTTGCTGAAGAGTTACTCAGCAAAGGTGCCAAAAGCATTCTCGACGCCGTTTACGCTAAAGCCTAAGTCAATGAAAGTCTTACTGACGCGCCCCGAGGGGCGCAATCAGTCCATGGTCGATGCCTTGAATGAACGAGGCATTGCTCACTGGGTCACACCTCTGCTGTGTGTCGAAGCAACGCCCGCTATCGCAACGAATACCCCGCATCCTTTGGCACACGCCGATATGATTATCTGCATCAGCGCCAATGCTGTGACTTTTGCGGATAACGCCTTAACTACTACAAATCCACCCCATAAAGCTTGGCCTCCAGCTCAGTACTTCGCGGTAGGGCATGCGACTTGGGACGCATTAAACCAGCTCGGTATTTCTGCCCTCGAAGCCCCAGATGACTGTCAGCAGACCGAAGGGCTACTCACGCTCGCGCCGCTGCAAGAGATTAAAGGTAAGCAGATTACTATTATACGTGGCGTCGGTGGCCGCGAAGCCTTAGCCGAACAACTGGCTGCGCGCGGTGCACATTTGCGCTATTGGGAAGTGTATCAACGAGCTTGCCCGCCACTCGATGGTCAACAGTTAGCTCTGCAATGGCAAGCCTTCGGGATAGACACTATTGTGGTGACCAGCGGTGAAGTACTGGATAACCTGATTAATTTAGTGCCAAAAGAGTTATTTGCATGGCTGCGCTCATGTCATATCATAGTCCCAAGTAACCGAGTAGAAGCTCAAGCTCACGCCTTTGGTATAACCCAAGTCACCAATGCCAATGCCGCCAACAGCAAAGCCGTGCTAAACGCCCTTAAACTCTAAGCGCTATTTAGCCCGATTTTACTCGAATTTCGGCAGTAGCATGTTTTCAAGGACTGTTAAATGGATAACAACAAGCACGACGCAAAGAGCCCAGAATCAGAGGCTACCGCTATTATTGTGTCACCGGAAACAACCGATGACATGTCCGCAACATCAGCGTCATCCAACGAATCCCAAACAGCCAAAGCCAGCCCTTCAACCGCACCGAGCCAAACGCCAGCATCCAGTAGAAGCTCGTGGGCGATTCGCTTTGGGGTTTTATTAGCGCTAGGTTTAACCGCTTGCACCCTTGGCGGCGGTTTTATGCTGTACCAACAAATGCAACAGCAACTACTGGCGCAGGATGCGAAAAATATCGCCCTGCAGGACCAATTACAGCAAGCGCTGTTGCAGCCAAATCAACGTATTGGCCAGCTTGAACAGCAACAACTGAATGATGCTAAGACTTATCAAGAATTAACAAAATTGGCAGAAGACCAAAATCAACTGCAGGACAGGGTCAATAAACTGGCCCAGCGCAGCCCAACGCATTGGATGGCCTCTGAAGCCGAATATCTAGTGAATATGGCGGGCCGTAAACTTTGGTTAGAGAAAGATCCCCGCACCGCCACCGATCTATTAAAGTCGGCGGATGAAACCATCGCCGCCATGAACAATCCGGCGTTACTGCCTATTCGTAAGGCATTAGCAAAAGACATCGCCGCCACGGCCAGCATTAAAACCACAGATATTGATGGCAATGTATTGGCGCTCGATGCCTTAATTGAACAACTCGATAAACTGCCGCTGAATCGCACCGATGCAGAAACTGATGCCCCAGAAGATACGACGATTACTGGGGATTTGAATGATTGGCAGAGCAATCTGGGCAAAACGTGGAAAGCGTTAACCCAAGACTTTATTACCATACGCCACAAAACCGCCGATGCGCCCGCTTTACTCGCACCAGAACAGCAATGGTATCTGGTGGAGAACATTCGCCATAAACTGCTGCAATCGCAACTTGCGTTATATCGCTATGACAGAGCGGCTTATCACCAATCATTGATGATGGCGCGCAAATGGCTCCAAACCTATTTTGATACGCAAGATCACAAGACATCTGAGGCCATCGCCGAAATCGATAAATTAGCGACCTTAGAACTTGATCCTATTACCCTGAAATCCTTTGCGGCTAAACCTCTGTTATTACAGCTGACTAGTTATGGCGAGCTGACCTCATCAGAGGATACGCCACTATGATCAAGATATTAATTTTCTTAGGGATAGTGCTAATAGGGCTCTGTATCAGCCCTTGGTTGGTTGGTAATACAGGTTATGTCTATATCGCTGCCGGTGACTACCAGATTGAGACCAGCTTAGTCTTTGGGATCATTGCGTTAATTGTATTTTATGCCGTATTCCAAGTACTCGAATGGCTAGTGATTAGCGCCATCAATCTGATGCTGCGCAGTCGTTTTATTCCCCATCACTGGCGCCGCCGCTCGGCTAAAAAACATACCTTAATGGGTGCACTGGCTCTGGCTGAAGAAGATTGGCCAGCAGCTGAACGCGCCATGATAAAGGGTGCTGACAACGGTGAGCTCCCAGCACTTAATTTACTTGCAGCGGCCCGTGCCGCTCAGTATCAACAAAAAATAGCCGAGCGAGATCAATATCTTGATCGCGCTGCAGCGCAACCTCTTGCCGCGAATGCCGTAGCAACCACTCGCACTCGATATCTGTTAAAACAAGGAGAGTTAACTTTAGCCCGCACCGAGCTGGATAAATTAGCACCGACGAGCAAGAGTAAAGCGCCAGTACTCAAACTCGCCCTTGAGTTATACCGAACCCAAGAGGATTGGGATGCGCTCAAGCTGTTAATACCTATTTTGAAGAAGCGTCAGATCCTCGATGATGCTCAGCTGAATGAGCTCAATATCGCCACTAATTGCGCGTTACTCAAAGCCGCAGCCATCAAAGGTGAAGAAGCCTTAGAGCAATGCTGGCAGTGGTTATCCCGCAGTGAACGCAATCAGTCTGAGTTTCTGGCGATTTATGCCATGGGTTTATGCCGCTTTAATCGCAAAGACCAAGCGCTGAAACTAATCGCGAAAAAGTTACGAACCGCTCCCGAGTCAGCACTTTTACATGCAATTCCTGAAATCGCGACAGCCCAAGACACAGAGATCCGTAAACAGTTACTCAAGCATGAAGTCACCCATGAGAATAATGCGGACTACCAGATGTGTTTAGCTAAGCTGTATCAGCAAACGCGGGATATGAAAGAAGCCAGAAGCTGCTTGCAGAATGTTTGCCGACTCGAACCAACAAAAGCCTCATGGCTGGCGCTCGCTCGCATTCAAGAACAGTTAGGCGAACAAGCTAACGCCAATCAAAGCTACCGTCAGGCAGTTAACCTGTAGCTCTACTACATCAATAATGATAACGCCGTGATTCGCACTGTTGTGAGTCACGGCGTTTACCACTCACGAAAGTTCTTGCTTCGTTTCTACTCAAAAACGTGACTCACTAGGTCGGTTTGTGTCGTTTTCATAAAAAATTAACCTTCCAATCCTAATTAATTTGTTATAAATATACTTAACTACGAAGTTGAAAAATACTAAATGCAGCCCTTTTTATAAATATATCTACTACATCTAGTTACACATCTGAATCCTGTCTTTTTTATATCCAACATCTCGCAAACCCCAGTCAGAACAAGCAATACAGATGTGTCAAAAAATTGACTTGTGACACTTTGTTAGCTAAAATTCGACCACTTGTATCACAACCCAGCACATATGTTGGATTTGTGCGTCTGTGGAATTAACACACTTTGGCTGTTGGGAGCTCACTATGGGATCGGTAATTACATCAAAGAAAGGTTTGCTTAAGTTAGTAAAAGGGCAAATCAATGTCGAAGTTGATGGTTCAAATCAACCCGCTAAGGATGGCGAACAACTCCCAAAAGGTGCTGTGCTCCATATTGACGAAAACGCGACCTATGAGATCACCTTCGACGATGGCACTAAGCTATCGAACGAAGTTGCTCCCAACGAATCAGCAGTAGCCACCAACGCCACTGACGCGGCTGCCTTAGATGAAATCCAAGCATTACAAGATCTAATTGCCTCTGGTGAAGACCCAACTCAGAACCTTCCAGAAACCGCAGCAGGGAACACTCCAGGCCGTGACGGTAACTCTGGCTATGTCACTCTCGCTCGCAGTGGTAGTGAAGTCTTAGCCACATCAGGATACTCAACCACTGGTCAAGCACTGACAGGCACAACGGTCAATGATCCACAACTGACCATTGCTGCAGATTCTCCTTCGGCACTCGCCAATGACAGCAATACGACCGATGAAGATAACATTGCCACTGGCAATGTGCTCGATAATGACAGCGATGTAGACTCAAGCTTAAGTGTTGTGAGTTTCGAAGTCGGCGGTACCACTTACGCAGCAGGTACCGAAGTCACGCTTGAAGGCGGCACTTTAGTGTTAAACGCCGATGGCTCATATACCTTTACACCCAATGAAAACTGGAATGGCCAAGTTCCTGTCATTACCTACACAACTAATACAGGCTCAAGCGCAACTCTTACCATTAATATCTCGCCTATAGATGATCCATCTGTTCTGGCCAACGATTCAAATACAGTCGATGAAGATACAGCTTCTACGGGCAACGTACTTGATAATGACAGCGATGTAGACTCAAGCTTAAGTGTTGTGAGTTTCGAAGTCGGCGGTACCACTTACGCAGCAGGTACTGAAGTCACGCTCGAAGGCGGCACTTTAATCTTGAACGCCGATGGTTCATATACCTTTACACCCAATGAAAACTGGAATGGCCAAGTACCTGTTATTACTTACACAACCAATACTGGCGCTTCAGCAACATTAACCATCAATGTCACACCAGTCGCCGATGGGGGACCTAGTGTCACTATCAATACAGATACAAACAATGATGGTTTTATCAGTAACGAAGAGCTAGCTGGCAATACTGAAGTCAATGTCACTATTGGCTTAGATGGCACAGGTGCAAATGTTGGCGATACGCTGACTGTTAATGGTGTTGACTACACACTGACTCAGGAAGATATCAACAATGGCTTTGTGAATCTCAACCTTCCTGCTCCCGGTGAAGGCGAAACGATTACAGTTGTGGCGACTATCACAGACAGTGCCGGTAACATATCTCCAGAAGGTAGTGATTCAGCACTACTCGATACAACTGCGCCAACAATTACTGTTGATGCACCTGATGATACCCAAGATACTACACCAACGATCACAGGTTCGACTGATGCACCGCCAGGTAGCACTATTACGATTGTTGTCACCGATAGCACAGGTGCAGAGCAGACTCTTACCACCACAGTAAACCCTGATGGCACCTATTCCGTAGATGTCACTAACCCACTCGCTGAAGGCGGCTATACCGCTGTAGCAACAGTGACAGATCCAGCAGGCAATACAGGTGAAGCTACTGATAATGGCAATGTTGATAACACAGCACCAAATATTACCGTCGATGTTCCCGATGCAACCAATGACACAACCCCGACAATCACGGGCACTACAGATGCCCCTCCAGGTAGCACCATAACAATTGTTGTCACCGACAGCACAGGTACTGAGCAGACGCTAACCACCACAGTTAACCCTGACGGTACTTATACTGTGGATGTTACCAATCCTGTCGCAGAAGGCCCTATTACAGCAACAGCGACAGTTACAGATCCTGCTGGTAATACCGGCACAGCCACCGATGACGGTAACGTGGATATCACAGCACCTAACATCACTGTAGATGCACCCGATAATACACAAGATACCACCCCTACTATTACTGGCTCGTCAGATGCAACGCCGGGTAGCACAATTACGATTGTTGTCATAGATAGCACAGGGGCAGAACAGACATTAACAACGACTGTTAATGCAGATGGCACCTACGCAGTGGACGTCACAACCCCTTTGGCTGAAGGTGATTATACCGCTATAGCAACAGTGATAGATCCTGCTGGTAATACAGGTAAAGCCACTGATAATGGCAATGTAGACACCCAAATTGACCAAGATGGCGACGGCAACACCGTGGCGATCACCAGCATTACCGATGACACCGGCGCCTCGGGCAGCGACTTCATCACCAACGACAACACCTTAGTGTTCAACGGCACGGTCGATTTGGGTGACAACAGCACCTTGGCCGTCACCATCAATGGCGTGGTGTACACCACTGCCAACGGCTTGGTGATTGATGCCAGCGGTAACTGGAGCATCGACTTAACCGGCACCACCTTGGCCGATGGCACTTACCCTGTCAGCGCCACCGTCACTGACCTGGCGGGCAACAGCAAAACCGTCACCCAGGACGTGGTGATTGATACTAAGATTGACCAAGATGGCGACGGCAACACCGTGGCAATCACCAGCATTACCGATGACACCGGCGCCTCGGGCAGCGACTTCATCACCAACGACAACACCTTAGTGTTCAACGGCACGGTCGATTTAGGTGACAACAGCACCTTGGCCGTCACCATCAATGGCGTGGTCTACACCACTGCCAACGGCTTGGTGATTGATGCCAGCGGTAACTGGAGCATCGACTTAACCGGCACCACCTTGGCCGATGGCACTTACCCTGTCAGCGCCACCGTCACTGACCTGGCGGGCAACAGCAAGACCGTCACCCAAGACGTGGTGATTGATACCAAGATTGACCAAGATGGCGACGGCAACACCGTGGCGATCACCAGCATTACCGATGACACCGGTGCCTCGGGCAGCGACTTCATCACCAACGACAACACCTTAGTGTTCAACGGTACCGTCGATTTGGGTGACAACAGCACCTTGGCCGTCACCATCAATGGCGTGGTCTACACCACTGCCAACGGCTTGGTGATTGATGCCAGCGGTAACTGGAGCATCGACTTAACCGGCACCACCTTGGCCGATGGCACTTACCCTGTCAGCGCCACCGTCACTGACCTGGCGGGCAACAGCAAGACCGTCACCCAAGACGTGGTGATTGATACTAAGATTGACCAAGATGGCGACGGCAACACCGTGGCAATCACCAGCATTACCGATGACACCGGCGCCTCGGGCAGCGACTTCATCACCAACGACAACACCTTAGTGTTCAACGGCACGGTCGATTTAGGTGACAACAGCACCTTGGCCGTCACCATCAATGGCGTGGTCTACACCACTGCCAACGGCTTGGTGATTGATGCCAGCGGTAACTGGAGCATCGACTTAACCGGCACCACCTTGGCCGATGGCACTTACCCTGTCAGCGCCACCGTCACTGACCTGGCGGGCAACAGCAAAACCGTCACCCAAGACGTGGTGATTGATACCAAGATTGACCAAGATGGCGACGGCAACACCGTGGCGATCACCAGCATTACCGATGACACCGGTGCCTCCGGCAGCGACTTCATCACCAACGACAACACCTTAGTGTTCAACGGTACCGTCGATTTGGGTGACAACAGCACCTTGGCCGTCACCATCAATGGCGTGGTCTACACCACTGCCAACGGCTTGGTGATTGATGCCAGCGGTAACTGGAGCATCGACTTAACCGGCACCACCTTGGCCGATGGCACTTACCCTGTCAGCGCCACCGTCACTGACCTGGCGGGCAACAGCAAGACCGTCACCCAAGACGTGGTGATTGATACCAAGATTGACCAAGATGGCGACGGCAACACCGTGGCAATCACCAGCATTACCGATGACACCGGCGCCTCGGGCAGCGACTTCATCACCAACGACAACACCTTAGTGTTCAACGGCACGGTCGATTTAGGTGACAACAGCACCTTGGCCGTCACCATCAATGGCGTGGTCTACACCACTGCCAACGGCTTGGTGATTGATGCCAGCGGTAACTGGAGCATCGACTTAACCGGCACCACCTTGGCCGATGGCACTTACCCTGTCAGCGCCACCGTCACTGACCTGGCGGGCAACAGCAAAACCGTCACCCAGGACGTGGTGATTGATACTAAGATTGACCAAGATGGCGACGGCAACACCGTGGCGATCACCAGCATTACCGATGACACCGGTGCCTCCGGCAGCGACTTCATCACCAACGACAACACCTTAGTGTTCAACGGTACCGTCGATTTAGGTGACAACAGCACCTTGGCCGTCACCATCAATGGCGTGGTCTACACCACTGCCAACGGCTTGGTGATTGATGCCAGCGGTAACTGGAGCATCGACTTAACCGGCACCACCTTGGCCGATGGCACTTACCCTGTCAGCGCCACCGTCACTGACCTGGCGGGCAACAGCAAAACCGTCACCCAAGACGTGGTGATTGATACCAAGATTGACCAAGATGGCGACGGCAACACCGTGGCGATCACCAGCATTACCGATGACACCGGTGCCTCCGGCAGCGACTTCATCACCAACGACAACACCTTAGTCTTCAACGGTACCGTCGATTTAGGCGATGACAGCACCTTGGCCGTCACCATCAATGGCGTGGTCTACACCACTGCCAACGGCTTGGTGATTGATGCCAGCGGTAACTGGAGCATCGACTTAACCGGCACCACCTTGGCCGATGGCACTTACCCTGTCAGCGCCACCGTCACTGACCTGGCGGGCAACAGCAAAACCGTCACCCAGGACGTGGTGATTGATACTAAGATTGACCAAGATGGCGACGGCAACACCGTGGCAATCACCAGCATTACCGATGACACCGGCGCCTCGGGCAGCGACTTCATCACCAATGACAACACCTTAGTGTTCAACGGCACGGTCGATTTAGGTGACAACAGCACCTTGGCCGTCACCATCAATGGCGTGGTCTACACCACTGCCAACGGCTTGGTGATTGATGCCAGCGGTAACTGGAGCATCGACTTAACCGGCACCACCTTGGCCGATGGCACTTACCCTGTCAGCGCCACCGTCACTGACCTGGCGGGCAACAGCAAGACCGTCACCCAAGACGTGGTGATTGATACCAAGATTGACCAAGATGGCGACGGCAACACCGTGGCGATCACCAGCATTACCGATGACACCGGCGCCTCGGGCAGCGACTTCATCACCAATGACAACACCTTAGTGTTTAACGGCACGGTCGATTTAGGTGACAACAGCACCTTGGCCGTCACCATCAATGGCGTGGTCTACACCACTGCCAACGGCTTGGTGATTGATGCCAGCGGTAACTGGAGCATCGACTTAACCGGCACCACCTTGGCCGATGGCACTTACCCTGTCAGCGCCACCGTCACTGACCTGGCGGGCAACAGCAAAACCGTCACCCAGGACGTGGTGATTGATACTAAGATTGACCAAGATGGCGACGGCAACACCGTGGCGATCACCAGCATTACCGATGACACCGGCGCCTCGGGCAGCGACTTCATCACCAACGACAACACCTTAGTCTTCAACGGTACCGTCGATTTAGGCGATGACAGCACCTTGGCCGTCACCATCAATGGCGTGGTCTACACCACTGCCAACGGCTTGGTGATTGATGCCAGCGGTAACTGGAGCATCGACTTAACCGGCACCACCTTGGCCGATGGCACTTACCCTGTCAGCGCCACCGTCACTGACCTGGCGGGCAACAGCAAAACCGTCACCCAGGACGTGGTGATTGATACTAAGATTGACCAAGATGGCGACGGCAACACCGTGGCAATCACCAGCATTACCGATGACACCGGCGCCTCGGGCAGCGACTTCATCACCAATGACAACACCTTAGTGTTCAACGGCACGGTCGATTTAGGTGACAACAGCACCTTGGCCGTCACCATCAATGGCGTGGTCTACACCACTGCCAACGGCTTGGTGATTGATGCCAGCGGTAACTGGAGCATCGACTTAACCGGCACCACCTTGGCCGATGGCACTTACCCTGTCAGCGCCACCGTCACTGACCTGGCGGGCAACAGCAAGACCGTCACCCAAGACGTGGTGATTGATACCAAGATTGACCAAGATGGCGACGGCAACACCGTGGCGATCACCAGCATTACCGATGACACCGGTGCCTCGGGCAGCGACTTCATCACCAACGACAACACCTTAGTGTTCAACGGTACCGTCGATTTGGGTGACAACAGCACCTTGGCCGTCACCATCAATGGCGTGGTCTACACCACTGCCAACGGCTTGGTGATTGATGCCAGCGGTAACTGGAGCATCGACTTAACCGGCACCACCTTGGCCGATGGCACTTACCCTGTCAGCGCCACCGTCACTGACCTGGCGGGCAACAGCAAGACCGTCACCCAAGACGTGGTGATTGATACTAAGATTGACCAAGATGGCGACGGCAACACCGTGGCAATCACCAGCATTACCGATGACACCGGCGCCTCGGGCAGCGACTTCATCACCAACGACAACACCTTAGTGTTCAACGGCACGGTCGATTTAGGTGACAACAGCACCTTGGCCGTCACCATCAATGGCGTGGTCTACACCACTGCCAACGGCTTGGTGATTGATGCCAGCGGTAACTGGAGCATCGACTTAACCGGCACCACCTTGGCCGATGGCACTTACCCTGTCAGCGCCACCGTCACTGACCTGGCGGGCAACAGCAAAACCGTCACCCAGGACGTGGTGATTGATACTAAGATTGACCAAGATGGCGACGGCAACACCGTGGCGATCACCAGCATTACCGATGACACCGGCGCCTCGGGCAGCGACTTCATCACCAATGACAACACCTTAGTGTTTAACGGTACCGTCGATTTAGGCGATGACAGCACCTTGGCCGTCACCATCAATGGCGTGGTCTACACCACTGCCAACGGCTTGGTGATTGATGCCAGCGGTAACTGGAGCATCGACTTAACCGGCACCACCTTGGCCGATGGCACTTACCCTGTCAGCGCCACCGTCACTGACCTGGCGGGCAACAGCAAAACCGTCACCCAAGACGTGGTGATTGATACCAAGATTGACCAAGATGGCGACGGCAACACCGTGGCGATCACCAGCATTACCGATGACACCGGCGCCTCGGGCAGCGACTTCATCACCAACGACAACACCTTAGTGTTCAACGGCACGGTCGATTTGGGTGACAACAGCACCTTGGCCGTCACCATCAATGGCGTGGTGTACACCACTGCCAACGGCTTGGTGATTGATGCCAGCGGTAACTGGAGCATCGACTTAACCGGCACCACCTTGGCCGATGGCACTTACCCTGTCAGCGCCACGGTCACTGACCTGGCGGGCAACAGCAAAACCGTCACCCAGGACGTGGTGATTGATACTAAGATTGACCAAGATGGCGACGGCAACACCGTGGCAATCACCAGCATTACCGATGACACCGGCGCCTCGGGCAGCGACTTCATCACCAACGACAACACCTTAGTGTTCAACGGCACGGTCGATTTAGGTGACAACAGCACCTTGGCCGTCACCATCAATGGCGTGGTCTACACCACTGCCAACGGCTTGGTGATTGATGCCAGCGGTAACTGGAGCATCGACTTAACCGGCACCACCTTGGCCGATGGCACTTACCCTGTCAGCGCCACCGTCACTGACCTGGCGGGCAACAGCAAGACCGTCACCCAAGACGTGGTGATTGATACTAAGATTGACCAAGATGGCGACGGCAACACCGTGGCGATCACCAGCATTACCGATGACACCGGCGCCTCGGGCAGCGACTTCATCACCAACGACAACACCTTAGTCTTCAACGGTACCGTCGATTTAGGCGATGACAGCACCTTGGCCGTCACCATCAATGGCGTGGTCTACACCACTGCCAACGGCTTGGTGATTGATGCCAGCGGTAACTGGAGCATCGACTTAACCGGCACCACCTTGGCCGATGGCACTTACCCTGTCAGCGCCACGGTCACTGACCTGGCGGGCAACAGCAAAACCGTCACCCAGGACGTGGTGATTGATACTAAGATTGACCAAGATGGCGACGGCAACACCGTGGCGATCACCAGCATTACCGATGACACCGGTGCCTCGGGCAGCGACTTCATCACCAATGACAACACCTTAGTGTTCAACGGTACCGTCGATTTAGGTGACAACAGCACCTTGGCCGTCACCATCAATGGCGTGGTCTACACCACTGCCAACGGCTTGGTGATTGATGCCAGCGGTAACTGGAGCATCGACTTAACCGGCACCACCTTGGCCGATGGCACTTACCCTGTCAGCGCCACGGTCACTGACCTGGCCGGCAACAGCAAAACCGTCACCCAAGACGTGGTGATTGATACTAAGATTGACCAAGATGGCGACGGCAACACCGTGGCGATCACCAGCATTACCGATGACACCGGTGCCTCGGGCAGCGACTTCATCACCAATGACAACACCTTAGTGTTCAACGGTACCGTCGATTTAGGTGACAACAGCACCTTGGCCGTCACCATCAATGGCGTGGTCTACACCACTGCCAACGGCTTGGTGATTGATGCCAGCGGTAACTGGAGCATCGACTTAACCGGCACCACCTTGGCCGATGGCACTTACCCTGTCAGCGCCACCGTCACTGACCTGGCGGGCAACAGCAAGACCGTCACCCAGGACGTGGTGATTGATACTAAGATTGACCAAGATGGCGACGGCAACACCGTGGCGATCACCAGCATTACCGATGACACCGGTGCCTCGGGCAGCGACTTCATCACCAATGACAACACCTTAGTGTTCAACGGTACCGTCGATTTAGGTGACAACAGCACCTTGGCCGTCACCATCAATGGCGTGGTCTACACCACTGCCAACGGCTTGGTGATTGATGCCAGCGGTAACTGGAGCATCGACTTAACCGGCACCACCTTGGCCGATGGCACTTACCCTGTCAGCGCCACCGTCACTGACCTGGCGGGCAACAGCAAAACCGTCACCCAAGACGTGGTGATTGATACCAAGATTGACCAAGATGGCGACGGCAACACCGTGGCGATCACCAGCATTACCGATGACACCGGTGCCTCCGGCAGCGACTTCATCACCAACGACAACACCTTAGTGTTCAACGGTACCGTCGATTTGGGTGACAACAGCACCTTGGCCGTCACCATCAATGGCGTGGTGTACACCACTGCCAACGGCTTGGTGATTGATGCCAGCGGTAACTGGAGCATCGACTTAACCGGCACCACCTTGGCCGATGGCACTTACCCTGTCAGCGCCACCGTCACTGACCTGGCGGGCAACAGCAAAACCGTCACCCAAGACGTGGTGATTGATACTAAGATTGACCAAGATGGCGACGGCAACACCGTGGCGATCACCAGCATTACCGATGACACCGGTGCCTCGGGCAGCGACTTCATCACCAATGACAACACCTTAGTGTTCAACGGTACCGTCGATTTAGGTGACAACAGCACCTTGGCCGTCACCATCAATGGCGTGGTGTACACCACTGCCAACGGCTTGGTGATTGATGCCAGCGGTAACTGGAGCATCGACTTAACCGGCACCACCTTGGCCGATGGCACTTACCCTGTCAGCGCCACCGTCACTGACCTGGCGGGCAACAGCAAGACCGTCACCCAAGACGTGGTGATTGATACTAAGATTGACCAAGATGGCGACGGCAACACCGTGGCGATCACCAGCATTACCGATGACACCGGTGCCTCGGGCAGCGACTTCATCACCAACGACAACACCTTAGTGTTCAACGGTACCGTCGATTTAGGTGACAACAGCACCTTGGCCGTCACCATCAATGGCGTGGTGTACACCACTGCCAACGGCTTGGTGATTGATGCCAGCGGTAACTGGAGCATCGACTTAACCGGCACCACCTTGGCCGATGGCACTTACCCTGTCAGCGCCACCGTCACTGACCTGGCGGGCAACAGCAAGACCGTCACCCAGGACGTGGTGATTGATACTAAGATTGACCAAGATGGCGACGGCAACACCGTGGCGATCACCAGCATTACCGATGACACCGGCGCCTCGGGCAGCGACTTCATCACCAATGACAACACCTTAGTGTTTAACGGTACCGTCGATTTAGGCGATGACAGCACCTTGGCCGTCACCATCAATGGCGTGGTCTACACCACTGCCAACGGCTTGGTGATTGATGCCAGCGGTAACTGGAGCATCGACTTAACCGGCACCACCTTGGCCGATGGCACTTACCCTGTCAGCGCCACCGTCACTGACCTGGCGGGCAACAGCAAAACCGTCACCCAAGACGTGGTGATTGATACCAAGATTGACCAAGATGGCGACGGCAACACCGTGGCGATCACCAGCATTACCGATGACACCGGCGCCTCGGGCAGCGACTTCATCACCAACGACAACACCTTAGTGTTCAACGGCACGGTCGATTTGGGTGACAACAGCACCTTGGCCGTCACCATCAATGGCGTGGTGTACACCACTGCCAACGGCTTGGTGATTGATGCCAGCGGTAACTGGAGCATCGACTTAACCGGCACCACCTTGGCCGATGGCACTTACCCTGTCAGCGCCACGGTCACTGACCTGGCGGGCAACAGCAAAACCGTCACCCAGGACGTGGTGATTGATACTAAGATTGACCAAGATGGCGACGGCAACACCGTGGCAATCACCAGCATTACCGATGACACCGGCGCCTCGGGCAGCGACTTCATCACCAACGACAACACCTTAGTGTTCAACGGCACGGTCGATTTAGGTGACAACAGCACCTTGGCCGTCACCATCAATGGCGTGGTCTACACCACTGCCAACGGCTTGGTGATTGATGCCAGCGGTAACTGGAGCATCGACTTAACCGGCACCACCTTGGCCGATGGCACTTACCCTGTCAGCGCCACCGTCACTGACCTGGCGGGCAACAGCAAGACCGTCACCCAAGACGTGGTGATTGATACTAAGATTGACCAAGATGGCGACGGCAACACCGTGGCGATCACCAGCATTACCGATGACACCGGCGCCTCGGGCAGCGACTTCATCACCAACGACAACACCTTAGTCTTCAACGGTACCGTCGATTTAGGCGATGACAGCACCTTGGCCGTCACCATCAATGGCGTGGTCTACACCACTGCCAACGGCTTGGTGATTGATGCCAGCGGTAACTGGAGCATCGACTTAACCGGCACCACCTTGGCCGATGGCACTTACCCTGTCAGCGCCACGGTCACTGACCTGGCGGGCAACAGCAAAACCGTCACCCAGGACGTGGTGATTGATACTAAGATTGACCAAGATGGCGACGGCAACACCGTGGCGATCACCAGCATTACCGATGACACCGGTGCCTCGGGCAGCGACTTCATCACCAATGACAACACCTTAGTGTTCAACGGTACCGTCGATTTAGGTGACAACAGCACCTTGGCCGTCACCATCAATGGCGTGGTCTACACCACTGCCAACGGCTTGGTGATTGATGCCAGCGGTAACTGGAGCATCGACTTAACCGGCACCACCTTGGCCGATGGCACTTACCCTGTCAGCGCCACGGTCACTGACCTGGCCGGCAACAGCAAAACCGTCACCCAAGACGTGGTGATTGATACTAAGATTGACCAAGATGGCGACGGCAACACCGTGGCGATCACCAGCATTACCGATGACACCGGTGCCTCGGGCAGCGACTTCATCACCAATGACAACACCTTAGTGTTCAACGGTACCGTCGATTTAGGTGACAACAGCACCTTGGCCGTCACCATCAATGGCGTGGTCTACACCACTGCCAACGGCTTGGTGATTGATGCCAGCGGTAACTGGAGCATCGACTTAACCGGCACCACCTTGGCCGATGGCACTTACCCTGTCAGCGCCACCGTCACTGACCTGGCGGGCAACAGCAAGACCGTCACCCAGGACGTGGTGATTGATACTAAGATTGACCAAGATGGCGACGGCAACACCGTGGCGATCACCAGCATTACCGATGACACCGGTGCCTCGGGCAGCGACTTCATCACCAATGACAACACCTTAGTGTTCAACGGTACCGTCGATTTAGGTGACAACAGCACCTTGGCCGTCACCATCAATGGCGTGGTCTACACCACTGCCAACGGCTTGGTGATTGATGCCAGCGGTAACTGGAGCATCGACTTAACCGGCACCACCTTGGCCGATGGCACTTACCCTGTCAGCGCCACCGTCACTGACCTGGCGGGCAACAGCAAAACCGTCACCCAAGACGTGGTGATTGATACCAAGATTGACCAAGATGGCGACGGCAACACCGTGGCGATCACCAGCATTACCGATGACACCGGTGCCTCCGGCAGCGACTTCATCACCAACGACAACACCTTAGTGTTCAACGGTACCGTCGATTTGGGTGACAACAGCACCTTGGCCGTCACCATCAATGGCGTGGTGTACACCACTGCCAACGGCTTGGTGATTGATGCCAGCGGTAACTGGAGCATCGACTTAACCGGCACCACCTTGGCCGATGGCACTTACCCTGTCAGCGCCACCGTCACTGACCTGGCGGGCAACAGCAAAACCGTCACCCAAGACGTGGTGATTGATACTAAGATTGACCAAGATGGCGACGGCAACACCGTGGCGATCACCAGCATTACCGATGACACCGGTGCCTCGGGCAGCGACTTCATCACCAATGACAACACCTTAGTGTTCAACGGTACCGTCGATTTAGGTGACAACAGCACCTTGGCCGTCACCATCAATGGCGTGGTGTACACCACTGCCAACGGCTTGGTGATTGATGCCAGCGGTAACTGGAGCATCGACTTAACCGGCACCACCTTGGCCGATGGCACTTACCCTGTCAGCGCCACCGTCACTGACCTGGCGGGCAACAGCAAAACCGTCACCCAAGACGTGGTGATTGATACCAAGATTGACCAAGATGGCGACGGCAACACCGTGGCGATCACCAGCATTACCGATGACACCGGTGCCTCGGGCAGCGACTTCATCACCAACGACAACACCTTAGTGTTCAACGGTACCGTCGATTTAGGTGACAACAGCACCTTGGCCGTCACCATCAATGGCGTGGTGTACACCACTGCCAACGGCTTGGTGATTGATGCCAGCGGTAACTGGAGCATCGACTTAACCGGCACCACCTTGGCCGATGGCACTTACCCTGTCAGCGCCACCGTCACTGACCTGGCGGGCAACAGCAAGACCGTCACCCAGGACGTGGTGATTGATACTAAGATTGACCAAGATGGCGACGGCAACACCGTGGCAATCACCAGCATTACCGATGACACCGGCGCCTCGGGCAGCGACTTCATCACCAATGACAACACCTTAGTGTTTAACGGTACCGTCGATTTAGGTGACAACAGCACCTTGGCCGTCACCATCAATGGCGTGGTCTACACCACTGCCAACGGCTTGGTGATTGATGCCAGCGGTAACTGGAGCATCGACTTAACCGGCACCACCTTGGCCGATGGCACTTACCCTGTCAGCGCCACGGTCACTGACCTGGCGGGCAACAGCAAAACCGTCACCCAGGACGTGGTGATTGATACTAAGATTGACCAAGATGGCGACGGCAACACCGTGGCGATCACCAGCATTACCGATGACACCGGTGCCTCGGGCAGCGACTTCATCACCAATGACAACACCTTAGTGTTCAACGGTACCGTCGATTTGGGTGACAACAGCACCTTGGCCGTCACCATCAATGGCGTGGTCTACACCACTGCCAACGGCTTGGTGATTGATGCCAGCGGTAACTGGAGCATCGACTTAACCGGCACCACCTTGGCCGATGGCACTTACCCTGTCAGCGCCACCGTCACTGACCTGGCGGGCAACAGCAAGACCGTCACCCAAGACGTGGTGATTGATACTAAGATTGACCAAGATGGCGACGGCAACACCGTGGCAATCACCAGCATTACCGATGACACCGGCGCCTCGGGCAGCGACTTCATCACCAACGACAACACCTTAGTGTTCAACGGCACGGTCGATTTAGGTGACAACAGCACCTTGGCCGTCACCATCAATGGCGTGGTCTACACCACTGCCAACGGCTTGGTGATTGATGCCAGCGGTAACTGGAGCATCGACTTAACCGGCACCACCTTGGCCGATGGCACTTACCCTGTCAGCGCCACCGTCACTGACCTGGCGGGCAACAGCAAAACCGTCACCCAGGACGTGGTGATTGATACTAAGATTGACCAAGATGGCGACGGCAACACCGTGGCGATCACCAGCATTACCGATGACACCGGTGCCTCCGGCAGCGACTTCATCACCAACGACAACACCTTAGTGTTCAACGGTACCGTCGATTTAGGTGACAACAGCACCTTGGCCGTCACCATCAATGGCGTGGTCTACACCACTGCCAACGGCTTGGTGATTGATGCCAGCGGTAACTGGAGCATCGACTTAACCGGCACCACCTTGGCCGATGGCACTTACCCTGTCAGCGCCACCGTCACTGACCTGGCGGGCAACAGCAAAACCGTCACCCAAGACGTGGTGATTGATACCAAGATTGACCAAGATGGCGACGGCAACACCGTGGCGATCACCAGCATTACCGATGACACCGGTGCCTCCGGCAGCGACTTCATCACCAACGACAACACCTTAGTGTTCAACGGTACCGTCGATTTGGGTGACAACAGCACCTTGGCCGTCACCATCAATGGCGTGGTGTACACCACTGCCAACGGCTTGGTGATTGATGCCAGCGGTAACTGGAGCATCGACTTAACCGGCACCACCTTGGCCGATGGCACTTACCCTGTCAGCGCCACGGTCACTGACCTGGCCGGCAACAGCAAGACCGTCACCCAGGACGTGGTGATTGATACTAAGATTGACCAAGATGGCGACGGCAACACCGTGGCAATCACCAGCATTACCGATGACACCGGCGCCTCGGGCAGCGACTTCATCACCAATGACAACACCTTAGTGTTTAACGGTACCGTCGATTTAGGTGACAACAGCACCTTGGCCGTCACCATCAATGGCGTGGTCTACACCACTGCCAACGGCTTGGTGATTGATGCCAGCGGTAACTGGAGCATCGACTTAACCGGCACCACCTTGGCCGATGGCACTTACCCTGTCAGCGCCACCGTCACTGACCTGGCGGGCAACAGCAAGACCGTCACCCAAGACGTGGTGATTGATACCAAGATTGACCAAGATGGCGACGGCAACACCGTGGCAATCACCAGCATTACCGATGACACCGGCGCCTCGGGCAGCGACTTCATCACCAATGACAACACCCTGATTTTCAACGGCACGGTCGATTTAGGTGACAACAGCACCTTGGCCGTCACCATCAATGGCGTGGTGTACACCACTGCCAACGGCTTGGTGATTGATGCCAGCGGTAACTGGAGCATCGACTTAACCGGCACCACCTTGGCCGATGGCACTTACCCTGTCAGCGCCACCGTCACTGACCTGGCGGGCAACAGCAAGACCGTCACCCAAGACGTGGTGATTGATACCAAGATTGACCAAGATGGCGACGGCAACACCGTGGCGATCACCAGCATTACCGATGACACCGGCGCCTCGGGCAGCGACTTCATCACCAACGACAACACCTTAGTCTTCAACGGTACCGTCGATTTAGGCGATGACAGCACCTTGGCCGTCACCATCAATGGCGTGGTCTACACCACTGCCAACGGCTTGGTGATTGATGCCAGCGGTAACTGGAGCATCGACTTAACCGGCACCACCTTGGCCGATGGCACTTACCCTGTCAGCGCCACCGTCACTGACCTGGCGGGCAACAGCAAAACCGTCACCCAAGACGTGGTGATTGATACTAAGATTGACCAAGATGGCGACGGCAACACCGTGGCGATCACCAGCATTACCGATGACACCGGCGCCTCGGGCAGCGACTTCATCACCAACGACAACACCTTAGTCTTCAACGGTACCGTCGATTTAGGCGATGACAGCACCTTGGCCGTCACCATCAATGGCGTGGTCTACACCACTGCCAACGGCTTGGTGATTGATGCCAGCGGTAACTGGAGCATCGACTTAACCGGCACCACCTTGGCCGATGGCACTTACCCTGTCAGCGCCACGGTCACTGACCTGGCGGGCAACAGCAAAACCGTCACCCAGGACGTGGTGATTGATACTAAGATTGACCAAGATGGCGACGGCAACACCGTGGCGATCACCAGCATTACCGATGACACCGGTGCCTCGGGCAGCGACTTCATCACCAATGACAACACCTTAGTGTTCAACGGTACCGTCGATTTAGGTGACAACAGCACCTTGGCCGTCACCATCAATGGCGTGGTCTACACCACTGCCAACGGCTTGGTGATTGATGCCAGCGGTAACTGGAGCATCGACTTAACCGGCACCACCTTGGCCGATGGCACTTACCCTGTCAGCGCCACGGTCACTGACCTGGCCGGCAACAGCAAAACCGTCACCCAAGACGTGGTGATTGATACTAAGATTGACCAAGATGGCGACGGCAACACCGTGGCGATCACCAGCATTACCGATGACACCGGTGCCTCGGGCAGCGACTTCATCACCAATGACAACACCTTAGTGTTCAACGGTACCGTCGATTTAGGTGACAACAGCACCTTGGCCGTCACCATCAATGGCGTGGTCTACACCACTGCCAACGGCTTGGTGATTGATGCCAGCGGTAACTGGAGCATCGACTTAACCGGCACCACCTTGGCCGATGGCACTTACCCTGTCAGCGCCACCGTCACTGACCTGGCGGGCAACAGCAAGACCGTCACCCAGGACGTGGTGATTGATACTAAGATTGACCAAGATGGCGACGGCAACACCGTGGCGATCACCAGCATTACCGATGACACCGGTGCCTCGGGCAGCGACTTCATCACCAATGACAACACCTTAGTGTTCAACGGTACCGTCGATTTAGGTGACAACAGCACCTTGGCCGTCACCATCAATGGCGTGGTCTACACCACTGCCAACGGCTTGGTGATTGATGCCAGCGGTAACTGGAGCATCGACTTAACCGGCACCACCTTGGCCGATGGCACTTACCCTGTCAGCGCCACCGTCACTGACCTGGCGGGCAACAGCAAAACCGTCACCCAAGACGTGGTGATTGATACCAAGATTGACCAAGATGGCGACGGCAACACCGTGGCGATCACCAGCATTACCGATGACACCGGTGCCTCCGGCAGCGACTTCATCACCAACGACAACACCTTAGTGTTCAACGGTACCGTCGATTTGGGTGACAACAGCACCTTGGCCGTCACCATCAATGGCGTGGTCTACACCACTGCCAACGGCTTGGTGATTGATGCCAGCGGTAACTGGAGCATCGACTTAACCGGCACCACCTTGGCCGATGGCACTTACCCTGTCAGCGCCACCGTCACTGACCTGGCGGGCAACAGCAAGACCGTCACCCAGGACGTGGTGATTGATACTAAGATTGACCAAGATGGCGACGGCAACACCGTGGCGATCACCAGCATTACCGATGACACCGGTGCCTCCGGCAGCGACTTCATCACCAACGACAACACCTTAGTGTTCAACGGTACCGTCGATTTAGGTGACAACAGCACCTTGGCCGTCACCATCAATGGCGTGGTCTACACCACTGCCAACGGCTTGGTGATTGATGCCAGCGGTAACTGGAGCATCGACTTAACCGGCACCACCTTGGCCGATGGCACTTACCCTGTCAGCGCCACCGTCACTGACCTGGCGGGCAACAGCAAAACCGTCACCCAAGACGTGGTGATTGATACCAAGATTGACCAAGATGGCGACGGCAACACCGTGGCGATCACCAGCATTACCGATGACACCGGTGCCTCCGGCAGCGACTTCATCACCAACGACAACACCTTAGTGTTCAACGGTACCGTCGATTTGGGTGACAACAGCACCTTGGCCGTCACCATCAATGGCGTGGTGTACACCACTGCCAACGGCTTGGTGATTGATGCCAGCGGTAACTGGAGCATCGACTTAACCGGCACCACCTTGGCCGATGGCACTTACCCTGTCAGCGCCACGGTCACTGACCTGGCCGGCAACAGCAAGACCGTCACCCAGGACGTGGTGATTGATACTAAGATTGACCAAGATGGCGACGGCAACACCGTGGCGATCACCAGCATTACCGATGACACCGGCGCCTCCGGCAGCGACTTCATCACCAATGACAACACCCTGATTTTCAACGGCACGGTCGATTTAGGTGACAACAGCACCTTGGCCGTCACCATCAATGGCGTGGTCTACACCACCGCCAACGGCTTGGTGATTGATGCCAGCGGTAACTGGAGCATCGACTTAACCGGCACCACCTTGGCCGATGGCACTTACCCTGTCAGCGCCACCGTCACTGACCTGGCGGGCAACAGCAAAACCGTCACCCAGGACGTGGTGATTGATACTACCGCCCCAGCGGTCAGCATCAGCATCACCGAAGACACCAACAATGACGGCCTGCTCAGTAGTGCTGAGCTCGACGGGCAAGTAAACTACGTCGTTACCCTCGGCGCCGGCACTGCCCTGGGCGATACCTTAGTGATTGTCGATCAAGACGGGAGCGAGCTGTTTAACGGCCCTGTCACCCAAGCCATGCTCGACAGCGGTCTGGCGCTGGCAGTGAATGCTCCAGCAGACGGAGCTACCCTAACCCTAACGGCCACTGTCACCGACCCTGCGGGCAACAGCTATTCCGCCCACGACAGTGTCACGATTGATACCACCGCCCCTAATCCTCCAACAGTATTAATCGTTGATGACGGTATACCTGGTGATGGTGTACTTACTCAATCTGAGATTAGTAATAATGGTGCTGGTGTTCAGATCGAAGTTAATATTGATGCCACTGACTTTTTAGCTGGAGGGCATGTTAATTTAACGATCAATAACAGTGCAGTCATAACCTCAATTGAGCTTAAAATAGTCGATGTTGGTAACGGGGTTATCGAACTACAATTTGCTGATGGCACTCCCGCAACAAACTTCAGCTACAGTAATGGTATCATTAGCTGGACAGAGTCAACCCCTGAAGCAGGTCAAGATATTACAATCTATGCGACCCAAACGGATGCGGCGGGCAACACTTCAAGTCAGGGCTCAGATACTGCAACGGTCAATTCAGTACCAACGATTAACGTACTTAATAACGTAATTGTTTCAGAGGAAGGTTTGCCCCTAGGTCTACCTGATAGCACTGGAGATACCGATTCGACTAATAGTCCTGACGCCTCTGGGACAGTAAGCATACAAGATAGTAATAATGATAATCTGACCGTTTCACTTTCTGGCCCATCAGGATTATTCTCTGGTGGCCAAGCAATTCAATGGAGTTGGGACCCTGTCACGCAAACTTTAACGGGTTATATTGGTACTGCAGGTGAGGCTTCATATACCGAAATTATGACTGCAACACTGACGCCACCGGTTAATGGTAGTTCAGGAAATTGGACCTATGATGTCACGCTTAAAGGTCCCGTCGATCATCCAGATACTGAGACTGAAGACACCTTGTCAGTCAATATCGGTATCAATGTTGATGATGGTCATGGTGGAACATCAACTGGAAGTTTCAATGTCACCATTGAAGATGATGCTCCAGTCATATCACCAATTGCAGCCGTGCAAACTACAACGACAAGTATTCCTGATTCATTGGTGGGTTCATTCTCACTCACTGGTTACAGCGGCAACAGTAATTCATTAGATTTCAATGGGTTTACTATCAGTGCAAGAGGATTCACTTCGTCAACTAACTCAAATTTAATTGATGCCGCAATCTTTGGTAGTAGTAGTGGGATAGGTGTTAGTAGCGCTGGTGCTCCTTATCATAATCTCGCGAACGAAGTCGATTTCCGTAAATTTGCAGATGGAAGTTCTGCATCTGAAGAAATCATCATTACTCTCGATCCTGGAACTATTGCCTACGGCGTAAATATCCAGTTTTCCCACATGTTTGGTGGCGAACTAGAAGTCGGTGTCGTCGAGTTTTGGCGAGATGGCCAACTTATCGCAACTCAAACATTTAGCTCAGATGCCAGCAGTGGCGACTATGCCGCCAACTTCCAAGCCTTACAAGGCGGTTTTGACACTATGGTCATCAAAGCCCTTGATAATGGCCAGGGCCCAAGTAGCGGTGATAATAGTGACTTCACTGTTACCGCTATTGAGTTTTTAGGCGCAACTACTCCACCAGCAATCGCCTTTGCTTCAGGAACAGTTAGCCCTGATTGGGGCGCAGATGGTAAAGGTTCGCTCACATTACAAGGTAGTGATGAAACCAATTTATTCACGGCAACAGGCAGTGCAATTACCATAACCCAAACGGCAAATACACTGATTGGGGTCGATGCAGCTGGTCACTTGGTATTCAAACTGGAGTTCACCCCAGGTACTGGTCAATGGGACTTCCATCAATATCAAGAGATGTTACAACCTAGCGATGGTGATATTGATTTCAAAGTAAGAGCCACTGATGGAGATGGCGATCATACAGATGGTACTTTCTCTGTTATTCCACAAGTTTATGTTGATACAACGCCACCTTCTGCACCTGAAGTACGCATCATAGATGATGTAAATGATGACGCGTATTTGACGAGTACTGAGATAGGTAGTAATGGCGTTCAAATACAGGTCAAAATTAATGCTAGTGACTTTAATACTGGCGGCAGTGTACATCTAGAAATCGATAATGCAGGTAATAGCAGTACAGTAGACCTCATTCTTGACAATGGCGTACTGAAATTTAGTAATGGTGCTCTAGCAACAGGTTACACCTATACAAATGGTGTTATTACTTGGACAGAGCCTACTCCGACTGCAGGTCAGGCAATCTCAGTCACCGCAACTCAAACTGATAGTGCTAATAATGAATCAGCTGAAGGCACGGATAATGCTACTGTTATTGATGCGACTGACGATCGCTATACCATCGACGAAGATCAACAGCTAACGGGTAATGTTCTTACCAATGATCAACTCGGCAATCTGAGCATCACTAGCTTCAGAGTCATGTATAACGGTATGCAAACCAGTTTTAACGCTGGGCAAACCGTTACCTTGGCCGTGGGTAGCTTATTAATACAAGCTAATGGTGAATTCCAGTTTACTCCAAATGATAACTGGGCAGGCGAAATGCCAAGTGTCACCTACACAACAAATACTGGTTCCACAGCAGCACTTGATATCACTGTTTTACCTATAGCAGATAAGCCTGTCGTTAACGTTATTCTGACTGATAATGGCATACCGCTATACAGTAACTTTAAGACTTCAGGCATCACTACCGAACAGTTCCGTACGGGCGATTTCACTACCGCACCATTTAATACTGGTACGCGTACTATTGATAATACTTCCGGACAAGATCAGTTGCTCGGTACTGGGGGGAACGATCATCTTGTCAGCGCAAATGGCGGCGGTGATCTACTTTACGGTATGGATGGTGATGACATACTCGTCGGCAGTGATGCCGTTCAAGGTGACTCTCTCTATGGCGGAACAGGAAATGATGTTCTTGTTGCTGGTCTAGGTAATGACGGGCTCTACGGTGGTGCAGGAACAGATATCGCCGTACTTCTTGGCAACCGAGCCGACTACATAATAGAGAAAAGTACTGGCTACTCTAGTAATGATCGTTGGTTCAACTTCTTTGTAACTGAAAATGGTATCGGTGTCACTAAGGCCCTGCATGATATTGAGTATGTGCAATTCAAGGATGGCATATACGCGATCAATCAAATCACAGGTGAACTCACATTAGAACAGCCTACAGCTGTAGACTATCCAATCGAAATTAATGTGTCACTTGCGGATCGAGACGGTAGCGAAAGCATCGATAGCATTCAGCTCAGTGGTTTACCCGAAGGCACCTTACTCTACAGTAGTAACGGTACATTGATGGGAACTGCAGATGCAGACGGTAATATTCTTCTAAATCATGGCAGCGTATGGAACAGTGCATCTTTAGAAGTCAATCTGACAGGATTAACATTAAGGGTTCCTGGTGAATATGCAGGTCAAGTCAACCTCGTTGTCGAAGCAGTATCAAGAGAGTCAGGTACAGACCTGACCAATACTGCAACAGATGCAGATAGCGTCATTCTTAGCTACTTCAGTGGTCATGAAGGAGAGCCTGGCGATCAAAATCTTAACTTTGGTAATGAGCACAACATTGTGGTCGGCGATTTAGACGGTAGCGTTATTTTGCCAGGTCAAAACTACAATATCGCCTTTATGGTCGATAGTTCTGGCAGTATTGGAAGCACGGCGCTCAATAGCATGACAGCGCAACTTGAACAGGTGTTTACGACACTGAAAAACAGCGCTACCGCTGAAGGCAGCGGCACTGTAAATGTGTTCTTGGTTGACTTTGATGGCATTTCTAAAGGTTGGGTTTCTGTCGATATGAAAGACCCCAATGCCCTGTCGATACTGGAAGATGCATTGGACGACATGCGTTCAGGTGGAAACACCAACTACGAAGATGTATTTAAAACGACCGCCAACTGGTTCTCTGGCATCAGCGGTAACAGTGCCACAAATCTGGCTTACTTTATTACCGATGGCCAAGCTAATGAGTACAACTACAATGAGGGCCAAAACCCTGAGGTTTATAACCCACGCGGAGCAAACAACAGTATTTACCTATCCAGTATCATCCAAAACGGTTATGTATTTGGCAATACATATAGCCAAGATGGACGTACGATCATCAACCAGTACGGTGAAGTATTAAAATGGACCCAAAATAACAATAATAGTTGGAGCTCAAGTTCAGTTGGCTTTATGCGCCCGGATGGTAATGGAGGTTTCCAATTTGCCAACTTGGGTACAAACGGCACCGGAACGAATGCGAATTCCCAGCAAGGATTTGCTTTCCTATCAACGCTAGGAGTGATTGTTCAGGCCATTGGGATAGGCCCATCACTGGATAGTGAAGATCTTAAGCCATTTGACTCTGACGGTAATGTTCTGACTAACATCAATGCTGAGGATTTAGCTGATGCGATCATTGGTACCCCAATTACCCAACTGCCAGGATCTGATACCATCAACGGTGGTAACGGCGACGATATACTCTTTGGTGATGCCATCAACTTTAACGGTATCAGTGGCCAAGGTTATGTTGCCATCAAAGATTATGTTGCTGATCAGCTAGGGGTAGCTGCAGTAACCGATGCCCAAGTACATAGATATATTACTGAGCATGCATCTGATTTTGACCAATCTGGTGCCAGCGATAAGGCAGATATTCTTATCGGCGGACAAGGTAATGACATACTTTATGGGCAAGGTGGGAATGATCAGCTTTACGGCGGTAATGGTAATGATCTTATATTTGGTGGTGCTGGTAACGATACTATTATTGGTGGCCTAGGAAACGATAAACTAACGGGTGGGACTGGTGCTGATACTTTCGTCTGGCAGGCTGGCGAGTCAGGAACAGACCATATCACTGACTTTAATATCCATGAAGATAAATTGGATTTACGCGATCTACTTCAAGGTGAAAATACCAACACGCTAGACAGCTATTTGAATTTCAGCCTTAACAGTAGTGGCTCTACAGTGATCGATATTGATGCCAATCAAGACGGTGTCTTTGAACAACATATCATCCTTGATGGTGTTAATTTGTTCGACGAATATGGCAGCACTAACGATGCTGGTATAATTAATGGCTTACTGGGTAGTAATAATGATGGTCCGCTAATCATTGACTCTCAGCCTGTCACACCAGAACCTGTACAAGGAATCGCGCC
The DNA here is from genome assembly GCF_059338235.1 of Shewanella sp. 1311. NCBI lineage: Bacteria > Pseudomonadati > Pseudomonadota > Gammaproteobacteria > Alteromonadales > Shewanellaceae > Shewanella > Shewanella sp. 1311. Next base: position 2,185,108 of record NZ_CM181686.1, read on the forward strand.
ACTGGATACTAATCCACACCATAATATTATTCCTTAAATAAAATCAGTTCAGATGGCCTATAGAAATATAGGCCATCATGACCGATACTTGCCATAACCATATAAAAATCCAAAGGATAAGTAATTAGGTGTCAGCTGCAGCTTCTGAAAAAATTGACCAATGGACCATTTCAGCCTCGCAAAGAGTCTTAGTGGATCCGCTGCTGGATTGTTTAGTGCTACTCACTGAGCATTTTGGCAACCCGTGCTCGAGCGACTCGCTTGCGGCAGGTTTACCTTTGTCAGGTGCGGTATTAACACCCGATTTATTACCTCAGGCCGCGTCGAGGGCTGGCCTAGCGGCGAAGTTATCTCGAAAAGGCTTAAACGAAGTATCACCTATATTGCTTCCCTGTATTTTGTTATTAAAAGACAAGAAAGCCTGCATATTGCGTGAACTTGATGTTGAGTCCGATAAAGCGATTATTCAATTACCCGAGACGGGTGGTGAAGAGACGCTGACAATTGAGTCGCTCGAAGCCTTATATGTGGGATATTTATTCTTAGTTAAACAAGAATACCGTGGTGACATGGGCTTTGATGTTTATCTACACGATAATAAAACCCACTGGCTAGTCCAAACCCTAAAAGATTCTGCACCCATTTATCGCGATGCATTAATCGCTTCTGTATTAGTGAATTTGTTCGCCTTAGTTTCACCTTTATTTATTATGAACGTGTATGACAAAGTCGTGCCCAATCTTGCCTTTGAATCCCTGTGGGTGTTAGCGATTGGCGCTTCTATTGCTTATCTGTTTGATCTTGTCATGCGGCAGCTCAGAAGCTACCTGATTGATGTAGCCGGTAAAAAAGTAGACATTATAGTATCTTCTCGCCTCTTCGCAAAAGCGATTGGTATCCCCTTAGAAAAACGCTCCCCCAGTATTGGCGGTATGGCAAAACAATTAGGCGAATTCGATAACATCCGTGAAATTTTAACCTCGGCGACGATCACAACTTTAGTCGATCTGCCCTTTGCGGTATTTTTCTTAATTATTATCTACATCGTTGCTGGCGATCTCGCCATTGTTCCAGTGATCGGTGGCGCCATCATTATTGGCTTTACGCTTTATATTCAACCTAAACTCAAAGCCGCTATCGAAGAAGGCAATAAATTTTCAAGCCTGAAACATGGGCATTTAATCGAGAGTTTATCGGCACTAGAGTCAATCAAAGCCAATGGTGCCGAAGGTATAGTACAAAAAAGCTGGCAACAAATGATAGGCCACAGTGCCAACTGGCAATTAAGGTCAAAAAAGCTATCTAACTCAGTATCGAACGTGGCTAACTTCACAGTGCAATTTACCGTTGTTTGTGTGGTGATTTTGGGCGTTTATCGCGTGGCCGATAATGCGATATCGATGGGCGGAATTATTGCAGCCGTTATGTTATCAAGCCGTGCCATTTCACCTATGGCGCAGCTTGCAGGCCTGATGACCAGAGCAAACCACACTGCCAGCGCACTGCGTCAGCTTAATGAAATCATGACTCAAGAAGATGAGTTTGAAAATAAAGGGCATTTGGTTAGTAAACAAAGGCTGATAGGTAAAATCAATGCTGATCATGTCGGTTTTGGTTACCCTGGTTCAGAAAAACCAGTACTTCATCCTATGTCACTGACGATTAATCCCGGCGAGCGTATTGCGATTATTGGCCGCAATGGTTCAGGTAAAAGTACCCTTGCCAAGCTATTGGTTGGATTATTTCAACCTACAGCAGGAAGCTTGCGCTATGACGGTTTAGACTCGGCACAAATCCATCCGAGTGATTTACGCCGTAACTTTGGTTATTTGCCCCAAGATGTCACCCTGTTCCACGGTTCGATTCGCGACAATATTTTATTTGGTACACGCCAAGTCACTGAACATCAGCTGATCCGTGCAGTACAACTTTCTGGAGTGAGTCAATTTACCAACCTAGAAGCAGAGGGGTTAGACCAACAGGTCGGCGAAGGCGGCATGTCGCTCAGTCGCGGACAAAGACAGACCGTTGCCCTTGCTCGTGCCACACTCAATGACCCTCCAGTGCTATTGATGGATGAGCCCACCGCCAGCTTGGATGCGCGCGCAGAACAACAATTTATTCGCTCAATGCAGAATGTTAGCAAAGACAGAACCTTGATTCTTATTACCCATAAGATGCATCTACTGCAACTTGTTGACCGTATTATCGTACTCGAACGCGGTCATGTGGTCGCAGATGGTCCCAAGGCAGAAGTGTTAGAAAAACTCAATTTTGGCCTCGTGAATGGAGAAGCTAAAAGATGAGTAAAAATTTAACCGCAAATGACTTAGACATGGTTGATGATGTCTACGGCGCCATGATGACGGACGCTCCCAGCGGACACAGGTTAATCATATGGGCACTTGCAGCTATGGTTGTGTGTTTTTTACTGTGGGCGGGTTTTGCTAAATTAGACAAGGTCACCACTGGGACGGGGAAAGTCATCCCCTCATCACAAGTCCAAGTCATCCAGAGTTTAGATGGCGGCATAATGCAAGAGCTCTACGTTCAGGAAGGTGAAATGGTGACTAAAGGGCAACCTTTAGTACGTATTGATGATACCCGCTTCCGCTCCGACTATGCTCAACAAGAGCAAGAAGTTTTTGGCTTAAAAACCAATGCTATTCGTATGCGCGCCGAACTCGACAGCATTCTAATATCAGACATGACTTCTGACTGGCGCGAACAAGTACTCATTACTAAAAAGGCATTGGTATTCCCGGAGAATATTATTGCAGCGGAACCAGCCTTAGTTAAAAGACAACAAGAGGAATACAACGGACGCTTAGATAACTTAAGTAACCAGCTGGAGATCTTGGTACGTCAAATTCAACAAAGACAACAAGAAATTGATGATCTTGCGTCTAAAACAACGACGTTAACCACCAGTATGCAGCTGATCTCCCGTGAGCTTGAACTCACTCGGCCTTTAGCTAAAAAAGGTATCGTGCCTGAGGTTGAATTACTCAAACTCGAACGCACTGTGAACGATTTGCAAGGCGAATTGAATTCAATGCGCCTACTGCGCCCGAAAGTCAAAGCGGCGATGGATGAAGCCATCTTAAAACGCCGTGAAGCCGTATTCGTTTATGCCGCCGATCTACGCGCACAGCTTAATGAAACCCAAACCCGCCTGTCTCGCATGAATGAAGCACAAGTGGGCGCACAGGATAAAGTCAGCAAAGCCATTATCACCTCACCAGTCAATGGCACCATTAAAACCACTCACATCAATACACTAGGCGGCGTTGTGCAACCTGGAGTCGATATTATCGAAATAGTGCCATCGGAAGATCAGTTACTGATTGAAACCAAAATCTTGCCTAAAGATATCGCCTTCTTACACCCAGGATTACCCGCAGTGGTAAAGATTACCGCCTATGACTTTACTCGCTATGGCGGCCTTAAAGGGACAGTTGAACATATCAGTGCCGACACATCCCAAGATGAAGAGGGCAATAGCTATTATCTGATCCGAGTCAGAACTGCAGAATCCAGTTTAACCAAAAACGATGGCACACAGATGCCAATTATCCCGGGAATGTTAACTTCGGTTGACGTTATCACGGGGCAAAGATCCATACTTGAGTACATTTTAAATCCAATTTTAAGGGCTAAGGACACAGCGCTCAGAGAGCACTAAGCCTTTTTATAAACCGGGAGGTTGGTCATGAAGACTTCAGCAAGACGACAATTTCAATGTTCAAAGATAGCCATAGTGCTGTCATTGATCCTGTTACCTTTATCGGCTCAAAGCCAGACGTTAGAACAAGCCGTTGCACATACGCTTGATACGAATCCTGATTTACGTGTTGCCTTCAACCGCTTTAAAGCGCGTGAAGAACAAGTTAATCAAGCAATAGCAGGCTATATGCCGACTATTGATGTCAGTGGTGGCTACGGCTATGAACAGACTGATAGCGTATCGACCCGTAGACGACCAAATATCGGCGATGTCGATAGCAAAGGGGTGGCAGAATTAAACCGCGGAGAGTTTGGTGTTAGCTTAAAACAAATGCTTTTCGATGGTTTCTATACCAGCAGCGAAGTTGATCGTTATAGCTTTGAAGCCAGCGCAGACCAATGGGCACTGCTTGCTGCAGCTGAAGATATGGCACTCGATGTCAGTAAGGTCTACCTCAACTATTTGCGCACTGATGAAGTGCTGAAATTAGCAGAGAAAAACCTTAACAGCCATAAAGAAATTTATGACCAAATCAAGCAACGTACTGATTCAGGTTTAGGCTCAATTGCAGATCTCTCTCAAATCACGGGACGTTTGGCGCGGGCTAATGCCAACGTGATTTCTGCTCGTAACAATTTACTTGATGCAAAAGCGCAATACATCAGAATTGTAGAATCGGCACCAGCAGACTTAATCTTACCTGTTCCCGATGCAGAAATGCTGCCAAAGGATCTAAGCTCTGGCATTATCGCAGCACAGGAGAATCACCCCATACTCAAATCTGCAGCAAACGATATTAGCGCCGCAGAAAATGAGCGCTCTTCAGTACAATCTAATTACTACCCTCAGGTGTCTTTGGAGCTGAATGGTAATTGGAATAATGATGTCGGCGGCGAAGATGGTATCTCTGGCGCAGGAGCCTTCCGCAGTGATGTGGGTGGCTATAGCAATGATTTAATGGCCATGGTTCGAGTAAAGTATAACTTATTCTCGGGCGGTAAAGATCTTGCCCGTGAGAAAGAAACGGCCTACAAACTTGGTGAAGCCAAAGAAATCCGTCAGCGTGCCCAGCGCGAAGTAGTGGAAGGCGTCAATCTCGCTTGGAACGCATTTGAATTACTGGCACCTCAAAAGCAATACATCCGAGACCATGTCATAGCCGCAAAAGATACCCAATCAGCCTATGCACAACAGTTCAATTTAGGCCAACGCAGTCTTCTCGACTTGTTGGATACCGAAAATGAGCTCTTCGAAGCTCGTAAAGACTATTTACAGGCAGAGTATGATGAAATCATTGCTAAGTATCGCGTGCTAAATTCCACTGGACGCTTATTAGACTCTCTCAGAGTCACCAGACCTGAAGCATGGCGTGGAGAACGCAACTATGAAGGAGGAGCCAACCAATGAAAACGATAATCTTTTTTCTCAGTGTCACGATTTTAGCTGGTTGTTCAATGCGCGATACAGTTAATATTGACGAAATGACCACAACTCAAGCCTATGATCTATCAGATAAAGATGGAGATGGTGTTATTGAGGCCCGTGAACGCTGTAATGATACCGCACAAGGTGCCGGCACTGACAACTATGGCTGTGGCAAAATCAAAGCGATTAACGAGCGTAAAGAGTTAAGCATTTTATTCCCAAATGACTCTGCTTATATTGCACCAGAGTACTATCCTCAAATTGAGGAAGTCGCTGTATTTTTACAACAATACCCAACGACTAAAGTGACTATTGAAGGGCACACTAGCCGCACGGGAACCGATGAGCGCAACTTAGTATTGTCCCAAGAACGTGCCGATGCAGTGACAGCAGTGCTAGCAGAAAGATTTGGTATCGATAGAAACCGGCTCACAGCTAAAGGCTATGGTTCTAGTAATCCAGTGGTTTTAGAACGTACTCCAGAGGCTGAAATTAGTAACCGCCGTGTCGTGGCTGAAGTGACCGGTGATGATACGGCCACAGACATGAAATGGACGATTTACTCGGTCGATGACAACACAAAATAAAGGACTCACACATTAGGTTATGAACGGCAGACTTGGTTATAAACATTCATTATTGCGAGTCTGCCGTTTTAGCCTAATAGCGTCAGCCTTAGGCATATGCTGCCTATATGCTGCCCCCACACAAAACCTTGATGAAGGGAAGATCACTTCAACCCTTGAAAAACATTATGGTGAGCGTGCAGGGATGCGAGCTAGGGCTTGGTTCAAAGTGTTGTCGGAAGCAAGTACGCTAGATGAAAAAGAAAAGCTATTGAAAGTGAATAACTTTTTTAACTTATTCCGATTTATTGATGACAGTAAATTATGGGGTGAGTCGAATTATTGGGCAACGCCGATGGAGTTTATTGGCGTGAATGGTGGTGACTGCGAAGATTTTTCGATCGCAAAATACTTCACCTTGCTCCAACTTGGCGTGCAAGAGGACAAGATGCGGATCACTATGGTTAAAGCGACTACGGTGAATCAATATCACATGGTATTGGCTTACTATGAGACACCAGCATCGATCCCCTTAGTTCTCGATAATCTCGATCATGAAATAAAGCCCGCCACCAAAAGAAAAGATCTACTACCTGTTTATAGCTTTAACGGTAAACAGTTATGGCTCAATAAAGAGCAAGGTCGAGGTGTACTAGCGGGTTCGTCAACACGGCTAGAAAAATGGAACGATCTTAACCATAGATTAGGTGTTGACCGCCTTAGACAACCAAAATTAAAACTGGAGTAGCACCAAAAATGACACTGTTTAGACAGATTTATTCGCTGCTTTTTAGCCTATTTTTGCTCGTAGTTGCAAGCCTTGGCTATGTGCAATTTACTGAGACTCAAAGCTTTTTAACCAAGCAAATGGAGTCAGATCTAAACAATGCCAGCACTTCACTTGGTCTAATGCTTACTCCAGCACTTCAAGCTGGCGATACCGCAGCGGCAGAAACCTTAGTGAATGTCATCTTTGAAGGTGGCTATTATCAAAATGTAAAGCTGACATGGATGGTGGATGGTAAGCAACAAGAGTGGAATAACCCTTTAAGAATTGAAGATGTACCTCAATGGTTTATCAATTTAAATCTATTTAAAACCATCAAAAAACAAAGCACTATCACTTCTGGCTGGTTGCAACTCGCGCAACTTGAGATCACCGCTCATCCTGGGTTTGGTTACCATGAGCTGTGGCGAATCATGTCCAATACGATTATTGCCTTCTCTCTACTTTTCCTCGTAGCCATTTTTACCGCAAGAATTGGTTTAACGTGGATATTGAAACCTCTACACACTTTATCGGAACACGCGAAAAGTATTGCGGCACGCCAATTTGGCCCAGACATGGCATTACCTAAGACCACTGAATTGAAAGACTTAGTGACAGCATTTAACAGTATGTCGGCGCAGTTGAAGCAAGTGTTTCATTCCCTCGACGAAGAAGTCGGCGCGTTGCGTAAGAAAAATCTTGTCGATCCTGCGTCAGGTCTGCCTAACCGCCAATACGTGGTGAGCCGTTTAAATGGTTGGTTGAGTGAACCTAGCAGCGGCGCGTTATTCCTGGCTAAACTCGACTGGCTCGAAGAAGTGCACAGCAAATATGGCTACCAAGTTCGAGATGAAACCATACGGATCTTGGCAGAAAAGTTTCAGCTGCAGTTAAACGAAATAACACCGTCTGTTATAGGCCGCATTGCCGCCTATGAATTTGCATTTTTAGTGACTGATGTTGAACACGATCAAATCAGCAAATATTTACAAACGCTTATCCGCACCATCAACCAAGAAATGTCGAAGGCGGGCTGTAAGCCTAATGAAGACTTTGCGATTGGTATTGCGGAGCGTATTGGGCAAATGAATGTGTCGGATATTTTGGCCCAAGCCGACAACGCCCTTCAAAAAGCGTTACAAGAAAATAAAACTTTCCATTGGTTTGAAACCACAGAGCAGCAATTATTCACCCGTGAACAGTGGCGGGATAACCTTAGCCATGCCATCAGTAATAAGAAGTTTAAGTTTAGATGGCAACCAATCCAGTTTTGCGATGGCGATGGCATAGCGCAACGGGAATTATATTGCCAATTAGAGCTCGGCGATCAACTCGCCCATGCAGGGCAATTTATGCCTTATATCGAGCTCTTATCTCTCGGTGCCCTGCTCGATAAATGTTTGATTGAAACTGTCTACGAGCAGAAACTATTAGAGCGTAGCTATGAACCGCTCGCGATTAACTTAACCCACCAAAGTATTAACGATCCGCAATTCCATGAGTGGCTCAATCACTTCTTACGCAATGCCGCATTTATTGAGCGGATCTGCTTCGAAATCCCTGAAGCGGGCGTCTATAGCGATCTTAAGTCGTGTCAGCACTTATGTAACATCATTCGTGATAACGGTGCTAAATTCGGCATTGACCACTTTGGGCGTCAGTTTGGCTCTATGTCTTATCTACAAGAATTAAGACCTAGCTATGTGAAACTCGATCAATCCTTCGCCTACTATGATGAGACCCACCACAGTAGTGAACTGTGCCGCGCGCTAATCAACGTAGCGAAAGGATTAGATATTCAAGTCATAGTGACGGGTATTCAAGAACAAGCTCAGCTAGAGCGCTTTAACGAGCTTAGAACAGATGCCTATCAGGGCTTTATCGCCCCTCCGGTGAATCTTGATTAAGCCAAATTAAGAAGTGATATTAAAAGTAAAAAGCTCCGTAAGGAGCTTTTTACTTTTCTAACGACAGAATGGCTATATCGATACCGTTGCACATCTGTATTGCCTACATAGAGTTTAAGCAAACGCATAAACAATTTCTGTATGAAGCTACATTGCACAAGTGGTAAAAGTCCCTGTGTATTGATTAAGAATGCTGAGACGTTTCTGCTTATCTGTTCGATGCGTTGAATTTGGTCGATACGTTGAAAGCGCGAGGATTCGACCTCTGCTTTCTGGCAATAAGGCTTCTAATGCCAAGATACAAACAGCAAACCGCAGATGCAAAAAAGCCCCAGTGTATTCATTAGAATACTGAGGCTTTTTTACTTATTTGGTCGGTGATAGAGGATTCGAACCTCTGACCCTCTGGTCCCAAACCAGATGCGCTACCGGGCTGCGCTAATCACCGTAAACTGTTCACTATTTACTTAACTTACATTAAGCTCGCTAGCTATGCGAAGAATTTGGTCGGTGATAGAGGATTCGAACCTCTGACCCTCTGGTCCCAAACCAGATGCGCTACCGGGCTGCGCTAATCACCGAGAATATCAATCTTTATATCAAAGTAAACGAAATGGGGTGACTGATGGGGCTCGAACCCACGACAACCGGAATCACAATCCGGGACTCTACCAACTGAGCTACAATCACCACTGACTTTCACTTATCTTTCTAACCTAAAAGCTCACAACTCTATTCGGAATTGGTGCGCCCAAAAGGATTCGAACCTTCGGCCTCACCCTCCGGAGGGGTGCGCTCTATCCAGCTGAGCTATGGGCGCTCGCCTTGGTTAGCGCCGCATATACTAGGGTCAAATCCCCTTTGAGTCTATAGCTGTTTTGCACTTTTTTTACTGACTGCTCAAGTTTTATCACATTAGCTGACTTTTAAAGCAAAATGCAGCCAAAATATGACTTGGATGTTACAGTATTTCATGCTAATTATAGAGATTGGTAAAAACAACCCTATATTTAACTAGTGAGTATCATGTTTAAGGATGAAGATGAAACTGGCCAGCCTCGTATAAATGAAGCTGAACGCTTACGCAAAAAAATTATTCGCTTAAAACAATTAGCGCATAAGTACAAGCATGCCGAGATCATTCAAAACGCATTACTCGAAATTTCCAATATTGCGACCCATGCTTCTTCACTCGAAGAATTCTATGTCGGCGTGCATAGCCACCTAAAACAACTCATTCCCGCTGATAATTTTTTTATTTCAACCCTCGATGTCAGCACTGGCGAGCTTGCTATCCCTTTTTTCGCCGATGAGAAAGATGCGCATCCTGCGGAGCTTTATCCTGAACAATCCTTATCAACATTACTACAGCAGGGATTAACGGGCTACGTTCTCAGAACTGGTAAGGCTTTGTTATGTGATGATGACAAAGTCAATGAACTGATTGCCGCAGAGGAAATCGTTAACTTAGGTTCTCCCTGCCATTTATGGCTTGGCGTGCCCATCAAACACGATGACATAGTGACCGGCGTATTAGTCGTGCAAACCTACGACACGAATGTCAGTTATGGTGAAATCGAACTCGAGTTAATGACCTTCATTTGTCACCATATCTCAGGAGTAATGGAACGGCTCAAGCATCAGGAGCAATTAGAACAAGCCATCCAGCAAAGAACCAGAGAACTCAGCCAAGCCTACGACAAATTAAAACTAGAAGTCTATGAAAGACGCAGAGCTGAGCGCTTACAAAAATCACTGTTCGAAATTGCCGAACTAGCCAGTTCCAGTGCCGACAACCCAGACTTTTATGCCCAATTGCATAATGTCATTCGACACCTCATTCCCGCCAACAATTGCTATATCGCGCTTTTGGATGACACAGAAACTCATCTCACGTTCCCCTTTTATGTCTCGCAATTAGCCAATAAACATCCAGGAACTCGGCCGCTACAGGATGGCTTAACCGAATATGTGCTCAAACATAAGCGCCCACTACTGTTAGATCAAAATAGTATCAATGCGTTAATTGCCTCTGGCGAATTGTATTCCCAAGCGCCAGCGTTAAACCACACTCAAACTATGCATCAATGGATTGGCATCCCCCTCTTCATCCATGATCAAGTACGTGGTGCCTTGACGATTTACAGTTTTAGCATGACGCAAAATTACCAAGTCAAAGACTTAGAATTACTGACATTTGTCTCGCAACACATTGGTTCTGCTATCGAGAAGAAACTGTCCGCAGAGTCCTTGCAACGCAGTTATGAAGAGCTAGAAGAAAAAGTCATCGATCGCACTAAAGCGTTAGCCGAACTCAATCAAAACCTTGAGAAAGAAATTCAACAACGCCGCAGTATGGAAGCTAAGTTAGTTCACGACGCTAAGCATGATGCACTCACAGGCCTGCCTAACCGCGCTATGTTTATGGAACGCTTATCTCAAGCCATTAAGCACGTCCGTCGCCATAGCTTAGAACAGTTTGCCCTGCTCTTTATCGATCTCGACCGCTTCAAACAGATTAACGACACTATGGGGCACTTAGAAGGCGATAAATTCTTAATCGAGACAGCAAGCCGCCTCAAGTCCTGCATTCGTGATAACGACACATTAGCGCGCCTGGGTGGTGATGAGTTCGTGATCTTGCTCGATAGTATTAACAACATCAACGACGCAAGAGACGTATCAGAAAGAGTGATCCAAAAAATATCCCAGCCCTATCGACTCGGCACGATGGAATTTAACTCTGGCGCCAGTATCGGTATTACCATCAGTGGTAAACATAAAGTCGATACCAGTGAATCTATGTTGCGTAACGCAGATACAGCCATGTATCAAGCGAAAGCCAACGGTAAGGGCTGCTATGTTATTTTTGATGATAACGCCCAACATCAAGCTATACAGGATGTCGAGTTAGAAAATGAATTTAGACAGGCATTACACCATGCCGAAATCGAACTCAGTTATTTACCTGTCGTCGATTTTAACACTGGTCAAGTACATGCATTAGAAAGTCGCCTGTTTTGGCAGCACCCACTACGTGGACTTTTACAACAAGAACAACTCAGTGCACTTGCTGAACAATCACATCTTACCGTTGAACTCGATAAATATACGATCAGCATAATAGATCGCACTTATGCTGAACTGCTCAAGCAACATGATGAATCTATTGAATTACATGTGATGCTTTCGAGCCAACATCTCAAGCATAAGCACGTACTGCGCAGTTTGAAAAACACCCTCAAGCAGACCCAGTTAAACCTGAGCCATTTGTGGTTATTCTTTAATGAAAAAGCCCTAGTGCAGGAGACTGAAAATCATATCAATGGCTTTGAATTGTTGCAGAAACTCGGGGTGAAACTCGGTATCAGTCATTACGGTAGCGGCTATAGTGCATTAAATAGCTTATTGTTTTTGCCGATTAAAGGCTTAAAGCTCGACGCCAATCTCACTAAACAGATACACGCTGAACAGCAGCTTAAATTAATGTCCGCTTATCAAAAAACGGCATCAACCTTAGAACTGCAAACCTTTGTCGATGGCATTGATTGCCCTGAACAAAAACGTATCTTCAGTGAACTGGGTTATCAGCTGGGTCAGGGGGCTGCTTTAGCCGACACTTTTACCTTAAGTGACACCCAACCACAGAACTGTACTCAGCTCGAATATGCCTAGATAAACCCCAAGCGATTGACTTTAAATAACAGTAAGCGAAACGCTCGTTATTTTTTAAACATATCCCTTAAGCTAGAAATGTTGGCTCGCCCAGTCTGCATCCGCTCCAGCTCCGTTTGCTGTGGTTTACGATTTTCCCACACCACATCATCTTGAGGTAACTCAAGCAAGAAACGGCTCGGCTCGCAACGCATGGTTTCACCAAATTGACGCCTTTCACGGCAGAGGGTAAACCACAGTTCACGTTGAGCCCGAGTGATGCCCACGTAGGCTAAGCGACGCTCTTCATCGACATTGTCTTCATCTATGCTGGTTTGATGGGGCAAGATCCGCTCCTCCACTCCCACCATAAACACAAACGGGAACTCTAAGCCCTTAGAAGCATGCAAGGTCATCAACTGCACTTGATCGCCGCCTTCATCCTCGCTATTGCGCTCCATCATGTCTCTGAGCGTCAGTCGAGTCACGACCTCAGGCAAGGTCATTGGCTCATCTAATTCATCACCTGCGAGCATCTCAGTTACCCAACGGTATAGCTCTGAGATATTCTTCATCCGCATTTCAGCGGCTTTGGCACTCGTGCTGGTTTCGTATAGATAATCTTCATAATTGATCTTACGGATCAAATGCTTCACAGCTTCGACAGGTTCACCACGCTCTGCATGGTCCCCTGTCTCGACGATGAAACGACCAAATTGATACAGGGATGACATGGCCGCCGGCGGCAAATGATGATTGAGTTCAGGCTCAAAAATCGCCGCAAACATAGAAATATGCTTCTCATTAGCGAAATTACCTAAGCGCTCTAAAGTCGATGGGCCTATGCCACGTTTAGGCAAGTTAACGATGCGCAGAAAAGCATTATCATCATCGGGATTCACCACCAGCTTTAGATAGCCCATGATGTCTTTGATTTCAGCACGGGCGAAGAATGACGTGCCACCACTCAATTTGTAAGGAATGCGGTTCGTCATCAGCGCGCGCTCGAGTAACCGCGATTGATGGTTGCCGCGATACAGAATCGCATAGTCGCCAAACTGAGTACGGCCAACAAACTTGTGTCGCACAATTTCCGCGACCACACGTTCTGCCTCTTGATCCTCGTTGGCGGCAAATAGCACCCGCAGCGGCTCCCCATAGGCAAGCTCACTAAAGAGCGCTTTATCGTAAACATGGGGATTGTTCGCGATAAGAATGTTGGCAGCCCGCAGGATCCGTTGACTAGAACGGTAATTCTGCTCGAGCTTAATTAACTTAAGCTGCGGAAAATCCGTACCCAATAACACTAAGTTTTGTGGTTTAGCACCGCGCCATGAATAGATGGACTGATCGTCGTCACCCACTACGGTAAAGCGCGCCCGATCACCCACTAACAGCTTTACCATTTCATATTGGCTGGTATTGGTATCTTGATATTCATCCACCAGCAAGTATTGGATCTTGGTTTGCCAGCGGGTACGCACTTCTTCATGATGCCGCAACAATAAAGTTGGCATCAGGATTAAATCGTCAAAATCTAAGGCGTTATAGGCTTTCATGTGCTGGGCATAACGCTGATACAACATGGCAAATAAATGCTGCTGCTCATCTTTAGCAATTTTGCGTGCATGCTCGGGAATAATTAAACCGCCCTTCCAGTTTGAAATCGTACTGGCGAGCGCTTTGAGTAAATCTTTATCTTCGTCTAACTCGTCTTGGGTTAACTCTTTGAGCAGTGCCAAGGTATCTTGATCATCAAACAGCGAAAATCCCGGCTTTAAGCCTAAGACCTTATGCTCACGTTTAATGATTTCAAGCCCTAAGGTGTGGAAGGTTGAAATCCACAGGCCTCTGGCCTCTTTGCGTCCCATGGACTGAGCGACCCGCTCTTTCATCTCACGGGCAGCCTTGTTGGTGAAGGTCACCGCCGCAATATTGCGTGCCTTATAGCCGCATTTTTCGACCAAGTAACCGATTTTATTGATAATTACGCGCGTCTTACCACTGCCCGCACCCGCCAATACTAGGCAAGGGCCTGAAACATAATGAACAGCATCGTTTTGGGCGGGATTGAGTTTCATCTTTGCGCAATATCCAAACAAGTCGACAGAAAGGGATGGGATCATAGCAGAATCGGCGGTTTTAAGGCTAACAAATCCCCGCTTGGGCTGAGCAGAACTCAACCCAATAGACATGCTTAGCCGTGATATAAGCCTCAACAACGACTCACTAAAGCCATCGCGCGTTAGCTTTACTTTTGAAACCTAACGCACTGAGTTACAATCGAGCTATTCATTGAAGAGGCGGACAAGATAATGATCAATCCAAAGAAAATTGAAGAAATGGCGAAACAGCTGAGCGAAAGTTTGCCCAGCGGTCTGAAGCAATTTGCCGGTGAATTTGAAGAGCGCAGCAAACAAGTTCTGCAAAATCAATTACTCAAGTTGGATTTGGTTTCCCGTGAAGAATTTGATGTGCAGCAACATGTGCTACTGAAAACCCGCGAAAAGTTAGAAGCGCTGCAAACTCAAGTCAATGAGTTAGAAAAAAAGCTCAACGCTGCGGGCTAACTTACGTTACGCATATTGAATAAAGCACAGTGAGCGAAAGCGCAGCTGTGCTTTTTTGTTTTTAACGCTTCGAGCAGTGCGTCTCTTGGGGAAATAATGCAGCAACTCGCCAGCTATATTCTTGCGATTCATGTATATCCAAGCTTAGTGTCGATAGTGAGCCATTCGAGTAAAAACCATAGCTATCAAGATAACGACCTCACTATTCATGAAGTAGAAATGCTGTACCACTTCGATAACGGCGTGGTGATCTGCCAGCAAACCGAACAAGATCAACTCATGATTGAGGCGGCATCGGACAGTGTTTTCGAAGACTATTGGATAAACTATCGGGTGATAGCATCGAGCGGAATCGTTATTTCACCGCAGCAGAAATCCTTCAGTAACCTTTGCCAACAGGGATTCAGGCTCAAGATGCAACGGGATCGCAGCTCAATATAGACCCGCAAAATAGACCCGCAAACCTGAGTGATTGATTGAGGCAAAGCGTCAACAGAGGGAAGACGATAAGCGTGATGGAAACCGCAGTGGAATTGACGACTTTTGAGAGCCTAATACGCTGGACATTACTCCTGCTTGGTGGCCTGCCGCTACTCACTTATCCCGGAGTACTCCTCGCCAGTTTGATGGGACTGGCCAGTCAATCAAGTATCAAACCCGCTTTTATCACTCGATTGATGAATCAGTGTTTTCTGTGGGGCAGCCTAGTTTATCCCGCCGTATATATTCCCTGCTATCGCATCGCAAGCGATAGCACAGCCTCGTCACCCTTAGTCACCGCAACCTTGCCACTGCTGTATCTCATTTTACTCTATGGTTGCTTTCGCTTTATGGACATTCCAATTAAAGCGACTGATGACTAACACTTTTGTTGCCGTGCATACTTCTGCTTAAGGCCTTTATGATTTGCTTTAATTAACTTCCAGCGATCGCAACCGTTAAAGCGGGCATATTCACTGACGGCGATATCAAAGGCAGCACAGAAATCCTCATCTAGGCCATTCACCATCACGCCCGCTTCTAAGGTCAATTGCTGCAATAACAAGATGCCCGTTTGGCGATCGGCTTTCACATCCACGCGGCCGACAAAAGTATCGCGCCACAGAATCGCTAAAGAATAATAACCATACCGACGCTTTTCGGCGGGCACATAGACTTCAATTTGATAATCAAAATCAAACCATTGCTTTAGCCGTTGCCGTTGGATTAACAAATTATCGAAGGGATTAAGCAGCCAGACTTTATTGGGTAATGGCGCATGGAGCTGTAATGCAGGGTAGTAAAAGTAGCTTTGCCCCGCCGCCTTAAAACTCGCTAATCCCCCCTGTGACTGCATCTCTGCCAGCTCTTGGGCTACTGCTGATTTTAAGCCTTTGCGTAGATAAGCTATTTGCGCCGCAGTACCAAAGGCATGGGCATCGAGATAACGATCAATCAGATAGCGGGTAAATTCAGCCTCTGTCGGTGCTTTGGCATTTATGTCTTGTGGTAACACCCGCGCAGTAAGATCGTAAACCTTCTGGAATTTCTCTCGCCGCACCACCATCAGCTCACCACGCATAAAGAGCTGCTCTAGGGCTTTTTTCGCGGGCTTCCAATCCCACCAGGCACCGTTTTTACCTTCACTGTGTTCAAAATCACTGGCCTTGAGTGGCCCTTCTGCAAGGATTCGTGCCCGCACTTCTTGCATTACTTTATCGTCGGGCTCAAACCAATGCTTACCGCCATTTTGCAGCTGCAGTTTACGTTGCAAACTAAAACGGTAATCGGCGATCGGTAAATAGGCCGCCGCATGGGACCAATATTCGAAAATCTCACCTTTAGCCAAAGCCGAATCGAGCATCTTCGGCTGGTATCCGGGCATACGGCTATGCAACACATGGTGATGCGCACGCTCAACCACGTTAATCGAGTCGATTTGCACATAACTTAGGCGCAAGACAGTCTCAGCCACCGAAGTCTGTGGCTGTAATAATCCTTGCTGCTGCATCGTTAATTGCAGCCATTCGCGGGGTGAAAAGGGATTCGACATCAAGTCTCCTAACGCAACGACCGGCAAAACTTCAGGCTCAATAGATAAACTTAAAATACTGAAAATAAAGCTGATGTACTTATTATTTTGCGAGTGTTCCTCTAAAATACACCGCAAACCAGCTCATGCAGCGCGCTCTTCGGATAACATAAGCCATTTATAACTTAACGGCTATCGCTTTACAGCCTTGTGAGTTACACGGCTCAAGGTAGCGCCGACCGCGCGCTGACATCTCATTAAGGATTGATGATGAATCTCTACTATCGCCAAGCACAACTCTGCGGCCGCAAAACGGGCAATGGCGCTAAGCTGCCATTTTTGATGAATATCTTGTATTCACTTGCAGCTAAAAATGGCGATCACCAGCCCTTTTCAATGGATGACATTAACGCCGTACTGTTCAATCAACATCAGTCGATTGGTTGCTCCATCAAAGCGCCGCTGCCGATAGTGAGTTGGCACACCGAAGCAATCTGGTATGAGTTATTTAAAGGTGAAGAGCTGGTTTATCTGCCCCAATGCATCATCTTTAGCAATGGCGCCATCGCCTATGTCATTGTCGTCATAGGTGATGAGTATGAGCTGCGTATTTGGCCCGATTACAGTAACCGTGAGCGAGAAAAACAGCACTGGTTTTCCCACCATGCCGTAGTCTATTCCGCCGAACTTGACGTCTTTAAGCAAAGCTTCGCAGCACTGCTTAAGCATATTCGAAAAGAAGACGACTATGAGTCAAAACACCCCAAGTTTGGCTAAAGCGCAATGCTTTTGAGTAACTCATGTATCGCTTAATATTTTAATTAACAGCCACTGCCATAATCTTGCCACTATTGATCAGCAACTTGCCCGCAACTCTTACGGGGAAATCTGTTTTAATACCCGCCGTGATACCGAGCTAACTCAGCACAATCTTAGCGGTGAAGTCTCGGTCGTATTTCATAGGGAATGAAATCCAATGTTCAGTATTATTTTCTGGGTACTCACCCTACTTAGTTTGGCCTTATTTGGTGGCGCGGCCTATTTAGTGGTGCGCGCACTCCTCAAAAAATTTAATCAAAATCAAGGAATAGACATGGAATCGCCACAGGCACTGTCCTCACACAGTAAAGGGACGTCACTCGCTAAAAACACGACTCTATTGAAAGCGTTAACCATAGGCATACTGTCGATCTTAGCTATGATCCCATTAGGGATCATCATGGATATGACCTCAGATCGCGAAGCCTTGTACCACAGTGTTGTCAATGAAATTGGCCGTTCATGGGGCGAGCAGCAAACTCTCTCAGGCCCTGTGATTGTCATTCCCTATAGCTATTTTGTGATGCAGGAAGAAGTCAGCGCCGATGGCAAAAATCGCCATCAAGTGAAGCGTACCTATCAAGATGAATTGGTCATACTGCCAAAAAAACTCAAGCTCGATTTAGATCTTAAGCATGACTTCCGTACTCGCGGGATTTATCAATCCTTAGTCTATAACGCCACTTTGCAAGGCAAGGCAGATTTCAGTTTAAGTAATTATGAAATCCCTAACCTCATTGCCTTTGACAATAAAAATGCGCGCCTCGCCTTTGGTGTTTCATCAAATCAAGCCATTGATAAAGTGGATAGACTTGAATTAACGGGTGATGCGGTCACGCTATCAGGCTCACTGATGTCGGGCACCGGATTAGGCAGCACAGGCGGTCTAGAAAAGGGCTTTAACCAAGGCGTACAAGTCGCCGAAGCCAGTGACTTTAGCGTGGACTTTGCAATGACACTGCGCGGTTCTCAGTCCATCAGCGCCCTGCCACTGGGTGAGCAAACCTTAATTAACATTCACGCCGACTGGCCACACCCTAGCTTTAAGGGATTGTTACCTGCAGAGCGGGATATTAACGCGCAGGGCTTTACGGCAAGCTGGAATATCAGTCACTTAACCCGTAACTATCCGCAGGAGTTCATTAAGAGTAATAAATCGAGTCTGACCGAAGTATCGGCCAATGCGATTTTATTCGAACCTGTGACTCACTATGGCAAGATTGAACGCTCAGTGAAATACGGCCTGCTGTTTATCGTACTGACTTTTATCATGTTGTTCATTTTTGAGCTTGGGCAAAAAACCAGCCTCAGCACGATTCAATATGTGTTAGTCGGCAGCGCCATGGCTTTGTTCTATTTGCTACTGCTGTCGCTGTCTGAGCATTTAGCCTTCTTGCATGCCTATTTAATTGCCGCCTGTATTCCCGTGTTGTCGGTATCCGCCTACGTGGGCAGTGCCACCGCAAGCATCAAGCGCGGCGGGATAGTGGGCATTATGCTGGTGAGTTTATATGCCGTGCTTTACTCGATACTGCAACTGGAAGACTACGCCCTGCTAATGGGCACAGGATTACTGTTAGTTGTCCTACTGATTTTGATGTTTGTCACAAGGCATCAACCCAAGAACACGGCGTAACAACGCCCAACCGATCCACCCTTGAAGACCCCCGACAGCGCCACTTTTTGCTGTCGGGATTTTTTTATTGGCAAAGCCATTGCCGCGTTGTAGCCTATGGCGTTTATCAAGAGGCTTATATTTTGACCCATAGCGCCTATCTTTTCCGCCGTTTAGGTTTAGCCTGGTTATTGCTGGCAACGATTCCAAGCTTACTGTTACTGACCCAAAATCAGTTGTTTCCACTGATCGATCTGCATTCTCACTTAGCCCGAACCTTATATTGGATTACCATGACGGGCACAGCGCCCTATGGCGTGGCCACTGTGTTGTTTGTGCTGGCTATCGCCTATCGTCTTATGCCTAAAGCCCTCTTTATGAGTTTGTTTTTAGCCATTAGTCTCAGCCAAGTCATCAGCTTAAGTGTGAGCCATACGCTCAAATCCTATTTTAAAGAGCCCAGACCTAATCTGGTCTTTTTGGCTAAGCAAGCACTGCCTACGGACGAGCAGCTTTCACTCGATGCCTTTTATCAATTGGATAAACAAGGGCGCTCCAAGACAATATCCACTGCGCTCGATGGCTTAAAAGTGACGGAGCCTGAGATGAAGCTCGACTCGCGCATTCACCAGCATTGGGAAGATGAAATCGGCTACTCATTCCCTTCTGGGCATACCATTTTTGCTGTGACGCTGGTGCTCACCGCCAGTTACTATCTGCTGCTCGCAGGCTTACCTAGCGTTGCATTGGTATTATTGGGTTGGGGATTTTTGATGGGATTAAGCCGCATGCTGTTAGGGATGCACTGGCCACAAGATGTGTTGTTTTCGACCTTTTTAGCCGCCTTCATCAGCAGCTTGAGCGTATTCTTAGTCAGTAAAATACGCCCTCTCACGCAAGCGCTTGTGAAAGTTCCTGAACGCTAACCTCTGTAGTTGATCATCTCGATTCAGCCTTTCGCTCAAATACTTAGGCCTTGCTAAGCACTGCCTAAGTATTTGACCACTAAGGTCTGATAAATCCCATTGGCCTTAATTTTTGCCAGCCCTTGATTAAAAGTATCCCGCGCCACTGAGTTGTGGAATACCATGCGATAGGATGTCGGCGGGAAAATAAAGTGATAGCTCAATGCTTGCTGGGTGTCGATATTGGGCTCAACAAACCGATTCAATTGAGTGAAGATATAACGGTCGGCAATCACAGTATTAATCCGGCCTAAGTACAACATACGATTTTGGCTTAATTGAGTATCAACTTCGCGATAAATCGTCTGTTGCGCTACGGCATTAAATTCAGCGCCGAGCAATAGTCGGGCATTCTCAAAGGCCGCAATACTGTAGTTTTTTAGATCGCCAATACTTTTTATTTCAAGGTGTTGCGTAGCCAAGCTAATCACCACATTGGTATAGTCGACATAATCATTGGACCAATAGCCATCGACACCATTTGCAGGGTTCATGGTCATTACGGCATCTAATCTGTCTTTGTTGAAATATAAAACTTGGCGCTTACGAGAGTAAAATTTAAAGTTAACTGACTGGCCCATTTCCTTAAAGGCGGCCTTAATAATATCAATCTCAAGTCCCGATTCGGCATCTTCGATAATATAGGGTGGGCGATTTAACGCACTACCAATGGTTATCGAGGCAGGAAATGCATACGTCGGTAAGACGTATAGGCAGATTAACAGCAAACTCAAGCGCATACAGTGCGCTCACTCTTATTAGTATTATAACTATAGCGGTAAATGGTGGGAGATCCAGACAGCGCGCCCCTCACCCACAGTCAGTAAGGGTGATCACTCTCCAAACTTTTAAATCCTGATTGACTCAAGATTTTTGGCAAACTTGGCTAAGGCTGGCAAACTAGGGGCAGACCCAGCCAACCCTAAGCTTTCGATGACAGAAACTCCCCCATACAAACTCGATCAACTCGATTTAACCATTTTGCGTTTACTGCAAACCCACGGCAGATTATCCAACCTCGAACTGGCCAATAAAGTCGGCCTGTCGCCGTCCCCTTGCTCGCGCCGTGTTAAAGCCCTAGAAGAAGCGGGCTATATTGCCGATTATGCGACGCGTCTGTCGGCGGATAAGTTCAACCTGCATTTGACTGCGTATATCCATGTGCGGATGGAAAAACACACGCCAGCAATCCTCAATCAATTTGAAGCCAATGTACTAGCCTACGAAGAAGTCCAAGAATGCGCGCTGATCACAGGTTCTGAAGCCGACTACCAACTTAAGGTATTAGTGCAAGATATGGCGCACTTTCGCACTTTCCTGTTAGATAAACTCACGACGAATGTGCATATCGCAGGTGTGCATTCCAGCTTTGTGTTGAAAAAGGTCAAGGACCACACGGCCATTCCCTTAAGCCATATCACCATTCAACCATAGGCTATGTAAAAGATACGGCGTTCAAACACAAAGTGCTGCGACATGACTCAGACTTATCCAGTCACAATCGTGACTCAAGTAAAGTCATAGCATCAAAATACCCACTAAGCTCCTGCCATACGGTATTTTTTGACCATAAGATCACAATTCATTGCATTTTTATCATCGCAATTATTCGCTAAAGTGAGGTCGCGAGTTGTCGCTACTCGCAATATAGTCTCGCATAAAGTCTGCTGACGAAATACAACACCAAAATATCAGCAAAATTAGAATATAAATTGCCAATTAACATCATTTTAACGCACTAAAATTGCGTTGAACTTCTTATTTATCTGCCTAAGATACGCCTTCTTTTTACGGGAGGCACAATGCAATCGGCCAATACAAGTTCGACTAACCACTTCAGCTCACGCTTAGGTTTTATCATGGCGGCAGCCGGTAGCGCCGTTGGTGTAGGTAACATCTGGGGATTCCCCACCCAAGCAGCCACCCATGGCGGCGGTGCCTTTTTACTGGTTTACCTGGTACTGATTTTCATCCTAGGCATTCCCATGTTAATGGCCGAACTCATGATAGGTCGCCACGGACAGACCAACCCCGCCGATGCCATGGGCAAACTCGGCTTCAACACCCTAACTCGCGGTTTAGGCAAGGCGATAGGCTTGATTTCCATCGTCACCGCGGGATTAATCTATACCTTCTACAGCATTCTTTCTGGCTGGTTTGTCAGCTACGCCATCGCCCCGATTGCCACAGCTTTAGGCTCGAACGATACCGCCGCTTGGTTAGTGGATTTCTCGCTATCGCGCAATCTGGTGTTCACGCTGATCTTCAGCACACTCGTGTTTCTGGTATTGCTGCAAGGCGTACAAGAAGGCATAGAAAAATGGTCGAAACGCTTGATGCCGTTATTGTTGATCATGCTGATCGCGGGCGTGGCGTATATCTTCACTCTTAATGGCGCGAGCGAAGGCATTACCGCACTATTAACGCCTAACTTTACTAAGGCACTGGCGCCAGATACCTTGATCAGCGCGCTCGGACAAACCTTCTTCTCCCTCACCATAGGCACAGGTGCCATGATGGTTTATGGCAGCTATTTGAGCCAAAAAGAGAATATCGCCAAGCTGACCGTCTGGGTTGCCTTTACCGATAGTGGCATCGCCTTTCTCGCCGCTTTCTTGATTATCCCAGCCATGTATGTGGCCCAGCACAATGGCGTGGAGATTTTTAACGCCGAGGGCAAATTACTCGACTCAGATGCGCTGGTGTTTACTGTTTTACCCGCCTTATTTTCGACCTTAGGAGACACCGCCAACCTCATCATCAGCGTGGTGTTCTTTATTCTGCTGATCATCGCCGGCCTGACTTCTGCCATTTCTATCGCCGAAGTCCCGACTAGCTATGTGATGCAGAAATTCGGACTCAGCCGCCAGCGCGCCACCTTGATCATCGGCCTATTACTGACCTCATTATCCCTATTACTGGCGGTATTTTTTGAGACGTTATTTAGCTTCACTATTATGCTCACCACCCAAATCGCCCAGCCGCTGGTCGCACTCGGCATTGCGATTTACTTAGGTTGGATTTGGCGCCAAACACAATTACTCAAGGTGATTCGTGGACAAGATGGTGTCGATACCGCAGGACTCTTCTGGCGCATTTGGCCAAGGTACGTGAAGTATGTGTGCCCAGTACTGATTATCGCGATCGCCATCAGGCAATTTGTGTAACCCTTTAAAAAGCAAAAATCCCCGCTAAGTGCGGGGATTTTTTATTTAGCAATGGATGATCTAATTAACTTTTTTAAAATAATCATCAAGGGCTTGCTGCCGCCAATAGTCAATGCGATGACAGCTGTATCCTTCCATCTATCAATAACGTTGAACTACTGAAGGGAGGCTGGATTTGAACGAAAGGGGATATAAATAGCAGCCTTAAGAGATTAAGGCTGCTTTTGAAGACGGGCAGATTACTGTTCGATACCGACGATCAACCAAGGTGAATTGGCTTGCGTTACGTTACGCTCTAAATGCCAGATTTCCTTAATGTCCTCTTCTACGCCTTCAACGGTATCGCGATAGCGGCCGCTAAATTTAACGCTCACTTCCGCAAGATTTGCATTGTGTGTGGCGCGGACGAGTTCGGCATCCAAAAACATCACTTCAGTGTGCTGATCGCCAACTAACTCGCGGCGTTGGTTGCTGAGTTCATTGTAAAGCTCAATCGAAACATACTCTTGGATTTTGCTTAAGTCGTTTTCATTCCACGCCAATTGCAGAGTTTTGTAGTGACTACGAGCGCCTTCCAAAAAGCTGGGTAAATCAAAACCTGCTGGCAAATCAAAAGGAACTGCGCTTGTCGCTTGGCCAAAACCATTGCTGCCACTGTTAGCATTGGTGGCAAAACCTGTTTGTTCAGCCTGTTGACGCTGCATATTCGGATTGGGTTGGCCAGCACCCGCGTAGGCTGGTCTTTGCTGCGCCCCCGCTTTTGAGGCCATCACAGTACGGACGATTTTGAATAGTACGAATGCCAGCAAACCAATAATCAAAATATCCATAATTTGAATATTTTCAAAACCACCGCCCATAAACAGCGCAGCCAATAAGCCACCTGCTAATAAACCGCCTAACATGCCGCCCATCATACCCTTCTTGCCCGGCGCTCCCGCTGGTGCTGTAGTCGGTGTGTTGGTCGCCGCTGGTTGAGCCGGAGCCGTTTGGTGACTCTTGCCAATAGATTTACTACCGCCGAACTTTTTCGCTTCTGCGACTGGACTAGCAACCAAGCTAACCGCAAAAATCATCGCAAACATAATTAATAACTTTTTCATTTATAAGATCTTTGTTTTTATAACCTGTGGTATCGGCATCATAGCGGGATGACATTATATGTCAACTATGAAAAAGCGGAGGCTGGTTTTTCATTCTTTTTGAGTTAATGAGTAAATATATTTAAGAGTTACATCTTAAGATGGATTGTTTCAAATTGAAAATAGGCCTTAAAGAGGGTTAAGGCCTGCTACATGTATTACTTAGTTTTTTGCTGAATAATTTTAATATCTTGATCTTTTAAATACTGTGGGTGGTAAGGCCCGACTGGTACACTATAGATAAAACGAGCATTCGCTTGCTTAGCATAAGTCGTATAATCAGCCGATGCAGTATTAATGGCAGTTACAATTGCATTAGCCAATAGACCAACTAACCCGCCACTACCTGAATTACCAGACAAATCGACCACAACAGTACCAGTGTAGTTCCATAAGACTTCTGAGGTCTTCGTTGACTTGATTTCAGCTTCAATTGATACCGTCAAATTAGATGCAACTACGGCATAAGATGTGTCCCATTTAACAATCTTTGTAAAGAGCACAGCATCAGCACCAAAGTACTCTTGAAACTTATTCAGTGGGATATCATAAACTAATTCACTGTCATAAATCCCTTGCTCTTTTAATACCGCGGCGGTCAGCTCATATGGAAATATGTAGTAACCATGAAAAGCAACTGGCATTTCAACTGTGGTTGAGTAGTAATCCTTTGCGTCAGCAGCTGTACTCAAATTGATTGGTGGCATGATCAATAATGATTTTGGTTTTTCGGTGTACATTCCAGGAAACTCAGTGCCTTTTGTCACATAAGTTGGTGAAACACAGGCCGTCAGCAATGTAGAAGCAAAAACGATCACTAAAACTGGTTTAAATAAATTAAACAGAGACATTGCACTTATCCTTGCGCGTTAGCTTTTTTTATCAGGTTATTCATAAATACTTCAGCTTCTGGGTAGAGCTTTTTCTCAAGCTCAAAGTACTCAACCGCTTTATTACTATCGTTTGCTTGTAGGTGAATAAAGCCTAAGTTGGCATATACTCCAGGCGGTACGCGCATTGATTTCTCACCAGATTTAGTGATAATATTTTCTAATGACGATTTCCATTTCAAAGCGTTTTCATCACCCGCATCACGTTTTAACGCGTAAAAACTTTCCGAATAATTACCATATTCGTACATCGGTTTTTGGGTTGCTGAGCAACCACTTAATAAAATAATAAACCCAAGTAAACTGACTAATTTCATTTTCATCAAAGCTATTTCCGTATTATTAAGGGACATAAATTTCTTTTTCATGACCATCGCCAAGCAAAAGCTCACGTTTAACGATGACCTGATTATTTCGTGTGATTACGATAAGATGTTTTCCTGGTAAAATACGGTATTGGTTTGCAATGCCAGTTTTAGTAACCGTGAATGCATGCACATTATCAATAGATACATCAACACCCTCAGCCGTGCCGGTAAAATATAAATATGACGCAGAAGCTTCTGATTTTACACCGCTGTTATACCCGCATCCAGATACAGTAAATAAGGCTGCACTGACGATAAGCAATTTAATTAAATTCATCACGAATCCTTATTTCATTTCTTGAATAAATAAGCCCGTGTAATCTTGAGCTTTTATATATTGATCAAGATTGCCACTGACTATTGTACCAAAAGACACTTCTGACTCCGGTGTATTACCAAATGAAGCAGTCACTTCAATGGTCCCAATTGCTTTGCCTGGTAATGTAATGAACATACCTGTTTGTGGGTTTTTTACTTTGTTACCTTCTTTGATGATCTCAAATAGGGTACCAGGTGTGATGTTTTGCGAACTTCCTCCAGAGATAATTAAGCTACCTTCTTCATAAGATAAAATATATGACTGCCAAGGTTTGTCTAACATGTTTTCAATGATATTTGAGGCAAGATTAGTGATCGCAACATCTAACACTTTATCGTTCAGCGAGCTATCATAGCCAGCCTTGTCACCCACGCCCATCACAGAGCCAGCTTCTGAATAGGCGATACCTTTACCTTCTTCAGAGTAGATGATTAGACCCGTTGCAACATCTACAATGCGGATGTTCACTTTAGCATTTGCTTCTTGTTTTTTTACTCTTGAAAAAATACCTACATCGCTAACTTCTTTACGGCCAAACTCGGTGATAGAACCTACGATCAGATAATCTGCTGCATTTTTAAGTGTTGAGTTCCCTCCCATCGCAAGCTCTTTTTCAATTTTTCCAAGATCTGCTCTTTCGAGCATAATAAACTTGCCCGTTTGAAATAGTTTCGAAGACAAAATATCCATTGCTTGCTTACCGATACGATTATTGTCTTCATCAATGAAAAAGCCTTGACCGTACGTGGTCTCATTAGTGAATCGGCCAATGGCAACTTTGCGTTTTAATAACTTGGTATTTAAGGCCACTTCCGTTTGTGTCGCGCTTATTGCTGCAGCAGGTTGCGCAGTGGTGACGACTTGTTTCTTATTGACAGTTGCACAAGCGGTTGTTAGAGAAGCACACATGACAAAAATAAGCGGTAAGGCTTTGTTCATTATACTAATATCCTTATAAACTAATGGACATAAATATTATCACCTTGTCTATCACGGGTCTATCTGTGAATATTCAAATGGTGATTTTTTCACTTTATTCCGAGACCATAAGATATTTTTAGCGCGATATAAATTTAATAAGCACAGTTAGATTCTAGGAATAGTCACATTTCGGTTCCCAAAAGCTAAATTCTCGCTCGAAAGTATTGTGGGATTGACGGCTAAAAACATCCTGAAACTAGGCAAAGTATAATGCATACCGAAGGCTTAACGGGATTAAGCACTATCGTGGAAGTGACCGTTGGCGGCATGGATGCCGCCGTCGAGCCTATAGGGACATATTCACGGCGTGTCACTGGAATGACAGTGCTTAATCAATATCACCTGCTGCCAAAAGTGACTTTATTAACAAAATTAAAAAATCCCCGCATTGCGGGGATTTTCAATATTTCAAAGACAACTAACACTCACAGCGTTACACGCATTTTCCATCCGATGAATCATCGGAAGAAAGAGCTCGGCTGATGCCGCCAAAGATGACACTCAAGAAGCCGATACCAACATCTTTTTGTCGCTCATCGGCGCTGCCCGTATCGTGGCCGCTCGCCTCACGCATACTTTGATTATTGTTGGTTCCACGTACAAAATCGCAGGACGCATTGCTGGTATTGTTCACCGAGCAGGCACTGAGCAGAGCGATCATTAGGCCGCAAA
This sequence comes from Shewanella sp. 1311, assembly GCF_059338235.1. Lineage (NCBI taxonomy): Bacteria > Pseudomonadati > Pseudomonadota > Gammaproteobacteria > Alteromonadales > Shewanellaceae > Shewanella > Shewanella sp. 1311. Next base: position 2,212,675 of record NZ_CM181686.1, read on the forward strand.
GGGCAAGGCGTAATCTTGGCATATTAGTTCAACACTTCTTCTAATGCCTTGAGGCATAAAGAAACATTCTCACGGCGGGCACCAAAGCCCATTAGACCGATACGCCATGCTTTACCCGCAAGGGCGCCAAGGCCTGCGCCGATTTCGAGGTTGTAATCCTTCAGCAAACGAGTGCGCACTGCAGCATCATCCACACCTGCGGGGATATAAACCGTATTCAGCTGCGGTAGGCGATAATCTTCGGCCACTACAAAGTTAAGCCCTAACTTTTCCAGCCCAGCACGCAGCACTAAATGCATTTCGTGATGGCGTTGCCACGCATTCTCTAAACCTTCGGCCGCCAACATACGCAGGGATTCATGCAGTGCATACAGGGCATTCACTGGCGCAGTGTGATGATAACTGCGTTTGCCGCCCGCGCTGGTCCAATAGGCCATCACTAGACTTTGATCGAGGAACCAACTTTGCACAGGAGTTTTACGATTCTTGAGTTTTTCTACCGCTGCGCTCGAGAAAGACACGGGCGATAAACCCGGTACACAGGAGAGGCACTTTTGACTGCCAGAATAAATAGCATCTATGCCCCATTCATCGACTCTTAACTCGACGCCGCCAAGGGAAGTCACAGCATCGACTATGCTCAAGCAACCATAGGTTTTGGCTAATGCACACAAGGTCTTGGCATCGGACAATGCACCAGTAGAGGTTTCGGCGTGCACAAAGGCTAAAAACTTGGCATCGGGATTGGCTTTCAGCGCAGCTTCAACCGCAGCAGGGTCGACAGGTGCGCCCCACTCATTGTCCACCAGCACTGCAATGGCGCCCACGCGCTCGACGTTTTGGCGCATACGCTCACCAAACACACCGTTACGACAGACAATAACCTTCTCACCCGGCTCGACTAAGTTTACGAAACAGGTTTCCATGCCCGCACTGCCCGGCGCAGAGACTGCCATGGTCATTTCGTTTTTAGTTTGGAAGGCGTATTGGATCAGGCTCTTAAGCTCATCCATCATGCCGACAAATAGCGGATCTAAGTGGCCAATTGTCGGTCTGGACTGCGCCGCAAGCACTTCGGGATAAACATCCGACGGGCCTGGGCCCATCAAAATACGGCGAGGAGGATTAAAAGCGGTAAAACGCGGTGCTGGTAACATCATGTCTCCTTAATGCGTGCAGGTCGAGGTCTCGTTGTTATTCGTTAGCCGTTCTGTTTTAAGAAACTGCCAGTTAATCGTTAACGGGTTAAGTCAGTAACTTAACTGTGACGTATTAATCGGCGGCTAGAGTATTAAGTCTACAAAACTACCACAAAAAAGGGCGCATGTGCGCCCCTCCTTTAGCCTAACTTTGACTTAACTTGTGCCTAACTTTGCCTAACATGTCATCGCGTCGATCTAAGCTACGTGCATCACCGCAAACCCTATAAGACTTTGTTGCCGTTACCCGCATTTAAAAACAGCTGATAGGCAGGACTTTGGGTTTCCTCTTGATAGACGAAACCCAACTCAGTTAAAAACTGTTGGAACGGCAAAGCATCACTCGCGGGCACTTCAAACCCAGCCAGCACTCGGCCAAAGGCCGCGCCGTGGTTGCGATAATGGAACAGACTAATGTTCCATTTGCTCTGCAAGGTAGTTAAAAACTTCAGCAGCGCACCGGGATGTTCAGGGAATTCGAAGCTAAACAAACGCTCTTCTAAAGGTTCAGGTGGATGACCGCCGACCATGTAGCGCACATGCAATTTCGCGGTTTCATCGCCGGATAAATCCTGCACTTCAAAATCGTTAGCCTCTAAGGTAGCGATGATTTGTTCAAGCTCGCCTTGGCCTCGGCTTAAGCGAATGCCAGCAAACACCACGGCCAGATCGCGACTACTGAAACGATAGTTGAACTCTGTCATCACCCGCTTATCGAGTAACTCACAGAATTTTAAGAAACTTCCCGGACGTTCAGGGACTTTCACTGCCAATACTGCTTCTTTTTGCTCACCGAGTTCGCAGCGTTCCGACACATAACGCAGACTGTGGAAATTCACATTCGCACCACTCAAAATTGCGGCGACTTTCTCGCCTTTACCGCTGTCGCCACTCGCATTAGCGCTGACATATTTTTTAAGCCCAGCTAAGGACAAAGCCCCAGCCGGTTCAGCAATCGCACGGGTATCTTCGAAGATATCTTTCACCGCAGCGCAGATTTCATCCGAGGTGACGGTGACCACTTCATCAACATACAGTTTGGCGACTCGAAATGGCTCAGTGCCGATACGCTTTACCGCCACACCGTCGGCAAATAAACCGACTTGCGCCAGTGTCACCGGCTCGCCCGCTTCCATCGCCGCCTTTAAACAAGCGGCGTCTTCGGGCTCGACACCGACAATTTTCACCTGCGGCATCACCGCCTTGTAATAGGCTGCAATACCCGCGATTAAACCGCCGCCGCCCACGGGCACAAATACCACTTCAAGATCGCGCTGCTGCTGCAACATCTCTTGGGCAATGGTGCCTTGACCTGCGATCACCGCTTCATCATCGAAGGGCGCGATATAGACTCGGCCCTCTTCTTTAGCCATCGCCATCGCAAAGCCATTGGCTTGATCAAAAGCTTGGCCGTGCAATACCACGTTGCCCCCTAAACGGCGCACCGCATCGACTTTGATATCGGGCGTTGTCTCGGGCATCACAATCACAGCATCCACACCGCGACTCGCCGCCGACATCGCCACACCCTGAGCATGATTGCCTGCCGAAGCACACACCACACCGCGTTGACATTCTTCTTTCGTCAGCTGGGCGATACGGTTATAGGCACCGCGTAACTTGAAGGAATGCACTGGCTGCATATCTTCGCGCTTCAAAAATACCTGACAACCTAAACGCGCCGATAACTTGTTCATGCTTGAAAGCGGCGTCACTTTCGCTATGTCATACACAGATGACAACAGGATTTTTTGCAGATAGCTTTGTGCCAACTGAAAATGTGCTAAATCCGTCCGAGCTTGCGATGCAAGTGGCAACATATTAGTCCTCCAGTTTACTGCGATCGCGCACCGCGCCCTTGTCGGCACTGGTGGCGAGCATGGCGTAGGCCTTAAGCGCGAGTGATACATAACGTTGGCGACCTATAGGTTTCCACGCCATTGGGCCAAGACTGTGCATTTTTTCGCGGCGAGCATTGAGTTCAACATCGCTTATCGCCAGCTTGATGCTGCGCTTGGGGATATCGATTTCGATGCGATCACCATTTTCAATCAAGGCGATTGTGCCACCCGCAGCCGCTTCGGGTGAAACGTGACCGATAGATAAACCTGAAGTGCCACCTGAGAAACGACCGTCGGTGATCAGCGCACAGGCCTTGCCTAAGCCACGAGATTTTAAGTAACTGGTTGGGTACAACATTTCTTGCATACCCGGGCCGCCTTTCGGGCCTTCATAACGGATAACAACCACATCACCCGCCACCACTTCGCCGCCTAAGATACCCGCCACGGCGTCATCTTGGCTTTCATAGACGCGCGCCGAGCCAACAAAGGTCAGATTCGATTCATCCACGCCCGCCGTTTTAACGATACAACCGTTCTCGGCCACGTTGCCCGACAATACGGCAAGGCCACCTTCTTGGCTGAAAGCAAACTCACGGCTACGGATACAGCCTTCTTGTCTGTCGTTATCCAGTGACGGCCAGCGACAATCTTGGCTAAAGGCTTTAGTGGTCGGAATACCCGCAGGCCCCGCCATAAAGAAATGTTTTACTTTTTCATCTTGCGTCTGCATCACATCGTACTGGGCCAATACCGATTTCAAGGTCCCGCTGCCCGGCGTGCCGTCATTATCGGCCGCCACATGGAACACATCGGTATGCAGTAATCCGGCTCTGTCGAGTTCGCCTAAAATCCCCATCACGCCGCCCGCACGGTGCACGTCTTCCATATGGTATTTAGGCGTCGATGGCGCAACCTTACAAAGGTGCGGCACAAGGCGCGACATACGGTCGATATCCGCCATGGTAAAATCAACATCGGCTTCCTGCGCGGCGGCCAATAAATGCAATACGGTGTTAGATGAACCGCCCATGGCGATATCTAAGGTCATGGCATTTTCGAAGGCTTTAAAGTTCGCGATATTACGTGGTAATGCTGATTCATCATCTTGATGATAATAACGTTTTGCCAGCGCCATCACGCGGCGGCCCGCTTCTAAAAACAGCTCGCGGCGATCGGCGTGGGTTGCCAGCATAGAGCCGTTACCCGGCAGCGATAATCCTAGCGCTTCGGTTAAACAGTTCATTGAGTTGGCGGTAAACATACCAGAGCAAGAACCGCAGGTTGGGCACGCGCTACGCTCGATTTTGGCACTGTCTTCATCGCTCACGTTCGAGTCGGCGCCCGCCACCATAGCATCGACTAAATCGAGTTTGATGAGTTTATCCGACAACTTAGTTTTACCCGCTTCCATCGGTCCACCAGACACAAACACTACGGGAATATTGAGGCGCAGCGCCGCCATCAACATGCCGGGGGTGATCTTGTCGCAGTTGGAGATACACACTAAGGCATCGGCGCAGTGGGCGTTAACCATGTATTCCACACTGTCGGCGATAAGTTCACGCGATGGCAGACTGTAAAGCATGCCGCCGTGGCCCATGGCGATACCGTCATCGACTGCAATGGTATTGAATTCTTTTGCGATACCGCCCGCTTCTTCAATGGCGCTCGCGACGAGTGAGCCCATATCTTTTAAGTGCACGTGGCCCGGTACAAACTGAGTAAAGGAGTTAGCAATAGCGATAATTGGCTTACCAAAATCATTGTCTTTCACCCCTGTGGCGCGCCATAACGCACGTGCACCCGCCATATTGCGGCCTTCGGTACTGGTAGCTGATCGTAACTTTGGCATTGACTGTATCCTTTATCTCAAATCGAAAATCGTATTCTTAATTCACATGGCGAATGCTGCACGTGCTGCATTCCCCTCAATATCTGGCACTCATAGTCACTCAACATCAGGGACTAAAATGCACCTAAGCAAGGCCTTAAGCATTCACCGTTTGTTGCAAGCTCAGCGGTAACAATACCTTACATTGAGTCACATCAATCAGTTTATTCAGCTGATTACTTAACAGTTCGATGGCACGTTCGCTATCGACTTCCATATCCAGCGACAGGCTCGCATCGTCATTCATGCGCATCTGCATTTGGGTAATCGTAAAACCACGGTGGCGAGTCACGCGCAAAACACGCTCAAGCACTTCGGGGCGTTGTTGAACCGTTAATTCCAGAGAGTGGATCATGTTTGTTTCTCCATTTCGTCCATCATATCGCTGTTTGATGCGCCGGGGGGCACCAGTGGCCAAACGTTAAAAGCATCGTCGATTGCAACGTGTAATAAATACGGGCCCTTAGCCGCTAACATTTCGGTTAAGGCTTCTTCCACTTCGTCGGAAGAGAAAATCGTGCGGCCGGGGATATCAAAGGCGGAGGCCAATAAAACAAAATCTGGGTTATCGGATAAATCCGTTTCACTGTAGCGCTCTTCAAAAAATAGCTGTTGCCACTGTTTCACCATGCCAAGCTTTTGGTTATCAACCAGCACGATTTTCACTGGCAGCTTGCGGCGTTTGATGGTGGTCAGTTCCTGCACATTCATCATAAAAGAACCATCGCCAGACACAGTCACTACAGTGGCATCGGGACGCGCCACTTGCGCACCAATGGCGGCGGGTAAGCCAAAGCCCATAGTGCCTAAGCCCGCGCTGGACAGATGATCTTCTGGACGGCGGAACCACATATGCTGGGCCACCCACATTTGATGCTGACCCACATCGCAGCACACTACGCTGTCTTCGGGTAATTTATTGGCTAAGCGGCGCAGCAGCGCAGGCGCATAGATCAAACTACCGGGGTGTTGATAATCCCATTGATGCTTACGGGATAAATGCTCCACCTCGGTCTGCCAAGGTGTGATGTTTATCGGCATGGCTAAGGCGGGTAGGATTTGGCGTAAGTCACCGGCGATCGCCACCTCAGGCATACGCAGTTTGCCCAGTTCGGCGGCGTCGATATCTAAATGGATCACTTTGGCCTTGTCGGCAAAGCTCGCTAAACGGCCAGTGACTCGGTCGTCGAAACGGGCACCCACCACGATCAGCAAATCGCAATCCTGTACCGCTAAATTAGCGGCCTTGCCGCCATGCATGCCTAACATGCCTAAGTAACCTGGTGTGCCGTGGGCGATACTGCCCAGCCCTTTCAAGGTCGCGACCGAAGGTATGCCCGTTACTTTAATAAACTCACGCAGTTGATCGACCGCGCCCGCCATGCCGACACCACCGCCGACATACAACATAGGCTGTTTAGCCTCAGCCAACAGTGCACGGGCAGCGTCGATATCACTCATTTCGGCTTGGGGTTCGTTCATCACAGCCAGCAAAGGGGTGCGATATTCCAATTGGGCGATTTGGATATCCTTCGGGATATCCACCAGCACAGGGCCAGGGCGACCGGATGCAGCGATTTCGAAGGCTTGATACAAGGTTGGGATCAGCTCGTTGACGTCTGTCACCATAAAACTGTGCTTAGTGCAGCTCAGTGACATGCCCAGCACGTCGATTTCTTGAAAGGCGTCGGTGCCGATAACGGCGGTAGAAACTTGGCCTGTGATGGCCACCATAGGCACAGAATCTAACAGGGCATCGGCTAAGGAAGTGATCAGGTTAGTCGCGCCAGGGCCTGAGGTCGCAAAGCACACGCCAGTTTTACCGCTGGCTCTGGCGTATCCTACGGCGGCAAAGGCGGCGCCTTGTTCGTGACGGCTGAGCAGATGTTCGACAGGGCTGCCATAGAGGGCATCGTAGATTGGCATAATGGCACCACCTGGGTAACCAAACACTGTGGTGACTCCATGTGCTGCTAACACTTTAATTACCGCGTCTGCGCCTCTGATCATCTGCCCTGGTTCCATATTCTCTCTCGCTACGTTAGTCCTGAATTGCTGAAAATCGACGCTAATTTTTTACTCTTTCGAAGCTTAGGACCTTGCTCTAGGCCCTAAAACGAAGAACCCCCCGGTCCTTTCGGAGCGGGGGGTTCTTTCGAAACTTCTAACCTTTTAGGTCTATCAGTTCGCCATGCGCCGCCCCCGCTGTGATTTAATAATCACGACGGTAATAATCACGAGAATGAGCTTGGCAGCTTGGTTAAACATCAATATGGATTCCTAATCGGTGTTTCTAAAATTGGGATATTGCATTAAAGTTAGTTTCGCTTTGGACTTTGCCCTACCGCGAGCTATTAGCTTTACCATAAAGCGACAGCCAAACACAATAAAAAATATCTTTTGTCAAAAAAAATTCAGCTTCCCTGCCGAGACAATGCAAAACAACAAAGTAAAACGTTAACTGTTGATCCTCAGTCGGCGCGATTCACCTACCGCAGGATTCATTCACTGAACGCACATTCACCATCGAACGCTCACTGAAGATTCACTCACTAACTCTTCACTCACTAACAATGTCGTTTTTGCCCGCTCGACAACCCACTGAACAGGAAAAAATTTGTTTCTCACTAACTGATTTATCACTAAGCTGATTCATCACTAAGCAAACTCAAGATGCGCGTTTCAGTCTCTGAGGTTGCTTGGGAACTGAACTGAGACCCAAGTCCTTTGAGTCTCAACCCTCTCCCCCAATGTTTGGCTTAATTAACGCTCAATTAAGCCTCAACAATGCTCTTCATATCAGTCATGTAACCGCGAAGTTCAGCGCCAACATATTCCACTGCTGTTTCACGAATCGCTTCGTTAACTGCGATTAGCGTTAGGTTGTCGACACCGGTTGCGCTGTCTTTCAGGCCAGCACCTAAATACTCAGGTGACATGGCATTAACGTAATCGCGCAGCATAGGCACGGCGGCGTGATTGAACAGGTAGCAACCGTATTCGGCCGTGTCTGAAATCACCACGTTCATTTCGTACAAACGCTTACGGGCAATCGTGTTGGCGATAAGTGGGGTTTCGTGCAGTGACTCGTAATAAGCCGACTCTTCCACGATACCCGCAGACACCATAGTGTCGAACGCCAGTTCCACACCCGCTTTGATCATAGCGACAAGGAAAATACCTTTATCGAAATAGGTTTGTTCGTCGATATGCTCGCTCGATACGGGTGCATTTTCGAAACCTGTTTCGCCAGTTTCGGCTCTCCAACGAAGTAGGTTCGCATCATCGTTCGCCCAGTCTTCCATCATAGTGCGAGAGAATTCGCCGCTGATGATGTCATCCATGTGCTTTTCAAATAATGGCTGGAGGATTTCTTTTAAATCTTCTGCAATTTCAAATGCTTTAATCTTGGCTGGATTAGACAAACGGTCCATCATGTTAGTGATGCCGCCGTGTTTCAACGCTTCAGTGACCGTTTCCCAACCTTGCTGGATAAGCTTGGCCGCGTAGCCTGGTTCAACACCATCGGCGATCATTTTCTCGTAACCTAAGATGGCACCCGTCTGCAACATACCGCACAGAATGGTCTGCTCGCCCATTAGATCCGACTTCACTTCGGCGATGAAAGACGACAGTAAAACACCAGCTCTGTCGCCACCCGTTGCGCTAGCGTAGGCTTTAGCAATCTCTAAGCCGTCACCGTCCGGATCATTTTCTGGGTGAACCGCTATAAGGGTAGGTACACCAAAACCACGTTTGTATTCTTCACGCACTTCAGTGCCAGGGCACTTAGGCGCAACCATCACCACAGTGATATCGGGACGAACTTGCATGCCCTCTTCAACAATGTTGAAGCCGTGTGAGTAAGACAAGGTAGAACCTTGCTTCATCAGTGGCATAACCGCGTTAACCACGTTGGAATGCTGTTTGTCCGGCGTCAGGTTAAGCACCAGATCCGCCGCGGGGATTAATTCTTCAAACGTACCGACACGGAAACCGTTGTCAGTCGCTTTTTGCCATGAGGCACGTTTCTGTTCAATCGCTTCAGGACGCAGGGCAAAAGAGATATTCAGACCCGAATCACGCATGTTCAAGCCTTGGTTAAGACCTTGAGCACCACAACCTAAAATAACAATATTCCAATCTTTGATATAGTTACAGCCGTCGCTAAACTCAGAACGATCCATGAAACGACATTGGCCAAGCTGTGCTAATTGTTGACGTAAATTCAGAGAGTTAAAATAGTTAGCCATCTGATATACCACCTATAAGTCAGAAATTTTGGACGCAACCAAACTAACATAATGTTACGGCTTGGTTGTGATTGAAATCACTATAACCCATGCTTATCATTGCTTAAAATGATATATTCGGAACTTCATATTGCATTCTGCGCAACGTCAACTGCAATCATGAGCAGTAACATCGGCGCCAATATGCGGTCCCCAATCACGCCATCACTCAAGCCAAGGCTCAAGTTCAGACTAAACAGGATAAGATCATGGATATTCGTACCCTCAAATTGTACCTGCACTTATGTGACAGTTTGCACTTCGCCAAGACAGCGGAGCAGATGCATGTGAGCCCATCGACCTTAAGCCGAGCCCTGCAAAGATTAGAAGAGGAAGTGAACGCTAAGCTGTTAGAGCGGGATAATCGCAGCGTGACCTTAACCCACGCAGGACACGAATTTAAACGGTTCGCCGAGCAGACCTTGAACCATTGGAGCACGCTCAAGCACAGTATCGATCTCAAGCAGGATGTGCTGCGCGGTCGGTTAAATCTGTATTGCTCGGTCACCGCTGCCTACAGTCATTTACCGGGTTTATTGGATTTATTCCGCCAAGAACATCCCTTCGTCGAAATCGCCTTAACCACGGGAGATGCGGCGAACGCGCTGGCAGAAGTGCAGCAGAATCGCGCCGATATCGCCATCGCCGCCCTGCCCGATCCGTTTCCCAGCAGCTTACACTTTGCCAAAATAGACGATGTGCCGCTATCGATTATCGCCCCGACCATACGTTGCGCGGTGCAGCAGCAAATTTCCCAAACGCCCATCGATTGGTCGAGCGTGCCCTTTATTATTCCCGACCATGGCCCCGGACGTCGCCGCGCCGATAACTGGTTCAAACAAATGGGCATCAGCCCAAATATTTACGCCCAAGTGTCAGGCCAAGAAGCGATCGCCTCTATGGTGGCGTTAGGCTGCGGCGTGAGCATGAGCCCAGAAGTGGTAATCAATAACAGCCCAGTGCGGGATCGCATTCAGCTGCTCTCGTCGCCGGTTGCGATTCCACCGTTCGAGTTAGGGTGCTGCTGCAAAGTAAAACGGCTCGACGATCCCATCGTTAATGCATTTTTGGATGTGATTTAAACATCCGGTGAGTTGAGCTTATCGATAGGATCGATGCGCGTAACCAATAGCTGATCGACCTTGTAAGAATCGATATCGACCACCTCAAATTTATAGCCCGCATAGTTCACGAAATCCGTACGCTTAGGGATTTTACGCAGCATATACATCATAAAACCGGCAATAGTTTCGTAGTTCTGATTGTGCGGGAATTCTTCGATGCCGAAGGCGCGCATCACGTCAGTAATAGGTGTTACCCCATCTACTAACCAAGAGTTGCTATCACGGGCGATGATCTGCTCTTCGCTCTCGTGCAATGACCAAGCACCCATTACCGCGCGCTGCAAATCGTTGGTCGTAACAATCCCGACCACTAAGGCATATTCGTTCATGACCACGGCAAAATCGGCGCGACTATTCTTAAAGTATTCCATTGCCTCAGATAGGCTCAAAGTATCAGGAATTATCAGCGAAGTGTGGACTAAGTTACTGCCTTTTAAGGTAATATTCTCACCGTTAATCACTCGGATCAGCAGCTCTTTTGCATCCACAAAACCTTTGATCATATCTAACTGACCATCGCAGACGAGGAACTTAGTGTGGGGATCTTCAGAAATCTTACGCTTGATATCTTCTTCGCTATCTTGCAGTAAAAAGTACACTAAGCTTTCACGGGCCGTCATGGCAGAAGTCACAGAAACGGTTTGCATTTCAAACACATTTTCCATCATCTGTTGATCACCGCGATCTAACACCCCAGCTTCGGCGCCCGCATTCATCACGGCATAAATGTCGTCAGAGGTGATGGCATCGTTACGCACGGTTGGGATTTGCAGCAGTTTAAAGATGCCGCTCGCCATGCCATTGAAAAACCACACTAATGGACGCAGTAGCACGATACAGAAAGACATAGGCCCAACAACGGCCAACGCGACAGGCTCAGGCATCGCCATGGCAATGCGTTTTGGCATCAAATCGGCCACCAGAATAAAGGCACTGGTGACGACAATAAAGGATAAAACAAAGCTCATTTGGCTCAACCAAGGCTCGGTCAGCAAAGGCGACAGTAATTCATAGAAATAAGGCCGAAATGCCGACTCACCGACGATACCACCCATGATGGCAACGGCATTAAGACCGATTTGTACCACAGTAAAAAAACTGCCGGGAACGGCTTGTAACTGCAGCACTTTTTCGGCACGGGCATCGCCCTCATCGGCCAACTGACGTAAACGGATTTTACGTGAAGCGGCAAGTGCAATTTCTGACATAGAGAAGAAACAACTCGCGCCGATTAGGCACAAAATAATCATCACGTTATCAAACAGACTCATGTAACACCTTTCATTTAACACTGGACTAACTAGGACCAACCCGCGCTTTATTGCTCGCGTGTCAGCTGAATAAAATATTCTCATGCCGAATACCAAGTTTACTTAGTTCGACAAAAGTTCAACGAGGTAAATTAATTGTTGCCGCTTTGCTACACTCATTAAAAGATACGAGAGGTTTCAATCTCATGATACGTTTATTATATCTGCTCATTTTTAACCTATGCGTGACTCTGCTCTCGCTGCCCGCATATGGCACAGCTGCACATCCAAGTTCGAAATTACGCTTCTGTGTCGAAGACACAGAATACCCACCATTCAATTATTTTGTGCGACTAAATGGCATGAAAACTACCGAACTTGGCGGCTATGATATTGATTTACTAGCACGTACATTTAAGCCCATAGGAATTAACTATGAAGTGGTGGCATTACCTTGGCGACGTTGTTTAAAAGACGTGTTGGATGGCAATATCGATGGCGCTATGAGCGCATCGCTAGATCCACAACGTATGAGAGATTATATCCCATCTGATGCTTATTATTACCTCACCCCGAGTTATTTTTATCTTAAGGCCGATTTTGGCCCGCAATTTCATGTAGATGATATCAATCAGCTCGCGAAATTTGGTACCGTCTGCGGGATTAATGGCTTTAATTACACCAACTTTGGCTGGAGAAAAGACACACCAATTAGTGAAATTAGCTCGTTACGGATTTTGCCCCAAATGCTTATCAAGCATAGGTGTCATTTTTTTCTCGCAAGGAGACAGATTATAGCAGGTACACTTGCACTGAATCATGATGGGCCTATGCCCAGCTCATTAACTTCAAACCCTTCGCCTACGAATCTACAGGAGCCTTTTTACATGTTGATTTCGAAACGCTCTCCTGAAAGTGCACTAATTAAAAAAGAGTTTAACTATAGAGTTAAGCAGTTACGTGATACTAAGCAGTTGGTAGTTCTATACCAGGCTCATCTACAAAAATTAGTTAACCAGGATGATAAGCGCAAAAAATAGGGAGGGAGAGCAGCTTATAAGCTCTTGACACTGACCTTGTGGTTAGTCGCTTCTCATAACGGGTTAACTCCTAAATTTAGCGGCTCATTTAGTAAACTAGAAAAAACTTACTCAATACGTCCTTGTGTTACATGCCTCAACCTCAACTCTATTGCGACCTTTATCCTTAGCGCGATAGAGGCAAACATCGGCGCGGCGTAACACGTCGGCCATCTTAAGCCCCGAGACCTTATCTAATGGCAAAAACACGCTGCCAATACTAATCGTCACCACAGCCAACGGCGATGCTTGATGGGGAATATTGAGTTGCTCGACGAGATAACACAGCTGCGTGGCAATGGCCGTTAACTGTGCCGGCGTTACGTGCTCAACAACTAAGGCAAACTCTTCGCCCCCGATGCGCGCCAACAAAGCATTGTGCGGCAGGATATCGCACTGCGCTAAGGCATCCGCCACGCGTTTAAGCACGACATCGCCTTCGAGATGACCGTAAGTGTCATTGTAGGATTTGAAATAATCGACGTCCAACATAAACAGTCCCGCAGGGATATCCGCTTGCAGCACGGCTTCTAATCTTTCGGTAAAGGGGCGTCTATTGGCTAAGCCCGTTAACTCATCGGTTTCGGCCATTTCTTTCAATTGAGTATTGGCAGAAACCAGCGCTTGTTGCAGCACTATCATCTGCCGCTCTTTTTGCTCGCGCAGCAGTAACTCGTTCAATGCGGAGGCAAACTGAGTCAGCATATTTTTTTTCTGGGCGTTCCAATTCAAGGGCCGCGACACCGTCGACAGCGAGAGTAATCCCAATAACTCTCCGGCATTTTTAATCGCAAAGGCAGCAATAGAGCAAATGCCCACGGATTTCATCACCTCATATTCCTGCGGTGACAATGCTTTTAACGCCTCAAGATCCTCAATCACTAAGGTCGATTCAGTTTCGAATTTTTTAGCAAGCTGAGTAATGTTGTCCACCGAAATCCCTTGGACCTTGTTAGCATGTAAATCGCTGGTCCAAAAACTGCGGTAATAGGCATGCTGTTGATTAAATTCGAGAATACTCACCCTTTCAACATCAAACAACTGACCGATTTTGTGGCACACCTCAGTTAAGGTTTTATCTACATTGCAGGTGTCGATACTCAAAAATTGCAACGAAATCTCTGCCAGTAATTGATTCGACTGCGACTGCCAATCCAGTTCTTTGGTCCGCTCTTTCACTAAGTCTGACAATAAATGCTGCTGTTGCTGTAACGCACGTTGATGGCGTTTATTGATAGCGAGGTCGTTGCGTATCCTTTGATACATGGCCTTAAGCGACAATGCCACATGGGCAATCTCGTCAGGACTGGCGGTCACCGTCTCGGGCACAGATAACTTTTTTAGGGATTTTAGATTGATTTTATTAGTAAAATCTTCCAATGCCGACAATCTATCCGTCACCATGAGTCGCACTAAGGTCAAGATCAAATAGATCATCAGCAGGGTCTTTAAGCCATTGCCGAGCACAATAAAAATCAACTGCCGCCACAGCTCGTAGTAAAGCTGGTTGGTGTCTAAGCCTACGGTTAAGGTTGCGATCAGCTGATCTTGATAAGTCACAGGATAATGAAACAGGGTTTGCGACTCGTCGTCGGTTAAAAGCGGTTTACCCAGCTGCATAGTGACACCGTCGATACTGTCTAAATGCACGCTCGACACTAACGGCATCATTCCTAAACCAGAGAGCAAATCAGATAGCAGGCTGCGGTCAACGTCCCACAGCGACTTCGCCACGCTCGGCAGAATAGATTCTGAATACTCGCGGATATCCGACGTGGCATTGTCGATACTATCCTGATAGTTCCAAATCAACTGCACCAGCATAGTTAACACTGCAAAAAATGAGCTCACCCCGATAATGGTCAGCGTCATCTTATGGCTAATAGAATGATTTCGATGCTTCATGTACACCCGTTATTACGCCTTGAAGGGCAACTTATTCAAAATCTGAGACTGGAAAATCTGTGGCCAATCCCGAGCAACTAACATTTGATAAAATGCCGAATCAGGCAGTAAAACGCCGAACAAGGTGACATTGTCATAGGGAATATAGTGCTTATGCTGCTGATAATATTTCAACTCGACCAAAGCTAACGCGCCAGCCATAAAGTGCCCGCCACCAATAATGCTCACCGCGTGTTGGCGACAAAGCTGTAAAATCTCAGGTGACGTATTGATCGTACTGACAAATACATCTTTACCCGAGACTAAGCCTTTTTCCTTCAATGCTTTAAGCACTCCAATCGCCATACGATCACTGGCGGTCCAAATCACGTTTAGATCGGGATAACGGTTCAGCAGAGTGAGCGCTTGACCATAAGCTACTGCGTCACTCCATTGGCCATAAACCGTTTGAGTCAGAGTGGCATTGGGCTGCATAAAGAAATAATCGCTGGCACCTTGGGTACGTAGCACTGAAGCAGGCGTCGACTTATCGCCCGAAATCAACAAAACTTTAGCCTGCTTTCCCTCTAAGTCGTCCATTAAGCCTTTAGCGGTCGCCGAACCTATAGCGTAATTATCGGGAATAATGGCGGGTAATAGATATTCTTGCCAATGGGGATCTTGCAGTAAAACATCACGTTCGCCGATAGAGATATCGTTTAAAATCAATTGCACATAGATGGGATGGGAGTAAAGCGCTTGCAGCATTTTTATCGCGGATTGTTTTTCATTAACCAGAATAACGTAATTGGGCAGTACTTTTGCGGAAGCTAACAACTCATCGAGTTGGGTGATCATCTTGAAATGATTGCGATCGGAATGAATGATTTCGAGCTTAATATCGAGTGTCGTCGATGCCTCCAGCATCAATTGGTCGACGTCCCCCCAAAAACTGTCATCGACAGCCCCCGGATTAAAAAATACAACATCGAGTTTTGCCCAAGCCGCCCCACCAAAACCCGCAGTACAGATAAACACACACGCTAACATCCACGAACGCATAGGCGAGTTCTCCTCGACCATGTTCCCTCAAATGTCATCCTTCACAAGAGGTCACTTTATTATTATCGATTCACAACCTTGTTACCGCATCGCCGCCCAAAATGTTGCTAAAACCAGCAGCAGATGTTTCGATTAAACCACAAAATGATACAAAGTATACTTTATATGCTGACTATTTATTCCGACACCCTGTCTGTATAAAGAAATCGCGTGGATCCGTAGCAGAATATTTATGAGTCGTTGCTGACTCTCTTATGGGTCAGTTTTGTGGCCTAAGGTCGTGGGTCTTCAACCCACACCCGACCAAGGAGGACTGCTCGTCCTATCCTCCTTGGATTCTCCAAGACGCCCCCTACGGAGTTGAAAGCCCCTTGTACTCATTGCCAAACTTGCTATCTCTTCCGAAGGATGCGTCCCTGCACCTGCGAAAGCTAGTTCGCCATCCATGGCGAGACTCACGCAATTTGTCATTTCGCCCTGCGGCAACTCCGAGGGGGTCGCGTATTCTGCATCTTTAACGTTGTGACCAGTAATTAGAGCTTAAAAGAAGTATTTTCCAATTTTATTTATAGAAAAAGTAAAATATTAGTCTTGCTAGAATGGCACAGACTATAGACTCTCTCACTTTATACACGCTTGATTCTCCTTTCTTTAAAGCCTAGATTATCCTCACCTATTGCTATATTAAACACCGAGAGGATTGATGCTGGTATAGCATCAAAATATTGGCTGACATTTAGAATGTGCTGCTGTTTAAATACCAATCAACAAATGATTTAAACAACTAAAAACTGGTAGGATAACCAAATGGATTCAAAGGATTTAATACCTATTTTACTGTCTTCGGCAGCGCTAGTGTTTTCTATTTTAACTTGGTATTTCGCTTATTTTCATCGACGAACAAAAGCGATACTTTGTTACGTTAGTCGTGAATTTGGTGGTGGTGTTAATGACGCGTCAATGACAAGAGAGCTTACCTACTCCTTTAGTAATACGGGCGAACAAAGCTTATATGTAAAGGGAGTATCTGTATTAGTTGGAGACTCTCCACTTGGTCCACTAAGGCATTCATCTTCATATGATGTAATTAAAGTAAATAAAGTTCATCCGTTTATTGTTAGCCCTGGGCAGATAGAGACTTTTACATTAATACATGACAACAATGATGAACGGCTTCCTGAAAATGAAGATAACGAAAAATTTACAATAGTGCATTTAGAAGTTATATCTGCCAATGGTGTCAGATATGAAATGTCTCATGACATCTCGAAATTAGGTCCTATAGGCCCAGAAGCTAAAAACAGAATATGGAAAAGTATTTCACTTGGAAAATGCCGCTACAATTCATAACTAAAGATAAAAAGCTATAAATTCAAAATAATAGAATTATAACAGACATATCCCCCTGTGACAGAATATTGAAATATGCATACTTTATGAGCACAAACTCATCACTGTAGCAAAGTTCACCATTCCCTGCGAAGTTGCTGCGGGGCGTTGGAATAAATGGCGTGAGTCCGAACATGGATGTTCGGCTAGCTTCCGTAGGTACAGGGACGTTGCCTTCGGAAGCGATAGCCATTTATCCATAAGACCAAGGCCAGTATCTAATGCATGTAACTTCGCTAGGGACGGCAAGGGAGATCCAAGAGGGGATTGCTGTTGTTCCCCTTTTGGTCAGGTGTGGGGCGAAGCACCACTACTTTGACTTTGACTTTGACTTTGACTTTGAATCTAACACCAAACCTGAACTTAACCTCAAAAGCCCACCGTTTGGTGCAACCAAACGGTAATCCCCATCGATGGCGAAGCCATAATCCCATTTACTGCTACACTCAAATTCTGCGCGAAATGAACCACAAAAGGATTTGTTTATGGCGATTGCCTGCGTCAATACCCGAGCCAGTTGTGGGGTCGAAGCTCCCCAAGTCACAGTTGAAGTGCATCTCAGTAACGGCTTACCGGCATTTAATCTAGTGGGATTACCCGAAGCGTCGGTGAAAGAAGCCCGCGAGCGGGTGCGCAGCGCGCTGATCAATGCAGGATTCGAGTTTCCGATGCGGCGGATAACCGTTAACCTCGCGCCAGCAGATTTACCTAAACAAGGTGGCCGCTACGATTTACCCATAGCCGTGGGCATATTGGCTGCCTCGGAACAAATCCCAGCTAATAGCTTAAAAAATCTTGAGTTTGTCGGTGAGCTGGCACTGTCTGGGCACATACGTTATTGCCAAGGATTATTACCAGCGATTATCGCCGCTAAGCGCCAAGATCATACCTTGATATTGCCGCTGGATAATCGCCACGATGCCGAGTTAGTCGGCTATCCCAATGTGTTGTTTGGCTCGCACCTTCAAAGTCTGGCCGCCTATTTACAGGGGCAAAACCAACTGCCGACGTTAGCGCCGCAATTAGAATGGATAAGCCAAGAGACGCCCGAATCCCATACTTGCCTGAGCGATGTGATTGGCCAATATCAGGCCAAGCAAGCACTCGAAATTGCCGCGGCGGGAAACCATAACCTCCTGATGCTTGGCCCGCCAGGTACGGGCAAAACCATGCTTGCCAGCCGAATGATGGCGCTATTGCCTGCGCTTAATTATGAGGAAGCATTAGAAGTGGCGGCGATTCATTCCGTTGCCGGACTCGACATTAAGCCGCAGCATTTTTTGCAGCGACCCTTTCGCTCGCCACACCACACGAGTTCATCGATATCCCTCGTGGGTGGCGGCAGTATTCCCAAACCCGGTGAAATTTCCCTCGCCCACCGTGGCGTGCTGTTTTTAGATGAAGTGGCTGAATTTCCGCGTAAAGTCTTAGATTGCCTGCGCGAGCCGATGGAAACCGGCGAAGTGGTGATTTCCCGCGCCGCCGCTAAGCTGACATTTTTGAGTCGCTTCCAATTGATCGCGGCGATGAACCCCAGCCCGAGCGGTGATATTGATAGCCAATACAGATCGAGCCCAGAACAAATTCAACGTTATCTTTCACGGCTTTCGGGCCCATTTCTCGACCGTTTCGATTTAACCATTGAAGTGCCCAAACTCCCCGCCGGCACCTTGACTCAAACCGCGCCGCAAACAGAAACCAGCCAAGATATCGCCAAGCGGGTCAAACTGGCGCGTGAGCTGCAACTCGCCCGTTCAGGCGTGCTCAATAGCGAGCTCACAGGAAAGCAATTGAAACGCTTCAGCGGGATCAGTGATGCTGATTTAGTGTTTTTGGAACAAAGCGTGGTAAAGCTTGGCCTCTCGGTTCGCAGCTTCCACCGTATACAAAGGGTGGCGCGTACTATTGCCGATCTGGAACAAGCGCCTAACACAGAACGCCGCCATATCGCCCAAGCACTGGGTTATCGCGCTATGGATAGATTACTCGCCCGCTTATCCCAGCAATATTGAGTTTTCGCGGGAACAAATGTTAACAAATGCACCGACCAGCAGTGCCTAAGATTGAGCCAAACGCCGACACCGAGTAACATAGGCCTCCAATTTTTGTCAGGGGGCTCGGATGGGAACGCTGTTTTCACAGATAAAAGGCTGTATCGCATTTTTAGGCTACGTTATAAATACCGTCTTTTGGACTATCCCAATCGTGTTGATCAGTTTTATAAAACTGATACCTATCAGTCCATTAAGGACTGCGACGAGCCATGTGCTCGACTTTTGTGCCAGTGCTTGGATCAGCGTCAATGGTGTGATTGAGCGCTGCTTGCATCCCGTTAAGATAGAACTGAGTGGTGACACCGACTTTTCCACTAAAGAGTGGTATATGGTGATTGCCAATCACCAGTCTTGGGTGGATATCCTGATCCTGCAGCGGGTTTTTAACCGAAAAATCCCTTTCTTGAAGTTTTTCCTCAAGCAAGAACTGATTTTTGTGCCAATTTTAGGCTTAGCTTGGTGGGCGCTCGATTTTCCTTTTATGCGCCGTTACAGCACGGCAGAGTTGCGTAAAAATCCTAAGCTAAAGGGCAAAGACATTGAAATTACTCGTAAAGCCTGTGCTAAGTTCAAGGCTAAACCGGTAAGTGTGATGAACTTTGTCGAAGGCACGCGCTTCAGCAAAGCTAAACATCAAAAGCAGAACTCACAGTTCCAACATTTGTTAAAACCCAAAGCGGGCGGCATGGCCTTCGCGCTATCAGCCATGGGTGAACAGATCCACAAGCTAGTCGATGTCTCCATTTACTACCCTGAAGCAGTGCCTAGCTATTGGGACTACCTAACAGGCAAGTTGCCAAGCGTTAAAGTACACATCAAGGTCTCTGATATTGATCCTGCGATGCGTGGCGATTATATGAATGACCGCGATTTTAAAATTAGCTTCCAAGAGCAGCTAAATCAACTCTGGCTCACTAAGGATCAGGTGTTAAGCCAACTCGCTAGCCAAGCGAATAAAGAATAAAGGTAACGCCACTATGTTGAATTTCCTGCCCGGGCCAGTGTTGTTTATGCTGAGCTTAAGCTTGCTGATCATTAATACCGCCGTATGGGGCTCGCTTATCAGCATAGGCGGAGTCGTAAAACTCGTGATGCCAGCGCAAAGTGCACGTAATGCTGTGACTGCGGTTATGAATCGTTTTATGTGGGCGTGGGCCTGCTGCAACGGTGGCATCTTGTATTTGATCGCTAAAATTGAGTGGGACGTCGAAGGGCTCGAAGGACTCGATAAAAACAGCTGGTACTTACTGATCAGCAACCACCTCAGTGGCTTCGATATCGCCGCGCAAACTTATGTGTTACGCAACCATATTCCTATGTTGAAGTTCTTCCTCAAAAAAGAACTCATCTATGTGCCGATTATGGGACTGGGTTGTTGGGCGCTGGATATGCCATTTATGAACAGAACCAGCCCAGCAAAACTCAAGAAGAATCCAAAGCTTAAGGGCAAAGATTTAGCGACCACACGCCGCGCCTGCGAAAAATTCAAAAATATGCCTACCTCGATCATTAACTATGTTGAAGGCAGCCGGTTTACCGCTGATAAACATCAACGCCAAAACTCGCCTTATCAACATTTGTTACGTCCTAAAGCAGGTGGAATCGCTTTTACCCTATCGGCCATGGGTGAGCAATTTACTAACCTGCTGGATATGACAATTGTCTACCCAGATGCGCCTGACGATATTCTGTTTGGGGTGATGAACGGCAAGGTCAGCAAGATTATTGTGCGGATCAACGCCCTGCCCGTACCTCAAGTCGATCCAACACGTTATTTCTCTGAGTCTGAGTATCGCGTCGAGTTCCAACGCTGGTTAAACCAAGTGTGGGCGGAAAAAGATCAACAAATTCATGCGTTACTGCAAACGAATCAAAATGTCGCGGATAGCGCCGACAGCGCCAATCACACTCAAGCGAGCTAGATCTGCTCTAGTTCTTTTCTAACTTTGCTCTAGTTCGGCAACCAGTGCCGCTGCAGCGGATAGCTCAAATTCATTGAATACGGTTATCCCTGCTGCGCTGAGTTTTTCAGCCGTTAATCCCTGTCCCGCGATTAATTGCTTCGCAAATTGACCATCGTAGATCTGCTTATTACCACAGGATGGACTGCGGGCTTTTAGGATCGCCACTTTAATCCCTTCTTGCTGCGCCAGCTTTAGGGCGAGATCGGCTCCCAGACTAAAAGCGTAGGTCACATCCTCACCCTGAGCGGTTAAGATACGCTGTCCAACCCGCTCAGCTGGCGGTCTGGGTGTCGGCAAACCGCCTGCACATTCGGGACAAATCGCCACAAGCCGTCCTTGCTCAAGCCACGTCTGTACAAGTTCGCTCTCCATCAAGTTATGACCACCGTCGTAGCGCACCGCTTGCCCGAGTAAACAACTGCTCACTAACACTTTTTCCACTGTCACCTCCAAGCGTGTCATTCCGCCCATAGCATAACGCGAAGGACAAACATGCAAAATGCATTTGGACGATTTCCCCCAAAGCCATCAACACCTGCAACACCTGCAACAAGAACGGACGGCAAAAACCACTTAATTGTTGACAATTTAATATTTAAAAACTCATAAGCTAAAATATTAAAAACGAAAGAATTCAAATAAAACTATAAAAATCATAGCAATAAATAAAAAGCAATTAGAATGTAGACTTACGTCTAAGTAAACACATTGTTGACAATCCACTGCGAGAGGGCTATTTTTTACCCATTGTCGACAATCCTATTAATAGTGATGCGCTCTATGTTGAAGCAAGACACGACGTTCGTTTCTGATGACACACATGTTTCCCACCTGCATAAGGTCAAATCGACCTCAGCAGATAAAACGTCGACCACACTCGCCGATCAAATTTTGGTGCAGATCCAAACCAGCATCATCAAGGGCGAACTGCCTGCGGGCAGTAAGATTAACGAGCAAGCACTGGCCGAAAAATACGGTATCAGCCGCGGCCCGACCCGCGAAGCCCTGCAAACCTTAGAAAGACAACGCTTAGTAGTGCGCGCACCCCATGTTGGCGCCCGCGTAGCACAGCTGACAGTTAGCGAACTTAACGATTTATATCAACTGCGTAGCGTGCTTGAAGGCATGGCCTGCGAACTTGCCGCCAGTCGTATCACCCCTGAACAATTAGCCAAGTTAGAAGATTTACTCGCAACGCAAGATGCGGCGCTCGCTAAGGGTGATACCTACTTCCAAGAGGAAGGCGATGTCGATTTTCACTACCAAATTATTCAAGCCAGCGGTAACAAGCATCTGCAGGAAACCTTAGTCGGCGGCCTGTATCACCTGCTGCGCATGTACCGCTACCAATGCACCAATAAAAATCGCCCCGTTAAAGCGATTGCCGAACACAGACGCATAGTCGAAGCCATTGCCCAGCGCGATGGTGAGTTGGCCAGTTTGCTGATGCGTCGCCATATCGAGCAGGGGCGTAAAAATACCGAATTACGCTTAATTGAATTGCAAGCCAATGCAGCCGCAAAAGAAACCTTAGCCAACATCAGCTAAGTTTATACGGCTCAATATGCCCACTTCCCATAAATGGAAAAGGATAAGGACAAGACCATGACCCAAAGCGCAGGATTACGTTTTCGCCAAGCTCTTGCTAAGGCTAAACCGTTACAAATCGTTGGCACCACCAATGCCTATTTTGCCTTGATGGCAGAGCAAACTGGCTTCCAAGCCTTGTATCTTTCGGGCGCTGGCGTTGCCAATGCTTCATACGGTTTGCCTGACTTGGGCATGACCTCAATGAACGATGTGTTAATCGATGCAGGTCGTATCACCTCAGCCACACAAGTGCCTTTATTGGTCGATATCGATACTGGCTGGGGCGGCGCATTCAACATTGCTCGCACCATCAAAGAATTCGAAAAAGTCGGCGTCGCCGCTGTGCACATGGAAGACCAAGTGTCGCAAAAGCGTTGCGGCCACAGACCTAACAAAGCGGTCGTGAGCATTGAAGAAATGGTCGATCGCATTAAAGCGGCCGTCGATGCCCGTACCGATCCTAACTTTGTGATCATGGCGCGTACCGATGCGGTTGCCGTTGAAGGCTTAGAAGCAGGTATCGAACGCGCGCAAGCCTATATCGCCGCCGGTGCCGACATGATCTTCGCCGAAGCTTTAACTGAGCTAGACCAATATCGCCACTTTAAAGCGCATGTCAAAGCGCCGATTTTGGCCAACATGACTGAATTTGGCCAAACCCAATTGTTCAATAAAGAAGAACTCGCCGAGGCGGGCGCCGATATGGTGCTCTATCCACTCGGTACTTTCCGTGCAGCCAACCAAGCGGCACTGAACGTCATGCAAGCGCTGATGAATGATGGTCATCAACGCAACGTGCTCGACACTATGCAGACCCGTAAAGACTTGTATAAGTACTTGGGCTACCACGCCTTTGAAGACAAGTTAGATCAACTGTTTAGCCAAGATAAATAACTAAGCAAGCGAGAAAGCAAAATACACAAGACCATGGATTGTCAGTAGAAGCGCAAGCTCATGTTGTTACTGAAACCCAGACGCTTTGCCCCAAGCAGCAAGGCGTCACCGAAAAGCTGCAACCCTACAGGGTTTGGCGTTAAAGCAGATTTAACGTTAAACAAGTTACATAAAAAGTGCAGCCTTAACCAATAAATGTCGGCGAATGAACACTCAAAAATGAGTGCATTCATCCACCAGCAATAACCACACAGAGTTAACGGAAGGGAAGGATTATGTCAGAAGCTAAAAAACTAAGCGGTGCAGGATTACGTGGCCAGAGCGCAGGCGAAACGGCATTGAGCACAGTGGGCGTGTCAGGCAGCGGCCTAACGTACCGCGGTTATGATGTGAAAGATCTCGGTGAAAATGCCACCTTCGAAGAAGTCGCCTATCTCATTCTTTACGGCGAGCTGCCCACTCAAGCCCAGCTTGATGCCTACAAAACCAAACTCAAAGGCCTTCGCGGTCTGCCGCAAGCCTTAAAAGAAGTATTAGAGCGCATTCCTGCTGAAACTCATCCTATGGATGTGATGCGTACTGGCTGCTCTATGCTAGGCAACTTAGAAGCCGAACACAGCTTTGCCGATCAGAGTGAAATCACCGACCGCCTATTGGCTGCGTTCCCATCGATCATCTGTTACTGGTATCGCTTTAGTCACGATGGCGTGCGAATCGACACTGAAACCGATGACGATCAAATTGGCGCGCACTTCCTGCATTTATTACATGGTAAAGCGCCGTCGGCACTGCATGCTAAAGTAATGGACGTATCGTTAATTCTTTATGCAGAACATGAATTTAACGCATCAACCTTTACCGCTCGCGTCTGTGCTTCAACTCTGTCAGACATGCATTCATGCGTCACTGGCGCCATTGGTTCACTGCGCGGCCCGCTGCATGGCGGCGCGAACGAAGCAGCGATGGAACTCATTCAAGACATGAAAGATGAAGCCGATGCGCGCGACATTTTAATGGGTAAACTGGAGCGTAAAGATAAGATCATGGGCTTCGGTCACGCAATTTACCGCGATAGCGATCCACGTAATGCCATCATCAAAGAATGGTCAGAAAAACTGGCTGCCGCCAACGGTGACGACCGTCTATACCGCGTATCGGTTGCCTGTGAAGCCCTAATGTGGGAACAGAAAAAACTCTTCTGTAATGCTGACTTTTTCCACGCCAGCGCGTACCACTACATGGATATTCCGACTAAGTTGTTCACGCCAATCTTCGTGTGTTCACGGGTAACGGGCTGGGCTGCGCACGTGATGGAGCAACGCTCTAACAACCGCATCATCCGCCCAAGTGCCGATTATGTGGGCGTGGCACCACGCAAAGTCGTCCCCATTACCAACCGTTAAGCCAAGCTAACGACTCTTGGCGCGAGACTTCTGTTAAAGGACAGTCTCGCGCCAACTTCATTTTCCGAAATGGATGATGTTATGAACACTGCTATGAATACCCAATATCGCAAACCCTTACCCGGCACTAAGCTTGATTACTTCGACACCCGCGAAGCCATAGAAGCGATCGCTCCCGGCTCTTACGCCGAGCTACCTTATACCTCGCGCGTTTTAGCTGAAAACTTAGTCCGTCGCTGCACACCTGCGGACTTAACCGCCTCGCTGAAACAAATTATCGAATCTAAGCAAGAACTGGATTTCCCTTGGTTTCCTGCCCGCGTGGTCTGTCACGACATTTTGGGGCAAACCGCCTTAGTTGACCTTGCGGGCCTGCGTGATGCGATTGCCGCTAAAGGTGGCGATCCCGCTAAAGTGAACCCTGTTGTACCAACACAACTCATTGTTGATCACTCGCTCGCCGTTGAGTTTGGTGGTTTTGATAAAGACGCCTTTGCTAAAAACCGCGCTATCGAAGACAGACGCAACGAAGACAGATTCCACTTTATTAATTGGACGCAAAAAGCCTTTAAAAACATTGATGTTATCCCTCAGGGTAACGGCATCATGCACCAAATTAACTTAGAACGTATGTCGCCTGTGGTGCATTCACGCAATGGCGTGGCCTTCCCCGATACTCTAGTTGGCACCGACAGCCACACGCCGCACGTTGATGCACTGGGTGTTATCGCCATTGGTGTCGGCGGCTTAGAAGCCGAAAGCGTCATGCTGGGGCGCGCATCTTATATGCGTCTGCCGGACATTATCGGTGTTGAGCTCACGGGCAGGCCACAGCCTGGCATTACGGCTACCGATATCGTATTAGCCTTGACCGAGTTTCTACGCGCACAAAAAGTCGTCTCCTCTTACTTAGAGTTCTTCGGTGAAGGCGCAGCGGCGCTGACACTCGGCGATCGCGCCACGATTTCAAACATGACGCCTGAATTTGGCGCCACCGCAGCCATGTTCTACATCGACCAGCAAACCCTTGATTATTTAACCTTAACGGGCCGCGAAGCCGAGCAAGTTAAGCTGGTTGAAACCTATGCCAAAACCGCAGGTTTGTGGGCCGACAGCTTGACCGAAGTGCACTATCCTCGGGTGTTGCGTTTTGATTTATCATCGGTAGTACGCACGATTGCAGGGCCATCAAATCCACATGCACGAGTGCCAACATCAGAATTAGCTGAGCGCGGAATTAGCGGCGTAGTCGAAAACGAACCCGGCTTAATGCCCGATGGCGCTGTGATTATCGCGGCGATTACCAGCTGCACTAACACCAGTAACCCGCGCAACGTAATTGCCGCAGGTCTGATTGCCCGCAACGCCAACGCCAAAGGCTTAAGCCGTAAACCTTGGGTCAAAACCTCACTCGCCCCCGGCTCAAAAGCGGTGCAGTTGTATTTGGAAGAAGCCAAGTTATTGCCTGAGCTTGAACAACTCGGTTTTGGCATTGTTGGTTTTGCCTGCACGACGTGTAACGGTATGAGCGGCGCGCTGGATCCTGTGATTCAAAAAGAAGTGATCGACCGCGACTTGTACGCCACCGCAGTGTTATCGGGTAACCGCAACTTTGATGGCCGTATTCACCCCTATGCCAAACAAGCCTTTTTGGCCTCGCCGCCATTGGTCGTCGCCTACGCGATAGCTGGCACCATACGTTTCGATATCGAAAAGGATGTGCTGGGATTAGATAAAGACGGCAACCCCGTCAAACTTATCGACATTTGGCCATCGGATGAAGAAATCGATGCCGTGATTGCGACCAGTGTTAAACCTGAGCAGTTCCGCAAAGTGTACGAGCCTATGTTCGATTTAGCCGTCGATTACGGCGAGCAAATTAGTCCGCTGTACGATTGGCGTCCGCAATCTACTTATATTCGTCGCCCACCTTATTGGGAAGGCGCATTGGCCGGAGAGCGCACATTAAAAGGCATGCGACCACTGGCGGTGCTGGGTGACAACATCACTACCGACCATTTATCACCGTCGAACGCCATTATGCTCGACAGCGCCGCGGGCGAATACCTGCACAAAATGGGCTTGCCGGAGGAAGACTTTAACTCTTATGCCACCCATCGCGGCGATCACTTAACCGCCCAACGCGCGACTTTTGCCAACCCTAAGCTTAAAAACGAAATGGCGCTGGTTGACGGTAAAGTACAGCAAGGATCACTGGCCCGTATCGAACCCGAAGGCCAAGTGACCCGTATGTGGGAAGCGATTGAAACCTATATGGAACGTAAGCAACCGCTGATCATTATCGCGGGTGCAGACTACGGCCAAGGTTCGTCCCGCGACTGGGCCGCCAAAGGCGTGCGTTTAGCGGGCGTTGAGGCCATTGTTGCCGAAGGTTTCGAGCGCATTCATCGCACTAACTTAGTGGGTATGGGTGTTTTACCACTGGAATTTAAAGCCGGCGACAACCGCGCCACCTACGCCATCGACGGCACCGAAGTGTTCGATGTCCTCGGCACGCCAGCGCCACGAGCGGATTTGACCGTCGTTATCACCCGTAAAAACGGTGAGCGCATCGAAGTGCCAGTAACCTGTCGTCTCGATACCGCCGAAGAAGTCTCAATCTACGAGGCGGGCGGCGTATTGCAACGCTTCGCGCAGGACTTTCTCGAATCGAATCAGGCTTAAATCGAACCTTGCTTGAGTCGAGTCTTGAATCAAGGCTCGGCTCAAGTAAAACACGAATATCAGCTAAAGATAAGCTAGCTAAACCGAGCGCCAATAACTTCCCCAATTAAGTTACTGACGCTCATTTGGATTCCATTGGGAGTCCTTTTGGAGTCAATCAATGAATGCTTCAACAACCCACGCGCCACAAATCAAAGTTGCTGCGACCTATATGCGCGGCGGCACCAGTAAAGGCGTGTTTTTCCGTCTGCAGGATTTACCTAAAGCCGCACAAGTTGCTGGCCCTGCCCGTGATGCGCTACTGCTGCGAGTGATTGGCAGCCCAGACGCTTACGGCAAACAAATCGATGGCATGGGCGGCGCCACCTCAAGCACCAGTAAAACCGTGATCCTCTCCCCTAGCACCCAAACCGATCACGATGTCGATTACCTGTTCGGCCAAGTGGCCATCGATAAACCCTTTGTCGATTGGAGTGGTAACTGCGGCAACTTAACCGCCGCCGTCGGCGCCTTTGCCATCAGCAATGGCTTAATTGATACGGCCCGCATTCCACAAAATGGCATCTGCACTGTGCGTATTTGGCAAGCCAACATAGGCAAAACCATTATCGCCCATGTACCAATCACTAAAGGTGAAGTGCAAGAAACAGGGGATTTTGAGCTCGATGGTGTGACCTTTCCCGCCGCCGAAGTGCAAATCGAATTTATGAATCCGGCTGCTGACGAAGATGCCCATTCTAACGGAGGGGGTAGCAGCATGTTCCCGACGGGCAATGTTGTTGATGTGCTAGAAGTGCCGGGTATTGGCAGCTTTAAGGCCACTATGATTAACGCTGGCATTCCCACCATTTTTATCAATGCTGAGGACTTAGGCTACACAGGCACTGAGCTGCAGGATAATATTAACAGCGACACGGCGGCACTGGCTAAATTTGAAACAATTCGCGCCTATGGCGCTGTGCGTATGGGCTTGATTTCGCATATAGATGAAGCGATTACGCGCCAACATACGCCCAAGGTCGCCTTTGTTGCTAAACCCAAAGCCTATGTGTCATCGAGCGGCAAGCCCGTCAATACCGATGATATCGACTTGCTCGTGCGCGCGCTGTCGATGGGTAAACTGCACCACGCCATGATGGGCACAGCTGCAGTGGCAATTGGCACAGCAGCAGCGATCCCCGGCACCTTAGTTAACTTAGCCGCTAGCGGCGACACTAAGGACAAAATAGATGCGGTGCGTTTTGGTCATCCCTCTGGCACGCTGCGTGTTGGGGCTGAGGCGTCAATGGTTGACGGCGAATGGACAGTCGTTAAAGCCATTATGAGCCGCAGCGCCCGCGTGCTAATGGAAGGTTTTGTGCGAGTACCGAGCGAGTGTTTCTGATCGTTTATCTGGTTTTAGATTCAATCGCTAAAGGCGCGCAAGGAAGAGGATTCAAATGAAAAAAACAACGGCATTACGACAAATGCTCAGTGGTAGCGATATTCACGTCGCCCCAGGCGTTTACGATGGTATGACCGCACGTTTAGCCGAACAAACGGGTTTTAAGCTGATTTATGCCAGTGGCGGCGCGATTGCGAGAAGTTGTGGTTTCCCCGATATAGGCATGCTGAGCTTTAGCGAAGTGCTGCATCGACTCGAACAGATGGTCGAAGTGACCCAAGTGCCCATCATAGCGGATGCGGATACTGGGTTTGGTAATGCCATCAACGTGAGCCGCACAGTAAAAGCCTTTGAGCGAGCCGGTGTCGCAGCATTGCACTTGGAAGATCAAACCTTTCCAAAGCGCTGCGGCCATCTGAATGATAAATCTTTGGTGAGTACCCAAGAAATGGTGCACAAGATCCGTGTCGCTAAGGATAGCCAAACTGACCCAGATTTTACCTTAATTGCCCGCACTGATGCGATCGCCGTTGAAGGATTCGACGCTGCAATGGAACGATCACATGCGTATTTAGCAGCGGGTGCCGACGTGATTTTTGTCGAAGCGCCAGAAACCGTTGAGCAAATTGAATTGATCGCTAAGCATATCAAGCAGCCTAAGCTCATCAATATGTTCCACAGTGGTAAAACACCGCTGGTGTCAAAGGACAGACTGCAAGCATTGGGATACAAGTTCATTATTATTCCCTCAGACTTACAGCGAGCGACTATCCATGCTTGTCAGCACACCTTACGCACCATTCTCGAGCAAGGTGACAGTGGCAGTATTGCCGAGCAGATGGTGTCGTTTGCAGAGCGTGAGCGGATCATAAATACACAAGCTTATTTGGATCTTGACCTCGGCTATTGACGTAACTGAGTCAATGCAAGTTTAACCCTGCCATCTAAACGCTAAAACAGTTCAACCAAAGACCTTGCTTCTCCCCCTTCCGGCAAGGTCTTTTTCTATTCGCCCTCATGGTTTTAGTGACTCTGCGCACTGGTTTTCGCTGCATTTGTCGCAGCATCATATGTTGGCCTATCTTAAACAGTGCTAAGATTCTTAAGCTTAAACACGGGAAAAAAAGCTCGTCATAACCAGCACAAAGACACTAAAACAGCATATTTGAGCTATCGCATGATCGATGACTGAATCGCGCCCATCGATTTTGGTTGTTTTTAAACCAAGTCAGCAATTTAAGCTAAAGTTTTTACAACAAAATGGCATTTAAGGTCTAGGCTAAGAACTAAACTAAATAGAAACCTAATCAGGATGGGTCCGTTTTTTGGTAGGGGAAAATTTGAGTCAACTAATCCACAAGCTAGTGCTAGGCGCGCTTTGTATCCTAAGTTTGTGGGGGATCTCGTGCAATGGATTAGCGCAACCATTGAGCGCGGCTTTCACACAGCTTAAATTTGAACATATTCGCAGTGAAGATGGCCTCAACCAGAATACGATTACCAGCCTGTTTATGGACAGTGCTGGCATGTTGTGGATTGGTACTCAAGATGGTTTGCATGCCTACAACGGTCATGACTTCACTATTTTTACCCACTCCCCCAACGATCCTAGCAGTATTTCAGAAAGTTATGTCTCTGACATTATTCAAGATTCAGAAGGCTACATTTGGGTTTCCACGTTCAGCCAAGGGGTTAATCGACTCGATTTGAGTACAGGGACCTTTGAGCACTTTGGCCAAGAACAAGGTCTGACCGATCCCCGCACCACCAAACTCAGCATAGTGGGTAACACACTCTGGATTGGCACTAAAGCAGGACTATTTTCCCTATCGACTAAAACCAAACGCATTACCCAGGTCAGTTTAGGTAATAGCGTCGAGCCCTATATCACTAGCTTAGCCAATGTTGAAAACACTTACCTGCTGGCAGGTACCCAAGATAGCGGCACCTTTGCCGTCAGTGCAAATACCATCACTCGCTTAAACGTGCCGCAAAATGTCACTACCTATCAAATTAAAGCCAACTCGGCCTACTCGATCACTTTAGCCCTAGGTGGACAACTATGGCACTACAACTTGGCCTCGCAGCAGGGCGAAATCCTCTGGCAGACTGACGATAACGTGCCTTACATTAAGGATTTTATCCAAACCGAACAGGGTGATTTTTGGGTCGTCGGGCCTGAAGCAGGTCTCATTCAACTCGAGAGAAACGACAAAATATTCACTGCGACCTATCATAGGTATGATCCTAAGCGCACCAACAGTATCAGTGAAAATAACATACTGAGTTTACTACAAGATCCCTTTGGCAACTTATGGCTAGGCGCCAGTTATTCGGGATTAGATAAAATTAATACCCGTCGCCAGTATTTTCAGCATATTTTCGAATACACCACGGAGCTGTCGCAACAGAGCAACAATATTCGCACCTTATTCCGCAGCAAAGATAATGCCCTCTGGATAGGCACTGAAGGCGCAGGGCTTAAGCGCATATTAGCCGATGGAAAATATGAGCATTATACGGAGCTATTTGCGAACGCCTTAGGAATGCATCAACGCAATTTAAACCTCATCCTGCGAGATATTGCTCAAGACAAAGCTGGCGTGCTCTGGTTTGCCACTAACTATGGACTCGGTCGGCTATCGCCAGAGGGAGATTTCCAATTACTCAAGGTCACAGCAAGTACAGACCAAGGCTCAGAAGCCAACTACATCCGAAGTTTAGAAATTGATGATCAAGGCCATCTCTGGGTAGCAACGACCCACGCCCTCTATCGCAAGGCTATAGATACCGATGAATTTACTTTTATCTCATTGGCACATATTGATAATTTCTATCCGGCACAAAACCAGTTTTTAATCCTAAGAGCACACAAAGATACGCTTTGGATAGGCACACTCAATGGCCTGCTGAAACTGGATATGAAAACGGGGATAGGTAAATCTTACTTCCATCAATCCTCTGATAAGAAAAGCTTAATCAACAACCGTGTCCGCGATATTTTGGTGACTCAGGCGGGTGAGGTATGGTTCGCCACCCATGGCGGGATCAGTAAGTTATCTTCCCAAGGTGCCGATGCAGGCTTTACTCATTACACCCGCGAGCAGGGATTACCAAGCGATACCATCTACGCCTTACTTGAGGACCAAGAACATAACATTTGGTTTAGCAGCAATGCCGGCATAGGTAAACTTAACCCTAAAACCAATCGCATCATCATATTCAACGAACAAGAAGGTTTGCAGGCACTGGAGTTTAACGGCGGCGTAAAACTGCAGGACAGCGATGGCGATCTCTGGTTTGGCGGTATTAACGGCATCAATCGTTTCAATCCCCAGTCGATTCCAGATCAACGACCAGATGTCAAAGTCGCGCTCACTGGCTATAGCATTGCGGGAAAAGGCCACACGATTCTCGATTTAAGCCGCCCCCCTAGCATAGTGATGGACTATAGCGATCAGCTAGTCAGTTTTGAGGTGACCTCATTGGATTTCAGCTACACGGGTAAAAACCGTTTCAGCTATTATCTCGAAGGGTTTGATAACAGATGGCATGAGCTACCCACAGGCAATGAAATCACCTTTACTAACATCAATCCTGGCCATTACCGATTACATGTTCGTCATGGGCTGCAATATAACTCAGAAGGTGCCTATGCGCTGCTTGTCGATCTGAATGTGCAAGCCCCCTTCTATCGCACTCAATTCGCCTATATCCTCTATTTCTTACTCACTTTAGGACTGCTGGCTTGGGCCATTATCTGGCGTAGGAACAAACGCCAACAGCAACGTGAATTTGAAACCAGTATCCGCGCCTCAGAAGAGCGGCTAAAGCTGGCACTTTGGGCGTCTGGCGATGGCATGTGGGACTGGAACATAGCCGAAAACCAAGTCTATCGTACCAATATGGACTCTTCGATTCCCCATTGGAACAGCAGCAATATTGCCCATGAGAGCATGCACTCTGAAGACAGAGAGAGATTCAAACTTGAGCTAAACGAGCACCTTCAAGGCCGCTCGCCTTTCTTCGAAGCTGAGTACCGTGTCGAACGCTCACCGGGTAATTGGGTGTGGATTTTAGACCGTGGCAAAGTGGTTGAAAAAGATAGCTTAGATAACCCAATCCGCATGACAGGGACTAACCGTAATATCACCTCTCGTAAACTGATTGAGAACGAGCTGGTATTGTCCTCGCAAGTGCTCAACAGTATGAATGAAGCGGTTGTCGTGGCGGGCCTAGATTATCGCATTCGCTCGGTTAATCCCGCATTTTGTGCCATTACCGGCTACACAGAGCGCCAAATCACCGACAGGCATTTCATTCATTTAGCCTTTGGGCGCCAACAGCGAGAATTGTTCAATACCATTGAACAACAGCTACTGCGCCATAAACATTGGGTCGGGGAGCTGTGGATCCGCAATAAACAACGGCAGGCGATTTTAGTCTGGCTTGAGATCAACCAAGTTATCGATATTAAAGGTGAAACCAGTCACTTCGTCGCAGTATTTACCGACATCACACAGCGAAAAAAAGCCGAAGAAGATCTACGTTTCCTCGCCAGTTTCGACACCTTAACGGGCCTGCCAAACCGAACCTTATTCCAAGACAGGCTCAATCACGCGATAACCCAAGCGCATAGGGCGAACAATATCGTCGCCTTACTGTTTTTAGATCTCGACCGCTTTAAACATATCAACGACTCCATGGGGCACCATGTCGGCGATTTACTGCTCAAAGCGGTCGCCAGAAGACTGCAAAATGCAGTGCGCGATGGTGATACAGTCGCACGCCTAGGCGGTGATGAATTTACTATTATTTTAGAAGGAGTGGCGAAAACCAAAGCGGCAACTTTGATCTCAGAAAAAGTGCTCAGAGCATTCCAAACGCCCTTCTTATTGGACGATAAAACGCTGACCATTTCGACCTCCATCGGCATCAGTCTCTATCCAAACGATGCTGACAATGCTGACTCGCTGATTAAATTTGCCGATACAGCCATGTACCACGCGAAATCGTCAGGTAGAAATAACTTCCAGTTTTATACTTCGAAATTAAATGAAATTGCCACTCGCCATGTGCAACTCGAAAGTGGGTTAAAAGAGGCGATTCAGCGCAACGAATTGAGCTTAGTTTATCAACCTAAGTTCTGTTTAAAGGATGGTTCACTCACTGGGATAGAAGCGCTTTTACGTTGGCATCACACTGA
Source organism: Shewanella sp. 1311 (assembly GCF_059338235.1). Taxonomy (NCBI): domain Bacteria; kingdom Pseudomonadati; phylum Pseudomonadota; class Gammaproteobacteria; order Alteromonadales; family Shewanellaceae; genus Shewanella; species Shewanella sp. 1311. The sequence goes on from NZ_CM181686.1 coordinate 2,246,869, forward strand.
ACTTGGCCCCATTTCCCCCGTCGAGTTTATTCCGCTGGCGGAAGAAACCGGCATCATCACTCAAATTGGTCATTGGGTGATCAATCAAGCCTGCCAGCAATTAGCCGAATGGAATAGCTTAGGATTCAACGGTATCACTGTCGCCGTTAACCTATCGGCTCGCCAACTTAAGGCCGATATTATCTCCACCATAGAAGTTGCATTAGCGGTTTCAGGTCTCCCGGCACAATCCCTTGAGCTTGAACTGACAGAGTCGATGATCATGGGCAATCCGCAGGAGTCAGTCAGCATTTTATCTAAACTCAAAGCCCTAGGCTTGACCATAGCGGTGGATGATTTTGGGACGGGTTATTCGAGCCTAAGTTATCTCAAACGCTTCCCGATAGACACGCTGAAAATTGATCGAGAGTTCGTCAGAGATATCACCAACGATCCCGACGATGCGGCCATCACCAGCGCCATTATCGCCCTCGCCCACAGTTTAGACCTCAACGTTGTCGCCGAAGGCGTAGAGACCCAAGAACAACTCAACTTCTTGGCGATGCAGGGTTGCGATCAAGTACAAGGTTTCTTACTCAGTAAACCCTTAAGTGCCGCGGATTTTTTAACTTTGCTCAAAAATCAATCTAAGCCACAGCCGATTTGATTTGAGGCGAAGCCTACAAATGTCATCGTCAAAATCAGCCAATAAAAAAGGCTCCTAGGAGCCTTTAATCATCACCACAACATCCTTACTTTGCTAAACGTTCAACACGCTTAACCCAGCCTTCTGGACCTTGAATGTGGCCCTTTTGGATTTCGGTATACAGTTTGTAGATGCGCTGAACATGCTCGCCCACTTCACCATTACCGACAGTGACTATGTGGCCATCTTCAAAAATGTAGGAACCCACAGCTGAAACCACGGCCGCTGTACCAAAACCACCCGCCTCGATAATTTCACCAGATTCGATATCGGCGATAAATTGATCAAGCATGACAGTCTCTTGGCGCACTTCACAACCAAGCATCTCACCCAATTCCATGATGGATTGCGAGGTGATCGACTTAAGAATGGTATCGGTGAAGGTCGGAATGATCACAGTGCCATCTTTTAAGATGTGGAAATGGTTCATCGCACCCGCTTCTTCAATCTGTTGATTGGTCGAGTCGAGATATAACACTTGCGATGCACCAAAGGCTGCCGCGGCTTTACCCGCACGCAACGACGCCGCATAGTTACCCGCCGCTTTTGAGGCGCCAGTGCCACCCGATACCGCGCGATGGAAAGTTTTGCTGATCAATAAGCGTATGCCTTTGTTAACGCCCGCGGCGTAATAAGCACCACTTGGGCTTAATACCACACAGAAGGTATAACGCGTGCTTGGGCTCACAGAGAGACGGTCTTCGGTCGCAAAAATAAAGGGGCGAATATACAGACACGCACCTTCTTGCATCGGGAACCACAGGCGATCGACATCGATCAACGCATTGATCGCATCCATCTGCACTTGTTCATCGATATTAGGAATACAGACGATATCGGCGGAGCGATTCATCCGCTCGGCATTCTTATTAATGCGGAAAGTATAAATCTCGCCATCTTCGTGCATAAAGGCTTTCGCGCCTTCGAAGATCGACTGGCCATAATGCAACGCCATTGCACCCGGTGCCATTTCAAATGGACCATAAGGAACGATGCGCGGATCGCACCATTGTCCGTCATGATAATCCATCAAAAACATATGATCGGTTCTGAGGCTACCAAAGCCCACATTCCCCTCGGGCTTGAATTGCTCAGTACGGCGCTCGGACGCAGGTTTTAAATTGTAAGTTATATTCATACTGCTTATTTCGCTCTGCTTAATAACTGTAATATTTAACTAATAAAAACAAGATGATGAACAAATTAACACTTGATTTATTTTCCCTTCAAAAACTACTGATGGCGACAAAGTGGCGACAGAGCTTTTTAATTGTGACTCGATAATATCGCGCTGGTTGGTTCGTCACAACATGCGTTTTTCATTTCAGTTTCTGATCGTCTTAAGTTGTTGATTATTCTTGCTTAGATCTTTTTCAATATTTTCTCATCACTTATAAAAACCCCACGGAATCCACGTAAAACCCTATTAAATCAATACTTAGATATTTTACACCATCACCAAACGCGCTGTATGGAACTGTAAAACAGTGAAATAAACCGCGATCATTTCAGATCTTTGATCCTTTAAAACCCCTAGGAATGGCGCTGGCTGCGCCTATGAACTGCAATAAACTAAAACTGAAAAAAAATTAACATACAAAGCGCGCAGGAGGGTGAGGAAGAGTGCGGATTTCGTGTCGTGGTTTCTCTGTTGCGCTGGTTTTCGTGGCGTAAATGGTCGGTGCTGGTGTTTGTGTGGCGATGATGTGATGACGTGGCCAACATAGTCGGCGGCGTCTTTACTCGATATAGATGCGGGTGTCTTTGCTGCAGCAAACAAAAAGCCCAGCGCGTTGGCTGGGCTTATGCGTGGAGCTTATGCGTTAACTTACTTTGTATGTGCCTGCGCTGCTGCCTGCTGTGACGTTAACATCAGCGTTGGCGGTGATTTCATCTATCACGGCTTTAGCGATGGCGGCGGCCATCTTGCCCACGAATGCGTACTGGCCTTCGGTGATAAAGCCTTGTGCTTGTAGTTCGCTGATGATTTTTGCTTCTAATGATCCGCTGCTTAATGCCATTGGCCTTCCCCCTTATTTGCCTGCGCTAACTGTGGATGATCCGTCGCCGTGTGGTGCGCCCGTAAAGTGGCAGATATGGGCACAGGTGACGACAGCTGCGCCGCCGTTTAGTTTGATGGTGTCGGCATCTTCGGTAATGTTCTTCGCTGTGATGCGCAGATCATCAGTGATATTCATGGTCATTTTGCCCAATACTTCGGTGAGCTGGTCTTCTAACACTTTGATGCGCTGATTAAGACATTCAATGGTGCTGTCTTTATCGGTCACGCTAAAGAAGTTGCCCGCGTCATCTATGTGCTGATAAACACCCTCGCGGGTTTGGGTACGTGACTCACCCGCTTTGATGGCTGGAAGATCCCAGCCGAACGGTAAGATGCAGCGGATGAAGGGTTTATCTGGTCTGCCGTAGGCAAAGGCGATTTCGACGATGGAACCAATAGCCGGCGGTTCGAGTCGGCCTGATTTATCACCTGCACCATTTAGCGGCAAGGGTACAGCTTGCAATACTTTTGATTTGGTAGCGGTGCCGTGTTCGTCGAGCAGCTGCACGTCAACGGCATAGCGTGGGTAAAACGCATCGCTGCCGCGTTCGCCGTCTTCTGTTGGCAGCTCTGGCAAGGCGACGACTTTACCCCAGCGCGGTAAATGCAATTGCGCGCTGAGTTCGGGGAATAATCGCAACACGATTTTTTTGATGATTTGTTCCATGTTTACCAGCTTATCGTCATGTTAGAGCCCTTAAACTCGACCTTAGCAATACGTGCACCGTTGGCGGTGACGTTAGGGCGCAGTTTTGGCACGGCTGGAATGGTGGCGGTTTTACCCGCTTGTTGGTCTGTCATTAGGCTTTGTGGGATGGTGATGTCTTTACCTGCCCAAAACGAGTCTTGATAACTGCCTAAGTAGATTTTGCCATTGCCCTGCTGTTGCCAGATAAAATCGGGCACCTTGTAAGTGCGGCCAAGGTTATCGAGCATGGCATAGCCTGAGGTATCACCATAAAAACAAGGGATGGCCGTGTCGGCATAAGGCTTATCTGGTAATACAAATTCAAGGCCCACTTGGGCTTTGATTTCATCGCAGACGTTGCGCAATGTTGGATGGCGCAATGTCACGCTTAAGTTGTTCGCTAATGCCGACGATAACTCTCGACAAAACACGGTATACAAGCCGTTAGCCGCTGGCATGATGCGCTCGATATAGCCGTAAAATACCCGTTCAATCATTTCACCCCAGCCCATTTCGAACGCGACAGGGGTAAAGCGTTCTGCGGATTTGTCGACGGTTAACTGACAAGTACCTGGTGATGATGCTTGCAACACTAGCCAGTGATCGCTTACTGCGACTTTCTGGCTACCGAGATATGCACGGGTGATAAATTTCGCGTTAGGCTCGGCCATTATGCTAACCCGTTATCGACTTTTTTGAGGAAGCCCATTAGGCCAGTGAGTTCAACTTCGGTCGCTGGCGGTGCGGTTTCATCGGCTAATACTGTGCCTTGGCCTGTGCTTCCCTGCTGCGCGGCGGCGACTTGCGGCGCGCGTTCTTCCTTTTTCTGCGGCACGCTGCGCACTTCGGCTAAAGTAAAACTCACGTTCCATTGGCGGGTGGTTTCTTGCTCCACCGCTTCAATTTTGCTCGCAAATTTCACTTGTTTAATGCCCAGTGCCGAGGCGGTTTTATTGCTTATGCGGTATGTGGTACGCGCGCCGCCTTCCGTGGCTTCGGCCATTTTAAATATGTCGGTAAGCAATGCTTCATCATCAAACTTAATAAAGCCAGATACGGCCAACATCTTGGCTTTAATGCCCGTTTCAGCGGCGTCCGTGCTCGAACTTTGGCCGCTGGCGTCCTCAGTCGCCAGCTCTTGGCTGGCGGTTATGCGCAAAGACTTAAGACTGATTACAGTTGCGTTAATAGTTAGCATTGTTTAAAACCATTTTACTAATATTTGTTCGTTTTCTAATGTCGCATCACTGGCAACAACTGGCGGTGAAGTCGTTAAATCTGCAATGGTTATGTGTATCGACTGTCGCCCTGTTATACGCTGAAAACATGACAAAAATTTAGTCACAGATCCTGTTTGCTCACAGGTAAACATTAATCCGTTTTCGTCTTCGCTTCTTAATGTCACATAGTTAGTTATGATTTCTAATGCACCACTATTAAACCCTGCAGGCTTTCCAAAACTGGATATCACCCCTTCATAATCGCCAATATCTGTAATTTCCCAAACTCCACCACTCATGCTAAAAGTGGCATATCCTTTGGGTTTAATCACAGCCTCTGTCGATTGTGCTACTCTTGCTTGCTTAGCCATCAATGTACCAGCGCGATAATACTGTGTTCCATGAAAATGGCTATATAGCCCATTTCCTGCAATACATAATTTGCTTAAAATAGCTTTAAACCAAAGCGAATTTCCGTATCTATTTAAATGAATTTGATCATGTAAATAATTTTTTTGGTCATAAAAATAACGATACGTGTCTAGAAATATTACATCTAATTCTGTTCCAAGCCTTTTTTCCGCCTCTACCATTTCGCGCATAGTAAATCCATTGAATATAACATTGTCAGGATAATGATTTGGCAAAATTTCAGGATTTCCCGGAGTGCTATTCATTAAGATGATTTGCACGTTAGGGTTGTCAGCTTTGGCATTTAGTATAATGCTTCGTAAGTTGTATATATGTTCATCTAGCGTAAGCAGTAACCGATCATTGGCGCCTAACTGCATAATCAATATATCTGGTGCATACTGACCTATTCTGTCTTGATATTCTCCCAGAATATCTGCTGATGTAGCACCGCCTTTCCCTGTGAGTTTGATGTTAGTTTGTTTTGTGCCAACGGCATTAACAAAGAAGTATCCGCTTTCTCCAACTAAAGGACTGTCATCAATATTCCTGAAGTTTTTAAACGATACTTTTATCGGTTTGTCACTTTTAGAATATTTTGAGAGAACCAACTCAAATGGCGCAAATTTTTTAAACTCGCTTTTATCTCCAATAGTCAAAGTGCTTACAAATACCCCCCCCATTCCTTCATCGCAATACACGTCAAACTTAAACTGGTCGCCCGCCTCATTGTGCATCATATAAATTACTGTTTTGGTCGATTGGACATTCGCCGAACGAACCATAAAGCTTATAACGTCATCTGGCGCTCTTGCTTTAAGTCTTGTAACCCTACCGTTAAAAGGTGATTTGAACGATGACTCTGATGCTTTATTGATCTGTGGGTTACCATGCTCAGCAATAAAACTAATATTGTCTCCATACACAAACCATCTATCGCAAGTGTGTATATAGTCACGCAGCATGAAAGACCACGATCTTATCCCCGGGTAACAATCATAGGCATTTAGTTCATAAGCAAAGTTATAACCATAGTTATTAAACGAAAGAGAATCGCCAGTTATTACAACTGTATTGCCGTGCTCTTCCAGCTTAGCCGAGATGTCTGATGCTTTTGCCTGATAAAATTCAGCTTTAATAGGTACAGCTTTAACTTCATTTATTGTTGAAACTATATCGCTAATTCCTCGCAAATCTTCCACTGCATCGGCGGCGGTGATACGTGCCAGTTTAAACACGTAGTGGTTGCGGCCGTTGACGTCGATATAGTCGTCCATTTCGGAGTTGGTCACGGTAAAGGCCACTTTACCTTTCCAAATGCTTTCACTTGTCGCTTCAAACCATGCATCCACGTAAACAAACTGCGGATAGCTGCTTAAGGTGAGGATATGATCGGCGGTGAGTTCGACGCGCAGGCCCGAGACATAACCCACGCCAGCGGTCACTTTAAAGGTGTTGAGTGTTGAGCGCGGCACCACTTTAAAACCGTCATCAATAAACCAGTCTTTGCCGTTCATATCTGCGGCTAGCTGGCGGGTGAGTTCGTCCATGCCATTCAGGCGGGCGGTGTAATCAATTTGCCATGTTTCTGCATCAACGGTAATGCCTGTTAACTCGGCAATACCGCTGTACTCGATCACAAAGTTGCGGTTTAAGATATTGCCTGCGGCACCCGGCACTGTGACTGTTTTTGACACGGTTGGCGTGTGGATAATGCCTATCAAGGTTTGGTTAACGGATGAATATAATCCTACCCAGTTGAAATCGAACGGGCCTGTTAAGCTGTCGAGTACAGTTGAATAGACCACGGCATTTTCATTAATCAAGCCCGTTTGCTGCACAATTTGCGTGTGCACACGTTGGCCGATTGGTGGTAATCCTTCATTGCGGTCAATCGGCGCGCTTGAGTCTTGCCCCGGCACGAAAGCAAAAATAAAGGTATCAATGTCTAACTGCTGGTTGTTTTGCGCTTTCAGTGCAAATAAACGTTCGCCTGCAATGGTGATTACTTGTGCCATGGTATGGGTTCCTTTGTCTTAGTTCTGTTTAATTTTTGCAACGTGGTAGCTAGAGTCGCAGTCCATCGTCATAAAGCGTTTTGCAGGTAACAGATTGGTATTGACTGTTGCCACGTTAAAATTGTGTTGATGCTCAAATGTGTGCAGCGGTGCGATCAGCGGCATTTTTGAAATGGTGGTTAACTGATAGCGGCGCGTTGTGCGGCCATACTGGCGGCAAATGTAGTCAATCAGCTTTTGGCGGTTGCCAAAGTCGCTATCAATCAGTTGCAGATCCACTACGTCCCAGTCCGTTTGGCTAATGCGTTCATCTATGCCCACCCATGTCATGCCGAGTTTTTTAAACATATCGAGCCAACCGCTTTTACTGCCTGCGCCCTTGGCGAACGGCAAGGCGTATTTCACCCGCGTGCGGTACATGAGTTCGGTTTCACTGGGGATTTGCTCTATATCCCGCTCCCATGCCAGCAAGTGCACAAATTCAAGCTCTGCGGTCATGGGGTCGAGCTGCTTAGCGGGGAATGCGAGCATATCGACAAAGCGCTGCCAAAAACGCACCGCGCCTTTGCGCAGTTTGTCTAGCTCGCTAGCTGGGCGTGCCAGCCAGTACGGCATTTTTGTGAGTGCTGCCCAATCGATTTTGATGCTCATCATAGATTCCCATTTTCGATGTTGAGCGTGCTTAAGCGCGGCACGTTGTTGGCGCTGGTGATGTCGATTTGGTGCCAGTTAAGCGACTCGATACCCGCAAATTGTCGGTGTAACTCTTGGCCTAACTTACTAAAGCTAAAGCGGATAAAAGGTTCGGTGCGGGTAGCGGTGTAGTCGGTATTTTCGCGAAATGCGCAGCGGATAAAGTTTTCAATGTCGGCTAATAGCGTGTCAACTTCGGCCTCTAATAAGTAGCTGTAGGGGTAAACCGTGACGCCGACTGTGACATCAACACCTGGCATGGCGAGAACGAGTAAATTATCACCGTGGCCGTGAAAGCCATCCTCCATCACATATTGATTTAGGTCGGCCAGCATGGCGGCTGACGGTTCGCCCGTGTCTAACAAAATATAGGCGTTAGCAGTGCCCGGACCTCGCGGTGCGTCGTGCTCAAAATAGACGTTATCGGTGTCCAGTCCTGCGCGTTCGGTCAGTATTGCGCGATAAACGGCGTCGATATGCCAAGGCGCGGCGGCGGTAAAGGCGTTGCGGGTGCGCAGCTTTAAGTCGTCGTTAGTTTCGCGGTCGCTGCCGAGTTCGTCGAGCCATTCGGCCTCATTGGTGACGCTGCCTATGCCTGTGACTGCCGTTGGTAAAATATGCAAATAGCCGGCGCCTAAGTTGTAGGCCGCGCCCGCGTTTTCGGCGATCACTGGCACTAACACGCTCAAGCTGTTTTGCGGCAAGATCACATCTTCAACCGTTAGCACACGGTAAACCGTGCCGTTAATTGCATCGGTTTGGATCACAGTGGCGGCGGGGATTAATAAACTTGGGCCACTGGATGCGGCGCGGTTAAAGCGCACTTTGCCTTTGGCTTTGCTGTCGGTTTTGCGGGTTAAGTCGTGTTCCCACGCTTTGGCCTCGATAAAGTCATCATCGTTGGCCGTGAGTAAAAACAGGTTTGGCAATATCACGCCAATCAGCACTTTGTTGACTATCCACGTTGCTGGCTTGGCAATAATGGCGGTGATCAAGCGCCAGAACGGCGAGTAAGGCGAGTCGTTGGCAATGATGCTGCCTTCAGCTTCAACGTCCTGTTTAAATAGCGCCTTCCAGCCGTCCTCCGTGGTCGGTATACCTGCGGCTTCGACGATTTTTGCAAAGTCGATTGTTGGCACGTCGATTTTATCGGCCATTAAAGTGCTCCACCTTGGGTTATTTGTGCGGTAACTGGTCCAAAGTCGATGGTGTCGGCAAATACCCACCAATTACCGCTTGATGTTTGTTCAATGCGAACTGTGCCCGGCATGATGCGCACATCGTCCTCAACTAATAATTTGAGTTTGATTTGGGTGTCGGCGGTAACGCCTGTGCCACGGTCGCTAATGAGTAAGTGCGCTAAGCCTGTGTCTAAAATGGCGTGCACTATGTCTTGGGCGATGGCGGCGCGATCGGTTAAATAGCTGGGGTTTAATCCAGCATCTAATACCACGTCGCCGTGTTCTATGTGCAAATCGATATAGAGGCTCATGAGTGCATCTCGACATAGCTTGCAAAGTTGGTGTCGACCTTTTGCGGGTAAATATTGATGTTGCCGACGGTGGTTGATTTGCTGTTGTTGGCGTTGGCGATTTGCTGGCTAACGCCGCCGCGCGTGAGGTTTGCTTGCACGGGTGAAATGGCGTCAACGCTTGGCATACTGCCCGCGCTTACGTTGGTGCTAATATCGACACCTGGTATCAAATTGAGTTTGTCGATAATCCAATTGATGGTGTCGTTAAAGACAGATTTAACTCCGCCCCAAACAGTGTCGAAGATGCCGACAATGGATTGCACCCAGCCCCATTCGCCCATGGTAGCTTTTAGGTCGTCCCAGTAGTAAATCAGCGCACCGACGGCAATCACTGCTGCGGCAATACCCGCGACAATCAGGCCGATAGGATTGGCGTACATGGCAATATTGAGCGCCAGCAACACGCCGCGCATGGTGGCTAAGCCGCTGGTAAACAGTGCGCTTGCCCCTGTCCATGCCATTACGCCAAGGCCCCATGCAGTCATTGCCATTTTGCCCGCGCCCATCATCACAGTGAATAAACCGCCAGCGGCCACGGCTAAGGTAAAGCCTACGGCCACATAACCGAGCCAGCGGGTAATGTTGGGGAACATATCGGTGAACCAGATCACCGATGTGCCCATGTCGGCAATCTTGCCAACAAAGCTATTAAACGCGGGTAAGATGGCGCTACCGATGGCAGCGCGGATCACGTACCAGCTTTGGGCAAGGCGTTCGCTTTGGTCTGTCATGGCTGCGGCCATTTTCTCGGCTTGTTCCATGCCGTTGACTTTGCCCAGCATGTTGATTGAGCCGCTTAAGCCGTTAATGTCGTTTAACAATAACTTGACCATAGAAACGGCCTCTTGCGAGCCGAACGCTTTGGCGAGTTCGTCACCTTCGGCCACGTTGATCACATCGCCATACTTGCCTTTAATCTTGTTGAGGATATCGACAATCGGCAGCATGGCGCCGTGTGAGTCGGTAAATTGCAGGTTAAGCGCGCCTTGAGCTTTGCCCACGCCCGCTAAAAATGATTTGTATTTGGTGGCGGATTCTGCGCCCTGCATAGTAGCTTGCAAGGTGCCCATGATCGCCATTTGCTCTTGCAGTGGTGCTAGCCCCGCCGAGGCACCTAAGGCACCAAAGGCGTCGGCCATTTTTTTACCGTCGGTTTTAAAGGCTTGTACTGCGGTCGCTGTCATGCCCGTTAGGCGTTCAACCCATGCACCTTCGCCCATTTGCATGGCATCGTTTTTAAAGATGCCGTACATGGTGCCCATGTAGCTGGTAATGGTGGCAGCGTCGGCTTTGGTCGCGGCGGCTAGTACGTTAGACGACATGGTAAAGCGGGATAAGTCGCTGGCGTTCAGGCCAGCAATCGCCGACTGAATGTCGTAACTTGAACGGACGAAATCGGTTGAGGATTTGCCATATTTCAGCGCGTAGTCGTATGAACTATTGGCGAGCATTTTTAGGGCGTCGTCTTGCACGCCCAATGATTTAACCTCACCTAAGGCGCGGTCCATTTCAATGGCTGGCATAAGGGCATTTTGCAGGGCATAACCGCTGGCCGCGATGCCACCAATGCCAGAGGCCATTTGCATGGTTCCGGCTTGGTAGTTGGACGCTAGACCGTTTAATCCGCGGCTGATTTTGGCAATCGGCCCAGTGATTTGGTCTATTAGTCCAACGGTGAACATTAGCGGTGCAGGTAATGCCATGTTGTTTCCTTTATTTGCCACCAAACGCCTTACAAATGGCGTTGGTGACAATGGCCTCTAGGTCTTCGCGCTGGCGTTTCATTAGCCAACATGCCCTTGCTAAACTCTGTTCATCGTCGCTTTCGTGTGGCAAATAGTGGCGGCGCATGATGAACAGTTGTTCAAGCTGATTTGAGTCGATGGACTCAATCAGCCCCTCTATTTTTTTACGGCAATTTCCAGCACTGGCGAGAACTCGGCTTTAAGTTCGCCAGCTATTTGCAGTTCTGCACCTGGAGCGGTATCTAGTAGCTTTTTAAAGTCTTCCTTTTGGCCGCTGTCGATGGCGCGCATGGCAAAGTTGTACGATGCGGCGGTGACTGAGCCACCACGGGCAACAGCATCAACAAAATCGCCATGGTCTTTGGCGGTAACTTCAAATTTAAAATCAGTTCCGGCGATGGTTAAAACGATGGTCTTTTTCATGCTGCGTCCTTATCTTTTCTGTTTGTTAAGAAGGTTTTTAGGTTTTCAAAGCCTTTTTCCATTTGCCGTTCCATGCGGTCGCCAAGCTCTTTTACGTCGTGCTTGGTGGCATAGGTTTCGGCAACGTGGGTTTTATGGTTGCTGAGTTCGGTGCGGGTTTTATGCGCCACGCTGTTTAGGTATGCGATTAACGGCACCACTATGGTGAGGAATATGCCGATAAAGCCGACGATCACTAATAGCCAGTTGGTTAGCTGTTCCATGCGCTAGGCTCCTGCTTTTTGTGGCATTGCTGCTGGCGCTGGCCGATCTATCTGGTTTTGGCCTTGGCTGGCGAGCGTCATTAATTTTTCGCGGTTGTTGGCGTCTTTTGTTGAGCTCACCCAGTAATAGACTGAGCCTGTCACCATGGGTAATAAGTTACCCGCGAGATACACAATTAAGTCTCTGTTTTCGCTTGGTATAGGTAAGTAAAACAATGCGGCGATCAGCGCGGCCAGCATGCTCACTAAGGTGATTGTTAGCGCTGATGGCATCCAATGGTCTTTATGTGCTTGGCGTGCGTTCTGGCGATCGCTTAAGTCTGCCTTGTATTCGTCTAGCGCAAGGCGTTGCAACTCTAAATGTCCTTGGCGAATTTGCTCGCGTTCTTGCATCGCCCACTCTTGCAATTTAAGTGCGGCGTTAGGGTCGCGTTGCAATGCGGCTGCGACGGCTTCAGGCGTGTTATCAGTGCCCAATGCGCCCGCAATTTGGCTGCCAATGCTGACGGCTAAACCGACAGGGCCACCCAGTAGCGGGGCGACTGCGCCAGCGATGCCGCCGACTGTGCTTGCAATATCTTTCCAGTTCATAAGATCCCCGCTTATAAATTTACGATGCGTTGTAACCAGCCAAAGCTGTACTTTTCTTGGCTTTCGTCATTGGCGGCTATGTCGATACAAAAGCTAATCCTTTGGCCTCGAACAGCTTCAACGAGCACTTTTAGCCCCGCTTGTTTGCGCTGGCTTACATAGGTTTTTAAGGCTGCAATACTGCGGCTACCCAGTACCCCGTCTTCGGTTAAATCTGGATACAAGGTTTGGCGATTATTAAGCACGTTTAAGGCGCGTTGCAGGCTGCGGCCTGCGTTGCCTGCGCCTGAGTTAACCCCAAAATCGAACAACTGCTCTGTGAGTGCTTCGCTGATGACTTGGATATCATCCAGCTTTAACGGCGCCCAATAGATGGCCTCGTAAATCATAAAGGCCAGCTCATAGGGCAAATCTTTCATCGCACCTTTGTAGCCATACTGGCGCGCGGTTTTTAGGGTGATGCCGTACATGGTTTCGCCGCCGCGATCCGTTGGGTCGTTGACGTAGCCGCCTTCACGTTCGATCAAGTCTTCAATCAAGTGGTTTTTAATTTGGCTCATGTCATTTCTCACTTAGGCTTTGGCACTCAGTGCACAGTTGCACGCCTTTTATTGCGCGGCGGCGGCCTTCTGGTATTTCGTTGCCACACTCGGCGCAGTCCGTTGCGCTTTGTGGTACTGGCTTGGCGGCTAGTGCTTTGCGTTGCTGTTCGAAGCGTTGCTCGGCGCGTAGCTGCTCACGTGTGACTAAATCCACTGCATCCATTCGTTATTGCGCCCTTACTGCTTAATGTTTTCGATTTCTTCTGGGCGCAGGTATGGCACGCCGTTGATGTGGATAAAGTCAGGGCTGGTCACATCAAATGGCAGTTTGATCAATTGCGCTTGGCCGCCTTTTTTATCTACATCGAGCAAGTCGCTTATTTTGAAGCGGCAGCCGAATGCTTCGACTTTCATCTCATCTTTAGCAGTCTTGGCGTAAAACATATTGTCGAACGTCGGCATTGCGCGCCATGAACCAGCCTTTTTGGCCTCATTTGATATCAAGGTAAATTGGCTGACATTGACCATTAGCTCACCGCTTGCCGCGACGTCACCGTCGACACTGCCATCTGGCACGCCGCCTGTTTGGGCTACTGCGCTGTTGTCGGTGATGGTTAAGTTGCAAGTGTCAACTTGGATCATGGTGTCGCCCACGGTGACGGTGTAATTCATTCCTGAAACTCTAGACATGGTGACGACTCCTTAAATGCTGTTTAGGTCTAACAAGATGTTGACGGTGATTTCTTTCGGGCTGTTGTACGGACGGACGATCATGTAAATGGTCACCGCTTTGTTACTGGTCCACACAATTGTGATGTCGCCGTCGCGTGGCGGCTGAATATCACCTGGGAACTGAGTGCCCAAAATCACCGTGCTTTTGCTCATGTTGCGCAGCGGCTTCATAAAGTAGGCTTTGTTTTGCTCGATGCTGGTTGGCGTAGAGTTAAGCGCGCGGTTAGCAATGCGGCGAATCGCTAAAATACGTACTTCGCGGCTGGCTTTGTGCACGGGGCGCAGGTGCTCAATGTATTGATAATCACCGCCTGCGGCGTCGAGCGTTGTTCCGTCGCCCCAGTAGATGCCTTCAAGGTCTGGATACCACTGCGGCACACTAAAGCGCGCATTGGCTAAGGTTTCGAGCGTGGCGAGCGTGAGCGGTTTTTCTGCGCTGTCGACTGGCGCAACGCCTAAACCCATCACTGAGCCCGTGGCGACGCGCATTGGACTGTCGGCAATGCTGACGGCACGATTGCATAGGCGGCCAGCGAGTACACCGACGTTATTGCCATGCAGCTGCGGCACAGGGATGACTAAGTGCGCGGCAATACCCGCTTGCAGTCCCACCATTGCGGTTTCGTACTGCGGCCATGTTTGGGTGGCGACATCGATACCCGCAACGGCGACTAGGCCTGATACAAAGCGGCCGTGGCTGGCTTGTAGGCTGGCTAGATAATCGTGCTTAGCGCTTAAATCGGCTTTTACTGTGGTGACGTCACAGAACACCACCATTTCAAAGCTCTGCACTTCGTTGGCGGCGGTGATGGCGTCGAATAAGTCTTCATCGGCGGCCAGTGGATACACAGCGGCGGTCCAGTTTTGTCCAGCATTAAGCTGGGCAGCGATCAACTGTTTACGCAAGGCGCTATCAGCAAAGTTCGCCTCGATATCGGTTTGCGCGCCGATGCTAAATAGCTGGCTTTCTTCATCTACATGACCTGCACGGCCGACAAAGAGGAAGTGGCGCTCGATGGCGTTAATGTCACCTTGGCCTTGATTGAGATTGTTAACTTGTACTTTACCTAGTGACATTTTTAGCCCCTTTGTCTCTGATTAATTTGCTCGATGATGCTGACTAGCTGACGCTGGACGTTATCGGCGCTATCGCCAAGGAACGGCCGCGCGGCGACGGGAATATCCCAGCGCTGTTTTTGTTGTTTGCCGCGCAGTGAGCGCAAGATCACGCTGGCTTGGCCTTGGCTTAAGGTGGCGGTAATTTCGCGCAGGCTGGCACGGCGATAGCCCTTACCTTTGGCCTTGCGGACTTTGTAACCTTCTGCCGCCAGTGCTTTGGCTTGGCTGCGGCTACAGGGTGCGCTGTAATCGGGTTTGCCGTGGATGCGGGCCATGCGGGCGGCGCTCATTTGCTCTTTGCCGCCGTCTTGGTGTAGTGCGGCAATGCGGCCAGTGAGTGCGGCTTTGTGTTTGAGTTCGAGGCGGTTAGCATTTTTTACAAACGGCTCTAATGTTTTACCGAGGCGCTTTAATAAGCGGCCTTTTTTGCCATTGGCGCTGGGCGCAAATTGGCCGCCATCGACTTTTGTTTGGGTGCGAATACGTTTACGTGCGAGTGCGCGTTCGTAACGGCCTAAGGTTTTTAGGATGCGAACACGTTTAGCACTGGGCAGCTTTAGCAAAGCAAGCTGGGTGCTGGCGTTGAGTGCTTGCTGCTTGTTGGGCTTAATCGTTAGGCTCATAGCGCGCCCTCTGGCCGAGTTTGCAGATCAACACTTTCGGCATAGTCCACTGGCACTAGCGACACGCGATAACGCTCACCGTTAAATAACACGGGGCCGTTGGCGTCTGGGATTAAGTCGATGTCGTCGATCAGTTCCAGCTCAATCAACACCATGGCGTTGTCGCTGCCTACCACATCAATATCAAGCTGTGGATCTGCTAGGCCGTATTCGTCACGCGGCCAGCCACTGTCGAGTAAAAAAGCCGGTAGCATGGCGAGCAAGTTATAAGCGTTAAATTTGGTGTGCGGGAATTGCTCAATCGCAATCACTGCGATGTGCTTCCACTTGGCGACTTGATAGCCGCCTTGGCCTAAGTCCTCGCTGCTTAAGATCAGCGTGCCGCGCTCTTGCCATGCTTCGATATTATTGGCTTTAACGTATGGCGTCAGACTCGCGAGTAAAAATGCGGTGACTTGCTGTAGTTTGCTGACGGTTTGGCTCATAGCGAGTGCACTCCGGCGCGGCCAAGGCCGAGCAATAGGCGCACGGCGCGGTTAGATTGCGCGAGGATGGCGTCTTGCTGCTGGGTGTCTTGGGCTTTGTTGTTACCCGCATCCTTTTGGTCGACGGCAGAAAAATAACCCAGCAAATCGGCATGTGAACGGGCATAGACTGCGCCGCGGTAAATGCTAATTTGCTGCGCACTAAAATTAGGCGCTAGGCTAGCGCCTAGGGTAAAGGGGACGTCCGTGTCAGTGCTTGCCTGCCCTACATAATTAATAATTTGCTGCTGAATTTCGGCCACGCTGCGGTTGAGTGAGTCTTCGATGGCTTTTTCTGAAAAGAACTCTGGGATGCGGCGCAGTTCGCGAAATTCGCCTGTCGATAATTCGGGCCAGCCGCTAGCCGCATCGATAACGATGCTTGGCTCTGCTGGTGCTTGAAATCCGAATCCGCTCATTGCTTTGCCTTCACTCTTAAATTTGGTTCAGTGCGGTTAACGTCACAGTGGTTTTTAACAGTCACCCGTTAAACACTCGGTTAGCGCACTGGAGGGTTGGGAGTTGGTCCCGTGCGGCTTAGTTGCTTTTTAAGCTGTCATCAACAATGCCTTGGCTGGCAAAGTCTTCTAACGCTCTAAGTCGCATCGCTATCTTGTTACGTACCGTTTTTACTTGAGCATGCTTGTGCAAACTTGCGGCCTTTTCGAGCAGTCGATCCGCTTGAGTAAGCCGCTCCACATCACCGATATGGCTTGGGGTAATGTCCCCGTTTGCTGCACGTAGTAACGCGAGTCCCGCGAATTTGTAGAACTTTGCGGTAACAGGTTCCGGCAGTTTCCAATCGTTGCGAACGCGCGCAAACACAGTGCCGAAATACGGCTCAATGCTGTGGCCATGCTCCGCTTGAGCTTCTGCCCAATCGAATACAGTGTCGGCAATAAAGCCCGGCCATTTGCGCTTGATAGCGCCTGCCATGGGCTGCCCGAGCTCAATAGCTCTGAACGACAGTTCGAGGCCGCGAGCGAGATCGCCGATATCAAATGCCCAAACTGCGCAATAAGCGAATATAGGGTTGTCCGTGATTTCATTGGGCTTATCCTGTTTCTGCTTTAAATACTCTTCGACGATGGGCAGCCATTTATGCAGTAGTATGTCGCGTTTGTGGGCGATTTTGTCGGCCCGTCGTTCAAAGGCTTTGAGCCGCTTTAGGTCTGCATTGAGCTCTATTAGCTGTAAATGCAGACTCGGCGCGTGCTCGGCGTTGCCTGTTAGCCTTACTTTTTCGAGTTGCTTTTCGGCGCTGCGGCCTTCGCGCCACGCGAGGATTCTTGCGCCGCCGACGGCTTTTTTAGCTCTGCGGTCGCTTCTTTCAGTTCGGCAGCTACTTGGCCGAGATCGTCGGTGGTGTAGGCAAGCGAACTGGCGCTATCGTCTACAGCGCCAGCGGCGTTTTCTAAGTTGGTGGCGGCGGATTCGAGATCACCAGCTGCGCTGCTTACCTTGTCGGCGGATTCGCTGACTTTATCGGCGGCATCTAAGGCGGTTTCTGCAGCGTTGCTAACAGTGGCGGCGCTGTCTTCGATTTCTGCGGTGTGTTCGATGATGCTGGTGATGTTGCCTTGGTCATCGGTGGTGACGGTGGCTTGCGCGGTTTGGTCTGATTCGTCAGCGAGGTCAAATTGCCGATTCATTTTTTCAAAGAATTTCTCTTTTTCTTCTGCTGCATTACGGCCTTGCTCAATGGCGCTATCAACATCACAGCCGAGTAGATATGCTAGTAAGTGCAGCGCTTCGTTTTCTGGCGCTGGCGTGGCTGTTGTTTCGGTAGCTGTTGGGCTTTTGACGCGTTTTGCTGCTTCAAGGCGCTTTTTAAAATCGGCGATGGCACTCATGGCAATGTCCTGCTTTGGTGTTCGGTGGAGTTGATAGCTAGGCACTGATTAGGTGCCTAGGCTTGCTTACTTATCGATTAAGCTGGCTGCGCGCCGATGGTCATTAAATCTTCATCGACTGCGGCATAGGCTTCATACTCTTCAATCGCATAACCTTCGTTGCGCCAGTATTTGTCCTCATGCTGCTTGCGGTCTTCGCTGTTTTCAGACTTACGTGATGAGGTATTTTTCTGGGTGTAAAGGTGCATGTTTGATAACGGCGTAACGACAATGCGTTTACCTGGGAAAAACGGTGGTGTGTAGGCGCGCAAACCACCGATTGATTTATCCATTTGCTGAGCGGCCACTTTTTCAGAGGGCTTATCGGCAAGGTTCATCATCTTAATTTGTGCTGCGGCAACTAGGTCGCTGCCGACTAGCACCACTAAACGAGGGTCATTACGCATTGATGGATGAATTAACGTGAGGCGCAAATCGGTCACGATTGCATCTAACGTTTTATATTCGTGAGATTTTAAGGCGTTTACGTCTGCATCTGGGTTGAAGTAAATTTCCTCACCCATGATTTGGTCTGGTGCGTTTTCTTTTACTAACTGATGCCAACCTTTGTTAACGTCTTCACCGTTCGGGTTATTGACAGGATCAGTATCACCAGCGGCGATAGTTTTACCGTTAAAGCCGATGCGGATCATGTCTAACGCGAAACGCTTAGTTGCGTTGTCTTTCATGAGTTTTAAAAACTCATTTGGGTTGCCGCTGTTTGCCCATGTTGATAACAGGTTCCATTTTAGTGATGCACAAGAATCTGTTTCTTTAAGTTCATATTTGTTGCCACCTACGCCCTGATCGGTATTAAAGCGGCCATTCACTTTTCGGCCCGTTGCAATACCGTAATCGCCCACGTTAACGACTTGACCTTGTATTTGGTCTACTTGCAATGCGGTGATCATGCCGAGGAAATCGACAGACTCTAGTAACGCTGCTCGCAGCTTGGTTTCCATCGGCGCGCTAACGCTGAACTGCTTACTGGCGTCGTCTACGCCGTAGGCTTTTGCCACACCTGCCGAGTATTGAAGCAGTAACTT
The DNA here is from genome assembly GCF_059338235.1 of Shewanella sp. 1311. NCBI lineage: Bacteria > Pseudomonadati > Pseudomonadota > Gammaproteobacteria > Alteromonadales > Shewanellaceae > Shewanella > Shewanella sp. 1311. Next base: position 2,265,680 of record NZ_CM181686.1, read on the forward strand.
TTCCGCTTCGGCGTTTAAAATTTGCATTTGGCTCATGGTTCTTTTCCCGTTCTAAAATTCGTTAAGGCGTTAATTTCGCGCCAAGTTAGATAAAGCTAATGCTTTCGCCAGTACCTGTTGGATTTGGCTCTTGGTTCGGCGCTTCGGCGCTTAATGCGTTGAACTTGGTTTCCATGCCGCCCACTTTCGCAACAAGACCGTTGATGCTTTCGCTTAATTTGCTGAACTGTTCGGCGGTGATGCCTGTGGCATCAGTCGTGGCCGCTGGCACTGTGGTGGTAACGGGTTCAGTTGTGGTTGTGGTCGTTTCCGGTTCAGGCTTTTTGCCAAAGGCTTCTACCTTGCCGTCCAGTTCGCCTACTTTTGTTGCTAGGCCATTAACTACGCCCATGAGCGTTTCAAATTGCTGTTTGTCCATTGGTTCTTCCTCGGGGTGGTCTGTTGCCGCTTCCTGTTTAGGGTCTGGCGCTTGAGTTGAAAATAAGCTAACTAACTTGCTGAACAGGCTGGCGGCTTCCGTGGCCTTATCCGTTGGTTTTTGGTCTTCTGTGCTGGCGAGTGGGTAGCTCATAACAAGCTGTTCCGGTGCGCCATATTTATGATTTGCTAAGCGGTCTTTAACTGAGAACTTAAGGCGATCAGTACCTAGGCTTGCTGGTTCGTCTGTGACGCCAAGGCCTGTTAGATAGGCTTTTCCAGTGCCCGCAAAATTCGGATCGAGTTCGATTGATGAGTAGACTTTCTGGTCTTGTTCGTTTGCTAATATCAGTTGTGAATTAGGGGTAAGTTTGCAGAATAGGCATAATTTTCCGTCAATTTCTTCGGCTTTAACTTCTACAACATCACCCCACGCGCCATACCAGCGACGATGATCAGGCCAAATTCTGGCGCCATAGGTTTTTGCGTTATAGGTTTCGGCAATGTCGACAATCCATTGGCGCTGAATAGGTACGTTTTGAAAGGTGTTCCCTTCTGTGGCGATACGTAGCCAGTCTGTCACCAGTTGAGTCATGTTTTTGCCTGCCCATTTGCTAAAAAATTACCTGTAAGGACTACAGCTTAAGGCGTTTGCAAGTGGGCGGCACTTGGCAAACTTCGGCGCAATTCCGATTTTTGCTAAATCGGAATTGATAGGAAAATTAGTCAGTTAATACGGCTCAGCAAACCAATACACTGGCGCTATGTATTCGTTAACGATGGCGTTTGACCGCATTTATGGCCTATTCACCCGAGATCCGCGAGGCAGCAAAACGGCTGTATTTAAAGCGTTGGACGCCCGACGAGATCCGCCTTGATTTAAAGCTGCCAAGCAATCGCATTATTTATTACTGGGCTGATAAACACGGTTGGCGTGATTTGCTGCGTGAGGAAGAAGTCGACGAGGCCATCGCGCGCCGCATTGTGCTGTTGACGGATATTGCGGATAAAAGCGGTAATCAGATAAAAGAGTTAGAAATGCTGATTAACCAGCATGTGCGGCTCAAAAAACAGCGGGTAGATGCTGAACGTAAGTTATCAGCTGATGATAACCAAGGCTCTGATGAGCGCCAATCTGGTTCTAAGTCAGGCGCTCATGCAAGTAAGTCGGGTGCTGATAACGACAAAGCGCCGCGCAAGGGCCGCAAGCCTAAAAACGATATTAGCGATTTAACGCCTGAGGATTTCGAGCCTTGGGTTGATAGCTTGTTTGAGTATCAAAAGCTAATGCGGGCGGTGAAGAATGATCCCACTAAGCCACGAACGCGCAACGTGCTTAAGTCGCGGCAGATTGGTTTTACCTATGGCTGTGCGGGTGAAGCGTTTGAAGATGCGGTACTGACTGGCGAAAACCAGATATTTATCTCAGCGACTCGAGCACAGGCTGAGGTGTTTCGTTCATACATTATCAAGATTGTGCGTAACTTTTTTGAGATTGAGTTAACAGGTAACCCGATTGTATTAAGCAATGGTGCCGAACTGCACTTTTTAGCGACTAGCGCTAACTCTGCTCAATCCCGCTCTGGCAACGTTTATGTCGACGAATATTTCTGGATTAAAGACTTTAAAAAGGTGAGCGCAGTTGTTACCGCTTGTGCAACTCAAACCCGCTTTCATAAAACCTACTTTTCAACGCCCAGCGCTAAAAACCACCCTGCCTACCCGTTTTGGACGGGTGATGATTGGAAGGGCGACAATAAAACTCGTGAATTTATTGAATTTCCAAAAGATGCAGAATTAAAAGACGGCGGCCGCGTTTGCCCTGATAAGCAATGGCGTTACATCATTGACGTTGAAACCGCTGTGGCTATGGGTTGCAACTTAATCGACCCTGCAGAGTTGCAAGAAGAATACAGCCCTGAGATTTATGCAAACCTGTATTTGTGTGTATTCGTTGATGATAGCGCCTCGGTGTTCAAGTTCGATACGCTTTCTAAACTGATGATTGAGGCCAGCAAATGGCAAGACTTTAAGCCGGGTGAAGCGCGGCCGTTTGGCAATCGTGAAGTGTGGCTTGGTTATGATCCGTCGCGTACTCGTGATAATGCCTGCTTAGTGGTGGTGGCTCCGCCGATTGGTGATAAAGAAAAGTTCCGCTGCCTTGAGCGGCATTACTGGCGCGGGCTCAATTTTCAGCATCATGTGAGCGAAATAGAAAAGGTGTTTAAGCGTTATAACGTGACCTATTTAGGCGTTGATACTACCGGTATTGGTGGCGGTGTTTGGGACACGATTCACGGACTGCACCCACGCGAGGCGGTGGCGATTCACTACAGCAATGAAAATAAAAATCGACTGGTGATGAAGATGATCGATGTGGTGGAAGGTAACCGCCTGCAACTCGATCAGGATATGAAAGATTTACCTGCGGCGTTTATGGCAATTAAACGCGGCATGAGTGGCAGCGGCAATATGATGACATTCAAAGCTGATCGCTCTGAAAAGGTCGGCCATGCCGACGGATTTTGGGCGTTAAGCCACGCCATTATCAATGAACCCCTTAACTATTTACATAAGAGAACATCATCATGGGCGATGCAACACTAACGGCCGCGAACGACGACACTCATATTACTGCTGAAAGTCCCGCTAAAACGGTGGTGTTTAGCATGCCCGAAACAGTGATGCCGAACATGTGGCTAACGGATTATGATTCGCTGTATTTCAACGAAATGCACGGCTACTGGGAACCGCCTGTCGATCGACAACTGCTGGCGAACTTGACCCGCCGCAATGCGCAACACGGCGGCATAGTGCAAAGTCGGGCGAATATGGCGACGGCGCGCTATACGGCTGGCGGCATGAGCACGCAGGAAATTGGCGCGGCTTTTTTAAACTGCATTCAGTTTGGCGATGTGGCGTTACTCAAGATCCGCAATGGCTTTGGGCAAGTGCTGCGCTTGTTCCCGCTGCCCAGTTACCGCACTCGCGTGGCGGGTGACGGTGGCGCAGTGGTGCTTGAGCGCGAAAATACGGTAAAGACTTATAAAGCCAAAGATATCATTTGGGTGCGAGTGTATGACCCAGTGCAACAGGTTTATGGCTGCCCCGATTATTTAGGCGGTTTACAGTCGGCGCTATTGAATGAAGATTCAACCTTGTTCCGCCGTAAATATTATATTAACGGCGCGCACATGGGCTTTATCTTGTATTCCACTGACCCGAATTTAGATGCGGACGTCGAGAAAGATATCAAAGAGAAAATCCAAGAATCTAAGGGCGTGGGTAATTTTAAGTCATTGTTTGTGAACATACCGAACGGTAAAGAGAAAGGGATTCAGATTATCCCCGTTGGTAATTTTGAATCGAAAGACGAGTTTTTTAACGTCAAGGCGGTATCTGCGCAAGATGTGTTTAACGCGCATCGGTTCCCCGCGGGTTTGGGCGGGATGATCCCGACGAACACGGCTGGCCTTGGCGACCCGACTAAGTATGATGAAGTGTATTTTAAGAGTGAAACCCGCACGCTGATCAACATGTTTGTCGATGCGGTTAATCGTGACCCCGAGATCGGCAGCAAGTTGAAGTTGGTGTTTGATATGACGACAGGCAGCCAAAGCGCAGCGGTTTAGTGCTCATTTGCTGATTTGTATTGTGTAAAAGCCCTCAATTGAGGGCTTTACTGTTTAAAAAAACAGTATGTTGGCTTACACTATGCGTTGTTCATTAAGCAGACGATTGGGAGATCGGTATGCGGATTTTATGCCCTACTTGCCACAATAAAGCAGTGATCGGTAAAACTGATCGTTTAAGTGCAGCCCATGCAAATTTATATTGCTCGTGCACTGACCCCGAATGCGGTCACACGTTCGTCACCAATGTGTCGTTTAGCCATACGCTTAACCCTTCTGCAAAAAATACCACTGAGTTAGTCACTGCGCTGGTAAAGGCGCTGTCACCCGATCAGCGCCGCGCTTTACAACAAGAACTGTTATTTTAAGCCGCTTGCCTGTTTTCTGGTGGATTGATGCCGTGCTCTTGCAAGCAGTTGTTTATGAGTTCGGCGAGTAATGATATTGCGATTTCCTTTTCTATTGCTGTGCTGTTGCACTCGACTGCTTTAATGACCAATTCCATTTGTTTAACTCTAATCAAATCGCACATTTAGCGCGTACTCCTTGTTTTTTTAACTTATATTTAACTAATCTTTGATGATTAGCGAACCTAAATCCCTTTTGTTACGTACGGTATAATATCGACTTTAGTGATGATGCTTAGGCAATTTGTTGCTAGTTGGGCTATGTTTTTAAGCAGCTTTGTGCTGGTTTTTTATAAATGTGATCTAGAACAATAAGTCTACTCAATGACAATAAGCCTAAAAATGATTGGGCAACGGATTGTAGATCAAAGGAAAATGCGCGGTATGACGCAAACACAATTATCTGAAAATGTTGGTATTAGCACTCGAACCTTGTCTAAAGTTGAAAACGGGTTTGATATTAAGCTAAGCCTTTTTTTGGCGATATCGGACGCACTTGGGGCGGATGCGGCCGAGCTGTTGCAGTTGAGTGGCTCGCGTTCGGCACTGACTGAGGCCAATGTGCATGAGATTGAGCAGCACCTGCAGGCGATTAAGGCGCTGTTGCAAAAGTGAGGTTTACTGCTGGTAAAACAAAGCCCTCGAATGAGGGCTTTTTTACACTACTTTTCTAGTGTTGTTTTTATGCTTTGTTGTTATTTGATGCAGCGTACTGCATGGCAAGATCCGCTTTTTTGTTTAATGCGTTTAATGCGGCGCTAAAGTGCTGCTGTGTTACCCCATAACGGGCATAGGCGCGTTTTGCGGGTAAACCGTCCACAAGGTGCGCCCGTAGCGCATCCTTTTTGGCTTGGCTGCTGATACTGGTTAGCATTAGCAAGATGTCTAACTGCTGCGCGCTTTCGCAGCCTTGGATGAGTGTTTTCATTTTGCGGTACTCCATAGTCTTAATTGTCTATAGCGAGCAAAGCGGCCATCACGGCTTGGCGTTCTGCTGCTGGTAATGCTTCAAAGTTTTTCGCCCATCTTTCGGCCTTGCGCTTAATCCGTTGGCGGTCGGTGAAGTCTTTACCTGCAAAGGTGTGGTAATGCTGTTCGCCTGGCAGAAAGTTGCACCATACCGTTTCAGTGCGAACCCCGCCGCGCGTCATGGCTTGAAAGTCTTTGCTGTACCAGTTGTGCAATTCCACGTCATACAGCTGATTGCGGTAGCCAGAAATGATGATGTAGGTGTCTGGTGTGTTGGCTAGTTTCTTAATGGTGGCTAACAACTCGGCATGATCCGCGTCGGTGAGTTCGTTTTTATATCTGGCGTTGCTGGTGCGAGTTGAATGCACGTAAGGCGGATCAAGATAAATTACCGTTTTGCCGCTTGGTGTAAATGCTTTTAGCCATTCGATGGCGTTAGCGTTGATGATGTTCATAGATATATTTAGCTCTGCTGCAGCATGGTTAAATTTGTCTATGACGCTTTGATTTATTTCTATGCCGATATTGGTTTGCGCTGGCGCTTTGCGGCGCATGATGGCACCCGTACCGAGGAATGCTTCGACATAGGTTTGGTGTGGCGGGATCAGGTTAATGATGGCCTGATAAACGCCGCTACCATTTTTGGCGCCTAAATAGCTTTTTGCAGCAGCTGTCATAGATATTTCCGCCCATGGCCAACATAGTCACGACTGACTAGCATCGATACAAATCTGGTACCACAAAGATAAAGCTGACTATGGTTTTTCATGTTCTATCTTCCCGCTGTTCTATTGGCTACCGATTGGCGCAGTGCTTCGCGTTCTGCTGGTGTTGGCATGGCTGGCGCGTTGTTGGTTGTGCTGGGTTTGGTTGGTTGGCCACTGGCTTTGACTGCGGCATAGTGGCGCTTGGCGGCGACGATGCCGTTGAGCACGGCGCGGCATAGCTCGCGCTCGGTGTCTGGTTGGCTGGCTATCCACTGGCCTATTAGTTGACGTAATGGCTGCTTGCCGTTCGCTTGGCTGCTAAATTGGGTGAGTACCGCTTGGCAGCGTTGATAACGGGCAAGGCACTCGCCTGTTTTTTCATAGGCCGTTTCGATTTTTTGGCGTTCGTCGGTGGTGATCAGGTTAAAAAGGTTCATCGTCGTAGTCCCCTTCGTCATAGGCTGATACGGGTTGCTGAGTGGGTTCGTAAATACCTGGTGATGCGTATTTGTCTTTGCGGTGCAACTCGACAATATCTGCCAGCTGCTTAAGTGCGCGTTTTGCTGTGGCTGGCGTCATGCCTGAGATCCACTCTTCAACGTCGCGGCCTGTGTCGATTAGCTGCCATGCTTGCTGACGCAGCTGCTTATCGAGTGCCTTATCGCTGGCGCGTTGGTAGGCATCGAACTGATGATTTAATCCGGCATCGTCGTAATCGCTGGTGTCTCGCGGATTAAATGGCTGACGACTGACGATAAGCATGCCGCTGCGCAGCCGAATGAACTGATGAGAGCCATTAACCACGGAATCAATGACAGCCCCCGCACGTAGGCGTTTAAGATCATCCGCGTCGAGTCCCAACTTTTTTCCCTCTTGGATTAAGAGGCGATCCCCTTTTGCGATCTTTTCATTGGTTTTGATCGACTGCGTACAGTTATTGCCAGTGCTCCAAGTGGCGCGGTTGTCACCGCTTTTAGAAGCAAGATCAAAAGCACAATCAAAAGCCAAATCAAAAGCCCGTTCATCGGCGCTGGGTGGCTCTGTGGCTGACTCTGGCGAGCGGATTTCCCAGCCGTCGAGGCGGGTATTGATTGGTGTGTGGTTTTCGAGCGACATCACGCCCATGATTTTTTGCACGTCTTCGCCGTAGGTGTTGGCGCCGTCGTGGGTAACTTTGGCGAGTTGCACTGGCCTTTCAGCACGTTTGCAGAATGTGCCGCCCATGACCTCGACATAGCGTGACCAGTTGCTATTGTCTGCGGCGTGGCGTGCCAGCTCGATAATGTCGTCAAAATCTATGGCTTCACGCAGGCGGCGCAGCTCGCGCCAAACCGTGACGCTAGGGCCACCGATTTGTTGAAACTGGCGAATATTCCATGTGCTGGCCCACGCCGCGACATTTTGCGCGCCGTGTTCGCCGCTGGTTTCGGCTTCGTAGTCGTCATCGACTTGAAAGCCGTCGATATTTTTGGCGATGTATTTAGCGATGTAACCCGTAGCGCTACCCTTGGCTGGATCGATGGTTTTAAAATCGAAGCGTGGCTGATAACGCTTATGTTCGTTTTCAATGTCATGCGGCGCGTTACCAAAGTCGTGCAAATCATGTTGCAGCGCATAACTGCGAATGATTGATCTGGCAGCCTCTAACTGTTCCGGCTTGAAAAATAGCAATAGATGCCAATGCGGCGTGGCGTCGTGGTGCGGCTCGACCACGCGAAAGCCAAATACTTCGATACCTTTGCGGGCTAATTTGCTGCGCGCCTTGGCCCACTGCTGGCAAAGATAGGCTTGGGTTTGCTTTGGGGTTGCGCCGTCGTAACGCTTGTTGGAGTAGGTTTTTCCCTTTTTGCTTTTACCCCATGAGTGATAACGGCTTGGGGCTGTCCATGTGTAAAACTCACCCACGCAGCCTTGCTCGACGGCTAAGTCTTCAAAGCCGCGCATGCGGACCATGAGTTCAGCGCGGCGTACTTCTGGGTTAGCAATGGAGGCGGCAACGGCATCGGCTAGGCTTAACTCGATGCCGTGTTCTTCGTTGACGACCATCATGCTATTTAGCCATGCGGCGTTAGCGCGCTTGCGGGCTTTATACTGTTTAAAGGCGTGATGACTGACGTAAGGCGATACCCCGCCGCGCACTTTGCCGACGATAATGGCGACGTGCTCTTCGTAATGGGTATAGGCTTTGTCTAGCTTGCGTTGCCACCAAGCCTCGTCGGTTAGGCGTGCAATCGCGCCCGCGATCATGTCGTACATGGCTGGCGACGCATCAAATAAGCCGCTGGCTTTTTTATCGCCGTAGTCTTTAAAGCTGGGCAACATGGGGCAAAACTGCCATTGGTCGGCGGGTTGTTTTACGCCTTTGAGCAGTTCGAGGGCATCGACTTGCACTGTGCCAAACTGCGTCATGTTGTTGAGTATGCTGGCGCAACGGTCGGCCCATTCGGTGCCAATGCTGGCGCGGCGGTCGTCGGTTTTTAGGTGGCAAATGGGGATCGGGAATTGCTGCATGATAAGACGCAGCGACTTGCAGCGTTTACGCAGCCAAATGTTAGCACTACGGCCAAGATTGAGCGCACGGCGCTTGCGGCAGTATTCACGAAAGAGGGTTACTGCGACATCTTCGGGTAAGTCGATAAGCTCTTTTACCGACCAATTGAGGTCGGTAATCGCGTGCGGCGTGGTAAAAATAGCCGTCACATTGACGGCTGATTTACGGACCAAATCATCGTGAGTCATTAGGCTGCCTTGGCTTTTAGCTTTTTAGCTTTTGGCAGGTCTTCGCTGATGATGTGGCTTAGGCCGTTCGGCATAGTTGGGAAGCGGTTGCCACGGTCCCAAATAAACCATGAGTATTCACACGAATCACTGCCGCCACCCACAAAGCGCGGGCGCGGGATTAGGATCGGCGTTTTTTCAGGGAAGCCCACTTGTGCCCAAAATGGCACCCGTAACTTGCTGCCTAAAAAATTCACCCGTTGCAGATAGACTAATGTGCCGTCTGGTGCCAGTTCGCTAAACGACTTAAGCAAAAACTCAGTGGTTAACGAAAATGGCGGGTTAGTGATGATCACATCTTGCTGACTAAATGGCGTGGTTAAGTAATTCACCCCGCGATCAAGTTCAGCCCAGCTTTTTTGCGCTTCAGGCAAATTGATTTTTTCGTATATCGCGCCAGTGCCTATGCAGGGCTCTAAAAATCGGTCAGTTGCACGTAATACCAATTTCGCGACTAAGGCGTCGACGGCGTTATCAGGTGTCGGGTAAAGTTCGTGTTCGCGGACATTGCCGTGTGTGCTGCTCATATGCCTGCCGCCCGTTCAACTTCGCGTGATAAAACCATGGATAGTTTGTCTAGGTTTAAGGCTTCTTTTCGCCATGCTTCATAATTGTTGAAATCGACAAATTCTAAATGCGCCTCAACTGACCCTTGCAAGTAACGCTTAAGCTCTCGGCTACGATGATCAACATAATGGCGGATGCCATCTAAGCTACTGACGCCTAAATTGCTTAATGCCTGCGCTGCTTCATGGCTAAAACCTTCCTGCTTGGTTTCGCTTAGTTGAGCAAAACAATGGTCGATATTTTCTAGCAATATCTTTTGCATTATTTCTGGCCGAACAGGCTCACCTAAATGACCAAAACCCGCGAAAAAGTCGCCTATTTCGCTTTTGACTAATTTTTTAAGTTCTATAACAACTTGGTTGGTACTCATAGCGCACCCCTTAACTCTTGCAAACTGATACCCAGCTCTTTGGCGAGGGCAATGTCTTCGATGCGGCGACAGGTTTCACGACTAGCGCGCTTTTGCGCGCTGACTTTTACCCGCTTGGCGAACGGCTGGCCGTCGCTGCGAATGCCGTTAACGACATCGGCGCGCATTTGGTTGCGAGTTTTGTAGCCGAACTCGGCTAAGATTTGGCTGTGTTGGCTCATACGAAACACATCCCCGTATCACAAAACTGGTCATAGATATCAAACTGCTTAGGTTTGGTTGTAAAAATGACTTCACCTAGCTTTTTCCCTGAACCATGGATTGTTAACCAAGGAAATTCTGTTTGTATTTGCTGTTCAACTTCGATTGCTGCGTTAAAGTCAGATGGATGATTAGCTTTCATGTCTAACCATTCTTCATCTGTCCTGTTTGGGCACATATAACAAGATGATCTTGGTGGTTCAGGCAATCCAAAATCTTGCACTATTTGAATGGCCTGACTTCTGATTACTAGTGACTCGAATAATGGATACCTTTTTTGCCATTTCCCACTGGGGTACTTGACTCTTCTTGGTTCATCAAGTGACATACCAATCCAAAAATCAACGCCTTGCTTTGTAAGATTTCGCTGTCCAAATCGCTGATTTAAATAACGTTGAATAACATCAGATTTCCACTTGCTAGAACAGAATCCCGGCTGTTTTCCTGATGGAGTACCATCGGAGTCATTTCCATTGAATGAGGTAAACATTGGCATCAAAACTGATTGTTCATCACCGTCATAAATTAAATCTGTAGTTGTAAACTCAGACTTTTTAGCTCTAACGTATTCAACTCCAATAGCGTCACATAACGGTTTTATGTACTTTTCTTGATAGTCCCAAACTGGTGAGAACTCTCGCTCAGTGTCAGCGATAATGACTAAATCAGGCTTTGGAATGCACCCCATGGCGACAAGTACAATCAGGCATGCAGACTGAGTGCCGCCCCCATTTGATAGCACCTGCATCCGTTCGTTATTTGGGGTAAATTGGCGAGCTAATTTCATGCTGCTGCCCTCACTCTGTAGAGTTCTGCCACATCGTTCATGGCGATATTTAATGAACCGCATAACCATCCAAGCAGCGGATCAGCCAAAACATAAATTGCAACACGTTCTAAGCCTTCACCCATGCCGCGATATTTGGCTGCGGCTTGTTCTAGTCCACGTTCTAGCGCGTTGGCGTGGCGTGAATACACATCCGCCATTAACTTGCGCATGGCTAAATGCTGCGGATTGCTTAAGTCAAATTGCGGCCCGTTGGCCGCTGTGGTTTGCACGTTCATGATCAGGCCGCCTGTATTTGTTGAACTGCGATGTTATTGCGGATGGCGATTAAGCGAATGCCAATGGTTTTGCCGACGGCTGGCGCGAGAATGTCGGCCACGGCCTTGAGGGATTCGAGCACTGCTTCGACCATTTCGCGGTCAGCTGGCGTGCTGAGTTTTAAAGTTGAGATAACGCGGTTGGCTTCGGCGGCAATAGCTTGGGCTGGGGTGGCTTGCGCTGTGGTGATGTGTGCTGCTATGCTTGGTTTCATCATTTGGTGTGTCCTCATTGAATGATTGGGCCATAACCGTTACCGCGGTTGTGGCTTTTTGCTTTCTAGTGTTTTTCAATCTCGTTAATGTCAGCGCTGAGTGAGGCTGCGAGTCTGTTAATTTCTGCAAGTGTGTTATCCACATCGCTATTGACCTCACGTTCTATTGGCGCGGCTTGACTGCGGGCGACGGGTTTAAGTGCGCGTGGCGGGAAAAACTGGTCACGCGATAACGGCACACAGCCAAAGGCTTTGCCGAGATCGAGCAGCGCGATAATCGCCACGCGAATGGCTTCGCGTTCTTCTAAAGTCAGGCTGAGCAATGGCAGGTTGATGTATTTAGCTGGGCGTAAACGGGCGGCAAATAAGATCATCGCGCGCTGCTGTTGGTTAAGTTTGTCGTACTGACTGGCGGCGCTGCTTTTACCCAACATGTTACGAATGGCGGCAATGGCGGCTTGCCCCGCTTCGCCGTGGTGTTCGTTGGCGGCGTGCAGTGGTAATGCGGTTGGCGCTGACTTAGTGGCTAGTTGCTTCATCATCATTAATCCTTACATTACGCCCGGCATGGGCATGGTTTGCACTGCGTCAAACGCGACGGACAACACGGGTATCGCTTGGAATTTCTGTTCAACGTCATGCACAAATAACGCGAGTTGCGACATGGCTACGCAGGCGCGCTTTACGGCTTCATGGCGCATGCGTTCGGTGATGCCACCGCGCCGCGCTTTAACATCTAATGCCATGTTGCCCAGCCATCCCGCGTTGGCGCTGATTTCTAGCGCTCGGTCTGTCAGTGACATGCGTTCGCACTGGTTTAAATCTTCAATCACCATTGATGGCGCGCAGCCCAGTTCGAGCAGCATGCCGTCGATAATGCAGCGATTGCCGCTGGCTTTAGCGATGTCCACGGCTTCGTGGATGCTGAGCTGATGTGGCTGGCTCAGTAGCAATTTATTGCGCAGCATTTGCGGCTTATTGAAGTGCGCCGCTTTGGCGATTTCGCTCAATTGCTCACCGTCGGCAAACTGCCTTAGCGCACCCGCGATATGTGGCTGGTGCGCTGCTTTGGCTGTGCTTTGTGTGCATGGGCTGGTGCTATACATGGCCGCAAATCTCCGTTTTGCTATTCTCGTATTGCTGAATACATCGGGTTAATAACCGGCTTGTTCGGCCAGTTGGTTTGCCTGTTTAGTCAGCGCGACCATGTTTATAAGAGGGGTATCTTTTGGGCGAACTTTAGGCGCGATAGGTAATTGACCTTGGCGCGCCATGTCTTGGATTTTGTTTAGCGATAGACCAGACATTGCGGCGTATTGTTGATAAGTGATAAACGGTGCACCGATGTGCAGGACAAGTTCACTCATTTGCTGGTATCCTTCTGTTTATGTGTACCTGTAGCATGTTGGCGCATGTTACTGGTTTAGGTGTTTTCATTTGGTGAGGCTATGATTGATCAAATGTCTGAGCTAGTCAATATCAAACGGTCAACTTTTCGTTACCCATTAGACAAACCTTGCTCGTTTGAAGGTGGCAAGACGATTATTGAACGTTTAATTACATTATTTAAAGTTAGAAATAGAGTTGAACTTGCTGATATTTTGGGCATGACTACTGGCACAATTGCCACTTGGCAAACCCGCGATACGATACCCTTTGAACTATTGGTAAGAATCCATTTAGCTACTGGTGTATCAATGGATTACCTCTGTTTTGGCGGTGATGATTCATCTATAGATGTGATGGCTCACGCAGTTTCTAATATTTCAGAATATAAAGATGGGAAAGTGATTACTGTTGAAGAACGGCTCGCTACTTATCGCTTACCTTCACTAAAAATATTTTCAATTGAAAATGGTCATTTGAAACCAAACGCTGAAATTTACACCGATAAATCTTTCATGCGAATGGCTGGTGTTAATGGTATTGACACCGATATGGTGATCAAAGATGGTCATGTGCTGCTTTTTATCAACTCAAATGAAACTGCGGTTTCAAATGGCCGCTATTTATTTGCTATCAATCAAACTTACCAAATTGGTGATCTGCGCATGCTGCCAGATGGTTATGTGTATCTGTTCCATGAAGGTGATAAATATCAAGTCGACCCAAACACCACCAAGATCCATGGCAAAGTGGTATCAGTTTTAGAAAAGGTTTAACAAGGAGGTTTTATGAGTGAGCACCTAAAAAATACTAAGGTGATTTGGCAAGGAAAAGCGAAGACTGTTGAGTTTTCTTATGTTGATTTTCAAGGTAATAAAACAAGACGTAAAGTTGATGTTAGTCATGTACTTTTTGATGCCGATAATAATTACCTGTATTTGCAGGGGCATTGCCACTTAAAAAATGCCGAACGTCATTTTAGAGTTGATAAAATTGAGACTATGTTATTGATTGGCTCTAAACGTATGTATGTTGAAGAGTGGTTATGTGATTTAGGTATTGATGATCCTCACGATTGCATCGAGCAACAAAACTTATCCGCTACTCAAAGTTTTTTCCAAAAACCTGAAACTAAAGCTGAATTCAATAGTCGCGCTAACAATCCCTCACTTGCGCCAGTAAAAGGAGGTAAAGGCTGTTTAGGCATTATTGTTTTTGCTGTTATTTTCGCAACTGCAATGTATTTAAGTGAAGATAAACTTAAGTTAAATAATTTTATCAGTAAGTTAGAAACGCCGATCAATAGCAAGCCTGCTACCGTTTTTACCTTTGGTGGTGACAATAAGAACTTTTGCTCTGTCTCTATAAATGATGACTTTTTCAAGTCGCAGAAGGGTGAATTTTCTAACGTAAGGCGTAATGAACTGCAATTTGATATGAGCTGCAACACTGGCGGCAATTACTACGTTATCTCCAGCAATCACGATACCTATGCCAAAGTTAAATTTTATGGCCGCAGCGAAACCCCAAAGACTATTTATGCCAATATCGACGCAAAGCTAACCACGCCCGATGGTGATTCGTTATTTGTTTCAGGCAGTGATATTGCCGTTTCTTTAGAGTAACCCTATGTCAGTTCGCAATCTAAAAGACGGCACCGATAAGCCTTGGCTATGTGAGTGCTACCCGAACGGCCGTGAAGGTCGGCGGGTGCGCAAAAAGTTTGCGACTAAAGGCGAGGCCACGGCGTTCGAGTTGTTCACCATGAAAGCGGTGAACGATAAGCCTTGGTTGGGTGAAAAGGCGGATAACCGCCGTTTGTCTGAGTTGATACAGCGTTGGTATGACTTGCACGGCAGGCAGTTGAACTCGACGTATGGCCGTATGCGGCGAATGCAGATTTTTTGCAAAGTGCTCGAAGATCCTATCGCGAACTGCATCACGGCAAATGACTTTGCTAACTTCCGAAATTTACGCATGAATGGCGACTTTGTAGACGAGCGCAATCGCTCTCGCATGGTGAGCCCGTCTTCGCTTAACACTGATTTATCTTACCTTAAAGCCATGTTTAATGAATTGCGCCGACTGGGTGAGTGGAAGTATCCCAACCCGTTGGCTGACGTTAAGCCCTGGCGCACTGATGAATTAGAACTGAGTTATTTGCATACTGAAGATTTACCGAGATTATTGCATGAGTGCGAACAAGCGATTAACCCGCACTTAATCTTAATTGTTGAGATTTGCCTATCCACTGGATGCCGTTGGTCTGAGGCCGCAAATTTGAAAGGCTCACAAGTTAAGAATGGGCGGATTACGTTTATCAAAACGAAAGGCAAACGCAATCGAACAGTGCCGATCAGTGATGAATTGTTTAATAAGATACCCAAGAAAAACGGCCCATTATTTAGTGTTCCTCGCCACGATTTTGCATCGGCAGTCAAACGGGCTGGGCTCACGTTCCCCAAAGGGCAAATGACGCATATTTTACGCCACACTTTTGCATCACATTTTATGATGAACGGCGGAAATATTATTGTTTTACGCGATATCTTGGGACATACAAATATTGAGTTAACGATGCGCTATGCCCATTTTGCACCTGAGCATTTAGACGATGCTATCACTAAAAATCCGCTGGCAAATCTTGATAGAAAGTGGCGACAAAGTGGCGACGTTTAAATGCAACATGCCATAACATACCGCAATATAACGCCTCTAAATGATTGATATACCTGTAAGTTACTGTTTTTACGCATGCTTATAAGTTATAAGTTATTTCCATCGCATACCACCTTGATTACTGAACAAGCAGACTAGGGAGCGACAGGAATAAAGTCAAGAGGGGCGCGCATATCTATACCCAAACAATCTGAAGATGCAGGATTCAGCGGCTGATGTTAACGGAATGGTAACGCACTTTAGGCAAGGCCCTTTATTGCTCCTGCATAAATGGCATTCACGCCATCCATGGCGATTGCGGTTATTTGCGGACCTAGTGGGCTAAGTTAAAAATAACCAACACAGCATAAAGTGCATTAAAACCCGCCGGGACGGAGCGCCTAGGGAACTCCACTTCCGTGTTGCATCAATTCAAAAGGTGACCGACATTCTGTCATTGATGCGCCTTGAATTGAAGCACCCTAGGCGCTCTGAAACTCGTATCTTCAGGTAGCTTGGGTATAAAGGTCTAAGCAATAAAAAACTCGCTAACATGCTTGGCTCAGCCTTTCACACTGCCTTAGATACAAGATAAAACAATCCGCATTGGGTCACACATAATGCCAATGGCAAGTATTTTTGCCACAATGGGGTCGAACTCCCGATGAGATAAACCTATGTCTGACTATAAGATGATCCCCTGTGAGCACTACGATTACCTCGAACTTACCTGCCTGCGCGGTTATCAACTCAAGATTGAGTTGATTGATGGCACGCAGTGCCAAGGTCAAGCCATCACCACGCAGACAAGGGCCGACAAAACCGAGTGGCTGATTATCCAGCTACAACAAAATAAACAATCCCTTAGGCTCGACCATATCGTCGCCATCACGCCTGTCGATGCGAATAATGAGTTTGGCAGGGTGCTGATTGCCACTAAACAAGGTTAGCAAGGACAACACATGGCAAAGATAATGTTAGCGGTTGAAATCGGTCACTGGACCGGTGGGCATAATGGCCAATATCCCCAGCTGATTGAGTTTGATACGGCGCATCTTGATAGACCCTTTCAGGTTAGCGATGGTTGGGGGCATGGTTTAGGTGGCGCGGCTTACTCACTCGCACAATTTATCAACACGCCTTATTACCTAAAGCTCAAAACTGAGGCTCCTTGGGCGTTTGCCATTATCGAACAGGGCTTAGCGCAACAGAATATTGATGCGATCGCCGCGGCACTCTCAATCCAATATGTGGATCATCCACCGCTTGTGCCTAAACATTTAATGGAATACTTATTAGGTTAAAGCTGAAAGATTTAGCTAGAAGAGAGTGAACGTGATGAACAATGCAGGTTTAGATAGCGAGGTGTATTGCGGAAAAGCGTCACCGAGTCATGACACTCGGTGACAGGATTCTAAACTGGACGAAAAATAGCTCCGCGCTTAAACAGCGACCGCCGCTATTACAGACACTTCAACCAAATATTCCGGCTCAGCAATGGCAGCTTGCACGCAAGCGCGGGCTGGCGCATGGCCTTTAGGCACCCAAGCATCCCATACGGCATTCATCGCATCGTAATCACCCATGTCTTTCAGATAGATAGTCGCTGACAATATATGCTCACGCGAACTCCCCGCCTGCGCCAACAAGGTATCGACTTCTTCAAGCATAGTGACGGTTTGCTCAGTGATATCTTGATACTTATCCTTCGCCACTTGGCCACACAGATACACAGTACCTTGATGAATGACTATGCTGCTCATGCGGGTGCCAACGTCTAAACGGGTAATGCTCATATTGATCATCTCTTAAATCAGTACATTGAAATAAAGGGTTCAGCTCAAACCGAATAGGCCATTTTAACGATAAACAGGCGTTATGTCTGCGGTACTAACTTAGGCCAAGGCGAATAGAAGCGCGCCATCAAGGCAAATAAACCGAGACCACAGCTCACCACGGCCAACCACACTAACGGCGTCGCCACTTCTAAATTTACTAATTGGAATCCAACCAAGGCCGAACACGCCGCGATTAACGCAAAGGGCAACTGAGTCACCACGTGGTCATGGGGGGCGCAACCTGAACTGGTCGCACTGAGCACGCTGGTATCTGAAATCGGCGAGCAGTGATCGCCAAAAACTGACCCCGCCATCACAGCGCTCAATACTGGTAACAACAGATGAGGATCAAGGTTATGAGCAATCTCAGCGCCAATCGGGATCATAATCGCAAATGTGCCCCAACTCGAGCCCGTCGCAAAAGCCATTATCGCGCAGAGTAAAAACATGCCCGCCACCAGCAAGTGCGGAGAAAGATAAGATTTAGCCCAAGCGGCCAACAATTTCGCCACGCCCAGATCTTGGATCACAGCGCCAATCATCCAAGTGCAGAGCAAGATCGCAATGGCGAAGGCGATCATGCGCACACCGTGACTCAAATCCCCCACTAACGCCGTTAAACGTCGCCCAGACAAGCCCAACATAATCAGAGTGACCAAGGTCGCCAACAAACAAGCATCGCGCATAGAGGCGCCAATATCGGCCTTAGCCAGCCAGAGCGACACATCCCAAGAAGAGACCTGCTGAGCCCCCGACCACAAAGTTAATCCCACTGAAGCCAATAACAGAGTCAGCATAGGAATCGCGAGCAGCCAAGGATTGCCCTTGGTCTCGACTGTACTTGAAGATTCCACCACGGTAGCGGCGACAAAAGAGCGAAAACCCACGCCATACCAAGCGACAAGCACGGACAAACCTAAGGTCACTATGGCGTAAAAGTTGAATAAGGCCACATCTATAAAGGCTTCCAGCGGCGACACTGGCAAAAAGCTGATCCCCGCAATAAGTGCCATCACATAGGGGCCCCAACTGGAGAAAGGCAATAGCGCGCACAGGGGCGAGGCATTGGAATCGACCAGATAAGCGAGCTGCTCATGGCGAATGCCATAACGCTGGCTCAATGGCTGACAAACATGACCGACGGCAAGGCAACTGAAAATCCCATCAATGAACACTAACCAACCGAGGAAAACCACTCCCAGACGCGCCTGACGCTCAGAGCGGATACGGCTATATAGCCAATCGCCAAACTGACCCACGGCGCCGCCACGTGCTAACAATTGCGTCATGCTACCTAGCAGCAACATGGCCAATAGCACATTGAGGTGCCACGCTTGCCACGCGCCTTGGGCATAAAATTGTTTAACACCGATATCAAGCAAATACCGCCCAGTTTGTAGCGGGTCAAATTGGGCGATCAATAGGGCGCCAGAGACGATACCAACGCCTAACGCCACCAGCGTGCGGCGTAAAAACAGGGCTAAGGTTAAGGTCAACAGTAGCGGGAGTATGGCGAGCAGACTAGGCGACATGGACCATTCCGATAAAAAATAAAACCAAGAATACTAACGAGTTAATAACAAATGCAAAAAAACTTAATTTAGAACCCAGTAATAGGGTATTTTTTGACCAAACGACAAGAATCGCTATTCCTTAAGTTCTAGGCACTGCTAGAATCACAGTCCCATCCAGAAACCATAGGACTCTCCAGATGAGCCTTGAATTACTGTCCAAACTGGAAACCAAAATCCAGGCTGCACTCGAAACTATCGAGCTTCTAAAAATGGAGCTTGAAGAAGAGAAGCAAAAAGCGTCTACGCTGAGTGAGCACAATCAACAATTGAATGCGCAAAACCAGCAACTACAAGAAGAACTCACTTCTTGGAACGAAAAAGTGACTGGCCTTGTTGGCTTGTTAAACAGCGAAATCTAAACAGCCTTTGTTTGATGATGCTGCGCTTCGATCAGTTCGTTCAATTCTAAAATAGCCTGCTTCACTTTTGGCAGGCTTTTTCTTGGCAGCAAAAACCGTCCCTTCTCAAATTCCAATCGTCCTAAGTCTTTAACCCAAATAACACCAGTAAGAAAAATACGCGCGTGCTTAACGATAAGCTTAGGTGCGTAGACAGGAAAAACTCTCATATGACCACCTACAAGCATTCTTGTTGTTATTGATTACAGTTGTTTGACAGAAGCTTTACCACTTGAGTTCATCTTTCGGGGGCTTTTTTTCATATTTGATTGCCCAACACTGTTAATCATCTGATTTAGTTAACTTACCAATATGCCATGCTGCAAACCAAAAAAACCAAAGCGCCACAATAATGTCACTTGCCAATTTTTTGACGCTCTGTTAAATTAGCAGCGTTACTCAGGGTAAAAATGAGTCCTCTGGCTCAAGTCCGTACTTTCCGTTATAAGAAGTACGGTTTTTTTTGCCCATTTTTTACCTCGCCTTTATTCAATAAGTTCAAACGACTAACCGCTACAGCCGCCTACCGTGTGCCCTATAACACCAGCCTCTGCTCATTTCGCCTTACTGTTGTTCTTTGCCGCAATAAAAAAGGAGCCTTAAGGCTCCCTTTAAAACGCTGTACGTGCAGTATTATCAACCGCTCACATGACAGCGGTGTGATAAGGTCACCCGAACTATTTTTTCGCTAGGTAGAAAGCGATATCTAACAGTTCGTCGTAGGATTTAATCGCACCAGTTTCAACACGATACTTACCGTTAACGACTAGAGCAGGTACGCCAGTCAGCTTAGCGTTTTCAGTGTCACGCTTCATTTTCGCCATTTGCGCCTTCACCATGAAAGACTCTGCGGCCGCATCGAAGGTTTTACCATCGACACCGTTAGCCACGAAAAGCGCACGAATATCGGCAAGGCTAGTGAAGTGTTCTTTTTTCTCATGAATGGCAGAGAATAACGCCGCATCCATTTTATCATCGACGTTTAACTGATGCGCAACTGCGAATGCGCGTGACATTTCAACGCCCATTTCTTTACCAATAAAATCAACGTGTGCTTGGTTAAACGCTACGCCTTCAGGCTTTTCGGCGAGAATTTTTGGCACTACCGTTTTAGAGAAATTAAAGCAGTGTGGGCAATAGAAAGAGAAAAACTCGGTGATCTCTGGCTTAGCGGTTGCTGGGCCATCGTTAATCACTGTGTAATGCACACCTTCTTGGTATTCCACAGCCGATACAGCCAGTGGCGCCAGTAACAAAGCCGCGGCCATAAGTAATACTTTTTTCATGAACATTCCTTAAATCATTTTTGATAAATTGGCTGGAGACTAACATATTCCATTTTTTGAGTGTAACTCAAGCTTAAGAGTTCAATCTAATGTCACAAGATACGTCTGTGACATCATATTTTGCTCAATACTAATAAGGCACTAGGCTCAGTGGTGGCTCGCCAAGGGCAAAAAGCTGCTCCTTAAATGCCAAGATCTGCTGTTCCCAATACTTTTCATCCCCAAACCAAGGGAAGTTCATCGGGAAAGCTGGATCGTCCCAGCGACGACCAATCCACGCGTTGTAGTGCACCATACGCAGCGCCCGCAGCGGTTCAATCAAGGCTAACTGCCTTGTATCAAACTCACAAAACTCTTCATAGGCTTCGAGTAATATCTCAAGCTGCATCAACTGCTGCGCTCTATCACCCGTTAACATCATCCATAAATCTTGAATCGCCGGCCCCATGCGAGCATCGTCTAAATCGACGAATCCGGGACCATCTGGCGTCCACAAAATATTGCCTGGGTGTAAATCGCCATGCAAACGAATGGCCGCAAAATCTTGGCGATCCCAAATCGCATTCGCCTTAGCCAACACTTGCTCAACGACGGTAAAAAACGGCAAGCGTAGGCTGTTAGGTACCAGATTGGATTGCTTTAACCACGCGAGCGGCTCGGCGCCTAAAATCTGCGGATTCAGCGGTTCACGTTCAGTAAATACAGTTTGCGCTGCGTACTGATGTATACGACCGATGAATCGACCCACTAATTCCAGCTGTTCTAAATTATCGACTTCAAAGGCACGGCCACCCAAGGAAGGAAACAGGGTAAATCGATAGCCTTGGTACTTGTGTAAGGTATGACCTTCGATGATCACAGGTACCGCAATTGGGATATCTTCTGCCGCAAGTGCGAGCGCATAATCATGCTCCTCTTGGATCTGCGCGTCGCTCCAACGGTCGGGACGATAGAACTTCACCACATAGCGCAGACCTTCATCGCTGCGGAACTGATACACGCGGTTCTCGTAACTGTTTAGCGCGAGCAAGCCTGTTTCTGGGTACACGCCCAGACTTTCGATCGCATCTAAGATCAAATCCGGTGTTAGCGCTTGAAAATGAAACTCAGCGCCGCTAGAACTCGTGGTCGGTGGCGTCATATTCTGACTCATATTCAGTTCACTCTTAGGTGAGGTTGCAGCAAAGTAGCTAAGTATTCCAGCACCTCAAAATCGGCTTCTCGTTCAGTCGAGAGCCAGCAAATGTTGCCGTAAAACTCATAATTGAGCCATAACTGGCTGCCTTCAAATTCTAATAACCATTGATGCCTGTCGGCGCCCCACTGACGCTCCCGCACAGTGCAATCGAGCGCCGCGGCTAAGGGTTCGGCAAAATCAGCGAAACGATCAAAATCGATATCCGCACTGACCGCTAAACTTAAGGCGCTTCTATCTAAGCTTATGGTATCTAAGCTAATAGCTTTTAAATGCGTGCTTGGTAATTTCATGCTTGTTATCCAATCAACTACTACATGACATGATCAAACCTTGGCCCCAGTCCGGTGGACGCTTGGCCAAGTCTTCATGTTCTGCGTGTTCAGCAAAGGGCTGAGTTAAGATTTTTTGCAGCAAATGCAGCGGCGCAAGATTACCCTCTTCCACCGCGATTATCGCCTCTTGGGCTAAATAGTTACGCAAAATATATTTGGGATTCACACTATTGCGCTCAGTTTGCCACGTTGGGATATCCGCTACTGCGCCCAATCGTTGTTGGTAGGATTGGTACCAAGCATCAAACTGGCTGACATCGATAAAGTCATCCCGCAGTGCACTGTGTTTACTGGTTGGATCTAACTTGCCTAATTGGCGCCAAGTCTGAGTGTAATCAAGCTGATTCTTCTCCATCAGCACAGTGAATCGACCTATGAGGTCGAGATCCTGTTTGTCCTGCTCTACCGACGGGACATCAACTGCAGAGAGACCTAATTTCGCCCGCATCAAGCGCAAATAAGTCTGCACTAGCGCCTCTTGGTATTGATTAAGAATGGCAATTAAGTCATCGGATGGGATCACAGGAGTAAGCGCCTGCGCTAAGCGTTGCAAGTTCCACAAACCGACACCCGGTTGCTGTCCAAAGGCATAACGACCTTCGGGATCCGAATGATTGCAGATAAAATCTTCTTGGAATGTATCGAGGAACGCAAAGGGACCGAAGTCAAAACTGTCACCCAGAATCGACATATTGTCTGTGTTCATCACGCCATGGGCAAAACCGACCGCCTGCCAGTGGGCAATCATCTTGGCGGTATCTTGCACTACCTGTAAAAACCACGCTTTATAGCCTGCGGCATCACAACTCAAATGGGGATAGTGCTGAGTAATAGTGAAGTTGAGTAATTGAATCAGCTTATCGGCACGGCCGCGCTCACTGTGGCAGAAAAACTCGAAATGACCGAAACGAATATGGCTGCGGGCTAAACGCACGGTAATGGCTGCGGTTTCTTGGCTCTCACGCCATACGGGCAGGTCAGAGCCAATCACGGCCAAGGCGCGGGTCGTCGGCACGTGCAAATGATGCAACGCCTCAGAGACTAAAAACTCACGCACGGCAGAGCGCATCACAGCGCGGCCATCACCACGGCGCGAATAAGGCGTCGGACCGCCGCCTTTAAGGGCGACATCCCATGCGCCATTTGGGCCAATCGCTTCACCTAAAATGATCGAGCGTCCATCCCCTAAGCGCGGCGTATAACCGCCAAATTGGTGGCCGCTATACACTTGGGCATAGTAAGTCGCGCCATCGACGGCGGCATTGCCAGACAAGCCCAATAACAGCTCATCTGTGGGTTGGCTCAAGCCAATCAATTGCGCAGCGTCATCACTCCATGCCAGCCATTCAGGCTTAGTTATCCCTTGCGGGTACACTTGCGAGTAAAACTCAGGTAACTGTGTAAAAAAATCCTGTTTAAACTTCATCTTGTCCACCTATTGGCTCATGGTCTTGCAAACCAGCACCGACTTATCGTCGAACTCACATAGGTGCCCACATTGATACACCCCAAGGCCAAAGCCACTCACGCCAGAGCTGCTTAGACGCTGCATGCCGTGGGCCTTGCTCTGGCATTGCGCTAGGGTGTCGTAGTAGCCATTAATATCCTCAGCCTGCAAAGGCGTCACCGGAATGGCACTCACATCGGGATAATAAAATAGGGTCCATTCTGGGGTTTTAGTACAGCCACTGAGTAGCAATAATCCAAGCCCGAATAAGACATTCGGTAAGGCATAGCTTAGTTTCATTTTTCCCCTATCAAGCCCATAAAAAAAGCGAACCTTAGTTCGCCTTTTGCGCATTCAGTTAGCAGGGATTCTACACTGCTTAGACGAGGGAAATAACCCTTTTCGTTTAAGGGTTTACCCGTTAAGCACTCCCAACCAAAGTGTTAAGCCGTAGTTGCTTTAGCCTGTGCTTTCTCAATCCGATTGATACGCCCCTCAAAGCCAGTGACAGTGCCATCGCTCAGCCCAAGCTCTAATGCTTTACGGCATATCACAATCGCGGCATCGAAGGCTTGGGTATCATTTAGCAAGGTGGCTAAATGCAAGAAACCGGAAGACTTAAGCTCAGTATCTTTGCCTTGCTCGGCGCTAGCCGCTTGGATCAGTGCGACATATTCTTCAGCTAACTGAGCGCCATAGTTAAGATAATCCGCCGATTTACGCTGCTTGTAGCACTCTGCGACCATATTTTGCAGCGCGGTATAGCGAGCACTGGCTGACGTTGCCCCTTGATATTCTTCAAAGGCACGAACTAAGGTTACATTCGCCCAAGCCCCTGGCGCACCGACCTCTGAACGCGTGCTCGATGCTGGCTCAGCTTCAGTCTTAACGTCAGCTTGTTCATCTGTTGGCGTGGTGCCTAAAATGATCACCGCCTCTTCATTATGGGCCGCAGGAATATCGACTTCGATGATATCTGTGTCTAGCTCCACCGAAATGTTCGCTGGCTCTTTCGTCTCACGGGGCATCAACTCGGCTTCTACTTCGATGACAGGCTCAACTTCCACCACGCGAGTGTCCTCAGCCTGCTCAACTGGCTCAGGCTCTACGCGCTCGGGTTCAGCAGCGGAGGAAATAGGTGCCTCTTCGGTAGGAACAACAGGTTTTACCGTGGTCGACTTGGGTTTCATCGCCTCTTGTTCTTCTTTCGCCAATCGCTGCGCGCGAAGGAATAAAAACACCCCGACAGCAATTAGTATAAATACGACTATGATCTTCATTCTTGTTCACCTTTGATGGCCGCTTCTCGTCAGAAGCCGTGTCAATTGGTTTGCCAAAATCCATTAGGACAGTGTCCATGGCAACCGAGTCTAGCTAAAAATTGAGCAGAGATTAACCGCTATTAAAGTCCATTGTGTCGGTGTAAATCAAGTATTTATGCCTTTTTATACGATCTTGCGCTCAAATAGTTATAGCCAATTGCGCTAGACTGACTGAACCGCGTTGCCTTATCACCCCAATCGCCCAGTTTACGACAAATATAAGGAAAACCTGATGCAAAGTATTCTTATCGTGGCCCACGCTAGCCCCTACGGGACAGAAAAGCTATTTAACAGCCTACGCATCGCATTAGCACTGAAGGATCAGGATGAACAAGCCGTCGATCTTAAACTCTTTCTCATGTCTGATGCCGTGTTTGGCGCACTCAAAAATCAAACCACACCCGACTTAAGCTATAACCTACAACAAATGTTCGAGATCCTCTCAGCGCAGCAAGTGCCTATCCTGCTTTGTAAGACCTGCGCTCAAGCGCGAGGCGTCACGGCGGAAATGATTATCGAAGGCGCGCACATAGGTACGCTACAAGATTTAACTCGCTGGACACTGGCTGCCGACAAAGTGATGCATATCTAAGGTTTACTTTTAGGTGCGGATTAAGATGGTTGGATTATTTAAAGCCCCATTTTGTGCGCACCTTCATAAATTGGCGCTTTCATTTTGTCAGCGTCAATTTCACTGCCTATGATGGGATATCCGAGTGACAAGCTAAGGTATTCCAATGGGCACAGCCACACTGCTTACGGGCAAACTCCTGTACGAACACCAAACCATTGCCGCTATGGTGACGATTTATTGCAAGGCAAAACACCAAGGCCAAGACGCGACGGGCCTATGTGCAGATTGCATTGAGTTATTGGATTATGCCGCGACGCGCCTAGATCGCTGCCCCTACGGACAAAGCAAACCCACCTGCAATAAATGCCCAGTACATTGCTACAAACCAGCGCAAAAACAAATCGTCAAAGAGATCATGATCTTCTCCGGTCCTAGGATGCTGTTACCGCATCCCATTCGCGCAATCAAACACTTACTCGCGGAACGCATTCCCGTTCCCAGCGCTGTGCCCGAGGCGGCTTCAAATCGTCATCAGCGCATAGCAAGCCAGCAGAAAAACTAACGGCGATACTTTTACCGAGCCGATTTCCCTGATATAACAGGGCTCGAGGTATCGCATATGAACGATTTTAATACTTTTTTCGCTCAAGCTTACTGGTGGTTGTCGTTATTCGGAGGTGTACATTGCCTCGCGTTAGCTATTTATATTCGCTACTTTTATCACCCAGACGGTAACCAAAAACTCCTCGCCGCTTTCTTAAGTCTCATCGCCCTGTACTTCCTAACGGGATTGTTGAACCGCGATAACAGTCCAATTCCGATCCATATTCTATTCAACCTGATTAACCCTATCTATTTTTTGCTTATGCCTTTGCTCTATCTCTACTGCAAACGCAGCTTAGTACCAACTAATAAACCACTAGGGTTTTCAAAACATTACTGGCCGTCAGCATTCACCTTAGTTTTCGCCATTTTAGATATCGCCCTAAGATTAAGCGCGCATCCCTACGGGGAGTGGCAACCTTTAACCCAGATGCTGAAGGAAATTAGCATTAGCCAATGGGGCGCCATACTGCCCGCACTGCTATCAATACAAACCTGTTGTTACTTTATCGCGCTGTGGGTGCTGTTTCGTCGGCATAAACGCAATCAAAGTGATGCCACATTAACCCAAGAGGCGCTCGGTACCATTCGGTTTCGGTGGCTGATAGGTTTGACTTTAGCCATGTTGTTGAACTGGTTGATCCGCGTGTTTGTGGTGATTTTGCCCTTCTATCTTGGTGATCACTTATCGTTGCTATCCCATGCGTTGCCAAGACTCACCTTACTGCTGAGCATGTATATGTTGGCCGTATACGGCCTGAAACAAATCACCCGATCTGCCTACCTAAAAGGTCGCCTGGCTAAACCCCAACCACAGCCACGCCCGATCGCGATTGAAAATGTGCTCACCCCTGAGGAGTATGAATTCTTACATCAAATTCAGCAGGACGACGCAGAAAAAACCCAAGCTTCTTCACCACCTAAGAACTAATTGGCGAAACCACACTCCAATAATCACCATCAATATCACTCCAACCATTGAGTCGAACACTGAACCTAAGCTGACACAGGAGTCACTTTTGGCTGTCATTTGTGTCGATAAAGGCTAGTCTGGAGCAACTGAAGACTTGAAGAGGCGTTACCATGAAATCATTTTTAACTGCCATTGCGGCATCGACATGCCTTATCGTGAGCCTATTTGCGGCGCCCACTGCACATGCGGATGAAAGCTATGATCAGGCGGTAGTCAATTTCCAAAAAGCGAAAGAAACCAGTAAGTTTTTCGACACAGCCTATGGCTATGCGTTATTCCCGACTGTGGGTAAAGGCGGCATAGGCATTGGCGCAGCCTATGGCAAGGGCCGAGTCTACCAAGGCGGTGTTTATATGGGTGATTCGAGCCTGACTCAATTATCCATCGGTTTTCAATTAGGTGGACAAGCCTACAGCGAGATCATCTTCTTTAAAGATGCTAAATCCTATGAAGCCTTCACGAGCGGCAGTTTCGAGTTTGATGCCCAAGCCTCGGCGGTTGCCATCAACATGGGCGCAAGTGCTCAAGCTGGAACCACAGGCAACTCAGCAGGCGCGGGCCAATCGGGTGGCAATCGCTCGGCAAGTGGCTCTTACATTAACGGCATGGCGGTATTTACCGCAGCGAAAGGCGGTTTGATGTTTGAAGCAGCCCTTGCGGGTCAAGCCTTTAGCTTCGAGCCTAAAGCTAACTAATACGAACCATTAAACGGTTAACTCAAACGGCGAGCCTCAGTGCTCGCCGTTTTTTTATAACGTTATGATTTAAAGATAGAAGTAAACAATGTTTGAAAGCACTTTTAGCTTGTTCCCAAGTGACTTGGTCGTATAAAGGCTGAATACATGAAATAACAGAATAAATAAGCCATTGAATAAAAAACTAATTAAGTGCTAACAGATCTGCATGAATTACCTGATTGCGACCTTTAGATTTAGCCTCATACAAAGCCTTATCGGCCCGAATAAGCAAAGGCTCAATACTCGAAACACTACTGGACGTCGCCACACCAATACTAATTGATAACCGTATATCTGGATTTACATTAATTGTTTCAATAGCTAATCGAAGTTTTTCGGATACAACTAATGCTTGTTCGCTATCTGCTCTGGGTAAAATGGCGGCGAACTCTTCGCCACCGAAACGGCCAATAATGCCATATTGCTTTAGTCCATCTTGCAAAGCATCAGCACAAAGCTTAAGCACAGTATCGCCGACATTATGTCCGTGTACGTCATTAATTTTCTTAAAATTATCAAGATCTAACATAAGCACACTAACGGGAAAGTTTTCACTGGCGATGATACACGTCGCATTATGCATAAAAGCCCTTCGGTTAAATAAACCCGTCAAACTATCCTGCGAAGCTAATGTGGATAACTCTTTGTTTAATCTATCCAATCTAACTAACAGAATGACAACGGTGCTGAAAATGATATAAATCATTCCAGCAATCACTAATCCACTCTGAAAAGAACTTTTGGCGACTAAATGAATAAATAATTCTGGTTTTACATAACAAAATAAGGCTCTTACGATAAAGCCTACCCCGAATAAGCCAGTAGAATACATCAACCAGCCCTTTAGCTTTTCACTTCCAGACCAATTGCCTCTCGTTAAAATAAATGCCATTAAGATCAATTGAGTACCCGTAATAATACTTGCAAAAATAACTCGCATGGCTATGTCATCAATATAAATAGACATAGTCAGGATCATCACGAATATGGGGAATAAAACGAGCCAAAGCGGCGCTTGTTTACCCACTAAGCGAGCAAACGCCAGATAACTGAATGAAAACGCAGTAGTGACGCAAAAATTATAAAAAATAACCGCAATAACGGGAGGTAAATAAGGACGAGAAAACAGCAGTAAATTAGCAATCCCGTGGATAAACAGTGCAATAACCCAGTATTTTGTCCCTTTATCCATTCCCCTCTCAGCCATCAGTAATATTGCAAGCAGCCATTGAACAATAGCTTGTGCGATGATTAGCGTTGGAGAATCGAGTTCTATCATGTTTTGGACTGATAAGTTCATGTCTAGGTTTAGATAGAAATAGTATCAGAGTCGATACTCATACGATAAGAAGTAATTCCGCAATGAAGACAAGGGTTCAGATAGATAATGTCAAAGCATGCTTTCAGCAAAGGTTTCTGCTGAAAGCAAATCACAAATAAAATACATAGAATAAAGTGAAATACATCAGATTATAGCAACATCAGCCCAATTATAGGCCCAGCTAAACTATCATGCCCCCAAGGTTTTGGCGGTAATGCGACGGTTTGAGTGAGATCAAAATCGACTTTGAAATCGCGGTTTTCGCGCGTAAGTTGATAGCTAAACGTTGTTGGCGTAATTTCCATGTGCCACACATTCGTGATCGACTGAGTGAGCCCATTCTTAACGAAGTTGTCGATAGATTCTCGATCAATGGGGAACGATTGTTTCAGCACTGTCCCATCATTCATGGTATCGCCGCCATACATAGTCACAGCATCTTCGCTGCCATCTTGATGGCGATGGTCGTGTTTCAACTTAAGTCCTTGCTGCGTCTTAGTCAGCACCCAAGTACGTGAATGGTCATCACCGACATGGAACGGGATCTTAAGCTCAGTGTCGCTGCATTCACGCACGTGCATAATTAAAGACTTACCGCTAAAGGCAGAGTCCGCAGTGTCACCCGAAACCACTTTGCCCGCAAAAGCTTGGCCACAATGGGCGGCAATTTGCGCGAAGAAAGCATTCTGGGTCTCAGTGGATAAGGGCTCAGCTTGAGCCGCTATGGATGGTAAGGCAATCGAAGACAAACTGGCGAGCGCGAGACTCTGTAGGGCAATTCTGGGCTTCATCATGTTCTCCATTTTTTTAGATGAAAAACACCCTAACACTAGGGAATAAATTCAAACTGAATTTTCCCTAGTGTTAGTGATGATAAGCCAAGTGATTACCAGCCGATATAAGTACGCGAACGATTACCGAGACGCTTCTTGATAAAGCGAGCCGTAATAATACTGCCCATCATCAGGAAGATAAAAATCCCCGCAGAGAAGAGCACGCTAGTGACCCAAGAACCCGGCGGTAAACGGTAACGCATTAAGGTCGCAGTGGCGTTAAACATCATGTCGAACAGCGGATGAATAAAGAAAATCGCAAAACTCATCTCAGCCACTTCCACTAACCAAGGCAATCGACTGCGCCCCGACAACCATTCGCAGAAATTCAGCACTAACACACATAAACAGAGTTTTTGAATAAACTGCCAATCGATGCCGTTATATTCAAACGGAGCCTTATGGTAGTTACCAATATGCTGCACTATGTAAGTTTGCTCGACTAAGCTCACCACTAAAAAAATCATCGCGAGGGCAGTAAAGATAGAACCAAAGCGCATCACAATATGTTCATCTTGCGAATATAAAATACCAATCAAATAGAAAGGCATAAAATACACCACTGAGTGGATGAAATTGACGTTGCCTATGGGTCTATGCAGCAGAATAGCCACCACACAACTCAGTACAAATAGCGTCCAGCGCATCTGCTGTGAGCAACGGATAAACCATAAAAATATCGGCGAGAATAAAAATACCGCCATAATGAATGGAATATACCAATGCGGATACAGGATATAACCGTTACGTACCGTATAAAAAATACTCAGCAAGAGTTTATCGAGCGACTGGTGCTCCATAAAAATCCAGCGCAAACACAAACATAATAAACCGATCAAAGAGACGACTAAAAAAGGATAAAGTACGTTCTGTACTTTGTTCTTCATAAACTTGCTGTAGTCGAAATCCTTATAAAAAATGCGATGGAAAAAGTACCCTGAGATAAACACAAACAAAGCCGTGCCACCGCGTAATAGGTTTTCCAACAGCAGCGGGAAACCTTCTCCAGAGTTGTAAATACTGTGGCCAAGCACGATAAAGATAATCGCAATGCCACGCATGTAGGTAAATTCGAGCTGATTTTTTCTCATTCTTAATTCATCGCACAGTAGAGGGTTCTTCCATCAACAACACTCGCAGAAACCCTAATAGTTCCATGGACTTCTGCTTCATTGAATACCAGATACTGACCCTCACGCTGAAAGGGGAATGCCAAAGGTAACAGAGTTGCAGCCTCAATGCCCTCACAATAATTTTGTACAGGAACATCGAGTAATGGACTGCCACTCACTGACAAGTTACTAAATTGCGCGCTCATCCCTAGATAGGCTTGCGTCATTTCATCTTGGTACGGCACAACATAAAAACCAGACCGCACATCACCCACATCAATAAAACTACTGCTATCGCTCACGCTCGGCATCACCAATAACGGTACTCTAACGTCCTGCGCATTCAATAATAGCTGCGACAATTTCGCTTGAGTGGCGGGATAATACACCAGCATTTCCTGTAACGGCTTCTTCTGTTTATTGTCTTTTCTTTCTACGGGCGGCACTGGTTTCACGCGATTTAACAGTAAATCTAGCGGTAACATGCCCGACATGACGGACTCTTTCCACACATAAGGATCTTGAGTGCTATCCAACAATATGCCCGCCAAGGCGCCGATGTTTTCCGCCTCAGCCGTCCAACCACCCAACATTTTCCTCTGCTGGTAATAGTCGTGCACATATTGGGTCAGTATTTGCTGATAACCGAGTAAGGTTTGATTTTGGCTTAAGATACGTGCGCCAGCGGCCAATTCCACATACTTAGCGCTGCCCTCGACGAGGTCGTTGATGTAACCGACTCTATCCTCGTTTGGCGCAATTTGACGCCATTGCTGCAACCAATAGGCCGCATGGCTCAAGTGTAATGACTGCTGCTCGGGTTGTGCCAGCGCCGCCATTAAGGCATCAAACAACTGTAAACGGTAATAACGGGCATCGAGGCTGAGCGGAAACACTTCGCCCTCGTAACGCCTGCCCTCTTCTAATACTCGCCATTCGGATTGCGCATAAAAATGGAAAGCTTCATGCAGACCATTACTGGCCCAGATTAAAAAGGCTAAATCCGTGGGCTTAGTGTCGGAAGTGAATTGGATGTTCGGCGCTTCGAGTTGGATTAATACCCCTGGCTGACCTTGATATTGCGGGAAGCCGAAATTAATCGACAAGCCAGACTGTAGGTTAACCGACTCTAAGACGCTGTTATCTTGGATGATTTCACCGCCAGGCTGACGTAGCCAAACGTTGCCGCCATAACTAAAGAGGTGCACTTTATCTTCGAGGCGAAAACCCGGCCACAGAGCTTCGCTCTGGCGACTATTCTGCGCCATAAAATCGAGGTAAAGACGGGCGAGTTGTTCCGGAGAGGCTTCATCGGCAAACGCGGGGGTAGCGGCAGAGACACCTAAAAGCCATAGGATCACTACCATAATATTTTTCATTTATCTGCCTAAACAAACACAAGGGGTTTACAAAACAGCGCTAGCATATAGCGCAATCAAGCAATAGTGAAACGTTTGCAAAAAAATATTTTTACCCCAGAAAATCTAAGTAAAAACCAAATCAACGACTCCTAATAAAATCATATTTTTAGCGCAATTTAGCATCACTTAGGTCTTGTCGCGCCCATTAGGCTTAAACCTTAGTTTCCGTCGGTTTATCGCCAAACCAGAGCGCCAGTTTATCCGCCGCGAGGGATTTCACTTCGTCATCGATATATAAGGTCACCATAGTCAAAGCTGCGGCAAGGGCACCTAAGTCATCGGTAAAACCCACTAAAGATGTGAGATCGGGGATCGCATCTAAGGGAGAAATAAAATACGCCAAGGCACCGAAGATGACAGACTTGGCCCATTTAGGCGTATTCGGCTGCTGCGCCGCATAATAAAGCCACAGGGCACGCTCGATCACTTCCCTGCCCGCCTGACGGCTAAAGAGTTTAACCTTGTTCCAAAATCCGCTGTCGGTAAATTGCTCATCCGCCATTATATCGCTCCTGCAGCTTGAGATTATTTGAGTATCAATCTATTCCTCCTCACAGTGTACGACGATAAGCCGCAGGGGTCAGGCCAAATTGTTGCTTAAAACGTAAGGAAAACTTTTCCGCCGATTGATAACCACAGGCTAAGGCCACTTGTAGTAATGGCTCGCCCGAGTTTTGCAGCATGGCCAAACCATGGCTCAGCCGGACTTCGACTAACAACTGCCTAAAACTGGTGTCTTCTAACGCCAATTTACGCCTAAGGCTGGCCGTGCTCATGTGTAACTTGTCGGCAATCTCCTCCTGCTGCCATGGCGCCGAAGGACTCACGCTCATCAAAGCCAAGGCCGCTTGAGTCACGCTGCGTTGCGTGTGGCCATACAACCAGTTCACACTGCGTTTATCAGGCAAACTGAGCAGTAACGCAGCCAGATAATGCAGCTGAACAGAATCAGCCAGAGACAAGCTCAAACTCTGTAATAACGCATTCCAAGCTAAGTCCACCGCGCGCGATACGTTTTGGACTGGCATAGGGTCACGCCAATCGGCCGTGCTCGATAAAATGCCTTGGGGTAAATCGTGGGGAAGCAATAACTGCACCGCCCGATAGCGTCCAAGAAAAGGCCGATTCACAAAGCTGATATGCGAACCCGCAGGAATTAACAGTAACTGACCTTGGCCCACCAAAACGGATTCATCTTGCCAGAGTAAAGACTTTTCCCCATGGATAACCCGAATAATCGACGGCTGGTGCACAGGTACTTGAGATAAAGATTGTGCCTGCTTCGAATCATATTCAAACAAACGGATCATGACACCAGCCTAATTATCAATGGATTATCGGTTATATACCGCAGTCAACTTGGCGCTACCTAAGGCTTGTGCTCTGAGCATAAAACCTAATAATGCAGGGCTAGCGTCCTTTGGCAGCTCTAATGCACTGGGCAATGCCCACACAGTGAATTCATACCTGTGTACGCCATGACCTTCGGGCGGACAAGCGCCACCAAAGTCAGTGGTGCCGAAGTCGTTCTTCAAAGCAATAGCGCCTTTGGGCAGCGCATCAGCATGCGAGCCCGCGCCTTGCGCCAATGATGTTTGCGCTACGGGTAAGTTATATACCGCCCAGTGCCACCAACCGCTGCCCGTTGGCGCATCAGGATCATAAGCCGTCACCGCAAACGCTTTCGTCCCCGCAGGTATGTCAGTCCAAGTCAGTTGCGGCGAAATGTTTTCACCTTGGCAACCGAAACTATTAAATACTAATTGCGATGTGAGTTTATTGCCCTCGCTCATATCTTTGCTCGTTAACGTCATAGCATGTGCCTGTCCAAATAAGCCCAATACTAAACTCGCCCCTAGCCACCATTTATTCATGTCTATCTCCCATTGATGTTTCGACCTGACTAATCTACGTCAATCCAAAAGATCACATCTGCCCTAAAACAGCAACTTTCTGCCCAAAATGCTCAAATGTGAGAAAAAAACTGTCATTTTTGCAATTTTTCAGCATGCAAGTGATTTTGTAAAGAGAATTTATGCATAACCATGCAGGTGCATCGTGCGGTATAAATCAAGAAGCTTATTACTACAGCCTTTTAATTAAAATTAGAGAAAAAGAATAAGATGTTTTATGCAAAAATTATTATTTAAATAACACTGACAATATTTACTTTCATAATTTAGATAAAGATACTTAAGTATGATTGACTCAGTTTAATATTGATTAAATAAGTTAAATTTAAGCACTGAATATTAAAAAGTAAGACATAGGTCATGATTTTATTTATAACTCACATATAAACTTCATTCCGTAATAAAAACCTAACTATTTTCTCTAAGTCATAATGGAGTCGTATATGAAGAGGAAATCTAAAATCATGGCGCATATCCGGCGCACGCGGCATATCATGATGCCTAGTCAACGTGACTATTTCGATCACTCCTTTATCTTCCTCCGCTAATCTCAGCGCAGGTAGTAGGCCAACGAACAGGTCTAAAGTGCTATTGCTCTAATTTTTGCAAACACTTAATGTACTGTCTTTTTTTGGTTTATTAACTTGCATCACTATCAAAGCATTCTTTTATCAGTGCAGTTTTACTGCGGCTAAGCTATTTGCACGCCCAATAAATATATTTTAACTTCTATTTATTTCGCGACATTGGCATAACCACATCTAACCTGCGCACGGAATAGCTATATCTAATTTTTATGCCATTAATGTTTTTAATTAGGTATAGGCACACTTGTATCTATTTTTTAAAAAGTAAAAGGGAAATTAACTATGAAATCATTAAAAGTAGCCGCTAGCTTATCTGTTAGATCTTGTTTCGATATCGACAGAGAAGTCGTCAATGTATTAACCACAGATTTTTGCGATGTGGGCGCGGCTGTAGTCTCTGTTGATGATGTTAGAAATGGTATTGTTGAAAAGATTAAAAACACCGGATTGAAACTACCGATTTTCGTTTCAGTTTGCTGCGAAGAAACTTTCCCAGACGATGTTTGCTCATCTATTACTGGGGTATTTGAACTCTGCGGCGATAACACTGACTTCTACGGAAAACAGGTTGAAACTGCGGTCGATAAATATGAGCAAGCGCTATTACCTCCTTTCTTCGGCACACTGAAAAAGTACGTTGAGATGGGTAATTCCACCTTTGCTTGTCCAGGTCACCAAGGCGGACAATTCTTCCGTAAGCATCCTGTGGGTCGTCAGTTCTTCGACTTTTTTGGCGAAACGATTTTCCGCGCCGATATGTGTAATGCCGACGTGAAACTGGGTGATTTACTGATCCATGAAGGCGCACCACTGGCAGCGCAGAAATATGCTGCCAAAGTCTTTAATGCCGATAAAACCTACTTTGTACTTAACGGGACTTCATCTTCAAATAAAGTGGCGACCAATGCGCTGCTTGCTAAAGGTGACCTGGTATTATTCGACCGCAATAACCACAAATCAAACCACCATGGCGCGTTAATCCAAGCTGGTGCAACACCCGTTTATTTAGAAACCGCACGTAATCCCTTCGGATTTATTGGTGGCATCGACGCTCATTGCTTCCAAGAGTCCTGTTTAAGAGATCAAATTCGCGAAGTCGCCCCAGAAAGAGCCGATGAAAAACGCCCCTTCCGTTTAGCGATAATCCAACTCGGCACCTATGACGGCACCATCTACAATGCTCGCCAAGTAATTGATAAAATTGGCCATCTGTGTGATTACGTCTTATTTGACTCGGCTTGGGTCGGTTACGAACAGTTCATCCCTATGATGAATGACTGCTCGCCACTCTTGCTCGAACTGACCGCTGAAGATCCTGGCATTATCGTGACTCAGTCGGTGCATAAACAGCAGGCGGGCTTCTCGCAAACATCGCAAATCCATAAAAAAGATAAACATATCAAAGGACAAGATAGATATTGCAACCATAAACGCTTCAATAACGCCTTTATGATGCATGCCTCTACCAGCCCCTTCTATCCTCTATTTGCGGCGCTAGATGTGAACGCGAAAATGCATGAAGGCGCGAGTGGTCGTTACCTGTGGCGCGAAGCGGTAAAAGCCGGCATCGAAGCACGTAAGCTACTGCTGAAAAAGTGTAAATATATCAAACCATTCGTGCCAACCATGATAGATGGTCGCCTATGGCAAGATTATGAAACTGAACAAATGGCCGATGACTTACGTTTCTTCGAATTCGAACCCGGTCAGAAATGGCACTCATTCGAAGGTTATGACAAAGGCCAATACTTCGTTGACCCTTGTAAGTTCCTATTAACAACACCAGGCATAGATGTAGAAACCGGTAAATATACCGACTTTGGTATTCCAGCGACTATTTTGGCTAACTTCTTACGGGAAAATAATATTATTCCTGAGAAGTGCGACTTAAATTCGATTTTATTCCTGATGACGCCTGCGGAAGATATGGCCAAGATGCAACATCTGGTCTCGCAAATATCTCGATTCGAGAAATTAGTCGATGAAGATGCGCCATTATCTGAAGTTTTACCTAACGTCTATAACGCGAATAAAGCACGTTATCAAGACTATACCATCCGCCAACTTTGCCAAGAAATGCACAATCTTTATGTCAGCCATGACGTAAAACAACTGCAGAAAGAAATGTTCCGTAAAGCGCATTTCCCAACCAAAGTCATGGATCCACAGGAAGCAAACCTAGAATTTATTCGTGGCAAAGTCGAATTAGTCCCGCTATCACAAATTGAGGGGAGAATTGCCGCAGAAGGCGCACTTCCTTATCCACCAGGTGTGCTATGTATGGTACCAGGTGAAATATGGGGTGGCTCTGTTCAACGTTATTTCCAAGCTCTCGAAGAAGGTATCAACTTATTACCTGGATTCTCGCCAGAACTACAAGGTGTTTATCTCGAAAACACTCCTGACGGCAAAATTCAAGCAATGGGCTATGTACTAAATAAATAATGAAGACTGACTGTAGAGTTTATTAACCCCGCTCTGCAGTCAATTTCATACTCCCTATAATAAGTCACCTACATTAGGTTATTAGTATGAGTAAATCAGAAAATAAAATTGGCGTCGTCCAATTAACTATTATCACCATAGTCAACATGATGGGTTCGGGCATTATTATGCTGCCAACCCAATTAGCTCAAGTCGGTACTATTTCGATTTTATCTTGGTTAGTCACGGCGGCGGGCTCAACTGCTCTCGCCTACGCCTTTGCCAAGTGCGGTATGTTCAGTAAGAAATCCGGTGGTATGGGCGGTTATGCCGAATATGCCTTCGGCCGCTCAGGCAACTTTATGGCTAACTACACCTATGCCGTTTCGCTGCTCATCGCCAACGTCGCCATTGCGATCTCAGCCGTGGGTTATGCCGCCGTGCTGCTCGATGTAAACCTAAGCCCTATGGCCATTTGTCTTGCAACCATTGGCGTACTTTGGCTGGCAACCATTGCTAACTTCGGTGGTGCCCGTATCACAGGTCGCGTAAGTAGCGTGACTGTGTGGGGGATTATTCTGCCCGTGATTGGCGTGTCTTTAATTGGTTGGTTCTGGTTTGATATCGACCTCTATAAAGGCGCATGGAACCCGCATGATATGCCATTCTTCAAAGCGTTAGGCGGTTCTATCGCGATGACTTTGTGGGCATTCCTTGGTTTAGAATCGGCCTGTGCCAACTCAGAAGCCGTCGATAATCCAGAGAAAAACGTCCCTATCGCAGTAATGGGCGGTACCTTAGGTGCAGCAGTAATTTATATCGTCTCTACTAACGTCATTGCCGGTATTGTGCCAAACGCCGAACTTGCCATGTCAAACGCGCCCTTCGGTTTAGCCTTCGCGCAAATGTTTAACCCTGTGGTCGGTAAAATCGTGATGGCCTGTGCCATTATCTCTTGTACTGGCTCGCTGTTAGGTTGGCAGTTCACTATTGCCCAAGTGTTTAAAGCCTCTGCAGATGAAGGATTCTTCCCTAAAATCTTCTCTAAAGTCAGTAAAGCCGATGCGCCAATTTGGGGTATGACCATTATCGTTTGTATTCAAACCGTTTTATCTCTGATGACTATTAGCCCATCACTGAGCAAACAGTTCGAAGCACTCGTTAACCTCGCCGTCGTCACCAACATTGTGCCTTACATACTATCGATGGCCGCCCTTGGCATAATGCAAAGACAGCAAAAAGTACCAGTTAATAAAGCCCGTATTGCCAACGTGATTGCCGTGATCGGTGCCTTATATAGCTTCTATGCCCTGTATAGCTCAGGCGAAACCGCAGTAATGCTTGGCGCCATGGCCACCTTCTTCGGTTGGACTATCTTCGGCGTGATCTCAAACAAAGCACCCGTTGCCGATACGCGTCCAGCCTAAATCCGGCTAGCGCATTATCGAAAACGATTAATTACACCATCTAAAAGAACGGTTACTCAGGGATCATAGGCCAAGCCTATGATCCCCTGGAGAATACTTGCTCATTATCGGGGGATTTATGAATAAGACTTGTCTCGCCTTAGTGTTACCTATGCTATTAACGGCCACCAGCAGTCAGGCGGTTGAGCTTTATAAAGATCAAAAAAATACATTAGATTTAACCGGTTGGTTGGGGTTTGCCGCCCTGAATGACAGCCACGACACCTCGGTTATCGACGATTCTTCGCGCCTCAGATTTAGTTTCGAGCGCAGTGAGAGAAACGGCTGGACCGCCTTTGCTACCACGGAATGGGGGATCAATATGGTCTCCAGCGACGATGGACTAGTGATGCAAGGAGGCAAACTCGCCGCCGAAAAGACCGATGATTTTCTCTATAACCGCTTAGGTTATGTCGGCATGTCCCACGATGTCTGGGGGAGTTTGAGCTTTGGTAAACAATGGGGCGCCTATTACGATGTCGCCGGCACCACAGATTTACCCAACGTTTTCGCCGGTTACAGCGTTGGTGCTTACACCTTTGGCGATGGCGGCCTCACCGGCACTGGCCGTGCCGACTCCGCCTTTATTTACCGCAATAGTGTCGGCCCAGTGCAAATCGCCTTGCAATATGCCGCCAAAACCAATGGCGATGTCAGCTTAAAAAATGATGACGGCAGCGAGATGAGTAACTCTGAGCTGAGTTTCGACAGCAGTTATGGCGCCAGCATCACCTATGCGGCAACCGACAAATTCAAGCTACTAGCAGGCTTTAACCGCGGTGATTTTGAAGGCCACTTAGGTAATACCCAAGTCGATGAAACCAATGAAATCATCGGCATTGGTGCCATGTATGGTGACTACTACCACTATGCCGAAGGACGCGAAGCCAGCGGTCTTTATGTGGGTTTTAACGCTCACCAAAGTAAGAGTAATGAACTGGTCAATGGTGATCTCTACGACGCCACTGGTGCCGAGTTGATGACAGCCTATCAATTCGACAACGGTTTTGTGCCTATGGTCGTGCTCAGTTATTTAGATTTAGACACAGATGCAACTACGCCCATCCAAGGTAATTGGACCCGCCAATTTGCCATGCTGGGACTGCACTATCGCTATAGCAAGGATACTGTGATGTTTGCCGAAATGAAGTTAGATTTCAGTGATATGGATGATGCCGCACTCGAAGCACAGGAAGACAACAGCTTCGCAGTCGGGATTAATTACTTCTTTTAAGGCTCAAGGGGATATTAACCAAGGTGGCTAAAGCGCTCATTCAACTTTGGCATTCCTTGGTCATATATAGCGAGACTATTTTAAGTAACAGTCTTCAGTGGCTGTTTTAATCACATGTTCAATTAACCATGTTTTGCAGGACAGGCAGCTCGCGTCATCGCTCATATGCGTGAGCTTATTTGAGGCTGAGGTGCGGCGCACGTTTCGTCTACAAACGCTCGCCGTAACACTCATTGGATGGTACCGCAGGCTTACCATTATCTCTACGCCACTCCAAGTCAATTTCTGGAGTGGTTTTTTTTCAATGTCGAGCGGCTAGCTCCAGATTTGCTTCGACCTTCGGCGGCACTTATTAATGCCGACGACTGTCGTTCAGCTACCCCTTCGCTTCAAAGGCTAATCTGCAACATCATGATAAAACAGCCAAGCCTCGCGTTAAGATCCAATAACCGACGTTTGTCTATACTTCGCCATTTATCG
This sequence comes from Shewanella sp. 1311, assembly GCF_059338235.1. Classification (NCBI taxonomy): domain Bacteria; kingdom Pseudomonadati; phylum Pseudomonadota; class Gammaproteobacteria; order Alteromonadales; family Shewanellaceae; genus Shewanella; species Shewanella sp. 1311. Next base: position 2,306,224 of record NZ_CM181686.1, read on the forward strand.
CCTGAATACAGCGCTGCACGACTTCTTCGAAAGTGCCATCTATGCTCACTTGGATAACGTCAGCTTCATCGGTCGCAGGCATCTCCAGCGTGTCGAACTGACTCTTGAGTAGCTCAATCGGCATAAAGTGGGCTTTTCTGGCAAACATGCGTTCTTTGACTAATTCAAAATCACCATATAGATGAATAAACACCAGCTTACTGTTGTTCTGACGGATTAAGTCACGATACTGACGACGCAGCGCAGAGCAGACAATCACCCCCTGTTCACCTTTTTGTTCAATGCTATACACAGCATCGTTGATGCGCTCAAGCCAAGGAGAGCGATCGCTATCGTTAAGCGGTGAGCCAGATTTCATCTTGATAATATTGGCTCTAGGATGCAGATCATCACCATCGATAAATTTCGTTTCTAACGCCTTTGCGACCGCAGCACCAATCGAAGATTTGCCACAACTAGAGACGCCCATGAACACATAGCTATTGCCTTTTTTTCTCACAGTCACTTTGTTAACCTCATGCCAATTCTCGAATTTAGTCACTTCCCACTCTATCATATTACAGGTAACATGTTACCGGTAACCTACAAAAATGTGGACAACTTAACTAACAAGGAAAAGTCCTCTTATGTCCGATATGTCATTGATTCTGACAGCGCTGGGTTCAATCGCCCTGCTACTGTTCTTAGTGATGAAAGTGAGATTACATGCAGTGGTATCGCTGATACTGGTGTCGATCATTGCCGGCCTTTTCTCTGGCATGAACCCAGCCGATATCACCAATACTATTCAACAAGGTATGGGGGGAACACTGGGCTTTGTGGCGGTGGTGGTCGCTTTGGGGGCGATGTTTGGTCGCGTCATGGAAGAAACTGGCGCACTCGATCAGATAGCCCATACACTGCTGAATAAATTTGGTAACGACAAAGCCCACTGGGCGATGACCTTTACTGGTTTTATCTGTGCGCTCCCCCTCTTCTTCGACGTTGCTGTGGTGCTGCTGATTGGCATCGCCTTTGCCGTGGTTCGTAAAGGGGGCGGTAGCGTGGTTAAAATTGGTATTTCGTTGCTCGCGGGTATTGCCACCTGTCAGGCGTTTCTTATTCCTGCACCTGGGCCTATTTTGGTCGCTTCCCAGCTCAATGCCGACTTTGGCTACATGATAGTCTTCGGTCTGCTGGCATCGATTCCTGCGATGATTCTTGGCGGCCCTCTCTTTGCCAGTCTCATCTCGCAAAAAGTCCATGTTGAGCTACCAGCCCACGAACAGCAAGAAAAAGGCGAACGAGAAGGTGGACCTATCCCCTCATTCGCGCTATCAATCAGTATTGTGATTTTTCCACTGCTGCTTATCGGTTTAAAAACCGTTGTGTCGCGCTTTATTGATGAAAAATCCGATCTGCATAATTGGCTCGCCTTGATAGGTCATCCCTTCACCGCCATTCTGCTAGCCTGTTTAATCGCATTCTATGTGCTGGGCGTGAGACGTAATATTCCCAATGACCGCATCATGGAAATCTGTAGCAGTGCGCTCCAACCTGCTGGGGTCATTATTCTCGTCACCGGTGCTGGCGGCGTGTTCAAACAAGTGCTGATTGATTCGGGTGTCGGCGATGCGTTAGGGAATATGCTGGCAGGTTCGGGATTACCGATTGTGATACTGGCATTTATTTTGTCGGCTTCGGTGCGCGTGATCCAAGGGTCGGCAACCGTGGCCATGTTAACGGCTTGCGGCCTTATCATCCCGATACTTGAACCACTAAACTTAGATGGTGCTCAATTGGCGGCGATTACGATTGCCATTGGCGGTGGTTCGATTGTGCTCTCGCACGTTAATGACTCAGGCTTCTGGCTCGCTAACCGTTTTCTTGGATTGTCAGAAAAACAAACGCTGCAAACCTGGACGGTAATGGAAACCATTATTGGCACGACGGGTGGCATAGTCGCAGTCATCATCTCTGCGTTTCTCTAACGCTAGCCAGTGATCAAAAACATTAGGCATTAGCCGTTAAGCGAAAGATCAAGGGGAAGTCTACAATGTTTCCCCTAGATCAATACGATAGCCCAGATCGATAACCGATTCTGCTATCTCTTTGCCATTTAATCGGTCTAATAACTCAGTGGCAGCAATTCGACCGATCTCCTTTCTCGGGGTAATAATGCTCGCCAATTTTGGCGTCATGGATTGCCCAATATCATGGCCATGAAACCCTGCAACGCCTATTTGTTCGGGGATCTTGATGCCTTGTCTTTGACACTCAAATATCACCCCCGCCGCCAAATCATCGTTAGTGCAGAAAAAGCTATCCACATAGGGATATTTCGCTAAGGTTTGCTGTAATAACGACGCACCCAAGGAAAACGATGAAGCCTCATTGGTGGTCATCGTCAAAGGTGTGAGCTTAGCTTCCTGCATCGCTAACTCGTAGCCTCGCATCTTAAGCTGAGTGCGAATATCCATGCGCGCGCCTAAGTAAGCAATGTAGCGATAGCCTTGTGCAATCATGGCTTTAACCATTTCGTATGCGGCAGCTGTGTTATCGAACCCCACACACTGTTGAATTGAAGGCGACACACTATCCATCATTTCAATGACCGGAATGCCCGCCGTTTCAATCATTCGCACGGTACGCGGCGTGTGGTAACTTTCGGACAAGAGTAAGCCATCGATATTGTAAGAGAGCAGTGATGCCACCCGCTCTTCTTCTAATTCGGCCTGATATCCGTAGTGAGCCAGCATGGTTTGATAACCGCGTTTGCCGGCCACATTCTCGATACCGCGCAGCACTTCGGCAAACACTTGGTTGGTTAACGACGGCACTAACACACCAATGGCGCGGCTGGTCGCTTGCGCCAAAATTTCCGGCGCACGATTAGGTATATAACCTAAGGTTTCTAGCGCGATAGCTATCTTTTCTTGAGTGCTTTGCGCCACCCTTGTTGGATTTTTTAAATAGCGGCTCACCGTCATTTTGGTGATCCCAACTTGATCGGCAACGTCTTGAAGAGTGGGTCTACGCTTTTTATTCATAGTATCTAATGTTAGTTAACAAGCCGCGGGTATGGGTGAGATGTATAGCTAAAATATCGAATATAAACAAATAGTAGACATAAGCATCAGACGAGATTTTATAATAGTTCGCCCTGCGATACCAGTTAGGACTCTTTTATCGCAGCGCCGCTCATTGTAAGCATTTATCGGTAAAGATGATGAGGGGCTGATAACAAAAAGCTCAAGTGCTAGCCCGTATATGCATTAACTTATTTCAGACTGAGCTAAGGTAAACATACTGGCAAAATTGTGGCGAAATCAAAAAGGATAGTAAAGAGGATTGTAAGAAAGGAGAGTATCGCGGGACGCTCTTGCTAGCTAGGCCGCTCCAAACTTATGTCAGGAGCGGCCTTTGCACATTATTTGTGATGGCTAAAAAAGTGATTACTTAGCCTGTTGGCGACCTTGGGATGGCTTACCTGCTGGTTTACCACCACTTTTTGATGGACTTCCAGCTTTAGCCTGAGAACCGCTTGCCTTAAAACCAGACTGGCCGAAGGGCGCTTTCGCTCCCGGACGGCTCGAATGAGCTCCGCTAGGTTTAGAGCCACTTGGTTTACTTCCCACTGGCTTAGCGCCATTCGCTGCAGGTTTTCCACCTTTAGCGGCCGGTTTTGATTCAGCACCAGCTTGCGCGCCGCCTTTAGCCGCACCTTTAGATTTGCCATCGCCCTTGCGGTCATCGAATTGATTACCCGAGAAGCGAGTAAAGGCTTTTTGGCCTTGGTTGGCATCTTTCATCCATTTAGGTCCGCGCTCATTTCGACCTTCTGGCGGCACTAATTGATGTGGGCTATTGCCGATCAAGTCTTCACGCCCCATTGCGGTTAAGCCTTCACGGATCAATGGCCAACCCGCAGGATCGTGATAACGCAGCAATGCTTTGTGCAAGCGACGTTGACGCCCTTTCTTCGGCACTGATACCACTTCACTGGTGTGCTTGACGTTTTTCAGCGAGTTTAACTCGGTATGATAAATCGTGGTCGCATTCGCCATTGGTGACGGATAGAAGTTCTGTACTTGGTCGAGCTTGAACTTACGCTCCTTCAACCACAGCGCTAAGTTCACCATGTCTTCGTCGGTCGTGCCCGGATGCGCCGAAATAAAGTAAGGGATCAAGAACTGCTCTTTGCCCGCTTCCTTCGAAAACTTGTCGAACAATTCTTTAAACTTATCGTAGGCGCCCATGCCGGGTTTCATCATCTTGCTGAGCGGACCTTCTTCGGTATGCTCAGGGGCGATTTTTAAGTAGCCGCCCACATGGTGCTGCACTAACTCTTTTACATAAGCCGGATCTTCGATCGCCAAGTCGTAACGCACGCCAGAGGCGATCAATACTTTCTTGATGCCTGGTACAACACGCGCCGCGCGGTACAAGTCGATAGTGTGTTTATGATCTGTGCCTAAGTGGCCGCAAATCGATGGGAACACACAAGAAAGACGGCGACAGGTTTTTTCGGCCTTTTCGCTAGTACAACCTAAACGATACATGTTGGCGGTTGGGCCGCCTAAATCGGAAATTACCCCAGTAAAGCCTGGCACTTTTTCCTGAATATCTTTGATTTCTTTAACAATCGACTCTTGTGAGCGACTCTGAATGATGCGGCCTTCATGTTCGGTAATCGAACAGAAAGAACAACCACCAAAGCAGCCGCGCATGATGTTAATAGAAGTCTTGATCATGTCATAGGCAGGGATTTTTTCCTTGCCATAGATAGGATGAGGAATGCGCTGATAGGGTAAATCGAATACGGCATCCATCTCATCGGTATTAAGCGGCCATGCGGGCGGATTCACCCAAACTGCGCGATCGCCATGGGGTTGGAATAACGCACGGGCACAACCTGGATTTTGCTCTTGGTGCAAAATCCGTGAAGCATGGGCATATAAATATTTGTCTTCAGAGACTTTTTCAAACGCGGGCAGCAGCACATAGGTTTTATCCCATGGCTTAGGTTTAGGCGGCTGAACGCTAATTGGCTTAGGGGCTTCGTTATCGAATATCTTCACATCCGACGGGCCAGACAAGTTAGCACAACCCACATCATCGGCGCCGTAAGGATTCGGCAGCGGCTCTATCTTATGCAGTTGGTCAATCTTGCGCGAGTCCATACCGCGCCATTCGGGCAGCGGCTCTTTTCGGATAACCGCAGTGCCGCGCACATCGTGCAGCGAGCTAATGGGTTCACCTGCTGCTAAGCGGCGTGCCACTTCAACTAAAGGACGCTCGGCGTTGCCATACATCAGAATGTCGGCCTTGGCATCGAAAATCACACTGCGACGCACTTTGTCCGACCAATAATCGTAATGGGCGATGCGGCGCAAACTGGCTTCAATACCGCCAATGATCACAGGCACATCTTTAAAGGCTTCTTTACAACGCTGGGTGTACACAGTCACAGCGCGATCTGGGCGCTTACCGCCAATATCGCCGGCGGTATAAGCATCGTCAGAACGTAAGCGACGGTCAGCAGTGTAACGGTTGATCATCGAATCCATGTTGCCGGCGGTGACGCCAAAAAACAGGTTTGGACGACCCAATTGCATAAAGGCGTCTTTGCTCGACCAATCGGGCTGGGAAATAATGCCGACTCGGTAACCTTGGGCCTCTAACATACGGCCGATCACTGCCATGCCAAAGCTTGGGTGATCCACATAAGCGTCGCCTGTGACTATGATAATGTCACAGCTATCCCAGCCAAGCTTATCCATCTCCTTGCGGGACATAGGTAAGAAAGGCGCAGTGCTGTCACCTGTAGCCCAATACTTGGGATGACTAAAGAGTGTGGATTCAACTTGCATCGATTATGACCCGAAAACGTAATGTCAAATAAAGGCGCCACTGAAAATTAAGTTACACCAATTTAGGGACGCGGAGTATAGCAGGCAACGAGGGATAAGTGCGATTAAAAAAACATCAATCAAGGCGTTTTTCGGGGTATTTGAGCCTGAAGCCTAATACCCCTAAATCCGCTATGGATATGGCTTAGGGCGGAATCAACCGCCCTATCCCAAGCGTCTAGAGACCCTTTCCTAATCCTTGAACAAAATGCAGCAAATTCACCAATGCCAGACTGATGATCACTAGCCAAGTGAGCAATACGCCCCAGAAACGTCCAAAATGGTAACCGCCTTGGCCTTGGGTTAAACCGATAGCATGGAGCAGGCGCGCCACTATCCACACAGTTCCAAAGCAGTGAAGATAAAATACGGGTAAGCCACCGGCTTCGGCCACCAGCATGAGAATCAATACGATAGGCGCATTTTCGATCAGGTTTACATGGACGCGATTAGCTAAGGCAAGCGCATTGTTACCGCCATCCCCTAGGCCAATCTTGTGACTTTTTCTGACTTTCACCACTCGATAAGCTAAAGCGACAATTAATAGCCCAGTGAGGCTAGCGTAAAGACCCGTTACCATCAAAGACATACTGATTTCCCCTTATCAAAAAGCTGACTATAGCCCGAGCTGCAAAAATTCAGCAATTTATTTGTATTAAGGTTAAAAGCCGTTAACCTTTTATAGACAAGATAGGTTAATATGCGCGCGTTAATCCCTACAACTTTTTATACAGTGAAGACCCCGATTGGATAACGACGAGTTTATCGAAAAACGCAGATTTATCATAAAGCTAGGCAAGGCATTGCATAAGTTTGGCACACCCGCTTATCGCCTAGAAACCCACTTACAAACCGTTGCGCGCACCTTAGGTATCGAAGGCTACTTCCTTATCTCGCCAACTTCGATGACCTTCGTTTTACAACACGATACAGATCAAGAATATAACCATGCCGCTCGGGTGAAGCCCGGCGAACTCGATTTAGGTTCACTCGCCCGCACAGATGAATTAGTCGATGAATTAACCTCAGGTAAGCGCACTTTGGCCGAGGCCTTAGATCGCTTAGAAGAAATCGCCAACAAACCCAATCCCTATGGCCCAGTGTTAACTTGTTTTTCATTTGGTACTTCTGCCGCCGCCTTCGCCATGTTAATGGGCACAGGTTGGAACGATGTATTTTGGTCGGGGTTATTAGGCTTATTTGTCTATGGCTTGGTATACCGTGCCGAACGCTCGGCACGCATGGCCGAAGTGCTTGAACCCTTCGCCACCATTCTTTGTGCCATTGCCGCCTGCGGCATAGCGCGTATTGATCCCAACATTAATATCCCGGTGGTGATCCTCTCCTCGATCATTATTTTTATTCCCGGCTTAGCGTTAACCTTAGGTCTAGCCGAACTTGCCGCGCGGGATTTGATTTCCGGCACGGCGCGCATCATGGATGCGATTATGCAATTGTTTAAACTGTACTTTGGTGCAGTGCTCGGCATGGCGATTGGTAAAGCTGTGTTTGGCGAAGCGATTCATATCGAGCCAGAAGGGTTGCCGCGCTGGGCAATTTGGTCGGCGGTGCCGATTTTATCTATGGCGTTAGTGTTTATCTTCAAGGCACGGATGCAAGATTCACCTTGGGGCGTATTAGCTGGAATTGTGGCGTTTTTCTCGGCCATGCTCGGCGGACATTATTTTGGTGATTCGGTTGGCATTTTCTTTGGCGCTTTGGCTGTCGGGATTTACTCCAACCTCTTCGCCCGCTGGATGAAAGCTCCCGCCTCCATCGCCCTGTTGCAAGGCATAGTGATCTTAGTCCCCGGCAGTAAAACCTATATCGGACTCAATGCCTTAATCTCAGGTGAGACCATGCTTAACCAGTCCCATATTGGCTCGCAAATCTTTTTGATTTTTATGTCTCTAATCGCGGGATTGATTTTTGCCAACGTCGCCGTCCCGCCAAGGCGAACATTGTAACAATTGTGAATTCGGCTGGAGCCCGCGCCCAGCCGCCACCTTAAGTTAACCTTAAGTAAAATCAGAAACTTATTAAAATGTTTTCTTGACTAACACCAGCTTTCCATGTGTTATTAAATTGTGAATTGCAGAGTGAAATTGTTTTCGCTGCAGTCGTCAATTTCATGGGAGTGGCCTTTTATGCAGAAATTCATTCAGTATGCATGCATCCTACCTTGTTGTGTTGGCAGCCTAATCAGTGCTGCCCAAGCAGAAGACACTAAGCTCACCGAGCCCGCAACAAAGGCTCAAGCAACCAAAAAAGTCAGCAAGATCGTCGTAGTTAACAATCCTATTTTTGATGAATCCGATCCCGATGCTTTTTTCATCCACCGCTGGGCGAACGCTTTACACATCAACACCAAAGAATATGTGGTGCTCGATAAACTGACCTTCGGCGAAAATGATACTGTCGCCCAGAAAGACCTCGACGAATCGCAACGACTGTTGCGGGCGGTGCCCTATATCCGCGACGCCAAAATTTATGTCGCCGAAAAAGATCCCCTAGCCGACACCGATCCCACGGTTGAGTCCGTTGTCGTCGAAACCTGGGATAACTGGTCATTATTGCCCACTGCGAGCCTGAGTAGTTCAGGTGGCGACACTCGTTATTCTTTTGGTGTTAAAGAAGACAACTTACTCGGAACAGGTATCCGCACTCGACTCAAGTACCAGTCCAACGAATCCCGTAATGGCTACAAATTTGCGTTCGAAGCTCCGCTGAGCATTATCGAACACGGCACGGTTGCCGCCGAGTTTTACGACAATAGCGACGGCGAAGCTAAGCACGTTTATGTCAGTAAGCCTTTCTATTCTCTCGATACCAATACCATGTATTCGGCGGAGTTTTTAGACGAAAACCGTATTGATACCCTGAGGCAAAATGGGCAAGAGATAAATGAATTCGAACACACAGTCGACTACCTTAATCTGCAATATGGCTGGTTAATTAATAAGAACAGTGAGCATCTTTCTCGCTTTATTACCGGTGTTACTCAAGATAAACACGAGTTTGCCAATTCAGATCTCTACCCTAATTCGATGCTGCCTCAAGACAGGGATTTTATGTACCCTTGGGTCGCCTACGAGTTTATCCAAGATGATTTCCATGTACTGAATAACGTTCACCTGATCACCAACAACGAAGACTTTAACTTAGGCTGGCATCACTATGTGCAACTCGGCATAGAAACCAATGACATAGGCGATAACAATCCTGTCGGTTACCACGTGAATTGGCAAAGTACTGGCGGCTATAAGTTTGACGACCAACTGTGGCTGTTAGAAATGGGCGGCACTAGCACAATAGGTACAACCCAAAAAGACACTTACAAGGTCGATGTCCAAGCCGAGTACTTCTATCAAATCAATCCGAAGTGGACAGCCTACGGCAAAGCATGGGCCAGCCTTTCACAGAACACTTATCTGGATCTGACCAAAGGGCTGGGAGATGAAACTGGCGTGCGCGGTTATCCAAACGAATACCAACAAGGGGACAATCAGTGGTTATTGACCGCCGAGATACGTAATTACCCCAACATCAACTTATACCAATTGGCTGAATTGGGCTGGGCCGTCTTTACTGATTTGGGTCAAGCTTCCGGCGGACAATTTGCCGAGAATAACGAAGTCAGCGGTCCACTGGGCAGCATAGGCATAGGCGCGCGGATTTATTCCTCACGCTCCAGCTATGGCAACGTCGCCCATATCGATTTTTCGATTCCTTACACGGGCGGCGAGTCAGTGAACAGTTGGGAATGGCGATTCCTAGTGAAACGCAGTTTTTAGCGGCTGATTTACGTATGACGAATAAGGTTGGGCGCTGAGTTAAAGCGCATTGATAAGATGTTGATCTACAAAGTCATGCAGGTTAGTCCTACAAAACCAAACGCTAACCGTCCAGAGAGTAACTGGGCAGTTAGAGTTTGGTCATCCAACGCAGACCGAAGGTACTACGCAACAGTTTTACTGTGCTGTTGTGGCGCATTTGAAACAGACAACCCAAGCTAAAACTAACAATAAGGCCGGGAGTCGAACCGATAAAAGCACGACCGCTTTGCGCTAGTTGTTGTTTCCTCACCTGCAATAACTCATGCTGCAGCTGACCTTGTTCGGTGAGCACAGTGAGCTTCAATTGCTGTTTTTTCAGTAACTGTTGCACTAGCATTGTTGATCTTCCTGTTGTTTGTTGGCTGAGTGTTGAGTAGAAAACAACAGCCGTAACTGCTGCCAAGTCTTTGAAAAACCCGCTTGCGACAGTACATAGCTCAGGCTACGCCAACACCAAATCAATAACACAAACTGCAATACCACTAACGCGCTCGCGGTAATCAACAACGAGCCGCTCAGTTGAAACAGCAAATAGCCCAGCAACAACAAGATACTGCCCCAGAATAGGGTAATACCCGTCCCAAAACAGACAACCAAAGCCGCAGCAATAATCAAGCTGCGACCCGTTAACTGCCATTCTGCCGTTGCTATTTTCCCTGCCAAATTTAACTGATTGATATAGGCTTGCTTCACCGAACTGCTCAGTGCCGCTATCTCAGCCAATTGCTCAATGGCCTGATCAACCACTTTATTCTGGGCAGCTGATGCTGGCTGCCCAGTGGATTCAGCATGCTGGACAGGTCTTTGCTCTGGCGCCTCTGAATGTGCACGGTTTTGCATAACCCCACCTTAGCGACGGCGTAACAAGGCCGTCAACACTACACCAGCAGCAAACGCTATCCCGGCTGTGGCCAGAGGATTCTGCGCTGCCAGCTCACGGGTTTTACTGTAAGAGCTTTGCAGTTGCTGTTTGATTTCCTCTTGCTTGTGCGCCAGCGTTTCCTGCGAGCTAGCGGCGGTTTTACGCAAAGTATCCTCTGCAACAGCGGCTTTCTCTGCCACAGCGTCAACGGCATGATGCGTCACTTCGCTGGCTTTCGCTGTGGTTGGCGAATTTAACGCGCCATTATCTTTACTGTTAGTTTGTTCTGTTACACTTTTTGAACTGGCCATTAGCAGACTCCTTGATGAACCGAGTGCAATGCAACAAAATGCTGCACTTTGCATATAAACTAATGCAACGGCTAAGCCAATTGATATAAGCAAACAAAAACAAATACTTAGATTTAAATACTTTATATCCACGCCCTCAGTTAACGGTAGATGTTACCTACATAGGGTAATTTTTACCTGCAGCGAAGGATGATAAAGAGAGCGACAGAACAGACAACTAAATAGGATATAGATTGGATACGGACGGGGAATTCAATACTTTGATTTTTAATAATTTAAAAAGTAACGGTCACTTAAAACTGCAACAGTTAAAAAACAAAAAGCCCGTTTGTCATTACGACAAACGGGCTTTTTATTGAATGAGGTGAGTTGGCCGATAAGCCGGGTCCTGTCTTGGACAGTCATTCATCTAGGCCTGCAATCGCTCACAGGCTCAAGCGACCTACCCGGTTCCAACGCGAGCCACGCCATACGGAACCCTATTTGGTCTTGCTCCGGGTGGAGTTTACCTTGCTACGAACTATTGCTAGCCGCACGGTGCGCTCTTACCGCACCCTTTCACCCTTACCGACCTGATAAATCAGGCAGGCGGTCTACTCTCTGTTGCACTTGTCGTCGGTTCACACCGCCCAGGCGTTACCTGGCACCCCGCTCTTTGGAGCCCGGACTTTCCTCCCCGTTCTTGCGAACGCGGCGACTGTCTGGCCAACTCGGCGCGGATTATAGCCTAAGCCACCCTGATGTACCACAGATAATCCGCTCGCGGCCGTTTTAGCGCTTATAAATCAGACTCTAGGCCGTATTTATACAAGGCATTCTTTTTAAGTCCATGAATTTGCGCGGCAATTGCAGCGGCTTTCTTCAATGGCAATTCTTCACATAAGAGTTTGAGCGTGTTGATGGCGACTGTGGGAATCGCTTCGTCATCACTCAAATGGTAGCCATGCACCATAAGAACGATTTCGCCCTTCTGCTGATTTAGGTCAGTGCTTACTTTAGCGAGCACTTCTGACACAGGGCCAGATAAAAAGGTTTCGAAGGTTTTCGTCACTTCGCGCGCCATCACCACATGGCGATCACCGCCCAGCACTTCGACCATAGTCGTTAAGCTATGCTCGATGCGGTGTGGTGATTCGTAAAAAATCAGCGTGCGCGGATCTTCTTTCAGTGCCAATAACTTATCGGCGCGGGCTTTTTCTTTTGATGGCAGAAATCCTTCAAAAGTAAAACGGTCCGATGGCAAACCAGAGGCGCTTAAGGCAGTAATCGCCGCGCAAGGGCCCGGCAATGGGATCACATTAAACCCAGATTGGCGCACATGGGAGACTAAGTGATAACCAGGATCAGAAATCAACGGCGTACCCGCATCGGAAATTAATGCTATCGACAACCCAGCGGCAAGCTGATCCACAATCCACTGGGCACGCGCACGCTCGTTGTGGTCATGTAAAGCCGTGGTTTTAGTGGTAATGCCGAAGTGGCTCAATAACTTACCGCTGTGGCGAGTGTCTTCACAGGCGATCAATGAAACCTGATTCAGCACCTCTATTGCCCGTGAGCTCATATCGCCCAAATTACCTATGGGAGTAGGAACTATGTAGAGTGCGACGCTTTGGTCCATATATACCTCTGTAATGACAGTGCCAAGACTTTCGTCAAGCGCGAGAGAAGGTTAAACTAGAGGCCGCATCTTACCAGAGTGAAGCCCAGTGTTAAAAAGCCTGAATACAACTAAGTTCGTTTCCGTGGCCATTTTATCGGTAATCTTGGCGGGTTGTGGTGTTTCATCGCCCAATTCCACTGGAACAACCGCCACATTGGCTACCTCATTAGCATCCGCACCTTTGGCGGCAAATGTCTATTTGGCGCAAGCGGCCAATAGTAAAGATCCGCAGCAGCGCGATACTAATCTGCTGCTAGCAGCCCATGCCTATATTAATGCCAATGACTATGCCGCAGCGCAGAAGCTACTAAAATCGATACTGCCGAGCTTAACTCAGAGCCCAACATTACTGGCCGAACATAAATACTTAACTGCACGTGTGCTTGAACACACGTCCACCTACAGTGATGCCCTTAAAACCTTAAATTATCCAAGTAATTGGAGCCTGCCAAGCTGGCAGATGACGGCCTATCACCAGTTCAAAGCGCATTTATATCAATTGAATAAACAGCCAATTGAACAAGTGCGCGAGTTGAGTTTGCTGACAACTTACTTGCCACCCGCCCAAGCCAACGAAGTGAATAACACCATTTGGCAAGTGCTGCAGCCGATGCACGAACAAACCATAAAGACGTTTACCCAAGATGCTAAAAGTCCAGTGTTTGCGGGCTGGTTACAACTGGCTTATATCGCTAAGCATTATGCCGTCGATCCCACTCAGTTAGTGCGCTACTTAGGTGAATGGCAGAAACAAAATCCTTATCACCCAGCTGCAGCCAAACTGCCCGCCGATTTGGATAGAGCCTTAAACGCTAAACCATTTACGCCGAAAAATATTGCCGTGCTGTTGCCGCTGACGGGTCCAAGAGCGAACGCCGCCAATGCGATTCGCCAAGGTATATTAGCCAGCTATATGGCAAAGCAAAACGATCAAGTCGCAGTGAATTTTTACGATACGGCCAACGATGCGGCGAGCGCCTATCAACAGGCACTGACAGCAGGAGCCGAGTTTATTATTGGCCCATTACTGCCGACTGAAATCGAACAAATACAAGTGATGAATGCAGCAAATACTGCCACCACTAATGCGCTGACCAATACGGCTAACCCAGAAAAAAAAGCTAATACAGTTACAGCTGCGCCTGTACCACAACTGTTTTTGAATCAAGTTGATAAATTCACCCCCGATCCAAACAAATTCTACTTTGCGCTATCACCAGCCCAAGAAGCAGCCGATGCCGCCGAGCATTTATATCAAGATGGCGTCACTATGCCATTGCTGCTCGCCAGCAATGATGCCCTTGGCAAACGTATGGCCGAAAGCTTTATTCAAGCGTGGAAAAAGAAGAGCGATAACGTCGTCGAAGTCTATTACTACGATGGTGGCGACCAAATGAAAACCACAGTGCAAGATGCCCTTGGCGTACGTGATAGCCAAGCCCGTATCGCACGCATCAAGGAGCTGCTGGGTAACTCAGTGCAGGCTGACTTCCGCTCACGCCAAGATATTGATGCCATTTATATGATTTCAACACCGCAGGATCTGACTCTGCTCAAGGCCTTTATCGATGTTAACTTCAGCGTGTTCACTCAACCTGTGCCCCTGTATACCTCAAGCCGCAGCCGAGTTGAGAACGAGAGCACACAAACGGCGCAGGATTTAAATAACCTCACCCTCAGCGATGCCCCTTGGCTGATGCAAAACGGCGAAGAAAACCTAATGGTTAACACATTATTTTCGGGCTGGAATAACAGTCAGAAACGTTTGTTTGTTATGGGTTATGATGCAATGGACTTGATCGGCCGTTTAGCACAAATGCGCTCATTTACGGGCTACCAATTCAATGGCCGCAGCGGTGCTTTATCGGTTAACCCAGATGGCATAGTAAACCGCCAATTAAGCTGGGGACGTTACCAAAGAGGCAGCTTCCGTCAGCTATGACACTCGGACAGCAGGCAGAAGCGCACGCACAACGTTACCTTGAACAGCAAGGGTTAACTTTTGTCGAACGTAATGTCCGCTATCCGTTTGGGGAAATTGATTTGATCATGCGCCATAAAAGCTATTGGGTATTTGTTGAAGTGAAGTATCGCTCGGCAACCCAATATGGCGGCGCATTACAGGCTTTAAGCGCTGCGCAAATCACGCGGATTCGCAAAGCGGCCAACCATTATTTGCAACTCAATCGGCTCGATGTGCCCTGTCGTTTCGATGTCATCGCCATGGAAGCCGATCAAATTCATTGGCTCGTCGATGCCTTTTAAGCGCCAATAGTGCGAGATTAGCAACACAAATTATTTTTAACGTCTGTGCCTCAACACGCTTGTGGAAATATGGCATGATAGCAACACTTTATCCTGAAAGGATTTATCCATGTTAGAACGCATTAAAGACAGCTTTACTGAATCTATCCAGACAAAAATCGATGCAGCCGAAGCACTGCCAGAATCAATCGCCAAAGCGGCCGAGATGATGGTGCACTGTCTTTTGGGTGGTAATAAAATCCTTGCTTGCGGTAACGGCGGCAGTGCTGGCGATGCACAACATTTCTCAGCCGAACTGCTAAACCGCTACGAGATTGAACGTCCACCCTTACCGGCCATCGCCCTGTCTACTGACACTTCAACCATCACAGCTATCGCCAACGACTATAGCTATGATGAGATTTTCTCAAAACAGATTTTTGCCTTAGGTCAACCGGGCGATATTCTGCTGGCAATCTCCACCAGCGGTAACTCAGGTAACGTGATTAAAGCCATGGAAGCCGCATTAAGCCGCGACATGACGATCGTTGCACTAACGGGTAAAGATGGCGGCGCTATGGCAGGCCTGTTAAGCGTGGGCGATGTGGAAATCCGCGTGCCTTCAAACGTTACCGCACGTATTCAAGAAGTGCACTTACTGGTGATCCACTGCCTGTGTGACAACATTGACCGCACACTCTTCCCGCAGGACGAGCAGCAATGAGACACGCTGCCCCGCTGTTAATGGTTTGCTTGCTGCTACAAGGCTGCGCCGGTGCCGTTATGGTGGGCGCAGTGAGTGGCGCTATGATGGCCAACGATGAGCGTACTGTTAAGACACAGATTGATGATACTAATACCGATTTTAGGATCACTAGTGCGCTACTAGAGCAAGAAGATCTTAAAAAACAAACCAATATCACTGGTGTGTCCGTCAATGGCAATGTGCTTATGATAGGCCAAGCCCCTAACTCCATGTTAAGGGATAAAGCCATCAAGGTCGTACAAGATCTTAAGCTAGGCGGCAAGATCCACAATCAGATCCGCATTGGCAACCCGACTTCTTTCACTACACGCAGCAACGATACTTGGGTCACCACCAAAGTGAAGGGCCGCATGTTAAACGAGAAAGATTTAGATGTGACTCGCATTAAAGTCATCACTGAAAATGGTGAAGTCTTCTTACTTGGTGTTATCCATCGCTCGCAAGCAGATTTAGCTGTCGATATCGCCCGCAATACAGCAGGCGTGCGTAAAGTGGTGAAAGTATTTGAATATACAGAGTAACTTTACAATTCAAGTATGTTGAAATGTGAGTATTTTGGCAGTGAAGCCTAAGTCGCGAGTCAACTCGCATACTTAGGCTTAAACGCTCAGCGTTATTTCCCCGTTAGTGTATCCGCAACCTTAGGCGTTGATTTTGATAACAGCGACCCTAACCAAGGTAAACACAACGAAGGCAACACAATCAAAGCAGCGCCGAGCCAGCTTAAGTTATCCAACCACTCATCGAATAACAACCAGCCTAAAAAGACAATAAATAACAAGCCAGTGTATTCCGCAATCGCGATATCGCTTGCCTGTGCTTTACGGTATGCCAGCACGCAAAACCAATGATACACAAGTAAAAATGCGTTGCTCAGCAATGCCACGCCCACCAGCTCCCAACTCAAACCTTCGATGCCCTGAAACGCCGCAATTACTAACGTCGCAGGAATACCCAGCAAGTTATACAACATCAGCGTTAACACGGGATGCTCTGCATTAGGCACTTTTTTCAGCGCTAACTGATTCACCGCAAAGGTAAAAGCCGAAAATAGCACAGCAATGCCATACCAGTTCATTTCACTCGGCCGCAGGATAATCAAAATACCAACAAAACCTAAGCCAGTGCAGATGGTCTGGGCAACAGTGATCCGCTCCCTCAGGAAAAAATACCCCATCAAGATGATCATCAAAGGTGCCGAGTAAAACAATGAGCTAACCGTCGCGAGTGGCAATGCCATCAAGCCAATAATTAAAAAAAGCGCGCCAACTGAGCCTATGTTGGCACGCCAAAGGTGAACTGAAATATGTGTCGTCATCGGCCGCTGTGAATACAACCACACTGGCAACAACATAAAGACTGAGGAGATTTGCCTGACAAGAAGGAAAGTCGAGGCATTCGCATCGTCCGGCAACCACTTGATCGACACATCATAGAAGGCACTAAATAGATTACCTACTATCAATAAAATCAAACCAATAACAACTGGGCGTTGCATTTTTTAACATCCATAAATCTCAATGGCGGCATGATAATCCTCCCAAAACTTAAGCTGAAATGATGCTTTCTCATGCTAGATGAATTAAATTCATACTAAAGCCTTTAGATATTGAAAATAATGAGAAAGCTACCACCATTACGCGCTCTGCAAGTGTTTGAGGCCGCCGCCAGACAGCAGCATTTTTCTAAGGCCGCCGATGAACTGTGCATTACCCAAAGTGCGGTTTCTCACCAAGTGCGTGTATTAGAAGAGTATTTTGGCGAGCAACTGTTCGACCGTCAGGGGCGTAAACTGCAGTTAACCCCAAAAGGACACGGACTATTTCTAGAGTTAGAGCGGATATTCAACGAGTTAAGTGATCTTAATTTGAAGGTTCGCGACACGCCCAATCAGCAGCTGTGCTTAGCTGTTTACAGTTCCTTCTCGGTGAAATGGTTGATCCCCAGACTCACCGATTTTCGCCGCCAATATCCGAGCGTAAAAATCCGCCTCGAGATGATCACCCAAGATCCTGATCTCAGCACGAGTACGGCGGATATCTTTATCGCAGGTAAACTGAATCAACGCGGCTATTGGCAACAGTTACTCCATAAAGAGCGGTTAATCCCAGTGTGCAGCCCAAATTTCTACCTTAAATGGCGTGACATTAGCCTGAGCAATTTCCAGCAACAAGCCCTGCTGGTTGTCGATGAAGGCCCACTCGGACTCGACTGGCACAAATGGTCATCGGCACACCAGATCCCACTCGATAACGAACAACAGCATGTGTTTAGTCATATTGTGATGGCGATTGAGGCGGCGATTGCAGGCCAAGGCTTAGCCCTAGCGCCGGACTTTATGGTGGCTGGCGATATCACCACAGGGCGTTTAGTCGCCTTGAATCTTCCCGATGTGCATACCGGATTTGAATTTACTTTCTTTTGTAAGCAACGCCGTTTATCAGAACCTGCGATTGCCGCCTTCTCCTCTTGGCTAAAATCACAGGCCTAAGGTGAACAGACAGACACAAAAAAGCCGACGCTGACGTCGGCTTAGTTTATCGATATCGATTGATTACACTAACAAACCAATCTTCTCGTACACTTTCTTCAATGTCACTTCGGCGCGCGCCTGCGCACTTTCAGCGCCAGCTTTCATCACTTGGTCTAAGTAAGCACGGTCGGCACGAATCGCGCGGTAACGCTCTTGCAGCGGCTCTAACATGCTCACAACCGCTTCGCCTGCTGCCCCTTTCAAATGGCCATACATCTTGCCTTCAAACTCGGCTTCTAGGCTTGCAATACTTTGCCCCGTCACACCCGACATGAGACTCAGCAGGTTAGAAACGCCTGGCTTATTGTCCATATCGAAACGCACGACTGGCGGCTCATCACTGTCTGTCATGGCTTTTTTCAGCTTCTTCAGCACGGCTTTTGGATCTTCTAGCAGGCCGATGACGTTATTACGGTTCTCGTCTGACTTAGACATCTTCTTCAGCGGCTCCTGCAACGACATCACTTTCGCGCCATGTTCAGGAATAAACGGCTCAGGAATGGTGAAAGTATCGCCGTAGGCATTGTTGAAGCGAGTCGCGATATCACGCGTTAACTCAAGGTGTTGCTTCTGATCTTGACCAACTGGGATTTCGTTCGCTTGATAAATCAGAATATCCGCCGCCATCAGCACTGGGTAACCAAACAGACCCACGTTGATGTTGTTAGCATGCTTTTGTGACTTATCTTTAAACTGCGTCATGCGGCTCAACTCGCCCATTTGGGTGTAGCAGTTTAATGCCCAACCCAATTGCGTATGTTGTGGCACCTGTGACTGGATAAACACTGTGCTCTTTTTAGGATCGACGCCACAGGCCAAATACAGGGCTAAGGTGTCTAAACAGGCTTCGCGCAACGCTTTAGGATCTTGACGCACGGTAATGGCATGCAAGTCGACCACACAATAGAGGCAGTCGTGGCTATCTTGCATCGCAACCCATTGACGCAATGCACCCATGTAGTTACCTATGGTTAATTCGCCGGACGGCTGTGCACCGCTGAGTACTATGGGTTTGGTCATTACGTCATTGCTCCACTATCTATATATAAAAAGACTATAAAAAAATCGACTAAAGAACGGGTAAACACCCATTACTTGGTATGTTTTACCCAGTTCAAAATCTCACTAAATTGCTCACATACGGCATCTGGGCCACTGAGCCCAATATCTTCACCGTAGTTGTAGCCGTAGGTCAAGCCGATTGACGCTATCCCAGCCGCTTTCGCCGCTAAAATGTCGTTTTTAGAGTCGCCGACCATCAATAACGCCTCTTTATCCAATTGCCACTCATGTAATAAGTGCTGCAGCGGCAAAGGATCGGGCTTCATCTTAGCTAGGGTATCGCCACCTAACACTAAGCTGAAAAAGTCATTAATCCCAAAGGCATTGAGTAATGGCAAGGTAAAACGATAGGGTTTATTGGTGACAACGGCGAGCTTAAAACCTGCATCGAACAAGGTTTGCAGTACTTGATGCACGTCACTATACAGCGCACTGTGTTTTTCAAGATTCTCTTGATAGTGATGCATAAAGATCGGCATGGCCGCATCCAGTGCGGTTTGCTCAACATCCGCTCCCAAGGCATGGGTCATGGCGCGGCGCATTAACATTTCGGCACCGTTACCGACCCAAGTACGCACTTGCGCCTCAGAGCAGCTCTTCAAACCTAACTCGGCTAAGGCTTGCTGCGTGGCAACGGTTAGGTCAGGCACACTGTCGATCAGCGTGCCATCAAGATCAAACGCTATCGCTTTAATCTTATCCCACATACCTATGCCCCAACTTTAGCAAGTTCGGCACGCATCTCATCAACAACAGCTTTGTAATCTGGCTTGCCGAAAATGGCAGAGCCCGCAACAAACATGTCGGCACCGGCGGCGGCGATTTCAGCAATATTGTCGACCTTAACGCCGCCATCCACTTCTAAGCGAATATCAAAACCACTGGCATCGATACGCGCACGCACTTGACGCAGCTTATCTAAGGTCGATGGGATAAAGGATTGACCGCCAAAGCCAGGGTTCACCGACATCAATAGAATCACATCCAGCTTATCCATCACATGGTCGAGATAATGCAGTGGTGTAGCAGGGTTAAACACGAGACCCGCTTTACAGCCACACTCTTTGATCAACTGAAGTGTGCGATCGACGTGTTCTGAAGCTTCTGGATGGAAAGTAATAATAGATGCGCCCGCCTTAGCAAAATCAGGCACGATGCGGTCAACTGGCTTGACCATCAAATGCACATCAATATCGGCGGTAATACCGTAGTTACGCAGCGCTTGGCACACCATAGGGCCAATCGTTAAGTTAGGAACATAGTGATTATCCATCACATCAAAATGCACTACGTCGGTCCCCGCATCTAACACGGCTTTTACATCATCGCCCAAACGGGCAAAATCGGCAGATAAAATCGATGGAGCAATCAAGAATGGACGCATAAAACACTCGCTGCTATTTGGATAAAAAGTGCCTTATTTTACCCTGAGCCAAGCTAAGCCTCTATAGCTAAAGCCACATTTCTGGCAATTGATACGCGATGCAGCTGTCAGCAAAGCAACACATTCTGCAACTATCGTAGTCAATTGGGGTCTAGATAATACCAATCGTATTAAATATCTGTTCATTCAGCGGGAGTTCAACGCGATTTAGACAAGGCGAAGGCTTGAAGGCATAGTGGTGCTCTGTCTAAAGCCTTGAACGAAGTATAAAGCGCATTGCCATGCCGTTAACATCAGCCGCCCTTCGGGAGCCTCACAGGCATCCCACTCCCGTGTTGCATTGACTTAAAAGGGAATAACCATTTCTGCGTCAATGCGCCTTGGATTGAGATGCCTGTGAGGCTCTGAACTGATTAGATATTTAATGTGATTGGTATAATATGAAATTTGCTAACATTTACGCGCATTTTGGCGGCAATTGATAAATTTTTGTTCATAAACTAGGCGAGTTTGTTATACTCGAGGCGCAATGCTGGTTCATTTCAAAGGAAGCGTTATGAAGGGGCGGTTTAGTTTATTTTCACACTATGTTAGGTCGTTGACATTTAAGTCATCTATGATGTTGGCATTCACTGCAGTTGTCGTGGCCACGTTAGCCTTTGGTGTTGAAAAACTCACGGAAAATACCGAAACAGCTTCTTGCGCTTGTAGCAGTGACACTCGTTACAATAGTGCTTTACCTAGTAGTCATCCCAATAATCGCTGCGCCGATCAAGCACAAACCCTAAGCTGGAAAACGTGGCTCACAGGTAAAAACCGTTCGAGTCAGTTCCACTTTGTCGATCTGCTTGAGCTATTACACGGTCATCAAGATAAGCCTATGGATGATCTCAAACCCACTACGTCGCATCTCGCCTATTAATGCTTAGCCGTATCTGGCAAGTATTCCACAGTACAGTCGCCGCCTTTTTCGGGGTACAAACTGACGACAATCGAAAAAAAGATTTCCAAACTAGCTCACCATTACCTTATATCGCAATGGGAATCGTGTTGGCAGTCATCTTAGTGGCAAGCCTGATGTTTCTCGTAGGACAAGTGCTCAGCTAAACCTAAGCTATGTCGAACCTAGTCATCCTTTGGATCGTAATTTTCATCATATAACGCCATCAACTCATCCACTTTGTTACGACCACTACCATTTTGGCTAATGTTACGTTGCACTTGGATTTTCGCTAAGTGAGCGCCGCGGTATAACTCGCGAGTCAATGGAATATCGTGATTACTAATCAACACAGGAATACCACGCTCTAGTGCTGTATGGCGCGAATGACGGGCCAGCAGCGCTTGGTCGTCTAGACTAAAGCCTGCACCAACATACGTAGTAAAACTGGATGTGGTAGATAATGGCGCATAAGGTGGATCGCAGTAAACCACATCGCCGCTACGTGTCTGCTCAAAGGCTTTTTCGTAACCTATGCATTTAAACTCGGCACGTTGCGCTTTTTCAGAAAAGGCCCAGATTTCCTTTTCGGGGAAATACGGCTTTTTATAGGAACCAAAGGGTACATTGAAGCCGCCTTTACGGTTATAACGGCATAAGCCATTAAAACCATGACGGTTTAGATAGAGGAAATAGACGGAACGTTGGAAAGGGTCGCGACATTTATTAAAGTCGGTCCGCACCTGATAGTAAGCGTCTTTTTGATTCATCTCATCAACAAACATTGCCTTAGCCGCAGCAATGTAAGCTTCAGGTTGATGCTTCACAATCTGGTATAACTCAATCAAGTCCTGATTAATGTCACAGAGCAGGTAGCTAGGATAATCCGTATTTAAGAAAACGGATCCTGCACCCACGAATGGCTCGACCAAACGGTCTCCTGTGGGTAAATAACTGGCCAAATCATCCACCAATTTAAATTTACCGCCAGCCCACTTAAGGAAGGCTCTGTGTTTTTTTATCATTTAACTTGATGAATGCCGACAAAAATAAAGGCCATGATTGTACTCTGTTTATTCTGAAATTTCACGATTTGGCAGACTTTCTTCTAGTTGATAATCTTTTAAATCCGCCCACTTTCTTACCCAAGGTTGCTCGAAACGATACTCTTTAACCAATTGTGCCGCCGCATTCGAAGCTGACTTGCTACTACCGTAGTTGCCAACGAGGACAACCCAACGCTGCTTATGTTGTGCAACGCGAACGCCCTCAAGATGCTCAATACTCTTTAATGTTGCACGCAGGGTGTCCAACTGAGCAACACTGGCAATCTGTATTGTGTAACCTTTGAGCGGCTTTTGCGTATCCAAGCCCGCTTTAGCTACCGGCTTATCGGCCTTTGCAGCATCAATGGTTGCGGGTTGAGTCTGAGCCGCTTTAGCTTGTGGTTCAGTATCCTCAGGCGGCTTATCCTCACCAAAAGACTTGCTACTCACTTCACCCACACTCACGAAGGCAGCATCATCAGGCATGGGATGTGGCGCTTCACCGTGGAATTCACTTAAGGGATCGACGGCTTGTTCTGTTTTAGCTTCTGTCGTCTCGATTTCAATAACTTTCGCAGTCTCCGCAGCGAGCTTCAGCTGCTCAGCGCGCAGCGTAAAATAGGGCGTTAAGACTTTTTTCCCGTAGGACAAAAAGACGGGTGAATCTATCGCAGGATAAGTCGCAGCCTCTAAGGCTTGCTCCTCAGAAAAAGGCTGAGTAACGCCAAACCAAATGCCTAAGGCGAGTAGCATACTCACAGCAGTCACCATCACAGCTTTATATTTCACCAAGGAAGATGTCTTCTCCGGCGCGCTATGCAAGGCTTTATCTAATAGATTAACCACTTCCTGCGGCGTACCGGTTTGTTTCTCAAGCTGACTGCGCACGATTTCCCTTGGCGTAAAAGGATTTTGATCGCTGTATCTCAGTAACGTTTGATACAAGGCCTCACGCTCAGGCATGGTTAACGGCTCAATACTGATAGGCAATATTTGCCGCCGTAATTGCTCCGGTAATTGTGGAAGCAGATCTGCTAAAAATGCCGGCGGAACCGTGAGTGTGACAGCGATATTCTTGCCCGCACACTGAATTTGATTGAGAATAATGCACTCTGCCCATAATGCCTTAGGCAATAAATGCGCATCATCGATAATGATATGTAAGGGTTTAGTTTGCGTGCTCGCAAGCCGCAACAGGGTATCGGCGAGGGGAATATCGTCGTCAAAAATAGGGGATGAAATTAACTGGACCAGAATTTTACGGCGGATTTCCGCGTTATCGGCATGCATAGGACAAATCACAAATGCTGCATTTGACTCGTCAAAATCGGTCGCTAATCCGGTCACTAAGGTGGTTTTTCCTGAACCGCTGATACCAGAAAGCACCAGTAGCTGATCGCTATAACTGGCAACATGATGCATTCTTTGTATGAGGGCTTCCTGAGAAGGAAGCAAGACAGAACCTTGAAACGTCACTCGCCCACCACACAGTATTTATGCGCAGCGAATAACCTGTTCAAGGGTAGATTCTGTGACTTGACTAAACACATCCGCACGGCCTATAGCCGTTGGGAGCACCAGTCGAATCTGACCGCCTAAAACTTTTTTATCGCGTCGCATATGTTGAATGAAACTGTCGAAATCCATAGATTCCGGCGCACTCACTGGAAGATCAAAAGCTTGTAGTAACTGTATGATACGACAAACTATTGACTCATCGATAAGCCCCAGTGCCTTAGCTGTTTGAGCAGCAAGGACTGTGCCAGCTGACACGGCTTCACCATGCAACCAATTACCGTAGCCCATTTCGGCTTCAATCGCATGACCAAAGGTATGACCCAGATTCAATAAAGCACGTACACCCTGCTCAGTTTCGTCTTGGCTAACTACATCGGCCTTAATCTCACAGCAACGGGAGATAGCATAAACCAATGCTTGGGCATCTAAGGTTTTTAGTGCCGTTACATTATCTTCAAGCCATTGAAAAAAATCAGCATCCCACATGATGCCATACTTGATGACTTCCGCCATTCCCGCCGCAAACTCGCGCGCTGGAAGCGTATGTAAACATAAAGTATCGATAAGCACGATTTGTGGCTGATAAAAGGCCCCAATCATGTTTTTACCAAGAGGATGGTTAACAGCCGTTTTACCACCGACGGAAGAATCCACCTGCGACAATAGGGTTGTCGGAATTTGAATAAAATCGATCCCACGTTGATAACATGCCGCGGCAAAGCCCGTCATATCACCAATTACGCCGCCACCCAAAGCCACCAGCACAGAATCTCGACCATAGTTTTGCTGCAGCAATGCAGTAAAAATAGTATCTAGATGCGCTAAGTCTTTGAATTGTTCGCCATCGGGGAGGATAACACTCTCTACCTCACCAAACGAAGCCATCGTCTCTTGTATCTGTTTAAGATACAAAGGCGCGACAGTTTCATTGGTGACGATAAGAATACGTTTTTTAAGCAGGTAGCGAGACAAGGTCTCGCCATCACTCATCAAATTCTGGCCAATGTAAATGGGATAACTACGTACACCTAAATCAACCTGAATTTGCTTCATAAATTCTGCCTAAAAACCTAATTGCTCAATGATCTGATTGGCGACAATCTTTGCGCTTTGATCATCGGTTTTGACAATCACATCGGCAATTTCTTCGTACAATGGATTACGGATCTCTGCAAGATTCTCCAACACTTCTCGAGGATCATCCACTTGCAATAATGGGCGTCGCTTGTCTCTTTGAGTACGAGCGACCTGTTTGTCGATAGTGGTTTCCAGATAAACCACAATGCCACGAGCAGACAGATGATTACGGATATCTTTGCTTTGTACTGAACCACCACCGGTGGCAAGGACGATACCTTGTTTTTCAGACAAATCAGCAATAACCTGAGCTTCACGACGACGGAAGCCTTCTTCACCTTCGACGTCAAACACCCAAGCAATATCAGCGCCTGTGCGTTGCTCAATCTCTTGATCTGAATCGTGGAATTCTAAATGCAGCATTTGCGCCAGATGGCGACCAATTGTGCTTTTACCTGCGCCCATAGGGCCTACCAGAAAAATATTACGTTTTTCAGCCATTTCTTGTACGTCTGAATCTTATTGAAAAGTATGCCTATATCGACTCAAAATCAAGCCGACCTATATGTTACCTTGCTCTTATGAGACTTGACCGAGGATTATCTCAGCTTAGGGTCTACTATGGCAAGCCATGTGCGCTATTTATGCAAAGAATTGTATAACAGTAATAATAAAGCCAGCAATCACTGCTGGCTTTAGTCGATACATAGCAAGTGCTTAGATCTTCTCACCGACTATTTTTGGGGTGACGAAAATAAGTAGCTCTTGACGCTCATTTTTGTCTGTTGTGTTCCTAAACAGGAAACCTACCAGAGGAATGTCACCTAGAATTGGTACTTTACTCACACGGCTGATCAGATTTTGCTGATAAATACCACCAAGCACTATGGTTTCGCCGTTATTAACGAGCACTTGGGTGCCGATGCGTTGAGTATCGATGGCAACTGCGGGACCCGTTGGAGTATCAACGGTTTTGCCCTGAGAATCTTGAGTGATTTCTAAATCTAAAATGACTCGGTTATCAGGCGTAATTTGGGGTGTAACCCGTAGAGACAACACCGCCTTCTTAAACGTGACTGACGTTGCACCACTCGAAGTAGACTGCACATAAGGGATCTCGACACCTTGTTCAATATAAGCCGCCTTTTGGTTAGAGGTGGTGATGCGAGGGCTCGCGATGATTTCACCTTTGTTTTCTTGCTCTAATGCGCTTAATTCCAAATCAAGAATGGTGCCGTCCGCCAATTTAGCGACATGGAAGGCAATACTCGCTGGATTAGTGGCTGCCGCGGGTAAGTTAACGTTCAAACGCTGATCGGGAGTAGGAATAATCCCATTGGCAATACTCTGTGCACCTTCTAATGTGCCAGAGGTTCCCTTGCTACCTTGCTGATCTGTGACGCCCCAACGAATACCTAAGTCTTCGGAGACATCATCTTTCACTGTCACCATACGTGACTCGATCAACACTTGACGGATGGGGATATCGAGCACTTCGACTAAACGGTGAATGTTCTCAATCGTTTCAGCCGTATCTTTCACTAACACTGTGTTAGTACGTTCATCGACCGCGACTGAACCGCGTGGTGAAAGTAAGCTTGAATCCGCGCTTTTCAGTAACTCAGCAATATCGACCGCTTTAGCGTAGTTAATTTGCAAGTACTCAGAATAGAGCGGTGCTAACTCTTTAACCTCTTGTTTGTTTTTAAGGTTTTGGCTTTCACGAATTGCCAGTTCTTCGCTCGGCGCCACCATTAAAATATTGCCTTCGATACGCTTATCTAATCCTTTGGTTTGCAGAATTAACTCTAAAGCTTGATCCCAAGGCACATCGTCCAATCTTAAGGTGATATTACCTTCCACAGTATCGCTGGTGACTAAGTTAAAGTTGTTATAGTCGGCGATGATCTGCAGCACAGTTCGCACTGGGATATTTTGGAAGTTAAGCGACAAAGTCCGGCCATTGTATTTTTTAACATCTTTCTTGGCGGCGGCCCTCTCGACTTTATTCATTGAGAGCCTAAAGAGGTTATCTTCTTGCTTGTAAGTGAATTCATACTCACCCGCGATATCAACTAATATGCGCGTTGTTAAGTCTTCTTTAAAGGTCTCGAAGCTTTTTACTGGTGTGGAGAAATCTTTCACATCCATAACATACAGAAGATCGTTATTAATATCTGTGTTATATAACTTCACTTCGAGCTTAGCGCCCACTTGCTCGACATTAGCGGCAACCGAGCGATTATTTAGATAGACCAATAACTCACCGCCACCATTATCATTACGACGGAAATCGATATTTTTAATGCTATTAACGAAAGGATTTTCAGCTTGGGCTTGAGTACCCGCCACTTCATCGTTAATTGTGAGTCGATATGAATTGCCCATGACAGAACCTTGGTAAGGTTTCACTTTGGACATACCTAAGATGACTTTAAGACGAGTATCTTGCTGCTCAGTGGTGATGTCTGTCACCCCAACCTGATTAATGGATAAACGATCCTTAGATAAACCTGAGATACTATCATCGAAGGTCAGCACTAGCTCTGCGGGTGAGGCATTTGAGTCTATTGCAGGCGGAGTGACCGCATCTTCAAAGACCAGCTCTAGCTCCAATTGATGGTCAACCAAGGCGTGGTATTTCACATCCATTAATCGATTTGCCGCAAAACTCGATGGCAAAATTCCAAATACCAGTGCGATCCCTATAACAGACTTGATTAAGCCTGAAGAAATTAACGGGACTTTTATCGCGGCAGAAGATTTCATTATTTCCTCATCCTTCGCTCGTTATTCTCCAGAAAGTTCTAAATTGCTTGTCCTTTCAGACCAACAACCAGAACCATCTGGAATTAATTCTACTACTTCGACATTTTGTGAAGTAACTTTAGAAATGCGTCCATTAAACAGGCCTAAATACTCACCCGTTCCCATCCGATACACACTGCCGTCATTTGTTTCAACTAACGCCCAAGTCGTATCAGCTTCACTTAAGGTGCCGCGCATTTTTAAATTATCTAAAGGATAAGTTTCTAACCGCCCTTTTCGACGCTTTAAATCCGGTTGTAAACAATCTTTGCTGGTATCGACAACCTCTTCCGTTAATTCACGCGAAGGAGGTACAAAAGGGCTACGCATTAACTCAGCTTGATAGGCGAAGTGCTCAAATCTCGGCGGCTCTTTCAAGGGCGGGATATGAGCAACATGTTGCGCTTTGGTTGTAGTAACAAATAGCTCTAAATCACTGCGATCGCCAACGCAACCCGTTAAAAAAATACACATAACCACTAGAGGTAAGAATTTCATTATTTCTTCCCCTTCTTAGCAGGCTTTTCAGGCGGTAATTCAGCCCCTTCTTTAAAGCGATAGGTCTTGGCTAAAATGTCCATTGCTAAGTTGCCTGCATCATCGCGCTTAATGGTAAAATCATGAAGGCTGACAATACGCGGCAGTTTTGCTACACCACTCACCATATTACCTAGCTGATGATAATCGCCCGTCACGGACATTTTGATGGGGAACTCAATATAGAAATCCCGCTGAATTTCCGGCTCCCAATCTAAGCTCTTTATTCGAAGTCCTGCATCGGTCGCTACGAAGGTTAAATCGTCTAGCAAACCAGGCATTTCATTCTCAGAGGGTAGCATCTTCAGTAACTCGGCAAATTGCACTTCCATCGTTGCTAACTGCTCACGATAGAGTTTTAAATTTGCTGCAAGTTGATACTTATTTTTAAAGTCATCTCTAAGTTGTACTTCCTTATCTTGCTCTGCTGTATAGGTATCGACCGAATCTGAAACGACCAAAAAATAACCCGCAGCAAAAACACAAAGTGCTAATAGGATCGCAAAAAAGGTTTTAACTTGGTTGGGCCAGCCACCAATATTTTCAAAATCGATATCATTGAATTGACTTAGATCGAGTTTCATTTACTCGCTCCTTTTGTCATTTTCTCAGGCTCACCTACATTCGCGCCTTTAATCGTGACTCTTAAACTGAATCGCTGTAATTGCCGCAATTCTTCATTTTGGGTCACGATAGACTGCATATTCGGATCGGTTAGCCATTCTGAGGTTTTTACCTTACGCATCATATTGGCAACGTTATTATTTGATTCGCTACGTCCTTCTATCAGCAACAAACTGCCCTTTTTCTCTAAGCTAGAAAGGTATATTCCTGGGGGCACTATTCGTACCAGTTCATCCAACACATGAGTAGGCAAATTACGGGATTGTTGTAAATTCAGAATAATTTCGGTGCGGCGCTCAATGTCTTTCTTACGCTCGGTAATTTTCTTAATCTCAGAAATTTGTGTTTCGAGCAGGCTAATTTCCGATTGCAAATAACTATTACGCGCTTTCTGCTCATCAGTCATAACGTCCAATAGAGATACTGCCACATAGACTAAGACCGCTGACGCTAAAAATACCGCAGCTAAAATACCAATATAATCGCGCTTTTGTTTTTCTCTCGCCTCTTCACGCCAAGGGAGTAGGTTTATGTTCGCCATTGACCGTAACTCCTCAATGCTAAGCCACAAGCAACCATATATTTGCTGATTGTAGGTTGCAGCACACTTTTAATCGACTCGTCGGCGTGCAAACATCCTTGAAAAGGATCGGCAATAATAGTGTGAACCCCTAATTCATTAGTCAGTAAGTTAGCCATACCTTCTAATTTAGATGTCCCTCCACATAATACGAGATAGTCGACTTTATCTTTACCGCTCGAAGTACAATAGATTTGTAGCGTACGTTTTATTTGTTGTAATAGCTGAGTTTGGAAAGGTGACAAGACTTCAAACATATAATTTCGTGGTAGGTCGCCTTCAACTTTTGCTTTCTCAGCTTGATCGTAGGACATGCCATAGAAAGATAAAATTGACTGAGTAAATTGCTCACCACCGAAGGCTTGCTCGCGAATAAAAGTCGTCTCACCCGCTTCAACTACAGAGAAAGTGGTCATATTCGCGCCGATATCAACCATAGCGACGGCCTTATGTTTCGCCCCTTCGGGTAGTTGTGCCAGAATCAATTCGGCGGCGCGGCCTAAAGCATAACCCTCGACATCAACAACTTTGGCCTCAAGCTCTACGCTATCGAGCGCATCGACTCTGACATCAATGTTGTCAGTACGGCATGCGCTCAACAACACATCTACCTTGGTTGGATCTGTACTATTTACGCTGAGGGTTTCAAAATCTATGCTGACTTCATCGAGTGAATACGGAATAAGGTTGTCGGCTTCAACTTCTATCTGCGCCTCCATTTCTTCCTCGCTCAGCGAAGCATCCATGTAGATCACTTTGGTCATCACAGCAGAGCCTGAAACACACACCGCCGCATATTTAACCGATTTAGGTAAATTGCGTTTTATTTGCCTAAGGCATTCGACAACGGCATCAGCATCACGAATATCATGATCGTTAACGGCCCCCTTTTTAATGGGTACCGCCGCATGACTCAATATCTTGTATCCATCAGCAGTCTTGCTCAACAAAATGGCCTTAACTTCATGGGAACCTATGTCAATTCCCACCATCTGCGGAGCCTGACGCTTCCATAAATTTGAAAGCATATCCATTGTCACTTTTTTATTTATATTTCAGTAAAAGAGATTAGCACAAAATCAACTTGTTATACTTACTTGTATCGAATGTTTCATCATTTTACAAACGCTATTTTAAGCTTCTCACGTTTTTACTTCACCAAGAGGTGTACGCCTTATATACTGTCGCACTTAACGGAACATTAGGATAAATTTTGGTGAAGTGGTTAAAACGTATTGTTATAGCACTATTCAGTCTAGCCCTTTTGGGAGTAGGCGCCATTGTGGCAGCATACTTTTATGTTTTGCCGGATTTGCCGGATGTTTCAACACTAAAAAATGTGCAACTTCAAACACCTTTACGCATCTACAGCAGTGACGGCAAACTTATTTCACAATTTGGTGAGAAGCGTCGCATTCCATTGAAGTTAGACGAAGTGCCAAAACCCCTACTTCAAGCGTTTATCGCAACTGAAGATGCGCGTTTTTACGAGCATGGTGGTATAGATCCTGTAGGTGTACTTCGCGCCGCATTAGTGATGTTGACCACAGGTGAGAAAAAGCAAGGTGCCAGTACCATTACCATGCAGGTTGCGCGTAACTTCTTCTTAACCCGCGATAAAACCATTATTCGTAAAGTGAAGGAGATTTTTATCTCCTATCACATTGAAGAATTACTCACCAAAGACGAGATTTTAGAACTCTATGTGAACCGCATTTACTTAGGCCAACGCGCCTATGGTGTTGGTGCCGCTGCACAAGTTTATTTCGGTAAAGATGTTAAAGACCTTACACTCTCAGAAATGAGTATGATCGCAGGCTTACCCAAAGCGCCTTCGACACTCAACCCTGTGACCTCACCTTCTCGTGCCGTCGCTCGCCGTAATGTCGTCCTCATGCGGATGAATGAAGTGGGTTACATCAGCCAAGCTGAATACCAAGCCGCACTACAAGAACCGCTGGTCGCTAAATACCACGGCGCCGAAATTGATCTCTATGCCCCGTATATTTCTGAAATGGCTCGGGATTATATGGTGCAAAAGTACGGCGAAGAAGAAGCCTATACCAATGGCTACAACGTCTACACGACCATTTCATCGGATATACAACTGAAAGCTCAGCAAGCATTACGTAATAACGTTTATGCCTATGATGAGCGTCATGGCTACCGTGGTCCTGCCGCCGTACTGTGGACAGACGAAAAACCAGATCAAGCCCAAATCAAGGCTGAACTGTCCAAGGTGGCTTCGATTCAAGAACTGCAACCCGCAGCCGTCATCAGCGTTGCAGATCAACAAGCCAGCGTCATGACCGCCAAGGGCGAGACTAAAGTCATTACTTGGGATGGTTTGAAGTGGGCGCGTAAATTTATTACCGATAAACGTCAAGGCAGTGTACCTAAGTCAGCTTCTGACATGCTCAAGGTTGGTGAGCGTATTTGGATCCGTGATAACGGCCAATATTTGCAGTTATCGCAAGTACCAGAAGTTGCCAGCGCGACTGTGTCACTCGACCCACGAAATGGTGCGATTCGTTCTTTAGTCGGCGGATATAGCTTTAGCCAAAGCCAATACAACCGCGTCACTCAAGCAAAACGCCAATTAGGTTCGAACATCAAACCTTTCATCTATGCTGGCGCATTAGAGAAAGGCTTTACCTTAGCGACCCTCATCAACAATGCACCGATCAATAAACCCGATATCAGCCAAGGCACCGCATGGCGCCCTAAAAACTCGCCTGATATCTATGGCGGCCCAACCCGTTTACGTGTGGGCTTAGCGCAATCAATCAACGTGATGTCTGTGCGTGCAATGCGCCATGTCGGACTTGATGCCACCATTGCTGAATTGATAAAATTTGGTTTCGACCCTAATGACTTACCGCATAACGAGTCGATTGCATTAGGTTCGTCTTCAGTAACGCCATTACAAGTGGTCACGGCATTTAACGTGTTTGCTAACGGCGGTTTCTTACTCGAACCTTTCTACATCGATCGCGTCGAAGATGCCTACGGTAATGTGATTGAAAAAGCGAATCCAACATTGGCCTGTAAGCCTAGCCAAAGTCTTAGCCAACCAGTTACACCGAGCGATCCTATGGCGTTCAGTGTTAGTGGAGACCCTAGTGCTGAACCGAGTGCACCTGTTGCCCAGTGTTTCGAGCAAACGGGTCGCTTTGCACCACAGATCATTTCAGAGCAAACGGCATTCCTCATCACCGAAGCGTTAAAGAGCGTGATCTGGGGTGGCGGTGATTGGAGTCACGGTACTGGCTGGCAAGGTACGGCTTGGCGTGCTGCAAGATTAATTAAACGCCATGATATTGCGGGTAAAACAGGTACAACCAACGAATCTCGCGATACGTGGTTCAGTGGATTTAGCCCTGTGCTCACCAGTACGTTCTGGGTCGGTTTCGACGATCACGGTCGACAACTGGGCAGAACTGCATGGAATGCCAGCGCAGAGAAAGATCAGATAACCGGCGCCGAGGCCGGCGCGAAAACGGCAGGTCCGGGTTGGAACGAGTTTATGAACAGTGTCTTACAAGGCACACCTGAAACCACATCGATTCCACCAGAAGGCATTGTCTCGGTACGGATCGATTTAGCAACGGGTAAACTCACGCGCAAAACCGACTATACCAGTGCGTTCGAATACTTCATCTCGGGCACTGAGCCGAAGGAATACATCAGCGAAACTCAGGATGAAAATAACATCTTCATCGATGCGCCAACTGACGACTTATTCCAATAAACAACGCATAGAAAGTCATTGCCCATACGGATAATGACCTAATAAAAAACGCGACTTAAAGTCGCGTTTTTTATTGGCTTGTTGATTTAACAACTAGCCTTAGCGGGCTTTTTTAGCCGCGATCGCCTGTTGAATTTGCGGCAGAGCTGTCCCACCAAGCACATCGCGTTTCGCTAAACAGGCTTCAATGGTGAGGTTAGGATAAACGTCATCTTCAATGATGGTGGCAAAGGCTTTTAACTCGGCCAAGGAGAATTCCTCCAGCGGAATTTGCTTCGCTATCGCGGCAACCACCACTTCACCCACAACGTGGTGCGCCTCACGGAAAGGCATACCTTTAGACACCAAATAATCGGCCAACTCAGTTGAATTTGCATAACCTTGCTGCGCAGCTAACAGCGCATTAGGACGATTAACTTTCAGACCCGATAACACCAACGCCGCCATATCGAGGCAAATTGCCCAGCTATCAACTACGTCAAACAGGCCTTCTTTATCTTCCTGCATATCTTTGTTATACGCCAAAGGCAGTGCTTTCATGGTGGTGAGAATACCCACTAAACTGCCATAAACCCGACCCGTTTTACCACGGATAAGCTCTAATGCATCAGGATTTTTCTTCTGTGGCATCAGGGATGAACCCGAGGTCACTTCATCACTCAGAGAGATAAAGTTGGCTTCGCCCGAGTTAAAGAAAATCAAATCTTCGGCCATACGGCTTAAATGCATCATGCTGATCGATGCCGTTGAACACAGTTCTACCACGTGATCTCTATCTGACACACTATCTAAACTATTGAGTGTCGGCGAGGCAAAATTCAGTGCAGCAGCCAGTGCATGCCGATCCATTTTATAGGCTGTGCCAGCAAGGGCGCCTGAACCTAATGGACAGGTATTAGCGCGGGTTAACGCATCGGCTAAACGGCTGATATCCCGCTCATACATTTCCACATATGCTAAACACCAGTGGCCAAACGTCACAGGTTGGGCGCGCTGCAAGTGAGTGTAACCAGGCATTACCGCATCAAACTCACGTTCAGCCAACGCCAGCAATTCAGCATGTAAGCTTTGAAGGCGCGCCAGTAGTGCAGCCCCTTCGGATTGACACCAAAGCTTTAAATCGGTGGCAACTTGATCGTTACGGCTACGGCCGGTGTGCAATTTCTTACCGAGATCGCCCACTTTGGCAATCAAGGCCGACTCGACGAAACTGTGAATATCTTCAGCGCCCGACGCGAGAATAATCGCTGGATCGCCATTCACTTCCATTAGCAAATCATTGAGTGCTTTTTTCAAGTCGCTGCATTCAGTGGCTGTGATAATACCCACGCTAGCAATCGCATCAGCCCAAGCGATAGAGCCGACCACATCCTGTTCGAACAGGCGATAATCCACGGGTAGCGAATCGTTGAATAATTTGAATAGCGCGCTCGTTTCGCCCTGAAACCTTCCACCCCATAAAGCCATGCTAACTCCCCTTACTCACTGCTGATTTGAAATCGACTCATCTAAATCAAAAAATTTGATCAAAACCTAGAAACAAAAAAGGGCGCTAGGCGCCCTTTTAAACGACCTATTACTTAGACTTAACATCATTAGCGTTGAGTGCGCGGATGCGGCTCGCTAATGAGTACAGGCGGATAAAGCCTTCTGCATGTTTTTGATCGTACACTTGATCTTCACCGAAGGTGGCAAACGCTTCGGAGTACAAGCTGTTAGGTGAACGTTTCTTCACTGCCGTCGCTTGACCTTTGTAGAGTTTAACCACGACTTCACCGTTAACTGATTCTGCCAATGACTCAGATGCTGCCAGCAGTGACTTACACAGTGGCGTGAACCAACGGCCGTCATACACTAAATGCGCCATTTGTGCGGCAACTTGCTCACGCCAGTTACGGCTAGTTTTGTCGAGTACCAGCTCTTCAATCGCACGCAGTGCTGCGAACATCACAGTGCCGCCGGGAGTTTCGTAACAGCCACGAGACTTCATGCCGACTAAACGATTTTCCGTGATGTCGATACGACCCACACCGTGTGGCGCAGCAATCGCGTTCAATGTCATCAGTGCAGCATAAGGCGTTAGCGCTTCACCATTCACTTTCGTGATACGGCCATGTTCTACTTCTAGCGACACATATTCAGGCTTGTTCGGGGCATCTTCAGGATCGGCTGTCAGAGTCCACACACCTTTGCTTGGCTCGTTCCATGGATCTTCTAACTCACCACCTTCATGGGAAATATGGAAAGCGTTGGCATCACGGCTATAGATTTTAGTCGCTGACGCTGACGTTTTAATGTCACGTTCGGCTAAATAGGCCAGTAGATCTTCACGGCTCTGCATGGTCCATTCACGCCATGGTGCAATCACTTTTAAATCAGGCGCTAATGCAGCGAAACAACCTTCGAAACGCACTTGGTCGTTACCTTTACCGGTACAACCGTGGCACAGAGCATCGGCGCCCACTTTACGGGCCACTTCAACCTGTGCTTTGGCAATGATAGGACGCGCCATTGACGTACCGAGTAAATAAGTGCCTTCGTAAATAGCACCGCTCGCAATCGTTGGATAGATATATTCTTTAACGAATTCTTCTTTCAGATCGACGATATGACACTCAGACGCACCCGAAGCTAAGGCTTTTTCAGTCAAGCCAACCAGCTCTTCTTCGCCTTGGCCAACGTCGGCACAGAATGCGATGATTTCACAGTTATCGTAGTTTTCTTTTAACCAAGGAATAATGGCCGAGGTATCTAGACCACCTGAATAGGCTAAAACCACTTTTTTCACGCCAGTATTTTTTATCTCGATAGACATCTTAAATTCCTATGACTCGTTTCTCACCTAGGAGAAAACAGGCTGCTAAACAGGGTTAATTTAACTAAATAAGGTTACCAGTACCGCATTTTGGGCATGCATCCGATTTTCGGCTTGTTGCAGAATTAAGGAGCCTGCACCGTCCATCACTTCATCTGTTACTTCTACACCACGGTGAGCAGGCAAACAATGCATAAAGAAGTTAGCACCCGCTTTCACCATCAAGGCTTTGTTTACTTGGTATGGTGCAAACTTCGCTTTGATATCCGCCAGCGGTGTTGGATCGCCCATTGAAATCCAAGTATCAGTATAAATCGCATCGTGACCTTCAATCGCATCGATATCTGAAGTCAGTACCAGCTTACCGCCATATCGCTTAGCAAGCTCTTGCACTTCTGCCACTACGTAGCCATCAGGAAAGTGACCCGCTGGGCAGATCACTGTCATGGTAGCACCGAGAATAGCCGCACAGTACATCAGCGAGTTAGTGACATTATTACCATCACCAACATAAGCTAATTTGGCTTTGCTGACATCCTCAAACTGCTCGGCCAGTGTTAAAAAATCGGCTAATGCTTGGCAAGGATGATAAAGATCCGACAAGGCATTAATCACGGGCACTGTGCCGAACTCGGCTAATTGTTCTATGGTGGTGTGCGAATAGGTTCTCGCTACAATCGCATCGGCCCAACAAGACAGGTTAGCAGCAAAGTCAGCAACCGATTCCCGTTGACCTAGCGCACCATTTTGTTGGTCTAGGTATAAACAGTGGCCACCGAGCTTATTAATACCAATATCAAAGCTAACGCGTGTTCTGAGCGAGGGCTTTTCAAATAACATCACCACACTCTTGCCATCCAGCGCGTGGCGATACTCAGCCGGATTGGCTTTGATCGTTTTTGCCAAGGCAATCAGATCGAGTAACTGCTGCTGGGTTAACTCTTTTATCGATAGTAAATGCTTCATAACCTACTCCACTTATGGTTGGATTTGTGTTCCTACGGCTTCACCTTTTGCTAATGCGATTAATTGGCTTGCATCACGCCACGAGGCAACTTGAACCGCCTGCCCCATCCACTGTGCAACTTCGAGCGCAGCTTCAACTTTGACCTTCATTCCCTTTTCGATCACACCTTGTTTAACAAGGTCTGCTATCTGCTTGCCATTTAAACTGTGAATGAGCTGGCCTTTACCATCGAGTACACCAGACACATCCGACAGCAGCACTAACTTGCCGCCCACTAATTTGGCTAAGGCCGTCGCAGCTTGGTCAGCATTGACGTTAAGCATTTGGCCATCGTCCATCATGGCGATAGAGCTACAAATCGGCATCCAACCTTGGGCGAGGATAAACTTAAGATAAGCGCCATCTTTTGGTGTCACTTCACCCACTAGGCCTAAACGTTCATCTTTAATCTTTGCCGATACAGTATTGCCATCGGCGAGGCTCATGCCCACACTCACAATCCCTGCTTTAGTCGCTGCGCCTTGGAGGATCTTGTTCGAAGTGCCCGCAAGTGCGCCGGCAATAATCGGCATTTGCTCAGGCGGAGTCACCCGTAAACCTTCTAACTTGACGGTTTCCATGCCGTTTGCCGCTAACTGTTCATCCACTAAACAGCCGCCGCCATGCACCATCAACACTTGCTGACCATTGGCTAACATAGCCGCAGCTGTATCCATTAACCGCGCCATCCCCATTTCACATTGCAGCAGCGCGCCGCCCACTTTAAGAACTAATACTGAGTTGTTTGTAGACATCTTGACGACTCTCTTAAATAAGGATGAACAATTAAAGGTTAAAATGAATCTTTATGCATTGCAGCGCTTGGCTGGCAGCACCTTTCATCAAATTATCGATTGCACTGGCTACCACTAAGTAACCGCTATTCTCATCAAACTTCCAACCTAAGTGGCAGTTAGATGTCAGCACCACATCGTCCACTTTCGGGAACTGATTGTGCTTCACGGTCACCAATGGCGCCTGGTCATATACGCTATAGGCCGCTGCCACATCGGCAGTCGTAGTGCCTGGTTTTAGCTGCACGGTAATAGTCGCTAAAATGCCACGCTTAAAGTTGCCAAGGTGCGGGGTAAATATTACTTCTTGACCAAGCTGAGTGGCGATCTCGGGTTGATGTCTGTGGCCTAATACGCCGTAAGGTGTCAGGCTCACTTCACAAAAACTGGTGTGTA
Organism: Shewanella sp. 1311; assembly: GCF_059338235.1. Lineage (NCBI taxonomy): Bacteria > Pseudomonadati > Pseudomonadota > Gammaproteobacteria > Alteromonadales > Shewanellaceae > Shewanella > Shewanella sp. 1311. Next base: position 2,344,668 of record NZ_CM181686.1, read on the forward strand.
ACTGCGCCTTACGGCCCGCACCTGTTACGCCGCTCACAGCATTGATCACCGGATAAGCCGATGTCAGTAAACTCGCCAGCGGTTTTAACGCTGTAAGTGATGCGGTTGGATAACAACCTGGCACGGCGATCATCTTAGTCGCAGCGATTTCTTTAGCATTCCATTCGGCAAGTCCGTACACAGCTTTGGCTAAAACTTCAGGATATTCATGCTCAAAGCCATACCACTTAGGATATTGCGCCACATCGCTAAAACGATAAGCACCGCTTAAATCGAATACCGCTAACCCTTGGCTATAAAACCAAGCGGCTAAATGTAAGCTCACTGAATGCTCAGTCGCTAATACCACGGCATCGGCTTCGGCAACGATTTTTGCCTTAGCGTCTTCTGACAATGGCGACAGCGTTAATGCGATATGGCTATAGCTAGGGTACAAATCCGCTAAAGGCTTACCTTTATCTAAACTGTTTTCAGAAACATACAAACCCTGAATCGTCAGTTCTGCTTCTGCATGGATTAAAGCGGTCAGTTGTGCGCCTGTGTAACCACTGGCACCAATAATGGCGATATTTTTCATGTGTTGTTGTCTTATTAACCGAATCAAAGAAACTTAAAGAATAGATGAATAGCGTACACGCAACAGCGCATATCTATGATGACAAGATTATCGTCGCAGGAAATCGTAATTGGTTGTTATTTTATTCACTGTCAGGTTAATGCTCTGAATCATGATATTTACTCTACAGGTGACAGGGGGTGACTCATCTCAACTGCAGGCTAGACTACCACAAAGATCTACTTATGCAATATATGTGAATATATATTTTTAATTTATTTTTATATTTCTTACTGAAATGCAGATCTCGCCCGCCTATCATCCGTTCAGCTAACTCGTTAATAACTCAGTTATCTAGGGTTAATTTCCGCCAAAATCAGTCCTTTTTATTAACAGCTAAGATACATGCCTGCAAAGCCTAAAATGATGCACTTCATATTCACTTACGCTAATCATCACAAAATATTGCGTAGCTTCGCATTTATATTGAATATTCCTCAACGATCATTGCGATTAGTTGCATATTAGATAAGCCAGTCGTATAAGTTATAAGTTCTTCTGTTGACCATTGCCCCAAGTGATAGGTATTGTGCTAACGGGCTAAATGCAATGCGGAATTTTCATGTTTTTCTATTCGGAGTAACTATGGTTGTAACCAAGGCAGACAATATGACCGATATGTATGCGTCATTAAGATCGAACGTGAGTATGTTAGGACAAATCCTCGGTGACACTATGCGCACCCACCTCGGGGACTCTTTTCTCGAGAAGGTTGAACAGATCCGTAAACTTGCTAAAGATTCACGCCGGGGCGATCAAGCCGCTAGAGAGCAAATGCTCGAGTTACTCACCGCCCTGCCAGACGAAGAATTAGTTCCGTTTGCAAAGGCATTTAACCAGTTCCTCAACTTAGCTAATTTATCTGAACAATTTCATACCATTAGCCGCAACTGTGACGAACTCGTCTGCGTGCCTGATCCCGTGGAACAACTCCTAGGCCGCATGTTAAATGGCCGTGTAGACCAAACGAAAATGCTCGACTGCCTTAAGACACTGGATATCGATCTAGTGCTGACAGCGCATCCCACTGAAATTTCCCGTCGCACCCTGATCCAAAAGTACGCCGCCATTGTCGACTGCTTAACTGAGCAAGAAAACGACCAATTATCAGATAGAGAGCGTCAGCAAATCAGTCTGCGCCTGCGCCAATTGATCGCGCAAATCTGGCACACCAATGAGATCCGCCGTGAGCGCCCAACACCTGTTGATGAAGCCCGCTGGGGATTATCGACCATTGAAGAGTCACTTTGGCATGCGGTGCCAGACTTCTTAAGACAGCTTAACGACCAAGTGCAACAACGCACGGGTCAACAATTACCGATTGATATCGCGCCAGTGCGTTTTTCAAGCTGGATGGGCGGCGATCGCGACGGCAACCCCTTTGTTACCGCGAAGGTCACCCAAGAGGTGCTCGATCGCAACCGCCATGCCGCCGCCAGATTATTTCTAAAAGACATAGTCCTACTGGTTGGCGAGCTGTCGATGGAAGAAGCCAATGATGAGTTAAAGGCTTACACCAACAACAGCTGCGAGCCATACCGCCACGTGTTGCGATCTATTCGGCAAAGACTGCGTGACACCATAGATTATTTAAATGCGCGCATCGAAGGCCACAATCCTGAAGTCGATAAGTCGAGCCTGATTTGGCAAGAAAGCGATCTCAAAGCGCCGTTAGAAATGCTTTATAAGAGTTTGACCGACTGCGGTATGCGCTTAATAGCCAACGGTCTATTACTTGATATTCTCCGTCGTCTCGCCTGTTTTGGCATTCACATGCTCAGACTCGACATTCGCCAAGACGCCAGCCGTCACAGCGATGTGCTCGCCGAATTAACTCGCTATCTCGGCATGGGTGATTTCAACCATTGGGATGAAACCGAGAAGCAAGCTTTCCTATTACGCGAACTCAGCAACCGTCGTCCACTGATCCCAAGCAACTGGCAGCCGTCAGCCGATGTGGCCGAAGTGCTTAATACCTGCCGTTTAATTGCTAAACATCCGGCTAAAGCGCTCGGATCCTATGTGATTTCGATGGCGGGTAAGCCATCGGATGTCTTAACGGTTTTACTGTTACTCAAAGAAACGGGCTGTTCGCACCCAATGCGCGTGGTGCCGCTATTTGAAACCCTAAGCGACTTAAACAACGCCGCAGCCTGTATTACCGATTTACTCGATATCGACTGGTATCGTGGTTACACCAAGGGTATGCAAGAAGTGATGATTGGCTACTCTGACTCTGCTAAAGATGCCGGCGTAATGGCGGCGGCTTGGGCTCAGTATCACGCTCAAGAGCAGTTAGTGGCGGTCTGTAAACAAGCGGGCGTCAAGCTCACACTATTCCATGGTCGTGGCGGCAGCATTGGTCGCGGGGGCGGTCCTGCACACAAAGCGATTCTATCCCAACCTCCGGGGTCGGTAGATGGCCGTATTCGTGTCACTGAGCAGGGCGAAATGATCCGCTTCAAGTTTGGCTTGCCAAAACTCGCGGTTCAAAGCTTAGCCTTGTATACCTCTGCCGTATTGGAAGCGACCCTACTACCACCGCCAGAACCTAAACAAGAATGGCGCGATTGCATGCAACGTATCGCTGAAGAATCCGTGGGTGCTTACCGTGGCATAGTGCGTGATGAACCTGATTTTGTGGCTTATTTCCGCGCGGCAACGCCAGAAGTGGAATTAGGAAAACTGCCACTCGGCAGCCGCCCAGCTAAACGTCGTGTCGATGGTGGGATTGAAAGCCTACGGGCAATTCCGTGGATTTTTGCTTGGTCGCAAAACCGTTTGATGTTACCTGCATGGCTTGGCGCCGGTGAAGCGCTACAAGCCGCCTGTGAACGCGGTGAAATGGGCTTATTACAAGAGATGGAACGGGAATGGCCTTTCTTCAGCACTCGCATTTCAATGCTAGAAATGGTCTACGCCAAGGCGGAACCTAATTTAGCCCGCTACTACGAAACCTGTTTAGTACCGAAAGACTTACATCACTTAGGCGAAACCTTGCGCCAACGCTTAGATCTGGGCATTAAAGTCGTGCTTGAACTGACAAAATCAGATAGCTTAATGGCGCATACGCCGTGGAATCGCGAGTCAGTAAAACTGCGAAATCCGTATATCGATCCATTAAACTTCTTACAAACTGAGCTATTAGCGCGGACACGTAAGGAAACAACCGAAACTCCCGCGTCTGAACATGTGCAGCTAGCGCTAATGCTGACTATTGCAGGTGTGGCAGCGGGAATGAGAAACACTGGTTAATGAAAAAACTTTCCCGCACGATTTGCTTGGGACTGACTGTACTGCTTGGCGGCTGCGTCTCGCAGTACAGTATCAGCGAGCACGAAATGGAGCAGTACCTCAGTAAAGAGATCCATTTTGAGATTAAACAAGGCAATCAATTAGTTGGCGCAGAAGTGCGCATTAACGACATCAGTGTCAAGCTAGGTGTAAAACCTGACACTATGAGCGTAAGTGCCGCAACTCAAGTATCAATTAAGAATCCAATCTTTCCATTGAGTGCCAAACTCACGACGACTTTTGAGGCCAAGCCTTGGTATGACAGCGCAACGCATAGTGTCTATCTGCGCCAGCTCGAATTAGTCAAAGTGGAGTTAACACCAAAAGATATTGAAAAGGCGATTAGCAGTGCCACACCGCAGGTGATGGGTTATCTAAGACAATTCTTAGAAAACCAGCCTGTGTATGTGCTTGATACTAAGGACAGTAACCAAGCACTGATGGCGAAGATGACTGAAAGTATTCAAGTCGCCCCTGGCAAATTAGTGCTTAAATTCACGAAATAACCGATTATTTTGTGGATCATCCGCCATAAAAAATGCTCCCTCGGGAGCATTTTTGTTAATACGTTTAAACAGGCGTAAACCAATAAATCTTTAAGCTTGTATGAAAAGTTACTTACTGAATCGCCCAATCGACTGGTAATCGACAATCACGGCTTCAGCTAAAAGCTCACGTCTTAACATATCGTAAGCCACCGCAGCACTTAAACTACGCACCAGATCCCGCGAACGTCGTGGCAGTTTAATCATCTGGCTATAAACACCGCCGCGAGTTGCTAAGGCAATCGCCACAGTGCCCACAGGCTTCTCGTCTGTGCCACCATCGGGTCCCGCAATACCACTGGTTGCCAGCGCATAGTCACTGTCCAATATTTGCCTTGCCCCCTTTGCCATTTCTTCCACAGTCGCAATGGAGACAGCGCCATGATCATCTAATGTTGAAGGATTAACACCTAACACGCGAACTTTAGATTCATTACTGTAAGTCACTAATCCGTGCTGTAAGTAAGATGAACTACCAGGGAAATCAACTAACTGACTGGTGATCATGCCGCCAGTGCAGGATTCTGCAACACTTAAGGTCAAGCCGGAGTTGAGTAACTTATAATGAATTTCTTCGGCAAGAGTGGCTTTGTCTTCCGCGACTACCGCAGTGCCCAGCACCATTTTGATGTGCCCAGCGACTCGAGGTAATACCGCTATCGCCTTCTCGCCACGGGCAAAAATCTTAATCTCAATATGCGGCATAGAAGAACGGTAACCAATAGTAATGCCTTCTGGCAGCTCTAATGGCTCTAACTTATCCGCCAACGCCGACTCACCTTGGCCTATCGTTAATAATTTCTTTAATGCGACCTTGGAATCAAGATTAAACTCATCGCGAATAAAAGGCACAAACTGCTCTGTAACCATGTGCTTAAGCTCAAAAGGCACGCCCGGTGTAAAGAATAACCACGCGCGGTTAAGCTTAACTCTAAAGCCACAGGCGGTTCCCACAGGGTTATCAACCATCACAGCTGAGGCTGGCAGCATAGCTTGCTTGAGATTACTTAAAGGCATTTCACGGTTATTACGGGTAAACCAGTCTTCTAAACGCTCACGCCACTCCGTATTCTCAACCAATGGTTCGCCCTTAGCCTTCGCCATCGCTAAAGCTGACATGTCGTCACTCGTCGGCCCGAGACCACCATTAACCAAAATAACATCGGCATGTAAGCTACGTTCTTGGAAAACTGCAATCAAATCCTCGAGGCGATCGCCGACAGTCACTCGACGCTGGATCTCGACACCATGCTCCATCATAGTACTGGCAAACCAAGCGGCGTTGGTATCAACAATCTGTCCCGCCAACACCTCTTCCCCAGTACAAATCATCTCTAACTTCATCTCAGATCCTTATCTACCCCAACAAATTAAATCATAAGGTAAGTAACCGCTTAACTAATAGCAATAGCTAGGCGCGATCTAGAACTCAGATCGCTGTAGCGAAATCGAAGCATTGTCAGAATAACTGCTGAAATAAAAGCCAAGCGGCACGAATTATTAATATCGTGGAGCGTGATAGAAGGTAATTGTAGAGAGAAAATTGAAGATAAATTAATAAATTGAGGACAAACTAGGCTGAATTTCACAAATTGCAGACGCAAAAAAGCCAGCTTATTCAGCTGGCTTCGTTACATCTCAATGAGATAATTAGGCGCTTGGCGATGACCTACTCTCACATGGGGAGACCCCACACTACCATCGGCGCGTTTGCGTTTCACTTCTGAGTTCGGGATGGGATCAGGTGGTTCCACAAGGCTATTGTCACCAAGCAAATTCTGTTTATTACCGTGTCCATCTCTGGACCACGTTAATAATAATTCGGAAAGCTGATTTGCTTTGTTTGAGTTCACACTTTATCAAGTGTCGATATTCTGTCTAAGGCTTTCAGTAAAACCCATCTGGGTTGTATGGTTAAGCCTCTCGAGTCATTAGTACATGTTAGCTCAACGCCTCACAACGCTTACACACCATGCCTATCAACGTCCTAGTCTCGAACGGCTCTTTAGAGGAATTAAATTCCTAGGGATGACTCATCTTAGGGCTCGCTTCCCGCTTAGATGCTTTCAGCGGTTATCGATTCCGAACGTAGCTACCGGGCAATGCCATTGGCATGACAACCCGAACACCAGCGGTTCGTCCACTCCGGTCCTCTCGTACTAGGAGCAGCTCCCTTCAATCATCCAACGCCCACGGCAGATAGGGACCGAACTGTCTCACGACGTTCTGAACCCAGCTCGCGTACCACTTTAAATGGCGAACAGCCATACCCTTGGGACCGACTTCAGCCCCAGGATGTGATGAGCCGACATCGAGGTGCCAAACACCGCCGTCGATATGAACTCTTGGGCGGTATCAGCCTGTTATCCCCGGAGTACCTTTTATCCGTTGAGCGATGGCCCTTCCATTCAGAACCACCGGATCACTATGACCTACTTTCGTACCTGCTCGACGTGTATGTCTCGCAGTTAAGCTGGCTTATGCCATTGCACTAACCGTACGATGTCCGACCGTACTTAGCCAACCTTCGTGCTCCTCCGTTACTCTTTGGGAGGAGACCGCCCCAGTCAAACTACCCACCAGGCACTGTCCCTAATCCCGATAAGGGACCTAGGTTAGAACATCAAAACTACAAGGGTGGTATTTCAAGGACGACTCCATCATGACTAGCGTCACAACTTCAAAGTCTCCCACCTATCCTACACATGTAGGTTCAATGTTCAGTGCCAAGCTATAGTAAAGGTTCACGGGGTCTTTCCGTCTAGCCGCGGGTATACGGCATCTTCACCGCAATTTCAACTTCACTGAGTCTCGGCTGGAGACAGCGTGGCCATCATTACGCCATTCGTGCAGGTCGGAACTTACCCGACAAGGAATTTCGCTACCTTAGGACCGTTATAGTTACGGCCGCCGTTTACCGGGGCTTCGATCATGAGCTTCTCTTGCGATAACCCAATCAATTAACCTTCCGGCACCGGGCAGGCGTCACACCGTATACTTCCTCTTGCGAGTTTGCACAGTGCTGTGTTTTTGATAAACAGTTGCAGCCACCTGGTATCTGCGACTCCCGTCAGCTTAGAGAGCAAGTCTCATCACCAACAGGAGCGTACCTTCTCCCGAAGTTACGGTACCATTTTGCCTAGTTCCTTCAGCCGAGTTCTCTCAAGCGCCTTGGTATTCTCTACCCGACCACCTGTGTCGGTTTGGGGTACGATTCCCGCTAACCTGAAGCTTAGAAGATTTTCCTGGAAGCATGGCATCAACTACTTCAGTCCCTTAGGACCTCGTCATCAGCTCTCAGTCTGCACACTAAAGTGCGATTCCCCGGATTTGCCTAAGAAATCAACCTACCACCTTAAACGCGGACTACCAACGCCGCGCTAGCCTAGCCTTCTCCGTCTCTCCATCGCAGTTAGCGGAAGTACAGAAATATTAATCTGTTTCCCATCGATTACGCCTTTCGGCCTCACCTTAGGGGTCGACTCACCCTGCCCCGATTAACGTTGGACAGGAACCCTTGGTCTTTCGGCGAGGGGGTTTTTCACCCCCTTTATCGTTACTCATGTCAGCATTCGCACTTCTGATACCTCCAGCGTGGGTTACCCCTTCACCTTCAACGGCTTACAGAACGCTCCTCTACCGCGCACAGTAAACTGTGCACCCGTAGCTTCGGTGACTAGCTTAGCCCCGTTACATCTTCCGCGCAGGCCGACTCGACTAGTGAGCTATTACGCTTTCTTTAAATGATGGCTGCTTCTAAGCCAACATCCTAGCTGTCTAAGCCTTCCCACATCGTTTCCCACTTAGCTAGTACTTTGGGACCTTAGCTGACGGTCTGGGTTGTTTCCCTTTTGACGACGGACGTTAGCACCCGCCGTCTGTCTCCCGAGTAGTACTCATTGGTATTCGGAGTTTGCAAAGGGTTGGTAAGTCGGGATGACCCCCTAGCCTTAACAGTGCTCTACCCCCAATGGTATTCGCTCGAGGCGCTACCTAAATAGCTTTCGAGGAGAACCAGATATCTCCCGGTTTGATTGGCCTTTCACCCCCAGCCACAAGTCATCCGCTAATTTTTCAACATTAGTCGGTTCGGTCCTCCAGTTGATGTTACTCAACCTTCAACCTGCCCATGGCTAGATCACCGGGTTTCGGGTCTACACCTTGCAACTAAACGCGCAGTTAACACTCGGTTTCCCTACGGCTCCGCTATTCGCTTAACCTCGCTACAAAATGTAAGTCGCTGACCCATTATACAAAAGGTACGCAGTCACGGTCTCAAGAACCGCTCCCACTGCTTGTACGTATACGGTTTCAGGTTCTATTTCACTCCCCTCACAGGGGTTCTTTTCGCCTTTCCCTCACGGTACTGGTTCACTATCGGTCAGTCAGGAGTATTTAGCCTTGGAGGATGGTCCCCCCATATTCAAACAGGATGTCACGTGTCCCGCCTTACTCGTTTTCATCAATGGTTAGTTTTCATGTACGGGGCTATCACCCTGTGCCGCTGTGCTTTCCAACACATTCCACTAACACCCCACTGACTTAAGGGCTAATCCCCGTTCGCTCGCCGCTACTAGGGGAATCTCGGTTGATTTCTTTTCCTCCGGGTACTTAGATGTTTCAGTTCCCCGGGTTCGCCTCGCAACACTATGTATTCATGTTGCGATAACAGCTTATGCTGCTGGGTTCCCCCATTCGGACATCGTTAGCTCAAATGCTTGTTACTAGCTCGCCAACGCTTTTCGCAAGTTACTACGTCCTTCATCGCCTCTGACTGCCAAGGCATCCACCGTATACGCTTAGTCGCTTAACCATACAACCCAAATGAGTTTCACTCATCTGCGCCGCATTGCGACCAGCTTGGTTTTACTTGTCTCACTTCTGACCAAAGAAGTGGACGCGCCTTAGACGCAAACTATTCAATAAAGAATAATTTACTTTTTGAATATTCAAGACACTTAATAAAGTGTTTGAGAACTCATGATGCAAACGTTTCCACGTTTACATCGGTTTGTAAGTAACATGACGACAGACATCATCACGTTACATACTATCAGCTTTCCAAATTGTTAAAGAACAATGCGTACCGGCTAGCGGCGCATTCAGCTCTGACTTCTCCTAAGAGAAGATAAACAAGCAATCTGTGTGAACACTCAGCAAAAATTAAGTTAGTCGTATAGGTAAGGAGGTGATCCAGCCCCAGGTTCCCCTAGGGCTACCTTGTTACGACTTCACCCCAGTCATGAACCACAAAGTGGTGAGCGCCCCCCCGAAGGTTAAGCTACCCACTTCTTTTGCAGCCCACTCCCATGGTGTGACGGGCGGTGTGTACAAGGCCCGGGAACGTATTCACCGTGGCATTCTGATCCACGATTACTAGCGATTCCGACTTCATGGAGTCGAGTTGCAGACTCCAATCCGGACTACGACGAGCTTTGTGAGATTAGCTCCACCTCGCGGCTTTGCAACCCTCTGTACTCGCCATTGTAGCACGTGTGTAGCCCTACTCGTAAGGGCCATGATGACTTGACGTCGTCCCCACCTTCCTCCGGTTTATCACCGGCAGTCTCCCTAGAGTTCCCACCATTACGTGCTGGCAAATAAGGATAGGGGTTGCGCTCGTTGCGGGACTTAACCCAACATTTCACAACACGAGCTGACGACAGCCATGCAGCACCTGTCTCACGGTTCCCGAAGGCACTAAGCTATCTCTAGCGAATTCCGTGGATGTCAAGAGTAGGTAAGGTTCTTCGCGTTGCATCGAATTAAACCACATGCTCCACCGCTTGTGCGGGCCCCCGTCAATTCATTTGAGTTTTAACCTTGCGGCCGTACTCCCCAGGCGGTCTACTTAATGCGTTAGCTTGAGAGCCCAGTGTTCAAGACACCAAACTCCGAGTAGACATCGTTTACGGCGTGGACTACCAGGGTATCTAATCCTGTTTGCTCCCCACGCTTTCGTGCCTGAGCGTCAGTCTTTGTCCAGGGGGCCGCCTTCGCCACCGGTATTCCTCCAGATCTCTACGCATTTCACCGCTACACCTGGAATTCTACCCCCCTCTACAAGACTCTAGTTCGCCAGTTCGAAATGCAATTCCCAGGTTGAGCCCGGGGCTTTCACATCTCGCTTAACAAACCGCCTGCGCACGCTTTACGCCCAGTAATTCCGATTAACGCTCGGACCCTCCGTATTACCGCGGCTGCTGGCACGGAGTTAGCCGGTCCTTCTTCTGTAGGTAACGTCACAGCAACAGCGTATTAAGCTGCTACCTTTCCTCCCTACTGAAAGTGCTTTACAACCCGAAGGCCTTCTTCACACACGCGGCATGGCTGCATCAGGGTTTCCCCCATTGTGCAATATTCCCCACTGCTGCCTCCCGTAGGAGTCTGGGCCGTGTCTCAGTCCCAGTGTGGCTGATCATCCTCTCAGAACAGCTAGGGATCGTCGCCTTGGTGAGCCATTACCTCACCAACTAGCTAATCCCACCTAGGTTCATCCAATCGCGGAAGGCCCGAAGGTCCCCTCCTTTCCCCCGTAGGGCGTATGCGGTATTAGCAGTCGTTTCCAACTGTTATCCCCCTCGACTGGGCAGATCCCTAGGCATTACTCACCCGTCCGCCGCTCGCCGGCAAAGATAGTAAACTATCTTCCCGCTGCCGCTCGACTTGCATGTGTTAGGCCTGCCGCCAGCGTTCAATCTGAGCCATGATCAAACTCTTCAATTAAAGTTTTGTTGCTTCCGTCTTGCGACTTCAGCGGCTCAATGAATTCTGATTTCTTGTTTCTCGCTAAAAGAAACAAACTGTACATATTGCTATGAACACTCATTGTTACATTGATTTAAATTTTTGACTGCCAACCCTAAGGTTAAGCAGTTTCGATTAACTCAACACCTGTGAGTGTCCACACAGATTTCTTGTTTTATCTTGTTAAAGAGCAACTCAATATTCATAAGAGAACGTGAGTACCACACTGAGCGTCGAACGCTTCCAGATGGCTAGGGCTGCGTATTCTACGCATTTCCCGTTTCGCGTCAAGGAGTTTTTGCAAACTTTCTCAACACTCATCAATTAGTAAACTCATTGATGAACTGTCACACCAGGCTGCTTAACGCTGTCTGCCGTGTCAGTGGATGCGCATTATAGGGAGCAGGAGATTTTGTGCAAGGGCTTTTTAATGAAAAAAGATCGCATGGCGATCTTTTAAACGATGGTGATTCTTTTACGTGTAGAGTGTCGATTAATTGGGCTTTTTACTGCCTTTATCGATAAAACCTTGGATTAGTGAGACAGCTTTGGCATCGTCCCAATCGACATAAGATCGAACAAAAGCTATCAATTGGCCCTGTTGATCAAGAATAAATGTCGCTGGAATCGTATCGAGCGGGAAAACATCCCCAAGACTTTGTGACTGATCGTAGTAAGAGTTGAAATTTGGCATACCTAACGAGTTTAAGAACGGTTGAACCTGTTGCTTACCTTCTGCATCAATAGAGATAGGTAATAGTACAAAGTCTTCAGCTTTGAACTTGGTCGCGAGTCTTTCGATTGCTGGTAGCTCCCTTACACAGGGTGGACACCAGGTCGCCCACATGTTCACCATGATGATCTTACCTTTAAATTGACTGAAGTCGATGGCTTTACCATCGACGTCATTAAAGGCGACAGGCCCTATCGGGAAAGTCTTTGGCAAGACATTGATCAAATCAACGGTTGATTCCATCGGTTTAGTCGCCTGCTGCATGCCGGGGTACGCATGCGCGACCCCACCAGCAAGTAACGAAAAGAGGGAAGACAACAATAATGCCGTTATGACTTTATGCTTCATTTAGTATTACGCTTTAGCAAGGTATCTAACTCTCGCTGATCTTCTTCACTAATTTCGTTCGGCACATTACCGCTGATACGTTGTTTACGAATGAAGACAAAACCAATCACTAGACCCATAAGTAACAAACCGATAGGACCTAACCAAAGAATGTAGGTTTTGGTTTCCATCTTAGGGTTATAGAGTACGAACTCACCGTAACGGCTGGTCATAAACTCGATGATCTCATCATCTCCTTTGCCTTCGTCTACCATCTTGAAGACTTCAAGACGCAGATCGCGCGCAACCGGTGAGTTTGAGTCGATCAAGTTTTGGTTTTGACACTGTGGGCAACGTAGTTCATGAGCCAAAGACAAACCGCGCTTTTGATTTTCAGGCGTTTTGAATTCGTAAGTATCAACCGGTGTTGCCATAACGGCGGTCGTCATACTGAATAACAGCACTAGACCACCAATGATTTTTGTCAGAGTTCTCATGATGCGCCATCCTTCGCCGCTTCAGCTTGTAATTGTTGGATCATAGGGTAAAGGGTTTCACTCCATACGCGTTGGTCGATTGGACCCGCATAACGGAAGCGGATAATACCGTTGTGATCAACCACAAAACTTTCAGGTGCACCATAGACGCCAAGGTCTAATCCTAAACGGCCGTCTTTATCATAGATATTGACGTTATAGGGGTCGCCCTGGCGCTTCAACTCTTCTAATGCGGGAGCACGCTCATCGCGATAGTTGATCCCGTAAATTGGCAGAAGATTTTTACGCTTTAGCATCACTAAGAAAGGATGCTCATATTTACAAGATGGACACCAAGTCGCCCACACATTAAGTAATGACACCTTACCTTTTAGTTGCTCATTCGTAATGATCTCAGCTGGTGTCTCTAAGCGTTCCAGTTGGAAAGCCGGAATAGGCTTTCCTTCCAGTGCCGAATCCAATTGCTGCGGATTCAGGAATAAGCCTTTATATAGAAACACCCCCATGGCGAGAAATATGACCAATGGGATAAACAGAACCAACTTCTTCATACATTCCCCAATTATTGAGCCGTTGCCAATTTTGCCTTTTCGGCCGAAGGCGCGACAGCTTCAGTGACTTTCGCACGGTAACGTTTATCCGATGCCGCGAAGAATCCACCAATCATCATGAAAATTGCCCCAAACCATAACCAACGCACGAACGGTTTGTAGTTCAAACGAACCGCAAATTCAGTGCTGGTAATTGGATCGCCCATGGTCACATACAAGTCACGGAATAGACCCCAGTCGATACCCGCTTCTGTCATGTCCATAGTACGCACATTATATTGACGACGATCGGGCTTGAGTAATGTCAGCAGCTCATCGCCTTTGTAGACTTCTATCTGTCCCTGCATTGCAGTGTAGTTAGGACCCACTACGTTTTTAGTCTCGAGATACTTAAAGGTATAACCCGCAAGCTCTTGGCTGATACCCGGTCCCATGCGTACACTTTTCTCAATCGAGTAATTCGACACCATAGTGGCGCCAATCACAGATACAGCAATACCAAGATGCGCGAAGATCATGCCCAGCTGACTACGGCCCATACGGCTGATGCTGATATCACCTTCTTTCGACTTGACCATGTTATAGGCCGCTCTTGCTGTCGCTAGGATAATCCAAGAAGCCGCCGCGATACCAAAGGCAACCCAAATGTTGAATACACCATCAACGATAAATGGCGTCACAATACCGATAGCCGCAGCAACCATTGCAGGGATCAATAGCTGACGCTTAAGCTCGCCTGCTTTCGATTTTTTCCAACGGATAATTGGACCAATACCCATAAAGCCAAATAAGACTAATACGATAGGCACAAACACAGCGTTGAAGTATGGAGGTCCTACAGAAATTTTACCCATGCCGAGTGCATCGATGAGCAATGGATAGAGTGTACCCAATAGCACAGTACCTGCGGCAACGGTCAGTAACACGTTACAGACCAGTAGCATGGTTTCTTTAGACTTCAGCTCGAAACGGGCTGGACTGCTCATTTCACTGGCGCGGAAGGCAAACAGTGTTAATGAACCGCCAATCGCTAAGCCAAGTAACAACAGAATAAACATACCACGGCTTGGATCGGCTGCGAATGAATGCACTGAGGTTAATACGCCAGAGCGAACAATAAAGGTACCAAGCAAACTTAAAGAGAAAGCGAAGATAGACAGTAATACGGTCCAGTTACGGAAGGCGCCGCGTTTCTCGGTCACAATCAAAGAGTGAACAAGCGCAGTACCCACTAACCAAGGCATGAAAGAAGCGTTCTCAACAGGATCCCAGAACCACCAACCGCCCCAGCCTAATTCATAATATGCCCACCAAGAACCTAGCGCGATACCTCCTGTAAGGAAGATCCAAGCGGCTAAGGTCCAAGGACGCGTCCAACGAGCCCATGCAGAATCGAGACGACCGCTCATCAGCGCGGCAATCGCAAATGCAAAGCTCACCGAGAAACCCACATAACCTAAATACAGCATAGGTGGATGGAAGATTAATCCCACATCCTGCAGCATTGGGTTCAAATCACGACCTTCAGCAGGGATCGGGAACAGACGTTCGAATGGGCTAGAGGTGAGAAGCATGAATAAGCTAAAGCCAATCACGATCAGTGCTAATACTGCCAGTACACGCGCAGTAAACACTTCCTCTAAACCTTTACTAAATAAGGCAACCGCTGCAGCCCAAGTCGATAAAGCAAACACCCAGAACAACAGTGACCCTTCATGACCGCCCCATACGGCCGAAATCTTAAAGAAGATAGGTAACTGAGAATTAGAGTGATGTGCCACATAAGCGACTGAGAAATCATCGACGGCAAAGCTATAGGCCAGCACGACAACTGATACAGTGATAAAAAAGAACATTCCGTACGTTAACGGCCAAGCATACCTAACAAGGTATTGATCTTTACGGGCAACACCTATTAGGGGGACGCTGATTAATAAGAAGGCAAAAGCCACCCCTATTATCAGCGCAAAGTGTCCAAGTTCTGGGATCATGGGTTTTCCTCAGTCTTCAATAATATGTTGATTTAGAAAGACTCTATCTCAACGCACAACATGTTATTCACGCAAATGCACGAAATGTTGCTCATTTTAGTATTTGCTATTGTTCCTGTCTGCCTCTTTCGTACAAAACTGGGTTACTTGTCTCATTCTCAATTTTAGAGGCTGATGAAAGTCACGGAAGAGGCTCAGTTCTGCATGTGACCGACAAATGACACTTAAGTTTCATACAATTTTTACAAGAAGAATCAATTTGTGAACCAGTGCCCAACTATAAGCTTTCGGTACTGGGATTACCTTATATTACTGTTCAATGAACAATCTTTACGTATAATCTTGCTTCCAAGCCTAGCGGTTACTCCGCTTTCTGCAAACTAAAGTGAATATAGAAACAATGACGACATTTTGGATTTTTATTGCGCTTGTTATGTTAGTCGGCCTGATGCTGATTTGGATCCCGCATTTCAGACAGCAGAAGTTGCTGAAAACTGAAGAAGCTGGAGTTCGTAAACAAACGAACCTTGAATTGTTCAATGAGCGCCTGGGCGTTCTTGAAAAAGAATTAAGCGAAGAGTTACTGGATCAAGCCGAATTCGATGCATTGAAAAAAGAGCTTGAAATCAGTCTACTCCAAGACATCAAAGAAGCGAGCGATGATTCACTGGTCAACCAAATCAAGCCAAAGACGATTCTGTGGCCGTCGATCATGTCAGTTTGTTTGATTGTTATCTCAGGCTATCTCTATCAGCATTTAGGTGCCTTCGAGAATATTGAAACTGCCCAACAACCTGCCAACCCACATGAGGGAATGGATACGGCTCAAATCATGGCGCAGCGCGTACAGATGATGGAAGCCCAAGTGAAAGCCGAGCCAGAGAATAGTCAAGTATGGTTCAGCTTAGGCCACGCTTATGTATCGGCAAACCAATACGACAAAGGGATCGCGGCTTTCGATAAAGTAATGGATTTAGTCGGAAAACACGCTGAATTATTAGGTCCTAAAGCAACAGCCATGTATTACAAAGCGGGCCAGCAAATGACACCGCAAATCCAAGCGATCATCGATGAGTCTTTAGCGATGGATGCTCAAGATCCTTCAACGCTATTACTTGTAGGTATGGATGCCTTCTTTACCGCTGATTACAAGAAAGCCATCGCCTCTTGGCAAACTATTCTTGATAGCGATCGTGCTGATGTTGATCGCGCAGCCCTAATGAATGCTATCGAAACCGCTAACTTACGTATGCAATCTGAAACGGCTGGCATGCCAAATGACGATGCCCACAAGCAAGTGAAGACGAGTGCAACTAAGTCAGTCAATGTGACTATATCTATCTCTGCAGAACTTGCCGCTAAAGCCAGCCCTGAAGACACTATATTTATCTTTGCCCGTGCAACTGAAGGACCAAAAGTCCCATTAGCGGCAACCAAAGTCAGTGCGAAGTCGTTCCCAGTTACTGTGACATTAGACGATAGCAGCGGTATGGGTGGCGATAAGAAGTTAAGTGACGCTACCAATGTGGAAGTGATTGCAGTACTTTCTAAGCACGGAACTATCAAACCACAAGCGGGTGATCTTCAAGGTAAGATCAGCACAGTAGCTGTCGGCGATACCGCCAACCTAGTACTTGATACCCAAGTGCAATAGACCGCAGTTTATTGCAGACATAAAAAAACCGGCTTTGGCCGGTTTTTTATTAACACTGAAAAAATTACTGAGCTTTAGACATAAACTCGATAGCTGCTTTGTAATCTTCGTCAGTACAATCTGTACACATACCGCCTGGTGGCATTGCATTCAAACCAGTTTTCACACTGTGCAGTAGAGCATCAATACCCTTAGCTAAGCGTGGTTCCCATTCTGCAGCGTTATGCACTTTTGGAGCGCCAGCAACACCCATGCTGTGGCATACGGTACATGCCTTGTTGAAAATAGCTTCAGCTTCTTGAGCTGATACGTTGACTGACATAGTCAAAGCAGCGACTGCAGTCATTGCTAACAGTTTTTTCATGTTCAATGTTCCTAATGCAAATACGTACAAAGCTCGGCGCTGCCCTTACTTAGGCAGACTCATTATAGCCGACTAAGATTACTACAAACTTCAAGAAATCTCATCTTTTTGTGATTAGAATCTCAACACAAAATGAATCAGGCGACAAGGGTGACAAATTCGTTAATATATTAGCAAGTCGTAAAAAAGTTCGATAAATATTGCGGTTATTGGAACCACATCATATTGCTGACATCTAGTGCAAACCAAGGGTAAACCCCCAATAACGTTTGTGTTAGAATAACTTGTGTTTCCTTCCGGCTTGAGATAGAGGGTTCAGTGACAAATATAACTAAAGAAACCACATTAGTGTCAGCCAGCAAGCTGACCTGTATCCGCGAAGAACGCATCCTTTTTGATGAGTTAAGTTTTGATATTAATGCCGGTGATATTGTTCAAATTGAAGGCCCTAACGGCGCGGGCAAAACCAGTTTATTACGTATATTGGCAGGTCTTTCTCGCCCCTATGCCGGACAAACCTTTTACAGAAATGAAGACATAAACCGCTGCCGTGATGAATACAATGAAGATCTCTTGTATCTCGGCCATTTAGCGGGAGTGAAATGCGAGCTTACCGCTGAAGAAAACCTTAATTTCAATTTAAGAATCAGTGGTTATGATGACTTTGATACCTCAGCCATTTTAGCCAAAGTGAACTTAACAGGTTTTGAAGAGGCACTTGCCGGACATTTATCCGCAGGCCAGCATCGCAGAACCGCGCTATCTAGATTGTGGCATAGCAATTGTAAAATTTGGATCCTTGACGAACCTTTTACCGCGATCGATAAAAAAGGCGTCGAAGAGCTGGAGCAATTATTTATTCAGCATGCGGATAATGGCGGGTGTGTGATCCTCACAACTCACCAAGATATGGGCATTATCAAAGATGATAGGCTTCGTAAAATTCGTCTAGATTATCGCTTCATATAAGGTCAGGCTAAATGAAAAGAGGCATCAGTTTTACCCAGGCATTTTTCACCTTGCTGCAGCGAGATCTTAAAATTGCCATTCGTCACCGCGGCGACATTTTTAACCCACTGCTATTTTTTATTATGGTTGTGACCTTATTCCCTCTGGGAATTGGCCCAGAGCCACAAATGTTAGCCCGTGTGGCTCCCGGGATAATTTGGGTTGCAGCGTTATTAGCCTCTATGTTGTCACTTGAAAGACTGTTCAAAGCGGACTTTAGTGATGGCAGCTTAGAACAAATGTTATTGAGTCCGCAGCCATTAGCCATTCTGGTATTAGCCAAAGTGTTAGCCCATTGGATTTTAACCGGTGTGCCGCTGATTATTATCGCGCCACTGTTAGCGGTGCTACTCAATTTAGATGGCAATAGTTATGGTGCGCTAATATCGACTCTTGCGCTAGGCACGCCAGTATTGTCGCTATTAGGTGCCATTGGTGTGGCATTAACCGTCGGCCTTAGAAAAGGTGGCGTGTTACTCAGCTTACTTATTTTGCCCTTGTATATTCCGGTTCTCATTTTTGCAACGAGTGCCATAGACGCGGCAGGAATGAATTTACCCTATGACGGTCAGCTCGCTATAATAGGCGCTATGCTGGTCGGATCGTTAACCTTAGCACCTTTTGCAATTGGTGCATCTCTGCGAGTGAGTACTAACTAAAATGTGGAAATGGTTACACCCTTACGCGGATCCTGAACGCGCATATAAGTTATCAGGAACATTATTTCCATGGTTTGCGATCTTAGCAGGTCTGTTTATTGCTGTAGGCACAACATGGGGATTAGCCTTTGCGCCGACAGATTACCAACAGGGTGATAGCTATCGCATTATCTTTATCCATGTCCCCGCGGCCTCTATGTCGATGGCAGCTTACATGGGTATGGCGACAGCGGCCTTTATCGGTTTAGTGTGGCAGATCAAACTTGCCGACTGGGCTGCGGCTTCGATTGCGCCTATCGGTGCAGTAATCACCTTTATTGCCCTCTTTACCGGTGCTGCATGGGGTAAACCTATGTGGGGCGCTTGGTGGGTATGGGATGCACGCTTAACCTCTGAGCTAGTATTACTGTTCCTATATTTAGGTGTTATCTCACTCTATGCCTCATTTGAGGATAAAGTGCTCGCAGCTCGTGCTGCAGGGATCCTAGCGATCGTGGGCGTAATTAACATCCCTATCATCAAATACTCAGTTGAATGGTGGAGCTCATTACATCAGCCATCAACTATCCGCATTACCGAGAAATCGACTATGTCGACGGAAATGCTCTATCCACTGTTAATCAATATGCTTGGCTTCGGTCTCATGATAGGTGCCATCACTATTGTGCGATTCAGAGCAGAAATTTTAGCAAGAAATGGCATGCGCCCCTGGGTGCGTGAACTAGCTAAGGCTGAGGAGGTCAAATAATGCAATTCGATTCAATCAGTGATTTTTTTAATATGGGCGGCTATGCATTTTACGTGTGGCTATCCTACGGAGTGACCTTCTGCTGCCTCTCAACGCTTATCATTACCAGCGCACGCCAAAAGCGTAAGGTGTTAATTGAAATCGCGAAGAAGATGGATAGAGAAGAACGCCTAAAAGAAACTAGGAGTACTAAATCGTGAACCCAAGACGCAAAAAAAGACTGACGTTAGCAGTGGCATTAATCGGTGGTGTTGCCGCGATTACTTCGCTTTTGCTTTATGCGCTGAACTCCAACTTAAACTTATTCTATACACCGTCTGAAATTGTCCACGGCAAAACAGATACTGGCGTTAAACCAGAAATTGGCCAACGCATTCGTGTCGGCGGCATGGTAACAGTCGGTTCTATGGTACGAGACCCTAAGAGCTTACATGTGCAGTTCGCTGTGCATGACTCTCTAGGCGGCGAAGTACTGGTCACCTATGACGATCTACTGCCCGATCTATTCCGTGAAGGACAAGGTATTGTCGCGCAAGGCGTGCTAAGTGCTGATGGTAAGCTAGAAGCGACTGAAGTACTGGCTAAGCATGATGAAAACTACATGCCACCAGAAGTTGCCGAAGCCATGGGACAAAAGCACGAGAAGTTGGATTACAGCCAACAAAAGGCACCAGACACAAAGTAAGCAGTTGATGAAGTTGCAACAGCATACACACTAAGCCTCCTAGCCTAATAACTAGCGAGGCTTTTTTATTATCTTAATCTAGATAATTAAAGGTGAACTATACTCAAAGCAGCTTCAAAACCTAAGACTGCGTATGATTCAAATAACACCATTAAACATAAACTTGCACTGTGTTGCCCTACTCTTATGCCTTGTAAGTCTCTCGCAGAACGCCAATGCAGCTAAAGTGATCGTGATCGAAAGCTATCACCATGGATATCAATGGGACCAAGAATACTACCGAGCGATTTATGACACGCTCAGCCCTCACCACGATGTGAGTTATTTCGAAATGGATACCAAGCGTTTACCAAAGGAGCAATTTGCCGAAAGAGCTGATTTAGCGTGGAAGTACATCCAAAGCCAAGCACCTCAACTGGTTATTCTCGCCGATGATAATGCGGTTAACCTGTTGCATCAGCGCCTCAATGACAGCTTAATCCCAGTGGTCTATCTTGGGGTGAATATGAACCCTAGAGAGTATCATCTCAATGAGCACAAGCGCTTTACCGGTGTCATAGAAAGGCCGCTGCTACGACGCTCACTCCTCCTCATTCAACGCATACTCCCACAGACTGTGCACCGTAAAATACTAGTCCTATTTGACCAAGGTGTTACCTCAGACTCAGCTGCAGAATACATCAGCAAACAACACTCCAGTATTTTGGGCGATATCGAAGTGAATTTGGTGCAATTGTCACAGATCGCAGATTGGCAGCAACAGGTACTGACGGCGAAGGAGCAAGGCTATAACGCCATTGTCGTGGCGCTCTACCAAGCAGTGAGGGATGCAGAAAATCGTTCTGTGGATGCGGATCAGCTCCTAAAATGGATATCAGAACATACACCGGTACCGAATTTCGGATTTTGGGGATTTAGCGTCTCCGCAGAGGGCAATATTGGAGGCTACGTACTCGATGGCTATCATCATGGCGAAATAGCAGCGAATATGGCGTTAAAAATACTGGCTGGCGAGAAACCCGAAAACATCTTTCCAGTAACAGATGATCTTGGGAAATACATGTTTAGTCAGCAAGGGTTGGCCAAATGGAATATTAGCCTACCGAAAGAAATCGAGAAAAATACTCTTTGGATGAAGTAACGAAAAAAAGACATAAAAAAGCCGGGCATTCGCCCGGCTTTTTAAAAGTGTAACCTTAATTACTCAGCAGCTTCAACATCAACAGCTTGAGCAGCTTCTGGACGGCCAACTAGCTCGATGTAAGCCATAGGGGCTTTATCACCAGCACGTAAACCGCACTTAAGGATACGGGTATAGCCACCAGGACGTTCCTGGTAACGTGGACCCAACTCAGTAAATAACTTACCTACGACTTCAGCGTCGCGAGTACGTGCAAACGCTAAACGACGGTTTGCAACGCTGTCACTCTTAGCAAGTGTTATCAGAGGCTCAACTACGCGACGCAGTTCTTTCGCTTTAGCCACAGTTGTCTTGATGATCTCATGACGAACTAGTGAACCGGCCATGTTGCGAAACATGGCTTGGCGATGACTGCTGTTACGGTTTAGTTGACGACCACTCTTACGATGGCGCATGACCTAATCCTTATAACCTAAATCTGTACAAACCTGAGACTTATAGGTCGTCTGCTAAACTGGCTGGAGGCCAATTTTCCAAACGCATACCTAACGACAGTCCGCGAGAAGCTAAAACGTCCTTTATTTCAGTAAGAGATTTCTTACCTAAGTTAGGGGTCTTCAGCAACTCAACTTCAGTGCGCTGTACCAGATCTCCGATGTAATGAATCGCTTCGGCTTTCAAGCAGTTAGCCGAACGTACAGTTAGCTCTAAATCGTCGACAGGACGCAGCAGAATCGGATCGAATTCCGGTTTCTCTTCTTTCAGCTCTGGCTCAGTCACGTCACGTAATTCAACAAACGCATCTAGCTGTTCAGCCAGAATAGTTGCAGAACGACGGATAGCTTCCTCAGGATCGATAGTACCGTTTGTGGTCATATCGATAACGAGTTTATCTAAGTCAGTACGCTGTTCTACACGTGCTGCTTCTACATTGTAGGCAATACGTGCAACTGGCGAGAAAGAAGCATCAACCAGCAAGCGGCCGATTGGGCGATCATCGTCTTCAGTCTGTGCACGAGCAGATGCTGGTACATAGCCACGACCACGCTCAACGCGAATACGCATGCTGATATCATTGTTACCTGTCAGGTGACAGATAATATGATCAGGATTCACGATAGTGACATCACCATCATGCGTGATATCTGCTGCGATGACAGGGCCTGCGCCGGACTTGCTCAACGTAAGCATAGCCTCGTCTTTACCCTCGATAGTCACTGCTAACCCTTTCAGGTTTAACAAGATCTCAAGGATATCTTCTTGAACGCCTTCCTTACTGCTGTATTCGTGCAGTACACCGTCAATCTCGACTTCGGTAACCGCGCAGCCGGGCATAGACGACAATAGGATGCGACGCAACGCGTTACCTAAAGTGTGGCCGAAACCACGCTCAAGTGGTTCCAATGTAACCTTGGCACGTGTTGAGTTAACCTGCTCGATATCAACGAGACGCGGTTTAAGAAATTCTGTAACAGAACCCTGCATTGTGTCCTCTCTTGTTTGTTAGCCTTACTTAGAGTAAAGCTCGACGATCAGCTGTTCGTTAATTTCCGCAGACAAATCGCTACGTTCTGGAACGCGCTTGAAAGCACCTTCCATTTTCGCATTGTCGACTTCAACCCATGTAGGCTTCTCGCGTTGAGCTGCCACTTCTAAAGCCGCTTTAATACGAGCTTGAGTACGTGACTTCTCGCGGATGCTCACAACATCATTCGCAGACACTTTGAATGATGGAATGTTAACAACACGACCGTTAACCATAATTGATTTATGGCTTACTAGCTGACGTGATTCTGCACGAGTTGCACCGAAGCCCATACGATAAACGACGTTATCAAGACGGGTTTCTAAAAGCTGAAGCAGGTTTTCACCTGTGTTGCCTTTAGTACGTGCAGCATCTTTGTAATAGTTACGGAATTGTTTTTCTAACACACCGTAAATACGACGAACTTTTTGTTTTTCGCGTAACTGAGTACCGTACTCTGACAAACGTGGCTTACGAGCGCCATGTTGTCCAGGTGCAGTTTCCAGTTTACACTTTGAATCGATTGCTCTCACACCGCTTTTTAAGAAAAGGTCTGTACCTTCTCGGCGGCTGAGCTTGAGCTTGGGACCCAAGTATCTTGCCATGATCTTTCTCCAACTATCCTAACGAAACGGCGTTATACACGACGCTTTTTAGGAGGACGACAACCATTATGAGGGATCGGCGTCACATCGGTAATGTTGGTAATTTTATAACCAACAGCGTTCAGCGCACGAATGGCTGACTCACGACCTGGACCTGGACCCTTCACAAACACTTCAAGGTTTTTTAAACCGTAGTCTTGAGCAGCAGCACCTGCACGCTCAGCAGCCACCTGTGCAGCAAATGGAGTAGATTTACGTGAACCACGGAAACCTGAACCACCTGAAGTAGCCCATGACAACGCATTACCTTGACGATCTGTAATGGTGACAATAGTGTTGTTGAAAGAAGCATGGATATGAGCCATGCCATCTGCAACCTGTTTACGTACGCGCTTACGCGGAGAACGTGACGGAACTTTAGCCATTGCTTTACCTTCCCGTTACTTTCTAATAGGTTTACGTGGACCTTTACGCGTACGCGCATTGGTCTTAGTACGTTGCCCACGGAGAGGCAGGCTACGGCGATGGCGGAGACCACGATAACAACCAAGATCCATAAGACGCTTGATGTTCATTGAAATCTCACGACGTAAGTCACCTTCTACAATGTATTTGGCGACTTCTTCGCGTAGTATATCTATTTGAGCTTCGCTCAATTCCTTGATCTTAGCAGTTTCAGCGATTGCTGTAGCCGCGCAGATTGCTCTAGCGCGAGTACGGCCGATGCCGAAAATAGCAGTCAATGCGATGACTGTATGCTTTTGATCAGGAATGTTAATGCCAGCGATACGGGCCACTATGCACTCCTTAAAGTTAAAGGCCAACTGCGAAAAGCCCGAAAGGATACTCGACAGTCAACAGATTTGCAAACTAAATTTTGTTCAGCCCAATTCATGGGCTGAACAAATTACTTTTTAGCCTTGACGCTGTTTGTGTTTTGGTTCAACACAGATAACGCGCACAACGCCACTACGCTTGACGATCTTGCAGTTACGGCAGATCTTCTTCACGGAAGCTCGAACTTTCATTTCATCACTCCGTAAAGCTACTTAGCGACCAAAGCGATCTAAATTCGCTTTGTTTACTAGGTTAGCTTTCTTCATCACAGACTCATACTGATGAGACATCATATGCGTCTGAACCTGAGCCATGAAGTCCATGATCACGACTACCATAATTAGTAGTGAAGTACCGCCAAAATAGAACTGTACTTTCCACGCGATTAACATGAACTCCGGAATTAAGCAGATAAAGGTTATGTATAACGCGCCTGCCAATGTCAAACGGGTCATAACTTTATCAATGTAACGCGAAGTCTGTTCTCCAGGACGGATCCCAGGGATGAATGCGCCACTCTTCTTCAAGTTATCTGCTGTTTCGCGTGGGTTAAATACCAACGCAGTATAGAAGAAACAGAAAAAGATAATCGCTGTTGCATATAATAATGAGTAAAGCGGTTGTCCAGGTGAAACAGCCAGTGAAAAATCACTTAACCATGACATGGATTCATTTTGACCGAACCACTGAGCCAGTGTTCCAGGGAACAAAATGATGCTTGACGCAAAAATTGGCGGAATAACACCTGCCATGTTTATTTTAAGCGGTAAGTGGGTACTTTGCGCAGCGAACACCTTACGGCCCTGCTGACGCTTAGCATAGTTAACGACGATACGACGCTGACCACGTTCCACAAACACTACAAAATAAGTCACTGCAAACACAATTACCGCGAGCAACAACAATACTAACACATTCAAGTCACCTTGACGCGCCTGCTCAGCCGTTTGGCCGATAGCGGAAGGTAATCCAGCAACAATACCTGCGAAAATCAAAATCGAGATACCGTTACCTATACCACGTTCGGTAATCTGTTCACCTAGCCACATAAGGAACATAGTTCCCGTCACTAAGCTCACAACCGCAACAAAGTAGAACCCAAATCCAATGTTGACCACAAGGCCTGGCACTAAGTTTGGTAACCCGGTTGCAATACCGACCGACTGGAATGTACCCAGCACTAAGGTACCCCATCTGGTATATTGACTGATTTTCTTACGTCCTGATTCGCCTTCTTTTTTCAATTCAGCGAGTGCAGGATGTACGACAGTCAACAGTTGCATGATAATCGATGCCGAAATATACGGCATGATACCTAATGCAAAGATAGAGGCACGCGAAAGGGCGCCACCCGAGAACATGTTAAACATGCCCAGGATGGTCCCTTTTTGCTGAGCAAACAGCTCTGCTAATACAGCTGCGTCAATACCAGGAATTGGCACAAACGAACCGGCTCTAAAGACGATAATCGCACCAATCACGAACAGGAGGCGAGCTTTCAATTCTGAAAGTCCACCTTTCGCGCTTTTTAAATCAAGTCCTGGTTTTGCCATCGACGTATTATTCCTCGATCTTACCGCCGGCAGCTTCAATAGCTGCACGTGCACCTTTGGTTACCTTCAGACCTTTAACAGTCACAGGGCGCTCAATGGTACCTGAAAGAACAATTTTCGCAAACTGGATGTTGCGAGTTATAACGTTCGCATCTTTCAGAGCGTTTAAGTCGATAACATCACCGTTAACTTTTGCCAGTTCGAGTACACGAACTTCAGCTGTTACCATAGCGCGACGCGAGGTAAAACCAAATTTAGGTAAACGGATTTTAAGTGGCATTTGACCACCTTCAAATCCTGGGCGTACACCGCCACCAGAACGAGACTTTTGGCCTTTATGACCACGACCCGCTGTTTTACCTAGACCTGAGCCCATACCACGGCCTACACGCTTTGGTGCATGCTTAGAGCCTGCAGCTGGAGATAGAGTATTTAAACGCATCTATTAATCCTCCACCTTAACCATGTAGTAGACCTTGTTGATCATACCGCGAACTGAAGGAGTATCTTCTAATTCAACAGTGTGACCAATGCGACGCAAACCAAGACCCGTTAGGGTTGCACGGTGCTTCGGTAAACGACCGATACCGCTTTTAGTTTGAGTAACTTTTACAGTTTTAGTTGCCATGGTGCATTACCCCCGAATTTCGTCAACATTCAGGCCACGCTTAGCTGCGATTTGCGAAGGTGACTTCATGTGCACCAAAGCATCGACAGTCGCGCGAACGATGTTGATCGGGTTAGTAGAACCGTATGCTTTTGACAGAACGTTATGAACGCCTGCTACTTCCAATACGGCACGCATTGCGCCACCGGCAATAATACCAGTACCTTGTGATGCGGGTTGCATGTACACAAGAGAACCAGTATGACGACCTTTAACTGGGTGATGCAGAGTACCTGCATTCAACTCAACGGTCACAATGTTACGACGAGCTTTTTCCATAGCTTTTTGAATCGCTGCTGGAACTTCACGTGCTTTGCCATAGCCATAGCCAATCTTACCGTTACCGTCACCCACTACTGTCAGTGCTGTGAAGCTAAAGATACGACCGCCCTTAACTACTTTAGAAACACGATTAACTGCAATCAATTTCTCTTGCAGATCGTCTTTTTGCTGAGCTTCTAATTTAGCCATTTTATAACCCCTTAGAACTTCAGGCCAGCTTCACGAGCTGCATCTGCTAAAGCAGCTACACGACCGTGATACTTGAAACCAGAACGATCGAACGCAACTGAAGTTACGCCTTTTTCGATCGCGCGCTCAGCAACAAATTTACCTACTGCTTTCGCTGCGTCTACGTTACCGGTACTCTTCAGTAGCTCTTTAACCGCTTTTTCTACGGTTGAAGCAGCTGCCAACACCTGAGCTTCAGGATTGATCACCTGAGCATAAATGTGACGCGGTGTACGATGTACAACCAGACGGTTCACGCCCAGCTCTTGGATCTTCTTACGAGCGCGAGTAGCGCGACGTAAGCGAGATGTTTTCTTATCCATATCGCGTTACCTACTTCTTCTTAGCCTCTTTACGGCGTACTACTTCGTCGTCATAGCGAACACCCTTGCCTTTATATGGCTCTGGTGGACGGTATCCGCGAATCTCAGCAGCGACTTGGCCAATTAACTGTTTATCAACGCCACGTAGGACGATGTCAGTTTGGCTAGGGCACTCTGCAGTAACGCCTGCGGGCAGTTTGTGTACTAACGGATGAGAGAAACCTAAAGTAAGGTCAATGTCAGAACCGACGAGTTTCGCACGGTAACCAACGCCAACTAACTTTAATTTACGCTCAAAACCTTGAGATACACCAACAACCATGTTGTTTACTAATGCACGAGTTGTACCAGCCTGTGCCCAAGCGTTAGAAACGCCTTCAACAGGGAGGAACTTAACTACGCCAGCTTCAATAACAACATTGACCGCATTGTTGATCACTCGAGTCAGACTACCTTTTCCGCCTTTGACGGTAAGGGTCTGTTCGTTCAAGGTCACCTCTACGCCAGCTGGAATAGATACTGGTGCTTTTGCTACACGAGACATTCCTAGCTCCTTAAGCTACGTAGCAGATAACCTCGCCACCCATGCCTGCAAGGCGGGCGGCACGATCAGTCATCAAGCCTTTAGAAGTGGACACAATTGCGACACCCAGACCGCCCATCACCTTTGGAAGTTCGTTTTTACCTTTGTAAATACGAAGACCAGGGCGACTTACACGCTGGATAGTCTCAACGACTGGTTGGCCTTGGAAATACTTTAAAGTAACTTCCAGTTCAGGCTTGGCTTCATCTGCTACGGCGTAATCAGCGATATAACCTTCATCTTTAAGTAGTTTCGCAATTGCGACTTTCAACTTAGCTGAAGGCATCTTCACCGATACGTGGTTAGCAGCTTGGCCGTTACGAATACGGGTTAACATATCCGCAATAGGATCTTGCATGCTCATATTAGCTTACTCCGTGACAAGTGCTTACCAGCTGGCCTTACGCAGGCCAGGAACTTCACCACGCATGGTTGCTTCACGTAATTTGATACGGCTTAAGCCGAATTTACGTAAGAAGCCATGAGGGCGACCAGTTTGATTACAACGATTGCGTTGACGCGCAGCGCTGGAATCACGTGGTAGAGCTTGCAGCTTAAGTACCGCATCCCAACGATCTTCGTCAGAAGAAGCTGGACTTGCAATGATAGTCTTAAGAGCCGCACGCTTCTCAGCGTACTTGGCCACGAGCTGTGCACGTTTAGCTTCACGTGCTTTCATTGATGTTTTTGCCATTACGCTACCCTTATTTCTTGAATGGGAAGTTAAAAGCGTCTAACAAAGCACGACCTTCTTCATCATTCTTCGCAGTAGTAGTGATAACAATATCCATACCACGAATCTTATCGATTTTATCGTAATCGATTTCTGGGAAGATGATCTGCTCACGCACGCCCATTGCGTAGTTACCACGGCCGTCAAACGCTTTAGCGCTTAAGCCACGGAAGTCACGAATACGTGGGATTGCGATATCGACTAAACGCTCTAAGAATTCCCACATACGCTCACCGCGTAGGGTAACTTTACAGCCAATAGGGTAGCCTTCACGGATTTTAAAACCAGCAACTGACTTACGAGCTACAGTCACTACTGGTTTTTGACCAGCGATTGCAGTCATATCACGGACAGCATGGTCCATGATTTTCTTGTCTGCAACAGCTTCGCCAACACCCATATTCAGGGTGATTTTCTCAATCCGAGGGACTTGCATGACACTGGTATAACCGAACTTTTTAGCAAGTTCAGCGACAACAGTCTCTTGGTATTTATCATGCAGTTTCGCCATCGTTTACTCCAATTACTTAACGAGTTCACTGTTCGATTTGAAGAAACGAACTTTTTTGCCGTCTTCAAAGCGGAAACCAACGCGATCAGCTTTGCCAGTGGCAGAGTTGAAAATCGCTACATTTGATGCTTGTATCGGTGCTTCTTTCTCAACAATACCGCCAGCTACGCCCAATTGTGGGTTTGGCTTTTGGTGTTTTTTGACAAGATTGATGCCTTCAACAATCAATTTACCAGTAGGAAGGACTTGAGAAACTTTTGCACGTTTACCCTTGTCTTTACCTGCTAATACAATCACTTCGTCTTCACGACGTATTTTAGCTGCCATTTTGAAGCTCCTTACAGTACTTCTGGTGCCAGCGAGACAATTTTCATAAATTGCTCATTACGCAATTCACGTGTCACTGGTCCAAAGATACGAGTACCAATCGGCTGCAGGTTGTTGTTCAAAAGAACAGCTGCATTCCGATCGAAGCGAATGACAGAACCGTCTGGACGACGTACGCCTTTCTTAGTACGGACTACCACCGCGTTATACACATCGCCTTTCTTCGCTTTAGCGCGAGGAATCGCTTCTTTAACAGAAACTTTGATGATGTCGCCGATACCGGCATAACGACGATGAGAGCCACCCAAGACCTTAATACACTGAACTCTGCGTGCGCCGCTGTTACAAGCAACGTCAAGAGTCGATTGCATTTGGATCATTTTAAGTGCTCCGCTATCGTTACTACACAATTCCCACTATGGGACAATAAAAACACTCATTTTTGCTATTAATTTAGTCAAAAATGGCGCGCAAATATAACACCATAAAAGTGGAATGTATAGTATTAAAAAACAAACGGCCCCACATTCTGGAGCCGTTTACCTAAATACCTAATTAACTTAGGCCTTTGATACTACTTCAACCAGGGTCCAAGACTTAGTCTTAGACAAAGGACGACATTCGCGAATCGCTACTAAATCGCCTTCATTGCACTGATTAGTTTCGTCATGTGCATGGATCTTCGTCGTACGCTTAATGTATTTCCCATAAATTGGGTGTTTCACTTGGCGTTCGATAGCAACAGTAATGGACTTGTCCATTTTGTTGCTAGTTACACGACCCTGCAAAGTACGGATTTTATCAGACATTATGCACCCGCCTTAGAAGTAATAATGGTCTTAACGCGCGCAATGTTACGGCGCACCAATTTCAGTTGATTAGTCTGAGTCAACTGACCAGTGGCGTGTTGCATACGCAGGTTAAACTGCTCACGCAGCAGACCAAGTAGTTCAGCGTTCAGTTCTTCAACGCTTTTTTCTCTCAGTTCGCTCGCTTTCATTACATCACCGTCTTAGTTACGAAGGTAGTCTTAATTGGAAGCTTGGCAGCAGCCAAAGCAAACGCTTCACGAGCGATCACTTCAGAAACACCATTCATCTCATAAAGAACCTTACCAGGTTGAATCTGACATACCCAGTATTCAACGTTACCTTTACCTTTACCCATACGCACTTCAAGAGGCTTAGAGGTAATCGGCTTGTCCGGGAAAACTCGAATCCAAATTTGTCCCTGACGCTTAATGTGACGTGTCATGGCACGACGTGCAGATTCGATCTGACGGGCAGTTAAACGGCCACGGCCGACTGCTTTCAGACCAAAAGTACCAAAGCTAACTTCGGTACCGTTCGCCAGACCGCGGTTGCGGCCTTTGAACATCTTGCGAAACTTCATACGTTTAGGTTGCAGCATTGCCGGCTCTCCTATTTACCACGAGGCTTGCGCTTAGGTTGCTGCTGCTTCGGTTCTTCAATCTGTGGCAGCATTCCATCTAGAACTTCACCTTTGAAGATCCAAACTTTAACGCCAATCACACCGTATTGGGTGTGACTTTCAGATGTAGAATAGTCGATATCAGCACGCAAAGTATGTAAAGGTACACGACCCTCACGATACCACTCGTCACGCGCAATCTCAGCTCCGCCTAAACGGCCACTAACTTGTACTTTGATACCTTGAGCACCAATACGCATTGCGTTTTGAACTGCGCGCTTCATAGCACGACGGAACATTACGCGACGCTCTAATTGCTGTGCAATTGAATCAGC
Organism: Shewanella sp. 1311; assembly: GCF_059338235.1. Lineage (NCBI taxonomy): Bacteria > Pseudomonadati > Pseudomonadota > Gammaproteobacteria > Alteromonadales > Shewanellaceae > Shewanella > Shewanella sp. 1311. Next base: position 2,376,168 of record NZ_CM181686.1, read on the forward strand.
AACTAATTTGGCATCTAGCTCAGGTTTACGGATCTCAGCGATGTTAATTTGAGCAGGAGTGCCAGCAAGTTTTGACACTGCAGCACGCAATACTTCAACGTCTTCACCTTTCTTACCGATCACAACACCTGGGCGGGCAGTGTGAATGGTAACGCGGATGCTTTTCGCTGGACGCTCGATAACAATCTTAGATACTGAAGCAGCTTGTAATTTCTCTACAAGAAACTTACGCACTTCCCAGTCGCTGTTCAGGTTACTTGCGTAATCTGATTTATCTGCGTACCAGGTAGAGATCCAAGGCTTGGTGATACCCAGACGGATACCATTAGGATGTACTTTCTGTCCCATTGCTCTCTCCTAGCGATCTGATACAACCACAGTAATGTGGCTGGTACGCTTCATGATACGATCAGCGCGGCCTTTAGCACGTGGCATGATACGCTTCATAGTCGGGCCTTCATCTACGAAGACGGCTCCTACTTTAAGCTCATCAATATCCGCGCCTTCGTTGTGTTCGGCGTTTGCGATAGCTGAGTCAAGTACTTTTTTAACCAGTACGGCGGCTTTCTTGGGGCTGAAAGTCAAAATTTCGAGTGCCTTAGCAACAGGCAAACCACGAATTTGATCAGCAACCAGACGGGCCTTCTGCGCAGACGTACGGGCAAAACGATGTTTAGCTAAAACTTCCATCTTATTCCTCCCGTATTAACGCTTCTTCGCTTTCTTATCAGCGGCATGGCCACGATAAGTGCGAGTTGGTGAAAATTCACCAAGTTTGTGGCCGATCATTTCGTCAGTTACGAACACAGGAACGTGCTGACGACCATTATGGACAGCGATGGTCAAACCAATCATATTTGGAATGATCATAGAGCGACGTGACCAAGTCTTAATAGGCTTTTTGTCACCGGCTTCCATCGCTTTCTCTACCTTCTTCAGCAAGTGCAGGTCAATGAAGGGACCTTTCTTGAGAGAACGTGGCATGGCGAATCCTCTTACTATTTATTACGACGACGTACGATGTACTTGTCAGTGCGCTTGTTACTACGAGTCTTATAACCCTTAGTTGGCACACCCCATGGAGTCACTGGGTGACGACCACCAGAAGTACGGCCTTCACCACCACCGTGTGGATGGTCTACTGGGTTCATTGCAACACCACGTACTGTAGGGCGGATGCCTCTCCAGCGTTTAGCACCTGCTTTACCTAACTGGCGTAGCATGTGTTCGGCATTACCAACTTCACCAAATGTCGCGCGGCAATCAACTGGCACTTTACGCATTTCGCCAGAGCGAAGACGTAGAGTGGCATATGCGCCATCACGAGCAACAACTTGTACATAAGCACCTGCAGAACGAGCGATCTGAGCACCTTTACCAGGCTTCATTTCAACTGCGTGAACTACAGAACCTACTGGGATGTTGCGCAGTGGCATAGCGTTACCGGTTTTGATCTCGGCAGCAACACCAGACTGGATCTTATCGCCAGCTTGCATGCCTTTGGCAGCAAGAATATAACGACGTTCACCATCCGCATACAGTACTAACGCGATGTTAGCTGTACGGTTTGGATCGTATTCCAGACGCTCAATCTTTGCAGGGATACCATCTTTATCGCGTTTGAAGTCGATTAGACGATAATGCTGCTTATGACCACCACCTACGTGACGGACAGTGATACGGCCAGTATTGTTACGGCCACCACTTTTAGATTTTTTCGCCAACAGGCCAGCAAAGGGTTTACCCTTATGCAGGTCAGTGTTCACCACTTTAACAACGTGGCGACGACCTGGAGAGGTTGGCTTACACTTAATAACTGCCATGATAATTCTCCTTTGCTTACTCAGCGCCGCCGACGAAATCGATGTCAGCACCAGCAGCTAGAGTTACATAGGCTTTTTTCCAATCGCTACGACGACCAGTACGGCCACCAGTGCGTTTAGTTTTGCCTTTGCTTACTAAAGTGCGAACTGAATCAACTTCAACTTCAAATAGCTTAGCAACAGCAGCTTTAATTTCAGCTTTAGTTGCATCGATAGCTACGCGGAAAACAACAGTGTTGTGCTTCTCAGCGTTCACAGTGCTCTTTTCAGAGATGTGTGGAGCGAGAATAACTTTTAGCAAACGTTCTTCGCGGATCATCATGCTAGCATCTCCTCGATTTGCTTCACTGCGTCAGCAGTCACAAGCACAGTGTTGAACGCGATCAGACTAACTGGGTCAAGACCCGCTACGTCACGAACGTCAACTTTGTACAGGTTACGAGCTGCTAAGAATAAGTTCTCATCAACTTCTGCAGTCACAATCAGAACGTCTTCAAGGTTCATTGCTTTCAATTTAGCTTTCAGCTCTTTAGTTTTAGGAGCTTCAACACCGAAAGATTCAACAACAACCAGACGCTCTTGACGTACCAATTCAGACAGAATGCTTTTCAGCGCGCCGCGGTACATCTTTTTGTTAACTTTTTGGCTATGATCTTGGGTTTTAGCAGCGAATGTTACGCCACCGCCACGCCAGATTGGGCCTTTAACAGAACCAGCACGAGCACGGCCAGTTCCTTTTTGGCGCCAAGGCTTTTTGCCTGAGCCAGTTACTTCCGCACGAGTCTTTTGAGCACGAGTGCCCTGACGCGCGTTTGCAGCGTATGCTACAACTACCTGATGAACCAGTGCCTCGTTAAAGTCACGGCCGAAGGTAGTTTCGGAAACTTCAAGAGCGCTTTGCGCGTCTTTCAATACCAATTCCATTACTATCTCCTCAGACCTTAAGCTTTAACGGCAGGCTTGATAATCAAGTCGCCATTGGTAGCGCCAGGAACAGCGCCACGGACTAGTAGCAGGTTACGCTCAACATCTACACGAACTACAACTAGATTTTGAGTAGTAACACGCTCGGCACCCATATGGCCTGACATTTTTTTGCCTTTGAATACGCGACCAGGCGTTTGGTTCTGACCGATAGAACCATTCGAGCGGTGCGACAAAGAGTTACCGTGAGTCATATCTTGAGTACGGAAGTTCCAACGCTTAACGCCGCCTTGGAAGCCTTTACCTTTTGATTGACCAGTAACATCTACTTTCGCTACGTCTGCGAAAATATCAACATTTAGCTCAGCACCAACTTCAATGCCCTCGCCTTCACCGTCTACCAAACGCATTTCCCACAAACCACGACCGGCTTCAACGCCGCTCTTGGCAAAGTGACCTGCTTCTGGTTTAGTGATGCGATTGGCTTTTTTGGTGCCAGTTGTAACTTGAAGTGCACGGTAGCCGTCAGTTTCTAAAGTTTTCACTTGAGTAACACGGTTGCCTGCAACTTCAATTACAGTAACTGGTATTGAAACACCATCTTCAGTGAAGATGCGAGTCATACCAACTTTACGACCAATAAGACCGATAGCCATCTCTCAAACCTCTTCTTACTAGGATCTCAATTAACCCAAGCTAATCTGTACGTCGACACCAGCCGCAAGATCTAAACGCATTAACGCGTCTACAGTCTTTTCAGTTGGCTCTACGATGTCAACCAGGCGCTTGTGTGTACGTAATTCGTACTGGTCACGAGCATCTTTATTAACGTGCGGAGAGATCAAAATGGTATAACGCTCTTTACGCGTAGGTAGTGGAATTGGACCACGTACTTGAGCGCCTGTACGCTTAGCAGTTTCAACGATTTCCGCTGTAGATTGATCAATTAAGCGATGATCAAATCCCTTTAAGCGGATACGGATTCTTTGGTTCTGCATTGACCAGAGCTCCTAAAATGGACATATAAAAAATCACCCTCTAGCTTCTTCTATATAGAAAAGCAGAGCGAGATGATTTAACCGTTCGACTCCCAATCGGAGCCGCTATGATAATGATTAACTTAAGCGACTAATCATTTAATTCGTCAACCTAGGTCGACGAGGGGGCCATTATACCTATCTAAATCCGGATATCAAGCCCGCTGTGTAAATAGTCATCAAATAACTATTTAACTTCAGAGTGGCGAGCATTTTACACAAATTTGTGGATAAAACCAGCCCCTAAAACAAAAAAGGAAGCCGAAGCTTCCTTTTCAAACTAATCTCTATCGCTATTAAGCAATGATTTTAGCTACTACACCAGCACCTACTGTACGACCACCTTCACGGATTGCGAAGCGTAAACCTTCGTCCATCGCGATTGGGCAAATCAGAGTAACTACCATTTTGATGTTGTCGCCAGGCATTACCATCTCTACGCCTTCTGGCAGTTCGATAGTACCAGTCACGTCTGTTGTACGGAAGTAGAACTGTGGACGGTAGCCTTTGAAGAATGGAGTGTGACGTCCGCCTTCTTCTTTTGACAGAACATAAACTTCTGATTCAAAAGTGGTGTGTGGGTTGATTGAACCTGGTTTAGCCAATACTTGACCACGTTCTACGTCATCACGCTTAGTACCACGTAATAACACACCACAGTTCTCACCTGCACGACCTTCGTCAAGCAGCTTACGGAACATTTCTACGCCAGTACACGTTGTTTTAGTCGTAGTGCGAACACCAACGATTTCAACTTCGTCACCAACTTTAACAATACCACGCTCAACACGGCCAGTTACTACAGTACCACGGCCAGAGATTGAGAATACGTCTTCGATTGGCAGTAGGAACGGCTTATCGATGTCACGTTGTGGTTCTGGAATGTAAGAATCCAGTGCATTAGCCAGTTCAATAATCTTAGCTTCCCACTCTGGTTGGCCTTCTAGTGCCTTCAGAGCTGAACCTTGGATTACTGGTAAGTCATCACCTGGGAAATCGTATTCTGACAGAAGTTCACGAACTTCCATTTCTACCAATTCCAGTAATTCTTCGTCATCTACCATGTCACATTTGTTCATGAACACGATGATGTACGGTACGCCAACCTGACGAGAAAGCAGGATGTGCTCACGAGTCTGTGGCATTGGACCGTCTGTTGAAGCTACTACTAAAATCGCGCCGTCCATCTGTGCAGCACCAGTGATCATGTTTTTAACATAGTCAGCATGGCCTGGGCAGTCTACGTGTGCGTAGTGACGTGAAGGCGTGTCATATTCGATGTGAGAGGTATTGATTGTAATACCGCGCTCACGCTCTTCTGGAGCGTTATCAATTTGAGAGAAGTCTTTAGCTTCGCCACCGTAGGTCTTAGCCAGTACGTGAGAGATAGCTGCAGTCAGTGTGGTTTTACCATGGTCAACGTGACCAATGGTGCCCACGTTTACGTGAGGCTTAATACGTTCAAATTTAGCTTTTGCCACGATATATTCCTTTCTTTTCAGAATAGTCCAGTCAGTGCTGGACCATAATAACATTTATGTCGTAACTGGATATTAGCTACGAGATTCAATAATCGCTTTTGCAATGTTTTGCGGTGCATCAGAGTACTTCAAAAACTCCATAGAGTATGAAGCGCGACCCTGTGTAGCAGAGCGCAAATCAGTTGCATAACCAAACATTTCAGAAAGAGGCACTACAGCATGGACTATTTTGATGCCACCAAAGCCATCATCCATCCCTTCAATCAAGCCACGACGACGGTTTAAATCACCAACGACGTCACCCATATAATTTTCAGGGGTAGTTACTTCTACTTTCATGCAAGGTTCGAGCAACGCCGGATTCGCTTCAAGCGCACCCTTTTTGAAGCCCATAGAACCTGCAATTTTGAACGCCATCTCATTCGAGTCCACATCATGATATGAACCGTCGAACAGAGTGACCTTCACGTCCAACACAGGGAAGCCAGCGAGAACGCCATTCTTCATCTGTTCTTGGATACCTTTATCAACCGCAGGAATGAATTCACGAGGAATCACACCTCCCACAACTGCATTGACAAATTCGTAACCAGCGCCTTCTTCATTAGGCTCTAGTTTTAACCAAACGTGACCGAATTGTCCACGACCACCTGATTGGCGTACAAATTTACCTTCAGCTTCTACTGATGCTCGGATAGTTTCGCGGTAGGCCACTTGTGGCTTACCTACGTTACATTCAACACCGAATTCGCGACGCATACGGTCAACGATGATGTCTAAGTGTAACTCACCCATACCCGAAATCAGAGTTTGTGATGATTCTTCGTCAGTTTCAACTCGGAATGATGGATCTTCCGCTGCAAGCTTTTGCAACGCGATACCCATTTTGTCCTGGTCGGCTTTTGACTTAGGCTCAACGGCAATGGTAATTACTGGCTCTGGGAACTCCATACGTTCCAAGATCACTCTATGATCGTTATCACAAAGCGTATCACCCGTAGTCACTTCTTTTAGACCAATCGCCGCTGCGATATCACCAGCACGGACTTCTTTCAGTTCAGTACGATCGTTTGCATGCATTTGCACCATACGACCTACGCGTTCACGCTTCTGTTTCACAGAGTTGTAAACGCCCGAACCTGATTCGAGTACGCCTGAGTACACGCGAATAAAGGTCAAAGTTCCTACGAATGGATCTGTAGCAATCTTAAATGCCAATGCAGCAAAAGGCGCATTGTCATCTGATGGGCGCTCTACTTCTTGGTCGTTCTCATCGATGCCCTTAATTGGAGGCACATCAATTGGCGCTGGCAAGAATTCAATCACCGCATCAAGTACCGCTTGAACGCCTTTGTTCTTAAATGCAGAACCACAAGTCGCTAAAACGATTTCATTATTTATAGTACGCTGACGTAGCGCCTTTTTAATCTCGTCTTCTGAAAGCGTGCCTTCTTCAAGGTACTTATCCATCAGTTCATCCGAGGATTCGGCGGCTACTTCAACTAGATACTCATGCATTTCAGCCGCTTTAGCCGCTAACTCTGCAGGGATCTCCTCATAAGTGAAAGTCATACCCTGGTCTGATTCATTCCAGTTAATTGCTTTCATCTTGATTAAGTCGATCACGCCTTTGAAGTTTTCTTCTGCACCAATATTCAATTGAATAGGCACACAAGTGGCTCCAAGACGAGTTCTAATTTGCTTCACTACACGTTCAAAGTCTGCACCTGCACGGTCCATCTTGTTGATAAATACTAAGCGTGGAACGCGGTATTTATCAGCTTGACGCCACACTGTTTCTGACTGAGGTTCAACACCAGATGAACCACAGAAAACGACAACAGCGCCGTCGAGGACGCGCAGAGACCGTTCAACTTCAATAGTAAAGTCAACGTGACCAGGGGTATCGATGATATTGATGCGGTGTTCAGTGAATTGAGCATCCATACCACGCCAGAATGTGGTTACCGCAGCCGAGGTGATAGTGATACCACGCTCTTGCTCTTGAACCATCCAGTCTGTAGTAGCGGCGCCGTCATGCACCTCACCGATTTTATGAGACAAACCGGTATAGAACAGAACACGTTCTGTTGTGGTGGTTTTACCTGCGTCAACATGAGCACAAATACCGATATTACGATAACGCTCAATTGGGGTTGTACGAGCCACGATTATACCCTCTCCACCAAGACCTAAGCCTTGGCAATATCAACAACTATGGTGTGGGCCTAAGCCCACACCATCATATTACCAACGGTAATGAGCAAAGGCTTTGTTAGCTTCAGCCATGCGATGCACGTCTTCACGCTTCTTAACAGCAGTACCTTTGTTTTCAGACGCATCCAGCATTTCACCTGCCAGACGTAAAGCCATAGATTTTTCACCACGCTTACGAGCAGCTTCAACTAACCAGCGCATCGCCAGTGCGTTACGACGCACAGGACGAACTTCACATGGTACCTGGTACGTAGAACCACCAACGCGACGAGATTTAACTTCGACTGATGGGCGAACGTTGTCCAGGGCTGCTTCAAGGATAGTCAGATGTGATTCGCTTTTCTTTTCAGCGACAACATCTAGTGCCTTGTAGATAATTTTTTCTGCAGTCGACTTTTTGCCGTCTTGCATAATGACGTTGATGAACTTAGCCAGCAACTCACTGTGAAACTTTGGATCTGGTAGGATTTTACGTTGTCCTACAACGCGACGTCTTGGCATAACAATTCTCCGTATGCTTCAGGGATTTCCAAAACTGGAATTCTCAAAATAAAACTAGCTTGGCCTTACTTAACGGATAAGTTAAGACTTAGGACGCTTAGCACCGTATTTAGAACGGCTTTGGCGACGTGAAGTCACGCCTGCACAGTCTAATGCGCCACGAATAGTGTGATAACGCACACCTGGTAAGTCTTTAACACGACCACCACGGATTAAGATCACGCTATGTTCCTGCAGGTTGTGGCCTTCACCGCCGATGTACGAAGTCACTTCGAAACCGTTAGTTAGACGCACACGAGCTACTTTACGTAGTGCAGAGTTAGGTTTTTTAGGGGTAGTTGTGTACACACGTGTACAAACACCACGTTTTTGCGGGCACGCATTCAACGCAGGCACGTTAGTCTTGTCGACTTTTGGCGCGCGTGGCTTACGTACCAACTGGTTTACAGTTGCCATGTATAGCTCCGAGTCAGTTGAATCAAACTCAACGATAAGGTGTGAAAAATCTATATCCCACAATGGTGGGACGCGGAATTTTAGAAAGGTAATGCCTGACTGTCAAGAAATAGCCAACTTTTGCGGCATATTACAAGAAAAAAGGCGCCATAGGCGCCTTTTTATAACAAACTGATTACTTAATCTTGGCTACCAGCCAGGTTTAAGAGATCGGCCAAGTTCTGTTCGGCTTCACTTGCAGTGATCTTATTCACTACTACAGGTTCGTTTTTCTTCGCACGCGCTTCATTACGAGTCTTGTGATAAGCGTAACCAGTACCGGCTGGGATCAGTCGGCCAACGATAACGTTTTCTTTCAGACCACGTAATTGATCGCTCTTACCACCTACGGCGGCTTCGGTCAGTACGCGCGTAGTTTCTTGGAACGATGCTGCTGAGATAAAGGATTCTGTTGCCAGAGATGCTTTAGTAATACCCAGTAGCTCACGCTCAAACGTCGCAGGCACTTTACCTTGGGCGATCAGTTCGCGGTTAGCGATCTTCACGCGTGACACTTCAGCTTGTTCCCCTTCGAGGAAGTCAGTGTCACCGGCAGAGGTGATAAGACACTTACGCAGCATCTGACGGATGATCACTTCGATATGCTTATCGTTGATCTTCACGCCTTGCAGACGGTAAACGTCCTGTACTTCGTTCACAATGTAGTTTGCTACGTTGTGGATACCACGAAGACGCAGAATGTCGTGTGCCGCTTCTGGACCGTCAGCGATAACTTCACCACGTTCGACTTTTTCACCTTCGAACACGTTTAAGTTACGCCACTTAGGGATCATCTCTTCATAATGATCGCCGCCATCAGCAGGTGTAATCACCAAACGACGCTTACCTTTGGTCTCTTTACCAAACGAGATGGTACCAGAGATTTCCGCCAGAATAGCAGGCTCTTTTGGCTTACGCGCTTCGAACAAGTCAGCAACGCGTGGCAGACCACCGGTGATGTCGCGTGTTTTAGACGATTCCTGAGGAATACGAGCTAAAGCGTCACCCACGTTGATTTGCGCGTTATCTTCCAAGTTAACGATCGCACTACCTGGTAAGAAGTACTGTGCTGGTACTTCAGTACCAGGGATCATCAAGTCAGCACCATTAGCGCCAAGCAGACGGATCATTGGGCGCATTTCTTTACCCGCAGTACCACGCTGACCAACGTCAAGGATCACGATTGATGACAGACCCGTTAGTTCGTCTGTTTGACGTGTCATAGTGACACCGTCAATCATGTCAACGAACTTGATACTACCCGCCACTTCAGAAATGATTGGGTGAGTATGTGGATCCCAGTTAGCGATAACATCGCCCGCTTCAACAGCCGCTTCTTCTAGCTTCTCGAGCACAGTACCGTATGGCACTTTATAACGCTCTTTCTCACGACCCAGCTCGTCAATAACGGCCAGTTCAGAAGAACGAGAAACGATAACCAGTTTGCCGTCACTGTTAGTAACATGCTTAGCATTATGCAGTTTCAATGAACCCGAGTTTTTCACTTGGACATTGTTTTCTGCAGACGCTCTTGATGCCGCACCACCGATGTGGAACGTACGCATCGTTAACTGTGTACCTGGTTCACCGATAGATTGTGCTGCCACAACACCGATTGCTTCACCGTGGTTAATGATATGACCACGAGCCAAGTCACGACCGTAACAGGCTGCACACACACCGAAATCGGTATCACAAGAAATAACAGAACGTACAATCACTTCGTCGATTGAATATTCTTCTAACTTGTCACACCAGGCTTCGTCGAGTAGCGTGTTACGTGGTGCGAGTACGTCTTCAGTGCCTGGATAGAACACATCAAGCGCAACCACACGACCCAGTACGCGTTCACGTAACGGCTCAACCACATCACCACCTTCAATCAGCGGCTTCATGGTTAGACCTTCGTGAGTACCACAATCGTCTTCGATAACCACTAAATCTTGTGCAACGTCTACAAGACGACGAGTCAGGTAACCCGAGTTCGCTGTCTTCAATGCCGTATCGGCTAGACCTTTACGCGCACCGTGAGTAGAAATAAAGTACTGGAGTACGTTTAGACCTTCACGGAAGTTAGCGGTAATTGGCGTTTCGATGATTGAGCCGTCTGGCTTAGCCATCAGACCACGCATACCCGCCAACTGACGGATCTGTGCGGCACTACCACGAGCGCCTGAGTCAGCCATCATATAGATGCTGTTAAACGAGGCTTGTTTCTCTTCAACACCATCACGGTTAATCACTGTCTCAGTTGACAGGTTTTCCATCATAGCTTTAGAAACTTTTTCGTTGGCACTTGCCCAGATATCGATAACTTTGTTGTAACGCTCACCGGCTGTAACTAGACCAGATTGGAACTGCTCTTGAATTTCAAGAACTTCCGCTTCTGCATCAGCAACTAAGGTGTATTTCTCGTCTGGAATAACCATGTCATCGATACCTACAGAGGCACCAGAGATGGTTGCAAAACGGAAACCGGTATACATCAATTGGTCAGCGAAGATAACAGTATCTTTCAGACCCAGTTGACGATAACAAGTGTTCAACAGTTTAGAGATCTGCTTTTTGCCCATGTTCTGGTTAACCAGATCAAATGACAAACCTGCTGGCAGAATAAGTGACAGCAGAGCACGACCCACAGTCGTATCAACGATACGGCGTTGTTCAGTACGTTCACCAGTGTCACCAATAATGGTTTCAGTGATGCGTACTTTAACGCGGGCATGCAGTTCAGCAGCGCCAGTTGCGTAAGCTTTTTCAACTTCAGCAACAGACATAAATGCCATACCTTCACCACGGCCGTTAATACGCTCACGGCTGGTGTAGTACAGACCCAATACCACGTCTTGAGACGGTGTGATAACAGGCTCGCCGTTGGCTGGTGACAGGATGTTGTTGGTAGACATCATCAGGGCACGGGCTTCAAGCTGCGCTTCCAGTGTTAACGGTACGTGTACCGCCATTTGGTCACCGTCGAAGTCGGCGTTGTATGCCGCACAAACGAGTGGGTGTAACTGGATTGCTTTACCTTCAATCAGTACTGGTTCGAACGCTTGGATACCCAGTCTGTGCAGTGTTGGTGCACGGTTGAGCATCACTGGATGTTCGCGGATCACTTCATCCAGAACGTCCCATACTTCCGCCACTTCACGCTCAACCATCTTCTTAGCTGCTTTGATGGTAGTAGCTAAGCCACGACCTTCTAGCTTGCCATAGATGAATGGCTTGAACAGTTCCAGTGCCATCTTCTTAGGAAGACCACATTGGTGCAGACGTAGAGTAGGACCTACGGTAATGACCGAACGACCAGAATAGTCGACGCGCTTACCCAATAAGTTCTGACGGAAACGACCTTGCTTACCTTTGATCATATCGGCCAAAGATTTCAGAGGACGTTTGTTAGAACCGGTAATAGCACGACCACGACGACCGTTATCTAATAGCGCATCAACAGACTCTTGTAACATACGCTTTTCGTTGCGTACGATAATGTCTGGCGCAGCTAAATCTAACAGACGCTTCAAACGGTTGTTACGGTTGATCACGCGGCGATACAGGTCGTTAAGATCTGAAGTCGCGAAGCGGCCGCCATCGAGCGGTACCAGCGGACGTAAGTCAGGTGGTAACACAGGCAGTACTTTTAAGATCATCCACTCAGGCTTGTTGCCTGAGGTGTAGAATGCTTCCATCAACTTAAGACGTTTAGTCACTTTCTTGCGACGAGTCTCAGAGTTGATTGACGGCAATTCTTCACGCATTTGTTCGATTTCTTTCGCTAAATCGATAGCACGTAACAGTTCAAGCACTGCTTCGGCACCCATTTTAGCTTCGAACTCATCACCGTATTCTTCTAATGCATCCAGATAAGTTTCTTCTGTCAGCATTTGGCCACGTTCAAGGCTGGTCATGCCAGGTTCGATCACGACAAATGATTCAAAATACAGTACGCGTTCGATATCACGCAGCGTCATATCCAGCATTAAGCCAATACGTGACGGTAGTGATTTTAAGAACCAAATGTGCGCAACTGGGCTAGCCAGTTCGATGTGACCCATACGCTCACGACGTACTTTAGTTTGGGTTACTTCAACGCCACACTTTTCACAAATAACACCACGGTGCTTCAAACGTTTGTACTTACCGCACAAACATTCGTAATCTTTGACTGGGCCAAAGATACGCGCACAGAACAGACCTTCACGCTCAGGCTTGAAGGTACGGTAGTTGATGGTTTCTGGCTTCTTAACTTCACCAAAAGACCAAGAACGGATCAGATCAGGCGATGCCAGACCAATTTTGATGCCGTTAAATTCTTCAGTCTTGCTTTGCTGTTTCAGAAACTTTAATAAGTCTTTCACGTTTCTCTCCTGAAGGAGTTAAACCGGGTGCTCCGCTCGCACGGAGCACCATTCTGTTTGCCAAACGCGGCTAAAGGCCTGCGCTTATGCCTGATCCAACTCGATATTAATACCGAGTGAACGGATCTCCTTCAGTAACACGTTGAAGGACTCTGGCATGCCAGGTTGCATCTGATGGTTACCGTCGACGATGTTTTTATACATCTGAGTACGACCGTTAACGTCATCCGATTTAACAGTGAGCATTTCTTGAAGCGTATAAGCGGCACCGTATGCTTCTAGTGCCCACACTTCCATCTCACCGAAACGCTGACCACCGAACTGAGCTTTACCGCCCAGTGGTTGTTGAGTCACTAAGCTATACGAACCGGTAGAACGGGCGTGCATCTTGTCATCAACTAAGTGGTTCAGTTTGAGCATGTACATGTAACCAACAGTTACTTGACGCTCAAATTCGTTACCGGTACGACCATCAAACAACTTCAACTGACCAGAGGTTGGCAAACCTGCAAGTTCAAGCATCTGCTTGATCTCTTTCTCTTTAGCACCGTCGAATGCAGGAGTTGCAATCGGGATACCGCCTTTCAGGTTAGTCGCAAGACGTAATACTTCATCATCAGTGAATGAATCGATATCAACGCGCTGTTGCACTTCGTCACCTAATTCATAAACTTGTTTGATGTAGCCACGAACTTCAGCCAGCTCACGCTGTTCTTCAAGCATCGCAGTGATCTTGTTACCAATGCCTTTGGCAGCGGCGCCCATATGGACTTCAAGTACCTGACCAATGTTCATACGTGATGGAACACCTAGTGGGTTCAATACGATGTCTACTGGGTTACCTTGTTCGTCATATGGCATGTCTTCGATTGGGCAAATCTTAGAGATAACACCCTTGTTACCGTGACGACCCGCCATCTTGTCACCAGGTTGGATAGTACGCTTAACCGCTAAGTAAACCTTAACGATCTTGAGTACGCCTGGAGCCAAGTCATCACCTTGGGTGATCTTGCGACGTTTGATTTCAAACTTCTTATCGAAGTCAGCTTTCAGCTCTTCATGCTGTTCAGCTAATTGCTCAAGTTCAGTTTGTTTAGTTTCATCGTCAATGACTTGAATCAAAACATCTTTACGTGGCAAGGCAGCAATTTGCGCGTCAGTGAAACCAGCACCGATTAACAAGTTACGCGCACGGCTCAATACACCTTCTTCAAGGATCTTGAACTCTTCGCCTAAGTCTTTACGAGCTTGGGCAATGTGCATCTCTTCGATTTCAACTGCACGCTTGTCTTTCTCAACGCCGTCACGGGTAAATACCTGAACGTCGATGATAGTACCCTTAACAGAGTTAGGTACACGCAGTGAACTGTCTTTAACGTCAGACGCTTTCTCACCGAAGATAGCTCGCAATAACTTCTCTTCTGGCGTTAGCTGTGTTTCGCCTTTTGGCGTCACTTTACCAACCAGAATATCGCCGCCCTTCACTTCTGCACCAATGTAAACGATACCTGACTCGTCGAGTTTCGACAGAGCAGACTCACCTACGTTTGGAATATCAGCCGTGATTTCTTCACTACCCAACTTAGTATCACGAGCAATACAAGACAGCTCCTGAATGTGGATAGTAGTGAAGCGGTCTTCTTGCGCTACGCGCTCAGAAATTAAGATCGAATCTTCGAAGTTATAACCGTTCCAAGGCATGAACGCGATACGCATGTTCTGGCCAAGGGCTAAGTCACCTAAGTCAGTAGACGGACCGTCTGCTAACACGTCACCGCGAACCACTGGCTCACCAACTGAACAACAAGGACGTTGGTTGATACAAGTGTTTTGGTTAGAACGGGTGTACTTAGTCAGGTTATAAATGTCGATACCGGCTTCGCCTGGGCGTAGCTCATCTTCATTTACCTTAACAACGATACGGCTCGCATCAACGTAGTCTACAAAACCACCACGCTTAGCAACAACCACAACACCTGAGTCAACAGCGAGAGTACGTTCAATACCAGTACCTACTAACGGCTTTTCAGAGCGCAGTGTTGGTACGGCTTGACGTTGCATGTTCGCACCCATCAATGCACGGTTAGCATCATCGTGTTCTAAGAACGGGATGAGTGACGCAGCAACAGAAATGATCTGTTGTGGCGAAACGTCCATATACTGGATGTCAGCAGCGCGCATAAAGGTAGATTCACCTTTATGACGACAAGCAATTTGCTCTTCTGCCATACGACCGTTCGCATCAATTTCAATGTTCGCCTGTGCAATCACATAACGACCTTCTTCGATTGCTGACAAGTATTCCACTTCGTCAGTAATCACGCCGTCGATAACCTTGCGGTATGGCGTTTCAAGGAAGCCGTATGAGTTAGTACGGGCAAAGCTTGCTAATGAGTTGATTAGACCAATGTTTGGACCTTCAGGGGTCTCAATTGGACATAAACGACCATAATGCGTTGGATGTACGTCGCGGACTTCGAAGCCTGCACGTTCACGAGTCAAACCACCGGGGCCAAGAGCAGAAATACGACGCTTATGCGTTACTTCTGACAGCGGGTTGTTTTGGTCCATGAATTGTGACAGCTGAGAAGAACCGAAGAACTCTTTCACTGCAGCAGAAATTGGCTTAGCGTTGATCAAGTCTTGTGGCATCAGCTCGTTCAGATCGCCTAAAGATAGACGTTCACGCACGGCGCGCTCAACACGGACTAAACCTACACGGAATTGGTTTTCAGCCATTTCACCGACGCTACGAATACGACGGTTACCTAAGTGATCGATATCATCGACTTCGTCGAAACCGTTACGGATATGAATGATGTTCTTCATTACCGCGACGATGTCTTCTTTAGACAATACACCGCTACCTTCGTCATCAGGAATGCTGAGACGACGGTTGAACTTCATACGACCTACTTTAGACAGGTCATAACGCTCTTCACTGAAGAACAAGTTCTGGAATAGTGCTTCGGCAGCATCTTTGGTTGGTGGCTCGCCAGGACGCATCATACGATAGATCTCAACCAGCGCTTCTAAGCGGTTAGTGGTTGAATCGATACGCAGCGTATCTGAAATATAAGCACCATGATCTAGCTCGTTGATATACAACGTGCTGAGTTCTTTAATACCGGCCAATGATAATTTAGCCAGATCTTCTAGGCTAATTTCACTGTTGGCAGAGACTAAAACTTCACCCGTGTCCGGATCGATATAATCTTGAGCAGCATATTTGCCCACGATATATTCAACTGGCACTTCGAGCTCAGTGGTATTGGTTTTTTCTAATTGGCGAATGTGGCGCGCAGTGATACGACGACCAGCTTCAACCAATACAGAACCTTCAGCATCCTTGATGTCATAGCTGGCAGTTTCGCCACGCAGACGCTCAGGAACCAAAGCCATAACCAGAGTATCTTTCTTAATCTTGAACTCAACGCGTTCAAAGAACAGATCGAGGATCTCTTGAGTAGAATATTCTAATGCACGTAACATGATGGTCGCAGGCAATTTGCGGCGACGGTCAATACGCACAAATAGTGCATCTTTAGGATCGAATTCAAAGTCAAGCCATGAACCACGGTAAGGAATAATACGTGCGTTATACAGCACCTTACCTGATGAGTGGGTTTTACCACGGTCATGATCAAAGAACACGCCTGGAGAACGATGTAATTGAGATACGATTACACGCTCAGTACCGTTGATAACAAAAGTACCGTTATCCGTCATCAATGGGATATCACCCATGTAGACTTCTTGTTCTTTAATATCTTTTACTGTGCCCGCCGCTGCTTCACGGTCATACAACACCATGCGTAATTTAACGCGTAGTGGAGCTGAGTACGTAACACCACGGATCTGACACTCTTTCACATCAAAAACAGGCTCGCCAAGCTTATAGCTGACGTATTGCAGTTCTGAATTACCAGAAAAGCTCTTGATGGGAAAAACGCTACGGAAGGCGGCTTCTAATCCGCGCTCACCGGTAGGATCTTGATCGGTGAACTTCTTAAAAGAGTCTAGCTGGATAGACAATAAATAAGGGATATCCAAAACTTTTGGACGCTTACCAAAGTCTTTGCGAATACGCTTCTTTTCAGAATAGGAGTAAACCATGGGTTTCCTCTGCTTACGAGATGTGACCAAGACTGAATAAATAACTTAAGTTATTAAAATTCAGCACGTTTGCCCATCACCGTTGATGGCAAGAACCTAACCAGTAATCTCTGCTAGGGACTGCAAAATTTGGCGACAAACGGTGAAAAAAAATCGCCAGCGCATATAGCGCAAAAAAGGCCGACGGTTAAAAAACCGCCAGCCTCCACCCAAGTGGCTTGGGTGAGCAAGCTAAATAATAGCTTACTTGATTTCTACAGAAGCACCAGCTTCAGTAAGTTCTTTCTTCAGAGCTTCAGCTTCTTCTTTAGAAACGCCTTCTTTAACTGCTACTGGAGCAGCTTCAGACATAGCTTTAGCTTCTTTCAGGCCTAAACCAGTTGCGCCACGGATGGCTTTAATTACTGCAACTTTGTTGTCGCCGTGAGCAGTCAGAACTACGTTGAATTCTGTTTGTTCTTCAACAACAGCAGCTTCAGCACCGCCAGAAACAACAGCAGCAGCAGCAGAAACGCCGAACTTCTCTTCCATTGCTTCGATTAGTTCAACAACTTCCATTACAGACATAGCTGCAAAGGCTTCTAAGATTTGGTCTTTAGTGATAGACATAACAAATGTTTCCTATTGTTCTGAATTCAATTTTATTAAGCAGCCAGCTTGAAATTAAGCGGCTTCTTGTTTTTGATCGCGCAGGGCGGCCAGTGTACGAACGAACTTGCCAGCAGATGCTTCTTTCATAGTCATCATTAACTGAGCTAGTGCTTCTTCGTATGTTGGCAGTTTCGCCAAACGATCAATTTCAGCTGCAGGGATGAAATTCCCTTCAAAGGCTGCGCCTTTAACTTCGAAGTTAGCTTGTTCTTTAGCAAAGTCTTTTAACAGACGTGCTGCAGCACCTGGGTGCTCTAAAGAAAAAGCGATCAAAGTTGGGCCAGTGAACGTCTCTGCTAGGCACTCAAAAGCAGTACCTTCAACAGCACGACGAGCCAATGTGTTACGTACTACACGTACATATACACCAGCTTCGCGAGCTTTTTTACGCAGACCGGTCATAGCACCTACAGTCACACCGCGAGAATCAGCGGCAACTGCAGATAGCGCACCTTTGGCAGCTTCGTTGACTTCAGCAACAATCGCTTTTTTGTCTTCGAGTCTTAATGCCATTGGCTTTACTCCTGGATTCTACCTAGGGTATTCCCTAGTATTTACCATACTAAATACTTATGTATTTAGTGACTTACGGTGCAGATTATCCAGTAAAAAATTTTAGCTGGGGCCTGACACCGTCTACGCAGGAAATTAAGTTATTTTTACAAAAAACACCTGCGGTCTTGGACGGAAACCTGAGTTAAACACCGCTTAAACGGAGGATAAAACAGGCTTCAACCCACAAAGTGCGCGCATTATAGACTAATGCACGCGCTTTGTAAAATTATACGGTTGTTTCAAGCGTAGCTTGATCAACTGCAACACCTGCACCCATAGTGGTAGAGATGCTGATCTTTTTCACGAAAATGCCTTTAGCAACTGCAGGCTTAGCCTTTTTCAGTGCTGACACTAACGCTTCCAAGTTTTCTTTCAATTGAACTGGTGTGAAATCCACTTTACCGATAGTAGTGTGGATAATACCGTTCTTGTCGTTACGGTAACGAACTTGACCAGCCTTGGCATTCTTAACAGCTTCAGCAACGTTTGGCGTTACTGTACCTGTTTTAGGGTTAGGCATTAAACCACGTGGGCCTAAGATTTGACCTAACATACCAACAACGCGCATTGCATCTGGAGATGCGATAACCACGTCAAAGTTCATTTCACCAGCTTTGATTTTCTCAGCCAGATCATCCATACCAACTAGCTCAGCGCCAGCTGCTTTAGCAGCTTCAGCATTTGCACCTTGTGTAAATACTGCAACGCGAACGTCACGACCAGTACCGTGTGGCAACACTGTTGCACCACGAACGTTTTGGTCAGATTTACGTGGGTCGATACCCAGGTTAACTGCTACGTCTACACTTTCAACGAATTTTGCAGTTGCTAATTCTTTTAACAGAGCAACAGCTTCGTTGATATCGTAGCTTTTAGTACCGTCAACTTTCTCGCGTATTACGCGCATGCGTTTAGTTAGCTTTGCCATTATATTAATCCTCTACAACCAAACCCATTGAACGCGCAGTACCTTCGATTGAGCGAGTCATCGCTTCAATGTCAGCACCAGTCATATCGGCAGCTTTAAGTTCAGCAATTTCTTGAACTTTAGCGCGAGCGATAGTACCCACTTTCTGAGTGTTTGGACGTGGAGAACCTGATTTCAGGCCTGCAGCAGTCTTCAGTAAGTAAGACGCTGGAGAAGTCTTGGTTTCAAAAGTGAATGAACGGTCACTGTATACAGTGATCACGACTGGAATAGGCATGCCTTTTTCCATTTTTTCTGTACGGGCGTTAAACGCTTTACAGAATTCCATGATGTTCACACCTTTTTGACCCAAAGCTGGACCAACTGGTGGTGACGGGTTCGCAGAACCTGATTTTACTTGTAGCTTAATATAAGCATCAATCTTCTTTGCCATCTGACATTTCCTCAGTTTGGGTTCAAACGCGCATCAGCGACATGCTGACGTGCTCCCCCGAAAACAACGGGGACGAATTATATAGAAATTCGCCCCCGTTGCCAAACGGATTTTGTATTTTATTTAATCAGCCTTTTTCAACTTGACTGAAGTCAAGTTCAACAGGCGTAGAACGACCAAAGATCATTACTGATACTTTTACGCGGCTCTTGTCATAATCCACTTCTTCAACGGTACCGTTAAAGTCAGCAAATGGACCATCACACACACGAACCAATTCACCTGGCTCAAATATGGTTCTATGAGTCGGTGACGCTGTCGTTTCTTGTAAGCGACGCAGAATTGCATCCGCTTCTTTATCTGAAATTGGGGCAGGACGATCAGACGTTCCGCCAATAAAGCCTAAAACACGCGGGATGCTTTTGACTAAATGCCAGCTGTCATCGTTCATTTCCATCTGGACTAACACATAGCCAGGGAAAAATTTACGTTCGCTCTTGCGACGCTGACCTGCACGCATTTCAATGACTTCTTCAGTCGGAACCAATACTTCACCGAAGTATTCTTCCATGCCGTGCATCTTAATGTATTCAATCAGTGACTTACAAACTCGGCCTTCATAGCCTGAGAATGCCTGCACTACATACCATCTTTTTTTAGCTTCTTTAGCTT
Source organism: Shewanella sp. 1311 (assembly GCF_059338235.1). Classification (NCBI taxonomy): domain Bacteria; kingdom Pseudomonadati; phylum Pseudomonadota; class Gammaproteobacteria; order Alteromonadales; family Shewanellaceae; genus Shewanella; species Shewanella sp. 1311. Next base: position 2,396,359 of record NZ_CM181686.1, read on the forward strand.
CAGTCATTCGAGGTGCCTATACGCCAGTGATAAAATTGACAATTCGCATTAACACAGCATCCATACCCCAAAGGATAAGAGCTAGGATACCTGTTGCTGCAAGGACAATAAAAGTGGTGTTTAGCGCTTCTTGACGCGTCGGCCATACAACCTTGCGCACTTCGATATGCGCTTCACGGGCAAAAGCTAACGCTTTTTTACCTTTTACAGTCTGGAGCGCAATAAAACCAGCAATAGCGAATGCAACGATAACACTAAGCGCACGTATGACGGCACTGGCTTCGCTATACATTTGATTGCCAATAACAGCAGCGGCTAGCAATACAATCACTAAACCCCACTTCACGATATCCAGAGAATTGTTCTGGTTTTCAGTATTTGTTGTCATCGGTTTTTCCGTTACTCAATACGGCCTGAGCTTAGAGCACATTAATTGACGGGCATAATTCCCACATCATACTCTGCATTTCCGAACACCCTTAGAAACGCAAAATAGCATAAGCTCAGGGTCAAAAATCGGCCATAGATTGTATTCTTATTCGACTTTGTAAGCAAGGATGCGAATCCCATGCAAACCACAAAACCTATGAAATAATCCACTTAAACAAAAAAGGAAGCCGAAGCTTCCTTTTCAAACTAATCTCTATCGCTATTAAGCAATGATTTTAGCTACTACACCAGCACCTACTGTACGACCACCTTCACGGATTGCGAAGCGTAAACCTTCGTCCATCGCGATTGGGCAAATCAGAGTAACTACCATTTTGATGTTGTCGCCAGGCATTACCATCTCTACGCCTTCTGGCAGTTCGATAGTACCAGTCACGTCTGTTGTACGGAAGTAGAACTGTGGACGGTAGCCTTTGAAGAATGGAGTGTGACGTCCGCCTTCTTCTTTTGACAGAACATAAACTTCTGATTCAAAAGTGGTGTGTGGGTTGATTGAACCTGGTTTAGCCAATACTTGACCACGTTCTACGTCATCACGCTTAGTACCACGTAATAACACACCACAGTTCTCACCTGCACGACCTTCGTCAAGCAGCTTACGGAACATTTCTACGCCAGTACACGTTGTTTTAGTCGTAGTGCGAACACCAACGATTTCAACTTCGTCACCAACTTTAACAATACCACGCTCAACACGGCCAGTTACTACAGTACCACGGCCAGAGATTGAGAATACGTCTTCGATTGGCAGTAGGAACGGCTTATCGATGTCACGTTGTGGTTCTGGAATGTAAGAATCCAGTGCATTAGCCAGTTCAATAATCTTAGCTTCCCACTCTGGTTGGCCTTCTAGTGCCTTCAGAGCTGAACCTTGGATTACTGGTAAGTCATCACCTGGGAAATCGTATTCTGACAGAAGTTCACGAACTTCCATTTCTACCAATTCCAGTAATTCTTCGTCATCTACCATGTCACATTTGTTCATGAACACGATGATGTACGGTACGCCAACCTGACGAGAAAGCAGGATGTGCTCACGAGTCTGTGGCATTGGACCGTCTGTTGAAGCTACTACTAAAATCGCGCCGTCCATCTGTGCAGCACCAGTGATCATGTTTTTAACATAGTCAGCATGGCCTGGGCAGTCTACGTGTGCGTAGTGACGTGAAGGCGTGTCATATTCGATGTGAGAGGTATTGATTGTAATACCGCGCTCACGCTCTTCTGGAGCGTTATCGATTTGAGAGAAGTCTTTAGCTTCGCCACCGTAGGTCTTAGCCAGTACGTGAGAGATAGCTGCAGTCAGTGTGGTTTTACCATGGTCAACGTGACCAATGGTGCCCACGTTTACATGGGGCTTAATACGTTCAAATTTAGCTTTAGCCATGGTAATGCCTCAGTCCAAGAATCTTGGTGATGAAAACTAACATATAGAAAAAATCCGATGCATTAAAATGACATCGAACCGATTATGTTTAGGCGTAGGAGCTAAATTTAGAGAGGCTGGTGCTGATAGGCAGATTCGAACTGCCGACCTCACCCTTACCAAGGGTGTGCTCTACCAACTGAGCCATATCAGCAACTAATTTGGAGCGGACAGCGGGAATCGAACCCGCGTTATCAGCTTGGAAGGCTGGAGTAATACCATTATACGATGTCCGCGCAACCTAACTAAGGCTACCTAACTACCTAGAAAAAAGTGGTGGAGGGAGAAGGATTCGAACCTTCGAAGGCTGAGCCGTCAGATTTACAGTCTGATCCCTTTGGCCACTCGGGAACCCCTCCACAGAAAATGGTGCCGGCACCAAGAGTCGAACTCGGGACCTACTGATTACAAGTCAGTTGCTCTACCAACTGAGCTATGCCGGCATATCATTTCGGAACGGGATATTAGGTAAATGCGCTCTCAAGTGCAAGTAAAAAACGTCCATTTACGTAAAAAAAGCGCTTGAACGGTGTTTTTTTACACGTTATCCAACTTTGACGACCAATTAAACAGCGAATACATCAAACGACGACGGAAACACGACTGCAATCACCCATTTAGTATTGTTCCGAATAATCCCATAGTGTACTGTGCCTTTCCTAAGCTGAGGAAAGCCAATGACTTCTAAAAATTCAATTCAAAAAGCACTCTATCTTGCCTTTGAGCGCCTGCAATGGTCTGAGTTACGAGATTCAGTGCCGTTGACGCTGAGTGAGCAAGACTTGGAAAACCTTAGAGGCATAAATGAGAAGATTTCCTTATCGGAAGTCACTGATATTTACCTTCCCCTTAGCCGGCTACTCAATTTGATCGTCAAAGCTAAGCAGCAACGTGGCTTAGTGGTTGATGAGTTCCTTGGGCAAAAGCCATCAAGAAGCCCTTACATCATTAGTATTGCCGGCAGTGTCGCCGTCGGCAAAAGTACCACAGCGCGTATCTTGCAAGCCTTGCTACGGCATTGGCCTGAGCACCCTAAGGTCGATCTAGTCACAACGGATGGCTTTTTGTATCCGCTGGCAGACTTGAAGCGTAAAGGGTTATTACAGCGCAAGGGATTTCCGGAAAGCTACGATATGAAAATGCTGGTTGAGTTTATCTCAGCAGTAAAATCTGGCCAACCCCATGTGAAAGCCCCTATCTATTCACACGTCACCTATGACCGTGTGAAAAATCAGCACCAAACCGTTTCTCAGCCCGACATCTTAATTTTGGAAGGCTTGAATGTACTGCAGACTGGACTCGACTCCCCCGTCGATACCCGTCGTCCTTTTGTCTCCGATTTTGTCGACTTTTCTATTTATGTCGATGCGGAAGAGCCGTTACTCAAACAATGGTACAAAGAACGCTTCTTGCAATTCCGCTCTGGCGCCTTCAGTGACAAGAAATCGTATTTTCATCACTATTCGACACTAACTGACGATGAAGCCAATACCATTGCAGCCAATATTTGGGACACGATTAACGGTCCCAACCTACAATTAAATATTCAACCGACCCGTGAAAGGGCGCATTTGATCCTACAGAAAGGTCAGGATCATTTGATGTCCCACGTACTGATGCGCAAATAGTCTTCTATAAAATAGTCTCTTGGGTGCTTAGCGTGCCCTTAAGCTAATTTCACCGCCGATAAATGCTTGCACACCGTCGGCGGTTTCGAGCAATACCGCACCCTGCTCATCAACGCCGCGACAAATCCCTTCGACAGACGTATCCCCCATAATCAAACGTATTTCACGACCATAAAATAAGTCTGCCGCTTGCCAACGAGCCTTGAATGCAGCTAATCCTTCACGTTCAAATAGCTGGATATCGCGCTTCAGTTGCTTCTGTAATTCGATAACAAGCGCAGTCTTATCTGGCATATCGACCAAATCTGACAGGTCACTCCAAGGCTGATCGATACCTTTGCCTTGCTCCTCTGACATCGCCATATTAACGCCAACACCAATGATCAGCTGACACTGACTATCCGCCTGTCCCGACATTTCAATCAAGATCCCAGCAAGCTTCTTGTTATCCAAATAGATATCATTCGGCCACTTAACCCCAATATTCTCGACCCCAAACGATTTAAGCACTTCAACCAAAGTGCACGCCACTACTAAACTTAAACCCATAGCCTGTGCCATTCCCTGCGGAAATGTCCAAAACAATGAGAAGTACAAGTGATGCCCATAGGGCGACACCCAAGTGCGACCTCGGCGACCGCGACCTGCAGATTGATACTCTGCCACGCACACATCGCCATTCTTTAGCTCAGTGGTATGGCTCAGCATAAAGCCGTTGGTGCTTGCGATTTCATCAAAATAAAAACAACGGTTATCAATTGACTGCACTAAACGTGAAGCATCAATCAAAGAGATGGGATTGGCTAGCTTATAGCCGCGACCTTTAACGCTATAAATTGCTACGCCATAGGTTTCTAACGCATCAATGTGCTTATTTACAGCGGCGCGCGAAATCCCAAGTTCAGTGGCTAACTGCTCGCCTGAAACAAATTGACCGCTAGACAATAACGCTAATATCTGGCGCTTTCTTCCCCAATTATCAGACATACAAATTTCCTTCACCGTTAGCGCCCATGATTCTAGGTTCCGCTTCTAGCACAACACCAAATTTATCCTGTACTTGCGCAATAACATGCAGTGCTAAGCGACAAATATCGCGCCCCGTTGCCCCGCCTCGATTCACTAATACTAAGGCTTGTTTGTCATGCACAGCCGCATTTCCAAGCACAAAACCTTTCAGCCCCGCTTGCTCAATCAACCAACCTGCAGCCAATTTTACCGTCGCATCCGCTTGTGCGTAACCCACTATTGTCGGAAAACGCTGTGCTAAATCTAGATAACAGGCCGCGCTAACAATAGGATTTTTAAAGAAACTGCCTGCATTGCCGAGCACTGCTGGATCAGGGAGCTTTTCACTGCGCACTTGGCATACGCGCTCAAAAATCTCATGGGCTGTAACGGTTGCGGGATCAAACGATTGCAATGGGCCATAGGCCAAACGCGGTTGCCACCGTTTAACTAAGCGCAGTCCGACAGCAGTGACTACGGCAAGATTACGTAATTTGTCTTTGAAAATGGATTCACGGTAAGCAAATTGACACTCAGCAGTGCTTATACGCACAAACTCACCTGAGGGTAAATCAAGATACTCAACCCAATCACATACATCACAGAGTTCAACACCATAAGCGCCAATATTCTGGATAGGTGCTGCCCCAACCGTTCCAGGAATTAACGCCATATTTTCCAGCCCAAACATGCCATGCTCGAGCGTAAACTTAATTAACTCGTGCCAATTCTCACCCGCCTCAACCTCGAGATAAAATGCTTCTCCGTCTTCAGATACTTTTATCCCCTTCGATAAAATCCTGACAACTGTACCGTTAAAGTCCTCAGTGAAGACCAGATTGCTACCGCCACCAAGCACCAACATAGGCAATTGCTGTTGCCATAGTGGCAAACACATCGCCTGAACAGCTTCTTTTGAGTGCGCCTCAACAAGAGCGGCGCAAGACTGGGCTAAACCAAAGGAATTAAACGATTTAAGGCTATGAGCTAGAGACATGTGTTTGATCAATGACGACAAAAACACATTGTAACTGCTAAAAGCGAGGATTGCAGCTAACGCGGAGGACATGTATTGATGAAATAGTCATCGTGGAGTAGGCATTTAGGCGAAAAATCACGCTGAAATTAACAAACTGCAGATGCAAAAAAGCCAGCTTATTCAGCTGGCTTCGTTACATCTCAATGAGATAATTAGGCGCTTGGCGATGACCTACTCTCACATGGGGAGACCCCACACTACCATCGGCGCGTTTGCGTTTCACTTCTGAGTTCGGGATGGGATCAGGTGGTTCCACAAGGCTATTGTCACCAAGCAAATTCTGTTTATTACCGTGTCCATCTCTGGCTCACGCTAATAATAATTCGGAAAGCTGATTTGCTTTGTTTGAGTCTTTAACTTTATCAAGTGTCGATATTCTGTCTAAGGCTTTTCGTACGACCTCCATGGATGGAGGAAGTGCTAGAAAATGTCTGGAACATTTTCAGTAAAACCCATCTGGGTTGTATGGTTAAGCCTCTCGAGTCATTAGTACATGTTAGCTCAACGCCTCACAACGCTTACACACCATGCCTATCAACGTCCTAGTCTCGAACGGCTCTTTAGAGGAATTAAATTCCTAGGGATGACTCATCTTAGGGCTCGCTTCCCGCTTAGATGCTTTCAGCGGTTATCGATTCCGAACGTAGCTACCGGGCAATGCCATTGGCATGACAACCCGAACACCAGCGGTTCGTCCACTCCGGTCCTCTCGTACTAGGAGCAGCTCCCTTCAATCATCCAACGCCCACGGCAGATAGGGACCGAACTGTCTCACGACGTTCTGAACCCAGCTCGCGTACCACTTTAAATGGCGAACAGCCATACCCTTGGGACCGACTTCAGCCCCAGGATGTGATGAGCCGACATCGAGGTGCCAAACACCGCCGTCGATATGAACTCTTGGGCGGTATCAGCCTGTTATCCCCGGAGTACCTTTTATCCGTTGAGCGATGGCCCTTCCATTCAGAACCACCGGATCACTATGACCTACTTTCGTACCTGCTCGACGTGTATGTCTCGCAGTTAAGCTGGCTTATGCCATTGCACTAACCGTACGATGTCCGACCGTACTTAGCCAACCTTCGTGCTCCTCCGTTACTCTTTGGGAGGAGACCGCCCCAGTCAAACTACCCACCAGGCACTGTCCCTAATCCCGATAAGGGACCTAGGTTAGAACATCAAAACTACAAGGGTGGTATTTCAAGGACGACTCCATCATGACTAGCGTCACAACTTCAAAGTCTCCCACCTATCCTACACATGTAGGTTCAATGTTCAGTGCCAAGCTATAGTAAAGGTTCACGGGGTCTTTCCGTCTAGCCGCGGGTATACGGCATCTTCACCGCAATTTCAACTTCACTGAGTCTCGGCTGGAGACAGCGTGGCCATCATTACGCCATTCGTGCAGGTCGGAACTTACCCGACAAGGAATTTCGCTACCTTAGGACCGTTATAGTTACGGCCGCCGTTTACCGGGGCTTCGATCATGAGCTTCTCTTGCGATAACCCAATCAATTAACCTTCCGGCACCGGGCAGGCGTCACACCGTATACTTCCTCTTGCGAGTTTGCACAGTGCTGTGTTTTTGATAAACAGTTGCAGCCACCTGGTATCTGCGACTCCCGTCAGCTTAGAGAGCAAGTCTCATCACCAACAGGAGCGTACCTTCTCCCGAAGTTACGGTACCATTTTGCCTAGTTCCTTCAGCCGAGTTCTCTCAAGCGCCTTGGTATTCTCTACCCGACCACCTGTGTCGGTTTGGGGTACGATTCCCGCTAACCTGAAGCTTAGAAGATTTTCCTGGAAGCATGGCATCAACTACTTCAGTCCCTTAGGACCTCGTCATCAGCTCTCAGTCTGCACACTAAAGTGCGATTCCCCGGATTTGCCTAAGAAATCAACCTACCACCTTAAACGCGGACTACCAACGCCGCGCTAGCCTAGCCTTCTCCGTCTCTCCATCGCAGTTAGCGGAAGTACAGAAATATTAATCTGTTTCCCATCGATTACGCCTTTCGGCCTCACCTTAGGGGTCGACTCACCCTGCCCCGATTAACGTTGGACAGGAACCCTTGGTCTTTCGGCGAGGGGGTTTTTCACCCCCTTTATCGTTACTCATGTCAGCATTCGCACTTCTGATACCTCCAGCGTGGGTTACCCCTTCACCTTCAACGGCTTACAGAACGCTCCTCTACCGCGCACAGTAAACTGTGCACCCGTAGCTTCGGTGACTAGCTTAGCCCCGTTACATCTTCCGCGCAGGCCGACTCGACTAGTGAGCTATTACGCTTTCTTTAAATGATGGCTGCTTCTAAGCCAACATCCTAGCTGTCTAAGCCTTCCCACATCGTTTCCCACTTAGCTAGTACTTTGGGACCTTAGCTGACGGTCTGGGTTGTTTCCCTTTTGACGACGGACGTTAGCACCCGCCGTCTGTCTCCCGAGTAGTACTCATTGGTATTCGGAGTTTGCAAAGGGTTGGTAAGTCGGGATGACCCCCTAGCCTTAACAGTGCTCTACCCCCAATGGTATTCGCTCGAGGCGCTACCTAAATAGCTTTCGAGGAGAACCAGATATCTCCCGGTTTGATTGGCCTTTCACCCCCAGCCACAAGTCATCCGCTAATTTTTCAACATTAGTCGGTTCGGTCCTCCAGTTGATGTTACTCAACCTTCAACCTGCCCATGGCTAGATCACCGGGTTTCGGGTCTACACCTTGCAACTAAACGCGCAGTTAACACTCGGTTTCCCTACGGCTCCGCTATTCGCTTAACCTCGCTACAAAATGTAAGTCGCTGACCCATTATACAAAAGGTACGCAGTCACGGTCTCAAGAACCGCTCCCACTGCTTGTACGTATACGGTTTCAGGTTCTATTTCACTCCCCTCACAGGGGTTCTTTTCGCCTTTCCCTCACGGTACTGGTTCACTATCGGTCAGTCAGGAGTATTTAGCCTTGGAGGATGGTCCCCCCATATTCAAACAGGATGTCACGTGTCCCGCCTTACTCGTTTTCATCAATGGTTAGTTTTCATGTACGGGGCTATCACCCTGTGCCGCTGTGCTTTCCAACACATTCCACTAACACCCCACTGACTTAAGGGCTAATCCCCGTTCGCTCGCCGCTACTAGGGGAATCTCGGTTGATTTCTTTTCCTCCGGGTACTTAGATGTTTCAGTTCCCCGGGTTCGCCTCGCAACACTATGTATTCATGTTGCGATAACAGCTTATGCTGCTGGGTTCCCCCATTCGGACATCGTTAGCTCAAATGCTTGTTACTAGCTCGCCAACGCTTTTCGCAAGTTACTACGTCCTTCATCGCCTCTGACTGCCAAGGCATCCACCGTATACGCTTAGTCGCTTAACCATACAACCCAAATGAGTTTCACTCATCTGAGTCGTATTGCGACCAGCTTGGTTTTACTTGTCTCACTTCTGACCAAAGAAGTGGACGCGCCTTAGACGTAAACTATTCAATAAAGAATAATTTACTTTTGAATATTCAAGACACTTAATAAAGTGTTTGAGAACTCATGTTCAATGCTTTCGCATTGAACGTTTTGTAATTAATTACATGACAGACTCATGCAATTAAATACTATCAGCTTTCCAAATTGTTAAAGAGCGGGCTTAAAAAAGCCAAAGATAATTTTTAAGTTTATCTTTGGCATCTCTATCCATAGTGCATATGCCTTATTACTTTGCAATAAAGTCAGAATAAGGTGTAAATGGTGGAGCTATGCGGGATCGAACCGCAGACCTCCTGCGTGCAAGGCAGGCGCTCTCCCAGCTGAGCTATAGCCCCATTTACATGCAGTGCGAGTAAGTAAGATGTTCCAAACCTCTAAAAGGATTGGTTTGCCAAATCAAGTTATCCGCGGTAAATTAACGCGACGTTTAGTTCACTAAACGAGTGTTAATTTAACAAAGGAGAACGAAGATTTGGTGGGTCAGAGTGGACTTGAACCACCGACCTCACCCTTATCAGGGGTGCGCTCTAACCAGCTGAGCTACAGACCCATCTTTGATGAACCTATTTAACTAGGTTTATCTTTTACTCTTTCTTCTATCAAGCAAATCTGTGTGAACACTCAACAAACATTAAGTTAGTCGTATAGGTAAGGAGGTGATCCAGCCCCAGGTTCCCCTAGGGCTACCTTGTTACGACTTCACCCCAGTCATGAACCACAAAGTGGTGAGCGCCCCCCCGAAGGTTAAGCTACCCACTTCTTTTGCAGCCCACTCCCATGGTGTGACGGGCGGTGTGTACAAGGCCCGGGAACGTATTCACCGTGGCATTCTGATCCACGATTACTAGCGATTCCGACTTCATGGAGTCGAGTTGCAGACTCCAATCCGGACTACGACGAGCTTTGTGAGATTAGCTCCACCTCGCGGCTTTGCAACCCTCTGTACTCGCCATTGTAGCACGTGTGTAGCCCTACTCGTAAGGGCCATGATGACTTGACGTCGTCCCCACCTTCCTCCGGTTTATCACCGGCAGTCTCCCTAGAGTTCCCACCATTACGTGCTGGCAAATAAGGATAGGGGTTGCGCTCGTTGCGGGACTTAACCCAACATTTCACAACACGAGCTGACGACAGCCATGCAGCACCTGTCTCACGGTTCCCGAAGGCACTAAGCTATCTCTAGCGAATTCCGTGGATGTCAAGAGTAGGTAAGGTTCTTCGCGTTGCATCGAATTAAACCACATGCTCCACCGCTTGTGCGGGCCCCCGTCAATTCATTTGAGTTTTAACCTTGCGGCCGTACTCCCCAGGCGGTCTACTTAATGCGTTAGCTTGAGAGCCCAGTGTTCAAGACACCAAACTCCGAGTAGACATCGTTTACGGCGTGGACTACCAGGGTATCTAATCCTGTTTGCTCCCCACGCTTTCGTGCCTGAGCGTCAGTCTTTGTCCAGGGGGCCGCCTTCGCCACCGGTATTCCTCCAGATCTCTACGCATTTCACCGCTACACCTGGAATTCTACCCCCCTCTACAAGACTCTAGTTCGCCAGTTCGAAATGCAATTCCCAGGTTGAGCCCGGGGCTTTCACATCTCGCTTAACAAACCGCCTGCGCACGCTTTACGCCCAGTAATTCCGATTAACGCTCGGACCCTCCGTATTACCGCGGCTGCTGGCACGGAGTTAGCCGGTCCTTCTTCTGTAGGTAACGTCACAGTAATAGCGTATTAAAATATTACCTTTCCTCCCTACTGAAAGTGCTTTACAACCCGAAGGCCTTCTTCACACACGCGGCATGGCTGCATCAGGGTTTCCCCCATTGTGCAATATTCCCCACTGCTGCCTCCCGTAGGAGTCTGGGCCGTGTCTCAGTCCCAGTGTGGCTGATCATCCTCTCAGAACAGCTAGGGATCGTCGCCTTGGTGAGCCATTACCTCACCAACTAGCTAATCCCACCTAGGTTCATCCAATCGCGGAAGGCCCGAAGGTCCCCTCCTTTCCCCCGTAGGGCGTATGCGGTATTAGCAGTCGTTTCCAACTGTTATCCCCCTCGACTGGGCAGATCCCTAGGCATTACTCACCCGTCCGCCGCTCGCCGGCAAAGATAGTAAACTATCTTCCCGCTGCCGCTCGACTTGCATGTGTTAGGCCTGCCGCCAGCGTTCAATCTGAGCCATGATCAAACTCTTCAATTAAAGTTTTGTTGTTTGACTTACGTCAAACGGCTCAACGAATTCTGTTCGACTCCTATTTATCCGAAAATAAGTAGTAAGTCTTTGTACATATTGCTATGAACACTCATCACTCTCGTGAAAGAATTGGTTGATTTAAATTTTTGACTGCCAACCCTAAGGTTAAGCAGTTTCGATTAACTCAACACCTGTGAGTGTCCACACAGATTTGCTTGATAAATTGTTAAAGAGCGTTGACCACACACTGAGTTTTCAGCGGGTCAGGGCTGCGTATTCTACGCATTCCCGTTAGTGCGTCAAGTAGTTTTTTCAACTTTCTCAACACTCATCGTTTAGCTTGCTAACCGATGAACTGCTTGGCTTTCTTTACTTAACTTGCGTTACGCTGTCTGCCGTGTCAGTGGATGCGCATTATAGGGAGATTGAGAAAGTCCGCAAGGGCTTTTTAGCGATCATTGAATCGTACGTCGATATTTTAAACGTTATGACCATTTTTTAGCTTGTAGACCTTATTTATCGGAAATAAGTCAGCTTTTTTAGCTAATAATTGATAATTCACGCTCAATATTTCAGCAATGGTCTAGTGTAAAAGTAAATAATTCATTACCATATACTTGCTGTTAACAGTTATTTATCAATTTTCCATTCATCAGAGAGCATTCTTATGCAAAAGTCATTTCTTATTGTTTTGATTGTCGCCATTGTTGGCGCCTTTGTGCTATTTCAGTTTGCACCTACGCTGCCGGCTTATATTGCCTTCGTTGCAGGCGTTATTGTGACTAGCCTTATCTTTAAACTTGTTCCAGAGACTTCATCATCTCATGCTACAGAAGAACAATATGTTGGTCCTACTATGACCTTATATGTAGGTAACCTGCCTTATCGTGTCCATGAAGGTGAAGTAAAAGTATTGTTTGGTGAGTTTGGCCCAGTAAACTCTGTGCGTTTAGTCAGAGATCGTAAGACTGGTCGTCGTAAAGGTTTTGGTTTTGTGGAGATGTCAGAGTCTGGCGCTCAGAAAGCCATGGTTAAACTGAATGACTATAGCTTCCAAGAAAGAACCTTAAAAGTAAGAGAAGCAAAAACACAAGATTCGGAAGCTGCCGACCGTACAGGTACTGACGAGTAGTATTGTCGTTTAAACTGTTTTGTTTGACGTTATAAATTTAGTTGGTTGTGGTGATTCGTTCGATAGTTGAAAAGCCACAATCAATTAATGTTGTTGTTAAGCCTTCACTGATTTCCGCTTTAGTATAGAACGCCTGCATTGCTGAATCCCCTAATGCTTCTCTCTCATTTGTTACTCTGCGCTCCTCCACAATAAGATTCTGTTGCGTTAAAAGAGTCACGACTCGCTTAGCTATCGCAGCGCCAGAATCCATTAGCGTTACGCCCGCACCGAGCACTTGTTGTAATTCAGCTTGGATCATCGGGAAGTGAGTACAACCCAGTACGAGCACGTCCAATTGCGCGGCAACGACTGGCGCGAGTAAATCTGCCAGTCTGTGCATGTCCATTTCACCTGTCGCTATTTTCTGCTCCGCCATCATGACAAGTTCAGAACAACCAAAAAGTTCGACATGGCAATCATCGGCAAATTGACTGATGAGCTCATGGGTATAATGACGCTTAACTGTGCCAGGGGTAGCCAAGAGTCCAATACGTTTACTCTTAGACATCTTTGCTGCGGGTTTGATAGCGGGTACAACGCCCACAACAGGAATACTGAGGTTTGCACGTAATGCCGGTAGCACGACAGTGCTCGCGGTGTTGCAGGCGACGACGACTATCATTGCATTGGTGCGAGCCACAAGATCACATACTAATGCGATACAGCCAGCAATTAATACCTGCTCTTCTAACTCGCCATAGGGCAACCTAGCATTGTCGAAAAGATAACAATAGTCGCTATGGGGCAAACTCTTGCGGATTTCAGCCAATACGGATAGGCCACCAATCCCAGAATCAAACACTAATATAGGTCGCGACAAGCGGGTCTCCCGTTTCGGTTATAACAAAATGGCTATACAGATTGAACGCATTACAACATTAAGTGATTCGATGTTTGATGACTGAATGAATCCAACCAAATACGCATTGAATATCCATAGAATCACACTCAAGCGCGCAGATTTTCCCACAGCTTTGCATAAACAGCAAAAGCAAGATGCTGGACATTCGTGTCACCTAGTATAATATTTGCGCCCCAATTTACAGCAACGGTGAATCAAACAATGAACTTAGCAGCAATGGACCCTCAGACTTATGATACGCAGTTAGAACACAAGCGTATCAAGCTAGAACAAGCCTTTGCCCAATTTGAAACACCGAGTGTTGAAGTTTTTGCCTCAGAGCCTGCCAACTACCGTATGCGTGCTGAATTCCGCATGTGGCATGACGGTGACGACTTATACTATTACATGTTCGATAAAGTATTGAATGAGAAAGTGCGATGCGATCAATACTTGCCAGCCAGCGTGCTCATCAATCAAATGATGTCGGCCTTAATCGCCGAACTAAAACCGAATCCTAGTCTAAGACATAAACTGTTCCAAGTGGATTTTTTGTCGACCTTAAGCGGCGAGATCTTAGTGTCCTTGCTTTATCACAGACAGCTTGATGACCAATGGCGCGCCGATGCGACTGCACTAAAAGCCAAGTTAAGCAGCCAGTTTAACGTCAACATCATCGGCCGTGCCCGTAAGCAGAAAATCGATTTAGATAAAGACTTTGTGGTCGAGTCATTACAAGTGAATGATAAAACCTTCTTATATAAGCAAATCGAGAACAGCTTTACTCAACCGAATGCCAAAGTTTCCGTAAAAATGTTGGAGTGGGCTATCGATGCGACTCAAAACAGTCAGGGTGATTTACTAGAACTCTACTGTGGTAATGGCAACTTCTCTATCGCACTGGCGCAAAACTTTAATCGCGTATTGGCCACCGAACTCGCTAAGCCTTCAGTCGATGCGGCACAATACAATATCGAAGTGAATGGTATTGAGAATCTGCAGATTATTCGCATGTCGGCCGAAGACTTTAGCGATGCCATGGCGAAGAAACGCAGCTTTAGACGTTTAGAAGGTATCGATCTCGACAGCTATGTGTGCAACACCATTTTTGTCGACCCACCACGCGCAGGGATTGATCCTGATACGTTGGCATTAGTACAAGGTTACGAGCGGATCTTATATATTTCCTGCAACCCTGAAACCTTAAAAGACAACCTGCAGCTACTGAACGAAACCCATAAAGTCACTCGCTTCGCCTTGTTTGATCAGTTCCCTTATACCGAACACATGGAAACAGGTGTTCTACTAGAGCGTCGTTAGTCACCTCAAATGCATTAAGCTCGACTGCATAGCAGTTAAACGTAGCTAGAACTCAAACATAAATTCGCCAAAAATAATGGAGCCTCAGGCTCCATTATTTTTAGCAACTGATGTGCATATCACTCAGATTAGCGGTACTCAACCTTATGCTGCAAAGTCTCGGCACCTTTGGCGACCATACGCAGTTGCATGACTAATTGATCGGCCAGGATTTTTCGATCGGCGCGTTTCATATCTAATGCTGAAGCGCCGGCGTTAAACACCAAAGTGACTAAAGCTTCTGCCTGCGCCCGAGCTAATAACGGAGTTCGGCCCGCTTTCGCTTCGGTATAGTGAGCCAATTCAGAAATAAAATGTTCAATTTCGCGAGCAACCGCCGCACGGAACGCTGCAGAGGTTCCTGAACGTTCATGCAATAAGATACGGAATACGTTTGGATTAGAATCAAGCACTTCCATAAAAGTATCAACAGAAATACGGATCACGCTACCACCGGCTTCGGCTCGCTGACGGCCTTTTCGCATCATCTGTCTGAGTGTTAATCCGCCCTCGTCCACCATAGTGAGACCGAGTTCGTTCATATCTTTAAAATGGCGATAAAAAGATGTCGGCGCGATATTGGCTTCCCGAGCAACCTCTCGCAAACTCAGACTTGAGAAGCTGCGCTCAGCACTTAGCTGATTAAAGGCCGCATCGACTAAAGCTCGACGAGTTTTCTCTTTTTGCTGTGCTCGAATACCCATTCTTAAATCCGCTAACTGAATGTAATGACGCGATAATACCGCTTTTAGGCATTAAACACAGCCCCATCGTCCTTGACCAAACAATATAGCTAGGCTAAATTAGCTTACAGATGTACGCTCAAAAGCGAATTTTGGAAACCTATAATGAAAAAACCCCCTATCATCTGGCTTAATGTCAGTCTGTTTGCCATCACTTTCCTCAGTGCGGTGATCTTAGTTCCGTGGCGCGGTATTGTTCACGGCTATGGCGCCAGTGAATGGATCGCTTTTATTGTCTTAGCCTTTGCCAGTGGTTTGTCGATCACCGCAGGTTATCACAGACTTTGGTCACACAAGGCCTATAAAGCCCATCCAGCCGTGCGGTTTATGTATGCACTCGGCGGTGCTTTAGCATTACAAAACAGTGCATTACACTGGGCTTCCGATCATCGAATCCACCACAAGCACGTAGATGATAACGACAAAGACCCGTACTCAGCCAAAATGGGATTCTGGTACAGCCATATCGGTTGGATGCTGCGTGAGTATCAGTCGCAACGCTATCATGATTATCAAAATGTGCGCGATCTGCAAAATGACCGTATCGTTATGTGGCAACACAAACATTACCTCGCACTCGTATTACTGATGAACATTGGACTGCCTGCCCTGCTCGGCTGGCTGAACGGCGATGTACTGTCTATGTTATTGATGGCGGGTTTACTGCGTTTAGTGGTTGTGCATCACTGCACTTTCTTCATCAACTCTTTAGCCCACGTGTGGGGCAGCCAGCCTTATACCGATAAGAACACTGCCCGCGATAATGGCTTTCTAGCCATGTTGACCTACGGTGAGGGTTACCATAATTTCCATCACATCTTCGAAAATGACTATCGTAATGGCATTAAATGGTGGCACTACGATCCAACTAAATGGTTGATTAAGTCATTATCTTGGTTGGGGTTAGCCAAGGACTTGCGTACGAGTCCACAGGAACGTATCGAGAGCGCACGCTTGCAGATGCAGCTGCTGCGGACCAAGAACAAAGTCGTGCACTTACCCAATGCCGATGAAATTATTGAAAAAGTCCAAGCTGAGTATGAATTACTCAAGCTGCACTTAATGGATTACTATCAAGCAAAGAAAACCTTGCTTGAGGCCAAGCGCAAGCAACTTGTCGATCAGCAGCTATTGCAGCAAGTTGAAGAGCTAAAAGCGCGTTTCTTAGTCCAGCAAAAACATTGGCGCAGCCTAACCGCAACTTATAGCTAAACCACAATTCTGCCCGAAAGTCATACGGCCACCTTGCATGGTGGCCGTATCTGATTATGATGATGCCTTAATCACTTAAATAGGCTGTTGAGATCATGTCAGATTCCCCAGTTACACTCCCAGAATCAATCAAACTAACAGAATATAGTCATGGTGCAGGTTGTGGCTGCAAGATATCCCCTAAAGTGCTCAGCACTATCTTGGCCTCGCAGTTACCCGTGTTTACTGATCCTAATCTGCTGGTCGGCAATCAAAGCCGTGACGATGCCGCAGTGTATAAACTCAATGACGACATAGGCATCATCAGCACTACCGATTTTTTCATGCCGATTGTTGACGATCCCTTCACCTTTGGCCGCATCGCTGCGACTAATGCGATCAGTGATATTTATGCCATGGGCGGCACGCCTATCATGGCGATCGCTATTTTAGGCTGGCCAATCAATAAGCTACCTGCAGAAGTCGCACAACAAGTGGTCGATGGCGGCAGACAAGCCTGTATGGAAGCAGGGATCATGCTAGCCGGTGGCCACAGCATAGATGCGCCTGAACCGATTTTTGGGCTCGCAGTGACAGGACAAATTGCGTTAACTGACTTAAAACAAAATGACACTGCTAAAGCGGGCGATCGTTTATATCTTACTAAGCCTATCGGCATTGGCATTTTAACCACAGCGCAAAAACAGAAAAAACTCCAAGATGAAGACAGTCACATTGCGGTTAATGCTATGTGTCAGCTGAATACTATAGGCACCACGATTGCCAAAATTAGCGGTGTAAACGCCCTGACCGATGTCACAGGATTTGGACTGGCGGGACACTTACTCGAAATGTGCCAAGGTGCCAAGCTCACGGCAAAACTCAAATTTGATGCGGTGCCGTTACTACCACGCGCCTTAGATTACTTAGCCTTAGGTTGCGTTCCTGGCGGGACTCACCGAAATTACGACAGTTATGGCGAGCATCTCCCCGAGCTCAGCGAGCATCAAAAAGCGATTCTGTGCGATCCGCAAACCAGTGGTGGTCTGTTAGTTGCCGTATCGGCCGAAGCCGAAGCGGAATTGATTGCTCTACTCGATGCGCATCACATCGCCCCAATTTGCATTGGATCACTGGAAACACCCACCACTGAAGCGAATGTGGTGTTGTACTGATGCTAAACGCGATCGTCGCTGCAGAACAATATCGGGAAATTTTCCTCAATCAACACCCCATCATGGATGTGCGAGCCCCCATAGAGTTTACTCGAGGTGCGTTTCCCAACTCGACCAACTTACCCTTGATGCTGGATAGTGAAAGGGAAAAAGTCGGCACTTGTTATAAACAATCAGGTCAGCAAGCCGCGATTGCATTGGGTCATTCACTGGTTAATGGCCCCATCAAGCAACAGAGAATCGAGGCTTGGGCAAGCTATGTGAAAGCCAACCCCAACGCCTACCTTTATTGCTTTCGTGGCGGCTTACGCTCGCAACTCACGCAACAATGGCTCAAAGAAGCCGGTGTAGAAGTCCCTTACATTCAGGGTGGCTATAAGGCTATGCGCCAATATCTGATTGGCGTGATTGAAGCGGCACCAGCTCAGCAGCCGTTATTGAGTTTGAGCGGGATGACGGGCTGCGGTAAAACCGATTTCTTATTGCTGCGTAAAGAAGCGGTTGATCTTGAAGGGATAGCCAATCATAGAGGCTCTAGCTTTGGGAAGAATATCGACCCACAGCCGACGCAGATTAACTTTGAAAATCAGCTTGCCATTGCCTTGCTACAGCACCAAACGAGCGGTGTTGCCTGTTTACTGCTCGAAGATGAAAGCTTCCTGATTGGGCGTTCGGCGCTGCCGCAGACATTTTACAATGCAATGCAAGCCGCCAATGTCTTAGTGCTAGAAGAGTCGGACGATGTGAGGCTCGAACGCTTACGCGATGAATATGTGCATAAAATGTATAGCGGCTTCTGTGAACGCCTAGGGGCAGAAGCGGGTTTTGCGACATTTAGCGACTATCTATTGCAAAGTTTAGTGAGTATTCGTAAACGTTTAGGCGGGAAACAACATCAAGAACTGCAAGATTTGATGCAACAAGCACTCGATCAGCAAATCAACCAGAATGACACTTCGCTGCACTTAGTTTGGATAAACCTGTTATTACATAAGTATTACGACCCTATGTACCTATACCAATTAGATAAAAAGTCGGAACGGGTGCTCTTTAAAGGTTCGCACCAAGCCATGCATGAGTGGCTGGATAGCTATCAGACACGATAAATCGCCACCCTAAAATAAGATAACCGCGAACATTAGCTTCGCGGTTATCATTTTATTTCATACTGCCATAACGGATTTAAGACTTACCCAGCAGGCTCGCCACTTGGACTCGCAAAGAATCCTTATTCACAAGCTTGCCATCGACGGCATCCGTTAAATCCACCGACACCCTTGACCAAAAACGCTTGGGCATTTTAGCTAAGGCATGTCCGCCCTTGTGGCTAAAGTAAGACCCCCATAATCCGTGTAATGCCATTGGAATAACAAGCACAGGATCTCTGGCTAAGATCTTATCGATTCCGGGACGAAAATCGCCAAGTTCACCGTCAGGTGTGAGTCGCCCTTCAGGGAAAATGCACACCAACTCACCATTGGCGAGCGCCTCATGAATTGCCTCGAAGGCACGATTATAGGTCTCTTCACTTTGCTTAGGCGAACAGATAGGGATCACCCCAGCGTGGCGGAACACATACTTCAGCAGAGGAATTTCGCTAATGGATTTATCCATCACAAAGCGGATTGGCCGTGTCGAGGCTCCCATAATAATCAAGGCATCCACATAACTCACATGGTTACAGACTATAATGCCAGCCCCTTCCTTCGGAATTTTTTCACGGCCAGTTACAGTCACGCGGTACATAACATGGCTAAGTAAGTAACTGATAAATCGCTGAGTAAATTCTGGCACTTGCGAATAAACATAAAGGGCGACGACAAAGTTCATTACGGCAAGCAGCAGGAATAACTGCGGAATCGTCCAACCCGCTACGCCCAGCAGCAACATAGATAACAGCGCCGAAGCCACCATAAACAGAGAGTTCATAATGTTATTGGCAGCAATCGCCTGAGCACATTCACCCTTAGCCGAACGCGATTGAATAAAGGCGTATAAGGGGACGATGAACAGCCCGCCGCTAACGCCGATCATAAAGAAATCTAGCATCACCCGATAATGTTGCGACTCGGCAATAAAGGCTTTTAATCCATAAACAAAACCAGCATCCACTGGCGCAGGTGGAATAGCCCAAAGCAAATCGACACCAAAGATAGTTAATCCCAGCACCCCAAATGGCAGCAAACCGAGTTCCACATGACCGTAGGAAAAACGTTCACAGACGAAGGAGCCAACGGCAATCCCGATGGAAAACATGCCCAACAATAACGACACCACAGTCGCGCCTGAATGCAGATGCAGCTTGGCAAAGTTAGGGAATTGAGTCAGATAGGTCGCGCCTAAAAACCAAAACCAACTGATAGCGAGGATCGCCATCCAGATTGAAGGTGTTTGACGGGCTTTTTTAATACTGCGCCAAGTGCCCGATAACGGCCTGAAACGTATTTTTTCAATGACGCCCTGCGGTGGTAAAGCAGGAATAGCCCGACTCGACAAGTATCCTGCTAAGGCCAATACGGCGACGGTAATGGCAGCCCAAAGCGTACCGTTGACTTCAGAAACTAAGATCCCCGCACTTAACGTGCCGACCAGAATAGAGAGAAAAGTGCCCATTTCAACCCACGCATTGCCTGTGACTAACTCGTCCTCTTTCAACGCTTGGGGTAACAAGGAATATTTGACCGGGCCGAAATAAGCCGACTGACTACCTGTTAAAAATAACAGTAATAACATCATCATGTAGTTCTCACTCACTATCGCGATAGCGGCACAGGACATGATAATAACTTCGAGTAATTTCAATCGACGGATAAGTTTGGCCTTATCCATATTATCGGCAACCACACCTGCGTGGGCCGAAAACAGGAAAAACGGCAGGATGAACACCCCAGCGGCTAAATTCACAAACATATCGACGCTTATGGGTAAGTCTTTGACTTGGCTGAAGGTCACTAACAGCAGCAATACATTTTTATAGATATTGTCATTCAAGGCGCCGAGGCACTGAGTCGCAAAATAAGGTAAAAAACGTTTTGTTAGCAACATGATAGTTCCCTCTGGTAACCCATTCCTTGTAGATAAGCCTGCACATGGCTCTCGAGTAAATCCCGCAGTGATAACGATTCAGCAAAGAGCTTATTATCGAGGGACAAAGCAGTTAACCCATGAATCCCCCCCCACAACACACGGCTCATACTGAGATGCTGCCCCGGTGTCGCCTCTGGGAAGAGCTGCGCTAACTCACGTTCAATCAGTGTGAATAACCCTGCAATCAACTGTCCTTGTGATTGCGGCAGCGGCTCAGAATCGAGTAATTGCAACTCAAAAACCAGTTTGAAAGCTTGGCGCTGTTCATGGGCGAATTGACTATACTCCCACGCCATTGCAATGATTTTACGCAAACTGTCAACCGCGTAAACACCCGCTAATCTGTCATGTAAAGCCCTAAGCGTTGCCTCAGAAACGGCCAGCAGCAAATAGTTATAACTGCCGAAAATATTGATCAAGGTACTAGGGACATAGCCAATTTGGCTGGCCACTTTGCGCAAACTGAGCCCGACAACACCTTGCTCGGTCAGTAACTCAGTTGCCGTTTGTATTGCCATCACGCGAATTTCATCATGGCTGTGTTCTTTTCGTCTAGCCATAGCTCTCACTCCCTATTGGATAGCAAGAGACTAACAGCAGTTAAAATAAAAAACAACGTTCAAAATAAGTTTATTTTACGTACAGCCGCGGGTAAATAGTGAAGGATATCATTGAAGAACATAGATAAAGCTAGACACTCGAATTAGACTCCCTCAGTAAGCAGAACGGGATCTGTAGGATTACACCACCTAAAAGAGCATAAAAAAACGGCGTGCTCAGTAAGCACGCCGTTTTTTATTTTGATTTAAAAATCATTCTTAATTCAAAGCTGTTTTTATTTGAGGCTAATTTTTGGTTCAAAGATGAGAGCGAGGTTTAAGACTTGCGATAAGTCATCACAACTCTATCTGCGCCAGCGCCAAAATAATCGGCCTCAAAAGCCGAATCAACGAAACCTAAATGCTGATATAAGCCATGGGCAGGATTACTCGGGTCAACCGTTAAACACACCCGCTCAACAGCGGCAGGCAACTCAGCTAAACACTGCTGCATCAAACGTTTGCCTAATCCCTTTCCGCGAGCATCTTCACTTACTGCAACAGATAAAATCCACATACAGGTAGGATCGCTACTCTGGGCGCTGAGCAAATAACCTTGCAGCAGATTATCTTCATCCACGGCAACTAAAAATTGCTCTGGCCAACAATCAAATCCCTGACGGAAGAAAAAATCGGGATAACTATGTTCGCCAAAAATGGCCTGCTCAAGCTGATAAACCGCGAATAACTCTGACTTTAATACCGGACGTATAGACTGCATTCGAAAATTATTCACCTATTAAAATCTTATCCCACTCTAAGTTGGGTGCGCCCACTACGATAAAGTTAGGGTTTTCTAAAGTCTCGCGCTCATTGTAGGTTAACGGTTGCAGCTCAGTATCCATCAACTGTCCACCCGCCTCTTCGACTATGATTTGCGCCGCTCCCGTATCCCACTCGCCCGTTGGGCCAACTCGCACATAACAATCGGCTCGACCTTCGGCGACAAGACAACTCTTTAACGCTGCGCCGCCCATCACCACGAGCTCGCAATGTTTAGGGTGGTTGAACAGGGTCAATACAGATTGAGGATCCTGACGGCGACTCACGGCCAATCTTAGGGAGACCTTTTCACGGTGCTCGATTTGGCGACTGCTGATCCGCACTTCCTGTTTGTCCGTGCGTTTGTATGCCCCTAAACCTGCAATCGCGTAATAACACACTTGCGTCATAGGCACATACACCACGCCCATCACGGGACGATTGTGCTCCACCAGTGCAATAATCACCGAAAAATCACCACTGCCGGCAATAAACTCACCCGTGCCATCGAGTGGATCGACCAACCAATAGCGCTTCCAAGATTCACGCACGCTCAGCGGAATGTCGGCAGCCTCTTCAGATAACACAGGAATATCAGGCGTTAAAGCAGTTAATCGGTCACAAATGATCTTGTTCGCCGCTAAATCTGCGGAAGTGACAGGGGTATTGTCAGACTTCATTTCTCGCTCAAAATTACCTTTGAGATAAATGTCACGGATAGTTATCCCGGCATCGGTCGCAATTGCAATAACTTCGTCGATCAACTCTTCTGGCTTCATAACAACTCCAATCGCAAAGTTCGCGAATGTTTTGCAAGCGTTCCAGCTTTGAACGCTTAAAAGGAAAAAGATTATTTAAGGTATATACCCAAGCTACCTGAATACACGAGTTTCAGTGCGTTAAATGCCCGCTAAACCCTGCATCTTCTGACTGTTTAGGTATAAATATTTTTGCGCTAAAAACAACGCACTCACACTACGGGATTCGGAAAAATCGACATCATCGAGCAAGGCCTCCCAATCGGCGAGCGCCCAAGGCACCACATCAATGGGCTCTGGCTCATCACCTTCAAGGCGACTCTCATACAGATCTTCTGCAAGAAAAATTTGCATCTTACTGGAGAAATACCCCGGCGCTAGGCTAAGTTCTTTCAATAGCGTGAGCTTATTCGCCCCAAAGCCAATTTCTTCCTGCAATTCACGGTTAGCGGCTTCGATTGGCGATTCACCAGGGTCGATAAGACCTTTAGGAAAACCGAGCTCGTAATTATCGGTTCCGGCAGCATATTCGCGCGCCAGTAGCATTTGCCCTTGATGAATAGGCACTATCATCACAGCGCCACGGCTGCCGCCTTTCATACGCTCGTATTGGCGTTCGACACCATTTGAGAACTTAAGATGCACTTGCTCAATTTGAAATAATCGGCTTTTCGCGACAACTTCGGTATGCAATATTTCCGGCTTATTCTGCCGCTGCGACATAACTGCCTCTGGATAAAAAAGCGATAAATTAAATAAGGTAAGTGACAATCTTACTATCCTGTCTTTAATCTACAACCTGAATTTATTGCATACACCTAAAGACAAGCTGTAAATTCTTTGCGAGATACATCACAAACCAAGCTCAGCCTAAGTGAACTGCATCAAAGTATGCCTAAAAAATTCTGCAGTTTATAAATAGTAAAAAGGGGCAAAGCCCCTTTTAGTTTGGTTTACGCTTAGAATTGATAACGTAAATTGAGCTGGTAACTGAGGAAGTCATTCGGCTCAATATCCACATACTGATACCCCAAGCCAACTGACCAAGCGTCGCTCACTTGATAGCTAAACCGTACACCGGCATACCAATCAGTGCCATCGAGTTCAGTGGTTAAACGGCTATTGCCCATAGTGCTACTGATATCCGCTTGCCATCTAAACAATCCGATAGGCACTTCAAACCGCCAAGCATCATGCTGCAGTAAGGTAAAACGCAATCCCAGCATCACGCCATCGGCCAATACGGGGGTCACGGCTTTTACCTGCTCATGGTATTGCGCCGGAGTCAGACTCGCGCCTTCAATCCGCGCACTCCCATTACCAAAGTCAGCATAGCCTAATTCGATTGCCACCATGGGAGTCCATTGATAACCCACACTTAAGCCAAACGCGGTATCTTTGTCATCAACCGATGTCACTACGCCAGCTGCAGTCTGTGGCTGTAAATCTCGTCTGCTGCTATCAACCTGAGCTTGCCCGACAAAGCCCTCGACATACCAGTTATCAGCTGCATTCGCTTGATTCACTGTGCCTGCGAGCACCACTGCCCCCAAGAGCGCTTTATGTAATTCACGGCGGCGGATTAAACCCGCCGTAATAATCAATCCTAATGCCCACAAGGACATGCTACCTCCTCCCGATTTGTTATCAATCACCACTTCTTGATAGGCCTTAACGGTAATGAACACTTGCCCTGTTGCCTCTCCGCCCAACCCATCGCTAATCTGATACGTCATGGTATCGACGCCATCGAATCCCGCTTTAGGGATATAACGCAGCTTGTTCGACTCCACTGACACAGCCCCTTGCTGCGCGGTAGCGCTGACTAAAGTTAAAACATTACCGTCTGGATCACTGTCGTTACTCAGCACATCGAGTAGCAAGCTCGTTCTATCGTCGGTTGCGGCGCTGTCGTTGACTGTCGTTGGTGCGGTATTGCCACTCACTACCACAGTCAACTCAGTACTCGCAGTGCCACCTTTACCATCGGTAATGCTATACACCAGCACATCCGTACCGATGAAATCGGTTGCTGGCGTGTAACTTAGCTGCTGATTAGCCAAGATGACGGCGGTGCCGAACTCGCTGGTCACTTGCGTGACGGTCAGCGCATCACCATCGCTATCGGTATCATTGGCGAGTACATCGATATCGAGACTCTGATTCCAAGGTAAAGAGGCGGTATCCGGGTTTGCCACAGGTAAATGGTTGCCATTGAGTATCACGGACACGCCACTTGGATCGACGATAGTACGGTTAGCGACGCCATCGTCATCGTTTGGACCGCCATCCTCTAGGGTTAACTGTGCACACCAATGACCTTCCGTTAATCCCGCAGTCCAACGGCTGTCTCCCGGTGGAGGACAGAAACCACGCTCACCTTCACTACTAGCGACACTGTTACGCGCATCAATCACAAAATCTTTCCAACCATTTTGTGCTTGATACTTACGATAAACCGCATTCGCAGGGATCGGTGAGCGCTGTGGCATCACTAGACTGTAACTCTGTCCTTGTTGTGGTAATCCCGTCGCTACGAAGTCAAAAATACCGCCGACATTGGCCGCGATGCTGTCTTCAGGCACCAAAGTAGGTAACAGTTGCATGCCCGTTTGTCCTTGTCTGAGAGCAATATCGCCTAAACGCAAACATACCCCAGCCTGACCCTCAGCCAAGAAGTACACAGGCTGCAATTCACCTTCAGGCATAATGTTACAGTCGTTGACCGCATCCAAATAATCAGGAATACCGTCACCATCCGTATCGGTAAAGCCTTCTTGAACATCAGGGATCAAATCACCGTCCGTGTCTGCGCCAGTCAATACAGGTAAGCTTGAACGCACAACAATGTAGACTTTCTCTGTGGTAGACAGCGCTGGCAAACCATTATCAGTGACAGTCACACTCACAGGATAAATGCCCGGCAGGACAGATACTGGAGAGAAGAACATACCCGCATCATCGGATTGTAAGTTCAGCGAACCGCTTGCCCATGTTGACGTTAAGCTATCCTGCATATTCGCGTCACTGATATCAGCATTAATGCGTACATCACCGCCATTTTGCGCCACGATAAATTGGTGCGCTCCCGCTTGGGTAACATCCAACGTCACCTTAGGCGCAATATTCGCTTCGGTGATGAGCACCTGAGTTTGCTGCTTACTGCCCAAGTTCAAGCTAGGGTCTAGACTAATCAGCACATCCTCATCCCCTTCGACCTCACCATCTTCAAAGGTTCTAAAGCGGATCTCAGCTTGTTGACCCGATGTCACCTCGACCACCCCATCAACCAAATCATGATCACTGCTACCTGCAGAGCCTGAAACGGTATAAGGCACAGAAAGTGGATATACGGGTGCGACGCCATTAAGGTACACACTCACCACTACCTCATTGCCCTCACCCACAAGCTGATCTTTACTCAAGGAAATCAGTGGATGTACTTTCACTTTTTGAGCCTTGATCGCCTTATTACCATCGCGATCTACAGCTTGCCAGTAAGCTAAGTAGCTGCCTGGTGCGAAGAACAGACTCTTATTCACCAGAGAAACTGGCAATGGATGACCATTACGATCGACCGCTTTCGCGAAACCAAGTTTAACGCGAGTAAATAGGCCCGTCGCATTCATATCGACATCGTCTGGCAAAGTGATCACTGGCTGATTTTCCGACTCCGCGCCTTCAATCAGTACATTCACTTTGGCACTTGCACGCCCCTTGTTACCATCACTGATGGTATAGCGAAGCGCCACAGGCCCGACATACGCTTCAGGCGCAGTAAAGCTCAAGCCCTCACTGGTGATTTGCACACTGCCGATATCCGCAGCCGCACCATCAATCGTTAAGGTATCACCATCGACATCAACATCGTTCGCGAGCACCGCAAGCGCATAAATATCGTTGGCGGTACTTGTTAATGTGTAGTCGTCATCAACCGCCTGCGGATCATCATTCACTGCCGTGACGTTAATCGTGATTGTTGCAGGCTCTGAACTCAGCTCGGCATCCTTAGCAATAAAGCTAAACACGTCTGTTCCATTGAAATCCTTCTCAGGGGTATATAACCAAACAGTGCCATGTTGCTCTAAGGTGCCGGATTCTGGCTGACTCA
The DNA here is from genome assembly GCF_059338235.1 of Shewanella sp. 1311. Classification (NCBI taxonomy): domain Bacteria; kingdom Pseudomonadati; phylum Pseudomonadota; class Gammaproteobacteria; order Alteromonadales; family Shewanellaceae; genus Shewanella; species Shewanella sp. 1311. Next base: position 2,423,369 of record NZ_CM181686.1, read on the forward strand.
CCACTTCATAGGTGAGCGGATCATTATCCACATCCTCTGCCGCAAGGGTGATCGTCACAGAACCATCTTCCTCTAACGTCACAGTTGAACTTGTCGCTACAGGTGCATCATTGACGTTGGTCACGGTAATGCTAAAGGACTGGTCAGCCGTTAAGCCATCCGTGTCCGTCACCCGCAGTAACACAGGGTGCGCGCCCACATCGGCATTGCCTGGCGTGCCACTTAACACGCCTGAAGTCATATTGAAGTTCAACCAGCTTGGTTTAGTCACCGCGCTGAATGTCAGTACATCGCCCACATCGGTATCCGCAGCCGCGAAGGTGTAGCTGTACGCCGCATCTTGAGTGGCGGCAGTGATGGCCGTTGAACTAATGGTCGGCGCATCGTTAACGTTGGTCACGGTAATGCTGAAACTTTGGTCAGCGGTTAAGCCATCCGTGTCCATCACTCGCAGTAACACGACATGGCTGCCCACATCGGCATTGCTGGGTGTGCCACTTAACACGCCTGAAGTCGTATTGAAGCTCAACCAACTTGGTTTAGTCACCGCGCTGAATGTCAGTACATCGCCCACATCGGTATCACTCGCCGCAAAGTTGTAGCTGTACGCCGCATCTTGAGTGGCAGCAGTGATGGCCGTTGAACTAATCGTCGGCGCATCGTTGACGTTGGTCACCGTGATGCTGAAGCTTTGCTCTGCCGTTAAGCCGTCCGTGTCGGTGACTTTCAGTGTCACCGCATGACTGCCCACATCGGCATTGCTTGGCGTGCCGCTTAACAATCCAGTGGCCGCATTGAAGCTCAACCAACTCGGTTTAGTCACCGCGCTCAATGTCAGTACATCGCCCACATCGGTATCACTCGCCGCAAAGGTGTAGCTGTACGCCGCATCTTGAGTGGCAGCTGTGATGGCCGTTGAACTGATGGTCGGCGCATCATTGACGTTGGTCACCGTGATGCTAAAGGACTGGTCAGCGGTTAAGCCGTCCGTGTCTGTCACCCGCAATGTCACGGGGTGTGCGCCCACATCCGCATTGCCTGGCGTGCCACTTAACAAGCCAGTGGCAGCATTGAAGCTCAACCAACTTGGTTTAGTCACCGCGCTTAAGGTTAAGGTGTCGCCCACATCGGTATCACTCGCCGCAAAGGTGTAGCTGTACGCCGCATCTTGAGTGGCTGCAGTGATGGCCGTTGAACTAATCGTCGGTGCATCGTTGACGTTGGTCACGGTAATGCTGAAGGACTGGTCAGCGGTTAAGCCGTCTGTGTCCGTCACCCGCAGTAACACGGGATGCGCGCCCACATCGGTATTGCTGGGCGTGCCACTTAACAATCCAGTGGCAGCATTGAAGCTCAACCAACTTGGTTTAGTCACCGCGCTGAATGTCAGTACATCGCCCACATCGGTATCCGCAGCCGCAAAGGTATAGCTGTACGCCACATCTTGGGTGGCGGCAGTCATCGCCGTTGAACTAATCGTCGGTGCATCGTTGACGTTGGTCACCGTGATGCTGAAGCTTTGCTCTGCCGTTAAGCCGTCTGTGTCCGTCACCCGCAATGTCACGGGGTGTGCGCCCACATCGGCATTGCTGGGCGTGCCACTTAACAATTCAGTGGCAGCATTGAAGCTCAACCAACTTGGTTTAGTCACCGCGCTGAATGTCAGTACATCGCCCACATCGGTATCACTCGCCGCAAAGGTGTAGCTGTACACCGCATCTTGAGTGGCAGCTGTGATGGCCGTTGAACTAATCGTCGGTGCGTCATTGACGTTGGTCACGGTAATGCTGAAGCTTTGCTCTGCCGTTAAGCCATCCGTGTCCGTCACTCGCAGTAACACGACATGGCTGCCCACATCGGCATTGCCTGGCGTGCCACTTAACACGCCTGAAGTCGTATTGAAGCTCAACCAACTCGGTTTGGTCACCGCGCTGAATGTCAGTACATCGCCCACATCGGTATCACTCGCCGCAAAGGTGTAGCTGTACGCGGTATCTTGAGTGGCAGCTGTGATGGCCGTTGAACTAATCGTCGGTGCATCGTTGACGTTGGTCACCGTGATGCTGAAGCTTTGCTCTGCCGTTAAGCCGTCCGTGTCGGTGACTTTCAGTGTCACCGCATGACTGCCCACATCGGCATTGCTAGGCGTGCCACTTAACAATCCAGTGGCCGCATTGAAGCTCAACCAGCTTGGTTTAGTCACCGCGCTTAAGGTTAAGGTGTCACCCACATCGGTATCACTCGCCGCAAAGCTATAGCTGTACGCCGCATCTTGAGTGGCGGCAGTGATAGCTGTTGAACTAATCGTCGGCGCATCGTTGACGTTGGTCACGGTAATGCTGAAGCTTTGCTCTGCCGTTAAGCCGTCCGTGTCGGTGACTTTCAGTGTCACCGCATGACTGCCCACATCGGCATTGCTAGGCGTGCCACTTAACAATCCAGTGGCCGCATTGAAGCTCAACCAGCTTGGTTTAGTCACCGCGCTTAAGGTTAAGGTGTCGCCTACATCGGTATCACTCGCCGCAAAGGTGTAGCTGTACACCGCATCTTGAGTGGCAGCTGTGATGGCCGTTGAACTAATCGTCGGTGCGTCATTGACGTTGGTCACGGTAATGCTGAAGCTTTGCTCTGCCGTTAAGCCATCCGTGTCCGTCACTCGCAGTAACACGACATGGCTGCCCACATCGGCATTGCCTGGCGTGCCACTTAACACGCCTGAAGTCGTATTGAAGCTCAACCAACTCGGTTTGGTCACCGCGCTGAATGTCAGTACATCGCCCACATCGGTATCACTCGCCGCAAAGGTGTAGCTGTACGCGGTATCTTGAGTGGCAGCTGTGATGGCCGTTGAACTAATCGTCGGTGCATCGTTGACGTTGGTCACCGTGATGCTGAAGCTTTGCTCTGCCGTTAAGCCGTCCGTGTCCGTCACTCGCAGTAACACGACATGGCTGCCCACATCGGCATTGCCTGGCGTGCCACTTAACACGCCTGAAGTCGTATTGAAGCTCAACCAACTCGGTTTGGTCACCGCGCTTAAGGTTAAGGTGTCGCCCACATCGGTATCACTCGCCGCAAAGGTGTAGCTGTATGCCGCATCTTGAGTGGCGGCAGTGATGGCCGTTGAACTGATGGTCGGTGCGTCATTGACGTTGGTCACGGTAATGCTAAAGGACTGGTCAGCGGTTAAGCCATCCGCATCCGTCACTCGCAGTAACACAGGGTGTGCACCCACATCGGCATTGCTGGGCGTGCCACTTAACAATCCAGTAGCCGCATTGAAGCTCAACCAACTCGGTTTGGTCACCGCGCTTAAGGTTAAGGTGTCACCCACATCAGTATCCGCAGCCGCGAAGGTGTAGCTGTACGCCGCATCTTGAGTGGCGGCAGTGATGGCCGTTGAACTGATGGTCGGCGCATCATTGACGTTGGTCACGGTAATACTGAAGCTTTGCTCTGCCGTTAAGCCGTCCGTGTCGGTGACTTTCAGTGTCACCGCATGACTGCCCACATCGGCATTGCTGGGCGTGCCACTTAACACGCCCGTAGCCGCATTGAAGCTCAACCAGCTTGGTTTAGTCACCGCGCTCAATGTCAGTACATCGCCCACATCGGTATCACTCGCCGCAAAGGTGTAGCTGTAAGCCGCATCTTGAGTGGCTGCAGTGATGGCTGTTGAACTGATGGTCGGTGCGTCATTGACGTTGGTCACGGTAATGCTAAAGGACTGGTCAGCGGTTAAGCCATCCGTGTCCGTCACCCGCAGTGTCACGGGGTGCGCGCCCACATCGGCATTGCTGGGCGTGCCACTTAACACGCCCGTAGCCGCATTGAAGCTCAACCAGCTTGGTTTAGTCACCGCGCTCAATGTCAGTACATCGCCCACATCGGTATCACTCGCCGCAAAGCTATAGCTGTACACCGCATCTTGAGTGGCAGCTGTGATGGCCGTTGAACTGATGGTCGGTGCATCGTTGACGTTGGTCACTGTGATGCTGAAGCTTTGCTCTGCCGTTAAGCCGTCCGTGTCCGTCACCCGCAATGTCACGGGGTGTGCACCCACATCGGCATTGCTTGGCGTACCGCTTAACAATCCAGTAGCCGCATTGAAGCTCAACCAACTCGGTTTGGTCACGGCGCTTAAGGTTAAGGTGTCACCCACATCGGTATCCGCAGCCGCAAAGGTGTAGCTGTACGCCGCATCTTGAGTGGCAGCTGTGATGGCCGTTGAACTGATGGTCGGCGCATCGTTGACGTTAGTGACCGTGATGCTGAAGCTTTGCTCTGCTGTTAAGCCGTCCGTGTCGGTGACTTTCAGTGTCACCGCATGGCTGCCCACATCGGCATTGCTTGGCGTACCACTTAACACGCCCGTAGCCGCATTGAAGCTCAACCAGCTTGGTTTAGTCACCGCGCTCAATGTCAGCACATCGCCCACATCAGTATCTGCGGCCGCAAAGTTGTAGCTGTACGCCGCATCTTGAGTGGCAGCTGTGATGGCTGTTGAACTGATAGTCGGCGCATCGTTGATGTTCACTACACTTAAATTAAATGCGGGTAAACTAGCAGACAAAGCACCATCAGAAACACTGATAATAATCCCGTTAGTTACACCAACATCTTGATTAGAGGGAGTACCTGACAGCGTTCCTGTTGTTGTGTTAAATGTCGCCCATGCAGGTTTATTAGCAATACTAAAGCTAAGTACATCTCCCACAGAGTCAGACGCTGTAGGCGTAAACTGATACGACACATCTTGATTAACACTTAAGGTCGGCGTACCACTAATGACTGGGGCGCCATTTGGCGTTACCGAGTTACTCGCCACTGACGCACTACTGCTGCCAATCGCGTTCGTTGCTACGACATTAAAGGTATAAGGACTACCGTTTGCAAGCCCTGTTACTGTAATAGGGGAAGCTGCCCCCGAAGCGTGGAAACCACCTGGGCTTGAGGTCACTGTGTACCCCGTGATTGACGAACCACCATTGAATATCGGAGCGGTAAAACTCACACTCGCTTGGCTGTCACCTGCACTAGCCGCTCCTATGGTTGGCACGCCAGGAACGACAGCATTCACAGTGAATGAGCGACTCACCTGAGCCGCAGCTAAGTAACTGCCATCTCCCGCTTGATTAGCATCAATGGTACAGGTGCCAGTGCTACCGAACGTTAAGGCGCCACCAGCGGTAATAGTACAAACTCCTGTAGTAGATGATGTAAAAGTCACTGTTAAGCCTGAGCTTGCTGACGCAATGAGCGTCGGTGCGGTACCAAAACTTTGAGCACCAGGGTCTGCAAAAGTGATGGTTTGTATCGCTTTAGGCGTGGTAGAGCTAGTTGCAGTAGAAGCGGCTCCCGTCCCCACCGAGTTAGTAGCCGTGACGGTAAATGTATATGCTACACCATTAGTAAGACCAGTTACTGTCAGCGGTGAGCTAGCACTCGCCCCAGTGAAGCCACCGGGATTTGACGTTGCTGTATAACCAGTAATAGCTGCACCACCGGTAAAAATTGGCGCACTAAAGGTCACACTGGCTTGAGTATCGCCAGCAGTCGCACTCGCTGCAGTTGGTGCACCCGGTACAACCGCACTGATACTAAATGAGCGGCTGACAGTCGTCGCTGCCAAATAGCTGCTATCGCCCGCTTGATCGGCATTGATAGTGCAAGTACCCACGGAAACGAAGTTTAATAACCCGCCAGAAGAGATAGTACACACTCCTGTGGTTGATGAAGTAAAGGTCGGGGTTAATCCTGAGTCTGATGTCGCCGTCAAGGTTGGCGAGGTACCAAAATTCTGCGCCCCTGGATTGGCGAAGGTAATTGTCTGCGGTGATGCCGGTGTGACTGAATTAGATGCTGCTGATGCAGCACCTGTACCCGCCGAGTTAGTCGCGGTAACAGTGAAGGTATAAGCCACTCCATTGGTTAATCCTATCACCGAAATGGGTGAACCCACGCCCGTACCGGTAAAACCACTGGGGTTGGACGTAACTGTATAGCTAGTAACTGCAGCACCACCATTACTTGCGGACGCAGTAAAGTTAACCGATGCCTGGGCATTCCCTGCCGTTGCGGTGCCAATCGTAGGGGCACTTGGCACTACGGCATTCACCATAAAGGTTTGACTTACAGTGCTTGCAGCATTGGTACTCGCGTTACCACTCTGATCTGTATCGATAGTACAGGAACCCGTTGACAAAAAGGTCAGGGTTCCACTGCTCGTAATCGTACAAACTGCTGGTGTCGATGAACTGAAACTGACAATTAACGATGAATCTGATGTTGCAGTTAACGTCGGACTAGTGCCGAAATTTTGCGCCCCCGGATTAGCAAAAGTAATTGTCTGGTTAACTTTGGGTATTACTGAATTTGAAGCACCTGATGCAGAGCTTGTTCCAATGGTGTTAGTTGCCGTCACAGTAAAGGTGTAAGCCGTACCATTTGTTAGGCCTGTTACCGTTATCGGAGAAGTTGTAAATCCATTACCACCAGCACTAATGCCATCAGGGTTAGATGTTACTGTATAACCCGTTATGGCAGCGCCTCCATTATTTGCAGGTGCGCTAAAAGCCACAGAGGCCTGCCCAATACCTGCCGTTGCAGCGCCAATAGTAGGAGCATCTGGGGCTGTCGGGATAGCCACTGTATGAATTGAGCCGCTGGTATAGGCTGCAGGGCCAGCGTTACCCGCTGCATCGCTGATATTGGTCGATGCATTCAGGTTGAGTTTGATGGTGCCATTACCCGTAATACCGCTCACTGTCACATTCACGCTGGATCCTGAACTCGCGGAGACGCTGACTATAGTGCCAGTCGCGCCACCGCTAGTGTCAAGAGCGAAGTCATCGATAGAAATGTTGTTGACTGATTCGCTGAAGTTAACGGTGAAATCAACACTGATATCTGTTGATACTGCACCACCCGAAGGTGCGGTGCTCGTCACAGAGGGCACAATGCCGTCCACTACCAGCGCTTTATTATTGCCCAGTGAATTAGCTGCGCCAGGGGACGCCAATGTGAGGGTCGCATTGTTAGTAGCGGCATCGCGGATGGTTCCGCTATTCAATGCCAAGGAGTTAGTGGCGGCATAATCTAGGTCACTGGACGTATCGCCGGACTGAATGGTGTAGTTGAATATCAGCGCACTGGAACCACTACCACTTGCGTAGTCAATCGTTCTATCCGTTGTACCCGTATCCAGCGTTAGTTGCGGGGTACCAGTGACGCTCACCACTTCGCTCAAGTTAACTTGGATACTAATGATATCGCCCAGTTTGTAAGTACCGTCCGCGGTGCTGGCATTAACAGATGAAACCGTCGGGGCCACGCCATCGATGACGATATTTCTATTCGCCCCCAAAGAGTTTGCGGCACCGGGAGAAGGCAAGGTCAAGGTGGCGTTGTTACTTGCCGCGTCGCGAATAGTGCCACTATTTAGCATCAATGAATTGGTAGCAACATAATCTAAATCGGCCGAAGTATCGCCAGACTGAACGGTATAACTGAATGTCAACGTACTGGAGTTACTACCGCTGGCGTAGTTAATGGTGCGATCAGTGGTGCCTGTTTCAAGTGTGAGTTGAGGTGTACCAGTCACCAATACTGCTTCATCAAAATTAACCTCTACACTAATAACATCCCCGACTTTGTAAGTACCGTTTGCAGTGCTGGCTGTGATAGAGCTTACTGTAGGGGCGACAGAATCGGTAACAAATGCACCCGTTGCGTTATACCCGATACCGCTGCTAGTACCTGTTAACATGGAGGAATTAGTCTGGCTATCGTTGACTGTCGTACCGCTGGCTTCATTCAGCTTCCAATACCCCAGCAGGCCGGATTCATTGCCTACCAACTCGATACTGCGGTTATTTTGAATCTGCACTTGCGTGCGCGCACTACTCCACATACGTATATCATCGATACTACCGACGAAATCATCTACCGCTCCGTGGTTCTGCAACCCAAACACAAGATTGGTCACTCCAAATCCCGTATAATTAGGAACGCTACTACGGGCGCCTTGATCTAAAACGTTTATTCCCTGTGCGACGCCATCAACATAAAAATCCCAAGTTCCATTATCAAATACAACTGCAATGTGATACCAGGTTCCTGTGCTTAACGACAACACATTACTTTCTGTCAGGCAACCAAAATCACACTCAAGATCGACAGTTAGTTTACTTGAGTTAAATATGAGGCCACCGGCATCGGCACCGCCACCGCCAGTGAAATCCACTAAATTGATGGTCCCACTGACGTTAGTAAATTTGGCCCAAAACTCCAGTGTAAATGTTGTTCGATTAGATAGCGCAGAGCCCGCATTTGTCAGCGTTACGGTATCACCAGTTGTAAAGTCAAAAGAACGGTTTTGTGCGCTAGCATAGAGGGAGGTCATCGCAAAAAAACTGCCTACAATGAACATTTTCAAATAAGAATGACAGAATCTAGTCATAATATGCTTAAAAGCATGAATCATTTTGTAAGCATGTTGCAGCATGACACATCCCCTAAATTAGCTTGTTTTAAATACAAGTAGCGCACAATCCTTGCGCGCATTTGCACTTACAGATTTAAACCATATTGTTTCAGATTTAATTACGAGAAGGGAAAAGCCCCTCAAGAGCAATAATGAAATTAACAACTTGGTAAGGTTGTACGATATGCACTGGCATATTATTACCGGCAATACCAGTATTTCCATTTACGTTAACCGTTGTGGTGGCAGTCGCAGGCGACAGTGTGGTGTCTGGTGCAGTAGTGCTAAAAGCATTAAGAGCAGTTAGCCCACTAACCACTTTGGCGGCTACCGTGGTTGGCCCTGGAATCGCGGTATTACCGTTAGCGGTGGAAGCTCCAAATGCAACGCTCGTATTTCCTGTTCCATTTAGTGCCACGGAATGAACATGCGCGGGTAATTCATTGGCAGTCAATGTCACATTTTCAGTCCCACCCGTTTGTCCTAGGTTATATTGACTCATGCCAGGGCTTTGGCCTTGATGCACAGGCACACGCCCTTGTAGGTTAGGCAGTGCAAAAGTCGTTTGGCCATTGCCACCATATGTGGTGCCTAGAATTGCAAAAAGCGCAGAGTTTTGCGAGACGGACAATAATTGCCCATCACAAAAGGCCCAACCACGGGGAGCGAAATTACCAGCGAACATAGAGATTTGACCGATAAATGGATCAGACATTGTTTTTCTCCTTAAAATCACGATTTTGTCTATTTAACGTTTTTCAACGAAATGATTACTCACGACATTTAATCGACAGCGAGTTCCTTTTGCTGATTACAACATCATCCACATCACACGATGAGAGGACTATCTAGATAACTTAAATCAAAAACAAAACAAATTGATTACAATTAAACATACATTAAAAATCAATAAACACAATTGTACAAAAATAAATCAGTGTAAATTATCACTCTCCACTTAACGCCATAGCATAGATTCATAGGCGCCAGAGTAACTTTCGGGCTTAAACCCATGCTGTAGATAAAGCTTTTTAGCTTGAGTATTTTCACTCTCCACAGATAAACCGATAGGTAAATGGCGTTTCATCGCTTCTTGCTTAATGGCCGCTAAAATGGCCGAACCAAAACCACGTCCCCGCATACTTAGTATGATAATAAAATCAACAATATGAATCTTATACTCACTGATATCGAGCATCACTTTTCCTACGGCTTGCTGGTGATAAAACAAGATATAAGTGTTGGCATTTGGATATTGTTCCCGATAAGAGGCTTGCTGTAGTCGGTATTGTTGCTCCAGCATGATTTCAACGACTTCACTGGGTAAACCAAGTTCATAAAAAAGCGTTTTTGTAGAATAAAAAAGCTGTGCCATAAATGGGTCGTCATTTGTATTAGCAGCTTTAACACTCAAGCCTATTGGTAGATTTAACTCACCTCGCATCATGCCTTTTTATCCCAATATAAACGCTGCAAAAGTTGGTTATAGGTGATTAATAATTGCTGCCACGATGGGCTTTGACATTCACGGATTGGGACGGGCTCATTTGGCACAACAGGTGTAAATAGTTGCCCTTGCTGCTTCGCATCAAAACGCCAATGGTGTTGCCAGCGCTCAATCTCACCTTCAGATAGTGGCCATCCTAAGATGGTAGAGAATGTTGTGGGTTTAAAATCTTTTAATTGATGATAATCCAGTAGAATAACTCGAGAAGATTGATGTAAAGCGACAGATAATTGCGCTAAATACTGTAAAACGGTGGTACGAAATTCATCTAAGCTAGGCTCAGTATCCGTATTTTTCATCTGTTGAGTATGCAGTTCAGTTGGAAGTAAACTTTGCCCTCCAGCCATATGTCTCCCAGCAACTCGTTGATGAGACGCAATAATATCCTTAGGATTGCGTATCAAGCATAACACTCGGCTCTTAGGGTAAAGTTCGAGCAACATCGGCCAGCAAGCCAGATCCCATGCATTCCACTTGATCACTAACTCACGCTCGCCCAGCCTCAATCGCCCCTGTAGTCTTAAGCATAAATCGACGAGCTGAGGTTTTAGTGCCAAAGGCCAATGGTCATCATGCATAACATCGCTGCATAGCATTGATTCAGAGAGCACTCGGCAAGTTTCGAGCAGGGCAAAGCTGCTCGACACTTGCGTCGAACCACAACGGGACCAGTGAAAAATCATCAAACTTGGATTTACAATAGGCAAACTTTCCCGTTGGGATAATAGGGGTTCGAGCAAGGTTTTAGGTTGAATAAAACTGGCGAGTAAACAACGACGAGCATCACTGATATCGTCCTCTAGGAAAGGCTTGGATAACTGATGAAGTGCGGGAACCCAACTGACCGTTTTATGTTGTGAGTGATAACGACAAGGGAACCAGGCTTGGCTGAAGCGATCTAAATCTGGAATAAAGGTTTCTTGCTGCAAAGCAATGAATGCGAGCATGTGCTCCAAACTAAGCTCAGGCCAAGCAAGAAAATCAGCCATCAGCACGATAAAATGCTCCACATCATTCGCTCGATGCAGTAAAAACAATGACTCTGGTTGATGTAACAATTGCCAATAGCGTAGCTCCTGTTCTTTAAAATCAACCATTAGCAAGCCATAGGATAAAAGTTAATGTATTGCACCATGCGTGGTAACTTGGCTCGATTCGGACTCGCACCATGGGGCAAAGCATGGTGCCAAATAATTAAATCACCTGCATTTGCGGCTATGGGTTTAATAGGCCACTTGCTCCAATCCTGTTGCTGCAGCTCGATATCGGGCTTGTTTGAGCTACGGAGCCATTCTTCTATCTTGAGATGAAATCCTGGGACACAAGAAAATGCGCCTTGGTCAACACTGGTATCGGTTAAGTAAATTAACCCTTGAGTGCCAAACTCAACGGGTTGCTGCAGTGGCATATCCCAGTGCATATCTGGCCCGGGAAAACGCCAAGTGGGTGTTTCAGGTGGATTAAAGCTGACTCTGTCGGTTGTCATGACTAAATCGGTTCGCTGCCATAGCTGTTCAAACACTTGACGGATTTTGGGGACTTGTCGATTCGCGTCCAGTTGCGGATGGCGAAACAGTTGTAGCATTATTTTCTGCATAAACTCATGAGCTTGATACCAAGTGGCGGGATCTTGTTCATTTGCCCCTAACTGCTGCCAAATAAAATCTCGAGTTGCGGCGCATTGCTCTGCCGTGAGCACATGCGGGATCACTAAGTAGCCTTCACTACGCCAAAAATTGAGTTGTGACTCGCTGAGTACTGCAGCCGGATTTGAGTCTTCAACCTCTATTGAATTTAAATCATCGACTTCTGGCATTGTGAGCGAAAGCGTTAATCCATGGGGAATAGTGCTTAATTGCTGATTAATCCCAGCAATATCCGCGGCTGTCAGCTTAGCTATTTGCTGAATGTAAGCAACAAAAGCTGACTGATGATCGTTTTGGTATAAAGCTCTTAGACCCGGCTCTAGCCCTATTCCACAAAGATCCAGCAAGGTTTTATCTAAGTGCCATTCATTTGCCAATTCAGTGAATGGCACTCCCCGCTTACGTAGCTGTATCTTTTGCCAAAGCCGCTGTAAATGATAAATGCCTAAGCAGCTCAGATCGTCACTCGACACCAGCACTGGTTTTTGCTCTATAACATCAAAAACAAAATCGGGATGAGCGCCCTGCTCATATCGAAAAGCAAGGCATGAGAGCGGCTTAAGCCAATGCTCGCGTCGATATCGAGGTAAGGTGAGTTGAGATTGGTTTTCGCTCAGCGTGGAATTACCATAGATTTGAATGGAAGTCGTGAACTTAAACGTTACCGCACTCGGGCTGAAATCGGGGAGCAGTAAAGTACCAGCCAAGAAGCTACGATCTCCATCGGCAAGTAAGCGCGCAGTTTGCAGGTTGAGTGCAAACAAAGGCCCTAAATAATGCGTCTCAGCTAAATCCTGCACAGTACGACACTCAAGCCAAGCGTCTAGCTCAATGTTTTGCGGAATCAGCACGCCGCCATCCGCAAGATACGCCTGTAAGTGGCTGAATATCTGGACTTGAGGCTCCTGTTGCAGCAGATGTTTCATGGTTTCAGAGACTATCATATCGAACTTTACTGCTGCTTCTGGTTGCCAAACTGTGGCGTCGGCGCAGACATACGTTGCCACACGATCTGCTAAATCAAAGTGTTCAATAAGCTTGGTGACTTTATCTAACGAGACAGGGTGAATGTCGAGCAAGGAGACTTGAATCTGACTTGCAGAAAACAGCGGCAGCAGAGGTAATAACAACCAGGCAAAAGGTCCTGTACCCGCATACAAAATCTGTATTGGCCGTTGCGGATTTAGCGCCAACTTATCCTGTATGGCCTGATAAATGCCCTGAATAAACACTCGCCCACGCTCAGGATCTTCAGCACACTGCGCCGCAGTAGTGAGTGACACAGCTTTACCAAAAGATGTAGTACTCGCCTCAGTATCTAAAAAATACTCAGGGTGCAATTCCACCGCGGTTATTTGGCATAACTGCTCCAATATGGGATCGATTAACCGTTTAGACTTCCCAGCCGAGGTAGACAGCAATAGCGCGTTAGCAAACTGAGTTAACGCGACGACATCCAAACTCTGTTCTAACTCACGCTCTGAACTTTGCAGCATCGATTAACTCCCTTAACCAAGTATTCACTTCGCAATCAATCACTAAGTTGATCCGCGCATCCTGCCCTTTATTTTCAACCCAATGGACTTGGTCGGCATTGATATACCAAAGATCGCCAGCCTGCATAGGTACACGTTTATCGTCCACGTAAAAATTGAGTTGTTTATTCGTTTGCAGTGGCAAATGCAGTCTTGCCTCACCTTGCTCTAGGCAGAGTCCTTGATCTCTATGGGGTTTGATTTCAGCCCCCGCATGTAAGCGCATCAAACGCACGGATTTCACTGGGCAGGCTAGGGATTGCAGAAAACGGCATAATGCAGGGCTCGATTCGAGACTAGGCAGATCATGCCAGTGATCCGGTGTAGAGATTGAGAAGGCTTGCAAGATAGGATGTGCTGTTTGATACTCAGCGGCGCAGCGCAAAGGCAATACATCCCAACCGCCCTGATCCCCTTGACGATAATCACGCTGATTTACGTGGGGTAGCCAATTTTGTCGCAGCAAAGCATTCAGCTCTTGCTGTAAACTTAGGGAGTTTGGAACTTGAGCTAATAGGGCAAAAGAACAGATATCCATATCCAACCGCTTAATTTTCAGACTAAAAATAATTAGTCATCCAAGACTAGCACAAAGATATGAGCATACAAGTTGCGTGAATAATCATAATGACAGCCTTTGAAAATCACCCTGCTCACGCGTCAATCGCAGGCGTTGTTCATCATGCAAAGAATAGGAAATACCCAATGTTTAACTGGAAGACTATCGATACGGTTCTGCTCGACATGGACGGCACGCTATTGGATTTGCACTTCGATAATCATTTTTGGCTGAGTTTAGTGCCACTGGAATTAAGCAGGCAACGGGGTTTGAGCACGGACGAAGCGCAGCAGTTAGTTGTAAATGCCTATGAGAAAGTCGTCGGCACACTCGATTGGTACTGCCTCGATTATTGGCAGGAGCAGCTACAACTCGACATTATGGGTTTGCATCGCACTTTGGTCGATCGCATTCAGCTGCGCCAAGACAGTATGCCGTTTTTAGCGGCCTTAGCCGCTGCGGGTAAACAGCGCATTCTGGTGACCAATGCCCACCCTAAGAGTCTCGCCCTAAAGCTTGAACATACCGAGCTGGCCGCAGGGCTCGATGCCATGATCTCCAGCCACGAGACGGGTTACCCTAAGGAACACCCACAATTCTGGCTCACCTTGTTTGAAAAGTTTCAACTTGAGCCGAGTCGCTGTCTCTTTATCGACGACAGCGAACCCATACTCAAGGCCGCTAAACTTGCCGGAGTGGGTCATCAATTAGGGATTGCTAACCCAGACAGTAAAAAGCCAGTCAAAGTCTTTCAAGATTTCCCCGCGATTACCGACTATCACTCGCTACTCAATGATCTAACACGATAAAAAGACAATAAAAAAGGCACCTAAGGTGCCTTCGTTTTCATTCATAGTGCAGATCTATCATCGCGCTGAAACAGCGCTATAGCCCAGGAATACGACCCTGATATACCACAGGGAAATAACCGTCGCTGCCGCGTTTACCTAGCATACCCAGTGACTTACGCATATCTTCTGGTTGCTCAGCCGTTTCTTTAATCTTAGCTGCTACTTTGACCATATTGCCTTCGTCTAACTGCAAAGTGCCGACGATACCGAGCTGGTTTTTGGCTTCATCTGTGGCTAATTGCGCTTTGCCATCAACGCAACTCAGGCCAAGTTCGATATTGCCTAGTGGATAATTGCCAAACTGGTTTTTAACGTTGGTTTGATTCAAAAACAGCTTACCAGACAACTGCTCGCACCAAGGTTTACCTTGCTCTAAAGTCTCGACTAATAGGCTGACTTCACCGGAGATTTCGGTTTTAAAGGGCAGTTTTGCATTGCCGAGTAAAAAGCTATCTGGCGCTTCGAAACGTAAACCCTGCGCACTTAAGCCGCCCATAGACCAAGAGATTAATCCCTTAGCACTGACAGGCGTTGCACGGCTGCCCACTTGAAAATCAACTTTCACTTTACCTAACAACAAGGCCCAAGGGCTGAGATCCCAACGCACTTGTTCTAACTGGCGTTGCGGCATACTTAAGGTTTCTATGCTGCCAGACCAAATACTGCCGCTCACACCCGAAACACTGATATTGGCAGGTAATGGCGCTAACGCTATCGCAATCTTAGCGGGAAATAGAACGACTAAAAATACTAAATAAATCAGTACGCCTATGATGACTTTTTTTATCAAACTCACAGCTACACCTTAATTTATTGCGACAGTTGGATACGTCTAACTTTGACATAGCCAGGGGCATCGGCCTCTGCCAAATCAACACTTTCGAGTGATAGTCCTTTTTTCTGCACTAACTCACTCAAATAACCCAACAAGGCATCAAAAGGAACATCGTCCATCCACACTTGGATCTTATCGCCTTGGGGCTGCATACGAGTAATCACTAACCCATAACTGCCCGCAGTTTGGTTAACCACTGAGCTTAAACTGCCCGACATAGCGGGTTTAGCACCGTTCTGCTTAAGACTCGCTATTTTATTCGCCGTTTGTTTTACATAGTTCAACGTCTGTTGCTGTGCAGTGAGGTTACGTAATGCATCGGCTTCGGCAGTGGCGATTGGCGTCCAAACACCCCAATAAAAAATACCAATGACTAAGAATACCGAACAAAAACCGACTAACTGCTGCTCGCGCGATGCAAGCCCTTGCCACCAAGTCCGCAAATTATCCATCTTATTTGCTCCTCAAGGTTAAGGTACTGGTGACTTGATCTTCACCGCTATTCATAGTGCCGCCATCGAGTTGGAAACGACGACCAACGATCTCTTTAAACTTCTCGATTTGCGCGTAGTTTTTCGCACTTACTTGCATGCGGATCTCATTACGCGCGCTTTCGAATCTTAGGCTATTAGGTTTAAGTTCAGGCACTTGCTTAAAAGCATCCTGTAACCCGTCGAGCATAGCAAAAAACTCGGCACCACTGCCCTGTCCCTGCAATGCGCGTAATTGACTTTCCATCTGCGAACGCAGGTTAACAATGCGCGAATTCCCCGGCACCACTTGCTGATAAATGGATACGCTCTGAGCTTTAAGATCGGCAATCTGACCATTGACTTGATGTATAGTCAGCCCTTTATTCACTAAGGCCAGCACACAAGCGATGGCGATAACGATGGCAGCGCTCTTCCACATCATCAACTGTTTGCTGTATTCACGCTTAGGCGTGTAAACGCCGCTCAGTAAGTTTACTGGCGCATGCAAAATACCGCGGGCTAACACTAACATAGGCAGCTCGAGTGATTGTGGCTTAAGCTCAACACCTTCGAGTTGCATGTCGGTATAACTGGCGACAGACACTTCGCCCTGTGCGGGCCTAAGTTGTTCCAGCGCAATCGGTAACCAAGGCAAAGGTAAACTCTGGCCCGTGGCTAATCCGGTACGCAGTAATAGTTCATTACCAAAATTCATTGCCGCCCATTGGCACTCTTGCAATGGTAAGGCTAAGCAGTCGGGTACGATGCGCTTCACTTTTAAACCCGCCTCGGTCAAACAACTCAGCCAAGTCTGCATTTGCTCATGGGCCACGGCCACCACGCTTAAGGCATCACCATCACGCGGGCCGACGGTAAAATGCATGGCATCGACATCATCAGCTAGAGCTTCTTCGAGCATAAAGGGCAAGGCTTTCAAGGCTTGGCGTTGGCCTTTTTCGGGCAAATGCACGCTAGTGAGTGTCATTGCCGCGGCGGGCACTAACACATCGACGGGACGATTACCCGCACGCTCAGTTAAGGTCGACAAACCTTGGGCATTGGCGAGCTCGCCAGAGGCGATAATTTCCTGTTCTTGCTCAGACCAAACGAGCCAAGAGCATGCTTGCTCTGCTGTTCTGCCTAAGCGAATAAATAGCCGTTCACTCACAGTTTTTCTCCACCAGTCCCAGTCAAGAAAGCGTGACTGAGCTCGTTGCTATTATTTTTGTCCACCAGATTCTGCCGGGTGAGCACTGCCATTATTTTTGGCCACCAAACTGACGGGTGAGCACTTCCATTTTGTTGCCGCCGCCCTTTTTGAGCACGCTTTCCATTCTAAACACGGCGTTATCGACTTTCGCCCCCGAGGCCAACAGAAAATATTGGCTATCGATGACAAAACTCGACTTCATGGCACCTTCCCACTTGATCGAGCCCATAGACGAGCTTTCATAAAAATCTTCGATTTTGGCAAAGCCATCGCTGGGGCGTTGGTTGATAATGCTTTCTGCTTCGCCGACCGAAATCTGATTATCGAGCATGCCAGCTAACAGCGCTGCTTGCTCAACTTCCACGGTATTCACGTTGAGCAATTGCGTGTCATTGCCTGGGATCACACAAACATAGGGCAAGAGTTTCAAATAGATATCTTGGGTGTATCCCATCACAGCGCGTAACTCACTGCGATGATTCATCAGCGTATTGGCCGCACGGTAAGGCACATTACGCGATTCATATTCAGCATCTTCGGCGCCGTAGGGGCTGGCCGTCATGTCTTCGTCGATATAATCCTTTAAGGTCTGAGTCAGGCGATCCGCACTAAAGTCGTCCATCCCTAAACTCACCAATAAAGCCTTATATTGCTTCGCCGCCAAGGGCAGCTTAGGTTGACCGTTTTCCACCTCTTTCGTGGTCGCGGACAAGGCATTTAAGTTGAAACAGGCACGCATATCGGTGATCTTGCCCGCAATTTCACCGTATTCAGCTGGAAACACCACATCGGCCATGGCCCAATATTGTTGCCTGTGGACTCGACCTTCAGAGTCATCTAAATCTTGTTTTAAAATCTTCTTCGCCAATTCTTCGGCGGAAATCGCATACCAATAAGCTTGATCGTACTGGGCCAAGTTTAAGGTTCGGCGCATAGATAACTGATTACGGCCAGTGATGTTTGTCGCGATGATCACCACCATAGCCACAATCAAGAGCACGACGATCAGTGCAACGCCGCGCTGTTTAGACCGAGATTGGGTTCTCATTCGCGGCCCTCTGCGTCTGGATCGCCGTCTCCGGAATCGCCAGAATCTGGGTCACCGGAACCATTGCCGGTTCCATTGCCGTCGTCGTTTTTATCTTTGTTAGCATCGTCTGAATTTTCGTCTTTATTATCATCATCCTTAGACTTTTCAGGTGCTGCAGCACCTAGCGGCAGCAAGAACTTACGTTGGATCTTGCCTAAGCCTTCAATCTCAATCTCCATGGCGATCGCTTTAGGCAACTTAGTCGCCTCGACTTTGCGCTCCCATTTGTCATCCATAAAGAAGGAATATTCCACCGACAATACTTTATCTATGACCACTGTCTTAATCGGCTCGGCGCCAAATTCAGGCTCAGGATAAGGAAAATACCAGCGTTCCAGTCGTCCTTCGTGTACCACATACGCCACCGACTGTAAGCTGCCACGCGGTAATAAACCGTCGGGATTTAACCAACCTAAACGGTAAAACACTAAGGCTTCTGATTCCGAGTCTAAGATATCATTGCCCGTTTGGAAGACGGTCGAACCTCGACCCCCTTCGAGTAATCTGGGTGTGCGCGCCACCATTTGGGCGAGATCACGCTCAATCGCACCAAAGCCTTGCTGCAGGGCCTTAAGCCGAGTAGAAAAAGCGCGCGTCACTTCATCGTTAGTCAGCACAGTGCTGAGCACGGCATTAGAAGCCAAACCTATCATGGCGAAAATCGCGATGGCGATCAGCATTTCTAGCAGGGTAAATCCCCGCTGCACACTAGTCAGTTTTAAGGACATAACTGCTCACTTGTGCTGCAATACGCTGATATCGTTCGTCTTCACTCACGCTAATCCGGATCATACGAAAATTATCGTCCGTGGTTTTCACCACTTCCTTACGCCAATACCAATCCTTTCCTGCAAGTTCGACTTGGCCTTCTTTTTTACCGATTTCAGGAAACTGCGGCTCAAGTCTGGCATCGACCATCTGATTATCGGCCACCCACTGTGCCAAAGTACGCGATTCCAGAATTGGCATGTTGGCCATCTGCTCACCCAAACTTTTAGTGATCGACACGGCCGCAATCGAGAACACGGCAAGGGCCACAATCACTTCGAGTAAGGTCATGCCCTTAGCGCGTTTCATCGGGACGCCCTATCGTTAATCTGCCCAGCGCATCGCCGACCACTAACGCTTCGACCTGCTGACCTTTGTCAGTTTTGGTGATAAACGTCAGCTCAAAAGCGCTCATTTCGCCGCTCGGGAATAGCATGACCTGTGGCTCAGGATGCTTCTTCTTGTCATCGGCAGAAGGCTCAATCAGTGGTTCTTCAAACCAAGAATCGTCTTCTTCATCGTCTTGTACCAAAGGCAAACCATCGAGCACTAAGTTCATCACGACACCCGGCTCCATCTGCTTTTCAGACAAGAGCCTGTCTTTATCCAAAGGCTCCCACTTACCGTCTTTATAAAAAACAAACTGATAACTGGTTTTCTCAATCACAATACCAATAAATTGGCCACTCAAAACGGTCTCATCGAGCACCATTTCAGTGGCAGCGATAAACTGCCGCGCCGTTCTATCTAAGGCCTGTTGTGGGCCCGAGTTACCGATAGACATAGTCACGGCCGCTGCCGTGAGTCCCATCAACAAGATCACTAGCATCACCTCCATTAAGGTGAAACCAGCGTGGCGCAGCTTTAGCATCTTATTGGAAATTCTGTAAATTCCAGTTACCGATGTCATCTTCGGTACCTGGTTGACCATCTGGGCCTGCAGTGAATATATCTAGCTTGCCGTTTTCGCCAGGGCTGAGCAGCAAGTACTTATTGCGCCATGGATCTTCTGGCAGACGTTTTACATAACCATCTTCACGGTAATTACGTGGCTCAGGTGAAATCGTTGGCTTTTGCACTAAGGCTTCTAAACCTTGCTCGGTCGTTGGGTAGATGCCGTTATCTAACTTGTACATGTCTAAGGCATTTTCGAGCGCGACTATGTCAGATACCGCTTTTTGTTGGTCAGCTTTATCTTTGTTACCCATTAAGTTAGGGACCACCATAGAGGCTAAAATCCCTAAAATAACGATAACTACCATCACTTCGAGTAAGGTAAAACCTTGATGTTTCTTGTTCATTTGCATCGACTACTTCTCCTAAAAAATCCTATGCCAATCGACTTGGTCATAATCCATAAATTCAAAAATTAACCGCTAATCAAGTTATTCAAGGCTAAGATTGGCTGCAGAATCGCCATCACGATAAACAGCACCACACACGCCATACTCACCACCAGCATAGGTTCAAATACCCCTAACGCTATATTGACGTTACCCTCGAATTCCCTGTCTTGGTTATCGGCGGCGCGTTCTAACATTTGCTCAAGCTGACCACTCTTTTCGCCCGAGGCAATCATGTATAACATCATTGCCGGAAACAACTTAGTATTAGTCAATGCCGCACCTAAGCTAGTTCCTTCGCGCACCCGCGCTGTCGCATCATCCACTGCGGCCCGCACACGCACATTCTGCAATACTTCACTGGCGATACGCATACCGTCGAGCAAAGGCACAGAGCTTGCGGATAAGATACTTAAGGTTCGCGCAAAACGTGCCGTATTTAAGCCCTTACTCACGCGGCCCACAACCGGCATGCTCAATAGAAAATTGTCGTACTTCATTCGAAACGCAGGCGACTTTAACATACGGCGAAAGAGTGCGAACAGCATCACTAGGGCGATGACGACAAACACACCGTAGTTTTGTACAAAGTCAGAGGCCGAAATCAAGAAGCGTGTCGAAGCCGGTAACTCGGCGCCCATGTGTTCAAACTGTCCAACCACTTTTGGCACCACCGCCGCCAACAGGATGGAAATTACCCCAATCGCTACTGTGGTCAATACCGCAGGATAAATCATGGCTTGCGTCAACTTAGATTTAAGCTGTTGGCGTCGCTCGGTATAATCCGCCAGCCGATTGAGCACCACTTCTAAGTGACCGGACTTTTCACCCGAGGCCACCATGGCACGATATAAGTCATCGAAAATGTGCGGAAATTCGGCCAATGAATCGGCCAGACTGTAACCTTCAACCACCCGCGAACGCACCGCCATGATCATACTCGCAAGGCGATCTTTCTCGCATTGCTGACCAACGGCCTTGAGGGATTCTTCAATCGGTAAACCCGCAGCCACTAAGGTCGCGATTTGACGGGTGATCAAGGCTAATTCAGCGACCGAGATACCCCGTTTGAAAAACGAAAAGCTGCTGCTCTTAGCTTTGGCTTCTTTTTCGGAAACAGGCAGAATTTCCAAGGGCATCATGCGCTGATCGCGCAACTGGCTACGGGCGTGTCTGGCGGTATCCGCCTCGATTACGCCCTTAAGCTGCTTTCCCTTGGCATCCAGTGCCTTATATTCAAATGCTGGCATAAATTACTCCTCGCGAGTCACACGTAACACTTCTTCGAGAGTGGTGATGCCCGCGAGCACTTTGCTCATGCCATCGTGACGAATGCTCGGCACAAACTGACGGATATACTTTTCGATAGCTAACTCACCGCGGCCGCCATGGATCAATTCGCGTACATTGTCGTCAACCAGCAATAACTCGTGAATACCCGTTCTACCACGGTAGCCATTGTTACCACAGGATTTACAGCCATTGGCACGGAAAATACGTCTGTCGTCATCGGCGGCTATGCCCAGTAACTCACGCTCACGTGCATCGGGCACGTGCTCGATTTTACATTTTGGACAAAGGGTACGGATCAAACGTTGCGCCAACACGCCCAGCAAACTCGATGATACGAGGAATGGCTCAACGCCCATGTCTTGCAAACGCGTAATCGCGCCAGACGCTGTGTTGGTATGCAGGGTTGAAATTACCATGTGACCAGTGAGTGAGGCTTGCACCGCAATTTGTGCGGTTTCCAAGTCACGGATTTCACCTATCATCACCACATCGGGATCTTGACGCAAAATCGCGCGCAGACCTCGGGCGAAGGTCATGTCAGCCTTAGTGTTAACTTGGGTTTGACCGATACCGTCTAGCTCGTATTCGATAGGGTCTTCTACAGTAAGTATGTTGGTGTCTTTTGAATTAATCTCAGTCAGACCCGCATACAAGGTGGTACTTTTACCCGAACCCGTTGGGCCAGTGACCAGAATGATGCCGTGGGGGCGACGAATAAGATCTTCAAACTTAACCCGAATACCGTCGGTCATCCCCAATTGTTCTAAATCGAGGTTACCGGTATTTTTATCCAGCAGACGCAGCACGACGCGCTCGCCATGGCTAGATGGCATGGTCGATACCCGCACATCCACGGCACGACCTGCGATACGCAGCGAAATACGGCCATCCTGCGGCACACGTTTTTCAGCGATATCGAGGCGCGCCATCACCTTAATCCGCGACACTAACAGCGACGACAGCTTACGGTTTGGCTTGAGGACTTCCTTGAGCACACCATCGATACGGAAACGCACGACGAGCTGTTTCTCGTAGGTTTCGATGTGGATATCCGACGCTTCTTCTTTAATCGCTTCAGATAACAAGGCATTAATCAGTTTGATGATAGGCGCGTCATCATCACCTTCGAGCAAGTCTTCGGTCTGCGGCAGCTCTTCGGCAAGGGTGAATAAATCCATCTCGTTGCCGATATCTTCCATCAACTGCTGCGCTTCAGACGAGTTAGCCTGATACGCTTGAGTGAGTTTGGCCTCAAACTTAGCGACTTCAAGCTTAACCAAAGGCAAATCAACACCCGAATAACGCCGTGCTTCGAGCATGGCCGTTAACGGTGTTTTGCTGGTATAAAACAAGCTCAACTCGCCCGTTTCACCCGGCGCAAGCACCACATCGTGGCGATGGGCAAAGGCAAAGGGTAAACGCTCTTTACTGCTCGAACGAAACACCTCATCACCTTCAGCTTCCAGACCTAGCTCATTGGAGACTTGGCTGAGGTCATCGACTTGGGATAATTGTATTTCACTCATTGGTTTTATCTTTATTCTTGTTTTCTTCCAGTGACTTTAAGGTCGGATCCGTTTTGCGCATCTGGGTATCTAAACCTTTGCCTTCTTTATAACGCTCTAAAATCGCGTTAACTTCTGGCGGTAAATACTCTGATTGATTCCATTCTTCCAACACAGGCACTTTAGTATTTGGCATTAAGTTCACGCCACGTTCTTGCTGCTCAAGTTGTAATGCTCTGAAATAGTTATATTTACGCCCAGCAATCCCTTCCATTGTGATGCCATCACGGATAATGGTTGGTTTGATGAAGATCATCAGGTTTTTCTTGGTCTTTTTGCTCGAAGAAGATTTAAATAAGTGGCCAATGATGGGGATATCGCCCAAGAATGGCACTTTCTGTATGCTTTCTTGCACTTCTTCGTTGATCAAGCCACCCAGAACCACGATTTGACCTGAGTCAGCCATAACAGTGGTGGTTAAACGGCGAGTCGCAAAGGAAATATCCACCCCTGTGTTACCGTTAACCCCTGACACTTCCTGTTCAATCGTCAGCTTAACCGCATTACCTTCGTTGATCTGCGGCACCACTTTCAGCTTAACCCCAACCTCTTTACGTTCAACGGTTTGGAATGGGTTACTGTTGCTCGAACTGGCGGTAGAGCCCGTCAGAATAGGCACTTCATCACCGACGATGAAAGACGCTTCTTGGTTATCTAAAGTGGTAATCGACGGTGTCGCCAGTACGTTTGAGTTAGTATCACTCGACACGGCTTGAATTAAGGCACCAAAGTCGCCCATGGCCACGCCCCATGCCATACCGTTCACTTTACCCAAAGCTTGGGCGAGCAAGGTAACATCACCTTGTTTATCTGGATTTCGCTTACAATTGTCTAAATTAGTGCCAGAACAAACAAGATCCCCCTCGATAGGCTGTGCAGCCCAAACACCCGCACCAATCTCACCGATAGTTGGGCCTAAGTTATTAAACTGAGTGCCGAGCCCTCCTTTAGACGCCCATTGCACCCCAAAACCAACGTTATCGCCTTCAGCCACTTCGACAATAATGGCTTCGACTAACACTTGAGCACGACGAATATCGAGCTGATTAATCACGCTCTCGATAGTCCGCATTTGATCGGGTTCGGCACTGATCACTAAAGCGTTGGTCTCGGCATGGGCCATAATATTGATTTCATTACGGCGTTTGCCACCTGCAGCTTGAGCGCTTGGATCTTTATCGCCCTCTAGCTTTTGAGCAAAACCTGTCAGCACTTCAACTAAATCTTCGGCCTTGGCATAACGTAAATAACGCACTTTAGTGTTGCCTGTACTGGCTTGCTCGGCATCGAGACGATGAATGAGCTCAACCACACGTTGGCGGCTCTTTTCGTCGCCGCTAACAACCACAGCGTTGATACGTTCGTCGGCGACCACTTTCGGCGCTTGGCCTGGCATTTGAGATTGGTTAGCCGTGGCGCGATAAAGGGTATCAATAATTCGTACCATTTCACCGGCGGAGGCGAACTCTAACGGCACCACTTGTACTGAGGTGTCGCCCTGTTTATCTACGCGGCGGACAATTTCAACTAACTTGTTCACCACAGCAGCACGACCAGACAACATCAACACGTTGGAGGGATCGTAGTTCACTACGTTACCGCCACCCGCGTTATCATTTAATTGGCGTAACAGCGGAGCTAATTGTTTGGCCTCAGTGTTATACAGCGCCACGATACGCGTGACCATCTCATCGCCTATCCCAGGTTCGGCATCATTAGCCACTCGGATTGCTGCAGTTTTGGCGTCTTTGTCTTTGATGACTTTGATGACGTTATTTTCCATCTCGACGATGGCATAACCGTAGACTTGTAAGACGTTGAGGAAGAACTGGTAATACTGTTCATCGTTCAGCAGATCATAACTGCGAACGTTGATTTTACCGCGGATCGTCGGGTCGACTATGATGGTCTTGTTCAAGTTTTTACCAACTATGTTGATAAACTCTTGAATATCCGTGCCCTTAAAGTTGGCCGCATACTGTTCAGACCAAGCGAATTGGGAGGAGAACATGGCTGCACCCGCAACAATCCCTGCAATCAGCTTGCGTCGAATCCTTTTGTTATTCATTCTTTTTCTTTCCTCTAACGCGTGTTATTGCGGCAAACTAAACATGATTTCAACCAATTGTCCTTCCCGTTCAACCATAATTGATACTTCGGTTAATTCGGATAATTGGCTCATCATTTCTAACGCCTGACTCATTACGGTCAAGTCGTATCCATTAATCGATTTAGCTAAATCATTGGCTTTAAAACCCGCCTGCTTGAACAAATTGGCGTCTTTACCCGGATTCAGACGATAACCCGCCACAGAATCACCCTGTCTCACGGGTGAAATGGCAATGTAATCGGTGATCTTACTGGGGTCGGCTAACAATTCGGTGCGGGATTCGGCGAGTTCTTGGGAAATATCGGCATTGTTACGTTGATCAACACGGCTCACTGCCGAGCCGGCCTTATTACTCTTAGCTTGTTGTAACTGCTGATTGGCTGGGCTTTGGCTGGTGTACACTAAGCCATCGAGCATTAAGGTCTCGTAACGGCCAGCGTTAGTGATGATGATACGGTCGGCATAGACTTCTTTGAGTGATGCAGATGTGCCCTTGATTTTATCGCCGAGGCTATAAGTATCTTGGCTGCCGTTTGACTCAATAATTGCGAGGCCTTTTTGGTCCGCTGTCGATGCGACAACCCCAGTCAGCTGAATAGAGAGTGTGGTCTTAGGTGCGTCGGTCACAGTCTCGACTGCTTCGACTTTAGGTTTATCAGATGTCGCATCCGCCTTACCAAAGAGTCCAAGCTGCTGCAGACCTGCGAGATCAACCTGACCGACATCTTTGCCATTCACGCTTACGGGCGTTGGGGACCAAGCACTGGCTGATGAGCTAGTAGGCACTAATTTCCATGTAATTTGCGCAGCTAACAACATGATCACAATAAAGCCCAACCAGAAGACGATCCGGCTTAGGGGTTTATGGGGCATGCCAATGGCTTTTGCGATAACTTTATCTAATAAATCCATATTTTATGTGGACCCTCGATACAGGTCTCTGTTCTGATTATAATAATTAGGCAATAACCGCCTCATGCTAACCTAGGCTGCATTTGGCAACAAGCCCTTAACAGCATTCAAATTGGCGAAAATAGGCCAATTATGCTAACTTTGCCCGCCACAAAAGGGTGTGAAGCACGCCACCCTTTAACATAATAGAAATGCACTTCACGCATTTTCTTGCTCGGCATGTGAACTCATCGATCTTTTAGCTGGAGACACTATGACTCAAGGTCAAAGCGACAAAACAGACATTCGACTCGATAAGTGGCTTTGGGCTGCACGTTTCTATAAAACCCGTGCCATCGCCAAAGAAATGATTAACGGCGGCAAAGTACATTACAACGGCCAGCGCGCCAAATCTAGTAGGAATGCCGAGATAGGCGCCGTCCTTAAGATACGCCAAGGATATGACGATAAAGAGATCGTCATAAAAAAATTATCGCAATTACGCCAAAGTGGTGCGATTGCACAAGAATTGTACGAAGAAACCGCGACAAGTCTGGCTAAACGGGCCATTAATGCTGAGCAACGACGTCTCAACATGCTCAATAACCCGATACCCGATCAGAAACCAGATAAAAAGCAACGACGCCAGCTCATGCGCTTTAAAGACCTTTAACAGTGAGATACACGATGAACCAAGATACTTTACACCGCTACTTGTTCGACAATGCCGATGTGCGTGGTGAACTGGTGCAGTTACAAGACAGCTATCAACAAGTGATCAGCGCCCAAGAATATCCAGCCGTACTGCAAGTATTACTGGGTGAATTAATGGCTGCCACCTCACTATTAACGGCGACATTGAAATTTAGCGGCGATATCAGCGTACAGTTACAGGGCAATGGTCCTGTTTCTTTAGCGGTGATCAACGGTAACAATCTACAAGAGCTACGCGGCGTGGCTCGCTGGAATGCAGAACTCGCCGATGATGCCAGCCTTACCGATCTTTTCGGTCAGGGCTATATGGTCATCACCTTAACACCCGACGAAGGTGAACGCTACCAAGGTGTGGTCGCACTCGACAAGCCAACGCTAGCGGCCTGTGTTGAAGAATACTTCAATCAATCTGAACAGTTACCAACAGGCATTTGGTTATTTGCCGACGGCAAACAAGCGGCGGGCATGTTCCTACAAATTCTGCCAAGCAAAGAAGATCATAACCCAGACTTCGAACACTTGAGCCAACTGACGTCGACGATCAAGGCCGAAGAGCTGTTCACACTCGACGCTGAAAGCGTGTTACATCGCCTATATCATCAGGAAGAAGTGCGCCTATTCGATCCTATCGATGTGAGCTTTAAGTGTACTTGCTCCCATGAACGCAGTGCCGGCGCGATCAAGACCTTAGATCAAGCGGAAATCGAAGCCATTCTCGCCGAAGACGGTAAGATCGAAATGGGCTGTGAGTATTGCCACGCAAAATACATTTTTGATGCCATAGACGTAGCCGCATTATTTGCGAACGGTCAGACGTCAACGACCCAGCAATAATCGGTTAACCGGATCATCAAAGCTAAACAATATGGGCGCCCGATTCGGCGCCCATTTTTTATTCATCCCCACAATCCCCTCACACATTGCACTCGGCTTAGGCTACAATCGCCTCACTTTGTTACCTAGCAAAGCTTAGGTGATAAATAAAATAAAATCGGCAGACGATCGATAACAAAATAACCTTACAAATCAAATGGAGACCTCACTATGGCGGATGGATTAAACCGCGTTCACTTTAACCCCTCAACAGCACAACTTGTCGAATTTGCCCTGCTACGCGGCGAAGGTGAATTGACAGCCAATGGCGCATTAGTCGCTAAAACAGGCGCTCGCAGTGGTCGCTCACCCGGCGATCGTTTTATCGTAAGAGAACCCAGTTCTGAAGCAGAGATTGAATGGGGCCCTGTCAATCAAGCTTTCGACCCAGGTGCTTTTGAAGGTTTATGGGCACGGGTTGAAGCTTACCTAGCCGATAAAGAACTGTTTGTCTCTGATCTCGAAGTCGGTGCCGATACTGAGCATTACCAACCAGTACGTGTCACCACGCAATACGCTTGGCACCAACTGTTCGCCCGCAACCTTTTTATCATCCCAGAAGAATTTAACCGTAAAGACAAGCCGGTGTGGCAGATCATCAATGCCCCTGACTTTGTTTGCGATCCCGCGCGTGATGGCACTAACTCAGATGCAGCGGTGATTTTAAACTTCGCCGAACGTAAAGTGCTGCTAGCTGGCCTGAAATACGCTGGTGAAATGAAGAAGTCGATGTTTTCTGTACAAAACTTCCTACTGCCAGCCCAAGGCGTGCTACCTATGCACTGCTCGGCCAACGTAGGTAAAGATGGCGACACTACGCTATTTTTCGGTTTATCTGGCACAGGTAAAACCACACTCTCTGCCGATCCAAAACGCTTCCTGATCGGTGACGATGAACACGGCTGGGCACCTGGTGGCGTATTCAATATTGAAGGCGGTTGCTACGCCAAATGTATCGATTTAAGCCAGAAGAATGAACCTGTTATTTGGGATGCGATTCGTTTCGGCACTGTGCTTGAAAACGTCGTAATGGACGAACACCGCGTACCCAACTACAAAGACAGCAGCCTGACGGAAAACACCCGCGCGGCGTATCCGCTGGAGCACATCGCCCAACGTAAAGAAGACAACTGCGGCGCCGAGCCACATGCCGTTGTGTTCTTAACCTGCGACGTATCTGGCGTATTACCACCTGTGTCTATCCTGACCAAAGAACAAGCGGCATACCACTTCTTGTCTGGCTACACCGCTAAAGTAGGTTCGA
Source organism: Shewanella sp. 1311 (assembly GCF_059338235.1). Classification (NCBI taxonomy): domain Bacteria; kingdom Pseudomonadati; phylum Pseudomonadota; class Gammaproteobacteria; order Alteromonadales; family Shewanellaceae; genus Shewanella; species Shewanella sp. 1311. Next base: position 2,452,381 of record NZ_CM181686.1, read on the forward strand.
CTGAAATCGGCTCAACCTCAGCGATCCAATCGACCTTCTCAACGTGCTTCGGTGCACCTTTCTTCCCACGTCCTGCTGGTGTGTACGCTGAACTGTTAATGAAGCGCATTGAGTCCTTCGGTAGCCAAGTATACTTAGTCAACACCGGCTGGACTGGCGGTCCACACGGTGTGGGTAAACGTTTTGACATCCCCACCACTCGCGCCATCGTCGATGCGATTGTCAGCGGTGAGTTGAAAGATGTGGAAACCGTCCACTTAGACACATTGAACCTCGCTGTTCCTGTGGCAGTCACTGGCGTAGACAGCAATTTACTCAACCCAATCAACACTTGGGGCGATAAAGCGCTATACGCCGAATATACCCAGAAGCTGGCCGAAGCTTTCACTAAAAACTTCGCTAAGTATCAAGTGTCTGACGCTATCCGCAACGCTGGTCCAAAGGCATAAGCGCTTAAGCATTAAGCCATAGCCTTACTTGTAAAAAAGCGCCGACCCAGCAATGAGTCGGCGCTTTTTATTGTCGTGCCAAAGGCAAATACTTAGTCTTGATGCTATTAAGATCCCACAGAGTCAATGCTGCACGACCATTTAAAGCTCAGCGACTCCCTCATTAAAGATGGATGGACGCTTAATATCTCCCAACGGCATCATTGCGACGGCAACTATATTGGTGGGCATCCGAATTAAATTTATATAGCAGATGTTGCAACAGCCCCAAAAATAACAATTCACCAATCCGGCAGCTAAAATCGCACCATTAAATAAACTTTATTCATTTTTAAGCTAATAAATTTAAGTATTCTTCATTTAACATTAACGTGATTTAGACTTTGGTTATTTTGAAACCAAGGTTGGTAATGTTTCACAATCCCCAGCTATGCAATTGTGGTACTTTAGCCGGACAAAAAAAGTGTTGGGCATTGGCTTTTAGCCTAGAGTAAGCCTTAATCACTAAGGTTTACGGCGTCTAGATTCAAATCGTCTACATGACACAAAATGCTGCGGCAACTGGGGAGTTTCGCAAGAATGAAGAGCAAGAGTTTATTAGGCAATATTGGTGTGCAAGTGGTTATTGCCATGATTATCGGCGCGCTAGTCGGTTTTATCATGGGCGAGAGTGCAAGCGTGTTTGCACCACTCGGAACCATTTTTATCCATTTAATCAAAATGCTAGTGATCCCACTAGTGTTAGTTTCTATCATCAGCGGTGCCGCGAGTTTAGGCGATAGCCCATCGGCGGGTAAGATTGGCATCGGCACTTTTGGCTTCTTTATCGTGACATCTGGCATCGCCGTGGTGCTGGCGTTGGTGATGGGAAATCTGTTTCAACCGGGCGCGGGTGTGGATTTCACAGCCCACAGCAGCTCAGATTTGATGGAAGTAACCAAGGAACACGGCGCATTGCCTGGGGTGATGGATACCTTTATCGGTATGATCCCAACCAATGTGTTCGAATCGCTGAACGGCGGTAACATCTTACAAATATTAGTCTTTAGTATCTTCTTCGGTATCGCGCTGACTAAGGTTAAAGGCGATGGTGCTAAGCCTATTTTGGCTGCACTCAACACTGTCGTCGATGCCTTTGTGTGGATGATCAACTGCGTGATGATCATTGCGCCTATTGGTGTATTTGGTTTGATGGCCGATTCCGTGGGCACCTTCGGTTTCGATGCGTTAGAAGTGGTATTTAAGTTATTCGCCGTATTTGTGGCCGCGATTCTGATTTACGGTTTTATCTTCTTCCCATTGGTGGTACAGCTCTTTTCAAGGGTGTCGGCGCGCCAGTTTATTTCGGCAATGAAGAAACCACAGGTGATGGCGTTATCGACCGCCTCGTCAATGGCGACGCTGCCGGTGAATATGGAAACCTGCGAGGAAGATCTTAAAGTCTCTAAAGCAACCACAGCCTTCGTGCTGCCGTTAGGCGCCACGATCAATATGAGCGGCAACGCGATTTATTATGGTTTAGTGGCCATGTTCTTCGCTCAAATGTATAACGTCGACCTGTCGATGACGGCCTATGCAGCCATTATCTTCACTTCGACCTTAGGCGCAATTGGTCAAGCGGGTGTGCCCGGTCCGTCTTTCTTAGTGGTGGCAGTGCTGTTAGCGGCTGGCATCCCTATCGATGGTTTACCTTTACTGTTTGCCTTAGATCGAGTGTTTGACATGATCCGCACCGCTCTTAATATCACTGGCGATGCAGCTTGTGCCTTGATCATGGATAAGTACACAGAAGTTGACGTTAAAGCGGATAGCGAGCGCAGCTTAAGCTAGCGAATACAGTCACTCAACGCTTCAAATACCGGCTTGAATAGGCACCCCTTATTCAAGCCTTTTTTATGCCTGCTGCACGGCATAACACCCCGCTTCTACACACGACTGTTCAGCCAATCCAATTCAAATATCTGAATTTAAATGTGATCTCTCCCGCGCAATCCACTAAGCTCAATTTGCTAGATTTCGCAATTCGTATTTCTTTCTGGCGCAATAGCCGCAAGTGACACGGTTTTTCTGCGATACTGACTCTACATAATGTCGCTTGGCTAACGCCCAAAGGAATTCTGCCCTATGTCTGTATTTGCCCCAGCCACACCCTTTGCCGACTTTATCTATCGTCATTTCCGTTCAGTCCACGCCTTAAAGCTCGGTTTAGCCCTGCTCGTCGCTGTCACTATTAATGCTATTTGGGCGCCGCCGCATTTTATTTGGAGCATGGTGACGATTGTTGTCATCATGATGAGTCTGCCGCAGGTCGGCGGCGCGATTGAAAAGTCACTGCAAAGAGCGATAGGCACATGTTTAGGCTCGGCTTATGGGGTGATGTTGGTTGCCACAGTCGACAGTTATTGGCTGATCATGAGCCTGCTGATCTTGGCCGTCAGTTTGATTTGTTTTATCTCGGCCGGACGCTACAGCTACGCCTATTTAGTGTCAGGATTTACCATCATAATAGTGGTCGGCGATGCAAATCACGACACCTCCGAGGCACTGTGGCGCACGGCCAATATACTTTCTGGCTGCGTGATCGCTATTTTGGTCTCGCTGTTTATTTTCCCGATCAAAGCCAAACAAGATTGGCGATCTCAACTCACTCATGCCATCGACAATATGGCCGAAGTACTAGCCCAGCATCTTAAAGCGCCCGCTAATCACGACCTCGATTTTCGCGCTAAACTCGAAGCCGCAATGAAAGCCGTACTCACCCAGAAGAAGCTGTTTTTCTCCTTAGAATGGGAAAGTAAAACCCTCAAAAAACACAAAGTACTGCTGTCGCAACTTGCTAATAAACAAGTGCGCCTAATCACCTTGCTCGAACTCTTGCCCTTAACCCGCTGGCAGGAAGAAGACAAAGACGCCTATCTGCAGATTAATGCGGTTGCCTCTGAGCTCGCCTTCTATTTACAACAGCTTGCAGAGTTTGTGGCGGGTAAAGCCCAACAATTACCGACCTTGCCAGAATGCTTAGAACAAGAGTTACAACACAGACTCCAGCTTGCGCTAGCCTCAGCCCCTATAACATCGACAATCGAGACATCAACAACCACGGCATCAACAACCGATTCAAATGCCGCCGCAACCGACGGCGAAGTCCCGCAGGGATTTGCGCTCACAGGATATAGCTGGCTTATTTATCAGCTCGCCATTGCCGTCGAAGCGCTTTACGAAGACATCGCCATTATCGAAATTGCCTATAACAAGCAGCCCGCATCGCAGATAACGTCCGGCAAAGCGGATTAGCCTGTTATGTCATTCAGGGTTTTATACCAATCGTATTAACCCACCGCCTGAATGCCAGATAAACCCTTGACCGCCCTTGCGTTAACGGGGCGTTTAATGAAAAGATACCGTCCTAATAAAAATTCGATATATGGACTCTTTTCATGCGCTTATTTTCCCTCTCCGTTATCGCCATTGCCTGCCTTTCTGCGGGCAGTCTCTACTCAGTCGATGCTGTTGCCAACGATGCAAAAACCTTGGCCAAAACAGCTCAAGCATCTACAGATTTGCCAACCTCAACGCCAGTCGCTGCGGCGCAAACCGTCACCAACAAAACGCCAGTTGAAACCCCAGTAGCAACAGCGCCACAGGATGTAAGTCCAGCTGCGAATACCCAAGCAACCGAACCCGCTGCGGCTGTCGCAACCGATGCCACCACTGTAGCACCAGAGCCCGCGCAGTTACCTGAGCGAGCCAACACCTTTGTCAACGATGCCATTTTACCGCCGAGTATCACTTGGCATGGCGCCAGCGAATCGCTCATGTTGAGTGTCGATAACGAGTGGGCGACGCCGTTTGAACAAAGTAGTGGTATTGAAAGCCCAAGCTACGAGGCCACTATCGCTTGGCTCGACAAACTTGCAGGCGAGACCAATAAATTACAAAAGGTTAGCTTAGGTAAGAGCCCACAGGGGCGCGATATTTGGATGTATATCGCCAGCAGTGAAGGTATTAATGAGTCGGCGCGCCTCAAGCAAAACACTAAGCCAACGGTTTTAGTGCAAGCAGGGATTCATGCCGGAGAAATCGACGGTAAAGATGCTGGTATGATGCTGCTACGCGACATCATTAAGGGCGATAAAAGCGCCCTGTTGGATAAAGCCAACCTCTTGTTTGTGCCTATGTTTAGTGTCGATGCCCATGAGCGCAGCGGCGAATTTAATCGCGTGAATCAACGTGGCCCAGTGAATATGGGCTGGCGCACTACCGCAAATAATCTCAACCTTAACCGCGATTATGCCAAGGCCGATACCTTAGAAATGCAGCACATGCTGCGCGCAATCAACGTGTGGCAGCCAGATTTATATATCGACGTGCATGTCACCGACGGCATCGATTACCAATACGATGTCACCTTTGGTTATAACCTTGCCCAAGGATTAAGCCCAGCCAGTTACCGCTGGCTCGAAAACAACTACAGACCCGCAGTTGAAGCGGCATTAACCGAGCAAGGCCATATTCCCGGCCCGCTGATTTTTGCCGTTGATAACGCCGATATCACCAAAGGTATGTCGCTGTGGAATCCGAGCCCGCGCTTCTCTAACGGTTATGGTGATGCGCGCCATTTACCCACTATTTTGATTGAAAACCACAGCTTAAAACCCTTTAAACAAAGAGTGCTCGGCACCTATGTGATGCTAGAGCAAACCCTCAAAACCGTGGGCGAACAGGCGACTAAACTGAAGAGTGCGATTCAGGAAGATAAATACCGCGCCTCACCGCTGATCACCCTCACGTGGAAATCGGCACCACTGGCAAAAGGTTGGGACTTTAAGGGCATAGATTACAAGCTGGAGCAGAGTCCCATCAGCGGCACTGAGGTGGTGCGCTGGAACGGTCAACCTAAGCTGTACCCAAATCTGCCTGTGCTCGCCGAGACTGTGCCCGATATTAAAGTCACTCGTCCGAGCGCTTACTATATTCCGGCGCAATGGACGCAAGTGATTGATCGCCTGAACATACATGGCATCCGCATGACGCGCCTGACCAAACCGACAGAGCTTAAATTACAGCAATACAAACTCAGTAACCCAGTATTTAACACTAAGGATTTTGAGGGCCATCAAACGGTCAAAACCGAGTCAGAGTTGACGAAAGTCAGCACTACTCTGTCCGCTGGCACCATTAAAATCAGCACAGATCAACCTCTGGGCGATCTGGCGGTTTTACTGCTGGAGCCGCAATCACCAGATTCTTTGCTGCAATGGGGTTTCTTTAATCCTATCTTCACCCGCACTGAATACATTGAAGATTATGCGGTAGAGCCACTGGCGGCCAAGATGTTGAAAGAAGATCCTAAGCTGCAGGCTGAGTTCGACAAGGCACTGACCAACGCCGAATTTGCCGCCGATCCCGAGGCACGCCTGCGCTGGTTCTATGAACGCAGCCCTTACTACGATAACCGCTACCTTAAGTATCCGGTTTACCGTAGTCGTTAATCCTCGCCAACACAAACGGCTAGGATTACGCGGGCTTACGAGCACTTATGCTATACACCAAGGGCACATTCTGCCCTTGGTGTGTTAACACATAACGACCATCGGCTTGCGCTTCGAGCCCTTCGAAACAGTTGTACGGGCTGAAATCAAATTCGTGGAAGAACTCCAACACTAAGCCCGCCTGCAATAACGCATTGATCACTTCCGATAAACTGTGTGACCAACACATTAAGGTTTGCTGATCATCACCGGCATTTTCGGTATAAGTGCCTTCCTGCTCGATGTCTGGCTCACCCCGATTAAAATAGCTATAACCATCGAACAACTGCTGCGCCGGATGAAACTCGGCCATGTAAAACTGTCCGCCGGGTTTTAAACAGTCAGCAACCGTCTGCGCCCACAGGGTTAAATCTGGCAGCCACACAATGGCACCATAGGACGTAAAAACAATATCTTGCGGCTCAACCTTGCTCGCCACACTGTAAACATCGCTACAAATAAACTCGGCGGACAATTGTGTCTGCTGCGCCAGCTTTTGTGCTTCATCAATCGCCACCTCAGACAAATCAACGCCCAGTACTTTAGCGCCCATGCGCGCCCACGACAGGGTATCTAAGCCAAAATGGCATTGCAGATGCAGCAAGCTTTTACCAGCCACATCAAGCTCGCTCAGCTCGATTTCCCTTAATGAACTATTCCCACGCAGGAAGCCCGCCACATCGTAAAAATCCGAAGTTAAATGTACCCGAGTGCGCGCATCCCAAGCCGTCTTGTTCGTCGTTAAATAATCCATCTGCATCCCTTCTTATGTTTTTTGTATTTTTTGTATGTTTGCCCGGCCAGACCTATGAGGCTCAAGCTAACTTAATAAATGAGCAATTTCACTAATCTGTGAGTAAATCCCTCATTCGGCGGACATGTCCGCACAGCCAAGCGCGGACACTTTTAGGTTAAATAATTGATTGTAAAAGAAACTTAAAATTGGCATGGGCTGTGCAATGTCTTATCCATCGCAAGACGACTCAGCGCTCACCCGAATAACGAGTGCCAGATAAACAAGGAAGCTAACATGTCACTACGCCCATTTATATTCACCCTCGCTTTTATATTGGTGTTTACCGCAGGGGTATCGCTCACTGGCTGCATTATTAATGTCAACGCTGCTGGCATGCCCGATTTAGACCACCAGCAACGCGAACTCACACTCGATAGCCAAGACTTGCAAGGCCTGATTGCTGAGACTGGCGCAGGCAGCCTCGAAATTATCGGTGTCGAAGGCCTAACCCAAATTAAACTCGTCGCCGACATCTATAGCAATAAGGACGGCAACGACGACAGCAAAGTCATTCTCACCCTTGAGAAAAAGGCCAACAAGGCCAAGCTCAAAGCCGATTTTGAACAAAGCGGTTTTAATAATTACTCGCCCTACATCGATCTAAAACTGCAAGTGCCTGCGAATTTAGCACTGGATATCGATGACGGCTCAGGTGCCATTTTGATCAGTAAGATGACAGCAGATATCAATGTCAAAGACGGTTCAGGTGAACTCATCATCAACGGCGGTAACAATGTCAGCATTGATGATGGTTCAGGGGACATTGAAGTCAGTCAAATCAACGGCAACCTCACGATTGACGATGGCTCTGGCGCAATCAAGGTGACTGATATTCGCGGCAATATCGCTATCGATGATGGTTCAGGCAACATCGAAGTCGCCAATGTGCAGAGTCCAGTGACCATCACAGATGGCTCAGGCGACATTAATGTCTTTAACACTAAGGGATTAACGATTCTTGCGGCAGGTTCTGGTGATGTGAAATTTAACAAAATCGACGGCCCAGTAAGCATGGAATAACGCGCCGTTTTACTACCCTACACCCAAAGGTTTTACCTACTTCCCGGCGTAGAGACTGATGTTGCAACGGTTCCCAGCCAAGATGTCAGTCTTCTACCCACCCTTTTAAGCGTATGCCAGACTTATGCATTTATGCCACTAACCCCTTGTAGTGGCATCTTTTTAGCTCTCGATTCTTACTTCTCCAACCACAATGCAGGCCAGTCGTTGGTAAAGTTTTACCTATTTGTCTTTTCGGAGCAAAATTTGACTATGGATGTCTCGATATACTCGTATTTATTATTCAAGCCAAAGCTAAATTATCTACCACTCATTTCTACTAGCATTTGACGTCATGATTTTTTTGACTTTCTTGAAGAAAACTGTTTGAACCTCAGATGGTTGGCCGCCTACATTTATTATTTCTGAAATTAACTCTATTGAGGATGTTCTTTGTGCCTCAGAAAAGCTCTCTAGTGAAAGTTTTAATACTTTCTCAGGTGCTTGAAAAACATCTTCTCCTGATCCTAAAAGATAAACACTTGCACCAATCAGTTGTACAGCATCTTTTTCAGACTGATTGAACGTCTTTTGAAATATAACCTTTAGTTTTTCTTTTTCTTCAATTGAAAGATCACCGTCAATTTTCGCTGCTGCAGTTGCTATCAAAGCAATTGCATCAATTGGCTTATTAAGACCATAGGCGGGATGTCCAGTTGATTGCTTTAACCATGCGCGGCGACGCTGCCAAGCCCACGGGTTAAACCAGCCTATGTCAATCCCCAATCTATCCAATGCAAAAAGCACTGTTGCTAATGCCGTTAAAAATCCAATAATAATATGCACAATAATTCCTTTATTATTCGAATGCAGAACTAAAAGACATTACTTAAGTTCGAAATATACTTCGTTTGTAATTATCCAGTAACAAGAAAAGTGGTCATAAACAGGATCATTGCAGACATCCAATCTTGAAGTTCCATTTTCCACTTTTTAGCTAAGTTTATCGAGACACCTCTTGTGAAATTTTTGATGTTGCGATAACTATTTGTGTCAATCCGGACTTTTGTAGTAAAACTATCACTTAACATCGAGATCAAATACCACACTGATAGATGCTGAAAAAACCATATTCTCCTGCAGATATTGCCCTGTCACTTGAGGTTTCCCCATACGTGAACCAGTTACCTCTATTCGCTCGATTCCATTGTTGGCACCATAACGGCCAATGCTGTCATCTGTTGAAGAACCAATGCTGTAAATTTTGCCAATAGTAGCCCCAAAAGCGTTCGCCAATAGACTTCCTCTTTCTTTAGCATCAGCAACAGCCAAGGCTCTAGCCTCATTTTTAAGCTCAGCCTCTTTCGAGGATTTCAGCTCAACGCGTGTGATTTCATCAAGTTGTACACTTAGGGCAAAATCCATAAAAGCATTTAGCTGTTCTAAGTTATTGAGGGTCACTTTTAAATTGCGACTAGCTCGGTAACCATCAAGCACACGTTTTTCATTATCACCGAAGGAATACTCGGGCGCTGTCGAGATTGAGGACGCAGAAACATTCTTCTCATCGACATTAAATTTGCCAAGGCCTAACAAAAGCTTGTTAACCCTATCATCTACATCATTTTTAGCTTCGGCACTACTCGCTTTAAGCTTTCCACCTCAAGATAGACCACTGTATATACTGAGACACCCATTGTTAAATTTTGCAACGTAACGACAGAATGCAGGCTAACAGAATACTCAGTGGTTAACGGGATTAAGCACTGACATGGAAGTGACCGTTGACGGCATGGATGCCGTCGTCGAGCCTATAGGGATATATTCACGGCGTGTCACTGGAATGACAGTGCTTAATCATTACACGTGTACACCAATGATTTAGCTCTTTTATCTCGCACTATCTATATTCAGCAGATTCAATCAATGCCAGCTTTTGACTACGGCTTAACTTTTTAACTGCGATCTCACGTCGCAGTGCATCGCCGTGACTACCAACCTGCTCTTGATACATCAGCGTTAATGGACCTTTACCGCGCAGATACTTAGCGGATTTGATGCCACCCGACTGATGCTCGCTAAAACGTCGCGATACGTTGGTGGTGACGCCTGTGTATAAATGCCCGTTGCCGCAGCGGACTAGATACAAGTACCAGAGGGATGATGACTTTATGGGTGTAGGCTTCAGAGGTGCAGGATTTAATAGTACGGGATTCAGCGAAGCTTCTGTAACTATATCTTTGGTAACGACAGCGCTAGTCACTGGGGCAAGTGTGTCTGCCCCCAGTAACTCATGTTGCTGTAAAACTTCTTTGTCAGTATTGCCTAGGCTCACGGCTGATTCGGTCACTTACGAATGACCTACTTTGCCATACCTAACAGACTCAAGAAGAAGGCATATTCTTGGGCTGTGTCTTGGTATTGGCGATAACGACCACTCTTACCACCGTGGCCGGCTTCCATATCCACGTTAAGTAACAAGACTTTATCGTCGCTCTTATACCATTGGTTTTTAACATCGCGCAGCTTAGCGACCCACTTGGCGGGTTCAAAATACTGCACCTGTGAATCATGCAAACCTGTCGTGACTAACATGTGTGGGTATTCTTGCTCGGTGACATTGTCGTAGGGCGAGTAACTCAGCATGTAATCGAAATAGGTTTTCTCGTTCGGATTGCCCCACTCGTCGTACTCATTGGTCGTCAATGGAATCGACTCGTCCAGCATAGTCGTTACCACATCAACAAACGGCACATGGGCTGCGATGGCAAAATACTTGTCCGGCGCTTGGTTAGCAATTGCGCCCATCAGCAAACCTCCTGCGCTGCCGCCAGAGGCGACGACCTTGTTTTTATCGCCATAACCTTGTGCCGTTAATGCCGTTGTTACGTCGATAAAATCATTGAAGGTGTTTTGCTTATTCAACAGCTTACCGTCGTCATACCAAGGGCGACCAAGCATTTCAGAGCCGCGCACGTGGGCGATGGCATACACAAAGCCGCGATCGAGCAGACTGATAACGGATGAAGAAAAATCGGGTTCAACTGTGTAACCGTAAGATCCATAACCGTATTGATACAGAGGGTTAGTGCCATCTTTCTTGAATTTATCTTTACGATACACCAAAGAGACAGGCACTTTCGCGCCATCACGGGCAGTAATAAACACACGTTCGGCACGATATTGGCTGGCATCGAAGCCGCCTAAGACTTGATCTTGTTTTAATAAATCCCGTCTATCTGGATTCACTAGCGAATATTCGTATACGGCTTCTGGCGTTGTCAGGCTAGAGTAGAAAATGCGTAACTTATTGCTGTCTTGCTGAGAATTAACATCTAGACCCATCACATAGGCAGGTTCATCAAAGCTCAGTTCGAAAGGCTTTTGACCATTGAACGGCATCACTTTAATTCGCGTCAGGCCATTTTCGCGAGTCTGAATAATCAGATAATCCTTGAGCACTAACTCATCTTCGATACGGGCATTGGGATTATGCGCAACCACTTCTTGCCACTTAGATTTGTCCGCCGCATCTTTGATGGCGACCTTCATCAAGCGGAAGTTAGTCGCCTGCCAGTTGGTGAGAATGTAATAAGTATCGCCCAACTTAGACACGCTATATTCGTGGCCTTCTTCCCGCGCTAACACAGGCTTGAATAAACCCAGTGGTTCGCTGGCATCGAGCACTGACACTTCGCTCGTTGTGGTGCTCTCTTGGAACAACACAATTTGCGACTCATCTAAGGTTTTGCCGAGCGAGATATAAAAAGAATCGTCTTGTTCTTCATACACTAACACGTCGCTAGATTGCTTAGTGCCTAGCTCATGGCGATACACTTGGTAGCCAAGTAAGGTCTGCAAATCTTTGGCGATATAGAACACATGTTTGTTGTCGTTCGCCCACACCACTCGACCTTCGGTGTTTTCAAGCACGTCGACGATCATGTCGCCCGAGGCCAAATCTTTAAAATAAATGTGGTATACACGGCGGCTAAGGACGTCTTCACCAAAGGCCAACATGGTTTCATCAGGGCTAACACTGGCGCCGCCTAAGCCATAAAACTCATGGCCCTTAGCTCGCTCGTTAACATCCAGCATCACTTGCTCAACGCCATCGGCGCCTTTACGGCTGATTAACGGATATTCGCCGCCTTCTTTATAACGACTGTAATAACTGTGCTGGTGCCATTGGTACGGCACGCTCGACTCATCGGCGACTAAGCGCTCAGTTAACTCTTTAAAAAGACCATCTTGCAGCGGTTTTAAGGGTTTGAAATAGGCCGCTGTGTAGCGATTCTCGGCTTCGAGATGGGCCAACACTTTAGGATCTTTGCGTTCATCGTCACGCAGCCAATAGTAATCATCGGTGCGCGTTACGCCATGCAAGGTCATCACATGGGGAATTTTTTCAGCAACTGGGGCGGGTACTTGCCCTTTTGAGGTCGAACAACCGGATAACAACATGGCAATACCTAAAGTTAGCAGCAGAGATCGCATTTATACGTCCTTGTGACGTCCATAACGACCGTCGAAAAATGCGACGGCAAATAAATTAGTATGATAGTGGTCAGGTGTGCACTAGCGCAAACATTGAACGCGAGAAGTTGCCATTCGCGGTAAATAAGAGCAACATAACCGCGTTTTTGAGCGCAAACGGCTCAAAAGCAAATTCTCAGGGCGGGGTGAAACTCCCCACCGGCGGTAAATGGGTAACGCTAAGTGATTATTTTACTGAGCATCCCCAAAGCCCGCGAGCGCCCGAAATCACTTTCGGGGTCAGCAGATCTGGTGCCTTAGATTTTGCCTAGTGCAAAACTGACTATTCCAGAGCCGACGGTAATGGACTGTTTGCTTTAATGGCGACAGTGCTGAGTCCGGATGGAAGAGAATGTAAGACAACACCTTGTGGTATTTAAGTGCAACGCGCTTATGTATTGCAGTGTTAGCCTCATGTTTTGCAATAACTTCACCCCAAGTGAAGTGATATTGCTACAGCAAAATCGAGCCATTAGGTTTGATTAGGTTGTATTTCTGCACGCCCTGATTCTGGATATTCCAATGTCGTATTTTTTAAGGATATTAACCATGAATCAGTCTTTACTTGCTCCTTTTGGTACCGCTATCGAACGCGTTGAAGCGGGTCTTAATGCCCTGCGTCAAGGCCAAGGTGTGTTAGTTGTCGATGACGAAGATAGAGAAAACGAAGGCGATTTAATTTTCGCTGCCGAGACGTTGACGAACGCCCAAATGGCCATGCTCATCCGCGAATGTAGCGGTATTGTTTGCCTGTGTTTACCCGATGAAAAAATCAAAGCCCTCGAACTGCCTGCTATGGTCGAGCACAACTCGAGCCAATACGGCACGGCATTTACTGTGAGCATTGAAGCAACTGTCGGTGTAACGACTGGGGTTTCTGCCGCTGACCGCGTGACCACCATTAAAGCCGCGATTGCCGACAACGCTAGGCCAAGCGATCTCGCTCGCCCAGGCCATGTGTATCCACTTCGCGCCCAACCGGGCGGCGTATTAACCCGCCGCGGCCACACCGAAGGCACGATCGATTTAGTGCAACTCGCTGGCTTAAAACCTGCTGGTGTATTGTGTGAAGTCACCAATCCCGACGGCACTATGGCGCGTTTACCCGAAATTATCGCCTTCGGCGCACTGCACAATATGCCTGTACTGACGATTGAAGACATAGTGGTCTACCGTAAATCGCTACTGGCGAAGGTCGGTTAAGTCAGACTTCAATGGCCTAAACTTAGGTCATTAATTTAAGACGAAGGGACGTTTCGCTGCGGCAAACGTCCTTTTTATTGGGCTTTATTTGCAGTCCAACATCGCTTATCCCACCGGTTATACCATTCCCTGAATCACTGCCCATAAGGGCAATAAATAAAGCCATTCTTTCGAATGACGAAATACTGTCTCACATCACAGACAAATGAAATGTTTGTTTGATAGGCAAAAAATACACTAATAAAAATAGTTGCTTAGCTCGATATATAACAATCTGCTTAATTTCGTGACCTAGATTAGATATCCATAAACTAAAGGTCGCCGTGACTGGCCGCCTATGTTAAATATTCTCACCCTGTGCCTAGTTCCATTTTCAACTCAAGTTCAACGTGATGACGTTGAATTTCTTTTTTAGCTAGGCGAACGAGTGGAGTGATCTTTAATGCCGTCAGCGCTACACCACCTCAGTTTGAAGCAAAAGCTCATTCTGTTTTCGCTTGTCCCCTTGTTGATGATGAGTTTTTTTATTCTGACTCGCATGCATGGCTTAATAAATGAATCACACTCGGCCAAGCACAACCATCTTGCGGTGCAGACGACGGTACAAATCACTGAATTACTGTATCAGTTGCAGAACGAATATGGCCTTAGCACCAATCAACTGCCCGCCGATAACGCGCTAGTCGCGCAACAACAGGCGACCTCCAACGCATTCAATACGTTACTTAACAGCGAACCTTTAGCCCACCTCAGTGAGGCGCTCGATCCTAAGAGTATTGAAGCAAGTCAGATGAACGCATTATTAGATGCCATCACACTCACGGGCCATAGACTCGCCAACGCACGCCAAACCCTTGCGAGCGAAACACAAAGCCCGTTTACTGACCTCTATAGTCAACTGCACACTCAGCTATTACAGCTCATTCAACAATTGCAGTTACAAACCAACGAAATCAGCCAATCCCGCGCCTATACCGATTTATTAAACCTGCTAATGGTGCAGGAACTCGCCGTAAAAGAACGTAGCGCGATCAATCATTTGCTGCTCAGCGACTCTCTCAATCTGAATGATTACCGCACCATAGGCTCCTTCATGTATGAATATGGCCGAGCAGTGATGCACGCGAGCAATGCAGCGATTTCCGATAGAAAATCGTTACTGCAAAACCTACAAGATTCGCCAGAGAATCAACGTATTCTGCAGATAAGCCAACAAATTGAGCAGCAAACCCGCATTAGCGCACTGGCACAGAATATTAATGCCAACTTAGGTTACGGTGGCTTAATGGGGAGTTTTCAGGACTATCTGCTGAAGGGCGATAACGTTTCACTGCAAAAATTTAATAGCGCGCTGGCGACGATTCACCTCAACTTAGATGAACTCAATCACGAGACCCGCTTTCTCCCCAAATTTAAGCCGGCGCTGAAAACCATTGAGGACAGCATAGATCAATACCAATTCAGCATGGCCAAGCTGCTGCAATTGAAGCAGCAAGGCTTGCCGATGGCGGAGATCAACGCCATCGCGCAAGTCCCAGCCAGTGAGGACAAGTTAAGCCAAGCGATGACACAGTTGCTAATGCCGCCACATCCGATTGACAGCCAAAAATGGTGGGCGCTCACCACCCAGCGTATTGAACAACTGCATCAACTCGCCAAAGACATCACCCAAACCATGGCGCAACAGAGCGAGTATCAACAAAACCAAGCCCTGACCTTCCTCGGCCTGTACTTGTTATCAGCCCTGTTCACCGCAACCGTTACACTCTGGCTCGGACAGAAGATCATTCGCAACTTTATGGATAAAATCACTAAGATTGCCAATGACATGCAGCAAATGGCGGAAGATCCCAAGCTCAATATCAATATCCGCGTCTCAGGTACTGATGAACTCGCTCGCATGGCCCGCGCCATGAACCGGATGATCAGCGAACGGCAGAAGGCGAACCATGCGCTCACCCGCGCCGCTGCGGTATTTGACTATTCTGCCGAGGGCATAATGGTGACTGATGCCGATAACCATATCGAACTGGTCAATCCGGCTTTCTGCAATATTACTGGCTATACATTGGAAGAGGTGAAAGGCCGCAGCCCATCCATCCTCAGTTCTAGCCGCCATTCGCAGCACTTTTACACCACCATGTGGGAGTCGCTGCAAACAGAAGGAAAATGGGAGGGCGAGGTTTGGAATAAGCGCAGAAATGGCCAAGTGTATCCCGAGTATCTAGCCATTACTGTGGTGCGAAATGAGCAAGGACAAATAATCCAACACATTGGTTTATTTATGGATATCAGTAAGCGTAAGCAATATGAGCAAGATCTTTGGTATCAAGCCAACTTCGATGCGTTAACGGGACTGCCTAATCGTAAGTTGTTTAATGAGCGCCTGCAGCACGAAATCCATGTGGCGCAGCATGACTCACGCAAACTGGCGATTCTGCTGATAGATTTAGACCAATTCAAATACATCAACGATGTGCAAGGCCATGCCACGGGCGACCTATTACTTAAAGATGTGGCCAAACGCTTAGAAGGCATTGCGGGTAAAACCGACTTTATCGCCCGCATTGGTGGCGATGAGTTTGTACTTATTTTGCCGCGACTGACAAACGAACTCGCCATCGAACACATGGCAACGCGTATTATCGAAACCTTAGGCATGCCATTTGACTTAAATGACCGCGAGATCCAGATTTCAGCCAGCTTTGGTATCGGCGTCTATCCCGAAGATGGTTTGGATACCAGCTCACTCACCCGCAATACCGAAACCGCCATGTATCAAGCTAAAGATGCGGGACGGAACAACTTCAAATACTTTACCGCGGGCATGAATGAAGCCATGTTCGCTCGGATGGAGTTAGAGCAACGCCTGCGCCGCGCCGTGGCACAAAATGAATTTGCCCTGCATTATCAACCCATAGTGGATATGCAAACTGGAGTCGTCTGCAGCGTCGAAGCCCTTATCCGCTGGCAAGACCCCGACTTTGGCCTGATCCCACCGGATCAATTTATCCCGCTTGCCGAAGAAACCGGACTGATAGAACCTCTGGGCGAATGGGTGCTAAACCAAGCCATGCATGATCTCAGGCAGTGGCAGAAAAGTGGCTTAAAAATTAATGTCGCGATTAATGTTTCCGGTCGCCAATGTATCAACACCCGCGGCATGGGATTCGACCAAGTGCTGCAGGAATGCTTTAACCGCCACCATGTGAACCCGCGCAATGTGCATATTGAGATCACAGAAAGCATGCTGATGGGCGATGCCAGCCACTGCTTGAGCACGCTCGAATCTATTCGCCATTTAGGCTCGCAAATCTATATCGATGACTTTGGCACAGGTTATTCTTCCCTGAGTTATTTGAAAAAATTCCCGATTTCAGTGATTAAAATCGATCGTAGCTTTGTGGAAAATGCCCTCGAAAGTAACGCTAATGCTAACTTAGTCAAAGCCATCGTCATGATGGGGCAAAGTCTCGAAATGGAATTAGTAGCCGAAGGCATAGAAACAGAGGCTCAATGGCACTTCCTGCGGGATCTAGGTTGCCACTTCGCCCAAGGATATTTGATCTCTAAACCACTGCCCTTCGACGAGATCACCCCCTTGCTGCACATCAAGCACACAGCACTGCTCAACCACGATTACCAAGATAGATGCGTGAATATCTAAGATGCTGAAAGCTAGCAACTAATAGCAAAAAGAATTGAAGAATAAATAGCAAAAAAGCAGCCTAGGCTGCTTTTTTGTGGCGAATAAAACGCGCTTAAGCCTGTGGTTGGCCTTGACCGTTCATTATGCTTTCGCCGCCCTTAGAGGCTAACTTAGCTAAATCTTTATCAATAAAGAACAGCGCCTTACCATCTTCACCCACTAAACGTATCTTATCGACAATCGACTTGAACAGCTTTTCTTCTTCGTGCTGCTCGGCCACATACCATTGCAGGAAGTTGAAGGTTGAGTAGTCTTGATTCGAAAAGGCAGCATGGGCCAAGGCATTGATCTGACTGGTGATCAACTGCTCATGCTCATAGGTAAGTTCGAACAAAGCCAGTAAAGAACTAAACTGTGACTGCGGCGCTTCGATAGCCCCTAACAAAGGTAAGCCACCGGTTTCACTCACGTAAGTGAACAGACGACGCATATGGCCCATCTCTTCGTCCGCGTGCTCACGCATAAACTTAGCTGCACCTTCAAATCCCTGATCTTCACACCATGCGCTCATTTGCAGGTATAAATTTGAGGAGAAGAACTCCATATTAATTTGTTCATTCAACTTTTCGATCATAGTGGCTGACAGCATAGTAAATCCTCTTTTGCATTCGAACTGAATCATGGGGCACATTGTCATCAAGGGGGTCGACAAAAGCAACAAAATTTACCTTTAGATTTTTAGCTAAGTTAATGATTCATTGATAAAAATGATTTTCATTTGTCCAGCGACTCGCGTTCAGCCTTCGACTTAGCTGCGCAAATTGCGTTACTTATTGCTAGGTTATCATCCAAAGTGGCAGGAAAAACTGACTGGCCTATCACAGAAACTCACATGCAAATCATAGCCATCGCCGATCACCGTGGCATAATAGCCAATCATAGTCAGGTGGAAATTCATTCAGCGTCATCACGACCCATTGCATATAAGGCAGACCCTCATGTCCGTAAAAGCCGATCCTTGTTCGCAACCTAGCTTAATGCATCCAGATCAAGCTATTCCCCTTTTGCTCGAACAAGTTAGCCCTGTGTCAGACACCGAAGTCGTATTGCTTCCCCATGCCCTTGGCCGCGTCCTTGCGGAAGATCTCGCTTCCTGCATCGACCTGCCACCCTTCGACAACTCTTCAATGGACGGTTACGCCTTCCGTTTTGTCGACTTGAATACGCAAACCAATCACACCTCATTGCGCCTTATCGGCACTTCGTTCGCCGGCCATGGTTTTGAAGGTGAAGCCAAACCTAATACTTGCATACGGATCATGACGGGCGCGCCCGTGCCTGCGGGTTATGACACAGTACAAATGCAGGAAGAAGCCGAAGTTGAAGGTGAGATTATTCATATTCGCCATCCTAAGGCGCAAGGTGCCAATGTGCGTTGTCGTGGCGAAGAGCTGACCCAAGGCACTAAAGTACTTACTGCTGGTATTCAAATTGGCGCCGCCGAGCTCGGCGTATTAGCCACTATTGGTATCAGCCAAGTGCGAGTCTATCGTCAACTTAAGGTGGCGTTTTTCTCCACGGGTGACGAACTGCGTCCTGTTGGCAGCGAACTCGCGCCAGGGCAAATTTACGATTCAAACCGTTACTCGATTCAAGGTTTACTCAGCCGCGCTAATGTTGAATGGCTCGATTTAGGCGTAATAGCCGATGATCCTGAAGCCATACGTCAGGCATTTCGCCAAGCCGCCAGCCAAGCAGATATGGTGCTAACTTCGGGCGGCGTGTCGGTCGGCGAAGCGGATTTCACGAAACAAATTCTCGATGAAGAAGGCAAAATCACCTTCTGGAAACTCGCCATCAAACCAGGCAAGCCCTTCGCCATGGGAAAAATTGGCAAGGCGGTATTCTGTGGTTTACCGGGGAATCCCGTGTCTTCTATGGTGACGTTTTACAAACTCGTTTGGCCAATACTGAACAAGATGCAAGGTTTAACCCCAGTCGAGCCATTGATGTTAGACGCCACTCTCACCACGCCGGTACGTAAACAACCGGGCCGCGTCGAATATCAACGGGGCATTTTAAGCCGTAATGCACAGGGCAAACTCGAGGTAGCCATTACTGGTAGCCAAGGTTCTGGCATGTTGACTTCAATGAGCCTAGCGAACTGTTTCGTTTTATTGGAACAATTCCAAGGGGATACACCCGCTGGCACCCAAGTGACGGTCGAGCCCTTTAACAGCGTGCTCTGCTAGGAAAATCTCAATGAATGTGCCTGACGATATTCTCAGCGACAGCGAACTCTTAAGATACAGCCGTCAGATCTCCATCAAAGCCATGGATATAGACGGCCAAGAACACCTAAAACAAGCGAAAGTGTTAATGATAGGTGCAGGCGGATTAGGCTGCGCCGCCAGCCAATACCTCACAGTTGCAGGGATTGGCGAGCTGACCTTGGTCGATTTTGATCACGTTGAACTCTCTAACCTGCAGCGCCAAGTGCTGCATCAAGATGCCAATGTCGGCCAGCCAAAAGTCGAATCGGCCAAACAGAGCCTGAGTCAGCTCAATCCCTTTATTAAGATCAATATTATCAATGCCGTATTAGATGATCATGAGATCGACGCCCTTGTCGCCGATCACAGTCTAGTGCTCGACTGCACCGATAATGTCAGTGTGCGCGAACAACTCAACCTCAGCTGTTTTAAGCATAAAGTGCCCTTAGTGTCCGCGGCGGCAATTCGGATGGAAGGCATGGTCACTGTGTTCGATTATCACAGCGAAACACCTTGTTATCATTGCTTTAGCGCCCTATTTGGCGAGCAACAACTCAGCTGTGTCGAGTCGGGCATCCTAGCCCCTGTGGTCGGCATGATAGGTTGCTTGCAGGCGGTTGAAGCCATCAAGGTCATTACTGGTATGGGTAAAACCTTAGCGGGCCGCATTTTGATGATCGATGCGATGACGATGGAGTTTCGTGAGATGAAACTACCGAAACACGCCAACTGCAGTGTCTGTGGTACTCAGGCTTAAGATATTCTCGCTTGAAAAACGGCTTTACTTGCCTTAACTTAGCCCGACGCTGGTGAGGCTGAACGACCAGTTAACATAAGGAAATCACAAGGAAAACATATGGATTCGGAAAACAGTGTATTTGATCGCATGACCACAGACGATCCCATCGTTGGCGCAGGTATGTACAACCTCGTTATCGGCCTCACGCTGATTTGGGGTTTTGCGGTTAACTATTGGATGGTCACCAATATCGATCCAGAAGCGATTGCCAGCGTGAATCCTTGGATTTTCTTTATTGGCTATTTTGCCTCCTGTTTTTTTGGGATTTATCTGTTTCAAAAATCGAGCAATCCCGTCGTCAGCTTTATTGGCTACAACTTTGTAGTCGTCCCCTTCGGCTTAATTATCAATATGGTAGTCAGTCAATACGACCCTGAGTTAGTGACGGAAGCTATTCGCATCACAGGCCTAGTGACCATTGCCATGATGTGTTTAGGTACACTCTTCCCCGCCTTTTTCCAAAAAATTTCCGGCGCACTCACGATTGCTTTGGTGCTCGTCATCGTCGTCGAACTGATTGAAGTGTTTATCTTTAATACCCACCACGGGATTTTAGATTGGATCGTCGTGCTGATTTTCTGCGGATATATAGGTTACGACTGGGGACGGGCGAATCAAATTCCGAAAACCATAGATAATGCCATCGATAGCGCAGCCGCTTTGTATATGGATATCATCAACTTATTCCTACGCATTCTGCGGATTCTAGGGCGTAAATAAGTCACCAAGGAGTATCTATGAAAATCCTATTACCGCTTGCTGCAGCTTTACTGCTGGCAACTGTAGCACTCGTGGGTTGCGGCGAAGCTGAAAAGCCTGCTGCGCAAGTTAAAATTGCTAATCCCGCCTCTGAGTATTGCATCTCCCAGGGTGGTAGCTTGGCAATAGAGAAAACCGCCGAAGGTGAGCATGGCATCTGTACCTTGCCAAACGGTGAAGCCATGGAAGAGTGGGCGTTATTCCGCCGTGATCATCAGGAAGAAAAGCCGCAGTAACAGTGGTTATTTTTACCTTTAATCAAAACAGGCGCCATTGGCGCCTGTTTTGTTATTAAGTAAACTGAAAATCTTAACGGGCTAAGTGTTCAGCGCGCCAGATTTTGCGCTTAGCGGCCGACTGAAAGCTCCACGCTAAGACCCGCGTAATTTTATTGCCTTGCTGCATTTCAATCGTCTTCACTGTATCGACGTTCAACTGTGCTAAGGCTTGATAACAAGGTTTCAGGTTTTCTTGCTTCGACACTAGGCTAGTGAACCACAGGCATTGGTCTGCAAACATCTGACTCTCACGGATCATGGTCGCCAAGAACTGTCGCTCTCCACCTTGGCACCAAAGCTCTGCCGCTTGGCCGCCGAAATTCAGCTTAGGTGCAGCCTTTACTGAGCTCCCCCGATTAAGCTGTAGATTATTCACCTTACGCCTTGTACCTTCGCTCGCCTCGGCCATAGAGGCATGAAATGGAGGATTACACAGGGTTAACTCAAAACGTTCTTCGGCTTGAATAACTCCCTTGAAGACCGCCTTGTCATCTGGCTGTAATCTTAAGCTTATCCGCCCTTGCAGCACTGGGTTTTGCTCGATAATACTCTGCACATTGGTGAGTGAATGGGCATTGATATCCGAGGCAACATATTGCCAGCCGTACACTTGGCAGCCCAATATGGGATAAATGCCGTTCGCGCCTGTGCCAATATCCAGCACCCTCGCCTTATCCATGGCACATGACTTATCGCCTTCGGCTAACAGATCTGCCACGTAATGCACATAATCGACGCGACCGGGGATCGGAGGACATAACGCTCCTTCAGGAATATCCCAAGAACCAATTCCATAGTGATGTTTGAGTAACGCCGCATTAAGGGTTTTGACTGCCAAGGGGTCGGCAAAATCTATCGATAGCGCGCCATAGGGCGTGGGCCGCACAAAGGTTTTTAGCTGAGGGAATGCAGCGTATAGCGCCGGAAAATCATAGCCATTCAAGTGGGCGTTACGCGGATGCAGGGCTTTTTTGATTTCAGCTCTGGGTTTGTCTTTGCTTGGCTTTGCTCTGCCTTTACCTTCAGGTTTAGCCTGCTTGGGTGCTTTAACTTTTTGGCGGATGTTAACTGCACGGGTTGCGGTTTTCGCAGTCGCTGATGGAACGGATTTCACGGCAGGTTTTGACATAGCAGCTCTTGTAACGCAATGGGCCGAAATAAGTCAGCCCATAGAATAATACAATGAATTAATCGTACAGATAAGAGGTAAAGAGTAAGTTTACAATCAAGGCCTTGCCCGCTTCTTTGGTGAGCAGATTATTGACCATATCGAAGCACTCACGACGGATTTCTTCACGGCCAGTGAGTGACTTAATCTTTTCTTCTGATTGATTACCCAATACTTCAACAATCGCGGCGCGTAATAGCGGATCGTGACGCTCAACTGTGACCAAATCATCTGGACTCTTAACCATTAACTCGACGCTGATCTTCACAAACCCTAATTTCTTACGGTTAGAAATGTAGTTAGTGACGATTTCGGGCTCAAAACCATAGTAGGCGTATTCACCCGTAGGTGTTGCCGCGGGTGCCGCTTCTTTTTCATCGGCCGCATAAACACTGAAAACACTGGTAAACAAGATCAGACAGACTGAGAGTAATTTTTTCATAGCGGCTTACAGCTCCCTAAAACAATAATGGTAATGGAAGAAACTTCCCAATCTATCTGCTCGCGTCGCGACATGTTAAACTGCCGACGTTTGCCTATATTGTAACGAGTATTTAATGAATGTGACTAGCTTAAGCTTCCCCTATGGTGAATCTATTCAGTGGTTTTCAGCCGAACTAGCCGACAAACTCCCAAAATCGCCCTTGAAAGAATGGTTGCTAGCTACAGGCAGCCTAACTCAAAAACTCAAAACTTGCTGCACTCAATTTGAAGTCAAAGTCCTTGGCGAAGGACTGCATGCGCCCTTAGATGGCGAATATCCCCAGCAAGGCTCAGTATGGATCCGCGAAGTGTTACTTTGCCTCGACTCAATCCCTTGGGTGTTTGCCAGAACCTTGATCCCCGAAAAGTTAATGGCCGAGCGCCAAGCGGATTTTTTAGGGCTGGGCACCCGCCCCTTAGGTGAACTACTGTTTAGCCAAGATCATTTTGTCCCTGGCAGAATCGAAGTCGCCAGTTTTGAGACCTGTAGTCGCCTAGCGCATTTAGCCGAAAGTTTAGATCAGAGTGTCGAACATGAACTCTGGGGACGCCGCCGCTATTTTCACCACGGTGAACACGAAATGATTGTCAGTGAAATCTTTCTGCCTGCGGCCGAGCAAGCTATCCGTAAGCTTGAATCCGAGCTTTAGCCAAAGCTGCACTAATGACTGATGACAAATAAAAATGCCTCTAAATTAGAGGCATTTTTGATCTGCTATTACGCGATTCACTTAGCGAATATTTAACTGACGACGCCAAGTCAATAAGCCAAGGAAAGCAAGGCTCAACCAACCTAGACTACCACCGCCAGAACTCTCATTCGCCGGCGGAGTCACCGGAGGTGTGACTGGCGGCGTAACGGGTGCAGTAACAGTCACTGCCAAACTACTAATATCCTTAGTATTTTGCGCATCTGTCACTGTAAGCGTCACAGTATAAGAGCCTGCGCTTGCGTAGGTATGGGTTGGCGAAGCCGCTGTACTTGTGGTGCCATCACCAAAATCCCAAGCGTAGGTTAATGCCCCCATACCACCATTAATATTACTGGTGAAGTTTACAACTAATTGATTGACCGTATTAGTAAAACTGACTTTTAACGGCGCTACAGCATCAGAATTTGCATTTGCATTTGCTAACCGAATCACAGCTGTGCTGTTATTGCCGGCTTGCGATAGTACCTGCATCGTCAAACCTAACTGCTGCAATACCATGCCTGACTGGGGTTGTAGCGGCGCGCTGTAATCAAAACTATCATCAAACAGGCTGACAGCATCGCGATTATTGTCACCTGCATAGAAAGTTTGTTTTACTGTGCTAAAGGCTGCATCGCGGATTTGTACCTCGGTAGAGCGAGTGCCAATCAGGTTTTGGTCAGCATCAATCACGCCAATCAAGCCATGGCCAGCATGCTCTGAAACGTTATTGTCTCTGTAACCCAAATTTTCTAACCAGACTAATACGCCAGGATCAAAGCTTTTTGCTTGCAAACCCGCATCGACACCGTTATGGCTACGCAATTGGATAATATAACGAGACTGGGATTTTGGATCAGGACGTGAGTCCTTAATCCGACTATAACCATAGAACGTCACTTTATCCGCAACTTCGGCGTTATCACTATAGAACTCAGTGGTATTTTGTTTAACGCTGATGTTATCGAGAGTGATACCTGACCCTCCGGTATAGTCATCGGTGACATAATTGATCTCGACCGCAATCGTTTTCCCTGAATAGGCAGATAAATCATACTCTAACGTTACCCAAGCATCATTGCCCTCCGCCTGAGCAATCGCAGACGACTCGCCAGTAATAATATGACGAGCGCTATTTACCCCATTGTTAAACTTAGTGTGATTACCCGCAATAGCCTCACCATCCACTTTCACTTGCATGTAGTCATAGTCACGTTCAATACTCCAACTGGCTTTCATACTCAGGATCAGTTTATCTGTCGTGACTGCGGGCAAAGTAACATTGAAATTCATGCTGTTATTCAGCATATCCCCTTGACCAGAATAATACTGATAACTGCCCTGATAAGGTGCTTTAAAGGGGATTGGCGTTGGAGGAAGTGGAATGGAGATCTGGTTAACCGCCTGATGATTAACCGCCTCATTCAAGGTCACATCCATGCCAGATTTTGGAATACTATCTAAGCTGATTTCACGTTCATTCAACCACTTACCTTTATATCTTTCCTGTAGGTAAGAGCGCGCATAGGGACTAAAACCACTCGGCTGGGCACCAGCGATAGCGCCAGCCCAACTTCCACCAGACATCAAAGACCATAACCCTACAGGCGAGCCGTCTTTATTATCATTTTCAGTGGTATCGTATTCATCTGGCAGACCTAAATCATGGCCAAACTCGTGGGTACACACGCCCGTGGCCGCATCGATAGGCTGAATGGTATAACCGAATACTTTTTTATCCGTACCAGGAAGCGCATAGCCATTGGTTGCTTGGTCGACAAAAAATCGATGCGACCAAATTGCACTCGCACCTAATTTTCCGCCGCCGACCTCTTCGCCTACGCTAGAGTGGAAAATCATCACATGGTCGATAATGCCATCGGGCTCGTTGTAATTACCGTTGTTGTTCAAATCATTTTGGTCTTCAACATCATAGCTAGCCAACTCTGCAGGAGACATATTCGCGACGGCTTGAGATACGGCTTCTTTTACCAATTGTTCGACCTGTGAATCACTACGAGTATCTGGATCATTAGCACCATAGTATTCGGCATTTTGTGAGGCGGTATACCAACCCTTTACATCCCCAGTAAAGGAGAAGGTTTGCCCTGAAACCGCTTGATAATATTGATAAGCCGAATCTAGCGTCTGCCCCTGTGGACCATTAAAGCCAGTCGTCGAAAAGAGTAATGCCTTGTAGTGGGACGCAGGATAACTTGGGTAATACATGGCCGTATCGCCCGCACTTAAGCCATTGTTATCATGTTTTAAATCAGGAAAATCCACTAATATAGAGAGTACTTTAACGGTTTTTTTTACATCCGCATCAACCAGTAAACGCTGTGCGGGTGAGCGCATCATTTGCGATGACTTAGCTCTTTGCAGACGCGCATGTTCGGCTTCAACTTCGATGCGCGGCGCCTTAGGTTGAGCCAAAGTGGCACGATGAATATACGCTTCTATCGCTTCCTGCTTGACGCTATCACTGGCATCGGCGGCCACTTCGCCACGTTTAATCAACCAATATAAAATTCGATCTTTATTAATCACACCCGCATCAGCAGGCGTATGATTCGGAGCCGCAATACTCGCGCCGCTAATCAATGCCAACATCAGTCCAAACGCTGTCACGCCTTTTGCACTTCGCATTTTTAACATCCTTACTGTAACAGCCAACGCCATTCTATTTATTAAGACTAGTGTCTCTTTGTATTAAGACAAATTTGCCTTTATAAGTCATCTACTCAGGGTTTATCCATCTCAAGATAGAGAGACAGAGTTTTTGACATTATCAGCACTGCGTTGAAGTAACAACTTGATACACTGCTTCGCTGGCACGATTTACACTTTTGTCAGCGTTTATTCAGCAAACCTCTATGCTGAGGGCATTCCAGCCAAATCCCTGCCATAAAAAAACCGCATTAACAGCGTTAATGCGGTTTCGTTTTAAGCGAGCGAGATAAATTTAGCCGGCGGTTTTTAGATAATTTGAAATACCGTCGAGGAACATTTGTACTGAGATCATGACCAATACCATGCCCATCAAACGCTCAACCGCAGTGAGGCCTTTTTCACCCAACACACGGGTGAAGAGTTTATAAAACATTAAGATCACTGCGCTTGCCCCCCAAGCAGACACTAAAGCTATGGTCCAATCGCCCATGCGTGAGCTATCGGTATGCGCCAGTAAGATCAAAGCCGCAAGAATCGATGGACCTGCCATCAAGGGAATGGCCATAGGCACGATAAATGGCTCTTCTCCCGCGGCTAGTCCAACGACACCGCCGGGTTGGGGGAAAATCATTTTAATCGCGATAAGAAACAGAATAATCCCGCCCGCGATACTCACAGATTCAGAGCGAAGATTTAAGAAACTTAAGATGGCCTCACCCGCATAAAGGAAAGACAGCATGATCACTAAGGCGAAAAGTAACTCTCGGATCAATACCTTACGACGTTTCTTGGGATCGATATGCCGTAGAATCGACGCAAAAATCGGCAAATTCCCCAGGGGGTCCATGATCAAAAACAACATTACCGCAGCAGAAAATATATCCATTTAACGTATCAACACCCAAGCCAACATAAGTCCATATTATATACCCAAACAACCTGAAGATGCAGGATTCAGCGGGAATGTAACGCACTTTAGGCAAGGCCCTTAATTGCTCCTGCATAAATGGCATTCACGCCATCCATGGCGATTGCGGTTATTTGCGGACCTAGTGGACTAAGTTAAAAATAACCAACGCAGCATAAAGTGCGTTAAAACCCGCCGGGACGGAGCGCCTAGGGCACTTCACTTCCGTGTTGCATCAATTCAAAAGGTAGCCGACATTCTGTCATTGCTGCGCCTTGAATTGAAGCACTCTAGGCGATCTGAAACTCGTATCTTCAGGTAGCTTGGGTATAGTACCTTTTCTCGGCTTAGATCTGAAAATTTCTCCGCAAAATGGTCAAAGTGAATAAAATTCGCCCCCGAAAACCCCAGCGCAAAATGTCAGTTTGGTAAATTGCCAGCAAGTCACTGCTCACTTTGCCTTACAGCTGGTATACTATGGCGTTTTTTCAGCAAATTTTCCGTGGAATCCATGCTCTATCTTCTTGCTAGCTGTATCGCACTCTTAATTGGGCCACTGTTTTATCGCTACTTTTCATCGGGCAGCGGATTACAGAAGGGGCTCGATGGCTTTATATTCGTCTCATTAGGCGGATTAGTGCTGATCCACATCTTGCCAGAGCTACTGCAGCATGGCGGTTTGTTAGCCGTAGTCTTTGTATTCCTAGGCATCTGGGGACCGACCGCCAGCGAACGCCTATTCCACCGTTATTCAGAAATCACCCATAATCTCACCTTATCCCTAGGGATTGGCGGCTTGCTACTGCACACCATCACCGACGGTGGCGCTATGGTATTGGCGCAGCAAGACGGCAGTTCGATCTTACTTGCCCTCGGGGTCATTATGCATCGCCTCCCCGTCGGCCTCGCCATTTGGTGGTTACTCAAACCTCAAGTCGGCACCCGCTGGGCTAGCTTAGTGCTGGTCGCGATGATGCTACTTACGGGTGTAGGTTACTTCGCGGGCGAGCAATTAATCACTCAGCTCAGTTTAGAAAATACCGTTTATTTACAAGCCTTTGTTACCGGTTCTATTTTGCATGTGGTGCTACATCAACCACACGGCCAGCACGATACCGACAAGCAAGGCAAATACGAATACCAAGCGGGTATCGGCAGTTTGCTCGGCATAGGATTGCTCGTGATGCTGCTCTTGATGGATTCTGGCGGCCACGAACATGCCCACCATGATCACAGCACAGAACAATTAATGACTTGGCTACTGACACTCGCGCCCATATTACTGCTGAGCTATGGTGCGGCGGCGCTGCGCTTTAAATTAGGTCTGACACCGCAGGATAGCAGCTTAGCCCGTCACTGGTTCCAACGCTTAGCGGGGCCAGAAGCCTTAGTGATCACCGCCCTATTACTCGGTCCTTGGCTAGCGTTATTCCAGTTACTTGTGGTCTTTATTCTTAGCGCTTATTTAAGTCACGCTAACGTTACTATTACCGATCCGCATACTAAATTACCCAGTAATTCCCTACGTTTCGGCTTTGCACATTTAGTCGATCGCAGCGCACCGTGGATTTTACTCAGCCTAGTACTAGTGAATTTAATCGGCCATCCTTCAGTGCCATTAAGCAATCCGCTGCTGCAGGTTATAGTGCTGTTGCTCGTGTTTTTACCTATGCGTTTCTGCAACTTAGGCGCTGCGGTACTGGCTCTTGCACTGGCCTACAGTGGCTGGAGCCCTATCGCAATTATGATGCCGCTGATTGCCGCACCTGTGCTTAACATAGCGCAGCTTAAGTTAATGACATGGCCGCAAAGGGCAATATTACTGAGTATTATTGCGCTGAGTTTAGTCGCAGCACTACGTTTGCCACTGTGGTTCTCCCTATTCACTTTGCCAGAAGTGGTGAACTTAGTCGCGCTACTGATCCTGTCGGGATTATTTGCCGCCAGCTTACTGCGCTTAGGCCCACGTAAATTTCTACGCCGCTTAATGCTGAGCAAACCGGCAGCTCATGCGCATAGTCATTCGCACAGCCACGCGCATGGCCATTCCCACGAACATGCACATAGCCACGAACCTAGCACTTCGCACACATCTGTGCAGAGCACTGCTGAAACGCCTAGTGCCCATGATCATTCCGATGAACATACACACGATAAAGTAAAAGCGGATAAGCACTCGCACCACTAACACTGTTCATTTATGAGCAGACAGGCTAAGTTAATCTACCTTTGGATTAATTTAGCCTGCTATGTGCATACTCTTTGTCGCCATTAATGCCCATCCTAAGTATCCCTTAATCATCTGTGCCAACCGCGATGAGTTTCACCATAGACCGACCGCGCCAGCGCACTTTTGGCCACCGGAAGAAAACATACTCGCAGGTAAAGATCTGCAGGCGGGCGGCACTTGGTTTGGGGTGAATAAACAGGGACAAGTCGCCGCTGTGACGAATCTGCGCGTACCGCAAAAGAACCCAGAAGCCATGCGTAGCCGCGGTGAACTCATCACTATGACCCTAAGTTCAGGCTCGCTCATTTGCCCAAATTGGCTCATTGAACACAGTGACAATTATCAGCCATTCAATCTCGTCTTCGGCCAAGGTACTGACTTATATTGTTTTAACAGCATCAATAAAGACACAGTTAAACTCGCCGATGGGTTTCATGCCATTAGCAATGGTGCACTCGATGATATTTGGCCGAAAATGGCGAAGGGACAGCAAGCGCTAGAAGCCGTGATCAATCAGTCCGACAACCTAGAAGTGCAAGCGCTGTTACAGTTGATGAAAGACGACTCCCAACCACAAGATAATGAATTGCCTAACACGGGAGTGCGGATCGAGTGGGAACGGCGCTTAGCCGCGATTTATATTCGTCACCCCGACTATGGCACGCGCTCCACCAGCATTCTGCTTGAAGATGCTGAGGGCGGCATGCATTTCACCGAAGTGAGATACGACGGCAAAGGTAGACAGCTCGGACAGCAGGATTTCCATTTAACCCTGCCCGCCGAGCCACCCACTAAGCCAGACTGTTTATTAACGCAAATCTAAACTGAACAACTGTGCAGCCTTGTATTGAAACGGCGCACTTTAGTCAGCGCTGTTGTTCAATTAAAGTAGTAGCTTAGTCCGAACTGTGATCCATAGTGATCACCCAGCGATCGTCAATTTTCTCAATCAACAGGGTAAACACGCCCGTTGGGGCATCTTTTATCCGCCGTAAATCCCAGCGCCCAACGACCATAGCGGCGTAATTGCTGAGCATTTTGATTTCTTTTATCGTGAACTTCAGCTCACCAAGCGCTTCTTTATTGGGATAATTTTTCTTATAGGCGGCAAGTGTATCCTCCCAACCGAAACGGAACTTACCGTTAGACACAAAGCGCAATTGCTCGCTCTTCCAGTAGCCTTGCATATAAGCATCGAGATCACCGCGATTCCAGGCGTCTTCTTGGCCTTTGAGCATCTGCGTAATTTCATCCGTCGGCACCGCACTCACATGGCAAGTCACTAAGAGTAAAAGTGCCGCAAAAACACGCTGCCAGCTAACCTTGTTTAATAGTCCATTTTTCAACATAGTATTGTTCCCCTACAATCAGGTTAAACTGTATTATACCCAAGCTACCTCAAGATACGAGTTTCAGAGCGTCTAGGGTACACCAATTCAAGGCGCTTCAATGAAAGAATGTCGACCACCTTTTGAATTGATGCAACACGGAAGTGGGGTGCCCTAGGCGCTCCGTCCCGGCGGCTGATGTTGATAATGTGGCAACGCATTTTATGCCGTGTTGGCTATTTAGATCCGCGAATAGTCTTGTCTAAAATGCGTTACCTTACTATGAACATCAGCCGCTGAATCCTGCATCTTGAGGTTGTTTGGGTATATCGCGAATTCAGCACAGACTATCTTGCTAAAGCCAATTTAAAATCTAAAAAAGCTGATGATATTATTGATTTTTCGACTCTGGGCACCGAACTATGTTTACACCACTTTGCCGTTGGCTACTTAAGCTTTCAGGCTGGCAGATAGAAGGCCAACTGCCCGACTGCGCTAAATACATCATCATAGTCGCACCACATACCAGTAACTGGGACTTCATCGTGGGTATCTTAGCTCGTGGGGCGCTTGGCACTCGAATTCACTTTCTCGGTAAACACCAACTCTTTATCCCGCCTTGGGGCTGGTTCTTCCGCGCGATTGGCGGCAGCCCAGTGGATAGACGCAAAAACAACAACTTGGTCGATACCGCAGTGCAGCTGTTTGAGTCGAAAACCGATTATAAGCTAGCGTTGGCGCCCGAAGGCACCCGTAGCCCTGTGACGCGCTGGAAATGCGGCTTCTACCATATCGCCTGCAAGGCTCACGTGCCTATCACTCCCGTTGGCTTAGACTTTTGCCGCCGCACTGTCGTTATCCGTACGCCACTGCAACCCAATGGTGATATCGCGACCGACATGCACGAGATTTTAAGCTTTTATCGCACCATTAAAGGCCGCCATCCTAAGGTGATCCCTGATTTTGTGGCGAGTGCGAAGCATTAATATTTCCCCCATCTAGAGCGGCACACATGCAACCCGAAACTTGGTTACTCTATCTATTGGCCATTGTATTGATTGGGATCTCGCCCGGCCCCATCGCTATGCTGTCTATGTCCCACGGGATCCATTTCGGCAAGATGCGCAGCGTGGCCACTGGTCTTGGCAGTGTGAGTGCCGCATTAGTATTGATGATGGCATCAGCGGCGGGATTAGGCGCCATTATCAGCGCCTCAGAATACGGTTTTACTCTGCTAAAATGGTGCGGTGCGGCCTATTTAGTGTTTCTAGGTATTAAGCTGTTGTTGACCAAAAACCAAGGTCAAACCCTTGAGGTTAGCCAATTAAAAGGCAAAGGCACGCCAAGGCAACTTTATCAGCAGGCGTTTCTGGTGGGGATCAGTAATCCCAAGGATTTACTGTTTTTTGCCGCGCTGTTTCCGCAATTTATCGATCTTGTCGCGCCGCAATTACCGCAACTTATGATACTAGCAGCCACTTGGGCCGCGGTGGATTTTAGCTTTGTGATGATTTACGCCAGCATGGCCAATGTGCTTGCGCCCAGCCTAAAGGCGAGCAACAAGCTGCATTGGTTTGACAGAACTAGCGGCGGTGTCTTTATTACCTTAGCCGCGATTCTTATCTCTCGAAACTAAATTAGTAATCACCGACAATCGTCGACACTCATTAAAATTAGTCGACCTTAACCGACTTTAAGCTGCGAATATCGTTGCCCGTTGGCGCTTGGAATGCCTGCAGACCAAACTCAGGCAATATCGCAAAAATATGGTCGAAGATATCCGCTTGTATGGCCTCATAAAATGCCCAGCGGGTATCGTTAGTGAAGATATAAACCTCGATCGGTAATCCCTCAGTGGTCGGCGCTAATTGGCGCACCATTAAGGTCATTTCCTTATGGATTTTATCGTGACGCTGTAAGTATTCCTGCAGGTAAGCGCGGAAGGTGCCGACGTTAGTCAAATGGCGACCGTTTACTTTCATGTCGAGGTCAGACACTCTGGCATTCGACTCACGGATTTCGTTGATCTTTGCAGGGAAATATTCTTTTAAGCAATTGATCTTACTCAGACGCTCGCGCTCTTCCTCGCTCAAAAACTTAATGCTGTTGATATCGATATTGATGGCGCGTTTGATCCTACGACCACCCGACTCAGACATACCCCGCCAGTTGCGAAACGCATCCGACACTAAGGCATAGGCGGGGATCATAGTGATGGTTTTGTCCCAGTTGCGCACTTTGACCGTGGTCAGCGAGACCTCTTCTACCGCACCGTCGGCGCCGTATTTGTCCATCTGGATCCAGTCGCCCTTGCTCACCATACGGTTAGCCGCTAACTGAATGCCCGCCACGAAACCTAAGATAGTGTCGCGGAACACTAACATCACAAAACCCGTCGCCACACCTAAGCCGCTGAGGAAGTACACAGGGGACTGATCGGCCAAGATTGAGATAGAAACGATAATACCGACAAAGAATAAAAACAGCTTAGTTAACTGCACAAAGCTTTTAACGGGTAAACGCCGACTCACCAGATTCACATCTGAAATTTCATCGACCGCATCTAAACCCGCATAAATAGCGCGGATCATCAGCACCACCAGCCAAATACTCAGCAGCCTATCGACTAAACTACTTAAGATTTGATGTTCGGTTAAGGCGATGGGCACTAATAGATTGAGCACGATTGCAGGCACTAGCATGGCCAGCTTTTCAAGCACCTTGTAACGCATGAACACATCGTCCCAAGTGACTTTGGAGCGGAGGATCACCATGTTGACCGCACGTATGACCACGCGTCGAACAATGAAATAAGCGATGCCTGCAAGCAGTAAGCAGGCAATGATCATGATGCTGGTTGATATGCCGTCCGAGGGTTGGCTATCAATCCCAAAGCCCGCTAACCATGCCGAAATTTCGAGCCTTATTTCCTGATCCACAATTCCACTCCAACGTAGGCGCTAGCGCAACAAACCCATACAAAGGTAACCGCCGAGTTGACCTCGGTTAATGTCACCCTAGAAAATACTGATATCCAAACACAATAAATTTACAAACACTTATTTTAAAAGAGATTTTAGCATTTTGAATTGACCGAGCACAAAGGAAAATGAACAATCTTCAACCTGTTCCCAAGGAAATCATCCCATGAGTCGTTATTCATCTACGCTAGCCTGTCTTAGCTTTGGACTATTGAGCCTAAGCCAACCACTTCAAGCTGCCGAATATAGCACTTCGAAGCCATTGGTAATGTCAGATAAATCAGAGAAAACCGCCAATCCTTCTTATATCGCCCTCATGCTGGATTATGTTCCCGCCGCAGACAATCTCTACGGCATTACATTAGCACCCTATCATTTCGATAATAATTACCAGCAATGGGGCTATTACCTAGGCTATGCCCGCAGCCGTGAAACCGATTTAATAGTGCCACAACCCGCGCTGTCATATCGCCAAGAAAGCCTCTTTCGCTTAGGGTTAAGCTACAGCCTCACTGCCGACTTAAGCTTTTATGCGGGCGGCAGCGGCTATATCAGCACTGTGTCTTACACGAATAACATTTCACCCAAAATTGTCGATGGCAAACCCACGTGGGAAGAAGATAAAACCACCAGTTGGGGCGCAGAAGCTGGGCTAAGATACCGCATTACAGAACATTTCATCCTGAGCGCGGGCTATAACTCCAGTACAGAATCCACAGTTTTAAGCATAGGTTACGCGGGCTAAGCTCCTAGCAACTGGGCTTGAGCAATTTATTGGGTTAGCTCGGCTCGCGCCTTAGCAAGCTCCAATTCCGCTTCGGCAACCTTATTGCGTTTCTTATTGATTTTATCCATAGAACGACCTTCTTCTATGGCTTTGGCCAGTTCATTTTGGCGCTCAGTCAGTTTTTCTTCTAAGGCCGAAACTTTGGCAACGCGCTCGGCATATAAACTGTCATCGTCACAATGGGTTGAGACTTCGTAATAGGCCTTTTCGAGCCCGTCAACTTTATGCTTATTGCCCGCCGCTTTCGCTTGGGCAAGTTCGGCACTGATGGCTTCTAACTTAGCCGCGCAGCCCACTTTAGGGGCTTCATCGGCCCATGCTGCCGCGCTCAATGCCAAGCTAATAACGACGCCATAAATTCCATGTTTAATCTGCATATTAATCTCCTCTCGCTTAATTCATTGATCATTGCCGCTATCTGACTGTGTCCTGTCACCGCGCTATCAATATAGTGCCACACTCAGTGAGCTCAATCTGTATTCGAGTCAGTATCTTCCAGCTAAATCCACTTTATTCGTCAAAACACGACTTAGACAGTGACTAATATGCGGCAAATTGTTTATGTTAGGGCAGAATATTGACTCAGACGGATATCGGAGCCAGAAAATTAATGCAAACTTCATTACGCCTTAGCGCACTTAGCTCATTGTTATTGCTAACATCATCGGTTATGGCCGCCGACGTAGCTCAAATCACCCTAGAAAATGGCGCCCAAGTCAGACTTAAAGACGACTTTACCTGGGAATATGTGATCACAGAAACCAAAGCTGCGCCCAATGCCTTAGCAGCGACGGCAGTGAGCACCTCAAGCAATATTGCCAGCGTCCCAAGTGTTGCTCTCGCCACTCAAACTGTGGCTGCGCCAGTCACCACCTTGACTGCCACCGCAATTGCCCAACCTGAGCTACTAGGCTCAACCGGTAAAGATGGCATCAAAGTCAGCTTTGCCGAAGGTCAATGGAAAGGCGATAAACTTGGACTCAGTTTCGATCTTGCCAGTACCAGCAATGAACACGTGACCTTAGTCGAAGTGGAAGCCAGCTTCTTCGCCGATAATGGCACTTTGCTCAAAACCGAAAAACTCGAAGTGTGGGAAGCCATTTTCCGCATGCCTGAAACCTATCTGCGTAAGGGCGAGCAGCGCAAAAGCAGCGTGATTTGGGTCGAAGGCATAGATAAAGCTCAATGGCAGAAGCAGTTAATTAACCTCAAAATCACCGAAATTAACTCCCGCTAACACGGCGAATAAGTAAGGGATTGCGAGCCAGTTTTCAATCCCTTATCAGTACTTTTAGCGAATGTTATTGCTTTGTAGTGCTAGAGTTCAATGCTTGGACGGCATCGCTTAACTATAAACAATATTGGTTTGATGGCATTTTAGAGTCCTACGCCGATCTGCAAATTGCCTTCCCAAATATACCAGCGATTGATTACATCTCAAACTCGACCCTAGGGCTTAAATATCTGCTCACGCAGCGGATTTATTTGTCATTTAAATATGACTTTAACGACACTAAAACCGTCATAGGCAATACGAGAGATACGAGCTACACCTTAGGATTAGGTGTGAATTTCTAATCCTCACTCCCGATACGCTAACCTGTGCGCCATAGGATGCTCATCATTCAATTGCAGTAAATCCCATAAGTTACCGTAGAGATCTTTAAACACGGCGACTGTGCCGTAGTCTTGTTCTTGCGGCTCGCGCGCAAACTCGACACCATCGGCGACCATACGGCGATAATCACGCCAAAAGTCATCGGTATTCAAGAATAAGAACACCCGCCCACCCGCCTGATTACCAATAAAATCAAACTGCTCTGGCTTAGAAGCCCGCGCTAACAAAATAGACGCGCCCTTAGAACCCGGCGGGGCAACAACGACCCAGCGCTTATCTTGCTCGGCTTGATAAGTGTCTTCAACCAGTTCGAATTTTAATTTATTCACATAAAAATCAATTGCCTCGTCGTAATCTCTTACGACCAAGGCAATATGCACAAGAGCTTGTTTCATGGCGACCTTCAATTAACGCTATTTTGTCACTAGTTTACAGGTCATTTCTTACGCTTCGTAGCCCAAAACCACTTTTGCTTCGCCTTGATACCCCCAAAAGCGTTCATTACGACCTTAATACTTAGCGCTAATGCTGGGTTGAACAAACATTGGCGAGCGAGTGTAAAAACGACTCATTGAGAAAAAGCCTTTGGCTTATCCCTACATAACCAGCTCGTGTCCACCAACCTGTTCGGACACATTGCCGGACACTCTAGCGCCATCTCGGCAGTGATCGGCGGACACTTAAATAGCCATTACATTGATAAGTAATATGAAATTTTTATGGCACAGATTCTGCTGTGGCAGACTAATGCAACTCTGGCATAACCCGCCGATCCACACAGCCATACAAGGAAACACTATGAATACGCGCACTCAACTTATGGGCGGTCTGTTTATTCTCGCTCTGATCCCAACCGCCATTTGGGCGACTCAAACAAAGGGCCAAGCAACGAGCAACAGTGCCGATGGAGGTATATCAGTCTTCAGCCAATCAGTGCTCAGCCAAAGTCAGCCAGATTTCTCATGGATTTATGTTCAGCAAGAGGGCGAAATGACTATTGGCGCTGGTCACAGTGACGATTGGGAGCAACTTGAACGCCAAGGCAATCCTTATCATGCCGATTATCTGTGGGTGAAAA
The DNA here is from genome assembly GCF_059338235.1 of Shewanella sp. 1311. NCBI lineage: Bacteria > Pseudomonadati > Pseudomonadota > Gammaproteobacteria > Alteromonadales > Shewanellaceae > Shewanella > Shewanella sp. 1311. Next base: position 2,489,598 of record NZ_CM181686.1, read on the forward strand.
CCGCAGGAACGCCTTACGTGATCACAGATCCCGCCATAGTGGCGCAAATCAAAACCGCCATCATGCCTATGCAGCAACAGGGAGAAAAAATGCAGGCAATAGGTGAACTGCTGCAGCAAAAAGGCGATGCGATCAACAGCCAAACTCAGCAACTTTTACTCAATGTTGCGACCGATAATGAAGATCCTCAGATACAGGCGGAGATCGACAGTCTGAGCACATCAATGGACATGCTTGGTCAACAAATGAATGAGCTAAGCAAAGTTCATGAAAGCCTTTCCAATACCGCAGAGAAGCAAATTGTCAGCCTCGCTCAAGCAGCCATTAAAGCGGGCACAGCGATAAAGGCACCTTAACTGCCTTTGGAAAACAGCCAGCGCATTTGCCAACAGGCAAAAAGCCGCAAGATGCTGACACAAGCTTCCTACCCCAGTTGCGCTTAATGCTGATTTAACCGAATCGCAAAACGGCTAATTTTGGCATTACGCGTGATAGTGGTTGAATTTTCGAGCGAAATTGACTATTTTCACGCCGCTTGTCACTTCACTAGGAAAAGGATCAACATGGAACAAGTTATTACCGCAACCGCAGGGAAAGATAATCCCATCCAAATGACAGAAATTGTCTATTCGAAGGAAAAATCGCTGTTCACTCTGTTAGCGATTATCTCAGGGATCGTCTGGGCAGCATTGATCATAGGCACTTTGGGCATGGCCCTGCTCTATGTGTTGATGTTTTTCATTATTTATCTTTTCAGCCACTCTGCTTTTATCAGCTACCTAAAAGGTACAGCTGTCGAAATCAATGCAGAGCAATTCCCTGAATTACATAAACAATATTTAGCATGCTGCGATCGTTTAGAAATGAAAGAGCCACCACGGGCTTACTTGCTGGCCGCCGATGGCATGCTCAACGCGCTGGCAACCCGCTTCCTCGGCCGTAACTATATAGTGCTATTTTCATCGATTGTGGATGCGCTTGAGTCCGATAAAGATGCACTTAACTTCTATATCGGCCACGAACTAGGCCATATTCGCCGCAATCATATTGGCAAGGCACCCTTTTTAGTCTTCGCCACTTGGTTGCCTTTAGTGGGTGCGGCTTATTCTCGCGCCTGCGAATATACCTGCGATCTCCACGGGTTACGTTGCTGCAACAGCTTACGTTCTGCCACCAATGCCGTCGCCGTTTTAGCCGCTGGCGTAGAGCAATGGAAACGTATGAATGTGGATCAATATATCCGCCAAGCTCGCGAATCGAGTGGTTTTTGGATGTCACTGCACGAGCTTAACGGCAGCTATCCTTGGCTGACTAAGCGTATGGCAAGAGTCGACGCCAAAGCACAAGGAACGGAATACACGCCGCCATCACGTAGTGCATGGGCGTTTGTATTTAGCCTCTTTATGCCGCGCATGGGCACAGCAGGCGGTGGACTCATTATTTTTGCTGCGATTATTGGTGTTGCAGCCGCAGTTGCGTTGCCAGCGTACAAGCAATATCAAGAAAAGATGAGTGCAGCCAGCAGCTATACCGATCCAGTTATCATGGCGCCGCAAATGAACACAGGGCCTGCCACAGTCCCCGATGCCGCACTCGCCATTGAACATATTGACCAGTTGCATCAGTCATTAGCTCCGATAACGGAAGTACTAACACATTACTACCAAGGTAATAAAGCTTGGCCAACTGAGTTAGAAGTGCTCGGGTTTACCGACGAGCAGTTGTCGACCTTCAATCTCTATTCCGATGGCATAGTCGGATTTGTTGGAGGCGAAGCGCTCGGTGATTATCAAGGCTACGAAGTCTATCTTTCGCCACAAGTTGATGAGCAAAGTAATATTACTTGGGTGTGCAGCAGTAGCGACATTCCCGACGAATATCTGCCAGTAGATTGCCAAGGCTAAACCTGAGTTAACTCAATTAGACATCGACTGAAGGCTGCTTCCACTGAGGAAATAGTAAAAAGGCACAAAATTATGTTTGTGCCTTTTCTTTATCTTGCTAACCCTGATTTAGCCTTAAAAGCCAAAGCTCTTAAAAACTAAAGCGCTTAAAAGCTCGCTAGCGTTCCTGCTGGCAGATAAGCGTTAAAACTCGCTGTATATAACAGGTCTGTCGCGGCTTCGATATCTGGCGCGAAGTATCTGTCTTTATCGTAATAAGCGACGACTTCACGCAATTCGGCTTTAGCCTTAGCCACTGCAGCACTTGGGGCTAAAGGAGCGCGAAAATCTAAACCCTGAGCCGCCGCTAACAATTCAATTGCCAGTACACCACGGGTATTTTCGCTCATATCGCGCAAGCGGCGGGCAGCAAAGGTCGCCATAGAAACATGATCTTCTTGGTTAGCCGATGTTGGCAAGCTGTCAACTGATGCCGGATGTGCGTAGGTTTTGTTCTCGGACGCCAATGCCGCCGCCGTCACTTGGGCGATCATAAAGCCTGAGTTAACGCCACCGTTTTTCACTAGGAAAGGGGGTAATTTCGACAGGCTAGAATCGATTAGCAGTGCAATACGACGCTCGGCAATGGAGCCCAGTTCAGCAATTGCAATCGCCAGATTATCCGCCGCCATAGCCACGGGTTCGGCGTGGAAGTTACCGCCAGAAATGATATCGCCCGTGTCTTGGAACACCAGTGGATTATCGGTTACGCCATTGGCCTCAGTGCCTAACACATCAGCCGCGTGACGAATTTGGGTCAAGCAAGCACCCAGCACCTGTGGCTGACAGCGCAGTGAGTAAGGATCTTGCACCTTTTCACAGTTAGCATGACTTAAGCTTATCTCAGACTCTTCACCCAGTAGATGACGGAAGACCATGGCCGAATCGATTTGACCTTTCTGACCACGCGCCGCATGGATGCGAGGATCAAACGGGCTACGGCTGCCCATAGCGGCTTCGACGCTCATGGCACCGATCACTGAACTTGCTGCGAACAAGTCTTCGGCATGGAACAACCCTTCCAGCGCCAGCGCAGTCGACGCTTGTGTGCCGTTAAGCAAAGCCAGCCCTTCTTTGGCCGCTAAATCGATTGGCTTGAGACCAGCAATTTCTAAACCTTCGGCGGCAGAAATTAACTCACCTCGATAGCTCATCTCGCCTTCGCCCAGCATAGGCAAACACATGTGCGCCAGTGGCGCTAAATCGCCCGATGCGCCCACTGAGCCTTTTTCTGGCACACAGGGATACACTTCGGCGTTCACTAAACTGATTAAGAAGTTAATCACTTCTAAACGAATGCCCGAGAAGCCACGGCTTAATGAATTGATTTTTAACACCATCATCAAGCGCACTGTGGCGTCTTGCATGTATTGGCCCGTACCAGCGGCGTGTGACAACACGATTGAGCGTTGCAGCAATTGCAGATCTTCGGGCGCTATCTTGGTATTGGCCAACAAGCCAAAACCCGTGTTGATGCCGTAAACGGTACGGCCTTCATCCAGCACTTTTTGCACGATTTGCGCACTGGTGTTGATGTCGGTAATGGCCTCTGGCGCGAGTTCGAGTGTTAGCTTATGGCGGCTGATTTCGCGCAATTGCGCTAGGCTCAAGCTGCCCGGCGTTAACACTAAGTGATTCACAGATTTCATATTTTTAGCTCCAAGCTTTTAGTTATTATTGTTATTTTAAGAAGTTAGCATCGGCTACTCTTGCATAGGTAAGTCGAGCCCCTGCTCTTTGGCGCAGTTTTTCGCAATCTCGTAGCCCGCATCGGCATGGCGCATCACGCCTGTCGCTGGGTCATTCCACAGCACACGGCCAACCCGTTTTGCCGCCGCATCGGTACCGTCGCACACAATCACCACACCCGAATGTTGGCTAAAGCCCATGCCGACGCCGCCGCCGTGGTGCAGCGACACCCAAGTTGCGCCGCTGGCGGTGTTGAGTAGTGCGTTTAGTAATGGCCAATCGGATACTGCATCTGAGCCGTCCAGCATAGATTCGGTTTCGCGGTTCGGGCTGGCAACAGAGCCAGAATCTAAGTGGTCGCGACCGATTACCACGGGTGCTGACAACTCACCATTTTTGACCATTTCGTTAAAGGCTAACGCTAAACGAGCGCGATCTTTTAAGCCGACCCAGCAGATACGCGCAGGTAGACCTTGGAAGGCGATACGCTCACGCGCCATGTCTAACCAATTATGTAGGTGTGGATTATCAGGAATAAGCTCTTTCACTTTAGCGTCGGTTTTATAGATATCTTCTGGATCGCCAGACAGGGCCACCCAGCGGAACGGGCCAATACCTTCGCAGAACAGCGGACGAATATAAGCAGGTACAAAGCCTGGGAAATCAAAGGCGTTTTCAACGCCCATTTCAAACGCCATTTGGCGAATGTTGTTACCGTAATCTAAGGTAGCTGCGCCGGCAGTTTGCAAATCGAGCATGGCTTGTACTTGCACCGCCATCGAGGCTTTTGCAGCTTTCACTACGCCCGCTTCGTCGGTTTTACGCATAGCTGCGGCCTCTACCATAGTCCAACCCTGCGGCAGATAACCGTTTAATGGATCGTGGGCCGAGGTTTGGTCGGTTACGACATCAGGTGTAACGCCGCGCTTAACGAGTTCGGCAAACACATCGGCGGCATTTGCCAGTAAGCCAACAGATACAGGCTGGCCAGCTTGGTTTGCCGCTTCAATCATCGCCAATGCTTCATCGAGCGAAGTGGCTTTTTTGTCGACATAACGAGTGCGCAAACGGAAATCGATGCGAGTCTCGTCGACTTCACAGGCTAACACCGAGAAGCCAGCCATAGTGCCCGCTAGCGTTTGCGCGCCGCCCATGCCACCTAGCCCGCCAGTGAGGATCCATTTGCCTTTGGAGATACCATCAAAGTGCTGTTTCGCTACAGAAACGAAAGTCTCGTAGGTGCCTTGAACTATGCCTTGAGTACCAATGTAGATCCACGAACCTGCGGTCATCTGGCCGTACATGGCCAAACCTAGCTTATCTAACTCGTTGAAATGCTCCCAGTTCGCCCAATGTGGTACTAGGTTTGAGTTAGCGATTAATACGCGCGGCGCATCGGCGTGGGTGCGAAATACACCCACTGGTTTGCCCGATTGCACTAATAAGGTTTCGTCATCTTCGAGGCGTTGTAAGACTTCGATGATTTTGTCATAGCAATCCCAGTCGCGAGCGGCGCGGCCGATACCACCATAGACGACTAAGTCTTCTGGGCGCTCGGCGACATCGGGATGTAAGTTGTTCATTAACATGCGCATTGGCGCTTCGGTCAACCAGCTTTTGCAGCTTAATCTTGTTCCATGCGGTGCAATAATGCGGCGGCTTGGGTCGTGTCGCTTGTCCATTGAATTTTCCTCTTTCAACCTGTGGTGCTAACTCGTATTCGCTGAGTAGCTAATACGGGTTAGCACTATTGTTTTTATTGTGTTTTTATCTTTTAACTTATAAAGATACAGCTATTAGAGTGACTGATTTACATCGGTAAATAACGCCACTGGCGCTACTTGCTAAAAGTTAAGTGGCCGCCGAGTTTAAAGCGGCCACCGGGGTGAACTAGCCTTGCAAAACTCACGACACCTTGGCGCGACCAAGTGCGGCGTAAAATCTGTAAACAGGGCTCAGTGGCGGGGATTTCGAGCCTTTGCTGTAATTCGGCGCTGGCGATAATCGCTTCAATCGTGTGATGCGCCTCGGTCAACGGTGCCACTTGCGATAAATATTCGTGGGGCGTCAGCAAGGTAAAATCCTGCAATAAATAGTCGGGCACCAACTCGGGATTCACGTAACGCTCCTCGACTTGCAGCGGTAAACCCTGCTCGCAATGCACTAAGCTCGAATGGAATACCTTTGCGCCGCGCTCAAGCCCAAGGGAAATTGCGATAGTTGTACTGGCAACGGTTTGTTCTAACACCCATTGCTGTACGCTATAGCCGTGGCCGCGATCTTTAATCTCATCGGCAATATTGCGAATCGCCAACATAGACGACTGGGATTTACGCCCAGCGACAAAGGTGCCGAGTCCTTGGGAGCGTTCGAGGACGCCGCTATCCGTCAGCTCAGTTAGCGCACGTCGCGCCGTCATTCGGCTGCAGGTAAATAAGTCGGCCAGCTGATTCTCGGAAGGCACGCGGGCGTTTTCTTCCCACTCGCCAGATTCGATAGAGGAGATAATGTATTGCTTAATTTCTGCAAACTTAGGAATAGCCAAAACACATCCTCTTAAATTCAGCTTCTTGTTCCTGTGCCCTTGCGAAAGTCATGCTTGCTAAAGTGGCACGGACGAAGGCGACAAAGACACGGGTCTGTCATGCCACTTTCAAACGGTGAAAATTGCGGCTACAATCCTAGCTTGTATATACAAGTAAATACAAGCCAGCTCACATAAATTTAATAAACCGTTAATCACTTGGTTAACATCTGCCAGCACAGCGAGGGGAATACATGTCTTGGGATCAGGTTTGGATTGACGTTAACTTAGCCACAATGGACCCTTCCATATCAGCACCTTATGGCGCCATCACCAATGCGGCCATCGCAGTTAAAGATGGCAAAATTGCTTGGCTTGGCCCCCGCAGTGAACTACCAGCCTTCGATGTGTTGTCCATTCCCGTTTACAGAGGCAAAGGCGGCTGGATCACTCCAGGATTGATTGATGCCCACACCCACTTAATCTTTGCCGGTAATCGCGCCAATGAATTTGAGTTACGCCTACAAGGCGCGAGTTACGAAGAAATTGCCCGCTCAGGTGGCGGCATTATTTCGACCGTTAAGGCCTGCCGCGAAGCGGATGAAGCAGAATTATTCGAACTCGGCCGCCAGCGCTTAAACGCGCTCGCCAAAGAAGGGGTGACTACGGTTGAGATCAAATCAGGTTACGGCTTAGATACAGAAACTGAATTGAAAATCCTGCGTGTTGCCCGCGAGCTCGGCAAGCATCACCACGTAGATGTGAAGACCACATTCCTTGGCGCCCATGCTATTCCGCCTGAATATAAAGACAACAGCGACGGCTATGTCGACTTAATTATCAATAAGATGCTGCCCGCAGTGATCGCCGAAAACCTTGCCGATGCGGTGGATGTGTTCTGCGAGAATATCGCCTTTAATCTTGAGCAAACCGAACGGGTACTCAGCGCAGCCAAAGCGGCGGGCTTAGAGATTAAACTCCACGCCGAGCAGCTAACCAATATGGGCGGCAGCGCACTGGCCGCACGTCTTGGCGCTAAGTCTGTGGATCATATTGAATACTTAGATGAAGCAGGCGTTAAAGCCTTAAGTGAAAGTGGCACCTGCGCCGTACTGCTGCCGGGCGCATTTTACTTTTTGCGGGAAACCCAAAAACCACCTATCGATTTACTGCGTCAATACGGCGTACCTATGGTGCTCGCCAGCGATTTCAACCCAGGTTCATCCCCCATTTGCTCGACCCTATTGATGCTGAATATGGGCTGTACCTTGTTCCGCTTAACACCAGAGGAAGCCTTAAAAGGCCTCACATTAAATGCCGCCAAAGCACTCGGGATTGAAGATAACGTCGGCAGTTTAGTCGTTGGCAAACAAGCCGATTTTTGTCTGTGGGATATCGCCACTCCTGCGCAATTAGCCTATTCCTACGGCGTCAATCCCTGCAAAGATGTGGTAAAGAATGGCAAGCTAGTACATCAGTAAAATGAACGTACTCGCCGCAAATGTGGCATAAGTAGCAAATAAAATAAGGTCGCAAAATCAAACTTGGCGACCTTATCTTTTTTAATAGCTCGGTTTGTTTAACAACAGGATTTAAGCTTTAGCACTGGCACCATTTTCTAACTGTTCATCCTCTTGTTTTACCAGCTTATGCTCGCCCTCATTACAGCCAATTTTCCAATAGCTCGAGGTATAAAAATGGCTCTTAGGTAATGAATGCGCTTGCTTAAAGTGTCTTCTTAGCGCGCGCATGCTGTTAAATTCACAGGCAATCCACACGGCGGGCTCGCCAGCAAGCCAAGGTAATTGGGCTATTCGCTCAACCAAAGGGCGACCTTCGGGATCGGCCTCAGGATTAATCACCCAATGCAGCTCAACATTTTCAGGATGCACAAGAGGCTGAATGTCGGCTTCGCTTAGCACTTCAATCACAGCGTAACCCACGGCATTGTTTGGTAATTGCGCCAGATTCACGCTAATGGCGGGCAAGGCTGTCATATCACCTGCGAGTAAAAACCAATCTGCCTCAAGGTTAATCAGTTTTTTAAGCCCGGGTCCGCCAATTTGAATGACATCGCCCACCTGCGCCGTTTTTGCCCAACTCGATGCGGGGCCGTCGGTATCGTGCAGCACAAAATCCACATCAATTTCATCAACACGTTGCTGGCGAATCGTGTAGGTTCGCATCAAGGGACGTTCACCCGCTTGTGGAAATAACAACTTGATATAGGCACTCTCTTGATCGATAGGAAAACCAGCGAATCCCGCACCGCCTAAGGTCATGCGTAACATATGCGGGGTGATATAAGTGGAGCGGATCACTGCCAGCTCACGTGGTGCAGGTTTATTCATTATGATTTTCTCCTATGGCCTGTTCTTCCATTAAGCGTGCCTCAACGGCTCCTTTGCCAATCGGGTCTTTTGGCTTACTGGATGGTCTTTTTTGAGTAGGGCAATCCGCACCACTTTTAGCGGCAGCCGCCTCATCCACACTCTTGCTGATCCGATTGGCAAGTTTAATAAAGGTGTCGACTTCGGCTGAGCTCAGCGCCTGCGTCATACGCGCCACGGTTTTACGTTCTGAGGCACTGATCTGGGTCATGATCTTTTCCCCCTCTGCCGTGGGTCTCAGTAACTGGCTGCGGCCATCCTTAGGGTTATCGATTTTAGTGATCAACCCACCCTGCTGTAACTCATTAAGAACACGGGTAATTTGCGCTTTATCCCGCTGCATTCGCAGGGCAATAGACTGAGCTGTCGATTCAGGATTGCGACACACGCCCTTCAAGGCACGGATATGAGTGACAGGTAAATCAATCTCTTGTGCAGCAATATCGCTACGCAATTGCTTTTTGTAGGCATGCACTAATCTGTGCAAAGTTTCACTGAGTGACAATGAAGGCATAGAAGACTCTCGATATAGTTGACTGTATCAACAATATCGATATTGGTTGACTGTGTCAACCATTCAGGTTGTCGACTATTATCACGACACTGAATACCAAGCATAGTGATGCTCTCGCTTGGTTTTTTACTCTAAAAACTCATTTTAAATAACCAGCGGCTTTGTGTTTCTCGCTTATTCCACTAATCAAACAAGACATAGAAAATGCATATTTACCCCTAAAAAAGCGCTTTATACTACGAACGAGTTATTTAGCTTATATCTTAGAAAATAGGACCAATTAAATAGTCAACATAACAAAATAATTAAACAACACTCCATGCAATTAATTGTTCTAATAGTTGTTACTCAAAATAAAAATATTCGTTATAGAACGCGAAACCGATTAATGACTGCATAAGCACTAAATATGTTCTAACTCGTGAAAAACGACTTATGTCGAATTAAGACGCCAAATATGGATAGGATAAGTCATTAAAATAGCGTTTTAAAACCGAATCGAAACACAAAAATTAACACAAAACACACTTTTCAGACATCTTAGTTGTGGCATACTGCTGCGGCTTTTCTCGATTATCACTCTTTAATCGATTCAAACGGATTTGTTCGGGGTCCGGTATTGGCCGATATAAGGCCAAACTGATAATAAAATAATAATGATGAGTAATGTTGATGATAAATAAATCCAAAATCGCGATATCTTTGATCATGGCGGGCTTGGCATTGAATGCCAATGCCGAATTATTAATTAGTGAAGTGCTATACGACACACCAAATAATGACAGTGTCGAAGAATATATCGAACTGTTTAATCCGGGCTGTGACACTATCGATTTAAGTCAATACCAATTAAAAGATAATGGTGCCAGCTTAAACCTCACTGGCACTTTAACGGCGGGGCACTATTTCACTGTTGCAATCAATGCAGCGGGCTTTAACAACCTCTTTGGCTCAACACCCGATATCGCCCCTATGCCACTTAGCTTAGGTAACTCGGGTGACTATGTCCGCCTCACTAAGGGTACTGATGAAATTGATCTTGTCGCTTGGGAAGGCGGAGTTGCAGGTTGGAGTCTAAATGTTCGTGATGTTTCCCTTGTTCGTACAACCAGCATTAACAGTAAGTCACAAGCTGATTGGGCCGCCAGTAACAATGCCGGTACGCCAGGAAGCGGTAACTTAACGTCCCAATGTAATACCGGCGGTGATAATGGCAGCGGTTCCACGCCACCAGCAACGGCTGACAATGTGCTTGAACAGGGTGAGAGCCAGCTCAACCTAAGTGCAGCCCAAGGCCAAGTACTCAAATTTGTTGCTGATATTCCTGAAAACGCTACGGATCTCAGTTTTACGATGAAAGGTGGCAGCGGGGATGCCGATTTGTATGTTCGTTTCGGTAACGAGCCGACGACAAACCAACACGACTGCGCCCCTTACCTTTCTGGAAACAATGAATCCTGCCCTATAGCAAATGCCTCTGCAGGACGTTATTACGTTAATATCGTCGCTTATCAGAGCTTTAGTGGCACTAGCTTAACAGCTAATTATACAATCACAACAACACCCACAGATCCAGATAACGGTACTGGCGGAAATACTGGCGGCACAACACCTAATCCTGATGGCTATAGCTTTGATAGTTATTATGCGAATGCGATAGGTAAAAGCGGAACCACACTGAAAACGAGTTTGAATCTGATTATTCAAGATCAAACCCACTTCAGCTATGCGCAAGTCTGGGATGGGTTGAACTACACAGATGAAGATCCAAATAACAGCAACAACGTAATTCTACTTTATACCGGCCGCTCAGAGCCGAAAACCAATCGTGCAGGTATGAGCAGCTCACTCGATGCTTGGAATCGAGAACACGTCTGGGCAAAAAGCCATGGCTTCCCCAATAGCAGTCAACACGCTTATACCGACCTTAACCATTTACGTCCTGCGGATGTGACAGTCAACAGTACACGCGGTAACAAGGATTTCGCCTTAGGAGGAACGCCTCTGAGTGAAGCACCGGCAAACAAAACTGATAGCGATAGTTTTGAACCTGCCGACATGGTCAAAGGCGATGTCGCACGTATGGTCTTCTACATGGATGTACGTTATCAAGGTGGGGATAACAGTGGAACTCCAGACTTGAGCATAGCCAAAGGTATGACGGGTGAAGGTGAACCGCTACTCGGCGATCTCTGTACCTTGTTAGGCTGGCATATCCAAGATCCTGTGAGTGACTGGGAACGTCGCCGCAATAATCGCGTTTATGAGCTACAACACAACCGCAACCCGTTTATTGATAACCCACAATGGGCAGCTGATATTTATAGTGCCTCATGTAACTAATCTTTAGATCTCGTCCTCACGTATAAGCCCGACCACGAGTTGGGCTTATTACTTACGACAAAAATACATTAAGCACTTAATTTGTAAAGATTAAACAGATTACACATATCATAACAACTCACTAACCATAGCTATCATCCATAAACGTTCAAATCCTAGATGACAATTCACCCAGTCGCTGGGATGCTAGGTCCTAATCTTTGGGTATAAAATATTTTAATAAGCATCAAATTAAATTTGATCGCAAAACATCCACAGCTGTCAGGCCACAAATTAACCCCCTAAATCCCCTATCGACTCCCGACTTTTTCCTTGTAATATAACGCTTTCACTCGTGTTAAAACCCAAGGACGATAATGTATACACCTAAGAATATGGCGATGACAGATCAGCAGGCCATCACAGCTTTTATCACGCAAAACAGCTTTGGTTTACTGGTTTCGTGCTCACTTAATGCGACCCATATTCCCTTTGTACTCGATGCAACTGTGGGAGAGAAAGGCGTGTTGTATGGCCATGTTTCGCGAGCGAACTCACATTGGCAAGAGCTTGAAAACCAGCGGGTATTGGTGGTTTTCAGCGGCGCACACGCTTACATTTCACCAACTTGGTATGATGCTAAGCCTGCGGTGCCTACATGGAATTATGCGGCGGTGCATTGTTATGGTGTCGCAAGCCTGTTGAGTGATACCGAAACCCAAGACATGTTGGACAATTTAGTGGCGAAGTACGAACCCAAGCTATTGCAAGATAAACAAATTATGCCAGATGAGTATCAGCAAAAGCTGCGCCAAGCCATAGTCGGCTTTAAAATTGTGATTGATGAGATTCAAGCAAAAGAAAAGCTCGGCCAGCATAGATCCATTAGCGATCAACAGGGTGTGTTCAACGGCTTAAGTGCAAGCCCCCATGCCGATGCAGCACAATTAGCCCACTATATGAATCAACGAGATATTGGCAAAGGTAATGGCTGAGCCCATGCAGCTAAGCCAATACTTTGATTAGCCGCTCACAGTCGCGCAGCACTGTTAATCATTGTCGAATTTAATCCGGTACCCGTAGATCTTCTGTAAAATCATTGAGAAGAAGACTTTAACGGCCTGCCCATATCTAAAACATTGTACCAATGACTAACCGTCAACCGGAAACGCTGCTAAATTACAGTCCTAACTCGCACGAATAAGGAAGCTGCATGCTGAATCCTGAACACAGTTACTGGCATGACACGCTTAAAGCCATTCGTCGTTGCGGTAGAAAACTCATTGAATTTGAACTGCTATTTACCTTAGTGTCGGCGGGTATTATCGTCCCGTCTTTTGGCTGGCTACTGCGCCACCTGATTGCCAAAACGGGCAATGTCACCATAACCAATTACGACTTAATCGCCTTCGCCATGTCTCCCTATGGCTTGCTATTTATGATTATTACCCTATTCAGCAGCTTTACCGTGTTTTTCACCCAGCGCGCTGGGGTCACGATTCTGGCCGCATCTGGGCTATACGATATTCCCATAGGCCCAGTGCGGGCAATGATTTTCGCCACGGCGCGTTTACCCGTATTCATTCGCCTTGGTAGCATATATGCGGCTTGCTTACTGCTGCTCAGCGTACTTTTTATGGGATTAGGGTATCTTATTTTTAGCGTGTTTCTACAGGGACACGACATCAATTACTACCTGTATTTCAAGCCAGTAGAATGGTATTTAGCCTTATCGAGCATGGCCTTCTTAGCGTTACTCTATCTGCTTATTAGCTTATATCTGTGGGCCAAAGCGGCCTTTTCCCTGACGATAATTGTCAGTGAAACAACCGATGCATTAACGGCACTTAAACGCAGTTGGCAGTTAAGTGCGGGTAATGAACGCGCGATTATGTGGCACGCGGCGGGTTGGTGGTTAAGGATAGGGGCTTTACTGTACCCCTTAATGCTGTTGATCTCGTGGGGGGGCGATAGCTTACTCGACCGGGTTTCACTGACACTTTCGGCAGAATTAGCCATGTTGGCCCTCGTCTCTGCACTGATTTTTATGCTGAGTGCAACTTGGTCCTTGCTCGGCATGTTTGGCGAAGCCTTTATCATCTTGCTGTTATACCGCCAACTGGGAGAGAAACCTGCAGGATTAGAACGTCTTGGACGAGAGACAGTTAAAAAGACTTCAGAGCTGTCGATTTACACTCTAAGTGGCGTCTTGGTCACGACTTTTTTAATCATGCTGGGATTTGGAGTGTATGCCCTAAGCAGTGAGCCACAAAGGGATGAAATCCTCATTTCAGCCCACCGAGCGGGGGCAGCTAGGGCACCAGAAAATACCCTTGCGGCTTTGCGTTTAGCGATTGCAGAAAAGGCCGATTATGCTGAAATAGATGTGCAAACCGCCGCTGACGGCACCTTAATAGTGCTGCACGATGCGGATTTAATGCGTATCGCGGGCGATCCACGGCGAGTAGCCAATCTCAGCGCCAGTGAAATACAACAACTCGATGCGGGTCGCTGGCACAGTGCCGCCTTTGCAGGTGAATCCGTGCCGACACTACTACAAATGCTCAATGAGGCGCGCAATAAGATAGGTTTGAATATTGAGCTCAAATATAATCAAGCCGATCCCAGCTTAGCGCAGGCTGTTGTTGCCCTGCTGCAACAACAGAAAATGATACAACAAGTAGTGATTACCTCGCTCGAAGCAAGAGCTATTGAAGAAGTGCAGCGACTAGACCCTTCAATCCAAACAGGGCTGATTGTCACCCAATCTATCGGCGACCCGATTAAGTCGAATGCACAATTTATAGCGATAAATCAGTCAATTACCAATGAGAAGTTTATCGCCAGAGCCCATAAGGGCGGCAAGCAAGTGCATGTGTGGACAGTGAACAATCCACGGCAAATGCTACGCATGTTAGCACTGGGAGCCGATGTGCTGATCACCGACTATCCACAGGAAGCGGTGGAAATACGAGAACAATGGCTCGCACTGTCCCCCGTTGAACAAACGGCACTGCGCCTACGTTATGTGCTGTAAATGCCGCAACGAATTAGCTGGGCATAGCCTCAAGGCGCTTAGCTCGACGCTGCAGTAACCAGAAGATGACTAATACCCCAAAGGAAGCGGCGAAGGTGGTCAGCGTCAGCGCAAAACCTTTGAATGACAATAGGTTTAAGCTAACACCATCTAACGCCAGCACAGCCAGACCCAATGGCATTTGGATGAACACAGCGGTGAACCAATCGAAGGGGAGTTTCGGGATTCATTATTATGGTGTCTCAAGCCTGTAGAAAGCTTCGACAGGCTATATTGAAGATTGTGATTGATAAGATTCAAGCGAAGGAAAAGCTCGGCTAGCATAGACCCAACCCATTAGCGAGCAACAGCGTGTTCAGTAGCTTGAGTGCCAGCTTCCATGCCTATGCAGTTTGACTCACCACTCACAGTAGGCGCTGAATATACCTACCGCAGTGACGCTAAATCGCCGTAGAACACTAGGGCCAATAGATACCATGCACTTATTCGTTAATAACCTAACGCACTAGAGCCCAGTATGCTTATCAAGTTTTAAAGTATCGATTATTGAGAAGGTATAACCTAACTCGGTAAACATCTGCTCGATATTACGCTTAAAATTGATGGGGCGATCTAAGTCGAGTTGATTGATAAAGAAGTGGTGTTTTGTCGGGATCTTAATCAGCAACTGTTTTTGATAGAAACAGGCTTCAACTTCGGCATTTAACTCGCGGCTCAAAGCCAACAGACTTTCCATCATCAAGGGATTGAGTAAGTAGCGCGCCTCGACTTGGTCGCTACTATAAACCTCAAAACTCCGCTCGAACCTTACGTCCTCAAGCTTGACGCGCAACAGCTTAGTCTTAAAACCCTCAAGGCGATTTTTTAAACTGCCCTTATCAGTGACTAACAGCGTAGTACTATTGAATTTCTTAGGAATATTGCAAACCAGCAGCACACCATTGAAGATGGTCTCCCGCTGAACCGAGCCATTATCGTTCGATTTAGTGTTGTAAGCATCGACCTCATAAAACTGGAACGGCACCTTTTTATAGGTTCCCTTAAGGCAATTTTGCGCGTACTGCTTATCCGTTTTAGGGAGTAGCCCCAACTCAATAAAGGTCGAAAAATCGACCTTAGGCGCCCTCGTTAGCGCAAAGTCATCGCCAAAATACTTAAGGCTAATGGGATAGAGTTTTTCAAAGGCGGCATTATAGAGTTCATCGCTTTCCTTACCCGAGGCAATGACCGCTAACGCTATCACCGGAGCGGGCAGGAACGCGACAATCATCAAAGGCACAAAATAATCCATAGGCACCAGCATAAACTGGACCCCGAGCAGCCCGGCGAATGCACCCAAAATCACCGTGATGCATATGTAGCAGATTGGGGTGGTGAACTTGGCATTTTCACGCCGCCTTTGGTTTACGCCTTCACGTTTTGCTTCAAACGAACTGCATTTAGGGGCGACTTTTTGTTTGTAATACTTCTGAAAGGCAATACGGTGATCTTCGGGAATATCAAATTCAATCGAACTCATTGGCTCCTACTCTTACGATTCAAATCCATTTAGGCCAATGATTTTACATAATTTAGTTACCGAAAAACAGTTAAGCAGCGTGAGGTATATGCTGAACTAATCGTTAACCGTGGCTAAAGACAAACGACGTGCTCGACGCTGCAGTAACCAGAAGATGACTAATACCCCAAAGGAAGCGGCGAAGGTGGTCAGCGTCAGCGCAAAACCTTTGAATGACAATAGGTTTAAGCTAACACCATCTAACGCCAGCACAGCCAGACCCAGTGGCATTTGGATGAACACAGCGGTGAACCAATCGAAGGGAAGTTTTGGAAAAATCCTGTGATAAGCGTAAAGCACTAAACCTGCTAGCAATATCAGCAAACTCGCATCGTGAGCCCCTAACAACAGGTACTCCACACTGTTCGGCGTAATCTTGGGCACTGCATTTAACATACCCAGCATATAACCCGCGCTCGCGACTAATGAGAAACTGATAAAACTCAATAAAGCTAATAAGATACCAAAGCCAAGAGCGGGTAAATATTTCATTGAAGGTCTCTCTATTTGCAGCTGAAAATAGGCCGTCTCATTTCCCGAAAAACCGCAGCATGCAAGCCACAGAATAGAAAAGGGACTTTAGCTACAATAGCAGGCTAAATTTCCCTTAGCTATTAAGACCATAGTCTTATGGTAGCCACAAACTTAAGCGCAATAAACGAGATGAAAGCCAGTGTCAAGCCAGTGTTTTCTCCGACAATCAGCGGATAAGCTTTTAAAATTACTAGATTAATCAAATTTCAATCTATCAGCTTAGTGATATCGACCACAATTTGCCCATGTGTTTGGGCGAAATAGACTAGCCAATTTCGCCAATAACGCTTAGGATCGGAGTTGCATTTTTAAGCCAACATATTGTGGAGTATCAAAACATTATGGGTATCAGAGCCATAGTCGTAGACACAGCAGGCACCACGACAGACCTAAACTTTATCCAAGATGTACTATTCCCCTATTCTGTCAAAGCCTTGCCAGACTTTTTAGAACAGAACCAACACAATGTATTGGTTGAAAACTGTATTTGTGACACCCGAGATATCGCCCTAGAGCCAGATGCGGACTTAGCACGCGTGACTGAAATTTTGCAGCAGTGGGTCAGCGAAGATCGTAAAGCGACACCACTCAAAACCCTGCAAGGCTTGATCTGGAAGCAAGGCTACGCCAATGGCGAATTTAAGGGCCATATCTTCCCTGACTTTATTGAAGCGGTGAAACGTTTTAGCGCACAAAAATTGCGTATTTACAGTTTTTCATCAGGCTCTGTTGATGCGCAAAAACTGTTGTTCAGCCACAGTGACGGCGGTGATTTAACCGAGATGTTTAACGGTCATTTTGATACCCGTACCGGCAACAAATTAGATAAACAGGCTTACTGCAATATCCTCAACACTATCAGCTTAAGCCCTAAGCAAGTGCTGTTTGTGTCTGATGTGATTGAAGAATTAAAGGCTGCCGACGCTGCAGGCATGATGACGTGCCAAATGGTACGCGATTGCAAACAACGCACGGGTGAGTTCCGCACCATCAGCAGCTTCGATGAGCTACTGATTGAATAACGTGATTGTTGAATAACACGATAGTCGACTCACTCAGCCAAGCTGATTTAGCCAAAATGAAAGCGACCTTATGGTCGCTTTTTTATGGGGCAGCTTATTTGCCCTTTTCCGTCAAAGGAAATGCGGCCGAGATACACTTTTTCACCTCAAAACGATAACCATAATCCGCTTTCTTATCCGGCGTTATCTGCAAAATCTCATAGTCATTTAACTCGATCACATTCGACTCGGCTGGCTTTTCACAACGCGAACGGCTATTGGCTTCAAGCGCAAAGGCAAACGTCGCTAACCATTGCCGCACGAGATACTGATATTGCGCCCGCACCGACGCATAGGTTTGCTTGCGTTCCGCTTCTTCGCGCTCATCGGCAGTTTGTTTGTCAGCCGGTTTGTCGGCTTCAAGCTCGGGCTTAATCTTAGCTAACTCAGCAATCGGTGCCGTCAGCACATCGGTCGTATGCGGCATAAGCCCTAATGCTGGCTCGACGGGATTATGTTCAGAGGCTTCTTGAGTTGTTGTAATAAAGTCTGCGAACGAGGTTTGAAGACGGGTTTCTAAATCAATCAGTAGGCTCAAGTGATATAAGACCACAGCCGCCAACACGATACGGATCGTAAAGGTCGTTTTACGAAATGATGTATGTGAGGTGATCCGTAACGACTTGACACCCAAAGGTTTAAGCAAAAAAATTAATACTAAATAGATGGGGATAATCAACTGCAATGCCAGCAGCACAATTGCGCTCACCATTAAAAACCAAGCGGGCATATAGAGTAAAATCGCTAAGTTATGGGTGTAATCCAGATGACTTGCCGACACCCCGACCACTTCGTTAACTATGGCGCCAGACCAACCTAAGGCAAAGTTGGCAATAATAGCGTAAAACAGCAACAACACAGCCTTGCCTGCCAAACTGTGCCAGACCCGCTCGAACACGGGCCAAAACTCGATGGCCATTGCAATAACCGCAATCACGGCGACCACACCCATCAAGTCAGTACTAAAGGCCAATATCAAGGCAATAAGATACAGCTTTTGCGCAAAGGATAACTTAGCAAACCCTTGGCTTAGGTAGCGCCACAACTTGCTCAACCCTAGCTGGAGCTCGCTAGGCAAAGGCTTGATGACTTGCCGTAAGTGCTGGCGGGCAGATTCAGTGTAACGACCTAAATTCATTATAATTTTAAATTCCTGTTGCGATTAAGACACGCTTGAGTTGCCGATGTAAACTGCAAAATCTATGGCGACACTCGCGTCACCTATGCCAGTGTAGCGACTAACTTTGGCAATCCACTAACAAAACTTGCCGAATCGTCCTTCAGCGGCGAAATGAATCTCCCACGAGATTCTATGTCGATGATGCGGAACAGAAATACCGTTTAAATGAATTTGGAAGTAATACCTATGAGTAAAATTAAAGCGACCTTAAGATCGCCTCAATGAAGTGTTATAAACCTAACTCAAAATAGACTCAAACGACATTTAACTCCCGCTCGGCAAAGACAGCTTTCGCGACGAACATGCCATTCAGTGCTGCGGGGAAGCCCGCATAAACAGACATTTGCAGTATCACTTCGACGATCTCCTGCGGAGCACAACCAACATTCAACGCGCCGTTGATATGGACGTTAAGCTGCGGCTGACAATGCCCCAACGCCGTGAGCGCCGCGACCGTGACTAGCTCCCGCGTCTTAAGATCGAGTCCTTCACGCTGATAAATATCCCCAAAAGGATATTCGATAATGTACTTGCCCAAGTCGGGGCAAATATTTGCCAGACTGTTGATCACTTTCTCGCCCGCTTCACCGTCGATTTCAGTCAGCTTAGCTAAGCCCTGCACATACCTTTGATTACTCATTTTGACTCCTTAGGATTTGACCACAGAAGTCAGCTTACGCCTTAGAGTTAACTCTAAGTCAACGGCTGATTGATAAACCCAATCCATTCTGCTTCTTTCGCGGCATAGTCGCGGTGCCCGCTCGCATTTCGCACCACAGACCGTAGCAAACCGATTTTCTCGTAATACCTGAGCGTATGCGCCGACAAACCTGTGAGTGCAGCAAACTGACCTATGTTCATAATCTAACGATCCGCAGGATGGTTAACGCCATCATTCGTGGGCACATTGTCTAAATCGAATGGATTAACCCCTTCGAGGCAACCAATGTTGTAACCATATTCATGGGGATTGGAACGCCGCTGGTGATGGGTATAAATGCCGCAGTTGGAGCAGAAGTAATGCTTAGCGGTTTTGGTATTGAATTCATAGCATTTCAGCACATCTTCACCCTTGAGGATCTTAATCCCCGCCAGCGGTACAGAGCCGATAACCGCGCCCTTACGGCGGCAGATAGAACAATCGCAGCGGCGAGGATTTTCGATGCCATTGGGCAGCGATAATTGCAACACCACAGCGCCACAATGGCAAGACGCTTGGTGTTCAGCTTGAATATGGGTGTTTCCGACTCGTTTAATCATGCACTGCTCCTTGTTTCGCTTAATGTTATCGCTAAATGCCTATAATGCCATGGCTTGTCGCTTGTTCTTTATGCTGCTAGTCTGACCATCTTAAACGAGCGTTTCAACTCGCATTTTTAGATCGGCAATTCAATGCCAAACACACTGGAAAACACAATGGAAAAGTTTCTCGCACAGCACCCTATAGTGACCGAAATCCCCGTGGCTTGGGGCGAAATGGATGCGTTGCAACACGTCAACAACGTCGTCTATTTCCGTTATTTTGAAACGGCCCGTATCGACTTTTTCAATCGCCTTTTCCCGCTGGATACCCTGTATAAATCAGGTATTGGCCCAGTGATCAGCGAAAATCAGGCCCGCTATAAACGCCCAGTGACCTTCCCCGATACTCTATTAGTGAGTGTCAGCATTAGCGATATTCACAGCGATAGATTTACCATGCATTATCAGGCTTTTAGTAAACAGCAGCAGGCAGTAACCACCTTAGGTACTTCAGTCGCGGTGATGTTTAACTTTAAAACCGGCAAAAAGGCCGAGTTGCCCGCAGAACTGCTGGCGATTCTCAAACAACACGAAGTCGCCTAAGCTAACCAAATCGATAGCTAAATTGCCAGCACACTTTAGGCCATAACTTAAGGGAAGCATGTATGTCAGATAACGAAAATATTGAGATAGCTATTGGACATCAACAGGATAGACAGCGTTTTATTATCCCTGTCGATGGCTATGAAGCCGTGTTGGAATACCAACTATCAGGCAAAGATATCGATTTTAGCCGCACCTTTGTCCCCAACGAACTGCGCGGTAAAGGCCTTGCCGAACGCTTAGTGCGCCACGGCTTAAAGTGGGCCCAAAGCCAAGATTTGGCTATCCAAGCCAGCTGCTGGTATGTGCAGAAGTTTTTGAAATAGCCTATTTCACAACCAGTTAGCTAAATCCAATACACAGGGTAATGGCGCTTGGGATCGGTGGAGAGGTTATTGACCACCAGCGCGACCAGTAAGAGCAATACTGAGCCGAGAAATACTGGCATTAGCGCGTAGAGAAAACCGAGTTGATGCACGTTTTCACCACCAATCACAGCGATCAATGCCGTTGCGCCGCCCGGTGGATGCAGAGTGCGGGTCAAGTACATTAATGCGATAGACAGGGATACCGCTAAGGCGCTGGCCAGCACCACATAATCGCCACACACTTGGTACACTGCGACCCCAATTAAGGCCGATAACACGCTGCCACCAATCAAGTTGCGCGGTTGAGAAAACTCCGCCAGCGGTGCGCCGTATACCAGCACAGCAGAAGCGCCGAATGAGCCAATCACAAACATAGTACCGACGAGGTTTTCGCTCATATAATTTGCGAGACTCGCGACCAAGTAAATGCCACAGAAAGCCCCAACCCATGACCACACAATCTTTTTAAGTGGCTGTCTTGGTGGACAAATATCCTTCGAGCGCATGCGGGTAAAATAGAATCTCATGGTTAATCCGAACCGATAAAAATTAGGCGATACAGAGAAGTGATCTGCATCACAGTTAGCGGGTCGACAAATTAACGCTTCAGCAGCGCAATTGCAATTGCGCTGACCGAGAGACAGGACAGATTAAGCGCTTTCACCATTCAAATTAGCGAGCATTTCGCGGATATCTTCAGGGATAGGGCGACTTTTTTCGCAGCTGTAGTCGTAATGCACCAGTGTAGTTTTCACTTCGGCGGTTTTATTGCCCGCTTGCCAACAGGTTTGAGTCAGTTCGAAGCTGCTATTACCGATGCGGCTGACAAAGGTTTTCACTGTCACGCTTTTGCCGTAATAGGTTGGCGCAATAAACGCCACGGTAAAGCCCGCGACAATTAAGTTCCATTGCTGCAAATCCAACTCTGGATTAAAAATCTCGAAAATTGGCGTGCGCGCTGCTTCGCACCATACGGGGATCACTGTGTTGTTGATATGGCCTAGACCATCGGTTTCTGTGAATCTTGGGTGGATTTCGAGGCTGTATTCGGTAACTGGCATTGGACTTCCCTTTTATTGTTATTCTATAAGCTGATGAATTTAATGATTATCGCGATTAAGCTACCCGCACCAAATTCATCCTTTATCCCAAGCCTACCAGACCCTAAAGGCTAAACAAACCTAGACCTTAGAATTGGCAACTGGCGGTTTCTGCCGTTTGCTTGCCATTGGCATCATACTTTTTAAAGCATCCTGCCTTACCCATATCATAAATTTTTTCATATTCTAACTTGCCGCTGCGGTAGGACTTAAACACACCATGGCTTTTAGGGTTTTCTAAGTGATAAATTTTGCGCCCTTTGGTCACATGCGAATAATCGGAAAAACCCGGCTCTTCCTGATAAATCACCCCATTGATATAGCGTTTATGGACCACATGTTGTTCATCGATGCGCAGCATTTCACTCGATAACTTGCCATTGATGTCGTAACACACTTTATCTACGGCATAATTGCTATCTAACTCTTCGATGCAATTCACAGCACCATTATCAAAGTACTCCCGCTGTATACCACAGCGTGCAATGGCGTTATCCCAGTAGTAAGGCGCACCATTCCAGGTTTCCCCTTCTTGCTGGCAATAGTTCCACAGATTCTCTAATTGGCCGTTAGCATAGAAACTGTAACGTGGGCCTGAGAGGCGATTATTGACATTGTGAGCATAAATACGCAGAGCATAACCGCCCGTGGTCGAATAACGCAGACTTGGACCGTATTCCTTACCCGCTTGGTAACTTGTCATCTCTAACAAACGGCCATTGGAATCAAACTGGTATGTTTTATCTAACAGGCCATTGCTGTAGTAAGCTAATTTGTACAAGCTGCCGTTGCTATGATACTCACGCTGTTCACCGTGCTTTATCGATGAGGTCTCAGTATTTTTTTGATTGATTATCCCTGCACAATCCGCTGCGTAGGGATTTTTACGCATAATGCATTCGTCTTGCGAGGGCTTAAGTGTCACGGTTTCATTTAATTTAAAACTCATTAACCCTGTCAGTTCACCCTTAGTATCAAAATGCATTTGCGGGCCATCTAGCTCACCATGGCGATAGTTTGAGATACTACTCACTACGTTAGGGCTTGAGTACCAAATACTCTGACCATCGAGCCTACCCTGTTCATAATGGCTGGTAACAAGCAGCACATTATCTTTATTGAATGACTTAGCCTCGCCTTGGCGCAAACCATTAAGATAACTCACTTCGGCTTTACTCCCCCCAGCAAAAGTAAACAGCCAAGGGCCAGTGCGTTTCCCCTCAAGGTAACTCCCCTGACCTAGACTATCGCGGTAATGGCCAACCGATATCTTTTCAGTCCAAGGCCCTTGTTTTACGCCTTGTTCATAGTGACCTTTCGTCCCATCTTGCTCTAACCATTCACCGTCTTTGACTCCGTTGCGATAAATGCCTTTCTCCATTAATTGCTTAGCGCCTTCGGTGCTGGAGCCATAATCTGGTGCATAAATTTCGTAGGGGCCGTCGAGCACATCCTGATTGTAGTGGGCAAAACCGAAGTTATCGGTCTCATCGAATATTGACTGTGCAATCCATTTACCTTGTTTTTTACCGTCAAGGTACTCACCTTCCCAATAGGTTTCTCGGCTATCGGCTTCCATCCACTTACCGACTTTTTTACCCTGCTTGTAATCGCCCGAATACATCACATTGCCATTGCGGCCATCGTAAGCAACATAGGCACCATCGAGCAGACCTTGAGCATAATGACTTTCACTCGCAAGCCCTGCCCAAGTGCTACCCATGCCCATGCTCATAAAATTGTACAATGGGCCTGTGCGGGGGATTTCAGCGCCGCCGCTTTTAAGCCAGTCGAAGTGATCGGCCTCAAAGGCCACACTCACCAATACAAAACTGCCATCTTCTTCGCTATAACCACTGCGATCAAAGGTGGTCACTAAGCTGTATTGGCGCTCAATGCCTTGGGCATCTTTATCTTTACGAGTCAGTGGATAACGTAATTTATACTCGACGGCGGTTTTCACATCGACGGGTGAACCTTCGGAATTTCGATAACCCACTAAGGTCGGCTTGAGCTTAGTTGAGCCATCGACAATCGCTTTAATGGCAGGATCTTCAATTGCTTCAACATCATAGGTCATACGGTATTGCTGTGGCGGAATCTGGCTTAGCACTTTACGGACGCCGCCCACGGTAAACGTGGTTAAGGTTGGGGCCACTTCATCGAGCACAACTTGTAGGCGCGGTAGTTTAGTCAGAGCTTCCCCATCAAAACCATAGCCGCGCAGGTGCTGACCATCGGCATCCTTGAGCATGACGATCACTTCTTTAGTGCCGCCTTTATCAAAGTCATAGTAAAAAACCGCCACAATTTCGGCTCGGCCATAATCGTCAATACGCACGCCGGGCGCATCGCCGTAGAGCATTTCGCCCCACACTTGCTGATCTTTTTGATAGAAATTAAGCCATTGGCCATAGGGTAAATCCACAGGTCCGTGGACGATTTTGTCGTAATCCGCAGCGATAGCAGCAGGAGTGACAGAAAAAGCAGACAACAACACCGCAGTGGCTGCGAAAAGACTACGAATCGAAAGTTCCATTTAAACTACGCCCTTTATACCGATAACTTGCGCCTCGTGCGCACCAGTAAACGGAGCGAATTTTAAGCTAAGTTAAGCGCTTCAGGAAGTAGCAGAAACAAAAAAGGCCGCAATAGCGGCCTTTAGTAACAATGACTTAACAATCAGTTGTTGTACATAGCATTAATTTCGTGGGCGTATTTATGATAAATCATCTTGCGGCGCAACTTGAGCGTTGGGGTAATTAACCCCGCTTCCATCGAGAAGGCTTCTGGCAACAGTGTGAACTTTTTGATCTGTTCAAAACCCGCCAATTCATGCTGCAACTGCTTGAGACGTTGTTCAAAATGTTCCACCACATGGCTATGGCGTAGCAATTCTAAAGGCGACTCATACTTCAGCCCTTTGTCCTTCGCCCACGCTTCCAGTGATTCAAACGCTGGCACAATTAAGGCGGTCACATAGTTACGCGCATCGGCAATAATCGCCACTTGCTCGATAAAAGGACAACAGCCCACGGCACCCTCAACCCGTTGCGGCGCGATATATTTGCCGTTAGAGGTTTTCATTAACTCTTTGATACGGTCGGTAATAAATAAGTTACCGTTCGCATCGAAACGTCCCGCATCACCGGTTTTTAACCAACCGTCTTCGAAGGCGGCGGCGGTATCTTCTGGTCGATTGTAATAGCCACGCATCACAGTCGCGCCGCGGACTAAAATCTCATCGTCCTTGCCTAGCTTGATTTCGGTTTCCAGCAGAGGTTGACCATTAGAACCTGGCACTCGATTACCTAAGGTATTGCAAGTCACGGTCGCGTTGGTTTCCGTCATGCCGTAACCACACAGCACAGGAATATTAATCGCATGGAAGAAGCTGCCGACATTCACATCTAACGCCGCGCCACCGCAGGGCATAAACTTCAAACGCCCGCCAAGCACGGCTTGCAGCTTGCTATACACAAGTTTGTGGGCCAAACGCCATTGCAGCGACAACCACAATCCGCCCTTAGCACGACCTTGACCGACTTCGAACTGGCGTTGACCAACACGCATCGCCCAAGCAAATAGCTTCTTACGACCATCGGCTGACTTGGCGACTTTATCTTGTACGGCGCTGTACACTTTTTCGAGGAAACGCGGCACCACACACAAGGTATGCGGACGCACGGCGCTAATCGCCTCTTTCACTCTTTGGGTATTTTGCAAATAGACGTTATGACCGCCACGGCACAAAACGTAAAAACTCCAACTGCGTTCAAAGACATGGCTCAAAGGCAAGAATGCCAAAGACACATCGCCAGAATGGAAAGCCAGTTTTTGATCGTGTTGACGTATGGTCGAGGCCATATTGCGGTAATCCAGCATCACGCCTTTAGGATCGCCCGTGGTGCCAGAGGTATAAATTAAGGTCAGTAAATCATCGAGATTGGCCGCTTGTAAACGCTGGTTAAGCTCAATTTCTTGCTTCATCGCTTTCGCATCGCCCGCCAGCAGCGCATCTAAATGCCAATGCTGCTCAGCTTTGTCAGCGGCAAGTGCCACGCTGGCATCAAAAACAATCACATGCTCTAGGCTTGGGCATAAGCTTTGAAGCTCGCAGGCCATAGCGTATTGTTTAGCATCGTCGACAAAAATGACTTTCGCCGCCGCATCGTTAACGATAAAGCTCGCCTGCTCGACGGTACTGGTAGGGTAAATCGGCACCACAACGGCGCGACTTTTAAGCGTCCCGACATCGGCACAGGTCCATTGTGGGCAGTTTTGCGCCAAAATAACGCAACGGTCTTGCACTTGTACGCCAAGTTCGATCAACACTTGTGCAATTTTACTGCTAATTTGGTCAAAGGCTTGCCAGCTCACCTGATACCAAGGAGCGGCCATTTCAAAACCTTCCAGCGCTATCGCGTCTTTTAAAGACTCGCTCTGCTGCTGTAATAGTCGAATAACATGATATTGATCGAGAGACATAAGAGACTCACCTTTTAGCTTACAAGTGTACCGCTTTTGCGCCATTCTACCTGAAGGCCAGTCAAAAACTAAGAGTTTTTGCTCTAATCTTGTGCAAGCTGAGTCCCAATATTGCAATCTATATCCGTTTAGCCGCTAATGACATCTCCCTTCCAGAGGGTTTTCTTGCCCCAAATCAGTACTATGCTCCCAAGTATCATTAAGAGCATATCCCAGATAATCCAATCGACTAGATTGCCGCCATCGCGTAACGATGCAAGGCTGATGGACACCCACAGGGAATGTCCAGCGACAACCATCATAGTGAGCGTGACATGCAACACTCGGCGACACATACAGCCAAAACCTAAGGTCAAAGCGCAGGCCCAGTAAGTGCTGAGCACCAGATGACCTACTAACTGCATATTCAGATCACCACTGAGCCAACCCAGCAGCAGACTACACGCCAGCATAATGCCAACGACCACATTCAGCAGTCTTTGCTGGCCACGGCAAAAAGCCGCTATGAGTCCTTTGCGACCATCAAATCCTGGCATCAGCAATAAGGTTTCTGTCGAGCGCGAACGCTGCACTCGGCTCCAATGCACCAGCGAACACATAATCACGCTGAACTGTGCCAACAGCAGTAACACGGGGAAATTCTGATGGAATTGATGCGATAACACCCCAAGCACTAAGCAGACTGCCGGTATGAGCAGCAGTAAAATCGTCAGCATAGGGCCGATAAAAAAATTGGTGGGATGCAGATAACGCTCAAAACGGCTCAAGATACGCATCGATTGCAAATTGGGCAGCCAGAACCAGCCCATTTCGAGGCCATTGAGGTACACAGTTCTCGCCTCAGCACGCCAAGGTAAAGCGCGGCAGATACGGATAATGAAAGCACCTAACGCCACCAGTGCAATCGCGCTTAACCATAGGGGGATATAACCTGTAATCAAGGAGATAAACGGCACTAAAACAAACAATAAAAAGGAGGCGTAAAACCACTGAGTGCTGAGTAAACACAGGCAAATAAAGGCAAAACTCATCACCAAGGCCAACACTAAGGTGGGTAGGCTAGACGTTGAACCCAAAGCTAAACAAAACAATACGCTTATGCCAAATACGCTGGTTAACACCACTGCACTTTGGATATAAATATGGCGGCGATAATGGGGAATTAACTGGGCGCATTCACTCGCCATCAAGCGTATGAGTTGCCATGCTACCGCCGCCGAGCTTGAAACGATTCCCATAGAAAACAACAATTCAGCACTGTCGCTTTTGCCCTGCAACGCTGTAATGCAACCTAAGACCATTCCCAGTAAGCCAGTACCCAAAAAGCTCACACTGCCGACGTCAAAACACCAAAGACGCAGCATGCCATTAAATGGATTCATCAACCGCGTGCCTTTCATTTTAGCTGTTGGCGTGATGTTTAGTTCTGGCGCACTCATCTGTGTAGCTCCATAAAAAGCTGTTCCAGATTAAGCGCTTCGTTCTTTAACACGCCCGATATTGGCGCGCTGTGCTCGCCTAAATCCACCAGCACTGAATCACCGACACGACTCAACACAGTGACCGACTCAGGCAAAACCGTTTCGGGTGCGAGTGTGAGTAAACGCACCTGTTCCCGTAGGGCATCGATTTCTTTAAATAGCACTAATTCGCCGTGTTTAATCAGCGCCACATGACTGGCAACCCGCTCGATATCTGAGGTGATATGGGATGAAAACAATACAGCGGAACCCGATTCGAGGGCGAGATCGAACAAATCGACCATAAATTTGCGCCGCACAATCGGATCGAGACTGGCGACCGGTTCATCGAGGATCAATAGCTCAGGGCGATAGGCCATCGCCATAATCAAGGCTAGCGATTGCCTTTGTCCCACAGATAAACGTTGCACCTGTTGGGTCACATCTAACTCGAACCGTACTAGCCAATCTTGCTCTAATTGCATGTCCCAATTGGGATAAAAACTGCGGTGTAAATCGAGAGCCCGTTCGATGGTAAAACCTTCATAACCAAAAGGTTGCTGCGGCACATAACCTAAGCGCAGCGCATTAGGGTCGATTTACCCGCCCCATTTTGCCCCAATAGCCCAACCACCATGCCCGCCGACAAGGTTAAAGATAAATCCTTAAGCGCCCACTTTTCACCTGCGCCTTTTCCGCGAAAGACTTTATTCACTTGGCTAAATTCAAGTATTGGTGTGCACGCTTGGTCCATCGAATATCATCCTTTTTTATTCTATTTTATCGATAATTGACAGTAGGTTAACGCTAGTCTTGCCAGCGTTCATTTATCAATTGCATTAACTCGGGCAGGCTGACGCCTAGCTGTTTAGCCTGCGACAACAAAGCATCGAGTTGGGGTTCGAGCATGCTCGCCCCCGATGCCATAGTCTCAGTGCGCAGCGCGACTTTTGTCGCTTGGCCGCGGCGGCGTTCGAGCCACCCCTGATCGACAAGCTGCTGAATTGCGCGGGAAACAGTCATAGGATTCACCGCGAGATACTCGGCAATCTGGCGTACAGAGGGCAAGACATCATCCACTTGTAGCTGACCGCCCACAATTAAACGCACGACTTGTTCGTGTAATTGCTTGTAAATTGGTTCACCACTGCTGGGGTTGACATTTAAAAGTTCTAACATTAGCCTCTACACACTGTATTAATACATTGATACACCGATACACTGGTAGTTAAATTAACACACTCGTCCTGAAATGCAAAAAGGAAAGCGCGCATGATAGATAGCATGACACACAGGAAGTTAAGCAAAACCGCTCAACGCCCTTCGCCAACTCGGCCACGGCATGGCGCAACTAATGCCACATGGTGCAAGCGCATGTTAAGCGTCAGCGCACTTATGCTGGCGATGGCAAGTACGGCGACGTGGGCGAGTGATGTGAAAAGCCAAAAGACACAAGCGGCTGATATCGCTAGGAACATGGCTAATAACACCGACACTTGTTATGTGGAAGGCGTATCCGATCGCCTAAACTGCGGTTTTGTGACTGTGCCAGAAAACCCTAACAAACCCGATGGCAAACAGATCCAAGTGCATTACGCCGTTTTGCCCGCGGTGAAAAACGTCAACCATGAAGAAGCCTTGCTCGCCATTGCTGGCGGCCCAGGACAATCGGCCATAGACAATGCCGCGGGTTTCGATGTCATGCTGAGCAAAGTCCGCCAACAGCGGGATATCTTGCTGATCGACCAAAGGGGCACAGGCCGCTCGAATCTGCTGACCTGCGATGAAGGCGCGCAATCTCCACTGTCATTCGATGATGACAATGCCGACACTTTAGCCGAAACCCAAAAATGCTTAGCCAAAATCGATGCCGACGTCACCCAATACGGTAGCCTCAACGCGATCAAAGACTTCGAAGCCGTGCGTCAGCATTTAGGCTACAAAAAACTGCATATTTACGGCATCTCCTACGGCACTCGTATGGCGCAGCTTTACATGCGTTTATACCCGGCACACTTAGCCACAGTGACCTTAGATGGCATAGTGCCGATGCAACAAAGCGTGTTAGAAATCGGCGCGTCGATTGATCGGGGCTTTGATTTACTCTTTAAGGATTGCCAAGAAACCACCGCTTGTCATGCCCAGTTCCCTGAGCTTAAAGCCGAATTCGACCAAGTTGCGGCCTCACTCGCCAAAGCGCCTGTGATGGAAAACGTCTACGATCCTGTCACAGGTGAAAAGACCATGTTGACCATGACGCGCGGTAAGTTCTACGGCTCCATCCGCATGGCGCTGTATCAAGCCAATGTGCGCGCCTTAGTGCCCCATGCGATTCATCAAGCCGCGAAACACAACTTCCAACCCATACTCGGTTTGTATTCCCTCACTATCGACAATGCTGGCATGGCGATGGGTATGCACGCATCCGTGGTCTGTGGCGAAGATATGCACCGTATTACGCCCGCCATGCGCGAGCAGGCTCAGCATTCCTTTATGGGCAAAACTATGCTCGAAGGCTTAGAAGCCACCTGTGAAGTATGGAAAGTCCCCGCGGTCGATGACAGCTTTAGCGAGCCCATCAGCAGCGATATTCCGACCTTGTTGTTATCCGGCAAAATCGACCCTGCGACACCACCGAGTTGGGGCGAGTTAGCGATGGAAAAACTCACCAATGCCAAGCACTTTGTCGCCCCCTATGCGACCCACGGCGTGGCCTATCAATCCTGCGCCAATAACCTGATTGCCGATCTCGTTCGCTCGGGTTCCGTTAAGGATCTCGACGGCGAATGTTTAAAGAAAGATGTGCGCCGCAGCTTTTATTTAAATGCCAGCTCGGTAGAACCGCTTAATGCGACCAGCACAAAAACAACAGATGATAACGCCAGCACTGGGGCCAAGGAGTAAGCCATGATCAAAGTATCCAATCTTTCCAAGCGTATCGGTGACGTACAGGCGCTCAATGACTTAAGCTTCGTCGCACAAAACGGCCAAATCACAGGATTACTCGGCCCCAACGGCGCGGGTAAAACTACCTGTTTACGCACGATTTTTGGCTTGCTGAAACCCGATAACGGCAAAGCAGAAATCGAAGGCATAGATGTCGCCATCGACCCTATCGGTGCTAAGCAGCAACTCGGGTTATTCCCCGACCCTTTTGGTCTGTACGAACGCTTAACGCCACGGGAATACATTCGTTATTTTGCCGAGCTAAGCGGCTTATCCTCTAAGGATGCCAAGGAAGCCACCAGCCAAGTGATTGCTAAATTACGTCTGGAAGACATTAGCGATCGCCGCTGCAAAGGCTTCTCCCAAGGACAAAGGATGAAAACCGCCCTCGCACAGGCCATTGTCCACAGCCCGAGCAATATTATCCTCGACGAACCAACCCGAGGGCTCGATGTGATGAGCACTCGCCTGCTGCGTGACATTCTTATCGACCTTAAGAATCAAGGACATTGTGTGCTGTTCTCTAGCCATGTGATGCAAGAAGTCGCCGCGCTGTGTGACCAAGTGATCGTTATGGCTCAGGGCAGAGTCGTCGCCATTGGTAGCCCCACCGAACTGTGCACCCAAACGGGTAAGGACTCGCTCGAAGAAGCCTTTATTCAACTGATCGGCACAGATGAAGGGATAGCGGCATGATGACCCAGCAAAGATTACGCCCGCAGGTTTTATCCTTTAAAACCTTGATATGTAAAGGCGTGGCATTTAAGAACATGGTTAAAGGAATGACAGTATGAATAAAATAATCGCTATGGTTCGTAAAGAACTCATCGATGCCGCTCGCGATAAGCGCTCCGTGATGGCGGGGCTTTATTACGCCATAGGCACGCCGCTGATCATGTGCGGCCTGTTTATGGTGTTAATTGGTCAGCTAACGAGTCCAGACGATCTTAAAATCACTATTACCAATCCCGATAAAGCGCCGGATTTAGTGCGTTTTTTATCGAATAAAGGCATCAGCAGTGGTGAAGTGAAGGACAGTGAACTTAAAGCCATAGAGCTTATCATCAGTCCCGACTATGCCGCGCAGATGAATCAAGGCAAAGGCGCCGAGATCACGATTGTTGCCGATAATTCCGATGAAAAACTGCAAAACTCAATTCGCCGACTCGAGAAGCAACTGCAGTCCTACAGCACAGAAATGGGCAGTCTACGGCTGATAGCCCGCGGTATCGATCCCCGCGTGATGCAGCCACTGAAGGTCAGTGTCCACGACCAAGCGACAACAGACTCTAAGGGCGGGATGATCTTAGGTATCGCGATTTTCACTATGATTTACTCGGTATTTATCTCGGGCATGAACCTCGCCATAGATACCAGCGCGGGTGAACGCGAACGTAACTCGCTGGCTTTGTTACTTAGTCATCCACTGACAACGCGCCAATTAGTGCTGTCGAAAATCATCGCCGTGAGTCTGTTCGCTTTGCTCGGTTTAGTGCTGATTTTGCTGGTGTCTAAAATCGCCTACACCTTTGTGCCTTGGCAAGAACTCGGCTTTAGCGTCAACATCACCACAGAATTTATGGCGCTGATGTTAGTGGTCGGTATCCCTGTTGCGTTAATGGCCGCTTGCCTGCAACTGTTTGTGTCTTTTATGGCGAAAACCTTTAAGGAAGCCCAGTCCTACCTAACCATGGTGTTGTTTGTGCCCTTAGCCTTGTCGATGGCCGCCAGCTACAACATAGCGCCAGACATACTGCAATGGCTACCGGTCTCGGGTCAGCAACAGGCATTAATGGACTTTATCAAAGGTAAAGACTTGCCCATGTTGCAGTTACTGGTTTCGACCTTAGGCACGCTCGCCATTGCGGTACTACTCGCCTTTGGTATGGAAAGGTCGCTCAAGAGTGAAAAAGTGATCTTCGGTTTGTAGGATGATTCGATTGTTCAACTTGGGGCAATAAACTTTAACCGACAAACTTGGGAACGATAGCCCTGTAGTTCCCAAGTTGAAAACCTCAATAATCACAGGAGTTTGTTATGGAAAACGAATATGTCTTAATGGTGATTATGGTCACCTTCATCATAGGAATCAGTGCCACTGAAATGTTTAAGCACTATCTAAAGGCGCGCCAACTTGGAGTAGGCACCACAGACGATAGCCACCTTAAGGATAAAGTGACTCAACTCAGCCTACAAAACCAAGCGCTAATCGAGCGAGTGCAAGTGCTTGAAAAAATCGTGACAGAGCCAGAGTACGAGCTAAAGCAGCAGATTAATCAGTTATGAGCCCTAAACGAACAAAACAATAAAGCATTGAATTTCAGTGGCTTTATTGTTTTTACAAGCTAGATAGAAGCTTACTTAGCCTTAGGCCTGAATGGTTTGATTACCGACTCATTGCACTCTAAATACGGGCCTTCCATCAAATCGATACAGTAAGGAATAGCGGGGAACACGGCATCTAAACATTCGCGAATCGATTTTGGCTTGCCGGGCAAGTTCACAATCAAAGAATCGCCCCGTAACCCTGCGGTTTGGCGCGATAAAATGGCGGTAGGAACAAACTTTAAAGACTCAGCACGCATCAACTCGCCAAAGCCTGGCATCATGCGATCGCAGACGGCTTCGGTGGCTTCTGGGGTAACATCGCGTTTCGCAGGTCCAGTGCCGCCCGTGGTGACAATCAAGCAGCAATCCTGCTCGTCGGCCATTTTGATCAAGGTCGCTTCAATCACATCCTGCTCATCGGGGATCACTTGATAAATCGGCTCCCACTCGCTGGTGAGGTAGTCGTTGAGCGTGTCGATAATCGCCTTGCCTGAGATATCTTCATAAATCCCCGCGCTGGCGCGATCGCTTACCGTCACAATACCGATTTTTGCTTTGCTCATAGGAAATCCCCAGTGATGTTGAAATGAAACATGCCGAAATAAAAAATATCGACATCAAGCATGGAAGAAGCCGCTACAGCTTCGACCTTTAGCCGCAGCTAAAATAGCATAAATGCTCAGGAAAAGGGGCGACTAAAACGTGATGGGGTTCGCGCTATGCTATTGAAAAATGGCGAGCGGAAAATCTAAAAGACAAAAAATCCAAGGCAAACTCATCAGGCCCACCTTGGATGTTATCGTTAATGCAGTAAAGTTTAGCTAACCTGCGCCAACGTAGGTAAGGAGGGAAACGCGCCCTTTTGCCCGCAGGTAATCGCGCCGCAGCGAGTGGCAAACACCACCGCCGCCTCTAAGTGCGCTTTGCTTTCGAGCCTTTGTTTCAAGGTCAAATTGCCTAAATCGTATTCCAGCTCTAAGCCTAAGGCGAACAGGAAGCCTGAGATAAAACTGTCGCCCGCGGCTGTGGTATCGACGGCTGAGATTTTGGGGACGGGAACGCTAAACCTTTGCTGCACTGTGATGCATTGCACTGGGTTGGCGCCATCGGTAACCAAAATCACCTCAACCCCTTGGGCGAGGCAAAACTGCAGATAATCCTCAAAACTCTTATCCCGCGCCAGCGCTAAATAGTCCGCTTCTTCACGGCTCATTTTCAGCACTTGAGTGTAACGGAAACACTGCTCAACCCGCTCGGCCAGCAAGGACGTATCCTGCCACAGGGATAAACGCAGGTTCACATCGAAACTCACTAAGGTCGCGAATGCATTGGCACAACGCGCACCATAAAGGCTAGTGTTAAAGATGGCGGTTTCGGTAAAGGTATTCGAGCAAAGGTGAAAGATATCAATCCCCTGCCATGGAATATTGTCAAAATGCTGATTGCTGTAGCGCATGTCGGCTGTGCCATTTCGGTTAAACTCAAAGGTGCGCTCACCCTGTTCATCTAAATTCACCAGCACAATCGCGGTAGCGGCGCCCGGCACTTCGGCCAAATAATCGGTCGCCACGCCCTGATCCGCTAAGGCTTGCTTTAACATAACGCCATAATGGTCGGCACTGATGCCACCGGCAAAATAACTCTTACCGCCGAGTTTAGCGTAACCCACGGCCACATTGGCGGGCGCGCCACCCGCAATCGGCTGATGATGCTTGCCCGTGGCATCGGTTGGCAGCAAGTCTACTAACACCTCACCGAAACTGAGTAATACCGTCATTTTCACTCCAACTTTGTTTTCTATATTCTGCACTTTGTAGCAGGCAAAAAGCCCACTTTCATGGGCTGTTTTGGGCTTAGCATTTTTTCTGTAAAAACAGTTTCTGTAGCAAGATCCGCTTAGAACTCGTATTTAAGCGTCGCACTTGTGGTGCGGCCATTAATAGTACGGGCACGGATGATATTGTTATCAGGGATTGAGCCTTCTTCCGCTTCAGTAATACCAGTGGCATTAAACAAGTTGTTGACGTTTAAAGACACACTCATGGCTTCGGTCAGATTGTAAGTTGCAAAGGCATTTACTTGGTTGTAACCGTCGAAACTTAAGTCGTTATTATCTTGAGCATAAGAATCCGTGGTGCCGATTAAGTTAACGCCCACTGAACCTTGGTCAAAGTTGTAACGGCCCATCAAAGAGTAGATAAAATCAGCCTGTCTTCTTGGGGTATTGCCCACGACTTCTGGCGTCAATGCATCTTTGGCAATCTCAGCATCGGTCCAGGTCAGGTTGCCTCTAAAGTCGAAGTCACCGATAAAATAGGCCGACTCGATTTCGATACCTTTGGCTTTGTACTTACGGTCGAAGAAACGTTGGCTGGTAGCTTCAAAGTTTTGCTCTTCGGTTTCTGAGTAGAACGCCGTCGCGAACACAGACAGATCATCGTAACGGTACTTAACACCTAACTCATACTGGTCAACGATATCAACC
The DNA here is from genome assembly GCF_059338235.1 of Shewanella sp. 1311. Taxonomy (NCBI): domain Bacteria; kingdom Pseudomonadati; phylum Pseudomonadota; class Gammaproteobacteria; order Alteromonadales; family Shewanellaceae; genus Shewanella; species Shewanella sp. 1311. Next base: position 2,525,370 of record NZ_CM181686.1, read on the forward strand.
GCATCTTCCTTCGCCACTGAACCATCGGCACGCACCTTACCAAATAACAGACGGTCGGCATTGGCGCGGCCACCGTGGCTCAAGCGACCAAAGGCGGCTAAGTCACTGGAAAATTGATAGTTAGCACCTAATGAGTAAGAGGTGTAGCTCCAATCGTAATTCACTGGCTGAGGGTTCGCATTATCGATAGAAGACACGCTCTGCTCAGGGATTGAAATCACTCCATCGAGATTCATATCCACTTGCGATTGCACGCTACCCGCGTAGTTACCGCTGGCATCACCACTGTCATAACGCACACTGGCATCGAGCGACAAGTCACCAAAACTCGAGGCTAACGCGAGATAAGGCGCTTTAATGCTGTAGTCGGTATCGTAATTACGTTGGCAACAATTTCCCCAGTAAGGTACGCCGTAACCATAGAGGCCATTGTCAGAATAGGCAGTGCCATCGGCGGCAACCACATCTAATAGCGCTGCATTATCGCCTTTGACTTCCATCAGATAAGAGTTCCACATCCAACTCATGCCGATGTTTTGGGTGGCATTGTAATAGCCTAAGGTCACGCTGGTATCGTCGAAGGTTTTAGTCAATTTAAAATCGTTTACGATTGAGCCAAAGTCATTCATCTGCACATCAAAGGTATTGATACGCATGGCTAAACCGTCCATCTGACTACCCGCATTAGGTCCATTGGCGTAAATCAACTTAGCGCCAGTGCCAGCAATACTGGTGGCAATGTCGCTACCGTTGGCCACTTCGGCTGGGAATGGCGCGATGAAGTTGCCGCTCACATCGGAGAAACGGAAACGGTTTTCGACCTGCCAATCGTTACCTAAATCGAAGGAGGCTTCTAAGCCGACAGAATTAACTACAGGATTCATGCCATCGCGCATATCGCCACGGCGACGTTCTCCGTCGGCACCTAAGCTCAAGGTTGACTGGAAATAAGCGGATTGAATCGCATCGGATTTAGCATCAAAACCTGGGATTGAACTGCCATCTGAGTACATAGGCATAGGTAAGTAACCAATGCTTTTATCGTCTAAATGTTTGAAATACAGACGAACATAACCCTTATCGAATTCTTTGGTTAAGTTAGCTTTGATCTGGCCGCCTTTGTTGGCGTTATAGCCAGCGTCGCGTGGGCCTTCGCCCGTGCGCACAAAACCGCCCACATGAAAACGCAGGCTGTCGTTGATGCTAGTGCCGTATTCAAAGTCGGTACGGAAAGTGTCGTAATCCAGCCCTAAGGTGGTAGCAACACTGCCCGAATCCGAAGTACCGGTTTTACTGATCACGTTGATAATGCCGCCGGGCGCATTACTGGCCGCAGTCGATGCCGAGCCACCACGGATAGATTCAATGGTTTGCACTGTTGAATCTAAGCGTAAAAAGATGTCTGCGTTACCGAAGGCGATATCGCCAAACTGCAGGATTGGCAAACCATCTTCTTGAATTTGTAGGAACTTAGCACCACCAGACGCCACAGGTAAACCACGCACGGCAATGTTAGCGTTACCTTCACCGCCAGTAGACTCGACCTTCATCCCCGGAATAATACGAAATGCCTCGGCCGATGAACGTGGTGAGCTCACTTCAAGCTCAGCCAGTGACACACTGCTGACTGACACACTCGAGTCCATAACACGAGTGCCGCGGGCAACCCCAGTCACGGTAATTCTTTCTAAACCTAACGCGTCTTTCTTGGCTTCTTCCTGTTGCGGTGCTTCGGCTGCCCAAAGGTGAGAACTCACCAACACGGCCAATGTACTTAACAAGAATTTCTGTGATGTGCTTTTTATCATTTTTATGTCCCCACCCATATTTGAGATGCAGCCCTATCTCCCCATGGCTGCCTCTACCGAATTGTGATTAATCGAAGAACCATCTTAGTGATTGCTCAAGGTCATATTGAACTTAACCTTGAATCAACTTAATCGATTAAGTTAACAAGTTAGCAACTTGGCAACAAAAAGCAAGTGCGTTTTTTGCACAGTTTTGGTTCTCACTCTAGGTGCACTAGGTCAAAGTATTGATTAATTGAAGAAATGTGACAGAAAAATATTTTCTGTCACAACCCAAATTAGTGCGCTTCAGCCGTTAACAAATGACGGGCAGGATCTTTAACGAGATTAAATCCGCTCAGGAGGCATAACAAAATGGCAAAACCAGTGGCGAGGTAGAAGCCATATTTAACATGGCCGAAAATATCGCCCACTAACCCCATCAACAAGGGGCCAACGGCGGCGGACACGGCAGTAAAAAACAGAATCACCCCAGCCACAGAGCCATGCTGATCTACGGGAAAACAACTAATCCCCTTAGAATTAAGCGTGGGATACATCATCGACATAAACAGCCCGGACAAGGGCAGCAAGATAACAGCGGCCTCAATGCCGTAGATCATAGACCCAAGATAACAAGCACTTATCGCGAAGCTAAACCAGAACATTACTTGCTGCCACGGGAAGCGATCGAGCACCCAACCCCCTAAAAAGCGCCCACCCGCACGCAGAGTAAAAAAGATCGTCAGGGCATAAGCGGCCAATGTGGTGTAATCACCTTGATAGCTTTGCAACAAGGTCGGCATCCACACATAAATCGCCACTTCGGTGGCAACGTATAAACCTATAGCGAGTGAAAACCCTAATGCATAAGGGTTTTTCATCATCTTAAAAGTGCTGGCAAGGTTAATGGCATCCGTCGAGGAACGTTTGATTTGCGGATAATCCGCCCGGTAAGCTAACAAACACAGCACTAAACAGAAGCAACCCGCGCCAAAATACAGATACTTCCAAGAGACGCCGCTGATCAGTAAATAACTAACAATGGCTGGCCCTATCATGGCGCCGACACCAAAGTAGCCCTCCACCGTATTCATAGTGCTCGAATGCTGTTTTGAGGAAGTCGAGATATCGCCAATAAGCCCGAGTGCGCCGGTTTTAAAGACGCCAATCGCCGTGCCGACAAAGGCGAGTAGGAACAAGAAATAGTAAAACGACTCACCCAGCGCGAACATAAAACAGGCGAGCGCGAATAATAATAACCCCAATAGAATGGTTAACTTACGCCCAATTTTATCCGCCAAGAAGCCTAAAAATAGTCCACTCATCGCGATAAAAATCATCGGCATATAATGGAAAGCACTGGCCTGCGACATGGACAAACCAAACTGGGATATCAACTCTGGAATAATGACGCCCACGGCATCTGAGGTCATAGCGAACATGAAAAACATTAAATATGTGAGTACCCGAATACGGGTGTGATTGCGGTTATCGCAACCTTTTGAATCACTTACCATACCATTCCACCTTATCGTTATTATACCTACTCGCTCTCAGCAGCTCAGTAACTGCATGCTGAAAGGGTTTCGGCTTTTGTGTACAGCAGTGAGCCAGCCTCCCCCAAAACTTGAGACTAACTCAAAAATCCAACAAACCACTTGAATAATGTTTCATATTGGTTAAATATACAACTTAATCGATTAAGTTTAGTTGTGCAATCAATTAAAGATTGCCATAAACCTTTACTCTAAAAAGACAACTCAAGCGTGGGCAAAGTATGAAAAACCAAGTGCAACTGATCACCTATGTCGACAGAATTACCAATGCCGGGCTCAAGGAGCTCAAAGCGCTGCTCGATGACGAGTTGCAAGGTCTATTCGGCGGCGTACATCTTTTGCCTTTCTATTTCCCCATTGACGGCAGCGATGCGGGCTTCGATCCGATAGACCATGTGCAAGTCGATTCACGCTTAGGCAATTGGGATGACGTTAAACGCATTGGTGATGACTACGACATCATGGCCGACCTTATCGTTAACCACATGTCCGCCGAATCGCCAGAATTTAAAGACGTGCTCAAGCACGGCAAACAATCGGCTTACTGGGATTTATTTTTAACCAAAGACAAGGTATTTCCTGAGGGGTTAAGCGAGCAAGATCAAGCTGCTATCTATCGTCCACGTCCAGGAAGTTGTTTTAGCACTTACACCTTAGCCGATGGCTCGACCGAAGAGTTTTGGACCACCTTTACCCGTAATCAAATCGATATCGACGTTCATTCCGCCGCGGGTAAAGATTATTTAAACCGAGTGCTGGCGCGTTTCGACCACTGTAAAGTGAATCTGATCCGTTTAGATGCTGCGGGCTATGCGATTAAAAAGCCCGGCACTAGCTGCTTTATGATTGAAGAGTCCTTCGAGTTCGTGGATAAATTAGCTAAGCAAGCCAATGAGTTAGGCATGACAACGCTGGCCGAAATTCATTCGCACCACATGACTCAAGTCGAAATCGCCAAGCAGGTCGACATGGTGTATGACTTCGCCCTGCCACCGCTCATCTTGCACACGCTGTTTAGCCAAGATTGCCAAGCCTTGACCCATTGGCTGGAAATGGCGCCGCGCAACTGCATTACCGTACTCGACACCCACGACGGCATCGGCATTATCGACGTCGGCCCTATGGATGGATTACGCGGATTATTGACCGAAAATCAAATCGATAATCTAGTTGAAACCATACATGGCAACAGTAAGGGCGAGAGTCTACAAGCCACAGGCGCGGCCGCCAGCAACGTCGATTTGTATCAAATCAACTGCACCTATTACGATGCCCTCGGTCAGAATGACCTAGATTACTTGATGGCGCGGGCGATTCAGTTTTTCGCACCGGGTATTCCGCAGGTGTATTACGCGGGTCTGCTGGCGATTCCAAACGATATGGAGCTGCTCAACAACACCCACGTCGGTCGCGATATTAATCGCCCTTACTTGAACCGTGAAAAAGTGCAGCAAGCCATGCAGAAACCTGTCGTTAAGGCGCTGACTAAACTGATTAAACTGCGTAATAGCAGCCCAGCCTTCGATGGCCGCTTTACGATGGCATCAGCAGAACGCACGTTAACCTTATCTTGGACAGCGGCCGATTCGCAGGCGAGCCTAACCCTCGACTTTGCCAATAAAGATGGCCAAATCATCCTTTTAAATAAGCAAGGTAAAGAGACACAAGTGTCGTTATCAAAACTGCTGGCTCAAGCATAAGCTTGCGTTCCTATTCGGGCTTGAGCTTAGGTTTAATTTCAAGCCAAGCGACATAGTTTTGAGATAGCAAAAAGGCGCATTCATTGCGCCTTTTTTAGTTAAAAGATGTAGAGACTAGCAGCTCTTACCGAGACGTAATTCATAGCCCAAGACTTCCGCATGCACGGCATCACTAACAAACATTTGCGCCGCTTTTCGGCCCTTCTGCTCAGAGTATTGATAGACGGTCGTTAACGGCGGATTTGAACGTGTGCCTTCATCTATGCCATCAAAGCCCACGACTCGCACATCTTCAGGAACATTCAGCCCCATGGCCTGCGCCTCACCGAGCACACTCAAGGCGATTAAGTCACTCATGCATAAAAATACATTCGGCCGTGGAGTCGAATTCAACGCTTCTTTTGCCGCTATCGCCGCATAGTCGGCATTGCTCTCGGGGATATTCCAAATGCGGTCCTGCCCCAGTACAACGCCCACTTCTTCAATCGCTTGCAAGTAACCCTGTAATCTTTGATGGGCAACAGAGGTGTCGATTTCTAACAAATTCAAATCATACACACGGCAAGTTAAGTGGGTATCGAGCAAACGTAGCCCCAAAATGGCCACATTGTCCGCGGGCGACTGCAATGCCAGTTTCGCCACTTCATAGGCGGCTAACTTATTGTCTATGCTCACAGATGCATTGCGGTGGATATCAAAATCGACCGTGACGACCTTTTTCTTAACCTGCTTTAACTGCTCGGCTAACAGGGCGTTGCGCGGGCGACCATAACAAATAAAACCATCCACAAAGTCGGCCACCGCATTCACGCTGTCTGAGCTGCCCGAAAACAGCAGCAAATTGAGCTTTTCTTGCTCCAAGACAGATGCCACGCCCTTCATAAATTTACTGGCGACGGGATCGGACACCATGTATTCCACGCTGTCCGACAGTACCAAGGCAACAGTATCAAACTTGCCCTTACGTAGGGATTGAGCCGCTTTATTTGGCCCGAAATATCCCAACTTAGTGCAGGCAGCCAAAATGTCGTTACGACGTTTTTCCGATAATTGGTCGGGGCGATTAAACGCGTTAGAAACAGTGGCATTAGAGACACCCAACTCGTTGGCTATGCTCTTTAGGGTCCAGTGTTTTGTTGTCATGCTTATGTCCTGGAATCGAATAAGGCCACAAAAATACGGCTCAGCGCAAATAGTACACGGCTTAAATGGGTCGCGCACCTGCAAATCTAGGCTTAATGCGCAGTTTCGCTATCGTGATCTTTTAATGCCGTTGCAGGGGATAGAAAGCCGACTATCGCGGCACACAATGCCACACCCGCAGCGGCCATAAATCCATATTGGAAGGCGTGATGCACCACCTCTGTCGGCAATGTTTTAATGGCGGCGATGCCAAGTTCAGAACCCGTGAGTGGCAACAAACTATAAAGCAGCACGCTAAACAGCGCAGTACCAATAGCAGCGCCCATAGAACGACACAGTGACACCATAGCCGTGATCTGGCTGAGTCGCGGCTTGCCCGACACGCTCTGCACCACGAGCTGCACACTCGGCATCACAGTCCCTAACCCTATCCCGACCAACACACCTAAGCCGCCAATCACATTGGCATTAGGCGGCACAAAGCTAATCAATAACAAGCCGATGAAAGCTAAACCCATACCAAAGGTCGGCAACCACTTAGGCGCGACATCTTTACTTAACAGTCGGCCCGCAATCGTAGAGCCAGTGACAATACCAAAGGTCATAGGCAAGAGCAGCAAACCGGTTTTGGCGGGATTGGTGTGTAAGCCCACTTGCAGATAAATCGGCAGGAAGAAGATCATCGCAAACAAACAAGCCGCAAACAGCGCCGCCGTTAGTAGTGGCATATACACGGCCTTATTCGCCAGTAAATCTAACGGCAGAAACGGGCTAGCCAATCGCCGCTCCCACAATAACAAGCCTAAAATCCCAACCACCACAAAGACGGCAAAGCCTAAGCTGGTCGCAGAAAGCCAAGCAAACTCTTGCCCAGCCACAGATAACCAATATAACAGTGCGGTGATAATGGTCGGAAACAAGACCACGCCCACTAAATCAAACTTGCCTTGGCGCACGGGTTTAACGCTGCGCTTATGCAGCCCATTGAGTCGCCATACCGCCAGCATGGCCAGTGGAATATTCGCCCAAAATAGCCAATGCCACGAATAAGCGTGCACCACAATACCGCCAATGACAGGGCCGCCAACACTCGCAAGGGTAAACATAGCAGCAAAATAGCCTTGGAAACGCGCCCGCTGCCGAATGGGAACTAACTCACCAATCAAAGATTGAGACAAACTCATCAAGCCGCCACCGCCCATGCCCTGCAAAATACGTCCGGCGATCATGTGATCCATAGTGCCCGCACTCGCCGAAACGATGGAACCCAGTGCAAAAATCACTATGGCGATCATCAGGATTTTCGCGCGACCGAAGTTATCCCCTAACCAGCCATAAATCGGCACAGAAGCGGCCATCGCCAGCATATAACCGATAGTGATCCACGAGGCTTGGCGCAGGCCGCCAAGATCTTCAACTATGGCTGGCGTCGCCGTGGCGAGTAAGGTTTGATCGACCGCCGCCAAAAACATGGGCAAGAATACGGCCGAGAAAATGGCGAGAAAAACAGAAGTCGGTAAAGGGTCACTCTGGGATAACGCAGGCTCTAAGGACATATTGTCTCCGCTAACTCATCAGCCCAAGTGCATAAAAGAAAGTGCATAAAGAAGATGTGCTAAATTCGCCGTGCATTCCAATACTTAGACGCCCAATAACTGTTATGCAGGCTCGAAATCTTCACCCCTTGGCTAGTGGAAACATGGAGAAAATTATCGTCTCCCACATAAATGCCGACATGGTGCGTGCTCCAACCTGTCTTGAAAAATACCAAGTCGCCCTTGCGCAGTTGATTTCTCGGCACGGGTTTCCCTAGGGCTTGCTGTTCTTCAACCGTGCGCGGCAAGGTCATACCCAACATCTTCTGATAGGCAACCGACACAAAGGCCGAGCAATCTATGCCCCGCTTAGTGCCACCGCCTAAACGATAGGGCACACCGCGCCACTCAGAATGCAGTTCGGAGATATTGCTATCGTTCCAAACCGTGGCGGGTTCAACTTGCTTTACCACAGGCTTAGGTTCTGGCGCGCTAGCACAAGCGCCAAGGCCTAAGGCTAAGATAACTATCAGTAATCGTTTCATAGCTTCAAACTCATTGCAGGCAGATTTCACAGTAACGTAATTTTGAGTTTTTATCAGGTAAATTCAGGGCGGCTGGGGATCAAAACGCCCCAACACCCGCGCACTCTAGCAGACTAATGTAACCCAAAGCTTAAAACTATAACGCGGTCCACAATAAACGTACGCCCACCAGCACCATTAAAATCAAGATGATGCGCTTAAATAACCTGTCGTTAATTTTATCTTGAATAAACAAACCTAGCTTTACCCCTAACCATGCCAGCGGCACCAGTAACAGGGAAACTAAAATATTCTCTTGGTTAATCTGCCCAAGCAAACTGTAGGGGATAAGCTTGACCAGATTTACCACAGCAAAAAATACCACAGCCGTGGCTAAAAATTCTGCCTTAGCCAAACGCAGCGGCAACAAATAAGCGTTGAGTGGCGGCCCGCCCGCATGGGCAACAAAGCTAGTAAATCCCGCTGTTAAGCCACACAAGCGTCCTACTAGAGGTGAAGGTGATGCTTGGGTTTTATCCCCCAGAATCAAACCATACAAACCAAAACCAAGGGACACACAACCTAAAATCGCCCGAAGATATTCTTCATTCAACCTATCAAACAACAGATAAGCGATAAAAATACCCACTATCGCCGCGGGCAGTAATATCCATAAATGACGCGGATTATGTTGCCCCCACCAAGAACGCACACTCAAAAAATCCATATAAATCAGCAGCGGCAACATAAGCGCCGCCGCTGTGGTAGGGCTAATGGCCAGCGCCAATAGCGGGACAGTTAAGCCGCCCACGCCACCCGCAAAACCGGATTTAGAAATCCCCGTAATCAACACTGCGGGTATAGCCACCAACCAAAAAAGAGGGTCCGTTAACATCAACACATCCTGAATAACGCTTTATGGCTATCAAGTTACCTGTTGTTGAGGTGATAAAAAAGCAAAAAATCCGCAGCCATTTAGCTGCGGATTTTTGTTTTAGCTTTTGGCTAAGCCGGACTAAGTGTGTGTGCTTAAGCCGATTCTGCCGTCATGTTCACTAAGCGCGGTGTACTCTTAGTCGCTTTCTTGGCTGACACTGGGTTTTTAGGTTCTGGTAAACGTATGGTTAATGACATCACTAACGCCACCACCAGCAGCACTAAAATCACGTTGAAGGTCGCAATAAAGCCACCGAATAACGAGGCGACAATCGAACCGATAATGCTGCCGACACCAAAACCTAAATAGATAACCCCATAGTTTTTAGTCAGGTTATTCAGGCCGAAGAAGTCGCTCACCAATGATGGATAAACAGTAATTGTGCCACCAAAACTAAAGGCAACACAGGCAACGGCAACGAAGAACAGGTTAGCATTCAAAGGGATGAACAGCAGTAACACCATACCGACTAAAGTGATGATCTGCGCCAGCGAAATAACCCGAATGCGGGGGATTTTGTCCGACAGGATACCCAGCACCAAACGACCACTGAGGTTCGCCATGGCAATTACCGCAACCGCATTAGCAGCGACCAATACTGGCAAGTCGACCATCTTCTCGCCGATATCTTTCGCTACACCAATCACATACAAACCACTCATACAGGCGGACAGGAACATCAATGCCAGCATCCAATATTGCGGTTTACGCATGGCTTCTGCGAGGGTGAAGTCGCGGCTTTCGGCTTGCTGACTTGCGGCTGATTGTGCAGGTGCATCTTTCATCAACATGCCGCCACACAACACCAGCGCCATGGCGATTAAGCCCCACAGTTGGAAGGTAGTTTCAAGGCCAGTATTTTCGAGTAACAGCACGTTGATGTACTTAAATCCAAGGCTACCTAGACCATAAGCGCCAATCGCTAACGCCGAAATCAGCCCTTTGCGTTCGGGGAACCACTTCACACAGTTAGATAAAGTCATTAAGTAGCCAGTGCCATCGGCAAAGCCCACTAAAATCCCGGCACACAGGTAAAGCATCATCAAGTTACTGGCTTGGGCAGTGAGTAAGAATCCCAGCCCGAGTAATAGGCCTGCGCCTAAGGTGACATTACGCACACCGAAGCGTTCCTGTAATTTGCCCGCCATGGAAGAAGCCACGGCCAAAGACAAACTCAGCAAACCAAATACAAACGCCACTTGGCTGACAGGCTCGTCGAGCTTAGCGGCCAACTGCGCATTGAACAGGCTCCAAGTGTAAACTGAGCCGAGTGCAAACTGGGTGATAATAGTACCAACTAAGGTCAGGCACCGAGTACGGTTCATCTCTTTAGTCATGATGCATCTCGCTTTAGGGGATCAGGAATTGAGTCCACTATAAGAGAGATGCTATTCGCGCCGATCAATTAAGGCATGAAATACAGATCTGCAGGAATGAATGACAATTACAGCCTCATCAGCTGTCGAAAAGCCTTAATATTACTACGGCTAACGGGCACCTCGAACGACAAATCATGCAAGCGGATCAGGTAAGTGCTATTGAACCAAGGCACGATTTCGCGGATCTTGTTGATATTGACGCAATAGGAACGGTGGCAACGGAAAAAGCCCTCGGCGGGCAAGCGGCTGACAAACTCGCTAATGGTCATTTGCATCACATAACGGTCGGTGCGGGTATAGACATAGGTGAGTTTTTCATCAGCCTCGGCGTAATAAATTTGCTCGCAAGGCGTAACGATAATCCGCTCACCTTTGACTAAGTTCACGGTACGACTGGCATTACTCGCCGCTTCATGTTGCGGCTTTGGCGCTTGTCGCCCCGCCTGTTCAATCTTCTGCAATAAGCTGATGATCCGCGGCTCATTATAGGGCTTGAGAATATAATCGAAGGCTTCGAGCTCGAACGCTTCTACCGCAAATTCTTTATATGCAGTCACAAACACCACATGGGGTGGATGGGTCGATTTATGCAGATTCTTCGCCAGCAATAGGCCATCGATGGACGGAATTTGGATATCCAAAAACACCACATCAACCTCATGATCCTGCAGATATTTAAAGGCCTCCAAGCCATCCTCAAAGCTTGCCACTATGTCTATTTCACTGTGGCTCTTTACTAAATACTCCAGCTCCTCACGGGCCAGATATTCATCTTCAACTATGATGGCTTTTAACATACTTGCGCCTCATTTTCCGGTAAATAAAAGCTGACTTCAGTCCCAGGCTCCAGCCGTTTAAGCTGCAGCCCTTCGCCGTACAATAACTTCACCCTCTGGTGCACATTCATCAACCCAATACTGCTGCTTTCTATGCGACCCGCGGCGACGCCATCTATCACCTCTTGGCTGATGCCATAACCAGTGTCACGCACGGCCACGCGAATGCCAGAATCAAGTTTTTTCACTTCTATGGTCACTCTGCCCGGTGCACTGCGCGGCTGAATGCCGTGCAAAATGGCGTTTTCCACCAGCGGCTGCAACAAGAGGCAAGGTACACAAAAATGCACATCGTCGACATCGAACACCACTTCAAGCTTGTCGCCAAAGCGCGCCTGCTCGATCGCCACATAATCGCGGACTTGTTTGACTTCCTCTTGGATATCAATCAGCTCATCGCCCTTGGCTAGGTTATAGCGCAGATAATCGGCCAGATTGGCAATCAACTCCCGCGCCTGCTGTGGCCGAATACGGATCAAAGAAGAAATCGCATTGAGGGCATTAAACAAAAAGTGCGGGTTAATCTTGCTCTGCAGCGCAGTAAACTCCGCCTTGCGGGTCATCTCTTGCAGTTGCTCGATACGCGACACTTCCATCTGGGTCGAAATCAACTGCGACAAGCCCACCGCCATCTCTCGCAGCGAGCTGGTAATCCGATAGTTATTGCGATAATAAATCTTCAGCGTACCGCTCACAGTGCCGTTTTCACGCAGCGGGATTATGATGACCGAATGAAAATCCGATAAATGATATTGGCGTAAGTCGTTGTTAATAATGTTTTGATCTAGCTCTATCGCCCTTTGAGTCATCTCGCTAATCGCTTGATGACCATCGACCTCGTAGTAATCTTTGCCAACGCCCATATAGGCCAATACATCGCGAGTATCGGTAATGGCCACGGCATCGGCGTGAATTTCATTACGGATCACGCCGCACACTTGCTCTAAGGCATGGCGATCAATTTTGCGGAAGAAAGGTAAGGTTTTGTTGGCAATATCCAGCGCTAGCTTGGCCTGCTTGGCGGCAATGAGCTCTTTCTCATCGTCGAGATCTTGCACTAGCTTGATAATCAGTCCGATACACACAGTGCCCGCAATCATGGGATAGGCAATGTGACTCACAATCTCAACACCCACTTGGTGCGGCTCTGTCAGTAGCCAAATCAACAACATGGTCAGTGTTTCGCACAACATGCCCGCCACAATGCCATAAATCCATAACTTAGATTTGGGGCATTTGTAGTAAATCCAGGTCGCCATTAGACCGGCAATAATGCTGGCGATTAAACACGGAATCGAGGTATCACCATCCATATCAATCAGATATCTATGCAGCCCCGACAGCACGCCCGCGGGAATACCAACCCAAGGGCCAAATAATATCCCGCCGGAAATAATCGCGATAATCCGCACGTTGACCAACGCGCCTTCAACCTCAATGCCGGTATAGGTACTGAACACCGCAAATAAGCAAAATATCGCCGCCACTGAGACCAGCTCTGCGGGAGTGTGATTACGCTTTTGGAATAAACGCTGGAACGGTCGAGTGCGGGTTAAAAAGAACAAGGTCATCAGCATCAAGGCTGCCCGTTCAAATACCGCCAGTAACATCATTTGATTTTCGAGCACGCTTTCCCCTTAATCAATCACGCTGAGTGACAGCCTAATTCTATATGTGAATTCTATCTGTGTTAGTGTTAAGCAGTATGCTGAATGGATTACGGCTTAGGCTGGCAATGTCGCCGCCAACACCTGTACCGATAAAAGATAGACTCGATTTTGCAGATCTGAATTAACGCGTGAAGGATAAAAATCACCGAGACTAACCCAGAACTCGTCCGCTATTACGGCTCGAGTAAAACATCAAACGCTAATGCCCCACATAAATACAGGCTTGCTAAAGTAAAGGACAGCAAAAACTCCCATACACGCGGGCTCAGTCACAGATTCACGTTTGAATTGGGTTAACAGAGTTATCCAAGGGCGATTTTAACAGCTCAATTACCCAGTCATATGACTGCGTCGATTTGCAAAATCCACGGGAATACCCGAAGCTAAAACCTTCGGCTCGAATGCAAGATGGGATCTGAAACCAGTTCAGCATGCCAGACTAACACTAACTAAGTGTGTCCTCGCAAAGGAAGTAAGGAGCGAACATGAGTGAAGTTCAAGCACAGTTTTATGGTGGCCCTAAGGAATGCCCTATTGAAAATGGCCGCATTCAAGTTCAACGAATTTCCCCAAAAATCAGTGATGTCGGCGGCATTCCGGTCGCACGGGCGATCCCACAAAAAGAGCGTCGTCTTATCGGCCCTTGGTGTTTCCTCGACCATATTGGCCCAGTCACCGACGGCCCAGAGTTAAACGTTGGCCAGCATCCGCACATTGGGCTGCAAACTTTTACTTGGATGCTCGAAGGCGAAATCATGCACAAGGACAGTCTCGGCAGCGCCCAAGTGATCCGCCCTAAACAAGTTAACTTGATGACCGCCGGACACGGTATCGCCCACACCGAAGAATCCGTCGCAGGCCATAGCACTATGCACGCGGCGCAGCTGTGGATTGCCCTGCCGCTTGAGCATAAAGACACAGCGCCGAGATTCGATCACTATCCCGAACTACCCACTTGGCACGATGCGGGCGTTGATTTCACCCTACTAATTGGCAGTTGGCAGCATCAACAGGCACCCACATTGCACTTCTCGCCGATAGTGGCGATGGATTTATTTGCCGCCGAAAACACTGAGCTCACCCTGACTCTCGACCCGAGTTTTGAATATGCCCTCATGCCACTCGAAGGCTTTTTCCGTATCGATGATCAAAGCTTCAACAATAATGACCTCGCCTATCTGGGGATGTTACGCGAAAGCGTCACGGTCGAACTCGACGCGGGTTGCCGCATATTGCTAATCGGCGGCGCACCACTGGCCGACCCTGTCAGTATTTGGTGGAACTTTGTCGGCCACAGCAAAGACGAAATTGCTAAGGCTCAAGCAGATTGGGAAGCCCACTCGACACGTTTTGATACTGTGCCCGGCTATGAGGGCAAGCGCTTAGTGCCACCGCCGATACCTTGGTGATCTTCAGCTAAAGAATGGCAGGCAAATACTTGATAGCTAGCCCATTAGCGTCAATCCGATAACGGCCCACGCCTAGGATGGCTTACCCCATGAGTCTATGGGGTAAGCCTGATTATTAGCTCGCAGCTTGATATGAGTGCGCGAGAACAGCCCGAGTAAACTGCACGCTAAGCCACTCACAGGACTATAAATTTTACGGATTTTTTACGCGCTATCTTAAAATGGCTTTGCTAGAGTACAGACACTTTCTTTATATGCGTCTTTCTATCCATGACTTCATCCATAGCGGCTCCCATGACTCAATACTGGCGTTCGCACCCAACATTTTTTACCGGCATAGTGCTGGTGATAGCGATTTTTAGCAGTGCTTTTATCGATTATTTTGCTGGCTCCACCATAGCCGTGCTGCTGATTTTACAATTGGCCGTGGTCGCTGTGGCCCTGCAATGCAACGCTAACTTTGCCTACTTTGCAGCTGTGTTTGAGGCGACCAGCTTTAATTTTCTGTTTACCACGCCGCGCTATTCGCTACAGATGTTCAATCTTGAGGACATCCTCAATCTAACTGTGTTTCTACTTGTCGCTCTGACCACCAGCAAATTGGCCGAACTTTATCGCCGCCAGCAAGCTGCACTCGAACAAGCTCAGTTACGCAACAGCATCTTATTGTCGGTTTCCCATGACTTACGCACCCCGCTCTCAACCATCATAGGCACCCTGACGACCCTGAAGGAATACATGCCTAAGCTCAGTGCGTCGCAAAAGACTGAGCTTATCGATAGCGCGGCCGCCGAGAGTCATCGTCTGCATCAATATATCGAAAACCTATTACAGGCCACTAAGTTACAACACGGCGCCCTCAAGTTCAGCCTGAGTGAAGACGCAATGATGAATGTGCTGCACCAAGCTATCGGCCGTTTTCCCGCTGCGCAGCCGCGAATTGTCATCGACAGCGAGGCCGAACTGCCGCCGCTGATGATCAGCAGCTCTTTGATTGAACAGGCCATATTTAATGTGCTGGATAATGCGCTGCGCTATTCGCCCTTAGATAAACCCGTCACAGTAAAGGCTTACCAGCAGGGCGATATGCTGCGGTTAGATATTCAAGATGAGGGCGTAGGCATCGCCGCCGCTGAGGCGCAGGCTATTTTTGAACTCTTTTATCGTCAGCATCCCTCCACCGATGGTGGCGCAGGCCTTGGGCTTGCCGTTGCTAAGGGCATTATTACCGCCCATGGCGGCCAGATCAGCGCCGAACCTGTGGCTAAGGGCAGCCTTATTCGTATTGCTTTGCCGATTAAAAAGGGGGAGCAATAAATGGCTTACAAGGTGCTGGTTGTCGATGATGAAGCGCAAATTCACACTTTTATGCGGATATCGTTAGAAGCGGAAGGCTTTGAATATCATGGCGCCGCCTCGATTGCCTCTGCCCTCGCCCAATATCAAGCACAGCGGCCACACGTGTTAGTGCTCGACCTTGGCTTACCCGACGGCGATGGCATCTGCTTGCTGCAAACCCTACGGCAGCATGACAAAGTGCCCGTGCTTATCTTAACCGCCCGCGATCAAGAGGAAGAGAAAATCCGCCTATTGGAAGCGGGCGCCAATGATTATCTCAGCAAGCCATTTGGGATCAGGGAGTTAATCGCGCGCATTAAGGTATTAGTCCGCGACTTAGTGGACGAACCCGCCTTGAGTGATGTGCTGCAATTTGGCGCACTTAAGCTGCAAAAAAGTACCCACCAGCTTTGGCTCGACCAGCAAGAAATCGCCTTAACTAAAAAGGAATTCGCTCTGATTGAGACCTTAATGGCTCACCCCGGTCAATTAGTGAAACAAACCGAATTACTGCGGCATATTTGGGGCGAAACCCATACCGATGACAGTCATTATCTGCGGATCTTGGTCAGTCAGTTACGCAAAAAGCTCAACGACAGCACAGAGCAACAGCTGATCAAGACAGAAGCGGGACTCGGCTATCGCTTGACTGACATGAGTCACAAATAACGTTTTTATCATCAACACTTTCAAAAAATCATAAAAGGATGTTTGTATGGCGCATTTTACCGTTATTGGATTAGGGCGATTTGGCGTCGCAGTGAGCCGAGAACTGATCCACTTAGGTCATACGGTTACAGGTGTCGATAATGACCATAAAGCTGTTGAAAAATATGTAGAAGTTCTTACAGAAGCCGTAATTTGCGATTGCGCCGATGAGGCGTCACTAAGGGAACTCGATCTTGCCAGTAGTGAAGTTGTGATTGTCGCTATCGGTTTTGATATGCAATCGAGCCTGCTGTGCACACTGGCACTGAAAAATCTCGGCGTGCAAAATATTTGGGTTAAAGCCAGCAATAAGGCGCACCACACCATATTGTCTAAACTCGATGTTACTCGGATTATCCACCCTGAAGAAGATATGGGGGTCCGCGTCGCCCAGTCGCTAAACTACCCTATGGTTAATAACTTTCTCGCTATCGGCGATGGGCTCTATATTGTTGAAATCCATATTAAAGCCCATTTGCATCAAGCCACAGTTGGCCAGCTGCTGGGGAACTTGCAAGAGAAAAACACTGATGAGCAAACTAACGTGCAACGCAGCCCTAAGGGCAAAGTCGCGCCGTTAATGGTCAAACGTGAGCAGAGCGTATTTAGCAAGATTGATAGCGATTTTACCTTGCACACAGAGGATGCCTTATTCCTTTGCGGTAGCCGTGCCGAGTTAAAACAGCTCGCGCCAAGGTTGGTGTAAGGTGGTTCAATGGCATCCTTCGCTCACCCTAGAGCACACTCCTAAAACCGGCAAAAAACTCTTTGGCGCGCCGCCCTTTATCTTAAGTGCAAGCTTTGCTCTGTTAATCCTCGTCGGCACATGTTTACTTAAACTGCCCATCGCCACTGTGTCGCCCATTACTTGGCTGCAAAGCCTGTTTACCGTCACCTCGGCGGTGACAGTAACAGGGCTAGTGGTCGTCGATACTGGCAGTGTGTTCACGCCCTTTGGCCAAGTGATAATCGCGCTGCTAATTCAATGCGGTGGTTTAGGCTTGATGACCTTTGCGATTGTCACCCTTATAGCCCTTGGCGGTAAGATTGGCTTTCTACAGCAAACCGTCGCAAAAGAGGCGTTTAATCAAACCGATACATCGACATTAGTCTCAACCGCCAAAGCCGTATTTGTGTTTTCGCTGCTGGTTGAAGCCGTAGGCATGCTGATTTTATCAGTGCATTGGAGCCATGAACTCGGCTGGCAAACTAGCTTATTCCACGGCTTTTTCTATACCATTAGCGCCTTTAATAACGCAGGTTTTGCCCTCAGTGCCGACAGCCTAATGCCCTATGTGGCCGATCCCGTGATCAACCTAACCATCACAGGTTTATTTATCATTGGTGGTTTAGGATTTTCGGTGTGGATAGATCTGCGTAGGAACAAACGTTGGTCAAAACTCAGCGTTTACAGCCGCATGATGATCACCGGCACTATTGTCATCAACGCGGTCGCCGTGATTGCGATTTACTTTATTGAGTACAACAACCCCAACACCTTGGCGCCCTTAAGCGAACTTGGTAAATGGTTAGCCTCATGGTTTCAAGCCGTTACACCGCGCACCGCAGGCTTTAATACCCTAGCGATTGACCAACTCGAAGACGCCAGCACCTTGCTCATACTCGTGCTGATGTTTATCGGCGGCGGCTCATTAAGTACCGCTAGCGGCATTAAAGTCGTCACCTTTATGGTGCTGATTTTGGCCACTTATGGTTATTTACGCCGCGACGAAGCCATCTATGTGTTTAAACGGGAAATCCCCAAAGATACCGTCAGCAAAGCCTTAGCACTGACCATCATCTCTCTGGTCGTATCTTGGCTGGCCATCTTCATATTGGTATTAAGCGAGAAAGCGCCGTTAATCGATATCGTTTTCGAGGCCATATCCGCACTGGGCACTGTCGGTTTATCCCGAGGTTTAACTGGTAACTTAACTAGCCTAGGCCAAGCCATCATCATCTTTATGATGTTCATGGGTCGCCTCGGCCCACTCATGCTCGCCTATTTCCTCGCGAATCCAAGGGTGAAAAAACTGCGCTATGCAGAAACCAAACTGGCGATTGGTTAAAGAAATTAGTTGGAAGGCCGGCACTGCAAGTCAGTGCCGCCCTTCGAGTCTGTTCACCGCTATAACACTTTCCGTTTCTTTTAAAAGAACTATTCCGATAGGCGATTCGATGGCTTCATGCCATCGAAAACCATATCAGTGGCACTCTATATCTCAGAATTCCCCCAACTGAGTCATTCTTTCTAAGCCACCCATTGTGATCACCTTGAAAAACGACGAAAGCACTCCCGCCATATATCTAAATATCTGATGGCATAAGCTATCCATTGATTATCCACTTCAACCTTTATCCGCTATAGTGGATGTTGCATAATATTCCATTGACCAAACTCCAGCTAACTCATTGCCAATGAATAAATAACTCACCTTCGCTCTATCAAAGTTCGACTTTTAGACCTTAGCAGAAATACGCTTGGTGATAGCACGAAAGATACTGTAGGTTATATTCCATACTATCAGTGGCTTTGTTTTTATTTGTAGCAGTTAAACCCATTAGTAGAACAAGAAAAGCTAAGGTTTGAATGAAGACTGTTGCTAATTAAGCAAGAACTTTGAGTTGATCAATAACTGAAGCTAATAAGTATGTTTATTAACTAAAAAGTCGGGTGGTAGCGATAGATATGTTTCAAATACAGGATTTAGTCGACCTTCAAGCCTTATCAGAGTCAGCGGAGTTGGAATTTAAATTGGCTCAAGGACAAGATGGTAAAGGTAAATTACCTGATGATTTTTGGCCAACTTACAGCGCAATGGCCAATTCTCGTGGTGGCTATGTTGTTCTCGGTGTGCGTGAGAAAAAAGGACAACTGACATTAGCTGGGATTGAAGATATAGAGATTGTTCACAAACAATTGTTTGATATCGCAGGTAATAATGCCAAAGTAAACATAAACTTACTGACAAATGATAGTGTTCAAACGGTGAACATTGAAGGAAAATCACTACTAGTTATAGAAATTCCAACAGCTCGTCGTGACCAAAAGCCTATTTATCTGAAAAATCAGCCTATGAAGGAGACTTACACTCGTCTACACGAAGGTGATCACCGCTGTAGTGAAGAACAGGTTAAGCGGATGATGGCAGAGCAGGTAGAAGATAGCCGAGATGATAAAATTCTCACTGGTTTTGACTTCTCTGATATCGACATGGACAGTCTCAAAGCATACAAGAACTTATTTTCAGTTGCTAAACCGCAACATCCTTGGCTGGAATTAGACCTTTTTGAACTGTTTAAAAAGCTGGGTGGATGGAGAAAAGATCGTCAGACTAGCGTTGAAGGTATAACGTTAGCTGGAGTATTGATGTTCGGTACTTGGGATGCCATTCAAGACGCTGTTCCGAATTATTTTGTTGACTATCGTGAACGAGATGAAGCCAGTGTTGAGCGTTGGGTGGACCGCCTTTACCCCGATGGATCTTGGTCTGGAAACGTGTTTGATTTCTATCGTCGTACATACCGGAAATTGGTCACGGACTTAAAAGTACCATTTGAACTTCAAAATGGTATTCGCTTGGATGATTCAAAAGCCCACGAAGCTATTCGTGAAGCATTAGTGAATACGCTTGTTCATGCAGATTACACAGGACGAAGCTCAATCCTTATCGTAAAGCGGCCTGATTTATTTGGTTTTCGCAACCCAGGGTTGATGCGTGTCCCCCCAGAAATAGCAGTAAAAGGTGGTGAAAGCGATTGTAGAAACCGCAGGATGCATCAAATGTTTCTGATGATTGGTGCGGGAGAGCGTGCTGGTTCAGGAATTCCCAAAATATATAGTGGATGGGAATGGGCAAAGTGGCGAACCCCGAAGTTGTACGAAAAATATGAACCGTCAGAGCAAACCCTCTTAGAGTTATCAACCGCAAGCCTTATCCCAGAAGAAGTAACTCAGTTGTTAGCGGTTAAGTTTGGCAACACCACCTTTTATTCACTCAACGAACTTGAGCAGATGATTGTTGTAACCGCAGCAATTGAAGGCTGGGTAAACCACGAACGAGCTTGTCAGCTAACCAGCAAGCATTCTCGTGATGTTACGCTGGCTTTACCTCGACTAGTCGATAAGGGCTTTCTTGTCGCAAGTGGAAAGAAAAGAGATAAGTCATACAGCTTACCAGGAATGGAGTTGCCATCCCCAGAGGAAGTTTTTTCTAATGCGTTAACTCCTATAAATAACTTAACGCATAACGCCAGAAGCTTAACGCATAGCATTGGTAACTTAACGCATAACAACAGTAATGCTATTGACTCGAACGAAACTAGAGATGATAAAGGCAGGTTTATCAGCTCTTTAATTGACAAACCATTTGTCGATAGCCTTGATGTGTTAAGCGAATCATTTCGACAAGAACTTAACGCTTTAGCTGCTCCTGCAAGAGAACAGCGTCGATTAGATACAGTTACGATGAAGTCACTGATTTCTGGCCTCTGCCAAGAACATTACATCTCTGTTTCTGTTTTGGAAATGATATTAGATCGTAAGCCTCAGAGCTTACGACAAAATTACTTGAAGCCTATGATTTCAGAAGGGTTGCTAAAAATGGCGTTTCCTCATAAGCCTAATTCACCAAAGCAGGGGTATACCACGGCGGACTAATTTTACGTTAGGAATCGACTTCTAGTATAAGTAGGCTTATATCTCTAACATCAATAGGCGGAATTACAACTAAGTAAATCTACTTTGTCTTCGTTCTAATTCCCTACTTAAACTACACCGCTTGCCCTGCGGCGGCGCCGGATGCCCAGGCCCATTGAAAATTAAACCCACCTAACCAACCACTTACGTCCATAACTTCACCAATAAAGTAGAGTCCTGCGACTTTGCTGGCTTCCATGGTTTTGGATGACAACTCATTACTATCAATACCACCTAAGGTCACTTCTGCGGTGCGGTAGCCTTCAGTGCCGTTCATTAATAGTGTCCAACGGTGGATATCATCGACTAATTTTGCGCGCTCGGCGTGCACTAGCTGATTTAAGGCTTTGTTCAACAGGGCTTCATCGAATAGCACTTCGACCAAACGTTTAGGTAACCATTGGCTGAGGGTATTGCGCAGGCTTTGTTTTGGATGCGCGGTGAGCTGTTGCTCTAGCAATTGCGCCAAATCCATATTCGGCAAGAGATCGATTTCTATGGTTTCGCCTGCTTTCCAATAGTTGGAAATTTGCAAAATTGCAGGGCCGGATAAGCCGCGGTGAGTGAATAGCAACGCTTCGCTAAACGCAGTGTCATCTTTGGCGGTAATGCGGCTCGGCACGGCTATGCCCGACAAAGGTTCGAAACGAATTTTATCTTCACTGTGCCATGTAAACGGTACTAAACCCGCGTGAGTGGTTAATACTTTAAGGCCAAACTGCTCGGCCAGTTGATAACCGTAAGGCGTGGCGCCCAGCTTTGGCATGGATAAACCGCCGGTGGCGATAACCAGTGAGTCACAGCTCAATTCGCCGTTAGAAGTATTGAGCTCAAAGCGCCCTGCTTCGGTCTTTTTAACGGCCAGAATATCGGTGCGCAGCTTAATGGTAACGCCCGCCCATTCGCACTCGGCCAATAGCATAGTGACTATCTCTTTGGCCGAGTCATTGCAAAACAATTGGCCGTGATCGCGTTCGTGGTATTCAATGCCGTGGCGCTCGACCAATTCAATAAACTGCTGCGACGGATAACGCGCGAGTGCCGACTTAACAAAGTGAGGATTACCACAGAGGAAGTTTGCGGGCTCGACTTTAAGGTTGGTGAAGTTACAACGCCCGCCGCCGCTGATGAGGATTTTACGCCCGGCTTGCTTGGCATTGTCGAGTACGAGTACATCACGGCCTCGGTAACCTGCGGTCGCTGCACACATCAATCCCGCGGCGCCGGCTCCGATAATAATGACATCATGATGTTTCACGCTCTTACTCCACACAGATAAATTGATTGGTATTGGCTGCCAACGGGCAGTTTGCTGACTCGCGAACCTTTAGCAAGCAAGCCAGCAACCGCTAAACGGAGCAAAGATACACTCAAACGCTAGGCACAAATCCCCTCTTTCACCATCCCTGGCGACCGGGGATAAATACTTCCGTGTATAAAAAAGGGCGCTATTTTAGCACCCTTTCCTTTATTCAGCATCATCACGGCTCGCGGTTTATTGCGCCGGCGTTTCTGATTTCTTTTCTCTGCTGAGCAATTCTTTCGCAGCATCGACGGGCGATTTACCTTGGTACAAGACTTGGTAAATCTGCTCGGTGATTGGCATTTCAACCCCAAGGCGTTTCGCAAGCGTAAACACTTCCTTGGTATTGCGATAACCTTCAACCACTTGGCCGATTTCAGCCTGTGCTGTGATCACATCACAGCCTTTACCTAAGGCTAAACCGAAACGACGGTTACGGGATTGGTTGTCGGTACAGGTCAACACTAAGTCGCCTAACCCCGCCATGCCCATAAAGGTGGCCGCATTAGCACCTAAGGCTTCGCCTAAACGAGTTAACTCGACTAAACCACGGGTGATCAAGGCTGTTCTGGCATTGGCACCAAAGCCGATACCGTCAGACATGCCCGCACCTATCGCGATCACGTTCTTTACCGCGCCGCCAAGTTGCAGTCCGGTAAAGTCGTCGTTGGCGTAAACCCGCAAACGTTTAGGGCTGTGTAACAGCTCGACGAGATCGTTGGTGAATGTAGGACAAGTGCCCGCGACCGAAATGGCCGTAGGTAAACCCATGGCTAATTCTTTCGCGAAGGTAGGCCCAGATAACACCGCCAGCGGATATTGCTCACCTAACACATCACGGGCCACATCTTGCAGCAAACGTCCGGTTTCAGGTTCGAGCCCTTTCGTTGCCCATACGATGCGCGCATCGCTACGGAGTAACGGTTTAGCTTGCTCAAGCACAGTTCCAAACACATGGCTTGGTACTACCACTAACACATTGTTACTGGCAGCTAAGGCTTTGGCTAAATCGGCTTCGATCTGTAAACAATCAGGAAACGCAATACCAGGCAAAAAAGCTTGGTTGCACTTGTCTTGAGCGAGCGTTTGCATGTGGACAGGATCGTGTCCCCATAACAAGGTCTTATGACCGTTGCTGGCTAAAGAAATGGCAAGGGCGGTGCCATAAGAGCCCGCCCCTAATACCGTGATATCGGCAGAGTTTTTCATGTAATTAAGCGTTAGCTTCTTCGGCGGCTGGTGCAGTCGCAGCAGCTTGACGTTGTTGCACGTATTGGGCAAACAGCGCGTCGAAGTTAACTGGTGCTAGGTTCAGTTGTGGGAAAGTACCACGACCGACTAAGCTACCCACGGTTTCGCGAGCATATGGGAATAGGATGTTAGGGCAGTATGCACCTAATGAATGTGCCAGTTGTGGCTCAGTCAGACCAGTGATAGAGAAGATACCGGCTTGTTGTACTTCACATAGGAAAGCGGTATCGCCACCGTTTTGTGCAGTTACAGTTAAAGACAGGACAACTTCATACACATCGTCAGCTAATTTAGCGCTGCGCGTGTCTAAATCTAACTTAACTTCTGGGTTCCATTCTTTTTGGAATACAGCTGGGCTGTTAGGCGTTTCGAAAGACACATCTTTAGTGTAAACACGTTGGATGTTGAATTGTGGGGCTTGTTGTTCGTTGTTTGCTACTTCAGCCATAATTTCCTACCTATCCTATCAATGTTGTATCGGCTTTTCGTTGAAAGCCAATTATTATTTGAAAGCCAATTCATCTTTGAACGTAAATTGGCTCGGGGCTTATGTTACTCAAGGCCTGTATCAGATCTCGGTATCATCCCAACTTGCACCCATATTCGGGTATCGATCGAACCAGTCTAAAAACTTACATTAAGCCCTTAGCGACCGCAGGATCAGTATGCCAAACAATGATGACTGTATTGCTGCACTGCCTAAAGGATAGGGTGCAGCTTAAATCATAACTGCCGCCGACAACTTATCTTTTGCTTTTTGAAACAGGCATATTTGCTGCCTGCCATTCACCCATACCACCTTTCAAGTTATACAGGTTTTCGAAACCTTGTTGACTTAAAAGCTGAGCGGCTTGAGACGAGGTCATGCCAGCATTGCATACCAATATAATGGGACTGGCTTTAAACTTTTCAAGGGCAGATATCTGATTATTTTTAATATCTGCTAGCGTAACGTTAATTGCATCAACAATATGCCCCTTGCGGAACTCGTCATTAGAGCGCACATCAACCACTTTAGCATCTTGTCTGTTCACCATAATCGTCAGTTCTTGGTGAGAAATACTTTTGATTTTTGACATGCTCGATTTGATGATACTCGCGACAAGCACAACAAATAATCCCACCCAGGCCAGACTTAACATTGAGTGAGCTTTAAAAAATTCGATATATTCTTGCATGATGATTGCCCGCATAAATGGCGAAAATTCGATAAGGGCACAGAGTATACCGATTGCCTTGGCAGATTGCAGCAGTTTAGTCACAGTTCGAGATCGCACTTTTAGCGCAATTGCCTAGGTGCTTGTTACATGCCAGCCACAGAATCGGACGAATTAGTGATTCGATGACCTTAATCGGGGTAAAGCGCTTTTTCATACCCCGCTAACGTAGTAATATTTGACCAATTTCAGATTTCTATCGCTTCTATAAAACTTAAAGGTATCACTATGACGACAGCTAAACGTCCGCTCGCGTTGTTGATCCTCGATGGCTGGGGCTACCGTGAAAACACGCATAACAATGCGATTTTCCACGCCAATACTCCGGTACTCGACCGTCTCAACGCTCAATATCCCCATAGTTTGATTTCAGGTTCTGGCTTAGATGTGGGCTTACCTGATGGCCAGATGGGAAATTCTGAAGTTGGCCACATAAACTTAGGCTCTGGCCGTGTGGTATATCAAGAACTCACTCGCATCAGTAAAGCCATTGCAGATCATGAGTTTGAACAAAATCCAGCCCTGTGTGATGCGGTTGACTCGGCCATTAAAGCCGGCGGCGCAGTGCACATTATGGGTCTGCTTTCTGCCGGTGGTGTTCACAGCCATGAAGAGCATATCGAAGCTATGTGCCGTATGGCCGTTGCCCGTGGCGCAATTAAGGTTTATCTGCACGCTTTCCTCGATGGCCGCGATACACCACCGCGCAGCGCTAAGGGCAGCTTGAGCCATTTTGATGATCTGTTTACTACATTAGGCCATGGCCGTATCGCCTCGATTATTGGTCGTTACTTTGCAATGGACAGGGATAATCGTTGGGATCGCGTCTCGCAAGCCTACGATTTAATCACCCAAGGCAAGTCAAAATTCCAATACGACAATGCGGTTACTGCATTAGAAGCGGCTTACGAGCGTAACGAGAACGACGAGTTCGTCTCTTCATCGGCAATTACAGATGCTGACGGCCAAGTTGCGACCTTGCAAGATGGCGATGCACTGATATTTATGAACTTCCGTGCCGACCGTGCCCGCCAAATCACCCGTAGCTTTATCAACCCAGACTTCGATGGTTTCGAACGTGCTGTAGTGCCGAAAATGCACTTTGTCACTCTGACTGAGTACGCCGGCGACATCAAAGCACCTATCGCGTATCCATCTGAAAACTTGGTGAATACCTTAGGTGAAGTGCTGCAAAAACAAGGTCGCACTCAACTGCGTATCTCTGAAACTGAGAAATACGCCCATGTGACTTTCTTCTTCAACGGCGGCAAAGAAGAGCCATTCGAAGGTGAAGATCGCATCCTAATCAACTCACCTAAAGTGGCGACTTACGATCTACAGCCTGAGATGAGTTCAGCCGAGCTGACCGACAAGTTAGTGGCGGCGATTGAGTCGACCAAGTACGACGTGATCATCTGTAACTATCCGAATGGCGACATGGTTGGCCACACGGGTAATTTCGATGCCGCCGTTAAAGCCTGTGAAGCGGTTGACGCTTGTATCGGCCGTGTAGTTGATGCACTGGCGAAAGTGGGTGGTGAATGCATTATTACCGCCGACCACGGCAACGCCGAGCAAATGACCAACGAAACCACAGGTCAGGCGCACACAGCCCACACCAGTGAACTGGTACCTTTTGTCTTTGTGGGCCGCGATGCGACCATAGATGAAGGTGGTAAACTCAGCGATGTCGCACCGACCATCTTGACCTTGATTGGCGAAGCCATTCCAACAGAGATGACGGGCAAGCCCTTAATCCACATTAAAGAGTAACCGGTACCTAGTGAGCACTCGACTCCTTGTTAAAGCCAGCATTCTTGCTGGCTTTATGATGTTATCTTTCTCGGCCAACGCTTCTGATTTGGAGAAGCGTCAGTCCGAGTTAAAATCAATCCAATCGCAAATAAATCAACAACAAAGCGCGTTAAAAACCACCAGTAAACAAAGAGAAAAATTGCTGTCATTGCTGCGTAGCGATGAGGAAGCGATTGCGTCAGCGGCCAAAAAAGTCAACAGCACCAAAAATAGCTTAGCGCAAATCGATACTAAGCTGACCGAGCTGAAACAACGTCAAGATGAGTTAGAAACGCTTAAAGTGAGTCAGCAACAAACACTGTCGAAACAGCTGTCGAGCGCCTATCTTGCCGGTAATCACGATTACACTAAGATGATGCTCAATCAGCAAAGTCCTGCCACTATCGAGCGTATGTTGGCCTATTACCAATACCTCAATAAAGCGCGGATGAAGTCGATCAACGAATTAAAGCAAACCTTGACCGAGCTAGATGAGATCAAGGTGTCGCAAACGAGTAAGCAAAAGCAATTAACCAAACTCGTCGCCGAACAACAGGTCCAAGCCAAACGTTTGAGCCAAGAGCAAGATCAGCGACAACTGACCATTAAAGAGCTACAACGCACCTTAAATTCTAAGGGCGCTGAGCTGGAGCAGTTGCAAATTGAAGAGGCCAGCTTAAAGCGCGTGGTCGAACAAGCGCTGCGAGCCATGAAAGACAATCCTTCGATGGAAGGTTTTGGTAAACAAAGTGGCAAACTCAAATGGCCAACTAAAGGTCGCGTCAGTGCCAGCTTTGGCAGCCAGCGTTCCGGCCAAGTGGTATGGAAAGGCACTATGTTATCCGCGCCAGAAGGGCAAAATATTCGAGCCGTTTCAGGTGGTAAGGTTATTTATGCCGACTGGTTACGTGGTTTTGGTCTGGTGATGGTCATCGATCATGGCAAAGGTTATATGAGCCTTTACGGCCATGCTCAAACCCTATTAAAAAGCCCTGGCGACATGGTAAAAAGCGGCGAAGCGATAGCTTTAGTCGGACGTTCGGGTGGACAGAGCGAGGCTGGCCTATACTTTGAAATAAGGCACAAGGGGCAAGCCGTCGATCCAGCGAAATACTGTCGCTAATCATAACGGTCCCCTCATCACAGGGGACGGCTATGAAACACATGATCCGCTATATCAGTTGCGTTGGATTAGGCCTGACTTTGGGCCTATCCATCAGCCTCTCTAGTCAAGAGAACGCTAAGTCTTATCGCAGTGATTTTGACTATCCGTTACTGCAAGATGTGCTTGAAACCGTTGAAACTTATTATGTGAAAACCGTTTCGAAAGAAGAGTTAGTACAAGCGGCAATCAAAGGTATTTTTGAGCACTTAGATCCCTATTCCAGCTTTTTGAATCACCAAGAATTACTCGATCTCAAAGACTCCAATCGCGGCGAATATTTTGGTTTCGGCTTCGAAGTCGCAACCCAAAATGACCACATCAACATCATCGCCCCCTTCGCCCATTCCCCAGCAGAACAAGCGGGAATACGCGCAGGCGACATTATTGTTAAGCTCAACGACACACTGGCGACCGAGACTAACCTCGCCAATATCCTTGCCGAGATAAAAAAACATAGCCTCAGCAATCAAAGTATTAAGCTAGTGCTCAAGCACAGCAATGACGATACGACCTTTGAGGTGTCACTCAAGCCGAGCACTATCACTATCGAATCTGTCACCACTCAACTGCTTGATGACAATATTGGTTATGTCAGATTAAGTAGCTTCCAAGAAAACTCGACCGAAGATATGGTGCGCTCACTTAGCCAATGGCAAAATAAACCGCTCGCCGGACTCATCTTAGATTTACGTAATAATCCCGGTGGCCTGCTCGACCAAGCCGTTAAAATTGCCGACCTATTCCTCGCCAAGGGGCGCATAGTCTCAACCTCTGGCCGCTTCTTCGATGCCAACTCCGACTACTACGCCTCACCACAAACCATGCTGACTAACGTGCCCATGCTAGTGTTGATCAACAAAGGCTCGGCCTCTGCATCCGAAGTGCTCGCCGCCGCACTGCAAGAAAATGGTCGGGCTAAGCTGTTAGGTGAAACCAGTTTTGGTAAAGGCACAGTACAAAGCCTGATCCCCATCTTAGAAGACGGTAACGCGATAAAACTCACCATTGCTCAGTACAATACCCCCAGAGGTGAAAACATTCACAACATAGGAATCGTCCCAGACATAAAAATTGCCGCAGAAACTGGTTCCGGCGCGGGTAATTTGGCTATAATCGACGCCCTATCCGCCCATGCATCTCTGGCCCAAGATCATCAAGTGACCTCAGCCATTGCATGGATACAGCATCATGACTAATAAGAAGAAACTGTGCGCTTACTTTATTCCTTGGCCCTATTGGCCCTATTGGCCCTAAGCATTTCTCAAAGTCATGCTGCTCAAATTGCCCTCATTATTGATGACATAGGTTATCGTCATACCGATCAAGCCGTGCTGGCACTGCCCAGCACAGTCACATTATCAGTGTTGCCTCATACACCTCTTGGCAAAGAACTCGCCAATGCTGGCCATAAAAAGGGCCACGAAATCATGCTGCATCTGCCTATGCAAGCGCTTAATGGTAAGGCGTTAGGCTTGGGTGGATTGACCAATACTATGACTGAGGCACAAATTCGCGCCAGTGTTGTCGATGCAATTAACAGCGTTCCTTTTGCTAAAGGTGCCAATAACCACATGGGGAGCTTACTGACTCAACTCGATGATCCTATGCTGTGGGTGATGGAAACCCTCAAACAAAAGCATCTGTATTTTATCGATAGTATGACAACAAGGTTCACTAAGGCGGGAGAGACAGCGGATCAGTTAGGAGTGCCGTTATTAAAACGCCAACTGTTTCTAGACAATGATATCAGTGCTAAAGCACTCGAAAGACAATTTAGCTTAATGATAAGTCAGGCACAGACTCAAGGTAACCTAGTGGCGATTGCCCATCCTTATCCAGAAACCATGCGCTTCTTAAAGGCCAATCTACAAAGACTAAAAACCGAGGGGATTGATCTAGTACCTGCATCAAGCTTGCTCCCCATCGGCATTGCACACAAAAATGGAACTAATCCAACTGTAACACTGAGATAGACATGTCAGGCAACAAAGCAAGTAACTCATCACGATTACTCACAATGTCCAGCAGAGTATATTGATCGAGCACATTCAAATACGCTTCAACTGCTTGTGCTAACACGCCTTTCAGCTTACAGGCAGGCGTGAATCGGCAGTAAGGTTTGCTGCAATCAATCGGCGCCAACGAGTTTTCTAATACCCGAACTAACTGACCTAAGTTAATCTCACTCGCAGGCTTACCCAAACGGAAACCGCCCATCTTACCGCGAATGGTTTCGAGGTAACCCATCTTGCCTAAATGATGCACTATCTTAGAGACATGATTTGGAGACAGATCAAATACCTGAGTAATTTCAGCAATTCTAAATAAAGTGGTTCTGTCTGGCTGAACCGCCAAATACATCAAGGTACGAACGCCAAAATCGGTATAACGAGTTAACTGCATATTTCACCTGTCAGCGATAAACTTAATGAGAGGTTTGAGCTTCGAGTTGGGTAATCAACCAAAGCGCCTCTTCGTTCGAATGACCACATACATCTTCGGATGCATCAAAATCACTACAAACCGCGGGACGATCGGGCGAGCCGAAGATCAAACATAAATTGGCATCACTCAGCTGCACACAACGCTCACCCGCAGCCTTACCATTTGGCATACCAGGAATACCGCTGCTAATTGAAGGCGCAATACAGCAAGCACCACACCCAAGACGACAATTCATTTTCGTTACTCATGAAAGACATAAGGCATTATACCGTTTAATTTGTCCGAGATCAGTGTCACAGGTCAATACTGCCAAGTCGCGCACAAGCGCCATTCTGTGCGAGAAAGACATAATATGAAATAAGTGGGACAAACTTAGACAAAAGTAGGCTGAGATTTAAATTTTACGCCGACGAATGTGAGGTAGCGATGCCGAACTGGGCTGTTAAGCAGGGATGCTGTTGGACGGGACGGCCGCGACGATTGAAATAGATAAATTCCAGATACGAAAAAGCCCTAACATTGCTGTTAGGGCTTATCGAAATGTTGGCGGAGCGGACGGGACTCGAACCCGCGACCCCCGGCGTGACAGGCCGGTATTCTAACCAACTGAACTACCGCTCCTTTAGTCTAACGTTTGCACGTTAACCTAAATTAGGCGCTTGGCGATGACCTACTCTCACATGGGGAGACCCCACACTACCATCGGCGCGTTTGCGTTTCACTTCTGAGTTCGGGATGGGATCAGGTGGTTCCACAAGGCTATTGTCACCAAGCAAATTCTGTTTATTACCGTGTCCATCGCTGGACCACGTTAATAATAATTCGGAAAGCTGATTTGCTTTGTTTGAGTTCGCACTTCATCAAGTGTCGATATTCTGTCTAAGGCTTTTCGTACGACCTCCATGGATGGAGGAAGTGCTAGAAAATGTCTGGAACATTTTCAGTAAAACCCATCTGGGTTGTATGGTTAAGCCTCTCGAGTCATTAGTACATGTTAGCTCAACGCCTCACAACGCTTACACACCATGCCTATCAACGTCCTAGTCTCGAACGGCTCTTTAGAGGAATTAAATTCCTAGGGATGACTCATCTTAGGGCTCGCTTCCCGCTTAGATGCTTTCAGCGGTTATCGATTCCGAACGTAGCTACCGGGCAATGCCATTGGCATGACAACCCGAACACCAGCGGTTCGTCCACTCCGGTCCTCTCGTACTAGGAGCAGCTCCCTTCAATCATCCAACGCCCACGGCAGATAGGGACCGAACTGTCTCACGACGTTCTGAACCCAGCTCGCGTACCACTTTAAATGGCGAACAGCCATACCCTTGGGACCGACTTCAGCCCCAGGATGTGATGAGCCGACATCGAGGTGCCAAACACCGCCGTCGATATGAACTCTTGGGCGGTATCAGCCTGTTATCCCCGGAGTACCTTTTATCCGTTGAGCGATGGCCCTTCCATTCAGAACCACCGGATCACTATGACCTACTTTCGTACCTGCTCGACGTGTATGTCTCGCAGTTAAGCTGGCTTATGCCATTGCACTAACCGTACGATGTCCGACCGTACTTAGCCAACCTTCGTGCTCCTCCGTTACTCTTTGGGAGGAGACCGCCCCAGTCAAACTACCCACCAGGCACTGTCCCTAATCCCGATAAGGGACCTAGGTTAGAACATCAAAACTACAAGGGTGGTATTTCAAGGACGACTCCATCATGACTAGCGTCACAACTTCAAAGTCTCCCACCTATCCTACACATGTAGGTTCAATGTTCAGTGCCAAGCTATAGTAAAGGTTCACGGGGTCTTTCCGTCTAGCCGCGGGTATACGGCATCTTCACCGCAATTTCAACTTCACTGAGTCTCGGCTGGAGACAGCGTGGCCATCATTACGCCATTCGTGCAGGTCGGAACTTACCCGACAAGGAATTTCGCTACCTTAGGACCGTTATAGTTACGGCCGCCGTTTACCGGGGCTTCGATCATGAGCTTCTCTTGCGATAACCCAATCAATTAACCTTCCGGCACCGGGCAGGCGTCACACCGTATACTTCCTCTTGCGAGTTTGCACAGTGCTGTGTTTTTGATAAACAGTTGCAGCCACCTGGTATCTGCGACTCCCGTCAGCTTAGAGAGCAAGTCTCATCACCAACAGGAGCGTACCTTCTCCCGAAGTTACGGTACCATTTTGCCTAGTTCCTTCAGCCGAGTTCTCTCAAGCGCCTTGGTATTCTCTACCCGACCACCTGTGTCGGTTTGGGGTACGATTCCCGCTAACCTGAAGCTTAGAAGATTTTCCTGGAAGCATGGCATCAACTACTTCAGTCCCTTAGGACCTCGTCATCAGCTCTCAGTCTGCACACTAAAGTGCGATTCCCCGGATTTGCCTAAGAAATCAACCTACCACCTTAAACGCGGACTACCAACGCCGCGCTAGCCTAGCCTTCTCCGTCTCTCCATCGCAGTTAGCGGAAGTACAGAAATATTAATCTGTTTCCCATCGATTACGCCTTTCGGCCTCACCTTAGGGGTCGACTCACCCTGCCCCGATTAACGTTGGACAGGAACCCTTGGTCTTTCGGCGAGGGGGTTTTTCACCCCCTTTATCGTTACTCATGTCAGCATTCGCACTTCTGATACCTCCAGCGTGGGTTACCCCTTCACCTTCAACGGCTTACAGAACGCTCCTCTACCGCGCACAGTAAACTGTGCACCCGTAGCTTCGGTGACTAGCTTAGCCCCGTTACATCTTCCGCGCAGGCCGACTCGACTAGTGAGCTATTACGCTTTCTTTAAATGATGGCTGCTTCTAAGCCAACATCCTAGCTGTCTAAGCCTTCCCACATCGTTTCCCACTTAGCTAGTACTTTGGGACCTTAGCTGACGGTCTGGGTTGTTTCCCTTTTGACGACGGACGTTAGCACCCGCCGTCTGTCTCCCGAGTAGTACTCATTGGTATTCGGAGTTTGCAAAGGGTTGGTAAGTCGGGATGACCCCCTAGCCTTAACAGTGCTCTACCCCCAATGGTATTCGCTCGAGGCGCTACCTAAATAGCTTTCGAGGAGAACCAGATATCTCCCGGTTTGATTGGCCTTTCACCCCCAGCCACAAGTCATCCGCTAATTTTTCAACATTAGTCGGTTCGGTCCTCCAGTTGATGTTACTCAACCTTCAACCTGCCCATGGCTAGATCACCGGGTTTCGGGTCTACACCTTGCAACTAAACGCGCAGTTAACACTCGGTTTCCCTACGGCTCCGCTATTCGCTTAACCTCGCTACAAAATGTAAGTCGCTGACCCATTATACAAAAGGTACGCAGTCACGGTCTCAAGAACCGCTCCCACTGCTTGTACGTATACGGTTTCAGGTTCTATTTCACTCCCCTCACAGGGGTTCTTTTCGCCTTTCCCTCACGGTACTGGTTCACTATCGGTCAGTCAGGAGTATTTAGCCTTGGAGGATGGTCCCCCCATATTCAAACAGGATGTCACGTGTCCCGCCTTACTCGTTTTCATCAATGGTTAGTTTTCATGTACGGGGCTATCACCCTGTGCCGCTGTGCTTTCCAACACATTCCACTAACACCCCACTGACTTAAGGGCTAATCCCCGTTCGCTCGCCGCTACTAGGGGAATCTCGGTTGATTTCTTTTCCTCCGGGTACTTAGATGTTTCAGTTCCCCGGGTTCGCCTCGCAACACTATGTATTCATGTTGCGATAACAGCTTATGCTGCTGGGTTCCCCCATTCGGACATCGTTAGCTCAAATGCTTGTTACTAGCTCGCCAACGCTTTTCGCAAGTTACTACGTCCT
The DNA here is from genome assembly GCF_059338235.1 of Shewanella sp. 1311. Lineage (NCBI taxonomy): Bacteria > Pseudomonadati > Pseudomonadota > Gammaproteobacteria > Alteromonadales > Shewanellaceae > Shewanella > Shewanella sp. 1311. The sequence goes on from NZ_CM181686.1 coordinate 2,559,583, forward strand.
TCATCGCCTCTGACTGCCAAGGCATCCACCGTATACGCTTAGTCGCTTAACCATACAACCCAAATGAGTTTCACTCACCTGAGCCGCATTGCGACCAGCTTGGTTTTACTTGTCTCACTTCTGACCAAAGAAGTGGACGCGCCTTAGACGTAAACTATTCAATAAAGAATAATTTACTTTTTGAATATTCAAGACACTTAATAAAGTGTTTGAGAACTCATGATGCAAACGTTTCCACGTTTACATCGGTTTGTAAGTAACATGACGACAGACATCATCACGTTACATACTATCAGCTTTCCAAATTGTTAAAGAACAATGCGTACCGGCTAGCGGCGCATTCAGCTCTGACTTCTCCTAAGAGAAGATAAACAAGCAATCTGTGTGAACACTCAACAAACATTAAGTTAGTCGTATAGGTAAGGAGGTGATCCAGCCCCAGGTTCCCCTAGGGCTACCTTGTTACGACTTCACCCCAGTCATGAACCACAAAGTGGTGAGCGCCCCCCCGAAGGTTAAGCTACCCACTTCTTTTGCAGCCCACTCCCATGGTGTGACGGGCGGTGTGTACAAGGCCCGGGAACGTATTCACCGTGGCATTCTGATCCACGATTACTAGCGATTCCGACTTCATGGAGTCGAGTTGCAGACTCCAATCCGGACTACGACGAGCTTTGTGAGATTAGCTCCACCTCGCGGCTTTGCAACCCTCTGTACTCGCCATTGTAGCACGTGTGTAGCCCTACTCGTAAGGGCCATGATGACTTGACGTCGTCCCCACCTTCCTCCGGTTTATCACCGGCAGTCTCCCTAGAGTTCCCACCATTACGTGCTGGCAAATAAGGATAGGGGTTGCGCTCGTTGCGGGACTTAACCCAACATTTCACAACACGAGCTGACGACAGCCATGCAGCACCTGTCTCACGGTTCCCGAAGGCACTAAGCTATCTCTAGCGAATTCCGTGGATGTCAAGAGTAGGTAAGGTTCTTCGCGTTGCATCGAATTAAACCACATGCTCCACCGCTTGTGCGGGCCCCCGTCAATTCATTTGAGTTTTAACCTTGCGGCCGTACTCCCCAGGCGGTCTACTTAATGCGTTAGCTTGAGAGCCCAGTGTTCAAGACACCAAACTCCGAGTAGACATCGTTTACGGCGTGGACTACCAGGGTATCTAATCCTGTTTGCTCCCCACGCTTTCGTGCCTGAGCGTCAGTCTTTGTCCAGGGGGCCGCCTTCGCCACCGGTATTCCTCCAGATCTCTACGCATTTCACCGCTACACCTGGAATTCTACCCCCCTCTACAAGACTCTAGTTCGCCAGTTCGAAATGCAATTCCCAGGTTGAGCCCGGGGCTTTCACATCTCGCTTAACAAACCGCCTGCGCACGCTTTACGCCCAGTAATTCCGATTAACGCTCGGACCCTCCGTATTACCGCGGCTGCTGGCACGGAGTTAGCCGGTCCTTCTTCTGTAGGTAACGTCACAGCAACAGCGTATTAAGCTGCTACCTTTCCTCCCTACTGAAAGTGCTTTACAACCCGAAGGCCTTCTTCACACACGCGGCATGGCTGCATCAGGGTTTCCCCCATTGTGCAATATTCCCCACTGCTGCCTCCCGTAGGAGTCTGGGCCGTGTCTCAGTCCCAGTGTGGCTGATCATCCTCTCAGAACAGCTAGGGATCGTCGCCTTGGTGAGCCATTACCTCACCAACTAGCTAATCCCACCTAGGTTCATCCAATCGCGGAAGGCCCGAAGGTCCCCTCCTTTCCCCCGTAGGGCGTATGCGGTATTAGCAGTCGTTTCCAACTGTTATCCCCCTCGACTGGGCAGATCCCTAGGCATTACTCACCCGTCCGCCGCTCGCCGGCAAAGATAGTAAACTATCTTCCCGCTGCCGCTCGACTTGCATGTGTTAGGCCTGCCGCCAGCGTTCAATCTGAGCCATGATCAAACTCTTCAATTAAAGTTTTGTTGCTTCCGTCTTTCGACTTCAGCGGCTCAATGAATTCTGATTTTTTGTTTCTCGCACTCCTTATAAAAGAAGTGCTGAAACAAACTGTACATATTGCTATGAACACTCATTGTTACATTGATTTAAATTTTTGACTGCCAACCCTAAGGTTAAGCAGTTTCGATTAACTCAACACCTGTGAGTGTCCACACAGATTTCTTGTTTTATCTTGTTAAAGAGCAACTCAATATCCGTAAGAGGACGTGAGTACCACACTGAGCGCCGAACGCTTCCAGGTGGCTAGGGCTGCGTATTCTACGCATTTCCCGTTTCGCGTCAAGGAGTTTTTTCAACTTCTTGCTGCGATTGAATTAAGTGCCATTCTCAATAGAGAGTAAGCCATTCAATTCAAGCTAACTCGTCAGCTTGCTTTCGCTGTCTGCCGTGTCAGTGGATGCGCATTATAGGGAGATTGAGAAAGTGTGCAACCCCTATTTTTAAGATAATTGTCATTTTCTCACTGTTCGTTGGATATTTGACCTGACCAGCTAGTTTTTAACCTTTATAATGCAAAAAACCACTCAATTAGGGACTTTTCTATGTCAGGGCCACTCAGAACTTACCAAGGTATTCATCCTCAATTAGGCAATAATGTGTATGTAGATGAAGCTTCGGTGCTTGTTGGTGATATTGCACTAGATACTGATGCCAGTATTTGGCCTATGGTGGCGGCGCGTGGTGATGTTAACCATATTCGTATTGGTAAGCGCTCGAACGTGCAAGACGGTAGCATATTGCATGTAACGCGTAAGTCAGCTGCTCGTCCCGATGGTCATCCACTGATTATTGGTGATGATGTGACTATTGGTCACAAGGCGATGCTTCATGGTTGCAAAGTCGGTAACCGAGTATTAGTGGGCATGGGCGCGATTATTCTTGACGGTGCGATTTTAGAAGATGATGTGATCTTAGGTGCGGGCTCTTTAGTGCCACCGGGCAAGGTATTACAGAGCGGCTATTTATATGTAGGCAGCCCAGCTAAGCAGGCTCGTCCATTAACACCTGCCGAAATTGCCTTTTTGCCAGAATCTGCCGACAACTATGTCAGACTGAAAAACGAATACTTAGTTGAATTACAAAACCTCTAGTCACTTAGCGCTAATCTCTTATAGTTAGTCGCTTAGTATCGCTATATAAGAAAGGCGGCAGAGACTCATTCAGTCTCTGCCGCCTTTTGCTATTTATTGATTCAAAATCTATCCACTGAAACTCGCGATGAAACTAGCCTAGGCGTACTGCGCCAAACTCATCAAACTCTTCGGCTTCGATTAAGTCTTCTGCCATTTCTTCGGCGTCAAATCTCACCGCATCAAACAATGCCAGCATAGCAGCCGCTTCATCGGTGCTCGGCTGTTCAGAGAAATCATTCAGCTCACGTAATTTAGCAGCACTGATATAGCACTTGATGTTCATCCCCTGCGATTGCGCCATAAAACAGATTTGCCCTTGGGCATCGTCCCAATATTGCAGATCGGGGAAAAGAATACTTTGATTCATGCTTCCTACTTAGGCTCTGCCATTAGTTTGTCCCGCAAAAGCGTCAACACCACTTGGGTGTCTGGCTCAATACCTCGCCATAGGGTAAAACTCTTGGCCGCTTGTCCGACTAACATACCTAGCCCATCAATGACTTTCGCCGCACCTTGGGAGAGTGCCCATTGGTTAAACGCGGTGACCGAGGCGCCATACATCATGTCATAACAAACGGTTTGGGTGGTGATAATATGTGCTGGCAAAGGTGGCAACTCGCCCGCAAGGCTAGCCGAGGTTGAATTGATAATGATATCGAACTCGCCCGCAAGCTCACTCATTTCTACGGCGGTGACTTTACTCGCGTAAGCGCCGTTATCCACAGAAGTAAAGATATCGACCAAATGCTGCGCCTTAGTGTGGGTGCGATTGCTGATGGTCAGCTGTGCAATTCGCGCAGTTAATAACGGCAGAATACAACCGCGCGCCGCGCCGCCAGCGCCAATGAGTAACACGCGCTGATGTTGCAAGCTACCTAAGTTAGCGATGAGATCGGCCACCAGCCCTAAGCCGTCGGTGTTATCACCGCGAATAGTGCCATCGGCCAATAAACTTAAGGTGTTGACTGCGCCAGCGAGTTTGGCTTCGGGGCTGATACTGTCACACAGCGCAAAAGCTTGCTCCTTAAAAGGCACAGTCACATTGGCGCCCTTGCCGCCCGCATTGAAAAACGCCGTCAATGAGGCTTCAAAACCATCGACCGGAGCAAGAATGGCTTCATAGGTTAATGACTCTTGGGTGGGCGCGGCAAATTGTCCATGGATGAACGGCGATTTACTGTGGCTAATTGGATTGCCAAACACTGCGTATCTGTCTGTCATAGCGATATGAAATTTTAGGTTCGATGGCTTTGCAGTCTACCGCGCTTTTGAGCCCACGCAAGACGAATTATGTTCAACTAAATTTCACGTTGGGTTTCACGCTATAATGCGCCATCGGCTCAATACACTCTACTTTAGTGAACGACTATTCCAATGAACTGGCTTAAAAAGATTTTTAGTAAACACACTCCGCCGCAGGATGATCGCGATCCGAGTCAATCTAACGCCTATGACTTAATCGGCGGCGAGAAGGTGATCCGCGCTATCACTAAATGTTTTTATCAGAAGATGGCAAGTTCGGCAGAAACGACAACACTGCTTGCCATTCATAGGGCGCCCATTGCGGAGTCTGAGCAGAAGCTATTCGAATTTTTAAGTGGCTGGCTCGGCGGACCGCAGCTTTATCAGCAAAAATATGGTCATCCCGCATTGCGAGCACGACACATGCATGTCGATATTGATGAGGCAATGCGCGATCAATGGCTGTTTTGTATGAAGTTTGCGATTGAAGAGAACATTAAAAAGCCAGAGCATCGAGCCGCCATCTTTGAGGCGATTTCAACTCTGGCCGATCATATGCGTAATCAATAAAGTGGATATGGCATCCACTTTTTAAGATTAACGGCTAAACCCAATCGCGTGGTTTGAGGTAGTTATCGTACAAATCTGCCTCTGGGCTTCCCGCCTCTGGCGTATAAGCATATTGCCAACGCACTAATGGCGGCATCGACATTAAGATAGACTCGGTACGACCGCCTGTCTGCAGACCAAACAGCGTGCCTCTGTCGTAGACTAAGTTGAACTCAACATAACGACCACGGCGATAGAGTTGGAACTGACGCTCACGCTCACCGAACTCAGTATCCTTACGACGCTCAACAATCGGCGCATAGGCCGTTAAGAAGCCATTGCCCACGGCTTGCATAAAGCTAAAGCTTTGCTCGAATCCTGCTTGATTCAAGTCATCGAAAAACAGTCCGCCCACGCCGCGGGTTTCATTACGATGCGGCAGGAAGAAATACTCATCGCACCATTTCTTATATTTGGGATAAACCTCATCCCCGAAAGGCGCACAAATATCCTTAGATGTTTGATGCCACTCGCGCACATCTTCCTCAAATGGATAATAAGGTGTTAAGTCAAAACCACCGCCAAACCACCACACAGGATCGGCCCCCTCTTTTTGGGCGATGAAGAAGCGCACATTGGCGTGAGTCGTCGGGATATACGGATTGTTAGGATGGATCACTAAAGACACCCCCATAGCTTCAAAACTGCGACCCGCCAATTCTGGGCGATGCGCCGTAGCTGACGCCGGCATAGCGGCGCCAGTCACATGGGAAAAGTTAACTCCAGCTTGCTCGAATACTGCACCTTGGGTTAATACTCGGCTCGTGCCACCACCGCCTTCGGCGCGGGTCCATGAATCGGCGGCAAACGTTGCTTGGCCATCCAGAGCCTGTAAACCGGCACAAATTCGGTTTTGTAAATCGAGTAAAAACGCTTTTACCACTGCAGCATCAGGCACACTCATCTTGTTATCCTTATTATTGGTTTGCTCATTGTCCATTTCGTAAAATTTTGCCGCTTCGTGCATCGATAATGGTCGAGGGCTGACGTTGTTCGCCGAGTTCGCCTAATACCAGTGCATCGATTTTACCGGTAAAATCAGCGAGGATTTCAGCGGCAGTTAATGCGGGATCTTCACCTGCAAGGTTAGCACTGGTCGACACTAAAGGTTTATTAAGCGCGCGGCACAGGGCTTGTACCCCAGCATGGGCCGACACTCGCACTGCGATAGAGTCAAATTCGCCACAGAGGTATTTTGAAACATGTGCTTTGATTGGCATGACAAAGGTAAAAGGCCCCGGCCACTTGGAAAATGCAAATTCAAGCTGCTCAGCCGTCAATTGCGATTCATCAACATAGGCTAAAAGCTGCTGAAAATCACTGGCGACTAAGATCAGTCCTTTCTGCCATGGGCGCTGTTTTACCGCCAATAACTTTTGGATAGCAGTGTCGTTATCAGGGTCGCAACCTAGGCCATAAACCGCCTCGGTTGGATAAGCGATAACGCCACCTTGAAGAATGATGTCTTTTATATCGGATGGGTGTAGCTGCAACATTATCAAATCACCTTATGCGTCTTATCAGTTTTTGTCATTACCCGAATCTTCGCCGCCCCATCTAACGGTCGGTTGGGGATTATACTCAAGCCGCACTAAGGCAACAAATATTATGCAATGGCCTCGCTACAAGGGGCGCTTGTACTTGCAGGTTTTTTGCGGACATTCTAAACGCATCCCCGCCGCACCTTTACGCTCGACTAAGATCCCAAAACCACAGCTCGGGCAATCTTCAGCAACCGGAGGATAATTCACAATAAACTTGCACTTAGGGTAAGCGCTACAGGCATAAAAACTCTTTCCGAAGCGACTCGTTCTGTGCTCCAGTTTACCCGTTTTACATTCTGGGCAAGGGATATCAGGCTTATCGCTCGCTTGATCCTGTTTTTCAATATGCGTGCAGCTAGGGTATTGAGTGCAACCGATAAAGATCCCAAATCGCCCAGACTTGACCGCCAGTTCGTGGCCGCATTCAGGACATACAGAACCTTCAATCACTTGAGTTTCAATTGATTCGTGCTGCACTAAGGGACGAGTGTAATTACAGCTAGGGTAATTATTACAGCCAATAAAACCGCCGTGCTTACTGTGTTTGACCGATAACTCGCTGCCACATTCAGGGCAAAGTTCGTATTCTTTTTCCAGTGCGTGTTCGTGGGCACTAAATAATTGTTCATCAATCTTAGACATAATCATTCACCACCTGTCGTAGCGCATTAGAATATCAAGCGCAGTGCCATCAAGGAATTTATGGCATCAAAAAAGGAGGTCTTAGCCTCCTTTCTCTCATAATTCATCTTTCACAACGATTAAGAATGTAGTCGGCCTTCTGGCTGTTCGAAGATTAAATCTTCCATTTGCTCATAAGCGGACTCATGACCAGGAGCGTTAAACAACACCATTAAGATAACCCATTTGAGATCTTCTAAAATCAGGGTTGGCTCATCCAACTCCATGACTCTATCGATCACCATTTCACGGGTTTCGACATTCAGCACTTTAACTTGCTCTAAAAACAGCAAGAAACCGCGGGATTCCACATCCAGCTTGTCCATTTCGTCCTTTGTATAGATACGAAACGAATGCTGATCGTGATTACAAAGATAAGGTTTATCCCCTTCTTGTAATTCAGCTAAGCGCTCTAACCAAGTTAACGCTTTTAAAATCTCGGATTGATGAAATCCGGCACGAGTGAGTTCCTTGGTTAACTCGTCTTCATCAACTAGTAGTTCAACTTCACTGTGAACATAGTTTTCAAATAGATACATGAGGATATCAAACATGGCTAGCTCCTCTTTACTCTGACGTAACCACCGGGTACTGCAATCACCCAACCTTGCAACTCAAGTTCAAGCATTTGTTCTAACACCAGATCTATCGTTTTCCCACTATGTTCAACTACTGCATCAATGGATGTAGTTTCATAACCTACACTAGCTAACAGAGACGAAAATGGCAAATTACAAATCTCGCCTTGCTGTATATGGTGGCATAACTTCAATTCTTCAAGGTGGTAAGCGGTTAAACTTGCCAACTCCTCCACTATATCGGCGGCTGTTTCCACAAGTTTTGCCCCATCACGTAATAAATCATGACAGCCTTGATGGTAACCACCCAAGATTGAGCCCGGAACGGCAAACACCTCACGCCCTTGCTCCATCGCCAACCTCGCTGTGATTAAAGAACCGCTTTTACGACAGGCTTCAACCACAAGAGTCCCTAAAGAAAGACCGCTAATAATCCGATTTCGTTTCGGGAAATTCCCCGCAAAGGGACCGACATCTGGCCAAAACTCGCTAAGTATACAGCCTTGCTGCTGAATATCATGATAAAGCTGCCGATGTTTTCGTGGATAGACAGTCTCAATGCCAGTCCCGAGTACAGCAACGGTTCGCCCTTGATGTTCAACACAGGCTTTATGGGCAGCACCATCAATCCCCATCGCCATACCGCTGCAGATACCAAATCCCATTGAGGACATCTCCACAGCCAGCTGATAAGCGACCTGCAATCCGCCTGGAGAAGCATTACGGCTGCCGACAATCGCAAGATAAGGAAGGGCTAACGCCTCCAAACAACCTTTAACGAACAGGACGGCGGGCGGATCTGAGAGTTGTTTTAATAACGGCGGATAAAGCGGATCGGAGAAACAAACGAGATGATGGTCAGCGGCTTGCTGCTGCCATTCGAGGGCGACATCGACTTTTTGATAATCAATAGCAAGACTATGGAGCAGATGGTCAGATAAAGGTAGCGCTTCTCTCTCGTGCTCTAACCTTTGTCTGAGGTCGTCCACTTCCATGTGCGTTAATAATTGTTGGATCCGAGCGGGTCCCAGCCCAGATACAGCGCAAACAACTAACCAATCGACCAAATGTTCAGATATTACTGACCTCTTAAAGCTAAAGACTCAGGGGCAATTAACTTATCGTCGACACGCACAGGCCGCTCGGTGGAGACAATCAAACCTAAGCTCGCTTTGTCGAATACTTTGAAAACCAACAATTTACCATGATAGATATCTGGCATTTGAATAGCGCGATCCGATGAGACAGATGCCATCAGGTTATCGTAGGCGGTGCGCTCAGTGGCAGGCACTGGCATACCATCATTGTTGATGACGATGACTTCACCATCACGGTAAATAGAGAACACAACTCCGGGCTCAACCCCATCTTGGGTGCCTTTATCTAAGTACACCACATCCAACTTACCCGCTTCACGCATCTTTGATTCGATAGCAAGCACGACGGCTGGCGTCTTTAACTCTGCCGGTTTTGGCGTAAAGTAAGCTGACATCAAGGAATCACTTTCCATCGGCATGACTCTGAAACCCGCTTTGGTTTCACGAAAGCTGGTTAACAACTTAATTTTTGAAACCTTACCAGACTCAACCACTTGCCCAGTTGAGGCTAAAATGGCCTCTTGTCCTATCGCTTCGCCTGACGCTTTATTGAAAAACTCGCGACCACGTTCGTAAACACCGTACTTTTGATTTATCGGCAGTTCAGCATCGATATAAATCACATCACCCACAATATGGTGACGCGATGGGCTTTCACCTGCCAATACCATAGGTTGCTCGGCAAGCCAGTCGGTTGCGACAACGCGATTCTGCACTAAATACTGTTCAATTAAGGCCAAGTCGACGGCAGGAATCGCATTGCTCTTAGCAATGATCCGTCCTTCAGGACTCTTCTTCACATGGGGTTTAGCACTGTCAACCATGTCGCCGTTGCGCACAAGCCGAGGCTGACCATCGACAAACACGAGTGTGAGTTGATCGCCAGGATAAATAAGATGGGGATTGGCAATCTGTGGGTTTACATCCCAAAGACGTGGCCATTTCCATGGATCATTTAGAAACGCTGCGGAGATATCCCAAAGAGTATCGCCCTTTTTCACCACATATGACTCAGGATGCCCCGCTTTCAGCGTAAGGGTATCGGCGGCAACAAACGTGCAATTGAATGTCATTAACGCGAGTAAAATTAACCGTTTCATGGGTATTTCCATGTTGTTTGGCTCTTAGTTTGAGCTTTTACTGTTATTGATAGGCACTAAAGATTAAAATTAACCCATTAGCATCAGTCAGTATAACTAACTGGCAGAGATTTGACAGACTTGTTAAGAGTTTATGTATGGCACAATTAAAAGTATTACAATTTCCTGACGAAAGATTGCGGACACGAGCCACACCCATCACAGAGTTTAATGCCGAGCTGCAAACTCAAATTGATGATATGTTCGACACCATGTACCAAGAAAAAGGTATCGGTCTGGCCGCGACCCAAGTGGATTACCATAAACAACTTATTGTCATGGACTTACAAGATGAAGTCGAACGACCTAAAGTGTTTATTAATCCCGAAATTATCGCCAGCAGCGGCGACTTCTGCAATGAAGAAGGTTGCCTGTCGGTGCCAGGCATTTATGCCAAAGTCGATCGCGCCGAATTTGTTACGGTAAAAGCCTTAGACAGGCACGGCAACGAATTTATTGTTGAGGCCGATGAGCTTTTTGCTATCTGTATTCAACACGAAATGGATCACCTCAAAGGCAAATTGTTTGTCGATTATCTGTCGCCGCTAAAACGTCAGCGGATCAAACAAAAACTTGAAAAAGCGGCCCGATTGGACGCCAAAGAAGCATAGGATCAGATTTGAAACCACTCAACATCATCTTTGCCGGAACACCGGATTTTGCCGCTCGCCACTTACAAGCACTGTTGAACTCACACCACAATGTGATTGGCGTTTACACTCAGCCCGATAGACCCGCTGGCCGCGGCAAGAAACTGACCGCCAGCCCAGTAAAAGAACTCGCCGTCGCCAACAATATTCCTGTGTATCAACCTGGTTCATTACGTAAAGAACCCGCGCAACAAGAGCTTGCCGCGCTGAATGCCGATATCATGGTGGTGGTTGCCTACGGTCTGATCCTGCCAAAAGTCGTATTAGATACGCCGCGTCTAGGTTGTATTAACGTTCACGGTTCTATTTTGCCACGCTGGCGTGGTGCCGCACCGATCCAACGCGCGCTTTGGGCCGGCGACAAAGAAACCGGCGTGACCGTTATGCAGATGGATGTGGGTTTAGATACCGGCGATATGCTACTGAAAACCACTCTGCCGATTGAAGATAGCGACACCTCAGCCAGCCTTTACGAGAAATTGGCGGAACAAGGTCCTGTTGCCCTATTGCAAGCCCTCGAAGGTCTAGCAAACGGCACCTTAGCCGCTGAAAAACAAGATGAAGCCTTAGCGAACTACGCAGAAAAACTCAGTAAAGAAGAAGCCAGACTCGATTGGAATAAATCTGCCAAACAACTCTGGCAAGAAGTCCGTGCCTTTAATCCTTGGCCTGTGAGTTACTTTGAGCACCAAGGCAATACTATTAAAGTGTGGCAAACCCAAGTTAGTGAAACCACCAGCACAGCCGCTCCGGGCACTATTATCAGCGCCAGCAAAAAAGGCATAGAAGTCGCCACCGCCGACGGCGTATTAACCCTGCTGAGTATGCAGCTGCCGGGGAAAAAGCCGCTCAATGTTGCCGATATTCTCAATGCTCGAGGTGAATGGTTTAGCCCGAATACTCGCCTCGCAAACGAGGCACAATAGTATGAACTTGCGCGCGCTGGCTGCGAAAGCCATCTTCGAAGTATTAGAAAAAGGTGTGTCACTCTCAGTGGCATTGCCCGATCAACAAAAGCACCTTGCCAGTGGCAAAGATAAAGCCCTACTCGCCGAGCTCTGTTACGGCGTGATGCGCACTCTGCCGCAAATAGAGAAACGCATCAGTGAATGCCTAGCGAAACCACTCAAAGGTAAGCAAAGGATTATCCACCAGTTGCTGATCATAGGTTGCTATCAACTTTACTTCACTCGCATTCCAAGCCACGCCGCGATTTCAGAAACCGCCGAAGCCTGTCGCCAGTTAAAATTTGAAGGCATGGTTAAGGTCGTTAACGGTGTACTGCGCAACATTCAGCGTCAGCTTTCGCCGCTAAGCACTGAGTCAGATACCTTAAGCTACAACACGCCCGCTTGGTTGATTAAGCGTTTGAAAGAAGCCTATCCCGAGCAGTGGCAAGACATCATTCAACAAAGCCATGAACGCCCACCTATGTGGCTGCGTAACAATCGCTTATCCCAGAGCCGTGCCGAATACCTTGCTGCTTTAGCCGAACTCGAGATTGAAGCGAGCGAAGGCAGCAGTGCCGATGCCATCCTTTTAGCGCATCCAAAAGATGTCGCCACACTGCCACGCTTCCATGAAGGCGCGGCCTCAGTGCAAGATGGCGCGGCGCAATGGGCGGCGACATTACTGGCGCCACAAGCGAATGAATTAATCCTCGATGCCTGCGCGGCGCCCGGTGGTAAAAGCTGTCATCTACTCGAACTTGAGCCAAGCATCAAACTGGTTGCCGTCGACTTTGATGCCAAACGCCTCGAGCGCGTACAACAGAACCTTGACCGCTTGTCATTAAAAGCGGAGCTTATCCATGGCGATGCGGCCAATATTGACTCATGGTGGCAAGGTGGACAATTTGATCGTATCTTACTGGACGCGCCATGCTCGGCCACGGGAGTGATCCGCCGCCATCCCGATATTAAATGGTTACGCAAAAACCATGACATCGAAGAATTGGCTGAACTACAACAGCAAATTCTCGAGCATTGCTGGAAGTGGCTCAAACCCGGTGGCACGCTTCTTTATGCCACTTGCTCGATTTTACCGCAGGAAAATCGCGACCAGATCAGTGCGTTTTTAGAGAGAACGGCAGATGCTAAGCTAGACACACTCTCCCAGCAAAATTCGCCACAGGATATAGGTTGGCAAATCACGCCAGGACAAGACAATATGGATGGGTTCTATTACGCCCGTTTATTAAAAGCGACCGATTAGGAAGTAAGCAAGGCCATGAAAATTATCATATTAGGTGCGGGTCAAGTCGGGGGAACCTTGGCCGAAAATTTGGTAGGTGAGAATAATGACATCACCATAGTCGATCATGACAAATCCAGACTACGCGCCCTGCAAGATAAATATGACCTTCGCGTTGTGGCGGGCCATGCAGCCCACCCTGATGTGCTCAGAGAAGCGGGCGCAGAAGATGCCGACATGCTGATCGCGGTAACCAATAGCGATGAATGCAACATGGCCGCCTGCCAGATTGCTTACACCCTTTTCGGCACGCCAACAAAAATTGCCCGTATTCGTTCAGAACCTTATCTGGCGATGCGCGATAAACTCTTTATCGACAGTGAAACCAAAAATAGCGACGGTCGCCCCCGCGGCGGCTTCGTGATCGATGAATTAATCGCCCCTGAACAGTTAGTGACCGCTTACATTCAGCGACTTGTTGAATATCCCGGCGCGCTACAAGTACTCGAATTTGCCGAAGGACGGCTAAGCCTAGTGGCCGTTCGCGCCTATTATGGCGGCCCACTGGTGGGGAATGCGTTAGCGGCACTGCGCGAACACATGCCGAATATTGATACCCGGGTTGCGGCGATTTTCCGCCAAGGCCGCCCTATCATGCCTCGCGGTACCACTATTATCGAAGCCGATGATGAAGTCTTCTTCGTCGCCGACAGTCGCCACATTCGCGCTGTTATGAGCGAAATGCAAAAGCTCGATAACTCCTACCGCAACATTATGATCGCCGGTGGCGGTAACATAGGCTTAGGTTTAGCCAAACGCCTCGAGCGCACCCACTCAGTTAAACTGATTGAGCATAAGTATGAGCGGGCTGAAGCCTTATCGGAGCAACTGGAAAATACAACCGTGTTCTGTGGTGACGCTTCGGATCAAGAATTACTGCTCGAAGAACACATAGATCAAACCGACGTATTTATTGCGGTGACCAATGACGATGAAGCCAATATTATGTCGGCATTGCTGGCAAAACGTATGGGCGCGAAAAAAGTCATGGTGCTGATCCAGCGCGAAGCCTATGTGGATATCGTCCAAGAAGCTAATATCGACATTGCTATCTCACCCCAGCAAGCCACCATTTCGGCACTGTTAACCCATATCCGTCAGGGTGATATCTGTAACGTTTACTCCCTACGTCGCGGCGCCGCCGAGGCAATTGAAGCGATTGCCCACGGGGATGCCAGCACGTCTAAAGTGGTTGGCAAAGCCATTGGCGATATTAAGTTGCCACCGGGAACCACCATTGGTGCTATTGTCCGCAACGACGAAGTATTAATGGCTCACGACAAAACCGTGATAGAACAAGGGGATCACGTGATCTTATTCCTAGTGAATAAAAAGTTTGTCGGCGAAGTCGAGAAGCTTTTCCAACCAAGTGCTTTCTTCTTCTAAGAACCTAAGTAAGCCAACTTATGCTGAACTTTAGACCACTATTGTTTATTTTAGGGCTGTTTTTGTCCATGCTGACAGCCTTCATGTTGATCCCACTGCTCCTCGCCGTGTTCAATGCCGAGGAAACCGTGGGCTCTTTCATGCTGTCGGCGTTAGTGACAGGCATTAGTGCCAGCTTGTGTTTACACAATGGCCAGAGCAAGACTATTAACCTCAATATCCGCGATATGTTCCTGCTGACCAGCCTAACGTGGTTGATCGTAAGCCTGTTTGCCGCCATGCCCTTTACCCTATATCACGGGATTGGCTATACCGACGCCTTCTTTGAGACTATGTCCGGCATCACGACCACAGGTTCTACTGTGCTCTCGGGGTTGGATACCATGGATCACAGCATTTTAATCTGGCGCTCTTTATTGCAGTGGCTTGGCGGGATTGGCTTTATTGTGATGGCGGTGGCCATTCTGCCCTTCTTGAACGTCGGTGGTATGCGGCTGTTCCGCACTGAATCTTCGGATTGGAGCGATAAAGCCGTACCACGTACCCAGAGCATGGCTAAGTACTTATTCTTTATTTATATTTTGCTAACTGTTGCCTGCTGCGTTGCTTATCATCTGGCGGGAATGACGTGGTTTCAAGCCATCAACCATGCCATGACCACCCTATCAACCGGCGGCTACTCAACATCTGATAGCTCAATGGCCGCATTTTCGCACTCGGCTCACTGGGTTGGCGTGTTCTTTATGGCGGCGGGTGGCTTACCGCTACTTATGTTTGTGCACACCATACAGCAAAGGGATCTGCGCATTTGGAACGATGCTCAGGTCAAAGGCTTCTTGTTTTTCCTGACCTTCGTGTCTTGTTCTATTGGCTTTTGGCTGTGGCAAACCCGCGACATTGAACTCCTCGATGCGCTGCGTTTATCCAGCTTTAACGTGGTTTCTGTGGTGACCACTACAGGTTATGGCTTAACGGATTACGGTGCTTGGGGCGCCTTTGCCAACATCGCCTTTATGTTCTTAATGTTTGTCGGTAGCTGCTCTGGCTCAACTTCAGGCGGGATTAAAATCTTCCGCTTTCAAATTGCTGGCGCCATTATGCGTGAGCAATTGAAACAACAATGTCATCCAAACGGAATCTTTAGGGAACGCTACAACAATCGCATCATCAGTGAAGATATCGTGCGCTCGCTGATCACTTTCGTGCTGTTGTTTGTAATGGTGATTGTAGGCTTGTCGGTAATTTTAGTGCTCACAGGGCTCGATCCTATGACCAGTTTCAC
This sequence comes from Shewanella sp. 1311, assembly GCF_059338235.1. Lineage (NCBI taxonomy): Bacteria > Pseudomonadati > Pseudomonadota > Gammaproteobacteria > Alteromonadales > Shewanellaceae > Shewanella > Shewanella sp. 1311. Next base: position 2,575,187 of record NZ_CM181686.1, read on the forward strand.
GGGCGCTATCACGGCGGTCACGAACGTAGGTCCTGGCTTAGGGCCGATTATTGGCCCTGCGGGTAACTTCTCAACCCTGCCCGACGTGGCGAAATGGGCGTTGTCACTCGGCATGTTACTCGGTCGTTTAGAAATTCTAACCGTAGCAGTGTTATTCCACCCGAGTTTCTGGAAGTATTAATTCAGTAGAGCTCGGATACTAAAAAGGCGCTTAACTTGTTAAGCGCCTTTTTTATTAAGCCTGACCCGTCCTAAATAGCGGTAACGTCGACGAGTTCAAGCAGATGATCGGCATAGACCTTCACATCTGCCCAGTCGGTGTAGTCGATAACCGACTTAGGATCGGTTGGGCCTTTGGTCATCTTCATAATCAACTGGATCATCCACCTGTCGTACCAAGGCCATGAAGGATAATCCACTTTCCCCGCAATAATTTTAAGATCGGCTGGCGTCCACGGCGATAAGGCGATGAACTTTTGCAGATATTTATTATTCTCAGGAATACGTTTTTCTGGATTTCTCGCCACCACGTTGACGCAGAAGAAACTGTTTGGCAATGCACCCAAAGCCTCTGCATGCTGCTCGATAAACTTGAACACACTCTTATCATAGGTGCCATAGAGTACGCAGGCACCTAAGGCGACGACCTCGTAATCGGGCCAATTGATACAAGTCGCGGCAGCACTGTTGATATCGACAAGGTCGACCTTAGCGCCACGAAAGGTTAATTGGTCGGCAATTGCATTGGCAATCTTGGCCGTGTGGCCACCACGGGTAAAATAAAGTACGAGAACGCGTGTCATAGGGAATTACCGATCCACTGAGTTAATGTCACCATTGTGGCAAGATTACGTTAAATAAACCTCTGATAGGATCACAAATCAGCCGTATCTCATATTCTGAGATGCAAAAATTGAGATCTGCATGGCTGAGCAGTATGATTGCGTAAACACAGGTGTTCAATTAGAATTATCTAATCAAAAGCGATGAAGTGAGTGACCTTATGCAAAATGACATAGATGTAGCTGCAATGGTAACTAATGCGGAAAGTGCGGCTAAATGGCTTAAGGCCATAGCGAACCCTTATCGCCTAATGATTTTATGCCTATTACTAGACAAAGAGTTGAGCGTAACTGAACTCAATGCCACTGTGCCATTAAGCCAGTCGGCACTATCCCAGCATTTAGCCGTATTACGCGCTGAAGATCTGGTGGATACCCGTAAGAGCTCGCAAATTGTTTACTACAAGCTCAAGAACGAACAAGTCACCCAAGTGATTTCGATTCTGCATAGCCGCTACTGCGCAGTGTAACACGGTAAAGCTAGCTTAAATTTAAGCCCTAATCGCTTGCAAGTGATTAGGGCTTAATGGTTTTTAGTGCTGGCTAAAGCGGTTACCGAAGGCGTCGACTTTTTCCCAATCGGTAAACTCAAAGGTGCCTGTGATATCGGTTGGCCCTTTAGTCATCCACATAATGAAACGTATCATAGTGCGATCGAAGAAACCGTATTTAGGATAATCAATCTTGCCCGCAAACACTTCAAGCAACTGTGGCTGCCACAGTGAAAGCTGCAGAAACTTTTGCATATAAGGATTGGTTTCAGGCGTATTCTTTAAGGGTTTGCGCGCCACGACATTAACGGTAAAAAAGCCATTAATCTTAGTATCGAGCACCGCATGGTGGCGGTTCACAAACTGGTAAAGTTCAGGTCTATGCTTACCATAACGAATACTGGCGCCGATCAGCACTTTATCAAAATCAGCTAAGCTCAACGCTTCAGCCTGCTCTAATGTGACCAGCGAAACCTGCTCTCCCGCCTGCTCAGCAATCGTCTTCATTTTTTGGCAAATTGCCAATGTTTGGCCATCAATCGTCGAATAGATTATTAACGTCTGCATGATTAATTCTTCCAAAAAGTTGGCGTAAACAAAATCAGTAAGGTAAATACTTCGAGGCGACCAAACAGCATAGCCGCGACCAATACCCATTTGGCGCCATCGCCAATACTGGCGTAGTTACTGGCTACCGCGCCTAAGCCTGGGCCTAGGTTGTTTAAGCAAGCTGCGGTGGCACTAAAGGCAGTAATATCATCTAATCCCATCGCCATGAGTGCAAGCATACAGATCACAAACACCAGCGCATAGGCAGAGAAGAATCCCCACACGGCATCGACAACGCGATCGGGCAAGGCTTTAGAACCGATACGGATAGAGAACATCGCCTTAGGATGAACCAGCCGCTTTAATTCGCGCGAGCCCTGTAACAGCAGCAAAATAACCCGAATCACTTTTATCCCGCCCGCCGTTGAGCCACCACAGCCACCGATAAAGCTCGAAAATATCAATAAGATCGGTAAAAACAACGGCCACATGTGGAAGCTTTCAGTACCAAACCCTGCGGTAGTGGCCACGGAAACCGCCTGAAATAAGGCATGGTCTAAGGTTTCTTCCGGCGAATCATAAATGCCCGAATGATAAAGCGTGAGGAAACAAATCGCGGTAAGAATGAGTTGAATCGCCACCAGCATCTTAAATTCGGCATCTTTAAAATACACTCTAACGTTAATTCCTCGCCGCGAAAATGCCGCAAAATGCACGCTAAAGTTAACCGCAGAAACGATTAAAAAGAATACACAAATAAGGTTAATCACTGAACTATCGAAATACCCCATGCTAGCATCGTGGGTCGAAAAACCGCCAATAGCGATAGTTGAAAATGAATGGCAAACCGCATCGAACACACTCATGCCCGCCAGCCAATAGGCGGTAGCACAGGAAATAGTTAACAATAAATAGATATACCACAGTGCCTTAGCGGTTTCGGCGATCCGCGGGGTCATCTTACTGTCTTTCACTGGCCCCGGTATTTCAGCGCGATAGAGCTGCATTCCCCCGACGCCAAGCACAGGTAAAATCGCCACGGCGAGCACAATAATCCCCATACCGCCGAGCCATTGCAGCATATGGCGATAAAACAGAATGGCTTTAGGTAAGAAGTCGAGCCCGACAATCACTGTGGCTCCGGTGGTGGTTAACGCAGAGAAAGATTCGAAGAAGCTATCGGTCCAGCTGAGGTCGGGTTGACTCGAGAAGATAAACGGTAAAGCACCGATAGAACCCAGTACGGTCCAGAACAGGACCACAATCAAGAAACCCTCTCGGGTACGCAATTCTTCTTTACAGTGGCGATTGGGATACCAGAGCCAGAAACCAATAAATAGGCTGACAAAAAATGCCTGCATAAACGCCGTGCCGCCGCCATCGTTATACCAAACAGCGATCAGTGCTGGTGGCAGCATAGTGATTGAAAATAAACCAATCAGCAGGCCTATGATTCGTATTATGGTTTTATATTGCATTAAGCGAGTTCAATCATTCCATTGGCTGCAAAGGTATTTTCAGCATTTGGGCTATTTTGGCATAATTTACGCAGGCATCACAGCTCAAACTCAGGCCTCAAACTTCCCTGACTGAGCGTCGCCAGCGACTCACACAGTAATGCCTGTTGCTGCCTGCCAATCTCAAACACAATATCGACCGCTTCGGCAAATTGCTTATCGATAATCACGGCATCGACTTGTTGTAATAGATGCTCAACATCGCGCAGCTGCGCATAATCACAATGCAACTTGGCGGGATAACGTAACTGTTTAAGTCGCGTCGGCAATTGAACCAAACCTTGCCGTAAGCCCGACGTATAAGCCCGAACCAGTCCACCTACGCCTAGCTTAGTGCCACCATAATAACGCACCACAACAGCACCCACTTCGCCGATATTCGCCCCTTGCAACACAGCTAACATAGGGCGACCAGCGCTACCTGCTGGCTCACCGTCATCACTCGAACCAATCAAGACGCTATCATCCGGTGCGCCAGCCACAAAAGCAGAGCAATAATGGCTTGCGCCGGGATAGTCACGCTTTATGTCAGTGAGTACTAACTTAAATTTTTCAAAGCTATCGCAATGAAACAGAAAAGAGATAAAGCGACTATGCTTTATCTCTTCTTCAATCACGATATCTGCACAGGGAACGCTATAACTTTCGAGCACACATCCGCCCTAATCTTTACCCTATGATCAATCGGTCAAACCGAGTTCACGGGTCATGTTCTCGTTTCTATCTTGATGCACAATGACGTTATCTTCGATACGAATACCGCCAAAAGGTCTTAACTCATCAACCGTTTGCCAGTTGATCTGTTGGCCACGACTATCTTGTTTAAGCTCATTGAGCAGAGTATCGATAATGTATAACCCAGGTTCCATGGTCAGCACTTGGTTTGGCGCTAAAATGCGGGTGCAACGTAGGAATGGATGGGCCTCTGGCGCCGCGATATGAGTACCGCGTTCATCGTGGGAGAAGCCACCAACATCATGTACTTGTAGGCCTAACATGTGGCCTAAGCCATGTGGGAAGAAAGCACTGGTTATGCCTTGATCGACCAAACCTTGGACATCACCTGTGGCTAAATCAAAATCCAATAGCATTTGCGCGACTTTTGTATGGGTGGCCAAGTGTAAATCGGGATAACGCACACCCGGACGCATCATATCGATAAGCTCTAGCTGTGCCTTGTTCATCGCAGTGATCAATTCATCGAAACGATTCTTCTCGAATGCATAGGTTCTGGTGATATCAGAGGCATAGCCAAAGTAACTCGCGCCGGCATCGATAAGAAATGACAAACGTTTCGCAGGGCTTTGGTGTTCAAGTGCGGTGTAATGCAAAATCGCCGCATTTTGGTTAAGGGCGATGATATTGCCATAGGGCACTTCATTCTCGCTCTGGCCTACGGCGGATAAATAGTGCTGCTGGATTTCGAACTCGCTCGCACCATTATAAAAGGCATTTTTAGCCGCCAAATGTCCCTGCACCGCAATTTGATTCGCGCGGCGCATGCATTCCAGCTCATATTCGGTTTTAGTGGTTCTGTGGTAATGCAAATAACTCATCACAGCATCGGGATTACGACTGGTAAAACCCAGCACTTCGGCCACATCTAAATGCTCACCTAAATAGGCCCAATTGGCGATATCTGTCGGTAAAAACTCAGCGACCTTATCAGCCTTGGTCAGCAGCTTAATATCGAAATACTCAGTCCAAAACATATCAGGCACATCAGACACTTTGTGCCAAAAATCCACAGGACGATAAAAAATCAGCTGCGGCTTATCACGGCCGTTAACCACTAACCAGCAATTCGGATTATCTAGCACTGGCAACCATGCCTTGAAGTGCGGGTTTGCCTTAAAGGGATAATTGATATCATCCAAAAACATCCGATGCGGCTGACCCGAATGGATCACTAAACCAGACAAGGCTTCTCGAGACAAAATCTCTGCGACTCGACGGTTTAACTCGGCAATATGGGCACGATAGTGATGAGCCAACTGATCCATTTGTCATCTCCTGCAATGAATAAAAGTTAATAATATGAGCCGAATTTGCTCACATATTCTTAATCTGATCATGAACAACAGATTCAATCAAAACACTAAACTGTCACTCAATCTAAAATACATGGCCGCGGAACAAAGAACATTAAAGCGATAACATCATGATTATCTTTAAGAGTTATGTTCAACCCTAGCATGGCTGCAGCGTTTAAACGTCTAAGGTAAACAGCCACAAAGACCTATTTATCCGCAAAGTGATTTAACGCATTCTAGGTGTTCTACACTCTGTGCAGTGTATCACAAAGGTGAAAAATCACTCTAGCCGACAAGAAATTAAACAGTCGTTTAAATTGGGTGTTGTAATTTATCGAATTTCGAAGCACACTGGCACACAACTGGTCAAATGATGGCCGAAGCTGCTGTGAGATAGAGAGTCGTACTAGCACCAACACATAATGGTGGGTATCACTTTTAAGCCAAAAGGAAGCAAGCAATGATCTACCAAAGTCCTACAATTCAGGTTGAGTTACTCGAGGATAATATTGCCAAGCTGTGCTTTAACGCACCCGGTTCGGTGAACAAATTCGACAGAGAAACCCTCGCCTCGCTCGATGCGGCATTAGACAGCATCAAGCAAGATTCCAATATCAAAGCGTTAGTGCTGACCTCAAGTAAAGATACCTTTATTGTGGGCGCAGACATTACCGAATTTTTAGGCCTGTTCGCACAAGATGACGCCGTATTGCTCTCTTGGGTTGAACAAGCCAACGCAGTCTTCAACAAACTCGAAGACTTGCCTTTCCCTACTGCATCAGCAATCAAAGGCTTTGCCTTAGGTGGCGGCTGTGAAACCATTCTGGCAACCGATTTCCGTATCGCAGACACCACAGCCAAAATCGGTTTACCTGAAACTAAACTCGGCATCATCCCAGGTTTTGGCGGCACAGTTCGCCTGCCACGTGTGATTGGTGCAGATAACGCACTTGAGTGGATCACCACAGGTAAAGACCAACGCGCTGAAGATGCACTGAAAGTCGGCGCTGTTGATGCCGTGGTTGCACCACAAGCGTTAGAAGCTGCTGCGATTCAAATGCTGAAAGATGCTGTAGCTGAAAAGCTGGATTGGCAAGCGCGTCGTAACCGTAAACTGTCTGCGCTAACACTGCCAAAACTTGAAGCTATGATGTCATTCACCACAGCCAAAGGCATGGTGTTTGCGGTTGCGGGTAAACACTACCCTGCACCAATGGCTGCTGTAAGCGTGATTGAGCAAGCATCGACTAAGGGTCGTGCTGAAGCATTACAAATCGAACATCAAGCCTTTATCAAGCTGGCTAAAACTGACGTAGCTAAGGCACTTATCGGTATTTTCCTTAATGATCAATTTGTTAAAGGTAAAGCGAAGAAAGCCGGCAAGTCAGCAAAAGAAGTCAACAACGCGGCCGTATTAGGTGCAGGCATTATGGGCGGCGGCATCGCTTACCAAAGCGCCAGCAAAGGCACACCGATTGTCATGAAAGACATTGCCCAGCCAGCATTAGATTTAGGCCTCAATGAAGCCGCTAAACTGCTGTCTGCCCAAGTCGCCCGTGGCCGTTCAACGCCAGAAAAAATGGCCAAAGTGCTGAACAACATCACGCCTTCGTTAGATTATGCCGCGATTAAACACAGTGATGTTGTCGTTGAAGCCGTTGTTGAACATCCAAAAATCAAAGCACAGGTTTTAGCCGAAGTTGAAGGCTATGTGAGTGAAGATGCAATTATCGCCTCAAACACTTCAACCATTTCAATCAACTTGCTCGCTAAGAGCATGAAGAAACCTGAGCGTTTCTGCGGTATGCATTTCTTTAACCCTGTGCACAAAATGCCGTTGGTCGAAGTTATCCGTGGCGAGCACAGCTCCGAAGAAACCATCGCCTCTGTTGTGGCTTATGCCAGCAAAATGGGCAAGACCCCAATCGTTGTTAATGATTGCCCAGGCTTCTTCGTTAACCGCGTACTCTTCCCTTACTTTGCAGGCTTTAACGGCTTACTTGCCGAAGGTGGCGACTTTGCCGCAATCGATAAAGTGATGGAAAAACAATTCGGTTGGCCAATGGGTCCAGCTTACCTGCTCGACGTAGTCGGTTTAGACACAGGTCACCACGCCCAAGCTGTTATGGCTGAAGGTTTCCCTGATCGCATGGGTAAATCTGGTACTGACGCGATTGATGTGATGTTTGAGAACAAACGTCTTGGCCAGAAAAATGGTAAAGGTTTCTATGTCTATTCAGTCGATAGCCGTGGCAAGCCGAAGAAAGATGTCGATCCAACGAGCTACAGCCTATTGAAAGATGCCTTTGGCGAGTTAAAAGCATTCGAAGCCGATGACATTATTGCTCGTACTATGATCCCTATGATCATCGAAACCGTGCGCTGTTTAGAAGAAGGTATTGTCGCATCGCCTGCCGAAGCGGATATGGGCCTAGTTTATGGCTTAGGTTTCCCGCCATTCAGAGGCGGCGTATTCCGTTACTTGGATACCATGGGTGTCGCAAATTTTGTAGCCTTAGCAGACAAATACGCTCACTTGGGCGGTCTGTATCAAGTCACAGATGCGATGCGCACATTAGCAGCCAATAACGGTAGCTACTACCAAGCCTAATTAGCGGGAAAGGAATTTAATCATGAAACAAGCTGTTATCGTAGACTGCATCCGTACTCCGATGGGCCGCTCAAAGGCTGGCGTATTTCGTAATGTGCGTGCAGAAACTCTGTCTGCCGAACTAATGAAAGGTCTGTTGCTGCGTAACCCACAACTCGACCCAAACCTGATTGAAGACGTGATTTGGGGTTGTGTGCAACAAACCCTAGAGCAAGGCTTCAACATCGCCCGTAACGCTTCGCTATTAGCGGGCATTCCAAAGACCGCTGGCGCTGTGACGGTTAACCGCCTATGTGGTTCATCAATGGATGCTATCCATCAAGCTGCACGTGCGATTATGACTGGCATGGGCGACACCTTTATTATTGGTGGCGTAGAACACATGGGCCACGTGCCAATGAGCCATGGTGTCGACTTCCACCCTGGTCTTGCTAACAACGTGGCAAAAGCCTCTGGCATGATGGGTTTAACGGCTGAAATGCTGGGTAAACTGCACGGCATTACCCGTGAACAGCAAGATGCTTTTGCGGTACGTTCACACCAACGCGCTTATGCTGCGACGGTTGAAGGCCGCTTTGCCAAAGAAATCTATGGCATTGAAGGTCACGATGCTAACGGCGCCTTAATTAAAGTCCTGCAAGACGAAGTGATCCGCCCAGAAACTACCATGGAATCTTTGGCTGCACTGCGTCCCGTATTTGATCCAGTAAACGGTACTGTGACTGCTGGTACTTCTTCTGCACTGTCTGATGGCGCCTCAGCCATGTTGATCATGGAAGAATCTAAAGCGCGCGCACTTGGCTTGCCAATTCGTGCACGCATTCGCTCAATGGCGGTTGCAGGTTGTGACGCGGCTATTATGGGTTACGGCCCAGTGCCAGCCACGCAAAAAGCACTGGCTCGTGCCGGTATTACCGTTGCCGATTTAGATGTGATTGAACTTAACGAAGCGTTTGCTGCTCAGTCTTTACCTTGTGTGAAAGATTTAGGTTTAGCAGATGTGGTTGATGACAAAATCAACCTCAACGGCGGCGCAATTGCACTAGGTCACCCACTGGGTTGTTCAGGCGCTCGTATCTCTACGACGCTGATCAACTTAATGGAAGACAAAGACGCGACCTTAGGGTTAGCGACCATGTGTATTGGTTTAGGCCAAGGTATCGCAACCGTGTTTGAACGCGTTTAATTCGTTACTCGAATAATGGTCAAAGCCGGAACTTGTTCCGGCTTTTTTATGCCAAATTTTCTGCCAGCGTAAATATTAATATTTCTCATTTCTTCTGCTGTTCATTTGAAAATCAGTCCGTTATCAACTTAACTACAAGGGCATCACTGGCTATTGTGGACGACAACAGGCAAGCAATCATCAGCCAAATCTAGACAGTGTAGTGCAAGGATGCAATTCGTTGTTTTACAAGAGGAATGCCTGATGCTACAAACGGAACAGACCCTTTTCGAACAAATGCGGATCACTGAGCTGGAGATCGAGTCTCGTAAGGCGCTCTTCTCTTTTACTGGGGCGGACGTAAAGGCCCTGCAATCCTTTAAGCCCATCATTGAAGAAAACATAGATAAAATCGTCGATGACTTTTATGGCTTACAAACCAGCGTTTCAGAAATTGCGCTGCTGATCGGAGACTCAGACACCCTTGCCCGCTTACGTACCGCACAGAGAAGATATGTGCTCGATTTATTTAATGGTGTTTATGATCTTGAGTACGTAAACAATCGCCTGCGGATTGGGTTGGTCCATAAACGCATTGGTGTTGAGCCTAAGCTTTACCTGTCTGCGGTACACACGCTAAAAGAGCTTATCTACGCCGTGATCAACTGTTCAGTGCAAGATACACATCAAGGCGAATGTATCCGTGTCGCGATTGATAAACTGGTGCTGTTTGATGTCACGCTGGTATTTGATACTTATATTCGCAGCTTAGTATCCGAGATTGAGAACGCTAAGGATAAAGCCGAAAAATATGCCCAAAGCATGGAAAGCAAAGTCAAAGAGCGGACACAGCAGTTAGAAGAACTGTCGCAAACCGATCCCTTAACAGGCCTGCTTAACGTTAGGCATTTACAAGAAACGGCAACGCGCATACTCAGGGCCGCCCAAAGGCGTGCAGAACCCGTCAGCGTGATCTACTTAGACGTAGATGATTTTAAGTCATTCAACGACACCCAAGGCCATAGATCTGGGGATGAAGTACTGCGCGCTGTAGCAAAAGCGATTAAAGAAATCACTCGGGCCGAGGACCATTGCTTTAGATATGGTGGAGATGAGTTCTGTATCATTATGCCTAACTGCCGTGAAGAACAAGCTCGGGATAATTTCATCACTCGATTCAATCAAAAAATAAAACTCAGTTTAAACAATATTTCCTTAAGCTTTGGCATTATTGATACTGGACCCTACGAATATGAAGAAGCCAATAGCTTAATTCATAAAGCCGATCAGCGAATGTATAGCTACAAACGTGCATCCAAACAGCAGCAACAAACTATGGCGGCAGCAAATGATTTAGCACCTGAGAATAGTACCGCAGATGTCCATTCAATCTCTCAATCTCAAAGCGTTGATAAAGCCGTCGAGTAATTTTTAAACCCATTCGTCATCATGTTCCACGTGGAACATTCAATAGCTAACATTCGTATTGATAGAACACATCAATAAAACCAGATCACAAATTGAAACCGCCAACTTGGTTTATCATGGGGGCTAGAGTAACATTAGCTAATTCTGCTTAACCGTTCAGTAGAGGTAATATGAACGACGCTTTCTCAACCGCGCAGCATAGACTCGATGCTCTTGGTTTACGCTGCCCAGAGCCTGTAATGATGGTGCGTAAAACCGTAAGACAAATGGCTACCGGCGAGACACTGCTGATCATTGCCGATGATCCTGCTACGACGCGCGATATTCCAAGCTTTTGTGAATTTATGGATCACACCTTAATTGCCAGTGAAACCACACAAACGCCATATCAATATTTGATCAAAAAAGGACTTTAAGTCGTATTCGTTAACGACTTAATCATGAACAAAGGATGTGAGAAACTATGCCAAAACTGCTGGCGATTGCCTATAAAACTGTAAAACGCGGCCCAATGAATGAAGTTCTCTGTGCCAATGTCACCCAACTCAGTGGCGTAGAGAAAGATGTGTTTGGTCGCCCAGGCAAACGCCAAGTCACTGTGCTTTCTAAAATTCAGTGGCAACAGGCCTGCCATAGTATCGAGGCAGATTTACCTTGGACGACTCGCAGAGCAAATCTTCTGGTTGATGATCTCGTATTTAGCAGTGCCGATGTTGGTAAACATTTACAGATCGGCGAGTTGCGACTTGAAATAACGGGTGAGACCGACCCCTGTAAAAAAATGGAAATAGCACATGTCGGTTTAGAGGCCGCGCTCACGCCAGATTGGCGAGGTGGTGTAACCTGCCGAGTATTGAATGATGCCATGATCCACTTAGGCGATGAGATCACTCTGGTTATTCCAAGCTAATTTTATTCCCAGCTATTCAGCCACTCTTAGCAAAATATCCATACTCCTCAGTAAATAGAACCAAGTGACTTGGTTCTATTTCTGCTATGCCCGCTTTCTTATCCATATCGCCGTTACTTTTCCCTTCCCTCGGTCATCAATTGAAACAGTATTTACGTTTTCCTTCTTTCCTATTTATGCGATAACTAGACTGAGTATTAACAAAAGTTCATCTTAAAATTAATACCACTCAAGCAGTCCATAAGAACGATAACAGGAAGTGACATGTTGAAATCTAAACTGACCCCGCTTTATATCGCCCTCGCTCTAGGGATGAATACCCTCGCCGTTAACGCAGTAGAAACTAAGGAGGCCGAATGGAATGTTAACGCTCCAGCAAATGCGCCCTTAGAGCAAGTCAAAATTGATGTGAATGAAGGCACTTGGATGAACCTTAGTGTTAGTCCAGATGGCAAGCATATTGTCTTCGACTTACTCGGCGACATTTATCAAATCCCAGTATCAGGCGGTGAAGCTAAGCCATTAGCCCAAGGTATTGCTTGGCAGATGCAGCCCGTCTATAGCCCAGATGGCAAACACATAGCATTTACCTCAGATGCCGATGGCGGCGACAACATTTGGATCATGGATGCCGATGGCAGCAATCCACGAACTGTCACCCAAGAAACATTCAGGCTGCTAAACAGTCCCGCTTGGAGCCCTGACTCTCAGTATCTTGTTGCACGTAAGCATTTTACCGCCAGCCGCAGTTTAGGTGCGGGTGAAGTGTGGCTATACCACGTAGCGGGCGGCGAAGGCGTCAAACTAACTGAACGCCCAAATGATCAGAAAGATTTAGGCGAACCCGCGTACTCGCCCGATGGCCGTTATATCTACTTTAGCCAAGATGATACGCCAGGCAAAACATTCCACTATTCAAAGGACTCAGTTAACGGTATCTACAAAATCAAACGTTATGATACCCAAACCGGTGACATTGAAATTTTGATTGAAGGTACCGGTGGCGCAATTCGACCAACCCCGAGTCCTGATGGCACTAAGCTCGCCTATATAAAGCGCGATGATTTTAATTCGTCACTCTACCTGCTCGACCTCAAGTCTGGTGAAACCACTAAACTGTTTGGCGAACTAGGCCGTGATATGCAAGAGACTTGGGCGATTCATGGTGTCTATCCGACAATGGCATGGACTCAAGATAACAAGGATATTTTCTTCTGGGCGAAGGGAAAGATTAACCGCCTGAATGTTGCCAGCAAAACACTCACAGATATCCCCTTTAGCGTAAAAACTGAGTTAGCAGTACAACCCTCAGTGCGCTTTAAGCAAGATATAGATAAAGATGTTTTCGATGTCAAAATGCTACGTATGGCGCAGGTCTCTCCCGATGGCAGTAAAGTGGCCTTCGAAGCGCTGGGTAAGATTTGGTTAAAATCATTACCCGATGGAAAAATGTCGCGCTTAACTGAACTCAATAATGGGATTGAAGAACTGTATCCCCAATGGTCACGCGATGGCAAAAATATTGTTTTCACCACTTGGAATGACCAAGAACAAGGAACAGTGCAAGTCATTAGTGCCAAAGGTGGCAAACCTAAGCAGCTAACATCTGAGCCAGGAAAGTACGTAGAACCCACCTTTTCACCCGATGGTGAACTTGTGGTGTATCGTAAAACCCAAGGTGGTAACCTCACACCAAGAACTTGGTCGCAGGAGCCTGGACTATATAAAGTCGATATCAAAGGCAAACAAAATAAGAAAATCAGTGCCGATGGCTACCAAGCTCAATTCGGTGCCAATGCCGATCGCGTCTTTTTTATGAATAGCAGCGAAGATGAAACGCCACAGTTATCATCTATCAACTTAGATGGCTTCGATAAGCGAGTTCATTACAGCAGTAAGCATGCGACTGAGTTTAGGGTTTCACCCGATGGTGAGCAACTCGCCTTCGCCGAACGCTTTAAGGTTTGGGTGACTCCATTTGCTAAACACGGCGAAACTGTAGAGATTGGACCCAATGCCAACAATCTACCCGTAAGCCAATTGAGTGTCCGTGCGGGTGAAAGTATCAGTTGGAACAGTAAAAGCAACCAACTGTATTGGACGCTTGGCCCCGAACTTTATCAAGCCAAGGTTGATACTCAATATCTCAATAAAGATGAAAAGGCTCAACCAAGTATTATCAATTTAGGCTTTACCGAAAAGGCAGATGTTCCACGTGGAACAATCGCCTTCATCGGTGGCAAAGTAATTACAATGGAAAATGACCAAGTCATCAATAATGGCGTGGTCATAGTCAAAGACAATCGTATTGTGGCCGTAGGTGATGCCAATATCGCGATTCCAAAAGATGCACAGATCATCGACATCAAAGGAAAATCGATCATGCCAGGGCTATTCGATGCCCACGCCCATGGACCGCAAGCAGATGATGAAATTGTGCCACAACAGAACTGGGCGCTGTATTCTGGCCTTTCCTTGGGTGTCACCACGATTCACGATCCCTCGAATGACACGACAGAAATTTTTGCCGCTTCTGAACAGCAAAAAGCAGGACACATAGTTGGCCCACGTATTTTCTCTACTGGTACCATATTGTATGGTGCCAATGCGCCTGGCTACACATCGCACATAGACTCCCTCGATGATGCCAAGTTTCATCTTGAACGTCTGAAAAAAGTCGGGGCGTTTAGCGTAAAAAGCTACAACCAACCGCGACGTAACCAGAGGCAGCAAGTCATCGCTGCCGCACGTGAACTCGAAATGATGGTCGTGCCTGAGGGTGGCAGTTTGCTGCAACACAATCTCACTATGGTCGCCGATGGCCATACAACGGTTGAGCACTCTCTGCCAGTTGCGGCGATTTATAACGACATCAAACAATTCTGGAGCCAAACTAAAGTCGGTTACACTCCAACCTTAGTGGTCGCCTATGGTGGTATTTCAGGCGAAAACTACTGGTACGACAAAACTGATGTATGGGCACATCCACGCTTGTCCATGTATGTCCCCGCCGATATATTACAGGCGAGATCAATGCGACGCCCGCATGCTCCAGATGGCCACTACAATCATTTCAATGTTGCTAAAGTGGCTAACGAGCTCAATAAGTTAGGGGTCCACCCTAATATTGGCGCCCACGGTCAGCGTGAAGGTTTAGCGGCACATTGGGAAATGTGGATGTTCGCCCAAGGCGGCATGAGCAATATGGAAGTATTGAAAACGGCCACCATTAATCCTGCGACAACCTTTGGTATGGAACAACAGCTAGGCTCGATTAAAGAAGGTAAGCTCGCAGACTTAATCGTTATTGATGGTGATCCATTAGCCGATATTCGCGTTACAGATAAAGTCACTTATACCATGGTCAACGGTAAGCTTTTTGATGCTGAGACGATGAATGAGCTTAATGGGGATAAGAAAAAACGTAAGCCATTTTTCTTTGAGAAAATCTAAACTCTATCATCAAGGCTAGAATGGGAGATTCGCTTTCCTGTTTTAATTATTTGGATTAACCAGATATCACCAATAAAGATAAAAGCATGTTCCACGTGGAACATGCTTTTTTACATTTTGTGCATTGTTTATTGTGCATATGGACAAGAACTCAAATATTGCTATGAGTACTGTCCTACATCACATCAGCAAGATGAGCGATTACTGATGTTCGCAGTTATGCTGACCGGCACAGGAATCAACACAGGCCTGGTAGGAAATACACTCTACAAGGTGGTCATTCACCATACCCACCGCCTGCATAAAGGCATAACAAATTGTTGGGCCGACGAAATTAAATCCAAGCTTCTTTAACGCTTTTGACATGGCTTCAGATTCTGGCGTTTGTGCTGGAACCTGCGACATAGCAGTAAACTGATTCACTATGGGCTTACCCCCAACAAAGCTCCATAAGAATGCAGAGAAATCCTTCCCATCGGCAGTATAGGCCAAATATCCTTTGGCATTCTTGATGATAGAGTTCACCTTCAAGCGATTGCGCACTATGCCGGGATTCAACATAAGTTCCTCCACTTTCGCCTCATCAAAGCCAGCAATCACTTCTGGTTCAAAATTGGCAAAGGCCTGCTCATAGTTTTGCTGTTTCTTCAGGATCGTAATCCACGATAATCCGGCCTGTTGACCGTCTAAACACAACTTAGCAAACAGCTCCTTAGGATCATAAACCGGCCGCCCCCACACTTTGTCATGATACTCACGATACAAGGGATCATCACTTACCCAGCCACAACGGATCTCTTCCATGGTATATAACCTTATTGTTTTAATTAAGAAGGTAAAAAATAACCTACATAAGCAGATATCTACAAGGTATAATCGAACCCATTTTCTATTCAGGCTGACGGCAGTAGACAAGTAGACATGACGACAAAACACGACGTAAAAACATTTCAGGGTTTCATTCTCACCCTGCAGGAATATTGGGCACAGCAAGGCTGTGCAATCGTTCAACCTCTAGATATGGAAGTCGGCGCGGGAACATTCCACCCACAAACTTTCCTACGTTCTCTAGGGCCAGAACCTATGAGCAGTGCCTATGTGCAGCCATCGCGCCGCCCTACGGACGGTCGTTACGGTGAAAACCCTAACCGTCTGCAGCACTACTACCAATTCCAAGTCGTGTTGAAGCCTTCACCTGACAATATTCAAGAGCTGTATTTAGGCTCACTGCAAGCGCTGGGTATCGATACTCAAATCCACGATATCCGCTTTGTTGAAGATAACTGGGAATCACCAACACTAGGTGCTTGGGGCTTAGGCTGGGAAATCTGGCTTAATGGTATGGAAGTAACTCAGTTTACTTACTTCCAACAGGTTGGCGGCATCGAATGCAGCCCAGTCACAGGTGAAATCACCTATGGCCTAGAGCGTCTGGCTATGTATATCCAAGGTGTTGATAGCGTTTATGATCTCGTTTGGACCGATGGTCCACTGGGTCGCATCACCTATGGCGATGTGTTCCATCAAAACGAAGTCGAGCAATCGACCTATAACTTCGAGCACGCCGATGTAGACTTTATGTTCACCCTGTTCGATCAGTGCGAAAAAATGTGTCAGCATTTATTGTCACTGGAAAAACCTTTACCTCTGCCCGCTTACGAGCAAGTGATGAAAGCCTCGCACGCCTTCAACTTACTCGATGCCCGCCATGCAATTTCAGTGACCGAGCGCCAACGCTACATCTTACGCGTTCGTACTATGGCGAAAGCGGTCGCTGAATCTTATTATCAGGCACGCGAAGCGCTTGGCTTCCCAATGTGTAAGTAGAGGTAAAAACATGAATTTTGAAAACTTACTCATAGAGTTAGGCACAGAAGAGTTACCACCTAAGTCACTGCGTAAACTGGCTGAATCCTTTTTAGCTAACTTTACCGAAGAACTCACCAAAGCCGATTTAGCATTTAGCTCAGCAGTTTGGTACGCAGCGCCACGTCGTCTGGCGATTAACGTCACTGAACTTGCGCTTGCACAAGCCGACAAAGTGGTTGAGAAACGCGGTCCTGCCGTGAGCTCAGCCTTTGATGCTGAAGGTAAGCCAACTAAAGCCGCCGAAGGTTGGGCACGTGGTAATGGTATTACAGTTGAACAAGCCGAACGTTTAGTCACTGATAAAGGCGAATGGTTAGTCCATAACGCTAAAGTTGAAGGCGTCGAAACGAAAAGTTTGATCGCTGCTATGGCTCAACGTGCACTCGATAAATTGCCCATTCCTAAGCCAATGCGTTGGGGTAATAATAAAACCCAATTTATTCGCCCTGTGCACACCGCGACTATGTTGTTAGGCAGTGAGTTGATTGAAGGGGAATTGCTGGGTATCAAATCGGCACGCACTGTTCGCGGTCACCGCTTTATGGGACTCAAGCAGTTTGAATTAGCCCATGCTGATCACTACCTTGCCGACCTGAAAGAAAAAGGCAAAGTCATCGCCGATTACGAAAGCCGTAAAGCATTGATCAAAGCCGATGCCGAAAAAGCCGCCGCTAAGATTGGTGGTACAGCCGATATCGAAGATAGCCTACTTGAAGAAGTCGCCTCTTTGGTTGAATGGCCAGTGGTATTGACCGCCAGCTTCGAAGAAAAATTCCTAGCCGTACCGTCAGAAGCTTTGGTCTACACCATGAAGGGCGATCAGAAATATTTCCCAGTCTTTGATGACGCGGGCAAGTTACTGCCAAACTTTATCTTTGTGGCCAACATAGAATCAAAAGATCCTGCGCAAATTATCTCTGGTAACGAGAAAGTCGTTCGTCCACGTCTTGCCGACGCCGAATTCTTCTTTAATACCGATAAAAAACACACGCTGGAATCACGTTTACCTAGCTTAGAAACAGTCTTGTTCCAACAGCAGCTGGGTACATTAAAAGACAAAGTAAATCGTATATCTGCCCTAGCCGCCTTTATTGCAGAGCAAACTGGCGCGAATGCGGTTGATGCAGCCCGTGCAGGTTTGTTATCTAAAACCGATTTGATGACCAATATGGTGATGGAATTTACCGACACTCAAGGCACTATGGGCATGCATTACGCCCGCCTCGATGGTGAAACCGAAGCCGTTGCAGTTGCGATGGAAGAGCAATACAAGCCTAAGTTTTCTGGTGACACTGTGCCAAGTGCAGGTGTATCTTGCGCAGTTGCATTAGCAGACAAGCTAGATACTTTAGTCGGTATCTTTGGTATTGGCCAAGCTCCTAAAGGTGCAGCCGATCCCTTTGCCCTACGCCGCGCAGCAATTGGCGTACTACGTATCATAGTAGAAAACAAGCTACCACTTGATTTAGTTGTTCTTATTGCTAAAGCACAAGCACTGCATGGCACTAACTTAAGCAACGCCAATGCAAGCGATGAAGTGTTAGAGTTCTTAATGGCACGCTTCCGCGCTTGGTATCAAGATAAAGGCATTGGTGTTGATGTGATCTTAGCAGTGCTAGCACGTCGCCCAACACGCCCAGCTGATTTTGATAGCCGTATCAATGCGGTATCACACTTTAGAAGCCTAGAAGCTTCTAGTGCACTTGCGGCAGCGAACAAACGTGTATCCAACATTCTGGCTAAGGTTGAAGGTGCTTTACCGACAACGATCAATGCGAGTCTGTTAACTGAAGCCGCAGAACAAGCATTAGCGGCCAAGTTGAACGAGCTACAACCACTGCTGGCACCATTGTTTGCCAATGCCGATTACCAACAAGCCTTAACCTTGTTAGCTGGCCTACGTGAAAGCGTGGATCAGTTCTTCGAAGATGTGATGGTAATGGCAGATGATGAAGCGCTGAAAAACAATCGTTTAGCATTGTTGAATAATCTACGCGAGCAGTTCCTGCACGTCGCGGATATATCACTACTGCAATAATGATACTAAAGCTTTTAAAATTATCGCTTTATAAAAAACGCGCTCAATAGCGCGTTTTTTATTGTCCTGATTTCATAAGCTGCCCAATCAGAACTGCGTCAGTTTTTGATGTAAGCCATCAAATTGAGTTTGATCTAAGTTAACTTGCTGCAGTAAATTCGCCAATATTTCAGGAGACAATTGCCCTGCTTGATGCAGCATAGAAATCTCGCTGATCACATTCGCCCGCCATACCACAGCGGCGAGCCCAGCTTGCGGGCGCGAGTTCACACTTGCGAGCTTGTCTAATTCTGTTTCAAAGGTATTGGGTAGCCGCCAATGCTTAGCGAGCAATGAACTTAAGGTTAACGATTTCGTCGTCATCACTTGTCTAAATAACCCAGAATTAGGCTGCTCTCCCGGCTCCGCCTGCACAAACGCATCGAGGAGCATTTTGAAAATGGCCAGCTTGCCGACATCATGCAATAAGCCCAATAAAAAAGCCGTATCTTGATCTTCATCGCTTAACTCACTGGCGAGAAAGGCGACCTGCATCGAGTGGCGCCAAATTTCAGCGCCGAAACGACGAAAATAAATTGGCTTGATATCCAACATTTCACGCACTAGACAAGTGGTGACAAACTTTCTTAACTGTTCACGACCAAGCTGTACCAAAGCCTGTTGTAAACTGGTGATATCCTTATCGCTACGTTTAAACGCAGGGGAGTTACATAGCTTAAGTACCTCAATACTCAGTAAAGGATCTCGCTCAATAAGCGCTAATAGATCCTTTATATCAAACTGAGGATCGGCCAGCTTACGATCTAGCTCCAATACCTTTGACGGTAGCTTTAGCACTTTTTCGGCGATCACTTGTGGCGATGCCAATGCCTGCTCTATCTCCGCCATGACTCGACGTTCAAGATTATTAGCTACACCGCCAGTGTCCTTAACCCGTGTTGGAAACAACAAACTATAAAAGAGTGCGGCTAAATCCACAGATACCACACTAATGTCTTCGAGAGGTTTAGCTGGCTTTCGCGCAGGTTCAAGCGACTTACCTAAGTCAGTGGTTGAAAAACTTTTGGGCCTCTCAACCGTCGCTGTATCGCGAATATTAAAGAGCTTATTAAAAAGTGATTTAATCAAGAAGCATCAACCTGTCATTATAAATAATTGTTAAAAAGTCTGTTAAATATTGCCCATAATAAATCCATTTTGATCCGCTAAAGCTATATATAAACACGTTGCAGACATGCTAATGGCTTGCTTAAGTGTAACATATTCAATTCATTTCTGACGTCTACAATCCCGCTATTGCTGCCTTTATAAAGACAATCTTGGTTACAACTTGAAACCTCAAAAAACTTACATTCTTGCATCATTTAGCTGACAATATGTCCACCATTCATAAAGTGATACGTATTTCGTCTCCCTTTAAGTCATTCACGACATACTCGCCAGCTAACGACGGAATATTTGATGATCGAGGTAATAAAAGCGGGTGCACTAACCACAGTTCAAGATCTCGGACGCATGGGATACCGACATTTAGGTGTAACCCAAGCTGGCGCCTTAGATAGACCTGCCCTGTGTTTAGCAAACCGCCTATTATCAAACCCAGATAACACACCCGTATTAGAATTGACCTTCGGCCAATCGATTTTTTTGTTTAAACGCGACGCTTGGATTGCCTTAACCGGTGCCGATTTCGATGCTCGTATAGACAATAAGCCCATAGTTTGCGGCTGGCGTTACTCCATTAAGGCAGGGCAAAAACTCAGTCTTAGAGGGGGAAATAAAGGCATGCGTGCTTATATTGCCGTTGATGGCGGCGTTAAAGTACCGCTAGTGATGAATTCTGCCGCTACCGATTTATCCTCAGGTATCGGTGGATTTCATGGCCGCGCATTAGAAGCGGGCGATCGCCTGACCTTAGGTTCAGCTCATCCACTAAGAAGGCAAGTTGGCGCAATTCAAAAAAGTTGGGATGGGCATATTCGCGCACTCGCGACCAAGCACACTCAAGCCTTCTCGTTGAAATCTCAGCAAACATTCTGGCAAACACAGTGGCAACTTTCAGCTGAAAGTGATCGTGCGAGTGCAATACTCAAAGGTGATACGTTAACATTGGCAAAACCATTCCCTGTGCAATCACACACAGTCACGCCCGGAGTGGTTCAAGTCTCCGCTTCAGGGCAACCACTCGTGTTACTTGCCGATGCGCAGACCACCAGCAGTCATCCTCAAATAGCCGTGATTATTGAAGCCGATCTTTGGAAGCTTGCCCAAACTCGCCCAGGGCAAACAGTTAAATTCGAATTAGTCGACGATGAACAAGCCGCAACGGCGCAAGCAGAATGGCATGACTACTTCTATCGCTTACAACGCAGTCTAGGTTAACAGGCCGCTTCATCATCGCGGCCAAGAAACATCATCCCGCATTCCTAGCAAGCCACATTCGACTTCATTCAAATAGTCCCCACAATAATGCTAATCCGCACTTAGGTTCGGTGTAACTTGCTGGCTATAAAATAGTGCCACATCTTGCAATTGCTCAGAGCTTAACGCGCTGGCCTGTGCTTGCATCAAAGGATCGAGTCGTAAACCTACTTTAAAATCGACGAGCTGTTTATTGAGATAAGCGATTTTCTGTCCCTTCAAGTTTGGGAATTGCTTGGCCATAGCGATCACTGCATTACCATGACACGACTCACACTGAGCCGTAGCCAACGCCAGACCACGTTCACTATCTGCTTGATAAACCGCTCCAAAGACCTCTGCGGATAAGCCACATAGCGCAATAAAGCTTAAGATAAGAGCTTTCATTTAGTTTCCTTAGAGACAGAATTAACGAGCGAAGGCGGCAGGCTAGGTTCTAAGGGAAGACGCCTAAAAAGCGCCATATCCATTTCAGCTTGACCATAATAAGTGCTTAGATAACTCAAGGTCGGCTCCCAAGTATCCGACAAGTCCCACAGGCCTTGAGTGTCTACCATCCACTGCAGAGTCTCTTTCCAAAAGGCTTTATCGCCATGATTTTGCACGACTATCATGCTGGTATGGCAAGCATTACACTGATAATTCACTAACTCCCAGCCAGGAGCCATGATCAAACCCGATTTAGGGTCCACTGGATACTCAGCGGCTAGCGAAATACTGGATGCCACTAGCCCAAGAAAAATAAATAGCTTGTTCAGCACTCTCATTACACCACCCTAACGGCAATACGATGGCAACCATTAAACATATATCCCTTAGGATTCCATTGTGGCTGTACTACTGGCTGACTATCACCTTGATTATCTGTCGCTTTTGCCCAGATTTCATAATATCCCTGCGACGGTAATTGCAATTCAATCTTCCACTGCTGCCATGCGGCTACGTTTTTAGGTTTTTCTAACTCAGCGGTAAACCAGCGGGTTCCATAGTCATAACTCACTTCCACTTTAACGACTTCCCGCAATCCCGCCCAAGCATGGCCTGCGATGGCTATCTTCTGACCCACAGCTAATTCGGTTCCGGATTGAGGCTCGGTAATCAAGGACTTCACTATCATTTCTTCAATGATTCGGTAGTCTTTATTGTCAACGGACTCACCTGGCGCTATCGGATACTTAGGGAGTTGATACGCTGGCGCTTCCATTTTATGTCCATCATGCACTTTATTGCGCACACTGATCCCCGTCGCCGCTTTTTGCGAAACGGATCCCGGCCGGCCACCAAACACAATACGTAAGGGATATCCATGTAGATAAGGAATGTCCTCACCGTTCATCGACCATGCAATGAGTCCAAGCTCTTCGAGCGCCGCCTTTATTGGCACACCGCGTGAAATCGCCTCACCTTTACCACTCAAATGCCGATCAACACCGTGATGACCCGTGTAAACAGCATCGGCTTTAATACCGCAATCCTTAAGCACGTCACTCACTAACACACCCGTCCACTCGGAGCAAAATACCCCAGCATTATTCCATTGATTGCCTTTAGTGCTAGGAAAGAAGCCTGAACGGCTATTGCCACCACATTCAATCAGTAACTGTAATGTATAATGCTTAAAGCGGCGCTTGAGCTCATCGATTGTGTAGGTTTTCGGGGTAGCAACGGACTCGCCATCCACTTTAAAAGTCCAAGTCTTAGCATCAAGCGCCTTAAAATCAGGCACTATGCCATTCCAACGGATAAATGAGGCATCTGCTGGCGTCACAGCAGGAGCAAGTTTATGCTCCGGTGGAAACGCATTCAGTGGATGAGTGTTTAATACTTTGAAATAACTCGGCAACTCCTCTGCCTTAGTCCAAGTTAATGCTGATATATCCAGAGGAGTGACGGCTGCGGGAAGCAGATCGGCAAATACCCACTTAACGGGTAAAGCTGATAACACAGACGTCGCTACCGCTCCTTTAATAAAAATCCGACGATTAAGATCCATGTTATTTGCCCTTTCCGAGGTAAAAGTAATCCGCCATCTGCTGCATATCAGCCTCGCTCAACAATTGGGCGACTTTAGTCATAGTGGGATCTTGGCGATTTCCCGTCTTAAAGGCTCGAAGCTGCTTCAACAGGTAATCCGAGTTTTGCCATCCAATGTTAGGAATATGCTCAAAACGACTCACGCCAGACTCGCCATGGCAGGCCTTACACATGTTCAATAACTTATTAGCCTCATCGGCGTTTACCACAGCTGGTAACATTAATATCAGCACGCTCGCCGGATAGATCACTCGAAGCCACATCCACAGTTCTCATCAGTTAGTCTTCATCCCGACGAGTTCCATCGAACGAAGTAATTAAGATATGCTTAAATTATCCCAATGCGGTGAGTGGTTTAAATTCAATAAAAGTGATTCGAAAGCTCAAGAGAAATGACGCGTATTAGCGGATGTAGAAAGGGTAAAATATTCATTAGTCATAGGTGAAATGAGCCCATATAGTAGCTTTGCAGAAACACTCGGCATTTCACTCAAGGACAAACAATGGATCTTTATATTGGCAATAAAAACTACTCTAGCTGGTCACTGCGGGCTTGGTTAATGGCCGCGAAATCTGGCGTGCAGTTCAACGAAGTATTACTGCAACTCGATACCGACAGCTTTTATCAGCAACTAAAAATCATTTCGCCGACGTTAAAAGTACCGACATTAGTCGATGGCGATATCACGGTATGGGATTCACTCTCGATTTGCGAATACCTCAACGACACCTATCTTGCCGGTAGTGCATGGCCGCAAGATCCTAAACAAAAAGCCAAGGCTAGATCGATTGCCAGTGAAATGCATTCTGGCTTTAATGCCGTGCGTAACGCTCTACCAATGAACATACGTGCGAGCCGTTATGTTGAGCTCACTGATGCGGTCCGCAAAGACATTGAGCGCATCGATGCGATTTGGTCAGCACAAATGGCCGAGTTCGCCCCATCACATGCGGAAGGTACTTGGTTATTTGGCCAATGGTCGATTGCCGACATGATGTTTGCGCCTGTGGTCATGCGCTTTCTCACCTACGGTGTTGAAGTCTCGCAGGCAAGCAGTGCCTATATGCAGCATGTGATCAGCTGTCCGGAAATGCAGGCGTGGATGAGTGCGGCTAAAGCTGAGACTGAAATTGTTGCAGCTGATGAAGCGGGTATTGATCGATAGAAGAGATAAATCATAGAAATAAAAAAGGGAAAGCCTTGGCTTTCCCTTAATCATTCACGTACTAACACGCATTGCGCATCTAGCACTACACGTCTAAGTTAGCCACGTTCAATGCGTTCGCTTCGATAAACTCACGGCGAGGTTCAACTTGGTCACCCATCAAACAAGTGAACAACTGATCGGCACCCACGGCGTCATCAATCGTGACTTGCAACATACGGCGTGATTCAGGATCCATTGTAGTTTCCCACAATTGCTCAGGGTTCATCTCACCCAATCCTTTATAACGTTGAATGTATAAGCCGCGTTTGGCTTCAGAAATCGTCCAATCTAGGGCTTCAAGGAAGCTTCCGACCTCTTTAACACGTTCGCCGCGTTGTACATAGCCGCCTTCTTCAATCATGCCATCCAAGGCCGCACCTAACTTACCGATACGTTGATAATCGCTTGATTGGAAGAAGTCATAAGTAAACAAATAGTTAGTATCGATACCGTGTTTACGAATGGTGATCTTAGGCAGATACACTTTACGCTCAGGATCGAGAATCGGCTCAGCAGAATACAGTACGCCGCTGCTTTCCATTTCCACCAGCTCATGGATAAAGGCATCGATCCACTCTTTCATCTTGCCTTCATCGGCCAACATATCGTTGGTGATCATTGGGTGGTAAAGCATACGGTTAGTAATGTGCGTTGGATAGCGCTGCTCTAAACGGGCAACAATGGCTTCCACTTCACGATACTGAGTCACTAAACGCTCTAACGGCTCACCTGACATACCAATCGCACCTTGAGTTGGGTACACAATAGTGCCATCCAATGCTTGAGTCGTGAGATATTGAGTCAATGCTGGCTCGTCTTTCAAATACTGTTCTTGCTTGCCCTTTTTCACTTTAAATAGTGGTGGCTGAGCAATATACACATAACCACGTTCAATCAATTCAGGCATTTGACGGAAGAAGAAGGTCAACAGCAAGGTACGAATGTGCGAGCCGTCGACGTCAGCATCCGTCATGATGATGATGTTGTGATAACGGGTTTTATCTGGGTTATATTCGTCGCGACCAATACCACAGCCAAGCGCCGTGATCAGTGTGGCCACTTCTTGAGAAGACAACATCTTATCGAAGCGGGCTTTCTCAACGTTTAGAATTTTACCTTTCAGTGGCAGAATCGCTTGGTTTTTACGGTTACGTCCCTGCTTAGCGCTACCGCCAGCAGAGTCACCTTCCACTATGTAAATTTCTGAAAGACCAGGATCTTTTTCTTGGCAATCGGCCAGCTTACCTGGCAAACCACCTAAATCGAGTGCGCCTTTACGACGGGTCATTTCACGGGCTTTACGCGCCGCTTCACGGGCACGGGCTGCATCGACAATCTTACCGACAATCAACTTAGCATCGGCTGGGTTTTCCAGCAGATAATCGTTCAGCTTCTCACCCATGGTTTGTTCAACCGCGGTTTTCACTTCACTAGAAACCAGTTTATCTTTGGTTTGCGAGCTGAACTTAGGATCAGGCACTTTAACAGAGATAACGGCAGTCAAACCTTCACGGGCATCGTCGCCAGTCGCGCTAGTTTTGCCTTTCTTGTTATAGCCTTCGTTTTCCATGTAGCTGTTGAGGTTACGTGTCAACGCACTACGGAAACCGACTAAGTGAGTACCACCATCACGCTGTGGAATGTTGTTGGTAAAACAGAAAATATTTTCTTGATAACCGTCATTCCACTGCATAGCCACTTCAACGGTAATGCCATCTTCACGCTCTTGCATAAAGTGGAATACGTCTTTGTTGACGGGGGTTTTATTACGGTTCAAATAATCTACGAATGCGCTAATACCGCCTTCGTATTTAAAGAATTCATTCTTGTTGTCACGTTCATCAACCAGACGAATACCTACGCCTGAGTTAAGGAATGACAGTTCGCGCACGCGCTTTGCCAAAATTTCAAAGTGAAACTCGACATCGCTAAAGGTATCTTCACTTGGCCAAAAACGGATCTCGGTACCGGTTTTAGTCGCATCACCAATCTCTTTGATTGGCGCATCAGGCACACCGTGAGTATAAAACTGCTCGTACACTTTGCCTGCACGACGAATAGTCATTTGCAGCTTTTTAGATAAAGCGTTTACAACCGATACACCCACACCGTGGAGACCGCCAGACACTTTATAGGAGTTATCGTCGAACTTACCGCCGGCATGCAATACCGTCATGATAACTTCTGCTGCCGATACGCCTTCTTCCTCATGGATAGAGACCGGAATACCACGGCCGTCATCCTTAACAGAAACCGAACCATCGACATGGATAGTAATGGTAATATCGCTGCAGTGGCCGGCTAAGGCTTCATCGATAGAGTTATCGACTACTTCGAACACCATATGATGTAGACCCGTACCGTCGTCGGTGTCACCAATATACATCCCAGGTCTCTTACGTACTGCATCAAGGCCCTTAAGGACCTTAATACTCGAAGAATCGTAACTATTCTCTGACATATTATTCTCTCAATGGTTATTCAATTACCGTTACACGTCCCTGTTCCACATGAAACATCCTACTGGGAGGCGTGTGTAACGAATCGACTATTGCAGCAGGATCGATGGCGGTCACAAAAACTTGTGCTCCGGTATCCGTTAACTGCTTAAGCAATAGCTGCCTATGCTGTGCATCCAACTCGGACGGAAGATCATCCACAAGATAAATACTGTGTTTATCTATTTGTTGTTTGAGCAACTTTCCCTGTGCAATACGCAGTGCACAGACTAATAATTTCAATTGACCACGGGACAGGGCATCCTGCGCCGGCAAAGTGCCTACACGAAGTCTAAGGTCAGCTTTATGGGGACCGCTGACGGTATGACCTGTGGCCAAATCTCTGGAATATTGGTTTTCGAGTAGTTCTGCAAAATCCGTTTTACTATCCCAGCCGCGCGTAAATGAAACCTTCACATCTACACTCGGTAAAAACTCCCCGATTATACCCTTAAGTAGCTCATTTAACGAGTCTACATAATGGTTTCGTATTTCTGTAACCTGCTCGGCATAACGCACAAACTCTTGGTCCCAAAATTGAATATTACTGTAGGCTGAGCCATTTCTAAGTAATTGATTTCTTTGTTTAAGAACGCGGCGAACATTCGTCCAAGCGCCATAAAACTGTGGGTCAGCATGAAATGCGCCCCAATCGATAAATTGTCGACGGGATTTTGGGCCTTCAAACAGTAAAGAAAAGCTTTCAGGAGTGATCACTTGAATAGGTAACGTTTCGGCTAATGTCGACAGACGTTTGACTTTTTCGCCGTCGATTCTCACTTCGGTCTCACCACTACGAAATCGGCGCAAACCGATTTTGCTGTCACCGCGCGCTAAATTTAAGGTCGCAAAGAGTGTTAACTTATCGTCGTCGTTATTAATCACTCGTTGGGATAAATGGCTGCGAAACGAACGCCCCATACCGAGGAAATAAATCGCCTCAAGAATACTGGTTTTGCCGCTGCCATTTTGGCCATAAATCAAGTTAATCCCAGGTGCGGGGATTAACTGTGCGGACTGAATGTTGCGAAACGCTTCGATATTGAGACGGGTCAGGCTCATGCATTACTCATTAAGCCGCGTAAACGGCGAAGGCAAGGATTCATAACACTTAACAGGCAACTCAATCGCTGCCACAGGCTAAGGCTATCGGTAAATGAGTGAAGGAATGGCCAATGCTGCGTATTAAACACTACGCCGCCGTTAAGCGGCATAGACATCGAAGACAGAGGTACAAACACGGGTAACGTAAAAATCGATGGTTTATAAGCGCATCGGCATAACCACATACATGGAATCTTCTTCCAAATGGTTTTCGATTAAGGCGCTGGAGTTACCATCAATGAGCGTGATACGCACATCATCGGACTTAAGGTTGTTGAGCACGTCGAGTAAATAACTGACGTTAAAACCAATTTCTAAGGCTTGGTTGTTGTATTCCACATCGATGATCTCTTCCGCTTCTTCCTGTTCAGGATTGTTAGCGGTGATCTTAAGCAGACCATTTTCGAGTTGAATACGCACACCACGGAATTTTTCGTTAGATAAAATCGATGCGCGGGTCAGCGCTTGCTTCAGGTGATTACGACTCGCAATCACTATTTTATCACCGCCCTTTGGCAATACACGGCGATAATCAGGGAAGCGGCCATCAACTAATTTACTGGTAAATACAGTGTTAGCCGTAGTGGCACGAATGGCATTATCACCAATGGCAATCGCGATATCGAGATCGTCCGACTCCAATAAACGCGCCATTTCCATTACGCCTTTGCGTGGAACAATGACTTGTTTTTCAGGTAATTGTGCTTCAATCGTGCGGTGACTTAAGGCCAAACGGTGGCCGTCGGTCGCAATCGCGCGCAACACATTACCTTCAGTTTCAAACAATAAACCGTTGAGGTAATAACGCACATCTTGGTTAGCCATAGAAAATTGCGTTGAGTCGATAATCGACTTCAATACGCCCTGCTTCAAGCTAAATTCAATCTCAGCTTGGAAGGCTTCAACGTTGGGATATTCTTCTGCGGGCAACGTCGCTAAGGAAAAACGGCTACGACCTGAACGCAGCAACCATTTATTATCTTGTTGCTCGACTTTCAGCTCGCTTTGTTCTGGCAAAGACTTAACAATATCGAGCAGCTTTTTAGCCGGAACCGTAGTACGACCTTCTTCGATATCACCGTGAACCACAACTTGGCCCACAAGTTCGACTTCTAAATCTGTTCCGGTCAGCTTAAGTGAGTGACCACTTACTTCTACAAGGAGATTAGACAAAATGGGCAAATTATGGCGTCTTTCTACCGCACCACACACCAATTGCAACGGCTTTAATAGGGCATCCCTATCAATTGAGAATTTCATAGTGTCCAAATTCCTTGTTTTAAGAAGATAAGGTTCTAATCAAATTAGCATAATCTTCTTTAATGTCGTGGCTCTCTTCCCGTAGCTGAGCAATCTTACGACAGGCATGCAACACTGTGGTGTGATCTCGACCACCAAAAGCATCACCAATTTCCGGCAAGCTTTGGTTAGTTAATTCTTTAGATAACGCCATTGCCACTTGTCTAGGCCGCGCGACACTGCGTGAACGGCGCTTAGACAACATATCAGCCATCTTGATCTTGTAGTATTCAGCTACGGTTTTCTGAATATTGTCTATAGTGACTAATTTTTCTTGAAGTGCCAAGAGGTCACGCAAAGCTTCACGAACAAAATCAATGGTAATTGGTCGACCAGTAAAGTTAGCGTTAGCGATAACGCGGTTTAACGCCCCTTCTAGCTCACGCACATTTGAACGTAAACGTTTAGCAATAAAGAAGGCCACTTCATCGGGCAAGTTAATGCCACTCTCTTGGGCTTTACGCATCAAAATCGCCACGCGGGTTTCTAACTCTGGTGGCTCAATCGCCACGGTTAAACCCCAACCAAAACGCGATTTCAATCTGTCTTCAACACCGTCGATCTCTTTTGGATAACGATCTGAAGTCAAAATAATTTGGTGATTCCCCTCAAGCAAGGCGTTGAAGGTATGGAAGAATTCTTCTTGGGATCTGTCTTTATTGGCAAAAAATTGAATATCATCGATAAACAAAGCATCGACGCTACGGTAGTAACGTTTAAATTCTTCGATCGCATTGTTTTGCAGCGCTTTAACCATGTCTTGGACAAAACGCTCGGAATGCATGTAAACCACTTTGGCATTCGGATTATTTTTAATGATCCCGTTACCGACAGCGTGCAACAAGTGAGTCTTACCCAAACCTGTTCCGCCATATAAGAATAATGGGTTATAAGCACCACCTGGATTTTCAGCCACTTGCAACGCCGCAGCCTTACCTAATTGGTTCGACTTACCTTCTACGAAGTTATCAAACTGGTAGCTAGGATTGATGTTACTGCGGTGATTCGCGTTCGCCATCGGCTCGGCTTGGACGTTAAACGTCGTGCCTACAGTCGCTTTAGTTTGGGTATTTGCTACACGAGTTGGCGCTATAGGTGCTGGCACACTTGGCTTTTTCGCCGAAGGACGACTACCAATATCGAAACGCAATTTAGGTGCATCGCTGCCCATCTGCTCAGTAAAGAACTGATTAATGATATTGATGTACTTATCTCTGACCCAATCAAGCACGAAGCGGTTGGGCGCATAAAGCACCAGAGTATCTCCATCCATTTCGGCTTGTAACGGTCTGATCCACATACTGAACTGCTGAGCAGAAAGCTCATCTTGCAATCGTCCGATACATTGTTGCCAAAGTGAAACAGCCACTTAGTTATCCCCAAAAGATCATCAAAAAAGAGGTGTATTCTATAGCGAGATCTCAAGGATCGCTATCCTTAAAAAATATTTATCCCCAGCGAGATCATTCTGTGTGGATATCCTCGATCATCAAAGATCCAAAACGATCCTTTTATTCTGCACTATCCGCAAATCCTGCTTTATTAAGCGATCCACATTGATCTATAATGGCGCCCCTTCGATCGGCTCGAAGATCCCCTGCACTACTATATGTAGTGTCCGTACACAGAGTTATCCACATCTTATGGTGTATTCTGGGGATTGATCAAAGGATACGCTGGCAGAAATAAAGCACTTACTTACTTTCGTTGTTGACGTGACTAAGTATTGTGATTACAATTCGGCCTCTTTTTTGCCCTTACCTCTATCCTAGAGATAAGGATATGTTCACTAATTAACAAAGACGGATTGCCATCATGAGTAAACGTACTTTTCAACCTAGCAACCTGAAGCGCAAGCGTTCTCACGGCTTCCGCGCTCGTATGGCTACTGTAGGCGGCCGTAAGGTGCTTGCACGTCGTCGTGCGAAAGGTCGCGCTCGTTTATCTGCTTAATAAGTGGGTAACTAGTTGACTAGCTATACCTTTTCGCGGGAGTTACGTTTGTTAACTCCCGCGCAATTTAAATCTGTATTTTCCAATCCCATCAAAGCATCTTCTGCTGAAATTACCTTGCTCGCTATTCCTAACACGGAACAACATCCGCGTATGGGCCTTACTGTTGCCAAACGCTTTGTAAAACGCGCCAATCAACGTAACCGTATTAAGCGTGTGATCAGAGATAGTTTTCGCTTAAATCAACACGACATTCCTCATCTTGATATTGTTGTGCTTGTCAGAAATGGCGTGATGGAAATGGAAAACGCTGAAATCAACAAATTGATAGAAAAGCTATGGCGCAAACTCAGTCGCCGCTACAATGGCTAGCGACCACGTTAATTCGTGGCTATCAAGTATTCATAAGCCCTATACTGGGCCCTCGATGCCGTTTCAATCCCACCTGCTCTCACTACGCTATTGAAGCAATAAAAGTGCATGGAACCGCGAAAGGTTGTTGGTTTGCATTGAAACGCATATTAAAATGTCACCCTTTACATCCCGGCGGTAGTGATCCCGTCCCCCCTAAAAATGACAGGTGTAATAAATAGGCTATGGAATCTCAACGCAATATATTGCTCATAGGACTACTGTTTGTCAGCTTTTTGCTGTGGCAACAGTGGCAAGCAGACAAAGCTCCTAAACCAGTTGCAACCGAATCGTCCTTAGTGGCGAACGCGGCAAACTCACACAGTGCCGATGTTCCAGAAGCTGATACAGGTGTTCCTGCAGCAGTGACAGCAACCAGCAAACTGATTACCGTGAAAACCGACCAGTTGGATGTTCAAATTAATCCAATCGGTGGCGACATTGTTTTTGCTGCGTTAGTTTCGCACAAGATGGAACAGGATAAAGATCAACCCTTCGTGTTGCTTGAGCAAACGAAAGATTTCACTTATATAGCCCAGAGCGGTCTTATAGGTCGCGATGGTATCGACAGTAGCGCCAAAGGCCGTGCCGCATTTAGCACTGCAGCGACTGAATATACCTTAGCTGAAGGTCAAGACACTTTAGAAGTGCCATTAACTTATGTAGCCGACAATGGCGTGACATACACTAAAGTGTTTGTATTCCATCGCGGTAAGTTCAACGTCGATGTTGACTATAAAATCAACAACACTTCAGCGGCTCCGCTGCAAGTTCAGATGTACGGTCAAATTAAACAAACGATTAAACCGTCTGAAAGCAGCATGGTTATGCCTACCTACCGTGGTGGTGCATTCTCTACGCAAGATGTACGTTATGAGAAATACAAATTTGATGACATGGCGAAAAGCAACCTGAACCAAGCGACGTTGGGCGGTTGGGCTGCCATGCTACAACATTATTTCGTTTCAGCTTGGATCCCACCGGCTACCGACAGCAACACAATTTTCTCTAGTGTCAGTGCGGGCGGTTTAGCCAATATTGGTTTCCGCGGCGCGGTATATGATATTGCACCTGGTGCGACTCAAGAAATTAGCTCACAGTTCTACGTTGGTCCTAAGGATCAAAAAGCACTGTCAGCCATCTCTGATACCTTAAACCTAGTGGTCGATTACGGCTTCCTATGGTGGTTAGCTGTACCTATTCACTGGCTATTGATGTTCTATCAATCATTCGTCGGTAACTGGGGTATGGCTATTATTCTGATTACCTTAACCGTTCGTGGTTTACTGTTCCCGCTAACAAAAGCGCAGTACACCTCAATGGCGAAGATGCGTAACCTGCAACCTAAACTGACTGACTTGAAAGAACGCTTTGGTGATGACCGTCAAAAGATGGGTCAGGCCATGATGGAACTGTATAAGAAAGAAAAAGTTAACCCTATGGGTGGCTGTTTACCTATTATTTTACAGATGCCAATCTTCATTGCCTTGTACTGGGTATTGTTAGAAAGCTTCGAATTACGTCACGCACCCTTTATGTTGTGGATCCACGATTTATCGGTACAAGATCCTTACTACATATTGCCGTTGCTGATGGGCGTATCTATGTTTGTGATGCAGAAGATGCAACCTATTGCACCGACTATGGACCCAATGCAAGTGAAAATGATGCAGTGGATGCCAGTGATCTTTACCGTTTTCTTCCTCTGGTTCCCAGCGGGTCTAGTACTGTACTGGTTAGTGGGTAACATAGTTGCTATCACGCAACAGAAGATTATTTATGCAGGTCTGGCGAAAAAAGGCTTAAAATAAGCCTAAGATTTGCAAGACTCTAGCGCATCGTTACAGATTAATGTGAACGAATGACACTAAAAGGCGGCTTAATTGGCCGCCTTTTCCTTTACATAATTTAGTAGATATTAGTTTGGTGGGTATTTCCGTGACAACTGACACTATCGTGGCTCAAGCCACCGCGCCCGGACGTGGCGGCGTTGGCATCATTCGAATTTCAGGCGACAAGGCCAGTGATGTCGCTATGGCCGTATTAGGTCATCTTCCTAAAACCCGATATGCCGATTATTGCGATTTTAAAAGTGCATCGGGCCAAGTAATAGACCAAGGCATAGCGCTGTTTTTTAAAGGACCGAATTCCTTTACTGGCGAAGATGTCTTGGAACTTCAAGGCCACGGCGGCCAAATTGTCCTCGACATGCTGATCAAACGTGTAATGGAAGTCGGTGGTATTCGTATCGCAAAACCAGGTGAGTTCAGCGAACAAGCCTTTATGAACGATAAACTCGACTTAACCCAAGCCGAAGCCATTGCCGACCTTATCGACGCCACCAGTGAACAAGCCGCTAAAAGCGCGCTGCAATCACTACAAGGTGAATTTTCTAAGGAAGTCCACGAGCTGGTGGACCAAGTCACTAACCTGCGTTTATACGTTGAAGCCGCAATTGATTTCCCCGATGAAGAAGTCGACTTTTTAAGTGACGGCAAAATTGCCAATGCACTCTATAAAATCATCGACAAACTTGACCTAGTGCAAGCCAGTGCCAAGCAAGGTTCTATCATTCGTGAAGGGATGAAAGTGGTGATTGCCGGTCGTCCCAATGCCGGAAAATCAAGCTTACTGAATGCGTTAGCGGGTAAAGAGTCGGCCATTGTGACTGAAATTGCCGGTACAACACGCGACGTATTACGTGAACATATCCATTTAGATGGTATGCCGCTGCACATTATTGATACCGCAGGCTTGCGTGATACCAATGATACGGTAGAACAAATTGGTATTGAACGCGCATGGAATGAAATAAACAGCGCCGATCGTGTGCTATTTATGGTGGATGGCACGACAACAGCCGCCGTCGATCCCCATACGATTTGGCCTGACTTTGTCGATCGCCTGCCCTCCAATTTAGGCGTGACAGTGATCCGTAATAAAGCCGATCTTACTGGCGAAGACTTAATGATGACCGAAGAACAAGGTTATAGCGTCTACCGGATCTCGGCAAAAACAGGCTTAGGTGTTGAAGAATTAAAGCAACACTTGAAGTCACTTATGGGTTATCAAAGTAATCTCGAAGGTGGCTTTATCGCCCGTCGTCGTCACTTAGAAGCCCTTGAATTAGCCGCAGGACACCTGCAATTGGGTAAAGAACAGTTAGAGGTTTACCTTGCCGGAGAGCTGCTGGCGGAAGAGCTACGTATGTGCCAATTAGCACTATCAGAGATCACTGGTCGCTTCACTTCTGATGATCTACTCGGCAAGATTTTCAGCTCTTTCTGTATCGGGAAGTAATGTTCTCGCCATGTGAACTGCTTTTCTAGCTAAGGCTTGTTGTGCTCAACAAGCCTTTCTTTTAACTAAAAGCTCATAATCCCGCTTATATATCTTCCTGATATCCCTCTCGCTTTACGCGCATAAATCCCAGATTTACACACCATCTCATAGAGACAAGCCTGGTTTTACCTTATGATGAAGCCGTATTAGCGCCCGAATACAGCCCCAAAAAGGCAGTAAACGAGTGTATTTCAGCGAGATTATCCATAAAAGGTATCGTCATAAATGGCAAAGATTGAAGTAATAGTCGGCACAACATTGGGCAGTGCAGAGTATGTCGCCGACGAAATGATGGCGCAATTAACGGATCAAGGGCACCAAGTTCAAGTGCATTTAACCCCAACTCTGTGTGAAATCGACACCCATGCACTGTGGATTATCGTGTCATCTACCCACGGCGCAGGTGATCTTCCAGATAATATCCAGCCCTTTTTCAATGAAATTACCGAGCAAAAACCGGATCTCAGCCAAGTGAACTTTGCCTTATGTGCAATTGGCGACTCAAGTTACGACACCTTTTGCCAAGGCCCTGAAAAATTAATTTCAGCCATTCAAGACTGCGATGCTAAAGCCTTTGTGGATAAGATCCAGATCGATGTACAGCTTGATCCCGTGCCAGAAGACCCAGCCCTTGCATGGTTAGCACAATGGCAACAGGAGATTTAAGATCGCCTATGGGATAAGGTCGCGATCTATGTACAGTTTAGATTCTATTTATCCACAATTTACTTATTTAAAGTATAAACATGTGGATAAGCTATTATTTAGATCTGATCAACCTCTGTACTATTCACACTCCGATCTGCTTAATGATCCACCCTGTGGATAAGTAGGCGATCTATCCCCATGTTTAATGGCGTTAGATCGCGATCAGATCACAGGATCAAGATCGCGCTAATTAATGATTTATATACTGAATTTGGGTTATGCACAGAAAAACGCGATCCTAATAGTAAACATAATAAGAAGATCTATATAAAGATCTTAAGATCTATTAGTCCGGATCATCTCGATCGAACAGCGTAAAATGATCATTCACCTAGGGCAAAGCAAATGCTAAAATACTCGGCTCGTACTGAGTCTCTTAGCAATTGAAGGTAGTGGCATGCATTTTCATGAACGGTTTGATGTAATTGTTGTTGGTGGTGGTCATGCCGGAACTGAAGCCGCGTTGGCAGCAGCAAGAATGGGATCAAAAACATTATTACTAACGCACAATATCGATACGTTAGGACAAATGTCATGTAATCCAGCGATCGGTGGCATAGGCAAAGGCCACCTAGTGAAAGAAATTGACGCCTTAGGCGGTGCAATGGCGATCGCAACCGATTATGCAGGGATCCAATTTAGAACCTTGAATTCAAGCAAAGGCCCAGCAGTACGAGCGACACGTGCACAAGCTGACCGTGCGCTGTATCGTCAAAAAATCCAAAACATATTACAAAACCAACCTAACTTACGTATTTTCCAACAAGCAGTTGATGACTTAATTGTTGAAAATCATCAAGTCGTTGGCGTAGTGACTCAAATGGGATTAGCCTTTGAATCTCCAGCCGTTGTGTTAACAACAGGCACATTCTTAAGCGGCAAAATCCACATAGGGTTAGAGAACTACAGCGGTGGCCGTGCAGGCGATCCACCAGCCATTGCCTTAGCCAATCGTTTACGTGAGTTACCGATCCGCGTGGGCCGTTTAAAAACCGGTACCCCACCACGTATCGATGCAAACACGATAGATTTTTCTCAAATGGCTGAACAAAAAGGTGATTCTCCGTTACCTGTGATGTCGTTTATGGGCGACGTAAGTCATCATCCAAAGCAGATTTCTTGCTGGATCACTCATACCAATGAAAAAACCCATGAAATTATTCGTGGTGGTTTAGATAGAAGCCCTATGTATTCTGGCGTAATCGAGGGTATTGGCCCACGTTATTGCCCATCGATTGAAGACAAGATCCACCGCTTTGCGGATAAATCTTCGCATCAGATCTTTATCGAACCTGAAGGGTTAAATACCAATGAGATCTACCCTAATGGGATCTCGACCAGCTTACCTTTCGATGTACAGCTGAATTTAGTACGTTCGATCAAGGGCATGGAAAACGCAGAAATCATGCGTCCAGGTTATGCGATCGAATATGATTATTTCGATCCAAGAGATCTGAAAAACTCATTAGAAACCAAAGCGATCAATGGGTTATTCTTCGCTGGCCAAATAAACGGCACAACCGGTTATGAAGAAGCCGGTGCTCAAGGTTTATTAGCGGGCATGAATGCGTCACTGCAAGTGCAAGGCAAAGAAGCTTGGTGTCCACGTCGCGATGAAGCGTATCTTGGAGTACTGGTTGACGATCTGTCGACTCTAGGTACCAAAGAACCGTACCGCATGTTTACTAGCCGTGCCGAATACCGTTTATTACTCCGTGAAGATAACGCAGACATTCGCTTAACGGCCAAAGGTCGCGAACTTGGTTTAGTCGACGACGCTCGCTGGGCAGCATTTAGCGAGAAGTTAGAATCCATTGAACTTGAACTGCAAAGACTGCGTGGCCAATGGGTACATCCAAATTCGCCTTTGATCCATGCGTTAAACCCACATTTGAATACGCCGATCTCTCGAGAAGCGTCATTTGAAGAGTTATTGCGTCGTCCAGAAATGGATTACAGCAAGTTAATGCAGATTGAAGGTTTTGGTCCTGGGCTTGAAGATCCACAAGCAGCTGAACAAGTTCAGATCCAAGTGAAGTACTCTGGTTATATTCAACGCCAGCAGGAAGAGATCAACAAAGCCGTGCGTAATGAGAACACAGGTTTACCTTTGACGCTCGATTACAAAGAAGTACCGGGCTTGTCGAACGAAGTGATTGCTAAGTTAAATAACCACAAACCAGAAACCATAGGCCAAGCGTCACGGATCTCTGGTATTACCCCTGCGGCTATTTCAATTTTGTTGGTTCACCTCAAAAAGCGTGGCTTATTACGTAAGAGTGCGTAAAAGCTAGCTTAATAGCTACTTAGGTCATAGAAGGGAAGCATTCAGGCTTCCCTTCATCGTTTTCGGGCTTCATAATAGCCTTCGCGTTCATAATCGTATCTTTGTTGAGGTTGCTCAGTGTTATCTGCCCAGTTAGAGGCTTATTTAGCCGAAATTAATTTGCCCGCAACCGCCGAGCAAAAAAAACAACTAATTGATTTTGTTGGCATGCTCAACAAATGGAATAAAGCCTATAACCTGACATCGGTGAGAGATCCCGAAGCCATGTTGATCCGTCACATCATGGACAGCTTAGTGGTTTCAAAACATCTGCAAGGTGAACGTTTTATCGATGTGGGCACTGGACCCGGTTTACCTGGGATCCCGTTAGCGATTATGAATCCCGATATACAATTTGTGTTATTGGACAGCTTAGGGAAACGTATTCGTTTTCAAAAACAAGTGTCCTTTGAATTAGGCATTCATAACATCAGCTCAGTTGAAAGCCGCGTAGAAGCTTATCAACCTGAGCAAAAATTCGACGGCGTATTAAGTCGTGCATTTGCTTCAATCCAAGATATGCTGACTTGGTGTCATCATTTACCCGCCGAACATGGGCAGTTTTATGCCCTTAAAGGTCAGTTAAATGATGAAGAGATGCAACATATTCCAAGTGGATTTGTAGTGAAAGAAGTCATCGAGCTTAAGGTGCCTAAACTCGATGAACAAAGACATTTATTGAAAATAATCAAAGAATAACAGGCTTGAAAGTGATGAATAAATCATTTTTAAGTAAGGGCAATAAACCAGCATTTACATACAGGGTGATATTGTGGGTAAAGTGATTGCCGTGGCTAACCAGAAAGGTGGCGTAGGAAAAACAACTACTTGCGTTAACCTCGCCGCTTCGTTAGCAGCAACAAAACGTAAAGTCTTATTGATCGATCTCGATCCCCAAGGTAATGCGACTATGGGCAGCGGTGTCGATAAATACGAGGTCGAAAATACGGCCTACGAATTATTGGTCGAAGAGAAATCCTTCGACGAGATCGTCATTAAAAACACTGCGGGTAAGTATGATCTGATCGCCAGTAATGGCGATGTCACAGCGGCAGAGATCAAACTGATGGAGTTTTTTGCGCGCGAAATCCGTTTGCGTAACGCGCTCGCACCGATAAAAGATCAATATGATTATATCTTTATCGACTGCCCTCCTTCATTGAACATGTTGACGGTGAACGCTATGTCAGCGGCCGACTCTGTGCTTGTGCCTATGCAGTGCGAATACTATGCCCTTGAAGGCTTAACGGCGCTGATTGATACCATCACTAAGCTTGCCGCTATGGTTAACCCTGGGCTTGGCATCGAAGGCATTTTACGCACTATGTACGATCCGCGTAATCGTTTGTCTAATGATGTGTCCGATCAGCTAAAACAGCATTTTGGTGACAAGGTATATCGTACTGTGATCCCACGTAATGTCAGGCTGGCTGAGGCGCCAAGTTTTGGTGCGCCTGCTATGTATTACGATAAATCGAGTGCCGGCGCCAAGGCGTATCTAGCGCTTGCGGGTGAAATGATCCGTCGTTCAGAACAACAAACTCAGGCTAAGCAAGCGTAAAGGATCACCATGACGTTAAAGAAAAGAGGATTAGGCAAAGGGTTAGATGCCCTACTGAGTAACAGCCATGCCGCCAGTAAAAAACACACTGACGAAGCTAATGTTGTCGATAAAAAAGAAGAGCTTATCCATCTCGATTTAGACTTATTACAACCGGGTAAGTATCAACCTCGTAAAGACATGTCTCCCGAAGCGTTGGAAGAACTGGCGCATTCTATCCGCAACCAAGGCATTATTCAGCCCATCGTTGTAAGACAAGTGGCAAACGACATGTATGAGATCATTGCGGGCGAACGTCGCTGGCGTGCTTCTCAACTTGCTGGCTTAAATAAAATCCCCTGCATAGTCAAACAAGTGCCCGATGAGGCCGCTGTTGCTATCGCTTTGATTGAAAACATCCAGCGTGAAGATTTAAATGCCATGGAAGAAGCCATTGCATTACAACGTTTAATGCAAGAATTTGAACTGACTCACCAACAGGTTGCCGATGTTGTGGGAAAATCCAGAGCGAGTGTATCTAACTTGTTACGTTTAAACGGCTTAAATGAGCCAGTAAAACGTCTACTCGAGTATGGCGACATCGATATGGGTCATGCTCGCGCTTTGTTAGCAATTGAGGGAGAAGAACAAACAAATCTTGCGAGATTAGTGGCCGCTAAGGAATTAACCGTTCGCGAAACTGAACGATTAATTAATCAAACCTTAAATCCGCCTAAACAAGCCGAAACTACGACTAAAGATCAAGATGTTTGTCGTTTAGAGCAGCAGTTAATTGAAAGATTAGGTGCCAAGGTTTCTATCGCTCATAGTAGTAAGGGCACAGGTAAAATTGTAATTAACTATCAGAATCTGGCTGAATTAGACGGAATTCTTAGTAAAATTCATTAATGTCTGTAGATTAACAGTTTTTAATGTAAATTTGTGACAGATGCTAATCTTACATTTTAACTCGTTTGGCGCTAGATCACGTTAAAAGTGTTGTTTTTCCTTATCTCAAAGTTGCAATGAAGGCGTGAAAAGGTATACTTTCGCAAGCTTTTTGTGCATCGACATAAATACGGGTATTTGTCATCCGGTCATCGAAACAAAAAGTATGAATGCGGAGAGGATGAATTGAGTAAGGTTTTAGCGCGTCGTGGCCGGTGGTCAGCCTATAAATTGGTGATGATGCAGGCGGCGGTCGCTGGGGGTGCTTCAATTCTCTTTTTCGCCGTGTGGGGAGTTCAGTTTGGCTATTCTGCGTTAGCAGGTGGTTCAATCGCTGTGCTCCCTAATTTTGTATTCGCAACCCTCGCTTTCTCCCACACGGGAGCAAGTTCAGCTGCAAAAGTCATAAAGACTTTTTACTGGGGGGAAGCGGTAAAGTTGCTGTTAACCATCGCAATGTTTTCGTTTGTATTTATCAATATTAAGGTCGCTTTTATGCCGCTTTTTGTTTGTTATGTGCTGACGCTAATCGTGCATTGGACAGCTCCTTTATACTTCAAGCAAAGTTAAGTGGGATGAATCATGGCTGCAACTGGTGAAGCGTTAACACCGCAGGGCTATATCCAACATCACCTTACCAACTTAAGTGTTGGTGAAGGCTTTTGGACATGGCACATTGATTCGTTGTTCTTTTCGGTTGGTCTTGGTGTTCTGTTCCTGTGGATTTTCCGCAGCGTTGGTAAAAAAGCGACTTCCGGTGTTCCTGGCAAACTGCAATGTTTTGTTGAGATGATCGTTGAGTTCGTAAATAACAGCGTGAAAGAAAGTTTTCATGGTCGCAATGCTCTGATCGCACCTTTAGCTCTGACCATTTTTGTATGGGTATTCATGATGAACTTCATGGATATGATCCCTGTAGATTGGCTGCCTCACGCAGCAAGTTTAATGGGTATTCCATATCTTAAAGCGGTTCCGACGACTGACGTTAACATTACCTTTAGCTTAGCTATCGGTGTGTTCTTGCTGATTATTTTCTACAGCATTAAGGTCAAAGGTGTGTCTGGGTTTGTTAAAGAACTGACACTACAGCCCTTTAACCATAAGGCAATGATACCCGTCAACCTCCTATTAGAGACTGTTACTTTGATAGCAAAACCAATTTCATTGGCATTGCGACTCTTTGGTAACTTGTACGCAGGTGAGTTGATCTTCATCCTTATTGCGCTGATGTATGGTACCAACTTGTTATTATCTACCCTAGGTGTGACTCTGCAACTGGGTTGGTTAATATTCCACATTTTGGTTATCACACTGCAAGCGTTTATCTTCATGATGTTGACCATTGTTTATTTAAGCATGGCGCATGAAGATCATTAAGGATTGCTGAAGAAATTTTAAACTAAATCATCAACTAATATAGATTTAGATACTGGAGATACAGATGGAAACGATTTTAGGCATGACAGCTATCGCTGTTGCTCTGCTGATTGGTATGGGTGCTCTTGGTACTGCAATCGGTTTCGGCTTATTAGGCGGCAAGTTCTTGGAAGGCGCTGCGCGTCAACCAGAAATGGCTCCTATGCTACAAGTTAAAATGTTCATCGTAGCGGGTCTTCTTGACGCCGTAACTATGATCGGTGTTGGTATCGCATTATTCATGCTATTTACCAACCCACTGGGTGCAATGCTGTAAAAAACGCTTCTGTCTTAACTCTAAATAGGAGGCTGTTGTGAATTTCAACGCTACCCTAATCGGTCAGACGGTCGCCTTTATCATCTTCGTGTGGTTTTGCATGAAGTTTGTATGGCCCCCTTTGATGAATGCCATCGAAGAGCGCCAAAAAAGGATTGCTGACGGTCTAGCTGATGCTGATCGTGCGGTAAAAGACCTGGAGTTGGCACAAGCGAAAGCGACTGACCAACTAAAAGAAGCCAAGGTAACGGCTAATGAAATTATTGAGCAAGCTAACAAGCGTAAAGCTCAAATAGTTGAAGAAGCCAAAACCGAAGCAGACGCTGAGCGTGCTAAAATCATCGCTCAGGGTAAAGCAGAAATTGAAGCTGAACGTAATCGCGTCAAAGAGGATCTGCGTAAGCAGGTTGCTACTCTTGCCATCATGGGTGCTGAGAAGATCCTTGAGCGTTCTATTGATCCAGCCGCCCACAGTGACATAGTTAATAAACTAGTCGCTGAAATTTGATAAGGGAGTTGAGTTATGGCTGAATTAACCACCATCGCTCGCCCTTACGCAAAGGCAGCTTTTGACTTTGCTATTGAACAAGATGCAGTGGATTCATGGGCAGAAATGCTTACGTTTGCCGCATTGGTGAGTGAAAACGAAACCATGCAACCACTGTTAGCTGGCTCTTTAGCCAGCACTAAGCTCGCAGCACTCTTTATTAGTGTGTGTGGTGAGCAAGTCAATGTGCAAGGTCAGAACCTGATAAAGGTAATGGCTGAAAACGGTCGCTTAAAGGTACTACCTGCTGTATCTCAGTTATTTACTGAATACCGTAATGAGTGGGCAAAAGAAGTGGAAGCCGATGTGGTTTCTGCAACTGAGCTGAGCTCTGAACAACAACAGCAGATTAGTATTTCTTTAGAGAAACGTCTCGCACGCAAAGTTAAGCTGAATTGTAGCACTGACGCCGCGCTCATCGCCGGTGTAATCATTAAGACAGGAGACCTAGTCATCGATGGCTCGGTCCGCGGTAAGTTATCGCGTCTGTCTGATAAGCTGCAGTCGTAATTGGGAGTTTGAGCATGCAACTGAATTCCACTGAAATCAGCGATCTGATTAAGCAGCGGATCGAGCAGTTCGAAGTCGTTAGCGAATCTCGTAACGAAGGTACTATCGTTGCGGTAAGTGACGGCATCATCCGCATCCACGGCCTAGCCGACGTGATGCAAGGTGAGATGATCGAACTGCCTGGTAACCGTTTTGCAATCGCGTTGAACCTTGAACGTGATTCTGTCGGTGCCGTAGTAATGGGTCCTTATGCTGATTTAGCAGAAGGCGTAAAAGTGAAAACGACTGGCCGTATTCTGGAAGTTCCAGTTGGCCGCGGTCTTCTTGGCCGCGTTGTTAACACTCTAGGTGAGCCAATTGACGGAAAAGGACCTATCGATAACGATGGTTACTCGCCAATTGAAGTTATCGCACCAGGTGTTATTGAACGTCAGTCTGTTGATCAACCAGTTCAAACTGGTTATAAAGCCGTTGATGCCATGATCCCTATCGGTCGTGGTCAACGTGAATTGATCATTGGCGACCGTCAAACTGGTAAAACAGCTATGGCGATCGACGCAATTATCAACCAGAAAAATTCTGGCATTAAATGTGTGTACGTTGCGATTGGCCAAAAGGCTTCTACTATCGCAAACGTAGTACGCAAGCTAGAA
The DNA here is from genome assembly GCF_059338235.1 of Shewanella sp. 1311. NCBI lineage: Bacteria > Pseudomonadati > Pseudomonadota > Gammaproteobacteria > Alteromonadales > Shewanellaceae > Shewanella > Shewanella sp. 1311. The sequence continues at coordinate 2,619,288 of NZ_CM181686.1, forward strand.
GAACACGGTGCGTTAGCTAACACTATCGTTGTTGTTGCAACGGCTTCTGAAGCTGCTGCTCTGCAATACTTAGCGCCATATTCTGGTTGTTCTATGGGTGAATACTTCCGTGACCGCGGTGAAGATTCTTTGATCGTATACGATGATTTGTCTAAGCAAGCAGTTGCTTATCGTCAAATTTCGTTACTGCTCAAGCGTCCACCAGGCCGTGAAGCTTACCCAGGTGACGTATTCTATCTACACTCACGTTTACTAGAGCGTGCATCACGCGTTAACGCGATTTATGTAGAGAAGTTCACTAAAGGTGCAGTAACTGGCAAAACCGGTTCTTTAACCGCGCTGCCGATTATTGAAACGCAAGCGGGTGACGTTTCTGCATTCGTACCGACCAACGTAATTTCTATTACCGATGGTCAGATCTTCCTTGAGACCGATCTGTTTAACTCTGGCCTACGTCCAGCGGTTAACCCAGGTATTTCTGTTTCTCGTGTTGGTGGTGCGGCTCAGACTAAGATCATCAAGAAACTGTCTGGTGGTATTCGTACCGCACTAGCACAGTATCGTGAGCTTGCTGCGTTCTCGCAATTTGCATCTGATCTTGACGATGCAACACGTGCTCAACTTGAGCATGGTGTGCGTGTTACCGAACTGATGAAGCAAAAGCAATATGCTCCAATGAGCGTAGCCGCTCAAGCTGTGTCTATTTTCTCAGCTGAAAAAGGTTACCTGAAGAGTGTTGAGCTGAATAAGGTCGGTAATTTCGAAGCCGCTCTGCTCTCGTTCATGAACAGCGAGCATGCTCCTTTAATGAAGCTTATCAATGATACTGGCGATTATAGCGCTGATATCGAAGCTGAATTAAAAGCTGGCCTCGACAAGTTCGTAGCAACCCAAACCTGGTAACAATGATAGAGGTGTCTTAAGACACCTCAGGTCCAGATTGGAGAGTAGAGATGGCCGGCGCTAAAGAGATTAAAACCAAGATCGCGAGTGTGAAAAACACTCAGAAGATCACGTCCGCCATGGAAATGGTGGCAGCCAGCAAAATGCGCAGAGCGCAGGAACGCATGGCTGCGAGCCGTCCATATGCGGAAAGCATGCGTAAGGTGATCGGTCACGTAGCGCAAGGTTCTCTCGAGTATAAACACCCCTATTTGGAGGTGAGAGAGGCTAAGCGGGTTGGTTACATTGTTGTGGCAACCGACCGTGGCCTTTGTGGTGGTCTGAACGTTAACCTTTTCAAAAAGGTTATCGCAGACGTGAAAAGCTGGAAAGCCCAAGGTGCAGAATTTGAATTTTGCCCTATCGGCGCACGTAGTGTGCAGTTTTTCAAAAACTTCGGTGGACAAGTGTCTGCTCACGCTTCAGGTTTAGGCGATGCTCCAAAGCTCGCTGACTTGATCGGGACAGTCGGTGTCATGCTAGAAGCTTACAACGAAGGCAAGCTGGATCGTCTGTACGTGGTATTTAACAAATTTGTGAATACTATGACGCAGACTCCTGTGATCGAGCAGCTGCTACCTTTGCCTAAATCAGAAGATGATGAAACTGCTCATCGTTGGGATTATATCTACGAGCCAGATCCAAAAGCACTTTTGGATACCTTATTGGTCCGTTATGTAGAATCTCAGGTTTACCAAGGTGTTGTTGAAAATATTGCCTCTGAACAAGCTGCCCGTATGGTGGCGATGAAGTCGGCAACAGACAACGCTGGTGAGCTTATCAACGACTTGCAACTGGTCTATAACAAGGCCCGTCAGGCTGCGATTACGCAAGAACTGTCGGAAATTGTTTCTGGTGCCTCTGCGGTTTAGGTTAGGTAACGAATACAAGTTTTAGAGGATTAATCATGAGCACAGGTACTGTTGTCCAAGTGATTGGCGCGGTTGTGGACGTAGAGTTTCCACAAGATGCCGTACCTCAAGTATATGACGCTCTGAAAATCGTAGGTGAAGGCCCGTGTAATGGTTTGGTGCTGGAAGTTCAGCAACAACTAGGTGGTGGTGTAGTTCGTACCATCGCTATGGGTTCTTCTGACGGTCTGCGTCGTGGTCTTGAAGTAGTAAACTCAGGTTCACCTATTACTGTTCCTGTTGGTACCGCCACTCTTGGCCGTATCATGAACGTATTAGGCGAGCCTATTGATGAAGCGGGTCCAATCGGTGAAGAAGAGCGTTATGTGATTCACCGTACAGCTCCTTCATACGAAGATCAATCAAGCTCTACTGAACTGTTAGAGACTGGCATCAAGGTTATTGACCTTGTTTGTCCATTCGCTAAGGGCGGTAAAGTTGGTTTGTTCGGTGGTGCGGGTGTTGGTAAAACAGTTAACATGATGGAACTGATTAACAACATCGCTAAAGCCCACTCGGGTCTTTCTGTATTCGCCGGTGTAGGTGAACGTACTCGTGAAGGTAACGACTTCTACTACGAGATGAAAGATTCTGGCGTTCTCGACAAAGTGGCCATGGTTTATGGTCAGATGAACGAGCCTCCAGGTAACCGTTTGCGCGTTGCACTGTCTGGTCTGACTATGGCAGAGAAGTTCCGTGACGAAGGTCGTGACGTACTGTTGTTCGTTGACAACATCTACCGTTATACCTTGGCCGGTACTGAAGTATCTGCACTGTTAGGTCGTATGCCTTCTGCGGTAGGTTATCAACCAACATTGGCTGAAGAGATGGGCGTTCTGCAAGAACGTATCACTTCAACTAAGACTGGTTCTATTACCTCTGTACAAGCGGTATACGTACCTGCGGATGACTTGACCGATCCGTCACCAGCAACAACCTTCGCTCACTTAGATGCGACTGTTGTACTGTCACGTCAAATTGCTTCTCTGGGTATTTACCCAGCGGTTGACCCATTGGATTCGACTTCACGTCAATTAGATCCATTGGTTGTTGGCCAAGAGCATTATGATGTTGCTAACGGCGTGCAAACTGTACTGCAACGTTACAAAGAGCTGAAAGATATTATTGCGATTCTGGGTATGGATGAATTGTCTGATGAAGACAAAACAACTGTATTCCGTGCTCGTAAGATTGAGCGTTTCTTATCTCAGCCTTTCTTCGTAGCAGAAGTCTTTACTGGATCTCCTGGTAAGTACGTTTCTCTTAAAGACACTATCCGTGGCTTTAAGGGTATTTTGAACGGTGAGTTTGATCACCTGCCAGAACAAGCGTTCTACATGGTTGGCTCAATCGATGAAGTCATCGAGAAAGCGAACAAAAAGAAATAACTAAGTAGCAATATTTAGTTTCTTAAGGAGAACGGGATGGCAGCCATGACAGTACATCTTGATATAGTAAGTGCAGAGAGCAAAATCTTCTCTGGTCGTGTAGCTTCGCTGCAAGTGACTGGTTCAGAAGGTGAGTTGGGCATAATGCATGGCCATGCTCCTTTGCTGAGTTATATCAAACCTGGCATGGCGCGCATCGTCAAGCAAGACGGCAGTGAAGAAGTGTTTTACCTTTCAGGTGGTATTCTGGAAGTACAACCTTCTACTGTTTCCGTATTGGCTGATGTGGTTATGCGTGCCAAAGATATTGATGAGCAAGCGGCATTAGAAGCTAAGCGTCGTGCAGAAGCCCATATGGCAAATGCAGGTGCTGACTTCAATTATGACGCGGCTATGGTTGAACTAGCTAAGGCTATGGCTCAATTACGTGTTGTTGAAACCATCAAGAAAAACATTGCCAGATAAGGTTATTGTTTGTGAAAAAAGGCGACCATAAGGTCGCCTTTTTTGTGGCCGAAATTTGGGTAAGCGTGTTTTTGAGCTATTCCTATCGCTATCCGCTTCGCTTTTCTATGTGCTTTCCGTTAAAATTGCGCTACAAAATCGACCGTAATTTTTTCACCCTCTTGGGTATTTGTTCAAGGATATGACAATGGCATTAAATGTAGTGATCTTAGCAGCTGGCAAGGGAACACGGATGCGCTCTGATCTTCCTAAGGTATTACATCCCATCGCCCATAAGAGCATGGTGCAGCATGTCATCGATACCGCCCACAAAGTGGGTAGTGACGCGATTCAGTTAGTCTACGGTTATGGTGCTGATAAGCTACAAGCCAGCTTAGGTGAGCAACAACTCAACTGGGTATTGCAAGCTGAGCAATTAGGCACGGGTCATGCGGTTGCGCAAGCGAGCCCGCATATTGCTGACAATGATACTGTGCTCATTCTTTATGGCGATGTGCCGCTTATTCAACAATCAACCCTTGAAGCCTTACTCGCTGCCCGTCCTGAAAATGGCGTGGCCATCTTAACGGTGAATTTAGCGAATCCTATGGGTTATGGCCGTATTGTCCGTACTCCTTGTGAAGGTCAAGACCAAGGTAAAGTCGTTGGTATTATTGAGCAGAAAGATGCTACAGCAGAGCAGCTACTGATCAATGAAATCAATACCGGCATCATGGCTGTTCCAGGTAAACAACTTAAAGCTTGGTTGAGCCGTTTATCCAACAATAATGCCCAAGGCGAATATTATCTAACGGATATTATTGCCATGGCGCACGCTGATGGCGTTGCTATTGATACTGCCCAGCCACAATCTGCGATTGAAGTGGAAGGCGCTAATAACCGCGTGCAACTGGCGCAACTTGAACGCGCTTATCAAGCCCGTGAAGCCGAAAAACTGATGTTGGCGGGAGCGAACCTGCGCGACCCAAGCCGTATCGATATCCGTGGTGATGTCACCGTCGGTATGGATGTGATGATCGATATCAACGTGATATTCGAAGGCAAAGTGACCTTAGGTAATAATGTCACTATTGGCGCAGGTGCGATTTTAATCGATTGTGAGATTGCCGATAACGCTGAGATCAAACCTTACTCTATTATCGAAGGCGCTAAGCTTGGTGTTGCTGCCAGTGCTGGTCCATTTGCGCGCTTACGTCCCGGCGCAGAGCTTAAGCAAGATGCGCACATTGGTAACTTTGTTGAAGTGAAGAAAGCGGTTATCGGCGTGGGTTCTAAGGCTGGACACTTAGCCTATTTAGGTGATGCTATTATAGGTGATGGCGTTAATATCGGCGCTGGCACTATTACTTGTAATTATGATGGCGCGAATAAGCATCTTACCGTTATCGAAGATAATGTCTTTGTTGGCTCAGACACCCAGCTGGTGGCACCTGTCACTATTGGTAAAGGCGCAACCTTAGGCGCTGGCTCAACCATTACCCGCGATGTGGGTGAAAATGAGTTAGTCATTACCCGTGTTAAACAAAAGCACCTGACGGGTTGGCAACGTCCAGTCAAAATTAAAAAGTAAGTTTATTTAACTCAACTGAGTATCTATAAAGCGGCCATGTGCCGCTTTTATATTTAGTCAAATTGTTGGAAATTCGATTCGTTTAATTCAGATGGAAAACAATAAAAGCCATGAAATTAAGGTTAAGTTAATCCTGTTGTGGTATATGCAATTTATTGGTTTTAAACAGATTTAGATCTATATCACAGCTAATTGTAAATTCGTGTAAAGAAGATTAAATAAAAACACTTCTCATTTATATTGCCTGCAATTCTAAGACGAAAGGTCTAATTGAGGTGTTGGCAATGGTATTTAAATATTCAGTTGTAGGTTTGGCCGTATGTTCGGCGTTAATGGCTATGCCCGTATTGGCAGAGGTGCCAAACGATGCCAATATTGAGCGCATTAATGTCACAGGCCGTACTTTTAACGACTATAAAGTGGGTAGTGCATCGGGTGCTATGCGCGGTGATATCGACTTAATGGATACCCCACAGTCTGTTAATGTAATCCCAGATTTTGTGACTGACGAACAGTTGGCAACCAATCTAGCGGAAGTATTAGTTAATGATTCCTCTATCACTGCAGGAACCCAGCGTTGGAACCGTCAAGTTTTCTCTCTACGTGGTTTTGAACTTGATTCAGGTTCAGGCTACCTGACTAACGGCCACCAGCTTTTTGCTCACTACGTATTGCCGATTGAAATCTTAAGCCAGGTCGAAGTGCTTAAGGGGCCTTCTTCCATGCTTTATGGTCAATCTGGGCCTGGTGGTTTGGTAAACATGGTTACCAAAAAACCAACATACGAGCGTCTGTTTGAACTGGGCATTGATACAGATGAGCAGGGCTCAACTCGCTTCCAACTTGATGCTGGTGGTGCTATCAACGAGGCTGAAACCTTAAGATATCGTGCCGTTGGCGTAAAACAAGATACAGAATACTGGCGCAGCTATTCGCCACTGCCGGGCGAACAGGCCGAGCAGCAAGATCGTGACCGTTGGCTGGGCTTTGTGGCTCTAGATTATGATGTAACCGATAATTTATTGTTGTCGGTGCGTTATGATCGTACTGAAGACAAGACTGGCATCGACGTGGGGGGGTGGCTCGACAAAGACGGTAACCTGATTGGCGGACGTAAGCAAATCTGGGACATGCCTTGGGCCTTTACCGATAACAGTATTACTAACCTCGGTGCTGATATTGCTTGGCAAATCAGTGATAACTGGAATTTGAAATTTGGTTACAATGACCAGCAGTTCAATCGTCAGCGTTTTGATTCTGCGCCGAGATACAATGCCGAAGCCATGACTAATGGCTATCAGATAAGTCCCTTCGACCGTTTTGATGATTGGAGTCACAAAAGCGCCTATGTGGATTTAACTGGGGAGTTTGAACTTGCGGGAATGGAACACCAACTGCTGCTAGGCGCCAATAAGCTGGATTATGGTTATGCCCAGCTGCGCACCTCCGGTAGTAGTCAAACCGTGATGCCGGGCGTGGCTGCGCCCCGCCCTGATATTTCTTACACCACAGATACCAGCTGGAGTAACAGCGAGTATGAATTCTACGGTGTGTACCTGCAGGACCTTATCAGCCTGAACGATCAGTGGAAGCTGCTCGCTGGGGTGCGTTTCGATGAGCAAAAAGAGGAATCTGGTAATGACAATGCTATATCACCCAAGTTTGGGGTGATCTGGCAGCCACAGCAGGATCTCAGTCTTTATGCCAATTACTCCAAGAGTTTTGTGCCCCAGGGCAAGGTAAACGACGAAGCCGACCTGAATAACAACCAAGAGCTTGATCCCGAGTACGGTACTCAATATGAACTCGGTGCTAAATGGGAGCTGATGGATGGCGGCTTACTCCTGACCGGCGCTGTGTTTGATATCGAAATCGATAACCGCATCGTGAGGCATCAATTGGATACGCCAATCGACGTACCGGGTAAAAAGAGCATTACCCAGGTTACTCGCCAGGATGGCAAACAGCACCACAAAGGATTTGAACTAGGTGCTCAAGGACAGATAAGTGACAGTTGGTTTGTGACGTCTTCTATGATGTATCTGGATGCTGGCTACAAGACCGCTGATGCCCTCAATGGCAAAACACCTATAGATGCGCCAGAATGGTCTGCTAACATTTGGAGCCGTTATCAGGTGACAGATGCATTGGCGCTTAATTTTGGTGCGGTATATGTAGGTGAGCGTTTTGCCAATACTCAAAATACCATCACTAAAGATGGTTATGTCCGCTTTGATATGGGGGCTGCCTACACCTTCAATATCAGTGGCAATGAAATCGGTATCCGCGCTAACGTCAGAAATCTCTTTGATACTGAATACTTAGATGGTGGTAACAACCAGATGGTGACTATCGGCCAAGACCGTAACTTTAGTGTTGCTGTCGAAGCTAAGTTCTAATATTTCCTCAAGTTTTATCTTTAATAAAGCAGTTTATCCCTAGGGGTAAGCTGCTTTTTTTATTGGCTGATTTATAAAATCACTATTACAGAAGGATAGAAAATTACGCAGGATCATGCGAAAGCGTGTTTCGAATACTAGTAAAAAAGTTTCGTTTCACTATAATGCTGCTTTCGAATCGAAACTTATCTGAAAGGTTTTATGAACAAACGAAACACACAGCAGCGTCGCCACAGCATAATCACCATATTGAACGAACAGGGTGAAGTGAGTGTTGATGAACTGTCGTTACGTTTTGAAACCTCAGAAGTGACGATTCGCAAAGATCTGGCTGCGCTTGAGAAAACGGGTTTATTATTGCGCCGTTACGGTGGCGCCGTGGCTATTCCTGACGAAGTGACCCAGCAGTTTTCTGCCAAAATCGCGCCCAATAAACTGTCTATCGCGAAAACTGCCGCGCAGCTGATTAAAGATCACAATCGCATTATTATCGATAGTGGCACTACGACGTCAGGCTTGATTGAACAGCTGAACGATAAACGTGGGCTGGTAGTCATGACGAATGCCCTGCACCTTGCTAATGCCATCCATGAACTCGAAAACGAGCCAACCTTATTGATGACCGGTGGCACTTGGGACCCGCATTCTGAATCCTTTCAAGGCCAAGTCGCCGAGCAAGTGTTGCGTTCATATAATTTCGACCAACTGTTTATCGGTGCCGATGGTATCGATCTTGAACGCGGGACCACCACCTTTAACGAGTTAACAGGCCTAAGCAAAGTGATGGCCGAAGTGTCCCGCGAAGTGATCGTTATGGTGGATTCAGACAAAATCGGCAAGCGGATCCCTAACTTAGAGTTGCCGTGGGCCAAGGTCAGTGTGCTGGTCACCGATGATCGTATCGACAAGAGTGCGCTAAAACAAATTTCAGATCAGGGCGTGCGAGTCATGCTAGCGCCCTACGCTCATGAGTGAGTGCAAAATAACTTAACAACTTCATTTTTAATTTATAGGTAAAGACTATGTGTGGAATAGTAGGCGCTGTGGCGCAAAGGGATGTGGCTGAAATTCTAGTAGAAGGCTTACGCCGCTTAGAATATCGCGGATATGACTCCGCAGGCGTTGCCGTTATTCACAATGGTGAACTCAATCGCACGCGCCGCGTTGGCAAAGTACAAGAGCTTTCAGCAGCGCTTGAAACTGACCCATTAGCGGGCGGAACCGGTATCGCGCACACTCGCTGGGCGACCCACGGTGAGCCGAGTGAGCGTAATGCTCACCCGCATTTATCGGAAGGTGATATCGCGGTGGTGCATAACGGCATTATTGAAAACCACAATAAACTGCGCGAGATGCTTAAAGGTTTAGGCTATAAATTTAGCTCTGATACCGATACCGAAGTAATTTGTCACTTAGTACACCATGAGCTGAAAACTAACAGCACTTTGCTTTCTGCCGTGCAAGCCACAGTTAAACAACTCGAAGGCGCCTATGGCACAGTGGTAATCGATCGCCGCGACAGCGAGCGCTTGGTTGTTGCTCGATCTGGTAGTCCTTTAGTGATTGGTTTTGGTCTAGGTGAAAACTTTGTCGCCTCGGATCAACTGGCACTCTTACCTGTGACTCGTTCATTCGCCTTCTTAGAAGAAGGTGATGTGGCCGAAGTGACCCGTCGCAGCGTGAGTATTTTCGACTTAAACGGTAATGCCGTTGAGCGTGAAGTCAAAGAATCTGAAATTACCCACGATGCTGGTGATAAGGGCGAATATCGCCACTATATGCTTAAAGAGATTTACGAGCAGCCATTGGCACTGACGCGCACTATTGAAGGTCGTATCGCAAACAAGCAAGTATTAGATACAGCCTTTGGTGATAACGCTGCTGAGTTCTTAAAAGATATCAAACACGTGCAAATCATCGCCTGTGGCACTAGTTACCATGCGGGCATGGCGGCGCGTTACTGGTTAGAAGATTGGGCTGGCGTGTCTTGTAACGTCGAAATTGCCTCTGAATTCCGTTATCGCAAGTCGCACTTATTCCCAAATAGCCTATTGGTGACGATTTCACAATCTGGTGAAACTGCAGATACTTTAGCGGCCATGCGCTTAGCGAAAGAAATGGGTTACAAAGCCACATTGACGATTTGTAATGCGCCAGGTTCGTCACTGGTTCGCGAATCTGACATGGCTTATATGATGAAAGCGGGCGCAGAGATTGGCGTGGCATCCACTAAAGCGTTCACAGTACAGCTTGCTGGTTTATTAATGTTGACTGCGGTGATCGGTCGCCACAATGGTATGTCTGATCAAATGCAGGCCGACATTACTCAAAGCCTACAATCTATGCCAGCTAAAGTGGAACAAGCTTTAGGGCTAGATGCTGCGATTGCTGAATTGGCTGAAGATTTTGCCGATAAACATCATGCGTTATTCCTTGGCCGTGGCGATCAATACCCGATTGCGATGGAAGGCGCGTTAAAGCTGAAAGAGATTTCTTACATTCATGCTGAAGCCTATGCCTCTGGCGAATTAAAACACGGCCCATTGGCGCTTATCGATGCCGATATGCCTGTGATTGTCGTTGCGCCAAACAATGAATTGCTCGAAAAACTCAAATCGAACGTCGAAGAAGTGCGTGCCCGTGGTGGACTCATGTATGTGTTTGCCGATGTGGATGCCGAGTTCGAGTCGGATGACACAATGAAAGTGATACCAGTACCACACTGCGATATCTTTATGGCGCCGCTGATTTACACTATTCCGCTACAGCTATTGTCGTACCATGTTGCGTTGATCAAAGGTACCGACGTGGATCAACCACGCAACCTAGCAAAATCTGTAACAGTAGAATAAATATAAGCATTTAAATAAAAACCGCCTTTATTGGCGGTTTTTTCATTTAGATTCACAATAAAACGACGCTTAACTTACAGCAATAGTAAATGCTGGTGGCTTAGCTTTCTATGCTGGAATGGCATCTAGCTCGTGCTGCTTTTTTGCCTCAATGCGTTTCCATACTTTGTCATGGAAGTAAAACACTACAGTGTTAATCGCGGGTTCAACTAAGGCCACTGCGCCGCCGACGATCACGCTGCCGGTTAATAAATAGGTTACGGTAAAAGCGACGCTAAAATGGAGTACGGCAAAAGTAAGTGTCTTAGTCATGATCTTGTCCTCTAAATGGGCTCCCAGCGGGAACACTTAGATGATAACAATTCTCATTAAAATTAAAAGCCGTGTTTTCAGATTAGTTTAAACGGTTTTATCTATTTATCCGTTGTAAAAAACATAAAGCCCTCACTCATGAGGGCTTTGGGCTGCTAGCAGTAAAGTAAAGCGCTGCTAATAAACTAGTAATGCCAAGGGAAGGCGGAGAAATCTTGATCGCGTTTCTCGAGGAAGGCATCGCGCCCTTCCTGCGCTTCGGCGCTCGCATAGGCTAAACGCGTCGCTTCACCGGCGAATAATTGCTGGCCGACCATACCATCGTCAGTCATATTAAAACCGTATTTAAGCATACGCATAGCCGTAGGCGACTTAGAGTTAATCTCTTTGGCCCACATTAATGCCTCGGTTTCTAGCTCTGCATGGGGAACGGATTTATTGACCATACCCATGTCGAAGGCTTCATCGGCGCTGTAGTTAAAACCACAGAAGAAGATTTCGCGGGCACGTTTTTGACCTATCATCTTGGCAAGATACGCACTGCCATAACCTGAGTCGAAGCTCGCTACGTCGGGATCAGTCTGCTTAAATATCGCGTGTTCTTTCGAGGCTAAGGTTAAGTCGCACACTACGTGTAAGCTATGGCCGCCACCTACCGCCCATCCAGGCACAACGGCGATGACCACTTTAGGCATAAAGCGGATCAAGCGTTGCACTTCTAATATATGTAAGCGGCCCATTCTGGCTTGATCGGCTTTACCTTCTTCGGCGCCTTCATATTTATAGCCATCTTTGCCGCGAATACGTTGATCTCCACCCGAACAGAACGCCCAGCCACCATCTTTTGCCGAAGGACCGTTACCCGTTAGTAGTACACAACCTACATCAGACCATTGGCGCGCATGATCGAGTGCGATAAATAACTCATCAACGGTTTTAGGTCTGAAGGCGTTGCGGCACTCAGGGCGGTTAATGGCAATGCGAACTGTGCCGTGGGCTTTAGCTCTGTGGTAGGTGATGTCGCCGAATTGAAATCCACTGACTTCATCCCATAGGGTGGGATCAAAAATGTCTGATACTTGTTGGGTCATGATTTATAGGCCTTTGTGCTGTAATGCCTCAAAGGCTAGGCGGAATCATATATAAGGTCAATCACCTAAGCCTAAAGCTTAGCGCTATATAGCAAAATCCCGTTTGCCTATGAGTTGGTGATGGTTAGAGGTGATCACAGAGATAAAGCTGATTATCTTTGCTGAACACTGGATGTTCTGGCGCCATAGTGCCGCAATAGTTAGCTTTAAAGTCGGCAATAGACTCGGGTGTCATTGGTATCTGATTAAAGGCTTCGAGTTCTAATGTCGACAAGCGCTCGACGATGTCGGTTCTTACCTTAGCCAGTTTATGGTCGATTTTTATGATTTTTGTTCCCGTCATAGAGTCAACTTTATTCTCTATTTTTTTGACCATAGCCTCAGTCTTTGCAATAGGAGCATCTAATTTATCTGTTTCTGTGTATAAGTAATACAAAGCACCCGCGAGTAGCGCCAATATGAGCCAACCTTTCATCTTTTAGTCCAACATAAGTGAATAACCATTAAGAATATGGGTATAATAAGCTAGTTTTCGTCCAATATTAAAGCAGTAAAAGGCTGTAACGATGAACTCAGAATCTAACAACAAGGACTATTCGAAAACCAATCGAATTAAGATTCACCAGCCAGATGCGAGTAAAGCGGATCGCTTTAACCCTCGTAATCGGATTTATGTCCGAGCAATCGACGGTTTGTGGAGTAGCTTACGTCGCCGCATGGGCTGGATTGCCATGTTATTTTTCCTGCTTTTACCTTGGATCCCTTGGGGCGACCGTCAAGCTGTATGGTTTAACTTAGGCGAACAAAAGTTTCACGTCTTCGGTTTAACGATTTGGCCACAGGATCTCACCTTGCTCGCAGCGTTGTTTATGATAGCTGCCTTTGCGCTGTTTTTTGTGACCACCTATCTTGGCCGCGTTTGGTGTGGATACACTTGCCCCCAAACAGTATGGACCTTTATGTTCATCTGGTTCGAAGAAAAACTTGAAGGTGCACGCAATAAACGCATTAAGTTAGATCAAATGCCATGGAGCTTTAACAAACTCTGGCGTAAAACTGCAAAACATACGGCTTGGCTATTGCTCTCACTGATGACGGCGATGACCTTTGTGTCCTATTTCGTGCCGAGCCGTGAAGTCTATGTCGACGTCTTCACGCTTAATGCTTCCGGCGGTATCTACTTCTGGGTTGTGTTCTTTACACTTGCCACATACGGCAATGCGGGTTGGATGCGTGAAATCATGTGTATCCACATGTGCCCTTATGCTCGTTTCCAAGCGGCCATGTTCGATAAGAATACCTTTATCGTAGGTTACGATACTAAACGTGGTGAGACTCGTGGTCCGCGTTCGCGTAAAGATGACCCAAAAGAGCTAGGCCTTGGCGACTGTATCGACTGTGACTTATGTGTGCAGGTATGTCCTACCGGTATCGATATTCGTAACGGTCTGCAATATGAGTGCATTAACTGCGGCGCTTGTATCGATGCCTGCGACCAAACTATGGATCGTATGGGTTACGAGAAAGGGCTTATCAGCTATACCACAGAGAACAAGTTAGAAGGTATAAAGCAAAAAGTGCTGCGACCTAAGCTTGTCGGTTATGGTGTGGTATTGATGGCGATGATATTAGTCTTTATATACTCCAGTGCGACCATAGCACCTGTGCGTATGGACATTATTCGTGATCGTAACCAGCTCTATAGAGAGAATAACCAAGGTTTGATTGAAAACACCTTCACCTTGAAGATTCTTAATAAGACAGAGCAATCCCACGAATACACTATGAGTGTCGAAGGATTGGAGCACTATAAATGGTACGGCCCAACTTCGGTCACTATTGCGGGTGGTGAAGTCTTAACGTTACCTATAAGTGTCGGCATCGATCCGGTTGAGCTTTCTCGTTCAGTTACTGACATAGAGATCAAAGTGAAAACCCATATCGACGGTGAAGAAGTCGAAGTTGAGCAAGAAACTCGCTTCTTCAGTCCATAGATAACAGTATTAATGATGATCTAACTGAGCGTGACTCATATAGATTGTCAGACGTAATCGAGATAAAGGGGCTTTTTAGCCCCTTTTTTATACGTATCGTTTGATAAGTAAACGTCTAAACCATTAATCGTTATTTTCCTACAAAAAGCCCTTGCGCACTTTCTCAATCTCCCTATAATGCGCATCCACTGACACGGCAGACAGCGAAAGCAAGCTGACGAGTTAGGTTGAATTGAATGGCTTACTCTCTGTTGAGAATGGCACTTAATTCAATCGCAGCAAGAAGTTGAAAATACTCCTTGACGCGAAACGGGAAATGCGTAGAATACGCAGCCCTAGCCACCAGGAAGCGTTCGGCGCTCAGTGTGGTACTCACGTTCTCTTACGAATATTGAGTTGCTCTTTAACAAGATAAAACAAGAAATCTGTGTGGACACTCACAGGTGTTGAGTTAATCGAAACTGCTTAACCTTAGGGTTGGCAGTCAAAAATTTAAATCAATGTAACAATGAGTGTTCATAGCAATATGTACAGTTTGTTTCAGCCCTTCTTTTATAAGGAGTGCGAGAAACAAAAAATCAGAATTCATTGAGCCGCTGATTCCTTCGGGATGAAGCAACAAAACTTTAATTGAAGAGTTTGATCATGGCTCAGATTGAACGCTGGCGGCAGGCCTAACACATGCAAGTCGAGCGGCAGCGGGAAGATAGTTTACTATCTTTGCCGGCGAGCGGCGGACGGGTGAGTAATGCCTAGGGATCTGCCCAGTCGAGGGGGATAACAGTTGGAAACGACTGCTAATACCGCATACGCCCTACGGGGGAAAGGAGGGGACCTTCGGGCCTTCCGCGATTGGATGAACCTAGGTGGGATTAGCTAGTTGGTGAGGTAATGGCTCACCAAGGCGACGATCCCTAGCTGTTCTGAGAGGATGATCAGCCACACTGGGACTGAGACACGGCCCAGACTCCTACGGGAGGCAGCAGTGGGGAATATTGCACAATGGGGGAAACCCTGATGCAGCCATGCCGCGTGTGTGAAGAAGGCCTTCGGGTTGTAAAGCACTTTCAGTAGGGAGGAAAGGTAGCAGCTTAATACGCTGTTGCTGTGACGTTACCTACAGAAGAAGGACCGGCTAACTCCGTGCCAGCAGCCGCGGTAATACGGAGGGTCCGAGCGTTAATCGGAATTACTGGGCGTAAAGCGTGCGCAGGCGGTTTGTTAAGCGAGATGTGAAAGCCCCGGGCTCAACCTGGGAATTGCATTTCGAACTGGCGAACTAGAGTCTTGTAGAGGGGGGTAGAATTCCAGGTGTAGCGGTGAAATGCGTAGAGATCTGGAGGAATACCGGTGGCGAAGGCGGCCCCCTGGACAAAGACTGACGCTCAGGCACGAAAGCGTGGGGAGCAAACAGGATTAGATACCCTGGTAGTCCACGCCGTAAACGATGTCTACTCGGAGTTTGGTGTCTTGAACACTGGGCTCTCAAGCTAACGCATTAAGTAGACCGCCTGGGGAGTACGGCCGCAAGGTTAAAACTCAAATGAATTGACGGGGGCCCGCACAAGCGGTGGAGCATGTGGTTTAATTCGATGCAACGCGAAGAACCTTACCTACTCTTGACATCCACGGAATTCGCTAGAGATAGCTTAGTGCCTTCGGGAACCGTGAGACAGGTGCTGCATGGCTGTCGTCAGCTCGTGTTGTGAAATGTTGGGTTAAGTCCCGCAACGAGCGCAACCCCTATCCTTATTTGCCAGCACGTAATGGTGGGAACTCTAGGGAGACTGCCGGTGATAAACCGGAGGAAGGTGGGGACGACGTCAAGTCATCATGGCCCTTACGAGTAGGGCTACACACGTGCTACAATGGCGAGTACAGAGGGTTGCAAAGCCGCGAGGTGGAGCTAATCTCACAAAGCTCGTCGTAGTCCGGATTGGAGTCTGCAACTCGACTCCATGAAGTCGGAATCGCTAGTAATCGTGGATCAGAATGCCACGGTGAATACGTTCCCGGGCCTTGTACACACCGCCCGTCACACCATGGGAGTGGGCTGCAAAAGAAGTGGGTAGCTTAACCTTCGGGGGGGCGCTCACCACTTTGTGGTTCATGACTGGGGTGAAGTCGTAACAAGGTAGCCCTAGGGGAACCTGGGGCTGGATCACCTCCTTACCTATACGACTAACTTAATGTTTGTTGAGTGTTCACACAGATTGCTTGTTTATCTTCTCTTAGGAGAAGTCAGAGCTGAATGCGCCGCTAGCCGGTACGCATTGTTCTTTAACAATTTGGAAAGCTGATAGTATGTAACGTGATGATGTCTGTCGTCATGTTACTTACAAACCGATGTAAACGTGGAAACGTTTGCATCATGAGTTCTCAAACACTTTATTAAGTGTCTTGAATATTCAAAAAGTAAATTATTCTTTATTGAATAGTTTACGTCTAAGGCGCGTCCACTTCTTTGGTCAGAAGTGAGACAAGTAAAACCAAGCTGGTCGCAATGCGGCTCAGGTGAGTGAAACTCATTTGGGTTGTATGGTTAAGCGACTAAGCGTATACGGTGGATGCCTTGGCAGTCAGAGGCGATGAAGGACGTAGTAACTTGCGAAAAGCGTTGGCGAGCTAGTAACAAGCATTTGAGCTAACGATGTCCGAATGGGGGAACCCAGCAGCATAAGCTGTTATCGCAACATGAATACATAGTGTTGCGAGGCGAACCCGGGGAACTGAAACATCTAAGTACCCGGAGGAAAAGAAATCAACCGAGATTCCCCTAGTAGCGGCGAGCGAACGGGGATTAGCCCTTAAGTCAGTGGGGTGTTAGTGGAATGTGTTGGAAAGCACAGCGGCACAGGGTGATAGCCCCGTACATGAAAACTAACCATTGATGAAAACGAGTAAGGCGGGACACGTGACATCCTGTTTGAATATGGGGGGACCATCCTCCAAGGCTAAATACTCCTGACTGACCGATAGTGAACCAGTACCGTGAGGGAAAGGCGAAAAGAACCCCTGTGAGGGGAGTGAAATAGAACCTGAAACCGTATACGTACAAGCAGTGGGAGCGGTTCTTGAGACCGTGACTGCGTACCTTTTGTATAATGGGTCAGCGACTTACATTTTGTAGCGAGGTTAAGCGAATAGCGGAGCCGTAGGGAAACCGAGTGTTAACTGCGCGTTTAGTTGCAAGGTGTAGACCCGAAACCCGGTGATCTAGCCATGGGCAGGTTGAAGGTTGAGTAACATCAACTGGAGGACCGAACCGACTAATGTTGAAAAATTAGCGGATGACTTGTGGCTGGGGGTGAAAGGCCAATCAAACCGGGAGATATCTGGTTCTCCTCGAAAGCTATTTAGGTAGCGCCTCGAGCGAATACCATTGGGGGTAGAGCACTGTTAAGGCTAGGGGGTCATCCCGACTTACCAACCCTTTGCAAACTCCGAATACCAATGAGTACTACTCGGGAGACAGACGGCGGGTGCTAACGTCCGTCGTCAAAAGGGAAACAACCCAGACCGTCAGCTAAGGTCCCAAAGTACTAGCTAAGTGGGAAACGATGTGGGAAGGCTTAGACAGCTAGGATGTTGGCTTAGAAGCAGCCATCATTTAAAGAAAGCGTAATAGCTCACTAGTCGAGTCGGCCTGCGCGGAAGATGTAACGGGGCTAAGCTAGTCACCGAAGCTACGGGTGCACAGTTTACTGTGCGCGGTAGAGGAGCGTTCTGTAAGCCGTTGAAGGTGAAGGGGTAACCCACGCTGGAGGTATCAGAAGTGCGAATGCTGACATGAGTAACGATAAAGGGGGTGAAAAACCCCCTCGCCGAAAGACCAAGGGTTCCTGTCCAACGTTAATCGGGGCAGGGTGAGTCGACCCCTAAGGTGAGGCCGAAAGGCGTAATCGATGGGAAACAGATTAATATTTCTGTACTTCCGCTAACTGCGATGGAGAGACGGAGAAGGCTAGGCTAGCGCGGCGTTGGTAGTCCGCGTTTAAGGTGGTAGGTTGATTTCTTAGGCAAATCCGGGGAATCGCACTTTAGTGTGCAGACTGAGAGCTGATGACGAGGTCCTAAGGGACTGAAGTAGTTGATGCCATGCTTCCAGGAAAATCTTCTAAGCTTCAGGTTAGTGGGAATCGTACCCCAAACCGACACAGGTGGTCGGGTAGAGAATACCAAGGCGCTTGAGAGAACTCGGCTGAAGGAACTAGGCAAAATGGTACCGTAACTTCGGGAGAAGGTACGCTCCTGTTGGTGATGAGACTTGCTCTCTAAGCTGACGGGAGTCGCAGATACCAGGTGGCTGCAACTGTTTATCAAAAACACAGCACTGTGCAAACTCGCAAGAGGAAGTATACGGTGTGACGCCTGCCCGGTGCCGGAAGGTTAATTGATTGGGTTATCGCAAGAGAAGCTCATGATCGAAGCCCCGGTAAACGGCGGCCGTAACTATAACGGTCCTAAGGTAGCGAAATTCCTTGTCGGGTAAGTTCCGACCTGCACGAATGGCGTAATGATGGCCACGCTGTCTCCAGCCGAGACTCAGTGAAGTTGAAATTGCGGTGAAGATGCCGTATACCCGCGGCTAGACGGAAAGACCCCGTGAACCTTTACTATAGCTTGGCACTGAACATTGAACCTACATGTGTAGGATAGGTGGGAGACTTTGAAGTTGTGACGCTAGTCATGATGGAGTCGTCCTTGAAATACCACCCTTGTAGTTTTGATGTTCTAACCTAGGTCCCTTATCGGGATTAGGGACAGTGCCTGGTGGGTAGTTTGACTGGGGCGGTCTCCTCCCAAAGAGTAACGGAGGAGCACGAAGGTTGGCTAAGTACGGTCGGACATCGTACGGTTAGTGCAATGGCATAAGCCAGCTTAACTGCGAGACATACACGTCGAGCAGGTACGAAAGTAGGTCATAGTGATCCGGTGGTTCTGAATGGAAGGGCCATCGCTCAACGGATAAAAGGTACTCCGGGGATAACAGGCTGATACCGCCCAAGAGTTCATATCGACGGCGGTGTTTGGCACCTCGATGTCGGCTCATCACATCCTGGGGCTGAAGTCGGTCCCAAGGGTATGGCTGTTCGCCATTTAAAGTGGTACGCGAGCTGGGTTCAGAACGTCGTGAGACAGTTCGGTCCCTATCTGCCGTGGGCGTTGGATGATTGAAGGGAGCTGCTCCTAGTACGAGAGGACCGGAGTGGACGAACCGCTGGTGTTCGGGTTGTCATGCCAATGGCATTGCCCGGTAGCTACGTTCGGAATCGATAACCGCTGAAAGCATCTAAGCGGGAAGCGAGCCCTAAGATGAGTCATCCCTAGGAATTTAATTCCTCTAAAGAGCCGTTCGAGACTAGGACGTTGATAGGCATGGTGTGTAAGCGTTGTGAGGCGTTGAGCTAACATGTACTAATGACTCGAGAGGCTTAACCATACAACCCAGATGGGTTTTACTGAAAATGTTCCAGACATTTTCTAGCACTTCCTCCATCCATGGAGGTCGTACGAAAAGCCTTAGACAGAATATCGACACTTGATAAAGTTAAAGACTCAAACAAAGCAAATCAGCTTTCCGAATTATTATTAGCGTGAGCCAGAGATGGACACGGTAATAAACAGAATTTGCTTGGTGACAATAGCCTTGTGGAACCACCTGATCCCATCCCGAACTCAGAAGTGAAACGCAAACGCGCCGATGGTAGTGTGGGGTCTCCCCATGTGAGAGTAGGTCATCGCCAAGCGCCTAATTATCTCATTGAGATGTAACGAAGCCAGCTGAATAAGCTGGCTTTTTTGCGTCTGCAATTTGTTAAATCAGCGTTAATACAGAACATTGTTCTATTCGTTTTAGCTCTGGTCATTTCGCTAGTTCTTTACGTTTTTTCCTTACTATATTTCAGACTTTTATACTCTAAGTTCATTATTTACATCAAGATCTCGCTTAGTTTGATAAGTCCTTTTGCTTAGTGGTTAGTTTCCCGTTAGCATACAAAAACTATTCACATTTTTGTTAAAGGCTGTCTGTTGCCTATGCTTCGTAAGCTTTCGCTCGCGGTACTGCTCCCTCTGTGTATGCTGACACTATATTTAGTGTTGGTCATAGGCGAGTACCTATTTGAAAGCGATCAAGTGCGTGCTGAATTGGCGCAGCGACAATCGACACTGATAAAGCAGCAGTTGTTCCGGATGCAGAATGTGGTTCAATCGGCGCAGGCTTTACAGGATGTGGAGCGGATCGAGCAGGAGGTTTCCTTAGCTGCGCTGGATATGGGCACTATGGTTTATATCTTAGTTGATGCTGATAGCCGTATTCGTTTTGCAAACCATACTGTTTGGCGCGATAGCAATGCCATGCAAGTCATTGATGGTTATGATGCTACTCGTCATCGTGCTGTGGTTCAGGCTTTCCTGCCACAAATTCTTGTTAATCTCGAACGCTTAACCATTCAAGCATATTATCCCGTCTTGCCTCAGTATGGTGGTGCGGTTGATTTGATTTATCTTGAAGCCGATTTAGCGCCTTTAGTCGCCGAAGCTTCCGCTAAGTTACAACAACGTTTTATGCGGGTTTGGGGGCTGGGTGGATTATTACTGATTGGTTTTACCTTCATTCTCTATTTCCTATTGATCCGTCCATTCCAAATATTAAGCGAGGCCGCTAAACAGGTAGGGACTTCTTCCTTTTCGACATCGATCCCATGGAGCTCATCAGAAGTCTTATCATTGCAAGCCAGTTTGCAGCAGGTACATGAACGTTTGAGTCGTGCCGTGAAACAGTTGAATGACAGCGAACTGCGCTGGCTGTTTGCGGTGGAAGGCTCGCGGAACGGTATTTGGGATTGGGATATCAGTACGGGTGAGGTTTTTCTGTCTGATCGCTGGAAAGAGATGATCGGTTATGCGCCGGATGAATTAGCGGGCGTATTCCAGACTTGGGAAACGCGGTTACATCCCGATGATAGGGATATCGTACTTGATGCGTTGCAGGAGTACGTTAGCGGTAAGAGTAAAGAATTTGAAAGTGTCCATCGACTGCGGCATAGAGAGGGGCATTATGTGTGGGTGCTGGATCGCGGCATGTTGGTTGATTGGGACCCTCAAGGACGTCCGACTCGGATGATCGGCATTCATATGGATGTGTCAGAAAGTGCCAAAAACCATGCTGCGATTAATGAACTTGTGGATCAATCGGTTACGGGTCGCAAGATGTTACCCGATGTCTTTATGGCGCGACTGTCGCAATTTTTAACCCAAGGTAATAGTTCAGGTCAATGGGGATCATTGCTGCTTGTTGAGGTGGATAGGTTAGGCTTGGTCGCAACTTTAAACTCTCACGAATTAGAGCGTTTACTCACGCAAGTGGCTGCACGTCTATCGAGTTATTTCACTGAGAATATTACCGTTGGCCGATTGGAGTCCGGTGATTTTGTTTTGCTGGCTAAAGACTTAGCGATAGATGCTTCAGTGGCTGCGCGTCGTGCTTTAGCGCTTGCGAGTGAGTTAAGGCAAGTGATTGCTCGACCATTCCATTACGGTCATCATCACTTTGAGCTCAGCGCGAATGTGGGGATTTGTTTGCTCGACAGCATAGAGACCTTAGATCCAGCTTTAGTCATGCGCCGCGCCGAGCTAGCAACCTTGAGTGCTAAGCGACCAGGGCAAGCGGGATGCGCTTTCTATCATGCTGAGATGGATTTACGTCTGAGCCGTGATGAACAGTTACAACAGGAATTACAGACAGCATTACAGCAAGATAGCATGACGTTAATGTTCCAACCTGTGATGAATGCGCACAGTGAATTGGTCTCGGCTGAAGTGCTCACGCGTTGGTATCGTGCCGATGGCGAGTTTATCCCACCTGCAGAGTTCGTGGCGTTAGCTGAACAGGGAGGAATGATTGCAGAACTCGATCTTTGGGTCGCTAAACGTGTGTGTCAGTTTATTCAGACATCCCATGCCCAAGGCCGGAGTTTGCCGACTTTAACTCTTAATATCAGTGCATTCTCATTTGGGCAGGCAGATTTTGTTGATGCATTGATTGCGTTAGTCAAAGAGCATGGCATTGCGCCTCATCAATTGGGTATTGAGCTCAATGAGGCTGCATTGTTAATGCAACCACAGTTTGTGGCTGAGCGCGTGTCTAAGTTAGTTGATGCTGGGATAGGCATCGTCCTCGATCATTTCGGTTCTGGCTCGAGTGCTTTGAGTTGTTTAGCCAACCAGCCATTAGTTGCGGTTAAATTGGATATGAGTTGTATTGATTCATTAGCCGCAATGCCACAAAGAGTGAAGGCGTTAATTGTCTCTGCGCAGCAGTTTAATTTGCACGTGGTGGCTAAAGGCGTTGAATCACCCCAACACTATCAAGTCTTTGTTGAATTTGGCTGTGATGGTTATCAGGGCTATTTATTCAGCCGAGCGCTAAACCAAGCGGACTTTATCCAGCTTGTTTGTCCTCGTCCTTTATTGCGAAGCGTTTAAAGAAGTCGAGGGCATAATTTAAGGCTTGGTTCCGATAGGCGTCTTTTTCCATAAAAATCTCATGGGCAGCCCCTGCTATTACCTTCAATTGACAATGAGTGCTCACCGCAAGATTCTGGGCCGCATTATCAACAATCTTATCTTCACTCGCTTGCAGTATCAGGATCGGCGTGCGAATTTGCGCCGTTGCCAGTACGCAAGTGTCTGCTGCATCTAAAGATTCTGTCAACCAACGGTTAGTTGGGGAACCGAGTTGTAACTTAGGGGCCGCGTCATACAAGTCTCGATAGGCTTGGTATCTACTTTGGCAATGGGTTAGCTCATTTCCTTTGAAGGGAACCGGTTTATAGTTCTGTCCTCCAAGCACATAGTTAGGTTCGCCGCCATTGAGAGTGGTATCGAGCTTACTGGCTAACCAGCGCACGAATGCTTTTGGCATAGGTAATTTGATGCCATACATGGGCGCTGAAAATGCCGCGGCGGTAAAAATATCGGGATGCTGTTTGAGATACAAAGTGCCAATCGCGCCACCCATTGAATGGCCAAGTAGCATTAGTTGTTTGTCGTTTTGTGGTAACACTTTCTTTTGCATAAACAGTGCAAAATCATCAATATAATCATTAAATCTTCGCACATGGCCCATGTGCGGATTGATTGTCATACGATCCGACAATCCTTGGCCACGGTGATCGATGGCATAAACAGAGTAACCCTGTTGGTACAAGTCGAAGACCAATTCTTGGTACTTTAAATAGGATTCAACTCGGCCACTACTGAGAACGATTGCGGTATGTGCTTGGGGATGTTTGACCATCATATAGGCCAGCGTGATGCCATCAGCTGTGATCAGCGTGTCTTGAACAACGCTTTGCCAGAAGGCTTGCTGCTCTGAGGTATTTAAATCGTGTTCAGTCGAAAATGTCGCTTTGGCTTGGCTCATACTCAGTCGCAAATCATTTGGCTTGAATGGTTTGCTAGAGTGTAACAGACAACCATGGGAGTCTGAAAATACCTACTCCCATGGTTGTGATTAACTTAGCGTGTCGCCTTTTTAGCTTCAATAAAATCATTGATTTGCTGTTCGAGGATCGACATAGGTACTGAGCCATTCTCGAGCATAGCGTCGTGGAAGGCGCGAATATCAAACTTGTCGCCGAGTTCCTGTTCTGCTTTAGCACGTAACCGTTTGATCGTTAACTCGCCAATCTTGTAGGACAAGGCTTGTCCTGGCCAGGAAATATAACGGTCAATTTCGGTCGTGACATTGTGCAGTGATAGCGCGGTATTGCTGGCCATAAAGTCGATGGCTTGTTGACGGCTCCACCCTTGGGCATGCATGCCTGTGTCTACGACTAAACGCGCCGCCCGCCACATTTCATAGGTTAGGCGGCCAAAGTTACTGTAGGGATCTTGATAGAAACCAGCCTCCAAACCTAAGTATTCGCAATACAGACCCCAGCCTTCACCGAAGGCAGAGATATAGCCATAACGACGGAAGTCAGGGAGTGATGTTAGCTCAGAGTTGAGTGATATTTGCAGATGATGACCGGGTACGGCTTCGTGCAAAGTTAAAGCTTCTAACTCGTAGAGTGGGCGCTTATCCAATGCATAAGTGTTGACCCAGTAGTAACCGGGTTCGTCATCGCTGTTCGATCCTGAATATCGGCCTGTGGTGTATTTCGGCGCAATTTCTGCGGGCACTGGTGCTATACCATAGGGTTTACGGGGGAGTTTACCGAAGTACTTAGGCAGCATGGCATCGGCTTTTTTGGCAATAAATGCCGCTTCTTTGAGTAACTGATCGGCACTGGTGGTGTAGAACTGGGGATCGGTCCGCAGGAAATGTAAGAAGTCGGCAAAGCTGCCTTTAAAGCCAACGGACTTGATGATTTGCTCCATCTCTTGGCGGATACGCTTAACTTCTTTTAAGCCCAGTTCATGCACTTCTGCCGACGTCATATTCAAGGTCGTATAGTAACGCACCCGATTCTCATAAAACTCAGCACCGTTAGGTAAGCTACTGGCTGCGATATTTTCCCGTGCATTGGGAATGTACTCTTTAGTCATAAAATCATAGAAGTTTTGATATAGCGGCAGGACTTTTTGCTCGACTAAGGCGCGACCTTCTTGGGTCAGCTGAGTTTTTTGTGCTTCAGTGAAATAGCTGGGGTATTGCGTAAAAGGTTTGAAATAACCGCTCTTTTCCACAGGGACGATATAAGCACTGATACTGTCTTCAAAGCCATTGAGTGTCACTTTAGGCGGCGTTATTCCCTCGGCTAATCCTTGCTTTAGCCAGTGAGTTTGCTGGGCGAAATAGGTCGGGAGTGCATTAAGTTTGGCAATATAGTTGCGGTAATCCTCAAGGGTGTTGAATCTTCCCTGTGCGATTGAGGTGATATAAGCGTGGAAGCCGCTTTCCGCGGTAATGGGCAAGTAATAATCTTTAAAGCGATACAGGTCGACATCGTTTTGGATCTGATCTTCCAGTATTTGAGCGTTAATCTTATCTTCTTTACTCAAACTGCTGCGGTCGAGTGCTTTGAGCTGCGCTAATACTGCGATTTGGCCTTGATTGAGCTTAGTGAGTGCAGCTGGCGAGAGATCCGATAACTTTCCTGCGGCACTGGCATCGCCCATGCTGTAAGCCATTTCAGGACTCGCGCTGAGCTGTAATTGCCAGCTTTGGTCGATAATCGCCTGCAGCGCGGGAGCTATGGGCTCAACTTGCGATTGTGTTGCTGATATTGCCTGTGGCGCTGCGGTTTGGCCATTTTTTGTGATTTGAGTGGCACTGCAGGCGCTTAATGCGCATATCAATAAACTGGGGGTTAAGAGTTTATGCATAGTCGATCTCTGATATTTTCGTTGTTATTGAAGTCATTATGCCTGATGAATACGGCAGTTCCTTGTATGGATATTAAGCAGAATTGTGACTGAATGTGAATTTAAATGCGTTTGGCGCATAAATGCCCCTGAAAATGCGTGTTAAACTTAGTGTCCGCCCGCGACCAAATAACAAAAGCATTGGCTGGGTAGTTCAAATAGGGGTTAAATATGATTGATACATCCATTCCATTGGTGGATCTGCATCGTCACCTAGACGGTAACGTGCGAGTAAACACCATTTGGGAACTAGGACACCAACACGGCATTGCGCTACCTGCCGATTCTTTAGAGACTCTCGCACCTTTTGTGCAAATTCAGGGGAAAGAAACTAGCTTAGTCGCCTTCTTAAAGAAGCTCGATTGGATGGTTGGCGTACTCGCTGACTTGGATGCGGTTAAACGCGTTGCCTATGAAAACGTTGCCGATGCGGCGTTGTCTGGCTTAGATTACGCTGAGTTACGTTTTAGTCCTTACTATATGGCGATGAACCATAAGTTACCGATTGAAGGCGTAGTTGAAGCGGTGGTTGATGGTGTTAAAGCGGGCTTAAAAGACTATAACGTGAAGATCAATTTGATTGGTATTTTGTCACGTTCATTCGGTCAAGCCGCTTGTACTCAAGAACTTGAAGGCTTACTCGCCCATAAACAACATCTCGTGGCTATGGACTTAGCCGGTGATGAATTAGGCTTCCCTGGCGAGTTATTTAACGATCACTTTAAACGTGTTCGTGATGCTGGCCTTGCGATTACGGCTCACGCCGGTGAAGCCGCGGGTTCACAAAGTATGTGGCAAGCGATTCAAGAACTTGGCGCGACGCGAATTGGTCACGGGGTGAACGCGATTCACGATCCTAAGCTGATGGAATATCTTGCTAAGCACCGTATTGGTATCGAATCTTGCCCAACCAGTAACTTGCATACTTCTACAGTCGCTTCTTACGCTGAGCATCCTTTCAGAACCTTTATGGATGCAGGCGTATTGATCAACTTAAACACCGATGATCCCGGTGTGAGCGCTATCGATATTAATCATGAGTATCGTATCGCCAAATCCGAACTTAAATTAACCGATGCTGAGTTAGCGCAGGTGCAACGCAATGGCGTTGAAATGGCGTTTTTATCCGACAGTGATCGCAAAGCACTGTATGCCGCTAAGGTATAAGCTCTGAGTCATTAATAAAAATAGCTATAAATAAAAAATCCGACTTAGAGTCGGATTTTTTGTGAGCGTTTACGAGTGCAGCGATAGGCGCTTTAGATCACGCGTGAGAATTGTTGCTGACGCGCTTTTTGACGATAGTAAAGGTCGAAGCACATACAGATATTGCGGATCAATAAACGGCCAGTAGGGCTGATAGTGATCTGTCTGTCGACGATTTCAACTAACTTGTCATCGATAAATGTCTGCATTAACTTAAGATCTTCTGCGAAATAGGTTTCGAAGTTAATCCCCAGTTTCTCATCAATTTTCGCCATATCTAGTTCGAAGTGGCAAATCAGCTGCTTAATCACTACGCGGCGGATTTCATCGTCACGGTTCAGGCTACAACCTTTCCACAAAGCATGGCCTTCCTTATCTATGGCTTCATAGTAAGGGCGGATATCTTTCTGGTTTTGTGCATAACAGTCGCCAATCTGACTGATGGACGACACGCCAAGACCTAACAAATCGCATTCTTCTTGGGTGGTATAACCTTGGAAGTTGCGGTGCAGTCTGCCTTCACGCTGTAACTTGGCTAACTCGTCATCGGGTTTAGCAAAGTGGTCCATACCGATATATTGGTAGCCCGCGTCAGTTAAGGTCTCGATAGTTTGGTGCAGCATTTCGAGTTTTTGTTTTGGCGAAGGTAAATGCTCATCTTTGATCTTACGTTGAGCAGCAAAGCGCGCAGGTAAGTGAGCATAGTTAAATACCGACAGACGGTCTGGTGATAAATCTAAAACGCGCTGCATAGTGACGGCAAAGGTTTCTGGTGTTTGGTGTGGCAAACCATAGATTAAATCTATGTTGGTTGAC
Organism: Shewanella sp. 1311; assembly: GCF_059338235.1. Taxonomy (NCBI): domain Bacteria; kingdom Pseudomonadati; phylum Pseudomonadota; class Gammaproteobacteria; order Alteromonadales; family Shewanellaceae; genus Shewanella; species Shewanella sp. 1311. The sequence goes on from NZ_CM181686.1 coordinate 2,646,610, forward strand.
ACAAAACCCATGGCTTTTACTTTCGCCATCAAGTCGAAGATAAATTGCTCATCTTGTTCGCGATTAACGGCAATTTGCACTTCTTTATTGAAATCTTGTACACCAATGGAGATCCGGTTGAAGCCCGCTTCTTTCAATGTGTCGAGCATTGACAGTTCTATCTCGCGAGGATCGACTTCAATCGAGAACTCACCTTCTTCCGCAAAGTTAAAGTTAGCTTTAATCAATGACGTAAGTTTAAGAATCTGCTCAGGATTTAAGAATGTAGGTGTACCGCCGCCCCAATGCATTTGGGTTACGCTGTAATGTTTAAACAGGGGCGCACGTTTGATAATTTCTTGGCTTAAATATTCAATGTACTGATCGGCTTTATGTTGGTGGCGGGTGATGACTTTGTTGCAGCCGCAGTAATAACAAAGCTTGGCGCAGAACGGGATATGAATATACAGCGACAGTTTATCGCTTTTGCTATTTTCAATGGCCGTCAGCAGATTTTGTTCGGTGAATGTGTCATCGAACTCCAATGCCGTTGGGTAAGAGGTATAACGGGGACCGCTGTAGTTATACTTTTCGATCATCGACTGATCCCAGCTAATCTGAGTGGGCTGCTTCAAGGCGTGTCCTCCGTGGGTAAATTAGCAACAAGCGAAGTATGCAAGGTTCTTAAGTAAATAACCTTGATCTAGGTTGTAAAAATGACGTCTGTCTTTTTAGAAGTTACGCAATATCTATCAAAAAAGTACGCTTGTCTGTCGATATATGGCAGTTTTGTGCGCAGGCTCACGGGAGTAAGGAAGGAAAGATTGGAGTGGGTTTTATCGAGATGGCCTCAAAACCACAACATAAGTGGTCTTGAGGTATAACAATGAGCAGGTTTAATGCATCGCTTTGGCTTGGTAATCCGCCAGTTTTTTCGCATCATCACTAATGCCTTGCTCTAATGCTGCTTCGGACTTCATTCTGATCAAGTCTAACTTCATCCTTTCTTGCTTAGGCAAGGCTTGGCGAGCATCCATGATGGGATGATCTTTAATTAGCTCAAAGTGTTTGAATAATGAAGGGTAATCAGGAGCCACGCGCTCACTCAATGACAGGATTTCAAATAATCGTCCAATTCTGACCACGCCTTCAGAGATCTCACAGCGGTCTTCAATCATGGCTGTGGCGATATAGCGGATATCATCTAAAACTTGGGCGCGTTTTGCATTCGCCGTGACTTCACGCTCGGCTTGTTCGGTCTGCTGACGCTTTTTTTGCTGCTTGAGTTTTAGGATTAAGAAGGTGGCGTAGCTACTAAGCGCTACTATGATGATAAAACCGAGAATAATGATAGTCGTAGACACAGAGACTCCTTATATGAATGGCATAAGGAGCACAGCTAAAAAACTGAGTTCCCTATGCCTTAGCACTGAGAGGTTTAGAACTTGTCTTGATAATCTTTCAGTAAGTCAGCGCCTGATTCGAACTTATCGAACAACTCATCGTCAGACAAAGACTTAGCTGGTGATGAAGGTGCGTCATCATCCATATCGTCGCTAATGCCGAGTTTAACCATCAGAGCTTCAATCTTATTCAGCTGTTGATCTAACCATTTTTGATCCACATCGTTGAGATCACGGCCTTCTTCCAGCATATCTAACAGCTGATTTAGTCTTGGATCTTCTTCCAATTTCAGCAGTTTTTGTTCGTCAGTCAGCTTAGCTTGTTTCACTTTTGGCTGAGCGGCTTTATCTGTTACCACTGCCGCTGGAATCGCTAAAGCAATAGGCTTTTTGCTGCCATGACGCGGGTCTTTTTTCTTCGCGGCCTGCTGTTGCGGCGCTTGCGCTAAAATTAAGCTTTCGTTATGACGACTGCCTGATTTATTGCCAGAATCTTTACGTTTGCCAGTCGATACAGCGCGATCTTGCTTCTTGACTCTTGGCTGTAACTTAGGGCTGTTCTCGCCGCCCTTGCGTGTTTTCTTGCTACGAGACATGGTCTTCTCAATTGTTTACAACGTATGGCCCCGCAGACTAAGGTTGAGCTTGTCTACAAGGTGCGAAATTAGGCCGAGTGTTATACCAGATTATGATGTTTTTTGCATCAAAACGAGGTCCTTTGCGGCAAATAATAGTTCAAAATCGCTATTGTTTGCTAGGTACTCGAAGGTTTGTCGCTGGTAAAAGCTCACATGGGTGAGGTTGTTCTTGTAATGCCACTTAGCAAAACCATCTAATTCAGTTAGTAACGGTGTGCTTATCGCTAACCAACCACCAGGATGCAGTAGTCGAGAGAGTAAGGCCCACTCTTTTATTGGGTACTGAAAATGCTCAAAAACGCGATAACAGCAGATAAAATCATATTCTTGCTTTAACACATCATGATTAGGGGCAAAAAAGGGATCGTATTGATTTAACTTGTGGCCCGCATTTTCTATGGTCGCCAAACTCTCATTATCGAGTATGCGTCCAAAATTCAATCCTAATAAACGACCAGCTTGCTGATGCTCTAATTGCGCTAACAGCGGCAAAATAAATTGCGATAGCTGCTTTTGCTTCAACGCTATGCGTGAACGACCGTATCTTTGTTTCTCTGCCGCGGGTGGTAAATGGCTATTGGCATCCGCAAAGGTTAACTCACATGTCTTGCAAACATAAAAACTCCGTTTTTTATCTTGATAAAGGAGTTGTGTCTGACTGTTATGACAAAGAGGGCATCTGGGCATTGAGTCTGCTGAAGTGGTTATTAAGGCTTTGATTGTACCAATTATATTGGTCGAGTGCACATTTTAGACACTGGTGGTGTATTTACACCAAAGAAAAAAGGCGGCAGTTAAACTGCCGCCTTACAAAGGGTGCTTTAGCACCTTATCCTGATTCCAAGTATCCATACTTGCTATGCGACTTTCCCGGTCGGTATCCTTCTTTTTTTTACTGCTTTCCCTGCATTATTTTTGTTAACGGTCTTCCAGACACTTTATTTTTTTCTGTCGCCATCCTGACCACAGTTTCCGTAGATGGTCTCGCGACACATCATTGTATAGCATCGTCATCATTGACGTTTAGTTAACCATCCATGTTACTTAAGTACCTTCCAGTGATAACAAGCATCCAGCCAGTGCATCCTAAGCTTATCGCTTCCTTTGCTACAGTTTACATCATGTAAACTGTGTCCTGATGGGGCAAGTTACCCTGAGTGTAAGGCGTTTTGCTAGAAGCAAATTGGCGTTATCGGCCATCCCTTACAAAATTGTGCTGACCTGGATTTCAAGTGGAAATCACGACTCTTGTTATTATTAGAGAGTGGTCTTAAGTATATTATTGTTATTGAGTGTCTTTATTCTTATATCTTGAATGTTAATTATACCGAAACCTGTAAGTTATTATTAATCTTTTTGTACAAACAGATGGGTTTATCTCGGTACGGGGCTTATTAAACCCAAATCTGTGATCTATGTCAAGCATGAATCTTATGCAGTTTACGTTCACGTCAACTTGGTGGTGTAAAAAAAGGGGGATAATACACCCCTTTCTTAACTGACTAAGATTATTTCAGGCTAGAAAGATACTTAGATAGTGCGTCGATATCGCTATCGCTTAGCTTTTTAGCCACATCTTGCATCATGCCGTTCAGGTCATTATGACGACCCGCTTCACGGAATTTTGTCAGTTGGATCTTGATGTAATTGGCGTGTTGGCCAGCCAATGTTGGGAAGCCTGCAAGTTCAGCGCCTTTACCATCTGGGCCATGACATGCCATACAAGCGGTAATACCACGTGAAACATCGCCACCTTTGTAAAGTTTAGCGCCTAACTCAGGGACATCTTTCGCTTCAGCCACTTGGATTACTTGGCTAGAAAAATATGCAGTAATGTCGAGAATATCCTGATCGCTTAGAGGCATTGCCATGCCACTCATGATAGGATCCATACGACCGTCTTTACCACCAGTTTGCGCTGCACTACGGAAATCATGTAGTTGCTTTTGGAGGTAAGTGGCGTGTTGGCCCGCAAGTTTAGGGTACATATCGATCATACTGTTACCGTCCATACCATGGCAGGCTGAACAGACAATGATTTTCGTTTTTCCCGCTTCAGCATTACCTTCAGCAATCGCAGGTGAAGATATGGCGGCAATTACAACAGACAGCGCAAGAGCTAGCTTTTTCATGGCGTTCCAACTTCTGGTTAAGATTATTATCCTGAGCTTACTAGGGTGACCCGCAAGCGTGGTAAAATATGATTAATGTGATCGGAGTAATATTTTACACGAAAACGTGGAAAAGTAAGTAATTCTTCATAAATTATGGTATTGCGTAGAAAAATTTCGGAGTAAATAGTGACTGAATCTCGTATAGATTTTCGTAGGGCAAAGTTTTTAATCAGTGCACCTGACATTGCACATTTGGATCAATATCTGCCCGGCGATGTTGGAGTTGAGATTGCATTTGCTGGCCGCTCTAATGCTGGAAAGTCTAGTGCACTCAATGCATTAACTGAGCAAAAAAGTTTAGCAAGAACCAGTAAAACCCCTGGCCGAACTCAATTAATTAACGTATTTGAGTTAGATGCTCAGCGTCGTTTAGTTGACTTACCTGGCTATGGTTTTGCACAAGTCCCGCTTGCGTTGAAAAATAAATGGCAGCAGGCATTAGGTGAATATTTGCAAAAACGCGCTTGTTTAAGTGGCGTGGTTGTCTTGATGGATATACGTCATCCACTAAAAGATCTCGATATGCAGATGATCGAGTGGGCGGTTGCCAGTGAAATCCCTGTGTTAGCTTTGCTGACCAAGTCAGACAAATTAGCTCAAAGCGCTAAGATGAAAACCGTAAATGAAGTACGTCTGGCGTTGAGTGAGTTTGGCGACTGGGTACAAGTTGAGCCTTTCTCATCGCTTAAGGGAACCGGTAAGCCTAAAGTGTTGGCTATTCTAAATGAATGGTGTCATCCGCAATGGTTGACCGATGAGCTAGATGCGGCGAACAACGCCGAATAATATTGCCTGTTTTGGCATACATGGTTGAGTTTGACTGTGTATGCCGCCCCTCTGTTTTTCCTGTAATTTTTCCTTATCTTTCCCTCTTGTTAAGCTTTTATCCCTATTAACTTTTCGTCAATTTCAGGCAAAAAAATAGCCGATGACAGTGTCATCGGCCAAAAATATTAGCTCTTTTGGGGAGAAGCTAAATTCAACAAGACTCAAGCACCACCAAATTAGCTTCAATGGTTCTCAATGAATCTAGCATACAGCCAATTTACTTTTTATTAAAGTAAATACTCTAAAATTTACCTAAAGTCTGAAAAAAGACCAAAAAAAAGCCTCAGCAAACAAGTTGCTGAGGCGCCAGAATTTGGCTCATCACTATAAGTGAAATAAAGGTCTGAAAGATAGAACATCTTAACCTCTGTACCCTACGCAGAGAATATTACTCCATTTATCTTTAAATGGAAAACAGTTTTTTCAAAAAAGAGGTAATTATGTGCGCTTGATCTCAGGTTATGAGTGAAAAAGCATCTTAAATTGATCTTAAAATTTCATTAAAAATGCTTAATCGGCTGATTTAGCGGGGAAATCCGAAATTTATATACAAAAGAGATCAATATTTGAGATTTAATGTTTTTACTCTAAATCTGGCTTAATGTTTTAGTGTACGCGTGAGAGAACAACCGTTATGACACTTTTGAGCATATATAGCTGGCTTTAACGCCGTTTCGATTCGTGTAATCACACCCTTGAGTTTCCATCTGCTGCGGCAGTGTATCGATGAGCTCTACTGCTAAATGAATCAGGTAAAGATTGTTTGGTCGTGAGTTATGCATGTTGCTGCCGATGACGTTGCATCGTACTTGATGCTCTAGTGTTTGTGGGGTAAGGAATGTTTAGTTGTGAGTCATGGTTTGTGTCGTCTGTTAAGTTGCGCTGCGCTTAACGAACTAGCGGGTTCTGAATACAGATTGTTTGGCTGTGAGTCATACATTATGTTGCGCCGAACTTGATGGTCTAATATTTGCGGAGTCGAGATTGCTTCGTTGAGAGTCATACATTGTGCTGCCGATGCAGTTTTTCTTAACTTAATGGTCTGATTTGTATTGTGAAAAGATAATTTTCGCACAGTGATGAAAGGGACTCAGTATTGGTGTGCTTAGAGATGATTAAGACGGGAGAGAGCTAACCTGAGTTCAAAATATTGAATTCAGGTTAGCTTTATTTACTTTAAATTATATTGATAGTGTTGGTTTTGATGTCACTAAGGTTAGTGGGCTTCATCCCAGTTATTACCAATGCCCGCTTCGGCAAGCAGTTCAACATCGAGATCGGCGGCTTGTGCCATTAAAGTACAGATTGTCTTTTTAAGCGCTTCTGCTTTATCCGCATCGACTTCAAACACCAATTCATCGTGAACCTGCATGATCATAGTGATTTCGCCTTGGGTTTCTGTCTTGATCCACTGGGCGATATTGATCATGGCCTTTTTGATGATGTCGGCAGCCGTGCCTTGCATTGGGGCATTAATCGCAGCACGTTCAGCACCTTGGCGGCGCATCGCATTACGATCACGGATTTCGGGTAAATAGAGGCGACGGCCAAACAGAGTCGATACATAACCTAGGTCGGCAGCCCCCGCACGCGTTTCTTCCATATAACGTAATACGCCTGGATAACGGGCAAAGTAGGTGTCGATATAGGTTTGTGCTTCATGGCGCGGGATATCAAGCTGACGCGCTAAGCCAAAGGCTGACATGCCGTAAATTAAGCCGAAGTTAACCGCTTTGGCGCGGCGACGCTGTTCTGTGGTTACTTCATCAAAGTCAGTGCCAAACACTTCGGCAGCCGTAGCTCTGTGAATGTCTTTGCCCTCGGCGAAGGCTTTGAGTAAGCCGGCATCTTGGGATAAATGCGCCATGATCCGTAGTTCGATTTGCGAGTAGTCGGCTGCCAAAATTTTACGACCATCAGGTGCGATAAAGGCTTGGCGAATACGGCGACCTTCTTCGGTGCGGATAGGAATATTCTGCAGATTAGGCTCGCTCGATGATAAGCGTCCTGTTGCCGCATTGGCCTGATGATAGCTAGTGTGCACACGACCCGTTTTAGCATTGACCATTAGTGGCAGTTTATCTGTGTAAGTGCTCTTTAATTTAGATAGGCTGCGATGTTCGAGGATCACCTTTGGCAAAGGGAAATCTAATGCCAATTCAACTAATACTTCTTCTGCCGTCGATGGCGCACCCTTGGGGGTCTTTTTGGTGATCGGGTAACCGAGCTTTTCAAAAAACAATACTTGCAGTTGCTTAGGCGAGCCAAGGTTAAATTTCTCACCGGCAATGTCGTAGGCTTTTTCTTCTAAGGTATCGATTTTACGCGCTAACTCGTTGCTTTGTTGGCCGAGTAACATGCTGTCGATTAATACCCCTTGGCGTTCAATATCCGACAATACTTGGATCAGCGGCAATTCGACTTCGGTAAACATAGCGGCCAGTTCCGCTTCTTTTTCGAGTCTTGGCCACAAATGTTGGTGCAAACGTAGGGTGATGTCGGCATCTTCGGCCGCATAAGGCGCAGCCGTTTCCAGTGGAATTTGGTTGAAGGTCAGCTGTTTTGCACCTTTACCGGCGATTTCTTCAAAGCTGATATTCTTATGGCCTAAGTACTTGAGCGCTAAGCCATCCATATCATGGCGCGAAGCCACTGAGTTGAAGACATAGGATTCGAGCATAGTATCGAAAGCGACGCCCTGCAGTTTGATCCCCGCATTGGCTAAAATACTGATATCGTATTTAAGATTTTGACCGACTTTCTTAAGTTTTGGATCCTCAAGCAGTGGACGCAGTTTTTCAAGCGCGACGGTTTTATTGATTTGAGTCGGCGCGCCAACATAATCATGGGTCAAAGGCAGATAAGCCGCTTTTCCTGCCTCAACGGCGAAGGATATCCCGACTAATTCTGCCACCATGTAATCTAAGCTGGTGGTTTCAGTGTCTACCGCCATCAAGTCGGCTTGCTTAAGCTTAGCAATCCAAGCGTCTAATTCGGCTTCCGTGAGAATGCAGTCGTACTGCGTTGCAATCGCTTCGGCTGGAGTTGAGTCTTCTTGTGTCTCGGATGCCGCATCAATTGAGGTATTTGCAGTGCTTTTGTTATCTAAGACTTCGGCTAACCAACGCTTAAACTCCATCTCGCCGTAGCATTTGATCAGTTCATCTTTGTCCGCGGGCTTGATGGTGAGTTCATGCCAGTCTTGCTCAAGTTCGACATCGGTTTTAATGGTGGCGAGTTCGTAAGAAAGCTTGAGCATATCGGCATTTTCAATGATCTTCGCCGCCATGGTTTTAGAACCCCTAAAGCCGAGCTCGGCGACTTTTTCGGGTTCCGCTAATAAATTACTCACGCTGCCGGCTCCTGTGAGCATAGCGAGCGCAGTTTTCTCACCAACGCCGGGTAAGCCGGGAATGTTGTCGGCCTTGTCGCCCATCAGCGCGAGCAAATCTATGATACGGTCTGGACCAACACCAAATTTAATCGCGACTTCTTCTGGGCCCATTATGGTGTCTGTCATGGTGTTGATGAGCGTGACGTTCTCATCGACTAACTGCGCCATGTCTTTATCGCCAGTGCTGATAAGCACTGCACGGTTTTCTAAACTGGCTTGGCGAGCAATAGTGCCGATCACGTCATCGGCTTCGACGCCGGAAATCGAAATCAGTGGTAAACCCAGTGCACGAATAATGCGGTGTAAAGGTTCGATTTGCGAACGTAGGTCATCAGGCATAGGTGGGCGCTGCGCTTTGTACTCGCTGTACATGTCATTGCGGAAGGTTTTGCCTTTGGCATCGAACACGACTGCGATATGGCTTGGCTGATAGCGAGTCAGCAAGCTGCGTAACATATTCACTACGCCATAAACGGCACCGGTTGCTTCGCCCTTTGAGTTTGTCAGGTGAGGAGGCGCATAATAAGCGCGATATAAATAAGAAGATCCATCCACAAGCACAAGTGGGTTTTTAGCGACGGTTGGCATAGGTATTTTTCGTTTATCGATGACTTAGATGGCGCTAAGCATGCCACATAAGCGCTATTTCAGCCACGGCAAAATGACTCCCAGCCTGTGGATAAGTCTGTGAGTGAAAAAGTCAACTGAGAATAATGGCGATGATTACGGCTTAGTGCGATATTTTTAAGTTGTTGTTTTTTATGTTTATAAAAGATTTGTGTGAGTTCAATACTGTTTCTTAAAAAATCTTCCCAATTTGTGGATTTTTTATTGACTCCGTAAAATACATCTAAGGATTGGCTTAATTTTCGGCACCCGTCAGATTCGACGAATTAAGTTAGCACGATTTTTAATCAGATCAACTAGTTTGTTTGTAGTTTGTTAAAACTTAATGACATAAGAAGGATATTTTTAATGAAAAAAGTCGCAGTGTTACTGAGTGGATGCGGTGTTTTCGATGGAACAGAGATCCATGAATCGGTTTTAACGCTTTTATGCTTATCCAAAGCGGGGGCTCACTACCAATGTTTTGCACCTGATATCAAACAGATGCATGTGGTCGATCATCTCACTGGCGAGGTCGATGCGACAGCAAGTCGTAATGTGCTGGTGGAGTCGGCGCGCATTGCCCGTGGCGAAGTCAAATCGACCACAGAATTAGCTATCGCCGAATTTGATGCCTTGATCATTCCCGGTGGTTTTGGTGCGGCGAAAAATCTGTGTAATTTTGCGACGAACGGCAGCGAGTGTGAAGTAGATCCGCTGGTCACAGATTTTATTAATGAGTTCATTCTGGCGAAAAAGCCCGTTGGCTTTATCTGTATCGCACCTATGATGATCCCGCGTTTATATCCCCATGGCGTAAAAGGCACTATTGGTAATGATAGCGATACTGTTGCGGCGTTCAATTTGATGGGTGGAGAGCATCAAGTCGCGACTGTGCATGAGATCGTCGTAGATGAAGCGAATCGAATAGTCAGCACTCCCGCTTATATGTTGGCTGGAAGTATTGCTGAAGCGCATTCAGGCATCGAGAAGCTGGTTGCTAAGGTACTGGAGATGACTGACGCACGTTAGTTTGAGCGGTTTGTAGAAGTGTAAGAGCCCGTCATTGAACCAAGATAAATCCCCATGCGTTCTTCAGGATTTATCTTGGTATAATGGAATTAGATTGAGCTTGAGGACTTGCGGCTATCGAATAAACCTTGGGCTAACCCTATGAGTAAGCCACCAATGTGGGCACCGTTCGCAACGGCAACCCCTAGAATATCGGTGAATCCCAATGCCAACCAAATCATCATAAAGGCCATATATGATGGTGGAAAGTCTATTCCAGCAGCAGGTTTACGTATCCCCATGACCCAAGTGTAACCCACCACTGCATACACAACGCCAGATAGCCCGCCGAAGTTAGGTCCACCGACATAATATTGGATGACGTTTGGCAGTGTGCCCGCCACAAACAGCAAGATTAGCAATGGTGCTGTGCCGATTCGGGTTTCGATTTTTCCGCCTAAATACCACCACCAGAGCAAGTTAAAGATGACGTGCATGGCTGAAAAATGCAGCAGGCTTGGGGTAAAAACACGCCAGAACTGGCTGAACTCTGAATTTGGTACCGCGCCAAAATAGGACAGTGCTGCGTAGGTTTGGTTGGCGAACCCTAAGTTCATCGCCGCAAAAATGAGTACGCAAACCGCAAAAACGATCAACGTGACTGGGCCTGCGCCGGTAATGAATTGGGTAAACAACTGTAGCGAAGGGGCGCCGTAATCTATCTTAGTTTGGGTATCGCCGTGTTCCCACGAGGCTTGCAGATATTTACTGTCGTAGGGATGAGCCATGAAATGGGCAAACTCTGTGCGCGCTTGCTCCAGATCTTTGTCATGGATGACGAGAATGGCGACACCTTGCTCCAGCGGCTCAATTTGGCAGTCAATGTGTTCACCTTTGAGGTAATCGACAAATGCCTGCGCGGCTCTACTGTTGGGGAGTCGGCCAATTTCTATCATGCATTTGCCTCATGCCAGGCGCTATAGCCGCCGTCTAGACTGTAAACGTCATCAAACCCTTGCTCGCATAAATACTGCGCCGCATTTTGGCTGCTCATACCGTGGTAACAAACCACTACCAGTGGGCTGTCCATATCGGCTTGGCTAATAAATTGCGCTAGGTTTTCGTTATTCAGGTTAGTTGCACCTGCAATATGGCCGTTGGTGAAGCTATTGCCATCGCGGATATCGACGATTTGCACTGGCTGTGCTTCGGTCATTTGCAGCAATTGATTAACGCTTAAGTGTTTAAAGGAAGACATAATAAAACCTGACAAAGCTAAGAGATGGAAATCAAGATGGGATAAGTGTGCAACAAGGGGCTGCGAGTGTACAGCCCCTATCTAAGTAATGCTCTGCAGGATTAATCCCAGCTGAGGATCACTTTACCCGATTGGCCCGAGCCCATAGCGTCGAAACCTTGTTGGAAATCATCAATCTTGAAGTGGTGAGTGATGATAGGCGAAATATCTAAGCCCGATTGGATAAGGCTCGCCATCTTGTACCAAGTTTCGAACATTTCGCGGCCGTAGATGCCTTTAATGACCAAACCTTTGAAGATCACTTTGCTCCAATCAATCGCCATTTCGCCACCAGGAATACCCAGCATAGCGACTTTGCCGCCGTGGTTCATGGTATCTAACATGGCGTGGAAGGCTGATGGTACGCCAGACATTTCTAAACCGACGTCGAAACCTTCGGTCATGCCCAGTTCTTTCATCACGTCTTTCAGGCTTTCTTTAGACACGTTCACTGCGCGAGTAGCACCCATTTTTCGGGCCAGCTCTAAGCGGTATTCGTTAACGTCGGTGATCACTACATGGCGCGCACCTACGTGACGACATACTGCCGCAGCCATAATGCCGATTGGGCCTGCGCCTGTGATCAATACGTCTTCACCGACTAAATCGAAGGATAATGCTGTGTGCACAGCGTTACCAAACGGGTCGAAGATTGACGCTAAATCATCGCTGATGTCATCAGGGATTTTAAAGGCGTTAAAGGCGGGAATCACTAAGTATTCCGCGAATGAACCTTCACGGTTTACACCGACACCAGAGGTGTTGCGGCATAAATGGGTGCGGCCAGCGCGACAGTTACGGCAGTGGCCGCAGGTAATATGACCTTCGCCAGATACGCGGTCGCCAATCTTAAAACCACGCACTTCTTGTCCGATATCAACCACTTCGCCTACATATTCATGGCCAACAACCATAGGAACGGGAATAGTTTTTTGTGACCACTCGTCCCAGTTGTAGATGTGCATGTCGGTGCCACAAATCGCCGTTTTTTTAATTTTGATCAGCAGATCGTTGTGGCCCATTACTGGCTTAGGCGCATCGACTAACCAAATACCTTTTTCGGCTTTTAACTTGCTTAGTGCTTTCATTGTCTTGAGTCCTAAATAATGCCCATTTCTTTGGCAATACGTGTAAAGGCGGTGATCGCTTTGTCGAGTTGCTCACGGGTATGTGCCGCTGACATTTGCGTACGGATACGGGCTTGTCCCTTAGGAACCACAGGGAACGAGAAGCCAATAACATAAATATGTTCTGCTAATAAGCGGTTAGCAAAGTCGCCCGCCAGTTTCGCATCGCCAATCATCACAGGGATAATCGCGTGGTCGGCGCCGCCTAAGGTAAAGCCAGCTGCTGACATTTGCTCACGGAAATAACGGCTGTTTTCCCATACGGCTTCGCGTAGTGCTTGGCCTGATTTGAGCATTTCTAACACATGGATAGATGCAGTCACGATTGACGGCGCTAATGAGTTAGAGAACAGGTAAGGACGTGAACGCTGGCGTAACCAGTCGATGACTTCTTTTTTACCCGAAGTGAAACCGCCCGATGCGCCGCCTAAGGCTTTACCTAAGGTGCCTGTGATGATGTCGACTCTGTCCATCACATTGCAATATTCGTGGGTGCCACGGCCGTTCGCGCCAATAAAGCCTACCGCGTGAGAGTCATCGACCATCACCAGTGCGCCGTATTTATCGGCTAAATCACATACACCTTTAAGGTTTGCAATCACGCCGTCCATGGAGAATACGCCGTCGGTGGCGATCAAGATGTTACGGGCGCCTGCTACTTTAGCGGCGATCAGCTGAGTTTCTAAATCGGCCATGTCGTTGTTGGCATAACGGAAACGTTTGGCTTTACATAAACGTACACCGTCGATGATAGAAGCATGGTTTAACGCATCGGAAATAATCGCGTCTTCTGCATCTAACAGGGTTTCGAACAGGCCGGCGTTGGCATCAAAACATGAAGAGTAAAGAATGGTGTCTTCGGTGCCGAGAAATTCGCTTAGGCTAGCTTCTAGCTTTTTATGGATATCTTGGGTGCCGCAAATAAAACGTACCGACGCCATACCAAAGCCGTGGCTGTCTAAGCCCTGTTGGGCGGCTTTGATTAGCTCTGGGTGATTCGCCAAGCCTAAGTAATTATTCGCGCAAAAGTTAATAACTTCTTGCTGATTAACTTGAATGGCAGTCTGTTGCGGTGAGGCAATAACACGCTCGCTTTTATATAAGCCTTCGGCTTTGATGTCTGCAAGCTGTTGATTAATCTGTGCGTAGAATGAGGTAGAGGCCACCTGATATCTCCTTAGTTAACTTTATTCTGATTTTGGGAGTGGCGGCATTCTAACTCTAAACCTAATCGGCCTACAGCCTTTTTTTCATGCAGGTTCGCAAGATAAACTAGTTTAGGGCTAAAGTGGTTTTTACATTATAAAAACTAATGTGCAACATAAGTTTGCCACTGTTTGGCTGAGTCTTCTTTTAAGGAATGTAGAGCGAAAAACGGGCTCGCACTCAGCACTATAATTGCTTTGAGTCTAGTACCAAATGCGAGTTCCCAACATAGGTGTTTGGGATGATGCTAGAGGGATTCTTGATTCGCTAACGCGTGATAATGCTGCTCTAGGCGAGTAAACGTCGCAACGGAAGTCGGGGTTGCATAGGCTTTGAAAATCATCAGTACCCTCAATACACCTTCATAGAGCGTCGCTTTAGTGATGGTCGACGTGCTGGATTGCGTGAGTTGGTAGCCGATCCAAAAGCTGACGATCATCTTGATGGTATCCGCCAGTGGCGTGATTTTGTCGCTCTCTAAGTGTAAAAAGCCATCTTGCTTAAGTTTATGCAGCACGTGGCTCGAACGCGTTAAAACTTGTTGCTGTGCATGCAAATAACGTTTTTTTAGTTCTTCATCGCGGGCGAGAATATCCGCAAGGTTGGCGTACATAAAGCGGAATTGCCACAGGGTATAGAACATCGCATCGAAGTAGCCGATTAACAGTTCCACATCCACTTGCTTATCTTCATAGGGTTGGAAACCCGATTCGAGATGATTCTCATATAAGCTGAAAATACAGCGGATAATGTCTTCTTTATTGCGAAAATGGTAATAAAGATTCCCGGGACTCATATTTAAGTGAGCGGCAATGTGATTGGTGGTGATGTTTCTTTCGCCATGCTCGTTGAACAGTTCAAGACTGGCATAGATTATTTTGTCGCGGGTTTTCATAAGTTATCCAAATTGCTAGTGAACGCCACATCATAGATAGAGTTAACCAACGACCGCCATACTGCTGGTAAATTATCCCTAATTTGGTGCATATGCTAACATTGCCGCCATTCATCAGGCAAAACTCATAAGCACGTTTTTAATGAATCGTTTTCTCTATTCCACGATATTATATTTATTATCCCCTTTGCTAATCGTCTATTTAGCATTTCGTGCTATTAAAAGCCCTGATTACCGTGGTCGTTGGGGGGAGCGTTTTGGATTAACCCGACTAAAATCGACGGATTTACTGATCCATTCTGTGTCTATGGGGGAAACGCTCGCGGCAATCCCCTTGATCCGTTTGATTATGCAATCACACCCTGAGCTAAGTATTACGGTTACCACAACCAGTCCAACGGGGTCTGCCGAAGTGCGCAAAGCCTTTGGTGACTCAGTGCAACATTGTTATTTGCCCTTTGACTTACCTTGGTGTGTGCGGCGTTTCTTGCGCCAAGTCTCGCCCAAGTGGTGTGTGATTATGGAAACTGAGTTGTGGCCTAACTTAATTGCTGTTGCTGCCAAACGCGGTGTGCGTTTGATGTTAGCGAATGCCCGCCTGTCGACCAAGTCGGCGGCGCAATATGCTAAGCATCCAACACTCAATCGACCTATGTTGCAACGACTCGATGTTATTGCGGTGCAAACTCAGGTGGAAGCGCAGCGTTTTATCGAGTTAGGTGTATCGCCGGACAGAGTGACAGTATGCGGTAGCTTGAAGTTTGATCTCAGTATTACGCCCGAGCGTTTAGCCAATGCCAAGCAGTTGCGTCAGGCTTGGGGGCGTGAAACATCGCCGATTTGGGTTGCAGGCAGTGTGCATCCTGGAGAATTTGACGCCATGCTCACCGCCCATAGGCAATTATTGGCTCAGTGGCCCGATGCCTTGATGATTATTGCACCGCGTCATCCTGAGCAGTTTTCTGCCGTTGCTGAGGTTGTTGCCAGCCAAGGTTTTGAATCTGTTCGTCGCAGCGGAAATTTTCCCGTGACGGCTACGACACAAGTGCTGGTGGGCGATACCATGGGTGAACTTCTGACCTTTTATGGCGCCGCGGATCAAGCTTTTGTCGGTGGTACGCTGATCGCTAACGGTGGTCATAATCCCTTGGAGCCAGTCGCTATGGGCGTACCTGTTATGGTGGGGTCTAACCATTGGGACTTTGCCCAAATTACGCAGATGTTGGCGGACGCTGGTGGGCTAAGGATTGTCACTTCGGCGGATGAACTGGCGGCTAATTTGATTGCCTATTTTGCGAAACCTGAGTTGCGTCAGCTTGCGGCAAACGCGGGGTTGGCAGTAGTTGAGGCAAATCGCGGTGCCTTGCAACGACAATTTGTTTTAGCACAATCCCTCATAAAGGCTTAATTAAACGGAATAATTTGTTAAGTGGATCAGGCGCTTTGCATCGCCGCTTGGTAGCCCATCATCAGTGATGACCAGTTATCGGCGGTGAAGGCAAGACTTGGCAGTTTGCCTTGTTCTTTATTGAAAGAGCGTAACAGTCTGTCTAGATTCGATTGCCGCCATTGCGGGCTCGGTGTTTTTAACTCCCCGCGGTCGAAATCGATAAGATAAAAGCGCTCTGGCGTTATGGGTGCAGTTTGCGCAGGCTGGAACAGAATATTTTTGGCATTGAGATCGGCGTGGTACACACCGCGCTGGTGGAATTGGGCGATAGTTACTCCCAACGCTTGCCATTGCTCAGTGCTCATTATCCCTTTGCCGAGTTTAGCGACTAAATCTTCGGCGCCTTCGACTCGTTCGATAATGATATCGGCGCGGTAAAATAATCCATCGCGTACTATGTTGGCGGCAATCGGCTTAGGTACCGCAAAATTCTCGTGATACAAAATGTTTAATAAGCGTAACTCGCCGATGGCGCGGGTATTTTCGAGGCCAGTATAAACGTAAGCATCTTTGCTGAATTTCTCCATTAAGCCGCCACGCCAATAATGCCGCAATACCCAATGGCTGTGTTCAAATGCCACAAACCAAGTGGTGTAGCGGCCTTTGGATGAGCCGACGACAGCATCTTTAGCACGCCAAAAATCCACCGTAAACCAAGTCGGAGCGATATCTGTTGGTGTATCTTGGCAAAGCGCCATGTGACCTTGGGCGGTTTTTATGATCTGTATCTGAGCATTCATGGGAGATTTGTTGACTTAAGCGTGGCACCTAGCGCCATTCTACATTAAGATCCTTAGCTTGCGCCAAATAACCTTAAGAGCTAATTAGCTTCAATCCCAATGAGTTTAAATCCCAATACCATGAATTCCCTTTGTTTGCTTCGCTTATCCGCAATCGGTGACGTCTGTCATGCCGTGGCTATGGTGCAGGCGATTCAGCGGCAATACCCCGAGCTCAAAATCACATGGGTGATCGGTAAACTCGAATATCAATTGTTGAAGCATTTACCCGGCATTGAGTTTGTTATTTTTGATAAATCTCAAGGATGGCGTAGCTATTTTAATTTACGTAAGGCATTAAAAGGCCGACGTTTTGACGTGCTGCTGCATATGCAGGTTGCGCTACGTGCCACTTTAGCTTCATTGGCCATCTCGGCAAAAATACGTATTGGTTTCGATCGTGCTCGCGCCAAAGAAGGCCAGTGGCTAGTGACGAATCGTAGGGTTGAGCCCTTGGCCAAGCCCCATGTGCTCGAAGGATTTATGGGATTCGCTAAGGCGATTGGCGTCAAGGATCTCACTCCTCAATGGCATATCCCTGTACCCATTGCGGATACTGAATTTGCCCAGACGCAGATTAAGGACAATGAAAAAGTCTTTATCATCTGCGCCGCAGCCAGTAAGGCTGAACGTAACTGGTTGCCCGAGCGTTATGCCGCCGTCGCGAGCCATGCGATTGCGAAAGGATTTAGAGTCATGCTGTGCGGTGGCCCAACTCAACTTGAGAAGGATTTAGCAGAGCAAATTTTGCAGGCGTGCCCTTCTAAAATCGATAATTTAGTGGGCAAAACCAGTCTGGCTCAACTATTAGCCCTGCTAAAACGCGCTAGTTTAGTGTTAGCGCCTGATACGGGCCCTGCGCATATGGCGGTGACCCAAGACACGCCAGTCATTGGTTTATATGCCCATTCAAATCCTGGGCGCACAGGTCCTTATCTATCGCAGCAATATGTGGTGAGCGCCTATGATGAGGCGATAGCATCCCAACATAGAGGTGAAGTTAAGTGGGGTACTCGCGCCAAAGGCGAGCATTTGATGGCGTTGATCAGTGTTGAAGCCGTGATTGAGAAGTTTGAGTTAGTGGTTCAGCAGACACTCAGTTAAGGCTTGTTAGTATCGTGCATTCTTGTTCAGCACTCTTGAAATATCGCTGCATTAGCGGTGGGTATTCAGAATATCGTTTAGGAGATAAATCATGCGGATAGCTATTGCCATTGATAGTTTAGCGGGTGGCGGAGCCGAAAAGGTCATGATTACCTTAGCCAAGAAATTTATTCGCTTAGGGCATGAGCCGCATTTTTTAGTCATGGAGGATAATCGCTATTATGAAACCCCTGAGGACTTACCCGTTCATCAATGTTTTGCCCCTAAGGATAAAGATTTCGACCATTTTGTGCGATTGAATGCTTCGGTTCACAAGCTCAGCGCAAAAATCGCTGAAATTGAATCTAAAGTGGGCAAGTTCGATTTGTTTTTATCTAACTTAGATAAAACTAATTTGATGATGACCAAAACGGGCGTTTCACCGCTTTATGTCATAGTCCATTCCTCAGTGGAAGAAGAGTTGAGCCGCCAATTTAAATTGGGGCCGTTCGCGTACTTTAAAAAGCTCAGAGCCAAAAAAGCGCTCAATGGCCAGCATTTGATTACCGTCTCAAATGGCATAGCAAATGAGATCAAAGATAAAGGTCGTTTGCATCCAGCATCGATGCAGACTATCTATAATCCATTTGAGTTTAATGACATCACATCTCAATCACAGCAAGATAATCCGCAAATTCCTCAGGGTGATTATCTTATTCATGTCGGTCGCTTTGCTAAGCAAAAACGCCATGATGTGCTGTTTGAAGCCCTCAAGCTCACGCAAAATCAGCTTCCCGTGGTGCTCTTGTGCCACAACCACAAGAAAGCGATAAAAGCGGCGAAAAAGTTTGGTATTGAAAAGCGATTAATTATTCCCGGTTTCCAAAGCAATCCTTTTCCTTGGATTAAGCAGGCTAAGGCATTAGTGCTTAGCTCCGATTTTGAAGGTCTGCCGACAGTCTTGATTGAATCGTTAGCGTGTGGGACGCCTGTGGTGAGTACTGATTGTCCCCATGGTCCTAGTGAGATTTTAACTGGGAATTTAGCACCGTATCTTGTGCCGCGTCGCGATCCTGCGGCGTTAGCAAAAATGATAGATGAGGTTGTCAGCCAACCGCCATCCCTTGAACAGGTGGATATTTTGGCCAAAGTGGATGCCACCTTAATTGCTGAACAATATTTAGCGTTGGCCAAATAATTTAACAATTTATTGTAGGAGGATGCGGGTGGAAGAAGTCAAACAAGCCAAAAGACGTTACTTATTTTACATAGCGCAAAACTATTCCTATGCGATGTTAAGGCCTCTTCAACAAGTCATTTGGGCTAGAGGCGATGAGGTTTGCTGGTTTTTAGAGGGAAATGAAGTCGACGCTAAGTTTCTAAAGGCTGATGAGTCGCGTTTGTTGAGCATTGATGCCGTTAAGGCGTGGAAACCCGATGCGGTATTTGTTCCTGGGAATGTTGTCCCTCGTTTTATTCCTGGGGTTAAAGTCGGGGTATTTCATGGCTTTAATGCAGGTAAAATGAATCATAAGGGCCGTGAAGATCACTTCGAAATCCGTGATTGTTTTGACTTGTATTGTACCCAAGGCCCAGCGACAACTTTGCCTTTCCTTAAGCTTGAGAAAAAGTTTGGTACTTTTACTGTAGTTGAAACGGGATGGCCTGCGCTCGACCCCCTATTTCTTGAGAATAAAGATAATCCCTATATCAAAGCTGATGACCCAAGGCCAGTAGTACTCTTTTGCTCAACATTTTCCCCAAGTTTGACCTGTGCACCTGTAGTATTTGAGCAGATTAAAGCCCTGTCGCAAAAGAGCCAATGGCGCTGGTTAGTGCAATTTCATCCTAAGATGAATCCTAAGATTGTTGAGCAGTACAGGGCTTTAGAAAACGAGAATTTACAGTTTATTGAAACTGACAATGTGATCCCTTTGCTGCAGGCGGGTGATGTAATGTTGTGTGACACTTCATCGATTCTGCTGATGTTTTTAATGCAGCGAAAACCCGTAGTGACCTTTAAAAATCAGTCACCTAAAGATCATTTAATCGATATCAGTCAGGTTGAGGATATTGAATCTGCATTAACGCGAGCACTGAGTCGTCCAGATGATTTGATGGCGAATATCCATGATTATTGTAATCAAATTCACCCTACGGGGGATGGCCAATCTAGCCAGCGAGTTTTAGCCGCAACAGATGCTTTGATTGATAAAGGCACCGATTGGCTTAAGCCTAAACCATTAAACTTGCTGCGCCATTTTAAAATGCGTCGCAAGCTAGGTTATTGGAAGTTGTTTTAGCTAGCTGTTGTTACTTATGGGCCGATATTTTAATATCGGTCCATTTTGTTAGCCTTGTAGTTTCGTTTCTTCCACCAGTTTAAAGATGATTTCTTGCATATTTTTCTGGAAATCTTCAATACTGTGGTTGGCTTTGATGTAGTTAACCGCCTTAATCGCGAGCTCTTGCCTGAGTGGTTCGTTTTCCATGAGATGGCGTATGCCATCGACAAATAAATCGACTTTGTCAAAACCATCCCCGATCACTGTACCTGTAAATACGCCAAATTGGCTAGTCAGCTCGTCAGGATCACGACAACTGACGAGAAGAGTGCCATAAGATAAGGCTTCTAAGAAAGAGATAGGTAGAGCTTCATGGATTGAAGTGTTAACCAATATTTTAGCATCTTTGATTAATTGCGCCTTTTTCTCGCCTTCTACATGGCCGACAAAATGTAGGTTGGGAATATTTAGGTAGTCATTCATGATGGACTGATTTTTCTTTGACTGCCTAAATGACTGACCTAGCATGAAAAATTCATATTCAGGCATCAGTTTAGCTATTTCGCAGAACAACCAACCACGTTTGACGGACTCAATTCGTCCCAGAAAGATAATGTGATTTTTCTTCGGGTGTGCTTCTACATCGAAACTATGATCGATCTCGATAGGATTGGGTAAATATTTGATTTCTGTTTTATCATCGAGATTATAGAGATCTCTGGCTTTACGATCTAAAAAGCGTGCCTGAGAAATAAATGAGACTTTCCCTGCTGCCCAAAGGTCATGAACAAACTGATAAATATTACTGTCCCAATAACTTTTTTCTGGGAAAAGTTTGACGGTATTTATTTCATCCCATTCATAATCAGGTCTTGGATCTTGAACCCAAAAGAGGAGCTTTTTATCAATATTAGGGATAGTTTTCAGAATACGATAGGAGTGGGTTGTCATTTCTATTGACAAAAATATATCGTAATTTTTCTTTTTCAAAAATCTAATATTAAGAAAATCCATAAATTTAGCCGCTAAGCGATAAACTTTAATGCCATCGATCATATAGCGACGAGGTATTAATCTTTGCTTGCTGCAGTCTTTTTTTATGAGCACTTCTACTTCAATATTCTCATTGGGTAAGTGTTTGGCGATTAAGTGACGTGCTAGAAAACCGTACCCACCGTACACTGTGCCTGTGCCACCAAAGTACTCATCAACTAATAAAGCCACTTTAAGCTTACTCATTACTACCCCAAAAAATCATTTATTGCTAATTCTACTTAGGCAGAATTATTTGATGGGAGTATTTTGATATTTTTCAAATAGACTATCAATGAAATTATTTATTCATAAATACAGAATGGATGACCTTATAAATAACTGTATTACATATGTTCTGTAATCGTGATTATATAAACCAAAGGTATTATATCTTTGTGTCTTTTACGCTAAAAATGATACAGGTGTTAAGTTTGATGAGCGCTTGCGAGTGATTTAATGGGCTTGCATATTGTATCAGAGTGTAACTTTTCAGCGAGATTAAATAGAAACTCTATTTATATTAGCCATAGAGCTCCTATTTACTACTGATAAAGATATTTATTCTGCCAAATTCAAATATTGCTGAGCAATATATTGGCTGTCTACGGCTTTAAGAATCGCAAGATCTTCAAGTGATGGGGGCGATGCTAGACATTTTAGAGCCTTCTGTGCCAGCAGTGCTGGTTGACGAACGGGGACTAAGTATTTTGCTAAGTGCCCTGTAAGGATTTCATTTGGGCCGTGAGGACAGTCTGTGCTGACAACTGGCGTGCCGCAGGCTAATGATTCAATGACCACAGTGGGCAAGCCTTCAAAGTCGGAGCTCAGCAGCATCAATTCTGCTTTAGCAATCCAAGCATAGGGATTATGTTGAAAACCAGGTGTGATAATTCGGTGTTCAACGCCGTATTTTTTGGCTAATTTACGCGCCTTATTTGGCCGATTACAGAGAAGAACTAGCTTAGGTGCTGTCGGCATATCCCTCAATGCTTTGAAGAGAATGTCATGGCGTTTTTGACGAGTCACTCTACCCACATGGATCATGTAAGGTTCATTGGGAATTTCGGCAATGACTTCTTGAGTTTTATTTTTTATTTCTTCTAAGCGAAATGGGTTGTAGATGGTTTGCACGCTCTGTGGTTTTAACCATGATGTGGCCCTTAGCTCGTCGGCAATACCATTTGAGACTGTGATGATTTTTTTGCCGATCAGAGCTTTGGCTTTTTTCCATCTGCGCCAGAAATGTACTGGGCCGCGTTTTAACTCCATCAGTAACTCTTGCTTT
The DNA here is from genome assembly GCF_059338235.1 of Shewanella sp. 1311. Classification (NCBI taxonomy): domain Bacteria; kingdom Pseudomonadati; phylum Pseudomonadota; class Gammaproteobacteria; order Alteromonadales; family Shewanellaceae; genus Shewanella; species Shewanella sp. 1311. Next base: position 2,669,085 of record NZ_CM181686.1, read on the forward strand.
AACGCGCAATGACAGAAGTAGTAGCAAGGATCGAAATGACAGCCGGAAACAACAACATCGCAGTCTGTTGAATTGCTTAAAAATAGTGAGAATTCCCCCGTTTTTTCTGCTTCGTTCACTTTCGCTATAAGTTGTTGTCTCTGCTCCTGAAGCGAAGGTTTTTGACCCGCTTCAAACAGATAATGAATGGTTACATTTTGTGGCGGTATAAAATCGCCTTCCTTGTGAAACACAAACAAATGCACATCCTGACCTGCTTCCTGCAACACTTCTGCCTGCGATAAGGCTATTTTTACCGTGCCGTTGGAGAAAAAGTTATGGCAAAAAATCGCGATTTTCTTCATATAAGTGCTCTTCTGCGTGTCTTTTTTAAACGTCGTGGTTTCAACTTAGCTTTGGCTCAGCGTAATAGCGTTGAATGGGTGAGCGACATCGTATTTGGTCGGTTTCAATTAGGTGAAACATTATATCAGTTTGCACCTTTATAGGGGCTTACTCACTTGGATTCTTGCCAATTTTGAGGCTTTTTGTGGCTATTTAAAGCCGATTTTGCTGCGATTATTCACTCGCTTGGCTAAAACGAGTAGACTGACGAGCAATGATTTTTGGCATCCATGTGAGTTGAGTCAGTAAAGTGCATACAAGAGCGATTTATCCAGGAACCTTTGATCCTATCACCAATGGCCATGCCGACTTGATTGAGCGTGCGGCTAAACTGTTTAAACATGTGGTGATTGGCATTGCGGCTAATCCTTCTAAGCAGCCAAGATTCACCTTAGAAGAGCGGGTTGAACTGGTAAACCGTGTCACCGCTCATTTGGATAATGTCGAGGTGGTGGGATTTTCTGGCCTGTTAGTGGATTTTGCTAAGGAACAAAAAGCCAGTGTGCTAGTGCGTGGCTTGCGTGCGGTATCTGACTTTGAATATGAATTTCAGCTAGCAAATATGAATCGTAGATTGAGCCCAGATCTAGAAAGCGTGTTTTTAACGCCTGCCGAGGAAAATTCCTTTATCTCCTCAACCTTAGTAAAGGAAGTCGCTTTGCATGGTGGCGATGTGAGCCAGTTTGTTCACTCAGAAGTGGCGACAGCATTAGCAGCAAAGCTTAAGCTGGCTAAACCTTAGATTTTACCTGCGTACCTGATGGTTTTTACGTAGGTGTTTTGTGTTAACTTTGAGGCATTGTGGCCTCGCGATGATACTTAAAAGGATGTTATGAAGGCTTTTTTAACCCCCACGATCCTTGCTACTAGCATTGCCTCTGGCCTATTTTTTTCTTCAATACTTGCCGCTGCACCTTGGGTCGATGCCTCTGATATTTATCTTAGAGCGGATATTCAAGCGTTGGCCGATGCGGGTGTGATCACTGTTCCTGTGAATACTTATCCCTTGATGTGGTCAGGAATTGGCGGTGATCTAGCGAAAATTGAGCCTGAACTGCTGTCGCCTTCTTTAGTACAAGCTTATGCTCGGGTTAACTTTTATTATCAAAGTGCCGTCGATAATCGCGGTAATGCGAGGGTTAAAGTCTCGGGCGCGACCGATCCGGCTCGTTTTCAACACTATGGCTCCGACTATCGCGAGAAAGGTGAAGTGCTGGGCTCCTACGAGTATTTAGGGTCACGTGTTGCCTATAAGGCGACGGTGGCAGAAACCTATGATCCGCAAGATAATAAAAATTTTCGCCTCGATGAGTCATATTTTGCCATCATTTTAGGTAATTGGATTGCGACCTTAGGTTCGGTTGAACAGTGGTGGGGGCCTGGATTTGACTCTGCATTGCACCGTTCTAATAACGCTCGCCCTATGCAGTCGCTAACGCTGAGCCGCAATAATGCCGCAGCCTTTGAAACGCCTTGGTTATCTTGGATTGGTCCTTGGACATTTAAAACCGGATTAAGCTTAACGGAAGTTGATCGTGCTGTGCCTAAAACGGCTGAGTGGGATATGCGCTTAAGTGCAAGACCGATTAAGCAGCTAGAAGTGGGTCTGTCGTGGTCGACATTGTTTTGTGGAGAGGGCCAAGATTGTAACTTCAATTCTTGGTGGGATTCGGTTGCCAGTAATTCAGTTTGCCTCGATGGTACAAGTAATTGCACGCCAGATGAGCGCCGCGATGCAGGCCATAGAACCCAAAGTATCGATATGCGCTATACCAGCTCTTTGCAGGATATTCCTGTGGGATTATATCTCGAACATAGTTGTGAGAATGGCAGTGACTGCGGCTCACTTTGGGGGATTGATACCCATTTTGGCACATCGGGTAAGCAGTTTAAGCTGTTTATGGAATATTCAGACACCTATGTAAAATGCGATGGTGATAGTGCCAATTGTTTCTATGAAGATCCTGTCTATCTGAGTGGTTCTCGTTATTATGGCCGTGCTTTAGGCTCAACCTATGATAGCGATGCTCAAACGTTTGTGGTGGGATTAGTCGGCCAGTTTAGTAACAGCCGAGGTTTTACCTCTTTATTGCGTTATGCGAAGTTGAATAAAGATGGCACTAATGTGGCGAGCACTTGGGCGCCACAACCACCGAAGGAAGATTTGTTGATGCTTGAGCTTTCTTACCGTATGCCTGTATGGAAAGGCATGTGGAGCTTAGGTGGAACGGTATCGAGATCGGAATTTGATGTTCAAGAAAATGATACTAATGCCACGCTCTTTAGCAGTTTTGAGTATCGCTTCTAACATTCATGACTAAAGCAAAGGCCTGCATTCTTGCAGGCCTTTTTGTTTGGCTTTTGGACACAAAATTATTTGTTATAGAACTGGCGATACCAGTCCACAAATTGTGCGACCCCAGTATTAATATCCATCAATGGCTTATAGCCAACGGCATCAAATAGGTCACTTGTGTCGGCCCATGTCGAATGCACATCGCCAGGCTGCATCGGTAGCAGGTTCTTGTTCGCTTTAATGCCTAAGGCATCTTCTAGCGCTGTAATAAAGTCGAGTAACTGCACTGGGCTACCATTGCCAATATTAAAGACGCGATATGGCGCGCTGCTGGTGGCTGGCGTGCCAGCTTCTACTGTCCAGTCCGTATTTGGGCGAGGTGGTTTGGCTTGTACCCGAATGATTCCCTCAACAATATCATCAATATAGGTAAAGTCTCGACTGAGGTCGCCATGGTTATACACATCGATCACTTCACCTGCGAGTATGGCTTTGGTGAATTTAAATAAAGCCATATCGGGACGGCCCCAAGGGCCGTAGACGGTAAAAAAGCGCAGACCTGTCGTCGGTAATTGATATAAATGTGAGTAAGTGTGCGACATCAATTCATTGGCTTTCTTCGTGGCGGCATAGAGCGAAATGGGATGATCTATGCTGTCTTCAGTGGAGAAGGGCATTTTCTGATTTAATCCATATACAGACGAAGATGAAGCATACACGAGATGCTCAATCTTATGGCGACGGCAACCTTCTAAAATAGTGAGATGGCCAATTAAATTACTGTCGGCATAGGCTAACGGATTGTCGAGCGAGTAACGCACACCTGCTTGAGCTGCCAGATGAATAACGCGTTGAAATGCATGCTGGGCAAAAAGCGCAGCAATACCTTCTCTGTCTGCGAGATCGAGTTTAATAAAATGGAAATTATCTAAAGTTTGTAAAAGGTCTAAACGTGCCAATTTGAGATTGACGTCGTAATAGTCATTGAGGTTATCAATGCCGATAACTTCATGGCCAAGCAAGCAAAGGCGTTCACTGACTTTGGCGCCGATAAAACCCGCAGCGCCTGTGACTAAGTATTTCATTTATGACCTTTATTTAAAGTGTATTAATCATGGTGAAATAGATCTCGGGTATAGACTTTATCCGCAACATCATTGAGTTCATCAACCATACGGTTGGAGACGATCACATCACATATTGACTTAAATTCAGTTAAGTCTCTCATCACGCGAGATTTGAAAAAGTAATCTTCTTTAAGTACAGGCTCAAACACGACGACTTCAATGCCTTTCGCTTTAATGCGCTTCATCACGCCTTGCACTGCTGAGGCGCGGAAATTGTCTGAATCGGCTTTCATGATCAAACGATAAATTCCTACACATTTTGGCTGCTTACGGATAATAGCGTCGGCGATAAAGTCTTTGCGTGTGGTGTTTGAGTCGACAATGGCACTGATTAAATTGTTTGGGACATCATTGTAGTTAGCCAGTAATTGCTTAGTGTCTTTCGGAAGACAGTACCCACCATAGCCAAAAGAAGGATTGTTGTAATAATCACCAATACGCGGATCGAGGCTAACCCCCTCAATAATCTGGCGAGTATTTAATCCTCGACTCTCTGCATAGGTATCGAGCTCGTTAAAGTAGGCGACCCGCATGGCAAGAAATGTATTAGCAAATAACTTAATCGCTTCGGCTTCGGTGCTATCGGTCAGCAAAATAGGAATATCTTGCTTGATTGCCGCCTTGGCTAAAAGGTCTGCAAAGACTTGGGCACGCGCCGAGCGTTCACCGACGACGATCCGTGAGGGATGAAGGTTGTCATACAAGGCTTTACCTTCGCGTAAAAACTCTGGAGAAAAGAGTATGTTGTCGCTCTTAAACTTGTGCCTTAATGCTGCTGTATAACCGACGGGGACAGTCGATTTGATGATAATCGTCGTATCAGGATTAACAGCGAGTACATCACGAATGACGCTTTCAACCGAATGGGTATTAAAATAATTAGTCTGAGGATCGTAGTCTGTTGGAGTCGCAATAATCACAAAGTCAGCCGATTGAAAGGCCACATTTTCCATTGTTGCATTTAAATTCAACGGTTTGTTTTGCAGATAGTCTTCGATTAATTCATCGACCACAGTGGATTTACGCTCGTTAACTTGCTTGACACGTTCAGGAACTAAATCAATTGCAGTGACTTGGTTTTGCTGCGCCAATAAGACGGCATTTGATAGGCCCACATAGCCCATCCCAACAACAACAATTTTCATAAATGGCTCGGATGTCATATCTATACGCTTAGATAAAATAACATAACTTCATCGAAAAAAGGCGTAATTCATTGAAAACGACAGTTCCAAATTAAGTGCTCTCTCTTGTCTTTTCGCTAGCTTACAATTCCATGTAAGCATTCTGTTTAAGTGATAATCCCTATTTGTCCCAATTTTAATTTTGCAATAATCATGTGATACCGTATTTGTGGTCATAAAGTTGTGGAGTGTTGAATTGATCTCTATTGTGATCCCCGCTAAAGATGAGGTGGGCAATATTGGCCCCCTGATGGAAGAGATATGCCAAGCCCTCCAAGGTTTGACTGAGTTTGAAATCCTTGTCGTCGATGATGGCAGTCAAGATGATACCTTTGGTGAAGTGATGCGTACCGCAGCTGAACAGCAATGTGATGCGAAAGCGATTCGCCATGAGCGTAGCACAGGGCAGAGTACCGCTATTTCGACTGGCGTTTTGCACGCACGCGGCAAATATATTGTGACCTTAGATGCCGATGGTCAAAATGATCCCGCCGATATTCCTGCCATGTTTGCCCAGTTGCCTCAGATCCAAGCCGAGCACTTCTGTATTGCGGGCTACCGTAAAAATCGTAAAGACACCGCTTGGAAGCGATTCCAGTCTCGCTTTGCGAATAAGGTTCGCGATGCGCTTCTGCACGATGGCGTGCCTGATACGGGCTGCGGCCTTAAGTTAATTCCCCGTGAAACCTTCCTTCGCTTGCCCTATTTCGACCATATGCACAGGTATATTCCTGCTTTAGTGCGGCGTATGGGTGGTGAGATTTTTATTTCGGTGGTGAATCATAGAGATCGTCAAGTGGGTATCTCTAAGTACACGGCTTGGAATCGTGTCTGGGTTGGTATCGTCGATATTATGGGCGTGATCTGGCTTGGGCGCAGAGCCAAAGTCGCCAAGGTTGCACGCAGTGAATCGAACTGGCGCGACTAAGATGAAGCGACTCTATAAGGCGATATTTATCGTCTGTATTTTGTTGGTGTTGATGCTTGCCGCCCAACAGGGATTATTCGAGCACGTTACCGATAGCAACTGGGTCGCGCATTTTATTGCTGATAAAGGCAGGTTTGCATTTTTAGTGTTGTTAGCTATTGGAGCCTTGTTTACCGCTGTGGGTGGTCCAAGACAAGTCATCGCCTTTGTTTTTGGTTTTGCTTTGGGTGGCATCTATGGTGGGCTGTTTTCGACCCTAGCTGCCTTACTGGGCTGTGTACTGGCCTTTTATGTGGCGAGATTAACTATCCGCAGCAGTTTACAGCGCCGCTTTGGCCCTAGGTTGCAAAAGTTTGAAGCTCTTATCAGCGACAAAACCTGGTTGAAAGTGCTGATGATACGCTTACTGCCCGTCGGCAGTAATTTACTCACCAATCTGTTTGCTGGTGCAACTCATGTTCCTGCGCGTGGCTTTATGCTGGGCAGCGTATTAGGCTATTTACCGCAGATGTTGATTTTTAGCTTTGCGGGCGCGGGTATAGGTTTATCGGATCATCATCAGCTAGGGATTAGTATCGGATTATTTATCCTATCAAGCGTGATTGGCGCGTATTTGTACCGTTCAAGCCTGCGTAAACAGGTCGATGAATTGGAAATCGAAGCATAAGGATTCAGGATGGAAGCTCTTAGTCGTCGTTTCAATAGTCAGGATTACTACCAAGTACTCTGGCCTTTGCTCTTGATAAGCTTGCTGATTTTGCTGGTGGGAGTGGGATTTCGATCCCCTTGGCCTGCAGATGAGCCGCGGTTTGTGGAAGTCGCACGGGAAATGGTGTCTTCGGGACAATGGTTATTTCCTACCCGTGGCGGCGAGTACTACCCTGATAAACCCCCGGTATTCATGTGGGCTATCGCGCTATTTTACCAGCTGACGGGTTCCCTTAAGCTCGCTTTCCTCCTCCCTAACGCCTTGTGCGGCCTGTTGACTGTGTTCCTGGTTTACGATCTTGGCTCCAGATTGTGGAATGTACGTGTTGGCCGCAATACCGCGCTGTTACTGTTAATTGTGCCGCAGTTTTTAATGCAGGCTAAAAATGCCCAGATCGATGCTATGGTGATGTGTTGGATTACTATGGGATGCTACGGCTTGATCCGCCACTTTATGCTCGGTCCCCATTGGCGTTGGTATTTTGTTGGCTGGGCATTTATGGGGCTAGGGGTGATCACTAAGGGCGTCGGCTTTTTGCCTTTATTAATGCTGATCCCTATTGGTATTTATGCCGTTAAAGACAAAAGCCGTTTTCAAGGTCGTTTAACTTGGTTATGTCTTGCTGGGCCTTTGGCTATGCTTGCCGTGATTGCCTGCTGGTTGGTGCCCATGGTGCTGACAGTGCAAGCCCATGGCACGCCTGAACTTGTTGCTTATCAAAACAACATCTTGTTTAAGCAAACCGGTGAGCGTTATGTCAACGCTTGGCATCATATTAAGCCTTGGTATTTCTTTGTCTTAAGTGTCATTCCTTGGATGTGGTTCCCTATTTCGCTGCTGGTGGTTGCTTACTGGAAACAATGGGTGCAGAAGGTGAAGGCCGATCCTACTATTGCAATTCTGTTGATTTGGGTGGCACTGGTTGTGTTGTTTTTCAGTATCAGTCCGGGTAAGCGTAATGTGTATATTCTGCCGGCTTTGCCTATGTTGGCGCTGGCGGCCTCAGCGGTGTTAACGGGTGTTGCGCCTAAAGTGTGGTTTGAAAAACTCGTCAGCGGATTACTGTGGTTTTTAGGTGGAGTAGTCTTGCTGGCGGGTGTGCTTGCGCTTATTCATTATCCTGCATTGGTTAAAGCGCTTGCCGACTATACTGATGATTTAACTGGTATTGGCTACCTATTTATCCTGCTTGGTCTGCTCTGGTTCCTGCTGCTTTGGCTCGCCCGTAAACAGTTTGCTCTCGTTAAGATGGGGATTGTCTCTGCCTTAGGCTGGGTGCTGATCAGTACTTGGGGGTATTCTATGCTCGATGAAATGCGCACTCCTAGAAGCTTGATGCTGCATACGGCGGAGATGATTGGCGAGGACGCTGAGCTAGGCCTAGTGAACTTTAAAGAGCAGTTTATTTTGTTCTCTCCCATGAGTGTGACGCACTTTAGTTATCTTGCTTCGGTTGAGGAACAAGAGCGTAATGCATGGCAATGGATGCAGGAAAATAAACAACGTTATTTATTAGTGCCGAGCGGGGCTGAGCTGAGTTGTTTCGATATTAAAGGCGGCAAGAGCATGGGAATGGCCCATCGTGATGAGTGGATTTTGTTATCGGCCACTGAGCTAAAGCCGCAGTGCGAAAAGCCTAAACGCGAATATCGTTACTTTACCGATCATCCTGGGAGCTGGTTAAAAGAGTAACCAATATAAAGAATAAAATGCCTGCAATTGTAGGCATTTTTACGGCGATTAGCGAGTGATAGTTAGCGTGTCTGGCAAATGCCACAGAATACTGTGGTGCGCTGGCCTAAACGGATCTCACTCAGTAGGTTACCGCAGCTGGTGCAGGTTTCACCGCCGCGACCGTAGACATGCAGTTTTTGGGCGAAGTAGCCCGGCTTGCCATCGGCATTGGTAAAGTCTTTCAGCGTAGTGCCGCCTTGTTTAATGGCGTGGGCTAAGATTTGCTTCACTTCGGCGACTAAAACGGTCAAGCGCTCGATATCGATTTTACCTGCCTCGGCTTCTGGGTGAATGCCCGCCGCAAACAGGGCTTCATTGGCGTAAATATTACCCACTCCCACCACGATATGATTATCCATCAGGCAGAGTTTGATGGCCTTTTTCTTGCCCGCTAAAGCTGCCGCTAATTGTGTGACATTAAAAGCATTGGTCAGCGGCTCTGGCCCCAGTTTGGCGAGTAATGGATGGGCTTCTTCTGGGAGTTCACACCATAGCCAAGCACCGAATCGTCTCGGATCGTTAAAACGTAAAATGCGGCCATTGGCGAGCACTAAGTCGATATGGTCATGCTTTTCCACTGGGGTATCGTGGGGCAAAATCCGTAAACTCCCGGACATGCCTAAATGCACTATGCTCGTGCCCGCATCAGTGTCGATTAACAGATATTTAGCACGGCGTCGCACTTGGCGTATGACTTGGCCGATAATTTGTTTGGCGATGTCAGGCACTGGCCAGCGCAGCGAACCATTGCGGATCACAAGATCAACCACGGTTTGCTCGACAAGGAAGGGTGCAATACCCTGACGGGTGACTTCAACTTCTGGTAATTCCGGCATGGATTCTTTCTTATCTTAAGTAAAATGGGGCGGCATTAAGCTGCGGGTTTCGCATCGAGGATCGGTTGCAGTTTAGCTCGTAAACTCGGAGGCACTAAATACCAATTGCCTGCGGGAGACTTTAAGGCGCCTTCATTGGGGAAATAGATCCACAGCTGAGCATCGCGGACATCTGCAATCTGAATGACTAATTCTTGTGGATTATCTGTGGTTTCCGGTGCCGCCGTTAAGGGAGACACCCGTATGGTTTGCCACGCCTTTGCCCATTCATCACAGTTGAGGACTGTAGTGTCGCACTCCCATTGTGATGCTTGCTTGTGCAGCCACATCCCATTGAGTTGCAGCTGTGAAAGCGGCGCATTATCGTCAAATAGCAGCTGAGCATCACTCGGAACATTATTGGTCTTGTTATCCATAAAAGTCAGCACGGCGACCATAAAGACACAGGCGACAATAATGACGTTATTCCATTGCTTACGAGTTAATGCCATAGAAATGTGTGACGCTAAGTATGGGGTGATGCTTCGAGTTTATCACGGCCAAATTGAGATGCTAGCCCTTAAGCGATTGAGGGGGGATGCTTAACCGCCAGTGGCGTTCATAAAGCGTAGTATTTGTACCTGATTATTGCCAAAGTCGTGTTGCTTAGGCTTGAGGTTAATGCCCGCGAGAATAGCGGCTTTAAGTCTCTCAATATCTGCGGGAAATTCCCTGACTATGCTTTTGAGATCAACAGCATGCTCATTGCCCAAACACAGCAATAATTGGCCTTCGACTGTGACGCGCACTCGATTACATTCGTGGCAGAAGTTGTGGCTGTGGGGTGAGATAAAACCGATATGGATTGGGCTGTCGGCCATAGTGTAATACCGCGCTGGGCCGCCAGTGCGTTTGCTCGATAGCTGCAGCGGATAGCGGCTTCCGATGATGGCTTTGACTTCATCACTGCTGCAATGACGGGCGCGTTTACGCTCATCTATTTCGCCAAGTGGCATCTCTTCGATAAAGGCGATGTCTAAACGGCGGTCACGGCAGAAATCAACTAAATCAATGACTTCATTATCGTTCTGTTGTTTTAAAATCACCGCATTAATCTTGATACGTTCAAAGCCCGCCGCAATGGCGGCATCGATACCATCGATGACTCTGTCTAACTTGCCGTTACGTGTTAACTGGGTAAACAATGTGGGGTTTAAAGTATCTAGGCTGATATTGAGGCGCTTTAATCCTGCTGCAAACATGGGCTTAGCGAATTTTGTCAGCCTTGAACCATTGGTTGTCATGGACAAATCTGTCAGCCCAGGCAGTTTGCCAAGCAGGCTCACTAGCTGATCGCAATCGGTGCGAACCAAGGGTTCGCCGCCAGTCAGGCGAATTTTAGTCACACCAAGCTCGGTAAAAGCTTGGGCAATCCAAGCTAATTCTTCGAGGTGGAGTACGTGGTCCTTTGGCAGAAAACAGGGATCTTCCGTCATGCAATAGACACAGCGAAAGTCGCAGCGGTCGGTGACCGAGAGCCGTAAATATTCGACCTTACGGCCAAAGGAATCCACCATTAGACTCATAAAAACTCACTGGATCTTAAAGCAGATCCGCAAAGGGTTGAATAAACACAGTTTCACCTGCATTCACGGCTTCTGCATCATCGCCTATGATGATGAGACAATTCCCTTTGACCATTGAACTTAACATCCCGGAACCTTGGTTGCCTGTGCTACTCACGTGCAGGCGTCCATCTTTGCCAAGTTGATAAATCCCGCGAATAAATTCGGTGCGGCCTTGGCGGCTTCGCAGTGTTTCATCACTTATTGCGGGGAATAGCTGCGCTTGCCAGTTCACTTCACCCGCCAATTTTCGCAAAGCGGGCTGCACAAATTGCAGGAAAGTAACCATTACCGCCACTGGGTTGCCCGGCAGCCCGAAGAATAAGCTATCACCGATTTTGCCAAAGGCGAGTGGTCGACCCGGACGCATGCTAATCCGCCAAAAATCGATTTTGCCTAAGCGGGCCAGTACGGTTTTAATGTAATCTGCATCACCGACCGATACACCGCCAGAGCTAATGACGACATCGGCAAGGGTGGCGGCTTTAGCGAGCGTCGCTTCGAGTGCGGTTTCAGAATCTTCGATAATGCCTAAATCGATAACATCACAACCAAGACGTTTCGCCATCGCTTTGATGGTAAAGCGGTTTGAGTCATAGATGCAGTTGGCCTTGAGTGCTTCGCCAGGTTGGCTCACTTCATCGCCGGTGGAGAAGACGGCAACGGTTGGGCGGCGATAAACATTCAAACGATTGAGCCCGAGTGAAGCCAGTAAACCTTGTTCGGCGGCGCTAAGGCGAGTGGCTTTTGCGAGGGCAACTTGGCCTTGGGCGATATCTTCCCCCGCGAGGCGAACGTGTTGCCCCGCCAGAATACGACCGTCGAAGCTAACATTGCCGTCGACTTCTTTCGCTAGTTCACGAGGCTGCACTGTATCGGCACCCACGGGTACAGTCGCGCCCGTCATGATACGCACGGTTTCGCCGACGTTAAGCGTGCCCGAATATTGATGACCGGCAAGGACCTCTCCCACCCGTTTTAAGGTAGCAGGCATGGGGTCTTGATAGAAAAAGGCGTAGCCATCCATCGCCGAATTGGTTTGTTGCGGCACGTCGACGGGAGAAAAACTGTCGCTGGCCAGTACGCGGTTATCTAAGGCGTCTAAGTCAATTTCTTCGACCTCTGCCACGGGTGAAACATGGGATAAAATCTGCGCTAAACCTTGGCTGACGCTGAGGTTTTTGTTGTCGCCTATGGCGCAGGCATCCACGGCTGAAATCGGGTATTGGAGTGGCGCTTCCCAGTTTTGGGCATACTCAATGACAAAGTCGGCAATTTGGCTGACATTGTTGAGATCGAGCCGGAGCAGCTTACTTGGAGGTGCGTCGCTTGGCAGCTGAGTGTCATCGCAACAGGCGATGGCGAGGATATTTTCATCTTGGGTGTAGATAAAAGGTTTGCCGTGGGCGGCGCGGTGCAATTCAATTTTAGGTAAGGCGAGTTTTTTAAAGCCTTCGACGAGGACGATATCGACTTTGTCGGCTTCGATTTGCTTGAGCAAATGGACTAACTCAGGATCGCCATCGCGTGCATCTTCTGTCATCAGCGCCCAGCGCACGTGGGAGGCGACCAGCATTTGCCGCGCACCCGCTTTACGCATTTCGTAACTGTCTTTGCCGGGAATATCCACGTCGAAATTATGGTGCGCATGTTTGATCACGGCTAAGCGCAGGCCACGTTGATTTAATTCGGGGATCAATTGCTTGAGTAAGGTGGTTTTCCCCGTGCCACTGTAGGCACAAAATCCGAGAACGGGAATAGCGAGCGGATTGACGAAGGGGTTACTCATTTGCACCTCTAATTTGGGTTATTGGAGCCTTAGCTATTTGGTAATTTCCATGGCCAGTCGTTGTTTTTGTTCTGGCGTATTCACATTTACAAAGGCATTGGGCTGGTCGGAGAAAGACTCCACAACAAAGTGATGCTTGGCATACCAGAAGTCCACTTTACGCTCACCCGCCTCAAGAAACGCTTTCATCGAGTCACGTAAGCTGGGTTTTAACAGTAAGACGACGGGTTGTTCATATTCACCGTCACTGGCGACGGCGATCTCCGCATCTTCAGCCTTAATCGCTGCCAGCATACGCGGCACAAGGTCGGTTGGTAGCAGTGGGCAGTCGCAGGGCACCACCAATAAGTAGTCTGCATCCGTTTGGCCCATTGCGGTGATCATTCCCGCCAAGGGGCCGAGGAAACCAGTATGTTCATCGCTTATCACCTTAAAACCGAACTCAGCATAACGTGTTTGGTTGCGATTTGCGTTGATCAGGATCTCCTTAACCTGAGGTTTTATTCTGTCTATTGTGTGCTTAATCATGGCTTCGCCGTTTAATTCGACGAGACCTTTATCGTCGCCGCCCATGCGACGCGCCATGCCACCGGCGAGAATAACGGCATCAATTTGCGATGACATATAAAGACTCCTGTGCTGGCAAAGATTCTGGGTGTTGATAAGAGGTCGTCACTCGTTCGCCTTCTATGTGCCACTGCTGTTCGCAGATGGAGGTTAACGCGCAATTCTGATGACTACTCAACAACATACCTGTGCCTTCGTGTTTGAGTTGTTGGATCATTTTTAATACGAGCTCTTGGGAATCCTTGTCCATATTGGAGGTCGGTTCGTCGAGCATTAACAGTTTAGGTTGTAGGATCCAAGCGCGCGCAATGGCGAGCCGCTGTCTTTCGCCGCCAGAGAGATTACTGGCTCTGGCGTGTAGCAGCGACCCTAGCTGTGCCATCTCAATCGCTTGAGTAATACGTTGTTTCGCCTTGGCTTTTGTTTCTGAACTGAAATTCAGCCCATAGGTGAGATTATATTCCACTGTGCCGTCGAACAAATAAGGATGTTGGTGCAGATAAACGGCTTTGCCTAATAAGGGATTGTGTCGCCACCAAGCATTTTTGGCAAAACCCATAGTCTCAATTTTACCCTTAGTTGGCGCCATCAAGCCCGCAAGAATTTTCATCAAGGTCGATTTACCTGTGCCGTTGTCGCCTTGCAGATAAATCACATCCCCTTGGCAGAGCGCTAATGCGTCTGCCTTGAATAACAGGCGCGCACCAAAGGACATCTCTAAGTCTCGGGCGATCAGTTTGACCTTAGTCATTGCTTAATGGCTCCTTGGCATGGCTTTGCCGCGTAAACCACCGAGGGCAAAGTTGAGGATCAAGGCCAAGATTAGCAGCACTAGCCCGAGGGCGATAGCTTGGGCGAAGTCGCCTTTGCTGGTTTCGAGTGCGATAGCTGTGGGTATGTTACGGGTTACGTTTAAAATATTGCCGCCGACCATCATAGAGCAACCCACTTCGGTCAAAATACGACTAAATGCCGCGACAATCGCCAGCAGTAAGGGCATGCGTAGCTCGCGGCAGACTGTCCACACTGCGCGGCACCAAGAGGCACCTAAAGTGCGTGAGGTTTCCCATGCTCTACGGTCAACGCTCGTAAAGGCGGCTTGGCTCATCGCAATCAGTACCGGCGCGCAGATCAACATTTGCCCGAGGATCATGCCTTCTTGGGTGAATAACCATTTTAGATCGCCCAGTGGACCATTGCGGGTGAGCAGTAAATAGACCAGCAGACCGATAACCACAGTGGGGATAGATTGCAGAGTTTGAACTAAGTTAGTGACTATCCATTTGCCGCGAAATGGCGCAAACGCCAGCACAAAGCCGAGTACCATTGAAGGCACCAGCGTGATGAGCAGCGCCGCGAAAGATACCGAAAACGAGATCGAAATGATGGACCAAACGTCGGGGTCTAAAGAAAACAGCAGGCTTAACGCCTGCTGTAATAGTGCTAGCCAGCCGTCGCTCATTCGCTATAAGTTGCCTTGAACAATTGCTCGCCATCAACTTTGAAGTTATTGATCATGCTTTGACCTTCTTTGCTGATCAACCAGTCACTGAACGCTTTAGCGCCTTTGTGGTTTAGATCTGGGTACTTAGCAGAGTTGATCAGGATAACTTGGTATGGGTTGGCTAAGGTTTTGCCGCCATCGAAATCAACACCAAGATCTAGCTTAGTTTTGTAAGCTACAAAAGTACCACGGTCAGACAGAGTGTAACCTTGCATTTCGTTTGCCATTAGCAGGGTTTTGCCCATGCCTTGACCTACTGAAGTGTAACCTTTGAAATCGGGTGTCACACTTGCCGCTTTCCATACTTCTAACTCTTTGATGTGAGTGCCTGAATTGTCACCACGGGAGATAAAAGGTACGCCTGATTTGGCAATTTTCGCGAAAGCTTCCTCGGCATTTTTGCTGTCACGGATTTTTGCTGGGTCATTTTTAGGGCCCAGTACCACGAAATCATTTTCCATGATGCCACGGGGTTCAACACCAAAACCGTCGGCGACGAATTTAGCTTCGGCACTTGGCGCATGAGTCATAACTAAATCCACGTCACCTTGCTCACCCAGTTTCAGGGCTTTGCCTGTACCAGTGGCGATAACTTGAACTTTGTAGCCAGATTCACTTTCAAACTTAGGTAACAGTTCTTTTAATAGGCCTGAGTTTTCAGTGCTGGTGGTCGTGGCTAACTTGATAACTTCAGTCGAGTGAGCGGGTAAAACGGTGAACATACTGGCTGCAACAACCAGGCCCAGTAGTGACTTAATATGAGATTTCATGTTTAGCATGGGTACTCCTTGGCGAAAAATAGGATTCCAACTCAAATGCCTACTGAGTGGAAGGTCTCGTAAATTGTAATACGTTCGGTTGAAAGCAAATTAGATGCCAAGCTGAGAATGCGGTCATTTTCTTCACAGCTTAACCTAATTTGTGAGCTTGATCCCAAGCTTAACAAATACTCTACAGACAAATTGTCTCAGCACCTACTTCCTGTGGTTCATAGTGACCTATTCATCTATTTTCAGTGCTAGAATTGGTCGCAAATGAGTCAAAATGTCCAGAAGCAGACAATATGAGCCAGATAGATAATAACCTCAAGCCTCTTCCATCGGCAGTATCGGTACTGATTGTTGATGATGAACCCGGAATGCGCAGTTTTTTAAATAAGGCACTCTCGAAGAAATTCGCCTTAGTCGAAACAGCGGGCAGTATCGAAGATGCGGAGCAGCTACGTAGCCGCTGCCATTTCGATTTGCTGATCGTCGACATTCGCTTGCCAGGCCGCTCAGGTATCGAATGGCATGAAGCGCTAGATGAGCAGGGTCGTCGTTCGGACATCATTTTTATGACCGGCTATGCCGACATGGAAGTGGCGATTACTGCGCTGCGCGCGGGTGCATCTGACTTCATCATGAAACCTTTCCACCTTGAGCAGATGATGACAGCGGTCGATCGTTGTATCGAACGCCGCCTGCTTAAACGCGAGAATTTGATGCTGCGCCGTGAGGTTTCAATCGGTTACTCATCGACCATAATTGGCAGCAGTGAGGCCATGAAGTCGGTGAAACACATTATCGAACGTGTGGCGCCGACCAATGCTGTGGTGTTGATCCAAGGTGAGTCGGGCACGGGTAAGGAATTAGTTGCACGCCAATTGCATTTGCTCAGTGGACGTCAGGGACCTTTTGTCCCAGTCAACTGTGGATCTATCGCTCCTGAATTGCTCGAAAGTGAACTGTTTGGTCATACCGCAGGTGCATTTACGGGTGCCAAAGGTAATCGTGAAGGTTTATTCAGTTTTGCCTCGGGCGGGACGATTTTCCTCGATGAAATTGGCGAAATGCCACTGAAAATGCAAACGGCATTGCTCAGAGTATTAGAGCAAAAAGCGATTCGCCCAGTGGGCAGCGAGAAAGAAGTGAACATCGATGTGCGAGTGATCGCGGCCACCAACCGCACTCTGATTGATGAAGTGGATGCGGGGAATTTCCGCCGTGACTTATATTATCGACTGAATGTGCTCGATATTTTAATCCCACCATTACGTGACAGACCCGAAGATGTGGTCGAGTTAACCCATCACTTCACCCGTCAACTCGCCGCCGAATTAGGGGTTAGAGAAGTAGTGTGGAGCCATGAGGACATGGTGAAGCTGCAACAACATGAGTGGCCGGGCAATATTCGTGAGCTGCGCAATATGATTGAGCGCTGTATTTTGCTGGGCAAACCGCCGGCGGAATATTGGAAACAACAGCTAAAGAGTGAGTCTTTATCGACATCGGGTTATCCATTGGATTGGCCATTAAAAGAAGTCGAAAAACACCATGTGACCAGCGTTGTGGACTTACATTCTGGCAATAAGTCTGCCGCGGCGAGGGATTTAGGCGTTTCGCGTAAGACCTTAGATCGTAAGTATAAAGAGTGGTTTGATTTCAGCGGCGATCAGGAGTCATAGGGTGTCATTCTTCACTCACTTTTTTGGTGTCAGTTGGCAGCAAATGCAGGCCAAGGTGCGCTATCGCATATTAATCCTGACATTACTGCCTATTCTGCTGACACTGGTGAGTTTAGTGTTTATCACTATTTACTGGAATATCAGTTACACAGGTAAGCAGCTGTTTATGAAGGTTAAAGCTGACTTGTCTGTTGCCGAAAATACCTTGCAGCAAGTGCAAGTTCGCCAAGAAAAACAACTCGAACGTGTGGTAACGTCTTGGACCTTTCAAAATGATTTTAGGCCACTTTTCAGTGGTAAAGAATTAACTGGTGAAGTCATCCACAGAGCCAGTCTCGACGCATTTCTCCTGGAACAGAAAAAACAACTTAACCTCGATTATCTGCGTCTCGTCACTGTCGCCGAAGCGGCCGCTGACCCTGATTTACGGCAGATCCTCCCAAAGATAAACGGTTTATTACCTTATTCCGGCTTGATGGTGTTGCCGCCCGAACGCTTATCTCGCATCGACCCAGAATTAGCGGTCACTGCGAGCATCCCGATAGTCGCGACTTTGCGAGCGCAGAGCCCGACGAAAACCGTTGAAGAACGCGGTTTATTGAGCCGTAGTCTACTGCCCGTGCCAGATATGCAAGGTAAAGTGGCGTGGTATCTGGATGGCGGCATTCTGTTCAATCGTGACATTCGGATTGTCGACCACATTCGTGATCTGGTGTACGACAAGGGCACTTTGCCCGAGCGCTCCATTGGCACTGTAACCATCTTCTTAGATAACATCCGTATCTCCACTAACGTGCCGCTGCACTTTTATCCCACGGGCAACGAGACGCAAGGTCGCGCGCTGGGCAGTTTAGTGTCGGAGGAAGTGAAAGAAAAAGTGTTAACCCAAGGCGAGCAATGGGTCGACCGCGCTTTTGTGTTTAACGATTGGTTTATATCCGCTTATGCTCCCTTGGAAGATATTCGTGGCCAGCGTGTTGGCATGATCTATACGGGGTTTTCTGAGTCACCTTTTATCCATAATTATTTATTAAATATCATAGAGCTGGGCACGATTCTAATGTTGGTACTGCTGGTGTCGGGCTTGCTGGTTTATCGCGGCGCCTATAGCTTGTTGCAGCCGATTGAGCGTATCCACCACGTTGTTCAAGCGGTGCAGTCGGGGCGCAATATTCGTATCGGCGCTTTAGGGTTAGATAGGGATAACGAGTTATCGAACTTGGCCGAGCAGTTCGACAGTATGCTCGATTTACTGCAGCGCCGAAATGCCCAGATCCAAGCGGCGGCAGAGCAGCTTGAAATGAAGGTCGAAGAGCGTACCCGCAGCTTGCAGGACAAAACTTTAGAGTTGCAACGTAACGTGGCGTTACTGAATGAAACACGTCAACAGCTAGTTACCAACGAGAAGCTCACCGCACTTGGCGAGTTGACCGCTGGTATTGCCCACGAAATCAATAATCCGACCGCCGTTATCCTCGGCAACATGGAGTTACTGCGCTACGAGCTTGGCGATAATGCGGAAGTAGTAAAAGAAGAAATTGATCTCGTTATTCAGCAGGTGGGACGGATCAGCACCATTATCCGCAGCCTGTTGCAGTACAGTCGTCCGGGCGAATTTAACGCCCCGCTAGAAATGCATCCGATTACCCCCATTATTGAAGAAATGTTGGTGTTAGTGCGGCATTCGATTCAGAAACAAGAAGTGGTTTTGATCACTGAGTTAAACGCCAGTTGTCCAGTGCAGGTCAATCGACCGCAGTTACTGCAAGTCTTGATTAATCTGGTAGTAAACGCGGCGCATGCGATGGACGGTAAAGGACGTATCTGGGTGCGAACCTATGATTGGGTGCAGCAAGATATGCCGATTGGCGTCAAAATCGAAGTGGAAGATGAAGGTTCTGGGATAGCACCAGAGCAGCTAGGGCGAATTTTCGACCCCTTTTACACCACGCGTAAGGATGGCACTGGTTTAGGGCTTTCGCTCAGTTACGGCATTATTAAACGGATTGGTGGCACGATAGAAGTGAGTTCAACCTTAGGTAAAGGCACGTTATTTACCATAGGCTTGTACCATGAGGCGAAGGAAGATCAGCAAAACAATCCCTACGAGGGCTTACATATTGCGGGCAACTACAGCGACATGTCTGCCGATTAGCTTACCGATGAGTTTTACCGAGTGAGATATGGCTGTTTGTTGTATTCGATTGATTACGTGTCATTAAAATATGGCTGCAGTTGTTAGTTCTGCTTTATGTGGCTTTGCATCACCGAATTTTAGGCAAAAAAAAGCCGGATGATGAATCCGGCCACAAAGAGTGTGTGTGAGCAATGTCGTGCTTGCAAACTCAGGAGCTCCGTAACAACGTCGATTACCAGTCATCGTTGTTAAAGATGAGTTTTGGAACGCACGTTAACGATAATCATTCTCAATCGTGTTTGCAAGCTATTTATTGCAAAAAGTGCACATCTTTACAAATATCGTTTCGCTCTCATCCATTAACGGTTTAGATCGACTTACGTAGATGCAGTTTATGGTCGGTTAAGCTTTTTGGATCGGCGTTGAGCTCGGTAATTAAATATTGATTACTGATCAACAAATTAAGCATCGCAGGGAAACGGTTCATCGTTTTCACCTGAATATGGTTATAACCTTGACGGCGTGCCCAAGTTTCTTGATATTCAAGTAGACTCTGCGCTAAGCCTAAACGTCTAAAGTCGGAGGCAACACCACCTAACCAGCTATAAAAGATGGCCTCTTCTTGCTCGTAACCCAGTTTAAACCCTGCCAATTCACCTTCCACATACGCGACTAAGATCAAACACTGCTTGCCCTGTAAGCGCTGATTTAACACTTCGCTGGTGAGGGGGCGATCGAGTTCAGGGATTTGTTTGCTAAGTTCGATAAGCTGAGTGGCTAACTCGGGAGTCAAACCTGACTCTGCTTTAATTTCGATAGAATACATTGCTTGCTCTCATAAAAAATCAGCCCCACTCGCACGTTAACAGGAGCAGGGCTGAACTATTAACTGGTCAAATTATAACAGGTCTGGCCAGTTGAGTTAATCAGGAAATTGATTCTTGCGGATTGGTGCGCAAAATCTTGTCTTGTAAGACTTTTAGCAGAACTCCGTAGGCAGGCAGGAAAAGACCTAAGCTCACGATCAGCTTAAAACCGTAATCGACAGTAGCGATTTCGGGCCAATTGGCCGCCATAAAGCTATCGGAAGAGGCGTAAAAGGCGATGCTGAAAAACACTAAGGTATCGACCAAATTACCCACTAAGGTCGATGCTGCAGGCGCGACCCACCAAGAGCGGCTCATTCGAAGACGGGCAAAAACCTTAATATCCATTAACTGGCCAATCAAATAAGCAGCAAAGCTGGCGAAGGCGATTCGGAACACAAAGGTATTCCACTCTGCAAGTGAGTCAGCGCCTTGGAAGCTACCCTGATGGAACACGACTCCCATCACGTAGGAAATCATCAAAGCAGGAACCATAGCTTTGAGTATGATGCTACGTGCGGCTTGTTGGCCAAAAATACGGACAGTGAGATCTGTGGCTAAGTACACGAATGGAAAGCTAAATGCGCCCCAGGTTGTGTGGTAACCAAATAGCTGAAATGGCAATTGTACTAAGTAGTTGCTGACGCAAATAATCAGTATGTGGAATCCTACTAATAGGAATAAGGCGCGGCGAAGCTGCGCTGTGGTTAACATTAACATATGTGGCCTTTTTAGTTGTGTAGGGCGGGGTGAGGGAACCCGCTAATTTTCAATTTATTATGTTTACGACAATATCACCGAACATTACCGATCGCAGCGAGGCGAAATCGGGTCGCCATTATAGTGTTCGAGTTTTAAGATGCAAGCCTGCTGTTTAAATGTACGCATAGAATGAAAACTCTTCTACACTTTGTGTACGTCGAAGGAGGATAGCCATGAGACGATTCTTTGCTATTTTTTGCTTACTTTTAGCCGTGTTACCTGTATCCATTTGCGCCGCCCAGCCGATTGTCGTCAATGTAGCGACTGCATCGTGGGATGATTTTGCCAATCGTGATGAAACGGGCTATTACTTCGAGTTACTTCAGCGGGTTTTCCCCGAGCCAGAATGGCAACTCAAAGTGCAGTTTATGCCCTTTGCCCGCAGCCTTTATCTGGTTGAGCATAATCGTACCGATATCACCCTCAGTGTTTATAAGGGAGATACTAAAAAGGCGCTGTTAACTGAGAATACGGTTGAAGTGGATTCTATCGATGTAGCGGTGACCGCCGAGTTAGCGGCGACTTGGACAGGACTTGAGAGTCTATCCCACAAGAGGGTTCAGGCCATGTTGGCCTATCGATACAATATGTTGACTCCCGTGCCCATGTACTACGAAGAAAGTAGCGATATGCTGACTATGCTCAATAGCTTAAATGCAGGGCGCATAGATGCAGTGCTGGATTATAAATCTAATTTGCTTATGTATGTGCCTAAGCTGAAGGCGCTACAAAACTTTGTGATTATTCAAGGCGTACTCAAGGCTGAAACCTATTTCGCCTTCGCGAATACTGAAAAAGGTCAGATGCTGAAACACCATTTTGACCTTGCACATAAACGTTTAATTGATTCGGGTGAACAGGACAGGCTTTACCTTGAAACGCTTGAAAAACGAAGGGTTGATGGTGACAAATAGACCTTAGGCTTATTACATTTCGAACAGAATCGACATGATAGTCGCGAGTTTATTTTCAAGCTCTTGCCACTCAGCTTCGGGCTCTGAACCTGCAATAATTCCCGCCCCCGCAAATAGGTTAATCCGACCCGGTTCGATCAACGCACTGCGGATAGCCACCGAAAACTCACTCTCATACTTATTGAAGTAACCGCAGGCACCTGCGTACCAACCGCGAGTATAACCTTCACGCTGACGAATAAAGTTCAATGCCGAATGCCGCGGCAAGCCACCCACAGCAGGGGTTGGATGCAGAGCTTGCAACAGTTGAAAATCATTTACGCCCGGCTTTAATTCGGCTCGAATCGCGCGGTGCAAATGTTGAATATGATTCAGTTTAAAGATGGTCGCTAATTCATCGGCGCCGACATAATTGCTCAGAGGCGTGAGCATATTTACTATGTGACTACGAACGAGTTGGTTCTCAACGCTATTCTTGTTGTCTTCTAACAAGGCATTTGCCAGCGCAATATCTTCTTCTTGGCTCAGGCCGCGTACTGTCGTACCTGCTAACGCCTCAGTGAATAATTCCTGCTGACGGCGGCGGAATAAACGCTCCGGTGAGCAAGAGATAAAAGTGCGTTCTGGGCTGAATTGAAAGCCAAATTGGAAGCTGTTGGGATTACGTCCCTGCCAGCACGCCAGTACCATCCAAGGATCGATAGGTTCGTTCACTTCAAGCTGAGTTAAGCGGGATAACACCACTTTTGGGGTGTCTTGATTGAACTTTGGCTCGACCACTTGCTCGACTAAGGTCTTCCAGCGTTCAAAATCGGGCTTGTCACTACGGCCAAGAGGAACGATTTTCTTCGGCGGCGAGAGTGGTTTCGCGGGCATCACAGCTTCGATAGCGGCAATGGCCTTGTCGATTTCGCTATGGTGATCATTCTCGGCAAAATTAAGATTCACCAACAGACTAAACTTGCTACCGCTGCGTCTAAATTCAATGCGCGGCAAGATAAAGCGACTATTACCGAACTCTGGCCAAGATTCTATGGTGCGATCGAAGGCAACGCCGCCGTAGTAACGAATATTTTGATTCGTCGATAAGGCTCGCTGCTCTTGGTAGGCCATGGCCAGTTGTTGATCGTTAATGCCGGTTTCAAATCTGAAGTCTTTACATGCCCCAATCGCCGCTACTTCTTCGATTCTGTCGCGCCCATGCCAGTAGATGCGCGGAAATTGCGTCTGCGATGCCAACCATGAAATTAAAGGCATAGCGACAGTATTTAGCGACAACTGCACTATCGGCTCCGTCGGCGGAACTTGCTTTAATTGAATGAGTTTGTCGATGAGAGACTTAAGGTCTTCAGACAGGGCATGAACGGGCAAATAGAACTCCAAAGCAAAGATAAGGGATGAAGGCGAAAGCTGAAGGTCACTCTGTCAGCGTCAATGAATTCGACTCAGGTTAATGTACTCTTTTTCAAGTCGTTTACCTTTAGTTGATTCAGCCTGTAAATAAGAATCTTTCGCTCAAATTAAAGGCCAAGGTCTAGAGTGTCAAGATGTAAGCCCCCAGCGTGTGACTTTCGCCATAGTCTCATTTTACGCTGCTAAAAAATGTGACTTGAGTGGGTCTTTTTGTCGGATAAGTCACCCTTGGTGGACATTTTGTCTCTTGGTTACGCCATGCGCTTTCCCTTTGTTTCAATTTGTCGATCTGGGTTGGTTTTTAAACGTTTTCCGGTTGAGACAGAATAATCGCGGTTCACAATAGCGGGCACATCTTAAATTTTCGACGTGACAACAATAATATGATTACCACGAATACCCTCTTTAGAGTGTCATCTTTAGCCTTAGCTATTGGTCTTAGTTTTACTGTTCAAGCCGATGAAATCGCCCGTGATCCGCGACTCAATATCAATGAAGTGATCGTCGTGCATGGTGACGGCGGAGAAGCCAGTGAAATGGCGACGACCCATTGGAGCATTAGTGAAGAAGAGATCCGCGCAACCGGAGCGCAAAGCCTAGATCAAGTCTTAAAGAATGTGCCGGGTGTGTACATTCGCGTCGGTGGCGACGGAACGCCAAGGGTCGATATTCGTGGTTTTAAAACTCGCCATGTGACCTTGTTGGTCAATGGTGTGCCTATGAGCAGCGCCGACGATGGTCAGTTCGACCCGAGTATCATTCCCACAAGCCAAATCGCCTCGGTAGAAGTGTCTGTCGGCCCGACATCTGTGCTTTACGGTCCAAGTGGTGCGGGCGGCGTGATCAACATTATTACCAAGCAGGGCAGCACGGCGCCAGCACTGGCTGGACGCCTCGAAGCGGGTAAAGACAATACATTTAATGGCGATATCAACGCCGCAGGTTCGGGTGACGACTGGCAAGGTTTGGTCAGTGTCAGTCGGCAGCAAACCGACGGTTTCCCTATGTCGAATGACTTTGAGCCGACACAATACCAAGATGGTGAGCTGCGCGTTAACTCGGATAAAGAAGTCACTAACGTTTATGCCCAAGGCAGTTACTGGTTATCCGACAAGACCCAATTGATTGCCAATATGGCGCTGCGCAGCGGCGAATGGGGAAAACCTGCCCGTGACGGTACTGGCAGCGGCAAGTTGAAATTCGAACGTACCGATGACTATGACGCGCATACTTTCCAACTGGGGTTAGCACATCAGTTTGATGACACTTTCACCCTACGTGGCTTTGGCTATCACAATCAAAGCGATACCTTAGAAGCCTCCTATGCCGATGAAACCTATCAGGCTGTTACGCTGTCGCAAGATGGGCGCTCGGTTGTGCAAGGCGTCAATCTGCAGTTAATCACAGACTTGCATACCGCGGGTTTATTCACGACCTCAGTCATTGCCGAGAAACAAAGCTGGAAGTCAGTCGTCGATACTTATACGACTAATACAGGCAGCAATAATGGTGGCACTATAGGTTCTGGCGGTGGAACAGGTACAGGCGGCGGAACAGGTACAGGCGGCGGAACAGGTACAGGCGGCGGAACAGGTACAGGCGGCGGAACAGGTACAGGCGGCGGAACAGGCACAGGTGGTGGAACTGGCACAGGTGGTGGAACTGGCACAGGCGGCGGAACTGGCACAGGCGGTGGAACAGGTACAGGTGGTGGAACTGGCACAGGTGGTGGAACAGGTTCAGGTGGTGGAACAGGTTCAGGTGGCGCCGAGAACTTAAATGATTCTGCCTGGTTATATACGGCCGCGGCTGAGTATCAGTACCAATCTGAGCTGCAGTACGGCTTCACATTAGGTGGCGCTTATCATTCACTCGACACCACAGATAGTACCGATGGCAACTATTCGGCCATGGCCTCCAGTTATTGGCAGGCGGCGCAAGATTCCCGCTTAAGCTTAAGTGTGGCACGTAAAGTGCGTTTCCCGTCTATGGTGAACTTTTATTCGCAGCTATCTGGTAATCGTGATTTAGAAGCCGAAGAGTCTAAGCATGTGGAGCTGGGTTTAGAGCAGAATCTGCCGGCGAGTACCGATTTCTCCCTTTATGGCTATTACACTGATGCGAAAAATTACATCGCCAAGGATGTCGATGGTTTCTACCAAAATATGGGGCGTTATAAGTTCAAAGGGGTAGATTTCCAAATCAATAACCATACGATTGAGCACTTAGATCTGAGCTTCTCTTATAGTTTTCTCGATTCAGAAGAGATAGACGGCGACGATACCTTAGATGCCTTGCAATATCGTCCACGTCACCAGTTACGTTGGCAGATGAGTTACGAGTTTCCCTTCGAGACTCAAGTTCACCTCAACGTGGAGCGTATTTTAGACCAAGTCTATGCGACGCAGGTGAAGGTTGGCGGTCAGACCCAATATCAACAGCAGTCGTTAGATAACTACACCTTAGTGGACGTAAATCTGGTACAGCCATTAATTCGTGACAAGTTAGATGTTTACCTACGTGCGACTAACTTGCTGGATGAAAACTACTACCAGAGTGAAGCTCTGCCACAGGCGGGACGACAGATCTTCATCGGTGTGAACTGGCAGATCTAAGATGAAACTCCTAGCGCTCGAAGGCGTTAGCTTCAACTATGGTAGCCAGTTACCGACTGTATTGCAGGAGGTTAACTTGGCGATTGGCACCGGCCAATGCCATTGCGTGAGCGGTCCTACGGGCTCTGGGAAATCGAGTCTGCTAAACCTACTGGCGGGCGTGTTAAATCGTCCGCATGAAGGCGACATCTGGCGTTATCCTCAACTGGTTACGGGTCTGGTGATGCAGGACCCGCAAACTCAGCTGCTTCGGCAAACCGTTGGCGCCGAAGTGGCTTTCGCCTTAGAAAACCTCGGCATTCCCGCTGAGCAAATGCTGCCTAAAGTGCAATTGGCACTGCGGCGCGTGGGCTTGTATCTGCGCCTCGATACCCAAGTCAGCACGCTTTCCCTCGGTCAAAAATATCGTTTAATGATTGCCGCCCAACTGGTGTGCGAGCCGCATTTACTACTGCTCGATGAACCTTGGGCGCAACTCGATGATCACGGTGTGAGTGAGCTGCTGGTCGTGCTCCGCAATCTTATCCAAGATGGCATGGCGCTAGTGTTGGTTGAACATAACGCCTCGGCCTTCGCTGAGATTATTCAGCATTACTGGCAGTTAGAGGCCGGCAAGCTATCCGAAGGCGTCTATACCGTGACCGATGCGCCGCAAACTGAGGCGCCTGCGTGGCGAAATCAGCCTAAGTTTGAGCACTTAGGTAAAGTCTTGGTCAGCGCCGAAGCCTTTGATTTTGGCTTCGATGCTTGTCCTACATTATTTGCGTGTCCGCAGGGATTTCAACTGCAGGCGGGTGAGATAGTGACCTTAGTGGGAGATAACGGCTCAGGTAAAACTAGTTTGTTGAAAACCATAGCTGGCGTACTCAGTTCAAGGCAGCGTCTTCCGCTTAAAGTGCTAGGGCGAAGACCTAAGCTAGGGATTTATGGCGCTGAGCTGGGACTGCTGATGCAAAGGCCGAGTCGACAATTATTCGAGACCAGCGTGCTGGCCGAAATGCAGTTTAGCCTTAGGCGTTTTGAACTCCCCAAAGAACGCGCGGCGCAGATGTTGGATGAATTGGATTTATTTAGCTTAGCTCAGCTGTCGCCCCACAAATTATCCTACGGCCAACAGCACTTGATTGCCTTAGCGTCACTCGCCTGTTTACGCCCTAAAGTATTGCTTTTGGACGATCCATTGGCGGGGATGGATAAGCATTATTACGGCAAAGTGTGGTACTTGCTGAAGCGGTTAAGCTCGCAAGGTTGCGCTATTTTGCTCAGCAGCCACAGAAGCATTGAACACAGCGCTGTATCACGGCAATTGAGTTTGCGTAATGGTCTATTGGTGGAGGAATTGATTGAAACAGGAGAGCGTTATGTGGGCTAGTTGTCGGCGCCTACGCGCGCTGCGGCATTGGAGTTATGAGCGGCGGGAAACGGCACTTTGTGCGTTGTCGCTGCTATTGGTGTGCGTGCTTTCAGCTTGTGCTTTTGTATTGCCCGCTGCTTTACTCTTGCCATTAGCTGGGCTTAATGGACTGCTTGTTATCCACGGTTTGCTGCGGCGCGGCAGTATTTGGGGCGTGCTAAAGCTAGGTTTAGTGCAATTGAGCATTACTTTGAGTCTGTATTTAATCCTCTATGGCGTTGAGCATTTAGCCCAAGGCGCCGTGGTGGTTGCGCGTATTATTTTGGCGACCATTCCCGGGTGGTGGCTGTGTCTTACGGCGGCTCCCGAGCGAATTGGTGAAGTGTTAAGTGCGTTTTTACCGACCAAGTGGGCCTTTGTGGTCGCGGCATCCTTAAGTTTATTGCCCTATATGGCAGATGAAATTCGCGAGATATATCAGATCCAGTGTCTGCGCGGGGCTCGCATTACACCTAAGGCGCTGCGTAACCCTAAAAATTGGTCCGAGTTGGTGTATTGCGTGTTGTTTCCCGTCTTAATCCAATTACTTAAATTATCTCGCCAGATGGCCGTTGCAGCGCAGAGCCGTCACTTTGGTTTAGCGCAACGGCCAACACATTGGCATTCACCGAGAGACAAAAATGACTAAAAAAATCCCGCTGAGTCTACAAGACTCTCTATTTGTCGGCTTTTGCGCCACCTTGCTGGTGGCATTAACGGGCATGTTAAGGCTGAAACTGGGCTTGTCTGGTCACAGCATGTTCCTGATGAGCTTCTTTTATCTGATCTGTTACGGCGTGTTAGGTCGTTTCGGCAGCATGACGGCATGCGGTGCTATCGCGGGCATAGTGGCTATGGCTTTAGGCGTAGGTAAAGGCGGGCCTATGATTTTACTGAAGTTTGCCTTGCCTGCCATAGCAATGGATCTCGTCGCCTTACTCTTGCCACTCAGTATGAACTTGCATTGGCGCTGCGTGATCTTAGGCATTGCAGGCTGTATCGCTTGGGCGGGCAAAGTGGCACTCACCAATGTGCTCGCGGGCATGGCGCTGGATGTCGTGTTGATTCAGTGGGGTTTGAGTGTATTAAAAGGCGGCTTTTTTGCCACTCTGGGCGCCTTGCTTGTACCGCCTGTGCTGACGCGATTAAAAGCCCATGACCTGTTACACCGTGACAAATTTTAAAAACCTTTTTAAAGCTTTAGGAAATGCAGATGAAAAATTGGCTGATTTGTATCGACGATACCGATGATATAGGCACTAAGGGCACGGGCGAAATTGCCGAGGAAATCGCCCATCTGCTCGCGAATATGTCGGGCGGCCATGCTTCGTTTGTGACGCGGCATCAATTGTTTGTGCACCCCGATATTCCTTATACCTCACATAACAGTGCCATGTGTTTTGCGCTGCGCTCGCCACTGACGCAGGCCGAGATCCACCAACATGCCGTTGCGCATTTGGTCGCGGAATCGGCTCCTGCGGCAGACCCTGGCATCGCCATACTCGATGTAGACTCTCGCTATGATGCCGCATCTTTAATGGATTTTGGCCGCAGAGCCAAGGTTGAAGTGATCACGAAAGCGGCGGCCTATGATTTGGCTGAACAACTTAATATTCTGCTGACCGAACATGGCGGCACAGGCCAAGGTGTGATTGGTGCGTTAGCGGGATTAGGGCTACGTTTGATGGGCAGCGACGGCCGGGTAAAAGGCCAGATTAAACTTGGCCAATTTGAGGATGCTTCACTCGAACTCAGCGTTGCCGATATCCTCGAACAAACCGGACTTGATGCTGTGATGAGTGCGGACAAGTATCGACTTGCGCTTGATGAGCGAGTGCAGCTTAAGGGCAAAGTGAAAGCCATATACCTTGATCACCAGTTTGTATTGCTCGTTCATCAAGAGGCAGAGCAATGGCGCAATGCGGGCAAGCAAGCCCTGCAAGCCTATTAGAGCAAGTTTAGTGAAAGAGTTTAAAAAGAGAGTGCTAAATGGATCTCAACTTGGTCGAACATGCATTTGAATTAAAGGATGACCGCTGGATTTTTAAGGCGGGATTGGCTCAATATCCACAGGCGAGGCAAGCGGCCAAGTTGTGCACGCGTTTTATCCCAGATGATGAAGACGAGCAGATCGACGATGAGCCCCGCTCCTGCTACAACTGCCAATATCGCCGCTGGATGGTCGCCGGTTTTGAATGCCTAGCCCTTAGGCATTTATTGAAAAAGTGAGAGTGTGAAAGGGTCTTGCTTGAGCCTTAGGCCCTTATTCCATCGCATCCTGTTTAGGGCATTTTGTTTACCAAGAAAGTCTATGGTGATTTTCTAATGCGCGGCTTAGAATGCCCCTCACGCCTGTTCTATAATAATCAAGAATAACAACAGAACATTTGAGCGTAGGTCGCTTTTATGTCGTATGGTTAAGTTGATATTTTATTCGGGCACATCATCCTTGGGGTTGTAGATATGAGTGAGTCGGCAGAATCAGTTGAGCTTATCAAATTACCTGTGTCGCAATTGACATTAGGTATGTTTGTCAGTGCCATAGACAAAAATGATAAAGGTCAACTTGCTATTGCAAATGCTGGACAAATTAAGCACAAGGATGCGATTTTAAAACTGGCCAAAAGCGGTATTAAATTTGTTTGGGTAGACGCCGAGCGTTCGGCAGAACATTGCGGTTTAAAGAAAAAAGCTACCAACGATAGTCAAACCGACAATCGAAAAGCGTCAGTGAGTCGTGATAAGCAACAAGCTCAAGCTAAGGTCATGCTGACCGAAGCGAAAGATCTTATTCGTAAAGTGTTATCCGAAACCTTCGAAGGCAAAGCCATCGAAGTTGCGCCCTTCGAAGCGTTAGCCGATACCATGATTGAGTCTGTCATGTTAGATGCTGATGCACTTAAATGTATGTCTGCGCTCCGTTCAAAAGATGCCTATCTACTCGAACATTCAGTGAATGTCGCCTTTCTGTTGGTAACCTTTGGCAAATACCTACAGCTGGATCGCGATATGCTGCGGCAAATGGCGGTCGGTGGGATTTTGCACGATATTGGCAAGATTAAAGTCGACAATAAAGTGCTACACAAGCCGGGCAAACTGACACCAGAAGAATTCGAACATATGAAGCTGCATCAAGTGTATGCGCTTGAAATTATGAACGAAACTACTGGTCTGTCGCAGATCAGTAAAGATATCTGCTTGATGCACCATGAAAAGTTAGATGGCCGTGGTTATCCAAGGGGATTGAAAGACGATGAAATCCCTCGCCACGGTCGTATGAGCTGTATCGTCGATATCTTCGATGCGTTAACCGCGACGCGCTGTTACAAAGAGGCCATGAGTCCTGCCGCAGCTTTTAAAATTTTACTGAGTCTGACGCCATTTCACTTAGATCAACAATTGGTCTACGAGTTTATTCGTTGTATCGGTATTTATCCTGTGGGCTCCTTAGTTGAATTATCGGACGGCCGAATTGGTATTGTCTGGGCCTCGAAGGACAGAGATGCACTGCATCCGATCGTAAAGTGCTTTTATTCTTTAAAAGTAAAACGTTACACAGATGTCGCTATGGTGGATTTATTAAAATCTGAGTTGTATATCGAGCGCGGCGTGTCACCGAGTTCATTGGATATTGATCCAACGCCTTTCTATTAATCCTCAAATCTTGTCTCTAATGCCGGTCATCTAAGTCGATGGCTGGTGCGAACGATTGCAGAGCCTGCGCTAAAAACCGTAAACTGAATGTCTTCTCCAGTCTGGCAATGCGATGAACAGTGCTATGAAATCTCTATTTCCTATTTTTATCATTCTCTTATCTCTGGCTTTATTAATCCCTGGGGTGACTCAACCTATTTTGAGTATCAGCGGCACTATCGATAAGGCCAAGCTGACCGAGCAGGGCATAGAGCAAGTTGCTCAACGTTTCGATGAAGACTCGGGGCGCGACAGCGCTCGCGGCATGCTGAGTATGGTCAGTGGTTTGCTGGGGCTCAATAGCCTTAAGGGCGAAGTCGAAGTGTTGCAGAAAACCCGCAGTATTTGGGGAACGGTAACCGAACTTTATCACTCTGGGAACGGGCTCGTCGCGGGATTAGTGATGTTATTCAGCGTGGTGGTGCCGGCCTTGAAGTTGAGTTTAATGCTGGTACAGCAATGTGTTAGCTCGATTGGCCTGAAGCTGAGGATTAATTCCGTCGTCAACGCACTTGCTAAGTGGTCGATGGCCGATGTGTTTGTGGTGGCGCTGATCATCACCTTTATGGCGGGGAACGCCTCAGGCGGTATGGGGGAAATGCTAAAAACACAGGCGCAATTTGAAAACGGTTTTTACTTTTTTACCGCTTACTGCATTTTATCGATTTTGAGTGGTTTTTTAGTGCGTCGTCCAACGCCAATTTTGTAGCGATAAGGTCGGCATGCCGAGATTTAACGCGGTTAATGAATAGTGCTGTGAGTTAGGACAATCTGCGCTGGATTGGCTTAGCTGTTATAGCTATTTGTTATTTAAAATCGATATTTGCTGAGTTTTTAGTTCTAAACAATAATGAGCATCCCCTAAGTTTGCAGGAAGATGCAATTGAAAAACTGGCTGATTATCGTGTTTTGCCTGATTGCCTTGGTCGCTTCGACGCAAACCACAGGACTCGTGCGTTCACTTATCGAATTCTCCGCCTTTGTAGGCGTCCTCTGCTGGGCTTGGCGAATGAAGCCGGCGGCAGAGTAGACAGGCTTTCTGCTAAACCATACTTATTGAAAATAAAGAATATACACTAAAGACGTGATACCAATCGCTGCCCACAGCATGACCCCAAGCAACAAAGGTTTGGGGCCACTCGCCCGCATTTTCTGCACTGTAATTCCTGCACCAATCAAAAACAAACACAGGACTAATGCCCGTTTCGACATCATAAACAAGGCGTCATAAACAGCGTTAAACTGCGGTAACCAATGCGCCACAGCAATGGCTAAACAATAAAAACCGATAAAATACGGCAGGTTAAGTTTGCGCTTATCACCACCAAACAGCATAGCGCTGACCAGTGCGATCGGGATAATCCACAGGGCGCGGGCGAGTTTTATGGTGGTGGCGGTTTTTAAGGCTTCATCGCCATAGGCTGAAGCCGCGCCGACAACCGATGAAGTATCGTGGATGGCGATGGCACTCCACACGCCAAAATCGTATTGGCTCATATTGAGCAAATGGCCGAGTGCGGGGAATAAAAACAGCGCGACTGAGTTCAGCACAAACACACAGGCTAAAGCCGTGGCGGTTTGATCGTTACGCGCATTGATGGCCGGAGCGACTGCGGCAATGGCGCTGCCACCGCAAATAGCGGTACCAGAGGCGATTAAGTGGCCCGTGACATGATCAAATTTCAGGGCGCGGGTGAGCATAAACCCTAAGCTGAGGGTGAAAAAGATTGAGCCAACTATCAAGCCGAAGTTGTGGGTGCTCGCCTCTATCGCCGCGTTTAAATTAATTCCAAACCCTAAGCCAATAATCGAATAAGACAGGAGTTTTTTGGTGAGCGCGGCAATATTCCATTGCACAGGTACCCAGCCAAGGCTGGCTAAGGTAAAACCGAGCACTAGCGCCATGGGCGACGAGATAAAAGGCGCGAGGCATAACAAGCCCGCACAGATGAAAACGATGCGATGAGTCTTATTATCTTGCTGTGATGTCGATGAAGAATTCATAACGCCTTAGGCTCGAGCGATTCGGTTTTATCGTTCCAACCACAGATCTTCACATTAAGCGACGGATACAAAATGGCGATCAATGGGGATTGATCATGGAGACAGATGCAAGAGGGCATTATAGCTGTGAGTATTAGCCTCAATAAAATCAATTAAACTTAACAAGTTAATCAGTTTTATTGACTCTTAGAAGGTTTGGCAAAGCTAGAGGTTAAATCGAAGAAGATGAACTGTGCTCAGTTCATCTTCTTAGCTGGATTATAAATGGCGAGGTTACAGAGCGTGAAATTATAAATTTACGATACTTTTCAAGTTGTAATCGCTGCCATCCTTTGCGGTAAACAACTTATCTTGGGTGTCGTTAGCGCTAGACATACCCGCATGTAATAGGCTGAGCCAATGGCGCGATGCGGCTGAACGTGACTCTTGTGTTCCGACTACCATGTTTAATGACGTTTCGATTTGGATATCTTCCAGATTGGCAACGTCTCTCGCACCTATCATGCCATTGCGGTCGAAACTGAGTTCAACGTGGCAACCTAGGTCCTGCAACACTATGGCGCAAGGCGCATCTTTAGTGCCGTTAAAGGCCACAAACTGTTTTGGCTGACGTAAACCACTGTGGCTGCCGTCGGCAAAAAAGGCCAACAGGTGTTGGTAGTAAACTACATAGCTGCTCACATCTTGGTGTGAACCAGAGTTAAGTGGAAAGAGGCGGTCGAGGAATTGTTTCGCATTGGCGATCTTTTCGTGCTCGGCGACATTCACTTGGGCCACGGCTAGCACTTCTTCTGCGATGAGGCTGTTTAGATTCGGTTGGATCTGGTTGCTCTTGATAATTGACATATTCATCGCTCGTTCCTCTCACTCTTTCAATTTAAAAAATTCAGGGTTTTGATTTAACTTTTGGTTTATCAAAGTTTGTTTTCAACTTGGCTTGTCCGCTTTAAGTGCTTGCCCGCTTTAAGGGTTAGTGGTTAAGCATTTCTTGAATTGCTGACTCCGCTGGTTCGCTTGAGTCGTTTCTCGATTGCTTAATTTGTAGTCTAGTCTTTTTTTGACTACAATTTCACAATAAAAATTTTACACTGTGAATTTTACAAAATGCGCAATGACCAGAGCTTGATGAGAAAATCACACTTCCTAGGCACAAAAATACGTAACCTACGGAAACGTAATAATTTAACCATGGAAGATTTGTCGGCACGCTGCATTCGAGTCGACGCCGGAAGTGCGCCCTCTGTGTCATATTTGTCGATGATCGAGCGTGGAAAACGAGTGCCGAGCGCCGGAATGCTGGCTGTGATCGCCGCTGTTTTTCAAAAAGATGCCGACTGGTTCCTCGACGATGTACCCGAAGAGAGCGCTATTACGCCAGATAAAGGCCGACGTGGTGGCATAAGCGGTATGGCGCTCGAACCCAGCTTTTTGTTTTCCAATGATATTTTGCAAATCGCGATACCAGAAATGTTGTCGCAGACGGGGATCTCAGGTCGGCAGTTTGCCCATTTATTGATCCGCGCCCATCAAGAACACCATCAAAATCATTTCCCCGATCTTGAACGTGCCGCCGAAGAAGTCGGCCTCAAGCGTATGCCCTTATCTTTGGACGATATGATGGATATTGCTAAGGGCATGGGAT
Source organism: Shewanella sp. 1311 (assembly GCF_059338235.1). Taxonomy (NCBI): domain Bacteria; kingdom Pseudomonadati; phylum Pseudomonadota; class Gammaproteobacteria; order Alteromonadales; family Shewanellaceae; genus Shewanella; species Shewanella sp. 1311. The sequence continues at coordinate 2,703,632 of NZ_CM181686.1, forward strand.
TAAAAATCAAATGGATAGATAGTACGCCGCAGGAAGTGATCGACGATATGGGCGTGAGTTCACGCCAGTTAGTCACCTCATTTTTCGAGCCGCCGAGCACGATTTATGTGAATAAAATCCTTAAAAATCGTCCTAATAGACTCAAATATGACTTAGCCGTGCACATAGGTCATTGTGTGCTGCACAACAAAGACGGCCTCAAGAGTGTGATGACCTCAGGCCGTAAAGAGGAAGTGGACGAAGAAGCGGGTATGCAGTCCAATACTTTGAACGCGCAGGACATTTTGCATGCGTGGCGTGACTTTGAATCGAGCTTTTTTGCCGGTGCGCTGTTGTGCCCTAAAGTACCTTATCGCCAATTACTCGACCGCCACGGTTACGAGATTGAAGTACACAAGCAACTGCAAGTATCAGCCTCGGTCGCCATGCGGCGCATGACAGTCGTCTCTCCTTATCCCCATTGGCATTATTTCGACGCTTACGCACCGGGCAAGCTCAAGGCGGTTTATCGCGGCAACGGGATCCCACTGCCTTGGGGCAATATGCGGTTAGTGGAAGATCCCTGCCAGCATTGGGCCGTCTTTAGGATGATAAGCGAGCCAACGGTCGGCACTTCGGCACAGATTTCGATTTTAAACGTCGGCAACGAACCACGCATTTACTGCTGTGAGTCGATTAAAGTCGAAGACTCGGCGGGCAACCCGCATGTGCTCTGTGCCGGCATAGATTTAAATCCGGCGATTGAAGCACAAGGCAAAGATGCTCTCTCAATCGCCCACGATTTGAAAGATGCCTGTGTCGCCAGTGGCGGTTCAGTCACTATTCCAAAACACATTAAAAGCGATCTGGTGAGCGTCGCAAAAATCCTCAATATCAACTGGATAGAGCGCGGGATCAAAAACGACGCCCGCCTTATTTGCTCTCGCGGCGCCGTATGCCCACGCCAACCCAGTTGCTATCAAGCGGGTAAATCACAGTGTGATGGAGTAGCGTAAAGGATGTCGTGGGAAGTTTTATAAAGTGGTTGCTATTAAGCACTATCACTCCAGTGACTCGCCATAAACTCGTCCCTGAGGGCTCGACGGCGGCATCCATGCCGCCAACGGTCACTGCCGCGAGAGTGCTTAACTCTGCGGACTTCTGTGTTTGTCTGTATCGCTCATTTAGTTGATAGTTAAAAAATAACGACTTTATTCTGAAGTATGAGTAACTGATTAATAAAAAGGGATTTTATGTCTGATGATATTGTAGAGTTTAACTGGCAGAAGCCTATGTTATGCACTGATGGAACGGAATTATTTCCAAAAGACACATTAAATAGAGCAAGATACGCTTCATTTTTGCACAACTATTTGGCAAGTAATGCCATCGATGGCGGTTATGTATTAAACCTAAACGCTAAGTGGGGATCGGGTAAAACCTATTTCATTAACCGCTGGATAGAGAGCATTAAAGAGAGTCACCCTGTCGTTTATATTGATGCTTGGAAGCAGGACTATTCAGACGACCCAATGCTTACGGTGATTTCATCTTTGATAAACGCTTTAAGTGATCAATTACCTCATGGAAATAAAATAGTATCTAATATCAATGAAAAAACGGCTCGTTTTATCAAAGCTGCAGCACCTGCTTTACTCAAAGGATTGGTTAAAAAGGCAACTGGATTGAATTTAGATGACATTTCAATCGAAGACAAAATTACACATGAGCTTAAAAATGATGACAAAGGTTCATCAGATATTTTTAGTGAGTCTGCTGCAGCTATTGCACAATGCTTAGTGAAAGATCACAACGATAAACTGAAGTCGGTTGAATATTTACGATCCGAAATTAAAGAATTAATTACTGCGGTAATTGCACATAAAAATGATACTTTAAAAGCACCGGCTTTTATATTTATCGATGAATTAGACCGCTGTCGTCCAAGTTACGCAGTAGAGATGTTAGAAGTAGTGAAGCATTTCTTTGAGCTAGATAATATTGCATTTGTTGTTGCGACTGATACTGAGCAATTACAGCATGCAGTTAAAGCAGTCTATGGGGAAGGCTTTGATGCACAAACCTATTTAGGGCGATTCTTTAGGCGCCGTTATTCGTTAACTGAGCTTTCCCGCTATGAGTTTGTAAGCCGAATCGCAGAAAGCAAAGTGACTTATAATCCTAAGTGGAAAGAATATATTCCTAGATTAGATGAGATCGATGACTTCACAAGAGTTGTTTCTATTGTTGCCGATAGATTTAGATTATCGCTAAGGGAAACTGAGCAGTTAACAGATAGGTTTTTAGCTGTTTTAAGCAATACACCAAAGACATTTAATCCTTATTTATTGCTGACGTTATTTGTCTTGAGGGATAAGTATTTTTCTCTTTATAGTGAATGGGTTGAAGCAAATGATAAAAACCATGATTTTTCTATTTCAATATCAAATGTTGGTTATTTTATAGATGTTCTACCAATTTCTTTTCATAGTGATGAAGGATTTTTACCTAAAGTGGTTACATCACCATGTGGCCTTTCTTTTAATTTAGGATTAAATGGATTGCTGGCTGAAATGAATAAAATGTGCTCGAATTGGATACCTAGAGATAAGAGTATGTATATAAAGCATTTAGATGAAAAACATGGAAAAAGTATATCTTACTTTGATAAAATAGATTGTCACCGTCAAGAGCAATTATTAAATCTTTCTGCAAGTAAAACGGATTATAAAAACTGGGTAGAGTTAGCAGTGTCTTTTGATGAATAGAAAGAAGCGCTTATCTATACTCCTTAGTCATTTTAGAGCTATCCATTTATGAAATTTTGGTATTAATGTAACAATAGTAAGCTTCAAAAATATACAGAGATTAAGCACTCGCATGTAAGTGACCGTTGGCGGCATGGATGCCGCCGTCGAGCCCTCAGGGATGAGTTAATGGCGAGTCACTGGAATGAGAGTGCTTAATCATTAGTTATGTCGTCACTCATGTGTTTATCGCTTTAAAAAGAACTCATCTCACAATCCCTACTCTATGTTTTTTTATCAATCAGTCTCGCTCATGGTTGACGTGATTTTGTGTTTAAAATCATTGGTTAATATAACAAGCCGAGCAAGCACACTACGGTGCTGGCGGGTAATATGGGCAGTAACCAGCGTGGCTTGTAGCTGAGTAAAATTACTAGGATTATCGAACTTAAACACACCCAGCCGAGCAGTAATACGCTGGCGTAAGCGGGGCCGTAATGACGACTGGCAAGCCAATAGCACAAGACGAGCATTGCAGTGCCAGCGGTGCGAAATCCGCGTGCTTGTGCATCGGTTAACGGGCGGTTACGCACCACTCGGTGGTGGCTAAAATAAGATAAGGCCAACAGCCCCATGGCGATAAAACAGGTTAACAATTCGCCTGTGGCTGTCATGATTCAACTCCTAATTCTGTCGTCGCTTTGGTTATCCGTGTAGCCAGCACTTTTTTAGGGCTACGCAAGCGTTTAGCTGCCATGTAAAACAGCGCTGCAAGTGCGAGCATCATCAGATCAAATCCTGCGAGAACATAGGCTTGGCGCTGTAGATTGCTCATCAGCTGATACTGCGAAGTCATAGCATTGAGCAGGGGTAGCAGACCATAAAGCAAGGCGGTGAGTAAAAAAAGTCGTTGCCATGTCTGTTTATCTCGTTTGAAGCAAGCGAGTAGCGCGACTAACGCCCAACTGATAAAGAAACAATGGATTTCCCAGTTCTCTCTATCAGCAAAGGTGACGGGTAAGAGTCGATTGGCGTAGAAATAACTGGCTAACGCTATGGGAAGACCTGCAAAAGTTGCCAGATTCAGCATTTTTACTAAGGCTAAGCCGGGTTTGAACTGGCCGCTTTTTTGTTGTTTCTGAGCGAGTTTTTCTGCCCACATGATGGCGCCCGTCGCAATCATCACGCAGCCTGTAATCCCTGCTAGTAAATATAATAATCTCAAACCTTGACCAGCAAAGCGGCCGCTGTGGAGTGCTATCATAGTGCTTTGGGTTTTATTCGCTGCCGATTTAGCCGTTGATTCTTCTGTTAATTTCCCCGTTATTGCGCTGAAGCGATACCAAGGTGCTTGCTGGTTTAAGCTGTGTTCTGGACTCATTCGAACTGTTACCTTGGCGTTGGCATCATTCAAGTGCTCGACCTGTAGCATCTCTATTGGACTCGCCGCTTCATCACTCATGGGCATGGCAGCATTAAGGCTTGCAAGCAGTTGCTGCGGACTCTGCATAGTGGCGGCTTCACCGCTAGGGACACTTGAGCTATAAATGGGTTTCCATTGCGAATAAAAGGCTTGAGTTTCATCACCATATTGCGTGTTAAGCCCCCATGGCATATACATAAACATCAGGGTCACTAGGCCGGTGTAAGTGATCATTAGATGGAAAGGTAAGGCAAGCACTGAGCTGGCGACGTGGGCATCGAGCCAAGAGCGCGGGCCTTTGCCGGGTCTAAAACTAAAAAAATCCTTAAAAATCCGCTTGTGGATCACTATCCCGCTGATGATGGCGACCAACATGAACATAGTGCAAAAGCCGACGATCCAACGCGCAGTGATGACGCTCATGTAGTACAAGTCAAAATGCAGTCGATAGAGGAAATCGCCACCTCGACTTTCCCGTGCTTTGGGCAGGGCTTCACCCGTCGCAGGGTTAATAAAGCCTTGATGATAATCACCAAATCGCTGGCCTTCAGCGGCAGGTTCACTCCACGCATAGGTCAGTAATGGCGTCCGCTGTGTGGGCAGATACACCCACCATGTCTCAGCGTCGGGGGCTTGCTGTGCCAAGGCCGTTAGACCTTTGAGTATCAGCTGTTGGTTATCCGCATTGACATCATATTGGCTGCCGTGGTTTTCGGGTTGCATCCATAGGTTAATTTCAGCACGGTAATAGGCCGCTGTTCCGGCGAAAAAAACCAGAAACAACACCCAGCAGGTGAGTAATCCCACCCAAGTGTGTAGCCAAGTCATTGAACGAAAAAAGGAGTCTTTCATAATCCGCCACCTTGAATAGGATTGATATCCAACGCCTTAGCGGCAAGGTAGGCTAAATACAGCAGACCGCTAAGCGCGAATAAATCCAGCCAGTATCGCCATGTTGATTTAACACTAAAGACCCACAGCACGGCGCACGTGTACACAGTAAATGACAGCATCATGGCGGTTAACACCCGATCAACCTGAGATAACGGCAGGATTTGCGCGAGCAAAATGGTCGCGACCGCACCTAACAAATAACCCCCGAATATGGCCGCGAGGCAGCGACTACCTATGTGCAGACTATCGCGCCAAATAGTGGAGATTTTCCAACGTGTTAGCCTTTGTATTAACGGCTGAGTCATGGCGATTTTCTCAGTCATGATGGTGTGCCACTTTGGCTGAATTTGTCTTGTGAGTGCGGGACAACACAGAGATTAACAGGGCGGGTAAAAAGGTTAAGCTGAGTAGCGTTGCCACGATAAGGCCTGCCAGCACAACTATGCCAACACCGCGATAGAGTTCACTACCAGCCCCAGGGAATAACACCAGCGGTAATAGACCAAACAAGGTCGTCGCGGTGGACATTAAAATCGGCCGCAATCGATTAGCGACGGCAGATTTTACGGCGTCAACGACACTAAACAGACCCGATTGCAGGTTTTTACGGCTCTGTTCCACGATCAAAATCGGGTTATTAACGACTGTGCCGAGCAGGATTAAAAATCCAAGCATAGTAATCATATCAAAGGGTTGGTGCCAACCTTGGCCGCCAAGATACGCAAATAAGCTGCCAGTATAATTCAGCGCTTGTAAGCCGACTAACCCGCCTGCGAGCCCGAGTGGGATAGTGACCAACACAAATAACGGATAACCCCAGTGATTAAAAATCGCGACTAATAACAAGTAGATGATCAACACGGCGACCAGAAAATTACTGGAGAGTGCCGCTTTCGTCGCTTCGAGCTGATCGGCTGCGCCCGAAATGTCCAAACTGACATCTTTGCCGACCGCCCCCTGTTGATAGAGGATGGGGACTAATTCTTCCCGCACCTTAGCCACTGCGGTTTCCAGCGCAATGGCGCGTGGTGGAATGATGTAAAGGGTCACGGTTCTGCGGCCATCGACGCGGCGTAAACTGTCGCTATCCATCTGCTCGCTAATATCGGCCAAGGCTTGCAGTGGCAACACATTGCCCTTAGGCGTGACTATCGGAGCGAGCGCCAATTGCGACAGGCTCTGTTGATTGCCTGCCAGACTAAATAGGAAGATATCTACCTTGTTATCATTGAGGAAAAACTCGTCGACATAGGCGCCATCGCTCAGTGCCGAAACCGCATAGCCAAACTCGCTGCCGCTAAAGTCTTGTTCTACAAGACGTTGCCAGCGAGGGGAAATCTGCCACAGCGGTTGATCTAGCGACAAGGTCGATGGGTCTGAATACAGCTGCGGCTCGGCAAACACTTTTTCTGCCGCTTGATACGCCGCTTCGGCAGCGCGGTAGAGGCTGGCTTGATTCGGGCCAGAAATATCCAAGGCGACTGCGCGGGTGCCACCATCGTTGCTGGAAATAATCGACCCCCGCGATGAATAGGCGCGCATGCCTGGATATTGCTCAAACAAGGCGGTGAGTGAGCTCATCATAGCCTCCATATCTTGGCTGCGAACGGGCTCGCTCATCACCCAAATACTGCCGACACCTACACTGAGGGTATAATATTTTAGCGGCGGAATTTTTTGCTCACCAGATTTAAAGGATGTCGCCTCAGCATTGACTCTCGCAGATAGCTGAGTGGTTAATTCTTCTGCAATTTTAGCCATTTCCGATAGGTTGTAACCCGGCGGCGCGACCATAGAGGTAAAGGCTTTTGGTTCTTCACCTTCGGGTAAATATTCGGCCGGAGGCATAAGCCAAGCTGCAAGCCCAATCGTCGAGACGAGTGATAGCACAATCACAGCGGCGCGGCGTTTTGCCGATAGCACCAGCTGGCTGACTAAGCTCAATATGCGTGATGCTTTGGGCGGCTCACTTTGGTCTGTGCTTGCCGAGCGCATCTTACCGAAGCCAAAACGTGCAATAGCGGCGGGTACGATGAACACTGCGACCAACATAGAAGCGACAATGGATGAAGCGATGGCAATCGCGATATCCGAGTACAGTTGCCCCGCTTCTTGTTTGATAAATAGAATGGGTACAAACACCAGCACTGTAGTGAGTGTCGAGGCCAGTACCGCAGGCCACACATCGTAAATGCCACTGATGGCTGCTTCGAGACGACCTAATCCGCGCCTGCGGGCTTGTTCAATGCTTTCGAGTACCACAATGCTGTTATCGACTGTCATGCCGATGGCAAAGGCCACGCCCGCGAGGGAAATGACATTGATGGTGCGATTAAACACTAGCAGCCCGACGAAGGCGGCTAAGGTACACAGCGGAATACCGATAACGCCTATCAGGGTGGCTCGACTCGAGCGCAAAAAGAGGTACATGACTAAGGTTGCCAGTAATGCACCTAGGCCCAAATTCACCCACACATTTTCAACTGAATCTTGCACATAGCGCACATCATCACTGAATAACTCTAATTGCATGGCGTGCTGGGCGAGTTGATTTTGATTGATCTGCGCTACCACAGGCATCATGGCGGCTTTGATGGCGATAACGTTAGAACCGACGTCCCGCTTAACCGCTAAGCTGAGGGTACGTTCTTGTTCGGCAAAGGACAGCTCACGGATCTCAGCGTGGTCGAGTTTTATCTCGGCAACGTCTTGCAGCAGAATATTAGTATTACCTTGGCGTTTTAAAATCAGTTGCTTAAGTTGATTTAAATCCTCGAAACGGCCAATCACCCGCAGTAAATAACGTTTTTTACCACTGTCGATATCGCCCGCAGAGGTGTCTTTGTTGCGATCTCTAATGGCTTGGCGCACATCCATAATGCTGATGCCGCGTTGGGCGAGTTTGGCGGGATCGAGCAGTATTTGGATTTGCCGTTCGGCGCCGCCTTGAATGGTGACGGAGGAAACGCCTTTGACGCGCTCCATTTGTGGGCGAATGAAGTCGTTAGCGAAATCGCGCATCATGTCTATATCTAGATTCAGCGGGTTGCCTGCGACTGGCACGAGACGGAAATACATGAAAGCGTTGTCTGAATATGAACTGCTGTAAAGTCTTGGTTGGTCGACGTTTTCTGGATAAGACGACACTTGGCTGAGCGCATTACTAACACGAATAAGCGCGTCACTGATCTCAGTGCTTTGGGGGAATTCGAGTTCTACCCATGCTGAACCGGTATCGGCCCAAGAAGTCATGCGTTGTAAGTTGGGCAGGGTGCGCAGGTAACGTTCCTGCTCAAGTAGAATTTCTTTTTCAACGTCTTGCGGCGTTGCTCCCGGCCAACCTGTGGCGACACTGATGGTGCGCACATCTAAGTCGGGGATCATTTGGATTGGGATACGCAGTGCGGCAGCCGTGCCCAACACGCAGAATATCAAGACTATGACCGACAGTAAGGTGCCATGTTTAATACCAAACTTCAGCATCCCACTAACCTCCTATTACAGAGTTGAGCACAGAGACTGACTGTTGGTCTTGTAGGCTCTCATTGCCGCGGATCACCACGGGCGCGTCTTTGGGTAATGGACTGAGGATTTCAATCCCGATGGCGCTCGTATGGCCCACTTGAACGGTATGCCGTTGGGCTATGTTGTTTTGCACGGTAAAGACGCTGAACTGGCCGTCGGGGTGACGGACTAGCGCATCTTGCGGCACGACAACACTGTGTTGCGCCCGCTGTAAGTGGAAGGTGGCGGTGGCCGATGTGCCGGGCATCAAAAGTCCATCCGCTTCGGGAATAGTCAAGCGTACTAAGAAGCTGCGAGCATTGTGGTCGCTCACAGGGACAAGGGCATTCACATGGCCGATAAACGCTTGTTCAGGCAGCATGTCGGCGGCAATGTCCACGTGAGTCGCAGTGGCTACGCTTTGGAACATTTCCTGCGGCACTTGAATGTCGAGCCAGAGCTGTTCTTGGGATACTAAGGTGAAGATTTCAGTGCCGACATTAACCCATTCACCGGTTTCAGTTTGTTTGCTGGAAATCACCCCCGCAAACGGCGCCATCAGTTGGTGACGGGCGACTACCTCTTTTTGGTGTGCGAGTGCTGCCGTTAAACTCTGCAGATTGGCTTCGGCCTCGGTTAACGCCGCTTGGCGAATCGCGCGCTCTGTTTCGGGGAATAACTGCTGAGCGCTGAGTGTTTGCGCCTCGGTGAGGAGTCGCTGCTTTTCTGTCAGCATGGTCTTAGCGGCCATCACATCGGCTTGACGCTGTGCTAATTGATGTACGGCTAAGGTATCGTCGAGTGCGAGTAAAGGCTGGCCTGCGCGGACTTGGGAGCCCGCATCGACCAGCACTTTGGCGACTAGGCCATCGGTACGTGCCGATAAGCGAGCCACCCGTGCGGATTTAATGGAGCCACTGAGTGGCAACAGTTCATTGGTGCTGCCAGTTTGGGGCAAGGCGACTGTTACAGGTACTGCGCTTGCGTGGACTGCAAAACACAGCAGGTATAAACCTATCATTAAATACCGCACGTTAACTCCATCTCACTATTAAGATTGTTACTGAGTGATAAAACTCGTGGTGGTGATGTGTAAAACGCTATCAACCTCGTTGCCAGCCAGTGTTTGCTTGCCTTCTGTGGTGTGGTTGCTGACGAGCAAGTAGTGGCCTGCATCTGGGGTATCGAGGGCGAATTTACCTTGGGCATCGGTGGTGAAAGACTTGCTCCAAAAACCGGGGCGATACACTTGCACTGGATGATTCACCAGTGGCGCGCCTTTATAGCTAAGCACAAACTCGGGATCGCCTGACTTTACTGGCGTAAATTCAAAATCTTGCAGCGCTTTGGTGTGTTCTTGTCCTGTGCGGGCATAGAGTATTGCGGCTTGTAGTCCTGTCTCGGTTTTCCAGGGTTGCCACGCGGTATCGGCATAGAAACTGACGTCACTCTTGCCATCTTGGGTTTTAACCAGCAAATGATCGGCTTGCGCTGTGGCGGTCAGCGGCGCTTTGGCATTGGCGTCGAAAATTCGTGCTGCGCTTAATGACGCTAACTCTTCGGCTGTGGCGTACTCTGAACCCGGTTCACCAAATTGCACTTTGACCGAACCATCGCTGCTGCGCTCAAGCCATACTTCATGTGCTTGAGCCGAAAAGGCGATACCGCCGAGTAAAGTGAGTAGTACAAGTGCTTGTTTCATTTGATTATCCTTAATATAGTTTAGTGTTGGGTGCAAAATTTACAGTGTCCAACGTAATGACAGCGTGGCATTACGTGGCTCGCCAAAGTCTGCGTAGCCCCAGAGTGAGCGGTTATAGTTTTTGTCGAAAATATTGTTGATGTTCACTTGCATCGAAATCGACGGCGTTATTTGGTAGCCAAACATTAAGTCGACGAGTGAGTAGGCGGATTGTGCTTGGCGGTAAGCCACATTCGGCGCGCCATCGACACCCCAAATAGTGCCTTGATAGAAGGTACTGCTCTGCCAGCGCCAGCTTGCGCCCGCAGTAACACCGGGGAGGATGTCTTCAAAGTTATACTTAGTGGTCAGTTTGAAAATATCTTCGGGGAGATAGGTTTGGCGGCGTAGGCCATCTTCATCTTCCGCGTCGTTATGGGTATAACCGCCACTGATATCCCAAAGATCGGTAAGCCGTCCGGCAATTTCTAGCTCGTAGCCCTCAGTGGTAATGCCATCGACACTCTCGTAGATAAAATCCCCAGAAGGTAGCTGACCTTTACCCGCATATTCGGGTTCGTTGTCTTTATTGGTTTCGTAGATTGCCGCTGACATATTGAGGGTGTCATCGAACAGTGCGACCTTGATGCCGCCTTCGATGTTGGTGCCTTCTGCGGGTTCGAGCAGTTGGCCATCTTCACCAAAATAGGTGCCGGGTTTGAAGATTTCAGTACGGCTGGCATAGACAGAGATTTGTTCGGTCACATCGTAGACTAGGCCATAGTAGGGGATGAAAATGCCGGTTTTTTCCATGGTCGCATCTGTGCTATTGCCCACGAGATCATGTTTTTCGTAGGACCAGTTACTCACGCGTCCGCCGACCATTAACTTCAGGGAATCCAATACATTGATACGGACTGTGCCGTAAACACCCGATTGGCTTTGTTCATTTTTTTGGCCATTGGTGGGTGAATTAGGCAGATTAGGCTTGGGATAATTGCCTTGATCTGCCACGTTATAGCGACGTTGGGGTGCGGAGTTCGTGTTGATGTTGTCAAACTCGTTGTCACCATAGTTAAAACCGATCACCGCACTGTGCTCACGGCCGAGTAAGTCGAAGTTACCCGTGGCGTATAGGTTGAAGCTGTTGGTATCGGATTCTCTATCATGCTGGGCGGAATAGGTATCGCCCCAAGGGCCGACAAACTCGCCGGTTGGTTTCACTATGTTGTCGCCAGGGTAAAAGGCCAATGCATCTATGGTGGCGTTAGCAATACGATAGGCACTGACGAGTGACCAGTCGTTATCGAATCTATGTTTAAACTCGGCCATGAGACTTTTTTGGGTCACGTCCCAATGGGTCCAGTCCTGTGAGCTGGAATAACTGCGGCCGAAATCGACAGCTGTGCCATCGGTATAAAATGCAGGATTAGAGTTCCAGTTATACACGCCATCGGTTTGCGATTTTTGATAGTCCGCAAACAGTGACAAGCTAGTATCTGTACCTAGACTCGTTTCAACCACGCCATAAAGCACTGTGGTATCGCGTTGATAGCGGTCGATAAACGAATCGCCTTTCTTCACCGCACTGACGAATCGACCTTTAGCATTGCCTGAATCCGTTAGCCAGCCAGAAACATCGGCCTCTAATCTATAGGTATTCCACGAGCCATAACTGACACTTGCCGTGGCGCGGGTATCATCCGTTGGGCGTTTACGAATAAAGTTAACCGTGGCAGAAGGTTCACCTAAGCCGCTTAAGATCCCGGCCGCACCTTTTAACACTTCAACTCGTTCGGCAATCACAGGGTCTAAACCTTGATCAATTGAGCCGCTGTAAACATTGGATGAAGAGGTTGTGATTAAGCCGTCAATTTGCACACCGCTGTCGAGTGCATAACCGCGCACGAAAATCTTACTGTTTTCAGAGGCATCACCCACCATAGTGACGCCCGGAGTGTGGTTTAACACTGACTCCATAGTGATCAAACCTTTGTCACTGATCATCTCTTCGGTAATCAAAGTGACGCTTTGCGGGGTTTCTTTGAGTGACATAGACAAACCCGTGGCGCTATTCATTGCCGCTCGGGTGTAGGTTCCGACTACGTTTAATCTTTCTATCTGTTCTGTATCTTCTTTCTCATCCTGCTTAGGGTCCGTATTGGCTTGAACCGTCAAAGTGAGTGTGCTGAGAAGTACAGGGATCAATGGCGAGCGCCATGACGTTAAAACAGATAGGGGAGGCATGGTATTTCAATCCTTTCAGGCGATTTCAGATTAAATGATGATTGGTGATCCTGAGTGCAAATAAAGCACATAGTTGCAAATGAGAATCGATCGCATGATAGGTTTGTTGAAAATAAATGCAATATGCTCAATGTGTAAATTGTTTAAGCGGGGTTGTAACTTATTGGCGAATAGTTTGTCAGCGAGCTGTGATAAGCGGTCGCGGTGAGCGCTGTACTTTTAGCGCATGCCTTACTATAACTCGGTTTCAGGGCATCGACTTGGAACAAAAGCTGTTGTGACTCAAGTTCCTTTAGCTAACAAAAAGGCCACAGTCGTTACCGACTGTGGCCTTTAATCTTTACAATTGAATCGAAATCCAACGGACTTGTTAAGCCTAAAAGTATGATTTACACCTTAGGTTTACGCCCGTACTTGGCCTGTGCCTGAGACTAAATACTTCTCAGCGGTCAAGGACTCGAGTCCCATTGGGCCGTAGGCATGTAGCTTAGAGGTCGCGATGCCAATTTCGGCGCCAAGACCGAGCTCGCTGCCGTCGGAGAAGCGCGAAGAAGCATTGACCATCACCACTGAGGCATCGACTGCACGTTGGAAGCGTGCGGCTGTGACTTCGTTTTCAGTGCAAATCACTTCGGTGTGCTGGCTACCAAAACGGGCAATGTGTTGGATTGCATGGTCGAAGTGATCGACTTGGCGAATGGCGATTTCGAGATCTAAATACTCTTGGCCGAAATCGTCTTCTTCCATATAAGTACAGTTTTCGAAGTAGCCACCGGATTGGGTACAAGCATTGATTTTAACCTTATGCTCGGCCAGCGCTTTGGCCACTTTAGGCAGGAATTGCGAAGCAATTTCTTGGTGCACTAATAGGGCTTCGAGGGCATTACAAACGCCTGTGCGCTGGGTTTTACCGTTAAGCAGTAAGTCCAAAGCAATATCCAGATCGGCATCTTTATCGACGTATAAATGACACACGCCTTTAAAATGCTGGATCACTGGGATTTTACTGTTGTCAGACACAAAGTTAATCAAGCCTTCGCCGCCACGGGGAATGATCACATCGATATAATCTCGTTGCTGCATCAGTTCCAACATCAGTGCACGGTCAGGATCGGGCACCACTGTGATTAACGCCTCGGGCAAGCCGTACTGTTTCAATACGCTTTGCAAAATGGTGGCGATAATTTTACTGGTGTGCAGCGCCTCTTTACCACCGCGCAAAATCACGGCATTGCCGGATTTAAAGCACAGGGCACCCGCATCGGCGGTAACATTCGGACGTGCTTCATAAATCATACAAACCACGCCTAATGGCACGCGCATCTTGCTGATGGATAAGCCGTTAGGTCGTTGACCAATATAGCGTTCATTGCCAATGGGATCGGGCAAGGCAGCGATGGTTTCAATCCCTACTGCCATGGCTTCTACGCGTTCTGGTGTTAGCGTTAAGCGGTCGAGCATAGCAGGGGCAACGTTATCGGCTGTTGCTCTGTGTAGGTCAATCAAGTTAGCGCTTTGGATTTCGTAGGACTTTTCACGTAATGAACGCGCCATGTCGAGCAGTACAGTATTTTTAAGCTGTTCGTCAACTTGGGCGAGAATAAGAGCCGCTTTAGCAGCTTCTTGAGATAAGTTTTTGATTAAAGTCATATTTACTCCGCTTAGATGTTTACTCGCTCATATTTATTCGGCTGATGCTTATTCGAGAATGGCGATGTTTTTCTCGGAAATGATCGGTCCAGTCTTTTGCTGAAATTCACTGGCAAACTCGCGATCGTCTTGGTCCGTAATAAAGCTAAGTAAACAACTGCTGTAATTGGATTTGGCCTTGGCCAATTTAGTACCATCACCTTTGCGTACTAAAATGGTGTCACCGGCAGAAAAGTCCCCATTGATGGCAACGACATCGTCGCTGGTCAATTGCTCGCTATGGATATCGAGGGAGATATTAAAGTCATTTTCAACAATGACTTCGCCCTGAGCCTGCGAGGTATGTGTCATCCAGTGCAAGTGATCTTGCATTGGCTTTTCATCGGGGGTAAATAAGGTTCCTGGGTTTTGGCCCTTCAACAATTGGTTGAATGAGTCAGCATCAAAACCATTGATAATAAAGGTTTCGATCCCGTGGGAAATTGCCTTTTTGGCGGCTTGTATCTTAGTCCGCATACCACCTGTGCCGACGGCGCTACTGGCGCCGCCTGCCATGGCGTAGATCTCGGCATTAATCTCGGTCACCTGCTTGATAAGCTGTGCATCGGGATTTTCATGGGGGTTTTGTGTGTAAAGCCCATTCACATCCGAACAGATAATCAGGGTATCGGCATCGGCCGCTGCGGCTACCATGGCCGAAAGATTATCGTTATCGCCAACTTTGAGCTTGTCGGCGGTCACGGCATCGTTCTCGTTGATGATAGGCAGTAGCCCATGTTCGAGTAGGCTGAAAATCGTATCTTTAATACTGATGTAACGATCTCGGTTGCGTAAATCACCGTGGGTTAACAGTAGCTGTGCGGTCGGGAAATCAAATAACTTGTTCCATGTGGCCATCATATCGGCCTGACCTGCTGCTGCCATGGCTTTCTTCACTGTGACGCTAGGTTTATCAACCTCGCCAAAGTGATGCCATCCCGCGGCGACTGAGCCCGAAGAGACCAAGACAACTTGGATCCCTTGGGCACGACAATAAGTAATAAATTGGGCAATGCCGAGTAAGTAGTGACTGCTGCAACCTTGTTTGTGGGGTGCAATCAGGGCACTACCTACCTTAACGACAATGCGTTTCCAGGGTAAGTCAGTCATACCTGCGCGCCTCATCTGTCTTCGGCTAAAACACGGCCAGCCTTATGGAATAATTTAGTGGTTTTGGCACAGGGATCAGTATCGAGTAACGAGACTATCCAAATCACCACACTGCTCACGGCAAAGCCGGGGATCATTTCATACACCACTGTGGTTAAGGCTTGTCCATCTGCCAATACCGGGGCATAAATCCAAAACAGCACTGTAGCTGCGCCTGACACTATGCCGGCAATCGCGGCTTTGTGGGTTAGGTTCGCTTTATACAAGCTAAACAAAACTAACGGACCAAATGCGGCACCGAATCCTGCCCATGCATTACTCACCAGTGATAGCACACTGCTAGAGCGGTCGAGCGCCAGTAGACTCGCGACAATTGCCACGCCTGCTACGCCAAAGCGTCCCATTTTCACCATGTCTTTCTCGGTAGATTCTTTCTTCGAAATAACGCGATAGATATCTTCCGTGAGTGAGCTTGATGACACTAATAGCTGCGATGAAATGGTGCTCATGATCGCGGCCAGAATGGCGGCCAGTAAGAAGCCACTAATGATCGGATGGAACAACAACTCAGAAAACACGATAAAGATGGTTTCAGGATCGGTCAGCTTCATACCAAATTTATTGGCGTAAGCGATACCGACAAGACCTGTTGCCAGTGCACCCACAATGGTCACTGTCATCCAGCCCATACCTATGTGTCTGGCGGTTTTAATGTCAGCTACTGAACGAATCGCCATGAAGCGGACAATAATATGCGGTTGGCCAAAGTAACCGAGTCCCCAAGATAAGCTTGAGATAAGCCCTAACATAGTGACGTTTTGCATCGCATCGGTGAAGTGTGGAATCGACTGATACGCAAAGTTCAACATAGTGTCAGCGCTGGTAAATTCTTGATATGCCACGACAGGAACTAAGACTAAGGCGACAAACATAATACAGCCTTGGACAAAGTCAGTGAGGCTCACTGCCAAGAATCCACCTAACAGGGTATAAGAAACCACAACCGCTAGTGTGACGACTAAACCTATGTCGTAGTTCAGGCCAAATGCTGACTCAAACAATTTACCGCCAGCCACTAAACCTGCTGAGGTATACAAGGTAAAGAAGATCACAATGATCACGGCCGAAATAATACGGATACTGCCGTTGGCATTGCCGAAGCGTTTAGCAAAAAACTCCGGGATAGTGAGGGCGTTGTCCGCCACCTCGGTATAAACCCTAAGTTTTGGTGCGACGATCAAGTAATTGATTAGAGCACCAATCAATAGCCCAAGTGCGATGTAAATGGTTTCGAAACCAACCAAAAACATAGCACCGGGAAGACCCATTAGCATCCAGCCACTCATGTCAGATGCACCCGCTGAGAGTGCGGTGACCTGTGGACTTACCTTACGGCCGCCAAGAATATAGCCTG
Organism: Shewanella sp. 1311; assembly: GCF_059338235.1. NCBI lineage: Bacteria > Pseudomonadati > Pseudomonadota > Gammaproteobacteria > Alteromonadales > Shewanellaceae > Shewanella > Shewanella sp. 1311. The sequence goes on from NZ_CM181686.1 coordinate 2,720,320, forward strand.
ACACATCGCTGGTAGATTTTTTGTAAGCGAATAAGCCAATGGCGAGCATAACGATAAAGTAGATAGCTAAGGAAATGTAAGCGAGGTAATTCATTGGTTATTTTTCTCCTAACGCTTTGTTATTTTGAATAATACTCGGTTTCAAAATGACAAAGAGATAGGTGCTTAATATTGCAAGTAAACACATAAACTGCATTGATTCCTTAGCGTGTAATCGGGTAAAGCTTGCTACTTGCGAGATGAGATTTTCCTCTGGTGGGTTCTCCGTAGACATAATTTCTCCTTGGTTGATAATTGAATTTATATCACCAATATAGTTAGTGATCTAACTATATTAAGGCATTTTATCGGCCAAATATCAAGCTTCCATTGAATTTAAATGGTTTTGGTGGCAGCAAAAGAGTGGCTTTTGGGGCGAAAAATAGTTTGAGAACTGATTATTTTTCGGAGGTGTTTTTCTGCTCGGCGATACTGTGGGCAGTGCGTTCGAAGGTTAAAGTGATGCGTTCAAACATCCCAGTAATCATAGTGAATTGTTCGTGGGGTAACGGACATTGGGCCAGCGCTTCTAATAATGCTTCGCTGCTGATGTTAAACTCTTCTGCGACTTGTCCGTGGGCGCAGGCGATAAATGCCTGACCTAAATTGTGTTGCCAGAGGTTGAGTGCATTTTCTAAGCCTAAGTTTAAGTGCGTATCTGAAATGCCCTGCAACATGCGCCGCATCCGAATCGACACATGGCCTAGATTAAGTGCAGTAAACACCAGATCGGTAAATACCCTCGAACTCTTGCCCGAGCCTTTTTCGTAACTGGCGATCCGCAGCAGTCGATCGCCCATGCGGGCGTTAAACCAAGGCTCGGGATCATCATGCTGCGCGATATGCACCAGATCTTTTTGGATGGATTGCAGCAGACGATATTGCATCAACCGCTGGCTAGGTTCGGTAATCAATTTAAACAACCAATACAGCACAGTCACGCCAACAAAAATCGCTAAGGCATTGCTGACGGTGTTTTCTATCGCAAATGAAATGGTGTTGCTGGGCTGCACTAACACAGCAAACGGCACGCAAATGCCGAGCCCATAGGGCAAGGTCGGTCGATTCGCCAAGGCGAGTAAGCCAATAAAAAACGGCCCAGCGAGCACTAAAACGAGGATTTCGAAATCGCCGCTACTCTTTGCCAGCAAAGGTAAAGCGTAAAACACTGTGAGTGGTGCCGCGATAGTGATGCCGACAAGAATACGGCGCAAAATCGTGGTTAACATCGGCAGTGGTTGGCGCGCCATCATGATGGAAAAGACCACGGGCAGCAGGATCATCATGAGGACTGCGCTCGACCCTGTGCCAATCCACAATGAAGCCCCAATGACAAACACCGCCATGCTGCGCAGGCCCGTGGTAACGCCTATTAATGGATCTCGGTGAAACTCCATCGGCGGCGCGTTGAGCTGCACCGCAGAGTGACTGGTCAGCACGTTGTAGCTCTTGAGCACCATGATCAGATCGGCGCTTAATTCCATCGCGACTTTGAGTAAGCGCGTCTCTAACGGCGCGCGGTCGCGGTATTGCATCAGGTTTTGCTGGAGTTGATACCTCAAGGTGCGCGCCATTTTGTAGCATTCTTGGTAATCACTCGATTGCGCCATCAAGGTAAAACTACTGCGCATATTGGCTAAGGATTTCGCGAGTGGTTCGCTAACAAGATGGGAATGATTACGTTGCAGCCGGCCAAATAGTTGGATTGCCGCCAATAGCGAAAGAGTCTTATTGCAGAGAAAGTTCGCCGCATGGCTCTGCCCGCGTCCTTCGGGGCCTTCATAAATCACCGCGCTGGAGTCGTCACTCAGCGCCGATACTGACTCCATAATCGTGTCGATATGTTCATGGCGACTCGCATGTTCCCCCTGTAAATCGAGTTCTAATGCAAGATAGTTAAGCGTATGATTAATGGTGTTTTTAGCATGCAATTGTAGACTATGTTTTACCTTTGTCGGCCAAAGTAGCGAGCTGACTAAAACGGCGCAAATCGCCCCGACGACAATCTCGCTGATCCTCGACTGTGCCACATCGAATATTTTTGCACTATCGGCCGTGCTTGGGCTCGCCATCACAATGAGCACTATCAAGCAGGCGGTCATGCCCGCCATAGCAAAGGCATAGACAAAGTTTTGCTGGCGTACCATGGCCGACAACCCAGAATTTAGCCCTATCCAGCAGGCGAGTAATCCTAAGGCGAGTTCGGGATAGGGCGTAAACCAGTTGAGTATGGCAATCCCCGCGAGCGCGCCGACTAAGGTGCCGCCGATTTGGCATAAGCCCTTTTCGATCACGAGTCCACTTTCGGGGCGAATTTGCAGAAATACCGCCGACACCAGCGCCCAATATGGCCGTTCTAGATTTAAGAACATGGCCACATATAAGGCGAGCGCCATCGAAATCACGCCTTTAATCGCGAAGATGAGGGTTCGTCGGTCTGGAAAGAATAAACTCTTCAGTAACAGCGTCATAATGACTATTTGTCAGTCTGTAGCTGGATGGAAACTGTCATGCCGACGCTCAGCTCTATGTCCTTAGGAATGCTTTCTAGCTGAATATCGACCGGAATACGCTGCGACAACCTTACCCAATTAAAGGTTTGGCCGATTTGCGGTAATAACTGTCCATTAGTAGTGACATTGGTATTGGCGATTGCTTTACCTATGCTGGTCACTTTGCCATGCAAGACGTGACCGCCACTCATAAGGCTGACATCGGCTTTTTGACCTATGTGAACCAAGGGGATTTTGGTTTCTTCAAAATAGCCTGTGATATAGAGAGAATCTTGTTTGACCAGCGAAAATACTGAGTTGCCTTTGCTGACATAGTTGCCATTGCGCAGACTTAAATTGATCAGAGTGCCATTTTCGGGAGCGTGAATTTGCGTTCGCGCTAAGTCAATTTTGGCGGTATTCAATTGCGCCTGTGCGAGCTCATAACTGGTTCGTGCCAGTTCGGTATTGATAAAGGCTTCGTCGAAGGTTTCTTTGCTGACCAAGTTGTCATTGGTCAAACCGATACGACGTTTGTACTTATGTTTTGCCAGTTCCCATGCCAATTTTTGACTTTCCGCTTTCGCATTCAATTCGGCAATGGTGGCCTTGTAGCGGGTATCGTCCACAGTGAACAACACATCACCCTTATTGACGATTTGATTGTCTTTTACATTCAGTTGATTTACCCAACCGGACACATCTGGCGCTATGGTAATGATTTCGGCGCGAACTCGGCCGTCGCGGGTCCAAGGAGAATAAAGGTAGTGTGACCATATCCAATGTCCGGCAATACCTGCAACCGCGACCACAATGAGGGTGAGGCTGATACGAAAGATTTTTCCCATGAACAATCAACTCCCAAGCAAGTAAATGACCAACGCCAGATAGCAGATAAACAGCCCAACTTCGAACCAAGCTTCGCGCCACAGCTTGTGATAGAGCCCAGTTTGATAGAGTACCAAGCGAGTGATGCAGGAAAGCAGAAAAGCTAAGGGGATAAAGATAATTAATGGACTAAATAACAAACCATCGAACGCGAGTTCTTTAAGCATTACGCTATTCATCCCGATTACAGTGGCGCAGCGATAACCGCGCTATGTGTTTAAAATGCAAAGTACTCAGTCGAGATTATAGGAAAGTCGCGTGAGAGTTAATGATTTTATGCTATCTGCGATCAATTAGGGCCAGCATTAGCTGGCCCTAAATATGATGAAATCAAAGCAAAAATCGCTTTTACCTCATGGTAACGAATTCTTCAGCGCCCGTTGGGTGGATAGCAACGACCGCATCGAAATCGGCCTTAGTTGCGCCCATTTTCATAGCGACGCCGAAACCTTGGAGGATTTCGTCCATACCAAAACCAATACCATGAATACCGACGACTTTTTCGTCCTTGCCAGCGCAAACTAACTTCATCTTACAGGCTTGGCGATGGGCCGTGACGGCGGTGTACATTGAGGTAAACGTCGAGGTATACACTTTGACGTTATCATCGCCGTATTGAGTACGGGCTTCTGGTTCGGTCAAGCCCATAGTGCCAATGGGTGGATGGCTGAACACGACCGTTGGGATCAGGCTGTAATCCATTTTGGCATCTGTCATGTCGTTAAATAAACGCTCGGATAACAAACGGCCCGCTTTAACCGCAACAGGTGTGAGCTCTACGCCGCCCGCCATAATGTCGCCGACACAGTAAATTCCTTTGTGGGTCGTATTTTGCTGCTCGTCAGTGATGACATAGCCTTTGCTATCTACTTGCACTTCGGTGTTTTCTAAGCCGATATTGCCCGTCGCTGGTGAACGGCCAATCGCCCAAATTAGGCAATCGACTGTGATGCTTTCACCGTTTTCTAAGCTCAGTGTCAGGCTGTCATCGGAATTTTTAACCACAGCTTTTGGTACGCTATGGGTGTGCAATGTAGGGCCTTCGGTCGCCATGGCTTCAACGAGGGCATCGACTAAGATGGGGTCAAAGTTACGCAGCGGTGCATGTTTACGCACTAATAAGTGAGTTTCACTGCCCAGAGCGTGTAACACGCCAGCGACTTCAACGGCGATATAGCCCGCGCCCACAACGGCAACGCGTTTTGGTTGCTCACGCAGGGCGAAGAAACCATCGGAGTCGATACCGTATTCGGCACCAGGAATATTCGGAATAGTCGGCGCGCCGCCAGTGGCGATAAGGATATGATCGGCGGTGTAATGTTCGCCATCCACTTCAATAGTGTTGCCATCGACAAAACGGCCGTAGCCATTTAACAGGGTCACTTTGTTGTTGGCAAAACCACGGCCGTAGGCATCATGAATACGGCCAATGTAGGCTTCGCGGTTCTCGACCAAGGTATTCCAATCGAATTTATTAACAGTGACGTCGAAACCATAATCTTTGGCGTAAAGGTTCATCGCTTCGGCAACATGGGCGCCATACCACATGACTTTTTTCGGCACACAGCCTACGTTTACACAGGTGCCACCTACGTGTTTGGCTTCGATGAGTAGAACCTTAGCGCCACGCATTGCTGCTCGGTTTGCTGAGGCGATACCGCCGCTGCCTGCGCCTAGGCAGATATAGTCAAAATGTTGAGCCATGAGTTTCTCCGTCTTACTTCAAGGATGAGATGCTTTACAGCAGAAGGTCATTGTAGGGGTGTTTGCGATAACAGACCAGCCCATTGCATGACTAACGCATAAGACCGTACTTTGACTGAAAAAGATCCTGAGCTTTACACTTACCCGAACTGGGCATCAGCTGTTCATCGGGTCGCCGTCTAGCGGCGATATTGGCAATTAGAGTGATCGTTTTGAGCGGGACCTTCTGCGCCACATTTCAAACATTGCCATTCCTTTTGGCGGGCGCTGAGTTCGTCGGCTTGATGCGTAGCGGCATTATCTTGTTTGCCGCCGAGTTGCGCTTCTAACTGATCCATACGTTTATCGAGCCAGCGGCAGTTGGGATCATTGGCTACGTGTTCACGGCTGGCAAGTTGTTGCTTGCGGCTGAGTTTTTTACTCTTAGTGGCTTTGGTCGATTGCGTGGCTTTAGTTGATTTAGTGGTTTTGGATGACTCAGTCGGCGTGAGAGTGGGAGCCGAATACTCGAAACTGCTTTGCTCTTGGTCAGGTAGATTAATCGGTTTGCCCTCACTGTCGAGCAAGGTGCCTAGGGGCAAAGGCGCGGTTTGTGTCGATTGCGATAAGGACTCTAGACTCGGTTCAGATTCAGGCTCAAGTTCAAGTAATTGCCGTGCGTCAGCCGAGTGTATGACTGGGAGAAAAAGCAGAAGTAAGGCAATAACGGCGGTGCGGATGAGATAAAAGTGCTGGGCTAACATTCCCTGTTCCTCGGCAAAATCGATATGAATGGTGAGTCGTTCCGTCGACTTTTTGAGTGTAGTTAGTGAGCGCTATTTTGCCAAATGGAGCGGGATAAATTGACTGAGGAAGGTTGTAATACAGCGCTAAAAACACTGAACTAAAAACCGCAGCGCTAAGAATGGAGTTAAAACGTTATCGCAAAGTGGATGCCGGCATAGGTCTCATCTTGCGAACTCATATCGCCATTCGCCATCGCTTCTTGCTCAATATCTCCTTGGGCAATGCTGTGGCTGATGTGACCATCGATACTCATGTAGGATGACAGCTGATAACTGGCTTCGAGGCCAAATTGCAAGTTATTGCGGCCATCGTGTTCTTCTGTGCGGTATTTAAAATCAAACCCTTGAGTGATGTATGGCGTGAGACTGAGCTGATCTGTGACATGCCAATAGCTGTGTAAACTCACTTCAACAAAGTAACCCGCAGCCTCGTTGGAATAGACATAACTTGCCGATGGTACTAGCCAAGGTTCAGCTGTGTAAGCGAGTTCGGCAAATAGCTCGTTATCGTGGCAACGGCTATTGCTGTAGCCTTCAATGCGTTGATAACCCACATTAGCCTCTAGGTTTTCGGCCACATCGAACCCATATTCAAGGCCGATATTCCACTCAGTGTAGGCTTGGCTATCGCCGCGGCCAACTAAAGCGTAGACGGTGATATTGTCTTGCTGGACTGCGGTATTCAGCCAATAGATGCCGCCATCTTGCAGATTATTGCGACCCTGTGAGACGTATTGACTGTCCCAACCTAAATCCAGTGTTACAGCTAAGGCTTGGCTATTCTGGCTGGGCAATCCGGCGCTTGAAATGCTCTCGATGCTTTCTAGGCTCTCATTGGCGAATGCGTTATCACTCAGGCCGTTGATGCCTAAAGTACAGAGGATGCTCGCCATCAGTTTTACTGAGTGTGTTGCCATATTTTTGCTGATTTAGGTAGAAATGCGTTTGTTAGGGCGAGAATACCTTTCCCACAGGTAAGTGTTAATGCGAATTGATTCGATTTGCGATCAAGCCGACAATAATGCTTAGGTACATTAAGCGTAAATGCTAAATGCGAACGAGTTCACTTTTTTTAAGCAGAAATAGCGTTAGCAAGGCGTTCGAAGGGGGCAATCGGTTTTCTCGCCTTGATAAATAGCCCGTTAGCCCTTATCTATAAGTGATACAGATTGTTGAGGAGTCAATATGAGCAACCCTTTGCTTAGCGGCGCAAAATTACCGCTTTTTTCACAGATTAAACCGGAACATATTCAAGTCGCCGTTGAGCATGCCATTGCTCAGTGCCGCACTAAGATTGATCAAGTGCTGCAGAATCAAGGTCCTTACACTTGGGACAACTTGGTCGCGCCACTAGAACAGGTTGACGATGAGCTGAGCCAAATTTGGTCGCCCGTTTCTCATATGAATTCAGTGACCAGCACAGATGAATGGCGCGCTGCTCATGATGCTTGTTTGCCGCTATTGTCGGAATACGGCACCTATGTTGGTCAACACCAAGGTTTGTATCAAGCCTATAAAGCCCTGCGTGCATCGAATGAATTTACACAATTAAGCCAAGCCCAGCAGAAGGTGATTGAACACAGCCTGCGCGATTTTGAACTATCGGGTATTGGCTTAGATGACGCGCAAAAAGTGCGTTATGGCGAAATGGTCAAACGTCTTTCTGAACTCACCAGTGGCTTTTCGAATCAATTACTGGATGCGACCCAAGCTTGGACTAAGTTGATCACAGATGAAGCTGAGCTTGCGGGCCTGCCAGAGTCTGCCAAAGCCGCCGCTAAGGCGATGGCCGAGGCACGTGAGCTAGAAGGTTGGTTATTTACCTTAGATTTTCCTTCTTATTTACCTGTCATGACTTACAGTGAAAACCGCAGTCTTCGCGAAGAGTGTTACCGCGCCTTTGTTACGCGCGCCTCGGATCAAGGCCCCAATGCTGGCGTGTTTGATAACAGCCCGCTGATGGACGAAATCCTAGCACTGCGCCACGAACTTGCATTGTTACTCGGTTTTGACAGTTTTGCCGACAAATCCCTAGCGACGAAAATGGCCGAAACGCCGGCGCAGGTGATGGCATTTTTAAATGAGTTAGCGCTGCGCTCAAAGGATCAAGCTAAGGCAGAAGTGGCCGAGCTGAGAGCGTTTGCTGAGGCACAATACGGCGTGAGCGAAATGGCATCTTGGGACTTAAGTTTCTATGCCGAGAAGTTGCAGCAGCACAAGTATGAGATTTCACAGGAAATCCTGCGTCCGTATTTCCCTGAAGATAAAGTGCTCTCGGGTTTGTTCTACACAGTATCGCGTTTGTTCGGCCTTAAAATCGTTGAGCAAAAAGACCTTGATCGTTGGCATAAAGACGTGCGTTTCTTCGATATTTTCGACGAAACTGACGAACACAGAGGCAGTTTTTACCTCGACTTATATGCCCGCACAGGTAAACGTGGCGGTGCTTGGATGGATGACTGCCGTGTGCGCCGTCAAACCGCCGATGGATTGCAAAAGCCAGTGGCCTATTTGACCTGTAACTTTAATGGTCCGGTTGATGATAAACCTGCGTTATTTACCCACGATGAAGTGACGACCCTGTTCCACGAATTTGGCCATGGTATCCACCACATGCTGACCAAAATCGATGTTGCAGGTGTGTCAGGTATCAATGGTGTGCCTTGGGATGCGGTCGAGTTACCGAGCCAATTTATGGAAAACTGGTGCTGGCAGGAAGAAGCCTTGGCCGAAATTTCTGGTCACTTCGAAACGGGTGAGCCATTACCTAAAGCCTTGTTAGATAAGATGCTGGCGGCGAAAAACTTCCAATCTGGCATGATGATGCTGCGCCAACTTGAGTTCTCGTTGTTCGATTTTAGAATGCACCACGAATACGACCCCGCTAAAGGCGCGTGCATTCAAGAAACCTTAGACGAAGTGCGTCGTCAGGTCGCCGTATTAACGCCGCCAGACTTTAACCGTTTCCAACATGGTTTTGCCCACATTTTTGCGGGCGGTTATGCTGCGGGTTATTACAGCTATAAATGGGCAGAAGTGCTGTCGGCGGATGCGTTTTCCCGCTTCGAAGAGGAAGGGATTTTCAACCCTGAAACGGGTCGTCGTTTCCTGCACAATATCCTCGAAATGGGTGGCTCAGCCGAACCTATGGACTTGTTCAAACAGTTTATGGGACGTGAGCCGAATATCGATGCCCTGTTAAGACATTCAGGCATTGCTGCATAAGCTAGATAAGCAATTGTTCGCCTTGATAAATCAGCCCATTATAACGGGCTGATTTTCTCTGAGCATTTAGTTTTGCTAAAGGATAAAAAGGCGCCTAACGGCGCTTTTTTTGTGACATAGATCCCGCTTGCCCTGTGGTATGACCTCTGTTAGCCTGTGGCTCTTATTCCAAGGGCGACTCGTTATGAATCTGTATTTTCGTTTGTTTTGGTTGTTATTTTGGCGCACGCGTCACTGCCGTAAGATCGATTTTTTAGGGACAAGCCGTATCACGTATCGTGCTTTACCGAGTGATTGCGATATCAATTTCCATCTGACTAACTCCCGCTATCCCGCGTTTATGGATCTGGCGCGGACTTATATGTTGGCTGAGATGGGTCTGCTGAAACGTTTCTTAAAGTTGAAGTGGATGCCGATAGTTAACGCCGCCGAGTTTACCTATATTCGCGATATCAAGCCGCTAAAAACCTTTGAAATTGAAACCAAAGTCGTCGGTTGGGATGAGAAATATTTCTATATTGAACAACGCTTTGTGAGCGAACGTGGCCTGCATTGTATCGTGCATGTGCGCGGCGTGTTCGTGTGCAAAGGTAAGCAAGTGCCGCTAGATGTGTTAGTGAAAGAGGCGGGTTATACCGATGCTGCACCTGAGTTGCCGCCAGAAGTCGTGAAGTGGAAAGCATTTTTGCAGTTGAAGAAAGAACGCAATATGTGATCTTGTTGAGGCATGGCTTACCCCGCTAAGGTATGCCTCTTATTCCCGCCGTTTCCTCCATTTCAGCCAGCAACACCTCTTCTTGTACTAACATCCAAGCGCCGCGTAATTGTGCCTGTTGCCAATAGCGCACGATTTCATCCAAATCCAATAGATTTAAGTGTTGAAAGCTATAACTTAAACAAGGGATTAGGGCGCAGTCGGCTAAGGTAAAACTGTCGCCACAAACCCAATGGTGTTGCGTGAGTTGCGTGTCTAAGCGTTGAAATTGTGCCAGTAGCTGTTTCTCTAATTGTTTGATTTCGAACTCGTTGCTGTCCTCGGTATGCTTCAACTTTTCTAATTGAAATAATGGGTTATTAATATCATTGTCTATGATGCGATCGAACAAACGCACCTGTAAGTTGCGTTGCGGTTCTTGGGGCAGCAGCTGGGTACTGTTATTAAAATGCCTATCTAAGTATTCAATAATAATGCTGGATTCGGGGACAAGCAGCTCATCGTGGGTTTTGAGCAGCGGGACTCTCGCCTGCGGATAGGTTTGGTGAAATTCCTTGCGTGAAAAAGGGTCGCGCAGATCTATGATTCTGGGATAGAAATTGGCCTGCTTTTCATAAAGTGCGATCAGCACCTTTTGTGAATAGCGAGATAAGGGGTGATAAAAAAGCTCCATAGGCACTAACTCCAAACCCTGAATTTTACTGACTTTACGCCTTAATTTTAGTCGTAATTAAGGTGCTTGCTGTAAGAGTTTTTCTAAAAAATGCAGGGATAAACACAATTTTTAGCTGCAAAGCCAAATGATCCATCAAGGATAAAAATCGGTATTATTAACGACATATCAAAAGTGTCGGGATTTAATCATTTTAAAGGTAATAATATGAGCCAGTTAGAGCGTTTTTCATCTATTTATGCCAGAGCCAGTGAGCGCAAAGGCGGGGCTGCGGGACTCGAAGCCTTGTTGTCTGGTTGCCTGTCCGATGATGAAATTCGCCAGTATCGTGATGCTGAATTATTGTCAGCGATGAGCCGTCAGGTGTTTCAAAGTGGTTTTGTATGGCGGGTGGTTGTTAATAAATGGCCTGAATATGAGAAGTCATTCTTTGGGTTTGAACCGCATAAAGTGTTGATGTTATCCCCTGAACAAATTCAAGCGCGGGCGAGTGATGCGACGCTGATCCGCCATCTAAAAAAGACCCAAGCTATTTATGACAACGCCTTAATGATCCACGATGTTGCTCGCGAACATGGCAGCTTGGCACAGCTGATCGCGGCTTGGCCGACGCAGGATATTATCGGTTTGTGGGCACTGTTAAAGAAACGCGGTACCCGACTGGGCGGCAACACAGGTCCTTATTTTCTGCGCGGCATTGGTAAAGATACCTTTTTGTTAACCGATGATGTGCAAGGTTATTTTAAAGCGCACAAGTTAGTCGATGCGGGTTTTACGTCGCAGACAGCGCTTAAACAAGTACAAGCTGTTTTTAATCAGTGGCAACAGGAATCAGGGCGTTGTTTGGCCGACATCAGCCGTATTTTGGCTTGTAGCGTGGGGGATAATCGAATTTAGGATATTTAGATTTAGCATATGTAAGTGCAACATAAAAAAGACCAGCCGCGGGGCTGGTCAAGGCTCTATTAATCAAGCCACTGGAGTGCCGCAGGGAAGCAGCGGATGAGCGGGTAACGCGACGAACTACACTTAAAAACTTTTGCTGATGCCCACGACAAATCTGTCATCGAAAATTTCAGTCTGAGTGCCATAGACCTTGTGGTCGGTATCCACTGTGCTGCCGTGGTAACGGACATCAAAATTCAACCCGTAGAATACTTTGCTTAGACCTAAGTTCCAGTGTCCCCAACCTTCGGCACCTTCACCGCTCAAGTCTTGATAACCGACAGAGCCTGAGATTTTTACGCCATTATCGAAGTTGTAGCTTGGGTGCAAGGCGTAGTTCACGCCGTGCCAGCCATCAACACCAAACCAGTCATCGACTGTGGGTGTGACTTCTAATTGTAAATTGGCGCGGCCAAACTGTTTGCCCACTTTGAGCCAGAGTTCTGTGTAGTTTGAATAGGATGCACCTGGATAGAGGTATGAAAACAGCATCACATCATAGGTAAATCCTGAGTCGCCAAATTCACCGGCTTTGCCGATAAAAGGCGCGGTAACGATCTCTAAATTAGGATCGGCAAACTTGATGTTGGAGCTAAATACCCCAGCATACCAACCTTCATTGTGATTCCAGCTTAAGGTGCCTTGCACTACGGGGATATCGCCGTCTAAGGTTTCAGATTCACCGCGGAACACATAATCGGAGGCAAAGTTAACATTGGCATTAATCGTACCGCCAAAGAGCTGGTTGTCATCGGCCGCTTGAGCAGTCATAGCAAGGGAAAGTAACGCCCCACTGAGCAGAAATTTAGTGCGAGTCTTCATAATCATCATCTCAAAATTATTTCAAATTATTGGGAGTTGTTAGCGCACCATTATCGTAAAAATAACTTGTGAATAGCCGTGATGCTTGGAATGAACCAATCACGAAAATATGTGAATTAATATGAACAAATGCGTTTTTAAGCGAGGAATTTTTAGCTTTGTAAGCAATATTCGTCATTAAAGAAGTGTTAATTGTGGGAGTCTGAGTTTCATTTAATGGGGTATTAAACTGGATTTCGGGTTTGCTCCGCCTATGGCTAACCACTAAAATAACCCACTCAGTATAATTTGAGACGGTTACTTTTATTGTTGTGGGTTTGACTCAAGCCATTGGCGCCGTATTTCGGCCATATGTTTGAGGTAACAAACTGCACATTAATCCGCTAAATGATGTTTTTTACGCGCAGGCAGTCTGAAGCTAATTCCTTGTTTACTCTCTTTCGGTATTGTCAGTCTTGATAGGGTCGTTTTTAGCGACTTGATGCTGAGAGTGGCCTGAGTAAAAACAACAGCGCTGCGTTTTCGTCTCTATGTACAAATTATTGCAACAAGTGGCGGTTAAGCTAACGCTATTGAGCTGTGAGCCTTGGCCTACGGCAAGTTTAGAATATGAACAGATTTGCAACATATTCAATATGGAGTAGGCTTATTGGGTGTTTTACGGCATATCCCTCTAACAATGTTGCTCAAAGTTAACAGGCTTTTTAAATCGAATAACAATTCGATGAATATAGTAATGCCGAATGAGTGAAAATTTTCATTAGTTTACAATTTAGTTTCGTTATCTTCCTTGTTGATTCATATAGGCTATGAGATAAATAACGGATTTGATTTTAGTTACAATTACGGCTCGTGTCAGCGCAATAAGTGTACTGGTATGTGGGCAGTTAATATTTGAAGGAGTTCTCATGCGGCAGACAATTAAACTTGCCTCAGTTATAAGCGTGGCGTTATGGATGGCAGCTTGCAGCCCTCAAGAAGAGAAAGCTCAGGCGGGCGCTGGCCCACGTAGTATGGAAGTGGGAATCCTTAATGTTGTTGCCCAGCCACAAGTGATTCAGGTGGAATTACCCGGACGCAGTAAAGCTTTCCTCGAGGCCGAAGTTCGTCCACAGGTGAGCGGTATTATCACTAAGCGTAGTTTTGTTGAAGGTGGCAATGTGAAACAGGGTGAATCCTTGTATCAAATTGACTCTGCAACTTATAAAGCCGCGTTAGTGAGTGCCAATGCCGATTTAGCCAGAGCCAATGCGGGTTTAGCCTCAGCAAAAGCTAAGGCTGCACGTTATCAGCAACTGGTGAAAACCAATGCCATCAGTAAGCAAGAATTTGATGAAGCTGAAGCGGCATATAAAGAAGCATTAGCGAATGTCACCGTGGCAGAAGCTGCGATTAACACAGCTAAAATCAACCTGCAATACACTGAAGTATTAGCGCCTATCTCTGGTCGTATCGGTAAATCGAGTGTGACTGCGGGTGCATTAGTGACCGCGAACCAAAGCCAAACGCTGGCGACGATTCAACAACTTGATCCTATCAATGTGGATATCGCGCAATCGAGTGCGCAGTTGTTACGTCTTAAAGCTAAGTTGAAGCAAGGTAAGCTACAAGCTTCAGAAAATGCTGATGTGCAGCTGTTACTCGAAGATGGCACACAATATAGCCATCCAGGTAAGTTGCAGTTCGCCGAAGTGAGTGTGGACCCAAACACAGGTTCAGTCATTCTGCGCGCTGAGTTCCCGAACCCTGAAGGTATCTTGTTACCTGGTATGTATGTTCGCGCTATGTTGAATGCGGGTACTGATCCACAGGCTATCTTGGTTCCACAAAAAGCCATCACGCGTAACTCTAAGGGTCAAGCAGTGGCTATGGTTGTGAATGACCAAGGTGTCGTTGAATTGAAAATTGTGACGACCGCTGAAGTGATTGACAACCAATGGCGAGTCACTTCTGGTTTAGCTGTGGGCGATAAACTGATTGTGGAAGGATTGCAGAAAATTCGTCCAGGCGCTCCAGTAACCACCAAAGTTATTTCTGAAACGCAAGCACAATAGGGCATAGCTATGGCACGTTTTTTTATTGATCGCCCCATCTTTGCGTGGGTGATCGCCTTGATTATTATGCTGGCGGGGATCCTCTCGATCCGCTCGCTGCCAGTGTCTCAATATCCTAACATTGCACCACCGACCGTGGTGATCAGTGCTAACTATCCTGGCGCTTCCGCTAAGATTGTTGAAGATTCTGTGACTCAGGTGATTGAGCAACGTATGACGGGTATCGATCACCTCCGTTATATCTCCTCAACCAGTGACAGTTTTGGTAATGCGTCTATTACCTTAACCTTCAACGCCGAAGCCGATCCGGATATTGCACAGGTTCAAGTTCAGAACAAGTTACAGGGCGCTATGACCCTGTTACCGCAAGAAGTGCAGTCGCAAGGGGTTAACGTTAACAAGTCGAGTTCTGGCTTCTTAATGGTATTAGGCTTCGTATCGACCGACGGTTCGTTAGATAAAGGCGATATTGCCGACTATGTGGGTGCGAACATTCAAGATCCTATGAGCCGTGTTCCGGGCGTAGGTGAAATTCAGCTGTTCGGTGCCCAATACGCGATGCGTATATGGCTAGATCCGTTGAAGCTGACTCAATACAGCTTAACCAGCTTAGATGTTGTTGCGGCGATTCGTTCTCAAAACGCTCAAGTCTCCGCTGGACAGTTAGGTGGCGCGCCATCTGTGGCTGGCCAAGAGCTGAACGCGACCGTATCGGCGCAAAGCCGCTTACAAACGGCGGAAGAGTTTCGCAAGATTATCCTTAAATCGGATATTTCAGGTGCAAATGTCTTCCTCGGTGATGTGGCGCGAGTTGAGTTAGGTTCTGAAAGTTATGCCGTGGTGTCACTGTATAATGGTCAACCTGCAACAGGGTTAGCAATTAAGCTAGCAACGGGTGCTAACGCGCTGGATACCGCATCAGCGGTTCGTGAAAAAATTGCTGAGATGAAGCCTTTCTTCCCGCAGGGGTTAGAAGTGGTTTATCCATACGATACAACACCTTTCGTAGAGCAATCTATCGAAGGTGTGGTGCATACCTTGCTTGAAGCTATCGTACTTGTGTTCGTTATCATGTACCTCTTCCTGCAAAACTTCCGTGCAACCTTGATCCCGACTATTGCAGTGCCTGTGGTATTGCTGGGTACCTTTGCGATTCTATCGATGGCGGGTTTCTCGATTAACACCCTAACCATGTTCGCTATGGTGCTCGCCATCGGTTTGCTGGTGGACGATGCGATTGTGGTGGTGGAAAACGTCGAGCGGGTGATGTCCGAAGAGGGCTTAAGTCCACTCGAAGCGACGCGTAAGTCGATGGATCAAATTACCGGTGCCTTAGTCGGTATTGGTCTGACCCTATCTGCTGTGTTTGTACCTATGGCATTTATGTCAGGTTCAACGGGTGTGATTTACCGTCAGTTCTCTATCACTATCGTCTCTGCGATGGCGCTGTCTGTTCTGGTGGCGTTGATTTTAACGCCAGCACTGTGTGCGACTATGTTAAAGCCAGTCAAGAAGGGCCATGGTCACATAGAAACAGGCTTCTTCGGTTGGTTTAACCGTACTTTCGACAAGCTGACTAATCGTTATGAATCGAGCGTAGCTGGTATCATCAAGCGCAGCTTCAGAGTGATGACGATTTATGTTGTGCTGGTGATTGCAGTGGGTTGGATCTTCATCCGTATGCCTACCGCCTTCTTGCCAGACGAAGACCAAGGTATTTTGTTTACCCAAGCGATTTTGCCGACTAACTCAACCCAAGAAAGCACTCTAAAAGTATTGGAGAAAGTTTCTGATCACTTTATGGCTGAAGAAGGCGTGAGATCGGTATTTAGCGTGGCAGGCTTCAGTTTTGCGGGTCAAGGGCAAAACATGGGTATCGCCTTCGTTGGCTTGAAGGATTGGTCTGAACGTGAAGCGCCTGGCATGGACGTTAAGTCTATTGCGGGTCGCGCCATGGGTGTGTTCGGCCAGATGAAAGATGCCTTAGTCTTCGCCTTCGTACCGCCTGCGGTGATCGAGTTGGGTACGGCTAACGGTTTCGACATGTACTTGCAGGATAAGAACGGCCAAGGTCACGAGAAGTTAGTGGCGGCACGTAACCAACTGCTGGGCATGGCGGCACAGAATCCAAATCTGGTGGGCGTGCGTCCTAACGGTCAAGAAGATGCGCCGATTTATCAATTACATGTAGATCACGCTAAGTTAAGCGCATTAGGCATTGAAATCACTAATGTGAACAGTGTACTTGCCACTGCTTGGGGTGGTTCTTATGTGAACGACTTTATTGACCGCGGCCGCGTGAAGAAAGTGTATGTTCAAGGTGATGCCCAGTATCGTATGCAACCAGGAGACTTAGACTCTTGGTACGTGCGAAACAACAAGGGTGACATGGTGCCATTCTCTGCCTTTGCCACTGGTACATGGGAATTCGGTTCACCACGTCTAGAGCGCTTTAACGGCTTACCGTCGATGAACATTCAGGGTGCTACGGCTCCTGGGTTCAGTACCGGTGCGGCGATGGAAATCATGGAAGACCTTGCTAAGCAGCTTCCTCCTGGTTTTGGTGTTGAGTGGAACGGCTTATCGTACGAAGAGCGTTTATCGGGTAACCAAGCGCCTGCGCTGTATGCCCTGTCGATCTTAGTGGTGTTCCTCGTACTGGCGGCACTCTATGAGAGCTGGTCGGTGCCGTTTGCTGTTGTGCTGGTGGTGCCACTCGGGATCATCGGTGCCTTAGTTGCAATGAACGGTCGCGGCTTGCCAAACGACGTGTTCTTCCAAGTGGGGCTGTTAACCACAGTGGGCTTAGCAACCAAGAATGCCATCTTGATTGTGGAATTCGCGAAAGAGTTCTACGAGAAAGGTTCAGGCTTAGTCGAGGCGACCTTGCATGCGGTACGTGTGCGTTTGCGTCCTATTCTGATGACGTCTCTTGCCTTTGGTTTAGGTGTTGTGCCGTTAGCCATTAGCTCGGGTGTGGGTTCTGGTAGCCAAAACGCCATCGGTACTGCGGTACTTGGCGGTATGATGAGCTCGACTTTCCTAGGTATCTTCTTCGTACCATTATTCTTCGTGATAGTGGAGCGTATCTTCAGTAAGCGTGAGAAGAAAGGTAAGGAAGAGAAGCCAAGCTCAGCTGAGTAAGCTCAGTCGTTTCTAAACTAAAGCCCTGCAATTGCGGGGCTTTTTGTTATTTAAATGCTGTTAGTTATAAAGATGGATAGGCACTGTGCGCGAGTTCTGGCATATTGTGCTTAGGCCGTTAAGGGGACGAAACATGGATGATGCAGCATTGGAATTGCAAAAACTAGATGCACTACTTGCAAAGGGTAAGATGTACGTCATTTTAGTCTTTGGCGTATTTTTCTGGGGTATGTTGGTGTCCTTCATGGTCGCCTTAATCCATTATTTTATCTTGGGCGATCCATTCTGGGCGGAACTGCAAAGAGCGCTCTATATTTATCCCATTAGCGGCATTTTATTTGGTTGGTTTACGTGGGGGCAGATTCATCGTAAGCGAGATAAACTGCGCGCCCAATAGCATCAATAGTTCTGGTTAAGCTGAGTGTAGGGGTGACATGGTGTTTTCGTGGGGTAATCTTGCAACTAAGCAACTTATCGTGGGAATGATATGCCATAGCATAGCGCTGGCGTTTTTGGCCTATGGTGTATATGCGTTTTACTTGCCGGCGCTTGCTGTGCCCGAGTTAACCCGCTGCGTCGGTGCCGCCGTGTTATTTGTCGGCATGGGGTTAACCCCGCAGTTATTTTTTATGTCAGTGAGCCAAATAGTGTCGCAAGCTAAGGACACGCCAGAAAAATCCACACTGCAGACCTATGTGTTTAATCTAGGCATGTTTTTGCTCATTTGCAGTCTGTTGATGGAATGGTTATACGACTAAATCTACGGGTTTCAGTGGATCAACCCGATAAAGCAAGGGCGTCGACTTGATCATCGACGCCCTTTTTATTGAAATTAAGGCGTGTAGTAAGTCGCAGCGCCCGGCCCGACGGGCAGACCAAAACCAAATACCCACAGGAAGAAGAACGCTGTCCAACCCACGAAAAACACCAGGGTGTACGGCAGCATAGTGGCGATCAGCGTGCCTATACCGAGGTTTTTCTGGTAACGACAGGCGACCGCTAATATCAAACCGAAGTAGCTCATCATAGGCGTGACTAAGTTAGTCACTGAGTCTCCAATACGGTATGCCGCTTGAATTGTTTCGGGCGCATAACCGACCAGCATCAGCATAGGTACGAAAATCGGGGCGGTAATGGCCCACTGTGCCGAGGCGCTGCCGAGCATCAAGTTGATAAAGCCGCAAAGCATAATAAAGAACAGGAACACAATAGGGCCAGTCAAGCCTATAGATTGCAGCCCATCGGCCCCTAACACTGCGAGTACCGCACCTAAATTACTCCAGTTAAAGAAGGCGACAAACTGCGCGGCGAAGAAGACGAGGACGATATACATGCCCATAGTGCTCATGCTGTGGGACATGGCATTGATGACATCTTTATCATTTTTGATGCTGCCCACTATTTTGCCGTAAATAAAGCCCGGTATGGCAAAACAAATAAAGATGAAGGCGACTATACCCTTAAGGAAGGGCGAACCTGAGATAAGGCCAGTTTCTGGATGACGCAGCGGCGCACCTTCGGGGACGACTGAAAGCGCTAGGATAACGGCGAGCACTAACATAGATAACCCCGCCCATTTTAAGCCACGCTTTTCAATCTCACTAACGATCTCCATCGATTGCAGTACGGTTTCATCCGCATCATCACCTTGGTATTTGCCTAACTTAGGCTCGACGATTTTCTCGGTAACAAAGGCGCCGAGGAAAGTGATCACAAAGGTGGAAACAAACATGAAGTACCAGTTCACTTCTGGGCCGACGTTGTACTCAGGATCTATCATGCGCGCCGCAGCTTCGGTTATGCCCGATAATAAGGGATCGACAGTACCCAGTAACAAGTTAGCGCTATAGCCTCCTGAAACTCCTGCAAAAGCTGCCGCCAAACCCGCCAGAGGATGGCGACCTAGGGAGTGGAAAATCATCGCTGCCATAGGGATCAATACCACATAGCCAAGCTCGGCGGCCGTGTTGGACATAATGCCGGCAAAGACTATGGTCACAGTAACCAATCGCTTTGAGGCGCCCATGACTAAGGCGCGCATAGCGGCGGATAATAAGCCGGAACGTTCTGCAATCCCGACGCCGAGTAGTGCGACGAGCACAGTGCCAAGCGGCGTAAAGCCAGTAAAGTTAGTCACCAGATGCGAGACTATCATCCGCAAGCCTTCGGCGTTCATTAGGCTTACCACATGGATTAAACCATCGGCACTGCGGCCGTGGGAACCAATAGGTCTTGGGTCAACAACGGTCAGGCCAAAGTAACCCGCGATACCTGAAATGACGACCACAGCGACACAGAACAGCGCGAATAGGGTGATTGGGTGGGGGAGAAGATTACCTAAGCGTTCAACAATATTGAGAAAACGCACAAACCAACCACTGGCGCTGATATCGCCATGTTGTGGATCTGGCTCCGAGGCCTTTTTTGGGGGGATATCGCCGGAATTGAAACTCATCGTTCTTCCTTTATGTCGACCTTTGCGCAGCGCACTATCTTTGACCCTAGAACAGACGCGAGGCATTGCCGACGGCCGACTCTGGATAAGGTGGCTGAGGGGATGACTCTGGCAGCAAGTATTCTGGGGGAAAGCTAAGGTAAAAGTTAAAAAATTAGCCGGAAAGTATGATTGTTAAGTTTTAATTGAAACTTAAATGTTGCGATTGGCGGCGTGGAAGTGATGTGGGCAAAATGGGGATAAAAAAATGGACTCTCGAGGAGTCCAGTATTCACGAGCAAAATTGGATGCTCTAATGTTGTGCCAATACACTATAGACCTTGTTTGCTGTATCGGAGCTGAATATCGTTAAATTTATATTTTAATTGCGCTTTTTAATGTGCAGGATCACAATTTTCCGCCTAAAGAGGCGAGTTTTGCTGGTGGTTGAAGCTCCAGATAGCCACTTTCACCATTGCCAGCTCTGACCTGCGAATAATTTCATCGTCTTAACCTGTGCCATAGGTGAAATTTCCACTCATTTATGATTAGCTGTATCCTGTTAACAAGAATAAGAAACCTAAGGATGGAAGATGGAAAAATTGTTATTGGGATTAACGCTGATTTTTATCGTTACCTATCTTTGGTACGTCAGCCTAGTCAAAAAGCGCAATACTGCACTCGAGGCCCTGTCGGGTATCGATGTACAGCTAACCAAACGTGCCGATCTTGTGCCTAATATTCTAAAAATCGCCAAACGATTTATGGATCATGAAAAGTCGCTGCTCACAGAAATCACCGAATTACGCACTCAGCTCAGCCATAATTACAACAAGGCCGATCCGAGTGCCGTTAAAGAGCATTTAGTTCAGGCTGAGCGGTTGAATGACAAAATGGGCGCCTTGATGGTGAATGTGGAGAACTATCCCGAGCTCAAGTCCGACAACACTATGTTGCAGGCGATGCAGACCTATAACGAGGTCGAAGCGCATATCTCTGCAGCGAGGCGTTTCTATAACTCGGCAGTGTCAGAGCTTAATACTGCGGTTGAAATCTTCCCAGGCTCGATTATCGCTTCTATGGCGAGTATTAAAGTGATGCCATTCTATGAGGTGAGCGAAGCGGCAAAAGCGCCCGTAGATGCGGCCGAATACTTGTAAGCTTAGTTACGCAGGGTGAGTTATCACCCTGCAATACTATGATATCAATATGAATATTCTCACCTTTATTTTAGGTAGCCCGATTCGGACTTATCGGGGTCATGTTGGTTTGTCTGCGGATTTGGATGAACTTCCTCAACTCGAAGCGTATTACGAAGAACACCTAGCCCCCATTAGTCGTAAATATGAAACTAAGCGCGTGGCCTGTCTTAAGGCGGCGCGTAAACGTTTATATTTGAGTTTGATGATAGTACTTGGGCTGACCTTACTCACTGTGATTGGCTATTACCGCGGCGTTGCTTATTTCCCGCCTTTACCCTTGCTTGCTTTAGTTGGGTTGAGCTGGTGGAGCTTTGCGCCGACTCGAGATTTTAAACATCTGGTTCAGCGGGATATTTATCCACTGATGTTTAAATATTTCGGTGATGATTTTGTTTATAGCCGCGAAATGCGCCTCGATATGAATCGACTCGTTGCGGCTAAAGTATTGCCGCAATACGACAAAGTGAGCTTCGGTGACTATATTCAAGGCCGCTATAAAGGCGTTGAGTTGACGGTCAATGAACTCACCCTGACCCAGAATGTGCAAGTCGAAGAACTGGATGCCAGTACCCATAGGCGCAGAACTGTTACCCGCACCGAAACCCAGTTTAGTGGCTTAGTGGTTGAACTGAGTAGCCATAAAGCGTTTATGGGCCACACTGTGGTGCTGAGGGATCGCGGTGGTTTAGCGAACTTCCTGTCCGACAGCCATGCCGGACTGGTGCGAGTGAAACTTGAAGATCCGCAATTCGAAAAAGAGTTCGATGTGTTTTCAACGGATCAAGTAGAGTCTCGCTATTTGCTCAATACGGCATTTATGGAGCGCTTACAGGAACTTGCCAAGCATTTTGGTGGAAATATTCAATGCGCTTTCTTTCGCAACAAGTTGATTATGTTCCTGCCAAATCGCAGAACGCGTTTTCAAATGCAGTCCATTTTTAATGGCGCGACCTTTTCAGCAGAATTTTAGTCAGATAAACCGAGAGATGAAGCAACTCTTTGCTATTATTGAAGTACTTAAACTTAATCAGCACACGGGACTTTGATGTTGCTCACTCGCTCAGCACCGACTCGTACACAAATGGCAGCGGCCTTTTTATCGCCTCGCCGCCTTGCCGTGTTGGGTCTGTGTTTATGGCTGATATCGAGTCTGATGACGAGTATAAAAGCGGAGGAGGCGAGCGTTAAAGCTAAGCCGCGTATCGTTGCCAGATATTCAGAGAGCGGCATAGTCAGCCGTGAAGGCTTAGAAAAACTCAAGATTTATCAATACCAACAAGCCAATGGTGTCACTGTATTTACCGACAAAGCCCCTGCCAATAACCCATATCAAATTCTGTTGTATGACTGTTTTGCCTGTCGCCCCGACTCGACTATAGATTGGAATGGTATCCGTTTATTTACCGCCAATTACGATGCCCTGATCACCCGTGCTGCCCATAAACATCAACTCGACCCCGCCTTGATCCGCGCCGTGATCCACGCAGAATCAGCCTTCAATGCGCGAGCATTGTCGCGTACTGGCGCGATGGGATTGATGCAATTAATGCCTGAAACGGCTAAAGAAATGGGTGTGGCAAACGCGTTTTTACCCGAAGAAAATATCTTAGGTGGCAGTAAGTATCTGGCGCAAATGCTCAAACAGTTTAACGGGGATGTGGCCTTGGCCTGCGCGGCCTACAATGCGGGGCCAACAACTGTGGTGCAGTACAATGGCATTCCGCCCTATCCTGAAACCCAAGCCTATGTTGAGCGGGTGAAAATTCTATTAAAGCGTTATCGCGAGCAGAAGGGCGTTTAGCTGTAGGCTTTGTGAACTTAAATCAAGCGGCGAAAACCTGAGATCATCGCCGCCATTTGAGTAGAAGGTTATTCGCCGACTTCCCATTTTACTGTGATATTACCGTCCGCTTGTCCGAGCGTCTTACCTAAGTAATCCATTAATTCGGTTGCGATTTCATCTAACTGCCAAGGCGGATTGATGATCCATAACCCTGCCGCTGTCATGCCAAACTCATCCGAATCGGGTTTAATCGCCTGCTCAATTCTTAGCTGACGTTTAATACCACTGCTGGCGAGGCGCGATAACATGCCTTCGGTCTGAGCGCGATTTACCACTGGATACCAAAGCATAAACACGCCCGTAGCAAAACGTTTATGCGCTTTGATCAGGGTTTCGGCTACATCTTGATAGTCGGTTTTCATCTCGTAGCTAGGATCGACGAGCACTAGAGCGCGGCGCTCTAAGGGTGGCACTGCGGCGATAAGGCCTTTTAAGCCATCGCCTTTGATCACTTTTACTTGTCTGTCTTCGCAGAAATAATCGTCCAGCAACACATAATCAGTGCTGTGCAGCTCGTGCAGCACCATGCGATCTTTAGGCCCCAATTCCATGTCTATAATGGCAGGCGAACCTGGGTAGAAGTTGAGTTCGTCAGGATTTTCTTCATTAAAATGACGCACGGCGGCGACATAGTCCTGCAGCGATTGCGGCAGATCAGTTTTATCCCAAAGCTTAGCTACACCTTCGAGGTATTCACCGGTTTTTTGTGCAAATTCATCGCTTAAAGCATAACCACCTGCACCCGCATGGGTATCGATATACACGAGTGGTTTGTCTTTCTTGTGCATCAGCTGCAAGGTTTGAAGCAAGATGGCGTGTTTCAACACATCGGCATAATTGCCAGCGTGATAACCATGGCGGTAACTTAACATGGGGGATCCTAGTAATTTGCAAACAAAGCAAAGAGAGGCAAATGCCTGACGCCAATTATACCTGCGATGCTTGTAGGCGTAAATTTAATGCCTCAGTTGGCGCTCTTTTTATTGGCGAACCAGTGTGTGGGCGTTTGCATTTGAAAGGTTTTCAGCCATAGATTCGCGGGTGCGGGTTTACCGAATAGATAGCCTTGAAATTGTTCACATCCTAACGCCGTGAGTTGCAATAACTGGGCTTCGGTTTCGATACCTTCGGCTATGACGTTGAGTTTTAAGCTCTTGGCTAACAGGATGGCGGCGTTGACAATTTGGGTATGGCGTTCACTAATGCCCATTTGACTGACAAAGCAGCGGTCGATTTTTATCGTGTCGGCACTGATATCAATGAGTTGGCTTAATGACGCATGGCCAGTGCCAAAATCGTCAATGGCGATAGACACTCCCATGCGAGCTAAGGTGTTTAGGCGTCGGCCCGTTTCTTTATGGGTTGAAAATACTGAGGTTTCAGTGATTTCAATTTCTAATAATGGGATGAGTTCGGGGTGATTCATATAGGTTTGGATCAATACTTTAAAGAAGCGATCCGACAAAATATCCTGCCCAGATAAGTTGAAGGCTATCCTGACCAGAGGCACATTTTTCGGCCAAGAACGGATCAGTTGTAGTAATTGCCTGAAGACTTTTATCGCAAAAATTGCCTGTAATTGGGATGACTCTATGATAGGGATAAACGTGTTCGGCATAATCATAGTGCCGTCTTCATCGAACATTCTTGCCAGCGCTTCAAAGCTAATAATGTGGCCATCGGCCCTTACTTTAGGCTGTAGCCACATTTCCAGACGATTATGTTTCAATGCGTCGCGAATTTTAGCTTTTTGCGATGAGGCTTCGAGAAGATTATTAATCAAACCAATGTAATACACCATGACTGGGCTAGCTTGGGTTGTTTGTTTAATGGCAATTAAACACTGCTCTGCGGCTTGCTGCGGTGAGGCTTTATTACCCGAACTGCAACCGACTCGGCACTCGAGATGATATTCAATCTGTTGTTCTTGTTTGAGCTGCAGGTTTGTTGGAATACGCTCGCGTAATTGTAGTGCGAGGTTTTCGGGGGAGATCAGCGGCAGGCTGGTAAACTCAAGCGCAAACGAGGCTCCCCTAAACCGGTATATTTTTGCGTGATGCCCAAAGCGATTTTTGAGTTCGGTCGCAAAGGCTTTTAGGATGGCATCCCCGACGCTGATACCGAATGCCGCATTGATTTGACTCAGATTATCAATTTTGACTAAGGCGACTGTCATATCCAAATGGATCGTGCTTGGGGCTGGGTTATACCAGTGATTCTCGTTGGGTAATCCGGTCACTAAATCATAGAAATGTGTGCTGATATGATGCTTTTTAAGTCGGCTTAGTTCAATCGCATGGTTTGCCTGTTCTGTGACATCGTGGCAGTGAAACAACAAAGTGTCATGGTGCTCTAATGAGGCTTTCTGCAGCAGATATTTAGCGTCGTTGTTTTTCTTTAAATGGGTCGGAAACGCGGCCGCCAGTAAATTTATGCTGGTATCTTCGGTAAGTTCAAAAATGTCACATAGGCGAGTGCGGTTTAGTGTGACCTCTCCGGCGATTTCTTTCGCCGCATTATTCAGGTTGAGGATCACGCCGTCCTCGTTGCAGAAGAAGGAAGCGGTACCATTATTTTCAAAGATTTCAGCATATTGATCTAAGGTACGTTGCAGATCATTTTGATGCTGGATCATTTGCTGCGCATGGACTTTCTGGGTTTTTAGCAGGCGCATCGCCGACAAGGGAATACAGATATTAAAAAAGACAAACAGCAAGCCATTCAGATAAGCGTGGGTCGCAGGCAGACTGATATCAATATCAATAATCGGGGGAATATTTTGGTTACGCAGCAGCAGTAAAAAAGGCAATACATTAAAAAACATCATGATAACGGCCACTTTTCTGCCAAATAGAAAAAGCGCCATTAAGGGCAAGGTATATAAGAAGGTAATCCCTGCCTGGGATAAGTTAAAGTCTGGGACAAACAAGAGTATAGAAATACAGGCGGCAATGACCATAGCAAGCAGGCTAATTGAGCTGGCGAGTAAATATTTGCGTGTAAACCATAAAGTTAAGAAGAGTACGGTTAAAAAACTGACCGTAATGCTGATAATGAAAGCGAGGTTTAACTGATACGCAATTAAAGAGCTATGCAGCACTATGCTAGCGGTCAACATCGCGCCACTGAGCAGAATAATCCGCAATAAGCTGGTTTTTAATATTGTTCTATCAGGATTTAAAAAGTCTCGATCCCTAATAAACAAAAAACCTTTCAGCCATTGAAGCAAAAAGAGTCCTTATCCCATACGGAAGTCACGCAGGTTGAATGGGGATATAACATATAACATAAATCACTTAATTGTTATACAAATAGATTACTATCTTTATAAATCAGTGCATTACAGTGTGATGCTTGTTTGAATCTTTAAGGGTGCACTGCGACAAATTGACTAAGACAGTGATGAGTTTGCTGATGTGATTTGCTGACTGGCATATTCATAAACCAGATTTTTAGGCATAATGGCCATCATTTTCGTTGGTTAGAAGACAGCCTGTGACCCCGATTTTTTTCAATCAGCAATACCCAACACTTGTGGATATTTGTGCACGTTGGCAACTCGTCTACGATGCGAATGCGACCTTCGAATTGCGTTTTGAATCAGATACTTTATCACTGCATAAACGCGATGAGCCTAAGCTCGATGGCATAGTGGTGGACTTTGTGACTGGCGCCGTCGCCCATAGACGTAAGTTCGGTGGTGGTCGCGGCCAATCCATCGCTAAAGCCGTGGGATTAAAGCAAGGGGTAATGCCAAGTGTGGTTGATGGCACTGCAGGTTTAGGACGCGATGCCTTCGTGCTAGCAAGCCTTGGTTGCACTGTAACTATGGTTGAACGTCATCCTGTGGTTGCGGCATTGCTTGAAGATGGTCTGCGCCGCGCCTATCAAGATGCTGAAATCGGTGACTGGATGCGTGAGCGGATGCGCCTGTTCCATGGTTCGAGCCTCGAAGCCCTATCGAAATTGGCACAAGAGGTGGATGTGGTGTACCTCGACCCTATGTATCCCCACCGCGATAAGTCGGCCCTCGTTAAAAAGGAAATGCGTGTATTCCAATCCTTAGTCGGTGCCGATTTAGACGCCGATGGCTTACTCGCCCCTGCTTTGGCTTTAGCAACGAAACGTGTCGTCGTTAAGCGCCCAGACTACGCCGAAGATTTGGACGGGGTTAAGCCAAATACTGTTATCGAAACTAAGAAAAACCGTTTCGATGTCTACGTAAAAGCCGCGATGAAATAGGGTTTATACCTATTTACATGATTGCTCAGACAAACAAGCAAGGCACTCATTAAATATGATAACTAGGTCGATAAGTTTGTCCGCAGGATGTTCTATTTCACGGCGCAGCTTAACGTAAGAAAAACTGCACTGGCACAACAAGTTCTAACGTCTCGTTTGGCATTGCATCGGGTATGGCAGGTAAGGGCTGGGCTCGCTCCAACATTTTTAGTGCTTCTGCATCTAATGTTTGATAGCCCGAACTTTGCTCAATTCGACTCGCGCTGACTCTGCCTTGGCGATCCAACACAAAATACAGCATTACAGTGCCTTGCTGACGTCGATTACGTGCGGTACGCGGATATTCCTTATGTTGCTCTAACCAAGCTAATAAAGTCGCAGTGTAGTCTTGGGTATCGCCAAGCAAACCTCCTCCAGTCATGTTATCGCCGCTAGCCGCCTTATTCTGTTCTGCGGAATGGCCTTCACCACTTTGACTTACTTCGTTGGTCGACGCTGCTAACGCTGTCGGCGATGGGGTTTCGGTTGGACTGCTATGCTGCTCATCCACTTCGGACTGAGTTGTTCGCTCATGTTGAGGCGTTGGCGCTATGGGTTTAGGTTTGGTACTTAGTGTGGGAGTTGCTTTCTTTGTTATGGGTGGCAGTCGTGCTGGTTTATCGACTTGCTCTTTAATGGGCTCAGATTTTTGCTCAGCTACTGGCGCCGTCGTTTGTGGCAGAGCACTCGCTGCGCTACCTGCAGGCCCTAAGGAAATTTCAATCCCTCCGTTGCCAACCGCTTTAGCCTGACCCGTGGGCGTTATTACTGCTGGTGACCAAAACACTGCAGCCGTTAAGGCGATGTGCAAAAAAGCCGCTAACAGCAAAGCTATGCAGCATTGCGCTATGTTCGGCGCGAACTCTTGGTCTGTCATTTGGCCCCCAGCTCAGTTAATAAACGCAGCTTTTTAACACCTACGCCATACAAGGCTTGGGTAAAATGCACGAGCTGGTTTCCCGATAACTCACCATCAACTTTTAGCGTGACTTGGGTTTCTGGCTCGGCGGACAGCAGCATATCGATGCGTGCTAACAGTTCTGCTTCCGTAATCGGTTCATTATCGAGTGCGAGCTTGTTTTCACGGCTTATTAGGATGAGCACTGCATCCGGTTCATCTACGCCATCACTTTGCGAGACCGGTGGAGTGACATCAAACGGCGCTGTCACTGAAAGGCTACCTGCGATCATAAAAAAGATTAACAGCAAGAACACCACATTAATCAGCGGCAAAATACGTTCTTCGGTTTGGTCTGGCCGACGTTCAGGAAAATGCATTAGTGGCTGTTCTCCATATTATTGCCGTCCGCTTTCGTCGCAGGTGCGGGTTGCCAATTGGAGTCTTCTACCAGTGTTAGCGGCGCAATCCCTGCGGCATTAAGTGCATCCAATACCTGTACTAACCTTTGTACTGGAGTATCCGCCTGCGGCTGTAGGCTCACCATTTGGCTTGCAGGCTGGCGCCCTTGTGCTTTTTGCTGTAATGCTTCCAGTGTGATCGTTTCGCCGTTTAGTTGCAGTTGGTCTGCGCTAATTTGTACTAAAAATGGCGCTTGCTCAGCGGGAGCGGGGCTACCTGCCGTGCTGGTATCGAGCGCCACAGTGCGCCAGTCTAGAAAACTGGAAGACAGCATAAAAAACACCAATAGGATAAACACCACATCAATGAGTGGCGTTAAGCTAATCACAGCTTTACGTTTTGAAGGATGAGCCGTGAGTCTTGGTCGTTGACTAAAGGGCGCTTGCATGGCGTGCCTGTTTGTTACTGGCTGTGAGTGGTGTAACCACTGTGTTTGGTGCTTGATAAGTGCTGGCCGCTGATAACTCTGGGGTAAACAGTTGCGTCACTAAGTTATCCATTTCATGTGCGAGGTGATCGACGCGGCGCTCCAGATAGTTCAGCAATGCCACCACTGGGATTGCGACACACAAGCCGACCGCTGTGGTTAGCAAGGCTTCCCAGATTCCGCCCGATAGAATCGCCGGATTCACTTTATTACCCGCCGCTTGGAGTTGTTGGAAGGCTGCTATCATACCCATTACCGTGCCCAGTAATCCCAGTAGTGGTGATAATGAACCTATGACCTCTAGTGGGCGCAATCCGCGTCTTAACTGAAATAGCGCATTACAGCCATAACGCAGTACTTCTTCACGCACTAAAGATTCAGGTAGTTGGCGTGTGATGCCACGAATCGCTTGTGCCATTGCCTGTGCTGTGGGATTGCGGCTTACTGCAGCAAGCTGTAATGCTTCTTCCTGCTTGCCTTGTTGCCATAGTGCCAATGCCTGCCTTGCGGGTTTACGTTGCCATAGTCCGGCTCGCTGAAACTGGATAAGTTTCATCAGCACAATCGTCATCGCAACCAATGACATCAACACCAATATCACCACTACAGTGCCGCCCGTCTCCAGCAGCGCGAGGGCATCGTTCCACCAAGTCGATGTTGCTAACATATCTGTAGCGGAAGCTTCCTCCGTTGGCGGTTGCACACCTGAAACTACCGTTTCAGGTACTGAAGACAATTGCTCAATGGCATGAGTCTCAGTGTTGAGCGGTAACGTGGCTTGGCTGTTATCGGCACTGGCATTTTCCTGCGCCCAGCTGGCGAGTGGCACAGCAAGTAATACCAATGAGAGTAAAACGGCTTTCAATATCATCAATTTTATCAACCTTTAACTTGATTCATTTTATGGTTCACTCGCCCTGTATCTGGGTAAGTGAAGGAGAATAATTTACCTGCAGGCCGTAACCAGCGAGGTCGCCAAGCTAAGGTTAAGGCGATGGCAAGTGCAGCCATGCCAATCATTGTTATCCAAAGCAGGCTGCCAAAGCTGACACCGTCGCGCACCAGCGACAGTGCTAAAGATATGCTTAGCATCAAGATGCCTAGGCAGCGCAGGGTCAACACCACCCTTTGAGTGGGTAGCGCCTTATCGAAAACAACGCGCCAATGCCGTACTTGGCTCAGGGCGAACAAAGCAAAGCTGAGGTAGGCCGTGCTAAATATGGCGACTAACAGCAGGTCTTTAGGCATTAATCCTCTCCTTTTAACATCTAACTCTCACGGATAACGGATAGTTTCCGCGCTGCGTAAATGGCCATCACAGCACTAGTAACAAGCACTAAGTCTAGGGTCGCAACGGGCCAATAGGTATGGGTGAATAGGGTCTTAAGCAGATGGTCGCCTGTGGTTATCCAGTTCAGTCCCACAGCTGCGATAGCAATCAGAGCAATCGCCCTGCATTGTTCTGCCCAAGCCTTTCGGTAACCATGCTGTTTGTTCAAAAATACTCTGATCAACGCATGAAGTAAGCAAGCTAGCCAGACACCAAAGAAGGCATATACCTCTAAATCGCGGCTGGAGATACCGGCAAATTGTTCTCTATTATTGAGCAAGCGATTGACCACTAAAAAAGCCCCGGTCGCAGAAATAATGCCAGTGATCGCAGCGATGTTATGTGCATTCATAAAAGACACATTGAAGCCAGTGCTGCCTTGCTTTTGGTTACGTGCCTGAGTCCAATGCAGTAGGCCAGTGGCGATTAACGCGCAAGCACCCAGCCCTGCGATAAAATAAAGCCAGCGCAGTGGCCAGTGTTTAAATTTGATGTAATGCATACCAGCAATAAAGTTAAATACATTGGTCGTCGAGGATGAGTTGAAATGTGCTAGTTCCTCTCCAGTGGCGGTAGAAAATCTCCTATTATCAATATTCTGAGATACGCTGTTATCGCCATTTAGCCTGAGTGCGACGACGCCACCTGCATCTCCAGGATTGCTAACCCGAATCATATAGACAGCCCCTTGACCTAGTTCGCTTTCGGTCGCCGCAATCATAGGATCAATTGCGGCAACATTGGCGGGTTGGCCTATTGCTTGTGGTCTAACACGCCCCTGTGATTCGGCGATAAAACGGCTCCGTGCAGGACTATTGCGTGAGCCTTCTCTGGCATCGGTAATTTCGTCTTCATTTTCACTGCTAACATCTTGCTCACGTTTGCGTGAAGCTTCTCTTACTTTGGATTTGGGTCGTTCCTGCGTCACGGATGCTGGGTTAAGCTGTGCGAAAACGGCATCGGGCGCCTTGGGGAAATAGATCAAGTGCGCAATCATTAGCCCAGACAAGGTGATGACGATAGTGAAAGGCAGCAGCACAACGCCTGTGAGGTTATGAATATCGAGATTGGCTCTGCTAAAGCCACGAAGCAGCCTAAGGGTAAAGAAATCGGCAAATATTCTACGGTGTATGACTATGCCGGAAATTAACAGGCAAAGCATACCCATGCTCGCAATACCAACCAGTAGGGCGCCAATGTTGTTTTGGCGTAAGGTTAAATTATGATGGAAGGGGTAAATAAAGTTACTCGCTCCTCGGGTGTTTGGAGCCGGAAGCGGTTCGAGCGTGATCGGGTGGAAACTATTTCGCTGTGCTATGTGTGACTTTGCAGAATCATAAGCCAATGTCAAAAAAGGTCTGCGCTCAGCGGGTAGCACTATAGTCCAAGCTTTTGCCCCCTCAGCTCGCTCTGCCAGTAAAGGTATGATCTCGCGGTCTACCGATAATGGCCTTGCAGTATCCATGTGTATTCGAGTGTGTGGCATCATCCAGCGATCGATTTCTTTATCGAATACTGACAGCGTGCCGGTCCAGAAAATGGCGAACAGCAAGCCGCTTAATATCAATCCTGCCCAAGTGTGCAAGAGACTCATCCGAGTACGGAATCCATCTTTCATGCTAATGCTCCAATTATCCAAGCCATGAAGATACTAAAACCCGTCAGGCTGCTTACGTTCAGCCAAGTTCGCAGGACGCCGTTACGGGAAAATGCCCACAATAGAATCAGCACTAAGTAGATAAACCCCAGCATACTGGTGACGACCACGGCATCCGTCCATGGCATACCCATGTGGTAAAGCAGAGCTCCTGTTGTATTAACAAGTTGGCCACTGGATAAATAGCACAATAAACAGATGGCGATTGAGTGTGCCAGCATCCCAGTGGTGAACAGCCATTTGCTAATGGCGCTTTGATTGCCGCGCTTCGCTTGATGGGACAATCGTGAGTCTTTTTTGAGCATGATATGTAGGTTCATATTCAGAATTGCGTCTTAACGCTAACGAAATAGCTACGTCCGCGCTCTGAATAGCGGTAGGCCCCAGTATCGTTATTCACTTTAAATCGCGTAGCGTCGGTGATGTTGTCTATCCCGACGTTGAAGCTAATAAAGCGGTTCAGCGAATAGTTCAGACCTGCGTCCAGCGTGATCAAATCCTTGTCACTCTTATCGACCGTGTTGCGTTCGAAGCTGACTCGGGTAATTTCGCCCTCATAATTACCTCTCAGGAATGCCGAGAGTGCATCTGTAGGTTGGTAGTCGAGCGTAATTGAGCCGTTATGATTTGGGATACCGACGAGTGAATTTCCGTCCAGCAATGCCAAGGTGTCACCGAAAGGGCGTGGACCCGCGGGGGTATTGATGATCACGTTGTCTGCGTCAATTCGTGAATCGGTATAGGTGTAACTCGCTTTGAGCGCCAAGGTATCAGTTATGTCCCAGTGACCTTCAAGTTCGACACCGCGGATCTGTGCTCCCTTGGCATTTAGCCAAGTGGCCCAAGCTGGGCAGTCTTTGGTGCCAACGTCACCTGAAATGCAATAGGCTGGAATATATCCACCGTTACCATCGTCGAAATAGAAGGTGTTGGTGTTGAGGATTTTGTTGGAAAAGTCATTGAAAAATAGCGTTGCGCCGATATTTAGCGTGTCATCTTTAGTGTAAAGCGCGCCGATTTCATAATTCGTGCTTTGTTCTGGCTCTAAGTCGGGATTACCAACAATGACAAACTGACTCGTACTGCCGCCGCGTTGAGAGCCTGTGGTGTTATCAATCTGGTCAATCTTCGGGCTCTTGTAGCCAGTGGCTATGCCCCCTTTGAAAGTCCAGTGATCGTTATGATTGAAAACAAGATATGCTCTAGGTGAGACATGATGACCAAAGAATTCGTTATCCGTTAGTCGCGCACCAAGGGTGAGATAAAGTTTCTCTGTGAGCAGTTCCCATTCGTCTTCTGCAAAAATACTGATATCACTGACAGAGCGGGTACCAAAGCTTCGGGGAGTACCATTACCTAAATCACCGTTAGTCAGTTTGTCGTTAGTCCATTGACCACCGAAAGTCAGAGTATGGCTATCCACACCTGTGATGAAGCGCGCATCGCCGACTTTGTTTGTTGATCCTGTAGTGAAATCAGCTGCAGCAGGATAAGTCAGTCTTTCATAATCTTCTTCATAGTATTTCAGTTCTAGTTCGCCAAGATCGAACAAGGCATTGTAGGCAATGCTCCATGCATCTCGGGTCCATTCGCGGTCAATACTTCCTCTGGCTGTGGTGAGTAGAACTCCACCAGGATTGCCAATGTAGCGCTGACTCGCCTTTGAGTAGTCGAGGATAAACTCGTGGTCGCGATTAGGCGTGATCCGCAGCTTACCGCCTAGGGTTCGCTTAGTGGATTCCTGATATCCACCGTAATATTTGTCTTCGTCCTGTACGGCTTGATTTCCCCAAATGGAAGCACCAAGTAGATCTTTAACCAGCGGCCCCGAAATATAGATATCCTGTTGGTTTTGATTCCCCATAGCGCTGCTGTCTGGCACGCGCAAACTATAGCCCGCGCTAGCACTCCAATGTTCGGGTGTTTTCTTGGTGATGATATTGATGATGCCGCCCATTGCATCGCTACCGTAGAGAGAACTCATAGGTCCACGAACCACTTCGACGCGCTCAATCGACGCAACGGGAGGGATAAAATTGCTATCGAGATCTTCGTTGTTCAATCCTCGCGGATTTCCCGTGTCCGAGCGTACCCGCTTGCCGTCAACGAGCACTAACGTATAACCCTTCTCCATACCGCGGATGGATATTCCGCTCTGTGCGCCAGAGCCAATAACATTGACTCCGGGAATTTCCCGCGCGATATCTTGTAGTGAATTAAATTTGCGTTGCTCTAGATCCTTGCCTGAAAGCACACTAATGCTCGCTGGCGCATTTTTGATATCCTGTTCATAACCCGCAGCGCTGATAACCGTTATGGGTGCCAACACTATTGCAGCGGTCGCCTTGCCGAGAATATATTGCCCCTCAAAGCGCGATGTGACCTGTAAACCCGTCCCCGCCAGTATCTTTTGCAAGCCTGCTTCAATCGAGTATTGTCCCTCTAGCCCTAAGCTAGTTTTACCCCGAGTGAGTGCTGAAGATATCGACAGATCAATATTCGCGGCTAGAGCAAAGCTGTTGAGTACAGCATCGAGCGTGCCCGCCTTAATCTGATAATCTTGTAGCTTGTTGATTTGTTTGGCATCTACATCGACAGTTTGAGCCAGTGATGGCTGTGGTGCTGTAATGCTTAAGATGACGGTGAAACTCAGGCCCATAAGGGACAAGTAGTTAGCGCGGTATTTTTTTGGTCGCGAACGGCCAAATTCAACGGAATGCATAGAGAGTCCCAAGGGGGAAAGTTAATAGGTTCTATCTACTATTCCGAACGAGATCGCAAAACCCGTAAAACTTTTGAAAATAATTTTCAGCGTTAAGGTTTTAGCGGGCTGGGATCACTTTGACCCAGTAAGCGGTGCGATATTGCAGCTCTACTGACAGGCTGCTTGCAAGGCTTTGTAGGGCAAGGTCGGTATCCTGCAGAGAAAATACGCCGCTGATGGTCAAATTGGCCACAGCACTATCGTATAGCGTGAAGCCGGGTCGATAGCGGCCGATCTCCTCGACAAAATCTGCTACCCGCATCCCTTCTGCCACTAGCTTGCCATGGCGCCAACTTATCGCTGCGTTTTGTAGCGGTTCAGGAGGCGCAATCATTGTCTTATCAAACCGAGTTTGTTGGCCTGCATCTACTCGTTGTGGCTTACCACCACTGGCAGCATAAGCTTCTACTGCGCCGTCGATTACGGCTACACGGGCATAGTGTTCGTATTGGCGGATGCAGAACTCAGTACCTAACGCGATTAGTTGGCCAAAGTGGGTGGTGACTAAGAATTGGCGACGGGGAGATTCATGACCCGTTTTGATCAAAATCTCTCCTTGATGGAGTTGTATTTGCCGTTTCTCGGCGGAGAAATCCACATCCACTGCAGTATCTATGTTTAGTGTTAAGCGGGTGCCATCTTCAAGAGTAAAGGTGCGAGTTTCGTTTGCGCCGGTGCGGTATTGAGCCTGCAGACTCCGGCCAAGTCGAGTCTGTGACGCGCCAAGCCAAGTCGCGGTGACGCCAATCCCTGCCAGCGCTAAAACATTGAGGAAACGCCGACGTGATACGACGGACTGGCTAACTTTTTCAAGCACTTGGATGCCTGTACCCTTAGGTAAGGAGGCGAACTTGCCAGTGATCTGGCACATGCGTTGCCATGCTTGTTCGTGAAGTGAGCTTTGGTCACGCCATTGTTGGCAGTTAATACTATCCTGCTCGGTAGCGTCATCCGCCAACAGACGTGCCATCCAGCCAGCAGCAGCTTCAATGGCATCGCAGTTGTTTTCCTGCCCGATATTCTCGGCCCCGGATTGATTGGCAGGCATGACTAATAGGATTCCAGCGCGAGGCAGCAGGCCGCTAAGCCTCGCGCAACGTACTTTTCTACCGATGAAACAGAAACTGATAGTTGCTTAGCAATGTCGGCATAGCTTAAACCCTCTATCTGGCGCAGTAACAGCGTCAAGCGCACATTATCCGGCAAGTTATCGAGCATAACGGCAATTTCAGCGAGTGTTTCAATGATGACATGATGGATTTCTGGCCCAGGAATGAATGTTTCTGGCATCAAGCTCAAACTTTCTAGGTAGGCTTCTTCAATCTTCTGCCGACGATAAGCGTCAATCATCAATCCTTTGGCAATGCGGGTTAAAAAACGCCGCGATTCGCCTGAAGGCGGTAAATTTCCGGTTTTTAACAAACGTAGAAATGTATCTTGGGCTAGGTCGGCCGCTGTTTCTGAACAACCCACGCGTGAGTATAGCCAGCCGCGTAGCCAAAACTGGTTATCTCTATATAGGTTATTGATAGGAGAAGAAATATTGACCGACGTCATACGGTATAGGCAAGAATATTAATAATGCTGTAATGATATTGATTATCATTTGATAGGTCAAGTTTTGTGTCATTACGCTCATGAGATTACCTGCTTATGCATAGCGAGAATCATGGCGGAAAATAAGTTGTAATCCTGTTTTATGCGACTTTCGAGCAAAAGGATTCGCCTATCTTTTTGTGTTTTTGACTGGCTCAACTAAACTTGAGCCTTATCTCTATAGGACGACCAATTATCTTTTTGAAAAATATGGTGATTCATTAATGAGATAAAAACATCTTGTTAGGGTTAGCTTGCTGGTGGTTTGACTTAGTTTCTAAGTGAATAAAAAGAAAGTTGGAATATTTTAGGAGAAATTGATGAGTAAGTTTCTGCTGTTCCTGATTTTAACTATGAGTGCCTTTGTTGCGGCTGCAAACCAAGATGTTCTTATCGGTAGCGGAGAATGGTCTCCGTATGCTGGCGCTAAATTGAAAGGATTAGGTTTTTTAAACGATGTGGTCACAATCGCTTTTGAGCAGGAAGGAATTACCGCAAAATTCGAGTTCAAACCTTGGGCTCGTATTGAAGTCGAAACCGGTAATGGGTATTTTCTCGCGTCACCCGGTTGGTCCATTCAAGAAGATCGTAAAGCCCAATATCTGTTCAGTAAGAAACCGATAATCGTTTCTCGCAGCGTATTTATTGAACGAGTTGATAGTCAGTTTGACTGGAAGATTATGAGTGATCTTAAACAATTTACTATCGGGTGCAACCGAGCCGATTACTATGTTAAAGCATTGACTGAGATAGGAGTTAAAGTTCAAGAGTTAAACGAATACCCACAGGGAATCAAGATGCTACTTGCTAAACGTTTTGACGCGTTCCTTGTAAATGAAGCCGTGGGGCGGAAACTGATACGCGATTTATCTGCTGAAGAACAAGCTAAAATTCAAATTCACCCTTTAGCGTATGATGAAAATTTCTCCTTCCTCATGTTTTCTAAAAATTACCCTAATGTCGAAGCTCTTGTCGAAAAGTATGATTCTGGCTTTGAAAAAATACAGAAATCAGGGCTATATCAAACAATGGTTCAAGATTTATATAAAGGTAAATATGATTGATTAGATTGGTATTTTCGTAAAATCCATCAAGGAATATAGGGTAGAGTAGTTCATTGAGCCTATTTGCTAATGTTACTTTGATAATTGTTGTATTTTTTCATGTTCCGCATAAAATTTAAGTTGCGATTGACGTGTTTTCACTATTTAAACTTATATACTGACCTTTAATTACAGCGTCGGCTTTATTCATTTTTCAGTGGTGGGTATTGTTGCCGATAAAGTTTAATCAATAATATTCAGTTGGTTAGGTGTCAATCCCCAATATTATATTCTATTAATCGCAAATATTGTTATGTTTGACTACAATTCTCGACTTCGCTAAAGTCGCCATCTGATTAGATTTTTGGTTATCTGCAATGTTGTACATCCTATTCAAGAAATTTGTCAGGAGACTGTGCTCCGCGCACTAACACGATGAAGTGTTGCTCGGAGCTTGATGTTTTCTGAATCTTCATCAGCTACAAGGTGATTCCCTGTCTTTAAGTGGAAGGGGTTCTTGTATCTGAACATTGCAGAAACTTGGCCGACGATGATGCTTCATCGTCGGCTTTTTTGTTTCTGATAAAAGTCAGAAGCAAAGTTTCAATGTTTCTTGAAACGAGGGGCCGGTATATCAACTGCCGCCCCTCGTTTTTTTTGGATGTAATACAATGAGTTTACTCAAAGTTCATAATCTAACTTATCACATTGGTGATAAAACCTTGTACCAGAATGCTGATTTCAATCTCTTTCCCGCTGAGCATGTTGGGGTAACGGGG
The DNA here is from genome assembly GCF_059338235.1 of Shewanella sp. 1311. Taxonomy (NCBI): domain Bacteria; kingdom Pseudomonadati; phylum Pseudomonadota; class Gammaproteobacteria; order Alteromonadales; family Shewanellaceae; genus Shewanella; species Shewanella sp. 1311. Next base: position 2,758,522 of record NZ_CM181686.1, read on the forward strand.
GGTAATGGCGTCGGTAAAAGTACCTTACTCAAATTACTGCAAACACAGTTACTGCCAGACGGTGGCGATATCATTTGGCAACCCTCTGTGAAAGTGGGGTATCTGGACCAACACGCCCAAATGGATGCCCAGTTTCGGGTACGTGACTACCTCAAAACCGCCTTTTCTGAGCTGTACTTACTTGAAGCAGAAATGATGGCGATATACGCCTGCGCCGAAAAAAGCGCAGATGATAGCTACCTTGTGCGCGCCGCTGATGTTCAGACCCAGCTCGAGAGCCAGTCATTTTACCAAGTTGATAACCATATCGACGCGGTCGCAGACGGACTCGGCATTACTCAGTTTGGTATGCACACAAGGCTTGGCGAGTTAAGTGGTGGGCAGCGTCATAAGGTGATGTTGGCGTCGTTGCTGTTGATGTCACCGGACGTGTTATTACTGGATGAGCCAACCAACTATTTAGATAGTGTTCATATTCAATGGTTAGCCGACTACCTTACTGATTTTAATGGTGCCTTTATGGTGGTGTCGCACGATCACGCCTTTTTGAATCGTATTGCCACTAGTATTTGCGACATAGATAGACAACAGATCCGCAAATACAAAGGTAATATCGATAAGGCTATGGCGCAAAAAGTTAGCGATGGTGCGGCTCATGCTAAGCAATATCTGGCGCAGAAAAAACACATCGATAAACTGGAGCAGTTCATTGCGAAAAATGGCGCTGGCGTCAATGCCAGCATTGCCAATGGTCGTAAAAAACAGCTAACCCGCATAACGAAGCTCGCCGCGCCGGAATTAGATAAGCCAATATCGATAGCGTTTAAACATACGACCCATAATGCCCAGCAAGTGCTGAGTGCAACTGACCTGCTAATTGGTTATTCGCGGCCACTGCTCCCCACCATCGCACTTAACATTAGCCGCGGCGAAAAGGTGCTGATCACAGGTTTTAACGGCATAGGTAAATCTACTTTGTTGAAAACCTTGGTGGGTGAGTTGGCGCCAGTTGCTGGGCAGATAGCAATTTCTACGGGGGTCAAACTTGGCTATTTTGAGCAGGAATTACATTGGCCATATCCAGACGCCACAGCAGCCAATCTCATTAAATCTGCATGTGGTGGGCTCGATGATAAAGCGGTCAGACAACAATTAGCCCAGTTTGGGGTGTCAGGAAAACTCGCTATGCAGCCTATTCGTACCCTTAGTGGCGGTGAGCAAACGAAGGTTAAGCTTTGCCGATTGGCACAAAATCCGACTAACTTGTTAGTCCTGGATGAGCCTACAACACATTTAGATGTCACTGTAAAAGCAGCACTTAAGCAGGCCTTGATTGAATACTCTGGGACTATCATTGTGGTGTCTCATGAGCGTAGTTTTGTCGCCGACTGGCCAGACAGAATTGTGGACATTCAAGCCATTATCACCGCACAAGATGCTGAAACTATTTAGGTTATCAAACCATGTTATTAAAAGTTTTATTATTTTTCATTGCTTTTTTAGTCGGTGCAGATGAGCTGATGCTAGGGCCAATCTTAGTACCTATTGGTTATGATTTAGGAGTTCAACCTGAACGCGTGACCTTATTCATTACCGCCTATAGCGTGGCGCTGGCGATAGTGGCACCAGCACTGGGCGTGTTATCTGACCGCCTTGGACGCATGCGAGTGATGTTACCTGCAGCCTTATTGTTTGGCGCGGCTTCTATCGCAACCGGATTGGTTAGCTCATTTGAGTGGGGGCTGACGACACGGGTACTGACGGGTATTGCTAGCGCAGGCATGTTACCGATTGCTTTTGCGATGGCCGCAGATGCTTCAACTAACGCTAGTAATGATGCGATGACGCGTATCGCATGGGTTCAATCAGGGCTGACGCTTGGTATGATCTCTAGCCCAGCGCTTGGGGCATTATTGGCTGAATGGCTCTCTTGGCGCGCCGCGTTTATGGTACTTGGCGTGTGTGCTTGGTGTGTGGCTGGGGCGCTCGCCGTGGTTTTCGTTAGTAGTAAAACTGTTGAAGCTCCCGCTATCCATGATGGCGATGAAAAGGTCACTAAAATCTGGGCTATTCCGGGTGCTACTGGCGCCTTGCTGGCGATGTTTTTCGGCCTTGGCGGAGGCATCGGGTTATTCAATTTAATTGGGCAGCATTTACGCGACACGTTAGGCATGAGTATTTGGTCCGTGGGTGTTATGTATGCTGTGTTAGGGGGGAGTAGCGTTATCGGCAATATGTTAATGCCGCGCGTGGCGGGCCGACTTGAAAGCGGCCGCCAAGTTATGCGACTGGCGTTAATTGTGTGCCTTATTGTCAGCATTGGGTTTTATCTGTATCCCGCGCAGCAACTATTAGTGCTGATATTACCGTTAGTCATGTGGTCGCTAGCGGGTGGCGTCGGTTCGCCAGCATTACAGAGTTATATTGCGCAACTATCTAACGCGCATCGCGGCATACTGATGTCGCTCGCCATGACTATGATGCACCTCGGGGTGGCTATCTGGTCTGGCGTAGCGGGATTTGCTTATAGTGTTGGACCAATAGGTATGGCCATTCTTGCTACTTTGTTATTTGGTGCCGCCATCGCTGTGTTACGCCCTGTGAAACAGGCTCAATAGCCGCGAATAAAAAGACGCACTAATTTTTATCATGGTTTACAACCGATTGATTATGGATAGTTTAAAAATGAAACAAGTACACTTTGAAAATCCTGATGTAGTCCGCCGTTATGCCCAGGGCCCAACGGCATTTGTGCCAGCCTATGAGCAGATGCAGCGCATGACGGCTCAGCTTATAAAAGAAGGTATAGGTGAAGTTGGCGAGCTGCTTGTGCTTGGCGCGGGCGGCGGATTCGAGCTCGAGGTCTTTGCTTCGCTACAATCTCAATGGCGTTACATTGGCGTAGATCCAGCTGCAGAAATGTTAAACGCTGCCAAGGCAGCGCCTCGCTGCTATCGATGCGAGTGAGCGAGTGAATTGGCATCATGGTTATATTACAGATGCCCCAGAAGGTCCATTTGATGCTGCAAGCTGTTTGCTCACGCTACACTTTGTCGCTGACGATGGTAGTAAGTTGCAAACTCTGCTAGAACTTAAAAAACGCCTAAAGCCTGGCGCGCCGTTTGTGCTGGTCGATTGTTGTATTGATATCTCATCACCAAGCGCTGAATTAATGTTGGCACGCTATCGAGATTTTGCGCTGGGTTCTGGTGCCGATCCGGAGCAGGTCAGCACCACCTGTGATCGCTTAGTCAATGTGCTAAAAATGGTCAGTCCGGCGCGTAACGAGGCGCTACTTAAGAGTGCGGGCTTTACCGATGTAGAGCTTTTTTATGCGGGCCTTTCATGGCGTGGTTGGCGTGCAACGGCTTAGTCATTTTCTAAACGTGTAACTTAACTAACCATCATAGCTTTGCAGCGGCGGGCTATGGTGGTTAACATGTCGGCTGGCATAGCTCATGTCGATATTTCAGCTTTATGGGCTATTTTCTTTTTGATACCCACTTATGACTTTTATATGAAACTCATTCCTCTGCTAAAACAACCGCGTATTCACTGACTATTCTAATGTGAAACTTCTCATAACATGATGTCTTATATTTATTATTTTGTTTATAAAGAGGATTTACAATGCAGAACAAGCATTGGTCAAAAGTTCAGTTATTGCATGAGGTAGTCACCAATCCCAATATCATAGTCAAAGGCCAACATAGCTATTACAGTGATTGTTGGGATGCTGGCTTTGAGGGATCCGCAGTGAGATATCTTCATGGTGATGAAGTGAGCCGTGAGTGGGGGCCTAAGTGGCCTATCGATAAACTTTATATCGGGAACTATGTGTGTATCGCCGCCGAAGTTGTGATCTTAATGGGCGGAAATCATACGCATAGAGCGGATTGGTTTTGTTTATATCCCTTTATGGATTTCATCGAGGAGGCCTATGTAGGCAAAGGCGATACTCATATTGGTGATGGGGCTTGGTTAGGTATGAGATGTATGCTGATGCCTGGGGTGACGATAGGTGAAGGTGCGGTTGTTGCCGCAAATAGTGTCGTCACTCAAAATATCGAACCCTACAGTATTGTGGCGGGATCACCTGCGAAATTAATCAAGTATCGGTTTGATAAAGACGTCATTACTGAGTTACTGGCGTTAAAAATCTACGATTGGCCTGCCGAAAAGTTTGAAAGCTTAAAGCGGTATTTGTGTTCGGCGGATTTTGACGCGCTCAGCAAAGCGATCACCCTCTATGACCAATCCATACATCAAAGCAAATAACCGTTAGTCCCAAAGTGAAAGGTCGCGCTCAGTCGAGTCCTTTCACTTATTCTGCCTTAAATCTACTTTTTGGCGTTTTGGCTAATTCGGCCAGTTCTTCGATGATCACCCGTAGTTTGGGTTGGAGGTAAGGGGTTTTAAGCCAAATAAGGTGGATAGGTGTGTCGTCACTGGCGAGTTCGTCCAGTACCGAGATAAGTTCACCGGTTTTAAGATAGTCCTCAACCAACCATATCGGCACTTGCGCTAAACCCACTCCCGCCAGTGTGGCCGCTAAAATGGCTTCGCAATCAGCGATTTCGTGGCGCACTGGAATGTCATAGGCCTCGATGATCCCATCCTCATTTTTAAGTAACCAGCGATGTTGCTGCCCAAGCGGCCAGCCAACAATGCATTGGTGCTGGCTGAGATCTGCTTTGTCTTTTGGTGTGCCAAGTCGAGCGAAATAGGCAGGAGAAGCGCAGATCACTCGGCGTTGTTCCCCTAATCTACGGGCGACTAAATCCACAGTGTCGCCGAGTTGTCCGACACGCACTGCCAAATCAATGCCGTCACTGAATAAGTCGGTCGTTCTATCGTTGAAGGTGATAGATAACTCGAGCTTGGGATATTTTTGCGACAGTGCTAATAGGGTCGGCAGTATATATCGCCGCCCAAACGTGACGGGTAAATCCACTCGCACTCGACCTGAGGGAATTTGCTGTTCGCTGCCGAGTCGGCTTTGTGCATTGTCTAGGATTGCCATAGCATTTTGGCAGTCTTTGAGGTACGAATCGCCATCATTGGTTAAGCTCACACGCCTTGTGGTGCGGTGTAAAAGTTTAGTGCCTAAGCGGGTTTCTAATCGCACTATGCTTTTACTGAGCGCCGAACCTGTCATGCCTAACGCCTGCGCCGCTAAGGTATAACTGCCGAGCTGTGCAACTGTGACGAAATGGCGTATCTCAATAAATTGATTATTTATCACGGCAATTAATTCCTTGAAGGACTTAGTGATGGTCATTTTAGTGACTTAATCATGGCAAGTGAATCGCGTAAGCTACTACCACAGTATGAAAATGAGCGTTAATAACTGGTCAATGGCTAATTTATGATTGATAAGTAACGTTTTCTATACCATAAATTTTTTATCCCTATTGAGTGAGCTAACTATGAAATCGTCGAATAATCTGCAAGGTAAAGTGGCTTTTGTACAAGGTGGTAGCCGTGGTATCGGTGCCGCCATTGTTAAGCGTTTAGCGAGTGATGGCGCAGCGGTTGCTTTTACCTATGTGTCTTCTGAGGCGCAGTCACAATTGCTGGTGGATGAAGTTATATCGCAGGGTGGTCAAGCCATTGCCATTAAGGCTGACAGTACTGATCCAGAGGCGATCCGTCGTGCCATTCGCGAGACTAAAGCGCACTTCGGTGGTTTAGATATTGTGGTCAATAATGCGGGTACGCTGATTTGGGATAGCATCGAAAATCTGACGCTAGAAGACTGGGAACGAACAATTAACACCAACGTGCGCAGTGTGTTTGTGGCGAGCCAAGAAGCGGCGCTGCACATGAATGACGGCGGCCGCATCATCAATATCGGTAGCACCAACGCTGAGCGTATTCCGTTTGTAGGTGGTGCGATTTACGGCATGAGTAAATCTGCCTTAGTCGGTTTGGCCAAAGGATTAGCGCGGGATTTAGGCCCACGTGCCATTACGGTGAACAATATTCAGCCAGGACCTGTGGATACCGATATGAACCCTGATAACGGTGATTCATCTGAGCCCGTTAAGGCGATGGGTGCTCTGGGTCGCTTTGGTAAAGCCGAAGAGATTGCCAGTTTTGTTGCTTTTATCGCGGGTCCTGAAGCTGGCTACATTACAGGTGCGAGTTTGATGATTGATGGCGGGTTTTCGGCATAAGCTTTGTCTGTATCTATTTTTCAGGCAAGCTAAATTAATTTGCTTGTTGATGAACTATTGTTACAATCCGCCGGTCTTATCTTCAGCTATCTGTTGAAAGACACTCATTTTTTATCTTTATTATCAAAGAATAAGACGAAGAGAAATCCAAATTTTTACGTTATTGACTAAGAAAACAGGCAACCTATGGGGCGTGATGGTGTTTACCATTCTGACCTTGTTCTGTTTGACTCAAAACAGTGGAATACTTAACTTGTTGCTCAAAGAGTCGAGCGCGCAAGCGATGTCGGCTACGTCTTTTTCTGGAGCTGGTTTTAGCGCCAACTCAGTTTTAAACTCAAGTTCAGCTTTAAACAGCAGCTCAGCTTCAAGCAATATGGCGAGTCACGTCGATGCCCAAGCGGCGGGTACTGAGCTGGTCAAAAGCGAGCCTAAAAAATGTGAATTGTCTGAGAAATCGATCCGAACCTGTATCGATGCACCGAGTTCCATTCCATTTCTTATCCTGTTGTTCCTACTGCCGTTACTTCCCCGCGCCTCCCGCGTGATAACACTGTTACCCATACAAGGTTATCAAGCTAAACCTAGGCGAATACATCTCACTCTCTGTCGCTTTCAAGAATAGAAATATTTTACTTATCAAACTGATAGGTGAGTTTATTCTGGCGCCCATTCTCTAGCTCGATAGTTGGCTTTTCTTACCCGTTTACCGGTTGAAAGGATCATTACCCAGCTGCAGAACGTCCGCTTTTACACATCCTATCTCAGATCAAATTTCTTGAATTAAGCCTGCTATCACACTGATTTTTCTTAAGCCATCACGCCCTTTGTAACGGGTGCAGAGTTAAGCAGTAAAGCAAGCATTTACAGGGCATAGCGAACAGTTCATGCCAATGGGGACAAAATGAGCATATTAAAATCCATGTTAACCAGATTCTGGATACTCACCTTGATAGTGACGAGCCCGTCACTATTGGCCGCATCGACGGGGTGGTTAGTTAACGATAATCACCCGCCAGCCAAAGTACGTTTTATGCTGACGGGCGAAGTTGATCCCGCAACGAATACTTTGCCCGCTGTGCTTGAAGTACAACTCGAGGGCGATTGGAAAACCTATTGGCGCAGTCCTGGGGAAGGCGGCATTGCGCCTACCATCAAGTGGGATGGCTCTCGCAATCTACAGCAAGTAGATTGGAGATGGCCTGCGCCAGAGGAATTCTCATTATTGGGATTACAAACCTTTGGTTACAAAGGTAATACGACCTTTCCCTTAACCCTAAAAGTCGATGATATCGCTGCTCCCACTCAGCTGCGCGGCAAAGTGACCTTGTCGACCTGTACCACTATCTGTGTACTGACGGATTATCAGATTAGTCTCGACTTCACGCCCAATGCGCTGCAAGCAGATACCGATGCCATGTTGGCTTACAACAAGGCCGTGTCGCTTGTGCCACAAAAAGTGTTGTCCCAAGAGGGCCAGAATCCTGCCATGACAATGGGTTGGGATGCAGCCAAAGGTCAACTTGAAGTCAGACTCAATGATGCCAACTGGCAGAGTCCAACCGTGATTATCGATGGCGAGCCAGATACCACATTCAAGCTAGTGAGCTTAAAACCAATCGAAAGTGATGCTAACGGCAAGCAATTGGTCGGTATTTTCAGCGGTAAAAGTTGGCTGGGCGAGCCTGAAGTTTTGGGTAAATCGCTGAACATGACTGTCGCCGATAGCGAGCGGGCGTTGGAATACAGCGCCGAGGTTAAGCCTGTGGTGATTACTCAAGCAAGTACCTCGATATTTGGCATGATTTTGTTAGCGCTTATCGGTGGTTTGATCTTAAACGTCATGCCCTGCGTGTTACCCGTTCTCGGCATGAAGCTCAGTTCAGTGGTTGCTGCGCCTGATCTGAAGCGTAATCAAATCCGCCAACAGTTCATCGCATCAGCGCTGGGGATATTGGCCTCATTCTGGTTACTGGCTGGCTTTATCTTAATGCTTAAGCTCACGGGTCAAGCGATTGGTTGGGGTGTGCAGTTCCAAAACCCTTGGTTTATCGGCTTTATGGCGCTGGTGACCACAGTGTTTGCCTTCAATATGTTAGGTGTGTTTGAGATCAACTTACCCTCTAACGTGCAAACCAAGTTGGCGACAACGGGCGGCAATAATAACAGCGGCCACTTTTTACAGGGCATGTTCGCCACACTGCTAGCTACGCCCTGTAGTGCGCCTTTCTTGGGGACTGCGGTCGCCTTCGCCTTGGGCGCCGATGTACTGAGCCTGTTTGCCATCTTTACCGCTTTGGCCGTGGGTATGGCGTTCCCTTGGTTAATCGTGGCGGCATTCCCGCAAGTGGCGGGTTATTTCCCTAAACCCGGTCGCTGGATGAACACAGTTAAAGTGTTTTTCTCCGGCATGTTGCTCATCACCAGTTTGTGGCTGATTAGCCTGTTGGCCAGCTTCATTGATACTAGCTACCTGTGGCCATTAGCGGGTGTAATTACACTGATATTTATGGTGTTTATGGCTAAGAAATATGGCGCGATTGCTATTGTGAGCTGCTTAGGTATCGGCATCTTACTGTCGGCGGTTATCGCATTTATGACTACGAATCAATGGGCTAAGCCTTTACCTGCGGATCTTGCTTGGACGCCATTGGATCAAGCATTGATTAATCAGCAGGTGGCCCAAGGCAAAACTGTGTTTGTCGATGTCACTGCCGATTGGTGTATCACCTGTAAGGCCAATAAAGTTGGCGTGATCTTGCAAGATCCAGTCTATAGCCTGTTGCAACAGCCGCATATTTTGCCGATGAAGGGCGATTGGACCACGCCTTCTGAGCCCATTACTCACTACCTGCAAAGCCATAATCGTTTTGGAGTGCCATTCAACGTGGTTTACGGCCCGGGTGCGCCGCAAGGGATTGAGTTACCGGAAATTCTATCGACTGACCTTGTGCTTGCTGCGATTGAGCAGGCCTCAGCGTCCCCTGAAAAGTCATCCGTAGCGGCAGGGAAATAACGCTAACGACTAGCCGTTCACTCGGCAATATCACTAGCCAATCTCGTACGGTAGCTCGCCGAGTGACACTCAACAAATACTCAGGTCAGGAAGCCCCTGACCTGAAACAATGGAAATCGATTATGAAACAGACAATTGAAGCACAAAACATCACTGAATCAATGCAGAATACTCAAGTCATCGGAGGCACTAAGATGTCGAAATTTAGCTCTTTATTCAAACATCGCAAGTTGCAGATGTTTGCTGTCTCGGGTGTCGCCATGGCAATGCTGGTGGTTTCCTTGCCTTCGGTGAGCACCATGGCCTATGCCAAGGACAGCAGTTTATCGGCGGCGCAGCAGCAAGAGGTGCGAGCGATTCTTAAAGATGCCTTGATCAATGATCCTGACCTAATGAGGGAAGCGATTATTGCGTGGCAAGCAAGGGAGCAAGAGGGGGCAAATACAGCCATGCAAACCAGTCTTGTGACTCATCATAAAGCCATGTATGAGACCAAAAGCGATCCGTGGAAGGGCGCTGCGACACCTGAGATTGAGATGGTGTACTTCACCGATTTTAACTGTCCATACTGCAAGAAAATCGAGCCTTCGCTGAACCAGCTGATTGAAGAATTTCCGCAGTTAAAAATCATAGTCAAAATGGTGCCGCTGCAGGGCGAAGGCTCCAAAATGGCGGTCGATTTTGCCCAAACGGTTTGGTTAAACGAGCCCGAAAAGTATCTCAAGGTGAAGGATATGTTGATGTCGAGCCCGCGTGGACTCGATGCCGCCGCCATCGCTAAGGTCGCTAAACTGACGGCAACCGAGCGCTGGGTCGGCAACACAGATGAGCGCGTCGCTAAAATGGTCGATGATAATGTGAAATTAATGAATGAGTTAGGCATAGGTGGCACGCCAAGTATGATAGTGGCCGATACGCTTATTCCAGGATTAGTGCCTTACGAAGTGTTAAAAGAGCAGCTTGAAGCTGCGATTGCCGCTAAAGATAAGACGCAGAAGAGCAGTTAAGATGCCGCCAAAGGAAACTGAAAATATGAGCGCCGAACAAGTTTCGATATCTTTACCTAAACGCATATTGGGCTGGATTAAGCAGCTGGCACTTTGGCTGCTCATTGCCCTTATCGTGACCAGCGTGATGGACATCTGGCGCGGCAAAGATATCCCGCGGGATAATTTGCCACAGCTACAAGGGACGACGTTGGCAGGGGATACGCTTGATATTGCCACGCTCAGCCAAGATCAGGCGGTATTGGTATACTTTTGGGGCACTTGGTGCCCTGTGTGTAATTTTGTCAGTCCAGCGGTCAATCAAATGTCGGCCTATTACCCAGTGGTGACGGTTGCCATGAGTTCGGGTGAGGATGAGAAACTGAGAAAATATCTGCAGCATCAGGATTATGGCTTTGACACTATTAACGATAGTGACAGCAAGATTGCCCGTGATTGGTCATTGCAGTCGACGCCAACCATTATGATCTTTAAAGATGGTGAGTTAAAACACTACACGACTGGTTTTACTAGCCTGCCAGGCATGTGGTGGCGAATGATGTTCACTTAGAAGTGATACATCAGGGGCTGTTTTAAGGTAGAAAAAAAGCGCTAATCTAGGTTAGCGCTTTTGTATTATCAACTTCTCTCAGGACTAGGCAACTAGCTGAAAGCTTAGGGTTTACTTCACTAAGGTGAGCAGTGGCGCCTGACTCACAACTTGAAAGTCGAGCGCCATAGTCACGCTGAGCGCCGTAATAGTGATGATTGAAAAACCAAACACTTGGCGAGCCCAGCGTTGCATGTCTACGCCGTGGCGATAACCTTTTAATGCCATGGCAAGCCACCACAGGCTGGTTGCGCAGGTGACTGCCATAAAGGCGATACCTGTGTAACCCGCGAGTGGCAACAGTGCACTGACTAAGGCGAACACGGCAATATAAAGCACGATATGCAGTTTTGCTTTGGTCATGCCTTCTGCAACCGGTAGAACAGGAATATTGGCTGCCGCATAGTCATTAAAACGGAAAATCGCGATGGCGTAAGAATGTGGCATCTGCCATAAACTGAACATCAACAGCAAAATAGCTGCACCTATGTCCATTTGCCCTGTCACGCTGCAATAGCCCACCACGGGCGGTACTGCGCCCGAGAAGCTGCCAACTAAAGTGCCATACACTGAGTTACGTTTCATGTAGAGGCTATAAACCCCCACATAAACTATGTAACCAATAATGGCAAATAGCAGGGCTAATGCATTGGTAAACAAGGCTAAGATGCTAAAGCCCAACACACCTAAGGTGAGTCCAAACGCGAGTACGTTACCCACGGCTATTTCGCCCGTGACGGTTACGCGTTTGCAGGTTCGCTGCATTTTGGCGTCAATGTCACGGTCAATACAGTTATTAATCGCACAGCCTGAGGCGACGACTAAGGATAATCCCACTAAGCTTGCCAGCATCAAGACCAGATTTACGTCGCCTTTGGCGGCTAATAAAAAACCGCCAGCAACGGAAATCAGATTCCCGAAAATGATGCCAGGCTTAGTCACCTGTACATACCCTTTGAAGCGTGCTTTCCATTGCGGTGACATAAATCTGTCTTGTATTTGCATAGACTGTTTCTCGTTACATCATCAAAGCGTTGGCTTCGAGTATGATCCACACCGACAGGCCGACTACCATGACAATAATCAGGGCGGTAAACAGGAAGGAGAAGGTATTTACTTTGCCTTCTTTCGAGAAATCTAAGTGCAAGAAGTACTTAAGATGTACCACTATCTGCACTATCGCCATCACTAGCACTAAGCTAAGGGTGGTCACTTTCTCGAAGTGATGGGTCATTACGGCCCAAAACGGAATGGCGGTTAATACCACTGACAGCACAAAGCCCATTAGATATGACTTAATGCTCGCGGCCAGATCGTCAGTGCCATGGCTAGGCTTATGAGTATGACTATGTGCGCTCATTAAAGTGCTCCCAATAAATACACGACCGTGAATACACAAATCCACACTATGTCGAGGAAATGCCAGAACAAGCTTAAGCAGCTCAGGCGGGTGATGCTGCGATTACCTAAACCGGTTTTCGCCACTTCAATCATCATGATCGCCATCCAAATCAGACCTGCGGTCACGTGCAAGCCGTGCATACCGACAAGGGTGAAGAAGGACGACAGGAAAGCGCTACGCTGTGGGCCATTGCCGTGTTCAATCAGGTGATGGAACTCATAGACTTCCATCCCGATAAACACACAACCCAGTGCAAAGGTAATGGCTAACCAAGTGAGGGTTGCAGCTTTGTTGTGGCGCTTAGCAAAAATCAGCGCCATGCCATAGGTAATACTACTAACGAGCAGGGCGGCAGTTTCAATCAGCACAAAGTCCAATTCGAAAATGTCTTTACCCGAAACGCCACCGTCCGTGTTCATGTAGAGCACAGCATAGGTTGCGAAAACCGAGGCAAACAAAATGCAGTCGGTCATCAGGTAAATCCAAAAGCCAAACAGAGTGTTGCCACTCGTATCATGGTGCTCGTGGTGATCTTCTGCGTGAGCTACTTCTAAATCTGCTGGGATTGCAATACTCATATCAGCCCCTTACTACATTGTTTAAGTGGGCATTTTCAATGCGAGCCACTTCATCGGGTTGCACGTAATAGTCGACGTCATTGTTATAAGCACGGAACAGGAACACCACGAAAGCGCCCACTAAGCCCACAATGGCTAACCACAGGATGTGCCAAATAGCGGCAAAACCAGCGGCAGTGATCCCCAGCGCCATTAAGATACCGCTTGAGGTATTTTTCGGCATATGGATAGCTTGGTAGTGTTTTTGACGTTGATAAGCCACGCCTTTTTCTTTCGCATCGGTAAAGGCATCGATATCATCAACCTGTGGCAGCTTAGCGAAGTTATAGAACTGTGGTGGAGAAGCGGTTGACCACTCTAAAGTATGGCCATTCCATGGATCGCCCGTGGTGTCGCGGTTTTGGTCGCGGTCACGGATACTCACGTACAGTTGGATAAACTGCAGAATGATACCGACCATGATGATGCAAGCACCCACGGCGGCTAAGTAGATCCACACGTTCCACGCTGGGTTATCAATGTGGTTGATACGGCGTGTCATACCCATAAAGCCCAGTACGTACAACGGCATAAAGGCCACATAGAAACCGATTTGCCAGCACCAGAATGACGCTTTACCTAAACGCTCATTTAAGTGGAAACCTGTTGCTTTCGGGAACCAGTAAGCAAAGCCTGCTAAGTAACCAAAGACCGCACCACCAATAATAGTGTTATGGAAATGCGCGATTAAAAACAAACTGTTATGTAAGACGTAGTCGGCACCCGGTAAGGCTAATAACACACCTGTCATACCGCCTATGGTGAAAGTCACCATAAAGCCTAGTGTCCACAACACAGGTACCGTTAAACGTAGGCGGCCACGGTAGATAGTGAACAACCAGTTAAACAGTTTCACCCCAGTTGGAACCGCAATCACCATAGTCATAACCCCGAAGAAGGCGTTGACGTTGGCACTTGAGCCCATGGTGAAGAAGTGGTGTAACCAAACGATGAAACCTAGAATTGAAATCGCACCACTCGCCCACACCATAGAGGTGTAACCGAACAGACGTTTAGAGGTAAAGGTTGAGATCACATCGGAGAAAATACCAAAAGCAGGCAAAATCAGGATGTAAACTTCAGGATGTCCCCACGCCCAAAACAGGTTGATATACATCATGGCGTTACCGCCACCGTCATTGGTGAAGAAGTGGAAGTCCATGTAACGGTCGAGTGTCAGCAGGGCTAACACAGCGGTTAAGATTGGGAATGACGCGACGATCAATATGTTCGCCCACGTACAAGTCCAAGTGAAGATTGGCATTTGCATCAGCTTCATGCCTGGGGCACGCATCTTCAGTACGGTGGCGATAAAGTTCACCCCGGTTAAGGTCGTCCCTATGCCCGAAATCTGCAGTGCCCAGATATAGTAATCGACCCCAACCCCCGGACTGTAAGCCAGCTCTGAGAGGGGTGGATACGCTACCCAACCTGTTTTAGCAAATTCACCTAAACCCAATGAAATATTGATCAGCACAGCGCCAGAGGCGGTAAGCCAGAAGCTGAGGTTGTTCAAGAATGGGAAGGCAACGTCGCGGGCACCAATTTGCAGCGGCAACACTAAGTTCATCAGACCTATCATAAATGGCATCGCCATAAAGATAATCATGATCACGCCGTGGGCGGTGAAGATTTGGTCGTAATGTTCAGGCGGTAGATAACCTGCGGCGCCGTTGGTGGCGAGTGCTTGCTGGGTACGCATCATTATGGCATCGGAGAAGCCACGAATGAGCATCACCAAAGCTAACACTATGTACATGATACCGAGGCGTTTATGGTCAACTGAGGTTAACCAGTCGTTCCAAAGTACGCTCCATTTTTTGTGTTTAGTGATCAAGGCTGCGATATACAAACCTACCACTGCGACGACCGCTAAGGTCACCATGATGATAGGCTCGTGATACGGAATCGCATCTAAGCTTAATTTACCGAGAAATGACATGATTACTCCGCCTCCACTTTTTGGGTGGATGAGTGCTCTAAGGATAAAGGTTCTGTGGATGAGTCCTGTGTTGATGACGGTACAGAAGGTGTTGAGCTATCCATGTCGGCCATGTTCTGTGTATTTTCCATCGCGTGCTCGCCTGCCATATGTGCCATGTCGTGCATACCTTTCATGTCTGCCATGTCAGATGTGTGCTCAGTGCCCATGTGTTCCATGCCTGCGTGCATGTCCATTCCTTCGTGACCTTTCATGCCGTCATGTGAGTCCATGTGCATGTACTGCATCACGATTTGGTCAAACATCCCTTTGCTCACTGAGCCAAAGTATTCAACCGGATTGTATTCACTCGGTTTAGCCAGTGTGGCGTAGGCCGCTGAGTCCAATGTCTTGCCCTGTTGTTTTAACTTGGCAACCCATGCATCGAAGTCGGCAGGTGTCTGAGTGGCAATCGCTTTAAACTTCATGCCCGCAAATCCGGCGCCGCTGTAGTTAGCCGAGATACCATCGAAGGTGCCTGGCTCGTTAGCGATCAAATGCAATTTAGTGGTCATGCCCGCCATAGAGTAAATCTGGCTGCCTAACTGAGGGATGAAGAAGGAGTTCATCGCAGTGTCAGAGGTGATCTTAAAGTTCACTGGCACATTGGCTGGAAACGCCAACTCATTGACCGATGCCACGCCTTGTTCTGGATAAATGAATAACCATTTCCAGTCCAGCGACACCACTTCAACCGTGACGGGTTTAGCTTCGTGCACTAAAGGCTTATTTGGATCAAGATCATGGGTCGAACCCCAAGTGATCACACCTAGCACTATCACGATCACAATCGGCACTATCCACACGACGGTTTCTATCGCCGTTGAGTGTGCCCATTTAGGCGCATAGATTTCTTGATCACGGCCATCGCGGTATTTCCACGCGAAGTACAATGTCATGGCAATCACAGGGATAACAACAATGAGCATGAGTAGGGTGGCGACGATAATCAGGTGTTTTTCATCGATACCGATTTGGCCCTTAGGGTCCAACACACCGCCATCACAACCCGCGAGCATGAATGCTACTGCCGCGATTGCCGCTTTACTTAATTTTCGAATTAACAAAGGAAGATTCCTCTAACCCTAAGGTTTACAACTCTGCCAAGCGTGAACCGGCAGTCGCACTAAGCGGCGTTATCTGAGCGCAAATCCTGAAACCCAAGAGGAATTACACAAATTGTGCCGCCATCCCGACGAAATCGAAGATCAGCTTTCAGCGCTTAATGCTTAATTTGAATTTAAAAACAGAGGGTTAAAATGGTGGGGCGCGACAACCGTGGGCGGTATGTTCGAGGGATTTTAGCCTTGGGGGTGCTAAAAAAAGTGAAGCGTTAGTTAAATCGAGATTATTGAAAAATTTGAAGCAGCAGTCGATTAAATGCCATAACTGCAGAATAACGAGGGGGTTGAGCAATAACAGGCTGAGCAGACTGGCGCCGATAAACTCGACTAAAAAGCCATTGCTGAGGCTGATGAGTTCACTAATATCGACACAACCGCCGATCAATACGTACAAAACGTCAGCTACAGGCAGCACAAACAATAACCCGAAAAACAGGGTTAGGTTTGTCATGCTAAAGGTTGAAAACCGAATAATCAGGTTCAATCTTTCAGCAATGAATTGGCTAAGAGCTAATTTCAATTAACGGGTCCGGTTGAACGGGAAAGGGAGTCAGTTGGCAGAACAAAAAATATTCAGCATGCAACTTTTTTATGCGGCAGGAGGATACCAAGAAGCGGCTATTGAATGAAAGCGGATCCCCGCGGTAAAAGGGCTTAAGCGTTAAAAAAACCTTAATTAAAACCAAATAAAATCAATAATTTTACAAAATTAACCAAAATTTAACTGATTTGGTTCTCATAAAATAAAAATGTGTGAGGCGCTTCATTTATTCGTTTTGGCTAAAGTTGATGTGTTGGCGACGGTATGGCGTGGATTGATCCCCCCATAAGCATGTGGGTTTTAGCCAACAGTCGCTTTTATCGCATACGAATGACACTGCTATTTACCCTTGCTCGCCGCACATTTTTGCATGCTGATTTTTGATGCGAGTTAAGTGTCGTGGAATGGATTTTAGCTGGGCATATCAAATAAAAACATCAAGTTAAAACAGCGATAATGTCAGTCATTTACGCTATTTACATTAGATAAAGCGATTATTAAACTGTGATTTCATCACAACCTTGATATCTGCTTGAGATTGATCGAGTGAGTAGGGCATGATACTTGTTAACATTTAGATGTGCCAGCTTGAAGGACTACACATAAAGTCATTTATTCCATACCTTAAGGTAAATATTTTCATCGCCTTAGCTTACATTGTTGTAGGTAAATTAGGCTTGATGATTGCTTTGCCGCCTGGATATTCTGCGGCGATTTGGCCTGCCGCAGGGATTGCTATTGCCGCATGTATCCTATGGAAAGAGTATGTCCCTTGGGTTGGCGTGTTAATTGGTTCCCTGCTGATCAACATCAATATTGGTGGGCATATCCATTGGGGCTGGTTACCCTTTGCTATCTCGATTGGGTCTTGTATACAGGCTGTGCTTTCAGCCCATGTTCTTGGCCGAGTCGATCATTTATTCACCTTAGATAATCCTAATACCGTTATTAAATCCTGCTTGAGCTTAGCCTTAACTTGTATTGTGGCGACCGTTTTTGGCAACAGTGCCTTAGTGAGCAACGGTACGATTCCACCATCTGATTTATTGGGGAGTTTAATAAATTGGTGGACGGGGGATTTGCTCGGCGCCGTGATCTTTATCCCTTTGACTATGTTGCTATTTGATAAGCGGACTATCTGGCGTGCTCGCCGCATTCAGACGGGTGTTCCCCTGCTGGTGGGCTTTTTATTCTGCGTGGGGATTTATTACTACTCGGATATGAACCAGCGCCAACAGTTGCAGGATAAGTTTCAGATCCAATCCAATGCAGTGATTAGCAATATTGAAAGTTTTCAAGAGGCTAATCTGCAGCAAATCATCGCCTTAGCGAGCTTGTTCGATAATAGCGATCAGGTTTCTGAGGATGAGTTTGTGCAGTTTGGCAAACGTAACATGCTGCAGCAAGATGGCTTTAGAGCTTGGTCTTGGTCGCCGTTAGTGGCGGCCGCCGATCTACCCAGTTTTGAGGCATCGACCCGCTCAGCCATTGGCGGCCCTTACAAAGTCACGCGGCCTCAAGGCTGGCAAACTAATACCGATGGCTGGTTAGTGCCTGTGATGTACATTCAGCCAATCATAGGCAATGAGGCAGCGCTGGGATTAGATCTCAATAGCGAGCCGACACGAGCCGCTGCCATTGCCAAAGTGCGCGCGACCTTAGCGCCTGTGATGACGGCTAAGATTCAATTAGCTCAAGATCCCAATGGCCCAGGTGGTACTTTACTCATTGCGCCCGCGTTCGACCGACTAGGTAGAATCTCAGGATTTTGTTCAGCTGTGATTGATTTGCAAAGCATTATTAATGATGTTGAGAGCGTAAAGGGACTGCAGTGGAAACTCTCCGACATGAGTGCGGGCGGTGCATTACTTTATAGCAATACCACGAAGTCGTTTCCCGAGTTTAGCAACAAGCTATTTAGCGATAAAACCGGCCAGTATTTTCAAGCAAGCCTGATGCTAGCGGATCGGCATTGGCACATAGTGATTTATCAATCCTATGCCGTGCTGATGGGCGATACTTTTAGCTTATCGCTACTTATGCTGCTCCTCGCCTTTATCACCTGTGCTGTTGTGGGTGGTATGACGCTGGTTTCCTCCGGCGAGCGCCAACGTATTGCCGAGAAAGTGACTGAAAAAACCATGGCCTTGTCGAAGGAAATTGCCCGTCGTCAGGCTTTTCAGGCTACCTTGGTACAAAGCGAGCAAAGATATCGTAATTTGTTTGATAAGGCGCCTGTAGGGCATGTGCTTAAACGTTTAGATGATGGTCAGTTTGTGGCGATTAACCCCGCATTCGAAGCCATGACGGGTTACTCACTCGATGAGTTAAATCAGCTTGACCCTTGGGATCTCACGCCAAAGCGTTATCAATTAAGTGAAACTGAGCAATTAGAACGCCTAAAGCAAACCCGTCGTTATGGCCCCTATCAGAAGCATTATGTGCATAAGAATGGCCAGTTAGTGGCAGTGCGCCTTAATGGTGCGTTAGTCACAGGCGCCGATGGTGAGCAGCTTATTCTCTTTATCGTTGAAGATATTACCGAGCAGGAGCGCACCGTTGCGCGGGTAAATCTATTGGCGCAGGTGTTCCAGCAGAGTGGTGAAGGCATCACTATCATGGATGCCAACGACATTATTGTGGATGTGAATAGTGCGTTTTCTCAGATCACCGGTTATTCCCGAGAAGAAATCATTGGTAAAAACTGCCGCTTTTTAGAGGCAGAACGTACCGACAAAGGTATCGATCCTCAAGTGCGTGCTGCCCTAGAACAAACAGGTTTCTGGCAAGGTGAAGTTTGGGACAGGCATAAGCATGGTTACGATTTCCCTAAATGGTTGATGATGTCTGTGGTGCGCGATGACGCAGGTGCTGTGAGCCATTACATCGGCAGCTTTACCGATATCAGCGAGCGTAAAGTCAGTGAGGAACGGATTCATTTCCTCGCCCACCATGATTCTTTGACGCTACTGCCTAATCGACTCAGCTTGCAGTCGCGCCTCGAAGTGGTCTTTAGGGAGGCGCTGGCATCCGACAGCCAAATTGCGGTGATGTTTATCGACATGGACCACTTTAAAAATATCAACGACACCTTGGGCCATCATGTGGGCGATCAACTGTTGTTAGAGGTCGCGCGTCGTTTGAAAAACATTGTTGGTGATACTGACACTGTGGCGCGTCTGGGTGGCGATGAGTTTGTGGTCGCATTATCTGATACGAATCATGATAAGGTGGCCAGTTTAGCCGAGGCGCTGCGCAGTGGTTTGAGTCAAACCTATATCATTAATAATCAAGCATTACATTCATCGCCAAGTATAGGCATCAGTTTATTCCCGACCGATGGTGACAGTGTTGAAGCCCTAATGAAAAACGCCGATATGGCCATGTACCGCGCCAAATCGGCGGGACGCAATAACTATCAATTCTTTACTGCGGCGATGAATACCTTGATCACTGAGCGCCAACAAATTGAAACTGGCCTCAGGCAGGTGCTCGCTAACGATGAATTGCGGCTGCATTATCAGCCACAAATTGATATCCGTACTGGGCAAGTGGTCAGTGTCGAAGCCTTAGTGCGCTGGCAACATCCCGAATTTGGCATGGTAGCGCCAGACCGCTTTATCCCCATCGCCGAAGAGATCGACATGATCATTCCTATCGGCCAATGGGTGTTAGAAACCGCGATGGCGCAGCTTGCCGCTTGGCGCGCTGCGGGTGCGACTGAGCTGCGAATGGCAGTGAATCTGTCAGCGCATCAACTCCGCAAAGATAGCATTGTCGCTGATATCACCAATGTGCTTTTAAAGCATAAGTTGGGCAAAGGGGCATTGGAGCTTGAAATCACCGAGAGTGTGGCGATGCAATATCCTGAGCAGAATGCGCGCCTATTGGCTGAATTGCGCCAGCATGGTATCGAACTTGCGATTGATGATTTCGGTACGGGTTATTCCTCGTTATCCTATTTGAAACTCTTGCCCTTAGACAGATTGAAGCTCGACCGCTCCTTTGTGAAGGATATTGAAAGCGATCCGAACGATGCTGCTATCAGTGCTGCGACCATTTCTATGTCCCATGAGTTGGGGTTAACTGTGGTGGCCGAAGGGGTTGAAAACGAGGCGCAATTGGTATTATTGTCGAGCATGGGGTGCGACTTAGTGCAAGGGTTTTACTTTAGTAAACCCTTAGCGGCAGAAGAGTGTTTCCGCTTTATCCAGCGTAATTTATAACGGCAGAGTATTGTTGTTTTTCTAATGCTGGCGCAGAGTTGGACTATACTTGAGTTCGCATTATGTATGCGTTAATCGAAATACTAAGGATGGTTTTATGCAAGTCATCTTCACCAAAGGAACCCAGCGTTATGGTCAGTTGCGCTGCGTGCGCATGGACGGTAGTGCGACCCAAACCCAAATGCCAGAACAGGGCATTGCTCCCCACGATATGATCCATTATGTGGTTGAAAAACGTCTGCATATTCAAGGGGCTTTCTTCTCGCAGGTCAGAGCTGGCGCCGATATCAGCTTCGCCTTGGAACATAATGAAACCTCCCGTGCCATCGCAGATAAAACGGAAGTGTGGCAAACCGAATCCATAGTCGAGACCTTGCAGTCGCTACTCTGGTCGGGTGAAACGCCAACCTATGATGGCTTTATTTATCTGTTAGAGCAAGCCTGCAACAGCCGAGACTTAGCCGTTCCAACCGTTAGCCAATCGGACTTTGAGCATATTCTTAATGAGATTATGGAGTTGAGTATTGAGTGGCAGGGAATGGGTGAAGGTCAGTCCCTGACCTTGAAGTTTTAAGCGGTTTAAAAATAAGCCATTTAACAACAACTGATTTAAAAAAAAGAGCGCAGTTAACTGCGCTCTTTGTGTTACTGCGGCCATAGCGGGATCATTCCCTATGACGACGTTCTTGGCTTTGAGTTGAGCGACCTTGGTTATGTTCTACCGAGCGAGCGGTTTGCGCATTTTGGCGTGGCTCACTTTGTCTCACTCTCACGTCTTCGCGTTGTCTTGGCGCTGCTTGTCTTGGTTGTTCAATACGTTGCGGTTCTGCGCGTCTTATCTCAGGTCGTGGCGTTTCAACTCTTGGGGTCGCAGCCCTTGGATTTTCTTGTCTTTGTGGCTGCGTCCTTTGTTGATCGATATTACGCTGCTGTGACTCCCGAGTTTGATATTGCCTTTGCTGAGACTCCTTCGATGGCATTGGCTTTGACTGCACGGGTCTCGATTGCGCGTCATTACGCTCCTTGTGAGTCGGCGTTTGTACCATAGTCGCTGCGCGACGTTCCTTTAACTCGGCCTGTGTTTTTTGATAACTCGGTACGCGGTTATCACGTTCACGACTGGCGTTGTGATAGTCCTTATTGTCACGACTCTTATTCCCCTGATTACTCATATTACCTTGATTGCTATGGGTATCTTGGCGTTCTTTTGATTTCGAGTATTGGCTATTAAAGTGCTGCTTGCTGCCGCTAGAGTGTGAATCTCTGCCGCGATACTTGTCTTCGTTGTAATAGCGTTGCTTCACGACGGGGTTGTGGTAACTCACGCCACGTCTATGTTCGGGTTTATGTTTCCAAGGCTGGGCACCATAACTGACCGTGTATCTTTCACGTGGGCGATAACGATGTGAATGGCGATAGTCGATCACGACCACTTTATGGTTGTGCCAGTGGAATGAACTGAAGAAGTAGTTAAAGGAAATATGGATGCCAGGTGACCAGTAGAAATGGTTATGACTCGGACGATAGGGATAGCCTGCATAGCCGCCAAATTCCCAATACACGGGTGGATAAGCCACACCCCAGCGCCATGTGCCATAAACCACGCGCGGATCGTAATAGGGCACGTAGACGATTTCTCGCTTAGCGGGTTCTATGATGATCTGATTGTTGGCGCGGGTGATCGCCATGTTATCCATGTCTGCTAAGCTGTTCGCTTTATCAGCCTGTTGTCTGAGGGATTGAATGCTGTTCATCACTTGGCCTTCATCTTCTAAGAAGGCTTCACCGAGTCTTTGAGTCCAGTCGAGATCTTCACTCATTCTTTGCAGCAGCGTCGGAAAAGCCAGCAAAGCTTTGACGCTCGGGTCCCAATCTTGATCTTCGGCCTGCGACATCAGTTGATCGACCGAGGATTTGGGGCGCTGGGTTAACCAACGCTGTGCCTGCACGATTTCGAGTGGATAAGTTGAGGCAATAAGTATGTGGGTCAATAAGCTATCGGGATACAGGGCAATAGGCGCCAGCATTTGTTCGAGTTCGGCTTGGCTTGCCGCAGCGCTCGAGCCTTGGCTCACAGATACGCCCGCAGCTTGTGCTGTGGTAGTGAAAGGCAAGGCCACTAATGCCGCCGTTAACACTAGCCAATTCCATCGATGTAGTCTGTTCATGGTTTGCTCCAATAATCCTGTTCGAGGATGTTATGGGCATCATAGGCGTTTGAATATGAACATAAGCTGAAAGCATTTTACGGTTAAAAAGTTATTTTTAACCGCAATTTAGGTGGGAATTTAAATCTATGGTATTGAAACTAAATCATTAAATTGAGTGCACAAAGCTGATGCTGAACTTGGCGCCGCCCAAGGTTTCTGAACGTGAGACTGAAATTCTGCCGTTATAGCTGTCGACTAAATCGCGCACGATCGCAAGCCCAATACCATTACCCTGATGATAGGAATCAGCGCGAATACCGCGTTCAAAGATTTGATTTTGCAGCGCTTCACTGATCCCTGGCCCATCATCTTCGATGCAGATCAGCAATTGATAGGCATCGCCGGTCACGGTTAATTTAACCGTGGACTTTGCCGCTTTGCAGGCGTTGTCGAGCACGTTACCGAGAATTTCCGTGAGATCCGCTTCATCACCTTTGAATACTGCTTCGTCAGCCATCTCGCCACTGAGGTTGATTTGCGGCTCGCGATAAATTTTAGCTAAGGTGCGTAATAACTTAGCGGCGACGTCATCGACTCGAATCCCTAAATGCCACGAGGCTGCCGCTGCCGTTTGGGCGCGTTTCAACTGGTGGCCAATAATGCGGCTGATCACCGATACTTGCTCGCTGGAGGCTTCGCTTAAGTCGGCCTGACTCTTGATCACCGCCAGCGGTGTTTTGAGGCTGTGGGCAAGATCGGCCAAGGCATTACGATAGCGTTTGCGCTGGGTTTGTTCGGTATTGAGCAAAATATTGAGCTGCCGCGCAACCGCTTGTAGTTCAGTGGGGTACTGACTACTTAGCTGCATCGACTTACCTTGCTCGACGGAATGTAATTCTTGGGTAAAGCGCGCCAATGGTTGCAGCGTCCACACTAGCCAGCTCAGTTGGAACACCAGCATGACGAACATGAGGATCAGCAGCCAAGTCCAAAGCTGCTGGTTAAATTGATCGATTTGCTGCTGAAATTCGCGCTCGTCCTTAATGATGTGAATCGTCACAGGCACGTTTTGATTTTGACTGGCGAAACTGACGCTAAAGCTATAAATCAAATGGGGTTGTTCGGCGAGCTCGATTTGCTCAAAGGCACTTTGACCGGTTGCTGGGATGGTAAAATGTGGCGGTGGCATCATGCCCATAAAAGATTGCGAGTGCCACACGATCGTTTGTTTACCGCTGGCATCTTCAGTGGTCGCAATGGCATACAGCCCAGATTGAATAAGGTTAAAACGATTTTCGAGTACTAATTCTGGGATAGAGATTTGCTTATTCTCGACTTCAGTCACCGCGAGTATCGAATAGACATAGGCGCTGAGTTCATTTTTGGTCGCGCTTTTAACTTGTTCGGTAAAGGCATCGTTTAAGGCGACGCCGATCAAAGGCAATAACACTAAGATAAACAATAGCGCGCTAATCACTAAGCGCGCTTTAAGGGAGTTCAATACTTGCCACACAATGGCACGTTTACTCATCGGCAGTGGGCTCGGGCGTTAACGCTTTTAGGCGATAACCTTGGCCGCGCAGGGTTTCAATCAGGTTGTATTGATTATCAGGATCGAGTTTTTTGCGTAACCGGCGGATAAAGACTTCGATGACGTTTGAATCTAAATCAAAATCCTGATCGTAGATGTGCTCCGTCAATACGGTTTTGGATTTCACTTCACCCTGATGCAGCATAAAAAATTCGAATAACTTGTATTCAGAGCCGCTGAGGTTAACCAACTCTTCGCCTTTACGCACTTCTAAGCTGCTGGTATTCAAGCTAAAGGGACCGTTATAAATCAAAGGGCTGGCCTTGCCGGCAGAGCGACGGATCAGTGCTTTTAGCCGCGCGACCAGTTCTTGGGGATGAAAAGGTTTCGTCAGGTAGTCGTCGGCACCGGCGTCGAGTCCTTCAACCTTATCTTGCCAGCTGTCCCTCGCGGTTAAAATTAGGATTGGGAAGTCGCGTTCCTGTTCGCGTACGCTGCGGATAAGCGCGATACCATCAAGTTTAGGCAAACCGACATCGATTATCGCCGCATCATAGTTGTATTCGAGTGCTTGAAATAAGCCTTCTTCACCATCGCTCGCCACATCGATACTGTAATGGGCGTCGAGCAGATGTTGTTTTAAGTTCGTTTGCAGTTCTAAATCATCTTCAACCAATAACAATCGCATAGTTAGTTCCTCGACACTCGGCCAGATGCGGCATCCACTGAGACAGAAAACACTTGGCCGTCATTATTGAGGAGCTTAACCCGATACCCTGAGCTGCTGGATTGCACGCTCAGTACCTTGCCTTGATATTGGCGTTGCACCATAGCCACAGCTTGATCTGGGCTATTGACCGCCAGACGGCGCTGCTCATTCTTCGCACCTTGGTTGCGATCATTCTGTCTATCATTGCCTGCCATGCTGCCAAAGGAGGCCAATAAGCAAGCGATTAGGGCCAATGTCAAACCAAGTTTCATATCTGGTACCCGCAATGTTCGGCGATCTTAAGTTAATGAGTGAGATGGATAACTTATCGAATCGACTAAGAATACCTCATCACCTTAACAAACACATAGAGATCAGCCAATTGGTTGGCACAATTCCATCAAAATTAACTTTGGTAGTCATTTTGTTATTCGTGACAGAACTGAAGCTCTGTCAGCGAGTCTATTCCTATGCTCGCATTCAATATGCCCTAGTGTCGGCTAATCCAGATGAACTAAGGCTGAACGTATTGTCGCGCTAAGAACACTAAATGTTGATGTTCAGCTTATGTTCACCTTCATTGCACTTTAATGGCTCCAATTTGAACGGGTTATCCATGGGGTATTCAAGATGAACACACTCAATAAACAAGGTATGGCAGCCACAGTTAACAGTCAGGTTAACACCCATTTCGTTAAAGCGACGGCCATTGCCGCGCTGTTTTTAGCGTCCACTGTGGTCAGCGCTCAGCCCCGCGAACTGGAATCATCGCAAAGCTTAACGCCATTTACTGCGGCC
Source organism: Shewanella sp. 1311 (assembly GCF_059338235.1). Taxonomy (NCBI): domain Bacteria; kingdom Pseudomonadati; phylum Pseudomonadota; class Gammaproteobacteria; order Alteromonadales; family Shewanellaceae; genus Shewanella; species Shewanella sp. 1311. The sequence continues at coordinate 2,784,392 of NZ_CM181686.1, forward strand.
AGTGTCGGCATTGCCCAAAAAGCTGAAAATAGCGAGCAAGCAGCCGAGCAGGAGCAGCAAGCTTTAGCCTTGTTACAACAAGCTGCGCCCGCAAAAAATGTCACTGAAGCCGCTGCTGCAGCCGTTAAATCCTTGGCGCCCGCGTTATCCTCTAAAGCGCCGACGGCAAACCGCGTGCAACTAATGGGCGCATCGCCGATGACGCGTGAGCAAGTGACTGCGAAACATGCGAGCCAAGGCATGCCGAGTTCGAGCGCGACCAGTGAAGATCCCTACCGCGCCCCTGTGTATCACAGCTTTTCGATTTTTGATGCCAGCAGTCGTTTGTTCGAAGACTTTGACTACGATGGGTTTTATCAAACCTTTAGCGTGACCTTCGACGTCGATGTTAACGGCGCGTATCTTAATGAAAGAGCCGACTTATTTGCCGAGCTTTATCTCAGTCGTGATGGCGGCCCTTGGGTGCATTACTACACCACGGACGTGTTTACTATTTATGGCGATTCAACACAGGACGATTATGAAGTGCTGACCACGCTCTACACGGGTTATGCGACGGACCACTACGATGTGCTAATCGATGTGTACGAAGTGGGTTACAGCGACATTGTCGCGACCATTAGTGCCGATGAAACCGATGGTTTGTATGCACTGCCACTGGAAAGTAGCGATCGAGACAGAGAGCCTGATGTCATAGTCGTCGAAGAAAGTGGCGGTAGCTTATCGGTATTGGGTCTGTTGTTCCTCGGTTTGTGTGCTGGGCTGCGGATGAATCGCACTCGCGGCTAATCACCCTTTTTTCTCTCTGTGTTTATCTCAGGTAAATAGGGCTAGTATGGTCAGGTTAATTTAACTAAATGGAGATAAATATGATTGCTCAAGGTCAAACATTACCAGCAGCTACATTAGGCCAACTAACGAAAGATGGCATGGTGAATCACCAAGTTACTGAACTGTTCGCTGGTAAAAAAGTGGTATTGTTTGCTGTACCCGGTGCTTTTACTCCGACCTGTTCTGAAGCGCATTTACCTGGCTATGTGGTATTAGCCGATCAATTTAAAGCGAAAGGCGTGGATTTGATTGCCTGTGTTGCTGTGAACGATGCCTTCGTGATGAAAGCGTGGGGCGAAGCACAAAATGCCTCTGAATTGATGATGCTAGCCGATGGCGATGCCAGCTTTACTAAAGCCTTAGGTTTAGAGATGGATACTGCCGGTTTTGGTGGCGTGCGTTCACAACGTTACGCCATGATCATAGATAACGGCGTAGTGACTCTGCTGAATGTTGAAGAGCCAAAGGCTTTTGAAGCCAGTAAAGCTGAAGTTGTTTTGGCTGCTATCTAAGCGTATTTAAGACATGAAGTTTGGATGTGACCAAAGCCAGCCATTCATTGGCTGGCTTTAACTAAATCAATTTATTGTACGATTTGAATGTTGTCTGCATCTATGGTCACTTCAGACCAATCTTTATCCACTTCACCACGAATAATGACCTGAGTCTCAGGTGTTACTGTGTTGCCGCGCCATAAATCATCATCAATTTCGACCTTAATATCACCCGTAGCGTCACGGAAAATATAATCATCGTGTCCAATGGAAGAAATGATATGGCCCGTTAACTCAATTTGGGCGTCATCACTGGCATTGAGCGCGCTCACTACATCATGAATCACTTGTCTTGCGCTCGGCCCTTGGAAGCCGCCCTGTATTTGAGGTTCACCCGTTGTAGGTTGAAAGCCCGCTTGGCTGGCCATAGTCGTGAATGAAAGTGCCATTGCGAAAACGGTAAGAGTCATTTTATTCATCTGTTTGTCCTTTCTATGGTTTTATGTAACTCAGCCTCAATGGCTATTACAGTGTTGCGAGCATAGTGCCAAGACAAGCGTGAAGCGGTTGTGAAGATTGGGTTTGCAACTCAGAATTTGCTAAAACGAGGTCATTTATCCAAGATAACTTCAGTTAATGGGCATTATCTATAAACTGAACATAAGCCTGATAGCTAGCACCATCGTTTTGGGTTGAAAATGCCCAGCCCATTCGCTCGCAAATACGTTCAATAATAATTAATCCGCAGCCATAGCCTGATGTATCAGTACTTTGAGTGCTTAGTGGATTCAGTATCCATAATTGGTTGCTTTGCATCGTAATTTCAATGTTTCCGGCACTGTAATTGAAAGCATTTTTAATTAAATTACCTATCACTATGTCAATAAAGCTCAGTGGCGCCTTGATGCTCAAGCAATCTTTAAGCGTTAAGCTGTAGGTGATTTCTTGCTTGGCAAAGTGCTGCGCCATTTCAGCTAAAATGTGTTCAAGGCGTGGTGCTAAATCAATTTGGCTGTAGTGCTGGGATTCAATGTCTTCTTTTCCGAGAAGTAAAAAGGCCTCGGTGAGCGTTTTCATTTGATGCCCTGCGTAATCAATACGTGTAATGGCTTTTTTGACCATTAATTGTTGAGCCTCGGTTGTCGCATTGGGGATTTTTTTGAGCAATTCGACCGAACCTTGGATCACCATAATGGGCGTGCGTAGCTCATGGGAGGCAAAACGGCTAAATTCTTGTTCCCGAGTGAAGTAGGCGGCAATTTTAGCTTTGTTGCTTAATAGGGTTTGCTCAATCTGGCGGGTTTCACGGTATGAAGTACTCGGTGTTGATGTTGGTCTTTTAGGTGATAGTTGATTGATTTTATTTTCAATCTCAGCAAGTGGACTGGATAGCAGACGTACAAAATGCAATCCATACGCCATGATAAACAGGAGCAAACCGATCCCCATAATAGAGATCAAAATGTGCATTCTATCTTCATAGCTATCAAGGAAATCGTCCGCGTCATCCTTATAAACCACATACAACAGCCCTTGCCCAGAAGGATGAGCGGATATCAAAAAGTGTTTATCTTCGTCACCCAGTTGATGTTCGTAAAATCCGGTATTTTGATAAGGTTGCAGCCAAGCTGGTACAAACTCTTTGCTCCAATATGTTTTCAATTCATTGATATCGGGGAGCTGTGCTTTATCACCAAACCTTTGATAATTCTTTAGATATTCGCGAGTCTCTGTGGCCAGCGTTTGCTCGAGGCTAATCTTCTCAATTTGTTCTTCGGCGATATAAATGAGGCTCCAAAAAATGGCAAACATCAAGCTAGTTAATACTAAAAAAGTGAGGCGTATTTTTTTATATAAACTCGGAAAATGCTCAGGGGATAAGTCGGTAACCTTGGCCATGGATAGTCTCTAATTTTGAGTCTGAAAAACCTTTATCGAGTGCACTGCGTAAGCTGTATATGTGGCTGCGAAGTGAATCACTCGAAGGTGCATCATCTCCCCATACTGTATCTACCAATTGCTCTTTACTCACGATAGCGGGCGCATGTTTTAGTAACAGTGAAAGAATGGTGCGCTGAATTTTACTGAGCTTAATTTCTTTACCAGCACGGGTAACTTGATGGGTTTGCAAATTTAAACTGATATCACTGAAGCGCAAAATACCCACATCTAAACGTGGGCCACGATTATGCAGTGAATGTAGTCGTAAGCATAATTCTTCCATCGCGAAAGGTTTATTTAAAAAATCATCCCCACCTGATGTAAAAGAATCAATTTTATCCTGCAGACTATCTTTGGCGGTTAAAAATATAATCGGTGTATTACAATAAATTTCTTCACGCAGTTTTTTGACCGTATTAATACCGTCTAATTTTGGCATCATAATATCCATTATGATGACATCGTAATGGTTTTGTTGAATTAAATTGATTGCACTTTCCCCGTGATATGCACAGTCGGCAATAATCCCCTCTAGGGTTAAATAATCCATGATTGTTTCAATAACATCATGATTATCATCAACAATTAATACTTTCATAGGTTAATTCATTTCTTCACATTTGCTTGACGATCTTCATACTAAGATGCCCAGCACTGATTTAACAAGACATAATAGGGAAGAAAATGAATAAACTCTTAGTCTGTATTACGGCCATTTTGCTGGCAGGTTGCGGTGGTAATGATTCATCAACAGATACCTCTAAACCCGATCCTATCGTTCCACAACCTACGTTACCCGCAAAAATCAACGGTACAGTAACAAATATTGCTTCTGACAATAATTCGATTACTGTCAACGGATATAGCGTAAATATCGCTAATGCTAAGATTCACTATGGACAACAGCCGTTAGAGGTTAATGCCATTCAAATGGGGATGAGGGTCAAAATTGATAATGAAGGCCAACAGGCTAAAAATGTCATATTAGATCCAAGCCTTGTGGGTGAAATCAGTTCCGTTAATCAAAATACTATTGCCGTTAATGGGATTAATTTAGTCGTTAAACCAGCGGACGCGACTCAGTATAAAGTAGGCGATTGGGTTGCGGTAAATGGTTATCCAACGGTAATGGGAGAATGGCAGGTTAATTCTATAAACCTTATCCCCAATTTTGCGTTTGCTGAAATTGAGGGACGTGTCTCTGGATTAAACAAGGCCACGCAACAATTCAATATCGGTTCGGCAGTGATTGATTATGCCAACGCACGTTTAGAAGGCAGCTTACAGGAAGGCGCATGGGTTGAAGTGGAAGGCCTGCAAAGTGGTGCTTCATTTTTGGCCTCTGAAGTCGAAGTGGAAGATACGGCGTCTTTTAACGATATGGAGCTAGAAGGGACTATTACTTGGGTCAACCAAGATAAAACGCAGTTTGAGCTGAATGCCCGTACTCGACTCTATGTCACTACAAATACTCAATTTGAAGATGGCAAGCAAGCTAACTTGGTTGAAGGCAAGCTAGTCGATGTAGATATTCAATCTATGCCGCAGGGTTTATGGGCCAGAGAAGTTGAATTTGAAACATCACATGATAATGGTGGAATACCTCCAACCTTAGGTAAAAAGTTCGAGCTAGAAGGTCTGGCGACACTGACTACCAATAATCAGCTACAAATTAATGGATTTACATTTGATATTGATGCCAGAACTCAATTCGACGACGGTTTAACCTTAGCGACACTTGACCAAAAATGGATTCAAATAGAAGGTGTTGAACTCGCAGACAACCAGTGGTTAGTGAAAGAAGTTGATCTTGAAGTGCGAAGCAATGAACTTGATTTGTCGGGTTTAGTGATGCAAAAGACCTTGTGGGGCTATCAAGCGACTGATGCTTCATTAACGCCATTTGAAGGCAAATGGGTTGATGTCGAATGTCAGTTCGATGGCTCTAATATCCATAATTGCCGAATCGACGATTAAACACAAATAGAGAAATTAAGTGAATAAACGTGCGGTTTTAGGCCGCACGGTTTATTTGGCTTTGCCCAATCCCCAAGCTGGTTTCAATATCTTCTACACTCTGCTGTACTTCTTGGGCGATGAACTCACTCTGCTGTGAACTGGTTTGCGCTTGTTCTTTTAAGCTATCCATAGTGCGCACAAATTGATCGAGATAATCGACTTGCTCCTTGGCATTGAGCGAGCCTTGTTTCGCGGTATTGGCCATGTCGCTCGCTTGGTTTTGCACCGTTTGCGCCACTTGCCATAGGCTTTGAGCGCGCAGTTTTTGGCTGCTGGTGGCTTGAGCTATGCCATCGACACTCTCACTTAGGGCATGATTCGATTGGGTCAGTTGCTGCAGAATCTTCACGATTTCGTTTAAGGACACTTGGGTGCGCTGACTTAAATTTCGCACTTCATCGGCAACCACGGCAAAGCCGCGACCTTGCTCTCCCGCCCGCGCAGCTTCAATGGCGGCATTGAGGGCGAGTAAGTTAGTTTGTTCGGCGATATTGCCAATTACATCAATGATTTTCGACACATCCGTCACTGAGTTATTCAGGCTTTCAAGGGAAGCATGGCAAAGGCCAACGGCGGTTTGCGTCTGCTCAGTTGCGCTCAGTACCGCTTCTGCTTCGGTTTGGCTCGACTGCATTTGGCGCATGGTTTCGGCGGCGCTGTCCTCCACGAGTGCCGAAGTGTGGCTCACCTCATTGGCGAGGCTGCGGATATGTTCGGTCTGTGTTTGCGTATCGGCCACAATCGTTTGGGTGTGCTCTGTGTGCTGCGACAGCTGAGTAATTCGCGCAACCAGTTGGCTTAATGATTGAGAAACCTTAGTGATTTGCTGGCGCTGTGCTTCGTCTTCCTGTTCAAACCTTTGCAGCAACTGGTTGAAATGACCTGCGATTTGGCCCGTCTCGCAGCGACGATTAATATCTAAACGCTCGCGGCTGTTCGATTCGCTTAATTTCATAAAGGCTTGATTAAGACGTTTCAGCGGTTTGACGACGCGATTTTGCTGCAGGATTAAATAACCTATAGCAAACAAGGCCATGATGGAAACCATAGTGTAGAGGATTAGCTGTAACTCATATTTCAGCTGTTGATTCTTTGCCGCCTGAGCCTCACCTAAGCCAATAAGCTGTTGTTCCACATTGCTAATTGCTTGAATGAGTTGATCTTGCATCTCTTGGTTGGCTTGCAGCAATTGGTGGGTATTGGCGACTTCTTTGTTGTATCGATTGGCGAGACTGAGCAGTTCACTGCGGTCACTTTCGCCGACTTCAATCTGTTCTGGTTCGCTGGCACCGAGGGCAAATTCATCGGCTTCTTGCTGCTCATATACGCCGATTAACGGCAGTGCGCTGAGGGTGTCGTGCCATGTATTTAGCTCTTTGCTGGTGCTGTCTAAAATGCCCTTGAGTTGCTGATTTTTGCCGATCAGATAGCCATCGGTCAGCTGGGAAAGTTGATAGACGATAGAAGGTAAATCGCGGCTCAATTGCAGATATTGTTCGGCGACCTCCGCATTTGTGGCTAAGCCTTTATCGGCATAGCTGCCCAAACGACGGTTATAGTCGAGCATTTCAGATTCGGCGTGGGCCAGCAGTTGCCTGGGGTTGCCAGCGAGTTTACCCGCTGCGCGGTACTTGGTATCTAAATCTTGAATGAAGCTGCTGAGACTTGCTTGCAAGTCATTATCGGTAGCGCCCATGGTGGCGAGATTAAGCTCTGTGAGCTGGTTCTTAATGGCGCTGAGTTTAGTTTTAGCTTGTTCAAGTTGGCTAGAGTTGCCGCTGGCGAGATAGCCGTCGAGATCGCGGCGTACGCCGACGAGGAAGTCTTCTTGTATGCTTTGCAGTGTGAGTGTTTGTTGTTCTATATGTTGTCGCTGATCACTACTCCACAGCACTACGGCCGCTAATAATCCCGCGAGCAATAACAACAGGGCAGAAGCAGAGAGCGACAGCGTTGAAATTTTCATTTTGCAATCTTCATAATTGTCAGAGCCAGTTAACTGTTCTGAGTTTATGAATTTAGCGTGACATTAATATGACAAGCGCCCACATGAATGTCAGCGTTGTCATTTGATTTGCCGATATGTGATCTCGCGCTATTCCAGCGGCAGCCACACTTGGGCTCTTAAACCGCCTTCGGCGCGGTTGGAGAGGGTGACTTGCCCTTGATGTCTATCGATAATCCGTTTGATGATGGCGAGACCTAGGCCTGAGCCGACACTGCCACGGGCGATATCACCTTGGGTAAAGGGTTGAAATAGTTTGGTGATTTGTGACTCGTCAATTCCTGGACCATTATCTTCAACACTAAAACCGATACGTTTGCCATCGAACTGTGAGCTAATGCGGATCCAGCCAGAACCATAGCGAAAGGCATTTTCGACTAAGTTGCTCAGTACCCGCTTAATGGCAATCGCTTGGAATTGGGCTTCGGGGCAGTCAGTTAACACCACTTCTATTTCACCGGCGCGATTGGCTTCTGCTTGAGCGACATCTTGAATGAGTTTATTGATTTGCCCTAGTTCACGGCTGGTTTCCTGATCTTGGCGAATATACGCAATAAACTGGCTGATGATGGCGTCCATATCTTCGATATCGTTGACTATGCCATCTTTAAGATATTGATCTTCCTCAACCATCATCTCAGATGCGAGACGAATACGGGTGAGCGGCGTGCGCAAGTCGTGGGAAATCCCCGCCATCAATAGCGCTCTGTCCTGCTCCAGTTGTTTCATGCTGTGCGCCATCTGGTTGAAGGCGTTGGTCACTTCGACAATTTCACTCGAACCATTAAGCGGCAAGGGATCGGGGAATTCACCGCGGGAAACGGCAATCGCGGCTTTTTGTAGTCGCCTAAGTGGGCGGTTTTGTTGGCGGGCAAACCACCACCCCCCAGCGACGCTGAGGGCGCCTATGACCATTAAATAGAGGGTCAGCGGCGAAAGGTCTGAAACATTCTGGCCGATAAGCGGCACTTTTATCCAAATCGAGGGCGCCTGTGGTGGACGGATCCAAATCTGCAATACGCTGCCGTGGGTGACGCGCACTTCGGCGTCGCCGCCGAGATATTCCGACATCTGCGCCGACCAGAAACCATAGTAGGTCGCTTGCTCAATCCCAGCTTCGCGCGCTTGCTGTTGATTGTAGATCTTCATGCCATCGTCGTGGACTTTGGCATTGAGGGCATCGACTATGGTTAAGTGTTCGCGGCCAATATCTATGCCATCGACAAACAGCAATTTGACTTGGCGAGCGATTAATTGATTGATTTGTTGGTAGCTTGGCTTAAGCACATAAACGGCAACCGTGACGTAAGACACCAGCTGATTGATCAGTAGTAGACAACCAATCAGCATCACGGTTTGACTAAACGCGCTGCGAGGGACAAACCGCCACCAAAACTTAGCTTTCATCGGGGGCTCAATAACTGCAGCAGATTAAGATGGCAGCGCGGCTCATCGACGCGCTGCGCCATCGGGCACAAACACATAACCTAATCCCCACACAGTTTGAATGTAGCGCGGATTCGCAGGGTCTTTTTCGATTAAACGCCGCAGACGTGACACTTGCACGTCGATGGAGCGTTCTAGCGCCGAATAATCGCGGCCACGGGCGAGGTTCATCAATTTATCCCGAGACAAGGGCTCGCGTGGATGGGTAACGAGCACTTTAAGCACGGCAAACTCACCGCTAGTGAGCGCAATCGATTCGTCGCCGTGGTACATCTCACGGGTGGCTAAATCCAGCGAAAACTCACCGAAGCTGATCTGCGCTTCCTGCTGGGCGGGCGCACCGGGTACATCTTGGGTTTGGCGACGCATCACGGCTTTGATCCGTGCGAGTAATTCCCGTGGATTAAAAGGTTTTGGCAGATAATCGTCAGCGCCTAACTCTAGACCAATAATACGGTCGACTTCATCGCCCTTGGCCGTCAGCATCACGATCGGAATAGGATTACCTTGCTGGCGCAAACGGCGACAGATAGACAGGCCATCTTCACCGGGCAACATCAAGTCGAGCACGAGTAGATGGAAGTTTTCACGTTCTAATAGGCGGTCCATCTGCTCGGCATTGGCCGCGCTGCGCACCTGATAACCTTGCTCCATCAGGTAACGCTCGAGTAACGCTCGCAGGCGCATATCATCATCGACGACGAGGATTTTCGAGGTTTCTTGTCCCATGGGGTGTCCTTTAATTGCTCAGATTGGTGCTTATTCTACTGACGAGAAACAGTTAAGATTAACCAACTGGCTGAAATTGAAAACGAATCTGCCTAATATAGCCGCATTCAACCTAGGCGACTAGCTTACCTTAGTGGCTTGAATGCGATAAATGCTGACATTTATTGCCCAATGTTAATACTAAGCAAATGAAATTGCATGAGAATACTCGCGTTTATTCACGCCAAGGGTGAAATTGTAACTAAATTGGCATCAGCAAAAGCGGTGATTTCACCGCCATTATGCACAGAGATGATTTAGTGAGTTAACTTTAGTGTCCAGTCTGAGTATCATCAGTCCAATATATTATCCCGCATCAATTGTGGTCGTTTAATCCAACGATTGAGTAATGAGTATGAAAGCGCATTTGATCACCCGACAGGGTTGGCAAACTTTAGATAAAGAATTGAAGTATTTGTGGAAAGAATATCGGCCGCAAATCACCCTTAAAGTCCAAGAGGCGGCGGCGCAGGGCGACCGAAGTGAGAACGCTGATTACACTTACAACAAGCGTTTGTTAAGACAAATTGACGGCCGAGTCAGGTACTTAGTTAAGCGGCTGGAAGAGTTAAAAATCGTCGATTACTCACCGCAGCAGGAAGGTAAAATATTCTTCGGCGCTTGGTTCGAGCTCGAAAATGAAGCGGGTGATCGCGTGCGTTATCGGATCGTCGGTAAAGATGAGCTCGATACCAAATTGGGCTACATCACCATCGACTCGCCCATGGCGCGTGCCTTAATCGGCAAGCAAGTGGACGATGAGGTGGTAGTGCAAACGCCATCGGGTCCAAAAGAGTGGTATATCAATCAGATCCGTTACACTCCTTTTGAAACCACTCTCGCCAGCGAGGCAGATTAGCGACAGGGTTGCCGCCGTGACAACCGCTGCGGTCGTCATGGGATGACGGGGAAAGATCAAAGACTCTGATTTGACCTAGGTTTTAGCATGAAACATACGGGGCGCCTGTGGTATCTTTGGCGCAATAACGACTTACTTTACAGTTAGGCACGACACTTTATTTATGCAAACTAATGCACATAACATCGCTCAGATTATCGCTCAAGAACTGAATGTTCGTGAGCAACAAGTTGCCGCAACCATCACTCTGCTTGACGATGGTGCGACGGTTCCCTTCGTTGCCCGCTACCGTAAAGAAGCCACGGGCGGATTAGACGATACGCAACTGCGTACCTTGTACACACGTTTAGGTTACCTGCGTGAGCTGAACGACAGACGCCAAGTGATTCTGTCTAGCATCCAAGCTCAGGGTAAGTTAACGCCAGAATTACAAAGGGCTATTGACGACGCCGACAGCAAGACACGTCTCGAAGATTTGTATCTGCCCTTCAAACCTAAGCGCCGCACTAAGGGCCAAATCGCTATCGAAGCTGGGCTTGAACCATTAGCCGATGCCTTACTGGCTGACCGTAGCGCCGATGTCGAAGCCAAAGCGGCGGGTTATATCAATAGCGAAGCGGGTTTCGCCGATGTGAAAGCTGTGCTTGAAGGCGCGCGTTATATCCTGATGGAGCGCTACGCCGAAGACGCGGAATTACTGCGTAAAGTGCGTGAACATTTAAGCCAAAACAGTGTGTTAGAAAGCCGCTTAATTGCAGGTAAAGAGAAAGAAGGCGCGAAATTCCGTGATTATTTCGAGCATACCGAACAGTTAGCTAAGATCCCTTCTCACCGTGCGCTGGCGATGCTGCGTGGCCGTAACGAAGGTTTCTTAGCGTTATCTATGAATGCCGATCCTGCTGCCGAAGCGGGCCAAGGCAGTTACTGCGAAGTAATTATCTGCGATCATTTAGGGCTGAAATTGGGTGATAGCAGCGTCGACCAGTGGTTGAAAACCGTCGTGACGGCGACATGGCGTATCAAGATTGCGCTACAGATGGAAACCGAGTTTATTTCGCAAATGCGCGAACGCGCCGAAGCCGAAGCGATTAAAGTTTTCGCCCGTAACTTAGGTGATTTATTGATGGCCGCTCCAGCGGGCGCGAAAGCGACCATGGGACTCGATCCAGGTTTACGTACTGGTGTGAAAGTGGCTGTGGTCGATAACACGGGTAAGATGTTGTGCCATGCGACGATTTTCCCGCACGCACCGCAAAATCTGTGGGAAAAGTCGATTCGTACTTTGGCGAACTTAGTCAAAATGCACAAAGTTGAATTAATTGCGATTGGTAACGGCACGGCATCACGGGAAACCGATAAGCTGGCCGCTGAGCTGATTGCTGCAGTGAAAGATACCCATCCACAGTTGACCAAAGTGATGGTCAGTGAAGCGGGCGCGTCTGTATATTCAGCATCGGAATTAGCGGCGCTGGAGTTTCCTGATCTCGATGTCTCGATTCGTGGCGCTGTGTCTATCGCGCGTCGTTTGCAGGATCCGTTAGCCGAACTGGTGAAAATTGAGCCTAAATCTATCGGTGTGGGTCAATACCAACATGACGTGAGCCAAAGCCAATTATCGGGTTCGCTGGAAGCTGTGGTGGAAGACTGCGTAAACGGTGTGGGTGTGGATCTCAACATGGCCTCTGCGCCTTTGTTGTCGCAAGTGGCTGGTTTAAACAAGACATTAGCGAAAAACGTGGTCGATTATCGCGATGCTAATGGTCAGTTTAAGAATCGTAAAGAGCTGCTGAAAGTGCCGCGTTTAGGGCCTAAAGCCTATGAGCAAGCGGCGGGTTTTTTGCGTATTCGTCAAGGTGATAATCCACTCGATGCCTCGTCTGTGCATCCTGAGGCTTATTCGTTAGTGGAAACTATCGCTAAGACTAAGCAAGTGGAGCTGGCGAGCCTGATGGGTAACTCAGATCTACTGCGCAGCATTAAACCTGAAGAGTTCATTACGGCGGAGTTTGGTTTACCTACTGTGACGGATATTTTGGCCGAACTGGATAAGCCAGGTCGTGATCCCCGTGGTGAGTTTAAAACCGCCAAGTTTAAAGATGGTGTGGAAGAACTTAAGCACTTGAAACCTGAAATGGTGCTCGAAGGCGTGGTGACCAACGTGACTAACTTTGGTGCCTTCGTCGATATTGGCGTGCATCAAGATGGACTGGTGCATATCTCTTCACTGACCGACAAGTTTATTAGCGATCCCCACACAATCGTGAAAGCGGGTGATGTGGTGAAAGTTAAAGTGATGGAAGTAGATGTTGAGCGTCGCCGTATCGGTTTGAGCATGCGTTTGGATGAAGCTATCGATCAAAGTAAATCGCAGCAAAGACCACATAATCCTGCCAGAACTCATAATGGTAAGGCACCACAGTCGACGAAACCTGCTGCACGTCCTGCGCAAAAGCAAGCACCTAAAGCACCTGCGAACGCGGCCATGGGCAATGCCTTTGCCGATGCCTTCGCTAAGCTGAAAAAGTAAGCGTTAACCGTTAAGACTCGGACTTAAGCCATGTCCGAGTCGACTTTTTTACATGTTACTCACAAAATTGTTGCATCAATGTCGTCTTAGGGAATATAAAGTCGGCATTTAATGCAACGTTAAGCAAAATCGGTTGTCATAGCACAGCTTATTCATCGATTTTTTTCAAATTGACACTCCAACGCTGAGTGGCTCTTTATACGTTTTGGGGTAACACATGCAATCTGGTTTATCACCTCGCGGGCACAACAATGCCCATGGGCCTTTCCGCGCCATCTTTATTTTCTCGCTATTAGTGCTTTTTATTGTCACCGCGAGCCGTATCGCTTTAGGGCTGTGGCAAGCCGATCGCGTGGCCGCTGTGGATGGTTGGTCGCATCTCTTAATCCAAGGTTTACGCGTCGATATCGCTACCCTGTGCTGGTTATGGGGTATTGCTGCCTTAGGAACCGCATTGTTTTCGGGTGATCATTTTATTGGCCGTCTGTGGCAGCCGATTTTACGGGTGTGGTTAACTGTCGGTCTGTGGATCATCCTCTTTTTAGAAGCATCGACCCCTGCGTTTATTGAAGAATACGGTATTCGCCCGAATCGCCTGTATGTGGAATATCTGATCTACCCGAAAGAAGTGCTTTCTATGCTGTGGGCGGGTCGCAAACTTGAGCTGATCTTCTCCGTGCTATTAACTATCGGTACGCTTTGGGGCGGTTGGGTGTTAAGCGGTAAGCTCACTAAAAATCTACGTTTCCCGCGCTGGTACTGGCGTCCTGTATTGGCAGTGCTTGTTATCGCCATGACGTTATTAGGTGCGCGTTCAACCTTAGGCCATAGACCGATTAACCCTGCTATGGTGGCGTTTGCCGACGATCCATTAGTGAACTCTTTAGTCATCAACTCAGCCTATTCATTAGTGTTTGCCATCAAGCAGATGGGCAGTGAAGAAGATGCCTCTAAAGTGTATGGCAAGTTAGATAACGCTGAGATTATTGCGACCATAAGACAGGAAAGTGGTCGTCCTGAAAGTGCATTTACCTCAACAGATATCCCATCGCTAAGCTTTAACCAAGCCAGTTATACCGGAAAGCCAAAGAACTTAGTGATCCTACTACAAGAGAGTTTAGGCGCACGTTTTGTAGGGAGTTTAGGTGGTTTACCGCTGACTCCGAATATCGATGCCTTATCCAAAGAAGGTTGGTATTTCGATAATTTGTACGCCACTGGTACTCGTTCAGTGCGCGGGATAGAAGCTGTAACGACAGGCTTTACCCCGACGCCAGCTCGTGCTGTGGTGAAACTGGGTAAGAGCCAAGTTGGCTTCTTCAGCATAGCTGAATTACTTAAAAATCATGGTTATACCACGCAGTTTATCTATGGTGGTGAGAGCCATTTCGACAATATGCGTAGCTTCTTTTTGGGCAACGGCTTTAGTGACATCATAGATCAGAAAGATTATAAATCTCCGGCCTTTGTGGGCTCGTGGGGCGCCTCTGATGAAGACTTAATGCGCAAAGCGAATAGTGAGTTTGAGCGTCTGCACAGCGAAGGTAAGCCTTTCTTTAGTTTAGTGTTTAGCTCGAGTAACCACGATCCATTCGAATTCCCTGATGATCGTATCGAGCAGTACGAGCAACCTAAGCAAACCCGCAACAATGCGGCGAAATATGCCGATTATGCGATTGGTGAGTTTTTTAAACTCGCGAAAAATGCGGACTACTGGAAAGACACGATTTTTATCGTGGTTGCCGACCATGACAGCCGAGTGGGTGGCGCGGATCTGGTGCCAGTGTCACGTTTTCGTATTCCGGGTTTAATCCTTGGGGATAATTTAGCGCCAAAACGCGATCATCGCATTGTGAGCCAAATTGATTTACCGCCAACACTTCTATCATTGATTGGTATTTCAGACTCTTATCCTATGCTGGGCCGAGATTTGACCCAGGTCAGCGATGATTGGCCTGGACGCGCGTTAATGCAATACGATAAAAACTTTGCCCTGATGGAAGGTAAAGATGTAGTGATCCTGCAGCCAGAAAAAGCGGCTCAAGGTTTCGAATACAATGAAAAAACTGAGCAGTTAACGCCTTATGCGCCAGCTGCGGCAGCGTTAGAGAAGAAAGCCTTAAGTTGGGCATTATGGGGCAGCTTAGCCTATCAGCAAGAGCTGTATCGTTTGCCTAAATAAGCGTTAAACAGCATAAAAAATGCCGCTATTTTTAGCGGCATTTTTGTTTATCATTCATGTTAATTTTGTGCGCAAACGGATTCATACGATTAGAATAGGTTAAATCCACGTCGACATAATAGATTCTTGCTCTGGCTGAGTCTGTTGTTGATAGAACTGACCAATGCGTTGTCCAAGCTGTTGATAAAATTGAGTCGATTCACCTTGAAGCGATTGACGCGCCGCACTGCTGGTATTCGCTTTGGCGTTACTGCTGGCATAATTTGCCGCACCTTGACTGACCTTTAAGCGGATATCCTTACGTTGCAGCGCCGCTTGACCGCGTGCGGCAATTTTTAGCGTCTTAGGTAAAACTCGCTCGGCCACCACAAGGGGGGCTTTTTTCTCTTGTTGCTGTTGGCTTTGTTGCTGCGAGGATTGCTGTTGCTGCTGTTTTTCTTGAACTTGTTGCTGATTATTCTCGAGCGTTTTGGTTTGTTGCTGAGTTTGATCTGCTGTGCGTTCATTCTGCGAATTAAAGGCACGTTCTTCATGGCCTTTAGTGGCAGCTTGTGGGGGAATGACCACAGGTTTCAGTTGGTTGTCGACCCGAGCCGAGTCCGTTGCGACATTACTGGTCGCTAGTGGGACTTGGGGGTAGTTACTGACAACTAACATGGAAAATTCCTTGGTGCACTAATGGTTAAATACTAGTCATTAATCGCTCAAAGATAAAGCGTTAGCGTGTCTGTAACGCTAACCAAGGCATAAATATCTGCAAAAACTCCTGTTGATGGGAAATAAACGGCGCATGGGAGGCTTTGGCTAGCATCACATCTTCAATTTGCGGCGTGATTGGCATCTTAGGTTGTACGCGTTTGGGGACGAGTCCATCGAGTCGGCCCCAAATTCTAAGCCAAGGTTGCTGTAACCCTGTTAGTTGTTGCCTTAAGTCGATGTCGGTCAGCATAGTCAGACCTTGAGTTAAGGCTCTGGCATCGGGTAATGGACGCGCAAGCACAAGATCGCGCAGCCGTTTGATATCTTCCTTGGCGGTTTCGCTGCCCATGGCTTGAATCGCCAAAAATCTCTCAATGGTTTTAGGTAAATTTTGGCCGAGTTGTTCTCTAAATTGACTCAGTACTAGGGGGGGAATGCCCGGCCATGCTTCATCCTCTCTCGCCATAAAGCAGGGGGATGAAGCGATAGTGATCAAGCCTTTGATTTTTTGTGGATAACTCAGTGCTGCCTGAGTCGCCACGAGCCCACCGAGTGACCAGCCGGCCCAAATAGCGTGTTCTGGTAATGCGGCGACTAAGGCATCGACCCAAGCTAATAGAACACCTTCCACCATCTGACTATGGCCGAAGCCCGGCAAGTCGACATAGTGCACCCTATACTGAGACAGTGACTCATGTAATGGTGTAAACACAGCGCTATTGACTCCCCAACCGTGAAGCATCACCAGATCTGGCCCTTGGCCTCTGATTTCAATATGCAAATTTGCGTGGTTTGTGGATGTCACTTGGCTCACTTGAGTGCCTCAAAAATGGATTAGGTGAAGGTATGTCGCGCTTTGTTAAAAGGATTTGGCCGCCATCCGCTTGGCGGATAGTGCGTTTAGGCTATCAACTCAGCACAAGGTGGTTGGCGGGCAGTTTACCTAACCGTTGCCTGCTGTGCCACCAATCCATACCTATCCCCGAGACGGGCATTTGCATCGTTTGTCTTCAATCTGGCTTATATCATGGACCTATTTGCTTAGGCTGCGGTAAGTCGATGCAAATCGAGGTTGATTATTGCGGGGAATGCCAAAAGCGTCAGCCGCGTAAAGTCGTTGCCCCCTGCAGTTACCATCAAGGTTTAGGTGCTTGGATCGGCGCGATTAAATATCAGGGGCAACTTGCCGCTTTACCTGTGCTATGCCGCGCCTTAGTGGCGCGAATAAAGCTATTAGAACAGCAAGGATTAATCACCTTGCCGCAAGCTATAGTGCCAGTCCCATTGCATCCAAAACGCTTGCAACAACGGGGGGTTAATCAGGCGTGGTTAATTGCCCATGAGTTATCACAGCTCTTGCAACTGCCATTAGTGAGCGAAGGATTAACGCGCCAGCAAGACACTCGGCCGCAGGCCGGACTTTCAGGTGCACAGCGACGACGCAACTTACACGATGCCTTTATGTTAGCGGATGATTTTGCGTTCCAGCGTATTGCACTGGTGGATGATGTGGTCACGACAGGCACCACAGTCTCTGAAATTGCCCGCTTATTCGAAGCGCGATACGTGCATGTGCAGGTATGGTGTTTGGCAAGGGCAGAGGCGCCAGGCTTGTTGGATGATCTCGATAATGAATGAGAAGCATGTATATAGCGTCTTGGAATGTCCACTCAAGTGACTGTCTTAGTTGCATTATTCGATTTTAATGCGCTAAGCTTTTATCGTTTAAACAGCCTAAATGACCCAGTCAAATCGTGATCGCTATGGCAAAAATCCACAAACTTGCTACCCAAGGGACTACAAAGCAAAGGTGAGTCGGAGTATCATACGGCTAATTCTTACTAAAACACTCAGGTATCCCCTGACGGAGCAGGTTTTCATGATTACCATTTCCGATGCGGCTCAAGCCCATTTTGTTAAGTTGTTAGCAGATCAACCTGAAGGCACTCATATTCGCGTATTTGTGATCAGTCCAGGAACCTCGCAAGCCGAGTGTGGTGTGTCTTATTGTCCACCGGATGCAGTAGAAAGTGATGATATTGAAATCGAGTTCACTGGCTTCAATGCTATGGTCGATGAGAAGAGTGCACCTTTCCTTGAAGATGCCACTATCGATTTTGTGACTGACCAATTAGGTTCACAACTCACGCTCAAAGCTCCTAACGCAAAAATGCGTAAAGTGTCTGGTGATGCACCTTTAGTCGAGCGTATCGAATACGTGATCCAATCTGAGATCAACCCTCAGTTAGCCGGCCATGGTGGTAATATCATGCTGGTTGAAATCACTAAAGAAGGCGTAGCTGTACTGCAGTTCGGCGGTGGTTGTAACGGTTGTTCTCAAGTTGATATCACCCTGAAGGATGGTATCGAGAAACAACTGTTAGACATGTTCCCAGGTGAGTTGACTGGCGTACGTGACGTGACAGATCACCAACATGGTGAGCATTCTTACGCTTAATCTTGTTTGTTGAGCTGAATAAAAAACGCGACCTCTGAGTCGCGTTTTTTATATTTGGCATTCGCTTAAAGTGCTGCTGTTCAGTTATAACTTAGGGTTGAGATTATCAGCTAAGAACTTATCTAAGGCTTTAAACGTCGCGAGTCTGTTGTCGTTATTGCTCAAGTAATGATCGCCATTTTCCAGCTCAATATACTCCACTGGTTTTTTCAGTGATTTGAGTTCGTCATACATTTCTCGGCTATGTTGAACCTTAACCACTCTGTCCTTATCGCCATGTAGCAGTAATACTGGGATGTTAATTTTATCGGCTTTACTGATCGGCGAGCGTTCATAGAGCGCATCAAAGTCATCCCCTATTTGCTCTTTAACCACTTTGTAGTTAGTAAATCTTCGGCTCGATTTCACTAGATAGGCCACATCGGTGACACCCGCTACACTCACGGCGCAGCGGTAGAGATCGGGAGTCATGGCAGCCCCCATTAAGGCCGCGTAACCACCATAGCTAGCCCCAACAATACAAATACGTTTAGGATCGCTAATCCCTTGATCTATTAAGTAGCGAGTCCCGTCTTCGACGTCATTTTGCATTTCGAGTCCCCAGCTTTTTAGGCCAGCTTTCATAAACTCATAGCCGTAACCTGCCGAGCCCCTGAAGTTCATCCGAAATACCGCATAACCACGATTAGCGAAGAACTGTGCCCAGTAGTCGAAGTCGTTGCTGTCGTAACTGATGGGGCCGCCATGGGGTAAAATAATCGTCGGCAGTTGCTTGGCTTCAAGCCCTTTTGGCACGGTTAGGTAAGCATCGATTTTGAGCTTATCCCTTGCTTCATAAGTTAAATATTGGGTATCGGCGAGGAGTTCACTCTTGAGTCTGCCGTATCGGTTAGCGATTGGATAAAGCGTTTTTTCGTCCCTATCGCCAAAATAGTAAGTGCCGGGCTCGGTCGAGCTAGTGGAATACACTATGTAGCGGCGTTCATCGGTACTGAACTGAGTAATATAGTTATGTGCATTGGGTAACACGGCTTTTAGGCCATTTTGTAGGCCCACATATTCTTTTTCCCAAAAGGTGTATTCTTCGCCGTCACCTTCACTGATACCAATCACTTTTTTCTTCAGTTTCGAATAGAGTAAATTACCTTCAACGTCAGTATCTTCATTTGCGTAGACTAACTCTTTTGTAAGCTTAGGATCGGTCAGATTGACTTTAAATATGGCTTCGAAACCTTGGTGATAGGCGCGAACGTAAAGAATATTGGGGTCAGCATCAAAACCTAATGGCCAAACACTGTCTTCTGAAAAGGCTTTAAAGGTCCAAAGTAAACGTGAATCTCTCTTTTGCTCGGCCTGTTCATAAATGCGGTACTCAGTATCATCGTTATAGATAGAAATACGGACCTTGTGTTGCCTGTCAGTAATCCAACTGATGATCTTCTTTTTAGCATTTTGGGTGTAACTGGATTTACCCTGCGCTAAATTGACTTTCAGTACACTATCTTCGCCTACGTTTTCGCCCATTCCGTCTAATGACAGTAAAATATTGTCGGGATCATCTGCCATCAGATCGATAATTTGCCCCTGATGTTGCGGTATCCAATTGAGACGATCTAAGACACTTCGCGGAAGAACACTCGAGGTTTTTTTTGTGGTCAAATCATACTTAACAAGGCGGGTTTCGGTTGTCGGTGTACCGTAACGGTTAGCCGGAAACTTAGCACTGATCAGTAAGATATTATCGTTTGCCCACTGCAGAGACAGGATGACAAATTTTTGATTATCCGTATGCAGTGGAATGCTTTTTTCGCCTGTTTCTATATCTTGGATACTAACGACAGTACCTTTGATTTTGGCTTGGTCGACGCGTACAACCGATGCGAGTTTTTTGCCGTTAGGCGAGAGCTGTACAGAGCTCACATCTGGGATGCTGGCAAAGGCTTCAACGGGTAATTGTGGCGCTGTGTCGGCAACGGCATGGTTGCATAGCCACAGGAAAAGCAGCGGTAAAATCCTTTTCATTATAGAATCACATCTTTGTTACAATTGTAAAATCAACATCATAGTGATTTTGATATTTGTAAGCTACTGTCTTTACAGATTTAATTATTCAAAAAGTCTTTGCTGAAATAATAGTGCCCCGCAAGCGTTAGGCTTCTGGCGATCATAAAGATACTCATGGCGGCCCAAAGGGCGTGGTTACCTTGCTCAGGCAATAATAGCTGCTGCAGCAAATACCATGTCGGGAAAAATGCACCGAAGGTGGCGAGTATCATGCTATTGCGCATCACTTTGCCTTTAGCGGCACCGATATAAACCCCGTCGAATAAATACGAGCTAAAAGACCATAAAGGCAAAAATATCAGCCAGATAAGATAGGTCTGTGCTGTGGCTCTGACCTCATTAATGCTGGTCAGTAACGCGATAATATTACTGCCCAAAAGACTGAATACAGCGCAGAACCCTAACGCAGTAATGGCCGACCAGCTCCAGGCTAAGATCACTGCTTCCCGTAATTGCTCCGCCTGTTTTTGGCCATAGGCTCGGCCGACTTCTGCCTCGGCATAATAGGCAATGCCATCGAGTGCATAGGAGATTAACAGCAGTAAATTCAGTAACACGGCATTGGCGGCAACGGTATTATCACCCAGACCCGCACCATGAAAAGTCATAAAGGCAAAGGCCGCTTGCAGGCAGAGGCTACGGATAAAAATATCTGTGTTGAGCCTCAGTAATTTGCCGTACCCCGTCAGGGTGACATGGGGTAATAGCTGGGATAAGTGAAAATCGGCTTCGCGCTTGAGTTGCTGTAACACCATAGTGAGTGCGACTGAGAAAGCGGTGATATCGGCAAAGACTGAGGCGAGGGCAGCGCCTTTAACGCCCCAGCCTAAGCCGAGGACAAACACCACATCGAGAATAATATTGGCAAGGTTGGCTAATATCAGCTGCCACATGGCGGCTTTAGGTTGCTGACGTCCCAATAGCCAGCCAAGCATTACGAGGTTGAGTAGGGCGAAGGGCGTTGACCAAATTCGTACCTGAAAATACTCGCGGCAATAGCGCTCGACTTCGCTACTCGCTTCGGATAATCCTAGCGCTAAATTTAATATCGGGACTTGCAGCACGATAACACCAGCGCCCAATAACACAGCTAGCATAGCGCCTTGGACTAAGAGTTTATGCTGGGCGTGAAGATCATTTGCACCATAAGCCTGCGCGACTAAACCTGTGGTCGCCATACGCAAAAATCCCAATAACCAAATGATTAATGTGATAATCGTTGACCCGACAGCGACTCCCCCTAAATAATAGGCTTCACTCAGATGACCTATGACAGCCGTATCGACTAAGCCCAAAAGTGGGATAGTGATATTGGAGAGTATCATCGGCAGGGCAAGCGCCAGTAATTGACGATTTTTCGCGCCGTTAAGCATTAGGTCGAGCCAAGTTGATTTAGCAGTATTCATTAATTTCAGAGGTGTTCACATTATGGTTAAACGTGTGCTGTTGGCACTCATAGGGCTAATGACGTTTTCTGCCCATGCCGTGGTCATTCTGCAATATCACCATGTGTCAGAAACCACTCCGGCGGCCACAAGCGTGACGCCCGCGCAATTTCGTGAGCAAATGCAGTTTCTAGCCGATGATGGCTTTAAGGTGATCCCGCTTTCTCAGGTAGTTGAAGCGATAAAGCAAAAACAAGATTTACCGGCGAAAACAGTCGCAATTACCTTCGACGATGGTTATCGCAGCATAGCCACTACGGCGCATCCTATCCTAAAGGAATTTGGATTTCCCTACACCTTGTTTGTGGCAATTGAGCCGATTAAACAAAAGTTTACCGAGATGATGACTTGGGATGAGCTGATAACGCTATCCAAGGAAGGCGCCGATATTGCTAACCACAGTTGGGCGCACGAACATTTGATCCGTGTCTTAGAAAATGAATCACAGGCGCAATGGTTAGCGCGGGTAAAGGCCAATATCTTAGATACAGAAAAAGCCATTTTGGATGCCACAGGGCACAATTTCAAAATGCTGGCTT
The DNA here is from genome assembly GCF_059338235.1 of Shewanella sp. 1311. Taxonomy (NCBI): domain Bacteria; kingdom Pseudomonadati; phylum Pseudomonadota; class Gammaproteobacteria; order Alteromonadales; family Shewanellaceae; genus Shewanella; species Shewanella sp. 1311. The sequence continues at coordinate 2,806,669 of NZ_CM181686.1, forward strand.
ATCCCTACGGTGAGTACAATCAAGCTTTGCAGAATCTGTTAACCGAGAACGGCTTTGTCGCCTTGGGGCAACAATCGGGTGCCGCTGGGCCCTATTCGCCGTTAACGGCGCTGCCGCGTTTCCCTGTTGCAGGACAATATGCTGATTTAAAAAGCCTTAAGGCCAAGCTATACAGTCTAAATATGCCTGTGATTGCGCAGAGTCCTAGCGATCCTGAGTTAAAGGGCGGCCATTGGCGCCCAGAGCTTAAAGTCACCCTCGATATGAGCGATATCTCAGCTAAGCAAGTGATGTGTTATATCCAAGGCCAAGGTTCAAAACAGCCGACTTGGTTGAGTGAGAACGAGTTTAGTGTTCAAGCGGATTTAGCCTTACCTGCGGGGCGTTCGCGTTACAACTGCACTGCGCCGAGTAAGGCGCGCAACGGTTACTATTGGTTTTCTCAGCCTTGGGTGAGGCCAAAGGACGATGGCTCTTGGGTCAAAGAGTGATCAACGTCTAGGTTTGTATTGCGCCACTATTTTTCTAAAATCGCTAATCATTTCATCATTTAACACCTGCGGCGGTTTGCCTAATGCGGCCGTAGGTTTAAACACTGCGACTCGCGTTCCCTGCGGCGACACCAACACATAACCCGCACTATGGTCGACTTGGTAGTTTTCCCCTTCACCGACCATGGCATAGGTCAGTCCTAAGCTGCGGGTGAGCGGGAAGATTTGTGTCTGCTCGCCCGTGACCGCTTTAAATTCTGGATTGAAAAAATTCACATATGTCAGGAGTTTATCCGGTGTGTCCCTTTTGGGGTCGACGGATAAAAACACCACCTGCAATGGCGCAATTTTGTTTAGATCGGGGTAAGCCGCCGCGAGTTTATTTAAGGTCGTCGGGCAAACATCGGGGCAAAAGGTAAAACCGATAAAGAATAAGCTCCATTTCCCCTGCAAGCTGGCGTTGGTAAAAGCCTGCTGATGTTGATCAACCAATTCAAAGGGCGCTAATTCATAGGCCTGCGGAAACAGAAAGCCGCTCTCTAGCTCGATAGGTTTCGGGGGATTAAATTTCACCGCAAATAGGCCCCCAAGGCCGATCAATAATATGGCGATGACTAAAATTCTTTTCTGCATTATTGGCTCCATAACGACATGTTAGCGCGACAAACGAGTTGCATACACTAGTTCCACAAATAGTGGTCGAGCAGTAATGCCATGAATAACAACATCAAATGATATATAGAGAAGCGGAACACTTGCATCGCCAAGCCATCATGATCCCGATATTTAAGTTGCCATGCTTTATAGATAAATCCGCTACTGAGTAAACTAGAGCAGACGAAATACACGGGCCCACACATGCCAACCAGCACAGGTAATAGGCAAGCAATCGCCAGCAATACTGTGTAAAGCAGAATACAGGTTTTAGTAAACTCGACACCGTGGGTAACCGGCAGCATAGGAATATCCACTTTGGCATATTCGGCGCGTCTGTGAATGGCCAGAGCCCAAAAATGTGGCGGCGTCCACGTAAAAATGATGATCACTAACAACAGTGCATGGCCGTGAAATTCGTTCGTCACTGCCGTCCATCCCAGCAAGGGTGGCATGGCTCCCGCAAGGCCGCCGATCACAATATTTTGTGATGTTGCACGTTTTAAATAGGCAGTATAAACCAAGGCATAACCAATCAAACTGGCAAAGGTCAGCCAAGCCGTGAGTGGATTCACTAAGGAATATAAGACGATAAAGCCAAAACTACCTAAGCTGGCAGCGAAAATTAACGCGCGCGTGGCCGAAATACGCCCTTTGGGTAGTGGGCGATTGTAGGTGCGTGCCATTAAGCCATCGATACGGCGATCGATCAGATGATTCAACGCCGCCGCCGAGCCCGCCATCATGGCAATGCCCAGCATACCAGCGAGCAAAGGTTGAACGGGCACCGCATTGGGCACGGCCAAACACATGCCGACTAAGACAGTGAGCAGCATCAGTGCGACCACTTTAGGTTTGGTCATTTCAAAATAGGCGCGCCATGTCACGCTGAACGTGGGTAGGCTACTGGTGATTGAGAGTGGTTTTGCCATCTTGGATCCCTCGCTTATGCTTTGCGCCATAAAAAATAGTTGATTGCGACTAAGGTCAGCAGCAGTAATGCCGCCCCGCCATTGTGAGACACGGCAATGCCGAGTGGTAAATGCATCACTACGTTAGAAATACCTAAGCTCACTTGTAGGATCACTAGCCCTACCAATAAGAGGCTTAAGGCCCTCATCCCAGCAGCGCCAACAAATAATCGATAGGCGAGCACGAGTAATAAACTCGCGGTAACGATAGCGCCAATTCGGTGGGCGATGTGGATAGTCATACGGGCTGGGTAATCGAGCACTCCAAATTCGAAACTGTGGTGTTGGCCTTGGAATGGCGAAAAAGCTTCCGCTATTGCCAAATTATCCACCCAGTTGCCTTCGCAAATGGGTAAAGCGGTGCAGGCGAGCGCCGCATAATTAGATGATGTCCAAGCGCCCAACATAATCTGACCTACAAGGACTAACAAGCTCACCAGCGCCAGCGGTGCCAGATTGCGGGCATGGGTTTCGCTATTAAAGATCCGCCGTGGTCGGGTTCGCAAATAGAGGAGTAACAGCAGTGAAATAAGGCTGAAGCCACCAATAAGATGCGACATCACCACTATGGGCATGAGTTTCATCGTCACTGTCCACATGCCGAGTGCCGCTTGAAAGAGGATCAATAACACTATGATGAGCGGCAATTTTTTCGGTGCTTCCGGCGTTTTCAAACACAGCACTAAGATGAATAACACCAGTAAGCCAAGTCCGCCGGCGATATATCTGTGGATCATCTCCAGCCAAGCTTTTTCTGGGTGGATATCGTGATCTGGGAAGATGGTTTGTGCATGGGCGATTTCATGGTCTTGGGTGGGCACCTTGATATGGCCGTAGCAACCCGGCCAGTCGGGACAGCCAAGCCCCGCATCCGATAGGCGAGTGTAAGCGCCCATTAAGATCACCAACAAGGTAAAGACTAAGGTTAAGCGTAGGACCCAAGTTAGCTGCATCAATCTACCCTCGACAGTTTTAACAACTTACGCAGATCCGCAACCAAGGCCTTGCCTTGAGCTAAATGGGCTTCTTTGCCCTGCACTTGGGGATAGCGCAGCACTAAGCTGCCTAAGGGATCGACTATGATCAGCTGCTGTTCATCTAGCCAATGGCTTAAGCCAGCATTGGCGGGACGTGTGTTGAAGTGAAAGGCACTTAAAGCATTGAGATCGCTGTCGGGATGGGTGAGGATCAGCGGTTCGACTCGTGCCTGATCTGGCCCTAAAGCAGTGTGGCTTTGGCGTAAAATATACAGGCGTTCGCGGCAAGCATCGTCGCATTGGGCGGGTAGTAAATATAGCAGTTGCCATTCTTTGGGATTGGGATTCTCAATCCCAAGGCTGGCATAACTGGTCTCAGGATTGATCAGCTCGCCATGATTAGTGGCGCCGCCGTGGTATAAATTCAGGCTCAGCACTAGCTTGGCTATCACCACGGGCGCGATAAACGCCAGCAACAATAAGCCCAATGCCTTGTGTTTCGATTTATTCTGGGAGTTCATGCTTGCTCCTCTCATTCAAATTATCCCTAATTTATTGTTTTATATTTATTTAGTTTTTATTTGTGTCTTGTTAAGTATGGTACGAATTTCCCTATTCGCTCCTTGAGTTTGCGATTGTTTCGGTACTATGGCGTTTTACATACTTAATCCCTTGCCACAGCATGAGCCCAGCGAACACGGCCGCCATTGAGAACCACTGCAGCGCATAACCCCAATGTTTTTGCGCCGACAGTGGGAAGGGTTGCCAAGGATGCGGCAAGGCGAGGGCGGGTAGCTCATCCGGTTGCAGCACTGCATCTAGTAAAGGGTGGCCTAACATCTGCGCCATTTCCGGTATATTCAAATTCTGAAAGCGAATACTTGTCCCCGTTTCTGCCATTAAAGCCTGGCTCAAGGGATTGATTTGCTTTTGATAAAGCCGACCTTCGATATTCAATTCACCGCTAAGTGGGCTGATGTGGGGCAACTCATCACGGTGGGAACTGGCTGCGACAAAACCTAATTCGACCAGTACCCAAGGTTGACCCGCTGCCACTTGCAGGGGCTGAAAGGCTAAATAGCCCACTTGGCCCTGATAGATTTGATTATCCAGTAGCCATATTTGCGAGTTCGCGGGTATGGCGTGCACATGCAGTCGATAACCTGTCACCCCTTCCTTATCGATTTTGAGTTGGAGCTGCTCAAAACTTAATGGCAGCAAGGATTGTCTTGCCTCCATTTGGGCTAACAGCATGGTTTTTTCTTCGCCGCGGGCTAATTGCCATAGACCCAACTTGACCAACATCACGAATACAGCCACAGTCAATATCAGTAAAAAAACCGTTAATTTATTCAGCAGGACATAAGGATATTGCATGAATACCCTATTCATTTTTAAATTGGTCTTAGTTCTGCTGTTGCTGTTCATCATTTTTAATCTAGGTAGAGCCTTGTTTATTATGGTGAGAGGTGACAACCAAGTGCCTATGAGCCGTTATCTTGGTCGCCGGGTGATTTTCTCGGTACTCGTTATTCTGTTGCTGCTGGTGGCCTTAGGGACTGGGTTAATCAGCCCCAATCCCACGCCTTACTAAAGCCTTAAAGTACGTAGACGAAAATAAACAAACACAGCCAGACCACATCGACAAAGTGCCAATACCAACTCCCCGCTTGGAAAGCAAAATGTTTATCTGCGCTAAAGTGCCCCTTCAACACTCTGAAAAACAACACTAATAAAAACAGAGTGCCGAGCGAGACATGCATGCCGTGAAAGCCAGTTAAGAGGAAGAAGGTGTTGCCATAAACCCCTGAGGTCAGGGTGAGCCCCATTTCATGGTAGGCATGCATATATTCTTCGGCCTGCAAGGCAAGGAAACCCATACCCAAAAGTATGGTGATCCCGAGCCACAGTGTGATGGCCGAGCGCTTGCCTTTCTCTAGGCTGACATGGGCAAAATGTAAGGTGACTGAGGAGGTCAGCAGCACGATAGTGTTGATTAACGGCAGGCCATTCCAAGGCATCGCTTCGGTTTTGGTGCCATCTGGCGTAGTGAGCAACGGCCAAACGGCTTCGAATTGTGGCCAGAGTACTTCGTGGGTCATGGCATTATTGGAGGCGCCACCGAGCCAAGGCACTGCGACCATGCGAGCATAAAATAACGCTCCAAAAAATGCGCCGAAGAACATCACTTCCGAAAAAATAAACCAGCTCATGCCTTGGCGAAAGGATCTATCCATTTGGTGCGAATAAAGCCCAGTCATAGATTCGTTGATCACGGTTCTAAACCAGCCAACCAGCATAAAGAGGATCACGGCGATACCCGCTAGCAGGATATAACCGCCACCTGATGCGCCTGATTTTAGTTGATGGACAAAGTGCCCTGCACCCAAGGCGATTAGAAACAATCCTATAGCGCCAATGATGGGCCAAGCACTTTGGGCGGGAACATAGTAATTTTCATGTTTTGTGGTCATTTTGCAGCTCCTTGCTCTATGGCAGACGCTAACTGCTTGTCGGTAATGTCGTAGAGGGTGTAAGAGAGGGTCAGAGTGTGGATGGATTCAGGTAACTGAGGATCCACAAAGAAAATGAGCGGCAACTCAGCGCTGGTCGAAGCCGCTAAGTGCTGTTGATTAAAGCAAAAACATTCTGTTTTATTAAAATATGCCGCACCTTGGCCGGGTGATATTGAAGGTATCGCCTGACCAACTGTGGCTCTGTCTGACACATTGCGTGCCAAAAATGCTGTGTGTATCAGCTCGCCGGGGTGGACTTCGAGCCGCTTGGTTTGCGGCTCAAATTTCCACGGCATACCCGTTTGCACTTGGGAGATAAATTCTACGGTGACAACACGGCTAGTATCGACGGTTATCGCTTGATAACTACTGGCAGTATTTGAGGTTTTACCGTTAATCCCTAGCTTCTCACACAGCACATCGTATAGCGGCACCAGCGCGAACCCAAAACCAAACATACCAATACAGCCCATGACGAGCATGCTGATAAGCTTTCGATTTGACTTAGGTTTTTCTGGCTGGTGATGGTTCGTCATTTCATTTCACCTCAGGTGGTGTCGTGAAGGAGTGGTAAGGCGCTGGGCTTGGCAATGTCCACTCTAAACCCTCGGAACCTTCCCAAGGTTTAGCGGGGGCTTTCTCGCCGCCACGGATGCACTTGATGACTAACACTAAGAAAATCAATTGCGATAAGCCGAAGGCGAAGCCACCAATCGAAACGATTTGATTAACATCGGCAAATTGAATCGAGTAATCGGGGATACGTCTTGGCATACCTGCGAGCCCAAGGAAATGCATCGGGAAAAACAGTACGTTGACCGAAATCACCGAACACCAGAAATGCCATTGCCCCAGTCGCTCGTTGTACATGTGCCCCGTCCATTTAGGGAGCCAGTAATAGGCTGCCGCCATGATGGAGAAAATCGCCCCAGTCACGAGCACATAATGGAAATGCGCCACCACAAAGTAGGTGTCGTGGTATTGGAAGTCGGCTGGCGTAATGGCGAGCATTAACCCCGAAAACCCGCCAATGGTGAAGAGTATGATAAAGGCCACGGCGAACAACATAGGGGTTTCGAAGCTGAGTGAACCACGCCACATAGTCGCGACCCAGTTAAACACTTTCACCCCCGTTGGCACCGCAATCAACATAGTGCAATACATGAAGAACAGCTCGGCAAACACTGGCATGCCTGTAGTGAACATGTGGTGCGCCCACACGAGGAACGACAGAATTGCAATACTGGCAGTGGCATAAACCATTGATGCATAGCCAAATAATGGTTTGCGGCTGAAGGCGGGTACTATGGCGGAGATAATGCCAAAGGACGGCAAAATCATGATGTAGACCTCAGGGTGGCCGAAGAACCAGAAAATATGCTGGAACATCACAGGATCGCCACCACCTGCCGCTTCGAAGAAGCTAGTACCGAAAAACTTATCGGTCAGTACCATAGTCACAGCGCCCGCAAGTACGGGCATCACAGCGATCAGCAGGAATGCAGTGATAAGCCAAGTCCACACAAACAGCGGCAACTTCATCCATGTCATGCCGGGCGCACGTAAATTCACTATGGTTACAATCACGTTGATTGCGCCCATGATCGAACTTATCCCCATGATATGAATAGAGAACACGAAGAGTGCCGTGCTGTCAGGACTATAAGTGGTAGACAGTGGCGCGTAGAAGGTCCAACCAAAGTTAGGTCCGCCGCCTTCCATAAACAGCGAACTGAGTAGGATGGTAAAGGCGAAGGGTAAGATCCAAAAACTCCAGTTATTCATCCGTGGCAGCGCCATATCGGGCGCACCAATCATCATAGGGATCAGCCAGTTTGCTAGCCCAGTAAAGGCGGGCATTACCGCGCCGAATACCATGATCAGCCCATGGACTGTGGTCATTTGGTTAAAGAAGTTGGGCTCGACCAATTGTAATCCGGGCTGAAACAGTTCAGCGCGGATCACCATGGCCATAGCGCCACCGGTTAAAAACATAATGAAGCTGAACCATAAATACAAAGTACCAATGTCTTTATGGTTGGTGGTTAGCACCCAGCGCATGATGCCCTTTGGCGCACCATGATGATGGTCATCATGGGCTGCGGTTTGATCTTGAGTCGTTGTGCTCATCATAATCCCCTACTGTCCATGGCTTGCGATATCAGCAGGTTGCACTGTATCGCCGGTATTGTTGCCCCAAGCATTGCGCTCATAGGTAATGACTGCTGCGAGTTGCTGTGGGCTGAGTTGTTTGCCAAATGCTTGCATAGCCGTGCCTGTTTTGCCGTGCATCACAATATCGAGATGATTGGCGACGGGCCCAGTGGCGATAGCACTGCCAGCGAGGGCGGGGAAGGCGGGTGGTATGCCTGCTCCCGTCAACTGATGGCAGGCCGCACAAGTGGTGGTGTAGACAGTTTCACCTTCGGCCATCAGTGCCTCATGGGTGAGAGTGGGGAGGCTCGCCGGATCCACTATGGTTGTGGAGTCGACAACTGCTGCGGGCTCAGTTGTAGGTGCGGGAGTTGGGGTCGTATTGGCTGGTGCGGTAGCAGGTGCCTGTGTGCCTGCACTACCGTTCATGTGCTCGTTGACGTCTTTGGCCTGTACAGCATCGCCAGTATTATTGCCCCAAGCATTACGCTCATAGGTAATCACAGCGGCAATTTCTTGTGCAGTCAATTGCTTACTAAAGGCTTGCATAGCCGTACCCGTTTTACCGTTGAGCACAATTTCAAGGTGGCCGCTGAGCGGTCCCGTTGCTATCGGACTGCCTTTGAGGTGTGGGAATACGCCTTGTAACCCCTCGCCATTGGGCTGGTGGCAGGCTGCGCAGTGCCCGAGGTAAACTTGCTCACCTTGGGTCATCAGATCATCTTTGCTAAGGGTCTGTGATAAAGCGGCTTGAGCGGCTTCTGCCGCCGCGCCTGCGGCTTGTTTCTGCTCCGTTACCCAAGCTTCAAACTCGGCTTCGGGTAAGGCTTGCACTACGATCGGCATAAAACCATGGTCTTTACCGCAGAGTTCGGCGCATTGACCACGGTAAATACCGGGTTTGTCGATGCGAGTCCAAGCCTCATTGATAAATCCTGGGTTGGCATCTTTCTTCACGGCAAAAGCAGGTACCCACCATGAATGGATGACATCTTCAGAGGTCATCAAAAATCGGATTTTGCGATTTATCGGCAGTACGAGCGGCTTATCGACTTCCAATAGGTAGTGTTCACCCTTGGTTTCGGTACCGTCGATTTGGGCTCTAGGGGTTGCGAGTATGCTGTAAAAATCAATGTCTTGATCGAAATAGCTGTAATGCCATTTCCATTGGGAACCCGTGACTTTAACGGTCAGATCGGCGTCACTGGGATCTTCCATCGCAATTAAGGTTTTTGTCGCAGGAATCGCCATTAAGATCAAAATGATAAATGGCAGAATCGTCCAAGCGATTTCAACTTTAGTGCTTTCGTGAAAGTGGGACGCGACAGCGCCTTTGGATTTTCTGTGGTTGATCATGGCGTAAATCATCACGCCAAAGACCACAAGGCCAATGGCGCAGCAGATATACAAGATGGTCATGTGCAAGTGATAAACCTTGCCACTGATCTCGGTTACGCCAGGGGTCATGTTGAACCGCATGTCCGCGGCGGCCAACGGTGGTGCGAATAACACCACGAGTAAACAATACAACAATTGCTTCACAAGACTTCTCCTCTGCCAATTGCGAATAGCAACTACAAAGAAGAGCAACACAGTAAGTCTCAACTCTATGCAAACTCTTCAGTTCCCAAAAAAGCTTTTTTGACTTCAACGTGCGTTGGCGGCTGTTACTTTTAATTAAGTATTATTACTGCTGGTATTAGCCACGCTGGCACATACGACTGAAATAAATCTGTTCTCTATTTTTAGTGGCATTTTGAACGCGATAACGGCTCGATTTATTTGCCACGGGCGGCGATATATCATCGCCGACTAAACCAACCATACTTGCTGTTTAAATATTGATCAAGATCACTTATTTATCTAATTGTCTGAAAAATTGCCAAAAAAAAGCCTCACATTCATAGGCGAGGCGGCTTTCAAGGTAAAAAATTAAATGAATATTTAATGCACAGCGCTAAAAAAAGATTGTTGGCCGAAGAGGCTACCTTGCTCAATGCGTACGTCGCCATGTAAGTGACTGTTTACGTCTTCTAGCACTATGCCCATGGCGCGGGCACTTTTAGCGACAATTTGCAGGCGACGATTATCGCGTGCATCTAATGATTGGGTCCAAGTAATAACCGCACTGGACGTACCACTTGTTAAGGCTTTTTCCATCGCCCACAGGGTTTCCACTTCATCTTTCGCGTGCACCAGCAAGACTCTATCCATACGCACGCCAGCGTTGGCGAGCATTTGTTTGTAGCCAATACTCGGCGGGTTGATGAGCACTAACCAACGGCCCTGTTGGCTTAACTGGGCGAGTTGCGCGCTCAGATGAATTAATTCTTGGCGACCTTGAGTCTTCGTTGGCATGCAGGCGATAGGTGCATGGTGCCAGTCATAGTCGGCATCACGTACTTCATCGAGCCACAAGCCCGGGTGGCGGGGTGCATTGCCAAGTAGTTTGTTCATAGCCAATCTCCATTACGGATCACACCGACGGCGAGTCCTTCAATTGTTAAACTTTGATAGCCTAAATCCACTTTAATCGGGGAATAGTCTTCATTTTCGGCGTGTAGATAGACCACATTACCTTTTTTTTCGAAACGTTTAACAGTGACATCGTCGTCGACTCTAGCGACAACCACTTGACCATTTCTAGCTTGTTGTACTTTATGAACTGCCAGCAAATCTCCTTCGAGAATGCCGATATTCTTCATGCTGTCGCCTTTAACCCGCAGTAAAAAATCGGCGGCGGGATGAAACATGCTGGGGTCGACTTGGTAGTACTGTTCAACATGTTCTTGGGCGAGAATAGGTTCGCCAGCGGCTACTTGACCGATAAGCGGTAAACCTGTTTCAGTTACTTCTTCGACTTCCGCAGTCAGACGAATGCCCCGCGATGTGCCTGGCATGATCTCAATGCAGCCCTTTTTCGCCAACGCTTTAAGATGCTCTTCAGCCGCATTGGCGCTCTTAAAACCTAAACGGGTCGCGATTTCTGCCCGAGTGGGTGGCATGCCAGTATCGGCAATATTTCGTTTAATTAGCTCTAAAATTTCAGCTTGGCGTGGCGTCAAAGGTCTCATGGTGTTTCCTGTTTTTCTATACAGTTACTGTTAGTATATACAGTATTATTTGCAGCGCAAGTATTAACCACTTTTTAGCTATGTTGGAGAGAATTAGCGAATATTACCCATAGTCTGGTATTCTACCGGGCTAGTAAACGTACTTAATTGCATAAGAATAATGCCTAAACACGACTCTCTTTGGTTGAAATCATTACGCTGGATCCAAAAACACTTAGTGCACACTATTGTTGTGCCTCAGGATCCCTTTGCCGATCTGAATCTGGATGCCTCCAGACCCCTTGCTTATGTGATGAAAACGGAATCGCTGAGTGACATCGCTGCCCTGAGTGAAATAACGGCTAAGTTAGGACTACCGAGCCCCTATGAGCCTTTAGTGGCAAATGGTGTGATTGCGCCTCGGGTTGTCTGCCTTCAAGGGCGTAAGCCGCTGTTTGGTGAGCGTGCCGGTAACGAGCCTTTCCTCGAATGCTTTATGCGTTTGTTGGCCGTGCATAAGGAGCGCCCTGAATTAGACATTCAACTGGTGCCCGTGAGCCTGTATTGGGGCCGCACGCCAGGGAAAGAAGACGACACTATGAAGGCGGCTGTGTTTGAGCGGGAAAACCCGACTTGGCTGCGCAAATGCTTGATGATTCTATTCTTAGGTCGACATAACTTCGTACAGTTTTCAAATGCGGTATCTCTGCGATACATGGCCGACGAACACGGCACTGACATGGGGATTGCCCATAAATTAGCGCGGGTCGCGCGGGTGCATTTCCGCCGTCAACGTAAGGTGATGACAGGGCCTGTGCTGCCAAATCGCCAAGCATTGTTTCATTCGCTGCTCAAATCTGAGTCGTTGCGTAAAGCGATTCAAGAAGAAGCGGCCAACAAAAAGATTTCTGAGACCCAAGCGCGCGAGACGGCTATTGAGTACCTTGATGAAATCGCTGCAGATTACTCAGATAGTTTAGTGCGTATTGCCGAGCGTTTTTTAACTTGGTTGTGGAACAAGCTTTACAGCGGGATCAACATTAAAGGCGCCGAGCAAGTTCGCCAGTTGCACCATGATGGCCACGAGATTGTCTATGTACCTTGTCATCGCAGCCACATGGATTACCTGCTGTTATCGTATATTTTGTACTATCAAGGTATGGTTCCGCCGCACATTGCCGCAGGTATTAACCTCAACTTCTGGCCCGCTGGACCTATGTTCCGTCGCGGTGGTGCCTTCTTTATCCGCCGTAGTTTTAATGGCAACAAGCTGTATACCGCAGTATTCCGTGAGTATTTAGATCAACTGTTTGCTAAAGGTTATTCGGTGGAATATTTCTCCGAAGGCGGCCGCTCACGTACGGGTCGTCTATTGGCGCCAAAAACCGGCATGATTGCTATGACTATGAACAGTGTGCTGCGCGGTATCGAGCGTCCAGTCACGCTAGTGCCTGTGTATTTAGGCTATGACCATGTGATGGAAGTGGCGACGTACCATAAAGAGTTAAGTGGTAAGAAAAAGAAAAAAGAATCTGTGTGGCAAGTGTTTGGCGCGATCCGCAAACTGGGTAATTTCGGTCAAGGTTATGTGAACTTTGGCGAGCCTATAACCCTGCAAAACTTCTTAAATGAGCGCGCGCCAAACTGGCGTACTGAGTTGGCCGATGATCCTGAGCAAAAACCAAGCTGGTTAACGCCAGCGGTAAACGTGCTGGCGAATCGAGTGATGACGAATATTAACGATGCGGCGGCGGCGAGTTCGGTGACCTTGACGAGTTTAGTGTTGCTGGCGACAGATCAAAATGCCTTAGAGCGCAGTCTGTTGGAACGTCAGCTTGATCTGTATCTGACCCTACTCAAAAAAGTGCCTTACACTACTTATACTTCGGTTGCCGAAGGTGATGGTAAGCATTTAGTGCAGCAAGGTTTAGAGCTGAACAAGTTTGTTGTGTGTGCCGATCCTTTAGGTGAAATCGTGTCTATCGAGGCGAGTCAGGCAGTGTCTATGACTTACTATCGTAATAATATCATTCACTTATTTATCGTGCCGTCCTTAATTGCGAGTTGTTTAACGCATAATGAGCAAATCCCGCGTCAGCAAGTGGTGTCAATCGTTGCCGATTTTTATCCACTGCTGAAAGCCGAACTCTTCATGGGCATTAAGGATGTACCTGCCTATGTCAATCAAGTGCTGGATTTCTTCATTGAGCAAGGGTTAGTGGTTGAGACTGATACCTTAACTGTCGTGCCTGAACACACTAGCCAACTATTATTGTTAGCCAGTTCAGTAAGCGAGACTCTGCAACGCTATGCCATTATCTTCAATCTGTTAGCGAACAGACCTAAGATGGAGCGCTCAGAACTTGAGTCTGAGAGTCATCTACTCGCCCAGCGTTTAGGCGCTTTGCATGGCATTACCGCGCCAGAGTTCTACGATAAGAAACTTTACGGCACCTTGAGCGTTAAGCTCAAAGAATTGGGATATCTAGCGGATAACCAAGATAAGTCCAATATCAATCGCATACGAGATCAAGCCAATAGCTTATTACGTCCGTCAGTGAAACAAACGATAGTGGCGAGTGTCACCGCGGAGCACACAGTTTAATGGCAAATCATATGAATGCGGCTAAGCATAAGCCCGCAGGTAAGTCCTTGCTCGGCGGCGCCATGATTATTGCTGGCACGACCGTAGGTGCTGGGATGTTTTCTCTGCCCGTGGTCGGTGCAGGTATGTGGTTTGGCTATTCGATTTTAATGTTATTGGGCATTTGGTTTTGCATGTTGATGTCGGGCTTATTGCTGCTCGAAACCAATTTGCATTTCGAACCGGGTGCTAGCTTCGATACTTTAAGCAAGCAAACCCTAGGGCAGTTTTGGCGGATAGTGAACGGCGTTTCTATCGCTTTCGTGCTGTATATTTTGACTTATGCCTATATCAGCGGTGGTGGCTCGATTGTGAATCACAGCTTGCAGGGCATGGGAATTGAGTTACCGCAAAGTGTTGCTGGGCTGGTGTTTGCCATAGTGTTGGCTAGTATCGTATTGATCAGCACTAAGGCCGTGGATCGCATTACCACGATTATGCTCGGCGGTATGATCATTACCTTCTTCCTTGCAATCGGCAATTTACTGATCGAAATCGACGTGACTAAGTTGCTCGAGCCCGATGGTAATAATAGCTTTTCACCTTATCTGTGGGCGGCGCTACCCTTTGGTCTTGCCAGCTTTGGCTACCATGGTAACGTTCCCAGCTTAGTGAAGTATTACGGCAAAGATTCCACCACCATTATCAAGGCTATTTTCGTCGGCACCTTTATCGCGCTGGTGATTTATGCCTGTTGGTTAGTGGCGACTATGGGCAATATTCCCCGCAGCCAGTTTATCGACATTATTGCCCAAGGCGGCAATATGGGGGTCTTGGTGGGCGCTTTGTCCGAGGTGATGGCGAGTAGCTGGTTGAACAGTATGTTGACCCTGTTTGCTAACTTGGCCGTGGCTTCATCTTTCTTAGGGGTGACCTTAGGTCTGTTTGATTATCTCGCCGACTTGTTTGGTTTTGACGATTCGCGCTCGGGCCGGATGAAAACCGCGTTAGTGACCTTTGTGCCGCCGACGATTTTAGGATTACTGTTCCCCGACGGCTTCTTAGTGGCGATTGGCTTTGCGGCATTAGCGGCGACAGTGTGGGCGGTAATCGTCCCGGCGCTGATGGCCTATAAATCACGGCAGTTATTCCCCGAGAGCACAGGTTTTAGAGTGATAGGCGGTACGCCGCTGATTATTCTTGTGGTGTTATTTGGCATAGTCACGGGTGCTTGTCATCTGCTCGCGATGGCAAATTTACTGCCGCAATATTCCTAATTTGTTTCGATGATTTAAGCCCTCTGCGAGAGGGCTTTTTTGTATTTAGCGATTGAGTTTTAATCCTGCAGATCTTTTTTATCTCGACACTGGACAGAAGTACGAACTCAGACTTAACTCGAATGATTGTAAAAACGAAGGAGCAAATGATGAAAATTACTCAGTACGCACAAGGACATGCATGTTGGGTTGAACTCGCAAGCCACGATTGGCAAGCTGCTAAGGCATTCTACCAAGCGTTATTTGGTTGGGACTCAGTTGACATGCCGATCCCAGAAGGTCATTTTTCGCTATTCAATTTAGCGGGGGATGATTTAGGTGCCATGTACCAAATCCCCGAGTCAGAGTCGCAGATCCCTAGCCATTGGCGAGTCTACTTTGCCGTTGATGATATGGATGCCAGCATTGCAGCGATTCAAGATGTGGGTGGCCAAGTGCACATGGGGCCGCACATTGTTGCTGACGCGGGCGTGATGGCGCAGGTGAGCGATCCACAAGGCGCACGTTTTGCGCTGTGGCAAGCGAAGAATCATATCGGTGCTCGCCGTCAGGGTGAACTCAATACCCTTTGCTGGGTTGAGCTGGCTTGCAGAGAGCCGCGCGCTGAAGAAGCCTTTTACTGCAAAATATTCCCTTGGACTAACTCGCCCAGCGACATGCCGGACATCGAATATTCTGAGTGGCAAGTTGATGGTCAATCCATCGGCGGCATGATGACCATCATGCCCGAATGGGGTGATATCTCTCCCCATTGGCTGCTTTATTTTGCAGTAGCCGATTGCGATGCATTTGCAGAAAAAGCCCAAGCGTTAGGCGCGCAAGTGTGTATTCCACCCAGTGATATTCCCGATGTGGGCAGATTCTCTGTAATAGCCGACGCCCAAGGCGCCACCTTTGCGGTGATCAAGCTTAATCAGATTTAAGGCCATATTTAGGACGAGTCACATTTAAGATTAAAAACGGCGACACTTAGTCGCCATTTTTATTCGTCTAACCATTTGTTTAATTAGCATTATCAATCATGATTGTCTCAGGGCAGGAGCCTCTGCCTGCCTTGTTAGCTTTGGCGAGTAGGCTAGGCAAGGAGTCTGAGGCTTTAATGACCTCGGGCAAGTTAATGCGGATTTCACTCAGTAATCCCTTGCCACATTCTAGGCTGATTTTAGTGTGAGCACCTTGACCGAAGCTGCTATCAAAACTTTGGTTTAACTCACTTTTACTGACACTCTTACCTATGTTGTCATGAATAAATTTTTGTACCCATGCCGAGGCATTGACCGCTTGGGTCAGCTGGGTTGCCAATAAAAAGTACTCGTTAGGGTCTTGGCTACGGCAAGTGCCGTGTTTCCACCATTCGTGGCGTTCTAAACAGGTGCCATATTGGGCGCTTGGCATGACTTCTTCTAAATTTTTGCGCACCGATGAATTCAGTTCAAGCTCAGGATAAGTACAGAAATCATTCGGTTGCAGTTTGACTGTGCTGCAATAGCCATAACGTGTGCCGCATTGTTGTTTATTCGGCCACAGTCCGTGCAGGCTGAAGTGTTGCCACTGGCTCGATTCTGGCGTTTGGCTGAGGGCGCGGCATTCGGCTTTACGGCGGCCATAGAGTTCGCAGAAGGTGCTTTGCCAGCTTAATGCCAGCACGTTGGCGTCAAATTCACCGCCGATTCGGCATTGATCTCCTTGGCGTTTCTCTGGTGTGCCATGCTCTTTAAGGCCGTCTCGGCTTTTGGCTTTGATATCCGATGCCGTAGTGGTTTGCGCGGGTTCTACCGCCGTTGCAGGTGTCGATACATTACTGCCTGCAACATTGGAAAGATACTGACCACAAGCGCCACTGATCCACCGCATGGGAGACTTCACTGCGTTGGTGCGCACTCGCAGCCAATCAGGTTTGGCGCTGTTGCCGAGGATTTCGAGTACCGGATAGCGCTCACCAATATTGCTCTGCCATTGATCTGGATTCGTCTGCTTATTTTTCGATTGAAATAGCTCACAGCGTTTATCGGCAACGAACTCACCGGTTGCGGGCGCGGCAAAGGCAGGTGCTGCTGAAATGATTAGCGCAGCGCATAAACCGAACGCCGCAAGTAACGTACGCGATAGGCTTTTAAGGGAAAGTGCTTGCGGCCATATCCGGCGGATGGTCAAACAAAATGGCTTGGTCATGTGATGGAATCCTTTCTGCTGCAGTAAGTCGGGTCAATCCTGTGGTGCGCTAAGTTAATGGTACACATAAGCGTTATAAACTAAGAGGCTTATTTTACTCAGAGTGGTGTGTGGCACTGCTGCTAAATTAGATTTTTAATCTGATTGAATGAAAAATCCCCTCAAACCTTAATAGCTTGAGGGGATTTTTATGGGTGCTCTCTTGCCGTTAACTTACGTGCGCAGCATCTTTCTTTAATTTACGTGAGTAAATCAGTAGATAGAGTGCGGGCAGGACAAATAGCGACAGTATGGGCGCTGTGACCATGCCGCCGACCATAGGCGCGGCGATTTTCTGCATCACATCGTTACCCGAACCCGCACCCCACATTATGGGCAGTAGGCCGAAGAAGATGGTTGCCACTGTCATCGCTTTGGGGCGGATCCGCATGACGGCGCCTTCAATCAAGGCTTCTTTCAAGTCATTGACGCTGTGGTAATTATCTTTTTCTTGCCTGTGCTTGATGGCGTTATTGAGATACACCAACATCACCACCCCAAACTCGGCGGCGACACCCGCTAAAGCAATCATACCGACAGCAACGGCCACTGAGATGTTGTAATCCAGCAGATACAACAGCCAAGTGCTGCCGACCAGTGCGAAGGGGAGGCTGAGCATAATAATGCTGGCCTGAATGGTGGATCCGAAGGTCATCATCAGCAGGATGAAGATCACGGCTAACGCCATAGGGATCACTTGTTTAAGCTTGGCATCGACCCTTTGCATATATTCGTACTGGCCTGCAAAGCTATAGCTGTAGCGGGGCGGAACAACGAGTTCGGCATCTAAGGCCGTTTTCGCGGTGGCGATATACTCACCGATAGATGTGCCCTCGATATCGATAAACACCCAAGAGATTAAGCGGCCATTCTCACTCTTTAACATAGGCGCGCCATCGTTAATTTCGATGTCGGCCAAGTTACGTAGCGGCAGATAATGCCCCGACTTAGTGATCACGGGCAGCTCGCGCAGTTTCTCGATGTTGTCGCGCAGTTCACGGGGATAACGCAGGTTGATTGGATAACGTTCGGCGCCTTGTACCGACTCACCAATATCCATACCGCCAATGGCGTAACGCACCACATCTTGAATATCCTGCAGCGTCATACCGTAACGTGCGGCCACATCCAGTTTCGGACTGATATCGATATAACGGCCGCCGCCACTGCGTTCGGCATAGGCCGATTTGGTGTGTGGCACTTTGCTTAAGATAGCTTCAATCTTAGTGCCAATGCTTTGCAGTTCGTTGACATCGGCCCCGGTGATCTTAATGCCGACAGGGGTTTTGATCCCCGTCGAGAGCATGTCGATACGGGTTTTGATGGGTTGCACCCAAGCATTGGTGA
This sequence comes from Shewanella sp. 1311, assembly GCF_059338235.1. Lineage (NCBI taxonomy): Bacteria > Pseudomonadati > Pseudomonadota > Gammaproteobacteria > Alteromonadales > Shewanellaceae > Shewanella > Shewanella sp. 1311. The sequence goes on from NZ_CM181686.1 coordinate 2,824,904, forward strand.
GTCCAGGTACTTTTACGGTTTGCTGTAGTTGGGCAATAATGCCATCTAAGGTCATGCCTTCACGCCATTCGTCATGGGGTTTAAGCATGATAGTGGTTTCAAGCATGGTCAGCGGCGCGGGATCGGTCGCGGTTTCGGCGCGGCCTACTTTGCCAAACACGCGGGCCACTTCGGGCACGGTTTTGATTAAACGGTCGGTTTGCTGTAACACTTCGGCGGCCTTGCTGGCACTGATGCCGGGCAACGCCGTTGGCATGTAGAGCAAATCGCCTTCTTCGAGTGCGGGCATAAACTCGCTGCCCATGCGGGTCATAGGATACCAAGCGCTCGCCAGCGCGATTAACGCTAACATCAGGGTGACTTTAGGGAATTTCAGCACCAGTTTTAGTGAAGGTTGGTAAATCGCGATCAAGAAACGGCTGATGGGATTGCTACGTTCGCTGGGGATTTTACCGCGAATAAAGTAACCCATCAAAATCGGCACTAAGGTAATAGATAAAAATGCCGCCGCTGCCATGGCGAAGGTTTTAGTGTAGGCCAGTGGCGCGAATAATCGACCTTCCTGCGCCTCGAGCGCAAACACAGGTACAAAGCTTAAGGTGATAATAATTAATGAGAAAAATAACGCAGGGCCGACTTCAATCGACGCTTCGGTGACGATGCGCCAATGCTCTTTCGTATCGGGTTCGCGATCATGATCCGCTTTAAAATGCTCTAAATGTTTGTGCAAGTTTTCGATCATCACAATCGCGCCGTCCACCACGGCGCCGATGGCAATGGCGATGCCGCCAAGGCTCATGATATTGGCGTTAACACCCATTTTATTCATCACGATAAAGGCGATTAGGATGGATAGCGGCAGGGTGATAACGGCCACGAGTGTGGAGCGCGCATGCAGTAAAAACAGCAAGCAGACTAAGCCTACCACCAACATTTCTTCGACGACCTTGCTAAACAAGTTGTCGACGGACTTTAGAATCAAGTGGGATCTGTCATAGGTTGGGATAATCTCAACCCCATCGGGCAGGCCAGCTTTGAGTTCTTCGAGTTTTGCTTTCACTGCATCAATTGTCGCTAAGGCGTTTTCGCCGTAACGCATCACCACAATACCGCCAACGACTTCACCTTCACCGTCGAGTTCTGCTATGCCGCGGCGTGAGGCTGGGCCTTTACGCACAGTGGCAATATCTTTGAGGGTTAAACCTGTGCCAGAAGGACTGGTGATACCAAGGGGGATTTCACGAAAATCCTCTAGCGTCTGGCGATAGCCTTTGGCGCGCACCATGTACTCGGCTTCGGCCATCTCGATCACTGAGCCGCCAGCTTCGCTGTTGGCTTTGTCTATGGCTTGTTTAATGGTGGCGATATCGAGCTTATAGATCGCCATTTTGTCGGGTTCAAGTACTATCTGATAGGTTTGCTCCATGCCGCCGACGGTGGCGACTTCAGACACGCCTGCCACGCTTTGCAGCTCTAGCTTGAGATACCAATCCTGCAGACTCTTGAGTTGCGATAAATCTAAATTGCCGGAGCGATCGACCAGCGCATATTCATACACCCAACCGACACCAGACGCATCTGGGCCGAGGGAAGGTTGCACATTCTGTGGTAAACGGCTGCTGATCTGACTCAGGTATTCAAGCACCCGTGAGCGAGCCCAGTAAATGTCGGTGCCATCTTCAAAAATCACATACACGTAAGAGTCGCCGAACATGGAATAACCACGCACGGTTTTGGCTCCAGGTACGGCTAACATGGCGGTCGACAAGGGATAAGTCACTTGTTCTTCAACCAATTTTGGCGCTTGACCCGGATAAGGGGTTTTAATGATCACTTGCACATCGGATAAATCCGGCAGCGCATCGAGCGGCGTTTTTCGCAGCTCCTGTACGCCCCAAACAGTGATCATGATGGCGATAATCAACACCATAAATCGCTGCCTGATGGACGCCTCGATAATATATTTCAACATAACGCGCTCCTAGTGCTGATGACCGCTGCTTAAACGCATTAAACTGCCCTTGAGGCTAGCCTCGGAGTCGAGTAAGAATTGCCCCGAAATCACCACACGTTCACCTTCATTCAGGCCTGAAATAATCTCGGCCTTACCTTGGCTCATCATGCCGACGGTTACGGCCTTGGCGGTAAAGCTGTCGTCGGTTTGCTTGACGATCACGCGGTTTTCTTTGCCCGTTTGAATTAAAGCTTCCTGCGGGATCACTAGCACATCTTTATTCGGGCCACCGAATAGTGAGACTTTGGCGAGGGTTTTAGGTCTTAAATCTACCTCGGTATTGTTGAGCACTACTCGTACTCGCAGGCTGCGAGTGACAGGATCAAGCTCAGGGTAGATGTAATCGATCGTGCCTTCGATGCCGCTGATATTCATGGCGGGAACGGCAATTTCGGCCTTCTGACCTTTGGCAATCCAGCTTTGCTCGTTCTCAAAGACGTCGGCAATCACCCAGACTTTGGAGAGATCCACCACAGACATGACTTCGGTCGACGGCTGAATATACATGCCATCGCGAATGTCGAGAGCCTTCACTATGCCGTCTTCTTTGGCGTAGAAAGGTACCCGATATTGGGTTTGATGTGACTCGGCTAATTGCTTGATTTGCCTGTCGTTAAAACCAAGGAAGGATAAGCGTAAGCCCGCATTGCGCACCAAATCTTTGTAGCGGCCTTGGCCGTTTGCTTTAGCAGTGTCCATCGCGAGCAGGTAGTCATCTTGGGCGTTGATTAAATCGGGGGAATAGATCTCGTAGATCAGTTGGTCTTTCTTGACGGTATCACCCACGGATTTGATCATCAGTTTTTCAATCCAGCCAGTAACGCGGGCATGGATATGGGTGATTTGGCTTTCGTCATAGTCGATTTGACCGACGGTTTCGACAAATTTCCACAGTGTGTCGCGTTCAACCTTGGCCACCTTTAACGCCAATGCTTGCTGCATGCTGCCGGATACATTGATGTTGATTTCTTGGGTATTACCGCCCGTTTCGACCTTTTCTAAGTTCATACCGCAGATAGGGCAAGTGCCGGGTACGTCACTGATAATGTGGGCATGCATAGGGCAAACATACTTGATTGTTGTCACATGATTTTGGGCTTTAACTAAACTGTCGGCCTTAGGTGTTGGGGTATCAAATACCTGACTCGCAGCTTTGGCGGCAGAGGTTTGCCCATGCTCAGAGGCTTGGTGATCTGCGGCTTGATGCTGTGTATACTCGGCCGCAGGATTCGCGGCATCGAGTTTCTCAACTAAAAACATATTGCACTTAGGGCAGCGACCCGGCTCATGGCTGATCACTTCGGGATGCATAGGGCAGGTGTAGGTTTTCACTTGATTTAACGGATTATTCTTAGGCGCAGTTGCAGAATTTACTGCCGCTTCGGTCGCCGTGGGCTCTTGTGTGTTCGCCAACTGGGCATGGCTCAACCAAGGCGTACTGATGAGCAAGCTACTCAAGATCAGTACGGCCTTAGGGGCCTGCTTTTTTACTGTATTAAATTGGTTCATATGCCTCATCTCCAGCCTAGCTTAGTGGTGTTCGTGCGCGTTGTGCATCGTACCTTCAGCCGTTTTTACTTCCGTCGCTTTTGGCTCTAAATTCATACCACATTTAGGGCAAGTATCGCCTTTATTGCCAGTCACTTCGGGGTGCATAGGGCAAACATAGGTTTGTGCTTGTTGCTGTGGATTTGCATTGTCGTGTTGATGCTCGTGCGGCGCAGCCGTGGCAAACACGCTAGTGCTGGTCAGCAAGAATGCGATTAAGGCGAGATTAGTTAGTGTTTTCATATTATTCACTCCATCGGATTAACGGCCGAATATGAGCGCATAAACGTCTGTGAGCACAGTGGTTCAAAGCGGTTCGCTTCGATAGACGGATTGATGCCACAACTTGGCATTCGGCTCAGTTATCAACGTTTTGCTAGACTCGGGTGCACGATTTAACGATAAGGCACCACAATAAACGGCTAATTTTGGCGTTAGCTTATGGCTAACTGGATTGTCGTTTTAGCTTGGCTTCTTTAAGGGCGATTTGCCCATTAAGCGCAAAGTAGGCCTAGGCTATCGGAGGTTTAAAGGCCGAAGACAAAGAGATCGAGTGGAAATGAGGCATAGGAGTGGCCATTGCAGTATCGCTCATGCTCACACTTGGCCAGAGGTGTGGGCTGAATAGAGTGCCAGCGACTGAAATCGTCAAACAATGACCACAATCATTTGAACATGATGTGGTGCCATCACAGCAATGCTGTTTCGCGCCGGGAAGCATTTTATCGTTGCAGCAATCCGCGTTGGCCATTGAATGTGAGTCAGAAGGGTCCTCTGTGTTCATCTGCGTCATGGCAGCATGGTGCATTTGGGGGGAAGCTTCATGATTCATCGCACTCATATCCATAGTGTGCGGCACCATGGCGTTACCATTAGACACAACACTTTGCCCGACGAGTGCGAGTAAAGTGAACATGACTAAAAAGTAACGACCGAGTGTGTGATGCATAAGTATTCCAAATGATGAACGGCTCGAGTCTAGCATAGAGGCATTATGCTGTAATGATTTAACTCACATTTCAGCACATGCCTCAAATTAAATATTTTGCTTTTCTAAATTAGAAAGCGGGATTGCTGACTAACATTTTCGCCATCAGCTGGCTGTGGCTTTGCAGTGGATATTCGCCCGCTTTGTCACCATTAATACTGAGTTGAATCGTTGGATATTTAATAAATTGGCGCGCTTCAGTTTCAGTCATTATTTTGGGCTGGGTGATTTGGTAGCTATCACTCGCCTTCACATCCAGCACTAAGTAAAGCGGCGCTGATTTAACCCAGTTACCACTATCATCGGCGCGATAATCAAATATATCCTGATATTTTAGCTCGAGCAGTACTTTCCCTGCGGAGAGTTGGATAGGTTTAAAGGGTGTCGCTGCCACACCATTGATACTGATAACACTGAGCGCATCTGTGCTTTTTAAGCTGGCGGCTGTAACTGTGGTGCTACTTAATAAGGCGCCGATAACGAAAGTTAGGCCTAGTAAGCTTTTGTTCAATAAAGTGGTTTTCATAATAAACTCCAAAAATTCTCTGTACCTCGTTGCGGTGCGGATATGCAGCGGCGCAATCAGAGGTGTTTAGTCGGTTTTACGTTGTAAAAAACGAAAGACGTTACAGTGAATTGGAGGTGGGAGGCGGCGTAGTGAGTCCAAGATCGGCAGTTTGCATCGCCCAGCCTTGGATGGCAATACGCTTGCCTGCTGGGTTGGCGAAGGCCAGTTCTAACACTGCAGGTTCAAGGTAAATTGATGATAGGCAATGGGTTTGACAATGACTTGTCATACTATCTTGGCAGTGTTGCAAGCAATCGGATGCAGAACAATCTGGCATGGTGCAGTTCATTTCTGCATCCATCATCAGCATGGTTTGACTGCTGTGGCCATTGGTGCTGGCTGAAGTTGGCATAGCACTCACCATCGCCGATTGGGCGATTAGCGAAAATAACACTGCTATGGTGATCCAAAATTTAGCCATGATAACTCGGGAAATTGATTGCTACCCTTAGAGACCTTAGTTAGCCCGATAAAGTTTCATATCGCGTTCAATTTTTTAATTTCTAATGATTTATTTCCTGGCCACTTCTAATAATTAAACAAAACCTCGACCGGATCACATTTCTATTTTCTAGAAATGATTTCAATAGTTATTGATTCTCAAAGGGGAAATCTCATCGCGATAATCGCTAACTTGCGATTATGGGGTGATTGCATTAGCTTTAGTTAAAGTGCATTGCAGCTCAGCTAGCGGTTTTTACCAAATGTCGTCCTAATAGTTAGAGCTAAGTCTCATTTTGCGCTTTTATGGTTAATTTAATCGGCAAATTTCGGCTTAAAATCAAATTTCTAATAAATGAAAGAACATAAACTAGTCTTATAAAAACTAATTTTGACAATTTTTGGAGATAGAGTGATGAACTGGCGTGCACTATTTAAACCTAGCGCAAAATATTCAATCCTGGCGCTACTGGTCGTCGGTATTGTTATCGGTGTTGTGGGCTATTTCGCAACCCAAACAACCTTACATGCAACCAGCCAAGACGCATTCTGTATGAGCTGCCACAGCCAACATTCATTGAAAGATGAAGTGATGGCGTCTGCCCACGGTAACAACCGTGTGGGTATCGTGGTTCAGTGTCAGCAATGTCACATCGCACAGGAACCATTCCAATACCTGAAGAAAAAGATCATCGTTTCTAAGGACGTTATTGGTTTCTTAACTATCGATGGCTTTAACACGCAAGCATGGTTAGATGAAAACCGTAAAGAACAAGCTGAGTTAGCGCGTGATTACCTTCGTGCAATCGATTCTTCAACCTGTCAAAACTGTCACAACCGTATTTATGAAAACCAATCAGAAAATATGAGCAAAATGGCAGTGAGAATGCACAGCAATAACTTCAAGAAAGCCCCTGAAGACAGAAAAACCTGTATCGACTGTCACAAAGGCGTCGCTCACCCTTACCCTAAAGGATAAGGTTTAACGATTAACTTACGTTATCGTTAGTCATTAAAAAGCCCTCTGTTGAGGGCTTTTTGCTGTCCGTGTCTGAGTACCTGATGGTGTCTAAATGTTAGGTTAACTCGCTGGAGTCATCACTTTTTGTCGATAAGCTAACAGGCTAAAAATACCGAAGATAAATACTTGCAGATAATCAAGCTTTGTTAATGGCAGTAAGGTCTTAAATAGCATGTGGAAAATGGCCACTTGGAAGCAGTGCATCATGCAGGTTATGCCAAACAGGATATTCAAAATAATTGCCACATTACCTTCAAATGGCATAACCAAGTTGTAGGCCATCATCAACCAAGCGCTGAGGGTAATGGCTTTACCTAGGTTAATCAGCAAGGGCATGGCTTTCATCTTCGATAGGCTCGGCAGTGTTTTCGGCTTGATATTGATATAAGCGGTAACTCACTTGCCCCGCATTCTTTTCTTTCAAGGCGTGCCAGCAAGGTGGAATGGCCAGTTGGGTTAATTCAGATTCGATCTCGACATAAATCAGCGCGCCATCATTGAGCCAAGCTTGAGTATCGAGCAGTTGAATGGTCTTTTCTGCCAATCCTTTGCGAAAGGGCGGATCGATAAACACCACATCGAAACCTTGCTCGCAGCCCCTTTGCAACACCACTAAAGTATCGGCGTTGAGCACTTCGGCCTTGTCGCATTTTAGGGTTTGCAGATTTTCTTTTAATTGCATGGCTGCGCCGCGTTGCAACTCGATAATCTTGGCGAAACTGGCATAGCGAGATAGGGCTTCGAGAGCTAAAGCGCCGCTGCCGCCGAAACAGTCGAGCACTCGCGCATTAACTAAGTCATTGGCAAGCCAGTTAAACAGGGTTTCGCGCACTCTGTCTGTTGTCGGGCGTAAACCTTCGAGATCTTGAATAGGTAAACGACGCGAACGCCATTGGCCCGCGATGATCCGCACTTGACCGCTACCGGGTTTATTTTTGGCTGTTGGACTTTTGGTCACATTATTTTTGACCGTTCGATTCTTAACCAAAGTGCCCCCGTGATTTTGCCTGAAGAAAGAAAGTGGTAGACTATGCCACCTTAATAAAGGCCACTATTTTATATCAAAGTCTCACTAAAAGGTGAGAAGGCTGAGTGAGCTTAGCTAATTGCCGACTTTTTGGGCGTAATTGCCGAGGCAATCTGGTATAACATCAGGGTCTTATTCAAAATTCAACACTGAAGTAGAGCGCTGGAATCACACATGGCAAAGAAAGGTTTTTTCTCCTGGTTTCGTAAAGATAAGTCACAAGATGAGGTCGTCGCTGAAACTCCAGTTGTTACTCCAACACAAGACACTGAAGCAGCAGAGCGTTTAGAACAGGAACGCGCAGAGGCGCAACGTTTAGCTGCTGAGGCAGAGGCTCAAGCGGCCGCAGAAAAGCTGGCAGCAGAACAGTTAGCTGCCGAGCAGGCGCAAGCCGAGCGTATTGTCCAAGAACAAGCAGTAATCGAAGCCCAGCGTTTAGCCGAGCAACAAGCCGAAGCGGCGCGTCTGGCGGCTGCTCAGTTAGAAGCGGAACAACTTGCGAAAGTGCAAGCCGAGCGTATTGCACATGAGCAAGCACAAATCGAAGCTCAACGTTTAGCCGAGCAACAAGCTGAAGCGGCACGACTGGCGGCTGCTCAGTTAGAATCTGAACGACTCGCGGCTGAACAAGCTGCAGCCGAGGAAGCTGAACGTGCTCGTGTTGCCGCCGAACAAGCCGCTGAAGTGTTAGCTGCGGAGCAACTCGCTGCTGAAGCATTAGCACGTGAGCAAGCTGAAGCGTTAGCGCAACAGCAGGCCGAAGCTACGCAAACCGCTGGGCCCGTGACTGAATTACAGCCAGAGCCGCAGGCGAGACCCGTTAAAGAAGGGCTATTTGCTCGTTTGAAACGCGGCTTGATGCGTACCAGCGAGAATATTGGCAGTGGTTTTATCGGCCTATTCCGCGGCAAGAAAATCGATGATGATCTGTTTGAAGAACTCGAAGAACAGTTACTAATCGCCGACGTTGGCGTCGAAACAACCACGCGTTTGATCAAGAATTTGACCGAGCAAGCATCGCGTAAGCAATTGAAAGATGCTGAAGCTTTATATGACTTGTTACGGGAAGAGATGCAGAAGACGCTCGATCCTGTCGCTATTCCGTTAGTGCCAGACAATGCAAATGGCCCATTTGTGATCTTAATGGTCGGCGTTAATGGCGTGGGTAAAACCACCACTATTGGCAAATTAGCCAAACAATATCAGAGCCAAGGTAAGTCAGTTATGTTAGCCGCGGGCGATACCTTCCGTGCAGCTGCGGTAGAACAGTTACAGGTTTGGGGTCAACGTAATGATATTACTGTGATTGCCCAACATACGGGTGCCGATAGTGCCTCTGTACTGTTCGATGCTTTGCAAGCGGCTAAAGCCCGTAAAGTGGATGTGTTGATTGCCGACACTGCGGGTCGTCTGCAAAACAAAGCGCACTTGATGGAAGAATTGAAGAAAGTGGTGCGAGTGATGAAAAAGCTCGACCCAGATACGCCGCATGAGGTCATGCTGACACTAGATGCGAGCACGGGGCAAAATGCGATTAGCCAAGCGCAATTATTCCAAGAAGCCGTAGGTGTAACGGGTATTACCATCAGCAAGTTAGACGGAACGGCTAAGGGCGGCGTGGTGTTTGCGATTGCCGACAAGTTTAATATTCCGATCCGTTACATAGGCGTGGGTGAGCAAATTGATGATTTGCGTACCTTCAATTCGAAAGAATTTATCGATGCCTTGTTCACTCAAGAAAAAGCGGATAGCTAATTTATGATTGATTTTCAGCAGGTCAGTAAGATTTATCCTGGCGGCCAAATGGCGCTGGAAGATGTGAATTTTCATCTACAACAAGGTGAAATGGCATTTTTAACCGGCCACTCGGGTGCGGGTAAAAGTACGCTGTTGAAATTAATCACGGTTATCGAGCGGGCGACGACCGGTCGTGTCGCCATCAATGGCCACGACATCGCCAAAGTCAGCCCTAAGCATGTGCCTTATTTGCGACGCAATATCGGCATGATTTTCCAAAACCATCACCTATTGATGGACCGAAGCGTGTTCGACAATGTGGCCTTGCCTTTGGTGATTGAAGGTTTCTCCCACGGTGAAATCCGTAAGCGAGTGGCCGGCGCCCTCGACATGGTGGGTTTATATGGCAAAGAACGTCATAACCCGATTATGTTGTCCGGCGGTGAACAGCAACGCGTCGGCATTGCCCGTGCGATTGTGAACAAGCCGCCCTTACTGCTCGCCGATGAACCAACGGGTAACTTAGATCCTAAATTATCGATGGATATTTTGCGTCTGTTTGAAACCTTCAACGATGCAGGAACCAGCGTGTTAATCGCGACCCATGATTTAGGCTTAATCGCGCGGATGAAATATCGCACTTTCACCCTCAAACAGGGTCGTATGTTGGGCGCACAGGAATTACATCCTAGTGTGCATACGCGCGTATCGACCAATAGAGGTGAAGGGCAATGAGCGACAGCGCTAAATTAACCCGCAGTAAGTTACCTCTGTCTGGGCGGATTGTGATGTTCTTTATTCGTCACGCACAGCAAGCGATGGCGAGTATGGGAGAACTCTGGCGCAATCCAGTGTCTTCCGTGATGACGATGGCGGTATTGGGAGTGAGCCTGAGCTTGCCTGCGGCTTTGCAAGTGTTAGTGAAAAACGCTGAGACCATTACCAGCTCTTGGAACAGTGCTGCGGAGATCTCTTTGTTTATCGAAGACAATCGCAGCGAGCAAACGATTCAGAGCCTGCTGACGCGGATTCGCACTTATTCCGAAGTGGATAAAGTGCAATATATTGATAAAAACCAAGCCCTAGAAGAGTTTCAACGCTTATCTGGTTTTGGTGAAGCTTTGGCCTATTTAGATAAAAACCCGTTACCTTCGGTTATTACTGTCACGCCTACGCAACGTTATTCAACGCCAGTGGGAGCCCGTGAACTCTTAACTAAGCTAGAACGCGAGCCTGAGATTAGCTTTGGCCGCTTAGACATCGAATGGCTAGAGCGGTTACAGGCAGTAGTGCGCCTACTCGAACGTACTGTGATGGCGATTGCCGCATTACTCGTGCTGGCTGTTGTGCTAGTCATAGGTAATACCATTCGCTTAGCAATTATGAATAGACGCAGCGAAATTGAAGTGATGAAGCTCGTCGGGGCAACTGAAGCCTTTATCCAACGTCCATTCCTCTACACTGGGATTTGGTATGGAGTGATTGGAGGCATATTGGCCTGGCTGATCATTAACTTATTAGTCTGGTATCTCGATTCGGCCCTTGCCGAGCTACTGGGCTTGTATGGCAGTCAGCTAGAGATGAAATCACTCACTTTTACTGAACTGTTGCAGTTGGTTGGACTGGCATCATTTTTAGGTTGGTTAGGTTCGTATTTGTCTGTACGCCAGCATTTACGCTCGATTGAACCTTCATAATAATCAGTCGATTAAACTAAAAAAAGTGATGAAAAAAATGCTGAGGAATGAACTTTTGTTCACTTGCAATGTCTACTTCAGCGAGGTAAAAAGGGTATCCGCAAACGAGCTGAGGTTGACATACTCTGTCAATTAGCCGATAGTTCGTGAGCTTATTCTTAGGGTATTTTGTTATTGAACCTTAGAATGCACTCGTAAGCAGTCTGATAAATGTAGGAGAGCGAATGACCTTTCAAACGCAATCAATGGCACTGACAGTCCCACAGGGCGCCAGTAGTCTAGAAGCTTATATCCATTCAGTGACTAGCATCAGCATGCTGGACGCTGAGGCTGAGTATGAGTTGGCCAAGCGTTTACAGGAAACTGGTGATCTACAAGCTGCGAAGCAACTGATTATGTCGCACTTACGTTTTGTAGTGCACGTTGCAAAGGGCTATTCAGGCTATGGTTTGCCACAGGCAGACCTGATCCAAGAAGGCAACATAGGCTTGATGAAAGCGGTTAAACGCTTCGATCCGGATGTTGGCGTGCGTCTCGTCTCTTTTGCTGTGCACTGGATTAAAGCTGAAATTCATGAATATGTGCTGAAAAACTGGCGCATTGTTAAAGTCGCGACCACTAAAGCGCAACGTAAGTTGTTCTTTAACATCCGTAAAGCGAAAAAACGCTTAGGTTGGTTCAGCGATGCAGAAGTCACTATGGTGGCTGAAAATTTAGGTGTATCTAAGGCCGATGTGACCGAAATGGAATCACGTATGGCTGCGCAAGATCCGGCATTTGATTTAACCAATGATCAAGACGAGGAGCATGATTTTGCCCCAGTCCATTATTTGGAAGATCATTCATCGGATTTAGCGGAAAACATTGAAAACGACAACTGGGAATCGAATGCCCAAGGTCGTTTATTATCGGCCATCAAAACCTTAGACGAACGCAGCCAGCATATTCTGCGCGCCCGTTGGTTAGATGACGATAAAACCACACTGCAAGAACTTGCAGAGACTTATCAAGTGTCGGCTGAACGTATTCGCCAACTTGAGAAAAATGCCATGAACAAGCTGAAAGCTTGCATGGAAGCCTAAGTCACATCACGTGTAAGGTGACTGTGATTTAGCCATAAAAAAACCTGCTACGGCAGGTTTTTTTATGGGTGAAATTTGGCTTGATGACGTTGTCAGTGTTTAACAAGATTAGCTATCAAGGCTTTTCTATTTACTTTCAGCCCTGTCTGCTCATGATTTTCTGGCCATACATAATATTGTCTTGGGCGTTTGAAGCGGGCGATTTTTTCGGCGAGGAACAATTCGAGTTCATTGGCAATCGACTCTGTGTGATGAGTTAAACTGCCGCGAAGGATAGCGGCGGGGAGATTGCCAAATTGTGCATCGGGGATGGCGAAAACGATAGCATCATCTATTTGTGGGTGCTGTTTAAGCGCGGCTTCGATTTCTTCTGGTTGGATATTTTCGCCGCCACAAATGAACATGTTATCGACGCGACCAAGGATGTGTAGATTGCCATTTTCGTCCCATTCGCCCCTGTCTTTAGTATAAAACCAGCCTTCTTGATCCACGCCAGCTTGTATTCCCTCTGGGGTGAGGTAGCCGATAAACAGGCATTCGCCGCGCACCCAAATCACACTGTCTTCGATTTTAAGCTCACGCTTGGGGAGTAATTTGCCACTGCTGCCGTCGCTTAACGCGCGGCCTGTGGTGATCTGCGAGCCCATTTCTGTCATGCCGTAACTCGTGTAGCTGGCGATATTGCGTTGCTTAAGCTGCGCGAGTAAGTCTAATGAGACTGCGCCGCCTCCCAGTAATAATGCTTTGATGCTTTTAAGTTTGCTGCTTGTATCGGCTAATAACTTGCTCAGTTGTGCTGGCACCAAAGAGAGATGGGTCAGCTTATCTTGGTCAATTTGCTGACTAAGACTTAGCGCTTGGTCTGGCATAACAACAGTGGCACCGACTAGGGCACAGCGGTTTAATATCGCTAGACCGCCGATATGAAATAAGGGCAAGGAGAGCAGCCAAGCATCATCTTGTTTGAGCGCGATTAAGCTGCGAGCGCCTTCGGCATTGGCAATATGGTTTGCTAAGCAATGGATCGCCGCTTTTGGAAAACCGCTAGAACCCGACGTTAAAATCACATTGGCAGGGCGGGTAATATCGACAGGCTGAGCTGACTCTTTACTGAGGCGATTAAAATCTAAGGCTAGTTGGCTGCAATTCTGCAGATCAGAAATCTCAGCCCGCCACACATAGCGGATCTGATGTCCATCGATTAAACCTTGGATCTGTGCGAGAGGAAAACGAGGTGATATTGGGAAAAAAATCGCTCCGATATCGATGCAGGCCCAATAGAGGCAAATCATCTGGAGATTATTCACTGCAACACAGGCAAGTGGCTCACCCTCTGTAAGACCTGCTGCTCTTAGCTGCTGACCTAGAGCGATAACGCGCTGGCAAAGCTCAGAGTAACGAATGTCTTGCCCCGCCAACTTGATGGCCGTCAGCTGTGGAAACGCCAGCGCGGCTTGGTGCAGGGGTGACAGTGCTAGCGACTTCGATAGGCGTTTGTCAGACAAACTAGTTTTCCTCACGCTTGGCTACACCAACATCACTTTGCGGCGTTGAATCAATGGCGTGTTGTGCAATAGGCTCAAGTTGCGCCAGAGTAAGGCAGTGTTTTTTACCCGATGACACGATTAAATCTTGGCTAAAGGCGCTGAGGGTATCGAGTCCTGGGATTTCATCGGGAGTGAGAATCGCGGCTAAATGGGCCAGATCGCTAATGCCTAAACTGCTTTCAAGACTCGAACTGATAATGCAACGCACGCCATAGCTTTGCGCCGTCTCGATTAAATTAGCTAGCTTTTCAATACTACCGAGCAGCATAGGTTTGATGACGAGCGCTGTTAGGCCATTGTGCATCGCAAACTGATAATCGGGATCGTTAAGCGATTCATCGAGGGCGTAGGGCATGCCAATCGCTTGATAAAATTCCAGATTATCCTGTGGATTCTGGCAAGGCTCTTCTATGTATTCGATTGTGTCTAGGGGCAGACAAGCGGCAAATTCGATGGCTTGTTCTAGTGTAAACCCTCGGTTTGCGTCTAAACGTAGCTTGAGATCGGAGCGGGTGCGTAAAATGCCATAAATCAGACTCAGCTCGTCTTCGATTGAGGTCTGCGCGACTTTAACTTTCACCGAATGAACATGCATGCCGAGCGCCGCAATCTTGTTATCGAGCAGGTCTTTGCCCGCATCCGTTGGATGATAAATCAAAGGGACTGTGGCAGTTTGTGGGCGGATAGCATCGAGCTTACCCATTAATTTGGCATGCAACAGACTTAAACCAAAGGCCAAGGAAGGGTAAGGACTTTGCTCGGCGTAATCCAGAAGGGTATCGATATGCTGACCGCAGAGTAGGGGCAATAGCTCAGTTAACGCCGTTTGCACTTGAGCCAGTGTTTCGCGGCTAAATCCCACTAAGACTTGTTCATCGACATCTATGCCAGAGAGTGGGGCGATTTCAACTTCGACTTGTTTATACTCACTACCAACATTAGCGCTGGCGCAGGCTTGCAATACTAACCCAGCCCTGTGGTCGATGCGTTGCTTGCCTACGGGCAATAATACATCGAGCGGTAGTCGATATTGATACAGGTTAAGCGAAGTTAAGATCATATATTTCCTACATTTTAATTCTGTTATTTACCCAAGCAGTTTAACTATTGTTGCTATTAATGCCTCGGGAGCTGCTTGGTGTATGTTGTGTCCGGCGCCGCTAATATTATGGACGAGAATAGGTGCGTGTAATTGCCACTCTTGGGCGAGGGCGTGAAACTTGGCATCTTGGCTGCCCGCAAAGAAATGGCATTCACAGGCAAGCTGCAAAGGCACATCCCACATCGATGCTTGGCGCGCAAGTGAAGTAGCTAAGAATACCTCTTTAAGCAGCTGTTTGGGATGCTGATCTAAGACGGCAGATCTCTGCTTGATTAATGCTCTACGTTTGGCCGCAGTCATGTCGGCAAATACGGGCTGCTGATACCACAAGTTTAAAAAATCTTTGCTAGCCAGATGCAATAAACGCTCGGCCCACTGGGTATCATTCTTGGTTCTGGCCGTTTTTTCTTGCGGGTCTACCAGCCCAGGATGGCAGGATTCGAGGTTCAGACTTAACAAGCGCTGCGGATAGGCTTTTGCAAGGTGCAAGGCAATACGCCCGCCTAAGGAATAACCGTAGAGATGAAACGGTTCGGGACTTGGATTAAGGCTATCGAGCCGCGCTATTATGTTTTCGACGCAAAAGTCGAAATCGAGTTTAGCTTCAGTCGACCCTTCAGCTTGATTATCTCCATGGCCCGGCAGATCTAAGCAAATACAATGGAAGTGCTGGCTTAGCGCAGGCATTAACGGCAACCAGTCGGCCTTAGTGCCTAAAAAGCCATGCAGTAGCACTAAGCTCGGTAGTGAAGGATCGCCGTAACGGGCCATGGTTGGCATTAGCTTTGTTTCACCCAAAGGTTGAGCGCGGCGATTTGGTCGCTGGCTTGGTTTTGGCTCACATTGACTTCAATGATCGAAGCACCCTGAAAATCCAGCGCTTCATTATAGCTATCTTGAAAATCAGCTAAATTATCCACTTGATTATAGGGCAAATTAAACATGGCTGCGGCGTAGCCAAATTCTAAGCCGTGGCTGAGTCGATAATAATCGCTGCGGACTTGTTCATTGGGAACCGGCAATAAGTTAAAGATATTGCCACCATCGTTATTGAGGATCACGATCACCAGCGGGCTGCTTAAGCCTTTGGCGATGGCCAGCGAGTTAAGATCGTGCAATTGTGATAAATCACCGATGATCAAGCTGGTAGGTTTGCCTTTGTGGGCCGCAATGCCGCAGGCGGTGGCGAGCAAGCCGTCAATGCCCGAGGCGCCACGGTTGGTATAAGTGGTCGCTGTGCAGCAACTGACAGGGGCATACATGTCGTACAAGCGTACAGGCAGACTGTTGCCGATAAAAAGCTGCTGTTCTAAGGGACGAGTGTTGGCGATAGCGCGTATCACCTGCGCTTCACCAAATTCCCCTTGATCGATATTACGCACAAATAAGTGATGCAATTCATCGTTATAGGTGATTAAGGTATTCGCCCAGTTCGCCGAGGATGAACGATACCAGTTCAAGGCCGCAAACTGCTCTGCATTAGCATGCCAAATGTGCTTCGCATTGTGACTCGGATCTAGCCTGTCTTGCTCGGGTAACACTTGCCAGTAGCTGTGCCAATTTTGCTCGGCAAGATAACCGATCACCCGTTTTGACAATAAACGCCCGCCGAATACGAGTACACGATCCGCTTCTTGTAATAGATTGCGTGCCCTTGGATGTTGTAGCAGTTGGTCGATATTGCCTATTGCCGCGGGATGTTGGCGCAGTTGCGACTGGGCATCGGTAAGCAAAGGCCAGCCAATTTTTTGCGATAACGCGATAAGCTGCTGTGGATCTTGCTCGGGTGTGAGTGTGCCGACAACGATCACGCCTTTACCGTGGACGAACCGCATGATGGCATCGTCACTGGGGCTGCTCAGCTGTTTGCTCTTGCCGTATTGAGTATACGGGCGGGCGAGTTGCAGCCAAGTTTGCAGTGGTTTGAGGTAAGGCGATTCGGCATCGAGAATCACGCCACTGAGTTCACTCGGGTACAAGGGCTCGCGATACATGCAGTTGATGTGCACCGGACGGGTTTGATTCGCCACCGCTTCATCCACTGTGGTGAGCAACGCCTGCGGTGCGATATGCGCATCCGGCGTTGGCAAATTCACTTGGGTAGCGTAATGAGCAAAAATTCCCGGTTGGACTATGGCTTGATTGGCGCCGCAGCCGAGTAATTCGGGTGGACGATCGCCGCTTAAGACGATCAAAGGCACGTGGGTTAGCCAAGCTTCAACAATCGCAGGATACAAGTTAGCGACTGCGGTGCCCGAGGTGGTAATGATAGCGACCGGTGCGCGGCTGGCTTTTGCCAGACCTAAGGCCATAAAGCCGAGTCCACGTTCGTCGAAATGCAGGTGACGCTGGAGTTTAGTTTGCTGGGCGGCGGCGAGGGTTAACGGCGTCGAGCGCGAGCCCGGTGCCATACACACATGTTGCACGCCAAGACGTGCTAACTCCTCAAGAATAAGGGCGCCCCAAATAAGATTAAGAGTGGCTGTATTTTCGGTCCGCATAGCTGAATCTATTAGGATAAAGATGGGCTTAGTGTAACGTGTTTATGCCCCAAGATGTATGCTTGGCTTAACAATTCTCGGCGGGTTTGTATGGGGGCTGAGGTGGAGCCTAAGCTAAGGCAAGGGATGCCTATCACCTCTGTACAGTGGCTAGTCTATGGGTTGTGCAAGCTGCTTTGGGCTAAATAATATGGTCAACAATCTTTTTAATCTGTCCACTTAGCCACACTAAATCATCATTCACTTTGCTTGGCTGATTTTTTTGCACTAAGAAAATGGTTGGCGCTTCAGTATGAGCATATAAACGTTCGGCTTCGTGTTGTGACAGTTGGCATGTGTGCAGCTCAGCCACATCACTCACCATCTCGTAAACCACGCGGTAGGGTAATAACGACAGCGCCTGACTTTCACCTAGGTATTCAAACAAACTTGAAATACTGGTAATGGTAATTTCAGTATTGAGTTTAATGTTGCTCTTCAGGCAAAACTCTTGGTAAGGACTGAGCTTAGAGCTGGGATTACCGAGGTCGGTATTGACGTAGGGATATTCTGCAATCGTCTCTAAAGTAATTTCTCGTTTGAAAATAGGATGATTACGGCTCGCAATAAGGTAAACCTTATCCATGCGTTGCAAAGTGGTCGTCAGGAGTTTATCACCAAAGGCGGCCACATCTGCCGTACTTTTATTACAGCAAATGCCCAGTGTAGTATCGCCGTTAACAATATCTTGGGTCGTGTGCATAGACCAAGGCGTGATATTAATGTGCATCAGCTTCTGTTCATCTTTAATGGCTTGCATTAATGCTTTCGGAAAAGCGTAAGCAATTAAGCCGGGAGCTGCAATTTCTATATGCGTCTTTACTAAGTTAGCATTTGCGGCTCTGGCCTTATGAAACTTATCAGTACATTCAATGGCTTCTTTCGCGATTGGATATAAATGGGTCGCAAACTCATTAGGGAATAGTCCGTATTTACGACGAATGAAAAGTTCATCACCAAAAATTTCCCGTAGATTTTTAAGGCTACGACTTATTTTAGGAGCCGGAATATCAAGAGCCTTAGAGACATAAGTTGCAGACTTGTTCTCATATAATGAAACGAGTATTTTCAAACTCAGAATATCCAGGCCATCCATGTTACTAATGTGCATTTTTTATATCCCTTTTATCGAGCAAATACTTTAAAGAACGATTAATTATGGCGTCATTAAATAAATTTAATGTGAAACATATCTCAACTTCAAAACTATAATATCGCAGTCTGCTAGTGTCGTTTTTAGATTTAATGTTTTTTATATTTCAAAATGTGATAAAGATAAATTTGGAATTTTAAAAGGTGAAATTCATTTAATTGAATTTCACATTGGCGATTATCAATTATCTATTTTTACATTCAAGATTTGCGCTAAATGGTAATGAGATCGAATTCTTAACTTGTTGTTTATTATTAAATTGCCATTGTTAAATGTGATCGTGTTCAAAAAAAATAAAACGCTTCACGTTAATACTAAAGTTGCGTTAAAAGAGATAACAAAAAATAAATAGGTTATTGGAGGCGTTATGAATACTTCAGTCATTCTCAGCTATGCGTTTATGTATTTCGTGCTGTTTGTAGCAGTGCCATTTGTTTTTGTCATGTTCGTCATGACCTGCATTAAGTTTTTTAAAGCAGGCCCCGATGAGGCAGAGCATCATGAAATGAAACTTAAACCAGTACTGTTCGATAAACAAAGTTTTAACTTTTTTAAATCGTTAAAAACCGTAGTGGAAGGCAAATACGATGTTTGCTGTAATGTCCCGCTAGACACCGTATTTGAAATGGACCAGCATGACGCTGATTTAAATCACGAGTGCCGACTAGACTATGTGTTAATAGATCATGACTCATCTGAAGTGAAAATGGTGATCAGTGATTTTGGCAAAGAACACAACTCGCCAATGAAAAAGCTGTTTAGTAAGTTCAATATCAACTTTATTGAAATGAACCAACATAAACAGTGGGATACACAGAGCCTAAAGCAAGCGTTAGCCGTCTGATCCGACCGTCGGGTTCGGGTAACTCCGAACCCTGACACTCCTCTTCTCCCTTCCCAAAATAAATGTGAGGACTCCCTATGTCCAAAAGACAATGGCTGTGGTCGATTCGCTTGGGTGCAATTGCATTGCTTTTAAGCTTTGGTGCGACAAGTGCCGAGTCGGCCTTTCAAATTAACAGTGACACGACTTGTATGAAGTGCCACAAACGTAACGGTCAAATGTTAGGGCATCACGGCCAAGATGCGATGAAAATGACCTGTTCAACCTGTCATGGTGAAAAAGGCGACCACCCTAAAAAGCCGAATGATATCGTGGTGTTTGGTATGAAAGATGGCTCGGAGCTTGATACTCAGCTCGCCGTTTGTCACAAGTGCCATACCCAGCGAAAACTGGGTGAAACCGAGTGGACGCATAATGTGCACGCACAAAAAGTGCCCTGTGCTGCCTGTCATAAATTACATAGCCCAACCGAACCTATGGCGGATATGACGCCAAAAGTTCGCAGTGAGCTGTGCCGCAATTGCCATAGTGGCCAGTAGGGGTAGGTTATGGAAAATTCAAAAAGAAGATTTCTAAAAGGCACATGTGCCTTATTTGCTGGCGCTACGGGCGCATCACTGCTCGCCACAGTGAATGCCGCTGAAGGTGCTAAAGCAGAGTCAGATATTAAATATGCGATGATTCATGATGAAACTAAGTGTATTGGTTGCCGCGCATGTGAAGTGGCATGTCGTGAAACCAATCAAGTGCCAGAAGGCGTTTCTCGAGTCAGGATTGAGCAAACCGGACCGTTCGGTGAGTATCCGAATGAGTATTATCACTTCAGCCGTATCTCTTGCCAGCATTGTGAAGACGCACCTTGTGTTAACGTGTGCCCAACGGGTGCTGCCTTTATTGATAAAGAAACCGGCATAGTGTCAGTCAATGCGTGGAAATGTGTCGGCTGCCAATATTGTATTGCGGCTTGCCCTTACAAAATTCGCTTTATTAACCCAGTCACCCACGCGGCGGATAAGTGTGATTTCTGCCGTGAGACGAATCTCGCTCAAGGAAAACAGCCTGCCTGCGTTGAGGCGTGTCCGACTAAGGCGTTAGTGTTCGGTAATTTAAAAGATCCGACGTCTGAGTTAGTACAAGTGCTGCGCGCTAATCCAACTCAACGCGCGAAAGTCGCCCTCGGAACGCGACCTAAGTTGTTCCGTATCCTGGCGAAATCCGGGGAGGTGATACTATGAGTGCCCTACATTTTGATACCTTAGTCTGGCATTGGCCGATTGCGATCTACCTGTTTTTGGCGGGTGTATCAGCAGGGGCTATGTTCTTCGCCGTACTGTTGAAACATTTTGTTTTGAAGCAAAACGCCTATCAGTCTGGCTTTGTGCGAGCCGCCTGTATTGTCGCCCCAGTCGCCGTGATGGCAGGCTTAGGCATATTGGTCGCAGACTTAACTAAACCCCTCGATTTCTGGAAGATTTTGGTGTTTTACAATCCTAAATCTGTGATGTCGATGGGCGTACTGATTCTGCTGATTTACCAAGTGTTTATGTTTATGTGGATAGGGTTAACCTTCCGCAAACCTGTCGATGCTTGGTGTGAATCGCGTTTCCCTATCGTCCTTAAACTGACGGCTTTGCTAGCTCGGTTTGAGGCGACGATTACTGGGTTACTGGTGATTCTATCCTTAGCATTGGGCGCGTATACCGGCTTTTTGTTATCGGCGTTACCTGGTTATCCCATGCTGAAAAATCCTGTGCTGCCTTTACTGTTCTTGGCATCAGGGCTGTCTTCCGGTGCGGCATCTTCTTTACTCGGTGGCGTGTTGATGAATGGCAAACCGAATGACAAAGAGGTGCACTTTATCCACAAGGTTGAAATTCCACTAATTTTAGTCGAAATCGTGCTGATTTTTACCTTCTTTATGGGCTTAGTACTAACAGGTGGACAGAGTGAAATTGCCGCCTTTAATGCCTTAGGTTATGGCTTCTGGGGCTGGATTTTCTGGGTAGGGATTATCGGACTCGGTTTATCAGGCCCGTTAGCGATGAACCTGTTTATGACCACGACGTCGAAACGTAAATGGGCTTATGTAGCAGGGACGGCTTGCTTGAGCTTAATCGGGGTGTTGTTGCTGCGTAACTTCATACTGTACACAGGACAAATGACGATCGCTTAAGGTGCGAACGCTTCATTCAAGACGAACAAGATGATAAGAACCAAGGAAATCGACGGATCGCGGAAACAATGTCAAAGGAAAACATTGTAGATGAGGCCCTTGCGGCGCTGGCTGAGCTCTCAAGGGGTAAGTCTAGTCGCGGTTGGTTGTGTAACAGGGAGGTCGCTGGGCAAGGATGCCATATTTTACACTTCAATATTTTGCCCTGCCTCCAAATGGGCCTCGCCACCTCTATTCCTTAGGGTGGCGTTTCTTGCTTTAGGGCCACTCGATTTAACTTACTCGCCTAAATTATTAATCCACTCACTCATCACCACATGGGTTTTGATCTTGATGATATCAGTGTGCGTGTCGATATATTCACGGATCTCATGCAGGCGGCGCATTGAGGGGGCATGCACGTACACGAGTAAATCCATATCACCGGAAATACCACGGCAAGTGATCACTTCGGGGATCGCTTGGAATACGTGTACTACGTCGGCGCAACGTGGACATTGATGCTGGATTTCGAAGTAAGCCGATACCCCTTCTTTTTGCGACTCACTCAAGAGCACTTGATAGCCACGGATCACCCCAGTCTGTTCGAGTTTTTTAATCCGCTCGGCTACCGCGCTGCGGGAAAGGTTCACCTGTTCGGCAATATTCGACACGCTCTGGCGTGCATCCTGACGCAAACTATGAATGATGGCCGTATCGAATTTATCCAAGGGTGACTCCAGTGAAAATGGCTATATTGGATCTGTGTGCAATTTTGCCATTGGTTTGAATGGCAACAGAATTTACTGAGTATTTGAGCTTATAATTTCACCACACCTTAAGCTGGCCGTCATTTTGATGGAAATAACGCTATTTGCCGTGATTTTGCCGGTATTGGACGTGGAGAACACTGAAATTAACGGCAGATTGTGGGGCAAAATCTCACTATACTGACAGCTCAAATACCACAGAATATTAACAGATGAATTCAAATAGCGGAACTATAGGTCGTTGGCAAGGTGCGGGTCTGATGGCGACCACTTTGCTTGGTACTGGGGTGTTTATTTTGCCTCAGATGACAATTGAAAAAGCGCAATCTGGCGCGCTAGTCGCATGGATATTGCTCACCTTAGCCATTATTCCTGTGGCGCTGGTTTTTGGTCGTTTAGCGAGTGTATTTCCCCATGCTGCTGGCCCCGCTTACTTTGTCGAAAAAGCCTTTGGTCGCACCGCTGGTCGAACAATTGGACTGATCTTTTTACTGGTTGTGCCCATGGGCGCCCCCGCCGCGATTTTGATGACCTTTCAGTTTGTGAATGCCTTAATGCCGATATCGGGTTGGGCCAAGGTCGGTGTTGAAGTATTAGTGATTTTTGGCCTGTTACTGATTAATTTAAGGGGCATTCAAGTGTCGGCCAAGCTGCAATTTGGCTTAACGCTGTGCATAGTGGCCGTCGTTGTCCTCTTATTTGGCGCAAGCAGTTTTCAGCCCGGTCATCTGACAACACTCGCCAGCCATGGTATGCCTGAAATGCCAACCGTGATGATTGCTGCTGGCATCGCTTTTTGGAGTTTCTTGGGTATAGAAGCGATGACCCATCTGGCCGATGATTTTCGTCGTCCGCAGCAGGATATGATCCCCGCTATGATGATGGGTACTGTGCTGGTGGGCGTCATTTATGTGGCTTGTACACTATTGCTACTGTTAGTGCCGACGGATAAAAGCGTCGCTATGATCGGCGTGTTTGATCAGTTGCTCGGTGGTTACGGCGCGCAAGTGATTGGCGTGTTGGGGATTGCAAGTGGATTGGCAACCGTGAACGTGTATTCGGCCAGTGCGGCACGTTTAGTGTGGAGCTTTAGTTGTGAAGGCATTTTGCCGCGCTTTTTTGCGGTGAAGAATGCCCACGGCGTACCTATTCGCGCACTGGCTGCACTGTTATCTGTGATGGCAAGCGTGATAGTGCTGACTTATCTTACTGGACAAGAGTTAGAACACCTTATTGCATGGAGCAACGGTGTATTTGTGGTGATCTATTTGATGGCTATGTTAGCGGCAGCTAAGTTATTACCGCGCCATAATTGGCCACTAGTAGCGCTGGGTTGTGCGTTTTGCTTGGCATTAGGTTTTGCCCTAGGTGCGAGCATGTCCTATGTGTTGGTGTTGATATTAGTGGTGGCGCCATTTCTGTGGTGGCAAAAGACTCATATCAGCCGCAAACAAGGTTTAGCGATTCCTGAGTAATATTCGGCTCCTCTGGGGCGAAATCAAAATGATGGGTTAATTAAGAAAGCCCCGAACTCTTTATGGTTATTAGAGTTCGGGGCTTTTTTGTATGGCTGAGTGGATTTCGTAACTGGATATGATTGAGTGTGATTAAATTGAATGAAATAAAGAGGTAAACCTTAAGTTTGATGGCCGGTAATAGGTGTCGCAGAAGGATTGCACATTACTGATATTTAATTATATCTCGCGAGCGAGGCGCTAGTTTGTGTTCTATATTTTGATCATTCATACAGAAGGAGCATAAAAATGGATTCAGCTGCGTTACTCAATCGAGTGGATGAATTACCCAGGTTACCCAAGGCGATCAGTGAACTATTAGACGCAGTCAATGATGATAATGCGACAGTAAAAAGTATTGCCACTAAGGTTGCACACGATCCCTTAATCAGCGCGAGGGTATTACGCCTTGCTAACTGTGCCCACTATGGACGCAGTCGAGAGGTGGGTACGATCGACGAAGCCGTGGTGCGTCTTGGGATGCAGACCCTACGTACTTTAGTGCTTGCATCGGCCGTAATTGGCGCAGTTCCTAAGTGTGAAGGAATCGACTTAGCCCAGTTTTGGGGGCAAACCTTTGAGATTGCCCTATATAGCCAAGAAATGGCGAAACGTTGTGGTGCTATGCCTGAAGAAGCATTTACCTGCGGTATCTTGCACCGTATTGGCGACTTACTCATTGCGGCTGTGTCACCTAAAGATGCGGCAAAAATTGCTGAAGCCGTGGCGCAGGGTAAAGATAAGCATGAATTTGAGCGTGAGTTACTTGGATATGATTCACCCGATATCGGCGCATTGCTGGCTAAAAATTGGAAATTCACCACAGCGTTGGTGGAAGGTATTTTATATCAAGATCATCCTAAGGATTCGGACCCATTTTCAAAACTTGCCGCATTATTATGCCTATCTTACAAAGTGTTGGATGAGTGGGATACCATTGAGGATGATGAGAAAACCAGTTGGTTATCCCAGTTAGCCACCAAGAAAGGATTAAGAATGGAGATGGGTGGATTGCGGACTAAGTTGACTGAGTTACGCGGTTCAGGGTTCGAAATCGGTAAAGCCTTAGCTTAGGATTTAAGTGAGTTGGGTTTAAGTAAATCGCGCGGCAGGACAAATCATTTTTTAGTCAAAGACAATATCAATAAGGTCTTAAGACTATAGCGTGAATGTGAAACGAGATAGCGTTTCGCATTCACGCTTTTTTATGCGACGGATTAATCGATTAGTACTTTGATTAAACCGTTGAATCACTGGGGCGCCTGATCAATATGTCGATTGGCGGCGATGGCAAGATTGCGCATTTGAATTAACTCGCTGTGTTTGAGGTACAGCAAATCAGCGGTGCGACGAATGATTTGGTCTTCATATTGGGATAACTGTCCATCGGCATAGGCCAGTTGCCACATCGCGAGCAATAATTGCTGCTTTTGCGCTAGGCTAAATTCAGCGTTAATGGCTGAGGTAAATTCAAACAGTGAGGTCGCGCTACCTTGCACGCTTTTGGCTTCATCAATCAGTATCTTAGCGTCAGTTTCTGACATTGATAGCGTATCTGTCAGTAACTTAGGCAATAAGGCTTCTTCCTCTGCCGTTAAGGTATCATCGGCAAACACCACTTCAAGTAACATACTCGCCGCGGCGAGTTTAAGTTGATGCGCCTTGTCTTCTGGGGAGACTGCTTGCGTATGTGCTTCAAAGAATCGTCTTAACTTCGCAATCATATTTGGCGGTTCTCATGTTGGAGGGAATATTAAGGTAGAGTCGATTGGGGGGCGAAAGTTCACCCTAAGTACTGTATTGCTTAGGGTGAGATAAAACGGGATTACAGTAGCGAGTTCAGACCTTTCATCAGTAAGTCTGAGGTGCCTTCAGTGCCATTGGTATCCAAGTAAGACTTAGCTATGTTGATCATCGGCATCGCCAGATCTTTAGAAATGCCCAATTTTTCAAAGGCGTCGAACACCATCGCACTGCCTTGCAGTGATGAACCTAAATCACCCGCTTTGGATAACAAGCCAGAAACGCCTGATTTTGAGTCCAATTTAGGCGCTGCTGCTAACAAGCTATCGGCATTAGGAATGCTGGCAGCCAGTTTTGAGTAGTCGGTTGTCCCTAGGCTAGATTGCGCTAAGCCTAATAAACTGCCTAAACCACCTTCGGCTTGAGTTTGGTTTAAACCTAATTGTGACATGACGCTGCCAACCAAATCATTTGACTGAGTTGCTGTCGCCGTCGTGGCCGCTTTTTCAGTTTTGGCTTGAGTTCCGGCCAAGTTATCTAACCATCCTGCACTGGCTGGCGCCGCTAAAATACAAGTGCCGAGGAAGATAGAGAGGGTAAGAGTGTGTTTCATATGGAAGCGTCCTTTGATGGTTTGCGCATGTGTTCGCAGGACAGTTTAGCGGGTTTGCAACTTTTGTTGCAGTAGTTTTCTGTGATTTACGATTCACACTGGTGATTTCTGCTGTGCATTGCTACGGGATTTTCGGTATCCTTAGCGCAATTCTAAGTGTTAATTCATTTCAATTATTTGGAAAGTCGCATGTCACTGTCCGCAATTTTGTCAGAAGCCTATAACTTCTTCCGTAATCATCTGGCGCAACTCGCTATGCTGACGATTCCATTACTTTTGATCCAAGTAGGGATCCAGTTGTGGCTTGGCGTAGAGATGAGTAAAGTCGATCTTGAAAATCCACAGTTTGGCGCACCACACATGGTCGCCATGATGCTGTTACTGCTCACCTTTTCGGTATTAATCGCCGCCCTGACACTGTTTTTAGAACTGCGCTCTCAAGGGCATAGTCCTTCTGCGGGCATGGTGCTGAAGGCAAGTCTACCTTTTGTTCCACCACTATTATTAGCTGGGGTGTTTTCTGGTTTAGCTATTTTAGCGCCAGTGATGCTGTTTGCCGCCTTCGGTCCTTTGTGGCTGGTGGGGTTGGTTATTAGCTTCTATCTCTTCGCCCGTTTGGCCTATGTGAACTTTATGGTCGTGGTTGAGCGTTTAACACCGCTGGAAGCCATCAAGGGCAGTTTTAGCTTTAGTGGTCCTATCGTGCTGAGAACTATTGCACTATTAATGCTCTATCTGCCACTTTCAGTGGTGGGTAATATGCTGTCAGGTGCTGCCTCTATGGGCGGATTACCGCTGCAAATGCTATCGGATACCTTTATGTCTTTCATTGGCTTATTCGTTAACGTGGCTTTGTTCCGCTTATATATGGTGTCGAAAAAACCAAGCGTCGAGTAATGTAAACTCAATTCAGCCTGCAGGGAATCACTC
Organism: Shewanella sp. 1311; assembly: GCF_059338235.1. NCBI lineage: Bacteria > Pseudomonadati > Pseudomonadota > Gammaproteobacteria > Alteromonadales > Shewanellaceae > Shewanella > Shewanella sp. 1311. Next base: position 2,851,935 of record NZ_CM181686.1, read on the forward strand.
ATGGGGACGAAAACAGTCATTAAGGATAGTGAGTTTATCCAAGATTTTTCGGCCTCCTTGAGTGATGACTATCTCAAGGCAAAAAGCTATGTGCAGGATGTGCCGACTCAGTCGCTACTGCACATTCGCAGTTTTACCCATAAGCTCACCGAGTTACTGGGGCAAGATAAGCAAATCGCGTTTTCGAGTCCGAATCTGTACGATAGGATCGAGCAACTAAATCAGCAGCGCGTTATCGATGTTAAGACGACTCGCGCGCTGCATCGATTGCGGGCCGACGGTAACCGCGGCGCTCATCCTGAAAAATATCACCTGACTCAAGCGCAATTGCTCGCGCTGGCGCAAAAATCTATTAAAGATGTTTTGGCGCTAGTCGAACACTTGTATCCCAAGGTTAAAGGCCAAGTCGCACCTGATTATCGTTATGAAGCGTCTGATGCCATGACCGCGAAGGATTTATGCTACCGCGCTGTGATGGAAGATGACGCCGAAGCCCAGTATCTAGTGGGAATATCCTTTAAGACCAAGGCTCTGATACTGAAAGAGCAAGAGCTGCAACAAGATCAAGAGTTTGCCACTTCAGCTGAAGCCACATCTAATCCAGAATCTTCTGGCGTTTCACCTCTTACTTCTCACATCAGCGCCGCTGACAGTTTTACCCGTGCCGCCTATTGGTTTGCCCTTGCGGCGCCTCGGCATATGGAAGCGTTACATGAGCACGGCGTGGCCTTGATCCACGGTTATCAAGGTGTGCCAGAGGTGGCGAAAGGTGAGCAGCTGATTGCGACGGCGGCCGAGGCGGGTGTCGTTAATGCGATGGCGTTATTGGGATATTTTTATCTTGTCGGCAGTGAGTCGTTTCAACCCGATAGCAAGTTAGCGCAGCAATACTTACAGCGCGCCGCTGAGGGTGAGCAAACCGAAGCGATGGCGAACTTAGGTGTGCTGCATTACCAGCAAAAAAATCTGACTCAAGCCTATCATTTTATAAGCAAAGCCGCGCAAGCGGGCTATCCCCATGCCCAGTATCATTTGGCATTAATGCTCGCCAATGGTGACGGTTGTACTCGAGATATGATTGCCAGCGAGTATTGGATGGCTGAAGCTGCCGAGCAAGGGCAACTCGATGCCATGCTGACGCGGGCGCAGCATATGCTCAATGACGATAATGCCTTTGGTAGTGATTTGACTCAGGCTGAGGATTATCTGCGCCAAGTGATCAAATATGGTCACAGTGTGCCTGCGATGATCGAGCTGAGTATGGCACTGGCCGACGGTATGTTAGGGCGAATTGATGTTGTGGGAGCCGCTGCTTTGCTGAAGTTGGCGCGCCAACATGCCAATAAAAAAGAGGCCGAGATTATCGAGCCTCTTTGGCGTTCTCTTGCATTACAAATTAAAAATGTACTTAAAGTAACTCAAGATCCCGCAGAAATTCATAGCCTTAATCGCGCACAGACATTACTCGTCATTTGAGTAGAATAACGACACTTCACGCCTCGTTTCGCGATCACTAGCTTGCCAGAGCGAACAAAATTTAATATCTAATATCTAAACGTCAACACGCCCTAGTGTTCATCCTCTTTATGCTCAAAAGTCCGCCCTTGATGGCGGGTCGCATTAGATTCCCTAACAATCGTTTCTGAACCATAAACCTGGCTCTGTGGCTCATCTGCAGCATGGGCGTGTTGCTTGGCGTTTGCCTGTGCCTGATTAAATTTAGCCAACTGACGTGCCATGTAAAAACGGCTAAACAGGACTAAACAACCGAGCGCAATGGCGCCAAATAAAAGCACGAAGGGCAATAAAAATAGCGATAAACAGATAAGGCTAACGCTAATTGCCATGGCTAACCAAGCCCGTGGGCCAGAAATTCGGGTCTGCAGCGGGCTCTGTTGGAACTGTTGATAAATCATAAGAACTCCTCGATAGGCAGTGGACATTTAGTGTGCAATAGCGAGTGCGTCTAGGTCACGTTAATCTTGATTAATTTACTTTATTTTACCTCTGAGGCCATTTGGCTGTTACGTATCATCTTGATATGTGATCTCGTAGTCGCCTATGTTGTGCTTCGAATAACAGTTGGTTAATTATATGTTTTTGCTCGAATCTTTTTGATGTAAATCTGAGCAATTTCTTTGCGAACTGTACAGAGTATGAGAAAATTAAGTTCAGATTAAGCTGCAGTTTTAACTCAGTTTGCCGCTTTATTAAATTAGTTTTAAATGTTCGTTCAACTCGCTCAGACACCCTCTTGTTTCACTGCTTTGTTAATAAATTAGACGCCAACATGAACTCATATTCGCTCAAGCAAAAAATTCTGTTCTCCGTCGTGGTAGCCCTTTCACTCGTGATTGGTTTGTTGTCATGGCAAAGTTATTCCAGCCAAAAGTCTCAGCTGTTAAAAAACAGCCTAGAACAAGTGCAGCGCTTAGGTGAGCAGCAGGCTGAGCGTATTCAAGAATGGTTGGCCGGCCGCCAAGATATTATGGGGGCACTGGCGAGCAAAGTTGAGGGCGATAGCCTAAATACGTTACAACAAGCACAAGCGTCTGGCCGTTTCCAGTTGACCTATTTTGGGAGCCAAGCGGGGCAAATGCTGGATTCTGATCCGAGTGTAGACCGTACTGGTTATGATCCTCGTAGCCGTCCTTGGTATCAACAAGCCATCAGTGCACGCGGTCCTATCTTGACTAAGCCTTACGTGGATGTGGCTTATAACATTCTGGTTGTGACTATGGCGCAGCCTACGACACAAGGTGTTGTGGGTGGTGACTTATCTATCGCGAGCCTAGTTGACGGCGTTAATCGGATGAAGTTACCGGCCAACGGTTATGCCATCATGATGCACAAAGACGGCACGGTTATCGCTTATAAAGATCAAGCGAAGACGATGAAGCCTATAGGTGAAATCGACAACGATCTTAATCGCAACTTGCCAGAACAGAGCCGTGCAGCGGGTACTCTGTTGCCTATGTATTTTGAAAATGAAGGACGCGATAAGTTAGTTTGGAGCGTTGATATTCCCAATACAGATTGGGAATTAGTGTTAGTGCTTGATAAGGAAACGCTAGAAGCGCCACTGTCGAGCCTGTTACTCACCCAACTGGGTTTATCGGCACTCGTACTGCTGTTGAGTGTGTTAGCGATTTCTTGGTTAGTTGGCATGTTACTGGGTCCATTGAGCCGAGTATCGCAGGCACTGGCGCGTATCGCCGATGGTAATGGTGATTTAACTCAGCGTATCTCAGTCGACACTCAAGATGAAGTGGGTGTACTTGCCGATAGCTTTAACCGTTTTGTTGGTAGTCAACATCAGCTTATCAGCCATATTCGCCAGTTAGCGAATGAGTTAGATGCCGATGCTGAGCGTAGTCTGGCCACCACACAAACCTCGGTGACTGAACTACAACGTCAGCAGCAAGAAGTGGCTATGGTCGCGACCGCAGTGACAGAAATGGCGAGTGCTACCAATGAGATTGCGGCCAATGCTGAAAACACGGCAACGGCGGCTCAACAATCTGCAGCGAGCAGTTTACAGGGTAAAGAGTTAGTCAATAAAACCCGTAACTCAATTAATTCGCTGGCCGATGAAGTGACTCAAGCGACCGATGTCATTGCTGATTTGAGCCGTCACGCTCAATCCATTTCGAGCATTCTAGCGACGATTCAAGGGATTGCAGAACAAACCAACTTGTTGGCGCTTAACGCTGCCATTGAGGCGGCGCGTGCTGGTGAGCAGGGCCGTGGTTTTGCCGTGGTCGCGGATGAAGTGCGCGTGCTATCGCGCCGTACTCAAGATTCGACTCAAGAAGTGCATACCACGATTGAAACACTGCAACGCACAACCGCCAGAGCCGTCAGCTTGATGGAAAGCAGCCAAGCATTAGCGGGTCACAGTGTTGAAGATGCGAATGCGGCGGCAAAAGCCCTTGAAGAAATTACTCAAGCGGTCAACGTGATTTCAGATATGGCAGGCCAAATTGCTACCGCAGCGGAAGAGCAGACTCAAGTGACGGGTGAAATCACCCAAAATACTGTTGCGATTAAAGATGTGACCGATGAGATCACCGCATCGGCCATGGCTGATTTGGCACAGGCGCGTGGATTAAAAGCCCGTGCTAATGATCTTAATGCACAAGTCGCGACCTTTATTCTGTAGCCACTATTTGTAGCGCTTCACTTTGATAAGAGCCCTATAACGCCTTTGCTTTATCGGGCTTTTTTATTGATAGTGATTTGGTATTAAAGCATTTCTGCGGGAGTAAATAACTTAGCCACACTCTGACAAATCGTTTCTCTAATCCATTTATGCCCTTGATCTTCATCATTTCTTTGATGCCATAACAATACATAGGCCATGGGCATAAATTCGAAGGGTAAGGGCAGTAGCTTAAGCGGATAGAGCTGGCAGGCGTGCCGTGCAAAGCTCGAGGGCAGAGTGAAGATTAAATCGCTGTGGGCGCATACACTGGCGGCACCATAAAAATCGGGTACTGTCGTACTGATCCGGCGTCGATGGCCGAGATCGGCAAGAAAGTAATCCAGCGCCCACCAATCGCTGCCTTCACAGCGAACCTGCACATGGGCCATGTCGAGGTAGAGTGGGAGATTCCATTGGTCTGAAGTGAGCGCCGTCATCAGTGGGTGGTCTTCACGCACTAAACACACTTGTTGATCGGTAAACAGTGTTTGATAGGCAATACCTTCGGGCAGGCGATCCACCTGAAAATCGGACAATGGATGCAAGTCCCGCCCTGAAATACCAAAGTCAATTTGCCCTTGTTGTAAATCCTGCATCGATTTTTCGGTCCAGACATAGGAGTCAAGTTTGACGTTGGGCGCCGTGGTTAGCATAGGGCCAATAAAATACGGGATTAAGGTTTCATAAGCGCTTTCCACCATGGCAAAGGAGAATTGTCGATTGCTACTGGCGGGATTGAAGGTCGGAGGCTGGGTGAGTTGATATAAGTCTTGCAAAATATTCGGCAGTTTTTGCCCAAGAATTAGGGCGTGCGCCGTCGGTTTTAAGCCGTGGGCCGTGCGCTGAAATAGGGGATCATCTAAGGTTTCTCTGAGCCGATTTAAGCTCTTACTGAGGGCTGACTGGCTTATATGCAATCGGCTGGCGGCGCGAGTAACGCTTTGCTCTTCTAGCAGAACTTTGAGTATGACCAGCAAGTTAAGATCGATTCTGGCTAAGTTGTCGATATTCACAGATATTCCTCAGAGGAAATTTACTTTGGAAATTATACCATTTCTGTTCATACCTTGAGTTAATTAAAATAGCGCCCACTGAAATACCTTTTCCTGATCAACTGAGATTATTTATGCGGCGCAATCTATTACCTATCCTGATGTCTATGGTGCTTCTCAGCCCATTGGCAATCGATATTTACTTACCTTCAATGCCAACTATGGCGGCAGAATTCGCCGTATCTGCCAGTGATGTGCAATCTACGATCGTATTATTTTTATTCGCCATGGGCTTAGGCCAAGTGTTGATCGGGCCATTAGCCGACCGTTATGGCCGCCGTCCTGTGGCAATCTTTGGGGTCTTACTCTACGGTGCGAGCAGCCTATTAGCCGCTGCGGCTATCGAGTTCCATTGGTTACAGATTGCCCGTTTGCTGCAAGGTTTAGCCGCCTGTTCGACTTCTATCGTGGTGTTTAGCGCGGTGCGTGACTGCTACGATCAAAAAGAAGGCGCTAAGATTTACAGTTACTTAAATGGTGCCATTTGCGTTATTCCTGCATTAGCGCCGACATTAGGTGGTTTATTGGCAATGCAATTTGGTTGGCGTTCAACCTTCGTTTTCATGACGTTATATGCCATGTTGATGTTGCTCGTTGTCGGTTATCGCTTACCCGAGACTCGACCTGCCAATACGGTTACCACAGGGCCGCTTTACCGTTGGGGTCGATACAAACCTGTACTGGGTAACACTCACTTCTTGTTTTATGCCTTTGCTTGTATGTCGGCGATGGCGGCGATTTTGTGTTACGTGTCGTATGCGCCTGTGTGGCTGATTGGGCATTTAGGGCTTTCTGAACTCATGTTCAGTGGTTTATTCGGTTTCAATGCAGTGTTTAATATCGTGGCCTGTTTTACGGCGCCGCTGGTCATTCGCAAACTCGGTAATCGCCCGACAACGATTTTGGCGCTGTCCATACTCGTTCTGTCTGCCGCTATCACTGTGGCGGGTCAGCAATTCGGTCCGAGCACTGGAATGATGGCAGCGTTTGCCTTTATGTTGCCCATGTTGATGTTAGGCGTGGGATTTTCCTTCTTACTTGGCCCTGCGACCAGTATGGCCCTGTCGGCCTTCGGTGAACGAGCTGGAACGGCCGCGGCTATGTTAGGTTTTATTCAAATGAGCGGTGCATCCGTTCTCGCTGGACTCGTACAACAAACGAGTTTAACCGCACCTTATGCAGTGGCCTTAGTGATGGGCGTATTTCCTATCGGTTTATTGTTGATGATGGCGCTGAGTCGATTCGACCATTGGCATCAAGAGCAGTTAGCTGGCGAGCATTAGTTCGCGGCACAGGTTAATTACAAAGTCGTTAATTACAGAGTACACCCTTTACCCACAGTTTGTTTGACCGCGATCTGTGGGTATTTTTTATTGTGCCTAATACCCCTTTATCCTTTGGTATACTCGTAAAATAACTTACTCAAACCGAGGGTAAAGCTTGTCCCGTCACTATTGTGCTATTTGTCGTTATCCCCAGAATGCTTGTCTGTGTGCGAGTGTTCAGCCTATCTCTCCAATGACTCAGTTGGTGGTTTTACAGCACCCGAGTGAAGTCGAACATAAAAAAAATAGTGTGCGGGTATTGAGTCTTGTTGTTGCTGAAACGCAAGTTTATGTGGGCGAAAGCGAGGCCGACTTCAATGGTTTACGGGAACATTTAGCGGCGTGTAATAAGCCGATTTATCTCGTCTATCCCTCTGAGCAAAGTGTGAGTGTTGAACAGCAGCCTATCAATCCAGATTGTGTATTGCTCTTACTCGATGGTACTTGGCGCAAGGCGTTTAAGATGTTGCAGCTGAATCCTTGGTTAACCCAGTATCCTGCGGTGCATTTGGCTGAAGGTTATGAGTCGCGCTACCGGATCCGTAAGTCGAGTCGTTGCGACAGTTTATCGACCTTAGAAGCTTGTGCTTATATGCTAAGCGCCCTTAATCCTCGGCTTGATGTTCAGCCCTTAATGACGGCATTTGATGCTATGGTTGAACTGCGGATTAAGGCGATGCCGAGCACTGTGCAGGCTCGTTATCAGAACTCAAACAAACCTAACGGCGAGACTAAGTGAATGTTTTGACATTATTTAGCCTTAGAGGTTTTAGGTCTGAATTAATGCCTTTAAGTTATTGGGTTTTGATACTGCGTACGAATTAAATTAGTCAAAATCTTATTCAGATCACGCTAACTTAGTGTGAAATACGGTTTAATAATAAGGATTCATTTGCGCGGCAAATGATGAGATAGCTTTGCCAGCCAATTGCTTTGCAGGGGAGTGATTCCATTGTTAATCACAATTAGTTAATGGCGTGCTGGCAGGGCTATCGAGCTTTAAGCTTTGTGTTTTTCCGCAATGACATCGCAGCAATATTTCTGCTTAGCCTCTAATTTTAATCAAAGCTCATCCGATAAAACAGTTGTATATATGTTCATTGTTCGGAGCAAATGATGCGATGGCTTTGCCAGTCAATAACTGGCTTTGCAGGGGAGTGATTCCATTGTTAATCACAATTAGTTAATGGCGTGCTGGCAGGGCTATCGAGCTTTAAGCTATATGTTTTTCCGTAAGAAAGGTTTGGGTGAAATTATCGACTGAACTCGGGTAGCCAAAAAGAAATCCTTGGGCAAAACCTTGGCCCATGTCTGTCATTATGTCTCTTTGTTGTTGAGTCTCTATGCCTTCGGCGACGAAGTGAATATCCAGTGCCTGCGCGAGTTGCACTATGGCATTACAGAGCTTTTGTCCTGACACTTCGTTTAAACGTAGGGCAAACTCGGCATCAATTTTTACACTGTCTATGGGCAAAGTGCCTAAGCGACTGAGTGAAGATAACCCAGTCCCAAAATCATCAATGGCAATGCTGACACCTAAGGCTTTGATGCGATTGAGTGTGAGTCGTGCTTGCTCAGGTTGGCGTAGCAGTGCCGATTCGGTGATTTCTAAAATCAGTGCCTCAGCAGGTAAATTAGCCATTTCCAGAGCATTAATCACTTGGTCGATAAAATCTAAGTGTTCCAATTGCAGTGGCGACACATTGACTGAAATTCTAAAGTCTGCCTGATTATGTGCCCGCCATTGTGCCGCTTGCACGCAAGCCTGTTCCAATACCCATTGACCAATACTGACAATTAACCCTGTCTCTTCCAGCAATGGAACAAAATCGGCGGCGTCATAATACTCGGTAGGTGATTTTTGCCAGCGCAGTAGGGCTTCAGCAGCTATCGTTTGATTTGTGTGTAAATCCACTATGGCTTGATAGGCGAGAGTGAATTGTTTTAAGCTGTGAGCATGCCTTAGGCTATTGATTAACTGCAGCTTTAATTCTGCTGCTTGGCTCATAGCCTTATCGTAAAACACGAGGTGCGGTAAGCTCTTTTTAGCACAATACATGGCTGTATCTGCAAGGCTAATCAGTTGTCCCGCTTTATCACTGTGGGTCGGAAATAGCGCAATGCCGATACTCGTGCCGAGGAAAAACTTTTGCCCTTCAATTTCAAAGGGGCTCTCAAATAGACTAAGTATCTGCTCTGCAAACAGTTGGATTTCATCTTTGCAGCTGCAGTCTTGCAGTACTAAGGTAAACTCATCTCCACCCATGCGGGCTATGTCGGCTTTTTCGATACAACCGGCTTCGAGTCTGGCTGCGACAAGTTGTAACACTCTATCGCCCATGGAGTGGCCGAAGCTGTCATTAATATTTTTAAACCCATTGAGATCTAAAAACATTAGCGCACCGAGGGCGAGGGGATCGGTTTTAAGTTTTTCGAGGGCTGTATTGAGGATCTGCTTAAGGTGGAATCGGTTAGGCAATCCAGTCAAGGTATCGTACATAGCACGGGTCGTCAGCTGAGTTTCGAGCAGCTTTTTCGTGCTAATATCACTGAAAATATTCACATTATAGTGAGCGCCATCTTCGGTAATGATTTTACGGCTACTCTGCCAAGCAGGGAAATTGCTACCATCTGAACGTTTCTTCCAGGTCTCACCCTGCCAAAAGCCCCTTTGCTTCAGTGCAATTTGGCATTCGGTTTCTGTCCCTAAATGATGGCTTTTCAACTCTAAAAATTCAGGGGTTTTACTGATAAGCTGCTCGGCGCTATAACCGCAAATACGGCACATAGCTTTATTAACGGCCAAAATCTGATCATCTGAGTCTGTGATATACACAGCTTCGGCACTTTCCTCGAGCGTCGTCGACAAAATCTCTTTAGGAATATGAGCAAAGCCATCGGTAATAATTTCGCGCATTTGATTACGGCGATTGAGCGCTTGAAATTCCACGAGCACAACGGGCTGTTGCTGCAGATAGCAGCGATAAAGGTTTACTCGAGTTGGCAGTTCATTGCCGAGTTGACTCAAGTGTAGCCAGTTAAATTCAACATTATTTCCTGCAATGGCTTCGAGGATCATTTCCCTCGCATATTCAACACTGTTACGGCCGGATGATTGAATTCTCGGAGAAAAGTCATAGGGAGTCGCATTCACAAAGGCATCATACTCAGTCTCAAAATAACCGAGTGTCGCTTGGTTGGCGCTAATAAAGCTGAAGCCTTGAATTAAGGCTAGGGGAGTTTTGTGGGGATGTGCTTGCCAGAGCGACAGCTTTTCTTGCAGTACTGGATCATCCGTACTGAGTTTCTTAAGTAAGTGTTGCCATCTGATCATTTAGGATACTCCCTTGTGACACATATAAGGTCACATCCTATTTTTTAGGTCTTCGTTGATACGAAGTTGCCCAATAGTACATCATTCCAATGGGGTTAAAAATAAACCTAATTGTTGTTTCACTCAAATAGAAACTCAAAAAGTGTAGTTTAAGACTTGTATTTAAGCATATTTTTTAAGAACACCTGCTGCATATTTCAAACTTTGACAGATTTTATGCTATGTTTTTCGCATCGTGTTTGAGTTGGCTGTTATCGTTCATCCATCCGATGACCAAATAAAGGAGGCCGGAAATGGCGCATTTATCTAAGGTGCTCATCTCTAAAATGTTGATGTCGTTCATACTGATTACCAGCATTCATCTTGCCGTGGCTAATGCCGCCGATGCGCCAAAGCCAAAATTAACTCTAGAGCAAAAAGCCGATAAGGCCCGTATAGACTCCCAGCGATTAGAGCAGGCCCAATTAGAGAAGGCGCGCCAAGCCGCCAAGGAGACTGCAGAGCGAGAAGATAAAATCAAACAGCAGTCCCAAACCAATGATTGGGAGGCTCAGCAAAAACTCAAGGCACAGAAACAGTTCGACGAGAGGGAAAGTCGCGAGCAAAAATATTTACGGGAAGCAAAAGAAGCCGCAGCAAAAGAGCGTAAAATCCCAAAGCCTTAAGCGGGCCATCGACACCGTCGATTTCAGCTAGGCAGTGCTAGCCTTATTTGTTGGCATTGCGACTACTCTCATTAATTGCACCTTACTATCCCTAGGAATTGTTGTTGAATATCTGCCCCTTATGCCACGGCACAGAATTACTCGCTTATCATCAGGATAAAAAGCGCGACTATCGCCAATGCCAAACCTGCCAACTGGTTAGCGTGCCTCCTGAGTTTTATCTCTCGGCCGAGGCCGAAAAAGCCGAGTACGATAAGCACGAGAATCATGCCAATGATCTTGGCTATCAAACCTTTTTAAATCGCACACTTGAGCCACTACTTAGCCGTGTTAGCACTTCGGCCCAAGGGCTCGATTTTGGCTGCGGCGAAGGCAAGGCATTGAGTATGATGGCAAAGGCGCGTGGCTATCAAATCGATAATTACGACCTTTATTACGCCAACAATCCTGAAGCCTTGGCTCGCCAATACGAGTTTATAACGTTAACTGAAGTCATAGAGCATGTGAGCGATGCCGCAGGTTTGCTTGCTCAACTTGATAGCTTATTAAAACCCAACGGCATTTTGGCTGTGATGACTAAACGCGTACAAGATCAGACTGCATTTACCCGCTGGCACTATAAAAACGATCCCACCCACATCAACTTTTATGCCGAAGCGACCTTTGAATGGCTCGCGCATCACTATGGCTGGCGACTCGAAATCATCGATAAAGACGTAGTGTTTTTATATAAAGAGATGCATAAAGTAAATTAATGCAGTCGTAGCGGTTTAACTAAAATCATGTCCTTTGCAGCTAAGGCTATGTGTTGCGTGATCCGCTACTCAAGTAGCAGCATATCAGTTACTCCTTGGTGCCTGAGCACGGTCGAACATGCCATAGTCACGAACAACTTCGGCAACCCGCAGGCGATAGTCGGCGAATAATTGTTCGCGTCCTTGAGTTTGTGCCTCGCGGTGATATATCTGTCGTCGCCAAGCTTGTACCGCAGCCTCATTCTCCCAGAATGACAGCGATAATAAGCGTTCGGGATTGACCATGCTCTGAAACCGTTCGATTGAAATAAATCCTTCAATGTTACTCAGGCTTGATTTCAGGTCGGCGGCTATCTCTAAATACCTTTCTTGGCAGTCGGGATTCGGCACGACTTCAAAAATAACGACCATCATAGTTTTGTCTCCGCAGCTCTTTGATAGGTCTTTGCTATCGGCTTTAGGAAACTGCGTTTTTCACTCAAAATAAATTCTCCTTGCTTTGCCAACTGAAAATTTGCCTTGCCTGCGGCTTCTGTCTTCAGTTTGTCTCTATAGCGTTCATAGTGGGTCAGACTATCGAAGCTAATGAGACCAAATGCAGTGTCGTTGGTGCCTTCGTGTGGCAGAAAGTAGCCAAGGAGTTCGCCGCCGTAGGCTGGAATGATATCGCCCCAGTTTTCAGCATATTGGGCAAATTGTTCCAATTTGAACGGGTCTATTTTGTATTCGATAAAACAGGTAATTTTCATAGTGTTTGGCGCCATTGACTTGTGTGGTAAAGGTTTTAGCTGCATTGTAATTACCAGAAAAATTAATGCTTCGATGGTTATCGAACTGTTCCCGAATGAGATTACAAGCATGGAACCTAACATCGCTTTTATTGCCAACTTGATTGGTGACGCCGCCCGCTCACGTATGTTGATAGCTTTAATGGGCGGAGAGGCATTGACTGCGACAGAACTGGCTCTTGAAGCAGATATCACACCACAGACTGCCAGCAGCCATTTAACTAAGTTGGTAGAAGGCGAACTATTGCTCGTGCGTAAGCAGGGGAGGCATAAGTATTTTCAGCTGCAGAGCCGCCAAGTGGCCGAACTGTTGGAAAGTCTGCTCAACATGAGCGCAGCCATTACGAACTCTAAGGTCATTCATGGACCTGCGGACCCTAGATTGAGACTGGCTCGTGTTTGTTATGACCATCTCGCGGGTGAATTGGGTGTTGCACTTTACGACAGCTTAAGTCGGCAGGATTTGATCGTCCATGAAGGGGGCGAAACAAAAATCACCGCAGCAGGGATGACCTTTTTTGCCAAACGTGGCGTAGAACACTCGTTGCTGGGTGCACCAGATGATGTATTCGATGTACCGAAAAGACGTCAATCTCGCCGTCCTTTATGTAAGTCATGCCTCGATTGGAGCGAGCGTCGCAGTCATCTTGCTGGTGTTCTAGGTCAATGGGTTCTTAAGGATATTTTGGATAAAGGCTGGGCAGAGAAAGCCCTCGACACCCGTGCCCTACAATTTTCAAGCCGAGGGTTAAAATCCTTTCGTGCTGACTATGGCATTGCGACAAAATAGACAATTTAATGTTGTCTATTTGAGGCTGAAAATCATATTGTTAATTATGGCTAGCCATTTTTACTTGTTATTCCAGAATTCAGATGGAAAGGAATAGAAGGCATTTGGATGGGGTGTTAATTTGAACTAAGTTAGGAGGCGTTGGATGATAAAAACATCTTTAATTTTATTCTTTCTTCATGTCTTCTCATTTTCTGTATTGGCAAATGAGGCGTTAAAATTTGAGGTCAATGGAAATAACTTTTATATAACAATATATAATAATTCTGAAAAAGAAGTTGAGCTTAATTATATTCTATGTTTTGAGCCATTGGGTGGTATCAGTTTTGATATAAAGGATGAAAATGGAGTCATCTATGGCATAAATGGCATGTTTGATTCTGGTTGTGCGTTAAACGAAAAAATATCAGTGCCTCGTTATGGCATTATTGGTCAGATAGTAGATAAAGACCTAGTTAAAATGATCTATGATCCCGTTCCTAAAAAATTACATGTAACAGCAATGTTTTGTGAGAATTATTTTACTAGGGAAAAATGCTTAACAAGCAATACACAAATTGTAGATTTTTCAGTAAAATAACTATTCTCATATTAATTCTTGAGTACAAAATGAGGCTACTCATAGTTAAGTGAATATGACACTTAAATTTTTGCACCTATTTCGTAATTAACATAAATGTAGTCATAGAGCCTATAGAGACATGTTTACTGAGTGGCATTGTCACTCATGACGATATAGCTTTGCCATTTCGGTATAGAGGAAGGTATTAACAAGATGCAATCAGTCGATTTATCCCGTCCGCTACCCTTTCACCTAGAAAGGCTCAAGGGCCATGCATGGGTTTATCAGGAACGTTTGGAAAGTCTGGATTGGATCATGAATATGATCCGTACCGAATCCAGAACGATGGACTTATTGAGTATCAGTAATCGTCATCTCGCTCTTGCATCAGAGGCGCTGCATGGCGCCGCAGCTCCGGCTCGCGCCTTCGAGCATCTGCAGCAGATGCATTATCTGGGCATTAAGGGCTATAAACGTAAGCTGATGGCCGATGGCGATACCCTCAGTGTCAAGATCCCCGCAGACACCTTAGTGCTGAAACCACTGCCAGCAGATAACCGATTTTTATCCTATGCAGACTGGACTATCTATTTTTGGAGTGCGGTACTGCATGATCAGTACCAAGATATGACCTATTTGGTCAGCATCAAGGAGGCCGATAACTTTAATTGGGAGCTGGATCCGCCATCCCATATGATGAGTGATATTTTGGCCGGTTTCTTCCGTGTGAAAGCGGTCGATGTGGCAGCGTTGATCCAAGATTTCGTTAGCGCCACTGAGTTTGGTAAGATATCGACGGCATCTTACGATCATGTGGCGAATGTCACGCTGCCAACCATTGACGTCATGTTGAAAATCTTTGGCGGTGCCGAAGAAGTCCAATATCGGCAGGCCATGTACCTAGCGCTACAATCCCACGATACATTTTACAGTCTGCCACGTATGGCGGGCAAAGTAGTTGGGAATATTTCCTTGCCGCTTAGCGCGTTAGCAAAGTTAGCCTACCGTAAGTTTGGTTATACCTTAGGCTTCTACAGCGACTATATCCCAGAAGTTATCTATCAAATTGAGGATCAAGCTATCAGCTTTGACCTCTTAGTATCACTAGAACCAACAAACTAAGTGCTCTTGGGGTTGCCCCTAACATAAGCTGAATACGGGTCAGCGATCTGGACATGACAATCAGAGTAATGAAATGGTTGACCCAAGGTTAACCATATCCACAGTATTAGAAGGCATTGATTTAGAGGTATTAACAAGATGCAATCAGTCGATTTATCCCGTCCGTTACCCTTTCATCTAGAAAGGCTCAAAGGTCATGCTTGGGTTTATCAGGAACGTTTGGAAAGTCTGGATAGGGTGATGAATATGATCCGTATCGATTCCAGAGATATTGACTTGCTGAGTATCAGTAATCGTCATCTCGCTCTTGCATCAGAGGCGCTGCATGGCGCCGCAGCTCCGGCACGCGCCTTCGAGCATCTGCAGCAAATGCATTATCTGGGTATTAAGGGTTATAAACGTAAGCTGATGGCCGATGGCGATACCCTCAGTGTCAAGATCCCCGCAGACACCTTAGTGCTGAAACCACTGCCAGCAGATAACCGATTTTTATCCTATGCAGACTGGACTATCTATTTTTGGAGTGCGGTACTGCATGATCAGTACCAAGATATGACCTATTTGGTCAGCATCAAGGAGGCCGATAACTTTAATTGGGAGCTGGATCCGCCATCCCATATGATGAGTGATATTTTGGCCGGTTTCTTCCGTGTGAAAGCGGGCGATGTGGCAGCGTTGATCCAAGATTTCGTTAGCGCCACTGAGTTTGACAAGATATCGACGGCATCTTACGAACACGTCGCGAATGTCACGCTGCCAACCATTGACGTCATGTTGAAAATCTTCGGCGGTGCCGAAGAATCCCAATATCGGCAGGCCATGTACCTAGCGCTACAATCCCACGATAAATTTTATAGCCTGCCACGTATGGCGGGACATTCCGTTGGCGATATTTCCTTGCCGCTAACCGCGTTAGCAAAGTTAGCCTACCGTAAGTTTGGTTATACCTTAGGGTTCTACAGCGATTATGTCCCAGAAGTTATTTATCAAATTGAGGATCAAGCTATTAGCTTCGAACAGTTAGAGCCGATAAGCTAAGTACTATTGGATTTGTCCCTTATACAAGGCCATTAAAATCGGGCTCATAATGGCTGTCACAGTTTTACTAAATGAGAAAACGGCAAACTTTATGGCAGTTGAGCCCTGTCTTAATGCTTCTTAGCCTCCAAGCGTGTCCGTGATTATTCTTACCTAGGTTAATTCACCACGCCACCTAAAATCCGCCCTTTTATGCCCAGTTAGCGGCTATTGTGGGGGCGGTTTCCCCTCTAAAATTAATTAAATCTCTTAAGAACTGATTCAACTACCGTAATTAAGTGTGCACGCATGGCCAGAAAATGCGGACGTTCAGACATTCTGAGTGCTGCTATGGAAGTGACCGTCCGCCCCATGGTCGCTTATTCACATCCATGCGATCGGTCCTATACAGCAGATGCCACGTTCGAGCACCTATGACTGGCTGTGCTTAACTTAATTTCATAATAAATCAATTGGTTAAGTATTGGTTTTACTTGCAAAAAATTTTTATACTCTCAAGATCGAACAGACTGATTTACCTCAAAGCTGGATTCCCGCCCACAAGCATTGCGGGAATGACGACTAGAGACGGTCTCCAATAAAGCGCAGTCTCTTTTCCTTCATCATTAAATCTATTAACAATTCCTCAGTGTCCGTGTAGTTTAGGTAGCTTATAAAAACAACAATAGGTTATCGCTATGACTTTACCCTCTGTATCACCATCTGCTATCTCAACATCATCGATCCCAAGATCATTTGGGTTTAACTTTTCTGCAAACAAAGCCATTTTTTCCAAGACCTTAATCGCTTCGGCCTTAGCCTTGAGTTTTATGGGCGCGGGTTTGAGTTCGGCGCAAGCGGCGGCCAGTGCTATGCCGGATGCGGCTAAGTTGGCGGCGGGTGTGGAACAAAAGGTGATCGACTGGCGCCGCGATTTGCATCAACACCCTGAGTTGTCAAATCGTGAGTTTCGCACCAGCAAGATTATTGAAAAGCATCTGAAATCATTAGGTTTAGAAGTTCAAACGGGTGTGGCGCATACTGGCGTGGTGGCAATCTTAAAAGGCGGAAAGCTGAAAGGTGGCAAGTCTGGTCCGTTGATTGCGATTCGGGCGGATATGGATGCTTTACCTGTTACTGAGGTGGTCGATTTGCCCTTTGCCTCTAAAGCGACCGATACCTATCGTGATCAAAAGGTGGGGGTGATGCATGCCTGTGGGCACGATACCCATGTGGCCATGTTGATGGGCGTGGCTGAAAACCTCGTGAAAGTGAAAGATAGCCTCGCGGGTGATGTGATGTTTATCTTCCAACCTGCCGAAGAAGGCGCGCCAGACGGGGAAGAAGGCGGCGCGGAGTTAATGCTAAAGGAAGGGCTGTTTGCTAAGCGTAAACCTGACCAAGTGTTTGGTATGCATGTGACCTCCAGCATGCCGAGTGGCATGATTGGTGTGCGCAGTGGTCCGGCGATGGCGAGTGAAGATTCCTTTACGATCAAAGTGAAAGGCCGCCAAACCCACGGTTCGCGTCCTTGGAATGGGGTCGATCCTATTGTCGCCGCGGCGCAAATTATCACTAACGTGCAAACGATCGTCAGCCGTCAGGTGGATATCACTAAAGCCCCTGCCGTGGTGAGTTTTGGTGCGGTTAATGGTGGCATTCGCTCTAACATTATTCCCGATGAAGTCGAGCTGATTGGCACTATTCGCACCTTCGACCAGCCCATGCGCGCCGATATCAAAGTGCGTTTAGCTGAAATGGCCGAGTTATCGGCGAAAACGCTTGGTGCGAGTGCGACCACAGAGATCCACCCAGGTTATCCTGTCGTGGTGAATAATCCCGAGTTAGTCGCTAGCATGCGTCCTGTGCTTGCCAGTGTGGTGGGCGATAAGATGCTGATTGAACCTGGGTTAATTACAGGTGCCGAAGACTTTTCTTATTACGCCTTAGAAGCGCCGGGGATGTTTTTCTTCCTTGGGGTGACGCCAAAGGGAACTGACCCTGAAACCGCGGCCAGCAATCATTCTCCGGCATTTTATGTGGATGAAAGTGCGTTAAAAGTGGGAGTTGAGGCCATGACTAAAGTGGCGCTGACTGCGCTTAAGGCGCAATAAGTCGGACAGACGTTATTCCGTAAGCTCTTCGGTATAACTTGAGCTTACAAAAAATCGGCGCGGGATACGCTTTCTGCGCTTGATTTGTTAATCAATATGCCCTCATATGTGAATTTTTACAGCAAGGAGCGAACAAGATGAAGCGCACGCTATCGGCTCTTGTGTTGGCCATGGGACTTTTTAACCCCCTAAGCCAAGCACAGGCCACCACGGCAGAAGACATTAAGAGTTTCACGCTAGATAACGGCATGAAAATCATGGTGCTAGAAGATGCCTCTATTCCCAATGCCAACATGTATTTGTTTTGGAAAGTCGGTTCACGTAACGAAGTGCCCGGCATCACCGGTATTTCGCACTTTTTCGAACACATGATGTTCAACGGTTCAAAAAAGTACGGCCCGAAAATGTTCGACCGCACTATGGAAGCCGCAGGTGGCGCGAACAATGCGTATACCACTGAAGACATGACGGTTTATACCGATTGGTTCCCTGCCAATGCGCTTGAAACTATGTTCGATCTCGAAGCCGACCGTATCGCTAACTTAGATATCAACCAAACTATGGTCGATAGCGAACGTGGTGTAGTGCAGTCGGAGCGCTCCACTGGCTTAGAAAACTCTAACTGGAATGCCCTTGAAGGCGAAATCAAAGGCGTGGCATTTTTAGCTCATCCTTATTCTTGGTCTGTGATCGGCCATGAGTCGGATATTGCCGCTTGGACGCTGGAAGATCTCGTGCAGTACCACAAAACCTATTACGCGCCGAACAATGCTGTGGTCGTGATTGCCGGTGATGTAAAGGTTGCCCAAGTTAAAGCCTTGGCCGACAAATACTTTGCGCCTATTCCTGCACAAACTCCGCCTAAAGCGATTCGCACCGTAGAACCTGAGCAAAAGGGCGAGCGTCGTACCTTTGTGCAAAAGGCATCGGTGAGCACACCTAATGTGATGCTGGCTTACCATATTCCGGCGGCGACTCACGCAGATTTTTATGCGCTGGATTTATTAAGCTCGATTTTAAGCCAAGGTAATAGCTCGCGTTTATATCAATCACTGGTTGATAAACAAGTGGCCTTAGAAGCGCAAACCTATATGCCGATGTCGGTCGATCCTAACCTCTTCTATGTGATGGGTGTTGCCACGCCTGAGGTGAAAGCCTCGACGCTGGAGCAGGCACTGATTGAACAAATCGATGCGATTGCGACAACGGGCGTTACCCAGCAAGAACTGGATAAAGTTAAAAATATCAAGTTGATGGATTTCTATCGTTCGATGGAAACCATTAATGGCAAGGCCAATACCATAGGCACCTATGAGATGTATTTTGGCAGTTACGACAAGCTATTTAATGCGCCAGAAGCCTATAACAAGGTGACGCCAGCGGATATTCAACGTGTTGCCCAAACCTATTTACGTAAATCGAATCGCACTGTAGCTGTGCTGGCGGCAAACGAGGAGATCTCTCAATGAAATCACTTAAGATGGCATCAATCGGGAAACCTTCTAAGTTAATGGCCGCATTAGCCCTAGGCACAAGTTTAGCCTTAGCGGGTTGTGCTACGACATCGGCGCCAAAACGCGTTGAAACTGGCAGCTTTGTGATGCCAAGTTACGACAAGTTCGTACTGGATAACGGCTTAACTGTGTATTTAATGCCGCAGCGCGAAGTGCCTTTAGTCACCTTAAATGCCGTGGTACGTGCGGGGGCTGTCAATGACACCACCGCAGGCGTGGCGCAAATGACGGCAGAAGGTTTGTTGTTAGGGGCGGCGGGTAAATCTAAGGCGGATATCGAGCAGCAAGTGGATTTTCTCGGTGCAAGTTTAGGCGCTGAAGCGGATAAAGAAGGCAGCTATCTCAGCGCCGATTTTATGGCGAAAGACACTGACGTCATGCTGGGCTTATTTAGCGCGGCGATGTTAACGCCGGACTTTGATGCTGCCGAGTTCGATAAACTCAAGCAACGCGCGATTGCAGGTTTGCAGCAAGATAAAGAAAGCCCACGGGCGGTGATTGGTCGTTACTTCGATAAGCTGGTATTTGGTGCCCATCCTTATGGTAATGCGGCTTCGGGTAACAGCGATTCGCTTGAACAAGTGACAGTGTCGCAACTGCGCGCTTTCCATAAGAGTTACTACCAACCGGCCAATACTGCGATTACCGTCGTGGGTGACTTTGATGTTGCTGCGATGAAGGCCAAGCTGACACAAACCTTTGGTCAGTGGAAAGGCAGCGAGAAACTGGTGCAGCCTGACTTAAACCAAGGTTTGCCTCAGTTAACCGCAGCGAAAGTTTTGCTGGTGGATAAACCCGATGCAATCGAAACCACCTTTGTTATCGGCGGTTTAGGCATTAGTCGTGACAATCCAGACTATGTCGGTTTAACGGTAGTGAACACTATTTTAGGTGGTCGTTTTACCTCTTGGCTTAACGACGAGCTGCGGGTAAACGCTGGCTTAACCTATGGCGCACGCTCAGGTTTTAGCCCTTATACCGACTCGGGTGTGTTTACTATCAGCACTTTTACTAAGACGGAAACCACTCAAGAAGCGATTGATCTCGCACTGAAAACCTATGCTCGTTTATGGGAGAAAGGCGTAGATCAAACCACCTTAGATTCGGCTAAAGCCTATGTGAAAGGCCAGTTCCCACCTAAGTTTGAAACCTCAGGCCAACTGGCGGGATTGTTGTCTGGCATGTATCTATACGGCTTCGATGATAAGTTTATCAATGAGTTCCAAGCTAAGGTGGATGGTTTGACCTTAGAAGAAACTCAAAGGCTCGTGAAAACTTACTTCCCGCAAAAAGATCTGCAATTTGTGCTGATTGGCAATGCGGCTAAGATTGCACCTATCGCCGCTAAGTATGGCAAAGTGCAAACCGTGGATATTAAAGCGACGGGCTTTGGCCAATAAGCTCAGTCATTTCAAGCTAAGTCATTTCAAACTAAGGCGTTAGCTTATGCTTTAGCTTAAGTTAACCCATTAAAAAGGTCTGCATTGCAGACCTTTTTTGTATCTTATGGATGGTGTTTAACGCGCGCCAGGTTCGGCAAAGTGGGTCATCCACTTCTTCACTTCGTTATACCAGTAGACTGAGTTATTAGGCTTCATAATCCAATGATTTTCATCGGGGAAATAAATCATCCGCGATTCAACATGTCGACTTTGCAGGGTGTGGAACAGCTCGAACCCTTGGGTCGCCGGCACTAAGTAATCGAGTTGACCATGACTGACTAAGGTTGGAGTGTTGAAGTTAGCCGCAAAGTAATGGGGCGAAATGGCTTTATAGAGTTCTGGATTATCCCAATAGTAGCCAAATCGGGTGCTGTGCACGGCAAAGTCCGACGCCATTTGTGCATACATGTCGTAGACCGCAGCATGGATCAATAGCGCTTTAAAGGGATGCGGCTGACCTAAAATAATCGAGGTCAGGTAACCACCATAACTTGCACCACCCGCCACCATGCGATCACTGTCTATCCAGCTTTGTTGTTTAAACCAGTCTGCCGCCTTGAGCACATCCTCAAGGGGTTTTGTCTTCCAATCGGGATTGATGGAATCGGCAAATTCCTGACCAAAGCCGCTCGAACCGTGGAAGTTTGGCCACGCAGTGACATAACCCCAAGAAGCAAAGGTTTGCGCATTCCAACGGTAATGGAAACCGTCGGTAATGGCATTGTGTGGACCGCCGTGGACGAGCATAAACAATGGGTATTTTTTGCTGCGATCAAATCCTGCGGGGTAGTGGACCCACATTTGAATATCTTTACCTTGATAGCCTTTGTAGGTGACTGATTCATAAGTACCTAGGTCGACATCTTTGAGAATATCGTCGTTAAAGTTTTCTAGGCGTTCAATCTTGCCATTGCGAGGATGGATGCTAACCAAGCGAGCGGGATACAAGAAGCTCTGATTGGTGGCAATCAGTTCGCCATCTTTGCCTATGGCGGGTTGGCTAAAATCGGTTGCCTCTGTGATGGCTTTTACTTTGCCGTTCTTGGCATCGATAGAGTAAATACGGTTTGTGGCTGCGTCCTCCACAGTGGCATAAAAGCCCTTATTGTCGGGTGTCCAACTGAATTGAGAGACAGAACGGTCCCAGTCAGATGTGAGTGTTGTGAGTTTACGGCTGTCGATATCCAGCAGCATCAGCCTTGAGGTATCGGCGTAGAAACCGGGGATTTTTTGGCGGGTAAAGGCGAGCGTTTTACCGTTAGGGCTAAAGCTAGGATTCAGATCCGGCGCTTGATTATCTGCGGTGAGATTTTCGGCCTTGTTGTCTCCAATCGCAGCGAGAAATATATCAATTTTAGGATCGACTTTATTTTCTGAGCCATAGGCATTGAAGGCAATCCAGCGCTCATTGGGGGAAACATCATAGCTTGTACTGCTTTGGTCTGAGCGTGGTAATTCATGGCCCGCAGGCTGGGTGATATTTTCGACATTACCGCCTTTGGCCGGAATTCTAAATACGTGGGCTTGGCGACGTTCATCTAACCAGTGATCAAATTGGGAATAGGGCAAGGCGTTCCATTGATGGGCGGAAACCTTATTGTCTGTATCTGTGGTGAGCTGGGTTTTCATTTCTTCCCAGCTTTGATTAGGGAAGATATTGCTGATGAAATACAGATGCTTGCCAACCCACTTAATGCTGTTAACGCCAGTGGGAATATCGGTTAAGCGCTGCGCTTCACCCGGACCGTCCATCGGCAGCAGGTAAATTTGGCTCGCCTCGTCTTCATTGCGCTTACTCACAAATGCCAAGGTTTTGCCGTCGGGGGAAAACACGGGCTCGCTCACCCTTAAACCTTTGGCTGTGATGGCTCGGTTATGCTTGCCATCGAAATGCCACAGCTGGGTTGAGCCTTTATCGGCTTTTAGATCGTACTCTGTGACTGGCGCGATAATGTGTTCGCCCGTTGGAGATACAATCGGGCTACCGATACGTTTGAGTTGCCAAAGCAATTCTGCTGAGAGTGGTTTGCCCTGTTCTGCAAATGCCGAGCTAAAGGGCATCAGTAAACAGAGTAATAAAATGCCTGTCTTCTTCACTATGAGTCTCCTTATGATACAAACAGTTACTAGGATTATGATGTTGCGTATTTTTGCTAAGTGGCAAGTTAGCATGAAACCCCGTCATGCCTGAATAAGCTGTTATGTAAGCAACTGTGAATCTTTGTTGGGTATCTCAGCTCAAAAGCGGCGGATGTAGGCGCTAAACTGTCAGGCTAACTGCAATACAAAAGCGTTCATTCCGTCGTTAAAGGAATCGTTTGTAATGGGGGATTTGTCGATTGATGCTTTTAACGCTAATGTATTGATCTGTTTCGGGTAGGTGCTAGAGATATGCCGCTTAAAATCGACCGTTTAAACCTTATGCTGGGTCTTGCCATTGTACTGAGCGTGTTTTCGTCCTTCTCAGTCATGGCCGCTAAGGTCAGTTTCAAGGAATTTTGTCCACAATTAGTGGGGCAATGGGCGGGTGATGCTGCCAAGGCGGGGGAGATTCCGAGAAAAGTGGCCGTCACGGGCTTTTGCTCCCACGATCAGCGCCAGTTGACTTTATCTGTGAGTATCGGCACGAGGGCGCCCTTTAGCGAAACTTGGTGGTTTAGGGAACAAGGCGATCAAGTGTTACTGACCTATTACGACGGTGTGGCGGAAGATAAACAGCAAGTCTTTAGTTTATATCGACAAAATGGGGATTATTCCCTGCTAGGGGAAGGCGTTGTTAATGCGCGCTCTGCCTTGATCCAATTGTTGTTCGAGGCAAAATCGCCCCAAGGGGCATGGCAGTGGACGCAAAACATTCAATATTTGGACGACGATATTGATCGCTATCAGCTATTTCGTGGGATAGAGATGACGCCTATCGCGCCATCGAATTAAGCCGCTTCATTGATACCCGAATGAGCTGTTTTGAGTATGTAATGCGACTTATCGTAAATGTTCGGCTCGAAAACTATGCAACTCACTTCGAGACAGAAGGACGCTAAATATAGAAGGGCTAATAACACTAAATGATTTATTGCTTGGTCATTTAATGCAAAGCTCATATTGAATGGCGTCCATGGTATTTGCTCACCGACACGCAGCAAGTCCATCCGTGGATGCTCGACCGCCCCGTCCATGGGGCGGACGGTCGTGTCGCTAATCACCATGGCTCTCCTGTTTAACATCGTTGTAGCCTGTTTGTTTTAAAGAAGATATGTGACTTCTTTTGGGACAAAAGCGTGATTGGTCCTTTGTTCTAGTTTATCTGTTTCGAATTAAAGTTCCTATGGCGAGGTTCATAGCTACTGCCACTAACCAAGTAGTCAATCATTAACAGAAAGCTGGTCAAAACAACGGAATAAACACCTGTATATTTCGCACTCACAACAAAAAAGCTTTTATACTTCCTATGAAACGTTACCAGCATTTCGGTGAGTTTTTATTATTAAAATAAATTGGTGCGGATAAAATTTATCCAATTTTAAGTTTAAAGTGATCACGATTTGCTTGGATGGAAAAACATTGGAACGTTTGAATAGAATCATCTTGTCATTGGAATTTAGTATCATGCCTATGTATAAATATTTACTAATAAACATCCTCCTGGTAGATTATTCTAATCTCGTCTTACGCTTGTTATAAATAACTAGGTCATCTTCTATTTTTAAAATAGCTAAAGTTAATATTTTTAAATAAAGCAAATATGAATTTTCATGTAAGTCAGTTTCAGATGGGTTAGCCTGTGTTCCATGTAAATAGCTATTTCTTAAGTCTAGTCCGTTTGTAAACTCACTCTTATTTAAGTAGTAGTTGAAATATTTTTGTTCAGACTCTGCGAAAAGTGAACTTCGAAAAAACACAATACCTTCCTTGACCATATCCATAACTTCTTCTTGTATGTCAGTAGGGTAGTGATAAAAAGAAGCAACTTCATTTTCGAATATGTCTCTCAATATTAAAACTCTGTTCCAATTGGGAACGTGAATCCAATTGTTTTCATCTATAGAGATATAGTTCTTATCGTTCAGGTAATTAAGGTGTTCATGTTGATATTTTCCATAATTACTAAAGCTTATTTCTTCTTCATTTACCAATAAATCAACAAAATTACGGTATTGTTTATATTTGAATGGTTCAACATAAGTCAAAGGGGTTTGATCTGAAAACAGTAAATAGATTAAAAACTCAACATCTTTATCTTCCTTGTTAATATAAATATATTTATTGAAATTTAAACTTGGAATATCTTTCATTGCCGTAGGGCCAGATGACATTTGTAGAAGTTCAAAATCTATCTGTTTATTTTCAACAAATAATTTATATTGCTTTAATATAGATTCAAACTCAGGTGCAATTGTTCTTACTTTCTCTAAAGCAGAAGCACTGGCTGTTGGGATGGTTAAGTTGACGTTACTTGGTAAGCCATGCAATTCAGGAAAAACATTAATTAAAACAGTCTTTAAAATATCTTCCAATGAATATCCAATGTCTTTCAGCACATTAGAGTATGTGTACATTTGGGCCATAGATGCCATTTCTGATTGATTAAACGCCACACCAAAAACATATTGATTTTTTGACCTAATTCCTAAAGTTCTTTCAAAAACTCCGAGTTGACTCTCTTTACTGGGTAGGGTCATTATATTCTGCTCATCCATGTACTCAAAAAGTGTTTTGAAGTTTCTATATAGAATATATGGGCCACAATTTTCTTTAATGTAATCTAAACTATATTCGTAGTGAACTATACCCTGCTCAATCCTAGCATGCTTAACTTTAGGTGTATTTTCTGGATAACTGATAGCTACTCCGTATTTAAATAATGAGTTAGAACCGTTGTCGAAAAACTCTTTAATATTCTCTTGATATTTCCTCTTGGCCGCCAACTTAGTTTTATCAGAGATACGGAGATCACTATGCTTTTTTGCATTTTGAATTATCGGCAGGTAATTAGTATTGCAATGCTCTGATTCGATGTACGAAGAAATTATATTTTCTTTGTCTTGAATAGTTAGAGAGCTAGGGAGATACAGCTGGTCTTTATTAAAAATATCTTCAACTTCATAAATAGATAAAAGTAACTCTGCACTTTGCGGGTTGCTCTTTAAATACTCACAGATAACAAGGTTATACTTATTAACCAAGTTCTTGTGACTCAACAAGTTTCTGATTTGATGGGGCACTTCCTCTAGAGCCCTTTCTATTTGAGATGAAGATATTTTTTTAGATTGTTGGTAATTATTTATTAATTCCCAGAAACTGCCATAGTAGTTGTAAGATATACTTGTAAAATAGGGGAGAAAGTTACCATCATCAATATTGGTTATGAATTTTCTGACTATATCCTTAAAAGTATTAGCTTTCGCTTTGTATTTTGCAATGTGTGCATGCGACCAACTTTTAAGGTGTATAGCGTTATCGAAGAACAGCGATATATTGTACAACTCAAGTATATCGTTTATGTCTTCGATATCTTCCGCTAATTCGCTATTCAATAGCGATTCTGCTTTTGATAAATAGTGACCACTCGACATGTCATGTATTGAGTGGAATACCACTCTATCTCTATCAGGCTTGTTCATAACCAAAAATGATCACATAATTTCGTATCACAATTTTTATTAATCTATAGATTTTATACATGTATTACAAACATTTATTAGCATATCCACTTTGTGTTCTGCTCCAGTGACAGTGGACACTTTGTAGCTATACAATAATTTGGTCAACTGACTCTGTGCAACAAGGAGGCGAAAGGCATCTCAGGCACGTTTCGGGGCAAAAGCTTTTAGCCGGATGAGCTGTTCAATAGTCGTTAAGATTGGCATTGTTGCAACTGTGACCGTTGGCAGTATGTCATTGGGAAAGCAATGACAATTAACGCGTCATGCGCGTCACTAAACTGTCTTGCTTTCGGGCTGAATTGAGTTAACGCAATCTTTCGGGGTTGATTGGAAAATTGGCTGGTTAAGTCCAGCCTAATCTAAATCAGTATTCCTAGGTATTAAATTGCGCCTTCAAACCCAAGCTGACGCCAGGCTTCATAGCTGATAATCGCCACTGCATTGGAGAGATTGAGGCTACGGCTAGTGGCCGCCATCGGAATGCGCAGTCTCTGCTCGGTCGGGATAGATTCGATAATCGCCATCGGCAAGCCGCGGGTTTCAGGGCCAAATAGCAGCACATCATCTTTCGCAAAACTGAGTTCAGTATGCGGGCGACTGCCTTTAGTGGTGCAGGCCATTATGCGCTTGCCTGCCATAGCTTCGAGGAAGGCATCGAAGTCTTTGTGGCGAGTCACATTGGTTAAGTCGGCATAATCTAAACCAGCGCGGCGTAACTTTTTCTCTTCTAGATCAAAACCTAATGGCTCAATCAAATGCAGCTGACAACCGTTGTTGGCGCATAAGCGAATGATATTACCTGTGTTAGGTGCGATTTCTGGCTCATAGAGTGCGATATGGAACATACTGGCCCGCCTATAGAAAAATGACGGCTGATTATACGGCAAACGGCAGCTAAGCGCAGTGACAGAGTGATGCTTTATCACGTTCTCATCTGGATGCGAGGAATGAACGCCACAATCGTTGTCCTCTGCTAAGCTTGAGAAAGCCACCGAGGGACCACTCATGTTCAGTCACTTTATTACCTTGTGTATTTTTTCTGTGCTTTTCCTTCACAGCATTTTCACCCCAGCCTATGCCGCGGATGATGCTGTCATTAATGCTGGCGGCAAGCGGCAGATGACGGCTTATTTAGGGGAGATCCCTGGATTAATTAATGCCGATGGCACAGGGCCATTTGTGGAACTGGTTAAAGCAATTGATAGGGCAGATCCTGAGGTTGAAATTGAGATTAAGGTTTTCCCGCTTTCACGGGCGATGCTAGGCGTGACGCTTGGTCGTGCTGATTTTGGTTTGCCCGCCATCCGTAATAATGCCGCGTTAGATGCCTTACCTTACCGTTTTAGTTCTGTTTCATTTGGGCAAGTCACCCACGTGCTTTATACCAATGTGGATAAGCCGATAACGAAGGCCATGTTATTTGATCAGCAGCAAACGGGGCGCGTATTTACCGTGGAGGCGATCCCAGATTACATGCCTATCCCTGCGGAACCTTCGATAACCATTAAACGTTCTTTGCTAAAACTTTCCCATGGCCGTATCGATGCTTTCGTTTGGGCGCAGGAAGAGGCCGATATGATGCTGAAACAGTTGAAGTTGCATAATATCCACCGTGAAGACTTTGGCGATTTTGAAGATGTGTTTGTGATTGCCAAGGGCCCCGAAGGGGATGCCGTGGACGCATATTTGACTCGCATGATTGAATTACTGCGGCAGACTGGAGAATTAAGCCAGATTTATCAAACTATCCATCTGTCCTACAATGACTGGCAACCTTAGTTTTTAAATCAAACAGTTAACCTAATTAACTCCCGCCGATAATGAGATATTCATAAACTTCACTTGCTAGGAGTGAAGACTGAGAATAATATATCTTCATATCAAGATACTTTTTGAAGAGTTATTATGCCTTTTGTAATCGCCTTACTCGCCCCTGTATTTTGGGGGACGACCTATGCGTTAGTGAGTCTCTACTTACATGATATGTCGCCCTATTGGGTGGCCGTGTGGCGCGCGCTGCCTGCGGGAATTCTGATGTTGATGCTGCGTCCTCGTTTGCCAACGCTGGTGTGGTCAAAGCTTGGTTTGCTGGCTTTTTGTAATATCGGTGCCTTCTTCACCTTGTTATTTATCGGCGCGTATCGTTTGCCGGGCGCAGTGGCGGGGACATTAGGGGCGACGCTGCCGTTAATTTTCTTAATCTTAGCTTGGGTGATTGATAAAAAACGCCCTGGGATGAAGTGGTTACTATTAGGCTTAATGGGCCTTGGCGGGGTGATTTTACTGCTTAACCCGTCGGCGGATCTCGATCCTATCGGCGTGTTGTGCATGTTGAGCGCCACGACCTTGATTGCTTTCTCTTCTCGCTGGATGCAAAAGTGGGATGTGGGTGACTTTTTAGTGCTCACCGCCTGGCAGCTGTTTTTGGGTGGTTTGATGTTAATCCCGCTAGCGTGGTTTATGGCGGGCCCGCCGCAATTACCGAGCCTGACAGTGGTGCCGTCGTTACTATGGTTAGTGATTGCCAACACCGCCATCGCTTATTGGGCTTGGCTGTGGTCGATGCGAAATTTAGGACCAGAAATCATGGGCATGGTCGCTTTAGTCAATCCCGTGGTTGCCGTATCATTAGGGGTTATGATCGTGGGTGAGACCTTAGATATGCGTCAGTGGGCGGGGATAGGTGTGATATTACTGTCGCTGTTATTGATGAAATTGCCACAGAATTTAAGGTTAAACCCATTTAAAAAAGTGCAGCCCTAGTCAGTATTTTGGGGTAAATGAGG
The DNA here is from genome assembly GCF_059338235.1 of Shewanella sp. 1311. Lineage (NCBI taxonomy): Bacteria > Pseudomonadati > Pseudomonadota > Gammaproteobacteria > Alteromonadales > Shewanellaceae > Shewanella > Shewanella sp. 1311. The sequence continues at coordinate 2,881,068 of NZ_CM181686.1, forward strand.
GATAGATGCTAAAACGTTTGGATCTGAATTTACTACCCGTACTGGAAATCCTGCTTGAGGAACAAAGTGTGACGGCCGCTGCGGCGCGTTTGCATTTGAGCCAGTCGGCGGTGAGTAAACAACTGACGCGCTTGAGGGAAGTGTTTGATGATCCTCTGTTTGAGCGCACCGCCTACGGCCTAAAACCGACGCCTAAAGCTTTGTCGCTCGCGCCGGAGTTGCGCCAATGTTTACAGCAATTGGCGCAATTTACCCGGCCCGATACCTTTGAGCCCGCCTTAAGTCAGCGGCAGTTTAGAATGCATTTGGTTGAGACCACATACTCGCTCACTTTTCCGCATTTTATGCCCTCGCTGCTCGCCCAAGCGCCCGGTGTTAGTCTCAATTGCCAAACTTGGCGGCTCGATACTATGGACAGATTACTGCGCTGCGACATCGACTTAGCCATAGGTTGCCGCGAGTGGGACGAGCGTTCGCCTATGCATGTGAATCATATTCCCGATGACTTGTGCCATGTCGAGTTAGTGCAGGATTATACTGTGTGCTTGATGCGCCGCGATCATCCGGCGTTAGCACAAGAGTGGAATTTAGACACCTTCTTGAGCTATCGCCATCTGCAAGTGGCTTTTGGTGGCATAGAGCATTGGTTGCTGGATGATGTGCTGCAACTTGAGGGCCGTCAGCGCGATATCGCCGTGAACATGACCGACTTTCAGAGTGCTATGGCCCTGTGTGAACAAAGCGATTTAATTCTTTGCGCGCCGTCCCGTTATGCCTTTGCTGTGATGAAATCCTTCGAGCTTCAGTCTTTACCATCTCCTATCAAGCTGATCCCTGGCGCGTATTTATTGATGTGGCATAAACACTTCGAGCATGACTTGAGCCATAAATGGCTACGTGAGTTGATCATAAGCCAAGTGCTGCCGTCGATTACGCCTCGGGTTTAGGCTCTTTTGACGCCGTTAACCAAGCGGTTAATGTGGGTAAGACTGCTTTTCCATCCGCTAGCCCTTGTTGATAGACGGCGGTCACTTTATCGATATTGCGATCGAGCCTGGATAAATTAAGCGGCAGTGCTGGGCGGATCACAAAGGCGATATTCGCTGCAACGGCTTGGTCTAACTCGGCTAATGCTTGATTATAAACTCGGTGGCGCTCACTTAACGCATGGGCAACTGCGGGGTAGCGTTTATAGGCTTTATGAGCTAACCAATTAATTTTCATCGCGGATTTTTGGTAATGCTGATCTTGAGTCAAGATCACCACTTGGCGTGCATAACCATCTTTGCGTGATTGCGCTAACGGTATCGGTTCGCCGATGCCGCCATCGAGATAATGGTGTTGGTTAATCACGCTGGGTTTAGACATAAAAGGCAGGCTAGAGGAGGCGATGAGCACGTCGAGTAATTTATCGTGGTCATTAAAATCGGCCATACCGAAGTAATCGGTTTTCCCTGTATTGCAGTTAAAGGCGCCGACCTTAAATTCGGTATGACTATTTAAAAATGTATCAAAATCAAATGGCAGTAACTCATAGGCCATGCGGCGATAGGTAAAGTCGGTATTGACATAGTTGCCTGTTGCCAACCAATGGCGCAGGCCCATATAGCGTTTATCGTTGAGATATTGCTGCTGAATTTGAAGATTACGCCCAAATTGGCGGGACACATAGGACGCGGGATAAATGGCACCCGCAGACACCCCAATCACATAGCTGAAGTTGAGCGACTGCTGCAAAAACGCGTCTAACACACCTGCGGTATAAATGGCTCTGAGGCCGCCACCTTCCAACACTAAGGCCACATCTTTCATCGAGTTACATCTTTTTATCGGTTCATCCCAGCAGAATACCCCAGCTTAGCGCAGAAATGAATGCGCAAAAGGCACACTTAAGATGCGTGATCGACGTTGGTGTGATGGGACGCTTGCTTGGGCTTTATGGGTAAAATATTGGTCACGCAATCCTTTGTGCCACCATTTTGAACAGGCTGTTTAGATTGAACGGCAGGGTTAAAATTCGCCTGACTGAAGTATTGGCTAAGCGTATTGAGCGCTTCTTTCACTTTCGCGGGCTGCTTATCCCGCGCTGAAGTGACGCTATAAACGCTGTAGGTATTGAGTGACCACTCGGGTAAGAGGGTGACAAGCTGGCCGCTTTCGAGATATTTGTGCACTTCAGGTTCGGGCAGGGCGGCAAACCCGAGACCATCGAGAGTGAGTTGGATTAATGCCTGCATATTGTTGACGGTAATGCGCTGACTTGTCAGCTCGAAGCACTCTTGGCTGCGGGCATGGGTCAAGGTTTCACTGTTAGCGCAGGGGTGATTAATGCGATTAAAGGCCGCCAATTCAGCGGGATGCTTAAAAATTTTGTGCATTGGCAAATAATCGGGTGAGGCGCACAGCAACATGCGCCAATCGGCTAAGTGGCGGGCAATTAAGTTGGAATCGGATAAAGGCCCGATGCAAATCGCCAGATCTATGCCCTCGTTGACTATATCTATCGGGCCATCCTGCAGCAGTAAATTCAAACTTATCTGCGGATGCGCCGCCAACAGGTAGTTAAAGGGCTCGCTCAATAGGCCGCCGCCAAAACCTATGGGCGCGGCAATCTTTAATTCCCCCGAAGGAATCCCTTTCAAATTATTGAGTTTCTGCTCTGTGCTTTCGACTATCGCGATGACTTTTCGGCAATTCTCATAGAACAAGCTGCCCGCTTCTGTGAGGGTAAGATTGCGAGTATTGCGATGGAATAGACTGATCCCCATGTCCATTTCGAGCTTAGTCACTTGTTGACTCACCGCCGAGGAGCTGAGGTTTAACTGCTGCGCTGCGGCACTCATTGAGCCCTTTTCTGCGATTGCCGCAAAAACGATCATGCCTTTGATCATGTTTTTATTCATTTTTAAGTAACTCTTACAAGTGAATACCTAAAGTCTAACTTGAGCTGATTGTAACATAGGGATACATTGCCGTATTGAAAATTGTTCTCATTTACAATCTGTACCCAATGGAGACTTGTCGGTTATGTTGTTAAGTCGTAAGAAGTACCTTGCTCAAGTGATCACCGCTTTATGTTTGTTGCCCGCAGTACCTGTGACAAATGTCCTTGCGGATACCGCGCCTGATAAAGAAAAGATGATGGAAAGAATCGTAGTGACCGCATCGGGATTTGAACAACAAATTCGCGACGCGCCCGCATCTATCAGTGTGATCACCCGTGAGGATCTGGATAACCGCTTCTATCGCGACTTAACCGATGCCATGTTAGAAGTCCCCGGTGTGGTGATTACCGGCGGCGCCGACCGTCAGGACATCAGCCTGCGGGGCATGGGCAGCCAATACACGTTAATTTTAGTGGATGGTAAACGCCAATCTTCGCGCGAGACACGTACTAACAGCGACGGTCCAGGTGTTGAAGGCGCTTGGACGCCACCATTGGCGGCCATCGACAGAATTGAAATTGTTCGCGGGCCTATGTCATCACTTTATGGTTCGGATGCCATTGGCGGCGTGATCAACATTATCACCCGTAAAGTGCCGAATGAGTGGCAGGGTGAAGTGCGACTCGACACAACATTGCAGGAAAAGTCGACCTCAGGAAATGTGTACCAGAGTAACTTTTTCGTCAACGGTGGTTTGATTAAAGATCTGCTGGGGATGCAACTGTACGGTCAATATACTCAGCGTGAAGAAGATAATATCTACGGCGGTTACCGTGGCCGTGATGCGACGAATCTGACCGCGCGTTTTGCGCTCACCCCCAATGAAAACCACGACATCATGCTCGAAGTTGGGGTGTCAAACCAAGAACTCGACAGCAGCTTAGGCAAAACCGTTACACCGCTGGCACCGGGCGAAGCCTGTGGTCGTCGCGGTTGTCCTCAATCTTCAACGACAGAATACGAAAACAGCACCATTTCGCTTTCACACACAGGGCGTTGGGACTTTGGTACCTCGGATTCTTATATCAAGCATGAGGTTTTTGATAACAAAACCCGCAAGATGAAGATCACTAACACGGATGTGCAATCTAGCCTGATCACCACCTTAGGCCAAAGCCATACGGCGACTTTTGGTGCGGCATTTAACCATCAAGATTTAACCGACGAAACCGGTAATCAGGTTAGCAACTTAACCGATATCAGCCGCAGACAATGGTCGGTATTTTCTGAGGATGAATGGCGCATAGTCGATAACTTTGCCCTGACCATGGGGCTGCGTTTGGATGACGATGAAAACTTTGGTCACCATGTCAGCCCGCGTGTTTACGGCGTGTGGGGATTAACGGACAGCACCACCTTAAAGGGCGGCGTGTCGACGGGCTTTAGGGCGCCGAGTTTGCGCCAGACAGTGCCCGATTGGGGACAAGTCAGCCGTGGCGGCAACATGTACGGTAATCCAGATTTACAACCCGAAACCTCAGTGAACTATGAGTTAGGTGTGTATTCGGATCTGACCGAGAGCATTACCGCCAGTGCGGGTGTGTTCTATAACGAGTTTAAAGACAAGATCACCCGCGTGGCCTGTCCTGCGACTCAATGTACCGATGGTCCCAATCAATTTGGTTCCGACCCAACCACTTATGTGAATATTGACGATGCTGTGACCCAAGGTATTGAGCTGAGTATCGACTATCGGATTCGCTCAAACCTGAGCTTAACGGGTAACTACACTTACACGGATTCAGAGCAAAAGACGGGGGCTTACAAAGGCAGCCCATTGAATCAATTGCCTAAGCATTTGATCCAAGCGTCGTTCAACTACGAGCCTATTGATAACTTAAGCACTTGGTTGAGAGTGAACTACCGTGGCGAAGAGAGCCAACCGACGACGGGACCGTCGTCGAGCAGTTTTATCGCACCTTCTTATACTCTGCTGGATTTAGGGGCTAACTATCAGTTGAACGATAGCCTGAAATTTAGCGCGGGAATTTATAACGCCTTCGATAAGGACATTACCCAAGAGGAATACGGTTATCTTGAAGATGGTCGCCGTTATTGGTTAGGTATGACCTACAGTTTTTAAGCCGATATCTTATTGCTAACACTGAAACGAAAGCCAGAGCATTGACTCTGGCTTTTTGTTAGTTGTATTCATCAATAGGAATGACTATTCGTTTGCTAGCGGGTGGGCGCGGGCGAGTTCGATGGCCGCGCCTATGGCGTTTCGCGCTTGTGGGCTGTTTTTCCAGCACGTGGTGCGCAGCATGCTGGCGACTAAGTTTGCGATATCATCCACTTCGTGTTGTGCCAGTTGTGCCAGTTGTTGCAGTGAACTGATACCAATTTCTTCGAAGCGCTTTATCACAGTGGGGCCAACGCCTTTGAGTGCCAATAAGGCGTGTTTTTCTTGTTCATTAAAACCCATAACGAATACTCCTTTATTGTTGGGATTGTGCTCAATTAATAGCACTGGGCAAGACTACCTTTAAACCGAGTTAACAAAAAGGCCCTCGAAGGGCCTGTTTAGTCTTTATGGATCAACAATCATCCGTAAGTGTTACATATCACAGGGTTTGAGCGGTTTACGTAACTGGGCGCGCACATTGTCCATGCCTGAATAAAACTCTTTCATCATCAAGAGACCCATCATCTTACCGTTGTCGGTCACAATCAGATTGTCGGGATCCCTTGGGTCATTCTTGATCGCACCAATTAACTTCATCGACGTCATTTCTTTAAACAAGGCGGTATCTAAGTTGACGCCAAAGGTTTCGCGGAAATATTTACGTGATAAACGGCCGGAGAACATGCCCAGCAAGAAGCGGTATTGCATCACGTCTTTTTTGCTGTAGTTCTTTTGCTGCTCGACACCCATGTGGCCGGCGGCAATGCGTTCTTGGTACTTGCGCAACGAGAAAGTGTTTACATATAGGGTATCATTCAAGAAGCTGAATGAGCCTGAACCTACGCCTAAATACTCGTCGTAATCGATAACGTATTCGTCAAATCCTTCGTCATCGGTTTTACCAAATGCCCATGCAGACAATTGATTATATTGGCCATTCAGGCTGTTTAAGATCTGGCGATATTGGTTGGCCATATCCGCCTGCGGAGCCGCTAACTTGCCTTTTACACTCTTGCGAGTCTGGTGGGTGATCATCAGCGGATAAGTGGTAATTTGTCTTGGATCTAAACGCGATGCCATGTCGAGATCGTGTTGGATCACTTCATCGGTTTGGCCGCGGAAACCAAAAATCAGATCGACGTTGATAATTGGGAACAACTCTTTGGCGCCCATGATCTTGTCGAAGGTTTGTTGACCCGTACCGAACTTATCGAGTCGGTCGGTCATTTTTAAAATATCGTCATTAAAGCTTTGCACGCCGATGGACATGCGATCCACTAGGCCTTTGAGTTGCTTAAAGCCAGGGCTATCTAAATGCTGCGGATCGGACTCGCAGGAGACTTCTTTAATGCTCGGGAATAGGGTTTTCGCGTGTTCGATAGTACGGGCTAATTCATCTTCTAATACTGTGGTGGTGCCGCCGCCAATGTACATAGATTCAAAGTCATAGCCGAGGGCTTTGACCATTTCCATCTCTTTACGCAATGAGATGAAATAGGCGCGTGCCTTGTCTTCCTTGAACATGAAACGGTGGAAGGTGCAGTAAGAACACAGGGTATGGCAGAAGGGGATATGCGCGTACAGCATATACTTTTTGCCTTCTACGGGCGCTGGCATCATTTCTGCGGAAAGGGTATCGAGGCGAAGATTCTTATCGACGTAGTACTGCATGACTCGTTCCATCGAGCCGAGCATCCAGTTAGGGACGGTAATATTCGCTTGATAAGGCGTTGCGATAGCGCCGCTGAGCGTTTGGATAACTGAAGACATAACGATTCCTATCTGTGAGTGCTAACCGTAAACACCGAAATTGCTTTAGGTAATTCACGACCACCTAGCGCAATAAGACTACATCGTATGTAATTGTTAAAACGTGAACTGGTTATAAGTTACGGTTTCCTAACAAGGAAATCACGGGCTTTTTGTTAAGCAGATCATGTTTTAGCGATCAGGAATGCATTTTTATCCTGCGCTTTGGGGCGGAATCTACTGTGAATTTGGGGAGTTAACTTAAGGTGTCAGTCGAAATGTGGAGATTGAAAAATCACCATTCTAGGCTTTATTGCTGGTGGATTAGCGCTTGTCTATCCAATGCTCGACTGTCATCATCCGAGCGATAAAATAACCTCATGATCTAAAGGGCTAGCTATGTTGGTAAACGTAAACCGCTTCTTCCCGCTGTTGGCACTCATAGGCGCTGTGACCGCTTATTTAATGCCGAGTTGGTTTACTGAGCTTAAATCCGCCATAGTGCCGCTGTTAGTGATCATCATGCTCTCTATGGGACTCACCTTAGATCTGCAGGATTTTGCTAATGCATTCAAACAAAAACGCGCCGTGCTGACTGGGTTGATACTGCAATTTTCGGTCATGCCGCTCAGCGCATTATTGATCAGCCAGTTATTAGGATTAGATAGGGAACTCACCATCGGCATGGTGTTGGTGGGCAGTGTTGCAGGTGGCACTGCCTCAAACGTAGTCTGTTATTTGGCAAAAGGCGATGTGGCTTTATCGATAACCATGACGGCACTGTCGACCTTAGCGGGCGTAGTATTAACGCCACTGATTATTAAGCTGTTGATTGGCGAGATGATTGATATTCCCTTCGCCGACATGCTACTGAGCTTAGTGAAAATCGTGCTGTTCCCCGTTAGCGCAGGCGTGATCATAAATCATTTCTTTAAATCGCTGGTGGCCAAAGTCGCTCCCGCATTGCCGTTGATTTCAATCTTGGCAATCGTCATGGCGATTACCATTATCGTGGCGTTAAATGCCAATCAGTTTGATAAAGTTGGTCCCATTATTTTGCTGGCAGTGTTCTTACATAATGGTTTTGGCCTCGCTTTAGGCTACTTTTGCTGCCGTTTATTAGGCTTTAACCATACCGTCTGTAAAACCATTTCCATCGAAGTCGGCCTACAAAACTCTGGCCTCGCTACGGCTTTGTGTATCAAGTTTTTTAGCCCTATTTCTGCCATACCCAGCGCGATATTCTCGATATGGCATAACCTATCAGGCGCCATGTTAGCGGGATATTGGGCGAGGGAATCGCAAGATTAAGATGTTGCTGGCGAAAATAGACAATACCTGTGGCCTAGCAAGCGCGGCCACAGGCTTAGATTGCTGTGACTAATTAACCGGTAATGGGGTCTCGACGGGCATGAGTGTCAGCTGCAAGATATTTTCTTGCTGGCTTAATGCCAGTGGCAGGGTGTAGTTGGGAAAGCGCAATCCGAATACGGCACCTTGTTGTAACAAGCGATACAGCTGATCTGTCATGGCAATCGTTAAGCTGGCACAACCATGCTCGTCGACTCTGCCTTCAAGTGGTAAAGCGATTTTGTCGGCTAAGGTTAGATACGCCGCCATACGCCAGTGCGAGTTTTCTCCAATATTGTATGTGCTGCCATGCAATTGGTTGTAGCCTAAACCACAGGCTTGCAAGCTTAATTGGGTTTTGGCCGCTGTTGGTAGCGAAATAGTCTGTTGCCGCTGCTGTGCCAGAAACGTGCCCCACGCCAGCCGATTTATAACTGAGTCCAGTGAGATGGGAACATACTGATCTTGCTGTTTTAATGCATTAAAGCGGGCAATGCCTTGTTCTAATTTAGTGAGATCGTCTTCATATTCCAGTTGTGACTTAAGCAGTTCATAAGCGGGAGCCTTCGCTTGTTCCATGCCGGCTAACGCCGCTTTCTCGTAGTATGCCAGTGCTTGCACTTTATCGGCTTCTGCGCCCAAACCGCGCTCTTCCATGCTGCCTAAATGATAGTTAGCAATGGCAACTTGACGCTTAGCACCTTGTAAAAATGCGGTTTTTGCGCCGCTGTAGTCATTTTCATTCAACAGTAGGGCGCCGTAGTTTGTCCACGCCGTACCGTCATCTGCTGCCATACCCAATTCCAGCCACTTTATGGCTTGCTGGCGTAACTGCGGGAGGTCGAGACTTTCTCTTTCACTGCCGACACTTTGCATCGCCATTAAGTAAGCGCGCAGATACTCGCGTGAGGCACTATCCAAGTAAAGGTTATCTGGTTGAAGTTCAAAGGCTTGCCCAAAGTAACTCCCCGCTCGCTGCGCCGCTGCGATTGCTTTTGTCAGATAGAACCTTGAGCTGGGATCTGCCGGACTGTGTGCTCGTCCTAGGTTATATAAGGTCGGTAGCTTAAGACCCCGCGCCAGCGCTTCTTCTAAAAATGGGATGGCCTGCGTTTTTCGACCATTATCCAGCGCCATACTGCCTAGATTATGGCTGGCACGGGCCGAACCTAAGGCTCTGGCTTGTTCATAGTATTGGCTGGCGGTGGCATTGTCTTGCGTGACGCCACGGCCGAGATGGTAGGCTTTACCCAGTAGAAATAACGCATCAGCATTGTTTTCTGCGGCTTGCTGCTGTGCTTGTTGTAAGAAAGCGTTGTATTGTTGTTGCTCAAATAACTGTTCCAGCGCGGATTTTTCCGCCGTTGCTGCAAAGCTTAGGGTCAGCAGTAATAGGAGAGTCGCAATCGTGAATATCTTCATAACATCCTTGTAGTTAAGCGGGTACTTGCAAGCGGTAGTGCTAGTGAAGTTGGCTAACATAGTGGCTTGTTATGCTACAAGCAAGCCCTGCGGTTTGCCACTGTGTTATGACTGGCGGATGAATTGCAGCGGTAGCACTGCCGTGACTATTGTGTGGCATTGCCAGTTTGAAGGGATCTACCTACTATTTTCTTATTACCTAGTTTACCTGCCCCAATAGCCGTTTTGCGGCTTTATACTGCGTTCAAGGCTTTCGACAGAGCATCACTATGCCTTCAAGCCTTCGCCTTGTCTAAAGCGCGTTGAACTCCCGCTGAATGAACAGATATTTAATACGATTGGTATTAGTGTTAACGACGCTGATTTGTGTCGTTATTGACTGCAAAAATTGGGTGTTGATGCATAGATAAAAGCAGTTTTAGTAAGTGAGCTCGTTGAGTTCCATGCACTCAGTTGCGTCATAGCGTCGAAAGCCAGCTTGGCTCTTTGCACGACTTTGGCGGTGTAATTGCTATTGGGATCTTTATACTTAAAGGACACTTCGGCAATCACGGGTTGCTGCGAGGCACTTGGGGAGCTGGTGTACCACAGCGTGAGTTCGAGTGAGGCATCTATGCTACCTAAATCGATTTCACTGCCTTCAAACACATATTCGTTAATCGTAAGGCCACCGACTTTGGCGAGTGTGAGATTGCTACTTAAACCGTAAGCGTCGGCAAAGCCTGAAAAGTGACTATTTACATCGGCCATATCATTTAAGGTACGAGTGTTTGGCGTGGTGGTTGAATGGCTATATACAATGCGGATGCCATTATTGATATCGGTACTGATGTCGGCTTCGAGTTTAGTGTCGGCTTGATTATCGGGTGAGCTGAGATCTTCAAAGTCAGCAATAAATCGATCAGGGCTGCGAAATTTCAGGGTTACTTCACTTTTGCCATCGCTCGTTCGGTCACGAAAAATGTAACCTAACTGCTTTAGCTGACAACTGGTTGGGGTGTCATAGAAGGCTACTTGACGCGCTTTGGTTAATGCCCAAGAGCCTGTGATATTACGACTGATAGCGTTGCTAATGACTTGTTTAGCATCCGTTAGATAGTTATTGGCGGTTGTACTTTGAGTGGCGTAATTAAAGTGGCTTGGGTCGAGCAGTAACTTATATTCCCTTGATGTTTCAACAGGATTTGCTTGTGCCGCATATGAGGCGAGCAGGGCAGTTGAGGCTAACGTGAATGACATCATCGCATGTGAAGCTGTTTTCATCGGTTAATCCTTAAGTGATGTGCTGATGCAAGGTTGTTTATGTTTTCGCGATAACGACTTCTATTACAACCTGAGTGTGTCATGAGCCACCACTAAAGACAGTGATGACTCATGCAGCTGAATACTTAATGGTTATTTGTCAGCCGATAATGGTAAGTCGTCAACGATATACAAAGTGTTGCCGTCGATATCACTTTGCGCACTATCGAGATATTTCTGTTCTAAGGTGTTGTTATTACTCCAAGTGGCGAAGTCGTCGTCATTTAGCACACCCAAACGCTTATTATCAATGAGCCACAAACCTTCCATTTTGTCATGGGGATATTGTGTTTTGGCAGCCATATCTAGCACCAGTGATTTTGTCGCGGGTATGATGCCATTGGCTGCAAGTGCCTCCCAACCATCGCTTAGCGCTACCTGTTCTAAGGTTTTACCTTTAAGGGTTAATCCTAGCGCCGCATCTTGGGCGATATCAGCTTGTGCAGTGACGGTCTCGAGATCCGTCGCGCCGCTTATATCTATCTTGTACACATGCTTCATCACATCAGTGTCGATATTAAAAAACTTGCCATCACGTTCTAACACTAAAAATTGGCTGTTACTTAAGGCAACGATAGCTGAGTTAGAGTTCTGGGCAATTTCTTGCTGATATAAATATTGGCCAATAGCGCCGGTCGCCAAGTTGATAGTCACGATTCGAGTGAGGGTATTGTTGTTAACATTCTTATCGGGATTGGAAATGGTCGATTGCATTATGCCCACAAGTGTCGACTGATCTGGCGTGATAGTCAGCCCTTCCATCCCTCGGTTGGCGCGGCGATGAGCAAACTCTGCTGGTAGGCTATATAAGTTGCGTGCATCGTCTGCGAAAGGATTAATCCGCGCTATTTCTACCCCTTCAGCCGAGTAATGCACAATGTGTGGACCATACTCATCGCTGACCCAAAAACTGCCATCATCCATGGCGGCAAGACCTTCGGAATCTAACCCATAATCATCGAGTTTGATTGGGTTGGTCTGGGCATTGTAAGGCTGGCTCATGTCTTGACGAATGACTTCACCTGCTGCGTCATAGGGGATTTCTCCTGTGCCGCCAAGGCTGCTGCTATTGGGAAGTCCGGTGATCAAGCTGCCATCTGGGCGTTTAAATAAGATGTCTTTGAGCTTAGTGATGGTGCCATTGGTTTGGAGTTCAAATAAACCGATACGTGGTGTGTAGTCCGGCGTTGGAAACATCTTACCTTTGCCTAAACTACCGGTGTAATCCGCATTCGGGCCGCGATCGGTGAGGGCATAAAATTGAATAGGATTATTGGGATTTGGCGCTGCATCAGAGCCATAGCCGCCGTTACGAATTTCAAATTTAGTACCAGGCATAGCGCCATTGTCTAAATCATTGCGCAGCACAGTGAAAGGTAGATGCACCGCTTTATTCGTAAACAGGTCGGCATTACATATATAGCTGCTATCAACCACTTCATTACCGTCGAGCTTGCCGTTATCGTTGTTATCAAGACCCGAATCTGTGCGAGTGCCGCCCATCCAGCAGTGGCTATCACCGCCAACTAATGTGGTTTGTGTGGTCAGGCTACTGATGTCTTTATCATCCGAATTACAAGCACTCAGTAGCAAAACTGACAGGCACAAGCCTGAGGTGACGAGCACATTTTTCATCTTAATATATCCCGATTCTCAAAGTGATTAGCTATGTTGTTGGCAGGTAATATAAAGTTAGGCTGTGAACTAAATGTGACAAGTGTGCCGCTTTACGTATCGAGTACGAATACGGTGTGTTGGTTGTGCATGAAAGCCCATGATGGCGTCGTTGATTGGCTGTGTCCGAAGTTTTTAGTGGTATTTAATATTGCGGCAGCAGTGATGGGCAGACTTCATTTCTGAACTACAGGCTTCACGCTCTTATTATTGGTTTAGTACTGTTGGCACTGAATCAATTCAACCATTTTTTGGTCAATAACTTTTCTAAAAATACAGTATTAATAATAGGTTAGATTTATTGGCTGCGATTTATATTGCAGGTGCGTGACTCGCTTTATATCTGCTCTAAAAATCTGCGGCCTAATAATTTTTGTTTTTAGGCCGCAGATTTAAAAGCTTTTTTCAGTGAACCTAAACCTAAAGCTTAAAATGCGATACCACGCCGACGAGTTGTTCCTTCGTCGCGGCTAAAGCTGTAGCGCTGTTAAGGGTGGCTTTACCGCTTTGATTCAGTTCATCGACCATTTCACGAATGGTGGTCAGATTACGGTTTATTTCTTCGGTCACGGCGCTTTGCTCTTCGGCGGCGGTGGCGATTTGAGTGCTGAGCCCATTAATATCGAACACATAAGCGGTCAGGGTATCGAGGTTTTCCGTTACCAGAGTGGTTGTGTCGGCGGCTTGTTGGCAACTGTGTTTGGTTTGCTCCATTGCGGTCACGGCTGCATCGGCACCGCGGCGTAAACGTTCAAGCATCTGATTAATCTCGGATGTACTGGCTTGAGTACGAGCGGCCAATGTACGCACTTCATCGGCGACAACGGCAAAGCCTCGACCTTGTTCACCTGCACGGGCGGCTTCGATGGCCGCATTAAGCGCGAGCAGATTGGTCTGATCGGCAATCTCGCCTATTACATTTAAAATAGCGGCGATATGACGAGTGTTTTCGTTCATATCATTAATCGCATCAGCAGCGACATCGACTTTAGTCACCAAGGCAATCACAGTGTTGGCGGCCTGTTCAACGGCTTTCTTCGATTTATCAGCTTGTTCATTGGCTTGCTGAGTAAACTGGGCTGCAGACGCGGCATCACCAGCAACATTATGGGCAGTCGCGCTCATTTCTGACATGGCCGTTACGACTTGGTCGGTTTCAACTGCGTGAGTTTGTAGCGCACCACTATTAGTATTGGATTGCACATTCAGTTGGCCAATTTGGTCAGACATGTGATCTGAGGCTTGGGTAATATCTGAGATGATATGGCGTAGATTATCGATAACGCGATCGAGATCGGTGGCGAGTGAGCAGAGTTCGTTGTCACCCTTTATGTTTGTCTTATGTGTCAGGTCGCCATTGGCTAGGCGTTCCATTACCCGCTTAATGTCATTGACTATCCGAACTAAGCGTTTGCTCATAAAGAGCGCGCTGAGGAGAGAGGCGATGATGGCAAATAAGATCAGGCCCAGTAACAAGCTTTCTGCGATAGCAATCTTACTTCCTGCCTGAGTTCCTAACTCATGGTTACGGATAGTGATTAGTGAAACGAGTTGATTAATTTGATCGCTGACTTTAGGACCGAGTTCACGACGTTCCTGAGTTAATTCCGCTTCTGTGGCGGTGCGCTCAGCAAGGGCGACTTCTTGTCGGTAGAGGCGGACATATTGCTCTATCTGTGGCTGTAAAGTCTGAATGTTACGCGCATTTTGGCCCATGAAATTGGTATTAAATTCAGAGAGTTTAGCGACTAGCTGGCTAATGTTCTGTTGATGTTCGGTAATGCCTTTCTCATTATGGACTAGCGTCGCTAAACGAATTTCAAAAAATTCAGCACGTATATTGGTAAAGGTTTCTGCCAGTTGGGTATTGTTGACTAAGCGACGGCTAGTTTCACCGAGATCGGTAAAGCTACGATAGGATGAGATACCTATGATGATGAGTAGAATACTCGCGATCACCGAGGGCAAAGCCGTCAGAGTGCTGGTTTTAGCATTATTAAACATAGTGACCTTAAGGATGTAGAACGGATAGAAGAGGTGATGTAATAAAATTACACAATGTGGTCATTTTACAGCCTGAAATAAGAGGGTGCAAATTGATGGTTGTTTAAATTACGCCGTAAGGTATTGTTTATTAATACTTGTTTTCATATTGTTGCATGTAATCAAACGCTGGGTTGATTATATATTGAGTTGCAAAATAACGTTGAATTCTAACTTATTGTTTTTAATTTATAATTTGTCAAATCTCCTAAATTTCGAAACATAGAAACAACACAGGTATTGCCGCTTGTGAGCGACATCACAGATTGAGTAAATGTTTTAAAATGTATCAATATTGGCATGAAGAAAAACACCTCGACGCTGCGAGGTGTTTTTAGTTAAACCGACGGTTTCTTTTATGCGTTGAGACGAGTCAATGACACTAGTCTTTGTATTTCAAGGTGCCGTTAGCTTTGATTTCGTCAAACCACAGGTTGTGATGTTGGCTTGCCCAGTTTTCATCACAGTAGCCAGACACCATACATTCCATACCGCCTTCTGACATCACGGTTGCCATGAAGATGTGGACGATAGAAAAAGCACAGATCACGATTGCGCTTACAGAGTGCAGCACGAGTGCGATCAAGCTTAATGTACGGCTAGGTTCGAATAGGTTAGGGAAGAGTAACAACATGCCAGAGGCCGAAATCACTAATCCAAATAGGGCAAAGGCCCAGAACCACATTTTCTCGCCGGCGTTCGCAAAACCTGCGTCTGGGTGCTTACCTTTGAACGGGCCAAAGTTAATGTAACCGCCCACGACTAAGAACCACTTTACGTCGTACATTTTTGGCAGCTGGTTTTTCGCCCATAGGGTGGTCATTAATGCCCAACCTATCATGAAGGGAATCGCCATCACGTCATGGATTTGCTTCGCACCGTACACGATAGCTTCCCAGATGCCTTCGCCCAACCAAGGTTGGAAGAAGAAGCGACCCGCCAGCAAGGTTAAGCCCGTTAAAATCAACAGTAAGCACGGGATTGCGCCTAACCAGTGGATTGAAACATCAAACTTAGACCAGCGATGCACTAACTTGCCTGAAAAACCATGGTGCAGCTTGGAGATGCCGTTCACCTTGATAAATAAAACAAAGATAATGATCATACCAAATAGTGCTGCCATTAAGGCCGGCGCTAACCAGTTGCTACGTAGCTCTAATACCCGTAGATCATAGGTATTGATGGGTTGAGCATGAAACTCACTTTGGGAGGTAGTGTATCCCGTGGCACCATCCTTCAGTTGTGCCCAAATTTGGGCATCAGACTGTTGAACTTGATTCGCCAGTTCATCACCACCATTGGCTAGACACACGGCACTAAATAACAGTGCTATGGCTAAGCCTATGTGTTTGAACCACTTGTTCATCATACATCCTCTCTCACCTAGTCGCGCCCGCCTGAGCAGGCGCTAAGCTAAGTCTGTGGACAGATCCTGTTGACCTGAATTAATTCCAAGCCGCGTTTTTAGCACCACGGTAAGCCACACGTTCACGGAAGATGTTTGAAACAATTTCAGCATCACCCGCTAACAGGGCCTTAGTGGCACACAGTTCTGCACACATAGGCAGTTTGCCTTCGGCAATACGGTTTGAACCGTATTTTTGGCGCTCTGCCTCTGAGTGGTTTTCTTCTGGGCCGCCAGCGCAGAAGGTACATTTATCCATCTTGCCACGGCTACCAAAGGCACCTTTTTTCGGAAACTGTGGTGCACCAAACGGACAGGCGTACAAGCAGTAACCGCAACCAATACAGGCATCTTTGTTGTGTAGCACTATGCCGTCGTCGGTTCTGTAGAAGCAATTTGCTGGGCAAACAGCCATACAAGGTGCATCTGAGCAATGCATACAGGCGACAGAGATAGAGGCTTCTCCACGTTGACCATCGTTAATGGTCACTACGCGGCGGCGTTGGATCCCCCACTCGAGAGCGGAGTCGTTTTCGTTTTTACAGGCAGTGACACAACCGTTACATTCAATGCAGCGCTTGGTATCACACAAAAATTTCATTGTAGCCATAATGGCAATTCTCCTAGCTTAAGCTGCACTTACGCTTTAACGATCTGACACAGTGATGCCTTGGTTTCCTGCATTTGTGTCACAGGGTCATAACCATAGGTCAGCGCAGTGTTAGCGGATTCACCGATAACGTAAGGTACTGTGCCCTCTGGATAATTAGGCGCTAAACTTTCACCGTGCATCACACCCGCAAAGTGATATGGCATAAAGGTCACGCCAGGTTTAACGCGTGGCGTCACCATAGCTTGTACCTTAATGCGGCCACCTTCGGCGCCTTCTAACCAGACGTCTTCACCGTTACGAATGCCGCGATCAGCTGCATCGGCAGGGCTTATCTCAACAAACATTTCCTGTTGAAGTTCAGCTAGCCAAGGGTTACAACGAGATTCTTCACCACCACCCTCGTATTCAACCAGACGGCCTGAGGTCAGTACCAGTGGGTACTTGCCGCTCATGTCTTTGTCTTGGATTGACTTATACAGCGTAGGCAGACGGTGCACTTGCATGTCGGCATAGGTTGGGTATTTGGCCACTAAGTCACGGCGCGGTGTGTATAACGGTTCGCGGTGAACTGGCGCTTGGTCTGGGAAAGTCCAAACAATACAACGGGCTTTAGCGTTACCGAAAGGAATACAGCCATGCTTGATCGCTACGCGAACTATGCCGCCTGACAAATCTGTCTTCCAGTTTCTGCCTTCGGCTTCGGTTTTTTCTGCCGCCGTCAGATCATCCCACCAACCGAGTTGCTTGAGCAGCTTGTCGGAGAACTCTGGATAACCGTCTTGGATTTCAGCACCTTTAGAGAAAGAGCCTTCAGCCAATAGGTTTTTACCATTGTATTCAACGCCGTAACGGGCACGGAAGTTACCGCCACCGTCTTTAACATGTTTGGATTGATCGTAAAGAATTTGGGTGCCGGGGTGTTTCGCTTCTGGCGTGCCCCAACATGGCCAAGGTAAACCGTAGGTTTCGCCTTTCGCTGGGCCGCCTGCGGCTTCGAGCGTCTTGTTGCTGAAGGTGCCCCAGTTTTGGGTGTGTAGTTTCAGGCGTTCAGGGCTTTGGCCCGTCATACCGATAGTCCACATGCCGCGGTTGATTTCGCGGGTGATGTCTTCAATCACAGGCAAATCATTTTCTTTGGCGATGCGTTTAGTGTACTGCTCAGCAAAACCAAGTTTTTGCGCTAAGCGATACATGATTTCGATATCGGTTTTAGATTCAAACAATGGTTCTATGACTTTTTCGCGCCATTGCTGACTGCGGCCAGAGTTAGAAACTGAGCCTTCAGTTTCAAACTGTGTCGCTGCTGGTAGCAAGTAAACACCATTCTTACGGCGATGCATCACACCTGCCATAGTTGGGAATGGATCGACCACCACCACAGTGTCCATCTTGTCTAAGGCATCACGCACGTCACGTTGGCGGGTTTCGGTGTTCACCGATTGTCCCCAGAAAAACGCCATGCGAATGTTATCTTGCTGCGCGAGTTTGCCTTTTTCTTCTAATACACCATCGTGCCAGCGAGAACAAGGGATACCCGGCGTAGTCATAGGTTCACGGCCAAGATAAGTGCCTTGATCGAAGCGGCCTTTCATCCATTCCATGTCTAGATCCCACACGTGGGTCCAGTGGGTCCAAGCACCTGTTGTTAAGCCGTAGTAACCCGGTAAGTTATCGAACAACAAACCTAAGTCAGTTGCGCCTTGTACGTTATCGTGACCACGGAAAATGTTCGTTCCGCCGCCTGACACGCCCATGTTACCTAGCGCTAATTGCAGAATACAGTAAGCGCGGGTATTGGCATTACCGACGTGGTGTTGAGTACCACCCATACACCAGATCACAGTACCTGGGCGGTTATCAGCCATGAGTTTCGCTGCTTGATAAACCTCGGCTTCGCTCACGCCTGTGATGTTTTCCACTTCTTTAGGTGGAAATTTTTTCGCCTCGGCGCGAATGGTGTCCATCTCGAAAACACGTTGTTGGATAAAGGTTTTATCCTCCCAACCGTTTTCAAAAATGTGCCATAACATACCGTAGATAAAAGGAATATCTGTACCTGGACGCAATGCACAGTGCAGATCGGAATGCGCCGCGGTGCGAGAGAAACGTGGATCAACCACGATCAACTTAGCGTTGTTTCTTTCTTTAGCGATCAGAATATGTTGCATCGCCACTGGGTGGGCTTCTGCAGGGTTAGCACCGATAAAGAAAATCGCATTCGCGTTTTGGATATCGTTAAAGGAGTTAGTTTGCGCACCGTAGCCCCAAGTGTTAGCAACACCGGCTACCGTGGTAGAGTGACAAATACGAGCTGAATGGTCGACGTTGTTTGTGCCCCACATGGCCGCTAGTTTGCGGTACATGTAGCAACCTTCGTTTGAGAATTTAGCGCTACCCATGAAGTACACTGAGTCTGGGCCGGATTCTTTACGAATGTTGAGCATTTGGTCGCCCACTTCGTTAATCGCATCTTCCCAAGAGATTTTTTTCCACTTGCCATCAACCAATTTCATTGGGTATTTAAGGCGTTTTTCACCGTGGCCATGTTCACGCAGTGCCGCACCTTTAGCGCAGTGACCACCGGCGTTGAAGGGGTGATCGAATGCAGGTTCTTGACCCGTCCATACGCCATTTTGTACTTCGGCATACAGACCACAACCGACGGCGCAGGCACTACAAATAGTACGTTTGACTTCGATAGGGGAATCATGTGGCACTTCTTTGGCTTCGACGCGACGCATCATGCCTGTGCCCATCAGTGATGCCGCCGCAATACCTCCGGTGGCAATACCTGCGTGCTTCATAAATTGACGACGGCTAATGCCTAACGCCGGTTTGTCTGCCACTGGGGCGACACTAGACTTGCGAGTTAACTTCATCGCTGACTTCTCCTAGATTAGCTGCGCAAGCTATTGTAATAGCTGCTGATGTGCGCAGTTTCGTGGTAACCCTTTGACGCTTTGGTGGTTACCTTGCTGCTCTCGCTGGCCTGTGCCACGCTCATGCCGGTTGCGGCAATCGCGGCACCCGCTACGCTGCCGACGGTGAGCGCTTTGAGCAAAGATCGGCGAGATAAATCGCTGGGTTGCTGCTTCATGCTGACTCCTGAAATTAGGGTTTAGTTTTTTGAGATCGCACGGCTTTTTGTGGGATTCATCTTGTTATCAAAAAGTGAAGATTAGCGGTGAGAAAGATAATGAAATCATCTTGTTTGCCATCAATCATCGCGCGTGACGGCAATATAGTAGGAAAGGGTTGAGTAGGAATTGATCTAGGACAGTTTGCAGTGTTGAAATCGGCTGTCGTACTCTTAAAGCGTTAACTCGCTCATAGTTTCGCAACTCCCTTGGGAGCAGGGCGCTGGCGGCTTTTTGTATCACAGCGTTTCAGGTGTTAAGTTTTTGTATTGTCGAATGAAGTACAGATAAAAGAACACCCCGCATTGCGGGGTGTTTTAAGGACCTAAAAGCTGCGGTGTAACTTAGTCTTTATATTTTAAGTTGCCGTTGGCTTTGATTTCGTCATACCAGAGATTGTGGTGCTGGATTGCCCAGTTTTCATCACAATAGCCTGACTTCATACACTCCATACCGCCTTCGCTGAGTACGGTCGCCATCCAAATATGCACTATGGTAAAGGCAATCAGAATAATGGCGCTGATAGAGTGGATCAGTAGCGCGCCCATGGAGGCTTCGCGCGGTAAGTCTAAGCCTGGTAATACCAACATGATGCCAGAAACACTGATGAATAAACCAAACAGCATCAGCGTCCAGAACCACATTTTTTCACCGGCGTTAGCAAAACCACTGTCAGGGTGTTTACCTTTGAACGGGCCAAAGTTGATATAACCACCTACCACTAAAAACCATTTCAAATCATACATCTTGAAGGTTTGTAGCGGCATCCATTTGACGACACAGACAGCCCAAGCCGCGATAAAGATGGGACCTGCCCAATCGTGGATGGTTTTACTGCCGTAGATCAATGGTGCCCACAGATCAGGCCCTAACATGGGCTGAACAACATGCTTACCTAACATTATGGTTAAACCGGTAAACATCAGTGTCAGGCAGCTGCTCGCCATGATCCAGTGGATCCACAGATCCGCCTTAGACCAACGCGCCACTAACTTGCCTGAAAAGCCCTTGCTGAGTTTTGATGGACCATTCACCAGATAAAACAATAAGAAAGCCCCGAACACACCGACAACGGCCAACGCCATAATCGGGGTTAGATATTGGTTTCTCAGTTCTTTACCTTGGTTACCGGCAACGTTAATCAACACCCCAGTATCTATCCCTTTGGCAGTGGTATAGCCGGCATCGCCTGCTTTTACCGCCCGCCAAAGATCGGCATCGCTGGTTTGCGCTTTCGCCTGTTGTTGACTCGATTGCTGATCACTTGCGTGTACTGGGCTTGCGCTCATTACTGAACCTAATCCCAATCCCATGACGAGCACCAACAGAGCAAACAGACTGCGCAGTGATTTGTTTAACTGTTTGTTTAACATTTTCACTCCTTGCCAGAGGTTAGGGATGACTCCCTAACCCTCGCTCTGCTTAGTTAATCTCACCTGTCTTGGGGTTGTAACCCCAAATCACGTTAGGATTGCCACGAGAGGCCATACGTTGACGGTAGATATTGGATACCACTTCCGCATCACCCGCGAGCAGGGCTTTTGTCGAACAAAGCTCAGCACACATAGGTAACTTGCCCTCAGCAATACGGTTGGCGCCGTATTTTTTACGCTCGGCTTCGGAGAAGGTTTCTTCTGGGCCACCGGCGCAGAAAGTACACTTGTCCATCTTGCCACGACTACCAAAGGCAGTCTTTTTCGGGAATTGCGGTGCACCAAATGGACAAGCATAGAAGCAATAACCACAACCGATACAGGTATCTTTGTTGTGTAGCACTATGCCGTCTTCGGTACGGTAGAAACAATCTGCCGGACATACGGCCATGCAGGGAGCATCGGTACAGTGCATACATGCCACTGAAATAGAGGCTTCGCCAGGTAGACCATCGTTAATCGTCACCACGCGGCGACGTTGGATTCCCCACTCGAGAGCGGAGTCGTTTTCGTTCTTACATGCAGTGACACAACCGTTACACTCGATGCAGCGCTTGGTGTCACACAGAAATTTCATGACTGCCATAATGGCTTATCTCCTCATCAAGTAGGTTAGGCTTTGCTGATCTGGCACAAGCTGGACTTAGTTTCTTGCATCTGAGTCACAACGTCGTAGCCATAAGTTAAAATGGTGTTTGCCGATTCGCCTATCACGTAAGGCACTGTGCCTTCAGGATAGTTTTTCGCGAGGCTTTCGCCTTCAAACACACCAGCAAAGTGGTATGGCATAAAACATTCACCGGCAATAACGCGCGGTGTCACCATAGCCTTAACCGTGATCTTGGCGCCTTCTGGGCCATGCACAAAGACATTGTCACCGTCACGCACGCCGCGATCCGCAGCATCCGCAGGGTTCATCTCGATGAACATTTCTTGTTGCAGCTCAGCAAGCCAAGGGTTAGAACGGGATTCTTCACCGCCGCCTTCGTATTCCACTAGACGACCAGAGGTCAGCGTCAGCGGGAAGCCTTGGGTAAAGTCCTTATCTTGGATTGACTTATACAAGGTCGGCAGACGCGCAACCATACGGTCTTCGTAGGTTGGGTACTTGGCGACTAAGTCACGACGAGGAGTGTAAAGTGGTTCGCGATGTTTCGGGATATCATCTGGAAAAGTCCAAACGATACAACGGGCTTTAGCGTTGCCATAGGGAATACAGCCATGCTTGATCGCAACACGTTGGATGCCACCAGAAATGTCAGTCTTCCAGTTTTTGCCTTCGGCGCGTTTTTTCTCTGCATCTGTGAGTTCATCCCACCAACCCAATTGCTTGAGCATGTCGGCGGAGAATTCAGGATAACCATCTTGAATTTCACTGCCTTTAGAGAAAGAACCTTCGGCAAGAATGTTGACGCCATCATGCTCAACACCGTAACGGGCACGGAAGTTACCGCCACCGTCTTTCACGTGTTTTGATTGATCGTACAGGATCTGGGTACCAGGATGTTTCATCTCTGGTGTACCCCAACATGGCCAAGGTAAACCGTAGACTTCACCCTTAGCAGGACCGCCGGGTGCTGTTAGATTATTGACATCGAAAGTGCCCCAGTTTTCTTGGTGCATTTTCAAACGCTCAGGGCTTTGACCTGTATAACCTACAGTCCACATACCGGTATTGAATTCGCGGGTCACATCTTCAATCAAAGGCTCTTCGCCATTCACTTGAATGTGCTTACAGAATTCTTTTTCAACGCCCCATTTTTTAGCGAACTTATACATGATGATGTGATCGGGCAGAGACTCAAACAGTGGCTCGATGACTTTAGTACGCCATTGGAGCGAACGGTTTGAGGCCGATACTGAACCATAGGTTTCGAATTGCGTCGCCGCAGGCAATAGGTACACACCGTCTTTACGTTGGTGCATAACACCTGCCATGGTTGGGAAAGGATCGACCACAACCACAGTATCCATCTTGTTCAATGCTTCACGCACTTCACGACCACGGGTTTCAGTGTTAACCGATTGTCCCCAGAAGAACGCCAGACGGATATTGTCTTTCTGCGCAATTTTGGTTTTATCTTCTAACACCCCATCGTGCCAGCGAGAGCAAGGAATACCGGCTGATGTTTGTGGTGTTTGGCCTAGGTATTCACCTTGGTCGAAACGGCTGGCAATCCATTTAGGATCGAGATCCCATACATTTGACCAGTGAGCCCACGCGCCAGTCGTTAAGCCGTAGTAACCGGGTAAGTTGTCGAATAACAAACCAAAGTCAGTCGCACCTTGCACGTTATCGTGACCACGGAAGATGTTAGTCCCGCCACCAGAAACACCCATGTTGCCTAGGGCCAACTGTAAAATACAGTATGAACGGGTGTTGGCATTACCGACATGGTGCTGAGTACCGCCCATACACCAAACGATAGTGCCGGGTTTCGTTTCGGCCAGCATTTTAGCCACACGGTACATTTGCGCCTTAGGCACGCCTGCAACCAGTTCAACTTCTTCTGGGGTGTATTTTTTGGCTTCTTCACGGATACGCTCGATGCCGTATACGCGTTGTTTGATAAACTCTTTATCTTCCCAGCCGTTTTCAAAAATGTGCCATAACAGGCCATAAATGAAGGGGATATCTGTACCTGGGCGGATATGCACGTACTCGTCAGATTTCGCTGCAGTACGGGTGAAACGTGGATCAACAACAATCACTTTAGCGCCGCGTTCTTTGGCGACTAGAATATGTTGCATTGCCACTGGATGCGCTTCACTTGGGTTTGAACCCACAAACATGATGCACTTAGTGTGGCGGATATCGTTAATCGAGTTGGTTTGCGCACCGTAGCCCCAAGTGTTAGCAACACCGGCTACCGTGGTAGAGTGACAAATACGGGCTGAATGGTCGACGTTGTTCGTGCCCCACAGTGCCGCTAATTTGCGATATAAATAAGCTTGTTCGTTCGAAAACTTGGCGCTACCCATAAAGTAAACGGAATCTGGACCTGACTCTTGACGAATCGCTTCCATCTTGTCGCCGACTTCATTAATCGCTTGATCCCAAGAGATCTTTTTCCACTTGCCGCCTTCTAACTTCATTGGGTATTTCAGGCGTTTTTCACCGTGGCCGTGCTCACGCAGTGCCGCACCTTTCGCGCAGTGTCCACCTTGGTTAAAGGGATGGTCAAATGCCGGTTCTTGACCTGTCCACACGCCGTTTTGTACTTCTGCATATACACCACAGCCGACGGCGCAGTGAGAACAGATGGTACGTTTAACTTCGGTGGGAACATTGTGGCCTATGTCTTCTTGGGCTTGTGCTTTACGCATCATGCCTGTGCCCAGCATGGACGCCGCAGCGATGCCACCTGTGGCAAGACCTGCCGATTTTAAGAACTGACGACGATTGAGACCCAGTGCTGGCGCTTTAGATTCGACAACCTGGTCTGTTTTGCGGGTTAATCGCATCACACACTCTCCTCTGGTTAGTTGTTCAACGACGCATAATAGTTACGGATATGGTCGGTTTCGCGGTAGTTCTCACTCTTAGGCTCTGTGGTTGCTGCCGTTTTTGTCGAGGCTAACGCCTGACTGCTCACGGTTACCACTGCGCCTGCCGCACTGCCGAGTGCCAATGCTTTGAGCAATTGACGACGGCCCATGTCGGAAGCTGGCTTCTTCATAGTGTCTCCTTGTGTTGCGGGATAAGGTGGCACAAACGGTGACCACCTCGGTTATTGTGAAAGCCTAAGCTTTCGTTATTGTTGCGAAGGTGCGTGTGACTTCACCTTGCCGTTTAAATCCATTTAGCACTGATATCTAGCGCGCACATGTCGCGCTATTATTAAGCTTAGTCTTAGTTCATTAATTCCACTGGTTTTGCTAAATCGCTGGTGGCCGGTTGTAGGTCGGCGCTGCCTGGGCAATTGACGGGAATATCTAAGCTCAATTGTTCAAAGGCACTGGCTTCCATTTCAAAGAAGGCTTTTGCCAGCTGGGCGACGGTCGCGTAAAACGCAGCGCTGGGCGCTTTAGCTAAGTTGTCGCAGAAGCGGCCAATCCAACTGCCGATATGGCGTTGGTAAAAAGCCAGTTGGCGATAGCTCGGCGCTTCTAAAATCAGGGTTCCCATTACTTCACACAGGGCGGCTACATGATCTTCGGGTTCTTTGACATTGTCTTCGCGTTCAAATCCAAGTTGCATTAGGTCTTGGCGCAGTAATGCCAGCGGTTTGTCCATTAAGGAGCCAGTCATAAACCAGCTGCCATAGGGCAGGATTTCACCAGAGCCTACGCCGAGGAATAGCGCAAAATACTCGTCTTCAAGCTGTTCATCGTTGAACTGCTGGGCGGCAAGTTGGAGTGATAACCAAGCTTTGGTCATCTCGTTGTCTTCATTGGCATCGATTTCAAGATTGGCCAAAAATTGCAGCAGTTCAGGACTCGGCTGACGGCGCAATAGGGCGGCTAACAGTTGATAGATATCGGCTCTCAACTGATCGTTTTCTGAAACTTGTCTTACTGATTCGGTCATAGCGGATCTCTTATCGCAGTTGCTTTTCAGGATCTTGAAGAATGTCTTCAAACATGTCTTTTACCCGGCAGTCGCCACACATTTTCAAGCGCTCAATATTGGCAGAAAATGCGCTGTGCGCGCCGACCATATCCAGCATCCGATGCACCATAGATTGGGTCGCGAAAGGAGAGCCGCAGCGAATACATTCGAAGGGAGCTTCTTCTTTCAGGGTGTGTTGTTGCTGACGAGCAGCTTTATCAAAATTAATTTGTGGCGTTAGGCTTATCACTTTTTCAGGACAGGCCGCTTCACATAAGCCGCATTGCACGCAGTTTTGCTCAATAAAGTGTAGTGCAGGTTTGTCGCCGCCATCTTGCAATGCCACGGTTGGGCAAATTGCCACGCAGGACATACACATAGTGCACTTTTCGACATTCACGCTGACTTTGCCAAAGGGAATGTTGTTGAGGCTAAGGCAAGTATCGATTTCACCCGCTTGGCTATTGAGGTGATCTATCGCTTCAAATAGCGTGTTGCGTTTGGTAGTCGAGACAAATGCAGCGGGCACGATCACGGGCCAATCTAAGCTGATATCGAGCATCGAATCTAAATCGGCAAGCTTGCTTGGGTCGATGAGGCTGATACGTTGTGGCTGACCCATTTCATCTAAAATGCTGTTGGCTAACGAAAGCTCGCCTTTAAGCATTTGCGTAAGAGTTGGCGCTGTGGCGTCGGTATTGAGGATCAGCACTTGGCGCGCGCCCCAAGCGAGTACAGACAGCCAGTGATCTAAGCTAGCAACAGTAATTTCTTCTAGGGCGACGGGGATAATGTCACCCGCTAGATCGTCGGTGATAAAGTCAGCGCCGACGGCATTATCATGGAACAAAATCACCGGTGCGGTTTGGGCTTGCTCGCGGAAACGACTAACGACTTTGTTCAGATATGAATGTAAGGCCTGCGGCGTCGGTAAATCGTAACTGATGGCACCCGTTGGACAAGCACTAGTACAACTGCCCGCGCCGTGGCAAAGGTATGGGTCGATTTCAATTTTCTTCGCCACGCTACTAATTGCATCGGCTGGACAAAAGTTAAGGCAACGATTACAACCATTGATGCCATTGCGGTCGTGGGCACAAATATCTGGGTTGATTTTGACGTAGCGAGGCTTATCGAATTGGCCGACAAGATCGGGAATTTGCGCGAGGGCATCTTCGAGTTTCTCAGTGTCTTGACCGACATAGAAATAACCGGGTGGCAGCATCTCTAAGTTCAAACAAGCTGTGCTGCTCAAATCGAGCACGATATCGAAATGGGGTTTACGAATCGACACTAAACTGAGTTCGGCCGCGCCATCTTGATTTTCAACACTGACTTGGAATTGGCCTAAAAAGCCTTTTACGCCAATGAGTTTGTTGTAGTAACTTTCGACATCGGTTGCCGCCGCCATCACACGCTCAAGGTGGGCTTCGTCTTGGCTGGTAATGGCTTCATTGGCTAAAATCACGCGATGGGCCATAGTGGACAATTTGTCCGCGGCAAGGCGAGCAAGATCTTCTGGGCCGATAATGAGGACATTGCCTTCGGTGGTGTAGCTGACGGTTGGCGGGATCAGATTCTGCAGCATCTGAGTTTGCGCTAACACCTGTTGCCGCGCTTGTTTTAACGCTTCTTGGGTTTGATTGGTCATCAAATGAGTGCTCACATTGCGTTCCTGAACAGTACTTTGGCTGTTTCTTGTTTTACTGTATCTGGGCAGATTTAGGCGGCTGGTAATAAGTAAGTCATTGCCTTTTCTGCTTTTATCTAAGCTTTTTTATGTCTTAGTACAGCAATTCACATACCAAAGTTACGGACATTAAAATTAGCTAAACTGACGTTAAACAACTCGGGTTTGGACCTGAGCCGAGGGCTCTGGTGCATTTTGGGGTAGGTCATCAGTCTCCCCATCCAAATTGTCCGCTATCGGCTCTGCTGCCAATTCGGTTTCGACTTCTTGAGTCGTGGTTTCGCTTACATCAAGACTAGCGGATGGATTAGTTTCTGCAGCTTGTTTGGCTAAGGCTGACTCTTCATCCGGCGTTTCGCTGTCTTTGGTGATGTAGCGGAAGACTTTTTGCGCTAATTCTGCTGAAACTTCGGCGCTGAGTTTGGGCTGATTACTGTAATCGAGCGCATATTCTAAAAGCCCATCTATCTCGTTGAAATGTGGTTGTTTCCACAGTGCTCGCAGCGCCGCAGATTTCGCCGCCGGATCGACATTCGCGCCCATAAAACTCGCAAAGCTGCCGCCAATTTCAATTTCGTCAGGATTCGGTAAATCCGCCGCTGTGAGCATGCGATTCGGATCGTCATGTTCGGCAGTATTGGACTCTGTTACTGGCTCTGTCGGTTGAAGCGGCTCAACTGCCACAGTGGCTTCGGTCGCGATCGGCGCTTGAGGCGCTGCTTCTTCTTGAGTTTCTCGCGCTTGTTCAGCGGCAACTTGTTCGCGACGCTGGTTCCAGCGACTCAGTAGCCCAGCCGTTTTTTGCGTGGATTCAGCCATTAGTCCCTCCGAAGTGGATCGTGACTCGGGCCTTGATTCTTACGGCCATCGACATGCTTACGGCGATGGGCGGCGATTTCGACTTCGCCATGCTGGGTGATAAAGGCTTCAATCCAACAAGCGATGGCTTCTGGCATCAATAGGTTGATAACAGGGGTATTGCCCTCAAGGCAACCTGCGGCGACGTTTTGGTCTGCCGACAGTGCTGCGGGTATCCAAGTGCCATCGGCCGTTTCATCGCACACTAAATACAGCATAGCGTTATCTACATCGAGATTGAGGCGATAGCTGGCGCGTTCGTCTTTGTGCAGTTCGAGGAGCACTAAGGTTGCGTCGTCTGGGGCTTGATGGGTGGCGGGAAGTAGGTGTTCAATTTCCCATTGTACTGAGGTCCAGCGGCCAACTTGTTTCTCTACTTTTTTAAGTGAAACGTACATGGGCCAAACATTCGTTGTATGTTGCATTGTCTCTCCGTCTCAGCCGTGTTGATGGACGAACCGTAGATCGAACGGATCGGTTTTACCAACAAATTGCGATAAAAGGTCACTGCAATATTGGTGCCAGTAAACATGGGGTATTAGTTTGAACTAGATCATCAAAAACCCCCTAAAAAGTGGACATTTTGTCCAGTACTGGGTTTTGTTTGGGACATAAAAGGGCTAATGAAAAATCAGCATTGCGGCAGATCACGCATTTAAACCCGAGTTTTATACCTAGGTATAAATATTGCTATGCTCAGGCCATGACTCGTTAAGCGGTAGCATTATGATTTCGGAAAACAGCATGGGCACAGATAAAGAAGTAGCGGCAGCTAACCCCACTCAGAAGCCTCATCATCAGTGTTCTTTTGTGAGAACCCAAGCGGAAGTACCGTTAACCATTGCCGTAAAAGCAGTGAATGAGGCGGGGGAAGTGCTGGATAAATTTGTTGCCTGTGAACGTCCACTTACCGTTTATTTAAACTGGCGTCCCATAGTGACGCTAATGACCCTAGGGGCAAAACCTGAGTCTCTGGCGTTAGGTTATCTTAAGAACCAAGGCTTTATTTCGGATGTGAGCCTGCTGGACTCTGTCATCGTCGATTGGGATGTGAGTTCTGCGGCTGTGGTTACCCGTGAACAAACTGTCGATCTCGACGAGAAACTCTCCGAAAAAACCGTGACGTCAGGCTGTGGTCAAGGCACGGTGTATGGCAGTTTCATGCAGGATCTAGATAACATCAATTTACCTACACCGAGTTTGAAGCAAAGCACGCTGTATAGCTTATTGAAAAATATCAACGAATATAACGAAACCTATAAGAATGCTGGCGCTGTGCATGGCTGTGGTTTGTGCGAAGACGATAAGATTATGGCCTTCGTTGAAGATGTCGGCCGCCATAATGCCGTCGACACCTTGGCTGGGGATATGTGGCTGACGCAGGATCGTGGCGATAACAAAATATTCTATACCACAGGCCGCTTAACCTCTGAAATGGTGATTAAAGTCGCCAAGATGGGGATCCCCATTTTGCTATCACGTAGCGGCGTCACTCAGATGGGCTTAGCACTGGCGCAGCAGTTAGGCATTACTATTATCGCCCGCGCTAAAGGTCGACACTTTTTGGTGTATCACGGCAGTGAAAATCTGCAATTTGATGCCAATACGGCTCCTTAGCCCCAAGTGAGCTAAGACAGTAATGCTAAGACTTGCATGCAGTAATAAAGAATAAGACAAGGAAACAAGATGACGTCTGCCAGTGAATTGGTTTACATGAGCGCGAAGCAAGTGGCCGAGTATTTAGATCTTAACGAGAAAAAAGTCTACGCCATGGCCAATGACAGAATTCTCCCCGCCACTAAAATCACCGGTAAATGGCTATTCCCGAAAGTGTTAATCGACCGTTGGGTGATGGATTCGTGTCACAGTGGCATGCTTACCGACCGTTTGTTGATCACCGGTAGTGACGATCCACTCTTATCTATGCTGGTGGCGCGCTTGATGGCACAAGTCGGTAGCCGTGAGTTGATAAGCTACAGCGCGACAGGTTCACGCTTAGGATTAGAGTTACTCGCTAAAGGTTATGCCGATGTGTGTACCTTGCACTGGGGCAGTATGGAGGATCGCAATATCCGTCATCCAGCCTTACTTAAAGGGTATAACAATCATCAACAATGGATCATGGTGCACGGTTACTCCCGTCAACAAGGGTTGATCATGCGTGCCGATATGCACCACAGGTGCCAAGAGGAAGATAAAGTCGTGAACTTACCTTGGCGTTGGGTGAGTCGTCAGGGCGGCGCGGGTAGCCAGCAACATTTAGAACATTGGTTGTTAAAGCAAGGCGCTCGCTTAGATCAGCTAAATGTCGTGCTGACGGCCTATAGTGAACGGGAGCTGGCAGGTTATATCGCCCGTGGTGATGCCGATATAGGTTTTGGCTGTCAATCTGTGGCATTGGAGAGTGGTTTGAGTTTCGTGCCACTGATTAAAGAGTCCTTCGATTTCGTTATGCCGCAAAGCATTTACTTCCGTCGTCAGCTTCAACAACTCTTTACTATGTTGGCGAGCGGCCACTCGAGGCAAATGGCGGCGCTACTGGGTGGCTATGATCTTACCGACTGTGGACAGTTACTCTGGAGTGCGAGCTAATCCACTTTCTCGGTAATGGATCAAGCTGAATAGAGTCGAATGATCTCTGCCTTACTTATGACAGTTACTTACACTGCTACTTATTATATATAGCTAGTTACCGAATAAGTATTAAAGAGATCTCTCCCTGTCCCTGATTAAGTCATTTGGAGCTTTCTATGGCGATGGGATGAAGGCCGCTGCACTATTAACATGAAAAGAAGTTAGGAGATGCAAAACGATTAGATACAATTAACTGAGATTAGTCGTTATCTTTATCCTTTCTTCGCATTACCCATTCCCATACTTGCGTGTTTTCGCAACGTTGGCGTTTCTCATTCCGGAAACCCTGCTGTTGATAAAATAACAAAGCACGCTGGTTTTGTTCATAGACCGCCAGCCAAAGTAAAGGTCTCAATTGTTTTGCATGATTAAGCAAAGCAACACCATAACCTTGGCCTTGTCTATCCGCATGAACAAATAAGGCTGATAACTCATCGTCATGCATAGCGCTAAATCCAAGTATTTCGTGATCGGCTTCCAATACCCAACATTCACAACTAGGTAAATAATCATTCGACATCGTATGCAGTTGTTCCTTCCAATAAGTTGCGGCAACAAAAGGATGCGCTTGAAGACTTCCCTTTAGCCACAAAGCGCTAATGGCAGTATGATCATCGGCTAATGCAGGACGAATGGTAAATGTTCTTGGCGTATCAGACTTAGTTTGAGTCATTTTATTATATTTCTTCATCGTGGTTTGTACCGTCTATTACAACAGTCTAGACATAGTTGATCAATAATTTTTCATTAAAACAATACGTTAACATCTTGATGGGCGTTGAACCGTGCCCCACCTCTTATTTAATCTGACCTTTTAAGCAAGCTAAATTGCATTTACCCGTTAGAAAGCAATTTTCTTGTGCTAAATGTAGTCAACTCATTGAGAAAAGCTAAGCAATGAAGGCTTACGAGTCGCTAAAGTACCTTGTATCCTAAAATGTACTAGCGGTCATCTATATGTCCCCCCTATATTTTCCATTAACTGCTCTATATAAAAGTAGGGAGGAGATATTCCGATTCGGGTAACCGTTATCGTTACCTAAACCAAGTAAATTCATACCCTGAACCCTTCATTTTGATGCTGTACATCCTCAAAATATGAGGTAGAACTGCAGAGAAAACGCTATTTTGTGGATAACTTTGGGGGTAAGTGGTGGGTATCTTGTGGCTAGTTTAGGTAATCAGAATTAACTGCAGATTTCCTTAAAAAAGGGGTTGCGCACTTTCTCAATCTCCCTATAATGCGCATCCACTGACACGGCAGACAGCGAAAGCAAGATGACGAGTTAGATTGAATTGAATGGCTTTTAACCACTTAATTCAACCGCAGCAAGAAGTTGAAAAAACTCCTTGACGCGAAACGGGAAATGCGTAGAATACGCAGCCCTAGCCAACTGGAAGCGTTCGACGCTCAGTGTGGTACTCACGTCCTCTTACGGATATTGAGTTGCTCTTTAACAAGATAAAACAAGAAATCTGTGTGGACACTCACAGGTGTTGAGTTAATCGAAACTGCTCAACCTTCGGGTTGGCAGTCAAAAATTTAAATCAATGTAACAATGAGTGTTCATAGCAATATGTACAGTTTGTTTCTTTTAGCGAGAAACAAAAAATCAGAATTCATTGAGCCGCTGAAGTCGTAAGACGGAAGCAACAAAACTTTAATTGAAGAGTTTGATCATGGCTCAGATTGAACGCTGGCGGCAGGCCTAACACATGCAAGTCGAGCGGCAGCACAAGGGAGTTTACTTCTGAGGTGGCGAGCGGCGGACGGGTGAGTAATGCCTAGGGATCTGCCCAGTCGAGGGGGATAACAGTTGGAAACGACTGCTAATACCGCATACGCCCTACGGGGGAAAGGAGGGGACCTTCGGGCCTTCCGCGATTGGATGAACCTAGGTGGGATTAGCTAGTTGGTGAGGTAATGGCTCACCAAGGCGACGATCCCTAGCTGTTCTGAGAGGATGATCAGCCACACTGGGACTGAGACACGGCCCAGACTCCTACGGGAGGCAGCAGTGGGGAATATTGCACAATGGGGGAAACCCTGATGCAGCCATGCCGCGTGTGTGAAGAAGGCCTTCGGGTTGTAAAGCACTTTCAGTAGGGAGGAAAGGTAGCAGCTTAATACGCTGTTGCTGTGACGTTACCTACAGAAGAAGGACCGGCTAACTCCGTGCCAGCAGCCGCGGTAATACGGAGGGTCCGAGCGTTAATCGGAATTACTGGGCGTAAAGCGTGCGCAGGCGGTTTGTTAAGCGAGATGTGAAAGCCCCGGGCTCAACCTGGGAATTGCATTTCGAACTGGCGAACTAGAGTCTTGTAGAGGGGGGTAGAATTCCAGGTGTAGCGGTGAAATGCGTAGAGATCTGGAGGAATACCGGTGGCGAAGGCGGCCCCCTGGACAAAGACTGACGCTCAGGCACGAAAGCGTGGGGAGCAAACAGGATTAGATACCCTGGTAGTCCACGCCGTAAACGATGTCTACTCGGAGTTTGGTGTCTTGAACACTGGGCTCTCAAGCTAACGCATTAAGTAGACCGCCTGGGGAGTACGGCCGCAAGGTTAAAACTCAAATGAATTGACGGGGGCCCGCACAAGCGGTGGAGCATGTGGTTTAATTCGATGCAACGCGAAGAACCTTACCTACTCTTGACATCCACGGAATTCGCTAGAGATAGCTTAGTGCCTTCGGGAACCGTGAGACAGGTGCTGCATGGCTGTCGTCAGCTCGTGTTGTGAAATGTTGGGTTAAGTCCCGCAACGAGCGCAACCCCTATCCTTATTTGCCAGCACGTAATGGTGGGAACTCTAGGGAGACTGCCGGTGATAAACCGGAGGAAGGTGGGGACGACGTCAAGTCATCATGGCCCTTACGAGTAGGGCTACACACGTGCTACAATGGCGAGTACAGAGGGTTGCAAAGCCGCGAGGTGGAGCTAATCTCACAAAGCTCGTCGTAGTCCGGATTGGAGTCTGCAACTCGACTCCATGAAGTCGGAATCGCTAGTAATCGTGGATCAGAATGCCACGGTGAATACGTTCCCGGGCCTTGTACACACCGCCCGTCACACCATGGGAGTGGGCTGCAAAAGAAGTGGGTAGCTTAACCTTCGGGGGGGCGCTCACCACTTTGTGGTTCATGACTGGGGTGAAGTCGTAACAAGGTAGCCCTAGGGGAACCTGGGGCTGGATCACCTCCTTACCTATACGACTAACTTAATTTTTGCTGAGTGTTCACACAGATTGCTTGTTTATCTTCTCTTAGGAGAAGTCAGAGCTGAATGCGCCGCTAGCAGGTACGC
Source organism: Shewanella sp. 1311 (assembly GCF_059338235.1). Lineage (NCBI taxonomy): Bacteria > Pseudomonadati > Pseudomonadota > Gammaproteobacteria > Alteromonadales > Shewanellaceae > Shewanella > Shewanella sp. 1311. The sequence continues at coordinate 2,915,305 of NZ_CM181686.1, forward strand.
ATTGTTCTTTAACAATTTGGAAAGCTGATAGTATGTAACGTGATGATGTCTGTCGTCATGTTACTTACAAACCGATGTAAACGTGGAAACGTTTGCATCATGAGTTCTCAAACACTTTATTAAGTGTCTTGAATATTCAAAAAGTAAATTATTCTTTATTGAATAGTTTGCGTCTAAGGCGCGTCCACTTCTTTGGTCAGAAGTGAGACAAGTAAAACCAAGCTGGTCGCAATGCGGCGCAGATGAGTGAAACTCATTTGGGTTGTATGGTTAAGCGACTAAGCGTATACGGTGGATGCCTTGGCAGTCAGAGGCGATGAAGGACGTAGTAACTTGCGAAAAGCGTTGGCGAGCTAGTAACAAGCATTTGAGCTAACGATGTCCGAATGGGGGAACCCAGCAGCATAAGCTGTTATCGCAACATGAATACATAGTGTTGCGAGGCGAACCCGGGGAACTGAAACATCTAAGTACCCGGAGGAAAAGAAATCAACCGAGATTCCCCTAGTAGCGGCGAGCGAACGGGGATTAGCCCTTAAGTCAGTGGGGTGTTAGTGGAATGTGTTGGAAAGCACAGCGGCACAGGGTGATAGCCCCGTACATGAAAACTAACCATTGATGAAAACGAGTAAGGCGGGACACGTGACATCCTGTTTGAATATGGGGGGACCATCCTCCAAGGCTAAATACTCCTGACTGACCGATAGTGAACCAGTACCGTGAGGGAAAGGCGAAAAGAACCCCTGTGAGGGGAGTGAAATAGAACCTGAAACCGTATACGTACAAGCAGTGGGAGCGGTTCTTGAGACCGTGACTGCGTACCTTTTGTATAATGGGTCAGCGACTTACATTTTGTAGCGAGGTTAAGCGAATAGCGGAGCCGTAGGGAAACCGAGTGTTAACTGCGCGTTTAGTTGCAAGGTGTAGACCCGAAACCCGGTGATCTAGCCATGGGCAGGTTGAAGGTTGAGTAACATCAACTGGAGGACCGAACCGACTAATGTTGAAAAATTAGCGGATGACTTGTGGCTGGGGGTGAAAGGCCAATCAAACCGGGAGATATCTGGTTCTCCTCGAAAGCTATTTAGGTAGCGCCTCGAGCGAATACCATTGGGGGTAGAGCACTGTTAAGGCTAGGGGGTCATCCCGACTTACCAACCCTTTGCAAACTCCGAATACCAATGAGTACTACTCGGGAGACAGACGGCGGGTGCTAACGTCCGTCGTCAAAAGGGAAACAACCCAGACCGTCAGCTAAGGTCCCAAAGTACTAGCTAAGTGGGAAACGATGTGGGAAGGCTTAGACAGCTAGGATGTTGGCTTAGAAGCAGCCATCATTTAAAGAAAGCGTAATAGCTCACTAGTCGAGTCGGCCTGCGCGGAAGATGTAACGGGGCTAAGCTAGTCACCGAAGCTACGGGTGCACAGTTTACTGTGCGCGGTAGAGGAGCGTTCTGTAAGCCGTTGAAGGTGAAGGGGTAACCCACGCTGGAGGTATCAGAAGTGCGAATGCTGACATGAGTAACGATAAAGGGGGTGAAAAACCCCCTCGCCGAAAGACCAAGGGTTCCTGTCCAACGTTAATCGGGGCAGGGTGAGTCGACCCCTAAGGTGAGGCCGAAAGGCGTAATCGATGGGAAACAGATTAATATTTCTGTACTTCCGCTAACTGCGATGGAGAGACGGAGAAGGCTAGGCTAGCGCGGCGTTGGTAGTCCGCGTTTAAGGTGGTAGGTTGATTTCTTAGGCAAATCCGGGGAATCGCACTTTAGTGTGCAGACTGAGAGCTGATGACGAGGTCCTAAGGGACTGAAGTAGTTGATGCCATGCTTCCAGGAAAATCTTCTAAGCTTCAGGTTAGCGGGAATCGTACCCCAAACCGACACAGGTGGTCGGGTAGAGAATACCAAGGCGCTTGAGAGAACTCGGCTGAAGGAACTAGGCAAAATGGTACCGTAACTTCGGGAGAAGGTACGCTCCTGTTGGTGATGAGACTTGCTCTCTAAGCTGACGGGAGTCGCAGATACCAGGTGGCTGCAACTGTTTATCAAAAACACAGCACTGTGCAAACTCGCAAGAGGAAGTATACGGTGTGACGCCTGCCCGGTGCCGGAAGGTTAATTGATTGGGTTATCGCAAGAGAAGCTCATGATCGAAGCCCCGGTAAACGGCGGCCGTAACTATAACGGTCCTAAGGTAGCGAAATTCCTTGTCGGGTAAGTTCCGACCTGCACGAATGGCGTAATGATGGCCACGCTGTCTCCAGCCGAGACTCAGTGAAGTTGAAATTGCGGTGAAGATGCCGTATACCCGCGGCTAGACGGAAAGACCCCGTGAACCTTTACTATAGCTTGGCACTGAACATTGAACCTACATGTGTAGGATAGGTGGGAGACTTTGAAGTTGTGACGCTAGTCATGATGGAGTCGTCCTTGAAATACCACCCTTGTAGTTTTGATGTTCTAACCTAGGTCCCTTATCGGGATTAGGGACAGTGCCTGGTGGGTAGTTTGACTGGGGCGGTCTCCTCCCAAAGAGTAACGGAGGAGCACGAAGGTTGGCTAAGTACGGTCGGACATCGTACGGTTAGTGCAATGGCATAAGCCAGCTTAACTGCGAGACATACACGTCGAGCAGGTACGAAAGTAGGTCATAGTGATCCGGTGGTTCTGAATGGAAGGGCCATCGCTCAACGGATAAAAGGTACTCCGGGGATAACAGGCTGATACCGCCCAAGAGTTCATATCGACGGCGGTGTTTGGCACCTCGATGTCGGCTCATCACATCCTGGGGCTGAAGTCGGTCCCAAGGGTATGGCTGTTCGCCATTTAAAGTGGTACGCGAGCTGGGTTCAGAACGTCGTGAGACAGTTCGGTCCCTATCTGCCGTGGGCGTTGGATGATTGAAGGGAGCTGCTCCTAGTACGAGAGGACCGGAGTGGACGAACCGCTGGTGTTCGGGTTGTCATGCCAATGGCATTGCCCGGTAGCTACGTTCGGAATCGATAACCGCTGAAAGCATCTAAGCGGGAAGCGAGCCCTAAGATGAGTCATCCCTAGGAATTTAATTCCTCTAAAGAGCCGTTCGAGACTAGGACGTTGATAGGCATGGTGTGTAAGCGTTGTGAGGCGTTGAGCTAACATGTACTAATGACTCGAGAGGCTTAACCATACAACCCAGATGGGTTTTACTGAAAATGTTCCAGACATTTTCTAGCACTTCCTCCATCCATGGAGGTCGTACGAAAAGCCTTAGACAGAATATCGACACTTGATGAAGTGTGAACTCAAACAAAGCAAATCAGCTTTCCGAATTATTATTAACGTGGTCCAGCGATGGACACGGTAATAAACAGAATTTGCTTGGTGACAATAGCCTTGTGGAACCACCTGATCCCATCCCGAACTCAGAAGTGAAACGCAAACGCGCCGATGGTAGTGTGGGGTCTCCCCATGTGAGAGTAGGTCATCGCCAAGCGCCTAATTTAGGTTAACGTGCAAACGTTAGACTAAAGGAGCGGTAGTTCAGTTGGTTAGAATACCGGCCTGTCACGCCGGGGGTCGCGGGTTCGAGTCCCGTCCGCTCCGCCAACATTTCGATAAGCCCTAACAGCAATGTTAGGGCTTTTTCGTATCTGGAATTTATCTATTTCAATCGTCGCGGAACAGCATCCCTGCTTAACAGCCCTGCTCGGCATATATGGACCCATCCGGTTTGCAAGACATTCGATAGCGATTTTGAGAAGAGTTCATTGCACCCATATATCCGGCCTGTTATTGAGGTATGCCTCTGGCCCTGATGGATATCTGCTTCTACTGTCCTTATCATCCTTGCGGCTTCATTATGAGCCTATGCCGAGCTAAGGTTTTCGGTAGATCAGTCTGACTGTCTCATCATCAATTCAAGTGTCTTAGCAACTTGCTGGTTGGTTGGTTAATTATTAACGTTTATTGAATCTATTCAGCACTATACTGGAAGTCGATATTCTTCGTCATGCGCCGCGATAACCCATGCCATTCTCGCGAGTTTATTGGCGACGGCTACACAGGCTCGGTTAAAACCTCGGCGTTCTGCTAACTGGATTGCCCAGCAGCTAAATTTATCCTGTTTATGACAACTGTGTTGCAACACGGCTCTGGCGCCGTGGATGAACAGGGTGCGTAAATACGCATTTCCCCGTTTGCTTATCCCAAGGAGGTTATCTTTACCTCCACTGCTGTGTTGCTTGGGAACTAAGCCACACCAAGCTGAAAAGTGCCTGCCATTAGTGAAGTCTTTACCGTCACCTGCGGCGGCATAAAAGGCGGTAGCGGTGACTGGACCAATACCTGGGATAGTTTCTAAACGCTGGCAAATCACATTGTTCTTAGTTTCAGTGAGCACTTGAACGTCACAACCCTTAAGCCGTTTTTCTATATCACTAAACTCTTCATATAACTGATAAAAAATGGCCCGACCTTTGGTGGTTAGCGCATTGGTTTCATCCGCTAAAATATCTGGGAACTGTACTTTAAAAGCCGATTTACTCTTGGCTATCACGATGCCGTATTCCGCTAACATCCCTCTGACTTGATTGATTAAGGCGGTTGATTGTTTAGTTAATCGTTCGCGCATGCGGTGGAGCAGTTGCACATCTTGCTGCTCAACGCTTTTGGGTTTTACAAACCGCATACTGGGTCGCTGCGCAGCTTCAGCGATGGCTAAGGCATCGTTGTAGTCATTTTTATTACCTTGCCGAAAAGGCACCACAAATTGAGGTGCGATTAGCTTGACGTTATGGCCCAACAGCTCAAATTCTCTGGCCCAATAATTTGCCCCACTACAGGCTTCCATCACAATCAGACACGGCTCAATTTGAGCAAGAAAGGGAAGTAAGTCTTTGCGTCTAAGCATTTTCTTTTTAATTAACTTGCCAGCTTTATCGACACCAACAGCATGAAAAACAGACTTTGCGATATCTAAACCAATTGTAGTAATCTTCATAAGTGGACCCGTCCTCTTTCTGATGAGTTTTAGCGACTACATCGTGGCCCATTGCGAGGCCGATTAAAAGTGGATGGGTCCATTCCATTATCCATGCCTCTCCTTCATGAGCTTATCGCTGCGCGATATTTCACCCGCCATCATAAAGATGAAAGCCTCTACAGCAATGTAGAGGCTTTTTCCGTTGTGGAGAAATTAACATTATTGGTGATATCTCAAGCTGTTATTCGTTCAATTGTCCAAATTTTGTACCGTCTATTACTGTTTTTCTGATTGAATATTAACCTTCTTTCGCTTGATAAATACTCTGCCTCACAAGATTTCACCTGTTTCTTGTTATTTTTAGCTGCTTAATAGGGCTTATTTAGGTGTGTTTATTGTTAAGCAAATACTTAAATTCCAAGAATGATTGAAATTGAGTTATTTGCCCCAAGATAGTCTTAAGTGCTGCAGTTTTGTAGCGTCCATCACTGAGGTCAATGCCATGCTTTATGATTTAACGGTTGTACAATTTAGCAAGATGCTGAAAAATTTAAGCGTTATTCTTGAAAAGGGCGAATGCTTCGCAAACCTCAAGAAAGTCGATATGGCGGTGCTATTAAACTCACGTTTAGCGCCGGATCAATTTAACCTTATTCGCCAAGTTCAGATTGCCTGCGATACTGCCAAAATTGGCGTGGCACGTTTGACCGATAACTTAGATACAGTGCCAAAGCACGACGATAGCGAAACGACTTTAACTGAATTACAAGCTCGTATTAGCTCTGTATTAGATTACTTAGCGACGTTCAAAGCGGATGATTTTGCTAATGCGGCCACGATCCATGTCTCACAACCGCGTTGGGAAGGAAAATATCTTACGGGTTATGAGTTTGCTATTGAGCATGCGATTCCGAACATTTACTTCCATGTAACAACAGCCTACGCGATTTTGCGCCACAACGGTGTTGAAATTGGCAAGAAAGATTACCTTGGAGCTATGCCATATAAGTCGTAAATCTAGGCTAGATGTAGTACTGTTGCGCAGCCTAATTGTTGCGCAGCAGCGCTTTGCCGCTCGAGCTTACCAACCTTTCTGCATTACCACCTGTTCTTTCTCTACCTATGTTATGCCGCTTTGTCGCTGGAAATTTAGGGCTCGTTAGGGTTCTGTTACACCGATGAAGTCAATCAATACTCAGTTTTTCATTTCGACCTTACGTCTCGATTATTTTTATCCTGTTAGCATGTGATTGAATTTTGTTGGCTTAGGTAAATGATATGAGCCGTAAGTTTATGAGTCGCCAAATTATCTATTACTTAAATAGTGAATGGCGAATTGACTCATTATAAAGATGACCTGTTTGTTCGTTTTGAGCAGGGATTTACTGGAAGAGCCTATTTAAGGTTCTAATTAAAGGAGTTAGCTATGTCTATCGAATCTCAAGCCGTCGAGAGTCCAACGGATGCAACGACAACTAAGAGCAAGAAAGCAAAAAAAGCCGCCATTACTAGTGGTTTGCGCCTCAAAGACAAGTTGACCCAAGACACTCGCCGCCGAATTGAAATTCTGCACGAGCAACGCCAACTATCCAATCGTTTCGGCGTGGATATAGAAATTGACTAAAGCCATTGGCTTGTCGCTAAGTATTGGATATCACATCTAGATATTTAGCCAGCATGTACAGCTTCACGACGCCCGTCGTGGGGCTTGCTCACTCTCCTTAAACATTCACTTCTTAAATTCATATTCCATTATCGTGACCATCTCGCCCATATAATCTTCCCGTGAAATCTTTGACCAACCAAGCGTTTGATAAAATTCTGCTTTGTCTGCGGTAAACAAATAGATTTTTTGTAATCCGAGTGCTTTGGCATAATCAACGACGGCATTGACTAATAATTTCCCTAAGCCTTTATTTCGATAGTGTGGATTAACATACACATTGGCCAGCCAAGGGCTTAAGTCGGTTCGGGTATCCATATCTGCTGCGGTTAATGAGGAGGAGCCCATGACTTGGTTAGCGTCTTCACAGATAAACATCTTAGGAATGGCAGCGTCGGTGAGGTACTCGCTCATCTGCTCAATGAGTGTGGTGACTGTGGCGTCCGCGGAACTTAAATGTGCCCATTCTTGATGATGCCATTGTGCCAGCAGTGGAATGTACTGCGGGGCCGATTTTAGGTCGATAACTTTCATATAAATCTCTGACGTGTGTTATGCAAAGGGCCTAATGGTGCGACATTATGGCGCGAATACTTAAGTCCGTTCGCTGGTCTACATTATGTGGCGGCAGGTTTGATTGAGCATGGTTTGGCTGAGTATACCGCTTAACTCGGGATCGGCAGAAATACGCTGGCTTCGAGTCCACCTTGTTGCGCGTGGCTAAAGCTGAGTTCGCCCTGATAACTGTCGACGATATCTTTACAGATTGATAATCCTAAGCCATGGCCTTGGATGCTTTCATCTAGCCGAATGCCGCGCTCGATGATAATCGACAGTGCGGCATCAGAGACGCCTTCTCCATCATCGCTGACTATGATCCCATAACCTGCGTTGGGAGCCGTTTGATGCACTATACGGATCTCAATGTTCTTGCGGCTATGTTTGCAGGCGTTATCCAGTAAATTGCCTAAGAGTTCGAGTAAGTCATCGCGGTCAAATGGCATCACTAAGCCACTCGCGTAATGGCTATGAATAATGCGGTCTGGGTAGATGCGCTGCATCACTTGAATCAGCGGCGCGAGGTCGTCATCGAGCACGGTATAACGCCCCGGAGTGGACAGGCCGACAATCTTAGTGCGCTTAAGCTCTCTCTCAATGATGTGGTGCAGGTTTGCGAGCACCTTGCTGCCCTCACTCCTCTGTTCTGGTGGAAGGCTTTCTAGGTAGGACTGCAGCCCTTGTAGCGGACGTTTCATTTCGTGGGCTAAGTTACCCAAGGCATTACGGGAGCGTTGTACTCTTTGGCCCAATTGATTGACTAAACGATCTATCTCTTCAATCAGCGGGATGATTTCGCTCGGCATTTGGTCTGGATTAATTTCTTGCCCTTGGGTGCGCATCTGCCGTATGGCTTCAGGCATCTGCTCTAAGGGTTTAAAGCCGCGTTTCAGTAGCTGATACTGTGCCAGTAATAGAATAACAATCGTGAGCAACACGGCCGCGCTAGCAAAGGCTAAAAACTGTACTTGAGTTTGTTCGAGCTCGCTGATGTCTTCTGTCACCCACAGGGTAACTAATTGATCATCTTTGATTACGGCCTGACTGAACATCAGCCAATGTTCTTTGCCGACAAACTCAGTGGCTTGGTGGTGCTCACCGGCGATCAGTTTTGGCATGTTCACGTTATGGTCGAATAGGGAGCGTGAGCGCAGGGTTTGCTCGCCGATTTGAATCGCAAAATAATGCCCAGAATTAACTCTGTGGTACACATTGGGCAAGCGGTCGGTGGTGAGCGCCCAGGTGCCATCGGGATTGTTATTCAGGGCGGAGATCAGGCTGTCGGCATCGTGTTGCAATCGCGAGGCAACAAAGTCTTGGGTTAATATTTGGATACCTTGGTACAGAAAATACAGTAACAGTACCATGGCAAAGGTGAGCGTGATCAGCAGATTGCGCGTCAGATAACCCTTGAGTGAATACACGCCTTTTACTCCTTGAGTCGATAACCTTGGCCGCGGCGGGTTTCGATATAATCCTTGCCTAAGCGTTGGCGCAGGCGGTTGACGTACACTTCGATGACATTGCTGTCTTTGATTTGATCTTCTTCGTAAATGCGTTCACTGAGCTCTGACTTAGAGACGATTTTGCTGGGGTTGACCATTAAATAATGCAGTAGGCGATATTCAATCTTAGTCAACTCTATCACTTCACCGTCGACATTGGTGACGGCTTGTTTGTCGACATCGAGGGAAACGCCCGCATGTTGCAACACATTGTCGGCGCGGCCAAAGTGGCGGCGGATCAACACTTCGAGCCTTGCGAGTAGTTCTTCAATATGAAAAGGCTTGCCGAGGTAATCATCGGCACCCGCCTTGAGGCCATCGACCCGCTCATGCCACGCATCACGAGCGGTGAGGATCAGCACTGGCATGGCTAAGCCTTTTTGTCGCCATTGGCCGAGGACGTGTAAACCGGGTTTGCCGGGTAAACCGAGATCGAGGATCACGGCTTCGAAGTTTTCTTCTTCGCCTAAAAAGGCACCGTCGATACCGTTATCGGCGTGTTCGACGGTATAACCCGCCTTGTTAAGGGCGGGGATGAGGCGCGCGACCAGATCGGTATCATCTTCAATCAATAGCAAACGCATCAGTCGACCTTTTCCTTTAGCCACTCGCCGGTTTTGGCGTCAATCTTGATTTCATACACTATGCCATCGTCACGGAGGATTTCGAGCTCGTAGATGATCCTGCCATGTTTTTGCTCGACTTCGAGATCGAGCAACCGTCCCTTTAGCCGTGATTCATAGCGTTGCATTATGGTGTCGAAGGGCAAAACCTTGCCCTCCTTAACCCACTCGACCACCTTGTTTGAAAGATCATCGTCGTGGGCATCGCAGCTGGGGCTGCTAATCATCCCAACGGCCAAAGCCAGGAATATTAACGGTATCTTCATCGAATATGCCCTTTTCTGCGAGGTTGTGACAATTGCTGCATTGACTGAATGAGCCGACTTTGGGGTTATCTTGCACCATACGTCTTGGGATCTCATCGTGTTTGCGAATAAAAAATGCCTGTTCTGTGATCTTCTGCGGCCCAGCGCCTGCAAGCAGTGGCGTGCTGTTTTTCATCACCTTACCATTTTGCGCCGCATGTTGAACCAGATATTCCTCAATTCTAGCAGTGACTTGAGGATCTAGGCTGGCGTTGTCGCCAAAGTGATTCTCAAGATTTGCGGTAATGGCGCGCCACTTGTCGGCGGGGAGTAAGTTCGCGGGGTAAGCCATGTGGCAGCTGCCACATTCTGCCGTATATTCCGCATTTTGTGGAATGGCGCGGCTAAGCCCACGGCCATCGTCCGCATAGCCTGTGCCGGTTAAGGTTAGGCTGACACCGATAACGCCAATGGCTAATGCCGCAGCTGTGAGTGATGAACCTAAGAACCAGCTAATAGGGTGTGCTTGTTTAGTCATGACATCTTCCTTTTTGTGCCGTTACCTTCTGTGGAAGGTATTGAAATTAATTGATCTAATTGAATGAGCTATAAGGTCGAAATTTGGCGGTTATTGCAGGCTTAACCAGAGTAAGGCATCGCCTTTTTCCTGTGGCGTGCAGTCGCGTTTAAAGGTCCAGTTACAGTTACGGGTAAACCATTTCTCGATTTTGGCTGAGTCGGTTAACCGATCTGCGGTAATCGACGGCGCCATAGGGTCAATGGGTTTACGGGTATTTTGGTGCATCCCCATGTCGGTGACTTTGGCGGTATGGCAACTGGCGCAGCTGCGACCGTCCATGTCCTGTAGCCAAAGCTTTTGTCCTGCGGCGGCGGTAAAGGGTCCTGCGCCTTGGGCTTGATAACTTTGCAGCTGCGTGCCAATACGCTCGGCGCTCAGTGGCAGGCTTTGCACTTTACTGTTGGCGGCGCTAACGCTGAGGCTAGTCAGCAGCAAGGTGGAAATCGCGACGATAGCAAGGCGACTTTTATTCGTGTGTCTGGTGAATCTGTTCATAGGGCATTCCTTTTGGGCTGGATGTCTTGTTGCTAAGCAAAATGGCTAATGGATTAATCTTCTTGTTCCACTGGGCGTTGTTTCTTGCCCGTGACCATGGCTCTGACTAAATTTTCTTTGTGTAACAGGCTGCTGACGATGACGCCGCCAACATGGATGACCACAAGGAACACGGTGAAGTTGGCAAAGAATTCATGGACTTCTTTTATGGCGCCTTCGGGCCAAGTGGCGAAAAAGCTCGTGGCTAATGGGCCGTGTCCGTCGGTGGCGTATAGAGCCATGCCTGAGAATCCCGTGATGGCGATGCTGGCAATCAAGGCCACTATCATCATTGCTCCAGCGGGGTTATGGCCTATGTAGTCTTTGGCTTTGCCTGTGATGAGCCCTTTGAGGTACACCAGCACTTCTTTAGGGCGAGTGATAAAGTTGCTAAAGCGCGCATTGTGGGTACCAATCACGCCCCACAGCAGACGAAACACCAGTAAAATTAAGATGCTATAACCTGCGTAACTGTGGATGGTCATCCACTCGTCTTCGCCTTCAGTGAGGTAGGCTAAGGTGAAAAAGCCGACGAGAGACCAATGGAATATGCGGATCAACAGGTCCCAGACTTTGATGGTTTGCAGTGTGTTTGATGACATGGTGTGACGCTCCTAAGTTGGTTTAGGTGTAGGCTACTTAACCCAAACTTAAACCTCGCTTAAATTTTGAGGCGCGAACATTCATTGAGTTGATGGGGTTAAGTGGCGCGCTTGCCTGGGTGACGAGTCTTAAATGTCAACGAAACTCGCTTGTTAACCTCTTGGTATTACGGTAAATTCTGCCACCTCAACCGAGTGAAGTTAGGGACTAACTTATCTATGTCTACCGCCGTTATTCGCGCTTTCATCAGCCGCAATCCGAGTCGTAAATCCTTTTTTATTTATGCCGTTTTATTATTTTTGACTGAAGTCTTAATCGCTTTATATGCGCCTGCGGGTTTTATTCGTGGTTTTGTGGGCGATGTATTGGTAGTGATCTTGCTGTTTTGCATGGCGCGGGCTGTCGCTCCAGTCACTCATACCCATCCGGTAGAAAATACCGCAGCAAAAAACACCGGCGATGGCATTAAGCACTTATTTCAAACTCCTTGGCTGGCGTTTGCGGTATTGCTGTTTGCCTTTGCTATCGAGTTTGGCCAGTATTGGGGTTTAGTCGACAAGCTAGGCTTGGGCGGAAATCGCTTGGCGCGGATAGTGATAGGTAGCCATTTTGATCCACTCGATCTCGTGGCATATTTTGTCGGTTACTTGATCTTATTGGGCTGTTATTGGAAAAGCCGCCAGTCCTAGTGATTTGAATCCGCAAGAGCCGCGTGACATGTGTTTTCGCGGACAGGCGAGATAAGTGGGGTAAGGGGATGCAGCCGATAACGGCGTTTTCATTGCTAACAGCACGTACCGATGGACTTGAGCTTAATCCACTGCAAATGCCTTTGTATTTCAATGGCCAACATACTCATGCCTTTATTGCAGGCTTAGTGATTGAAGGCCAATATCGCTGCGTTTTACCCAATAAAACCTTAGGGTATTTGGTCATTACTTCTTTTGATTGTCCCTTCGAAGAATCAACCGAGTTTAGCCTGCTTGATGAAGCGTTTAAGCTCATTGCGACGACATCTTTGGCGCAAATGTATGATTCGTTTTTACTGCACTCACACTGGCCCATAGCCGATAACCGCTTGCGACTGCACTATTACGGTCAGTTTGTGCTGGATTTAGTCATTACTGCGGGCAGCTTTTGGTTAACGGCGCGGCCGAAACTTAAGCTGATTGAAGTTGTTAATCCCCAAAGCGATCCGCAAACGGCCGCCGCTATGGCCGAATTGGCTCAGCGTTTAGCGGCCATCGAAAAGTCACTAATGTGGGACTAAAAATGGCGTCATCTGCTGATTTAACCATGCCATAAAGACTTGCAGGCGTTTAGATAGGTGCCGCCTGTGGGGATACTGCAAGCTTACAGGCATAGGTGGCGCGGGGTAATTTGGCAGGATCTCGACCAACTCTCCAGTGTGTAAATACTTCGCCACCCCTATGCTAGGGACTTGAATGATCCCCAGCCCCGCCAAGCAGGCTGAGCTATAGGCATCGGCATTATTTACCGTAATCAATTTAGGCAGTTGGATAGTTAGGTTCGCTTGATGAGTGTGGGGATCTTGATATTCAAAGCCTGAGTCAGTGCCGCCTAATTGGCTTACGTAGTGGACGAGTTTGTGGTTGTGTTGGGTCAAATCTTCAAGGCTTTCGGGTTTACCGTATTTGGCAATATAGGCTGGGCTGACACAGTTCAGCATCTTAAAATGCCCCAGTTTTTTCGCTATTAATCCTTCTTGCTGCACACTGCCGACCCTAATCACACAGTCGAACCCTTCGGCAATGACATCCACCTTACGATCTGTGCTGCTCAGTTCAAGCTCGATATGCGGATATTGCTCAATAAATTCAGCCAGTTTAGGGAGCACTAAGTTGCGGGCAATGCCCGTCGACATATCGACTCTGAGCCGCCCAGATACTTGCTCGGCTTGCAGTTGGAACAGGCTTTCTAATTCTTGAAATTCCGCCAGTAAACTTTTACAGCGCTCATAACAACTCTGGCCATCTTGGGTTAAGCGTACCGTCCGCGTGGTGCGTTGCAACAAGCGCGCACCCAGAAATGTTTCGAACTGCGCCACCACATTCGACACATGGGTTTTCGATAGGCCTAAGCTGACGCTCGCTTGGGTAAAGCTTTGTAATTCAGCGACCCGCATAAAAATTTGCATGGCTTGCAGTCGATCTTGCACGGCGATTGTCCTTTATTGGCTAACAGTCTTAGCATTTATAGTGTGTTTATCTCGTTAATTGCAAGTAATAAGCTGTGTGCAGTTAATTAGGCCTCAAGGCTTAGGTTTCACTTCCAGCGACGATTATAAGGACTGACCATGAACACGACTCCAATTGCACTAATCACTGGCGCTAGCCGCGGTTTAGGTAAAAACACTGCCCTGAAATTAGCGGCGCAGGGGATAGATATTATCCTGACCTATCAAACGAATGCTGCAGCGGCCGCTGAAGTGGTCGCCGAGATTGAATGGCTGGGACGCAAAGCGGTAGCGCTGCCGCTGGATGTGAGCGATAGCGGCTCATTTGCCGAGTTTGCCACCCAAGTGAGCACTGTATTAGCTCATACTTGGCAGCGGGAGTCGTTTAACTATTTGATTAACAATGCAGGTATCGGGATTCATGTGCCTATGGCGGAAACCAGTATCGAACAGTTCGATACCTTGATGAACATCCACGTCAAAGGACCGTTCTTTTTGACTCAAACCTTATTGCCGCAGCTGATGGATGGGGGAAGCATTGTCAATATTTCCACCGGCTTGACGCGCTTTGCGATTCCCGGATTTGGCGCGTATGCCACTATGAAGGGCGCGGTCGAAACTATGACTAAGTATTGGGCGAAGGAGTTAGGCCCGAGGGGTATTCGGGTCAATGTGCTTGCCCCTGGGGCGATTGAAACAGATTTTGGCGGCGGTGCTGTACGGGATAATGAACAGATGAATCAGTTTTTAGCGCAGCAAACTGCGTTAGGACGTGTGGGCTTGCCGGATGATATCGGCGGCGCGATTAGTGCCTTGCTATCGCCAGCGGCCGCTTGGATTAATGCCCAGCGTATCGAAGCCTCAGGTGGTATGTTTCTGTAAGTTTTTTGTGTAAACATCTGATTTATTAATATGTGAGGCAGAAACAAAGAAAGGGCGAGTCGCCCTTTCTTATTTATGTGATTGCTGTGCAGCAATCACTGCGAATGCACCATCTTCAACAACGCTTAGCTGCAACCGCTAAGAACAAATGCTAAGAACAACCGCTGTAGCAGGTTAGAGACGTCCTTTATAGAAAGTATCTTAGATAAATCTCCTAACAAAGCTCCTTAGAAGAAACCCAGTGGATTTACATCGTAACTTACCAAGAGATTCTTCGTATTTTGATAATGGTTGAGCATCATCTTATGGGTTTCGCGGCCAATACCGGATTTTTTGTAACCACCAAAAGCAGCATGGGCAGGATAGGCGTGGTAACAGTTAATCCACACGCGGCCTGCTTGAATGCCGCGCCCCATACGTTGGGCCGTGTTCATATCCCGCGTCCACACACCAGCGCCTAAGCCGTACTCAGTATCGTTAGCGATCGCTAGGGCTTCGGCTTCATCTTTGAAAGTGGTGACCGAAATCACAGGGCCGAAGATCTCCTCTTGGAAGATACGCATCTTATTGTGGCCTTTCATAATGGTTGGGCTGATGTAGTAGCCTTCGCTTTGGCCGCCATCGAGTTGGCAAAGTGTGCCGCCCAGTAGCACTTCTGCACCTTCAGCCTTACCTATGGCTAAGTAACTTAAGATCTTATCGAACTGTTCTTTGGAGGCTTGAGCCCCCACTTGAGTGTCGGTATCTAAGGGATCGCCTTGCTTAATGGTTTGGGCGCGGGCGAGCACTTTTTCGATGAAGCGATCGAAAATCGACTCTTGGACTAGCACCCGTGACGGGCAAGTACAGACTTCACCTTGGTTAAAGAAGGCCAGCAACATACCTTCGACGGCTTTATTTAAATATTCGTCTTCATGGTCCATTACATCGGCAAAAAATACGTTCGGCGACTTACCGCCAAGCTCAACAGTTGATGGGATTAAGGATTCGGCGGCGCATTTTAAAATGTGATAACCAATTTCTGTAGAGCCCGTAAACGCAAGCTTAGCAATGCGTTTGCTGGTGGCCAGAGCTTGTCCCGCCTCCGCGCCAAAGCCGTTGACTACGTTAAGAATGCCCGCGGGTAATAGGTCTTCAATCAGCTCAAGTAATACAAGAATCGATACTGGTGTTTGCTCCGCAGGCTTGAGTACCACACAGTTACCCGCCGCTAGCGCTGGGGCGATTTTCCATGCTGCCATCAAGAGCGGGAAGTTCCAAGGAATGATCTGGCCGACTACGCCTAAAGGTTCTGGGAAGTGATAGCTGACTGTGTTGCCGTCGATATCGGCGGCGCTGCCTTCCTGTGCGCGGATACAACCGGCAAAGTAGCGGAAGTGATCGACAAATAAGGGCAAGTCGGCGTTTAAGGTTTCACGCACCGCTTTACCGTTTTCCCAGGTTTCGGCGACGGCTAAATATTCGAGATTTTGTTCGACCCGATCGGCAATGCGCAGTAACAGGTTTGAGCGTTCGGTGACTGAAGTTTTACCCCATGCTTCTTTGGCTGCGTGGGCTGCATCTAACGCTAATTCAATATCTTGTGCATCGGATCGCGGGATTTGGCAAAAGTTTTGGCCATTCACGGGTGAGCGATTGTCGAAGTATTTGCCATTGACTGGGGCGACCCATTTACCGCCGATGAAGTTGGCGTATTTTTCTTTGAAGTTAACGATTGCGCCTGCGGT
Organism: Shewanella sp. 1311; assembly: GCF_059338235.1. Lineage (NCBI taxonomy): Bacteria > Pseudomonadati > Pseudomonadota > Gammaproteobacteria > Alteromonadales > Shewanellaceae > Shewanella > Shewanella sp. 1311. The sequence continues at coordinate 2,931,387 of NZ_CM181686.1, forward strand.
TCCGGGTTGAGCATAAATCATAGAATCATTCCTTCTTGTTGATTAGCTTAGTGTTCTCTTATGCAACACCTAAGGCCTGCATACTAAGGGTGCATCGCAAGGAGAGTGCCAAACTGGCAAGAGTTGTACACTTGTTGCGCTAACAGTATGATGAAAAGCTAATTTTGCAGATTTGAAACAGTGTGGGCACTCAGGGAGAGAGGTGTGTCCTGTGGTCACTTTGTCATCGAATGGCACACTGCAACTGTGCCGAAACGGAACACAGCTCGGGGGAGCACGGCTATGGCAGTTAAACCGCATTTACCATCGACACAGGCGTGGTTGGCCGATTCGTGGCAGCGCAGCATTGGCGCTGGCTTGTCAGAATTTCAGTTACCCCAAGAGCTTAGGCTCGACGCCAGCGAACTAAAGCAGAAACATGAGCAATATCAAATGCTCATTGCATTAGTGCAATCCCATGCTTTGCCCTTGTTCAATCAGTTGATGGCGCATTCTAATAGCCGACTCTTGCTCTCCGATGCCGAGGGTTATGTGCTTAGGCACTGGGGCGTGAGCCGCTACTCCACAAAATTGGCGGACGTGGCTTTGGATATCGGGGTGAATTGGCTCGAGCAGCACAAAGGCACCAATGCGATAGGGACGGCGCTCACCGCCAAACAAGCTGTATCTGTGGTGGGTGAGCAGCATTTTATTCGCCAGAATCGTTTTATGAGTTGCACTGCCTGCCCAATATTTTCCCCCCAAGGTGAGATGCTCGGGGTGATAGATATCACCAGCGAGCAGCAAAGACACACACAGCAGACGCTGATGTTAGTGTCGAGTTTGGCGCAGCAGGTCGAGACCGCGCTCTTGTGTCACTTGCCCGATAGCCGTTATCGAATCGATTTAGCGGCGCAGCCAAATTTACTGAATTCGGGTTGGCAGGGCATAGTGATTGCCGATAGTGATGGTCGCATTGTGGGGTGCAATCCCATGGCGAAACAATTGCTTAGTCATGCCAAGGTTGGCGATGCCGTCGAGCAGTACTTAGGCGATAATTGGAGCCGTGCGGGTGGCTTTAATCAGCATTTAGACTTGCATCTACTGACTCAGCCCTTAAATATTCCCAGCATCAAGAGTCGGGTAGCGACTAGTAATAAATCGCTTAATCAACTGGGCGTGCGGTTTCGCGACCCTCAACTTGAGCGCGCATGGCAACATGCCAATAAGGTGATCACCAAGCAAATTCCGCTGTTAGTGCTCGGTGAAACCGGCGTAGGTAAAGAGCAGTTTGTTAAAAAACTCCACGCCCAGAGCGCGCGTCGCACCGAGCATTTAGTGGCGGTGAACTGCGCGGCATTGCCTGCCGAGTTAGTCGAATCTGAACTCTTTGGTTATCAGGCGGGCGCTTTTACTGGAGCGAACCGTACGGGATTTATCGGCAAGATTCGCCAAGCCCACGGCGGTTTTTTGTTTTTAGATGAAATTGGCGAAATGCCGCTGGCAGCCCAGAGTCGTTTACTTAGGGTATTGCAAGAGCGCGAAGTGGTGCCCGTAGGCAGTAATCAAAGTTTTAAAGTTGATATTCAAATCATTGCCGCGACCCATATGGATTTGGAGCAACAAGTGGCGCAGGGGCTGTTTCGGCAGGATTTATTCTATCGATTGAATGGTCTGCAAGTACGTTTACCTGCGCTGCGTGAGCGGCAGGATATCGAGCGTATTATCCATAAATTGCATCGTAAACATCGTATCGCCGCGCAGGATATCTGCCCAGAACTGTTAGGGAAAATGATGCAATACGACTGGCCGGGGAATTTGCGTGAGCTGGATAACCTCATGCAAGTCGCTTGCTTGATGGCAGAAGGGGACAATACCCTCAATTGGCAACATTTACCCGATTATCTGGCGGCCAAACTCACATGCGAGCTGTTAAAAGGAGACCTGTTACAAGCTGCATCTTTATGTGAAGAATTTAAAGAGGTAAGTGGTCAACCTTCTGCATCACCCCTGCAAAGTGGTAAGTTCGCTGTGGAGCCGAATGTCACAAAGGTTCAATCGGATTCCCTAAATGAGGCGATTTATAGCAATGTGCTGCAGGCATACCAAGCCTGTAATGGCAATGTGAGCCAATGCGCTAAGCGTTTAGGGATCAGCCGTAATGCCTTGTACCGGCGATTAAAACAGATGGGGATTAAGGATTAATGCTAGCTTACGGCTCTTGTTGTGAAGCTCAATCAATTGCTAAATATCTCTTAATCACCCCACGTTTATCCACTTCGCAATAGACTAAAACCGAGAGGTTTTAGTCCACAATCTCTAGCTTCAGTATCTGACAATGGGACTTTTTGTTGTTGCCAATTTATGTCTAATAGGTTTTATTGATTCATATAATCGATAAAGATCGCTCCTTCTAATTACAAATTCAGAACTATACTGCGGGCAGGCAGAAAAGAGCTTGGCGTTATGCATAGAAGAGGAACTGTTATGCATCTTACTAAAAGCCTTTTAATTATTTCTATGGGTCTGACATTGAATGTACAGGCTCAAACTTTACCAACAAATACCCTGACACGTGACAATGGTGCACCTGTGGGTGATAACCAAAACTCGACCACCGCGGGCAGTAATGGCAGCGTGTTATTGCAAGATGTACAGCTTATCCAGAAGCTACAACGCTTTGCCCGTGAACGTATTCCTGAGCGTGTCGTCCACGCCAGAGGCACTGGTGTACATGGTGAGTTTGTATCGAGTGGCGATTTTAGTAACCTAACCCAAGCGGCACCCTTTGCACAAAAAGGTAAAGTGACGCCCGTATTTGTGCGCTTTTCTACCGTGATCCACTCGAAAGGTTCGCCAGAAACGCTGCGTGATCCCCGAGGGTTTGCGACCAAATTTTATTCGGACCAAGGTAACTGGGACTTAGTGGGTAATAACTTACCCGTATTCTTCATTCGCGATGCGATCAAGTTTCCTGACATGGTGCATTCACTCAAACCATCGCCAGTGACCAATATGCAAGATCCGAATCGTTTCTTCGATTTTTTCAGTCACGAAGCGGGTTCAACCCATATGTTGACTCAGGTTTACAGTAACTTAGGTGTACCTGCCAGTTATCGTGAAATGGACGGTTTCGGTGTGCATGCGTACAAATTTGTGAATCGAGATAACCAAGTTAAATACGTGAAATTTAACTGGAAGAGTCTGCAAGGTGTTAAAGGCTTACGTCCCGATGAAGTGGTTAAAGTCCAAGGGCAAAACTTTAACCATTTAACTGATGATCTTTATAGTGAGATCAACAAGGGTAACTATCCTAAGTGGGATCTGTACGTTCAATTACTCGACCCGACTGAGCTTAATAAGTTTGATTACAACCCGTTAGACGCCACTAAGGTGTGGCTAGATGTGCCAGAACAAAAAGTGGGCACTATGACGCTGAACCGCATGCCTGCAAACTTCTTCCAAGAGACGGAGCAAGCGGCATTTGCGCCATCGAATTTGATCCCAGGGATTGAGCCGTCGGAAGACAGATTACTGCAAGGCCGTATGTTCTCCTACGCCGATACTCAGCTGTATCGACTCGGCGCGAATTTGTCGCAATTGCCGATTAATAAACCCTTAGTGGCGGTGGCAAACCACAACCAAGAAGGCGCGGGCAATATGGGGCATACCCAGTCCGATGTGAATTATCAACCGAGCGTACATTTAGCCTTGGCCGAAGATAATCGTTATCGTGCGGTAACGACTGCGCTCAGTGGCACAGTGCAACAAACGGCTATTAGCAAGCAGGATAACTTTAGCCAAGCGGGTGTTTTTTACCGCAGCTTGAGCAAGCAAGATAGAGCAGATCTGATCACTAACTTGGCCGGTGACTTAGGTAAAGTGAACGATACCAATGTGAAACATCAGATGCTCAGTCACTTTTATCGTGCAGATCCAGAGTTTGGTGAGCGTTTAACCAAGGCCGTAAAGGGTGATTTGGCTGACGTTAAACAACGTTCAATCTGATTTTGTTATTTTTAGGACTGTTTTGGTCGCAGAGATTTGCGCATTAACTGTCTGAACCCAGTAAGTCCCGCAAGACGTAAACAAGCTCTTTTCTGCCCAGTTTAAGAGGGCGTCTTGCGGGCATTTCGTCACGTCTCATTGTTTAAATCTCTATTTTAGCTGTGCTGGGAGCCATTTATGAAACACACTATTGCTATCTTATTATTGATTATTGTGGCCCTGAGTATGTCGGTGGCAATGGGGGCGGGTTCGCTTCAAGCGCCATTGGTTACATCCACAACTGTCAGTCAAACGGACGAGCCCGATACCGCACAAGTACAATTGCTGGTGGACTACTTTTTTGCTGCAGCGCGTACCGGCGATATCACAGTGCTTGAGCATTTTCTCGATGCAGGCTTCCCTATTGATCAGAGAAATAGTCAAACCTATACCGCGCTAATGGTGGCGGCTTATAACGGCCAAGAGGTTGCAACGGATTTATTGCTTGAGCATGGTGCTAATGCTTGTTTGCAAGATAAGCGTGGTAATACGGCAATGATGGGCGCTGTGATTAAGGCCGAATTCAATATTGTAAAGCGGCTATACGCGAAAGAATGCGATGCGAGCCTAACGAATAATGCCGGAATGACCTTGACTGAGTTTGCCCGCTACTGGGGTCAAAGTGGCGCTTTACAGCAGGCGAGTTTAAAGCAATAAAGACGCTAGATCTTGCCATCTCTTGCGCTCGATCACTTTTGGTCATTATCTTTAATCTGTTTAGATCTCAGCATTTACTATTAGCAACAAGTCTGCTTGTTAATGATGTCTATGCCTTTTATGGTAACTTTTTGAATATCGTTTAATACGATTTTCATGGCCTTCGGAGAGCAATTTATGTTTGATGCCTTACTACTGACGCAAGAAGATAAACACACGTTTGCTCAAGTTTCACAGATCACAGAAGCTGATTTACCAGAAGGGGAAGTCTTAGTTGAGGTTGCCTATTCCTCGCTGAATTATAAAGATGGTTTAGCTGTGACGGGTGCTGGCAAAATCATTCGCCAGTTTCCTATGGTGCCAGGCATTGATTTTGCGGGCGTAGTGCGCGAATCGACTGATGCAAGATACCAAGTCGGCGATCAGGTTATTTTGACCGGCTGGGGCGTAGGCGAAAATCACTGGGGTGGTATGGCGCAAAAAGCGCGCGTTAACGCCGACTGGCTGGTGCTTATGCCGCAAGGTTGTGATGCCGCTAAAGCCATGATGATAGGCACGGCTGGGCTTACGGCGATGTTGTGCGTGCAAGCGCTGCAGCAGGCTGGGATAACACCGCAAAGTGGGGATATTCTGGTCACAGGTGCCAGTGGTGGTGTGGGGTCGGTGGCGGTGACTTTGCTCGCCAATGCTGGCTATCGTGTGGTCGCCTGCAGTGGTCGGGTTGAACAGAATGCACCTTTACTGCGGGAGCTTGGCGCCGCAGAAGTGATTGATCGCAGTGAGCTTGAACAAGATGCTAAGCCGCTTGAGGCGCAGCGCTGGGCGGGTGTGGTCGATACCGTTGGCAACAAGATCCTCGCTAAAGCATTGGCGCAAATGCAATACGGTGGCGCCGCCGCTATTTGTGGTTTAGCGGGCGGTTTTGCATTACCGACAACCGTTATGCCATTTATTTTACGGGGTGTGAGTTTACTGGGAATCGACTCTGTTTCTTGTCCATTTGAGAAACGAAAAGCTGCGTGGGAAGCTGTGATTAAAGCACTACCTGCACATTTCTATCAGCAAGCTTGTCAGCAGATCTCATTGGCAGAGATTCCTGATTTCGCGAATAAAATTATCCAAGGCCAAGTCACAGGGCGTGTATTAGTTAAGCTGTAATCTAGCTTCTAATACTTTAAAGCGATGGCAACACTGAGGTGTTGCCATCTACGACTATGCCATCCGTTTTACCAAGTTTACTTGTCTTCATATCGGCTATTTCGGCAGTGTGATCGTCACTTCAAGACCGGTTGGTATACGGTTCTCGGCTTTAATCTTACCTTTGTGGGCGGTAATCGCCGCTTCAGTGATTGCCAGTCCGAGTCCCCAGCCACCGCTTTCTCTTTGTCTTGCCGAGTCTGGGCGGTAGAAAGGTTTAAAGATGGCATCGAGTTCAGCGGCATCTATGCCTGGACCATCGTCTTTTATCGTGATTTGTACTTGGTCAGCCGTCGCGCTTGCGTGCAGGTGAATGTCGCTTGCGGCGTAGCGAATTGCATTACGCAGCAGATTTTCAATCGCACGGGAAAGTGATTTAGGAAAGTGTGCTAACTCAATTTCTTCATCGATATCGATGGTAATGCTTTTACCTTGCTGTTCGGCTTCAAATTCAGCATCGTCCAATACTTGGCTCAGTGATTCGGCCAAGCCTAAATGCACCTTAGTTTCGTTAGTGCTGAGCTTGACCCGCGAGAGTTCTAACAATTCACTGATAAGCTTTTCGAGTTGCTCGGCTTCATAACCTATGCGTTCCGTTTCGGCGGTTTGTTGACCTTTTTTACGGGCGAGGGCGAGGGATAATTGTAGGCGCGTCAATGGGGTACGTAGTTCATGTGAAATATCCCCCATGAGCCGCTGCTGATTATTCACCATAGCTTCGATGGAGTCGGCCATGCTGTTAAAAGCCGTGGCAAGCTGACCAATTTCGTCGTTGCGTTGAGTGGTGGACTTATCGACACGGTTACTTAAGTCGCCTTCTGCGAGGGCATTGGCACTTTTTTTAAGTGAATTTAACGCCTTACCTAGATGCCAAGCGAGCAGGCCACATAATAATCCCGACAGGAAAATTGCTAGGCTTAAAGTTAATAACTTATTTTCGGCGAAGAAGAAAAACCAAGGCCGCGGATGGTTATCCGGCAGACGGCCGTAGAGTGAATACGTCTCGGCGCCCAGATTGAATTGAAAGGGGCCAAACACCAGCTCATCTTTAAACTGATGGCTAATAGGTTGTTTTTCTTCATCGGCCATCAACATAAAGCTGCGCACACCGCGACTCACTCTGTGGGTGTTGACGACTTGGCCTTGGCTGTTAACGAGATAAACCCGTAGCGGCTTGCCTTCCATGTCTCTGTGCCTTTCCCAGCGACGAAGAAAGTCGGATTCCAGTAAGGCAGGATTTTCTTGAATGCGCTGCGCTATGGTCGATAGAACCTTTTCAAGGTGAGGTGGCAGCGGCGCACGGTCGTGACTCTGCTGCAGCAATGGCAACAGACCGACCAAGGCAATGATCAGCGAGCTGCAGAGCCAGAATCCGAGCAATAATTTGATAAATAAACGATTAGGCACAGTCGATACCGCCGTTATGGAAGCCAAATATAACCTTTGCCACGGATGGTTTTCACCCTTGGCCGCCCATCGCTACGCTCGGGGAGTTTTTTACGTAGATTCGATAAATGCATGTCTAAGCTGCGATCGAAGGGCATGAGTTTTTTGCCGAGCACTTTTTCGTTTAACTCTTCCTTGTTCATCAACTCGCCAGCGTGCAGTGCTAGGGTGTGCAGCAGAGTGAATTCAGTGCCTGTGAGTATGATTAATTGCTCATTACAGTAAGCTTCTTGGCGCGATGGATCTAAGCGCAGATCGCCAAACTCTTGGGCGGGCGCGGCATGGATTTCTTGGGTTGTTAAGTTCGAGCGACGAATAATGGCGCGGATACGGGCGATTAACTCTCTGTCATTAAAAGGCTTTGGCAGATAATCATCGGCGCCGATTTCAAGCCCGACTACGCGATCGATTTCATCGCCGCGAGCGGTCAGCATTAATACAGGCGTTTGCTTGTGTTGGCGCAGTGCACGCAGGACTTCGAAGCCGTTCAATTTAGGCAGCATGACATCGAGTAAGATCAGATCGTAATCCGCACTCAGTGCCAGATCTAAACCTTGTTTACCGTCGTAGGCCAAGGTTAATTGAAACCCTTCTAACTCGAGCAGTTGCCCTAGTAGCTCCGATAAACCCAGATCGTCATCGATTAATAATATCCGACTCATACTGTTCCTTAATCTCTGTAATGTGGCCTTGCGTGCCCGTTTACACAGGCACTTTTAGCGCTTTGGCTGAGTATACCTGTTTTGATGTCAATTGCTGTGTAGCAATGTAAGCCAAAGTAAAGAATAGAGAATCAGCCGTTTGCTGTTGCAACTTTACAGTGATTTACTCAGGCAACGTCCTCACTTACATATAGGGGTTTAGACTGGAAGGGTCGAAAGTGACTCGGCTTAAAAGGGTCGTCACTGTGTCTTATTACTTGCAATATTAAAGTTGAACCACTGAGGTTAACACTATGAAAACATTATCACCTTTGAAAGCGAGCCTGTTTGCAATTCTAGCGAGTTCTGCGGTTTTCGCGACGACAGTCAATGCTGAACCTATGGACGGTGGCTGTGATTTCTCCCGTTCTGAATTCCATAAAGGCGACCGCATGATGGGCGATCGTATGGAACATGGCGGCCGACATATGGATCATGGCGGCATGCATGGTATGTTTGAAGGGCTGGATTTAACGGATGCTCAAAAGGCTGACATCAAAAAGTTATTTGCCGATCAGAAAGCTGCGCGAGCCGATAGCCGCCCAACGAAAGAACAGCGTTTGGCCCATCGCACTGAGATGCAGGCTTTGATGACGGCACCTAATTTTGATGAAGTACAAGCCAAGGCACTGATGAGCGCGCAGCAAGAACAGCGTCAAGCTCAAGCCATTGAACGCATGAAGTTACATAATCAAATATACAATCTGTTGACGCCAGAGCAGCAAGCTAAGTTTAAAGCGCGATTTGAAGCACAAGCTGGTAAAGAACCTCGCGGTTAAGTGTCTTAGCTGATATACAATAGGGTCATAGCTTCCCAATATAGATCCCTTATGACTCAGACTTCCCAATACGATTTTTGGGTCAAACTGGCTAGCCGCGCTTCCGTGGCTACCGCTTTGATCCTTATTCTTATCAAGATGTTCGCTTGGCTTTATTCCGGCTCTGCCAGTATGTTGGCATCTTTGACGGATTCCTTTGCCGATGCACTCGCTTCCATCATCAACTTTATTGCAATTCGTTACGCGCTTGTGCCGCCGGATCATGACCACAGATATGGCCATGGTAAGGCTGAGCCGTTAGCGTCTTTAGCGCAATCCGCTTTTATTATGGGCTCCGCGTTCCTGTTACTTTTCTATGGTGGCGAGCGGTTATTAACGCCCGTTCCCGTCGAAAATGCCACCATAGGTGTGGTGGTTTCCGTTATCGCGATTATTATGACGTTAGCCTTAGTGACGTTGCAAAAACGCGCATTAGCAGCGACAAAAAGCACTGTGGTCGAAGCCGATTCACTGCATTATAAGTCGGACTTATTCCTCAATGGCGCGGTACTGTTAGCACTCGTCCTAGCCCAGTATGGTTGGTGGTGGGCTGACGGCTTGTTTGCGGTAATGATTGCATTCTATATTGGTCATCAAGCCTTTGGCTTGGGCTATCGCTCAATTCAAGCTTTGCTAGATAGGGAGTTAGACGAAGAAACTCGCCAGCAAATCACGCAAATCGCAATGGAAGATCCACGGGTACAAGGTCTGCATGACTTGCGTACTCGTCAGGCTGGCAAAACTGTTTTTATCCAATTCCATTTAGAGCTTGATGGCAATCTGAGTTTGAATGAAGCCCACAGTATTGCCGATACGACAGGGATAAGGGTCAAGGCCGCCTTTGAAGATGCCGAGGTGATTATTCACCAAGACCCAGTCAAACCTGAAGTCAACGAAACATAAAGTAAGGGCAAGCGATGGCATGGATGCAGAAGCAAGGTCACAGATGGGATCATTCCACTCGATTGATATGTCGCTATCAGAGGCTATCGACTCGCTTTGAGTTGATAGTCGAATCTGAGATTCGTGATGTGAACGTTCCTGCAGATGCGGATATTACGGTTTCAACTCAAGCGCAGTCCTCGAGAGTGAACCAAGCAGATAGTACAGTCACTCCTGTGATTGCGGGGGCTTGGAGTCAGTTAGTCCTGCGTAAACATCTTTATTACCTACCGCAGAAAATTGATTTTGAAATATCTAACCAAACTTATCGAGTCCATATCTGGCCATTATTCCTTTGGCGCACCCGTATTATTTGTCTAGCGACTGGCCGAGTTGTCGTATCCGAATGTTTAGATGTCAGACGGCGTCGTTCCCTCATCCGTTGGTTATATGCTAGTTTTATAGGATTGTTGCGGGTGCTAAGTTAACATCGTTAATTGTTTCAATTTTAAAAAAATACTTACAGTAAGCATGGTTTTGCTACATAGCGAATAACTAAAACTTCCATTTTTCGACTCAAGCTGAATCAATGCTGTATGGTTTGTATTTTGATAATTTAAACCATGACACTTCTTAATTGCTTATTGTAATATCCGCGCTGTCTAATACTTACGTTAAATCATTAGGGAAATATGATGAACAAGTTATCAATTGTTGCTATCTCTTTACTATCAGCATTCGCGGCTACTCAAGTATCTGCTGCAACCGACACGACAGGATTTTATGTGGGTGGCGCATTAAATAGAGTCACAGCAGATACTTTTGGTGGTTCAGAAACCGGTACTGGTGTAGGCGTATACGGTGGCTATAACTTCAATGAGTGGTTTGGTTTAGAAGCTAACCTGTTCGCCACTGGCGACTTAGGCGATAAGGATGTTGATGTTAGCGCTGGCGCATTAAGCTTCACACCTAAATTTACTGCACAAATCAATGATATTTTCTCTGCCTATGCCAAAGTGGGTATCGCTTCTATGGCTGTGAATGTTGATGGCTATGGTTACGATGAAGACTTTACTGGTTTTGGTTGGACTTACGGTGTAGGCGTTAATGCCGCCGTAACAGAACACTTAAATATCCGTGTAAGCTATGATGTCACTACGGGCGATTTAGATGCAGACCGTAGCTATTTAGGATTAAAAGATATAGACACCGATATTAAGCAATTCGCTGTTGGTGTGCATTATCAATTCTAATTTTTTGATTTGGCATATTTAATTAATGCCAATGAAAAGAATTTCAAATAAAAAGGGATATGAAAATATCCCTTTTACTTTTTTATGATTAATAAGCTTGTATCGCTATAGCGAATAATAACGTTATTTTATTTACTCAATCCATCGACAGTTCTTTGAGTTTTCGCGTTAAGGTATTTCGTCCCCAGCCTAAACGTTTCGCCGCTTCCTGTTTATGGCCTTGAGTATGGCGCAGCGCAGTTTCTAGCAGTATGCGTTCGAAAGCGGGTTGTACCTCAGCTAATAGATCGCTGTTTCCTTCCGAGAGTTTTTGATCTATCCACTCAGTCAGTGCCGATTGCCAATCTTGGCTGCCTTTCGCCGTGTGGGTGACACTCACAGGATCTTTCAGTAATTCTGGCGGTAAATCTTGGGGTAAAATTTCTTGCCCCGATGCCATAACGGTTAACCAGCGGCAGGTGTTTTCGAGTTGTCTGACATTACCGGGCCAAGGTAATTGGGATAGTTTTACCGCGGTCTCCTTGGTCATGATCTTAGTTTCCACGCCAATTTCCTTCGCTGCCGAGGCGAGGAAATGGGTGGCGAGTTGGGGAATGTCTTCCCGTCTTTGTGACAGTGGCGGTAAGTGCACGCGGATCACGTTGAGGCGATGGAATAAGTCTTCCCTAAAGCCGCCTTTTTGCACTAATAATTCAAGATCTTGGTGGGTCGCCGCTATGATACGCACATCCACTTGCACTGCATTATGACCACCGACGCGATAGAACTGACCGTCGGCAAGCACTCTGAGTAATCGTGTTTGTACATCTAGCGGCATGTCGCCTATTTCATCTAAAAAGAGCGTGCCGCCGTTAGCTTGTTCGAAGCGACCTTGGCGCACATTGGCTGCGCCAGTGAAGGCACCTTTTTCGTGGCCGAATAGCTCCGATTCGATCAAATCCTTAGGGATCGCAGCCATGTTCAGCGCGATAAATGGCTTATCTTTACGTGGGCTGTGTTTGTGTAACGCGCCTGCCACGAGCTCTTTACCTGTCCCAGATTGGCCATTAATCAGCACGCTGATGGATGATCGTGAAAGCCTGCCTATGGCGCGAAACACTTCCTGCATCGCTGGCGCTTCACCTATGATTTCGGGTGTTTTGACTTGGGCTTCCTGCGCGGGTGCTGGGCTCTGTTCAGTGGCATGGGTGAGTGCGCGCTCGACCAGAGAGATCGCCTCATCGATGTCGAAGGGTTTAGGCAGATACTCAAATGCGCCCGCTTGATAGGCACTGACTGCGCTGTCTAAGTCCGAGTGGGCTGTCATAATGATCACGGGAATATGGGGGTAATGCACCTGCAATCGTTCGAGCAGGCTTAAACCGTCTGTGCCTGGCATACGGATGTCCGACACTATCACGTGCGGTTGCGATATTTCTAAGGCCTGCCACAGGGATTCGGCGGCGGCAAAGCTGGCGGTACTGAGCTTGGCACCTTGAAGTGCCTTTTCGAGTACCCAACGTATCGAGCTGTCATCGTCGAGGATCCACACTTGTTCACTAATTCGCATCTTGCTTCCTCATACGGTATGGGTAGGTACTGTCGAAATTATTTCGCGCCTAAAATCGGTAATGAAATGATGAATTCGGTGTGCCCAGCGCTGGAGAGGCAATCGATTCTTCCCGAGTGTAAACGGGCAATATTATGGGCAATTGAGAGGCCTAAACCTGAACCTTGCTCACGACCTGTCACCATTGGATAAAATAATGTGTCCATTAGCTCGGGCGGTATACCTGGGCCGTTGTCGACAATCGATAGGGTTAACACTAGCTTGTGGCGCTGTGAACCTATGGTGACTTGGTGTTGAGTGCGAGTGCGGATCAAAATCTCGCCGCCCGTATGCTCAAGCGCCTGCACCGCATTTTGTAAAATGTTGAGCACGGCTTGCTGCATTTGGTCTGGGTCCATCTCGATATCGGGAATGGATGGATCGTAATCCCGTTTGAGTTGGATGTTAGCGGGCAGTGCCATTTCAACTAACTTATAGACCTTTTGCACCACTTGATGGATGTTGTGCAGACTGTGCTGCGTCGGCCTTTGGGGGCCGAGCAGGCGATCCACTAAATTACGCAGTCGATCGGCCTGCTCTATGATGAGGGTAGTGAATTCCTTCAGCGCCGGATCATCCAGCTCCCGCGATAACAATTGCGCTGCACCGCGCAGGCCGCCTAAAGGATTTTTGATTTCATGGGCTAAGTTGCGCACTAAAAACTGCGCCGCTTGCTGCTGGGCATCTTGACTCAGTTGCTGATGAATACGTCTTTGTTGGTCGACTTGGCGCAGTTCGAGCAGGCTGAGTTCAGCCTCATCATCGAGTGGAATAAGGGTTAAATCAACGGTATGGTGCTGACCATCGAGCGTGACTAGGGCCGCCGTATTGACCGTTAAACCTTGGCCAGCCTTTACCGCATCCCTCAATAACTGGGCTTCGACACCGAGGATTTGATAATGCTCAGGCAAAGCTTGTTCTACGAGTCTATGGCTGCCAACACCTAATAATTGCTCTGCTGCTGCGTTGGCATAACAAGGCTTAAGATCCTTATCTATGACAAGTACAGCGGTAACTAAATGATTGAGCAGTGTCTCTTTATCCATCGACCGTTCCTAGAAATAGGGTTGCACCACTATGGTGCACCAATCTGGTGCAAGCTGCAACTTGTCTTCATCAAACGGTTTAGTCTGGGGCGGTTAATCTAACTCTATGTATTTAAAGTTCTTATACTAACTCTAACTATATAAATAGCGACATTAACGCTTAGCTGCTTGATGAAGAAATATCTTTCTTGGTGAACTTGATGCAAAGACTTTGCCGTTTTGAGTCAAAGCGTCAACAACTAAGGTATGTTCACCCCGGTCGATGTTTTTGAGTTTGAAGGTACCGCCAATTTGCGGCTGAACGACGGGGGTGCCATCGAGTTTGAGGACCATTAAATACTGGCTTTTTAGCTCAGGGGTGATAGTCGCAACGACGTCGAAATCGCCATTATTATCTCTGACGGTTTCTTCTTCTGCTGGGGAAGTGATATTAACTTTATATTGAATAGATTCAATTGCTTGGTTTGCGTTATTTGAGTCTGTTTTAGGTAGGGGAAGGGCAATTTGATTTAAGGTCTTCTCTTTTAGCTCAACGACTTGGGCATTGGGCTGCGGCTCATCTGAGTAATGGACTTTACCATCTTTATCGACCCATTTATAAACCGTCGCTTGCGCTAACATGCTAAATAGCACTAAGCCGATGAGTGTGAGTGAACGCATGCTAAAGTCCCTGTAGCCTTGAGAGAGAGTTAATCAAGATTAGTCTCTTTTACATCAAAAATCATGGTGTTTGTTATGCGGCGTCGCTACATGGAAGGCGTAAAGCGAGACAGTAAAGGGGAGCTAGAAATCGGACTGGGTTGAACGAGCTGAAGTTCGGGCACACTCATGTACCCGAACTCGAGTTGTAAATTACACGCTTGCGTCGAGTTGTTTCTCGATCTCACTCGCTTTAACCCAAGCGGCATGCTGGGATAATTGAGTGGCATAGCGTTGAATGTGTTCGAATTTTTCGAGGTCGCCAGTGTTAGCCAGTAGCTCAACTACGAAGGACATCATGATATCTGCACCTGTGAGCTTGCCTGCAACCAGATAGGTTTTATCGGCCAACATATCATTGAAGTAGTGGCTTATCTTACTGACTTCTATCGCCGCATAACCTTCAAGGAAGTTGGTTTTGCAGCCGTCCTTTTGCACGAACATGCGCAGCAACAAAGGTAGCATGGCTGAACTTTCGGCAAAGTGTAGCCATTGTAGATAATCGACGTAGTCAGCGCTGTCTCTGGCGGGGGCTAAGGTATCCGCCGCATATTTCTCAATCAGATACTCAGTGATCGCGCCTGACTCGGCAATCACTTGACCGTCCATTTCGATAATGGGTGATTTGCCCAATGGATGAATTTGCTTGAGTTCGGGTGGCGCGAGAAAAGTCTGGCTATCACGCTGATAACTCTTAATTTGATAAGGTTGACCGAGTTCTTCTAGCAACCAGATGATACGTTTAGAGCGTGATTTATTGAGATGGTGCAAGGTGATCATTGGCTTCCCTTTTTGCTGTGAGAGTACATTTTTAGCTATCGCACCATTATGGTGCGAGAGCTATTTCTACCGTATTTAGCACACTCGCGCTTGTCATTATGTACTTCAAGCTGAGTGTGTCGCGTCATTTATCGCTTAGCCTCTGGCGTTCAATTGCACGACTATGGCCTGCGCAACGGCTTCGGATGATCCTGGGTTTTGACCTGTGATCAAATGGCCATCTGCGACAACAAAGCTTGTCCAATCATCACCTTTGACATAAGTGCCGCCGTTTTTCTGAAGCATGTCTTCAACTAAAAATGGCACGACATGAGTGAGTTGCACGGCTTCTTCTTCAGAATTACTGAAACCGGTAACACGCTTGCCGCTGACCAATGGCTTACCATCACTGGTTTTAGGGTGCAGCAGTGCCGCAGGCGCATGACAGACGAGCCCTAGGGGTTTATTCGCTTGATAGAACTGTTCAATCAAGGCGATTGAATGCTTATCTTCGGCAAGATCCCACAGTGGGCCGTGGCCGCCTGGATAGAAAACCGCATCATAATCAGCTGCGTTGATTTCACTTAAGCGAGTGGTATTTGCTAGCAATGCTTGTGCCTCAGGATCTTTACTAAAGCGCGCAGTGGCTTCAGTTTGAAAGTCTGGCTCATCACTTTTTGGATCGAGCGGTGGTTGACCGCCCAATGGGGAGGCTAAAGTAATGTCAAAACCTTTATCTTTAAACTCATAAAAAGGTGAGGCGAATTCTTCGAGCCAAAAGCCGGTTTTTAAACCTGTGTCGCCGAGTTTATCATGTGATGTAAGTACCATTAATATATTCATTTTCATACCTTTACCTAAGTTGCTCACATCAATACGTGTGAGCTTTGGGTTTAGTTCATTTGACGTTATAGGGCTAAGGTCAAAATGTCACGGCTCATTGCTGGGTTAATGTTGCCATGTTCGCCGAGTGCCACCATGCCGTGCAGTTCAAGCTGTTTCACTAGGGTATCAACGTGGCTGGCATCGAGATCATAGGCAGATAAATGTGTCGGTATGCCCATGGCTTCGAAGAAAGCCTTAGTTTTTGCAATAGCGGCATCGATGCGCTCGTCATCGGTACCTGTGTTGATGTGCCACACTCGGTCTGCGTACTGGAGTAACTTTTCGCGCTTAGCCTCTTTGGTACATTGCAGCAGGGCAGGCAATACGATTGCCAATGTACGCGCATGGTCTATGTCGTAAAGCGCAGTCAGTTCATGGCCTATCATGTGGGTTGCCCAATCGTGCGGAACGCCTACGCCAATCGTGCCGTTGAGTGCCATAGTGGCGACCCACATTAAGTTAGCGCGAATGTCGTAGTCTTCGGGTTGAACTAGCACTTGTGGACCAAGCTCAATCAAGGTTTGTAACAGACCTTCGGCAAATCTGTCCTGTACGGCGGCGTTAACTGGGTAAGTGAGGTATTGCTCTGTGATATGCACAAAAGCATCGACTACACCGTTGGCCACTTGGCGTTCTGGCAGGGTGAAGGTTTTCGTCGGATCAAGTATTGAGAATTGTGGATAAACCAAGTCATTACGGAATGGCAGCTTAGCTTGCAGTGATTTGCGGGTTACTACGCTGGCGTTGTTCATTTCTGAACCCGTCGCAGGCAAGGTTAATACTGAGCCAAAAGGCATAGCTTGAGTTACTTTTGCGCCCCAGCTAGTGAGAATGTCCCAAGGTTCACTTTCGAATACTGCTGCAGCGGCAACAAATTTAGTGCCATCTATAACAGAGCCACCACCCACTGCGAGGAGGAAGTCGATCTTCTGTTCGCGCACTTGGGCGACGGCTTTCATTAAGGTTTCATAGGTTGGGTTTGGCTCAATGCCATCGAACTCGACGATGAAACGATTGCCCAATGATTGTTTAACTTCATCTAGCGTGCCGGTTTTTCTGGCGCTGCTGCCGCCAAATAAGATCATCACTTTGGCATCGCTCGGTACTAAAGTATCAATTTCGGCGATAGTGTCTTTACCAAAACGGATGCGGGTTGGGTTGTAATAGTTAAAATTTAGCATGGATGATTTATCCCTTATTACTTTAAGTGAGCTACTTTAAATTAGCTGTGTTAAATGCGCTGCGTTAATTAATCGCTCGTTAAATTAGTAGACCAGTCGTCTAATTCTGGGGCGTGAAAATGTATTCTTTAAAAATCTAGGCTGACTGATATCTGCAAATATCGGTCTTGAATCGGTATTAAGTTAAAGGGCCGTTTTAGGCGTTAAAATAGCTTTAGTCATCACGAGCGCACGTTCGAGTGCCGCGGGGCTGTGGCCTAACTTGTTCATTAAGCTGGCACCTAACCACATGTGATACAACATTTCAGCGGTCGATTGCGGATCTTGCTCGGCGATTGAACTGTCGTTTATGCCAACTTGAACACAAGTGGTTAACCTGTCTATGATGCCGGCGGAACCTTTAAGTAAGGCAACACGCATGGCTTCGGATAAATCGGCCACTTCAGCACTGAGTTTCACGACGAGGCATTTTTGATCTACGCAACCATCAGCTTGTACGTGCAACCATTGTTGCCAGTACTGCATCAAGCGCTGATAGCCTGTCAGTGTCGAGTCATTGAATAATGCGTCTAAATCTAACTGATATTTCTCAAAATAATCAGTTATGAGCGCTTCACCAAATTGTTCTTTGGATTTGAAGTAATGATAAAATGAGCCTTTAGGCACTTCGGCGGCCTGCAGCAGTAGCGATAAGCCGACGCTGGAGAAGCCTTTTCGTACGATCAGCTTATAGCCGATGTCGAGAATGTGCTGGCGAGTGGATTGAGTTTCAATTTTCATGTGGTCTAGGATAAATCAAAATAGACCGGTCGTCTAGTGTTGTTTTTATCGGCGATATCAACACGCCCGATCTAGTCTTCTTTAAGTCGCGAGGTTTAAGCTGTCCTGAGTCTGCTTAACAAAACGGCCAGATTGATAAAAAACCGGACGGATAAAGCATGCAGAGGGTGAAATTGTGGCAAGGAAAAATGGTTCGGTAGGACAAAATACCCACAGTGCTGAGATAAACCGTCACTGTGAGCATTAGATTCATAATTGATATTGAAACTTTTACTCAATCAAGATGATTACAGGTAGCTGCAACAGTACTCTGCAATGGCTGTATTACGAATTTTAAAGCTGACATTTGCAGCAAGCTCAAACTGAGTTCCTTCGCTAAATTCTTGCCAAGTGGTCGTTTCTGGTAGTAACACCTCAAAACGGCCGCTAATCACTTCCATAATTTCGCCTTGTGAAGTCGAGAACTCATACTCTCCAGGCTGTACTACGCCTAAGGTTTGCTTACTACCATCGGCAAAAAATACGCTACGACTGGCAACTTTACCATCAAAGTAAATATTGGCTTTTTTAGATACAGACACTTGCTCGAGTAAACTCATTTTTAATCCTCTATAAATTGGCTTGAGATGAATTTATATGCATATTTAATAAATTTCAATGCGCCATTTGTCGCGTGGATGTGCGTATTGAATATAAGCTGATACTAACGTTCGGTTTATAACGTGTTTTCCACTATATCATTTTGTTTGAAATGGTCGGTATGGCTTGGCTGTCATTTAAAGTTATTAATTATTTTTCTATTTAAAAATAATGAGCTAGCAGCATTTAGGTTAACTTTTGATGAAAATAGTCTGCATCACTTTGTTTAGCTGAGATTCTTCTCCTATAGTTCTAGGGTAGATTTTATTCTGCAAGAAGTGAATGAATGGAATTCGAAGCGCGACAAGGAGTCTCACCATGGGTTTTACTCGTAAAATTCAGCTGATCAGTTTATTGATTGTCCTACTACCCCTCATATTTGCTACTGCGATAGTGACTTACATTGCTCGGGATGAGTTATTTGCCGAGGCTCAGTCTCGTTTAGTGGCAGTTCGCGAGATCAAGCAGCGACAGATTGTCGGTATGTTTCAGGACTTTTCAGATAACTTGCAGGCCGTCAGTGCGGTGATCGCAAGCCAAAAAAGCCTCGATACTATCTCCGACCTTGATGAGACCTTAAAATCGTTAAATAAGTCTTTAGGTTTTTACGATCTGTTCATCATTCGGGATGATGGCACTGTGTTTTACACCGTCGCGAAGGAGTCGGATTTCGGCACCAATCTTCGCACTGGGCCCTACCATGATTCGGGATTAGCGCAGTTATTCAATAAGGCTTTGGGGTCTACTGGTACTGTATTACTGCAAGACTTCTCCGCATACGCTCCTTCAAATGGCCAACCGGCAGCATTTATTGGTCAGTCGATTCAATTCAATCAGCAAAGATTGGTGGTGGCGGCTCAAGTATCAATTGACCGCATCAACCGAGTTATGCAGATCCGCGAAGGTATGGGACAAAGTGGCGAGACCTATTTAATTGGCCCCAATAATCGCATGCGTTCTGATTCTTTTCTTGACCCGAACAATCGCACTGTTACGGCTTCGTTTGCTGGAACGGTTGCCCAGAATGGTGTCGACACACTTGCGGTGAAAGAGGCGCTGGCGGGTAAGACAGGTGTGATGCAAGTGAATGACTACAATCATAATCCAGTGTTATCTGCCTATTCTCCCGTTGTTGAACTTGGCTTACGTTGGGGCTTGATGGCTGAAATTGATGTGAGCGAAATCGCTGCGCCGGCCTATCGAATGCTATTTATCGGCTTATTTGTTTGTGTTGCGGCCTTAGTATTGGCATTCGCTGCCGCTAAGTTAGTCACAGGATTTGTGTTGAAGCCACTCGGCGGTGAGCCTGAGGACATGTGCAATTTGACCAGCATGATCGCCTCTGGCGATCTCACCCATAATCTGCCCCATGTTCAAACAGATAATCATCTGATGAGCTGGTTGGCCCGGATGCAAACAAAGCTCAAAGAAATCATTAGTCAGCTGGTGGGCGTTGGACATGAACTCGAATCCGCCGCTGAACAAAATTCTGCCGCTATGACCCAAGCCGATTGCAGTATTCAGATGCAGGCGAAAGAAACCGATATGTTAGCAACCGCAGTCGAAGAAATGAGTTATGCCGCCGCGGAAATCAGCACTAATACGCTTAAATCCTCCGATGAAGTGTCTGCCTGTACCCATTCGAGTGAAATTCTTTCGCAAAATTTAGCCAGTACACGTAAAAGCTTGAAAGTGACCTTGAGCAGTTTTGCGACCATACATCAACAGGTGGGCAGCCTTGAGGCTGACAGTCAGAAAATCGGTTCGGTATTGGCTGTGATTAATGCGATTGCCGAACAAACGAATTTGCTGTCACTTAATGCGGCGATTGAAGCGGCAAGAGCTGGTGAGCATGGCCGCGGCTTTGCCGTAGTTGCCGATGAGGTGCGCCAGTTAGCGGTTAAGGTTCAGTTGGCGACTCAGGATATTGGCCAAGTGTTAAAAGGCATTCAACAGCAATCTGGCGTGTTGGCGCTGCATAGTGTGACTTGTACTACTGAAGCCTCTAAAACAGCAGAAGATGCCGATGGCATGCAAGCCGCAGTGGATGACATCGCTTTACGTTTGGAAACCTTAAAGGCATTAATGATCCAAACCGCCACCGCCGCGGAGGAGCAAACAACGGTTTCGGCAACGATTGCGCAGGGGATTGCGGGCTTGAGCGTGGCGGCGGAAGAAAATAGCGCGGCGATCAGCCAAGTGGCAGCGAGTACGCGTAGTTTGCTAGGGTTAGCTAATCAGCTTGGTTTAACAACGGCACAGTTTAAGGTGTAGGTATTTGCGCTGTATTTGCCGTGTTCAACTTTAGTTGATGCTGCAAAGATGACTGAGCTGGATGTTACACATCCGCCAGAAATGGATTTCTGGCGGATATTTTTATATAAATTTCAGCAGTTTATTCCATGAGAGCATTAACGCTTACGCCAAATTGTCATTTCTGAGACAGAATGTTGGAATTTGCGTTTAGTCTCGCGGATGACGAAGGGGATTTCCTTCACTGCGACTAGCTCAAATTGGCCGATCAAGGTTTCGGTCAAGCCATCTAAGGTGGTGAAGTTCTCTCCTTTGACTTTAACGCCACCGAGCCATTTATCCTTCGGCGTATAATCCTCAAGCCAAGTGTATGGCGAAGTAATAACAAGGTATCCACCTTGATTAATCCGCTGGGCAATACTGGTTAAAAAGTGCTTAGGATCGTTCAGTCTGTCGATAAGGTTCGAGGCATAAACTAAGTCATAACCTGTATACATTGGCTTTAAATTACAGGCATCACCTTGCATAAAGTTGACTTTTTTCGCCTCAAGCTCATATCCAAGTTTAGCCAGACTCGCACTCTTAAATTCCTGTAAATCGCCTTCGGTACGTATGGTGTAACGTTTTTCACCTTGTTCAGTTAGGGCATAGGCCTGTTGAATAAAGCGTGCCGAAAAGTCGATACCATCAACATGATCAAACACTTTTGCAAGTTCAAAACTCGCTCTACCTACGGAGCAGCCGATATCGAGCGCTTTGGTGGTATGGGTGAGTTGAATTTCACTGAGCGCTTGTTGCACGCCATTGACACAGAAGTTAGCAACCCCGAAATATTCGGCGCCATAGTGGAATTCAAGGTATTGGGAAATTAGTTCATCAGTTTCGTACACATTGACCTCGGCCATTTGGGCGGGATTTTGCGTGGATTCCACATAGCGGAAGCCAGCGTGTTGATAAAAATGTCGACGAAACGCATAGCGTGACGAAGCAATGGCTTCATTACCCGTGGAGATCCACGAGCCACCTTTGATGAGATTATGTTTACCATCAAAGGTTGGGGTAGAAAAATCATCATAGAGTGGATGCACGGCAAAACCGTTAAAGCCGTCGATTGCGGTTTCTGTCCATTGCCAAACATTACCAACAATATCGAAAAAGCCATTATGTTCGAAGCGATTCACTGGGCAAGAAGAGGCGTAATAAGCCAAAGCAATATTGCCCGGCACTTCGTGCCAATCGGGCGCATCGGCGGGCACATTCTCGCGTAAGATGTACCATTCGGCTTCCGTCAGTAGGCGAATGTTGCTTTGATTTTGCTCGGTTTTCCAATTGCAGAAGGCCTTAGCTTCGAGTTGATTCACTTCTACAGGCCAGTTTAATGGCAGCGGGATTTCTTCCGCTAAGTTACGTTGCCACCATTTATCTTGTTTTAAGCGCCAAAAGCGCGGCATTTGAGCTTGGGTGTAAGCGAGCCAAGCTTGGCCTTCTTCATTCCAAAATTGGGGTGAGCGATAGCCGCCAGCTTCGACGAATGCGAGATACTCTTGATTCGAGACTAAGAATTTAGAGGCCTTAAAGTCGACAACATTAAAGATTTTATGGCCGTATTCGTTGTCCCAGCCGTAGGTTTGATCTTGCTCAGTTTTACCTAAGGTCACTTTCTGCCCTTTTACTGCCAGTAAACTGTTGGCTTCGGCGGCGGTGAAGTCTTGGCACGCAGCCCAGAGGCTGTCGGGCGCGACATGTTCCAATGGCAGTTGGCGGATGATCACCGATGAGGTTTCTAAGTGAATTCGCTCATGTTCAATGCCCATCAAAATGATCCAAGCTGGGCTGTCTTGAGTGATCGGCAGCGTTAGAGGCATTTCATCAATCACGCGATTGACGACAGCATTAACTTGTTGGCGATAGCTGCGCACTTCTGCCACGTTCGGCCATGGGTAATGTTGCTCGTTCAGATCGTCCCAAGACATCTCATCGACACCAATGGCAAACATGGATTCGAAGTTATCGTTTACCCGTTCGTCGAGAAATTTGCCGAGTTTGAGTTTGTTGATATAAAAAGTGGCCGTATGGCCAAAATAAAAGATCAACGGATGGCGCAGCGGCTCGGCTTTGAGGTAATAGGCGCTATCTTCTTGGATCAAATCAAACAGTGACTCGTACAGAGCCCATGTCTGATTAAAGTACTGCTTAAGCTCTAGACGCTTTCCTGCCTCAGTTTCACCAATTAGCTTAAGGGTTTGAGGGGGGGGCGTTATGGGCTTATCCATAGGCAAGTCAACTCCGTATTTATCGGCCTGCGGTGCAAGCATGGGAACATGAATCTATCGTGTGTGACTCTATACGCGATTACTGGGCTCAGGATCACTTTGTCAGCTTAATGTGTCGATTTGAGGCAAAGTGTTTTACAAACTAACAGAAACACGAATTGAGTCCAACATCAGCCAATGGCGCTAAAACATTTCAGACATAACCTTTGGAGTTAAGATTATCTTACAAAGGAAGTGAGCACGGCGTTTCGTGTGCCATCCTTTTTAGGATTAAAATTATTTTATCCCTGAAGAGTATTTTCTCTGTCGGGGTTAAGGCAGAATGATCCCGTCCGTAAAATTATTATGCAGGATATAACGGGATGACAATTAACGCATTATGGATACCCGCCTGGTACGAACTTGATCAATC
Organism: Shewanella sp. 1311; assembly: GCF_059338235.1. Classification (NCBI taxonomy): domain Bacteria; kingdom Pseudomonadati; phylum Pseudomonadota; class Gammaproteobacteria; order Alteromonadales; family Shewanellaceae; genus Shewanella; species Shewanella sp. 1311. Next base: position 2,954,882 of record NZ_CM181686.1, read on the forward strand.
GATCGTAGTGGGTGTGACTGAGGAGTTTGTCTTTCATAAGACTGTCGCAAACGAGGCGTTAACGTTTTACAGCGGTGCAAAGGGGAGTGATGCCGTTAAGGCAGCGGGAACCATTTCGGCCATTAAACATAATGTCTTGGGGGACATTGAAAGTGTCGATGCACAGGGGCTCGATTATACGCTGGTATTGCAAGATGGACGGCGTTTGTTAGTCAATGCTGAGGAAAATCCAGGATTGATTTATGAGTGGGTTGATGACAGTTGGCAGCCGTCAGATATGGTTATCACAGATTGGACGTTGGCAGTACAATTTGCGTTTTTATCACCATTGACGCCAATAAAGTAATTGAAGATTTATGGTTAAGTGACTAAATAGGTAAGTGCAGTTAGCGCTCGGGATCCGACGTTGACTGCACTTTTACTAGTTCTGCAAGTTGTTGGTATTCTTTTTTAATTTCTGTGACATATACATCGTGAAAATCCAGCTCATTAAACTCATCAAGGCAGAGCTGGTAACGGCGTAGCTGCTCAGCTTTTTCTTCAGCGGTATCCCATCTTTCCATTAGCATAGCGTTTGATTCCATTCATAAACTTAATTCCTTATTCACTTCACATATTTTAACGACAGTTATTGCTATTTAACTGAGCTGGTTTGAAGTTTGTTGTATGCATTTATGCCGTTGGGCGTCATGCAATATAGAAATCTATTTTAAACAGAGGGTTGAGCTGAAACAGTTAGTTTTATTGTATGGTGATGGACTTTTTCCTTATCTTATTCGGGACAAATGCTTATACCGGCGTCAGCCATAGCCTGATGGTGCTGCTATCTTGATGATTGGATTGTACCAGTGAGCATTTTGCTCTAGATTGATATTTCTTTGTTTTCATCTTCTGGCCTTGAGTCTTTTTTGCCCTTTGGAGCCGCGTAATGGCGAATATTCTGTTAGTTGCCAATCTCAACTGTGATCGGATTTTACTGCTTGATAAACCTTTAAAAACAGGTGGGCGTTTCCATTATCAAGATGGTGGACAAAGGCTCGGTGGCGGCGGGGCAAATACCGGATTAGGTTTAGTTTGGGCAGGGCATAGCGTCGCATTGGTGAGTCAAGTTGGCCGTGATGACATGGGAGATTGGCTCATTGCAGAAGCCAGCACTCAAGGACTCGATTGCCGTTTAGTGCAGCGCCGAGCCGGTAACACTTGCGAAATGCTACTCGTGATGACGCCAGACGGTGAACGGACGATTATTCGGCCACAAAGACCCATATTTGAGTTATCAGTGCCGCCGAAATGGCAGCCATGGGACGCGCTGTATTTTAATACTTCCGCTGAGGGTTCGGTCAGTTGGGCAAAGACAGCCTTGGAGCATTGTCTTGTGGTCGCGCAATTAGCCAAAGATGACAGGCAGAGACCTTGTCATATTTTGCTGGCTTCCATGAGTGATATCCAAGGGCGTTGTGATGGCGCCTCTTGGGAATATGGCAAAAGCATTGGCGGTGAGGGTCTGCGTTACTTTATTGTCACCGATGGCATCAATGGAGCTAAGGTTTACACGCACGATCAAGTGCAGCATGTCGCTGCTATCCCTGCCACTGTTGTTGATACCACTGGCGCTGGTGATGCCTATGCGGCGGGGCTTATCCATAGTCTATGCACTGGTCAGTCGATTACCGAGGCGATGGCTGAAGGCGCTGTTTGGGCGGCATTTGCGGTGGCAACCGATAGTTCTATTCCGGGTGAGGCACTGAAACAGTATTTAGAGGCGAAGCAAATCGCATGAAAAATCTGCGGATGAGCAGTTTGAGTCATCTTTCTGTCATACGGTCTTGCTAGAGTATGTCTTGTGGCGCATAGCTCTTGTCCCTTAACGTTTTCTTGTGCTTTTCTCCCATTTATTGGTTAGTATGTTTTTTGCCTCGTTTCCCCAACGAGGCATTTTTTTGCTCAAAATAAAGTTATTCCATCGCAGAACATTCATAAAGCTGAAATGTTGTGCGGCCATGGCGCAATTGCGTTAACATTTATTCAACTAAAATAGTTATCGTGACATTAAAATAATAAGCCACTCAAGGTGTTCTGTAGTCTTTGGAGTTGAGAATGGGCAATAACGCTTGGAATGATAAGAATAAATTTATTTGGCTGCTCTCTGTTTTGCTTTTAGTCGCCTTCTTAGTGACCAGTGGTATCAGTTATAAGGTGGCCCATGACTCACTGAGTCAACAAATCGAGAGTAATACCCTCCCGCTCACAAGTGACAATATTTACTCAGAAATTCAACAGGATCTACTGCGACCTATTTTTATTTCATCCTTGATGGCGCAGGATACTTTTGTTCGCGATTGGACATTAAGCCACGAGCAAGAGCCAGAAAAACTGATCCGTTACCTTAAGGAAATCCAAGAGAAATACGATACAGTCACCAGTTTTTTTGTGTCAGAGAAAAGTCGGCATTATTACCACTCCACGGGCATTTTAAAACAAATCCAAGATGTTGAGCCCGATGATGCTTGGTACTTTCGAGTGCGCTCTTTACCCGAATCTGAGCATTATGAGGTCAATATTGATGCTGATACGGCGGACCGCAGTAAAACAACCGTATTCGTAAACTATAAAGTTTTTGATTTTGAAGGCAAATTTATAGGCGTTACCGGTGTGGGTTTGGCGGTTGAAAAGGTTAAGTCCCTCATCGAGCTTTATCAAAAACGTTATAACCGTCGAGTGTTCTTTACCGATCGGCAGGGCAATGTCACTTTGCATGGCGATGAATATGATGGTGCGGATTCGCTGCAAACCAGTCCAGGGCTTGAAAATTTAGCGACGCGTATTTTAACCAGTCCAAGTGCGGCTTTTAGCTACCAGAGAAATGGTAAAACTGTTTATCTCAACAGCCGCCTAGTCCCTGAATTTAAGTGGTACTTGATTGTTGAGCAGGAAGATGCGCCTCAGGAGCGGGAGTTACTGAATACTTTTTGGGGCAACTTGGGCTTAAGCCTAATGGTGACCCTAGGGATTTTATTCATCTCCAACATGACCTTAGGTCGTTATCAGCGCAAATTAGAAGTAATGGCGTCTACCGATAAGCTTACTGGCGCCGCTAACCGTCAGGTATTTGATGAGTACTTTAGGCAGGCGTTAGATAAGGCTAAGTTGGCACAATCGCCGATTTCAATACTCTTGCTGGATATTGACCACTTTAAAAAAGTGAACGACAGCTATGGGCATGGGATTGGTGATCTAGTATTAAAAACCATGACGAATATGCTGCGTGGCGCGCTGCAGCAAGAGGATATCTTATGTCGTTGGGGCGGCGAGGAGTTCTTGATTTTACTTCCGGGGATGGATTTAACCCGAGCGGCAGAACTGGCTGAACAGATCCGTGAGCTTATTTTTCAGCGGGAAATTAAAGTGAATGGATTACATATTTCTATTACTGCCAGTATTGGCGTCGCCGAGCATCAGGCGCAAGAGCCTGCAGAAGATCTGATCAAGCGTGCCGATCTGGCCTTGTATCAGGCTAAGGAAGCCGGTCGAAATCAAGTGGTGTTAAATCATTCATAGATTCAGCCCCGTGCTTATTGGTGGCAAGATGTCGCCTATTTTTATGGGTGATTGAGCGAGTTGATTGTGTTACTGGCGTATCGCGGTTTACACTCTGGCGGTAATGCGAGATGGGTTATGGATTGGGGGTTACAGATGTCAAAGTTGTTGATCAATAAGTTATCTGGATTGTATTTAGGGACGCATCTGCAGGAAATGGCAGGTGTCGCCACAGGTATTGATGGCAAGCACGCCGCTCAACAACTGCTAGTGCATGTCAGCCATGTTGAAGGGGATGCACAGGCCGATCCTAAACACCATGGCGGACTCGATCGCGTGTTACATCATTTTCCCCGCGAGCATTACGGCCAATATCGTCGTTGGGATTTAATTACTCAACTCGAAGATGCGCCCAGCATGGGAGAGAACATCAGTACCGTTGGGCTAAACGAAACCCAAGTTAATATTGGTGATATCTTACAAATTGGCGCCGTAACAGTGCAGGTCACTCAGCCGCGTTCACCTTGCTTTAAGTTGAATCTGCAATTTGGGCACAAAGAATTTGCCCTCGCCATGCAGCAGAGCCAGTTATGTGGTTGGTTTTATCGAGTATTAACGCCTGGGATTATTCAGTTAAACGATAAGATTGAACTGGTTGAGCGCCGTACGGACATTAGTGTCGCAGAGGCTATGGCACTCTATTTTTCGCCAACGTTTAATGCCAGCGGCTATGATCGTTTAGCTTGCTGCGAGGGATTAGCGCAGAGTTGGGTGAATAGCCTACAACGCCGCTTAGCATCACAGACAGTAGAAGATTGGCAAATGCGCTTATATCAATCGTATTAAATATCTGTTCATTCAGCGGGAGTTCAACGCGCTTTAGACAAGGCGAAGGCTTGAAGGCATAGTGGTGCTCTGTCTAAAGCCTTGAACGCAGTATAAAGCGCATTGAAACCCGCCCTTCGGGAGCCTCACAGGCATCCCACTCCCGTGTTGCATTGCCTTAAAAGGGAATAACCATTTCTGCGTCAATGCGCCTTGGATTGAGATGCCTGTGAGGCTCTGAACTGATTAGATATTTAATGTGATTGGTATTATGTGGGCCGAGCGGTAAATAAGTATTTATATCCATAATGATAAAACAGGGATGACCTTATGATTGAACCCGTTACAAAAAGTGATAAAGATTTTGGCTTACTGGTATACGCCTCAAGCTTTGTTGGATACTTAGTGCCGCTGGGCTCGATTCTTGGTCCTTTGATTATCTGGCTGATGAAGCGTGAAGAGTCCGCATTTGTCGATCAATGTGGCCGTAGTTGTTTGAACTTTAAATTGAGCCTGCTGATTTATGTAATCATCAGTGGCGTACTCGCTTTGGTCGGGATAGGTTTCATCTTTTTAGCCATACTCGGCATATTCGATTTGGTGTGCACTGTGCTGGCGATTATTAAAGCCAGTGAGGGTAAGGTATATAAATATCCATTAACGATTAAATTTATTGCTATGGATTGATCGCCTCTTTGAGTTAAAGAAAAACGCCTTAGATGTTTCCATCTAAGGCGTTTTTTTATGGTGTAAGTTTAAGGTTTTACACCTTAAACTTGGCCACTAAGGTATCTAAACGGTGTGACAGTTGATTCAAGGCTAAACTCGCCTGTGCTGCCGCTTGTGCAGTATTGGCTGTACGCTGAGTAATATCGTTGATTTCTGTGACGTTACGGTTGATGTCCTCCACAACTGTGGATTGCTCTTCCGTTGCCGCAGCAACTTGGATGTTCATGTCGCTGATAAGACCAATGCGATCGCTAATACCAATCAACGATTTGCTGGCTTCATCGACGGCCACAACACCCTCGTGGGAGCGGGTACGACTCTGGGCCATCGCATTAACTGCGCGGCTGGCTTCCGATTGCAACTTGTCGATCATGCCTTGCACTTCATTGGTCGATGCTGCTGTGCGTGATGCTAAGTTACGTACTTCATCGGCAACTACAGCAAAACCGCGTCCAGCTTCACCGGCACGTGCCGCTTCAATTGCCGCGTTGAGGGCTAACAAGTTTGTCTGTTCAGAGATAGCGCGGATCACATCTAAAATCCCACCAATGGATTTAGTGTGGGTCGCGAGGGACTCAATCACTTCACCCACTTGGCCAACGTCCTTCGACAATTGGTTAATGGTATCGCGGGCACGGGTTACCACAACTTGGCCACTGCTGGCTTCAGTGTCAGCATCTCTTGCTGCAACCGCTGCTTGGGCAGCATTACTGGCAATTTCGTTAACCGTCGCGCCCATTTCATTAATGGCTGTTACCACCATCATAGTGCGATCTTTCTGCTCGTGGCTGTCTTCTAAGGTTTGCTGTGCCTGATTCGACACATCCTTAGCGGAGAAACCGAGCTGTTCGCTGGTTTGCGCCACTTCGATGACCGAATCTTGGATCTTGCTGATAAAGCTGTTAAATCCCTTAGCGAGTTGCGCAATCTCATCTTCACCATTGACAGGTAAGCGTTGGCGTAAGTCACCTTCACCTTCGCCTATGTCGCGGAACATAGCGGCAACTTGGGCGATTGGACGACTCACAGAACCTGCAACAACGATAGCGAGAACGATAAAGCCCGCTGCAATCAACAGTGTCCAGATTAAGATCTGATAAGCCGCTTCGGTTAATAGCGCAAACACTTCGGCTTCTGGCACTTGTGCCACTAAGTACCAATCCATAGACGCGATATAACTACTGGCAACCAGCATGTTTTCGCCATTGATCTTGGTATTGATCAGATTGAAATCACCGCGGTTTAGTAAGGCGCTTGAGTTCGCATCTTTGTATAAGTTGCTTAGGTTGCTCTTACCAATTTGGCTCGTATCTGGGTGGAGTTTCACTTCTCCCTTGGCATCCACTAAGTAAACAAATCCCGTTTCTTCAATCTTAAACGAGCTCAGCAAGCGCACCATATCATCGAGTGATTTAGCTAGCCCGACTAAGCCGCGACCATTGGGTTGCTGGTAGTTGATGAAGAGTTTGACTTCGCCGTTGGCCTCAGTGAATACGTTCAACATACGTTCTTGGCCACTGTCGCGGTAACCAAAAAACCAGCCATCCTGCGCGGGGGTGAGCACGCGCAAAAATCCATCCTGAGTGTAATAGGCGGCAGTTTGTCTGTCGGCGTAGGAGGCTTGCGCTAGCTTATATTGACGCGTGATGTCTTTCAGTTGGGCAACCACTTGGGTTTCTTGGGCCTGCGGTCTGCCATCTTCGAGCCATTGCAGTAACATGCGGCTGCTGGCTAATTGCTCTGCAGCATTCATTAAAGTGGAGATGTCGAGATCGATCTTATTGCGGATCTGCATCATCAAACTCGGCAGTTCCGAACCTAACATCCGTTGTTGTACGACATTTTTAGCGCTACGTTGGCTTAATACGCCGACGAGTATGGTCGACAGCAGTACTGCAAATGTCACTGTTAGCAGAATTTTCTGCTTAATGGTGAGGTTATTAAATATCATAAATATCAATATGCCTGTGTTGGACTGTTTTGCGTTATCGGTCAACGCACTCTTGTACGGTAAAAGATTATCGGACAGGAATGTGAAAAGTTAACCTTAGTCTAGGCCGAATGCCGAATAAAACAGCTTATATAACATTTATTTGGCCTAACCCGTTGGTCTTGCAGTAGATCTAATTATGTAGAGTATAGATGGAAATGGGATGGTGATTGAAAACGAACTCTTTTTTGTGTGGCAATTGTGGCCAATGTCGTAGATAAGGGCAAGCAAAAAAAGTGAGATATTTGTGTCAAAGGTGAAAAAAAGGCGCTCCACTGAGCGCCGCTATTAACATTTATTGGTGACAAGTTACATATTGGGGTAATTAGGACCACCACCGCCTTCTGGCGTAACCCAAGTGATGTTTTGGCTAGGATCTTTAATGTCGCAGGTTTTGCAGTGAATGCAGTTTTGCGCATTGATCACAAACTTGGACTGACCCGCCTCTTCGACGATTTCATACACACCGGCAGGGCAATAACGTTGTGCTGGCTCATTAAACTGAGTCAGGTTGATGCCCAGTGGAATGCTGCTGTCTTTAAGGCGTAAATGGCAGGGCTGATCTTCTTCATGATAAGTGCTCGACAGATACACTGAAGACAGTTTGTCGAAACTGAGTTTGCCATCGGGTTTTGGGTAATCGATCTTGCTGTAAGCGCTCACGGAGGCCATTTGCGCATAGTCTGGGTGTTCATCACGCAGCGTGATAGGGAACTTTCCGCCAAACCAGTTTTGATCTATGTAATTGAAAGCGCCGCCTAAATAGGTACCAAACTTATGCATCGCAGGGCCAAAGTTGCGCGATTTATGCAGTTCTTCATGCAGCCAGCTTTCTTCGATATGAGTCTGGTAACAGTCGAGGTCTTTACCGCCTTCAACACCCGCCATCATGGCTTTGCCTAAGGTTTCTGCCGCAACGATACCGCTCTTCATCGCAGTGTGAGTGCCTTTGATTTTAGCGAAGTTCAAAGTCCCTGCGTTACAGCCGATGATCAGGCCGCCGGGGAAGCTCATCTTAGGAAGCGAGTTCAAGCCGCCTTTAGTGATAGCACGGGCACCGTAACTGAGACGTTCGCCACCGGTTAAATACTTAGCAATCACAGGATGGGTTTTATAGCGCTGGAATTCGTCAAATGGGCTCAGATGCGGATTCTTGTAGTTCAAATCGATAATGAGGCCGACAGCAATCTGGTTGTCTTCCATGTGATACAGAAAGCCGCCACCCGATGCGCCCTCGGTTAATGGCCAGCCACCAGTGTGCACCACTTTGCCTTGCTCGTGTTGCTCGGCGGGGACTTTCCAAATCTCTTTGAAGCCTAAGCCGTAATGCTGAGGTGTTTTACCATTATCTAAATGGTATTTTTCGATCAGTTGCTTGCCTAAGTGGCCGCGGCAACCCTCTGAGAAAACAGTATATTTAGCGTGCAGCTCCATGCCGGGCATAAAGCTGTCTTTAGGCTCACCATCGGCGCCCACACCCATATCGCCAATCAAAATACCTTTAACGCTGTTATCGACGTTAAATAGCAATTCACTGGCGGCAAAGCCGGGGAATATTTCGACACCCAGTTCTTCGGCGCGATTGGCAAGCCAGCGGGATAGATTACCGACACTGATAATAAAATTGCCGTCGTTATGCATGGTTTTTGGCACAAAGGCATTAGGCATCACTCGGCCGTCTGTGGCGGAGCTGAGCAGGTAGATTTCGTCGTGGGTGACAGCGGTTTTCACTGGGGCGTCTTTCTCACGCCAGTCGCTGAACAGCTCGTCTAGCACTTTTGGCTCGAACACTGCGCCTGACAGAATATGCGCGCCCACTTCTGAGCCTTTTTCGACCACACAGACGGTAATTTCTTTACCTGAATCCTGTGATATTTGCATTAATCGACACGCGGTGGCCAAGCCTGCTGGACCTGCGCCGACGATAACAACATCGAATTCCATTGATTCGCGTTCCATCAGTTCACCTCTTCCTTCACGTTTCCCCGATTTTTATCGAGTGTTGTAGTTTGTAAACGGGCGTTTTATTGCTTGTACCACCTTACCTGAAAATAAGATAAGGTCACAGTGGATTAAGCGGCTGTTTAGTCTAATTCAGTACAAATCTTTAGGTGAGGACTGTCACAGATTATTCACGCTAGCGTGATCTAGGTTAATAAATACCTGTTTAGGGGTATAGCTAGTGAGTACTTTCGGCCTATAATCACCGGTGACGGTTCTCCGAGCTTGCCTACCTAAGTCGAAAGATATGGAGGTGTAGCCGTGGTAATAATGCCACCGGGGTGGGATAAGAAATGCTCTCACCTCCCACACTTGGAAAGGTGATCATGTCTCAATTACAAGACAGCTTTGGTCGAAAATTTCACTATTTGCGGATGTCAGTCACTGACGTTTGTAACTTCAAATGCAGTTATTGCCTCCCCGACGGTTATCATCCTGACGGCAAGCCAAAATTCTTATCTCTCAATGAGATAGAAAACTTAGTCTCTGCATTTAGCCAAGTCGGCACCCAAAAAATCCGCATTACAGGCGGTGAACCCACCCTGCGTAAAGACTTTACCGACATCATCCGCGTCGTCGCCGATAACCCGCGCATTCACACCATAGCGACAACCACTAATGGCTATAGACTCGAAAAGCATGCCAAAGAATGGTTCGATGCGGGCTTGCGCCGTATCAATGTGTCTGTGGATAGTTTAGATCCCAAAATGTTTTACCAAATCACCGGCGAGAATAAATTCGACGAAGTGATGCGGGGGATCGATGCTGCCTTGTCGGCGGGTTTTGAGCGCGTAAAAATCAATGCTGTCCTGCTTAAAGGCCTAAACGATAAAGATTTACCGCGCTTTTTGCATTGGATTAAAAACACGCCAATCGATTTACGTTTCATCGAGTTAATGGAAACGGGTTTAGGCCGTGAGTATTTTGAAGCACATCATTTAGCGGGCGCTGACATTAAAGCGCAGTTACTGGCGGATGGTTGGCAATTAGATACGCCAAGCGCCGATGATGGTCCAGCGCAAAACTTTAGCCGCAGTGATTATCAGGGCCGTATCGGTTTAATCATGCCTTACGCCAATAATTTTTGTGCTACCTGTAACCGTTTACGGGTATCTGCTAAGGGTAAGTTGCACTTGTGCCTCTTTACCGAATCCGGTGTCGATTTACGTGATCTGCTACAGCATTCCAGTCAACAAGCGGAATTGATTGAGCGTTTGCACGGTCAATTAGCCCAGAAGAAAGAAACCCATTATTTGCATCAAGGCATCACAGGTGTCACTCAGCATCTTGCCTCTATTGGCGGCTAGACCAGGTTTTAGGTCTGTTGCCATAGCCAATTTAGCGCGAGTATAAGCACAATTTCCCTTGTACCTTGTTTTGACCTCAATTAAAGGATCGCTCCAATGAGCAATGTATTTACCCATATTAATGCCGATGGCAACGCCCATATGGTCGATGTCACCGAAAAAGCCGTTACCGAGCGCGAAGCCCGTGCCGAAGCGTTTATCGAGATGGCGAGCACGACACTTGAGATGATCATGAGTGGCAGCCACCACAAGGGTGATGTGTTTGCCACTGCACGTATTGCTGGCATTCAAGCCGCTAAAAAAACCTCAGATCTTATCCCTTTATGCCATCCACTGATGCTGACTAAAGTTGAAGTCGATTTAGAGGCGCAGCCCGAACATAACCGCGTGCGTATCACTAGCCTGTGCAAATTGTCCGGCAAAACAGGTGTTGAGATGGAAGCCTTAACTGCGGCCTCAGTGGCGGCATTAACTATCTACGATATGTGCAAAGCCGTGCAAAAAGATATGGTGATCTCCCAAGTCCGTTTGCTAGAAAAACGCGGCGGCAAGTCGGGACATTTTAAGGTTTAGCCTGACAGAATAGGCTTTAGCCACTCGGCAGATTAGCAAGTGAGCGAAGCTGTCCAAGCTGAAGTCTGACGCGCTATTTGTGAGTCAGTTTAGCGGATCAAAAACGAGAGAAAATTATGATTAACGTGTTGTTTTTTGCTCAAGTTCGAGAATTATTGGGCACTGCTAAATTAAGCCTAGAGGCGAGCGAGCAGACACAAACCGCCGAAGCGTTACGTGCGACGCTGGCGGCTACCGACGATAAATGGGCAAAAGTATTAACCTCAGACAAATTGCTGGTGGCGGTAAATCAGACCATCAGTCAATGGGATACGCCTGTAAACGATGGTGATGAAGTCGCCTTTTTCCCACCCGTTACCGGAGGTTAATATGCGCTTATTACCCGCAGTTCGAGTGCAAGAAGTCGATTTTAGTGTGACCGACGAATATCGGCAGTTGGCTCAAGATGATAGCGATGGTGCCGTAGTCACTTTTGTCGGTAAAGTGCGTGATTTTAATGATGGCGCCGCCGTGACAGACTTAACCTTAGAGCACTATCCGGGCATGACCGAAGCCGTGCTAGAACAAATCGTTGTCGAGGCGCACAGTCGCTGGCCACTGAACAAGGTCACTGTGATTCACCGCGTGGGCACTATGGCCTTAGGTGAGCAAATTGTGTTTATCGGCGTAACCAGCGCCCATCGCAAAGCCGCCTTCGCGGCCTGTGAATTCTTAATCGACTTCCTAAAAACCAAGGCGCCATTCTGGAAATTAGAAGCGGGTGAGCAAGGTAAAAGCTGGGTTGAGGCGAAAGATGCCGATGAACAAGCTGCCAAATTGTGGCAACACAAAGACTAGTTGCAGCAAAAATACGCGCAGTGGCAACGCAGCTTGCTAGCTCAAGATAAACGCGAACACGGCACTGAGGTGACCCAATGCAGAGTTTGACCCGTTTCTTCCACTCCCTAGGTTTTGCATTACTGTTTTGCTTAGCCGTCGTACCATCGACCAGTCGCGCAGCGGATAATGCGCCGATTCCTGCCATCGCCGCGGCGGCTAATATCAAGTTTGCCTTGGATGACATTGTTAAAAACTTCACCGCAGAAACGGGTCTCAAAGTACGGGTCTCTTATGGTTCATCGGGAAATTTTGTCGCGCAAATTCAACACGGTGCGCCGTTTGAAATGCTGCTGAGCGCCGATGAGCGTTATATTGACGAGCTGAACAAAGTCGGTTTTACCCAAGGCGAGGGCGTGCAGTATGCTGTTGGCCGTTTAGCCTTAGTCGCCCCAAAAAATTCGCCGCTCGCACTAGATATCGAACTCAATGGCCTAAAAGCATTATTGGCAGCGGGCCAGCTAGAGCGCTTTGCGATCGCCAATCCTGACCATGCTCCCTACGGCGAACGCGCCCGTGAGTTATTGAAAAAACTCGGGTTATGGGATGAGCTGCAAACTAAGTTGATCTTAGGCGAAAATGCCTCCCAAGCGGCGCAGTTTGCGATCAGCGGCTCGACTCAAGGCGGCATTATTCCTTTATCACTGGCGATTGCGCCGCAGTTTCAGGCTCTCGGTCATTATTTAGCTCTGCCCTCAGATCTCCATGGTCCGCTGAATCAACGTATGGCGTTAATGCCTAAGGCGAGCTCAACCGCCGAGCGTTTCTACCAATATCTACAGTCAGACGCCGCCCGCGCCGTATTCACTCAATACGGTTTTGGTTTGCCAGTAAGTTAAGGATTCCAATGGATTGGCAGGCGCTGTGGTTATCGGTCAAACTCAGCAGCATCACAGTATTGGTGCTGATCCCCCTTGCGATACTCGCGGGGCGAGCTTTGGCCTACCGCCAATTTGTCGGTAAATCTTGGGTCGAGGCACTCATCATGGTGCCTTTAGTGTTACCGCCGACCGTGATTGGCTATTACTTGCTGGTGGGGCTCGGTAGTCAGAGTTGGCTCGGACGATGGATAGAGCAACTAACTGGCCAGCAGCTCGTGTTTCATTTTTCAGGTCTGGTTATCGCTTCCGTGTTCGTCAATATCCCCTTCGCGGTGCAGCCGATCCAGCGGGCCTTTGAAGCAGTGCCGAATGATGTCCGCGATGCCGCAGCTTGTTGCGGTATGAGTCGACTTAAAATATTGCTTAAAATTGAATTGCCTATGGTGTGGCCGGGTGTGCTAACCGCGCTGGTGTTGTGTTTCTCCCATGTGCTCGGCGAGTTTGGCGTCGTGTTGATGATGGGCGGCAATATCGCTGGCGAGACTAAGACGATTTCGATTTCTATCTACGACAGTGTGCAAGCCTTCGATTTTAATGCCGCAGGCACTATGTCATTAGTGTTATTGCTATTTGCGGTAACGGCTTTGGCGCTCACTACCAGTTTATCACGGCGTTTAGGAGGTCAGCGTGGCGCAAATCATCGCTGATCTGCAGTGTCAGATCCAAAACCATAAACACATTAAACTCAACGCTGATTTTCGCTGCAAGGCTGGCGAAGTGCTCGCTGTGGTGGGGCCGTCTGGCGGTGGCAAAACGACCTTACTACGGATGATCGCTGGGTTGAATCATCCCGATACGGGCCAAATCCATTTTGGCGAACGGCCTTGGTTTGATGATAAAGCGCGCATCGCCTTAAGCCCGCAGCAACGCCATATCGGTTATATGCCGCAGCATTTTGGCTTATTTCCGAATCTCACTGCCTTAGAGAATGTAGTCGCTGGACTTGACCATATCCCTAAATCGGAGCGCATTGTACGCGCTAAAGATTGGCTTGAGCGAGTCAACCTACAAGGCCTACCCGATAGATTGCCGGCGCATTTATCTGGCGGTCAGCGTCAGCGGGTTGCGCTTGCCCGTGCACTTGCCCGCGAACCTTCAGTGTTATTACTCGATGAGCCTTTTTCGGCAGTAGACAGGGAAACCCGCGAGCGTTTATATCTCGAACTGGCGCGCCTCAAGGAGCAGTTACTCTGCCCAGTGATCATGGTTACCCATGACTTAAATGAAGCTTTGTTGCTGGCTGATTCGATGATTTTGATCAGCCAAGGGAAGATGCTACAGCAGGGCGCACCTTTCGAAGTGTTGTCCCGGCCGCGCAATGAAGCTGTGGCGCGGCAGATGGGGCTAAGGAATATTTTCGACGGTGAAGTAGTGTTTCAAGACAGCACAAAAGACCTCACTTGGCTTAAGTTTGGCGAGCAGTTGATTGCCTGTGACTATGGCAAAGATCGCCCTGTGGGAAGTCGAGTTCGTTGGGTTATCCCCAACCAAGGTATTCGGTTTAATTCGATTTCCAAAGGGCGTTTATGCCGCAGCTTTAATAAGTTAGATGTCACGATCGACGCTATGCTTGTGATGGGGGAATCGGTCCGGCTTATTTGCTATGTCACAGGTACTCAGTTACAACTTAACACTGAAGTCTCGCTGCACCTCGCCCAAAAGCTTGCACTCACAAAAGGAATGCAAACCACAGTGGCACTCAAATCCGAACAAATTCATATTTTGGAATAATGTGATCTCGCACTCTAATAACGTTTTTTACCCAGCAATCCAATCCAAAATGTTCCTTCCAACAGCATGCCTAAGATGATAAATGCCACGGCGCTTGTGGCGCTGCCATAGGCGTAGGCGCTTAATGCTGCAACGAGTAGCAAGCTCAAGCTTATCCATCGTGTGACTGGTTTCATACTCGCTCCGATTAAAAAATGCCATTACTTGACGCTTGGTTATCAGACTGACTTTAGTTGAGTGCGGTCTATTTGCCAATCGTACTTTTTGACGACACAGATGCACTAAAATACCCGCTCAAATTCAATCAGCTTGATTTTAAATGGCTAAATTATGGTTTTTCACTGGAAATGTCATGCTTCAAAATCCCCCAGATGATCAAAGCTTAATCTTGTTTCCATCGGTGTTTCAGCTGGTATTAGGTAGACTTAACACATTAGCCACAAAATGATTGAGTGTTTGGCTTAAAAGCTAATAACTTAGGTGATGTTGAAAGGGAGTTTTCGTTCCATTTATGACCAAACCTGAGTTAAGGCTAACGCAGTGTATGCTATATCCAGTGGTAGATTATGGGAGATTGGCTTGGAATCGCGCACAGGGACAATAGGTCCCATCGACTTCTAACTGATTGTCTCATAAGATACAAACTTAGCTGATTTATATGGAGGAGCCATGAGACTATGGTTGCTAGGATTCATGTTGGTATCTGGCGTCGCAACTGCGGCTCAGAGCATGTATTCGATGTTTGCGGGCGGAGACTATGTACCGCCGCTGAGCGTTATGCAGCAGATCGAAAAAGGGTTCTCCGGCGTGATTGCCGAATTTAATATGGAAGAGCAAGAGGGTGAATTAGTCTACCAATTTGAGTTGATTAATCCCTTGGCCAATTCTATAACGCGGTTTGAATATCGTGCCCGCGATGGTAAGTTGCTGAAACAAAAGGCGAGTAAAGTGAGCGCGGATGATCTCGGTGAGGTTGAGGCGACACGTTTGATTGCGGCAAAAGATCAAACATTTTCAGGCCTAATCGCTAAGGCCACTAAAGATCACAAAGCCTTCTTAACCGAGGCAAAGTTAGATCACGACTTAGGTATCAGTTATTTAGAGCTTAAGCTGCTAGACGATACGGGTAAGTTTAAATTGGCTTTTGATGTCGAAAATTTACGCCCGTTACCTTTACTCAAGTGGGATTGAAACATCTAAGTCAATCGAGTGCTCAAACGAGTATTTAGGATTGAGGAGCGCAACATACAGATGAAAATACTTTTAGTTGAAGATGATGCGACGACGATTGATTACATCGTCAAAGGATTTCTTGAGCAGGGCCACAATATCGAAACGGCGAGCGATGGCCACCAAGGTCTCTCACTCGCCACGAGTAGTCAGTACGATCTCGTGATCCTCGACCGCATGTTACCCCAGCTCGATGGCTTAAAATTATTGGCCGCCTTAAGGGCAACGGGCAATCAAACCCCAGTGCTGATTTTATCTGCCTTAGCGCACGTTGATGAGCGAGTGAAAGGCCTGCGCGCGGGCGGCGACGACTATATGACTAAGCCGTTTGCCTTCTCTGAGTTATTAGTGCGCGCCGAAAAACTCATGCACCGTGGTCAATCTGTGCCAGTCACCACAGATCTTGTTGTCGGTGGATTGAAGATGGAATTACTGACCCGTAATGTGACCTTAGACGGGCAAGAGTTGATGCTGCAGCCGAAAGAGTTCCAGTTGCTTAAGTATCTTATGGAACATGCGAATCAAGTGATTAGTCGCACCTTGTTGTTTGAAGCTGTGTGGGATTATCACTTCGATCCACGCACGAATGTTATCGATGTGCATATCGCAAAATTACGCCGTAAATTTGAAGAGTTAGGCCATGGCGAGCTTATCGAAACCGTGAGGGGAGCGGGTTATCGCTTACGACAAAGGCATTAAGCCTTACCAAAGCAGCGCCTGGCGCATCACAATCGTCTTTTCGACCTTAGTGACGGTGATCATTGGGGCGCTGCTATTTGCCCTCTATCGACAGTTGATCATCGAGCAACAGTATCAAGTGACTCAATATTTAGAGTCAGAGACCCAACGTTATCAACAACTTGCCCTAACGGTTGATCGCCGTAGTTTTGCCGCTCAAATCCGCGCCGCCGATCCGCAGACGGCGCTCATCGCTTGGCGCAACAGTTATGACATGGTCGGTGCCTTGAGCTTTATGCCCGAAGGCATGCCCATGCTGCCGCAAACGCGGGATTTCCCCATCTTAACCGGTGGTCCAGATAAGCTACACATTCTTACCGGCGGGCTAGTGATGACTCGCTACGGCCCTGTGTTAATTGCGACCCGTACCGATAACTTAGCGACGTTAATCGATAAGTTTATCAGTGCTGCGGCGACTGCCGTGATGCTGACGATAGTGTTGACCTTAGCGCTCGGCTATCTGTTTTCTAAGGCGATTTTACGTCGATTAGTGCAATACAACCGCTTGAGTGAACAGATTGAACGCGGTCATTATGACACCCGCTTACCCTTGAGTTGGCGTCAGGACGAGTTCGATATGTTGGCGCTGCAGTTTAATAATGTGCTAGATATCCTCGAAAATAACCTGATGGCAGTGCGTGGTGCGACCGATAATATCGCCCACGATTTACGTACTCCATTGTCACATATCCGCATTGGGCTTGAAGAGCTGGCGAGTAAACCCAGCGATGAGATTAGCGAGGGTTGCGCGATTTTGACCGAGGAGCTCGACCATTGTTTAGCGACATTTGATGCCATGTTGTCACTCACGCGTATCGAAGAAGGTCAGCAGACGCTCGATTTGCAGGAGTTAAGCCTAGCGCAACTGTGTACCGATTTGTTGGACATGGCCGATGCCGTGGCAGAATCCAATGAGCAAACCTTGAGTTTGTCGCTGTTGGCTGACCATAAGGTTTTTGGTGATAAATACTTATTATTCCAAGCCTTATATAATCTTGTCGATAATGCGATGAAGTATTCTGGCCAAGGTGCGCGGATTGAGATTATTCAGTCAGGCCCTCAAATTCAGATCCGCGATAATGGCCCCGGTATTCCCGACGACAGTAAAGAAAGAGTGTTCGAACGCTTAGTGCGCCTCGACCCTAGCCGGCATTTACAGGGTACAGGTTTAGGATTATCTATGGTCAAAGCGATTCTCTCACGGCACAATGCCAAAATTAATCTCACGGATAATCATCCCGGCTTAGTGGTCACTATTAAGTTTTAAGTCGATGATCCGCATTACAGTGTCGAGAACTCCATGTATCGAATCATAGCCGATGAGGCTGACTTCCTTGTTATCTCCAAATCAGCCAAAGTGCATTTCCACAGTCAGGATGGAACGGCGGGCGTGGTGGCGCAGGCGGAGCAAGATTTAGGGATTAAGCTTTTTGCCGTGCATAGACTAGATACACCTACGTCTGGTCTGTTGATTTTGGCCAAAAGCGCCGTCGCCGCTAAGCAATTTACTGAGCTGTTTACCGCTCATAAAGTGCAGAAATATTACCTCGCCCTCGCGAAAGGCAAGCCGAAGAAGAAGCAAGGCTGGGTGATTGGTGACATGGCAAAGTCGCGGCGTAGCATGTTTAAACTGCTGCGCACTAAAGAGAATCCGGCAATTACGCAGTTTTTTTCATTAAGTGTCAGCGAGGGATTACGTTTATATTTACTGAAACCCCATTCGGGTAAAACCCATCAATTAAGAGTCGCCTTGGCAAGCTTAGGTGTGCCGATTTTAGGCGATGATTTATACGGTGGCACGGCGGCGGATCGTTGCTATCTACATGCCTACTGTCTGCATTTTCGTTATGGTGACGAAGTCACTGGCTGGCGTGATTACGCGTATAGGGATGTGCCGACTCAAGGTGAACATTTTGCCGCTGCAGGTGTGATTGAGGCGCTAGTTTCATGGCGTGAACCCGATACTTTGGCTTGGCCAGCGAAAGGGGATTAATACGAGTCGCGTTATTTTTGCGTGAGGCTAGCAAGATTTTGCGAAAGCCTAGCAAGCTTGGCAAATACGATCTCGGCCTTCAGATTTTGCGCGGTACATGGCTTGGTCTGCTTGAATGAGTAGCTTGTCGGGCTGGCATCCTTGATAGGTAGTGGCGTAACCTAAACTGGCATGGATTTTTATCGTAACACCTTGCCAGACAAATGAATTGTCCTTAAGTACTTGATGCAATTTCTCGGCAACGGCTCTGGCGGCGGGTGCATCGGTCGCGGGTAAAATCACCAGAAACTCCTCACCACCGTGACGACATAGGGCATCATTTTCACGTAATACTGATCCAAACAGTCTCGCCGCCGTCAGCAGGGCGAGATCACCCGCATCGTGGCCGTATTGATCGTTAATCTCTTTAAAATGGTCAAGATCCAATAAAATCATACTGTAAGGCACACTATCCCTTAGCCAGCGTTGATGGATATTGTTGAGAAACTTATGCATAGCCCGCCGATTCCACAGGCCTGTGAGTTGATCTCGTTCCGCTAACATACGGATTTTGCTGACGAGTCGCGTCATGGCATTACCTATCATCACGATATTGATCAATAGGGTTAGAAATACATAAAACCACAGCACAGGTATCGCTTCGTGCGTGTGCATGGCGATAAACATCGGACTTTCTTCTGGGGAAAGCAGGGCGATAAAGATGCGAATGGTAAAAATACCCACCATAGCGACTAAAGGCATGACCATAGCGATGGCGACTCGATTCCCCGTATCGCGTTTAATGGCCTGATAGTTATCCCGCGTTAGCATGGTAAAAATCAGCGCGGCGCAGGCGGAGAAAGCAACGGCTAAGGTGCGTTCGGAGCTGAAGTTGGGTGGAACCGAGATCATCACACTGGCCGTGATTGCCAAGAGAATAAGATCGGATTTAACGCTGGGACTCAGCCTGAAAAGTGCCTTAGTACCCCAGCGTAATAGGATGAATCCAAACAAAATCGCCATATCGGAGCAGAACCAAAAAAGGTAGCTGGAGGCTTCTGAGCGTTGGCTGTTGAGTATTATGCCAAGGAGGACGAACAAGTTCGCCAGAGAAAAGCGCATACTGGCCTGAGTGGCAATCTGTAAGGGTTTAGCAATGAGTCCCCATGCCACGGCTGCGGTGCTGGCCAGTAGGCAAATAAATTTGATGAGTAATAGGGCTTGGGGATCAAATATCATTCTTTTACTTCATATTTTTCTTTAACTATAGATGCTTTTAGGCATTTTCGGTTGAAGTTTATAGGATATCTTAATCTGTATTTATCGGCAGGAGGTGGGCTGTATCCTCTTTTGAATTTATGGCGATATTAAGTGCCTTTATTTAGAGAATAACTTGGGTTATTTGCTGTCTTGTAAGCTAAAATGTTTGCAAATTCTGAGTCTTCCTGCGAAGTTAGACCCTGTTGATTCGCCTATAATCTCCGTTTTAAGGATGCCCTGTTATGGATACAAATAAATTACTCTTAGTCATTATTGCGATTCTATTGCCTCCTGTTGCCGTATTTTTGAAGGCAGGAGCGGGTAAAGATCTGCTGATAAACATAGTGTTGTGTTTACTGTTCTGGTTCCCCGGTTTATTACATGCACTCTGGGTCGTGACCAAGGCATAATTTGCTTTCTTCCACACAATAAAAAAGCGCAATTTAATTGCGCTTTTTTATGCTTCAAAATGAGCCTTTCACTTAGAAAGGCAAGGTGTAGCCTATTGTCGCAGTACGTCCCATACCTTTGAAATAACGATCATTTGTACCCATGGTTTGTGAGTAATAATTGAAATAATCCTTATTAAACAGATTTTGCAGACCTAAGCTCAGGGTGCCAGTGTAAAGCGGCATAGAGAAGGAAGCATCGACTGTGGTATAGCCATCAAACTCAGCGTACTTGTTGCCCGCAGCATTTTTAAAGTCGCGGTCCATGTAGTAGTTGGCTTGAACGCGGGTCGACATGTCATTATCGAAGTTATGGGTCCAGAACAGGTTTATACGGTTGGGCGAAATATTTGCGCCATCGAGATCGGTATCGACTTTGTTATCACCATTTGAATCGTATTCGCCCTGTTGAATGGCGATGTTCATGCCAAGATCATCATTGCTGGTGAGGTAGGCGGTAATATTGGCTTCGATACCCTCGATGACACTTTTTTCCCGCTTCACGTCGTAGAAACCATCGCCATTTAAGGCTAAACGTGAGCCAAAATCAGTGGCCGAACGATAATATGCAAACTTAGCGCTTAAGTATTTACCTTGGTAATCGGCACCAACTTCGACGTTATCTGTGACGATCGGCGTGAGCGCCAATGAGTCATCTATGCTGGGATTGTCGCCGGGGAAGCTTTTACCATCACGCAAAATACGGCCGATATCTGGCATACCAAAACCTTGGTTATAGCTGGTATAAACGCGAATGTCTGGGGTGATTTTGTAGGAAATACCGACGTTGAATAAGGTTTCATCGAAGGTGGCTGAACCGCCTGCAATCTGCTTGTTGCCCGCACCCCATAGGGTTTTGTAGTCATCAACGCTCAACTCGGCATGTTCGTAACGAACACCGGTCGATAAGGTTAGATTTTCAATTAAATCATAATCTAACTGCAAGTATGGCGCGACGTTGTCATAGGTGCTTTCCGGAACCCACGAAAAACCCGTTTTCACTAAATCTTGCTCTGTGGTATCGCGGAAAAGGTCGACACCGTAGGCCGCATCAATCCCTGAACCCGCAATATCCTTAGCGATCAAGGAGCTTTTCAACCCCCATTTAACTGAAGCGTTACGCGATTGCTCGTAGTACAAGCTTTCGCCTTTGCTGCCGACACCGCACTGGATCACTTGGTCGCTACCTTCGAAGGATGGATCGTAGAAACTGTCGAAACAGCCGCCACCATAAACCGCTTTAAAATCTTGATTAAAGAGTTGCAGGTTAAGTTGTTGGCCACCAATGTTGGCGTGGGTATAAGTCAAACTGGTGGTGGTCACTTGGTTGTTAGCCGCTTCCCATGGCTGGGTTTCTTTAATTGCGCCCGTGGGCACGCCATTGGGTTTGTCGCCTGCAACGGGCATCCAATCGCCATTGTTGTCTGCATTGTAATGGTTAACCATTAATTCAAGGCGAGACTCATCGAAGTTATGGCCAAGCTTGATGAAGAAGTCTTTGCTTTGACTGTCCATCGACTCGCCTTGAGTTGTGTCTACGCCAACAACGTCGTGGTTGGCATCGTAGTACACACCATTATTGCGATAGCTAACCGAGCCTATCATGTCGATAAATTCAGACTCGCCAGAAAACGCATAGCTGGCACCAAAGCTTAAGCCGTTGGATTTCATCGAATCAGGAACTGTCACATCGAAACTCGCAACCTGTTCGCTGTCGCCAGTGGGCTTTTTAGTGATGTAGTTGATGATGCCGCCTTGGGCACCGAGACCGTGCATCGCATTGGCACCGTGAATGATTTCAATACGCTCTATCATGGCAGGATCGATAGTTTGACCCGAACGCCCTCCACTGCGAAGTGGGTTCGATTGCGGTACGCCGTCGATCATAATCAATGGTGGACGACCACGCAGGGTTTCGCCTGTGTTACTCATCTTCTGGCGGCTTGGCGAAAAGCTTGGGGCCAAGTTACCGATAATGGTCGATAAATCTTTAGTGGTGCGGAACTGTTCTTCTAACTGGGCGCGGTCAATGATAGTGACGGTATTAGGGATCGAGCTGGGGGATTTATCCATCCGACTCGCGGTGACAGTGATTTTTTCTATGTCTTTATTTTTGTTGTTTGAATTGCTATCGGGGGCATCTTGAGCCGCAGCGGATTGGCTTAGCGCTGCAAATACGGCTAAAGCAACAAACGAGGTTTTGAATGTCATATAACTTCCTGCTAAGGGCGAATGAGTTTGCTACACCGGCTCCTTTGGCATAAGTCCATATTCCATTAAACGGCATTACAAATGATAACGATTTTTATTCTGTCGCGATTTTAGGGGAGGAATAACGGCTTGTCTAGTCGTGTCATACAGGAAATTGCACGATTTGGCGGCAGTATTGATAAATTGCGACACAGCACTCGGTATAGAGATTTAACCCCAAGGGTTACCTAGTGCGAGTTCATGTCGGTAAGATATGACCTTACTTAGCGTTTAGCATGGCTTTCGCGATCTGATGGTTTGGTCGCAGGCTTGATGACTTGGCTTGAAAACGCGGTTTGTTAACTAGGCTTGTTAATTTGGTTAGCATTGGGCGTGGGTTTGATGGCCGGAGGCGATCTGACTTAGTGCTTTCGATTGTCTGGCGTGCAGTTGGAAGGCTATAATCGCGCCCCTTTATTCCGTATCTGCATTGGTGCCCTGATGAACCGTAAAAAGAAGATAAACCAAACCTTGAAGAGCAAGGCGAAAAAGGCCAATGCCAAACTGCAATCGAGCAATAAACCTAAATACATTGCGAAGGCGGATAGGGAATCATTAGCTGCAGAGGCCGATACCGAGTCGCATGCTGCGGCAGTTAACTCTGTGACTCTTGATAGTAAGTCTGCTGAATCATAAGTCTCCGTTCATTTCTTCGTATAATGTGTCGGCCATGCTGGCATTCAGTGAGTTTGCCTACATGGCGAGTTGCTGAACCCTCATTAGTAGTTGATATTGTCGCGAAGCCGCTATGTTACTCATCACCTAAGTCTTAGTGTGCTTCTAAGTAGCTGATGGGGTTTTGATAAAAGGCCTTTTTATATCCTTGGGTTGAAGTATCTATTAGCCAAGGTTTAGGCAATAAGCTCAAAATGGAATAATGCAAATGTGGCGGTTTACCTTGAGCATTACCCGTATCGCCGACAGTGCCCAGCGTTTCACCTTGGTGGGCAATTAATCCCGTGGCTGATTCAATTTGCGCTAAATGGGCAAAATAATGAATTTGCCATTTAGCACCTAGACCAACGACCACATTACCTCCTTTAAAGAAGTCGCCTCGATAGAAGATCAGCATAGGCGTTGGCGCAATCACGGCAGTGTTTTTGGCGGCGAAAATATCTATCCCCTTATGTACGCCCGATGGGCCCCAAGGTTCATACCAAAAGGTTTGGCTGTTCCAATCTTTACTGCTGGCGCCTTTGACTGGGATCACCGGTGACTCAGGGATCAGATAGCCGCCAAGTAGCAGTAACGATAGTGCTAATCCACCATATGTTAACTTCATTTTTTATCCTGCATTAAGCCTTAGTACTTCTCTCAAGTTCTAATGAAAATCACTGAATTCCTGCCAATTTACGGGGTACTGTAAGCGTTCAGCCGCTGAAAGTGATAACCAATAGGGGCGCCAAAAATAGTTACACCAAAAATCGATATTCCCTTGAAGACTGCCGAGTGTATTGGGATCGACATGGGGAAAGCTTTCCCAAGGGTGAGGTAAAGTCGATTTGAACGCAATCAGCTGTTCTAATAGTGCTTTGTCGTTGCTGATTAAACTGACGCAGATCCCCGAAAAATCGGCATATTGGTGGAGCTGCAAGCTGGTTGCTCGGCTCCGATGGGTTATCAGGCCATTGAAGCTGGCGGCATGTTCGGGCAATACCGTAAAACCTGTATTGCCGATTAACGTATCTAAGGTTTGCTTGCCTTCTAAGGTCAGTAAGCCGTGAACTTGATAGGCATAAATATCGGCCTGCACTATTGATGTTACTTGCGGATAGGCTTGGTTTGTCGGCAAGTCGATGTCGGGCATTTGCGCGGGATGAAAAATGGCGGCTAAGTCAGCTTGTCGCTCTAGTGTGCTGTTGCCATGAAAGGCGCTATGAAGATGTTTTTTTAGCCAAGTGAGCACAGACATGAGCGCGACCATATAAGGTGAATGTTAATTGATCATGGCGTTTCTAAAGATTCAAATCACCAATCTACTTCTTGTACCCGCGATTTTACTCATCCGTATACGGCCAGCTTGAAGGATTAATACCGTTAATTCAGTTGGATATTTAAAATGACAAGGTAAGTGATTTTATGCCTGTAACTAAGCTGTCGTCTAGGGTTTAGCGTTAGCAGGAAGAAGCTTAATACTTAAGTTGTGAGCTTTTGAGCGCCGACGAGTGGGAATCTGTCGAATGGTAAACCGCAGTGGCTCTCTTTTGTTGGAGAGCCACTGATTCAACGTTTTTAAGCGTACTGATAAAGGTTTAGATACACGTGCTGATAAGAGTTCAGCTTAAAACTTATCTGAACTCATGCGCGCCGGAATGATTTCAAACTCGGTTCTGTCTTTGGGTAAATAGGCTTTCCACCAAGCGTGATTCAAAGCTGGGCTATGGGCTAATTCACTCAGGTTGATCCCTTGACCAAATTCCGGCGTAAGCAGCGGCACGTCATAGGCCTTGGCGGCTACGGCTATGCGTTCCAATGGCTCGTACCAACTATGTAGCGCGAGATCGAAGCTGCTGTTATGTATCGGAATTAAGTGTCGTCCCCGCAGATCTAAATGCGCCCGCAGTGATTGCTCTGGCTGCATGTGGATATCTGCCCACATCTCATCGTAGGCACCTGTTTCGATTAAGGTTAAATCGAAAGGCCCAAGTCTGTCGCCAATCTTTTTAAAGCCGTCGAAGTAACCGGAATCACCGCTGAAAAACAGTTTTAGTTCAGGGGACTGAATAACCCAAGATGCCCACAGGGTTTGGTTTTTGTCCGTTATACCACGGCCCGAAAAGTGCTGTGCCGGCGTCGCGATAAAACTCAGACCCGCATGTTGGATTTCTTGCCACCAATCGAGCGCGACTATCTTGCTGGCAGGCACGCCCCATGCGAGCAAATGTTTATCTACGCCCAGTGGCACGATAAATTTTTGCGTGCGCTCGGCGAGGGCTAAAATGCTGTGTTTATCTAAATGATCATAATGATCGTGGGACAAAATAATCCCTGCGAGCACTGGAATATTATCGAGTTCGATCGGCAACTCGTGGAATCGTTTTGGCCCAAACATTTGGCTTGGCGAGGCGCGTTTCGAAAACACAGGATCGGTTAACCAATATTGACCGTTGAGTTGTAACAGCACTGTTGAATGGCTGATTTTATACAGCATAGGTGTCGCATTGGCCGTTGGGTTTAGCTGCATTTTTTGGATCGGTAATGGCTGGTTTGGGCTCTTATCTGGAATATTTTCAGTCATGTAACGCCATAAAATAGAAAGTAAATTACCTTCACCACTGTGGGTATTGGGAGCTTCATTGCTGAATTTGTCACCCTCAACATGGGCCGAAGTCTTAGTGTTTACGTCAGTATTTGTTTGAGTGGCCATGATAAAGCTCCCGAGTCGTAGTAAGGTCAAGACAATCTTCAATCGCATTTATAATTGCATGTACAATATTAAAAAGTAAACTACACAGTGTAGTTTACATGCGGCGGTGTAAAAGTAAACTGGATAGTGTAAAATGTCGACAAATGATTTTTATGGCGTAGGAAAACATGGCAGACAAACCCATTAAATTGACAAATTCTCAGCAGAAACGTGTGGCGATTCTGCGTGCCTCGCGGGAAGAGTTTATGGTCAATGGCTTTGTGGGTGCCAGTATGGACAGGATCGCCCAGCGGGCTAATGTTTCTAAACGTACTGTGTATAACCATTTTCCGAGCAAGGAAGTGCTGTTTGATACCACAACCACAGAGCTGTGGGCGCGGACGAAAGAGGCGGCGACCTTAGTTTACAATCCTGCGCAGAGTCTTGAAGATCAGTTGCAGCAAATTGCGCATCGATGCTGGGCTTTGTATCAGCAGCCTGAGTTTCTCGATGTGGCGCGGGTGGTGATGGCAGAGTTTATTCGCTCGCCTGTCCAAGCGACTGAAGCGATGGAGAAGCTTGCGAAGCAAGAAGGTGGACTCGAAGCTTGGCTTGCGGGAGCGGTAGAACACAAGGCGCTGAATATCGACGATATTGCGATGGCATCGACTCAGTTTTGGGGCATGTTTAAGGCGTTTGCATTCTGGCCTAAGCTGTTCCATATGAAAAATAATGATGAGCACCAGCAAGCGATTATCGACGCCAATATCAAGATGTTTTTGGCCATGTATCGCGCTTAAACTTATCGTTCCATGCTATTCAACATAAAGGCCGCATCGCGGCCTTTATTATTTATGTAATACAGACTAGAGCAAGGCTGTCGCCAGCATATAACCGACGGTCGATGCGGTACCCACGCCGATAAAACCTGGAATGATAAAGCTGTGGTTAATAATGAATTTACCTATTTTAGTTGTGCCTGAACGGTCAAAGCCGATACAGGCCAGATCGCTTGGATAGGTAGGCAGTACAAAATACCCGTAGCTTGCTGGAAGGAAAGCGATCAAGAGTTTTGGATCGACTCCTAATGCGAGACCCATAGGCGCAATGGCAGTCAGCGCGGCTGCTTGGCTATTAACTAGCTTAGAGATGAGGAACAGCACTAAGGCATAGGTCCAAGGCTGGCTTTGCACCACGTGGGACAGGTTTTCCTTAAGCACATCCATATGGCTGATGAAGAAAGTATCACTCATCCACGCCACACCAAATACTGAGAAAATCGCCACCATGCCCGCTTTAAAGACCGGGCCATTAGAGATGTTTGTCGGCTTGACTTTGCAGGTCATTAGGATAAATGCCCCCGCAATTAACATCATCATCTGGATGACTAAGTTCATCGATAATAAGGTCGTTTTCCCTTTAACTTCAAAGGCAGGGCGCAGTTCACTAAAGGAACCTAGCAGCACCACAGCTGCAATAGCCGCAAAGAAAATCCCCGTTGCCCAGTAAGCTTCCTTAGGAAAACGTTGATTTAGCAGGGTTTCGCTCTTGTCATAGATAAAAGCTCTTTGGACAGGATCTTGAATCCGTTCTTGGAATTCTTCGTCTTTATCTAAATCTTTACCGCGACGTAGGCTCCAAAGTGCGGCGGCCATCACACCGCAAAGCGATGCCGGTACTGATACCATTAAAATTTCGAGCAGATTGTAGGCGCGGCCCACACCTTGCTGCGATGCGAGAATCGACACCATAGAGACAACCGCTACCGACACGGGCGAAGCACAAATCGCCATTTGCGAGGCGACGGATGCCACAGCCATTGGGCGTTCTGGGCGAATATTTTTCTTCAGCGCGATATCGGAAATAATTGGAAACATGGTGTAAACCACATGGCCTGTACCGCAAAGAAAGGTC
Source organism: Shewanella sp. 1311 (assembly GCF_059338235.1). Classification (NCBI taxonomy): domain Bacteria; kingdom Pseudomonadati; phylum Pseudomonadota; class Gammaproteobacteria; order Alteromonadales; family Shewanellaceae; genus Shewanella; species Shewanella sp. 1311. The sequence goes on from NZ_CM181686.1 coordinate 2,982,491, forward strand.
AGCGTCCAAGTGGTCAGCGGCGCCAGAATGGTGATGTATTGTGGATGGCGGCGCAGTAGGCGCTCGGCAAACTGCATCATCACATCTAAACCGCCTGCGGTTTGTAATACGGCCGCACAGCCGATTACCGCAAGAATCGTTAGCATAACTTGTACTGGCGGTTGTCCCGGCGCTAAACCGAAGACAAATATCAGTAAAAACAAACCTATGCCGCTGATGAGGCCGAGTCCCATACCGCCGTAGCGGGTACCGAGTAGTAGGCAACTAAGCACTACTATAAATTCCATTAAAATCATCCGATTTACCTCTGCGGAATCTACCGCTTAGCGATTTGTTGAGTGATGAGTGTTTTCAGGGACATTTTGCGGAGGAAAAGCGTTTGAAAAATTGCGCTGGCGCATGGTGTAAATAAAAAATGGCATGAGATTTTTCGGAAATTTGACCTAGCGCTAGAAACACGTAGCGATAAGTTGCATTCTGGTTAACGAGTTTTATGGAATGGGCTAAGACTTTGAGCTCGCTCCGTTTAAAAGAACGATAACAATACTCAAGGATAAGCCCGTGAAACCAGCCACCTTTAACACCGAAGCCTTCGATGATTGGATCCGCAGTCGCTTTGTCGAACTCAACTCAGAGCTAGAACAGCTTTACTACCAACAAACGGATCGGGCCAATGTGCTCGATATTGGCGCAGAAGCTAAGTTGGCGCTGGAGAGCGAAGGGCGAGAGTTGATTAAGGCCTTGCTCGATGAGGGCAATACCGACGAAGGGTTCGACAGTGCTTTTGATTTACTCGGCAACGTGGGCCTGTATATGGCGGCCTGTCGACGCCATGAAATTACCGAGCCTTCGCGGGAAACCACATCGCCATTAGCCGAAGCCTCCGCGCTTGCCATGCACATCGGCGCTTCAATAGGCGTCACGCCGCGCTTTGCCACCGCACATTTAACTACGCACAATCGTGCCCACAATGGCATTTATAAGCGCTTTACCGATCTTCCCGCTGAAAAGTTGTTTGTGGATTACAACACTAAGGGCATTTTGGCCTATAAACGCGCCGCCGATGCGTTATTGAAGATCCAGCCTTTGGGTATTTCCCATCCCATCAGCCACGATTTACTGCGAGTCGCTAAACAGGCATTGCAGGATGTGATTGAGTCGAATACTCAATTATTCAATCGATTAGATACGGATCGTTTCTTTTACTGTGTTCGCCCTTACTACAAACCTTATCGGGTGGGATCGGTCATTTATCGCGGCGCTAACGCTGGGGATTTTGCGGGGATTAATGTAATCGATTTAACGCTAGGTCTTTGTTTCGCCAATGAAGCTTCCTACTCGCAAATGCTGGTGGACAAGTTTTTGTACATGATGCCAGAGGATCAGCAGATATTACGTGAGTGCATGCGTCGGCCGAATTTGATGGATGATTTCCTGCAGGCAAAAGACAGTGCAAACCAAACTTGGTATCAAGAAAATTTGCGACTCTTTATCGAAGTCTGCGAATTACATGGCGAGACTGCGATTCAGCACCATAATGAGTTAGTGACTAAATATATTGCCGAGCCTTCGACAAGTATGGAGCAGCAGCATTTAGCTAAGGTTACCGCCAGTGGTCCGCCACTGCATGTGCTACTCGGTTCATTGGAGCGACTCAGAGATAGGCGCGCCGCCGTTCAGCGCAGCGATATTCGGACGCGTTATTATGAGATTAAAAAATTAAAAGAGAGTTTGAGATAACACTATGTTTGAAGACTTTAAAAAGGACTTTTACCTCGCGGGTCCAGGATATCTATTGAACCATTCAGTCGGTCGACCGTTAAAATCGACCGAACAGGTCTTCAAAGAAGCCTTTTTTGCGCCTTGGCAGGAATCGGGGCGCGAGCCTTGGGGTCAGTGGCTGAGTGTGATTGATGATTTTACCTTTGCCTTATCCAAACTGTTTAACGGCCACCAAAAGGACTTTTGCCCTCAGGTAAATCTTTCCAGTGCACTGACTAAAATCGTTATGTCACTCGACCGATTAAATCGCGAACACGCCGTTGTGTTGATGAGTGAGATTGATTTCCCCAGTATGGGTTTCGCCCTTAAAAAAGCGCTGCCAGCTAGCTGCGAAGTGCGTTTTATTCCTAAGGGACTCGATGTCACTGACCCTAATGTGTGGGACGCGCATATCAGTCGTGATGTAGATCTGGTGTTTGTCAGCCATGCTTACTCGAATACGGGGCAGCAGGCGCCATTAGCCAATATTTTCACCATAGCCCGTGAGCGAGGCTGTTTGAGCTTAGTGGATGTAGCGCAATCGGCGGGGATTATTCCGCTGGATCTTGCACGCCTACAACCTGACTTTTTAATCGGTTCGAGTGTGAAATGGCTCTGCGGCGGCCCTGGTGCCGCCTATCTTTGGGTTAATCCCGCCATATTGGAGAGTTGCCAGCCAAAGGATGTGGGGTGGTTTAGCCACGAGAATCCGTTCGAGTTCGATATCCATGATTTTCGTTACCAGCATTCCGCAATGCGCTTCTGGGGTGGAACGCCTTCAATCGCCCCCTATGCCATTGCTGCCCACAGCATTCATTATCTTGCGGGTTTAGGCATCCCCTTGCTGCGTAAATGTAATCAGCAGTTAATTGATGCCGTGGCGCAAGAGCTCGAACATGAGTTTGTGTCGCCACGGGATGTTGAAAAACGCAGCGGTACGCTGATTTTGCAGTTTGGTGAGCAACAACATCAAATCATGACGGCATTAGCGAACGCGAATATCAGCGTCGATGCTCGCAGCATGGGGATCCGTATTTCGCCGCATATCTACAACAATATGGCCGATATCAAGTTGTTACTGGACGTGATAAAAGCCAATCGGTAGCCAATTGATAAGGGCTCTGTGGATAAATAGCTATGCCCAAACCTCAGTGTTTGGGCATTTTTTTAGAGTCGTTTACGATTTAGCCGCTCGATGATCTGGCAGGCGTTCAAGTCGTGTACCACGTTAATGACCGTCGATGGTGCATCGGTAATTGCCCCTATCACCACTAAAATTGGTATGGTTTCCATTGGCAAGCCTAAGGTCGTGACGATAAAAATCTCTCCGAGGAAAGCGCCGCCCGGCACGCCGCCTATGATAAAGGCCGATAGAACCGAAATCAGTATTGTCACCATAAACACATCGACGGTGAAATCTAATCCGAGTAACGAGTAGATAAACACGATTTTTAGGGCTGTGATGATTGAGGCGCCGCCCTTATTTAAATTGACCAATAATGGCAGGCTGATGTCGGCGATTTCGGGTTTAATGCCCATCTTCAGCGCGGTTCTCAAGGTGACGGGTAGGGTGGCGAGTGATGATGTGGTGCCCAGTGCCGTCACTGCAGGTTCGAGGGCGAAGCGCCAGAATTGTTTAACCCCTTGAGTGCCACCGCCAAGCCAAGCGTAAAAGGTAGAACCCACGGTTAGATAAATAAAACAGGCGACCATAAACAGGCCAACGGCGCGGGCAAAGGTGATAACAAGCTGCGGATCTTGGCTTGCCATTGTCGAGGCGAAATAGGCACCGAGTCCCACGGGCGCTGCCACCATAATGATCGAGACTATCTTCATGATGACGGTATTAAAACTGTCGAGTAATGCCGAGACTTTTCTGCCATCTTCCCCCGATTGACCTATCGCAATCCCCGCAATAACCGACATGATGATCAGGGCTAAGATATTGGATTTTGATAATAAACCTGAAAAGTCATTGGTGGTCAGCAGGCCGACAAAATCCATCGTCCCCGCAGTATCGCTGATGGTTTGATTGAGATCTAAGGTAACACCTTGGGCGGGGTCGAAAAATAAGGCCAGCCCGATAATGCCCACGGCGGGGATAATCGCCATCACTATAGACACCGCCATGATTGACACTAACAGAGCGCCAGTTCTGGCAACCCGACACCGAGCACGCCGCCCAACAATAACGCGGTGAGCAGCACGATGGAATCTTTATAAGGTTTTATCTTTTGCCACATAGGTAAACGCCTATTGTTATTTTTATGAATAAGATGCGCCCAAGTGATCAGGATTAATCGTGCTGCATGGACATTCTCAAGCTAGCGATTGCATTGAGTGAGTGCAAGGTGTGATTGATTTTAAATCGAAAAGGTTTGAAATCTATACGTGATGGATTTTGATTTTTATGATTAATGGATTTGGCTTTATAGCTAGTCAGAGCTTCATCTATAAAAAAGCCCCGACAATTCGGGGCTTAATCAATTTGCGAGTAAGGATTACAAGCTGTAGTACATTTCAAACTCAAGTGGGTGAGTTGTACGTGCTACGCGCTCAGCTTCAGCTGTTTTCAGTACGATATAAGATTGGATGAAATCTTCACTGAACACGCCGCCTTTAGTCAGGAACTCATGGTCAGCTTGCAGGTTTTCAAGGGCGTTTTCTAATGACGTTGCCACTTGTGGGATTTCAGCCGCTTCTTCTGGAGGCAGATCGTACAGATCTTTGTCCATCGCTTCACCTGGGTGGATCTTGTTTTGGATACCGTCAAGACCCGCCATCAGCAGCGCTGCGAAACCTAAGTATGGGTTTGCATGTGGATCTGGGAAACGCGCTTCGATACGACGGCCTTTAGGGCTTGGTACCACAGGAATGCGGATTGATGCAGAGCGGTTACGGGCAGAGTAGGCCAACATAACAGGTGCTTCAAAGTGTGGCACTAAACGCTTGTAAGAGTTAGTGCTTGGGTTAGTGAAAGCGTTCAGCGCGCGAGCGTGCTTGATGATACCACCTATGTAGTACAGAGCCGTTTCACTTAAACCCGCGTATTTGTCGCCAGCGAACAAGTTAACACCGTCTTTCGCCAGAGATTGGTGAACGTGCATGCCGCTACCGTTGTCGCCAACGATGGGTTTAGGCATGAAAGTCGCCGTCTTACCGTAAGCGTGTGCCATGTTGTGCACTACGTACTTCAGAATTTGGATTTCATCCGCTTTTTTAGTTAACGTGTTGAAGCGAGTTGCGATTTCGTTTTGACCCGCAGTCGCCACTTCGTGGTGATGCGCTTCAACCACTTGACCCATTTCTTCAAGCACTAAACACATAGCGCTACGTAGGTCTTGTGATGAGTCAACCGGTGCAACTGGGAAGTAACCGCCTTTAGTGAATGGACGGTGACCTGTGTTGCCGCCTTCGTAGCTAGTGCCTGAGTTCCAAGCCGCTTCTTTAGCGTCGATCTTAACGAAACAACCTGACATGTCAGTACCGAAACGGACATCATCAAATAGGAAGAATTCTGGTTCTGGGCCAATCAAAACAGTATCAGCGATACCAGTAGAGATTAGGTAAGCTTCTGCTTTTTTAGCAATTGAACGTGGATCACGGTCATAACCCGTCATAGTACCTGGTTCAAGAATGTCACAACGGATCAGTGCTGTGGTTTCTTCGGTGAAAGGATCCAGTACGAATGTCGTTGGATCTGGCATCAGTACCATGTCTGATTCGTTAATGCCCTTCCAACCTGCGATAGAAGAACCGTCAAACATTTTGCCGTCTTCGAAGAAATCAGCATCTACCTGATGAGAAGGAATAGATACGTGCTGCTCTTTACCTTTAGTGTCGGTAAAACGTAAATCAACGAACTTAACTTCTAATTCTTCAAGTTGCTTTAAAACTGATTCAACTGACATTCTCAAGCCTCCGGTAGGGTAAAGGGATGCCCCTTCTATAATCTTTTAACTCAAGTGATTTATCTTGAGCCAAACTTACGAGCGATAAAGCGATATCCATGCCAATAATTTAACTAGCTGATTAACATGGTTTAAAATCTTTGTTGCACTTAATTGGATTCGTGTTTGCACCACTATGGTGCTTTTGGCTGTGGCATTTTGGTGCATCAATCCATTTTGGTGCGCACTGAATTGATTCATGCAAACCTAGGCTGGGATCCAAACTAATAACATGCACTGCTTATGTGGCAGTGAGATGGCAGTGACGCCTTGGCTCACATTAGTCGCATAAGGACAGCAGCAGTGAATCTAGCACATCTTTTCAGCACAGAACGGGACTATTTCTCTGGGCTGTTTCGCCGCCGCAAAATTGTCATAAAACCACGCTAGTCTGTCCAACTATGGCACGCATTCTCAATCCAATAGTGGTTTATTATCATATTATTAGGAAAGAGTTCGTTCTCATGTGCGAAATGTCTTTGCTGTTCACAGACCAAGTGAATCAATGATGCGTAATAAAGGTATAGCGTGACAATGAAGTGAGTCTTAAAGACATTCAGTTTTCGCGGTCATAAACGCCAATATGAATGCTCAGTTAAATGTACGCTAGAATTTATTGCTGTTTCTCGGTGAGATGATTTCATCGCGGTGACATCACTTTTAATTGATGTTTAAATCAGCAGAAATGGTTTGCGTCTAGAGTATGAAAAATAGCAAATTCAGCTGCTTAACTCTGATTTTTCCTACGAATATGGCAATTGAACAGTGCTTTAACTGTGGCGGTAGAGGATTTCACTCAATGGAATATTGGCAGGAATTACCCAAGGATTGGCGGATTGTTTTATAAGTGTTCAAAAATAATCCTGTGCGCCAAGGCCGCTCTGGAGTAGAATGGCACGCTTTTTATTGTGGCGGATCGAGCTAGATCGCCATAACGAATTACTGAAATATCCCTATTTTTGTTTGATGGTAAGAGGTTTATCCGTGCTAGAGAATTTACGTAACATCGCCATTATTGCACACGTTGACCATGGCAAAACGACCCTGGTAGACAAGTTGCTGTCACAGTCAGGCACCCTTGCAACCCGAGGAGAAGCCACTGAGCGGGTGATGGACTCCAACGATCTTGAAAAGGAACGTGGGATCACGATTCTGGCAAAGAATACTGCCATCAAGTGGAACGACTACCGTATTAACATCGTTGATACCCCAGGCCACGCCGATTTCGGTGGTGAGGTTGAGCGTGTTCTGTCTATGGTTGACTCAGTATTATTACTGGTTGATGCCGTTGACGGTCCAATGCCACAAACTCGCTTCGTAACGAAGAAAGCGTTTGCTCAAGGCTTAAAGCCAATCGTTGTTATCAACAAGATTGACCGTCCAGGTGCACGCCCAGATTGGGTTATCGACCAAGTATTCGACCTGTTCGACAACTTAGGCGCAACCGACGAGCAGTTAGATTTCCCAATCGTTTACGCTTCTGCGTTAAACGGTTTTGCAACTTTAGATCCGGATGTAGCGAGCGATGATATGACGCCGCTGTTCCAAACTATCGTTGAAAAAGTATCTTTCCCAGATGCTGACGCCGAAGGTTCGTTCCAGATGCAAATTTCGCAAATCGACTACAACTCATACGTGGGTGTTATCGGTATCGGCCGCATCAAGCGTGGTAGCGTTAAAACTAACCAACAAGTGACCATTATTGGCGCTGATGGCAAAACTCGTAACGGTAAAATGGGCCAAGTATTAGGTTACATGGGTCTAGACCGTACTGAAGTTGAAATTGCTAACGCGGGCGACATCGTTGCTATCACAGGTTTAGGCGAGCTGAAAATTTCTGACACTATCTGTGCCGTTGGCGCAGTAGAAGCAATGCCTGCTTTGACTGTTGATGAACCAACTCTGACCATGACTTTCCAAGTTAACACTTCACCTTTTGCTGGTAAAGAAGGTAAGTATGTGACTTCACGTAACATTCTGGAACGTCTGCAAACAGAATTAGTCCACAACGTGGCACTGCGTGTTGAAGAAACAGAAAGTCCAGATCGCTTCCGCGTATCTGGTCGTGGTGAATTGCATTTATCAATCCTGATTGAAAACATGCGTCGTGAAGGTTACGAGTTAGCCGTATCACGTCCAGAAGTAATTCTGAAAACCATCGACGGTGAACTGTGTGAACCATACGAGACGTTGACTGTTGACGTTGAAGAAGAAGATCAAGGCACAGTGATCGAGAAGTTAGGTACCCGTAAAGCTGAAATGAAAGACATGCAGCTTGATGGTAAAGGTCGTGTACGTATCGACTTCATCATCCCAAGCCGTGGTTTAATCGGTTTCCAAACTGAATTCTTAACTGCGACGTCTGGTACTGGTCTAATCTACCACTCGTTCGACCATTACGGTCCACACAAAGGTGGCGATATCGGTCAACGCGCTAACGGCGTATTGATCTCTAACGCTACAGGTAAGGCTCTGACCTTCGCACTGTTCGGTCTACAGGATCGCGGTCGTCTCTTTATCGGCCATGCCGCTGAAGTATACGAAGGCCAAGTAGTTGGTATCCACGCTCGCTCAAACGATCTGACAGTTAACTGTCTGAAAGGTAAGCAGCTGACCAACATGCGTGCTTCTGGTACTGACGAAGCTCAAGTACTGACTACGCCAATCACCATGACACTTGAGCAAGCGCTTGAGTTCATCGATGATGACGAATTAGTTGAAGTAACGCCTAAGAACATTCGTGTTCGTAAGAGACACTTGACTGAAAACGATCGTAAGCGCTTTAACCGCGCTTAATGCCAGTCTGATGATTCAGGTGGCACGCCATTAAGGTGGGTTAATCGGTTTAAAAGCCCTGCATAGGAAACTATGTGGGGCTTTTTGTTGAGAGTTATTTGGTCATGGGCATGTCGATAGTTTGCGCTATGGAGCTGATGTGGCGTTTTATTCATTACATCGCTAAAAGCTTAGTGCTTGCAGCATATATTCTCTGTAGCACTGCGGGCTCTGCTCAAGGTTGTAACTCTGTTGTTCTGTGATGAGAAGATAGGGTATGCCTGCGATTAGTTAAAAATGCTGAATCTTGAGATCCTGTATTACTCCTCATTCATCACCCGTATGCAATTGCGGCCTGCTGATTTTGCACGGTAAAGCGCGGCATCGGCTTGGCGAACTAACTCTAAATGGCTTTGTTGGTTTGAGGGTTGCAGATAAGCGACTCCTGCGCTGACGGTCACAATACCAAGGTCGGTATCCGCATGTGGAATGGCAATGGTTTGGATCAGTTGATGAATATGCTGCGCTGTGTCGAGCACCGTTTGTTTGTCGATATTGGGCAACAGAATGACAAATTCTTCACCACCGTAGCGAGCCACGAGTTCGCCCGCTCTGCGGCCGGATTGGGACAAAGTACTGGCCAGTTGTTTAAGGCAATCATCTCCCGCGAGGTGGCCATAGTGATCGTTAAATTGTTTGAAGTGGTCAATATCGAGCATGATGAGAGCCAGTGATGAGTTGCTCCTTTGTCCTCGGCTCCACTCCGTTTGTAACATCATGTCAAATAGGCGGCGGTTGCCGATATTGGTTAAACCATCGGTATTGCTGAGTATTTCGAGTTGCCTATTAGCTTCTGCCAGCTCACAGGTTCGTGCCTTGATCATGGATTCAAGCTCGACATTACGCTCTTCTAATCGTGCTATCGGGTAAATTTCCCCTTTGTGGGCTAAGCCGTAGGGGATGGATATGCCACTGTGGGCAATCATCCAGTCTTTGTGTTCTAGACGAAATATCAACACTAGCCGTGCTGTCTCGCGGGAAAGCATGGGATTAGGGATGGGTAAGTGGATATGAAAAAAGGCATTTACAACCACGAGGTTGTCGGCAAGATCTTGTAAGGAGAGAGCTAACATTTCGATATGGATCCGCTCAGGCACTTGTGCAAAGTCCTGCCGAGTGATCCGCACCCATTCTTCCCTGTCGGTGACAAGCTGGTCACTACTGCCAGCATAGCCGCTAAAATTCTCACTAAAGCGGTGGGTTAGCCTGTCATCACGGGAGGAATACATCTCAATATATTCGTCAAATAACGAACGGATCAGTTGCTGTCGGTTGGGTCGCATAGGCTAGCTCCGTGATGGAACATAAAACCACTTATCTGGTATTCGCATAGGAATAGTATCAGCGATAAAATCGAGTGGTTGCCTGATTGTAGTCAATGTTATGACTTATATATTAAAAATACTGCAGATAGTGATGTAAGCCATTATCTGCAGTGTGCTTTTGGGGTATTAGCTAATGCCCAACTCTATCTATCACTTGGATCAGTTCCATGCGGATATTGTCGGGTGTTTGGCTATGCCAGAAACCTGCTAAGTAAGCGCCAAGCGGTAGAATAAATAAGGTGATGAGTACTAATGCGAGCAATCCTTTGTGGCCGAGTCTGTGGCCGGATTTAAGTCCTAGGCCAAGGGCGGCAGATTTTGGACAAGCGGCGACGCAGCGCATACAGGCTTGGCATTCGTCACTGCGAACCGTGGTTTTGGTGTGCACTATGATGTTTGCTGGGCAGGCGCGGGTGCACTTGTCACATTTCATCCCTTTTGCTTCGATAAGACAGTGCTGGCTATCGCGGCGGATTTTTAAGGGACTCGCAAAACTTAAGATCCCGAGCATGGCACCATAAGGGCACAAGTAACGGCAGAATCCCTGACGGCGCCATGCGGCTAAGGCAAGGATCAACGCAAACACTAATAAAGTAATTAGGCTAGGTGTTAGAAAGAACAGTGCCATCTTCAAGTCGGCAATCTTATGGTAATTGCCATCGAGATAATTAGGAATCGATTGCGCTGGCATGCCAATCACTATGTAACAGAGGCCAAGCAGCAATAGATACTTGAGCATACGCAGTGGCCAATCGAGCCAAGCGGGTGGTGTTAGTTCTGATTTAATAAAGCGTTTTCTAAAGGCATACAGATATTCCCCTGCCAAACCTAATGGGCAAGCCCAACCACAAAATGCTCGCTTGCAGAGTAATCCTGTGAGTAATACCGCAGCTAACATCACTGCCGCTGCAGGATGGGTTTGATCCCATAAATTCAGACTGACAATAGCCTTAAGCTCAATGCCGCCAGCAATTGGCAGGAAAGCATCGACCACATCTGGGCGCATGAGCCAAGGTGTAATACCTTGCTTAAGCAGTATGGTATTGATTGTGTATTGCACGGCAACCAGTAAAAGCGATAGCGCCAAGACATGCTGAGTGCCTTCCCGCAGGGTGTTTATCTTAATCTCACCCTTGAAGGAATCAGGTGCAAATTTATGCCCCAATAATGCCAACGGCAGCGCAATAATCAGTCCGAGTGCCAATGGCCAGTAAAGGCTAATCGCGACGGCGCCGACGCTGAGTAACAGTGTGGCGGCAGCGCCCCATTTCTGGCCGCTCCAATAGCTGAGGGAGGCGAGATACATGAGTGCCAACATCAGGGTGAGTGATTCGATAAAAGTCATAGTGATGAATACAGCGAATGAGTAACGAGTACAGTGTCTGAGTGATGAACTGATGATAAGTTTTTGAGTACTAAGTGAAATTGTGCGACAGGTCTAAGATTGGTGCTATCAATCCATTAAAGCGCGCCATAGCTCACAAAGCCAAGTGTTTTGGGCTTGCACAAAAAAAGAAGGGATTGCAGGGAGGCGAGATGAGTAACGTTACGACTCATCGACAAGTGAAAGGGAAGTATGGAAGCCTAGATGTCTATATATCTAAATGATCTAATATTCTTGTTTGATATATCAAATAGTTATTAATTCGTTATCCATTAACCTATAAAGGCATAGAATCCGACTCAAATCATGCGTTGAATTGGAGTCATTGATGGAACAATTACCGATATTGAATTTAAGCGATTGGCATGCGGGTGGGCAAAGTCGTCACGCCTTCATTAATAAACTTGCCGATGCAGCTAGAAGGATAGGTTTTTTCTATTTAACTGGCCATGGCATTGAGCTCGCGAGACAGCAGCAAGTACTTCAGTTAGCTAGGGATTTCTTTGCGCTCCCTCTCGCCGATAAGCTCGCTGTGAAAATGACGAACACGCCTCATTTTCGTGGTTATACCCGTTTACAAGGTGAATTGACTTTAGGGAAGCCTGATTTGCGTGAGCAATTTGACATAATGCAAGAGGAAACCGCTAATCCTCCGCGTTCGGATGTGCCCAAATGGTCGCAATTACAAGGACCTAATCAATGGCCGTCCCAATTACCGCAGATGAAAACGATTTTATTGGAATGGCAACAGGACTTAGCCGATACCAGTGTTACGCTATTGAAGGCGCTCGCTGTCGCATTAGAGCAATCAGAGACCGCATTCGATGCCACGATTGATACTGGCCCATATCAACACATGAAGCTTATCCGCTATCCAAGTGCGAATGGAGAGACTTCTGGCCAAGGGGTGGGAGCGCACAAAGATCCTGGTTACCTCACCTTAGTGCTGCAAGATAAGCAATCGGGTTTAGAAGTTCAGACTGACGACGGCTGGGTAAGCATTCCGCCCTTGGAGGGCGCCTTTGTTGTTAATATAGGTGAGTTACTTGAGTTAGCCTCTAACGGGTATTTAAAAGCCACTTATCACAGGGTCACTAGCCCGCCTGCTGGAGTTGAGCGCTACTCTTGCGCCTTTTTTATGGCGGCACAGTTGAACGCTACGGTTCCCTTGTTACCCTTGCCTGAATATTTGGCACGCCAAGCCCAAGGGCCTGCAAGCGATCCATTAAATCCACTCTTTCACCAAGTTGGCCAAAACGTATTAAAAGGACGTTTACGCTCACATCCTGATGTTGCGAAAGCGCATTACGCCTCATTTTCCAATGCTATTTAATTGTTATTAGGATCTATTATGCAGTTTAAAACCAAATTACTTCACACCCATCATACCGCTGAAAACTCAACGGGTGCGCTCACGACACCTATCTATCAAAGTAGCACTTTTGCCTATGGCAGTGCCGAAGATGGTCGAGCGCGTTTTGCCGGTGAACAGCCGGGGTTTATCTACAGTCGTATGGCGAACCCCACTGTACAGGCACTCGAACACCAATTGGCCCAGCTAGAGGGGGCTGATGACGCGCTTGTGGTTGCGAGTGGTATGGCGGCAATCAGCAGTATTTTCTATGCCTTGGCCAGTCAAGGTGATGAAATCGCATTTATCGATCCTGTATATGGTGGTACTGCGGCATTTCTAATACAAACGCTGACCCGCGCGGGCATTACAGTGCGCCGTTATCAAGATGATGACCACTTATTGTCTGAGATAAGCCCCGAGACAAAAATTATCTTATTTGAGCCTATTACCAATCCGACCTTAAAAGTCAGTGATTATCGTAAGGTAAAGCTCGCCGCTGAGCGGGTTGGGGCAATCACCATTTGTGATAATACGTTTTTAACGCCGTATTTATTCAAACCGCTGGAACATGGCATAGATATCGTGATGCACAGTGCCACTAAATATTTAAGTGGGCATGGTGATTTAATCGCGGGTGTAGTCGCGGGCCGTAAAGCATTAATGCAGCCAATTCGCACCTTAGCACTTAAGCATATTGGGGCTGCTATTGGGCCACAGGAAGCCTATTTACTGCAGCGCGGTTTACGTACTTTAGCGTTGCGAATGGATGCCCATCTTGCGGGAGCCGCTAAAGTCGCTGCTTTTTTAGCATCACATCCGAGCGTCGAAAAAGTCTATTATCCAGGGCTTTCACAGGATCCAGGGCATCAAGTTTTGAGTGAAACGATAAATGCCTTTGGCGGTATGGTGAGTATTGAGCTTGAAGGCGGGTTTAGCCGAGCGGCGCAGTTTTTAGATAATTTAAACCTATTTACTCAAGCGGTCAGTTTAGGCGATCTAGAAAGCTTAGCTTGCCACCCAGCAAGTACTACTCATGCGGCAATGGATGTCGCGAGCAGGCTAGCTTCTGGGGTGAACGATAACCTTATCAGACTGAGTATTGGCGTTGAAGATCCTCAAGATTTAATTGCCGATCTTGAACAAGCATTAGCGATCTAAGACGGATAATTTGAATCCGGCCTGTCGCTTGGATCGTGTGTACAACTCGCGGTAGATTTTTCCTGCGGGATAATTTGATGAATGGTCAATCACTTAGTGTGATGTGCCATGTCAGCAACTCACTAACAATGACTCATATTAAGCGGCGATGAGTTAGCCCAAGCTGTTAGTTCTATTTTCTTTAATTGAAACTAACAGCTTGCGCCTCGAATGAGTCAATTGTATTCAAGCTAACTTTTTGATTTTTCGAGTGACTCGATAAATTTGTTCGACTCGTTAATCGATTTGTTCATCTCTTTAATCAGGCCCGAAATATCGGTTTGCAGGCTGGCAAATTCGCCTTTGATCGCACCAATGGCTTGGGCGTTCAAGTTATGCTTGAGATACAGCATGTTGTCTTTCATGGCGGTAAGGATAGGTGGCATTTTTGATTCGGCGCGGTGCATGCTTTTGATCAATTGTTCGTAGGCGCGGCGGGTTTCTTTGAGCTTAGCTTCACTGTTACGGCGCAGGCTGGCTTTGCTGATCTCGCCAATTTCACCTTGCCACTCATCGAATAACGCTTCGGCCACATCTTCAACTTTCTTGATGCGGTTGCTGACGTTATCTGCGGCGCTTTGGGCCGATTCGTATTCATCCTTAGCCTTGTTATAGGCTTTTTCTAGGTTGCCGCCATCGTGATTGAGCAGGGCTTGCATCTCTTCGAGGGCCGAGCTGAACTCTTTTTGGGCGTCCTCTTGGGATTCTTTCGCGTCTTTAACTCTGTCGACCATAATATCGCGTTTATGGTAACCGACCTTTTCCATCGCGCCATAATAGGCACTTTGGCAACCACTGAGCAGGAGGCTTGCGGCAATCAGGCCTGAAGTTATCAGTCTTTTCATTGGGTATTCCGTCACTGAGTGAATTGAAATTAATCGGCCTTAAATCGAGCCGCATCGATAATGCTCCACAGATGAAAGATAGCACCTATTACCGCGGGCACAATTAGCCACCAGAGTGCATAACCCACCACTGTGATAATGAAAAATAACAGTGCGGCCATAATGCGGCCTTGTAATAGTTGGCCTAACCCAGGGAAAAATAGGCTAGCAATAGCGGAAATAACGTTACCCGCAGATCCTTGTTGAGACATCAATTCACTCCTTAGACTTGTAAATTAAGTGTTTATTGTACGAAGATAACGAGTCTATACCAACAGAATCAAGAGAAACCCGTGACTAAGAAGATAGAACTGGCACAAATTCGCGTCTTATTCCTCGGGATCTGGCACTTCCTGCTGCATTTAAGGCGGCGTTTAGTGGAAGATCAGATCAATATCCGCGCCGGACATTTGGCCTATGTCACGCTATTGTCACTCGTGCCTATGGTGGCAGTGACTATGTCTATGCTGTCGGCTTTTCCGGTGTTTAAAGGCATTCGTGGGCAGATAGAAGGCTTTGTTTACGAAAACTTTTTACCCGCTGCTGGCGACACAGTGCAAGTGTATATCAATGAATTTGTGGGCAATGCGTCTAAGGGGACAGCCGTCGGGATCGCGGCCTTAGTGGTGGTTGCCATTATGCTGATTTCCGCCATCGACAAATCACTGAATAACATTTGGCGCACTAAAGAGAAGCGTTCCGTGGTGGTCGCATTTTCAATGTATTGGATGGTGCTGACGTTAGGGCCGGTATTGGTCGGGGCGAGTTTGGTCGCATCCTCCTATGTGATTTCACTGAAGGTGTTTGAAGCTGAAGCTTTATCGGGCATGTTGCCGATTTTTATTGCGCGCTTGCCCATGTTGTTTTCAGTTGCCGCATTCTTGCTGTTATACATGGTGGTGCCGAATCAGAAGGTGAAGTTTTTACATGCGTTATTGGGGGCGATTGTGGCCGCGCTCTTATTTGAGTTAGGTAAAAAAGGCTTTGCCCTGTACGTGACTCAGTTTCCAAGTTATGAAGCCATCTACGGCGCGCTCGCGACGATCCCCATAGTGTTTGTCTGGGTGTATTTATCGTGGATGATAGTGTTGCTCGGCGCGGAAATTACCGCGGCTATGCCAGAATATTTAGATTATGAATCGAGCTCAGATGACGAAACGGCCCTGAATGCCAAACCATTAGCAGATGCCAGCCAAGGTGATTCGTCGTCAGTATTAACGTCGGCAGAGGTGACGGCACTCAAGGCCGTGGCGAAATCGGAATGACATCCCTAAACGGTTAAGTAATGGCGATAACACTTAATGCCTGAATCAGTGCCTGAATCCTTTCCCCCTTTTATCCGCCGCGACTGGTTTAGCGTTGGCAATGGTCAGCAATTACATCTGGCACAATACGGAAATCCTCAAGGTATCCCGCTGTTGTATTTGCACGGTGGTCCGGGAGCGGGTTGTGATATCGGTGATTTAGCTTTATTTAATGGCGAACAATATTGGATTTTGCTGTTAGATCAACGAGGTTCTGGACAATCCTTGCCCTTTGGCGATTTAGCCCATAATCATCTTAATGGTTTGATCTGCGATATGGAGGCGATTCGCCTCGCGTTAGGTATTGAGCGCTGGTGTTTAGCGGGCGGCTCCTTTGGGGCCACCTTAGGCTTAATTTACAGCGGATTATTTCCCGAACGGGTGATAGCGCAAGTGCTGTGGGCGTTATTTATTCCCTCTAAAGAAGGCATAGATTGGCTCTATGGCGCTGACGGCGCGGCAAAATTGCAACCTGCGGCTTATCGACTCTTCAGTGGTAATGCGCCCGTTGAGCCATCGCTGACTGAACTGCTGGATTTATATCATCAAGGTTTGGCATCGGCCGATGAAAACCTGCGGCACCATTTTGCGCGGCGTTGGGTTCAGTGGGAGCTAAAGCTCGCGGGGGCGAGATTGGTGTTGCCAAGACAGTTACCCGACCCAGCATTAGCGTTAGCTGATATCGAATTGCACTTTGCTCGGCATGATTACTTCAATGCCATGACTGTGTTGCAGCGCGTGACGCCTAGGGTGAAGGCGCGTAGTGTGTTATTGCAAGGAATGCAGGATGCGATTTGCCCAGCGGCGCTATTGCGCGATTTTGTGGCTGGGCTAGAGCATGCTATTACGATTCAATCTGTTGCCGACGGCGGACATATGCTCAATAGCGAGTCGTTGTTTTTGGCGGTCACAGCAGAAATCCATGCTATGTGGTCGTGGATACATCAAAGGGAAATACAATGAAAACATTGCTCATCAGTGCCAGTTTACTCGGATTAACTGCCTGTGCCGCCACGGCGCCCTCGCAAACCAGCGCGATTGACCCAGTGGTGGCTCAGGAGAACGTGAGTGCACCCGTCGCGCCCAAAGTCGTTGAACTGGGTGGATTGACCAATGACGCTGCCGCTGAGCGCTTGTATCAAGCGTTGATTAACGCGAACTACTTGGCCACCAAAGTTGCACCGACGAAAGTCGCGGTGCAGTTTGGCGATAACCAGTTTTTGCTTGAGCCGAGTATTAATTCTGCGGGCATTGACCGTATTTTAATGAATCGTTTCTATGCCGTGCATCCGCAATTACAGGCTAGCCAAGAGCTGCCTGTGGTGATTGGCACTTTGAATCAGAAGCTTAATTTTGCCAAGTTCGTGTTGCTGGACCAAGGCGCTGTGATCCAAATACAAGGCACAGTCACCTTTGCCGATCGTGTTGAAATCGAAGAGTTACGTCGTTTTATGCTGTGGACCAATGGCGGTTTGGCACAAGTCGCGCAATCCCTGCCAGATGGCATCGATCAATATATTCGTCCTATCCCGCTCATGCAGCAAATGGTTCCCGTTAAGCCTTAATCTAAAAAGGAAAAGTTGTGATTGCGTTAATTCAAAGAGTGAGCCGCGCCAGTGTGGTTGTCGATAATCAAACCATAGGTGCAATCGATAAGGGTCTGTTGGTACTCCTGGGCGTCGAGCAGCAGGATACCCGTGAGAAGATGGAAAAACTGGCAACTAAAGTGATGAGTTATCGCGTGTTTTCCGATGAAAATGGCAAGATGAATCTCAACCTAGAGCAAGTCGGTGGCTCTTTGTTAGTGGTGTCGCAATTTACCTTGGCCGCCGATACGGGCCGTGGCTTGAGACCGAGTTTTTCGGGCGCCGGTACGCCGGATCAAGCCTTGGCACTGTATGAAGAGTTTGTCGCATTTTGCCGCGCTAAGGGCGTGACCACAGAAACCGGACAATTCGGCGCCGATATGCAAGTGTCCTTAGTCAATGATGGCCCTGTGACTTTTAATCTGCAGGTGTAGCTTCTTATCGCACGAGTGATTGCGTTAGCTATTACGTTAGCTATTACGTTAGCTATTACGTTAGCTATTACATTAGTCATCGCGTGGTTTTTCTGGGGGATAGAGTGTTGAACTTATTCGGTGTTAGCTGTGAAGAGGGTTGTATCGAGGTAAATGCACATGGATGAATTACTACTTACTCAATTACTCACTCAGTTACGCCAGACGTGGCACAGTACTATTCCTGTTAGCGAATTTATGCAGATTGCGCCACTCGATTACAGCGAGGGTGAGTTTCGAGTCACTGCGCCGATAGCGCCCAATATTAATCTGCATCAGACCATGTTTGCCGGCAGCATTTATACCTTGATGACCTTAACTGGCTGGGGCGCTGTGTGGCTGAACCAGCAGTTAGCTGGCGTTGCGGGTGACATTGTGCTCGCCGATGCCCATATTCGTTATCTCGCTCCAGTGACTTGTGACCCTGTGGTAACAGTGCAATGGCCAGATGTGGATCTCAGCCCGTTGCAAAGGGGGCGCAGAGTTAAAGTGAAGTTAGCTGTGCAATTGTATTGTGATGCTAAGCTTTGTGCGGTATTCGAAGGTCTGTATGTCAGTGCGCCGAAAGCGAGTTAATTTATAGCGCGTCGCAACAACCTATAACCTTTCTAAAAAATCGAAGTGAATCTCAAATTTTATCCACTTTATTTCTTTTTTATGGGCGAATACACTAGCGTCATAGAGTTGAGATATTCCATCTGACTCTGAGTCATTTACCTATTTTCGGAGCAGATTATGTCTAAAGTCTTAATTTTAAAATCAAGCATTCTTGGCGGTTATTCACAATCTGCCGTGTTAATTGACCACTTAGCTAGCCACTGGGAAAACCAAGGCGCCGCTATCACAGTACGTGATTTAGGCGGTAAAGACGTGCTGCCTATGGTAGACGGTGAAATCGCTTCTGGTTTACGTGGTGGTGCAGAATTGTCGGCACGTCAGCAAGAAATGCTCGCATTATCAGATACCTTAGTTGCTGAATTAAAAGCGAACGACACTATTGTTATCGCAGCACCTATGTATAACTTCACTATTCCGGCTCAACTTAAAAACTGGATCGATTTCATTGCCCGCGCTGGTGTGACTTTTACTTACACTGAAACAGGTCCAAAAGGATTAGTGGAAGGTAAACGCGCTGTGTTAGTGACGACCCGTGGCGGCGCTCACAAAGATGGCCCAACGGATCACGTTGTACCTTACTTGAAAACGGTTTTAGGCTTTATTGGTATCACTAATGTTGAAGTGGTTTACGCCGAAGCGCTGAACATGGGTCCTGAAGCACACGACAAAGGCATGAGCGCAGCGAAACACAGTATCGATCAGCTGAAGGCTTAATCGTTCTGTTGCTTTAGTTGAGTCATTTGATTTAGCTGAATAAATAATGCCAGCCTTTAATAGGCTGGCATTTTTGTATGTCCATTTAAGCTAAGCACGCTTGGCTTAAGTGGTTAGGTTTGAGCTACTAGGTTTAAGTCTCAGGCATAGCCGTTTATTCGCAAAGGCTGCAGCCTTTAGTAAGGGTGCTAGTCTCAACATAACGCACCTTAGTGCTGGCTTTATCGCGGTTACGACTGATGCTAAAGCGTGCAGGGCGTTCAGTTTCATGCGGCTTTTCAGCAGGGTTAACCTGTGTGGCTTCAAACTGTAACGCTTTGGCATGATTCGTTTTATGCATACATCACCTCGCAGATATCTAAACCATCACAACATACAGATTGGTGAGATTGGCGCTGAACAACCAAGGTTTAAATTAGCTTGGTTGGCAGCAGACTAAATCTTTGAGCGAACCACCATTCACCACGCAGCCAAAACCATTGGCCTTGAGGATATCGCAGCCTTTTTGCGCTCGAATACCCGCGCCACAGTAGAGCACGAAGGGATGTTGTTTATTGTCGACTTGATGCAACCATTGGTCGAGCGTTGGCAATGGCACATTAATGGCTTGGGGCAAATGACCGGAGGCAAATTCCTCTGGTGAACGCACATCAATCACCCGTGCGCCTTGCTCAATCAATTGCCAACACTTTTCGCCCGAGTGGCTGCCGGATAACTTAGCCAGTAAAGATTGAAACATAGCATTGCTCCTACCATTAGAAAATTTTCAATAAGTTTAT
This sequence comes from Shewanella sp. 1311, assembly GCF_059338235.1. Lineage (NCBI taxonomy): Bacteria > Pseudomonadati > Pseudomonadota > Gammaproteobacteria > Alteromonadales > Shewanellaceae > Shewanella > Shewanella sp. 1311. Next base: position 3,002,655 of record NZ_CM181686.1, read on the forward strand.
TCTAATGAATTGGCGAGTGCAAGCGTTGCAAATTATCATAGTGAAGGGTTTGGTCTTTGGCCGTGCAAGAGCCCGAACTCGGCATTACTGGCATTAGATAAGCTGCTACAAGCTAGATTCACAGCCTCGTTGATAGTGAATGATGTCGTGGAATACCACGGCTTGCTCGTTTAGATTGCGATAGCCATGGGGTTTGTCGGCCGCAAATCGTACCGCTTCACCTTGCTTGAGCGTTTGCCACTGTCCATCGACTAACACTTCCATAGTGCCGCTTAATACAATGACATGTTCAGTGACGCCGTCTTCATGGGGCTCAGAAAGCCGCTCATAGTTTGGCAGCAGGGTGAGTTCAAACATCTCAAAACCGAAACGGTCTTCAAAGGGAAAGAGTGAGGCGACTAGCATGCCGTCGGTGGCGGGTTGTTGGCGTAATTCGTCGGGTTTACGGAATACTGCGCCTTGGCTCTGGGGCGTGGGCTCGAGAAAGGTCGAAAGAGAGATATTGAATCCACTGGCAATTTTCCACAGCGTCGCAATGGTTGGGCTAGATTCGCCGCGCTCGATTTGTCCTATCATGGCCTTACTCACGCCCGTCTCTTGGGCGGCTTTATCTAAACTCCATCCCTTTTGATTACGCAGTGCTTTAAGCGTGGTGGCGAGATAGCTGTTTATCGTCTGCACAATGGCCCCATCATTTTTATGAAAATTTAGTTTGTACGTTATAACGCACAGGTGCTATCTTGTCCATCTCGTACGTTATAGCGCACAAAAAGCGATCTTGTTCATTTTATAAGTTATAGCGCACAAAGTAATGGCGACATCAATTGCAGAGAAAGGGAGTGGATATGTGGCGAGATGCAGGGGGTTTATCAAAAATATCAGCGGGATTTATTGCGGTATTAGTGGGTTATAGCAGCTCGGCTGTGATCATCTTTCAAGCGGCTGAAGCTGTGGGGGCGACACCTGCACAGATTAGTTCGTGGCTGTGGGCTTTAGGTGTGGGCATGGGCGTAACCAGCATAGGGTTATCGCTTTACTACAAGAATCCTATTCTAACGGCTTGGTCGACACCGGGCGCGGCGCTGATGGTGACCAGCCTTGCAGGGTTGAGCGTCAACCAAGCCATAGGCGCTTTTCTGGTGAGTTCGATTTTAATCACTCTTTGCGGGGTGGCAGGCTGGATGGATAAACTGATCCGTATCATGCCGCAGTCAGTCGCTTCAGCCATGTTGGCGGGGATCCTGCTGCAATTTGGCCTAGGGCTATTTCAGGCGATGCAAACCCAGCTGAGCCTCATATTAATCATGCTGTTGGTGTTTGTCGTCGTTAAACCTTTTGCGCCGCGCTACATCATCTTGCTGACGTTGCTGGTGGGCATAGGCATGAGCTTTCAATTAGATTTACTCAAGTTAGATGCCGTTCAGTTGCAACTAGCGATGCCAGTGTGGACCACGCCTGAGTTTTCGTTGGCGAGTGTAATTGGCGTGGCGCTACCGCTGTTTGTAGTGACTATGGCCTCGCAAAATATGCCTGGAGTTGCTGCGCTGCATGGAAATGGCTACAGGCCGCCAATTTCACCTTTGATCACCAGTACAGGGCTAATCGGGGTAATTCTGGCGCCCTTTGGCGGTTTTGCTTTTAACTTATCCGCCATCACAGCGGCTATCTGCATGGGGAAAGAGGCGGATCCGAATCCAGCGACCCGTTACTGGGCGGCAGTGTGGGGCGGGGTGTTTTACTTTATCACTGGGTTACTCGGCGCCACTGTGGTCGGCCTGTTTTCCGCTTTCCCGAAGGAATTAGTACTGGCCATCGCCGGATTAGCGCTGCTCGGCACTATCGCCAATAGCCTTACCGCCGCATTAGCTAAAACCGAAGATCGCGAAGTAGCGGTGATCACTTTCTTGGTCACGGCATCAGGTTTTAGTGTGCTGGGTATCGGCAGCGCATTTTGGGGGTTGTTACTTGGGTTTATCATCCATTGGTGGAACGGGCACAGAGCTGCAGCTGTGGTTAAGCGAGCGAATACTTAACTGCATCAAAAGCGCCTTAGAGATGAATTTCAAAGACTAAGGCGCATGTGTTTTAGATTTTCTTCGTCATAAACACGCTATTGGGGTCGAGTTGGTAGCCGTCGAAGGGGCCACAGATTTCAAAACCAAATTTGCAGTAGAGCATGCGAGCTGGGTTGAAGAAGTCCATCGAACCTGTCTCTAGACTGAGGCGTTTGATGCCAGCACTTTTGGCATCGTTAATTAAGTGCTGCAATATTTTAGACGCTATACCTTGCTGCTTATAGGGCGCGGCGGTGCGCATGGATTTGATCTCGGCGTGCTCGGTATCTAACCATTTTAGTGCACCGCAGCCCGCTAAATTGTTGCCATCCCATAGGGTCCAAAAGCGAATATTGGGCTGACGCAGGCCATCAAGATCTAATGCGTGAACGCTTTCAGGCGGTGAAGTTGCCCGCATATCGTTGAGGTGTTCCGTTAAAAGTGCTGCGATTTCAGGTCCTTTTAGATCATCTAGTATAATTTTCATCGTCTTTCTCAAGATTGAAACTCCCTCTTTTGTTGCTTGTCCATCATAGTGTTATCGCGTTTCGTTGTTTTTAGCGTTAAAACGCTGCGGGGGATAAGCAAAGGGTAGGCCAAGAGTTTTTAGCTTTAGCTAAAGCTAAACACAGAATCAAAGTCAAAGTCGTGGGGCTTCACCCCACACCCGACCAAGGAGGACTGCTCGTCCTATCCTCCTTGGATTCTCCAAGACGCCCCTTACGTAGTTGAAATCCCCTTGGGCAATTAGCGTCCTTATGCTATCGCGTCAGACGCTCGTCCCTGATTCGACTGACGCTATCTCGGCCTCCATGCCTCGATCACGCAACGAACGCTAATGCCCTGCGGCAACTCCGAGGGGGTGGTGTATTCCTGAGGCTATAGCGTGGTTGGTCAATTGTTAAGGAGTAAAAGTTATGTCTGTCAGATCTTTTGATGTGTTGGCTTATGCATATAATTTAAGTGTTATTCATCAATCATTGAAAACAAAAATTGAATCGCTAGTTAGGTTTTTTCTCTTTTAATGTGTGTTCTATCTTTCTTGAACAGTACCAGTTAAGTTACTCGAGAAAATGTCATAGCAAGGGGGCGGCAATGGGAAAATACAGTCGGTCAATATCTGAAAGAATCGCTCATACAAAGATAACCCAAGGATATTGTTTAATATGTGGGAAATATGGAGTACTGACATTTGATCATGTACCTCCGCAAGGCAGTATAACTATAACTAAAGTTGAACAGCGGCACATAACTGAAACGGCAGGTTTTGTTTCGGGAAATGGTGTCAAGGGTATTGAATCAAGCAATGGAAGCAAATTCAAAACACTTTGTAAAACCTGTAATGGCCTTCATGTTGGTGGTGATAATGATACGGAGATCGCTAGAGTATGTAAGTTATTAACTTCTAAGATAAAGGACTATTTCAACATACCAACCAGCCCCTATACTGAAATCAGTGTTGAGGTTGATGCTATTAAGTTTTGTCGAGCTATGATTGGGCACATATTGGCAGCGACATCGGTAAAGGAATGTAAGGTTGAACCAGAATCTACCCCATATTTTGACCCATTAAAGAGATTTGTGTTGGGTGATGACGATGCTTTGGTCGACACTCATGAAATGTATTATTGGTTTTATCCATCAAGCAGGCATGTCAGTGCTAAAAATATCGCTTTTTTTAATGAGGGTAATCTTGCTATTTCGAGTCATTTACATTTCTTTCCGATTGCATTTATGGTTACAGAGAAGAATAAGGGGATCTTTCCTTGGCATGCTAGAGAGTTTCGATTGGATGATACCGTCCTTCGCATCAACATGTCGTCACAAGGATTACCCTATGCTGAATTCCCATTTCATGGACTACACGGTAACCAGATGATGTTCTTAGATGGCTCAACAGCGATTGTTAGCTATCCTGTGGGACAGTGAGATTAAATAAGAGATTGGATAGGAGAACTTTTTAGATTTTTCAGGTTGAAGTTACCGACACACCAATTTCCTGCGAAGTTGTCGCTGGGCTTTGGAATAAATTGCGTGAGTCAGGACATGGATAATGGAATGGACTCATCACTTTAAATCTGCTTCGCAATGGAATGGGCCACAATATAGTTGCTAAAACTCATCAGAAAGAGGACGAGCCCACCTATGAGGATTACTGCAATCGGTTTAGATATTGCAAAGTCTGTTTTTCATTCCTTAGACATGAGGCTGTATATAATTCTGTGTTAGCATGAAATTTCAAGGGATCTGCCATTTGTTAATTGTTCGTTCTAGTCTTTTGAGCTTAAAGGTTACGCTGATGCTCGAAAGGCAAATAATGGTGATTGGTGAGACGACCGTCCGCCCATGGACGGGGCTCGAGCATCCAAGGATGGACTTGAACAACATCCGTGTTTAACTGTCTCTTCGCCTTCCGTAACTCTCGTTTATCAACTTAGATTTCACATTGTCGTGAGTGATTACCATCGCAAGCCTGTATAGGCAATTTCAGCAAACGCTAAGGCCAACAGTAAATTTTCTTTTAATTTAAAAAGTGATCCAAATGGATATAAAAATGGCCGAGGATAAGCTCGGCCATGATTTTTTTTATTAAGCGTAAAACGGGCTGGTTTAATAGAATTTCTTCAGGTAGCTAGCCGCGTATTTTTGCAGTTTTCGGTTCGAATTTGTGGTCGCAATATTCTCAATCACATCGCGGTAAGCGGTATTCCCCGAACTAGCTAGCGCTTTTGCCATGTTGGCATAGGTATCGATAGCGAGTTTGTCATCGGCCATTAAGCGTGGCGTTTTTAATTCGTTACTGAGGATGGCTAGGATAAAGTCATCGTACTGACGATCATCCATAATGCGTTTAGCCGCTAGGCGCATTAACTCTAAATCATCGCTGCGTAGTGCATTGGCAAAGGCATTATTTTGCTGACTTTGGTCGGCAGCATATTGGCTTTTATCCCCAAGAATGGTATTCCACTTTTTATATTGCGCTAGATTTTCATTGGCTTGAGATGCGTATTTTTTGAGTTTTTTGTGATAGTTGCCATTCACAATGCTGTTGATGGTTTCGCTGTACTTGTCGTTACCCGAGTAGGCTAAGCCTTTGACTAACCAAGCACTGTAGTCGATGGCATTTTTTTCAGTCGCTTGGGGTAAAGAGGCAAGCAGTTTAGCTTCGAGCACATCGTAAATTGCAGGATCGGATAAGCCTGCAAGGCTTAAGGATTCGATGGCTTGTTTCTGCTTAAATTCGTTGTCGCCCTTAAAGACTTCTTGGTAGGTTTCTACCGTGTATTCTTTGGCAAACAGTGGCGCGGTTAATAAACTGATGCTCAGCAGCATCCCTGCAAACAGTGGTTTCATTGCTATGTCCTTATGTGGGTTTTAGGTGTTATCTGGTCCAGCGTTTAAAAATCAGCGAGGTATTAATGCCGCCAAAGGCGAAATTATTACTCATCACATAATCCGTGTCGATCGGGCGCAGTTCGTTACGGATATAGTCCAAATCGGCGCACTGTGGGTCGATATTCTCAAGATTGAGTGTTGGCGCAAACCAGCCCGCATTCATCATCTCAATACTCACCCAAGCTTCTAACGCACCGCATGCGCCTAAGGTGTGGCCCGTGTAGCTTTTAAGGGATGAAATTGGCGTCTCCGCGCCAAACACTGCTTGAGTCGCGTGACTCTCAGCAATGTCACCACGGTCGGTTGCTGTGCCGTGGGCGTTCACATAACCTATGGCGCTAGGCTCAAGCTGCGCATCTTTGAGGGCTAATCTGATGGCGATTTCCATGGTCTGCGCATTCGGTTGGGTGACGTGTTGACCGTCGGAATTTGTGCCAAAACCGACTAACTCAGCGTAAATCTTGGCGCCGCGCGCCTTGGCGTGTTCGAGCTCTTCGAGCACCAGTGTACAAGCCCCCTCGCCAATGACGAGGCCATCGCGATCTGCATCAAAGGGGCGTGGCGTGAGTTCGGGCGTCGAGTTTTTAGTGCTGGTAGCAAACAGGGTATCGAACACAACAGCTTCGGTGGGACAGAGTTCTTCACCGCCGCCCGCCAACATTAAGGTTTGCTGACCGTATTTGATGGCTTCATAGGCATAACCTATGCCTTGGCTCCCCGAAGTGCATGCGCTGCTGGTGGTGTGAATTCGGCCCTTTAAGCCGAAGAAGACGCCAACGTTCACCGCTGTGGTGTGCGCCATCATGCGGATATAGCTAGTGGCGGTGATGCCCGACATATCGCCCGTTTTCAGCATATCGCCAAAGGCGGTAATAGGATCGGTACTGCCCGTGGATGAACCATAGGCGATGCCCATTTCACCTGAGGATACGATAGGGTCATCCAACAACCCCGCATCGAGTAAAGCCAGTTCACTGGCGCGGGTCGCCATAATGGAAACCTTGCCCATGGAACGAATTTTCTTGCGCGAATAATGGCTTGGCACTTCAAAGTCAGTAATTGGCGCGGCTAAACGGGTGTTAAGTCCGTCGTATCTATCCCAGTCACTCATAGTGACGACGCAGTTTTTCTGCGCCTTAAGGCTCGCCGCTATCGTCGGCCAATCATGGCCTAGGGCGGTAATCCCGCCAATGCCTGTGATGACCACTCGTTTACCCAAGTGCGTTTGATTTGTCGCCTCGCTCATTTAGATCATGCCTCCATTGACCGATATCACTTGGCGAGTGATATAGGCGGCATCGTCAGACATTAAAAATGCGGCTAAGGCTGCGATTTCATTGGGTTTACCCATACGGCGCATTGGCACTAATTGCTCGACCATGTCCTTAGGGATATCGGCCACCATGTCGGTTTCTATCAAGCCCGGGGCGATACAGTTGACGGTAATTTTGCGTTTTGCCAGTTCTAATGACAGTGCCTTAGTCGCGCCGATAATACCCGCTTTGGAGGCGCTGTAATTCACTTGGCCACGGTTGCCCGCAATCCCAGATACCGAAGCTAAAGTGATGATACGTCCACCTTTGCGGCCTTGTACCATAGGCATCACGCAGGGATGGATCACATTATAAAAGCCGTCTAAGTTAGTGTGGATGACGCTGTCCCACTCGCTTTCTGTCATAGCGGGAAAGGCGGTATCGCGGTTGATGCCGGCATTGAGGATCACGCCATAATAGGCACCATTAGCCTCGATATCGGCTTCGATGGCAGCTTTGACTGTCGCGCGTTCGGCGACATCAAATTTGAGCAGGCTCACATTGACTCCAAGCGCGCGAACTTCAACGGCAGTGTCATCGGCCGCCGTTTGATTGCTGTGGTAATGCAGGGCGATATCGAAGCCTGCTGCGGCCAGTTTGAGGGCAATGGCTTTACCTATGCCGCGGCTCGAACCTGTGACTAATACTCTGTTATTCATCTATTTTCTCCACCCCATTTTATCTTTAGGAGTCGGTATGGGGTTTCATGTATTTATGGTAAAAGGCTGCTTGCTAAGGCGCTTAATGTAACGCTTTTTATCGACAGGCTAATTCAGTTTGCTGCGATTGCATGGTCTCAGCATTGCCTCGATATTAGTGTCCAAGGCTTCTATTGCCCGCGTCTTGATTTCCATCAAGGTAGGCTTGCGTGTCTTGAGGTTGGAACACATTCACATTCGCTGTGGCGACTAAGATTTTCTCTTGTTCGCTTCCGGCTTCGGGCAGCAGATAAATCTGGCAATCGAATACCGCTAATCCCGACTCCTCTTGATAGAGACGGTTTACCTGGGTGCGATAGGTGCGCCCGAGTTCATATTGCTTGGCATGTAGCGCTAATTTGCGCGACCCCAACAGAAAACCCACGCGGATTTTATCATTGCGCAGCTTAGCTTCTACTCCGGCCAGTGCGGCAATACTTTGGGCCATATATTCGATACCCACATAATTGGGTACGGCTTGATGTTTATCGTCGAAATAGGGGCTTTTCGGCGTGATCGTGACTTCGGTAACTAAGGTATCACGTTGATAAGAGATGATCTTATCGACCAAGATCATCGGCGCCCTGTGGGGGATGAAATCGGCAATATCCTGCTCGGCAAAGGGTAAATTGAATTGAATAAAGGGCATCATTTTAGGCCTCGTTACGGCAAAAAATCAGGCTGGCATTGCTGCCGCCAAAGGCGAAGGAATTACTCATCACATAATTAAGTGCACCTTTTGCGGCGACTTGATGGCGTTCGACTAAGGCAATGGACGGGTCCTGTGGATCGACTTGTCCGTCCCATTGATGGGGTGGCAGGGCTTGGCCGTGATTATGTGCCGAAAGCAATAAATAGCAGAAGGCGGCTTCAATCGCGCCAGCGGCACCTAAGGTATGGCCGACTAAGGGTTTGGTCGAGCTGCAGGGTGGTGTGTTGACGCCAAATACTTCAACCACAGCGCGGCTTTCCATCGCATCATTTTTAGGTGTCGCTGTGCCGTGTAAGTTAATGTAACCAATGTCTTGTGCCGCAATATTTGCATCTTGCAAAGCCGCTTGCATGGCGGTGATTGCGCCAACGCCTTCGGGGTGTGGCGCCGAAATATGATGGGCATCGCTCGACTCGCCAATGCCCGCTAGCATCACATCGGACTCGCCCGCCGCCAGCACGAATAAGGCCGCGCCTTCGCCAATATTGATGCCATCACGGTTGATACTAAAGGGATTGCAGTGGCCTTTGGATACAGATTCCAAAGCATTAAAACCATTGACTGTCAGTTGGCACAAACTGTCGACACCGCCAACAATCACCATGTCACAGAGGTTAGCGCTGAGTAAACGTTTGGCACTGGCAAAGACTTTGGCGCTGGAGGAACAGGCGGTTGAAATCGTGTAGCAAGGGCCATCTAGCTCAAAATATTGGCGTAAAAAGTCGCTAGTGCTGCCGAGCTCCTGCTGGAAATAGTGGTAATCCGCCGGAAAGTGGCCGTGTTGATTGCGATAGCTCAGGGCCGCTTCACCTTTAGAAATCCCCGAGGTGCTCGTGCCTAGCACAACGCCAATGCGGGCATGACCCAAATCCCGTTTCGCTTGTTCAATCGTGGCGGTAATTTGCTGCGCCGCGCATAGGAGTAACTGGTTATTGCGGCAATCGAACTGAATGAGCTTTGCAGGAATTGCCGGTAGCGCAGCTGTCACTGGCGCAACTAAGGTTGGGTGCTCGAACAGGAGTGTGTCACTGCGCTGTATCGCGCTGGTATCGCCCGCGATCAGGCGGTCTAAAACCTGCTGGGGATCTTGCCCTAGCGGGGTACACAATCCAATCTGTGTAATGGCTACTCTGTTCATCATAGCGTATCGTTTTTTTACCATGGCACAGCGAAGTGCGGGTGTTAAAAGGTTAAATAGGTTCGATTTCTAGCTCAAACTTGGCCTGCGGCATAGTTAAGCTGATGTGGGCTTGCCATAGGGCATCGCCGACATTTTGTTGATAACGGATTTGCACCACATGGGTTTGCAGGGCGCTTTTACTGATCAAGGTATCTTGGCTATAGATCTGACGACAGGGGATTGTATTTACTCGGGTGTCGACAAGCGTGTCACTCTGATTTTCCCCAACCGTATCGCAAAGGCCTGTCACTAAATGGCCACCTTCCAAATGGGCGCGAATACTCTGCTCAGGCCAATAGATCAGTTGCATCATCGCCATTAAATACTCGGCTTTAAAATTGTCGCCCAGCAGCACACTTTGCTCACTGCTGAGTGTATTCCCATCATAAACCAAGGTAAACAAAGCCTGTCCGAGTGGCGCTAAACCCACGAGCGTCATGCGCTCGCCCTCTAACTCCAATTGAGTGAGCAGTTCGTGGGACTCTTTACCCACTTTAATACTGACTTTTTGGCTAAAGGACTGGGGTGAAGATACGCCAGTATTGCTGTCGGTTTGCTGACTCGCCATGATGGCGGGCTTGGTTGTAGGCTCAGTCGTGGGCTTTATCCTAGGCTTAGTCAACGGCTTATCGGTCGCGGGAGCAAAGTTATGTGGCAGTGGAGCCAAACAATAACGCATATCCTTAGCGAGTCCGACACAGGTCTGCCTGAGCAGCAGTTCACTACAGCCCGTCAGCCCAAGGCTTGCGAGCAGCAGGGCGGGGATCACTAACCATTTAGCGTTAAGGTTTAGCGGCATGCGGTTAGACCTCTGCGAATGCTGGAGTGGCGGCTGGGTTTCGGCACAGTTCGACTATCATGTTCAGGCGGCGCTCCGAGTCTTTAACGAAGGGATTATTTGTATCCCAAGCATAGCCCGCCAGAATAGAACAAATCATCTGCTTGATACGCTCGTTCGGTTCTTCATAGAAGATCACGTCCTGAAAGCGGCCATCATACCAAGCTTGCACATAGGTACGAAAGGCATTCACGCCCTGCATCAAAGGCGTTGAGTAATCGGCTTGCCAGTCAACCGTGTCGCCATTGAGTTGTTTCGTCAGGCATTTTGCAGCCATAGACGCCGATTGCATGGCGATAGTCACACCGGAGGAAAACACAGGATCGAGGAACTCGCCCGCATTACCCAGTAGGGCGAACTTGTCGGTTGCAAGGCGTGACACATTGGCGGAATAACCTTTGAGCGTGGCGCATTCCTGTACCACTTTAGCGTTTGCCAGCAGGGCTTTTAGCCCTGGTTCTTCATTGACTATGCTCATCAATTGTTGCTCAAGCGAACCTTGTAAACGCGCGAGTAACTGCGGCTCAGCCACCACGCCGAGTGAACAACGGCCATTGCTAAAGGGAATAAGCCAATACCAAATGTCCTTATGTTCAGGGTGGACACTGATCAAAATCTTATTACGATCGAAGCTAGCATCGCTGATGTTGTCTTCCACATGCGTAAAGATGGCGCTGCGCGGTGGCAGGCAAGACGGACTTTCTAAGTTGAGCAAACGGGGTAATACGCGACCAAAACCGCTGGCGTCGAGCACATATTGGGCATTGATTTGATAACGCTCGCCCTGTTCATTACGCACCGTTAAGCGTGGGTTCTCGGTTAAATCTATCGCCTCGACCGTTTCGCCGTAGCGGATGTCGACCCCTTGGCTTTGGGCGGTATCGGCTAACAGTTTATCAAAACTGGCGCGCTGCACTTGAAACGTGGTGCCCGGCCCAGGAGTAAATTTATCGGTAAAATCGAAGGTGGTGTAAGTCCCATTGCGACGAAAGGCGGCGCCATTTTTATGTTGGAATCCAGCGGCATTGAGCGCATCTAACATGCCCGCCTCTTCGATAAACTGCATGCAGCAGGGCAGTAAACTTTCGCCGATGGAGAAGCGAGGAAAATGCTGTTTTTCTAACACAAGCACGCGCTTGCCTTGCTGATGTAGCAGGCTGGCAGCGATGGCGCCCGAAGGCCCTGCGCCGATAATAGCCACATCGACATCAAGTGAATTTGGTATAGCTGATAAATCGTGAACCTGTGTAGACATGTAAAATACGTTCCTTGTAGTCATCAGGACTTTTTTGTCGTTAGAAGCTGATTGGTGGTTAAAGCCAGTGTTGTGGTCAAAATCAACGGCGAAAGTAAAAAGGTAAACCCTATGCCCAGCGACAGGGTTAAACCAAAGTAGTGAATCGCTTGGGTCTGGCTAAAGGCAAGTAAACCAAAGGCCAATAGGGTCGAGCAGGCGGACATAAACACCGCCATCATCACTGCCTTGCCGTGGTTCTGGGCTGAGGCAAAAAACAAGCTGTAGTCTATCCCAATCCCGAAAACTAAAATGAGCGCGAGTGCATGGAACAGACTCAGTGGTGAGCCCGTTAAGCCTAAGGTTGCAAGCGTGAGCAAGGCCGCAAGGGCCGGCACGGCAACCACAACCGCCGCTTTTTTAAAGCCGAAATTCAGGCTAAACAACAAGAGTGCGATGCCAAGTGCAAGGGCTAACAGCTTTAGGGTTAACAATCGGTAATGGCCCATGACGGCTGAAATGTCCGCCACCTTATCGACAAGTTGTACGCTTTCATCATGGGCAAAACGCGCCTTAAGTGCATCGATTTGCTGAATGCCACCAAGGAGGACTATTGCACCATAATCAGCTCCATAATCGGCACCCTGAACTGCACCGTGATTCGCGCCATGTTCCGCGCTCGCCCCATCATCATTTAGCGCGCCATTGCTGACTGGACTGTTAGCCTCATTCGGCGCGAGCCACAGCGGCGCGAGTTGCTTGCCGGCCCCTAGCGTAAAGAATGCAGCAGGCGTGATGTACTCTGTTTTCGCGGCCAAATAGGCGGCTTGCAGTTCTGGCTTTAGATTTTCATCCAAACCAAGGCTTGTGAGCACAGTATCTATCTGAGTTTGATAGATTTTGCCCTGTAAGTGGTAAGCCGTGTCTTGTTTTTGATGGCTGGGCAGATACCGGCTGAGGCTGACATAGTTGCCTAACTCTTGGTTTGTTATGGCGGTATCAAGCATGGGTGACACTCGCTCAAGCTGTTGCAGCAGCGCTTCTTTATTCGGTGCGCGCACCAATAAGAATTGATTGTCTGTGCCGCCACTGAGTAACTGGCGTAGCTGGTTTTCTGGCTCAGTCACGCTCGCAGGGCTTTGTTGCAAATGGCGAATATCGTCATCGACGGTTAACTTTGTTACGCCAACCAGACACCAGACTAGTATCACCAAAGCAAACATGCCCATGCCTAACGGCGTGGTAAATCGTTTCGATAACTGAGTGAGACAGGCAAGGTAAGTCCCTGCGAGCGCTAACGGGCGGGAGCCTTCAGGCAAACGACTTCCTGCTAACAGTGGATAGGCGAGAATGAGGGTGAGATAGGCCCCGAGCAAACCCGCGGCGCAGAAAATCGCGACTTGCTGCATGCCGGGAAACGGTGCTAAACCTATGCCGACATAAGCCAAAGCGCTAGTGATAAAGGCGAGTGTCACCGTTGGGAAGATATACGCCACTGTGGCCTTTGCGCTCCGCTCTGTATCGCTTAAGCGCTCGCAGTAAAAATGAAAACTGTAGTCGATGGCAATGCCAATCAAGCTAGTGCCAAACACTAAGGTGAGTAAATGCAGCTCGCCAAACACACTTAAGGTAAAAGTCACTGCGAGCAACAGCCCGCTGGAAATAGTGACAATCGCCAACAGTAGCGGCATCACTGAGCGAAACGCCAACCAAACTAAGGCTATCACCCCAAGTAAGGATGCTAGGCCGAGGATCGATATTTCACTCTTAGCCGTTTGCGTTGCCGCAAGGGCATGAAACAGGGCGCCAGCTTTGAGCACGGTAATATCTGGGTAGCTTTGTTTAACGGCATCCAATCCTTGGGTTAATGCCGTCATCTGCGCTAATTGCGCATTGGGATTAAAAGCGCTTTCTCGCCCTTTTGCCATGACGACCGCGGCAACATTATCGCCTTGATTCGCGAGCAGTATCCCTTGGCTGGCTCTGACTTTTGAACTCGGCGCGAGGGCGAGTAAATTGGCTGGGAATAACAGCAGCGGATCTTGGGCGAGCAAGTTGCTATTGGCGTAACTAAAGGCGTTGTAAAGCTGCGCTGTGGCCGCCTCAATCAGACTTTCAATATTTTGGCTGGCTAACGCTTCAGCTTGCGGCGCTGTCAGTAATTTAAATCTGTGGGGGAAATAGAATTGCCCTAGCGCTTCACCGAGCTGCATATCGGCGCTGCGAATATCGGTTAGCGCGCCTTGCTTACCCCTTGCAACAAGGTCAGTTTCAAGCTTTTGCATCAACAGCTTAGCCGCAGCGATTGCCGTGGTTTCATCCTTGGCGACGAGCGCAATATAGACTTGGTCAGCGAGCGTGGCTTCAACTTGGTTAAGGGCGCGCTCTGTGAGTTTATCCTGCTGTAAATGCGGCAACATGGCGAGAATATCGCTCTGCACCCGTGCGCCGTTTTGCCAAAGTTGCAGCGTCCACAAACTTGCTGACAGCATCAATAGCAACCAAATGGCGAGGCGCCACTTGGGGGAAGATTGCATCAAAGCTTGATTGGCGCGCGCGCCGAAGTTGGAGGCCATGGCTAAGGTTTGCTCGCCTCGAGCGCCAACGCATACTGCGCTAATTCGGCTTCGCTGAGTGTGCCTTGTGAAAGCGCACTAAAGTCGATGCGGGTCATATCCTGTGGTGTCACATTCGGCGCGGCGCTCAGCAGCACTAAGGATTGCAACACATCGCTACCCTCTAACACCATATTGGCGATGGCTTTTTTCATTAAGGGATCTTTGGGCGTTAGGCCTAATTGCCATTGGCCGTCTGGGCTTAACTTTTCTGTGTTTAACTTGTCTGTAATGAGAAAGTGCAGCTCGAAGTTTTCGCTTAAACCGGAAATATCCCCGCCGAGCATAGCGCGCACTAGGCTGGGTAATAAATCGCCCATAGCGGCGGCGCTTGCCGAGGTGTCGGCCTTGCTGATCTGCACTCGACCTTGGCTATCACGCTGGATCAGTTGTTTATCTTTTAAAATCAGCAGGGATTTAAAGGGCTTTATCTGTTGCCAGATCAGCCCTTGCTCTTTGTCGAAGATAAACTGACCTTGGCTGATTAACGGCTTTTTGAGCACCTTTAACTGCCGAGATTGCACAAAGTGACCTCGCACCGTTTCGCCCAAGTTAAGTTTTTGGCTTAAGGCCACAAGCTGCGCGGTATCTGCACTTTGGCTAAAGAGTGCTTGATAATCGCCGGGCGCGGCATGCTTGTCACTTAAGGTTTCAGCCTTGAGTGGCAGGCTTATCAAAGCAAAAGCTAAGTAGAGAAATAATGCACACTTCGCCAGCACAGGATTCTTCGTCAGCGCAGAGCTCTTGGCGAGTACTGAGTTCATTAGTCTTCAACCTTAGCGAGCAGAGTGGCGATTTTGTCACGGAACACATCTGGGGTAACAAAGCACAATTCTTGGGTGCTCATATCGACCGCCGCCTGAATGGTATAACCCTTAGTGATGCGCGCACCGGTTTCGACATCGCGAATTTGATAATTGATCTTTAAGCGGTTTTCCCACTCGACTAACTCGGCGCGCACTGTGATTTTTTGCTCGAAGATGCTGGCTTTGACGTACTTAATCTGCAAATCGATAATCGGCCACGCATAGTTAGATGCTTGCATTTGGCGGTAGTTGTAGCCCAACTCATCGAGCAGTTTACAGCGGGCTATTTCGAAATAACGCAGGTAATTGCCATGCCAAGTAATCCCCATAGAATCCACATCGTGGAAGGGGATTTGCATTTCCATATCGATAGTGAGCAATGATTTCATCGGCACACTTCCCATTCGCCCGCTTGGATTTTAGCTATGGTTTGGCGCAGCACAGTTTCGAGCGGCCTATCTTCAATTAAGGTTTCAAAATCGGCGCGCACTTGAGCGAGGGTTTTCGCCAATGAGGGTGTGAGCGAGGCTTCGCTCAGTTCATTTTGGGCGATACGCAGACCAATACCTTGGGTCATGGCTAGTAATGCAGCCGCTGCGACTTGTTCGGTCAATTGCAGCACGCGCATACAGTCGCGGGCGGCGATAGTGCCCATGCTCACCTTGTCTTGGTTGTGGCATTCGGTCGAGCGTGAAAACACGCTGGCCGGCATAGTGTGCTTGAGCGCTTCTGCCGTCCAAGCCGACACGCCAATTTGTACCGCTTTAAAACCATGATTAATCGCGCGGCGTGGACCGGTTGAGCCAGATAAGTTGGCAGGTAAGCCATTGTTAAACTTAGGGTCCATTACTAGCGCCATTTGGCGGTCGATAAGATCGGCTAAGTTGGCCACAGTATTTTTCAGTGAATCCATCGCAAAGGCGATATGGCCGCCGTAGAAATGGCCACCGTGGAGAATATGCTCGCCTTCGCCGTCGACAATTGGGTTGTCGTTGGCGCTGTTGACTTCGGTTTCGATAAACTGACGCATAAACGGCAGGGCATCCTGCAACACGCCGATAATGTGCGGTGCGCAGCGGATGGAATATCTGTCCTGCAGACGATCAGAATTACGTGGATGTTCGTGGTGATTCAAATCTTCCCGTATCCAAGTGGCGATTTGGTTTTGCCCTGGATGCGGTTTGGCGGCAAATAAGATTTCATCAAAATGGTTCGAGTTGCCTTTTAGCGTTAACGAAGCCATGGCGGTAATGCGGCTACTTAAGCGGGCAAGATATTGCGCGCGATCAAAGGCTAAGCAGGCTAAAGCTGTCATCACGGCGGTGCCGTTCATCAGGGCTAAGCCTTCTTTTGGGCGCAGTACGTGCGGAGTGATGTTGAGCTTAGCGTACACAGCTTGAGTCGCTTGGCGCTCACCTTGGTAAATCACTTCGCGCTCACCGACTAACACGGCGGCTAAATACGACAAAGGCGTTAAATCCCCGCTGGCGCCGACCGAACCTTCCTCTGGGATGACTGGCACTATGTTGAGATTCAGCAAGGTTTCGATGCGCTTTAATAGCTCATAGGTCACGCCAGATTTGCCAATGGCTAAGGAGTTTAAACGGCAAGCCATCACAGCGCGGGCCTGCATTATGCTTAAGGTCTCGCCTAGACCGCAGCCGTGGAAGCGGGTTAAATGCAGTGGTAATTCGTGGACCAGAGCTAAGCTCACATTGACTGTGCAAGAGTCGCCATAACCTGTGGTTACACCATAGACCACGCCTTCTTCGTGCAGCAGGCTATCGATAAAACGCGCACCTTTTTGGATATATTCTTGATAATCCGCATCGTCACAGAGCTTTACTGGCGCGCCCTTGGCGACGGCAACCACTTGTTCTAAGGTAAGAAATTGACGGCCGAACTCAACAGTCTGTAGGTCTGATTGACTCTCGGAGTCGGCTGCTTTGGTGTGGCTCATAAATGCTGTGTCCTGTCTGTCTTATGATCCTGCTCTGGGATCGGCGATGATGCTGAAGTTGTCGGTAACGGATTAGGCTGTACTAAATGCGATGGGGTGCGTTGTAGCTCGTTGTCTTTGCGCCAAAAATCGAAGAAGTTAAACCATTGCAAAGGCTCGCGTCTGGCGAAGTATTCTAAACGTTCGCTGTAGCGGTTCACGGCCTGCTGTAATCTGTCCATTCTGCCCGCTCTTGGGCCTTTCAGTGTTTCGGCGAAGCGTTCTAAATGCACCCGATAACGCCCTTGTTCCCGCAGGCAAAACATTAAAAACACGGGGCAATCGAGTAAGCCCGCCAAAATAAACGGCCCTTGTGGAAACGCGGCATCTTGGCCCATAAACGGCGCATACATGACGCGGCCTTGGGTATTCGATGAGGTTCTATCCCCCGCAATCACCACCAGTTCACCGTCCTCAATTTTTTGCTGTAACAGCATAGACGTTGCAGGATTCAGCTCGGTCACTTGAATAAGATTGAGCGTGCTATCTGGGTTTAACTGTTTGAGTACCTTATTGAAGTTTTCCGCATGGCTAGTTAGCACCATGACGTTCACTTTGACTTTGCGCTGGTGGATTGAAATGGCGCGGCAAAGTTCTAAATTACCCAGGTGCGACACTAATAACACGGCGCCTTTGCCGCTTTCGAGCTGGTCGGCCAGCACTTGGCGGTCGGGAAAATCCACTTGGCTCAATTGGATACGATCGCACCAGGCATCGATTCTATCGAGTGCGGCATTGCCAAAGGCTAAAAAGTGATTCAGGCTATCGCGCCAGCCTACAGGCTGATTGAGCTTAGGGTGTTGCGGCTCAAGTTTTTGCACGCGGCGCAGAAAATCTAACGAGGCTTCACGGGTGACTTTGCCTGTGAGGAAGAAATAGCAAATCACCGGATACATAATGGCGCGGCATAACCAATGGCCGCCAAAGCGATAGCTTTCGGCTAACAGTTTGATGCCCCAGTAACTGCCACGCTCCTTCATGCCAGACCAATGGGTAGCTGAAGTTGATGATGTTGCTGACGAGCAATCGGAAGTTTGCACGGCTTGTTGCTGCGATTTACGCTGTGATTTACGCTTCAATAGCCAAGGCAGGCGTTTGAGCATGCCGAAAAATAACTTAGTGTGCAGCTTAGTGATGCGCACATTATCGGCCACAGCTTGAAAGTGACTGACGCCGCCTTCGGGATAAATCACCTTAGTCGGCTGGAATAGAATCTCCACCCCTTGCCAGTAAAGTTTAACCAGGATTTCGATATCAAAATCCATTCGTTCCGTTAAGGCTTGCTGGCACAGTAATCGCTCGGTGGCGGCCAGCGGATAAACGCGAAAGCCACACATAGAATCTTGAATATCAAAGCTTAAGGTTTCGACCCATACCCAAAAATGGGTTAAGTAGCGGCCATAAAGCCTGCCCTTAGGTACAGATTCATCGTACTCAGGCTTACCCGAAATCAGCGCATCGGGTTTAGCTTGTGCCCTTGCTAACATAGCCGGGATATCGGCGAGATTATGTTGACCATCGGCATCGACCTGCAGCGCATGACTAAAGCCATCGCGGTAGGCACGGCGCAGCCCTGTCATCACAGCGGCGCCCTTACCACGATTGTACGGATGCAGCAGCAAAGTCACCCAAGGATAGGTTTGGGCTAAGGATTGCAGTAGATAACGGGTTTCATCATTGCTGCCATCATCAATCAAATAACAGGGCAGATTAAACTGGGCGAGTTCGGCCAAGGTCTGGGCAATCGCGGCGCTGTGATTGTAATTGGGGATCACTAAGGCGAGTTTGATGGGCACCGACTCGACGAGGTCGCTGGGAGGCGTTAGCACTGACTTGCCTCATCGCCATTGTTGGTAGCAGATTTGCTGTTAACGGGCGTGCTATCAAAGGCGATACGGCCTGAAGCATAACGGTTTTCACCATCGCAATAGGCGAAGGTGAGTTTTGCCTTAGCGGCATTATTGCTAATGCTTAAGGTGACTTCTTGGCCCGGCAGTATGAGTTGCTGAAACTTAAGCACTTCTAAGTTAGCGACCGCCTCTGAATAACCGAAATGTTTGCAGCCTAAACGCACCGCCCAATCTAATTGAGTCACGCCCGGCAACACGGCTTGTTCGGGGAAATGGCCGTTAAAATACTCAAGGTCGGCCGCCACTAACAGACGTAATTCAATGTTATCAATGCCGATATCGGAATGCAGGATCGGCGGTAAACTCGATTTAATCATGATCAAATAACTCGATTAACTGGGCAGTGACACGCTTACCCTGAGTGTTAAGCGGTAAAATATCGGGATAACGCCAGCGGCGTGGCAGCGTGACGCGCTCAAATTGGGTCAGTAAATGTGCTTTTAGGGCATTGTTAATACTGAGTTTGCCCTGTTCTTGCAGCACGTTTTTACCGAGTTCAGACAGGGTCACCACTGCGCCAAGTTGGGATTTAAACTGTGGTAGCACTACCAGAGCGGCTTGCTCAACGTAGGCGTGGCTGCACATGAGGGTTTCCATTTGCGCTAGTGACAGGCGCTTCTCTTCAATCTTAACGATGCGATCGAGTCGGCCCTTGAGTCTAAACTGGCCATTTTCGGTTGGTTCGATTTTATCTTCGCAGCGTAGCCATTCATCGTCGGCCAAATAGGGCGATTTCAGCAGCAGGGCGCCGTCGGTCGGATCTTGATCTATTGAGATGCGGTCAAACACTTGCCAAGGTTCATCGGCCTCATGCTGACGGCGATAGGCGATGCCACCGGTTTCTGTACTACCAAAAATTTCGATGGGTAAGTGACCATAGCACTGGTTGACGCCCTTGGCTGCGGCAAAACTTAATGGCCCGCCAGAGCTAAACACTAAGCTCGGTGAGCGCAGTTGCCGCTCGTGCTCTAGCGCTTTAGGCAGGCGCGATAATTGGGCTGGGCTACTGATTAAACATAGGTTTGGCAGCAAGGCAGTGTAATAACTTAGGGTTTCTGGGTATTCAATCTGTTCGCTTAAAAACGGTCGACTGGCGGCGAGCGGCCACAAAATCTTGAATAACAGACCGTAAATATGCTGGTGGGAAACCGTGGATACTACGCTGCAATGGGGCAAATGCTCGGCAAAGGTATGTTCGAGCACAGACACTTCGACATCTAACTGTTCAAGTGTTTTACGGATCGCCTTAGGTTCGCCGCTGCTTCCTGAGGTAAAGAGCACTAACTCACCGATAGCCTCGCTTGCAGGCCAAGGTTTGTTGGGTAGGCTCAGTTCCTTTTTCAGCAGCACAAAAGCTTGGCATTCGCACAAAGGCTTGTCTGACAATATGCCATCAAACTGGTGCGTTAACTCGCTCAAGGTGCCGGTTTGGGTGTTGGGAGGCAGGATAATTTCTTTGCCCGCTAACAGCGCGGCACATAATCCGACGGCAAACAGATCGCTGGTATCACTCGCGAGCAGCCATTTTTTCTCGGGCGCGGCGAGCAGTTGCTCGTAAAAATACGCCACCTGATTGGTAAATAATGCACCTGTGACTATGTCGTGGTGATTAAAGCTGATCAGTTGTTGGGCAAAGGGCCCTTGGGTTAACCAGTTTTTGAGTAGCTGTGTCATGTTTTCTTCAACCAAAAGCTGCGATATAACCATTCCCCACCGAGGAGCAGTCCCATGAGTACGTATGCAATCAAACCGTTATACAAGGTCCAGGTTGCTAAGCTAGTAAAGCCAGCGGTATAAGCCGCCATCGAGCCATTTAAGATAAATAAGCCGCACCAAAGTAGGGTGACTTTTTTAAGATACGGAATGGCTTCATCCGGTAAATCGGGTTCTTTCAAGCGGGCTAAACGCTCTATCATGCATGGGCCAGTGTGCAGTGAATAACTAAACAGAGCCAGCATAGTCAGATTTATTACCACTGGGTAATACAAAAGCCAGTCGCTGCGCTTGGCAAGATAACTGCCTGCCGTAAGCGCAATCCCCACCAACAGGGGCAATACTAACGTCTTAACCTTTTGCTTTTGTAGCATTAACCGCACAATCAGTAATCCACACAGCACGAGCGCTATGGTGCCAGCAGGCAAATAATTCAGCCCGAAATACACGGCAACCGGATAGGCCAGCAATGTGAGGGCGGTTAAGACTTGTAGCAAGGCGCGCATTAGTCTTTAACTAAACCTTCGATGGCATTAACCACATCGTTGACTGTGCGAACTGATTTAAATTCATCGGGTTGGATCTTTTTACCCGTCAGTTGCTGCAGCTTGATCACTAAGTCGACGGCATCAATACTGTCGAGATCGAGCTCTTCATACAGGTTGGCATCAGGCGTAATCGCCTCGGCCTCAATTTCGAATTCATCCACTAAAATAGTGGTCAGCATAGCGAGGATTTGTTCACGATTTTGCATATTCCTCTCCTATGGACGCTGTGATTCGATAAAGCTAGCTAAGCTGGCAACACTATGAAAATGGGCCTTAGTGGCATCCGAATTAGCTTCGATTTTGACATCAAATTTTTTCTTGATGGCTAAGCCGAGTTCGAGGGCGTCGATTGAATCTAAGCCTAGACCTTCGCCAAAGAGCGGCGCATCGGTTTCAATATCATCAATACTGACGTCTTCAAGATCGAGACAGTCGATGATTAACTGCTTTATTTCATTGTTTAAGTTCATAATTATTTTCGAGTTGTTGTTTATAGTAGTGTTCAAGATCCCGCGTCAGCTGCCGGGCCATTTTTGCATGCTCACCTAAAGCCGCTTGGTACTTTTGGTAAGAAACTGTTACGCCGATTTCAACGGCCATCCCCATGGTTTGCCTTGGGATCTCATACCAAGGTTGCTCCTTTGTCAAACCACGGACATTGGTACGCAGCACCACAGGTAAAATATCTGCTTCGGCCCTTAAGGCAATGTTGGCTGCGCCGCGGGCAAAGTCGTTAATGGTCGCGCCGACAACCGTGCGTGTGCCCTCGGGGAAGATAATTAAATTGGTGCCTCTCGCGAGCACTTCGCGGCAATCCTCTAGCATAAGTTCGGCGCCGCGATTGGGAATATAACCCGCGCAGGACACGACACCACGCAAAAACGGATTACGCCATAAACCTTGTTTGACTATGCAGCCCGCATTGGGCATGAGGCTTATCAACACGACCACATCCACTAAACTGGGATGATTGGCGATAACGATAACGCCTCTGGCATCATGCAGTTGTTGTGCTCTGTGGGTGCTGACGTGGATCACGCCCGCCCAAGTGAGCATGGCGACAAAACCTTTGAACATCAAATGTACGGCCTTTTGGACTCGAATAATCCGCGCCTCGGGTGTACCAGGCCAGAAACGTAGCAAAGGCAAAATGGTCAAGGAGCTTAATAAGCCGCCTAAGCCAAAGGCGATATAGCAACTCACGCCGCCTAGCCAACGTGGCACATAATTCAGCCCAGTGCGGCGAGTCTCCGGCAAGGTATAAGCGGCATTGTGCATTGAATCTTCATAACCCTTGGCGGCGTCATGGCTGTGGGCAGTATTAAACATGCTCTAGCTTCCAATGCCATTGGGATAAGCAGCCTGAAATATTTTGCGCTGTCGCGAGTGCGTGGAGCAAGGCGCCATAGGTCAAAGGATTTAATGCTGTCGACTCTGAGATGCGGCTCACTGTGAGCTTGACCGAAGCGGGCGCATCGAAGGGCGCGAGCTGTAGACCTAGGGCCAAAGGTAATTCAAATTCTTGGGTAAACTCATCGTACACAGGTGGCACAGGATCATCACCGAAGACTAACAGCAAGGGTTCTGGTGACTGGTGTAACTGGGCGAAGGCTTCAACCATAGCTTGTGACAGGGTTTCGGTACCTGCCGCAACTGAGGTCGACGGCGCGGTATTGGCCGCCACTATGCCAAAAATGCCGCTGGCGGTGTTGTGCACCGACTGACTAAACCCTAAGGGCGATAATGGCTGTTTGGCGATAATGTCTTCGAGCAGTCCTATGGTGCGCTGCAACTCTCCGTGGCGCGAGGCAAAAATAGAGCGACAATTTGCAGGCATTTCGCACTGAAAACTCACCTCTAACATCATCTTAGTCAAGCGACTAAAACGGCGGCGTTGCATGGCTGGAACGTGTTTGAGTGCGGGAGCGGTCGTATCAGACTGTGGTGTGTCGAGATTTAATTCAGCCGAGTTTTTGCACCAAGTTTGCCAACTTTGCGGGTGCTGATATTGGGGGGCCCAAGCGCCCCAAGAGAGAATGCTGAATGTTAGTTGCACTACTTTGCCTCGACACTAAATTTAAGCTGTCTTAGTTATCCCTAACTAAGTTAGAACATTGATGGATTGTCATACCATAGTGAGGTGTAAACGCGTTTGATGAATGACGATGACGCTAGGAATGCCCTCTACAGCGGAGCCATTCTACACTATGCCCCGCGTTTTTATGAAGCCATTTGCATTGTGTGGGTTAACGCAATGGGATCAAGTGCTGTGATTTTCAGCAGAACGATCGAATTTATGTAACAAATATCGCAATAGCAGTCTCATTCGATAGGCTTTTTTATCCAAGCGATTTGCGCTCAAAATGAAAAAAGGCGCACTGAGCGCCTTTTGTCTTCACCACGGCAAGGTTTTACTGTGCCAGTTGGTTCTCGAGTTTGCGTAGGGCTACTTTTAGCTTGCGGGTATTTTCTGGACCCATACGGATCAGCAGTTTTTGCGCGCTAGGTAGTGCCTCTAAGTTAGGGTCAACAAATTGATAGTTAACGCTAATAGAGCTCAGCTCAATCGGATCTTCAATGATAGGTGCCGCGAGCAGTATTTTAATCGCTTGCAGCATTCTGTCGTTGAATTTAGCGTTGCTGTAGCCGAGTTCGGTAAAGGCTTCCTCTAGCATAGGCGTCATTTGCTTATAGGTGACCATTAACGTCTGTTCGTCCATTTTGGCAATCGAGTCAACATAGGCATCGTATCTGTGGAAACCCTCAGGATTTAAATACACTTTGTTGGTGATTTCAGAAACCGAGAAATGCTTCTCTGGGCCTTTGAGTGGACTCACTTTACGGGTCAATTCGCCCTGAGCTAAGTTATCAACAAACACCACAAATTGGCGTGCGAGATCTTGCTGCACTAATGCAGAACCCAGCACATTGTTATCGATAATGGCGAGGGCTTTTTGTTGTACGAATGCATCACTTTCAGCCAGTGCCGGTACAGGTTCAGCAACCACTTCAGGCTCAGTTACCGCAGGGGCTTCTGTGCTGTTGGTGTTTGTTTCTGTAACAGCAGGCGTCGTTTCAGTGGTTTCTGGCTCTGGCGCACTTTCGAGCGTCATTGGCTCAGATGGCGGTGTTTCAGGCAATACAATTGGCGCGTTAGGGATGAGTTTAGGTGAATCTGAGTCACCGCTGTAGTAATAATATCCTCCGGCAGAAAGTAGCACGACGAGCACTATCGCAAAAAGCGCAAAGCGATTACTGCTAGAAGAAGTCTCTTGAGGTGTTATTCTATCATCTTGATTAACTTGCATTTTACATCCTTCGCTTGAGTGTCAAGGTAACTTGGTGAATACATGCAGCTAACATTAAAGTGCAAGAGCGGACTATTGGAATACCGCTGGTTCATTTTGCAAGTTTCCATGCGCTTGTCTATAGCGCTTAGCTGAACATAAACAATTTATTTTGAGTATCGAGGCAGATGTTACTCCTCGGCCTTTCCCCTTTACTGCCTAAGCCTGCACATAGTGCTGCTTGTGCCCGAGCCAACGTAAGATTATCGCATCGACTTTTTCGGGGGCCTGCGCCATCACATGATTTGCCAGTTTTTGAATGTGCGGGATCAAAGCTTGATCGCGCACCAGATCGGCAATTTTCAGCTCGGCCAGTCCCGTTTGCTTAGTGCCAAGCACTTCACCTGGGCCACGAATTTCTAAATCTTTCTGCGCTATGATGAAACCGTCATTACTCTGCCTGAGTACACTCAGTCTTTGGGTGGCGGTATGGCTCAATGGCGCCTTGTAGAGTAACACACAATGGCTTGCGATGGCGCCTCGACCGACTCGTCCGCGCAGTTGGTGTAGTTGTGCTAGACCTAAACGTTCAGGGTTTTCAATGATCATCAGGCTGGAATTAGGCACGTCGACGCCGACTTCAATCACGGTTGTCGCCACCAGTAAATGAATTATGCCCGCCTTAAAATCGGCCATAATTTGCTGTTTTTCGGCACTCTTCAACCTGCCATGCACGAGGCCGATATTGAGCTCGGGCAGGGCGAGGCGCAGTTCTTCGGCCGTGTCTTCGGCGGCTTGGCATTCGAGTACTTCGGATTCTTCAATCAGAGTGCACACCCAGTAGGCCTGACGTTTATCTGTGATGACGGCGTTACGTACCCGTTCGAGCACTTCGTTGCGGCGTGAATCGGCAATCGCCACTGTGGTCACAGGTGTCCGTCCCGGCGGCAGTTCATCGATAATAGAAGTGTCGAGATCTGCATAGGCCGTCATCGCTAGCGTGCGCGGGATCGGCGTTGCCGTCATGATCAATTGATGCGGGTGGAACCCTTGGCTCACGCCCTTTTCCCGTAGGCCTAAGCGTTGGTGTACGCCGAATCTGTGCTGCTCATCTATGATAATTAACGCAAGTTTGTTAAAGACCACATGCTGCTGGAAGATAGCATGGGTACCAATCACCATCTGGGCGGCGCCGGATTCTATGTCCGCAAGGGATTGAGCTCTGACCTTGCCTTTGAGTTTACCCGCTAGCCAACCGACCTTAAGTCCGAGTGGCTCAAACCAAGCGGCAAAGTTAGTTGCATGTTGCTCGGCCAATAGCTCTGTTGGCGCCATCATGGCAACTTGATAACCGTTTTCAATCGCTTGCAGCGCAGCCATCGCCGCGACTAAGGTTTTACCTGAACCTACATCCCCTTGCACTAAGCGCATCATAGGGTGCGGCTTTTCTAAATCTTTGCCTATATCGGCCACCACTCTTTGCTGGGCGCCTGTGGGCTTAAAAGGCAAAGCGGCGAGGAATGGATTGAGCAACTGCCCCGTGGCCTGCATGGTAACCGCAGCGTCTAAATTACTGCGCTGCCTTAGGCGTAACATGCTGAGATTATGGGCGAGTAATTCTTCCTGCACGAGTCGCTGCTGGGCTGGGTGTTGGCCTAACTCTAAATCGAACTGTGAGATCCCCGCAGGAGGTCGATGCAGCGTTTGCAACGCTTGTTTAAGGCTGATGTTGTTTGGTTGTAATTGCGCTGGCAGCAGCTCAGTTAAGCCGCCATCTTCCAGCAATACCAAAGCTTGCTCGGTCAGCTTGAGCCAACTCGCCTGTTTTAAGCCCTCAGTTGTGGGATAAATCGGCGTTAGGGTATCGCTCAGGTGAACATCTTCACCGGGATACACGACTTTATATTCTGGATGCACTATCTCGGCTTGATGGCCGCCACGGCGCACTTCACCGTAGGCGCGGATCATCAAACCATTTTGCATGGCATTACGCTGGGCGACGGAAAAGTTAAAAAAGCGCAGGCTCAAGCTCCCCGTATCGTCACGCACATTGCAGACCAGCATACGTTTGCGGCCTTGAATGATTTGCGTCGATTGGATTTCAGCTTCTATGGTGCCATAACTGCCGGGCATAAGGGCGGCAATCGGATAGATTTGGGTTCTGTCTTCGTAGCGCAGGGGTAAGTGAAACAGCAGATCTTGTACTGTTGTGATGCCGAGCTTTGCGAGTTTCTCCGCGACCTTTTTGGCGACGCCTTTGAGGTCGGTGATCGGAACAAGATCCAATTGCTGCAAGTCGTTAGCACTCAATCACTGTGAATTTATACATATATTAACAGAGAATAAGCGTAAGGCAATCTCAAGCAGAATGAGGGACTTATTTGCTAGCATAACTAACGTCAGTTTGCGGCCCTTAGGTTTCGGCTAAGGCCGCAAAAATTGTCGATATGAACGAAAGAGTAGTTAACCGTGAGCGTGATTACAGCCAGCCCTTTTGTTTGGCGATGCGTGCTGCATCGATTCGGTTGCTAGCATTGAGTTTAGCTATGGCTTCGGAGAGGTAGTTACGCACTGTGCCTTCGGCGATAAAAAGGGTTTCGGCGATGTCGGCGGTGGATTTGCCTTCACTGGCGAGGCGTAGGGCGCGGCGCTCTTTATCGTTGAGTGGGTCGGCGTCACCAATTGCCATCATGGCCAGTTCAGGATCGATGACCCGTTTACCCGCCATAACTTGTTGAATCGCGTTGACTAAGGTTTCCGAGGGCGCATCTTTTAGTAGAAAACCGCCGACTCCAGCTTCGATAGCGCGTTTGATATAACCCGCGCGGCCGAAGGTGGTGATGATCACGACCTTAGTTTGACTATGTTGATCCTTTAACCAAGTTGCCAGTTCTAGGCCTGTGCGGCCGGGCATTTCGATGTCGGTTAGCAAGAGATCAAAGCTTTGCTGTTTGAGTAGGCCTAGGGCCTCGTCGCCGTCACTCGCTTGGGTGATATTAAAGCCTCCCGCAAGCGTGAGGAGTGCCGCGAGTGCGCCTCGCACCATGGCTTGGTCTTCCGCCAATAAAATCTTCATTAATCTGTTGCTCCCTGCAAAGGTAAACTGACGGTAAATGCATATCCCTGTTCGAGATTATAGCTCAAGCTGCCGCCTAAGCTGTCAAGACGTTCGCGTATCCCCGTGAGGCCATTGCCTTCAGCGATAGGTTTACTTGTGCCATTATCTTTGACCTCAACGACTAGCCTATCTGCTTGCTGAATAAAGTCGATAATACATTGGCTTGCGCCGCTATGGCGTAAAATATTATTCACTAGTTCAGTGACAATTAATCCCAGCTGGCTCTCCATTCTGGCGGGCAGTTTAGGGATATTGCCTGTTAGCTCGACACTTACTCCTTTTTCCCTCAATAGTTTACACAGTTGTGTCACGCTATCCGCGAGCCCCTTATGTTTGTAGTCAGATACGGTGTGGCGAATTTGGCTGAGGCTCTCGCGGGCAATTTGGCCGAGTTCATTAAGCTGGATTGTGGCCAGTTGGTATTCTTGTTTTTCCAGCAGTTTTTCGGCCAGTTCCGCCTTAAGCGCAATCGAAGACAAGCTGTGGCCCATGATGTCGTGTAGATCGCGGGCAATGCGTTCTCGCTCAACCATAGCCGCTAAGGTACTAATTTCTTGCGTGCTTTGCTGTTCTTTCAATTTATGTTGATGACGCCTGCGTTCGGCTACGCCAAACATGCCTACACCAAGCACTAATCCTGAGCCGTAAAGCGGAAAGTAGTAACTGTTAAAGTCGTAAATCTCATTGAGGGCAAACAACAGGCCGATTAAGGCGGCAATAGCCAACAGACAGGTTCTGATATGATAAAAAAAGCCAATGAAAAAAGCGGCAAAGGTGAATAGCGAGATAGATCCCGGGTTGATTGGGGTGATTGCTGTGGCGATGGCCACCATCATCAGAATGGGGCGATAGGCGCTATTCTGATTGCACTTATAGGCCCAAAAATAACTGGCAATAAAAGGAATCAGCACGGTAAAGCTAAGGGCGATTTTCCATGCTGGATACGCATTGATGGCAAGCGGAATAAGATAAAACACTAAGTTTATCAAATACACCCAAGCGAGTTTTCGTTCGAGCTGAAGATGCGTGCTTATCATAATGCCTCTGTGAAACTGTGTTGATTGTTAATCGTTAATCATTGAATGCCCGAAGGTGACATCTGTGTTGATTTATTCTGTTTAGGGATTGGCGCTGGGGTCAGCGCCATCAGTCCCTGTTAACAACTTGGTCTAGTTTGCACTTAATTGCTGATTTTGTTGAAGCAAAAATTTTGCCCAACCGTAATCTGCTTGCACTTTCATCGCCTGTTGCCAATCTTCACTCGCGCCTTGGCTATCGCCTAATTCCTGTTTAGCGAGCCCGCGCCACGTGTAAGCTTCGGCTTCACCCCAACAAATGCCGTCGCAAGGTTGGGCGAATCTTTCTATGGCCGTGGTGGCGAGCGTCTTAGCATTTTGCATGCTGCCGCCAAACATAGCTGGTGTGTTATAGGCGGCGATCGCTTTAACCAAGGCGACCCGTGGATTTTGGGGTTCTAACTGCTCGGCGTTGGCAATGGCTTTGGCTGATTTCATCCCGAGAGTTGCGCCTTTGCTATTGTCTAAGGCGATTTGCATGCCATAAACCGACGATAACAGCGCGAGGGATTCCGCGTCAGCTTGGCTGGTTTCTAAGGCTTCTAATGCAGTTTGCGCATTAGTCAGTGCACTGCTGGCGAGGGCTTTTTGTCCCATGACATTGGCGCTAATGGCTAAGCGATAGTTCGCATAGGCTTGATCGTAATCTTGGGTGCTGGCACTCAGTTGTTGCAACTGCGCTAGGTTCATCGAGTTTGAGGACGCATCTATGCTGGTGATATTGGCATTAGAGGGCGACGCTGCAAACGCGTGGCTGATAAGCGCTAAGCTTGAGACGAGTAATAATGTTTTCATGGTATTTCCTTATTGAGTAAATTTCCCCGTGTTTGGGTACGGACTCATTATCAGAAATTCGACTGGAGAAATGCAGACACAAAGGTCATGGCTTTAGCATGACAAATGTCATCAGTTTAAGGGTGTTAAATTTGTCTTTTTTTAAAAGTGCGAAACCCAGATAGCAAAACACCGGAGAGGCTCCGGTGTTTCAAGTGGATATTACCGCTGGGTGTTATACCAAAGCTTGAGCGCTCGCTTGGTTAATCAGGTAAACCATATAACCTAAATAGGTCAGTAGCAGCACAGAACCTTCGCGGCGGCCGATGCGTAATCCAGTCCATGCAAAAGGCAGAATCACTATGGCTAAAGCTAACATCACCATAAAGTCGAAGGGTTGGAAACCGAGTGACGACACTGGATGCACTATGGCGGTAACACCTAAAATGCCCAAAATATTGAACAGGTTAGAACCCACAACGTTACCGATAGCGATATCGCTTTGACCTTTTAGTGCCGCAATTACTGAGGTCACTAACTCTGGCATACTGGTGCCAATCGCCACGATCGTTAAGCCGATAATGACTTCACTCACGCCGAAGGTTTTTGCTAAATCGACTGCGCCGTTCACAAATAGAATACCGCCGCCAACTAACATGCTAATGCCGACTAGGATGAACAGGCCAGAAAGCAGTGGGTTATTGGGACCCGCTTCAATTTCTTCCTCATTATTGCTGTTTTTCGAGCTGATATAGCTAAAGGTTAAATATCCAACCAGCAGTGAAAGCAGTACCACACCGTCAATCAGGCTGAGTTCGCCGTCTAACAAGAGTCCCCAGAACAGCATAGACGCCAAGATCATCAAAGGGATATCGCGCTTCACCACTTGGGATTGCACTTGGATAGGGCGGATTAAAGCCGTGATCGCTAAGATCAAACCTATGTTGGCAATGTTGGAGCCGATAACGTTACCTAAGGCGATACCACTGTTTCCGGCGAGGGCAGATTTGACACTCACAGCCAGTTCTGGTGCGCTAGTACCAAAGGCAACAATAGTTAAGCCTATGATAAGTGGCGTAATACCTAAGCGTAGGGCGATAGCACTCGCGCCACGCACTAGGGCTTCGGCGCCTAAGGTTAAAATAATAAAACCGCCAATAATCGAGAGTGTAATGAGCATCACGGGACTTTGTTAAACCTATATTGAATGGGAAAGTACAAGGGAATCATCCCTTAGCCGACTGGCGCACATGATACGTGGTTTTATCGAAATTTGACAGAATATGTCATAAAAAAGCACGCCGAGGCGTGCTTGATTTGTGCCGATAACCATATTGGCCATCTCTCTGTTTAGTCGAGTTATTTTTGCGTTAACTCATCTTCCCAGCGAACTTGGGCGCCACGAATGCCATCAACACGTTCGCTAAAGGCTTTTTCAAGCACATGGCGTTTGATCTTAAGCGTCGGCGTCAGCACATCGTTCTCAATCGTCCAAGGATCGTTAACTACGATAATCGCATCCACATGTTCGTGTGACTCTAAGTGCGGATTCACGCTATCGAGTGTCGCCTTGAGTGAAGCGCGGACTTCTTCGCGGGCTTGCAAACTAGCGCCTTCGGATAATTGCACTAATGCGACCGGATGCGGCAGGCCTGAGCCAATCACGCAGATCAGTTCAACATGCGGGTCCTGCGCCAATTTACGTTCGATAGGCACGGGCGCGACATATTTACCCTTGGCGGTTTTGAAGTTGTCCTTCACTCGGCCGGTAATGGTCACGCAACCATCGGCATCGATAGAACATAAATCGCCAGTGTGGAAGAAACCATCGGCGTCGAAGGCTGCCGCAGTGGCTTCTGGCTGTAGATAATAAGCCGTCATCAACCCTGGACTCTTAAGCAGTAGCTCACCATCTTCCCCTTGGCGGATCTGACAATCCTCAACCGGGCGACCTACTGTGCCAATTTTACGGGCATCGAAGGGGTAGTTGATAATCGAGTAGGCGCAGTTTTCTGTCATACCCCAAGCTTCACAGATATTCAGACCAATGCTGTGATACCAGTGGATCAGCGACGGCGGAATGGGCGCAGAGCCAGAGCCGAGCAAACGACAATGGTTCAAACCTAAGCCTTTATGGATTTTGTGCTTCACTAAGCTGCTGATTAACGGGATCTTCAGCAATAGATTCAGTTTACTAACACCAATTTTGTCTATGATGTTTTTCTGGAACAGGCTCCACAAACGCGGCACTGAGAAGAATACCGTCGGTTTTGCCCTTTGCACGTCGGCGACGAAGGAGTCGAGACTCTCGACGAAGGCGACCACGCTGCCGGAATAGAAGGATGAACCTTCAATCGCGACGCGCTCTGTGATGTGCGCTAAAGGCAAATAGGATAACAGTCTGTCATTGCCGTCGGTGCGTAAATCACGCACTACCGCTTGGCAAGTCCAGCCATAGCTAGCAAAGGTTTGAATCGCGCCCTTAGGTTGACCCGTTGAGCCAGAGGTATAGATAAGTGTCATCACTTGATCAGGCGTCGGTAGCGGGGCATCAACTAGGGGATAACCTAGTTTAAGTAATTGTTCCCATTGATATTGGGCTGGCATTGTATCGTAGGGCATAGCAAGACGTAGCAGCTCGCCGCCGACACCGGCTTCTTGGTCGGCCCAATGGTCGAGTTTACCGAGGAAAATGGCTTTTGCACCGCTGTGTTGCAGCACATAGCGAATGGTATCTGTGTTGGCCGTTGGGTAAATCGGCACGCTAATATAGCCGCCGTGCATTAACGCGAGGTCGGTGATAAACCATTCGGCGCAGTTTTTAGAGAGTACGGCAATTTTATCACCGCGCTCTAGGCCTAGATGCTGTAAGGCACCGGCCAGTTGCTGAACTTTTTCTTGAACTTCGGCCCAAGTAAAATCAAGGAATTGACCCTTGATAGGTTGGCGTAAATAGACTTGATCCCCCTGAGTCTTAGCCCAGTGCGCCAGCATTTCAATTGGCGTCTTAATCGCTGTATCCATTGGCAATTCCCTGTTCTTTATTGTTATTTTGGCTGCACCCAGTATGGCGAGTTTTGTGAGCCCGCGCAAATAGTTTACAGGATTGTAAAATATGAGAATGGAGCCCAAAGCCTACAAGCTGAGTATGAAAATAAGATGAAGAGAATGACAAGCGTCAGAGAGGCTGGTGTCGGCAACAAAAAAGGCGCCGCAGCGCCTTTTTGTTGGTTGAAGTGGAATGCCAGAGCTTACAGCTCCATCACGCCATCCATTTCAACTTGAGAATCCTTCGGCAATTGCTTCACGCCGATAGCTGCACGGGCTGGGTATGGCTGGCTGAAGTAACGGCTCATGATTTCATTCACTTTTGCAAAGTGGCTTAAATCAATCAGGAAGATGTTGAGCTTAACGATATCGTTGATTGAACCGCCCGCAGCAGTACAAACCGCCGTTAGGTTTTCAAATACTTGCACCACTTGAGCTTCAAAATCATCGCTGACAATTTGCATTGTGCTTGGCACAAGCGGAATTTGGCCGGATAAATATACTGTGCTGCCGACTTTGACGGCCTGTGAATAAGTGCCGATGGCCGCAGGGGCGTTTTCGGTCGCTATAATAATTTTTTCTGCCATGACGCTCTCTCTAATGTTGAGTTAATTAACGATTACGGGACGTACGCAGCACTTCGGGCAGTACCCTAATTCGGCGCATCACGTTGGCTAAATGGATCCTGTCTTTCACCGAAATCCGCAGGTTGATCAAATACACGCGGCCATCTCGTTCCTCTGTGCTGAGGTTGTGAATGTTCGAGCCTTCGGCGGCAATGATCGAGGTGATCTTCGCCAGTGCGCCTTGGTGGTTAACGATTTCGACCCGCAGGTTGGCTTGGTAATCAACGCCTTCGACATTATCCCATTGCACAGGAATATACTTGTCAGGCTCTCCTTGATAACCACGAATGTTAGCGCAGTTTTCCATGTGCACCACTAAGCCCTTACCTTGGCTCACGTGGGCAATTACGGCATCGCCAGGGATTGGGCGGCAACAGTTGGCGAAGGTAACGAGCATACCTTCGGCGCCACGAATTGGCATCATGTGGCCGTCGCGGCTTTCTTGATTCTCAAGATTATCGCCAATCAAACGCTGGGCGATAACAATGCTCATGGCATTGCCAAGGCCGATGTCGGCGAGCAGTGAATCGAGCGTGGTATGTTTAGTATCGCGAATGACTTTTTCAATCTGCTCAGGCGGAATACTGTCGAGCTTAGTCTTGCCGAGCGCATGGTTGAGCAGGCGGCGACCGAGCGCAATTGCGTCATCACCCTTAAGGCTTTTCAGCACTTGGCGGATTTTGGCGCGGGCCTTACCTGTTACCACAAAGTTCAGCCAAGCGGCATTCGGACGGGCGCCTTTAGCGGTAATGATTTCAACGGTTTGGCCTGAAATTAACGGCTGGCTGAGCGGATACGCTTGGCGGTTAACGCGGGCACCGACGCAGGTATTACCCACATCTGTATGCACTTCGTAGGCAAAGTCTACCGCGGTGGCATTCACGGGTAATTCCAGAATGCGACCTTCAGGGGTGAACACATAAATCTCTTCTGGGAAGAGTTCAGTCTTCACGTTTTCAACGAATTCGAATGAGGTGCTGGCGCTTTGTTGTAATTCCAACAAGCTTTGCATCCACTTACGGGCACGCACTTGAGTCGTCGTGCCTTGGCCTGTTTGCGCACCGCCTTTGTAGGCCCAGTGTGCAGCGACCCCTTTGTCAGCCATCTGATCCATATCTTCGGTACGAATTTGGATCTCAACGGGCACGCCGTGTGGACCAAATAAAGAGGTATGGAGTGACTGATAGCCGTTGGCTTTAGGGATAGCAATATAATCTTTGAAACGACCGGGGCGAGGTTTATACAGTCCGTGCATGGCGCCGAGTACGCGATAACAAGTGTCGATGGAATCGACTATTACCCTAAAGGCGTAGATATCCATCACTTCTTGGAATTGCAGCTCTTTACTCTGCATCTTGTTATAGATGGAGTAGAGATTTTTCTCGCGGCCTTTAACTTTTCCTGGAATACCCGCATCGTTTAAGCGCGTATAAACAGCGGCTTCAATGCCTTGGATCAATTCTTTGCGATTGCCACGGGCAGCTTTAACGACTTCTTTGAGCACCCGATATCGCATGGGGTAATACGCTTGGAAACCTAAGTCTTCTAACTCTGTCTTGATGTTATGGATACCGAGACGGTTAGCGATGGGCGCGTAGATTTCTAAGGTTTCGCGGGCGATACGGCGACGTTTGTCGGGACGCAGGGCGCCTAAGGTACGCATATTGTGGGTTCTATCGGCAAGCTTGATGAGGATAACGCGGATATCCTGCGTCATCGCCATCATCATTTTACGGAAGTTTTCAGCCTGAGCTTCTTTCTTGTCGCGAAATTTTAGCTTATCGAGTTTTGACACGCCTTCGACGAGCTCGGCCACCGCGATACCGAATAGTTCGGCTAAATCGTCTTTGGTGACATGAGTATCTTCGATAGTGTCGTGGAGCAGTGCTGCCATCAGCGTCTCATGATCAAGACGCATGTCAGCAAGGATGCGGGCAACCGCAACCGGATGAGTAATATAAGGTTCGCCACTCGTGCGCATTTGCCCTTCGTGGGCATCACGCGCAATCTGGTACGCCTGCTTGAGCAATTCTACCTGTTCGGGTTCTAAGTAACCGGAAGCAGACTCCTTTAGACCTTCAAACAGATACAAGTGGCAGCTCTCCTTTTACCTAAACAGGTGTTTACTCAACAACTCTTATAATGAACGGCCTTCAGCAATGGCTGAAACTGCTGCAATTTCAGCGGCTTCACGTTCACGTACCGTTTGACGCTCATCGGCATCTAAGGTGTGAGCGTTAACTAAACCTAGTTCGATTTCACGCAGGGCGATAACCGTTGGTTTGTCGTTCATCTCTTCAACCATAGGGTCTTTACCCTGCACGGCGATTTGGCGAGCACGACGCGCCGCAACCAAGATCATATCAAAACGGTTGCCGATTTGTTCTACGGCGTCTTCTACAGTTACGCGAGCCATGTGTTGAAACTCCAGTTTATCTAGGGAAAAAATGACGCAAAATTGTACACTATGACAGTTGGCCTGCCAACAGATCGTTAAGCATATCATTTTGCGCGTGGATCTGACTAGCACAGGTTAAGCGCTGACTGCGAATGATGGCACGCAAATCAGCTAATGCAGTGTCAAAATCGTCGTTGACGATAATAAAATCATATTCTTTATAGTGGGACATTTCCGATACGGCTTGTGCCATACGGCTGGCGATCACATCGCTACTGTCTTGTCCACGGCCTGTGAGGCGGCGTTCTAGCTCGGCTTTCGAGGGTGGCAGAATAAACACACCAACGGCATCGGGCATCACAGCTTTAACTTGCTCGGCACCTTGCCAGTCGATATCGAGGAAAACATCGATACCTTGGGTGAGCGTATGCTCAATCACATGGCGCGAGGTACCATAGTAATTGCCGAACACTTCTGCCCATTCAAAAAAGGCATTTTCAGCAATTAACGCTTTGAATTGTTCAACATTAACGAAGTGATAGTGTTGACCATCGACTTCACCTGGGCGTGGCGCGCGGGTGGTATGTGATACCGAAACCTGCATGTCAGCGGGCTCGTCTTTAAGCAAGGCCGAGATCAGCGAGGATTTACCTGCGCCACTTGGCGCCGACACAATAAATAAATTTCCGCGTGCGGTCATGAGCTAAATATCCAATTGGTTAACGCAAGAAGGGCCCAGAAAGCCGAGCATTATACCGATTTTGACCATAGAAATACTAGGGCTTGTAGGCCAGCAATTTAAGCCTATTTTAGATTTACTTCGATATTATGCGCATTTTTATCCGACTAGGGTCGTAGGCACTGACAATTGCGGGTAAATTGGTTACGCTCGTGCGAATAAGGCAATGAGTGTCTTTTTGTATCTCGTTTTTACAACAATAAAGGAAGGGTCGTGCTGTTAAAATCTCTTTTCTGCCTTCACGGGCGTGATTCTCGTCCCCGCTTTGTCGCAATCAGTGTTGGCGTTTACGTCTGTATTGCACTTGCCGCCGCTGCTTTTGGGGCTAATTTCCTGATGTATTTACTGGCATTGTTGGGCTTACCTTTATTAGGGCTCGCCAGTTTGCGTCGTTTGGCCGATGCCGATAAGTCAAAAGGCTTGATTGGCGTATTCCTATTACCCTTATTTATTTTCATCGGGCTGTTAACGGCCGATGTGCATATTGCCTTAATCGGCTTGAGTTTAGCGTTAGCCGCTGGACTGACGTTTTGGGGCTGGCGTTTACCGGCGCCAACCATAGTCGATTATCGCTACGGTTATTTCGGCCCTGAGCTGGATGCGCCAACATCGCAGGCTATGCCTAGGCGCCGTGTGGAGCCGACGATCGTTCCAAAGGCGGCGGCTAAAGAGATAGAAACTCAAGATGTTGCCGCAAGACAGGCAGGCAAATCGACCGCCCATATTCAAGCGCAGCCTCAAGTTGAGCGACATGAGCCGCATGTTGAGCAGTCGCATGCACAGGCCATTAGCGCCGCAACGGCCTCTGAGGCAGTGGTGGATTTATCTGCCCATGTTGAACCCATTGCCTCTGAACCAATAGTCGCTGAGTCTAATGTCGCTGAACCTATTGTCGCCTCGACTATGAGCGCGGCGGATGCCGAGCTTGAGGCCCAGCGCCAAGATGAACTGCGTTTTGATGCCCTTACTCGGATGACGCAAAATCCTGCCGATTTTGTGGTGCCCGACAGTCATGCGGATTTTCGCCCCGCTAACACCAGTCGTGTCGAACAGACCAACATTGATTTAGTCGACGTTGATGTCGCCAATGTTGATTTAAAACATGTCGACTTTAACGCGGCCCAATTAGATCCCGCCGAACGCAGCACAGAACCGGGTTGGCGTTTTGCCGTCGAAGAAGATGACGAGCCGGACAGCTTTAACGATCGAGATCATGCCGAAGAAGTACGTCAACGCCGCGCCGAAGCGAAAGATTCAGGGTCGATGACCGAGCTGTTTCGCGGTTTGTTCGAGTTTTTAGCGCCGCTAAAGCGGTTCTTCGTACTACCTAAGATTAAGCTGCCTAAACTGGAACGCCGTTATTGGCGTCCTGCG
Source organism: Shewanella sp. 1311 (assembly GCF_059338235.1). NCBI lineage: Bacteria > Pseudomonadati > Pseudomonadota > Gammaproteobacteria > Alteromonadales > Shewanellaceae > Shewanella > Shewanella sp. 1311. The sequence continues at coordinate 3,040,111 of NZ_CM181686.1, forward strand.
GGGATAGGTTGTGGTGTTGTGGTCTTGCTCGCCTTGGTTTGGGGCCTTTGGCCAAGTGGCGACGCTGAGACGGGCGACGGCGCAGAAGTGGTAACGGTTAACGCGATTGCGCCCTATGCGGGTGAGCGGGTGACGCTCGCGCTACCGGACGGCTTTTCTGTGGCGCTGGAGGATGACATCTTGATCATGCGTTGGCTCGGTGAGAAAGGTAAAGCGCAAAACCTCTGGTCCATAGCGACGGCAAAGGGCGATAAAACCTGTAGCCTGTTGTCCTTTAATAATGGCACTGACTATCGCCCTGTGACTGTGGATTTGAAAGCCGACTCAGCAACCGAAGCGCGATTCACCCCACTCGACACTCAAGCCATCATAGTGGACCTTGCGCGCCGTGGCAGTATCAGCCTGTGTGGTTATAAGTTCAGTCTTAAGGGCAGCCAAGCGATATTGGAACAGAATCGCACTTTTGGTGATTACATCGCGCGTTGATTTAGACTGCAAGTTAGGTCGCAGCTTAGGTCAGCAGCATAAGTCGATAAAATTTCTGCTTAAATGCTAGTCACAATTAGAGGGGTAGATTACACTTTTGCTCCTCTTTTTCTCAAACCGCGTTTTAAATGCGTTATGCCTTGGTATTGGGCGCGGCGGTTTGGGGAAACATCTTTAAATTTGAACTGAATATATCAATCCAGCATGAATACAGAATTGACCTTAGTCATTATGGCTGCAGGGCTAGGTAGTCGTTTCGGCGGCGATAAGCAATTGGCAGCGCTCGGTCCCGCTGGCGAACCCATGTTGGTGTTATCGATCATGTCGGCCATTCGCAGTGGCTTTCAGCGTGCTGTGCTGGTGATCCGCCCTGAGTTAGAAACTGAGTTAACTGAGATACTGACACGGTTTTTGCCCACCGATTTTGCCTATCATTTTTGCTATCAAGCCCTAACGGATTTACCCGAAGCGGCGCAGCTGGCTGATCTCAGTCACAGGCTTAAACCTTGGGGCACGGCCCATGCTCTTTGGAGTGCGCGCCATCTCGTTAAAGGGCCAATGGCCGTTATCAATGCCGATGATTTTTATGGTGATAGCGCTTTTGACTCGTTAGCCAAAGGCTTAAGCATGAGACCTACAGAGTGGATGATGGTGGCTTATCCCATAGAACTCACATTGTCGGAGCACGGCGGTGTTAACCGGGGTCTGTGTCAGGTTGAAAATGGTCAGCTTAAATCGGTTGCCGAATGGCTCAATATCGCCGAGCAAGGTGGGCAATTGGTGGGTGATGGCCCACAGGGACATGCGAGTTTGCCGCCCGAGTCCTTGGTCTCTATGACTTGCTGGGGCTTCTCCCCAAGCATATTTGATGTTATTAAACGTGAATTAACCGAATTTATTGGGCAACAGGGTCAACAACCTAAGTCTGAATGTTACTTGCCCGCCATAGTACAAGCGGGCATTGAGCAAGGTTTGCCTGTCTATGTCGATGTTGCCTGTGAGCCTTGGCTCGGCGTGACTTATCCGCAGGACACTGTCTGGGTAAAACAAAAATTAACGGAGTTATTGAGTGATTAAACTCATCAGGCAGTCAGTGTTGCCTCATTTTGGTATTGAAGCTGCCGAGGCAAAAATTTCTGCACTCGGTAATGGCCACATCAATGACACCCTGTTGGTGCGCTGGCCTGCGGGCGAATTAGTATTGCAGCGAATTAATACTGAGGTATTTAAAACGCCCAACGCTTTGGTCAGCAATGCCGATAAAATTAGCCATCATTTATGCGCTAAATCGTTGCAGCAACAATACGGCCTCAAAGTCGTTAGCCCTTGTTTAACCCAAGAGGGTGAATTGGCTATCGATTTAGGCGAACAAGGATTTTGGCGCGCGATCAGTTATTTGCCACATAGTCTCAGCATTGAAGTGGTTAAGTCGGAACAAGAAGCAGAAATGGCGGCCAAGGCCTTTGGTCATTTTGCTTCAGCCTTGAGTGACTTTGATGCGACTCAGCTCGAAGATGTGATCCCCCAGTTTCACCACTTACCGGGACGCATGGCCTTGTTACAACAGGCCGCCGAACTCGATAGCCAACACCGCCTAGATCTTTGCCGTCATTGGGTCGATTACGCGTTATCTCAGCAGGCTTTGCTGGATGAACTCGCGGAAATATCGCCAAAGCTGCCGCTGCGAATTTGTCATAATGACACTAAAATCAATAACATGCTTTTCGATAAACGCGACATGTCCAGCATGGCGATTATCGATTTAGATACCTGCATGAAAGGTCATCTGATGTATGACTTTGGCGATATGGTCCGCACTTTCTGCTCGCCAGAGGAAGAAGACTCAACGGCCTTGGATAAAGTCGAAGTGCGACAAGATATCTTCGCCGCGATTTGCCGTGGCTACTTGAGCGAGTTGGGCGATGTCTTAACGGAAGACGAAAAACGCAGTCTGTGGCTTGGCGCGCGGGTGATTTGTTTGATGATAGGCGTGCGTTTTTTAACGGATTATCTTAACGGTGATGTGTATTTTCACATCCACCGCGAAGGCCACAATCTGGACCGCGCCGCCAATCAGTTTACCTTGTACCAAAGTTTGCTCGACCAAGAAACGGTACTTAAAGCCCATTTCTAAGTCAGGATATGGATCTTGGTGATTGCGCCAGTTTATAGTTCCAATGCACTGAGAAACAAAACGCCCAAGGCTTTGCTTTGGGCGTTTTGCTTTAATACGATTGCTTTAAGCCCTAGGCAGATGGCATTTCATCCGACATAATCGAGCAATATCCCTTAATATTATATGGATTTGTGCTTGGTATGGATTCACCTGTGGCGCAGCCGTTAGTCACTTGTTCACGGCGCAGCGAACGTAACTCTTGGTTAAGATGTACCCTGCGTCGCTCGCAGCAGGAGGCGGTTGCCTCGTCTATGATGACGGCGACCAGCGATAACTTCTTTAATGCCTACGCAATTTTTCTCGGTGCCAGCCTAGCGCAGATGGGCTTTGTCACAGGTTTACCTCAGTTTTTTGGCGCTATCTCCCAGCTTTTATCTGTCTGGCTCGCCAGCCATTTCTCCCGCCGAACTTTTATCGTCTTTTGTGCCGCCTTTCAGGCCTGTGTTGTGCTGGCTATGGGCGCGTTAGCCGCTTTCGGCCCTGAACATGCGGTGTGGATCTTTATCGTTTTAGCCGTTGGTTACCATGGCTTTATCAATCTAATTCAACCCCATTGGCGGGCGTGGATGGGCTCTATTGTTCCCGAACGGCGCCGTGGCACTTTTTTCGCCGCGCGCACTCGGCTCACTATGGGCGCATCTTTGAGTGTGTTCTTTATTGGCGGCGGCATACTTACCTTAACCGACTCGATGCAGATGGCGTGGCTGGGCTTTAGTCTGTTGTTTTCTATCGCGGCGATGGGGCGGTTTGTGTCGGCTTGGCTACTGCTGCAGATGCACGATCCCGATCCGCGCGAGCCCAAACAGCGCGGCGTATTTCTGCAGACGATTAGTCATTTTCGCGAGGCGTGGAAGGATAAAACTTTTCGTCAGTACAGTTTGTTTGTCGCCAGTATGCAGGGAATGGTGGCGATCTCAGCGCCATTTTTTGCCGTTTATATGTTGGAAGGCTTGAAGTTTACTTATCTCGAATTTGTGTTCGCCAGCGTGGCTTCGATAGCGACTCAATTTGTCACCCTGCGATTTTGGGGTCGCTTTAGCGATCAATTCGGCAATCGTTTAGTGATGATCATCACCAGTTGTATGATCCCAAGCTTGCCGCTGATGTGGCTATTCTCGGATAACTATCTGTATATCTTAGCAATCCAAGCTTTCTCTGGCTTGGCGTGGAGCGGCTTCACCTTAAGCACGGCAAATTACCTTTATGATATCCGCCCCTTTCGCAGTGACTTTGCGACCTACGCCGCTTTGCAAGCAGCCTTGAGTGCGGCCTGTGTATTTGTTGGCGCGATATTGGGCGGCACTATTGCCTCCCATGCGGCGGACTTTTTAGTCTGGTCGGGTTGGGATGGCGTGTTATCTAGCCCTATCTTCGTGGTGTTCTTAGTCTCGACCGTGCTGCGAGCCTTAGTGACACTCTGGTTTATTCCGCGCTCGGTCGAACCTAAAGTGCGTCCAAGGCCGCAGTTACTGCAACTTATCTTCCGTATCCGCGGCTTTAATGCCATTTCGGGCGTGAGCCTCGATTGGCTCACTGTGGTAAAACGCCGCAAGCAATAGGGCGTACAGCTAAAGCGTATAGTCGAAAAACTTACGGCTTTGCGGGCCAGCGCTATTACTGTTCACCTTATTGGGATGTTTATATTCATGCCAAGCCGCAACGTGTGTACCAGCGTTTAATTTAGGGAAATCCAGTCCATGCTCGCTGGTGTTGACTGGCTGTGGTTGAACGGCTGCCTTTTCCTGACTCGTTCCTTCCTGTGATATCTGGTTTGGTGCACTTTTTATTTGAGAGTCCGAGAATGCTCTATCTGTCACTTGACCTAAGGTTGGGCAATCCGTAGTTAACCCCAAAAATTGCAACAAGCGACTCAAGCTCCCCGCATGGCTTATGTCGAGTGAGATAAAATCTTCTCGGCCATGAAAGTAAGCGAGCACTTCGTTTTGATGCCTTTGATAACAAGCAATAAGATGTGCCTCGTCTACGGGATCCGCCACTTTATTGATAGCAAACGTGTGCCGAAAACTGCGTTTCATAATCGGGTGGAATCGTCCCGATTTTTCCTCTAAATGCGGCAGCATTTTACCCAGTAGCATTTGCATTGAAGGCACCCACTTCGCCATATCACGCTCGAGGTAGACAAATTTGGCCTGCGGGAATAGACCATCAAGCTGCCGATAATCACTAAAACAGGGCACATCAGAAATCGCATCGGCCAGCATAAATGCCTGTTTAGTAAAGGCCATGTGCGCCACTTTAAGCCCTTGCTCCAACAACGCCACACTCACACTTGTCGTGCCCGTACGCGGTAGGCCTATGATAAAGACCTTCTGTTTTTCTACACTTGCCTGTTCACCACCGAGCGCACTCGACTTTGCAGGATTCATCTTATCTGGCGTGGTAATCTGTGAATGACCAGTGTGCTGCGTATTTGCGGCATGATCTGCATTGCCAATATGTTGTGCATCAACAGTACGCTGTGCATTAGCAGAACATTGTGCGTGAGCAGAAGCTGTTGAATTGTTGGCATTATCAGGCATAGATTGGGCTCAGAATGTGTGTGCAAGCGGTGCAGTGTAAGCAATGAGTTTTCACATCGGCGTTTCGCATTGGCGTGTCAAATCAGCGGCGACAGTATATCTCAGCACGAAGGCTTTGTCGGTGGCTATACATAAAAGTCACGCACCACGGCAATGCACCCAGTAAAGGCGCACCGTATTGTGTGATAAGTGAAGTGTCGCTGCACAATAATAGTAAGTGTGGAAGCTCATAAGGCTTAGAAACTGAGCTTCCGGATTACCAACAAGGCTCATTTCCCTGCATTGCATAGCCATGTTGGTATTGATGAGGCGAATATTAGCGCTATTCGACTCATAATGTGAGGCGAATAAGTGAACCTCAATCAAAAGGTCGCTAATGTGAGTCGCCCGTCATCTAGCTCAATTGGTCGAGCTGCGTGATGTTGAATTCTGGAATAGCTAGGCAATTCCTGCGGCCGAAGTACCAAATACTTATTGTCGAGTGGTTGGTAAATCTGCTGTCTAAATGTAATCAGCGGCAACAACCATTTTGTATTTTGTGAGTGATTACTCTGTGCGATGTTATGTCAAAATCATTAAGTGCTAGGTATTGAATGTGACTCATAGTCCGTAGACGTATTGTCTACAAGTAAAGATCATCATGAAAACTCTTCAAAGGATTATTCATGGAAGATCATTTGCTTACCTCATTCGGTACTCATCTAAAAAGTTTGCGACTTGAGAGATCTTTTTCTCAGGAGCAGCTTGCATTAAAAGCTGACATGGACAGAACCTATGTCAGCGGCATTGAACGTGGGCAACGCAATGTTAGTTTGATTAATCTTTTTAAGCTTGCCAGTGCTTTAGATATCCCGGCGAAACAACTTCTTGATTTTACCGTTGAGGGATCATTATGACTCAACGAGCATTTTATTTGGCGAGTTTTAAAGATTTTCTATCTGATGAGCCCGATGCGATTATCGGGCAGATATCACGTTTCCATACTCAGCATTTATTGCATACGCAAACTCGTGCTTGGTGTACTGAAATTGAAGTTCTCAAACGTTCCTTGGCCGAGAGCGTTGAGCTGGAAGGGCATATTTTCATTGAGTTTATGATCCCACGAATGGGACGACGTGCCGATGTCGTGATTATATTTAAAGGGATTGTTTTTGTTGTAGAGTTTAAAGTTGGCGCAAAAGTATTTACCGCTGCAGATATGAGGCAAACTCATGGATATGCTTTAGATTTAAAGAACTTTCATCGCGGTAGTCATGATAAATATCTAGTTCCTCTGCTTGTCGCCACCAAAGCGATGAGCCAATCGAAAAATCCAGAATTCGCCGACGATAATGTTGCTTCGACCTTGTGTATTTCACCCAGTGAATTGTTTTCAAGAATGCGCCAAATCGCTGAACGGTTGAATCAACCTACTTTTGACCCAAACTTGTGGGCTGATTCTGGCTATTTGCCGACACCAACAATTATCGAAGCGGCGCAAGCGCTATATGCGCAGCATAAAGTCGAAGATATAGCTCGTAGTGAAGCAGACACTCAAAATCTTGGACAAACGAGTCAGCAATTACTTCAGTTGATTCACGATGCTCGTATCAATAAGCGAAAAATAATTTGTTTCGTTACCGGTGTTCCGGGGGCGGGAAAAACCCTTGTAGGGCTAAATATTGCGAGTATTCACGCAAACAGGGAAGAGAACGAGTATTCTGTTTTCCTCAGTGGTAATGGGCCTTTAGTGACGGTATTACAGGAAGCCTTAGCTAGGGATAGATCTTCTAGAACTGGTGATTCTATCAGCGCAACCAGAAAGGAGACTGAATCATTTATTCAAAATATCCATCGCTTTAGGGATGAATATCTGAATGGTGGTGTGCCGCCTGAAAAAGTGGCCATATTTGATGAGGCTCAACGGGCGTGGGATAAAGAGCAGGCAAGCGATTTTATGCGTCGTAAGCGAGGTATTGTCGACTTTGATAAATCAGAGCCTGAGTTTCTCATCGAAGTAATGGACCGTCGTCAAGACTGGGCATTTATTATTGCACTAGTCGGTGGTGGGCAGGAGATTAATAAAGGTGAGGCAGGTCTAGCAGGTTGGTTGGACGCACTTAAGGACAGGTTCTTAGATTGGGATGTCTATTTTTCCACCGCTTTATTGTCTGGTGAGTATGTCTCAATGGGCGTAGACCTGAATTCGGTTTCAAGGGCGAATATCTTACCTAACTTACATCTTGCCACATCCATGCGATCTTTCCGCGCTGAAAAGTTATCGAGCTTTGTTCATTACTTCGTTTCTGGGCAATGCGGACTTGCAGTTAGCCTCTATAAAGAGATAGAGCATGTCTACCCAATCAAAGTCACTCGGGATATAGCTAAAGCCAAAGCTTGGGTTAATCTGCACAAACGAGCCAACGAGTCCATGGGGCTGCTTGCTTCTTCTAACGGTATTAGGCTTAAAGCTGAGGGTATTTTCGTTAAGAACAAGATAGACCCTGCTAAGTGGTTTTTAAGTGGGGCCGATGATATTCGTTCTGCCGAATTTTTAGAGGATGTTGCTACTGAATTTGATGTACAAGGGCTAGAGCTAGACTGGTGCGTTGTGGCTTGGGATGCAGATTACCGTTTCAATGCTCAAGCATTTGAGCACTGGCAGTTTGTAGGAACGAAATGGCAAAAACGAAGCCAATTAGTTCGGCAAAAATACCTTGAAAATGCTTATCGCGTATTGTTGACGCGGGCTCGTCAGGGCATGGTGATATTCGTTCCTAAAGGCGATAAATCAGATGAGACTCGAGATCCAAATTTTTATGATCATACTTATAAGTACTTGATAGATTGCGGGATTGGTGTGATTTAGTAAAAGAAAGGGTCGGAATTGTTCGACCCTTTTGGTTATTTTGAAACGAAAAAACTAATAAATTCATCAAGGTCACTAAAGACCTTGATTTGTTTGTCTTGAATATTACTTGCAGCAGTTTTTATCCAGTCAAAAGCTTTTTGTTTATAGCCTTTTCCACCTAGTAAAATGACTAAATTGTGCTCTGGCGCGAGGCGAAGAGACTCTAGGAAAAAAGGAAATTTTTGATCGACAGAGCCGCTTTGCTCTTGCTTGTGAGCTTCAATTCGGACTGCTCCTAGTGTTTGATGTTGTACTAAGAATGCTGCTTTTCGAATTCCACCATACATATCTGTATAAGGCACACTTTTAAGGAACTCGTTTTGAGACGGAACACCTTGTACTTCACGGAAGCCTAGCGCCACAAGGGATTGTTCTACTTGATCACAAAACTTCTGATTGGATAACATGCTTGCTTCATATTTACCTGAGTCGACTTCAGGTAGATCTTCAAAAAGTGATTCTTGGTTCATTCTCCATCCTTGGTTATTAAATCGCCCTTTAATGTAGCATTGAGAGTGGCTTATTTTCAATCAGTTAGAACCACTACATAAAATTGTTCTATAACTTTGAAATTTACCCTAAGTTGCCATTCACCAACAACTCCATCAAAAACTCGATCAATACACTCACCTTAGTCGGCAAATATTTCCGCTGCGGATAAACCGCGTAGATGCCATGTTCTGGGAGGGGATGGTCTGCGAGCAAGGCTTGTAGGTGGCCTGTTTGTAAGTCGGTGTCGACCATGAAACGGGGCAGGTTGGCTATGCCTAAACCATCGAGTGTGGCTTGGTGGATGGCATCACTATTATTGACTTGGTAGTTACCGTTCGGCTGGATACGAGTGGGGCCCTGTGGGCTTAAGAAGGTCCATTCAACACCATCACGAAAATATGAGTAGAACAAACAGTTATGTTGGCTGAGTTGCTGTGGCGTTTGTGGCGCAGCGTGGCGAGCAAGATACTCGGGTGACGCGCAAATCACACTTAAACAAGGGGCAATTTTACGGGCAATAAGACTTGAATCTGGCAGTTCGCCGATGCGAATCGCCAGATCGAATCCGCCAGCAATTAAATCGGTGGTCTTATCATCCATCTGCATTTGCAGCTGTATTTTCGGGTAACGACGCAGAAACTCGGGGATTAAAGGGGCGATATGCAAGCGGCCAAATACCATAGGGACAGCGATGCGCAAATTGCCCTGAGGCGCTTGCTGTAGCTCTGAAATAGCGTCCAATCCTTCCTCTGCGAGTTTAACTGCAGGGCGAACATAGTCGAAGTAGCGGGCGCCCGCTTCGGTAAGACTCAAGCTGCGAGTGGTACGGTGCAAAAGTTGAATACCCAGACTTTGTTCTAATAGGGTAATGCGTTTACTCACCGCCGATTTACTCAGCCCAAGCTTTTGACTTGCCAGTGAAAAGCTACCGCATTCCACGATAGTGACAAAGATAGGTAGTGCCGAAAAGTGCTCCATGGTGTCCTTAGATTATCGCGTTCCCCTGCCATTATTGTTGATGATACCTCAACAGTCAGTTTTTATTATCGTGGTTATCATCGCCCTTGATGCAAGGTAGACTAATGCACTTGCTGATTGCGGGTGTCGACAGTGAAGCCTAGTTATTTTCGGGCTCATCGCTCATGTTTATCGCTTATCTTGATTACTGCTCGGCAGCTAGCCACAGCATTGCCGCAATCGCCGATGTACCATTCTCGATGCCACTGAACGGCATGGGGATGGGTTTTAGCTATTTTGTCAGAAAGAGAGTTCCTATGTCCTTGCCTTACCAATGGATTTTGTTCGATGCCGATGAAACCCTATTTTATTTTGATGCCTTAAAAGGGCTTAAGTTGATGTTTAGTGAGTTTGGGGTCGATTTTACCCAAGCCGATTTTGACGAGTATCAGTTAGTTAACAAACCGCTTTGGGTCGATTATCAAGATGGCAAAATAACTGCCGCCGAGTTGCAGACCATACGTTTCGAGCCTTGGGCAGCCAAATTATCTGTCACGGCCATGACGCTCAATAGTGCCTTTTTATCAGCAATGGCCGAAATTTGTTCGCCGCTACCCGGTGCTCGCGAGTTATTAGCCGCGCTGCAAGGTAAAGCTAAATTGGGCATCATCACCAACGGTTTCACTGAACTACAAACCGTGCGATTAGAGCGTACAGGCTTGCAGCATCATTTTGATATTTTAGTGATTTCAGAAAAAGTCGGCATAGCCAAACCCGATGTAGGCATCTTCGAACATGCTTTCGAGCTCATGGGTCATCCTGAGCGCGATTCTGTGCTCATGGTCGGTGATAACCCACATTCAGATATCCAAGGCGGTATCAATGCCGGTATTCATACTTGCTGGTATAACGTCCACGGCCACGACGTACCTGCCGGTATCGCCCCGAACTATCAAGTGAGTTCGCACCAAGAGCTATATAGTTTATTGTTCGGGTAAGTCAACAGGCACTCAGCTTATGCTGTGAAGTCACTTAGCGAGTCAGCACTTCACGGATCTTACTTGCTTTATTTTTACCTATACCACCCACTTGCATCAATGCCTCTTCAGATGCTGTTACGACTGCCTCGACACTGGCGAAATGGCATAAAAGTTTATTGGCGAGTTTAGGGCCTACCTCGGGTAGGCTTTGCAAGATGAATAATTGCTGATTTTTCTTGCGTTTGGGCTTACGTCCCGTGAGGGTTAATTCATGTTCTCTACGGTTTAACTGAGTGGCGCAAAAATACAGAATTTTGGCTGTTTCAGTTTGCGATAGACTGCGCAGTATTGGGATGTGGAAATTGATTGAAATCGAGCACAGCGCCCCGATTAACGCTTCTCTGCGTATCTGGTAACATGCGATATCTTGTGTATAACCTTCGATAAGCAGGGCGGTATGATTTGGGCTCTGGGCTAATCTGGCCACCTGTGAGAATAGGCGCCCATCGCATAATGATTGCACGAGATCGGGCAACGTTTTACGTTCAATCAGCCAACCATTGAGTTGATAATCACCCAATTTTAGGTGTTTTTTGATGAGTGAGAGATCTTCGTGCAGTGACAGCTCATAGATGATTTTTTCTGCATGTTCTCTATCGTCATAAAAGAGAGGGATTTTAGCCGCTGCCAATTTTAGTGACCTCAACCGAGTGACATATTCAGGATTGTTTATGAGTGTAGTCAGGCTGAACAACAAGCACAAAAGTTGTCTTCAGCTTTCTGAGTCGCCTAGTTAAAATTTAGTTATACCTATATCTGTTCGTTTGGCCAGCTGCATTAAGACAGCGCTAGAAAATCAATGTGAGTTAGCTATGAGTGAATATCAGTATTATCGATTCGAATGTGTTAACAGTAGCTTGTCGGTCCCGCAGCGGAATAGATTAAGGAATATTTCTAGCCGAGCAGAGATCACCAGCCACTCCTTTTGTGTTCAATATCATTACGGTGATTTAAGTGCCGATCCAGAAGCCTTAATGATGGATTTTTTTGATATTGGCTTTTATTACACCAATTGGGGGCAAGTGAATGCGTATCTTAAATTGCCAGCCGGTACAATCCCCTGTGATTTCAAGGTAATAAATGCTGACTTTTATGTGTCTTTTGTCGAGAATAAGCAGAGCCAATTACTGATATTTACTTTAGAAGATGATTATCGCTACCGCGACGATGAGAGTGCCGAATCCTTTATGCTGCATTTGGTGGCACTAAGGACAGAACTATTAACTGGCGATTATCGTGCTTTGTATTTTCATTGGTTAAGCCAAGCCAACGATGATATGGCCTTAGAGCCCTTGCCGCTTATAGCCTTTGATTTTCACCAGTTAACCCAGGCGCAATTGGCATTTACCACACTCTTTGACATCCCTTTACCATCGATACGTGCTTTACATCTTTTGCTGCAGTCAATGCCTGCACATGTTCCTCAACCCACAGTATTAACGGCACAGCAGCAGGTGGCTAAGCTAACGGATGCCGAGAAGGACGCGTTGCTTTGTTGCTTATTTGATGAAGGGAAAATATTTGCGGCGGATGCGTATGCGCTCCTCAGAACGCAAGAAACACCAATAGAGTACTCCGACTGGGTAACAGTTGCATCGTTGCATCCCTTCTGGCATGTAGCAGAAAAAGAAGTGATGCAAGAAGAGCGCATGGCAGAGGCCGAGCGTCTTGCCCGTGAGACGTTATTGCGTAATGAACATCTTGAAGCGGTTTATAAAGCGCATCAAAGCCATTGGGATAGTGCTTTTGAGGAGGCTGCTCGTGGGTGTGCCAGTGGCTATGATAATGCCGGCCGTACCTTGCAAGTGTTGTTCGATGCTTATCAACTAAAACAATCTTCCAGCGAGTTTAAACAAAATTTTGATGTTTTTATTAGCAAAAATAAACAGCGTAAAGCACTGATTAAGCGGTTAGAACCGTTACAGAAAATTATGCTATCGCTTTGATTTAGTTATTTTAATGCCAATAGCTATGGCGCTGTGATCGAGTGATGTGTTTTGCTTTATTAAAAGTGAATTAGATTGAGTCGCCAAGATAAATTCATGATAAATAAGGTTTTTTGTTTATTAGATTGTAGTTGAACACGACAACACACTATTCGACATTTGAAACTGAATGTCGGTTCTGCATTTCAATTAAATTCAGCGCTCCTTGGCAATGACTCCCCCCATTTCTTTTGTCTTTTATGGTCAGGCTACCCGCCGTAGCGGGTGAACTATGTTTAACGCCTATAGCGTGTGAATGTGTTTTTAACGGTTTAGGCGTGTAAACTTTGACTTACCTGCTTAGCGTGTACAGTAAGAGTTAAGAACAGTTTAAAGGTAAAGCTATCATGAAGGTGACCAACGCAAAGCAGTTGAGTACGTATCTAAAAGATGCGCGGCTGAACGCGCAGCTCTCGCAAAGCAAGGTGGCGAGCAAGGTAGGTATTCGCCAGGATACCGTTTCAAGCTTTGAGTTGAACCCGGATTCGACCAAATTAGAAACGCTGTTTAAGATCCTTTCTGCATTAAACCTAGAGCTAGATATAAAGGTTCGGAATCCACAGCTGGTGGATGAGCGCCGCCATGATAACGCCACAGTGCCTGAGCAAGAATGGAAGGAGGAGTGGTAATGGCAGTGCTTGATGTTTATATGAATGGCTACCTTGTGCGTGAATTGACCAAATCATCCACAGGCTCTCATCAGTTTGCGTATGCCCAGCAATGGCTAGCTATACCCGGTAGTCGCCCAATTTCTTTGTCTATGCTGCTACGCAAGCAAGCTTGTAAAGGTTTTTTTCCTGCGCCATAAAATACAAAAAGCCCTTACATTAAGGGCTTTTTGGTATCTAAAACGCGTTAACTATCATTACTCAACGTTTTGGATCTGAATATTTTTATTTACAATAAAGTCATTATTTAACAATGACTAGCATGTTTTGTCCTGTGGTAATTCGCATTGATACCCACCGATATACCCACCACTAGTATGGCGCCTATCAGTTGTTAATTGTCTTATGTGCATCCTGAATAAGTTTATCAATTATATCAGTAATTTTAAGATCATAATGGTCTGCAAGTTGGTTTAGTCTAGTCTTTGTTTTTGTACTCATACTTATGCTATATGCTTTTTTACCTTCAGATTTGTCCCTGAATTTCTTTTGACTCCACGCCTTTTTAATTTTCATAGTGATCAGCTGTTTAGTGTCATCTTCTTCAATCAAGTCAAAAAATGATACAATTGCTGAGTATTTTTCAGCGTCAGTACTAGGGAGCCATAGTGTATTTTTGTGAGGAGGGTTTTCGAGGGCTTGTAGGTAGTCCCACACCCAATCAACTTGGATTTGGTCCTTTATTTCTAACCACTTTGTAATTATTTTATTATTAAAAATCGGTTTCCAAAGGTTGTGAATTAGTTGGATGATTTCTCTTTGGCTTTGTAGGTCTGCTTCTCCTGACTTAAATGCCAGTTTAATTTGCTCAATCCTTTTGGTTAAGTCTGTTACATCTTTATCGAAAGCACGGTAATCGATTCTAATTATGGGATAATTTGATTTAAAATTATCCATGTGATATCCATATGGGTAGCCTGTAAAGGCGTGGAGCCCTTGTTCTGAGGGATAACTATTAGGTTGAGAGTATACTTTTAGGAAACTCCATGCCCAGTTCCAAAATCTTTCTTCTTTTTTATCAAGCCATTTAAATTCATCTGGTTGCAGTTGCCCTTCTTTCTCAAACGTCTCCTTAAGCTTTGCCAGTTCTTGTGGAGTAATTTGATGTGTACTTCTCAAGTATTCATAAAAATGAACAAAGTCGATGGGTGCTGTACATTGGTATTGGGTTCCCAGTTTAAAATTTAGTTGAATGAAGTAATACCACAGCTCTCTTTGAGAGGAAGCGGTAAGAAATATGTTGTCAATATTGATTTTCATTAGCATTTTCTACTTTGTTTCTATAACTACATGGTAGTATTTTTGGTGTTTTTAACAAGTATTTTTAGTTTATTTTATAAATATTTTTAGTAGATTCATGTAGAGTTTTTGATGGTATATTTATTGAGATACTTACGTTTAGTAAGGCTAAGAACGATAATCAAGCATTCTTATGAGGTTATTACCTTAAATAATTGCTTAATATGGTCAAAGCTATGGACGGCATGTCGGAACCGATTTTAGATGGGGAACTATGCTTGCTAATTGCCAGTTACTAGTGTGTTTAATAGGGGATATTGCTCTGCGTTGGCTTAATAGAAAATGTAGAAATAATTTAATCATCGAGTAAGGTGCGCTCTAATTGCCCTTGCACGCCCGATCTACTACTCAATGATTGACGGGGATTTCAGTTATTGTGATTGTCTGTTTGTTAATACTATAACTCTGTAGTTATGACTAATACTCGATAGTATTCACTCAACTAGTATGTCTAACACTACCTTACCCATGAACATACAGGGTTAGCTGCCATCAAAGGCGAGCTAACCTTTGCAAGTGATATCAAGCCCTTTGGGGCTTTTGAGTTATAAATTACACAGACCCCATACGTTATGTAACTTAACCAATATGGGATATCAATATGTACTCACGTCACACCTTAAACACTAACCTTACTGTCATCAATAATGGCCAATACCAAGGCCTCAATGTTTATCCTAGGCCACTAAGCGCTGATTACTTAAGCGCCATTCTACAGACCTTACAGGCTGCTCTGAATGAGCACCCTCGTACCTTTATGGTGCGGTTTGATTTGCATCTACCACAGCTCAATTTTCGCGACTCACCTATAGTTTATGATTCAACGGTGATCAGCAAATTCTTTAAATCTCTGAATGCTAAAATCCAGCATGACAGGCTTATCAAGGGCCGTGAGGGTAAACGGGTGCATCCTTGTACTCAACGCACTATTTGGGCAAGGGAGCGAGCTGATGCCGATACAGACCATTACCATAGCGCTATCTTCCTCAATAACGATGCTTATAACCATCTCGGTAATTACAATCGAAGTGGACAAAACCTGAGTACTAAGATTGTTGAAGCCTGGGCCAGTGCTTTAGGGCTCGATGATTTCAGTACGCGGCATTTAGTCCATTTTCCAGAGGATACGCCAGTTTATTACATCAATCGTAACGCACCGAATTATCTCCAAACCTTTGCAAGTGCTTTCTTCCGCTTGAGCTATTTTGCAAAGCTAGAGACCAAGCATTATGGTGATAGAACACGTTCATTCGGTTGTAGCCGTATTTAAACGTGGTGACAGAGTGATTAGCGTCTTAAGGTTTAAGCTAAAAAAGAAAGGTGCTTAGCTGTGGGACTCGATCTTTATAGCTCCTTCGGTATGTCAACGATAGCGGCTTGAAGGCCGCTTCGTTGTTAAAGAGATGACTCTAATACTTATGACCTTAGCCAATGCCATGCATCGGATATCAGTTCAGCACCGGCCTTTACGCCATTAACCCCTACCTCAGCTACTGTCAAAACCGTGTTTAAGCCAGTTTCTAAACTGCCTGTGACAAGCTTGATCCCTGCATCGGTAATCTTACCTTGGCTTAAGCAATCATAACTCTCACCCAGGGTTTGCGTGGTGCCTTTTAGTAGGCATTCAGCAGGTTTAGCAACAAGATCTCCTGGTGTCCCTAGTAGCGTGTTGACGTTGTCGGGTAGCACTAGGTATTCGCCGGTCATTTTGATGGCGGTAGAGGCTAACACAAGGTTTGCGACTGTCCCCGTTGTCAGCTTTGAAGCAGTGCTTCCCAGCAAGCCTGCTCTGGCAGAGCCTTGCAGGGCAAGGTGAGTGAGATTACTCACTTGATTGGAGGTGCTGCTCCCTTCTAAGCATTCATTGACGAACTGCTCACAATTGTTGGTGGCAACGCCGTATCGTGTGTGACCCAGCTGACTGCGTGCAAACTCAATGGCTTGATGAGGAAACAGCGTGGACTTTTTCACTCTGACACTATGGTCATCAGCAAATCGCTGCAGGTCGATTTCCTCAATAATGCCATGTTTAGATAAGTGAATAACATTTCCATGGTCAACATAGAGGCCATGGTGTTCGGTTAAGCCAAGAAAATCGATATTGGTGACGAGGTGATCGCCAGGTTGTAGTACTTGCATGAATATTTTCCTTAGCCAGGGTTTCATCGTTGCGACGAGCTATTTCGCTATGCAGCCTTGGTAAGGCTGTACGTGTTCGCATTGATAGTCAGTTGGCTGTGTGAGGATTTAAGGGGAGGCGCTATCTTGTAAGAGGTAAGCGCGGGTTAGATTTCTAGCTCGACAAAGTCCTTATCAATATCGTCCTGCTCAATACCGATATAGCGCAGGGTAGTTTCTTCGGCGCTGTGCCTGAGCATCTTCATTACTCGGCCAATATCTTTGGTTTGTTGATAAAGCAAATAGCCTCGCGTCTTACGCATTGAGTGGGTGCCTAAGGCGATTTTGAGCTCTTCCCCAATCATCGCTAGGGCGCGGCAAATATAGCGCCGTGACAAAGGCGCGGGTTTGATGTTTTTCGCTCGTTGATTACGGTAGGACTGAAACAGATAGATATGGTTAGGATGCTCGCGCGCAATACGCTGTACCCGTTCCAGCGTCTTTGAGTTGAGCTTGATGTTGGCGATTTTGCCAGTTTTGGATTCCTTAATGATAAGTCTATCGCCGTGGATATCACTGAACTTAATCGAGAGTAAGTCAGAGATCCGCAGGGCGAGATTAAGGCCGATATTCCACACATCGGCCAGTTGCTGACTAAACTGTCTTTCGAGTAGATAGCTGATAAGCTTAACGGTGTCTTGATCTTGAACCGCGTGAACCTCAGGCATGGTCATGTTCCTCTTTTTTGCTATAGCGTGTTTTTGGGCACTTTCGTTGCAAAAAGCCTTATGGGGCAATGGTTTGAGTGTTCCCGTTTTAGGATTCTGGGAACTTCATTTGGCTAAGTGGTTTAGTCCAAGCTGACCTTCACCTTGTAAACCCCCATATCGAAATATGTGGCAAAGTTTTGGGTAAATAAATCGATTAATGCTCTGCATTCCCGCTCGCCAATCCAGCCACCAAACAGGCTATAGACCTGCTTGCTGTTAAAGCAGATATCGATGTCTTTAACGAGCTCAGGGAAGGGATGGCCGCGAAAAGCAAAGTCGGTGACGTACACTAAGCGCCAATGTTCTTGCTGTTTCTCAAGCCGGACTTCGACGGGATGAAAGCCACCATCTTCGGCGCTGTAATCTGGATCTCGAAAATTAAGGGTGATGGCGTTGGCGTCTTTTGGATCGACGTTAGCCAGCTCCTTTTCAATGACTTGGTAAAAACGATTAGGCATTAATGGCAGTTGGTTACGGTTAATGATTAACTTCATGGGATATTCCTTCTTTGATTTATGCGCACACGCAAGAGCCTAGGAGCTAAAACTCCTGGGCTCTGCTGTGTTTGCTGGTGGGGTAACGATTGCGTGAAACGAGTCTGATGGAGCGTGATGAGGTATTTAGAATGTGCTTTGGTGTTAAAATGTTATCGAAGGGCTGTATGTTAATGCGGGTAGTGGTTTGTCAGCGGTTTGATAGACAGCAATATACAAATAACCATGGCTGCCTAAGGTATCGGCCTCACAGGTAAAGTCATCGTACTCAATGGTGACGCAGTGCTGCTCTGTGGCATCTATCTCACCGGTGACGACTAACCGCTCAAGTTGTTTAACCAATTTCGGAAAGGCGTGATTGAAGCGTTTGCGTACTTCAGGGGAAAACTCACCGACAAAACTTGCTCTGTCATTGAGATAATCCAAATGCAGACCACGCAAAATCAGTCTCGCACCAAAGCGGGGAGATATTTTACGGGGCAGACCCCAGGCGTGCTCAATATCGAAAAGTTTTAGGGTTGTCATAGGAACCTCTATGGTTGAAAGGGTGAAACTTTAGGAGTGGGTTGCTTGTTCGCTGGTGAGCTAAAGCAGTGATAAATACAAGTGATTAGTGGACTAGATGACGTTTAGGTAACGGTTTGCAAAATTAGGTATGGACGCTCCAATTGGGTTGCTCATTGCTGCCATGGTTAAAGTACACGCCGTTGATCACCCGTTGCCATTCACCCATAGGCACTCCATAAGTGTCACAGGGGCAAACATAGCGGCAAAAGCTGATCTCCTTGGGCAAGTGCTCAACCACATCACGGTGAAACACACTCAATACGGTTTTATGCAGCTTTGGATTAGGTGCCACAATTGGCTTGCCAATCACTTGGCCCATGGCATTAAGTGGCCGCACAAACATCGGCAAAATCAACTCAATCACTAATCGGTTACGCAGTTCTGGAAACGCGGCGCAGGCCTCAGCAACGCAGGCCTGCGAAAAGCTGTCGGTAAATTCAATCATGTTGGACTCCTTAATTGGGAGTGATAAAAAGCAGCTTGAATGCGGGGCTAGAGTAAGCCTCGCTCAGCAAAGGACACTGGCGTACGGCCAACCACAATATGGTCAAGCACTCGCACATCAATAAGTCCCAGTGCGTCGGTTAACCGTTTAGTGATGTTTTTATCTGCAGCCGAAGGTTCAGACTCGCCGGATGGATGGTTGTGGGCAAAGATGACCGCCGCCGCATTAACGGCCAACACAGCTTTAACTACTTCTCGGGGATAGACGCTGGCGGCATCTAAGGTGCCAAAGAACAACTCTTTAAATTCAAGTAATTGATGCTGGTTATCCAGCAGCATCACCGCAAACACCTCCCGCTCATAACCGCCGAGTTTGTAAGTTAAAAAATCCTTAGTTGCCTGTGGATTGGTATAGGCGTCCTTCTTAACATAACGCTCGGCAATGATATTGGCGGCAGAGGCGAGGACCTCTTCTGTTGTTTGTGGCCAGTGACTCACGGAGTTAGTAACTGGTTCTATGTGCGTCGCTTTTGTTGACATATCAGGCTCCTTGAAAGCGTTAATGGGCTTATGCACAGGAGTGATATATATCTGTAATCGTTTCCAATCGAGGTTTTACGGGGGGATTAAGCAGGATTGTTAGGGGAGGAAGCGAGATCCACGCAGTGGATTTTACCCGCCAGTAAAAAAATACCAGCACTGGTAATAGAATGAAACTAACACCAGGAGCTCACCATGACATCGCCTCAAAAACTCATTAGATTAAAAGACGTTATCGCTTGCACAGGCCTGGCCCGTTCCACTATCTACAAATACATCGACGAAGGTATTTTTCCTAAGGCGGTTTCCTTAGGCGGCAGAGCCGTCGCATGGGTTGAAAGCGAAGTACAACAATGGATTTTGGCACGCATTGCCGCGCGGGATGAAGAATATGGTCTTCTTGATGACACCAGCTGTTAAACCTTAGTTAGCAGTTTCGTTCAGTGCATAAAAAAGGGGGTAGTTAACCCCCATTGGTTTAGACACTCACCTTAATGGTCATGGTCCAGCGCCCACTTAAAGCCAGCGACAACACCTAACAAAAACAACTCAGATGCTTGCCGGTTCATCACCCAATTAAACATCATTAGACTCCTTAAGCACTCGGTAGATACCCACGCCGACGACAAAGCCAGCAATAAATGCAATAGGCATAACGCCTCCTTATTAAATTAATCGGCAAAAGCAGCTGGTGGCTTCAATGCTACCAGCTGCTTGGCTGAGCCATTAATCAGCTACAGCACAGAGGTGATATAGATGTGTAAAAAGTTGGAGACCGCCAAATTTCACAGCTAAAGGTAACCGCCACTCCTCATGGTTTAAACTAAACTAGAGGATTCAAAAAACGAGATTAATCAGACTAAAAGAAGGTATCGACTTCACCGGCCTTGCTCGTTCAACCATCTACAAATACATCGATGAATGCACTTTCCCTAAGTCGATCTCCCTAGGCGATAGAGCTTTAGCATGGGGCGAAAGTGAAGTACAGGAGTGGACATTGGAAAGGATAGCAGCAAGAGATTGTGCAATAGTCAGATAATGATGGAAGGGCATCCTTTCAAAGAAGTTCACATTGTCAAAATATTGAGTGTTATAAGGGTAACTTCGTGATGTAATGTGATGCATCTCGTATCACTTGTTGGAAGAGGCGCTATGAAATCCGTCAGAACGACTGTCTCTTTATCTCATTCCCAGCTCGAATCCTTACAACGGATAGCTGAAAGCAATCAGGTGTCTATCTCATGGCTTATTCGCCAAGCTGTAGGGGATTTTCTGGCAGTTCATAACGAGGAGCTTTTCCACCCCCTCAAGCGTAAAACTGCACAGCAAGAAGGCCATCAGGAATGATATTCTATTCACCACATCAACAGGCTTGGCTTGCCCATAACCTGACCCTGGAGGGCAAGGCGGAAGAATCGTTAACTAAAACGATGGCCGGTGCCAAGGTGGACATGAACCCGCATCAGATTGAGGCGGCGATGTTTGCCTTAGCTTCCCCGTTGTCTAATGGCGTTATTCTGGCCGATGAGGTTGGATTGGGAAAAACGATCGAGGCCAGCTTGGTTTTGGCGCAAAAATGGGCTGAACGTCGGCGAAAGTTGCTTTTGATCGCCCCTGCGACTTTGCGCAAACAATGGAGCCAAGAGCTTGAAGAGAAGTTTTCGCTCCCTTCTTTCATCATGGAGGCCAAGTCCTTCAATGCGGCGAAAAAGACAGGGATAGCCAATCCGTTTGATATGGAATGTACCTTTGGTCAGCCAGCAATCTGTATCTGTTCCTACGAGTTTGCCGCTCGGAAAGAGTCCGAACTACAGCGCATCCCATGGGATCTCGTCGTCATGGATGAAGCGCATAAGTTGCGCAATATCTATAAAAGTGATGGGGCCAAAACAGCCAAGGTGCTTGATAACGCCTTAATGGGCATCAAGAAGGTCCTTCTTTCCGCCACGCCATTGCAGAACAGCATGCTGGAGTTGTATGGACTTGTATCCATCTTAGACCCGCACTTTTTTGGCGATTTACCATCGTTTAAGGCTCGGTATGGTCGGCAGCAACTGGAGCCAGTTGAACTGGCTATGCTGCGAACTCGATTGAGCAAGGTTTGTTATCGCACTCTTAGACGTCAGGTCCAAGAAGAGGGCGGGATCAGCTTTACTCGCCGTTATTCAATGACTGAGGACTATCGACCGTCAGCGCAAGAAGAGCAATTGTACCGGCAAGTATCCGAGTACCTGCAGCGTGAAGATCTGCTGGCAATCAAAAGCGGTGCTAGGCATCTGGTGACGCTGGTTATTCGTAAAATTCTGGCGTCCTCTTCGCATGCAATTCAAGGTACTTTACAGACCATGATTGCACGGCTGGAAAAAAAGCTGCCCCTGCTTGATGCCTTGGCAGATTATGAGCATTTCTCTGACCTTCAGGATGAAGAAGGGATTGGTGACGAGGAGCTGATCGACCCACAAGCCCTGCAGGCCGAAATTGATCTACTTAAGGATTTTCAAGGCATTGCGAGTAGTATTTCGAACAATGCCAAAGCTGATGCGCTTGTTCGCGTTCTCGAGCGTGCATTTGAAAAAACGGCTGAGCTAGGTGGATCACGCAAGGCGGTGATTTTTACCGAATCGGTTCGAACGCAAACATGGTTGGCAGAGATGTTAGCCACCCAAGGCTATGACGGCCAAATCGTGATGCTGAATGGTAGTAACAGCGACCCGGTGTCGAAACAGATCTACCAGGACTGGCTTGAACGTCATCGAGGTTCAAGCCGTGTCTCTGGCTCCAAAACAGCAGACATGAAAGCCGCTCTGGTTGAGAAATTCCGCGATGATGCCACCTTGATGATCTGTACCGAAGCCGGTGCGGAAGGTATTAACCTACAGTTCTGCTCCTTGCTGATCAATTACGACTTGCCATGGAATCCGCAGAGGGTAGAGCAGCGCATTGGTCGCATTCACCGCTATGGTCAGAAAAATGACGTGGTCGTGGTCAATTTCATCAACAAAGGCAACCGCGCCGATGAGCGCGTATTTGAGCTGCTTAGCCAGAAATTCCAACTCTTCGAGGGCGTCTTTGGGGTCTCGGATGAAGTACTTGGTTCTATCGAATCTGGCGTCGATATTGAGCGCCGGATCCACGATATCTACCAGCGTTGTCGCAGTGATGAGCAAATTGAGTCTGAATTTAATGCTTTGCAAGAAGAACTCAGGGAGCATCTGGAAGCCAAAAATAGCGACACTAGACGTTCACTCTTCGAACACTTCGATACAGAGGTCGTCCATCGTCTTAACCTTCGTCGCGGCAAGACAACAGAGGAACTGACTGCTTATCAGCACAAGATGTTGTTGCTGGCGCGTATGGCCTTACAGAGGAATGATGACTTTAGTGAGTCCAAGGGTGGCTTTGTCTGGCTGGGGAACAAGTACAATCTGAACTGGCAAAATGCAGAAATTGAGGAAGGCGAGTTTTTCCGCCCCCACGATGGACTTGGAGCCGCATTGATCGAGCAAGCCAAGACCGTGCCATTACCACCTGTTGCACTCCAGTTTGTTTATGAACGCTCGCCGGAGCAAGGCCAATGGGTTGATGTGAAGGGGCAGATAGGTAATAGCGGTTTGCTCAAAGTCATCAAGGTGAGCATTGAGTCAGAGGCGCAGCGACGTGAACAATTGCTGCTGCTAGCCACTAACCATCATAGCGAGCAGTTGCATAGCGAGACGGTCGAGCGGCTGTTGCAACTCCCGTTAGCACAGGCTCCACTCGTCATTCCAGAGCCCGATGCATCAGCCCTGTTAGACCTGCAGCAAACACGGCTGGGAGATTTCCTGCGTGAGGTGGAGCGGGATAACGAAACCTACTATGGCGAAGAAGTCGAGAAGCTGGAACGCTGGTCAGAAGACAAACGCATTGCTCTGGACCTGCGTATCAAACAGTTGGATCAGGAGATCAAGGAAGCACGCAAGGCATCCCGGCAGCTGACCTCCTTACAGGAGAAGATGGAGGCCAAGAGGGCCCTTAAGCAGTTAGAGAGAGAACGAGATAACGCCATGCTGCATTATTACGAAGAGAAAAAACTGATTGAACAGGAGGAGGACCGCCTGTTGGAAGAGGTTGAAGCACGCCTGGCCACCGAAACCCGCGTAACGGAGGTCTTTACAGTAATATGGCAGATCGTAGCTAATGAATGTGAGGCTGCAGCATGAAGGATGTGACCAGTAGTGACCAGTTGAGCCGCATAGTGATTGATGGCTATAAATCGATTGCTCATTGTGACCTTAAAATGGGCAGTATGAATGTACTAATCGGTGCCAATGGTGCCGGTAAATCAAACTTCATCGGATTCTTTAGATTAATTGCTACCCTGCTTGATCACCGTTTGCAATCATTGGTTGGCAAGGCTGGTGGCCCCGATGCTTTGTTACACTTTGGTCGCAAGCAAAGTGAAATGCTTAAAGGTGAACTATTTTTCGGCAATAACGGCTACAAGTTTTCACTGGAGGCTACCAACGATAATCGCATGATGTTTCAACGTGAGGCTTTATGGTGGAGCATGAGTGGTGATAAAGGCGTTACATCTGGGCACTTTGAATCACAAGCCGACCAGCATAAAACCGGTATTAAACAATATACCTTGCCAATTATGCGTCGCTGGCGCGTCTACCACTTCCATGACACCAGCGAAAGTGCCAAGGTCAAGCAGATCCACCGTATCAACGATAATGATTATCTGCGAGAGGACGGGGCTAATCTGGCTGCCTTTTTGTTCCGGGTACAAAAAAATCACCCCAGCCACTACAAGCGGATAATACGTACCATCCGCATGGTAGCACCCTATTTTGGTGACTTTTACCTGCGAGCAACGCCAGATAATCAAGACAGCATTCAGTTTGAATGGACTGAGAAAGATCACGATATCCCCTTCAAAGCCAGTGAGTTGTCGGATGGCACTCTGCGCTTTATTTTGCTGGCGACAGTGTTGTTGCAACCAGAAGAGTTTATGCCCAGCGCCATTATCGTGGATGAGCCCGAATTGGGGTTACACCCTTATGCGATCAATGTTTTGGCTGAATTGATAAAGAGTGTCAGTCATGAGCATCAGCTGATTATTTCGACACAGTCTGTCGAGCTTGTTAACCAGTTCGATGCCGAGGATTTGATCGTGGTAGATAAACAAGGCGGCTCCTCAACCTTCAAACGCCTGGAGACTGCGTCATTAAGCGAATGGTTAGAAGATTACAGCCTTGGTGATTTGTGGAAGAAAAACCTGCTGGGCGGGAGACCACAATCATGAGTCGAGTTTTGGTCTTTGTAGAAGGGCAGACCGAAGAAACATTTGTGCGCGATCTGCTGGTGCCATATTTTTCTCCACTGGGCATTTATCTCACCCCCATCCTGGCACAGACCAGTCCGGGACATAAGGGCGGGATTGTCAGCTATGGCAAGGTAAAGACTCAAGTCACCCGCTTGTGTCGAAAAGATCAAGGAGCCTATGTCACTACCTTGATCTACTACTACGGTTTGCCCACGGACTTTCCTGCGTTAGACAACCAAGTGCAGGATGCACATCAACGCGTGTTACAGATAGAGCTGGCGCTACAACAGGATATCGACGAGACCAACTTTATTCCTAATCTGCTACTGCATGAGTTCGAAGCGCTGCTCTTTTCTGTTCCCGCCAAGTTTGCCGACTGGTTGGATGATGGTGATCCAGTTGCAGAGCTGGAAGCCATTCGTGCTGCGTTTGACTCGCCAGAGCATATCAATAACAGCCCGCAAACTGCGCCTTCCAAGCGGATCCTTGCACTTGTGCCGAACTACAAAAAGACACTGCATGGTCCCTTGATTGCTGAAGATATCGGCCTGGATGCTATCCGCGCCCAGTGCCCCCACTTTAATAACTGGATTGAGCGCCTGCTGGCGCTACCTCGTTAATTTCCATTGGAATTAGAATCACGATGAACAAACAAAAACTTGAACTTACCTGGATTGGCAAGGATAAACGACCACGCCTTGAGCCTCGAATTTTTCTGGAAGATAAGGACCTCTCTTATCAGGTTCCATCGACCGCTACGAGCGGCGAGAGTGATATCAATCGTGCCGTCAATGACAACCTGCTAATCCATGGTGACAATCTGTTGGTACTTAAAGGTTTAGAGCAGAAATATGTAGGAGAAGTAAAGGCTATTTATATAGATCCTCCATATAACACTGGGGCTGCATTCTCTGAATATGATGATGGCCTTGAGCATTCCCTATGGCTGAGCTTAATCAGAGATAGATTGTTGCTTCTGTCCAAACTATTACGTGAAGATGGAAGTATATGGATTAGCATAGATGACAATGAGTATGCCTACTTAAAGGTTTTATGTGATGAAATTTTTGGGAGAGAGAATTTTGTTGGGACAATGATTTGGGAAAAAAGAAAAACAAGAGAGAATCGCCGCGTATTCTCATTTAATCATGACTTTATTTTGGTTTATGCTAAATCAAAGCTTATTTTCGATAAGCAAAGAAACCCACTTCCTATTACTAAGGATATTTTAGCTAGATATAAAAACCCTGATAATGATCCAAGAGGTCCATGGCAATCTATATCTGCATTAGCTCAAGCTGGGCATGGGACATCAAGTCAGTTTTATGACCTTACACTTCCATCAGGAGATGTCGTAAGTCCTCCAAAAGGAAACTGCTGGAGATATTCTCAGTCTAGAATGAAGCAAGAAATTGAGGCTGGAAGGATATGGTTTGGGAAAAGTGGAGGTAATGCGCCGAGAATAAAAAAATATCTTTCTGAGTCAGAAGATAAAGGTGTTACACCTGAAACAATATGGAAGGCTGATGATGTAGGAACAACAGATTCAGCTAAAAAACATATAAACCAACTATTGCATGAAATTTCGTTTGATACACCTAAGCCAGAAGAACTTTTGTCAAGAATTATTCATATATCTTCCAACCCTGGGGATTTAGTTTTAGATTCTTTTGCTGGTTCGGGCACTACTGGCGCAGTTGCGCACAAAATGGGCCGCCGTTGGATAATGGTTGAGCTGGGTGAGCACTGCCACACCCATATCGTTCCGCGTCTTAAGAAGGTGATTGATGGGGAAGATCAAGGTGGCATTTCCAAGGCTGTTAACTGGCACGGTGGCGGTGGTTTCCGTTATCTTCGCTTGGCTCCTTCTTTACTGAAAAGAGATGACTGGGGCAACTGGGTGATCAACAAGGAATATAACGCCGAAATGCTGGCCGAGGCTGTGTGCAAGCATATGGGCTTTACCTATGCACCAAGCCAAACCCAGTTCTGGAATCATGGTTACAGCACCGAGACTGACCATATCTACGTAACCACCGGTTCGCTGGCCTATGACCAGCTCAAGCGGATCGGCGAAGAAGTAGGTACTGACCGTACCCTACTGATCTGCTGCAAGGCATTTATGGCGGAAGGTGCCGACTTCCCAAATTTGACGCTGAAGAAGATCCCCAAAGTTATTCTGAACAAATGCGAGTGGGATCACGATGACTACAGTTTCACCCTCAATGTGCTGCCAGAAGAGCAGGACGAAGAGTGGGCTGATGACGACAGCGAAGAATAAGGAAAAGAGATGAATAACGGGACCACTATCGCCAACCAGATCGGGGCGCGTCTTTCCCTGCGCAAGCCGCAGAGTGAATCGCTCGCAATTCTCTACCGCTTGTTAGAACAACTGAAGCTGGAGAAGGAGCCTGATTTACAGCGCTGGATTGATCTCCTCAAAGCCGAGAAGCTGCCATTCAAGAGTTTTGAGCGAGATTTCCCTTCGCTCTGCTTTGCTCTGGCAACCGGTGTTGGTAAGACCCGCTTGATGGGAGCCATGATCGCATGGCTCTATTTGACCGGACGTAGCCACCATTTCTTTGTCTTGGCTCCTAACCTGACAATTTATGAAAAGCTGAAGCAGGATTTCCTGCCCGGCTCGCCCAAGTATGTGTTCCAAGGCATTCCCGAATTGGCCCAGACACCGCCGGTATTGATCACCGGTGATGATTATCAGGAGGGCCGTGGCGTTCGTCTGGATCAGGTTCAAACGATGAGCGCCACGGGGGATTTGTTTGCTGCCGAGACCGCGCCGCATATCAACATTTTTAATGTTTCCAAGATCAATGCTCTGGATAACAAGAAAGGGGCCGAGAAGTCCAAGCAGGCGAAAATACGTCGCCTTCAAGAGTATATCGGGGACTCCTACTTCAACTACCTGGCCGACTTGCCTGATCTGGTGGTCTTGATGGACGAGGCCCATCGTTACTACGCCGACTCTGGTGCAACGGCAATCAACGACCTCAAGCCTGTGTTGGGTATCGAGCTGACGGCAACGCCGAAAACCACTGGGGCCAAGCCACGAGATTTCAAGAATATTGTGTTTCACTATCCGCTTGCCCGAGCCCTCAATGATGGTTACATCAAGACTCCGGCAGTAGCTACCCGCAAAGACTTCAAAGCCAGTAGTTACAGCGAACAGCAGCTTGAAACTATCAAGCTGGAAGATGGTATCCACCATCATGAATACGTCAAAACCGAGTTGGCCAGCTATGCCAACAATACCGGTAGGCCATTGGTTAAGCCTTTTATGCTGGTGGTGGCGCAAGATACCGCCCACGCCGAAGCCATCAAGTCCCGTATAGAAGACAGTGAATTTTTCCATGGTGCCTATAAGGGCAAGGTTATTACCGTCCACTCTAACCAGACCGGCCAAGAGTCTGACGAAAACACTCAACGCCTGTTAGCGGTTGAGCATGACAAGAGCACCGAGATAGTCATTCACGTTAACAAGCTTAAAGAAGGCTGGGATGTCACCAACCTCTACACCATAGTGCCGTTGCGTGCGTCTGCCTCCGAGATCTTGACCGAGCAGACCATTGGCCGGGGCTTGCGCCTGCCCTATGGGAAACGGACAGGGATAGAGGCCGTGGATCGTTTGACGATCATTGCCCATGACCGGTTTCAAGAGATCATTGACCGTTCCAACCAGGAAGACTCTATCATCAAGAAAACACTCTTCATCGGTGCCGATGATGACGATGACGGGATCCCGGAACATAAGCCCAATCAAGTGATCGTGCCGTCGCAGGCCGATACGCAACTGGGACTAACTCCTACTGATGGTCAGGGCCATCAAGTCAAGGAGGGCTTTGCTCCACCGTACCAGGGCAACAGTACACACACGGGTAATCCTCCTCCGGTTCTCGCAACTGAGGCTCAGCGGCAAGTTGCCGAGATCACCGTCAGAATCATCAGCGATGAAGCCAAACGTCTTGGAAGCAGTAAGGAGCTGCTGACGCCTGAAGTGCTACAAAGTGTTACCCGTAAGGTTCAGCAGGTCATGAAGGAGATATCACCACCTATCTCCAGCCCAGCCATTCAGCCTGAGCTGACCGGTAAGTCTTCCCCTGATCCGATTGCTCCGCGTGAGCTGGATGAGAAGAGTATTGCGAAGCTGGTTGGCCAGATTTCGGAGAAAGTGGCAGAACACACTATCGACATACCCCAGATCGTGATTCTGCCGACCCGTGATGTGAACTATGGCTTTGATGAATTTGAGCTTGGCAGACTAAGCAGCATTGCAATGCGACCTGGTAGTCAGGAGATGCTGCTGCAAAATCTGCAGGACAACAGCTCCAGCACCATTAGTTGGGCTCAAAGCGGTATGTCAGAGGACCGTCTGGAAAACTACCTGGTTCATTATCTCTTCGACCATGACGAAATCGATTATGACGAGCATGCGGGATTGCTTTACCGCCTTGCAGGACAAATGGTAGTGCATTTGCAAACTTACCTGAATGATGAAGAGGTGGAGGTTCTGCTCAAAATACAGGGTCGACAACTGGCAGACTTTATCTGGGGTCAGATGAAACAGCATATGTGGACAACACCAACGGATTACGTTGGTCATGTCACTAAAGGGTTTGATGTATTACGCCCTGCCACCTTCAACTATGCCCACAATGAACAACCACGAGACTTCCGATCACCTGTTCAGGCTGGAGAGAAGAGCAGGGTTCGCCAGATGCTGTTCACTGGCTTTAACAAATGCTGTTATCCGTACCAAAAATTTGATTCTGTCGATGGTGAGTGGCGTTTAGCGCAGATCCTTGAAGGAGATGCCAGCGTGCTCAAGTGGATGAAACCCGCTCACGGACAGTTCCGGATCGAGTATGCCAATGGGCAGAACTATGAGCCTGATTTCGTGGTGGAGACCAAAGATGCCTGTTTGCTGATCGAGCCCAAAAAGGCTGCCGATGTATCAACTCCTGAGGTGCAAGCTAAAGCTCGGGCTGCTGTTCGCTGGTGCAAGTATGCGAACGAACATGCAAGCCAGCATTCTGGCAAGCAATGGCGTTACTTGCTGATCCCCCATGACGATATCGAGTTGGGTCGGAGCATTGCGGGTTTGATGCAAGAACATGAAGTGGTGAGTTGATTTTTAAGATTGAAGCAGCTGTAAGGCACCCTACAGCTGCTTCAATAATCTATTTACAAGGATTTGCTTTAAGATTTGCTTGTCGGCAATGCGGAATTGAGCCCAAATGAATCAGAGCGAAGATTTTGGGAAGATTCTAAAGCTGTGGCCAAATTTTGTTGACCAGAACAGTTACGCGGGGTCGAGCTTGGCTATAACCAAGAGGGGCTTGCTGATAAGGCTGAACTTGCACGTTCGTTTGTATCAAGTGTTGAACGTGGTGTCGCGAAGGCATCTATAGCTTCAGTATGGAAACTAGCCCAAGCGATAAATTGTAATCCATCGGATTTATGGGTAACGGCCGAGAGACTATATGATGCGCGTTAAGGTAGGTGTAAACCTTGAGGATTATACTTCGTAACGCACAGCCTTATGAATGTTATTTTAGCATCAACCCGTTTAATGCAACCTATTAAACGGGTTGAATTTAGCTTAAATAATTATTATTTACACTTTTGGTAATTGATAATCTCTTTCAAATACTGTGACAATTTTTCTAACGCTTCCCTTCGCTCATCGAAATAATCATGCTGGTTATAAATCCCTTCAACACCCTTTAGTTTGTGGTTAAGGCAACGCTCTGCAACGTGCCCTGGCGTTCCTTGTTTTGCAAGCAGGGTGCGGCAGGTACGACGTAGATCGTGCACAGTGAAGTGGGGCATATCACCCATTAAGTTTGGGGGCTGTTTTTTCTTACCAGCTTCGTGGCCAAATAGTTTAGTGATTGCTCGGTTTAGCGTATCAGGGCCCATATGGGGATTTTTACTGGAGCGTCTGCTTGGGAAGAGATACTCGGAGTCATGTGCTCTAATTTTTAACTCATATAACCATCCCATCACTATGGGAGGCAATGGAATCGCAATACCCACACCTGATTTGCTTCTGTCTTTGGACAGATTCCACACCTTTTCATCAAGATTAAACTCCTTCCAAGGCGCTTCAGCCAACTCAGACTTACGTACTCCCAATGTAATCAGTAGTGCACAGGCTAGATAGTTGTCACGGCTAAAGCTGTTACTATTTTCCCTAGCGATTTTAAAAAACGTGGTGACTTCCTCTCGCGTTAAAGCGCGGTCTTTACTTTTTTCTAAGCCACCAGCATCTGATATAGAAAATGCACTTGCGGGATTTGCGCCAAGCAGATCCAGCTTTATGCCGTGATTAAAAAGCTGCTTGCAGTACATTAGAGCATCGTTAGCTATTGCTGGGCGGTTAGTGGCTGCAATGGCTTGTAATACAGCCTTTATGTCTCTGGCTGTGACGCTATCGACGTTGAAGCTGCCTATATGGGGAGCAATGTCTTTACGGTAGATACGTTCGGGGATTTCGTGGTGCTTGAGTCTTTGTAGTGGCACACTAATATTGGCCACCTAAATAGAGGTGATATTATTACCTCGTAGATGACTTTAGGTGAACACATGAGATCGACAACCAGAAAAACATTTAGTGCTGAATTCAAACTTGAAGCAGCCCAATTAGTCCTCGATAAAAACCATAGTATCATCGAAGCTGCAAAGGCGATGAACGTAGGTAAGTCCACTATGGATAAATGGGTGAGACAGTTAAAACTAGAACGCCAGGGTGGCACACCAAAAGCATCTCCGATTACCCCTGAACAAATTGAAATCCGTGAGCTGAAGAAGCAAATAGCTCGTCTTGAGGAGCACAATCTTATCCTAAAAAAGGCTACCGCTCTCTTGATGTCAGACTCGATGAACAATTTACGCTAATCAGCGCACTCAAGCAGAGCCACTCTATTCTCACAATTTGTAATGCATTCAAAGTGCATCGAAGTAGCTATAAGTATTGGCTAAAAAGAAAAGAACATATTGATGCAGACTTTACTATTTTATGCAGTGAAGTGAAGGCCGCACATCGCATTAGTCATGGCTCTGCCGGTGCGCGAACGATAGCGCAATTAGTGACTAACAAAGGGATTGGTCTCAGTCGTTATCGAGCCCGTAATCTAATGAAAAAGCTTGGGTTATTAAGCTGTCAGCAGCCTAAGCATTCTTATCGGAAAGCGACACAAGAGCATGTTGCAATCCCCAATACGCTTAATCGACAGTTTGCAGTAACTCAACCAGATCAAGTGTGGTGTGGCGACGTGACGTATGTTTGGGTCGGTAATCGCTGGGCCTATCTAGCCGTTGTTTTAGACTTATTTTCCCGCAAACCTGTTGGATGGGCTTTGTCATTATCACCAGATAGTGAGCTGACCTGTAAAGCTTTGAAAATGGCATTTGAGTTAAGGGGTAAGCCTGAGAATGTGATATATCACAGCGATCAAGGTTCACATTACACGAGCTTGAAATTCAGACAATTAATATGGCGTCTTCAGATTGAGCAAAGTATGAGTCGTCGCGGGAATTGTTGGGATAACGCACCAATGGAGCGTTTCTTTAGAAGTTTGAAATCTGAGTGGATACCCGCCAGTGGTTATGGGAATTTTACAGAAGCAGATAAAGAGATCACAAATTACATCACTGGATATTACAGTGAGACCAGACCCCATCAATATAATGGTGGGTTAACGCCAAATGAGTCAGAACGTTTATATTGGAATGACTCTAAAACCGTGGCCAATTTTACTTGACCACTACACTTTTAACGTTACCTAAATGCCAATCGGCAAAGAGATCATCAACGGTTTTGATTTTGGATTGCTCTGCACGTTTTTTGGCTATGAGCGGGTCGAGACCATCGCGAAACTGTTTCATTTTGGTAGCAGCTTCCGCACGCGCATCCGCAAGAGACATATCACTGTATTTTGCTAAGGTCATTTCCTTGCGTTTGGATTGCGCCGTGTAACGGAGCATCCAATATGGAACGCCAAGCTTTGGGACAACAAAATACAGACCGGCTCCATCTGCATACCGGCCTGGTTCTCCTTTAGCCTTGGACTCAATCTCTTTTACTGTTAGGTTTCCCATAAATCTACTCCCCATCATGACCTTAAGATTGCTTTTATGAAAGCCAATAATACCCACCACTGACGATCGGGGTTATTGTAGCATACCCACCAATATACCCACCATATGGCGGTGGGTGTTGGTGGATATAGATGGATGTTAGTAGACGGATGAATATTAAAATTGATTAAAAACAATGGTTAATAATACTTGATGGATGGTTGTGGATATCATTCAACGTTTTGGATCTGCTCGCGCATTTGCTCGATAAGAACTTTAAGTTCCACTGCGGCTGAGGTGATTTCAGTGCTGATCGATTTAGAGGCGAGCGTGTTCGATTCGCGGTTAAATTCCTGCATCATAAAGTCTAAACGGCGACCTTCGCTGCCGCCTTTTTTGAGGATACGGCGGGCTTCGGCCACATGGGCTTCGAGGCGATCCATTTCTTCGGCCACATCTTGTTTCTGTGCCAGTAGCACCATTTCTTGCTCGATGCGGGCTGGGTCGAGTTCACCTTTGATTTCCGCAAGGCGGTTGGTGAGCTTTTCGCGTTGATACAGCATCACAGTAGGCATGTGCTCGCGTACAACGGCGATTTGCTCGCTGACTCCGTCTAAGCGGCTTAGTAGCATGTCTTTGATGGCTTCGCCTTCACGGCCACGGGCTTCGATGAATTGATCTATGGCTGAATCGAAGGCTGTCATCAGATCGGCGCCGATGGCATCCATATCTTGTTCACCGCTTGCTAGCACGCCCGGCCAGCGCAGGATGTCGGTAAGATTGACATCGCCTTGTCCCGCTTCTTGCTTGAGCCAATTAGCAGCGCCTAATAGCTGTTTGGCCAGCGCTTGATTCAATTGCAGCTCGTTGTTGCTGTTGTCTGCCAGTTCGTAGCGCAAATTGACTTCAACTTTGCCGCGGCTTAAGCGTTTACGTAGGCGGTCGCGCAGTACGGGTTCGAAACTGCGGAATTGCTCGGGTAAACGTAGGTAAGTTTCGAGATAACGTTGATTGACTGAGCGAATTTCCCAGGAGGCAGTGCCCCATTGTGCTTTGTGCTCGATGCGAGCGTAGGCTGTCATGCTTTGGATCATGGGTTGTCCTAATGGTTTAATCGTCATAATGAGAGGCGATTATAGAGTCAATGGCTTTAGGATTAAAGGCATACAGTATAAGACCGCAAGTTAATGGGTACTTTGCCTAGATGAGTTTGCCAGAGAATCACCCTAAGCATGGCATCCTAAGGCTCAAGCCCTTATAATATGCAGCCAAAATCGGTCAATGACTCAGAATACAGGAATCTCGCATGCGTCCAAGTAACAGAACGCCAGCACAAACTCGTCCCATCACTATCACTCGCCAGTTTACGGCCCATGCCGAAGGTTCTGTGTTAGTGGAATTTGGCGAAACGAAAGTGCTTTGTACCGCCAGTTTTACTGAAGGTGTGCCACGTTTCCTTAAAGGTCAGGGTCAAGGCTGGGTGACGGCGGAATACGGCATGTTGCCACGTTCGACCCATAGCCGTATGGATCGTGAAGCCGCTCGCGGTAAGCAATCTGGCCGTACGCAAGAAATTCAACGTCTTATCGGCCGTGCTCTACGCGCCTGTGTGGATATGAAAGCCCTAGGCGAAAACACTATCGTGATCGATTGTGATGTGATCCAAGCTGACGGTGGCACGCGCACTGCCTCTATCACTGGCGCCTGTGTGGCCTTAGTGGATGCGTTGAACTGGGCGCGTGGTAAAGGCATCATTAAATCTAACCCGCTTAAATTCCTTATCGCTGCAGTCAGCGTCGGTATTTACAAGGGTGAAGCGATCAGCGATCTAGAATATATCGAAGACAGCGCCGCTGAAACTGACATGAACGTGGTGATGACGGAAACGGGAAAGATCATCGAAATTCAAGGCACCGCCGAAGGCGAGCCATTCAGCCACGAAGAATTACTCGAACTGTTGGCATTGGCGAAGAACAGTATTCGTGAAATCGTCGATGTGCAGAAAGCCGCACTGAACTAATAGTGTGGTGATGAACAAGCCCCGTCATGTTATAGAGTGCGGGGCTTTTTATTAGCTGCAACTTTTTATCTGCAGCAAGATGCTAGTGTTAGACAAGCCATGTACCGAATTAAATGTTGCCTAATAAGACATTACCTAATAAAAACCAATAAAAGACAAAGCCGTAAGGAGATATTGTGAAAGCCTATCAACGTGAGTTTATTGAATTTGCCTTAGAACGTCAGGTGTTGCGATTTGGCGAATTTACCCTTAAATCGGGTCGTATCAGTCCTTATTTCTTCAATGCGGGTTTGTTCAATACTGGCCGTGACTTAGCGCGTTTAGGCCGTTTCTATGCCGCTGCGTTGGTGGATTCTGGCATTGATTACGATTTGCTGTTTGGCCCAGCTTACAAAGGCATTCCGATTGCGACCACTACGGCGGTTGCCCTGTGTGAACACCACGATATCGATATCCCTTACTGCTTTAACCGCAAAGAGAAAAAAGATCACGGCGAAGGTGGCAGCTTAGTCGGAAGCGAGCTGAAAGGCCGCGTTATGTTGGTAGACGACGTGATCACTGCCGGTACTGCGATTCGTGAGTCGATGGAAATCATCGAAGCCCATAAGGCACAATTAGCCGGTGTGTTGATCGCCTTAGATAGACAAGAAAAAGGCAAGGGCGAGTTATCGGCTATTCAAGAGGTTGAGCGTGATTTTGGCTGCGGCATTGTTGCGATCATTAAACTTGCCGACCTCATTAGCTATTTATCAGAAAAGCCTGGAATGGAAGCGCAACTTGCCGCCGTGAGCCAGTACCGCGAACAATACGGTATTTGAGTCTAGCGTTTGGCCGCTGGTATTGATCAAGTGGGTATCACTAACTTTGTGAAATCAGTTAATCAGCCAGTAATGACCTTATCTAGACCGAGAAGGGTTTGATTGGGTTGGTATGAAAACAAAAAAACGCTGCGATTCTATAGAAGGAATCGCAGCGTTTTTTTGTTGAGTGGTATTGATTGCTATTGATTTAGGCACGCTTCAATACACTTATTTCGACTGGTGCAAAAACTCGGCGCGGGTCGCAGGGTTAGACTTGAAAATGCCGCCCAGCGCTGTGGTAGTGGTTGAACTGGTGGAGTCCATCACACCACGGGATTTTACGCAGTAATGCACAGCATCCATTTTAACCGCAACATCTTTAGTTTCGAGCAAAGTCTGCAGCGCGACTAACACTTGCTGAGTCAAACGCTCTTGCACTTGTGGACGTTGGGCAAAGAAACGCACGATACGATTAATCTTTGATAAACCAATGATTTTTTTGCGTGGTAGATAAGCTATTGTCGCAGTGCCATCGATCGTCACTAAATGGTGTTCGCAGGTGCTGGTGAGGCTAATGTCTTGCACTCGCACCATTTCATCGAAGCCCATCTTATTGTCGATCACAGTGATCTTAGGGAAGTTCGCATAATCTAAGCCGGAGAAGATTTCATCGACGTACATTTTAGCAATGCGGCGCGGCGTATCGGCAAGGCTATCGTCTGACAGATCCAATGACATTAATGTCAGGATTTCTTTCATATGATGTTCAATCTTGTCTTTACGTTCTTCACTGCTGTAAACGCTTGGGAGCATTGGGGTTTCAAGTCCACGTTCTAATAACGCGGCTTGTACTTTTACTGCTGCTTCACTTAATGCCATCTTATCCTCCACTACGTCGTAGCGGCTATAACAGAAAACCTATGCTGATCATCGAGTAGTACTTAGGCTGTTCAGCATCAGATACAAATTATTGTTATTCTCGCTAGGGCAAGAATAGGGGGAGGAGGATAACGCGAATTGCAGACAATTCATACCGAAAAACGCGCATAGGCCACATGAAAAAGCCGATAGTCCTTATCGGATATCGGCTTTAAATCAGCCACTGCCAATCGAGTGTAGACTGGCAGTGACGGCAAGTTTGAGTCAATCCTAAAGTTTTAGATTAGTTTTTAGGAAGCTGAGCATTTGTTCATAGTATTTCGCTCTATGCTCATCGTTATAAAAACCGTGCCCTTCATTGTCCATTACCAGTTTTTGGTAAGGATAATTGTGAGCTTTTAGGCCTTTTTCGAGGGATTCGAGTTGCTCGATTGGCGCTCGATCATCTTCACCACCATGCACCAATAGTATGTTTGCTTTGAGTTTATCGACATTTTCAGAAGGAGACATTGCTTTGAGTACCGCTTTATCTTGGCCAAGCACATCCTTGAGATAGCTAGTGCCAGAACGGCTACTGGCTACATCGCCTTCATCAAACATCAATTCAAGATCATATACGCCAGCTACACCTATGGCGCATTTAAACATATCTGGAGCAAGTACGGCGCTCTGTAAGGCGCTGTAACCACCAAAACTGCCGCCAACGATACAGATGCGTGCCTTATCGGCGAAACCTTGGTCAATGACATATTGGGTGCCGTCGATGATATCGTATTGAATATCCGAGCCCCATTTTTGATAACCAGCGCGCTCAAATTGATCGCCATATCCACCCGAGCCACGGAAGTTGACCTGAAGAACGGCTATACCTTGGCTCGCTAGATATTGGTTTTGCGGGTCAAAGCCCCACCAGTCACGAATACCGTGTGGACCACCGTGTGGATTGACGACTAAGGGCAGATTTTTAGCTTCTTTACCAAAGGGTAGAGTTAGATATCCATGGAGTTGTTTACCATCACGACTGGTGAAACTGATGGGCTTTACCTCAGCCATTTGTTCTGGGTCGAGCCATTTCTTTGCGGCGGCTAAGTATTCAAGTTTCAGTTTTTTCGTATCAAATATGTAGTAATCACCAGGATTACGATCATTAAATGCAACTACAACGAGTTTTTCTGCATCTCGGGTTTCGCTAACAATTCGTACTTGATGGCCAGGGAGAGCACCAAGCAGATCTTTTAGCAATTTCGCGTGTGTATCCTCATTATCGACGAAGGCATAACTTGGGTAGCCATTTTCAAACTCGACGGCGTAAAGTTGTTTATTGGTGCCGTTAATCCAAAAGTTGCTAGGGTCAACATTTTCATCCTGAATGATTTCAGTTTTATCACCCGTTTCGAGATTAATTTTATACACCCCTAAGGTTTCACCTTGGGAGCGACCTGCGGCATAAATCGTATTTTTATCATCGGTAAAGGAGAGTGGTTTAAAATCAGCAAGACCTAGATTGAGTTTATCGGTATTTACCCAGTTACCGTCTTTACGGTAGAACACTTTAGTGATGTTTTTATTGTCCTCTCCGGCAACGAAGCGAACTTCCCCTTGATGGTCTGTCATAAAGCGGGCTTGGCCGATGGGTGAGCCTGTGATGCGCTTACGAACCCCAGTAAATAGGTCTACTCGATATACATCTTGTGATAGTTCAAAGTCAAGATTGATCCTATCGTTCCATGGAATAGCGTTAACTAGCATGTAGCGCTCATCATCCGGCAGAGGATCGAGAATAAATGCTGTGGCATTTATTGCAGTATTTTTCTTAATATTTGAACCTGTTTGTTGCTCGCCACTCTCGAAGCCAAATAGATAAGCCTTTCGTGAACCATCGGCATTTATGGCTAATAATTCTCCGTAGTACTGAGGAACATCTCTCCAGCCTTTTAGGTATTCTTTTGCCAGTACCAGTCGCTCACTATTGGCCCATTCATAGTCGCCGACTTGAGCATTACTGGGAAAACGTATCGCATTGAGGAGTTTTTTGGTTTGGGTGTCTAAGACTAAGAGAACGTTTTTACCCTCGACACTCGTGATTGCACTTAAGTATTTGCCAGTAGGAGATATTTTAACATTTGAATATTCATCACCTTTACTGAACTGTTGTGCTAGCAACACGGTATTGCTTGCAGTGGTATCGGCCGCAAAAGTGTTTAGGGGCAGCATAGGCAAGCAAAGCGTAACCAAAGTGGCTAATTGGAAGGGTTTCATCTGACATCCTTGTAAAATCATTGTGTTTTTTGTTCTGAAAATGTTTTTCGAGGATAAAACAAAAGAGGTAGTGAAACAAGGAAGGAATATAGAAAAAAAGGACAGTAGTTACCGTCCTTTATGTTGAAAAATCATTAGCTTTGTAGAAGTTGGTGCTGGATAAAACGCCACTGTTCATCGAAGTGTGTGGTAGGTTTGAGTTTGAATTCACTTCGTACAAATTGAGCGATTCGCCCTTCGGCAAAGGCTAACAGTAAATTGGCTAATATGGCTTCGTCTAAGTTGAAGCCTTTGCCTTCCCGCAGGGTTTTTTCCCGTAGTATTTGCTTCAACTGGGTTTCAATTTTGGCAAATAAATTACTAATGCGGCTGCGCAGGCGTTCATTTTCTCCGAGCAGCGCATCACCATTGAGGACGCGGGAAATCCCCGGGTTACGCTCGGCAAAGATCAGTAACAGTTGCAGCACCAGTTGGCAGCGCTTCATGGTGTCTTTTTCGTCATCCATGATTAAATTGATGCGCGACAATAACGACTCTTCGATAAATTCGATTAAGCCTTCGAACATCCGTGCTTTACTCGGGAAGTGACGGTACAGGGCGGCTTCCGATACACCGACTTCTGAGGCCAGTTTCGCTGTGGTGATCCTTTGTCCTGGGTTGGTTTCTAGCATTTGCGCTAGGCATTGCAAAATATGTTCACGACGATTAATTTTTGGGCTTACAGCCATTGCAGTATCCTTGGCTCAATAACGATTTTGGGGATTATTTAGTGCCTGAATGGCCAAATCCGCCTTCACCACGATCTGAGCTGTCGAACTCATCAACGAGTTTGAATTGTGCTTGTACTACAGGAACAAACACCAGTTGTGCGAG
This sequence comes from Shewanella sp. 1311, assembly GCF_059338235.1. Taxonomy (NCBI): domain Bacteria; kingdom Pseudomonadati; phylum Pseudomonadota; class Gammaproteobacteria; order Alteromonadales; family Shewanellaceae; genus Shewanella; species Shewanella sp. 1311. The sequence goes on from NZ_CM181686.1 coordinate 3,079,810, forward strand.
ACGATCGCCAATTTCTAAGGTGAATGGACTGTCGCTACGATTCCAGCAAGATACCATTAGAGGGCCTTGGTAATCAGAATCTATGAGTCCGACCAGATTCCCCAGTACGATACCGTGTTTATGGCCAAGACCTGAGCGCGGCAAAATCACAGCAGCCAGCCCGGGATCGGCAACATGAACGGCAATCCCAGTTGGAATAAGCACGGTTTCACCCGGTGCTATGGTCAAAGTCGTGTCGATCATGGCACGAAGATCCATGCCTGCACTGCCCGGTGTGGCGTAGGCAGGTAAAGGAAATTCTGAGCCGATACGGGAGTCGAGAATTTTTAATTCAATCGGTGTTTTCATGTATTTGTTTTTTCTTTCACTATCAACGAAAGTAATTGCCGTGCCAGCGTGAGTTTGTCAGTGGCAGGCAAGTCTTGACTGCCGTGCGGCCAGAACACTCGCAGGGCATTGGCATCGGCATTAAAGCCAATACCTGCAACGGAAACGTCGTTTGCGGCGATCATATTCAAGTTTTTACGTTTGAGTTTATCGCGGGCGTAGGCTTCTACATCATGGGTTTCTGCGGCGAATCCCACCACAAAAGGACGGTTAGGTAAGCTCGCAACCGTGGCTAAGATATCAGGATTCCTCACCAGCGCAAGTTGCATTTCTTCTGCCGATTTTTTGATCTTACAGGTGGCGATGTCGCTAATGCGATAGTCAGCAACGGCGGCGCAACCAATAAAAATATCTTTTTTATCAACGCTATCCATCACAGCATCGAGCATATTCTGCGCCGATTCAACATCAATGCGGGTCACGCCTTCTGGGGTGCTTAGATTCACTGGGCCAGAGACTAAGGTGACCGTTGCGCCCATATCTGCTGCGGCTTTGGCTAAGGCAAAGCCCATTTTTCCAGAACTGTGATTCGAAATGTATCTGACGGGATCAATCGCCTCACGGGTTGGTCCTGCGGTGATCAGCACCGACTGTCCTGCGAGCGGCTTAAATTCAACGGCGTCATGCGTGGCAAAAAATTGTGTAGCCAGTTCCGCTATGTCTAATGGCTCTAACATACGACCCGGGCCGACTTCACCACAGGCTTGACTGCCACTGGCGGGTCCCCAAAGTGTAAAGCCGCGGGATGCCAGACTGGTTAAATTCGCCTGCGTCGCTAGATTACGGTACATCTGCTGATTCATTGCTGGACACAGTGCAATGGGCGCCTCTGTGGCAAGACACGTGGTGGTGATCAGCTCATCGGCCATACCGGCATTAATCCGCGCCAATAGGTTTGCAGTTGCAGGGGCAATGATGACGAGATCTGCCCAACGAGCGAGTTCTATGTGGCCCATGGCTGCTTCTGCCGCAGGATCGAGCAGGCTTGAGGCAACGGGATGCCCAGATAACGCTTGCAGCGTAAGAGGGGTGATAAATTCCATCGCACTCTGGCTCATCACCACACGCACATCACAGCCACGCTCTTTTAAGCGGCGGACTAAATCAGCGCTTTTATAGGCCGCAATACCGCCGCCAATGCCCAGCAGGACGTTTTTATTTGTCAGACTCACAGACATCATCCGAGATAGAAATAATGCCGCCAACAATATCACAAAGCGGTGAATTTTAGTGACTCTCCCAGTTCAAAAAATCTCGTCCATACTCAGTAAAGTGAAAATATGTGAGATGACAGGGAGGTCGCATGGGCATTAAAGATTGGCCTGAGGGGGAAGGTCCGAGAGATAAACTGTTAGAAAAAGGGGCGGGGCAACTGTCGGATGCGGAGTTATTGGCGGTATTACTGCGGAACGGTTTGGCGGGATTAAACGCGGTTGACCTTGCAAGGTCGCTTATTAACGAGTTTGGCGGCCTCAGAAACCTGCTTTGTGCTCCTCGAAATCAGGTATGTCGACTTCCGGGCGTAGGACCTGTAAAATACGCCCAGCTTCAAGCTGCGGCCGAATTAGCGAGGCGTGTAGCGCAGGAAAATCTGCAAAGAGGTCAAGTTTTAACAAATCCCGATTTAACTCGGGACTATTTAATGCGACAATTGGCCGATCGCTCCTATGAAGTGTTCGCAGTTTTACTGCTGGATAGCCAGCATAGAGTGATTCAATTTGTCGAATTATTCCGCGGTACAATAGACTCAGCCTCAGTGTACCCACGTGAAGTGGTGAGCTTAGTGCTGGAGAAAAAGGCCGCAGCAGTTATAGTTTGTCATAATCATCCGTCTGGTATTGCCGAGCCCAGTCAGGCTGACCGACGAATAACTGAGCGATTAAAAAATGCGTTAGCAACCATAGACGTATCCTTGTTGGACCATATGGTTGTAGGTGATCGAGAGATAGTTTCTTTTGCAGAACGAGGCTGGATTAATTAATCTAACACTTGATCTTCACTCTGTGATCGTGTATAAAATGCGCCCTCTTTGTGCCTCGGGCGACGGCCATACGAGGCACATTAATGCTCGAGCGTTAAAATTGTTTTTGGAGAAGATTGACATGTCAAGAGTATGCCAAGTTACTGGCAAGAAGCCGATGGTTGGTAACAACCGTTCGCACGCAAAAAACGCGACCCGTCGTCGTTTTTTACCTAACCTACAAAACCACCGTTTTTGGTTAGAAGAAGAAAAGCGTTTCGTACAGTTACGTGTATCTACTAAAGGTATTCGTCTGATCGACAAAAAAGGTATCGAAGTTGTTGTTGCTGAACTTCGTGCTCGTGGCGAGAAGGTATAATAGATCATGGCTAAAGCTAAAGGTAATCGTGAGAAGATCAAATTAGTTTCTACAGCTAAAACTGGTCACTTCTACACAACTGAAAAAAACAAGCGTAACATGCCTGAAAAAATGGAAATCAAAAAATTTGATCCAGTTATTCGTCAGCACGTTATCTACAAAGAAGCAAAAATCAAGTAATCCTTGGTTAGTGTTTCGAGAAAAGCCCCTTATTTAAGGGGCTTTTTTTTGTGCTTTTTTTAGTAGTTAGTCATCAAGTTGAGATAATTGCCTCGCAAACTTAAGCCGCTGAATCATCCCCTGTGAAGCTAAAAAAGTGTGAACACTTGCTGAAAATGTAAAATAGTGCAGTTCTAAGCACTTTAAATCATTAAAACTGCACTTTAGTGAGAATAAATTCTTTATATGTGAATTAAAATGCAATACCATACGCGAAAGTTAGCGATTCATTCCTGGCATGTCATAGTGACGCTGCCAGCTCAAAAATGAGGTGTAAATAACGCGTGCGTACTACTGAACTGGTTGATGGATTTCGTCACTCTGCCCCCTATGTTAATGCTCACAGAGGTAAAACTTTTGTGGTCATGCTGGGTGGTGAAGCTTTGGCTCAGAGTCACTTCCGCGCCATCTTAAATGATGTCGCCCTGCTGCACAGTTTAGGGATTAAAGTGGTGTTGGTGTATGGCGCTAGGCCGCAGATTGATGCTGCATTAGCCGTCAACGGTATTGAACCTGCCTACCACGAAGGTGTGCGTATCACGGATGAAGACTCGCTCAAAGTGATCAAGCAAGTTGCGGGTGCACTGCAATTTGATATCACAGCGCGTTTATCCATGAGCTTAAGCAATACGCCGATGCAAGGCGCTCAAATTAACTTAGTGAGCGGAAACTTTGTGATTGCTCAACCTCTTGGTGTCGACAATGGTGTGGATTTTTGCCTGAGTGGCAAAGTGCGTCGTATCGATGTGCAAGGCTTAAAACGTCAGTTAGATAATCACTGCATCGTATTGATGGGGCCGATAGCGGCTTCTGTGACGGGTGAAAGTTTTAATCTGACCGCCGAGGAAATCGCGACCCAGGTGGCGATCAAACTCAAAGCAGATAAGATGATCGGTTTTAGCTCACAGAACGGTATTCTCGATCGCAATGGCGATGTCATTGCCGAGTTGATGCCGAACGATGCGCAAAACATCATGAACAAGCTGGCCGAGCAAGGTTCTGCCTGCATTGGCACTATGGCTTTCTTGAAAGCCAGTATCGATGCTTGCCGCAATGGTGTGCCGCGTTGTCACTTAGTTAGCTACCTCGAAGATGGCGCTTTGCTGCAGGAACTGTTTTCTCGCGAAGGGATAGGCACGCAAATCGTGACTGAGAGTGCCGAGCGTTTACGCTGTGCGTCGATCGCCGATATTGGCGGTGTACTGAACCTTATTCGTCCATTGGAGGAGCAAGGCATTCTGGTGCGTCGTAGCCGTGAGCAGCTCGAGATTGAAATTGAACAGTTCATGTTGATTGAACGTGATGGTTTAGTGATTGGTTGCGCTGCGCTTTATCCTTTTGAAGAGGACAATGCGGGCGAGTTTGCCTGTTTGGTGGTGCATCCCGATTATCGCGATGCCGACAGAGGGAGCTTACTGCTGAAGAACATTATCAATCAGGCCAGAAACCGCGGTTATTCACGCTTGTTTGCGCTGACAACACGGAGCATTCACTGGTTCCTCGAGCATGGTTTTGTGATTGAAGATGTTGAAGCACTGCCACAGAAGAAAAAGCAGTTGTATAACTATCAACGCCGCTCCAAAATTCTCGCGCTCGATCTCTAAGCCGTTTTAAATCAATCCAATCAATGCCAGCCTAGTACTCATATTAGCGCTGGCATTTTTGTTGACATAATATGTCTTTGTTGGCAGATTAAGGCTTCACTGCACGGGAGATGCTGCCAATGAGTCCTCAATTTTTCGAACTCGCCCCTTTCACCCAGACCTCTATCTTCAGTTTTATCGTCTTATTGCTCGGTTTAGCGGGTATCTTGCTGATGTTATGGCTAAAAAATATGCCTAAGATAGCGAAGTCGGCGAGTTTAGGCATATTGCTGGTGATGATGGGCGGATTTTCATGGGTTTTTTATCAATCCAATAGCGCCGAGTTAGTGTTAACCGATGCTGAACTCACAGTGGATGTGCCCTTCTATAAAGTGCAGTTATCCCGCGCGGATTTATTGTCTTCCGAGGCGCGCATCGTCGATTTGCAGCAAGAGGCTGATTTAACGCCGAGCTTTAAAACCAACGGTATAGGCATGCCAGGGTTTCAATTAGGCTGGTTTAATTTGCAGGGAAAAGGTAGAGCATTTCTGGCGATAACAGATAAATCGCAGTTAGTGTTAGTGCCAACGACTAAAGGCTACAGTTTATTACTGACAGTGCCACAAGGGAGTGAATTTTTAGCACAGTTACAGAAGTCATCATCACTTCTGTAACTGTGTATCGGCGTGATAATAATCACGCCGCTTTGCGTTTATAGGCCATGTCTAAGGTAAATACTAACAGGGCACTCCAGATAAAACCGAAGGTCACGCCTTTTTCTGCATCGAAGGGCTCATTAAACAGACTCACTGCTAGGATGAACATGATACTTGGGCCGATATATTGGAAAAATCCAAGCATAGATAATGGGATCCGTACCGCCGCCCCTGCAAAACAGAGTAAAGGAATCGTGGTCACTATTCCCGCTGCCATTAACATCAGATTAAGTTGCCAATCGTTGGTCAGCATGCTCGCTGTCGCTGTGTCTAAGGTCGCGACTAGGTAAATTAGCGCGACCGGTAATAACACTGCGGTTTCGACCAATAAGCCAGCCTTAGCATCCACATTGACCTTTTTTCGCAGCAGCGCATAGAAACCAAAGGTGCCAGCGAGTGCCAGTGAGACGATGGGAATAGAGCCAAAAGAGATTAATTGGATCAACACACCAGCACTGGCGAGTGCGACCGCAAACCATTGCAGCTTACGTAACCTTTCGCCTAGAAATAACATACCAAGCAAGACGTTGAGCAGAGGGTTAATAAAGTAACCTAGGCTGGCATCGAGCATGTGATCGTTATTCACCGCCCAGATAAATAGCAGCCAGTTTCCCGCGATCAGTATGGAAGTAATGGTGAGAACCATCAGCTGTTTAGGTTGTTTAAACAGTAAGCGTAAGCGTGAGAACCCGCCGATAAACTGCATAATGATCAGCATAAACACGAATGACCAAATCACCCGATGGAGCAAAATTTCGGTGGCAGAGACATGGTTGAGTAATTTGAAATATAAAGGCGCAAAACCCCACATACAGTAAGCACTGACGGCGAGTAGGATCCCTTTGCGGTATTCAAGATCTTGCATGAGACATCTTCGAAGGACAACAAGACGGCGATTGTAGGTGTGTCTGACCGCTGACTCAAGGGCATCGCCGCGTTCTTTTGGTTACAGAATATCTCGATAAGAAATTAAATAGCCGATCAACGCCAGTAAACATCTTGCTAATCAAGATGTTTACTGGCTTTGAGCTTTAATGCGGTAAATGAGTTATCTACGGTGAAACGGCTAGCCCACCATATAAGTGCCTGTCCCAAAAGCGATATGTGTGCCTTGCTCATTATGCAATTCCATGCGGCATACCGACACCCTATTGCCCGCGCGGATCACGCTGCCCGTCCCGGTAAAGGTGAGGCCGCGTCCCGGCCGTAGATAATCGACGCGCATATCGATAGTGCCTAGGGTTTGCAGGCGTTGCTGCAGCTCTTCGACCGTCCAATCATCACGACTGGCGACCAGTCCTGCAAAGGCGGTGAGTCCGCCAACCACATCGAGTACCGTGGCTGTCACACCGCCGTGGAGGATTTGCTGGTGGATATTGCCAATCAGCTCAGGCTTCATGTTGATCACGACTTCGACGCCATCAATGTCATAACGCTTGATATCGAGTCCGAGCAGATTATGGAAAGGGACATGTTGATCAAATACTGCTGCGACTCTTCTCAAAGCTTCGGCTTGGATTGGGCTGGTCATTATTGGGTCCTTGTCACTGAGTGACTGCATTAGGCGTAATTGGATTTGTTATCAACACTGAGATGAACAAAGTGCGGCTTAGAGCAATTAATCTACAGTGAAGCGTGCGCAGAATGCAACTTAAGCCACATTGAAGATAAATTGGCTATGGGCATTATGGTTAGTTGAGTGAGGGCGATCTTAGTCGATGGCATTTAATCCTGAATGGGTTTACGACAAGATGGCGCAAGACAGGAGCGGTTCAGTCCTTTAGAATAGGCCCCCTCACTTTTGACATAGAAGATCCATGGAAAAGCTCGTACTCGACACGCATGATGATCCGCTCTCGCAACGCCTCGCACAGGTGTTTGGTTACCGTGACTTTAGGGACGGTCAGCGGGAGGTGATAGAACGTGTCTGCGGCGGGCAAGATTGCTTAGTGATCATGCCAACGGGCGGCGGTAAGAGTCTTTGCTATCAACTCCCCGCGTTGCTGATGGATGGCATTACGATTGTCGTATCTCCATTGATTTCTTTGATGAAAGATCAAGTCGATAGCTTGTTGCAAACAGGTGTTGCGGCGGCTTATCTCAATTCTTCATTGCCGCGAGAGCAGAGCGCCGAAGTATTAAGGCAGCTGCGCCACGGTGAGTTAAAACTGCTTTATGTGTCACCAGAGCGCTTATTAACCGCTGATTTTATTGAGCGAATGCAGTCGCTCCAGCTGGCGATGTTTGCCATCGATGAGGCGCATTGTATCAGTCAATGGGGTCATGATTTTCGCCCTGAATATGCGGCGCTCGGTCAGCTAAAACAACTCTTTCCCTATGTGCCCATGATGGCGCTGACGGCAACGGCGGATCAGGCGACTCGGCAGAGTATTTGCGAGCGACTTGGGATTGACCCGTTCCGTTTACTCTCGAGTTTCGATAGGCCTAATATTCGCTACACAGTGGCGGAAAAGCTCAATGCTGCGAATCAGTTACGGCATTTTTTAACCCAGCAAAATGGCACCAACGGGATTATTTACTGTAGTAGTCGTCGCCGTGTCGACGAAGTAGCCGATCGTTTATGTCTGCAAGGTTTTAATGCTAAGGCCTATCATGCGGGAATGACGCAGGAAGATCGTGGTGCCGTGCAGGACAGTTTCCTTAAAGATCAAATCGATATCGTTGTCGCCACTGTGGCTTTCGGTATGGGGATCAATAAATCGAATGTGCGCTTTGTGGTGCATTACGATATTCCTAAAAGTATCGAAGCCTATTATCAGGAAACGGGCCGAGCGGGCCGTGATGGGCTTGATGCCGAGGCCTTTATGTTGTTTGACCCTGCCGATATTGGCCGGGTGCGACATTTGATTGAACAGTCTGAGCCCGGGCCGCAGCAGCAAGTCGAATTCCATAAACTCAATACCATGGCGGCGTTTGCCGAGGCGCAAACCTGCCGTCGCCAAGTGTTGCTGCATTACTTTGATGAGAGCGCACTAGAGCCCTGTGGCAACTGCGATATTTGCCTCGATCCGCCTAAGCGTTATAACGGCACCGAAGATGCACAAAAGGTGTTGTCATGTATTTTCCGGTTAGGGCAGCGTTTTGGTATTAATCACTTGATTGAAGTGTTGCGCGGCTCGAAAGGCGCCCCGATTGTTGACCGAGGCCATGACAAACTCACGACTTGGGGGATTGGTAAAGACAAGAGCCATGAGTATTGGTTGAGCGTGATCCGTCAATTGATCCACTTGGGACTGGCGAGTCAAGATGTGACGCGAGGTTCATCTATAACCTTAAACCCATCGGCACGACCTGTACTCAAAGGTGAGGTGGCATTAATGCTCGCCGAACCTCGTATTCAGTTAACGACCACAAAACGCAAGGTGAGCCAGTCTAAGGCGCCGCTGAACTACGATCGTAAGCTATTCGCGCGATTAAAGTTACTGCGAAGAACCATAGCTGAGCAGCAGGATGTACCGCCGTATTTAGTGTTTAACGATGCGACGCTGGCGGAAATGGCGGCCATGATGCCGACCAGCGCGGGGGAGATGCTTGCCGTTAACGGGGTCGGCGAGCGTAAACTGAGTCGTTTCGGCGACGCTTTTCTCGATGAAATCGCGGCTTATTTAGCGGGAGAATAATGGTTTGGATTATTCTCACTGATTTTAACCTTGCCCAATTGATTGATACTGGCGCGCTTAATTAAAGACTCTAACGTATCAAACTGCTGCATTGCCGCGATACCAATATTGACCTTGCTTGACCCCTGCCAAGGCTGAATACAGGCCACTAATTGATTGACTACTTTCTTAGCACCAGCTGCAGAGGTGTGCGGTAGGATAATCACAATTTCATCCATCGAATATCGGATCAACTTATCTTGCTCTCGCAATCTGTGCTGTAGCTCATCCTGCAGGGGCGGCAAGTCAACTTGCCGTATTTGACTCGCATTAAAAAGTAATAATGACAGCGGATAATTACCTTGTTTGGCACTGTTCAAGGACGATGTGGCTTGTTGGAGCAGAGTTTCCGCAGGCTCCTCGCCTTCGATACGGGGCGCGCGATTATTTTGCTTATCAATCAAATACCAAATAGCCCCGCCGAGTAACGTCATCGCAATTAAGAACAAAGTGCTATAGGCCCAATCTAGATTTAACTCTTGGAGGATCGATGCCTTTTCTGGCGCAGTACTATTCTGATCCTGCTGCAGATCTTGTTGATTTAGGCGGGCTTTAAATTGCAATATCCGTGCAGTGTTCATCCCTTGATTGGCGAGTTCGGCAGCTCGATAGCGTTTGAGTAAGAAAGAATAGGCCTGCTTAAAATCTCCTTGCACTAAGTAGTGATCGCTCATGATCCCGTAAAATCCTTTGAGATCAGAATACTGCTTTAGACTTTCAGCTTGTTCAATGGCGTGATTCATTAGGATTAATGCGGCATCGTCTTGATGTTGGGCAAAGCGTATTTGTGCCAGCAGACGGGTCGAGCGCATCATAGCCAATTGCTGATTGTGCTTCTTGAAGGTATTGATGGCGATAGAAAGGTATTCTTCGGCTGTGTCGATGCGGCCTTTATCGAGTGCGATTGAAGCTAAAATGGCATAGCTGTAGGCAAGTTCAAGTGGCGAACCGAGTTCAGGTAGTAGTGCCTTTGCTTGTTTTTCGAGTTTATCACTGTAATCGAATTCTTGATTATCGAGCGCTATTCTGGCCGCATTTCGTAGAATGATATGTAATACCTTGCCCTTGGCATCTGAGCTCTGTATCCCTAAGTTGGTGTAATACATGGCCTGAGGGAAATCATGGGTTGCGTAGAGTAAATTACCCATGGCCGCATAAATATAAGCCTGTGGTGGCCAAACCCAATTCTGGGTCTGAGTATGAATGTCTGGATAAATATCGATGGCCAGACGTAAATCTTCGATGGCAGAGGAAAAGTTATCTGTGTCGGTATCGAGCTGACCACGTAAACGCAAGGCATCGACTAAGGCTTGGGGTTGTTGATAGCGTCGCGCTAAGGTAATGGCTGAATCCAGCAAGGGCAGCGCATTTTGAATATTGTTGTAGTTGAGATTGGCGTCGGCTTGGCAAATCAAAAAGTAGGGGCGAACTTGATCGAGCTTAAGCTGCTTAGCATTGGCCTCGCCTAGCTGAGCCACGTTGATCGCAGCTTCGTTCTCACCCAGTTGCAGCAGATTTTGGCATTTCAATACACTCAATCTGAGTCGATTAATGTCAGAAGTGGCACTGGTTGTAAATTGTTTTTCTAAGGCAGTGATTTGAGTCAGGGCTTTACTGGGATATTGGTAGACGAGTTCTGTGAGCTCATCCAACTGGTCTATAGCACTCGCCCCAAAGGGGATCAGCCATAACAACAGGCTCAGTACCAAGACGCGAAAATCCATTTTGTGCTCCATAAAATGCGTAAGCTCTAATATCCGTAATCACTAAGGCGAGATTATAACTTTTCTTAATCGTTTTTTGCATAAAAAACTATTATTTTCTAAGGGGAATAAGTTAACACATCCCAGTGCTTTCTGAATCCAAACAGCGGGTTAATTCTGTGGAATCGATCACTTATTTGGGGATAAAACTCACAGTTATTGGCCTTAAGACAGGTCGAATGAGTGGAACATGAAAAAATTAGGGTTGACACTCTCGGCTAGGCAAGTTAAATATTAACCGTCCTAGATTATTTGAACAGAATAAATATTTAAATAAAATGAATAGAATTAGCAGCAAACTCGACCTCCTACTCTCTCTCCTCGCGGTTTATACGCGGAGGTCTTAGTGTTGCACGCTCGATAAATAGGCAAAGCATTCACAAACCCCGCACAAATGTTGCGGGGTTTTTTGTATCTGAATACGGCAAAAGTTAAATAATGAACGATGACGTTCCATGGAGAAGCGAGATGTCTAACAGAGTAATTATATTTGATACGACCTTACGTGATGGTGAGCAGGCGTTAGCCGCAAGCCTTTCGGTCAAAGAAAAGTTACAGATCGCCATGGCGCTGGAACGTCTAGGTGTTGATGTGATGGAAGTGGGTTTTCCAGTCTCATCACCCGGTGATTTTGAGTCGGTGCAAACCATAGCGCGCACCATCAAAAATAGCCGCGTTTGTGCGTTATCCCGTGCACTTGAAAAGGACATCGATGCAGCGGCGCAGGCCTTGTCTGTTGCAGAGCAATTCCGTATCCATACGTTTATCTCGACATCGACGATTCATGTGGAAAGCAAGCTGAAGCGCTCGTTTGATCAAGTGTTAGAGATGGCGGTGGGCGCAGTGAAATACGCCCGTCGCTTTACCGACGATGTGGAGTTTTCCTGTGAGGATGCGGGACGCACGCCAATCGACAATCTGTGTCGCATGGTGGAGGCCGCCATTCTTGCTGGCGCGCGTACCATTAACATTCCCGATACGGTCGGTTACACAGTGCCAAGCGAGTTTGGCAATATTATCCAAACCCTGTTTAACCGCGTGCCGAACATCGACCAAGCGGTGATCTCAGTGCATTGCCACGATGACTTAGGTTTGTCAGTGGCGAACTCGATAACCGCAGTGCAACACGGTGCGCGTCAAATCGAATGTACGATCAATGGTATAGGTGAGCGTGCGGGTAACTGTTCATTGGAAGAGATCGCTATGATTTTAGCGACGCGTAAGGGCATGCTGGGTTTGGAAACAGGCATTAACGCCAAGGAAATCCACCGTACTTCTAATTTAGTCAGCCAGTTATGCAACATGCCTGTGCAGGCTAACAAAGCGATTGTCGGTGCCAATGCCTTTACCCATTCGTCGGGTATCCATCAGGATGGCATGCTGAAAGCGCAAAATACCTATGAAATCATGACGCCAGAAAGCATAGGTTTGAATCGCAACAATTTGAATATGACTTCGCGCTCTGGTCGCCATGTGATCAAGCATCGCATGGAAGAAATGGGTTATAGCGAGCACGATTACAATATGGATGCGCTGTACGAAGAGTTCCTAAAATTGGCGGATAAAAAAGGCCAAGTATTTGATTATGATTTAGAAGCCTTAGCCTTTATGGAAGCGCAGGCCGAAGAAGATAATCACTATCAATTGCAGCAATTAGTGGTGCAGTCTGACTCTACCGAAGGCGTTGCCACAGCGACCGTTCGTATCGAAGTGGGCGGTGAAATTAAAACCGAAGCCGCAACTGGTAATGGTCCCGTTGATGCCGCCTATAACGCCATTGCCCGTGCTACTGATCGTCGTATCGACATCATCAGCTACAAGTTAGGCGCTAAGGGCGTAGGCCAAAATGCCTTAGGTCAAGTGGACATTACCGCCGTTTACCACGAGCAAAACTTCCACGGTGTAGGTTTAGCGACCGATGTCGTTGAAGCCTCGGCGCGCGCTTTAGTGCATGTGATGAACTTAACGTGCCGCGCAGACAAGGTCGCCGATTACAAACAAAGCATGCAAAAGAATCGAGAGCTAGGCGGCGTTTAGTCGCTAAAAGCATCCAAAGAATAGCAAGGTCGAGCATAAAGCATTCATATTTAAAGGAGTTTGCTGGCGTATGAGTTATCAAGTAGCAGTATTAGCAGGGGACGGGATCGGCCCAGAAGTGATGGCAGAGGCGCGTAAAGTGCTGCGAGAAGTGGAAGCGCGATTCGATTTGAATATCGAATATACGCAATACGATGTCGGCGGTATTGCCATCGATAACCACGGTTGCCCACTACCCGATGCCACGCTAAAAGGTTGTGAAGCGGCCGATGCGATTCTATTTGGGTCAGTCGGTGGCCCTAAGTGGGAAAAGTTACCGCCAAATGAACAACCTGAGCGCGGCGCGCTATTGCCTCTGCGTGGTCACTTCGAACTGTTTTGCAATCTGCGCCCAGCCAAACTGCACGATGGCCTAGAGCATATGTCACCGCTGCGTAGCGATATCTCTGCCCGTGGCTTTGATGTTTTATGTGTGCGTGAGTTAACCGGCGGCATTTATTTTGGTAAACCAAAGGGCCGCCAAGGTGAAGGCGAGAATGAAGAAGCCTTCGATACCATGCGTTATAGCCGCCGCGAAATTAGCCGTATCGCCCGCATCGCCTTTGAAGCCGCTCGTGGTCGCCGTAAAAAAGTCACCTCAGTGGATAAAGCCAACGTACTGGCTTGTTCAGTGTTGTGGCGCCAAGTGGTTGAAGAAGTGGCGGTTGATTTTCCCGATGTCGAGCTGGAACATATCTATATCGATAACGCGACCATGCAACTGCTGCGTCGCCCCGATGAGTTCGATGTTATGTTATGTTCTAACCTGTTCGGTGACATTTTATCCGACGAAATCGCCATGTTAACGGGCTCTATGGGCTTGTTGTCCTCGGCGAGCATGAACAGCAGTGGTTTTGGTTTATTCGAACCAGCAGGTGGCAGTGCGCCGGATATCGCAGGTAAAGGGATAGCCAACCCAGTCGCGCAAATTCTGTCGGCAGCATTAATGTTGCGTCATAGCTTGAAACAAGAAGAAGCGGCGAGTGCGATTGAGCGCGCCGTGAGCAAAGCCTTGAACTCTGGCTATTTAACTGGCGAGCTGTTGAGCAGCGACAAGCGTAGCGAGGCTAAATCGACGGCAGAAATGGGTGACTTTATCGCCAATGCTATAAAGGAAGGTGTGTAATGACGAACGCAAAGACCTTGTACCAAAAAGTATGGGATGCACATATCGTTGCTTCTCCCGAGGGCGAAGCGCCGGTCATTTATGTCGACAGACATTTAGTCCATGAAGTGACGTCACCACAAGCATTCAGCGGTTTGAAGGTCGCGGGCCGTAAGCTGCGTGCGCCGGAAAAAACCTTTGCGACTATGGATCATAATACTTCTACTCGCAGCGCCAGTTTAGATGCCCTAAGCCCTATGGCGCGCACTCAGGTAGAAACCCTAGCGCAAAACTGTAAAGACTTTGACGTGCGCTTATATGATATTCACCATCCTAATCAAGGGATTGTGCATGTGATGGGCCCTGAGCTAGGCATTACCTTACCCGGCACTGTGATTGTGTGTGGCGATTCCCATACCGCCACCCACGGCGCCTTTGGCGCATTGGCGTTTGGGATTGGCACTTCGGAAGTTGAGCACGTGTTAGCAACGCAAACGCTGCGTCAGTTAAAAGCTAAAACCATGAAGATTGAAGTGCGTGGTTATGTCACCGATGGCGTGACCGCCAAAGATATCGTCCTCGCTATTATTGGCAAAATCGGCATGGATGGTGGCACGGGTTACGTGGTGGAGTTCTGCGGTGAGGCGATCGAAGCCCTGTCGATGGAAGGCCGCATGACAGTGTGCAACATGGCGATTGAGATGGGCGCGAAGGCGGGCATGGTCGCGCCGGATCAAACCACTTTCGATTATTTAGCAGGCCGCGAGTTTGCGCCAAAGGGCGAAGATTGGGCAGAGGCTGTCGCTTACTGGAAAGCCATTAAAACCGATGACGGCGCCGTGTTTGATGCTGTCGTTGAGTTAGATGCTGCCGATATTGCGCCGCAATTGACTTGGGGTACTAACCCAGGCCAAGTAGTGGCAATCGATGGCAAAGTACCAGATCCCATTAATGAAGCCAACCCAAGCACCCGAGCTAGTATGGAAAAGGCTTTAGAATACATTGGCCTGAGTGCGGGTACGCCGATGACAGACATCAGTATCAACAAGGTGTTTATCGGTTCTTGTACTAACTCACGGATTGAAGATTTACGCAGCGCCGCCGTACATGCCAAAGGCCGTAAAGTCGCGAGTGGTGTCACCGCCATTGTCGTTCCAGGTTCTGGCCAAGTGAAAGCGCAAGCTGAAGCCGAAGGCTTAGATAAAATCTTTATCGAAGCGGGGTTTGAGTGGCGTTTACCGGGTTGCTCTATGTGTTTAGCGATGAACGATGACAGATTAGAAGCGGGCGATCGCTGCGCGTCGACCAGTAATCGTAACTTCGAAGGTCGCCAAGGTCGCGGTAGTCGTACTCATTTGGTGAGCCCGGCGATGGCCGCAGCCGCTGCAGTTGCAGGACATTTTGTCGATATTCGTAAACCTTACTAATTACCGTAAACCCAAGAGGAGAAGTTAATGCAACCTTTTACAACCCATACCGGGCTTGCGGTCATGATAGACAGCACCAATATCGATACGGATCAGATCATTCCGAAACAGTTTTTGTCTAAGGTGACGCGCGATGGTTTTGGCGTGCACTTATTTCACGACTGGCGTTATTTAGATGATGCGGGCGATCTGCCTAACCCTGAGTTTTCATTGAATCAGCCTCGTTATAAAGGCGCGTCGATTTTATTGGCGCAGGAAAACTTTGGTTGTGGTTCAAGCCGCGAACATGCGCCTTGGGCGCTGGTAGACTTTGGTCTGCGTGCGATTATTGCGCCGAGTTTTGCTGACATTTTTTACGGTAACTCAATCAATAACGGCCTATTACCTGTGGCGTTAACCCACGCGCAGGTGCGCCAATTAATGGATGAAGTGACGGCAGAAGCTGGTGCACAAATTACGGTTGATCTTACAAGCTGCAAAGTGATTTCACCGTCGGGCGCCGAGTTTAGTTTTACGCTGGCAGAATCGGCAAGGCATAAGTTGCTAAACGGTTTAGATGCGATTGGACTGACCTTGTCCCATGCTGCGCAAATCAGTCAGTACGAAACCCAAATCCAAGGCTGGCGCCGTTAGTTTTTCAGCGCACATTTGTACTGGTGTTGAGTCCATATTTAAGCGCCTAGGTTAACACCTAGGCGCTTTTGTTTTAAATCATCATCTGCTCATGGTTTAACTAATTGTATTTGAAGTGATAAATTTTTATTGCTGTTTGTGTGTCATAGAATTTTTGTATCGATAGTGATTTATGCTGAATTTGTTACATCTGAATGATTTACACGTGTTTCTGAGATTTTTTATTTTATTTTGTTGTTTATTATGGTTATTTTTTTATTTAACCATGTTGAGTTAATCAGCGTTGCGAATAGTAACTGGGCGAATATAGGCTGAGTTTTGTTTAAATGGTGATATTGGTCACTAAATCTGTTTTAAAGTCATCGTTAGCTAGAGTTTTTGTCTGTTTTATCTCCTTTGGTTGCAAACATCTTCTGCATAAGTAAACTGCTTCGCATTCAATATGGAGTGTTTGCTCTATTTTGCCTGAACGCCGCAGTACTAATTTAAGTAGTACAGATAACAATAATATTATTAGAGAATAACGATGCAAAAACGTCTTCTGACTTTGGCTGTCACTGCAGCCTTGTTAAGTTCAACGACTCAACTCCATGCCGCTGGTTTTCAATTAGCCGAATATTCTGCCACAGGCTTAGGCCGCGCCTTTGCCGGTGAAGCGGCTATGGCGGATAACGCTTCGGCTCAAGCACGTAATCCAGCCATGTTGACTTATCTCGAAGGTCGTCAGTTATCGACGGGTGGTATTTATGTCATGCCAAACGTCGATGTGACTGGCGATGTCAGCATTAGCTCGCCGTTGCTTGGCCCAGATCCTGTTGTTATGAAAGGTGGCGATGCACTGGATGTGGCCGATGACGCACTGGTGCCAAACTTTTATTACTCAAATCAGTTAAATGATCAATGGACTTGGGGCCTAGCGGTAAATTCTAACTATGGTCTAGCCACTGAATTACCTGCGACTCACGCCGCGGCTATTTTTGGTAACAAGACTTCGGTTACAACCGTTGAGTTTAATCCAAACATCGCTTATCGCATCAATGATGCTGTTAGCGTCGGTGCTGGTGTACGTATCGTTTATGGTGAAGGCGAAATTGGTGCGTCATTACCCGGTTGGGTTGATGGCATCAAACCTGCTCTGCCGGCTCCTGTGCAGGCTGTGTTACCTCCTGGTGGCACTGAGCTGAAAAGCATGAAGGGGGATGATGTGGGTTACGGCTGGCAGTTAGGTGCAAGCTGGCAAATTAATCCGGCTCACCGTTTAGGTTTTGCGTATCACAGTGGTGTGCAACTGGACTTAGATGGTCATGCTTCTGGCGTCTTGTATACCGGCGGCCAAGATGTGTCTATCGAAGGTTATTTACCCCTTGAATTGCCCGCCTTTGCAGAGATAGCTTCCCATCATCAATTGACCGATAACTGGGCCATGCACGCGAGCGTGAACTGGACAAATTGGAGTGTATTTGATCAGCTGGTGGCTTATTTCCCTGGTGACGTTAAACCTAAGGGCGATTTAGAGTCTGATTTAGTTAAAGAAGAACACTTTGAAGATAACTGGCGTTTCGCGCTGGGAACCACTTATCAAGTGAATAATGACTGGTTAGTGCGTGCCGGTGTTGCTTTAGACAAAACGGCAGCAAATGACGAGTGGCGCACAACTACAATTCCAGACTCTGACCGTCTGTGGTTCTCTGTCGGCGCCGGTTATCAGGCGACTAAGAATCTGAATGTTGATTTTGCGGTGACGTATATCAAAGCAACAGGCGATGCGCCAATCAACGAACAGCAAAACCTACTGGGCTTAGCGGCCGTTAACTTTAACGGTGAAGCGAGCGGCGATGTGTGGCTTGCGGGTATCCAGATGAGCTATAAGATGTAAGTTCTGCGTAGTTTAAAAAAGCCCTGAATCTTCAGGGCTTTTTTATGGCTATAGCATGGTGGCGTTATCTTGTTTTACGGCTTGCTTGCTGGTCATGGCGGCAAATTCCGAATATATTCATTGCATAAGAAGTGGATCATGTTAACTCTCACCGGCATAAAAAGGCGGCGGAGAGTTCAGATAGGATAGTAGTGTGCAGAAAAAATACGTGGTGGCCTTAGATCAAGGCACGACCAGCTCAAGGGCGATAGTGTTCGATCACGACGCAAACATTGTCAGCGTGTCCCAGCGGGAATTCACCCAGTTGTATCCGAATCCGGGTTGGGTCGAGCATGATCCCATGGAGATCTGGGCAAGCCAGAGTTCAGTATTAATTGAAGTGCTGGCGCGCGCGGGGATCCACAGCGATGAAGTGGCCGCGATTGGCATTACCAATCAGCGGGAAACCACTGTCATTTGGGAGAAAGCCACAGGTAAACCTATCTATAACGCGATTGTGTGGCAGTGCCGTCGTAGCTCTGAAATTTGTGAGCAACTCAAAGCTCAAGGGCTAGAAGAGTATGTGCGTGAAAACACAGGTCTATTACTCGACCCTTATTTTTCAGGCACTAAGATCAAGTGGATTCTAGATAATGTGCCCAATGCCCGTGCGCAAGCTGAACGCGGTGAGTTGTTGTTCGGCACTATCGATACTTGGCTAGTGTGGAAGTTAACCGAGGGCAAAGTGCATGTCACAGATCCTACCAATGCCGCCCGTACTATGCTGTTTAATATCCATAGCCTGACTTGGGATAACAAGTTACTTGAAGCTTTAGACATACCCTTGTCTTTGTTGCCCGAAGTAAAGCCTTCCTGCAGCGTCTATGGCACTACGCGGATTGCCGGTGAAGGCAGTGAAATCCAAGTCGCGGGGATGGCGGGCGACCAACAAGCGGCGCTTTTTGGCCAGCTGTGTGTCGAGCCCGGCATGGCGAAGAATACCTATGGCACTGGTTGTTTTTTATTGATGAATACCGGGACCAAAGCGGTGCGCTCTAACCATGGGTTACTGACCACAGTTGCCGTGGGACCGAAGGGCGAAGTGAACTATGCCCTCGAAGGTTCAGTCTTCATGGGTGGCGCGACCATTCAATGGCTGCGGGATGAACTTGGGCTTATTCGTGACGCCAGTGATACTGAGTATTTTGCCTCTAAGGTTGCTGATACCAATGGCGTGTATTTAGTGCCCGCTTTTGTTGGACTCGGGGCGCCCTATTGGGATCCCAATGCCCGTGGCGCACTATTTGGTTTAACCCGTGGCGCCAACCGTAATCATATTATTCGGGCGGCGTTAGAATCCATTGCTTATCAGAGTAAAGATTTACTCGATGCCATGACCAAAGACAGTGGCGTCAGCCTTAAGCGTTTAAAGGTGGATGGCGGTGCGGTCGCCAATGATTTTTTGATGCAGTTTCAAGCCGATATCACCGATGTCGAAGTATTAAGGCCGAGTGTTTGTGAGACAACCGCTTTGGGCGCGGCATTTTTAGCTGGGTTGGCGGTGGGCTTTTGGGAGAGTGTCATAGAGCTTGAACATAAAGCTTGTATCGATAAGCATTTCATCCCCAATATTGATGCCGAGACTCGGGTGCGGTTATACGCAGGTTGGCAGGATGCCGTCGCCAGAACTCGCGCCTAAGCTATTCGACTTAAGCTATTCAACTCAAGTCGTTGGACTTGAGGCATGCTTAGATTTGATATTGAGTTTGATATTGAGTTGGTTTGAAATATGACTCGATTGTGGTGAATAAAAAGGCGCTAATCCAATAGGATTGCGCCTTTTCCGTTTTATATCAGTACGGATTTATACTTCAACATCAATAATATGTTGGCTCGGTGGCTTTTTGATTTCCGCGGTATCGTCGGTCACTTCAAGCACGACACCTTCTTTTAATTCTTCAGGCTCATCCGATGCACGGCGTTTCTTATTCTTGTTGTTATCAGCATCTTTGCGTCTCTCCCTGACTTTCGTGTCGCGCCCTTCTAACGTTGGGGGTAACTGCGACTGCGGTGTTTCATGGCTATCGGGGGCATTTGCGGTTGCACTACTCACTTGGTCGACGACCCGTTTAGGGTGCAACACGGCTTTCACTGGCTGCGCCAGCATGGCATAAATGCTATCCAATCCACTCATAACGCCTCCTTGTTATTACACCTCTTAACATGTTATCGGCAGGAGTCGGTCAATATTTAGACTATACGCGGTTTAAGTCGTTAAGGCGAATGAGGGGGGGGTTAAGATCTAAGCATGAGCAATCGATGCTAACCAAAGCGGCACTTATTGTGAAGCAACCACAGTGCTTGAGAAGGAACCAATAGTGTAGTGGCGAGTGCAAAATTGAGGTGAGTTTGTTGGATTCGCGTGGTGCTTTTGCGGGATTTGGAGTGGGAACGTTGAGCTTTCTCGCAATCGTGAAATTAATATTCAACCATCAGCAAAAAGATGATCGTCTTTATTTCGGATAATTATTTAGATTTTCGTGCTAAATCCAACTCTTTTTTGACTGTCTAACAAGGTTGAATTTAAGTTTATTTTGTTACTTTTTTGGGTTTAAGGTTATTCCTCGACCCGTAAAATCCCACAAATACAGAATTAATCCCCCATTTTTTTCATCGCAAGCGCCTGAAAGCAAAAGGTTGCTGAATATTTCGGCGCAATTTATTCCTGTAGTTTCTTCTGTTTAGTCGATCTCTCGTGGTCTTTCATGTCAAAAGTTTGTCGCTAGGTTAAGTGCTCAACATGCTGCTAACCCGCTTGCCGACTGGATTTATAAAAGGATCCCATCCCTTGACATTGCTTGTCGACTGTCCCTAAACTTAGCAGTTGTGGGAAATAGTGGATATTTGTGGATCAAAAATCACAGGAAAGGATGAATTAGCGTGTTTCGTGGAGCCAGTGCTATCAACTTAGATACAAAGGGACGGATCGCTATTCCAGTGCGATACCGCGAACCTTTGCAGCTTGAGCACCAAGGCCGCATCGTGATTACCGTCGACATCCAATCCGCTTGTTTACTCTTGTATCCAATCCATGAATGGGAATTGATCGAAGCTAAGTTGTTAAAGCTTTCCGATACCGATAAAACCCAGAGATCGTTAAAACGTCTGTTACTCGGTTACGCCCACGAAGTGGAGCTCGACGGTAATGGGCGCATATTACTGCCGCCACCGCTAAGGCAATATGCCAATTTAGATAAGCGCATCATGCTGGTGGGGCAATTGAACAAATTTGAGCTGTGGGATGAGCAATCTTGGCTGCAGCAAATCGATGAGTGTCAGGAAACGATTCGAAGTGAGGAGCTTGCTAGTAACGAGCGTCTCGCGGATTTTTCACTTTAACGAGTCGCGATAACTAAATAAGAAGAGAGTAATGAGTCAGGAATTTGCCCATTTATCCGTGCTGCTAGCAGAAACGGTTGGCGGTTTAAACATCAAAGACGATGGCATCTATATCGATGGCACGTTCGGCCGCGGTGGTCATTCAAGACAAGTGTTGCAGCAACTCGGTGAAAATGGCCGATTGATCGCAATCGACCGTGACCCTCAAGCGATTGAAGCGGCAAAACAATTTGCTGACGATCCACGCTTTCAAATCGTGCATGGTGGTTTTGGCCAATTAGCCGATTATGTCGAAGAGCTTGGGCTTGTGGGCAAAATAGATGGCGTATTACTCGATTTAGGTGTGTCTTCACCTCAGCTCGACGATGCCGAACGTGGTTTTAGTTTTATGCGTGATGGCCCGCTCGATATGCGCATGGATAACAGTCAAGGTCAAACGGCTGCTCAGTGGTTAGCCCGCGCAGAAATTGAGGATATGGCTTGGGTATTTAAGACCTATGGCGAAGAGAAAAACGCCCGCCATATTGCTCGTTGTATCGCTGCGGATCGTGAAAAAACCCCGTTTTTACGAACTAAAGATTTAGCCGATTTGATCGCGCGTATCACTAAAAGTAAAGAACGCAATAAGCACCCAGCGACTCGGGTGTTTCAGGCCATCCGGATTTATATCAACAGTGAATTAGATCAAATTGATCAAGCGCTTGAAGGTGCGGTCAATGTACTAGCTCCCCAAGGGCGCTTGTCGGTCATCAGTTTCCATTCTTTAGAAGATCGTATCGTGAAGCGCTTTATTCGCCGCCATAGCCAAGGCGAAAGTGTGCCGCACGGTTTTCCAGTCACTGAAGATCAAATTAACAAGTCGCGTAAGTTACGCGCCGTGGGCAAGGCGATTATGCCATCCGACGAAGAAATCGAACGCAATGCCAGAGCTCGCAGCTCAGTGTTACGCATTGCCGAGCGTTTAGATTACTAAGGGGCGCACTGTGAGTAAGCCCTCGATCAATCTGCCACGGATCGTCTTACACGATTTATGGCTGCACAAATGGATCTTGTTATTAGCTCTGCTCGTGCTCTGCAATGCGGTCGCGGTTGTTTATGGCAGCCATATTAGCCGCCAACTAACTACCCAGTGGGACCAGTTACTGCAGGAGCGAGACAGATTAGATATTGAGTGGCGCAATTTATTATTAGAAGAGCAATCGCAGACTGAACACAGTCGTATTACGCGCATTGCCTCTAAGGAACTCAACATGAGTCGTCCGTTACCCAGCGAAGAAGTTGTGGTAAAGGTGCCGTGAGTATAGGGAAGATATGACTAGGCAAGCGAAAATCAAACGGGTAAGCAAACCGCAGAAACCACAACTAATCCATTGGCGTTTATACGTAGTGGTGGGGTTTGTGTGTACGCTATTTTGCAGCCTAGTGGGACGCGCGGCCTACATTCAAATTATCGAGCCTGACAAATTACGCCATGAAAGCGATATGCGTACCTTACGGACCACGAGCCGTGAGGTGCAGCGTGGTTTGATCACCGATCGCAATGGCGACATGTTGGCCGTCAGTGTGCCAGTGCGTGCCGTTTGGGCCGATCCTAAACAAGTTAACGATAACAATGGTTTTGCGGATATGCGTCGCTGGCAAGCTTTAGCTGATGTGTTGCATGAACCCGTAGAAGACATATTAGATCGGGTGCGCAGTAATCCCACCAAACGCTTTACCTACTTGAAACGCCAAATTACCCCTGCGGTTGCGGATTACATTACTCAGCTGAAATTACCCGGTGTTTTCCTCAAATCTGAATCCCGCCGCTATTACCCTGGTGGTGAAATCACTGCTCAGCTTATCGGTATCACAAACATTGATGATGTTGGGATTGAAGGCGTAGAAAATGCTTATAACAGCTGGCTAACGGGCACGCCTTCAAAACAGAAAGTGCGTAAATCCCGCGATGGTCATGTGGTTGAGCGGCTGGATATCATCCAAGAAGGCGAAAGCCCGAATGATCTTGTGCTCAGCATAGATCAACGGATTCAGCAGTTAGCGTACCGCGAGCTGAAACGCACCACAGAAATGAACCAAGCGACCTCAGGTTCCATCGTCGTACTCGATATTCATACTGGTGAAGTCTTGGCGATGGTGAATACGCCATCGTACAACCCCAATGCGCGCGACAATCTGCAAACCTTCAGAATGCGTAATCGCGCTATGACAGATACCTTCGAGCCAGGTTCGACCATTAAGCCCTTTGTAGTTGCTGCGGCGCTTGAAGCGGGCACAGTTAAATCGACCGACATTATTGCAACTTCACCGGGTTGGATGCGTTTAGGCGGCCGCCAAGTGCGCGACCCTGCCAACTACGGCGACATGAGTTTGGCGCGTATTCTGGCTAAATCCAGTAACGTCGGCATCAGTAAATTGGCCTTGTCTATTCCGGTGCAGCAGTTACTCGGCACCTATCAATCTATGGGACTTGGGAGTTTCTCAGGGATCAACCTTACGGGTGAAAGCGCGGGGGTTATTCAAGACCGCCACCGTTGGTCTGACTTTGAGCGCGCCACCTTGTCCTTCGGTTACGGTTTAACGGCAACCACACTGCAACTTGCGCGCATGTATGCCACTTTAGGCAATGGCGGCACCTTATTCCCCGTTTCAATTATGAAACTGAAAAAGCCCCCCATCGGTGAGCGAGTTATTTCTGAAGATGTGGCCCACGATGTGATGCAAATGCTGGTCGGCGTGACAGAAAAAGGCGGCACCGGCACCTTGGCACATATCGATGGTTATCCGGTTGCGGGTAAGTCAGGCACAAGTCGTAAGGCGGTTGCTGGCGGTTATGGTGATGATTATGTTGCTTTATTTGCGGGTGTTGCCCCGGCGAATAATCCTAAGTTAGCGATAGTGGTGGTCGTGAACGAGCCTAAGGGCGATCTCTATTATGGTGGTTCAGTGGCGGGGCCGGCATTTGCCAAAGTCATGTCTGGCGCACTGCAAATGTTAAACGTTGAACCCATTACCGATAAAGAACAAGTGCAATTGGCGGGTATCGCCGCCGGGAGAGCAGAATGATGTTATTACGGGATCTGCTCGCGCCTTGGCTGCATTATGCCGGCGCGCAGTCCTTCAACGATTTGACCCTAGATAGCCGCGCAATACGTCGCGGCGATGTGTTTTTGGCGCTGCCAGGACATAAGGTTGATGGCAGACAGTTTATTGAAAAAGCCTTAGATTTAGGTGCCGCAGCCGTATTAGTCCATACGGATGATGCTGATCAGCATGGCAAAGTGTTGCACAGAGATAATGCCGAGCACGGCGTGCAGATTTATTTCTTCCAGTTGAGTCGCCAAGTATCGGCCATCGCCGCCCAGCGTTATCCATTAGCGCATCAGTCTGCGACAACATCCCTTGGGGTGATTGGTATTACTGGAACTAATGGTAAGACCTCGACAAGCCAACTGATTGCCCAGCTGATAACGTCGCTCGGCCGCAAAGCCGCTGTGATGGGCACTCTTGGCAATGGTCTCTGGGGCGAGCTTGTCGATAGCGGCAATACCACAGCCGATGCGATCACCTTAATGCGTCAGTTGCATGACTTTGAAGCCCAAGGCGCGAGTGTCTGCGCCATGGAAGTGTCGAGCCACGGCTTAGTGCAAGGCCGCGTCGATGCAGTACCATTCGATGTTGCCGTGTTTACCAATCTGACGCGCGATCACCTCGATTACCACGGCGACATGGAAAGCTATGCCGCCGCTAAGCAAAGCCTATTTCGTTTCAACACCTTAGGTCACGGTTTATTGAATCTTGACGACGCGGTTGGTGCATCTTGGTTGACTGAACTTAAATCTGTGCCCGCGCAAATGTGGGGCTTTAGTATTGAAGGTCATCAAGCCGCGGCTTTTTATACTAAAAATGCCAAGTTTGACGATCAAGGTGTCAGTGCAACCTTAGTGTGGCCCGAGGACGAAACTGAAATTCACTCACCACTACTTGGTGCCTTTAATCTCTCTAATTTACTCGCGGCGCTCTCAGCCTTGTATCTGCAAGGTTTTGATATGAAAGCGTTAGCCGAGCAAGTGCAATACCTAACGCCCGTCGCAGGTCGTATGGAGCGTTTCACGACTGCGAATAACATCACCTTAGTGGTCGATTATGCCCATACACCAGATGCGATTGAACAAGCGTTAAACGCGCTACGTCGCCATTGTGCTGGTGATTTATGGTGCGTATTTGGCTGTGGTGGCGACCGTGATAAGGGCAAGCGTCCTTTGATGGGCAAAGCTGCAGAGCAATATGCCGACCGCATTATGGTGACCAGCGACAATGCGCGCAGTGAAGACCCCGCGCAAATTATTACCGATATTATCCAAGGGCTAACCCACCCTCAGCAGGCATTGACTCAGGTTGACCGTATCGCAGCAATTAAAGAGGTTGTGGCATTGGCTAAGCCTGGCGATGTGATCTTGCTTGCGGGCAAAGGCCACGAAACTTACCAAGAGGCGGCAGGTGTGCGTCATGACTATGATGAACGCGCTCTGGCACGCCAGTTATCGGAGCAATCAAGATGATCCCTCTTTCTCTCGAGACCCTAAGTCAACACTTAGGTACGTTTCGAGTCGGTGACGACGTCACCATCGAAGATTTAAGCAGTGATAGCCGCAAAATCGGCGCTGCAACCCTGTTTGTTGCCTTAAAGGGTGAGCGTTTTGATGGCCATGATTTTGCTGCTACCGCTATTGAGAATGGCGCCGCGGCGTTAATGGTCGAGCGCGAATTAGCCTTTGATATTCCGCAGCTGATTGTGCCAGATTGCCAAAAAGCCATGGGCGCGATAGGGGCTTATGTCCGTGACCAAATCAATCCGATTTGCGTGGCGTTAACAGGTTCAAACGGCAAGACCAGCGTGAAGGAAATGATCGCGACCATTCTGTCGGCAAAGCATCAAATCCTCTATACCGCTGGTAACTTCAATAATGAAATCGGTGTGCCGCTTACCTTGCTGCGTTTAACGCCAGCGGATGAGTTTGGGATATTCGAGCTCGGGGCTAACCATAAAGGTGAAATTGATTACACCTCGGGACTCGTGCGTCCGAACGTGGCGCTGGTGAATAACGTCGGCAGTGCCCATTTAGAAGGATTTGGATCGCAAGCGGGGGTCGCGCAGGCTAAGTCGGAAATTTTTAATCATCTGCAGGCCGATGGCACCGCCATCATCAACGCCGATGATGCCTTCGCCGATTTTATGAGCGTTAAGGCAAGACCTTATAAGCAACTGAGTTTCTCCCAGCAAGATGGCGCCGCTAAACGTCATATCGATGTCATCGCTACAGGTCATAAGGCCAATGCCGATGGCTGCTATCGTTTTATGCTCAATTATTTAGGTGAATCTTGCCAAGTAGTCTTGCCACTGGCGGGCCGCCATCAGGTGAGTAATGCTCTCGCCGCTGCAAGTGTTTGTATTGCCTTGGGATTAAGTTTGACAGAGATCGCCGAAGGCTTAAGCCAATTAACGCCAGTTAAAGGGCGCATGCAGCCGAGTCAATTGGGACGCGTACGTCTAATCGACGATAGCTATAACGCGAATCCTGTGTCCGTTGGGGCGGCAATCGCTTGGTTAAAGGAAATTTCTGAAAATCGCTGTCTGGTACTGGGAGATTTAGGAGAATTAGGCGACAATGCGCCCCTTTTACACGCTGAACTAGGGCAACTGGCCAAGCAACAGGGGATAGATGCCTTGTTTTGCACCGGAACGTTAAGTCAGCACACGAGCCAAGCTTTCGGTGCGGAGCACTATGACAGTGTGGCGACGTTAGTAGAAGAACTCATAAAGCATATTAACCAGTTACCGGGACAGGTAACGGTTCTCGTTAAAGGTTCACGTAGCGCCGCCATGGAGCGGGTCGTGGATGGACTAACAGTAGCCTTCGGGCGTGGGGAGTTAGTGTAAATGCTGGTATATCTGGCCGAGTATTTAACCCGTTTTCATACCGGGTTTAACGTGTTTTCCTATGTGACGTTTCGAGCCATTTTAGGCTTATTGACCGCATTGGTTTTTAGCTTATGGTTTGGCCCTAAACTGATTGAACGTTTGCAATTACTGCAAATTGGTCAGGTCGTGCGTAACGATGGTCCAGAATCACATTTTAGTAAGCGTGGCACGCCGACTATGGGTGGCTTGCTCATATTAGCTGCTATCTTCATCAGCGTTTTGCTGTGGGGCGATCTCGGTAGCCGCTATGTGTGGGTGATGTTGTTTGTGCTCGGCAGTTTCGGTTTGATCGGCTTTATCGACGATTACCGCAAAGTGGTGCGTAAAGACACTAAAGGTTTGATCGCGCGCTGGAAGTACATTCTGCAATCTTTAGCTGCGCTGCTCATTGCTTTTTTCCTGTATGCCACAGCGGCAAATCCAGGTGAAACTCAGTTAGTGGTGCCTTTCTTTAAAGACGTGATGCCGCAACTTGGCGCCGTATTTATCGTATTGGCGTACTTCACGATTGTGGGTTCGAGCAATGCGGTGAACTTAACCGACGGCCTAGACGGTTTGGCAATTATGCCGACGGTAATGGTCGCGGCGGCGTTTGCCTTGATAGCTTATTTATCGGGTCACGCGCAGTTTGCGAACTACTTACATATTCCGCATTTACCCGGTTCGGGTGAGCTTGTGATTGTCTGTACCGCCATTGTCGGTGCGGGTCTGGGCTTTTTGTGGTTCAACACTTACCCTGCGCAAGTCTTCATGGGCGATGTGGGTTCACTGTCATTAGGTGCTGCACTGGGCACGATCGCAGTGCTCGTTCGCCAAGAGATTTTGTTAGTGATCATGGGCGGTGTGTTCGTGATGGAAACCCTGTCAGTCATTCTGCAGGTGGGTTCGTATAAGTTACGTGGCCAGCGTATTTTCCGCATGGCGCCGATACACCATCACTATGAGTTAAAAGGTTGGCCTGAACCTCGGGTGATAGTGCGTTTTTGGATTATCTCGATATTCCTCGTCTTACTTGGCTTAGCCACGTTGAAGTTAAGGTAATTGGTTATGCAAAATCAGTATTCACACATAGTGTTAGGTTTAGGGGCAACGGGTTTGTCCGTCGTACGCTATTTGTGTGGAAAGGGCATTACGCCATTGGTGATGGACAGTCGTCGGCAGCCTCCTGGCGCCGAAACATTAGCGACGTCTTTTCCTGATGTGAAGCTGATTTCTGGCGGATTCGATTGCCGTTATCTCGTGCAAGCGACGCAGATCATTATCAGTCCCGGCATTGCCACTTATACCCCAGAGGTGCGTGCCGCTGTGGATATGGGCATCGAAGTGATTGGCGATGTGGAGCTATTTGCCCGTGAGATTGCTGACCGTAAACCTTGCGTTATCGGTATTACTGGCTCTAACGGTAAATCAACTGTCACTACGCTTGTGGGCGAAATGGCAAGGGAAGCGGGTATTGCCGTTGCCGTTGGTGGCAATATAGGTGTGCCTGCGCTGGATCTACTGCATGAAAATGCCGACTTGTTTGTGCTTGAGTTGTCGAGCTTTCAATTGGAAACCACCCATAGCCTTAAGTGTGTGGTGGCGACCTGTTTGAATATCAGCGAAGACCACATGGATAGATACAGCGATATCGCTGCCTACCGCGAAGCTAAATTACGTTTATACAAACAAAGCCGCGCCGTGCTGTTTAATCGCGACGATAAACTGACCGTACCGCCAGAGCCAATGAACCAAAACAGTTTTGGTTTAGCTGCGCCAGAAGCGGACGAATGGGGCATCAGCGACAGCAAGATTTTTCACGGCAGCAGCGAAATCATGCCGATCACAGAAGTCTCCCTGATTGGCAGTCATAACCATGCCAACCTACTCGCAGCAATGGCGCTTGTGGATGTTGTCGGTGTTGATAAGCAGGTTATGGCGAAAGTGGCGCGTAGCTTTACCGGCTTATCCCATCGCTGTGAAGTGGTTGGGATTAAGAATGGCGTGACCTATGTCAATGACTCAAAAGCGACGAACGTCGGCGCCACAGTTGCCGCGCTCGATGGTTTGAGTGATCACTTAGGCGATATTATTTTGATTGCTGGCGGTGACGGTAAAGGTGCTGATTTTAAACCTTTAGGCGTGGCGTTAGCGAAAGTGACACATCTCATTACCTTAGGTCGTGATGGCAAAAAGATTGCCGCTTTAAAAGACGGCGCGGTCAGAGTCGAGACTATGGCGGCTGCGGTGGCTAAAGCCGCTGAATTGGCGACCTCTGGCGATATCGTTTTATTGTCGCCAGCCTGCGCCAGTTTAGATATGTACAGTAACTTTATGGCTCGAGGTGACGATTTTAGAAACCTTGTGGAGCAACTCAATGGCGAGTGATGTAAGACAACTCAGCCTATTTGGGCGTTTGCGTTCAGCAATGCCCAATTGGCAACGTGATACCGAAGTGCCGGGCGTGCAATTGTACGACCGCGCCTTGCTCGCGGCTGTGTTGTCTTTGATTGGCTTTGGCTTTGTGATGGTGATGTCGGCCTCAATGCCAGAAGCGCAAACGCTCACGGGTAACCCGTTTTATTTTATGACTCGCCATGTGGGTTATTTAGTGGGTTGCTTAGTCATTGCGGCATTTGTATTAAGAGTTGAAATGCAAACTTGGCAGCGCTGGAGCCCCATGTTGCTATTGGTTGTGGGCTTGATGTTACTGGCGGTTTTAGTGGTCGGTACTACGGTAAACGGCGCGACGCGTTGGTTATCGATAGGCCCAATACGCATCCAAGTGGCGGAAGTCGCTAAGTTTGCCTTTGCCATCTACATGGCGGGCTATTTAGTGCGTCGTCATCAGGAAGTGCGCGAGAACGCTAAGGGTTTCTATAAACCGATTGCGGTATTTGCCATTTACGCTGTGCTGATTTTGATGCAGCCCGACTTAGGGACGGTTGTGGTGTTGTTCGTCGGTACCGTTGGCCTGCTGTTTTTAGCAGGGGCACGTTTACTCGACTTCTTCGCCCTGATTTTTGCCGGTGTGTTGGCGTTTGTGGCTTTGGTATTGTTAGAACCTTACCGTATGCGCCGGGTGACATCGTTTATGGATCCTTGGCAAGATCCCTTCGGTAGCGGTTACCAGTTGACGCAATCTTTGATGGCCTATGGCCGTGGCGATTGGTTCGGCCAAGGGCTGGGCAACAGTATTCAGAAATTAGAATATCTGCCCGAAGCGCACACTGACTTTATCTTCGCCGTGATCGGCGAGGAATTAGGTTTTATCGGCATTATTGCCGTGTTATCTGTGCTGCTGTTTGTGGCGCTGAGATCGATTCGTTTGGGCAATTTGTGCTTAGCCATGGATAAGCCCTTCGAAGGTTATTTAGGTTACGCCATTGGTATTTGGGTGTGTTTCCAGACTGTGGTTAATGTCGGCGCGAGTATCGGCATGTTACCGACCAAAGGACTGACATTGCCTTTTATCAGCTACGGCGGCAGTAGTTTATGGGTCATGACGGCGGCAGCCATGATGTTGCTACGCATTGATTACGAACGGCGCATGACATTAGTTCAGGCCGTGCAAGGGAGATTGAAGTGATGACCCCAGCAGGAAAACGTATTTTAGTCATGGCGGGTGGTACGGGAGGACATGTGTTCCCGGCGCTGGCAGTGGCTAAGTATCTAGCTCAACAGGGTTGGCAAGTGCGTTGGTTAGGCACGGCCGATCGTATGGAGGCGCGTTTAGTGCCCCAGTATGGATTTGATATTGATTTCATTGATATCAAAGGTGTGCGCGGCAATGGTTTGATACGTAAACTCGCGGCGCCCTTTAAAGTGGTGCGCTCAATATTGCAGGCTAAGGCCGTGATTGCTGAGTTTAAACCCGATGTCGTGCTTGGCATGGGCGGATTCGCCAGTGGCCCAGGTGGTGTGGCGGCAAGATTAGCCGGTATTCCATTGGTACTGCATGAGCAAAATGCCATCCCAGGGATGACGAACAAGTTGTTGTCGCGGATTGCGACGCAAGTGTTATGTGCCTTTAAAAATACCTTTACCACAGTGAAGGCCAAGGTTGTTGGTAATCCGATTCGCCAAGAATTGATTGCCTTAGGCGCAGAACCAAAGCCAGAGGCTGATGAAGCCTTAAAAGTATTAGTTGTCGGTGGCAGCCTTGGCGCCAAAGTCTTTAACGATCTGATGCCTGAAGCGGTTGCGATTCTGAGTCAGCAGCAGTCCGTTACGGTATGGCATCAAGTGGGTAAAGATAATCTTGCGGGCGTGAAGGCGGCTTATCAGCAACATGGGCAAGATGGCGGCGTGAATATCGCCGAGTTTATCGACGACATGGAAGCCGCTTATCGCTGGGCTGATGTGGTATTGTGCCGCGCCGGTGCGCTGACGGTGTCTGAGTTAGCGGCGGTGGGGCTACCGAGTATTCTGGTGCCTTATCCCCATGCGGTGGATGATCACCAAACCCGTAACGGTCAAGTATTGGTTGAGGCTGGCGCAGCTTTCCTATTGCCACAGGCCATCTTGGACGTGAATAAACTGGCGGGCAAATTACAACTGCTCGCCAATGACAGAACAGAATTAGCCCGTATGGGCCAAAGAGCGAGAGACGTTGCCGTACTGGATGCGACTGAACAAGTTGCCGCAGTGTGCATCAGCCTTGCTGAGAAAGGATAAGCATGACTAAGACAGAAAGATATGCACAACTGAGAAGCATGATCCCAGAAATGCGCCGTATTAAGCGTATTCACTTCGTCGGCATTGGCGGCGCGGGCATGGGCGGGATCGCCGAAGTGTTAGTGAACGAAGGCTATCAGGTGAGTGGTTCGGATATCGCGCAAAATGCCGTGACCGATAGATTGTGTTTGCTCGGTGCCAAGATCCAAATTGGTCATGCTGCCGAAAACGTGCAGCAAGTGGATGTGGTCGTGGTCTCCACGGCGATTAATCTGGAAAACCCAGAAATCCTTGCTGCCAAAGAATTACGTATTCCTATCGTGCGTCGCGCCGAAATGCTAGCCGAGTTGATGCGTTACCGTCATGGTGTGGCGATTGCCGGCACCCATGGTAAAACGACGACAACGAGCCTTATCGCCAGCGTTTACGGTCAAGCGGGACGGGATCCTACCTTCGTGATTGGTGGCTTGCTCAATAGTGCCGGTACCAACGCCAGATTAGGCACCAGCCGTTACTTGATTGCCGAGGCCGATGAGAGCGATGCGAGCTTCCTGCATTTGCAGCCAATGGTCAGTGTGGTGACTAACATTGAAGCTGATCATATGGATACCTATGGCGGTGATTTCGAAAAATTGAAATCGACCTTCGTGGATTTCCTACATAACTTGCCGTTCTACGGTGTCGCAGTTGTGTGTATCGACGATGCTGTAGTGCGTGAAATCATGCCGCGGATTGGTCGTCAACTCGTGACCTACGGTTTTAGTGACGATGCGGACGTGCAAGCGCTGAATTTCAGTCAGCAAGGCCATCAGTGTCGTTTCACTGTAAGACGTAAAGGCAAAGCTGATCTCGATCTGGTGCTTAACTTGCCGGGTCAACATAACGTGCTTAATGCCTTGGCTGCGATTGCGGTCGCGACCGAAGATGAAATCGACGACAGCGCCATTACTCAGGCATTAGTGGAGTTCCAAGGCATAGGCCGTCGTTTCCAACACTTGGGCAAGTTTGCTACGCCCAAGGGCGAAGTTATGTTAGTTGATGATTATGGCCATCACCCCAGTGAAGTCGCCGCGACCATTAAAGCAGCCCGTGCAGGTTGGCCAGACAAGCGTCTCGTTATGGCGTATCAGCCACACAGATACACACGTACCCGTGATTTGTATGAAGACTTTGTTGAAGTGTTATCCCAAGTGGATTGTTTACTGTTGCTCGATGTTTATAGTGCGGGTGAAGCGCCGATCACAGGTGCCGATGGCCGAGCTTTATGTCGCTCAATTCGCCTGCGTGGCCAGTTAGATCCGATCTTTATCGCCAGTCCTGATCAGCTCGCAGAAGTCTTGCCCGATGTATTGCAAGAAGGGGATTTATTACTCACCCAAGGTGCAGGTAATATTGGCGCCCTGTCGCGATTGTTAGCGACGACAGAATTGGGCTTTGCCGTTGCGGAATTACCTGCGCAAGCAAGCTGATCTTTAGCGCTTGATCTGCGAGGAAAAGGAAATTTTGACCAAAGGATTTTGGTCTATATAATGGCCGGTTTTCTGTGGTTTTTAATGAGTGTCGTTAAAGGTGGAATGAAGCGTGTCTTGGAGTGATAAGAGGCGGCACTGGCGGGCAAGAATGTCACGGGTTAATTGGTATCTGTGGAGCGGGGCTGGCTTTTTATTCTTCATCGTGGCCAGTTTTGTATTTGGTGGATACCAGTTACATAAGTTTTTAAATGATGCCAGCACCTTGCCGATAGAGGCCGTTGCCATCAAAGGTGAGCGGGCTTACACCACAGATAAAGATATACAAGTGGCACTTCAGGATTTAATGCAGCGGAGTTTTTTTAGTGCTGACATCACCTTAGTGCAACAGGCGTTAGAAGACTTACCTTGGGTGTATCGCGCGTCGGTAAGACGTGAGTGGCCAGCGAAACTCAGGGTGTATTTGCAAGAGCAGCAGCCGGCGGCCCATTGGAATGGTGACTCCTGGTTGAATGTGCATGGTGAAGTGTTTGAAGCGCCATCGCATCCAGAGCTGGAGCATTTACCGCAGTTATCTGGGCCAGACGATATGGGCCTTGAGGTGTTGACTGTCTATGCACAGATCAACTCCCTGTTAAAGATTAATGGCTTTACCTTAGCCAGTTTGTATTTGACGCCACGACATGCGTGGCACGCGACCTTAGGAAACGGCATCGTTTTAGATTTAGGTCGAGAAGATAAAATTGCACGGATACAGCGATTTATTACTGTTTATCCGGTTTTGGCGAAACAAGAGAAATCCGTTGCCAGAGTAGATTTGCGCTACGACACAGGGTTGGCCGTAGGCTGGGGCGATGCACAAACAAGAGAGCCGATAATTAATGATCAAAAACCAAGATAGAAACCTTATCGTCGGATTGGACATAGGAACCTCTAAGGTCGCAGTGATCATAGGCGAAGTTCTGCCCGATGGCGAAATCAGCATAGTCGGCCTTGGTAACCATCCCTCAAGGGGCATGGATAAAGGTGGCGTGAACGATTTAGATTCGATCGTTCGCAGTGTGCAACGTGCGCTCGATCAAGCGGAATTAATGGCGGATTGCCAAGTGTCATCGGTTTACCTGAGCATCTCTGGTAAACACATCGCCTGCCAAAACGAAAACGGCATGGTCTCGATCAACGATGAAGAAGTGACACAGGAAGACGTTGATAACGTGATCCACACGGCTCGCTCGGTGAAGATCCCGACCGAACGTCGCATCTTGCATGTGCTGCCACAGGAATATGCGATCGACGTGCAAGACGGCATTCGCAGCCCAATCGGTATGTCTGGCATGCGTATGGAAGCCAAGGTACACATAGTGACCTGCGCCAATGATATGGCGAAGAACATCACTAAGAGCGTTGAGCGTTGTGGCCTTAAGGTCGACGACTTAGTGTTCTCGGGGATTGCTTCGGCCGATGCCGTGCTGACCTTCGATGAGAAAGACTTAGGTGTGTGTATCGTCGATATCGGCGGTGGCACCACAGATATTGCTGTATATACCAACGGCGCCTTGCGTCATTGTGCGGTTGTGCCAGTTGCGGGCAACCAAGTGACCAACGACATTGCGAAGATTTTTCGCACGCCGTCGTCACATGCTGAACAAATTAAAGTGCAATTCGCCTGTGCGCGCAGCTCTATGGTGAGCCGCGAAGACAGTATCGAAGTGCCATCGGTAGGTGGACGTCCATCACGTAGCATGTCACGTCACACGCTCGCCGAAGTAGTAGAACCAAGATACCAAGAGCTGTTTGAGTTAGTACTTAAAGAGTTGAAAGATAGTGGATTAGAAGATCAAATCGCCGCAGGTATTGTGCTCACAGGTGGCACAGCGTCGATTCAAGGTGTGGTCGATATCGCGGAAGCGACGTTCGGCATGCCAGTTCGTGTAGCGTCACCGCTACCGATCAAAGGTTTATATGAATACGTGGACCAGTCTATTTACTCCACTGGAGTCGGACTGCTTCATTACGGTGCACGACGGGTGATCGAACGTCAGTTCGAACGTCCTGAGCGCCAAGGGGTAACTAGCGCTTGGAATCGGGTCCAAAGCTGGTTTAAGGGCGAATTTTAATTTTCATAACGCAGGCAACACGGAGATCAGACAATGTTTGAGATCATGGATACTCACTCAGACGACGCGGTGATTAAAGTCATCGGCGTTGGCGGCGGCGGCGGTAACGCTGTCGAACATATGGTCAAACACAACATTGAAGGTGTTGAGTTTATCGTTACCAATACAGACGCTCAGGCCCTGAGAAAATCAGGTGCAGGCTCAACGATTCAATTAGGACGCGATGTCACTAAAGGTCTCGGAGCAGGGGCAAACCCAGATGTGGGTCGTGCAGCAGCTGAAGAAGACCGCGAAAACATTCGCGCGGCGATCAAAGGCTCTGACATGATCTTTATCGCTGCCGGTATGGGCGGTGGTACAGGTACTGGTGCTGCACCAGTTGTTGCTCAAATCGCTCGCGAAGAAGGTATTCTGACCGTTGCGGTTGTGACTAAGCCTTTCCCATTCGAAGGGAAAAAGCGTATGGCTTATGCCGAGCAAGGTATTGCTGAGCTGGCTAAGCACGTGGATTCGTTAATCACGATTCCAAATGAAAAATTATTAAAAGTATTGGGCCGTGGCACTTCTTTACTCGATGCGTTCGCCGCAGCGAATAACGTGTTACTTGGCGCGGTACAAGGTATTGCCGAGCTTATCACTCGTCCAGGTCTAATTAACGTCGACTTCGCCGACGTGAAGACTGTGATGTCTGAAATGGGTAATGCCATGATGGGTACAGGCGTCGCTCGCGGTGAAGATCGTGCCGAAGAAGCGGCTGAAGCTGCTGTTGCCAGCCCATTATTAGAAGACATCGACTTAGCCGGTGCGCGTGGTGTGTTAGTTAACATCACTGCGGGTATGGACATGAGTATCGAAGAATTCGAAACGGTTGGTAATCACGTTAAGGCTTATGCCTCTGACAACGCGACTGTGGTTGTTGGTGCTGTCATTGACCCAGAAATGAGTGATGAGCTGCGTGTAACGGTTGTTGCTACGGGTATTGGTGCTGAAAAGCGTCCTGATATTCAATTGGTGTCTAAGCCTGCGCCTCGTCCAGAGCCAGTGGTTGTGGAACCAAAAGTCGAAGCCTATGTCGAAGAAGCGGTACATGTGAACTACGCTGCGCCAAAAGGCAACGTATTGCCAGCGGCACCACAGCCAGCGCCACAGCCTGCACCATCGACAAAGCATGAGTTGGATTATCTTGATATTCCAGCATTTTTGCGTAAGCAAGCCGACTAGCGATAGCGTTTGAGTCCAGCGTATATGTGAGGTGTTGTTCGTTTTGGGCAATACCACAGCATAGCTGCATTTGTGTGACATAATAAAGTTATGTTATTATGTTGAACCAGTGCGGCCAATTTGCCGACGCTGAGTGTACAAATATTAGGCTTTATAATTGGCATATAAACGGGTAACTGAATGATATTTCAAAGAACTGTTCAGAAAATGGTGAAAACTACTGGTGTCGGATTGCATTCTGGCAACAAGGTCACTTTGAGCATAATGCCCGCGCCCGTTAATTCAGGGATCGTACTCGTGCGCACTGATTTGAGTCCTGCCGTCGCCATTCCAGCGAAGGCGGAGCAAGTTCGTGAAACCACTATGTGTACGGCACTTGTCAATGACGAAGGTATTCGTATCTCGACCATTGAGCATTTATTTGCAGCACTTGCGGGTTTAGGCATAGATAACGCCGTAATCGAAGTGGACGCGCCTGAAATTCCTATTATGGATGGCAGTGCGAGCCCATTTGTCTTCTTATTGCAGTCTGCGGGTATTAAAGAGCAGGCCGCACCTAAGAAGTACTTAAAGATTAAGCGCCCTGTGCGTGTTGAAGATGGCGACAAATGGGCCGAGCTGAAACCCTTTAAAGGTTTTAGAGTCAATTTTAAAATTGACTTCGCGCACCCAGAAATCGCTCGTAGCCAACAGCATGTGGTGATGGACTTTTCAACGTCTGCTTTCGTGAAAGATATCAGCCGCGCCCGTACTTTTGGGTTTATGCGTGATATCGAATATCTGCGAGCCAACAACCTAGCGTTGGGCGGCAGCATGGAAAACGCAGTTGTACTTGATGAATATCGCGTCCTTAATCCCGACGGCCTGCGTTATGAGGACGAATTTGTTAAGCACAAAATTCTAGATGCGTTTGGTGATTTATATGTGGCAGGACACGCTATTTTAGGTGAGTTCACTGCGTATAAAACCGGTCATGCACTGAACAACCAATTGGTGCGTGCTTTACTGGCGCAACAGGATGCGTGGGAGTTGGTCAGCTTTGAAAAAGAAGCCGATGTTCCCGTTAGCTTTACCGTGCCAGGTGGCGCTGTATTTGCTTAAAAAGCGGTGAGATTATTTATTACGGCTGGCCAATGAGGCCAGCCGTTTTAGTTTTTCGCCCAGTGAACCGCCAATATTTTCCGCTAATGCCGCAATATGCTCCGCTGCCGCAGGGCTTAATTCTTTGTGTCCCTGTTTAGGCTTTGCGTCATACATTGCTAATCTCGGGTTGACTTTAACTTCGATTGCGGTAAGGATTGGGAGCGTTTCTGCTTGAAGCTGCGCTAGTAGCTTCGGCTTTTGGAAATTAATTCGTGCAGCCCAGGCCGCCGAAGTGGTTTCAACCACAAGAACACCCTGGCGGAAATTAGCGACTTTTAGCTGCTCCGCAACAGGACCTGCGATAATCTGCTTCACATGATGATTCAGATACATAAGTAGTTCCGCTTTCTCAGCAAGGTCGGGTAATTTGCCCGATTGATGCAGTAATTGGCTGAGATCTTGAGGGGGCTTTTTCATATGATAATAAGATGGCTGAATTAGGCTATGAGTGTAACAGTATTTATTCAAGGTCGGAATGGCGTCACACGCTGGCAGCCCAGTAAACGCTGGTTGCTACTTCCAATACTATTGTTGGCCACTGGGTCCGGTATTTATCAACACAACTCAGCTCGATTTCAAGATCAGCAAGCCAGTGTCGATAACGATCGTCTCGTGCGCGAACAACAAAAGAAACAAGTCTTAGAGCTAAAAAGTGCTACCGAGTCTCAACTGGCTATGCTAGTGACTCATGTTGCACGTATGCAAGCCAAGATCACCCGTCTCGAAGCCTTAGGTCAACAGGTCGCCCAGCAGAACAAATTGGATGAAGATTTTGATTTCTCATCCGAAGTTGGTGTGGGTGGTTTGAGCGAATTAGGCACTAACATCGAGCTCGGACAGCTTATCGACGATATGGATAAGTTGGCATCACGAATTGACAATAATAATGTTCAGCTTTCACTACTTGAAACAGTGTCATCTAACCACCATATAGATGATGAACGTTATATATCAGGGATCCCACTCGATAAAGGTTGGTTATCGTCGCCCTACGGATTACGTAATGACCCTTTCAACGGTCGCAGGACTGTGCATAAGGGGATTGATTTTACCGGCCGAGAAGGGGCCAAAGTTGTTGCGACTGCTGCAGGCGTAGTAACTTGGGCTGGGAACATGTTCGGTTATGGCGAGTTGGTCGAAATAGACCATGGTAACGGTTTACATACGCGTTATGGCCATAATAAAGCTTTGTCAGTGACTGTAGGTGATGTGGTCGCAAAAGGCGATGCAATCGCCAGTATGGGAAGCACTGGGCGCTCAACTGGGGCTCATGTGCATTATGAAGTGTTGCGCGGCGGACAGCAGATAGATCCACAAAAGTTTGTCTACCGCAAAGCAAGTTAATTGAAACATTGGCTTCTAGTTTCCATCATGGACTTGGCCTACAGAGAATAAGTGATTCAGATGTTTGGTAAATTACTGACAAAAGTATTTGGTAGTCGCAACGACCGCACCCTTAAAGGGCTTCAAAAGATCGTTATTAGCATTAACGCACTAGAAGCTGATTATGAAAAATTAACCGATGAAGCTTTAAAAGCGAAAACCGCTGAGTTCCGTGAGCGTTTAGCTGCCGGCGCTTCATTAGATAGCATCATGGCTGAAGCGTTTGCTACAGTACGTGAAGCGTCTAAGCGCGTATTTGACATGCGCCACTTCGACGTACAGTTACTCGGTGGTATGGTACTCGACAGTAACCGTATTGCTGAGATGCGTACGGGTGAAGGTAAAACCTTAACGGCAACCTTGCCCGCTTACTTAAACGCATTGACGGGCAAAGGCGTTCACGTGATTACCGTGAACGATTACTTAGCACGTCGTGATGCCGAGAATAACCGCCCACTGTTTGAGTTCCTCGGTTTAACCGTCGGCATCAACGTGGCAGGTCTCGGTCAGCATGAAAAGAAAGCTGCTTACAACGCCGATATCACTTACGGTACCAACAACGAGTTTGGTTTCGATTATCTGCGCGATAACATGGCGTTTTCACCGCAAGAACGAGTACAACGCCCGTTGCACTACGCCCTAATCGATGAAGTGGATTCAATCTTAATCGACGAAGCGCGTACGCCGCTGATCATCTCTGGCGCCGCTGAAGATAGCTCTGAGCTATACATCAAGATCAACACCTTGATCCCAAATCTTATCCGTCAAGATAAAGAAGATACGGAAGAGTATGTGGGTGAGGGTGACTACAGCATCGATGAAAAAGCCAAACAAGTGCATTTCACCGAACGTGGTCAAGAAAAAGTAGAAAACCTGTTGATCGAGCGCGGCATGTTAGCCGAAGGCGACTCACTCTATTCTGCTGCAAATATTTCCCTATTACACCACGTCAACGCGGCGCTCCGTGCGCACACGCTGTTTGAGCGTGATGTGGATTACATAGTACAAGACAACGAAGTCATCATAGTCGATGAACACACTGGTCGTACTATGCCGGGTCGTCGTTGGTCAGAAGGCTTACATCAAGCTGTCGAAGCCAAAGAAGGCGTGCATATTCAAAACGAAAACCAAACATTGGCTTCAATTACCTTCCAGAACTACTTCCGTCAATATGAGAAGCTGGCAGGTATGACAGGTACAGCCGACACTGAAGCGTTCGAATTCCAACACATCTATGGATTAGACACAGTCGTTGTGCCGACTAACCGTCCAATGGTGCGTAAGGATATGGCGGATTTGGTTTACCTTACCGCCGATGAAAAATATCAAGCTATCATCAAAGACATTAAAGATTGCCGCGAACGTGGTCAGCCAGTATTGGTGGGTACAGTCTCAATCGAACAGTCTGAACTGTTAGCGCGCTTAATGGTGCAGGAAAAGATCCCGCACGAAGTCTTAAATGCTAAATTCCACGAACGAGAAGCTGAAATCGTCGCGCAAGCTGGCCGTACTGGTTCAGTGACCATTGCCACTAACATGGCAGGTCGTGGTACCGATATAGTGCTTGGCGGCAACTGGAACATGGAAATCGATGAACTCGATAATCCAACAGCTGAGCAAAAAGCTAAGATCAAAGCCGATTGGCAAATTCGTCATGATGAAGTCGTCGCCGCGGGTGGTTTGCACATCCTAGGTACCGAACGTCACGAATCACGCCGTATCGATAACCAGTTACGTGGTCGTGCGGGTCGTCAAGGTGACGCGGGTTCATCACGCTTCTACCTGTCGATGGAAGATAGCTTAATGCGTATCTTCGCCTCAGATCGTGTCTCTGGCATGATGAAAAAGCTGGGTATGGAAGAAGGCGAAGCTATCGAGCATCCATGGGTGTCTCGTGCAATCGAAAACGCTCAACGTAAAGTTGAAGCACGTAACTTCGATATCCGTAAGCAATTACTCGAATTTGATGACGTAGCTAACGATCAACGCCAAGTGGTTTACGCTCAGCGCAACGAGTTGATGGATGCGGAAAGTATTGAAGATACTATCCAAAACATTCAAGACGATGTGATTGGCGCGGTCATCGATCAGTATATTCCACCACAATCAGTAGAAGAGCTGTGGGATATCCCAGGTTTAGAGCAACGTCTACACCAAGAGTTTATGCTCAAACTACCTATCCAGGAATGGTTAGATAAAGAAGACGATCTGCATGAAGAGAGTCTACGTGAGCGTATTATCACTGCTTGGGGCGATGCGTATAAGGCAAAAGAAGAAATGGTTGGCGCGCAAGTGCTACGCCAGTTCGAGAAAGCCGTTATGCTACAAACGCTCGATGGTCTGTGGAAAGAACACTTAGCGGCGATGGACCATCTGCGTCAAGGTATCCACTTACGTGGTTACGCACAGAAAAATCCAAAGCAAGAATATAAGCGTGAGTCGTTTGAGTTATTCCAACAACTATTGAATACCTTGAAACACGACGTCATCAGTGTGCTGTCGAAAGTACAAGTTCAAGCTCAGTCAGATGTGGAAGAAATGGAAGCGCGTCGTCGTGAAGAAGATGCCAAGATCCAGCGCGACTATCAACACGCAGCGGCAGAGTCGCTTGTTGGCGGTGGTGATGAGCATGAAGCTGTCACTGCGCAAGCACCGATGATCCGTGATGGTGAGAAAGTGGGTCGTAACGATCCTTGTCCTTGTGGCTCAGGTCGCAAGTACAAACAATGTCACGGCAAGTTAAGTTAATCTGCTGACAGATTAAGCCTACTGAATAAGTAGAATAGAACGCACACTAAAGGCAACTTATCTAAGTTGCCTTTTTATTTCTTCTTTATATAGCTAATCGTCGTTATTCCCCATTGAACATCATTTCACTCTCATCGATAGCCATTAAAGCAAAGCCATCGCTGTAGAAAATTTAACCGTTAAAACCCATTTTGTGGATAAGTCTGAGGATAAAGTGGGGGTATTATGTGACTAACTGAAAGTATTAAAAAAAGATCCATTTTTCTCAAAAAAGCCCTTGCGGACTTTCTCAATCTCCCTATAATGCGCATCCACTGACACGGCAGACAGCGTAACGCAAGTTAAGTAAAGAAAGCCAAGCAGTTCATCGGTTAGCAAGCTAAACGATGAGTGTTGAGAAAGTTGAAAAAACTACTTGACGCACTAACGGGAATGCGTAGAATACGCAGCCCTGACCCGCTGAAAACTCAGTGTGTGGTCAACGCTCTTTAACAATTTATCAAGCAAATCTGTGTGGACACTCACAGGTGTTGAGTTAATCGAAACTGCTTAACCTTAGGGTTGGCAGTCAAAAATTTAAATCAACCAATTCTTTCACGAGAGTGATGAGTGTTCATAGCAATATGTACAAAGACTTACTACTTATTTTCGGATAAATAGGAGTCGAACAGAATTCGTTGAGCCGTTTGACGTAAGTCAAACAACAAAACTTTAATTGAAGAGTTTGATCATGGCTCAGATTGAACGCTGGCGGCAGGCCTAACACATGCAAGTCGAGCGGCAGCGGGAAGATAGTTTACTATCTTTGCCGGCGAGCGGCGGACGGGTGAGTAATGCCTAGGGATCTGCCCAGTCGAGGGGGATAACAGTTGGAAACGACTGCTAATACCGCATACGCCCTACGGGGGAAAGGAGGGGACCTTCGGGCCTTCCGCGATTGGATGAACCTAGGTGGGATTAGCTAGTTGGTGAGGTAATGGCTCACCAAGGCGACGATCCCTAGCTGTTCTGAGAGGATGATCAGCCACACTGGGACTGAGACACGGCCCAGACTCCTACGGGAGGCAGCAGTGGGGAATATTGCACAATGGGGGAAACCCTGATGCAGCCATGCCGCGTGTGTGAAGAAGGCCTTCGGGTTGTAAAGCACTTTCAGTAGGGAGGAAAGGTAATATTTTAATACGCTATTACTGTGACGTTACCTACAGAAGAAGGACCGGCTAACTCCGTGCCAGCAGCCGCGGTAATACGGAGGGTCCGAGCGTTAATCGGAATTACTGGGCGTAAAGCGTGCGCAGGCGGTTTGTTAAGCGAGATGTGAAAGCCCCGGGCTCAACCTGGGAATTGCATTTCGAACTGGCGAACTAGAGTCTTGTAGAGGGGGGTAGAATTCCAGGTGTAGCGGTGAAATGCGTAGAGATCTGGAGGAATACCGGTGGCGAAGGCGGCCCCCTGGACAAAGACTGACGCTCAGGCACGAAAGCGTGGGGAGCAAACAGGATTAGATACCCTGGTAGTCCACGCCGTAAACGATGTCTACTCGGAGTTTGGTGTCTTGAACACTGGGCTCTCAAGCTAACGCATTAAGTAGACCGCCTGGGGAGTACGGCCGCAAGGTTAAAACTCAAATGAATTGACGGGG
The DNA here is from genome assembly GCF_059338235.1 of Shewanella sp. 1311. Classification (NCBI taxonomy): domain Bacteria; kingdom Pseudomonadati; phylum Pseudomonadota; class Gammaproteobacteria; order Alteromonadales; family Shewanellaceae; genus Shewanella; species Shewanella sp. 1311. The sequence continues at coordinate 3,123,354 of NZ_CM181686.1, forward strand.
GCCCGCACAAGCGGTGGAGCATGTGGTTTAATTCGATGCAACGCGAAGAACCTTACCTACTCTTGACATCCACGGAATTCGCTAGAGATAGCTTAGTGCCTTCGGGAACCGTGAGACAGGTGCTGCATGGCTGTCGTCAGCTCGTGTTGTGAAATGTTGGGTTAAGTCCCGCAACGAGCGCAACCCCTATCCTTATTTGCCAGCACGTAATGGTGGGAACTCTAGGGAGACTGCCGGTGATAAACCGGAGGAAGGTGGGGACGACGTCAAGTCATCATGGCCCTTACGAGTAGGGCTACACACGTGCTACAATGGCGAGTACAGAGGGTTGCAAAGCCGCGAGGTGGAGCTAATCTCACAAAGCTCGTCGTAGTCCGGATTGGAGTCTGCAACTCGACTCCATGAAGTCGGAATCGCTAGTAATCGTGGATCAGAATGCCACGGTGAATACGTTCCCGGGCCTTGTACACACCGCCCGTCACACCATGGGAGTGGGCTGCAAAAGAAGTGGGTAGCTTAACCTTCGGGGGGGCGCTCACCACTTTGTGGTTCATGACTGGGGTGAAGTCGTAACAAGGTAGCCCTAGGGGAACCTGGGGCTGGATCACCTCCTTACCTATACGACTAACTTAATGTTTGTTGAGTGTTCACACAGATTTGCTTGATAGAAGAAAGAGTAAAAGATAAACCTAGTTAAATAGGTTCATCAAAGATGGGTCTGTAGCTCAGCTGGTTAGAGCGCACCCCTGATAAGGGTGAGGTCGGTGGTTCAAGTCCACTCTGACCCACCAAATCTTCGTTCTCCTTTGTTAAATTAACACTCGTTTAGTGAACTAAACGTCGCGTTAATTTACCGCGGATAACTTGATTTGGCAAACCAATCCTTTTAGAGGTTTGGAACATCTTACTTACTCGCACTGCATGTAAATGGGGCTATAGCTCAGCTGGGAGAGCGCCTGCCTTGCACGCAGGAGGTCTGCGGTTCGATCCCGCATAGCTCCACCATTTACACCTTATTCTGACTTTATTGCAAAGTAATAAGGCATATGCACTATGGATAGAGATGCCAAAGATAAACTTAAAAATTATCTTTGGCTTTTTTAAGCCCGCTCTTTAACAATTTGGAAAGCTGATAGTATTTAATTGCATGAGTCTGTCATGTAATTAATTACAAAACGTTCAATGCGAAAGCATTGAACATGAGTTCTCAAACACTTTATTAAGTGTCTTGAATATTCAAAAGTAAATTATTCTTTATTGAATAGTTTACGTCTAAGGCGCGTCCACTTCTTTGGTCAGAAGTGAGACAAGTAAAACCAAGCTGGTCGCAATACGACTCAGATGAGTGAAACTCATTTGGGTTGTATGGTTAAGCGACTAAGCGTATACGGTGGATGCCTTGGCAGTCAGAGGCGATGAAGGACGTAGTAACTTGCGAAAAGCGTTGGCGAGCTAGTAACAAGCATTTGAGCTAACGATGTCCGAATGGGGGAACCCAGCAGCATAAGCTGTTATCGCAACATGAATACATAGTGTTGCGAGGCGAACCCGGGGAACTGAAACATCTAAGTACCCGGAGGAAAAGAAATCAACCGAGATTCCCCTAGTAGCGGCGAGCGAACGGGGATTAGCCCTTAAGTCAGTGGGGTGTTAGTGGAATGTGTTGGAAAGCACAGCGGCACAGGGTGATAGCCCCGTACATGAAAACTAACCATTGATGAAAACGAGTAAGGCGGGACACGTGACATCCTGTTTGAATATGGGGGGACCATCCTCCAAGGCTAAATACTCCTGACTGACCGATAGTGAACCAGTACCGTGAGGGAAAGGCGAAAAGAACCCCTGTGAGGGGAGTGAAATAGAACCTGAAACCGTATACGTACAAGCAGTGGGAGCGGTTCTTGAGACCGTGACTGCGTACCTTTTGTATAATGGGTCAGCGACTTACATTTTGTAGCGAGGTTAAGCGAATAGCGGAGCCGTAGGGAAACCGAGTGTTAACTGCGCGTTTAGTTGCAAGGTGTAGACCCGAAACCCGGTGATCTAGCCATGGGCAGGTTGAAGGTTGAGTAACATCAACTGGAGGACCGAACCGACTAATGTTGAAAAATTAGCGGATGACTTGTGGCTGGGGGTGAAAGGCCAATCAAACCGGGAGATATCTGGTTCTCCTCGAAAGCTATTTAGGTAGCGCCTCGAGCGAATACCATTGGGGGTAGAGCACTGTTAAGGCTAGGGGGTCATCCCGACTTACCAACCCTTTGCAAACTCCGAATACCAATGAGTACTACTCGGGAGACAGGCGGCGGGTGCTAACGTCCGTCGTCAAAAGGGAAACAACCCAGACCGTCAGCTAAGGTCCCAAAGTACTAGCTAAGTGGGAAACGATGTGGGAAGGCTTAGACAGCTAGGATGTTGGCTTAGAAGCAGCCATCATTTAAAGAAAGCGTAATAGCTCACTAGTCGAGTCGGCCTGCGCGGAAGATGTAACGGGGCTAAGCTAGTCACCGAAGCTACGGGTGCACAGTTTACTGTGCGCGGTAGAGGAGCGTTCTGTAAGCCGTTGAAGGTGAAGGGGTAACCCACGCTGGAGGTATCAGAAGTGCGAATGCTGACATGAGTAACGATAAAGGGGGTGAAAAACCCCCTCGCCGAAAGACCAAGGGTTCCTGTCCAACGTTAATCGGGGCAGGGTGAGTCGACCCCTAAGGTGAGGCCGAAAGGCGTAATCGATGGGAAACAGATTAATATTTCTGTACTTCCGCTAACTGCGATGGAGAGACGGAGAAGGCTAGGCTAGCGCGGCGTTGGTAGTCCGCGTTTAAGGTGGTAGGTTGATTTCTTAGGCAAATCCGGGGAATCGCACTTTAGTGTGCAGACTGAGAGCTGATGACGAGGTCCTAAGGGACTGAAGTAGTTGATGCCATGCTTCCAGGAAAATCTTCTAAGCTTCAGGTTAGTGGGAATCGTACCCCAAACCGACACAGGTGGTCGGGTAGAGAATACCAAGGCGCTTGAGAGAACTCGGCTGAAGGAACTAGGCAAAATGGTACCGTAACTTCGGGAGAAGGTACGCTCCTGTTGGTGATGAGACTTGCTCTCTAAGCTGACGGGAGTCGCAGATACCAGGTGGCTGCAACTGTTTATCAAAAACACAGCACTGTGCAAACTCGCAAGAGGAAGTATACGGTGTGACGCCTGCCCGGTGCCGGAAGGTTAATTGATTGGGTTATCGCAAGAGAAGCTCATGATCGAAGCCCCGGTAAACGGCGGCCGTAACTATAACGGTCCTAAGGTAGCGAAATTCCTTGTCGGGTAAGTTCCGACCTGCACGAATGGCGTAATGATGGCCACGCTGTCTCCAGCCGAGACTCAGTGAAGTTGAAATTGCGGTGAAGATGCCGTATACCCGCGGCTAGACGGAAAGACCCCGTGAACCTTTACTATAGCTTGGCACTGAACATTGAACCTACATGTGTAGGATAGGTGGGAGACTTTGAAGTTGTGACGCTAGTCATGATGGAGTCGTCCTTGAAATACCACCCTTGTAGTTTTGATGTTCTAACCTAGGTCCCTTATCGGGATTAGGGACAGTGCCTGGTGGGTAGTTTGACTGGGGCGGTCTCCTCCCAAAGAGTAACGGAGGAGCACGAAGGTTGGCTAAGTACGGTCGGACATCGTACGGTTAGTGCAATGGCATAAGCCAGCTTAACTGCGAGACATACACGTCGAGCAGGTACGAAAGTAGGTCATAGTGATCCGGTGGTTCTGAATGGAAGGGCCATCGCTCAACGGATAAAAGGTACTCCGGGGATAACAGGCTGATACCGCCCAAGAGTTCATATCGACGGCGGTGTTTGGCACCTCGATGTCGGCTCATCACATCCTGGGGCTGAAGTCGGTCCCAAGGGTATGGCTGTTCGCCATTTAAAGTGGTACGCGAGCTGGGTTCAGAACGTCGTGAGACAGTTCGGTCCCTATCTGCCGTGGGCGTTGGATGATTGAAGGGAGCTGCTCCTAGTACGAGAGGACCGGAGTGGACGAACCGCTGGTGTTCGGGTTGTCATGCCAATGGCATTGCCCGGTAGCTACGTTCGGAATCGATAACCGCTGAAAGCATCTAAGCGGGAAGCGAGCCCTAAGATGAGTCATCCCTAGGAATTTAATTCCTCTAAAGAGCCGTTCGAGACTAGGACGTTGATAGGCATGGTGTGTAAGCGTTGTGAGGCGTTGAGCTAACATGTACTAATGACTCGAGAGGCTTAACCATACAACCCAGATGGGTTTTACTGAAAATGTTCCAGACATTTTCTAGCACTTCCTCCATCCATGGAGGTCGTACGAAAAGCCTTAGACAGAATATCGACACTTGATAAAGTTAAAGACTCAAACAAAGCAAATCAGCATTCCGAATTATTATTAGCGTGAGCCAGAGATGGACACGGTAATAAACAGAATTTGCTTGGTGACAATAGCCTTGTGGAACCACCTGATCCCATCCCGAACTCAGAAGTGAAACGCAAACGCGCCGATGGTAGTGTGGGGTCTCCCCATGTGAGAGTAGGTCATCGCCAAGCGCTTAATTATAATCTTAATTGATTAGTATAGAATTGCTGATATGGCTCAGTCGGTAGAGCGCATCCTTGGTAAGGATGAGGTCCCCAGTTCGATTCTGGGTATCAGCACCATTACAATCTAGTGTCATTTCCTAGAATACAAAATTTGCTTGGTGACAATAGCCTTGTGGAACCACCTGATCCCATCCCGAACTCAGAAGTGAAACGCAAACGCGCCGATGGTAGTGTGGGGTCTCCCCATGTGAGAGTAGGTCATCGCCAAGCGCCTAATTATCTCGTAGAGATGTAACGAAGCCAGCTGAATAAGCTGGCTTTTTTGCGTCTGCAATTTGTAAAACTCAGCCTGTTCTTCATTTCATTAGTAAGTTTTGCTCCCGTTATTCTCTCCATAACACCAAATGTGCTGATTTAGTCCCCATAGCTATCAATGACCAGATACAAAAAAGCAGCCATAAGGCTGCTTTCTTCAATTGATACACAGCTATCGCGAGGTCTAAGCTTCTTTAAGCCACTGTGCGGCACGTTTAGCGAAGTAAGTTAAAATACCGTCTGCGCCTGCGCGCTTAAAGCAAAGTAGAGATTCCATGACGATGGCTTTTTCGGCTAACCAACCATTTTGGATGGCGGCCATGTGCATGGCGTATTCACCACTGACTTGATAGGCGAATGTTGGCACTGCAAGTTCAGTTTTAACGCGGTGCACTATATCTAAATACGGCATGCCTGGCTTAACCATGACCATGTCAGCACCTTCTTGAATATCAAGTGCGACTTCATGCAGAGCTTCGTCACTGTTTGCAGGATCCATCTGGTAGCTGTGTTTATTGCCGCCTTTGAGATTGCCTGCTGAGCCTACTGCGTCACGAAACGGGCCGTAGTAGCTTGAAGAGTATTTTGCTGAGTAAGCCATGATTTGGGTGTTTACGTGGCCCGCAGCTTCTAAGGCTTGGCGAATAGCGCCTATGCGGCCATCCATCATGTCTGACGGTGCAACTATGTCTGCACCGGCTTCGGCGTGTGACAATGCTTGCTTCACTAAAATCTCGGTAGTGATGTCGTTTAGGATGTAGCCAGTCTCATCTATGATGCCGTCTTGACCATGAGTGGTGAAGGGGTCCAATGCTACGTCTGTCATGATGCCAAGCTGTGGAAAGGCTTTTTTAAGCTCACGTACAGCACGTTGCACTAAGGCATCGGCGTTATAAGCTTCTTCTGCCATTAAGGTTTTTTTCTCTGCAGGCGTCACAGGGAAGAGCGCAATTAATGGGATGCCTAACTCAACCAGCTCTTCAGCTTCTTTTAGTAGCAAATCGATTGAGTAACGTTCAATACCTGGCATAGAGGCGATCTTTTCACTGCGATTAGTGCCCTCTAGAACAAACATGGGATAAATCAAGTCATTGACCGTTAGATGATTTTCGGCCATGAGGCGACGGCTAAAATCATGTTTACGCATGCGGCGCATTCTACGCTGAGGGAAGGCACTGGTAATGATATTCACATTTGACTCCTAATTAGGTACTGGTCCTGCTTGAACTGATGAAAATAAGCTGACTTGATTACGTCCACCATTTTTCGCTTGGTAGAGGGCTTTATCCGCTTGTTCTAATAATTTGGTGCTGTGCTGATCGTTAGTGACGATATCGGCACTGACTCCGATACTGATAGTCAAAGGTATCGCTACACCTTCCCATTCGAAATTGATTGAGGCAACTGCGTCTCTTATCGTTTCAGCGACTTGGAGTGCACCATCTTCTGTTGTATTAGGCAGGATGATAGCAAACTCCTCGCCTCCATAACGTGATACGAGATCCGTTGGCCGCTTTAAATGTTGCTGTAATGTTTGGGCAATGGTTCGTAAGGCTTCATCGCCTGCAAGATGGCCGAATCTATCGTTGATCAGCTTGAAGCGATCGATATCGAGCATCAACAGGGCTATGGGTGTTTCTTGCCTGCGGCTGATCCGGCTTTCAGCGATCAAACGTTTATCGAAAGCACTGCGGTTTTTGACCCCAGTTAAACTGTCGATAGTGCTTTGTTCGGTGAGCTTTTGGTTTACCTCATGCAATTCTCTGAGGGTGATTTCAAGTTCTAAGGTGCGCTCTTGCACCATTTGCTCGAGTTTCTCATTGCTCTCGGCTTCCGCTTTTAGGGCTTCTTCCCGCGCGCTGCGAATTTTCTGTGCTTGCCTCAAGGCCTCTTGCTGAATACGTAGCTTAGCTTTGCGTTCATCGTTATAGCGGATGGCTAGCACCAGAGACATAAAGATGATTTCAAACGTCAGTCCGAGCATGACAGGCGTTTGCGGTTTTAAATTGAGGTCAATCACGCTGAGATACAACAAGCTACTGATGCAAGCTCCTGTAAGCATACTCACCCAGCCAATAGTGTACATACGTGCCAGTTTATGGCCATTGATGGCTTGAGTAATAGCAAAGACCATAAGTACCAGGCTGAGCACTGCAACGGAAATGATCTCGATATAGAGCGCCGTTCCATATTGGATAAAAGGCGTGGCGAGTCCAATACATAGGATATACACAGCGCTATAGCGACAAGTCAGCAGCATGCGGCGGTTTAAATATTTGAGCTGTAATATTTTTTCGGTAAACATCAGCGCAAATGCCATAACGATTGGCAGTAAAAATGGCACCATAACTTGCTGTAATATCGGCCAATTTGGCCAGAGGAATCGAAAGGCAAAACCGTTGATGGTAGCGACGAGCAAGGTCATGCTCAGCACATAGCCGGAATAATAGCTGTAACTGAATGAGCCCGATGCAATAGCAATAAAGAGGCTAAAGATACCAATCGCGGCCAGTACGCCGAGTTGGAAACCATGCTCGACGGCGGTGGATTCGGCAATCTGGGCTAAGTCGTTAGATGACCAGAGGTTTAACGGTATTGCAGCGCTGCCTTCGGTCTGAATATGCAAATAAAAAGTATGGGTATCATCCATGTTGAGCTTAAAAGGATACAGGAAGATATTGCTCAAAAATGGCCGTTCGTTATAGGGAAAGGTGTCGCCCATAAGCACAGTATTAGCGAGCTTATTATTGATTAAATGGTAGATAGTCACTTTGTCTAACAATGGGTTATCTAACGCTAAAATCCGTGAAAGTGTTTCGTCTGGGCTGGTTAAGCTGAAACTGAGCCAAAAATCATGGCCGCTGAGTTTTTGAATGTCTTTATTGGTGAAGTTATGCCAATCCGTTTTTGGCAAGGCTTGGATATCGGTAAATTCCTTCGCCGAAGTGGGGTGGCTCACCATCAACCAAGGCGTAAGGTTTAACGGTGTCGCCGTTGATTCATCAATGCTTAATAGGGTTGCGAATGAAGGTGTTGAACACATCCATAGCCACAGCAAGAGTATGAGTGACGAGTTTCGTTTAAGCATGGACTCGGTCCAAATTAAAAAAAGCAACGCTATTCTGGTAGCAACGCGCTGCAAACTCATCAGCATTTTCACCGCGCAAGTTTGCAATATAACTCGCGATATAGGGGAGATATTCGGGCTTGTTCTTACTCGATTTAGGCTTAGGCCTCATGCTGCGAGGTAATAAGTACGGACTATCGGTTTCGATTAAAATGCGGTTCTGCGGAATAAATGGCACGAGTTGCGCTAACTCTTGGCCACGTCTTTCATCGCAAACCCAGCCTGTAATGCCTAAATGCAAATCGAGGTCGATATAGGCTTCCATTTGGGCGTGAGTGCCAGTGAAACAATGTAAAAGCGCGCCACTAAGCTGTGGGCGATATTCCCGCAGGATAGCAATAAAGTCTTGGTGGGCATCGCGTTCGTGCATCAGCACGGGCATTTGCAGTTCAACGGCTAAGGCGAGTTGGGCAATAAATACTTGGCGCTGGATGGGACGAGGAGAGAAATCACGATTGTAGTCTAAGCCACATTCGCCAATGGCAACCACTTGCGGTGCTTGGCAGAGTTCGGCTTGTCGCTTGCTTGAGTCAGCTTGCCAGCCACTGGCATGGTGAGGATGCACACCAGCAGTGCAATAAAGTTGATTGGGATATTGTTGGCAAATCGCGATGGCTGCTGCACTTTCAGTTAAATCGCTGCCAATAACAATTAACGGCGAAACCCCTTGGTCCGCCGCCGCTTGTATTATCGATGCTGTGTCTGGCTCGAGTGCGCTGCCAAGTAAATTGACAGCGATATCTATGTATGAGGGCATTAGTTTAGGCGTTTTACCCGTGCCTTAGCATTGCGCTCATCAGTGCCCATTAAGAAAGAGCCTAGGGCTGCTTTTTCAATGTAGACTTTTTCGCCTTGCTTTAAGTTGAACTTACGGCCGTCGGTTTGTTTCCATACCTGACCATTCGTGAATGTTACCTTGATAGCACCGTAGGGATCTTCTGTAATAGACTGTACTTCCAGATAAATCTTATCGACCGTATTTTCTTGAACGCGCTTAGCTTCCATCCCAAAGTCATCGGCAATATTGGCGGCTTGCGCTTGGGGCGCGGTGGCCGCTACTGCTACAGCAGTCGGGGCTGCAACGGTTGCTACAGTCGCAGGCGCAACTTGAGTGCTCGCCAAAGCTGGTGTTACGCCTTTGACGCTTTCTGCTAGCTTGTCATAGCAAATCAAGCGGTCGAGTTTATCGGCTGTTGCTGCACATTGGGTTAACTGCTGTTCAATGCTGGCATTTGCTTGGACTGATATCAGCATAATTGCTGCTGCCATAAGAGTTAAGCGCATGAGAATGTTCCTTATTATATTATTCCCCTAACGCCATCGAGGACGTTAGTCGTTTGTTTGTTCGCTATCTTCGTCTGACTCGTCGTCACCTTGCTTACTGTAGAAACGAGCCGCTAATAAACCGCCTTCGAACAATAACAGCATTGGTACGGCAAGCATAGTCTGGGAAATTACATCGGGTGGAGTTAACAGCATGCCCACCACAAAGGCGCCTACGACGATATAAGGACGTTTTTGCTTAAGTTCTTCAGGTGTTGTCACACCCGCCCAGCATAGTAAAACAACGGCGATAGGGATTTCAAAGGATAGACCAAAGGCAAAGAACAGCTTCAGAATGAAGTTAAGGTAACTGGTAATGTCGGTCGCAACTTGAACGCCCTCTGGCGCATTGTTAGCAAAGAAGCCAAAAACGACGGGGAAAACGATGTAATAAGCGAAGGCGATACCAAGATAAAACAATAAGGTACTGCTAAATAGCAGTGGCATCACTAAACGTTTTTCATGCTTATATAAACCTGGTGCGACAAAGGACCAGATTTGGAACAACACATAGGGCACAGCCACAAAAAACGATAATACTAGGGTCAATTTAAAAGGAGCGAAGAAAGGGGCCGCGACATCGGTCGCAATCATGCTGCCACCAAGAGGTAAAGACTGCATTAAAGGTATTGCCATGTAATGGTAGATATCATTTGCCCAGTACACGCTGCAAATGAACACTAATAACACGCTGGCAATGGATTTTAGCAGCTTGGACCTAAGTTCAAGCAAATGGCTGATAAGTGGCTGCTGTTGCGACATGAATTATCCGTTGGCTTTCGGGTTAGAACGGGTATCCGCGCCCTGAGATGGCTCACTTGGAGTAGCGGGAGATGCCGACGTTGGACTCGCCTCTACAGTGGCAGTCGGATTAGCTTGGCTCGCTTGAGCTGGGCTAGTTTGAACTGTGCTCGCAACTGGAGAGTGTATTTGATTCTCTGGCGCAGGCGTGTCTTTTACCGGATCCTGAACTTGATAAGGACGGTTTACCGACTGTGCCGCTTGCTTCAGTTGTTCAATAGACTCTTTGAGTTCAGGTGAGAGGTTAGATAAACCTTTGCTCTCGGCTTTTTTAAGATCCGCATGTAATTGCTCGATCTTCAGCTCCTGCTCAAGTTCTTCTTTTACCGAGTTAGCCATGCGTTTCATCGCACGGATCCAACTCGTTATCGAACGCACCGCAACCGGTAGACGTTCGGGGCCAAGAACCACTAGCCCCAAAACACCGATCAGCAGCAGCTCCATAAAGCCGATACCGTCAAACATAAAGAGTTACGCCTGTTCTTTGTTAGACTCAGGTTTCTTTTCAGTCGCCTGTTGAGTCGTTTGTGCTGTTTTAGCCGCTTCGGTGTCTTCTAATGCCTTTTTATCTTCTTCTGAAGACATGGCGTTTTTGAAGCCTTTCACCGCACCACCTAAATCACCGCCCAAAGAGCGTAATTTTTTAGTTCCAAACAACAAGACAACGATTAATGCAACGATAAGAAGTTGCCAAATACTAATACCACCCATGAAGGTATCCTCTTAATTGATATCGGTTCTATTATGAACCTATGATTAATTAGTGCTAGCTAAAATTTGCGATTCTTTGGCCTAGATCGCCATCCGACAAACCACAATATAATGCCTGAAACTAGACAAACATAAGGGGTCCATAGTGTAGCGTCTCTATTGATCAATAACGTGCCACAGATCAATAAAACTGCAGAAGTGATAAGCAAGTAGTTACTCTTGTGAGCCTGCTGCTGGTATTTCAAATACTTATCTAGCATTTGTTGCTGAGAACTCAGCAATTTCCTGCCTAACTTAAGGTTATCGTAAATCAGTTCAGGGAATTCTGGTAGTTTATCAGCCCAATATGGCAGTTTTGTGGATACCTTTTTAAACATAGCCTTAGGACCCACTTGGTCGGCCATCCACTGCTCTAAAAACGGTTTAGCGGTTTGCCATAAATCCAACTGCGGATACAGCTGACGACCTAAGCCTTCGATATAAAGTAAGGTCTTTTCCAGCAATACCAATTGCGGTTGCACCACGATATCGAAGTGGCGTGCAGTGCGGAATAATTCCAGCAACACATGGCCGAAGGAGATCTCATCGAGCGGCTTGTTGAACATAGGTTCACACACCACTTTAATCGCCTGTTCAAAGGCCTGTAGATCGGTTTTTTCCGACACCCAGCCTGATTCAATATAGAGCTGGGCAATTCGGTGATAATCGCGATTAAAGAAGGCGAGGAAATTCTCGGCGAGATAGCGTTTATCGACTTCGCTGAGTGTGCCCATGATGCCGCAATCGAGCCCTATGTAATAAGGGTTCTCTGGGTGATCGCGGGAAATAAAGATATTGCCCGGATGCATGTCGGCATGGAAAAAGTTATCACGGAACACTTGGGTGAAAAACAGCTCTACTCCGCGCTCAGCTAATAACTTAAAGTTGGTGCCTTGCGCTTTAAGGGCGGCAATATCCGAAACCGAAATACCGTAAATTCGTTCCATCACCATTAAGCGCGGATAGCAAAATTCTTCATACACATAAGGCACATAGAGCGCATCTGAGTCGAGGAAGTTGTTGCGTAACTTGACTGCGTTTAAGGCTTCGAGCTTAAGGTTTAACTCACCTAAAATGGTCACGCGGTAATCTTCGATCACTTCGGCAGGGCGCAGGCGGTTGCCTTCACCGAGGAGGTATTCAATCAACTTGGCGGTTTGCGACATCAACTGCAGATCGGCCTGAATCTTGGTTTCTACATTCGGCCGTAGCACCTTAAGTACGACGTCTTTGCCGTTAGATTTTAAGGTCGCGGTATGCACCTGCGAAATAGAGGCTGAGGCCAGCGGTATTTCATTAAAGTCATCGAATAGGGATTCAATCGGCACTTTTAGTTCAGCTTCAATCGCTTGGCGGGCGAGCGCACCATCAAACGGCGGCACTTTGTCCTGTAGCATGGCCAATTCACTGGCCCATTCATCGCTGAGTAAATCGCGGCGGGTCGAGAGCATTTGCCCAAGCTTGATATAAACAGGGCCGAGTTCCTGCATCGCCAATTTTAAGCGTTCGCCACCGGGCTTATTTTTATGCTTATTGCGGATCCAGAATAGGCTATTACGGGCGAGTTTAAAGTACCAAGGTGTCATCTTTGGCGGCAATACGTCATCTAACCCGTACTGAAGCAAGGTCTTGATGACATGGTAACCACGGCGGATACTGGCAAGAGTCATGGCTTAATTTGGTCTCTTAATTGGGCAATCCGTTGTTCAATCGCGCGGGTATCGGCAACTAAATCATCCATTTGATCGCGAAAATGAAGTAACTCAATTGGGTGTGGTGCGAGGCGATACTCTTCAACTGCGAGTTGCCCTAAGTGGGAGCGCGTTTTACGCAACACTTCGAGTGCAAAACCCTTTGCCTGATGGCCAGTGCTGATGAGCTTGTGGGTGGGACCATCGCCTAAATAACGCGAAATTGGCTCGGCAAAGTCAAACTCGATACCGCGTAGATATTGGCTAAAGCTTTGTAATAGATTGAGATCACCCTCAAGCTTGAGCTTATCTTGCTTGATAAGTTCAGTCAGGTTTGCGCCTTCGGACACGCGATAAAGCGTGGTCGCATCGGCATGCAGACTGACATCGATATCGCCTTCATAGCGGCTCAGTACTTGGATCTCTTTGGCAAACACCAAATAGAGTGGCCAGCTGAGCTGCGATAATTGGATGCGGAACACTTTGCCATGCAACTGGCGCTGGCGCGAATAGTCGTCACCCGCTTGAGCCTGAAGTTTTTTCAGGCCCGTTTCAATTGCGGCGCAGACAAGCAGCACAACTTCTTGCGTCATCATTAGAATTTATAACCACGGTGCAATGCGACAATACCGTCGGTCATGTTGGTGTAGTCGACTTGCTCGAAGCCTGCATCTACCATCATTTGCTTTAATGTGTCTTGATCTGGATGCATACGAATCGATTCAGCCAGATATTCATAGCTGTCGGCATCTTTAGTGATGAGTTCGCCCATCTTAGGTAAGACTTTGAAGCTATATAAATCATACACTTTGCGCATGATTTCATGCTGAGGCTTAGAAAACTCAAGCACTAATAACTTGCCACCTGGCTTAAGCACGCGGTTCATCGAACGCAGCGCTGCATCCTTATCGGTCACGTTACGCAGACCAAAAGCGATGGTAATGATGTCGAAGTGGTTATCGGGAAACGGCAGTGCTTCGGCGTTGGCTTGCACATAACTGACATTGTTGACTATGCCCTTGTCGCGCAACTTAGTGCGACCGACTTTCAACATGGAATCGTTAATGTCAGCTAAAACCACTTCACCTTTATCGCCCACTAAGTGAGAGAATTTTGCGGTTAAGTCACCGGTGCCACCAGCCAAATCGAGCACTTTCATGCCAGGGCGTGCGCCAGATATTTCAATGGTGTAACGCTTCCAAAAACGGTGAATGCCGAAGGACATCACATCGTTCATTATGTCGTACTTAGCGGCAACAGAATGAAACACGCCGGCAACGAGTTCGGCCTTTTTATCGGCCTCTACGGTTTTGTAACCAAAGTGGGTACTTTTAGATTCGCCCTCAGACATCAATGTGTTCCTATTGTTTTGCAATGTATTAGTTGCGAGTGTAAGCCATCGCCTGCATTTGCTGAATCTTTGATCTATCACTCTGTGATCGAGCTAGTAAACTAACTGCAATGCCTTAGCTTGAGGCACTTCCTAACAGTCGTAGGATTAAGTGCTTGTCGACCACGTAAAATGGACTGGCATTAGACCACAATATCAGGATTTGGTGAATAGCTTAGCGTCCAGTTGGCGGTAACTGGTGGCGCTCATTGTGCCAAAAACTGCATCCGAGCCTGCACATAAGCGTAGATAAGCTCGCTGAGGCTTTGGCCAACATCCCTAAATCCGGCTTCAATCCCCGCTTCGTGGCAACTTGGTGCAGCCTCGGCTAAATGCAAATAAGTACAAGGGCAGTGGCGGGCGATATAACTGACATAATGCGCCGCATCTAGCAATGGCACCCCCGCTGCCGTTGAGGCGCTACTGGGCATCTTAGCGATAGCGTCGACGTCGAGCTCCAGCCCTACGGGCAAACCTGTGTCATTCAGTTTGGCGGCGATCTCAAGCAAGGCTTGGCTGAGGCTGATTTCGCGGCGCACCCAAATCTGTTGTAAGCTATGCCAAGTACCACCAAATTCGCTGAGTTGGCTTAGGTTGGCTTCGCTGTTTTTTAACTCGTGTAAACCCAGTACATGGTAGCAACCTAAGGCGCCGCGATCGGCTGCGTAACTAAAACCATTGCCGCTGTGACGACCTTCGAGCAGACGAAAATCCGAATGAGGGTCAAGATTCACCGCCGCAACTTGTCGCTGATAGTGGGCGTAGGTCGCCATCAATAAACCATAGGCATTGTTGTGGCCGCCGCCGATGAGTATGGGTTCTAAACCCGCCTTTAAAATTGCACTAACGATGCGGATCACGCGCTCATCGAGTTGCTCAACCGCATCACGTAATTCATCTAAGGTGACGTTAGTGTTAGCTGTTGTATTACTCGCGGTTTGTTGCTGCAGATCGGCGGTGTTCACTTGACCTAACACTAGGCATTCGGCACCAGAAAGAAAGCGATTAGATTGCAGGTTGAGCCATTGGCGCATGCTGGTAGTGAACGCATCGGTCGCGCCGCCGCGGCCTAAGTTGGCGCGTGGGCCGATATCTTCACCGACGCCGAAAATGGCAAAGCTTGCCCCGTGGGCTTTGGCAGTGGCGAGTATGGTCTCTAACGTATGTTCGTGATTAGCCAGATGGACGCATTGGCCTAACTTAGTTTCGCCGGTTCTTGGGCTGACTAATGAGGCAATATCTGTATGGGTAAAGGGAATAAATTCAGGCATAGATTGATATTCTTATTCGGCCGGAGTCGAGCTATTGTGGCCAGTGTGGCGTAAGGATTCAATGGGGAAACGCTGAAAATAGTGAATAAAAAAGCCAGCTTAGCTGGCTTTCTTGGCTGAACAGTGAGATTACTCAATGTCGAGTGGTTCAGGTGATAAAATCACACCTGTGTTATCAGCATAAATGTGATCGCCGGGTAAGAAAGTCACACCGCCAAAATTGACCGGAATTTCCACTTCGCCCACTGAATTGCCATCAGCACCCACTGGAATAGAGGCAAGGGCTTGAATACCAATGTCCAACTCTTCCAATGCATCCACATCGCGTACAGAACCGTAAACGATAATGCCTTCCCAGTTGTTGCTAACCGCAAGTTCAGCGATAGCACCATCGATCAGCGCACGGCGTAATGAGCCACCGCCATCAACGAGTAAGACTTTACCTTGACCATCCTCTTGTAGGACTTCGGTGATTAGGCCGTTGTCTTCAAAGCACTTGATGGTGCTAATAGAACCGCCAAAAGAGCTACAACCACCGTAGTTACTGAACATGGGCTCGACTACATCTACGACATCTAAGTACATGTCACATAATTCTGAGGTGTTGTATTCCATATTTACACTCCTATTGATCCGCGTTGCGTACAGTTTAGCGAGTTTACGCCAGTATAAAAGGGATTATTGAAAAGAAAAGTGTTATCAATCACGGTATTGTTGCCATTGGGCTGTTAACGCATCTGTAGTAAATTTTCGTCGCACTTTAGAAGTTATGCGGTAAAACTTGATATTAGTCATTAAATAACGGTTTTTTATTACAACTCTGTTGCGTGCTTTGGTATTATATCCCAAGTTTAAATTAACTTACTTAACTTAATTTGCTTTAGGGGCATGGACCCCCCGTTACGCTTATGGACGGTAGAGGGCCTTCGAGAGGTGCCTATGGAAGCTGTAAATACGATTGAAATTATTGGTTATTTTGCCTCTGTAATGGTGGCGATCTCTCTAATGATGAAGAATATCATTTGGTTGCGATGGTTGAATTTTGTGGGATGTACCCTGTTTGTTGTTTATGGGGTGTTTATTTCTGCTTGGCCAGTGGCTGGCATGAATGCGTTTGTTGCTTGTATTAATATTTACCATTTGACGAAAATTTACCGCGCTAAGGCGAATACTCCCGCCGCAGCCTAAGTTTATTTGATTGTGTTGCTCTTGGAATTCACGTTTAGAGCAACACAATATCCTGTCTCAGTCCTTCGCTATTCCTGAAAAAATCCTTTAGCCCCAGCATAACGTCCCTAGAATCCTTCTAGATCAAAGCCCAAGCCATGCTTCTTGTCATAAAACCTTCGAACAGATGTCACTTAGCCGTCACAGGTCTTTCTTAGTCTCAAGTTATCTAATAGTGCTTTAGCTAATTCGATTCGGATTTGACCATTAGTAAACCGTAAATTAGCCAGCAAACGGTAAATAACGAATTCAATCGTGAGTAGGGCCTTGGTGAGTCGGTTGCGTGATACCAAGCACTCTAAGCGTCGTCGAGAGAATGCACAGATTAACATCGCAGTAAAACTCGCTGGCATGTCAGCAAGGAGCCTGTTTTATGTTGAGTTACGTTGCAGACTTAGATAAGCGAATGTTTTGTCATATCGTGAGTTTCACCCAACGTCATGGTTTATATGCCCATGCAAAGCGGGTATCGGCGAGTGGCGATGGGCATGTGTATTTATATTTGTCAGTGGGCTTGATGCTAACTCACGCTCAAGGGCAGGCCTTATTCAACTTGATGTTAGCGAGTTTTCTGGTGGAGTTGCCGCTGTATTTACTGTTGAAAAATTGCATTCGCCGTACACGACCCTGCCATGCGCTAGTGGGATTCGAGAGTAGTTTTGAGCCATCTGATCGCTTCAGTTTACCTTCGGGTCATACGGCCGCAGCCTTTGTGATGGCAACGAGTGTGGCGCAAGTTTCCCCCGCAGCGGCTCCTATCGCGTTTTTATGGGCTTTTAGCATAGGGGGCTCACGTATCGCACTCGGCGTGCATTATCCCTTAGATATTTTGGCGGGAGCCTCATTGGGGAGCGGGGCGGTATTACTGGTTCATCCGGTGATTTAATTCAAGCAAGCGCACGTTAATCATTTCATCTCATTAGTTGGAATTCTCCTTCACTCATCAGTTTAAGGATACGTAATGCGAATACTCTACGGAGTTCAAGGCACAGGGAATGGCCACTTAAGTCGTGCACGCGTCATGGCTAAAGCACTGATGAAACAAGATATTGAAGTGGACTTTTTATTTTCGGGGCGTAAGCCTGATCAGTTTTTCGATATGGAATGTTTTGGCGATTATCGCGTACAAGCGGGCATGACGTTTGCGACTCACTCTGGGCGTGTGAATGTGCCGCAAACGGTTCGGCAGAATCTGTCATTGTCGTTATTTAAAGATATTAAAGCCTTAGATCTCAGTTGCTACGATCTCGTGCTCAACGACTTTGAACCAGTATCGGCTTGGGCGGCGCGGCGCCAAGGCGTGCCATCCATTGGCATTAGCCATCAGGCGGCGTTGACTCACCCAGTGCCGAAACTCGGTAGCACTTGGTTTAATGAAATGCTGCTCAATAACTTTGCCCCTGTGGATGTGGCGCTGGGTTGTCATTGGCACCACTTTGGTTTTCCTATCTTGCCGCCTTTTGTCGAAGTGGATGCCAGCCCATTCGAACACACGCATCAAATCTTAGTGTATTTGCCATTTGAGGATGCGGATGTGATTGCTCGTTTCCTGTCGCATTTCAGTGACTATCAGTTTTGGGTGTATCACAGCCAACAGCCTAAGGGACAAGTTGCGGAACACATTAAGTGGCACGGCTTTAATCGTGATGGCTTTAAGCAACATCTTGCCAGCTGCGGCGGTGTGATAGGCAATGCGGGCTTTGAGCTTGCCAGCGAAGCATTAACCTTAGGTAAAAAGCTGTTAGTGAAACCACTGATTGGCCAGTTTGAGCAATTATCGAATGTGGCGGCGCTGCAACTTTTGGCGGCCGCAGACAGCATGATGAGTCTCGATGTGAATGTCGTTAAGCGCTGGCTGAAAACCGCATCACCAAATCCGATTGCCTATCCTCAGGTTGGGGATGCGCTGGTTAAATGGATTGATGGCGGCGATTGGCACGATAGTCAGCCGCTATGTAAAGAGCTGTGGAGCCAAGTTACGCTGCCTGATACTTGGCGTTAAATCAGCTCATAAGCTGTGGTGAAAAGCTATTTAGGCACTAGCTGGGTTAATGGGGTTAGCGTATAATTTCGGCACTTTTGCTGTTAGCCCCTTTCAGCACGTCTATTTTGGCCTAGCTTGGCCGTTAATTATGTTGTTATAAATGAGCCTGAAAAAGTTTACCCAGTACAAGTTACTGTTTTTAATGTTGTTGTCGCTTTGTGTCTTACTCCCTTTTATTCCAGATCAGGCTTACCACATTCCCGGCCCAGATATCGCGAAGCAAAACTTCCATGTGATTGAGTTTAACGATCAAGGTCAGCCCCATGACGAAAGGCAATGGCAAGGTTTAGAGGCGCGCATATCCCAGCCTGAGCCTGCTCAAATCCCTGAACTATTGATCTTTGTCCACGGCTGGCACCATAGTGCAGAGCCTAAAGATGAAAACTTTATCGCCTTCGAGCAGTTTTATCAGCAGATGGCGGCGTCCGATACGCAGCGCAACTTATTGGGTTTGTATATTGGCTGGCGCGGCGATAAATACGATCCCTTCTGGATCGATGGCTCAGATGATGCGAAAAGCTGGATTGAACCTTTAGATTTTCCTACCATTTTACAGCGTAAACGGGTTGCTAAACGCATAGGTCAATTAGGTTTATCTCAACTGCTTGATAAGCTAGATGGCTTAGTGACAGAGCATAAACTGCTGCGTTATACCGTAATTGGTCATAGCCTTGGCGGGGCTGTTGTTTTACATGCCAGCAAAGACCGCATCAAGGCTGCTATCGATCATCAGCAGGATAATCCCAATTTATTCTTACTGTTAAACCCTGCCGTGCCCGCGAAGGAGTACCAGCCACTCGATACCTTGGTGAGCTTAGATAGGCAAAAACCAAGTATGGTGGTATTGCAGTCGAAGGGCGATTTCGCGGTGAAAGAAGCCTTCAATTACATCAAGGATGGCGAGCGCGCCGTTGGTAATTCTTGGGCTATTACCCACGATATCGACAAATGCTCAGGTGGCAATTGCACTACGCCAATGAAGATGCCGTCGGCTTTGATGGCGCACGATCAAATCCCTGGCTGTATGATGACCTTGCCCCATTCTGGTTGGAAAATTCGTGCTCGTCTGCAGGCCCGTCGTACCGTGCAAACCTGTCCCGATGCCAATATGCAGGCCGTGTGGGTGCTGGCGGTGTCAGATGAAATCGTCTCAGGACACAATGGTATTCTTACGCCGGATCATGCCAAAGCCTTGTCTGAAGTGATGAGTATGATTGATTTGTATCGAAATCAATTACCTAAACATGCGGTGGAAAGTCCCGCCAACCAAGATCTCGGTACTTTAGCCCCAGAGTCAGAAGCTGCAACATCCACACAAGGTGAAGCGCCTGTGCCACAAGAGCCGGTGATGATTGTCGAGCCCTTACCTGAAGAACAAGGTTCACCGACGCCTGAGGTCAATGCACCATTGCAGGAGCCAAACGTATCACAGGAACAAGCTAAGTCTGCCGTTACTGAGGCACCGCCCGCTCCAATCAAAGCGCCAGAACTAGAATTAAAACCAGAGGCCAAGCCAAATGATGGCGCAGAGCCTCAACCTAAGGTTGAGACTGAAGGCATAAAGTGATCGGTAGCGCTAGAAGCATGTCGAATTCAGCTAGTGATGTTACTTGCTATGCAGAGCCCTCAGGGCATTTTCTTGAAACCAAAATTGGCTGAGCTTAGAAAGCAATAGGTATATACATCTAGTGTTGTATGTCATTGGAAATAAATAATAAGCTGGTCAATAAACTTTATGAGTCAATATGAGATCTGAGTTAAGAGCAAAAATCATCACGGTTTGTCATAAAAAAATTGAGACTAAAGGCGATAATGTCGGTGTCTCATTTTACGCCTTCTTTGCGAACAAAAATGATGATCCAGAGTTGCTTATGGAAGCGGCGACTTGGTGGATTCAAACTCATCGCTTAGATCATTTTGTTAAGGCTCATAAGGTGATAGAGATAATCCAAAAGGAATCGGAAGAATAGATCCTAAATCGCTTACTGCGGATTTTTTGTTTGCCACTTGCGCCAAGTAAAAGTGATTAGCGCGGCGAGTATTAGGCTGACAATGGCCCATGTGGGGTATTTGTGCTGGTGGTAAAATGCCAGCATAGGAGCAATTTCATCGCGGATTAACACTGGGCCTAACCCAAAAAGTGCCACCCAAATGCTGGTGGCTAGGGCATTACCTATCACAAATTGCTTTAGCGGCATTTTAGCTAAGCCGCAGCCGATAAACATAAATTGTTTTAATCCCTCAACAAAACGACTCAGCACTAAAGCGGCAATGCCATATTGGGCAATAACGCCATGGATTTTGTCTTCCAATTGTGGCTTTATCCAGCCCTTTTTAAGCAACACATCACCAAAGCGCCAACCGATAAAATATCCCAAACTGTTACCGCAGAGTGCAGCGCAAGCTGCGACGATCAACACCAATGGCAGTGACATTTGCCCTGCAGCAGCTAATAAACTGGCGACAATCAATAAGGATTGCCCCGGCGCTGGAATGCCAAAACCCTCGACAGCAATCGCGATAAATAGCAGCATATAGCCGTATTGCTGCAGCCAAGGGGTGAGTTCGGTGATGATATGTTGTAGCGCTTCTGGCATGGATAAAAGTGATCGAATCAGTGGGACAATTTGCCCATCATACTCGCCAATTTATCTGGCTGGATAGATTTATGAGCAAAGTTTCATGCCAGTTTTAGTTAGCGGCGGTGAATAAGTGTAACGCAGGGGTTATTAGCTTTTACCTGAAATATAAAAAAGGCCGAACTCAGTTCGGCCTTAATGTCAGTATTGTCGCGACGATAAAACGACTATGCGAATGCCGCTTGTAGCTGTGGAACGACTTGTTTTTTACGGCTTAATACGCCGTCTAACCAGACTTTGCCATCGACGGTATCTTTACCGTAGGCGCGTTGGGTCAGGTCGCTATCGTCAGACACGATTAACAGCTCTGAGCCTTCTTTCATAATGTCAGTCAGCAGTAACAATACGCTGTGGCGATTGCCTTCCACTTTCAGTGCTTTGATATCGGCTTCTAACTCGGCCTTGATATCGTCAAATACTGACAGGTCGATGACTTCTAACTGGCCGATACCGACTAAGTTACCGTTCATGTTGAAGTCTTTAAAGTCACGCATAACGAGGTCGCGTGCTGGCGTGCCTTGTACTGCTGATTTCACTTTGAACATTTCCATGCCCAGTTCTTTGAAATCTTCAACGCCAGCGATTTCAGCTAAGGCTTCAACGCAACGAATATCGGCAGTGGTACAAGTCGGTGATTTGAAAATCACGGTATCGCTCAGAATGGCGCACATCATGATGCCAGCGATATTTTTAGGGATAGCGACTTGGTAAAAGTCGAACATCATCTTGATCACTGTGTTGCTGCACCCCACTGGGCGGATCCAGCATTCTAACGGGGTATCTGTGGTCAGATCGCCAAGCTTGTGGTGATCGACAATCCCGACGATGGTCGCTTGGGCGATATCATCCGGTGCTTGAGTCAGTTCTGAATGGTCAACGATATACACTTGCTCGCCAGCGTAGCTGGTTTTGTATTCCGGTGCATCGAAGCCGAAACGTTCCAGAATAAAAGCGGTTTCGGGTGACAATTCACCTAAACGTGCGGCAATGGCTTCTTCACCGATTTGGTTTTTTAAATAGGCTAACGCGATAGCACCGCAGATTGAATCAGAATCGGGGATCTTGTGACCGACAACGTAAATAGGCATTTCAGGGACTCTCCTTTAAATTTGTGGCAATTTTAGCAATATTTGGCTCGGATCGGAAATAGCCAAAGCGCATATCACTGCGCGCTTAAGACGCTATAACGCTAAAAATCCCGAGCTGAGGTTCGACAAAGATTGCTTAAGGGTTAGATCTTTACTTTTATCACGACTTTACGCACTGCAGTGGCGATATCGCCCGTGCCAGGCATATGCATGTCACCGGGGAAAAATAGCGCAAACATACCCGCTTTGAGTTGCACAAAAGAGGCATTGGCTTTGTTTACCTCGTAATCAAACTCGGCGTAATCGTGTTTGTCAAAATAGGGTTTTGAGGGTGTTTGGCCCGCTAGTGGCAAGTAACCAAATTCTTCTTCACCGCTGAACACATATTGCACATCGATATATTTTTGATGTACTTCAAAGGGTTCTGTCGATTTATGCTTAGTGTGGTAGTCGTTGACTATCACAAAAATGTTGTCGCCATCGAGGGGATAATTGCCCACGGGCAGCTGACTAAAGTCTGTGGTGGCAAGATGTTCTAGTGCTGTGGCAAGCCGAGGGCTTAGGGATTGATAAATATGGCGGTTTGCTAAGGTATCGACGATCATCGGTTACTCGACATGGCGGATGTGAATGAGTGAATTGTAAAGATTATAATCAGATAGTCGCCGTTAGGACATAAGCTTTAGACATAAAAAAACAGGCCGTAGCATGGCCTGTTTCTATATCAATTGTCACTTTGTTCGCTAAGACTCGCTTAGTAAGTGTATTTAGCTTCTAAGAAGTAATAGCCACCATTAAAACCAAACGGGGTGTTGGTTAATGGGTAGACGAAAATGCCGTTGTTGCTGTTAATCGCGGGTGTTTTTTCGGGATACACATCAAACAGGTTTTGTACTCCAGCGGTAAAACTTAGCGCATCGGTTGCCGTGTATCTCACCGACAGATCCATCACCCATTGATCGCTGTAATTCACATCACCCGTGGCGTAGCCAACAGTGTAATCACCAAAGTAGCTGAGGCGAATATTGGTCTTAAAGTCGCCTAGCTCATGGGTCAAGCCCAAGTTACCTGTGTTATGCGGCGTCGCCGAGGTCATGCGAGTTTGTTCTATGCTATCGAATAGCTTTTTGCCTAACCCATCTAAAATTTGTGGGAAATGAATATCTTGGATTTCAGTCTTATTGTAGGCATAGGCTAAGTTAGCCCGTAAATCACCCCAAGAGCCGATATCAAAATCTTGGCTCACTACAAGGTCTACGCCACGGGTGCGGGTATCGACGGCGTTGATAAAGAAGCGCGCCGATTCTGCATTGGTGCCCGCTAACGCGGCCGCTACGGCGGGCGAATCATTAGGCGTCACTGAGCTCGACAGAATAATGCGATCATCGATGGAGATTTGATATGCATCTAATGTCAGTGCTAAGCCCGTGTCATTGGTGTACACCAAGCCTAAGCTAAATGATTGGGATAGTTCGGGATCTAACTCATTAATACCCAGTGCTTTGGTCACTGGCGATAGGGTGTTGAAAGTGCCTGACTCAATAGGCACCAGCTGGCCAGTCACAGGATCGGGATTAAACAGCGTCGAGATATTGCTGAAGTACAGTTGTTGTACGCTCGGCGCTCTAAAGCCCGTGTTGATGGTACCGCGCAGGGCCAAGTTATCGGTGAAGTCGTAACGGCCCGCTAATTTCCAACTGGTGTTGCCACCAAAGTCAGAATAGTTTTCATAACGCAGCGCCGCCGCCCAGTAAAACTCATTGGTTAACTGGTTCTCGAGTTCCATATAAACGCCAGTGTTATCACGGGTTTCATCCACTTGCGACTCAGGGGTAAAACCGGTGAAACCTTGGCTGCCTGCAGCGCGGTTGTCGTAACCCCCATTGATGTATGAACCCGTTTCGCCCGCTTCAATTTGATAGCCGTTTTGGCGCCACGACACACCCGTCGCAAACAGGATTTCAGAGTCATTGGCAAAGGCAAAGTAGCGCGAAGCATCAATATTAAGATTGGTTTCACGGGTCGTGAGTGTGCCCGCGTCAAACTCGTTTGGGCTATCTGGGCCTAAAGAGGCGTTTAAGGTATTAACAATATTGTAGTTAAACGAGTTTTCGCCATGACCAGCCGAAGTATCGATATTCCACTCGCCTAGGCTGAATTCATACCCCAGCACTAAGGAAGCATCGATAATTTTAGGATTGATTTTCGGCAAGAAACCGTCTGGATAGATTTCGGTTAAGTTACGGGCGTCGAGTGCACGGCGGTAAAAGGCGCCTGACTTAGTCTCACGTTGGCTGATGCCACCAAACGCATAGAGTTTGCCATCTTTTGTGAGGGGCTGGGCAGCGTTGATGAATAGACCTAAGTTGTCATATTCGGCATCGCCGACCTGGTGACTCTTACGGTTGAATGTGGCTTCGCGGGGATCGGCTGAGCCATCGGGTAATTTTTCATACTGTTGACGAGGGTCCAATCCGGCGCGGTTAGTGCTGTCTTTATGATGGGCCTCTAGGGAGACATTCACAAAGCCATCGTCACTTAAACTGATGCCGTGGTTTACACCCACACGCCATTGCTCGCCATCACCTATGTAGGTTTGTCCTGCTTGAGCCGAGATGCTACCGCCTTGATCGCTGTCCTTTAGCACCACGTTGATGACGCCGGCAATTGCATCCGAGCCGTATTGCGCCGAGGCACCATCACGCAGAATTTCGATACGCTTAATAGCTGTCATAGGGATAGCGTTTAAGTCGACGTTAGATGAACCTTTACCCACAGTGCCACTTAAATGCACTAGCGCTGAGCCGTGACGACGTTTGCCGTTAACGAGTACTAAGGTGTGGTCGGGTGACAGGCCGCGCAAACTCGCGGGGCGCACCGCATCTGAACCGTCAGTCACTGAGGAAAATGGGAAGCTGTAGCTTGGCGCGGCAAATTGCAGTGCTTTAGCGGTTTCAGTCATGCCGGTCGATTCGAGCTGCTCGGCGGTGATAATGTCTACAGGGGCAACACTGTCAGTTGCCGTGCGCAGCGCTATGCGTGAACCTATGATTTCGATTTTCTCGAAGCCAGGCTGTTGCTCTTCGGCTTGAACAGCTGGAATGGCCAGTGTGGATGACACTGCCAATGCGATAATCCCTAGGCGCATAAAAACCTCTCAATGATGTTTGTAACCCGGTACTCGAACTTAGGAGTGCAGATTAAAGATAACGTAACAATTCAATGTGGCGAAGGTTATCACTGTAACAATTGTTACATCTAGACATAAATGTGCTAACTCAGAGCCGAGTGTTCTAGTTAATGTTTAAAATGCAGTTGAATATATGGATGAAACCTTGTTATCGGCAGATGTGCTTTGGGTGTTTTGGCGAGTTAAGTCGATGATATGAATTGTTTATTGACGTGCGCCATCGTGGTTTAATGCGCTATTTCGCTTTGATGGCATTGATTTGAAGGAACACAGATTTGTCAGCGTTACGATTTCTCGCGGGAGCAACGGCATTTAATACCTTGGCAGAACAAGGTCTGAAATCTGAACATTTTACCCAGCTACTTGCCGCCTCTGGTGGACCCAAATGGCTTGGTATCGCTGGGTTAGATAAGTATCTGTTTTCTGAGTTTTTCAAAGCCAGACAAACGCCGCTTTATACACTCGGCGCGTCTTCAGGGGCGTGGCGTTTAGCGTGTTTGGCGCAGCAAGATCCCCTCGCAGCCTATGGCCGCTTAGAGGATTTTTATATTGGTCAGCGTTACGACAGCATGCCAACCCCGCAGGAAGTCAGTGCACAAGTTAAAGGCGTAGTGCAGGGGATTTTAGGCGCCAGTGGTGGTAGTGAGATCGTCAATAACGCTCATATTCACAGTCATTTAGTAGTGTGCCGCGGCAAACATTTAAATCGTTTAACGGCTAAGTTACCTCTCGCTGCCGGACTGGTGATGACGGCGGCGACCAACTTATTGAGCCGCCGAAGTTTAGGCTGGCATTTTGAACGTGTGGTCTTTAGTCAACAAGCTGTAGCATCCCCCTTTTTGCAGCTCAATGATTTACCCAGTCAGCAGGCCGAATTAACCGAGGCCAATGTCGATGCAGTGATGTTAGCAACGGGGTCGATTCCGTTATTGCTAGCCCCAGTGCCGCAAATTGAGGGCGTTGCCGATGGGCAATATTACGATGGCGGCATTACCGACTATCACTTCGACTTGCCTTTATCCCACGCTACTGGCTTGACGCTGTATCCGCATTTCTATCCGACGATCAGCCCAGGATGGTTCGATAAATCCTTGAAGTGGCGCCAAGGTCGAGCCAATTATCACAATGCACTCGTGTTGGCGCCAACGGCCGAATTTGTGGCTTCATTGCCCTTTGGCAAAATCCCCGACCGCGAAGATTTTAAACAACTGGATACGGCGCAGCGGATGCAATATTGGCGAACAGCGGTTGCCTTGAGTGAACGTCTGGCCGAGGAGTTTGCCGAGGTTGTTGCTAAGGGAAATGTGCTGGAGCGACTAGAGTGCTTTTAGTTTTAAGTGAGGTGATCCAGAAAACGGGCTTTAAAATGGCTGGTTTGAAATGACGGGTTTGAAATGCCCTGATTTAACATTGTTGGGTCGCTAATTTATTTTGCACTCAAGGGCTTCAGGAAGGAAATTATTCCACCTGCTACACTCTAAGGTAATAGGGAATACGAATGCATTGATGTTCGTTTCCTTCTATTTGAGGGGCAGGAGGTTGCTATGCAAACACGAGAAATGGCGTTACTCATGCGCGATGCCTTGTTGCTGCCACAGGGACGGGTAGAAGTTCGTGTGGTCGACCCCGGTCATCTGCGCATGGTGGCCGATGTCTTTAAAGGAAAATATGCGCTCGCCTTTGCCACCATCAGACCCCGCGGCAGTCCGCCCTGTTATCCCACCGCCACCCAGTGCGACATTATCGATTTTAATCAGCTAGAAGACGATTCACTCAGCATAGTGCTCGAAGGGCGCCAGCGCGTCAGCATCCTCTCGGCGGCGCAGGCCAAAGATAAGTTATGGATGGCGCGCACTTTACCCTGCCGTAACTGGCAAGAAGAGCCGATTAAAGGTGAATTTGAGCTAATAAGCGCTGCATTAGAGCAGTTTTATGAGGTGAATCCCGATCTGTTTGAGCTCTATTCTCAAGTGCATTTAGAAGATGCGGCTTGGGTAAGCCAGCGCTGGCTCGAGGTTTTACCTATGTATAATAAAGACAAATTAGTGTTAGTTAATCAGCCCGATTGCCACAAAACATTGGATTTCGTGCTGCAACTTATCAAGTCCCATGTGGACTGAAAAACCACAAAAAGGCTAGAATAGCGGCTTTCTATAGCCGCTTTTTTTGTGATATGACTGCATCTGCCCGCGCCGCCCAACCTTCTTACATAGTGCTTCCTGTGAATGTCACAGATATACCCACAGTGTTTGCCTTTCTCACGCAGCATTTTGTCCGCATAGGTGAAGATGTGTGGCGTCAGCGAATCCTCGACGGAAAAGTGCATTGGCGCGATGGCAGTTTGATCGCC
Organism: Shewanella sp. 1311; assembly: GCF_059338235.1. Lineage (NCBI taxonomy): Bacteria > Pseudomonadati > Pseudomonadota > Gammaproteobacteria > Alteromonadales > Shewanellaceae > Shewanella > Shewanella sp. 1311. The sequence continues at coordinate 3,151,131 of NZ_CM181686.1, forward strand.
TTGGACACCGAATATCGTCCTGCAGCACGGGTGTATTACTACCGTGAAGTGCCGGTCGAAGCGAAAATTCCCTTTGAAGAACAGATCCTATTCCAAGATGACAATGTCATTTTGGCCTATAAGCCACACTTTTTACCTGTGACTCCAAGCGGTAATTATGTGAACGAATGTCTGGTACATAGACTGAGATTACGCACCGGCATAGACACTATCGCGCCTGCTCATAGGCTTGATCGTGAAACCGCAGGGGTGATCTTGATGACAGTCGCTCCCGAAACCCGCGCCCTTTATCATCAATTATTTATCGACGATGCTATTCGTAAAGACTATCAAGCGATTGCCAAGCTGACACCTGAAATTATTCAGCAATATCAACAGGGAAGCTTAACGTTACCCCTGCATTGGACGGTGAGAAACCGCATGCAGCCGAGCGACCCGAGTTTTACCATGAAAATCGTAGAAGGCGAGGCGAATACCCATTCCGAAATCAGCCTAGTGGCCATAAAAGGCGATCTTGGTTTGTTCCACTTGAGCCCGATTACCGGCAAAACCCACCAGTTGCGGGTGCATATGCAAAGCTTAGGTATGCCATTGTTAAACGACAGATTTTATCCAAGCTTATTACCCAAAGGGCCGGATAAGTTTGCGACGCCTCTTAAGTTGATGGCACAGCGTTTACGTTTCATTGACCCTGTGAGTGGGATCCATCACGACGTGCAATGTGAGGGTTTTGCGTTTTAGTCAGCGGAAAGCATTATTTCCAGTCTGCTTGAAGGAAATGATCGGGTGCAATTGTGCGCTTGCCCCTGTGATGGTATGAATACAAGCTGCAGTATCTGAGTCTCTGCCATAGGGAGCCATATTACGATTGTTTGAAGGAAGTCCATTATGACCAAATCTGCGATGATCTCTATCTTACTTTGCGCTGCGGTATTAGTGGCGGCCATGTTTTATGGCGACTGGACGAAACAACCTTATTTAAAAGATATTGCCGCAGAGATCCGCAAGGGGGCTGCGGTGATTGAACCAAAGAAACCGAGTTCGTCTGCAGCATCGGTCATTGAGGCTGATGATGTGGACCAAGACTCGAAAGTGATTTGGGACCAAATGGTGCATGAAAAGCCGGCGAATAAGCCGCAGCCAGAGGCGTTGATTTTCAATCAAGCCCAGCCGAAGAATGTCGATACCGATGAGGCTTTATCTAAAAATCTTCCGCCGCTGGATTCGGGTTCGGGTGCCACTCAACCTGAAACGGTTAAACATCATAAACCTGTTTAAGCTGTTATTCCTGTTTGGGTGGTTCGAACAAGGTTTCACTCATATCGCCATGTAAAACCGCAATTTTTGTCGGCGCACCATCATCCGCAAGTTCCAAAATCCCAATACCGCTTTTATTCACTAAACGTTTGCTCGGTGCACCATTCGGTCTTCTGCCGCGCAGCGACATGCGTTTTCGTTTCGTCAGTAAGTTAAGCGGTGAAAAGTGGCCGTAAAGCCAGCCATTGAGTTTATCGAAAATCGGTAACAGCTTCTCGGGGAAGTGATTTTTAATGCCGCTGCAGGTGATTTGGTAGATGTTAGGGCTGCTGCGCCTAAAGCGAATACTTATGTCGTAACTAAAGGAGTAATGCACATCGCCGGAGAGGATCACAAATTCTTCAGGGGTTTTACGGTGCATAAAAATACTCAGTAGTGCGTTGGCGGCACCGGGGTGGGCCATCCAGTTTTCGGCGTCCACCAACAAAGAAGCGCCCATCAGCGTGGCAGTGCGCTGTATCGCCTCAATCAATTTTACCCCAAACATAGGTGCAGGCGAGACGATAATGACCTTAGACTGGCCGAGCAACTCTTGCTGCAAATCCATTAACGCCTCCCAATCCATTAAGCCGGACGGTTTTGCGAGATTGGATTCGCTGCGCCAGCGGCGAGTGCGGGTGTCGAGCACCACAAGTTTGGGTGAGGTCGCTAAGGTGTAATGCCATTGCTCAAATTTGAGTAATTCTTCGATGAGCAGATCCTGACTTTCACTCTGTGGCTGTGCAAAAAAGGCATCGAGCAGCGGGCGGATTTCATCGGTAAATTTATCGGGTGCATTGCCAAGTCCTTGGAACAAGGTATAGCCAATTAGTGCATTACCAATAATGCGTTTTGAAAATGCATGCTCGTAGGCTGCGAGTTCCCATTTAGCGGTCAGGTTCCAGTCGTCGGTAACATCGTGATCATCAAACATCATATAAACGGGAATGTGCGCCATAAAGCGCCTCACCTGCGTCAGCCCAGCTTTAAAGCCGAGCAAGTGTTGCCACTCATTTTGCCAGCGGGCGCTATTCGCGGGTGTTAAGCCATCGACATCCTTGGGAATATTGACTAATTCCCACAGTTCAGGTGACCAAGTGAGTAAATACAAGGCGATGATTTCATTCAGACTGACGAGATGATTTTCGGCTATGGAGGAAGTGAAAATCGGGTGATTGCGATACCAACGCCATAGCGCGGTTTTTGCTGGATATTGAGTGTGTGGCAGCAGATTTTTATGGCGCTGATATAAATCAGCGGGCTGATAATGCAGCGCTTCACTACTGGCTATGTTCGCCCCTTCAAATTGCTCATGCTGAAGGCCAAGCAAGTCGATGACTTGTCCTATGGCGTTTAACATGGGTCCAGCCACATCATCGATATAAACCTGATCGCCACTCATCACGATAAGTGCGGGGCGATCGTCCGCTACACCCGTGTCGATTATTTGGGCTAAATGGGTATCGGCGGCGACGAGCGCATCGTCACTGTGGTGATGCGGATTGCGGCAAGAACCATGAAATACTTGGGTTAATTCTGGAGTAAAACGCACACTTGGCGTTGAGGCATCGCCATAGTTCAGCTGACTGATGCTGGCAAAAATATCCCCATGTTGGGCGGCGGACACTTGGTAGCTCATGACTCGATTCGGCGTGAGTAATTCTGGTCGCGACAGCATGATCAGATATTGATGGGCGTGCTGCCCGAGTGGCACATAATGCACTTCGGCATCCTGCAACGGAAACTCCTGTTCACCTAGGCGCAACGTAAGCTCAGTTAATGGCTCACGACTCACAAACCACAGGGTAAAGTGTGTGGCATCGCAGTGGCGCAACATAGGGCCTGCCAATATCAGAGGAAGTGTCGGACTCAAATTCAGCCTATTGGTGCTTAGGTTAATCTCAAGTGAGTTAACCCTAAGTAAGTTTGGTTTAAAAGAGTAAACAAGTGCGTTGAATATGAAAAGCTTTTAGAATTGTCAGCCATACACATGAGTTGAAACTGAATGGGGCAATATGGCTAAGATCATGGTAACAGGCGCGACTGGGCTACTCGGCCGAGCTGTTGTAAAACAGCTTGAATTAACGGGGCATGAGGTTGTGGCTACAGGTTTTAGCCGCGCGAGTGAGCGAGTGCATAAACTCGATCTGACTGCCCCTTTGGCTGTCGAGGCATTTATCGCCCGCGAACAACCGCAAGTCATAGTGCACTGCGCCGCCGAGCGTCGCCCCGATGTGTCGGAGCAAAATCCGCAGGCGGCACTGGCACTTAACTTAACCGCCAGCCAAGCCCTCGCTATGGCAGCTAAGGCCAATAATGCTTGGCTTATCTATATCTCCACCGACTATGTGTTCGATGGCACTCAGCCTAAGTACACCGAAGATGCCGCCACTCATCCGGTTAATTTTTATGGTGAATCTAAGCTAAAGGGTGAAGAAATCGTGCTCAACACTCGTGCTGATTTTGCTGTGCTGCGCTTGCCAATCCTTTACGGCCAAGTCGAGAAACTGAGTGAATCTGCTGTGTTAGTGCTGGTTAACCAATTGATTGATCGTCGGGCTCAGGGGGTCGATCATTGGGCGGTCCGTAGTCCAACCTCGACCGCCGATATTGCCCAAGCCATAGATAAGATGATTGCACAACATATTGAAGCGCCTATCGTGCAGGGGATTTATCACTTTAGCGCCGCAGAGACCATGACTAAGTATCAGATGCTGCTGACCTTAGGGGATATTCTCCAACTCAGTACGGCGCACTTAACGCCTGAGTCGACACCGACGGATAATGCCAAACGGCCAAGGGACTGTAGCTTGAGTTGTGCACGTTTCGCGGCGCTCGGTATTTGCTCCGACATTGATTTTGCCACTGGCGTGCGCCAAGCATTAGCACAATCGAGTGGTGCACTGGCCGCACTCGGACTCACTCTGTAGGAATGGCTATGGCTAAGATCTTAGGGACCAGTCTACAGGCCGCCGACCAAGTCGCATTACTGCGAACCTTAGGATTGCTGCTGCAAATTGGCTTAACCATGTTTGCCGCCGATACTTTTGGTCTTAGCCTGCAAATGGAGCCGTTAGTGCATGTGTTAGTGCTGGAGGTGTTATACCTGTCACTCACATTAGCCTTACGTAAACCTTTGTTTGCCAAGGAGCGTGGCCTCTTTATCGCGCTCAGTTTAGACACACTATTTTGGATCTCTTGGCTGCACTTTTCCGGCGGCGCGACTAATGCGTTTATCTCGTTATTACTGTTGCCGATTGCACTTGCGGCTGTGACTTTGCCAATCTGGGCGCCTTGGGCGCTGACGGCTATTTCAACTCTTGCTTATAGCTTGATGATTTTTACTGTGCCCGAATCTCCCATGCAGCACCACGGTATGGACATGAGTTCCCACTATTTAGGCATGTGGTTTAATTTTGTGATTTCAGCTTTGGTGATGACAACCAGCGTGGCGCTGATTACTAAACGTATGCGCCGCCAAGACGCACTGTTAGCTTATATGCGCGAAGGACAATTACGTCAGGAACAACTCTTGGCCCTAGGCACGGCATCGGCGCAGATGGCGCATCAACTGGCTACGCCGCTCTCAAGCCTGAGGTTGTTACTCGATGAAGTCAAAGAAGATATGAGCGGCACTTCGATAACGGTTATCGAGATGGAGACTGCGTTAGGCCGATGTGAACATACGCTCACCGAGCTGCGATTGGCGACGGAGTCGATCCGCGATCGCCGCCAGCGGCCACAAAAGATCGCTGAGCTGGTGGACGGTTTAAAGCAGAAAACCTTACTGCTCATGCCGCAGACCGAACTGAACTGGCTGTTTACCTGTGCGCCTGAGCAACTGGCAGAGCAAAGCATTCTGACCGATATGAGTCTAACACCTGCCATCATGGCTTTGATTGAAAATGCCGCCCGCGCCAGTGTCGAAACTCTAGGTGCGCCGCAGGTGGATATCAGCTTAGATATCGCGCCAAGTGAAGCTCAGATCTACTTGCAGATCCGCGATTATGGCGCTGGTATCGCGCCCTCTTTATTGCCGCAATTGGGCACCTTATTAATTGAGAGTCCCAAGGGGTTAGGTGTTGCGCTGCTACTCAGTCATGCCAGCCTAGAGCGTTTGGGCGCAGAATTAATTCTGGCCAATCATCCCCAAGGCGGTACTGTGGCACAAATTCGCTTTACGATTCTAAAGGACAAAGCGGCATCGTTATCGCCCAGCACTAAGGCCGCTGACGGAGTCAGATCATGAAACGTTTGTTAATCGTCGAGGATGACCTTTCTTTGGCGAGTATTTTAGGCCGACGGCTCACGCGCCACGGTTTTGAGTGCCGCCTAACCCATGATGCCAGTGATGCTCTGCTGGTGGCGCGGGAGTTTCGCCCTAGCCACATTTTGTTGGACATGAAGCTGGCCGAAGCTAACGGCCTAGGGCTAATTGTGCCGCTACGTAACCTGCTGCCTAAGGTGACCATGGTGTTGCTCACCGGTTATGCCAGTATCGCCACTGCGGTGGAAGCGATTCGCCTCGGCGCCGATAATTATTTAGCTAAACCTGTCGATACCCAAACCTTACTCGCCGCGCTGGAAATGGAAGGGCATTCTCATACACTTCAAGAAGATGAAATCGATGACTCGCCCCTTAATCCTAAGCGTTTGGAGTGGGAACATATTCAGCAAGTACTCAATGCTAACCAAGGCAATGTGTCCGCCACCGCTCGCCAACTCGGAATGCATCGCCGCACCTTACAACGTAAGTTGCTCAAGAAGCCTGTGGGTGAAAGTGGATATTTGAAGTAACGCTTTATTCTCGCATGCTGGCCAGTGAAGCTGACTCAAGCACATGACATAAGGATGCTGACGGGATTGAGGCTGGCTTAGTGCACCGCATTTGCGCATAAAAAATGCCACTCAAAAAAGGCTGAGTGGCATTAACAAGAAACGAGAAGTTTATCGATAAATTGGCACTAGGATTTTACGCTAGCGCCACGATACGATTATCTTATGCGATTAAAAGTTAACGGTTTCTTCGTTTGAGCAAGGGCCGTTAGTTTCACACACTTTATAGCTGAAGCTAGTGCCAGCTAGGTCGGTGAAACGGTCAATAAACGATGAATTGCTTGAAGTACCTACCGCAACGCCGTTACGGAAGATAGTGTACTCATCAGCGTTATGGCCTTCCCATGCGAGTGCAACACGAATGCTACCGCGACGAGATTTGTTAGCGTTTTTCACTGTCATTTCTAACGCCACTTCTGGTACTTCAACTGCAAATTCTTCAGAAGTGCTTGCTGTTGCGCCATCGTTGTCAGTCACTGTCAGTGTCACTGTGTAGTTGCCTGACTGAGCATACTGATGATTTACACTTGCGCCTGAAGCAGTCGTGCCATCACCGAAACTCCAGCTCCATGCAACGACATCACCATCGCTGTCAGTACTGGTGCTAGTGAAGCTACCGTTACCGTTGGCAAAGCTTGCCGTAAAGCCCGCTGTTGGATCTTGATTTGGTATCTCATCGCCACCGTCATAAGCACCCACTAGGCTCACACCTGTGTAGCTGCTATAGCCACTGACCATGACCCAATAAGTTCCTGTTTGGGCTGGATCGATAGGGCAGCTTTCGGCATTACCGGCTTTGTATGGACGGCAATCATAGCTACTAGAGGTAGGAGCTTGGCCGAATTTAACATACATGTCCGCATCACCCGTGCCGCCTGACATATTAAAGCTCAGGTTGGTTGCACCGCTCGCTACGTCGAGTTTGTAGTATTGTTTGCTACCAGATGCACCCGCTAAACCTGTCACTGCAACACCGTTCGCGAGCTCAGTGGCTTCTGGTGGTGGCGGTGGTGGTGGCGTTTCACAAGGTGTGATACCCACAGCGGCAAACGCAGTAACCACATCGTCAGCACTTAAGCCTAAGTCAGTCGCTGCAGATTTAACGCCACAAGCGCCTTGCCAGAACAAGCTGTCAGCTGTCCAATATAATTGGTTAGCGACCACAAATGTTTGGAATGCAGTGCGTGTATCCCAGCCCGGTAAGTTTGCGAGTGTGTAGAAGGCTTTGTTGAAGACACCTGAACTGTGGTGTACGTCGATGCCATCATAGTAATCGTCGATATTGCCGATTGAGATACCGTCTAAGGTTGGATCTGCCATGTAACGCAGTGCGCCATTGCCTTTAAAGATATCTGCGCCGACTAACCAGTCGTTCGTGCCGTGCATGTAAAATTCAGCAGCTTCACCCGCCATATCTGAGAAAGCTTCGTTCATGCCACCAGATTGAGCATCGTAAATCAGACCTGAGTTTTGTTCAGTGAAACCATGGCTCACTTCGTGTGCCGAGACATCTAAGCTCACTAATGGATAGAAGGTCGTTGCGCCATCACCGAAGGTCATAGCACTGCCGTCCCAGAAGGCGTTTTCGTAGTTGCTGCTGTAGTGAACCCGCATAGTTAACTGGAAAGTTAACGGCGCAGTGTTGTACCACTCGCTATACATGTTGTAGATCACGTTACCAAAATAGTGCGCATCGTTTAATGGCGAGTAAGCACCGTTGATCTCTTTAACTGTATTGCGTGGGCAAGTATAAGAGAAGGCTGTTGCGCCTGATGTGGCACCGTTTAAGTTAACGGTTTTCACGTTAGGTGAGTTCATGGTGCAGGTGTCACCGCTCACTTCAACGTCTAAGTAAGAAAAATCCGTCCCGTATTCGTATTGGCCAGTCTTAATGTTACCGCCTGGACCTGTACCGCTCGCGGCGTGGTTAATCCCTTCCCAACGCTTGAGCACTTCACCTGAGTGTGCGTCAATCATAGTGAATGGACGGCTTGGCTCATCGCCATATACCACAAAAGACGTCACATAAACGAGGCGAGTTTTAGCCGCATCATCAAGGTAAAGCCATAATTTTGCTTGTTTGTTTTCAGCTTTTAGGCCGGCAACAGCTTTCTCAGACTTGCCACGAATGGCAATGTCTAACGCTTTGTTAGCCGTTAAAGTGGGTTTGACAAAATCAGCCGACTTTTCAATATTTTTTAATACGCGGCCAGACATGTCGCTGTAGAAGCCCATGCTCGATTGTGACGTTGCAACAGAGAAACCATAAACAGGCACGTCATGGAAATATTGTTGTAAACGTTGTTTCTGCTTGCCTTGACCTAGGTCGAGTTTTTTCTCGACTTTGAGTTGGCTACCTGCGTCTAAGTTGAACTGAGACACCAAGTTATTGCTTGAAGACGCGCTTCTGAGTGTGCCGACATCGATAACATCAGCAGCAAATGCTGATGTGCCTAACGTGGCCGACACAGCAATGAAGAGTAGCGACAGTTTTTTGTTTAGCATCATGCTTAAAATCCTTTTTCCGTTTGTCATTAACGTTGGAATGCCATACTGCTTAACTGGCTCGGGCGAGCGTTTTTTTATTGTAATTTCTACAGGGTCGTCGGCATCCCTCTGCCATGGCCGAATAGAATGAGCTGTTGCTCAGGCGGAAATTCTCAGATTTTTATTCTGTGTAAAGCGTGAATAACCGCAAGACCTTAGATGTTATTTAAATGTAAAAGTGTTAACAATCGTACAAAGGAACTATCTTCAGCATTCATTTAGGTGCTTTTAAATTTGAATTAGGACTTTTGGGTAATAGCGATTTAGCCTAGTCAAATGGCGGGCTTTGTGAGTTGTAAAAAGTACTTTATTGATGAATTTTCATTGGTTTAGGTTGGAGTTGTTGGTGATGTTAAGCGGGTAATTTCTAGGTGGGTGATTTTTAAGTGGGTAGATTTAAGGATTAGCGGTGCTTTTGGGCATAACCCTTTTTTAAGGGCAAAGATCCATAGCTTTGCCGGATTCATTTTGAAAAATGCATTTTGCAAGAGCCCGTTCGCATCGCGCGACTTGGCTCACTGTTCAGCTTATTTCACCAAGGTAACTCAGTGCCATCGTAGGCGAAAAAGCACCCTGTTTGTGCGGGAGTGGTATTGGCAATGATCGGCAGTAAGCAGTTGGCGACATACTCAGGTGTAAACAGTTTGCCTTGAGGCACACTCTGTTGAAAGGGCTGAGACAATGGCGTATCAGTGGTGCCCGGATGCAGGGATAACACCACGCAGTGTTTCATGTTCCGCTGCCACTCAATCGACAGTGTTTTGAGAAACATATTCAGCGCAGCTTTTGAGGCGCGATAGCTGTACCAACCACCTAATCTATTATCGGAAATGCTGCCGACTTTCGCCGATATCACGGCAAACCTTGCCGATCTACTTTGTTTTAAGGCATGGCAGAAGTGTTTAGCCAGCATGACACTGGGCAGGGTATTGAGCGTTAAATTGTGCTGGAAAAAGTCGATATCCAGTGACTGTAGGCTTTTTTCTGGCCCTTTATCTTGGGTGTGCAAAATCCCGACACAGTTAATCAGCCAATCTAATTCAGTGAGTTGTTCACTCAGCAGTTTAATCTCGGCCTCATTGGTCACATCTAACGCATGCCATTGGATATTATTCTGCCTGTCTTGTGGAAGATGATGCCTGTAGGTGGCGTGCACTGTGGCGTCGGGATATGTCTCTTGGACTTGCTTAACCATAGCTTGGCCAATACCCCCACTCCCACCGACGATAAGTACTTTCATAGCAAATTCTCCACTACAAACGGTTTAGATGAACGAGGTTGTGTTCGGCTGTGGCTAATATGGCGTGCCTTGCGGACTCGTCCATCTTGTCCCAAGTCTGGTACAGCATGCCGATCCTGGGGTTCTGCGACAATCGCGCGCGGTGTTTGTCCATAAAGCGCCAATAAAAGCTATTGAACGGGCAGGCAAGTGCGCCGCTGCGCTCTTTTATCTTGTAATGACAGCCGCTGCAGTAATCACTCATTTTATTGATGTAGGAACCGCTGGCGGCGTAGGGTTTAGTGCCGACAATACCGCCGTCGGCAAACAATGCCATGCCGCGAGTGTTGGGCATTTCAACCCATTCGATGGCATCAACATACACGCCTAAATACCACTCATCGACTTGATTTGGCTCGATTTCGGTTAATAAACAGAAATTGCCGATCACCATTAAGCGCTGGATATGATGGGCGTAGGCAAAATCTAATGATTGGAATAACGCTTGTCGCATGCAGTTCATCTTAGTGTCGCCATGCCAAAAATAATCGGGCAGCGTCCCATGGGCATTGAGCGCGTTAGTGCTGGCGTACTGCGGCATATTGGCCCAGTAAATGCCGCGAACGTATTCTCGCCAACCTAATATCTGCCGCACAAATCCTTCGACTTGGGCGATATCAATTTCAGCATTGGTCTGATAGCTCTCGATGGCCGCATTGATGACTTCTAACGGGCTGATTAATTTGCTGTTAAGGCTGAATGATAGTCGACTATGGTACAAGCTCCACTTGGCATGATGTTGCGCTGTCATGGCATCTTGAAAGCGGCCAAAGGATGGCAAGCAAACCTGACAAAAATACGCCAATAGTTCGAGGCTTTGCGCACGGTTTATCGGCCACAGCAATGGCGCATCAATGCGACCCATGGTCGGGATTTGGTGACGCTCAAGCCTAGCGAGAATTTCAGTTACATCGAGGCTAAACATTAATGGCTCAGGCAAGACTTTTATATCCTGAGTTTTAAGCTTCTGACGGTTGCTGGCATCAAAGTTCCATTGTCCGCCGAGTGGTTTTCCTTCTTGCATCAAGATGTTGAAGCGTTTACGCATACGGCGATAAAAGTGCTCCATCATAATGTGTTTGCCGACGGGGAACTGCGTATCGATTTCGTCAAATGGCAAGATAAAATGTTCTGTATCGACACAGTTCACCACGGCAGTGTTGAGCTTAAGCTGACTCAATTGCTCAAGTAGGCGGTATTCATCTGGCCTTTGGTATTCAAACTTGATCGCGCCAACCTGTGTCACTTGATGTTGAATGAGCCCCAGTAGATCGCTATAGCCCTGAGTGTTATTGAAGGTGTCATCAAGGGTGAGATAGAGCACTTGATGCCCTTGCGCCCGTAGCTCTTGGGCAAATTGCGCCATTGCCGCAAAGAAGGCGCATATCTTTTGCACATGATGGGTTACATAAGTGTTTTCTTGGTGCAGTTCTGCAATCACATACAGCACTTGATCATCAACACGGTTAAACCAAGAATGCTGGGCATTGAGTTGATCGCCTAAAATTAACCTGACTGTTTGGAATTGCTGTAATTGCATTAAGTGAACTCGTTGAATGACTTTCGCGGTTAAGCATTTCGCGATGGGAGATTGTTGGACATTACGAATTGGGTTGCAGTGAGGATCACAAGGCTGGGTATTTGTCGTGATTTCGACAAGGAGGTTTATCTAAACTTGGTTTTATCGCTTTCAAAGCAAAGTCAAAGTCGTGGGGCTTCACCCCACACCCGACCAAGGAGGACTGCTCGTCCTATCCTCCTTGGATTCTCCATGACGCAGTGTAGTGGTCAAGTAAAATTGGCCACGGTTTTAGAGTCATTCCAATATAAACGTTCTGACTCATTTGGCGTTAACCCACCATTATATTGATGGGGTCTGGTCTCACTGTAATATCCAGTGATGTAATTTGTGATCTCTTTATCTGCTTCTGTAAAATTCCCATAACCACTGGCGGGTATCCACTCAGATTTCAAACTTCTAAAGAAACGCTCCATTGGTGCGTTATCCCAACAATTCCCGCGACGACTCATACTTTGCTCAATCTGAAGACGCCATATTAATTGTCTGAATTTCAAGCTCGTGTAATGTGAACCTTGATCGCTGTGATATATCACATTCTCAGGCTTACCCCTTAACTCAAATGCCATTTTCAAAGCTTTACAGGTCAGCTCACTATCTGGTGATAATGACAAAGCCCATCCAACAGGTTTGCGGGAAAATAAGTCTAAAACAACGGCTAGATAGGCCCAGCGATTACCGACCCAAACATACGTCACGTCGCCACACCACACTTGATCTGGTTGAGTTACTGCAAACTGTCGATTAAGCGTATTGGGGATTGCAACATGCTCTTGTGTCGCTTTCCGATAAGAATGCTTAGGCTGCTGACAGCTTAATAACCCAAGCTTTTTCATTAGATTACGGGCTCGATAACGACTGAGACCAATCCCTTTGTTAGTCACTAATTGCGCTATCGTTCGCGCACCGGCAGAGCCATGACTAATGCGATGTGCGGCCTTCACTTCACTGCATAAAATAGTAAAGTCTGCATCAATATGTTCTTTTCTTTTTAGCCAATACTTATAGCTACTTCGATGCACTTTGAATGCATTACAAATTGTGAGAATAGAGTGGCTCTGCTTGAGTGCGCTGATTAGCGTAAATTGTTCATCGAGTCTGACATCAAGAGAGCGGTAGCCTTTTTTAGGATAAGATTGTGCTCCTCAAGACGAGCTATTTGCTTCTTCAGCTCACGGATTTCAATTTGTTCAGGGGTAATCGGAGATGCTTTTGGTGTGCCACCCTGGCGTTCTAGTTTTAACTGTCTCACCCATTTATCCATAGTGGACTTACCTACGTTCATCGCCTTTGCAGCTTCGATGATACTATGGTTTTTATCGAGGACTAATTGGGCTGCTTCAAGTTTGAATTCAGCACTAAATGTTTTTCTGGTTGTCGATCTCATGTGTTCACCTAAAGTCATCTACGAGGTAATAATATCACCTCTATTTAGGTGGCCAATATTAGTGTGCCACTACACCCCTAGCGAAGTTACATGCATTAGTTACTGGCTTCGTGCTTATTCGAAAATCGCTAACGCTTCCGATGGGGCGTCCCTTCCCCCCGAAAGCTACGCAGACGTCCTGTCTGCGTCACGCGCTATCCTTTTAATAAAGAGTCTTCAACGCCCTTCAGCAACTTCGCAGGGGAGGTGAACTTCTGTAGTCTCGGTATAGGCTGTTAATGCCGTTCCTATCTTTCACTATTATCTTTTAACTTTTTGATTGTAAAGGTTTGATGTACTATCTTGCTAGCTTAAGATGCATGGTTGGAGCTTGTTGTTATGGATAGAGAAGAAGAGATTCGAAGGATACTTACCGAACGCGGGATTGATATTCTTTTGCATTTTACCCAATTAGACAATTTGCAGAGTATCTTAATGCATGGACTAAGGCCACGAGATGAATTGGACGAAACAGCTAGGTGTAATGATGAACATAGGTTAGATAGACATACTGATACTGTGTCTATGTCTGTCCATCACCCAAATGATGCTATGTTCTTTAAATACCGTAACAAGCTAAGAAGAGAAAATCCTCAAGGAGACTGGTGTGTTTTGGCTGTGACTGCGACGGTATTGTTGGAGCAAGATGCCTTATTTTGCCTGACGAACGCAGCTTCTAGTGTGATAACGCGTATGACTGAAGATGCGCTCCGCACACCAGCATCTTTTAGAGCAATGTTTGAACAGATTCCGGGGCATGCGTCTCGGGAAGACCAACACTTAAATTTAAATGATCCTACAGACGTACAGGGTGAAATACTTGTCAGAGGTACAATTCCCCCTGATAGAATATTTGGAATCGTTTTCACCTCTGAGGCGGCGCAAGCACAGTATCAAACTGTTGTTGGTAGCAGACAAACTAGGGTGCATGCTGAAAACCAGGTATACCTGTCTAGAAGAGATTATCAACGGATACATTACAATGGCTAAAAGACCCGTATTCATAGCTTTACATGATCGAGTAGGGGTTCGAGAAAGTCTTATTGATTTCAAGTGGCACTCAGGCTTTGCTGTCTCGCAGAAGCAAAAGTCAATTCAATCTCTTCATAGAGAGGCTATGCATCATGGTTACGAGAATCTTTTAGAAATATCTAGTAAATCAGAATGTGACCTTGGTGTGGCGTTAAGTGCTTTCAATCTGAAGATCACTACTAAAAAGCATAAAAGGACATTCACAGTAGAATCTGCGTTTCAAGGGAGTAAAGTTTTTGAGAGAGGTGGGCCGTACGTTGAACTTTTCTTACAAGACTCCCTATCAGCAAAGAGAGATATAAGACTGAAAGAATCTGGAAATTTAGTAAAATTCCAATTCTTTGGTATTGACTATCCAAACGAACCTAGAACCTTTTTCTATGATTGGTTGTACATAAATGCTCTTGTTCAAAATTCAGTTCTGAGCGAGCAAGTTAGAAGTTTTGATGGTTTTACAGATATTGAGTTTAACCCAGAAAAATCCATCAACTGCCAAGCACACTCTGTTGCTCTCTATCAAAGCTTGGTTGCCAATGGTGTTTTAGAAGAAGCTCTGAAGTCACCAAAAGATTTTTTAAAATTGACGAGAGAGCACTATACTAATCAAGCAAGAACCGTGACGGTACAGGATAAGATGTTCTAGTTTGTGGTTATGTGTAGTAACAGCAAAACTTGACTTATATGATCACTTCGGGGTTAGCCACTAAGTTTATCTAGACACCCATTGTTAAATTTTGCAATACCGATGACTCTCTTGGTATTTGCAGCCAACACGTAAGTTACAGAAGTTCACCTTCCCCTGCGAAGTTGCCGCGGAGCGTTGGAATAAATTGCGTGAGTCTTGCCATGCCGAGATAGCGTCAGTCGAATCAGGGACGAGCGTCTGACGCGATAGCATAAGAACGCTAGATGCCCAAGGGGCTTTCAACTCCGTTGGGGGCGTCTTGGAGCATCCAAGGAGGATAGGACGAGCAGTCCTCCTTGGTCGGGTGTGGGGTGAAGCCCCACGACTTTAATTCGAAATAGCGCCAGCCAACCTAATGCATTAGTTGTACTTTATATTCATTGCGATCAGCGGTTCGCGGGAGGCTTTTTCGGCGCGTAGGCGGGCGAGGTATTTTTCCCATAGATCCACTTGGTGGGTGGCGAGATCGTAGAGTACTTTCCACGAAAATAGGCCTGTGTCGTGGCCGTCATCGAAGACGATTTTTACTGCGTAGTTACCGACGGGTTCTATGGCACTGATGTTGACGTTTTTCTTGTGGGTGACCAGCTTTGGATTACCGTGACCATGCACTTCTGCCGAGGGCGAGTAGACTCTGAGCATCTCGCAGCTGAGTTGATATTGCTCACCATTGTCGAAACTGACTTCTAGAATGCGTGATTTACGTTTCAGTTTAATATCGGTGACATTCGGCGTTGCTGTGGTCATAGGTTGGCTACCAAGAAAATGCTAAGGATAGGATAACGACTCATTAAAATAACACCTGACTAATGTAACCGCTGGCGGCCAAGGATACAAAGGGTAAGCTAGGGTCGCCTAGCGTTTGGAGTCGACTTTTCGGTTGAGTCACACTTTTGCATTTGAGTCGCCGTTCACCGCCAAGTCGTTTGGGCTTGGCGGTGAGCGGGTTTGCACTAGAGGATAAAGCGGCTGAGATCTTCGTCTTGGACTAAGTTGTCTAAGTGGGCGCTGACATAGTCGGCGTCGATAACAAAGGCGGAGCCCGATTTTTCCGATGCCTCGTAGGAGATATCTTCCATCAGTTTTTCCATCACAGTGTGTAAACGACGGGCGCCGATGTTTTCGGTGCGTTCGTTCACTTGCCATGCGGCTTTTGCAATGCTGTCGATACCCGATTCGCTGAATTCAACTTTCACGCCTTCTGTGTTCATCAGTGCGATATATTGCTCGGTCAGCGAGGCGTGTGGCTCGGTCAGAATGCGTTTAAAATCATTGGCTGATAGTGCATCTAACTCAACACGGATCGGCAAACGACCCTGTAATTCAGGAATTAAATCCGACGGTTTCGACATCTGGAATGCGCCCGAGGCAATAAACAGAATGTGGTCGGTTTTAACCATGCCGTGTTTAGTGGTGACAGTGCAGCCTTCGATCAGCGGCAGTAAGTCACGTTGCACGCCTTCACGGGAAACGTCTGGGCCTGAGGTTTCGCCGCGCTTACAGATTTTATCGATTTCGTCGAGGAAAACTATGCCGTGTTGCTCAACCATTTCAATGGCTTGCTCTTTTAAATCTTCTTGATTAACCAGTTTGGCCGCTTCTTCTTCGATCAATAGCTTAAAGGCTTCTTTGATCTTCATCTTGCGACGTTTTGCCGGTGCTTGGCCCATGTTTTTAAATAGGCTTTGCAGCTGGTTGGTCATTTCTTCCATGCCAGGAGGCGACATGATTTCGACGCCGACCTGTGGTTGTGCCACATCGATATCGATTTCTTTATCGTCTAATTGGCCTTCGCGCAGCTTCTTGCGGAACACTTGGCGGGTATTTGAGCTGGAATCGGTTTCTGTGCTTTCCCAGTCGTTTTTCGGCTTAGGCAACAGGGCATCGAGAATGCGCTCTTCGGCATTTTCTTCGGCGCGTTGGCGGCACTTACCCATTTGCTGTTCACGGGTCAGCTTGATGGCGATATCGGTCAAGTCGCGGATGATTTGCTCGACTTCTTTACCGACATAACCCACTTCAGTGTATTTAGTGGCTTCGACCTTGATAAAAGGCGCGTTGGCAAGCTTGGCTAAACGGCGGGCAATTTCAGTTTTACCTACGCCAGTAGGGCCAATCATCAGGATGTTTTTTGGGGTGACTTCTTGACGGAAATCCACGTCCAGTTGCATCCGGCGCCAGCGATTACGCAGGGCGACAGCAACAGAACGTTTGGCCTTTTGTTGGCCAATAATGTGTGCATCCAGCTCGTGGACAATCTCACGGGGGGTCATTTCAGACATAATATTCCTCACGGGCTGTTTAGTAATTGAGTTCTTCAATCGTTTTGAATTGATTGGTGAATACGCAGATATCCGCGGCAATGGTCAGGGATTTTTCAGCGATTTCTAAGGCAGACAGCTCGGTATTTTGCAATAACGCAAGGGCCGCCGCTTGGGCATAGTTGCCGCCTGAACCAATGGCGACTAAGTCGTGTTCTGGCTGAACGACATCACCGTTACCTGTAATGATCAGCGAGGTTTCGGCATCTGCCACGACGAGCAGGGCTTCGAGTTTGCGCAGCATACGGTCGGTACGCCAATCTTTGGCTAGCTCAACGGCCGAGCGCAATAAGTGGCCTTGGTGCATTTCGAGTTTGGCTTCGAAACGCTCGAATAGGGTGAAAGCATCGGCGGTGCCGCCTGCAAAACCTGCCAGTACCTTGTTGTGATATAAGCGACGCACTTTTTTGGCGTTACCTTTCATTACGGTATTGCCTAGGGAGACTTGGCCATCGCCGGCGATGACAACTTGATTATTACGGCGTACTGATACGATAGTGGTCACAATGAATCCTCTTCTCTGGCCCGCAATGACAAATCATGCGGTGGATGATGGAGTAGATATGGGGATAGATGACAATAATTCAAGTTATAGCGAGAAAAGCCAAAGGAGTTTGCGATCTTTCGCGCACCTTTGGCTGCAAAAATAAGCGCTTACTGCGGAAGGGGTGAACGGCTGATTTAGCTTCGGCCATTATAGGCAGCATATTGAACAGTTTAAATTATGGTGATATTGACGCTTTGAGCTATAAAACGAAGGGTAAAATGACAAGTCATTGCCTTACCCTTCAATGTCATCGGCCGCAGGTAAACGACTTATAAAGCGGTTTCGTCTATGACGCAGTAGCGGGTTTGTACGTAGCCATTGTCATATTGCTGCGTGTGGATTGGCATTAATTGAATCGCTTGAGCTAAGTCGCCAAAGAGGGGAATACCTTTACCCAGTAAAGTGGGGATGCGAGTGAGCGTGAGTTCCTGAATTAGCCCTGCCGCTAAAAAGCCTTGGATTGTTTGGCCGCCATCGATATAGAGATGCTTAAAGCCATGGGTTTTAAGTTGCTCGCTAATGCTTGCTGCATCGCCATTTAGCACTTGCACGTGCTCACTTAACGCCGACGGTACTGTTACACCGCTGCGACTTAATACAAACACTGGGATATTCATATAGGGCCAATCACAATCGAAGGAGAGGACTTTCTCAAAGCTTTTACGTCCCATTACAATCGCATCGACAGTGCCGATAAAGGCATGATAACCAAAGTCTTCATCGGGATTAGTACTGGGATGCTGATTTAAAAAGTCGATATCCCCATCGGGAGTGGCGATATAGCCGTCGAGGGTCGCGGCAATAAAAATGGAGGCTTTCATTCATCTTCCTTAATGCTATTTTCGAGCGTGTTTCTCTAATGATTCTTTCAGTGCTTGTTGTTGAGCTAGGCAGTCCTGTTTTGCTTTGCCCGACATATCGTTACACGTTTGACCTTTATCTGGGCCTTCTAATATGGCGGCTGCAACATAAACTGCGGCGTCGGCTGCATTGCATTCTTGTTTGCTGTAGGGGGAATTTGTATCACATTTTGAATTAAGCGGCCCAACGCAGCCACTCATGCATGTCAAGGCTAAGGTGCTAAAACTGAGTAATATTAAAGGTTTGAACATTCGCTCTTCCATGATTCTTATTATTTGAGATGGTTGGGAAGTATATAACTGCTTTGCAGACGGAGCTAGAACTGGATCGTTCCATTTCCACTTTGGTTGTTATCTCGGAGTAAGGCATTCGCGGGTGGGATAAAAAATCCCCGAGGGCATAGTTACCCTCGGGTGGAGGTTCAAAAAGCAGTGGATTTCTTGAGCGCCTGCGGGGCACAAAGGAAGGAACCTATGGCGCGATTGTGCGGGCTGATACGATATTTAACAAAGCCAAATGCACAAACTGCGACAGCTTGTCGCAGGCAGGATGAAAACTGTGTAGTTACGGTATCTTGAATGGTCTGGGTAAAAAGGGTTTAACGGTTAAATCCTTATGCGTGGCGAGAAGGCGTCGCGATTGTTTAGCGACTATGGGTCATTGGCTTATAAAACAGAATGTAGATTGCCTAAGTGTTGCACTAGCTCTGCCATATTAT
Organism: Shewanella sp. 1311; assembly: GCF_059338235.1. NCBI lineage: Bacteria > Pseudomonadati > Pseudomonadota > Gammaproteobacteria > Alteromonadales > Shewanellaceae > Shewanella > Shewanella sp. 1311. Next base: position 3,170,258 of record NZ_CM181686.1, read on the forward strand.
TCACTTCGAGTTTTTTCATGATTTTTGCGCGGTGTACTTCAATCGTGCGCAGGGATAAAAACATGGCTTCCGAGATTTGCTTATTGGTCATGCCTTGGATCACATGGGCTAACACTTGCTGTTCGCGCTCGGTCAGTTGGTCAAACTTATGTTGCAGACTTTGCTGCTCGAAGGCCGCCTGGCTTTCACGCTGTGCTTTTTCTATCGCTTGTACTAATGCCTTGCCGGACACAGGTTTTTGAAAAAAGTCGCAGGCTCCCTTACGAAAGGCGCTCAGCGCCATAGGTAAGTCGCCGTGGCCAGTGAGAAAGATGACGCCAAGCGGACTGTGGGTTTCGAGCAGTTTTTGCTGCACTTCTTGGCCGGTGATCTCCGGCATTCGGCTATCTAAAATCACGCAGCCTGCTTGCGATAATGCACAGTGCGCAAGGAAGTCGCGGCCGCTGTTGAAGGTTTGCACTTGGTAGCCAAATTGCCCGAGCATAAAACCCAGCGAATCCAGAATCGCTTCATCGTCATCGACTAAATACAGCGGCAATTTTGTAAACATGGATTTCCTTATGGGCATGTGGGTGCGGGATCGCCATATCAGCTTAAGCCGCGTCTGTGCTTGGCTCAATTTTAAGCCTAGGTCTTGGGAGGTGCATCACTAAATTAGCCGATTATCTTAGGGTAGAAACCAGAGTTTGGCGGCATTTCACAGCTTGATTTTTATCTGCGAGTTAAAGTCGTTTAATAGCATATAAGGCAAGGTAATAGCGGTGATGACGACGGGCTCTTGGTGTAAAGCGGTAGTGATGGGATTATGCCTAAGTGTCATTGTGCTCAGTCAGTCCTATGCCGATGACGTGCCGGAGGTGAACCACTTTAGAGTCGGAGTGTTGGCCAACCACGGTGTGTTACAGGCCAAGCAGCGTTGGCAACCTATGATGGATTACCTGACTGAACAAGTGCCCAATAGCCATTTTGAAGTGGTGCCCGTCGACTTTAATGGTATGCGTAGTCAGTTACTCGGCCATGATTTGCAGTTTATCGTCACCAACCCTGGGCAATATCTACATCTAAGCAATAACTTCCCGCTGTCTTGGCTCGCGACGATGAAGAGCCGCAAGCATCAGGGCAGCACTTTTACCATAGGCGCGACTATTATTGTCCGCGCCGATAGCCCTATCCGCACTCTGCAGGATTTGCGCGGGCGCAATGTGGTCGCCAGTGATCCGCAGGCATTAGGCGGGTATCAGGCGGCCATGGGGTTACTTCATAAAATGGGCTTTTTACCCGAACAGTTTTTTGGGCAAGTGCGCTTTCTCGGTTTTCCATTGGAGCCGCTTGTCTATCAAGTCCGTGACGGCAGCGCCGATGCCGCCATCGCGCCTTTTTGCACCTTAGAGGAAATGATCGCAACGGGTCTTGTTAATCAGGCCGATTATCGGGTGATCCACCCGACTAAACCGGCAGGATATGATTGTGAGGTGAGCACTCAGTTATACCCCAACTGGTCATTCGCCGCGGCGGATACGGTTGCCCCTAAGCTGACGATGGCGATCACCCGCGCCTTATTTGATTTACCCGCCGACCATGTCGCTGCCATTACCGCCGATACCTTGGGCTGGACGGCGCCAGTCAGCCAGTTGAAAGTGATTGAGTTATTTAAGGAATTACAACTGCAAGGTGCGTCGCCGCCACTCTATCAAACTGTATACAAATGGATGGCGAAAAATAAAGAGTGGGGCGGTGTGCTGCTATTAATCTTCATTATTTCGACTATTTATCACCTCTGGCTCGAATATAAGTTTCGCCAGAAAAGCGAGTTCTTACTCAATACTGAGCGGCAATTAAAGGATAAGGCATTGCAGCTTGAGCGATTGCAAAGCGCGGCAATTCTGGGGGAAATTGGCGCTGGCCTTGCCCATGAACTCAATCAACCCATAGCTGCCATTACCCAATACAGCGAAGGCGCCATGCTGCAACTGGAAAGGCTTGGGCAAGATAATCCCGAACTTTATGATGTGCTTGGGAAAATTAATGCGCAGTCGATTCGCGCGGGTGCGGTTGTGCACCGTATTCGCGGTTTACTCAAGCGGCGTCAGGCCAAGACTGAGCCTTTAGATATCGTGCTGGTGGTGAAGGAGGCGTTAGCTTTACTGCGGCGCGAGTTAGATCGGGCTAATGTGCAAGTGAATGTGCGAGTGCAGGGCGAGCCCTTTGAGCTGATGGGGGATAGCGTTGGCTTAAGTCAAATGTGGGTCAATCTTGTGAAAAATAGTTTAGATGCGCTAGAGACCTGCGGCGATAACCGCGTGCGGCAGTTATGGATCGATATCTATTTTCAACCGCATGAAATCAAAGTATTAGTGATTGATAATGGCGAAGGGTTACAAGGGCAGGCGAGTGAGTTAATGGCATCTTTTGCCTCAACCAAAGATGCGGGCTTAGGCCTAGGTTTAGCTATCTGCAAGGATGTGGTCAGTCGCCATCATGGCAGCATTCAAATCGAAAACTGCCAGCAATCCACGCAAGCCTTATTGCCGTGGCAACAGGGTTGTTTGGTGACAGTGGTCTTACCTAAAGGCTAATGTGTATAGTTCCACTTAGCTGCAGATCAATTGCATTAGGGCAGTGGATAGTCTTGGGCGAATTGACCGAGTTTTTCCACTAAAAACGCTATGGTGCGCCGTATCTTATGGCTAGGGTAATCGGTTTGTAGAGATACCAATTGCAGTGGGATCGGCGGTGCGATTTTATCGGTTAACACTAGGTTGAGTCTGCATTCGGTCACATCCTGCGCCACATCGATCCAAGCACGGATCTGACTGCGACCGATATCTGAAGGCGAGGCGCACTTCACCCTTGTGTTCGGCTAAATTGGCGCTGGCGCAGAAGCAGAAGGATACGGCGCTCAATCCTGCAAGAACCTTTTAGCCAGTTACTCGCGTTGATGACAGTTTGAAGTGGTTTTAATCTTTAACAAAAAGCGCGTAATTAAACGCGCTTTTGTATTTTTAACCCTTATAACAGCGGGTTGGAAGCGATTAACGCATGGCCAACATGGCCCAAGTTCGGCGACCTTGCTCCAGAATGATCCCCACTGCGAGCCCTGCTGCGGCATTGATGGCAAGGCAAGTGACGGCTGTGGATAAAATCACAAAGATACAGAAGGGCTTGCCATCGATTAAGCGTTTCGACCACGCCAGTTGCAGCCCAGCAGTGGTCAGTAAACTGCCGAGGATTGCCATAGGAATAAGGCTTAGTAGCCAAGCGATATGACTGCCCCAGCACAGCGCGATCACTAAACAGGTACTACCAAAAATTAACGGCGCCAGATAAGTGCGGGCGCCAAAATGGTATTGCACCGCAAGCCCACCCGCACCGTGGCACATGGCCGAGGCGCCAAAGGGCGCGAGCAGTAAGTTGGCAAGACCTGAGCTAATAGCGAAGTTTTTGGGTGTGAGTTTGGCGGCATCTTCAGGGAATTTCTCCTGCGCCATTACAGAAGTGGCAATGACCGCATTGGTTAAGGTTAATGCCAGTTGTGGCAAAACCAACAAAAGGGCGGCAGAGGTCCACTCAACAGATGTCGGCCAAGTCAATTGAAACGGCGCTGTCATGGTTTGGATATCAAGATTAGTGGCTAAATCCGTTTGAGTACTTGCCTGCCAAATCATCCCAGCCGCTATGACTAAGGGCATGGCAAGGTAGCGCAGCGGCAAAAATTTACTGATAAAAAGCAATACAAAAGCCCCGACGCCAATTAACCAAAACTCACTCATCATCTTAGTGCCCATCCACATCAGTTGCAGACCGATAGCGAGTTGAATGCCCACACTTACAGCTTGGGATAACTGTTTGGCCAGCCAAGTGATGGCGCCGCTAAAGGCCAGAATTAACAGGATAATGCCCATCAACATGGCGCTTGCCTGCAACATACCTGGCGTCAAGCCTTGGGCGATTATCAGTGCGGCGATGACTTTCATCGGTTGTACGGGAATAGGGCGACGGTAAAACAGCGCGCTTAAGATAGCGAATAGCCCAAAGCCTAGGAAAATTCCTTGGGGTGAAAATTGATTGAGGGCAATTAGCCCCAACACCAAAGGCAAAAAAGTGCCTAAGTCGGCAAAGGCACCACTGGTTTCACCGAGTAAACGGTTGAATGAAAGATGGGATACTGTTTGGGATATTTTGCCCGAGGTCATACTGATTGCCGTAATTGAACACGCTATGACTACGCAAAATAAATGCCATAAAAATCAGATGATTTGGCGGATAGACAGAGTCAAACTACCGTGAAGCGTCACCCAGTGAGACAAACTGGGGCAAGGCTGAGAAATGGATGAGTCTAAATGTCTGCGTTTGTGCCAGAGTGGCAACATCATAAAAAAGAGATCTTAGTGAAGCACTAAGATCTCAATGGGTATTGCAGGGAATGGCTTAATTAAGGCTGTTTATGTTTTGGTCCTTGTTTATTCTTCATTGGGTCACCTTGATAACCTAGGGCTTGCCAATCGAGTCTTGAGCCTTTGTTATGGCAGTCGTTGCAATTTAAGGCCTGTGCTTTAGGTGACACCATATGGTTGATACGCCACCACATTTCCGTTTCAGCAAAGCCATATTCGCCACTGTATTTCAGGCCTTTTTCTACCATAGTCGGGTTGGCTTCCATTCCGAGTTTGGCAGCTAAGCTCCAATCGAAATCGCTCCAGTAACCGCCTTTGCCATAGACTTTAGCGGTCACAAAGATATTGAGTTTTTTGTCGTAAATCTGCTTACCAGTGTGAACTTTAAAGGGATAAATTTTCGCTTTTGCATCATTGATATCGCCTATGGGGTAGGTGAGTTTTGTGATGGCATTCGGGTCCATTTTGTCGCCAGTCATGTACGCATTGGCTGTACCGTTATACCAAGCGTATTGGGGTTTAACCATTTTCTCCCAGACAAAATTGCCTTTTTTCTTCTGGTAGGTGTGTTTGCCGTATTGGTCAACGGCTTCTGGTTTATCCTCGCCTGCGGTTGACCAATCCCAACGCATTTTGGTGGGTTCATTCTTAGCAAAGTAAGGGATATGGCAGGTTTGACAGGCAACCGTTGCCGTATGAGTGTTGAGCTTCTTATTGCTGTGCGGTGCGCTGTCGTGGCAGTTTTCACAACCAATATGGTCTATACCACCGGGAGATACGCCCATCGCATTGCCCGATATCTGATGTTTTTCAGTGGTATGGCAGTTCTGACATTGAAAGTCATTACCGTCGCTATCCATGTGCACATCGGTCGCTTTGTCTGGGTAAGACATGGAAGAGTCAAGATCGCCATGTTTCACCGCATCGCCACCTCCGCCATAGAAGTGGCAACTGCCGCAGTTGTCGCGAACTGGCTTACCGACATTTTGGGCGATTTTAGCTAAGTCGAGTTTTGCCATTGGCTCGCCCGCGCCTGCAGGATCTTTTACATAAGTTCCAGTCGTATCGTGGCAGACAAGGCAATCGACTTTAGTTTTATCTTTAAAATCAAAGTCGTTATCTTTCCAGCCGTAGCCCGCATGGCAGCTGGTACAGCGAGGTTCGTTGCCTGAAATTGAGGTGCAGAAGTTATTGATACTGTTCTTTTTGCCCCTAAGTACGGTTCTGTCGGGCAGCTTTTGTTCTAACTCCCAAGTCCAGTGGGAGGTTTTCATAACGTCTGTGGCTTGGTCTTCATGGCACACTAAACATTGTGCCGTGACTTGCGTACCCGTCGCAAAGGGGCCCTCGAGCACCTCTTTATGGGGATTAGCGGCATAGGTATTTAATGTCATACCCGCCAAGGCAATAAGTAAGAGTCTTCTCATTTTTTACTCCCACCCTCGGCTTGACCGAGGGCTGATAGCTGTTATTTATGACGGATTAGAAGTTAATTGTGAGTGAGGCGTTCATGTCGAAGGCGGTATCGACCACTGGCAACATGGAGTAAGCTGAACCTGCTAACACATCATCAATTTTTTGCGGAGCACCCACAGGTGTGCCGCTACCTGTGTATTCATAGTCGTAGTAAAGCCCGGCCAATTTGATAAACATTTTTGGATTGATATCAAAGATATAATAGGCTTCGGCCACATGACCACGAGTGGCAAGTTTGCTACCGATAGGGTCGTCTTGGGCTTGGGTGAAGGGTGTCCAATATTTAGAACCATAGTTATATTCCAGACCAAACTTGCCGTAGGGTGCAGGAATTTGTACGCCGACATAAATGCCGTAACCGTCTTTGGTATCACTATCGTCACTGGTTTTAGGCACCATGATGATCTCAGTACCAGTACTATTTAACTCAGCCTCGAAGATAGCATCGGATAACATGCCACCAAACATACCTGCGTTGCCATTGGGCTCGGCGCGAGTCCAGCCGAGTGAGGCAAACCATTTAATATCGTTTGCTTCTTCACGCGCAAAGCCAATCCCGCCTAGGTACATGTCACCAATCACACCGCTGGGTTGTACTCGGGTAACAAAGTTAAAGTTGTCGAACTTTTGCATATCTTGGTACATGGTCGGAGCAAAAATTCCCGCTAATTGGGTTGGAAAGGCCATAGTGCCTTTAAAGCCGTCATTTACGTTTTTCGCGCCAAACAAGGTGAATTGCAGGAAGTTGGTGCCATCGTTGATGGCATCGATATTAAAACCACCTAGGTGGGTATCTTTAGTGACTATGTCACCGAACATTTCGCCATTGCCCCATTGTGATTCAAAGCCTTGGCCGTAGCAGAAGCGGACAACTTGCCCTTCAACCCCGGTGATTTCCCCTAGGTTATAACCTAAGGTCGCGCCATCGAAGTTGAAGTTCACTAAATGGCCTGAAGGCGTGCCGCCGCGTAGCTCGTTTTCACGGTAGTGGCTTGGTGGGCCATAGGTTGAAGGGCGACGGCCAATGGAGAGATAAAACTCGGAGCCGTTGATTTTCTTCCAGTCAAAATAGGCGCGTTCGACCCGCAGCCAGTCGCCACTGGTATTGCCGCTGCTGGTGCCATCCATAGTGAAAGACCGCCAAGAGTCAAATACTTGCACTCCTGTGGAGTCGCCCCAGTTTTTGAACATACTGAGACGGCCAGCAAAGCTGACGTTATCCCATACTTTTGCCTTGAGGTTGAGGCGCAGACGAGTGGTGTAGTAGATGTCGTTATCTATGTCTTGTACGCTTTTGGGGGCGAGCACATAGGGCATCACGCCCTGCAATATGCCATTTTGGAAGGCGGCGGCAAGGTCTGGATTGGCTTGCATCATTTTGCCAAGTGGCGAATTTAGATCGTTGGGCATGCCGAAGGCGCCCGACATAGCTTTGGCGCCAAAGTCGTTGAAGTTAACCTTCATCGCGGGGCTCCAGACCACATCTTGGTAATGCAATGAATGGGCTTTAGTGCGGAAATCACCTGTAATTTCAAGACGATCTAATGATGTGTGTCGCTCTGTTTTATCTACGCGATTATTAAGGTCATCCAATTGCTCGGTAATATCGGCAAGCTGTTGTTTAAGTTCGGTAATTTTTTGCGTTTCATTTTGCACATCGTTCGGTGCAGCAAGGGCTTGGCCCGACATAAACAAGGCATTAGCAACGAGTATGGAAATAAGGGTACGCATAAGGTTTCTCCCTGAGTTTTTCTGTTGGCGCTATCTTGCTAAGAAGCATTTCGCCAAATTTACCCAATAGGAGTCCCTGAGGTGTTTCCCCATTTTTTCTCGCATTGGGTTTTAAATTTTTAAGTCAATGATTTAGGTCGCAGTTGCAGGGCTGCTTTCTAGCATTGCCTTAGGCCGTTAAATGGGCAGAGATCAGCCGCAGGTTTGTGGTTGGTCTGAGTCAGCGGCGTGGTCATACAAAAATTGCTGTATGTCCTTAAGGTCTTGTTCTGTGAAGCCGTTGAATACCTCTGGTTTGAGTTTGTGCTTATCTTTATCAAAGAAGCGATCCCATTGGCTCATGGTCTTGGTCATAGGGGTAAGTTCACCGCCTTCGCCACCTTGGCTATGGCAGGCTTTACATTCTTTTTTGTATAAATGTTTACCTTTCTTTGGGTTACCACCGTCTGCTGCGTAGGCATTGATACCTAAGCTGCCTATTACGGCCATTGCTATTGCTATCTTGGTTAATGTTTTCATCATCTCATTCCTTACTTTTGTGGCCATTTGTATGACTTTGTTGGCGAAGTGTTTTTATTGATTCCGCCTTGTGAACAAATTTATCAAAAACCACAGTGAGTAAATTTGAGGTGCATCACTTCCATTAAAAAAATCTAATTGATAAAAACTTCATTGATAAAAATCTAATTGACTGTATTTTGTCGCGGTTTACGTCATTTTTATTTCAGTAAAACCAATAGGTTGATTTTTTAGCTAAATTAGCCATGACGATTTTACCTGTCGTGTTTGGTACTTAACACGCCAAAAGCGACTGTGATTTAGCTAACACTTTGTAAAATATGCATTAACTAAAGTAGCTATTTTAAAATTAGCGAGATGGGGAGGGATGTGGCACTAAGCTATAAATGCTAGAGCATGATCTGACATTTTTTGTTTTTTGGCTTGGGTTGATGAGTGTTTCTGAGCCGTATTCGCCTAAACAGTCTAGGCGAATACGGACTCGGGACGGATTAAGGTTGTTGGCGTGTTGGCGCTAAAACGATTTCGCGTACGCACACATTTTGCGGTTGTTGCCATGCAAACAGTGCGGCAGCGGCGACGTTTTCAGGCGCGATAACGCCGCCCATTTCTTCTTTCCAGTCATGGTAACCGGCTTTAATGTCATCGCTGGTGGTATGACTTAGCAACTCAGTTTCTACTGCGCCTGGGGCGATAGTGATAAGGCGTACGTCATCCATGGCGACTTCTTCACGAATGTTTTCTGTTAAGGCGTGCACGGCAAATTTAGTGGCGCAGTAAGCGGCGTGGTTTGGAAAGGTTTTACGCCCCGCCACTGAGCTGACATTAATGATAGTGCCAGTTTTGCGAGCTTTCATGTCGGCTAATACCGCATGAATGCCATTAAGCACGCCCATCACATTGATATTGAGCATGCGGCTCCATTCGTTAGGATCTTGCACATCGATCTGACCCAGCAACATCACACCCGCGTTATTGATAAGACAGCCGACAGGGCCAAATTGTGCTTCTGCTTGAGTTATGGCGGTTTTAATGGCTGCAGTGTCGGTGACATCGACGCTGATAGAGAGGCTGTTAGGTAATTCAAGTGCTTGCATTGCTTCAACCCGGCGTGCCAGTAATAACAGTGGGTGGCCTGCGGCGCTAAAACTTTTGGCCATAGCGGCGCCAATACCCGATGAAGCGCCCGTGATGACAACCAGTGATTTAGTAACTTGATTCATTAGTATTTCCTATTAATTGAAGCCAATCTGAGCCGTAAACAAACTGTTGTTCGGCGTCTTTAAGTTGGCAATCAGTATAGGCTGGGGATTTTTAGCCGAAAAATACTTATTCCAGCTGGATATGATAGTCTCAGCCTATGACACTATTATCGAGCTTTGTACTTAATTTGCCGTTGTCGGAGAAGATAAAATGGTTGATTTACGTTTACTGCGTTTCTTTATCGCAATTTTTGAAGAGAACAATATCACCGCAGCGGCTAACCGTTGCTTTGTGAGCCAGCCTTCACTGTCAGCTGGCTTAAAGCAATTGGAAGAAGAGTTAGGCGGCCAGCTATTTGAGCGTAGTAAGAAAGGCGTTAAACCCTTAGATAGCGCCCATTATTTGTATCCTTTGGCGGTTAAATTAGTCGAGGAGGCGAGTAAATTGCCGGGTCTGTTTATGGCGAAGGCGAGCCGACAAAAGCTACGTTTGGCTGTGATGCCAGATCTCAGTCAGCGGCGTTTGGCGGGATTTTTACAGCAGGTGAATCAAGCCATTGAGAAGCTAGATCTGGAGCTGGTGGATTATCAAAGCCCCGCAGATTGTCGTTTAACTATCGACAGTTTACGCCATGAAGATGAAGTGTTTTTCCCGCTGTGGGAAGAAGATTATGTGCTGTGCGTCCCCAAGGAGCATGCCCTCGCTCAAGTAGATAGCCTACGCCCCGAGCAGTTAAATGGTTTTGACTTTATCGAGTGTCCACCCTGTGAAGCTCATCAGCAGACGATAGGTTTACTGGCGTGCAGCAATATGTCGCTCAATTTAGTCGCTAAGGCCGAATCTAAGTCTCTCGTGATGTCGCTGGTGTTGGCTGGATTTGGGGTGAGTTTTTTGCCTGATGGTTTAATTGAGGATGAGCCTAGGCTCAAGCAAGTAAAATTTGATGGTCCGAGAATGTTTCGTCGTATTGGTCTGTGTTACCCGTCCCATCAGACGATTGCGCCAACGCTGGCAGCCTTGTTACGGCATTTAGCCGCACGCGCGCATTAATTCCAAGTTAGTCTTGGGTTATCAGTATTCAGATCAGTGAGTCGCTAAGGGCGATTCGGTGAGATTTAGCGGAGGCTCGACACCATAGGATTCAAATAGCCGAGTGATTTCGCCTGAGGTGCGCATGTCGTCGACTATCTGGTGAACTTGCTTGGCATATTGATGCAGTGGCGACTTGAGCGGAATGCTGAAATAGCGACCGTTCTTGCTGATGTCGACGTATTCCATCTGCTTAAGTTGGGGATCTTTAGCAAAGAATGGCATTTCATGTTGTTCGGAGGTGATGGCTAAATCGATACGTCCAGCCTTCAACATATTGATTAACTGACCGTTATTATTAACAAAAGACACTTTTAGTTGGTTTTGATTGTCATTAAACTGCGGACAGTAAAAAGCGCCTCTGAGTGCGCCAATGATATAAGGCTTTAATTCATCGAAATTTTTGACCTCAAGCTGTCGATTCGCAAGGGCAAAGTAATAGACGTAGCGCTTGTCGTAGCCCAGTAGCATAGGGTTCAGAAAATCGTTGCGCTCGGGTGTCATCGAATGGACGGGAATGAGGTCGACTTGTCCCGTTTCGGCGACTTTTATCGTGCGTGCCCAAGGCACATTACTCCAATTTACCTTGTGACCTAGACGGGTGATAACTTGATTGATCACCGCAGCACCTGGGCCTTTGCATTCACCATTTTCGAAATAAATAACTGGATGCCTATCGCGGCAGTGTGCTTGCCAGACAATAGCAGAGGTTTCTGCTCTCGCTTGGGGCAGAAATAAGCATGAAATGACGATTATCAGTATCAGCCTCATTCATCTTGCCTATTAAAATGGTCAGTTTTAATTATCGGGCTGGACAGTTAATCCGACTAGGTTTTATGTCTAGTCATTTAGCCGTACAGGTTTAGTGAATACAATGATTGTAGTACTTATATATCTATTGTGCTTTTTAAGGATTTATAAATGCACTCTATTTTGCCACTAAAAGGTTTGGCTTATTTAATTTGGCCAAACCTTTTTGGGACTCATTCGCTGCTGGTAAACTTACCTTTCTGACTCAAGATAGGGCGCTAATTGGGTTTCAATGACCTCAATTTGAGTTTCGGCGTAGGCAAGTTCGGATTCTGTTAAGCATGATTTTGCGGTGTTTTGATGGAGTCGTTGAGCGCTATTCATCCCGTATTTACCAAAATGACGTAGCAATAAACTAGACCAAATAAACACTTGTACTGGCTTGTTTAATCGCTCCGCGCTGTAAATATTGACCAGTTCCCGCATAGCAATTTCATTACCTAGCTCTGCCGATTTGATGAACCAAGTTTCTGCTGCCTGTAGAGCCTCTTGAGTGGGTTTTTCACCACTTAAAAATGATTCAGCCTTATAGGAATAAAAATATTGTTGTTGCTCAGCGGGGATTGGATACTGATGCAAGAAACTGTCACGCAGCCGCTCGGCCTCTCTTATCTCTAAGGTGCCTAATTGTTGACTCAATCTGGCTAATTCTTTTAGGTGATCAGCGCTATGGCTCATGGCCGCGAGCTGATAATACATTAACGCTTTAATCGGCTGGCGGCTCACGCCTAAGCCTTGTTCATGTATTTTGCCTAAGCCTGATAGGGCGTCCTCATTCCATTCTGTGATGAGTTCTTCGTAGTAATTTTTGGCTTTTAGGTAGTCATCATCATTTTGCGGGTCGACGAGTAAAAGATTGGCCAACGTGACCTGAGCAAAGCTATTACCTGCTTCACAGGATTTCGTTAACCAATAACGGGCCTTGACATAATCCACTGGAAAATCTTCGCCATAAAAGAAGCGTCTACCCAAGTAAAATTGTCTGAAATCATTGTCTTCGGCTTGTTCGCTGAGCAAAGCCTCTGCGCGAGCTACATCTTTTGGCCCACCTTGGCCTGCGAGGAGCATATTGCCTAAGTGCTCTTTGGCCAGTTCATCGCCTTGAGCCGCAGCTTTTTCAAAGTACTGTCTCGCTTTGGCAAAGTCAGACGTCACTCGTTTGTCATGCCAATAAAGCGCTCCTAGGTGGTAATCGGCATCTGGATGTTGTTGGGCTGCAGCTTTTTCAAACCAATCAATGGCTTGAGTCGCATCTGGATCGAGTAAAGGCTGCCTTTCATATAAAAGCCCAAGTTCATACTGAAAGGCGGCATCGCCTGCTTCAGCATTGGATTTGAGCTGAGCCTCCAGCATTTCTAGATCTTCCCGCGTTTGCGCTTCTGGCGAAAGCAAATTCGGTAGCGTTAACAGTGATAAGTATTGGGCATCCAGTTCGGCCGCTTTTTTATACCAATCGTTCGAGGCTTTAGCATCGGCTGGCACTTGTGGAAATCGGCCCGAATATAATTCGGCAAGGGTGATAGCCGCAACTGCTAGCCCTTTATCCACGGCTTGATGAATAAAATCTAAGCCTGTTTCTACTTGATCTTTATTAATCAGTGCGATGCCATGATGGAGTAGCGCATTGGGCTCTCCTGCGGCAAGCGCTTCGGCTTGAGCTTGTTTTTTTTGATATTTAGCGAAGAAAATAAACAGTACAACAAAAGCAATAATTATGAGTATCAACAACATAGTAATCCATCACTATCGATATTTGGGAGTATAGTAAACGTAAATTCGTACAAGAATGCAAGTTTACAATGTGGGCTAGGTTGACCGACTACGCCGGTCAACCCCATGATCATTAGCGTTATTTATCTTGCAGATGGATCTCTCTGATGGGGCAGGCAATCTCGATTCCCGCCTGCTTAAGGGCGTTGTAGAGTGCTAAGTTCACCTTATATTTATGCTGAAAATAGCTTTGCGTGGGCACCCAATAGCGCACTCCCATTTCAATCCCGATAGCATTAAAACCATTGATGCCAATATTGGGCATGGTCTCTTGATAGACATAGGGATTGTTGCTCAATAACTCAGTGATCACACTAATGGCCCGTTCTGGATCTGTGTTGTAACTGAGATTGAACTGGGTTTCGACCAGTTTATTGCTAAAGGAATTATGCAGGATCTCACCGACGATATGCTTATTGGGAATGCTGATTTGTTCGCCTTCCTCATTAGTGAGTATGGTCATGCCTAAGTGGATACGTTTAACGACACCGCTTTCCCCTTTGATTTCGATAGTGTTTCCGACCACGAAAGGACGGGTGACGATAATGGTCACGCCGGCGGCATAGTTGGCCAACATGCCTTGCAAGGCTAAGCCAGCACCTAAGGAGGCTGCACCAATGGCTGCCACCATAGGGGTGACGCTGATGCCAATTTTGCCGAGGGCGATGATCCCGACCATGACGATGATCAGAATGCGGATAAGGTTACTGACAAAATTGCTTAAGGTAATGTCGATATTGTGTTTTTCGAACTGCTTTGCGACTAAACGTGATGCCTTACTGGCGACCCACAAACCCAGTAAAAAGATCAGCAAAGCGCCGACCAATTGGAAGCTATAGGTGACTAGAAACTCTGTGATCAGCTGATAAACGCCTTGTAGTTGCTGCAATTCCTGATCGAGTCCAGGTGTTATCATTATGATATCCTTGTAATAAACTTAACTGTGCGATTATAGCGCAGAAATCCCATCAAATACTTATTCGCCATGCATGTGTGAAGCGTATCATGTAATCGCGGTTGGTTTAATGAGTCGATAGGGGGAGTCAGGTATGCTGTCCGCCTATCCAATAATGGAGTCGAGTGTTTATGAAAACGCTGTTGTTATGTCTGTCTTGTCTATTAACCCCCATGTGGGCGTATGCTGCGAGTTACGTTGCTGGCGATGCGATTAATCCTATTTCACTTCTCGATCAAAATGATCAAACGATAAGTGTGACAGATGAAACTCAAGTTTTACTCTTTAGCCGCAGCATGAAAGGCGGCGATGTGATTAAAGAAGCACTCACGCCTCTGAGTACGACTCAAATGCCTGCTAGGTTAGTTTATGTCGCGGATATCAGTGGCATGCCTTCTTTGATTGCTAAGTTTGTTGCTGTGCCACAAATGCAAGATTTACCATTTGCGATTGGATTAGATAGGGAAGGTGAGATCAGTCGCTTATTACCCGATACCAAAGATATGGCCACTATGATATTGCTCAATCAGCGTAATATTTTAGATATCGCCTATTTTGATTCCAGTGAAGCCTTGGGCCAAGCACTCGCAAAACTGAATCAGCCGCAGTAACGATTCAATTTAACTGACCTATTTTAAAGCATCACATTAGCCTTCTTTCGTGGTGCGCTCGCCCGTCAAGCTTATCGCTTTGGGATGGAAATGTTGGCTTGAGCCAGTCTATCCATCTCCTTTGCGATAACGTCGTAAAAAATTCACTTTTTATTCTGCTAATGCACACAAATTTACCTTAGGGTTTGTGCGCATAATTATTTGTTTTATAGAGGCTTTTTTTGATGGTTTAGCCCCTTAAAACATTGTGGAATAAAAAGTTATAAATTCAGCATAAAAATTCGTTGCGTAAAGCGAGAAAATATCGTTTACTGCGCACGTTTTTAAGACATTACACTCACTTTTATCTACCTGACCCAAAGGAGACTCTGGCCCAATGAGCCAATTTCAATCTATTGATGTTGCTGACTATTATGACATGGACACATTCAAGCGTATTGAAGCGTTTGCCAAAGACAAAGCAACCCCGTTCGTAGTGATTGATACCAGTATCATAGCGAAACAATACGATGACATGGTTAATAGTTTTCCTTACGCCAACGTTTATTATGCAGTTAAGGCAAACCCCGCGGCCGAGATCTTATCTTTACTGAAAGATAAAGGGTCAAACTTTGATATTGCCTCGATTTATGAGCTAGATATGGTCATGAATGTCGGCGTGACAACCGACCGAGTCAGCTACGGCAATACCATTAAAAAGCGTCAAGATGTACGTGCATTTTATGAGCGTGGTGTGCGTATGTATGCATCCGACTCAGAGGCCGATCTACGTATGATCGCCGAAGAAGCACCGGGATCGCGTATTTACGTGCGCATTTTGACCGAAGGTACAGACACGGCTGATTGGCCGTTATCGCGTAAATTCGGCTGCCAAAACGAAATGGCCTATGAGCTATTAGTATTGGCGCAGGAATTGGGTTTAGAACCTTTTGGTATTTCGTTCCACGTCGGTTCACAGCAACGTGATATCGGTGCTTGGGATTCTGCCATAGGTAAAGTGAAAAGCATTTTCGACCGTCTGCGTGATGAGCACAATATCACCCTGAAGATGATCAATATGGGCGGCGGTTTCCCTGCTAACTATATTGATAAAACAAATCAATTGGGTGTGTATGCCGAGCAGATCACTCACTTCCTGAAGGAAGATTTCGGTGACGATTTACCGCAAATTATTCTGGAGCCTGGCCGTTCGTTGATTTCTAACGCGGGGATTTTAGTGTCTGAAGTGGTACTGATCAGCAAAAAATCCTACACAGCGTTAGAGCGTTGGGTGTTTACCGATGTGGGTAAATTCTCAGGCTTGATTGAAACGATGGACGAGGCGATTAAGTTCCCGATTTATACCGATCGTCAAGGCGAGCTGGATAAATGCGTGATTGCCGGCCCAACCTGCGACAGTGCCGATATCATGTATGAGCACTACAGCTATGGTTTACCGAATGACTTAGCCATTGGTGATCGCATGTATTGGTTAACCGCTGGCGCTTATACGACGACGTATTCGGCAGTGTGCTTTAACGGTTTCCCACCGCTGAAAGATTACTATCTATAAGCGATTACGTTGACATGAATAAGGGCGCTTAGGCGCCCTTGTTGTTCGCTAAAGAAGTTTGGGATTACTCGTGGGATTTGAGGATCTGATAAATCTCTTCTTTTAGGTGTAACTTTCTGCTTTTGAGTTCTTTCACTGTCGGATTGAAATCACTGGCGACACGTTTTTCCAGTTGTTTGATTTCCTCGTCTAACTGATTATGCTCGTTAAACTTACGTTGAAAATGAGCATCTTGGGTTTTCAGGGTGGAAATTAATTCTCTGTACTCTGGAAACATCGGCATTCTCCTTGTCGTCATCTACTACACTTCTGGTTTCGCCTTAACCCTAACCTTTCACTCTACAGTGAAATGTGACTTAGATCACTCTTCGCCCTGCTTCAGATTAATACTAAATGATGATTTATTTTAATCATTTATAAATCATTGGATTAGATGATTTCGGCCGCTGTCTATGGCATGTGATTAGGATCTGGTTCACACTTTGTTAGGCATAAATCAGACTGACATTCGCAGCGCGGGCAAATTTGCTATCTTGTGATCAGATGCGAGGGTAATTGGTAATTTCATTACGACTAAACAATTACTTCTTGCCGATAATTCTGTGATCAAGTTAACCTTCACCGCTTCGATACTAGGTTAAAGTCGATTTTATAAGAATTTAATTATCAAAAATGAAAGGGGTTTTCACAATGGCTGATGTATTTCATTTAGGTTTGACCAAAGCAATGCTCGATGGTGCAACTTTGGCAATCGTTCCTGGTGATCCAGAGCGCGTAAAACGTATTGCCGAACTAATGGACAATGCGACGTTTCTTGCTAGCCACCGCGAGTATACAAGCTATTTAGCTTATGCCGATGGCAAGCCAGTAGTCGTGTGTTCAACCGGTATCGGTGGTCCATCGACTTCTATCGCAGTAGAAGAACTTGCACAATTAGGTGTGAATACCTTCCTGCGCGTTGGTACTACAGGTGCAATTCAACCCCATGTGAATGTGGGCGATGTGATTGTGACTCAAGCTTCAGTGCGTTTAGATGGCGCGAGCTTACACTTTGCACCTATGGAGTTCCCTGC
This sequence comes from Shewanella sp. 1311, assembly GCF_059338235.1. NCBI lineage: Bacteria > Pseudomonadati > Pseudomonadota > Gammaproteobacteria > Alteromonadales > Shewanellaceae > Shewanella > Shewanella sp. 1311. The sequence goes on from NZ_CM181686.1 coordinate 3,187,441, forward strand.
GGTTGCAAACTTTGAATGTACCACTGCTATGGTTGCAGCGTGTCGCGATGCAGGCGTAGAGCCACACATTGGCGTAACGGCTTCTTCTGATACTTTCTACCCAGGCCAAGAGCGTTATGACACTGTCACTGGCCGTGTAACGCGTCGTTTCGCGGGTTCAATGAAGGAATGGCAAGATATGGGCGTACTGAACTATGAGATGGAATCTTCCACCTTATTCACTATGTGTGCCACTCAAGGCTGGCGTGCTGCCTGTGTTGCTGGTGTGATTGTAAACCGCACCCAACAAGAAATTCCTGATGAAGCCACAATGAAGAAAACCGAAGTAAGTGCGGTTTCCATCGTGGTTGCTGCAGCGAAAAAACTGTTAGCCTAATTTTTATTACGCTAAGCGACACTCCCCTGCAAAGTGAGTGACCAAACTAAAAAAGGTGCCAATGGCACCTTTTTTGTTGCTTTAAAACTATGCCGATACCGATTAGAAGTGGTATTGGGCAATCACTGAGTAAGTGTCTTGATCGACGCCTTTCACACCGTATTTATTGGTCCACAGATCGTATTCAATACCCACCAATAGTTTATTGGCTTGATGATCACCGAACAGACTCTTACCGAGATCGTATTTCAGCTGTGGATTGAAGTGGAAGTTCTCCTCGTAGCCATTATCATCGGTGGCAAATACCCAGTCGATAAAGCCATCGAGCACTATGTTGGCTGAGCCAACGGGAATGTCGATGCGAAATACTGGGGTGAACTGCCAGCCGTCACTGTTGTTACCTGTGCTCATGCCATTGCGGCGATAGGTGTTAAAGTTAAGGTAAGTGAAGTATGGTACTGCTACGTCAACGCCTAAACCGTACAGCAGGCTGTGAACCGGGCCTTCACCTTCTTCATAGGTCAGTGCCAGAGACAAATCTGTCACTGGACCAAATGCGATTTTCTCGCCGAGGATTTTGCTGGCACTGAAGCGTGGCGAAATCTCACCATAGGTAGTGCTTTCCATGCCTGTATCGTTGCCTTTGAAATAGATAAAGTCTTGGAAGGCAAACCAATCACCGTATTTCCAGCCGCCCGCCGTTTCTAAGGTGATAGTGGCTTGTTTGTCCGATGGTGCTAAATCGTAGTCTTCGCCATAGAGGGCTGTTGCACTGAAATCCCACCATTGTACTAAGTCACCCGCAAATGCTTGAGGAGAAAGCATGAGTGCTAGGCATAGGCATGTTTTTTTCATTGTTATTTCCTGTTGTATAGGTCGAAGTTAATTCGTGTCTTACTCAATCTGTTCTCTGACCTATGGCATGGTTTGATGGGTAAGTTCAAACCTAGCGTGGATGTACGTCAAAGGACTGGCACAAAAGTGGGGGTAATATATGCAAAAATTTACATTTATTCAAAGTTTTTATCGAATGTTGTTGTCAAAATCACATAATCATTATGGTGGAAATCAATTTTTAGCCAATTGATTTTAAATGGATTTTATTCTTATTGAATGAGTGTTTCCTTTTGTGTTGGCTATCTTTTTGAATTGATTGTGCTTAATTTTAAAACAACCTAAGGGCATTGCCGTGTGGATGTGGGAGAATGAGGCTTAATACATAGGCGATTGATTGCGCGTTTGGCTTCGTAAATTTTGACATATTATGTCGCTTATCCGAAAAGCTGCTGTTATAGTTGCTGCAAAGGACACTCTCATTTCAGGGGGAAATATGGAGTTTTCAAATCCGATTTTAGTGTGGGCTGTGGTGGGGCTAGTATTCATGCTCGCCGAAATAGTGGTTCCCGGTGGCATCATAGTGTTGCTGGGTGCGGCTTGTTTAGTCGTGGCAGGTGCGTTAGGCATAGGACTAGTCGAAGGCGTAGTGCAGAGCATGACCCTATGGTTTATCTCGGCCATAGTGCTGTTATTGGCCTTCAGACAAGTGACTCAAAGGCTCGTTGGTGGTGATTCCCATGTGGATAACACGGATGAAGCAATCGATCTATACAATCAAATTGTTCGCGTAAAGCAGACCATAGGTCCTGGGCAAACACCCGGGCGGGTGGAATTTCAAGGTAGTGAATGGCCAGCGCTTGGCGATGGCACCACTATCGCTGCGGGGACCGAAGTCAGAATTATTTGTCGTGAAAATATCGCTCTAGTCGTTGAGCCTATTTCAATAGAAGCTTCCAAAAACTAAAGGATGGAATCTATGTTTGTATTTACCTTAGTCATTTTATTTATCTTTTTTATTCTCTATAAGTTGATGCTTATCGTGCCGATGCGTGAAGTGCATGTCATTGAGCGTCTTGGCAAATTCCGTGCAGTATTAAGCCCTGGATTTCATTTTTTGATCCCTTTCTTCGACCGCGTCTCCTACCGTCACGATACCCGTGAGCAAGTATTAGATGTGCCGCCACAGAGCTGTATCTCTAAAGATAACACTCAACTGGAAGTGGACGGCTTAGTCTACCTAAAAGTGATGGACGGCAAACTGGCGAGTTATGGTATTGAAAATTATCGTAAAGCGGCGGTGAACTTAGCCCAAACCACAATGCGTTCTGAGATTGGTAAGCTGAGTTTGAGTGAGACATTCTCCGAGCGTGATAGCTTGAATGAATCCATAGTGCGGGAAATCGATAAGGCGTCTGAGCCTTGGGGGATCAAAGTCTTGCGCTATGAAATTCGCAATATCACCCCTTCGCGCCATGTGATCCATACTCTTGAGAAACAAATGGAAGCCGAGCGTCGTAAACGCGCTGAAATCACGTTGGCCAATGCGGAAAAAGCGGCGATGATCAATATGTCTGAAGGGGAGCGCCAAGAGGCGATTAACCTGTCAGAAGGTCAAAAGCAGAAACGGATTAATGAAGCCAAAGGGACAGGGCAAGAGATTGCTATTATCGCTAAAGCGAAATCCGAAGGCATGGCAATGATCTCGCAGGCGTTAGCGGTTAATGGCGGTACAGATGCGATGAATATGTTACTGAAAGAGCAGTTTATCGCTCAGGTTGGCAAGATCCTCAATGACGCACAAGTCTCTGTGGTCCCCGCTGAAATGGCGAAACTCGAAGGTTTCTTCGAAGGCATGGAGCAAGTCACTCAGACAGTGAGTGGCCAGAATAATAGTGGCAAAGGAGCGCGATAATGAATATTCCACTAGATACAGATTTGATTGTGATGGCAATTTGGGGACTGATTTTTGCCATTTTCGTGATTAAGCTTTTTCAATCTATTCGCCTAGTGCCCACTAAATCGGCTTATATTGTTGAGCGTTTAGGTAAGTACCACAGCACCTTAGATGCAGGTTTCCATACCTTGATTCCCTTTGTGGATAAAGTTGCTTTTATTCATGATTTGAAAGAAGAGACCATCGATGTACCGCCGCAGGAGTGTTTTTCGAGCGACGAAGTTAACGTTGAAGTGGACGGGGTGATTTATATCTCTGTAACTGACCCAGTCAAAGCCAGTTACGGTATTACTGATTATCGCTACGCGGCTATCCAGTTGGCGCAAACCACCACACGCTCTGTCATTGGGACGCTGGACCTTGACCGCACGTTCGAAGAGCGTGATGTGATTTCTGCCAAGGTCGTGCAGGTATTAGATCAAGCGGGGGCACTGTGGGGAATACGCGTGCATCGTTATGAGATTAAAAATATCACCCCACCTGAAACCGTTAAAAATGCCATGGAAATGCAAGTGAATGCTGAGCGTGAGCGCCGCGCATTATTGGCTAAGAGTGAAGGCGACAAGCAGAGCAAGATTAACCGTTCAGAAGGTGTTAAAGCTGAGACGGTAAACCGCTCTGAAGGTGAAATGCAGCGCCGGATTAACGAAGCTGAAGGTAAGGCTGAGGAAATTTTAACTATTTCCCGTGCGACGGCGGAATCGATCGAACGTCTTGCCACAGTTATTGCTGCGCCGGGTGGCCACAATGCCCTGCGGATGCAACTTGGTGAACAGTACTTTAAACAGCTCGATGGCTTAAGCCAGAAGAATAGCCGAGTGGTATTGCCGGGTAATATGGTGGATTTCGATTACTGGATGAATAGCATAGGCTTAACGGAAGAAAAACCGAGCTAAGGCTGTGGTTAAAATCTGAAACTAGCTAGATCATTAAGGCCAAATACTCAGGTATTTGGCCTTATTTTTTGGCTGTAATTGGATAATGTATGTAGTGGTTTGTGTTGTGGATAGTGTAGAGCAGAGGGGGAGATCATACAGCTTCTGTTGAATGAACCGTCAGAAGCTGCAGTCGGGCATAGATAAATTTTTCATTGAATGGAAGGCTAATAAGCTAGGCGTTCATGAATTTGGGAATGGGCGTGGGTTTCAATGAGTTTCGCAATTTGATTTTGCTCTAATTGCTGAAGCGCTGAAATTTCGTCATAAATCTTGTCTTGAACATCCAGCGGCATGCGAACATGCTCCATAAACATTCTAATTCCTAGCATGTCACCACTTTTGAAAAGTTGGCTGAATTCGGTGGCTTCTATCTCTATTAATGCATTCATAATACTTCACCCTAAGGTTGGATTTGACACAGATACAACAGTCTTGCTGTTACTTAAGAGATACGCCTAAGTTTGATCTAGGTCAATTAAACTGCATATTAATCTTTATTAATAAAGGATTTTATTTTTTATAAATAATCAGTTATAGATTCAACAAAACAGTACTTTAAAAAATAGGGCTGTTTAAAACTGGTGATATCGAGGTGAGCTTGGGTGAATAGTGAGTGATGTTATGTGGCAAGCTAAAGCGAGATCACATTAAGTCTAGCGGATAAAAAAAATAGCGACGAGCGATAAACGCTGGCCGCTATTTTTTGCGACTAGGCTTATTAAAATAAGCCGAGAAAGGGTGAAGCCTTATTTAGGGATTGCCAGAATCTGACAGCCATTAATCCCCGCATTTTGCAGCGTATGACGCTTACGTTCTGCATCACGCTTACGTTCGTAAGGGCCTAAAGCGACTTTGTACCACATACCTGTCGTACCTTCGACCTGTCTTACTTGCGCCTCTAAACCTTGGAAAGCGATCACGGCTTTCATCTCGTTCGCCTGTGATTCTTGGCGGAAAGAAGCGCACTGCAACTGATATTGCATCGGTGTTCGGCTCGCGACCACATCGGGAATATCGACTTCAACATGCTTGTTTTCAAGCTCACTGAGATAGGTCCATTCTTCCTTTGGTTGAGGCGGCAGAGCGTTAGGATCCTTCTTCGGCGGAGCAACAGGCTCTGCTGTCTCCTCGGTCGCCACAGGAATAACGACGGCTTTACGCTCGGGCTCTTTCACCTTAGGGGTGAGCACCACATTTTCTTGCGGCTTAACTCGAGTTTCGGTTTTCTTAGCCGGAGTTGGCCTCGGCTGCTCTTCTTGCTGAGCATTATCTTTAATGCTCCATAGAAAATAGACGAAACAACCCACAGCGAGTATGACAAAGCCTATCAGCGTCAGCGGCAGCTTCTTACGCGGCGCTGATTTAGATTGTGAAGGCTTTGCTCGGGTTGGGCGAGTCGCGCGGACTGGGCGCGGTTTAGCGCCCGACTGCGGCCTTCTATTGGCATAATCGCGATTACTCATGGCTTACATCCGCTCTAAGGTTTCGATACCGAGTAGATTTAGGCCTTTTTGTAACGTACGAGCCGTCAGTTGTGCGAGTAATAAACGGCTGTTCTTTTGCGCGTCGTTATCGGCAGCAAGCACGGGGCACGCTTCGTAGAAGCTTGAGAAAGCACCCGCTAATTCATACAGGTAAGCACACAGTACGTGCGGTTGACCTTTATCGACAACGCGACTGAGGATCTCGCCGAACTGCGCTAACTTGTTACCGAGGTCTTTCTCTTTTTCATGCTCAAGCACTATTTTCGCTTGGCTGAGATCCAGATCGGTTACACGCTTGAAAATACCCGCAACACGGGTGTAAGCGTACAGCAGGTAAGGTGCGGTATTGCCTTCGAAGCTGAGCATTTGTTCGAAGCTGAATATGTAATCGCTGGTACGGTTTTTCGACAAGTCAGCATATTTAACGGCACTGATCCCAACGACGCGAGCGATTTCAGTCAGCGTGACTTCATCCATATCTGGATTTTTGCTGCGAACGAGTTCAAGTGCGCGCACGTTGGCTTCTTCTAACAGGTCGACTAACTTAACGACGCCGCCGCTACGGGTTTTGAATGGACGGCCATCTTCGCCGTTCATCGTGCCAAAACCTAAGTGTTCCAATGACATATCTTCACGAACAAATTTAGCCAGCTTGGCTAGGCTGAAGACTTGTTGGAAATGCAGCGCCTGACGTAGGTCAACAAAATACAGTACGCGATCGGCTTTTAATACGTTCGAACGGTAGCGCATTGCCGCAAGATCTGAGGTGGCATACAAGTAGCCACCATCAGCTTTTTGGATGATCACTGGCAGTGGCTCACCTTCTTTATTGCGGAAGGCTTCTTGGAACACAACTTTGGCGCCGTTGCTTTCGGTTAATAAACCTTGGGCATCTAAATCTTTAACTACTTGTTCTAGATCGGCGTTATAGGCACTTTCACCGTGCACGTCGGCGCGGGTCAGGCTCACACCTAAACGGGCGTAGACTTCATGGCAGTGGCTCAACGAAATGTCGTTAAATTCGCGCCACAATTTGTTGCAGTATTCGTCGCCAGATTGCAACTCAACCACTAATTGACGAGCGCGGGTCGCAAACTCTGCCGATTCGTCGAAGCGCAGTTTGGCAGCGCGGTAAAAGTTTTCTAAATCAGACAGTTCAAGTTGCGCTTTCTCACCATTTTTGGCGCGTAGCTCTTCCATATAGGCCAGCAACATACCAAATTGTGTGCCCCAGTCGCCGACATGGTTTTGACGAATGACTTTGTGGCCTAAAAATTCCAGCGCACGCACCACACTGTCACCAATGATGGTTGAACGTAGGTGACCTACGTGCATTTCTTTGGCGAGGTTGGGTGAAGAGTAATCAACAACAACGGTTTGCGGTGTCGGTAACTTGATACCTAAATGCTCATCGTTGACGGCATTTTGCAGTTGATCCGCTAAGGCGCTGTCGTTGATAAAAAAGTTGATAAAGCCAGGACCTGCGATCTCAACCTTAGCCACATAAGCCGAAGCCGGTAAGGTGTCGATGATCAGTTGGGCTAATTCGCGTGGATTCTTGCCCGCGACCTTAGTCAGCATCATGGCTAAGTTGGTTGCCAAGTCGCCATGACTCTTATCCTTGGTTCGATCTACCTGAATGCGCGCTTCAAAGTCAGCAGGCACAATACCTTGTTGTTTAAAGGATTCTAGAGTTTGTTCAAGTAATGATTGGATATGTGATTTCATGGGTTCTAATCGGCACTAACTTTAAGAGTGAATACAGGGAATAACCGCATATTTTAGCCGTTTGTGGTTAACAATTGCTATCTTCCCGATGATTTTTTATCAAATGGCACTTAAATACTTATCAAATACTCGACTCAGAGGAGATCCTGCGGATCCCTGTCTAAGCTCCATCGGCAGCGCTTGGCTTCGATAAGCTGCTCTACAAGCGGATGAATACGTTCAAACTCTTGCTGCAGACGGTTGCGGTTTTTCGCTTGGAATAGCAGTTGGCGACGGAACTTGCCGGCTTTTTTATCTAAGGGCGCTGGCATAGGACCAATTACCTCAAATTCTTTATCTTGCGGCAAAAGCGCGGCGAAGGCGTTGAGAAAGTTATCGGCATCACTGGCTAAATGAGCTTCGGCGCGTACCAACACCATGTGCCATGCTGGCGGCAGCAGTGCTTGTTGACGCTCTTTTAATTGGCTGCGAGCAAACTCGCCATAACCGCGGTGCAGCAAATCCCGCAAAATAGGATTGTCGCTCTGGTGAGTTTGCAATAATACCGTGCCGGGTTTACTGGCGCGGCCCGCACGACCAGCGACTTGGGTATAGAGTTGCCCAAAACGCTCGGGCGCGCGGAAGTCGGCGCTAAATAAGGCACCATCGACATCGAGTAGCCCAACAAGCGTCACATCAGGAAAGTGATGACCCTTAGCCAGCATTTGCGTGCCGACGAGGATTTTATATTCGCCCTTATGAATTGCGTTTAAGTGGGTTTCTAATGAGCCTTTTAAGCGGGTAGTATCACGGTCGATGCGCACTACAGGATGTTTCGGAAACTCCAGCTGCAGTGCCTCGGCGAGTTGTTCTGTGCCTATACCTTGGCCCATCAGCATAGTGCTGCCGCATTTGTGGCATTGCTTAGGGATGGCATATTGATTGCCACAATGGTGACAGCAAATTTCACCAAGGGATTGATGCACTGTGAAAAACGCGTCGCAGCGGTCGCACTCGTGTAAGTGCCCACACTCGTGGCAAAGCAGAGCGGGTGCGAAGCCGCGGCGATTGAGAAACAGTAATACTTGGTTGCCTGCGTCTAAATGCAGACGGATTTCGTTCAGCAGCGGCACCGACATTCCTGCTTTTAACGGCATATTTTTAATGTCGATAATCCCTTGGCGCACTTTTTTAGCTGCGCCAGCGCGCTCACCCAATTGCAAATGATGGTAACGGCCACTTAAGGCATTTTGTAGACTTTCGAGTGAGGGGGTTGCCGTGCCTAATATCACAGGAATTGATTCTAAATGGCCACGCATGACTGCCAAGTCGCGGGCGTGATAACCGACGCCTTCCTGTTGCTTAAAGCTACTGTCGTGTTCTTCATCGAGTATGATGATGCCGGGATAGGCCATTGGCGTGAACAAGGCCGAGCGGGTGCCGATAATGATGGCGGCCTGACCACAGCGGGCTTGGCGCCAAGCTTCTAGTCTTTGATTGTCGGTTAACCCAGAGTGTAATATGGCGACATTGACTTTGAAACGACGCTTAAAGCGATTGATTGTCTGGGGCGTCAAGCCGATTTCAGGCACTAAAATTAACGCTTGCTTGCCTTGCTTGAGGATTTCCTCGAGCACCGCCAAATAGACTTCTGTTTTACCCGAACCGGTAATGCCTTCTAATAAAGTACAGTGATACCCTTGTTGCAGATTTAACGTGGCAACGGCGACGGCTTGTTCTTTATTGAGTTTATGTGGCGTTTCGTCCATTTCGAGTGTGGTACGCCAGTCGAGGTTAAGCTCGGCAATTTTTTCATGGCGTGCCACCCAGCCTTTATCTTCTAGGGCTTTCAGTGCCGCTTTACTGATATCTAAGCTGATCACTTCTTCTTGGGTTAAGCTGGCGGGTTTGAGTAACTCGAGTAATTTTTTCTGTGCGGGTGCTCGCTTAACCGCTTCTGGTGCAATATTTTGGCCTATCTCAGTTAATTGCCAGAATTGGATCTTTTGCGGCGCGGCATCGAGCCCTTTACGTAGGGCCACTGGTAAGGCTTGGGTTAGCATCTGCCCTTGGCTGCAAAAATAGTATCTCGCGGCCCAAAGGGTTAATTTATAAAGTGATTCAGGCAACAAAGGTTTATCGTCGATAAACTCAAGCACAGACTTAATCTGCTTAGGCGCTAAGCTGCACGTATCTGTGATACCTGTGACTAATCCGATTAATTGTTGACGACCGAAGGGGACTTTAACGCGCACGCCTATCTGCGGTGTACTAGGATAAGTTTCGGGTACGCGGTAGCTAAAGGTTTGCCGCATAGGCACAGGTAACGCAACTTCGACAAACAATGACATATGCTGGCAAGTCTTAGGCAAGAATGTGGTTTAGTGTACTCAGCGCGGCTGGCTAGGGCTAGCCCTAATGATGGTTTACCAAGGATAGTTGAGAGTAAATAAATGGCTAATATAGTGAAATCATTAGGTCTACTCGCGTTAGTGTGGAGCGCACCGAGCATGGCACAAGTCTCCCATGTGAGCGTTAACAGCCGCATGTTTGAGTTAGGTGGTTATCCTAAACTCAGGGTGAATGTGATTGCGGACAATCAAGACATGTCGCGCTTAGAGTTTGTAGTGCAGCAAGCCGGCGGCGAAGAAAAGTTAATGGTTGAGGCGCTTAATCGCTTTTTAGTTTTGCTCACGGGTGTTGAAGATGTAAAAGATGACAAGGCTAAACTCTTAGTGAGGGAGTATCGACTCGACCGATGGTATGAGGTCAAAAGTATCAATCTATTTGGCGAGGCTAAGCCAACATTGGCCACGCTAACCGCAAAAGCAGCATCGGGCAGTAAAAATACGACGACAGCGCAGGTGCAAAAGCGTGCGGATAAAGTGAATGCTCAGCCTGTAAAGGTGGCCGCTGAATCCACGCGAGTGTTGGAGGCTAAGCCTGCGACGGCGGTTATCGCGGCTGCAAATACTCATGTAGATATTAAGCCCACAGTGCCAGTGGCTGAAATCGTGACTGGTTTTAAATTCCCTGAAGCAGCGAATGAGCAAAATACACAGGTTGCTGAGGTAAAGCCTGTCGTTAAAATCTCTGAACCTGTTGTTGCTAAAACAACACCTGTTGTTGCTGTGATGTCTGAGCCTGTTGCTGTTAAAACAACGCCTGTTGAAACTGTAGTGCCTGAGACTGTTATGTCTGAAGTCGTAGCTACAGAAACTGCGAAGACAACAAATAGCGAACTCCAAGTAAATGCTGCTGAAACGTCCCCAACAGCTTCGCAGACACCTAAAAATTGTCAGTTAACTTATCTTGCTGGTGAGACCTTGTGGCGTATCGCGAATCGCTATGCCAACGATTGGGACGTGAGTGTTTATGGCGCTATGCTGGCGATCTACGAGGCGAATCCAGCGGCGTTCTCAAAAAATAAAATCAACGCACTCAAGAGTAATGCGGCTCTGTCCTGTCCTTCAAAAATGATTTTGGCACAGCATGCTAACGCCAGAGAGGCGCAGACGATGTTTGAAGCTAAAGAGGCGGGAAAATGATGCGGCGAACTAAAGTCAAAATAGACGCAGAATAACCGCCAAACGCTCAGATAATCTACTTGTATCCCTTGTGGGTATGCTGTACCATTCTGCGCCCTAAACATATTGTTATTAACATGCATGTGGTGTCCGACTACGGGTTGGAAGAGCGACATGGCCTTACACTTTTGAGGTAACCCCAATGAAACCAGGTATCCACCCAAAATACGCTATCATCACTGCAAACTGTACTTGTGGTAACGTTATCAAAGTAAACTCTACTGCTGGTAAAGATCTGCATTTAGACGTATGTGGTGCATGTCACCCATTCTACACTGGTACACAAAAAGTTGTTGATACCGGCGGTCGTATCGACAAATTCAACAAGCGCTTCGCAGTGCTTGCAAAGAAATAATTGCGATTGCAATGTTTCTAGAAAAGGCGCCTATGGCGCCTTTTTGCTTTCTATCATTTGCCGAACCGCTTTATTTACGCCTATTTTAATACTTATGTTAAATCCCCCATCTGGTACGACTTCACTCAATTAATCATCAACTTATTGCATATTGCGAGTTCAAGTATGTAATTCGACTTATTTATAGCAATTAACTATAAGATAAATGTGCTAGCCGCTATATATTGTAATTTAACCAACATTTTTGAGATTAATGCGCTACAACTAGCGTTATAACTACAAAATATATGTTTGTTTCCTACAAAATATATTAAGAAATGCAGCTTTATTATAGGAGATAAGTTTATAAAACTAAGCTTAGAGGGTCTATTTGAAGGCTAAAGTGAAATTTCTGAATCTCTTATTTAAAAATTCCCCTTATTGGCGTATCTTACCCCGACCAGCCAGACTATTAACATCACCCTTTGGTGAGACTAGATGTGTGTTGGTAGGCCTTACTCTCATAAATTATAAATGTCGCATTTCAGGATTTTAAAATGTCAGATATTCGTCAACAAGCACTCGATTATCATGAATTTCCAATACCAGGCAAAACCGCAGTTTGCCTTACCAAACCTGCCGAAACGAGTCACGATCTCGCCCTAGCTTATAGCCCTGGTGTGGCTGAGCCTGTGCGTGAAATCGCGGCTAATCCTGACAATGCGTATCGTTATACCAATAAAGGTAATACGGTTGCCGTGATTACTAATGGTACGGCAATCTTAGGTTTAGGCAATTTAGGCCCCTTGGCTTCTAAACCTGTGATGGAAGGCAAAGCATTATTATTCAAGCATTTTGCAAATATCGATTCGACTGATATTGAGATCACCCACAATACGCCTGAAGAATTTATCAATACAGTTGCAGCGATTGCTGACACTTTTGGTGGTATCAATCTTGAAGATATTAAAGCGCCCGAATGCTTTGTTATCGAACGTGAATTGATTGCCCGTTGTAAAGTGCCGGTATTCCATGACGATCAGCACGGCACCGCAATTGTGACCGCGGCAGGTATGATTAATGCGCTGGAAATTCAAGGCAAGTTGATCAGCGACGCAACGTTTGTGTGTATGGGCGCCGGTGCCGCAGCCATTGCTTGTATGACTATGTTGGTTAAATGTGGTGCGAATCGCGCTAACATTTATATGCTAGACACTAAAGGTGTTATTCATTCTGGCCGTACGGATCTTAATGAATATAAAGCGCTATTTGCGAATGATACCGACAAACGCACGCTTCTTGATGTTATTAAAGGCGCAGACGTGTTTTTAGGCCTATCAGGTCCTGACGTGATTGGTGCAGAAGAAGTTGCGCTGATGGCTGATAAGCCAGTGATTTTTGCCTGTTCTAACCCAGATCCTGAAATCAAACCGGCACTGGCTCACGCAACGCGTAGCGATTTGATCATGGGTACGGGTCGCAGCGATTATCCAAACCAAGTGAATAACGTATTGTGTTTCCCGTTTATTTTCCGTGGTGCCTTGGATGTACGTGCGTCATGCATTAATGATGAGATGAAAATCGCCGCAGTTCATGCCATTGCTGCACTGGCAAAAGAGCCTGTGCCTGCGAGTGTATTAAAGGCTTATCCTAATGTGACTTCACTGAGTTTTGGCCCTGAATACGTGCTGCCAAAACCTATGGACCCACGTTTGTTGCCTAATGTTGCCCGTGCGGTTGCACAAGCGGCGATTGACTCTGGTGTCGCAGCTATCCCTACTTTACCTAAATACGCCGACTAGGCTAGAAGTGGTAAAAACATCGAAAAGAGGCTAATTAGCCTCTTTTTTGTTTTTAAGTGGACATTAAAGTCACAGCGTCTTGGTTGCCTTTTAGGTTATGCTACTGAATAATCAACGGACAACTTTGTTGTACTCCTGTTAAAATCGCACAAATAATTATAATAATCCTGCAGGATAGCGGATAGATGAAATTCACCCGAATGTTAACTACAAAATTAACCAGCTTTTGGTTAATGTCATTAGCCGCTATTGCCTTCGTATTTTTGCTGAGCGCTATGATGAGTTTCGTGCAGCTGACCTATAAATTTCAGCAGCAGAAAGTCGCCGAACTCGAAACTATGTTAGTGGACCAATATCAACACCAACCCGATTGGGATTTGGAAGCTTGGCTGCCGCCCATGCTGCTCGCCTACAATGCTGTTGATTTTCGGCTGACCTTGAAAGATGAAGTGATCTTTGCCTATGAAGGCAATCTCACTACGCAAAATGCCATGGTGTATGACCATGTGTTAGATCCAAAATCTGGTCTGCGCATGCAGCTGACTTTGACTCAACCCTTCGAGCATTACACTTTTAGTTGGTATGAAATCCTGATCCTGTTGGTCGGTGTGTTAGCTGTGGCTGCCTTAGTGCGTTTTGGCTATTTATGGTTTTCCCAGCAATTGGATGGCATTGAAGAATTAGCCTTACGCAGTCGATTGATTCTGCAAGGTAAGCACGAGCAAGCACTCGCGACTCCCGGAAATGGCAAGCCAAGGCTGATTAACCGTGCTTTGACCAAGTTGTTAGAAGAATTACAAGACGCACAAAAAGAGCGCGGTCGTTTTGACAAGTTCATTCGTTCTAATACTTTTCTCGATGCGGAAACGCGCATTGGTAATCGACTTTTCTTAAATAACCGTCTCGACGCCCTTAGCCATAATCAGGCGATGCTCGCCCATGGGGTGATTTATTTATTAGAGATGGATGATCTGGATTTACTGCAGCAATCCCAAGGTGAAGCGGTAACCAAAGAGTTATTAAACTCGACTGTTAACGCGATAAGCCAATTACTGCAAACCCAAGCCAACAGTATTTTTGCCCGTCGTTCCCACAATCAATTTGCCATAGTCGTGCCGCAAATCTCGTTAATCGAAGCCGACCAATTTGCCAGTAAGTTGCTTAAGATATGTTTGAGCCAGCCGTTACCCGAAGTCGAGAATACCGATAACTTTTTCCACCTCGGATGCGCTTATTTTACCGCGGGCGACAATGCAGCGCAGTTAATTGAAGAAGCCGATATGGCTTTGAGGGCGGCACAATTACAGGGTAACAGTAATTGGTTTATGTACGACAAAGGCGCGATTGATGAAGAGTTTGCTAAAGGCTCAGTACGTTGGCGCAGCTTTTTAGAAAACGCGTTAGTGCAAAGGCGATTCTTCCCCTTTAGCCAGCCTATAATCGATTCTGATGGTAATGAGCATCATAAAGAGATATTTACTCGGGCGCGGGATAATCAAGGAGCGCTAATTCGTGCCACACTGTTTATTCCAATGGCGAATAAATGTGGTTTAATGCCGCAGGTCGAACGGCAAATTATTGAGCGGGTATTGTTGTTACTGTCGAATGAATTAGCGGGTGGCGTATCGAATACTCAAACAAATAAAAAACCAGCGTCACAGATATACAGTATTAATCTGAGTTTGGATTCGCTAATGAGTCGAGCTTTTACCCAATGGCTAAAAACGACGCTGTTAGAATATCGCCATCTGACCACGCGACTGATTTTCGAAGTGTCGGAAGATATCGTGATTCAACATCAAGAAAAGTTGCAGCCTAAATTAGATATGATCCGTAAAATGGGCGCGAGATTATGTGTTGATCATGTGGGTCAGCAGGTCGTTGGCACTTACTATATCCGTGAATGTCATTTTGATTTAATTAAGCTACATAGATCGATTGTCCGGCATATTCATTTACGCCCAGAAAACCAATTATTCATCCGTAGCTTGATTGGCGGTCTGTATCGAACGGAAGTGCAAGTCTGTGCCGAGGGGGTCGAAGTCTTCGAAGAATGGCAGACACTGCAAATCCTCGGTGTTGGCGCTGCGCAGGGAATGTATTTCAGCGAACCCATAGAGGCTAAGTAATGAAAGTGTGGTATTTGGGTGACTAATGTCGTCTTAGAGACAAATAGATCCTATTATTCACGTATTTATCTATAAAATACGAGTATTTGCAGCTAAACTATCCAGTGCCAAAATAATGACGTTTGCTGTTTAAATTAGCGATAAAGCAAGTCAGAGGGCAAGGAACACTGGAGAGTGGAGTGACAGGACGTTTAAGCAAAAGAGACTACTCACGCTTTTAAATTCAGTTGGTTACAGGCATCTTTATGGAAAAAAGTCTTATAGGTCGACTCGCCTTTTGGCAGAAAAGAACGGATCCGACTAGCCTTGGCGTCTATGTTTGTGCCGATAAATTATGGGTTTACGCACCAGCTCAAGGAGATAGAGCTGAACAGTGGTTACCGTTTGAGCTTAAAGATGAACACTGGTCATCGGCGTTTGCTGCCGTCGCTAAATCCTTTCCTAATGCCCAGTTACAACTGATTTTGGCTTCAGGGCTTTATCAATTACTGCTGACCGATAAACCCAATGTTGATACTGTCGAATTATCCCAAGCCTTGCTGTGGTCAATTAAAGACATGGTTACGCTACCTGTGCCGCAAATCCATTTAGACTATTTCGAGTCACCCATTCCCAGTAATAAAATCAATGTGGTGGTGGTCGATAAAGCTAAACTCGTGAGTATGGTACAGGCCATTTATGAACAAAATTTACAACTTATCGGTATCAGTATCGAAGAGTTAGCCATGACCAACTTATTTGGTGATGACAACCAAGCTCGTCTGGTGGTCAGCCATATTCCAGGGCAAGAGTTGTTATTGACTGTGGTTAAGCAAGGTCAGCTGTATATGCAGCGGCGTGTGCGCGGATTTGCTCAGCTGGATAAGACCCAAGCCGATGAGTTAACTTATGGCATGGCAGACAATTTAAGTTTAGAAATTCAGCGCTCTATGGATTACTTTGAAAGCCAGTTAAGGCAAGCTCCGGTATCTTCTATTGAACTTCTCGCCGATGGCGCTGTGGATACTTTAGCTAAGCTAGTGTCGGCGAACTTTAATCAAGCTGTGAATGTTATCGATAAAAGCTGTGTTGGCGCGCGAATAGCGGGATTAGCCTTTGCCGAATTTTCCAGAGGTGCTGAGTGATTAAATACCGAGTCAATCTCTACACTCCTTCCTTACTTCCGCCTAAGCAAAGATTAACCTTTGCCCGTTTGGGAGCTTATGCTGCAGGATTTTTGGTCCTATTTGCGGCATTAGGCGGTTATAGCTACTGGCAAGTCAGTGAGTTGCAACAGGCTCAGCAATTGGCTGCCCAGCAAAAGCTGCAATTCGATACCCAAAAACAGGCATTAGAAGCACAAATTGCCGCGCGTAAACCCGATGCCGATCTCGTTGCGCGAGTCGATTTAGCGGCACAACAGTTAGAGCTGAAGCAGTTACTCATGGGTGAATTGAGCCTTAGGGCCTCTTTAACTAGCCGAGGTTTTGCGCCAGTGCTTAAAGATTTAGCGGTCGTGTCGGATGCGAGCGTGTGGCTTAGTCATATTGTCATTAATGAGCAAGATTTTATGTTCGAAGGTTTTGCCGACCATCCCCAAAGCATTCCGCAGTGGATTGGCAAACTTAAGACTACGCAGACTTTAAAGGGGCAAGCTTTCTCGTCGATGAGCATGGATCGCGGTGAAGATAAACCTTTGGCCTTTACCTTGAAGAGCGATAACAAGGAGGAGGCCACGCAATGAAGCAAAAGTTAGCCCAACTAGGACAACAGTTTGATGCGCTAAGTCGCCGCGAGCGAGTGCTGATCTCAGTCGCCATTCTGGCCGTGGTCGCTATGCTGAGTTATTTACCCTTAGAGTCCCTGTGGAAAACCCATGTGGCGTTATCACAACAGCTAAAAGCCTTAGATCAAGAAAACGCGATTTCGGCCCAGCAGGTTGACTTGTATCAGCAACGTTTAGCGTTAGATCCCAATCAAGATTACCAACAGCGTTTAGTCTTGTTAGAGCAACAGAATCAAGCCTTAGATGCCCAGCTCAATGAGCAGATGGTGGATATGGTGCCGGCAGACTATATGCCACAGCTGCTGGGTAATTTACTGGGACAAGTGCAAGGAATTAAATTAATTAAGTTTATGTCGATAGCGCCCATTCCCCTGTTAGCTGTGGGTGAAGAGAAGAAACTCAATCTGTATAGCCATGGTATTCGTATGAGCTTAGAGGGCGATTATTTCTCTGTGCTGCGCTTTGTGGAAGCCGTAGAGGCCATGCCAGATAAACTTTATTGGAAGCGTCTCGACTATAAAGTTGCAGAATATCCCCAAGCGACAGTAGAGATTGAACTTTATACCTTGAGTATTAATAAGGACTTTATCAGTGTCTCTAAATAAGTCTTATATTATCAGTGTGTTGTTATTGGTCAGCAGCCCTATGGCGTCTGCTGAATCACTGCGCGACCCTACCTTGCCCGGTAAAGGTTTTGCTGTGGTGGGTCATGCGAGTCAAGCGCAGGCTCAGGCAATGGTACTTAACAGTATAGTGAGTTCAGGCAACACGGCTTATGCTGTGATAAATAACAAGATATTGTCGGTTGGCGACAGCATTGAGGGGCTGAGTATCGTCAAGATCACCCCCACTTATGTGTCGCTGTCCGATGGACGGAAATTGACATTGTTTCAAGCAATAACAGAGAGATAGGGAATACACCTCAGATGAAAGCGATTAAATACTTTACACCTCTGCTCTCACTTTGCCTTGTGGCGTGTCAGACCACAAATAGGCCACAGCCGGAGGCGAGTAAGGCGGAATTAGCGGCCTCAATGGTGACGGCTACGGCATCAACGACGCCACCGCCTGCGACTATGCCGGATGCGGTTCAGCGAGAATTGAATTCGGGCGCTTTACTGTCAGGCTTAACCCCTGCGCTGGAAACTGAGCGTCGTTTCGATGTCTCTGCCCATGATGTGGATGCCAAAGTATTTTTTCCAAGCTTAGTCCAAGGTACGCCGCTGAGTGTTGCCGTGCATCCTGATGTGCAAGGTACGATTTCGTTATCCCTTAAAGGTGTAACCTTAAGCGAAGCGATTCAAGTGGTTGAAGATATCTACGGTTACGAAGTGAGCCGTGAAGGGCGTATTCTAAGAGTCTTCCCTGCTGGAATGCGTACTGAGACTTTCCCGCTGAATTATCTTTATATGGAGCGCGACGGCTTATCAGTGACCTCAGTGAGTTCTGGACGCATTTCCGATAGCAATAATTCCAATAGTAATTCGAGCAATAACAACGCAAATAATAGTGGTTCGAGTAATAACAGCTCCAACAGCAGTAATGGTAATAACTCCAGCAGCAATGGCAGCAGCGATAGCAGTAACGGCACATTTATCCGCTCGCGCACTAAGACTGATTTTTGGGGCGAGCTGAAAGAAACGCTGACGGCGATTATTGGTGACACAGGAAATGGGCGGCAAGTGGTGGTCACGCCGCAGGCGGGTTTAGTGACCATTCGTGCTTTCCCAAGTGAATTACGCCAAGTTCGCACTTTCTTAAATTCCGCCGAGAGTCATCTCCAGCGCCAAGTGATCTTGGAGGCTAAGATCATCGAAGTCACTTTATCTGATGGCTATCAGCAGGGCATCCAATGGGACAATGTGCTTGGTCATGTAGGCAATACGAATGTGAATTTTGGGACTTCGAAAGGCCCTGGTTTAAGCGATAAAATCACTTCGGCGATTGGTGGTGTGACCTCGCTGAGTATTAAAGGCTCCGACTTTACGACCATGATCAATCTGTTAGATACCCAAGGCGATGTGGATGTATTGTCTAGCCCAAGGGTGACAGCATCGAATAACCAAAAAGCTGTGATTAAAGTCGGTACTGATGAGTATTTTGTCACTGACGTTTCATCGACCACAGTAGCGGGCGCAACGCCTGTGACCACTCCACAAGTCGAGCTCACGCCGTTTTTCTCAGGTATTGCCTTAGATGTCACGCCGCAAATTGATAGTGACGGTAATGTGTTATTGCACGTGCATCCATCCGTTATCGATGTGAAAGAGCAGACTAAAGATATCAAAGTGAGTGATGCTTCGTTGGAGCTACCTTTAGCTCAGAGTGAAATTCGCGAGTCTGATACCGTTATCCGCGCCGCTTCCGGTGACGTAGTCATCATCGGTGGCTTGATGAAGAGTGAAAACATTGAAGTGGTATCGCAAGTGCCTTTGTTGGGTGATATTCCCTTCCTCGGTGAATTGTTTAAAAACCGCAACAAGCAGAAGAAGAAAACTGAGCTGATTATTCTGTTAAAACCTACGGTAGTTGGCGTCGATACGTGGAAAACTGAGCTACAACGTTCTAAGACATTATTAGATCGTTGGTATCCGGAGACAAAGTAAGCTTCTATGTATCAGAAGCATTTTGGCTTAAACCAAGCCCCATTTTCATTGACACCTAATACCGGATTTTTTTTCGGCCTATCGCCACACGTAGAAGCCTTGCAAGTGTTGCAAACTGCGCTACAAACGGGCGAAGGTTTTATCAAGGTGACAGGGGAAGTGGGGACTGGTAAAACTCTGATTTGCCGTAAGCTTATCAATGAATTACCGACTAAGTTCCATTGCGCCTATCTACCCAATCCTTACCTTACGCCTGCAGAGTTACGCTGGGCGGTGGCGAGTGAGTTAGGCCTTAAATACGCCAGCAATATCGACCAGCAGCAGCTCACTGGGCTTATCCAGCAGCAGCTTTTAGCTTTGAGCGCCCATGGTCACGCCATCGTATTAGTGCTCGATGAAGCGCAGGCATTGCCGGACGACAGTTTAGAGGCGCTGCGGTTATTCACTAATCTCGAAACCGAGACGCGTAAGTTATTGCAGGTGGTGTTATTTGGGCAACCCGAACTTGATGAAAGACTTAAACGCCAAGAATTCAGGCAATTAAGACAACGTATTACTTTTAGCTACAACCTTCGCCCACTGACATGGGATGAAACCGATGCTTATATTCGTCACCGATTAGCCATAGCAGGGCGTGCGGGCGAACCACTCTTTACATCACGGGAAACACGTCAGATTGCCTATGCGTCCCGAGGGATCCCCAGATTGATCAATATTCTTGCCCACAAAGCCTTGTTACTGAGTTTCGGCGAGGGTGCTACGCGTGTGCAAACCTCCCACGTTAAAGCGGCGATTCAAGACACTGAAGATGCGAGCGTGCGCCGATTATTGTCGTGGAAATGGCTGCCTTTTTTCACTCTGATAACTGTGGTGTTCGGTTTGGGATTACAACACGTTTTGAGGAGTGTTGTATGAGCGTGATCAACAAGATGTTGCAGGATCTCGACAAACGTCAGCAGGGGCATGAACTCAGCAATGTGGCTCAGCCGCAGGTGCAATATTTAGCTCGCAGGCGTTCATCATCTCATTGGCTGCTACTCTGTGGTGTGTCACTGCTACTCGGTGGCGGCGCGGTTTATGGCTGGCAATTCTTCATGGCAGAGCCTGCAGAAGCGACAGCTTCATCTCAAGCGCAGGAACAACATACATTAACCGCCCAAACTGAGTCTGTGCGGATCGACAGTGTTGCCTCAGAAGAAGCTTCACCTAACGTCGATGCCGCTGCTGAACCATTGAAGCTTGCGACGACACAGAAGATTGCGGCAGCGATGACAGCGAATAGTGAAGAGTTTGAACCAAGTGCCACCGAAGTGGCATCGAGTCAGGCACCAGAATTGGGAACCGCAAAAGAAGCTGAGCATGAGCAACAAGCTCAGTCTCAGTCGCAACCCCAACAAAAACCACAAGCAGACGTGAGCCTTGCACTCGCAGATGACAAGGTCGATACGGTAAGCGAGCCAAGCCACTCGCAGCCAAATCGTGCGACATCGAGTGTGCGTAGCGCCGAGGTCACTGTAGCTGCGCCCTCTGCGTTAATGATGTCGGAGCGGGCCAGTGTGGCCGCCGATAATGAAGGTAATGCGAGCAATGGGCTTAACGTACAAGAAGTTAAAGCAGATGCAGGCACTAATCGACTCGCGCCCAAAGAACAAGGGCAAATGGCGATTACTGAGGTGAAGTTAACGCCAAAGCAGCTGGCAAAGAAGCGGTTTACGTTAGCGAGCGAGGCCGAAAGGGATGGCAAGCTCAAAGATGCCATTAGTTACTATGAGCAAACCTTGGCGCTTGAACCCAGTATGCACGAAGCGCGCAAGCAATTGGCTGCGCTGCATTATGGTCAAGGTCAATTAGCCAAAGCCAGCGAAGTGTTGCAGCAAGGTATGCTGTTATTCCCGCAGCAATTAGACTTTGCCTTATTGCTCGCTCGGGTTCAGCAAGCCGCTGGTCAGGCTGATCTCGCATTAGTGACGTTAGCTAACATACCTGATACGCATCCGCTGGCGAGACAAAAGTGGATGGCACAATCGGATCTGGCGCAAAAGCTAGGGCAGTTTTCCGTTTCGGAACAAGCCTACAGGCAGTTATTACAACAAGAACCCCAACAGGCTAAATGGTGGATGGGACTAGCTTATGCGCTTGATTCGCAGCAGCAATTCTCCCAAGCACGCCAAGCCTATCGGACTGCATTAGGCCACAGAGGCTTATCGGCGCAGGCGAGTGCCTTTATCGAACAACGTTTGACTCAGCTAGGAGATAGCCAATGAAACCCAGATTAAAAATGCGTTTGGGCGATCTGTTAGTTCAAGAAGCCATTATTACCGAAGCGCAGTTGCAACAGGCGTTAGGAGAGCAGCGCAATACGGGCAAAAAACTGGGTCGTACCCTCATTGATCTGCAATCGATTACTGAGCATCAGTTGCTGCAGTTCTTGTCGCAACAATTGAATGTGCCTTTGCTTGATATCAGTAAAATGCCAATCCCTGCGGAAGTCGTGCATCTTATTCCTGAGGTTCAAGCCCGACGTTTCCGCGCTTTAGCGGTTGAAGACAGGGGCGATAGCGTACTGGTTGCTATGAGTGATCCTGCCGATTTGCAGGCGCTCGATCATCTCGAAATGCTTATCGCACCTAAGCGTTTGAAGCTAGCGGTAGCGCCTGAGCAGCAACTGCTGCAAGCGTTTGATAACTTATATCGCCGTACAGACCAAATTGCTCAGATCGCCGGTAAGCTCGAAGAAGAATACGCCGCCGATGAGATGTTCGATTTAGCCAGTCTGACTTCTGGCGACAGTGACAATGAAACTACAGTGGTTAAGCTGCTGCAGTCGATTTTTGAGGATGCGGTGCAAATGCGCGCCTCGGATATCCATATCGAACCCGGTGATAAAGCCCTACGTATTCGCCAGCGTATCGATGGTCAGTTACACGAAACGATTCTGAATGAAGTTAATATTGCAGCGGCTTTAGTGTTGCGACTTAAGTTGATGGCGGGTCTCGATATTTCTGAAAAACGTTTGCCGCAGGATGGCCGTTTTCATATGGAAATTAAAGGTCACCATATCGATGTGCGTATGTCGACCATGCCGATTTACCACGGTGAATCTGTGGTAATGCGTTTACTCGACCAATCGGCGGGGTTATTGACCCTAAACGAAACCGGTATGCCACCTGCTATTTTAGCGCGTATTCGTAAACAGATTAAACGCCCCCACGGCATGTTGTTGGTCACTGGTCCCACGGGTAGTGGTAAAACCACTACTTTGTACGGTATTTTGAGTGAGCTCAATACCGCCGACCGTAAGATCATCACAGTGGAAGATCCGGTAGAGTATCAATTGCCACGGATAAACCAAGTGCAAGTTAACCATAAGATTGGCTTGAACTTTTCCAACGTATTGCGCACCACCTTGCGTCAAGATCCCGATATCATCATGGTCGGGGAAATGCGTGATCAAGAAACTGTTGAGATTGGCCTGAGGGGCGCATTGACGGGTCACTTTGTGTTATCGACCTTGCACACTAACGATGCGGTCACCAGTGCGCTGCGTTTGCTCGACATGGGCGCTGCGAGTTATTTGGTCGCCAGTGCCTTAAGGGTGATTATTGCCCAGCGTTTAGTGCGCCGTGTTTGCCATAACTGTGGCGTCGAGTATCAACCGACACCGCAGGAAAAAGCCTGGCTGAGTAGCGTGAGTCGTAAAGATTTTAGCCATGCAAACTTTAGAATCGGTACCGGTTGCCAGAGTTGTAACGGCAGTGGTTATCGTGGCCGTATTGGTATTTTTGAGATCCTCGAGCTCGACGAAAAGATGATCGATGCGATGCGTACCGGTAATCCGCAGGATTTCGCCAGAGCCGCGTTGCAGAGCCCTAACTTCACCCCGCTTGCCGAGTCTGCTTTGCAATATTTGAGCGAAGGCATGACGACCATTGAAGAGGTGGCTAAGCTGGTGGAAGACGTGAGTGAATCTCAGATACCTTTGTCGAAGGATATTATTAGCCAACAAGGCGTTGAGGCGTAATTATGCCGATTTATCAATACCGCGGACGCAGTGGTCAAGGTCAATCTGTTACGGGGCAATTGGATGCTGCGTCGGAAAGTGCTGCCGCTGACATGCTATTGGCGCGGGGGATTATTCCCCTCGAAGTCAAAGTCGCTAAAGTGGTTAAGTCATTCTCACTGACCCAGCTGTTTGGCGGTAAAGTCGCGTTAGAAGAATTACAGATTTTTACTCGGCAAATGTATTCTCTGACTCGTTCTGGTATCCCGATTTTACGGGCGATTGCGGGTTTGTCTGAAACGGCACATTCCCAGCGGATGAAAGATGCGCTCAACGATATTTCTGAGCAGCTCACCGCAGGACGGCCCTTGTCATCATCCATGAATCAACATCCCGATGTATTTGATTCCTTGTTTGTTTCTATGGTGCACGTGGGAGAAAACACCGGTAAGTTAGAGGATGCCTTTATTCAGCTTTCGGGTTATATCGAGCGTGAGCAGGAAACGCGGCGACGAATTAAATCGGCCATGCGTTATCCCATGTTTGTATTGATTTCGATTGCACTCGCTATGGTGATCCTCAATATCATGGTGATCCCTAAGTTCGCCGAGATGTTTTCCCGCTTTGGCGCTGACTTACCTTGGGCGACAAAAGTGTTGATAGGTACATCGAATCTGTTTGTGAATTATTGGGCGCTGATGTTGGTGGCGCTGATTGGCACTATTATCGGCATCCGTTATTGGCACCATACGGAAAAGGGCGAGAAACAGTGGGATAAGTGGAAACTGCACATCCCCGCCGTAGGATCGATTATCGAGCGTTCGACGTTAGCCCGTTATTGTCGCAGTTTCTCTATGATGCTGAGCGCTGGCGTGCCTATGACACAAGCCCTAAGTTTAGTGGCTGATGCGGTAGATAATGCCTATATGCACGACAAAATAGTCGGTATGCGCCGTGGGATTGAGTCTGGTGACTCTATGTTGAGGGTATCGAATCAGAGTAAGTTATTTACGCCATTAGTGCTGCAAATGGTGGCAGTGGGTGAAGAGACGGGGCAAATCGATCAATTACTCAATGATGCGGCAGACTTCTATGAGGGCGAAGTAGACTATGATTTAAAGAACCTCACCGCTAAATTGGAGCCTATTTTGATCGGTTTTGTGGCCGTGATTGTACTCGTGTTGGCCTTAGGGATATACCTGCCCATGTGGGATATGCTTAATGTGGTCAAGGGCGGTAAATAATCGATATGGATAATGTTTATCTTCTATCTTACGTGTGGGGCTGAGGTTAAATGCAGACTCAGCAAAAGGCAGAAAGCGATCTATTACGCATCTATGGGCGTATGATAACCATAGGGTTAGTGTTGGTTATCATGGCGGTGATTGGAGCTAAGTACTTTTTTACCCTACCGCAAATTGCGGCCCGTGGATTAGAAGTCGATCATGTGCGTTTTTTAAATGTACTGGTGATGGCGCGCTCCCAATGGTTATCTTTGGGAAAGCCGCCGCAGATGCAGTTGAACTGGGAAGTGTTTGACAATTCTGCCAAGGAAACTGAGCCAAGTGTCGTTGATGTGAATGGTTTAGGTTGGCCGCAACCTAAACAGTTAAACGGCCAAGGTTGCCAAGATTTATGGCAGCAACTTATGGGTGCCGAAGTGGATAACGCAGGGCTAGTTGCTGATTACTTAGTTAAGGATAACAGCTGTCACTATCGGTCGCACAATGGCGATAGTTTAGGCTATCAACTGAACTCTGGCAGGGTCATTTTTTTGACTGCACCGTAAAATATTGTTAACTCAATGGCTTTTTAAAATTGATTTAGCTGCTAGAATAAAATTTCTTAGGTATAGGGCATATATATGAAAACTAAGCAAACAGGTTTCTCATTAATAGAGCTAGTGATTGTGATTGTGATTTTAGGGCTACTCGCCGCAACCGCGATCCCACGATTCTTAAATGTCACCGATGATGCTGAAGACGCCAGTGTTGACGGTGTCGCCGGTGGTTTATCGACTGCGGTTAGCTTTGTACGTTCGCAGTGGGAAGTTGATGGGCGCCAAAATAGCAGCGTGATCCTCGACGGTACGTCAGTTTCGCTCGATCCACGTTTTGGTTATCCTACAGGAACTTCAGTGACGGATGTGACTGCAATGACGGATGCGAGTTGCCAACAAGTATTTAATACCGTGCTGCAGAGTGCTCCTCGTAATGTGCTCTACACTCAAGATGCGCGTAATCAACGTTATACCGTGCGCGTGATTGATGGCGCAGGTGGCAGTGCTAATTCGATTACAGGCACTGTCGTTGCTGGTTTAGATTTATGTGTTTATCACCAAGTTGCTTCACTGGTGCTAAATCAAACAACTGGCGTACCGACTCCTACACCGGATTTATCAACAGCTGGTGCGAAAGGAATCGTGTATAACCCAGGTACAGGTAAAGTGCTAAGCTTTACCCAAACGCCATTTGTGCCATAGGCTGTAATTAACAGTTTTATTTTGTTCATGTTTTAAGTAACTTAGTTCAGAAGTGACTTAACTTAATCAGTACTCACACGAGTACTCACTTATAAAGAAAGGTAGTTTGATATGAAAAGACAACAAGGTTTTACCTTAATTGAATTAGTCGTAGTGATCATTATCTTAGGTATTCTTGCTGTCACAGCGGCACCTAAGTTTATTAATTTGCAAGGTGATGCGCGTGCTTCTGCAATCCAAGGTATGAAGGGGGCTATTCAAGGTGCAAATAGCTTAGTTTATTCAAAAGCAGCATTAGCAGGTAAAGAGACAAAAGCAACTGATACATTAGATATCGCAGGTACTACCGCAACTACCGATGATGTCGCCATTGTTTATGGTTATATGGCTGCAACAAAGGCTGCTTTAGAGGCTGGTATGGATGTGAAATTTGATGCTGGTAGTTCTCCAACGGCTTCTGGTAATAATGACTGGATCATTAACGAAATTAGTACAGGTGCAACTATATGGCAACGTGGCGCTCCTGCTGATGTAACTACAACTGGTTCTGAAGCAAGCTGTAAGATTGTTTACACTGCGGCAGCAAGTGCAGGTGCTTTGCCAACGATTACTCTAACAGATAACGGTTGTTGATTTATTTTGTATTAGAAGGCCTGCCTAGCAGGCCTTTTTTTTAGGTAAAATGCGGTTCTTACATGATTTTAAATAAATGAGTCGGCCAAAATTTGCCGACATTTATTTGCGTTAATCATACCGTTGGCAGAAACTGAACTTAGCACTTGAAATCAGCAATTAACCCGAGCGATGCTTAACTTCTCTATGTCAAAACAGGCCGGATTTACCTTAGTTGAATTAGTGACGACCATCATCTTGATTTCAATTCTTGCTGTGGTTGTACTGCCTCGCCTGTTTACCCAGTCTTCCTACAGTGCTTATAGCCTACGTAACGAGTTGATTAGCGAACTGCGTCAAGTACAGCAGAAAGCGCTCAATAATACTGACAGGTGTTTTCGTGTAACTGTCTCTGCCACTGATTATCAAGTGAGTCAATTCCCAGCCCGAAATGGGGCAGCTTGTTCTGGTACTGCATTATCGCCAAACCCGCTTTATAGCCAAGCTTTTCAAGGTGGTGCTCAATTAGTGCTAGTAGGCCCTAACAGTACTAACAGCAGCAACTTCAGCCTCGACTTCGATATCAATGGTAGACCTTCGTTGGCTTGTAATGGGCCATGCATTAGTGTGATTGCTAATGACACTGTGATGATTAATGTCTCCAGCGAGGGTTATATTTATGCGAATTAATCCTCGGCTGCTATTGGACAAAGCATCAATAAAAGTATCCATAAAAGCCAAACCACAGCAGGGTTTTACCCTTATCGAATTAGTCATTGGTATGTTGGTGATTGGCACTGCGATAGTGATGCTAACCAGCATGTTATTTCCCCAAGCTGATCGTGCGGCCAGCACCTTACATAGAGTACGCAGTGCTGAGCTTGCCCATTCGGTGATGAATGAAATCTGGGGCAAGCGTTACGATCAAAACACTAATGCCAATGGCGGTACGCCAGCTTGTGGTAGTCCGCTAGGAAGCAATTGTTCCACTTCTTTGGGTCCTGAGGTAGGTGAGAGCCGTAACGACTTTAACGATGTGGACGATTACAACGGCTTAAATGAAACAGCGACTATGCTCAACTCAACCCAAACCTATGCCGCTGCTTATCCTAACTATAGTTTAAGTGTCACTGTCGCCTATGGGCCTGCGCCCAATACTAAGCTAGTCACGATTAATGTGACGACGCCGGACAATGAAGTAATTACTTACAATCTGGTGAGGAGCAATTACTAATGAGCTCTTTTTCAGCCAAGCGTATGCAAACATCCAAACGGGGTTTTACCTTAGTCGAGATGGTCACAGTTATCTTGATTCTGGGGATTCTTGTGGTCGGGGTGAGTAGTTTTATTATTTTTGGTACGCGGATTTTTGTGGAGTCGAGTTCAGTCGATCAGGTACTAAGTCAGAGCCGTTTTGCCGTTGAGCGAATGACCCGTGAGCTGCGTAGTGCTTTGCCTAATAGTGTGCGAGTTAATACCGATTCGCTGACCTATCAATGTATCGAGTTTGTGCCTATCGAAGCCAGCACGACTTATCTCACTATGCCAATAATCCCCGTAGCTGCCGCGAGTACTGGGATAGTTATTCTAGATAATACCGCGAGTGCGATTCGCGTGAATCAATTTGCTTGGATCTACCCCTTGATTGACGCCGATGTGTATAGCAGCGCGAGACAAAAACGGGCACAGGTTAAAACGATTGCTATCTCGGGTAATCAAGTTACGCTGACTTTTACTGCGCCAACACGTTTTGCTGAAGCATCACCACGACAACGGATCTATTTTGGTTCGAGTCCTGTGAGTTATTGCTTTGAAAAGGGGGCAAGCGGTAATGATTTGCAAATAGTGCGTTATGCTGGTTATAACTTTAATACCGTTCAACCAAATCTTGCCACTATGGGCACGGGCGTGCTAATGGCGCAAAGTGTGGCGAATCGCCTCGATAATAGTAATGACTTGCCACTGATCTTAACACCGTCAAGCTTAGTCAATAATGCCATGGTGCACTTGCAGCCAAGATTTAATGTCAATGGTGAGACGTTCCAATATCGACATCAAGTGCAGGTGATCAATGTTCCTTAATTCATATCGTAGATCGGTAGGGCGTAACTCAGCATCCAGCTCATCACTATCAAGATCAAAATCTTACGCTCTGCCTATGCGGCAGCGGGGTAGTGCGTTAATCATTGGCGTGTTTGTGATTACCGTGATGTTTCTGCTGGCATCGGCACTGATCAATATTGTGGAAGACGGTGATACCGGGCTCACCCAAGAAGTGTGGGGGACGCGTGCTTTTGCCGCTGCAAACAGTGGCGCCGATGCCGCGCTGGCTAAGTTGTTTCCATTGAATGGTAACGTCGGAACGTGTTTAGCATCAGATGTTTGGACACCGCCCGATGTAACTGGTTTTCATGCCTGTAGTGTGACGTTGACTTGTACAGCATATGCTGTAGACACAGTCACTCAATATCGAATCAGCAGTAAAGCGGTATGCGAAAGCGGTGAAACGCGCGTCAGCCGAAAAGTTGAGGTAGAAGCCCGTGGGAATTAATCTTTTTCATCGTGCCATATTAGCAGTACTTATCTTGAGTTTCCCTTCTGCTGTGATGGCATTCGACCCTATTGACCAGAGTGTTATTTTTGCCAAGGTTGCTCAAGGGCATCATGGCGATAACTCTAACGTATGCCATCAGATATCATCGCCACAGCTGATGATAAACGGTAATGGCATTATTAATGGTACTGGTGGTGCTGCATTAGATTATTGTTCGAGTAACGATGGCAGCGGGCTTGCTAATAACAGTTGTGATAACGGTTCTGGTGGAGTGCGAAAATGTACTATCGATGGCAGTGATATCCGAGGGTTAAAATTAACTGGGAGCAATGCTTTTTTATCGAGTAGCGGCGCTGGTGGCGGTTATGGTTATTGTAATAGTGGCGAGCAATTAACGCTTGGTGGTAATGGGCAAAGTCAGTTTGACAATGTTTCGCTTTATTCTGCTTGTACTCTGACTTTATCGGCTACTCAAAATGAGTATCGATTTAACACGATCGCTATTGGTGGGGGCGCGACACTCGTTTTACCCGAAGGGGACTATTGGGTAGATAGTTTTACCTTGAACCAAAATGCTAAGGTGATTTTGCAAGGTAATGTCCGCATTTTTACTAAACAGAAATTTGCGTTTAATGGCAGTAAATTTAATGAAAATAATACGGCTTCTGCCCTTATTTTCGGTTATAGCGATATTCAGCTAAATAGTGGCACTTTACTCAATGGACGAGTTTATAGCGATGCAACATTAACTATTAATGATAACTCGATTATCAATGGTCGTGTCACGAGTCGTTATTTAGTCATGAGTAGTGGCAGTATTAATGAAGATTTACCTGTTGCACCGCTGCAATTACAGTTTGGTAAGGCGACCACAACTTCAGTGACATTTGCCAATGCTTTCCCTGTTGGCGTGAAACCACTTATTTTCCTTATGCCGACAATATCAACGGCGAATACTAGCAACGATGGACCTGCATCAACCTTTGTGTCATCTGTGACTAATACCGGATTTACTTGGGTGCAAAGTGAGCCAACGAGTCCTTCAAACCGCTATATTGCTTCGAATAGTATGCCGGAAGTGCATTGGATTGCTGTGACGGCAGGTTCTCATGTTTTATCCGATGGCAGTCAACTTGAGGCAGGTAGAATCTCTACTGTTAATGCATTGAACATGAGTAATTCTGCGTGGACGAGTGTGCCGCTTAATACCTCACTGAATGTCGTATTGAATCAGTTGCAGACGCGTAATAATTCTACCTGTTGGCTGACAAGCGTGGCACAGCTAAATTCGAGTGGTATTCAACTTAATTTAGATACCTCTGAAGTTCGCTCTGGGGGTCAATGTAAACCAGGTAATCTGCAAAGTTTACAATCAGAAACGATTGGTTATTTAGCGGTAAAATCCAGTGTTGGCACAGTCATACTGAATGGTGAGGATGTTCACTATCAATTCGGTACTGCACTTACCCACACAGGCGGGGGAAATACTAAAACGCTGGCTGAGCAATGTGCCTACAACACGAGTTTGACTGGATTTGTTAATCCTCCGACTTTAGTCGCGGGGAAAGATTCTCGTCGAGGTGGCGATGGTGGCTGGCTAAGACGCTGTAATTTGAGTGCAACTCAAGTCAGTATGGTGAACGACGAAGATACCTATGGCGATAGTGATCGTAGTCATCTTGCTGAAGACTATGGCTTTGTAGCGCTTGAGAAAATCGCACCTGTTTTACAATGTTTTAATGATAATTTTTCCCAAAGCACTTTGAGTAATGACTGGGTCGTTTCTAGAAGTAGCGGAGGATTCACCCCATCGATCCAAGGCGGCCGTTTACGCTTAACTGAAGCCCAATCAAATCAATCTACGGCATCGACCTACCAAAGACTCTTTCCTGCAGCGGCAAACTTAGTTGAGATCCAGTTTGACCACTATGCATATGGTGGAAATGGCGCCGACGGTATTGCGATGGTGTTATCGGATGCTTCTATAACGCCGCAGCCCGGCGCCTTTGGCGGTCCATTAGGTTACGGTTATAAACCTGGTATTAATGGGTTCGCGGGTGGTTGGCTTGGATTTGGTATTGATGAATTTGGTAACTTCTCCGGTGAAGGCGGTAATTCTAATGTCGGTCAGCGGCGTCAGTCAGTCGCGGTTCGTGGTTCCGGTGTCGGCACGTCAGGGTATAATTATTTACGTGGCGCTTGTAGTAACGGCACCACTAATACCAGCGGTAGTTGCTTATCGCCCGCAGTAGACGGCAATAACGTGTCGCCCGCACATAGATATAAAATCACTATTGATTCGCAAGTATCTGGCCAGTCAGTGGTCAAGGTTGAGCGTAATACAGGTTCAGGGTTTGTGACTTTAGTTCCCGCATTTAACGCTGCAGCACAAAATGGTCAAGCGGCCATTCCGAGTGATTTTTTATTGTCTTTAACGGGCTCAACGGGGGGCTCAAATAACAATCACGAAATCGATAATGTGCAAATTTGTGCGCTAAAATCGAATCCTATTGGCGCCCAAATCGATCATTTTGAGTTTGATCACACGGGGCAGGGATTAACCTGTAATCCCGAAACCGTGACGATTCGAGCCTGTGCCAACGCCAGTTGTAGCCAGCTCTTTACCGATCCTTTGACGGCGACCTTGTTACCCGAATCCGCCTCCGAAGGAATATGGGTTGGCGGTAATCAAGTGAGCTTTAGCGGTGGTACGGCGCAACTGCAACTGAGGCGAAATACACCCGGTATAGTAACTTTAGGCGTGAAGGGCTCTAATCCCACCACTAAACCATTAAGCAAAACCCTTTGTAGAGTTGGCTCAGGATCCTTGAGCGAGAATGCTTGCTCACTGACTTTCGCCGACAGTGGCTTTATCTTCGACGTGCCCGATAAACTGGCCAATAAACCTATTAATGTGTTAGTCAAAGCGGTGAAAAAATCTGATGTGACGCAGCAGTGTGTCCCAAGCTTCCAAAGCCAGACCAAAACGCTGAATTTCTGGAGTAGTTACCAAACCCCAAGCGCGCCTATCTCGCCTAAAGCCGTCACCATCAACAATATGGCAATTGGCACCTCGAGTGCCTCGCCTACGGCGGTTAATCTGGTGTTTGATACCAACGGACAAGCAAGCATTGCAGTGAATTACCCCGATGCGGGCAAATTGCAACTCGATGCTAACTATGTCGGCAGTGGTAACGAGCAAGATCTCGTGATGATAGGCTCTGATCAGTTTGTCAGTGTTCCGGCTGGATTGTGTGTTAAGCCTGTAGATGCCAGTGCTAGCTGCTCAAGCGCGAATATGACGTGTAATGTTTATCGTAAAGCCGGACAAAGTTTCAGCATGACAGTACAAGCGATGGCATGGGAAAAAGATGGCGATCCGGATTTTTGCATGGCCAATTTGCCCACGCCTAACTTTAGCGATGCGCAGATGAAGCTTACCAGTAAAGTGGTGGCGCCCAGCATCGCCAGTGGCGGCCATGATGGGGTATTAGGCGTGGCATCCTATAGCCACTCGGCGCAGGCCAATAATCTCAATACCATCAGTAATCAGACCATCAGCGAAGTCGGCGTGTTCCAAATTGCGGCGCTGGCGACTCCCAATTATTTAGGGACGGCAAGCAGCTTAAATATTCCAATTGGCTATTCAGCTAATATTGGCCGTTTTGTGCCCGATAGATTTTTAGTCAGTAACGTATCGGTCATACCTGCCTGTGGCGGCTTTAGCTATATGGATCAGCTGTTCCCTATGTCGATGAAGCTCAGTGCTTTAAATATCGCGGGGGATATAACGAAAAACTATTTCCTACCATTTTCCCTCGCCACTGCCAAATTAGTGGGAGAAAACAATAACAATGGGGTCGATTTACTGAGTCGCTTAAGTGCATTACCTATAAAGGCTGAAAGTTGGAGTCAAGGTGAGGCGACGGTCGATGGCACTTACCTTGCTAACTTTAGTCGGGTAACCCCAAATGTGGCGACGAATCTTTATCAGGATGGCCCTTTCGAGCTGCTTGATATTGGCGTGCAATTGATGGATAACGATCCTCATCCCAATAGCATCTATTCCTATGTCGCTTCGCCAGATATGGATGCGGCATCTACAGGTACTTGCACTAACTGTAATGCTAAGAAAATCAGCACTCAGACGCTTCGTCATGGCCGTGTGGTGATGGATAACACCTATGGTCCTGAAACTGAAATACTGCGTATGCCGACTCGGGCCGAATATTGGAATGGTAGCAGTTGGGTATTGAATACCAACGATAGCTGCACCACTGCAGTGTATGGTTTGGGTTCGCAAGTGGACAATGCCGGCCTTGGCTACAATTTTGATCCCGACTTAGTGGTGGGGCAAAGTGTTACTCGTTCTGGCGGGACTGCAACATTCCAAGCTGGCCAATTTGAGTTGCTCTGGCAAGCTGTAACCTCAACTGGTGCGCCATACCGCGGTCAAGTGACTGCGCCCTTTGATGTGCCGACATGGCTAGAATGGTACTGGAATTGGAATGGTGTATCACCAACAGATCTTACTGATCCGCGGGCAAGTGCGTATTTTGGTCGCTACCGAGGGCATGACAAAATTATCTATTGGCGTGAGGTAAACTAATCTGAGTTATCTCAGCTATTGAATCGAGCTGAGCCTTTCGTATGAAATGCGCATCAGTTTCATTTATTGAAGGTCGATTGAAACCCTGGCGACAGATTTTAAATGCAATTTCTGAGTTTGACATTTGTTGTTAGTTTGTATGTTTCTTTGTTTTTGGTTGTCGATATTTTCGTCAATAAACAGTATTTTCCGCTTAAATACTGTTTTTTAGAGGACGATTTGAAAAAAAATCACTTCATTAGCGATTGTTAACCTCCTCGGTCTTGTGGAATCAGGGTGGCATTGATAAAGTTAGCTGATTTTTCTTTTCTTCTGACTCCACAGAATACAGGCTAGTTACATGTTTAAGAAGCTACGCGGCATTTTTTCTAATGATCTATCGATCGATTTGGGTACAGCTAACACATTAATTTATGTTCGTGGCGAAGGCATAGTGCTCAATGAGCCTTCTGTTGTTGCTATACGTGGTGAGCGTGGTGGCTCCGGTCAGAAATCTGTTGCCGCGGTCGGCACAGAAGCTAAACAAATGCTCGGCAGAACGCCTGGCAATATCCAAGCTATCCGCCCAATGAAGGACGGAGTAATAGCTGACTTTTATGTGACTGAGAAAATGCTTCAGCACTTTATCAAACAAGTGCACAACAATAGCTTTTTTCGTCCAAGTCCACGGGTTCTAGTGTGTGTGCCAGTTGGCGCCACTCAAGTTGAACGCCGTGCGATCCGTGAATCAGCCATGGGCGCTGGTGCTCGCGAAGTGTATTTGATTGAAGAACCTATGGCTGCTGCGATTGGTGCGGGTTTACCTGTATCTGAAGCGACGGGTTCTATGGTGGTGGACATCGGTGGTGGTACCACTGAAGTCGCGATTATTTCGCTGAATGGCGTAGTGTATTCGTCTTCAGTCCGTATCGGTGGTGATAAGTTTGATGATGCAATCATTAACTATGTTCGCCGTAACTACGGTAGCTTAATTGGTGAAGCCACGGCTGAGCGTATCAAGCACACTATCGGTACAGCTTATCCTGGCGATGAAGTGCTAGAGATCGAAGTCCGCGGCCGTAACTTGGCTGAAGGTGTACCTCGTAGCTTTACACTGAACAGCAACGAAATTTTAGAAGCCTTACAAGAGCCATTATCTGGCATCGTAAGTGCTGTGATGGTGGCGTTAGAGCAATCTCCACCAGAATTAGCTTCAGATATTTCTGAGCGCGGTATGGTGTTAACTGGCGGTGGTGCGTTATTGCGTGATTTAGACCGTTTATTAATGCAAGAAACCGGAATTCCAGTAATGGTGGCGGACGATCCATTGACCTGCGTAGCACGTGGCGGTGGTAAAGCCCTCGAAATGATTGATATGCACGGCGGCGATCTGTTCTCCGAAGAAACCTAATTTAACTTCGGTATAGGGCGGTTAATCACCGCCTTAGCTTTCCTATGAAGCCAATTTTTGTTCGTGGTATTTCAAACCAATTCCGTCTGACACTGGCAATTATTTTGTCGGTGGCCTTGCTTGTGGCTAATCATCGCCTCGATCCTGTGCGGCAAAACCTATCCTCTGTCTTTAGTCCATTACAGTATTTAGCCAGCGTGCCCGGTGCGGCGCTTGACTGGTCATCTGAAAGTTTTGCCACCCGCAATATGCTGGCGTTGCAAAATAAAGAGCTGTTACGACAACAACTGTTGATGAGTGAACGCTTACAGCGTTTCGAACACTTACGCCAAGAAAATGAGCGTTTGCGTGCACTGTTAGGCTCACCCGCCTATCTGGATTCGCGCAAGATGGTGGCCGAAGTGCTAGAGGTCGCCAGCGATCCTTTCCATCATTACGTGGTGCTGAATCACGGTTCCCGTAGCGGTGTATTTGTCGGTCAGCCCGTGGTGGATGCGCAAGGTGTTGTCGGCCAAGTGGTGCAGGTCAGTGAAATGACCAGTCGGGTGTTATTGCTCTCCGATGTATCACACGGTTTACCTGTGCGTATTACCCGTAATGATGTGCGCCTTGTGGCCAATGGTACGGGTGAGCTTGATGAGATAGAACTGCGCCATGTGGCCAAGAGTACTGACATTCGTGTCGGCGATTTACTGGTGACTTCAGGCTTAGGCAATCGTTTTCCCGAAGGTTATCCAGTCGCACGGGTTTTGGAAGTCTTAACTGAAGATGGCCAAAGTTACGCTCGAGTCACGGCCCAACCGTTAGCGGCTTTAGATCGTATTCGTTATGTGTTGTTGATTTGGCCGTCTCCCGATTCGGGTGTGACCTTGCCTAATCAGCCTACAGTCCCCGCTGCGGATCATTCGCTTATCGAAAACTCATCAAAAATTGGCAGTGCGAGTCCAGCGGAAGGCACATCTGCAGATACGACTAAGCCTGTGACTACACCCGCAGCCACTGTGGCCAAACCGGCAACGGAAACCACTCCTCCAGCGACTGAGGTGCACCAATGAGTTTTCAAGCCGCCAATGGGCGCTTCATTGTTTGGGTGACATTATTTATCGGCGTGATCAGCCAGATTATGCCTTTGCCGAGTGTGGTCGATGCTTGGCGTCCCGACTGGTTGTTGATGATTGTGCTCTACTGGTCTATCGCATTACCCCATAGATACAACATCTTAACCGCTTGGGTCTTAGGCTTAGTGTTAGATATTTTATTGGGTGCCACCTTAGGTGTGCGCTCTTTAGCGATGTCTTTGGTGATTTATGTCGCCATCTTGCATTGCCAGCGATTGCGAAATTTCCCTAAGTGGCAACAGTCGTTGGTGATCATGCTGCTCATTTGTATGTATCACTTAGTGATTTACTGGGTCGAGTTTGTCATGCAAGAGGCGGTGTTCGATACGGATCTATTCTTACCTGCGATTTCAGGATTAGTGATCTGGCCTTGGATATTTTGGATTCTACGTCGGGTTCGACGTCATTATAAGGTTCGCTAACTGTGGATTTAGTTTTAGCTTCAACTTCGCCACGTCGCAAAGAATTATTGGCACACATCGGACTCGGTCGTCCTGAGTTTTGTTTCACGCAAGTGGCGCCGGATATCGATGAAACCGTGCAGCAAGGTGAAGCGCCAAGGGATTATGTACGCCGTTTAGCCGCCGAAAAAGCCCATGCTGGACTGGCATTATGCGCAGATATGTCACAGCCTGCTGTATTAGGTTCTGATACTATCGTTGTGCTTGAAAACCAAATATTAGGCAAACCACTGGATGTGGCCGATGCTAAGCGAACGCTCAGTGAATTATCTGGCAGAACACATACAGTAATGACCGCTGTGGCGCTGACTTACCAAGCGGATGCAGATTTAAGCTTCAAAACCTCAGTGCGCTTAGTCGAAACACAAGTGCGTTTTTGCGCTTTATCGGCCGCCGATATTGACGCTTATGTCGCTTCACAAGAGCCAATGGATAAAGCCGGCAGTTACGGTATCCAAGGGCTTGGCGGTTGCTTTGTGGCTGCGATTGAAGGCAGTTATTCTGGCGTAGTGGGTTTACCTTTGGTTGAAACACGTGAGTTGTTAGCCGAGGTTGGGCTGATTTAACGGCTTGTTACTTGTATTGCGGCTTAGGCATAAGGTTAGAATGAACCTTGCGGGAGTTTTAGGCTCTTAATCGAGAATCCCCATGAAGTTACCCTTAGCCTTGCTCCTTTATTCGGTTTTCATGCTTAGATAGTTGGTAACTTCTAGTTTGTAAATTCTAGTTTGTAACTTCGATTAATTAATCTAGTTTCCCGAATGGGGTGAGTCGTGAATACCAGTCGCTTAAATCCAAATAAAATACAGCGCAAGATGGGTTCAGAATTACTGATCAACGTAACCCCCTCTGAGGCGCGCGTTGCTTTAGTTGAGCATGGCGTGCTGCAAGAAGTGCACATTGAACGCCGCATGAAACGGGGTTTAGTTGGCAATATTTACAAAGGTAAAATCAGCCGTGTGTTGCCCGGTATGCAAGCCGCCTTTGTCGATATTGGCTTAGATAAAGCCGCTTTTCTACATGCGTCCGACATAGTGCCGCACACAGAATGTGTCGCCGATGTTGAGAAAGGTCATTTCGTTGTCCGTGATATCGCCGAATTAGTCCGTCAAGGACAAGACATTATGGTGCAAGTGGTTAAAGATCCGCTGGGGACTAAGGGCGCACGCCTGACAACCGACATCACTTTGCCTTCCCGCTATTTAGTCTTTATGCCTGGCTCTAGCCACGTTGGTGTTTCCCAGCGTATCGAGCTTGAAGAAGAACGCAGTCGCCTTAAACAAATCACTTTGCCCTATGTCGATGATGACGGTGGTTTTATTATCCGCACCGCTGCTGAAGGCGTGGGTGAGGATGAGTTATCCCAAGATGCGGCGTTTTTAAGGCGAGTTTGGTCAAAGGTCAGTGAGCGACGTAAGCGCAGTGGCGTGTCTTTGTTATATCAAGATTTAGCCTTACCTGTGCGGATTGTGCGTGATTTTGTTGGCACTGAGCTTGACCGTATTCAGGTTGATTCTCGCCGTACCTTTGCCGAGTTGCAGTCTTTTGCCCAAGAGTTTATGCCTGAGATTGCCGAGAAGATTGAGCATTATTCAGGGCCTGCGCCTATTTTCGATCTCTACGATGTGGAGAACGAAATTCAACGGGCGCTTGGTCGTAAGGTTGAGCTCAAGTCTGGCGGCTATTTGATTATCGATCAGACCGAAGCCATGACGACTGTGGATATCAATACCGGCGCCTTTGTTGGGCACAGAAATCTTGAAGAAACCATTTTCAATACCAATCTCGAAGCGACCCAAGCTATAGCGAGGCAGTTACGCCTGCGTAATCTCGGCGGCATTATTATTATCGATTTTATCGACATGATGACGGCGGATCATAAGGCTCGGGTGCTCAGCAGCTTAACCAGTGCCTTGTCTAAGGATAGAGTGAAAACCAATGTGAGCGGTTTCTCTGGCTTAGGTTTAGTTGAAATGACCCGTAAACGAACTCGTGAGAGCTTAGAGCACGTGGTTTGCGGCGAATGCCCCGCCTGCCATGGCACGGGCAGCATGAAGACGGTTGAGACCGTTTCCTATGAAGTGTTTCGCGAAATCATTCGATTAAACCGTGCTTATGATGCCGATGAGTTCCTGTTGTACTGTTCGCCAGCCGTGTATCAAAGCCTGCATACCGATGAGAATCATCTGATTGCTGAGCTTGAGGTTTATATAGGTAAGCGTATACGTTTGCAAAATGAGCCTATGTACTCACAGCATAAATACGATGTGGTGATGATGTAGTGGCGGCACCTTTTACTGCAAAAAAACTAAGTCGTTTTTGTTGGCTATTTATCGCGCTAATCTTAGTGCTATTTGCGCTTGCAGTGAGTTTGATCCGTGGCTTATTGCCACAGGTTGATGGGGTGCGCCAGCAACTGGTTGATTACGTAAAAAGCGAATATAAGGTTGATGTGCAAGTGGGGGAATTATCCGCCCACTGGCAAGCGTTTGGTCCGGCAATTAACATAGATAATCTAGTTATCCCGCCGCAGGAACAACTGCCCGTCACCCTGATTATCAAGAATGTACAAGTGAAGTTAGATTTTTGGCAATCGCTGCTGACCTTCACGCCGCGTATCGAAGATGTCAATTTTGATGGTGTCCATATCGCGTTAAACATGGACAAGTTAACCGAAAATAATCCCGCCGTAACTAATAAAACGCCGCAAGTTGATTGGCTCTATGCATTATTGCTCAAGCAACTCGACAGATTTTCGTTAACCCATGCCACAGTGCAGCTGCTCAGCTTGCGCCAAGAGTTTCGCCCGATCCATATTCGCCAGCTAAATTGGCGCAATAACGGCGAGCGTCACCGCGGTGCAGGGGAGCTGTACCTTGATGATAATGCCTCTGAGCATGAATCTCTGGGATTACAGTTAGATCTCAATGGCGATGGCGCAAATCCCGACAGCTTAACGGGGCAGATTTATCTGGCGGCTAACTCATTAGACTTAGGTGAGTGGGCATCGCGTCAGCCTAATCCCTATGATGCGAGCAAAAAATTACCCTTAGAAGGGGTCGTCAATCTTAAAGCTTGGCTTACGTTTGCCGATCGCAGCCTCAGCTCTGCCATGGTGCATTTTGAGCCGAGTTGGTTGCAATGGACCTTAAAGGAAGTGCCACAACGATTTGAAATCCAAGCGGGTGATATCGTTTGGCAGCCAAAGGATTCAGGCTGGGAAGTACAGAGCTCAGGGCTCGACTTTGTCACTAACGGTGAGCATTGGCCGCAGTTAACGCTGGCGGCTAAGCGTCAACATAACGAATTCTTTGCCTATGTGAATCAAGTTAACACTCAAAACCTGTTACCCCTGTTACCGCTATTCCCCGGAGTCGATAAAGCCATATTACATCAATGGCATGCTTTATCGCCTGAAGCCAGTATTGGGCCCATTCGATTGTATCAAAAGGCCGATCAGCCTTTGCTCGCTACTTCTGAGGTGAAACAGTTACATTGGCAGAAGGTCGACGGTATCCCCAATACTTATCCTTTGGATCTGAACTTACATTGGCAAGACAAGACGCTGTATTTCTCTTTGCCTGCACAAGTTTATACCATGGATTTTGGAGATGAATTTTCGGCGCCACTTGTCTTTAACGGTGCGGCAATTGATGGTCAGTTCAATACTGCAGAGTTGAGTTTAAATCTGCCTCAGTTGCAGCTTGAGAACGATGATATAGGCTTAGATGCTGCGCTGAAATTGGATTTCAGTGCTGCGGCGCATATGGCGCTGGCTGCTAATGTTCATATCAATAATGTCGCCAATGCCGACAAGTATTTCCCCAATAAGGCGATGGGCGAATCGCTGGCTGAATATTTGGATACAGGGCTTAAAGCGGGTCAGACCCAAGATGCACAGGTCGTTTGGCGTGGTCCGTTAAACGGTTTCCCCTTCGATGACAATAGCGGCGTGTTTCAAGCGGCATTTACTTTAACGGATGCCCAATTCCAGTTTCAACCCGATTGGCCTGCTGTCACAGACTTATCCCTTAATGCTTTGTTTGAAAATGCTCGTATGGATCTTTGGCTCAACCAAGGCAAGCTGATGAACGTGGATGCCACGGGTGCCCATGTATTTATTCCCGCGATTGGGGAGCACACGCTGCTGAAGATTGAAGCTGAACTTGCCACCCAAGGCAGCGCGGCGACTAAGGTGTTACAAGCCTCGCCTTTGGCGGGTTCAGTGGGTAAAACCTTAGATGTCGTGCAAGTGCAAGGCGCTGTGACTGGCAATTTGGATATCAGTATTCCGCTGTATGAAGGAGGCGCAGAAGATATTCGTGGTCAAATTAGTTTTGATAACACGCCTGTGTATATTGCCCAGCCCGGACTGCAGCTTAATGGCGTAACGGGTATCGTCGACTTTGCGAATGAGGTGGTGACAGGTAAAGGTATTAAAGCGCGTTTGTTCGAACAGCCGCTCAACTTAACCTTTGATACTCAGCCTAAAGGCAAAGATTTTGGCCTTAATCTTTTACTCAAAAGTCGTTGGGATCTGAATCGTCTTCCCGAAGAATTGCATAATCCTTTGAGTGATTTCTATCAGGGTAAAATCAGTTGGGACGGCGCTATGACTATGCTGTTTACTGAAAAAGGTTATCAAATTCAAGCCAAAGTAACTTCGGATATGGTTGGCACTCAACTGTCATTCCCAGGATATTTTGCCAAACCCGAAGATGAGCCGCGGCCCTTAGTCGCTGAATTTGTTGGCGATCAAAATGATGCGACCTTAGATCTGAAGCTAGCGAGTCATGCCGAGTTTATCGGTGGTTTCGATGCTGAAAAAGGTGCTAATTTTAGTTATTTTGATTTGTTATTGGGGCGCTTATTCGATGAAGATGAAGCCCGAAATACTGAGAAAGGTCATATTCAAATTGACCTTGGCAAGGCGAAATTAGCCGACTGGTTACCTGTGATTAATGCCTTTGTTGGCCAAGAAAAATTACCTAAAACCGGCATCCTCGTCGACGATA
Source organism: Shewanella sp. 1311 (assembly GCF_059338235.1). Lineage (NCBI taxonomy): Bacteria > Pseudomonadati > Pseudomonadota > Gammaproteobacteria > Alteromonadales > Shewanellaceae > Shewanella > Shewanella sp. 1311. The sequence goes on from NZ_CM181686.1 coordinate 3,229,201, forward strand.
TTGACCATGACAGTTTATTCCCTGCTGTGGTAAGTATCGATTCCCATATTGGCCGCCTCGACCTTTTAGGGCAACAGCTGACCGAGTTTAGGCTCAATGCGAAACCCAATGAAACGGGCTGGCGTTTTAATACCGTTGCCAACGAATTTGACGGCTGGGTCGATTTCTATCCCAACTGGCGAACCCAAGGCCTCAAAGTTGTGGCGAGCAAATTCTATTTTTCACCTGAGGTTAAGCAGGATACTGATGCCGATTTTGCCAGCGATCAAGTGCTCACTAACCTGCCACCCGTGGCCGTGAATGTGGAAGATTTTCGTTTCTTCGATAAACCTTTTGGCAAGCTAGTCTTGCAGGCGAGCCCTCAAGCGGCGGGCTATAAAATCCAAACTCTGTCGTTGACTACGCCCAATGTCAATTTGCAGGGCAGTGGCATTTGGCAGCAACAGGCTGGGCAGAATATAACTGATCTGAGTGTTGAATTGAACGCCACTCAGTTTAATTATCTCTCGGCTCAGTTGGGCATAGATCCCGGCGTCAATGAAGCGCCATTAAAGGTTAACGCGGATTTATCTTGGCAAGGTGCGCCTTATGCTTTCTCCCTCGAAACCTTAAATGGCAAGGTGAAATTCGACTTAGGCAAAGGGCATTTATCTCAGGTGAGTGATAAGGGCGCACGCATTTTCTCCTTGTTCAGCTTAGATTCTCTGGTGCGTAAACTGTCGCTGGATTTCACCGATGTCTTCGGTCAGGGCATGTATTTCAACTCCTTCAATGGCAATCTGCAAATTGATAATGGCGTGGTGAAAACTACAGATACCGAAATGGATGCGATTGCGGGCAATATGAAGGTCCGTGGCTATACGGATCTCACCACTGAAAGTTTGAATTACGATATCCGTTTTGTGCCGCAATTGGCCTCGAGTGTACCGACTGTGGTATTGCTCAGCACTAGTGCCTGGACACTCGGTCTGGGCGCATTTGCCCTGACAAAAGTGCTTGAGCCTGTGATTGAAGTAATTTCAGAAATTCGTTTTCGGGTGACCGGCACTATGGCTGAACCTGTGGTTGAAGAACTGGAACGTAAGAGTAAAGAGATTGAAATTCCCGAGGCTATTTTACCTGTTGTTGGAGTTGAGCGCCCAGCAGCGCCAACCGAAGCTGCAAGTCATAACGCCGATATCACTCAGCCGGTAGAAGCGAAATCGACCGAAGCTCAATCAACACAAGCTCAATCAACAGAAGCTAAGCCAACTGAAGTCAAACCGAGCAACGCTAAATCTGAGCCAACTCAAGCGCCACTTTCTCCAATATCAGAGCCACAGCTTCAAGAAGCACAATCAGAAGCGCTTGAGCCAAAAGACGTCAAGCCTGAAGAGGCCAGATCTGAAGAATCAAAGTCAGAAGAGCCAAAGCCAGCCACAGATCAAATTAAAGCGCCCGATTTAAAGTTGGTGCAACCTCAAGCGACGCCTTCGTCTGAAGCCCCAGTTTTACCCGCCACACCAGAGAATCAGCCAGCAGTAGAACCGATTAAGCAAATTCAGGGAGATCAGAATGCACATCAGCCTGTTGCAATGTCAGAGCAGTCGCGACGTCAGCGCCAATCTGCTGTTTATCGAATCGCAGCTTAACGAACTCAAACGGGATGCCGATGCGCCCCATTTAGTCGTGTTGCCCGAATGCAGTTTACTGTTTGGTGGCCACGAAAGTCAGCAACTCGCCTATGCGGGTGATACTCATCAGAGCCCGCTCAAATCGGCGTTAAGTGCACTGGCCGCCAAATATCAGGTATTTATGGTGGCAGGTACTATTCCGGCGCTGGCTGAGGATGGCCGCGTCTATAGCCGCAGTTATCTGTTTGATGATAAAGGTGATACTTTAGGGCATTACGATAAGCTGCATCTCTTTGATGTGGATGTTGCCGATGGTACAAAACAATATCGTGAGAGCGAAACCTTCTGCCCCGGTGATCACATTAGCGTTATCGATACACCTTTTGGCAAAATTGGCCTAGCCATCTGTTATGATTTACGCTTTCCCGACTTATTTAGGGCGATGCGTCTTGCGGGGGCCGAGATCATTACCTTGCCGTCGGCCTTTACCAGAGTCACCGGAGAAGCCCATTGGCAAGTATTGTTACAGGCAAGAGCCATTGAAACCCAATGCGTTATTCTTGCTGCAGCTCAGTGGGGACAGCATAACGAAGGCAGTCGTGAAACTTGGGGACAGAGCATGATAGTCGGTCCTTGGGGCAATATTTTGGCTGAACGTAAAACGGGTACGGGTTGGGTGCAGGCTGAGGTCGATTTAACCGAACTGCACAGTATTCGCCGTAAAATGCCCGTGATGCAGCATAATCGTTTCCTTGAGCCAAGCTTGAAATAACCGCCCGCACTGGCGAGCGGCAATACCGAATTAGACAGCGATTTACGTACAGAATTAGTACAGCGAATTTACACTCAGAATATCAAGATCCCTTGGGGTCAAAGAGAGCATAGATGCCATTTTTAGCACAAGTAGAGCAAAGTTTATTGAAGAATGGGTTAGCGTTAGAGGGGCTGCAAACCTATCTAAACACCATACATCAGCACAAAATCGATTATTCCGATCTCTATTTTCAAGGTAGTCGCCATGAGTCTTGGGTGCTGGAAGACGGCATCATTAAAGACGGTAGTTTCCATATCGAACGCGGTGTAGGCGTGCGTGCGATCAGCGGTGAAAAAACCGGTTTCGCCTATGCCGATGATATTACGCCAGCAGCCCTAAGCGCTGCCGCACAGGCCGCACGCGGCATTGCCAGTGCCGGTGAGCAAACTCAGGTTCAAGCCTTTAAACGTCAAAAAGCCTTGGCGTTATACGACAGTTTAGATCCGATTGCGGCGATGGAAGAAGTCAAAAAAATCAATCTGCTGAAAGAAGCCGATGCTTTTATTCGCAGTTTAGATAGCCGTATTATTCAAGTCGTTGTTAGCCTTGCGGGCGTGCACGAAGAAATCCTTATCGCTGCCAGCGATGGCACTTTAGCGGCCGATATTCGTCCTTTAGTGCGCTTTAACTGTAGCGTGATCTTAGAAGAAAACGGTAAACGTGAACGTGGCGGTGCCGGTGGCGGTGGTCGTCATGACTACGGCGTGTTGATGGCAAGCGATGACACTGGTTTACCTATGTGCTTTGCCTTTGCCCGTGAAGCCGTGCGTCAAGCGCAGGTCAATCTTAATGCTATCGATGCACCAGCGGGCGAAATGCCAGTGGTGTTAGGTAATGGCTGGCCGGGCGTATTACTCCATGAAGCAGTTGGACATGGTTTAGAGGGCGACTTTAACCGTAAGGGCAGCAGTGCTTTCAGCGGTAAAATGGGTCAGTTAGTCGCCTCTAAGTTAGTGACTGTGGTAGATGATGGCACCTTGCCTAATCGTCGCGGTTCACTCAGCATCGACGATGAAGGTGTACCGACCCAAAGAACCGTATTGATTGAAGACGGTATTCTAAAGGGTTACATCCAAGACAAACTCAATGCTCGTTTGATGGGCGTTGCGCCAACGGGTAACGGTCGTCGCGAATCTTACGCGCATTTACCTATGCCACGTATGACTAACACCTATATGACGGCGGGTGAGTCGGATCCAAGCGAGATCATTAAGTCAGTGAAGAAGGGCATTTACGCCCCGAACTTTGGCGGTGGCCAAGTGGATATCACTTCGGGTAAGTTTGTGTTCTCCGCATCCGAAGCCTATTTGATTGAAAATGGTGAAGTCACACAAGCCATTAAGGGCGCCACTTTAATCGGTAACGGCCCTGAGGCTATGAGCCAGATTTCTATGGTCGGTAACGATATGGCTTTAGATCAAGGTGTTGGCGTTTGCGGTAAAGACGGTCAAAGTGTCCCTGTTGGCGTAGGCCAACCCACCTTGAAGTTAGATCGCTTAACTGTGGGTGGTACGGCTTAGTATTCGTTGAGCTTGTAGATGCGCGATGGCGATAAGCGTGGTAACTGGCAAAGCTTTGTTCGGCTTTAGGCTCATATTGAAATGTTGCTCATGCTTATTTTCAAGTGCATGAGCATGTTGAGCGCCAAGGAGCAAAACTGAGATAAATCGCCTTAGTCGCTCGGTCGAAGAGTACTAGGTTCGATCCTCTGTGATCGTCCTTCTAGCCGCTTACCATGATGGATGTTATCATTCGCAAAGGAAGTTAGAGTAACTACTCTAGAGGTGTTAATGAAACTATCACGTGTGGCTTGGCTGTGTTTACTGCCCTTGCCTTGTTTATTGCCTTTGGCTGGCCATGCCCAGCCCACGAGCTTCACCGACGCTTGGCAACAAGTGCTGAAGGTGAGCGATAAGTTGCAAGCGCAATCCCAGGAAGTTAATCGCGCTAAAGGTGAAGAAGAGGCGGGCGAGAGCTTAAATCTGCCTTCTTTAGAAATTCACGGTAGCTATACTCATCTAGATAAACCGATAGAGTTTGATTTAAAAGAGTTAAATTCAGTTATATCTATCCCGCCTTCGCTGGGGGGCATCATTGCGGGTATTCCCCCGTTGCCCTTAAGCGAGCAAGATATTTTTAATGCTAGTTTGCAGGCTATGTGGCCGATTTATACGGGCGGGCAGATCACCGCAGCCCAAGGCATACACGCGGCTATGGTGGCTGAGAAGCAACAAGAATTACAGCTTGCCACCCGTGATTTATTTACCTTGCTGGTGGACCGATATTACGCTGTCGATGTCACGCTGGCATTGGTGAACACCCAAACTGATCTCGTTGGCTCTTTAACTAAGCATGTTGATCATGCGCTAGCGTTAGAGCGTGAAGGGCAAATAGCTAAGGTTGAGCGCCTCAATGCGCAGGTCGCGTTAGACAATGCTAAAGTCAATTTAGGCAGCGCTCGCCGTCAATATGAAATGGCGGTTATCGCCCTGTCGCGTATGTTGCAGCAAAGCGATGTCGGCACTGAGTCACCTTTATTTGTCTTGCCGCATGCGCCGTCTTTGGGTCAGCTCACCCAAGTGACGCTGAGCCAACATCCTGCACTCAAATTACTCGAAGCAAAAGAAGCTCAAGCAAACGGTTTAATCTCATTGGAAAAAGGCAAATACCATCCAACGGTCTTTCTCTTTGGTAACTATACCTTGTATGAAGAAGACACTTTATTGTCGAGTATTACGCCTAACTGGATGGTAGGTGTCGGTGTAAATATCCCTCTGCTCAGCCGCGACGGTCGCAGTGGTAAGGTCGAAGCCGCCAAGAGTGCACTCTTGCAGGCCCGTTATACCAAGGCACAAACTCGGCAAGACTTGAGTCTGTTACTGGACCAAAGCTATCGCCAGTTATTACAGGCCGAAGAAGAAGTGAAGGCGCTCGATACCTCACTCGAACTCGCCACCGAAAACCTGCGCCTGCGAGAAATCGCCTTTAATCAAGGGCTTTCAACTTCAATTGACAGAGTCGATGCCGAGCTGAAACTCAGCGCAGTTAAAACTCAACAACTGGCCGCCCGTTATCGTTATGTGCAAGCCTATGCCAGATTAATGGCCATCAGTGGTCAATTAGATGAATTTATCGGTCGTACCATAGCCCTTACCCAAGTGCAGGAGACAAACAATGCGCGCTAACAGAATACTTGCCCTTGTGGCGTTGGTCGCATTAGGCCTTATCTTGGCCTATGGCCTCAAGCTGGCTTACAGTCCGCAGCCGAGTCTGTTGCAGGGCCAGATTGAAGCCCGCGAATACAATGTCTCCTCTAAGGTGCCAGGCCGTGTTGAGCAAGTGCTGGTGCGCCGTGGTGACAGTGTGGCCGAAGGGGATTTGCTGTTCGCCATCAACAGCCCTGAGTTGGATGCTAAGTTGATGCAAGCCGAAGGTGGCCGCGATGCCGCTAAAGCGATGCAGCTTGAAGCTAACAACGGTGCCCGTAGCCAAGAAGTGATGGCGGCCAAAGAGCAATGGCTCAAGGCACAGGCAGCGGCAACGCTGGCTAAAACCACTTATACTCGCGTCGAAAATCTCTTCAACGAAGGTGTGGCCGCGAGACAAAAACGCGATGAAGCCTTTACCCAATGGCAAGCGGCGAAATACACAGAGCAAGCCGCATTAGCCATGTATCAAATGGCACAAGAAGGCGCGCGGGTCGAAACCAAAGCCGCTGCCGCCGGGAACGCCCGTATGGCCGAAGGCGCGGTAAAAGAAGTTAACGCCATTATGCAAGATAGCCAAATGCGCGCGCCTAAATCGGGTGAAATCAGCGACGTGCTATTGCAGGCAGGTGAATTAGCGCCGAGCGGTTTTCCGATTGTGAGCCTGATTGACATGCAGGATTCATGGGCCGTGTTCCAAGTGCGCGAAGATCAACTTAAGCGCTTCAAGCAAGGTCAAAAAGTTCAGCTGAATATTCCCGCGCTCGGGCAAGATGTGGAATTTACTGTGTCCCATATCAGCGTCATGGGCGACTTTGCCACGTGGCGCTCGACCGAAAGTGGCCACGATTTTGATATGCGCACTTTCGAGATGGAATTGCGTCCAAGCCAGCCGATTGCCGATCTGCGTGTCGGCATGTCTGTGCTGCTGCGCAGTGAGTAAAAGCCGTGACTGAACGCACGCCCAACGCCAATACGGTCGACAAGACTAAGAGTGAATCACAGCCATCGAGCAGAAGCTTTATGGCCTTGCTCATCGCGTTAATTCGCCGTGAGCTCAGTGCGCTGTGGCGCGATCCTTGGCAGTTGGCGCTGATCAGTTATATTCCGCTGATCGGGATTTTCTGCCTGTGGTGGCTATTCAGTGCAGGCTTACCGAGACAACTGCCAGTGGCGATTGTCGATCAAGACCACAGTCAATTAAGCCGTATGCTGACCCGTCAGCTGAAGGCTAATCCTGTGACTGAGCCACAAAACTTCACCGATTTAGCCGCGGCCGTGTCGGCGATGCAGCAGGCGAAAGTCTACGCTATCGTGGTCTTTCCCTATGATATGAAAAAAGATTTGCTCACTGGCCACAAGCCCACCATCGATGTGCGCTACAACAGTCAATTTTTGCTGGTGGGTAAGTTACTCTCAAGCCAAATTCAGTTGAGTCTGGGTGATGGTTTGTTGCAAGTTGCGGGCTTAAAACAGCTCGCCAACGGCACGCCTAAATCCCAAGTGGCAGTCAATTTAAGCCCAATCAAAAGCCAGACAACGGCTTTGTTTAATCGAAATAACAACTATATAGGCTTCTTAGTGCCGCCAGTGCTCGTGGCGCTGTGGCAATTATTATCTATGTTGGTCATGGCCAACAGCTTAAATCGAGAGCTGCATTTAGCGCCCACGACTCAGGTCAATGGCATATCGAATACCTTAACCGAGCATTTTTGGCCTAAGGTGCTGGCGAAAGTGGCATTGTTTACGCCGATATTGATGCTGCAGGGCGGCTTTATTTTAGCTTGGCTGTACTTGTATCTCGCGTTGCCGATGGCGGGTAGTTTAGCCCTATTGCTGTTAGCACAATTAGTGATGTTGCTGGCGGTCTGGAGTCTGGTGTTATTAATCTTTGTGGTAATGCGTGATAGTGCGCGGGTTATCAGTTTTTGCACAGCCTTATTTGCGCCCGCTTTTGCCTTTATGGGGATCACTTTCCCCACCCATGATATGCCGCAATTGGCGCAGTGGTGGCGATTGATAATGCCATCGAGCCACTATATTGAGTCCCATGTGAGCGTCGTCAGTTACGGCGCCGCTTGGCCGAATGTGGCGAGCCAGCTCAGCAGTTATTGGGGCTTTATCTGTTTACTGCCTTTGATATATTTGTTATCGCGTAAATTACTGCCCATCACGATCACCGCCAATACTATCGTGACCGCATATGACTCGGACGCAGCCTTACCTGCGAAGGGGCAATAGGATGAATATCTGGCGACTGATATTAACTGAACTTAAGGCCATTATTAGCGATAAAGCGATCGCAGTGACCTTGTTTGGTGGCGTGCTGTTTTATTCGATTTTGTATCCTTTACCCTATTTAAACCAAGTGCCTACTGAGCAACAGCTGATCGTGGTAGATTTAGATCATTCCTCCCTAAGCCGCCAGTTGATCCGCCACGCCGACGCCAGTGCAAAAATCCAAGTCATAGGCCAAGTCGGTTCGATTACCGAGGCGAAGCGTTTTATTGAGACGCGCAAGGCCCACGGCTTACTGGTGATCCCAGAAGGTTTCCGCCGCGACTTAATGCTGGGTAAGGGAGTGACGTTAAGTTATGGCGGCGATGCCAGTTATTTCCTGATTTACTCCGCGGTTGTTGAAGGCTTAGTGAGCGCGGGTATGGACGCGGGTAAGCAAGTGCAATTGATTGGCATGTTGGCCCAAGGCACAAATCCTAAACAGGCTGAGCAGAGTGTCAACTCGATTCACCTCAATAGCGTGCCCGCCTTTAACCCAAGCCTAGGTTATACGCCCTATGTAGTACCTGGACTATTTTTGCTGATCTTGCATCAAACCTTGCTCATAGGCACAGGCATTTTAGGGGCAGGGCAATGGCGCCAGAAAGGCTATTGGCAGCAGGTCTCGCCCGTACAACTTTTATGTGGGCGAATACTCGCCTTCATGTTGATTTATCTCTTCTTTACCAGCTTTTACGTCGGCTATTGTTATCACTGGTATCACGTCAGCATTCAAGCGAGTCTGGGTGTTGTCGCGTTATGGTTGTTGCCTTTTTTATTGGCTACCGCCGCTGCTGGGGTCGCCATGAGCACCTTGTTTACCCGCCGAGATCTACCGACCCAAGTATTGTTGTTGATTTCAATGCCGATTCTATTCGTGTCAGGTTTTGTCTGGCCGATAGCGCTCATTCCTGAACCACTGGTTTTAGGTTCGCAGTTTATCCCTGCTGTTCCCGCAATTATGGGCATGTTAGAACTCAATCAAATGGGCGCAAGTTGGGCGAGTGTGATGCCAAAATGGCTACAACTCTGGGGCTTATTTGCCGTCTTTTTTGGCTTAGCGATCTTGGGTATTAAACGCAGAGCGAGATTGTTGGCTGAAGTGGGTTAGTATTTTCTGGCTCATCAATTAAACATTATTATCTCAGATACTTAATGGCGGCATGCATCCCATATGCGGGCCTTCAGGTTTAAAAATTAATATCTCATCACGCTTTCAAAATCGCGTTAGTCCCCCATCGTTACCTCTTTTATTCAGTTAACTTAATGCTCTCATCGCGCAGATAGCCAGCAAAGTGCCCTTGTTGGGTTGTCTTCTTGCGGGTTTTGGGGGAGAATGCGCGCCGAAAAAATGGCCGAGGTACTCAGTATCTCGGTTATTTTTATTTAGAGAGTATGCGTTTTAAAACAATTGAGGCCGGTAAACATCCGGAAATGATATGAGGTTCGGCTGAACCTATTTTAATGAGGACAAATCAATGGGGCTGTTGTGCACCGAATTTTCGGTCATTGCCGTAAATCAAGTTGTTGAGTTAGCCATTAAGCCTAAAGTGCTGATGGTGAGTCACATGCCAGAACCAATTGCAGATGCATGGTTAGCTGTTCACCCCTGTGCAGTGGGGGCGTGCTCATGAGTCAACACAAACCGGGTTTGAAGCAGACCCTCAATTTATGGCAAGTGGTAGTGATGGGGCTCGCCTATCTCACGCCTATGGCTGTTTTTGACACCTTTGGTATTGTTTCTGAGATTACTTCTGGCCATGTGGCTACGTCTTATCTATTCGCGCTGGCGGGAATTTTGTTTACCGCGTTCAGTTATGGCCACTTAGTGCGTAAATATCCCTATGCGGGGTCAGCCTACACTTACGCCCAGAAAACTTTTAGTCCGAATGTCGGTTTTATGGTGGGTTGGTCGTCGCTACTTGATTATATGTTTATGCCAATGATCAACATGTTGCTGGCAAAAATCTATTTAACTGCCATGTTCCCCACTGTCGAACCTTGGATCTTCATTTTTGCACTCGTGACCATAATGACCCTGCTCAATCTTAAAGGGATTGATCTGGTGGCTAACTTTAATGGGGTGATAGTGTTTGTGCAAATCGCCATTATCCTCGTGTTTATTGCATTAATGGCCTATAGCATTTCCCTTGGTGAAGGCGAAGGTGTGATTGCAAGCGTGCGACCATTTTATGCCGATAATATGGCGATTGTGCCGTTATTTACTGGCGCCACTATTCTGTGTTTTTCCTTCCTCGGCTTTGACGGTTTGAGTTCGCTGACCGAAGAAACGAAGGATGCGCAGCGTGTTATTCCTCGGGCGATTGTGTTGACCGCCTTAATTGGTGGGGTGATTTTTGTCGGCGTGTCTTATTTTCTTCAACTTTATTTCCCCGATATTTCCCGCTTCCAGGAGCTTGATGCGGTATTGCCCGAAATAGCACTCTACGTTGGAGGAAACCTATTCCAGTCCATCGTATTAGTGGCGACTACAGTGGCGGTGTTGGCATCCGGTATGGCTGCCCATGCTGGGGTTGCACGGATTTTGTATGTGATGGGGCGGGACAACATGCTGCCACGTAAAGGGTTTGCTTATATCCACCCTAAGTGGCGCACCCCTGCATTTAATGTTTTGTTGGTGGGGGCATTGGCGCTGTCTGCCGTATCATTTGATTTGGAAATGGCCTTAGCCTTAGTTAATTTTGGCGCCTTAGTGGCATTCACCTTCGTGAACTTAGCCGTCATTGTGCAGTTTTATGTGAGGGAGCGACGTAATCAATCCTTTAAGGATCACCTGCAATACTTAGTCTTGCCCCTGTGTGGCGCTGGCACTATTGGGGTACTTTGGGCGAACTTAGAGCCACAGTCTTTAGAGTTGGGATTAATTTGGGCTGCCGTGGGAGCCTTATATTTAACCCTGCGTAGCATACGTTTACGCCGAATTGTAGAGTTACAAAATTAGTTGAAACAACTCATGGCGCTGCTATTGCTCAGAGTTTATTGCGGTTTGATTGAACTGTCATAGTTTCCTAATAAAACGTCCAATTGAAAAGACCCGCATTCGCGGGTCTTTTCAGTTTGCTTAATCGAGTTTTAAAGCGATGGTACTGTGAAACCTAAGTCATCAGTGACCACATTTTTAGGGGTTGTGACTTTCACCGATACACTGGCGTTGGCCGATGCTGTAAATTTCAGCGGCGAACCTAGACTGCCTTTCGCATAAACAGTATTGGGCACTTCGAAGGTTTTAGGCGCTCCAGCACAATCGACGCAAAGTTCGATACTAGTCGTAGCAGGCATGATTTGATTCGCACTGTCGTGGACAAATACTACAAACTCAGAACTAGCACCAACGGCCACAGGTTTGATGTCATTCACACTCGGCAATAACACACCGTCTTGCATCACACTGATATAAGCCTGTGAGCCTGACATACTCATCACTAAGGCTTTGCGGATATAGGTTTTATTGGCTTGGTCTTTACCACAGAGTGTGCTTTCGCATTGTGGACCGTTAAATTTACCATCGGCAAAACTATATTCTTTTGCTTGAGTATTCCAAAATGGTTCGGCTGAATTCCTAATGCCATCTTCATTGTCATCCCTAAACGCATCACCTAGATCACTAAAACCACTAGGAAGATAGGCTTCGATGTCCATACCATTACCGGTGCATTTTTTTGCAACGCCTGAATTCGTTAAACAAGCCAAGTCAGTCACAGGCGTGCCATTGATGTCTTTACTGATATCGGCATCATCAAAGATGTTATTGCCATTGGTATCGAAGAAGGTTTCGTGACCTAAGGCATAAGCGAGAATAGTGATGCGGTGATCGGGTACGCGTGCCGTTTGTGAAGTCCAAACAACGCTACAAGTCCCATTTTTAGTTAAACATGGAGAGGTTATGCCACCACCTTCTGTCGTGAAGTTGACAGCAGTATCATCGGGTGCTGGATTGCCAAAACTATCGGAGGCTCGAATGGTGATCGTTGCGGTTTCACCATTAAAGTCACCCGCTTCTGGATTGAATACTGTCGTTGATAGACTAAACCCAAGCTGTTGCGGCAAGCCGGTATTGACTGTTAGTTGCTCTGACTGGCTAGTGATGACTTCGCTCGTATCAGCGTCAACGGCAGTAGCGACTACGCGTACTGGTGTCGGTACTGTGCCGGATAATACGCGCACACTGGTGATACCTTGGATATTAGTCAGGCCTTCCGCGTGAGCAGTGCCATTAGCAAAACTTAAACCGCCAACCACAGTGTCTAAGGTAAAGCTAACCTTTTGTTGCTCAGTGGGTTTTCCATTAGCGCTGGTGACTTTGAAGCTGACTAAAGAGGATTCGCTTGCACCTGTGCCACCCGCACCTTTGATGCGAATTTGTGCCGGCTCTGCCGACTCAAAACTTAAGCTGGCAAGTGTTTGGCGTTGCAGTGTGAACGGGAAATTCGCCGTTAGCGTCTGATTGCCGGCCACTGTCGTGGCGATGATTTGGTCGCTACGTTCACTGTTGCCACTGCAACTGGTGTCTTGGAAGGTTGAGCTCGCATTACCCGATAAGGTCGTAACTGGGGTATCGAGTGTCGCACTATTACTGCTGGTGCAATCTGAGCTAAAGCTGATGGAAGAGGGTGTTTGGACTCGGGTAATAGTACCGTCATTGGCCTCTAAGACTAAACTTGCGGTCACCCCAAAGCTACCACCTGCGCTAATCTTATATGCGCCATTGGCATCGGCCGTTAAGGTACTCACCAGTTTGCCTTCAGTAAAGACAGCGCCATTGAATGAGCCGAGTTTCAGCGTGCCTTCTTGATTGACCGCATCTTTACTCAAGACTTCATACAGACTGCTGGTTTGCAACGATTGACCTTGATAGTCCACTGTTACTGTGAGGGAGTTTGCCCCTAATTCAGTTGCACTTGGCGTATAGGTCACCTGCGCAATACCATTGGTTTTGGTCAAAGTACTTGCAGGGTTGAGTACTGCAGAGCCGGCGCTGAACGTCACTTTCGCGCCTTCGATGCCGTTGCTTTCGCTATCGAGCAATATAGCTTGCAGTTGCACCGGCTCATCGACTTTAAAGCTCGTTACTAAGGCGGAGTTGTTTAAAATACTGGCGCTGAGTTTAGGTGCTGCAGGAGAAGTACCATCGCTAGCACTTAAAAACTCAAACTCGCGCGTAGCTGTTAGCGCAGTTGTGGAATCTTTTGGGGTTGTCGTTGCAGTAATTGTCCCTGCATTGACAAGTAAATCAGGATTACTAACGACAATAATGGCTTCACCGTTATTGTTTGTTAGTTTGCTACTAGGTGTTAATACACCAAGGTCAGTCGTAAAGTCGACTTTCTGATAGCTCACTGTAGCGGAGCCTTTCTTTAACTTCGCGACTGCGCAAAAACCTGTGTCTTTAGGGAAACTATGGAGTGAAGTCAAACTGCCGCATTCAGAACCCGATAAGGTTTTAAAGTCGATAGACAGTTTATAGATACCGTCAATGGCATCTGTGCCACCGTTATCTTCGTCCGCAGGGCCGTTACAGGCCCCGAGTCCAAATAGTCCAATAAAAAGCAAAGCTAGGCTACATAACGTTTTGCTAAGTCGCATAAGCAACATCCTTGTGGGGCTGAAGTTAATTAGTCTTGGATTTCGCTGCGTAGATATTTAAACAGCTCTTTAGATGATTTTGATTCTGGACCTTTGGCCAGTTCCTTGGTGGCTTGACGCACCAAAGTACGCAGTTTTTGTCTGTCTAATTGCGGATAATGCTCGACTAAGGTTTGAATTTCATCATCACCTTGGGTGAGTAAGCGTTCACGCATTTTTTCGAACATCTGCAACTTCGCAGTTTCGTTGTTGTTTTTATTCAACACGATAGCGAGTGAAGCCTTGATAGGCTCAATATCAAAATTACGCATCAATTTGCCGATATACTGCATGTGGCGACGATACGCCTCAGTATTAACCTTGATTTTGCGTGTTTGCAGGATAGCGTCGTACAAAAACTCATCCAGCTCGATTTTATCTAGCTGAGTCTTGCTCAGTGAAACAAGCTCCATACCGACTTTTTGCACGGCTTCACTGTCACGCTTGTCCGTTGTTTTGCTGCTGACATAATCTTCATCTATGTCGTAGGGCTGTTTAAAATGTTCTGAATCACCAACAATCTTCATATAGATAAAACCTCAAGTAATTTACTGGCTAATAATAACATCTCCAGCCAAAAATCGCCTAGGTGAATGTGCTTATACCCAAGCTACCTGAAGATACGAGTTTCAGAGCGCCTAGGGTGCTTCAATTCAAGGCGCATCAATGACAGAATGTCGGCCACCTTTTGAATTGATGCAACACGGAAGTGGAGTGCCCTAGGCGCTCCGTCCCGGCGGCTGATGTTAACCACGGGGTAACGCACTTTATGCTGTGTTGGTTATTTTTAACTTAGCCCGCTAGGTCTGCAAATAACCGCCTTGCCTAAAGTGCGTTAAACTCCCGCTGAATCCTGCATCTTCAGGTTGTTTGGGTATAGGATACGCTCTCAAGCCTAAGTCGGCCGCGAATAATTAATGTGAATGGGATTTGTGTTTGTTATGCTACGGCAATTGCCGACAACGAAAGAGTAGCTTTGTGTCTTTGAACAGAATCGATAGTGAATTGGGCGCGCTGAAAGATGCGGTGGCCGTGGCGCTGGAATATGCCAACAAATTAGGAACGAATGCTGCCGAAGTGGCAATCAGTAAACAACAAGGTTTGTCGGTTTCTACCCGTTTAAAAGAAGTTGAAACCGTTGAATTTAATAAAGATGGTGCCTTAGGGATTACGGTTTACCGCGATGGTTGCAAGGGCAGTTCATCAACGTCGGATTTAAGTCCAGAGGCCATCGCCTTAGCGGTGAAAGCGGCCGACGATATCGCCCGTTATACTTCTCCGGATCCATTCAGTGGTCTTGCCGATAAAGCCTTGATGGCAACTCAGATCCGCGATCTTCAGCTGTATTATCCAGAAGATATTTCCCCCGATGAGTTAGCCCAACTGGCGATCCGCGCCGAAACTGCGGCACTCGATGCCGATCCGCGCATTAATAATTCCGACGGCGCTAGTGCCAATGCCCACACTGCGGTTAAAGTGTATGGCAACAGCCACGGTTTCTTAAACGGGTATTGCAGCTCGCGTTATAGCTTAAGTTGCAGCGTGATCGGTGAAGATAGCGAAGGCAATATGCAACGGGATTACGATTACACTATCGCCCGTAAATTCAGCGAGATGCTTGCGCCTGAAACCGTAGGTTTAAAAACAGCCGAGAAGACAGTCAGCCGCCTTGGTGCGCGTAAGATTGCGACAACGCGTTTACCTATTTTATTAGCGCCAGATATCGCCACAGGGTTAATCGGCCACTTCATCGGTGCGATCAGCGGTGGCAGTTTATACCGTAAATCCAGTTTCTTATTGGATTCGATCAACACCCAAATCTTCCCCGATTGGTTCAATATCGAAGAACAGCCGCATTTACTGGGCGCACTGGCGAGCGCGAACTACGACAGCGAAGGCGTGTCGACTCAAGATAGACGTATTATCGACCGCGGCATGTTAGAAACCTATTTGCTGACCAGTTACTCGGCGCGCAAGTTAGGCTTAACCAACACGGGTCATGCGGGCGGTATCTATAACTGGACGCTCGGCCACACAGGCCAAACCTTCGACGAATTGGTAAAAGACATGGGCACAGGTTTGATTGTGACCGAAGTCATGGGCCAAGGCGTGAACATGGTAACGGGCGATTATTCCCGTGGTGCGGCGGGTTTCTACGTTGAAAATGGTGAGGTCCAATATCCAGTGGAAGAAATCACTATCGCAGGTAACTTGAAAGAGATGTTCCGTGGCGTGCAAGCCGTGAGTAAGGATTTTGATCTGCGCTCATCGATTCGTACCGGCGGTATCTTGTTATCTGAAATGAAGATTGCGGGTAACTAATCCATAGTCTCACTCGTTCAGCCGTGCTGCATAGCGCTTAAGTCGTCTCAGCGTTTTAGTGCCAGTGCTTTAGCGTCAGTAGCATGAATGTGGTTTGAGCATAAAAAAGGGCAAGCGATTAATCACTTAATCTGCTTGCCCTTTTTGTTTAACGCGCCGATTAGGGCTATTCGCCCTAATCAGCGGTATTGTTACAAATCCATGTCGTTAAAAATCAGTCGCTAAAACGCATAGCTTGCGCTGAGTTCGAACGAGCGGCCTGCACCGGCAATCTGCTTAAAGCCATTGGTATTATCGGCCTTAAATTCCGCCACACTCACACCGCCTAGCGGTAGCTCATAGTAGCTGTCGAATAGGTTATTCACCGCGAAGGTGACAGTCAGATCCTGCCATTTCATGCTGCTGTTTAAGTTAAGCAAGGAGTAGCTATCGGTTTCATTTTCAAGGCGGCGGTCATCCACGCGATCTTTGGTCGCAACCCATTGCCATGAAAGACTGTTTTCCCAGTTACCGAGTTGATGTTGCAGTGCCAGCTCGGTTTGCAGCGGCTTGATTTGATATAAAGGCTCATTGCCTTCATCTCGCTCACCACGGGTCACATTCACTTTGCCTAACACTTGCCATTTACCTGTGCTGGTTTCGGCAAACTGATAGAGCGCATTAAAACGTGCACCATAGAGATTGGCATCTAAGTTAGTGAATTGAAGAATATTGCGTTTTCCATCAGCTGAGCTAGTGCGATTGAAGCTACCAATCACTTCGGCATCGATATAGTCAGTCACAGTTGTGTACCAAGCTGTGGTCGAGACTTGCCAGCTATCACCGTTATATTTGTAGGCTGCGCTCAGGGTGTGGGCAGTTTCTGGCTTTAGATCTGGATTACCCACATAACCATTACCATCGCCATACCAACCTATCATAGTGGTTGCCATAGTGCCGCGACCCCAGCTGTAACGCTCGTACAGATTGGGGGCTCGATTCTTGCGGGCAAGGCCAAACTCAAGTTGTTGATTGGCCGATAACTGATAGCGAGCCAGTAAGGTGGCGTCAATCAGATCATCATTACGCTCTCTGTCCATCTCGTTAAAGGCCTGCGCCGCAGCGGCATCCATATTCGGCATGCCCATCATTGGCATGTCACTATAAGCTTGGACTTCACCAGTATTGGTGGTGACATACTCAAAGCGAACACCCGCCGATAACCACCAGCTAGGGCTCAAATCTTGCTGCCATTCGCCATAAACGGCGGCGCGGCGGCGTTCACCATCGTTGATGTTAATGTAGTCATTCGGCGCCATCATAGTGCCTGGCACTGCAGGCCACACATCGTCGAGCTGGTAGCTATAGAATTCTTGGCCGACCAGTAAGGTGCTGTCATCGCCCATTGGCAAGCGCCAGTGCAGTTGATAGCTGTAGTCGTCACCTTCAGTGTTCATCGGCATCTTGCCGGTTTTTTCTGGGGTGAAAAAGCCCATCTCGTGCTTCACGCCGTGCCAATTGAATTGGGCGCTGAACTCACCGTCATCGTCGAGTTTAAGTTGATAACGGGCGAGGGCACCGTAACTCTTGTTATCTGTCATATCCATGTATTGGTTAGCAAAACCTTGAAATGGAATATTCTGATGGGTCAGTTTGATGGCGACTTGTTGAGTCTCATCGCGCCATGCGGCGGTCAATGCATGGTTTTGTGCGCGGTACAGGGTATCGATGACTTTATCGCCATTGCCATCTTTATAGCTGTTGGCATCTTCATAGGCGCCTTGATAGCTTAGGCTGATATTTTTGCTGGCAACTGTGGCATTGGTGCCCAGTAGCAAGGTATCACTCACGCTGCGGTATCCCGTTGAGATATCGCCGCTATTCCACTTGATGCTATCGCTTTCGCCAAATTTAGGATTAAGGCTGCTGACTTTGATCACACCCGCGATATTGTCGCCACCCGCGCTGACTGGCGATACACCCGCAATCACTTCGGCTGTGGTGACTTGATTGGCGGAAATATAGGACAGCGGTGGATTCATTTGATTGGCGCAGGAAGCGGTAATGTCCGCACCATCAACTAACACTTTGATGCGATCGCCCATCATGCCATTGAGGATAGGCAGGGCCGATACGCCACCCGCTTCGGAGAAATCTACTCCTTGTCCTTTCAGCAGGTTTTCAGCCGAACCTAGCGTGTTGCGGTTTTCGGTCTGTTGGCCGTGGACTTCTAAGCGTTCAATATTGGCTAATTCGCTGTCATCGGCCATTGCCTGTGGCGCTAGCGATAAGCCCATGGCGATTGCGAGGGATGAGGAAATTACTGAAGTTTTAAACGGGTGAGATAAATACGCAGAATTTGCAGCCATCTTATTGTCTTCCATTCACTTGGATTAATTGCGCTGCATTATAAAGAGCATCTCAGTGTGGCAGGTGCGGCATATTGTCGCAGAGGGCAACAAAGCGGGTTAAAAACAGAATTGAGCTTGAGCAGAAGGTAAATTCCTCGCACTTGAATCACTTAGGCCATGATTTTCTTTGACTCTTTAAACATTGTGCTCATCAATCATCAATCATCAATCATCGATAAGCACATCAATGGAATCCTGCTTTATCGGCCGTTAGAGGAGGCGTGAGTTTTTAAGACTTGAGCTAACCAAAATACTTGCTATACAGCCGCTGAGTTTCGCCTTGGGAATCCATGGCAGCGAGTGCTTTGGCAAACTGGAAGGCTTTAGAATCAGGCGCTAACACTGTGGGATTATTATCTGGGCTGATGGGGTTTTCGGCGTGATAGTTAGGGTTGTGTCTACCGCGGAAGTGACGGCTTTTTTTCGAGAAGCCGAGGTACATTTCCTGCGCAGATTGGCAGCAGTTATAGTGGAGTTTGAACTTAGTTGGGTTGCGATCCTTTAGGTAATAATGCAGTGTGGTTTGATCGTAGATGAAAAAATCCCCTTGGTTTGAAAGCAAATAATCCAAGGCTTTAGACACATTGAGTTCAGGCGGTTTACGTACTTGTATTTTGTCGGGCAGGCCGCCAAAGTCGTAACTGCCAGGGGCGATTAAGAGGGTCATCTTGTTGTTGACCAACTGCTCAATCGAGCGAATATCGGCGGCGCCCGCACGGCTAATGCCTATGGCGCGTTGTGAAAGTCCATTAGGGATAAAGTGCGCGTATTTAGCCCGATCTTCGGTGAAGTTAAGCCCGGGATAAAAGTCGATATTGCCGAGTTTGAGATCCCGCAAAATGCGTAATTTAGGGGCGCGCACTATATTGAGTTTGCAGCCAATCTTGTCCGCCGCCGCTTGGTAAAGGTCGTGATAAAATCCCGTATTATTGTGTTCGTCTCCGATAAAAGGTAAGCGTTCGCTGGTGCGATACCCCATAGTAATCACGCAGGCGTCGGAACTGGAAAAGGCATTGGCGAGCGGGGCTTGGAGTGTCATCAGCAAGAGCAGTGCGCCGAGCCAAGGTTGAGCGACTAAGGTGGATTTCAAATTGATCTCCTTATCTGTCGATTACAAAGTGTAACCTGAGTGCCAATAAAGGTTATGGCAAAGTCCGTAAACTAAATCTTAAAATTCATTAACTAAATCTTATTGATTATTAAGCTAATATATTATTTTTGTTTGAATAATCTATCATACTTTCCTACTAGTCAACGCCATTTTTTATGTTGGAGTGCACAAACTCTGTACATCTGATTTGATTGCGTTATAGTTTGCGCTGTTAGGCTATGGGCTTAACTTTCATTAAGCAGTGAGGCATCAAATGACTAAGCAAAAACCGCAAAATATGACCTTAGAACACGAAAGTGGTCGAGGCACCATTACCGACAACGCACTTAAAGCGTTAGTGACGAGCCCTTTATTTAGGACCCGTACCGAGAAAGCGAAAAAGGGCAAAGGGTCATACGACCGTAATGCACAAAACCGAAAGGGGCATCAGCACAAGGGCGATGTCCCTTTTGACTTTCTACGTCTGAGCTTTTGTTAATCTGTTGCTTTCCCTGCTTTAGCCCACTTGCTTTAATCCCTCGCTAATCCTGCCAATTCACGCTCTTCCGCCTGCCTTTACGCCAATCTTTACGTTTAAATCAGCCTTATCATTGATACTCCTTGTTGGAGGTTAATTGTACTTTCGCCCTGAGCGAGTATGGTGAATGCTTAGAGGGTTTTAGCGAAGGAGATGCGCATGGCACAGCAATATCGAATCGAACACGACACTATGGGTGAGGTACAAGTCCCCGCAGACTGTTATTGGGGGGCGCAAACCGAGCGTTCGCGGCAGCACTTTCGTATCGGTGTCGAAGCGTCAATGCCGATTGAAGTGATCCATGCATTTGGTTATCTCAAAAAGGCCGCCGCCATCACCAATCAACAACTTGGCACTGTGACTCAAGCTAAAGCCCAACTGATTGCCCAAGTGTGCGATGAGCTGATAGCAGGCGAACTCGATACGCAATTTCCCTTGGTGATTTGGCAAACGGGCTCGGGCACGCAAACCAATATGAACGTCAATGAAGTGATCGCCTATCGCGGCCATGTGCTCTCTGGCGGGCAACTCACGGATACGGTTAAATGTTTGCATCCTAATGATGATGTTAACCGCTCGCAATCTTCCAACGATACTTTCCCTACCGCCATGCACATTGCTGCCTATCGTCAAGCCGTAGAGCTGGTTTTGCCCTGCATGACGTCACTACAGCAGAGCTTGCAGCACAAGGCCGAGGAGTTTGCGCACCTAGTTAAAATCGGCCGCACGCATTTTATGGATGCGACACCGTTAACCTTAGGCCAAGAGTTTTCGGGTTACGCCGCGCAGTTAAGTCATGCCCTCGAAGGCATTGAGCACAGTCTTAAGCGGGTGGCCGAGTTAGCCTTAGGTGCGACTGCCGTGGGCACTGGGCTGAATACGCATAAGGATTACGCCGTTAAGGTGGCGGACAATATCGCAAAGCTCACAGGCTTGCCCTTAGTGACGGCGCCGAATAAGTTTGCCGCCCTTGCTGCCCACGATGAATTAGTCGCCCTGTCGGCGGCCTATAAAGTCGCGGCGGTAAGTTTAATGAAGATCGCAAATGATATTAGGATGTTAGGTTCTGGACCGCGCTGCGGCATCGCTGAGTTATTCCTGCCTGAAAATGAACCGGGTTCCTCCATCATGCCGGGAAAAGTCAACCCGACTCAGGTCGAGGCCATGACTATGGTGTGCGCGCAAATCATGGGCAATGATGTTGCCGTCGGCATTGGTGGCAGTAATGGTCAGTTTGAGCTCAATGTGTTTAAGCCGATGATTATCGCCAATGTGCTGCAATCGGGGCGCTTATTGGGGGATGCTTGTCAGTCGTTTAACGATCACTGCGTGGTCGGCATAGTGGCAAATGAACCGCAAATTGCTCTTCATGTGGAAAACTCACTCATGCTAGTGACGGCGCTGAATCAACATATCGGTTATGAAAAGGCCGCTAAAATAGCTAAAAAAGCCCATAGCGAGCACAAGACACTGCGCCAAGCGGCATTAGAACTTGAGTTGGTGACAGCAGAAGAGTTCGAGCTTTGGGTCGATGCCAATAAGATGTTAGGGCCAGATGCTTAATTCATAACGTCTCAGACTAGCCGTTGATAAATGAGCGAAAGAAATAGTGAGGTGAAACAGTGGGGTAAGGAAGCTGAAGCATTCGCCGTGTTAATGCTGACGAAATGATAAAAAACAAAAAGCGAACCAGAGGTTCGCTTTTTGAGTCATAGCCTGTCCTGTATCAGAATGGCTTAGTCTTGGGTGTCTGCGTCTACCACTTCAGCCCACAGATCGTGTTCGTCTGAATGGGTGATGCGGGCACGCACTAACATGCCTGGTTCCAACTCAGTTTCACCATTGATAAACACCATACCGTCGATTTCTGGTGCATCGGCGAAGCTGCGGCCAATGGCGCCTTCTTCGTCTACATCGTCAATCAGAATATCTAAGGTACGGCCAACGAAACGGGCTAAACGCTCGGCGCTGATCTCGGCTTGGACTTCCATAAATCTGTGGTATCTGTCTTCTTTCACTTCTTCGCTGATAAGCTCGGCGATGGTGTTGGCGACAGCGCCATCCACTTCTGAATACTTAAAGCAACCTACGCGATCAAGGCGGGCTTCTTTTAAGAAATCGAGCAGGATTTGGAAATCCTCTTCGGTTTCACCTGGGAAGCCGACGATAAAGGTCGAGCGGATCACTAGATCGGGGCAGATTTCACGCCAGCGTTGAATCGCTTCTAACTGACGGTCAACACGGCCTGGGCGTTTCATCATCTTCAGGATACGTGGGCTAGCATGCTGCATTGGAATATCCAAATACGGCAGGATTAAACCTTCCGCCATTAGCGGGATCAAATCGTCAACCCATGGGTAGGGATAGATATAATGCAGACGCACCCAAGCGCCCATTTTACCCAGTTGGCGCGCTAGGCTAGTAATGTCTTGCTTGACTGGCATACCGTTCCAAAAATCGGTACGACCGCCTTTGTCTTTGCCGTAGGCCGAGGTGTCTTGGCTCACAACTAGAATTTCTTGTACGCCTGATTCCACTAAACGCTTAGCTTCATCTAAGATGCTGCCCGCTGGGCGGCTGTCGAGATCGCCACGTAGCGAAGGGATGATGCAGAAAGTACAACGGTTGTCGCAACCTTCTGAAATCTTTAAATAAGCGTAATGCTTAGGCGTTAACTTAACCCCAGTTTGTGGGATTAATGACGTGAAAGGGTTGTGTTCTGGCTTAGGCACATATTTGTGAACGTGCTTCAACACGGCTTCATAGCTGTGTGGGCCAGTGATTTCTAACACATCTGGATGTACTTCGCGGATTTGGTTTTCTTTGGCGCCAAGGCAGCCAGTTACGATCACTTTGCCGTTTTCTTCTAAGGCTTCACGCACAGCGTCCAGAGATTCTTCAACCGCAGCATCGATAAAGCCGCAGGTGTTGACGATAACCAGATCGGCATTGGCGTAGCTGTTAGTCACTTCGTAGCCGTCGATGCGTAACTGAGTCAGAATACGCTCTGAATCCACGAGGTTTTTTGGGCAGCCCAAAGACACAAAACCGATGCGATTCCCAGTGGTAACAGCATTAGTGCTTGCTGCTTCTAATGTTTTTACTGGGATATCAAGCGTGGTCGTTTGCTTGGGTTTAAAAGTTTCAACTGTCATGGTTTCTCGCTGAGGTTAGAGCAGCCTTAAAAAAGATGGCGGATTATACCTGAAGTGGTTAAAAGGTACAGTAGCTTTGGCTGAAAAGTGTACAACTGGGGCGCTGAATATGCCAGTTAACCCTAAGGCCTATTTTGGGTGTGGGTATAGAGATATCCGCTAGAGATCCGCAGTCAACCCATAGGGATAAAAAGAGCTAAATATTTTTCAGAAAAATTAACCCTTTTTAAAATCCGCCGCGTTTATAGGGAGCAAGAGACAGTTTGTTGATGCTGTTACATATTGGCACAGGTATTGGCACTTTTTACTGATAGCCTAAGCGCTAAATAAGCGACACAGTCGTGTTAGCCGTCTCGTTTGAATATGCGTTCTATTTGAAGTGGTTTAGCTATAAGCACATTATTTTGGAGTAAGTTATGAAAAATTCTCTTTTAGCGGTATTGGTAGCGGGTGGTCTTTTTTCTAGTACGTTTATGGCGCCAGCAGTACTCGCCGCTGAGGTCGATTTCCCCCACATTGAAACCATGGGTGTGAGCCAAATCCAAGTCGAGCCCGATATGGCGGATGTGAATGTGGAAGTGGCCGTGACCGAAAAAACCGCTAAAGCCGCCAAGGATAATTCCGATGCCGCCGTGGCTAAGTTTATCGCCCGTCTCACCGCAGCGGGTGTGACTAAAGACCAGATCCAGAGCGCGAATTTAAATCTTCAACCGCAATACGTGTATGTGCAGGATAAGGCACCAGAGCTGACGGGTTACACCGCCAGTCGCCAAATTACCGTGACGGTAACAGACTTAAGCCGCTTAAATGCTATTTTAGATTCAGCCTTGGAAGAGGGCATGAATCGGGTGAACAACATCGCCCTTAAATCGAGTAAAGAAGCGGAATATGTCGCCAAGGCACGCCAAGCCGCGATTGTGGATGCCAAACAAAAAGCCGAGTCTTTGGCTAAAGGTTTTGGGGAGAACCTAGGTAAGATCTGGCAGATCCGTTATTACGATCAACGCCCCGTGCAACCTGTCATGTTACGCATGAGCGCCAAAGCCGATGCCATGGGCGCCGCCGAGAGCTATCAGTACGGCCAAGTGAGCATAGAAGATAGAGTCGAAGTGATTTATAAACTGAAGTAAATCAATTATCAGCTTGTGACTATGGATGAAGCTCCAATAGGGATTCATCCATTTTTATTTTTCTGCCTCGCACCAACGTTTCATTTTTTTTGTCATCGGCCCTTTATTGTTTATATTCCAGATTTTATTAACATGATGAACAGTAAAAACTGGCAAATTTAAACATTTATCCTCACACTAGTAAGGTGATGTTAAGGAGGCCGTTTATGGATTTCCCCGCTCGAATAAAGCAGCAAACATGCATGGATTGCTTAAGTGGTAAGTCATTAGGATTTGAAATTCGCATGGCATTTCAACCTATCATTCATTGGCCCAGCCTTGAGATTAGCGGTTATGAAGCCCTTGTTAGAGGTCCCGAAGGTGAAGGGGCCGCGTGGGTGTTTGCGCGAATTAACGATAGCAACAAATACTATTTTGATCAGGCTTGTCGGGTTAAAGCGATAGAAACCGCTTCAAAGTTGGGACTCGATAAGATGCTCAGTATCAACTTTCTGCCCAATGCTGTGTATAACCCTGAAACCTGTATCCGCGCGACGATTGAAGCCGCCGACATGTATGGGTTTGATATCCACAAAATTATGTTCGAAGTGACAGAGGGTGAGCAAATTGTCGATCGGGCGAAATTAGTCCGTATCTTCGAGAGTTATGCTAAGCGTGGTTTTATCACGGCAATTGATGATTTTGGCAGTGGTTTTGCTGATTTAAGTTGGTTAGATGCCCTGCGTCCCCAAGTGCTAAAACTCGATATGACTTTGATCCGTGATATCGATGTCGATAAAGAAAAACAGCTGGCGGTGGATGAAATACTGCGTATTTGTCTAGAACTTAATACAAGAGTCTTGGCCGAAGGCGTTGAGAGCGAAGCCGAACTGAATTATCTCGCTGGAATCGGGATTGAGTATTTTCAGGGTTATTACTTTGCTAAACCTAAGCTCGAACATTTAAGTACCTATGAAGAGCTGAGCTTTCATGCACCATAGCCGCGCTCGTTCGACGTCTTAAACTATCTGGTTATTCTTCTGCTTTGTGTGTTTACCATCGAATCTAAAATGGCGATATCGACACATCTGGCTAAGCTTATTCTGACTCAAACAAAGGAGGTGTTATGAAACAGTTTACAGCTTTAACCCTATTCGCATCCTGTTCCCTGCTGCTTGCTAGCCAAGTATTTGCCCACGGTGAAATCGGTGAACCCTCAGATGGCGCCAAGGGAATGGCCGGTGCCATGGGCACCATAGAATTTAAACCCTCAGATTGGCAAGAGAACAAACAGAGCTGGTGGAAGGACAGTGATGGTGTTGCGCCCGGTGTTGCCGGTTGCCATGTCGGTACCGATGCACAAGGTGTGCCTAATGGCAGAATGTTTGGTGAGGCGTGTTTGCCCGATGGCTTGTTAGTCGAATCCAATCCTGGCAAAGATGTGATACATGGTCACAGTGACGACTTAGGTCATCCTGATACCTTTGACTGTAATGCTTGGTGTGTTGGCGAAGGTAAAACTGCAGGTATGTGTGAAGTGGCCGCCGCGCCGCCGCGCCGCCTTGCGAGCAATCCGCGAGATGCGCCTGCAAGTAGTTAATTGCGAGTGTGAGCTCGATGTGTGTTGTGAGTTCACTGCGATTTCATTTCTTTTGCTAAGATGTTCTTCTATCTGCGATTATCGCGCTTAGCGACTCCTATTTCATATCCTTATTGGACACTCTTGTCTGACGCTCAGGTTGAGCTTTTTTATGTTCGCGCTACGAACTCGAATTGAATCCTTGAGTGTACAATTGGCCGCTTTTGCTTTAGGAGTACTGAGCTGTGGGGCAATTGTTTGTTTCTGATATCGGCTAACTGATATATCATGCGCCACCTAAAATTGCCCTTGTTACCTATTCGCTACTATGTCTTCCAACGCGCTCTATACAGATTTATCCGGCTATTACGATTTAATGTGTTCTGATATTAACTACCAGCAACAGAGTGCGAGCATTCATCGTCTGCATCAGTTCCTTGGTAATAACGGTAAACAACACCTTGATTTAGCTTGTGGTACGGGTCCGCATGTGCGGCATTTTATCGATCTTGGTTATCAATGCAGTGGCCTCGATATCAATCAGCCTATGCTCGACATGGCCATGCGCCGTTGTCCCGAAGCCCAGTTTAACCTGCAAGATATGACAGCTTTTTATTTAGAAGAGCGCGTCGACTTGATTACCTGTTTTTTATATTCCATCCATTACAGTGCTTGTATCGAACGACTTAAAAGTTGTATCGCCAGTGTGCACAGTGCGCTCAATGACGGCGGATTGTTTTGTTTTAACACGGTCGATAAACACAGAATCGATAACACTGCCTCGGTTAAGCATTTTGCCGAGTTTGATGGTAGCCATTTCGCCTTTGAATCCGGCTGGCATTACAGTGGTCAAGGCGAGAAACAGTCCTTAAAGTTGAGTATTGCCAAAAGTAGTCTGCCGTTTACTGAGGTGTCAGCCTCGCCTTTACCAGTCTCTGACATGAAAGATTTAGGCTCGCTGGAAGCGGGGTTACACGCCGCAGGTTTACAGGAAGTTGGCTTACAAGAACTACACAGCATTGAGCAATGGCAAGATCAACATGCCATGGTCGCGACTAGCTTCACTGAACTGCAGGAACTGTTAGCCCCCTATTTTGAAGTGCATGTTTTCGAACATGATTATGAAAGAATCGTCCCGTGGGATTTAGCATCCGGCAACGCGCTGTTTGTCTGCGTGAAGATTTAACCTTGGGTTGAAGGTGTGACAACTTTCTTTACTTCCATCAGTCTTCTTTTGCATATTTAGACTGTTGATAGTTTCTTTATAAAATCAAAACCAAAGTCAAAATCAAGGTCGTGGGGCTTCACCCCACACCCGACAAAAAGGGGAAAAATGCCTGTTCCCCTTTTGGAAATCCCCCGGCGAACAACGTCCATGTCTAACTGCCAGTTCGCCATCCCTGGCTCTCGTTCGTAACGCTGCTAGGCTGCACTCACCCTAGCGAAGTTACATGCATTGATTAGTGGCTTCGTGCTTATTCGAAAATAGCTAACGCTTCCGATGGCTCCGCTTTACATCCATGTAAAGCCTCCAGTTCGGTAGTCCCTGCCTCTCGCTCATAAGCGCGAAAATCACCGATTTTCATTCGCCCCTTTCCCCGAAAGCTACGCAGACGTCCTGTCTGCGTCACGCGCCATTCTTTCAATAAAGAGTCTTCAACGCCCTTCAGCAACTTCGCAGGGGATGGTGAACTTCTGTGATCTCGGCGTTTGCTGTTAATCCCTAAAGATTTGTGCCTGTCCTATCTTTCACGTGACCAAAATAGCAAAGCGTTTACTCCCTTAATTCCCTCTGCCATACCCGATCTTTTTTATAAAGCGTCGCAATGCCTCTTCGCAACGTCGAAGGGCGATTCATTGGGTTTAAGTAAGGTTTGTTAGCCCTTAAAAACAAAATGAGTCTTGGGTGCTCTGTCTTTTCAATTCTCTTTTCATACTTTTGTGATGATGGTTGGCGGCTGATTTCGTGCTTCAATGTACGGTAAAGCGAACGCTATTATTGATGGAATGACTGGCAGTATGGAGAGTTGATATGAAGCAACTAGCAGAAAACCTGTGGATTTTTGATGGTGAAGCCGTACCATTTTTTACCTTGCCCTATACCACTCGGATGACAGTGATCCGTTTGAATAATGGTGCTTTGTGGGTACATAGCCCAATCAAACTCACCTCTGAACTTCAGGCACTGGTCGAAGCGTTAGGCGAAGTTCGTTATCTTATTGCGCCTAACCACTTGCACCACCTATTTTTAAAGGACTGGCAGCAACGTTATCCGCAGGCCCAAAGTTTTGGCACTGCAGAAGTTCAAACAAAGCGGCCAGATCTTCATTTTGACGGGCTGTTCACCGCTCAATTTCATGCCATGTGGGCGACTGATATTGACCAAATATTATTTACGGGCTCTCATTTCATGCAGGAATGTGTGTTCCTTCATAAAGCATCGCGTACTTTGATTGTGACGGATCTTATCGAAAACTTTTCACCTGAATCTTTTAATGCCTTACAGCGATTATTGGCTCGCGGAGCGGGAATACTCGCTCCAAACGGTAAAATGCCCTTAGATTGGCGCTTAAGTTTTATGTTTGCTAAGACACAAGCGCGCAGTCATATTGATAAAATATTAGCTTGGGAGCCAAAAGCCATCATCATGGCCCATGGTCTTATTATCGAGAATGATGCAACGGCATTTTTGGAAAAATCATTTTCTTGGGTAAATAGGGAAGGATAATATTATTTTTGCCTCAATATCATTTTAGCGTTTAAACCGCTATACATTATCAGCGAATAAAAGGCGGACACTTTATAGTTGAATTCGGGAGTTAACTATCTGCAATATCATTTAAAATTAACCAGTGCGACATGAATGATGACTAATTTGTGAGATGTTGTAGGTTGATGGGATGTAGCTGGTTTGTGAATATATTCCTTATCTATGAAATAGTTACAATGCAATAGGCAATAAATACATTCGCCAGAGTGAGTGCAACTTACAGCTATTAATATATAAGTGATTTTAGCTGTTATTTTAGACGGTTTTTCTTCATTTTAAATTATCTTAGTTAAGGTATGGCATTGATAGTAATGTTTTTTATTAACTTTCTTAAATCTATTTAGCTTGAGTTCGGTAAGTCTGGCATTACTTTTGTAATGTACTTAGCGTATTTAAATAATTAACTAGGAGTACATTATGAAAAATACCATTCTTACTTTGGCCGCCATTATTTCTTTAGCCTCTGTTAGTGTTTACTCTCATGCAGAGAACATGAAAAATAATGATGTCGCAGAAAATGGCATTTATGTTGGTGCTAACTATGGTTATTTAAAAGTTGATGGTAAAGATGACTTCGATGACAATAGCGATGTTATTCAAGGGCTTGTTGGTTATCGCTTTAACCAATATTTAGCTATCGAAGGCGGATACGTCAACTTCGGTGATTATGGCAATAGCCTTTCTAATGCAGAAACAGATGGTTATACCGCTGCGCTAAAAGTTTCATATCCCATTGTCGATCGCGTTGAGTTGTACGCTAAAGGTGGGCAACTATGGTATTCCACAGATTATGATGTGTTAGGTTTTTCTGGAAATAAAGATGATGAAGGTGTGTTCGCCGGTGCCGGTGTCGCATTTAAAGTCACAGATCGATTCTTAATTAATGCCGAGTACACTTGGTATGATGCAGGAATTACCGTTGAGAATGTTAGCAACGGTGCAGATACTGATACAGACTTTAAACAAGCCAGTTTAGGTGTTGAATATCGATTCTAATTATTCGTTTTTGATATTTATAATTTAAAAATTGATTATCTAGGTGTGACACGCTAAGTGTCACACCTTTTTTATATTACTAATAAGCCCCTCCGAGTTTTTATTTTTTAAATCAAAGTCAAAATCAACGTCGTGGGGCTTCACCCCACACCCGACCAAAAGGGAAAAAACGACTTAAATAAGGCCGGACTAAATAAGGCGACTAAATTGACCTGGACTAAATAATGACTAAATAAGGCCACCCAAGATAAAACAAGAACATAATGCACTTTCTGTTGGCATTTAAGTGACAAAAAGTCACTTAGCCGTTAAAAGGCTAGCGAAGTAGGGTTACAAAGGATGATGACTGACTAAATTGACCTATTTGGCTGAAAAAACGATATTTTTAGTAAAAAAAGCCCAACCCATTGCCTCGTTGGAGGTCTTGAAGGAACGAGCAATGAAACAGGCTTGAAATCAGCCAGCGTTAAGGTACCGGCAGCATTTAGCAAAGTGCCGTCGTCGCTTCTCTAAATGCTCGCAGTAATCGGTCAGTTCTTGCAGCGTCCCCACTGGACCATGAAATATCTTGCCAAACTCTGTGGTCAGTTTTAACCAATTTTCATGGGATATATTTAATCTTGTCAGTAAGTTGGCGCTATTTTCACTTATTGCACCACGCTTGTCGTTGCGGATGATCCGCCCTGTATCCTCAACTAACTCAAGATAATCCTTGAGTGTAAACGCGATTCCATTAGGTTGGTTATCGCGTTCATTACCAATGAAAGGCAGTAGATTGCTAGGCTGATCACCTTTCAATGCTGCCCGAATGCGTAGCTGAATGCTGGTATGGTCTGATTGTTCTGGCGTGTCAGCCATTTTGGCTCTGATGGGATTCAAATCAACATAGGTCATACAGGCTAAAACAGCAGCTTCATCAAGAAGAGCCTGTGACTTAAAGCGGCCTTCCCAGAAACGACCACTACAGTTATCCTCTTGATTTGCTTGTCTTGCTATCGGTTCGTTTAAGCAACGCATGAACCAACTGATATCACATAAACGGCTACGGTAAATTGCTATGGCATGCTTTAGCCTGAGGACTTGGTGAGGTTCAATCAACTCACCTTTAGCGAATTTTTGCGTTAATTCATCGCCTTTGAATAGCTTATGCCACTGCTCAAGCACTTCGCGATCAGTCCAACGATTAGCACGGTCGATATCCACCCGTAACACCACATGCAAATGATTCGACATCACCGTAAAGGCCGCTACATCAATAGCAAAAACCGCCTCAAGTTCAAATAGTAGCGATTCTACCCAGGCGCGGCGATGGTCATAGTTTTTCCCCGAGTAACTATCATCGCCGCATAAAAATGCACGCCGAACAACGCGACTACAACAGTGATAGAAGGGCGTGTCTTCAACACTAATCTGAGTTCTGCGAGGGCGCGGCATACAAACCTCCTTGTTCAATGCTTAGCCTAAGCATAGTCGGAGGTTAACTACCGCGCCATTAACGATGGATGTCCATTTAGTTACTTTTGTTCGCTGACTCGATTTAGGAAACAAAGCCTTGCCTTGACTCACTGGGAGCGTCCATATATGGCCTGATTCATTTTTTACTGCTTCAAAATTAAGTGTTCGATGGAATTAGACCAGAACAAGAAAATATTTTTACCAAAATTAAACAATAAATTATCAAAGCCATGCTTTGTGCTCACTAAAATAACAAAATAAAGGTGTATTTATCAATATAAAAACTAAAGTATAGATATATGTGGTTTTTTGTTGCGTATGGGGTTTTTGTGTGAATAATAGGTTTTTCATATGGATTTAAATGGAATTTTAATTGATGAAGTCAATATCAATACCTATTTTTGTATCTGCTTTTAGTGCAGTTTCTTTTTTTAGTCAGGCAGAGCCAGCGAGAAATGTATATAATTTAATTTGTACAAGTGATAGCTGTAATGCAATGGGTGCCGTTTCAAAATATATCACAGGTAATAAACAGGTTTTTAGGGCAGCAGATACATTTTACATATATGATTCCAATGTTGTGGTGGACTCAATTACATACTCTGATTATCTTAGTTATCTAAAAAAGACTAATCACTTACCTCCAGTTGTAATGCAAAAAGATGCTGCGCTTGATTGTCGATTTGACACTGACAATAATTGTAATGATTGGAAAGACAGTAGTGATGCAACTTCAATAGTTAATTATCTTCAAAACTATACATTTAAGAGTCAACCAATGTCAAATATTGAGGTTGAAATAAGAACAGCTTTAAAGCAAATGACTAACTCTGTAATTGTCGGAGCTATAACAGCTGTTCAATTACATAAAGTTGGAGGTAAAATTACACAAGTAGTGTTGCTGCAAACTGGTAATAAAACATTGGGCTTAGTAGTAGCTGGCGGGATAACCGGTGGATTATCTACTGCAGCAGGCTACATAATGTCAGCACAGTCAATATTTAAAGTCGGTGACGTACTTGTCTTTAAAGGTGGGAAATTAATTTCAGTTATTCGAAATGGTGTAGAGATCCCTGCTGATAAGCTAACTCAAGCTAGTAATGGTGCAAGCGGTGGCGGGGTTGACAGCGGAGGAGGGGGGACTACTGGCGGTGGTGGGATTGTAGGTGGCGGTAGCAGCGGCGGTGGCGGTTTCGGAAGTGGTAGAGGTGCAATTAATGACAACCCAGTATTGAAAAGAAAAGAACAATAACTTTATAGTTAAGTTGTTGGGGTAATGTAATTACCCCAACAAAAATATTTACTCAACTTTTCTCAGTACCGAAAAATACAAAGCTATAAATCCAGAGATTAATGATAATACAAAAATATTTATATATAAGTTTCCAACAAAATCCCAAATAAACCATTTGTATAGTAAGTATATTAAAGAAAAGCTTATTGAGGTTTTTAGTATGCAAAAATTAACATCGATCTCATTATTGCAAATTCCGCATTTCCCTCTAAGTTTTAAAATACTTATTTTAACTCCGCAGTAAGGGCATTTTTTTATTTTCATGTTATCTACCTATTTGATTGGTTTTAATAATTTAGCATGGGATTTGTTTTTCATCAATTTATATTTCTCATTGTTTTAGACTCCTGTATGTAATCGTTTTAAATTAGAGTTTATTTAAAAGCAGCGAGGATTAAAAGTTAGATTGAATATCCAATAAAATCTAAGAACATTAAAAAGGCCATATATGGACGCTCCCAGTGAGTCAAGACAATAATCTGCTCACCGAAGGCTTTTTGGCCTTCGTTTTCTGTTTAACTGCTTTACTCCTGCCATAAAATTTATCGAGACAACCATCGTTAAATTTTCAAAAAGAGATGGCACAGGCATAGCTCTTTTTGCTTTATAAGGACTGGCAAACAACACCCCAAATTACAGGAATACTCCATCCCCTTGGATCTGCCGCAGGGCGAATAGAGCCCTTGATTTAATAAAGAGTGCGTGAGTCTTGGCATGGTCGTTCTCGTGCATCCATGCACTTCACGACATTCAGACATCCTGCCTATCAGATGACCGAGCTAGCTTTCGCAGGTGCAGGGACGAAGAATTTAACGAGCCACCCATTGTTAAATTTTCTAAAAGTGATGGTAGGTATCACTCTGTTTGCTTTGCATTACTCTCAAGCAACACCAAAGCCTCAGAAGTACACCTTTCCCTGCGAAGTTGCTGAAGGGCGTTGAAGGAAATAGCGTGACGCAGACAGGACGTCTGCGTAGCTTTCGGGGGGAAGGGACGCCCCATCGGAAGCGTTAGCTATTTTCGAATAAGCACGAAGCTAGTACCTAATGCATGTAACTTCGCTAGGGCCGGCAAGGGAGATCCAAGAGGGAATTGCTGTTGATCCCCTCTTGGTCGGGTGTGGGGTGAAGCCCCACGACTTTGATCCAAACGAAGTTTGGAAAAGCTGCTTTTGTAAAGCAAACAAAAAGGCGCCTAAGCGCCTTTCTGCTCTTTGGGAAAGGGAAAACTCCTCATCCCACTATGATTTGATTAAACAATCAGATCATACTCTTCCCGTAGGATCTTGATGATATCTGCCTTTGGATTCGCTGGCAGCGGAATCGCCGCGCCAGTCACTTTCTCGGCAACGCCTGTGTAAGTGTGTGACACTTGCATCATGGCCTCAAGTGGCAGGTCATTGTCGCGAGCTAGGGCTTCACGCTCTGGCATTCTGTCTTTGTTGAGCAGCACATCTGGATCGGGGAAATGATTCAGCAAGAACTGGCGGAAACCCTCTTTAGAGTTTTCTAAAATCTTGCCATCGCGGTAGGCGGCGCCGTCCCAAATACGTGATGAATCTGGGGTGCCGACTTCATCCATGTAAATCAGTTTTGAATTGCCGTCTTTGTCGGTGACATAGCCGAACTCAAATTTAGTGTCGACAAACACTTGGTCAATGTCGGCCAGTGCTTTTGAAATCACTTTAAAGCCATCTTTTAACAGCTTCTCATACAGGTCGATATCTGCAAGCTTTTCAAAGCCAAAGGCTTGGTAATTGGCTTCGATGTCGCTGCGGCTGATGTTCACGTCATCTTGGGCGGGCACGCCTGGGATGCCAGTTAAAATGCCCTTAGTCGATGGGGTGATTAACAGCTCAGGTAGCTTTTGATCTTTTTCTAAGCCTTCTGGCAGTGTGATGCCACAGAATACTCGCTCGCCTTTTGAGTAAGCGCGCCACATTGAGCCTGTGATGTACTGGCGGCAAATAGCTTCGACTTTAATAGGGCGAGCTTTTTGGACTATCCATACGAACGGGTGCGGGATATCCAAAATATGGCTGTCGGCTAGGCCGTTTTCGGCGAACAGTTTAAACCAATGGTTAGATATCGCGTTTAATGCTGCGCCTTTACCGGGAATGCCTTTGAGGCCGCCTTCACCGTGGAAGATACAGTCGAAGGCCGAGATACGGTCGCTGATCACCATGATGGCGAGCGGAGTATCTTCGGGGACGTTATAACCTTTAGTGGTAATTAAACGGCGGCTGTCGGCGTCGGTTAGCCAGTAAACGCTGCGAACCTTGCCGCTGTGGACTGGGCTGTCGGTGCGGATTGGCAAATCGTTATTGATGGCAAGTACGGAATCAGCAAGACTCATGACGAGTATTCCTTAGGATAGAGAGTGTAGGGATAAGGTTTTTATAAGTGTCGGTTTGCAGATGGACTATGGCGTTAGCAACAGCCAGATTTATTGCAACCGCTTTATTATTCGCGCGTGGCTTAGGGCGTAAAGCGTTCGGCCAGTTTGCGGGGGTTGATGTTAAATCTTGAACAACAAAAGTGGTATTTTCGGGCGGTGTTTGAATTGTGTTGGGTGAAGATAATGCAATGGATGGAACAAACGCAGGGCAAGGTTGGCACCACAGTGAAAGTGGTCTGTTAAAGCGGGCTGGGCCCGTGCCATTTTGCTCGAAAATGCTAACCATTAATCCGAGAGAACCTTGTGCTAGACTGCCGCGAAAAAGTGGCGACATTTTACCTTTATTGACGAAATTTACCACGGCTATTTGCATTGTTCTTTGTATCGCTCTTGGTATTGCTCTTTACATAGTACTTCGCAGCGAGTCTAGCGGCCGTAAGGATTTGCCTCGCAATAACGTGCTAAAGCGAAACGATGGGTGCCATGTTTGATACAAAAATCGGATATTGAAAGGCTGTATTTTAGCTTGCTGATGTGCGAGCTTATGACACAGTTGCAGCCCACAAGACCATCAAGCTAAATATCCAATGGAGGGAATATGAGCACAAGTCATCCACATCTAGATAGTGACAGAGAATTGATATTAGAGCGGATTATCGACGCGCCGCCGGAAAAACTGTTCCGCGCGTGGACCGAGCCTGAGCTTCTCAAAATTTGGTTTACGCCAAGGCCGTGGACTGTGGCTAGTGCGACCTTAGATGTGCGTGCTGGTGGCACTAACGTGATCGTGATGCGCAGCCCTGAGGGGCAAGATTTCCCGAATCGCGGCGTGTATCTCGAGGTGGTTGAGAATGAGCGTATCGTATTTACCGATGCCTTTACCGAGGCATGGGTGCCGTCCGACAAGGCCTTTATGACAGCAACCATCACCTTTGAACCTGTGGACGGTAAGACCAAGTACACTGCGCGGGTGCTGCATTGGAATAGCGAAGATAGGCAGAATCATGAGGATATGGGGTTTCATCAGGGTTGGTCTAAGGCGACCGATCAGCTTGAGGAACTCGTCGCGAACATTTAGCCGGTGAGTCTCAAGCCTCGTATCAGAGAGTCAACATTAGGTCGTACCTAGCCCAATTGCCCTGCATTATCATATTGTTGGGGATTGGGCAGGATTAGAGGTGTTATGTCGTCACAGAAAGAAGTGCCTGTGCTTAAACAATCGGTGCTTGCGCCATCGCAACTCGCGCAAAGCGCAGTTTTGCAGGGCAATAGTTTTTTATCAAAACAGTTCAATGGTTTGTCGGAATTAGCCCAAGAGCTACAGGGCATCGAGTTCGAGGATTGCTGCTTTCAAGACTGTCATTTTAGCGAGAGCGTTTTTCGTAAATGTAAGTTTATCGATTGTCGCTTTGTACGCTGCAACTTGAGCTTAGTGAAAGTGCCCCAGTGCCAGTTCAGCGGGGTCGAGTTTGAAGAGTGTAAGTTAGTCGGTATCGATTGGACCCGCGCCGCATGGTCGCGTTTATCCTTTGCCGCGCCTTTTTCCTTTAAGCAATGTATCTTAAATGACTGCTCATTTTTAGGCTTGTCCCTCGATGAAATCATCATCGAAGAGTGTAAGGCCCACGATGTGGATTTTCGCGAGGGCAGTTTCAACCAAGCCAATTTCACCTACACGGATTTTAGTCATAGTCTGTTTGGCCGAACTCAATTATTGGAGGCGGATTTCAGCGAGGCCTCAAATTACGATATCGACATTTTTAACAATAAAATCAAAGGGGCTAAGTTTAGCCGCGACGAAGCGATTCGCCTGCTCAACTGCCTTGATATAGAGTTAATGGATTAATGCGATTGTAATCAGTTTGCGCCCGCTAGTGCGATGTTCTTATCCTGCTCGGGTTATCGCAATTGACTAAAATGTCAGTTTTCTTCTAAGTCGCCAGTGTCCAAACTGGCGGCTTTTTTCTGTCTTCTCCGTCGATGTAAAGCCCGTTCCCAATAAGCCTATTGATCTTATTCACGTATTTCAACGTCAGTCTTAGGTTTTAGTTGCGATAGATCACACCGAGCTTCCCCATGTGGTTTACCACAATATCCGCCTACCTCTTTCGGGATAACAATCTTTGTGGATGAGCAGTGTATTCAGCGGATGCTGGTATTTTGAAGATATGGCGGCGCTGTTTTTACGCTTTTATAACTAAAAAAGTAATCAAATCAGTGAGCAAACCTCTGCTCGATGGCGCCACAAATGGCGACTGACGGGTGGGATGAGCGTGATGGAGGTAACCATGATTGAGCTTAATAGGCGAACCTTTTTAAAGGGAGCGGGAGCGAGCAGCGCCACGTGTGCGTTAGCCAGTCTGCTGCCGGGCAGCTTAGCGGCATTAGAGAATAAGCAGCTAAAGGGCATGGGCAAGGAAATTGCCAGTATTTGCGAAATGTGTTCAACCCGTTGTCCGATTTCGGCGCGGGTGATTGAGGGCAAAAACGTCTTCATTAGTGGCAACAAGGCCGCTAAGTCCTTTGGCGGTAAAGTGTGTGCCCGTGGCGGCGCAGGCCATAGCTTACTGTACGATCCACAGCGTATCGTTAAACCGTTAAAGCGGGTTGGCGAACGTGGCGAAGGCAAATGGGCCGAGATCAGTTGGGATGAGGCTTATCAACTTATCGCCGAAAATCTAAATAAAATCAAAAAAGAACATGGCCCAGAAGCCGTGGCATTCTCGTCAAAATCGGGCTCACAAGAAAAGCATTTGTTTCACCTCGCGACCGCCTTTGGCAGTCCCAATATCTTTACCCACGCTTCGACTTGCCCTGGTGGTTATGAAATTGCCGCTAAGGCTATTTTTGGCACTAAGGTCAAACGAGATTTAAGTAACTCTAAATACATCATTAACTTCGGCCATAACCTGTACGAAGGCATCAATATGTCCGAAACCCGCGGCATGATGGCGGCGCAAATGGACAAAGGTGCCAAGCTGGTGGTCTTCGAGCCAAGATTCTCCGTCGTGGCCGATAAAGCCGATGAATGGTATGCCATTCGCCCCGGAACCGACGTGGCCGTCGCCTTGGCGTTATGCCATGTATTGATTGAAGATAATCTTTACGACAAGGCATTCGTCGCGCGCTATGTGGAAGGCTTCGAAGCCTTTGCCGCCGAAGTGAAAGCTTATACCCCTGAATGGGCCGAAACCATTTCCGATGTACCTGCCAAAGACATTCGCCGCATCGCCCACGAATATGCCGCTAAAGCGCCCCATGCCGTGGTCGATTTTGGTCACAGAGCCACCTTTACCACCGAAGAGTTTGAGATGCGCCGCGCCCTGTACGCCGCCAACGTCTTGATTGGTAATATTGAGCGTAAGGGCGGGATTTATATCGGCCAGAAACCCAGTGATTACAACAAGCTTGCCGGTGAAGCGGTTGCGCCCGTATTGGCCAAACCCGGCGTGAAAGACATGCCAAAACCAGCAGCGAAACGAATCGATCAAGTGGAAGAACAGTACGCCATGATGTGGACATCGGGCGGCGTCTACCAAACCATTCTCGATGCTACCTTAAGCGCTGTGCCTTACCAGTTACACGGCTGGGTGATGTCACGCACTAACCCAATGCAAACCATGACAGACAGAGCACGCGTTGTTGAAGCGATGAAAAAGCTCGACTTTATCGCCGTGTGTGATGTGTATATCAGCGAAACCGCCGCCTATGCGGACGTGATTTTACCTGAATCGACTTATCTTGAACGTGATGAAGAAATTGCTGATAAATCCGGTAAAAATCCCGCCTATTATGTGCGCCAACGTGTGGTTGAAACCTTAGGTGATACTAAGCCTTCTTGGCAGATCTTTAAGGATGTGGGTGTGGCTATGGGCCTTGGCGAGTTCTATCCATGGGAAAACATGGAAACCCTACAAATGCTGCAGGTGAACCGCGACACTGACCTGCTGCGCCGTATCAAAGACGAAGGTTTTGTGAGTTTTGGTAAACCGCTCATGCTGCGCGAAGCCAAGATGGTGAATGATTTCACTCAAGCCTATCCAGGCGCACGGCCAATGGATGACGACGGCACTTACGCCAGTGCACTCACCTTTAAAACCCCGAGTGGCAAGATTGAACTCACTTCCGCGAAAGTGGAAGCCATGGCACCGGGCCGTGGGGGGATCAAGTTCCGCGAAGTGCATCTTAAAAAAGCAGATGAGCTGTACTTTATCCAAGGCAAAGTGGCGGTGCACACCAATGGCGCCACCCACAATGTGCCTATGCTCGCTAACCTTATGTCGGATAACGCTGTGTGGGTTCACCCTGTTACTGCGGGCAAATTAGGGATCAGTAATGGCGACCCAATCCGCCTCACCAGCAGTGTTGGCACAGAAGAAGGCCATGCCTTAGTCACGCCGGGCATTCGCCAAGATACTGTGTTTGCTTACATGGGCTTTGGTTCTAAAAACAAAGAGTTGGTCAGAGCAACGGGCAAAGGTGTCCACTGCGGTAACTTACTGCCGCACGTGACGGCTCCTGTGTGTGGCATGACTGTGCACACCACGGGCGTCACGCTGGTAAAGCGCTAATCGGAGGCTTAAATGAATAAACGATATGTAATGGTGCACGACGAGAATAAGTGCATCGGCTGCCAAGCCTGTAACGTGGCGTGTCGCAGTGAAAATGGCGTACCCGAAGGCGTTACTCGTCTGCAAGTGCGTGTGGAAGGCCCCTTTGGTGAGATGCCCAATCTGCATTTCAAATATCACAGGGTATCTTGCCAGCAATGTGAAGATGCGCCCTGCGTTAAGGTATGCCCAACGGGCGCAGCCTATGTGGGTGAAGACGGCATTATCTCTATCCATACCGAGAAGTGTGTCGGCTGTATGTACTGTGTGGCAGCGTGCCCCTACAAAGTGCGCTTTATGAACCCAGAAACCAAGGCGGCGGATAAGTGTAACTTCTGTAAAGACAGTCGTTTAGCGCGGGGCGAAGAGCCTGCTTGTGTGACTGTGTGTCCAACCGATGCCTTAGTGTTTGGTGATGCCAATGATCCGCAGAGTGACGTGGCCATCATGCTCAACACTAAAATCACATACCAAGATAAAACCCATTTAGGCACTAAACCTAGGGTATATCGCGTTCCTACCAAAAGAGGGGGGATTTGATTATGAACAATACTTGGGGCGACATGGCGCAATATGATCCTATCACTTGGCACTGGGTCATTGCCGTTTACCTGTTTATGGCGGGGTTATCCGCGGGCAGTTTATTGATTGGCATTGGTTTACGCTGGGCGAATAAGGAACTCAGCGCGGGAGCTGAAAGCAGCATTCTTAAGGCGGCAGCCATTATTGGGCCTGTGGCGATTAGCTTAGGTCTAGCTTGCTTAGTGTTTGATTTAACCAAACCCTTCCACTTCTGGCTGATCTTAATTCACTATAACTTCCAGTCCGTGATGGCCATTGGAGTGCTGGCGCTACTGGCGTATTCTCCCTTAGCCTTTGCGTACGCCATTATTGTGCTGCGGGATGATTTACCAAAATGGGGTTTGGGTTTCTTAACGCCCATCGCTAAGTTACTTATGCCATTTCGAAAGCTGATTGAAGTATTGTTGTTTGTCCTTGCCATTGGTGTAGGGGCTTACACTGGCTTCTTAATTTCGGCGATGAATGCTTACCCTATGCTCAACACTGCGGTACTGCCTGCGCTGTTTTTAGTGTCGGGTTTATCGGCGGGCGCTGCGGCAAATGCGGTACTGGCACTCTTGCTGTTTAAGACCGATAGCCATGATAAGACTTTGGCTAAGATGCACGGGTTAGAATTGCCTGTGATGGCGATTGAAATCCTGTTCCTGTTCATGTTGTTCTGCGCCTTGTACTTCAAGGGCGGCGCAGCGGCTGCGGCTTTAGCGTCGTTAACCTCTGGGCTATGGGCAAGCGTGTTCTGGATTGGCGTCGTCGGGATTGGTTTTGGTATTCCATTGCTGTTCATGTTGTTACCCGCAGCAACTCGCCACACTAAGGGCGCGATGATCATGGTGGCCTGCGCGAGTTTAACCGGCGTGCTCGCGCTAAGACACTTTATTGTGTATGCAGGGCAAAGCTATTTAAGCTGAGTGTAAGTTGACTTTACATATTGATAGATAAAGAAAAAGCACTGACAATGTCAGTGCTTTTTTATTGTTTGAATTTTGAGAAGGTTTGCCAGTACAAGCAGGACGCTTATTGGGGTAAGAGTTCGATAACCGACTTCACCGTTAGCACTAAGGCGCTGATACTGCACAGGACTAAGGTCGCCATTTTTGTCTTCTCTTTATCGACACGGCCTACCAATCGCCCCGCGACTAAATACCCTAAAAGTACTGAAGGCAGCAATAGTAACGACAGCCACAGGTGCTTCAATTCTAATAAACCAGTGATCGCCAGAATGACCATAGCTATGGTGGAGCTAAAAATGAAGAAGGCCGACAGGGCGGCGCGAAACTGCGAAGCGTCTTTGCCTGACAATAGAATCGCCATCGGCGGACCACCAATAGCAGCAATATTACCGAAAATCCCCGAGACGACACCCGCGCCGAAGAGGGTTTTCTTATTCACGGGTAGGCTGAATTTATACAGGCTAAGGATCACCGCGACCGCTACAATGGCGGCGATGGATAACCCGAGTATGGGCTGAGGTGCAAACAGCAACAGACTCGCGCCGATAAAACCGCCGGGCACGCGACCTATAAGTGCATATTGCAAGCCATTGAATTCTAAATGACCACGCTCACGCACTAAGGTCAGCAGGGCGATGGAGAAACCCATAGCAATAACAGGCGCAGGTACGAGCTGCGGATCGACGATATACAGCAAAGGACTGGCGACAACCGCTAGGCCAAACCCAATCAGGCTCTGGGTTAAGGCGCCAAGAAACACGACCAGCGAGGCTAAGGCGAGTGTCTGTGGATCTATTAGAGAAAACATAGGATTCCATATAAACAAAAAGGGATCGTTAACGATCCCTATTGATGAGCACTGTGATATGACTTTGAAAGCGACAAGTCGCTATTCCATGTCTTCCCACTCGATCCCCATCTCGTCCATCAGCAACTTGGCTTCGGCGGGAATGCTGTCTGGGCTATCTTTTGACAGATCTTCATCGTTAGGCAATGGCTGGCCAGTGTAGGCGTGCAAAAATGCCTCACACAACAGCTCGCTGTTGGTGGCGTGACGCAAATTATTGACCTGACGACGCGTACGTTCGTCCGTAAGGACCTTAAGCACTTTGAGCGGAATAGACACAGTAATTTTCTTTACTTGTTCATTCTTCTTGCCATGTTCAGCATAGGGGCTGATGTATTCCCCATTCCATTCAGTCATTGACTCACCTGTTATAACGCTAAATTCGGGGCAGATTTTAAACCCTTACAAAGAACAGTCAAATTATTGCTACTATTTCTTTGTGATTGCAAACAGATTTCTTTATGTTCAGACGTCTAAACGTCTTCACGCCTATTGACGATGGCCTTGGGCTTAGGTACATTTAGACGTCCAGACATCTCTATCAGTCTACCGAATTTAGGAGTCCACCCATGGCAGAGCGTCAATTAGCCACACTGGCAGTGCGTCAGGGTATCGAAAGCGATACTCAATATGGTGCAGTTGTGCCACCGATTTATTTGTCGACTAATTACGCCTTCGATGGTCATAAAAATCCCCGCGAATTCGATTACAGTCGTTCAGGCAACCCAACGCGCTGCATTTTAGGTGAAGCATTAGCCCAATTAGAAAAGGGCGCCACTGGCATAGTGACATGCACTGGCATGGCGGCCATCACCCTAGTGACCACATTGCTCGGCCCTGATGACCTGTTGGTGGTGCCCCATGATTGTTACGGCGGTTCTTACCGTTTATTTACTAACTTGGCGAAGAAAGGCCAGTTTAAGTTGATTGTGGTCGATCAAAACGACAGCCAAGCGTTAGCCGCCGCTATCGGGCAACATCCTAAGATGGTGTGGCTCGAAACCCCGTCTAACCCGCTATTGCGTGTGGTGGATATCGAAGCCATTGCCAAGGCGAGCCATGAGGTCGGCGCGCTGGTGGTGGTCGATAACACTTTTTTATCGCCGATATTGCAACAACCCCTATTATTAGGCGCGGATATCGTTATCCACTCCACCACTAAATACATCAATGGTCACAGCGATGTGGTTGGCGGCGCTGTGGTTGCTAAAGATGCACAAATCGGCGAAAGCTTACATTGGTGGTCGAACACTCTAGGCTTAACGGGATCGGCATTTGATAGTTACTTAACCCTGCGCGGCCTACGCACCTTAGCGGTGCGAATTCGTGAACATCAAGCCAATGCCCAGCGCATTGTTGAGGTATTGACGCAAAGCCCTGTGGTGAGCAAAGTTTATTACCCTGGTCTTGCGGATCACCCTGGTCACACCATTGCAGCCAAGCAACAAAAAGGCTTTGGCGCTATGCTGAGTTTTGAGCTCAAGGGCGGCGAGGCCGAAGTCGTGGCCTTTTTAGGTGCACTTAGCTTATTTAGCGTGGCGGAAAGTTTAGGTGGCGTCGAAAGTTTAGTGGCCGTGCCCGCCACTATGACCCACAGAGCCATGGAGCCGCAGGCGCGTTTTGAGGCAGGCATTAAAGACACCCTATTGCGTTTATCGGTGGGTATTGAAGATGCCGCCGATTTAGTTGCAGATATTCAAGCAGGATTAGCCGCCGTTGCGGCTTGTCAGTAGAGGAATAATAGATGGCACGTTGTCACTTACATAAATTTGGTGGCTCCAGTTTAGCGGATGCCGATTGTTATCGTCGAGTCGCCCATATCCTGTTAACCCACGGTCATAGCGATGACCTTGTGGTGGTCTCTGCGGCGGGTAAGAGCACGAATTTCCTGTATAAATTATTAGCGCTGCGTGATGCGGGTCAGCTGTGGCAAGAAGAATTACAAGTGCTGACCAGCTACCAACAAGGGTTGGTAGAGCAGTTATTGTCGAACGAACAAGCCCGCGATCTGCGCGAGCGTTTGGCGACAGATCAGGCGCAACTCATCAGTTTATTGTCCCTCGACGAACGTAACGAATACCAAGTTAACCATGTGGTGAGCTTTGGCGA
Organism: Shewanella sp. 1311; assembly: GCF_059338235.1. Classification (NCBI taxonomy): domain Bacteria; kingdom Pseudomonadati; phylum Pseudomonadota; class Gammaproteobacteria; order Alteromonadales; family Shewanellaceae; genus Shewanella; species Shewanella sp. 1311. The sequence continues at coordinate 3,272,947 of NZ_CM181686.1, forward strand.
GCGTTGGTCGGCGCGCCTGATGGCGGCGCTGCTGCGCGAATCTGGTGTGGCGGCAAGCCATGTGGATGCCTGTTCAATTTTAGTGGCCGATGAAGCCGCCGTGCCGCAAATTCGGGTGCAAGAATCCCGCGCTAAAGTACAAGCGCTATTGGCCGCACATCCCAATGAACGACTAGTGATCACAGGATTTATCTGCGCTAACGAGCGCGGCGATACTTTATTACTTGGTCGTAATGGTTCAGATTTTAGTGCCAGCTTGATTGCCAGCCTTGCCGATATTGAGCGCGTGACCATTTGGACCGATGTGGAAGGGGTGTTCAACGCTGACCCGAATAAGATCAACGATGCTAAATTACTCAAAAGCATGTCACTTGCCGAAGCTGACCGCTTAGCGCGTTTAGGCTCGCCAGTATTGCATTCGCGCACTTTGCAGCCTTTGTTTAATACCGAAGTGAGTTTAGCGGTGCGCTCAAGTTATGCATCACACACCGACTTTACCTTGATTGCGCCCCATAGTTCGTCGGCGAGCGCACCTGTGGTGACTAACCTCAATGCTGTTGTGCTGTTCGGCTTTAAGCTTACGGGAGAGTTAACTCGTTTATTAGATTTATTGATTGCCGCGGGTTTAACGCCATTGGCCCATTGGACCTCTGCCCATCAAAGGGTTGAGCTTGCCTATACCGCTGAAAATCAAAAACAAGTGCAAAGATTGCTCGATGCCGAGGCACAAGCATTAGGGATCAGCGAACAACAGATCAACACAGATCTCGGCCTAGTGGCGTTAGTCAGTGCCGATGCAGAACATTATCGCCGCAGTTTTGCTCGTTTATTAAGTCGTGATGCTAAACCTTTGTTTAGTGGTGACTTAAGTTTAGTGACGCTGGTGCCCCAGTCGCAGGTGAATCTGTTAACCCAAAAGGTACACCGCCGCTGCGCTGGGCCGCGTAAACGCATTGGCGTCTTACTGCTCGGCGTGGGCAACATAGGTGAGGCTTGGGTCGATTTATTTAAGTCGGTGTCGCCATCACTGGATCATGAACTCGAAGCCAGCGTTGAGTTAGTCGGTTTAGTCAGTTCGAGTAAAGCCTTGATTAAATCCACAGGCATTAATCTTGCCGCGTGGCAGACTGAGTTTAATACCGAGGCTACGCCTTGGCAGTACGAGCACTTGTTCGAACAATTAGAACGGGTTAACTGCGATGAGCTGGTGGCCTTAGATATCAGTGCCAGCGCCAGTTTGACGCTGCAATATCCAGAGCTATTCGAGCGCGGCATCCATGTGGTGAGCGCGAATAAACTCGCAGGCTCGGGTCCACTGCCTTTCTATCGTGAGTTAAAGCAGCAATTGGGTAATCGTCGTTTATTTTGGCGCTATAACGCCAGCTGTGGCGCGGGTTTGCCTATCCAACATGCGTTAAATGATCTGCGTAACAGCGGTGATAGCGTTGAAGCCGTGGGCGGGATTTTCTCTGGCACCTTGTGTTGGTTGTTTGAGAAATACGATACCAGCAAGCCTTTCTCTGAATTAGTGATTGAAGCCAGAGGCTTAGGTATCACTGAACCTGATCCCCGCGACGATCTGTCTGGTCGTGATATGCAGCGTAAACTGCTCATTTTGGCCCGTGAAATTGGCCTTGAAATCGAGCTTGAAGATATTGAATTACGCTCATTAGTGCCAGCCGATTTGGCCGATATTCCCTTAGATCAATTTCTCACCCGCATTGCCGAGTTAGATGCCGATCTGCTGCAACAATACGGTGCGGCGGCGGAGCAAAATAAGGTGCTCAGATACGTGGCATCCTTAGATAACAGCGGCCCAGAGCTTAAAGCTGAAGTCGGTTTGCAGTGGATTGATGCCCATCATCCTTACGCTAATTTGACCCCCGGCGATAACGTGTTTGTGATCCGCAGTGCCTTCTATCAAGGCAATCCGTTGATCATCCGTGGACCGGGCGCCGGACGCGAAGTGACAGCGGCAGCGGTGCAGTCGGATCTGACGCAGATCTGTCGCGATCTCTTGCAAGAGTAGACTGAAATTCAGCAGCTTAAAGGACTCATTCGAGTCCTTTTTTATTGGCTAGAATAAATCTATCGAATTAACCGAGATTAAATGCGGTTTATGGGGATTTTTTGGCTTGACTTACATCTCAGTTTCTCTAGTATATGGACATGTAGACGTCCAAACGTCCATTTGAACTAATTCATACTAGCAAAGAGTAGCGCCAAGGGCGGTTGAGGAAATACACATGGCTTTTCATCACGCACAACATTCACAATCGCTGAACCAGAGTTTGTCTGAGCTTAATGGCGATATTAATGTTTCTTTTGAGTTTTTTCCGCCATCGACCCCCGAAATGGAACAAATCCTGTGGAACTCTATTCGTCGTTTAGAGCCGCTTAATCCTAAGTTTGTGTCTGTGACCTATGGCGCTAACTCAGGTGTGCGCGACCGCACCCACGGCGTGATTGAGCGTATTCAACAGGAAACCGACCTTATTGCCGCGCCGCACTTAACCTTAGTTGATGCTAGCGATGAAGAGCTATTAGAACTGGCTAAGCATTACTGGAAGTCGGGCATTCGTGACATAGTGGCACTGCGGGGTGATTTACCTGCGGGCAGCCCTAAGCCCACTCGTTTTGCGGTGGATTTAGTACGTTTGCTGCGCTCAGTGGCCGACTTTGATATTTCCGTTGCAGCCTATCCAGAAGTGCATCCCGATGCGAGCAACGCACAGGCGGATTTGATCAACCTTAAGCGTAAGATTGATGCGGGCGCTAGCCGTGCCATTACCCAGTTTTTCTTCGATGTAGAATCTTACCTGCGTTTTCGTGACCGCTGCGTTGCCGCCGGTATCGACGTTGAAATTGTGCCAGGTATCTTACCTGTGACTAACTTTACCCAGTTAAAACGTTTCGCGGGCATGACCAATGTGTCGTTACCGGGCTGGCTACACAAGCAATTCGATGGTTTAGAAAACGATGCCGGTACACGCCAATTGGTGGGTGCAAACGTGGCAATCGATATGGTAAAAGTACTGTCCCGCGAAGGCGTGAAGGATTTCCACTTCTACACCCTAAACCGCGCCGAACTGACCTATGCGATTTGCCATACGTTAGGTGTGCGCCCTAAGTAAGCTATTATTTAACATGTTCTAAAGATTAAAGCGCTGATGAGAATCAGTGCTTTTTTGCTTTTAAAATCCTATCTGTGTATTCACTTCAATTGTATCGGCTTTGCCTTATCTTCTGTTCTTGCTAATCGTATTTTTGATGATTTTATAAAAAATTAATCGGATTATTTTTCATTTATTTAGCTTAAAAATCCCCTTGAAAATGGGTCATGGTGTTATGTAAGTCAGTTTACTTAGCCTGCTAACTAAGTATAATGCTTAGCACGCTAACTAAGTGGGTGAGCAAGATGCAAAAAGAATTAGAGCGATTGAAAGAGTTATCACTGGCGGAGCATTTAGGCCGTTTGCATCGATTGTGGCGTACCGTGGCCGATGTCGAGCTGGCACCTTTGGGATTAACTCATCCCCGCTGGACGGCATTGTGGAAATTACTGCGTTTAGGCGACAGCGTGAGCCAGAAAGTGTTGGCCGATGCCTTAGAAATTGAATTGGCTTCGTTAATGCGCACCTTAGGGCAATTAGAAGAGCAAGGTTTAGTCGAGCGTCATTGCTGCGACAAAGATAAGCGCGCAAGGATTGTGACGCTAACGCCTGTGGGATTGGATGTATTAAAGCAAATGGAAGCGCGGATAATTCAGGTGCGCCGTGAGTTATTAGCTGGGATCAGTGCCAGCGAGCTCAGCGAATTTGAACGCATTACTAGCCTGATTAGTGACAACGCCAGCGCCAAATTGGCCAAGGCAACAGCAACCATTTTGTGAGAAAGAAGATGACACCGGATCAACAGTTTGCCCGTTTAGTAAAATTTGCCATGTTCGGCTTTGTGATGGTTTTTGGCTATTTTATGCTTGCCGATACTATGATGCCATTAACGCCGCAAGCTATGGCGACGCGTGTGGTGACTAAGGTTACGCCGCAGATCAGCGGCAAAATTCAGACCATAGCCGTGACGAACAACCAAGCGGTTGCCAAGGGCGATTTGCTGTTTCAAGTCGATCCCGCGCCCTATGAGTTAGCGGTATCGCAAGCTAAATTGGCCTTAGAGCAAGCCCGCCAAGACAATGCCGAGTTAGATGCCTCGCTGCTTGCCGCGAAGGCCGACGTCAATGCCAACAAAACCACCTCACAACAGAAACGCAGCGAAGCTAAGCGCCTCGATGCCCTGTATACCACCCATGGTGTATCGCAGCAGCAAAGGGATCAGGCCGATAGTGATGCCGCAGCTGCTGAAGCAAATTTGCTTGCCGCCAATGCGCGTTTAGAAAAACTCAAAGTGAGTCGCGGCAGTTATGGCGAAGAGAATCTTAAAGTGCGTCAGGCGCAAAACCATTTAGCCCAAGCTGAGCTTAATCTGTCTTACACCCAAATACGTGCCGATCAGGATGGGATAGTGACTAACTTGCAATTAGAAGTCGGTAGTTTTGCGACTGTGGGGCAACCTCTGTTGGCCGTGGTATCGGATAAAGTGGATATTATTGCCGATTTTCGCGAGAAGAGCCTGCGTGGTGTCAATACTTCTTCGACCGCTTTGATTGCGTTCGATGGCGAACCTGGCCGTTTATATCGGGCGACGGTGAGTAGTGTCGATGCGGGCGTGAGTGCGGGGCAATTCGATGCCAATGGCCGTTTAGCGGCGCCGCAGGAGTCTGACCGTTGGGTGCGTGATGCCCAAAGATTGAGACTGCATTTGGAGTTAGATGGGATGGCGATGAACAGCTTGCCAGCCGGTGCGCGCGCGACCGTGCAACTGCTGCCCGAGAATAGCCTGTTTAGTCTGCTGGCTAAAGTGCAGATTAAAGTCATTAGCCTGCTGCACTATATTTATTAGCCTATTTACTAGCTTATTTATCAGCCTATTTACTAGCGTATTTACTCGCCTATCTACTCGCACTTATTGCTATTGACGGGCGAGTGACTCGCGGTCGGTGTGTGTTAGCCGCGAGTGGCTTGAGTGAGCGCTTCAAAGCAACATAAGTGTGAATGCAGCATAAGCCAGCTAAACATCCCCAATTTTACGTATCGATAGAACAAGGCGACGAGCATGTTACTACGCCATAGCCCATTGACGGCCAACGATTTACGCCAGTGTTTACGGATTGCGACTGGCGCGACCATAGGTTTTACCCTGTGTAAAATGTTTGGTTGGAGCAATGGAGTCTTCTTCACTGTGACACCCATGCTGTTACTCGGACTCGTGCCTGTGATGAATGGCCACGCTATGCGTCAGTTATTGGCCTCATCTGCCATGGCGGGGTTAGAGGTTGGACTGCTCGGTGGTTTCTTCGGCAGCCATCCCGGCCTGATGACGCCCATCGTCTTTCTGTTATTTCTATACCGTTTTGCGGCCATGTCCCGCGGCAGTTTATTCCTCTTTGGCGCCAACGGAGTGCTCAGCCTCAGCATCATGCTGCACTTTGCTAGCTATCCCGGCGTTGATTTAAACGACTTAGTTTTCAGTAACTTTTGGGCGACGGCATTGTCGGTCGTTATTGCCTATGCTATGACGGCACTCTGGCCCGATGTGGAACCCAGGGCGGCTTACAAGCCTGGACCTAAGGCGCCACATCGAATGCGCCACGAAGCGTTACTCGGCGCGACCATAGCGACCGCATCGTTTCTGGTATTCCAAATATTTGATCTGCGGGATTCGATGTCAGCTCAGGCGACCACCTTGTTGCTCCTGTTTCCTATGCATTGGAATGGCGCACTCGACTATGCCCGTAAGCGCGCCATAGGCACTTTGCTGGGCGTGTCGTTTGGGGTCGTTGTGCAGTTAGTACTCTATGACTGGTCAGGACTATTGATATTAATCGTCCCTTTGCTGTGGATTGGACTGATGATCTTTAGCCAAGCCCATGTGCGAGAGGCAAGTGGCTCAGGCGTGGGTTTTGGCGCCATGACGACCTTAGGTATTCTGTTTGGCCAGTATCTGACCCCAGGCAACGATTTAATCTTCAGCGCCTTATATCGAGTGAGCAGCATTCTCACCGCCATCGTCGGCACGCTACTCCTGTGTTATTTGATACATAAGTTATTGAATCGTTTTGAATCGACGCGATTTGGTTATTGATTCTGGCTACTCGGGCTTGAAGACTTGCAGCATACCCTTTCAAAGAGTAAGGTAAATTTATCCCATTTGGATTGAACAATAAATGAGCTTTAATGAACGCTAAGGCTCATTTATTGACTGTTTTAAAAATGGGCGGCTGACTCAAAAATGGGCTCAGTGTGTGAGCAGCAACATAAATAACAATTACCACCTATGCTTTAGAGCTTAACTCTCTTCAAGGATAGAACATGAAGATTAAAACATTCGTCATAGGCTTAACGCTATGCAGCGGCTATGCGGCCGCCTCCGTTGCGCCTTCTGGCAAACAATTGATGGAAATTATCCCCCAACCGGCACAGTTATGTGTGTCTTGTCATGGGGTAGAAGGTCAGGGCGTTGAACCGCTCGGCCCTCGATTAGCGGGATTATCTAAACAATATATCTCGACCCAGTTACAACATTTCCAAGCGGGTATGCGCCAAAATGCGACCATGATGCCGATGGCAATGACGCTACAAGGTGATGGGATTGAGCAAGTGGCAAACTACTTTTCTGCAAAGCCTGCCAATGAGGTCAAGCCCGTTATCCGCGGTGAACAGGTGGTTTTCAATGACGATACCGCCCGCTTAGCCTACCAAGGTGATTGGTCACGTGGTTTACCAGCCTGCGTGACCTGCCATGGTCCTTCGGGGTTAGGTGGCGGCTTATTTCCCCGTTTAGCCGGTCAGCAAGCGAGTTATATTAAAACTCAATTACTGGCATGGCAGTCGGGAACGCGCAAAGGTGATGTCGATGGCATGATGGCGAACGTAGCTAACAAGCTTACCGCCGCTGAGGTTGATGCCTTAGCAAACTACTTTGCTAATTTGAAATAAGGAGCTGGCCATGAAATATTCCGCAATGTTATTACTGGCCGCGATGGGGTCGTTAACCGTGCAGGCGCAAGCCGAATCGGATCCGCTGCAAGAGCGCCCGGATAAACAAGCCCCGCTGCCTTCTTTCCCTAAGATACCGGATCAAACCTATCTTACTCCTAGACCTTTGAGTGCCATTCCTGAAGGCGCCTTTGGTGACAAAGTGCGTTTGGGTTATCAGCTATTTGTGAATACCCAACAACTGCGTGATAAGTATGTGGGCAACGAGCTTAATTGCACCAACTGCCATATGGATGCGGGCCGTAAAGCCAATGCTTCACCTCTATGGGGCGCGTATTTTGCTTATCCGGCCTATCGCAAAAAAGATAATAAGGTCAGTAGCTTTGAAGAGCGCATTCAGGGCTGCTTTAACTATTCGATGAATGGTAAAGCCCCTGCATCGGCGAGCCCTGAGCTAGTAGCGCTTTCTGCCTATGCCTATTGGTTAGGCATGGGTGGCTTGATGGACGAAGCTAATATTAGCGGCCCAGTCCCTGAGCTGAGTGATGCCGAGTTAGTTAAAGGTGCCAAACGGGAAGACTTCCCGCTACCTGAGATATTAGCCAAGGCGATGACAGTTGAGCAGCGTGCCAACTTGCCGGGTCGTGGTTATCCTGAGATCCCAAAACCCGAACAAGCCTATTCACCTGAACGGGGTAAAGAGGTCTATGTCGCCCATTGCCAAACTTGCCACAGTGTTGATGGCCAAGGTCAAGCGATTGCTGGCGTTTATGCGCTGCCACCGCTGTGGGGGCCTAAGAGTTACAACTGGGGTGCGGGAATGCACAGGGTCAATACTGCCGCATTCTTCATCCATGAAAACATGCCTTTTGGTAAGAGTATGCAGTTAACTAACCAACAGGCTTGGGACGTTGCAGCTTATATCAACTCCCACGAGCGTCCACAAGACCCGCGTAGCAAAGGTGATGTGAAGCAGGCGCAGGAGAAATACCATAATGACAGCGATTACTATGGTGTCGAGGTCGATGGCAAAGTGTTAGGCACTGAGTCCTATCCCATTTTTCCTAAGAAGTCATAGTTGAGCGGCTGAGATTAAGTGCTCGTGTGATGTTATAAAGCGAGTGAATAAGTTAGACAGAAAAGCCAGCAAGCATTTAGCTTTGCTGGCTTTTTTATTATTAATAAGTTTTCGAGTTTAGGCTTGTCATGGCATTGGCTCACCGACACGCAGCTAGTCCATCCGTGGATGCTCGACCGCCCCGTCCATGGGGCGGACGGTCGTCTCGCAAATCACCATGACTCACCTTTCGGATATCAGTGTTAACTGTCGCTTTAAAAGCATACGGAGATTTTCGCTATAAGTGGCTTATTCACTATCTCTAATGTGCAAAACGTATTGAGGGAGTCGAACCCCCTCTACGTTTTCTAAGAAACTGATTTTAAGCTGGTTTATTATTTTCGTTTATAGGGATTGTTACACTTCAATGTAACTATCTTATTTCCGGCCTTTGAATTCCTTACGCCAAGTTATTAGAGCGTCTATGTCACTTTGTAATTCAAGGACTTCCGGTATAAATATTGGGGTCTCCATCGATTGGCTATGTTCAAAACAAGAATATTTTGTCATTAAGTTATCGATAAATTGACAATCCTCTTTGTTTATTAATGGCAACATTTTCAAACGGTTTTCAGTCGTTACACTACGTCTATGCCTTTTTACAATTTCGTTTAGCAAGTCATCTTCAACTGTACGCTCGAGAAGTTTTCGAAAATCACTACAAATACCTTGAGCTAGAATACGGTAAGAATCACCACCACCACTTTCACCAGCACGCTTTGCTTCGCCAAGACGAGTAATTAAAATATTATTCGCTTTGGTAGTTTTAGAGTTCCACACCGCTTCACCAATGGGGTGACCAGCGATACCTCCAAATGACTCAATGCATATCTGATTTAGGTGTTTATCTCTAAAATCCTCTCCTAATTTTTTGGCAGCATCTTCAACAGCTCCATATAAGGAAAGTCGATGTGTAAAAATGAGCACTTGTCGAGTCTTCGCTAACTCCGCTAAACGAGTAGCTACATTCCATTCAAAATCATGATCTAAAGACGATATCGGATCATCGAAAATAAACGAGGAAAACATTGGCTTTTCAGCAACATCGGCAAGAAAAGCTGCAAGGGCGATGATACGACGTTCACCTTCACTCAACACTAGTTCGATAGGATGGGATTGTTTAGAGTCTTTCAACTGTAACCGATGTAATATCTTTCCTTTTGTTGCTTTTGATTTAACAAGTTCTATTTTAAGCCTATTTGCGCCAAGCAATTGAAGTTCTGTGTTAAAGCGATTTACATAATTTTTCGTAATAATTTGTTCGGATATAGCGCTAGCTTTTGTTGATACTGCTCTTGAATTTGCTAATGACTTCCATCCATCAAATGTTCGGTGTTGTTTAAGTCTTTGTATTTCCAGCTTAACTGCATCATGTTGTTGCGATACCCACTGCTTTGCTTCTAGTTCATTTTTGTTTTTTGTTGCCAATACTCGATCAAACGTTTGTGCATCTTTATCGTATTGAACAGCCTGAAGCTCTAAAGCTATAGAGTGTTCACCTAGTATTTTTTCAGCATCTACAACTTCAAATACTGGAAGGATCGTTTCAATATTATCCTTTTTAATTAATGAATTACGAACACACAAGGCTAGCTCCCAAAACTTTATAAGATACGTCTTCCAATCTTCACTAGTCAGCCCCGCTGCCTCACATTGCGTATTAATTAACTCAACTGTTGGAATATTCGGAAGATTAGCAAGTGCTTCGTTGTAGATTGATTCGGCTAACTTAGCCGCTCCTTCGAGTTTACCTTGAACAAAAGACTCAAAATCATTTAAGCGTTGCTTAGCATCTAAGCTGAGCTCTTGATGACATAGAACACAACGCGCATCATCTGTAACTGGAAATTCCCGAGCTGGGTATGCTATTTGCGAATAATCTCGTGCAGCCTCCCATAAAGATCGCCATGTGTTACTTCCTACTTGTGCTAATACCGCTGAACCTACCTGTGCAGCTTCAGAAGCGACTTGTCGCTTAATTAGTGCATCGCTCTGTAATTTTTTTAATCTTTCTAAATTGGCAACTCCATACGCTAATGCCCCTTTTTTGAGATTAATCGCTATGCTATCAGCTTGTAGCTTAGTAGCTCTGTATTGTTTAGCAATTGCTAATGGGTCAGTGGCTTCTAGTCTTTTTTTAAGTAACTCTAGTTGGTCTTGGCTCTCCTGAGTCCAAGTAACCAGTTGTAGAAAAACCTCATCCGAAGTATTAGAAGTTATCCCTTTGAGTTTGCCTGCTACGTCTGTATTTGCAAAAGTATGCGGAATTTGAGGCAATGAGCTAACAAGTTTATTTTGTTCAGCTTGCAGCATGCTTTTTATTTGGTCACAGGCAACTGCCAAAGATTCAAACATTCCAACAATTGGTGGTATGTATGTTGCTGCACTCTCACTTCGTAAATAATGGTTTGCTTCATCACTATCGAAGAAATCTACAGCTCTGAGCGCATCAATAGGTTCACTATTCGCATGCCATTCGCATTTCACGCGTTTCCCCTCGAGTTCGTATTCTATTTCGCACTTTTTCTCTATAGGGGCGGTCTGAAATACATTGGATTTCAGCATTGCAGAGCGAGGCTTACCGGACATTTTCTTTAGAATGCGAGTATAACTAGACTTACCTGAACCATTTTGACCGTAAACAACCGTCAGGTTACCTGATGAAAAGGATAAAGGCAGTCTTGGTGCAAGATTCTCAATCCCATGAACATTGCCAATACTGCACAATCGTAATTCACCTGAAATTAAACTAGGTTGAATTAAACCAGCAAAATTCCGATTTTGACTCACCTTTTGACCATTTACTGATTTGATACTTTGACATGCAATAGCTAAATCTTCTTCGCTCAACTTACCCTGTTTTAATAATTTATCGGCTAGTTCTTGTAGCCAGTCTTGCTGTGTATAGAGCCAAGTTCTAATCTCGCTTTGAATATTGAGCATTTTCTATCCCTAGTATGATTGAAAGTGTGTATAGTTTTTATTCACAAACTAAACTGAATTTCCTTGTGCTCTAACGTCCATGTCTCTGTTTATGAAATGAATGTATGGGCTGTGCCTAACATAAGCGTATGCTTGCCCGTAAGTAAAGTTTATTAATCTATAATGTATGCATCTGTGAACACACTTGCTCTAACGCAGGAATGCAGCTCACAGAGCCAAATGAATACACCCAAATATCATTTAAGTTAGATAACTTGATGAATATAACCAATTGAAGGATAAGAAACACCTAGGTGTTAATTTGCACGCTGAATTGACATGAGCACCTTGCTTCATTGAATAATCTATCCCGCGCTTATTGAAAAACCATTATGATCTCCGCGCTATAACAACTTATCTTGCTATAAGGATTACCGTGTCTCAGCCATCGGAACAACCTAAGTTAAAAACTGCGCAAATTTGCCCCCTGTGCAAAGGCGCGAATCAATGTGCGGTGATTTTAGGTAAGGGTATTGAGGACTGTTGGTGTGCGCAGCAGATGTTCCCGCCTTTGGCTGCCTTGCAAGCGCAAGCATTAGGTTCGCTGCAAGGGGCTATTAGCCCCATTTTACCGTCTGCCGATGCGTGTATTTGCCAAACCTGTCTAAGCCAACTCAAGCAGAGTTTAAGTCAGGGGCAGATTACAATGCAGGATGAAAAAAGCCCATCGAGTGTGAGCGATGGGCTAGGTTATGAGGTGAAATAGCGGGCTGAAGTAATGAGCTATCGATTTATGGTGTAATCCAGTTGCACGCTAGTTTGTGCTTCCACGGCTTTGCCATTTTCAAACTTGGGTGCGTAACGCCATTTATCTATCATTTTTAGCGTTTCTTTCTCGAAGAGAGCACCACCCTTAGAAGCTAAAATTTCAGGATTTTTGACGAAGCCATGCTCATCGATAGTAAATTTAAGCTGAACCCAGCCACTTTTACCTCGCTGCGCATAGGACATTGGATAGTCTGGGACGGTACGGAAAATAGGTTGTTGTTCCTGCGTGTCGGCCCAAGGACGCATTTTGCCAATAGCAATACAGTGAGCGGTGGATACGTCACGCTTTCCTTGGCGCTCATACAGTTCGACTAAATACGCATGGGCACTCAAGGCATAGGGGTGACTAAAATTGAGTGCGTCGAATTGTTTAACCACTTCCAGCAGTAAAGGTTCGGCTTTACCATCGTGTTTGTCTGCAAATTCAACGGCGCCAACAGTAAAGGTTGCCTTGACTCTGTCTATGGCGTTCTCTGGCAAAATCTCTTTATAAATATCATAGGCATCGAAGGCATAGCGTCTTACGTTTCTCGTGTATAGCTCAGTATTGGATAAGCGGTTAAAGGCTGCCATTTTTACATCGGCGATCAGTTTCTTTTTATCGGACTTTTCAGCAATTGCGATTGCAGTAAGCAAATCCTCTTTCGCATCTTTGGCTTCGACGGCGGTTTGCGCAGCGCCAAGTAAGGGATCGATAAGCTCAAGCGCTTGTTTGCCATAATGAACTTTATAGTTAGCCAGAGCGAGCTGATACAGCTCATTCGCCTTAGCCGTTTTGGGCAAATTCTTTTCTGTAAATGGGTAAGGGGCGACTTGCTTTTCTATCGCGCTGGCCCAGTTCAAGGCGAGGTTAGCTAAGCCGACACTGTCTTTGGCATATTGAGCTTCGCCGAGTTGGTAAGCGATTTTTGCGCTCGCTTCAATCTTAGCTGCATCGCCTTTTTCTACGGCGGCTTGATAGTCACTATAGGCTTTGGCAAAGCTATTTTCTGAGGCGTGCACGCTAAGAGATGTGCCTAAAGTGAGGGCAAGAAGACAGGCGATGGGCAACATTTTTCCGTGCGACATTCTATATATCCTTATTATTGATGAATTTAGATGATACATAGATGTGCATTATGGGACAAGTCGGTTTGGCTTTTGTTAATAATGCTGGTGGAGTGCTGATAACTGATAACTGATAACTGATAACTGATAACTGAGAGTTGAGAGTTGAGAATTGAGATCTGAGATTAAAAATAAGCGAGCCTAGTTGAAACCGAGTTCGCTTATTTATCAGAGCTTTGTCGCTTTATTAGCCACAAGTGCTTTTACTCGCCGCAATTACTTAGCTGTGAACGTTATGGCAAATTGCCCGAGCGCGCCGTATTCAAAGTCACAAACCTGCGCCAATGGCAGATCGAGGACGCCAGCGTAGGAGCCTGTGATCACATATTGCCCTTGAGTTAAGCCAATGCCTTGGGCGGATAAAAAGTTAACTAACCAGTAGAGTCCCGCCTTAGGGAAACCATTAGGATGAATGGCGGATTTTTGCAGTGTTTCGCCATTGTGAATGTTAACGCTGAGTTCGAAATGGCTGGTCTCTATACCTGCTAGCGGGTTTAGCACTGGCCCTAACCATAATCCTTGATTGACTAAGCCATCGGCGAGGGCATCGAAATGCGTCGCTTCACTGGGCGTATGGTAGCGGCTTTTGATCAATTCCAAGGCTAAGCGAGTGTGGCCTAAGGCCTCGTCGATTTCAGCCTCTGTGTAAGGTGTGGCTCTTGGTGGTAAATCGCGAGCAATCTCGAAGGCGAGTTCAGGTTCGACTCGGGCCAGATCTTTAGTCGATGGATAGAGTGGGCAAGTGGCCGATTGCAGATACACATCAGCTTGATAAATAGGCGCTACGACGGTTTTTTCCGCCGAGGGTAATAGGCATTTCCACGCCGCGATAGGATTGTTGTTAGCCTTATAGATTGCAGCCACGGTTTGCTGAATGGCGAAGGCCTGTTCGAAGCTCGTTGGCCTCAGCTCTGGGATCAGTAAATCGCCGCTGGTGCCTGCGGCGCGGCGCTCGGCGAGTTCCTTTGCTGCGGCATGAATCTGCATTTGAACTGGTTCGAGCGTTGCGGTAGATGACATTAACTTTCCTATTTAAAGAGTGAGCCTAGAAAGACGTGACGTAGAAACAGTGTGGCAGAGAGGCCATTTAATCGGCCAAATATACTCGGTTATTGCCATGGCTGGAAATGCCAATGTTGGCTTTCTGGGTAAATCTGCTGCAGTTGAATCAAGAGTGCGGCCAATATTCCAATCATCGTAAGATGCTGATACTTGCCCCACATAAGTGTCAGCTAAAGTATCCATGCTAACGCGAATGTTTCCATTATGTGCTGCTAGATATTGTGCTGACTCAGTGCCAGAATGACGCTCCATTTTGCGGTCTCTACTGGACATCTCCGTGAACCTTAGCCATAACGCCCCTCAGGCAAATAATCATGCTCAACTCGGGCTGCTCTTCATCTCAGTTGCGATTGTATTTTGGGGTATGTTACCCATAGCCTTGAAGCTTTCGGGGGCTTTTATCGATCCTGTCACTTTGACTTGGTTTCGTTTTTTGGTTGCGCTTGTGGTCAGCATATTGATCCAATGGAGCGCGGGCAGCCTTAAGCAATTTGCGGCGCTCGATGCCAAAGTCTGGTTAAGGTTAGTGCTTGCGGGCGTGTTTTTGATGCTCAATTATGTGTCTTTTGTTTATTCCCTCGATTATCTCGCGCCGGGTGCTGCCCAGCTGAATTTCCAGACTTCGCCCTTTTTCCTCGCCTTCGGTGGTGTGCTGTTTTTTAAGGAACGGCTGAATGCGGTGCAGCTCAGTTGTTTTGCGACACTGGCCTTAGGCATGTTGATGTTTTTCCATCCGTATTTGGATTTATCTGGCGCCAATAATCATCAGGTTTGGATTGGGGTGATGATTATCCAGTTCTCGGCGTTGTCGTGGACTAGCTATGCCTTGTTGCAAAAATCATTACTCAATCGTTTATCGCCCGCGAACGTGCTTTTAGTGATCTATGGCTTAGGTATTTTCGTAATGGCTCCCTTTAGCGACTTTAGTCAGTTTGCCAGTATGGACAGCTTCGAGTGGCAGATAGCGCTGTTTTGCGCTGCCAATACCTTGATCGCCTATGGCTGTTTTGGGCAGTCGATGAAGTACTGGCCGACGGCACAGGTGAGCGCCATGTTGGCCCTAACGCCAGTATTTAGCTTTAGTGCCACTGCTTTGGTAGTAAGCATTGGCTGGTGGCCAGAAGTCTTCCATGCCGATGAATTAGATGGATTATCTCTGCTGGGGATTGGCGTCATTATTGTGTCTGTGATGGTGGTACAATTACTGCCTCTATATCGCAATCGTCAGGCGAAGCGTTTGCAGGCTGCCTAATATCCATGGTATTTGATTAGCCCAATGGTATTTAATTAGCATATGAAACATACATTTTTACCCATGGGAAAGGCCAGTGATCACTAGACTCAGCGATTTAAAACTTAAGGATATCCGTGGGGTCATCTTCGATCTCGACGGCACCTTAGCGCACTCCAATCCGGATTTTTCTGGTCTGCGGCGTGAGTTGGGGATTCATTCTGGTACGGATATCTTGGCCCATGTGGATAGCCTGAGTGCGGGTGAAGCACAGGCTCAGGCGCTGGAAACCGTCCATGAGTACGAGAGACAAAGCTCACTCAATGCCAGTTGGATTGATGGCGCGCGTGAGCTTATCGAATGCCTACGGGCTAAATCGCTGCCCTTGGCTATTTTGACCCGCAATATGCCGGAAGCGGCGCAAATCACTATCGATAAGCTCGGCATCGATATCGAACTAGTATTAACCCGTTACGACGCGCAGCCTAAGCCGCATCCCGAAGGGATTCATCTTATTTGCCAGCAGTGGCAACTCGCCCCCGCAGATATCTTATATGTGGGCGATTATTTGTTTGATCTGCAAACTGCGCGTAATGCGGGTAGCCGCTGTGCACTTTATTGTCCTGACATCATTCCCGATTATGCCCACGACGCCGACATGCTTGTGGCTTGCTACCATAGCTTTATCGAAGCGTGGACAGTGGGTGACTAGGCATTGTTTGGGGCTGCATCTTGCTTATCTTGCTTCAGTCCCAAGCGTACACTATCCAGTAAGGCAATCAGCCAGCAGAGGATAAATCCGTACATCAGCTTGTCCGCACCATCACGAATGGTTGTCGTGGTTTGCTTGGTCACTTCGGCCGCAATTACGCCCATATCCAGCGGCAAAACGCCAGTTTGAATATCTAGCGAGATAAGCTGCGCCACTTGCATGACTTGTTGCAGCAACAGGCCGAGACTCAGTATTGCCAGCACAAAAAACACTAAGGCGCTGCGTTTATGTTGCAGATAAAAATGGCCGCTGCCAGGGGCGACGAAGGCGGATAATAGTCCAGCGGTAAGGGCTTTTTTCATGGGGAAACTCTCAAAGGGAACACTTAGCGTTTGGATGACATTGTTAAGCCAATAAGCGTTAGAGTCAATCTTGAGCCATGGCTGCTTGTTAAGGAGTCTGTTTTTGTCGATATTGTGTCTTTGCGCTGCCTATTCGTCGTTTATTTATTAACATCAGTCTACACAGAGCGTATTCTTCCACTGCTTGCATGGCAGCTTCTGGAGGAAAAGGAATAAAAATGCAGATGTCTTTAAAGAAACATGTTCAAGGGTTTACCTTAATTGAATTGGTCGTCGTGATCATTATTTTAGGCATTTTGGCTGTTATCGCCGCGCCTAAATTTATGAACTTGCAAAGAGATGCCAAAGTGAATGCCGTGAAAGGGTATTTGGGGCAGATGCAAGATATGACCAAGATGCTGCATATGAAAGCACAAATCGTCAACACCACTGGCGACGATGTTACTATCGCGACCCAATACGGTGATTATCAGTTCTATGCAGGTTTTCCTGAAACTAAGAGTGAATCTACGTCACCTAATTTGTATTTCTTAGAGACTTTTATGGATTTAGGCGTGCCTAAACAACAGACTAAAGATAATACTAAAAGGCAGGCTGATTACGGCGATATACAAGCATTTGAAGATAATGACTATTCGCGGTTGGGTTATGGAACGGGAGATTTAACTGCCGGCCAGTGCTATGCCGAATATCACCATACCTCAACTGGACACTCGTTTTTATTCGAGACCGATGGATGCTAGTTTTAGCTGTTAGCAAACTCGTTATCTGAGGCCTGTATTCATGTTGTAAATGGTCGTAGGCTCTCTTCATTAGAGACAGATTGCTGATTTTAAGCCAACAAAAAAGGAGCCTAGGCTCCTTTTTAGTCTCTAGCTTAAGCTAGATTAGTCTTCACGTGGTTTACGTGGCTTACGCTCACCGGCAGGTTTGTCTGCACGTGGTTTGCGGTCAGCAAAAGGCTTGTCACCAGTAGACGCAGCGCGTGGCTTACGGTCACCAGCTGGGCGGTCACCCGTTGGACGATCGCCACGTGGTTTACGGTCACCAGCAGGGCGGTCTGAACGAGCACTACGGCCTGAATCAACAAATACTTGATCGCCAGCTTCGCGGATGTTCAATGGCTTGCCACAAACACGTACTTTACGTAGGTGCTGTAACACGTCTTTTGGCATGCCGTCTGGCAGGTCAACAGTGGTCACTGCATCGTAAAGTTGGATTGCGCCAATGTAACGGCTGTCGATGTTAGCTTCATTCGCGATAGCGCCAACGATGTTACCCACACCTACACCATTCTCACGACCTACGTCGATCACGTAACGGCACATTTTCAAATCTGGGTTGTCTTTCAACGCTTCAGCTGAGCCTAAGCTTGCTGGCATTGGACGCGGTTCGCGACTTCTGCGTTCACCACGCTCACCACCACGGTCGCCACGATCACTTCCGCGGTCGCTACGTTCAGCACGTTCACTGCGTTCATCACGAGCACGTTCTTGAATTGCTGGCAATTGCAAAGGACGTTCTTGTTGAACTTGCTGTAATAATGCAGCGGCTAGCAGATCAGTATCGACTTCTAACTGTTGGCATAATTGAGCAACAGCTTCTTTCATGAAATCTAAATCGCCGTTGATGGTTTCAGCCAATTGCTCACCTAAGCGAGACAGACGACGTTCTGCAACAGTCTCTGGGCTTGGGATTTTCATTGGTGAAATGCGGCTGTTAGTTGAACGCTCGATAGTGCGCAGCATGCGCATTTCACGGCTAGTTACAAACAGAATCGCCATACCAGTACGGCCAGCACGGCCTGTACGGCCAATACGGTGTACATAAGCTTCGGCATCATACGGAATATCGTAGTTTACAACGTGACCGATACGCTCAACGTCAAGACCACGGGCAGCAACGTCAGTCGCGATCAGTATGTCTAACTTGCCACGTTTCAGTTGGTCAACTGCACGCTCACGGGCTTGCTGGTTCATGTCACCGTGTAGTGGTGATGAAGCGTAACCGCGGGCTTCTAACTTTTCAGCTAACTCAACACATGAGTTACGAGTACGTACGAATATGATCACACCTTCAGTGTTTTCAACTTCTAATACACGTACTAAAGCTTCAAGTTTGTTGTGTTGTGATACTTGTACGAAACGCTGTTCGATTGACTCAACCGTCGTTTGGCTTGATTCGATACGAACATGTACAGGATTACGTAAGTGCTGGTTAGCTACACGCTTAATTTGCTCTGGCATAGTGGCAGAGAATAACGCCAGTTGGCGCTCGCTTGGCGTGTGCTCAAGGATCCATTCGATATCATCGATGAAGCCCATTTTTAACATTTCATCGGCTTCATCTAGCACTAAAGCTTGTAATGAGTCGAGTTTCAAGGTGCCGCGACGCATATGGTCCATAACACGACCTGGCGTACCAACGATAACTTGTGGGCCGCGTTTCAGGGCATTCAACTGTTGTTGCATGCTTTGTCCGCCATAAATAGGAAGAACGTGGAAATTCTTCATAAATTTGGCATAGCTACTGAACGCTTCAGCAACCTGCACGGCTAATTCACGTGTTGGTGCTAAGACTAAAATTTGCGGTGTAGTTTGGCTGGTAACTTTGTTTAATAGTGGTAAAGCGAAGGCGCCAGTTTTACCTGTACCTGTTTGCGCTTGACCTAAAATATCTTTGCCAGCCATAAGTGGATCAATACTGGCTGATTGGATTGGCGTCGGTTTTTCATAACCTAGCTCGTCAAGAGCACGCAACAAATTCTCGGATAGGCCGAGTTCACGGAAAGTTCTTTCATCGGATGACATTGGGTTGTAGCCTTGTGGATGCGCGCGCGAAATGGCGCTAAAGTTTCACAGACAGAAAATCAACCCCGTGTCGATTTCCCGCGAACGACGGATTATAGCAGCATGGACGGCACTTTACCAATCAGAGTCACGCTATTTAACCTGTTTTCTGCATTTTTTTCGCTAAAACTGAGCAAGAAACGCGCCACTTCCCATTAATTCTTTAAATATTCGGCATTTAATTGAAGTAACTCAAATGCTGACTCAGTCACGGCTGCGAGAAAAGTGATGTCGATTGTCGCGACGGTATCCTCAGGGGTGTGATATTGGGGATGGGTCGGCACGCCAAAATACAGCCAAGGGATATTGGCTTTGTGGAAGGGATAATGATCCGATGCCCGCAGCCAGTCGGTACTTTGTATGCTACGGCCAACGGGTTTTGGATGCGTGAGCTTAATGCAAAGGCGGTTCTGTTGATTAAGTAGAGGTTTAAATTGATTGAACTGAGTGAAGTTTCGGCTGCCTTCAAGGTAAATCCCATAGGGCCTACCGGGATGACTCACCATGTCGAGGTTAATCATTAATTCAAATGTCGCCTCTGGTAGGCGGGTTTTGAGTTGTTCAACCAAGGCGATGCTGCCATAGAGTCCCGGTTCTTCGGCATCGGTTGCCACAAACATTAGATTCACCTTAGGCAAGGTATTGGGTTGCAGGGCAAATTGCTGCTGCCAATGTTTGGCAATGGCGAGCATAGCGGCGACGCCGGAGGCGTTATCATCGGCGCCGTGGTAAATCTTGCTGCCGCTCATGCCTAAGTGATCATAGTGAGCGACGATAATACGCCATCGATTCGTCGGCTCTGGCGCCATCGCGGTGGCGACCACATTGGCGCCGGTTTCTTGGGTGAAGAAGGTTTGGTATTCAAAGGGCACGATAAAGTCCGCTCCCCAAGGCTGTAAATTGAGATCTTCAAATTGCTGCTTTATATAGTCACGACTTTTTGCCGCACCTTGGGTTTGGGTTTTGCGGCCTTCAAATTCATCCGAGCTTAATCTTGTCACTGTCGCTTGTAACTCTGCTCGCTCGGCCCAAGTGAGTTTAAGCTCAGTGCGCGCACAGGTTTCTAGTGAGTTAGCGCAGCCGCTGAGAGTCGCTGCCACAAAGCAGGCCAGTGCGCATATGCCAAATCGTTGGGATTGATGTTTTATAGGACGCTGGATTTTGAAGTTTGCGAGCCGCTGACTAAGCCGTGTATGGTGGAATAAGGTCGATGGGCCTAGGTTTATACTGCTTAGGTTTATAACGCTTAGATTTATGCCGCTGAGGTTTTGGCTGCTTAGGATTAGGCAGATTGACTGATATAGGCTCGGTAACATACGGCGGGTAACAGGGAGCTGAGTACTATCACGCATGGATATTCCTTGTCCTTATTGCTGATGCCTTCGCCTGAAGATAACTGTCATCTTTGCTTAAAGCTGATCCGAATTCAACCTAAGTCGAGTTTAACCAGCGCCGTATTCAACGAGGGGCGAATATAAGCCAAGGCGACATGCTGCGTGAGTCGACTGTTCTTATGTCAGTGGCTGATGTTGATTGTGCTATTACTGAGAGTGGATGGATGTTGAAAGCTTAGGCTTTATTCGCCAGCTTGTCTTATATAGCAGCTTAGGCTTATTGGAATACAGAATCGTCAGCTTTGGATCTTAAAACGAGCACTAGAATTAGCACTATGCACTTAACATGCTGAACTAAAAAAAGAAGCGCAGTGCTTATGCGACTGCGCTTCTACTGTACTCAGACCAAGGGCTTGAAACTTATACCTTGGCTTTATTGGCCTTTGCCATTTCAATATCCCGTTTTAGCAGTGGCTTTAAGAAGCGGGCCGTGTGGGAGGTTGGATGCTCGGCGACTTCTTCCGGTGTGCCTGTGGCTAAAATCATACCGCCACCACCACCGCCTTCTGGACCTAAATCGATAATCCAGTCCGCCGTTTTGATCACGTCCAGATTATGCTCAATCACCACAATGGTGTTGCCGTGGGATTTAAGACGATGCAATACGTCAAGCAGCAGTTGGATATCGGCAAAGTGTAAGCCCGTGGTCGGTTCATCCAAGATATACAAGGTTTGGCCCGTGTCACGCTTAGACAGCTCTTTGGCAAGTTTCACCCTTTGGGCTTCGCCGCCCGAAAGTGTGGTCGCACTTTGGCCGAGGCGCACATAGGATAAACCCACATCCATCAAGGTTTGCAACTTACGGGCAATGGCAGGTACGGCATCGAAGAAAGTGCGCGCATCTTCCACTGTCATCTGCAGTACTTCGTGAATATTCTTGCCTTTATAGCGTACTTCTAAGGTTTCGCGGTTATAGCGCTTACCTTTACAGGAATCACAAGGTACATACACATCAGGGAGGAAGTGCATTTCGACCTTGATCAAGCCGTCGCCTTGGCAAGCCTCACAGCGGCCACCTTTAACGTTAAAGGAGAAGCGGCCGACTTGATAACCGCGAGTGCGTGACTCTTGGGTTCCGGCAAAAATTTCGCGAATTGGGGTGAAGATGCCAGTATAAGTGGCAGGGTTAGAGCGCGGCGTGCGGCCAATCGGGCTTTGGTCGATATCGACCACTTTGTCGCACAGCTCCATCCCTTCGATACGATCATAGGGTGATGGCTCATCCACAGTCGCACCGTTGAGCATTCTATGGGCGATCTTGAAGAAGGTATCGTTGATTAAGGTTGATTTACCTGAACCCGATACGCCCGTTACACAAGTGAAGAGGCCAATCGGTATGGTTAAGTCCACATTGCGCAGGTTGTTGCCACGCGCACCAAATAACTCAATCACTTGAGTTTTGTCGAACGGAATACGCGGCGTATCGATATGAATGCAGCGCTTACCGGAAATATATTGTCCGGTAACTGATTCTTCACAGGCGATGATTTTCTCAATCGGGCCGTCGCAAATCACTTCGCCGCCATGAACACCTGCGCCAGGGCCGATGTCGATCACGTGATCCGCCATGCGGATCGCATCTTCATCGTGCTCAACCACAATTACTGTGTTGCCCAAATCCCGCAGGTGGATCAGGGTTTGCAGCAGACGTTCGTTATCCCTTTGATGCAGGCCGATTGAAGGTTCGTCGAGCACATACATCACGCCGACAAGTCCGGCACCAATTTGGCTGGCGAGTCGAATTCGTTGGGCTTCACCGCCCGAGAGGGTTTCCGCCGAGCGTGATAGGCTCAAATAATTGAGGCCCACGTTCACGAGGAAACCTAAGCGATCACGGATTTCTTTTAAAATCTTCTCGGCGATCTGCGCTTTTTGGCCACTAAACTCGACTTTTTCGAAGTAATCTAAGGCTTCGCCAATCGACCAAGTGGTGAGTTGCGGCAGATTGATATCGCCTAAAAACACGTTACGGGCTTCTTCGCGCAGACGCGAACCACCACAGCTTTGGCAGGCTTGGGTATTGATAAACTTGGCTAATTCGTCACGTACCGAGTTGCTTTCGGTTTCGCGATAGCGCCTGTCCATGTTGTTGAGAATGCCTTCGAAGGGGTGATTACGCACCACCACATCGCCGCGATCGTTGATGTACTTAAAGGCAATGCTATCTTTGCCTGAACCGTACAGGACGATTTTGCGGACTTTTTCGCTGAGCTGCTCATAGGGCACTTCGACATCGAACTTATAGTGTTCGGCGAGTGAGCTGAGCATTTGGAAATAGTAGAAGTTGCGTCTATCCCAGCCGCGAATCGCGCCACCAGCCAGTGACAGCTCTGTGTTGCTGATCACGCGCTCAGGATCGAAAAATTGTTGTACCCCTAAACCATCACAGGTTTGGCACGCGCCGGCTGGATTGTTAAAGGAGAAGATCCTTGGCTCTAATTCCGCCATCGAATATCCGCAGTGCGGGCAGGCGAAGTTGGCAGAGAAAATCAGTTCTTCGCTTTTTGCTTTACCAGTACCTGTGTCGTCATCCATGGTGGCAACGGTCGCTATGCCGCCGGAGAGTTCCAGTGCGGTTTCAAAGGATTCAGCTAAGCGTTGCTTGATATCGTCACGCACTTTAAAACGGTCGACGACCACTTCAATCGTGTGCTTAACGTGTAAGTCTAAGGTTGGCGGATCGGTTAAGTCACACACTTCACCGTCAATACGCGCACGGATATAACCCTGCGCCGATAGACCTTCGAGCAATTTAACGTGTTCACCCTTACGGGCGTTGACCACAGGCGCGAGCAGCATTAAGCGGCTGTCTTGGGGCATTTCTAACACTTTATCGACCATCTGGCTGACGGTTTGCGCCGCCAAAGGTTGATTGTGTGTCGGACAACGCGGCTCACCCACGCGGGCAAACATCAAGCGCAGGTAATCGTAAATTTCGGTAATCGTGCCCACGGTGGAACGCGGGTTATGGGAAGTGGATTTTTGCTCTATGGATATCGCTGGGCTTAAGCCTTCAATATGGTCCACATCGGGCTTTTCCATCAAACTCAAAAATTGGCGAGCATAGGCTGACAGGGACTCGACGTAACGTCGCTGGCCCTCGGCATATAAAGTATCGAAAGCAAGGGAGGATTTGCCAGATCCCGATAAGCCCGTGATGACAATCAGTTTATCCCTTGGGATAGTCAGGTTGATATTCTTGAGATTGTGGGTGCGTGCGCCGCGTATTTCAATCTTATCCATCTATCGCTCTAATGCCATATGCTTAAAAAAATGAGCATAAGTATCGCACAGTTCCGCGGCTGAGTTTAGTTGATTCTGTGATCGGCACCAATCCTAGGGCTGGCACTGGCTTTTAATCACCTTGCTGACAGTGACAGTTATGTACCGAGTGGATTAACTAAGATTAATGCGGTTGTTGCGTACTGACTCACAGGACAAATGTGAACACTATGTTAGACTCGGTTCCCAGTGCCTGAGCGTTAAATAGGGCAGAAAAATAAACATGTTAACCCGAGCACGGTCAATATAGGTCTGTGATAATCGGGATAAAAGTTAACTGTACAGGCAGTGGTTTAGACCACTATTTCCTTTTGAGCAAATCCTTTTGGGTGTGGTAACATGCGCCCCTTAAAAGACTTCAATCCAGGGCAAAATCATGGGTAACAACGGACTTTCGGGTACTGAGAAAAAAGTCGCGTTTTCTTTAGCCAGTGTATTTGGTTTACGCATGATGGGCTTGTTTATGATCATGCCCGTCTTTGCACTTTATGGTCAGCACCTCGAAGGCTTCTCGCCGCTGTGGGTCGGTATTGCTATCGGCGCCTACGGTCTGACTCAAGCTGTGCTGCAAATCCCTATGGGGATTTTATCTGACAAATATGGTCGCAAGCCGATTATCCTTATCGGTCTGGTGCTGTTTGCCATTGGTAGCTTGATTGCCGCCAATGCTGATTCGATTTACGGCGTGGTGTTTGGTCGAGCAGTGCAGGGCATGGGTGCGATTGCGGCTGCCGTGTTGGCGCTGGCAGCGGATTTAACCCGCGATGAACAGCGTACTAAGGTCATGGCGATTATTGGTATGTGTATCGGCGGCTCTTTTGCGCTGTCCTTACTGGTCGGCCCGATTGTGGCACAACATGTGGGCTTATCAGGCCTGTTCTTCCTCACGGCGATTCTCGCTGTGACGGGCATGTTGATCGTGCAATTTTTAGTACCGAATCCGATTTCCCACGCGCCTAAGGGTGACACGTTAGCCACGCCTGCCAGACTCAAGCGTATGTTGACCGATCCCCAGTTGTTTAGACTCGATGCGGGGATCTTTATTCTGCATTTAGTGTTAACCGCAGTATTCGTGGCCTTGCCGCTGGATCTGGTTGATGCGGGCTTAGTCAAAGAAAAACACTGGATGCTGTATTTCCCCGCTTTTGTGGGCGCGTTTTTCCTGATGGTGCCGTTAATCATCATAGGGGTTAAACGTAAGAATACTAAAGCTATGTTCCAAATCGCCTTAGTGATCATGATAGTGGCGCTGCTGGCGATGGCTTTATTCTCTAACAACTTATGGGTGCTGAGTTTTGCTGTGGTGCTGTTTTTCACTGGCTTTAACTATTTAGAAGCTTCATTGCCCAGTTTGATTGCCAAATTTTGCCCCGTCGGTGAAAAAGGCTCGGCCATGGGCGTGTATTCCACTAGTCAGTTTTTAGGGGCCTTTTGTGGTGGTATGCTGGGCGGTGGCGCCTTCCAATTAGTGGGCGCGGTCGGGGTGTTTATCGTTGCTGTGATCTTAATGTCTATTTGGTTATTCCTGACATTGGGCATGGAAAATCCCGTGCTGTTAAAGAGTTACACCTTAGAAGCCGAAGTCAAAGACAAGGCACAAGCGCGGGATATGGCGGCTCAGTTATCACAGCTCATGGGCGTCGTCGAAGCGATCGTCGTGCTTGATGAAAAAGTTGCTTATCTTAAGGTCGACGAGCATTTCGATTTAAGAGAAGCACGAGCTGTGTTAGGCTCTGCTCAATAATATCTGGGTCTGCCGTGTGATATTTGGGGAAGCTGATTTTCCTCTATGGCGACACAGATAAACAACATACTGAATTAATAGATTATTTAAAGAATCGCAGGAGATTTCAATGGCCAGTCGTGGTGTTAACAAGGTAATTTTGGTTGGCAATTTGGGACAAGATCCAGAAGTGCGTTATATGCCAAACGGTAATGCAGTCGCTAACATCACAGTTGCGACCAGCGAATCGTGGAAAGACCAACAAGGTCAACAGCAAGAGCGTACTGAATGGCACCGTGTGGTTCTGTTCGGCAAATTAGCTGAAATTACAGGTGAATACCTGCGTAAAGGTTCACAGGTTTACCTTGAAGGTAAACTGCAAACCCGTAAGTGGAAAGACCAAAGCGGTCAAGACCGTTACAGCACTGAAGTGGTTATCGACCAAAGCGGTAGCATGCAAATGCTAGGTAGCCGTGGTCAAGGTGGCCAAGCACAAGGCGCGCCAATGGGCGGCGGCATGCCACAAAACGCAGGTTACCAATCTGCACCACAACAAGCGGCTCCAGCGCAAAATCAATATGCGCCAGCGCCTCAAGCTGCACCTGCTTACCAAGCGCCAGCTCAGCAACAATATGCTGCGCCAGCACCTGCTCAGCAGCAATATGGACAGCAACAAGCTCAACCACAACAAGGTGGTTATGCGCCTAAGCCACAAGCCGCTCCAGCACCTGCTTACCAAGCGCCAGCAGCACCGGCACAACGTCCAGCACCACAACCACAGCAAAACTTCACTCCAGATTTGGATGATGGCTGGGATGACGATATTCCGTTTTGATTTGGGATTTATCGAAATGTAAAGATGGTATCGTCTTTAATGAACAAAGCCACGCGAGTCGTGGCTTTGTTGTTTCTGGTCTTTATATTTTTAGTCTTTATGCCGTGAAGCCGTTAAACCCTTCACTCACATGACTATACGCTTGAGATAAAACTTAGAACGTGTAATCGAAGTTATAACGCATGCCCAGCATGATTTGGTCATTGGTTTCGCGGTATTCAAAATCTGTCTTTTGATATTCGATGAAGGTGCTGAATTGCGGTGTTTTATGCCACTCAAGCGTAGTGTTATAGGCGTTGTATTTAGCAGAGGTGATGTCATTGCCGCCATCGTCGTATCTGGACACGCCCAGCTTGATTTTATAGCTGTCAGTGATGGGGTAGCTGGCGACCACATCTAATGTTGAGCCATCCAATGTGGTTCCATCAATGTCGTCTTTTTCAATGTTTTGATAGGCAGCCGCGAGGTACAAGGCATTGAAACTTTTTGCTAGGGTGACGCCGACAGTGTTCTCATCTTTGCCGTCGTCTAACTCTTTGTTATAAAAAGCTGCGGCTATATAGATTAGGTCAGTTTTATAACGGATACCCGCGTTAACGAAGTCGCTGCCGCCACTGCCTTTATTGCCATCGAATTGTGCATCGGCCGAAAACAACAGATCGCCAAATTCTTTACGATAGGTCACGAGATTATTGAGCCTGAAGGGGCTCGCACTGTCATAGGCGAGTGGGGTTCCTGAGCGGTTAAAGATGTCGACGGGATCGGAAATGATCTCCTGGGTGACGGCTTGTTTACCTATGGCTACGCTACCAAAAAATCCCTTTAATCCAACATAAGCTTTGCGCGCATCGCCAAAGTCGCCGTCATCTTTGATATCGACCTTAAATTCCCCTTTCGCAAACCCGACTAAGCCATTGCCAAGTTGGTGTTCTGCGGCAAAGCCAATTCGCGAGTTCGCATCGCCCACATCCCACACATCGTCCGAGTTAGTATGGGTCAGGCCGAAAGTCGGGCGTAAAGAACCATAAAAATTAAACTGAGTATCCGATAAAATCGATGCCTCTTTTTCTTGGGCTTCGAGCATGGCGAGTCTTTGCTGAATTTGTTGTAATTCAGTGCGTAACTCGTCATTGGTTGCAGCGGTATCATTGGCTTGAACAGCAAAGATAGGTGTGGCAAAGCTCAGCACAAGCACGGCTGATGTTAGTTTGAACTGCTTCATTTATGTTTCCTTACATAACAACTACTAGCTTGCCGTTAATGGATTTTGTTGCCGATGGAACAGTACTGCTAGTAGTAAGGATCTGCACTTGTGATAGTGCTCAAGGAGGCGTCTCGCTCAGAGGCAAGGCGTCGCATATCTGCAGCGGGCAGATATGATTTGCCCGCTGGTTTGGGAAAGGTGTTGCCTTAAAACCCCGCTAACGCAGCGGGACTTTAGGTTAAGGACAACTAGAGTATGCTTGCGGCCATTTTGCGGCGCAGGTAAGCAATCTGCTGCATGTGCGGCAAATCTTTAGGGCAGTTATCTTGGCAGCCGAGTAGCGTCATACAACCGAAGACGCCGTCTTGATTGCCAATCACATGGTAGAAATCATCCGCACTGCGGCTGTCTCTGCTATCCATTTCGAAGCGGGCAATTTTCATCATGCCAACCGCGCCAACAAAGGTGTCACGCATTTGTTTGGTGGCGCAGGCTGACACACAAACGCCACATTCGACGCAGCGTTCTAGCTCATAGATCCGCGCGGCTTCTTCAGGTGCCATTGGATTTTCGAGGTGATGAATGTCCTGATCATCGGGTTTAGGGTGCAGCCAGAGTTTTAAGCGTTCGGCTAATTCGCGCATAAATTTGCCTGTGTTCACCGACAAATCGCCAATCAGTTCGAAGCCGGGCAGTGGCATTAGGGTGATTTCGCCATTGGGATAATTCGCCGTTAACGTGCGACAGGCCAATGTGGGGAAACCATTGATCACCATGGCGCAACTGCCACAGATGCCCGCGCGGCAGACAAAGTCGAACTGCAGCGAGGGATCTTGTTGTTCACGCAGTTGATTCAAGGCGATAAACACTGTCATGCCCGGTGTTTCAGTCAACTGATAACGTTCCATCTTTGGCTTGTCTTGGCCATCTTGCGGATCGTAGCGGAAGATATTAAAGCTGATTTGACGGCTCATAGTGGTTTATTCCCTACCGGTTGGGCTGGAGTGATCGCTAAGGTATCGCTGAGGCGTCCATTGGGAGCCTGCAGATGACTTGGCAGCTCGTATGGCATTAGGGCTCGCTGCAGTGTGTTTCTATCGGGATCGTCACCTAAGCGCGCGAGCACTTGATTGATTTCTTGTACGCGTTTTTCGGTATCAGGATGGGCGATAGTGTTATCGTTGCCGTAGCCTCGGTATCCCGGTGGTAGCTCCATTTTCATCACATCTAACGCTTCATAACGCAGCACAGGTTCCAGTGACTCGGCATCTGGCCAAGTTGCCAGTGTGCGGTTAAGCCAATCTTTATCATTGCGTTGTGGGTAATCTTCCCGTGAATGGGCGCCGCGACTTTCGGTGCGAGCCTCTGCGCCACAGGCGACGGTGAGGGCCACTTTCAACATACGCGTGACGCGTAGTGCTTCGACTAACTCAGGATTAGCGTGACGTTTTTTACATTTAAGACCGAGATTTTTTGCCCGCAGCATTAAGTCTTTCAAGCCTTTGATGGCTTTATCTAATTCGGGTCCATTACGGAAGATCCCGACGTAGTTCATCATGATGCGTTGCATTTCTTTCTTTATTTGGAAGGGGTTTTCTGTGCCATTGCCTTCGACCAGCCCATCGATTTCTTGCTGCAATTTATCGATGAATTTTTGAGTCAGCGCGGTATCAATTTCTAAATCGTTATTCTCACAAAAATCAGCCACATATTTGCCGATGATCATGCCGCCGACCACAGTTTCTGCCACCGAATTACCGCCTAAACGGTTAAAGCCGTGCATGTCCCAACAGGCCGCTTCTCCGACGCTGAACAGCCCCTTGAGTTGTGGACTTTCGCCGGTGGCATTGGTGCGCACGCCGCCCATAGAGTAATGTTGGGTAGGGCGGACGGGGATCCAATCTTTGCAAGGATCGATACCAAGGAAGTAATCACAAATCTCTTTCACTTCGCGCAGGTTAGTTTCGATATGTTCACGGCCCAGCTGCGTAATATCCAGCCATAGATGAGGGCCATAAGGGCTTTCGACCCCATTGCCTTTGCGCATATGCTCTGTCATGCGGCGGGAAACCACATCGCGGGAGGCGAGTTCTTTTTTCTCTGGCTCGTAATCTGGCATAAAGCGATGACCGTCTTTATCGCGCAGAATACCGCCATCACCACGACATCCTTCAGTGGTAAGAATCCCCGCGGGCACTATGGCGGTAGGGTGAAACTGCACCGCTTCCATATTGCCTAAGGTGGCGACACCTGTGTCGAGTGCTAACGCTTGGCCTATGCCTTCGCAGATGGTGGCATTGGTCGATATTTCATAAATCTTGCCATAACCGCCGGTGGCGATAGTGGTGGATTTGGCGACATAAGCGCGCAGTTCACCTGTGACTAAACAGCGGGCAATCACCCCATGGCAACGCTTGCCGTCATGGATAAGCGACAGGGCTTCAATCCGTTCGTGTACTGGAATGCCCATAGAAATGGCTTGGTTATCCACTGCATACAGTAAAGAGTGGC
This sequence comes from Shewanella sp. 1311, assembly GCF_059338235.1. Lineage (NCBI taxonomy): Bacteria > Pseudomonadati > Pseudomonadota > Gammaproteobacteria > Alteromonadales > Shewanellaceae > Shewanella > Shewanella sp. 1311. Next base: position 3,303,141 of record NZ_CM181686.1, read on the forward strand.
CAGTGCCGTCGGCGGTGTAACAAGTACGCCATTTTTTTGTGCCACCAAAATCGCGGGCATTGATCAGGCCGTGAGCTTCTTCGGCCTCATTGAGCGTTACCCTTTGCGCGTTCATGATGACTTCGCGCGGGCCGGCGGAAATCCTCGACCAAGGCACGCCCCAGTTGGTGAGTTCGCGGATCGCTTTAGGTGCAACGTGGGCAAACATGCGGGCGACGTCTTGATCGCAACCCCAGTCAGAACCTTTGACTGTGTCTTGAAAGTGAATGTCTTCGTTATCGCCCATGCCTTTAACGGTATTGCCTAGGCTGGCTTGCATTCCGCCCTGTGCGGCGGCCGAATGTGAACGTTTTGCGGGAATTAACGATAGCACTAAGGTATCTAGGCCTCGCTCTTTGGTGGCAATCGCGACTCTGAGGCCTGCCAATCCTGCGCCAATGACTAATGAGTCTGTATAAATGATTTTCAAATCAGATCCTTATCTAATAATTTAGATAACATTTCATGGATTTATCATTGCACTCCTCGGGCATAGATGCGCGGCAACTATGTATCAGAGGAGGATCCGTATGTTGTTTGTATTGCTATACAGGCTAAGTGCGCCGATAGCGTCATGCCCATTACTGAGGAATAAACGGTTGTACTGGCAGAACTAATTCGATACCAATATTGATATAGGTCACTAGGCTTAATGTGCCTAAACACAATAAATAGACGATCAATACTTGCGCTATAGTGCGGATAAGTGGGCGGTTACTACTCACACCCCACTTTAATATCACTCGGTATAAACCAACGATGCCGTGGAATAACACGATAGGTAAAAACACCGCATATAAGAGCCAAGCGTTATCGTGGTAAACCCTTTCGGCCGAAAGGTGAGGGCCAATATCAGGGTTTAAAATCATAGTGGCGAGATGGGCTGACACTAAGAAAAACAGTAAGAACCCGGTGATCATTTGCCAGAACCATGCTTGGGTATCTCTATGCTTGATACTCGACATGAAGCCACGCATTGCTCGCCATTGGCCTAATTGCACTGGAAAACGACGTAGTGCGGTGGCGGCATGTACTGCAACAATCACCAGCATAATGACTGAAATGATCTTGGTCACTATGGGGAAGCCATGACCCGTCGAGCTAAACATACTGCCTTCTAAGAATTGCACCATGTGAAAGAAGGTTTCTTTACCAAATAAAATGCTCGCCTCGAAATGCATATGAAATAACAGGAAAATACCCAATATAAGCCCTGTCGCACTTTGTAAGCAGTCTGCTTTAGCCGACCAGGCTTGGCCAAATGGTCCGCCGTTAATGGCGGTAGGAACACGCGTTTTCGCTGACATTAATTCACCTCTTACCAGGTTTGTTGTGGCGTGAATGTACCTGCATCACGCCAACACAAAGTCTTTAGATCCAGATTAAAAGAAGAGGGTTAATCCAATTATTGGCATTAGCCCTTAGAACACTTTGGGTAAAGTTGCGCTACAGCATCATGCCGCCAAACAGGAAGGCCAATGCCACGCTGGTGGCAATCGTTACTACGCCAGGGACCAGGAACGGATGGTTAAATACCGCCTTACCAATCCGCGTCGAGCCGGTATCATCCATCTCAACCGCAGCCAGTAGCGTAGGATAAGTGGGCAATACAAACAGCGCGCTGACGGCGGCGAAAGAGGCAACGGCAGTTAAAGGACTCACGCCAATGGCTAAGGCCGCAGGCATCAGCGCCTTAGTGGTTGCGCCTTGGGAGTAGAGCAACATGGAGGCAAAGAACAGGGTTACCGACAATAACCAAGGCTGACTTTGCAGTAAGGTGCCTGCTAAATCTTTGATTTCCTCGATATGATTCGACACTAAGGTATCGCCTAACCAAGCCACACCTAACACACAAACACAGGCTGACATGCCCGATTTGAAGGTGGCCGCATTGGAGATTTCACTTGCGTCTAACTTACAGAAAATCGTGATAGCTGCAGCTGCCGTGAGCATCAGCACCATAATGGCGGCATCGCGTGGCAGTACAGGGTCAACAATCAAGCCGACTTTGTCAGATATCGCAGTGGCATAAGCCATCACAGCCGCAATCGCCAGCAAGAAAATCATCACAGATCGTTTTGCGCCGGCTTTAATCTTGATCTCCGTTTTACCGCGTGTTTTAACTAAGCCCTTAGCTAAACGGTCTTGATAAATAGGATCATCAGCCAGCTCTTTACCCATTAAGTTAGCAACAACGGCGCCGACCATACAGGCTAAGAAAGTTGAAGGAATACATACGGCTAACAGTACTAAATAGTCCACGCCAAAGGGTTCTAGAATGCCTGAGAAGAACACGACTGCCGCTGAAATTGGTGAGGCGGTAATGGCGACTTGGGACGCGACAACGGCGATAGAAAGAGGACGAGAGGGACGAATACCTTGCTCTTTTGCGACTTCGGCAATAACAGGTAAGGTTGAGAATGCTGTGTGGCCTGTTCCTGCAAAGAGTGTCATGAAATAAGTGACTACAGGTGCCAGAAAAGTGATTTGTTTTGGATGTTTACGTAATAATTTTTCTGCCAGTGAGACTAAATAATCCATCCCTCCTGATACTTGCATGGCCGCAATCGCGGTGATAACCGACATAATGATGAGGATCACATCAATCGGAATATTGCCCGGTTTGAGTCCCATCCCTGCGGTCAGTATCAGTACCCCGACACCGCCCGCAAAGCCGACTCCCATGCTACCCATCCTTGCACCTAGGTAAATGGCCCCGAGTACGATAATTATCTCTAATATAATCATAGTGTTAACTCTATTTTGTTTTTAATTTCAATAGCCTGAGCATATTCACTATGCGCAGGCTTATTCTTGAATCATCGAGTTTTGGGCTGGGAAAGGCTCCCCAGCCCCACTGAGTTACACTTTGGCTTTGCTGCTGCGTTTAGCTTGATACTTAGGATTCATCAGGTTTTCAATCGAGAGAATGTCATCGAGTTCTTCAACCGTTAACAAACCGCGTTCGAGTACCACTTCACGGACATTTTTACCCGTTTGGGCGCAAATCTTGCCGATGATGTCACCCTCATGGTGGCCGATGATGGGGTTAAGGTAGGTCACGATCCCGATGGAGTTCATCACATGGGCCATGCAGATCTCTGGGTTTGCAGTGATACCTTCAACGCATTTCTCACGTAGGGAAATACAGGCATTACCCATTAAACTGAGTGACTCAAACATCGCCTGACCAATCACAGGTTCCATGACGTTAAGCTGTAACTGGCCCGCTTCGGCGGCCATAGTGATAGTGATATCGTTGCCGACAATCTTAAAGGCAACCTGATTGACGACCTCAGGGATCACAGGGTTAACCTTGGCTGGCATGATAGAAGAACCCGCTTGTAATTCAGGCAGATTGATTTCCTTCAGACCTGTACGTGGACCCGATGACAGTAAGCGTAGGTCATTACAAATCTTGGACATTTTAATCGCCATGCGCTTAATCGCACTGTGCAGCATGACGTAGGCGCCACAATCGGAGGTCGCTTCGATTAAATCTTCCGCTGGCACATAAGCGCGGCCAGTGATTTCAGCCAGATGTTTAATGGCGAGTGAGGAATAACCCACTGGCGTGTTAAGGCCGGTACCAATAGCCGTTGCGCCTAAGTTCACTTCTAACAGTAATTCTTGGCAACGCTTGATGGACTTAATTTCTTCTCGCAGTGTGACAGCAAAGGCATGAAACTCTTGGCCTAAGGTCATAGGCACGGCATCTTGCAACTGAGTGCGGCCCATTTTTAAGACGGTTTTAAACTCTGCGGCTTTAGTGTCGAAGGCACTGATAAGGTCAGTTAATGCATCTAGCAGAATATCGGTACTGTTGATGACCGCAATACGGAAGCCTGTTGGATAGGCATCGTTGGTCGATTGGCACTTGTTGACATGATCATTAGGATTGATGACATCGTAACGGCCTTTTTCAAGCCCCATGATCTCCAGTGCAACGTTGGCTAATACCTCATTGGTATTCATGTTGACTGAAGTGCCTGCGCCCCCTTGATACACGTCGACTGGGAATTGATCCACAAATCGGCCCGTTGTGAGTATCAAATCGCACGCTTCAATAATCTTGTCAGCGATTTCAGGACTTACAGCGCCTAATTCGCTATTGGCCATGGCAGCTGCTTTCTTTGTTAGCATCATGCCACGGACTAATTCAGGTACATCGGAAATTTTTTGATTACTCAGCTTAAAGTTTTCGATGGCACGTAATGTATGTATGCCGTAATAAAATTCATTGGACACTTCTTTCGTTCCCAATAAATCTTCTTCGATCCGTACGCTATTAGTATCTTTCATTTCGATCCTATTAAATCCGGTTAATAGTAAGATATATCTCCGAGTATTGAGTTGTGGTGCGTACATAAGTATGCGTAACACTTCAAAAATAACTCATCGAAAACATGAAGGAGAATCGTCTCCTTGACTATCGACACAGATCTTAACGCTTTGGCAATAACAGGATTTAGATGGGGATCACTTAACTGTTTGAAATGGTAGATTTGTTTTGTTTATTAGATAAGCATCTCAACTCGGTTAGCTAGTGTGAGCTATTACTTTTTGATGCAAATTAGCTATAGATTTGTTATTTGTTAACCAATCGGCGACATATTTACTCAAGTGTTTTTGAATCTAAATAAACCGTACGCTATTTAATTTCCACTTTATCAGTCGCGAATAATCATTGATTAGTTAAATCTACTCAATAATAAATGCATGGTGTTTTATTTAAGTTTTAAATAATCAATTAGATAACGCTAAATTTGTTATTTCATTTTAGTGAGAATTATCACGGTTAGACTTAAATAATAGTGCACACTGTGGAGCGTTTATTATTAATAAAAGGATGTAAGCATGAATTTTTCAATGCGTAAGCTCTTGCTCTCGGTCACCTTAGGGTTAGTTCTCTCCTCTGCGGCGCAGGCGCTTCCACAGGTACGGATCATTGCCACGGGTGGCACCATTGCCGGAGTAGGGCAATCGGCCACTGAGTCTAACTATCAGGCTGGCGAAGTGGGCATTAGTAGCTTAATTGCGGCCGTGCCTGAAATGAAACAGCTTGCCGATATTCAAGGTGAGCAACTGGTTAAAATCGGTTCGCAGGACATGAACGATAAAGTTTGGCTAGCGTTAGCCAAGCGCATCAATCTGTTACTGGCCGATAAAGAGGTCGACGGTATCGTCATCACCCACGGCACCGACACCTTAGAAGAAACCGCTTATTTTCTAAACCTCACCATCAAGAGCGATAAACCTGTGGTACTGGTTGGCGCTATGCGTCCATCAACCGCCATGAGTGCCGATGGTCCAATGAATCTGTATAACGCCGTCGCAACCGCCGCGAACCTTGAATCTAAAGGTAGAGGTGTATTAGTGGTAATGAACGATACCGTATTGAACGCCCGCGACGTCACTAAGACGAATACCACAGGTGTGCATACCTTTGCCGCGCCTAACTTTGGCCCGCTTGGCGTGATCCATAACAGCAAGATTGAGTACATGGGTAATACTGAGCGTCAACATACTACGCAGACGCCTTTTGATGTCAGCAAACTCGACAAGTTACCGCAGGTAGGCATAGTGTATAACTACGCCAATGCCAGTGATTTACCAGCCAAAGCCATGGTTGAAGCGGGTTTTGATGGCATAGTCAGTGCCGGTGTGGGTAACGGTAATATCTACCACTCTATATTCGATGTTTTAGCTAAAGCGAGTCAAAAAGGCACCTTAGTCGTTCGCTCTAGTCGAGTGCCCACTGGTGCAACGACACTCGATGCCGAAATAGACGACGCTAAATATGGTTTTATTGCAGCAGGTAATCTTAACCCGCAAAAAGCCCGTATTTTGTTGATGCTGTCGTTAACGCAAAGCAAAGATCCACAGCAGATCCAACGTTGGTTTCAACAGTTTTAGGATCTCAGTTGAGTGATAAAACAAAAGCCCTGCGCATATTCGTAGGGCTTTTGCATTTTGTCATTGAGGAGCTATCCATGACGTTGTTTTTCCTAGATGCCATGAGTAGAGATATCTCAACTTGGTTGTGATTTTGAAAGCTAAAAATAGTGAGGGTTCAATTCAGAGCTTCAATCAAGAGGCGACCAAGGCGGACTGCCGATCCTTCTATTCACTAAACAGAACGACTTCCATGTAGGGTATTCAAATATTCCGAGTGTATGTGCTGCAACAAACTATTCGCCTTATCGAAATGACATGCATGACTTATGTTTATCGCGCTGATTTCACGTGTATTCAAAAATAGTTAATGCTTTCGATAATATTTCCTTTTCTACGAAAGTGATACAGACGTTCTGTCGGAGTGACACGCTATCTAATTAACACTCTTCACTCTCATTCTGCAGGCGCCTATCTCGTTTAGCAGCAACTAGGCTGTCGTTGTTCTTAGCAGTATTTTAGTTACTCATAACGCCAAGTACCACCCAAATTATGTTAACAAATTTTACATTGTGGATTAGAATGTTACTCGCATCAGTTTTAGATGATGTAATTGAAAGCAATAGAGCTATTTAACATTGAGATAATTGAGAAAAATAAAGGAATTTCCCCCACCATGGAAGAAGTGATTCGTCAGGAAAACAGTTCGCTAGAAAGTGATGCTAGGTTAACAACGGAAGAGGTTAAAACCCATGGGGTACCGCTGTTTCATGTATCACTGACCAAGTTAATTATCATGTTTATTGCGACCTTTGGTCTCTACCAAGTTTATTGGTTTTATAAACAGTGGCAGGCTTTAAAAAATTACTATGACTTAGATGCATGGCCAATAGCGCGTAGCTTTTTTTCTATCTTTTATACACATTCTCTATTTGTTTATATTAGTGAATACATTAAAGAAGATAATCGAGAGTATCGCTGGAATAGCTCAGCTATGGCGACATTTTATGTTGTATTGTTAGTCGTTGGCGGAATTCTTAATCAAATTGATACGTTGCCAATATCATTAGTTGTGGCATCAATATTTGTTCCATTAGCTGTTTTATATCCGCTGTATCAAGCTCAAAAAGCAGTTAATTTTGCGCTTGAATCTGTGGAATATCCTGATAATTCACGCTTAACTTGGTTGAATTGGATATGGATTTTTCTGTTTTGTTTCTATTGGGCGATGATTATTTATGCTCTCACCTTGTTAGTTTAAATTTCTGAATATGATAGCGGGATATATTTCTAATCACTTATATTCTGCTTTTTTAAAGTCACTGCCAACATCTGGGAACTAATACGGTTGGTATAAGCTAATTTTGTTAGCTTACTGAATACTATCCTTTGCCCTATCCCCTCTCGCGCTTATTTTTCAAGATATTCCTGCTAAATATCAAGGCTATAAACTATTTTTAGTACGGCATAAGGTATTGATTTTGTGACTTAAAGTGCTTTAGGTACTATAGTGAAAGCTTATTTTATCTGAAACTTAGGTGTGCGCTTCCTAGGTTTCTTATTTGATTTTGGGGGGAAAGTGCGAATTTTAATGAACAATTTCAAGGTGATTAGTTTGATGCGTCAGTGGTTACTGCTGGCATTATTAAGTGTGGCGTTGCCGCTACAGGCGAGCGAAGATCCGCTGTGGATGGGGACGGCTGACTTGCCCATGAGTGGGCGAATCCAGACCGGTGAACTTGCCAATGGCATGCGCTATTTATTAGTGAGCAATAAGACGCCAGAGCAGGCTGTCATAGTACGCATGCGGGTGGACGTGGGCTCAGTGGTGGAGTCTGATACCGAGCAGGGGTTAGTGCATTTTCTTGAACACATGGCCTTTAATGGCTCGACGGGTTTGGCTGCGGGGGAGATGATCCCGACATTGCAGCGTCTTGGTCTGAGTTTTGGCGCCGATACCAATGCTGTGACTGAGTTTCAGCAGACGGTTTATCAATTCAACTTGCCAAGTAATAGCCAAGATAAAGTCGATACCGCTTTGTTTTTAATGCGCGAAATTGGCAGTAATTTATTACTTGACCCGGCGCTTATCGAGCGTGAAAAAGCGGTGGTATTGGCTGAACTGCGTGAGCGTAGCGGTGCGGATCTGGAGAATTACCGCAATCAATTACAGTTTTTAATGCCAGATACACTGTTGTCAAAGCGCTTACCTGTGGGTGAGGCGAACAGCATCAAGAATGCTACTCGCGAGACGCTGCTGTCTTTATACCAAGGTTTTTACACGCCCTCACGCACCACCTTAATTGTGGTGGGTGATATCGAGGTAGCCGCAGTTGAACAAAAGATAAAACAACAGTTTGCCAGTTGGCAGGCCGCGCCTTTGGCGGCGAAGGTTAAGCCGCAAGCGCTAGGCACTGTCGCAGAGCGTCAACGCGTCGATGCGGCGGCATTTTTCGATCCTAGCCTATCGACCTCGGTTTCCCTCGGTATGCTCAAGCCTATGGCATACCCTGCCGACAGCCCTGCCGTGCGAAAGCAGGAAATACTGCTTGAACTCGCCCACGGCATCTTGTATCGCAGAATGGAGTCGCAGTTACTACATAGCCAAGGTTTATCTGGCGTTAGCCTGCAGGTTGGGGATCAATTTGATATCGCCTATGGCACTCAAATGAGCTTAGGTACGCAGGAGAATAACTGGCAAGAGGGCATAGCAATATTGGAGCAAACCCTGCGCCAAGCACAAGAGTTTGGTTTTAGTCAGCAGGAAATTGACCAACAAATCAAACGTATGCACAAAGGGTATCAGCTCAGCGCAGCGGGTAGCACTACTATCCACAGTGTGAATATTGCCGAGGGGTTAGTGTATTCGGTCGCGGAAAATCGCGTGCCTGTAGAGCCTGAGTGGCAGCTGGCATTTTTTGAAAAAATACTGCCAACAGTGACGCCGCAAAAGCTAAAGCAAGTGTTTAATCAGACATGGAATGCTACGCCGTATCTGTATCTGACGAGCAATAAGCCCATCGAAAATGTTGAAAAACAGCTTATCGCTAGCTATGAGAAAAGCCGCAAACAAGCTGTGAGTGCGCCAGCAACTAAGGCGATTGATGAGTTTGCATACACTCAATTTGGCGATCAAGGCAAGTTAATCGCCGATAGTCGCGATGCCGAAACAGGCATCCGCCAGCTACAATTTTCCAATGGCGTGCGCCTTAATCTTAAGCCTACTGACTTTAATAAAGGCACTACTTTGGTCAGCCTCAACATAGGCTTTGGTGAAGTGCCATTCCCTGAGTTAGATGGCTTATCTTATCTGTTTAACAGTGCGTTTGTGCAGGGTGGACTCAAGGCCCATGATAATGAAAGCCTGCAGGAGATTTTTGCTGGGCAAGATATTTCCATCAACCTAGGCGTGCGTGAGCAGAGTTTTGGCGGTGAGATTAGTACCAATGCTGCAGAACTGCGCACGCAGCTCGGTTTAATGACGGCCTTTTTGATTGAACCCGGCATGAATAAGCAGGCTGAGCAATTGTTCCGCGAGCAAGTGATTGCCGAGCAGCAAAGTCTCCATAGCAACCCGCAAACTGAGTTTTCTAATCAGTTTGCCCGCATCTCCCACAGTGGTGATAAACGTTATGGTTATGGTGAACCGGAAGAAATTTTAAAACGTCAGTTTGCAGAGCTGGCGCCGAGTTTCCATTCAGCCGTCGAACAAGGGGCAATTGAAATCGCCATAGTGGGTGATTTTGACGAAGCCAGCGCCATCGCTGCAGTGGCTGAAACTCTCGGGGCAATCAAACGCAGCCCCACTGAAAATGGCCAATCGCTAGTGCCTGTGTTCCCGAAAGTGCCGGCTAAGATGACGTTAACACACTATGGTCATCCAGATTCAGCGGCGCTGGCCATGGTGTGGCCAACAACGGATATGACTCACCTAAGCCAACACGCTGGACTGGGATTGTTGGAGCAAGTGCTCAGCATCCTATTAACGGAAAATGTGAGAGAAAAAGCGGGCGCGAGTTATTCGCCATCGGCCTTTTCTTACAATGATCTCAATGCCAGCGGATATGGTTATCTCGTTCTATTTAGCGTGACGACTCAAGCCATGTTGCCAACGGTTTCCGAGTATTTCACCGCTGCAGTTAACCAAGTGAAGCAGCCGCAGGGGATTAGCGAAGACTTACTTAACCGAGCCCGCCAACCTGTGCTTGAATGGATGCAAGCCGCGCCGCAGAGCAATGGTTTTTGGTTAGATTTGGCATCAAATGCCCAGAGTTATCCTGGACGCTTTGCCACCTTTAAACAAAGACAAGCGTTGGCACAGAAGATGACACCGGCAGAGCTCAGTAAACTGGCACAGCAATATTTGCCAGCTGATGGCAGTTTAACCATCCAAGTCCTTCCTGCACCACTTGAACCTCAGCAATGAGTGTTGGTGCATAGAATAGAAGATTGATCATTTACCGCCATATCCCCTGTGCTAGCCAGTGCAGGGGATATTTTGTTCTACCTCCAACGTTCAGTCTTGGCCTATTTCATCGGTCGTCAACTGGGATGTCATCCGTGAGATGCTTATTGCTTAATTCGATTGTTCTAGCTTAAATTGATTGCAGATTTGTTGGATACACAGTTCCCGCTGCTGACACCACAGTCCGTAGCTGACGGGGATGAGTTTAATCCCCGCACGCTGTAACAGTTTATACAGTTCAATATCGAAAAAGTCCGCCCATGGTCCTGGGTAACCGATTAAATCTATCGCTAAATATTGGTCACCATAACGGCACAGAATATCCAGTTCCAGCCCCGCCATATGGTAGGCGCGCCATACTGTAATCCCTTTTTCTTCAATCGCCTGTGCCACCGACTGGCCAAAGGTATCGAGTGCATCGACATAATTGTGTGCCGCTTGAAATTGGCCCGCCGATGCTAAGTAAGTTGCCAGTAAATTATTGTTGGGGAGCTCATGCTCTTGTACCGATAAAAATAGCCACTGCATTTGTTTAGCGCGGGTGATGGCGACATTGAACATATCGGCTCGATTTAAATACACGGCGGCGCGGCTGTCATTGGCCGTAATGCTAAACGACAGCAGCATAATATCGCGCTCTTCCCCTTGAAAACCAAAGGGCGTGGCAATCCTCAATTGATGACGTTCTATTTGCTGCGTGCTAAAGCGTGCGAGGATCTGCTGGGATAAATACTCAGTCTGATTGCGAAAACAGGAGAGCACTCCAATGCTGGCGGGCACTAATGCATTCTCTTGTTCATCAATCAGTTGAGCTAACTTTTCAATTAATGCCTCAGCTTCTATGGCGTTAATGCCCTTGCTATGACGGTTGCCAGTCACCTGGACTCTGTGTAAGTGCCCTGAACTTGTGCAGGGTCTGTGCTGCATAATCTTCAGCATACCTTGATAAAACTGCTGATTACTAAATTGGATCAGCTCAGGTTTACTCCGAAAATGCTCATTTAAAAATACCACTTGGGATTGGCTCGCAAGGGATTGTGATACTAAGTCGAGCATACTGGCATCACGGTAGCTCATTAGGCCGCGGCAATCCGCAGCAAGTCCAAGTTGGGTTTGGATTTGGGTTTGTTTTGCGCGGGATAAAAACGAGAAATGGCGCAGCTGTTTACTGTCGCCCACCACCAGTGCCGCTTTTGCCCGCTGTAAGGCCGGTAAACATGCGGCAATATTGGCTTGGGTGGCTTCATCAATAATCACTAGATCAAACATTTGCTGCTCCATGGGCAGCACTTTATGCAAGCTGGCAAGGCTCGATAACCAAATGGGAAAGGTTTGCTTTAAGGCATCAAAATCCGTTTTGTAGAAACCGTCGAGTTGCTTAGCGGACTGCCGAGCGCGAAGTGCACTGGCAAAACTCACCAGCGTACTGCGCTTATGTTTGAGTAATTGGTTTAATCGATAGTGAGTGGCCAATTGTAAGTATTTGAGGCTTAAGTCTTCTTTTTGGGCGATAAGGGCGGTTAATTTATCGAGCACATCCCATTGCTGAGCAAACTGTTTGATCCCGGCACGGTAAGCCCAGTTGTAAAATCCTAAGCGCCAGCGTGATTGTCCTTGTTGTAAGGTCGCCAGTTTTTGGCCGCGACGTATGGCGTGGCGGCAATGGTGTATAAAACCGGCTTCCATTTTGGTTTGCTCGCGAGTCACAGTATTAAGTTGCTGTTTTGCATTGAGTAGTAAGATATCTGAAATGGTTTCATCAGTCGCTGGGTGCTGACCATGTAGCATTTCATCTATCTGGTTTTTAAGGACTTTAATAAACTGCGGCGAGCCGGCTCGGATAAGACTGCTACCTAGCTGGAATTGTTGCTCTAACTTATCGGCAATCACATCAACGGCAACATCGGTATGGGCGACGATGAGGACAGATTTCCCCCTTAATACCTGCTCCGCCGCCACTGTGGCTATGGTATAACTTTTACCTGTTCCGGGTGGGCCTGAGATCTGCCCCAAAGTTTGATTGGCCGCTATCTTTAACGCCTGAATTTGGGCGCGGCTTAATAGCCCAGGAAGGTAATGCTCTTGGGTATCGACATTGTGACTAACTGAATCTCGAGTTGGCGCTTGCCCAAAAAGCGCTTGAAGCGGCGCAGAGTGTGAGGGCGCTGTGATGAGACTGTCGAGTTCGTGCAATATGCCGCGACTTGCCTGTGAACGCTCTGCAAGAATAATTTGGCTGCGACTAACCATAAACCGCCCACGTTTACGGCATAAGCCAGTGAATTCAGTCTCATCGATCAGTTTGGGAAAATGCAATAAATGACTGGTATCAACATCGGCTTGGCCCGCCCGGAGCCAAGCTATCCAGCCACTGACATCAGTTGGATTATCGCGTAACTCTTGACTTAAGCTGTGTCCTTCAACGACTAATTTTTCTAACAGGGCTTCATTGATGGTGAATGGCCCGCCGCCAGAGAAGCTGTTATTAGATTCGAGGTAAATGTTATTGCCATCAAGTTGTAACTGGCATTCACGGTACAGCAGTGGCGTGACGACTTTACGTTTTTCGCCATTAAGCTCGACAGTGCCGCAGAAAAAAAAACAACAGTGCAATAGTACTTTTTCACGTAGATACAAGGCACTACGCGCCATTAATGCAGAGGCTTGGGCAAATGGCACCGGCAAGCGTGGTAGAAAGCCACTGCTTAACTCGTCTTCTCCTTGGAGCAATAGCTTTTCTTGCTCAGCAAGTTTGTGGCTAGACCAAAGGTTAATTTCAGCACTATCGTGTTGAAAACACTGTTTGTAGTAGTTGAGAATCCCTTGCAAACCCTATCCATCCCAAAGGCTTAATTGGCGGTGCGAGAGTAACTCAATCGCATAAGTCGAACAAGGTTTGCACCAACTGCGGATGATTTCTCCATGGTCGCAATAACCTAAAAGAGGGTATTCGATATGCCAGCATTATTTCTCTGGAGCAGATGCGTTTTTGTAGATGTGAACTAAGGTATCAGCAACCGCATTTGTATCAATTAAGGGCCTGAAAAGTGGCGTTTGTATCAGTATTTGGTGTGTTATTGAAATGTTTGTTAAGTGTTTGAGTTTGTGAAATATTTGTTTTTGTTTTTAGTGGAAATTGCCATTGTTGTCATTGTATAACTGCGTAGACTGAACTGAATTTTTGTCTGCTAATGAGGGAAACAATGATAAAAAGTAAGCTAAAGGGATTCGCGGTTTTGACCTTCGCCTGTTTAGGCGTGACCGCTTGCGGTGGTTCTGATAATGACAAGGATGAGGATACCTCTAAAACTGATACTTATGTGCAATTCTATAATGCGACAGTGGGGAGCACTGCTACCGCGCTGAAGATTGGCGATAAAACCTATGAAAGCGTGAGCTACGCAGATGCGATGCCACGATTTACATCTACCCCCGGTGTGAGTGAGGTAGAGGTGATGGGTAAGGATGCGGCAAATAAAGATATTTCACTCTACAAAGAGAATATCGATTTAAAAACGGCAACCGACCATTTCTTTGTATTGCATGGGGATTTTGCCTCGCCAGCCCTTTTGAATATCAATTACTCGCGTACCGAGCTCGATAAACAAAATGCCGAAGCGGACAAGAGTAAGATGCAATTATTGATTGCACACACTGCGACTGATGCACCTGCCTACGATGCCTATATTGCCAAAGCGGATAAAGGCTTTGCCGATGCAGTGATGCTAGGCAGCGTCTCCTATGGTGAGGTTTCAACACCACAGATTTTAGATACAGGCGACTATAAAATTTATCTGACTGCGGCGGGTACGACCAATATCAGTTACACCACGGCAAGCATTAACTTTAAAACCAAGGTGCCTTATAAGTTGATTTTAAGGGAAAGCTTTGGCGCTTCAGCCGCTAAAATCAGTTTAGACAGCGTCGACTCAACCACCAATGTGCGTAACCATGTCGCCCTCGAAAGCAGTGTAGATTTTAGGGTATTCAATGGCTTGGCTGCACATAATGTCGATGTGAAAGTGGTGAGTAGTAAGCAAGAAGCGCTATTTAGCAATGTGGCCCCCTTCGGCGTAACAGCTTACCAAGGCGCCGAGTTTAATGACTTTGGTGTGAGCGTACTTGACCATACTAGCCAAGCTAAATTACTCGACAATGTGCTGATCACCCTTAATCAAGATGATATTAAAACCATCTTCATTTACGAGCAGGCGACAGAGCAGGGCAGCCAAGTGAAGGCGATGGAGATGAAGCAAACTCAGACTCCAAGTCCCTATAGCTTTAAGTTTGACATCGTGAGTTTTGCCGATAAAAGCAATCTCACTGTATATTTCTTAAAAGCAAATGACACGATTGAAACTGCGGTAAATAAAATCACTGCGGTCAACCCAGCTAGCCCTCAGTCAGTGACTGTACCAGCAGGCGAATATTCTATTAAAGTCATCGCAGTCGAAAACGGCACTAAAACCGTTGTCTATGCATCCGATTTAATGGATTTCAGCAATGAAGACAATGTCACTATGGTGCTGAATAAAGATCCTGCGACTAGCTTTGGTTATAACTTGATTAAGATCTAACCGCTAAGGTGAGTAAACTTAGCTAATACAAGAGCGCTACTTAGGTAGCGCTTTTTTTGGGCTGTTTTTTAGGTGTTGGTTTTAGAGAGGCTTAATAGATTCAGCATTATTCTCTTAGCGTGCGCTTTTTATTGATTGTGGTTGTGGGGTTAATGTAGGCTAATCGGCAAAAATCAAGCTGAGTGATTGTTGTGTGAATAGCGCTGTTGCGTGGATAACGCGAGCAACAATAGGAAAAGGAGTTCACTGTGATGAGTAAAGGATTTAAAGACGGCCATTTCCAAATTGGTGAAGGCAGTATTAGCGGCACCATAGCGTGTATGTTAGCCATATTATCGTTTCTGGGTGTATTGGCATTTCATTTCCCCGAATATCTCACCACTCCCGAATTACGCCAAAGCTATAACGTCGATGTTATTCGTAGTTTGATATTTGTCGCCTTGGTGGTGTCGGGCAGCTTAGGTTTATTGAATTTTATTCGAAATAAAAATAAACGATTTGGCTTTGTGGCTTGGGTATTTGTGAGCTTAGCGATCGCCTTCGGTGGCCATCAAGTCGAGGTCGAGCCTTTTGCCAATCATAAGGTCTCACTGGGTTTGGATTGGTTTATTTTAGACTTATTAGGCTCAACCTTAATTTTCATTTTTATCGAGAAATGGTTACCCCATAAACCTGAACAGCCAATATTGAGACCCGAGTGGCAAGGGGATTTGAATCATTTTCTGGTGAATCATTTAGCGATTGGATTTGTATTATTGGTGGCAAACCAATTTGTGCAGTCGAGCTTTTCTTGGGCCATTTCCAGCACAGTGCAAGGCTTTATCGCGGGTCTGCCCTTTGTGTTGCAACTGCTGTTGATCCTATTGGTCGCCGATTTAATGCAATATGCAGCGCATCGCGCTTACCATGAAATTCCTTTCCTGTGGCGCTTCCATTCAGTGCACCATAGCGCCAAGCATTTAGATTGGTTGGCGGGATCTCGGCAACATATGTTTGAGTTGATCGCTACTCGTTGTTTGGTACTCACGCCGATTTTTATCTTGGGATTCTCTAAAGACATCATCAGTATTTATGTGATTATCGTTGGCGTGCAGGCGGTCTTTAATCATGCCAATGTCCAAGTTAACTTCGGTTGGCTACGTTACTTAATCGTCAGCCCGCAGTTCCACCATTGGCATCATGCTTCCGATAAGGCGGCTATCGATCGTAACTATGCTGCCCACTTTTCATTTTTAGATTACTTATTTGGGACCGCCGTTCGAGGTCAGAAAGAGTGGCCAGAGCAATATGGTGTCGTTGGCGATTACATGCCAGTTGGCATGTTTAAGCAGCAATTGTATCCCCTTGGGTTAGCGAAGAAAGACACAAAATAGCAGCGTTGTATTTTAAGTGACTTATTTTAAAAGATGGGTTTGAAGTGGTTGTTCGCAAGTGACTCTTCGCAAGTCGCAAGTCGCAAGTCGCAAGTCGCAAGTCACAAGCCACTCTTCCTGTAAGTGTGGGACACAAAAAAGCCCAACACAGCGTTTTTAATTGGCGCTTTGTTGGGCTTTTTTGCAGTTAATATCGCAAGTGTTATTCGCTGATTTTCAGCTCTTGGCCTGGCTTAATAATGCTTTTGCCATTGAGCTGGTTCCACTTCATTAAATCAGCCAGTTTGACCTTATTCTTACGGGCGATTTTATCCAGTGAATCGCCGGATTTCACTTTATAGGTTTTCGCTTTTGCCGCTGGTTTGTCGGCCGATTTTGAGCTGGTGGCTTTAGTGCTAGTGGCATTTGCTTTAGTCGATGACTTGCTGTTGACTTTGCTATCGGCCTTAGTGTTGGCTTTAGCGGGTTCAGGCGCATTGTCATTGGCCGCCATTGGCGTTAATAGTGTGAGCTCTTGGCCGACTTTGAGGCGGTCGGAGGTCAGATTATTAGCCTGTTTTAATGCCTTGACTGACGTATCAAACTTGGCCGCGATTGTGCCTAGGCTGTCGCCGGATTTAACGATGTAGCTTTGGCTGTCATAGCGTTTTTGGGCGTAGAGTTTGTCGTGGTTTTCCTGATATTGACCTATGTTTTCCAGCGGTAAGGCGATTTGATATTTGCCTTTGCTCGGGATCACGCCTTGGCGAAAGCCAGGGTTATAGGTTTTAAATTCTGCCTTGCTCAACCCTGCCGCATTGGCGATTTGGCCGATATCCACGCCATTGGGCGCTGGTACTCTATCCAAGAATGGGCGGTTAGCAATCGGTCGCACTTTTAGATTGTAATGATTAGGGGCGCGAATAATTTGAATAAACGCCAGCCACTTAGGCACAGTTTGTACGCGTTTCGCCGGAATGCCCAGCGACCAAAAGTCCGTCGGTTTACCCTTGGCTTTGTTCTTGTCGATGGCGGCTTTAATCACCAATTCACCAGTATTGTAGGCGGCGACGGCGTTGATCCAGTCGTGATCTAAGGTGTCGTATAAATGCTGTAGATAGTCGAGCACGGCATCGGTTGAGGCCAGCGCATCTTTGCGACCGTCGTAGGCAGAGTTAACCGTTAAGCCAAAATTACGCCCTGTGGCTGGGATCATCTGCCACAGTCCAGCCGGGCCGTTTGCCTGTGCCAGTGGATTGTAACCACTCTCGACTATGGGTAATAACGCCAATTCTAATGGCATGTTACGGGCTTCTAGCTGGCTGACGATGTAATATAAAAAGGGCTCGGCGCGTTCGCCGACTTGGTTCATAAATTTCTGTTTATCATCGAAAAAGTTACGCTGTTTGCGCACTTCGGCATCGTCATGTACGTCAATGGTATTGGCGTGTTGGATCTTTTCCCAAACGTCGCTGTACTGCTCAACCACAGCGGGTGGCGTGTGCTGCTGGTGTTGTGGCGAGTGGTAGCTACCGTTACTCACATCATTTGCTGGGGCACTGAATTCTGTGGTTGATGGGCTTGCCGACGTGGTCGCGCAACCGCTCAATTGGGCCACGAACATGGCCAGCATTAGCACTGTAAAAGAGTGCGTTTGGCGAAAATGTTTCCGCATGATTGTCCTGTGATGAGTTAACTGGGCATTCCATATTGGTGCACATGCTAATCTGTTTTCGCGTTTCTGGATAGCTCCCCACGGTTTCCCCCTATTTGCAGCGCCCGCCTAACGCCCGCTTAACGTCCGTTTAGCGCCGATCGTGCTGCACTTTGGCTGTATATCTTGCGTTTAGCTTTAACCATTAATGCGCTACCATAGTGGCGATTTTTCATTGACTTGGGTAGCAAAGTGCAGACGTTAGCGCAGTTAAGAGCAGGGCAGTTACAAGGGATCACGCGTTTACAATTGGTCGAGGAGTTAACCGAGTTTCCGCGGGAGATTTTTGACTTAGCCGATAGCCTCGAAATCCTCGATTTGTCAAATAATCAACTGAGTACTCTGCCCGAGGACTTGCACCGTTTATCGCGTTTAAGGATCCTCTTTGCTTCTAATAACCGCTTCGAATACTTACCCGAGGCATTAGGGCGCTGTGCGAATTTAGAGATGATTGGCTTTAAGGCGAATCAAATCCGCACTGTGACTGCCGCCGCGTTACCGCCACAAACCCGCTGGCTTATCCTTACCGATAACCACATCGAGACCTTGCCTGCGGCTATGGGCGATTTACCTCGTCTGCAAAAATTAGCACTAGCGGGCAACCGGTTAACGGCTTTGCCCGAGTCGATGGCCAATTGCCGTAACTTAGAATTAGTGCGTCTATCGGCCAATCAACTGCAAGCGTTGCCAGCTTGGCTACTGGGTTTGCCTAAGCTGACTTGGCTCGCTTTTGCGGGTAATCCGTTCAGCCATACCTTGGTCGATCCCCATGCCGATGTGGCCACAGTGGCAAACGTGACTCTGCATGATATCAAGTTGGCAGAAAAACTGGGCGAAGGCGCCTCTGGGGTGATTTACCGTGGTGATTGGTTGAATCAGGCCATGGTCGCCGCGACGGGGTCATCACAGATTGCGGTAAAACTCTTTAAAGGGGAGGTGACCAGCGATGGTTATCCCGCCGACGAGTTAGATTGCTGCCTCACAACGGGAGATCACCCGAGCCTTATTAAGGTGGTGGCGCACATCAGCCAGAAAGACCAATTGGGCTTAGTGATGGAGCTCATCCCGCCCGGGTTTAGCAATTTAGGTTTACCGCCAAGCTTGGCAACCTGCACCCGTGATACCTTTAACGCAGGTACTCAGTTTAGCCTTGATGATGTGGCTAAGATTGCACTCCAATTGGCCGATGCGATGGCGCACATGCACGCTAAGCAAGTGAGCCACGGCGATGTCTACGCCCATAACATTATGGTTAATCAACAGATGAACTTGTTGTTTGGTGATTTTGGCGCGGCATCTAATTTACGCAATCTGTCTACAGTAGATCGCTTGGCGATGGAAGCGATTGAAGTGCGCGCGCTGGGCTGCTTGATTGAGGATCTGTTGGCCTATGTGGATGCATCGGCCTATGTGAGTGCCTCGATTGGCCCTGAACACTATAAAAAGTTGAATGCGATTAAAGACGAATGTATGCAGTTGGATGTGACTCAGCGCCCCTGTTTTGCAGAGGTAAAAAAGGCCATCGAAGCCCTGCTAAAAGGCAAATAGTGGCTTGCTAACAGGCTGACTTTACATCTGTTTCTAGTTTGTTGTGTTTTATGTGTCCTTGTGTGATTTAAGTTTGCTCTATTGGATTTAGCGTTAACTCATTGTTTTGTTTGGTTGTGTAGCCGAGTTTTTACTGGCACTGACTGGGATTATGCCTATAGGCTGTATACCCAAATAACCTCAAATTGCTGAAACAGGCATTTGGGGGACTTGGTATTAGTCTTGGGTTCAATCCGGTTTGCTATTGTCGGATAGGATGTCCGTTGAATAGTAAGAACGATAGGTTTGCATACTATGTTTACACGAACGCTGTTTACACAAACGCTGTTTATACAAAGAGTGACTGAACGAGCACGCAGTGCATGCGATATTTCATTAAAAAGCCCCCATCATCTCCCAAAGGCGCCCTTATTCGCGCCTTTGACGTTTCTATTGGCGAGTCTTTTCACCTTAACCCCTATAGCCGTATCTGCGGCGGACAAGGTCGACGTTATCCCTGTGACGGTCGAGGCCATTAAAGAAACCTCCTTTGCCGATGTCGTCAATGAAGTCGGTAAAATTAACGCCATCGATTCGGCGATACTCAACTTCAACGCCAGCGAAAAAATCAGTGCCATTCATTTTAGTAACGGCGACAAAGTGACGAAAGGCCAAGTGATTGCCGAGCAAGATAACACTAAGGCCAAGGCCGATTTAGACAAGGCTAAGAGCACCTTAGCACTGGCGAAAACTAAGCTTGAGCGTATTGAAGACCTGCTGATCAAAGAGCCATTCGCACTCGCCAAGCAAGATGTAGATGAGCTGCGGGAAAATGTGAATCTGGCCGATGCCGATTTTCGCCAGAAACAAGCGACCATGAACGACTACTTGATCAAGGCGCCCTTCGACGGTCAGCTAACAAGCTTTAGTCAGTCCATCGGTAGCCAAATTGGCGCAGGTACAGCCTTAGTCACTCTCTATAGTTTAAATCCCGTCGAAGTCCGTTATGCCATTAGCCAGAACGATTTTGGTAAGGCGCAAAAAGGCCAGAAGGTGAATGTGACGGTCGAAGCCTATGGCAATAAGGTGTTCAAAGGATTAGTTAACTATGTGGCTCCAGCGGTGGATGAAAGCTCTGGACGAGTTGAAGTGCACGCCGCCCTCGACAACCCAGAGTTCAAACTAGCGCCCGGCATGTTCGCCAATATTAAGCAGTTCTATAGCCGTGGGATTAAACGCTTATTAGTGCCGCAAAATTCGATTATCGCCAATAATGACGAACGCTTTGTCTGGTTAGTGCGGGACGATAGCGCCGTAAAACAAGTGGTTAAACTCGCGCAAAACACTAATGACGGTTATGCGGTCGTGACCGAAGGTTTAGCCGAAGGCGATCTCGTGGTTAAGACGGGCATGCAAAACCTCAAGTCCGATAGCAAGATCAAAGTCATTCAGGATAAAAACACGGCCGATAAAGCTTCAGCCTCCAGTTCCAACTCAGGTGCGGATGCTACTCCAAGTCCTGAACCTAGCACTGAGGGAGCCGAATAATGCGTTTACCCGAAGTCTGTATTCGTCATCCTATCTTCGCCTCCGTACTCAGCATTATGGCTGTGTTACTGGGCTTGATTGCCTTTCAAAAACTCGATATCCAATATTTTCCTGAGCACACCACCCACTCGGCATCTGTGAATGCATCGATTGCAGGGGCGAGCGCCGATTTTATGTCGAGCAATGTGGCCGATAAGTTGATTGCTGCGGCTTCGGGCATAGACAAGGTCGATACTATGTCGACTGACTGTAGCGAGGGGCGCTGCTCGTTAACCATTAAATTCAATGACGATACCAGCGATATTGAATACACCAACTTAATGAATAAGTTGCGTAGCAGCGTTGAAGGGATTAACGATTTTCCCCAGAGCATGATAGATAAGCCAACGGTCACCGACGATACCTCGGCCACAGATTCTGCCAGTAATATCATTACCTTTGTGAACGCGGGCGGCATGGAAAAGCAGGCCATGTACGACTACATTAGCCAGCAACTAGTGCCGCAGCTCAAGCAAGTTCAAGGCGTTGGCGCTGTGTGGGGGCCGTATGGCGGCTCACAAAAGGCGGTTAGAGTCTGGCTCAACCCCGAGCAGATGAAGGCGCTGAACATTAAGGCCGCCGATGTGGTGGGCACCTTAGGCTCCTACAATGCCAGCTTCACCTCGGGCGCGATTAAAGGTAAGTCGCGGGATTTCTCGATTAACCCATTGAATCAAGTTGAAACACTCGAAGATGTGAAGGACTTAGTGATCAAGGTCAGCGAAGGCAAGATCATCCGTGTGGCCGACGTCGCCGATGTGGTGATGGGCGAAGAAAGTCTGTCGCCGAGTATCTTGTCTATCGGCGGCCATAGCGCGATGTCGCTGCAAATTTTACCGCTGAGTAACGCGAATCCTGTGACAGTGGCCTCGAACATTAAGGCCGAAATTGCGCGTATGCAGCAGCATTTACCCCAAGGGTTAGAAATGACCTTGGCCTACAATCAGGCCGACTTTATTGAGGCTTCCATCGACGAAGGCTTTTCTGCGCTGATTGAGGCGGTGATCTTAGTGTCGCTGATTGTGGTGTTATTTTTGGGCAGCCTGCGGGCGGCATCTATTCCGATTATTACCATTCCAGTGTGTGTAATTGGGGTGTTTGCCGTAATGTCGGCCCTCGGTTTTAGCATCAATGTGTTGACCATTCTGGCAATAATTTTGGCCATCGGTCTGGTGGTGGATGACGCCATTGTGGTGGTGGAGAACTGTTATCGCCACATCGAAAACGGTGAAACGCCTTTTAACGCGGCGATTAAAGGCTGTCAGGAAATCATCTTCCCGATCATTGCCATGACCTTAACGCTCGCGGCCGTGTATCTGCCGATAGGATTAATGTCGGGGTTAACCGCCGATCTGTTTAGGCAATTCTCCTTCACCTTGGCCGCCGCCGTGATGATCTCTGGGGTGGTGGCGTTAACTTTGTCGCCTATGATGAGCGCCTATCTTATCAATACCACTGAGCAGCAGCCAAAATGGTTTAGCCGAGTCGAGCATGCGCTGCAGCAGTTAAACGATATGTATATCAAAGAGCTGGATAAGTGGTTTACCCGTAAGCGCTTAATGCTAGGCGTGGCTGTGGTGCTTATCGGTCTTGCAGGTATCGCCTACTGGCAGTTGCCGAAAATACTCTTGCCTGCTGAAGATTCAGGCTTTATCGATGTGGCGTCCAATGGCCCAACCGGTGTGGGTCGCCAGTATCATCTGAACCATAATGCTGAGCTTAATGGCGTGATGGATGAGCATCCCGCCGTTGGAGCGAACCTGTCTTACATCGAGGGCGAGCCAGTAAACCATGTGCTGCTTAAACCTTGGGGTGAGCGTAGCGAGGGCATAGATGATGTGATCAGCGACTTGATGACAAAATCAAAGGAAAGCGTTTCTGCCTATAACATGTCCTTTAGTATTCGCTCGGCGAATAATCTCAGCATTGCCAATAACCTGCGATTAGAACTGACGACCTTAGATCGCAACAAGGACGAGCTCAATGATACTGCCGCCAAAGTGCAAAAGTTACTCGAGGATTATCCTGGACTGAACAACGTCGGTAACTCAGTGCTGAGGGATCAGCTGCGCTACGATCTGTCTATCGATCGCAACGCCATTATCCTCTCGGGCGTCAGTTATGGCGATGTGACGAATGCGCTGTCGACCTTCTTGGGCTCAGTTAAGGCGGCAGACTTACATGCCACCGATGGCTTTACTTATCCGATTCAAGTGCAAGTGAACTTAGATAAGCTCAGTGATTTCAAAGTATTGAATAAGCTGTACGTCACCTCAGAATCTGGGCAAGCCCTGCCGTTATCGCAGTTTGTGTCGATTAAGCAGACCACGGCAGAATCGAACATTAAGACCTTTATGGGCCTTGATAGCGCCGAGCTGACGGCGGACGTTATGCCCGGCTATTCCACCGATGAAATCAAAGCCTACTTAGACGAGCAACTGCCAACATTGCTCAACGATGCCCAAGGCTTTAAATACAATGGGGTAGTGAAAGATTTAATGGATTCACAGGCGGGTACTCAGTCGCTATTTTTGCTGGCACTGGTGTTTATCTATTTGATTTTGGCCGCGCAGTTTGAAAGCTTCGTCGATCCCTTAATCATCTTACTGACTGTACCTTTGTGTATTGTTGGCGCGCTGTTGACCTTAACCTTGTTTGGCCAGAGCGTGAATATCTACTCGCAGATAGGGTTATTAACCTTAGTGGGGCTAGTGACCAAGCACGGTATTTTGCTGGTGGAGTTTGCCAATAAGCAACAAGACCAAGGCTTGAGTGCGATTGAGGCAGCGCGAAGCAGTGCTAAATCTCGCTTAAGACCGATTTTAATGACGTCTTTAACCATGATTTTAAGTGCCATTCCTTTAGCGCTGGCTTCTGGGCCTGGCTCCTTAGGGTTAGCCAACATAGGGTTAGTCTTAGTTGGTGGTCTATTGGCAGGGACCTTCTTCTCGTTATTTGTAGTGCCTGTGGCCTATGTCGCTATGGCCGAGCTCAAAGCTAAGGATGTGCTTGCAAGACTGCGCAGCGCCAAAGCTTAGTCCTAGGTTCGTTGGGGTTTATCGAGACTAGATCGACAGCATGGGTTCAACTTGCCCGCAAATACGTTATGATTTAAGCCAATAGCTAAGCGCGTTGGCTTATTTTTTTGATAACTTAATGATCTTTTGTATTTAAGCGAGTGTTTTAGTGCGAGTGGATTTGCCTCATCAGCGATGGAGAGCTGGCATTATGAGTTTGTTACAGTGCTTTCATAGGGCGCCCCTGTATTTGGCTTGTTCGGCTGGGCTGATGTTTGCCTCTCCGGTCATGGCCTCTTTTTGGGAGTCCTTGTTTCGCCGTGAGTTGCCAGTCGATCAAGTGACGGCGCCGGCGGACAGCCAGCGTTTCGAGTTTGTCGGTGTGTTGCCCGCTAATACGCAATTAGAACTCGTCGGTTATTACGCCTCATCGATTTGTACCCGCAAGGAAATCCGTTTTCCCAGTGGCGATCTTGCTAATCCCTACCGCGCCACACTCGAAGAAACCTCAGTGCTACGGCAAGTGATTAGCAGTGGTAGCAAAGCGAGTGAGTTTTCGCTGCCCTTAGCCTTAAATGGTGGCGGTGATTGTCAGTGGCATCTCGAGGATTTAATGCTCGATGTGACGATACTGCCGAACCACCCGCTGTGGCAGAGAGCTAAAACGCTGCAATGGGATTACCTCGCCAAGTTGCAGGGCACCTCGGCTTCTGCGGCTCAGCTTGCCAGCCAAACGGTGTTGCCGACTCAAGTGTCATCCCACGATGATTTTTATCTAAGTCATGAGCTTAATATCGATCCTATTCATGCAGGCAGCGAGGCGGATAACTCACTGCTGGCGACCACGCCGTTATCGTTAGCGCCAGTTTACTATCCGGTTTTTATTCATTATCCAGAGGAAGACAAGCCCTTCGAGGCACGGCTGAAGAGTAGCCTGCAGCGCACTTCTAGCCTGTGGGCCAGCCCATATACTCAAGCGGTTCGGCGCGGTGAGGAGGCGGTAATGCGGGTGAACTTTAATCCACAGATTGCCGAGCATTACGAGGTCGATGTTTGGTATCAGCCCGATACGGTTGAAGTGAAGTATCCCGACGGCACTCAATATGCTTATGCCAACAGTGAAGTAAAACTGTATGCCTATGGCAAACCTGAATCACAAATCAAGACCTTAGCTCAAAGTGCCAAGGCCGAAGATAAGCGCTTATTGGCGCGTATTTATGAGTTGGGCCACGCCTTACCTAAGGACGAGGCTAAGGCACAAGAGTATTACCGTGAAGCCGCAGAGGCGGGCGATATTGAGGCCTTGCACTGGATGCTAGATCAAGCCGGTTACGCGGGGCGAATTGATGAAAAAACCTATTGGCTCGGGCGCGCCGCGAGCTTTGGTGATAAAGAGGCAAAGCTTGAGTTAATCCATTTGCCTTTATCTGCCATCGAGCGTGGCCTCGTTAATACGGGTGAAGATAAGGTCAGAGAAACGCAAGCGTGGCAGCAGTTAAATCAATTAGTTGACCAAGGATTGCCAGAGGCAAGCAGCCTTATGGCTTTCTATCAACTGTTACCTTATTCGCCGTATTTTAATGCTAATGCCGCGCTGGAAAATTATCGTCTGAGCGTGAAGGCTAAGCCTGAACTGGCCCATGCGACGGCCAGCGATTACTACTATTTGGCGGATAATTTTGCTGCGGGTGAGGAGTTTTGGCAGATAGCCGCCGAGCGGGGTCTTTATGCCGCAGCCGAACTTGCCAATATCTTGTTATCGGAAACCCATCGTGATGCGGTTAATGCGCGCTACTGGTTAGCAAGAGTAACGACGCTGGGTGCTGAGCAAGGTTTGCAGGCGGATATTTTAGGCAATGCATACTTCCAGCTCGCAACCTTATTAGATAAAGGCGAGGGCGGCGCGGTCGATGCGAAAACAGCGTTAACGCTTTATCAGCAGAGCATTGAAATTGCAGAGCGATTTTCAAATGACTATGAAGCAAGGGCCAAGGACAGAGTGCAAGTGCTCGAACAGCTGCGCTTATAACCTCATGTTTATATAAAAGAGTATTCGTTAGTATTTAGCCAATAAAAATCCCTGCCATGGCAGGGATTTTGCTATTTATTCAGCTGCTTGATTTAAGCCTCTAGTGTTAAGTGGCTAGAGTTAAATAAGCAGATTTAAACGTTCTGGCTTAAGCAACGACAGCCAACTAGCGTAAATCAACCTGCAGTGCGACACCCGAACTCTGGGGTTCACTCTGCACTGTGATGTAATACCAACCCAGGCTTGGTGCATCGACTGTGATACTTTCTTGAGTGTTAGCAGGCGTGACAGACGCTGCATCGAAGTGTTGAGCATTGGCCCAAGTCGTCCCCGAAAACAGGCTCACATCACCACTGCCGTGGGCTGAGTTGATGCTTAACTGACTCGTACCTTCTGGCACCCAAAGATAGTAATCGCTGCGACCATCGGTGGTGCAGATGGCTTTGCCTGAACTCAGCTCACCATGACTCAAGGGTGATTGCGTCGCGCAAGCATTGGCGATGAGAGCTGGCGAAGGCGTGTTGCTCGCGCCTGTATTGAGGGTGAGTGTTACGCCGCTAAACTCAGTGGCAGTATCAACTGTGATATAACGCCAGCCGCGATTGGCACTAAAACTTAGCGACTCTTGATTACCTGCTTGAGTGCTCTTGGCATCGGCATTTTCGGCGTCGGCCCACTGACTGGCATTGAAGTAAAGATTGGCATCCCCAGAACCGCCCTTAGTGGTGACGGTGAACTGAGTATTATCTTCCTCAACCCAGAAGTAGAAGCTGTTGCGTCCACCACTGATACACTCGTTTTTGCCCAGTGTGAGCTGGCCGTAATCTAAGGTCACTGCACCGCAATTTGCTGGTGGCTCAGGATCCACGCCGCCATCTCCCAGATCGGGATCAACATCAGCGAACAGCTCAGTGGTGCTGACTTGCATATCAACGCCGCCAAAATCTCCCGACAAGGTAATGTAATGCCAATATTCGTCAGGGTTTAACTGCACTTTAATGACTTGATAGTTACCGTTGCCGATCCCCGCGCCTTGGTTTTGTTCTGGGCTTGCCCAACCTTTAGAATTGAAATAAATGTCGGCATCACCCCAACCGCCGCCAATCTTGATCCACAGATCTTGGGCCGAGCGATCGGTATTAGTGAAACTGAAACTGGCGCGACCGAGTTTAGAGTCGATACATTCCATCGGCACATCGATTTTCAGGCTAGCCGATTCAGTGTAACGGTAGGCTTCGTTCGTTACTTGGCAAGGAGAGTAATCCTTACTGATAGTGCCCGCAGGACCAGCCCAGTTACCTTCACGGCCACTGGGCTCAGCATCGACATCACTTGGGCCTTTATCGACAATGCCATCGTCAGCCGTGCTCAAGCCGCTGGCGAGCCAACCTTGCCACTCGTTGTCGTAACGTGTACCGATACCATCCATAAAGGTTTGATATTCCGCGTATTGGTCGTTACGTAGGTAGGCCAAAATCTGTCTTACATCGTCCCTGTGATGCTCAAACATAAAGCGCACCGCCAGATAACCCCAACGGTAGATACGGTCTTGGCCCGATTCATAGTTGTTTTTAAATATGGTCGACAACATAAATTCACCGGTTTCGCCCATGGCAATCGCCGCGGTATTGGCGTCACGGTAAGAAATGTATTCCGCTAGACCTTCAATCCACCAAATAGTATTGGCCGAAGTGCCGCGGCTAAAGTCACCAAACAGGTTATAGCGCCCGTCGAGGTAGTGCACATATTCGTGTTGCAGGTTCCAGACATGGAAATCCGGCGTGCGCCATTCGGCTTCATAGGCGATAAAACGCGCCTGATTTTTGAGTCCGGCGGGCGAGCCTTCAAGGTACATGCCGCCGTTGTCGGTATTGATGCCAAAGATACTGTTGGCTAAGGATTTATACTCAGACGAGCTGCCAAATATCACTAGCTCTAAATCATCGTTGTTATCTTGCCCTACAGGTTGCATGCCCGTTTCAAGTTTGCTGTGGAAATAGCTTTCTTGGCTGGTCAGCACATCACAGGCCCACTTGGCTTGATCTTGATAGAGATCTTGGGCGCGGATCTTGAGGCTATCGGAGCATTTCCAGTTGAACGGTAGGGTATCGGCCTCTAGCTGCGCCTTAAAGCCACAGATATTGTAATCGTTACAATGGCTGCGATCGTAATAGTCGGCCATTTCAGCCGCCGCGTACCAAAGCACTTTGCTCGGTTCGGTTTTACTGGTGCTGCTGAGGATGTTTTTAACTAGCTGAGTCACTCGCGGGCGCATGGCATCAATGTAATACAGCCTAGATAACTCTTTGACTGAGTTGACTAACAGATACTCTGCATTGGTGCCTAACAAGTCGCGGTGTTCGAGCTGGAAGTTATTTAGCGCATCTAAAATGCCTTGGTCACGAGCGAACAGCGCCTGCATCTCATCATTCCACTGGGCGCGGAATAAGGTGGTAAACACTGAGTTTGCTGCGGCGTTCATGGCGAAACTGGCTTGCCAGTTAGCGTCGTAGTCCGTTAGCACTTTTATGGTGACATGATTAAAATCGGCGCCGAGCTCGGCAGAGTCAATCAGGATTAAGGCTTCTTTCAACACGCCAGCATTGTCATCGGAGACAGTCCAAATCGCAGCGTTCGCAAATAAAGCGTTGAGGGCCGATTTTAAGCTGGCCTTAGCGGCGCTGCTGTAAGCGGGTACATCATTTGGGCTGTAAAACTGCACATAGAGGGCGGCGCGGACAAAGTAAATATGCGATTCAAGATGCTGAACATCGACCCCAGTGTAGTCCTTGGCTTTAGTGGCAATGGCGTTGGCGACACTGATCACATTGGCCTCGCTAAATAGCGCGGTCGCAGCACTGCCTTTGAGGCTATAGAGCTTACCGACGCACTCGGGTGTCGATTGGCTCAATTGATCCACTAGGGCTTGGCCCGATTTACCGACAAAGTCACTGCAGTCATTGCTCTGCAGTGCGGCGCTGCGACTCTGTAACTTAAGTGGCGGTTGCTCAGATACTTCTCGCTTCTTGCGTGAATGCATCTTAGGCGGTTCTGTCATTGTCTGTTCTGTCATAGTTGGCTCATTCGGGGATGCCATCAATGGCGTCTCCCGCAGTAGCGGTCTATGGGATTCTATTTGGCTAATGGGCGCCGAGGGTGGTCGTGGTGCGGGTTGCGCTTGTGGATTGCTGGGTGTGTTGCTGCCTAATGGGTGACTCGTATGAGTGTCATGGGCGAGAGCGGGAGTCGCAAAAGCTAAGCTAATAGCTGCGAAGAGCAGTGTGTTTTTCATTGTGTATCCGTAGTTATCTAGTCTGCAAAGCAGATCTTCCTTGGGCGTTATTTGATGCGTGGAACCTAAGCTTGCATCAAACCTCATTGGATTATTTGCGTGATAACAATAGCGCGACAAACATCGCAGCTGGCAAATAATGCGTTCAAATGATGGCTGTAAGTTTTTAATATATCTAGTATTTACCTGTAAATTTGTTTGATACATCTTTTCTGTTCAGCTTAGGTTCAGCTTATTACTCAAAGGACTCGCGCCAGAAGCTGAGTCTGTTGGACTCCACAGCTTAGAAAGGCCTAATTGAATGCCTTATGAAATACCTGATTGAATACCTTGTGGAATAAGAGTGGCTATTTGGCTTGAATTCGCGCTAGCTTAGCCGCATTAAGGTTAGATGCACTTTTCCGCAGTTAGCACTCGAACCCTGAGATGCTAAGCCATCTGCGATGAGGTTGATGCCATTCCCAAAGGAGCTTTTATGTCAGCTTTACCAAGCGAATACACCCATATCCATGTTGAGCAACCCGGTGCGCCCGAGGTGATGCAGCTATCGCGCTCGCCTTTGCCTGTGCCAGCGGCTGGCCAAGTGTTGATCCGCGTGCATGCAGCAGGAGTAAATGGCCCCGATGTCAAACAAAGGGTGGGCGCTTATCCGCCACCACCGGGTGCATCACCGATTATTGGTCTTGAAGTCGCGGGGGATATTTGTGCCCTAGGTGACGGCGTAAGCCAATGGCAAATCGGCGACAAGGTTTGCGCCTTAGTTCCGGGCGGTGGTTATGGCGAGTATGCGCTCACCTATGCTGCCCATTGTTTGCCTATTCCAACGGGCTTTAGTTATGTGCAGGCCGCCGCGCTGCCAGAAACCTTCTTCACCGTATGGGGCAACCTGTTTATGCGTGCGGGACTGAAAGCGGGCGAGACTGTGCTGATCCACGGCGGCTCGGGCGGTATCGGCAGTACGGCCATTCAACTTGCCAGCGCCTTAGGCTCAAAAGTCATTGCCACGACGGGGCAAGATGAGAAGCGCGATTATTGCTTGAGCCTTGGCGCCGCTGAAGTCATCAACTATCGCACCCACAACTTTGTTGAGCCCGTCATGGCGCTCACCCAAGATAAGGGCGTGAACGTGGTCTTTGATATCGCGGGTGGCGATTTTATTAATCTTGATTTACAAGCCTTAGCGATGGACGGCCGTATGGTGTCGGTGGCGATGCAGCGTGGCCCTAAGGCCGAGGTCGAGATTTTCCGTCTGATGGCAAAACGTATTATGTGGACAGGGTCGACTTTAAGGCCGCAAAGCGTGGAGGCTAAAGCCGCCATTGCCGCCGAATTATTTGAGAAAGTCTGGCCGCTGTTAAACGCCCATAAAATTGTGCCCAATATTTTTGCGACCTTCCCATTAGGCGAAGCCGCGAAAGCCCATGCGCTGATGGAGTCGGGTGAGCACAGGGGCAAGGTGGTACTGACGGTCATTTAGGCTCGGCACGTTGGTTTGGCTGCGATGCATCGTTTAGGTCACGGCCATTTGAGGCAAGTCTGAGAGCGTTCTGACAAAAGCGTGGCTGAGTAACGTAGGGGTAAATAGTCGTTTGCGCTACTGTCGTTAAATCGTCATGGTTAAACCTGATGCTTAACCTTGCAGTAACCTCGAACAGCAACTTCGAATCGTAAAATTTATGCCCATCGAACATAGTCGATATGATTGCTTTTTATTGGGAATAAAACTTGCCGCGTCGATTTTTTAGACTAAAGTCGTTAATGATTAAACTTTTTGGGTACTTTGGCAGAAATTAATACGTAATTAGTGAAAATTTCATGGTATGAGGCATTGATTATCGGAAATATTCTGTAAAAATACCCAGTTGAAAACGT
The DNA here is from genome assembly GCF_059338235.1 of Shewanella sp. 1311. NCBI lineage: Bacteria > Pseudomonadati > Pseudomonadota > Gammaproteobacteria > Alteromonadales > Shewanellaceae > Shewanella > Shewanella sp. 1311. The sequence continues at coordinate 3,334,507 of NZ_CM181686.1, forward strand.
CAGAGACTTTCAGGCGCTATTCGTGGATCAAAGCAAGCGATGCTTCGCTTATTCAGGCTAAAAAACTCATAGTGTATGTGTTGATTTAAGGGTATTAGCATATATGTATAACACAGCAAAGAAACAGGTTTGGTATGGTGAGCTGAGAACATCGAAAGGCAACGCGATTGTCGTCCATGACAACCAGCTGCCCGATGCCTCCCCAGGACGTATCTACCTATACAATTCCGATCGCGATGCGATCATTGAGTATGTGGAAGATATCGTCAAAGTGAACCTATACGACTTAGATGAGGCTGCGTTAAAAGCTGCTGAGGCTAAGTTTAGTGGTGCATGGAAGGCGGCTAGAGCTCAATTCATGAGTAAGCATCAAGCTCGTATTGACCTAAACAACGTGAAGGAAACTGCGCCTGTTCGTAAGGCGAAACCTGAAGTTGAACCAGAAGTGGAATCCGATGCCGTAGGCGTCGATTTTGACGATGATTGGGTCGATGATTTTGATGATTAACACAGTGTCGGCTTAAGGGCTAACACTGTGAGTGTAAGGAATAAAATAGTGCTTATTTTATTCCTTATCGCTTTATTTCCTTCCGCGAAACCGCGCGTTAACCTCAATTCATCGCTATTTTATCGCGACTCGATTTACCCGTTAATATACCGCTAATTTATAGCTAATGTTACGCATCGGCATCGAACTGATATCGGCTGATGTGGTGATAAACCTTGCCTGGCACTAACCAAACATCATCACCAAAGCGCTCGCCTTGATTCGGTGAGTCTGGCAGCATCTGCGGTTCTAAACACACGCCATGATGTTGATTTAATACCTGTTGATTGCGACCCACGGTGCCATCTAAAAAGTTAGCGCAGTAGAGCTGCACGCTCGGTTGATTGGTATAAACCGTCATAGCGCGGCCACTCACTGGACTGCTTAAACAGCCAAAGCGGGCGAGTGAACCGTCGGGGTCATTCATCATATAACAATGATCATAACCGCGCGTGCTCGCCAATTCTGCGGCATGCAGTTTGTCGCCTAAGCGTATCGGCTGACTCAAGTCGAAAATCGATCCTGCAGTCTCGGCAATCCCGGTGGGAACACTGACATCATTCATGGTGAGATAACGCTTGGCATCGATTTGCATCAAATGCTCGTGATTGGTCTCTGAACCATCGAGGTTGAAATAACTGTGCTGGGTTAAGCTCACGGGACAGGCTTTATCCACCGAGGCTAAGATCTCCACATAGAGATTATTGCCTGCGAGGCGGTAATCCAGTTGAACCGTGCAATTACCGGGGAAACCCATGTCGCCGTCTGGACTCATTAAGGTCAAGCGCACACCATCGGGCAGTTGGCCTAAGTGCCAGTTTTTACGATTAAATCCTTCACGGCCGCCGTGCAAACAGTTAGTCGCTTGGTTGACATCAAGTTGATAATCTTGACCTTGATAGTGCATTTTGCCGTTAGCGATACGATTCGCAAAGCGGCCAGCAATGGCGCCTAAGTGAGCCGATTGCGTCAGGTAGTCTTCGGCGTTGTCGCAACCAAGGACGATATTGGCACGTTCGCCGTGTTTATCTGGGGTCCACAGAGCGCGGATAATTCCGCCTAAGCTGATGACTTCTAATGCGAGTATGCCATTGTCGATCCGAACCCGTTCGATTTCGCCGCCGCGGGGATCGGTCCAAGGATCCAAAACACTGAAACGTACCATTTAGCTTCCCTCTGTGTTGAATATGCTCACTGCTTATTGTGTTAAATTAGTATGTTAACCCTATTATTTGCCATCAACACCATAAAGTTCAGCGATGAATTCGTATGTTATCGACGGCCTTGTCACTGTATTGGTTTTCTTTGTTTTAAGCGTGTTCTGGCTAATTATCTATGCGGCCCGCGCCAGCGCTGGCGGAACATAAATAGACAGTGGCATCGATTGCGGTTTTGTCGAAAAACTCATGTTCAACGGCAGCAACGACAGCATCGGTCAGTTCATGGTCAACTAAAGCCACCACGCAGCCGTCAGTCATGCGGATACCGCCACGCTCGCCAATCACTTGGCTGACAATTTCAACTAAGGTATCAAATTCGGGCAGTGTCACTTCAAAATCATCCCGCAGTGAAGCATGGGATTCCGCCATTAAGCGGCTGAATTTTTGAATGTTATTTTGCTCTAACGCGCGGGCTGCACTCTGGGTTCTTTGGTTTTCTGTGACGACGTGTTTCGCTCTGCGATATAACACTTCATCTAAATCGGCTTTTGCGCTTTCTAATCGACGTAAATCGAGGTGACGCAGCGCATCTAAGCCAAAGTATTCTGCCGCTTGGGCGCATTCGTTGCGACGTTGTTGATTGGTGGCGGCTAAACGTTGCTTCTCAATATGGGCATCTATGATGATAAGGCTTAAGTTTTCTGGGATAGGAATGGCTTCGCTGTCCAGATCTAAGCAGTCAATCAGCAGCGCGTGGTCTTGCTCACCCATAGCGCTGCACATTTGATCCATGATGCCACAGGCCGATTCGACATATCTGTGTTCACCACGTTGGGCCAGTTGCGCTACCGCCATTGGTGATAAATGCAATTGGCTGGTATCACTGATGGCAGTGCCGAAGGCGACAACGAGGGCGCCCGATGAGGATAACCCCGCCGCAAGTGGTACATCGCCCACAATGGCTAAGTCTAAGCCCTTGGCTAATAAGCCCGTTTGCGCCATAGCCGCAGTAAAACCTTTGAGGTAATTCACCCAGCCATCTTGCGGGTCCATGTCGTTTTCTTGACCGAAGGTCCACTCTTTAATTTGTCCGGGAAAGGCATCGGCAACGGCACGAAACTTAGTGTCGTCACGGCGTTTTACCGCAATCACTGTATGAAAATTAATGGCTGCCGGGAGTACAAAACCGTCGTTGTAATCCGTGTATTCACCGATCAGATTGACGCGCCCAGGGGCTTGATATAAATCGTCGGCTTTAGTGCCAAAGGTTTGGACAAATAACTTTGTGGCGCGCTGCGCAGGGTTTGACATGCTGTAAAAAATTCCAAAAAAGCTGAGCTAATTTCGTTACCGTCATCGATTTATATCACGACTGAGTCGGTGATGTAACTGAGATTTTTTGCTGAAATGGCGATGGGCGACAATGAGAAAATCGATACTGTGATAGGAAGTCAAAATAACGTATTCAGTGCGTTATCTAGTCGATTGATTTGTAAAGATTAGTCAGTAGTTAGTTGGAGGCCGCACAAACTTGCAGAGGAAGTTACTGCTCGTTTGTGCGGCCTATTATGGCGTGATTTTAATTCAATGCAGCATTAGCAGGCACTTAACTATTGGACTCGGCATTAATTTTAGGATCAGCCACTTGCGCTATTTCTTCCGCTTGCGCGGCGTTTTTCTCTGAGTCTTGCAACAGCTCGTAAATCACATGATCCACAAAACCGGCACCCGCAGCTTCGTACAGGTTGTAAACACTGTGTACGCCCGATTCGCGAAGTGCCGCGGCATCGTCACTGTACTGCACAATCGCACTGATCTTGCCTTGATAATTCAGTTTTTTGAGTTGCTCAACCGCAAACATATTTCCCGCGTGGTGCGGCATGGCCAGCAGCACTAACTCAAGGTTAGGCGCTCTGTCGAGTTTCTCCCAAAAGTCGGTATCCGCGGCGTCACCTTGCACTACGTTGCGGCCCTTGGCTTTGTGTAAATCGACTAAGTCTTGCTTGTGCTCAATGCCGAGAATTTCGCCGTCAAATTGTTCCCTGAGTTCATCGTAGGCGCCGCTACCAATGCGGCCCATACCTAAGATTAAGAAGCGTGGGTTGCCAATGGCGATCGGTCTGTCTTCTGGGTGCAATGGGCGTTTTTCAAGCTTGATTAAACGCTGCTGGAATCGTTGATATATGTTACCGACGGTAGCGTTAAGCGGCGCGGCGAGTAAAAAGCTAAAGCTTAATGCCACGGCGATGATCACTAGCCACTCGGGAGGCAACCAACCTTTATAGGTGGCGACGGCAGCGACAATTAAACCGAATTCACTGAAGTTACCTAGGTTGAACGAGCCCAACATAGAGGTACGTGAACGCAGCTTAAAGCGGGTAAGAATGTAAACAAACAGCAGGATTTTAAGTGGTACTAGCAGCACTAACAGTGCTGCGAGAACGATATCCGATACCGTAGGTAAACCGTTGAGACCAATCGTTAAGAAGAAGGCCACGAGGAAGAGTTCTTTAAAATAGAACAGGGATTTTGCCAGCTCTGAGGACTTTTTGTGGCCCGCCAACAAGATACCTATGATCAGTGCGCCGAGATCGGGTTTCAGGCCAACAGATTCAAATAACCAAGCGCCAACCACAAGTGCCATCACTAGACCAAACAGGACTAACAGTTCACCGTGACCGACACGGTCGAAGGCTTTATAAATAAGCGGCTTAGCCAGTGGCAGTAAGAGTAATGCGAAGGCCCATACCGAAGGTACATCGCCCTTAGAAATTGTTAAAAACAGTACGGCGAAGATATCCTGCATAATCAAGATACCAATGGCGACCCGGCCGTAGAGGGATTGGACGTCGCCCTTATCTTCTAACACTTTGACCGCAAATACGGTACTGGAGAAGCTTAACGCGAAGGCGATTAACGTCAGTTGCTCAAGGTTAAGACTCGTGAGTTGGCTTAAACCCAGTAAGCCAAAGAGTTTCAGAATCGGTACAAAAACGACAATGGAGAGAATTAAGTGGACACTCGAACCCGCCCACACTTCGGCCTTGAACAGGCTGCGAATATCGAGTTTCAAACCAATAGCAAACAGCAGCAAAGTCACACCTAGGCTGGCGAGTTCTTGCAGCAATGGCAGGCTTTCTTTATCTATCCCGAGGACGAATAGTACAAAGCCCGCCACTAAGTAGCCGATGAGCGGTGGCAGTCCTATACGGCTGACGAGCATGCCGCAGATGAGTGTGATAATGAGGATACCGGGTTCCATGATGCTCCAATCTAAAAAAGTCCAAAATTATGAGTGATTGTATAAGAAATCTATGACACTGGAACAAAAAAGCGGACTTTTAATGAAAAAAGTCCGCTTTCTATTGGTGTTGCGGCAAATACACTTGCTGGTTAAAACCGGCGCGAGTTAAATCGCTTTAGTGGTCTAAGTCTAAATCGTGACTATTTCACCAGATGATCTAAATGGGCGGCAAAATCTTTAGGGCCCATAAAACCAGTCACACGTAAATCTTCCCTTTGCTCACCTTGTTCGTTAAACATCAACAACGTAGGCAAACCGAGCACATTGTATTTTTCGAGTAAGGCCACATCGACCTTGTCACTCTTAGTCACATCGGCTTGCAGCAGCACGATTTTATTCATGCGGGCTAACACGTCAGCATCCTTAAAGGTGATGGCTTCAAACTCTTTACAGGCAACACACCAATCGGCGTAGAGATCCAGCATCACAGGCTTACCTTGGGCAGCAGCGGCGGCGATTTCTTGCTCAAGATCTTCAATGGATTTAATCCGTTTAAAGCCATGGGCTTCTTCGGTCGTCGCCGCGGTGCCTACGGGATTGTGATTAAAACCAAAGTGGCCCATCACAGCTTGGAATCCGTAGGAGAAACTTGCCAGTAGCGTCAGCGTTAATAGCACTGAACGGACAGTTTGTTTCCAGTTGAAGGGACTGAGTTTGTTCTGATGCATCAAGTAGCCGGTGAAGCTCACGCCCCACAGTGACCAAAGCACATCGGATACCACGCCCGTCCAAATACGACCGAGCATTACGATAGACACAGCGATCAACAGGAAGCCGAAGACGGTCTTGATGATGTCCATCCAAGCGCCCGCTCTAGGTAATAATTTACCGCCTGAGGTGCCGATAATCAGTAGCGGTAAACCCATGCCCATACTCAGCACATACAGGGCTAGGAAGCCTTGGAGTAAGTCGCCGGTTTGCGCCACATAAACGAGCGCACCCGATAGCGGCGCGGTAGTGCAAGGTGATGCGACAAGGCCAGAAATCACGCCCATCAAGAATACGCCAACTAAGTTGCCGCCTTTTTGGTTGTTCGATACTGAGTTCATCTTCTCCTGCCAGCTCGATGGCAGTTTTAAATCGTACAGGCCAAACATAGATAAGCTGAGCACAAAGAATAGAATCGCCAATACCACTAACACGGCTGGATGTTGCAATGCCGCTTGGTATTTCAGTCCCGCCGATGCGACCACTAACCCTAAGATAGAGTAAGTGATTGCCATACCTTGGACGTAAGCCATGGACAAGGTGAAGGCTTTGGCGGTTGAAAGCTTTTGCCCTTGGCCGACAATAATGCCTGACAAAATCGGGTACATAGGGAACACGCAGGGCGTTAATGCCAGACCGACACCTAGACCAAAGAAGATCACTAAGGTCCAAATCAGGCTGTCGTTTGACAGCATTTGGCTCAGAGTATCTTGCTGAGTAATAGGTTGGGTATTGGCTTTATCGGCCGTGTTCGGCTCATTGCTGGCTGACTCAGTGCTTGCTGGTTCTGCGGCGGTCGATTCGCTCGCTTCGGCACCTGCGATCAAGCCATCGTTGGCGGCAATCGCTTTTAGCACGACGTCACGTTTGGTCGGTGGATAACACAACTTGCCTTCGGCGCAGCCCATAAAAGTGACGGTAAGCGTGGCATTTTCATCGGCCTGTTTCAGCGCAACGGGAATATCCACATAGGTGTAATAGACTTCTTGCTCGCCAAAATACTCATCTTCATGGGGCTTGCCCTTGGGCAGCGCCACTGTGCCTAGTTCGGCGCCATTGACACTGAATTTGAGCTTGTCGCGGTACATGTAGTAACCGTCGGCAATCACCCAATTGAGTTTGACCTGATTACCTTCTTGCTTGAAATCGAAGGCAAATGCTTGATCGACAGGCATCAATTCCGGTTCACTCTTCATGAAGTCGAATTTGTTACCGAAAACCCCTTCACTGTGCGCTAAGGGCGTGAGGAGCAATAAAGACGTGAAAATAAGGCTGAGTAGTTTTTTCATGGCTGAGTGTTGTCTTTTATCCAATCTAAGTAGGCTGGTAGCCCGTGAGTCACAGGCACGGCAATAATTTCTGGTACTTGATAAGGGTGAAGTCTAAGCACAAGTTGTTCTAACTCTGAATATCGATTTTGTAAACATTTAATCTGTAAGCTAAATTCTTGTTCTTCGCAGATTTTCCCTTCCCAAGCATAAATTGAACGTATCGGGGCGGAGATATGAACACAAGCGGCAATACGCGACTCAACTAAAGCCCGAGCCAAGGTATTGGCTTGTACTTCATCGGGGCAGGTAGTGCTAACCATTAAATACTGATGCTGCATGGTATTAGGTATCGTCTCTTAAGAATCTTAAAGTTCGCTTAAGCCAACTGAGTTAGGCTACTTTACGTGTTTTAATGGTCTCATACATTAGCGCGTTAACAAAAGGGTGAGCTAAATATCAGTTGTTAAATCCGTTGCTCAATCAGAGGTTATTAGCCCCTTAGTCTGTCGCAATGCTTAGCCTGACTTGAATTAAGACCGGATAGTCCCCATTTAGTTTACACAGATAGTCAGATAAACCTGAGGTCGGTATGTTTTTCATTATATTTTTACTCTTTGTGCTGATCCCAGTAATAGAGCTGTCGGTGCTGATCCGTGTGGGTGAAGTGCTTGGCACTTGGACTACCATAGGTTTAGTGCTGTTTACCGCTGTGCTCGGGGTCTCTTTGGTTCGCAGCCAAGGTTTAAGCACCTTAATGCAAGTACAGCAAAAACTCGCTCGCGGTGAAGCGCCGGGGCAAGAAATCGTCGAAGGCATGATGTTAGCCATGGCGGGTATTTTACTGGTGATCCCCGGTTTTGTAACCGATGCCATTGGCCTGTTATTGCTGACGCCATTCACCCGTCGTCCCATTGCTGCCTTGCTGTTCAAGCGCATGCAGTTGCGGGTTGTGGCGGGGTTACAGGGCGGAATGCACGGCGGTTTTCAAGCGGGTCAAGGTCCCTTTGGGCCTAAGCCGCAGGACCCATTTGGCCAAGCGCCGTTTGATGATAGCGTGAAGAAAGACGGTAATGTGTTTGAGGGCGACTTCGAACATAAAGTCGATCCAAGTGATCTCAAGCCCGCGAGTCACCAGCTGCCTGATAAAGATCAGAATAAAGAACAAGGTAACGCGCAGGATAAAGATCCTAAGCCTTAGTCTGTTATGGTTTAGCTAATTTGGTTTGCGCGTTTATTCGCTTGAACTTCTACCCAAATCTCGCTTCAATACCAGCGGTCTTCAGAATCCTCTGAGCTGCGCCGCTGGTGCACTTCATCCACTCGTTATAAAAATTCCACTGAGTTGAGAAAGGCTTCTGCGGTGCGACGGTTTTGGCCGTTGTCATCATAGCTGGCGGTTAAAATCAGCAGGTGATTATTGTAGGCATAGGCATGCTGCACTAAAGTGCCAAGATCTTTACCCATATCCATACTGATCTCATAACCCCGCTGCCCGCCGTGTTCGATATATCCGCGCGTCAATTTCAGCTCATCTGTTCCCTGCATCTCTTTAAACTTTTTCGCGAGCGTGTTGGTGTCATCGAAGGAAAGCTCGGTAATGTCTTCCTCGTCTATGGTTTCAAACTGGGAGCTGTAGGCGATAACGCTCAATACCAGCGGTTCTTGAGCTTGTTTTTGAGTGGTAATGGTTTCAACGCTGACTTGTCCCGAGTTTTTATGTAGCGCCTTGGGATTAGGTAACATGTGCACTTTTACGGGGACAGAAGTTAATACATGGGATTCGAGGGGTTTGACCGCATACCATTTTTGATACGCCATAAAAACGAGGCCGAGCAGCACAGCTAGCTTGATGAGCTTCATATAACTTCCTTATTTAATAATCACTTCCTTGAGCTTGTCGCTCGCCATCAAGTGTAAATGGCAAGTCAGATAAGCGCAACAGATCGCAATAGCTAGGGGGGGACATGTATTAGAAATGACCAGCCAGCCACGAGTGACTGACCGGCCGCGCCGGGAAGCGTTTTTGGATCAATTGCGGAGCTAAAAAGTTGAGTATTATTTGTTAGGTGACTCACCTCCTATCGCTGTCGCTTTAATATTGAATACTAGGCTGTACATCACTGGCAGTACTATGAGTGTCAGCAGTGACGCAAAACCGAGACCGAAGATAATCGTAATCGCCATTGAACCAAAAAAGGCGTCTGAGATCAGTGGGATCATCCCGAGCATAGTGGTAATCGCCGCCATCATGACGGGGCGCACGCGGCTGACACAGGAGTCGACCAAGGCGAAATAAGCGGGTTTGCCTTCACTGAGTTCGAGGTTGATTTGATCGACCAAGACGATACCGTTTTTAATCACCATGCCTGACAAACTCAGCAGGCCGAGTAGCGCCATAAAGCTGAAAGGTGCGTCGAACAACAAGAGTCCGGCAGACACTCCAATCAGGGCCAAGGGCACAGTAAACCAGATCACTAAGGGCTGACGCACTGAGTTGAACAGGAATACTGTGATTAAAAACATCGCCAGATAACCCATGGGAATCGAGCTGAATACCGCGGTTTGCGCTTCGCCTGCGGTTTCAAATTCACCGCCCCATTCCAAGTGATAACCTGCGGGTAGGCTGATCGCTTCGACCTTGTCTTTCACTTTACGCAGTACAGAGTCGGCGGTTTCATCACTGCCAAGCTTAGGATCGGCCATCACAGCGAGCATACGCATACGATCTCGGCGCATCACCAGCGGGTTTTCCCACTCAGTGTTAAAGCTACTCACCACTTGGGTAGCAGGCACAAAGGTGTTGTGTTCGCTACTCCAAATTTGCAACTTCCATAGGCTGTCGGCCTGCAAACGTTCTTCGGCGGGCGCTCTGGCGACGATGGGTAACAAGTGGCTGGTTTCTCGGTATAAACCAATTTGCTTACCGCTAAAGTTAACCAATAGGGCATTGTCGAGATCTTGCTTACTGATCCCCGTTTCTCGCGCTTGGGCATTTTCCAGTTGCGGACGGATCAAGGGCACTTGATTACGCCAGTTGTGACGTATGCCATCCATGCTCGGTTCGGCGTGGAAAATGGCCTCGGCTTGGGCGCCTAAAGCGCGCAGCACTTCAGGATTGTCGCCGTAGAAGCGTGCCTCAATTTTGGCTGCGGGCGACGGGCCGTTTTCCATGTTTTTTAAGCGATATTGTGCCTGTGGGAAACGTTGATTTAACAAGGTTTCTAACTCTGGCATATAGGCTTTAACGGCGGCGAGATCTTGCATTTCGACTATCAACTGGGCAAAGGCGGGATAGCCTTTTTCTGGCTGATAAGGCAGGACGAAACGCTGCGAACCTTGGCCAATAACGGTTGTTAAGTGTTTTAGCCCTATATCTTTTTGCTCGTTCTGTTGCAGTAACTGGCGCTCAATATCGGCAGTAAAACGTTCGGTCGCCTTAATGTCCGTGCCCTCTGGCATCCAGATATCCACAAAGAAAATCGGCGTGTTAGAGGCAGGGAAGAACACATTCTTGATATGACCAAAGCCCACTACTGCGCTGAACAGCATGGCGACAACCAGCAGAATACTCACCAATCTAAAGCGCAGCGCTAGGGTTAAACTTGCGCGATATAAGCTGAAGAACCAGCCCTTGTAGGGGTCTTGGGCTTCTTCATTGCTCGGCGCATCCTTAAATAACAGATGGCAGAAGAACGGCGTTAAGGTGATGGCGGTTATCCAGCTGATAAACAGCGAAATCATCAACACTTGGAATAAAGAACGGCAGAATTCACCTGCAGCATTTTGCGATAAGCCAATGGGCGCAAAGGCAATAATGGCAATGACAGTCGCGCCCAATAGCGGCCACTGGGTTTGAGCCACAATTTGCTTGGCCGCTTCGAGACGGGTTTTACCACGGCGCAGACCAATCAAAATACCTTCGGTGACCACAATCGCATTATCGACCAACATGCCAAGGGCGATAATGAGTGCGCCGAGGGAGATGAGTTGCAGCTCAATCCCTAGCACTTTCATCACGATAAAGGTACCTAGAATCGTCAGCAGTAAGATCAGGCCCATCAACATACCCGAGCGCAGCCCCATAAACAGCAGGAGCACGGCGATCACGATAGCAATCGATTCTAATAAGTTGATTAAGAAGCCATTGACTGTCTCATCGACCGCCTGACTCTGGTTGTAAACCGTCGCTAAATTCATCCCGATTGGGCGTTGGGATTCAAGCTCGGCTAAACGGTCACTGACCTTTTGCCCTACTTCGACCACGTTCACGCCGCTAGAGAAAGATATCCCCAGTGATAACGCCGCTTCGCCCTTATTGTGGTAAAGCACATTCGGGGTTTCGTCGTAATCCTTTTCGATATTGGCAATATCGCCAAGGTAAATCAGCTCAGTGCTACCCGGTGGGCTGACAATCAAGCGCGCCAGATCCTGCACATTGCTAAATTCGCCCGTGGGATGAATGCGGATACGGTTATCACCAATCACTAAACTGCCCGCGTTGGAGACCACGTTTTGATTGTTCACTAAACCATAGATATAGCTTTGATCTAATCCCAGTGCTGACAGCTTTTGCTGGGAGATTTCAATTACGACTTGCTCGGTGACGCTGCCAGCAACTGAAACCTTTTTAACCCCGGGCACGAGTACGAGTTCGCGGCGCAGATAGTCGGCGTAATTGCTTAACTCGCGGTTGCTGTAATCGGGGCCTGAGAGATTAAATAAAATGCCATACACATCGCCAAAATCGTCCATCACCTGCGGCGCGGTTGTACCCGGAGGTAAGTTGCCCGCCGTGTCGTTGACCTTACGACGCACTTCATCCCACACCTGTGGCAGGGTGGTTTTGTCGTAGCTTTCTTTAATCTCGATTTGGATTTGTGACAGGCCCGCACTGTTAATCGAGGTCACATGCTTAATGGCATCGAGTTGCTGCAGGGCATCTTCGAGCGGCAGCGTGACTTCTTCTTCAACTTGTTCAGGTGATGCGCCGGGGTAAGCCGTGATCACTAGGGCTTCTTTAATGGTGAATTCGGGGAATTCCAATTGCCCCAAACCGGTAAAACTCACGCCGCCACCCACGAGTAGCAGCAACACAAACATCCAACTGATGACTTTGTGGCGTATCGAATACTCTGCAATGTTCATCAATTACACCCCACGCTGCCAGCGTAGTGGTTTGACTTTCATGCCAGCGGATAATTGAGACACCCCAGCGCTGACGATAAGATCGCCCTTGTTGATACCCGTTAAAATCTCAACACCTTGGTTACTCACGCGCCCTAGGGTCACCATAGTCGGCTTAACTTCACCCGATTGGGTTTGATAAACCCACACTTGCACTTGGCCATCTTGATCGCGTTTATCGATGGCGGTCACGGGTACTATGCTGGATGCAAGGGCGCTTGGATCTTTAACTAAGGCTAAGGTTAACTCGGCGCTCATCCCAGGAAGTAATTGAATATCTTGGGGTTGAGGCAATGAAAACACCACTTCATAGGCTTGAGTACCTGGGGTGACTTGGGTGGAGTATTCTTTAAATTTGGCGTCGAAGCTCTGCTCGGGAAAGGCGCTAAAACGCACTTTCGCCGTAAAGTGAGCTTGATCGGTATATTGCTTCAGCCCCGCCGCCATCGCCTCGGGCACTTGAATGCTCACATCGAGCAAGTTGTTGTTTTGCAGTGTTAACACCCCCTGATTGGCCTGCACTATTTGGTGGTTATCCACTAAACGTTTAGCAATCGTGCCGCTAAAGGGCGCGGTTAAGCGGGTGTAACTCAGTTGATCGCGCGCTGCCGCAAGGGCAGCCTTGGCCGATTTGAGTTGCGCTTGCGTGCTATCAAACTCAGATTGTGAAATCAGCTTACGATTAAGCAGCTCGACCTTACGTTTAAAGTCGGCAGCTAACAGTTCGTGCTCGGCCTCACGGGTCATTAAGTTATTTTTGGCATCCCTGTCGTCAAGCTGGGCGAGCAGACTACCTTGAGCGACTCTTTGGCCTTCGACTAATGTCAGTTCGGTTAATTGCCCTGAAATACGGAACGACAATTCGGCGCGGCTATTGGCGGCAACGCGGGCAGGAAAAGTTCTAAAATCTCCAGCTTCTACGTTGAGCACTTCAAACAGTTTAACCGGACGGACAGTGTCCACTTGTACTGAACTTTCCGCAGGCGAACAACCACTGAGCAGGGCTGGAAGCAGCATTGCCAGTGGCAAGAGTCGATATGATTTCATGGTGGCGATTTCCTAGTTAACAAGTTGTCAGCATTTCTGGGCGCGAAGATACCAGCTAAAGTAGTTGCAATAAACGGGATACTTTGGGATTATCAGTCCCACATAATGAGATTGAACTTAAGGTCAAAATGAAGACAGAGGACTTAGCGTTATTCCACCGAATTGCTGAAACCGGTAGTTTGATTGAAGCGGCTGATTTACTTAACTTGCCAAAATCGACTGTCAGTCGGCGTTTGCAAGCCTTGGAAGATGAGCTGAATATTAAATTGTTCCACCGCCAGAGCCGCTCCATGACGCTCACGTCTGCGGGCAGTCATTTCTACCAGCGCTCGCAAAACATTCTGGCCCAGCTCGATGAAACCCTATTCGAAATGACCAATGATGATGCTGAGATCAGCGGGCATCTGCGTATTCAAATGTTCCCTATCCATAGCATGAAAATCTTGATGCAAGCCATTTTCCGCTTTATGGATATGCACCCTAAACTCACCTTAGAAGTCATCAGCAGCTCAGAATCCGTCGATATGGTGAAACATAATCTCGATGTGGCCTTTGTGGTTGAGCCTGCGTTGGATACCTTAGATTTAGTGGTGCGGCCAATTTTTACCACTGACTTACGTTTTTACGCGAGTCCTCAATATTTAGCGGTACACGGCACACCTAAAACACCGAAAGAGATTGAAGCGCATAATGTGTCTATGTTCCGTTTATCCAACGGCAAAATTTTTAATGAGTTATTTATCGGTTCAGAACAAGAGGTGAGAGTCAGAGGCAATTTCTGCTCCAACAGTATTGAAGTGGCGGTTGAGTTTGGATTGCAAGGACGCGGCATAGTGTATGCGCCTGCTGAAGTCGTGGATGAATATGTACAAAGCGGTGAGTTGGTGACTCTGTTACCTGAAATCCAGCCCCACCAAGGCGAGTGTTTCTTAGCTTATCCATCAAGACGTTACGTGAGTTTAGCCTGTCGACGCTTTATCGACTACATAATGCAAGAGTTAGTGCCAAATGGCGTGCCGATCAACATGAGCGAGCAAGGCCCACGTCGATCCTGCAAAGCCTCTACGGGAGATTTTTCAGACGACGTGTTGCGCTTTCCCGTTAAAAAATCAAGCTAGTTTACCCCTCGCGAATGGCGTTGGCGGTTGTGATCTTTGTCGGTTCACAGATCCGCTGCGCCAGCCAGTAACAGGCAATTCCCATCAAAATATTGGTCACAGGTAGCGCCAGCAGCAGGCCTTTAACGTCACCTATATAGGATCCTAAAGCCGCCAGCGGCAGCATAAGTAGCACTAAGCGGCACAGGTTGATCACCAGTGAACTCATAGGTCTGTGGTAAGCATTGAGCGAGGTCGCCACAATAATCACTATGCCCAAAGGGCCGTAGGCGCAGGGCAGCACTAAGATGTAAAAACTCAACCACTCGATCACCAGCGGATCGGTACTGAACAAGTGCGCGATAGGTTCAGCCAAAAAGATCAGTGGAATATAAAGTATGGTTTGGAAGATAAAGATAAATTTTATCGATAGCAGCAGGGCTTCTTTCGCCCTCTGTGGCTGGCCTGCACCTAAGTTCTGCGCGATAAAGGGCATTAAGCTCGACGATAGCGCCATCACCACGATTAATAGCACTGACTCTAAGCGAGTTCCTGCACCAAAGGCTGCCACTGCGCTGTGGTCGATATGCGCCAACATAGCCATGATAATGGCATTGGCTAACGGATTGATTAAATTCATCAAGGCGGCGGGTTGGGCGATATGGGCAAGTTTAGTCCAGTTGGCGCGCATTCTGTCGATGTCAAACACTGTCCATTCGAGCATCTTGCGCCTGACAATCAACAAATAACCCGACAAAGATAACGCCACCAACCAAGCGAACAGGGTTGCAATCGCGGCACCTTGAATTTCTAAACGTGGAAACGGCCCAATACCGAAGATAAGTAATGGATCCAGAATGAGGTTGATGATTGCCGCCAGCGCCATAATCATCGCAGGCGAGCGGGTATCGCCAGTGGAACGTAAGCCCTGATTGCCCACCATCAACAACACCAGCAGCGGCGCACCGACATACCAGTAAATCATATAGTCGTGGATCAGCGGCAAGCTGTCATCGTTTGCCCCGAGTAAGCGAAACAGTGGCTCGATAAAAATGCTACCCAGGGCGGCTAAACTGGCAATCAAGCCAAAGGTCAGTAATAAGGCATCATGCAAGAATACTTTGGCCTTGTGGGCATTACCCGAGCCAATTAGTCGGCCTAAATTGGTCGAGACTCCAGCACCAATACCAATGGCGATGCTCGAGATCACTAAGGTCACCGGAAAGGTAAAACTGATGGCGGCTAAGGCTTCGGTGCCCAATTGGCTGATAAAAAAAGTGTCAGCGAGGCTGAAACCTAGAATGGTCATAATGCCAATTAAGTTGGGGAGGCTCATGTTGAGCAGTACACGACCAATTGGCGCGGTGAGCAGCCCGTGTCTGTCTTTCATGGAAAAATAGTGCCTTGTTAGCGAGCGGAGGCGAGATTCTAGCAGGATTGTGCGGACTTGAAAAAACCGACATCAAAAAATTGAAGTTTTTTTTGTAAATGCCCTTGGATCTCGACACTACCAGCCCCATATCTCAGACAGCAAAAGAGCAGACTCAGGTGTCTGTTTTTTTAATCACAAATAGGCTCGATTGTAGGGCATCAAATCATTAGGAGAGTTCATAGATGAATATTCGTCCATTACATGACCGCGTAATCGTTAAGCGTCTAGAAGTTGAATCAACATCAGCGGGTGGCATAGTACTGACCGGTAGCGCCGCTGAAAAATCAACTCGCGGTGAAATCCTTGCTGTGGGCAATGGCCGTATCTTAGAAAATGGCACAGTTAAACCACTGGATGTCAAAGTGGGTGACGTGGTGATCTTCAATGAAGGTTACGGCGTTAAGAAAGAAAAAATCGACGGACAAGAAGTTTTGATCCTGTCGGAAGCTGACCTGATGGCAGTAGTGGGTTAATCCTCAGCATCAATTCGACATTCCAATTAATCATTAAAAATTTAAAGGATAATCAAGATGGCAGCTAAAGAAGTTGTATTTGGTAATGACGCTCGCGTAAGAATGCTGGCTGGCGTAAACATTCTAGCGAACGCAGTAAAAGTGACCTTAGGCCCTAAAGGCCGTAACGTGGTATTAGACAAGAGCTTCGGCTCACCACTGATCACTAAAGACGGTGTGTCTGTTGCCAAAGAAATCGAGTTAGAAGACAAATTCGAAAACATGGGCGCGCAAATGGTGAAAGAAGTTGCTTCTAAAGCCAACGACGCCGCCGGTGATGGTACAACTACTGCAACTGTACTGGCTCAAGCCATTGTCGTTGAAGGCTTAAAAGCTGTTGCAGCCGGTATGAACCCAATGGATCTGAAGCGCGGAATCGACAAAGCCGTTATCGCTGCTGTTGCTGAATTAAAAGCCTTATCACAACCTTGTGCAGATTCAAAAGCGATTGCGCAAGTTGCGACTATCTCTGCAAACTCTGACGAATCTATCGGCGAAATCATCGCTACTGCGATGGAAAAAGTCGGCAAAGAAGGCGTGATCACAGTTGAAGAAGGCCAAGCGTTAGAAAACGAATTGGACGTAGTAGAAGGTATGCAGTTTGATCGTGGCTACCTATCTCCATACTTCATCAACAAGCCAGAAACCGGCAGCGTTGAGTTAGACCACCCATTCGTACTGTTAGTAGACAAGAAAATCTCTAACATTCGCGAACTGTTACCTATCCTTGAAGGTCTGGCAAAAACCGGTAAGCCATTGCTTATCGTTGCTGAAGATGTTGAAGGCGAAGCATTAGCAACTTTAGTTGTGAACAATATGCGCGGTATCGTGAAAGTGGCTGCCGTTAAAGCACCTGGCTTTGGCGATCGTCGTAAGGCAATGCTGCAAGACGTAGCAATCCTGACTGGCGGTACTGTTATTGCTGAAGAAATCGGCCTAGAGCTTGAAAAAGCAACCCTGGAAGATTTAGGTACAGCTAAGCGTGTTGTGATCACTAAAGACAACACCACCATCATCGATGGTAACGGCGAGCAAACACAAATTGCTGCTCGTGTAAGCCAAATCAAACAACAAGTTGAAGAATCAACTTCTGACTACGACAAAGAAAAACTGCAAGAGCGTATGGCTAAACTAGCTGGCGGCGTAGCAGTGATTAAAGTTGGCGCAGCGACTGAAGTTGAAATGAAAGAGAAAAAAGCCCGCGTTGAAGATGCTCTGCATGCAACTCGCGCTGCGGTAGAAGAAGGCGTGGTTCCTGGCGGCGGTGTTGCTTTGGTTCGCGTAGCTTCTAAGATCGCTGAAGTTGAAGTATTAAACGAAGACCAAAAACACGGTGTGGTTATCGCACTGCGTGCAATGGAAGCGCCACTACGTCAAATCGCCACTAACGCGGGTGAAGAAGCGTCAGTTGTTGCTAACACTGTGAAGAACGGCAGCGGTAACTTCGGTTACAACGCCGGCAACGACACTTACGGTGACATGTTAGAAATGGGTATCCTTGACCCAACTAAAGTGACCCGTTGTGCATTGCAATTCGCTGCGTCAATCGCAGGTCTGATGATCACTACAGAAGCTATGGTTGCTGAAATTCCACAAAATGCTAGCCAAGATATGGGCGGTATGGGTGGGATGGGCGGAATGGGCGGCATGATGTGATCCTAGCTGGTTAAAATCGTTTATAGCTGCGTTACTTTGTTACTCGTGTAGAAAAACACTACACGTCGCAACAAAAAGCCTTGCTCTAAAACGATTTTTCCTGCGCTAGATTAGCAAAACATCTGCGGTCTTTAGCTTAATCGCTTAAACCTAAATTCTTGTAAGAGAAAAATGAAAACCCCGACTCAGGTAACTGAGTCGGGGTTTTGTTTTCTTGGTCTAACGACGTGAGTAAGTTTCTGGTGTACTTACCTACACTTTTTGGGATTTAAGCGCTGAAATGGTTACTAAAAGTGTAATATTGTACACTTTTCGATGGCTTGTCATTTTCAATCATCCAAAAGTGTAGTTCTGTACACTTTTATATTGAATGGGGCTGGTTTTAGGGCTAAGGTGTATGAAGTTACACTTTTGGAGATGATGATGGTATCACCGCTAAATCAACAATCCCTCGGCTTGTTAATTAAAGAGCGAAGGAAAAGTGCTGCTCTTACTCAAGACGTGGCAGCCATGCTGTGCGGCGTAACCAAAAAAACGCTGATCCGAGTTGAAAAAGGTGAGGATGTTTATATCTCAACCGTATTCAAAATCCTTGATGGTCTGGGGATTGAGATCGTTTCGGCTCAAGCCAGCGACACCGAAACTAACGGCTGGTATTAACCTATGAGTACTTCCAAAAAGCTCACGTTAGAGATGCACCTCGGTGATTTAATTATCGGGGAGCTATCCTTTGATGCCACGACCGACACCTTTGCCGTACATTACACCAAGCACTGGCAGCAGAGTGGATTTCCACTATCCCCAACAATTCCCTTAGATGGCACAGGAAGTAGCAGTCAGATATCGATGTTTTTGGTTAACTTATTGCCAGAAAACAAAGGATTAGATTATCTAATTGAATCGCTTGGCGTCTCCAAGGGAAATACCTTTGCCTTGATCCGCGCCATTGGTCTCGATACCGCAGGTGCTGTTGCTTTTGTTCCTAAAGGGACTTTGCTGCCTGAAACACAATTACGGCCAATTAAGGCTGAAGAAGTTATTCAGCGCATTGAAGATCCCACAATGTGGCCGATGGAAATTTGGGACGGCAAACCACGACTGTCGGTTGCGGGTGTACAACCTAAATTAAACCTGTTTTATAACGGTGAAGAATTTGCATTTGCCGAAGGCGTGCTGTCATCGACCCATATAGTTAAATTCGAAAAATATCGCCATTTAGTGCTCAATGAATTTATGACGATGCGCTTAGCTAAGGCGATTGGAATGAATGTGGCGAATGTTGATATCGTTCATTTTGGCCATTACAAAGTACTCTGTGTCGAACGCTTTGACCGACGTTATATGCCAAGTGAACAAAGGGTATTAAGAAGGCATATTGTCGATAGCTGCCAAGCCCTTGGTTTTAGTGTTAGCAAAAAATATGAACGTAATTTTGGTTCAGGGCGCGATGTTAAAGATATTCGAGAAGGGGTAAGTTTTAACAGGCTATTTAGTCTTGCCGCAAAATGCCGTAATCCAGTGGCCGCTAAGCAGGATATGTTGCAGTGGGCGCTGTTCAATTTACTGACCGGCAATGCCGATGCACACGGTAAAAACTACTCATTTTTTATGACGGCAAGCGGAATGGAGCCAACTCCTTGGTACGATTTGGTCAGTGTGGCTATGTATGAGGATTTTGAACAACAGCTTGCGATGGCAATTGATGATGAATTTGATCCAAATAGCATTTACGCGTATCAATTGGCCGCATTTATTGATGGCTTAGGTTTACCAAGAAATTTATTAATCAGTAACTTAACGACAATAGCGCGAAGAATACCGCAGGCAATAGATGGTGTGATTTCAATGCTCCCGGCCCTCGATGAGAGTGAAACAGTATTTGTGGCTCATTACAAAGCGCAGTTGCTGGCGAGATGTGATCGTTACCTTAGTTTTGCCGCCGAGGTCAGGGATGTGGAAGTGTGGTGCTAGCTACATCTTATCACCCAGCGGTAATTTCGCAGGGGGGAGAACTTCTTTAGCCACAGTGTTGGCTGTTAATCTTCGGAGATTTGTGACTGTCCCATCTTTGTGTTCCTGTCACAGGCAATTACATGCGAATGCTTGATTAATAAATGGCTTAGGGGCGCCTCTGCCCCCGCCACCGACTTACATCAGCATCATAATGATTCGCATCACCATGATAACTAATGCTGGGTCTATCTCGACGCGCAACTCAATTATCATAATTGGCTCCTTACAGGTTGGGGTTTAAAGTCATGGTGACACTTACGGGATTAACCGCGGGTGTACCATTAGGGTTAGCAGACTAGGTCTTGCTTTGAGCCCTATGGTGGCTAGGTTCAGATATGGCCTGAGTTCACCACTTTCTCCAACAAGAGGATAAAGTTCGTCGAAACTGGAATCATCATAGAGTTATAATAATTGCGAGTCAAAGTTATTTAGTCGCTGGTCTGCAATTAGCTATTGATTTATAAAGGCTTGATCTGTACGCGGGAAAATTCACACGTACGGTTCTTAGGGGAGGGAAAAGCAGTAATGCTTGTCCCTTAGTCGACATTTTTGCTGGTTTAGATCGGTGCGGCGTTGCTGCTCGCTCACATACACACAACGTATGCTACGCTCACAGCGCCTTGTACTGAACGTTTTATCCTGCGCAAAAATATCTGCGGTCTTTAGCTTAATCGCTTAAAACCTAAATTCTTATAAGAGAAAAATGAAAACCCCGACTCGGGTAACTGAGTCGGGGTTATGTTTTCTTGGTCTAACGATGTGAGTAAGTTTCTGGTGTACTTAGCTACACTTTTTGGGATTTAAGCACTGAAATCGTTACTGAAAGTGTAACATCGTATACTTTTTCTGGTGGTTAGATGGTTCCATCTTTCTACATTGTTAGTCATTGCGGCCTAACGGCCGAGGTGAATCAAAGTCGTGGGGCTTCACCCCTCTGATTCTTAATCAAGAGTCGACCAAGGAGGACTGCTCGTCCTATCCTCCTTGCTATTGTTTTCACAAGCAGCCAAGACGCCCCTAGCTAAGTTACATGCATTGGTTAGTGGCTTCGTGCTTATTCGAAAATCGCTAACGCTTCCGATGGTACATCCTGTACCCCGAAAGCTACGCAGACGTCCTGTCTGCGTCACACGCCATTCTTTCAATAAAGAGTCTTCAACGCCCTTCAGCAACTTCGCAGGTGAGGGTGAACTTCTGTAGTCTCGGTGTCTGTTGTTAGATCCAAAAGAGTTATGCCTGTCCCATCTTTGTCATAAAATTTAACAATGGGTGGATCGTTAAATTTTATTCCCCTTGGGATGCACTGCCTCACTGCAGAGTTTAGCGCCTCACGGCGGTTAAGTTGCCCACGCTTTACAGCATTGGCGGGCCTGCGGTTTATAGGTATACGGGGATTTGAGGTGGGAAGAAAGCGTATTCGTTAACGGGTAAGTTGTGGTTAAACTATTTCATTAATGATTGCACTTAACTCGTTCAGCGAATTTACTGAACTATCCTTATCCGTCTTAAAGTTAAAAATAAATGTAGGCTCTCCATAATCGTTTGAGTTCCCATAAATTATACTATTGATCCTCGATGTAATATCTTTCATATTGATTGATTTAAATATGCTATTGGTTTTTAGAGAAAAACAAGCAATTCCATCAAAATCTGTTACATAATTTAAAATATGTAAAAGCAACAATGTTGAATGTAATGACTTTAAACAGAAAAGGAATGCACTTTTCTCAGTGAGTTCTCTACTGAGAATTACTTTATCTTCTAAATCGATATGTAGATAATGTAATAAGTTATTCAGAACTTCATAATTCAAAATGGCATCAACATATCTATCGTATAAATTATCCTTGTCAATAACTGATAGTGCCTTAATGAATTCAATCATCTTCCCAATATCAACATCAAGCTTATCAATTGTTTCGGCTGAAACCCTTAATTCACCAACCCTTGATCTTGGGTATAATACAGCGTGCAACTTTCTATTTTGAAATTTAACCATCCCAATATTGAATGAATTAATATATTTAAAGAACTCTTCCATGTGCTTATGGTGATTTGAAAAGTTATTCTGACTTTCCGATATTATAATTTGCTTTTGAGTTTCAGCGCTTTTATGGATTAAAGCAATAATTGCTAATAATGCAATTGTTGCTTTTAATATCTCAAGTGGAAAGTGGTATATTTCTATAAAATTAAAAAAACACTTTTTAGTTCCACACAAAACCAAATCATTAGCACTAACTTCCTCAATATATAAAGCAATGACAGAGGCACCCGAGATAAGCAGGCCTACCACAAGTACACCCCAGAAGGGAGGGTATTTTATTAATCCATTAACTTTCATATCGTTACATCCAATCGTATTCTTTCTTTACAATGTATCCCTTTCAGAATCTGCAAGCAATTAAATTAATTTAACCTGCGCTATAAATTTTAATAATTTAACGAGCCATCCATTGTTAAATTTGCAGAGTGTATGCTTATAAAAAGGCATACAGATAACTGGAGAGTTGGTTGAATTAAGCATTGGCATGTAAGTGAACGTTGGCGGCATGGCCGCTCTTTCACATCCATATGATCGCGGCATTTGCACTTCCGTATGCAGCAGATGCCGTCGTCGAGGTCTCATGGATACTTCTTGTGAAATAAAAGGGGGGCGTGTCACTGGAATGACAGTGCTTAATCATCAGCTTCCGCTGTTAAGCCGCAAACGAGCAGCAAAAGAATTTAACGAGCCATCCATTGTTAAATTTGCAGAGTGTGTTCTTGTAAAAAGGCATACCGATAACTGGATAGTTGGTTGGATTAAGCATTGGCATGTAAGTGACCGTTGACGGCATGGCCGCTCTTTCACATCCATGTGATCGCGGCATTTGCACTTCCGTATGCAGCAGATGCCGTAGTCGAGCCCTCATGGATACTTCTTGTGAAATAAAAGGGGTGGCGTGTCACAGGAATGACAGTGCTTAATCATCAGCTTGATTCACCTCGGCTGTTAAGCCGCAAACGAGCAGCAAAAGAGTTTGCCGACCTTTGATAAGATCGAAAGCGAGGACTGACATATTTCTTTCTGAGTTATTTACAAGAAAAATATAGGTGTCTTTGAGTATTCCAAGCTTCTATCACTTGGCCGTAGGGTTATATAAAAGTGGCAGTCTTACGTGTGATAGATTGGAGACAATCCTAATGATAAATTGGTTGAATACTAATATATTGGCAGACATTTAAGCTGAACAAAAATAGTGGGTTAAGCTCTTATTCTCAATTACAATGCACTATTTTCATTCGCTAAATGCGGCATTAAACGAGCAGGAAACCCAGCATGAATATCCCAATGATTACCGCGCTTCTGAGTGCTATTACCGAAGCGCTCGCGAGTATACCAACCGCTGAGGCGGAGCAGATCTATGCATTGTCTTTCTATATCAACAACGAATATGACGATCCCCGCCTACCTACGCTGACAGTCGGCTATAACACAGTCGACGAGTGGCATGCCTCGATTCCAAAGGCTTCTAGCTCTGACGAAGCAAAATGGAACTATGCCTTCTGGCTTCAAAACGAACTCCTTGTCTTTGGGGATTCTGACTCTCAGACAGCGGATATCTTAGCTCGCTGGGTGGCCGATCTCGGTCTCGGGTACAGTGATGCGGAGGAAGATGTCGATTTTGAGCGCTGCCTTGAGCTTGGTCAGGAGATAACCGAGCAATTTGTTGCTGCAGTATGCGTTGTCGCTTCTACACTCCATTCTAACTTAACCGTTAGTCGCGTTTTCGGTCGTTCGGTACCCATCATAGTTCACGAGCTCGAGTACTATAACGAGATCGCAGATCAGACAGAGGCCTGTAACCCTCCCAGACTCGCCGAAGAGTTCGTTTCTTGGGTGCGCTCAATCTAACGTTAGTTATCAGTTATAGGTGGTAAGGATATAGGGCAGATTGTTTGGCGGCGGTTCAATAAGCCTAATTACAGAGCTTAATCACATAGCTTAATTACATAACAAAAAGGATGCATCGATGAACGATGAGCAATACGAGAAGGGGCTTGAGGTGCGTCGTGCTGTGATGGGCGATAGCTATGTGGATAAGGCGCTCAGTAGTGCGACGGATTTTACCCAGCCGCTGCAAGATTTAGTTGCTGTGAGATTTAGTTACATTGAGGTTTAGTGGTTTTAACATTCGCTAGGGGATCTGAGTTACGCGGATTCCCCTAGCGCACGATGGTTACAAACTTGAAAAGTCTGCGCTTATTTTTGTAGCTGGGCTTTTGCGGCTTCTACTTTTGAGAAATCCAAACCGAGTTCAAGTACGGCTTCTTTGATCAAGGCCGGTTTCTGCATCACTAGCCCCAGCAGTTGTTGTAATTTTTCGGCTGGGATACCTAATTGACCGAGCGTGCCCATCGCCATTAATGGATTGTCGGTTAATGTTTGAAATAGCTCGTTGATCTTAGCGTCACTGACCTTGTGTTCTTTTAAGATGGCAATAATGGGGTTCATTGCGTTACCTTGTTGATATGAAAGTTAAACAGGTGCCGATTTTATCACAATTCTGCCAGAGTGGTTGCCCCACACATGCTGTACCCGTTGGATTTTGTCACGCTTTGCCTATGCCATTAAGCGCATTAGATTTTATCATCCCTTAAAAATGGAAAGGAACTGTGGTTATGCTTGATGTTGTCGCGAACCAAGACAAAAGTATTGTGGTTAAACAGTTACGATATGGGCGTGATAACGAGGTGCTAGTGGTCGATGAGTGGCAACTGCACCCTGCTGAACACTGGGCTATTTTCGCGACCGATAGTTATTGTGGTTCCTTGCTCGGGCGAATATTAATCGGTGATATTCTGCCCGATGAAGGGACGATTGTTGGCCTGCCGCAACGTATCGGCTGGGTGTCACTTGGGTTGCAGCAAGCGTTGCTGGAGCGCGAGTTAGAAAAAGACGAGTTGGATTACGGTTCGAGTGTCGAATCCTTAGTGTTGGAATGCTGCCAAGATGCCGCACAACTCGCGCCATTATTACAAAAGGTTGGGCTTGAGCCGCTGCGTCTGCGTGGTTTTCGGCAGTTATCTACGGGCGAAACGCGCCGAGTCATGCTGGCGCGTGCGCTGGCAATGTTACCGCAATTGCTGATTTTAGATGACCTTTATGCTGGGCTCGATGCTGAACATCAGGCGAGTTTATCTGAGCTGCTGAGTGAAGTGGCTGAGCATACTCAGTTGCTGATCATCACCTCGCGCCAAGAAGAATTGCCGCCGTGTATCAGCCATGTGGCGCTGTTTAATGGCGAGATGCTCAAATCGGGGCAGAGTGTGCACAAACTCAGCCCGTCGATGTCGATTGAGCAATGGCACAATCATCCTGTGATGGCGCAGCTTAATGCGTTATCGGCGCAGCGTAGTGATGAACTCTTGGCCTTGATGGAGCGGCAAAGGCACAACGCCGAGGCGTTTGATCCTCTGGTCGAGATTAAAAATGGCAAAGTGGAATATGTCAGTGGGCTGATTTTCAGTGGCGTTAATTGGCGCATCGAAGCAGGGCAACATTGGCAAGTTCGCGGCCCAAATGGCTGCGGTAAAAGCACTTTGCTGGGGCTGATTTTAGGCGACCATCCCCAATGCTATAGCAACGACATTACGCTCTTTGGCCGACCTCGCGGAAGCGGCGAGAGTATTTGGCAGATTAAACAACGGATTGGCATAGTATCGTCGGCGCTGCACTTGCAGTATCGCGTCAGTTGCTCGGCATTAGATGTGCTGCTTTCGGGCTTTTTTGACTCTATTGGTCTGTACCAGAAACCTACTAAACCTCAGCTGGATTTGGCGAAGGAATGGTTAGCCATTTTGCACATGACAGGGCTGGCAAGCACCAGCTTTAAGAAGCTCGATTATGGTCAGCAGCGGTTATTGCTAATAGGTCGCGCCCTGATTAAACAGCCCTTATTACTGATTTTAGATGAGCCGTATCAGGGCTTAGATTTTATCAATCGCACCTTAGTGATGCGGGCGTTGGAGATGATAGCCGAGCATCATCTGAGCCAATTGCTGTACGTGTCGCACCATAGGGAAGATGCCTTACCTGCGATTAAAAACTTTGTCGATTTCATCAAGCAAGATGACGGCTATTCGGTACAGGTGAACTACTGTGAGTCTGAGGATTTAACCCGTTTAAATCTGTAAATGCCACCTATCGCAGCAGCTTAACGGCTGCTTCTTTGTTTGCAGAGTTTGTCATTATCCCTCGGCACTCCAACGCAGGTTAAGACTGACCTTACAGGGCGCTAGCCATTGAGAATGTGAGTCACGCCAGACAGCCGTTCTGTTAATTAGTCATGCTTGATATAGGTAACTGTGAGCCGTCCTACAGTTTTTAATGTCGTTGGCGCGAATAATAGTTTCTGGCCTAGGCCAGAAACTCGTGACAGTTTTATGTTTCATCCACCGAACTTATTCATCAAGTCAGTTATCACGCTTGAGAATCCAAAGCTATGGACTCCCTTAGCGAGATGAGCCTTAGATGAGCTTTAGTTGAGCCCGAGTGTTACTCGTAGTACCGAAGATGTGCACTAAGACCTAAAACACGATTTCAAGACATATAAGACGACTTAAAGATAAAAACCGTTATGCCAAGACCCAAAAAATGCCGTCAATTATCGAGCTGTGTGCCCTGTAGCCTATTTAAGCCTAATGGGATCCCTGCGGTTAAATTAACTCATATTCAATTAGAGGCCGATGAGTTTGAGGCTCTCGAACTGGGTGATGTGAAAAGATTAAGCCAGATCGAAGCCGCGGCCTTGATGGGGATCTCTCGGCAAACCTTTGGTTACCTTCTCGCCAATGCCCGTAAAAAGGTGGCGACGGCCATTACTCAAGGTCAAGCCTTGAGACTGCCAACCCAAACAGACAAGGATTTATCATGATTATTGCCATGCCGATTAGCCGCGAACGACTTGCCAGTCACTTTACTAAAGCCGTGCAAATTGGGTTTTATAACGAACAGTTTCAGCTAATTAAGCTGGTGGATAGCCCGGCAATAGAGGGTGACTGTAGTGCTAAAAAAGCCTTACTTGAGCTGATTATTCAACAAGGTACCGACATTGTGATTGCCCAGAATATCGGTGAGCGCATGTTAGGAAAGTTGCTCGATGCGGGGATTAGCGTGAGTAAAGGCAGTGCTAGTCAAACAGTGGCGACTTTGCTTGCACAAACGGCGGATCTTAATCTTAGGTTGACGGATGCATCCCAAGGTCGCGCTTCACTCAAACATGCGGCCAAGGGCGGATGTTGTCATTCTACAGGTGACGGCTGCGGTTGCAGCGGAAAAGCTAAAGCAGCATCTGGCTCAACACGTCTTATAAGCACGCCAGCAGCACAGGTTACACTCGATAAGTCAGTGCATTACGCTGGTTTTAGACCGCTGACACACAAGTCATCCCAGTGTTGACTCTGGATTATTCCGTCACGATTAAACCATAGGGGCGGGCAAGCGCCCCTCGAATATCCGCTAACGAAAACACCTTAGAAAACCGTCCAAAGGTTTTGCCATAGAACACACATTCCACCACTGGCAGAGTAAATACATTGTGGCTCGCCGCTATCTCAGCTTGGGCTTGGCAATCGATATAGGCCATCTGCATCAGCGGGAACGCTTGCGCTAACAGCTCCGCAATTCTCGGTTTGAGCGTTTGGCACACACCGCAGTTTGGCGCGCCAAATAACAACAGCACCGCTGCGTGCTCGGTTAACATGGACTCAAGCATCTCAGGTGAATCAATGTGCATGATGATATCAGTGTGCATGCGTTGCCATTTAGAAGTTGCTATGGGTATGAATTCATGGGTGTCGTATCGCTAACTGCACCACTGGCGCTCGCAGGGAATGCCATCACCGTTACCATCCATTTGAGTATTGGGGCAATGTTGGATGTAGAAAGTCGCCTCAGCACAGGAACTCATGTGGCTGCAATGGGTTTTACCCGCTTCACATTGGAATTTTGGTGTTGCCGTTGCTTGTGTTCGCGCTTTAGTTTCATACATGGGCATTGGCTGAGTGTCTTCATTCGTGAGGACAGGTACTTCATCGATTGCAGGAGCTTCATTGAATTCTTGGTATTGTTTAAAGCCAAAGATAACGATGGCCACGATTATTAGCAGCGGGATTATCGTATTAAAGGACGATTTTCTTGGGCTAAGGGAATGCGCTTTGCCTTTGTTGTTGAAGTTGAAGGTTTCATTGCGTGATTGGACATGAGAGTGGGAATTAGTGCGTGGCGCTGAGCTTGCCGCTACCACAGCGACGCCTTCAATCGAGGCGATAACCGCTTTTCTTTTTCCGTCATTTTGCACTTCAGTTTGAAACAGAATGCTGTCGCCCACTATGGGTTTTCTCGCCATCTTTTTTAGCACCGAAATGTGAATAAACACATCTTGGGCTGCGTTTTTTTCAGGCTGAATAAAGCCAAATCCCTTTTCATCGTTCCAGCGTACCAGCACGCCTCTATCCATGAGCATTTTCTATGTCCTTAATTTAACGGTTTAATATTCTAGTTATTGAATATCAACACTTACTTGAGTCGATCCGATTTATCCCCTTTGAGGAGTAAACCGTTCTTAGGTTGACTGGTCGATTATCCAGTGTTGGCTGCTAAGTTACTCAAGCATAGGAAGTTTTGCAATTTTTTATCCTGAATTTGCTTATGTGTGAGTCATTCGCTTTGAGCGTATGGAGTAGGGGATATGTGAGCATATAGCAGAAACGGTTGGCATTTTTCTAAATTCAATACAAACAATTGCTTGTGTTTATTTTGAACATAAAGAGCAAAAAGTGTGCAATGAGAACTTGCAATCTTACTGTGTGCTGCATAGTATTTGCTGTGTGGCGCACAGTGTGTGTGACACAGTGTTCAGGATAGGAATTCGACTATGACAAGTTCACAGCTAGTCAAAATGCGACTCGAGTTGCGTCGTGGGGTATTAGTGTTGGCAGTACTGGGATTATTAAAACAACCCCATTACGGTTATTCGCTCCGCAAACAGTTGCAGGAAGGCGGTATCGATATTGATGAGGGGACTCTGTATCCCTTAGTGCGCCGCCTAGCCGATCAAGGATTGTTGGATAGTGAGTGGCGACAGGCCGAAGGGCGTGAGCGTCGTTATTACCAATTGTCGTCATTGGGGGCTGAGTTACTCAGTCAACTTACCGATGAATGGCAGCAACTTAATGGCGCCTTGGCTTTTTTGCTGGAGCAAAGCGCTGACACTAATGGCTCTGATATTAATAGCTCAGACGAGAGCGCAGAGGAGATTTGATATGGAATTAGTCGATCGCTATATCGCCGCGGTGCAGCGTGAATTGCCCGAGAACAAGCGTCAGGAAATTGGTCGTGAATTAAAAGCCAATATCTGCGACCAATTGGATGCCTTATCTGAACAAGGTGAATTGACCGAATCGCAAATTGCCGCTGTATTAAAGCAAATGGGTCATCCCTGTAAGGTCGCGCAGCAATTTGTACCGGCAGTGTCTATTATTGCTTCTGAGGATATTCCGCTTTTTAAACATACACTTTTCATGGTGCTTGGTGTCTTGTTTGTGCTGCAGGTGGTGGGTGGCACTACTCAATGGCTGGGCTCGGCAGAGGGGAATCTATTCGGATTTATCCATCATATTGCCAAGGGTTTTATCGGCGATGCTTGTCTTGCCTTTACTGCAATTGGCTTGTCTTTTTGGAGCTTTTCGGCTCAAGGAAAACCCCTATCTGGCAGTAATTGTCAAAAATGGCAGCCGCAGAATTTGCCAAAGGTCGGCCCCGGTTGGCAGCATATTAGTTTAAGCGATGTGTTTGCCGATCTGGCGACGTATCTCTTCCTCTTGCTCGTGATCTGGTGTTCTGTGTGGATGAGTAGCGAGCAATTAGCTGCACGTACTGTGATTTTTAGCGCCAATGCTCAGCAATTACTGCAATGGTTTAGCCCTATTATTTTGCTGTCTATGGGCAATAGTCTGTGGCAGTTACGCCGCAGAGTGTGGACCACTGAATTGTTACTGGCGAATATGGGGATTAATCTTGCTTATGCCTCGTTCTTAGTCTTTCTGGCATTTAGTTCGCCACTATTACAAACCCAAGTACAGAACCAAGTACAGAACCAAGGACCTGAATTGCAGGGGATATTTACGTTACTGCAGCTAGATAAATGGCTCAGTTATAGTCTAGTGATTGCCGCTATGTTCCCTGGGTATGAGGTGATTCGTGATGGATTACGTTGGCGTAAACTCGCCAGCCAGTAAGGCTTAACCTAGGCTTTGCAGGTGAGTCTTATTGGTTTTTTTCATCGAATACATGGCCTGATCAGCATGATTGATCA
This sequence comes from Shewanella sp. 1311, assembly GCF_059338235.1. Classification (NCBI taxonomy): domain Bacteria; kingdom Pseudomonadati; phylum Pseudomonadota; class Gammaproteobacteria; order Alteromonadales; family Shewanellaceae; genus Shewanella; species Shewanella sp. 1311. The sequence continues at coordinate 3,364,799 of NZ_CM181686.1, forward strand.
GGCTTTTTGCATCTGTGCCGTTTTCTGGATAAATCGCCAAACCGACGCTGACACCGATATGGATTTGATGACCATTGATAGTGTAAGGCGCGCAAATAGCTTGGCTTATCTGAGGGATCAGTTGGCCGATTCTGTGGGTATTGGCAAGGTGTTCTAGCAGGATCACAAATTCATCGCCTCCGAGGCGAGTGATGGTATCCATTTGGCGAATCCCAGATGAAAGCCGTTTCGCGACTTCCTGTAATAGTTTATCTCCCACATCGTGACCAAACTGGTCATTCACTGGCTTAAAGTTATCTAAGTCTAAGAAAAGGATTGCAAAAATATCATCAGACCTTTGGGCGTGCACTATGGCTTGTTCAAGTTTAGTGTGGAATAACACACGATTAGGCAGGTTAGTCAGGGCATCGTGATGGGCGATATGACGCAGATATTCCTCCTCTGCCTTGCGTTCGGCAATGTCGGTAATCACAATGACAAAATGAGTCAGGCGGTCATGCTCATTGCGCACTGTATTGATGCGCACACTGAGTGGCAGTAAGTCGCCCGATTTAACTTGTTTGAGTAATTCCCCCTGCCATTGTTCGCCCTGTTGTAGCAGATTTAGCATGGCTTGGCGGGCGTCATCACTATTGTGCCCGTCATTGAGGAAGTGGTTGGCATCGCCGTGCAAATCCTGCTGGGTAAAGCCAGTTATATGAGTAAAGGCTTGATTGATAGAAATAATACTCAGCAGGGGATCGGTGATCATTATGCCGTCGGTGCTGGCATTAAACACGGTTGCCGCGAGCCTGAGTTTATCTTCGGCCTGTTTACTGGCGGTGAGATCCATAAAGTAAGCCACGCCTTCACATTTGCTGCCATTTAAAAAACTGGCCGCTAACATCACAGGCACTAAGGCACCACTCTTGCTGATAAGTTGTTTTTCATATTGTTGGCAGTGACCAAACTGTTCTAACTCTGCAATCGCAATGGCATCTCGTGTTTCATATTCTGGTGGGGTAATTGAGCGCCAGTTGATTAAGCCTGAGGTTAAATCCGCACGGTCAAAATTGAGCATCTGGAGAAAATGATCATTGGCATCATGTATGGTGCCATCGAGTTGCCATGAAATGATCCCGATAGTGTCGGAGTTTTTCAGGCTAGTGAAGCGAGATTCACTGATCAGTAACTGCCGTTCAGACTTGGCGATGTTACGAATGATCTGCCGACTGGCGAAGATCCCAATACTAATAAACAGCAGTAGGGCGCCAAGGCTAATCAACCAGGTCATTTGCTTGACCCAACGTGCGCCTTCACTGAGCACAGCTGAAAATTCAATTTCTAGGCTGAGTAATTCTTCATTTACATCAATCAATTGCTGGCGGTATTGCGCGAGGATTTCGGGTCTGCCACCCAGTTGATTGATTTCAATACGCATATTCTCGGCGAGTTGCATTACAAACTCGAAGCGTTGATCGGCTAAGCCCCAAAGCTGAATCGCTTGCCGCATATAGGAATTGGATTGAAAGTGACGGAAGAACCAGATCAGTGAGTCGGTATCCCGTTCGTCATTGAGGCCCTGAATAAAACCCAGTTTGGCGGCCTGTTCATCGATTGGCGTTGCGAGTAGGGATTGCCTAGCTTGATGATCACCTTCCATGACGCTAGTCGCTGCACGATAACGCTGAAAGTCCACATCATTTTGGGTGTAAGAGTAATGGGTGAGATAAAGTACCGCATCTTTTTGCGCCTTGGCCCACAAGCCTTCACCGCGGACATAGGTGCGTACACCATCAAATATATTGCCTTGAATATACACTAGGGCGACGAGGGCGATGCAGATCCCGATAAACATGCTGATGATCAACAGAACCTTAGCAACCGTTGAGCGAGTTCGTTGCCGTAAAATAGCTAATGTGCGTGTGAACTGAGTCCCCATCCTTATGCTCCACAACCAATACAGTGGCGCCACTCTAGAGTGGGCAGCTTAGGGAGAAGGAGTGAATCGATTTGCCTGCTATTTTTGAAGGTTATTTTGTTGTTCATCTGTTCCTTAGATTGATTGTTCCACATGCTAAATCAAAGTACCGCTTGGTTGTGGGTCAGCCTCTTCGTTGGGCAATGCACTGCCAGTTAATTAATGTATTTCCAATTAAGTCATGTACTGTCAGTTAAGCCATATATTGTCAGCGACATACTTTAGATAACACTAAAACGCTTTGAAATTAAGTCAATGAAATAATTGAAACAAGATTGGCGATGCCGATTAAGTTATTGTGGGGCATCGCCATTATTCACTGCATCATTAAGTGATTTTTTTGCCTGCTGTTTATAGGTTTCAAATATGCCTTCTTGCTTCATCTGTTTTAACTCCCGAGCAAGATTAACGGCGAGTGCCGCGTGACGTTTATTCAAGTAACCATAGCTGGTGAGTTCTTCTAGGGTGGCAATCGCGCTGATCTCGCTACCTTGAAACTCTGGCGTTTGTAATAGATCCAATGAGCTTGCTTCTGTATCAATATAGATATCAATTCGGTTGCGGAGCATTTTACGAAAAGAGCTCACTGGGGATGAGGATTCCGTCAGGCGTTCCTTTGGAATGAGTCCCTTTAGCTTCTGTTCTGCGAGGAACACGCCTCGATAGTATTCGATCTTATATCGACTCTTTTGCAGTGCTTGCCAGTTGGTAATCTTGATGTTGGGATTATGTGCGAAGGCAATTAAATGAGTATCGACAACCGGTTCTTCGATGCGAATGAGGTTAGTAAATTTTTCACCATAATGAAATACGCGTCCCGGTTCACCATCCACTTTTCCAGAGTCTGCCATCATACTGGCGCGGGCAGCGGGAACCACTTGATAGGAGAAGCCATAGCCTAAGCGTTTAAAGGCTTGGGTGTATATCAGCTCAGCCCATTTAAAGTAAAAGTTGTGTTTGGGGTCCTCATAAAACGCCATGGTAATAATAGGTTTAGCTGCAAGCGCCGTTGTAGTTTCTGCTGTGGATTTACAGATCGCAGGAACTGAGAAACAAAAGAATAGGACTATCACCCCCCAAAAAATGCGCATATTGCTCCGTCGCTGCATAGCCTGTCCCTAAACGTGTTGAGTTATCTAGAGTATAGCTAGCCTAATAAATGGGTTCATTTTTATTCAAGTTAAATCACTCGTTTCCATGAACTCGCATCAATAGGGTGTTGAAATGTGATCTGCTGGCGGACATTTTGTCCTTTTGCTTTTAAAAATGTGCGATACAACACATAGAATTAATATTTGCCGGTATTTTGCTGTTTTTTTACTCATCAGAGTTTGAGCTCGATCGGCTTTTTCCGTGTGAATTAGGCGTTAAATCGGCGTCATCTATTACTTGTACTAGGAAATAAGGGATGAAGTCGGGACGTGAACTACCAGGAATACGGTTATCAAAACTTTGGTTATCAATGGCATGGTTATTACCTCTCTGTAGTTTATCCAGCGTGGTTATGGCTGATGCGGCGACTGACAATATTGAACGCCTTGAGGTGCGCGGCAGGCAGATTAATACCTTAGGCCATAGCACCTCAGCATCTGAAGGGATAGTCGGCGCGGCTGAAATTGAGAGTCGACCACTATTGCGCACGGGGGAAATCCTCGAATTTGTTCCTGGGATGATAGTCACTCAACACAGTGGTTCAGGTAAGGCGAATCAGTATTTCTTACGCGGCTTTAACTTGGATCATGGCACAGACTTTAGTACCCGCGTCGACGGTATGCCGGTGAATATGCGCACCCACGGGCATGGTCAGGGTTATACGGATCTTAACTTTTTGATCCCAGAACTTATTGGTGAGATCCGTTATGCCAAAGGCGCTTATTATCCTGAGGTGGCCGATTTTTCCGGTGCGGGTGCCGCCCAATTGCTGCTTGCCGATCAATTGCCCCACAACCAAGTGGGCGTGACTTTTGGGGAATATGGTTACCAGCGGCTTGTGGCGACGCAGGAGTTAAACACTGATATGGGGCGGTTTATTCTTGGCGGTGAGGTACAAGCCTATGATGGTCCGTGGACGGATATTAATGAGGATGTGAGTAAAGTCAGTTTGGTGGGGCGTTATTTAACTCGGCTCGGTGAGGGTGACTTGAGCGTGACTATGATGGCCTATGACAACAGCTGGAATTCGGCGGATCAGATCCCCGCCCGCGCGGTAGATTCTGGATTAATCGATTTTTACGGCTCGTTAGATAAAGACGTCGGCGGTGATTCAAGCCGCTATAGCGTGTCTGCCAATTACGATGCGGGCGATTTGCAGGGAAATGTGTATGCCATTCGCTCGACCATGAATTTATTCTCTAATTTTACCTACTTCTTAAACGACCCCGTTAATGGTGATGAGTTTGAACAAGTCGATGAGCGTACGCTTTGGGGGGGCGATCTGAAACGCGACTGGCAAACTTACCTTGGCGGCACTCAACTGAATTACAGTGTGGGCGCCGATGTACGTTATGACGATATTGGCGCTGTGGGTTTGTATAACACTAAGGCGCGACAACGGCTGAATACCGTCAGGCTCGATGAGGTGCAAGAGTTGTCGAGCGGCATATTTGGCAAAGTGGAGTGGCTGCCCGTAGAGCAATGGCGCTTCAACCTTGGGCTGCGTTACGACTATTTTGATGTGCAGGTCGACAGTGATAATCCACTGAACAGTGGCGATGCGTCCGATGGTATGTTCAGTCTTAAGGCGGGCGCTTCCTATTTGTGGAGCAATAATCTTGAGTTATATGTGAATGCAGGCCAAGGGCTACATTCGAACGATGCCCGTGGTGCGACCATTAACGTCGATCCCGTGAGTGGTGATGAGGTTGAGAAAGTCGATCTGCTCGTGCGCTCCAATGGCGGTGAATTTGGGGTGAAATATTATGATAGGGACTTTATCAATTTCTCCGCCGCGCTTTGGTATCTGCAATTAGACTCAGAACTCGTGTTTGTCGGCGATGCCGGCAACACTGAGCCGAGTCGTGCTTCTGAACGTTATGGTGCTGAATTAACGGCTTATTATTGGTTGAATGATGCCGTCAGTATCGATATGGAGTTGGCTTGGACCAATGCTAGATTTACTGAAAACGAACTCGAAGAGGGCAAGTATATCGATGGCGCGGTTCCTTTTGTTGCCAGTGCGGGCATCACCTATCGACCCGACGGCGATGGCCTGTATTCGAGTGTACGCGTGCGCCACCTTGGTGAGCGGGTGCTCGACAGTTTTAATGATCACAAGGCCGATGCGACCACATTAGTTAACCTTGCGCTAGGATACGAGTTCCGCAGCTTTGACACTAAGCTTGAGCTGCTCAATGTGTTCGATAGTAAAGATCACGACATAGATTACTTCTATGCCTCACGCTTACCCGGTGAAGCAGCCGAAGGCGTTGAAGATCAGCATTATCATCCCGTTGAGCCGCGTATGGTAAGAGTGAGCCTGAGTTACCATTTCTAAGATTACCCCTTCTTTTGAGCAGTTTGGCCACCATGCTGGTGGTCAAACTTAACGTCTTGCATATTGTTAGTTGAAATAAATCTGACACTTAGCTGCAATAAAACCGCCATCCAAATCACGCTTATTCGTCACATAAATGCCTGAAAATCGGGTCGCCTCTACAGGGAATACCCTCATACACTCAATAATAAATCGGTGATGAACGTGATGAATATTAAACGGATCGCTGCAGCTATCTCCTGCAGCTTAATGACGGTTGTAGCGCATGCTGCAGTCCTGCCAGCAACACAAACAGACAGTCAGTGGTTTAAAGACAGTGCAGCAAACGTGGTGGCTAAAGCCCAAGTTGACACTAAAAAAACCGCTAAAAATGTGATTTTATTTGTCGGTGACGGCATGAGTATTTCGACGCTCACGGCAGCCCGTATTCTGCAAGGGCAGGACAAAGCTGATAACCAAGGCGGCGAAGAAAACTTCTTAAGTTTCGAACAGTTCCCCCACACGGCGTTAGTGAAAACCTATAACACTAACCAACAAACGCCAGATTCTGCGGGCACTATGACAGCCATGGCAACGGGCGTTAAAACCAAGGCGGGTATTATCTCTATTTCAGATACCAGCTTACGTGGTAACTGTTTGTCTTCAAAAGGCAATGAACTTGTTTCTCTGGTCGACCTTGCTAATGCCAAAGGGTTATCAACGGGCATAGTCACTACGGCGCGTTTAACCCACGCCACGCCAGCGGCAACCTATGCCAAATCACCTGAGCGCGATTGGGAAGGCGATTTCAACTTACCTGCCGAAGCGGTTGCGAACGGTTGTACCGACATCGCCAGCCAATTGGTGATGCGCGATGAAGCTAATTCGTTAACTGTGGCATTAGGTGGCGGCCGTAGCTACTTCCTACCCACAACTGTGACAGATGGCGAGAACAAAGCCGGTAAACGTAAAGATGGCAAAGATTTAACCAAAGCTTGGGTCGATAACTTCAGCAAATCTGCCTACGTGTGGGACAAAAAAGGCTTCGACGCCATTGATGCTGCCAACACAGATCATTTACTCGGCCTATTTAATCCATCACACATGGAATACGAAGCTGACCGCGCCGATGACGTAGGTGGTGAGCCATCACTAACTGAAATGACCGCGAAATCCCTCGATATTTTGAAGAAGAACGACAAAGGCTACTTGCTGATCGTTGAATCTGGCCGTATCGACCATGGTCACCATGCGGGCAATGCGAGCCGCGCGTTGACCGATGCGGTTGAATTATCTAATGCAGTGAAAGCGGCAATGGATGCAACGAGCAGCGACGATACTTTGATCATGGTTACAGCGGATCACAGCCATGTGTTCACTATCGCAGGCTACCCAAAACGCGGTAACCCAATCTTAGGTTTAGTGCATAACGTCGATGGCACATTAGCGACAGCGAATGACAACAAGCCTTATACCACGCTGGCTTATACCAACGGCCCAGGTGCTGTGGTGGGTGTGCGTGACGACTTAACCTCAGTCGATACGCAAGATAAAGATTTTATGCAACAAGCGCTTATCCCAATGGAAAGTGAGACTCACGCCGGTGAAGACATCAGCTTACATGCCAGAGGTCCAGGTTCGAATCTGGTTCAGGGCGTGATTGAGCAGAACGTGATCTTCCACATTATCAACCAAGCGCAGCAGCTTGGCGGCACTAAGTACTAATCACGTATTAGTTACTGAGTCCTCACTTTTGGAGCAAAAAATGAATAAGAAATTACTAGTAGTCGCGATTTCAGCCATGCTGGGTTTAGCCGCATGCGGTAGCGATGGTGATAACGGTACCGCGGGAACACCGGGTAGCAATGGATCAAATGGGTCTAACGGTAGCAATGGCAAAGATTGGACTGCTGTTAATCAGTGGTATGTCGATGCACAAGCTCGCGTGACCAAAGCCGAAGGCTTAACGGTTAACAATGATGTTGGCGCCGCGAAAAACGTGATCCTGTTTGTCGGTGACGGTATGGGTGTATCAACCATTACTGCCGCACGTATTTTAGAAGGCCAGCTAAAAGGTAAAACGGGTGAAGAAAACTCGTTATCTTTCGAAACTCTGCCTTATGTGGGTCTTTCTAAAACCTATAACGTCGACGGCCAAACGCCGGATTCTGCAGGCACTATGTCGGCGATGATGACAGGTGTAAAAACTGACGTGGGTGTGATTTCACAAGCTGAAGGCGTAGTACGTGCTAACTGTGCTTCGACTAAAGATCAAAATCTTGTGACATCATTAGAGCTTGCTGCAATGGCGGGAATGGCAACGGGTGTGGTAACGACTGCGCGTTTAACCCACGCAACCCCTGCGGCGACTTACGCCCATGTGCCAGAACGTGATTGGGAAGCCGATTCAAACCTGCCAGCTGAAGCTGTGACTAACGGCTGTAAAGATATCGCCGCGCAAATGCTCGACTTTAACTACGGCAGCGGTCTTAACGTGATGATGGGTGGCGGTCGCCGCGCCTTTATTCCTAAGACGACCGTAGATCCAGAAGGTAAAGCCGGTAAGCGTAACGATGGTCGCGATCTCACTGCTGAGTGGATGAGCAAATACACTAACGCCGCTTACGTGCAAGACAGAGACGGTTTCCTCAGTGTGGATGCAACAAGCACAGATCATTTGCTTGGCCTATTCAACTCATCGCACATGGAATACGACTACGACCGTAAAGAAGCTGGTGTGACTGGTGAGCCATCACTGGCGGAAATGACGGCTAAGTCGATTGATATTCTGAAGAAAAACTCAAAAGGCTTCGTGCTGATTGTTGAAGCTGGCCGTATCGACCACGCTCACCATGCGGGTAATGCGGCGCGTGCGCTGTATGACACAATGGCATTGTCTGAAGCGGTACGTGTGGCGATGGAAAAAACCTCGGCAAACGATACCTTGTTAATGGTTACAGCGGATCACAGCCATGTGTTCACCATCGCAGGTTATCCAACTCGCGGTAACCCTATCCTAGGTTTAGTGAAGTCGAACGACGCCAACGGCGTTGCTGAAGTGACTAACTCTACCGATGCTAACGGTTTGCCATATACCACAGTCGGTTACGCTAACGGCATGGGCTATGCGTCATTAGCGACAGGTGGCGATGAGCGTTACAACTTCCCAGTGGACGCAGGCCGTAAGGACTTGAACTTTGTTGATACCCAAAGTGCAGGATTCCACCAAGAAGCCCTAGTGCCATTAAGCGATGAGACCCATGCTGGGGAAGACGTAGCGATTTTCGCCCGCGGCCCAAGTTCGGATCTTATCCAAGGTACGGTTGAGCAGAACCACATTTTCCACGTGATGAACCGCGCGGCAAATTTAGTGGCTAAAGCTGAAGCGGCTGCCGTTAAGTAAGGCCCGCTTAGTCTCTGCATAGTGAAGTAAGAAATAGTGCAGTAAGAAATAGTGAAGTAAGACATAGTGCAGTAAGAAATAGTTAAGTAAAAGCAGTGCCGATGGGGGGCATACGTCATCCATCGGCCTTTAACCTAACGATTTAACATACCAAAGCGTTTACAAAAGCTTAAGTGTTTACTCTGTTCAGCAAGTGAGAAGTCTAATGAAAAACCGTCTATTGGCTCTAATGTTATCCAGCTTAGTTCTGCCCAATGTTGCTATGGCAGCGCAAGAGGCTCAGTGTCCAACGCTACAAGCCGAGCATTTAAAGGCTCAATATCAAGTGACCAATGGCAAGGGCCAGCAATGGCAAATGACCCTCATCCGTAATGGACAAGACTTTATTATTCAGCGTGATGGATCAACATTTGAAGAATGGTCGAGCAATGGCGAGTACGTGCGTTATTTCCCCGCTGAAAAACGTTCTGTGACTTACCGCAAAGGTGATTTGCGCGCACTCAACATTCAACACGATCGCGACCAGTTGTACCATGTCGTATCGCCAGCATTGCCGACCCACATGGCCAAGACACAAGCTAAGCAAGAGGCGTGTTTTGCGACTCAAGCCTTTGAAGGTAAGGTTAACGGTTTAGAGAGTGAGCTTGTTTGGATTGATGCCATCGGCCTGCCCGCTGAGTTTATCTTAGGTCAATCTCAACCGAATCTAGCGTACAAGCTGGTGGGCGTAGAACCATTTGATAGCGATGCGTTTGTGGTATTAACCCAAGATTATCAAGATATTGATTTTGCCGATGTTGGTGACAGTGAGTCCGATCCCTTTATCGCTAAGATGATCAACCAAGGCTTTATTGAACATGGCGGTAGCGGTTTTTACAACAGCGAAGGCCAATCTATTGAAGCCCAGGGCGGACACGGCAGCCATTCGCATTAATCCGCATTAATCGATATTAAGTGTAAGTGATACTGACGAGCTTCGCGCTGAGTAGAACTTATAACGTAAGCCAGTCCGTATTTATAAGCGCCCACAGAGTTGGGCGTTTTTTGTTTTTCTTCGGCGCTAATGTGAACACCCATTCATGCGCTAGTTAATGTGCCAATCTATGCGCACATTTCATCAAACGATATGGCTGCAATAATTTACTATTCCCGCGCTGACAATGAAGGCTAAAATGAACCCTAGTGGATTTGAGTTCCCCCAGTTTTGCAACTGATGTAATAGGTAATAGCCGCGAGCGATGAGTACAGCAACACCCATTGAAAACATTAACTATTGGCGTCATCCCAGCTTATCAGGCATAGAACTGAGTCAGGCGGAATTCACGCATTTCAGTTTTGATAAACATGTGCATCTGGATTACCACTTAGGTGTAGTCACCCAAGGTGCGCAGCAGTTTGTGAATAAGGGCAGCAGTTATCAGCTTGGTCAGCACAGTCTATCGACCTTAAATCCTGACGAAACCCACGATGGCCAGAGCCGCGATGCCGACGGTTATCGGGTGAAAGTCATGTCTATCCCCGTGGAATATATGAATGAAGTCAGCCAAGAACTGGGGTTGAAGGAGCACTTTTTCAGCGCGCCTATGGTGGATGACCCGACGCTTTATCAATATTTTATTCAGCTACACGAACTATTAATCCAAGGCCAATGCAGTGCGCTCGCGGGCGAGTCCCACCTACTGAACTTTATTCATCTGCTGCTGGAGCGTTACCCAAGCGGCGTTTCATCTTGCATCACTAAGCCTAATCAACCGCAGGGGCTATCTAAGTTGCAGGTGAGCTTAGTGAAACAGCGAATTCACGATGAGCCTTGGCATAATACTCAGCTTGAAACCTTAGCCAATGAAGTGAGCTTAAGTAAGTTTCAGTTTTTAAGGCAATTTAAACAGGCGACAGGGATGACACCCCATGCTTATCTCAAGCGGGTGCGTTTAGAGTTGGCGAAAAAATCCTTAAGTCATGGCGCTCTAGTGGCGGATGTGGCGCAGCAATTCGGATTTTTTGACCAGAGCCATTTAAATAAAGCCTTTAAGCAGGCATTCCTATTATCGCCGGTGCAATTTCAGCGACGTATGCTCTAGTTTCCCCCGTCTTTCGACGACTGATTCGAATAAAACAGAATAGTGCAATTTATTACAATTCAGCCCTGCGACAAATGGCCATACTGACAGCCTCAGTTATCGTTTATCACCTTTTTTGCGGAGCCGCATCTCTATGGATTTATCTTTATTACTCACCTTGGCCGTGATCCACTCGGTTGCCTTGATAAGCCCCGGACCCGATTTCGCTATTATGGTGAAGATTGCTACTCAGCAGTCCAGAAGCACGGCGATTGCCGCAGCCGTGGGGATTTCAATAGCCATTTTAGCCCACACGATTTTAAGTCTGACTGGCGTGAGTCTGCTTATTAAAAGTTCGCATACCCTGTATCTATTAGTGCAAATTGTGGGTGCGTCTTACTTAGCTTGGATGGGGTTTGGTGCCCTGCGTGCAGGCCTTGCGATACTGGCTAAACGTAAAGCGAGTGCCAGTACAAATGCTGGGACAAATGTTGATGCTCTTTCTGCTGACGTTGAAGGCACTGCGTCTATTGCTGGTGGCTTAGGTGGCGCTATGTCACAGAAGCAAGGTTTTTTGACTGGGCTTTATACCAATCTATTGAATCCCAAAGCATTAGTGTTTTTCTTAACGCTGTTTTCGGCCTTGATTACCCCAAGCGTCACCACTAGCACTAAAATTGCCTCCGCTGTCTTGTTGTTATCGCTGTCGCTGGCATGGTTTGGCTTTTTGGCGGTGATGTTATCTAAGGCGCAGGTGCAACTTAAATTGCAGCGACTGACACCGATTATCGATGCAATTATTGGTGTCATCTTTATGTCGGTCGCGCTGGCTATTTACGCTAACCTGTTGCTCACGGCTTAGTCAGGCGTAGCGTCAATCAGCTTAGGTTTTAGTCCTGTGCATTTATGTTATTCTTGGCCTTTGGTCTCAGTAGAGACGTTTGGATGTAAGGGATAAAGATGTCACTCGCCTCACCACTAAAGGCAATAAAATTAGCAGTTTTCGGCCAAGCTAAACTAATGCAAATCGCGTATTATGCCGCTTTGATATTTGGTGCTATGGGTTTGAGTAGCACAGTGAATGCCGCCGATGAGGCTTTGCCAAAGGAATATATTCCTCTGGTGCAAGGGCTTATCGATGCGGCTAAGGCGAACGATCCAGAAGCCATTGTTAAGCGATTGGCTTACCCACTTAAACGTGAATATCCGATCCCAGCGATTCAAAATACCCAGGAAATGGTCGCACGTTTCAACCAAGTCTTCGATTCGCAACTAATTGAGCTGATTGCTAATTCTAAGGTTGATGCTGATTGGCAGATTATGGGCTGGCGCGGCATTATGCTCGGCAGCGGTGAAGTGTGGCTGGATTTAGATGGCAAGATCATAGCCATTAACTACCAAACACCTGCAGAGGCAAAACTGAAAGCTGAGCTGATCGCTAAGCAAAAAACGGGATTACATGCGAGCGTGAGTGAGTTCGTGAGCCCAGAATTAACTTGGGAAACCGCTAAGTTTACGATTCGTGTCGATAATATGGGGAACAGCCAATACCGTTATGCCGCTTGGGCAAAGGGTAAGTCATTGAGCGAAAAGCCAGATCTAGTGCTGAATAAGGGCAAACTCGTATTCGATGGTAGCGGCGGGAATCATTCATTCCAATTTCACAGCGGCCCATACCAGTATCATTGTTATGTCACCGTCTTAGGCACCAGCGATAGCCCTCCAGGCGAGCTAGTGGTGTATAAGAATGATGAAGAAATACTAAAACAAGCCGTCATCAAAGCAGACTAGTCTCGTTTCCCTATCCCTATGAGTGAGATGTAAAGCCGCGACTATCCGTTGATGGTCGCCGCTTTAGTCATCCATGTTTTAGAAGGTCACTGTTGCAACAATGCCAATCCTCTCTAACCTTCTAGCTGTTCCTTCAGCTAAAAACTACTGTTCCAAAGTGTGTTTCGCAGTTCAAAAGGGAAATAGGCCAAGTAAAGCTTTGCCTATAGAAAAGTTGATGTGAAAGGGTCTAGTTCGACTTAGAAGTTATGCATGTCCCATCTTTTTCTCTTTTTCGTAGTTTGAATGCTTTAATCAAAATCAAAGTCGTGGGGCTTCACCCCACACCCGACCAAGGAGGACTGCTCGTCCTATCCTCCTTGGATGCTCCAAGACGCCCCTAGCGGAGTTGAAAGCCCCTTGTGCTCATTGCCAAATTTGCTATCGCTTCCGAAGGATGCGTCCCTGTGTAGTGGCACACTAATATTGGCCACCTAAATAGAGGTGATATTATTACCTCGTAGATGACTTTAGGTGAACACATGAGATCGACAACCAGAAAAACATTTAGTGCTGAATTCAAACTTGAAGCAGCCCAATTAGTCCTCGATAAAAACCATAGTATCATCGAAGCTGCAAAGGCGATGAACGTAGGTAAGTCCACTATGGATAAATGGGTGAGACAGTTAAAACTAGAACGCCAGGGTGGCACACCAAAAGCATCTCCGATTACCCCTGAACAAATTGAAATCCGTGAGCTGAAGAAGCAAATAGCTCGTCTTGAGGAGCACAATCTTATCCTAAAAAAGGCTACCGCTCTCTTGATGTCAGACTCGATGAACAATTTACGCTAATCAGCGCACTCAAGCAGAGCCACTCTATTCTCACAATTTGTAATGCATTCAAAGTGCATCGAAGTAGCTATAAGTATTGGCTAAAAAGAAAAGAACATATTGATGCAGACTTTACTATTTTATGCAGTGAAGTGAAGGCCGCACATCGCATTAGTCATGGCTCTGCCGGTGCGCGAACGATAGCGCAATTAGTGACTAACAAAGGGATTGGTCTCAGTCGTTATCGAGCCCGTAATCTAATGAAAAAGCTTGGGTTATTAAGCTGTCAGCAGCCTAAGCATTCTTATCGGAAAGCGACACAAGAGCATGTTGCAATCCCCAATACGCTTAATCGACAGTTTGCAGTAACTCAACCAGATCAAGTGTGGTGTGGCGACGTGACGTATGTTTGGGTCGGTAATCGCTGGGCCTATCTAGCCGTTGTTTTAGACTTATTTTCCCGCAAACCTGTTGGATGGGCTTTGTCATTATCACCAGATAGTGAGCTGACCTGTAAAGCTTTGAAAATGGCATTTGAGTTAAGGGGTAAGCCTGAGAATGTGATATATCACAGCGATCAAGGTTCACATTACACGAGCTTGAAATTCAGACAATTAATATGGCGTCTTCAGATTGAGCAAAGTATGAGTCGTCGCGGGAATTGTTGGGATAACGCACCAATGGAGCGTTTCTTTAGAAGTTTGAAATCTGAGTGGATACCCGCCAGTGGTTATGGGAATTTTACAGAAGCAGATAAAGAGATCACAAATTACATCACTGGATATTACAGTGAGACCAGACCCCATCAATATAATGGTGGGTTAACGCCAAATGAGTCAGAACGTTTATATTGGAATGACTCTAAAACCGTGGCCAATTTTACTTGACCACTACACTGCACCTGCGAAAGCTAGTCGGTCATCCATGACCGAACTCACGCAATTTGTCTATTCGCCCTGCGGCAACTCCGAGGGGAGGTGTATTCCTTGGAGTTTTGAGTCGTTAGATAGCGATTCATCAGCAAAAAATAAGCGCTAAAAATGAGAAAGCTAAAACGATATCAAGTGATTACCCATCAAACTGGATAAAAAACCGCTACCGCAAAAAAGTAAATTCCTATAGCATCATTTATACCAATTGACATGGATGTGGCAGCGGCCATATTTGAGATTTAGTGAACAAGCGATTTATGCCCTGCAAACAGCGCAGCGCAGCGCATAAATACTAAGACGTTATGTTACCAAATGGAATTGCATGAAGTATCTAAAATTAATCATAATTAAGCCACTTGAGGGCTACCTACATTTAACAGCTTGGCTTATATTCGCTTGGTTGTATTTCCAAATAATTCTTTCGGCAACAGCATTATTTTGCATGCCCAGTTTATTTAGCTTTTATTTTTTCGAATTCAATACGGCATTGAACATTGTGTACGGAGCATCAGGTCTCGGTTTTATTGTGGGTATTTGGTGGGCTGAAACTATTCGAAAAACACATGGTATTATCACTTTTCACGCATATTTGCTCTCAACGCCTGAAATTGAAGGTTGGAGAGATAGATACGGTAACGTAATCAAGAAGCGGTAACATACAAGCTGTTCAACAGGGACAAATACTGTTTGGCTTTTATCTCTATGTTCCAAAATTATAGCCAAACACCATTTCCCTATTAACAGTTTGTTATACATAGATATTTAAATTCGAAACTCACTAATTCGAGCTAAAAGTCTAACTCGGAATTGTCCCAAAAGTGTGTTGCGTAAGGCTTTTAAATCTACAGGTTACGCTAATACCATGGCAAGCCTGTATGAGTGGATATCAGCAAACGCTAAACTGCTAACGACGAAAATTAATGGTCCCAAACATTAGTCTCCAACACATATCTATCCAAATGTGAGTTATAACATTCTGTGGAAATGACTATTCACGCAGCATTGTGCAGTCGATTTTTATTCGTGAGATAAAAAGAGCATTAAGGATGAACTTAATGCTCTTTTTTATGGATAAATTCCTGCTCAAACTCTTGTGCGGTAATGGGTTTACCGTAGAGGTAGCCTTGACCTAAGTCGCATTCCTCGTGACGAATAAAGGCATCTTGTTCTAGGGTTTCCACGCCTTCGGCGATCACGACTAAGTTCAGTTTCTTGCCTATGGCAATAATCGCTTTCGTGAGCTCCCTATCTTGTTCGTTTTCTTCGAGTTTATTGATAAAGCAGCGATCTATTTTTAAGGTGTCGAAAGAGTATTTTTGTAGATAACTTAGGGATGAATAGCCAGTACCAAAGTCATCTAAGGAGATGCGGATCCCGAGTTCCTGCAGTTTTTGGATGGCGTTGTGGGCAATGTGCTCGTCCTGCATCAGCATGCCTTCGGTGATTTCAAGCTCTAGGGCGGTCGGTGGCAATTGATAGAGGATGAGTAAGTCAGCTATATGCTCGCTAAAACGGGGATTGCGCATTTGCAAAGGGGAGATGTTGATGGCGATTTTAAACTCCCGATCTAGCTCACGACACCATTTAGCCGCCTGAGCCAGAGCGGTATGCAATACAAAATTACCGATATCAATAATCTGCCCATTACGTTCTGCTAAGGCGATAAATCTGTCTGGGGCGACATTGCCAAGGATCGGATTGTGCCAGCGCAGCAGGGCTTCGGCGCCTATCACCTTTTGGGTCTTTAAGTTAATAAAGGGTTGGTAATGAAGGCTTAACTCGTTTTTGTTCAATGCATCGACTAAGTGAGATTCCAGTTGATAGCGTAGATTCAAAGCCGCTTGAGTATCTTGATTAAAGAAGCTGTGAGTTGAGCCATCGGCTTTGCTGATCGTCATCGCAGCCCCCGCTTTTTGCAGCAGAATGGCGGCATCTATGCCATCGATGGGCGCTTGAGCTATACCCATGCTCGATGGAATGGTGATCACAAAATCCGCCACGCCAAAGGGAGTATTACAGCAGCTAAGCACTTTATTGATGAGTTTGTTGGTTTCGTTGTTCGAAGGTTTATGGGCTTGAATAATCACAAACTCGGCGCCGGCAATACGGGCGATGAAGGTATTTTCATTGGCATAGTGTTGTAAACGGTGGCTGAGGATGGTGAGAATTTTATCGCCAATCAGATAGCCATAACTGTCGTTAATGGATTTGAAATTACGCAGTCCCAGATAGAGTACCGAAATCTTTTCCTTGCGATTCACTTCTTCGAGCATGGTCGAAAGGCTATTAATCAAATTGATGCGATTCGGTAATCCCGTCAGTGGATCATAGCTTTTATGGTATTCCAATGAGGTTTCGGTGGAGGTCCGATTTTCGATTTCTTTGATGAGCTTGCCACTGAGTTCGGCGAGTTCATGGGTGCGTTGTTGTACTTTTTGCTCTAACTCTTGGTTATGCAGTTGCAGCTTTGCCTGTTGATAGAGGGTGACGAGGTTGGCTTCGATACCATTTTGAAACCGAGCGAGTAAGCTGCGAAACGATTGGCTGTAATTATGCTCTTTGCTATCGAGCATGCAGATAGTGCCAAAGGCGCTGTTATCGGGCCAGCGTAAAGGCAAGCCACAGTAAGCAATCATGCCGAGTTTAATATCCGGATTTTTATCCCAGTCTTTATCTTTTAGGGCATTCGGAATGTGGAGTTCCTTGCCTCCTTTTATCACTGTCTCGCAGTAAAGTCCGTGGCCTAAACTGTCTTTGTCGTGTTTTTTATAGGGATTCCCCTGAGTGCGGCTCGAGGTAAACACTTCTATATCGGTTTGATGGACACGCATGATTAAAGCCGCGGGAGTGTCGACTAATTCAGAGAGCAAATCTAAGGTTTGTTGCCAGTTATCAACCATTATTTGGGGAACCACGATTTTGTCTGTGTCGATAGCAATGTCGGCGAATAAACGATCTTTTTGAGACTGATTAATGGCGAAATTGTATGGCATGAATGCTCAGTCCTAGAGGCGCGATATTATCTATAAACTATAGTCTTTTTACTCATGTTGTGAGTTTTTTGAATAAATTTAGTTGTATTACGATGTAAATTTTGTGTTAACGTCGGCGCAATTGCGTTTCTTAAGTTTTAGATAAGAATTCAGCGCTACCCTAACGCAAGATATTCTAGTCATTGGATTTATGAGTGAGTAACTATTTGAAAGGTAATGTTAGGATGACATTTATAGATTTTGCCAAAGGGCATCTAATCGCGCCACTGTTAGTGTTTGCGGTGATCATCTTTGGACTTGAATGGACTCACGCCGATATGAAAGTGGCAACCTTGTTATTTCATTGGCAGGGTGGCGTCGACTCTTGGCCATTAAGAGGCCATTGGCTGACCGAAAATGTATTGCACGTTGCTGGGCGTAACTTTGTTATCTTGCTGGCGGTGAGCGTTGTAGTCGGCATTGCCTTTAGTTTTCGAAGTGACAGGGTTAAGCCGTACCGCAAAGGCTTGATTTATCTATTTTGTAGCGTATTGGCGAGTGTGTTGCTGGTACGCATTGGCAAGAGCTTTACCCATATGACCTGCCCGTGGGATGTGATTGAGTTTGGCGGCCGTATGCTGCATTCCTCCCTGTTTGCCCGTTTACCTGAAGGCGCTGAATTTGGTCAATGTTTCCCTGGCGGCCATGCCAGCGGCGGGTTTGCTTGGGTTGCCTTGTATTACGTTTTGCGTGAGTATCGTCCGCATTTAGCTAAGTTTGGTTTGATTTTCGGGGTGAGTTTAGGCCTAGTGTTTGGTATCGGCCAAGAGTTACGCGGTGCCCATTTCTTGAGCCATGACTTATGGAGTTTAGCTATTGCATGGACGTCGGCGAGTCTACTTTACTATGGTTTTTTCCTGCGTCCATCAGGGTTAAAAAAAGCTAAATTGGCCGATGTTAGCCAAAGAGTCCATGTTAAATCCACTGCTGGATTACCACAAAAATAGCGGACTGTGAAACTGACATAACCTATGTGATTAACCTAAACACTGAGTCCAATTGGGCTCAGTGTTTTTTATGGTTTAGAATCTGAATTCGAAGCGCATATCGGGTCTGCGTAGGCGAGATCTTTCATCTAACAGTTGGTTCTTCTCATTGAGTAGGCTGTTTTTCTGTTTCAATAAGTCGGCCTTATCGGTGAGATTATTGATCTTGCCATCAAGACTGCTTATCTCTCTATCGATGGTATTTAAGCGATCGGCTATTTCAGATAAGCGTTTGTTAGTCAGATATTGTTGATGGCCTTGATTATAACGTTCAACGAAGGCGTTATTGCTGCAAACCCCATAATAGCTTTCTCCCGCTAAGCCCACGCGGTAGCCATTTTCGGGAAGACAGTAACTGGCTAACCCTTGCTGGTATCCTTGTTTCCACTGCCCGGTATCGACGCTGAGATTAAATTCTCGGCAATCTTTTTGATATTGATTCAATTGCCCTGCGCTCGTCCCACGGTTGCCATCGGCCAGTCCTAGGGCAAACCAATCACTATTGGCGCATTCTTCAATCGATAAGCTGCTGCATTGAGTGAGTGATAGGACCGAAAGGGCGAGGAAAAGGCTAGGATAATGCATGGACAAGTTCTCTATATGTTGTGGCGTTTAGGATAAAGGCTCTTATGGGGGAGATCTAGTTTTATATACCGCCGTTTATACTGCCATAGATGCGTTTTGTTGGGCAGAATCCATCACAGTTTAGTGGATGAATGCATGATAACAGGCTGATATTGTGTTAGTTTGCGATTAACACTTTAATGTCTGCTTTGGGGTTAGCTATGATTTCACCCGTTTCATCGGCGCATTCTGCTTCATTACCGACGGCCAAATCGGTTCATCAATCCAGTGATACGGCGGAGCCAAGTGGACTGAAATCCTTTACCTATGGCGCATTGGGCTTGGCGGCTCCCAAAGCTGAGCCCAGTTCCGATGTTGCTGCGATGAGCAAAACTGAGGCGCCTACTCCCGATACAGCCCCTAATGACGCGAATGATTCGAACGATACTTATTACAGCGCTGGCCAAATATTGAAAGCGGCGGCGACTGTGGGAAGTGTGATTGCCTTATTTGTGTGAGTTAAGTTTTTGCGTAAACCTGCTTGGATATCTATTTGAGCGGTCTTAGATTTGAATGTTCGCTGCAGGATCGTGGCTGTGGTTTTACCTCTTGCTTTATACTGGTTTGCGGAAAAGAATATTCTTTTAGTTGAAGCTTCATTTTCAGTCTCTTTCTTTGCCAAAGTCCTCAGTAAATCTGGTATTGTGTTTAACACGCAAGTGCATTAGTTTTTACTTAAAATTCGTTTAACAATCCTGAACTATATTCATCAAACTTCCGCTGGAGACCGCTTTTGTATGAAGATTTGCCCGCAGTATTCCATATCATGCCTAAGTAATGTATAAGGGCGCTATGAAAACTCCGAAACGAATCCAACCCCTGGTTGATGAAGGACTGGTCGATGAGGTCATTAGCCAGTTAATGAGCGGTAAAGAAGCCACTGTGTACGTTGTACGCAGTGGTGATGATATCCGCTGTGCCAAAGTCTATAAAGAAGCGGACAAGCGCAGTTTTAAGCAAGCTGTGTTGTATCAAGAAGGCCGAAAAGTCCGCAACAGCCGTCGTGCACGTGCGATGGAGAAAGGCTCTAAATTTGGTCGCGATCAGCAGGAAGAAGCTTGGCAAAATGCCGAGGTTGAAGCGCTTTATCGTTTAGCGAATGCGGGTGTGCGCGTGCCAACGCCCTATGGCTGTTTTGATGGCGTGTTGCTGATGGAGTTAGTGACGGATGCCGAGGGCAATGTCGCTCCGAGATTGAACGATGTCAGTATGTCGGCAGAAAAAGCCCTGAACGATCATGCGTTGGTGATGACCTATGTCAAACGTATGCTCTGTGCAGGTTTAGTGCACGGTGACTTGTCTGAGTTTAACGTGTTAGTCGATAGTGAAGGGCCAGTGATTATCGACTTGCCTCAGGCCGTCGATGCCGCGGCGAATAACCATGCCAAATGGATGTTAGCGCGTGATGTGAATAACATGACCCAATACTATGGCTTGTATGCTCCTGAGCTGTTGAAAACACAATACGCCAAAGAGATTTGGGCCCTGTTTGAAGCGGGTGAATTGAAGCCTGAAACGCCATTAACCGGTGAGTTTACCGAAGTGTTGGTCGAAGCCGATGTCAGTGCCGTGTTAGAGGAAATTCAAGCGGCCTTTGAAGAGGCGCAAGAGCGTAAACAAAGGATCCAAGAGGCAAACGAAGAAGACTATTAATTGTCAGTCGTTTTTCGCCCATAAAAAAGACGCTCAAAGTAGCGTCTTTTTTTATGCTAAAAATTAAGTGTCACTATTATTTTTATTGTTGATTTTATTACTGATTTTATTATTGTTATTTAATTTTTGGCGTTAGCCAATCCATGGCTTAATCTCCGGTTGGAGCTGGGTCCATCCTAGTTGCTATAAACAAGCTAGCAATCATCAAACTGTGTAATAAAAGGACAAGAGCTGAGAGAGAAATATGTTCATGACTTGGGGGAGCACAATTCACATATTTAATCTTTGGGGGAGACAACTCCTTCAATCCTTGCCGAAACCTTGGTAACTCTTCAGTCAATCTATGAAACAGCACACTAAATCACAGCCTTCCTTGGCGCGCCACACTTGTTATAGCGCTGGATCATCATTGATCCTGTGAATAAAATGACAAGACCAGAGAGAGAAATATGTTCATGACTTGGGGGAGCACAATTCACATATTTGATCTTGGGGGAGATAACTCCCTCCCTAGTCTTGCCGAAACTTTTGCATTGTCTTTGTTCGTTTCGTTTGTCGGTTTTATTACTATTTCCCAATCTTCGCTGGGTTCATCAATGAAGTGACAGAGTCAGATAGTCGTAAACAGCACACTTATTATTGTTATTTGCACAATTCATATCTTAGGTCGTTGGGGAGCGATAATAGATAACCATCCGACTCTGCCTAAACTGGTTAATTTTCTTAATTTTTCTCGCTTAACAATTTGGACGACAAGGCCGGACTAAAAAGGGCGCTGTTATTATTGTTGTTAGCACATCTTTTACATCGTTAGCGTTATCAGCAGGGCGATATGCAATCTCGTCCGGCCTTGTCTATTCGGGCACGTTTAACTTGTTGTACAGGCACTCAATTGCCATGCAGCGCTTAACCTATGGTGCGTAGCTCGTTATTGAGCTGTTTAATCCTTTTCTGCAGTTGGGCAATCTCGCTCATTAATGCGCATTCTCTTTGCTGGGGTTGCAGATCGCTTTCCCGCACCCATTGGTAAACTGCCTTGGCAGATAAACCGTATTGACGTGCAACATCCGACAGTAAGCGACCTTGCACTTTAACCTCGGTGATAACATGTAGCTTGAGACTATTTTCTGCGATTCCCATGAGCGTTCCCTCTTTTACTGCTTTCGAACTAAAATATGACCGTTTGCGTTGCCTTTTATTGATGATATTGACGCTGTTCTAAATCCCACTGGCTCAGACCTAGGTGGCGCAGACAAATCCATTCGTGGCGACATAGTGCGATAAAGTTCATGACTGTTTTCATACTTCCTCCTTCATGACCCTAAATACTCGAGTTCATTTTCTGTCTCGATAGGTCCATTTAATTTGGATTAATCCTGTTGAAGTCGACTTGAGTTTTCGGCGATTTCTACCGCGTCTGACTGTCTACTCACTTAGTAGTATGTAAAATTCGTGCCAATATTCTAATTTTTATTTTAATGTTTAAAATCATGATCTTGCTTATTCGATTAAAACGGCGTGATTTTTTAGTGCTGACAAAAAAGGTGCAAGACGCACTATTTCGGTGCCATCGGCTTGATATGGAGCAGGGCGGTCTAAGCCAAGATTGAAGCCCGAAATCTGTATCTTTGCTGACTACAATCTAGATTAGCAGAATTGAATATGGATAAAGGATTGTCTCGAGCGCAATTACTTATATACTGCCTGCCTTGTGGCAATCCCTAGGTCATTCGTATTACTTAGTGTGAAGTGATATTTCTTGCCCTTTGAGCGGTATTCACAGTCATCAATCATATAAAGAGGTTATAAATGATGAAGTGTTTTCAGGCAGTGCAATCTAAACCATCCCTGTTAGCCATAGTGGTATTGACGACCGCGCTAGTTGCATCGGGTTGTACAACAATCAATCCCTATTCAAACGAACAACAAACCGCTAAAGCGACCAGTGGTGCATTGATTGGTGCCGTCGCAGGGGCTGCCATTGGCGTAGTCTCTTCGAGCAAAAGTGACCGCGGTAAAGGTGCCTTAATTGGTGCTGCATCAGGCGCTGCAGTTGGTGGTGGTATTGGTTATTACATGGATGTGCAAGAGACCAAATTACGCCAACAACTCGCCTCAACGGGCGTGAGTGTGACCCGTAGCGGCGATAACATCATTTTGAATATGCCTAATGAAGTCACCTTCGGCGTTGATCAAACCGAGTTAAGCGACGGCGCTAAACGCGTACTGAACTCAGTGGCGGTTGTGGCCAAGGAATACAGCAAAACACAGCTTAACGTTTTAGGTTATACCGATAGCAGTGGCTCAGACTCTTACAACTTACGTCTGTCACAAGTGCGTGCGGGTGAAGTGGGTAATTACTTGATGAGCAAAGGCGTCGCCTCTGCCCGTGTAAAATCAAAAGGCATGGGTGAAGCGAGTCCTATCGCATCAAATGCTAATGCCAATGGCCGCGCCCAAAACCGCCGCGTTGAGATTGTATTAACGCCGACGGGTCAATAGACATTAAGTATTCTAGTTTTACAAAAGTCGCCTGAGGGCGACTTTTTTGTTTCTGTGATAGGTATATTTAGCGATAAGTGCCTCGCAGATTTAAGCTAGACAATTTGTCCTCTCTAACCTGTGTTTTGGGTGATCTGCACCACAATCACATCACAGCGGTTTGCCTTGGGATGAGTTCAGCTTGATCCCTTTACCGATTTCACGTTCTGTATGGGGATAAGTCACAAGAATGACTTTTAGCGCCCAGAGGAGAATATGACTATGATAAGCAAACACGTGTTAGTTGCCTTGAGTTTAAGCCCTGTCATCATGGTGGCTGCTGTACAAGGAATGCCGATGAAAGCCGAAGTGACCACAGGAGCGGCGCCGATAGAATTGCGCGCAGCAGGCAGTTTAAAGACTGCTATGAAGGATATTATTGCCGCTTATCAAGCCGAGTCGCACACGAGTGTTGCGGCACAATATGCGCCATCTGGTTTACTGTTAAAACGCATTCAAGAGGGTGAAAAAGTCGATATTTTTGCCTCGGCGAATATGAAACATCCGCAGGCGTTAGTGGATGCGGGTCAGGGGAAAGCGGTGCAAATGTTTGCCCGCAATCAACTCTGCGCGGTTGCTCAGGATAATGTTCAGGTGACGAGCGCAACGCTACTCGATACCATGTTAGATCCTAAGATCAAAGTTGGCACCTCAACCCCGAAAGCCGATCCGGCGGGTGATTATGCCTGGGCTGTTTTTGCTAAGGCCGAAGCGGTAAAACCCAATGCGAAAGCCGCGTTAGAGACCAAGGCATTGCAACTGACGGGCGGCCCTGAGAGTGCTAAACCACCTAAAGATCGCAATCCTTATGGCTGGGTGATGGAAAACAAACAAGCAGATATCTTTTTAACCTATTGCACCAATGCTGTGCTGGCTAAACAAGAAGTGCCGAGTCTACAAATCATCGACTTACCGCAGGAACTCGCCGTGGGGGCCGACTATGGTTTGCTGGTTTTGCAGGGCGCCAATGCTGCCGCAATGCCGTTAGCTGAGTTTATTCTATCGGCAAAGGGCCAAGCGATTCTGAGCAGTTATGGTTTTCAACCTCCGGCAAAATAGCCTTTTTAGTTTTTCAGCGAGATAAAAAAACGGCACCCTTTCGGTGCCGTTTTTGTTATAAACTCAAACTGTTAAAGCGTTAAAGCGTTAAAACATTAGTGCGTTAGTGCATCAGATAAAGCGTCGCTAACCCGAGGAAGGCGAATAGACCAACCACGTCAGTGACTGTGGTGAGCACCATGCCGCCAGCGAGGGCGGGATCGATTTTAAGGCGTTTTAAAATCAATGGAATACTCGCACCTGCAAGCCCAGCAACTGTCATGTTGATCAGCATAGCGCTGCCAATTAATCCCGCCAGTGCCATATCATCCTTCCACAGCAACACGGCAATAAACACCAAAATCGACCACATTAAGCCATTGAGAAAACCAATCGATAATTCTTTACCAATAAGCCAACGGGCGTTGCTTTGGCCTATGTGGCCTAAGGCAATACCGCGGATCACGAGTGCTAAGGTTTGATTACCGGCCACACCGCCCATGCTAGGGACAATTGTCATCAAGATGGCGATGGTAGCAAATTGCTCGATAGTGCCTTCAAACATATTACTGACCGAGGAGGCGAGTAGCGCGGCGAACAAGTTAATCGTGAGCCAGAGTGAGCGACGTAGGGTACTTTTTAGCACTGGGCCGAAAGTATCCTCGTCATCGTCCATCCCCGCCATCCCCATCATGGAATGTTCGGCATCTTCGCGGATAACATCGACCACGTCATCGATTGTTATTCGTCCTAGCAGCTTGCCATCGCTATCAACAACGGGAGCTGATACCCAGTCATTGCGTTCGAATTTCTGCGCCACTTCACTGTCGGACATGCTCACAGGAATACTTTGGATATCGGGGTCCATGATGTTGCGAATTGTGGTGCTTGGCGCGCAAGTCAGTAGATCTGCCAGCCTGACACCGCCGAGCACTTTGTCCTGTTTATCGACCACATATAAGGTATCTGTGGTGTCTGGCAGGTTGCCCCTTTGGCGAAGATAGCGCAGCACCACATCGATATTTACATCGGGTCTTAAGGTGACGGTATCTGTGTTCATCAAGCTGCCGGCGGTCTCATCGGGATAGGATAAGGCCTGTTCTACCCGCTGGCGGTTTTGTTCTGTCATCGACTGCAGCACTTGCTTGTAAACGGCATCGGGAAGACTACGCAGAATATAGGCCAGATCATCGGTGTCCATGCTCGCCGTCGCTTTCGCAACTCGCTCAGGACTCATGCTGCGGATCAGCGGATCTTTGAGTTCCTCGCTTAACTCGTCGAGTATGTCGCCTATTTGTTCTTGATCGATAAGCTGCCACAGCACTTGTCTGGCGCTGGGTGGTGAGGATTCTAAGATCAGCGCGATATCTGAGGCGGCCATTTTTTGCAGCATGTTACGCACGTGCACAAACATGCCACTGCTAAGCGCTTGGTTTAACTGGTCGAGACTATGTCCGGTGTGATTGTTTTCTGAATTATCTACGGGCATTTGTCCTCCATGGTTGTCCGCCACTGTGCGGCAAATTGGTTCGAGAGTGCGCTGCTTGGCGCAGGGCTAAGACTTAGCGTTGACTTCGCGATAACTATGCTTCAGTCACAGATAGAGCGCTCCAGTGTAGGTCATGCGTTTTACGCATAGATTAAGGCGGCTAAGACTAAGGTGAGTCAGCGGTAATGCTCGCTAGTGTAATCGCCTATGGTTCGTGCCGTCGAGCGACAAATGTGTCGCCAAGCTTTTGAAACGAGATGTGAACTGCACAAATAAGCAGTGCTAAATGTGAGGTGTACTAATCTGAGTGCCTGTGTGGAACGCTGAGTATGAAATCAAACTAACAGGCTTCGTCAAACTTAGCGTCGATTAAGGCACAAATGGCATCCAGAGCGGGCTCAGCATCTGGACCTTCGGCGATAAGTTTAATGGTTTTACCCATGCCAGTTTCAAGCATCAATAAGCCAAGCACGCTGGCGGCAGATGCCTGTTTATCGCCTTGTATTAAGGTGATGGTCGCATCAAACTCGGATGCCAGTACCACCAACTTAGTAGCGGCACGGGCATGTAATCCCAGTTTGTTACAGATGGTGATCTGACGTTCAAGCTTTGGCATTATTCAGCTCTCGATGGCGGGCATAAACTTTATGTTTACCGTTACTAAAGCGTTTAGCCAATTGCTCTGCGACGTAAACCGATCTGTGTTGCCCACCCGTGCAGCCAATCGCCACAGTTAAATAACTGCGATTGTTGCGCTCGAGATGTGGCAGCCAAGTTTCCAGTAAATTTTCGATTTGCCAGATGAACTTATTGACCAGTGGTTGACGATTTAAGAACTCAGCCACGGGTTCATCTAAGCCTGTCAATGGACGCAGCGCCAGTTCCCAGTGTGGGTTAGGCAGGAAGCGTACATCGAACATAAAGTCGGCTTCGGTTGGCATACCGTGCTTAAAGCCAAAGGACTCGAAGTTAATCACTAACTCTTTATCAACGCTGCCGAGCAGAATTTGTCTGACTTGGTCGCTTAAATCATAGATATTCAGGTTCGACGTATCTATGTAGTGATCGACCAGTTTTGACATAGGCTCGAGCAGCTTCCCTTCCAGTTTTATCGCTTCTTGCAAAGAGACTTGGCTCTTCGACAAAGGGTGCAAACGGCGGGTTTCGCTGTAACGCTTGAGCAGAATTTTATCGCTGGAATTGAGGAAGAAGCTGGTTAACTCAGTATCAGGAGGCAGGCTCGCGAGTTGCTTTACTAAGACCTTGTCCTGCTCAGGCATGTTACGCACGTCGACACTAATGGCGACGAGATCGTTACTGCCTTTGAGTTGCTCAAGCAAAGTGCCGATTAAGGGCAAGGGAAGGTTATCGACACAATAATAGCCGAGATCTTCGAGTACCCTTAGGGCGACAGATTTGCCTGAGCCTGAGCGGCCCGACACTATGACCAGTTTCATCCAGTGATTACCTGATAGAGTTCCGTTTCATCATGCGTCTTGCGTAATTGCTTTAATATTTGCTTGTCGCTCAGCTTTTCGGCCATGCAAGACAAGGTACTTAAGTGCTGCTGACATTGGTCTGCAGGCACCAGTAGTGCAAATAAAATATCAACAGGTTGCTTATCGATAGCATCGAATGCTATCGGCTCTTCACACTTAATGAGTATGGCAATGGGCTGATCTATATCGGCTAGTCGACCATGTGGAATGGCGATGCCGTTACCTATACCTGTGCTCCCCATCTTTTCGCGCGCCACTAGGCTTTCGAATATCTCTTGAGATGAGAGGGTCGGGTACTGGGCAGCGACTAAGTCGCTGATGAGTTCCAGTACCTTTTTCTTGCTGCCCGGAGTGGCGCAGGTAGTGCACTCCGGCCGCAGTATGGTACAAAGTTCCATTATTAGTGTTTTGTTAACTTCTCTTTGTGTTTAATAACCTGACGATCAAGCTTGTCAATCAGGGCGTCTATAGCGGCATACATGTCAGCATGCTCTGAAGTAGCAAAAACTTCACCACCGATAAGATTTATTCTCGCTTCGGCAATCTGTTGCATTTTCTCGACATTGAGCACAACGTGCACATTATTGATCTGTTCGAAATGGCGTTCAAGTTTTGAAAACTTTTCTTCTACATATGCACGTAACGATTCGGTAATTTCGACATGGTGTCCACTCAGGTTTATTTGCATAGAAACGTCCTCCGATATCCACTGTAGGTTATAAACTTTTACGCTGATTAGAAGGCGGAATGAGCATAGCCTCTCGGTACTTCGCAATGGTTCTGCGGGCTACGTTGATCCCTTGTTCTGCCAGAAGTTGTGCCATCTTACTGTCGCTTAATGGTTTTTTCTGGTTTTCCGCTGCAACCAGTTTCTTAATGAAGGCTCTGATTGCTGTGGATGAGCATTCCCCACCATCGTCAGTACCGACGTGGCTAGAGAAGAAGTATTTTAGTTCAAAAAGTCCCTTAGGGGTATGCATGTATTTCTGTGTCGTCACCCTTGAGATGGTCGACTCATGCATTTCTACCGCTTCGGCAATATCGTTCAGCACCATAGGTTTCATGGCTTCTTCACCGTATTCAAAGAAACCTTGCTGATATTGGACGATACAGTTCGCCACCTTCAACAGGGTATCATTACGGCTCTCTAAACTCTTGATAAACCATTTAGCCTCTTGCAGATGACCACGAATAAATTGGCTATCGGCTTGGCTTTTAGTGCTGCGCGCCATCGAAGCATAATGTTGATTTACATTGATTTTTGGCATGCAGTCAGGATTAAGCTCAACC
Organism: Shewanella sp. 1311; assembly: GCF_059338235.1. Classification (NCBI taxonomy): domain Bacteria; kingdom Pseudomonadati; phylum Pseudomonadota; class Gammaproteobacteria; order Alteromonadales; family Shewanellaceae; genus Shewanella; species Shewanella sp. 1311. The sequence goes on from NZ_CM181686.1 coordinate 3,393,381, forward strand.
ACCCAACGGCCATTTTTCTTCGACACTGACACATCTGGGATGACGTATTCGTCATCGTTGGGCGTAATCAATAAACCTGGGCGGGGATTGAGGGTTTGGATAAGCGCGATGCCGTCTCTTAACTCATCCTCTTTTAATTTAGTCTTACGCATCAACAATCTAAAATCGCGGGCGGCGATCAGATCTAAATGATCTTTGATCAGCATGCGGGCGTTTTCTAGGTTGGGCGTGTCAGCGGCGAAATGCGACAGTTGGATCAACAGGCACTCGCTTAAATCGCGGGCGGCAACACCAATGGGATCAAAATGTTGAATGCGCTTGAGTACAGCTTCGACTTCGTCGAGCTCAACCTCAGAATTGCCCATGGCTTCGAGGATTTCGTCAGTGCTTTGGGTGAGATAGCCTTGATCGTCGATGGCATCAATAATGGCGGTGGCAATGGCTAAATCGGTTTCAGAAAACGGTGTGAGGTTTTTTTGCCATTCTAAGTGTTCATACAAGCCTTCACTGGTCTCACCTTGGAAGGGCATATCGTCTTCACGACTGCCGCCGGGGCCAGAATTGGGAGAGGCGGTGAACACTTCATCCCAAGTGGTGTCCATGGGGAGTTCGTCGGGCATGGATTCTTTGGTTAAGGACTCTGCCGTGTCTATGGTGGAGCTGTCTTTTTCTGGCGGCAGGGTGCTAGATTCACTGAAATCCGTATCGGATAGCGTTTGGTTTACAGGGTCTTTAGTGGCGTCGAATTGATCCTCTTCCAGCTCGAGAAGGGGATTAGAATCTAAGGCTTGCTGGATCTCTTGCTGCAGTTCTAATGACGACAGTTGCAACAGACGGATGGCCTGTTGTAATTGTGGCGTCATGGTTAACTGTTGACCCAGTTTGAGCTGGAGTGACGCTTTCATGTTACCGCTGATCCCTACGTTATTATTGTTGGATGAGGTCGCTTGTTATCATCTTGAGTGGAGTCCAATGGTGGCATAAATTGCCTGCATTGGCTCCGCTTGATTAACTATAGCCTGAATTGTTCACCTAAGTACACAGCCCTAACTTGCTGATTGTCTAAGATCTCTGCGGGTGTTCCTTCGGCAATCAAGTTTCCGTGACTCACGATATAGGCATGTTCACACACATCTAATGTCTCACGGACATTGTGGTCTGTGATCAACACGCCAAGGCCACGACTTTTGAGCTGTTCGATAATCTTTTTAATGTCGATAACCGAAATCGGATCGACACCAGCAAAGGGTTCATCTAGCAAAATGAACTTAGGATTTGCTGCTAACGCCCGCGCAATTTCGACACGGCGACGTTCACCGCCCGACAATGACATGCCTTGGCTGTCACGGATGTGGGTGATGTGGAACTCTTCAAGCAGATGCTCTAGCTCTTCTTCCCTTTGCTCTTTTTTTAGTTCTTTACGCGTTTGAAGCACGGCCATGATGTTGTCATGGACGGTCAGTTTACGGAAGATACTGGCTTCCTGTGGCAAGTAACCTATGCCTTTGCGGGCGCGCAGGTGCATAGGATCTGCGGTTAAATCATCATCGTCGATAAAGATGTGGCCTTTATCGCTTTTAACCAGACCAACGACCATGTAAAAGGTGGTGGTTTTACCCGCGCCGTTCGGGCCGAGTAGGCCAACGACCTGACCGGTTTTTACCGTCAGACTGACGTCTTTAACCACTTGGCGACTCTTGTAACTCTTCGCCAGATTTTGTGCTCTTAGGGTGATTTGGGTCATTTAGAGTCCTGCTTTTTCACAGGTTTATCTGCTGGCGCGTCTGGTTTGGCATCATCTTGATAGCTTTCTGGCTGAATGATAGTGATCACGCGATCGTCGCCACTGCCGGTACTCTCGGCAATCAATTTTTGCTGGATGATGTTGTAGCGGATTAAATTACCCGTCACTTGGCTGCCCGCTTGATCTAACGAGGCTAAACCTTTAAGTGTCAGGGTGCGGCTCGCCATATCGTAACGAATTTCTTTCGCGCTCGCCGAGGCTGGACGGCCATCGTCTAATACTTGGCTGTACGTCGCAGGGTTGCCAGTGGCCACTAAAATTTTGCTATTTTCACCTTCGGCAGAAAATGCACGCAGTTGATCTGCATGGATTTTAATCGAACCTTGGGTGACTTCAACCGGACCAAAGAAGATGATCTGGTTGTTCTTGATATCTGCCGTTTGGCTCACAGCCTTGATTTTGACTTCCTGTTTCAGGTCGTCGACTTTAGCAAAGGCGCTCATGCTCATTATTAGCATTAGGCTGGCAAGTAATACGTTATTTTGCTTCATATGTTCCTACTACCTGACTGGTCAATTGCACTTCTTGCGCGTTGAGGTCGGCATAAAGGCCTTGGCCTTGAATATTAAAATCTTTCCCTGTGACGTAAATGGTGCGGTCAGAGGTCATTATCATCGTATTGAGATCGAGTTCCAGATAACTGGTGGACAAGGTCTGGATCGGTTCTTCTGGGCTAATGGCATCAATAATAACATTGTTTTCTAATACAACCTTGCCCGTTTCCTTGTTTAGCTTGCCCTGATCTGCTCTGAGTTGCCATTGTGCTTTACCTTGGTCTGGATAAACAAGATAAACAGGTTGAGTAAAGTAAGTTTGATTCGTTGAATCATAATGTTCCATGTGTTTCGCCGTCACACGGCTATTGACTAACCCTTGTTCATTGAACTCAACACTGCGCAGATCTTCAACGATGAAATCTGGGGTATTTTGATCTTTTACTCTGTTATCGGTATCACCGCTGTGTTTGTTCTGCACTTGCCAATAAAGCACTAATGCCGTTCCAAAAAAAGCGATAATCGCGAGTGTCACACGACTCATATACTCATTCCATGGGCCGAAGTGAATTTATTTTGACTGAGTAGCAATAGATCTGTGAGTTCACGCAAGGCACCGTGGCCGCCATTGAGCGTAGTCACAAAGTGGGCGTGCTGACGAACATAGGGATGACCATCGGCTACGCTGACTGCTAAACCGACGACATTCATCACTGGCAGATCGACAATGTCATCACCGATATACGCCACTTCTTCCGGGGTAACGCCATAGAGTGCGAGCAATGCTTCATAGGGCTCGAACTTATTGTCTACGCCTTGGTAAATATGAGTTACGCCGAGCGCTGTCATACGGTTTTCAACGATTTTGGATTGACGTCCAGTGATAACGGCAAGATTAAAGCCGCTGGTGAGTATCGAGCGCACGCCATAGCCGTCGCGAGTGTGGAAGGCTTTTAGCTCTTCGCCGCTATTGCTTAGGTAAATACGACCATCGGAAAACACCCCGTCGACGTCACAGATCAACAGTTTAATCTTTTGCGCGCGTTGCCACACATCATCACTGATTGGGCCGTAAAATCCTTGCTGTGGCATTAAATGACTCCTGCTTTAACCATGTCTAGCATGTTAAGAGCGCCGATTGGATGGCGGTCTTTATCGATAACAATTAATCCGTTGATGTTTTTTGAGTCCATCACTTGCAGCGCTTGGGCCGCCAACACACCGTCGGTGATGGTCACGCAGTTACGGGTCATCACATCGGCGATGGGCGTAGTACGTAGATTCACTTCGGCATCGATAACGCGGCGTAAATCACCATCGGTGAAGATACCAACCAGCTTGCGCTGATCATCGATAATCGCGGTCATGCCTAAGCCTTTTTTGGAAATTTCGTACAGGGCTTCTGTGATGCAAATATCGTGGTTAACGAGCGGTAAGTCATCACCGCTATGCATGACATCGCAGACTTTTAACAATAACTTGCGTCCTAAAGCACCGCCAGGATGAGACATAGCAAAGTCATCACGGGTAAAGCCTTTCGCTTGTAGCAGCGCAATGGCAATCGCATCGCCCATCACTAAGGTCGCTGTGGTGCTTGACGTTGGCGCGAGTCCAAGTGGGCAAGCCTCTTCTGGGACTTCAATACATAAATGTACTTTAGATAAGCGCGCCATATTCGATTCGGGTTTGCCTGTTACCGCGATAACGGGCACGCCCATACGTTGGATGACGGGCATTAAGGTGAGGATTTCGCTCGACTCACCGGAATTTGAAATCGCTAAAATCACATCGTTATCGGCTAATACACCGAGATCGCCGTGGCTGGCTTCACCTGGATGCACAAAAAATGCGGGCGTTCCTGTGCTGGCGAGGGTGGCAGAAATCTTATTGCCGATATGGCCCGACTTGCCCATTCCCATGACAATCACTTTGCCTGTGCAGTTGAGGATCAACTCGCAAGCTTCTGCAAATTCAGCCGAATCAACATATTGATAAAGATTGTCTAGGGCTGACTTTTCAATGTCGATAACTTTACAGCCCCATTGGCGCAGTTGTGATTTGTCTACCATGTCTATCTCTCTTTTTGCATTGTCTTTGTCGCCCCATTGATGGGATTGGAATAGCACAATTTGGTACGCGATAAAGATGATATGTAATAGGCTTTCTGCCAAGTTTTAGTTTGTTTTCAGACGATTTAGCTTATGTCTTGTTATGGTGAATTCCCTAAAACAACAAAACAATTGCGGCAGGCTAGAGCGATTGATCCGACTCGTCAAGTTCAGCTGCGGCAGCTATTCATGCACAATAACCTGTTTAGCGGTCGAAGGTCTTGAGCAATATCATCGTCTTTGTTGTTTATTTCAATGGATTTATCCCGTATCGCGCCGGGTATTACCGCACGGGATGCCTCTATTTCACACTCGTATATCGACTCATCGCACCTAAAAGTGGACGAAGAGCGAGCTAAGTGCGAACGAATTAGCCAATATCGCCAATTCTGCAACTAGGTTGAAAACATTAAGTAACATTTTACCTGTGCAGAGTGAAAACTTAGGGCGCATTTTCGCTGTAAATGAGGCAAATTGAAAGTATCGCAGGGCGATAGTGTCGATTCGGTTGTAGGTTAAAGCGCAATTACGTACAATTTGCGGCTCTTCGATTGGTCAGTCTAGGAAGACTAGGATCACCTCTTTTGTAAATGTCGGAATCAAGCATGACTCAAGAACAAACGCCGTTGGTTGAGATCCGTAATTTGGGGTTTAGCCGCGGTCAGCGTGTGATATATGAAGATATTAGCCTGTCCATTCCAAGGGGCAAGGTGACGGCGATCATGGGGCCGAGCGGCATAGGCAAAACGACCCTGTTGAAGTTGATCGGCGGCCAATTAACGCCTGACCACGGACAAGTGCTATTTGATGGCCACGATATCCATGGCGTGAGTCGCAATGAATTATTTAGTCTGCGTAAGCGGATGAGCATGCTGTTTCAAAGCGGCGCGCTGTTTACCGACATCAATGTGTTCGATAACGTGGCGTTTGCGCTGCGCGAACATTCAGGTCTGCCAGAAGACATTATTCGCACTATCGTGCTGATGAAGCTCGAAGCCGTAGGTTTACGTGGTGCCGCCCAGATGATGCCGAGTGAATTATCCGGTGGTATGCAGCGCCGCGCGGCATTGGCCAGAGCCATTGCGCTTGAGCCTGAAATGGTGATGTACGATGAACCTTTTGCCGGCCAAGATCCTATCTCTATGGGCGTGTTAGTGAAGCTTATTCGTGAGTTATCCGATGCGCTGAATCTGACCTCCATTGTGGTGTCCCACGATGTAGATGAAGTCCTCGGTATTGCCGATCATGTATATGTGGTGGCCGACAAAAAAGTCATCGCCCACGGCACGCCAGAAGAATTGAAGTACGCCGACAATCCGCAGCTGAAACAGTTTATTCAAGGCGCGCCGGATGGCCCTGTACCGTTCCATTATCCGGCGAATGATTACCAACAAGAATTAATGGCAAAAGGAGTTGGCAAGTGAAGTTAATAGACAGTATTGCCGACTTGGGCCGCAGCGCGATTGAGTTAGTGCTCGGTTTTGGCCGCGCAGGGCTCATGTTGTGGGGGGCGATTTTTCGCTGGCCATGGGTGCGCAAAGGTTTTCCACTATTAGTGCGCCAGATTTATGTGGTCGGCGTGCAATCTATGGTGATTATTTTAGTCTCAGGGCTTTTTATCGGTATGGTGTTGGCGCTGCAAGGCTACAACATCTTAGTTGGTTTTGGCACCGAAGAAAGCTTAGGCCCTATGGTGGCGCTCAGTTTACTGCGTGAGTTAGGGCCCGTGGTTACCGCACTTTTGTTTGCGGGACGTGCGGGTTCAGCCTTAACCGCTGAAATTGGTTTAATGAAAAGTACTGAGCAGCTATCGAGTTTAGAGATGATGGCTATCGACCCATTAAGGCAGATTATTGCACCGCGCTTTTGGGCTGGGGTTATCAGTATGCCATTGCTGGCGTTAATGTTTACCGCTGTGGGTATTTACGGTGGTCACATAGTCGGCGTGGAATGGAAGGGTATCGACAGCGGGGCATTTTGGTCGATTCTGCAGGCGTCTGTCGAATGGCGTCAGGACATAGTTAACTGCTTGATCAAGAGTGGTGTGTTTGCCGTAGTGGTGACTTGGATTGCGTTATATCGCGGTTATCAAGTGATCCCAAATCCGGAAGGCATCAGCCGTGCAACGACTCAGACTGTGGTTCAGTCGAGCCTCGCTGTATTGGCATTAGATTTTTTACTGACAGCCCTGATGTTTGGCCGCTAACGGAACACTGCGGATTTCGACACAGGTAAGATGGATTAACAGAGTGGTAGCCGAACATGTTGACACGAAAAATTGAATTATTAGTGGGTGTGTTTCTTTTAACGGGATTGGCCGCTTTTTTGGTCTTAGTCTTTAACGTCGCCAATATTGAAGTTAAAAGCAGCGATAGCACTTATACCATAAAAGCCAATTTCACCAATATTGGTGGCTTGAAGGTACGTTCGCCCGTTAAGGTTGGCGGTGTTGTGGTTGGCCGCGTCAGTGGCATTGATTTAGATCCCGTTAAGTTAGTGGCTGTGGTCACCTTAGTGATGGATAAGCGTTACGATAAATTCCCAGAAACCAGTAGTTTAGCTATTTTGACTTCGGGTTTATTGGGCGAGCAATTCTTGGGGTTAACACCGGGTTTTGTCGACGATGATGTCAGTATGCTCAAAGATGGCGACAAGATTGATGACACGCGCTCGGCATTAGTGTTGGAGGAACTGATTGGTCAGTTCTTATATAGTATGGGTTCGAAGGATAAATAGGGGTTACCGCTATGTTTAAAAACTTATCTCGTTTTTTACTGCCGTTAGTGATGGTTTTAGGGACAACGAGCGCTGTTGCCGCCGATGTGGTGGTCGACACTATGGACCCGTATGCCATGGTGAAAGCCGTTGCCAATAAAACCTTTGATCGTTTTCATAAAGATAAAGCGTTAATCGATGCTGACTCAGACCATTTAAAGGTGATCGTTCGTGAAGAACTAATGCCTTATGTCGATTATAAATACGCATCTTACAAAGTCTTAGGCCAGTATCTTAAGGATTCAACCGAAGATCAGCGTAATCGTTTCGTCGATGCCTTTGAAGGTTATTTAGTGTCGACCTATGCCCAAGCTTTTACTGAATACACCAATCAAAAAGTGGAATTTTCACCTGGGGTTGATTTCAGTAAAGAGAAAATGGTGGATGTGAACGTGCAGATCATCGAAGCCGGTCGTCCGCCAATCAAACTGCTGTTTAAGGCACGCCGTTTGAAAGATGACTCATGGAAGGCATTCGATTTAGTCGCCGAAGGTGTGAGCTTACTGTCTTCTAAGCAGTCTGAAATCTCGAATCTGATTCGTCAGCAGGGTATCGATCCTGTGATTAAGATGCTTGAAGATCGCACTAAAGAAAAAGTGACCATCAAGGCTAAATCAGGGAAGTCGCAGTCGTGATTGAATTTGTGCAACAGGGCACAGTTTGTCATCTCAAAGGGCGCATAACCCAAGCCGATGTCATTACACTTTGGCCACGGCGGCAACAACTGCTGTGCGAGTCTACTCAGATATTGTCTTTATCTGGGCTTGAATACAGTGATAGCGCTGGTATGGCATTTTTGCTGGCGTTAGTGCGTGAACATGGCAGCCAACTTGAATTGAGTTCTGCCTCACCACAACTTAAAAAACTCATCGATTTATATGATTTACATGCCTTCTTTACCGAAGAAGCGCATTGAGAATAGGGTAATAGATTTCATGGAATGCAGCTTAATCGAACAGATTTTACGTGATGCGTTAGGGCTTGAAGAAGTTCACGCTAGCTCGGATGGTAGCCATTATAAAGTGATCGCCGTAGGCGAATGCTTCGATGGTATGAGCCGAGTCAAACAGCAACAAGCCATTTATGCACCGTTGGCGGCACACATTGCCAGCGGTGAATTACATGCATTAACGATCAAAACTTTCACGCCGACTCAATGGAAACGCGAAAAAGTTTTCAACATGCCTAGCTAGTGAGGAAAAGTGGATAAACTAACAATTCAGGCAAGCCCCCCGCTTGCCGGTGATGTGATCATTTCAGGTGCTAAAAATGCGGCTCTGCCTATTCTGATGGCAGGCGTATTGGCCGAGACCGATTTTGTGGTTTCTAACGTGCCGAATCTTCGCGATGTGACTACTAGCTGTAAATTATTACGCTGCCTCGGTGCTGAAGTGACTGAGCTTGGCGACGGACAGATCCGCATTTCAACTACTAATCTGAATGAGTTTTGCGCTCCCTACGATCTCGTGAAAACCATGCGCGCGTCTATCTTGATCTTAGGGCCGTTATTGGCGCGTTATGGTACCGCAGACGTGTCATTGCCAGGCGGCTGTGCCATTGGCGCAAGACCGGTTAACTTACACTTACATGGCCTCGAAATGATGGGTGCCAAGATTGAAGTGAAAGAAGGCTATATTAAAGCCCGTGTTGATGGTCGTCTTAAGGGCGCACACATTTTCATGGACATGGTCAGTGTCGGCGCAACCGAAAACTTGCTGATGGCTGCGGCGTTAGCCGATGGCGAAACCGTGATTGAAAACGCGGCGCGCGAACCTGAAGTGATCGATTTGGCCAATTGCTTGATTGCCATGGGCGCAAAAATCACCGGCGTAGGCAGTGCAACCTTGCGTATTCAAGGGGTTGAGCGTTTACAGGGCTGTAATTACCGCGTGATGCCAGATCGTATCGAAACCGGTTCATTCCTGGTTGCTGCCGCGGTAACTCGTGGGCGTATTCGTTGCCTAAAAGCCGATCCTGCATCACTTGAGTCAGTTATCGCTAAGCTTGAAGATGCGGGCGCTAAGATTACGACGGGCGAAGATTGGATTGAGCTCGATATGCAAGGTAAGCGTCCAAAGGCGGTCAATATCAAGACGGCACCTTATCCCGGTTTTCCAACGGATATGCAGGCGCAGTTTTGTGTGCTCAACGCTTTAGCGCAAGGTACGGCAACCATTACCGAGACCATCTTCGAAAACCGCTTTATGCACGTGCCAGAGCTTATTCGTATGGGCGCAACCATGGAGCTTGAAGGTAATACCTGCATTATCCAAGGGATTGAATCCTTAAGTGGTGCACAGGTGATGGCGACGGATTTACGCGCATCAGCGAGTCTAGTGATTGCGGGTTTAGTGGCCGATGGCAAGACGATTGTCGATCGTATCTATCACTTAGACCGTGGTTACGAGCATATTGAGAATAAGTTCCAAGGTTTAGGCGCGCAGGTTGTGCGTACTCAGTAACGAGTTATTGAGCTATTGAGTTAGGCCTGAGAGATTAAAATCTCGACCCATTAAAAAACCAGCTTAAAAGCTGGTTTTTTGTTGTCTGCGTTTTAGTGTGCTACGCAATGAGGGGCGCCACTCTAGTTATCGACCACAACCTTTTCATCGATAATCACAGGTAACTCCTGTTGTTTACCTTGGCGTATCACAGTCATCATCACTTTCTTACCCGGTGTGGTTTCAGCGATGCGGTCCATCAGCATTTCAACACCTGGCACATCTTCACCATCGTATTTAATAATCACATCCCTTGGCATTAAGAGGGCTCGCGCCGCAGGGCCATTAGGATCGACACCTGTAACGAGCACACCTTTTAGGTCGGGTAGATTAAGGATTTGCGCCACCACAGGGTTAATTGGCTCGCCAGAAATACCCAAGGCACCACGGATCACGCGGCCATTCTTAATCAACTTACCCATAATGCTGTGGGCCAATTTAATCGGGATAGCGAAGTTAATCCCATGGCCGCCGCCTTCTTCACCCACTTGGAATGCTGCGGTATTAATACCGATAAGGCTGCCGTTAGTGTCAATGAGCGCGCCGCCAGAGTTACCGGCATTAATCGCCGCATCGGTTTGCAAAAAGTCTAAGTAACCAGAACTTAAGCCGTTACGACCCGTGGCACTTATGATGCCTTGGGTAATGGTTTGGCCTAAATTGTAGGGATTACCAATGGCGAGTACGACATCACCAACTTGAGGCGGACTGTCGAGGTTAACGGGGACAATCGGTAAATTATCGCCTTCAATCTTGAGTACCGATAAATCGGTTTCAGGATCAAAACCTACCACTTCAGAGGTAAATTTGCGTCCATCTTGCAGGGCGACAACAATCTCGTCGGCCTTTTTAATGACATGATAATTCGTAAGAATATAGCCTTCTTTGCTCATTATCACCCCAGAACCTAGGCCCTGTAGCGAGCCCGAGTTAAGAGGGCGGTTCTGATCTATGCTGAGACTATAAATGTTTACAACGGCAGGGGCTGCGCGGCGGACCGCCTTGGCAAAGGAGAGCTCGACTGTGTTGTTGGCTCGGGTTTGTAGCAGGCTATTACCGAGGGATTGGTTATCGAAATAACGGGTTACCAATAAAAACATGGCCGCCATGATAAGACCGAAAAGGGTGGCTTTACCGAGATATAATAGTGTGTCTTTTATCGTCATGGCAGGATGGATCTTGAAAAAGGTGAGTTAGATTAACATGTTTAATCTATGTAAGCATAGGGAACCTAAGCTCCCTATGCTTATGTGTGGTAGAAAAAATGGCCTATTTAGTCGATTAACGTAGGACTAAATACAACATGCTCTTATCACGCATGATCTTCAGTGCCACCGCACCTTCTTGATCTTTTAGCTGTGCTTTAAGTGCCTTAAGATCTTTAATGGCAGTACGGTTAATACCGATAATCACATCTCCTTTTTGCAAGCCACTCATTGCCGCAGGTGAACCTTGGGCGACATCGGTTATTTCAATGCCCTTAGATGAGTTTTCTAAGGATGCACCTTGCAACATAGGATGCACGGCGCCCGCCGCAGATTCACTGGTTTGGCTTGCTTCACCTAAGGTCACCTTAACGGTTTTCTTATCACCGTCGCGGATGAGTCCTAGTTCAACCTTAGCACCCGCGCCCATAGTGGCGACTTTGGCACGCAGTTCTTGGAAGGACTTAATGCCACGGCCATCGACGCTGATAATGATATCACCCGCTTTAATACCGGCTTTCTCGGCGGCACTGTCTTTAGCGACTTCATTCACGAAGCCGCCGTGCTGGGTGTCTAAACCAAAGCCTTGGGCGAGTTGGCTATCAAGATCGCGTCCCGAAATCCCCAGTACTCCGCGGCGTACTTCACCGTGTTCGGCAATTTGCGCGACCAAGTTTTTCACCATATTGGCTGGGATCGCAAAGCCGATACCAACGTTACCACCGCCTGGCGCTACAATTGCGGTGTTAATCCCAATCAATTCCCCGTTTAAGTTAACGAGTGCGCCACCCGAGTTACCACTGTTAATGGCGGCATCGGTTTGAATAAAGTTTTCCAGCATTTCTATGCCTAAACCGCTACGACCTAAAGCACTGACGATACCTGAAGTCACGGTTTGCCCTAAACCGAAGGGGTTACCAATGGCAACGGCAAAGTCACCAACACGCAAGTCGTCAGAGTTTGATGACTTGATTGCGACAAGATTTTTCGCCTCAATTTGCAGCAATGCAATATCCGATTCTGAGTCAGTACCAATGAGTTTGGCTTTTACTTCACGACCGTCATGTAGACCAACTTGAATATCATCAGCACCGTCAATCACGTGGTTGTTAGTGACTATGTAGCCTTTTTCAGCATCAATAATAACGCCTGAGCCTAAGCCTCTAAAAGGACGTTCCTGCACTTGCTCCTGCGGCGCATTGGGGCCAAAGAAGTAACGGAAAACATCAGGTACTCTTTGTTTTGAAACATGAGTACCCGTAACGGCTACGGACACAACAGCAGGTGTCGTACGCTCAAGCATGGGCGCAAGACTTGGAATGGATTGTCCCTCAACCGTCTGTGGAATGGCGGCCTGTGAGACGACTGGCATCATAGTCAGGGTCGCGGCTAACATTGCGGCTGAAAGTACAGATAATTTTGTTTTCATCTATTCATAACTCCAAATAAGGGTTGAACGATCTGGATGTAATGCATCAGCTATTGTGCGAGTGCCAGATCAAATCTGTATCGGTACCGGCTATTTGCCTAGGTAACCATTCGGACACGCACCTAATTGAAAAAGTTCATCATATTAACAAATGTTAATTTTTTTGAGCCTATTTTATCGACTGTTTCATACTCGTTGCTGAGTGGGAAACTGTGGGCAAGATACTCATTTTTCAAGCCCTGATATCAGCAAGTTTTGCCGATTAAAATGAAATACAGCATAGAGGTTTATTCGCCGTTTGTATGCTGTTTAGCGTTGAGGCAAAAGTCGTATTTAGCATTAATATATCCTGCGTCACATTGGCCGTGCTAATATCATCGCAGTTTTAATAAAGGACATAAGAGAATTAAAAAGTGCCTCAGTTAAGCCCTTGGCAGCATTATCAAAAAGATCTTACCCGTGACGGTTTTTCCCATGATCCGGCCCAAGAAATTGCGGTCAAAGCATTACAACGTGTCTATGAAGACTTAACGGCGGCGGAAGAGCCGAGTTCTATCGTAGGAAAATTGTTTAGTGCATTAGGCTTAAAATCGGCGCCTGCTTCACCTAAAGGCCTGTATCTTTGGGGCGGTGTGGGGCGTGGTAAAACCTATCTGATGGATACTTTTTTTGATGCCTTGCCTGGCGATCAAAAGCTGCGGGCTCACTTCCATCGTTTCATGCATCAGCTACATTTAGATTTAGATGAACTGAAAGGCGTGCGCGATCCCTTGCTGGTGATTGCGAAAAAGATGGCCGCGAAATATCGCGTTATCTGTTTCGATGAATTCTTTGTCTCCGATATTACCGATGCCATGTTGTTAGGTACGCTGTTTCAAGCGCTATTTAAAGAAGGCGTTGTGCTGGTCGCTACGTCTAACATCATCCCCGACGACTTATATAAAAATGGCTTACAGCGGGCACGTTTCTTACCCGCTATAGCCTTAATTAATCAACATTGTGAAGTGCTCAATGTGGATTCTGGCATCGATTATCGACTACGTACCCTTGAGCAAGCGGAGATTTATCATCATCCGTTAGACGCACAAGCCGATGCCAATCTTATGCGTTATTTTAGCCAGTTAGCGCCTGAGTCAGAGGTGCTTACCGCCGACATCGAAATCGAAGGTCGTAGTATCAGTATTCGTCAGCAGGCGCAGGGCGTATTGTTGGCCGATTTTAGAGCGCTCTGTGATGGTCCGCGAAGTCAGCGTGACTACATGGAATTGGCGCGGATTTATCATACTGTACTGGTCAGCGGCATTGAGCAAATGGGGGCATTTCTGACCGGTGATGATATCGCCAGACGATTTTTAGCTATGGTCGATGAGTTTTACGAGCGCAATGTAAAGCTTATCGTATCGGCCCAAGTGCCACTCGAAGATATCTACGCCGATGGCTTGCTTAACTTCGAGTTTAGACGTTGTCGCTCGCGTCTTATTGAGATGCAATCACACGATTATTTGAAAACAGAGCACCTGCCTTAACCCTGCGGCGCAAGAGTTTTGCTTTAACTCCCGTGTTAAATCACCAGTGGCTTGTTAATCCTTAGGACGACAAGCCAGATTGGTCGATATTTTATAATTTTTATCAAAATATCAGGTGATTTTTAACTCAGCTTTGTCTATACTCCGCAACCTGCCCACGTTACTCCGCCAATTGGGCGGAAGTTGTAAGCCGAAGTCAGTGCTCGAAGGGGTGCTAAAAGGCAATTTTGTGTTGTTTGCAAATGCAGACAGCATGTGAGACAGAAAATTAACTTTGGGTTTTTGTAATAATGAAGACTTTTACTGCTACACCAGAAACCGTAACTCGTGACTGGTTCGTCGTTGATGCAGACGGCAAAACTTTAGGTCGTATCGCTACTGAAATTGCTACCCGTTTACGCGGTAAGCATAAACCAGAATACACTCCACACGTTGATACCGGTGATTACATCATCGTTGTTAATGCTGAAAAAGTGACTGTTACTGGTAACAAAGCGAAAGGCAAAACGTACTACTCGCATTCAGGCTTCCCTGGTGGCATTAAGCAAATCAGCTTTGAAAAGCTGCAAGCGCAAAAGCCAGAAATGATCATCGAGAAAGCAGTTAAGGGTATGTTACCAAAAGGTCCTCTGGGCCGTGCCATGTTCCGTAAACTGAAAGTTTACGCTGGCGCAGAACATAACCACACTGCACAACAACCTCAAGTTCTTGATATCTAAACGGGATTAAGCAAATGGCTGCAACTCAGTACTACGGCACTGGCCGTCGCAAAACCTCTACAGCTCGCGTTTTCGCTAAAGCAGGTAGTGGCAACATCGTTGTAAATCAACGTCCTTTGGATCAGTATTTTGGTCGTGAAACTGCTCGTATGGTTGTTCGTCAACCTTTAGAGTTAGTTGAAATGACTGACAAGCTGGACATCTATGTAACTGTTAAAGGCGGTGGTATCACTGGCCAAGCAGGCGCAATCCGTCACGGTATTACCCGTGCTCTGATGCAATTAGATGAAGCACTGCGTCCATCACTACGTTCTGCTGGTTTCGTTACCCGTGACGCTCGTAAAGTTGAGCGTAAGAAAGTGGGTCTACGTAAAGCACGTCGTAAGCCACAATTCTCTAAGCGTTAATTCGTTTTTGGAATATCAAAAAACCCAGTCTATGCTGGGTTTTTTATTGGCTAAAATTTACGGTGCTGGCGAATTCATTTAAATAAGAGACTCTGTTGTTGGAGTGGGCTGATATACAATCAATTTGTATTGAACGACTGAGTTTGAGGTGCGCATGACTTTTCAAGTTTTTATGCTGGCAGTAGCACTTGTGTTACTTTTAGAGGGAGTCGGGCCCTTACTCTTTCCGAACAAGTGGCGTTGTTATTTAAATGAACTCTCCCATCAAAATCAGCAGGTTATCCAGCGACTCGGTGGCGCATTGGTCACTGCAGGAGTGGTGATTCTGGTGATTTTTGCGTAAAAAATAGCCTGCTTGCCCTTGCTTACTAAGATCTGTTAAAATTCTTTTTTAACCGCAACCTTGCAGCAAATAATGGGCAAAAACGTAGTTGTTCTCGGCACCCAATGGGGTGACGAAGGAAAAGGTAAGATTGTCGACCTTCTAACAGAACAGGCAAAATATGTAGTTCGCTATCAAGGCGGCCACAATGCTGGTCATACCTTGGTTATCGATGGTGATAAAACCGTTCTTCATCTGATCCCATCGGGTATCCTGCGCGATAATGTGAAATGCATTATTGGCAACGGTGTGGTGCTTGCACCTGACGCCCTGATGAAAGAGATAAACATGCTGAAAGATCGTGGTGTTCCTGTTGAGGAACGTCTGTTGATCTCTGAAGCGTGTCCGCTGATCCTACCATTCCATTGCGCCTTAGATATCGCCCGTGAAAAAGCACGTGGCAATAAAGCTATTGGTACAACTGGCCGCGGTATCGGACCTGCGTATGAAGACAAGATCTCCCGTCGCGGTCTGCGAGTAGGCGACTTGTTCAATGCTGAACTGTTTGCTGAAAAGCTGAAAGAAGTTATGAAATACCATAACTTTATGCTGACAGAGTACTATCAAGTCGAAGCTGTTGATTACGAGCAAACGCTAGCAGATGCTTTGGCTATGGCCGATTATCTGAAGAGCATGTGTGTTGACGTGACTGAACTGTTGGATACTGCGCGTAAAGCCGGTGAGCCAATCCTGTTTGAAGGCGCTCAAGGTACATTACTCGACATCGACCACGGAACTTATCCTTTTGTAACCTCTTCAAATACCACTGCCGGTGGTGTTGCGACGGGTTCAGGTTTTGGTCCGCGTCACTTAGACTATGTCTTAGGTATCATGAAGGCTTACACCACTCGCGTGGGTGCAGGTCCATTCCCAACTGAACTATTATGTGAAGTTGGTGATCATTTAGGTACTAAAGGTCATGAGTTTGGTGCGACAACGGGTCGTAAGCGTCGTCCAGGTTGGTTGGATGCTGTGGCAATGCGCCGTGCAGTTCAAATCAACAGTGTAAGTGGCTTCTGCTTGACTAAGTTAGATGTACTTGATGGTCTGAAAGAAGTGAAAATTTGTGTGGGTTATCAGAATCCTGATGGCACTATCTCTAAAGTGACCCCGCTTGCGGCTGAAGGTTATGAACTGGTTACGCCTGTTTATGAAACTATGCCAGGTTGGAGCGAGTCGACTTTTGGCGCGACATCCATTGAGCAACTGCCACCGGCAGCGATCAATTATATCAAGCGTCTTGAAGAGCTATTAGAAACACCAATCGACATTATCTCTACTGGTCCTGACCGTAACGAAACCATGATTTTGGTTAATCCGTTCAATTAAGACCTGTTAAGGCCGTGTTTCACGGCCTTTTTCTCTGCTTCTTTATGCCTTTCTCTGTTTAATTCTGCGGTTAGAAATTCAGCTCAAGCTCAAGAAATAGGTTATACTGCCGATGCAAGTATTCACCCTATTGTCATTGAGAGTCGTTATGCTACGTACAGCACTAGTTGCGCTACTGCCCTTAGTATCTTCAATGTGCTTTGCTGAAACGCAGGCGGTGGATATTTATAGCCAAGATCAATTGCTTGATTTGATCCGAAGCGATCAATATTTAGCGAAAGTGAAGCGTGATGATTGCCAGTTAGTCCAAGACATTGAGGCGCGAGCCCAAGTCTTAAAACAGCCTTTATATCAATTCCTGTGGGGCGAAATGCTCAATTATGGAACCTGTGTAAAGGCAAACCCTGTGAAGGGCATTGCTTTGTTACGTGACTCGGCCGAACAAGGTAGCTCAGAAGCGATGTTAAAGCTTGCCGAGTATTATCAGAGTGGGAAATTTGTCATCCGCAATAAAGACAGAGCAGTGCATTATTTACTGCCTGCGGCTGCAAGTGGTGATTTACCCGCTCGTATGATGTTAGTGCGTTTATTCGGTGAAGGTTATGGTAGTCCTAGGGATTACGAGATGGCCTATCACTGGTTATATAACGATGTATTTGCGGACGAGGCGACGAAGAAAAAAGCCTTGTCTTTACTGCAGGTGTTAGCAGCTAAAATGCCCCCCAGTGCAGTGGCGCGGGCCCAGCAAGAACAGTTGCGAACCCGTTAAGTGGTCTCTTAATCTAGAGACACATTATTTGGATATTGAATGATCAAAGACCCTCATTTTGAGCGTGAACAGGATAAGTACGAAAACCCTATCCCAAGCCGTGAGTATATTATCGATTACTTACGTTCTCAGAAATCACCTATCACTCGTGACAGTATTGCCGCGGCGTTAAACATCCAAGAGGAAGAACAGCTTGAGGCCCTGCGCCGTCGCCTACGTGCGATGGAACGCGATGGCGAACTCGTGTTCACCCGTGGGCAGAGCTATGGCTTGCCCGAGAAAATGGATCTTATCCCCGGCACTGTACTCGGACACAGAGAAGGCTTCGGCTTTTTCAAACCCGATGAAGGCGGTGATGACTTATTTATTTCGAACCGCGATATGTTGATGTATTTCCACGGTGATAAAGTGCTGGCGCAAAAAGCGGGCACAGATCGTCGTGGTCGCCGCGAAGCGCGTTTGGTGCGTTTGATCCAGCCGCGCAGTGCCGCGATTGTTGGCCGTTATCATGTTGATAGCGGTATGGCATTTGTCATTGCTGATGATAAGCGTATTACCCAAGAAATCTTAGTCGCGAATGAAGATCGCAACGGCGCCCGTCAAGGCGATGTGGTTGTGGTTGAATTAACGCGTCGCCCAGGTCGTTTTGTTAAGGCTGCGGGTAAAGTGACTGAAGTGCTTGGTAAGCAAATGGCGCCGGGGATGGAAATCGAAATCGCCCTGCGTAACTATGACTTGCCCCATACTTGGTCACCTGTGATCGAGAAGAAACTGCGCCGAATTCCCGATGAAGTGACCGACGCCGATAAAGTCGGCCGTGTGGATTTACGTCATCTGCCATTAGTGACTATCGACGGCGAAGACGCCCGCGATTTTGACGATGCCGTGTATGCGGAGAAAAAAGCCGGTGGCGGCTGGCGTTTATGGGTTGCGATTGCTGACGTCAGTTATTATGTTCGCACCGATTCAGCCTTAGATACTGAAGCGCGTGCCCGTGGTAACTCAGTGTATTTCCCATCACAAGTGATCCCTATGCTGCCGGAGAAAATCTCCAACGGCTTATGTTCGCTTAATCCTCACGTCGACCGTTTATGTATGGTCGCTGAGATGACAGTGTCTGCCAAAGGCAAGTTGTCGGGTTATAAGTTTTATCCGGCTGTGATGTATTCCCATGCCCGTTTCACTTATACCCAAGTGGCGGAGATGTTAGAAGGCGGCCCGATTGCGCCTGAGCATGAAGCCTTGTTCCCGCATCTGCAGTGTTTACAGTCATTGTATTTAGCGCTAGATGAGCAAAGAGCCGAGCGTGGTGCGATTGCGTTTGAAACCATGGAAACGCAGTTCATTTTCAATGAGCAGCGCAAGATTGATAAAATCGTGCCGCGTGGCCGTAATCAAGCCCATAAAATCATTGAAGAATGCATGATTTTAGCCAACGTTTCTGCAGCTAAATTTGTGAAGAAACACAAAGGCGACGTGCTGTACCGAGTGCATGAAGCGCCATCTGAGCAAAAGTTGGCGAACTTTAAAGAGTTCCTTGCTGAGCGTGGTTTGACTATGCCTGGCGGACTTGAGCCAACGCCGTCAGATTACCAGAACGTGATGCTGCAAATTGCCGACCGTCCCGATGCTGAACTTATCCAAGTGATGTTACTGCGTTCTATGCGTCAGGCAATTTACACCCCAGATAATGAAGGTCACTTCGGTCTAGCCTTAGAAGAATATGCGCATTTTACCTCGCCCATTCGCCGTTATCCGGATTTAGTCTTACATCGTGTGATCCGTTATTTACTGGCGAAAGAAAGAGGCGAAGCCACAGAGAAGTGGACGCAGGATGGTGGCTACCACTATCAACTCGATGAACTCGACCAATTGGGCGAAGAGTGTTCGACTACAGAGCGTCGTGCCGATGAAGCGACTCGTGATGTTAGCGATTGGCTCAAGTGCGAGTTTATGCAAGATCACGTCGGCGATACCTTCGAAGCTGTGATTGCCTCAGTGACGAGCTTTGGTTTGTTCGTGCGCTTAAATGAGCTGTTTATCGATGGCTTAGTGCATATCTCAAGCCTAGGTAGCGATTACTACCAATTCGATCCTATGCGTCAACGCCTTATCGGTGAGCATACAGGCCAAGTCTATCAAGTGGGCGATCCTGTGACGGTTAAGGTCGCTGCTGTTAACTTAGATGACAGACAGATTGATTTAGTCATGCTGGGCGATGACGGCAAAGGTGGCAAGCGTAAAGCCTCTGCCAGCCGTGATAAGCCGATGACTGCCCGTGAGCGTGTTAATCGCGAAGGTGCTAAGCAAGGCAAAGCGGGTAAAACCGCAACCCCTAGCACTAAGGCTGAAGCTGGCAAAGCCAAACCTAAGGCTAAAGCGGGCACTAAAGCGAAAAAGACAGCAGTAAAAGATCCGGCTAAAAAGCCAAAAGCCGCTAAGCGGAGCACGAGAAAGAAATAAATGAAAAAACAAGATATTATTTTTGGGATCCACGCAGTTGAAGCCCTGTTAAAACACAGCCCTGAGCGCATTATCGAGTTATGGCTGTTACAAGGCCGTGACGATGAGCGCTTAACTGTGCTTGCCAATCAGGCCAAAGCCTTTGGCACTACGATTCAAGTCGCTTCTCGTAAAGCCTTGGATGACAAAGCGGAAAGTAGCCAGCATCAAGGTATAGTCGCGCGCGTTAAAGCGGCGAAAGTGTTGAATGAGCAAGATCTAGATGTGCTGCTTGCTAACACTGAGCAACCATTTCTGCTGATTTTGGATGGCGTGACGGATCCCCATAACTTAGGCGCTTGCCTACGTAATGCCGATGCGGCAGGCGTGCAAGGTATTATCGTGCCTAAAGACAACTCAGTCGGCTTAACTGCGACAGTGAGTAAAGTGGCATGTGGCGCGGCGGAAACAGTGCCTTTATTCCAAGTGACTAATCTTGCGCGCACTATGCGTCACCTGCAGGATAAAGGTGTATGGATTGTGGGTACGGCGGGCGAGGCAGATTGCGAGCTTTATCAAGCCGATCTTAAAGGGCCACTGGCGATTGCCATGGGGGCGGAAGATAAAGGTTTACGCCGTTTAAGCCGTGAGTCTTGCGATTCACTGATCTCTATCCCTATGGCCGGTAGTGTGTCTAGCTTGAACGTATCGGTTGCGACCGG
The DNA here is from genome assembly GCF_059338235.1 of Shewanella sp. 1311. NCBI lineage: Bacteria > Pseudomonadati > Pseudomonadota > Gammaproteobacteria > Alteromonadales > Shewanellaceae > Shewanella > Shewanella sp. 1311. Next base: position 3,413,993 of record NZ_CM181686.1, read on the forward strand.
TATTTGCTTATTTGAAGCTGTGCGTCAGCGCCGCAGCTAGTACGCTCATGCTTGCCTGATATCGCACATGCGGTCAGGCTTGCAGTAACGACTTGTTGCAGTAACTATTTGTTGTAGTTAGCACTTGCAGTAATAAAAAGACCGATTAACTTTAAACAGTTAATCGGTCTTTTTTGTTGGCCTTTTTATGTCAGTGCTTTGTCTAGGTTAACCTGATGGCTATCGGCTTCATCCGTTTGAACGGCTTCTGGCTCTGCTTGTTCGATATCGAAACTGAAGGCGAGTTGCTCCTCATCACTGTCATTTTCGTCGATAATATCGTCATCGACGCCATCAGCCCCTAAATCATGCTCAGATTCATCTAAGTTGGCGCTCGGCGTCATATGTTCTTGAATCGATTCAACATCAACCCTAGGGTCAAGCGCCGCCGCCAGTGGTGAAGAGACTAGGTCGCCCGTCGCCATTATGTAGTCTTGGGTGACATTGGTTTCGACTTTTTGCTGTGAATGCACGTAACGTAGCCGCACAAACAGGATGAAGGTACAGGCAGACATAAAGCCATATAACATGCTGTTGCCAAGCCATTGCATCAACGTTGAGGCGATAAGTGGGCCGATACTGGCCCCTAAGCCGAAGGTTAATAAGATGGTGGCAGATAAACCGACCCGCTCATTCTGTTCGACTCGTGAGTTAGCCAGTGCCGTAGCAAGTGGATAGAAGGTGAAACCTAAAATACCAAACAGGAAGGTCATCACCAGCGAAATCACTGGATGATAGGGCGTTAAGGCGATGGCTAAGGCTAAGATGCCAAGCAATATACAGTTGATACGAATAAGGCGACTGCGGGACATAATGTCGGACAGTTTCCCCATCGGCCATTGTGCCAGTAATCCTGCTAAAATTGTTGCAGTCATATAAGTGGCGACTTTTTCAGGCGGCAAACCTAAGTTACTAGCATAGGCGGGCGCGAGACCATAAAACGAACCCACTATCATGCTACCAATTGCGATGGTTGTGAGTGCCTGCGGCGCTTTTTTCCAGTAATGGGCAATTTTAAGTGGAGCTGGGACCAAAGGCGCAGGGTGAAGACGACGCGTGAGTGAAATCGGTACGATACAGAGTGAGAAACAAATCGCGATCAGCAGTAACGGCTCAAGGCCTAATTCGGGGAAGATACTGATCGCGCCTTGGCCCAAGATCAAGCCGAAGTAAGATACGATCATATAACTCGCAAACACTGTGCCCCTTTGGTTACTTTCGGCTTGTTCGTTAAGCCAACTTTCGAGCACCATGTATTGGCACATCATGCCCATGCCGACAACGAGCCTGAGGAGCAGCCAAACTGCTAGCTCATCCACGAGTGCATGACCCAATGCAGATGCGGCGACTATGCCTGCACTGGCAACGAAGGCGCGGATATGGCCCACTTGGGCGATAAGTCTATGACCAATCTTAGAGCCCGCCACAAGGCCAACATAATAGGCTGACATCATGCCACCTATCCATATTTGTGGCACGTTCATCACCGAGAGCCTGAGCCCAAGGTAAGTTGTGAGCAAACCGCCGGCCAGTACCATTAACAAGGTGGTGCTATATAAAGAGGCGAAAGTGCGCAGCGGATTAGTCATATACAACTCCGAAAACACAAACAAGATTGATAATAAACCGTGAGTATATCAGGGGTTGGTGTTTATGTTGTGTTGCAAATTGTTGGTAAATCTTGATTAATTGCGCATTTCTGCTCAAAAAATCCTTAGATTATGTCGAAGTGACTTGAGAGGGGGCGGAGGAACTTTAACATTGACGCCAGCCGAAGATGACATTGGCGTCGTGTTCTTGTATTGCTTCGGACTATCTAAAAGTGGTTATCTAAAGGTATAAAGCAGGTTAAAGGTGGTGATGGTATCTGTCTGTTGGCTACCCTCTGGTACCACTTCAGTGTATTTGATGTTCATGCCGATTTTAAAAGCCCAATCTTGGAACACCAGATTTTTGTAGTTCATGTCTAAGGTAAGGGTGTTGTTGTTCTCGCCCATTTCCGCAGTTAAATCGGCATTGAGACTGCTGTATTCCTGCAGTTTTTGAGAAAACTTTGCAGCGGTACGCAAAATGATATCTTTCTCAGCATCAGGATTGGGAATATCGACAGATTCGGCCGGTAAGTTATATCGATAACCGGGGCCGACTTCGAGACTGAGTTTGGTCTTGTAGCTACTGATGGCATTAAAACCGTAACCACTCGAAATAGTTGATATTTGCGTGTAACTACCGAATTGATCCCAAGTGAAATCACCGCGTCCGAAGATATAACCCTTAGTGAGTTTATAGTTCGACTGGAGTTGTAGTTCGTATTTTTCGGAAGTCGTTTTGCTTTTTTCTGAGGCAAAGTAGGCTTTGAGCGTGGCTTCTTGCTTGGTTTGCTTAGTGTCGTAAATCAGTTGGGTTCGACCGTTAAAACTGCTGGATTCGGTATTGCCTGTATTCAGTTGCAAACCCGCTTCGATTTCTGCGGTAAAATCGCTGGGCGGTTCCTGATAATCAGGTGGAACAAGCGCAAGCGCAGGAAATGAAAGGGAAAATAAAAAGATTGGCGCAATAACTTTTAGCATTATGTTTTATTCTTGGTTAGCTGATGTCAGACGTCCGAATATAGATGAAGCGCCATCATACCTGTATTGATTGGCGAGGCAAAGTTATTGCTTGAGTTTCTGGCTTGCTTTCTGTACTATCTCGCGCTCAAATCAGTCACTATTTTTCGTTCCTTGCCTCCATTTGGTTTGACTGAGCCAATACCGAGGCTACATAACCGTAAGGAGCAATAAATGCGTCATTACGAAATCGTATTTATGGTTCACCCAGATCAAAGTGAACAAGTACCAGGTATGATTGAGCGTTACACAGGTGTTATCACCGAAGCTAACGGCACAATCCACCGTTTAGAAGATTGGGGCCGTCGTCAACTGGCTTACCCAATCCTTGATCTGCATAAAGCTCACTACGTTCTGATGAACGTTGAAGCTAAAGCAGAGACGATTGAAGAGCTAGAAACAGCTTTCCGTTTCAACGACGCAGTTCTGCGTAACATGGTAATGCGTACTAAAGTTGCCGTTACTGAAGCATCTCCAATGGCTAAAGCTAGAGATGAGCGCGATTCACGTCGTGGCCCAGCTGGCGAACGCTCATACGATGAAGCTCACGCTGAAGAAATCGCTGAGTAAGGTAATCTGTGACCACCAATAACTTGGTGTTGTCAGGAACGATAACTCGTTCAAGACGCTTTAAAAGCCCAGCAGGTATTGCACACAGTGTGATAATGTTGGAACACAAATCGCAGCGTTATGAAGCAGATATGCTCCGCAACGTCTACGTACAAATTCAAGTGATTTTGAGTGGCCCACGCTTTGAAAGCGTCGCAGAAGATCTGAAAGCAGGTGTGGAAGTACAAGTGCAAGGCTTTATGACGCTTCAACAGGGGCGCAATGGTCAAAACCGCTTAGTTATCCATGCCGAAAATGTCGAATTGAAAACTTAGGAGACTGTCAACATGGCACGTTATTTCCGTCGTCGCAAGTTCTGCCGTTTCACCGCTGAAGGTGTTGCAGAAATTGATTACAAAGATATCGTTACTTTAAAGAACTACATCACTGAAAGCGGCAAGATTGTTCCTAGCCGTATCACTGGTACTAGTGCTAAATATCAGCGCCAACTAGCTCGCGCTATCAAGCGTGCTCGTTATCTTTCTCTACTGCCATATACTGATTTACATCAGTAATTGCAGTATTCCTAATCGAATATAGAGGATTTGATAATGAACGTTATTCTGCTTGATAAAATCGCTAACCTAGGCAACTTGGGTGACCAAGTATCAGTTAAGGCTGGTTACGCACGTAACTTCCTTTTGCCACAAGGTAAAGCTGTTGTTGCTAACGAAAGCAACGTTAAAGTATTTGAAGCTCGTCGCGCTGAATTAGAAGCTAAATTAGCTGCTGAATTAGCTGCTGCTAACCTACGTGCTGAGAAAATCACTGCACTGGAAGCTGTTGTAATCGCTTCTAAAGCTGGTGATGAAGGCAAACTGTTTGGTTCAGTTGGCAACCGTGACATCGCTGATGCAGTGACTGCTGCTGGTGTTGAGCTGGCTAAATCAGAAGTTCGTTTACCATTAGGCGCTCTGCGTACTACTGGCGACTTCGAAGTTGAAGTTCAGTTACACACTGAAGTTAAAGCTGTTGTTAAAGTATCTGTGGTTGCAGAAGCTTAATTACGACTCGCTTTAAATATAAAAAGACACCGCCTCGGCGGTGTTTTTTTATGGCTGAAATTTAGGATTTGAGTGTATTTAGGTTTGGATATCGGCTCTGCGATGGATTTAATACGATTGGTATAATTGCTAGGTGATATACGCCTACTCATTCAATCTCATCATCCCAAAGTGTATTCGCTGCTAAAATACGAGCCCAAATAAAAGCCGCTTACTGCATAACAGTGAGCGGCTTTTGGTTTAGAGCAACGGATTTAGCTCAAGGTATTAATTTCTGACTAAATCCAGTTCTTGGATTAGGTTATCTGCATGGTCGACTTCGTCCATCATCCACAGGATATAGCGGATATCCACGTGTACTGCGCGGGTGATGGTTGGGTTGAAGAACCAATCTTTAGTGATGGCCTCGTAGGTGGAGTCGAAGTTAAGACCTACTAACTCACCTTTACCGTTGAAGACTGGTGAGCCGGAGTTGCCGCCTGTGGTGTCAACGCTCGATAAGAAGTTTACCGGTACTGAGTTAAATTCTTCGGGTTTGTCTAAGCAAGAGAAGAGTCTGCAAATCCAGCCGCGGGGATCTTGATAAACCGATTTCACTAAATGATTGCCAAAGCGCTGCTCGGCAATCGCATCGAGGAGCTTTTTCGGTGCATTGTAGGGCTCAACGCCTGTGTGTTTCGCGACTATGCCATCTAGACGAGTAAACGGCTGTTTGTAGAGTGCATCACGTGATTGATAACCATCGACCATACCGTAGCTGATACGCAGCGTACCGTTGGCGTCAGGGTAGACTGGCCAGTTGTTGGCTTTATAGTATTCGATCACTGCGGCCATATAGTCTGGGCGAGCAGTTGATAACTTACCGTCTAAGATTTTTTCCGTTTTTTCCTGCGCCATATTCGTGTCGTAAAGTGCTACGGCTAAACGAATAAAGGGATCGGCACTGGTTTCGAAGGCGTTAACATCGGCATTCATCCACGCCAGACGTTGGGCTTGGTCTGTGAGCGTAGTGAGTGAATACAAACCATCGAGTTTAGCCGCAAGATCTACGTCTTTACTGTTTACACTTAACATTTTATCGAGCGCTGCCACGCGATTCGATTGGCCTAGGTAAGCATTTAAATCCTGTAACCACAATGTCTTATCGACTTTGACATCGAAACTCGAATCGATACGTTTAAGACGCGAGCTCAGCATCGCTAAATCACGCTCTTGATAGCCTTGTTCACGTTCGGCATCGGGCTTTTGTTTTTCTTTCGCAAGACGATACAAGCTGTTTGCTGCGGTTAACAGGGTGCTCGATTGGGCATTAGTAAAGTAGTAATTACTTTGGAACGCCTGTTGTTGCTCGGCAAGTAGCACTTCTAACTCAGCGATGAGGTTTTGATTTAGCTTAGGATTTTGTTTAAGCCAAGCTAAAAAGTTATCCTCACGGCTTTGTTTAATGCCAACGATATCCGTGGCTTTAAAACCCGCTAACAGGCCATTGAGTTTCTTCATTCGGTTGGCCATTGAAGCCATATTGCCAGCGTACTTAATGGCGATATCGGCATCTTTTTGCCCCATAGCTTCGATAGTATCAATCTGTAATTGATAGCGTTTAGCTTGGGTGGGATACAGCCAGTCACTGGCAAACTTAAGCTCACTAGTGAGGTTATAGCGACTGGTTGAGCCTGGATAACCTGCGACAAACACGCCGTCACCGGCTTTCACGCCATCGGCGTTGATCTTAAGGTAACTCTTTGGCTTGTAAGGGATGTTATCGTCGCTATAGGCTGCGGGTTGGCCATCTTTTCCGACATAAGCCCGCAAGAAGGCAAAATCACCCGAATGACGTGGATATTCATAGTTATCGATGTCGCCGCCAAAGGCACCGACACTTTCCGGAGGTGCATACACTAAGCGTACATCGCGGATCATCAATTGCTTGATTAGGTAGTATTCTAGGCCGTTATGGAAACTGCGGACATTACAGCGATAATTCGCATCGGCTTCACAGCTTTTGATCAATTCTTTGCTGTGATTTTGAATGTCTTCGTAACGGCTCAGCGGGTCTTGGCTTAGGCCTTGATTGATTTGGGCGGTGACATCGGTTACTGCCTCTGTGATGTATAAACGTTCGTTAGGACCGGCAGAGGGTTCCTTGTCCATTGATGTCGCTAAAAAGCCTTGTTCGAGATAGTTATGTTCTTTCTTAGTGTTATATTGTATCGCCTTGAAGGCACAATGGTGGTTTGTCACAACTAGCCCTTGGGGGGAGACAAAACTGGCGGTACAATAGCCCAGCCCTACAACGGCATTCATTGGATAACTTGTAAGATCGGCCAGTTTTTCTGCAGGAATATCGATTCCGCGTTCACTGAGTTTGTCTGCAATAGAAGGCATTTGATAAGGTTGCCATTGTCCTTCGTCGGCAGTTGCTATGCCGGATGTCATTACTAAGGCCGCAACCAATGCAATACGCATGTTCTTTCCTTATTGATTATTAGAGTGTCCGTTGGAATGAGATAACAGGCGAGTGTAAACATCCTGTTTGCTTGACGCGGGTTTTATATCATATTTTGTTAAGTTGTTGGAAATCGGGAGCGTTAATGTCACAACAAGGTGCTTTTAAGCCTAAAAGTAAGCCAAGAGATTTGCAACTTGATGGACTCAAGCTGCCACCGCATTCAATTGAGGCTGAACAATCGGTATTAGGCGGCTTGATGTTAGATGCCGAAGCGTGGGACAGGGTCGCTGAGGCCGTCGTAAAAGATGACTTTTACTCCCGTTCACACAAGATGATCTTCTCTGCCATGCACAGATTGGTCGATCTGGGGCAGCCGATCGATTTGATCACTGTTTCTGAACAGCTCGAAGTTGAAAATCAATTAGAAGATGCCGGCGGTTTTGCCTATTTAGGTGAGATTGCGAAAAATACCCCAAGTGCGGGTAACATTTTATCCTACGCCGAAATCGTCCGTGAACGCGCTGTAGTGCGTGACATGATCCGCGTAGCGCACGAAATTGCCGATGCAGGTTATAACCCAGAAGGCCGCGATTCGAGCGAATTACTCGACCTTGCTGAGAGTAAAGTCTTTAAGATCGCTGAGATGCGAACCAATTCCAACGAAGGTCCCGAAGGCATTAAGACCATTCTGGAAAAAACCGTCGATAAGATTGAGCAGCTTTATAATAACCCCCATAACGGTGTGACTGGGGTTTCGAGCGGCTTTAACGATCTGGATAAGATGACCGCTGGTTTCCAATCCGGCGACTTGATTATCGTTGCGGCGCGTCCTTCTATGGGTAAAACCACCTTCGCGATGAACTTGTGCGAACAAGCCGCGATGAATGAAGACAAGCCGGTGCTTATCTTTAGTCTCGAGATGCCGTCAGAACAGATTATGATGCGTATGTTGGCCTCCTTGGGCCGCGTCGATCAAACCAAAATCCGTACCGGTCAGCTCGATGACGAGGATTGGGCGCGGGTTTCATCGACCATGGGTATTATGCTCGAGCAAGGCAAAATGTATATCGATGACGGTTCGGGATTAACGCCGACCGAAGTCCGTAGCCGCGCGCGTCGTATCGCCCGTGAGTACGGTGGTTTATCGATGATCATGATAGATTACCTGCAGTTAATGCAGGTGCCCGCCTTGAAAGATAACCGTACCTTAGAGATTTCTGAGATTTCACGCTCCCTAAAGGCGTTAGCCAAAGAGCTAGAAATCCCGATTATTGCCCTGTCGCAGCTTAACCGCTCGCTTGAGCAAAGGGCCGATAAACGCCCGGTAAACTCGGATTTGCGTGAATCGGGCGCTATCGAGCAGGATGCGGATCTCATCATGTTTATTTATCGCGATGAAGTGTATAACAACGATTCTCAAGATAAAGGTACGGCCGAAATCATTATCGGTAAGCAACGTAACGGCCCGATTGGTCGGGTGCGACTCACCTTCCAAGGGCAGTTTTCGCGCTTCGATAATTATGCCGGACCTCAGTTTGAAGAAGACTAAATTTACGTTTGAAAATAGTAAATTTGCGTATGCAGAAGACGTGCTGTGCTGATGTATTTTTTATATCCGTGACTTTTTATTTCCTGAGTGAGCAAGGTAAATTTTGAACCCTTTTCCCCGAGCAGAAATTAGCAGTAGTGCACTGCAAACCAATCTCGCTGCGTTGCGTCAACAGGCACCAGCGAGTCGCGTAATGGCCGTCGTTAAAGCGAACGGCTATGGTCATGGATTATTAAATGTCGCCCATTGTTTAGTCAGTGCCGATGGTTTTGGCTTAGCACGATTGGATGAAGCCTTAGAATTACGAGCGGGCGGCGTGACAGCGCGTTTGTTATTACTGGAAGGTTTTTTCCGCGCCACCGATCTCCCGTTACTCGTCGGGCATGATATCGACACTGTGGTGCATCATAGCTCTCAGCTTGAGATGTTAGAGCAAACTGTGTTGTCTAAACCTGTGACTGTTTGGCTAAAAGTGGATTCAGGCATGCATCGCTTAGGCTTTACGCCCGAGCAATTCTCAACGGTTTACGAGCGATTAATGGCCTGTCCCAATGTGGCAAAACCGATTCATTTGATGACGCATTTTGCCTGTGCAGATGAGCCAGATAACACTTATACCTCAGTACAGATGGCGGCTTTTAATACCTTAACAGCTGGCTTACCCGGATTTAGAACCTTAGCCAATTCCGCCGGTGCTTTGTATTGGCCGCAAAGCCAAGGCGATTGGATCCGTCCGGGAATCGCCCTCTATGGTGTGTCACCTGTCACTGGAGATTGCGGTGCGAATCACGGACTAGTACCTGCGATGGAACTGGTATCACAGTTGATTGCGGTGCGGGATCATAAAGCCAATCAGCCAGTGGGTTATGGTTGTTTCTGGACCGCGAAACAAGATACCCGTTTAGGTGTCGTCGCAATTGGTTATGGTGATGGTTATCCCCGCAATGCACCGGAAGGTACACCTGTGTGGGTCAATGGTCGTCGCGTACCCATAGTAGGCCGCGTCTCTATGGACATGTTGACTGTCGACTTAGGCCAAGATGCGCAGGATAAGGTTGGCGACAGTGCTTTGTTGTGGGGTAAGGCATTACCCGTTGAAGAAGTTGCTGAACATATCGGTACTATCGCTTATGAATTAGTCACTAAGCTCACCCCTAGGGTTGCGGTTTGTTTAGCTTAGCTTTGTTAACTTCATCGCGTGAGTTTACTCTCATGGGCTTAATCTCGCGTGCTTAGTCTTATGAGACTAGCCTGGTGAAATGAACCTCGTTAGCTTGAGCGAGTTAAGATGCAGAATCATAAAACGGTGTGTTAAACACCGTTTTTTATTTGTAGAAAGTATAAGATGAAGTCTCGTGGTGAATCATCAGCACTATATTTGCATCGTCTCATTGCTCCGAATAAAAGCGTTACAGTTTGCTAATTTTTGCAGTGTGCTGAGCGAGTAGGGCTTAGATAAGCGCATTGCAGTTAAGTACTGATTTGATGTGCAGGCTGGGTGACTCGATATGTTTACGGGTAGAGCCGCGCGAATTGAACAGTTATCGAACACAAATGAGACAGTGAAATGAATGGTAAAAGTATATTCATGTGCTGGTAATCCAGCCGTTCTGATCTTTGTTATATAGCTTTAAATAAGCAAATGAAACATAAGATCCAGAGCGACAGGAGCGTTAATGTAATTTGAGCCATGTTGACTCGGTACATTTTAAGTTTTTAGTTTTCAAAACATATTTCGATATAAGCGGTCCCATGTGGGCTAGTAAAAGGCATGATAATCTTAGTGCCATTCGCTTTATGGGAAATGGTGTGGCCTTTTCCTGACACGACCATAGGGGTGGCCATTTCAAACTCATAGCCTTTCTGACCCAATAGATTTTTTGCGCCGCCAGTCACCATGTTGGTGATTTCACCCACTAGGTCAGTCACTTCCTCGTTAATTTTACCCGGGTTTTCGCCTAGCATATTCTGCATTATCTGCAAAACCAGCTTTTGTTCGAAGGTAATCGATAGTGATCCTTTTGTTTGGGGGCCAACGAGCCCAATGAGGCCAGACACATCCCCCTTCGCTAAGTTATCTGATTTGATTTGAGGTTTGCCCGGCGTCAAATCCATGCTCGCCATAGTAGAAATGACATTGAGCAGAGATTGGAGGAAAGGATTAATAAAATTAACGTTCATGCCTAAGTTTGTCCTCTTTTGAGCCTAAACCATGAAGTAATGGCATTGCTTAAGGCTATTAGAAAAGTTGCTTATCGACAGCAATCTTGATCACACTCTATCAGCTTAGATGAGACAGCTATAAATGTGAGGCTAATTTAAAGATATTCTTATCATTTATCCGAGATATATACGGCTATGGCCCAATATCACTGTGCCATTTATGGTTGCGATCGCTTTGCATCATAGTTTACAAGTGTTACTCAGGAAGACGTTGAACGTCAAATGGCGCTGTTTTACGCTACATAAATACAAAATATGATGCAATATCGACACTATTAGCCCCATTCATAGTGGCCCATGTGTGCCGATGCTGCAAAGTTTTTTAGCCTTTTTATGGAGTAACTCGACTTTTATCTATTCAACAACTGAGGGGAGAGCGATTATTGCCCGACTCTGTGGCATCTCGGTTAGTGCGATTCTGCGATACCATTCCATTCGCTATCGTCTGGCAGCTAACGAGATTTCTCAACAGCAACATTAAAATATCCCCCGTAGATAATTCAATTACAGTCGTCATTGCACAAACTGACTCGGCTCGTGTAATAATGTAATATTTTTATGTGGTTAGCTCGTCGCCGGTTTTTTTAAACATCAAGACACTCTCACTTTCTCCACTACTCTCAATTTCAGAGGCAATGAAAAAACCTGCATTGCTGGACGATAAATTATGCAACCAATGTTAACTAATAATGCAAATGATAATAGTTATTGATCAGTTTGTGTGATTTCCTTATATTAGCGGGCGATTAACAGGTGGGGGACATCTGTTACAGGGTTTAGTCCGCAACAGGAATGCTTTTAATGAAATTTGCAAAATGCCGCAATGGCCGAGTCGCACTCGGCGCCCATGTTTTAGGTTCATTAACTATAGGTATGGCTATATCAGCTACCCCTGCGATAGCAGCGGAGCAGGCACAAGTCGCTGGTAAGAAAGTCGAACATATTGAGGTTAACGGCGAATATTTGGGCTACAACACGCGCAAAGTACAATCCGGTAAATTTACTGATGATCTGCTCAATAGCGCTAAAACTGTCACTGTGATTAATCAAGATCTGATCAAAGACATGGGGGCACAAAGTTTTACCGATGCTCTGCGTGCAACACCTGGTATTACGCTTGGTACGGGTGAAGGTGGTAATCCCTATGGTGACAGGCCGTTTATTCGTGGTTATGACGCTCAATCTTCAACGTTTATTAACGGTATGCGGGATGTGGGCTCCCAGAGCCGTGAGACTTTTAACATCGAACAAATTGAGGTGCTAAAGGGGCCGAGTTCTGTTTATAACGGCCGTGGTGCAGTTGGCGGTAGTATCAATATCGTGACTAAAAAAGCCCAAGCTGAAGATTTTATTAATGCGGATGTGGCGATTGGTACTGATGCTTTAAAACGCGCCAGCCTTGACGTTAACCATGTAATTGCAGATGAAGCTGCCGTGCGGGTGAATCTAATGGCGCACGATGCCAATACGCCGGGTCGTGATGAAGTCTCTGGTAATCGCTGGGGCATTGCACCCTCGGTGACATTTGGCTTGACGACACCCACTAAGGTGACGTTGGAATACTATCATTTTGAAAACCATGACATACCTGACTATGGGATCCCCTATGATCAAGCGACAGGTAGGCCTGCCGATGTTGATCCCAATAACTTCTATGGCTTATTGTCGCGGGATTTTCGCGATAATAATGACGACACAGCTTCAGTGCTGATAAGCCATGACTTTAACAATGACATGCAATTTACGTCGACCTCAGTGTATAGCCGTAATACCAATTACTACATTGTGACTAACCCAGATGACACGACAGGCAATGTCGCCAATGGTTATGTATGGCGTAACACTAAATCACGCCATTCAGTCACTAAAACGCTCGCGACCCAATTGCAACTGGCGGGTGAGGCCAAGCTGGCCGGATTCACCAACCGTTTTGCGATTGGCACTGAATTTAGCAACGAGCGCACCAGTAACTTAAGTTATACGGTCGATACGGATAATGGTCGTAATGCGGGTTGTAATGATGCACTACTGGCTAATTACAATTGTACTTTGCTATCGAAGCCTAATCCTCACGACCCTTGGGTCGGCAGCGTGACGCTAGGAACAGATGCCACTGTGACTGAAACGGACACTCGCTCAGTTTATGCCTTTAATACCATAGAGTTGAATGAGTCTTGGATGATTAACGGCGGCGTGCGCTGGGATGATTACAGCACTGCTGCACAGAACTCGACTTCGTCACTATCCAACGACGATGACTTTTTAAACTACCAATTATCAGTGCTGTATAAACCTGCGGTCAACGGCAGTATCTATGCAGCGTGGGGCACATCTTCGAATCCGCCAGGGACATCTAATGGCGATGGTTCAGATCGTCTTGGTAGTAACAATGAAGATTTAAAGCCTGAAGATACTGAAAGTTACGAGCTAGGTACTAAGTGGGATTTCTTCAGTGGCCGCTTATCGCTTAATGGTTCAGTATTCCAAATCGAGAAGAACAACGCTCGCGTTGCGACTTCTGCCGATCGCAATTCACCGCAAGAAAACGTTGGTGAGCAGAAAGTGAAGGGCTTCGAAATTGGTTTTTCAGGTGATATCACTGAGCATTGGCATGGATTTGGTGGATACACCTATCTTGATGCTAGCCTAGAAAGTAACGGATTTAATGCCGCTTACGATGGTAATCGTTTCCCTAATACGGCCAAAAACAGTATCAGTCTGTTTACCACTTACGACATTACGGAACAGTTAAATGTCGGAACTGGCGCGTACTATATGGGGCAGGTTTACGGTAATACCGCCAATACCTTATCGATTCCTTCATACTGGCGTTTTGATGTGGTTTCATCTTATAAGATGAATGACTTTCTGACGCTGCGCTTGAATGTGCAAAACCTCACTGACGAGCGTTATTACGATAAAGCCTATACCGCGCATTTTGCTAACATGGCGCCCGGACGTTTGGTCATGCTCAGTGCCGATATGCATTTTTAATGTCAGTCATTAGCTAATGTTACGGCAGCCTTCGGGCTGCCTTTTATGTTTTATAAACGGTATACGTCATGCCGTATTTTTGCCCTATGGAACCCTGAGATGCTGATTGAAATTCCAAATGTTTTCTCAAAACAAGAAGTGAGTCACTTACGCGACCAGTTAGATGCGCGTTGCTGGATAGACGGTAATCAAACCTCCGGCGCGATGGCGACAACTCGTAAGCGAAATCAGCAATTAGATAAGGACGACCCAGTAGCCGTCGCGCTAGGTCAGCAGATTATGGACAGGCTGTTAGCACACCCACAATTTGTATCTGCGGCATTACCATTACAGTTTTATCCGCCTTTGTTTAATCGATATCAAGGCGGTGAAACCTTTGGATATCACATAGATAATGCTATCCGCTCAACTCCTGATGGGATGATCCGTACCGATTTGTCAGCGACTTTATTTCTCAGTGAACCAGAAAGCTATCAGGGCGGCGAATTAGTTATCCAAGATACCTACGGCCAACAAAGCATAAAATTATCTGCGGGTTCATTAGTGCTGTATCCATCGAGCAGCTTGCATCAGGTCACGCCAGTTCTGTCGGGCGAGCGTACCGCCGCCTTTATGTGGCTGCAAAGTATGGTTCGTGATGAAGGTCAGCGTCGTTTGCTATTTCAACTTGATCAATCGATTCAAACACTCACAGCTCAGCAGGCTGCAGAACAAGAGTTGTTTAATCTGACGGGGATTTACCATAACTTGCTCAGGCGTTGGAGCGAGCTATAGTTTTGGCTCAGAGACAGGCTTCAATACCAGCTTAATCTCCCCAAAGCGGGCTGTTTAGGATATAATCGCGCTAGCTCTGAGGGGGCAATAAAACAGTAAACGTTAACTCGTTTACTGTTTTTCCATTTTTAAGCTTAAGGTTTATTGGTAATCTGCGGCTTAAATTAAGATTCTTTATCCTTCTAAGCGATAACTTACTGGCAAATTTTAATTACTTGAGTCGATAGTAACGTGTTGAAAAATAATCTTAATGATGGCCTACCGCTCGACCGCACCTTTTCCATTGCGCCCATGCTGGATTGGACTGATCGCCATTACCGTTATTTTGCGCGTTTGATGTCGGCTAATGCATTGTTGTATACGGAAATGGTGACGACTGGGGCGATATTGCATGGTCGTGGTGACTACTTGGCATATAACCAAGAAGAACATCCTTTGGCGTTGCAGTTAGGTGGCTCTAATCCTGTCGATTTAGCGCGTTGCGCTAAACTCGCGGCTGAGCGTGGCTACGATGAGGTGAACCTCAATGTGGGTTGTCCTTCCGATCGAGTGCAGAATGGTCGCTTTGGCGCGTGTTTGATGGCTGAACCTGAATTAGTGGCTGAGTGCGTTGATGCCATGAAGCAAGTGGTTGATATTCCTGTGACTGTTAAGACACGTATCGGGATTGATGAACAAGACAGTTATGCGTTTTTAACCCAGTTTATTGACGTGGTCAGTGCAAAAGGCTGTACGGATTTTACTATTCATGCCCGTAAGGCTTGGCTACAAGGCTTGAGTCCGAAAGAGAATCGCGAGATCCCGCCGCTCGATTATGAGCGTGTATATCAACTAAAGCGCGATTATCCCACGCTTAATATTGGTATTAATGGCGGCGTCACCACACTTGAGCAAGCGCAACTCCATTTGGCGCAGCTTGATGGCGTGATGATGGGGCGTGAGGCCTATCAGAATCCTTATATTCTGGCGCAGGTAGACCAAATTCTATGTGGCAGCCAAAAGGCGGTGATCAGCCGTGAGGATGTGATTGAGGCTATGTTGCCTTATATCGAAGCACATTTGCAGTCGGGTGGGCGACTTAATCATATTACTCGCCATATGATCGGGTTATTCCAAGGCTTACCGGGTGCCCGTGCGTGGCGTCGTTATTTGAGCGAAAATGCCCATAAAAACGGCGCTGGGATAGAAGTGGTAAAGCAGGCCTTTCAGAATATTCAGGCTGAAGTTACAGAGTAATTCCACTCGACTTAAAAGATGGTGAAATTTACTAATTTGAGTAGTATTTTTCACCACTTGTTATTTTCCAATCCATCCCTATATCTCATCTTGTCCACATAAAATTTTTTAAAATGATTAAAATCATAATCTTAAAAATATTTTTATAAGTTGGCACGCAGTTTGTAATACTCCTTTCGTCAAGTTAATTAATCGAAAGGGATGCCATCATGTTTACGTTAACCATTAAAAAATCAGTACAAATGAGTGTGTTATTAGGTGCGTTAGTCGGTAGCGTTGCAGTACACGCAGAAGCCGCGCCAATATCGGATGTTGTCGGAACCATTGAGCAAACGCTAACTACCCAAACACAAGAAATGTTAGTCAGTGCTAAGCGTGAGTTTGTGATGTCATTGCAAACACAACTCGCTGAAAGTATTTATGACTTCAACAGTCAACTTGGCTTAAGCGCTGAGAATGAAGGTGAGTCGGCAAGTGCCGATGAATATAGCGCTAAGTAGGGGATCTGCTTATGTGGTTTGTAGCACCTTTAATGACTTTGCTACTGTTACCTGTAATTAGTCTTGCGTTGTTTTCAGGCATTATTTGCTGGTTTCAGTGGCATAATGATAAATAAATTACAATCAATTGAGTCGAGGTTTGAGATGAAACGAGTAAAAGCACGTATGGAGAGCCCAGAGCGATTAGTGTGTGGTGTTGCCGCTGGTATGGCATGGAAATTTGGTTGGTCTTGCTTTTGGACTCGAGTGGTGTGGGCTGGCGCGACGGTATTTATGCCTGGCGTGAGTTTGTTGATTTACTTTGTTTTAGCACTGTTAGTTGATCAATGGAAAAGACCCGTGTAAGTCCGCAGTGATGACTTATATTTGAGGCTTGTCTTGATTGAAAAATTGAAAGAATATTTTAAAAAATAGGGTGTTAAACCTATCAACAAGAGGGCACTTTGACCCTCATGCGAAATGTATGTGCATACTGCTTGCAGACTACTTCTTCAAAAAAGCCTGAAATCTGCTCTTGGCCTCATCACTTTTTAGCCTAGCGCTAAATTGTTCTAATTCTTGATGCATTTGGTGTTGTACACGATTTTTATGCGGACGCATTAATTGACGTGTGATTTGTAGGGCTTGTGGCGGTTGATTTGCCAACTTTTTAGCCTGAGACAATGCATAACTGAGTAGGTCTTCATGGGCCACAATTTCGTTGATCATATTGAGTCTGTGGGCCGTCTCGGCATTAAAACTTTCGCCGAGTAGCAATAGCTCTGCCGCTTTTTGATAACCCACTAGTTCAGGTAACAGTAGGCTGGCCCCCGCTTCTGGCACCAGTGCTAAGTTGACGAAGGGCAGCTGAAACTTCGCCGTGTTATCGGCATATACCAGATCGCAATGCAGTAGTACGGTTGTTCCAATGCCGACGGCGGCGCCAGAAACGGCGGCAACCAGCGGTTTTTTGAGTTCCAGCAGGCAAAATAAGAAACGTACAGCGGGGTGATTTGGCCCTAAGTCACTATTTTTCAAAAAGTCTGCAACATCATTGCCTGAGGTGAAGCAATTATCTTGGCCATGGAGCATAAAGGCACGAATGTCGTTGTCTGCTTCACCTTCGATCAGGTATTCTGTCAGTTGTTTATACATATTAAGATCAAGTGCATTGCGTTTATCGGGGCGATTAAAGCTGATAATACGTACGCCCTGATCATCCTGAACCTGTATATGACTCATGGGTTGTTTCCTTTACGACGACATTGGGTAGACATGGAGTTTAAGACATTGAAACCAATATTCAAACAGCTGTTTAATTGTCTAGTTTTATCTTGTGCATCATTTTCAGCGTTGGCAAGCGTGATAGTGACCGAAGGTCATGTACGCGCCATGCCTGAGACAGTACCAAATACTGCCGCCTACTTTACGCTTGAAAACCACACAGATAAAGCGGTTCGTCTTATCGGCGTCAGTACTACAGTGGCAAAGGATGCCCAATTACATACTATTATCGAAGATCAAGGCATGGTGAAGATGCGCCATGTTGAAGGTTTTGATATCCCATCCCATGGCGCATTAACGTTAACGCCGTCAGGGGATCACGTCATGTTGCTAGGTTTAAAAGCGCCATTGGTGTTAGAGCAGCAAGTTGAACTGCAATTAGAGTTTGACGATGGCGAGAAAATGGCGATTACACTGCCTGTTAGTAAAGAAGCAGAAAACGCCGCAGAGCAAGAGCATCATCACCATCATTAAGGAGTCGCTTGATGCAAATTACATGGAAAAAAGTTACCGGTGTCGGTTTATTTTTAGTATTAATCGGTTATGGCCTGAGTGTGTGGTGGAGTATCGAGCCCGATCCTATCAATCCTCAACAATTGACGGCTACCGATAAAAATGTGGTCGGATACGCAACCACCACTTCGCTGATCCTCACGGTCGAAACATTACTGGATAAGCAAGGCGGTTGGTTATCAAACGATGTGATGCCACCTTCCATCTTTATGGATAACATGCCCGCATTTGAATACGGCGCATTAGAACAAGCCCGCGATTTAGCCTTGATTATGCGTAAAGAGTTTAGTCGCTCACAGTCTCAATCTGCAGCGGATAAAGATTTAGGCGAAGCCCAGTCTAAGCTCAATATTGATCACACGAGCTGGTTAGTGCCAAGTGCCGAAAGCGAATACCGCGATGCCATTAAATTGCTGAAGCTTTACCGTGCTCGCATAATGGACCCTAACAATCAAGATGCACAGTTTTATGCTCGCGCCGACAACCTCAATGAATGGTTGAAAGAAGTGCAGAAGCGTCTGGGCAGCATGTCACAACGTTTATCGGCCAGTGTTGGCCAAGAGCGTTTAAATACCGATTTAGCCGGCGATAATGCGGCGCGTCAATCTACGCCTAACTTGGCAAGCCATCAGGTGAAAACCAGCTGGTGGAAGATTGATGACGTTTTTTATGAGAGCCGTGGTGCTTCTTGGGCCTTACTGAACTTTATGCGCGCCGTGGAAGTCGATTTTGCCGATGTCTTAAAGAAGAAAAATGCTGAAGTGAGCTTAAGACAGATCATTCGTGAGCTAGAAGCCACTCAGCAAACTGTCTGGAGCCCTGTTGTACTTAATGGCAGCGGTTTTGGCTTAGTCGCTAATCATTCATTGGTTATGGCTAACTATGTATCCCGTGCAAATGCCGCGGTGATTGATTTAACGAACTTGCTATCTCAAGGTTAATTATGAAAAAAACTCTCCTCGCCAGTGCGGTATTAGGATTATGCATGGCCACTTCAGCCCAAGCGGCGACTGTGGTCGGTTTCACAATTGGCGGTGACTACTGGCGCGCCGATACTAGCGGTACTTTTGCTGATAAAGGTCAACCACAACAATCATTTGATTACAGTTCATCGGCTCAAGGTAGCTATTGGATTGCGGTTGAACATCCTTTGCCATTTGTCCCAAATATTAAAATCCGTGAAAATAGCTTAGATCAAAAAGGCAGCATGTCTGATGCTGATTTCAACTTCAATGGTCATGATTTTAAAGGTAATGTGACTACTTATACTGATTTGAGCAACACAGATTTCGTGCTTTATTACGAAATATTGGATAACGACATAGTGTCATTAGATCTCGGTGCGGCTTACAAGTTAATGAATGGCTCACTGCGCGTGCAAGACCCTGGTCACCCTGAAGAGATAGATGTCGATAGCGGCATTGTGATGGGTTATGCCAGTACACATGTGGGTATGCCTGGCTTAGGCTTGTACGGTTTTGCTGATTTAATGCAGGGCGTAAATGAATCAAGCGTTCACGATTATGCGATTGGTTTAGGTTGGCAATTCGATGGTTTAGCCGTCGATACCCGTGTACGTGTAGGCTACCGTGAGTTTTTATTCGACGTGAGTAACTTCTCGGGTGTGAGTGCCGATACTAAATTTAAAGGTTACTTCGCAGGTGTTGAAATCAACTTCTAATCTGTTGATTTAGTGTTTGAGTATAAAAAAACCGCCTATCGGCGGTTTTTTATCTGACAACTTTTTTAGCTGAGAACCGAGAGTGAGATTACTCTGCAATTAAGCCATTGTTGATGGCAATTACGTCATCTTCATTCAATGTACCCGCTGCTTGCTTCAAGGCAATGACCGAGTTGATGTAGCTATAACGTGCATCGGATAATTTACGTTTTGAATCGTACAAGTCACGAGTACGGTTCAGTACGTCAACGATAGTACGAGTTCCCACTTCGAAACCCGCTTGAGTGGCTTTCAATGCACTTTCTGATGAAATAACTGACTGTTCATAGGCTTTGATTGAGCTGATAGAAGCGCCTACGTTGTTGTAGTTATTGCGGACGTTTTTCACAACACCACGGTAAGTTTGCTCAAGTTTTTCACTCGCTTCAACATATTGAAATTGCGCTTGATTAACTTGTGAGCTCACTTTAAAGCCTTCGAAAATCGGAATGCTTAAGTTGACACCGACACTGACGTTATCGAAGTCAGGCTCATTGATATTACCGGTTTTTTGCTCAAGACCTTTGTTGTAACCTGCATTCAAGCTTAAAGAAGGCATGTGGCCTGCTTGATAAAGCTTAATGGTTTCTTGAGCAATATCTTTACCGATACGTTGAGTCATCAAATCGACGCTATTGGTTTCAGCAATCTTTAACCATTCGTTTGACGACGTTGGCGCTGGCGTAACGGCCGAGAAACGGTTGGTATCTAACACGTTGATTGTCTTGTGATCGATGCCAGTGATTTCACGTAAGGCTTCATAGCTATTAGCGAGTGTGTTTTCAGCTAAAATTTCAGTGGCTGAGGCTAAGTCATATTGAGCTTGGGCTTCATGCACATCGGTAATTGCGGTTAAACCCACAGCAAAACGTTGTTTAGTTTGTTCAAGTTGACGTTCGATCGCGCGTTTTTCTGCACCTTGGAACTCGTAGTTGTCTTTCGCCGTTAATACGTTGAAATAGGCTGTAGTGATACGAGTAATCAGGTTTTGTAATGCTGAAGCATAGGCAGAATCAGCTTGAGAAGCGGCTTTCTCAGCAAGGCTTAAACCGACCCAAGCACTGTGATCATAGATAACTTGATTTAATTTCAGGCTACCCACTAGACCGCTTGAATCATCCTTCGGATCATTCCAAGCTTTGTCGTAACCGACGTTTGCACTAATGGTTGGCAACAGCGGTGCACGGTTTTGTTCAATTTGTTCAAACAAACCATTACGCTGGGCTTGGGCTTGCAATACGAGCGGGTCGCTGGTCAGTGCTTGTTGATAAATTTGCAACAAATCATCTGCTTGCACCGCTGAAGCGGAGGCCGCAAGTGTTAATGCTGCGCATAAATTATGGATCTTAAATTTCATTTGCTGTCCTTATTAGACAAAATCCCCCCACGGAGGAATATTTTAACTTCGTTTAGACTAAGTAATGCCTTTACCAAGGCGGTTTGCGCTTCCCGACGCTTCCCGATACAGCTAAAACTTAATGACCTAGAGTCTAAGAACTCTGACACTTTCAAGTCAAATTCGAAGTGTAACAGATTTTATTTTAAAAATGTGCTCAAATTGCCTTGATTATAGGCGCAAATTCAACTTTTAAGGATAGAGTATGAAACCCCCTGTTTTTTCGCAAACGGATATTGAGATCTTAGAAAAAAAATCCCTATACCAAGGATTTTTCTCAATGGACGAATACACTTTCAAACATAAATTATTCGCTGGCGGCTGGAGCAAACCTGTTACCCGCGAAGTGTTTGAACGGGGTCATGCAGTCGTCGTTCTGCCCTATGATGCCAGACAAGATAAAGTGGTACTCATCGAACAGGTGCGCTTTCCTGCATTAGCAACCACTAAATCTCCTTGGCTTCTCGAGTTGGTCGCGGGTATGATTGCGCCCGAAGAAACGCCTCTGGACGTTGCGCACCGCGAATTAATGGAAGAAACCGGCTTAGTTGCTAAGCAAATACACAGCGTGAATAGTTATCTTGCCAGCCCAGGTGGCAGCACAGAACGTTTCTATTTCTATTGGGCCGATGTCGATTCGAACGACGCCCGTGGATTACATGGATTAGCAGAAGAGCACGAAGATATTCGATTGCATGTCATGAGCCGCGAGCAAGCTTATAATAGTGTGGTTGCGGGCGAGATCGATAATGCGTCGACCGTCATTGGATTACAATGGTTACAATTAAACTATCAACAACTGGTTTAAGTTGGGATGAATTTGGCTACTTCGAGTCTAAAACAGCGCTATAAACCTAACGTCAGTGACTTTTTAGCACTGTGCGGGCGAAATTATGGTTACATGTTGAAATGGTTACCGTTAGAGATAGCTATCGGTGAGTCATGGCGACTCGAAGGTGAGTTTGGTATATTAGTAGTACGAATTTTAGAAAATACCAAATATACTCAATTAGTTGAGATATCTCGTCCCATCGCAATCAAGGAGTTTGTCAATACTCCCAAGGTGTTAGTGAGAATTTATCACGATGCTAAATTAGCAGAAGTGTTAACTGGTCAACAGATTTACCAATTACGCCCAGTGTATGATTATCCCAATGTCCGTATGTATCAAAGTGATGAAAAGTACCAGGTGAATGCATTCCTGGAAGAGTTATTAAAGATTGGTTACCACCATAGTGTCGTGTGCCAGTCTTAGAATTGGGTATTCAATGTGCTGAAAGAGGCTGTCTCTTACTCCATAGCTGAAGGGGAAAGCGTGCGTATCGTGCAAGTCACAGATCCGCATCTTTTTGCTGATCCTGAAGCTCAGCTATTAGGAGTCAATACTGGCAAGAGTTTTGATGCCGTATTAAATACAATTAGAGCTGTGGACTATCCCGCTCATTTGATGCTTGCCACGGGTGACTTAAGTCAAGACTACTCGGCTGAGTCCTATCAGCAATTCGTGAAAGCCGTCACGCCTGTTGGTTTACCTTGTCATTATCTTCCTGGAAATCATGATGATCCGCGGATTATGTATCTGCACATGCAGGGTGAACAGATTTATGGACAGCAGCGTATTCTGGCCGGAAACTGGCAAATTCTCATGTTGGATTCAACCGTGCGGGGAAAGCCCGGCGGCAATATGGCCGAGACTCAGTTTGAATTAATTGATAAAGCCATTGCCGCACATCCCGAATGTCACACTTTATTGGTGATGCACCACAATCCTATTGTCGTGAATTGCACTTGGCTGGATCAACACTGCATGGACAATGGCGCCGAATTTATTGCGCGAGTAGCAAAGTATCCGCAGGTCAAAGGATTACTCTGGGGTCATGTACACCAATGTATCGATACCCATCATAATGGCCCTCATGGCAGCATGCAGCTAATGGCGACACCTTCCACTTGTATTCAATTTAAGCCGTTATCGCCTTATTTTGCTTTGGATAGCGTCCAACCGGGTTATCGTTTGCTGGAGTTGAAAGCCGATGGTAGCATCAACACTAAAGTGTATCGCGTACCGGGTAACCATTTTTCCCCCGACAACAACTCTAGCGGTTATTAACGCGAATAACCGCAGCCTGAGGAAATATGCTGCTTTATATTCACGGATTTAATAGCTCACCTTTTTCAGATAAAGCTGTGATGACGGCTGAGTACATGGCGCAGTATCACCCGAGTGTGACCTTTTATCAGCCGCAATTACCCAATACGCCCAAGGCTGCCATGGCACTGTTAACCACTTATGTTGAGGCGGCTGTCGATGCCAATGAGCCATTAACTTACATAGGCTCATCCTTAGGCGGATATTTTGCCAGCTATTTAGCCGAAACCTATGGCGGCAAGGCTGTGTTAGTCAATCCAGCGGTAAAACCCTTTGAATTGTTTGATGAGTTTATGGGGCCGCAATTTAATCCCTATACCGAACAGCATTATCTTGTCGTGCCCGAGCATAAGCGGGAAGTTGCTGAATTTAATACGGCTGTTATCCGCAATCCGGATCATTTTTTGGTATTATTGCAGACGGGTGATGAAGTGCTGGATTATCGCGAAGCGCTCAATAAGTACCATCACTGCCAATTGCGAATTGAAGCGGGAGGCGATCACAGTTTTGTTGGCTACGAATCGCATCTGCAAACTGTAAGCCAATTTTTACACTTACCTTGACAAACTGACATGCCGAGCCGCAACATGGCAGGATACAATAACTTATAGCGTGCCCTATGACGAATCAATACACCTCTGACGCCATTGAAGTTCTCAACGGACTCGATCCTGTTAAACGCCGTCCAGGTATGTATACCGACACCTCCAGACCAAATCATTTGGGCCAAGAGGTCATAGATAACAGTGTCGATGAAGCATTGGCGGGTCACGCGACCAAAATTGAAGTTGTTCTACATACAGATAACTCCCTCGAAGTCACCGATGATGGCCGTGGTATGCCGGTGGATATCCACCCAGAAGAAGGCATTCCTGGGGTCGAGTTAATCCTAACCAAATTGCATGCCGGCGGTAAATTTTCGAATAAAAACTACCAGTTCTCTGGCGGTTTGCATGGTGTGGGGATTTCGGTCGTTAACGCGCTGTCGCGCCGTGTCGAAGTAACAGTTCGCCGTGATGGTCAAGTGTATGATATCGCATTTGAAAATGGCTTTAAGGTTGAAGAGTTACGCCCAACGGGAACTTGTGGTCGTCGCAATACTGGGACCCGAGTGCATTTTTGGCCCGACGCCAGCTATTTTGATTCTGCTAACTTTTCTAATTCAAAACTGATTTATCTGCTGCGGGCTAAAGCGGTACTGTGCCCTGGTTTACGGATCAAATTCACCAACAAACAGACAAACGAAGTCCATGAATGGTTCTATGAAAGCGGCCTAACTGATTATTTGAAGGCGGCGATTGGCGACAATTTAAGGTTGCCAGATGAGCCGTTTGTCGGCTGTTTTAAGGGCCAGCTAGAAGCCGCTGATTGGGCGATTACTTGGCTGCCAGAAGGCGGTGAATCCATTGGCGAGAGTTATGTTAACTTAATTCCGACTCCGCTCGGTGGTACCCATGTGAATGGTTTCCGCCAAGGCTTATTGGAGTCAATGCGCGAATTTTGTGAGTTCAGAAACTTAATTCCTCGCGGCATTAAACTTTCACCCGAAGACATTTGGGATCGCGCCGCATTTATATTGTCGGTGAAGATGCAAGAACCGCAGTTTGCTGGCCAAACTAAGGAAAAGCTTTCTAGCCGTCAATGCGCCGCATTTGTGTCTGGCGTTGTGCGTGATGCTTTTTCACTCTGGTTGAACTCAAATACTGAACTCGCTGAATCGTTAGCCGAAATGTGCATTAATAATGCCCAGAGTCGGTTAAAGGCCGCTAAAAAAGTTGCTCGAAAAAAGGTGACTTCAGGGCCTGCACTGCCGGGTAAGCTAACGGACTGTAGTGGCCAAGATCCAATGCGCGGAGAGTTATTCCTCGTGGAAGGGGATTCTGCGGGTGGCAGTGCGAAACAGGCTCGCGATCGTGAGTTTCAAGCCATCATGCCGCTGCGTGGGAAAATCTTAAACACCTGGGAAGTTGATGCTTCACAAGTATTAGCCTCGCAGGAAGTCCATGATATTTCGGTCGCAATTGGTTGCGATCCCGATAGCAGTGATATATCTGAATTACGTTATGGCAAGATTTGTATCCTTGCGGATGCCGACTCGGACGGACTGCACATTGCTACCTTGTTATGCGCGCTATTTTTGAAGCATTACCGTATCTTGGTTGAACAGGGCCATGTGTATATTGCCATGCCGCCGTTGTTCCGTATCGATATCGGCAAAGAGGTGTATTACGCCTTAGATGAGGCCGAAAGAGCGGGGATTTTAGATCGCATTGCTGCTGAGAACAAAAAGGGTAAGGTGCAAGTCACCCGCTTTAAAGGCTTGGGTGAGATGAATCCTTTACAACTTCGTGAAACAACGATGGATCCGAACACCCGTCGTTTAGTACAGTTGACCATAGATGATATCGAAGAGACTGATGCTTTGATGGATATGTTGCTCGCTAAGAAGCGTTCGCCGGACCGTAAAAACTGGCTTGAAGATAAGGGTGACATGGCTTTACTTTAATGTTGTGCACTATATTGCCGATAACAATAAAACATAGGCATAAAGAAAATTACAATGTTGTGTATTAAAACTAATAATTATAATTGCTTAAAGGTGTTTTCTGCCGGTTTTACGCTCCTAGCGAGTGTAACGTTATTGTTCTGCAATAGCGCCTTTGCGGGGTCCCAATCGATCATGATTACCGTCGCTAAGGGGTTTGGCTTATCGCTATATGCCTCGGATATTGGGGATGCTAAGCAAATGGCGATGGGCGCGAATGGCACTTTATTTGTCGGCTCCCATAAGAGCGGCACTATTCATGCTTTAGTCGATAGCAATCAAGATGGTCGTGTCGATAAGCGCTACGTGATAGCCAAAGGGCTTGAATCACCCGATGCGATTGCATTTCACAATGGCGACTTATATGTCGCCACTGAAAATCAGATAGTGCGCTTTGTTGATATTGAGCAAAGATTGCGCCGCCCGAGTCGACCCAAAGAAATCTACAGTGACTTGCCTTACTCTGAGAAGAAGAGTTCTCGGTCTATTAATTTTGGTCCAGATGGTCGCTTATACGTGTCTATTGGTGCGCCCTGTAATGTCTGTGAAGCGCCAGTGCCTTACAGCAGTATCATAGCAATCAATATCGATACTGGCGCGAGTGAGCAGATTGCGGCCGGTGTACGTGATGCGAGTGGGTTTGATTGGTCGCCGCTTGACGAAAAATTATGGTTTGCCGATCAAGGCCGTGATTGGATGGGAGATAACCTGCCACCCGATGAGATTAACCGCGTCGATGTGATAGGGAGTCATTATGGCTTCCCTTACTTACATGCCAGTACTGTGGTTGAGCCTGCCTATGAAAAGCCAAAAAATCTAAAAATTACGCTGCCAGTATATGAACTGCCAGCCCATGTTGCACCCACAGGGCTCGCATTTTATCGCGGCAGTCAATTTCCAAATATTTACCATAATCAGTTGTTTGTCGCCGAAAATGGCTCGTGGAATCGTTCGAGTAAAGTCGGTTACCAAGTGGTTATGCTTAAGATTGAAGATCAAAAAGTGGTGAGTCGTGAAACGGTTGTCAGTTTCCTTGACGGTGAATTTCCCGTCGCTCGTCCCTTTGCGCTGTTATCGGCAGCCGACGGTGCTATGTACATCTCAGATGATTTAAAAGGTAACGTGTATCGCTTGTTCTACAAGGGCGATAGTACTGAAGAACCACAGGAACTAGAAGAAAATGAGTGACGCTATCAAGTTAAGTCTCGATGGGGTAGAGCAAATGCCATTACGGCGCTTTACCGAAGAGGCTTATCTGAACTATTCCATGTACGTCATTATGGACCGAGCCCTGCCACACATTGGTGATGGGCTTAAACCGGTACAGCGTCGAATTATTTATGCGATGAGTGAGTTAGGTTTATCGGCTCAATCTAAGCATAAAAAGTCGGCCCGTACGGTCGGTGACGTATTGGGTAAATACCATCCCCACGGCGATAGCGCCTGTTATGAGGCTATGGTATTGATGGCGCAGCCATTCTCCTATCGCTATCCGTTAGTCGATGGTCAAGGTAACTGGGGGGCGCCCGATGATCCTAAGTCATTTGCGGCGATGCGTTACACCGAAGCGCGTTTATCTAAATTCTCCGAAGTGCTGCTCAGCGAGCTGGGGCAAGGCACGGTCGAGTGGGGCGCTAACTTTGATGGCACGTTAAAAGAGCCAAAAGTACTGCCGGCACGTTTACCGCATATTTTACTTAATGGTATTACCGGTATTGCGGTGGGCATGGCGACGGATATTCCGCCGCATAACGTCAGGGAATTAGTCTCCGCTTGCGTGGCATTGCTTGATGATCCTAAGCTTGATCTCGAGCAATTGATGGCCTTTGTACCTGGGCCTGATTATCCGACCGAAGCCGAGATCATTACCCCGTCTGCCGATATTGCAAAGATTTATGAATCGGGCCGTGGGTCATTAAGAGCGCGCGCGGTTTACACCGTCGATGGTGGTGAAATAATCATTACTGCGCTGCCGCATCAAGCCAGTAGCGGGAAAATTTTAGAGCAAATCGCCGGTCAAATGCAGGCGAAGAAATTGCCTATGGTGGCCGATTTACGCGATGAGTCGGATCATGAAAACCCTGTGCGGCTGGTGGTCGTGCCGCGCTCAAATCGTGTCGATTGCGATCAGTTAATGGCGCATTTGTTTGCTACCACGGATTTAGAAAAGAGCTTTAGAGTTAACTTAAACGTGTTGGGTCTTGATGGCCGTCCACGGGTTAAAGGGCTAAAAACCTTATTAACTGAGTGGTTAGAGTTCCGCGTTGATACGGTTAAACGTCGTTTGGAATACCGTTTAGATAAAGTCGTGTCGCGGTTACACATACTCGAAGCTTTGATGATCGCTTTCCTCAACATTGATGAAGTGATTGAGATTATTCGTTTTCACGATGAGCCTAAAGCCGAGTTAATGGCCCGTTTCTCACTCAGTGATAAACAAGCTGAATCGATCCTCGAGTTAAAGTTACGTCATTTAGCGAAGTTAGAAGAATTTAAGATCACGGCTGAGCAGAATGAGCTTGAAGCCGAGCGCGAGAAACTCGAGCAGTTATTGGGCTCAGAGCGTCGCTTGAAGACCTTGATCAAGAAAGAATTAATTCAAGATGCCGAAACCTACGGTGATGATCGTCGCTCTCCAATAGTGCTGCGCAACGAGTCTCGCGCCTTAACGGAACAAGAGTTAACGCCGACTGAGGCTGTGACAGTGGTCTTGTCTGAGAAAGGTTGGGTGCGTTGTGCTAAGGGCCATGATATCGATCCATTATCGCTCTCCTATAAGTCTGGCGACCAATATCTGTGTAGCGCCATCGGGCGTAGTAATCAGGCGGCGGTGTTTATTGATTCGTCTGGGCGGGCATTTGCGACCGACAGTCATACTTTACCATCGGCACGCAGCCAAGGTGAGCCTATCACGACTCGCTTCAATATGGCGCCTGGCGAAACCATGCAGCATGTATTGATGGGTGAGGAAGACCAATGTTACCTGTTGGCAACTGACGCGGGTTACGGTTTTATTTGCTCGTACAATGATATGGTGTCGCGCAATAAGGCGGGTAAGGCCTTGCTGAGTTTGCCGACAAACGCTAAGTCATTAACGCCTAAGTTGATTGATCGCACGAAGGAAATGTCGCTCTTGGCGATCACGAACGAAGGTCGAATGTTGTTGTTCTCCCTTGAAGCCTTACCGCAATTATCTAAGGGTAAAGGTAACAAGATTATCGGCATCCCTACGGAAAGAGCCAAGAATCGTGAAGAGCTGATGACGCACTTACAATTAGTGCCGAGTGATACGCCAGTCACCTTGTGGGCGGGTAAGCGTAAGCTCACTCTTAAGCCTAGCGATCTTGAGCATTATCGTGGTGAACGTGGTCGTCGTGGCGCTAAGTTGCCTAGAGGCTTACAACGTGTCGATAGTGTTGAATTAGGTGACGGCGGCGAGCCATTACCGAGCATCTAATACCTTGATGGACTCAAGGTTTTGAAGCATTAAAGACATAAATGAAAGCCACCTGAGTTTACTTGGGTGGTTTTTTTGTTTTTATCGCCTGAGTCTCGACCGTTTATTCGATTCGAGACATAAAAAAACCTACTGTATCGCTACAGTAGGTTTTTAATTATATCTTGGTTAAGAGATTAGAAGTCGTAACGTACGCCTACAGTGAAGATGTTATCATCTTCCAAATTCACTTTAGCTACAGTAGTTTTATAATCACCTTCATACATAGCATAGTGGCCATAAACCATTGTAGATTTAGAAATACGATAATCTGCACCAATAGTAATGTTTTGAACGCTCACATCACTTACATCAGCAGTTGCTGCTGTCTTTTTAAGGTCGATTCCAGAAGCATTTTTGAAGTAACTACCGAAACCAGCTTCATCAACGCCATACTCAGCTTTAAGATTTACACCGTTTAGGTTGTAAGAAATGTTAACTAAATAGGTATTACCATCAACAGAGTTATCTAGAATACTTTCAGAATTTTGTAGTAAGCCACCTACTTTAAAGTCGCCAAATTTTGCTTGAGCTACAAATCGGTATGCATCTACAGAGTCAATTGCTTTGTTATAAGCAACTGCTGCGTAATAGTTTTGTTCTTTGAATTTGCTATCACCAAGAGTCGCGCTTAAAGCATATTGGCTGTCAGTAGAGGCTTGGTTATCTTCTATTAAGTAGGTAGCATTTACAGTAACCAATTGAGCGATTTTTGGTGAGTAGTACCATACACCGTCAGCGCTACGTGTTTGAGCTGGTAATAGACGATCCATATCAGCGTTAAAGTTACCAAATAAATCAATACCACCTTCGGATTGTTTAAATACGGTATCGTTACGGCCAACTAACACTGAACCAGCATTGGTTTTTAAGCCTAAGAAAGTGTTACGTGCTTTGAATACAACATCATCACCGCTTTTATCTTTTGTTTGAGTTGTATTTTCTACTTGAAACTCCATTTGATAAATAATGTCGTAGCCGTCAGCAATTTTCTCACTACCTTTAACACCAAGGTTAGAAAAGTTGTTTTCAAGTACAGTACCTTCTTTACCATTCTGTGTGGTATAGCCTTTATCTGAATTAGTAACAGATAAATCTAAACGACCATAGAAGCTTGGGCCTTCGGCTAGCGCACCGAATGAAGCCAATGCCAATACTGATGCAACTGATGCAGAGATGAATGTCTTTTTCATGTTTTGTGCTCCCTCGAACCTAAGTTCTTTTCCATTTTTCATGGTTTTTGTGTGGTTTAACGCATTTGTCACCTGAGTCGGTAACAAAGTTGCAGCCGATTTTTACAGTTTTACGACTCGCAGGCTGTGGTGCAGATCATGTTTTTGGCTCTCCTTGTCCATATTCGGGCTATTTCTAGGATATTTCCTTATACCTTGACTGCAAATTTACCTGAAAGGTGCAAAACTGTATTTTTCACTTACTACTTAAGTGGTAGGTAAGGCGGATTGCCTTAGACAGTGGGTCGGCGAGGGTAACTGTAGCATATACTAATACTGTAGCAAGTCTGTCATATCGGCTATGGATATGTGTTTGGGGACGATATCTAAGCAGAAAAAGCGGCCGGAGCCGCTTTTTTATCAAGAAATAACCTTGTGGTTAGTTGATTAATCTATTTAAAAATCAACGCGTAAACCAACAGTAAAGATGTTGTCATTCAGGTCTTGCTTCACATCAGCCAACATAAGATCGCCATCGAAGCGCGTGTAGTGACCATAGACCATAGTCTTAGTGCTCAGACGGTAATCGGCACCCACACTGAACTGTTGCAGGTCAACATCACGGACTTGTTCTAAGCCGCTGTTGTCTTGGTCACCGACATAACGGCTCACGTATTTACCTAAACCTGAGTCATCTTTGCCGTACATCATCTTCAATTTTAAGTCGCCAATTAAGTAAGCCGCGTTGACGAAGTAGGTATCACCTGAGAGATTGGCAAACTTATCATCCACATGTTCACTGTGTTGATATAAGGCACCTAAGATAACATCACCGAATTTAGCTTGGGCTACACCACGGTAGGCTTCGACATTATCAATACCATCGCTATAGGCGGCAGCGACATAGTAGTTTTGTGCTTTAAAGGCTTTATCCCCTAAGGTGGCGCTCAGAGCATACATGTGATCTTTGCTGTACACCTCGTCGCCATTGCTATCCACTTGATCATAGTTATCGCTCATCAGATAGGTGGCATTAAGCGTCACCAGATCGGCAATTTTAGGTGAATAGTAAGAAATGCCATCGGCGGAGCGAGTTTGGCCTGCAACCAGCAAGTCGATATCGGCGTTGGTGTTGCCGAAGAGATCGAAGCTACCTTCAGCTGATTTAAATACAGTGTCGTTACGGCCCACTAAGGCAGTACCAGCCGCACTTCTGATACCAAGGAAAGTATTACGGGCGTTGAACGTCTTGTTTGAGTTATCAAAGTTTTCGACGCCAAATTCCATTTGATAAATGATGTCAAAATAGGGGCTTACAGCTTCAGAACCTTTTACGCCTAACCATGAGAAGTTGTTTTCAAGGACAGTGCCGTCCTTTTGGTTCTGAGTTGCGTGACCTGTGTCTGAGTTGGTAATAGCAAGATCAGCATGACCATAGAATTCAGGGCCATCGGCGAGTGTGCTGTGAATGAATAGAGTGTGAGGCTATAAATAATAGCCGTAGTCAGCAGAGTCTTTTTCATCTTCATTTTCCTGTGCTTATCGCTGTTATATGCATGGATAACTTAAGTATCTATGCATGCTGTTGAGCTTTTGTGTGGCAAAGTCTGCACAGACTTTCAGTAATAAAGTGTGATCTGGATCAAGTTTCATATAAAGAGCGGTTTATTTAACATATTGTTTTACAAGTGAAATGCAGCTTTTTATTATGTTGATTACCGAGTTGTTCGGTCATGCATTATGAGTCTTTGCATTTATTACGCTTGCTTGGCAATCGTATCCTTTTGCATCTGGCGTTATGTGTCTGCTGATCTGATTTCGATTTATGTCCAGATCGTTTAGAATCCACCGCACATTTCTGGTGTTGCTATTAAGCTGCCCCTGTTGGCATCCATTCGATGCTAGGGCAAGCGCTCCTGCTGTTATTGGGTAATATAAGGTAAGTATTTATGACTGAGGCCTATCTAAATCGATTTGGCGGAATTGGCCGTTTGTATGGACAAAAGGCTCTGGCTAAATTTGCCACATCCCACGTGGTGGTGATTGGTATTGGTGGCGTAGGTACTTGGGCGGCAGAGGCCTTAGCGCGAAGCGGCATCGGACAGATAAGCTTGATGGATTTAGACGATATCTGTGTCACTAACACTAACCGTCAAATTCACGCGCTCAGTTCCACTATCGGCAACTCTAAAGTCGCTGTGATGGCGCAGCGGATCCGTGAAATTAATCCTGATTGCCAAGTGAATGAAATTGAAGATTTTATTACATTGGATAATCTAGGCGAGTATTTGCTCGGGGCTAAAGAGGGCGGCAACATTGATTATGTTATTGACTGTATTGATGCCGTTAAGCAAAAGGCTGCGTTAATTGCCTGGTGTAAGCGTCAAAAAATCAAGATTGTTACGGTAGGCGGTGCGGGTGGGCAGACAGATCCGACTCAAATTCAGTTAACTGATCTCGCTAAAACTTACCAAGATCCTTTGTTAGCCAAAGTGCGCAATATTTTGCGCCGCGAATATAACTTCTCTAAAAACGTGCAACGCCGATTTGCGATAGATGCGGTTTTTTCCAGTGAGCAGTTAGTTTATCCGCAAGCCGATGGCTCTGTTTGTGGTACTAAAGCGGCGGCCGATGGCAGTATGAGAATGGATTGTGCGTCAGGTTTTGGCGCTGTCACTATGGTCACAGGAACATTTGGCTTTGTGGCGGCAAGCCGAGTATTAGCACGCTTAGCACTGCAGGCTCAAGAAACGCTTTAAACAGTTAATGTTTTTCTACTGATGATTTCACCGCTCGTATGAGCGGTGAGTATCACTGCAATATTGTGTCATTCCACTGCGTTATATCTAGATATAAAAATCTTGTTGGCCATTGAGGACCGTAGGCTCGCATTGAGTGTACGGAAATTTGATATCAAATTGCGGGCCGCCAAGTGTTGAGTCTGCGCGATAACTCATAGTGCCTTTCAACAGTGTCGCGGCATTAAAGGCCGCTGATAATCCTAAGCCCGTGCCGCCTTTATTCCGATTCGTAGTGAAAAATGGCTCGAACATGTGTTCAGCGACATCGGCTGGAATTCCTAAGCCATTATTTTGAATGCTAATTAAAATCGACTCTTCGTCCACAGTGGCGCTGATTTGGATGAGATTATCTTCACGTCCTTGGAAAGCATGGGTAAAGGCGTTCGACAGAATATTGCTGACGATCTGATTCAATAAGCTGATATTGGTTTGAATATTGAGTGTGGGCTCTACGCTGATTTCAGTGACGGCGTTGACATGCGGATGCATAATTAATGTCGACTCTAAAATCTCGTGGAGTTGCTGACTTAAGTTACAAGGTTGGTGTTCTTCATGACTGCGATCGATGGCGATCGTTTTGAACTTTTGGATCAAACTACTGGCTTTGGTGATATTGCGGACAATGAGTTCGCAGCTTTCTTGATACTCATTAAGGATCTCATTGATCTCGTCTAAAGTGGCTTGATCGCTGTGGATCAGGTCGATCAGTTCTTCAATATGGCTGAGCTGCGCACTCGCCGCCGTCAAACAAATGCCAATCGGGGTGTTTATCTCGTGGGCAACGCCCGACACGAGTCCACCCAAGGCCGCCATTTTTTCTTGCTCAACTAACACCTGCTGCGCCCGTTTTAGCGCACTAAGGGATTGCTCTAACTCTATGGTTCTTTCTTTAACTTGTCTGGCGAGTTCTTCTTTATAGCTACGTTCGAGTTTGAGTAGCCGCTCTCTGTCTTCCAAGGCCGTTTGCAGTTCAGTCTTAGATTTCTTTAAGGCGCCAAAGGAGCTTCTCAGTTGCACTTGCATGCTGTTGATGGAGTCGGCGACTTGTTTGAACTCATCAATTTTTTCTTGGCGGGCAAATTGCAGAGGCTCGTATTCTTGATCTAGGTCGATATTTTTACAGTATTGGCTGAGTTTATCTAAGTGTTTGGTGATGTTGAACCATACTAAAAACAGAATAAATCCAGCAACTAAGAAGGTTTTTATTCCGTTAGAGAGCAAAATGATAATGGCTTTATCATACAAGCGCTGATAGATGGCATCGACATCGACTTGTATCTCGAGTGTGCCGACATTAATACTCTCGGTCGGGGATTTATAAACTAAAGGAAAGGTTTTATCTAAGGAGTGCTCTTGTTTTTGCACGCCGGCATTCCACGCTTGGCCGCTGTCATCTTTAATCGAAATATAGTTAATATCGGGCAGTTGAATTAAGCCATTGAGCTGAGTGTTAATGAGCCGCTCGTCAATCACCCAAATACTGGCGGCGAGCACATCTAAGTTCACCTTTTCCATATTGGAAAACACTCTGTCGATACGCACAACGTCATTGCGATAATCACTGATCAACTGATAGGCAGTAGTGATTAAGGTGATAACAGAGCTAAAAAGTACAATAGACAAGGTAAGGTGCCTGCCTATGGGACTTTTGATAAGTTGGCTAAAGAATGTCAGCATCTTAAATTTTCTTTATGCAATAGCGGCTTGAGATGCTTATAAGCATAGACCTACAGCTCCAGAAAGTGCATTTTCTTGCGAATAAAATCAACGAAATATCTCTTCATTTATGGCATTGAATTTGCTTATTAGCCGATAAGTTCAATTTTTTGTCACTGGGATAGCACTATGTTTAAACTCAAGCTGGATTCAGTTAAGTTTGTTAGTCCAAAGAAAATGATGTTCAGGGTCATGCTGTGGCTAATGGTGAGTTGTACTGTCTTACTCCTTATTCCCCCGAACGTGTTGGCAGTGCTGGCGCTCGATAAATTTGTGCCGGAACATGCACAGTTTGTTGGATTAGGCCTAATCATATCTATCGCCTATTTTTTGAGCCAGTTGATTAACTTAGGCTTAGATGAATCAATTCGTCATTTAAGTGATAAGCGCGTTATTGAGACGATTGAAGCTAAAGTGAACCTGCTTGATCCCGCAGAGCGAGCGTTAGTCAGAGAGTTCTTTCTTCAGGGCGCCACAATTTTGACTCTGCCGCAAAATGAAACCGCAGTGAAAAGTTTATTGAATGCCTGCATCTTAGAAAAACTCGGTAACGAGCGCCATTATGCGATTCAGGGACCGACAGCCGACTATAAGATTGCCATGAAAGCCCGCATGTATCTCAACCGCGATGTGCTGCGTTTGCCTGCAGGTGAGCCGAGCCAAGAAGAGATGCAGTCGTTGATTAAAGCGCGTCCGCAATTTTTAAATGGTCTGGTACAAAACAGAAAACACGCTGCATAGGCGTGTTTTGTCTCGCTCGGATGAGTGCTGGCTTTAGATGAGTTGCAGTATTCTGAAAAGCGAGACAACAAAAAATGGGGGTGATAAAAACCCCCTAGATTTTGCATTTATACAAGAACATGAAGAACAACTGGAGCAAAAACTATTGTTTCGGTGCCGACTTCACAATGAACATCCAAGTGATATAAGACACTATCCCTATTGTGCTAAAGATAACGATCATTGAAAGTAAGCCTATGGGGTTACCAAACATTAGATCTAACCAAAATGCCATGACTGAAATCCTCTTTCCTGTGAAGTCCTCTCTAAATTAGCGGTATTCGATAGCTAAAATACTGATCTTGATCAATAAAGAATCGACATAGGAATACAAAGTCATAACCCTTAGTTAACTCTGTGATCTTGGTCATATTCCTGTGGGTGTTTAACTGGGATGAGTTCAAATAATTTAGCTTTGTTTGTTCTTCAGTTAGCGTCTAGGATTAATCTACTTAACCAGATCGATATTTTTTTATCGCACCATGCTATTTATTTGTTCTTGTTTTTTTAGATGAATGCTGTGATATCAGTTTTTTAAAGGAGTAAAAAATGGATTCTAATAAAAGTCGCAAGGATTCAATGGGATATAATTCTATCTTTGCGCCACTGCTGTTGCTGATTTATCCACTCTATTGTTTAGTGATCACAGGGCACTTTGTCGCCATCCTGTGTTTAAGCGCGCTCGCTGGCATTTTAATGTTCAACATCAATAAATTAATTCGCAATTTAAGACAGCTTGAACGTGCCGCCCATCATTTAGGCGAGGGGGATTTAAGCTATCAATTAGAAGAGAAAGATGCGGGCGTGTTCATTAAGGTCGTGCATAGTATCAACCGCATGGGCGAGGATGTAAGCCGCACGATTCTATCTTTGACTGATACCTGCGAAGGGATGAAAAAAGTGGCCTCGGATATCAAGGTCATCAGTGAGCAGGCAAAACAAGGCGTGTTAGAGCAAGAGCACCAAACGGAACTGGCCGCCAGTGCGATGACGCAAATGGTTTCAAGCGTGCAAGCGGTATCGCAAAATGCCGTGAGTGCGGCCAAGGCTGCCGATATTGCCCAAAGTTCTGCCAAGCATGGCGACCAAATCATGAATGGCATAGTGACTAAAATTGGCGCTATGTCAGCACAGATCCATGACACTCGAACTGTAATTGAACACTTGGCCGCCGACAGTAACAATATCAGTAGCATTATCGAAACGATTTCGCAGGTGGCTGAGCAAACCAACTTACTCGCCTTAAACGCCGCCATTGAAAGTGCGAGAGCCGGTGAGCATGGTCGCGGCTTTGCCGTTGTCGCCGATGAAGTGCGTAATCTTGCGAAACGGACATCTGAAGCCACGGTTGAAATCCAACAACAAATCGCCGCATTACAAAAAGGTGCACAACATGGCGTTGAAGTCATGTTGAAAAACGTGGTCATTGCCGACGAAACCGCTGAGATGGTGAATCAAGCCCACAGCGCGCTCGGACAAATCGTCACGCAGGTGGAGACCATTACCGATATGTCCCATCAAATCGCCACGGCATCGGGGCAACAACACACAGTTGCTGAAGAAATTAATAAAAATATCACTGTGATGGCAGAGCTCGCCCTGAGTAATGCGTCCCACACCAACAACACTAACTTATCGAGTTTGAAAGTGTATAACATGTCGCAGGAAATCGGCTCCTTGCTGCACCGATTCCATGTGAATGCGGCATTCTTTAACTCGAGTCAGGCACAAAATAAACTGTTTGTGAAATGGGGGCCTGAGTTAGACATAGGAATGCCAGAGATCAATCGTCAACATCAACGATTAGTGTCGCTGATCAATGAACTGCATCGCACATTAAACGAAGAGTATGGACTCGAAGCCATCAAACGTATCGTGCAAGGGCTGGTGGATTACACCGCCAATCACTTTGCCTATGAAGAAGAGCTCTTTGCCCGTTTTGGTTACCCACAAACCGACAGTCATAAGGATAAACACGGCAAGTTAGTCGGGCAAGTACTTGATTTTCAAAAGCGGGTTGTAAAAGGGGAAGATGTTGCCGACGAATTAATGACTTTCTTGAAGGCTTGGTTGGTTAACCATATCCAAAAAAGTGATAAAGAATATACCGCCTTTTTGTTATCCCATGGCGCAGAATAACCCCAAGAGCATGATTTTTGAGCGGTTAAATGCAATTTGTATTAAAGTCGCGGCAAAAGACTTGCCATTGTCATGGGCAAAGGTATAATTCCCAGCACTTAGAGACAGCCAGTTGTTTTGATTGCTTCTAAGTGCATACTTGATATGCCAGTGTGGTGAAATCGGTAGACACACGGGATTCAAAATCCCGCGCCCTTAAAAGCGTGCCAGTTCGAGTCTGGCCACTGGTACCAAATCCTTCTTAATGAAGGAACTAAACCGACCTAGCGTCGGTTTTTTTGTACCTGAAATTTGGCAGTAGGTCGATTTAGTGGGATTCGGCGATATCCATTTGCGTCATAGTCACACCTTTGATTTGTGCATAAATCGCTTTGCCATGGGTGAGTTGCAGTTCATCGCAGGCCCAAGGTGTGATGTTGGCCCAAAGTTCATCGCGGCCTAGGGCGATTTTTAATTGGATTTGCTCACCATTATCGCTGGGGTATAAGTCTTTAATTTCTCCCTTCAATAGATTACGGATACTCGACCCTTTGGGGATTTCGGTGCAAACCGAGACATGGTTTGCCTGAATACGCACTTTGAGTTTCTTAGTCGTTTCAGCCAGATAACCGCTTACCCATAGATGGTTACCATCATCCATCACGAGTCGCGTCATGGGGTAGTCGGGATGTCTGTCGGCAACCTTAGCACTGAGGAGTGAGCTGAGTTCCTGCAATGGCACCCAAGGGCGCATTTGCTCGCTATTCCACACTTCACTTAAGGCCCCTTGGGCGATCAATTTTCCCTGATGCAGCACCAGCATATAATCCGCCAGTTGTAAGATCTCATCTAGGCTGTGGCTCACATACACTATCGGCAGTTTTAGTTCCTGCGATAAGGTTTGCAGGTAGGGCAGTAACTCGCGTTTACGGGGTAAATCGAGTGACGCCAGCGGCTCATCCATCAACAGCATGTCGGGCGATGTTAGCAGGGCACGGCCAATGGCAACCCGTTGTTTTTCTCCGCCCGATAGCGTGCTGGGATAGCGATTGAGCAGTTTTTCAATTCCCAGTAACTGCACAATTCTATCGAATAACATTGGGTTGGCTTTACGCACACCATAGTTGAGATTGCCCTTCACGCTATAGTGTGGAAACAGCCGTGCCTCTTGAAATACATAGCCAATATGGCGCTTTTCTGGGGGAAGGTTCACTTTGCCTTGCTGATAAAGCAGTTTGTCACCGAGGCGGATTTCACCGTTATCTGGGGTCGAAAGCCCGCCGAGCAGGTTCACGAGCGAGGTTTTACCCGCACCCGAGCGGCCAAAAACGGCTGTCACGCCTTGCAATGGCAATTGGGTATCGACTTTTAGTTGCAGTTGTCCGAGCCGTTTTTCAATATTGATTGTTAACATACGCTTGCCGTCCTCTGCAGGGCTTTTTTACTCAGCCATTGGGAAGCGAGTAAAGACGCGAGCGCGATCACTATCGAGATAATGCACAGGCGCATGGCCTGATATTCGGCCCCTGGGGTTTCAATAAAAGAGTACATGGCGAGCGGAATCGTACGGGTTTCACCGGGGATATTAGAAACGAAGGTAATGGTCGAACCAAATTCCCCTAGGCTTCGGGCAAAGGCGATAATCATCCCCGACACTATCCCTGGAGAGGTGAGCGGCAGTGTGATGGTGAGAAATACCCGCCATCGACTGCTACCTAAAGTGCGTGCGGCCTGCTCGAGTCGAATATCAACGGTTTCAAAGGATTGGCGTATGGCTCTGACCATCAGCGGGAATGACACTATCGCCGCCGCGAGGGCCGCTCCGCGCCAACTAAAGCTAAAACTGATGCCAAACCAATTAAATAACCACTGGCCGATAAAACCTTGGCGGCCCATGCTGATCAGCAAGAGGTAACCCACTACCACGGGTGGTAACACCAGTGGTAGATGGAGCACACTGTCAAATATAGCCTTGCCAGGAAACTCGACCCTGGCCAGCACCCAAGCGCATAAAATGCCCAAGGGTAAACTGGCGATAACGGCAACGGATGACACCTTTAAGCTGAGCAGCAGTGCGGCAATTTCATAGTCGCTTAAAAGAGAGCCGCTTAGTAGAGAACCACTCAGCACCCTAATTCACTCCAAAGCCATATTTTTCAAACACATTTTTTGCGCTTGGGCCTTGCAGATACTCATTGAACGCTTTGGCGCTTGCCGTCGATTCTTGTTTGACTAAGGCGATAGGGTATTCAATTGGGCTGTAGCTCGTCTCTGGGAAGGTGGCCACGATTTTGATCTTCTGGGCGACTTTCGCATCGGTTGAATACACTATGCCTAGCGGCGCTTCGCCCTGTTCAACTAAGGCGAGGGCGGCGCGGACATTGTTAGCGCGGGCGAGTAAGGGCTCAGTAGCTTGCCACAGCTTGAGATTCTCGAGGGCTTGCTTGGCATATTGTCCTGCGGGCACATGATCAGGATCGCCAACGGCCATACGGCTGCCTTTTAATGCGGTTTTGATATCCCAATCGCCATTGAGCACCACCTCTGTGATGGGGCTATTTTTTTCTGCAATCAAGACTAAGGTGTTTTTTAGCAAGGTTTTACGGCTGTTAACATCGACCGCTTTGGCCTCGACCAGATAATCCATCCACTTTTGATTGGCCGAGACAAACAGATCGGCGGGCGCACCATTAGCCACTTGTTTTGCCAGTGTTGAAGAAGAGGCGAAGGAGAAGACCACCTTAGTATTGTGTTCTTTTTCATATTGCTGGCCGATTTCGTTAAGTGCATTGGTGAGTGATGCCGCAGCAAAAACAGTTACTTGCTCATCGTCTGCCGCAAAACTTGGGCTAGATGTCAGTGCCATTGTGAATAATGAAGCCGTGGTAAAACGCAGCAATTGCTTAAGGTGAATGGATTTCATTGTGTTCCTCCGTGATAAAAAGTGATCGTTATATACCAATCTATATATCGATTATTCAAGCCCTAAGCAATCAATTAGTGATCTGTGTGCGGTTTCTTGCGGATTAATGGCATTAATCCGCTGAAATATCTCGTCAATCTTATTGGTATCCTCAAGGTGATGAAGGACAATAGGGCTCAAGTCAGACTTGGGTGCGGGATAAACGATGGATTTACATGCATTACTTACGCTTTCCCTTGGGGATAAGCCCTTCGCTAATCCTAGGCGGATAAGCCTGCTCGAGCAGGTCGCCAGCACAGGCTCGATAAGCCAAGGCGCCAAGCTTGCGGGGATCAGTTATAAAGCGGCGTGGGACGCGATCAATGAGATGAACACCGCCATGCCCGAACCCGTAGTGTGTAGCGAAAAGGGCGGCAAAGGCGGTGGCGGCGCTAAACTCACCGAATTTGGCGAGCGTTTGCTTAAGGTGTATTCCATCACCTCCCAAGTACAAGAAATGGCTTTGGCTGCCTTGCTCGATGAGTCCGTCGACATGCACAGTTTATTGGATGTGATGGCGCATTTCTCCCTCAATACTAGTGCCCGTAATCAGTTAACGGCTCGTATCAATGGCATTGATTCATTTGGATTAAATGACGAAATCAGCGTGGTCTTAGCGGGCGGACAACAGATTCAGATTTCAGTGACCCATTCGAGCCGCGAACGCTTGCAGTTAGCCATGGATAAATCTGTGTTGTTACTGTTTAAAGCGCCCGCTGTACTGGCGACGACTCATGCTTGCGAAGTAGATGGGCAAAATTGCCTCAGCGGCCGTTTGCTGAGCGTGACTGAACTTGGCGATAAGGCCGAATTAGCCATAGATATTGATGGCAAAGACATCATCTATTCAGTGATGCCACTGACTCAAACGCAGGCGTTGGCTGTCGGCGAACCATGTTTCGCTTGTTTTGATGCCACGCAGGTGATCCTTGCCAGCATGAATTAGCCGAATGAAGTGATTCATTCGGTTAATCATTGGGTTATTCACTGGGAATCGCCAGTACTTGGCGTAATTGTTGTCGAATGGGATCGTTCGTTTTTGTATTTAAATCGACATCAAAGTCATAAGACTTCACCCCACGACCTTGATCTTTCTTGAAAAAGAATTAAATGAAGTTTGTATATCTAGATTCGTTTGCATGGCAGAACTACCACAAGTAGCACAATCATAGAACGTCGAACCCCTACAATTTACCGCCTAACGATTTGGTATCGCACTAAATCGGCATTGCTACCTAATACTCAGCCGTGCTTCCCTTGCAAATTTCTACACAGATATTTGCAAATCTTTACCTGTTAACGACACTTCCTTCGTCTACTGTCTTTGGCTAACTCTATATACTGTTGGAACAATTTCTGTTCCTTAGCAAGATGCATGCTTGCTGTCTTTAGCATTGATGGACACGACAATACCGATGAAAAAATCCTCAAAGCGTAAATTGCTGCTCGCGTTAAGCGGCTTAATCCTCCTGAGTGGCGGTGCTTATTTTATGTGGCATAAGCCTGAAACGGCACCTGCCTATGTGACAGAAGCGGTGCGCCGTGGCGATATCGAAAACTCAGTGCTGGCCAATGGCATGTTGCAGGCCTCTAAACTGGTGAGTGTGGGTGCGCAGGTATCGGGGCAAATCTTAAGTTTGCCGCTGGCACTGGGGGATGAAGTAAAGAAAGGCGATTTGATTGCTCAGATTGACAGTCTAGCGCAGCAGAATAATTTGAAGGATGCCCTCGCATCACTCAAGAGTATCAATGCCCAGTTCCGCGCTAAACAGGCGCAGATCCGCCAAGCCAAGTTGGAGTTTAGCCGCCAGCAGCAAATGCTTGCCGACAAGGCCAGTTCCCGCGCAGATTATGAAGTGGCCGATGCTAATTTAACGGTTTATCAAGCCGAGCTTGAGCAATTAGAAGCGCAAAAACAACAGGCTGAGATTAACGTCGACAGTGCCCGAATCGATTTAGGTTATACCAAAATCACCGCGCCTATGGATGGCACTGTGGTGTATTCGGCGGTGGAAGTGGGGCAAACCGTTAACGCCAATCAAACGACGCCGACAATCGTGGAAATGGCGCAGCTCGATACCATGACAGTTAAAGCACAGATTTCCGAAGCCGATGTCGTCAATGTCCATCCGGGTCAAGCCGTGTATTTCACGGTTCTTGGCAAACCGAATCATCCCTACCGAGGCATCTTAAGGGCGATTGAGCCTGGACCGATTTCGATGGATGGCGACGATAGTAATATGAGCTCTAGCGACTCAGACGCCATTTATTACCATGGGTTATTTGATGTTGAAAACCCTGACCGCACCTTGCGTATCGGCATGACGGCGCAGGTATCCATAGTGTTAGCTAAGGCCGATGATGCGCTATTAGTGCCTGCGCAAATATTACGTATAAAGCCGAGGGAGAAATCCGCGGCGCCAGAGGCTAAGTCTGGCGAGCGTAAAGCCCGCAGTGGCCCGCAATATCAAGTGCCTGTGTTAGTTGATAACCAAGTGCAATATGTGGATGTCACGGTTGGGATCAACAACAAAATCAATGCCGAAATCACCACTGGTTTGAAGGAGGGCGATCAAGTCGTGCTTGGCATGCCGTCCGCCGATGATGGCAGCAGCAAATTCCGTCGTCCACCTAGCGTGAGGTTTTAACAGTGACAACGGCATTACTTGAGATTTCAGGTTGTTATCGCACTTTTCAGGCGGGTGAGCAGCAACTTACTGTCTTGAAAGATGTGAACCTGTCGATTGGCCGTGGCGAGATGGTGGCGATAGTAGGCGCTTCTGGCTCGGGTAAATCGACCCTAATGAACATTCTTGGTTGTTTAGATAAGCCGTCAGAGGGCGCGTATTTTATCAATGGCCAAGATACCTCAACGATGGACGTGGATGAGTTAGCGCAGCTGCGCCGCGAGCACTTTGGCTTTATCTTTCAGCGTTATCATTTACTGGGCGATTTAACCGCCATAGGCAACGTCGAAGTGCCTGCTGTGTATGCGGGTAAAGAGCGCACGGTGCGTAAAGACAGAGCCGAGCATTTGTTGACGCGTTTAGGCCTTGGCGACAGGCTCGACCATAAACCCAATCAGCTCAGTGGTGGTCAACAGCAGCGGGTCAGTGTGGCGCGCGCCTTGATGAATGGCGGCGATGTGATCCTCGCCGATGAGCCAACAGGTGCACTGGACAGTCACAGCGGCGAAGAAATGATGCAACTGTTGCAGGAGCTGCACAGCGACGGTCACACCATCATTATCGTGACCCATGATATGAATGTGGCCCAATATGCCGACCGCATTATCGAAATTAAAGACGGCGTGATCATCAGCGATGAGCGCAGTCAGGATAAACAGACGGCTAAGCCGCAAAGCTCAACGTTAAAAAATACGGCGTCACAAAAAGTGCTAGCGAAAGACAGCTCGCGTGCGCGGGTGGCTTCGTGGGACAGATATGTCGAAGCGCTTAAAATGGCGCTGGTGGCGATGTCGACCCACAGGTTACGTACCTTCTTGACTATGCTCGGGATTATTATCGGTATCGCCTCTGTGGTTTCTGTGGTGGCCTTAGGTGAAGGCTCACAGCAGGCCATTCTCAAAAGTATCAGTTCGATGGGAACCAATACAATTGATATT
The DNA here is from genome assembly GCF_059338235.1 of Shewanella sp. 1311. Taxonomy (NCBI): domain Bacteria; kingdom Pseudomonadati; phylum Pseudomonadota; class Gammaproteobacteria; order Alteromonadales; family Shewanellaceae; genus Shewanella; species Shewanella sp. 1311. The sequence continues at coordinate 3,458,235 of NZ_CM181686.1, forward strand.
CGCCCAGGTTCAGGTTTTGGCGATCGACGCTCGGCGCGGGTGCGTACTTTAACGGCGACCGATGCCAATGCCCTTAAAAATCTGCCCTATGTCGATAGCGTGACCCCAAGTATTGGTTCTAGCGCGACGGTACGTTTTGGCAATAAAGCGGTATCGGCCTCGGTGAATGGGGTGGGGCCTGAGTTCTTTCGCGTGAGAGGTTACGAGTTAGCACAGGGCCAATTTTGGGATGATGCCAGCGTTGCAACACTCGCCCAAGATGCGGTGATTGATGACAACACCCGTAAGGAGCTCTTTCCTAGCAGTGCTGGCGCGAATAACTCGGCCATCGGCCAAGTGATTTTCCTCGGGGATTTACCCGTGCGCATCATAGGTGTGACGCAGCCAAAAGAAAGCGCCTTTGGTAACAGCGATGCGCTCAATGTGTGGGTGCCTTACACCACAGTTTCTGGCCGTATGATAGGTAAAAACTATTTGGATGGCATCACAGTACGACTCGATGAAACTGTGCCGAGTAATGCGGCGGAGCAGGGCATTATCGCGCTACTTAAAATGCGCCATGGCACTCAAGATTTCTTCACCATCAATACCGATACTATTAGGCAGAACATCGAAAAAACCACAGCAACCATGACCTTATTGATCTCGGCGATCGCGGTGATTTCCCTTGTCGTTGGCGGAATTGGGGTGATGAATATTATGTTAGTGTCTGTGACTGAACGGACCCGTGAAATCGGGGTACGTATGGCAGTGGGCGCGCGTCAGAGTGATATTTTGCGCCAGTTCCTTATCGAAGCCATCTTAGTGTGTTTGTGTGGCGGAACCTTAGGCATTGCTTTGTCCTACTTAATTGGCGTGGTGTTTGCTCAAACGGGAGGCAGTTTCCAAATGATTTATTCCACCACCTCCATCGTTGCCGCCTTTGCCTGTTCGACCTTAATTGGTGTGCTATTTGGTTTCTTACCCGCCCGCAATGCGGCGCAGTTAGATCCCGTTGACGCATTAGCCAGAGAGTAATAACACCATGAATACAAAAATATTTAATCGACACTTTTCGCCTCGTAGCTGCGCGATTGCTGTGGGCATGGCTTTAGGAATCACCTTGCTGAGTGGCTGTGGCAGTTTTATGCGTTCAGACTTTGAACCGCCCGCATTGGCGATTCCTGAACAGTGGCAAAACACCACAGTGAACGAGCAAGTAAAGGTCGATCCTTGGTGGCAGCTGTTTCATCAGCCCGAGCTCGATAAGCTGGTTAGCCAAGTGTTGAGCACCAACAATGACTTAACGCTGGCGACCTTAACCCTGCGTAAAGCGCGTTTGCAGGCAGGACTAACACGGGACGATCTGTACCCGCAACTATCGGCCAATCTTGGCGCTTCCCATAATCAGCCACTCGATGGCGGCGATGCGACTAAGAGTTATCAAGCCAACTTGTCTGTCAGTTATGAGGTGGATTTGTGGGGCAAAGTGTCAGCCAATATTGACCAAGCCCAATGGGCGGCGCTGGCGAGCGCGGAAGATAGGGAAAGCACCACCCAAAGCCTAGTGGCGACCACAGCATCCTTGTACTGGCAGATAGGTTATTTAAATCAACGGGTTGATTTAAGCCAAAAGAGCATAGCGTACAGCAAACAAACGTTAGATTTAACCCAAAGGCAGTATGATTCTGGCGCCGTGACGCAAGTGAATGTGCTCGAAGCGCAGCGCAGTATGGCGGGACAAGAGGCGGCCCATAGTCAGCTTATCCAGCAATTAACGGTGGCTAAAAATGCCCTTGCGATATTACTGAATCAGGCGCCAGCTGCTGATCCGGCGCAGAGTTTAGCCTCAGGGGAGACTTGGGTTGAGATTAAGCAACTCCCTGACGTGGCAGTGCCGGACGTTAGTGTGGGCGTACCCGCAGATTTGTTAGTCAGACGCCCAGATGTGAAGGCTTCCTTGTATCAACTGCGCTCCGCCTTGGCGAGTAAAGACGCGACCTATGCGAGTTATTTCCCAAGCCTGAGTTTAACCGGCGGTGTTGGAGAGTCGACCTCAGAGTTAAAAGAGCTGTTACGCAATCCTGTTGGTAGCTTAGGCGCGGGGCTTGTCTTGCCCTTTTTGCAGTGGAATCAAATGCAAATCAATAACGACATTGCCGATATCGATTATCAAACCGCTGTGGTGAATTATCGCAAGACGCTCTATTCCGCCTTTGAAGATGTCGATAATGCGATTTCGGCTAAGCAGCAATATCGATATCAAGGGGAGAAGTTGGCGCAGCAATTCAGTGCGGCGGCAGCCGTTGAAGCCATTTATGAGAGTCAATACCGCAATGGTGCTATCGGTATTCAGAATTGGATTGATGCCCAAGAGAATCGTCGTAGCGCCGAGGCGGCTTTGCTCGAAAATCGTTACAACCAACTCACCGCCCAAGCGACGCTTTATCAAGCCCTTGGCGGCAGCGATATCGCCCCGCCTTTGGCAAAGGAATAACGCATTGTTGTAAAGCATCACAGCACTATAGAAAAACAAAAACCGCTATTAATAGCGGTTTTTTGTTTTTATATAACTCAGGCAAGCGCAAGCCTCTGAGTTGCTAGTGCCTTTGCGCTGCGTTTAGCCGTTAAGCCACATTAGCTGCGCAATATTTGCAGCGGCAGACTGAGCATATCATCGCCGGTTCCGGCTAAGTGCCAGATGATGCCGACTAAAGCGCCAACTGTGAGCAAGTACCAAATCACCGAGAAGATTTGTCCGTATCTGTCTAACGGCAGCAGGTGGCTTTGATGGCGAGTGCGCCACTCGAAGATGATTTCTAAGCTGCCGATCAACAACAAGAATCCCAATAAGGCTAAGCCTAAGGTGTAGCTGATATACACACCGAAAGCGGCACCGGCGGCGCAGGCGACTAAGCCCATAATGCTGTTCATCGAAAAGCTGATGCTCTTTAAAATATGGCCGCCATCGAGTGGTAAAATTGGCAATAAATTAAATAGGTTAAGCAGCGCATTAAAGGCGGCAAGGCCCGCAAAAAACACATTGCCCGTGGCGTGGTAAGCAATCAAGGACGCGATGGACATCAGGAGTCCAAAGGTTGGCCCCATGATGGAAATCACCACATCTTGCCAACGCGTATTAATTTTTTCATCGGAGAGCGCGAGCCCACCCATAAAGGGAATAAGGTAAATTCCTTTGGTTTTCATCCCAAAATATTTCATCGCGCGGATATGGCCGTATTCGTGGAATACCAAGCAGGCGATGAGCGCGAGGGCGAATTGGAAGGAGAATAGCCAAGAATAAGCCGCAACGCTGGCGCCCGCTAACACCACTTTTATGACTTTGGCGCTTTTTAACAGTTTAAAACCAAGGGAGGCGAGTCCAACCATGCTCAGTTTTTGCTGCTTAACGATGGGCGTTTCTGGGGTTTGGCGTTCGATATCTTTTTCGGTGCGTCGGCCTTGGTCGATAATTTTGTCATCCAGCAGCAAGCAGTAATCGAGGCGGAAAGGCTGCCAAACGAGATCAGTTTCGAGGCGAACTTGAATTTTATTTTCTGTCATGGCGATGGCTTGCTCGCCACTTTCTATCGCCAATGGGCTGCTGTGGTGGGTGAGCTCAAAGACATGAACCTTGAGGCCGCCATTGTCGACGGAAGCTTCTTTTTGTGAGACTAAGGTGTTGTCCCAGAAGAGTTGTTGCCAGCCCGCGAGTGAGCCTTCTAAGCGCAGTTGTTTGCCTAAGCAGTCAATCTTAAGTAGTTCCAATTTCGGTTCCATCTGTTTGTATATTTAGTGCCAACTTAAACGTCATCCCTTGAGTCGACGCAGAAAATGGTCATTTTGAAGTGTATTTTAGCTGCGCTTTGCCAGTGGACTCGGCGCTGCTACACCGCGGCAAATTATGCCTGTGAATTTACTATGAGGATATTAGCTTTTAAGGTCATAGTGTTTTTTATTGAGCAACTGTGTTACTGGCAGATGGTATCTCTGCTGCTTGCCGTTTATTCATCGAGGGTGCGTACAATTTCAATCCCTTGGGAAATCGTTGTGAAAGCCAGCTTAGCGACGCAGCATTGCCCCAGTGCTTGGGCATGGTTTTGAACCCACTTGATAAATTCATTGAGCGGTAAATCTTGTTTTTGGCGCAGTAATTGCGGCAGTTCGCCGACGGGGTCTTCATGGATTTTCTGCGGACAGGCACTGATTAGATAACGCTGGCCTTTTGAGTCGAGTAATTGATCGGTATCGATAAAATGATGCTGATAGAGACAGGCGAGTTCGAGCCAATCCCTTTGGTGTTCTAGGTAAAGTAATTCGTCACTTTGAGTCAGTTTTACAATGGCTGGCCATTCAATACTCGACATCTTAACGCTAGTCATTTCAGATCCTTAGGAAGTTTAAAATGGGCTCTGAGACAGTCTCTGAGAACAATCGGCGGCAGTAGACAAGGATTAGGATTATACAAGAAGATACTTGGCATGCTGCTGCGTGAGTTTATCTGACAGCAGTATGCCACGCTGAGGGAAGATTGATAGAGGCCAGAGCAAGTTCACTGAGTCTGGCTGAATGAGGAAGGCGTGACGACTGAGTCATCACTCCTAGCCAAGATTATGCGGTCGGTGCGGCTTTGGCTTTGGCGTTATAGTCAAAGTTAATCTCTTGACTGACATTGGCAATGCAGCAAGTGCCGTGTTCACGGGCGGTGCGATGATTCGCTGGACCTATATGTAACTCAACGTTAAGGAATACGTGTTTAAGCACTTCGATACGGTATTTCTCGTAATAGCCTTCGACCTCTTGTTTGAAGGTATCGAACTCGAGTTCTTCGCGGGTGCGTTCATCCATAATGCGATTCTTCTCATCGAGCATCATCTTGATTTGCTCGATCATCGCCGCGTCGCCTTGCCATTCTGATTTAGGCGGCAGCTTATTGAGGCGAGCCTCGATATCTAAACTGGCGACGACCATAGCTTTAACGCTTTCATCGAGCAGCTTGAGATCTTGCTTGAGTTCGGCATGTTCCATCGCGCAATAAACGTCGGTTTTGGTTCCCGCCGTTGCCCCTATGACAACCGCCGTGATGCCTTTCTCAGCACGCGCGACACCGCCGACTAGATCGCCACGACGACCACTCGGATCGCTGACCGTTAAACTGCCAGCGGTTTTGGTATGGCTGTGTAGCAACTGTTTAGTGACTAAGATATTGCCCTTGGCCACTAAATTGGAATATTGCACAAACTGGGCGCTGATCTGCCCTTGAGCATGGATATTGGTAGAGTATTCATTGGCTTTGATTTGTCTGCCAATGATGCCTTTACTGACTGTGACATCACCTTCCGCCTCTAGGGTAGCGGAGTCCACAAAGCCCATCACGGTAATATCGCCCGAGCTTTTAACGACCATGCCCTCGTGGACATCGCCGGTGATTAAAATACTGCCCTTAAAGCTGATATGACCTGTGCCGATGTCGACATCTTTAAGCTGCAAAATATCATCGACATTCATACCAGTACGGGTTTCGACGGGTTGCCCTGGCACTGTGGCGATGAGTTTATTGGGATCTTTGGGATGAAAATCTGTGCCTGTACCGGCTTGAAGCACGGCATCTTTGCCCGGTTTTTGTTTAAGCACTTCGCCCTTAATATTGTAACCCGGCGTGCCTTCGGTGGCGGGGTGCTTAACCATCAAGAGATCATTGGCTTTGACGACGATAAGAGAGCCGAGATTGCGCATATCGACACTGCCATCTTCCCGCTCTTGTGGCTGGAGTAAGCGTTCGCGTGCGAGGAACACTTTGCGTTCTAATACCGCATTGAGTCCATTGACTGGCGCTTTACCTTGGGCGATGTCACTTTGGCAAACTTCGCCCGCCTTGAGCGTACCGAGTTGTTTCAGTAGCGCTTGAATTTTGAGTTTGCTCAACCCCATGCAGACGTTGTTCTTTTTGAGATGGGTAAGGATCTCTGGCAAATCTATCTGTTTACCGCCCCATGCTGCGGTCAGTTTTAGGCTGGCTTGCATTTTATCTGGGCTAATTTCGATTGCTATGGTGCCATCGCGGCGTTCAGCCAAAGTGGCGTAGAGCTCAAACTTCCCGTCGTCTTGACTGCACAGAGAGTTAATTTTAGCGACGGTTTTAGTAATGGCAGGCTCTAGCGGAAACAGGGAGGCGAATTCAGGTAAAGACAACAGGCGCATTATATCTTCATGGGTGACTGGGCCATGGACATTAGGGATCAGGCGCAATTCAGCTTTTGTCTTATCGCTGTTTAGCTCAAGGAGTTCAGGGTCCAGCATAGGGGCATTCCTAGTAATTGCGTTTTATTATTGTTTAAGAAGCTGATTTGAGTATAACAGTAGAAACTTAGGGTAAAGAAGCCTTTTTGGCTGCAAAAACAGCAAATGTTGGCATTTTGTTGTTAATGGTCTATAGGGTGGTTTTTAAATAGTTTTTTATAAGAAATTGAATGGGATAAGCAGTGTTATCTCTGGTTTATTCGTACTCATAGCAGTGTAAGCCGCAACTTAATGCTAACTTTCGATTTAGCCATTATTTTGATGTTTTAAATCAAATCCCTATGCTAGGAACGGCAGTTTGATGTAAATGAAAGCCTGTTTACCGGAATCGCTGACATGCGGCAGATCACAATATTGAGTTTTGTAACGCGAGGAAAGATAAGCTTTATCTGAAAAAACAGGGATAGTGATACGAGTGAGTATGAGGCGTAGTCAATAACGCGCCTATAGCTGAAGCCTAAGCGCGTTCTCGATAGCGGTTTTACTTGTGCTGGAAGTAATACAGCTTGTACTTGTTGTTATCGGCAACCACTTTTAATTGGCCAAATTCGGCGGCAATGATATCGGAATAGGGCAAGTGGCGGTTGGCGACAATTTGCCAAATGCCGTTATGTTGTAATTGCTTGGCACTATCAGTGACAAAGTTCTGCGCTATGCTGGTGGTGCTTGCAAGGCCATCGTGGAACGGCGGATTGGAGATAATGCCGTTAAATTTCCCTGTGGTTTGCGCGAGTCCATCGGAAGGATAGACTTTGGCCGTCATGCCATTGGCGGCTAAGGTGAGTTCGCAGGAAGCCAAGGCCATCGCATTAATATCGACACACTCTAAGGATAAGCTCGGCTGGGCTTTGAGCAGGGCCGCGGCAATCACGCCGGCGCCGCAACCAAAATCGAGCACTCGGCCCGAGAGTGTCGGCAGGTGCGACAGTAATAATTCAGTGCCCAGATCTAAGCGTTTTTCGCTAAACACCCCAACTAAGTTACAGATACTGATCTCGCCCTGCGGCGTAGTCAGTTGATACTGACTGACCCAGTCACTGAGCTTCATCGCCGGCGCGCTGCCTTCTAAACTGCTGCCAAATAACAAGCAGTGGCGAGCGTTATCGAGCTTCATCCCAGTCGCGAAATACTCAGGCAACAGCTTCACTAAAGACTTAATCCCGCCTTTGTTTTCTCCCACGACTAACAGTTGGCCGTTAGGCACAAGATGATTGGCGGCGAGGTTAAACAAATAAGGTGCTAAGGGTTTGGCTTTGGGGAAATAAACAATAACCGTATCGTACTTTTCTCGTTCAAGCGGGTCTTGGTGCGGCAGGTCATGGCCGAAATAGCAACGCAGCTTTGAGTTGGCGTGTGGCGCTAAGTGCAAGTAATGGTGGTAATCCAAGGCGAGTGCATCGACCGATGCCGCAACATCGAGCAGGGCTTTTGGCAGTAGATCGGCTTCATGATTGAGCACTAACACTTTATGTTGGTTTAGGCTGTCTTGATTACGAATAATGACTTGCGATGGATTGGTTAACACAGTTACAGGCACCTATAAACTTAAGTGTGGGCATTATACCCGTTATTCACGCCTGAGCCAGTTTGCATCGAATCCCTGCGCTAAGACCTAATAAAATCCCTAATAAAAAGACCCAATAAAAAGGCAACTGCATTATGCGGTTGCCTTATGTGATTGCCTTTAATGAACGGAATCGATTAACGCTTAGCTTTTAGGTTTCTTCGGTTTTGGCAATAAGCTAAAAATCTTATTGGCGATATCGGTATTGTCTTGATGGCCGTTAAACAGCTCAGATGCCGGACCTGCGGCAAAAACTTGTACGTCAGTGCCTGTGTGACCGTCGGTTGTCCAACCTGTATCAGTACGTTTATCAATAAGATGGCGAATCGCGACCGCCATGGTTTCTAATCCCTGCATTCTGGCGACGTTTAATTTGGCGACTTCTTCTTCGCTAAGCTCAAAGCCTAAACCGCGGGCGAGATCGGCTTGCCATTGTTCACCAGTGATGGCGGCCAAGGCCAAAGTGTCTGTGCTGGCCGAGATATTACGCAGGATTTCAGGGTTCCAGTTGTAGTTACCATCGACGCCAATCGATAGACCACCGGTATTGTGGTCGGCGGTGATCACCATCAGGGTATCGGGATGTTCACGCACAAATTGCTCAACCACTTCAATGGCATTGGAGAATTCATCCATCTCACCCATGGCAGTGGCGATATCGTTATTGTGGCCCGCCCAGTCGATGAGACTCCCTTCGACTAACAGCACAAAACCTTGGTCATTTTGCGACAGTAAGCTGAGTGCCTTTTGAGTTAAGGTGCTGAGTTTTCTTGCATCTTTCTCATCAATCGCCCAAGGCAATTGTACTTCGGCAAACAGGCCCAACACTTTTGGTTGGGTGATGCTGGCGAGATCCTCAAAACGGCTGATGTGCTGATAGCCCTTGGCTTTGAACTGCTCTAACAGCGCTGGGGGGAAATACTTTTGACCACCGCCTAAAAATACATCGGCGTTGGTTTCTAAATAGCTGAGTGCCAGAGCGTCGTAGTTTTTACGGCTCTCGTTGTGGGCCAAAAAGGCCGCTGGCGTAGCGTGGTTGATTTGCGATGTTACCGCGACACCTGTGCTGAGGCCAAGGGATTTGGCTTTTTCGAGTATGGTCGGCAGCGGTTGCTTTTGGGTATCGACCGAAATCGCCCCATTATAAGATTTAACCCCTGTGGCCAGCGCAGTCGCTGCCGCGGCTGAGTCAGTCACATAACCACTGACGCTCGCGGGATAGGTGCTCGCCATACCCACCAGTAAACGGTCGAATACGGTTTGCTCGACTTCTTCAGTGTCAGGATTATCTTTGAAGTAGCGGTAGGCGCTAGTGTAAGACGGCCCCATACCATCACCTATCATGATGACGATATTTTTCGGTCGCGATGGCGCTTTCGTTGGACCCGTTTCATCTGCCCAAACTGGCGTAGATAACAGCAAACTGATGCCGAGTAACAAGAGTGGCGCTTTGGTGAAACTCATATCACATCCCTAGAAGTGGTTCGGCGCTCGCGATTTGCTCGCGCCTTACAATCAATAAACTCGCTGGTAAATTCTTATGCTGTGGCGTTAATGCGTGCTTCGATAGCATCCATTAACATGCCCGTGATGTCGACATCAAATGCCGCTTGGATTTCACGGATACAGGTGGGGCTCGTCACATTGATCTCAGTCAGCTTGTCACCAATGACATCCAGTCCGACAAAAATCAGTCCACGTTTTTTAAGCTCAGGGCCAATAGCGCGGGCAATCGCCCAATCGCTGTCGGATAAAGGCTGCGCCACACCGCTACCGCCAGCGGCTAAGTTGCCACGGGTTTCGCCTTTCATTGGGATACGTGCCAACGCGTAAGGTACAGGCTCGCCATCGACCACTAAAATGCGTTTATCGCCTTTGGTAATTTCAGGGATAAAGGCTTGCGCCATCGCATATTGTTGGCCATAGCTGGTCAAGGTCTCGATGATCACCCCAAGGTTAGGGTCATCCTGCTTCACGCGGAAAATCGAGGTGCCGCCCATGCCATCTAAAGGCTTGAGAATGATATCGCCCTTAGCTTGGTGGAAAGCGCGGATACGTTTGGCATCACGGGTCACGATAGTTTCTGGGGTGAATTCGCTAAACCATGCGGTGAACAGCTTTTCGTTAGCATCGCGTAGGCTTTGCGGCTTGTTGACGATCAACACGCCTTGCTCTTCGGCGCGCTCAAGCATGTAAGTGGCGTAGATGAACTCAGTATCGAATGGCGGGTCTTTACGCATTAAGATCACGTCGAGTTCGCTCATTGGCGTGTCTTGAGATTCACCTAGCTCATACCATTTACTCGCATCATTGATAACAGTTAACGGACGCATATTGGCCATTGCCACACCGTTGACCATGGCAAGATCGGCCATTTCCATATAAAACAGCTGATAACCTCTGTCCTGCGCGGCCATTAACATGGCAAAACTGGAGTCTTTCTTAATGTTGATCTCACTGATGGGGTCCATCACTATGCCGAGTTTTATCATTAATCTGTTCCTTATTTGTCGCCGTTTGCAGGCAAAAAAGCATTTATTGGATAATGGGGTCTGTCATGCCAGCGCAGCTTGCGGCTGCGGTTTAGCCTAAATCACCAAATCTGAGTTGCAGCGCCGTAATGGCCGTGAGCGAGGCGGTTTCAGTGCGAAGCACTCTGGGGCCAAGCAACACATCGGTAAATTGATAGGTTTCTGTCATGGCGATTTCTTCCGCCGACAAACCACCTTCTGGGCCAATTAACAGGCGCACGCGTGTGTGCGCTAAATCTAAGCCATTAATGCCGTGTGCGGCACGTGGATGTAAATTGAGTTTCAGTGCCGAGGTTGGCTCACTGCACCAATCGTGTAAGTCCATCGCTGGGCGAACCACAGGTACTTGGCTGCGGCCCGATTGTTCACAGGCGCTCACAACGATTTTCTGCCATTGCTGAATTTTTTTCTCTAGGCGCTCGCCATTAAGCTTTACACCGCAGCGATCTGAAAACAGCGGCGTAATGGTATTCACACCCAGCTCGACCGATTTTTGAATGGTGAATTCCATTCTATCACCACGGGAAATCACTTGGCCTAAGTGCAAGTTGAGTGGCGACTCAGATAAATTGGCCTCACAGGAAAGCAGTTTTACTGTGACATGCTTTTTACCTGCATCGACAATTTCAGCAAGATAATCATGGCCATCGCCATTGAATAGGCTGATATGTTCGCCGTTACCCATACGCAGCACTTTACCGATATGGGCCGCGCCATCTTCGTCTAAGTTCAACTGTTGATTTATGGCTAATGGTTGAGGTTGATAAATTCTTGGGACTCTCATTGTCGACCTTACTCGGCTAATTGTTGACGCAGTGGTGGCGCATTACAGGCATTCTGCACAAATGGGTTATGGTTGCCTTGAGTTTGCGCTATAGCGTTATCGCGTTTGCACTCAATAGTATCAACTGGATAGGTTTTATCCCATGCCTTAAACAATTTTAATTGGCTCGACGCGATTTTAAGCCCATAGGTCTGCTGCATATAGAGATAGGTTCTGGCTATCTTACCGCGGGCGTTTACGGGCGGCTGCGCCTGACGATTCTTAAAATCGACCACCATAGCGCATTGGCCATATTGGTCGGCTTTACCGTTCCATTGACTAAAACGGAAGTTGCTGCGATCGCCGTTCACTTCACCGATAGCGGGTACTAAGTTGTGCATATCAGCTTCCATCTTATTAAATTCGTTACTGTTATCGGCGCAGTTTTTACGCCCGCCCTTTTGCCAGCATTGTAGCTGATGGCCAAATTCCCAGGCGGGTACTATATGTTCCCACTCGATACGATTGGCGCGGGTTTCCTGTTTACGGACTTGATAACCGCAGCTGGCGAGATCGGGTTTCCACGATTTGCCTTTGATCTGAATATCGCAGCCACAGTAAAAACTGGTGGCGGGTAGAGTGCCTTGGCGACTTCCGGCGTAGAGCGCCTGCGACTTGGTTTTCGCTTGGCTGAAACTGCTGGGGTGTGATACTGAGGCGCTAGCGGGCACAGATGAGGTCGCGGCCCAAGTGATTAGGCACAGCAAAAGTCGCCGCGAATTAACGGTTAAAGAAGTTTTGTTCAAAATTCATCCCAAAATAACAAACACTACGCGAGCCTTTGGCTCGTCTTTTATGGCGTGATGGTAAGGGAAATGCCGCTGCTTATGCAAATTGCGTCGTACTTTTTACTCACGCAATCCCCAAATGCTGAAATTCGAATTGTGGAGTGGGTGTGAGGATTGTGCGCTAAGAGTGCTTAGATCGCCGTTAAATGGGTCTTGCAGCGTTTACAGATGTAACGGCTTTCACCGCGTAGCACCTTGTTATGGCGGCGAATACTCAACCGAATCGGTCCACAGGCGCAGCGATACTCCACGTCTTTACCAGCAACAGAAGTGGTATTGAAGCTGTGGGTGGTACTCGGATTGACCTTAAATACCGTTAACATTAAAGATTGCCATTCTTTACCGTGGGGCTTGGTTTTGCCAAAAAGCTGAAAACACAATAAATGACAAATTTCGTGCGGTACAACTTCAGTTAGAAAAGCTTCGCTGTTTTCGCGTAGCAACACGGCATTGAATCGCAAACGATTCTGCTGCAGATGAGCCGTACCCGCGCTCTTTCCCCTGAGACTAAATTGTGTGACTGGGCGCGGGAAAGCGCGCTTAAGCGATATCTCCGCTTCTTGATAACAAGCTTCAATTCGCTCTAGTACTTGTATTTGCAGTGACGAGAGTGGACGTGATGAACCGGTGAAAATATGTGCCTGAGCCGTATCTTGTACTGGTGGACTCGTTATCACATGCGACTTATCTTGGCTTTGGCCTAAGGCTGCGTATGTTGATTTTGTCAGTGGGGCGAGTGCTTCACTGCTGCGACGACGTAAAGCGTTGAGTAAGTCTGCAGGTTTCAACATAGGTTAGCGTTGGATCTCGTCGGTTAAAGGTAAACATTGAGTGCTTAACACTCATTTAGTTATAAAAGCATCAGTTATGAAGCCAATCCTAAGTATGGCGCTTGGCTTCTGCGTTCGAACGCTTGTTCTTGCAATCCGCTCTTATACTCAGCCTTCCAAATCAGCGATTGAAATTAGCGCTTGAAATAAGAGTCAGGCCAAGCGTTCGCATCATAGCGAACGCTATCTGACAATGCCAGTTTCAGCCAGTGTGGCTTGGTTATAAACTCGCCGCCGCTTGCATCACCATAGTGCGCACTTGTTCGACTATGGCTTGCTCTGTATCGGCGTCATAGCCTTTGACTCTTGGGGTGTGAATGTGGCCGACTTTCGCATGGCTATTGAACTTTTGCTGCAACACTATGGCGCGATAGGAAATTTCATTAGAAAGATAACCGCCGCCAGAGCCTTCGACCGACGTTTCGTTTTGCAGCTCATTCAATGATGTTGCACTAAACTCACCGCGAGCAAGGGTAGTGACAGTGTGGTTATCGTTGACTTTCCATTGGCCATCTTTTACTTGCATGGCTGCAACCGGCAGCGAGAATTCGACAAATTGCGGGCCGATAAAATCTTTGCCATTGAGCTTAGGGGCAACCGGTGCGGTTTTAGTGCCGCCAGTGAGGACATTTTGGTTATCGGGCGCCGCTGCACTGCGATTGCGGGCAGGGAAGCGTTCAATATCAAAGTCAGTTCGGCCCATGCTGACGGTAAATACAAATTGGGTTTTAGGATCGCGGTATATCGGGCTCAGTAGTGATTCGATAAGTCCTTGGTCAAAATCTTCAAAACGCACTGGCACCATAGCGGTCTCGATTTGTGCCGTTTTACCATCAACCTCAAAACGGAAACCATCCAAGGCGAGGGCGACTAAGCCAGAAGGATTACTCTGGGTGATATCTTTATCGAGGAAGAAAGGATCGAAACCCGTGAGGAATATTTTGATTTGGACATCATCAGCATATTGAATATCGCTAAATCCCCGTGAGGCCTTTTCAACTGCACTCATTAATATGTCATTTTGCCAATCGGCCATTTTAAAGTTGGCGCTGGTGCTCTTAAGACTATTAAGCATGGCAAGGCGCGCCCAATATAAAGGTCGGTCGTCAACATGACCTGACTGCACATCGCGTACCGCCTGTAGCCATAATCTGTGACCTTGGCGCGCGGCTAATTGGGTGGCATCGACTTCGTTTTTCTTGGAAATTAACTGCTGAGTCAGGCCATCATCGAGTGCTTGATAACGAGTCACGACTTCGCCCATGGTTTTTTCGGCTGTTGGTAGGCGGGAAACTTCAACATCACCAAATAGCTGCACAGCACTGGCCGTATTGATCAAGCTACTGGCGAGGATTAGCGTTAACACTGGCTTCAACATTTTTGATTTCCCTGTAGTGATTAGACGTTATTGATTGGAAATGATGTTCATCTCGTCCTGCGGAAGGCTCTTATGCCAAAAAGTATGCACTACAAGCTGAGGGTAATAAAGTTATGCTCAGTGATCTTCGTCATCTTATGCCAATATCTTCTATCTCAACATCTTCTATTTCAAAGGCGGCGGAGCTGGCATCAGTCCTTCTATGGCAGAACTTACTTGCCTCTTTTTTGCCACAATTGATCAGCAGTTTGCTAGGGCATGCTAAAACGCTAAGTGATAGCCTTAAGCACTTTTTTAGTTCATTGGATTTTTTGTTTTCTACAAGGAGACTTTATGCGTTCGTTCGCCATATCGACTGTGTTGGTGATGTCCTCACTGTTAGCGTCGTCAATCTTTGCTGCCCCAACTTTTGCCTCAACAGCGGCGAAGACGGAGTGGCAAGAAACCCGCAGTTGGGATGCCATTTTTACTCAGCACCAAGTTGAACCGCAACAAGCTAAGCAACAACAAGCTAAACCGCAAAAAACTAAGTCCCAACAAGCCTCGGGCGTGGTGGTGCTGTGGAACGAAAACAAGCAACAGGGATACACCAACAATCTCAAACGTGCCAATCAAGGTTTTTTACCGGCATCGACCTTTAAAATCCCCAATAGCTTGATTGCGCTCGAGCTGGGTGTGGTGAAGGATGAGCATCAAGTGTTTAAATGGGATGGTAAAAGTCGTGATATCGCCACTTGGAATCGTGACCACAACTTGATTACCGGGATGAAGTATTCGGTTGTGCCTGTCTATCAAGAGTTTGCCCGCCAAATTGGTGAGGCGCGGATGTCGAAGATGATCGCCTCCTTCGATTATGGCAATGAGGATATCTCTGGTAATTTAGATAGCTTTTGGCTCGATGGCGGTATTCGAATTTCTGCCACTGAGCAAATTGATTTCCTGCGTCGGCTTTATCACAACAAGATCCATGCCTCAGAGCGCAGTCAACGAATCGTTAAGCAGGCCATGCTCACCGAGGCGAATTCTGACTATATTATTCGCGCAAAAACCGGCTATGCGGTCAGAGCTGAGCCAAGTATTGGCTGGTGGGTGGGTTGGGTAGAACTCGATGATAATGTGTGGTTTTTTGCAATGAATATGGATATACCCGACGCCGCAGGTTTGCCATTGCGTCAAGCCATCACTAAAGAAGTGTTAAAACTGGAACACGTTATTCCTTAGGTCATGCTAGGTCGCGTAAGCATCGCGTATCTAAATCTTGCGAGAATTGCGTATGAAGCTGCCTACTTAGCTGACATGAATCATGATGCTAAAAGCCTAGACTCAGATCTAGGCCTTTTTATTAGGCTTTTTTGAAACAGGTTTCCTTTATGCGACGGGAAACTTTAACCCATGAGGGATTGCAGGCTTTCTTGGCTGCTGAAGCGTTTTACGAAGAAATCCAAAAAGACGCTGATGTTGGTGGCCAGTTGACGTCGACTCGAATAAACCCCGTAAACCTTAAAGGGTTCAATCGGCCATTCCTGTAAAATCGGTACTAGTTGTCCATTGGCAAGTTCGGTCTTACAGGCCGAATTGGATAACATGGCGATGCCAAAATCATCCATGGCTAATTGTTTTACCATAATAGGGCTATTAACCCGCACTTTACGTTGGAAGTTCGCCATGGTTTTACGCGAACCTTTACCCAGTGGCCAAATCGGCGCCGAGCGAGAAGTCCCCAATAAAATACCACTGTGCAGGCTGAGTTCTTTTGGCGTTGCGGGCGTGCCTTTGAGTTTTAAGTAACCTGGGCTTGCGACTAAAATCGGTTGGCGTTCAAACAGTAATCGTGCGACTAAGTCCGATGATTGAAGTGGGCCATATTTGATGGCTATGTCATATCCTTCGCCGACCAAACCAATATCGTTGTCGGTAAACTGGACATCTAATTCAACATTGGGATATAAACGCATAAATCCGCTACAGAGGTTAGCGATTAATTCTTGGCTAAATGATACAGGGATCGCAATCCGTAATGATCCTGACACATCATCGTGAGTATTCTCGATAACAGCCTTGGCCGCTTCCACCTCATTGCGAATGGAATCACAGTGTTGGTAAAAGAGTGCCCCGACTTGGGTCAGACTCAAGTTACGGGTGTCGCGCTGTAGCAATCGCACGCCAAGTTGTTCTTCAAGCTGCGCGATTTTGCGACTTATGGTGGATTTTGGGTGGCCGGTTTCACGTGCAGCTTGGGAGAATCCCTTAGCTCTAACTACGGCTGCAAATAGCATCATACCGTTTAAATCTGGCATGTTTTTCCCACTGTCTCATATTTGGAACATAGCGTCTTATGCAGTTTAATGGCATTTGACGGGATAACAAAGTTATATTTATTGGCTAAAAATTTTCAGAGGCTAAGCAGAGGATCTTTTGATGACCAGCAATAATCAGCCCACACACATGACTCAAGCCCAAACGCCCGATCCGCTTTTTTTACAAGCCGAGCATTTGGCAAAGGATTTTTCTCTGTTTCCTAAGCACAGCAAACAGAGTTTATCGGAAGAAATTAAAGGTCTTTTAAATGAGGATGCCATTCAGGCAAACTTGAAAGACTTGGCATCGTTAGATGTCGACGGTTACGTTGCTAAAGTGATCCAGCCGACCCAAGATAAAGGTCGTCCTGGTGCAAAACGTATCATTGCCGATCTTAAAGGTCGCTTGATTACTGAAACTCACTTGGGCTCTTTTTACAGTGCTGAGGTCGAGCTGAACTTCGGTTCACGCACTCGTCGTATTGGCTTTATCGCCCAAGAACGCACTACCGCCAACGGTGCTTGGATGCCTGAGCATCATTACGCCGCCTGTAAAGCAATTCGTCATTTTGCCGAATTGTCTATGCCAATTATCTATTTAATTGATACTCCTGGGGCGGATGCTGGCGAAATCGCTAACAGCCAAAACCAAGCGCATTCAATTTCTAAAGCTATCGCAGAAAGCGCCAACGTTGACGTACCGACAGTCGGTATTGTGATCGGTGCCGGTTATTCTGGCGGTGCGATTCCATTAGCGGCGGCGAACATTCTGTTGTCGTTGCGTGACGGTATTTTCAACACGATCCAGCCACAAGGTCTGCAAAGTATTGCCCGTAAGTACAACTTATCTTGGCAAGAATGTGCGAAATCTGTGGGTGTATCGCCAGAAGAGCTTTATACCTCAGGTTGTATCGACGGTATTATCGACTTTTCACCGGGCGACCGTGATGAGCGTCAGCACAATCTGCGCCGCGCTATTATTAGCAGCGTAGAAGCGGTTGAGCGTGCAGCGATGAATTTTGTGCGTGAATCTAAAGATTTACGTGAGCATTATGATCGCAGCTTAACCCGTTTCTTGAATCCATCTAAAAACTTGATGGCTTTGGAACTGAACGCAGAATTGGCTGTGGCAACGAGCCCGACCAGTCACCACAACCTGTTCGGTAGCGCCTATCGTTATCTGCGTTATTTAACGCTGCGTAGCCGTATCCATTCGATTTCTCAAGAGCAGTATGGTCGTCTGTCACGTGCTAGCGTGCCAGAAGGTGATTTGTTGGCGCGTATTCAACAAGAACAAGACCGTGTGTTCCAAGCTTGGTTATCTAACCCAGACAAACTGGTTTATGACGAAGAACTGAACAAATTGTGGACTACTTTTGTCGCTAAGCGTGATGAAGTGTCTACCGAGCGTAACATGTTGACTCGTTTGATTTTGGGTGAACCAAAAGAGAACTATAAGAAAGCACGTAAGGCGCTGTTATTTAACATCAGCTGGTCTTTATATCACCGCTGGAAGAGCAATGCGGCCAACAACTTCAAAGGGCTGATTCAGCACTTAGAAAGTTTGCCAAAGTCTGTGACTCAAGCCAAATGGCCTGAGCTGAATCAGCTGACCGTACTCGATGTGGTTGTGAATGAAGAGCTGCGTGAAGACTTTATTTGGCAATGCCATAACATTCTGATCTTCAATGCCTTGTACGACAACGTTGTCGGCAGCTTAGCGTCAATCGCGAAAGAAGCCATGATGTCGAAGAGTTTGTCACGTAATTCAGTGAACAACCTGCTGCACAAGTCAATCGACCATGCAATGTCGACACAAGATACCTCGAACGACAAAGCTAAGTTCTACAAGTGGCTTAAATACTTCATGGGTCAATCGAACCGTGCAGATTTATTAGTCCGCGTAGAACAGTGGAAGAGTGTGGGTTTCCCGCAGCTTAACGACAGTCTATTCGTGGTACTGACTTACTTCTTCGAACGTTTACTGCCTGAGTATTTCGATAGCGAAAGCGATACCAGTAAGTACACTGGCGCGATCAACCCTGTGCGTATCGGTCGTCGTAAGGACTTCTGGAACCGCTTGACCATGGGTTATCAGGATCTATTGATCCAAAAAGTGCTGCGTGACGAAAAACGTAAAGGCAACATGACTTGGGAAAATGTGGTTAAGCAGTTCTTTACCCATTTCGAAGAGATCAATGGCGACAAGATGTCGGCTAACTTGCTCAACTTCCCGGGCTTCCGTTTATCGATTGAAGACGCGTTAGATAAAGGCATTCGCCCATGTGGTTTGATCACAGGTATTGCTGACTTCAAAGAAAAAGGTCAAAAAGTGCGTGTGGGTGTGGCTGTGTCTAACACTGCATTCCAAGCCGGTGCATTCGATATGGCCAGTGCCGAGAAATTCTCTGCACTATTGATCGAGTGTGCTAAGCGTAAATTACCTGTCGTGTGCTTTATCAGTTCTGGCGGTATGCAGACTAAAGAAGGTGCCGCGGCGCTATTCTCTATGGCTGTGGTGAACGACCGTATCACGCGCTTTGTTCGTGATAACGAATTACCAGTATTGATGTTTGGTTTTGGTGACTGTACCGGTGGTGCGCAGGCGAGTTTTGTGACTCACCCATTAGTGCAAACTTACTACCTGTCTGGTACTAACATGCCGTTCGCGGGTCAAATGGTGGTGCCAGCTTACTTACCATCAACGGCAACGCTGTCTAACTACTTGTCAAAAGTACCTGGCGCAATGGCGGGCTTAGTCCATAACCCATTCAGCGACAATTTAGACACTCAGTTAGCGGGTATCGATCCTCTGATGCCAATGCCTTCGGCAAAAATTAACGACGTGATCATCAATGCACTATCGACCTTAGTGGTTGAAGCAGCTGTTGAAGAAGATGTGATCGTGCAGAACGATCCACGCCAGTTAATGAAGCCAATTAACAAAGTATTGGTTCACGCCCGTGGTTGTACTGCGGTGAAACTGATCCGTAAGGCTCACGACAATAATATCAATGTGGTATTAGTGGCGTCTGATCCTGATATGACGTCAGTACCAGCCGACATGTTGAAAGACACCGACAAGTTAGTTTGTTTAGGGGGTAATACCTCGGACGAAAGTTACTTGAACGCATACTCAGTGCTGAAAGTAGCCGAGTATGAGCAAGTGGATGCATTGCACCCAGGTATCGGTTTCTTATCTGAAAGCCCGCAGTTTGCTGCCTTATGTGTGAATAACGGTGTTAACTTTGTTGGCCCTAGCGTGCATTCAATGACGACTATGGGTAACAAGTCGAACGCCATTAAGACATCACAAGCGCAAAATGTACCTGTAGTGCCTGGTTCTCATGGCATTCTGACCAATGCTGAGCAAGCCATAAACGTGGCGAGCGAAATCGGTTATCCAGTACTGCTTAAAGCGGTACAAGGTGGTGGCGGTAAAGGTATTCAGGTAGTGAAACGCCCTGAAGACATGATTGGTCTATTCCAAAAAACTGCGACTGAAGCGGCTGCAGCCTTTGGTAATGGTGACTTGTACCTAGAGAAATATGTGACATCGCTGCGTCACATCGAAGTGCAGTTACTGCGTGACAAGTTCGGCAACGCCAAAGTATTAGGTTTGCGTGACTGTTCGGTTCAACGTAACAACCAAAAAGTGGTCGAAGAGTCTGGTTCAACTATGTTGCCAGATGAGCTGAAGAGACAAGTACTGGCTTATACCCGTGCTTTAGGTGACGCGACCGATTACATGGGCGCAGGTACCGTTGAGTTCATCTATAACTTAGATGCAAACGAAGTCTACTTCATGGAAATGAACACGCGTCTGCAGGTTGAGCATCCAGTAACGGAAGCGACGTCAGGTATTGATATCGTTAGCGCGCAGTTTGATATCGCAGCT
Source organism: Shewanella sp. 1311 (assembly GCF_059338235.1). NCBI lineage: Bacteria > Pseudomonadati > Pseudomonadota > Gammaproteobacteria > Alteromonadales > Shewanellaceae > Shewanella > Shewanella sp. 1311. The sequence goes on from NZ_CM181686.1 coordinate 3,478,623, forward strand.
GGCCGTTCAATTGAAGCGTTAGAGCCGAAAGAAATTGGTTATGCGATGGAAGTACGTGTGACGGCTGAGAAAGCGGCGCTCGATAGCCATGGTATACTGCAGCTGATCCCAAATCCAGGCAAGATCACTGAATGTGTGTTCCCAGAACATCCAGATGTGGAAATCATTTCGATTGCTGCGCCAGGTAAAGAAGTATCGCCATACTACGATAGCTTGATTGCGCAAATCATCATGCGCGGTGAAAACCGTGAAGATGTGATTGCCAAACTGTACGAATACTTAGACAGCGTAGTGCTGAAAGGCATCGCGACTAACATTCCGTTACTCAAGCTTATCCTGAAAGACGGCACCTTCAACGAAGGTGTTTACGATACTAACTATCTGCCACGTTTAATGGCTGAGCTGGATATTCCTGCGTTGATCGCTGAAATGGAAGCCGCTGCTGAAACTGTGGAAGTGGACACTGAGTCACTGCGTGTTGGTGAAAGTAACGAACTGAAAGTGTTAGCCCAAGGCGCAGGTATCTTCTATACCTCTTCTGCGCCAGGTGAAGCGGATTTCGTGAAAGAAGGTGACATAGTCACAGTCGATCAAACGCTAGCACTCACAGAAGCGATGAAGATGTTCTCGCAAGTGACCTTAGCCGGCTTTAACCGTCAGAGTGCGATTCTGTACCCTGAGGATAAGAAGTATCGCATCGAGCGCATCCTGAACAGCAATGGTCAGCAAGTGTCTCAAGGTGACTTACTCTTCGTGGTCTCGCCAGTTGAAGAATAAGCTCAGCGTTTAACGCAATAGCTGAATGAGAAAATACCCGCCACTGGCGGGTATTTTTTTAGCATTGTTATTTGGCGCCAATATATGAAAGAAGGTTAACACTCTTAATATATGACGGTTTTAATGAATTAATACCAATCGTATTAAATATCTGTTCATTCAGCGGGAGTTCAATACGCTTTAGACAAGGCGAAGGCTTGAAGGCATAGTGGTGCTCTGTCGAAAGCCTTGAACGCAGTATAAAGCGCTTTGAAACCCGCCCTTCGGGAGCCACACAGGCATCCCACTCCGGTGTTGCATTGACTTAAAAGGGAATAACCATTTCTGCGTCAATGCGCCTTGGATTGGGATGCCTGTGAGGCTCTGAACTGATTAGATATTTAATTTGATTGGTATAACTTAGAGCCAAGAGATAAGTTGATAATATACAAGTGACCAGTATCAGCTTTGTGTAAGACCAGTATTTCTGATTAAGTCGGCAAAGAGTCTCTTTAATCGCCGTTCGCCTATTAAAACTGAACAGGCAGCACCAAGAACCTACCTTTGGCCTCGATAATCAACGAAAACCCCTATGCCTTATCCGTAGTAATACAGGCCAATCCAACCTCATATTAAGCTGGAACTGACTCAAAATTGAGCGGTGTGTGGATAAGTTTGGGGGTAAGTGGTGAGTATCTTGTGACTAGCTTGAAGAATATGAATTAACTGCAAATTTCCTTAAAATAGGGGTTGCACAAAATCTCCTGCTCCCTATAATGCGCATCCACTGACACGGCAGACAGCGAAAGCAAGCTGACGAGTTAGGTTGAAGTTGAATTGAATGCCTTACTCTCTGTTGAGAATGGCACTTAATTCAATCGCAGCAAGAAGTTGAAAAAACTCCTTGACGCGAAACGGGAAATGCGTAGAATACGCAGCCCTAGCCAACTGGAAGCGTTCGGCGCTCAGTGTGGTACTCACGTCCTCTTACGGATATTGAGTTGCTCTTTAACAAGATAAAACAAGAGATCTGTGTGGGCACTCACAGGTGTTGAGTTAATCGAAACTGCTTAACCTTCGGGTTGGCAGTCAAAAATTTAAATCAATGTAACAATGAGTGTTCATAGCAATATGTACAGTTTGTTTTAGCCCTTCTTTTATAAGGAGTGCGAGAAACAAAAAATCAGAATTCATTGAGCCGCTGAAGTCGCAAGACGGAAGCAACAAAACTTTAATTGAAGAGTTTGATCATGGCTCAGATTGAACGCTGGCGGCAGGCCTAACACATGCAAGTCGAGCGGCAGCGGGAAGATAGCTTGCTATCTTTGCCGGCGAGCGGCGGACGGGTGAGTAATGCCTAGGGATCTGCCCAGTCGAGGGGGATAACAGTTGGAAACGACTGCTAATACCGCATACGCCCTACGGGGGAAAGGAGGGGACCTTCGGGCCTTCCGCGATTGGATGAACCTAGGTGGGATTAGCTAGTTGGTGAGGTAATGGCTCACCAAGGCGACGATCCCTAGCTGTTCTGAGAGGATGATCAGCCACACTGGGACTGAGACACGGCCCAGACTCCTACGGGAGGCAGCAGTGGGGAATATTGCACAATGGGGGAAACCCTGATGCAGCCATGCCGCGTGTGTGAAGAAGGCCTTCGGGTTGTAAAGCACTTTCAGTAGGGAGGAAAGGTAGCAGCTTAATACGCTGTTGCTGTGACGTTACCTACAGAAGAAGGACCGGCTAACTCCGTGCCAGCAGCCGCGGTAATACGGAGGGTCCGAGCGTTAATCGGAATTACTGGGCGTAAAGCGTGCGCAGGCGGTTTGTTAAGCAAGATGTGAAAGCCCCGGGCTCAACCTGGGAATTGCATTTTGAACTGGCAAACTAGAGTCTTGTAGAGGGGGGTAGAATTCCAGGTGTAGCGGTGAAATGCGTAGAGATCTGGAGGAATACCGGTGGCGAAGGCGGCCCCCTGGACAAAGACTGACGCTCAGGCACGAAAGCGTGGGGAGCAAACAGGATTAGATACCCTGGTAGTCCACGCCGTAAACGATGTCTACTCGGAGTTTGGTGTCTTGAACACTGGGCTCTCAAGCTAACGCATTAAGTAGACCGCCTGGGGAGTACGGCCGCAAGGTTAAAACTCAAATGAATTGACGGGGGCCCGCACAAGCGGTGGAGCATGTGGTTTAATTCGATGCAACGCGAAGAACCTTACCTACTCTTGACATCCACAGAAGCCAGTAGAGATACAGGTGTGCCTTCGGGAACTGTGAGACAGGTGCTGCATGGCTGTCGTCAGCTCGTGTTGTGAAATGTTGGGTTAAGTCCCGCAACGAGCGCAACCCCTATCCTTATTTGCCAGCACGTAATGGTGGGAACTCTAGGGAGACTGCCGGTGATAAACCGGAGGAAGGTGGGGACGACGTCAAGTCATCATGGCCCTTACGAGTAGGGCTACACACGTGCTACAATGGCGAGTACAGAGGGTTGCAAAGCCGCGAGGTGGAGCTAATCTCACAAAGCTCGTCGTAGTCCGGATTGGAGTCTGCAACTCGACTCCATGAAGTCGGAATCGCTAGTAATCGTGGATCAGAATGCCACGGTGAATACGTTCCCGGGCCTTGTACACACCGCCCGTCACACCATGGGAGTGGGCTGCAAAAGAAGTGGGTAGCTTAACCTTCGGGGGGGCGCTCACCACTTTGTGGTTCATGACTGGGGTGAAGTCGTAACAAGGTAGCCCTAGGGGAACCTGGGGCTGGATCACCTCCTTACCTATACGACTAACTTACGCTTGTTGGGTCGACAACATGGCATCCGTGCCGAGTCGACACAAAAACATCCGTGTTTTTGAGTGTTCACACAGATTGCTTGTTTATCTTCTCTTAGGAGAAGTCAGAGCTGAATGCGCCGCGAGCCGGTTAGCATTGTTCTTTAACAATTTGGAAAGCTGATAGTATGTAATGTGATGATGTCTGTCGTCATGTTACTTACAAACCGATGTAAACGTGGAAACGTTTGCATCATGAGTTCTCAAACACTTTATTAAGTGTCTTGAATATTCAAAAGTAAATTATTCTTTGTTGAATAGTTTACGTCTAAGGCGCGTCCACTTTCTTGGTCGGAAGTGAGACAAGTAAAACCAAGCTGGTCGCAATACGGCTCGATGAGTGAAACTCATTTGGGTTGTATGGTTAAGCGACTAAGCGTATACGGTGGATGCCTTGGCAGTCAGAGGCGATGAAGGACGTAGTAACTTGCGAAAAGCGTTGGCGAGCTAGTAACAAGCATTTGAGCTAACGATGTCCGAATGGGGGAACCCAGCAGCATAAGCTGTTATCGCAACATGAATACATAGTGTTGCGAGGCGAACCCGGGGAACTGAAACATCTAAGTACCCGGAGGAAAAGAAATCAACCGAGATTCCCCTAGTAGCGGCGAGCGAACGGGGATTAGCCCTTAAGTCAGTGGGGTGTTAGTGGAATGTGTTGGAAAGCACAGCGGCACAGGGTGATAGCCCCGTACATGAAAACTAACCATTGATGAAAACGAGTAAGGCGGGACACGTGACATCCTGTTTGAATATGGGGGGACCATCCTCCAAGGCTAAATACTCCTGACTGACCGATAGTGAACCAGTACCGTGAGGGAAAGGCGAAAAGAACCCCTGTGAGGGGAGTGAAATAGAACCTGAAACCGTATACGTACAAGCAGTGGGAGCGGTTCTTGAGACCGTGACTGCGTACCTTTTGTATAATGGGTCAGCGACTTACATTTTGTAGCGAGGTTAAGCGAATAGCGGAGCCGTAGGGAAACCGAGTGTTAACTGCGCGTTTAGTTGCAAGGTGTAGACCCGAAACCCGGTGATCTAGCCATGGGCAGGTTGAAGGTTGAGTAACATCAACTGGAGGACCGAACCGACTAATGTTGAAAAATTAGCGGATGACTTGTGGCTGGGGGTGAAAGGCCAATCAAACCGGGAGATATCTGGTTCTCCTCGAAAGCTATTTAGGTAGCGCCTCGAGCGAATACCATTGGGGGTAGAGCACTGTTAAGGCTAGGGGGTCATCCCGACTTACCAACCCTTTGCAAACTCCGAATACCAATGAGTACTACTCGGGAGACAGACGGCGGGTGCTAACGTCCGTCGTCAAAAGGGAAACAACCCAGACCGTCAGCTAAGGTCCCAAAGTACTAGCTAAGTGGGAAACGATGTGGGAAGGCTTAGACAGCTAGGATGTTGGCTTAGAAGCAGCCATCATTTAAAGAAAGCGTAATAGCTCACTAGTCGAGTCGGCCTGCGCGGAAGATGTAACGGGGCTAAGCTAGTCACCGAAGCTACGGGTGCACAGTTTACTGTGCGCGGTAGAGGAGCGTTCTGTAAGCCGTTGAAGGTGAAGGGGTAACCCACGCTGGAGGTATCAGAAGTGCGAATGCTGACATGAGTAACGATAAAGGGGGTGAAAAACCCCCTCGCCGAAAGACCAAGGGTTCCTGTCCAACGTTAATCGGGGCAGGGTGAGTCGACCCCTAAGGTGAGGCCGAAAGGCGTAATCGATGGGAAACAGATTAATATTTCTGTACTTCCGCTAACTGCGATGGAGAGACGGAGAAGGCTAGGCTAGCGCGGCGTTGGTAGTCCGCGTTTAAGGTGGTAGGCGGTGTTCTTAGGCAAATCCGGGAACACGTACTTTAATGTACACGCTGAGAGCTGATGACGAGGTCCTAAGGGACTGAAGTAGTTGATGCCATGCTTCCAGGAAAATCTTCTAAGCTTCAGGTTAGTGGGAATCGTACCCCAAACCGACACAGGTGGTCGGGTAGAGAATACCAAGGCGCTTGAGAGAACTCGGCTGAAGGAACTAGGCAAAATGGTACCGTAACTTCGGGAGAAGGTACGCTCTTGTTGGTGATGAGACTTGCTCTCTAAGCTGACGGGAGTCGCAGATACCAGGTGGCTGCAACTGTTTATCAAAAACACAGCACTGTGCAAACTCGCAAGAGGAAGTATACGGTGTGACGCCTGCCCGGTGCCGGAAGGTTAATTGATTGGGTTATCGCAAGAGAAGCTCATGATCGAAGCCCCGGTAAACGGCGGCCGTAACTATAACGGTCCTAAGGTAGCGAAATTCCTTGTCGGGTAAGTTCCGACCTGCACGAATGGCGTAATGATGGCCACGCTGTCTCCAGCCGAGACTCAGTGAAGTTGAAATTGCGGTGAAGATGCCGTATACCCGCGGCTAGACGGAAAGACCCCGTGAACCTTTACTATAGCTTGGCACTGAACATTGAACCTACATGTGTAGGATAGGTGGGAGACTTTGAAGTTGTGACGCTAGTCATGATGGAGTCGTCCTTGAAATACCACCCTTGTAGTTTTGATGTTCTAACCTAGGTCCCTTATCGGGATTAGGGACAGTGCCTGGTGGGTAGTTTGACTGGGGCGGTCTCCTCCCAAAGAGTAACGGAGGAGCACGAAGGTTGGCTAAGTACGGTCGGACATCGTACGGTTAGTGCAATGGCATAAGCCAGCTTAACTGCGAGACATACACGTCGAGCAGGTACGAAAGTAGGTCATAGTGATCCGGTGGTTCTGAATGGAAGGGCCATCGCTCAACGGATAAAAGGTACTCCGGGGATAACAGGCTGATACCGCCCAAGAGTTCATATCGACGGCGGTGTTTGGCACCTCGATGTCGGCTCATCACATCCTGGGGCTGAAGTCGGTCCCAAGGGTATGGCTGTTCGCCATTTAAAGTGGTACGCGAGCTGGGTTCAGAACGTCGTGAGACAGTTCGGTCCCTATCTGCCGTGGGCGTTGGATGATTGAAGGGAGCTGCTCCTAGTACGAGAGGACCGGAGTGGACGAACCGCTGGTGTTCGGGTTGTCATGCCAATGGCATTGCCCGGTAGCTACGTTCGGAATCGATAACCGCTGAAAGCATCTAAGCGGGAAGCGAGCCCTAAGATGAGTCATCCCTAGGAATTTAATTCCTCTAAAGAGCCGTTCGAGACTAGGACGTTGATAGGCATGGTGTGTAAGCGTTGTGAGGCGTTGAGCTAACATGTACTAATGACTCGAGAGGCTTAACCATACAACCCAGATGGGTTTTACTGAAAGCCTTAGACAGAATATCGACACTTGATGAAGTGCGAACTCAAACAAAGCAAATCAGCTTTCCGAATTATTATTAACGTGGTCCAGAGATGGACACGGTAATAAACAGAATTTGCTTGGTGACAATAGCCTTGTGGAACCACCTGATCCCATCCCGAACTCAGAAGTGAAACGCAAACGCGCCGATGGTAGTGTGGGGTCTCCCCATGTGAGAGTAGGTCATCGCCAAGCGCCTAATTATCTCATTGAGATGTAACGAAGCCAGCTGAATAAGCTGGCTTTTTTGCGTCAGCAATTTGTCAATTTCAGCCTAGTTTGTCCTCAATTTATATCATATATATTAATTATGTGATCTAATTAGTTGTCACTTTTTAATCATACGAAATATGAATAATCCCAACATTGCAGCCTTAGTGAAATCAGAGAAAAGCGCACGCAAACGTATGCGCTATCTTGCCTTACTTAATTTCAGCGAAGGTCATTCTCGTACCGCTATCACAAGCATGCTCAGGGTCAGTAGAACCAGTGTGAATCGATGGATATCCACCTATTTAGCTCAAGGTTTAAGTGGTCTAGACGATACGCCTAATCCGGGCCGTCCTTCGATATTGTCCACCGCACAACAAGCTAAGCTCAAAATGTTCGTACAGCACCAAAGCTTACCAGAATAGGGTGGCAGGTTGATGGCCAAGGACGTCGGCCATTATATCCAGACTGAATTTGGCGTGACGTTCAAGCAAGCGAATATCTATCGTTTGCTACATCAACTCGGCTTTTCATGGATGACCACTCGCTCTCGCCACCCCAAACAATCCGAAGCGGCACAAGAGGCTTTTAAAAAACTTCCGGATGGCAACGATCCTTAACACGCCTGGGCATGTTGCGCTCGATCGCATTGATGTTTGGTTTCAAGATTAAGCCCGATTTGGCCAACAGAATACAACCACCTGTATTTGGGCTAAGAAAGGCACTCGTCCAAGGGCTGTCAGGCAGCAACAATTTAATCTGCTTATTTATATGGCGCTGTGTGCCCAACAACCGGCGCGACACAAGCCATTATTGCCCCACATGCCAATCGCGAATATATGTACGAACATTTAAAGCTGATCTCAACCGCAACACCATTCGGACGCCACGTGCTGGTTATTATGGGCGGAGCAGGCTGGCATCAACAGGATTTGACCGATGACTTTGACAATCTCACCCTCCTCAAGTTGCCTCCTTATTCACCGGAGTTGAATCCAATAGAGCAGGTATAGCAATGGCTGCGTCAGAATGTGTTAGCCAATCGTTGTTTTAGTGGCTATGACGACATTGTCGAGCAGTGTTCTAGCCGCATGGAATACCTTCATTGAGAAGAAAATAAGAGTGATAGAATTGTGTACTAGACAGTGGGCAACGCTGACCAGTTAATTAATGTAATTGGTATAGCAGCAATGTTAGGGCTTTCGTATCTGGAATTTATCTATTTCAATCGTCGCGGCCGTCCCGTCCAGCAGCATCCCTGCTTAACAGCCCAGCTCGGCATATATGGACCCATCCGGTTTGCAAGACATTCGATAGCGATTTTGAGAAGAGTTCATTGCACCCATATATTCGGCCTGTTATTGAGGTATGCCTCTGGCCCTGATGGATATCTGCTTCTACTGTCCTTATCATCCTTGCGGCTTCATTATCATCCTTGCGGCTTCATTATCATCCTTGCGGCTTCATTATGAGCCTATGCCGAGCTAAGGTTTTCAGTAGATCAGTCTGACTGTCTCATCATCAATTCAAGTGTCTTAGCAACTTGCTGGTTGGTTAATTATTAACGTTTATTGAATCTATTCAGCACTATACTGGAAGTCGATATTCTTCGTCATGCGCCGCGATAACCCATGCCATTCTCGCGAGTTTATTGGCGACGGCTACACAGGCTCGGTTAAAACCTCGGCGTTCTGCTAACTGGATTGCCCAGCAACTAAATTTATCCTGTTTATGACAACTGTGCTGTAACACAGCTCTGGCGCCGTGGATGAACAGGGTACGTAAGTAAGCATTTCCCCGCTTGCTTATTCCAAGGAGGTTATCTTTACCTCCACTGCTGTGTTGCTTGGGAACCAAGCCACACCAAGCTGAAAAGTGTCTACCATTACTGAAATCTTTACCATCACCTGCGGCGGCATAAAAGGCGGTAGCGGTGACTGGACCAATACCTGGGATAGTTTCTAAACGCTGGCAAATCACATTGTTCTTAGTTTCAGTGAGCACTTGAACGTCACAACCCTTAAGCCGTTTTTCTATATCACTAAACTCTTCATATAACTGATAAAAAATGGCCCGACCTTTGGTGGTTAGCGCATTGGTTTCATCCGCTAAAATATCTGGGAACTGTACTTTAAAAGCCGATTTACTCTTGGCTATCACGATGCCGTATTCCGCTAACATCCCTCTGACTTGATTGATTAAGGCGGTTGATTGTTTAGTTAATCGTTCGCGCATGCGGTGGAGCAGTTGCACATCTTGCTGCTCAACGCTTTTGGGTTTTACAAACCGCATACTGGGTCGCTGCGCAGCTTCAGCGATGGCTAAGGCATCGTTGTAGTCATTTTTATTACCTTGCCGAAAAGGCACCACAAATTGAGGTGCGATTAGCTTGACGTTATGGCCCAACAGCTCAAATTCTCTGGCCCAATAATTTGCCCCACTACAGGCTTCCATCACAATCAGACACGGCTCAATTTGAGCAAGAAAGGGAAGTAAGTCCTTGCGTCTAAGCATTTTCTTTTTGATTAACTTGCCTGCTTTATCGACACCAACAGCATGAAAAACAGACTTTGCGATATCTAAACCAATTGTAGTAATCTTCATAAGTGGACCCGTCCTCTTTCTGATGAGTTTTAGCGACTACATCGTGGCCCATTGCGAGGCCGATTAAAAGTGGATGGGTCCATTCCATTATCCATGCCTCTCGTTCATGGGCTTATCGCTGCGCGATATTTCACCCGCCAACATAAAGATGAAGGCCTCTACAGCAATGTAGAGGCTTTTTTCGTTTCGGCATATTAGACAATATCACTTTTGCCAAAACGATTGCGGGTTTGCTTTATCTTTATAGACAGGTACATCCTCGATATGCGTCCAGTTAGGCTCATTAAAGCTGAAAGCCCAAATCTGAAAAAAGTGATATTTAGCCTCAATGGTCACTTATAGCGATGTTAACCTTCCTGACTCAAGAGGTTTTCTTTCCAGTCTAAACACCGTCGCGCAGACACATATTTCAGCGTTTTGAACCGACTATTGATAAATAACCGCTACGCACTCGCAATGATGGGAATTGGTATTATGCGGTTTTCACGTATACACTTTTTTTACATTCCCCATCGAGCGTCTGCTTTTAGGTTGAAACTATCAATGGAATTGCGTGACTTATTGAGGTTATTGCCGCTATTGATGTGTACGCCATTACTGGCTCATGCCGACCGTTTAGCTATGGCAAATGCCAAGCTTGCTGGCCAAGACACTAGCGTTAGCACGATTCAGACAGTCCGTTATTGCGTTGATCCTGACTGGTTACCCTATGAAGGAATCCGAGAGGGTAAACATCTGGGTATTTCGTCAGACTATATTGATTATATCGAATCGCATTCCTCCCTTAAGTTTCAGCTGGTGCCGACTTCCTCTTGGACCGAGACCTTATCTTTTTTGCAAAGCGGGCAGTGTGATTTAACCCCTATGCTGAATAAAACTCTGATACGAGAGACTTATCTGCACTTCAGTGATGTCTATTTCCGCTCGCCTAATGTATTGGTGTCACTTAAAGATCAGCCTTTCTTGCAAGGATTTGAGAATATTGGGGCGCGTACTTTAGCCGTGCCAAAAGGTTATCGTTTAGCCGAATATATTCAGCATTACTATCCACAAATTGAGACGCTTACCGTGGCCAGTGAGCCAGCAGGATTGCAGTCGGTGCTGGATAAACGTGCCGATCTGTTTGTGGGATCGATGTTTTCGGTTAACTCCTACATCCAACAGACGGGATTTAATCATTTGAAAATAGCCGGTTGGGGCGGACCAGAAGATGAGTTGCGGATGGGGGTTGCCTATGGTCAAGAGTCCTTGTTACCTTTGATAAACAAGGCCTTAAATGCTGTGAGTGAGCAGGAGCGGATCTTGATTTATCAGAAGTGGAATAATGTGACTGTCATAGATGAGACTAACTATTCGCTTGTTTATCAAGTTATCTGCGCGACGTGTTTGTTGCTGCTAATGTTGGGGGCGAGAACTTACTTTATTAGCCAATATAACCGTAGACTCACCGATAAGAATCAGCAGCTCGAAACCTTACGACAGCAGCTTGAGGCTTCAAATGCCGAACTCGAGTTTTTATCTACCCATGATCCCCTGACCAAGTTGTATAACCGACATTACTTTAATCGCCTTTTTATTAATAACGAGCAGCATGATAAATCTGCCAGAGCAGGCATGTGCCTGGTGATGATTGATATCGATTACTTTAAAGAGATTAATGACACGCTAGGGCATAACGTCGGGGATCGGATCCTTCAGCAAGTGTCGCAGGTGCTACAGCACTGTGTGCGTGAATCTGATGTGGTTGCCCGTTGGGGCGGCGAAGAGTTTGTGATCCTCTGTCAGCAGTCATCTTTGCCCTTAGTTGAAAGCTTGTGTGTGCGGATAGCAGAGAGGATCAAACATTATCAATTTACTGACAATGTGCAGTTAACTTGCAGTTTTGGCGTCGCTAAGCTCGCCGATAACGAACCTATGATGTTGTGCTTTGAACGTGCTGATCGCGCGCTTTATCGCGCTAAAGCACAAGGGCGTAATCAAATGTGCACCGACAAGTAAATATTTACACAAGCGTGATTTGCCGTTATCTGAGCAAATGGCTTCCACTCAGTTGAATCAATGATGTCATCTTTATTTTAAAGAAAGGATTAGCATTATTGCGCCAGCAGTAATGCATGTCGGTTAATGTTCGATGTTTGTACTGACGATATGATAGAAATCCCTTGAAAATCGCCTTATCCCATTAGAATGCGGTTTATTTAACGATTTTTATTGATTGGGTGAAAAATAAGCTAAAGTGTTTTACTCATTTGTTTTAGTTCGTGTTTATGACCATTTTCTTAAATTATTACGCGACTTTATCGTGAAAAAGTAGTCTAGCCATTTGCGCCGAGAAGGGTTCCAATTTACAATATGCGCCTAAAATAATCTGATGTGCGGTGTGTCGGTGTTTGTCGCATACTCCGTCTACTTCTTAAACTACTCATTAAAGTTGAATCATGACCGAATTATCCAAATACAGAAACATTGGTATCTTCGCTCACGTTGACGCGGGTAAAACCACGACCACCGAGCGTATCCTTAAGCTAACCGGTAAAATCCATAAAATCGGTGAAGTTCACGATGGTGAATCTACCACTGACTTCATGGTACAGGAAGCTGAGCGCGGTATTACTATTCAGTCTGCTGCTGTAAGTTGCTTCTGGAAAGATCACCGTTTCAACGTTATCGACACCCCAGGACACGTTGACTTCACAGTTGAAGTTTATCGTTCTCTGAAAGTGCTTGATGGCGGTATCGGTGTATTCTGTGGTTCAGGCGGTGTTGAGCCTCAATCAGAAACTAACTGGCGCTATGCGAACGAATCTGAAGTTGCTCGTATCATCTTCGTAAACAAGTTAGACCGTATGGGTGCTGACTTCTTACGTGTTGTTAAGCAAACTAAAGACGTATTAGCTGCAACTCCACTGGTTATGGTTTTACCAATCGGTGTTGAAGATGAATTCACCGGTGTTGTTGACCTGTTAACTCGTAAAGCATACGTGTGGGATGATTCTGGTCTGCCAGAAAACTTCGAAGTATTAGACGTACCTGCTGATATGGTTGACATGGTTGAAGAATACCGTGAAATGCTGATCGAAACTGCGGTTGAGCAAGACGATGCAGTGATGGAAGCGTACATGGAAGGCGAAGAGCCCTCTATGGAAGACATCAAGCGTTGTATCCGTACTGGTACTCGTAAACTTGCATTCTTCCCAACATACTGTGGTTCTGCGTTCAAGAACAAAGGTATGCAACTGGTTCTTGATGCTGTTGTTGATTATTTACCAGCACCAGACGAAGTTGATCCACAACCACTGACTGACGAAGAAGGCAACGAAACTGGCGAATTCGCTATCGTTTCTGCTGAAGAGCCATTGAAAGCGTTAGCGTTCAAAATCATGGATGACCGTTTCGGCGCCCTGACTTTCGTACGTATCTACTCTGGCCGTCTGAAGAAGGGTGATACCATCCTGAACAGCGCGACTGGCAAAACTGAACGTATCGGCCGTATGTGCGAAATGTACGCTGACGACCGTATCGAAATTGAATCAGCTCAAGCTGGCGACATTATCGCTATCGTGGGTATGAAGAACGTTCAAACTGGTCACACTCTGTGTGATGTTAAACACCCAGTTACGTTAGAAGCTATGGTGTTCCCAGAGCCAGTTATCTCTATCGCAGTAGCGCCAAAAGATAAAGGCGGTTCTGAGAAAATGGGTATCGCTATCGGTAAGATGATCGCTGAAGATCCATCATTCCGCGTAGAAACTGACGAAGATTCAGGTGAAACCATCCTTAAAGGTATGGGCGAGCTTCACTTAGATATCAAAGTAGACATTCTGAAGCGTACTTATGGCGTTGAATTGATCGTAGGTGAGCCACAAGTTGCTTACCGTGAAACCATTACTCAAATGGTTGAAGATCAATACACTCACAAGAAACAATCTGGTGGTTCTGGTCAATTCGGTAAGATCGAATATATCATTCGCCCAGGTGAGCCAAACACTGGTTTCGTGTTCAAATCTTCAGTAGTTGGTGGTAGCGTTCCGAAGGAATTCTGGCCAGCAGTTGAGAAAGGTTTCGCGAGCATGATGAACACAGGTACTATCGCTGGCTTCCCAGTGTTAGACGTTGAGTTCGAATTAACTGACGGTGCATTCCACGCAGTTGACTCATCAGCAATCGCGTTCGAAATCGCTGCTAAAGGCGCTTTCCGTCAGTCTATCGCTAAAGCTAAACCACAACTTCTTGAGCCAATCATGAAAGTTGACGTGTTCAGCCCAGATGACAACGTGGGTGACGTGATCGGTGACTTAAACCGTCGTCGCGGCATGATCAAAGACCAAGTTGCTGGTGTAACAGGTGTTCGCGTTAAAGCTGACGTACCGTTATCAGAAATGTTCGGTTATATCGGTACTTTACGTACAATGACTTCTGGTCGTGGTCAGTTCTCTATGGAGTTCTCACACTACAGCCAATGTCCAGCTAGCGTAGCTGAGAAAGTTGTTGCTCAAGTTAAAGAACGTAAAGCTGCTGAAGCTAAGAAGTAATTCTTAACTTAACTAAGCTAATATTTTATTAGCTTAGTTAGCTAATAAAAACCGCTGTCGGCCTCTAGGCTAGCAGCGGTTTTTTTATGGGTGAGATCCAACGGCCATTACCAGCTTCGGCTGACGAAGCTCCGTACCCCTTTGTTTAACAGAATGTCATTTCTCGCTTTATCTTCTCAGCACTTCAGCGTTCAGTCTTTTGTTTACTTAATTCGAGCAAGGCCTTGGCCGCGGGCGTTAAAGGTAAACTTTGTCGCCAAATAAGCGCCAGATCCCATGTCATTGCGGGTTGCATAGGTTTAAAGACCAGTTTGCTGGTGCTTAATCTATTGCAAATCGGCTCAGGTAAAATGGCGACGCCCATATCGGCTTCGACCATGGCGGCGAGAAAATCCCACTGGCCGCTGCGAAAGGCAATGTTGAGCTGAACACCTGCTTTGCGGCTGAGGCGATTGATCAACTTGGCGAGGGAGAAGTCTTCGTTATAGAGGATAAAAGGATAGGGTTGGAAGTCCTGCCAGTTTAAGTGGTCTTTCTCGGCTAAGGGATGCCCCTCAGGCAAGCATGCGAGTAAAGGGTACTTAGTCAGGGGTTGGTTGACGAGTTCAGTCTCATGGGTCGTGGGTAGCGCGGTAAAGGCAATATCGAGACTGTTATTGAGCAGGGCTTGCTCGCAGCCGAATCCGCCGTATTCATACATGTGTAGTTCAACCCCCGGATAACGTTTACGGTAGCTAGTGAGCAAACCTATGATAAGGCTGCTCATCATAGGACATACACCCAGCCGTAACCGCCCCGATTTGAGACCGCTGAGGTTACTCATGTCCTCCTGCAATCTATGCCATTGGCCGAGGATTTCCCGTGCACTGTGCTCAAATAGCTGCCCCGCCTGAGTGAGCTCAACCTTTTGGTTATTTCGGATCAGCAAGGTTTCCCCTAGGCTCTCCTCGAGTCTTTGGATGATTTTGCTCAGTGTCGGCTGAGTGATAAAACATTTCTGCGCGGCGCGGGTAAAGTTTTCAGTTTCCACTAGGGTCAGAAAACACTGTAAGGTCTTGATTGGGATGTTCATGCTCAAATGGAATCCATATTATGGAATTTATTCATTTTACTAATGATGGCCTAAGTATTACTTTGACCTTGTTAACAAAACAGGGGAATACCGATGAAATCAAGTTCAAGTCTGTGGGTAGGTGCTTTGTGGCAGGCGGCTATGCCTGTGGCAAAAGATGTGCAAAAAGCAAAAGCGGCGCAAGTAACTAAAACGGCTCCAGCGGGTGATTTGCATAAAGCAAAACAACAAGTAAACCCAGCCTAGGCTGGGTTTTTCTTTTCTGCGTTTTAGATTCTGCTCTTATCTTCATGTCCCTCGATTCTCACTTAGCCGTTTTAACTTATGCTCAATCCCTTCCTTCGTGAAAGTACCGTTCAGCAACGAGCTCTTAACTCGCGATAGACGTTTAGTCTTATATTTACTTGAATACTTCATTATGACTGCATGCCAACTCATTACGATGGGATGCTTAAATAGCAAAAAGCCACCCTCATAAATTCGGGTGGCTTTGCTGTGTGGGATAGTGATTTACTTGTCGGAGAACTGATTCTCCACGAGTGGTTGTTTGTTTTCGGCTTGAGCGACGTGGCATTGTGTACAGAAATAGTTATGCCCGTTAACTGTGCCTTTATCATCAATCACATGGGACTTAGCAACAGGCGTGGCTTTCATGCGTTTTGCCTTGTCCCAACTATGGCAGCTTAAACAACCATTTTTATCTAAGGTGATCTTGTAATCGTCCTTATGTGGGATGAGCGGTGGTTGCTCGCTAAAGCTGCGCTCAATGGCGGAGCCGCGATTAGGATAAATCGCCATAGCATCGGCTGGGCGAATGTCGGTGATCGCCATGTTTCCTGCGAGGGATTGAATATTAACTGGCGCTGCATTGGTGTCGGCTTGCTGACCGGAACAGCCCGCTATGCCGATAAGTAACGCAGTTAAGGTGAGTATTTTTCTCATTGGTTATTCTCCGCCTTGAATACTTTCACTGGGCATTTTTTAAAGTCAGTTTCTTTTGACAGGGGATCGGTCGCATCCAATATCAGTTTGTTGACTAACTGGCGTGCATCGAAGAAAGGCATAAATACCACGCCGCGTGGCGGTTTGTTACGGCCTTTGGTCTCGACACGGGTTTTTACTTCACCGCGTGGTGATGCCACTATGACTTCATCACCGCGTTGTACACCGCGGGCTTTGGCATCTTCTGGGTGCATAAAAATCTGCGCATCGGGAAAGGCGCGGTAAAGCTCGGGTACGCGCGCTGTCATCGAGCCTGTGTGCCAGTGCTCTAACACGCGGCCGGTCGACATCCACAAATCGTATTCTTCATTCGGCTCTTCGGCGGCGGGCTCATAGGGCAGGGCGAAAATCACCGCTTTACCATCGGGTTTGCCATAGAATTTAAAGCCTTCACCCGCTTTGACATAAGGGTCGCTCCCCTCAACGAAACGGCGCAGGGTTTCTTTGCCATCAACGACTGGCCAGCGCAGGCCGCGGGTTTCGTGGTAACGGTCAAAGTCAGCTAGATCATGGCCGTGACCACGACCGAATGTGGCGTATTCTTCAAAAATGCCTTTCTGCAGATAGAAACCAAAGTGTTCGCTCTCATCGTTGAGATCTGCTTTGCAATCCGATGTGGGGAACTTGTCGATCACGCCGTTGGCGAATAGAACTTCATATAAGGTTTTATCCGCATATTCTGGTTGCTTAGCGATCAACTCAGCTGGCCAGACTTCAGAGACTTTAAAGCGTTTTGAAAACTCGACTAATTGCCACAGATCTGAGGTCGCGCCTTCGGGGGCTTTAACCTGTTGGTGCCACATGTGGGTGCGGCGCTCAGCGTTGCCGTAAGCGCCTTCTTTCTCGACCCACATTGCCGTTGGCAAAATCAAATCCGCCGCCATGGCTGTGATGGTTGGGTAGGGATCTGAAACCACGATAAAGTTTTCTGGATTACGGAAACCCGGATAAATTTCATCGTCGATGTTGGGGCCAGCCTGCATATTATTGGTACACATGGTCCAGTAGCAGTTGAGCTTGCCATCTTTGAGCATTCGGCTCTGGAGTACGGCATGGTAGCCAGGTTTTGCGGGAATTGTCCCAGCAGGCACTTGCCATAGCTTTTCGGTAATGGCGCGGTGTTTGTCGTTAGTGACTTCCATATCGGCGGGTAAACGATGGGCGAAAGTCCCCACTTCACGGGCAGTCCCGCAAGCCGAAGGTTGTCCCGTTAACGAGAATGGACTGTTACCTGGTGTAGCAATTTTGCCCGTGAGTAAGTGGATGTTGTAGAGCATGTTGTTGGCCCATACACCGCGAACATGCTGGTTAATGCCCATGGTCCACAGACTCATCACTTTAACGTTAGGATCGGCATAGGCCTTGGCTAAGGTTGCTAATTTTTCGGGCTCAACACCACTCATCTTGGCGGCATATTCCAGCGTATAAGTGCTGACAAACTTGGCGTACTCGTCAAAGCTAATTGGAGTTGATTTACCATTTCCTGGATTTTTGGCTTTTTTCTCTAATGGATGCTCTGGACGCAGGCCATAGCCGATATCGTCAACGCCTAAGGCAAACTTAGTGTGTTTAGTGACAAAGTCAGTATTAACTGCGTTATTTTGAATAATGTAATTGGCAATAAAGTTGAGGATCACTAAGTCCGATTGCGGGCGGAACACCATAGGATTATCTGCCAAATCGAAGCTGCGATTTTCAAAGGTCGACAGCACATGCACGCGACAAGTTGGACTGCTTAAACGTCTATCGGATAAACGTGCCCACAGAATTGGGTGCATCTCGGCCATGTTTGCGCCCCAAAGCACAAACTGATCGGCGGCTTCTAAATCGTCATAGCAACCCATGGGCTCATCGATACCGAAGGTGCGCATAAAGCCGCCTACGGCAGAGGCCATGCAGTGGCGTGCGTTAGGGTCGATATTGTTGGTAAGGAAACCTGCTTTATGAAGTTTAGAGGCGGCATAACCTTCCCAAATAGTCCATTGACCTGAGCCAAACATACCTACAGACGTCGGGCCTTTGGTGGCGAGACTGTGTTTCCATTTCGCTGCCATAGTATCAAATGCCATATCCCAACTGATTGGGGTGAACTCGCCTTCTTTATGGTATTTGCCGTCTTTCATCCGCAGCAAGGGCGTTGTTAATCTGTCCTTGCCGTACATGATTTTTGATAGGAAATAACCTTTAATACAGTTAAGGCCACGGTTGACTGGACTCTCAGGATCGCCCTTAGTAGCAACGACTTTACCCGCTTTGGTGCCGACTAATACGCTACAACCCACACCGCAAAAGCGGCAAGGGGCTTTATCCCATTTGATATTGTCTGGCTGTTCGGCGGCTTCAACCATTTTAATGGGAAGCGTGACACCAACGGCTGTTGCGGCGGCAACCGCTGCGTTGGCCTTGAGAAACTCGCGGCGGCTTATGCTCATAATCTTTCCTCACTCTCTTGTTCTAAAGGTGCGACTTGGTGGTAAATCAAACTGGCAGATAACACGCCGGACAGGGCATTGATGGCTTCAATATTGTCGAGTATCGCCCTTTGGCTACTCCCTTCGAGGGTGACAACCAATTTCCCTTCGGGCGTAATCGCATGAATATCGGCGCCCATTAATGAGCGGATATTGGCTTCAACCTGCTGTAAGACTTTAGGTGCGGCATGCACCACAAGGCTGGTGACGTGGTATTCCTGACTCATAAGGGCTGACCTGTAGTGGCGTTAACTCGCTTGCTTAATATTAAAAAGGAGAGCAACCGAGTGCTGATACTGGCGAGTCTAGACCTGATAAAAAATGTGGGTATACCTCACAAGAGGTATTGCAAGCGATAGTCGATCCGGATCAAAGTTTTGCGAGTGATCTAACTCTCAGTTTGAAATTTAAGCGGTGAGTTTATTGCTGATGAGGTGTGTTGTACTTGGCCGTATATGGGATACAGCCAATAATTCAAGATTATAAATATTGCCAACCTTTAAGCACTATCGCAGGCGGAATGGCATTGTCACTGCCCAAATCGGCTTCGCCTAGGGCATTGTCATAATGGATCTTGCCATTGCCCGTGGCGGTAATGGATTTTCCTCTTACTGAACCGAAGATTTCGGGACCTCCGGGCAGATTGACTTTGGATTTAGGCGCATAAAGCGCGGCGTAAATCGGCACGCTTCCACTGACAGTCACATCTTTATTTGAACCCGAATAAATCGCTAACGGCGGTTTATTGCTGCTGGTTAGGGTTTGGCTTTTAATGTTATTACCGTTGTTGGTACCCGCCGTAAAGGAAATCTCACCATTCACAAATAGCGTTAGGCTTGAGCCCGGGGCGATATTGAGTTGGTTTGCGCCACTCATTTTAAAGTCACCATTGATGATCAGTGTGACATCCCCACCGCTGATGTTTAATACACCATCGCTACTCATGACTAAACTGTCGAGATTAAATACTGGGGTTTCAGAACCGAAGATGTTCTCTGAACTTGAGGACAGGGCAGGAAACGCATTACTGTTACCTGAACTCGCAGTCGAGCCCGTTGGGGAAATGGTAACATTCTGAGTCGATGCAATTGTTCTCGCGCCATTGTTGGGCATTTTAAACCCTCCCATTACGGCACCAATATCTAATGGATCACAGGACTTAGTGGGAACGGGAGGGACATTAGGCGCTTGTTTCACTGCTTGGCCAATGCTGCTATTTTGATGAAAGGTACCATCGCCGCCATATTGAAGCGTCCCATTCACTTTGGCACCGGGAGCCGTTGATGCGTTGTTATTGGCTTGCACTGAGCCTTCAACTGTCCCACTGTTCTTTAGCTCGAAATTCTGACCCGCAGCGATATTCCCCCCGACAGTACCTGTGCCTAAGATGACATCTTTATTGCTCTGAATATTGCCCATTAATGAAGATGAGCCTGTCAATGTAACATTTCCCGTTGCACTGACATCGCCGTAAATCGGCGAATTGCCCGACAAGGTTACATCGGCATTCGGTTCAACCGTCGTCACATTGCCTTTGCCATGCTTATTGAGTTGGCTGTTACCTTGAGCATTGTTGAAGCTATCGCCGTAGGCGCCTTTACGTGAGTCGTAACCATCGATTGTGCTACTGCCGGTGAGATTGAGGCTCTCGCAGGAAACGATAGCATCGTTAAAAATGTTATTGCCCTTTGCGCCTTTTAGGGCGAAGAGTGCATTGAGTTTGGCCTGACCTTCTAAGTGTTGCCCTGTGCTGTTGACGCTGAGTTCGGCGCTCGGGGTCACGGTTTTTGTCAACGTATAAGCGCTGCTGTCGATACTGCCTGAGGCACTTTTTGGCAGGCTGTCATTTAAAGAGGCTGCCGTGCTTTGGGGCACTTTAATTAAAGTCGCTTTGAGGGTGTTATAGCTTTCATACATGCCTTGTTCGGCGGTGAGTTGTGCATTGACTTGTTTCTGGAAGTTCCCGCTCAGTCGCTCTTGTACTAAGTTATCTCGCAGTGATGTCACGACTAATAAACTGGCTAATAGGCTGAAGACTAAGACGATAAGTAACACTGCACCCTTTTGCTTATTGATACTGCCGCGAGGTGGCGAAGCGTGAGCAAATGAACGTTCCGTGTGCATGTCTGTGCTTCCTCGTGCCTATGGCACTTGTTGTGAATTAATGGCTTGTTGCCAAAGGGGTTTACGCAGTGCGACCTGCAAGCTAATACCCTGACCATATTGCGTCGGCGAAGCTAAGGGCTTCAGATTGATACTGACGAGTTCACCAGCTTGCGAGAAGTGAACCGCTTCTAGCCCGGTGAGGAGTGTTTGCGCTCCATCACCATCGTTGCAGGATAAGTTAGGTGCCATAAAGCTAAATGTTTCAATGTAATCAGCGGTTTTACTTTGGCCTAAGCAGCTAATACTCGGTTGGCTTGCAGAGGCGAGCGTGCTTAAGACGAGTTCGTTAGCCGATACATTTGCGACGTTATCAGCCTGTTTGATGCTTTTACTGAGCGTTAGCGTGGCGTATCTTAAGGCGTCAGCGGCATTTTCTAGACGTTTACTTTCCTCAACGGTGGCCTTAAGTGGCGCAAAGAAATTGATCACAGCGATCATGATGATCAGCCCTAATACCATGGCAATCATCAGTTCGGATAAGCTAAACCCCGATTGTCTTAAGGCGGGTTTAATGTGTCTCCATTGAGTGTGATGAGCTGAAATCACAGTTAGGCCTTACACAGATGGGGAAAACTGGCGTTAAGACTGACGCTATTATCGGTATCGACTCGACCATCTTGCCAAGTCACAGTAATTGCCATGTTGTCTTGATAAGTGGCGGGTAACACTAAGTCAAAGCCTACGGGGAAATCTTGGCTTAAACTGGCTCTAAAATTGATATCTTCGAAGCGGGCGGGTTGCTTTTGCACTTCGCATAACCTTGGCCAAATCTGTTCAATGACATTTTGCGCTTGCACTGTGGCAACTGTGTATTGAAAGCTATTGGTGGCATGTTGTAGCGATGATAGCTGCGCTTTTGCCAGTGCAAGCAATGAAGTGACTGATACCACGAGTGAGACTAAAACTTCTGTCATGGTAAAGCCAAGGTGTTTTTTACCTATGTGATTAAAGGCTTTCATGCACAATCCCCGCTCTGAAGCTGACTTTGGCCGCTCGGTAAAATGCATAAATTCATGTTTTCACCTTGACTGTTCGCCAATGAAATACTGGTTTTGGCTGTATTGCCCGTGGCACTGATACTGATACTAGCCAGTCCTGTTACAGCAACCCCACGTGTCGGGGGCGTAAAAACCTTCAATTCGTTATCGTCGCTATCTTTAATGACCCAAAGTCCCGCTTCTGTTGCCGTGAGGGTAATTGAAGTGCTGCGTTTTATCGCTTCGCTGCGGGCAAATTTATAGCTAGAGACCAATTCATTCGCGGCAGCGGTTAGCTGTTCACGTGCCATAACATCGCGGTACGAAGGGAGTGCTAAGCTGCCTAAAATACCGATAATCGCGACGGTAACCATAAGCTCAACTAAGGTAAATCCTTGATTCCACGTGTTCGACATTTAATTTGTCCAACAATTGGCAGCAGGAGTTCGCACGCCTTTCTGATTAATGCTTAAGGTGCCACAGCTATCCGATTGGCGGCTGGTTGGGACTGCCGAGAGGGAGAAACTTAACTTGTCGTCCGCCGGTGTGTAGCTAAAAGTGTAGTAAGGACTGTTGGTTAAGGTTTGCGCAGCAGGATACTTACCTTGACGGGAATAATTGCGTTCTAATGCTTGCACGCTCGTCATCAAATATTGCTGGGCATCGAAACGACGACCTTGCTTTAGGTATTCGGAAAAAGAAGGGATAGCGATAGCGGCGAGAATGCCGATGATGGCTACGACGATCATGAGTTCAATTAAGGTAAAACCTTTCTCTATGCGGATGATAGAACTCATTCACAACTCCATTTGTGCTGGTTGATGCGTATTGCAGTTACTCATTAACGTGAGAGTTAAACTGTTATCTGTACGTTATGACAACGTTGTCATTTCAATTTATGATAATGTATTTGGGTTGACATTAAAATGCAACAATTGGTTGATTATTAGTCTTGAACTCGATCGCAAATAGGGTGTTATTGTGGGCTTGGTCACGTATTGCGTGTTGCGATGTCTTTATACAACAGCAGCTTAAGATCATTCTCTGAATAACGATCTTGTTATGTTACTTCGCGCTGACTTAGCATTTCTGGTTATAAGAACTATGTTTGGGCTCAATAGCCCGTCAGTTCCATATAACCTGTACCAGTATGGCTGCCAGAGAGTTGCACTGGTCCTTCCCAGTAGGGCGTCGATAATGGCATAGCGCTATTAGGATTGAGCGGGGTGATGGTGAGATCGATATTCTCGCTGGGGATTTTTACCCGCCAGCTGACGGGATAGTCGCCATTGACTGTGTGTTGCCATTTCAGTGGCGTCATCTGTATGTCATTAGGATTGTCGGTGGAATTAATACTGCGCCCAGTGCCATCGGCAAACATTCTTCTGGCGCTATAAAATGCCGAGATAGGCGCATTCTTTGTATTCTCTGCTGGAGACTGATCCCGTAACTGAAACAACATCAGCGTCGAGCCATCGTTTAATCTGAGCGCGAACCAATCCCAGCCCTGTTGCGTTTTAGTGAGAAATTGCGAGCTCCATTCCCTGTCGAGCCAACCTTGGCCTGTGACTCGCTCCACTTTGCCATTGCGGTTGATTTCACCTGAAATTTCAATAAAGGGCTGGCTGTAGTAGTAAGAGGCCACTTGGCCATCGCGGCTTTTAAGGCTATAGCCGTTAACGCCTTGGTATTGCAGTGGCGCTTGGCTATTAAGCTGAAGTCGATAGCTAAAATCAGGATTCTCCACCGTTAAGGTCGCGGGAAAGAGTGCATTGGTTTCGCTCTGCCAGCGCCAGTTATCAAGGCGGATTTGATAGGGTTCCAATTTAACCTCGGCAAACTCGCTATGACGGCGTGACCATTTTTCATGGGCGAGGTGAGCATTACTCGAGGTTAATGCGCTATGGGCTAAGTAAAGCTGCTGAGTCACCCAAGTGGATTCACTTTGAGGAACCACATCTGTTGCTTGCGGTACTGTTGCTTGCAAATCTGTGGGTTTTAGGGCGACTCTAAACTGCGTCCACTGGGCGCCGAGTTGCTCACCTGTTTCTGTAGTTAAATTGGCGGTCAGATACCACCATTCCTGGCGAAAGTTATTGTGCGCCAAGTGAGCTCGCGGAAATTCAAATCTATAGCCGGGAACGACAGGGGTAAAGGCCAAATCATCTTGATTAGTAGAGGTTTTCCCCACCACATTGGCAATGGATTTGGACTGAGTGTTTTGCGTCGATGGCGTTTTATCACAGCCGCCGATAAGCATTAACCCAACCACTGCCCATGCAATACTGAGTGTTTTCATCATAGGGTCTCCTGCTGCAGACTGGCGACCAGTGGCTTGCGGGTTTGCCAATACAGCGGCAAGAGCACGGCTAAGGTGCAGGTGGTTAAGGCAATCAGTATTGCTTTGCCATAGGCTTGCCAATCCCAAATCATTTTTATCGTCCAGCCAAAGGCTTGCAAGGTGATCTTGTTGATGAGCAGGTAACCTAGCAGTGCACCCGTTGGCATAGCGAGCAGACAAGTGATCAGCACTACAATCAGCATCTGCATAAACACCATAGCGCGCAGCGCATTACGACTCACACCTAGGGAATAGAGCCGTGCCAGTGGTGCCTGCCTTGCCTGAGTTAACATTAAGCAGGCACTAAAAAGGCCAATTGCGGCGACAATCAGCGTCAAACTATTCAGCACTAAGGTAATCGAAAAAGTCCGCTTAAACATGGCGATAGCTTGGGTTTTAATCTTAGTTTGGCTGTAGATTTGCGCTTGCGATAAGCCTAACTCGGCAGCCAGTTGGATTTGTAGTTCATCGAGCTGTGCTTCACTGATCTTACTGCCTTGCTCTTTACCATAAAAATTCGCCGCCAAACTGATTGGCAGTACAGGTAATTGTGCCTTTTGCCAGAGTGGCTGGCTGATAATTACCTCGTTGTGGGTATTGCCGTGGTCATAATAAATGCCGCCGATAATGGCTTGGCTGTTACCGGTTTTCTTAAGCGCATCCAATGACACGCTATCGCCAAGCTGCAATTGGTATTTGATGGCTAAGGGCTCGCTCACTAAGATTACGGGGGCACTAAAATAGGATTTCCACAGAGTCGGCAGGCTTTCTTTTAGTGCACTGGTGTGGCGAATCGAATATTCATCACGGCTAAGGAGGCTAATTGGAATCGTCAACTCGCTCGAATTATCCGTCGATGCTGGGAGTGAAAGCTGGGCTTCAATTTGCCACTGCTGATAAAGACCGCTGACTCTAGGATCGTGCATCAGTTGGGTTTGAATCGTGTCGATGCGCTGGCTCGGTGGGCGAATATAGAGATCGGCATGCAAGCGGGTTTCTAGCCAAGTCCGCAGGGTTTGCTCAAAGCTACCCACTAGGGTGTTCATCGACACATTGGCACTGAGCGCCAGCAAGATTGCCATCATAGCAAGGGAGAGCGGTGCGATAAGCTCACGGGTTTCGGCGAGCAGATATTGCCAAAGTCCGGGGCGCGCCAAGGGCATTAACGCACTGACACCCCAATGCAATAATTGCGGCAACAACAAGGGGATCGCGATAGCGACGATACCGAGCAACACTAAGCTGATGTTATAGCTTTGACTGAAGGGAAACAGCAGCGCCGCTACGGTCAGTAAACCACAGGCTAAGGCAAATTGAATGCTATGAGTTTTGCGGTGTGCCTGCATTTGCTGATAACGATTCGCCCCTTGTGCCAATGCTTGGCGCGTAAGATCTAAATACAAGGGCAAGCAAGCGGCGAACGCAGCGCCTAAGGTGAGGGCAATTGCCTCGATAAGCCAAGTCCATTGCCAAATACCGGGGAGTAAGTGGGCGCCATACATTTGCTCTAAGGTCATGGCGACCATAGGTTGCAGCCAGTGGCTGAGTTGCAAGCCACTGATAAAGCCCAAACTTGAGCCTATGACAACCAACAAAATTAATTCTAACATCAGCGCCGTCATCAAGGCGCGGCGCTCGATTCCCTGTTGTAATAACTGCACTAACAGTTTTTGCCGTTTCATTAGGCTGTAGCGCACACCGTTGTAGGCGATAAAAAGGCCGACAACGAAGGCTAACATGCTCATGGCATTGAGATTAAGGTGAAAACTGCGGGTCAGCGCTATCAGTGCTTGGCCTTGATCTTGCTGGCTAAAACTGGCCTTTTGCGGCGTAATCCCTAAAGCGTCGAGTTGGGATTTTAGTTGAGGTAAGTTTTCTCGCTCGCTGAACATGGCGATATAGCTTAATCGGCCTTGCATGTTCAGTAATTGCTGGGCGAGGGAAATATCGGCCAAGATGGCGCTGCCGAGGCCAAAATTATCATCAATTGCAATGACATCTAAGGTGTTATTTTCTAAAACAAGTTTACCGTCGGGCGCAACTTTGGCGGCTAGACTGCGGCTCATTATTACTGTGGGGGCGCCGTTGAGGAGATCGGCAAGCGGTAACTCATTCATCTGCGGCGAGGTCGTTGACTGCGTTTCAGTCGAGGCGTGACTTCTCGATTTTTGTAGCGTTAATGCGGCAATCAAATCGCTGCCTTCCAGTTGCCAAAACTGACCATTCTTACCGGAAATTTTGCCATTCACCACGGCGAGACCCTGACTTAATCCGGCTCGTCTTAAGGCGAAATAAACAGATTCATCTAAGGTGTTTTGTCCAAGGGGCGGAGTAAGTAGTACATCGGCACGCTGGCTCAAAAGCTCAGTCGCATCGCTATAACTGCGCACCGCATTGTCGTTGGTCGCTTTAACCCCAATCAGCAGAGTCACGGCCAAGGCGATACCGAGTAGAATCGCGCACGCCTGCAAGGGCGCATGACGATAATGGGCGATAAACACCTTTAGGCTGAGCCACGTCAGCCTCAGCCAAGTTTGCTTAAGTTCTATCTGCTTAAGTTCTGTGGGAGTCGCCTTAGTGAGCGGTTTATTGTTCATAGATAGCGACTGCACCTTGGGATAAGTGCCAACGTTTTTGCATGAAGGCGGCGCACTCTTCACTGTGAGTAACCATTAAGATACTGGTTTGGCTTTCCCGTGCCAGTTCACACAGTAATGCCATGACTTGCTTACCCGATACATCATCTAAGTTACCTGTGGGTTCGTCGGCAAGTAGCAATGTCGGTTTATGGGCTAAGGCGCGGGCGATGGCGACGCGCTGTTGTTGACCGCCGGACAGGGCTTCAACTTGGCGGTGAAGTAATGGCATCAGCCCAAGTTTTTCAACCAGATAGTCACACCAGGCAGACCACGGCTGCGCGGTTAAACTTAAGGAGAAGGCGATGTTGTCTTTCACGTTGAGTGGCGTGAGTAAGTTAAATTGCTGAAACACGACACCTAAGGAATTGCGCCTGAAACGGCTCCAATCTTTGTCTTGCCAAGTTGAGGTGGACGCTTGTTCTAGTAAGATTTCGCCCGAGTCTGGCATTTCAAAACCGGCGATCAGGTTGAGTAAGGTGCTCTTGCCGCTGCCGCTGGGACCTGTGAGTGCCACGGTTTCGCCCCTGTGGATCTGCAGATCAACCGCTTGCAGCACTTGATGATATTGCTCGCCATCGCGAAAGCACTTGCTGACTTGGTTAAGCTTGGTGACTGGGTGAAGCTTGTCGACAGGATTTGGTTTAGCGACGTCGGCCATTGAGCAACTCCTTTATATCCATTGGCGGCTTATGTGGTAAGCAGTGTTTCAAGCTGTGGCTCCAACATATCCTGGCTGCAATTTAGCATTGCAATCCCGTGTTCAAGATAAAGCATTTTCTATTCAGATAGATACTGATTTTTCCTGTAATGGGATCATAAACGAGATCACAAAACATAAATCGTCACTTGCCGTAAAAATAGTCAATTGAATTAAATCCTCGACGAACTGTGAGCAAACGGCTTGAGCTGAAGTCGCGTTTGTTGCATTCTGTGCGTCCTGTTAGCTTGGGAGTCAATCTCAATCTAACAATCCGTTCGGATGAAGGTAGCAGGAGAGTGGGGAATTGACCCCACACCGACGAGGCAACTTTGGTTTTATTTGAAGCGACGGTTTTATTGAATCGAATCTTCCCATAAAAACAAAGCACTCTTTCAGGTGCCGATAGGCGTGGACTGTTACTGGACGAGCCTCTGGAGAGACTGCCAATTGCACTTAATTTAAAGTGTGATCAGGTGGCGCCGAAGGCGAAAGTGTCGTGGTGTTATTGAACCGCGACGCGAAACGCTCAGGCAAAAGGACAGAGGAGAGGATGACTGCACAGTCCCTGTCGTTTGTCGTCGTGGGCTATTTTTACCCTTTGCTTGAGATAGCGCACTTTTGCATCTATTAAAAGCACTCGTTTGAGTCATCGCTTGCTGCGCATTTCGCGTTCAGCTGGGGTGAATCTCAGTCGAGCACAGGCTAGAAATAGTTTGCAATAGCGTCCGACTGCGGCGCGTCACAGCCATTTCTTTTCCTCCTCCGTTTATTAATTTTGTTGTTTAATATTCGAGGAATATCATGAGTTTTCAAGCTTTTCTTGCCAGCATTAATGGCATCGTCTGGGGCCCAATCACCCTTTGTTTACTGGTGGGCACGGGGATTTATCTCACTGCACGCCTCAAGCTTATCCAAGTTATCCGTCTGCCTATGGCGCTGGGATTGTTATTTAAACCGGCAAAAGGTCATGGGGATTTATCTTCCTTCGCGGCGCTCTGTACTGCGTTGTCCGCCACCATAGGTACGGGCAATATTGTCGGTGTGGCGACAGCCATCAAAATGGGCGGGCCAGGCGCATTATTTTGGATGTGGCTGGCGGCATTTTTTGGCATGGCGACTAAATATGCCGAGTGTATGTTGGCGGTAAAATATCGCACGACCGATGCGCGCGGGCAGATTGCGGGTGGCCCAATGTACTATATCGAGCGCGGCCTTGGTCTGCCTTGGATGGCGAAATTGTTCGCTATCTTCGGGGTTGGTGTGGCCTTTTTCGGCATAGGTACTTTTGCACAGGTTAACGCCATCAGCGATGCGTTGACGATTGCCTTTGAGGTGCCGACTTGGTTGACCGCGACTGTGTTAACTGTGCTCGTTGCCGCCGTTACTTTAGGTGGGGTTAAGCGAATTTCGAATGTGGCGCAAAAGCTCGTGCCTGCCATGTCGATTGGTTATGTGCTGGCCTGCGTGTGGATTTTAGTGGGATTTTCTGAGCAAATTTTACCCGCCTTAGGTTTAGTGATTGAATCGGCCTTTACGCCACTCTCGGCAGCGGGAGGATTTTTAGGGGCGACAGTGGCGCAGGCGATTCAAATCGGTATTGCTCGCGGTGTGTTCTCCAATGAATCAGGCCTTGGTAGTGCGCCGATTGCAGCTGCTGCAGCTAAGACCAATGAACCCGTTGAGCAAGGTTTAGTCAGCATGACAGGCACCTTTTTCGATACCATCATTATTTGTACTATGACGGGCTTAGTGCTGATCATCACAGGTGTGTGGAGTGGTGAAACTGCGGGCGCGGCAATGACTAGCGCGGCGTTTGCCCTCGGTGGCTCTGCGGTTGTGGGTCAATATCTGGTGACCATTGCGCTGGTGTGTTTTGCATTTACGACGATTCTAGGCTGGCATTACTACGGTGAACGCTGTTGGTATTACTTGGTCGGCGAGCGCGGTTTACGCTTGTATCAAGTGGTGTTTTTAGTACTGATCGCCGGTGGTGCTTTTATCAAGCTCGATGTGATTTGGTTGCTGGCCGATACGGTTAATGGCTTGATGGCGATTCCAAACTTGATCGCGATTGTAGGCTTGAGGCATATCATTATCGCCGAAACCCAAAGCTATTTTGCCCGTATCTTACCGAATCAAACCTTAGATACCGTTTATTAGTGTTTTTAAAACAATAAATTACTTCATATTATTTTAACTTTGACATTGTCGCCACTGGATTCTTCGTTTACTTTATATGCACTATTTAAAAAATAGTGCATATAAAATCGAGGACTTTAGGGCGACGCCATGGACAAAAGTAAACTTCGTACTTTTCGCAGCAGAATCTTATCCCACATAGCCTTGCCTCTTATTTTAATCATGGCGAGTGTTTATGCTGTCAATGCTTGGTTTAGTTATCTCTCCTCGGAGAAACGGCTCTACCATAGCCTTACGCAGGAGGCGAGTCACTCGGCTTCGCGTCTGCAATTGTTACTCGAGCACGCACAAGCCAATACCCAAGGCCTTGCTGATTTTATTGGTTTTTTGTCAAGCAAAGAAGATATGAATGACGCTGAGAGCGTTAAAAGTGTCTTGATGAATCGACTCAAACGTAATCCTGATTTCTTTGGCTCCGCAGTCGCGTTTAAACCCAACACCTTTCCCAATCGCAAACTCTTTTCTCCCTATGTTTACCGCGACACCAGTGGTAGCGACGATCTCCATTATCTCGATATTGGCGCCGAGGGTTACGATTATACCGATGGCACTTGGGACTGGTGGAACAATGCCATCAATCAAGCGGCGGGCTACTGGTCAAAGGCGTACTTTGATGAGGGGGCGGGCAATATTCTGATGGTGACTTATTCGGCTCCTTTTGGTGAGGCCGAGCATTATTTTGGTGTCGCGACGGTTGACTTAGCCTTAGATGGCTTACCAAAACAATTAGGAATTGCGCCTAATCGGCTGGTGGTTTTAGACGATCAAGGGCGACTGATTTATCATGTCGATAGGGAAAAAGTGTTGGCCACGACTTCAACACAGTGGCTCGATAAAAATAAATACAGGAATGCTGACTTTTGGGCCTTACAAGCGAAAGGACTTGATGGTCAGGCAAGGTTTGTTGACGATAAGGATGTGGTTTACCTCGCGAGTATTGCAACCGTTCCGCAGCTAAAATGGCGCGTCATAGTGCTAGCGCCAGAGCAAGAATTATTCAGTTCCCTGCTCGATGATATGGCATCCATAATACTCAATTTGAGTTTGCTAACCCTCTTATTATTGTTGACTTGCTATCTGGCCGCTAAGCGACTGACTCGGCCATTAGAGTTACTCGAGTCGGGTATCTTGTCCTTTGGACAGGGTAAAACCCAGCAGCTCATTGTACCTAAAGGTGCTGTGAGTGAGATTGTGACGCTAAGCAATACCTTCAATCAAATGGCGGCATTACTCGCCGACCGTGAACAAGCCATTCTTGATTCCCGTGGCAACCGCTTTGCTCGTTTGATTGATGGTATGAGCGATAAGTCTTTCTATTGTTCCCTCGATCCCGACGGCCAGCTGGCACAGGTGAGTGAGGGCGTGACTAAGGTACTGGGGATCTCCCCTGATCTGCTCAAGCGCAAATACCAAAGACTGTTTTCGGCCAATCCCCTCAATGAGAAAAACTGGCAATACACTGATTTTGCTTTAAAAGGCCAAAATGTTCCTTCGCATCAAGTGGAAATGCTGGATGATCAAGGGCATTTAAGAAGGCTCGATGTGTTTATGCAGCCATTAATGTCTGACACCGGTGAGTTAATGTCGGTGGAGATGTTATTTACCGATGTCACAGAGCAGTTCTCGGCGGCGGTCTGGTCAAATGCGGTACTGGAAGCCGCGCCCGAGGCCATGTTGATTGTCGATGAACTAGGGCAAATCGTGTTCACTAACAGTCGCTGTCTGCAGCTATTTGGATACGAAACGGGCGCTATGCTGGGGTTGCAGGTTGAGGCGTTATTGCCGCAAGAATTGGGAGAAAGGCATGTACTTGAACGGCAAACATTCCTGCGAGAAGGCCGTGATAGAAGTATGGCAAATGCCCGTCATGTGCGGGCGTTAAAAGCCGATGGTAATGAATTTATTGCGGAAATAGCGCTGAGTATTCTTCCCTCCGCCTTTGACGGACAGAGGCAAGTCGCGGCTTCAATACGCGATATGACACAAAAACTGGCCGTTGAGCAGAAGATCCGTGATAGCGAACAGCGTTTTCGTGGGCTAGTGACGAATATTCCCGGCGCCGTTTATCGGACTCGCATCGGGGATGTATGGTTCATGGAATATATCAGTGACAATATTGCTGAGATTACGGGTTATGCAGCGAGCCAGTTTATTGAAAATCGCCAACGTACCTTTGCTTCGCTAATTTTAGAGGAGGACAGGCCTACATGTCATTTGCATATTGATAGAGCACTCGCGCAGCAAGAAACCTTTGAAGTGGAATATCGTATTCGCCACCGCGATGGCGGTATTCGCTGGGTACATGAGAAAGGTAAGGCGAGTTATACCGAAGAGGGCATTCCACTCTGGTTTGACGGCAGTATCGACGATATTACCGAGAGTAAACTCGCGCTGGTACAGTTAGAGCAATCGCGTCAACAGATGACCAATATTACTGAGTCGATTCCTTGCACTGTGTATCAATTGCAGTGGCAATCGCCTACAGACCGAAGATTTACCTTCCTCTCTGGTGCGGCCATGAAGATGCTTGGGCTGCATCGCGATGATCTGATGAGTAATTTTGACATCATAGCCGAGCGGATTTTTGACGAAGAAAGGCCAGATGTTGTGCGGGCATTGTCGGGTCAGAGTGAAGACCGGCTGCAATGGATACGCGAGTTTCGCTATCGCCACCCTAATGGCAGCATACGTTGGATGGAAGCGGGCGCGAGCGGTCATTTGGGTGAAGAGGGTGCCCTCACGTGGAATGGCTATGTGATGGACATTACCCAACGCAAAACCATAGAGCAGGAGTTAGCCCTCAGTGAGGCGCACTTTAAGGCGCTGTTCGATGGGGCGACCATTGGCATAGTCAATGTGGATATTAAAGGCGTTATTTTAGATTGTAATGACCAATTCTGTGCCGATATGGCGCTGTCACGTAACCATTTACGTAATACTGCTATTTTTGAGGTTCTCAGTGAGCAAGATCAACCCATAGCCAAGGCGCAATTTCAGGAGTTGGTTGAAGGTAAGATTGACCATTATCGTGGCGAGCGCAGTTTTATTCGTCCTTCCGGTGCGCCTTTGTGGATGACAGTCAATGTGTCGGCACTGCTTGATGCCCAAGGACAATTTGAATCGGCCGTGATCAGCATGGTCGATATGACAGAGCTTAAATTGCTCTCAGATGAACTGTTACTCGCCAAAGAGCAAGCCGATGCGGCCAGTAAAGCCAAAGGTGACTTCTTGGCGAATATGTCCCACGAAATCCGTACTCCAATGAATGCCATTATTGGCATGTCCCAGCTGTGCTTGCAGACCGAATTAGATAAAAAACAGAAGAATTATGTAGAGAAGATTGAGCGGGCATCGCAGTCTTTGCTGTCGATTATCAATGACATTCTGGATTTCTCTAAGATTGAAGCGGGTAAGTTAGATATAGATTCAGTACCTTTTCAGCTCGATACTATGTTGGAAGATCTCAGCGATATGTTCTCTGAGAAAGCTGCCCACAAACAGATTGAATTATTGTTCGCCGTTGCGCCCAACGTGCCTCGTTATCTGTTAGGGGATTCGCTGCGATTAGGCCAAGTGTTGATTAACTTGATGAATAACGCCATTAAGTTCACCGAACGCGGTGAGGTTTTGCTGTCGCTAAGCTTAGTTGAGCAGCAAGATGATGATGTCGTGCTGCGTTTTAGCGTGCGTGACAGCGGCATCGGGTTAACTGAGCAGCAGCAAGCAAAATTGTTTAAATCTTTTACCCAAGCGGATACTTCAACCACCCGTAAATACGGTGGCACAGGTTTAGGTTTGGCTATCTGTAAGCAGCTAGTCGAACTTATGGGCGGAAAGATAGGGGTAGAAAGTCAGCTTGGTCATGGCAGCACTTTCTATTTCACGGTCAAGTTGCACATTTCCGATGGTCAGAAATTAGTACTCGAGCAAGAGCTTGAAGGCATGTCTGTGCTGGTGGTCGATGATAACGCGACTGCTAGAGATATTATGCGCACTACGCTCGAAAGTATGGGCTTTAGGGTCGATACGGTTCGCTCGGGTGAAGAAGCAATAAGCCGCTGCTTATTGCAAGCCTATGAAGTGGCGTTAATTGATTGGAAAATGCCTAACATGGATGGGCTGGAAACCGCGCGTCAAATCCAATTGCAGGCTCAGTCGCAATCTCAATCACAACCTCAGTCTCATCCTCAGCCCAAAATATTGATGGTCTCTGCCCATGCGGATCATGAGTTCCTCACTCAAATTGAGCAACTGGCTTTAGCGGGATACATCAGTAAACCCATCAGCGCCTCACGCTTACTCGATGGCATAATGAACGCGATTGGCCGCGAAGGCATATTGCCCGTGAGACGCCGCACCGAAGAGTTGGCTCCGCAGTTGTTATTGCCACTGCAAGGGAAGCGTATCCTATTAGTGGAAGATAACGAGATGAATCTCGAAGTCGCCAGCGAGTTTTTAGAGCAAGTGGGGATTATTTTATCCATAGCGACCAATGGTCAAATCGCCTTAGACAAACTGTCGCAGCAGCATTTCGATCTAGTATTAATGGACTGCCAAATGCCGGTGATGGATGGCTACCAAGCCACTCAGGCGATAAGAAAAAGGCCTGAGTTGGCAAATTTACCCGTCGTCGCCATGACTGCCAATGCGATGGCTGGCGATAGGGACATGTGCATCAGGGCGGGCATGAACGACCATATAGCCAAACCGATAGAAGTGAATGTTCTCTATCAAACCCTGTTGAAATATCTCGCTCCCGCATCTGACACGGTTGCAGTAGATACCTTTACTCAATCGATATTGAGTAACACTAAGGGTGAGGCAGGCCATAGTGCAGAACAAACCGTATTGCTTAAGTGGCCTGAGCACCCAGAGCTGGATATCGATAGAGGTTTGCAACTGGTGCAACACTCTACGCGGCTTTATCAACGCATATTTGATCGTTTCGTGAGCAGTCAGCGTAATGTGGTGGAACAGGTTCGCAAAGCCATCGCGGCGAATCAAATCGAAGATGCGGTGCGTATTGCCCATACCCTTAAAGGCTTAGCGGGCAATTTAAGCTCGGCTAAATTGGTGGAGTTAGCGCGTTTACTTGAGTTGCATTTAACTGAGAATGCGCCCTTTGAAGATGAGTTAGTTCAGATTCAACCGCTAGTGGCTTCTATTTGCGATGCGATTGAATACGCCAAACCCGCAGCGGTGAATCAAGCCGAACCCCAAGCTGTTGATTTATTATCTGCTGAAGATTTAAGGGCGGCATTACAGGCCTTGCGGCAGAACTTAGATGATGCCGATGCCAGCGCAGTGGCAAAAATTGATGCCTTAAAGCCGCAGGTGAGCAGTGCAATGTGGCAAGCGTTAAGCCCTGCCTTGTCTATGATTAATCAGTACCAGTTTGATGAGGCGATCGACTTGATTGATGATGTCATTGCTCAGTTAGGATAAAAATGTAGCACACTGAATTCAAACGCATGACATGAAGTGGAGTTGTTAATGGAAAAGGCAACAATATTAGTCGTCGATGACACACCGGAGAATATCGATATTTTGATCGGTATTTTGGGTGATGACTATAAAGTTAAAGTGGCTATCGACGGGCCAAGGGCGTTAGCCTTAGTGGCAAAGTCGCGGCCCGACTTAATTCTGCTTGATGTGATGATGCCGGGAATGAATGGCTATGAGGTCTGCAAGCTGCTAAAGCAAGATCCGCTGACCAGCCATATTCCAATCATTTTTGTGACTGCTTTATCTGAATCCTCCGATGAAGCCCAAGGTTTTGCTTTGGGCGCAGTGGATTACATCACTAAGCCCGTGAGTGCGCCTGTGGTTAAGGCGCGAGTTAAAACCCATCTTGCGCTCTATGATCAAAAACGCCTACTCGAACAACAAGTTAAAATACGTACCCACGAATTAGAAGAAACCCGCTTCGAAATCATCCGCCGTCTTGGCCGCGCCGCCGAATATAAGGACAACGAGACAGGTTTACATGTGGTACGCATGAGCCACTACGCCCGAATATTGGCGATAAAGCTTGGGTTACCTAGTACTTTCTGCGACTTAATTTTTAATGCGGCGCCGATGCACGATATCGGTAAAATCGGCACCCCCGATGCTGTGCTGAAAAAACCGGGTAAGCTTGATGCCGAGGAGTGGCGCATCATGCAGCAACATGCCGCTATCGGCGCCGAAATTATCGGGGAACATAGCGATCCGTTATTGCAGATGGCCCGTCGCATCGCCTTAACTCACCATGAGAAGTGGGATGGTTCAGGTTACCCTAATGGCTTGGTGGGAGAGGATATTCCCCTTGAAGGGCGTATCACTGCGATTGCCGATGTGTTCGATGCCTTGACTTCGCAAAGGCCCTATAAACAGGCTTGGACGATCGAAGCGACGATGGAGTTATTTGACAATCAAGCGGGAAAACATTTTGATCCTAAGCTGGTGGAAATGTTTAAAGAAATCCTGCCTGAGGCGATCGCTATTCGAGATACTTATTTGGAAAACTGATGCTCGAATGCTCGAGGGCTTGAGTATAAGATAAGCTAAAGGCGCCATTGGCGCCTTTATTCTGTTTCAATCTCTATACCGTGTTATTAAATCAAAGCCTTATGCTTCGTCTAATGAGTAGGGCAGGGCTTGAATGGTTAAGCTTGATTGCTTATCGTCAGCAAAACGCAGTTTAGTATCGTTGCTGGTATCGTTGGCAAGCACCGCAGTTAACAACACTTGGTTGCCACGTTGTACAAACTCAATAATATGGCCGCCACGGCGGAAGCCATCTTCCATCGCGATTTCAAGGCCTGACTCTGGGCTGATTTGCAGGTTAGTATGACCATGCAAAATATACAGGGCGCGTTTATTGCCGCCACGATATTTCATCCGCGCTATGGTTTCTTGTCCCATGTAACAGCCCTTGTTGAAGCTGATACCGTTAACCGCTTGTAGATTGCACATCTGCGGTACGTATTGGCTGGCATGGCTGGCGGCAAGGTTGGGATAACCCGCGGTAATTTCTAACGCTTGCCAAGCACTGGCATCAAATACGCTCAGCTTTGATTTGGCCACTAAAGCTGCAGCAGCTTCTGGGGTTAACATTAAAATGAAACGGTCAGCGTCTTTTAAAATCGCGCCATGTTCAATGGGCGTGAATTCTTGATGAATGTCGCCAAAATGTTCGCTCACGAACTGGCTTGCTTGTTCACCGGCGACCCCGAGCAGAGTCCATTCAGCGGATGCATTGCTTAAGGTAGCTTTGCTAAATACGGCATATTTTTGTAACTGGGGTAAATCGACTTCGATGGCATCCTTTGGCATTAGCATAAAGAGCGCATCTTGGATGGCAAAGGTCCTGAAACTGGCCAGCATTTTACCTTTTGGATCACAATGTGCGCCCCAGCGCCATTGGTTATCGGCTAATGAGCTGATGTCAGTGGTCACTTGGCCATGGATGAAACTGCGGCCTTGTTCTCCAACCACTTTGATAAGGCCCATATGAGATAAGTTGGCAAGCATGAGTGGAGGCAAAGAAGCGTCCAGATCCCAATGGGGCGTAGAAACTGAAATAGTCATAGCGAGATCCTGAAAATGAAGGCGATGTGAGAGGCTAGATTGTAACGGAATTCCTGTTGGCTCAAAAGCATAAGGCGCACATATCTGTGAATGATATGTGCGCCTTAGTCTGTGTACTTTAGCCGAAACGCTTAATACGATTGGGCTTAACTCTTAAAACAGCACGCGGGTACGCAGTGTGCCTTCAATCGCTTTCAACTCCACTAAGGCTTCTTCGGCTTGGTGAGTGTCGACTTCCATGACCACATAACCAATCTCAGCGGTAGTTTGCAGATATTGCGCGGCAATGTTGATGCCTTTTTCCGAGAAGGCTTGGTTGATCTTGATCAGCACGCCTGGACGGTTTTGGTGAATATGCAGCAAGCGTGAGGTGCCTTTATGCATAGGTAGCGATACTTCAGGGAAGTTAACTGCAGATACGGTCGAGCCGTTGTCTGAGTATTTAGCGAGCTTGCCCGCGACTTCGATACCAATGTTTTCTTGGGCTTCAGCAGTACTCCCACCCACATGCGGTGTCAGCAATACGTTATCAAGACCTCGAAGTGGGCTGATAAATTCATCGTCATTCGATTGCGGCTCAACTGGGAATACATCAATCGCCGCGCCCGCAAGGTGGCGCTCTTTGAGTGCGACTGTTAAGGCCTCGATATCGACTACAGTGCCGCGTGAGGCGTTGATAAAGATGCTACCCTTTTTCATTGCCGCAAATTCAGCTGCGCCTATCATGTCTTTGGTTTGTGGGGTTTCTGGTACGTGTAAGCTCACTACGTCAGCTTGCGCCAGCAATTGTTCCATTGAATGAATTTGTTGTGCATTGCCTAGCGGCAGTTTGTCTTCGATATCGAAGAACACCACGCGCATGCCCAGCGTCTCAGCCAGAATACCAAGCTGAGTACCGATATGGCCGTAACCGATTACGCCTAAGGTTTTACCGCGCACTTCGTAGCTGCCAGCGGCGGTTTTCATCCAGCCACCACGGTGGGCGATGGCGTTACGCTCAGGGATACCGCGCATCAGCATAATGATTTCGCCAATCACGAGTTCCGCAACACTTCGCGTGTTGGAGAATGGTGCGTTAAATACTGGGATACCAAGGGATTCGGCGGTGGCAAGATCAACTTGGTTGGTTCCGATACAGAAGCAACCGATCGCGATCAACTTCTCGGCACGTTTCAGCACTTCGGCAGTTAATTGGGTACGTGAACGAAGTCCCACGAAATGTGCATCTTTGATGGATTCAATTAATGCTTCATCGCCTAATGAGGCTTTGTGGTATTCGATGTTGGTGTATCCCGCACGCTCAAGTACATCGACTGCAGATTGGTGGACGCCTTCCAACAGCAGGATCTTGATCTTATCCTTGTCCAGCGAATGTTTCGCCATGATATGGGTACCCTCTAATTAATAGAAATGTTTCTTATGATATGCTGACAACCTTCACCCACCAAAATAGCACTTTTTTTACTCAGTGTGGAGGGCTAGATGGCTAAAGTTAATATTCTAAATTAAGAACAATATCGCATAAGAGGAAGAAACATTGAATAACAAAATCGCGTGGTGTGCTATTTACCTCTTAGTGCTCGTGTGGTCGGTGATAAATCCCGCAGATCCTTTCACTTGGTGGCTCGAAGCGGTTCCCGCATTAGTGGCTGTGCCACTGCTATTTTTTACCCGCAAACGCTTCCCATTAACGCCGCTGGTGTATGTTTTAGTGTTAGCCCATTGCTGTGTGTTGTTTGTCGGCGCGCATTACACCTATGCTGAAGTGCCATTATTCGACACTATTGCCCATTGGATGGGCTCAGAACGTAATAATTACGACAAGTTAGGCCACTTTGCGCAAGGTTTTATCCCTGCCATGTTAGCGCGTGAAATTATGCTGCGTAATCAAGCTGTCAAACCCGGTGCTTGGTGTGCGTTTTTAGTCACGTGTTTTGTGCTCGCGTTTTCGGCTTTCTATGAACTCATCGAATGGTGGGTTGCCGTGGCAACAGGTGAAGGCGCCGAAGCCTTTTTGGGTACCCAAGGTTATGTATGGGACACTCAATCAGATATGTTGATGGCATTAATTGGCGCAATTGTCGCACTCGTTTTATTGTCTCGTTTTCAAGATAAACAAATAGCGGCACTTAAACTCAGGAGCTAGTGGCACTGAGTTGCTGATTGTTTCTGCTCGAATCATAAGTTCATCCTTCCATAAAACATTCGGCGTGAGTGTGATGGCATTTAGCTGTCACACTATGGTGTTAGTTTTTTGTTGCAACTTTGGGTTGATATCTTCATAGTTTGAAAGTACTAGGTTTCGTGAGTCGGTTAAGCTCAATAGTGTTTTCTACTGTTATTCCAATTGTCTTAGGTCAGTTAGTCGAACTTACTAGGATTAAAGAGGGAATAGTACATTTGGGTGATGTTTTTCAGTCTTTAACTAGTCAGAATCAACTAGGTTAATGGAATGTTTAAAAATCAAACTAAAGAGGCTGGTCAAACATACCATTTTGCTAATAGATAATACTTTTCAGGGAGGAGAGTCATTGAGCACAATTAATGAGTTAGTTTTTTTACACCAAATGGCGGCGCCATGTCATTTAGCGTTACTCGCTGAATCCATAGGTTTGAAAACTCGCGTCGTTAAACATGCGGCGGAATTGGATTTAGATAAAAGTCGTCGAAGTTTCTATTTGATCACCCAAAAAGGCTCTGCACTCGATAACAAGGGAATACCTTTACTGGCTTCACGCTTAGTATCACATTTCCCCGTGGCGCTGTACCAAGTCGAGCGAGACTCTTTAGATCAAGAGTCGGCTATGTTACTCGGTATTCGTGGCCTGTTGTTTGCCGATCAACGTTTGGATTTGATGTTGACGGGTTTACGTAAAATGGTGGCAGAGGAGCTGTGGTACGATAGAACACTACTGAGTAAGGTGTTCCGTCGGGTAGTACAAAAGCTCGATGGCAATAATGAGATGCCCTCCGATTCAGTGGCTATGCTGCAGATGCTGACATCCCGTGAGCGCACTATTATTCAATTTGTGTCGAGTGGCGCAAGGAATAAAGAAATCGCCCACCGATTGTGCATCAGCGAACATACGGTGAAGGCACACATTTCCTCTATCTTCCGTAAAACCCAGTCCCGTAATCGTGTTGAATTGTTGCGTTGGGCGCAAACCTATCAGACCCACTTTGAGTTATGCAGCTAGTCAGTGAAAGGTTTTGGTAATGAATCTTTTGTCGTGACAGTTGATTTTAATAACGACTAGCTCATTTAGTGATTCATCAATATAAATAAAGCGGGAATGTTTGAATAAACATTCCCGCTTTTTGTTTGATTGTCGTTTAAATGTCACAGCCAAAGAATTTAACTGTGACGACTTAACTGCACTCGTTAGTATTGCACGACAGTAGCAACGTTCATATTGCCTGATTGATTAACGCTGATGCTGTTGTTATTGCCTGCTTGAGAACCTAATACTAAGTTGTCATTACCCGTTTGAGTGATCAACAGGCTGTTATTATCACCGCTAACTGCGAATGAGCTACTTGCGTCACCACCGACCCAGTTACCGTTACCTGATTGAGCAATTTGTGCAGTGTTTTCATCACCGTCGATAATCAAATCGATAAGGTTAAGATCACCATCTTGCAGTGCAGTGACATCGGCATTATTGTTGCCAGCAATGGAAATGACGGCTTCGTTTTGAGCGCCATCTTGCTCAACATCAACTTCGTTATCGCTACCCACTGCATCGACATAGGCAAAGTTGATATCGCCTTCTTGGCTCACTTCAATGCTGTTGTCTTCACCTGATGCGAAGGCCACGATTTCGTTGTTATCACCTTTAGAAGATAAATCGAAGTCGTTATCTGTGCCGTATGCGCCAAAGGTCGCGAAGTTATCATCGCCTTTTTGTTTCAAGTCAACATCGTTGCTATCGCCCCATACTTGGAACTCTGCACCGTTGACATCGCCTTTTTGGGTGATAGTAATATCGTTATCATTACCTTGGATATCGGCCACTAAAGTATCACCGATAGTGTTGCCGCTGCCATTTTGGGTAATATCGACAGTGTTGTCATCACCCGTAGTCATAGCAAGATAAGCCGTGTTGCCGTTACCTTTTTGATCCATTGAAATATCGTTGTCGCTGCCTGCAAGTGCGTAAACGAAACCAACATGGTTATCACCCTTTTGGACCATGTCTACTGTGTTGTTGTCGCCTGCAATACCTTTAGCCGCGCCAAAGTTATTGTTACCCGCTTGATTAACAGAAACGTCGTTGTTGTTCCCTACGTTAGCGGTTAAGTCGAGAGCGATTAAACCCGCTTGGTTGTTGTCACCCACTTGGGTTATTTTCCCATCGTTGTTGCTGCCTTCAACGCGGAATACTGCAAAGTTAGCATCGCCTTCTTGCTCAACAAATACGCTGTTTTCAGCGCCAGTGATTTCAACTTGGCTTTCATTAACTTCGCCTAATTGACTAACGATTGCCGTGTTATTGTTGCCAGTAACATCATTGCTGCTTTGGTTAAAGAAACCGTCTTGCGACACATTGACATTGTTGCTGTCACCTACAACATTTGCGCTTGCTACATGCCAATCAGCTTGTTGCGTTATCTGGACTTTGTTATCAGCACCCGTCGAATTAATCGCGGCTTCATGCCACACACCATCTTGGATAACGGTTGCGGTTTGATCGTTACCTGTTTGCACAACCGCTGCAGCGTTAAGACCACCCGTTTGTGAGACTAACGTGTCCAGAGCTTGGCCTGACTGTACTACGCTAATTTCGCTCACTGTACTGGCAGCAAAGGCTTGACCGCTTAAACCTGTTGCAATGGCCAAAGCAATAAGTGATTTTTTAGCTTGTGATTTCATGTGACGCTCCCTGTTTAATATTGAGTTATTGAGATTGCAGCACCGTCTGCAATCTGTTGAATCGAAAAATTGCCGCTTCCTAGTTGGTTCAGTTGCACTAGATTGTTGTTGCCAATTTGTGTCACTGAAGCCGTATTTCGACTGCCGACCTGCAGTAGTTGCACCTCATTGTTTGAACCAATCTGTGTGATTAGCGCATCGTTATCATTGCCCACTTGTGTCACATCGGCCTTGTTATCGTTGCCTGATTGGAACAGTAATCCTTGGTTAGCATTGCCTTGTTGCACCAGTTCGATAAGGTTATCGCGACCGGAACGTTCCATTAATGCCTGCAGGGTTACGGGTAACTCATTGACATTCAGCTCTTGTGCTGAGGTCATACAACTACAGAGCAAGATCAGCGGTACCAAAAAGCGTATAGAGGTATTTGGCACGGGTGACTCCTTGCATCAAATATCTTGGGTTGCCTAAAACAACAGACACTCCAAATTCAGCCCTGAAGATACGAGTCCCGTTAATATGCCGCAATTGGCCAAAAGGGTATTTATTACGCAAAGGATTCACTGTAGATAAATGATGGATGTATCGTTATCCAATTGATTCAGTTGTTTTTATCTATTTTTTAGAGAGTATTTTTTTAGGCAGAGTAGTCTAGTTGGTCTAGTAGTTAAGTCGTACTCGTTGCTAAGTTATTCTTCCGTTTTTAAACAATGCTGCAACAAAATCAAGCAATGCATCGACTGTAGCGTGATATTTTTCGGGGAAACAAATTATAGGAAATATGGTGGGAATAGTGCTGTTGGATTGACTCAATTCAAGGTCTATTTAGCGGTATTACAGCGTGTTAAAAGGCGAACTAGGAGGTTTTATCTACAGCAGTCCTTAAAGAGGATGAAGAGTCAATGAGCGGTTTGATGAGTTGAAAAATTCGAC
The DNA here is from genome assembly GCF_059338235.1 of Shewanella sp. 1311. NCBI lineage: Bacteria > Pseudomonadati > Pseudomonadota > Gammaproteobacteria > Alteromonadales > Shewanellaceae > Shewanella > Shewanella sp. 1311. Next base: position 3,521,827 of record NZ_CM181686.1, read on the forward strand.
CATAGTGGTCGAATTCCTTGGTGAATGAGTGACAAGCTGAGCACTAACCTTTTATATGAGATCAGTGTTTTTCTGGTTGTTTTGATTCTTCAGGGGATACCTCAGTACTGATTTGGCTTTTACGATCTTTCAGTTGCTGCATCGCACTGTTATTGCTCACGGTTAACGCATTGAAACGGTTATTGATATCGTCCATTTCGTTGATGTATTCAGGATCGCTTTTTTCTTTATTTTGCCAATAACGCTTACGTTCTAGTTTTTGTAATTCACTGGCGCGCAGGATTTCAAAATAGCTGTTCTCTTGTTTAAGCCGATAGATCTCGCCATCGAGTAATTGCAGTAATTTTTCTTTAGAAATGGTTTGGCGATTCAGTAGCGCTTGCAGGGGATCGACTGGAATGTCCCTTTTATCTGAGTCGACTTCAGTGGTGATCCCCAGCTGATATTCGATTTTATGTTGGCTAAATTCCTGCGGGCAAGCGGTTTGGCTAAAGACAATTTTGTCATCTTTACGGCATTTATAAATGGTATTTGCCTGTACTGCACTAGGCAAAATAACACAAATTAGGGTGAGTATCAGTCTTGCCATTAGGCCACAAATCCTTTGTACACTAGCATAGAGATTATGATTTAATCATTTGATTACAGTTGATAAAAAGTCAGTTTAACGCTCGCGTTATTAAGTCTGTTCAACCAGTGATTTATGTCTCGTCCAGGTGGGACGCTGGGTTCTTGAGCCATTAAACCTAAGGCATTAAAGTATTAGCCATATATCAGTAAAGGGGCAAATCTACTGCGTTTATTGTTGCGGTCAACTTTTTACTTAGCGTTAACATCTGCATCATACTATGGCGTAAGTTTAGGGATAAAACCAGTTTTTTGACGATTCAATTTTTTGGCGCTAGGGTTGATTCTAAACAAGAAAATTGAGGGTGCTAGGGAGATTGAAAACATAAAAAAAGGAGCGAGTGCTCCTTTTTATTGATTGATAACGCTAAGTGTTAGCGATCGAACCTTAAGTTATCGATAAGCCGCGCTTTGCCTATATAGGCCGCGGCTAAAATCACTAAGGCTTGGTGTTGATTTTGGGCTTGTTCAAGCGTGTGAGCGTGGCGAATTTCGAGGTAATCCGGCGTAAAACCTGCTGCGACTAACTTAGCTTTTGCTTGCTCAGTCACTTGCTCAAAGCTCTCACCCTGCTTGATCCCTGCGGCCATGGCATCTATGGCTTGTTTTAGCGCAGGCGCTGCGGCTTTTTCTGTGGCAGTGAGGTAACCATTGCGCGAACTCATGGCTAAACCTGAGTCCTCACGTATGGTATCGACACCGATAATTTCAATCGGCAATGACAAGTCTTCAACCATAGTTTTGATCACTAATAGCTGTTGATAGTCTTTATTACCGAATAGGGCCACATCGGGCTGCACTATGTTAAACAGTTTACAAACGATAGTCGCAACGCCACGGAAATGCCCCGGACGACTCGCACCACAAAGCACGTTGGAAATCCCAGGGACTTCGACATAGGTTTGTTGCTCTAGACCTTTGGGATACATCACGGCTGGCGTTGGCGTGAATAACAGCTCAGCGCCAGCAGCCGTGAGGGCTTCGCTGTCGGCAGCCAGTGTGCGTGGGTAAGCATCTAAATCTTCGTTCTGACCAAATTGCATTGGATTAACGAAAATTGAGACCACCACATGGTCACACTTGCTCGCGGCTTCTTTGACTAAAGTAATGTGTCCCTGATGGAGATTGCCCATGGTGGGCACAAAGGCGACGGTTTCGCCCTTGGCACGCCATGCACGCACTTGGGTGCGAATATCATCAATATGGGCGCTAGTGATCATTGAGCCTTACCTTGCATAAATCGGTTATTAATTAAAAGTGTGTTCGTCGCCAGGGAATGTTCCTTGGGCAACTTCGTCGATATAGGCGCGCACGGCAGAACGAATTTCACCGGTTTGTTTTAGGTAGTTTTTCGAGAAACGTGGAATATAACCACTTGAAATACCTAACACATCATGCATGACCAAAATTTGGCCATCGGTCGATGCGCCTGCGCCAATCCCAATAACTGGAATCGTTAAGGCTTGAGTGATCGCCGCGGCGAGTGGCGCAGGAATACATTCCACAACCAATAGTTGAGCACCAGCCGCTTCTAATGCTTTTGCTTCGTCGAGAATGCGCTGGGCATTTTCGGCGTCGCGGCCTTGTACTTTAAAACCACCAAACACATGGACTGACTGAGGTGTTAAGCCTAAGTGAGCACACACGGGAATACCGCGTTCCGTGAGCTTAGTGACAGTTTCAAGTAACCAGTGGCCACCTTCGACTTTGACCATGTTCGCGCCAGCCTGCATCAACTCTGTGGCGTTAACCATAGCTTGTTCTGGTGTGGCGTAACTCATAAAGGGCATATCGGCGATCAGCAGGGCACGTTCGATACCGCGACGGACACTGCGAGTATGGTAAGCGATATCTGCTGTAGAGACGGGCAGGGTATCGTCATGGCCTTGGAGAACCATTCCTAGAGAATCGCCGACGAGCAGCACATCTACACCTTCGCTATCGAACGCGCTGGCAAAACTGGCATCATAGGCTGTCAGTGCCGTGAATTTTCTACCTTCCTGTTTGTATTTCAACAGGGTTGAGCTAGTAATTTTAGACATATGGATGATCTTCAAACCAAATAGAAGTGGTGTTATAAGCTAACTGGGGACGGACTTCAATGATCAATGCCCAGTTGTTGTAACTCGGCCAACATTTTTGTATCGATAAGACTGCCGATTGCAGTGTTGCACGGCAGAATAAGATTCGGTGCGATTGCGGCTAAAGGCACGAGCACAAAGCTGCGCTCTTTCATACCGTAGTGGGGCACTTTGAGTCTGGGAATGTCAATGTTCTCATTGCCATACAGGAGTATATCGAGATCTAAGGTTCTGGGCCCCCAACGTTCAAGGCGCACTCGTCCTTGGGTGTTTTCGATATGCTGCAATGCATCGAGTAAGGCTAATGGCATGAGTTCAGTGTCGAAACTGGCCACCGCATTAACATAATCGGGTTGCACCACATCGCCCATGGGCGTCGAATGGTAATAGGGGGAAACCAGTAGACTATTGCCTAAGGCTAATGCGGACAATGCAGTGACGGCATTGTCCAATTGAGTCTTGGGATCTTCAAGATTCGCGCCTAATGCGACGTAGACGCGAGGCATTATTCCGCCGCTTTCGCTTTTGGTGTGCCACTTGCCTTAGGTGTGCTCGTCGGCGCTGAACCATCGGCATTCGGCGCGCGAGGACGGCGACGACGTTGAGTGGCATTACGGTTGCGATTTGGCGATTTACTGCCGCTACGCGCAATGGCTAATCGTTCAGTTTCATCGGCTTCAACAAACTGTTGCCACCAAGCGGCACTCTTAGCGACATTACCCGCTTCGACTTCGCCTCTGAGCAAAAGTAAATCGTATGCGGCTCTAAACTTAGGATGTTCCATCAGTTTAAAGGCGCGAGTGCCTTGGCTACGATCAAAGCGTAACTGTAACTGCCAAATGTCTTTGGCTGGCGTACTAAAGCGGCGTGGAATACTGATGGTTTGGCATTGCTGCTCCATCACATCGCCCATAGCGGCAAAGAAGGCATCGTATAAGGTCAGGCCACTTTCAACGGCAATATCTTCGGCGCGTTGACGCAGTGGATACCAGAGAAGCGCAGCATAGAAGAATGAAGGCGTCACCGGCTTATCTTCGTTAACTCTTTGATCTGTGCTCTTCATAATGGCTTGCACCATTTTCATGGTCGTGCCTTTAGGATCATTTTTTAGCAGAGCGGCCACTTGCGGAAACAGCGGCGCGAATAGCTTGTATTCTTGCATCAGTTCGAAGTTGGCTAAGGCTTTGCCTGCAAAGAAGAGTTTCAGCACTTCTTCGTACATACGCGCTGCGGGAATATCTTTTAGCAGTGGCGCTAATTGTTTAATCGGCGCTGCTGTAACTGTTTCGATACCCATATTGAGTTTAGTGGCGAAACGCACCGCCCTTAACATACGCACCGGATCTTCACGGTAACGGGTTTCTGGATCGCCAATGAGTCTTAGTGTGCCCGCTTTGAGATCTGTCATACCGCCGCCGTAGCTACGGATAGAGTAATCGCTGATATCGTAATAGAGGGCATTGACGGTAAAGTCGCGGCGCTCAGCATCTTCGTCGATTTCGCCATAGACGTTATCACGTAGCAAACGCCCTTCGGCATTGGCTTTGGAAACTTTCTCATTGCTTTCGCCATGGTGACCACGAAAGGTCGCCACTTCGATAACATCGCGGCCGAAAACAATATGGGCCAGACGGAAACGACGACCAACGACTCGGCAGTTGCGGAATAGTTTTTTGATTTCTTCCGGCGTCGCGTTGGTCACTACGTCGAAATCTTTCGGTTCAATCCCTAAGAGTAAATCGCGTACACCGCCGCCGACTAAATAGGCTTTAAAACCTGATTTATTCAGTCTGTATAATACCTTAAGGGCATTTTCGCTGATTTGTTTGCGCGAGATGGTATGGGCATCTCTCGGCACTAACTCTAAGCTTAACGCACCGGAACTTTGTTCAGGTGTTGTTGGTTCAATCTGAGCTTGAGTCGGAGCGGTCGTTTTAGGCGCGTCTTCAAATAGCTGTTTGCAGAATTGGCTGATACGGCGAAAAATGGGACACCTCGAAATATGATCTGTTATTTGATTAAAAATCTGGCGGCTATCATATACCAAATGCAGCCTAATGAGTATATCAGGGCTCGATCAGTATCTCAGATTGTTGCGGTATAGTGGATAATTGAAACTGATCCACGGCTTGAGCGAGCATTTGTGCCACAGAACCTTGGGTCTCAACAGGTTGTTGGCCTAAAAATGCCAGCGCCGCATTGAGGCTCGACTGTGGATGACGTGTATCAATCGCCTGCGCATGATTTTGTTTGGAGAGTTTAAATCCCTGACTTAAACAGGCGAGTGGCAAGTGCAACCATTGCGGTGCCGCTAAGCCAAAGTTTTGATACAAACTCAGTTGGCGACAACTGGCTTCGATTAAGTCACAACCTCGAACCACTTCTGTGATGCCTTGATAGGCATCGTCGAGCACTACGGCCAGTTGATAGGCGTACAGGCCATCGCTGCGTTTGATAATAAAATCCTCGGCGGCAAAATGGCTATCGACGCAAATATGCCCCATGAGGTTATCGTCAAATTGTTGCACTTGCGCGGTATTAACTATCCGCACCGCCCCAGACTTAACCACATTTGCAGCTTGGGTTTGTGGCAAGCGGTGACAGCGGCCATCGTAGACACCGCCCATGGCTTGAATTTGCTTGCGACTACATTGGCAGAAATAGGCTTTATCTTGGGCGAGTAGTGAATCAATTTGTGCTTGATAGGCCGCAGTGCGCTGGCTCTGATACAAAGGCACATCATCCCACTCAAATCCATAGGCTTCTAAGGTGCGCAAGATATCATCGGCGGCGCCTTTGACTTCCCGTGGAGGATCGATGTCTTCAATGCGAATTAACCATTTACCCTGTTGCGAACGCGCACGCAGATAACTGCCAAGGGCGGCGATAAGCGAGCCAAAGTGCAAGGCACCCGAAGGCGAAGGCGCAAAACGTCCGACATAGGGGCGATGAGTTGAAGTTGGAGAAGATAAAGTCGCCATATTACTGAGTTAGCAGTTAGTGTCAGTCAAAGTGGGCGTATTTTAGAGGGATACAAAGATAAAAGCGAATCGGGGTAAATTGGAGTGAGCTTGGCTTCAACTCTAAGAGTCAAGGTGTTGTTAGAAACAAATAGGCGGGGAAATCCCCGCCCAGTATGCTTGATTAACCAGCCATTTGTTTCTCTTTGATCTCTGCAAGCGTTTTACAGTCGATACATTGATCGGCTGTTGGACGCGCTTCGAGACGGCGGATGCCGATTTCGATACCGCAAGAATCACAGAAGCCGAAATCGTCTTCTTCAATTTTTTGCAGTGTTTTTTCGATTTTTTTGATCAGCTTACGTTCTCTATCGCGAGCACGAAGTTCGAGGCTAAACTCTTCTTCTTGTGCTGCACGGTCAACAGGATCGGGAAAGTTTGCGGCTTCGTCCTGCATGTGGCTAAGAGTACGGTCGACCTCTTCACGCAACTGATTGCGCCAAGCTTCAAGAATTGTCTTGAAGTGACCCAGTTGCTTAGCGTTCATATACTCCTCACCCGGTTTTTCCTGGTAAGGATTTACACCTGCGATAGCGAGTACGCCAAGTTTTTTGGTGCCTTCAGGCATAACGCATCTCCTGTAATCATTTGCGTTTGTAGGGCGTCCTTAAGAACGGCCGCTATCTATAGCAGAATCTTTACATCGAGGCAAACTTTTCATTCTGCTTTGATTGAATTTTTTGACTATGTTCGCTAATTCAAATGAAATCAAATTTAACTCAGCCTTAACATCATACTCGGACAGCACAGGCTTGGGCTAGGTGAATCTCAGTCGGGGACATTTCGCAGCGATAGGCAAGGACTTCAACTCCAGCTAACACTGCTTTTTTCAGTAACTTAGCATATTCAGGGTCGATATGTGCTGCGGGGGCAACACTAAAGATGTCACTGTGCTGCACCACAAACAGCAATACGGCTCTGTGGCCTTGACTGGCCATGTGCATCAATTCACGTAAATGTTTTTGACCTCGAAGACTCACTGCATCAGGAAAATAACCTTGGCCATCCTCGAGCAAAGTACAACTTTTGACTTCTATATAACAGGCGGGTTTTTGAGCACCCTGTAGCAGGATATCGATGCGGCTGTTTTCATCACCATATTTAACTTCACGGCTTAGGCTGTCATAACCCGTGAGCTCCTTGATGATACCTTTATTGATGGCTTCTTCGGCTAAGGTGTTCGCTTGACCCGAGTGGATACCGATTAGGCCAGTATCTGGCGTGGTCATCAGTTCCCATGTATGGGCATACTTACGTTTAGGGTTATCAGAGGTAGAAAACCATACTGTTTCACCGGGATACAGGCAATTACGCATAGAACCCGTATTGGGGCAATGCAGAGTGATCTCACTGCCGTCGCTTAACTGCACATCGGCCAGAAAACGTTTATAGCGGCGCAGTAAAATGCCCTGTTGTAGTGGCGGAGTAAATTCCATCGGTAGACCTATATCGGCTGTTCTAGGCCGCAAAGCCTAGCAAATTTCGCAAATGTTTACAGATTTTACCTGAGTAACTTCAGCCAATCGCTTTGCGTCATCGCCTGCTAGCAGTAAACTGCCGCCATAAAGTTTGTTCTGATTGATTGTTCTAAAACGAATCGAAAAATAAGGATCCCTAATGAGTGAACTAAAAGTAACTGAATTAATGAAAGTGCAATTAACCAAAGAAGCGCCGGCCGCCCACTGGGGCAAAGCCGATGTGACTTATACTACCGACGGTGCGCAAATTCATTTAGCGGGTGGCGATGAGCTGCGTCAAATTCAAATGGCGGCCCGTAAACTGCGCAGCCAAGGTATTAGCAGTGTGGTGTTAGCTGGGCAGCTTTGGGATCTCAATAGTCAGTGGGTGTTTGCCCAAGGTTTCGCGACGGCAAAACCTGGTTATCAAGTCCACTGGTGTGGTGATGAAGCTGTACAAGCTGAATTGCAACGTCGACTCGATGTGGCAACCTTTGCCCGTCAACTGATCAACGATACGCCTGAAAACCTGTCGCCAGTGAAGCTTGCCCAACAAGCGGCGAAATGGTTAGCTGAAATTGGTGGCGACAAGGTGAGTTATCGGATTATCGAAGGTGAAGCGCTGCTCGAAGAACAGTGGATTGGTATCCATGCAGTCGGTCGCGGCAGTGAGCGTCCACCGGCAATGTTAGCGTTAGACTTCAACCCATTAGCTGTTGATGCATCCGTGTCTGTGGCGCTTGTGGGTAAAGGAATTACTTTTGATTCTGGCGGTTACAGCATCAAAGCCTCTGAAGGCATGTTAGGCATGAAATGCGACATGGGCGGCGCGGCGACTGTGACTGCAGCGCTCGGTTTAGCAATTAAATCTGGCCTAAACAAACGGGTTAAACTCTTCTTATGTTGTGCTGAAAACTTGATCAGCGGCCGTGCTTATAAGTTAGGCGATATCCTGACCTACAAAAATGGCGTGACAGTTGAAGTGGTGAACACAGATGCGGAAGGGCGCTTAGTGTTGGCCGATGGTCTGCAAGCCGCTTCTGCGACAGGCGCTCCTTTTATTATCGATGCAGCGACCCTTACAGGCGCCGCTGTGATGGCAGTGGGTTCTAACTACAACGCGATTTTCTCGCCACAGACTGATGTGTTGCAACTGGCCCAGCAAAAAGCCACGAGTGTTGCCGAGCGTGTATGGCCGCTGCCGCTGGATCCTTGGCACAAAGAAATGTGTCCATCAGCCTATGCTGACACAGCCAACAGCCGCGCAATGAAAGGTGGCGGTGCAGGTGGTGCTTCTAATGCGGCTGGTTTCCTATGGCGCTTTGTTTCACCAGAAGCTAAATGGTTGCACGTTGATTTAGCGGGCGCCTTTGAAGATTCAGCTTCTGCTATGTGGGGCGCGGGTGCAACGACCCACGGCGTATTGACCATTAGTGAATTGATCAAAGGCTAAGCCTAGATTTAAGTCTAGCGCTAAGACTCAGTTAGATAAGTCAGCGCAGATCCATTAAGGTTCTGCTGACTGGATTAAAACCGCCTACTGGCGGTTTTTTATTGGGTGAAATACTAGGCCGATAGTTTACTTGGCGTTTCAGCGGCTTCATGGCATGTTATGGCTGAGCGTTTTTAATCGGGAAACATGATGATAACTATACGAAAAGCAACAAAAGCAGATGCTCAGGCCTGTTGGGATATCCGCAATGCGGCTATCAATAAAGGCTGCGCCGGATTTTATGATGCGTGCGATCTGATTATTTGGACCGAAGGCGAACTGACCGAGCAATTTAGTCGTATCGTCGATGCGCATTTTTATGTGGCAGAACAATCCAATGACGAGCCGCCGCTTAAGAGAGTGGTCGGTATGGTCATGTTGGATGAACCCTACGCCCAGTTAGAGGCGCTGTTTGTCTCCCCCGATGTCATGGGGCTTGGGGTCGGTAAAGTGCTACTGCAATTTATTGAAACCATGGCTTTTAATCAAGGTATTGCCCAGTTGAGGTTGGAATCGACTTTGAATGCGGTGGATTTTTATCGCCACTGTGGTTTTGGTGGTGAAGGTTTAGAAGAGGAATCCATCTACTGCTCGCCCAGAGGCATAGCCTTAGAGTGCATGGTGATGTACAAGAATCTCGTGCGTAGAAAATCAGTTTAAAATACAGGCTGGATCAAGCACAGGTATGGAGTTAACTGTTTATTAAGGGGTTGCTGACATACTCAAGGAAATCAACAGATCAAGCATGAATGCGGAATTAACTTATATAAAGTGATATTAAAAAGGTTGCTGACATACCCGAGGGAATCAACAGATCAAGCACGGATGTGGAATTAACTCTAAAGATTTAACGTTACGTTAAAAGGTTGCTGACATACTCAAGGGAATCAACAGATCAAGTATGGATGTGGAATTAACTCTGAAGACTTAAAGGTTGCTGACATACTCAAGGAAATCAACAGATCAAGCATGGATGTGGAATTAACTCTGAAGACTTAGAGGTTGCTGACATACTCAAGGAAATCAACAGATCAAGATGGGGGAATTAACTCCCAAGAGTATGCCAACTATCGTTCTTTCGCCTGAAATCCCGATGCCGATAAGATTAGCGCTAATGGCTTAAATCAAACTTAATCTATTGCAAAAAAAGACTTTATTTCCTTAGCCTTTAGTCAAACCCGCTCTCAATCCGCTAGGGTTTAGTTCGCTTCTGGAGTATTGAGTTGCTGGCGTTTTTCCATCAAATCTTTAATCAAAGGCGTGAGGATAAGCTCCATGGCCAGCGACATTTTACCGCCGGGCACTACTAAGGTGTTGACCCGTGACATAAATGATCCTTGGATCATATTGAGGTAATAGGGGAAATCGACATTATTGATGCCGCGAAAGCGGATCACCACAAAGCTCTCGTCTAAGCTCGGAATATCTTTGGCGCTAAAGGGGTTAGAAGTATCGACCGTTGGCACCCGCTGAAAGTTAATGTGAGTACGGGAGAACTGCGGCGTCATGTGCTTAATATAGTCATCCATACTGCGCACAATCGACCCCATGACTTTTTCACGGCTGTGGCCGCGCTCCGAAGTGTCACGGATAATTTTTTGGATCCACTCTAAGTTGACTATGGGCACCATGCCGATCAATAGATCGACATGCTGGGCGACATTGGCGTCACCGGTAACCACGCCGCCATGTAGGCCTTCGTAGTAGAGCATGTCGGTATTTTCTGGCAAGGGTCGCCATTGGGTAAAAGTGCCGGGCATTTGGTTAAAAGGCACGGCCTCATCGAAGGTATGTAAATAGCTGCGGGTTTCACCTTGGCCTGTGGCGCTGTAATCGCGAAAGCATTGTTCCAAGCGGGCAAAGTTATTGGCCTCTGGGCCAAAATAGCTGAGGTTGCGGTTTTCAGCTTGGGATTTACGGATCATCACTTCCATTTCAGCGCGGGTAAAATGATGAAAGCTGTCGCCTTCGACAAAGGCGGCGTTAATCCCTAGTTGGCGAAAAATATGGCTAAAGGCGGTGGTCGTCGTAGTGGTTCCCGCGCCTGATGAGCCTGTAACTGCAATAATGGGATGTTTTGCTGACATTTTTTCTACCTAGCTAGGAACCTAAAGAGCCGCTTATGGGGAAGCGATAAAAACGCGAGTACTATTTATACGGTACAGAGGTAGGACTGGTCAATCTTGCTGCTGTGCTATTTGATCCGCTGAGCGTATCGCGAAGGACTCATCGTCTTCACTGTACTCTAATTTCAGCTTACCTTGTTTAAGTGCTTGTTGACATTGGACTATCGCCTGCGCCAGTTCCTGCTCATCGAGACTGGCAAAGCTGCCATCCTCCACTTGACCGAAAAGATATTCGCGGATCAGATTGGCGAGCGTTTCCTTCGGGAGTTGTAACAGGGTTTCATAGGGAATGAGCATCGGTGCTTCCTTGGAGAATATTGTCGCCGTTGATGGGGTCTACGCTAAGCGGGTCAACACTTTGATCGCCGAGTAAAAAGTGTAAAATCCGTCGCTCAAGATAGAAGCGCGGTTTCCAAGGTGTACCGCCTTCGATAAAGCCAACATGACCGCCATAGGGATGCAGTTCGTATTCTACATAACCCGATAATTGGTTTGGCTGGGGGATCACTTCATCGGTCATAAAGGGATCGTCCTTGGCATGGATTATAAGCGTCGGTTTAGTAATGCGGCTGACAAAGGGTAAACCACTGGCCCGCGTATAGTAATCGTCGACGCCGTCAAAGCCGTGCAATGGCGCTGTGACTTTATCATCAAAATCATAGAAGGTATTTAAACGGTCGACCTGCAACTGGCTCAACGGCATAGAGATGGCTAAGTCGGGATCGTTCAGCTTATGGCTGATTTTTTGCTGCAACTGTTTGATTAAATAGCTTTGATATACCTTTGAAAAACCATTTTCTAAACGTTTTGCGCAGGCGGACAATTGCAGCGGCGCCGAGACAACCACAGCGCGAGCTAATAAACTGTCATCCTGATATTCGCCCTGATACTTAGTCAGTACATTGCCGCCTAAGCTGTAACCTACGGCGAATAAGGGCGATTGCGGATACGCGCTTTTCAGTGTCGATAGACTAAACTGTAAATCGTCCGTGTCACCACTGTGATAACTGCGCGCAAGGCGATTGGCCTCACCCGAGCAACTTCTGTGATGGTGCACGACGGCTGCGATTTGCTGTGCTTTACAGGCTTGCAGTATCCGCCGCGCATAATGGGACTGAGCACTTCCTTCTAAGCCGTGGATGATCACCACGATAGGTTTGCCAGACTGCGGAAAATCCTGCCAATCTAAATCGACAAAATCGCCATCGGGCAACTCTAAGCGCTGCCGCTGTAATGCTGGTTTGGCCACTTTAGTGAATACGGGTAAAATCGTTTGTACATGGGGACTCTTGGCCCACCAAGGCGGCATAAAGGAATTTGGCATGGGTGTTTATCTTGGTATCGGCTATTGCTGAAAATTAAAACGTGTGTTTAATTTATATCCAAGCGACTTCAAAATGCTGAAATTCTTATTTTGAGGTCGCTTGGATATAAACGCGTGGGCAGTGTAGCACAATTGTTTTTTATGCTGATATTTAGGCCGACATTTAGATTGATATTTAGGAGATAGAGATGAAGCGACGAACCTTTTTGATGGGCGCGTTTGCCGGTACGGCGGCGTTAGCCTTAGGGGTCAATCTCTATTCTCCTGAGTTTAGTTTGCCCGAGGACAGCGAAGGCAAAGATTATCGTTTGCTGTTTAGCGTGCTTTTACCTGTGATGCTCGACGGTGCTTTGCCCGATGTGGCAACCCATAAGCTTGCGGCGCAAAATCGCACTCTAGATGCCATCAAACAGTCAATTTCTGTGTTACCCGAGGAACAGCAAACCGAGTTATTTGAACTGCTCGATATGCTCGAAAATCGCCTCGGCTTACTCGTACTGACCTCAAGCATGACACCGTTATTGATGCGCTCTCCCGCCGAGTTAACTGAAATGCTAGAAACCTGGCGCCACAGTTATTTTGCGCTGTTACAAACCGCTTATCTCGGGTTGCGGGAATTAGTGATGGCCAGTTACTACGCTTGCCCTGAACACTGGAGCCGCCTGCATTATGCCAAACCTGAACTGTTCAAATAGCTCGCTCGTTTGTAACCGAATCAAACACCCAATAATAAGCATCTTACCCGCGACAGTGGAGCACTCAAGTTGGCAGTCATAGATCCCATAGTGAATGGTTTAAACTCAGGTTGGTTACATACCGATGCGAGCCAATTGCAAGAAAACCAACAGTTTGAAGCCGATGTTATTATTGTCGGCACAGGTGCTGGCGGCGGTGTGGCGGCCGAAATCCTCACCCAAGCTGGGCTAAGCGTGATCATGATTGAGGCGGGGCCGCTAAAATCCTCCAGCGATTTTAATATGGAAGAGCGGGTCGCTTATCCCAACTTGTATCAACAAGCCGCGGCGATGAAAACCGCCGACAAGGCGATTGGGATTTTTCAAGGCCGCGCAGTCGGTGGCTCAACCACAGTTAACTGGACCACTTCTATTCGCACGCCGACCGAGGCGTTAGCTTTTTGGGCGCAACATAAGTCGGTTGCAGGGCTTAATCGCGAGAGCTTAGACCCTTGGTTTGAGCAAATGGAGCAGCGGCTCAATATCCATGAATGGAACTATGAGCCTAATCGCAATAATGCCGCCCTGAAGCAAGGTTGTATCAATCTTGGCTGGGAATACACAGTCATTAAACGCAATGTGGCGGGTTGCTGGAATACCGGCTATTGCGGCATGGGTTGTCCGGTTAATGCGAAGCAATCTATGTTAGTCACCACTATTCCCTCGGCACTTGAGAAAGGCGCGCAGCTGATCAGCCGCGCTAAAGTGACTAAGATTGAGCACCATAACGGTCAAGTGTTTGCGTTAAAGGCGCAGGCGTTGGATGTGAATTTACGACCCACTAACGTTGAGCTGTTATTTAAGGCTAAACATTATATTTTGAGTGCGGGCGCTATCCATACGCCGACGATTTTGATGCGCTCGCAGGTGCCCGATCCCCACAAACTTTTGGGTAAACGCACTTTTTTACATCCGACTTTGTTATCCGGCGGCGTGTTTGCCGATTCGATCAATGGCCATAGTGGCGCGCCGCAATCTATCTATTCCGATGAGTTTGTGTGGAAGAATGACGCCGATGGGGAGCTCGGCTATAAACTCGAAGTGCCGCCAGTGCACCCGATTTTAATCGCCTCTAAAACTTTAGGTTATGGCGCGAGTCATGCCGAGTTAATGGCGCAGTTCAATCAGTTGCAAGTGACGATTGCCTTAATCCGCGATGGTTATCATCCTGACAGTCAGGGCGGTGAAGTGCACTTAACCCCTAAGGGATTTACCCTAGATTATCCGTTGACCGATGCCTTTTGGCGGGCCGCAAGACGCGCTTTTGCCAGTATGGCGGAGTTACAATTCTCGGCGGGCGCCTTAAAAGTGTTGCCGATCAGCGATGGTATGCCTTACTTATCTTCGTGGAAAGACGCCAAAGAGAGCATTGCGCAGATGTCACTCGCGCCACTGCGTACTATCGTCGCATCGGCCCATGTGATGGGCGGTTGTCCCTTCGGCGAAGATGAAAAGCTTTCTATGGTCAACAGTTATGGCCAGTCGCACTATTTAGAAAATCTATCTGTAATGGATGGGTCTATCTTCCCCACCAGCCTTGGCGCTAACCCGCAGCTGTCGATTTATGGCATCACAGCACGTAATGCCACCGCACTCGCGCAAAAACTCACCGACGGCAAAGGGTGATATTACCTTCGCCAATGATTCTGATGCAGAAGCTTACTTGCAGATAGCTCAGCTGCAGAAGGCTTAGTTACAAAAACGTATGTAGCAGCAACTTATACTGTAAAAACGTATGTTGCCTAAGACCATGCTCGCTGTGGGTTAGGGCTGAATCGGTAAATGTCCTGTTTTCACTAAGATAATGGTTTCCTCTTCGACAAAAGGAAAATGACCGCTCATGTGCGGACTGCGTATCCAAGTGTGGCGCGGATATTCCCCTTGCTCATCTTGAAACTTGCCCGATAACACCAATATTTCTTCGCCGCCAAAATGCCGATGGGGTTGAAAGGTTTCACCCTTAGGCCATTTCACTAATGCAGTATGTTCATGTTCGAATTCATGTAGCGGCATCACTTGTAAGCCGCCTATGCCTTGTAACCACTCAGTCTTCTGAGTGTTAATCTTGACCACATCTAGATCTCGCGGATTGAATTGATTGAGTTTTACTAAGATAACGCAGCCTTCGTGACTAAACGGCGCGTGTTGGCTCCCTGGCGGATGGCGAAGATAACTGCCCGCGGGGTAATCGCCGTTTTCATCGGAAAATACCCCTTCGAGCACAAAGATTTCCTCACCTAGCGGATGCGGGTGGGTCGCAAACTGCGAACCCGCGTCATATTTCACTATGCTGCTGGTGTGTCCTGACTCTTTAGCCTCTCGCTCGAGTGGTTTGCGCCAAACGCCTTGAGCAGGACTTGGCAACCAGGGTTGCTGCTGCGTATCAATAACGACGCGTTCGCTAAAGTTCATATTGAGCATAGTGTTAGACCTTATTTAACCTTAACTTAGAATAGTGATTGTTTACTGTGTTCGTTGCGTCTTGCTGCGCTAACAGTGTGCTAATTGAGTAAGCATACCGTTAGCTACGCACTAGCATACTCGCTGTGTCTGCAATATTAGTTGCGTCCAGCCATCACGCCGCCATCAACATCCCAAATCGCGCCGGTAACCCAGCTAGTGTCATCGGATAGAAGAAAACAAATGCTGTTTGCTACATCGGCTGGCGTGCCGACTCGACCAATCGGGTGAAAAGCGTTGAAGCTTTCAATCACTTGGTCTAGCTCTGCCTCTGGGATAAAAGCGTTATAGATGGGCGTATTCACCACGGCAGGTGAAACCGCGTTGACGCGAATATGCTTGTCTGCCAGTTCCATCGCTAAGTGCTGGGTTAATGCGTGTAATCCGGCTTTGGCCATGGAATACGCCGACGACGGCGTGGCTTTAACCGCTTGTTTTGCCCACATAGAACCTATGTTCACTATACTACCACCGCCCGCATCGATCATCTTGTGGGTTACGGCTTGGGTGATTTTGAATAGGGCTTTATTTAACGCCATATAGAGATCGTAATCAGCCTCTGAGTGGTCGATAAAGGATTTGGGATTGAAATACCCCGCCGCATTGACTAGGTAGCCAACCTTTTGCTCAAGCTGGGTGATGTGCGCAATCAGCCGATTAACATCCGCAGCTTGGTAAAGGTTGGCTTGAAAACCGTCGACGCGTAACTCGGCTGCTGGATGGGCATGTTTGATCGCAGCAACGGCTGCGGTGAGTTTATCTTGCTGATTACCGACGATGAGCACTGATACGCCTTGTTCGGCCAGTTGTTTGGCCGTTTCGAAACCTATGCCGCTGCTACCACCGACAATAATGGCGAGATTTGAGGTATTAAATTGCATTTTCTACTCCTAAGTATTATCAAGGTGGTAATCTTAAGAACTCAATAACTGTTTGAACAGTAAGTACAAATAGGTAAGGCAGGTACTTTTTGGTACATCTTTATGAATAACAATGAAAAAATTATTTCACGCAAATCGCCCCCTGAGCGTTCTGCCCGTATGGTCGAGACGATTTATGGCTGTAAATGGTCATTAACGGTTTATCAGCTGTTGGCCAGTGGGGTACAAAGACCGGGGGAAATGGTGCGCTCCGTTGAGGGGCTCTCAACTAAGGTATTGAATCAATGTTTAAAAAAGAACATAGAATTTGGCATCTTAGATAAGGTCATTTATAACGAGCTGCCGCCGCGTGTCGAGTATCAAGTGACTGAGTTTGGCCAAAAATTTCTGCATATTTTGGATGAGCTGGAAAAGTTACAGCAAGAAATCGATGCTTAATTAACTTTCCTTTGTAGCGGTTCAATGTCGGTAAAGTAAATCGCAGCGGTTTATTTTATCGAGATGAAGCGCTACTTGATGGAACACTACTCGATAAAGTCTGCGGCTGGTCGGAAATGGGAGTGTGTATGCCTAAAAATACATTACGGGAAGGTGGCTGCTTATGCGGCGCGATTCGTTATCAGATTGAAGGTGAACCCTTCGATGCGGATTATTGCCACTGCCGTTCGTGCCAAAAGAGTACGGGCTCTGCATTTGGGGCTTGGATGGATTTTAAAACAGGCCAAGTTAGATGGTTGAAAGGTCAGGTAACTGAGTTCGCATCGTCCGAGCTTATCCGCCGTGGATTTTGTGACCAATGTGGTACATCGTTAACCTACCGACATATTCAATATCCCGATTACTCGACCTTGAGCATAGCGAGTCTGGACGACGCTAACCAAGTTCAGCCTAAGTACCATATTTACACTGAGAGTCAGCTGAATTGGTTGGTGATCAAGGATGACTGTGAACGCTATCCGCAAGGCCGCAGCTGTTAGCGGTTCAGATGATCATAGTGTTAATTTGATTGAGCTCGATCTAACTTAGCTGTGCTTGATTTAACGTGATTTGTTTGGATTAGATCAGGGCGCGATGAGGCCGATTTCGTTGGCGTCCATGTCACTGAGTCCAAACAAGCTTAAGTAGCTCACCAGATTCGTTGATTGGCCGCTTGGGCTGAGTTCATTGAGTTTATTCAAGATGGTTCGCTGCGCTTTACGTTCCATCATTAGCTCAACGGCGAGCATCTGCTGATACTCTTGCTCATTCAGGCTGGACTTAGCGAGTTTACGTAATTTGCGGTAGGGCATGAGGAATCTTTCATCCCATTCACCTACAGCATTCATCAGCGTCTGCCATTGGTCTGTGTTGTATTGCTGCGGCCCAGACACATCCATAGTGATATCTAAATATTGTGCCAGTAGCAGTAGATTGACGTTCACCTGACAGCTATTTTGCAATTTGAGGCAGAGCGCTTTGTTTTGCGCATAGCTCATATCACACCATTGCCAGAGTTGACTGTCGAACTGGGTTAAAACCGCCATACTATTTCCTTGTATTGCCGCTGCTACTGACTTTTATGTAAAAGAACGCTGGAGTTATTGTTGCTCCATGACCTCAAGTTCCATTGCATCTATTTCTTCTTGCAACTCGAGCCATTGCATTTCACTGTCTTCTAAGGTTTGCGTCAAGCTCGTTCGCTCAGTTAATACCGAGGTTAGCTTGGCTTTGTTATCTTGATCATACAATTCGCTATCGGCCAGCAAGTGTTCTAGCTCGGCGAGGCGTTCGCTCAGCTTTTGCTGTTCGGTTTCTAACTTAGTTTGTTTGCGCTTGAGCGGCGATACCTTTTGGCGGATTTCGGCCTCGAGGCGTTTTTGCTGCTTTTTATCGGCGGCAGGTTTGAGCTCGTCGCTGGTGCTGTTTTGATTCGAGTTGGCTTTCGCCGCATCGAGCAACCATTGGTGATAATCGTCTAAGTCACCGTCGAAGGCGCGCACTTCACCTTGATCGACCAGGTAGTAATCACTACAGGTTAAACGCAGTAAATGCCTATCATGCGAGACGACAACCATAGCACCTTCAAAGGTTTGCAATGCCATCGTTAGAGCATGGCGCATCTCTAAGTCTAAATGGTTGGTGGGTTCATCGAGCAGCAATAGGTTAGGGCGTTGCCAAACTAATAGCGCCAACACTAAACGGGCTTTCTCGCCGCCAGAAAAGGGCCGCACAGGTGAGAGCGCCATATCGCCGTTAAAACCAAAACCGCCTAAGAAGTTGCGTAGTTCTTGCTCTCTGGCATTGGGCGCCAGACGCACTAAATGCTGCATCGGCGTATCGTCGAGGCGCAAAAATTCGATTTGATGCTGGGCAAAGTAACCGATATTGACGCCAGGATTAGGTTCATACAAACCTGTCATTGGCGATAACTGACCCGATAAAAGCTTGATTAATGTCGATTTACCTGCGCCGTTACGGCCAAGCAAACCAATACGCGCACCCGGTACTAAGTTTAAATGCACCTTGCTCAGGATTGGCTTATCGCTATAACCGATCGCGACTTGCTCCATCTTAATCAGTGGATTGGGCAGGGCTTCTGGGGCGCGAAACTCCATATAAAATGGGCTGTCGGCTTGAGACGGCAACAACTCAGTCATGCGCTCTAACGCCTTTAAGCGGCTCTGGGCTTGTTTGGCTTTACTTGCTTTGTAACGGAAACGGTCAACGAAGGACTGCATGTGCGCACGTTCTTTTTGTTGGCGTTCGAAGGCAACCTGTTGCTGCGACATACGTTCGGCACGAATGCGCTCAAAGGCACTGTAATTGCCTTTGTAGAAATTGAGTTTTTGATTTTCAACGTGGACGATTTCATCAACGATTTCATCGATAAAGTCCCTATCATGGCTGATTAAAATCAGCGTGCCTTGATAGGACTTAATCCAACCTTCGAGCCAGTACATGGTATCTAAGTCTAAGTGGTTGGTGGGTTCGTCGAGGAGCAATAAGTCAGAGCGGCACAGTAACGCTTGGGCTAAGTTGAGGCGCATACGCCAGCCGCCCGAAAAGCTTTTCACTGGATTGCTTTGATCGGCTTCACTAAAGCCCAGACCCGCTAACAATGAACCCGCGCGCGAATGAATCGCATAACCACCGATAGCGTCGATTTTACCGTGTAAGAGTGCGATGGCATTGCCGTCGTTATCTTCTTGGGCCTTGTGTAATAGGGCTTCTAATTGACGATATTCGCTATCGCCATCGATCACATATTCCAGTGCCGAGACGTCGAGCGCAGGGGTTTCTTGGGCCACAGTGGCAATTTGCCAGCCAGAAGGCAGACTAAATTCACCTTTATCTAGGCTTAAGTGACCTAAAATTAATGCGAGCAGTGAAGATTTGCCTGTGCCGTTAGCACCGACTAAACCGACCTTATGGCCGGGATAAATCGTGAGAGAGGTCTCATCTAGCAGGGTTTTGCTGCC
This sequence comes from Shewanella sp. 1311, assembly GCF_059338235.1. Classification (NCBI taxonomy): domain Bacteria; kingdom Pseudomonadati; phylum Pseudomonadota; class Gammaproteobacteria; order Alteromonadales; family Shewanellaceae; genus Shewanella; species Shewanella sp. 1311. The sequence goes on from NZ_CM181686.1 coordinate 3,541,487, forward strand.
ACGGATTAATTGCGCTTGGTTGATGCTGATCATTGACTACAACTTGGTTAGAACGTGAATTCGTCAGGGCACAGATAATAGCGTACAACCCAGTTTCAAACCACAGCCTGACCCGATAACTCGGACAATTATTCGACTTTTCAGGACGATCTTAAGCGAATCGCATCACATCGACCTAAGGCCTCATACTTTCAGGTAACACTAGTATTCAATCATCAGTGTGGCAAAATAGCGGCAATTTCTTCGGCCGAGTCCCTTGGCCCTGCTATCTGGTCCTTTATCTATTATGACAAACACTAAAATCAAAAAGCGTTTCGTAGCCGGTGCTAAGTGCCCAAAATGCAGCGCTAAAGACAGCATTTTACTCTACAAGGAAAACGGCATCGAAACCGTTGAATGTACTGAGTGTGATTACCGTGAACAGCAAACCGATGAAAAGGTCACAGAAAAAGCCACCGGCGCTGTAATCGGCGTGTTTAAACCGGATTAGGTTGAAGATTCAATTCAATTGGATCGCTTTGGCTGAGGACGCCTCTGTCCTATGTCTTATTTTTCCGTTTGTACCTTTGCGAGTAAAGGTGTGCAACTCATTAACCACTCGCATTCCAGTGACACGCCGCCTTTGGTTTCAAAAGAATTATCCCTATAGGCTCGACGGCGGCATCCATGCCGCCAACGGTCACTTCCATGCCAGTGCTTAATTCGATTCATTTCTGAGTACATATGTACTTAAACTTTCTCCTCAAAGGATTGATGTGTGTTAGGCACTTTGTTTTTTACCAATGTCAGTCACCATAAAAAGTCAGCCCTTATATCCATCAGTCATTACGTAAACCGTAGGCAAAATTTGATGGCTCTTTGGTCAAGGAGTAATGCTCGTGCTTTGCCCTAAATGCCTGCAAGATCATTTGCAGCTTATTGGATAGATAAGTGGCAGGGATTTAGTGTTGATAAACAACCAAAGTCAGCCAGTACGCATGTCAGAATAACCACCCCTCAAGACGTAGCGTAATGACCGACAGTGAAAAGCAGCCAGCCTTATGGGGTTAAGCCGATGAGGGGATAGGGTGTGAGTGTCAGCCTAAATCTGGGGCCAAAATGCTGTCAACTAAGGTCAATAATCAGTCGGAAGCGAGCGTAAAAGAATGAGAAAGCTAAAACAATATCAAGTAATTACCCATCAAACTGTATAGAAAACCGCTACCGCAAAAAAGCAAATTCCTATAGCATCATTCATACCGATTTACACGGATATGGCAGCGGCCAAGTCCAACAAGCGATTTATGCCCTGCAAACAGCGCAGCGCATAAATACTAAGACGTTAGGCCCGTTAAGAGTTGAGCATGGACAATATCCACGAATTTCTAGAAAAAATGGAAAAAGCACGAGAAGATAAGCTTGCGGAGCACAAGCAACATCTGTCCTCAGAAGAATACCAGAGTGCCTTAAACCTACTGAATGTAGTTACCTCGGATTTTATAAAGGGCATGAAGGCATGCTCGATGTATTGTAGTCGCGGCGCTGAATTTAGAGATAACTCACTCTCCTTAAGCCACATCGATGACTATTTCATGTCAGCAATCATGATCATGACGATATTAAAGGAAGGGGGTATTAATCCAGCAAAACGAGAAATTCGATACTTGATTGACTCTAGCATGCGCTACCTCTATGTAGACCAACAACTTTGGCGTGGTAGCATTGAAGAAAAGCTGGTGTTCTTTGACAAAAAAGTCGATAAATCAAATATTAAGTACATCAAAGATATCGATCTACACATGATAAAGTCACCAGATTTGAAGTCAGAATTCACTTCTGAATACAAATCAACATATTACAAAGCTTGCGAGTATGTTCACGCATCTACAAAGCAAATAGAAGAGCGTTTTGCCTTGTATGAGCAAGGTATCACTATTGGCCTTGATCGTGCGGAACAGCTTCAAGAAGTCGCAGAGTTATTAAGTGAAGCATATTCATCTCTTCTGGTTTTTACTTTTCATGCCGCTGGCGTAAGTACAGCAGGGGATTTAATGGTTGATACTCTTTCCCCTCATGATAATTGGGTCTACAACGGGAACAAATATCTCGCAGAAATTGATAGGCACTTCGACTACAAACACGAAAGAAAGGAGTTCCTCTCCGAAATAGAGGCGATCCGCATAAATAGAGCATGGCCTAACAAGGCATTGCAGCGGACAAGCCACTGAATGCGGCGTTATAGCGCAATTGAAATACAGCAAGATTCGGGTCGGCAGTAGTCGTTCGGCCTCCTAATATAGCATCTGTTCGGGCATATGCCCTTTTATAGTAAGCAGATCCTAGAGGAATAACGATGACTATACTTGCCAACAAAGTCGCTATTGTTACCGGTGCCAGTACCGGCATTGGCTACGCAGCCGCGAAGCTTTTTGCCAGAGAAGGTGCTGCCGTAGTGGTGGCTGCAAGGCGACAGAGGGAGCTTGATGACCTGGTGGACTTAATCAATACGGAAGGCGGGCAGGCACTGGCACTAGCCGGTGATGTTAGCGAAGAAGCTTTTGCGAAAGCATTGGTAGATAAGGCAGTAAGCCACTTTGGTGGCTTGGATATCGCTTTTAACACTGCCATTCTGGGTGCTATGGGCCCTGTCCCTGAGATGTCGCTCACGAACTGGAATCAAGTTATTGCGACCAACTTAACCAGCGCATTTTTGGGCGCAAAGTACCAGCTGCCCGCCATGGCTGCCCGAAAAGGAGGTTCGTTAATTTTCACCTCTACCTTCGTAGGTTACACCGCAGGTATGCCAGGCATGGCAGCCTACGCAGCCAGTAAGGCGGGACTTATTGGACTGACTCAAGTGCTGGCATCCGAGCACGGGCCCCAGAATATCCGGGTCAATGCCCTTTTGCCCGGTGGTACTGATACGCCGGCAGGACGTGAGTTTGCCAATACGCCAGAAGCATTGGCATTTGTGCATAATCTGCATGCTCTTAAGCGTATGGCGACACCAGATGAAATTGCCCAATCTGCATTGTACCTTGCCTCCGACGCCTCCAGCTTCACCACTGGATCTGCAATGCTGGTCGATGGCGGTGTATCTATAAATCGTGTTTGAGAGGCCGGCCCATGTCAGACTATGACCGAATCGCTAGTGCTATGGCCTATTTGGTTGATCGGGCAATTGATCAGCCCAGCCTTGAAGAGATCGCCGCCCATGTGCATCTGAGTCCGTATCACTTTCAAAGGCTATTTTGTCGTTGGGCAGGTACTACGCCGAAGCGCTTTTTACAGGTCCTGACATTGGAGCGGGGCAAAGGATTGCTTAATAATTCTCGCTCCTTGCTTGATGTCTCACATGAGCTTGGATTAAGCGGCAGTTCAAGGTTGCATGATCACTTTGTGCAGCTGGAAGCAGTCACACCCGGCGAGTATAAAAATCGAGGTAAGGACGTACAGATCGAGTATGGAGTCCATCCGACCCCAATGGGGCCGATGTTTGTGGCCGTAACCCTGCGTGGTGTTTGCCGGGCAGCGTTTATGGACTTCAATAGCATGGAAGAGTTACTGGATGACTTGCATAACGATTGGCCTCTCAGTTCGATCAGAGAAAATTTGGCATCGACGCGACACGCTATTGATGCCTTTTTTAGCAGTGACACTGCTTCCGGGCAAGGTCCGCTGTCGCTCCATGTGACAGGGACAAATTTCCAGATCGCCGTGTGGCGTGCTTTGTTGAAAATACCACCGGGCGCTGTGGCCAGCTATGCCGAAGTCGCCAGATCACTCGGCGCACCCCGATCTGCAAGGGCTGTTGGTAACGCTATTGGAGCAAATCCAGTTGCCTTGCTGATTCCCTGCCACCGGGTTATCCAGCAAAGTGGCGCGCTGGGGGGGTATCGCTGGGGACCAACCAAGAAGCTGATGGTACAAACATGGGAAAAAATGCGTGATGAACCGGCTGCGCTATAACAATGCCATGCAACTAACGCTCGAACCTCGCTCGGCTGATGGCGGGCGTTACCCATAGAAATCTTAATCCGAAACTCACTTACTCGAGCTAAAAATCTAACTCGGAGATGACCAAAAGCGTGCTGCGTAAGGCTTTTAAATCTACAGGTTACGCTAAAGCCAAAACGGTGAGCTAGGGTGATTAGCGAGACGACCGTCCGCCCCATGGCCGCTCTTTGGCGTCCATGCCATCGCGGCATTTGTGAATCCTTTCACATCAGACGGGGCGGTCGAGCATCCAAGAACGGACTGTCTGTGAGTTGACGAGTAAATGCCATGGCAAACCTGTGTGAGTGGATATCAGCAATCTACCGTTCTATTTTTTCGAATGTTTAGGCCGTGATTTCGCGTTATTCTTTTGTAAACTTCCTTGTTATTCTGCCTCCATCAGCAAAGCGTTTGCGTCTTGTGTTAGCCACATGATTTTGGCCTTTCACGCACCGCTTTGCTCAACCGATAGGAGAGCAGCAATGAAAGTATTAAGTCAGTTTTCCGCCAAAGCCGCGATGGATGGCGATGGGGTCAATATTCGCCGTGTCGCCGATTTTGTGACGACTAAATTTGATCCTTTCTTGATGATCGACGAAATAAAATCCGATGATGAACAAGACTTTATCGGCGGCTTCCCCGCACATCCCCATCGCGGAATGGAGACCTTTACTTATATTCGTAAGGGCGGTTTTGAGCACCGTGACCAAATGGGCAATGTGAAGGCGATTCGTGCCGGCGATGTGCAGTGGATGAGTACCGGATTCGGGGTGGTGCACTCTGAAATGCCGCTGGCCGATGCTGTCGATGGTCTGCATGGATTCCAAATTTGGGTCAACATGCCCGCCAAAGACAAGCTGCGTCCAGCAAAGTATCAAGATACTGCGGGTAGCGCTAGCGTTGAAGCGACCAATAACACTGGCGCGAGCTTAAAAGCCTTAGCGGGTGATTGGGGCTTTAAAGATCAACCGCTTATTAGTGCGGCCATCCAAGGATTAGCGGGCGAAGCTGCCATTGCTGATTTGAGCCTAGCGCCAAACGCTGAGGCCATGCTTGATTTGTATCAACATGAGTTTGTCGCCTTGTACTTGTACCAAGGTGACTTAAGCAAGGGTGAAGATTCACAGTGGTCATATCATCAGGGCGAGTTTTTAGTGCTTGATAGCCAAAGTGTGCTTAAGCTTAAAGCCGATGAGCGCGGCGCTGGGATGCTACTGTTTGCCGGTAAACCTATCCGTGAAAAAATCGTCCAGATGGGTCCATTTGTAATGAACACCCAAGCGGAAATTCAGCAGGCGATTCGCGATTATCAAGAAGGGCGTTTCGGCCACATCGCGTAATTTGTTAAATCTGCCGCGCTAAGCTAATTCTAAACCCAAGCCTAAATCTAAGTCTAAGCCCTGTATTCCTACAGGGCTTTTTTGTTGCTGTTCACGCCAGCTATTTCTATTGCTTAAGGACTTGAGGCAAAAGCCGCGCTTTGTTGCTACAATAGCCGTGCTTTTGGGTTGAGCGAGCCTAGCGCTTTATTCTTAACTCAAGCTAGCCTGAATCTTGATAGACCAGTTAAATCGATAAGTAACGCAATTTCAGTAACCTAGCAGCCGCTTCGTTACCCACCACAGGATATTCACCTTGAGCAACTCTGATACTAAGCCTAATCCATCAATGGCTTTTTCGACTCTTAAGCTAAAACCCGAACTGCTTGAGAACCTTTCTTCTATGGGCTACAACGAGATGACGCCAATTCAGGCGCAAAGTTTGCCACCCATTTTAGCGGGGCAGGATGTGATAGGTCAGGGTAAAACTGGCTCGGGTAAAACGGCCGCCTTCGGCTTAGGATTACTGAATAAGTTAGACGTTAAACGCTTTCGCATTCAAACCTTAGTGTTATGTCCAACCCGCGAGTTGGCCGACCAAGTGGCGCAGGAAATCCGTACCCTTGCCCGTGGTATTCATAACGTTAAAGTACTGACACTTTGCGGCGGTGTGCCTATGGGGCCACAAGTCGGCTCGCTGGAACACGGCGCGCACATTATTGTGGGTACGCCTGGCCGTATCGTCGATCACTTAGATCGCAATCGCCTAGATTTAAGTAATCTCAACATGTTAGTGCTCGATGAAGCCGATCGCATGTTAGAAATGGGTTTCCAACCCGCCCTCGATGCGATTATCGAACAAGCCCCGCGTGAGCGTCAGACGTTGCTATTCAGCGCGACCTTCCCTGAGCAAATTCAATCGATTGCTAAGCAAATCATGTATGACCCAAGCATGGTTAAAGTTGAAGGTAATCACGACAGCTTGAGCATAGCCCAACATTTTTATCATTTAGACGATGACAAGGCGCGTATGCAAGCGCTGCAAGTATTGTTGTTAGAACATAAGCCTGAAAGCGCGGTGGTGTTTTGTAACACTAAACGCGAAACCCAAAAAGTGGCCGATGAGCTTGAAGGCTTAGGCTTTAGCGTATTGGCTTTGCACGGTGATTTAGAGCAAAGAGACAGGGACGAAACCTTGCTGCAATTTGCTAACAAGAGTGCCTGTGTCTTAGTGGCGACTGACGTTGCCGCCCGTGGTTTAGATATCGATGCGCTGGATGCCGTGTTTAACTATCACGTTGCCTACGACACTGAAGTCCACATTCACCGTATCGGTCGTACTGGCCGTGCGGGCAGTAAAGGCGCCGCTTATACCTTCTATAACGACCAAGATGGTTACAAGATTGCCTTGTTAGAAGAGTATTTAGAGCGCGAAATTACCAGCGAATCACTGCCATCTGAAAGCCTGCTCGGCAACACGCCTGCAGCGCCAACCATGATCACTTTGCAGATCGATGGCGGTAAGAAGGAGAAACTGCGTCCAGGGGATATCTTAGGCGCGCTGACGGGCGAAAACGGTATCGAAGGCTCACAGGTGGGTAAAATCCAAGTGACCGATTACCGCGCCTATGTGGCCGTTAATCGTAAGGTTGCCAAGAAAGCACTCAACAAAATTACTGGCGGCCGCATTAAAGGTAAATCTTACCGCGCTTGGCCAATGAAGTAAGCTTGGCTTAGCTTGAGTTGAATCGTACCTCGATTTAATTCACTTCACTTTTAAAGGGAATAAACTCAGGTTTATTCCCTTTTTTGTTGGGTGTGATTAATGCAATGACTGAGTCTTTTTGTTTTGTAAATGCTAATTAAGGTGGGCAGTTAAGTAACACTTTGTATTCGCCTGCTTAATTAATATACCCCTCAGCTTGCCTGTGGTAGAAGTGATTCTGAGTAAAAAATAAATGAGCAGATTAACAGCTTTGTCAGGTGATAAGGCGTGCATCGGTTTGGAGTATTTATGTTTCGAAGGACTATTTTACTAAGTATCTTTTTGAGCGCAGCGAGCGCTGCATCAATTCAACCAGAGTTGCAACCAGAGTCACAACCAGAGCGGCAATTAGAGTCTCAGCCAGCGTCGCAACCTTTACAGCACTACATTTACATTAATCATCGTGAGGCCAACGGAGAAAACATTCGTGCCGACAAGGCGCTGCGCGATCCCCGTTTTGGCGGTGCGCAGATTGTTTATACCTGGCGCAGTTTAGAGCCTAAGCAGGGCGAATATGATTTCAGCGCGATTAAGGCCGATATTGCGTATCTCGATTCGATAGGCAAAAAATTGTGGATCCAGCTGCAAGATAAATCCTTTACGCCGAGGTTTAACGTGCCTCAGTATTTACTTGATGATCCGATTTATCAAGGTGGTGTGTTGAAGCAAAGCATGCTGAGCGCGCCAGAGCGTGATCCTAATAAACCTGTGACGGATGACGAATATGGTTGGTCTGCCAAAATGTGGGAGCCTGCAGTACGTGCGCGTTATCAGCAATTGGTGCGTCAGCTAGGCCAAGAGTTTGATGGGAAAATCACTGGTATTAACTTTAGTGAAAGCTCAATTGAAGTGGGGACTGAAAACGCCGACGGAACAACCACCTTCCCCAGTGATTTTAATCCTAAAGACTATATCGATGCGATTGGCGAAAACATGCAGGTATTAGCTGAGTCATTTCAGCATTCAACCGCTATGGTGTATTTGAACTTTTTACCAGACGAATGGCTGCCATGGAATGACAAAGGCTATATGCGAGGCTTATTTGCGCAAGCCAAAGCGCTCAATATGGGCGTAGGTGGCCCAGATTTAATGCCATATCGTAAAGGCCATATGGGACAGAGTTACGCCTTTATTAAAGAATATCCAGCGGCATTGGTGAAAGGCATGGCGGTGCAAGACGGTAATTTGCGGCAGATTAATCCCAAAACAGGTAAAAAGAATACTGTGCCTGATCTGCTGGATTTTGCACAAAACTACCTAGGGCTAGACTATATTTTTTGGGTTGAAGACGAACCCTATTTTACGGATGAAGTCCTGCAGCAGTTGCCAGATATTAAGGCGAATTAACTTAGGTTATTGTTTAGGCTGTTGTTTAAGGCTGTGATTGTTCAAGCCGATTATTGGTCAAAGCGAAGAACAATAAACAAAGACAAACAAAAACGCCCAATTCTATACGAAGTTGGGCGTTTCTTTTTAGGGCTTAATGCGGCTAAATCGCCAAGCGAGTTCGCTCAATGGGTGCATTAATCCTGTGAATTTCTTGGGCGACTCGCGCCGTTATTTGGGCGACGAGTATTTTTCTTTGGGCCATTGGCGTAAGGGTTCTCACCCGCTTGGCCACGATTTTCGCCAGCGCCTGAACGGCTTTCACTTGGACGACTAGCGCCTGCGCTATTGGCACGGCCATCGTTTGAACGTGCTGGACGTGGTTTGGCATCGGCACGGGGTGCGCTACTGGCTTCACCACTGTGTCTTGGATTCTTGTCGTTTGGCTTGTGGCCGCGCGCGACGTCACCGCTGCGTTGACCATCTTTATGCTCGGCGCTTCTTGGGGCACCATCGCGTGAGCTAGGTTGGTTTGAGCTGCGGGTATTTCTACGGCTTGGTACTGATTTACCGCTGCTTTTTCCGCCGCCACCTAAACGTGACTCAGGCAATACATGGTTAAAGCCTTCAACCATTTCTCGGTCTAATACGCGATTGATCAAACGCTCGATATCGTTCAGTAGTTTGATTTCTTCGTTGCTCACCAGTGACACGGCTTGACCCGATGCGCCAGCGCGGCCAGTACGGCCGATACGATGCACATAATCTTCTGGCACGTTCGGTAAGTCGAAGTTAACCACTTGTGGCAATTGGTCAATGTCCAAACCACGGGCGGCGATATCGGTCGCAACCAGTACGCGAGCTTGACCATTTTTAAAGTCGGCCAAGGCTTTAGTGCGCGCTGTTTGGCTCTTGTTACCGTGGATAGCTGCGGCTTTAATACCCGCATCTTCAAGGCTTTTCGCCAGACGATTAGCGCCATGTTTAGTGCGCGAGAATACCAGCACTTGTTGCCAATCGTTTTGCTTGATGAGTTGGATCAACAGTGCCGATTTCTGGCTCTTATCGACTGGGCAAACCCATTGTTTTACTGTGGTCGCCGCCGCGTTACGTGGCGTGACCGAAATTTCGACCGGATTATTCACTAAGCCTTTTGCCAGCTCACGAATTTCATCGGAGAAGGTGGCTGAGAACATCAGGTTTTGGCGTTGCTTAGGTAAAATGGCCAGGATCTTACGGATGTCGCGGATAAAGCCCATGTCGAGCATGCGATCGGCTTCATCTAATACTAAGATTTCAAGCTGGCTGAATTTCACCGCTTTTTGATTGTACAGATCCATCAATCGACCTGGTGTGGCGACTAATACGTCGACACCGTGGCGTAATTTCGCGATTTGTGGATTGATAGGCACGCCACCAAATATCACCGCTGAGCGCAGTGGTAAATTCTTACCATAGGTTTCAACACTTTCTGCAACCTGAGCCGCCAATTCGCGTGTTGGAGTTAACACTAATGCGCGCACTTGGCCTGCTTGGGCACGGTTACCTTTACTCAGGAGTTCGAGCATAGGTAGGGTGAAACCTGCTGTTTTACCTGTTCCTGTTTGGGCGGCCGCCATCACATCTTTGCCTTGAAGCACAGCGGGAATTGCTTGAGCTTGGATTGGCGAAGGTGTGTCGTAGCCTTGTTCGGCAACGGCTTTAAGTATCGGGGCCGATAAGCCCAGGGAGGTAAAACTCATAGATTGGTCTCTTGTGGCAACGCTTTGCTGCATTTATGGTCAATAGCCAGGTCTGCTGGCGGGCGTGCAGCTTACAGGATCAGGGCTTTAAGTGCCATCTAATAAAGACTTTTACAGCGGGTTTCATTCATATTGGCACATAAATCGCTTGTCAGCGGCTTTCACTCGGTCTCGCTTATCTTTTAAGCGCAAGTTTCCTCAGTCGAATTTGAGCTTATTGAGGGCGAATCTGCATTCGGTTAAGTGCTGTATTGTACTGGCAGAGGCTTTGGAGTTGGACTTTTACTGTTATTTTTGGGTGCGGTTGAGCCTAATGGACTCACCAAATGTACAGTATGGCTATCAGGCTGATTCAATCTACTAAACAGATCGGTTTAAAGTTAACTCGTCGACTCTTTTTATCTAAAAGTTAGAGTGAGTTAGCGGTAGATCACGCTAGATTAATTTGAGTGGTATAAACTCAAGACGATAGGAGTAGAATTCATCAATATCTATTCTCTGCATGCTTGCGATGACTCTCGTGTTTATTTTAGGATGAGCTAACGCGGGAAACGGTTAAACGCCTCTCATTTATAGGTGGACTATGACAGCGATACAGCATATTGAACGCCTTGCTCGAGGTCGCAGTGAACAGGCCGTCGCTGTGATTAAAAATGTGCAGCAGATGTCGAACATCCCCATGCATGAGATGCAACTCGCCCTCAAACAATTACTTAACTGCGGCCGAATTGCGCTGCATTTTCACCCCGATAGAATCGACAGCCGTGGTATGACAGTGGCCGAAGGTTTGCTGCGCGATGGTCAATACCGCAGTCAGTTTGAGACCCATATTTCCAACGGCCAGTTATCCCCTGAATTAGGTGGCCCAAGGGATCACTGGGAAAATCAGCTGTTTGGTGATGTGTATAAGGGCACTAAATCTCGGCCTAAATATGGCGCACTCGATCTGGGCATGTGGCAGGACGGCCCCGCGCCGCGTTTTGGTAGCTGCTATTTGCTGACCCACGCCAGTGTGATGGCACGTTCGACCTTTTGTTATCTCGATTCGTACCGCAATCCGAAAGAGAAGGGCACGCTATCATGCTTTGATGATGTGTTAGCGGCGCTGCTGACCGAGAGTTTTGAGCGTCACTATGCCTTAGGCAAATCCGACTTTAAGCCGTTGAATGTGATTCATTATTTGGGGCATCAGCTCAATGCTTCCTTGCTGTCACGTTTTGAGCGGCCGTTATCGAATAATCTTGACCATTATATAGAGGCGCAGATCCATGGCGATGTTTCCCTCGATGAAGATATCGCCATGCTGGTGGCCGATCCAAGTTTTAAAGGCACTGATATTGGCGCCAGCTTAAGCAAGATTTGCGACAGATATGATATCGAGCTGCAATATCATGATGGCTTTAGCCTACATACGGCGCAGATCCCCAGCGATTTTCGCGGGCCGACTATGCCATCGCTCGCTAATCATATCGCCATAGAAGACAGAGTCGATGCGTATGCGATAGGTGTGGCCGCGCGGGATTTATATCATTCACCCCAGCATTGGCGCGAACGCGGTAACCGTGCCCAAGTCGCCCACGAACTTAAGTTGCTCTGGCATGTGTTAGTGAAATACGGCGCAGTGCAGTAAGGGTTACGTTTTCAAAAAACGTTTGATTGTAAAATGTGACGCTAACAAAAACAGCGAGATAACCTCAGGTTAGCTCGCTGTTTTTCTATTATATTTCAGCTTTAAGGTCGTTCTAGCAACCTGTGTCGACCTTGTTATAGGTGGGGATTCCCGTCGTCTCCCACTTGTAGTCGATATAGCAATTTGTCGCTTCGACTTGCGCCTGAGTCGGCGTGTCAAGGTTCAGTTTTTGCTTCGGTGTGGCAATGACTTGGTAGGTACCGCCAGTAGTATGGATTCGATAGGACCATTCATCAACATTGAGCCCAGCAGCCTTAAAGATCTCTGGCGGCGTAGTATAAGCGGCGCTTGGTGCTGTACCGCTGGCACTGGCTGCCCAAGGTTGGTAGTTTTCGCCACGGATCCCATCGTAAACGACTCGATTGGTGGTGCCGCTGTTAGCAATTTCCGACTTAGCTTTGAATAGGGTGACGGCGGATTTCATCGAAGCCTGTGCACCTGAAAGCTGACTCTTATAGGCATCTGATTGTATATTAATGAATTTAGGCGCAGCAACTACAGCTAAGACTCCTAGAATAATAATGACCACAACGAGTTCAATCAGGGTAAAACCGGCATGTTTATTTGGCATAGGTAGAGGATAATTAATACAAAGAGGTTCATGCTACCTAAGTTTCCCCAAACAGGCTAGTACTAGGGAAAGTTCCGTTAACTCAGGGATTTGTTTATCTTTAGCTCGTTTTTGTGAGTCTGCTAGCAAAAGTCTGTAATAGGGTTTCATCTGCTTTAGATGCCTGCGATACTGCGTCCCTATCGGAACTTTTTAGCTGTTGCAAGCCCCCTTAAACTGAGTGTTATCGATAGCCGATCCCCGCTACGAGTCGCTTAATTGTTTTCTTGTTGGAGCACCATGGATAAGTCGTTAGAAAAATCCCTTCTTGTTTGGCTTAAAGCCCAGAAAAAAGCTTGTGGCTTGTTCCTTAAATTGTCGTTATGGCTTGGGATGATAAGCGCCGTCGCTATGGTGGCGCAGGCTTATATTATCGCGACGATTCTTGATGGCGTGATCATGGGGCAGCAAGTCGTACCGCTAACTGATAATGCCCAAATGGTCAGTTCCAGCGTGAGTATTGATACCTATACTCCTCATTTGATTGCGTTAATCGCCTTGATGTTACTGCGTGCCTTGCTGGCTTATGGACGTGAACGCGCCAGTTTTGAGGCGGGTAAGCGTCTACGTGGTCATATTCGCGCGGCAGTGATGGACAAGTTGACTAAGCTAGGTCCGGCGTTTATTAAAGGTAAACCCGCAGGCAGTTGGGCCAGCATAGTGTTAGAGCAAGTCGAAGATTTACAAGACTTTTATGCCAGATACCTCCCACAAATCAGCCTTGCTGGTTTTATTCCCGTACTCATCTTAGCGGCGGTTTTCCCGATTAACTGGGCGGCAGGATTAATTCTGTTACTCACAGCGCCGTTAATCCCTATGTTTATGATCTTAGTTGGCATGGGCGCTGCCGATGCGAATCGCAAAAATTTCAGTGCGCTAGCAAGATTAAGCGGCCACTTTATGGATAGATTAAAAGGCTTAAGCACCTTGAAGCTCTTCCACCGTGGTGATGCTGAGCTAAAGGTAATCGCCACTGCTTCGGAAGAGTTCCGTAGTCGCACTATGTCGGTACTGCGCATGGCTTTTTTAAGCTCGGCGGTATTAGAGTTTTTTGCGGCGGTTTCGATTGCTGTGCTGGCGGTTTATTTTGGTTTCAGTTACTTAGGTCACTTAGATTTTGGCTACTATGGCGCGCATGCCAATATCAGCTCAAGTACAGATCCTCAAATAGTCGGTATTCCATTTAGCCTGTTTACTGGGCTGTTTATTCTGATTTTAGCCCCTGAGTTTTATCAACCGCTGCGGGATATGGGTACTCATTACCACGCTAAGGCGCAGGCCGTCGGCGCCGCGGAAGCCTTGATTACCTTGCTCGAACATCCCGAACCTGAGTTTGTCGGCCAAGTGCGTATCAATAGCATAGAAACCCTGAGTGCTGATCATCTTGAAGTGTTTAGTGTTGATGGCACGCGTTTACTCGGCCCGCTGAGTTTTGAATTAAAAGACAATCAACGTTTAGCCTTAGTTGGCCCAAGCGGCGCGGGGAAAACCAGTTTACTCAATGCCTTATTGGGATTTTTACCCTATAAGGGGCATTTGCTGATCAATGGCCATGAGTTATCCGCATTAGATTTAGCCCATTGGCGACAGCATTTAGCTTGGCTGGGCCAAGAACCGCAGTTATTCCACGGCACAGTGCGGGATAACGTTGCCTTAGCCTACCCAACTTTGCCCGACGATACGCTGTGGCACTTGCTGGCAGAGGCCAATATCAGCGACTTCGTTAAGGCGCAGCCACTGGGTTTAGATGCGCCAGTCGGTGAGCAATCTTCCGGTTTATCCGTCGGCCAAGCCCAGCGTATTGCCTTGGCAAGGGCGCTTGGGCAAAAGGCGAGTTTGTTTGTCCTTGATGAGCCTACGGCCAGCTTAGATAGCCAGAGTGAGCAGGCGGTGAGTTCTGCGTTAAATCGGGCCATGGCGGGTAAAATGTACATTATGGTGACCCATAGATTAGATCAGTTAGATCAAATGGATACTATTCTTGTGCTCGATAAAGGTTTGATAGTACAGCGGGGCGACTTTACCTCTTTGTCTAACACGCACGGCTTATTCCAAACCTTACTGCGTGAGAATATTGAGTCCGTGGCGGATATTGAACTTGTACCGTTATCAACCAGCGCCACTTCGGTCGATATTGCCGCCGAGCCAACTAAAGGAGAGGCCCAATGAAAGTGCTAATCCCCTTTATTCGATTGTTCTCGCGCCAGTGGCTGATGATGTCCGTGGGCTTGCTGCTGACCATTATTACCTTGATGGCTGGCATAGGTTTACTGTCACTGTCGGGCTGGTTTCTTTCCGCTACCGCGGTCGCGGGTTTGACGATAATTACGGCGCAGTCATTTAACTTTTTTACTCCTGCGGGCGGCGTGCGTTTTTTATCGATTGCCCGTACTGCCAGTCGTTATGGCGAGCGTTTAGCGACCCATGAGGCGACCTTTAAGTTGCTGACTGAGCTTCGCGTTTGGGCGTGGCGTAAACTCTTGCCGCTCAGTGCTAAAAATCTGCAGGGGCTACGCCGTGGCGACATGCTCAATCGCTTAGTTGCCGATATCGATACCCTAGATCATCTATATCTGCGACTGCTCACGCCTATGGCTGCATCACTGCTGATGACTGGGCTCTTGTATCTATTTCTCGCTTGGTTCGATGCCAAACTTGCCCTCAGTCTTTGCCTGTTTTTAGTCGCCATTTGGCTGGTGATGCCACTGCTATTTTATCGCCTTGGACACGCGCCGAGCCGGACTATGCTCGAAACCAAGCGTCATTATCGGGTGCAATTATTGGATATGTTGCAAGGCCAAGCCGAACTCAGCCTATTTGGCGCCAACGACAGATTCAGGCAAAAACTGAATGATGCGCAAACAGAGCTGTTTCGCAGCCAAAGTGCGATGGCCAATATCACAGCGCTCAGCCAAGCCATGTTGATCCTCTCCACTGGTTCAGCCTTGATCATGATGCTTTATTTAGCCGCTCAAGGTGTGGGTGATGCGGTGCCGCCGGGCCCCATGTTTGCGCTTATGGTGTTTGCCACTATGGCCTGCGTTGAGATGATGATGCCGATTGCGGGCGCGTTTCAGCATTTGTCTGGCTGCGTATTGGCGGCGACACGGATTAATGAAATCACCGAACAAGAGGCCGATATTCAATTTGTTGCCGATACTGGCCTGAGGGCAAAATCTGGCGCCTTACAGATTGAAGATATCCACTTTGGTTATCGAGACGATCAACACGTGCTGCAAGGCTTGTCCCTTGAGATAAAAGCGGGGCAAAAAGTCGCGCTACTTGGGCCAACGGGTTGCGGTAAGTCGAGCTTACTGGCGCTGATTACCCGCGAATGGCAAGCGCAGCAAGGGCACATCAAGCTCGATGGTCTTCCTCTTTCAGAGTATAGCGAGCGCGGCCTTAGGGATGCGATAACTGTGATTAGCCAACGCATCTATCTGTTTGCGGGCACTTTGCGGGAAAATTTAGTATTAGCGCTACCTGTTATCGAAGGTGAGAAACGCACGGCCCACGATGTGCGCTTGATTGATGTGTTACAGCGGGTTGGACTTAGCGCTTTACTCACGGGTGATAAACCACTGGATATGTGGATTGGTGAAGGTGGACGTCAGCTTTCGGGCGGCGAGCAGCGCCGCATTGGTGTTGCAAGAGCGCTGCTGCGTGATGCGCCGCTGCTATTGCTCGATGAACCAACCGAAGGGCTTGATAAACGTACCGAGAGAGAGATTTTAAGTTTACTGTTTGAATTTGCTAAGGATAAAACCTTACTGATGATTAGCCATCGTTTAACTGCTATGGCGAAGATGGATCACATTCATCTACTCGGTCAGGGTAAGATTATTGCGTCTGGCACTCACCAGAGCTTAATTGAAGACAGTGCAGAGTATCAGGCCTTGTACCAAAGACTCGCTTAAGCCTCCTGTATTCAAGCCTTTATCGCTCAAACCTTTGACGTTCAATATGATGAATAGCGATATATTTTACCCATTAAAAGCGGATATAAATCGATGAACCCTGTGATGCCAGAAGCATTAGCCCCACAAATCAATGCCCATTTTAATGGTAAGTTTGAGGTCGAGCTTAAATATCGCTTATTGGATCGCCACGCTTTTTTCGCTGCCTTGCAAATGAGAAATCCTGAGATCATGCTCGAAGATAATCTTGAGCATGACTGTTACTTTGATCTGCCATCACAATCACTTAAAGGCGAACACAAGAGCTTGTGTATCCGTGAGATGCAGCCATCGGGGATTATGCTGTGGATAGTGAAAGGGCCGGAAAAAGACCGCTGTGAAGCCGTTAATATCACAGAAGCGACCAAGGCAAAAAGTATGCTGCATACCTTAGGTTATGAGTGCGTACTGGAAATTAAAAAGCGCCGCAGTATCTATTTTCTCGGTGAATTTCATCTAACAATCGATCATCTCGAAGGCTTAGGAGATTTTGCCGAGCTTGCGATTATGACTAACGATGAAACCTTGTTGCCTAAATATGAAGCGCAATTACAACAACTCGCCGCCGATTTGGGTTTAAGTGAAACGCAGCGGGAGTTGTTATCCTATCGGCAGTTGCAGCAGGCTTTAAATGAACAGTGATGGTTCAATCTTGTTGGATTAAAAGCTTGAGGTTTAATGGCTTAACGTTTAATAGCTTAAAGATTAGCGGGGTAAGTTTAATGGCCGGATGCTAAATCCGGCTAAGCAATCTCTCGCAACAACCCGCTATGGCTTAGTTCAAATCCCTTTGAGCGTCACTGTCCATATCGCATTCACTGTTTGTTTTTAACTCGCTATCGACGACTTAAACTTAAGCCTTGTATTTAAACTTAAGCATCGCATTTACATTCAAGCCACTTTCACAAACTTAAACTCAAAATCAAAATCAAACGATTCAAGCTGCGGTTACCCCGCTTTATTTGCCGTTAATTGCCAAATGCGTTTTAGCCTAAGCGTTGTGAAAAGGCGAGATAGCGTTTCACTTCCGCTTCAGGAAATTTCAATTCGTCACCATCTTGAACACTCGAGAGTAAATTCTCCCGAGCGAAACGTTTGATGGTCGCAGGTGTTTTATCTAACATTTTGCACACTTCATCTAAGGTTAATAAGTTATCGCTCATAGCACTCTCCCAGTATTTCAATAGAAACATAACCCAAAGAGTATAGAACAATAATTTCAACCAAGATGATACCTGCAACCTAAACCGCTAAAGTTATGACTCTATTTTGTGGTTACGTGCAGTTTCCCGCACTTGACTCTCTATTTGCAGATGGCCTTTTGCAGCTGTGATCGCCAAAACCGCGCGGGACTTAAACTCGCGTCGATATAAGGTCGCGACCACAAATAAGCTCGCTGAGATAAAGAGTATCGGGTGCACAAACCAGCACAATACTGCCATCGAAAAGTAATAGGCGCGTAAGCCATAGTTATAGGAGTGCGCCGCTTGATCTTGTACCGTCGCCATCTGCCTTGCGTAGGCTTTGAGATTGTCGTTCGAGCCATCGCTGTCTAAAGGACCCGCGCCTATCATCACGTTCACAAAACCGTATTGGCGCATCGACCAAGTAAACTGGAAGAAGGCCATCACAAAAATACCGACTAACAGTGCGAGTTTGACTTGCACCAACGCATGATTCGGTGGCGTGGCGAAGGGAATCGTCGCAATAACACTTTCTAGTCGCTCAACTTGTGCAAATAAGGTCAGCACACCCGCGAGCACAAACAGCGTAGTCGAGGCAAAAAAGGCAATATTGCGCTCAAGGTTGGCCAGCAGCGCCGCATCACCCACACGCACGCCGCGGGTCATCACCTCAAGCATCCAGTAAATTCTATGCTTATGCAGACCTCGGGCAATACAGTCGGTATCTTTCGCCTTACGACGGGCAAAGGCGGTATAGCCAGCCCAAGAAACGATAAACCACACCAATGCAGAAATATCTAACAGCGAAAATGTCATAGCTACCTTGAGAAAGTGACCTTGAGAAAGTGAAAATCAATCGATTGATTGAAGGGTGATTATGATGGTTTTTATCTCTTATGCGCAATCCCCTAGTATCATTTTGAAATCCATCCTATTCACAATTTGAAGCCGCTCACATTGGTTTTGAAGCCTCTTGCTTAGTGAGGCTCAGTTTTGGGGAAAATTCTGGTGAGGTAAGTTAGTTAGAAAAGTGCGTTGGGGTAGTGCCTTGGAGCAGTGTGCTGAGTGAGTAAAGCTTTGTTGCTATATGACATCATCCGACAGAGGCTCGCCATTGCATTCGCTCACCGACACGCAGCGAGTCCGTCCGTGGATGCTCGACCGCCCCATCCATGGGGCGGACGGTCGTCTCGCCCATTACCATGGTTTGCCTTTTGAAAATCAGCGTAATCTGCTGGTTCAAAAGACTAGTTATAATGCTGCGAATGGTCAATTATGGCAATGCTCAATTACCCTAACCATTTATAAACCCGAAATTGAGTTATTAATAACTGGACATTTAAAAATGGGTGACACATTAAATTTTTCATGAGTTTCTTAATAAATTCCCTTACCTCTTCATAAACCGTATCTGGCTCTTTACCTTAAATGATAAAGATATGTATGCTAATATCGTATCTGCCAAATGACTTATTATAATAACCACTGTAACAAGATCATCTAGACCATAAGGAAGGAACCAATATGCTTAAGTCTTTTATTTTTATGATCTCCTTAACCACAGTTACTGGTCTTGTTGAAGCCAAAAGCTCAACAGATACTTCGACTAAAAATATATCTTTTACTCCTCCTAATGTTGAAGTTATCTCAAATAAAATTGACATGAACGACTTAAAAATCTGTGCAGAAAACCAACCAAAATGTGCATCAGCTCTAGGGGTCTTTTACTTATATGGGAAAGGAGTCGAACAGAACTACCAAACAGCATTTGAGTACTTTTCCTTTGCAGCAAAACATGATGTAGGTAATGCATATTTTCATCTTGGTATTATGCATAAAGATGGCGTAGTAACGGGGAAGAATGATTTCATACAAGCATTTGAAGCTTTTTCCTCCGGAGCTAGTTTAGGAGATCGTCCTTCACAAATATTTTTAGCATCTGCGTATGAAACGGGTGAAGGCGTTGAAATAAATTATGAAAAAGCTCTTAAATGGCATTTGGCAGCTTCTGCGCAAGGCGACGATACAGAGCAACGCAAAGTCTGTGATTATTATCAAAATGGCTGGGGTACGGAAATCAATTACGGAAAATCTTTTGAGTATTGCAAACGTGCATTATTAAACGGCAATGCCTTAGCTGCCCAAAGGCTAGCCAATCATTTTTATAGGGGGTTGGGCGTCAAGAAAGACATATTGCAAGCCTATAGCCTTCTAATTGTATCGAAAGAACTAGGAAATTCTGCTGTCGATAAATACTTGCCTCACGTTCAAAGTTTGTTATCAGATGAAGAAATACTTAAGTCAAAGAACGAAATTGAGATTTGGCATAAGGAAATAACTAACAATAAATCGAAAAATGATTCAGACAAAAAGCTCCAAAAAACTATAAATTAAGTAACTAATAAGTCAGGGCAGAAAAGTATCCCGTGAAACTTTATTGGGACATCCATTGTTAAATTTAGCGACAGGTATGCTCAGGAATTAACGAGATAATTTGTAATTTATCAAGACATATGGTCACCTCGGGCATAGCAAGGCCAATGCTCACAAAGAAGGACAGGCAGAACTTTTTTCAGATTAACAGTTAGCACTGTAATCTCAGAAGTTCACCTTCCCCTGCGAAGTTGCTGAAGGGCGTCGAAGAAAATCGCGTGAGCGAGGCATGGATGCCTCGCTAGCTTTCGGACTCTCTGTTGAACGGAAAGAGGATATACCATCGGAAGCGTTAGCGATTTTCGAATAAGCACGAAGCCAGTATTAAATGCATGTAACTTCGCTAGGGGCGTCTTGGAGCATCCAAGGAGGATAGGACGAGCAGTCCTCCTTGGTCGGGTGAGGGGTGAAGCCCCACGACTTTGATTTTTATTGATAAACTCAAATAGAAAATGCGAAGACTCCTACAATGCTCAGGTCTCTAAAAGCTATTTCTAAAAAATGATGGGGAAGCCACTGATTCCTGTGTTCATTTCTCGAATTGAATTTAGGTATAAGCATTCATTAGCAAATAAAAAAGCCAGACTCAGTCTGGCTTTTTAGCAGGCGTTATTAGGTGCGCGAGTTTATTCTTCGCCATCACCCAGTGATAACAACGTCGCGTTACCACCGATGGCGGTGATATTGTTAGTACGAGTCTTTTCAGTCACAAAACGAGTTAAGTAGTGTGGGCCACCGGCTTTAGGGCCAGTGCCTGACAGGCCTTGACCGCCGAAAGGCTGTACACCCACCACTGCGCCGATTTGGTTGCGGTTAATGTACACGTTACCCACGTTCACTTTATCTGCAACTTCAAGGGCATGGCCTTCGTTACGGCTGTGGATACCTAAGGTTAAGCCAAAGCCTGTGCTATTGATCTCGTTGATCACTTGGCTTAGCTCGGCTGCTTTGTAGCGAATAATGTGCAGGATTGGGCCAAAGTGTTCTTTCTCAAGCACTTTAATCGAATCGATTTCAACCGCCGTTGGCGAAACAAAGTGACCGTTTTCAGTGCCAGCAGGAAGCGGCATTTGCTTGATAAGCTTGCCGACTTGCTTGATGTGGTCGATGTGCGCATCTAAGTTGGCTTTGGCGGTGGCGTCAATCACTGGGCCTACGTCAGTTTTCACTGAGCTTGGGTTGCCAATCACTAACTCATCCATTGCGCCTTGCAGCACTTCGATCACGCGATCGGCGATGTCTTCTTGGAGGAAGAGTACGCGCAATGCTGAACAGCGTTGACCTGCGCTAGTGAATGACGATGAAACCACATCGTTAACCACTTGTTCTGGCTGAGAAGTAGAGTCAACCACCATGGCATTTTGACCGCCAGTTTCGGCGATTAAAGGAATAATCGCGCCATCACGGTTGGCCAGTGTACGGTTAATCAGTTTTGCCGTGCCAGTTGAACCGGTAAAGCACACACCACCGATACGTTCATCGGCCGTAATTGCGTTACCCACAGTCGCACCTGTACCCGGTAGGAATTGCAGCACCTCGACAGGAATACCTGCTTGGTGAGCGAGTTGCACTGCACGGTAACCAATAATCGAGGTTTGCTCCGCGGGTTTTGCGATAACTGTGTTACCCGCCGCTAATGCCGCAGACACTTGACCTAAGAAGATAGCCAGTGGGAAGTTCCATGGGCTGATACACACGAACACGCCGCGGCCTTGGAGGAAGAGTTCGTTTAGCTCTCCCGTTGGACCAGGAAGCAGTTCAGGCTTCGCCATCATCTTCTTGGCTTGTACTGCGTAGTAACGACAGAAATCAACGGCTTCACGGACTTCGTCGATACCGTCTTGAATGCTCTTGCCCGCTTCACGGGTACAAAGTGCAATCAATTCTTCACGGTTTTCTTCTAATAAATCCGCTAGCTTTTGCAGTGCTGATGCACGGGTTTCAACTGGCGTACGTGCCCAAGAGGCAAATGCCGTTTCGGCGGATGCCAGTGCTTGTTCTATGGCTGCGTCATCGGCAAAGGCCACTTGACCCACGGTTTGAGTGGTATCGAATGGGCTAACAACCGTTTTATGTTCGCCAGTTAAAGTTTTACCGTTAACCAGAGGACCCGCTTGCCATTGGGTATTTTTAAATTGTTCTAAAGCTGCGAAAAACGGCTCAGATTCGGAAATGATGTTCATATTGAGTCCCTTGGAATTTTTGCGTTCGCTACCGAAAATATCGGCAGGTAATACGATTTTGTTGTTAGCCAGGGTTTTATAGCCCGTCAGCGTTTTTAGCGGATGCACCACTAATGACTCGATGGGGGTTTTAGGATCGACAAGCTTATGGACGAACGACGTGTTAGCGCCGTTTTCCAGCAGACGACGCACTAAGTAGGGCAGTAGATCCTTATGGGCACCGATGGGCGCATAAATACGTACCGATTTGGCGCCAGCTTCCGACAAAATCGTGTCGTACAGCTCTTGTCCCATGCCGTGTAAGCGTTGGAACTCATGGTGACGATCGCCCGCCATATCTGAAATCGCCGCAACGGTTTGCGCATTGTGGCTAGCAAATTGTGGGTAGATAGCGCCGCGAGTCGCATCCGATAACAAGTAGCGGGCGCAGGCGAGGTAAGAAACGTCAGTACCGGCTTTGCGAGTGTAAAGTGGGTAAGCGGCTTCGCCAGCTTGTTGGGCCCATTTCAGTTCGCTATCCCAATAGGCGCCTTTTACCAGACGTAAGGGGATTTCATCTCCTTGCTCTTTGGCAAGACGCGTTAACCAAACCAGTACTGGCAGGGCACGCTTAGAGTAAGCTTGGACCACAATGCCGAGTAATCCCCAGCCTTTTGCTGCATCTGAATTAAACAGTTTTTGGAACAGTTTCAGTGACAACTCTAGGCGATCGACTTCTTCAGCATCGATAGAAATACCGATATTTAAGCCGCGAGCCAGTGTAATCAGGCGGATAACAGTATCGTACAGTTCAGTTAAAACGCGGTCTTCATTGGCCACTTCGTAACGTGGGTGCAATGCCGATAGCTTGATTGAGATCGTTGGGCGCGGTGATTCATTTTCGTTATAGCTTTGAGCACCGAGCTCGGTTATCGCATTGGCGTAATCGGTATAGTATTTCTCTGCATCTTTGCGAGTTAACGCCGCTTCGCCCAGCATATCGTATGAATGGGTATAGCCTAACTTACGCTTGTCTTCACTGTTCTTCAGGGCTTCTTTCATGTTGCGGCCCAGCACAAACTGCTTACCCATGATCTTCATCGCGGCCATCATGGCTTGGCGGATCACTGGCTCGCCGAGACGATTAACTAAGCGGCTCAGTAAGTTACTTGGGGTGCCATCGATTTTTTTATCGAGTTTAACAATCTTACCCGTGAGCATAAGGCCCCAGGTCGATGCGTTAACGAGTACAGAATCACTCTTACTCATGTGCTCATCCCACTTAGCACCTGAAAGCTTGTCTTCAATCAGTGCATCGGCAGTGGCCGCATCAGGAATACGCAGCAGCGCTTCGGCTAAACACATCAGGATAATGCCTTCCTGTGTTTCTAAGCTGTACTGTTGCAGGAAGGCATCTATGCCAACCATCAGACCTTTTTTATCGAATTGACGAACCTTGTTAACCAGTTCGTGGGCACGATGAGTGACGCGCTCTATGGCTTCATCACTTGAGGGAACTAGTTTGATCAACTCTGACAAGTATTGTTCTTCATCGACAATGTAGTTGTCGCTGATCGCTTTGAACAGTTCGTCGAGATTGGCAGAATCGTAGCGGCCTGCCAGCACTTCACTCGCTTTGAACATAGTTATCGCTTCCATCTTGGCCGTTATTGGGGCGCTATTGTTGAAACAAATTGGGAGGCGCCAAACGCATTTGATATTTTGTATACAATATGAAGGTTTGCGCGCGCCGATTATACAACCAAAATGTGACGGACAACACTATAGCGTGAAAGATTGTGAAGCTTGTTTGATTGGCTTGTTAATAAGTAGATGTAACGCTTGATTGACAAAAAAGCCAGTGTTTGAAAACACTGGCTTTTGGAAGGTAAATTAAGACTTTTTGTGTGTCAGACTCACATCCAACGTTTTTTACTACGACGTTGTGGTCTGGGTAAATACACTAAAATAATGCCTAGGATTAAACCTAAACCTGCGATTAACCCACCTTGACGCCAAAGTTCAAAACGCTCGTCTTGGGCGGTGCGATCTACAGCATTCTTCAGTTGATCACGCTCTTGAGTGGTTTTGGCTAGGTTTGTTTCTAACTCGCTTAGCTTAGCCTTCAATTCGGTCACTTCGTCGGCGTGGTTATCCGTTGAACTTGATACTTCCGCTAGCTTAGCTTTAGCTTGTGCAAGCTCAGTGGTTAACGCTGGCACTTGTTCACGGAAACTCTGAGTCGAGCTGATTAAGTTAGTTTGTACCCAACCTTCACGGCCTTTATGGTCGATGATTTTAGAGTAATCACCTTGGGTTTCGTTGAGCAGTGTCACAGGTTGACCGGCTTCAATTGAGCCAAGAATTCGGAACTCAGTACCAGGACCACCTAAAAGATAAAGGAACACGTTATCCGAAATGTAACGGGATTGGCCTTCGGCCAGCAGGTTGGAAGACAGCAACATCATTCCCACCAGAGTCAGGAGTCTTAACACTTTTGTATTCTCATCAACGAAATAGTCTGCACATGCTAGGGATTTGAGGCCTGTAATGCAAGAGGGAAGTCATAGACTTCCCTCAACTTTACTGCATCCATGCTATGACCATTCCCTTTTCACTCAATCTTTCCTATGACCTTCTAGTCCTAGGCGCTAATGCTGCTTAACTTCAGCAACTTATTTAGCGAAACTTCTTAATTAAAGATACCTTTAATCATGTAGAAGAAGATGATTGATAGGCCTGCGCCTGCAGGTAGGGTCACAACCCAAGACACAACGATATTACGCACTACACCGATGTTAATCGCTGCGATACCACGGGCCATACCCACACCTAATACCGCACCGACTAAGGTTTGTGTGGTAGAGATAGGTAAGCCTGTGCCTGATGCGATAACCACTGTCGAAGCCGCTGCTAATTCAGCCGCAAAACCACGACTTGGCGTCAGGTGAGTGATGTTTTTACCTATGGTTTGCATAACGCGCTGACCAAAAATCGCCAGACCCATCACAATACCTACGGCACCTAAAGGTAAAATCCACCAGACTAATGGCGATTTTGATGCAATTTCACCGCCGCTGTTAACGACAGAAACAACCGCCGCTAAAGGACCAATCGCGTTGGCAACGTCGTTTGAGCCATGGGCGAAAGCCATACAACAGGCTGTCAGTACCATAAGGATCGCAAACACTTTTTCAACGTTTTTGAACTGAGTTTGACGGTCAGTTTTGTCGCTCATTTTTAAACGTGAAATCGCCACTTTACCCACTAGACCAACCACAACCGCGATTGCGCCCGCTAACATATAAGCTTCAGCGCCGCTTAAGTGAATACCCACGTGGGATAAGCCCTTAAGGATGGTCACTAAAGACATCATAAAGCCAGCAAATGCCATGTAGAAAGGCACATAACGCTTAGCATTACTCAATGGGTCATCAGTGTTGAAGATAAGCTTCTGTACGCTTTGGAATATGATAAATGCCATAAAGCCTGAGATTGCAGGGGTAATCACCCAAGAACCTACGATACCGCCTACTTTGCCCCATTCAACCGAATCAGTGCCTACACCAACAGCCGCGAAACCAATAATGGCGCCGACGATAGAGTGTGTAGTCGATACTGGCCAACCTAAAGCAGACGCGACGACTAACCAAATACCTGCCGCTAATAGCGAACCTATCATGCCGTAAACCAGCAATTCAGGTGTATTAGTGAAGTAACTGGGGTCAATAATCCCATTACGGATTGTACTGGTGACTTCGCCACCCGCTAAAAACGCGCCCGCAAACTCAAAGATCATCGCGATAATAATCGCTTGTTTGATCGTAATTGCGTTTGAACCTACAGAGGTTCCCATCGCATTGGCAACGTCATTGGCGCCAATACCCCATGCCATGAGAAAACCAAATGCAGCCGCAACGGCAATAAGCCACGGGCCATTGGTGACTAAGACGTTAGCCACCTCAATACCTGCATCAACCATATTGATACCTTGATAACCTTATTTGTTAAACGCGAGCCAGCATAAGCTCAAGACGTGAACCGACGCGTTCGGCAAGATCTGCAAGACCACCGACCCATTCAATCGTTTTGTAGAGGAACATCACATCGACAGGATTCAATTCAGATTCCATGGCGAATAACTGACGGCGTAACTGAATTTGTAGATCGTCAGTATCTTCTTCGATGATATCGAGTTCGTTGATCATTTTTGCCACTAAGTCGACTTCACGACCACGGAAACCTGTTTCTAACAGATCTTCGAGTTCATTAATGACTTGCTTTGCTAGTGCTACCGCATCAATACAGCGTTGTAGATAAGCAATAAAAGGGACTTGCATGACCTGAGGGATTAACAGCTGACGGCCGATAACACGACCAGAAATATCTTTTGCTTTGTTGGCAATCTTGTCTTGTTGAGTTAAAAGTTCCAATAAATCTGTACGTTCTACTGGCATAAACAAACCGCTTGGCAGAGTCAGGCGGATTTCACGCTTCAGTGAATCTGCTTGCTTCTCGGCTAAACTAATTTGCTTACGTAATTGAACTGCACTGTCCCAGTTACCTGTGATAGTGGCTTCGAAAAAGGGGACGAGTAACGATGCGCAATCGTGTACTTTGTCCATGTGCTCTTGAAGAGGCTTAATTGGCGATTTTGCAAACACGCCCAAAATAGAGTTTACTGGCATTGCCGTTTACCTATTTAGATTGTTCCATTATTGGAAAAAGCGGGCGCATGTTAACCTATGCGTCCGCGTATTGAAACTGTGTTTTTTCAGAAAAAACGACAGCTTTATTCTAACGGGTTATATACCAACTGCAAAACCAAATCCTACGGGATTTTTATGACACATTTGTGACATTATGAACTAAAGATGACGCATCAATGAATGTTTGATGACAAAATGAGCGGTAACGCAATGAATGCTGAGATTGAATTAAAACTGTTTTTCCTGCCGATATATCAAGAATCCCTGATAAATAAGTTAGATAGTCTCGATAATGCCGTCCCCCAAGGTAAACGTCGTTTGGCGAATGGTTACTTCGACACACCTGACTTACAACTGCGTCAGTGGGACATGGGTTTGCGGGTGCGCGGTTACGATGCACATAGAGAGCAGACCATAAAAACCGCTGGGCAAGTCGTGGGCGGGATTCATTCGCGGCCCGAATATAATGTGACTATCCAAGCCGATAGCCCAGATTTAAGTCTATTCCCAGCCAGTATTTGGCCCGCCGATGCGGATTTAGCCGCCACACAAGCCCAGTTGACCTGTATATTTCACACCGATTTTTATCGCCGTGCTTGGCATGTCCAAATTGATAATAGCTTGGTCGAAGTGGCGTTAGACATAGGTGAAATCACCGCCAATGGTCAGCAAGAAGCGCTGTGTGAGCTCGAGTTTGAACTCCTCAGTGGCGATACTGAGGCACTACTTAAGCTGGCGATGCAAGTGGCGAGCGTGGTGCCTGTGCGGTTAGGTAAAGCCAGTAAAGCACAGCGCGGCTATCGATTAGCGGGTAAAGCTAAGCCGCTCGATTTAAACGCATTGGAATTTTTGCCACTGACAGAGTCACATGATTCTTCTTCACAGGATTTAAGTGCAAACTGCCAAATCCTGCTTGAAACCGCGCTTGAGCGTTGGCAATTAATAGAAAGCATGATTGCAGAGGAAAGCGAACCCGAAGCCTGTGTGGCACTGTGGTGGCGAATGCGTGCCTGTATTCGTTTGCTGCGTATGACCTTAAGTCAGTTCGAGTTATTGAATGTGAAACTCTCTAGTCAATTCATGTCGATTGAAAAACAGCTCGATTTTATCGAGCAGGCACAGGCATTGACCGCCTTGCTTGGGAGCCAAAGGGGCTTGTTCGCAAAACTTGGCCAACATGCCCAAGTTAACGCGCGGCTTATGGTGCAACTGACTGAGATGAATCTGAAGGGGCGTTTACTTTCCCTGTGGCAACAAACTGAATATGGTCGATTACAGCTGGCGATAGTTGAACTATTGCTTAAGATCAGTGCAGGTGAAGTGGACATCAGTAATCAGCCTAGCTTACGCCAGCATGCCGACCGCGCTCAGCAAGCCTCTTGGGTGGCAATCCTTGATGTCATGCCACTCAATAGTGTCATGACCAGTGCAAATTACCTGCAAGTGGCTGCAGTGCTTGATGAGAGTATCTTAGTCGGTCATGCCTATGGCAGTTTGTATGAGGCGAAATCACGGGATGCATTTCGTGCACCTTGGCAAGATTTGGTACTCGGGATTAAAACCTTAGCCTGCTACCGCGCGGTGCAGGATGCGAGCCGAGCGTTGGATATTGATTTAACTGAATGGCTGGAAGATAAACAGCAAAGTTTGTTATTTGCCATGGAATCGACACGCCGTAATGCGATGCAACAACAGGCCTATTGGTAGGGTTATGTTTATAACGTTGAACTGATGCTAAGCCGTTGACTGGCGTAGCACTGTTCCTAACTCGGCCCTATAATGCTAAGGGCTCAATCCATATTGGCTTGAGCCCTTTCTATTATTAGCCAATTACTAGCTAAATCAGTTGTTTCTGTTTTCGATAACTTGCTTCAGCTCTGCAATTTTTGCGAGCATTTGCGCTTGGTTCTGTTCCATCTTTTGCTGGTTTTCTTCCATTCTCGCTAAGGCTAATTCGAGTTCTGACTTTATTTCGGCTTTATGGGCCTCTTGGCGCTCCTGTCGCTCAGTTTCATCGGGCGCGACAAATACCGACGCCATATAACCTGAGATCACCCCAAAAAAGCTCACGCCGCTGACAATCACAATACCGCCTATGATATGGCCAGCTGTCGTCACCGGATAATAATCGCCGTAACCGACGGTCGAGATAGTGACTAACGCCCACCAAATCGCTTGTTCTGCGGTTTGGATATTAGCGCCTTCGGTGCCGCTCTCGACGATCAAAATGATCACTGAGGCTAAGGTTAGAATCGTCACCATGGCGACCAGCAAACTGGCTAAGGTCGCTTGTTTACGTTGTTTGATCAGTGGAAGCAGCAGTGAACGACTCATGCGGATCAGGCGGATTACCCGCAGGATTTGGAACAAGCGTGCCATCCGCAGGGCTTCAATTGCCGGAATGCTGGCAATAAAATCAATCCAATGGTGTTTAATGAAAAAGCGTTTATCGCGAGCTCTGAACAACCCAATAAAGAAGTTGATCATGAAAATCATACAAATGCTGGTATCGACGAAAAAGAGTAAGCGGTAGGTTTCGCTATCGAGGCGGCCGAAGGTCATGACGAGCACTATGATCACCGACAGCAAGGATAGCAACATCATCGCCATTTCGAATGGAGAAGGGCTGCCAAGGGTGCGAAGTGACCATGGGGTTTTATCTGTCATGCCAAACATGATCCCTGTTAAGTGCGGCGAATGTCTCAACTAAAGTAAAAGACTTTAGGCTGTGAGTAAATTGTCTAAGCCAATAAAATCGAATTTCGTCAATTAATTGCACAGGCTATATATTCAATAGCCTGTGCAATGTTTGTGGGAGTTATTTCTTATCTACAAAGTGAACTAAATCGTCGAGGACTCGGCGTTTAATTTCTAGCTGCGAATCGGCGCTTAAACCATATTTTTCTGCCAGTTGTACATAGTCATCGGCATTGAGTGACACAGTAAGACGTGGACGCGTTGGTCGTTTCGACACGCTTAGGCCCAAAATCGTGCGAATTTGATCCGAAGGGCTCACTCCTGCATCTAACGCGGCTTTACGAATTGAGTATTGAAATTTTTCATCGAGATCAAAGGCGACTTGCGTTGCTTTCGCGGCTTGTTGGTTCTTTAACCATTGCTCGGGGAGAGGGTGTTTGGTCTTACTCATGGCGTATTACCTATTGCTATCAACCGTTTCTAGCGCTTATCTGTGAGATTGTATTGGGATTATCGATAAAGTGCGAGCGCGCACTTTATCTTATTTTTGGCTTATTTCGCTGGCCAGTATTCCCGAATATCCGTCAGTGGGCGATATAAGGTCAAGACAACATCTGTATCGCCACCTTCGTAGACTTCCACTTCGACGGCGCGGCTTTCATCGTCATCGAGCAGTAAATAGTACTCGAAGGGCTCACCCGTGGCGCCATTGGCGTCTTGTGGTGGCCTTTGGCCGCGGTAGTCCTGACGATGGAAATAGCCAAAAGCGGCAAACGTCACTTGGTGATATTGCTTTCCAAGCCATTGTTGCAGTTTTTCAGCTAAGTCGGCTGGTAATTCTTTCGTGGTTAACTCGGCATGACCCGGTTCATCGAACAGGGCGCTGAACTGCTCAAGATCGAATAATTGTTCCACTTGGGCGCGGGAAATTTTAATCGAGAAGGCGAGATAGGTTTCGTCGTCTTCTTCGATGCTTAAAAAGAGTGTGTCGCTACCATGGCCTTTAAGTAACCATTCGGCTTGCTGATTACGTTCAGACTCATAAGTATGTACGGCTTCTACCCTCAATTGTTGACCACGAAGTTGTGGCGGCAGGGCAAAGCTGTCATCAATTGAGATCATGTCGCCCACATTGAGCTGGGATGGGTGATTGAGCTCGCGCTGTGGCGCTGCTTTCTTACCAAAAATACTATTGAAAAACCCCATAGTGACTCCTGCTGACTATGCTCGCGTGCGGCTTCAAATCGATTGGCTGCGGATCGTAACGGGCAATAGTGGTCAATTATTATATGCGGATGAAACAAAAAAATGCCGAGGTCAGTAGGGGGTGATGATCCCACTGAGACTCGGCATTCGGTCAATCATTGCTTAGCTTTTACGTGCTTTAATTCGGTCTAGCACAGCATTTGCATTCGACTTTTGCTCACCAATACCGGCTTCGGCTAGCTTAGATTGCAGTGACTTGTCACTGTTTTCATCGGCTAAGGTTTCTGCCGCTTTCAGGCGGTCGTCAAACTGTTGCTGACGTGCCTTGATGCGCTCAAGTGAATCTTTAGCGTTCAGCAGCTTAGAGTTGCTAGACGCGAACGAGTCAGTAATGGTTGCCGTGGCTTTTTGCACGCTTTCAGTGGTTTTAACCATGCTCAGCTGACGTTGATAATCAGACAGTTGACGCTCGGTTTTCTTCACTAAGTCTTTCAAACGTGCTGCATGGGCGCTAAAGCTATCGTTGGCAGTTTGCTGCTCAGCAAGCTCTTGATCGAGCTGGGCAATTTTTTCAGCGACTTCAATTGCTAGGGCTTCATTACCTTTGTCCAATGCTTGAGTCGCATACCCTTCGTGCTCGGCAATCGAGCGCTTCAGGCGGTCGATTTCACGGCTGGCTTGCATTTCTTTCGCCATGACATCGGTCAGTTCACGCTTAGCGTTGGTTAAATGTTTTTCGGCGTCGCGGATTTCCTGTTCGAAAATACGCGTTGAGTTTGCGTCAACGATGCTTTGGCCAACTTCGGTGGCACCACCGCGAAACGCTGTTAAAATTTTATTCAGAATGCCCATTTTGTGGCTCCTTATTTTAGATAGTCGACCATTTCATCGATAACTTCTAAACAGTTATCGGATAAAACTGCTAATTCTTGCTCGATTTCGAGCATGCTAGATTGCAGTGAAAGCGCGCCGTAAACTACGTATTTGTCATCAATTTTCGCAAAGGCTGACAAGGGCATCGGAATGTTGAGTTCTAGCATGGTTTCAAACATTTCGCTGCGACGTTCTTGGTTTACTTCGTTCTCGCCCCACAGGTAACTGATGCAAAGAATCTGGTTATCCGTCACCGATACGAATACCGGTATTTCTTCACGGCCAACCACATTCACTTGCAGTACTTCGACTTCGCCATCAATAGGATAACAATCGAATTGAAAGCCGGTTTGGCTATTATTGCCAAGACTGTTGAGGTGATTGGCAAGGGTATGGATATTCATATTTGTCCTTATTGACATATTATGTCTGTGTTCAAAGATAGCACTGAGACATAATATGTCAAGCACTATCTCATCCTATTAAAAAAGATTCAGTCCCTGATTCTCGGACCAATCTTGCAAATGGTAGTGATACAGCTGCAACGAACCCAATTCATTGGGTTTTATTTTGGCGGCATCTTGATAAAAATTTGCTGGGAACTCAAACGCGCCATCCACTAAACCTAAGGTGAGCCAGTCATCTTTGATGGGCAGCTCAGTTAACTTAGCTAATCTGTGTTGTGCATCGAGCCCACCTGCGGTGGCGATACTCCAGCCCCATTCGCCAAAACTGGGCACATTATGATGGTACTGTTTGACGTCAAATCCTGCCAATGCCAAGGTTTTTGCTACCGAAATAAAGGCCTTAGGGGCATGGTAAGGCGATGTTGACTGTACAGTCAGAGCGCCATCACTGCTCATAAGTTCCTTTAATTTACGGTAGAAATAATCCGAATACAGCTTATTAAGATCGGGATGGCTCGGATCGGGCAAGTCCACGATAATCGCATCGTATTTCACGCCTGTGGCAATCAGTTTATCGACGCCATTAAATGCATCGTCGTTGATCACAGTAACACGGGGATCGTTTAGCGCATTGCCGTTGAGCGTCAACATAGCGCGGCTCAAACGCTCGGGCATATCTGTATCGGGCGACTTAAACAATTGCACTAGGCCGACATCGAGATCGAGCAGCGTCACTTGCTCAGGCTCCCAGCGCAACACTTGCTTAAGACCGAGTCCATCGCCGCCGCCAATGATCAACACCTTGTTATGGCGGGCACTGGCTGCGAGTGTAGGGTGCACAAGAAACGCATGGTAGATGTGTTCGTCTATGCTAGAAAACTGTAAGCGACCATTGATGTATAACGCATAAACGGGCGGCAGACCGTTACCGCGAAGTCGCTCGGTGAAGGTCAGCTGTTGGAAACGTGTCGCCTTGGCGTAAACCACTTTGTCTTTATAGAGCAAATTATTAAATTCTTGTTCCCAGCGTGGGCCGTGGATGGCTAACACGAGTAAAATGCCTGTCACGATAAAGTGCCCAGTCAAAAGCAGTTTAGGGCGGCGGATTTTAGGCCAGAAGCGCCAGATAAACACAAAACCCGCCAACAGGTTAAAGCTGGCAGTTAAGGCGGCGGCAAGTTGGATATCGATGGCGAGCATAAAGCCCACCCAAATGGCAGCACCTATGCCTGCACCTATGTAATCGGCGCCGTAAATTGTCCCCGCATTGTGCAGCAAATGCTCGTCAGAAAGAGACTGGCGCACTCTGGCGATCAGTGGTATTTCCATACCAATCATCAGGCCCAGCAACACGCCCCACACATAGGGTAAGTATTCGCTGAGTTTTTGTAGCGAGCCTATCATGCCGCCTTCGGGTAGTTGATCTGGTGGTAAACCTAAGGTGTTGGCAATCATCAAGGGCAGTTGTTGGCCGAAACCAATCACCGCCGCTGTGATTAAAATGGCGAGTGAGCCGCAGAGTGCGACTGTGAGTTCTAAGATCACAAAACCGGTAAAGGCATCACGGATCTTACGGGCGGCGAAGGCACCTAGCCCCATGGAGACTATCATTAAGCCAATCATGGTGTAGATGGCGGCTTCTAATGCGCCTAAAATGCGCCCCGCATAGTGGGATAAAAGATATTCGTAAATCAGGCCGCAGCCTGCTAATACGGCCATAATGCCCAATAATAAGACATCGTCGAACCAACCTAGGCGGCTAGGTTTAGCCGCCGAGGGGGTTAAGCTGGTTTCTTGCATTCTATTAGGCCATCAGTGCCGTGAGGATAAGTGCGATAGCGATACTGATCGCCATTTCAACGGCGGCGATGCCGATATTGTGTTGTCTTTCCACTTCATCGGCTAAATCGATACGGGCTAATACCAGTTTCTTCACGACAAACAGCAGTAAGGAAAGCGCGATCAGCATGATGACTGAGAACACTAACCAACCGATCACGTTAGTCACATAAGCCGTTGGATTAAATATAATAAAGTGGCTGGCAGCGTTAAAGCTCAGCGCCATTGCTATCATATAACCCGCATGACGCAGTGCTAATGCCGTATGGCCTTGTACTAAGGCTTGCTGCATTGACGAGTCTTGATTGCGGCTCGCAAAACGGTTTTCACGCCAGCGCGTCAGTAGCACTAACATCAACTGCGAAATCGCAAAGGCGCTGAAGATAGCGATAAAGGTATCTAGGGTTAAGTCTTCTGCCCATAACAACACGGCGCGGATAATAATCGCAGTGGCGATGGCGGCACTGGCATCGACAATCGCGACAGACACATTACCTTTGATGATTTGCTCGTTCTTATCGAACTCGTTTAACGCAATCTTATCGTGGAGGAAACGACCCAGTTTAATCAGCACTAAGCCGAATAAACCGTAGGCGCTCATGCCAATGGCTTCATTCAGATAAGAGTGCGCAGCAGCACCAGTGATAGCGCCCGTTAGCACTATACCCAGTGCGGCAACGGCGCCCGCGGTACTGATACCGAAGGCAAAGTTATCACGCTCCGCCAGTTCTTTACTGCTGTTAACCTTTACGCTCCAACCTTGCAAATAACGCATTAGCGTTAGCAAAATCACGGCTATGGTGAGATCGATAGCCAGAATGATGGCTAGCTCTGGTGTGATACCGAAATCCTGAAATAGTGTCATTGGAAATCCTTAGTTACTTGCCCCGGCGCACACTGCGGGTCGTGCGATTACTGGAATTACGGAAACTGCTGTCTTTAGCATAGTTAGAGCGGAACTTACTACTCGAACTCTTGCTTGCGCTCGTGGTGTTGCTGGCCTTAGGCGTGCTGGTACTTTCACGGGATAACGCCGTGCCACCGGTACGCGGTTTGGCATAAGGGCTGTCGAAGCGCTTACCTTGGGAATCGAAACGTTTTTTCGTTTGTTCGAAGGTCTTATTTTGCGCATCCGCTTGTTTGGGTGAGGTATAGCGATAACGACCTACGTCATTGTAATAGCTATAACCTCGGTTACCCGACCAACGATCGTAGGAAATCGGGCGATTGAACATATTCGAAAACATCGAATACATGCCATACCAAGCCCAAAACGACGTGCCGCTCGAATCGGTTTGCCAGTTACCGTAAGACGGATTACCAACCAGTTGACTACCAGGACCAAAATCTTCACCGCCATTGGCTAATGTTGCGGCCTCACGGCTAATCGCATTCACGCGGGCCAGTTTGCCGTCGGACATATCGGCGACCACGTTGACAGGATCTGACAACATATCGTTAAACAGACTGGGATCAGCGGCTTGATAAAGATTTTCCGCTTCGGCCAGCTGTTGATCGAGATCGGCAAAGTTACTCGCCACTTTCGATTCATCTAAACGACGTTTCAGCGAGGTATACATGGGGCCTTGGGTGCCAGAATCCTTTGCTAATTCATCAAGCAGAGGCGCTAAATCGGGTTTCTGCTGCTTTAACAGTGTGGTGTATTGTTTTAAGAGGTTAGCGTTACGCAACTGACCGTCATCGATCATCGTCGTGAGTGTTGCTAGGCGTTGCTGCGTGAGTTGTTGATACTTCGCGATTTTATCCGGTCTGTCATCGCCACAACCCGTCAGCGATAGCGTAACGGTTAAAAACAGTATCGATGTGAGAACACGGGTTAGCATTCCTGCCATGTTTTCTCCAAATGGTAATGAAATAAAACTCAAATACTTGCAGGCAATAATAATCTGCTTGCCCAATATGCCTGCCGCGCAGGTTATAGTACCCTTAAATGCCACAGATAAAAGGGGATACCTTTATTTGTGTGCTACATCAGGTAGCTGCAAGTCTCGTCGAACATAACATGATGTGGCGTCAATCTATATCATTTACGACATAATATGTCGATAGCTAAATTTGTTAGGGATTATTATGACCATGCAAAAAGACAGTAATAAGTCATTGTCTATTCTCGTTAATCAAACCGCTGAGCACAATTGGCTGCGGTTAGAGGAAGTATGGTCCGAAGGACTCGCGCAATTAACACCTGCCCAGCAGCAAGAACTCAAAACGGTTCTAGGGCTCAGTGATTACGTGACGGCCCAGTTATGCCGACATCCCGAGTGGATTAACAGGCTGTTTGCCGGCGAGTTAAGCTTGATTGAGCGTAAAAACTTTGATCTTGAGTTACACGAAGTGCTGAGTAGCGCCACAACCGAAGAGATGGCAAAAGCCAGCCTGCGACGGTTTCGTAACTACCAAATGGTGCGCTTAGCTTGGCGTGACTTTTTAGACTACGCCAGTTTAGAAGCATCCCTGCTCGATCTGTCGGCGCTTGCCGAAGCGTTAGTGATTTGCGCCCGCGATTGGCTCTATAAAGATATGTGCGCCCAATACGGCACGCCGATGGACAAAGAAGGCAATGCACAGCCATTGCTGATTTTAGGCATGGGTAAGTTAGGCGGCCGCGAGCTCAATTTCTCCTCCGATATCGACTTGATTTTCACTTTCCCTGAACATGGTGAAACCGTCGGTGGGCGTCGCAGTTTAGACAATCAACAATTTTTTATCCGCATGGGACAAAGGCTAGTGAACTTGCTCGACCAAGTTACCGTCGATGGTTTCGTGTTCCGCGTGGATATGCGTTTGCGCCCCTACGGTGAAAGTGGCCCGCTGGTGGTGAGTTTTAGTGGTCTTGAGGATTATTACCAAGAACAGGGCCGAGATTGGGAACGCTATGCCATGGTCAAGGCGCGTGCGCTCGGACCTTGGAGCCATTTCTCCGATGAATTACACAGCCTGCTCAGACCCTTTGTGTATCGGCGCTATATCGACTTTTCAGCGATTGAATCCCTGCGAAAAATGAAGCAGCTCATCGCCCAAGAAGTGCGTCGCCGTCATTTGACCGACAATATTAAACTCGGCGCGGGCGGTATTCGTGAGGTCGAGTTCGTGGTGCAGAGTTTCCAATTAATTCGTGGTGGCCGCGAGCCTGCACTGCGCCAGCAGAGTTTATTCGGCGCTATCGATACGCTCTACAGCTTAGGGCAATTTGAGTATTTAGCTGTGGATGAGCTTAAACACAGCTATTTATTGCTGCGCCGAGTGGAGAATTTACTGCAAGCCATAGACGATAAACAAACCCAAACCTTGCCGAATAATCCACTCGATTGGGCGCGATTGTGCCATGTGCTCGATATGGCCAACGAGGTCGATTTACGCACCCATATCGAAGCGGCAATGAGCAAAATCCATCGTCACTTTAAAGCCACAGTGGGCGGTGAAGAAGGCGAAGAAAAGGCCGAGCATTGGACAACGCAGCTGTGGCATGTGCAAGATATTGATGATGCCGTCGCGCTATTGGCCGAACAGCAAATTGACGATGACAAGCTGTGCCCTATGCTCAGCAGTTGGCGTGAAACGGTCACTAAGCGTTCCATTGGTCCACGCGGGCGGGAAACCTTAGATAAATTAATGCCAAGAT
Organism: Shewanella sp. 1311; assembly: GCF_059338235.1. Taxonomy (NCBI): domain Bacteria; kingdom Pseudomonadati; phylum Pseudomonadota; class Gammaproteobacteria; order Alteromonadales; family Shewanellaceae; genus Shewanella; species Shewanella sp. 1311. The sequence goes on from NZ_CM181686.1 coordinate 3,579,023, forward strand.
TATTGGAAGAGTTGATTAATCAACAGAGTCCATCGGCTGCCTTTGAGCCCGTGTCTAAGGTGCTGGAGCAGATTTTAACTCGCACCACTTACCTTGAGCTTTTGTGTGAAAACCCAGGCGCACGGCAACAGTTAGTGAGCCTTTGCTGCGCCAGTCCTTGGATTGCCGCGCAGTTGGCTAAGTTTCCCATGTTGCTCGATGAGCTTATCGATCCATCGCAGCTTTATGACACAACCTCCATCGATGATTATCCTAGCGAGCTGCGCCAGTACATGTTGCGTGTGCCCGAGGATGATATGGAGCAGCAGATGGAAGCGCTGCGACAATTTAAGCTGTCACAACAACTTAAAATCGCCGCCGCCGATGTCACTGGGGTTTTACCTGTGATGCAAGTGAGCGATCACTTAACCTTTTTAGCCGAAGCCATTATAGAGCAAGTGGTGATGCAGGCGTGGCAACAGGTTTCAGTGCGCCATGGCGTGCCCGCTCACCTTGAGGGCAATGACACAGGTTTTGCCGTTGTTGGTTATGGCAAGCTTGGCGGGATCGAATTGGGTTACGGCTCCGATCTCGATTTAGTTTTCCTGTGTGAAAACAAAGCAGATAACAGCCAGACCAATGGTGAACGGCCGATTGAAGTTGGCCATTTCTACCTCAAACTTGCCCAGCGTATTCTACATTTGTTCTCTACTCGTACCACTTCGGGTGAGTTGTATGAGGTGGATATGCGTTTGCGTCCTTCTGGCGCCTCGGGTTTGATGGTCAGTGAGATTGAACGCTTTGGCGAATACCAAGCTAACGAGGCGTGGACGTGGGAACATCAAGCCTTAGTGCGCTCGCGTTTTGTTTTCGGCGACAATAGTTTAGCGGTAAAATTTAGTCAAATTCGCGCTGCGATATTAGAAAAACCACGGGATAAAGTTGAGCTGCAAAAAGCGGTACGCGAGATGCGTCAGAAGATGCGCGATCACTTGCTCAAAGCCAGCGATGGCATGTTTGATCTAAAACAGAGTCCCGGCGGTATTGCAGATATCGAGTTTATCGCCCAGTACTTAGTGCTGGCTAATGCCCATGAGTATCCTGAGCTGACGATTTGGTCTGACAATGTGCGGATTTTTGGGGTTTTGGCTGAGCTTGAACTCTTACCTATGATGAGTGCCCAGCATTTAACCCAAACCTATTGCTTACTCAGGGATGAAAATCATCGCCTGACTCTGCAACAAAAGGCGGGGCTGTTACCTGTGTTAGAGGTTGAGGAACATGCCGAGCGAGTGCTCAATATCTACCGCGCTGTGCTGGAATAGTACAGTCATCTAAAGGGAGTAAGGCTGAAACGAATATCAGCCTTAACACCGCAAGAATGCCCAATTTAGGCTAGAGTTTAATGAGAGCAGTTAGCAGAGAGCACCATGCAATTACCTACTATCCCTGAAAACGAGCTGCAACGTTTGGTCACGTTACGCGCACTCAATGTGCTCGACACCGATGCCGAGGAACGTTTCGATCGTATCACTCGGCTCACGCGCAGAATTTTCTCCTTGCCGACTTGTGTTGTGACCTTAGTGGATGCCGAGCGGCAGTGGTTTAAATCTCGTCAAGGACTAGAGGTGACTGAAACACCAAGGGAAATTTCATTTTGTGGCCATGCGATCAATCAAGACGATATTTTTATCGTAAACGACGCCCTCAAAGATCCGCGCTTTAGTGACAATCCTCTGGTGACCGAGCAGCCGCATATTCGCTTCTACGCAGGCTATCCCTTAACCATTCATAGGCAATATCGGGTAGGGACCTTGTGTTTAATCGGCACTGAACCGCGGGATTTTACGGCTGAAGATATTGAAACCTTGACGGATTTAGGCGAAATGGTGGAGGCGGAATTACTCTCTATCGCGCAAAACACCTTAGATCCTTTGACCACGATTTCGAATCGGCGTGGATTTGAGTTACTGGCCCATCAGGCGCTGGCGAGTTGTCGACGTACCGAATCTGAGGCGGCCTTACTCTTCTTCGATCTCGATTTCTTTAAGGAAGTGAATGACAACTTTGGTCACCTCAAGGGCGACCAAGTGTTATACGATTTTGCCCATATCTTGATGACCGCTTTTAGGGAGTCGGATGTGATTGCAAGGCTTGGCGGCGATGAGTTTGTGGTGCTATTAAGTTTTGTGCATAGAGATACAGTCGATCGCGTGATTGAGCGTTTTAAGCAATTACTTGAGCAATATAATCAACAGCATCCTAAGCAACATAGCTTAGCGACGAGTATTGGTATCGCCCATTGGACGCCAGATTCTGATGTGAGCTTAGAGGATCTGTTAGATTCCGCCGATAAAGCCATGTATCAGGATAAAGCCGCGCACCACAGTGATGCGCCTTAAATGATGTGTGCTTAAGCAAGAAGAAAAGGGAGACAATAATGTCTCCCTTTTCATTGATTTTTATTCGGCGAACAAGTACTAAGCTGCGCCATTAAGCTGTAATGAGCATGACCCAGTGTTGATATAAAGGTAAGCCAATTAACACGTTAATTGGAAACGTTATCCCGAGTGAGGCCAGCATAGCCAGTCCAATATCAGCTTCGGGTATTGCGGCTCGAATGGCCGCAGGCGCTGCGATATAAGATGCACTGGCACTTAATGCCGCTAGCACTAAAATGCTGCCAGAAGGTAAGTCCAACCATAATCCTACGGCAATACCGCACCAAGCCAATACAAAGGGCGTCACGGCGGCGAACACCAATAAGCGCCATTGTTTTAGTGGTAGCGGCAAACACACTTTGGCCGTCACTAAGCCCATTTCCAGTAAAAATAATGCCAGTAAAGTTTTGAATCCGCCTAATAGCACAGGTGTGAGCGGCGCAAGCCCCGTTGGGCCGTAAAGCCAACCTATCACTACGCCGCCCACGAGTAAGACAACGCCGCGGCTGGTTAACGCTTCGTGCAATACGCTCGATTGAGTTTCATTCTTGGGTGATGTTTCAATTGCTTTTTTGGCGCTTAAGTATCTATGTAGCCAGAGCATCACGACGATCGCCGGCAGTTCTAGCAGCACAAGATACAGGGTGGTTTCGGGTCTTAATATCAACCCAGATTTTTCCACCATAGCCATCACCACCGCAAAGGTTCCCGCGCTAACGGAGCCGTAATGTGCGGCAATGCTAATAGCATCTGTGTGACCAATTCGAACCAGCCGAGTTAACACTGGGTATAGGGCCAAGGGGATAATGAAGCCTAAAGCAACAACCGCTAACAGCTCAGTGATCACTAAGTTTTGGGTGTGACCGTGGAGCGCCATTCCGCCCTTTAAGCCCAAAGTGAGCATTAACAGTATAGATAGGGTTTCGTAGATCGCGGGGGGGACTTTAAGATCTGACTTTACTAGGCCAGCTAACAAGCCTAAGGCAAAAAAGGCAATGACAATATCGGGCATAAGTATCTCATTAAGTTTGATTTTTAAGCCGTGTAAAACAGGCTTAATTGTCGGGTGATCCTGATGGCTGGTGATTTTGGACCTAATTGGTTATATTGAAAAATAAATTGTTTACCACTTAGGTATAGATAATTGTCTATGGATAAGCGTTCGTCATCGACTCAGCTTAAATTGCGGCACTTGAGTTTCCGTTTGCTGCAGGTGTATGTGCAAGTGGTGCGGTTAGGCAATATTTCCGCAGCGGCGAGGGCCTTGCATTTAACCCAACCCACAGTGTCATTACAGCTTAAAAAGCTGGCCGATGTATTGGGTGAGCCGTTACTTGAGAGTCGTGATGGCCGCATGTTACCGACCTTGATTGGCAATGAACTCTACCGCGCAGCCTGCGATACCTTGAGTCGTTTTGAGGATTTCGATGCCTTTATGCAGCAGGCCAAAGGTGGCAGCGTCGGGCATATTAATATCGGTATCGTCACTACCGCCAAATACGTGTTACCACGGATTTTAGGGGCTTTTTATCGGCAGTTTCCGCAGGTTAAAGTGACCTTAAACATAGGTAACCGTGCCCATGTGTTGGGCCGATTTGAGCGCCAAGAAGATGATTTATATCTGTTTAGTCATCCTCCTAGTGGCGATAACGTCTTATCTGCGCGGATCATTAAAAACCCGCTGCAGTTGATTGCGCCAAAGTATCATTGGGCGGTGGGCCGTGAACAAGTAAGTTTTAACGATCTCAAAAATGAGCGTTTTATCGTGCGCGAGCCGGGTTCTGCCACCCGCTTGATGTTCGAGTCTTGGTGCAGCGGTCAAGGCATCACGCTCGGTGACACTATGCAAATTGAGAGCAATGAGGCGATACGCTTAAGCGTCGCGTCGGGCTTAGGCTTGTCAGTGATTTCGGCGCACACGCTGCAAGAAGGGCGCGAAAAACCGGCTATTTTGCCGGTAACGGGTTTTCCGCTCGAAAGTAACTGGTATCTGGTTGGCCGCAAAGATCGCCGCTTGCCCTATGCTGCCATGCAGCTGGTGGACTTTATGGCGGCGCATTTGGCCGAGTGTATCGAGCCTGAATGGGTTGCCGCCGATATCAGTGAACTGGCTATGCACTTTAATCATGCGCCGCAAACTCGGTCTTAGCTGAGTTCATGTTTTTGATACTGAATGATTTTATTAAGTTAAAGATGTGGTGATACATTGAGGGTAACGTTTTTTCGCACACCTTGTGCAGTTACCCTCTGGTTCCCTTGTAAAACGAGATTTGACCTCAAATCGAAAAGCGAGGCTTTTGGCCTTAAATCGAGACGACTTTACCTGGTGACTTTATACCTTAAAGCGCGTCAGTAGGTTGTTCAGTTCAACTGCTAACCTTGATAGTTCATGCGCCGATGCACTGGTTTGCTGGGCACCCGCGGCGCTTTGGCTGGCGAGATCGCTAATGTTCACAATGTTTTTATCGACTTCACGGGCGACTTTCGCTTGTTCTTCGGCTGCGCTTGCGATGACCATATTGCTGTTGTTCATCGTACTGATTTGAGTGTTGATCGTGTTTAATGCATCCCCAGCGAGCCTTGCAACAGCGAGTGCTTGCTCTGCCTTTTGGCCACTGTGCTGCATCGATAGCACAGCGGTTTCGGTGCCGTGCTGGATCTTGTTGATCATGTCTTCAATTTCACGGGTCGAAGACTGAGTGCGATGGGCTAGTGCGCGCACTTCATCGGCAACCACCGCAAAACCACGGCCAGTATCGCCCGCTCGTGCCGCTTCAATGGCTGCGTTGAGGGCCAGTAAATTCGTTTGTTCTGCAATCGCGCGGATCACATCTAAAACTTTACCAATATCGACAGCTTGCATGGCTAAGGTTTGGACAATTTGTGAACTTTGCGTCACATCCTGATTCATGTCGATAATGGCGGCGACGGTTTGATCTACCTGTTTTTTACCTAATTCAGTATTGCGGGCGGTTTCTTCTGAGGCCTCCGAAGCGAGGACTGCGGTATTGGCGACTTCATCCACCGCCGAACTCATCTCGGTAATTGCGGTTGCAGCCTGTTGTATTTCATCATTTTGTTGCTGTATACCGCGGGAAGCATCTTCAGTCACAGAATTGAGCTCTTCGGCGGCGGAGGCGAGCTGGTTAGAGGAGTTTGCTATATGGGATAAGGTATCGCGCAGGTTCTGCTGCATCCCTGCTAATGACTGCATCAGTTGACTGGTTTCATCATTGCCATCTGTACGGATTTTCTGCGTTAAATCACCGCTTGCGACCGTCACTGAAATATCTACCGCTTCTTTCATCGGCTGCACAATACTGCGGGTTAAGAGTGTGGCCACAACAAATGCGGCAATCAAGGAGGCTATTATCACCACGCTGTTGAGTAGCTTACTTTCCTCGTAGGCTTGTGCGGTGATTTCGCCTTGTTTGCCTGCATATTCGGTATTTAAGTCGCCAATGCCGATAAGCGTTTTAGTTATTTTATCAGCTTGTAACGTCATCACTTCATCCATGATCCGTTTAGCTTCAGTCGTGTCATTGGCCTGCAGCTTACTGATCATTTGATCTTGATTCTGTAAATACAGCTCTAAATTATGACTAAAATCCTGATAGAGGGCTTGCTCACCAGGCAAACTAATTAAAGGCTCGTAGGCCTTTTGATCCGTTTTAATGTTCTCGCGAATTTGCCTTAAGGTTTCGAGCCCTTTGTCACGCTCAGCCGCCGAATCGGCGAGTAATAGACGAAATGTAAATACCCTAGCGCGCATCACGTTAAGATTGATGCTCGACAGCGTGACGAGTGTCGGTAGGGTATTTTTTTCAATTTCTTCTGAGGAGACTCGCATGGATGACATCGTTTGTAATGACATCAGTCCCTGAAGTAACAAGACTAGACCGAGTAAGCCAAACGCAGTAATGAGTCGTGAGCCAATCTTTATTTGTCGTAACCACATAAGCGAATCGTCCCTGTATTTAAATTAGTTCCGTCTAAGGTCGTTCTTAACTGTCTTTGAGCTAATACTTTAGAGCTACTGCAGTCGAGCCATAAAGTTCGAGTAAATAAAGTCGAACTTATACTTCCTAACTTTAAAACTAAGCGTTATTGCGCAGAGTCGGAACTATGAGTCTTTGGTTTAATACACTATAGATTATATTTTTAAAATTTCTTGTCGTAGAGTGTAAATTTAATTGATTTAAACCTATAGGGCGTAAATTAGCATAATTGAAACTAAGTTATACCGTACCTTAAATATCTAGGTTAGCAAACCGTATTGCTGAATTGAGTGGAGTAATGCCTCTGGTTTTATTAAGGTTATCTGTTGAAATAAAGGAGTGAACTGTGGTTAGTATTTTGATTTTAAATGGTTAAAGTGAAGTTTTTTGCTGATTTGATAAGGTTTTAGATTGGCAATCTAGGTCTTTAGACTCATGTGTCATGTCGGTCGTTTTAAAGGTGTTATTCAAGCTTTTGCTATTCTGATTGTATAAGTGACTTCGTAATCTACTGTTCCTTTGGACGTTTTTATTTTTTTGCTAATGATTGTCCAATAATAGTTTGAGCAAAATTTTGGTACTTATTTTTTGTCTCTTTTTTTGTCTCTGCAAAACGATAAATAATCAATTTTTTACGCTAATTCATGTCGGCTCATTTCTATTAATCGGCTGTAGGTGCGGCTGAATTCAAAACTAAGTGCGCCACCTTGGTAGAGTTCGCTCAGTGGCACGTCGCAGCTGAGATAAAGGCTGACATTTTGATCGTACAACTCATCAATTAAGCTGATAAAACGTCGCGCAGGGTCGTCGTTGGCGGCGTAGGAGAGTTTGCGCTCGCCCGTAGTTGCGGCTTGGTTTTCTCCTGTGCCATCCTCCGTGCCGCGGGCACGGATCCAGCCTTTCACTTCGCCGCCCAGTTTGGGAACACCGCTCACCATTAAGATCTTAAATCGACTGGCGATTTCGATGTAATCGAGTTGGGATCTCGGGCCGTCACACAGGGCATAAAAGTCGAACCAAGCAACAGCGTTGTCTGTGGGCTCTAAAGCTGCGCGGATCACTGGGATTTCACGGTTGCAGATGGTGAGGCTAGCATTGCTCATTTTGCTATCACTCATGCTAGAACCGCTAATGCCAGTACTACTAATGCCAGTATCGCTAATGCCAATAGCGCTCATACTGAGTGTATTTGGCGTTAACCCATTCACTAGCTTGTCAAAAATCTGCTCAAAATCGAGTGTTCCGGTAATGCCGATATTGCGGGAAATCGAGGTACTCATTTCAGCGCTATCAATGCCAATCCCGTTGTTTAATGCGGCATTGATGGCGTGCATTCTGTGGTCTTGGTTGCCATCGAGATGCAGCATTTGTGTGTGCGTATGCAGCAATTGGATACAAGGTAAAAATCTGTGTCTGGCTAAGCCGTTCTCATATAAGCGCTCAATAGGAATATTTGAGGTCGCGACTAGCACCACACCTTGTTCGAATAGGCACTCAAATAGCCCTGCGAGTATCATGGCATCGCCAATGTCTGAGACAAAAAACTCATCGAAACACAGCACCTTGCACTCTTTCGCGAGATTTTTAGCAATCAGGGTTAACGGATCGCGTTTACCCGAATGCTCACGCAGTGCATTGTGTATCCGTGCCATAAAGCGGTGGAAATGCAGTCTTAACTTGCCATCACTTGGCAAACAATCGAAAAACAAATCCATCAGAAAGGTTTTACCCCGACCGACATCACCCCACAGATACAAGCCTTTGATGGATTGTGAATGGGAGAGGCGTGCTGAATAGGCTTGTGGCATCAAGTGTTTAAATAACATATCGAGCGCCAACACCGCCTGTTGCTGCGCCGGATCGTCAACTAGATTTTCGCTCACTTTGGCGCGATACACTTCCAGTGGCGTCATCATTGGCGTTATCGATTGCGAGCTAGCGGAGTTTGAATGAGCCATGTCGGGGTCTCGTTGGCGGTTTTTTTAGGTGTTTACTGCAATCAGTGTGTGCTTTAGCTTTGATTAAGTGCGATATCAGCGCTCGCCTTTTGAGGCATCATGCTACTCATACTTAGGTACTCGGGAGCCATATTGCAAGATGCTCAGGGTAACATAGTCGCTGGCGTGACTTAAATCCCGCTCTGAGGCTTAGGTCAAATACTAAACGAAACCAGTGCTTTATTCTCGGGGACTTTTACCTTAACATCTTTGTCACAAAAATAATGATATGGAATGAATCCTATGGCTAGCAAAGGCAATGGCATTACTTTTATCAGTGCACAAACCTCGATTGAGGGTGACATCCAGTTAGAGAGCACGGCATTAATTGCGGGTAAATTGCAGGGCAAGATTGGTTCAGCGGGACAAATTAAGATCGAACTTGGCGGCGAGATCTCCGGTGAAGTCAGCTGTGATGAGTTGCGGGTGTGCGGCGTATTTAGTGGTCGAGTCTGTTGTAATAAGTTGATTATTACCAGTTCTGGAGTGGTTGACGGTGAAGTTGCTAGCCATCAGATGGAGATTTACGAAGGCGGCCAGTTTATTGGTCAGCGCATTAAAGGCCCTGAGCTTGATGCCTTACCTGATATGCTAAAAGCGATCGCCCCAGCGGCTCAACGCTCGGATGCGCACCTATATGCCAGTGAGAGCGGTTCATTAAGAGGCGATAATCGCGCCATTCGCCCTTGGTTGTATGTTGCTGCGGCAACTGTCGTCATCGCCTTGGGCTTTAGTTTTGGACCCGAGCAATTACGTGAGTGGTTACCGAATGTGAGTGATAGCCCGCTCAACACTGAAGTGTCTCCCGTGGCTCAGGGGCTAGATGCTGAAAAAGCTGCCTATCCATTACTGACTGAGCAAACGACTGCCCCAGATACCGCGAATGCCGACAATACGGCGGCGGTATCCGCAGATCCCGATCCGCTGGCTTTATCGCAGGATTCTGCGATGGAAGATTTACAGCAAATGGAACAAGGCCATGCACAAATGGCGCAGGGTGATAATGGCACCGCGCCCACCAGCGAGAATGCAGGCAATAAGCTCTGATTGCTAAGCGATAAGCTCGAATCAATAAGCTTGAATCAATTAGCTTGAATCAATTAGCTCGAATAAATAAGTACTCGCATCCTTGGGTCGAGCATTTGGTGTTTTTTGTTAGACCACTGTTATTTGCTCATCGTTGCTAATGCTTATCGCCGAAATCCAGCTCAATCCTACTCAATCTCTCTTCAAGTATTGTTGCTAGTTCCCTCAGAAGCGCTTAACGGCGCTTTGCTTTTTATGGATGGCTTCTAGCTTAATTTAACGTTCCAAGGGTAAATCCGTCCTATTTTTATGCTATTTCACTCATCTGTTAACATTCAGCGTCCGCTAATATTCCTGTCATATTTTCATTGAGTTATCTCTCATTCTTACCCGTTTTGTGCACTTCAAGCCGTTTCCCTTGAGTTAAGTTCATTTTGTTCATGAACTTTATGATTTTTAGTCACCTTAAGTCCCTTAATGAAGATTAAGTGCGTTAAATATCTTTAACGAAATGTTAACGATACATTTCATCCTCTGGGCGAGGAAGTAGTCCGTCACAGACCTGACACAATTCTAATAACACAGGCATTCCCACAGGGAATGGCAGACTGCAATACAGGAGGCATTGATGCCTAGATTGACCTTACTTGCCGCGGCAACCGCTGTGGCCTTTACTGGTTTTGCGAATGCGCAAGACTTAACGCCACAAGAGCTTCAAGCACAACTCACCCAATTGACTCAAGAAGTTAACCAGCTAAAACAACAGCAGGCAGCGAATGCCACTGCGACTCCATCTAAGCCTAGCGCGCCAGCTTTTGAGATAGGTGGTCGCATTCAACTCGATTACAACCTCTTCAATGGTGCCTATAACGCCGAACATAACGGCAGTAGCGCGCAGGATATTTTCCCCCGCCGAGTCCGTACCTTTGTTGAAGGCGAATTACAGGATTGGGATTACAAGCTGTTGCTTGAATTTGCTGAAAATACCGCTGAAATCGTCATGGCTCGGATGCGTTACTCGGGTTTTGAGAATGGCCCTAAACTGCAATTTGGTAAGTTGCGTGAGGATATCAGCCTCGATGCGCTCACCAGCAGTAATCACATTGCGCTGATCGAACGTTCTAGCCTCGCCGATACTATGTCACCGTACTTCCGCTGGGGTGTTTCTGCATATCAATATTTCCCCAGCACAGGTTTACGTTACGCCTTGGGTGTTTATAAAAACGATGCCTTTGGTAGCGATGGCAAAGATGAAACCGATGATTTGAACTATGCCCTGAGCTCGCGAGTGACTTGGTCACAGGCCAAAGAACCGGGCCAAGTGCTGCATGCTGGCTTGTGGTACTCAGCGCGTCAAATGGGCGGCGATGACTTGTCAGCCAGCTTTGCTCGCGGCGAACTGCGCGAGACTAATACTCGCCTGATTAACTATGTCGCCGGTGGTGAAACCGCAGCGATTGATAATCTAAACCAAGCGGGTTTAGAGCTGGCATTTCAACATAATGCCTTGTTGTTGCAGGGCGAATACGCCCAGCGCAGTTTAAACACCCAAGATCCTCAGTCAGTGCTCGATGGTGAGCGTTATCAGGCGTATTACCTGCAGGCGAGTTATTTCTTAACGGGCGAACAGCGTAGCTATTCCAAGGGCAGCGCGGTGTTTTCCCAGCCTAAGGGCGTAACCGATGCATGGGAATTGGCGGCACGTTTTTCTAGCGTGGATGCGAGCTCCGACTTCCAAGGCACTAAAGCTCAGACCTACACCTTAGGCGTGTCTTACTACTTCAATCCAAAAATCAAAGTGATGGCTAACTACATCCATTCTACTGTCGATGGCGCAGGCACGATTGCCTTAGTCGGCAATGAAGATGTGGGCGATGCCTTTGCTGCCCGTTTGCAATACGTGTTTTAGGAGCAATGAATCATGTTGAAAATGAAATCTTTAGTCATGAGTGCGCTGTTACTCGGTGCCTCTGGCATGGCGAGTGCTGATATCCACTTTATCATTCCTGGCGGTCCAGGCGGTGGTTGGGATACTACTGCGCGCGGCGTCGGTGAAGCCTTAGTGAAGTCGAAAATCGATGGTAATGCCTCTTTTGAGAACCTCTCGGGTGGCGGTGGCGGTCGTGCGATTGCCTCTATGATCAAATCGAAAAACAAACAGGGCGATATTTTACTGGTTAACTCGACTCCGATTGTGCTCCGTGCACTTTCAGGACAAATCCCGTTTAGTTATCGTGATTTAACGCCGGTTGCAGGCATAGTCGCCGATTACGGTGCCTTTGTGGTACGTAACGATTCACCGTTGAAAACCTGGGACGATGTGTTGGCGGCCTTTAAGGCGGATCCACAAAGATTCAATATCGCTGGCGGCTCGGCGCGCGGCAGTATGGATCACTTAGTTGCGGCGCAAGCGATTGCGGCGGCGGGCTTAGATGGCGGTCGTTTGCGTTATGTTCCCTACGATGCGGGTGGTCAAGCTAAGGCTGGCTTACTCTCGGGCGAAGTCGATTTATTGTCGACGGGATTCAGTGAAGCGTTAGAAATTGCAGGCAGTGGTCAAGGGCGGATCCTTGCGATGACGGCACCTGAAATCGTTGCCGAGCATCCAGAGGTTCCGACGATTAAATCTCTCGGTTATGACATGACGTTTACTAACTGGCGCGGTTTTTTTGCGGCACCTGATACGCCTAAAGCCAAAGTTGATGAGTATGTGGCCAAGTTTGCAGCGCTGATTAAGACGCCAGAATGGGAACAAGTGCGTGCCCGTAATGGTTGGATCAATCTGTTTGAACCCCAAGCCGAATTCATTAAGTCATTGGAAGCACAGGAGCAACAGCTTAAAGCCACTATGTTGCAACTGGGCTTTATTAAGTAAGGAGTGACAGATGTTGAATCGTGATCTGATTGGTTCCTTGCTATTTGTCGCCGTGTTTACCGGATATGGCGTGCTGGCATGGCAAATTCCCTTATTGCCGTTTGAAGAATTTGAAGTCGTGACATCTTCCACTATGCCGAAGATTTATGCTGCCATGGGGCTGATGTTTAGTCTGTTTTCTCTGGTTGCCGTCTTGCTAAAAGGAAACACGGTTCAACAGCGAGGGGCGCTGCTGACTAAAGCCGCCTTACAACAAACCGCGGCGCTGATTGTGCTGATGGTCTTGTATGCCGCCGGACTCGAACCGTTGGGGTTTGTTGTCGCTACCTTATTGTTTTTGGTCGCTGGATTTTGGTTGATGGGAGAGCGCCGCTTTAAGATTTTGCTGCTCGCCTCTGTGCCCGTGGTGTTGGTGTTCTGGGTGTTGATGACGCAAGTCTTAGGTATCTACTTGGCCTCAGGTTCTCTTTGGAGTTAACTATGTTCGATGCAATGTTTATTGGTCTATCGACCGCGTTTGAATTGCAAAACCTCATGTATGTGGTCTTAGGCTGCTTGGTCGGCACAGTGATCGGTATGCTGCCGGGATTAGGGCCGATCACAGCGATCGCTCTGATGATCCCTGTGACTTACAGCATTGGCCCCAGCTCAGGCATGATTTTAATGGCGGGCGTGTACTACGGCGCTATTTTTGGTGGGTCGACTTCATCAATTCTGATCAACGCCCCGGGCGTGGCAGGAACGGTTGCGACGTCATTCGATGGTTATCCGATGGCGCAAAAAGGCATGGCGGGCAAAGCATTAGCGATTGCGGCCTATGCTTCGTTTACCGGCGGCACTATCGGCGCCATCATGTTGATGGTCGCGGCGCCATTATTAGCGCAAGTATCACTGAGCTTTCAATCGGGCGATTATGTGGTCTTGATGTTCCTCGGTTTGACGGCCATTGCAGCGTTTTCGAATCGTGGCGATTTCCTCAAGGCCATGATGATGACTCACTTAGGTTTGTTGCTCTCGTCAGTGGGGATCGATCCTTTCTCGGGGATGGAACGCTTCACCTTCGGTCAGCCAGATTTACTCGATGGCATCAGTTTTCTGTTAATCGCCATGGCTACTTTTGCCCTGTCGGAAGCGTTAATGAATGTGATTAAGCCGCCGAAGTCGACAGAAAACATCAACTTTTCAGCGCAGCCTATTGGTAGCACTCGCTTAACCAAAGAGGAAGTGAAAGAGATAGCGCCTGTGATTGGTCGCTCGTCGATTTTTGGTTTTTTGATTGGGGTATTACCGGGCGCAGGCGCAACGATTGCCAGCTTTATGGCCTACGGCACTGAGCGTAATTTATCCCGCGGCGCGAAACGCGATGAGTTTGGTAAGGGCTCGATTCGCGGTGTTGCGGCGCCTGAGTCGGCTAACAATGCGGCCTGTACTGGCTCATTTGTACCATTATTGACCTTAGGTATTCCGGGGTCGGGTACCACGGCTATCATGCTTGGTGCATTGATCGCTTATGGTATTCAACCTGGCCCTATGTTGATGCAAGAGCGTCCAGACGTGTTTTGGTCTGTGATTATCTCTATGTATTTCGGCAATATTATTCTGCTGGTACTGAATTTACCGCTGATCCCTTATTTTGCCAAAGTGCTAGCTTTGCCTAAGTCGATTTTGACTGTGATGATTTTGTTCTTCAGTTTGATTGGGGTGTATTTGGTCTCGTTTAACACTTTCGATCTGTTCTTGATGATAGGTTTTGCGATTGTCGCTGTGGTGCTACGTTTGCTGGCATTCCCAATGGCGCCGCTGCTACTGGGCTTCATCCTCGGTGATATGATTGAGCGTAACTTCCGCCGTGCTATGATCGCTTCCGATGGTTCTTTGAGCTTTCTGTGGGAACGCCCGCTAACACTGACTATCTTGATTGTGGCAATCGCTATGCTGGCTGTGCCATTGATCGGTTTTATTCGTAGTCATCGTAGTGATAAATTGGCGAAAGCCTCTTAATGTAAAGGTACGCTAATGAGACGCCCTAAGCGCTTAGAAACGTGGTTAATCAGTGGGGTGACTTGCCTGAGTTTGTTGCTGTGCGCCTTATTTGGCGGCATCAGCTATCAAATTTTGAGTCGCAGTATTACTGAGCAATCGGGCGCTAAGGCATTAGGGCTGGCCCATGCGGTCGCGACACGGACCGATGTGATTACCGCTTTGCAAACTGGGCATTCGAGCCCCCAATTACTGGCCGCGATAGAGGGAATACGTCTAGCGTCTAAGGCCGATTTTATCGTGGTGGGCGATACCCATAAATACCGTATCGTGCACCCAGATTCAGATAAAATTGGCAAGAAGATGGAGGGCGGTGATAGCCAAGCGGCATTAGAAGGGGAGTCTTATATCTCCGAGGCGCAGGGCAGTTTAGGTCGTTCTATTCGCGGTAAAGTGCCAGTGCTTGACGAGCAAGGCCAAATTATCGGCTTAGTTTCGGTGGGCTTTTTGAGTCAGTCCGTGGGCGCGTTAATCGATAAACGTATTCCTGAAATCATCATGACAGTCCTAGGAGTGTTATTGATGGGCGTGCTGGTGGCTTTTTGGATGGGGCGGCAAGTGCGGGAAATGTTGTTCGGCTTGCAACCTGCTGAAATTGGCCGTTTATTCGTCGAGCAAGACGCGATTCTTAACACAGTGCGAATGGGCGTGGTGGCATTGGATGCCGATGGCCGTATCCGCAAGTTGAACCAAAGGGCGCGGGAGATCTTAGCCTTATCTCCGACCTGCCAACCTAATACTCTGATGTTGAGTGATTTATTGCCACAGCACGCCGATTTTCTACTGACGAACCAAAACAAAACCATTAGGGGATTCGAGCTATTTGCCAATGAGCAATGGCTGGTGATGTCGCGGGTGCCGTTTCAGGTACGGGATCAAAATGATGGCTTGCTACTGACGATGCGCCCCGCCGATGAAATTGAGCGATTGAGCCAACAACTGGCCAAAGTGCAAGAGTTTGCCGAAATGCTCAGAGTTCAAACCCATGATTACTCGAATAAACTGCATACTCTAGGTGCATTATTACAGCTCAAAGCCTACGACAAAGCGGTCGAATTTATTGGTCAAGAAAGCCAAGGTTGGCAGGCTCAAATCCATTTATTACTGTCGCAAATCCATGAGCCGACGATCGCGGGATTACTCTTGGGTAAGTATCACAAGGCGAAAGAGCTCAATATTGAGTTTCAAATCAGCCCTGATAGTCAACTCAGCGATGTGCAAGACGCCATTATGCTTGAGCGGATGGTGTCGATTATGGGCAACCTTATCGATAACGCCATTGAGGCTGTGCACAGGGCGAACAATCATAAGCCCCGCCGCGTGGTCGTGACCTTAGATGAAACTGCCTCTAACCTGATTTTTGATGTGGAAGACAGTGGCGATGGGATTTCTAAAACCGAGTACAGTACGATATTCGATCCAGATTACAGCTCTAAGCAGGGGGCGCAGCACGGTGTGGGCATGTATATCGTTAATACTTACCTGTGTGCCTGCCATGGCAGCTTAGAGTTTGCCGACTCAGATTTAGGTGGAGCGCGTTTTTCTGTGTATATTCCCACTAAACCTTTACCTGAAGTAGGTACCGTTTAATGCATACCGTCATGATTGTTGCGGACCAAGTTGCGCGTGTTGCTGAGTTAACCGCACCGTATTTGTTTCCTGAACTTCTGCCTGAAGTAGGTATTGTTTAATGCATACAGTGATCATCGTCGAGGATGAAGTCGAAGTCGCCCATTTGGTTGCGCAATATTTGTTCTCGACCAATCGCTATAAAGTGATTGGCATGGCCAGCGATATCTGCACGGCGCGGTCTTTACTGGGCGCTATCACGCCTGACCTCTTACTGTTAGACGTGTATTTACCCGACGGTAATGGTTTGAATTTACTGGCAGAATTACGCAGCCAAGGGATCCGCAGCGAAGTGGTATTGCTCACTGCGGCCAAGGAAGTGCAGATTTTAGAAAAAGCCATGCAGCTGGGCGTGTTCGATTTTCTGGTGAAACCTGTACTGTTGAGCCGGTTAGACCAAGCTTTGAGTCGATTTGAGAGTCGCCAGCTCAAACTTTCTGCCACAGAAGAGCTGACTCAATCCGTGGTCGATGCCTTTATGGAAGTGCCGACAGGGACGACCAAGGCTGCCGCTCGTTTGCCAAAGGGGGTCGATCAATTGACCCTACAGAAAATCCGTGAAGTGTTTGATGCTAAGCCGCAGGATAAACTCACGGCGCAAATGGTGGGTGAAAAGCTAGGCGTTAGCCGTTCTACTGCGCGGCGTTATTTAGAGTTTTTGTTGGAATGCAATGAGCTGGCGGCGGACCAAAGTTATGGCTCCATCGGCCGCCCCGAACGTTGCTACCACAGAGTGCGCTAGTCTTCTGTTCAGCTTTTACTTTTTTGCATTCAGAATTTAGTCCACCTTGACCCTTTCAAGCTGCCACTCTGGCAGCTTAGAGGTTAAGTCTGGGATTATTCTATCTATATCGCCCCGCAAGATAATCAATGGCTCACCGCTAAATGCCCCGTTGGCTAACTGCTGCAGCCTTTTTGGCGTTAGAGCCTGCAACTCTGCATTCAGCTGTTGCACATCAACTTGAGTTAATCCTGTCGCAATTTGTTGGAGATATTGGTTTTCACGCTGAATGCTGTTGTCTTGGCTGAGTAAATCCTCACCTATCAAATAGGTTTTAAGTGCATTGATTTCGCCTTGGCTGGCACTTTGGGTTTTAACGAGCGCGAGGTGATCAAGTATGCCCACCACAAACGCGCCCGTATGTTCTATGGCTGTACTGCCGTAAAACTTGATGCTACTGGACAGCGGCGCATTGGCACATTGGCCGTAAATGCCATAGGTGAGGCCGCGCTTTTCCCGTAAATCATAATAGAGTCTACCCGAAAAACTGCGCCCCATCAGCGCGGACAAACTACGACAGCTTAAGGCGACTTCCTGTGAACTGAGTTGACTCGTCTCGGACATACCGCCTAACTTACTATCAACGGTATGACCTATGGCATGATTTATGGAATGGTCTATGCGATAGCCTAAGCGGACTTGGGTCTGCACGCTGCCCGGCGCATCGATAAGGTAAATCTTCTTGGTTTGCTTAGGTGTGGTTGTTTCTAGCTTATCTGCTTGCGGTGACGACTTAGACAAGGATTTAGGTAAGGATGTCGTCAACATAGGCCACTGTTTGATGCTGGCTTGAAGATTAAATTCGGCGTTTTTAGCCTGCGAGTTGGGTAGAAACAGATGCCACTTTGCTTGCGATGCCGCCTGCTGCTGGATCTGTTGCAGCTGCTTTAGGTTAAGTGAATCGAACAGCTCATCATTATTGAGTACTTTATTGTAGGCATGTTCAGGCCCGAGCAATTTCTCGCGCCACAGTTTATCTATCTCTGCGCCACTAAAGGCATTTAAGTGCTTATTGAGCTTGAGTTGGCGGCGAATATTGTCAACATCGACGGGGGCGGTTGTCGCATCAATAAAGGTATTGGGCTGCCAAAATTGCACTAGCAAGCCGTAGATATGATTAACATCGTTGGGGCAGGTGAGGCTTAGATTTATGCTATGCAAGCTGACGCGAATACCGAAGGTCTCAAGGCAGGGATCTGCGAGGCTAATCGCCAGTGCGCGGGCTTTCTCTTGCAGGGCAATCTGTAAAATATCGGGATTATTGAAGGGAGCCTGCGGACTTATCGCCGCTAAACTGACCCTGTTGCTTAGAGTGTTACTACTTAGAGCATGAGTGCTTAGACTGTTACTGCTTAGATCATGAGTGCTTTGCACTGAAGCAAGTCTATGTAACTGATAGGGTAAATCCAACTCGGTATGAACTTCATCGCTAAACATTGGATCCGTTGCGGGGATGATGACACCGCTTTCGGGTAAATGATTGTCTAGTGGATAGGGTATTTCAAAGCTGGCTAAGCTCGGTGGTTCAGTCGGTGTAAAGACGATTTGCGTTTGCTGACAGGCGCTCAGTAATAACGCCGCTGCGTAGCACATTAAGCTTTGTAGTTGTTTAGGTCGTCCATGAGTCGCAGTTAGATTCATCATAATACCGCATCCTCTAGACTGTCGCTCATATCACCAGGTAGCCATTCCAGCAGTGTTTTCCCCCAGCGAATATACCAAGGTGGTAGTAGGTCGACCCGCACATAGTCTTGAGTAAAATACTGTGCCGCAACTCTTTGGATATCGCCTGCCGTGACTGCGTTAATCCGCTGCCACTGCGCGCTAAAAGGATGGTCTTTATCTTGAACAGAGGTCGCCGAAAGCTGCGTGGCTAATGCTTGGGTGTCACTGAGTTGTTGTAATCGATTGTTTAACCACACTTGTTTAAGTGTGCACAGGCTGGTTTCATCCAGAGTCTCTTGTTGCGTTTGTGCGGCAAGTCCCAGCACTTTTTCCACTAAAGCATCGAGTGAAGTGCGAGCCCGCGGAACCAAGACAATATTGGCTATTCCATGATTTTCTAATTCGAAGGGCAGGGAATAACTGAGCATTTGCGCAGGATTATGCTGGCTCATTTTAGTAATTGCACTGGCGGTATTTTGAAATAAATAGCCTTCGAGCAGTTGAATCGCCACCGCATCGGGATGATTTTTACCTACGGTATGCCAAGCGAGCAGTAATCCAGGCCAAGGTCCGCGCTCATCGACCAACTCAGCATGCACTTGTTTAGGCTCGATATTCAACTCAGTGAATCTAGGTTCAGTCGTCGTTGGTTTAGGCCAAGTCGCAAAATCTTGCTCAATCCATTGCAGGGTTTGTGGACTTAACTTGCCGACAAGGGAAAGCTGCATCGCGTCGGGACGATAATAAGCACGGTGAAAGGCGGTGAGACTTTCAGGTGTGGCTTGCAAAATATCTTCGCGACTACCAATAATACCGTGGCCGTAGGGCGTGCCTTGCACTTGGTCGAGTAAGAACGCCATCGCGCTGCGGACATAGGGCTGATTATCTATGGTTTGCGCCATTTCCTGCAGTACGGTTTCCTGCTGATTTTTAACGGTTGTGGCATTAAGGCTTGGACGGATAAAGCGGTCGGCTTCGAGATACAGCCCCAGTTCTAATGCTGGGCTTGGCAGCGTCACATAGTAATTGGTGTAGTCAAAATGGGTGCTGGCATTAAAACGTGCACCTAAGGCACTGAGCTGCTGGGCATAGGTATCACCGGGGGCATTTTCGCTGCCCTTAAATAACATGTGCTCAAACAGATGGGCATAACCGCTCTGACCTTGGGCTTCGTTGCGGGCCCCTAAATTAAATTGGCTGGCGATTGTAACTGTTTGTTTATCAGCCATGGGCAGTAACCGCACCGTCAGGCCATTTTCGAGAGTGTAGGTTTTTAGGTTCGCTTCGAGCGCGTATAAGGCTTGTGCATCATGCTCGGCGCGACATTGTGCCAGCAGCGAATTGCTAAAAGCACTGGTCGCAAGGGCGATAAAAAAGGCGATGTGAGTTTTCATAAGTGCATCCTGCCGAGCATATTTTTTGAATTCGTTAAATAACTCATCGAAGCTGAATGCCGTTACTAAGTGGCGATTAACCCACCAACAGGTATCGATACCGATTGCGATGTGGTTAGCGACTGCTCGGATTTCATCGAAATCAGTTGAATAGCATTCAGTTTTTAAAAAGAACTGCTATGATGGCACAGTTCTTTTTCTGGCATAAGTACAAGATATGGTAAGCAGATCCCCGTTCGAATCCTTTCAGTGGAAAAGCGATATTTTTAACTGTGAAAGCACTGATATTGATAATTTTTATCTGCTGCTTGAGCAGGAAATGACCCGTTTGGGCATGGTTGAGAAGAATTTGGGTGAAGTCGGTAAATACAAGGTTAGCTTGTATCAGTCTCCCGCCGCTAAGTCAGGCTTACCTTCTTTATTGATCAGCGCAGGATTTCATGGCGAAGAATCTGCAGGCCCTTGGGGTTTGCTGCATTTTTTGAGTGAAGCTTCAGCAGACCTATTTGAACGGGTGAACTTGAGTTTATTGCCCCTCGTTAATCCAACCGGATTTAGCCGCGGCCATAGATTTAACAAATACGGCGAAAACCCGAATCGCGGTTTTGTATTTGAGAATGGTAAACCTAAAGCCAACGAACATACGTCGGTGGAAGGTAAGTTGTTGTTAGATCATGCACAGTTACTGCTTGCTGCGAGTCGAGACGGTATTTTAACTTGCCACGAAGATGTCTTGAGCCGTGAAGCCTATGTGTATTCTTTTGAGCCAAGCCAAGTGCCAGGACGCTTTAGCCTCGATTTGCGCGATACCTTAGGCGGTTATTTCCCGATTGCTGTGGATGGCGAGATTGATGCGTGTCCTGTGAAGGATGGCTTGATCTTCAATCACTTCGATACGTCGTTTGAAGCGTGTTTAGTGCGAAGCGGTGCCCGTGTCGGTGCTTGTACCGAAACGCCAGCGCTGCAAAACTTCGACCAACGCGTATTGGCAAACAGTGCTGCTATGACTCACTTCTTAGCCCTATGTGCACCTTTATGTGATTGATCTTGTTATTCTATTAGGTGTTTAATCATCTAATAAATGACAAAAAAATACCCGCTGATAGCGGGTATTTTTTTAGGTGATATTTGCCAGTGAATTATTGATTAATTCGCATCGGCACACCAGTACGTTCATCGAGCAGCTTTTTGATCACAGAAGAATTAGTGTCAGCTTTAGCGATAAACTTGGCGATATCTCTTGGTAATGAAATCGCGACTGGCTCATTGGATTCAAACTCAGCCACAGTGCGAGACAGAGGTTGATGCACTGCTAAGTAGCGCTTACCGTCTGGCTCTTCGGTTGCTTTAATCGGCTGGTTCACGAATTGTACGCGGGTGCCCACTGGGACATTCTTGAACAAGTGCTCGATATCTTCATGGCGTAAACGCACACAACCTTGACTCACACGTAAACCGATACCGAAACTCGCGTTAGTACCGTGAATCGCATACAAGTTGCCTATATACAGTGCATACAGTCCCATAGGGTTGTCTGGACCCGCTGGCCATACTGCTGGCAGGATTTCACCCTTAGCAGCATATTCTTTACGAATGCGTGGCGTCGGTGTCCAAGTTGGATTGGCACGCTTACGTTGTACTGAGGTCACCCAGTTTTCTGGCGTGTCTTTACCAATCTGGCCAATACCAATAGGCAGGACTTCAACTGTCTTTTTGCCTTTTGGATAGTAGTACAAACGCATTTCGGCCACGTTGATCACTATGCCTTCACGGGGAGCGTTAGGCAGGATCAGTTGTAATGGAATTAACAGTTGGCTACCTGGCTTTGGCAGAAATGGATCTACACCTGGGTTAGCTTCGAGTAAGTTACTGAGACCGAGCTGGTATTTGGCAGCAATATCTTCGAGAGTGTGTTTACCCTCTGGAACCGTATAATACTGGTTCTCGCCAATTAGCCTGCTTTGGGCGGCTGGTAAAGGATATTCCGTTGCTAAAGCGGACAGACTAGGGAAAACCAAAGTCAATAATAAAGCTGTGGTGCGAAGCATACTCATAAGCGGATACTACGATTCCTGTTAATAAAAAAGCGTGTTTAACGCAGCTTTCTCTCTTAAAACGAGAGCGGCAATTTGACGAGCAAAATGCACTGGCGCGCGAAGCTCGCATCCTTCCTTATTTTGGACATTATTTCAACTGAAATATGATCCGTACAGCGTATTTATCGCTTAATTTTTGTTTTAACGGTTTTCCTCGGCGACTAAGATTGTCAGTATTTCGGCTTATCATTAAACCCTGTGCCTGCTTTATTGCTCTATGTGCTGCAAATCCCTGATCTAAGCTGCTGTGTTGCAACGCTTCTATGGTGATTGCTCCGTCTAAAATATTGGCGTGATGCATAGTGTCTTCTTTGATGGCGAATTAAGGGTGGCTGAATTGATTGGTTTTGCGAAAACAGCGTTTGCGAGACTTTTTTTAAAGTACTTTTCTAACGGGGGTGATGCTCAACCTGACAAAGTCCGCCTAGCTGAGCCGATTGTCGGATAAATGGAGTGAAAACAATTGGCTTGAGGGTGATGTTCGAATATTCGCCGTTTCACTCGACATTGTTTTGTCTGGTGCTGAATTCACTATGATAACCCTAGTTTATACAGGTTTATGAGCTTAATTTTGCTTGAATGATTTAAGTTTACGTTTAGTTTGTTATTTTTAACTGTCTGATATTTATTTATTTTAATCTTTATAAGTCGTGTGAAAATGTTCTGCGGTTCTTTAGGTTTTACGTTAGCCTTTATCTCAAGGTTAATTCAAAGTTACATTTATGGCATTTTCTATGTAGATGATTGAAATTTAATATTTAACGCTCCAATAATTCGCTATTTTTGTGCTAATATAAAATCATAAAATCATAAAATCATAAAATCATAAAATCATAAAATCATAAAATCATAAAATTGTAAGTTGAGTCATTTTTAACCTCGGTGATTTGTCTATCGTTTAACTAAACAACCTGTATAAGGAGGCGTTTGTGGATGCAAATTCCATCAATAGTTTTTTTCTGATTGGCGCCTTGCTAACTGCAGTGAGTGTTTTACTCAGTCCCATGTCTTCCCGTTTGGGTATCCCGATTCTTTTGATCTTCCTCGCCGTGGGTATTTTGGCCGGTGAAGATGGCCCTGGCGGAATATTGTTTGATGATTATTCCACCGCTTATTTAGTCAGTAACTTAGCGCTTGCTATCATCTTACTCGATGGTGGAATGCGTACCCGTGTCGCCAGTTTTAGGGTGGCGCTGTGGCCTGCTTTATCGCTAGCGACCTTTGGCGTCGCTATCACAACCAGTATCACTGGCATGATGGCCGCATGGCTGTTTGACTTGCATTGGTTGCAAGGTTTGCTGGTGGGCGCGATTGTGGGCTCGACCGATGCCGCCGCGGTATTCTCCTTATTGAAAGGGCGCAGTCTCAACGAGCGGGTTGGGGCAACCTTAGAAATCGAGTCTGGTAGTAACGACCCTATGGCGGTGTTTTTAACCGTGACGCTGATTGCGATTCTCGCCAATGTGGACACTGAGATGTCCTTCAGCTTTATGTTTATCAGCTTTATTAAGCAATTTGGTCTGGGTATTTGCTTAGGTTTAGGTGGCGGCTGGATGTTGTGGAAGCTGGTTAATTTGAGCAAATTAGCCGACGGCCTGTACTCTATTTTAGTCTTAAGCGGTGGTCTGATTATTTATGCTGCGTCTAACAAACTCGGCGGCAGTGGCATTTTATCGATTTACTTAGTCGGGCTTTTCCTCGGCAATAAGCCGACCCGTGGCCGTCATGCAATTTTAAACGTACTGGATGGCATGACTTGGGTCAGCCAAATCGGCATGTTCTTGGTATTAGGGTTATTGCTTACCCCTTCTGATTTAGTCGATATCCTGATCCCAGGTTTTGCACTGGCATTTGGGATGATTCTATTCGCCCGTCCTGTCGCTGTGTGGATCAGCCTATTGCCCTTTAAGAGCTTCAGCAGTCGCGACCGCTGGTTTATTTCGTGGGTAGGACTACGCGGCGCAGTGCCTATCATCTTGGCGGTGTTCCCTATGATGGCGGGCTTACCGGGCGCTCAGTTGTACTTCAACTTAGCCTTCTTCGTCGTATTAGTATCGTTACTGGTTCAAGGGGCGTCTTTGACCACTGCGGCGCGTTTAGCTAAGGTGGAACTGCCCCCAAAGCCGTTGCCCGTTTCGCGTTCGGGAGTTGAAATTTACCCGAGCAGCGAATGGGAAGTGTTTGTCTATCGTTTGAGTGAAAGTAAGTGGTGCATTGGTGAACCGCTAAAACGCTTAGCTATGCCAGATGGAACACGGATTGCGGCGGTATTTAGGAATGACACTTTACTGCATCCATCGGGCAGTACTCGCCTCGAAGCGGGAGATATACTCTGTGTGCTGGGTCAGGAGAAAAGTTTAGAAGCCTTGAGTAACCTCTTTAGCCAAGCGCCTGAAAATAAAGAAGTGCAACGTTTCTTCGGTGATTTCTTTATTGAAACAGACGTTAAGCTTGCGGATCTCGCACCAATTTATGGCTTGAGTTTAGATAATCTTGCCGATGATATGACGGTCGCCGATCTGGTGGTGTCACAGCTTGGCGCCAATCCTGTGCTGGGCGATCAGTTCCAATGGCAGTCGTTGCATTGGGTGGTGGCGGGGCTGTATGAAGGCAAAGTCACTAACGTGGGTATTCGTTTACCGACCGAGCATTCGCTGTAATCCCATGCGCTAGATGCTTCTTGCCATATAGAGTTGCCATAGAGAGTTGAAGTTGAAAGTTGTCATCGACAATTGTAATCGAAAGTAGCCATAAAAAATGCCAGCTTATTTGCTGGCATTTTTGTATTCAAAAACGGAATGAGTTACTGATATAACGATTTGTCCGTTGGATCTGGACGGGTTTTAAAGCGGCGATGCAACCACATATATTGGGCGCGGTTTTTATCTATGATGGATTCGATAATCTTGTTACCGCGAATGGCATCGGCTAATTCATCTTCGCCGGGGAAATTATCCAGCGGTGGCATCACTTCAATCCGATAACCCTCATCACCTTGGGTACGTTCCACAAAAAAGGGTAAGACTTTGGCTTTGCCGAGTTTGGCTAACGTGGTGGCCCCCGTAATCGTTGCCGCATCTGGCATGGCATAAAACGGGATAAATACCGCGCTGGAGCGGCCAAAGTCTTGATCTGCCGTGTACCAAATGACATCGGGATTACGTAGGCAGCGCACCATTTGGCGCAAGTCGCGTTTAGAAACAAGCCCTTTATTCGAGCGTAAACGGCCTTTAACTTGGAGGTATTCCATCACAGGATTGTTGTGTGGGCGATAAACCCCCACGCCGGGTTGGAATTGGCCGAAGATACGTGCGCCCATTTCCAGCGGTAAACAATGCACGGCAAACAGGATAACACCGTGGCCAGCATCGAGGGTGTCTTGCACGTGTTCTTTGCCTGTGATGCTCATGTGCTGCTGCACTTTTTCATCGGACCACCACCATGCATTGATGGTATCGAAAATGGCTTTGCCCGTTTCTTCAAAGTTACGCGTGAGTAGGGCTTCTCGCTGTGCTTCTGACATTTCAGGGAAACAGAGGCTCAAATTACGGCGCGCCGTATGAGTACGACTGCCTGCAAATTTCATCACTAAGCGACCTAAACCTTTACCCAGTTTCATCTGCCAAGAAAGCGGTAGAAGCTGAGTTAAGCGCATTAAAAATACGCCAAACCACATGGGCCAATGCTTAGGATGATATAAAGAAGATGAAAACTCGGCTTTCTCGACCACAAAAATACTCACTACTTTTGAAAATTACTGCTTATTCTAACTCAATTTTTACTGAAAATTAGGTACAATCACGGTTTAATTTCTGCATAAAGATAAGAGCACTATGAAGGTTTCTCTGCCAGCATTTGAAAAAGCCAGAGTGTTAGTCGTCGGCGATGTGATGTTAGACCGCTATTGGGTTGGCCCAACGGGACGTATCTCCCCCGAAGCCCCCGTACCTGTGGTGAAGATTAATCAAGTCGAAGACAGACCCGGCGGCGCGGCCAACGTGGCGCTCAATATCGCGACCTTAGGTGGTCAAGTCCAACTTGCTGGGCTCGTCGGTCAAGACGATACCGCCCATGCCTTAACGCTTGGCGTGCAAACCTTAGGGGTTGAACCCCAATGGTTAACCATTGCAGACAAGCCAACCATCACTAAGTTGCGGGTGTTATCACGCAACCAGCAATTGATCCGACTCGATTTCGAAGAAGCCTTCGACAAGGCCGATAGTGTGCGTTTGCTCAAGCAATCAGAGGCCTTACTCGATTCCGTCGATGTGGTGGTGTTGTCAGATTATGCGAAGGGCGCTATCGATCAGCCGCGTGATTTCATTGCGCTTGCCCGCGCAAAAGGTGTGATGGTGTTAGTCGATCCTAAGGGCAGTGACTTTGGCCGTTATCAGGGCGCGTCATTGATCACCCCGAATATGAGCGAGTTTGAAGCCGTTGTTGGCACTGTGACCTCAGAAGCGGATCTGCTGGAAAAAGCCCGTGGTTTACTTAAGCAACATCATTTTGATGCCATCTTAGTTACCCGCTCTGAAAAGGGCATGACCTTAGTGACCGCTAATGCGCCCGAGCTGCACATTCCTACCGTTGCCCGTGAAGTCTATGACGTGACGGGTGCTGGCGATACTGTGATTTCTGCCTTAGCAACCTCATTAGCCGCGGGCGCCGATTTACCGCAGGCTTGCGCAATTGCGAACACCGCCGCTGGCGTAGTGGTTGGTAAACTTGGCACTTCTACCGTGAGCCGCATTGAGCTTATTGAAGCTTTGGCTTTGCATCATGGAGAATCGGGTTTTGGGGTGGTGAGTGAAGATCAGCTCGCCTATGCCCTAGAGCAGGCCAAACTGCGCGGTGAGCGTGTGGTGATGACCAATGGTTGCTTTGATATTTTGCATGCGGGCCACGTGAGTTACCTCAAACAAGCCAAAGCCTTAGGCGATCGTTTGATTGTTGCAGTAAACGATGATGCCTCGGTTAAACGCCTTAAAGGTGATGGTCGTCCGGTCAATCAGGTTGATCGCCGTATGGCCGTGCTCGCTGGCTTAGCCTCTGTCGATTGGGTGGTGCCTTTTAGTGAAGATACGCCGCAACGTATTATCACTCGCTTGCTGCCAAATCTACTGGTTAAAGGCGGCGACTATAAGCTCGAAGACATCGCAGGCGGCGCTGAAGTGATTGCCGCCGGTGGTCAAGTACAAGTGCTGGGCTTTGAGGATGGTATTTCAACCACGGCGATTATTCAAAATATCATGGCTAATCAGTGAGCTTAGTTGCTCTGGTATTTGCATCTAGCTTGTCTTGGACGCCCATTGCCGATAAGCAGGCTTTGATTTGCCCTTTACCAGAGCTGGGCACTTGCTTGGCATTATTGCCTAAGCAAGTGTTGGCGCAGCTGCCCGCCACGTTAGATCAATTTAAGCGCGATTTAGGCCGCAGAAGTGCCATGGTCATGCCCGTCGATGACAATAAGATTGCGGGCCTAGTCTTAGTCAACGAGTTGCAGACGCCGCAAGTGCAGTTAGCCAGTGTCGATCTCGTGACCTATCAATTACCTTTGCTCGAACAGCCGCAATTAACCCTATGGCATGAGCTCGGTCATTTGGAGAACCTTGCCCTGCAAGGCACAGTGTTACCGATTCAATTAAGCGCATATCAGCATGAATGGCTAGCCGATATCTATCTGGTTTGGCGTATCGCGCGGGAGCGGGGTGATTTTGCCTTGGCGTGGCAGCAATACCATAGACGCAACCTCGACGCGTTAACAAGTCCGCAATACTTGTCGCATTGGAGCTCGCCAATGATGATACAAGTGTTGCGTCACTACGAGGTGGCTCAAGTGACGAGATTCACCGATTATCGGGATTTTCTGGCGGATTTTTATCCTAAAGCTGAGCAATTAGAGCCGAGGTTATTAGGCGAGTATTCGAGCTTAATGCAACGGACTTTTGGCGCGAGTGTGTTGCAACCCCTTCCTGAATATCTATTTTGGAGAAAAGCCGATCTTGGACACTATCTACACCCCACCTTCGTTTTACTCATGGGTGAGGAAAAAGCGCATAACTGGTTGGTACAAAATTCAATGTTATGATTGTGTTAACGGAATCGGCGTTTAGGCCTGTTTTAAACTGAACCCTAGCTGAACAAAAGCGAAATACGCTGGTTGCAGCCGAGTGAACAGCAGTAATCCCTGAGCGGCTTTGGTAAGCTTTCCCCCTAAAAAAAAGAGGGGAGACTTTACTATGGCTAAGCGCTCGCGAGTACAAACTGAGCAAACCATAAATCAGATTATGGATGAAGCGTTAAGACAAATTTTGACTATCGGCTTTGAGACTATGTCTTATACTACGTTATCTGAAGCAACGGGTATTAGCCGCACAGGTATTAGTCACCATTTTCCACGCAAGAGCGATTTTCTCGTTCGTTTAGATAGCCGTATCGGCAATCTATTTGTTGCGGCTCTGGATTTTTCTAGCCAAGAGGCATTAGAAACATCGTGGATGCAGGCAATGCAGGAAGAACATTACCGCGCAGTATTGAGACTGTTCTTTAGTCTTTGTGGTGGTGCTAACAATGAAATTACCCTCTTTAGAGCGGTGAGCACAGCACGTCAGCAAGCGATTGCTGAGTTAGGTTTAGCGGGCGATCGCACGATCAACCACTTATTAGGCCGTACTGCTGTGATGTTATTGTCCAATTTCGATGTGGCAAAAGCAGCATAATAGACTGACCAATTAATATAAAAATGGAGCCTGATGGCTCCTTTTTTATAGGTAAAAATCGTGATTTTTACTGAGGAAACTCATTCTTTAGTCGTGTAAGATATGCCCTTTATTGCGTTATACCGCCTTTTACTCTTGATTTAACAGGATAAACATATGGACATGACACCCAGCTCTAATGCCGCCGAGGCTCCCAAACGTAACATCAAGCTCGATAATACAGAGCTCATCAAAACCAGTTTTTGGGTGAGTCAGATCTTTATGATCATTGCGACGGTTGTCGGGGTGTATTTGGCCGCACAGGAAGGTTTATCGCAGGCGATTAAGTTCGATAACTTAAGTAATATGCAAAACAACTATCATCTGCGCCATGCGCTCTATGATGAGTTGAGTGACAACGTTGAAGTGCTAAACGCGTATGCAGAGAAGATTCGGACTGAGGCACCCTATGACATAAAGTCAGTGCATCCCAATGTGGCGACCTTTGTATGGGAAAACATGCGTTATTCAGCCAATACCTTAGAAACTCCAAGCAAAATACTGAGTGATGCACGTCGATTCTACCTCACATCGGCAAATGTGGTTGAAAAGATAGAAAGTAAATTCTACGGCCCACGTTTTGGGGCCACCCAACTCGTTGAGTTAACAGAAGAACTGACCAAATCCACTTTGCCCGCATTAAAAGCAAACTATGAGTCTTTAGCCGCTGAATTAAGAGCAAACGATATTTCGCTCGATTAATTCTAGGGAAGCCATTGCCAAAACGCTGGGTCTGATTCGCGTCACAAGCATGAAAAGTGGTGTGTAAACTGCTGGCTTTTTTGGTGATTAAGTCGAACTGTTATATTTAAAAAAGTCAGCTCAAAGCTCAAAGAAAGGGAAGATTATGAGTTTCAAATGTCCTGGTTGTCATAACCATAAAATGCGTGAATATGAGTTTCACGGTGAAAAAGTGGATACTTGCGAGGCCTGTGGGGGATTGTGGTTTGATAACGGCGAACTCAACAAAGCGTTGTCGAAGGCAGACAATGGCGATGACAAAGTTCGTGTTGAAGAAACACTCGGTGCACATTTAGGTCAGGCTAAGCGCCAATGTGGCCATTGTGAGGTGTCGCTTGAGCGCTACCACTTGATGGATGGTTACCAAATCGAAGTCGATGTTTGCCATAGCTGCAGCGGCATATGGATAGACAGGGATGAAAGCGACAAAGTGGTGAAATCTCCACTTGTTAAAACCCTGCTCGCTGAACTGGACGCAAAAATAAGCACTAAGACTTGGATATTCCAATTCTTATCCCAGATGCCAGTTGAGTTTAACCTCAAGCCGAAAAAACCGCCTGTGGTGACCTACTTGTTACTGGCGCTCAATATTTTGGTTTTTGTTGGCTATGGATTCGATCTGGATATGACTGATAACGTGTTTGCTCGTTTTGCACTACGGGCTGACGACGTAATGCACGGTAGCCATGTTTGGACTTTGTTTAGCCATATGTTTTTACACGGTGATTTAATGCATCTTGCCGGTAATATGTACTTTTTATATGTGGTTGGCGATAACCTCGAAGATGCGCTTGGCCGCGCCCGCTTTTTTGTGTTGTATTTGGTGTGTGGTTTTGCCGCCGCTGCAACTCAAATTGCTGCCGATCCTGGCTCGAATATTTATATGGTTGGTGCAAGTGGTGCCATTGCTGGGTTATTTGGCATGTATTTAATGTGGTTTAGACATGCGAGTCTGACTTTCATGTTTATCATTTATCAGAAGAAGCTTTCGCCTATGGCATTCTTCAGCATCTGGTTAGTCTTTAATATTATTGGTTTAATCATGGCTGGTGAAGGCGTTGCTTACTGGGCACATATCGGTGGTTTTGTCGCGGGTCTGTTGATGGGTATTTTCCTAAAAGACAAAGTGATGCAAGCTAATCCACTGATTGCTATGCTCAACGAACCTGAGGTTAAGATAGCGCGCTAAACGTTAGCATTTCTTGCGCTTAGTGCTATTGAGTGGCTTTATCAATTCGGCAGTTAGCGCGAGATACGATATAAAGAAGGGAGCCAGCGGCTCCCTTTTTATCATTGAAACAGTGTGTTTCGCCTAAACGATTGCCACTCTGTAAAGGTTACATCAGACTCAAAGCGCTTTTAAAATCGCTTCGACACTGGCCTTCGCATCCCCAAATAGCATTTGGGTATTATCTTTGAAGAACAGTGGGTTTTGCACGCCGGCATAACCTGTGTTCATCGAGCGTTTAAAGCCGATAACGTTTTGCGCTTTCCACACTTCGAGCACTGGCATGCCTGCGATTGGGCTACCTGGATCTTCCATTGCCGCAGGGTTAACCGTGTCGTTCGCACCAATGACTAGTACTACGTCAGTGTCATTAAAGTCGTCGTTGATTTCGTCCATTTCAAGCACGATATCGTAGGGGACTTTCGCTTCCGCTAGCAGTACGTTCATGTGGCCGGGTAAACGGCCCGCAACTGGGTGGATGCCGAAGCGGACTTTCACACCAAGATCGCGCAGTCTTTTGGTGATTTCAGCCACAGGATATTGCGCCTGTGCTACCGCCATACCGTAACCTGGGGTGATGATGACAGAGGTGGCATTTTTAAGCATATCCGCCACATCTTCGGCGTTGGTTTCACGGTATTCGCCCATTTCTTCATCGGCAGTCGAGGCCACACCATCTGTGCCAAAGCCACCAGCGATTACAGAAATAAACGAGCGATTCATCGCCTTACACATGATGTAAGACAGAATTGCACCGGATGATCCCACTAATGCGCCGACCACAATCAAGAGGTCGTTCGACAACATAAAGCCCGCTGCCGCTGCTGCCCAACCTGAGTAGGAGTTCAGCATAGACACCACCACTGGCATATCCGCGCCGCCAATCGATGCGACTAAATGCCAGCCAAAGGCGAAGGCAATCAAGGTCATCAATAGCAGTGCCGGCATAGTGCCGCCAGTTTGGACGAAGTACACCAACAGGGCGAAAGACACGAGCACAGCCACTAGGTTCAACTTGTGGCGATGTGGCAGCATCAAAGGTTTAGATGAAATCACGCCGCGCAACTTACAAAAGGCAACGATAGAACCTGTGAAGGTGACCGCACCGATGAAGATCCCGAGGAAGACTTCGACTAAGTGAATGTTAAGCATGGCGCCAGTGAGATGTTCTTTGCTGGCGGCTTTGGCCGCTTCGCTGAGGGCATTGTGCACAGCGGCGAGGGTCGTATTGATATCACCACCGACAGCCACGACAACTTGCGACACTTCCTGTGGGTGTAAGTCGATAAAGCTGTTAAAGCCAACCAATACCGCGGCCATACCAACAAAACTGTGCAAGATGGCAACCAGTTCAGGCATTTCAGTCATTTCGACTTTTAATGCTAAACGGATACCAATCGCGCCGCCAATCACCATGGCGATTAAGATCCACGCAATACCGTTAGTATCAGGGTTGAAAATGGTAGCCAGTAGGGCGATTGCCATACCTAAGATACCGAATAAATTGCCGTGTTTTGCCGTCTCTTGCTTCGACAGTCCCGCGAGACTGAAGATGAAGAGAATGGCGGCAATAATGTAAGCTGCTGTTACCAGTCCTTGAGACACGTTAAACCCCCTTAATCCTTACGGAACATCTTCAGCATGCGCTGAGTGACGGTGAAGCCACCGAAGATGTTAATACTGGCGATCAGCACGGCGATAAACGCCAGTACAGTGACCAAAGTTGAACCCTGACCGATTTGCAGTAGGGCGCCGACCACGATAATGCCCGAAATCGCGTTAGTGACTGACATCAAAGGCGTATGCAGTGAGTGGGATACGTTCCACACCACATAATAACCGACGACGCAGGACAGCAAGAATACCGTGAAATGGGACAGGAACTCTGGCGGTGCAACCGATGCCACGGCTGCAAATCCAGCAACGCCTAAGGCGGCGAGCACGTATTTGAGCTTAGATGGCGCTTTCGGGGTGGTGTCTTTAGGCGCGATTTTTGCGGCAGGTTTTGCTGGCGCCGCAGAAACCGAAATCGGTGGCGGCGGGAAGGTCACTTCACCTTCTTTAATCACAGTCATGTTGCGCATGACCACATCATCGAAGTTGATGCTGGCAGTACCGTCTTTCTCTTTACACATTAACTTCATCAGGTTGACTAAGTTAGTGCCGTAAAGCTGTGACGATTGCGCCGGCAGACGACCGGGTAGGTCGGTATAACCAATCACTTTTACGCCGTTAGGAGTGACAAACAGCTCGCCCGATTGCGTGTATTCGCAGTTACCGCCAGTTGCAGCGGCTAAATCGACGATCACTGAGCCGCTCTTCATGCTATCAACCATAGCTTTGGTGATGAGCTTAGGCGCAGGACGACCAGGAATCAGCGCCGTAGTGATGATGATATCGACTTCTTTGGCTTGCTCAGCAAACAGCGCCATTTCGGCAGCAATAAATTCATCCGACATGGTTTTAGCATAACCATCGGATGAGCCACCTTCTTCGTTACCAAAATCAAGTTTAAGGAACTGGCCGCCCATGGATTCGATTTGCTCCGCCACTTCTAAGCGAGTATCGAAGGCGCGCACTATGGCGCCAAGCGAACCCGCAGTACCAATGGCAGCAAGACCTGCAACACCGGCACCAATCACTAGCACTTTAGCGGGCGGCACTTTACCGGCAGCGGTAATTTGACCGGTAAAGAAACGGCCAAATTGATGCGCGGCTTCAACAACGGCACGATAACCGCCAATGTTGGCCATAGAGGAGAGGGCATCAAGTGACTGGGCACGGGAGATGCGTGGTACCATGTCCATCGCCATCACGTTGATCTTGCGTTTAGATAACTTCTCAACCAGCTCAGGGTTTTGTGCGGGCCAAATAAAGCTGACGACAGTTGCTCCGTCTTTGATTTGTTCGATTTCGGCGTCGCTTGGCGCATTGACCTTAAAAATCAGATCGGCTTGCCAAACGTCAGTTGTCACTTTCGCGCCTGCAGCTTCAAAGGCTGCATCATCGAAACTTGACAGTTGACCCGCATTGGCCTCAATAACAACTTCAAAGCCGAGTTTTTTAAGCTGCTCGACGGTGGCTGGAGTCGCGGCGACCCTAGTTTCACCGGCGAGACTTTCTCTCGGTATTCCAATCTGCATGACTACTCCCTGATGGTTTATATAATCGTTCCGCCTGCTGTGCTTCCTTCATCGTACTCAACTGCAAAATCTGTCATCGCCAGCGATTACTCGGCTGGTGATTCGAGTCAGTTCGGGCATTCAATCTAGGATGGACACTTTTTGTTTTAAAAACAAACTATTCTGTGGGCAACAGAAATTTCTGTTCGACAGGCTCATGACCATTGTGGCAATACTTTAGCTTGGCACAAGTGCATATTTCTCAAGCAGGCCGTTTCTGCACTGGTCGGATCAAAAACTTTTAACCAGTGCACACTTTTGTAGCTTAAATTTTGCACTTTGTATATTCCAAAATGGAATTAAAAATCCGATTTTATTCTTTTTTGCTTTTCTTAAACCGCGATAAGCTTGTGGACATTACACTGTCATAGGGCCGTCTCATGTTGTTAAAAGAACTTTCATCGCTGGCTTCGCCATTGTCTCAAGGACAAGTCGAGAAGCTAAAACAACTCACTTCTGAGTTAAGTGCAGTGCAACTGGCTTGGGTGAGTGGTTATCTTGCTGCCACCGCCAATGCTGGCCAACTAGCTCCCGCTACCGAAGCGCAAACCGCTCAAACAGTGACGATTCTCTATGGCAGCCAAACGGGTAATGGCCGTGGTGTTGCCAAAGCGCTCGCCGATAAGGCGCAGGCACAAGGTTATGCGGTCAATCTGGCTTCAATGGGCGAATACAAT
This sequence comes from Shewanella sp. 1311, assembly GCF_059338235.1. NCBI lineage: Bacteria > Pseudomonadati > Pseudomonadota > Gammaproteobacteria > Alteromonadales > Shewanellaceae > Shewanella > Shewanella sp. 1311. The sequence goes on from NZ_CM181686.1 coordinate 3,613,530, forward strand.
GTTCGCCAACTGAAACAAGAAACTGTGCTCTTGCTGGTTGTCAGCACCCATGGTGAAGGTGAAGCGCCGGATGACGCGATTGAATTACATAAGTTTTTAGCATCGAAACGTGCGCCTAAGTTAGACAATCTTCATTACTCAGTGCTTGCGCTGGGGGATTCAAGTTATGAATTCTTCTGCCAAACCGGTAAAGACTTTAGTACTCGTTTAGCGCTACTGGGTGCTAAGTCATTGTTACCTTTGGTTGAATGTGATGTGGACTATGAGGCCGCCGCCGGTCAGTGGCACGCCGATGTATTAGAGGCCGTTAAGCCGCTTATCGAAACCTCGTCCGCTAGCGTGGTATCTATCGGCACCGCTAAAGCGATTGGCGAAAGCGAGTTTACTAAGCAAAACCCCTATAGCGCTGAAGTGCTAGCGAGCCAAAAAATTACTGGCCGCGGTTCAGACCGAGATGTGCGCCATGTTGAAATTGACCTTGGCGACTCAGGCTTAACCTATCAAGCTGGCGATGCCCTCGGTGTTTGGTTTAGCAATAATGAAGTGTTAGTCGATGAAGTCCTCGTGGGTCTGTCATTGGCCGCCGATGAGTTAGTAACCCTAGGTACAGAATCTTTGACCCTTAAGCAAGCTTTGCTTGAGAAGAAAGAGCTGACTCAGTTGTATCCTGGATTAGTCAAAGCATGGGCCGAACTGAGCGGCAGTGCTGAACTGTTGGCATTGAGCGAAGATAAAGAACAAGTGCGTCACTTTATCCTTAAGCATCAATTTGCGGATTTAGTCGCCCAGTATCCGTTAACAAATAGCGCTGTCACGTTAAGCGCGGCAAGATTGCTTGAGTTACTGCGCCCATTAACCCCAAGACTTTACTCTATCGCCTCAAGCCAAAGTGAAGTGGAAACCGAAGTCCATTTAACCGTAGCGTTAGTGGAAGATGAGCGTCACGGCGCGGCCCGTTTTGGCGGCGCGTCACACTTCTTAGCCTCTGCGCAGGAAGGCACTCAGGTTAAGGTTTATGTTGAGTCGAACAAGCATTTCCGTTTACCCGAGAATCCAGACACACCAGTTATTATGGTTGGCCCAGGCACAGGTGTTGCGCCGTTTCGTGCCTTTATGCAGGAGCGCGTGGCCCAAGGGATCCAAGGTGATAGCTGGTTATTCTTCGGCAATCCACACTTTGAGCAGGATTTCTTGTATCAAACTGAGTGGCAACAGTATTTGAAAAATGGCGATTTAAGCCGTATCGACGTGGCGTTCTCGCGCGATCAAGCCCGTAAAGTTTATGTGCAGCACCGTATTAAAGAACAAGGCCAAGCCCTGTGGCAATGGTTGCAAAACGGCGCGCATCTGTACATTTGTGGTGATGCTGAACGTATGGCCAAAGATGTTCACCAAGCCTTGATTGAGGTGGCAGTCGAAGTCGGTGGTTTGAATCCCGAAGCTGCCGAAGCCTATTTTGAAACACTGCGCAGCGATAAGCGTTACCAAAAAGACGTGTATTAATCTCAACCGTTGCGCAGATAAGAAACGCATAAGAATAGCCAAAGCTGCACACGTGATGACCTGTGCAGTCAGCGAACCGAATTTGAAGAGGCAGTTGCCATGAGTGAGCAAAAGTTAGCGTTAAACGAATACCTAAAGACCGACAGTGATTACCTGCGCGGTACGATTAAAGAAGGCTTAGATTCTGCGGTAACCGGCAGTTTCAGTGACGGCGATCAGCAGTTGATCAAATTCCACGGCTTCTATCAACAGGACGATCGCGATTTACGTAACGAACGTAAAGAGCAAAAACTTGAGCCTCTATATAGCTTTATGTTGCGTGCCCGTGTACCTGGCGGTATTTGTTCTCCACAGCAATGGTTAGGCGTAGACAAAATTGCGTCGACCTTAACCAGCTCAAACAGCATACGTTTAACGACCCGTCAAACCTTCCAATACCATGGTATTCCTAAACGTAACTTGAAGACCATTATTCAAGACTTAGATCGTGAAGCGCTGGATTCGATTGCCGCTTGTGGTGACGTTAACCGTAACGTGATGTGTAATCCTAATCCGGTAGAATCGAAACTGCATGAGCAAGCCTATGCGGTGGCGAAACAACTGTCTGATCATCTGCTGCCACACACGCGTGCTTATGCCGAAATTTGGTTAGACGAAGAAAAGTTACTCTCAACCGAAGATGAAACCGTTGAACCTGTATATGGCAAAACTTATCTGCCACGTAAGTTCAAAATGGCGGTTGCGGTTCCTCCCGATAACGATGTTGACGTTTACACTAACGATTTAGGCTTTATCGCGGTTGCTGAAAACGGCGAGCTGGTTGGCTTTAACTTAACGGCGGGCGGCGGCATGGGCTCGACCCACGGCGAAGTGGAAACTTTCCCACGTCTGGCTGATGACTTTGGTTTTATCAAAACTGAAGACGTAATGAAGTTTGCCGAAGCTGTCATGACAGTGCAACGCGACTGGGGCAATCGTGTTAACCGTAAACGCTCACGCCTTAAATACACTATCGTCGACCATGGCTATGAGAAATTTAAAGCCGAAGTCGAACTGCGCGCTGGGGTGAAGTTTGAGCCTAAGCGTGATGTAGTGATTGGCGATCGCGGCGATCGTTATGGTTGGGTTGAAGGTGTTGACGGTAAATGGCATTTAACCTTATTTATCGAAAGCGGCCGCATTAAAGATTTACCGGGCCAAACCCTGCAAACGGGACTGCGTGAAATAGCTAAGATCCACAAAGGCGATTTCCGCATGACCTCGAATCAAAACATGATCATTGCAGGTGTCGCGGCAGAAGATAAAGCCACGATTGAAGGCTTAGCCCGCAAACACGGACTACTGGGCCAAGTGTTGACGCAAACCCGCGGTCATTCGATTGCCTGTGTGGCCTTGCCGACGTGTCCATTAGCAATGGCGGAAGCTGAGCGTTACTTCCCTGAGTTTATCGATCATATCGATGCGCTGCAGGCAAAACATGGCATCAGCGAACAAGCGATTGTGGTGCGGATGACGGGTTGTCCAAACGGTTGTGCACGTCCATTTGCCGCTGAAATTGGCCTTGTAGGTAAAGCGCCAGGCCGTTACAACTTGTACTTAGGCGCAAGCTTTGAAGGGACTCGTCTGAACAAGATGCACAGAGAAAATATCCAAGAGGCGGAAATTCTCGCCGAATTGGATACCCTGTTTGGCCGCTACGCCGTTGAGCGTGATGCAGGCGAAACCTTTGGTAACTTCACCGTCCGCGTAGGCGTTGTGAAGGCGGTGATTGATGCCGCTAAGGATTTTCATGGTTGATCATCAACAAAAAACCAGTGATACAGTGCCGACTGTGGTCAGCACGGCCGAGTTAACGGCGCTATTGAGTGCGCCTAAGGCCGAGCAAGCGATAGAGCTTGAACGCATAAATCAGTTCTTAGCTGGATTAAGCGCACAAGAGCGAGTGTTGTGGGGCTTAACTTATTTGCCCGGTAATCATGCACTGTCGTCAAGTTTTGGTATTCAAGCCGCTGTGATGCTGCATATGGTGAGTCAGGCACAGGCGAATATTCCGGTTATCCTCACGGATACAGGGTATTTGTTCCCTGAAACCTATCAGTTTATCGATGAGCTGACACAGCGTTTATCACTGAATGTAAAAGTATATCAAGCGCCGATGACAGCCGCATGGCAAGAGGCACGCTTTGGTAAGTTGTGGGAACAAGGGTTAGACGGGTTAGAGCAATACAACCGTTTAAACAAAGTTGAGCCTATGCAACGCGCCTTAGCCGAGCTTGACGTTGGTACTTGGTTTGCAGGGCTGAGACGTAGCCAAGCCACCACCCGTGAGGCGCTGCCGATACTGGCGATTCATGGCACTCGCTTTAAGTTACTGCCGATTATCGAGTGGTCGAATAAAGATGTGCACCTATATTTGACTCAATTTGACTTGCCGTACCACCCACTTTGGGACCAAGGCTATGTTTCTGTTGGTGATACCCATTCGAGTAAACCACTTGAATTAGGGATGACAGAGGAAGAAACTCGCTTTAATGGGCTGAAACGTGAGTGTGGTCTGCATTACGATATCTAGTTATCTTATTGATTTAAAGTATTAAACGCCTCAATTGCCATTGGGGCGTTTTTTATCTCGGTAAGAAAGGTCTTATCTTTGGTTGAATTTAATACTCTGGATTGACGAGAAAGCGAAGCTATGTCATTTAAGCGTCATTTCACTGAGATATATTGATATTCATAGGGTTAGGGTTAGTGGCTCTTTAAAGGATAAAAATATTGTACATTTTTACTCACAGAGTTATGCACATTGGTTGAACCTGAACTATATTTTGAAGTTCCCGTAGATGGTTTTGAGGGATTTTACTGTGAAATTGACATGATTCATGTCTTTTCCGAGGTTAAGTGGTTGTATATCGGTATTTATGGGCTGGGTTTGCTGTGTATTGATATCATTCGACTGGATGCAGTGAAAGCGTTGAAAACCGGACTCGCAGCTGCGAGTATCAAGCAGTTTGATTGACTTGCTAGCCCTCGTTAATCAGCCATCATTACCTCGGTCAGCTGTCGTCAAAGCTGCCGAGGTCAAGTTAAGTCAAGCCCTCGCCATCTTCAATAGTGATTTGTTATTGTGGTTATTTCTCTGCCTATCTTTGATTCTCGAGTAAGATATCCTTGGTGTTTCCTCTATTGTCGTAGCATGATCGACCCGCAACTCCCTTAACGCTTTAGGCGGTTTTCTAATAAGCCTTGGGTGTTGCAAAGAATGCCTAATGGATTGGCTTGACTGGATATCATAAATGAGAGATGAGAGTGCGCGGATGAGATGGTGTAAATGACGGCCCCTTTATATGCGATGCGAGATCATGTCAGGCGTCCTAGTGCCAATAAGTCGAGTAGTCCTGCTCCTCAAAGGCGTAAGCGTGGCTTTCGTCGTTTATTGTCTTGGCTATTCAAGGGATTAGTATGGGCATTAATTTGCTCAATCTTATTGGTTATTCTACTCAGATTCGTTAATCCACCCATGTGGACCTGGCGGATTGAGCGCGCCTTATTTCCACCTGCACCTATGGGGGAAGTCATGCATCAGTGGCGCGATTTAGCGCACATTTCTCCTGAGTTACAATTGGCGGTGATCGCCGCAGAAGATCAACGTTTTGCCGAGCATACGGGATTCGATTTAGCCGCGATAAGTTCGGCGCTGAAATACAATCAGAAAGGCACTAAAGTTCGCGGAGCCAGTACCTTAAGTCAGCAGGCGGCAAAAAACCTGTTTATGTGGTCTAGCCGCAGTTTTTTTCGTAAGGGATTAGAAGCTTGGTTTACCTTAATGATGGAACTGACTTGGGATAAGTCGCGCATCCTTGAAGTGTATTTAAATATCGTTGAATTTGGCCCGGGAATTTACGGCGCCGAAGCGGCATCAAAGCATTATTTTGGAAAGTCTGCGGCAAAACTAACCCAATACGAGGCTTCATTACTCGCAGCCATCTTACCCAATCCTTGGCGTTATAAAGTGTCACCTCCGTCGTCCTATGTGCAGCAGCGCTCCGCGTGGATCCGCAAACAAATGCGCCAGTTAGGTGACGTCACGCTTAAAAAAGTCCACGAAGCGGGATGAAGTTCTGGCGTGTGAGTTTGGAACAGATGCATTTATGTGTCATTGGGCACTTTGTTTAATCGTCGACGACTTAAAGATCTTTTATTACTGAATTGAAATAAGATTGGAAACCTGTTGAATTAAGGTTAACGCTGATGCGTTTTAACGGTTTGATTTCCCATCCTGTTCGCTTCTGTATCGGTTTAATGTTAAATTATCGGGCAAAATTTATACCTTAGTTTTCTGATTTTGCATTATCTGCGTAAGGGATATGTAAGAGCGGATAAATATTCAAATACCTAGGGATTACTTTAGGTATTGATTTCATAAAATTGAATTGTCATTAAATGGAGTTTCTTAAATGAAAAAGATTGTGATTGCCGCGGCAATTATTGCAGCTGGTGCGGGTGGTTATTGGTATACGCAGAATGGTACTGGCTCGAGTGCTTCTGCAAATCCTTTGCTCGACTATGTGCCTGCTGATACGCCGATTTTTTCGGGTCAGCTTAAACCCTTCCCGTTAAAAACGTATTTACAGTCTATTTCTGGAAATTATCAGCAATATCCAAGTAATGCACTTGCTGAATCCGGTGAGCTGGATAGCCCTATGGGCAAGTTCTTCATCAGCATTTATCAGCAGTATATGGATGGCATTAAAGAGCCTGCTTTACTGTTGAAAACTTTTGGTTTTCCCGATGAAGTTAAGTCGTATTTTTATACTCTAGGTGCTTTACCTGTATTTAAGATTGATGTTAATCAGGCGGATGCTTTTTGGGCTGCATTAGATAAAGCCGAAAAAGACAGTGGTGTGACCCACGAAATGCGTAAAGTGGGTGATGTTGATTATCGCGCTTATGCATTATCGGATGAAAATTCAACTGAGAAAGTTGAACTGTTATTTGCCCAAAAAGATGGCATTTTAACGATTACTTTCAGTACCTCTATTACCGATCCAGAGTTATTAGAAATGGCATTCGGTATTAAGAAGGCACCGCACTCATTGGCTGCTTCTGGCATACTAGACGATATTATTAAGACCCATGGTTTTAAAGAAGACAGCATCGGCTTTATTAACCATGTTGAAATCGTGAAGGCGTTGACTTCAGCCGATAGCAATATGTTATCTAAGCAATTGACAAAGTTTTTTGCTAATGAAAGCGTCGGTGAAGATCCATTAACTCAAATTAGAACACCTGAATGTCGCACCGAATTAACTGCCATTGCTGCTAACTGGCCGCGTTCAGTTGCTGGGGTAACCGCGTTTTCTGTGACAGAAAAAGAAAGCCATATGGCGGTCTCATTTGTGGTCGAAACTAAGAATCAACCGATTCTTGCGGCCATGCAAAAGATGCGTGGCTTTATTCCTGCACATCTGGCGGATATCGACAGCACTATCTTCTCTATGGGCATAGGCTTAGATGTCAACGAAGTTGCACCTTCATTAACGGCTATTTGGGATGATCTGCAAAAGCCGCAATTGACCTGTGCGCCACTGGCCGAGTTGCAAGCTGAGTTGAGCCAACAGAGCCCAGCTATGCTAGGCATGTTCACTGGTATGGCGAACGGTGTGAAAGGCATGAGCGTTTCATTGCTCGACTTTAAAATGAGCACACAAGATCAAGAGCCTAAGTTAGAAAGCTTAGATGCGTTAGTGAGCCTCAGCGCCGAAAACCCGTCTATGTTGTTCAATATGGTGAAACCTTTCGCGCCTATGTTGGCCGAAGTGCAATTAGCCGATAACGGGGATGCCACTGATTTATCACCCATATTGATGTTACCTCCTGAGTTAGGTATTAAGCCTATGCTCGCGATTAAAGGTCAGCATTTAGTGGTGTATAGTGGTGACAAAGGTTTGGCTTTGGCGAACAAATTAGCGGGCGAGAAACTGTCTGCGAATGGCATGTATAGCTTATCTGCTGACTACGGCAAGATGTTCACTCCAATGCTGACGTTGTTAGAAATGAGCGGCGAGCCAATCCCTGAAGAAATGAAAATGCTTAAAGATTACAACATGCGAGTTCAAATGAGCTTCGATGTGAATAAGCAAGGTTTGGTTATAGGTTCAGTTGTCAATTCTAAAGCGACTGAAAAGAAATAATTCTAGAATCCATTCTTTAGCTAACTGATATCAGTTAACGAATCAATGTTTGAAATGAGCCAGCAGATTGCTGGCTCATTTTTTGGATTTAATTCAGCTTAGCTTGAGCCAACTTAGTGGGTTGTGATGTTTGAATGAGCTGAGTTTTTGGCTTAGCCGAACGCACTAAACTCACTAGTCCTTGCCATTGAATATCACTGTTTTGCGGGAGCCAAATATCGGGCTCAGTCCCAGCACCTGACAAGAGTTTTCCCTGTGCATCATAGGTTAACGAACTACTGAATCTTATGTCTAACCCACTGTTTGGCAGTTTGAAATGGTACTGACGAGCAAAGTCGCCCGAGGTTTTTTCACCAATCAAACTCGCCCTAGACCAAGATTTAGTGCGATAGGCAATCCACTCACATTCTTGGCGGCATTTGGGGCTCACGAGCAGCGCTAAGCGATTTTGCCCTTCAGGAGTCACCGCAGGTTTAGTGCGAATATACCAAGGGCTGAATTTATCTTCATCGACTGAGGGTAAGTTGCGGGTGAGGGATTTTAGTCGAGGCACACTGTATTCGAGCGCAGCTAAAGGCTTAAAGTTGAGTGGCTGCAGATAGTCATTTCTCAGTTCCGGTGAGCGGCGATAGTGTGCAAATCCCATCACGTTCGGCGCTAAAGTGTTATTTAAATCAGCATCTTGATATCGCGATAATAGGGTCAATAACTTTGGGCTAAAACCACTAGCATCACGTAAGTCAATGATCAGTAGGGGATGCGTCATGCCCTTGAGCAGTTCTTGCTGTAGATCTCTATTTAATTCAAAGGCGTACAGATCACTGATTTTCAGTTTGACCGTAGTATTGTTAACCGTCTCTAATTGATATGGAACGTCTTGAAATTCGGAGCGCTCAAACTGAGACAACTGATTAATGAACTCAAAAACACTCATATCTTGTGTCTTATCTTCTTGATTACTTGCCGCTAATTGCGCCTGCGGTTCGTGGCTTGGCAGGGCGAGAGTCACCTGCTGGGTTAGTAGATCATCATTAATCAGCGTAACGAGCACATAGGGCTTGATGCTGAGGCCTAAATCTTCACGCAGCAGGTTCAGTTTTTTCAGCCAAGGTAATTGCATTTCTTGGCTCTGTTTTGCAGGCTCAGGTAGATAGGCTTGGCTGGCCGCCACCCATTTACTCATAGGTAAACCGTCGATATGAGTCACAAAGGGAAAGTCGTTGTTGATTGGACTGTTACTGCTATCTAAGGCTAACCACTGGTCGTTGAGTGGCCGTAAGGTTAACGGGAGATCGCCGCTTTGATCATCGAAGTCATGCACTTGAGCACCGGGATCTTTGAGGCTATTGAGTAGCTTAGTGATTTCAGCGGCAAAGCGGTCATTGGGAGTCATATCTTGATACTGCTCGACAATCAGGCTCGCCATATACTTGAGTTGCGGACTGGCTTTATCGGGCGTTAACGCATAAAACGCCGAGTGTTGCTCGATTTGATCCAATAAGGCATAGAGATCTTGGCGTACCTCTTGCGCATTAAGCATAGGTGCAGTGTTATCTTTTGGCACAGCAAAAAACGCGAGCTTAAGTAAGCTCGCGAAAATAATGACACTGAGTAGCATGACTATGCTGCGGTAGCTAAAACTCATATTCCTCCATGATGTTAAGGCGCGGCTTCAGGGCACAAAAAGGTGTGCGACTATCGGCTTAAATGCCATTAGGATCAATGTAAATCGTCCCGCTGAGCCATAAACTCAGATCCATCTGAGCAATTTAGCAGCAGGTTTTGTAGATTAGCAGCAAATTATGGCTGATTTTTGTACTCTGTCACTTTTATATTTGCTACAGAATATCGTTGAGCGAAATCCCGATACCAATACGTTGGTTGTGATAGTTGTAATCGATTAGGCTCTCGCCATAGCCATTAAAGTATTGAGTATAAAGGCGTAAGTTGCCGACGATAGGATAACTCCAGGTCAGTTCTGCTGAGCCTCTGTCGATATCTTCTAGGTTTGTTTTAAGGGTTAAGGTGAATCTATGCTCATCGATACCATAGACACCAATAAACTCAGCTCTGCCTATGTAGTCATCAATATTGGGATTATCGTCACCGCGGGCTTGATGCGGATCGGTTTTTTCATCCTCAGGAATACGCCACCAGACTTTAGTTGAGAAGGCGAGTGGACCGGCATCAAAAATCATAGTGGCATAGAGTCGATTCCAGCTGCGAGAAAGCGGTCCTGATTTACCATTCGATTGATGCACTGCACCAACGCCCCAAAAGGAATTGGTCACACTGCCGATTTTCCAATCGTTATTAAACAGCATAAAGACTTCAGGCTCGTGATTGGTTTCACGGAACGGAGATGAGGTGTCTTTGTTATAAACCTGCCAATAGGATTGATTGGTATAGGCAAAGAATAAATGACCATTATCACCAAAGACATTGTACCAAATAGGGAATTTGAAACTGATTTGAAACTTAGCCTCGAACTCATCCAAAGTGTAGGGATTGATGAGGGCATCTTCAGCGAACGGTGCCATGTTGGGATCTGGGCTATAGGTCGCAGGTAAAATGTAATTCACTTTATGGGGTGTAATTACAAAAGGCAGTTCTGCCGTGGCAAGTTCATCTTTGACTCTTCCTTCTACTAATGATTCATCGGCATTTATACTCGTACAAGCTAATAGCCCAGCCATTGCAATACCTGAATAAAGTCGTTTCATCGGCCCTCCTTGATGTGCTTATTTGTGTATTTGTCAGTCGTACTCAACAAAGATAGTTATGCCCAGCTTACCATTAGAAAGTGAATTTATGGTTATGTAAAAATTCTGCGTCATTTGGTGACAATTTATCTTGTTAGTGAGGTTTTCACCCTGTTGGGGCAGGTTTAGGTAGAATTTTTGGCAATAACATAGTGCCAAAATCACACACTTAGCTGAGCGGTGTTCGTTTTATATAACAGATGAATCCATATTAAGTTATTTAAATTCAACTGGTTATTAGTGTGTTGGGGCATTTTTGATTTTGAAACTCAATATTTTTCTATTTTAAATCGACGTCAGTGATTTCTTTTATACCTAAATGATATAAAAACTAATAATTATCTATTTATTATGGAATATAAGACGCGCTATATTTCTACAGACTAAAGTGATCTTGGGGATGCTGATGGAAATTTTATCTTTACCGGGCCAAGCGGCCAAAGGCAAAGTCTGGCTGGTGGGTGCAGGTCCTGGTGACGTTGAGTTATTGACGTTAAAGGCATGGCGCATCCTTAAAACCGCAGATGCTGTGCTATACGACGCTTTAGTCAGTCAAGATATCCTAGCTCTTATTCCAAAAGACGCTGAAAAGATTGCCGTAGGTAAACGTGCGGGCAAGCATAGCGCCGCACAGGACGAGATTAATCAGTTACTCGTGACTAAAGCCTACACCCGTAAAAATGTGGTGCGTCTTAAGGGCGGCGATCCTTTTATTTTCGGTCGCGGTGGCGAAGAGTTACAAACCTTAGTCGAAGCGGGGGTTGAGTTTGAAGTCGTCCCCGGTATTACCGCCGCCAGCGGCACATCGGCCTATGCGGGCATTCCCCTGACCCACAGAGACCATGCCCAAGGCGTCACTTTTATCACCGGTCATTGTCAGTTAGAGAGCCGCCCTATGGATTGGCAAGGTTATGCAAATCCTAACAATACCTTAGTCGTGTATATGGGGATTCTTAACGCCGGCATTATTCGCCAAGGTTTAGTCGATGTGGGCCGAAGCCCTGACACCCCCGTGGCGATAGTGTCAAAGGCGACCACTAAAGAGCAACGTCGTTTTATCGGCCGTTTAGGTGAGCTCGAACAGCTTGCCGCCGATCCCGAATTACAAATGCCAGCCTTGATGATCATAGGTGAAGTGGTTGCACTGAGTGACACTTTGCATTGGTTCAACCCTGAAGCGGTTGAATCGACTCAAGCCAGTGATGAGCAGACTCAATCGGTTAGAGTCTCGGCTGCCGCGTCGATAAGCTAAGCCACAAACAGTTAAAGATACTAAGCGTTAAAGATGCTAAGTAGTTAAAGATATTGAGCAAATTAAGCTAACCCATGCTGTGGTAATGCAGCGAATTTAAGGTAAACGGAGAATAGTATGGCCGGGCGTGAATTAAGCCACTTACAACAACTGGAAGCCGAGAGCATCCAGATCATTCGTGAAGTTGCAGCCGAATTCGATAATCCTGTGATGTTGTATTCCATCGGGAAAGATTCTTCCGTTATGTTGCACTTAGCGCGTAAAGCCTTTTATCCGGGCAAGATCCCATTCCCGTTGCTGCATGTTGATACGGGTTGGAAATTCAAAGAGATGATCGCGTTTCGTGATGCCCAGGCAAAGAAATTTGGCTTCGAGTTACTGACGCACATCAACCCAGAAGGGTTGGCGCAGGGGATTAACCCTTTCGACCATGGCAGTGCGAAACACACTGACATCATGAAAACCCAAGGTTTAAAGCAAGCACTTAACCAATACGGTTTTGATGCCGCTTTTGGTGGGGCTCGCCGCGATGAAGAAAAATCTCGCGCCAAAGAGCGTGTGTATTCGTTCCGCGACCGTCACCACAGATGGGATCCTAAAAACCAACGTCCAGAATTGTGGCGCACCTATAACGGCGCGGTGAACAAGGGCGAAAGTATTCGCGTGTTCCCGTTATCTAACTGGACTGAGCTGGATATTTGGCAATATATCTATCAAGAAAACATTGAGTTAGTGCCTTTGTATTTTGCGGCTAAACGTCAAGTGGTTGAGCGCGGCGGTCAGTTAATCATGGCCGATGACGAGCGGATGAAGTTAGCCGAAGGCGAGCAGTTTAAAGAAGAATTGGTGCGTTTTAGAACCTTAGGTTGCTACCCACTTACGGCCGCCATGCATTCTGAGGCCGACAGCCTAGAGAAGATTATTGAAGAAATGCTGTTAACCCGTTCAAGCGAGCGTCAGGGTCGATTGATCGACTCAGATCAAAGTGCCTCGATGGAGCAGAAGAAGCGTCAAGGCTACTTCTAATCTCGGCAAGGTTAACCCTATTTCGCGAAGGTGGCGCAAGTAAAGCGCGACCTTCAGCCAAGCAGATCAAGAGTGAGAGTAAGATGGACAAAGCGGTCAATAAAACCAATCTCATGGCGGCAGAAATTACCCTCCATGGTGTGAAAGAATATCTAGCCCTGCAGCAACACAAAGGCTTACTGCGCTTTTTAACCTGTGGCAGTGTGGATGATGGCAAAAGTACCTTAATCGGTCGCCTGTTACACGACAGTGCCCAGATCTATGAAGATCAATTGGCGAGCCTAAAGAGCGACAGCGCTAAGATGGGCACCACAGGTGAAGCTATCGACTTAGCCTTGCTGGTGGATGGTCTGCAAGCCGAGCGCGAGCAGGGCATCACTATCGATGTGGCTTACCGTTACTTTTCAAGTGATAAGCGTAAGTTCATCATCGCCGATACGCCAGGGCATGAGCAGTACACGCGCAACATGGCAACGGGTGCATCGACCTGTGATTTGGCGGTGATTTTAGTCGATGCCCGCTACGGCGTGCAGACTCAGACTAAACGCCATGCGTTTATCGCGTCATTACTGGGGATTCGTCACTTCGTTGTTGCCGTGAACAAGATGGATTTGCTTGGGTTTGACGAGCAAGTCTTCAATCGCATTCGTGCCGATTTTACCGATTTCGTCAAAGATTTCGGTAACCTCGATATCCACTTTGTGCCGTTATCGGCGCTTAATGGTGACAACGTGGTTGAGCGTAGTACGCAAAGCGACTGGTATCAAGGTGGTACTCTGCTGGAACTGCTAGAAACCATTGATACTCAACGTGAACTCAGCTCATTGCCAGTGCGTTTTCCTGTGCAATATGTGTCGCGTCCTAACTTAGATTTTCGCGGTTTTGCGGGTACTTTAGCCTCTGGCATTATCAATGTCGGTGACGAGTTAGTGGCTTTGCCATCGGGCAAACGCAGCAAGGTTGAACGTATTGTGACCTTCGATGGCGACATACAAGAAGCGGTTGCTGGCCAAGCTGTGACCATCACGCTGGAAGATGAAATTGATATTTCCCGTGGCGATTTACTGGCAAGACCGGATTCAGCACCCGCCGTCGCTAACGTGATCAGCGCTGACATAGTGTGGATGGATGAAAAGCCATTACAACTCGGCCAGTTATACGACATCAAAGTGGCCGGTAAGAAGACGCAAGCCTCTGTGACTGCTATCGATTATGTGGTTGATGTTAATACCTTAGCGCGCAGCGCGACGGATACACTTGGGTTAAACGCGATTGCTCGCGTGACCTTAGAGCTGACCGAAGACATAGTGTTCGATGCGTATTCGTTAGTACGCGATACCGGCGGAATGATCCTAATCGATCGCCTGAGCAATGCGACGGTTGCCGCAGTGATGGTGGTATCGGGTCAGCATGTTAACAAACAAACAGCATCACAATTTAGTGCCTTTGAAGTTGAGTTTAATGCCTTAGTGCGTAAACACTACCCACATTGGCAAGCGATAGATATCTCTAAGCTTGGAGCTTAATTTGTGAGTGACTTGTGGCTGTTAGCGATTATTTTGTTAGGTCTTGTGGCTGGCTTAATTAGCGGCCGTATCAATCCAGCGGTATTGTTTTTATTTACATTTTTGCTCTGTTATTTGCTTGGCATGGTTGCGCTCGATACCGCATTAACAAGCTTTACAAATATTGGCTTAGTCACACTCGTCCTGTTGGTATTGGCCGCGACGGCGTTAGAAAAAACGTCCCTGCTGGGAAAGTTGAGTCAAGTCATAGGCAATAGTTCTTTGCCTATGACAATGGCAAAGCTTGGGCTATCGACCGCCTTGCTGTCGTCCTTTACCAATAACACTGCGGTGGTGGCGTCGCTTATCGGTGTTGTGCGTCGCAATCAAGCACACGCACCCGCTAAGTTATTATTGCCGTTAAATTATGCGGCAATTTTAGGTGGCACACTGACCCTGATTGGTACCTCGACCAACTTGATTGTGAACTCTTTTGTGGAAAACGCCGGCTTACCCGCCTTAGGTTTCTTCGAGTTCACGCCGGTCGCGGTTGTGATCGTCGTCGCTGGCATCTTGTTATTGATCTTACTAGCGAACATTCTGCCCGACAGACGGGAAGAGTCGGGTGAAGAGGCGCTGCCTTACTTGCTCGAAGCCCATGTGGCAAAAGGCTCATCCTTAGTGGGTCGCAGTGTGGTGGATAACAAACTCAGGGCGCTGAAGAAGTTATATCTGGTTGAACTAGAACGCAGCGGCATTTGTATTTGCCCTGTGCCGCCCCAGTTAGTGCTGCAAGCGGACGATGTGCTGCGCTTCAGTGGTGCGGTGGAATCGGTTGAGTTATTACATCAATTCGATGGTTTAGATTGGTTTGGTAAGCATCAAGCCAAGGGACAAAATTTAGTTGAAGCTGTGCTCGCGCCATCATCCCGTTTAGTCGGCAGTTCGTTGAAAGAGTCACGTTTTCGTGAACAGTTCGATGCGGCCGTGATGGCGATCCGCCGCGGCAATCATCCGCTGAAGGGAGGGCTTGGCGACATTATTCTGCAACCCGGTGATGTGTTGTTATTGACGCCAGGCGATGGTTTCAGCAATAGCGCAAAATTGAGTTCAGAGTTTGCGGCGATCAGCGGCTTAGATTTGAATGTGCGCTTAGACAGTCGCCGTGGTCGTTGGGTATTGTTCGGCTTTGCGGTCACGATCGTTTTGAGTGTCACCGGTGTATTGCCATTGGCTAAAGGTTTAGTGCTCCTGCTGCTGAGTTATTTTGTTATTGGCGCTGTCACTTTGGCTGAGCTTAAACGCCGTTTTCCATTGGAATTAGTGGTGATAGTGGGGAGTGCGTTAGGGCTCGCTAACTTGATGATGAGCACTGGCCTTGCGGACAGTTTAGCCCAAGGATTGCTCTCGGTTATCAATGGTTATGGGGTGTTTGGCGCTTTTGTCGGTGTGTATTTTATGACCTTGTTGTTGACTGAATTAGTTACCAATAATGCTGCCGCAGCGCTAGCTTTCCCCATCGCCTACGCGATTGCGCTTAATTACGGTGTCGATGCAAGACCCTTTATTATGGCCGTGGTCTTTGGTGCCAGCGCGAGCTTTATTTCACCCTACGGCTATCAAACCAATTTGATGGTATTTAACGCGGGTAATTATCGCTTCAGTGACTTCGTCCGCCTAGGATTGCCGTTATCTGTGCTGTATTCCCTGATAGTGATATTTATGGTGCCGATCATCTTTCCATTTTAGTGATTAGCTTGAGTTTATTGCCCTTGTGTTAGCCGTTTAACAGCATGGGAATTGAGGAGTTTTTATGACAAATATCGTGTGGCATCAACATCCTGTAGATCAAGCCGCCAGAGCCGAACAGAAAGGCCAAAATCCAGTATTACTCTGGTTTACCGGACTGTCTGGCGCGGGCAAGTCGACACTGGCGGGTGCATTAGAGCGGGCGTTATTTGAGGCGGGATTCCACACTTATTTGCTTGATGGTGATAATGTGCGCCATGGCCTGTGTAAAGACTTAGGGTTTACGGTTGAAGACCGTGACGAGAACCTGCGCCGTGTCGGCGAAGTGGCCAAATTAATGGTGGATGCTGGGCTTGTGGTGTTATCGGCCTTTATTTCCCCGACTCGTGAGGAGCGCGATAGCATTCGTGCCCGTTTCCCTGCCAGTCAGTTCATTGAAGTGCACGTGTCGACGCCATTAAGTGTGTGCGAGCAGCGTGATCCTAAGGGGTTATATGTGAAAGCACGCAGTGGTGAAATCAGTAATTTCACTGGTATTTCATCACCCTATGAAGCGCCATTAGCGGCAGAATTGACCATAGATACCAGCAAAGGCGATTTAGCGACTCAAGTCCGCGCCTTAATCGATTATCTAACGGCAATCAATGTTATCAATGCCGATAAGGCTAAAGCGCTCGCCTAGTGTTATGACTAGTTATACCTAGCCATATCAAGCCAAGTTATGCCTTAGCAAGTGATTGAATGGTCATAAAAAACAGGAGCCTTGGGCTCCTGTTTTGTTTTGGGCGCAATGCGTCCGCTATGTTCAATGCTGATATTCAAGCAACATGGTTTAAGCGCCGTGTTCAAACACCATAGTTCAAGCATCATGTTTAGACATCAAGTTTTAGCATCATATTCGGCCAGCATATTGGCTATCTGTTGCCGTTGCGTATAACCGGTTAATTCAGGTTCAGCTCGGCGGCTTCTGGGGCTGTTACTGGGATTGTTAGACTAAAAACGCTGCCTTTACCTAACGTACTGCTGACCGTAATTTTCCCGCCAAGAAGTTGGCTGACAAGTTGATAGGTTAAGTGTAAACCCAGCCCAGTTCCGCCATTTCCCCTACGAGTGGTAAAGAAGGGATCGAAGATTTGTTTCATTGTTTCCTCGCTCATTCCTATGCCATTGTCTGAGACTGTGATTTCGACTATTTGCTCTTCTATCATCTTTGCCGAGATTTTGATTTGACCATTAACTCGCCCTTCAAAAGCGTGAGTTATCGCATTGGTGACGAGGTTTTCAAGGGATTGTCCGAGTGCGCCAGGGTAGCTGTTCAGTTCGATATTGGCATCAACGTCGATTTCGAGCTCATGGGATTGCTTCTTCATCCGCAGCCATGAGGTATGTAGCATGTCCTGAACGAGGCTCGTGAGCTTAAAACTACGGCGCTCTTCCCTTGTTCTATCGACGGCTAAGCGTTTGAAACTACTGACTAAGGTTGCGGCTCTGCTTAAGTTGGCTTGCACTATCTCCGCGCCTTCATGGAAGTGAATAAAGTAAGTATCAACATCAGATCGCTTAAGACCCGTTTCGAAAGCGTTTTGCAGCTTAGTGCATTCATTTTTCATGCTCGATAACGTGACCTGTGCTGCGCCGACTGGGGTATTGAGTTCATGGGAGACGCCAGCCACCATCATGCCTAAGGATGAGAGTTTTCCCGTCTCGATGAGTTGTTGCTGAGTGTCGTGTAAGTGCTGTAACGATTCGGCTAACGCGGCATTGGATTGGATGAGTTTTTGCTGTTGCTCGGTTAACTCTTGATTCAATTTGTCCCGTTCTCGCATGGACTTTGCAGCGCGCCAACAGATCCCACCGCCGAGTAACAGCAATAAAATCCCTAGACTGAGCGCTTCTAGCAGGCTGCGTTGATTAATCTTTGAGAGTTGATCATTGGGAACCCGTATCACAAGTTTCCAATCTTGGTCAGAAGTGTTGGTCGCATCTTGTACATTTTCATAATCCCAGAGCCCTTCGGGGGTGATAAAGGCACCTTCGCTATCTTGGGTAATCTGTTGCCAAGCATCGGGATTGAGCTTAGCTAAGGTTAATTCCGGGCGATTAAACATAAATGCCCAGGTGAGTTCTGGATTGGATGAGAGTAGCCAGTAACCCTCTTTATTCAGCAGTGAAAGCTCGACATTGCTGTTCGCCGTAATTTTGGCAATGGCGTCTAACATGGATTGGGCGAGGAAATTGAGGGCAATAAAGCCTTGGCGCTCGCCCGAAGGTAAAAACACGGGAGTGGTGACTCTTAATACGGGCTTGATTGGGTTTTCTATTTCTCCCTTTTCGACATTCAAATCTAAGGGCGAAAAGTAAAAACTATTAGGGGCTAAGCTTAAACTCTGGATGGCGTAATATCGCTTAGCCTTCAATTGCAATAATGGTTTAGCAACTATGTGTGGGAGATTCTGGACAAGATTGACTCTGACTTTTTCTAAGGCGTTATTATCGAGCCAACGTACTTGATCGTAGTTTTGTGATGCGGCACTAAAGCTCTCGAAGAAATGTTCGACCTGAGTGAGATCTTGCTCATTTCCCGCCGCCGCATCGAGGAGTGTTTGATATTTAGCAAGAAATAGGGCGTCGCGCTTAATATTACCAATATGGTAGGCAATGGTTTTAGCGGCATCACCTAAAAGGGTGTTCGCCTCTTGGTATAAGGGCACCATGGCATCTTCATGGCGCTTTTGATAAAGCAAAGTGGTGAGTATGGGCACCAACAATAACCACGGCAGCATGAATCTGAGCCAGTAGCCCCAGAAGGTAGGTTGAGTCAATTGCGATGGCGCTGTCATAGTGGTGTTTTTTGGTAGTTTTTAAGCCAAATTAATAACTCCGGTAGTGGCATTGGCTTAGCATAAAAGTAGCCTTGGGCATCGTGGCAGCCGCGGTCGCTTAGCCATTTCGCTTGCTCTTTAGTCTCGACGCCTTCGGCAATCACATTCATGTGGAAGCGCTGTCCTAACAAGATAATGCTATCGACTATCGCAGCGGCGCCATCATCTGAGGTGACATTGTCGATAAAGGATTTATCAATCTTAATGCGGTCGAAGGTTAGTTTGCTGAGATAGGCTAATGAGGAAAACCCGGTACCAAAATCGTCAATCGCGACTCTAATATCTATCGAGCGTAAGTCATTTAACTGCTTGCGGATGGTTTCGAAATTTTGCATTGCAATCGATTCAGTGACTTCGACTTCTATCTGACCTGGAGGCATGTTAGCGTCGGCAATGTGCTGCTTTAAAATATCGACTATGTTCTCCTGTTCGAACTGCATGGCCGATAAGTTCACTCCCATACATAAATTAGTATAACCCGCCTCATTGAGTGCGCAGAGTGCTTGGCAAGATTGCACGAATAGTTGCTCACCGAGTTGGGTGATCAAACCTGTCGCTTCGGCAATGGGGATAAAATCCAACGGCGGCACATTTTGACCATTTGGCAAGGTCCAGCGAGCCAGCGCTTCAACCCCGACGACTTCACCCGTTTTAATACAGACTTGCGGTTGCAGTGCAATATGGATGTCATTACAGGTAATACTGTGTTGCAGCGATTGTAAGAGTTCGAAGTGATAGGCCACATTATCGTCATTGGCTTGTTGGTAAGTCACATGTTGTCTAATACCTAACTTTTTGGCGGTTTTCAGGGCCATGTTGACTTGCGTTATGGCGTCAACCGCAGTGCCATCGGCTAATTCTAGCGGCAGTGTGACAGTGCTGATATTGACCGTGATCTTCGATTTTCCCTGTTGATAGGGTTGAATAAACAGTCGACTAATAATGTCAGCGGTGACTAAGGTTTTAGGGCCGAGCACGGCAAATTTATCATCCTTGAGGCGAGCGACTAACACACAAGCATCAAAGTGTTCGCGCAAACAAGAGGCAACGTGTTTGAGCATCTCGTTACCTTGGGGCGAACCAAATACACGATTAAAGTCGGAAAACTTATCAATATCAATAATCAATAAATTAAATTTTTCGCGAATATCTTCCGCCAGCACGCCTTCTAAGGTGCGGAGCAACACGTTGAGATTAGGGATTTTGACGAGCGGATCTTCAAAAGCAATCGACGCCTTCGGCAATCACATTCATGTGGAAGCGCTGTCCTAACAAGATAATGCTATCGACTATCGCAGCGGCGCCATCATCTGAGGTGACATTGTCGATAAAGGATTTATCAATCTTAATGCGGTCGAAGGTTAGTTTGCTGAGATAGGCTAATGAGGAAAACCCGGTACCAAAATCGTCAATCGCGACTCTAATATCTATCGAGCGTAAGTCATTTAACTGCTTGCGGATGGTTTCGAAATTTTGCATTGCAATCGATTCAGTGACTTCGACTTCTATCTGACCTGGAGGCATGTTAGCGTCGGCAATGTGCTGCTTTAAAATATCGACTATGTTCTCCTGTTCGAACTGCATGGCCGATAAGTTCACTCCCATACATAAATTAGTATAACCCGCCTCATTGAGTGCGCAGAGTGCTTGGCAAGATTGCACGAATAGTTGCTCACCGAGTTGGGTGATCAAACCTGTCGCTTCGGCAATGGGGATAAAATCCAACGGCGGCACATTTTGACCATTTGGCAAGGTCCAGCGAGCCAGCGCTTCAACCCCGACGACTTCACCCGTTTTAATACAGACTTGCGGTTGCAGTGCAATATGGATGTCATTACAGGTAATACTGTGTTGCAGCGATTGTAAGAGTTCGAAGTGATAGGCCACATTATCGTCATTGGCTTGTTGGTAAGTCACATGTTGTCTAATACCTAACTTTTTGGCGGTTTTCAGGGCCATGTTGACTTGCGTTATGGCGTCAACCGCAGTGCCATCGGCTAATTCTAGCGGCAGTGTGACAGTGCTGATATTGACCGTGATCTTCGATTTTCCCTGTTGATAGGGTTGAATAAACAGTCGACTAATAATGTCAGCGGTGACTAAGGTTTTAGGGCCGAGCACGGCAAATTTATCATCCTTGAGGCGAGCGACTAACACACAAGCATCAAAGTGTTCGCGCAAACAAGAGGCAACGTGTTTGAGCATCTCGTTACCTTGGGGCGAACCAAATACACGATTAAAGTCGGAAAACTTATCAATATCAATAATCAATAAATTAAATTTTTCGCGAATATCTTCCGCCAGCACGCCTTCTAAGGTGCGGAGCAACACGTTGAGATTAGGGATTTTGACGAGCGGATCTTCAAAAGCAATCTTATCTAGTTGGCTCATGAGCGACACGCTATGCAGGCCGCCACAAATATTCATGCTAAACACACGGATCATTTCAGTTTCCGTGATATCCAGTGGTCTGCCTGTGGCTAAATAAACGGAGTAATCGGCGCCTGCGAGTTCGTCGGGGAAGAAGAGGCAAGTAAAGTCATTTTCAATACGAGACTGCCTGCGGCTCAGGCAAAGTTCAAGTTGTGCCCGGATGTGTTGCTGTTCAAGCTGTTGTAACGAGTGGCCAAAATAAGATTCAAACTCACACGATGCGGCAATAATTTGGTGGGAAATACCCTGTTCGGTTAATTCATTTGTCGATTTCACGCACACAATGCCGCCATGGGGCAGGTTCAATAAGGTCGATAACTGGCGCAACATCTTGCCGGAAAGCTCTTTGATATTGCGAGAGGTGTAGAGCGCGCCGCTGGACTCGGCAATCAGTTGCAAGCCACGCTTAGCATTGGCAATACTGCTAATTTGTTGATATGAACGCAGACTCGTAGTGAGGATAGTTTGCAGCCTATCGGCCGATAACTCGGATTTAGTCCAATAGTCGTTGATGTCGTAATCACGCATCACGTCGAAAATAGGGGCCATGCCGGGCTGACCTGTAAGCAGAATAATGCGGATTTTTTCGTTGCCGAGCACTTCCCTAATACCACGCACCAAACGTAGCCCTGCATCTTCGGTTTCCATCACCACATCGACTAAGGCGATCGCAAAATCATTTTCCTTAGTTAACACTTGGCAGGCTTCTGCATAGCTAAAGGCTTGGGCCAGCTCAATTTTACAATCTAATACTTTGAGAGTAGATAACGCAAAGGCGGTCGAACGTTGGAAGTTTGAGTCATCGTCCACCGTGAGTATTTTGACTGTTTTTTGATTTTCGAGGTGTTGTGGTGACGGTTGTTCGTCTAAAAAAAAGACATCTTGTTCTTGACTAATCATTCTCTCCATCCTTGAGATGCCATTCGCATCCTTATTCACTCAGCAAATAAAACGAGCATTTTTTATACATAGAGTATTTGCGACAGATGGAGTTTATTCAAGCAAATATTTTTATTAGTCAATAATATAAGCGATTAAGTCGCTACTCGATCTTAAAATCCTTAGCGAACAAGAGTTGCAGGGCCTTGAGGTATTCTTGATCCGGCTTAGGTTGCACGAGTTGGGCCAGTTCATCACCAATCGGCGTTAAGCGATAATAGCTAAAAAGCAGATTGCCGCTCTTAGGCGTGAGCTTCATTTGTATGCCTTGCAGGGCAAATTGAATCGGTGTTTTATTGTTGAGTAAGCCGGTTTCGAACTCGCTGCTGTGCAGTATTCCCGCATCAACTAAGGTCAGAATGCTGGAGTAGGGTAGGCCAAACTGGGATAAGCCTAAATTAACTGAGGTCGTTTTACGAAAATACTGGCCAATACCACCGGATAAGCGATAGCCGCTGATGAGTTTTAGGCGCTGTTCGCTATTGACCTTAGCTGCCATGCCGAGGGCTTTTTCAAGGATTTGTGCTTCCCTGTGCGTCAGTTGCTTGAGTAGCGCTAAGGTGCGCAGACTGAAGTTGCCGGGATTAACTATCTCGCTCGATAATATCCGTGCCCACAAGTCTTGCATCCTACGGTTATGGATTTGCTCCGCCATCAAAAAGAATTGATGACTCCAATCGGGATCGAGATCGACACCAGTCACATCCGATGGCGTATAACTGAGGGCTAAGGCAAAAATGGTTTCCACATTGGCTTGATACTGGCTCGATAATTTGCGGGCTCTATGTTGGGCGCGTTCGGCGATGGAAGCATTCGCAGGGCGATATTCTTGCTCACTGGCTAAGCCTAATTGACGGCCGAGTAGCAGGGCTTTTTTGCGAGCAGATGCCTCGGATGTTGACTCGCCTTCTTCTGCCAACATTAAAATATCTGAATCCTTCATCGCGTTAATCCTTGAGCCTGCATTGGGGGTGAGGTGAGAGCAAAGCGCTCACCTTTATCTGTTTAACTTGTTTTAGCATTTAACTTGAATATCTTGTTTGTATAGCTTGCTTGAGTGCCTAGCTTAGATGGCGATCACTTAAGCGTTCAGTTCTAGACTCAACATTGAGCTAAGCTGATTCCTTGGCTCGTTATTATGCCGCTTTATTCGACCGCTTTAGCGATGGATTTCGCTTTTTTGCTCGTCCAAGACCATAAGGTTTCATTACCCGGTTCAGGATGGCGCGGTACATTGAGCGCCAGAATTAACGAACATACGGCAAAGCCTGCGCCTATGTAAAATACTAAGGCGGGATCGGTTAACCATAATAAGCCCAAAAGCACAGGTATAATCACAGCGGCAATGTGATTAATAGTAAAACTGACCGACATAGTGGCGGCGATATCTTTGCTGTCGGCGATTTTTTGAAAATAGGTTTTCATCGCAATCGCCATCGCAAACAACAAATGATCGATAACATACAGCGCTGCCGCCATATGTGCTTGCTCGACTAAGGCGTAACTGATGAAGACTATGATGAGTCCGACGTATTCCACTGTCAGCGCATTACGCTCGCCAATCCGGCCAATGAATCGCCCAATCGTAGGCGCAAACAGCAGATTGACGACATAGTTTATTAAGAACAGCGCGGTAATTTCACTCACGCTATAACCAAACTTTTCGACCATCATAAAGCCCGCAAACACCATAAAAATTTGCCGTCTCGCACCCGAGAAAAAGGTCAGCAGGTAATAGAGGCAATAGCGCTTACGCAGAATGATTTTCTTATGTTGTACTTCCGTGGTCTCAAACTTTGGGTAATACCAAGCCATAGTTAGCACCATGACCAGACCTAACGCACCAATAATTAAATACATGTGTTGATAGTCTAACTTCAACCAGGTCATCACTAGCCAAATACTGGCATAACCCACTAAGGCTGCGGCCGAGCGCCACGCCAGCGCTTTACCCATAAAACCCGCAGTATCTTTTTTATCGACCCACTGCAGCGTCAGTGATTGGTTAATGGTTTCAAAATAGTGAAATCCAACAGACATCAATACCGTCGTCAGATACAGGCCTATGACTTGAGGAAAGAAACCTGTTACTGCCACGCCAATGCATAACAAGGCCAGCGAGAGTAGGGCGAAGGCTTGTTCCCGAATGAGTAAAAGCACAAAAATAGCGGTGAAAGCCAAGAAACCTGGGATCTCGCGCAGGCTTTGTAACATGCCGATTTCAGCACCGGTGAACTGGGCTTTTTCAATCACGAAGTTATTGAGCAGTGCCTGCCAAACGGCAAACACAAGCGACATTACAAAGGTCATCCACAGCAAGAGTGCTTTAGGATCTTTGGTTTGAATGAATTTCATGGATATGGACTCAGGCGATAAGTGTGCAAATGCTAATGCTTTTTCTTCGGGTTGGCTATATGAGGTGTGACTTATCCCTTTCAATTTTGTAACAATCTTTAGTCAGATTAACTCGGTCGTGAGTAAAGCTGCGAACACGGAAACAGTCCTGAGGTGCTATTTTTGTGAGACAGTTAAAACTACCGCATATACCTGAGTGGTTTGGGGCTAAGCCCGTGATCTATTTCATGTAAATTGCAGGGTAAATCACCTAGTATGAAATATCTTAATGGTTATTTTACGTTTGCATACCCAGTTAAATCCCACGGGAATGCCAATGACTCTGAGTGTCCATCGCTGCTTTTTGTGTATTTAGTCTGTGCGTTGTGATGTCACTTGATGTGCAAAACGGGCATAGAGAGTCGAAATTAAGCCGCCAGTAACAGTATTTTTTAGGCCGCTTATGGTTATTTTACTTGGGATTAATCGAGGCTAAATTGAAAAGAATTCTCATCATTTATTCTAGTGTTCACGGCCAGACCCAAAAGATTGCAACTAAGCTCGCGCAGCAGTTAACGGCCTTGGACAATGACGTGGTTACCGCTGATATTAAGGCCGTTCCCGCGCTCAATGAGTTCGATAAAATCATCATAGGCGCCAGTATTCGCCATGGTAAACATAATCCTAGCTTGTACGAATTTATCGAAAAGCATCAAGCCGTGTTGACGGATAAGGTCAGTGGTTTTTTCTCCGTTAGCTTAGTGGCGCGTAAGCCCGAGAAAAACACGCCAGAAACTAATCCTTATATGCAGGCATTCTTAAGTAAAACCACTTGGCGGCCACAGTTATTACGAGTTTTTGGGGGTAACCTGAATTACCAAGGCTATAACGCCTTAGATAGGAATATCATCCGTTTCATCATGTGGCTAACTAAAGGGCCTACGGATCCTGTTACGAATGTGGAATACACGGATTGGCAGAAAGTGGCTGATTTTGGTGAGCAGATCCATCGCGCCTAATTTTGGCATTAAATCACGGCGCCGCGTTTTGCCCCTAGCCCACTTTATTCGCGCTCATTAAGCCGTCACGAATGCATTCATCGCAAAGGGCAAAGGAAGCATTAAGTAGGATGAAAAATATGATGAGTAAACTCAGCTCCTTGTTCCGAGTCATGATGGCGTATCTGCATGTGTGGATTGTGATATCGAGCAGTTTACTCGTGTGTGCCAGCCCGTGGATTTTTATGGGCCGACGGATACCCGATAACGCCGGTTTTTGGGACTATTTGCATGTGTATTTAGGGTTAGCGTGCGCAGTGCTGGGGATATTGTTCTTACTCAGCAATACCTTGCATGGTAAATGGCACCAATACTTTGGTTGGCTAGCTGGCGATTGGGCGCAGTTAAAACAGGATATGGTTGGACTCACAAAAGGCAAATTCCCCGTCGCAGGCGGCAAAGGGTTATTTAGTGCCATCGAAGGTATAGGCATGCTGTTGCTGGTGGCGACTGGGATTACGGGTGTCGCTTGGTTGTTATTTCAAGGCACACCCACAGCGCTGGCGTGGCGCAGTTATCATCAAATTTTTGCGCAGGCTTTTATCGGTTTCTTGATCGTACATCTAGTCTTGGCAGCGAGCCATATTCTCGATTTTATTCGCCAATAACAGGTTCAGAACTAATGTTAAGCACTTGTATTGAAAGCTTGTATCGAATGCGAATAAAAATGGCCTCCTAATTTGGAGGCCATTTTTTATGCTAGCGCGTATCTTGGATTAACGCTTGTACCTTAAACGAACCTTTGTGTCTGGAATTAGCTAAGACGTTGCTGACGCGTCACACCTATTGCGGCGGCAAAGACTAGAAATAACCAGCCTAGGCTGCCACCTGATGAGGTTTTAGCGGCTGCGGCATCTTTCTCAACGGCAAGATAGTTAATTAATCCAATCAACTCATCTAAGGTTTTGATGCTGTTTAAATTTACTGCGTATTTATCGTTCACGATAAAGGCGGGTACGCTGTCGATTTTGAATTCATTTTGCTGAGTGCGCCACAGGGCCAGCTTTTCATCGGTGCTTTTGCTGTCGGCTAACTCGTCGTACTTAGCGGCATCGACACCAAATTGGGCGAATATTTTTTTAATGTCGTCGCGGTTGTTAATTTGCGGCTCGTGTTGATGGCCTGGTGCACTGTGATCGTGGCCGTTTGCGCCCTCTGTGCCTTGGATTGCGGTAAACATGGCATGGGTTAAGGCGTCTTTGTTATCAAGGCTTTGGATCACGGCCAAAGAGCGCATCACTTCGGTGCCAATATCGCTATTCATAAAGTCGACATGCTTATTGTCGAAACTTATCTGTTTGTTGAGGTTTGCCTTGATATCAGGCAAATAATTGGTTTCCATGTTGAAGCAGTTATGACAATAAAATGAATAGAATTCAGTCAGTTTAGGTTCGCTGCTAGGCGCTTTGGCCGAGATTTGAGTGTAGTGTGTGCCTTCAACAAAATTGGCGGCAAAGCTGCTCAAGGGCGCAATTGCTAAGGTTACAGCCAAGGCTAATTGTTTAATCATAGTTTCCTCAAATTCGGTGGGATTGAATTCACTGTGTCAGTTGTGGGTATCGTCGATATTTAACGGCCAACAGAAGCCATAAAGTGAGCTTCAATCTAGGAGTTTAGCTAGCCAAAATGCCAGCGTAACGCATAGGTTCAGGTTAAATGGAAAGGCTTAATTATGACTGAATTGGCCAGTCGCGACTGGGCTAAATCTGTGATCCCAATGGAAGTTTTACCTAAGATTTGCTTTAGCCTTGCCTTGGCGTCGCAATAGTGCAGACAGGATCACACCGCTAAATCGATAGGTGTCGACAGGTAACGATTCGATAGGTGTTGATTAATGGCAAGTACTATCGCTGGTGAAATGCTTAGGCAATGTCCCTAAGTGACTGCCACGCTTCGCACACCTCGCGAAAACGTGCCGCATCACCATCGGGTCGGTCTGGGTGCCACTTGAGCGCTAAACGGCGCCATTGCTTGCGGATATCGCGGGCGGTGGCGCTCTCGTCTAATTCGAAAACTCGCAGTGCATTGCCCTTGTTCATCAGATTGATATTTAAGCCAATATAGCTCTTATAATTGCTCCAGAAAGCCTCGAGTAATTCTCGCACTACGTTTTCGCTGGTGTCGTAGTTATTCCAATCGAGATAATACTCACGTAGGGAAGTATCTTGCATAATCAGAAGGTTAACGTTTGATGGGACTAAGCGGAAGATTTGGATTTCCATGGCTTTGACTTGCAGCCACTGCTTGGGCAGTAATATTTCCTGCAGTTCAAACAAGGCGTTCATCAGCAGGAAGTTACGTTTGAATAAATCGTTACCCGGATTTTCATCAAGCTGGTGGATCAGCCCTTGAGTTTGTAATTCTGTGGCTAAGTGATGGATTTTCCAACTTTGGTTCGAGGCTTGTAAAACCGTGAGTAACGGCCAAATCAGTGGGTTATCGCCCTTAGTGTTTGCAACTCGAATCGATTGAGGTTCTTCAGTGAGCGAGGGTTTGGCAAATAACATACTGACTGTCCCATCCTAAATTGTGAGTGTGACCAATGCGCCGATAAAACCGCTGGGCTGCAAAAAAGATGACTCGAAACTACGATAAACGATGATCCACTAAGCTATGCCGTTCTGGACTGTGCAGCAAATCATGCCATAGAGGCAAAGTGTAGGCAAAGATGAATTTTAGAGCAATACCGTGGTGGTTTACTCCTACTTTAGATGGCTTCTTGTGCAAATAAGCCGTTAATAGCAGGCAGGTTTTAGGATATTGTCGGCGAAGAGCGCTAGGGTGCAAAAAATTATGCCCTTGTTTATATCACATTAAATCAAGGGCATGTTTATTATTCACTTAAGATGAGGGCTAGATTTCAGTAAAAATCACCTCTTGATCTAAGCGAGACTTAGGCAATTTAGCGTTGAAATCATCCTCTGCGTGATAACCCATAGCGACAACTACGCAGGCACATAGACCTTGCTCTCTTAAGCCTAAGACTTGATTCATTTTAGTGGCATCAAAACCTTCAATCGGACAAGTATCGATATCTAATACGCTTGCGCCGAGCATTAAAGTGCCGAGCGCTAAATAGACCTGTTTCTCCATCCAATGTTGGGCATCTTTCATCTCAAATTTATGCATGTTGGCGAAGAAAGAGCGGCCATTATGCTGGGCTTGTTTTGCTTCCTCATTAGCTAAGCGGCCATCTTTTTCCTCTTGCTCAAGGATTTGCAGCAAATACGCTTCATCTAATTGAGTGCGAGTGCAGAGCACCACCACATGGGAAGCATTGAGGATTTTTTGGGTATTAAACGCATAATTCTCGGTTGCTTGGGCGATTAAAGCTTTACCTTCGGCCGTGCTTGCTAATACAAAATGCCAAGGCTGTGAGTTAACTGACGAAGGGCTGAATTGCAGTAGGGTTTTGATGTCTGCAATTTTTTCCGCTGGAATCGTCTTTGTTGGATCAAAGGCTTTAGTGGTGTAACGTTTTTTGGCGAAGAAACTTAAATCACTCATGTAACAGCTCCAAATCATCAGGAATACAAATTCAATGGCAGCATTTTAAGCAGGTTCAAGTAAAAAACAATGTGATCAAGACAGGTATTAGTTTCAAAAAATTTTTGAAACTGGGTGCCGATGCAACACTAAAAAGGAGTAAAACGCCAAGTCGTTTAATTGAGATTTTGGATAGGGAATCGGTGTCTTTACCGTTGAAGCTCGATTTCATTTTAGGGAAATTATAGATAAATATCAGGGACAGATGCTGGCAGCAAAGATTAGGGCAAAGCTTTAGCTGCCTTAGTTGAATGGCTATTAACCCTCCAAAGCCGAGGTAAAGGAACCTTTAGTAATCCTGAATTTATTGTCACTTTTTTGCCCCAAAACAAGACAAATTTGTCGTCAGTTGTGCTGCACTGATTGTCATTATTTCCCCAGTGACACGCCATAAACTCGTCCCTGAGGGCTCGACGGCGACATCCATGTCGCCAACGGTCACTGTTGCAACAATGCCAATCTTAACTAACACTTCTGCTGTTCGTTTAGCTAAAAAGCTATTGCCCCAAAGTTGCTTAGAACCAAAGCTCTATTTAACAATGCTTGCCTTCGTTTTGTCATAAAAAAGCTAATCAATTAAAAATAGAGTAATGAACGAGAAATTTATAAGGAAAAAAACCTGAGTGATGATTGTAAAGAAGCGATCACCCAGAGACCACAACTGTAGAGTTGTGCGAAGACGTATTTGACTCTCTGATCGTGTGAGATTAATGTGTAGATCCCACTTGCGTTGTAATCAGTGCTATATTTTTAGTTTAAACGACTAAAAATATAGCACTGATGGCGATTCCCCTGTGATAGGATCTCACAAATGATATATTTATAAGATTATCAAATGAAATTATACACAGGAATATTTTTAGTACTGGCATCTGCTACAACTATGGCTGACGATCGCGATTGTGGAACAGCATTTATTGAAATAATTACTCAACAAAAACAGCTAATAGCAGCATCCGAAAGAGTTAAAAAGGATTATGATTATAATTCGTCAGTATTACTTACACAGCTTGAACAACTTACTAATGATTTATCATCTGCTGAGCAATATTCAAAAGTTTCTCACTATATAAAAATAATTGTAACAGTTTCAGAACAGACGATAAAATTGGTGATAAAAATATTGCATATGCACAAGTGTTAGGATCTCAAGGTGCATCGACATTTTATGAATACTATATAAAACCTAATGACACTTGGGCTGATGCTTATAATTCATTAAAAAATGACATGTTAAGTAAAAAAAATGAGTTAAAAATATCAATTCATTCATCAATAGAAAAAGAAGAAACCAATGAGGCCGCTAGAAAAGACGCTTTAATTATAGAATTGGAAGAGTTAAAAAAACTGAAGGATTTAGTTGTTAAATCGAAAAATTTAGAGATTGAAAATGCAAAACTAGATTCAACAGTTAGTGAGATTAAAAGTGAATTAGCAAATAGTAAATATGATGGTTCAGTAACTACAACTGCAAAAGTAACAGAAACGGTTGAAAATATCGTGCAAAACAATTCATATAAAGAAGGTCAATCTTCTTTTTATCTTAAAAGCGATAGTATCTTTTGTTTGACTGAAAATCAGTTTGATTTCCAAATAGATCTATTAGCTCAAGGTATAGATAAATCCGCTGACTATTGTTATTTATCCGCATACAACGTAGATATAGTGGTTATTAACTATGGAATGTTAGGGAAAACAAAGGTGCGTTCAATAGTGGATGGAACCACTATGTGGATTACTACAGAATCTATAGGGCGTAGATAAAAATTTGATAGTGAACTGAGTTATTGCAGACCTTACTAAATAAGTGGGGGTTATATATCACAAAAAACCTTAGCTCTATGCTAAAACCATGGCATTCGCTCATTGACACGCGTAACTTCTTATAAAATCAACAGGATCCCTATAACTCGGCCGACCCGACCTTGAGGTATTTTGTGGTCCATTCTCAGCGGAAGCCTGATCCAAGTAATTCGGAGTGCTGGTCCTTGAGTTGCGGAGCAATGGTCCATTGTGGGCGGAATATGCACTTACAAATACTAATCTGAAACTCACGAATTAGAGCTGAAAATCTAAAACGTTTCTGTCCAAAAGCGTGCTGTATAAGGCTTTTAAATCTACAGATTACGCTAATGCCAAAAAGGTGAGCTAGGGTGATTTGCGAGACGACCGTCCGCCCCATGGACGGGGCGGTCGAGCATCCACGGATGGACTGGCTGCGAGTCGATGAGCGAATGCCATGGCTCACCTATAAGTCGGGGCCTATGCATTCAGTTCTCAACAGCTTAAGTTATAAGTCACTCCATCTTACTATTCGTACACTTTTTCCAATGCACTTTTGTCCCAAAGTACGTTATGTATCTCTTTCAAATCTAAATGTTACGTTAGTGCTAAAAAGGCAAGCCAGAGAGTTATGCAAGATGGCAATCCGCCCCTGCCTCCAATAATGAATTTAACTGAATCCGCTTAAGCTAGCGCAGTACCTTGCTTAAAAACGCTTGGGTACGGGCTTCTTTCGGGTGGCTAAATAGTTCATCGGGTGGGCTAGATTCGACCACATAACCGCCGTCCATAAAGATCACGCGATCGGATACATCGCGCGCAAAGCCCATTTCGTGGGTGACAATGACCATGGTCATGCCCTTTAGCGCTAAGTCTTTCATCACGTCTAATACATCCCCGACCATTTCTGGGTCGAGTGCCGATGTTGGCTCATCAAACAGCATCAAATCAGGTTCCATCGCTAATGCACGGGCAATGGCGACCCTTTGCTTTTGCCCGCCCGATAAACTGGCGGGATAGGCATTGGCTTTGTCACTCAAGCCAACCTGTGCCAGTAGGTCGAAGGCTTTCGTTTCTGCCTGAGCGGGCGTCATCAGTTTTAGACTAATGGGCGCTAAGGTGATGTTTTGAATGACGGTTTTATGGGGGAACAGGTTAAAGTTTTGAAACACCATGCCCACTTTTTGCCGCAGTTTATCTACGCTCGCATTTGGTGCTGTGATGAGTTGACCTTCAATCTCGATATCGCCTTGGCTTGGCTGCTCTAACAGATTGATACAACGCAAAAAGGTACTCTTGCCGCTGCCGCTTGGGCCAATCACACTCACCACTTCACCCTGACGAATATGCTCGCTAATACCCTTGAGCACTTGGTTATCGCCGAAGTTTTTATGCAGGTTGGTTATTTTAATCACTTTGTTTCAACCTCTTTTCAAATTTCGACAGCACAAACGTGAAGCTGTAGGTCAGGAATAGGTAAATAAGGGCGCAGGTAAATAAGGGCACACTGTCCTCGAAGGTACGGCTACGGATGATTTCACCGGCGCGCATCAGGTCGACGCCACCGATAAAGCCAATAACGGCGGTTTCCTTGAGGAGCACGATAAATTCATTTCCGAGTGCGGGCAGAATATTCTTGATCGCTTGGGGCAAAATAATCGATTTCATGGTCATGGCTTGGGATAAACCGAGCGAACGGGCAGCTTCGGTTTGCCCTTTATCAACGGCTTGAATGCCTGCGCGGATTATCTCAGAAATATAGGCGCCGCTATTGAGACCAAAGGCGATAATGGCGGCGGTGATTTTATCGACATCTAATGCTGAAAGCACGATGAAGTAAAGGATCACTAACTGCACAACCACTGGCGTGCCACGGATAACACCGACATAAAGATTGGCGGGGAAGCGGATATACCACTTAGACGACATCTTCATAAAGGTGGTGCCAATGCCTAACACTGCGCCTAATAACATGGCGAAGAAAGTGACGATTAACGTCACCTTCAATCCATTTAATATCAGCAGTATACCTATCATGCCGTCTTCGCCAATTGGGCTAAACAGCGAGTTATTAATTGCGTCTATCATGCTGATATCACTTTATATGGGCAGAAACGAGCGTCTGATATTGGCCGTCGGCTTTCATGTTAGCCAGTGTTTTATTGATGCTCGCCAGCAGTTCAGGCTGCTCTTTTGATACGGCGAAACCATAAAACTCAGCAGGAAAATCCAGTTTAATCATCTTTAATTCAGGATTTTTAGCCAGATAGTTAGCGGCAGGTTCGCTGTCGAATAACACTAAATCTACCTTTGAATTTTTAAGCTCCATAATGGCTTCGAAACCCGTATTAAAGGCGGTGATATTTTGGGTGTATTTTTTCGACATAATGTCAGCTGTTGTGCCTAACTGCACCGCAAAGTGTTTGCCTTTAATATCTTCAAGCGTATGAATGCTATCGTTATCTTTGTTAACCAGTACCACTTGGGTCGCTTCGTAGTAAGGCTCTGAGAAGTTTACGTTGGCCTGACGTTCAGCGGTAATCGTCATGCCTGAGGCGATAAAATCAATCTTGCCTGAGTTGAGCGCGACGATCAGTGAATCGAATTTCATGTTTTCGACTTTCAGCGTCTTGCCGGCATCTTTAGCGATTTGCTTGGCCAGATCGATATCAAAGCCTTTGATTTCATCACCACTTTGGCCGCCAACATATTCAAAAGGAGGGAAGGCGGCATTGGTGCCAACGACTAACACGTCATCGCTTTTTCCGCATCCAGCTAACAACAAGGTGGCAGTTAAGGTCAGGCCGCCTAATAACATGGACTTTTTCATTTAAGACTCTCTTGTTCGATTTCACTATCAGTGTGGCGACTATAGGCAGATGAGCATTAAGTGTCAATAATTATGCTGTTAATTTGATTAAAAATTCATTTCTATTTTGCGGTTTTCAGTCGCAAGATTGAGGTGCGCTGCTTTCCTGTACAAATTTGTGTGTAAGTTGTTTTTTCTGGGTTGAATTATTGTGCTTTGGTCTATAACTATTGTTACTGTTAGGTTTTTGGCTATCTATACTTCTGTGGTGTTTATTAGCGGCTTCTCAATGAGAG
Source organism: Shewanella sp. 1311 (assembly GCF_059338235.1). Lineage (NCBI taxonomy): Bacteria > Pseudomonadati > Pseudomonadota > Gammaproteobacteria > Alteromonadales > Shewanellaceae > Shewanella > Shewanella sp. 1311. The sequence goes on from NZ_CM181686.1 coordinate 3,647,597, forward strand.
TGTCATAATTTGAACTATCGCCTATTATTCTTTGATTAAATTGGCTAGTTTAGCCGCTCTTTAACGGCAACCTTAGTTGGTGTTATTCCTATTTTATGCAGTTTAATCCTCTGGCTGATTTGATTATCAAGCTAGAAACGATATTTCAGGAGTCAAAAGTGAACTATCTCAACTCAGCATTAGTGTGTTTAGCCCTGTGCTTATCGAGTGCACTGCAGGCCGAAGAGCAAACTCAGTGGCATTACAGCTTAGGCAGTCATGATTTTGTGGTCGAGGATTCTCACACCTTAGGGGTGAATGCGAGTCTATTGTTAGAATATAAAACCCAAAGCGATATTTTGCTGACGGCGGCGCTGGATGCCTATATAGACGTAGATGTCGATAAACTCGACCCTGACCACATCCCTGTGTGGTTTAAGTCTGCCTATGCTGCGAGTGGTGAGTTGTATCGTATTAACCCCGAATTTTCATTGGGTTGGCAGTTCGATTTACAGGGAAAGCGTAATACTGTTAGCTCGGTGGAGAAACAAGCTAAGGTATTTCCTGGGTTGACGGCTAGCTTTGACGGACAAGAATTACAGGCCCAGTTGAAGGCGGGGGCAGGTTATTACTATCTCGAAATCGATGACGATGTGCCTAGAACCCGAGGTTACGATCGTGGCGATTTTGGCAACGGTACCTTTGCTTATACCTTTATGGGAAGTGTCGGGGCTAATGTGACGCCTAAGCTACATATGCAAGTGGCCGCACAAACCTGGCAAGACGAGGGCAAATGGTTAGAGAATCAATATCGCTTTGAGCTGAGTTACCAAACCGATTTTTGGCGGCCTAACAGCATGCTCGTGTTGAGCGCCGAGCACACGCAATATAATTTAGACCACTATGCCAAAGTCGATATTAACTCGGCTGAGTATTTGCCTATTCTGCCATGGGATAGCGATACGCTAGTGCGTTTGAGCTTAGTGATCCCTTGGTAACATAGTGTCACTTATGAGTTAAGTGCTTCTCGACTAAAGCGATCATGGCTTGAGCTGCGAAGGATAATACTTGGTCCTTGCGCCAAAAGAGCGATAATTCCCAGCGCAGCTCGTCACTCGCCAGCGGGATATTCACGACGCCGGGTACACTGTAGCGCCGCGCGATAGAGCGCGGCAATACCATCACCCCAGTGCCCGCCGCGACTAAGGCAATCCCGAAATCGGCTTGGCTAACGCGGGTGATGTTTTTAGGGACAAATCCGGCGTGTCGGCAGGCATTGAGTACTAATTGATAGAGGGTGTATTCGGTTTCGAACATCACTTGAGGATCGGCGCTGAGATCCCTAAACGACAGTATCTGTCTGGTGGATAACGGATTTTCCTTGGGAAGCACCACTACCATAGGATCGTTAAACACCCTAATCCCATCATAGCCGTCATCAAAATCGATAATCCCTGTGGCCAGTTCAATCTCACCCTTTTGGATCGCCGAAGTTTGTTCTACACCGCCACGGACGAGTAAGTGCATATCAATTTGCGGATATTGCTGGCGATACTTGGCAATAATGGGGGCAAAAATCTCGGCGCTGCCCAGCGGCGCTAATCCCAGATTGAGTTCGCCCGCAGTTAAGCTGCGCTGTGCCGTGAGTTCGGCGAGCATGCGTTGCCGCCCTGCGAGCAGGTCTTTACCGTGACGATAAACGACTTCGCCCGCGGGAGTGAGTTTGACTTGGGTGCCGCGTTTACCCCGCTCAAGCAAGGTGAGATCGAGTTCTTGTTCTAACTGACGCACGGCTTTTGATAACGCAGGTTGGGTGAGGTGGACTTTATCGCTGGCTTTACCAAAGCCTCCGGCATCGACGATTTCGATAAAATAGCGAATAACTTTGAGGTCCATTGGGCTTCACCTTCATATGCATTCTTATAATTCATGTATTACATTATTAATATTCATTTTTTTTATCAAATAAGCAAGCCTAGAATAGCCCCATAGAAAACTTTGTTCTAACCGAGAAAATCATGTCATTCCCACAAGCCGCAATACGTCAGTGTCGACATTGGGCTTTGTTATTAACCCAAATCGGCCTCTTCTGTTTACTGTCCTTCGCTTGTCATTGGTTCGCCACTTGGGCACATTCGCCTATTCCTGGGAGTGTGATTGGCTTAGGCATACTCTTATTTTTATTAGGTTTTAAGCTCATTCCCGAAAATGCCGTACAACTGGGCGCCGCTTGGTTGATTGGTGAGTTATTGCTGTTTTTTATCCCGCCAGTGATTTCGGTCATTAAGTACGAAGGTTTGTTTGAGCAATACGGTACCAATATATTGTTTACCTTAGTGATGGGCAGTGTGTGTGTGATGTTTGGTACTGGTTTTGTGGTCGATAGAGTGTTTCGTTTTGAGCGCCAACTGAACATCAAAAAGCAGGCCCGTCGCCACGCTAAGGCAGCTTAGTTATGACTGACTCAAGAGTGGTGGATTTTGTGTTGTCGCAGACCGGATTAGCTCTATTTAGTTTATTGCTGACGGTATTTTGTTACTTCGGCGCTAAGCGTCTCTATAAGTACCACAGAGTCTGGTGGTTAGCGCCCATAGTGTTAGCGCCGATAGTGATTACCTTATTGGTGTTTAATCTTAAGATCCCGCTGCCAACCTATTTTGAATACACCCATTGGTTGATGGCCATGTTAGCGCCCGCGACTATCGCCTTTGCTTTGCCGATTTATCGTGAGCGTAACTTGATCCGCCAATATCCGCTGACGATAGGGTTAGGTGTAACGGCCGGATTATTTCTGGGGATGATTTCTTCATGGCTGCTGGTGAAGTTTGTGCCTCTGCCGGTGGAATTGTCTAAGAGTTTGCTGGTGCGTTCGGTGTCGACGCCCTTCGCTATGGAGGCCACCAGTGCCTTTGGTGGCGTGCCTGAGTTGACGGCCATGATGGTGTTAATCACAGGCGTCATTGGCATCTTGGTGTGTGAACCGCTATTCAAATTTATGCGGATTCGTACTTCGTTAGGTAAAGGTGTGGCACTCGGCGCCTCGGCCCACGGTGCCGGCGCGGCAAAAGCCACTGAAATCGGCCAACAAGAGGGCGTTATCGCCAGTTTAACGATGATTTTTATTGGTATCGCTATGGTATTAGGCGCACCCGTTTTTGCGTTGATCTTTATCTAGGCTTTGAATTTTATCGTGTGAGTTTTATGGCTTGAATTTACACACCTCAATTTTGGCAAATTTGCCTCTTCGGGCGCTAACACCTTCTCAGTTATGCGCCCTTTTTTTTGCTTGTGACCCGTCCTAAATATGGCATGCTGTACCCAGTTGAAATACAAAGAATTCAGGGTGATTACAGATGTCTAATGAGCGAGATAAACCGTTAGAAACACAACTAAGCGTGAGTTTACGTCCGGTTGATGAAACTGATCTTGAGGCGATTTTTGCCCATCAAAGCGATCCCATTGCTAACCAGCTTGCACAGTTTCCACCAAGGGATCGGGAAGCGTTTTTTAAGCATTGGCATGGGAATATTCTTGGACAAGTCAATGTGCTAGCGAGGGCTATCGATTTCGATGGCAAGTTTGTGGGCAACATAGGCCATTGGCATAGTGACGGGCAAGCGCTGATAGGATATTGGATTGACCGTGATTACTGGGGCAAAGGCATCGCGACCCAAACCTTAGCGCAATTTTTGCCTTTAGTGAGTGCGAGGCCACTCTTTGCCGAAGTGGCTAAGCATAATCTGGCCTCCCAGCTAGTCCTCTTAAAACACGGGTTTGTGCTGACGGGTCAATTAATTCAAGAGAGCCAAGATACTGAAGCATTGCTCGAATTTGTTTTACGTTAGCTTATAACGGCTCAATCGCGGTATTTATGGCGTATGTTAATGCGTTTATACGCCATAAATCACGTCTTCCAATCCTTAAAATCCTTGAACAGCGGCCGCTTTTGTTAAAAGTGCAAAAAGTCGTCCATTATTTTTATTGCCAATGATTCTACTGCCAAAGCCCTCTTTTAAAGATGTAGTTGCTGTAGTAAGTCAAAAGGTTGGATCTAGCCGCTTGATTATTCAAGATTAGTGACAGGTTAAGCTGGTTTTACATAATAAAAATTGAGGAGAAACTGCTGATCTTGCAGATAAAAGTCTAATTGCATTCTATTTCTTTCACGGTAGAACTCCTATACTTAGCCAAACCTTGTGCCATAGCACAATCGATCCCTTATCTATTCAGTGAAATCTAAATGAAGATCCGTTTTCTGCTCAGTAGTTTTATCCTTGTATGCAGCAGTCTCACTGTTGCCGCGACAGCGCATTCAGCCGATTCGGCCTCTGTCACTACTAAACATGCCAGCAAAAATGCACCCGCTAAAAAAGCGCCTGCAAAACAGCAAGAAGTGGCATCGAGTAGCGCTATGGTGGTCGACCTTAAAACCAATGAAGTTTTATATTCGAGTAACCCTAATGCAGTGGTGCCCATCGCCTCAGTGACTAAGCTGATGACGGCCATGGTGACCTTAGATGCAAAGCTGGCGATGGACGAAAAGTTAGCGGTTAATATTAACGACACCAAAGAAATGCGCGGCGTCTATTCTAGAGTGCGTATCGGCAGTGAAATTAGCCGTAAAGACATGTTATTGCTGACCTTAATGTCATCAGAAAACCGCGCAGCAGCGAGCCTGGCCCACCATTATCCCGGTGGTCATAAAGCCTTTATTAAGGCGATGAATGCCAAAGCTAAAGCACTGGGCATGAAGAATACCCGTTATGTTGAGCCGACTGGTTTGTCGTACAAAAACGTCTCCAGCGCCAGCGACCTAATTGTGCTGCTTAAGGCCAGTGAAGGTTACCCTATGCTAGGCCAATTGAGTTCGACCGAGAAAAAGACGGTCACCTTTGCTAAACCTAGATACAGTTTAGATTTCCGCAACACTAACCGTTTGGTTTATAAAGATAACTGGAATATCCATCTCACCAAAACCGGTTTTACTAACGAAGCGGGGCATTGCTTAGTGATGCGCACCGAAATGGCAAAACGCCAAGTGGCCTTTGTGGTGCTCGATGCCTACGGCAAATATACCCATATCGCCGATGCAAACCGTTTACGTAACTGGTTAGAGACAGGTAAAGTCACCCCGATCCCAGCCGAAGCTAAGCAATATAAGAAACAGCGTAGCCAGCAACAATTGGCTAAGTTGAGTGAGACCTAGGCTTTGACCTAGAAGTCGAGCAGGAGCATATCTCTTGCCTTAACGGCTTTATAAAGACTAAAAAACCAAAGGCCAGATGAGCAATCCATCTGGCCTTTGGTTTTTTTAATACTGTAAGTCCTTGATGATTTTTGGTAAATTCCCCGTGGTATTATTACCATAGTGATTGATGTACTCAAGGAAGAAATACGCGTGGCTGTTCTGCTAAAAAAACTTCAACTGATCTATTTTCCCTTCTTATTCATGAGCCTGTTATTTATCTCTGGCTACAGCTTAATCCATTGGCTGTTGTTGATTAAATTTGAGTTTTTTAGCTTAGATGAAGATCTGGTCAATTTGGGATTACCGCTGATATTGTCATGGCTCTTGTTGGTTATTTTTCTGAGGCCAAGGCTAAAACTGCTGAAGTTTGTTAAGGATAATTCGCGCTTTTTCTATCTACTTTTCGCCGTGCAGCTCGTGGCTGTGCCTTGTATTATTGCGCAGGAATATCTTAAAACAGCAACGGGTCAGTTAACCCAATTAGCATCGATCCAAGAATTGTATCTGCATAAAAAGACACAGTATTACCAGTTACAGCAAGCTTATATTGATAAGACGCAAATTAGTGTGCAGCGAAATATTGAGGTGACAGGAAAAAGTAACAGTCACTTGAATATGACGCTCTATATTGCGATGCCGATTTTTGCGAGTGGCGCCGATCGTCGCCGAACTTCTGTCTTAGCTTGGTATGGCAAAACTTATCAGCAGGAGATCAGTAATAGACTCGAACCCGATGAAAAAGAACAAGCATACAAGGCGTTTTTGACTCAATCCCAACGTGAGTTTGATAAGTTTGACCCGCAAACGTTTGTTTACCTTGAACGGTTAGCCCCTTCGTCGCTGCAGAGATACTTACTTAGCGCAGCGGAAAAAAGTCCGCTTTATCAAGCTGAATACCCAACGATTTTTATGCCGAAGTTTGAGCCATTTGAAGCCCGTAATGGCAATAAACTCGCTTGGATGCTGATTTGGTTTGTTGCAGGTGCTTTAGTCTGGTTTGTGCTCTTGCTACGGGTGAAACTGGATGAAGAAGCGCTTAAAGCTGAAACAGTTACAAAGCGTTTGAACCATGCGGGCACAATCGCCGAGCTTAACGATTTTTTTGAAATGATACGGCCCAAGCCGGGTTTTATTGCAACTCCTATTCTGATGTATCTCAATGTTTTAGTGTTTATCCTTATGGCATGGTCAAGCCAACATTTTATTAATTTACAGGGTAGTTTCATGCTCGAATGGGGGGCTAACTTTCGACCTAAAGTGCTTGCTGGTGAGTGGTGGCGCTTAATCACGAGTACCTTTATCCATGGCGGTTTAGCCCACTTAGCGCTGAATCTTTACGGCTTGTTTTTTGTCGGCAGCTTTCTTGAACCTGTACTCGGTAAGTGGCGACTATTTTTGGCGTATTTGATCACTGGGGTATTGGCGAGTATCGCCAGTATCTGTTGGTATGATGCCACTGTGAGTGTCGGTGCATCGGGCGCCATTATGGGGCTATTAGGAATACTCGTGATTTGGGCTTGGAAAAAGATTTTCCCTCAGGATATCAACTGGATACTGAGTATTAACTTGGCATTTTTTGTGACCATAAGTCTTGTCGCAGGATTATTGGGTGGAGTGGACAATGCTGCCCATATTGGCGGATTGTTGAGTGGGTTAGTGTTGGGTTACCTTTCGCTGCGCTATGCTCAGCGGGCTCAGCGGGCTCAGGGGGCTCGAGGTGCTCAGGGGGCCCGGAAAATTGAGGGCCATAGCCCAGTTAAAAAGCGTAAGCCGAGACGCAAATAAGTCGCGCTCGGCTTTGGATTTAAGAAGGTTTAGGCGTGTTCAAACATTAAGAACAAGTAAACGATAAACAGCACTATATGCGTCGCGCCGTGCAGGGCATTGGTGCGACCGCTGCTGAAGCTGACCTTGCAGACCATTAAACTGGTGATTAACAGCACCATGTCGGCGGGTGACAAGCCTAAATGCACTTCTTGACCTATCACGCCGCCAATAATTAATACTGCGGGAACGGTAAGGGCAATCGTGGCGAGCACTGAGCCGAAGTACAGATTCATCGCCCGCTGTAATTGATTGTTTAACGCCGCCTTAAATCCGCCCACCGCTTCGGGTGACAAGATCAAACAAGCCACGATAAAGCCACCTAATGCCTGCGGTGCGCCTAAGGTAGCGACACTGTAATTGATTGGCATAGCTAAGGTTTTTGCTAATAAAATCACCACCAACAAGTAACCAATTAATAGCACGGTATGATAGGCATTACTGCGTAATATGCCGTGGTGTTCCTCGTGATCTTCATGGTCGGCATCGACAAAGAAATGGCTGTGGCTCTTGGTTTGCACCACTAAAAATACGCCATAGAGCAGAATCGAAATAATGATCAGCATCCAAGACATGGCTTTAGACATGCTACCGATAGTGCCGCCTTCGGTAAAATTGGGCAGCACTAAACAGAGTAAGGCGAGGGGGATAATGACGACCAAATAGGATTTTACGCCATCTAAATTAAAAAGCTGGGTATGGTAACGCCAGCCGCCAAGTAATAAGGTGAATCCCACTAAGCCATTGATAATCAACATGACCACGGCGAACATAGTGTCGCGCGCCATCACAGGGTTAGGTTCTCCTGTCAGCATCACGGAGGAGATCATCACCACTTCGAGTGATATCACCGACAGGGTTAAGATTAAGGTGCCATAGGGATCGCCAAGCTTAATCGCTAGCGCATCAGAGTGGCGCACCACTGAGAAGATGGCCCAAGTGACAACGCCCAATAGGGCGAGTGATACGGGAATATATGTCGATAGCGCAGTGCCATCGGCGAGTAGGCTATCGCCACCGGTTTTAAAGAATACTAAGGTCAGTATTCCCAGTAGCAGGGCGAACTCGTCTTTCATAAATGTCTTCATAGGCAGTTTGTCCAAAGCGAAAAAAAGGCCGTTAGTATAGACACTTGTTATGGCACACTTTGCATGAAACTTCTTTTAGATTTGGGGTTAAGGATAAATATTTGAGCTAGATCGCTGTAATCCCCAACCCCATTTCTACGTTAGCCGTGGTGCTCGGTTTTAATCAGTTTGCCGAGTTGATCATAGTGATTCCAATCACCTGACTCTCGGTCACTGATGTAACTGCCTTCGGTGCGTTTTTCGCCATTAGGCCAAAAGCTTTGCCACAGACCTTCCTTGCGATCCCTCAGATATGTCCCTTGTTCGGCTAGTTTGCCATTGTTGTGATAATAGCTGGCATCGCCTTCTTTTTGGCCTTTTACCCAAGTTTCAACGAGTTGTGGTTTACCGTTCTGGTGATATTGTTTAACCTGACCATCGAACGAGCCTTTGGCATAAGTGGCCTCTAGTTTGAGTTGGCCGTTACTGTAGTATTCCTTCGATTGACCATGGTTTTGCCCGTCTAAAAACTCAGTGCTGGCCGCTTGTATTCCATCCTCAAACCAGCTTTCCCATAGCCCAGTTTGATTGCCTTTATTCATAGTGCCGCTGAGTTTTAGCTGGCCATTATTGGGATAATATTCGGCATACGGGCCTGTTTTATCATTTTTATCATAGGTTTCGGAGCGGTAAACCACTTGCTTAAAGCTGTAAAACTCCCTAACGCCGTGACGCTTGTTTTCCTGCCAATGGCTTTTTTGTTGGATATTCCCTTCTGGAATCGCGCCATAGGTAGGGTCTTTTTCTTCGTAGCGATAATCAATCCACAGACCCGTTTTTTGATTGTCGAGATATTGCCCTGCAGCACGGCGACGTCCGTGGTAATACTCAATATAATCACCATTGAGTTTTCCATCGTCAAAGGTTTGCTCCCGTTGTTTTAGGCCTTCGCGGTACTGGATCCATAAGCCTTGTTTGTTGCCGTTTTGATATTCGCCTTCCTCATTAGGGTCGCCATTGGCATACCAGCGGGCAAAATGGCCATCGAGCGGATAACGGCTGGCATCCTCCTTTTTCTTTGAGGCGTAATGGGCGAGTTCGCGAGGTTTGCCATTGTCATAAAAGGATTCATATTGACCAACCCATTGACCGTTAATGCGTTTGCCCCGCTCATTAACAGTGCCATCCTCAAAGTAGGACTCTGATTTACCCGTCAGTTTACCTTCGACATATTCATCTAAGCTGCGCAGTTGACCGTTGCTATGGTAACGGCGTGATTCACCGTGTCGCTGCCCCTGTTGCCATTGCTCAGAAGATTGCAGTTTGCCTGCGCTATAGCGTTCAAATAGCCCATCTCGAATGCCCATGTTGTAGTGGCTTTTTTCGAGTAAATTACCTTCGGCATCATAACGCTCCGATGGTCCATGAAGAGGATATTGGCCATTTTCAGCTAGCGTTGAGTCTTGATAACTGCGCAGTTCTTTAAGTTGGCCGTTGTCGTAGAAATACTTTTGCGTACCGGCAAGTTGGTTCTGCTTATAGTTGAGATCGCTGGTGAGGTTTCCTTCGGCATTAAAATATTGCTGTTGCCCATCTAAAGCGTCATTAACATACTGTTCTTCAACCTGTAATTTACCCGCATCGTTAAATTGCTGACACTTGCCTTGGCGTTGCCCTGCCTTATATTGGCAGAGGCTAGCGAGTTCGCCATTGGGGTAAAACGTCCGTTCTTCACCATCGAGCTGATTAAGATTGAACTGACTGGCACTCGATTTAGTCCCATCGTCGAAGAAGGTTTCCCACAATCCTTGGCGGCGGCCTTCGGCATCGAAGCGACCTGTCACAGAAACTTGCCCGTCGGGATTTTGTTCTAAATAGGGGCCGGAGAGTTGGTTGTTTGCATAGCTTTGGCTTTGGGATAAGGTGCCGTTTTCATAGAAACTTTCCCATTTACCGTGGCGCAGGTTGTCGAGGTAGCTTTCTTGGGCTTGCAGTTTGCCACTGGCATAGAAGCGTTTTACTTGCTCTTTTTTACCGTCTTTATAGTGTGTTGTTTGGGTGAGCTGGCCGCTGCTGTTGTATTCCTTCCATTCGCCCGTGGGCACGCCTTTGGTAAATTGCTGCTCCTCTGTGACTGCACCACTTAAATCGAACAGTCGCCAAGTGCCATCTTGATAACCCTGCTGATAGTTTCCTTCGATAAGCTTGCTGTTATTGGTATGAAATACTTGCCATTTACCATTCGGTATCCCCTGGGAAAATTGCCCTAAGGTATATCCTTGGTTATCGCGGACTATGGCGATATCGCCATTTAAGGGCATGCCAGTGGCGAGATTGTAATAGCTGGGAATTCCGTCCTGTTGGCGGATTTCGACCATCATGGAGGAGAGATTTTGCGCGGCCTGCGCATGGAGACTCACTATGCTAGCCCCTGCAATGGCGAGGCTAATCACGCGAAATGGGGTATTGAACATGCTGATTCCTTGTTCTGGGTCTTAAGGCCAAGGTATGTGCGGCCTATGTAAGAATCCTAATTTTAATTATCTATTGCGCTGTGCACTCAATGCAGTGCACAGCGTCTAGGCTTAAGCTAAAACCGAGGGAAAACATCATCAGAAGTGACCACAGGGGGTGGCATTTCCTGATTTAAAAACTGGCCATTATGGTAGCTATTAATCACCCGTATCCAGCCATGTTCCTCAAACTCGTATTGCTTACCATCAAGCCTGCCCAGTTCGTCATAATTGGCGATTTGGAGCACATAGTCCTCAGATGAGCGCAATTCCCAATGGCCGACTCGTTTACCTTGGTCGAAGCGACCATACCAATAGCGTCTTTCAGGGTTGGGTATTGGGCGGAAACCGTACTCACCATCGGTAAATATCCAATCGCCATCCTGTTCACCATTACGGTATTCACCTTTTTCATACACTTGGCCGTTACTGGCGTAACGCTGGACTAATCCATCGGGCTTGCCATGTTTAAAGTGAATAGATTCAAGCAACTGGCCAGAGTTGGTCTCGTTATGGTATTCACCGTGGAGCTCACCATTATCATCGTGGCTATAGGTGAGGGTGGCGTCGTCCTGAAATTTCTTCCAAGTACCTGCTTGTTTATCTTTGGCATATTGACCTTGCTCTACTAGCTGAGTTTTCCCTGTGGCAGGCTCAATTTTTACCGTTTCATAGGCGCCTTCACGCTTACCCGCCTGATAATATTCGCGGGAGAGGGTGATGACATCGTTGTAGTCGAAAGATTTTATCTGTAAGCCATTCAATTGCTTATTGAGTCGCTCCTGGCGCTCGATTAACAAGCCTTTTTTGAAGGTTTCGGAGAGTGACCAGTTTTTGAGTTTGTCTTCTTCTTGAGTCTCAATCAATTGGCCATCGCGATAGCGCTGCAGTTTACGATAAACCCAGCTATTACCTTGGTATCTGCTGTCTGTGGTTTTTTTAATTTGCCCTTGTTCATCGTATTCGATAGCTTGGAGGACATCACCCTTATCGTTGGTCACTTCCTTTAATTTGAGTTGGCCATTTTCATAGTAAGCCAGTTGCTCACCGACCTTATAATTCTGTTTATATTGAAAGTGCCGCTTTACCTTACCATTGTCAAAATATTCAAAATAGTCGCCGTGTTTTTTATCCTTAAGCCACTCTTGGGTCGAGATGACTTGCCCGTTCAACCCCCAAGTGGTCTCAGTGCCTTGCAGTAGGCCATCGACCTTGTGCTCCTCACGGTTAAGTTTGCCAAGGTTAAAGTATTGGCTCACACAGGTAGGGTCATGGCAAATTTTGGCAGTGACTTCGCCTTCGGGGCCAAAATGTTCGCTGATGCCGACTTGTTGACCATCTTTAAAATCGGTTTTGTAGCGGATATTGCCGCCATTCCAATAACCCGTTTCAGGGCCTTGTTTCACACCATTTTCATAGTGTGACTCAGTATATAATTGGCCAGTGGCATTGTACTTTTTGATTACGCTATCGAGCTGACCTTGCGCGTTACGAAAGCCCTGTTCGTAGGGCTTTCCATCGTCGAAGTTACATTGATAAGGCCCGCGAAATTGCTCGCTAGTGAGGGCCTTACCGATATTTTTATCGGCGATGGCCGTTGAGCAGAAAAGCATATTCTTTTCTTTGTAGTAAACCTCGACCTTATAGTAGCCATCTGTCAGATCAACGGGTTGCTCAAAATGGTACTGAGCCTGTTTTTCATCTTTGACAACCTTCCAATGGACATCGAGTAACACCTTTTCCGCATTGACATGGGTACTGATAAGTACGAGTGCTCCAAGGAGCCGTTTTACTGTAAATATACGCATAACCGCTCCTTTTTATGGCAGAGGTTTAAAGGTGAATTCATAGGGGATATCGACGGGGTCTTTAGAGATCGTCATATAACTCACCTTGGCGGCGGGGCCTGCGATACTTAAATAGCGACCATCGACCAGCACCTCGTTTATCCGCTGCTCAGTATTTTCGGGGAGTCGAATGGTTAACAGATTGCCTTGGGCATCTTCGACCTTAAAGTAATTTTTAAGATCGCTACTTGGCTCATTGCCATATCCGGTTTGCGTCAGCCAAGACTCTAAATCGATTAACCAAGGGCGGTCGGTTACAGCCAGTTCTAAAGGCTGCCAGTGAATATCACCTTGGCAATGGATCTTGCCCTTGATCTGTTTATCGTAGAAAAACTGCCGCACGCGGTCTGGGGTCATCAAACTATAGGCTGACCCGTTTGGGGCGTTGGGATCAAACTGCCAAGTGACGGGATTTTTACCCTCATTAAAGCCTTGATCTATTTCAGGTTTGCAGGCGCTTGCCAAGGCAGCTGACATGGGAATATACAGATTATGACCATTGTCAGTTACAGGTTTTATCCCTTGGATCGTACTGAACTCATTTTTTGCAGCATCTAGCGCCGGATTGATAAAACTACCTAGGCCAGCGTTACCAAACTCGGTGGGAGGATTAGCCAGATTTTTGTTGTAGTCGCTAAATTGTACAAAGCGGATCGTTTTGGTTTGAGTCAACTCCGGCTGGGGTTGTTGCTCAATTAACATCAGGGTTTTAGGAATTTCATCCAGCTTGAGTAACAGTGCGTTGCTGGTGAGGTGATGGTTCTCATCGGCCCCAATCAATTGTTCTAGCAGCTCCTTTTCCGTCGCCGTTAGCCAAGAGGGATGATTACCTTCGCGACGGGCCTCAGCCATCATGCCTTTAAATTGTTGGAAAGGCAGATTAATACTCTGATCCTCACTCTGCTTTGACACGACTTTAAAGAGTTTCGCCTCGGCATCGAGCACTTGGATTGTTAGGCTGGCATCGCCAACCGTGTAAGGTGTTGCCAGCAGTTCATCCCACGACTTTTCGACTATCTTATTCGTCTGTGGGATAAGTGTTAGCTTGGCAGTAATATGGTCTATCTGTTTGAGTTTATTCGCGGTGTTATCCCACCCAGTCGCAATAATATCGGTTGCAGACTCTATCGAGGGATTATAATTCCTCGCCCAACCTTTGCCATGCTGCCAGAAGTGAATGTCAATTGGTTTGCCGTTAGCATCAAAGGCGGTTAAGTCCTCATAACGCACATCGGCTTCCACATATTGCGGACTCATATTGTGGACAAAGCGCAATTGCAGATCTTCTGGGGTATCAGTGCCCCAAGGGCCAAGATTATCTAAAATACCTTGTTGTTCAGGTAATAAGGATTGTATAAATGCCTCATTATTGGGGCGATATTCCTGCGGTATATCGCTAATGCGGTACAGTTCTTTTTGCCGATCATCCCTATCGCGCTCAGCATCAAAGCTATCATCGGCATGCCAAAGCGTGCTCATGATGTAAGGGCGATCCTTAGGCGCCATTACGGTTCGGTGGGTAAAGGTACGCCCTTGGCGCTCTTCCCGTTGAAAAAACGCCATGCTCTCTAACCAACCGGTTTTGCGGTTAACTTCGAACTTGCCATAGGCCTTATACTTGTCTTTCTCCCCTTGTAATACGGCGATCAACTTATCTTCACTGACCTGTTCAACCGTCCAAGTTAAGCGCGCATCCATGGGGGCTTTGATGCTATAACCTACGCTAGGCTCAAGCGCCACAGGCAAGGTTGGGGCTTGTTTAAACAAGTTATTAAGATTTTGCCAGCGCTCAAATAACTCCTTGATATCTTTTTGATCCATCTTGGCAATGGGGGTCAGTTGGCGGACTTCACCATTGTTAAATTCCACATTAAAGCCATCTTTAACCAACTGAACGATTTCATTGGACTTGCCTTTGGGGTCAATATTGCTCACCGGGATCGGCATGCCATAATCGCTAATTTGCAGCAGGTTAGGTTGGATAAAAAAGCGGGCGTTATGGGTTAACTGTGTGGTTAAGTTGACCGCCTTACCCTCTGCATCTTGTAATTGGTAATCCAGCAGTAATCGTGCCTGCAACACTTTGCGAGTTTCGAAACCATCGTTGAGGCTTATGGTGGAAATAATCTGATACTCGCGATCTGTGGGTATATTCGTCGTAACCGATTCGGAGGACGTCGTTGAGTCATCGCAGGCGGTTAACAAGAGTGTGATACCTGCCACTGTCAGTGCGATTGCGGCGTAAACTGCCTTGTATTTCCCTGTGGCCATTTGTGCTCCCTTGGCTACGCATGTTATTGAAATGTAAATGTATTAATCTTGGTTTGGCGACATTATACACAAAAACTATCTGAGGCAATAAAACGACGTCATCAAAATGTGAGCTTAAAAGGCGAGCAAGCAAGGTAAAGAGACTGTCCGTGCTTATTTTGTTTACGACGAGGTTTAGGTCAGTCGTGCGGCTATAAAGGCGAGTTTAGCTGGGGCATAAAACAAAACCCAAACCAAGGCGTGCTTGATTTGGGTTTACGCTGGGATCCGCTTTTTCTATTTCGATGCTCGAGATCAGTGATTGATACTCGAGGACAGAAACCTGTTATCGAAAACAAGCTACAGCGAGAGGATCACGCTGGCGATTGCCGCACTCATCAGGTTAGCAAATACGCCAGCGGCAATGGCGCGAAAACCATTACGGGCGATAAATTCGCGGCGCTCTGGCACCATGCTACCCAGTCCACCGATCAAAATTGCCATAGTGGAAATATTCGCAAAACCACACAGGGCAAAAGTCACAACGGCCTGAGAATGGGCACTCAGTTGGTCTTCGACTTTCATTAACTGGATGAAGGCAACAAACTCATTGACCACGATTTTTTGGCCGATCAGTGAGCCCGCAGTAATGGCTTCATGCCAAGGAATACCCAGCAGCCACGCCATAGGCGCGAACAGATAACCGAGCAAGAATTCGAAGCTTAACTGGTAACCGAACCATTCACCCACTGCGCCTAACATACCGTTCAGCAGGGCGATAACACTGACAAAAGCTAGCAGAGTGGCACCAATCCCGACTGAAATCCGCATGCCAGACATAGCGCCATCGGCTAAGGCTTCAACCACATTGGTGGCGCGTGGCAATTCGACAGAGGTGATTTCATCTGAGTTGTTTTTGTCATTTTCGTTGGGTGGCATGAGGATTTTTGCCATCAACAGACCCGCAGGTGCTGACATAAAGGCAGCGGCAATCAGATAGTTAAGATCGACACCTAAAGCGGCATATCCCACTAAGGTGCCGCCCGCGACTGAGGCTAAACCACAGCTCATTACCGCGAAGAATTGCGAATCGCTCATGTGCTTTAAATAGGGTTTTATCACCAGTGGCGCTTCAATCATGCCGACGAAGATATTCGCCGTGGCAGATAAAGACTCGGCGCGGCCCGTGCCCAATAAACGCTGCAGACCACCACCAATAATGTTGATCACCTTAGGCATAAGACCAATATGGTATAGAGCTGAAATCAGCGCCGAGAAGAAGATGATGATACCTAACACATTGATCGCAAATACGAAGCCGACTTTACCCGTGGCGAGATCGCCAAACAGGAAACTAATCCCTTCGTTGCCATAGGCTATCACGCTCGACACGCCCGCCGTAACAGATTGCAATACGGCCTTACCCGCAGGGACGTAGAGCACTAACAGGGCAAATATAATTTGTAAGCCTAGGGCTAAAATCACAGTGCGGTAGGGAATGTTCTTGCGGTTCACTGACAGTAACCAAGCAAAAAACAAGATGCTAATCATGCCTAATATCGCGGTCATAATGGGTTTATTCTTTTGAGTGATAGAAGAAGTCGCGCATTGTAGGCCGAGTCAGCGTAAGGGCAAGTCGAGGGCGTTACTGGGCTGTTACGATAAAAGCGTCGAAAATATAAACAATTTAAGTTGCTGTTTATGCAGGATAATAAAATAAATTTCGGCTACTGTTGCCCAGAGGAAATAATATTTGTGTCTGTGGCAATAATCGAAATCACGCCACAGACGACTTTCGGCTGGTGCAGTAGTCAGTGCTGGTTTGAAATGCAGCTTAAGTGAATACAGTTAAATGACAGGAGCTTAAATGACAGTAGCTTAAGTGGCTGCAGTTTAAGTGACTGTCTTACCTAACCAAGGTTTGAGCTTTTTATCCCAGTAGGGCGGGTGGCCGATATGGGACTTTAAACATTCGATAATCACTTTGTACTTAGTCGGTAAATGGCGCCGCCTTGGGTAAACCACGTAAACGGGCATCTGTTGCAGCGGTTTCCAATCGGGTAAGAGTTGAATAAGCTTGCCGCTTTGAAACTCATCACTGAGTAAATACGTGGCCACGTAGCCTATACCTCTTCCTGCAATCACAGCATTACGCACAGCTTCGGCTAAGTCGACACGGTAATTCCCCGCGACATTGACGGTTTGCTCAATGTCATCCTTAGCAAAACTCCATCGATCATAATTACGGCTTTTACTTTGATAGATAACACAATTGTGCTGAGCTAACTCCCGTGGATGGTGCGGAATGCCGTGCTTGAGCAAATAATCGGGGGAGGCGACCACCACAAAGTTAGTCTCGGCGAGATGCTGGGCGATATAACCTTCGTTCAGCTGTTCATGGTTAGTGATCCACAGATCGAGACCTTCCTCTAGCATATCGGCCTTATGGTCGAACAGGCTCAGCTCAAATCGTAATTCGGGATACTTTTCCTGCAACACTTCCAGCGCGGGGATGATGTGTAAGGTGCCAAAGGATTGGGAAGAACCGAGGCGAATCGTCCCGCTAATGTCGTCACGGGCATCCAGCATCATGGCATCGGCATTTTGCGTTGCTTCAAACACTTGCTCACAATAACGCGCAAACTGCTGGCCCGCGTCAGTTAACACTAAGGTGCGCGTGGTGCGCTGCACTAACAGCAAGTTCAGCTCAGCTTCCAACGCGCCAATTTGCTTGCTGACATAGGAGGTCGAGGTTTTTAACTTAGCTGCCGCTTGGGTAAAACTGCCACTGGTCACCAGAGTGTGAAATATCACCATCTGGCTAGCTCTATGTTGTATCACGCCAAGCCCTCTAGAATCTAAATCGCTATTTTAAGCTAGCCTAGCCTTAACCGACAGTCGTTTGTGCCAATCGTGTGTTATTTCAAACCAAGCTTACAAAACAGCACACGTTAAAGTCAGTTGCCCTAAGTACGATTATTCCTTTACTCTTGAGTTAAATCTTAACACCCACAAGCTAGGGAAGTGACCTGTGGTTAGCTTGTTCAACGGAGGAATAACGATGACACAGCAAGACAAGCAAGCCGTAGCAGAAACAAGCCAGATGAGTGTTCAGAAAGTACAACCGATACCGCAGGAAGCCTTTGACTGGTATGACGAATATGCCCACGGCATTATCGACCGCCGTGAGTTTATGGGGCGGCTCGCAGGACTGGTGGCGCTAGGGTTTACCATGACAACGCTCACGGGCGCACTCATGCCGAACTATGCCCTTGCCGAACAAGTGTCCTTTAACGATCCGAGTATTCAAGCCAGCTATGTTAAGTTTCCCTCGCCCAATGGTTACGGTGAAGGGCGTGGTTATTTAGTGATACCCAATGAATTATTGCTCGCGGGCAGTGCCGCTGGTGAGCCCAAGACTTTAGACCCCAGTAAAAAAGCTGCTGTGGTATTAGTGGTGCACGAGAACCGTGGCCTAAATCCCTATATCGAAGATGTGGCTCGTCGATTAGCGGCGCAGGGTTATATCGCCTTCGCCCCCGATGCACTTTATTCCCTCGGTGGTTATCCCGGCAATGATGATGCTGGCCGCGCCATGCAAAGCAGTTTAGACAGAGCCAAAATCGAGCAGGACTTTATTGCCGCCGCGCAGTTTTTAAAATCCCATCCCCAGAGCAATGGCAAACTCGGTGCCGTGGGTTTTTGTTTTGGCGGCTATATCGTCAATATGCTGGCCGCGACGATTCCCGATGAGCTCAATGCTGGCGTACCTTTCTATGGCACGCCTGCCGCTGCAGAGCTGCGTAGCCGCGTGAAAGGGCCGCTAATGTTGCAGTTTGCTGGGCTCGATCAGCGGGTGAACGACACTTGGGCCGAGTACGAAACCCAACTGAAAACCAATAAAGCCGATTATGTCGCCTATCTTTACCCGAATGTGAATCACGGTTTCCATAACGACTCAACAGGACGATACGATAAAGCCACCGCCGAGCTCGCTTGGGCGCGCAGCTTAGCCTTCTTCGATACTCGACTGCGTGGTGAGTAAAGCTGGCTTTATTATTGAGCTGATTAATGAGTAAGTGATAAATCCAAATGAGACGTAAAAGTTCACTCTGATACCTGTGTGCATTTAAGCAAAAGCCGACGCTAGCGTCGGCTTTTATCTTAAATCTCCCACATACTTATGCGGGTTAGTCGTGCTCGAGGATCACTTCTTTCAAGCTTTGGATGGTCTTCACATCGAGATTACCGGGTTGTGTGCTCCAGGTGAGTCTTAGGTAATTGGCTAAGTCTTTAATCTGCTCGTCGCTTAACTCATCAGCATATCCCGGCATGGCATAAAAGCTGGTGGTGGCGTTGTAATGCTGGCTTTGAATACCTTTTAGCATCACGGCGACGATATTGTGCGGACTGGCCTTATCTAAAGTGGCGTTTCCTGCCATCGCGGGGGCGACATTAGGGCGACCTTCACCATTTTGACCATGACAACCGGCGCAGTAACCTTTGTAAAGCGTATAGCCTGGCAGTTCAGGTTTATGGCCGTTAAAGGTGAGAGCTTGTGGTTTAATATCTTCGTCGGTATCGAGCAGATAACTGCTGACCGCGCGCATATCATCATCGGTTAAGTGGCTAAAGCTGTGATACACCACGGGATACATGCCGCCAAAGACAGTACCTTTTCGGGAATAGCCTTCAGTAAACAGCGACTTAAAATCCTCATGGGTCCAGTTCTGCCTGTTAAGCTCGGCGGGGCGAATGTCCGATGCTTCAAGCCCTTCGATAATCGCGCCCTCAAAGTGCTTGTCCTGCTCCATGGCAAACATAGTGTCTCTTGGGGTGTGGCATTCACCGCAATGCCCTAGGGCATTGACTAAGTAATTGCCACGATTCCAATGCTCGCTTTTTTCCTTGTTCGGGGTAAATTCCTTTGCATCGTGGGCGACTAAGTTCCAAGCTTTTAGGCCAAAACGCAGGTTAAACGGAAAGTAAACATCATTGTCGCGATTGGCTTGCTTGATGGGTTTAGTACTCATCAAATAGGCATAAATCGCCTTAGTGTCGTCGTCCGTCAGCAGGCTGTATGACGTGTAGGGCATAGCAGGGTAGAGGTTGCCGTTGACGCCAACACCGTGGTGCATGGCATCAAAAAAGTCCTCGTAACTGTATTTGCCAATCCCAGTTTCTTTATCTGAGGTGATATTGGTCGAGTACACAGCGCCAAAGGGGGTTTCGAACGGCAAACCGCCCGCGAGTTCGCGCCCGCCTACCGCAGTATGGCAGGCCACACAGTCGCCTATCTTCATCAGATACGCGCCGCGTGCGATGTCGCTACTTGTTGTATTGCCACCTTCATCGGCAGCGCTGCTGGAACAGGCGAGCAAACCTAGCCCTAAACTCAGGAGTAGATTGTGACTCAGCAGATTTTTTATTCTACTAATGTGCGAGAAATGGCGCGGGAAATAGCGCAGATTGGCTGATGTCATCACAGGGTTAGCCCCTTAGTCTTGAGGATCAGATCTTTGACCGCCGCATAGTATTTTACGTAGCCAGTACAGCGGCATACGTGTTCACTCAAGGCATCTTCAACTACTTTTTCAACTTGATCTTTAGCGATAGGTTGTCGCTCTAATCGCTCAAGCAGCGCAGTCGATTCGTTGACAAAGCCCGAGGTACACCAGCCACATTGAAACGAGAAGTGCTCTAAAAAAGCCTCTTGCACTGGGCTCAGGGCGGTGATTTCGCCAAGGGAGTTTTGTCTAGCATGACCTTCGACAGTGCGGACGCGTTTACCATTAAAACGCTCTACACCATTGATGCAGGTACGCACCACTTCACTCATGCCTTGCTCGTCGTCGACGATCACAGTGCAGGCGTGGCATACGCCCGCGCCGCAACCAAACTTAGTGCCTGTGAGGTTTAAGTATTCGTGTAGAAACTCAATCATCATCACACCATCGGCGACTTCAATCGGGCCTACGGCTTGGTTATTAATGGTCAGTTTAATAGACTGGCTCATGCCATGGCCTCCTTAATTTTTTTCGCTGTCATGGGTAAATCGTAAAAGCGGACATGGGTTGCTTGATACACGGCTTCAATCAGCGCCGCGACCACAGGGATCATCACCACTTCGGCGATACCACGGCTGGGATCGTTATCAGATAACTGCGGCAATATGGTATGACGTTGATCCCACACGCCCACATGCCGCGCTAACGGCACCTGATAGCGATTGAGGTTCCACGTACCATTGCCAGCGCCGGCTTCAAATGGCGGTAAGCCTTCATGCAGTGCATGGCCAATTCCCATCGCAAGGCCACCTTGAATTTGCCCTTCGACTAATTCTTTAACAATCACTTTGCCCGCTTCTAACCAAGTGTGAGAACTCAGTAGCGTGACTTCGCCATTGCCTTCGTTAACGGCCACTTCAACCAAAGTGGCGCAGGGGGCGTAGTAAGTCACCATGGCATTGTTCAGTTCGGCTCTGGGATAACTCATGGCTTGACGATCGATCAAGTGATAGCCGTTAGACTTCATGCTGGCTTGACGCGCTTTGATACTCATAGTCGTATCGGAAGTTGCCGCAAACGTCGCGTTACCTTCGCCGTATTGCAGCGCCAGCGCATCGAGTGCTAAACGCTCTTTAGTGCCAAGAATGTCGAAATCGGCTTCGGCCCAAGCCCAGCGATTAAAGGCATGGCCCATCACGCCGACCACTAAGCCCATGTCGTGGGCGCGTTTCGCGAGAATATCGATCGACAGTGGCGGAAAGCCCAAGGCGGTTAACTTGCCATCGACCCAGCGACCATCGCGGGCGTTATGCAAATTAGTCGAGCCCATTGGCGTGTTAAAATACAACTCGTTCCAAATCGATACCGCCGCAGGCCACAGGCCGTGACGGTAGATCACGTCGGCGGCGATGCGGGTGACATGGCTTTGATAATAAGCCGACATAGATGCCGACGATGCCATAGCTTTAACCGGTGTCCAGCGTGGATTGGCCGCCATTTCATCTTGGCGTTGCTGCGAAATAATATAAGGATTATCGGTTTGCACTAATTGCATCGCATCCCAAATATCCACTTCGGCGAGTTTTACCTCATCGGCAAAGTTGCCGAGGGCATCGCTGACCACAACAGCTTGGGAGGTTTGTGTCCCTGTGCCCATTTCGATAAAGCCGATTTCTAGGGTGATTTTACCGTCTTTCGCTAGGCGAACCGCCGCACTTGGCGCCGCTGCGCCCGTACCATAATCTTTGGTGGCGATACCAAAACCGACGCCGTAACGCATCCCCGGATGTTTGGCCTCATAGTCCTTTTTATTCACCGCGCGGTTTTGCCACACGGGATCTTGTTCGGCCATGTCGAGCATTTCACGGTAACGCAAAGTACCGTTAGGAATTGCGCCTTGAGTATTACGCTGGCCAGACTCCATCACGTTGGCGGCGCGCAGTTTAAAGGGATCAACCTTTAACTCGTCGGCTATCTCGTGGATCATGCATTCCATCGCTGTCATCGATTGCAGCGTGCCATAACCGCGCATCGAACCCGCATCTGGGTTACGCGACGCATAGGCGGTGGCGATAATATCGTTACGCGGTGTGTAGTAAATGCTTTGCATCGCCGTAGCGCCAACTGAGGTTACAGACGGAGTAAAGTTCACTCGTCCGCCGCCATCGACTGTCATCTGCGAAGTTAAGGCTTGGATTTTTAAGGTCGATTTATCCACCGCTAAGCGGCTTTTCATGATGAACGGATGACGCTTAAGCCCAGATTGGAATTGCTCGAATCTGTCATTGGCGAGTCGAATTGGCCCCTTGGCATAAATGGCCGCGAGCACGCCGTAATAGGGGAATATCGAATGGTCTTTCGCGCCAAATCCACCGCCGATATAAGGCGAGTGCACCACCAGATGTTTTACCTTGCCTGCCAGTGGCCCAGATAACAGCATGTGCACTGCCATCTCTTGAAAATCCTGCGGCGACTGCGAGGTAATCACAGTATGGAATGTTTGGCTAGTTGCGTCATACCAGCCGTTAAAGGCTTCGGGTTCCATCATCATAGGATCGATGATCTGGGTGCGATATTCCCGCTCTAATACTTGCCACTGTTGATTGGCTTGGGCGCTAGCAATCTGCTTATCTATCTCACCCGCATAATAAAGCCCGCGCTCTGACACTGTCCCTTTGGCATTCGGATTGCCTAACCATTCTGGCTTGCGATCTTTTACGCTAGGGAAAAATAGCCCATCGTGGAGTGGGCTGTATAAATCTTCCCTTGCGCCATTTTCACCTTCTACTCGAATAAGGCGCCAGCTGGCGTACGGGTCTTTGGTGTCCGACACAAACGGCGTTTGCTCACCAAAGCGCAGTAAGGTCTGGTCAAATTGCAGCAAGGATTTAGCTTGCTTAAAGGCGGGGAAACTGTCGAACAACAATATTGCCACCGCATGACCTAAGTAGTCGGCGGTTTGCCCCTCGGCCAGTAACATGTTGTCACCGTAAAAATCGGGCAGCTTGATTTTATCACGGGCCAGATCGGCCGCAGTGATCACTTTATAGGGCTTAGCCGACGCGGGCAGGTGGTCGAGGGAAAAGCCTTGATAAACATGGGAGGCATCGGCAGCGCGTAGAATAAAAGCGTAACCTTGCTGCTTGGGCCAGCCTTCCATGTCCATAGCGCGGTAATCACGGCCATAGACCTTTTGGCCTGTGACCTTCGCTATGCCGTCGTTACGAAACTTAGGTTTGGATTGACCATTAACCTGAGTTTGCCATTGGGCTGCCAGTTCAGGTGAGACAATCGCCGCATTCGCGCGACTCATTTCCCACAACAAAGGGGCCGAATATACGGCAACCCCGCCAATCACACATTGCTTGATAAAGGTCCGGCGTGATGTATTAGATGGTTCCATATCTCAACCTCAGTTGTGCTTCCGTGTCATATCAGCCGCGCTGCTTGGTATCGCCCGATATAGGCTTGTTGTCGATCGACTTTTTATTGATTGTTGCGACATAACTTTGATAAACACTGAATGTAAATTTACATTAGCCACGTTAGCATGTAGGGCTGAAAATGCAAATTTAGGCGGTTAATCGTTGCAGTTTTGACCAAGCTAAATCAGAGTGTAAAACCCGTGTTATCAGGCTTCTGCAGTGATGTTCGTACTGTGATTCAACTCAGTTACGTTATGCCTGAATTTTGCTCAGTGCTCTTTGCGCAGAGCCCTTGAGCAATGCACTCAATTGGGGCTTATTTGCATGTCGAAATATGACCATTTGCCAAAACAAGACCGCCTCACACAGCGAGACTTCATGCCACTGCAAAATCAAGAGATAGTGTTATTTGATGGCGATTGGTTTAGTCACATGCATTCATATCAACATTATTAAATCAGTGCTTGCTTAATTACTTGATTTATAATGCTAAAGTTATAGACAAGTGTACGCTATGTCGCTATCTTAGGTTTTTAACAAGGATGAGCTTTAATCGCGTACCCGCGATTCGAGTCACTTGCATCAGGACGATGTGTCTTTTCTCTTTCTTAGATACCCAACTCCTCCTGCAAATTGGTGAATATGCTTTGGCACTTATGCTTGTTGTCATAGTGCTCAGTGGCATTGTGCTCAATGTTCAGCAGTGGACGTTTTGAGCTAGTGCGACCTTGTTTTGATTGATGGCTTGGCTGACTAATGTTGGCGAAGTGCGGTAGCAATGGGGAAGCTTTGTCGGTTCACAATTTGTCGTTTCACAAAGTAGTGAACTGGTAATTTGCGGCCTAGCGGCCGAGGTGAATCAAGGTCGTGGGTCTTCAACCCACACCCGACCAAGAGGGGATCAACAGCAATTCCCTCTTGGATCTCCCTTGCCGCCCCCCAACGGAGTTGAAAGCCCCTTGGGCATTTAGCGTCCTTATGCTATCGCGTCAGACGCTCGTCCCTGATTCGACTGACGCTATCTCGGCATATATGGACCCATCCGGTTTGCAAGACATTCGATAGCGATTTTGAGAAGAGTTCATTGCACCCATATATCCGGCCTGTTATTGAGGTATGCCTCTGGCCCTGATGGATATCTGCTTCTACTGTCCTTATCATCCTTGCGGCTTCATTATGAGCCTATGCCGAGCTAAGGTTTTCGGTAGATCAGTCTGACTGTCTCATCATCAATTCAAGTGTCTTAGCAACTTGCTGGTTGGTTGGTTAATTATTAACGTTTATTGAATCTATTCAGCACTATACTGGAAGTCGATATTCTTCGTCATGCGCCGCGATAACCCATGCCATTCTCGCGAGTTTATTGGCGACGGCTACACAGGCTCGGTTAAAACCTCGGCGTTCTGCTAACTGGATTGCCCAGCAGCTAAATTTATCCTGTTTATGACAACTGTGTTGCAACACGGCTCTGGCGCCGTGGATGAACAGGGTGCGTAAATACGCATTTCCCCGTTTGCTTATCCCAAGGAGGTTATCTTTACCTCCACTGCTGTGTTGCTTGGGAACTAAGCCACACCAAGCTGAAAAGTGCCTGCCATTAGTGAAGTCTTTACCGTCACCTGCGGCGGCATAAAAGGCGGTAGCGGTGACTGGACCAATACCTGGGATAGTTTCTAAACGCTGGCAAATCACATTGTTCTTAGTTTCAGTGAGCACTTGAACGTCACAACCCTTAAGCCGTTTTTCTATATCACTAAACTCTTCATATAACTGATAAAAAATGGCCCGACCTTTGGTGGTTAGCGCATTGGTTTCATCCGCTAAAATATCTGGGAACTGTACTTTAAAAGCCGATTTACTCTTGGCTATCACGATGCCGTATTCCGCTAACATCCCTCTGACTTGATTGATTAAGGCGGTTGATTGTTTAGTTAATCGTTCGCGCATGCGGTGGAGCAGTTGCACATCTTGCTGCTCAACGCTTTTGGGTTTTACAAACCGCATACTGGGTCGCTGCGCAGCTTCAGCGATGGCTAAGGCATCGTTGTAGTCATTTTTATTACCTTGCCGAAAAGGCACCACAAATTGAGGTGCGATTAGCTTGACGTTATGGCCCAACAGCTCAAATTCTCTGGCCCAATAATTTGCCCCACTACAGGCTTCCATCACAATCAGACACGGCTCAATTTGAGCAAGAAAGGGAAGTAAGTCTTTGCGTCTAAGCATTTTCTTTTTAATTAACTTGCCAGCTTTATCGACACCAACAGCATGAAAAACAGACTTTGCGATATCTAAACCAATTGTAGTAATCTTCATAAGTGGACCCGTCCTCTTTCTGATGAGTTTTAGCGACTACATCGTGGCCCATTGCGAGGCCGATTAAAAGTGGATGGGTCCATTCCATTATCCATGCCTCGATCACGCAACGAATGCAAATGCCCTGCGGCAACTCCGAGGGGATGGTGTACTCCTTAGGCTCTGGCGTTGTTTTTCAATTGTTAATTAGTAAAAATTATGCATATTTTAACTTTTATTGGGAACCATACATTGCCAGCTTTGAACTGCTCAGTGACTTTGTGTTACTTGAATGCTAACTGAAAGTGGATTATGTTCTTGTTTTATCTTGGTTGGTCTGATTTATTTTTTGGTTATGGCTGTTGCGTTTAAGTTTAGTAGTAATGAGTTGTAAGCCCCTTAGCCAGGGTTAATCAACTCTGCGATACTGTATGAATATAAGGGCTATCCATTTAGCACCACCAGTGTCAATATGTAGTAATGAAAACTTCATCGTATCTATTAAAAGCTGGCGTCGATTACCCTACAAATTGGGACGAATTTGTTGATTGGTTTCATGATGAACAATCTTGCACCAGCTACCTTTATGCACTTCGTTGGCCAAACGGATTCATTTGTCCAAGCTGTTCGAGCCATCAATCACCTTATCAGTTAAGTAATGGCAAGTTAAAATGTCATGCTTGCCGTTCTCAATGTTCAGTAACATCAAGTACACTTTTTGACAAAACAAGAACCCCCATGAAAAGTTGGTTTGCAGCTGTTTGGTTTTTTACAAATCAAAAGAATGGGGTCAGCGCTCTTGGAGTCCAAAGGCTATTAGGTCTTGGGAGTTATCAAACAGCTTGGTCTTTAATGCACAAGTTAAGATATGCCATGGTTGATCCTGAAAGAGATAAACTGTCCGGCATCGTAGAAGTTGACGAAACATTAATAGGTGGTGTCATTCCAAAATCATCTATTAAAAATCAACAGGGTAAACGTAAAGCTGTAGTTTTGGTGGCTGTTGAGCTGCTATCACCCTCTGGATTTGGGCGAATACGTTTAAGGCAAGTAGAAAGTGCAACTAAAGAACATATCCATCAATTCATTCAAGATGTAATAGAACCTGATAGCACAATTTGTAGTGATGGTTCTCAAGCATACAAACAAATAGACAAAAAAGGATATAAGCATAATCGGATAGTGCATTTAGGTTCATCTGTACCTGCACATGAAACAATGGCTGGGGTACATCGAGTCTCATCATTATGTAAAAGATGGCTTTTAGGTACGTATCAAGGCGCGGTAAAGGCTAAGCAACTTGATTATTATTTAGACGAGTTTACATTTCGCTTCAACAGAAGAAATTCAGATTCACGGGGATTATTATTCTACAGGTTGCTTGAACAAGCTGTGCGCTCTAAGCCAATAACGTACCAATCAATTAAAAATCGATAACCACAATATATAGTGGTTGGTTGTGCTAAGTGGATAGCCCTTATGAATATTCAACTAATCCATTACTTGATAATGATGTAAAACTCGTAACAATTTGTATTTAAAGAGTATGTACATGTCCAATTTACGGCGTAAAGAGAGCGATCTCTGCATCAAAATTGATTTTGAGAAGAATTCTCGTAATCCTCAGCGTGTTTTCAACTCTATGAGTCATTTGATTTCTTCAGTTGAAGAGTTTCATTCATGCCTCCTGAGTTCTGTTTCTGCTGAAACTAAGTCAAGTTTCTTACTTTCAGATATCAATGAAGGCTCAATTAAATCATGGCTATGTCCAGAAATTGAAGGTGATGTAACGGAAGCTCAGAAATGGAAATTAACCAACTTCTTAAATTATTGCACTGACTTAGTTATATCCTTTATCTCCGATAAAAATACTATAGAATCGTTAGATATTTTAGCTGACCTAGAAAAAGAAATTGCTACTGCTGCTTTGAAGTTTGAAGTAGAAGAGTTTCCTAATGTCTTTTCACTAGATCGTTACCGCTTGCTAAAAGGTTACACTGAATTGTCACAATCAACGATAGAGTTGAACGATGTTGATCAAGTTTATTTAAATTCTCGCGGCGAGTCGAAAATCATTAATAAGAATTTTCATCTAACCAAAGATGATGTAGATGCAATTCTTATCGAGAAAGTTGAGAAAAATACTAAAACTGAAATATTAGTAATAAAAAAAGCTGATTTCATTGGAAAGTCAATGTGGGATTTTTTACGTAATAAATCTACTATTTCTGCTCGTATCACTCATGAAGACTGGCTCAATAAATTTCATTCTAGAGTTGAAATTGTAGCTCCTGGAGATGGACTTCTATGTGATCTAGTTACTACAGCATATTTTGATAAAAAAGATAATTTAATCGACACGAAGTTCGAAGTTAAGTTCGTTCATAACAAAGTTGAAGTGATGGATATTCAACAAGAGATGATGTATGACAACGAGTAAATCAAATCAAGATGCTTGGCTAATACTTTTGTCGGAATACTTGTTTATTTTCCTACCTTTTCTAGTAATAGGTATTATTAAAATATATAAGTCTGACTTCTCAACATTTTTTCAAGCCGCTGACTGGAGCTTCGCTGCATCAATTTTGTTTGGTCAAGTAATCGTAAAGTTGGTATCAGGGTCTGTGATACACAAAAAGTCGAATTGGCAAAGAGTAGTTGTTTTACTTTCTTTTATTTTAGTTTTGGGCTTAGTTCCTAGCCTAATTGTATTGGCATTAATTCTTATTGATGGTGGCACCTCTAGTTTTTTAGTAAATATGCAGCTTGTTCTCTTTACGTTAGCTTCTGGTGTTTTTTTCTTCGTTGGCAGCGCGGCGCACACTATGATAGACGAGGGTTAACAAGGATGTGAAAATTGTGAAAATGGACGTCCATCGTTAATGGCGCGGTAGTTAATATCCTGTTATGCTTGAGTTAAACATTAAACAAGGAGGTTTGTATGCCGCGCCCTCGCAGAACCCAGATAAGCCTTGAAGATGCGCCTTTCTATCAAACCATAAAATAAAAGAAATATGGCAGATATTATTATCTGGGTTCTGGTTTGATAGATGGCTGATTTTTGAGCCTTGGATGATTAAAAATTGATTCGATATCTATTATTCGTATTCTTTGCTCTTGTGGCATTTTTGGGCAATGCGGTAGCTGGCGAATATCAGCTTGATTGGCATGTCCCTGACGAGGAGTTGATTTATCACTCCTGCGGTTGTGCTGATTCCTGTTGGGTTGCCGAGGTTCGCCAAGCTAAAGTGGAAAAACTGATTATCGCCAAACTGAGATGCGACTGCGAAAAACTCTATTTTACTGATAAAACTGGTGTAGAACGGGTTGTTGCTGAAAACTGTGATGACTTAAACACCGACAATAAAATGGATTTGATCCCAGAGCGAATTAATCAACTTCAGTCACATTTAAATACCCCTCGTTAACTCTTTTTATCATTGTGTTGAATGGGATTTCACAATTTTTATCTTTAGGAAATTGCATGAAAAAATTAGTTTTTTTGGTACGAGCATAGTGCTTGCTTTGACACTTGTTATCGGCCTTGCAGTTGATTTGATAGTTGAATTTAAGTCTGAATCGATTTTTATGCAGATGAATATTTTTAGCTTCAAGTTATTATTTTCGTTACTTAGCATGCTTTGTGTATATATTGCTATTGCAGTCACTTTTAATTTTAAAGTGTTACCTATGCTTATAGGTAAAGATTATCCGTCAAATTACTTTAGGTGGTCTAAGTTTCGATATCTAGAAGTTTTCTTTTTATTTAACTTATGGTCTATGGGTGATCTACAATATTTCACCGTCGTAATAGTTAATTTCGCTTTGGTTGAGTTGATACACTTATATTTAGTTTATAAAAGTATCAATAATAAGCTTGAGTCTACTATATAAATTGGTAAGTTGAGGACAATAAGGCGTGTGGAGTTGGCATAACTCTTTCAATGCGAAAAGTGAATTCTAATATCAGAGAAGTTCACCGATCCCCGGCGAAGTTGTCGAAATACGCAGATAAAAATGCCGTGGCGGCATCATGGATGATGGCGCAGGCTCGGGGGCACATGGATGTGCCATCTGAGCCGTTAGGCGATTTTTATTGGAGTATGAGACAGGTAACTAATGCATGTAACTTCGTTAGGGGCGGCAAGGGGAGATGCAAGAGGGGGATTGCTGTTGATCCCCTTCTTGCCCTGGTGTGGAATGGAATTCCACGACTTTGATTTTGATTTTGATTTTAAATTTAAAAATTAAAACCAAAAAATTAAGGGGTGATGACTTGACTCAGCCCCTTAATTCCACATTTTGTCTAATTTCCCAAGTGAAACTTGGGCATTAACGAGTACCAATGATTACTCGGGATCATAATCTAACACTGGCGCCAGCCACTTCTCCGTCTCAGCTACAGTCATCCCTTTACGCTTGGCATAATCTTCCACTTGATCGCGGCCTATGTTACTCACACCAAAGTAGCGTGATTTCGGGTGGGCAAAATACCAGCCTGATACTGCTGCTGTGGGGAACATGGCGTAGCTTTCGGTGATGTTCAAGTCGATAGTTTCATCGGGCTTGAGCAAGTCCCATAACAAGCCTTTTTCGGTGTGGTCTGGGCAAGCTGGGTAGCCCGGTGCGGGGCGTATGCCTTTGTATTTCTCGCGGATTAAGGCTTCGTTGCTTAACTGCTCGTCGGCCGCATAACCCCAAAACTCTTTACGCACGCGTTCGTGCATCCGCTCGGCAAAGGCTTCGGCCAAACGGTCGGCTAAGCATTTGAGCATGATGGCGTTGTAGTCGTCGTGGTTGGCTTCAAAACGTGCCACATGTTCGTCGATGCCGTGGCCTGTGGTCACCGCAAAGCCGCCCATGTAATCGGCGACGCCTGAGTCTTTTGGCGCAACAAAGTCAGATAGACAGAAGTTGTCGTTACCGACACGCTCAAGCTGCATCCGCAGGTGATGTGTGGTCATTTCGACTGTGGTGCGCGACTCATCTGTGTAGAGCTCGATATCGTCGTAATTGACTGTATTGGCAGGGAATAAGCCGATAACCGCTTTCGCCGTGAGCCACTTTTCTTCGATGATTTGTTTGAGCATGGCCTGACCATCGGCGAACAGCTTTTGCGCCTCGACGCCGACCACTTTATCGGTGAGGATTTCAGGGTAATGGCCATGCAGTTCCCACGAGCGGAAAAACGGTGTCCAGTCGATACGCTCGACTAAATCTTCTAACGGATAATTATCAAACACTTGGCGACCGAGCACGTTTGGCGTGAACGGGGTGTAATTGGCCCAATCGTGTTGGCAGCGGTTTTCACGGGCCGCTTCGAGTGACACTATCTCTTTGCGCTTGGCTTGGGATAAACGCTTAGTACGCATGTCGTCGTATTCGGCATAGGTTTCGTCTATGGTCGCTTGGCGTGTTTCGTTGTTGATGAGTTTACTCACCATAGGCACGGCGCGGGACGCATCGGCGATATAAATGGCGCCATGGGGATAATGGGGCGCAATCTTCACCGCTGTGTGGATTTTTGAGCAAGTGGCGCCGCCGATAATCGCCGGAATGGTTAAGCCTTCGCGGTGGAAGGTTTTCACGTTATGCACCATCTCGTCCAGACTCGGCGTGATGAGGCCCGACATGCCGATGATATCGATATTGTGTTCTTTCACGGCGTCGAGAATTCGCTCCACCGACACCATCACACCTAAATCGAATACCTCAAAACCGTTACAGGCGAGCACCACGCCGACGATATTTTTGCCGATATCGTGCACGTCGCCTTTTACCGTCACCATCAAGATCTTGCCGTTAGATTGGCCTTCAACCTTTTCCAGCTCGATATAGGGGTTTAAGTAAGCCACGGCTTTTTTCATCACCCGCGCCGATTTCACCACCTGTGGCAGGAACATCTTGCCTGAGCCGAACAAGTCGCCGACCACGTTCATGCCGTCCATCAAGGCGCCTTCAATCACATCCAGCGGACGTTTCGCTTCTTGGCGGGCGGCTTCGGTATCTTCATCGATAAATTCGGTAATACCTTTCACGAGCGCATGGGATAAGCGTTGGCTCACTGGCCAGCTGCGCCATTCTAAATCTTCTTTCTTACCCACCTGTGCGCCATCACCGCGGAATTTCTCTGCGATTTCAAGTAGCTGCTCGGTATTGCTTGAGCCTTCAACTGGGCAGGGCAAGTTAAGCACTACGTTTTCGACCCGTACTTTAAGTTCAGGATCGATATCGTCGTAAATGGCTAACTGACCCGCGTTGACTATGCCCATGTCCATGCCGACTTTGATGGCGTGGTACAGGAACACCGCGTGAATTGCCTCGCGCACTGGGTTGTTACCGCGGAACGAGAACGACACGTTCGACACACCGCCCGAAATCATCGCGTGGGGCAGGGTGGCTTTAATCGCTTTAATGGCATCAATAAAATCGACGGCATAGTTGTCGTGTTCATCAATCCCTGTGGCGATGGCGAAAATGTTCGGGTCGAAAATGATGTCTTCGGGCGG
This sequence comes from Shewanella sp. 1311, assembly GCF_059338235.1. Classification (NCBI taxonomy): domain Bacteria; kingdom Pseudomonadati; phylum Pseudomonadota; class Gammaproteobacteria; order Alteromonadales; family Shewanellaceae; genus Shewanella; species Shewanella sp. 1311. Next base: position 3,680,061 of record NZ_CM181686.1, read on the forward strand.
AAAGCCGACCTTATCGACCAATACCCGATAGGCGCGGGTACAAATTTCGATTTTACGCGCCTTAGTGTCGGCCTGACCTTGCTCGTCGAATGCCATGATAATGGCGGCCGCGCCGTAGCGTTTCACTAAGGTGGCTTGCTCAATAAACTTGGCTTCGCCTTCTTTGAGGGAAATAGAGTTAACTATGCCCTTGCCTTGAATACATTTGAGGCCAGCTTCGATCACTTCCCACTTAGAGGAGTCGATCATAATAGGTACGCGGCTGATGTCAGGCTCAGAGGCAATCAAGTTCAAAAACTTGTGCATGATCTCGGCGCCATCGAGCATGCCTTCGTCCATGTTGATGTCGATGATTTGCGCGCCGCTTTCGACCTGCTCGCGGGCGACATCGAGCGCTTGCTCAAACTTGCCTTCTTTGATCAACTTTAAAAACTTAGCCGAGCCTGTGACGTTGGTGCGCTCACCCACGTTAACGAACAGGGATTGGGCGTCGATAGTCAGTGGTTCCAAACCGGCAAGGCGGCAGGCTACGGGAATATCGGGCAACACGCGCGGGTTATGTCTGTCGACCGCTTCGCGAATAACGCGGATATGTTCAGGCGTACTACCACAGCAACCACCGATAATATTGAGCATGCCTTCGCGCGCCCAATCTTCAATCACGTTCGCCATGTCCTCTGGGGTTTCATCGTAACCGCCAAACTCGTTCGGCAGGCCTGCATTTGGATGCGCCGACACATAACATTCGGCGATACGGGATAATTCTTCGACGTACGGGCGCAGCTCTTTTGGCCCAAGTGCACAGTTAAGGCCGATAGATAAGGGCTTGATATGGCGCAGGGAATTATAAAAAGCTTCGGTGGTTTGACCCGTAAGGGTACGACCTGAGGCATCGGTAATGGTACCCGAAATCATGATTGGCAATCTGTCTTTAGAATGCTGACCAAATAAGTCATCAAATACCGATTCAATCGCAAACAGTGCGGCTTTGGCATTTAAGGTATCGAATATGGTCTCGACCATAATGATATCTGCGCCGCCTTCAATCAGCGCCTTAGTGGATTCTCGGTAAGCGCTGACTAACTCATCGAAGCTGACGTTACGATAGCCTGGGTCGTTCACATCAGGGCTAATCGAACACGTACGGTTAGTGGGGCCTAACACACCGGCGACGTAGCGCGGAATGCCTGTTGCAGCAAACACTTCATCACAGGCTTCACGGGCGAGGCGCGCGCCGACTAAGTTAATTTCGGCGGACAGCGACTGCATGTCGTAGTCGGCCATGGCGATAGTCGTAGCATTAAAGGTGTTGGTTTCAATGATGTCGGCACCGGCGTTTAAGTAGTCGGTGTGAATTTGTTTGATGATGTGGGGTTGCGACAAGACCAAGAGGTCGTTGTTACCTTTGACATCTGTGTGCCAATCTTTAAAGCGTTCGCCGCGATAGTCCTCTTCTTCCAGCTTGTAGCCTTGGATCATAGTGCCCATGGCACCGTCTAAGATTAGAATGCGCTCAGCAAGCTGTTTACGAATGTCTGCCAATATCTGGCCGGCTTTGGTAGAGGGTATCGTCATAAATAATTACCTTAAATACAGCTAAGTTAAGTCCAAGCATCGACCCTTGTTATGCAAAGTGCATTTTATTCTGGTCTATCGACATTTGTTTTTGGATACTTGTTTTTATAAAATGTTTTTGGACATTTAAACGTATAGACGTCCATAATACGCGACTTATGATTGTCAGGGCAAGGTCAAAATTGACTGACGACAATTGAGTCCTATCACCACTTTTCACCCAGTTTAACGGCTCTTTTTTTAGGACTAGTTGTAGAGCTAGTTGTTGGGCTAGGGCGTAATTGAGTATATAGGACGACGGGTCTAATGTGGGCTTTCAACAAAATGTGCCATGAGTGATAGACATAGGAATACGATGAAACAAGTTCGATTGTTATTGTTACGCCACGGCGAGTGTGAAGGCGGCGCCATTTTACGCGGCCGTGTGGATGTGCCTTTAAGCGAAAAGGGCTGGCAGCAAATGTCGGCTGCTGTTGAGGCGCAGGCAAGTACCTGCAGCGCGATTTATAGTTCGACTTCACGCCGCTGCGCCGAATTTGCCCAAGCCTTTGCCGCCGAGCTGCATTCGACGGCGGCGCTGGTATCTGAGTCAAGGCCATTGCAGGCGCAGTTTTTGTCGGGTTTACAGGAAATCGACTTTGGCGATTGGGACGGTTGTCGACTCGATGAGCTGTATCAGCAAGAGGGCGAACGTTTAGCGGCCTATTGGCAAAACCCTTGGCAAACACCGCCGCCTAATGGGGAGACTATGGCCAGTTTCGAGTCGCGGGTGAATGGCGCAATTGACCAGATACTTGCCGCCGAGTTTGAACGATTGACCGTCGACTCAGATAACGCCGAGCTGGCTGCGGGAGCGGGCGTGGCTGCCAAAGTATGGGTCGTGACCCACGGCGGAGTGATCCGTCACTTAATGGCGCGCGCCCTTGGGGTTGAACGGGCGGTGGGATTTTACAGTCAACTCGATTTACCCGTGGCGGCCGTGGTGAGCATTAATGTGCTGCAAGATGAACACGGCGTTTGTTACTGGCGTTTAGATTGGCCGAGCGGGCGCTGCGAGTGATCCGCGTTGCCCTAAGGTGAAGATTTTTCTTGTCTTACCAGCGTGATTGTCGATTGCCTATTAAGGTAAATATAGGATAATGCTTTTTCCTGACGTCCCCGACGCACGCGGCCTTGCAAGGCTTGCGATAGCGTATCGGATGACGTCACAGAAATAGGTGTTGGGAGTTTTGAGTGGTGCGAGTGTGTTCTGTGGCAACGATTGCCAGCGTACACTGCAAAGGCTTGAAATCAATCTCAACATAATAGGGAATCGGGGAGCTGCTTGTCAGTCAGCCCGAACTGTGCCCGCAACTGTGAGTAACTTTTTATATTGTTTTTAATACAAAAAGTGACGAGTCAGGAGACCTGCCTATTTCTGTTATCGCTGCGTGCAGCCTTAGTTCTCGAGCGGGTGACTCGAGGGAGCCGATGACAATGTGCACAACCTTTATTAATTCAGGTTTGGACTCGCTAGGAGCACCACTTTGGTGAAACTCTCTGCCATCCAAACGAGCCATGCTTTGAATGACAGCGACACTCGCCCATCAGCGAGCCAGACGGTCGCGCTCGATGTCAGCCAGTTAAGCTGGTGTATCGATGGCAAAACCATTCTTTCCAATATTAACTTTGCGCTGCCAACGGGGCAGATGTTGGGTTTGATTGGGCCTAACGGTGCGGGTAAGTCTAGCTTGCTACGCTGTTTGTATCGCTTTGTTCGCCCGACTCAGGGCAAAATTACCCTGTTTGATCAAGATATTGAGCGTTTATCGCCCAAAGCGTTTGCCTGCCGCGTTGCCGTAGTGCAGCAAGACACGCCGCACTATTTCGATTTAACCACAGAGCAATTGGTCAGCATGGGCTTAACACCGCATAAGGGCATGTTCGATACCAATTCGAGCTGTGATGGCGAGCGCATTGCCAAAGCCTTAGAGAAAGTCGGCCTGAGTCATAAGATGCATCAACAGTACGAGCACTTATCTGGCGGTGAAAAGCAGCGTGCCTTAATCGCCCGTGCCATAGTGCAGCAGCCGCAACTGCTGATCCTCGACGAGCCAACCAACCACCTCGATGTGCGTTATCAAATCCAAATCCTCGAATTGGTGCGTAGCCTTGGCATCAGCGTGATTGCCTCTATTCACGATCTCAATTTAGCCAGCGCCCTGTGCGACAGTTTGTTGTTGATCCATAACGGTGAAGTCAGCGCTATGGGCACGCCAACTGAGGTATTAACCGAGGCGCGAATTGGCGATGTGTTCGGCGTGTGCGCTCAGGTGTCGACCCATCCACAACATAAAAAGCCCTTAATCAGCTACTTTTATGGCTACCATGATTCGACGCACAGCATGGCTGATGCTTTGGCTGAGCGAGGCGAGGGCGGATGATTCAGGGAGTAAACAGCATTTCATCTTACATTTGGGGCGTATCGTGACACCTTTGACGAGACAACAACTGATGCTGGTCGCATTAGGCATAATCACTTTGATAACCCCCATTGCCGCCACGAGTTTTGGCGCGGCGAACATCAGTTTTATGGATGTTATCCAAGTGTTTATCAATAAAATGGCCAACCTCACTCAAGCCAATGGCATGACGGAGCGCATCGTGATGGAGCTCAGACTGCCGCGTATTTTACTGGCCTTTGTGGCAGGGGCGGGTTTGTCCTTGGCGGGCAGTGTGCTGCAAACCGTTACCCGCAATCCGCTGGCTGACCCTTATTTGTTTGGCATTAGCTCAGGCGCGTCCTTTGGCGCTGTGGTGATGTTGACGTTATTCACTGGCTCTGGATTTTTTGAGAATGCGGGTATGGCGGCGAACTCGGGGATTTTTAGTGGTTCGGGCGCCTTGTCGGGTTTGCTTTGGTTTAGCTTGCCCTTCGGCGCTTTTATTGGCGCCAGTTTGTCGGTACTGATAGTGCTGGCCTTGTCTGGCCTTGGGCTCAATAGCCAAGTGGAACGCATGTTGCTCTCAGGCGTGGCGACCTCCTTTATGTTTGGCGCGTTAACAAGTTTGTTGTTGTATTTCGCCAGTCCGCAGGCGACGGCTTCTGTGCTGTTTTGGAGTTTAGGCAGTTTCGCCAAGGCCAGTTGGTCCTTATTAGTGCTGCCAACACTGGTGATTGGCGCGAGTTTGTTCATTATTTTAGGCATGAAACGGCAGATCATGGCGTTGCAGGCGGGGGATGAAACGGCGCATACCTTAGGGGTGAATGTGCCTAAGCTGCGGCTCAATATGTTGCTGCTCTGCTCCTTGATTACCGCTATTTTGGTGGCTACCTGTGGCGGTATCGGTTTTGTCGGGTTAATGATTCCCCACACAGTACGCATGCTGTTTCCCGGTCGTCAGCCGATTTTATTAACGGCGCTGGTAGGCGGCTTATTTATGGTGTGGATTGATGTATTAGCGCGCTGTTTATTGGGGAATCAAGAGTTGCCCGTGGGCATTATCACGGCGGCCATAGGTAGCATGTTCTTTTTGCTGATTTTGCGTAAACGTAGAGTCATGGCGTAAGCACCTAGTCAGAACGTAATCCTAGAGTCATCTAGCAAGCGCAGACTGGCGGGATAATCAGCATTTCTGTTGATATCTGCCCCGCGATTGGAAATGCAAAATTGGACATGTTAGTCATAGACGCGGGATGCGTTGTGGTTATTTAAGATAATAAGTGGAGTGTGGATGTCTCAGTCAGCCGTGTCTTTTCAAATCAGCACTGTGAGCAAAGCGCAGGATCCATTGATCCAGCAGAAAATAGATCTTAAGACTAAGCCGCCCGGCGCCTTAGGTCAGCTCGAATCCTTAGCCTTACAGATTGCCCGCGTGCAAGCGACTGATTTGCAACAAACGGATCAGCCACAAAATACTGTGCTGAAAATTGTTCATCCAACCATGTTAGTGTTTGCGGGTGATCATGGTATTGCCGCAGAAGTCGTGTCGATTGCCCCAAGCGAAGTGACGCGCCAAATGGTGCAAAACTTTGCCCATGGTGGTGCGGCGATTAACGTTTTTTGTCGGCAGGTGGGCTTTAGGCTCGAAGTGATCGATTGCGGCATTTTAACGCCAGTCGAAGGGGTTGAAGGCATTATCGATCAACGTCTTGGCGCGGGCACAGGGGCAATTCATTTAGAGCCCGCAATGGCGCTGGAAACCGTCGATAAAGGCTTTGCGATGGCGCGCGATTTGATTGAACGTCACCATCAAGCAGGTTGTAACTTAGTCGCCTTTGGCGAAATGGGCATAGGCAATACCTCAGCGGCGGCGGCCATTATGGCGGCGATCATGCAGCTGGATGTGATTGATTGTGTCGGCCGAGGCACGGGCATTAATAGCGAAACCTTAGAACGTAAATTGATGCTGATTGAGCTTGCGTTATTGCTGCATCAAAGCGCCTTAACTGGGCCCAAATCAGTGTTAGCTTGTCTAGGTGGCTTTGAAATTGTGCAGATGACGGGGGCTATGTTAGCTGCCGCCGAGCGTAAAATGCTGGTGGTCGTGGACGGTTTTATCGCGACAGCGGCAGCATTAGTCGCGGTGCAAATCGCCCCTAATGTGCGTGATTATTTGATTTTTGCCCACCAGTCAGACGAGCAAGGCCATCAGCGGATGTTAGAGTTTTTGCAGGCGAAACCTTTATTATCCCTCGGGCTAAGATTAGGCGAAGGTACTGGCGCAGCTTTGGCGTTGCCGCTTATTCAAGCCTCAGTAAATTTTTACAATCAAATGGCGAGTTTTAGTGATGCGGGGATTGAGGCTGTTGTATGATGTGCGCTGCTAAGTCGCTTATTTTACTTATTTAAAATAATAACTTTTTAGCCAACCGTTTTAATCTTAAACCTTGTAGCAAGTGTTAATTCACTAAGGATACTTTATGTCAGAACGCGAAAGCTGGCACAAAGAGATAGATTTGTTTTTAGTTGCCATGGGCTATTTTACCCGCATTCCTATGCCTAAGTGGGTCGAAGTCGATAGCGATAAGTTGAATAAGGCCAGCCGTTATTTCGGTCTCGTCGGTCTTTTGGTCGGCCTGTTAAGTGCCATAGTGTTTTGGCTGACGCAGAACTGGCTCCCCGCCGGTGTCTCTGTGCTGTTAGCTATGTTGGTCGGCGTCTTGCTCACGGGCGGATTTCACGAGGATGGCCTAGCCGATACCTTCGACGGTTTTGGCGGTGGTTGGACGGCGGAAGACAAGCTGCGGATCATGAAAGACTCGCGCCTTGGCAGTTATGGTGCACTGGCGTTGATCTTGGCCCTGCTGCTGAAATGGCAGTTGTTAGTTGAGTTGGCACTGTACGATCCTGTGGTGGCGGGCTCGGCACTTATCGTCGCCCACACAGTGAGCCGCGTGGTATCAGCAAGCATCATCTTTAGTGAAAAATATGTCCGTGATGACGAGACCAGTAAGTCTAAGCCGCTATCGCAACATCAAGGCATTAATGAGCTGCTTATCCTGATCGCCAGCGGCGTATTAGTACTGTTATTCCTCAAGGGGTTAGCGGCATTGTCATTGCTATTGGTGATGATAGGACTGCGCCGTTTGATCATAGTGATCTTTAGACGCCAGATTGGCGGTTACACGGGTGATACCTTAGGCGCGGCGCAGCAAATAGCTGAAATCGTGTGTTATTTTGTATTGCTCGTTGTAGGTAACATACTGTGATCCACCTCGTCCTAGGCGGCGCCCGTAGCGGTAAGAGCCGCTACGGTGAAGCCTTAGTGCGCCAGTACACAGCGCTTGGCTTCGATGCCTGCTATGTGGCCACGGCGCAGGCGCTGGATGATGAAATGGCGACCCGTATCGCCAAGCATCAAGCGGGACGAACGGACGATGGTATCGAATGGCAATTGTTTGAAGAATCCCTCGCCCTTACGGCACTGTTAAAACGCTTAGCAAAACCTGGGCGAGTGATTTTAGTGGACTGTTTAACCCTTTGGTTAACCAATCAATTACTCGCATCCAGCGCCAAGATTGATGATGAACCAGCATCGACTGAGTGGCATGCGACTGACTTTATAACCTCTGCCAGTTCAACCTCTAACGATGAAGCTTTGGCGAGTTGGCAGGCAGAGAAAAGCGCTTTTGTGGATTCCCTTGCCGAGCTTGAAGGTGTGGTGGTGTTGATCAGTAACGAAGTAGGCTCTGGTATCGTGCCCTTAGGTGAGTTGAGCCGACAATTTGTTGATGAAGCGGGCTGGTTAAACCAAGCCGTTGCCGCCTTAGCTGACAATGTCACCTTAGTGGTCGCGGGTTTACCCTTGGCACTCAAACCACTGTAATCTAAATAAGTTAAGTGATGTTGAGACTGAGCTTTATCTTTATCCCTGCAAACTAGAATAAGTTTTTTAGCCCTATGCCCTCTCCAAACACAGACAACACAGGCTGTGCAAATGCACTTGATACCGCTAACGCTTTAGCTATTCATTCTGCTGCTAATCTTGCGGTGAATCTCGCAGTGAATAGACCTGCGGTTAATTCACCTCGGCGTACAAAAGTCTTGATGGTGCAGGGCACAACGTCCGATGCGGGTAAAAGCACCTTAGTGGCGGGGATTTGTCGTTTGCTCGCCCGAGAGGGCGTAAAGGTTGCGCCCTTTAAGCCGCAAAACATGGCGCTCAATAGCGCAGTGACTATTGATGGCGGCGAGATTGGCCGCGCACAGGCGTTGCAAGCCGTGGCCTGTTATCTTGAGCCCCATACCGATTTTAATCCCATACTGCTTAAACCTAGCTCGGATACGGGCGCGCAAATTATCGTTCACGGTAAAGCCTTGACGACGCTGGAAGCCTCGGCCTTTTTTGGGCCTAAATCTAAGGACTACAAGGCAATGGCGCTCGGTGCTGTGCTGGAATCCTTCGAGCGGTTAAGTGGCCAGTATCAAACCATAGTGGTGGAAGGCGCGGGCAGCCCAGCGGAGATCAATCTGCGTGAAGGTGATATTGCCAACATGGGATTTGCCGAAGCTGTGGATTGCCCTGTGATTATCATTGCCGATATTGATAAGGGCGGCGTATTTGCCCATTTGGTCGGGACCTTGGCGCTGTTATCTGAGTCTGAACAGGCGCGGGTAAAGGGCTTTGTGATCAACCGTTTCCGTGGCGATATTAGCCTATTGCAATCTGGCCTCGATTGGCTTGAAGCCTATACGAACAAGCCTGTTTTAGGCGTGTTGCCTTATCTGCATGATTTACATCTCGATGCCGAAGATGCGCTGATAAGCTCGCCATCTAAAGGCGCTAACAGCCGTTTAAAAGTGCGGGTATTAGTGTACCCAAGGATCAGTAATCACACGGATTTTGATCCGCTGCGGTTGCATCCAGATATCGATTTTGACTATGTGTCATTGCAAACCCAAACCGCGAGTCACGCCACTCATTTGCCCGCAGCCGATGTATTGATCTTACCCGGCAGTAAGAATGTACGCGCCGATTTGGCCTTTTTACGCCAGCAAGGTTGGGATAAGGATATCGACACACACCTGCGTTACGGCGGCAAAGTGCTCGGTATTTGCGGCGGTTACCAAATGTTAGGTCAAAGCATTGCCGATCCCTTAGGGATTGAAGACTGTGCGGGCGACACAGCAGGGCTTGGCTACTTGCCATTGTGTACAGAACTTAAAGCCGATAAACAGTTACGGCGGGTGAGTGGTGAGCTAAGGTTACTTGGGCAAACAGTTGCTGTGCAGGGTTATGAAATCCACTGCGGCGAATCAAGTTATCTTATCCCTAGGCTTGAACAAACGAATGCGCCCTTGCAGTTAATCCCAGAATCGACAAGCTTAGCTGCGCCAGCGATGAGTTTTGCCGATGGCCTGCAAAGTGATGATGGGCAAATCTTAGGTACTTATTTACATGGGCTATTTGATAGCCCTGATGCCTGTCAGTTGATTTTGCGCTGGGCGGGATTAAACGATGCTAAGACCATAGATATCAATCAAATACGTGAGCAGCAACTCGAGCGTTTAGCCGATGTGCTAGCCGAGCATCTAGACATGCAAAAATTACAGACTATTTTGGATGCTGCAGTTCGGCGTTGAATTCGGCAAAGAACGGATATTAAGAGAGCGGCATTTACAAATTGAACCATTTATACAAGCAGACATTTTTAGCAGCAGAGTGAAGAGAAGACCATGACAGCACAAAACGACAACGAACAAGCGCAAATCAAGGCCGAACGCCACAAGGCTCGCCAACAGAAAGTGAAAGCCGGTGTGGATGCTAAAATTGCCGCCGCCCAAGAGGAGAAGGGGATTCTGCTGGTGTTAACCGGTAACGGTAAAGGCAAATCGACCTCAGGTTTTGGCACAGTGGCCCGCGCCGTCGGTCACGGTAAAAAAGCCGCGGTAGTGCAATTTATCAAAGGCACTTGGGAGTGCGGTGAGCGCAATTTACTCGAAGGTGCAGGGGTTGAGTTTCATGTAATGGGCACAGGTTTTACCTGGGAAACCCAAGATAAAGAAAAGGATACCGCCGCCGCTGTGCTCGCTTGGGAAGCCGCTGAAAAGCTGCTGCAAGATGAGTCGATTGACTGCTTGATGCTGGATGAGCTGACCTACATGGTGAGCTATCACTATTTGGATGTGGAACGTGTGCTTAGCGCACTTAAAAATCGCCCACCGATGCAGCATGTGATTATCACGGGTCGTGCTTGCCACCGTGCCATCATCGAGTTTGCCGATACTGTGAGCGAAGTGCAACCGCTGAAACACGCCTTCGAAGCGGGTATCAAGGCGCAGCAAGGTTTTGATTACTAATCGAACTTTGTAAAAGCCGGCGCATAAGCGACTATTTGTTATTGGCTGGCAGCTAGGCCTTTAGCCACTACTAGCCGTTAGTCACTTACCGTTCAACGTTCAAAGTGTTCTCAAGGATGATCCTATGAATAAGCGTATCGTGATTTGTGCCGATGGGACTTGGAATCGGCCCGAGAAAGATCTTAAGGTCGATTTCCCAACCAATGTGCTGCGCCTCGCGCGTGCTATCAGCCCGATAGCTGCTGATGGTAAACCCCAGCAGGTATTTTATGATTGGGGCGTGGGTTCCTATTACGATCAAACCATCGGTGGCGCAACAGGGCGCGGTTTACATAAAAACATCATGGATGGGTATCGCTACATAGTGCAAAACTATTCCCCAGGCGATGAGATTTATCTCTTTGGTTTTAGCCGCGGTGCTTACACTGTGCGTTGCTTGTGTGGCTTGATTAATAACTGCGGCATACTTAAACGCCCCGATGCGGCGTTGATTCAACAAGCTTTCGACCACTATAAAAAAAGCAGTGCGCCCTTTGCGCCTGATGGTGAAAAATCCCTCGAATTTAGAGCGAGATACAGTCATGAATCACGGGAAATCAAGTTTGTTGGTGTGTGGGATACCGTTGGTGCTATGGGGATCCCTATTTCATTTTTAGGCTTGTTCGAAGATAAAGATGAGTTTTACGACACTAAAATTGGCCGCAATGTGCGCGTTGCCCGCCATGCCTTAGCCATAGACGAACACCGCAGTGACTTTGAGCCCACCATTTGGCAAATGCGCGACAATATGGACATGCAACAAGTGTGGTTTGCCGGTGCCCATAGCAATATTGGCGGCAGTTATAAACCCGATAAAGACGGTGCATTGCTGTCGGACAATGCGCTGCTGTGGATGATATCCGAGGCGCAGAAATTTGATTTAAGCCTAGAGCCACACTTAGCCGCGAGTGCGCATCCGAGTCCGTTAGCCACCTTGCATGATTCGAGGCGCAGCTTTTATCGGATAAAGCAGGAATACTTGCGGCCACTCGACCCTGAGCAAGTCCCAGTGCTTTTGCATCATTCGGTCAAGGCCCGCTGGGATCAAGATCCTAGCTATCGCCCCAAGAATCTACAAACCTATATCGAACACTATGGCTGGCCAGAGCAGCTAGTTTAATTCTTTAAAAATTAAGGCATATCATGATTAAGCGACACTTAGCTGGACTCTTTTTTGGGCTCTGCTTGTTAGTTCCCCACAGCGTGTTGGCCAATCCCGCTAAACGCATTATTGCGCTCTCGCCCCACGCGGTAGAAATGCTCTACGCCATAGGCGCGGGTGATGCCATAGTGGCCGCAACCGATTATGCGGATTATCCCGAGGCAGCCAAAAAAATCCCGCGTATTGGGGGTTACTATGGCATTCAAATGGAGCGGGTGATGGAGCTTAATCCCGATCTGATTGTGGTGTGGGATACGGGCAATAAAGCCGAAGATATCAATCAACTTAAGGCTCTGGGTTTTAACCTTTATGGTAGCGATCCCAAAACTTTAGAAGGGGTTGCCAAGGAACTGGAAGAGCTAGGTAAATTAACTGGCCATGTTGAAGAGGCGAGTAAGGCCGCTGCTGCGTATCGCGCCGAACTTATCCGTTTACGGACTGATAATGCCAGTAAATCAGAGCCTAAAGTGTTTTATCAACTCTGGTCTACGCCCTTGATGACGGTTTCTAAAAACAGTTGGATCCAACAAATCCTCAGTGTCTGTCATGGCCAAAATGTGTTTTACGATGCCGCCAGTGATTACCCGCAGGTGAGTTTAGAAAATGTGTTGCTGACCTTGCCCGAGGTGATTTTGCAAAGCCAAGAGGAAGGCAATGTTAAAGGTGTCGATTGGAGCCAATGGCCCGAAATTCCCGCCGTTAAAAAACAGCATATTTATCAACTCAATGCCGATTTATTACATCGCGCGACGCCCAGAGCCTTACTTGGCGTTCAAGCCCTATGTGATGCCTTGGATAAAGCGCGTTAAATAAAAACGCCTAACAGATTATTCCGTCAGGCGTTTAGTCCGATTTCGCTATTGTTTAAGGAGTTAGAAAGGTGCGTTTATATCGACCACATCAATCAGCTTGTGGTTTACAAACTCTTTCAATCCTAAATCAATCAACTCGCGGCCATAACCTGAGCGGCGCACGCCACCAAAGGGCAAATCGGCCTTGACCATAGTCGGATGATTAACAAACATCATGCCAGTGGAAACCTGCTTAGCGACCGCCAGCCCGCGTTTGGTATCGGCGGTAAACACTGAGCCACCCAGTCCAAAGGGCGAGTCATTGGCAACGGCAATCGCTGCTTGCTCATCCTTCACTTTGTGGATACTGGACACAGGACCGAAGAATTCCCAATAGTAGGCGGGATTATCTGGCGTCAGGTTTGTCAGTATTGTTGGCTGCACAAAGGCGCCTTGCTGCGGCACTTTTGGCCCCACTTCGGTCGCGGTCGCGCCGTGTTTTACGGCATCACGGATTTTCTGCTTCAACTCATCGGCGGCGCCTTGGGAAGACAGCGGTGCCAGTGTGGTGGTGGGATCCATAGGATCGCCCGCTTTTAAGGCTTCGATCCCTTTGATATAGCCTTGCATAAATTCATCATAAATGGCTTCAACTAAGATCATCCGCTTAGATGAGGTGCAGACCTGACCCGCATTCCAGTGACGACCAAATACAGCCCAATCAATGGTTTTTGGCAGTTCGGCGTCTTCAAGTACGATAAAAGCATCTGCGCCACCCAGTTCGAGGGTGGACTTTTTCAGCGCCTTACCGGCCTGAGCCGCAATGTGCGATCCCGCATCTTCTGAGCCTGTGAGGGCAACCCCATGTACTTTGGGTGAGTTGATGATCTGTCCTATTTGTTCTCGAGTGGCGTACAGGTTTTGGAATGCGCCTGCGGGTAATCCGGCATCGCGCATTAGACCTTCAAATGCGGCGGCGCACTGGGGCACATTAGACGCATGCTTGAGCAGTAGGGTATTACCGGCAGCAAGCTGCGGCGCGAGGATGCGAGCAATTTGATAGTAGGGGAAGTTCCAAGGTTCGATGGCCAGCAATACGCCCAGCGGCTCGTTAACCAGTATCGCTTCACCTTCGGCGGGATCGGCAACGGGCAGTTTTTGTGGGGCTAACAATCGCTCGGCATGTTCGGCGTAGTATTCGAAAATTTGCGCCGACAGTTCGACCTCTGCCTCAGCTTCTGCGGTGACTTTGCCCATTTCTAAGGTCAGCAATTTAGCGTAAGCAGGCTTGCTGTCTCTGAGGATGTGAGCGGCTTTAGTGAGTACGGCGGCCTTGTCGGCAAAAGGCGTGGTTCGCCAACTTAAAAATGCCTGATGGGCGGATTCTATCGCCTGCGTGACTTCGGTATCTGTTGCATTTGGAAATTCTTTAACTAGCTCTCCCGTAAAGGGATTGATCGTTGCATAAGCCATATGTTCCTCCAAGCGTTCAACGAATAGAGAGTAAATGCCAACTCTTGGCATCGAGGGTGGAAATATCGTGTCCGTTGTTATCTCCCTTGCCATCTTGCTGACCATAGAGGTGAGGCAACGGGTTGATTGATGAGCTTTAAACTCGCGCAGTGGCAGGCTGAATTTTAGCCACATCCGTTAACTTTGATAAACATATCAAAGGGATGATGGGCGCCTGCCAGAGGCGTTTTTAACTGTTTTAAACCGCAAGCTTTTTATAGCGTTCAGCCATGGCATTGGCGGCGATCATGGCTTGATAGACATCGTCGGCGGTTAACTGCATCGGCATATTGCCCATAGTGTCGCCTTCAGCGCAGGCAATCTCAGCCACTTTGCGCCACTCTACTTCGACAAAGGTTTTTAGCCCCAAATCGGCGAGCGTGAGCGGCAGTCCCGCGGTTTTGATGATGTGAATGACGTTATCGATTTCGCTTTTTGGGGCATTTTCGAGTACTAGCTGGGTGAGCAAGCCAAACACCACTTTCTCGCCGTGCTGGGCTTTATGTAGGTCAGCTACTGCCGACATACCATTGTTCACAGCATGGGCTGCGGCTAATCCGCCCGCTTCGGCCCCGACACCACTGAGATAAATCGTCGCTTCAATGGTTTGCTCAAGTGCGGGGGTGACTATCTTGTTTCTCACCGCATCCATAGCGGCTTCAACATTTTCAGTCAGTAATTGATAGCAAAGCTGCGCTAATCCCAGCCCAGTGCGGGAAGGTTTTTTCAATACAAGATTGACGCCATCGGACTGATAACAGGCGCGGGCTTCAAAGTAAGTGGCCAGTGCATCGCCTATGCCTGCTGCAAAAAATCGGGCGGGAGCCGCGGCGATAATGGCGGTGTCGGCAACAACAGCATCAGGATTTTGTGGCAGAAACAGATAGCGCTCAAACTCACCGGTTTCGGAATAGATCACGGCAAGTGCCGTACATGGTGCATCGGTTGAAGCAATGGTTGGGTAGAGCACCACTGGCCGTTTTTGATAGAAGGCGACGGCTTTGGCGGCATCTAAGGTTTTACCCCCGCCAACTCCAACAATTACATTGGTATGATGCTGCTCTGCCAGCGCACCTAAGCGCTTTATCTCGGCTTCGCTGCACTCATAGTTGAATTTTTCGAGATGGTTGCTGATCCCATTTTGATCCAGCCCTGCGACCGCTTCATTCTCAACTCGGTTGAGGATAAATTCATCGCAGATGATAAAAGCATTGTCACCAAAGTCCTTAACATAATCATGCATTTGAGCTAATAAGCCCTTGCCGATAATGAATTTTTTAGGGGAAGTGACGGTACGCGGAACGACAGTGCTCATAGAGCCTCCTTTGCACTTATGACGGTTATCCTTTCATGCTTACCCTAGCATACGCTTAATTTATCGTCACAGCATGAGTGGTGGTAATATTTTTATTATGCAGCGTAAATTACTACTTTAGTGCTTAATTATTAGATTAAAAGTGTGGTTTATTATTTTATTGGTCGAGTTAAATACTTGGAGATTTTCTGGTTTTTTCTGGTTTAAGGCAGCGGTGAGGGCTCAGAGCGCGAGGCGAACTCAGTTGGTGAAGAGATGTAAGACTGAGCGGGCGAATAGATTTATGACTGAGTGGGCGAAGTGATATAAGACATCTAAGAAAGTGATGAAAGCTAAAACTGGATTGTGGGAATAGCGGAAACGCCTGCTGTGGAAACACTGCATAGTCATTAATTTAATGGGAATTTATTACCTCAAACCCGCCCTAAGCCTTGCTCGCTGTTCATGCTTTATGTGATGCTCTGTACTGTCGTTAATTTGTGTCCTCACTAGATGAAATCGTTAGCTGAGAAAAGTATCAAGGAGTGAAGATGGCAGAGCAGAATGCGTTAGGGCAAGAAGCCAGTAAAGGCACGTTAATATTCCTCTGTGGCAAAATGGGCGCAGGTAAATCCACCTTATCGCGACAACTTGCCGAGGCCGAAAACCGCGTTTTAATCTCGGAAGATGAATGGCTGGCGGCGCTGTATGCCGATGAAATTAACGATTTTGATACTTACCTGAAGTATTCCGCTCGTCTTAAGCCCTTGCTTAAAAAGCATGTGCAGGAACTGCTCTGTTCGGGTGTATCTGTGGTGATGGACTTTCCCGCGAATACCGTGAATCAACGCCTGTGGTTTCGAAGCATTTTTACCGATTGCGGCGCCGCCCATAAGTTGATGCATCTGAATCACAGTGATGCGCTTTGTTTGAGCCAACTCGATAAACGCAGACAAAGTCACCCTGAGCGCGCTATGTTCGATACCGAGGCGATGTTCTGGCATGTGAGCGGTTATTTTCAGCCGCCGACTCTGGATGAAGGCTTTGATCTTGAGGTGATTGAAAGCTAAGTGATTGAAAAATTGATTGAAAGCCAAGCGATTGAAAGCTTAGTGACTGAAGCTTAGTTACTGAAGCAAGCGACTGAATAAAAACAATAGGGAATATCATGTATCAAGTGCTTGAAGACGTTGCCTCAGCCAATGATTTTATCCGTTTACGGCAGATTTCGGGGTTAAGTCCTAGACCATTGGCGGGCGCTATTAAGGCTTTACCTAGGAGTTTATATGGCGTGCAGATAAAGCTTGCCGATCAAACTGTAGGTATGGGACGTGTGGTTGGCGACGGCGCACTGAACTTTGAAATTGTCGATATCGCGGTCGATCCCGAGCACCAAGGCAAAGGTTTAGGACGGCTGATTATGCAGTACATTATGGCCTATCTTGACCGTGAGGCTTTTGAAGGCGCGTATATTACCTTGATGGCCGATGTACCTGAACTCTATGAAAAATTTGGCTTTAAATTCAGTCGCCCCGCAAGTGAAGGCATGTATATGGTGAAATAACACCGCTAACCCATACACTTTTAACTAGAGTTCACGTAGCAGCACTCGTAACAGTCGAACTTAAACAGCAGTACTTACAATCGCAGTAGGAACAGAACTAAAACAGCAGAACTCGAACAACAATCTAAGGAAGCTTAACCTATGAATACTTTACTTATTTGCCTATTTGTTGCCATGTTATTGCCGTATCTGGCGAAAGGCCCCGTCGCTTGGGCGATGGCCAAGGCGGGCGGTTATGATAATAATCATCCCCGCGCCCAGCAAGCACAGTTAACCGGTTTTGGTGCTCGCGCCTTAGCAGGACATCAAAATGCCTTCGAGTCCCTGTTAGTGTTTGGTCTGGCGGTATTAGTGGTAATCGCAACGGGCAAAGTGAATCCCACCACTGAGTGGCTGGCCATCACCCATGTCGTCGCCCGCTTCGTGTACCACATCCTATACCTTGCCAACAAAGGTACCTTGCGATCCCTCTCATGGTTTGTCGCTATCTTCAGCGCCTTCGGGATTTTCTTTCAAGCTTTTTAATGCTTGATATTAAAGGACATGGGCGAGCTTTTTAATATTTTCCCGCAGCTCATCGGGCGTATGAGCTGCATAACCCAGTAAGATCGCTTGCCTTGGATAGGGCGCTTGGCAATACCGAGACAAAGGCTGCGTATCGCTCCATTGTTTGGCATGTAACAAAGCATAGCATCAGATTCTGATGGTTACTCATCACTGAATAGTCAGTCGCATAGTCATATTCCTTGTGTTGGCAAAGCTAAGTCAAGTGAGAATTAGGCTTAATAACAAGTTTCATCCAAATTAACTATGGCAAATTGTGTAGATTACTGTTATTGGCTTTGAAGTTAAGTCATTTTTAAATCATTAACTGTTAACTTGTGAGTGTGGCACTCTGGAGTTTAATTCGGGTATAATATTTTTGAGCTCAGCTTATTATGCCATTATCGGTTGTAATAGTTGTGCTCTTCTAATTGTGCTATATCAAATTATATTGATGGAATAGGATTGATAATGGATTATTTTATTGAAGGTTTAAAAAAGTTCGCAGATTTTAGTGGCCGTGCTAGACGTAAGCAATATTGGATGTTTGGCCTTATTTATCTGGTGCTCTATTTTGCTGTTGCTGCAATTGATTATGTATTAGGTACTCAGCTTTTTGCTCTGATTTTCTCTCTTGCCTTACTTATTCCTAGCATCAGTATTGCGACTCGCAGGCTGCATGATACTGGGCGATCTGGTTGGTGGCAGTTGATCGTTTTGATCCCGATCATTGGTATCATAGTGTTGTTGATTTTTTTAGTACAAGATAGTCATGCAGACAATGAATATGGACCGAATCCTAAGGCGTTAGTTTAGGATAGACGTTAAATTATCATGTGGCATTACTACCGCATTATTGAAGTAAGCGGCAGTAAGTCATCATAGTCACTAAAAATAATAGTCACTAAAAATAGTTACTGAAAAATAGCCTCTGAATCGTCGTTACTGACACTTCTGAGGCTATTTTTATGTAGAGCAATTAATCATTTTACTTCATTTATTGTAAGTGCTGATGGTCGTGTCAGCATCATGCTGCAAGACCGAATGTAGACGATATCTTGGTAGCATCATCGACTCATATTTATATCTAGCACACAAAAAAATTATGGCACCAGCCGAGTACACTAGTCAGAGTGCTACCCCAGTATCATCAATCCGCTGAAATCTATGTGATTTATGCATCACGCCTAGAAACCTCAGCCAAACTCCGCACCTGCGTTGCCTATCTTAAATAGGCTTTCCCACAGTTTTGTTGGGATGCCAACTTAATCCTTCGTGCTTTTGTAAATATTGGGGAACTTTAATTCCGCATATCCATTAAGCACTATCATTCCAGTGACTCGCAGCAAGTCCGTCCCTGGATGCTCGAACGTGGCATCCATGCCACGGACGGTCACTTCCATGATAGTGCTTAATTTGGTTAACTCCTGTGTATGTCTGATAGCTGATTTTATAGAGGATTTATGACTATCTTTGGCTTTCATATTAACAGTTCAATGTTTGTATTTCGTACTGTCATCTCCAAATTAGTTTTGTTAGGCTGTTCAAATAGTTGGTAAAGATTAGTATTGAATAAGGTTTTTCCAAACATGGATAAAGGCATTGTTGAGCGGACTCTTTGGTATGAGCACAAAGATGGCCGTAAAGAACTTAAGGAAACTGAGCTAAGCAGTTTTATCGAGCCTTTAATTATATTGGGCGAAGCTGGAATGGGTAAGTCAGTTTTACTGGCTCGATTGGGCGAATTGTCAGGCTTTAAATATTGCACAGCAGGGCAGCTTATTCGTAGCCAAGATCCAGTAAAGCTTTTTGATGGTAATCAAGTTCTTGTTATAGATGCTTTAGATGAAGTTAGCTCTCAAAAAGAAGGGACTGCGGTTGATGCTGTTTTAAAAAAGCTTCAACAACTCAATTGTCCAGCTTTTATTTTGTCCTGCCGAGTTGCTGATTGGCAAAGTGCTACAGCAGTGGTATCGATTTTGGAGGATTATTCAAAGAAGCCAATAGAACTGCACTTAATGTCTTTCAGCGATAATGATATTCAGAGGTACTTATCTCTATCCTTTGGAGTTGAGAGAGCGGAAGTCGTTATTCAACATTTTAATTCTCGTGGTTTGAATCAGTTACTTGGCAATCCGCAAACACTTGAACTCATTGGTAAAGTAGCTCAAGAACGTGAGTTGCCAAATAGCCGTAGTGAACTATTTGAGCGTGCGATTGATGTTTTGTGGTGTGAGCATAAAGACAGTAAAGCCCAATATCAGCTTGATAAAGAAGCCATAATCCAAGCCGCAGGTGCCGCTTTTGCGGCTTTAATACTCACCGGAAATGAGGCTTTAACTCGTAAAGCTGCAGCTAATATTGGAGATGGCGAGATATCATTTACTGAAATTGCCACATTACCTAATGCGAAAAATATTAAAGATGTCATTACCGCAAGGTTATTTAATAGTATTGGAGTAGATCGCTTTAGTTATCTACATCGTAGTATTGGTGAATACCTTGGCGCTAAATGGTTGGCTCAAAACTCAAATTCTGGAACGAACAAGAGACGGTTTTTTTCACTGTTCTATTCTGATGGATTAGTACCCGCGAGTTTGAGGGGGATTCATGCTTGGCTGGCGCAAGATCCTACGTTTAAGTCTATTGTCATCAAAAATGATCCTATGGGGTTTATTGAATATGGCGATGCAGATGTACTGACAGTAAATGAGGCGAGTATCTTGCTTACGGCTTTGCAAGGATTAGCGATTGAGAATCCTCGATTTAGAGATTGGAAAAAATATTCGATAAGAGGATTAATTCAAGAACCACTCATCGAAGATTTAAGACAATTAATTATTTCAAAAAATACGATATTTGGGTTACGTTTGATATTGCTTGAAGCATTTAATGGTAGTGACATTAACTGTAGATTAGTCGATGATTTAAAACGTATTATTTTAGACAAGACAGATACGTTTGCGATTAGAAGTGCTGCTATAGAAGTACTTGTTAATAGTAAAGCCAAAGATGATGTTATTACGTTACTGAATTCTCTTTGCATATATAGTGATTTAGATTCATTGCGTTTAGTCATTGAGAGTTTTGAGCTACTTAATTTCGAAAGTGTTGATGATAAACTTATTGTCGATGCCGTCATTTCTTATGCAGCAAAAAATCAATTTACTATAGGTGTTTTATATAGCATTGAGCGAAGTCTACCTGATAGTAGGATCGGGAGTGTTTTAGATCTATTTTCTAAATCACTTACAGAAATGGGAGATTGGTATGAGCGAGCTGGTAATCACGAACTTGCTGATTTTTCCTATTATCTTATTCTTAGAGAAATTAAATCATCAAATAAAAATCCAAATGTTGAGAGGTTTTTTTCTTGGTTAAGTCCACATCATAGCTTACAAGGGTACAATCAAAATAATGGAAATGAGCTAAGTAAACTTATCAATGAAAATAGTGATTTTAAGCTAGCCATACAAAAGTGGGTATTGCTTGAGGCTCCTATTAATAAAAGTATTATAGGCAGAGGTTATAATCTAGCTAGTGCTTTATCTGCACTAACTGTTTCCGAAAAAGATCTAATTATTATTTTAAATACATTAGATGAACATGATCAACGCTGGAAAGAGTTGGTTCAGCTTATTCAACATGACGGGGAAGTTGGAAGTCAGTTAAGACAAGCAGCACAACGTTTTGCACGACATAAGCAAGTAGATATCGAATGGCTATCTAATCTAGCAGTAGCACTCGTGCCTGAGTGGAAAATTAAGGAAGAAGAAATACTGCGCAAAAATAGAGAAGAAACAACAGCAAGGTATGAAGCCCATAGGCATAAATATTCACTTCAAATCAATAAAATGCGAACCGGAAACTATCAAGATATAGTTGAGCCTGCAATGGCTTATTTGAAACTATTTATTGATATTGGCCATGATACTCCTGCTTACCAACGCATCGCTGAATGGCTAGGTGATGAATTGAGTCAAGCTGCTTTTGAGGGAATTGAAGCATACTTAACTAAAAAACCTTTATTCCCATCAATTGATCAAATGCAACAAATTAGAAATGATGGGCAGTACTATGAGGCAGAGTACATTATTATTGTAGCTACTGCCGAACGTATCAGAAATGGCATAGGGATAGTAGACCTTTCAGATGAAGTGATACTCTCGGTATTTTCATCGTTACGTCATTATTCTAATCTTGAGCAGCATGCAGGCATAAGTGATCTTCAACTTACTCAGTCAGTAGAACAAGAGATTGAACTGCGGGGATTGTGGGAAACTGCCATAAGACGTTTTTATGAACCACAACTTGCTATTGGTAAAAATACTATTTTAGGTTTTTATGAGCTAATGCATGATGATTCAAAAAAAGAGGTGAGTAGTCAATTTGCTTTTGAATGGTTACAACGATATAAATCACTTCCAGAAAATATTGAAAGTGAGTGCATTAAACGTCTTATTTACTCATCTAAATTCGAAGAGCTACGATCTTTACTTGTTGAGTACTTTAATGTTAGCGAGAAACATCATCGTTTAATTTGGGATGCGATTTGCTTTATTGTGGATTTTGAAAGCATTACTGAAAAAGTCGGTAAAAAAATTACCCCTGATTTTATTTGGCAGATTCGTGACTTAGTGCAAGGTCACTACAGGCACAACACATATTTAGAACTTAGTGTTGCTCAATGTGAATGGATAGTACAGACATTTAGATTGTTATGGCCAATGGCAACAGATCTTTATGAAGAAACTCGTGGTTCTAATAATGCTTGGGATGCTAGTCAATTTATTAATTCATTTATAGAGCGATTAGGGAAATCCTCCGATGAAGATGCAGTCTTGGCATTAAGGCGTTTGCGGCAAGCTCCAGAGGATAGTTATACCTCGTGGATAAAAGTGGTTGCAGCTGAGCAACAACGGCTTGTGGTTGAATCAAATTATGCGCCACCGACATTAGCATCAATTAAGGCTATTACTTGTAATATATATCCACAATCAATGGCTGATCTTCAAGCTTTAATAATGGAAGAGTTAGAAATTGTTCAGGCAAAGATAAAAAGCGATGACATAGATAGTGGTCGCGTTTTTTATAACGATGACAATATTCCACACAATGAAGAACGCTGTAGCAGTTTGTTAATTGGGTTACTTCGTCAAGGCGCAGCAGGCGTTGAATATACGCCAGAGCAGCATGTATCGAATGATAAAGAAGTTGATATCTGTTGTTCTGTTGGCGGGCTTAGGCTTCCAATTGAAGTAAAAGGGCAATGGCATAGAGATTTATGGCATGCCGCAGATACTCAATTAGATAGGCTATATACGCAAGACTGGCGTGCAGAGCATCGCGGGATCTATTTAGTGCTTTGGTTTGGCAAGGGTCAGCTTGGCACTAAGAGGCTAAAGCCGCAAGGAAGGGGAACAGCTATACCTAAAACAGCGGAAGAATTGCAAGAAATGCTCATGGCTAATTGTCTTGCTGCACAACAAGGGAGAGTGAAAATTGTTGTTTTAGATCTAGAAATCAATGGGTAAAGACATTTTCTATTTAGCTAGTAAAGAATAAGTTGGTCAGGCGTAACTCTTTTCAGATTAACAGCCAACACCAAAGCTAAGGTAATACACCTGTTCCCTGCGAGGTTGTTGAAATGCTGAGATAAAAATGCCGTGGTGACATCACGGATGATGGCGCAGGCTCGGGGCACATGGATGTGCCATCTGAACAGTTAGGCGATTTTTATTGGCGTATGAGACTGGTTACTAAGGGCTTTATGGTGACAGTGAGTCATTTAGCTACAGACTACTCAAGTGTTGACGAAATTAAGCACTTGCATGTAAGTGACCGTTGGCGGCATGGATGCCGTCGTCGAGCCCTCAGGGATGAGTTTATGGCGTGTCACTGGAATGAAAGTGATTAATTCTATGCATAACAGATAAAGCACTAATCACCCTTAAAGAGGGGATTGCTGTTAATTCCCTCTTGGTCGACTCTTGATTAACAAATCAGGGGTGAAGCCCCACGACGTTGGTCAAGCGGAGCTTGATTATCAACCAACCCAACCCAACCAATCAATTGGTTGCAAAACTCCACATGGCTTGAATCAATCCATTATTAACTTCAAACACCACCATTACTTCAAAGGGGTCATCCCTAATCCCGCTGATGCGTTCGTGATCGACGACTTTATTGCCCACCACCATACGGCTGACTATTTCGGCATGTAAGTTGGGCAGATTAAAGCGTTCATTCTGATAGAAGTCACTAAAAGCGGCTTTACCTTGGATGACGGGCGCTGTTGCGGGTGGACGATAGATGCACACATCATCACTAAACTGGGCGACAAAAGTAGCGAGATCGCGCTGGTTATAGGCTTCAAGCTGGGCTTGCACTAAGGCTTCGGGTGAGCTTTCTATTGCTTTGGCTTTAGTTCTGGCACTTGCACCGATGCCTGTGGCTTCCGTCATATTCACTATCCTAATGTTTTTATTACAACAGCTTAAGCTGTGTTTGTCCCCATTGGGTGGCGAAAGGCATCGCCTCCTGCGGACTCAGGACAAACTCCTGTTCGCATCCATCGCCGCGGGGTGTTTCCCAGAATTTGATGGTCTTTGCCTCAAGGGTGAGCTGATAATATCCCGAGTCGTCTGATGAGGGACATTCTGGATCTAACTCTTTACCTGCAAACAATTTTTCCCTTAATGCTTGGGGTAAAGGATGGCTCATACCATCGAGCATGCTTTGCGGTTTGGTGTCGGCGAAAAACCATTGCCACGGGTGGAAAGGTTTGCCATCGCTAAGGGAGAAGCTGACAAATTCTTGGCTGATACCATTAGCGCCATAACCTGCGGCCCAGCGATATAGGCGCACACTGAGCCAATGCTTATTAATAAAAATCGGCTCGGCAAAGGTTTCGTCAGTCACAAAACTGCCCATTTGTGCCAGCATTCTGCGGCGGGTGTCAAAGGTTTGTGCTAGTTGGGCTTCATCGGTGAGCTTATGTTCAAGCCATTGATTAATTGCCAAGATCCCCGTTTGTGGGCCTTTAAATTCGATCCCTACTTCTGTACCGAACGTCAGCGGGCGATACTCAATATTTTCATAGGGTTGCCATTTCCCTCGGCTGAGTTTTGGCCTTGTTTCTAGTGGCAGGTTATACGCATCGGCGCCGCAATCTTCTATATCATCTGGGCTGATTGCTCGCTCAAGTTGTACGGGGAACGATTTACTCGCGCTATCTTTAAACCAATGGCCGCTCAGTTTTTGTGGCGTGACAGTATCAAACTGCCAGTTTCCCGTGTTGCCTTCTTCTTTCCACAGTTCATCTTGCTGCTCGAGCCTTATCGGCGTTAAGTAGCGTTGATAGTAATAACTGCCTGTTCCATATTGATTAAAGCAGACTCTGACTTTGCTTTTGCCTAATTGTCCCTGCCAGATCCCAGTCAGTTCATTGGCCGCAAAGGTCGGTAAGGGGAGCGTGGAAGCCAACAATAGGCTTGAAGATAAAACCGAGAACAACATCCTTGTGGGCATACATATTTTCTCTTAAAAGGTAATAAGTTGGATTGAAAATCAAAATGAACCTAGGGTGTAAAAAAGGTCGCCCGTAGGCGACCTGATGTTAAAGACTTAAGGTTTACTTAACCTGCCAATCAATGGCTTCGCCTGCACGAATCGGCACTACGTTAGTGTCGCCCAGCGGGTAAGTTGCAGGGACATTCCATGGTTTTTTCACTAGGGTGATCGTGTCGGCGTTACGTGGCAGATTGTAAAAGTCTGGGCCATTGAAGCTGGCGAACGCTTCGAGTTTATCCAGTGCATTCACCGATTCGAAGGCTTCGGCATACAGCTCAATTGCGGCATGGGCCGTGTACGAACCCGCGCAGCCACATGCGGCTTCTTTCTTATCTTTAGCGTGGGGCGCCGAATCTGTGCCTAAGAAGAACTTCTTGCTACCGCTTGCTGCAGCGGCCAATAACGCCTGCTGGTGGGTATTGCGTTTTAAAATCGGTAGGCAGTAAAAATGTGGGCGAATACCGCCAGCCAGCATGTGGTTGCGGTTATACAGCAAATGGTGGGCTGTAATAGTCGCGGCCACATTATCAGAGGCTTGGGTGACAAAATCGACCGCATCCTTAGTGGTGATATGTTCAAGCACGATTTTAAGTTCTGGGAAATCGGCGACGATTTTGCTGAGGATATTTTCGATAAAAACGCGCTCGCGGTCGAAAATATCAATCGATGAATCCGTGACTTCACCGTGCACTAAAAACAGCATGCCGACTTCTTGCATGGCTTCGAGGGCTGGGTAGATGTTCTTCAAATCGGTTACGCCTGAATCCGAGTTGGTCGTCGCGCCCGCAGGGTAGAGTTTCGCGGCGACAATTTTACCCGAAGCTTTGGCTTTGCGGATTTCATCTGGGCTAGTTTTGTCAGTTAAATACAACACCATCAAAGGTTCGAATTGTGAGCCCGCTGGCACCTGCGCTTTAATGCGGTCGTAATAAGTCAGTGCTGTTTCGGTATCGATAGCGGGCGGCACTAAGTTTGGCATGACGATGGCGCGGCCCATATAGCGGCTGATGTCGCGCACGGTATCTTTTAGCTGGGCGCCGTCTCTTAAATGAATATGCCAGTCGTCTGGGCGAGTGATTGTTATTGTGGTCATAGGGTTTGGTCTTTTGATTGTTTTTGCTGCGAGGTGGCAGGATCTTATGTGGCAAGGATTTTACTGTAAAGGGAAACTCGGTAGTTTCGGCCAATAAATCTGTTAGGACATGTAATTGAAGCGCTTAGCTGCGTGGCTCGCGCTATGTCACTGTTTTTAGCATCGGACACTTTTGATTAATCTGCTGCGGACACTTTTCGATTTAAACCCCAGTGTCCGCGGACACTTTTATCAACAAACTAAAGTTAACGTTATGAATAATAATGTGTTTACTGATTTGGCATAGGCTTTGCTATCTCTGTGGTATAGATTTCCAATAGTGTCCGTTGATTGCGCTCCGGCACTGATGATTCCGACAGGGAAGCGAGTAAAGCCATGATTAAAGATACTAGCGGCCAAGATACTGTACTTGTGCCATCGACCACTAAACGTCTTAAGTTACCTCTGTTGATCGGCGGTTGCGCCTTATTAGTCAGCGCCTTAGTGTGGGCGAGCTTGGACACAGATAGCGTGAGCAAATCCTTAAGCCGCAGCGACATCACTACCGCAACACTCTTTGTTGGAACGTTAACCCGTGATGTTGCGACCACAGGTAAAATTGTGGCGGCGAATGCGCCTATTTTGTATAGCACAGAGGAAGGCACAGTCACTCTGCTGAGTAACCCTGGCGATAGCGTCAATAAAGGCGATGTGGTTGCCAAACTCGATAGCCCAAGATTATTCAATCAGTTGGAGCAGGCTAAGTCGATTTTGGCGGGAATGCAGAGTGCGTTAGAGCGCGCCAAGTTGGACGCCAGACGCGGTCAACTGCAAGTGAATCAAACCTTAGACATGGCCGCGGTTGACCTAGAAGCCGCCAACAGAGAACGTCGCCGGGGTGAGTTGTTAATTAAAAATAAGCTGATCAGCGAAATCGATTACGAAAAAGGCAAAGACGAATTACACAAGGCTAAACTCAAGTTTGCCCATGCCGAGCAGGAAGTCGCGTTAACAAAAGACACTCTGACCTTCGAAGTTAAAAACAAAGCCTTAGACGTCGAGCGCCAAACCCTTGCCGTGCACGAACTCGAACGCCAAGTTGAGGCTCTGAATATCAAAGCCCCCGTTGGCGGCATTATCGGCAACTGGATCACCGAGCAGAAAACCCGCCTTAGCGCTAACCAACCAATTCTAACCGTTGTGGATTTAAGCGCCTATGAGGCCGAACTTGCTGTGCCAGAGTCCTACGCCGACGATTTAGGTTTGGGCATGGAAGTTGAGCTCAGTTTCGGCAGCGTGAAGTTAATGGGTAAGTTATCGTCCATCTCCCCCGAAGTACGTAACCGTGAAGTGACCGCAAGAGTGCAGTTCGTTCAAGATAACAGCTTGAAACTGCGTCAGAACCAACGTATCTCCGCTCGAGTCTTGTTAGAGCACAGACCCGATGTACTAATGGTGAAACGTGGCGCCTTTATGACTAGCGGTGGTGGCAATGAGGCTTACCAAATTGAAGGCGATTTAGCCAGCCGCCGCGAGATCAAACTCGGCAGTACCAGCCTGAGCCAAGTCGAAGTACTCGAAGGCGGTAAAGCCGGAGATGAGTGGGTGATATCCAGTGTCGAACCTTTTAATCAAGCAGAACAGGTCAGGATTCATTGATGACCGATATTCGTAAATTACTAAATAACCAATCTGATGAATATAACAACGCAGCGATCAAGGTGAATGACGAAACCTGCTGCGACATGGACAAGAATAGGAGCCGAATATGCGTGATAAACAATTTGATTTCAGCGTGTTGATGTCATCAAAAATGTTTGGCGTGTTGGCCTTACTGCTGCTGGTGGTCGCGGTGGAGTTGAGTATTGGTGAAGCCAATAGCTGGTTTTTCCTTGGACTGAATATCTTGGAATGGACCAATCCATTGGAGGAGGTTCGCCAAGTGGGTGAGGTTTCACTCGAAAGTGCCGACCTTATATTGGGCGTTTTTGTGTGGCTTGTAGAATCTGTCGTTGAGCCATTTTTCGGCTGATGACGCTGCCATGCATCACGTCGTTTAGATGCAGCGTCAGGGCGTAAAATTGATTTGATTATTTTAAGGAAATTAACATGTTATCAATGAAGAGTGTGAGCAAGGTTTTTAAAACGGATTTAGTGGAAACCCACGCCCTGCGCGATTTTAACCTCGAAGTGAATGAAGGCGAGTTTGTCGCGGTCACGGGTCCTTCTGGCTCTGGTAAAACCACGTTTTTAAATATCGCGGGTTTGCTCGAAGGTTTTACCCACGGTGACTATTTTCTCGATGGCATTAACGTGTCTAACTTGAGCGATAACAAGAGCGCTGCTATCCGTAACGAGAAGATCGGCTTTATCTTCCAAGGCTTTAACTTAATTCCCGACCTTAACTTGGCAGAAAATATCGAAGTGCCGCTGCGCTACCGTGGTTTTAATGCCAAGGAACGCCAACGCCGCGTACAGCAAGCATTAGAACAAGTGGGTTTAGCCTCACGACTCAAGCATTTTCCTACTCAGCTTTCGGGCGGACAGCAACAAAGGGTGGCGATTGCCCGTGCATTAGCCGGTGAACCCCGCTTCCTGCTCGCCGATGAACCAACGGGTAACCTCGACAGCCTAATGGCACGTCAAGTGATGGAATTACTTGAAAATATCAATCAAGCGGGCACGACTATTATCATGGTGACCCACGACCCTGAACTCGCTCGCCGCGCCCAGCGCAATATTCAAATTGTCGACGGTCAAGTGTGTGATTTTACTATGTATCATCCCCATGGCAGTGTTCAAACTGCGGTGACCCCGCACCCATTAGACAAACTTGTCGCCAACGCTGACTAAGGATACGCATTATGTTTTTTTATTATGTTGATTTAGCTTGGCGCAGCATTAAGAAAACCCCCGCGCTGTCGTTGTTGATGGTGTTGGCGATTTCGATTGGTATTGGTATCACAATCACCACGTTAAACGTGTACAAGATGATGTCATTTAATCCTGCGGGTGAACGCTCTGATGAGTTAAATGCGGTTCAACTTTGGAGCCAAGGCCCAGATTCTTGGGATGAGTTTAACTCGTTAGTGACTTATCAAGATGCGATGAATCTGCGCAACAATACCTTACCTAAACGCCAAGCGGCGATGTTTCGTACTGGGATGGCTGTGCAAACGGAGGATGCTAATTTTGCGCCTATTTTAGAAAGCATTCGAGTGACGGACAGTGACTTTTTTAAGCTGTTTGACGTGCCATTTTTGTACGGTAATGCGTGGGATAAATCCGTCGACACTGAACCTGCTTATCAAGTGGTGATTAACGATAAACTTAATCAAAAGTTGTTTGCGGGTCAAAATAGTGTTGGCAAGGTTATCTATCTTAATCGTAAACCTTATCAAGTGGTTGGGGTGATTAAAACCTGGGATCCTAAGCCTAAATATTATGATCCCACTAACGGTGCCTTTAACGACACTGAACAAATTTTTGTGCCGTTTTCGCTGACGCCTATCGAAGAGTTTGATATATGGGGTAACACTTCGGGTTGGAAGTTTGAGACGATGAATAGTTACAGCGATCGCCTGAACTCTGAAAAAGTGTGGTTGCTGTATTGGGTTGAGTTGCCAAATAAAGACGCAGTAGCCAGTTACCGTTCTTGGCTCAGCAATTATGTGGCGGAGCAAAAAGCCTTGGGCCGTTTTACGGATAATAAATCTGCCGCTGACTCAGTCAAAGTATCCGATGTGGCGACTTGGCTTGAATACAATAATGTGGTGCCCGAAGACAATAAAATCTTGGTTGGCTTGAGTGCACTATTTTTAAGTGTTTGTTTAGTCAATATATTAGGTTTAATGCTGACAAAGTTCCTCAAGCGGGCACCCGAGGTGGGAGTGCGCCGTGCAATCGGTGCTAGCCGTGCCCAAATCTTCGCTCAATACATGGTGGAAGTGGGCATGATTGGTTTATTAGGTGGTTTGCTGGGACTCGCTTGGGCCTACGCGTCACTTTACGGCTTATCGGCACAGTTTGAGGTCTCGAAGGGGTTAACCCATTTATCGGCGAGTATGTGGATTATCACCCCAAGTATTGCGGTAGGCACAGCCTTGTTGGCTGGCTTGTATCCCGCATGGGTTGTGTGTCGCACTAAACCTAGCGTTTATCTGAAAAGCCAGTAAGGGACTCATTATGTTGCATATTAAACCTATTCTCAGCAGTTTATTGCGCAGTAAAAGTGGCCCAATCTTACTGCTTATTCAGATTATCTTGTCTGTGGCGATTGTGGCGAATGCGAGCTTTATTATTCAAGAGCGTTTAGCCCTGATGCAGCGTGATTCGGGGATTAAAGAGTCAGAAGTTTTGACCTTTAGCTTGTTCAACTTTGATCCATTGATTGATAAAACCGCGCAAAACAAAATTGATCAGCAAATTTTGCGGGGGCTACCCAATGTGATTGATGCGACCTCAACCAATATGTTGCCGTTAAGCGGTGGTGGCTGGTCGAGCACGTTAAATCTGGGCCCCGATCCAGATAGCGCTAAATCGACACCGCAATTTGCCATGTATCTAGGGACAGATCATACCATTGAGACCTTAGGCATTAAGCTGATTGAGGGGCGTAACTTTTATCCCCATGAACTAAAGGACAGTCTCGATAGCCCGAGTCGCTTAGCGGTCATCTCCAGCGCGTTAGCGAAAGCTGTTTGGCCTGATGAATCCCCACTTGGCAAAGTGTTGTACGAGGGCAAGGATGCGCAGATCACTGTGATTGGGGTTGTCGAAAAACTGCAAGGCGCGTGGATTGACAGTTCTAGCCTTGAAAACAGTGTGATTCAAAATGTGGATTATGGTAGCAGTTCTTACATGGTAAGGGCTAAACCTGAGTTTCACGCCGAGCTTAAAGACGCGATAAAAAAAGCGCTGCTGGCGGAGAATCCCAATCGAGTACTCGATGGCTTTAAGTCAATCGAGGCCTTAAAAGATAGTTCATACCGCGATCATAAATTAATGATTACTGTGTTAACTATGATGGTGGTGTTGCTGCTGCTGATCACTTCGCTCGGTTTAACGGGCATGGTGATGTTTAATATCCAGCGCCGCACTAAGCAGATAGGTACCCGCCGCGCACTGGGTGCTAAAAAGCGCGATATTATCAGTTACTTCCTCGTGGAGAACTATTTGATTTGCTTAGCGGGAGGCGTGCTGGGCGGCTTGTTAGCGATACAGTTAGGCCAACAGTTAATGAAAATCTATAGCTTGCCTATGTTGGACTTAAGTTACCCACTATTTACTGTGGCAGGTTTATTTATTGTCACCACGCTGGCGGTTTACTTACCGGCGCGTAAGGCGGCAAATATTTCGCCAGCAACGGCAACCCGCAGCGTATAGCGAAATATTTGATGTCACTCAAGGTACGATAAAAGCCCGATAAAAGTGCGATAACAATAGGATGTTATTGCACTTTTTGTTACTTTACGGTTAATAGTTTTATATAGGACAACACTCATACTTATGGATACTATCCTTATCGTCGACGACAATCATGCCATCTGCCAAGCCCTAGGTTTGATGCTAGAACTCAATGATTATCGGGTGCTGACTTGCCATAGCCCGGAGGACGCCCTTGGGTTATTGGCGACGCAAGATGTGGATTTAGTGATCCAAGATATGAACTTTACTCGGGATACCACGTCGGGTGAGGAAGGCAAGCAGCTGTTTTACGCCCTGCGCGAACGCCAAGGGGATCTGCCGATCATTTTGATGACGGCGTGGACCCAACTCGAAACCGCAGTTGAATTAGTGAAAGCGGGCGCCGCCGATTATATGGGTAAACCTTGGGATGACGCTAAGGTACTCAATAGCATCACCAATTTAATTGCGCTTTATAAACTCTCCCGTGCTAACCATCGTCTCGAGCGGGTGAATCATCAACGCCAAGTGGCGATCGCCGATTCGGACCTCTGCGGGATTGTCTTTGGTAGCGGCGCGATGCAGCGTTGTATTGATTTAGCATTGCAGCTGGCGCGCTCCGATGTGTCGGTTCTAATCACTGGCCCCAATGGCGCGGGTAAAGACAAGCTTGCCGATATTCTCCATGCTAATTCTCCCTTAAAAAACAAACCTTTTATTAAGGTCAATGTCGGCGCCTTGCCGATGGATTTATTAGAGGCAGAATTGTTTGGTGCCGAGGCGGGGGCTTTTACGGGCGCAACTAAAGCGCGTATTGGTCGCTTTGAAGCGGCCGACGGCGGCACACTGTTTTTAGATGAAATCGGTAACTTGCCCTTATCTGGCCAAGTGAAATTACTGCGGGTGCTGCAAACCGGTGAATTTGAACGCTTAGGTAGCCATAAAACCCAAAAAGTGAAAGTGCGGGTGATCAGTGCGACCAATGCGGATCTGGCCCAAGATATTGCCGAAGGGCGTTTTCGTGAAGATTTGTTTTACCGCTTAAATGTGATTGAACTGGCGTTGTCACCATTGAATCAGCGCACTGACGATATATTGCCTTTAGTGCAGCATTTTATCGGTAGCGAGTTTAGCTTGAGTAAACCGGCATTGCAGGCGTTATTGCACCATCGCTGGCCGGGAAATGTGCGTGAGCTGGAAAATGCCTGTAAGCGAGCGGTATTGTTGGCGCAAAGCCGTGTGCTGACTGAAACTGACTTTGGTTTAGCACCTGTCGTGAGTGCCGTAAGATCTGCTACTTCCCATATTTCGGCAGCTTCTGAGCCTCGACGCTTTGATCAGCGACAGCCTGATCCGCGCATCTTTGAACTGCGGCAATCTGATCCTCAGCCCGTTTATGCGTCTGCTTCCATTCCCACTAATGCCACTTTTTCTGATAACTCTGACCGCGGTCAAGCACTGTCTGCCAATGAGGCGATAGAAGTGAGTCGAGAAGATATCGAAGCGGCACTAAAACAGCACCATGGTGTGATTGCTAGGGTCGCCAAAGCGCTTGGGCTCAGTCGTCAGGCGCTGTATCGGCGCATGGATAAGTTTGGTTTAGATAAGTCATAGGCCAAGCGCAGATGCTAGGTCACAGCTTCTAGGCATCGATACTAAGTCTCAGATACTAGGCCACAGAAAGGCTATCGATTAAGGAATGTGAGTGTTAATTCGAACTAAACTGATCATTTATTCAATGGCTTGCTGCGCTTTTGGCGTCTTGCTCAGCTTTGCCTTAGTGAAATATTTCTCACCTAATGCTTCGTCTGTTGCCACGTCTAACACGATTGAAATCCCTGATGTGAATGTGCAACTCGATTTTGCGGAGCTGGAGAAAACCGTCGCTTCCATCGAGCTTGGCCTTAAAAATACTGAACAATTGCAGCTGACGGCAGCCATGCAAGCGCGCCAGAGGACCGAGCAGATTAAGGCAGAACTGCAAAAGCTTGAACAACTTAAACAAGAGCAGTTACAGATAAAACTCTTCAAGTTAGAACAGCTTAAAGAAGGGCAGTTTAATTTCACCGCTCATATTGCTGAGCCTTTACGTGTAGAACCGCTATCCATTTTACCGCCCAAAGCCCCTGTATCCCCAGTGGCGCCCGCTGAAATAGCAGACAACGAGCGAATCTCGAGTTTAACCTTAGGTGAAGGTTTGCTGGTGTTATTGCTCGCTTGTGGAGCGTGCGGTCTAAGTGTCGCTTGGTTAACACGGCATCTGGGTCGCAGTTTGGACTCCCTCGAAATAGGTCTACTGAACTTTAGCGATAATGACTTTAGCGTGAGTATTCAAGAGTATGGTGAAGGTCAGCTCAAAACCTTGGCCCAGTTATTTAATCATTCGGCAGCAAAATTGCGCCAAGAAAGGCAATACATTTACCAGCGTGAGTTGTTGCTGGATAAGGTGATCCAAAGCTCTCCCAACGTAATGTTATTGCTCGACGACCATCAGCGGCTCATTTACGCCAACGATGCGGCGCGTCATCTATTCCACAAAAAGGGCAAAATGGAAGGTTTGAGCCTAGATGAATTGTTAGTGGACTTGCCCGAAGTATTGGCCTTGGCGCTTAAACATGAGAAGAACGGTCTCTTTGCCATGGGCGAAGATGATGTGGAAACTTGGTATTTGAGTCGCGGCCAATTTTTGTTAAATAACCAACAACATAACTTGATTTTACTTAAGCAGATGACCCGCGAGCTTAATCGTCAAGAGGTGGCAGTGTGGAAGAAAGTGATCCGCATTATTAGCCATGAACTCAATAACTCAGTGGCGCCCATCGCCTCTATGGTGAACTCCGGCCGACTGCTCACCAAAGGTATCGATAATCCCAAGTTAACTTTAATTTTCGATACGATCGAGAATCGCACCAGTCATCTGAGCCAGTTTATCTTCAACTATGCCCGCTTTGCTAAGTTGCCGCTCCCGCAGCGGCGTCAGGTGAATTGGACGCAATTTACGACCCAGTTAACCCAGCATTATCCCTTTAAACTTAGGCATGATTTGCCTGAGGTCGATGGTTATTTCGACCAAGGACAGATGGAGCAAGTGCTACTCAATTTGCTTAAAAACGCCCATGAATCGGGTTCAAACCCAGAGGAGGTTACCCTGTCGATTCGGTATCAAACCTTAGTGGATGGTGCAGGTTTTAGCATTGCGATCGAGGATCGCGGTACTGGCATGTCTGGCGAAGTCTTAGAGCAAGCGCTGTTGCCGTTTTACTCCACGAAACAATCGGGTACTGGGCTTGGATTACCTCTGTGCCGTGAAATTATCGAAGCCCACGATGGCAGTATTAGCATGCATAATCGTAGCGACGGTGGCCTGTTGGTTCGGCTGTGGTTACCACAATGACTATGGTTTTCACCATAGGGGCCATAATAATCCGCACGTTTTGTATCAGCACAGCAATGCGACCCTGGGGTCGCATTTTTATTGCTTCTTCATTTGTTCGTTTACCCTATTACTCCGGTCTTAACGGCTTCTTTGCGTATTAGCCAAATGGGCTATTTTTGCCTTTTTACCTTAGCT
The DNA here is from genome assembly GCF_059338235.1 of Shewanella sp. 1311. NCBI lineage: Bacteria > Pseudomonadati > Pseudomonadota > Gammaproteobacteria > Alteromonadales > Shewanellaceae > Shewanella > Shewanella sp. 1311. The sequence goes on from NZ_CM181686.1 coordinate 3,714,945, forward strand.
CTTCGGGCTAATTTGCCCCCCAGCGTAATGACGGGAGATCTTCAACCCTGTTAACCTGCTTTATCGAAAATTGACGCTAAAACTCCCGTTGTTAAAACAGAGGTTGGCGCGGTTTTTAAGGTTCGATTAAAAGGTTAAGGAGGGATAAGTGAAACAGTTAAAACAGCGTCTGCTGATCTGCGTTTTATGTCCATTCCTGCTGCTGGCTTCCCCTATCACTCTTGCCGACAACGACATTGAAATTAGTGGTTTAGTGATAGATAGAACCTTGACTCGGTTTGGTAAGGATTTTGGCTTCTACTACTCAAGCTATTGGCGCGAGCTGCCCTTTACCCAAGGCTTTAACGTGACGCTGTACGAGACTGTGTTTCCGCAGGCCGGAACCGTTTTAACCTTAGAAGTAAACGGGACACGGATTTACACCACCCATTTTGGTCGTCGTGCAAATCCGGTTAAAGAGAGTGCAGAACAGGCGATTTTGATCACGATTGATTATTTAGCGCAAGTCAGAGCCAATGCAATAACAGGTGATTTTTCAGGAACATCGGACGACTTTTAGGATAATAATAATGACATACAGGACGTTACTTGCCCTTGTCACGCTATGTGTGGCAAGCAGTGGCCAAGCCACTGAATTGATTTACACGCCAGTTAATCCCAGTTTTGGCGGCAATCCACAAAATGGGGCTTTTCTATTAAATAAAGCCCAAGCGCAGAATGACAATAAATCTAACTCGACCGAGAAGGACTTTGTTACCCGTTTTAAAGAATCCCTAGAGCGTAACGTCATCAACTCGATCACTCGAGGCGTGGCCGATGGCGAAGTTAAAGATGGTGAATACAATACAGGGGATTTTCGTATCCAAGTTGCTACTGTAGGGGATGGAGTTATGTTAACTATCACTAATATTGCAACCGGTGAAATCACTGTGATTGAAATGCCAGTATATAAAGGTGGCAACTAATGGCCCGTTTAGTCTTTTTGGGTCTATTGCTGTTAAGCATGTCGGCCTGTAGCTTGATCCCTAAACCCGATTTAAATATCACGCCTGCCGAGGTTAACCCCTTGAGTGAAGTGATGCGTGGATTACAAACTCAACCTGGACCTAAGTTTCCCATTCCAGTAGCCGTGTATTCCTTTCGCGATCAAACTGGTCAATATAAACCACAGGCGAACGTGAGTTCGTTTTCGACTGCGGTGACTCAGGGCGCAACTTCGATGTTGATGCAGACCTTGCTCGATTCTAAGTGGTTTACCCCAGTGGAACGTGAAGGGCTACAAAACCTGCTGACTGAGCGCAAAATTAGTAATAAACAGAGCGGTACTAAGGGTGATGATGTGCCCGTATTATCCACCGCCAGATTGTTACTTGAAGGTGGCGTCATTAGCTATGAGACTAACACCAGCACAGGCGGTAGCGGTGTCGAATACTACGGCATTGGCGCTTCGGAAATGTACCGTGAAGATCAGGTGACCATTTATCTTCGCGCCGTCGATGTGCACACAGGTAAAGTGATGATGTCGGTCTCAACCAGCAAACGAGTCTTGTCCCAAGAAATGCGCGCGGGCTTGTTCCGTTACACTAGTTTAAATCGCCTCGCTGAAGCAGAAATTGGTTTTACCACCAACGAGCCAGTGCAGTTTTGCGTGTTGCAAGCCATTGAACTGGCTGTCGCTGAGCTGATTGATAAGGGTATTAAGCAAGGCTACTGGAGTCCAACTCAAGTCACCCAGCCAGTCGAGAAAGCGCAGGAGTTGAGTCAGAGTTAGACGCTAGGCGTCGGAGTTAGATATCGCTGAAAGCAGGCATCTGCTTTAACTCTTAGTCACTATATTTTTGAATACGTAAAAGAAAACCGAGCCAGTTAAACTGACTCGGTTTTTTATTGGATTAAATTCTGCTGTGGTTGGACGTTGGCAGTGTTGTGGGCTGTGTGGTGTTAGCCCGCTTGCATGGCCTTCCAAAACAGTTCAAAACTGGCATCGCGATACCTTGTATTCGTACCTAAGTGCGGGTTATCGATAAAGAATCGGGTTGCCGCCAGATATTGGCCATGGCAGTTTTCTAGCATCAGCTCCAGCGGATAGTGGGCGATTAATCCCTCTATTTGTCCTTGCTTAATAAGCTCGCTAATAAAGCCTAAGATGCTATTCATCGCTTGATCGCGCACCTTAGCGGCAATCATGGGCGACATTGAATATTGTTGAAAAAACAGCTGCTTGACAGGGTTGTCCAGCGACCAATCAATCGCACTTTGCCATAGTTGTAGGGCATTGAGCTTTAGATCGCTGCCCTTATGGGTGTTTAACAGTAAGGTATCGGCAAGTTCTTGTTTTATAGTAAGAAACAAAGATTCCATCAAGGCTTCCTTGGAAGGAAAGTGATGGAACAAGGTACCTGTTGCTACGCCTGCTTGCTTAGCTATCGAGGCGGTGGACGTGCCATGAAACCCTTGGCTGACAAAGAGTGCTAAGGCCGTGTCGAGAATGGCTTGGCGCTTATCTGTCATGGTTTTAATAGGTTGCGGTGTTAATGGCTGATTCAAGATTTATCCCCCAATGACTAGCGCAAGAAGAGTTTCATCAAGATGCGCTGGATAACAGTGCCATAGGGCGGGTGCACAAATTTACCCGTGTTGAATCGACCACGGCTGAGTACCGTTTTAGCGTGGCTGAAGGTTAAAAAGCCTTCCTTACCATGGTAATGCCCCATGCCAGACGGGCCTATTCCGCCAAAGGGCGCATCGTCGGCGGCGACATGGAACACGGTTTCGTTAATGCACACGCCGCCAGAATGAGTCTGTTGGAGGATTTTTTGCTGACTTTTCTCATCGAAACTCATCACATACAGCGCTAGCGGTCTTGCTCTCTGGTTGATGTATTGAATCGCTTCATCTAAGGAGTCGTAGCCAATGATCGGTAGTAATGGACCAAAGATTTCCTCTTGCATTAATAGCATATCTTCACTGGTATTAGTGATTAGCTGAGTTGCGAGTTTGCGATGTTGGCTATCTATAGCTTCATCAGTCGCCGAAATAACTTGGGCACCTTTAGCTTTCGCATCTTCGAGCACTGTCATAAGGCGGTCAAACTGACGGGTATTAATGATGCTGCCATAGTCTTTGTTGTGGTTTATCGCGCCGTACATGGCATTAAATTTAGTTCGGTAGGTGGCGATAAATTCATCCACTTGGGCTTTAGGGCATAGAACATAATCGGGTGCCACACAGATTTGTCCGGCATTCAAACACTTACCATAAATCATTCGTTCTACTGCTATCTCAAGTGGCATATCGGGGGCGATAATTACTGGCGATTTACCGCCCAGTTCGAGTGTCACTGGGGTGAGATTATTGGCCGCGGCGCGCATCACATGACGGCCAACTGTGGTGGAGCCGGTAAAGAGTAAATGATCGAAGGGCAGGGCTGAAAACGCAGCGGCAACATCGGCCTCACCTTCAACGACTGCGACGTGTGACTCATCGAAAACTTGTGCCAGTAGCTGTTTGATCACTTGGTTGGTCGCAGGGGTAAATTCAGATAATTTGAGCATGGCGTGATTACCCGCGGCGATGGCGGTCACTAGCGGACCAATCGACAGCATCACGGGGAAATTCCACGGCACGATAATGCCGATAACCCCTAAAGGCTGATAATGCACTGTGACTTTGGCTGGGGCGAGCAACAGCCCCGCATGGCGAGCGCTGGGCTTGAGCCATTTTTTTAGATTTTTCAAACTGTAATTGATGTTGTTGATGACAGGCATAATGTCTGAGATCAGGCTGTCATCAATCGATCTATGACCATAGTCTTGGCTTAAGGCTTCGACTAAGGGCGTTTTAAATTGCAGTATGGCCGCTTTAAGTCGAGTTAATTGCTCCACTCGCGTAGCGTAATTAGGATTCGGCGCCGCTAAGTAACTGCTGCGTTGGCGTTGGAGCAATTGAGTCAGTGGCGAGGCATTAAGGTGTTCGGTGGCCATATTCATAGTGGTTGCTCCAAGCGAGATTATAGGCTGAGTCTTATTCGGCACTTTAGTTAAACGATTGAACCTGTTATTAAACAAAGACAGATAAATAAGTACCGACTGATTAGTCGGTTTATCCTAGCTTGCTTAGTGAGATGGTGCAAGGTATCTGGTGTATTTTTGAGCAAGATCACGGCTTGTTGTGGCGTTAGCTTTTACACTAAATCAAGGGTTGTAACATAAGGAGCATGTATGGCATTGTTAAAGCATGGAATTTCAATTGGTATTGAACGCTATGGTGATGATGATTTTTTCGTTGCCTTTAAAGCTATCGGTACCTTAACTCATCACGACTACGAGATGATGGTGCCTGTGTTGGAGTCGGCACTGACGGGCGTAAAAGATCCCGATATCTTCGCTTTAGTGGATGTGACCGAGTTGGATGGCTTGGAATTACAGGCCGCTTGGGATGATCTCAAACTTGGGGTGAAGCATATTCGTCATTTCGAGAAGATTGCCATAGTCGGTAAGACGACTCTGCAGGAAGTACTGGCTAAATTAGCAAACTGGTTTACGCCTGCTGAGGTCAGGTTTTTTGTTGATAATGGCGACGCCGTTGCTTGGTTAAAAGACTAGTTGTTCAGCAATCCATTCGCGCCATAGAAGGAGTACAGATTATGCGTACAGGTCAAATACTCTGGCCCACAGATTTTTCGGAAACTGCGGCCCATGCACTGAGTTATGCCATTGAAATGGCTAATCTATACCATGTAGGACTCAAAATTTTACACGTGGTTGAACAGCCGCTTGGCGATGAAAACTTTATGATTCTATCGATCACTCCTGAAGAGCTGGCTAAGAGTATGGAGGAAGCGGCAGCAACCAAGATGCAGGCGCTGTTAGAAGGGTTAAACACTGAACTTCCTATCACGACCTTAATCCGCCGCGGCGATCCTGTGTACCAGATTTTAGAAGAGGCCAACAGTAAAGATATTGGCATGGTAGTGATAGCGAGCCATGGCCGAACGGGGATTTCGCATTTTTTACACACCAATGTCGCAGAAGCGGTAGCTAACGGTGCGGCTTGTCCTGTGCTGGTGGTGAAGTAAGTGAGTTAGTGGCTTGACTCAATAAATTCAAAGGACGCTTATTGCGTCCTTTCTTTTTGATTGATAAAGAATAATTAATTGAAATGGGTACGCAAGAAGCATAGCTAACTGCTATAAAATAGTGGTATTTTGACTTTAATAAATAGCCTGATTAAAACTCAAATGATGGATAAGCTTATGCGTACTCAAGAAGTGTTATGCCCTACGGATTTTTCATCCACCGCAGCCCATGCGCTTAAATATGCGGTTGAAATGGCTAATCTTTATCATGTCGATATTCGGTTGTTGCATGTGACAAGCCCAGCCCGTGGCGCCCATTGCTATGGTATTGCGGTCGATATTCCAGCTACATTGGAAAATGAACTTCAAGCCTTTGTCGATGCAAAAATGCAAAGTTTGCAGCAGGAAATGCAGCAAGATCTCAACGAGGGACTCAATATTAAGCTAGTGGTGCGCCATGGTGATGCTATTGATGAGATTTTAGCGGAAGCCGTTGATGTCGGCATGGTGGTGATTGCCAGTCACGGTAGCAGTGGTTTAGCGGATTTTTTAAAGCCCCATGTGACACAAGATATTGTTAAGTATGCTAAGTGCCCTGTGCTGGTGGTGAAATAAAGCTTAGATATATAGGTTTAAGTAAAGAGCTTTAGATAAAGCTCTTTGAGAAAACCTAGTAGGAATCGTTTTTAATTATTTTAGGTTCTGTTAGCTTGGTTGACGCCTCGGCTTCATTTTCAAATGACATCAGGCGTCGATACTTTTCCTGCAAGGCCACTAAGCTCCCATCTTGGGTGATTTGTTTGAGTCCCGCATTAAAATCATCTCGAATTTGTTCACTGAGAAACGCAAACTTATACTCTGTTGGTGGGAATATTTGGTGGCAAATGGCCTGTTGTTTTAAATCTTTTTCAGTTAGCTTTCCCTCAAGATAGGCCTGTTTTAGGTAATATTTGAAGATATTTTTATCCATCACCACGACATCTGCCCTGTGTTTCATCAGCATATAAACTTGCTGCACTTGCCTCGCTTGTTCTTGGTAGCCGCTATTGGCCTTAACCATTTTGGCAAACTCTTCCCCCAGTAACGATGATGCGCGCTGAAAGGAGACGACTTGCTTGTTTTTTAAATCGTCTATGTTATTGATATTAAAGTGATTGGCTTCGAGACTAATGGCGCAGTTTTGGTAGGTTATCGCAACATTGGAGTAAAATACGTTGTCGAGCATGCCATCTTTAATGTTGATGATGCCATCGAGTTTACCTTCTCTGAGTTCATGGAAAGTGCGCGCCAGTGGTAAGTAGTGGATAGAAGCGGTATGACCTTTAACGGCGAGGGCTTGGTTCAGTAATTCGAGTTCGAGTCCGCTATTGGTTGCTTGGATAACATAAGGGGGAATAGACAGGCTGACGCCTATCTTAATTTCTGCCGCTTGGCCGAGCTGAGCGCCGCACAAGGTGAGTAACCCCATCAATTTATAGCGGTTACGACGAGCCACTGAGCTATTTGGCTTATTTAGATTTTGCGCCATAAGTTACCAATACCTCCGCGGTACACACTTGCAACTGTGTTTGACACTCGTCAGTCTTTCCATGACTCGATTGAATAAGTGTAGTGTGTCTGTGAACTCAGCACGGCTTTATTTATCCAAATACGCTAAAGAATGAGCGAATTAAAAGGATGAGTCAGGTTCACTCAGAAAGGCGATTTCCTCTGCTGTCGATTCTCTGCCTAAGATGGCATTTCTATGTGGATAGCGACCAAATCTGTCGATAATTTCCTTATGTTTCAGTTCAAACGCTAAGTTTCCTATCGCCGCTTCGCGGTTAAACAGTTTAACCGCGACTTGATGGATCATGGCCGACTCGCTGTGCATATAGGGCATAAAGAGAAAGGGCACTTGTTTAGGTTTAACTGCTAAATCAACCTGTTGGGCAACGGCTTCTTGGGCGAGCACTAAGGCGATGGCATCGGCTTCGAAAGCGGCAGGCGTATCACGGTAAATATTACGGGAGAATTGGTCGAGCACTATGATCTCCGCTAATCGGCCTTGGGGCGTGACTCGCCAATGGGAAAGCTCACCACGTTTAGCTTGAGCTAATATGTCCCCAAAACGCTGTTTGATTTGTTCATCAAATTCAACATCTTTAATCCACCAAAGCTTTGGCTCAATTTCTTCAAACCAAAATGTCAGTATTTGATCGGCTGTAATTGTCTGGCTCATCTTAGCGTTCCCTCATAGGTGGTGAGTGACATTACAAATAACAGTTGTTGGGGGAGGATGACAAGTCGTTTCGCTTGATTTAGGGGGAGATTGGTTATCTGAAGAATTGGTCGCTCAGCGGAAGTATTTAGTGTTGGCTATTGCCTTATTGACTGAATATAAAGTAGTTTTGATGATAATTACTTTTGTTTCTAGGCAGGTCATTCTATGTCACCTTCAATGCCAGTATCCCAACAGGTTTCAAAGCAACATAAGGCGTTTTTGCGTAAGCTCTATTTAGCGCACTTAATGGATGACGATCGCCATAATCTTTTATCACTCAATAAGTTAACTGGAATGCCGCGCCGCACCTTACAGGATGCCATCGCCGCATTTGAGGATATAGGTATTCGGGTCGAGTTTGTGCAGGAAGGCAGCCGTAACAATGCTGGATATTACCGCATAGTGACGTGGGGCCCAATCAGCAGCGCTTGGGTTGATACCCATCTAAGTGAAATCGCCGATCTGATAGGTGTTGTTGAGAGCGGCGAAACCGCAGTGTGAAGCGGTCACTTTTAAGTTCGGCAATCACGTCATAAAAAAATAGGCGGCAAATCCTGCCCAACTTAACAGTAGTAGGGCGATGGCAACCCAAGTGGCACGGGTGAACTGGCTTTGGGAGTCGAAGGCTTCGTCAGCATCGTCTAGATCATTGATGTCATTCACTGTGCGAGATTTCGCTTTCAACTGTTGTTTACGGACTTTATCCCGCTCACGGGCTTTGGCTTTAAGCAGTTTTTTATACTCGGCGATGCCTTTTTCAATCCCTTGGGCAATGAGCTTAGTTTGCTCTTTGGTTTGTCCTGGCTTTTGGGTGGCTTTGGCTGCGACCAGTGCTTCTTGCTGAGTTTCTGTCGAGATAGTGGGTTTCATCTGGATTCTGCCTGATTTAATGCGGCTTAAGTTAACGCGACTTAAGTGAATGCGGTTTGAGTTAACGCGCCTGCGGCTGAAATATACTCGTGAATACGAGAGTCAATATGCCCGCGAAGCTGCTCGCTAATCTGTTCATAAAAAAGCGTGCGAAAAGTGTCAGCGCCAGATTATACCCGCATTAGACATTAAAACTTACAGCCAATATCTTCATTTCATTAAAAAATCAGTGGATGTCCACCTTGTGGTGCAGGGACGTACACAGGTTCATAGTCCCATACTTCACGAATAGTATCGACCGACAAGGCTTCCGCTGGCGTGCCTTCGCTCACGATTCGCCCTTGTTTTAATACAATTAATTGATCGCTATAGCGAGCGGCTTGGTTAAGGTCGTGCAGTACCACTATCACAGTGTACGCGTGCTGATGAGCTAAGTTTTGGGCTAACTCAAGCACTCTGTGTTGCTGGGCGAGATCTAATGCCGATGTTGGCTCATCCAGTAATAGTATGGGCGGGAATGGCGGTTGACTGAGTTGAGTCAAGACGCGGGCGAGCTGGACTCGCTGTTTTTCGCCGCCTGAGAGGGTTGGATAACTGCGTTTAGCCAGATGGGTTAAGCCCACTTGCGCCAGCTGCTCGGCAACTAACGCTTCACCCTCTTTGTTACTGATGGTTAAGGGATAAAGACCCATAGCCACCACTTCGGACACAGTAAAGGGGAACGTCAGACTGGCGTGCTGTGGCAGTACGGCTAAGGATTTTGCCAGCTCGCGCCTAGGCCAATCCGCCAGTTGGCTATGGCCTAGACGGATACTTTGCCTTGGCGTGCTGATTTCTTGGCAAAGGGCTTTGAGTAGCGTCGATTTCCCCGCGCCATTGGGGCCGAGTAGGGCGGTTACTGCGCCGGGCTTAAATTGCACATTAATATCGCTGAGCACCGTTTTTTGCCCAATGCTGACATCGAGCTGACTAATGCAGAGCTCAGTGCGCTCAAACTGTGCATTAGCTGAATGAGTTAGATGTGCTCTAGGTGCTAATTCAAAATCTGATCTTGATCTTGATTCTGATTTGGCATAGGAAGTGGCAGTCATAACGCCTCGCTTAGATGAGCTTACTGCGTTGTTGCAGTAGTAAGAAGATGAAGAATGGCGCACCGATGAGCGCGGTCACTAACCCAACCGGTAACTCTGCTGGTGGCAAGAAGGCGCGAGCGCCGATATCGGCTAAGGCTAATAGGGCTGCACCTAAAAGGGCGCTGATGGGCAGCAGTTGGCGATGATCTGGCCCTACCATCATGCGGACTAAATGAGGTACCACTAGGCCGATGAAGCCAATAATGCCTGTCGCCGCGACGCTTACGCCAACGCCTAAAGCGCAAAGTAAAATGAGTCTCAGCTTAAGCTTATCGACATCTATCCCTAAGTGACGCGCTTCGGATTCACCAAGTAGCAAGGCATTGAGCGCCGCCGCATCTTGGCGAAATCGCCAGCTTAGTAGTGCTAAAGTCACGAGACACAGGCTGACATACATCCACTGCGCACCTGCTATCGAGCCCATCTGCCACAAGGTTAAGTCACGCAGCGCCATGTCGTTGGCAAGATACGTGAGCATGCCAATTCCTGCGCCTGCCAGTGCTGCAATGGCTACGCCCGATAGCAGTAATAACACGACCGATGTTCCGGTTGGGCTACTGGCGAGGCGATAGACAACAAGGGTGGTGATTAAACCCGATACAAAGGCACTGATGGGGATCATGAATGGATTTGCATTGGGTAACAGCACGATACAGATGGCCGCGCCAAGAGCTGCGCCAGATGACACCCCGATAATACCGGGATCAGCCAAGGGATTACGAAACAGTCCCTGCATCACTGCGCCGCATTGAGCGAGCGTGGCGCCCACCGCCAGTGCCAATAATGTTCGCGGCAGGCGCACAGTGTTGACCACCAGTTGTTCGTGGGGCGCAATATTGCCGATGTTTTGCTGGGTCGCCCAATTAAGCACTGCGCTTAGGGCATCTACTAGGCTGATACTGACAGGGCCTGTGCTGACCGAGAGTAAGCAGCTTAGGGCTAACAGTGTGACTAAACCGGGCCAGAGCCAGCGATTGAGGAACATCTCAACTATCCTTTCTATTTTTATCAGGTGACTAATCTGGTGTGTGAGTCAGTACTGCAAGTCTGCGAGTCCGATTAGTGACTCATACAAGCCATTCAAATAAGTGACTCATATAATCAACATGAGCCCCCTGAGTAGTGACGGTATTCGTTACTATGCAGGTTACTGATTTTGCTTGAGCAATGTACTGGCAAGCGTATCGGCGGCGCTAATGGCACTGATGCCTAAGCCGCCGAGAAGGGCTTGCGGCGCGAGTGTTTGTATATGGCCATTTTTACCCGCAGGAGTATGGGCGAGTAGCGGCATCTCTTTTATCAGTTCTTGGGCAATGTGCGCGTTGGTTTGCTCTGTGGGGTTATCGCTGCGCTTTGACAGTAAAATAATGTCGGGCTGCAAGGACAAAATCCCTTCCTGAGACATACTTTTGTAGCCATCAAACTCGGCAATATTCTGTGCGCCCGACAGCGCGATAATGGTATCTGCGGCAGTGCCTTTACCGCCGACCCGTGCGCCACGGCCTTCTTGTAATAGCATAAAGAGGATTTTTGGCTGCGCGCCAGCATCGCTTATTTGCTGTTTTTTATCCGCTAAGCTTTGCAGTTGTTGATGTAAGTCCTGCTTTAACTTAATGGCATTATCTGGACGGTTGAGTAATTGACCTAAGGTATCCACATTGCTCATTAGCTGCGGCTCATCGTTCGTTGCGGGTAACTGCACAACTTGGATATTGGCTTGTTTCAATACATTGAGCGTGGTCTCAGGCCCCATAACATCCGAGCCGACAACCAGTGTTGGCGAGAGGGCGATAATACCTTCGGCGGAGAGCATTCTGTGATAGCCAAGCTTAGCCACATGGGCTAAACCTTCAGGTACATAGCTGGTGGAGTCGATAGCGACCAGTTCATTGCCCGCATCGAGGGCGAGCACTAGCTCAGTGACGCCCGTGCCCGCACTCACGAGTCTTATCTCACTTTCAGTACTTTCCACATCGGGCTCAGCACTAAAGGCGCTGGGCGATAGCAAAGCCGACAATGCAGAGACGATAACTACCACTTTGCTTAATGACATTTTAGTTGCTTGAAACAACATGGTTAAACTCCTCATAAAAACTGGTTCGCCACAGGCTTAGATACTGTTTTTAGTCTCTGACTTTCAAAGTCTTAGCTTTAAAAATCAGTACATTAAGTCCAGAAAAGTAAAGCAATGCTTTACGGCCTGCATCTTTTGTTTTGGTTATGGTCTTGTCAGAAAGGCAACATTAGCTGTGTCTCTGGCTCATTATTTAGCTTGCTCATTTGGCTTTTGGGGTCAGATAGCGGGTCTGGCAATGCGCTAATGCTCCATCAATATTTGGGTCTGACTGATTGACTGCGTCTGTAGCAGCGCGAGCAGTTGCATCAAAGGTTCCACGGGCGCGGCCTTATCGGCGGCAATAATCACGGTCGCCTCCGGCATAGTGTTAAAATGTGCGGTAAACGCGGCGGTAAAAGTCGCTAAATCATCAAATGTCTCACTATCGATTGCCCAATAAGGCGCTGTCGCCATGATATTGATGGCAATCGTTGGCTTGTTGTCGATTGCAGTGATGGCCGAACTTGGGCTTTGCGGCACATCTACCGGCAAGCTGAGTAGTTGGGTGTTTGCCGTCAGCAGTAGAAATACCAACACGATAAAAATAATGTCGATTAACGCGGTTAAATCTAGGCTCGGAAGTTGCTCAGGCGAAGCAATGCCTGCCTGCCTGCGTGGTGATGCATCTGCACTTATCATGTCTGTGGCTCAATCTGGGAATGAGAGTTGAATGCCGACTTTTGCGCAGTGCTGCTGTTGCTGACTTTGCTGAATGCTTGGTATTGATTGCTATCGATTGAAATATCTTCGATACCCGCTAACCACAGATTGAGTTGATTGAGCACGTGCCCTGCGCGCAGGCATTGACCTTGAGCCCAAATGCCAAAAAGATGGGCGGCGGTAATGGCGGGCACTGCGATAATGAGTCCGGCGGCTGTGGTGTTCATCGCAAGACCGAGTCCGGCGCTGAGTTGCGCTGGGGTAACTGGGCCTTGTGATTGCCCAAGCTGAGCAAACATGTCGATGAGGCCTAGTACGGTGCCAAGTAGGCCGAGTAATGGGCTGATAATGCCAATCACTTGTAAAACCTTGAGTCCGGCTTGCAAGTCGCGTTGCTGTTTGTTGAGCCACAGACTGAGTAATTCTTCCCTTAGCACTTTGGGCTGGTGGACTTGTTTGAGTAACAAGGTCGCGCCACGGGCGAGTAAATCTTGCTGTGCGCTGGTTTGTGTTAGCAGCGCGCTGACGTTTTCAGTGGTCGCCGTTGAGCTTGATTGACGCAATGACGTTACCCAAGCCTGTTTTTTCGGCCAGATTGACAGCAGAGTTTGATGCAAAAACAAGGCACTACGTTCAAGGCAGATCATCAAAGCTAAAAAAGCACATAACAACAAGGGCCAAGTCAGCACGCCAAGTTGTGTCTGTAGGGTTGAAAAATCAGTTACGGGCATTAAGCCTCTCCAATCGATTGAAAAATCAGTTTTATACGTCATTGAGTGAATCAAAAAGTGAGCTTTACTATGGCTAGCTTTCAGCAATAAGATTAAGGCCCGCTAGTTAAGCGCGAAACGAATCGGCACTCTGACCTTGTAATGACTCGCTAGCCTTGGCGTCGGCGCCGTAAATTGCCAGTTCTCAACTGCAGCAATTGCTGCCTGATCAAGCAGGCTAAATCCTGAGCTTTTTACTAACGTCAGCGCCAGTTGCTCGCCAAGTTCGTTAAACATCACTTCTATGGTTGCAGTGCCTTCGAGTCCTTTCTTACGCGCTATTCGCGGATAAGTCGGTTGCGGTGGCGCTGTAGCAAACAGCGGTTTGGCTAATTCCACTATGTTCGTTTGGAGGCTGTCGTTAAATGGGGCATTGTCAGCGGCTGCACTGTCTACATTTTGAGTCGCTTTTGCATCTAGTTCGGCTGCGTTAGCGATTAAATTCGTTGGTTCTTGTGCTGTTTTGGGCTCTGTTTTTAGCTCTAATTCTTGTTCAACATGTTCGGGTTGCTTATTTACTAAAGCGTTCGTCGCTGATTGATCTGTATCTGGATAACTTTTAGCAGTAGGTTTTGCGACAGAAGGTTTCTTAGCTAACTGGCTGTCAATTCGTTGATCAGCTTTGGGTTTTTCTACAGCCTCGATAACCGTTTTATCGACAGAGTCTGCTGTTGATACTTTTCTTGCTGTGCTGCTCACTGTGGCTAACTTGGATTCTGTTTGCGTTATGGGCTCGACACTGGCGTTGCTGCTTGTCGCAGCAGAAAAATTGAGGGTGACACGATTCGCGCTGGGAGCGTTCGATGCTTGATTTGCACTCAATGCTTGGGCACTTTGTAGCATAGTGATAGCAGGCTGCGAGGCGATAACACCCGTTTGGATGGCAACAGTTAACGCGCCAAAGGCAAGATATCGTTTCGGTGTCACAGCAACCTCTTTTTCCCAATAAAGCACTTCTGCTCATTTATCTTCGCTAATTAAGATATCTCAATATAAACAAGATCGCAAATGATAATGATTTGCATTTGATCTATTTTGTTATCTCAGGTAGAGTGCCTGCAATAGCTCGAATGAGCGCTTAAAAAAACAGCTAAACCGGTAATTCATCCTACTTTATGGGGACTGATTGTCTTGGACTCTGTCTGGAAAGGGCTCAAGTTTGAAAGAGCCTAATCTGGAATTGAGCATCTGTAACAGACTCAATCTCAAAAGGATTGGCGTCTGGAAAGAGAGTCTGGGCTCAGTATTGAATTGCACGGGAACAGCTGATTATCACTTGAGGATGAAGAGATGAAGAAAAAGCCGTTAGTGATCGCCATGGCGATAGCACTGAGCAGTACGGCCCTAAGTTTTACGTTAGCGGCAGAAGAAAATGTTAAGCCTGTTGTTCAAGGTGATGCGGATAAAAAACTCGTCACGACAGAGTTTGATGAAGTGTTAGTGAGTGCAACCCGCATCAGCGAAAAAGCCTCCGAAACCAGCCGCAGCGTAGCCGTGGTGGGTGAAGAGCAACTTGCGGTAGCTCAAGCATCATCCGTGGCTAATGCCCTTAAAAACGAGGCGAATATTACGCTGACGAATGGCCCAAGAGCTTCATCTCAAGGGGTTGAAATCCGTGGTTTAAGTGGCAGTCGAGTACTGCAGACGATTGACGGAGCAAGACAAAATACCGGCTCTGGCCACAGAGCTACCTACTTTATGGACCCTGAGTTACTGAAATCCATAGAAGTGCTGCGCGGTCCAGCCAGTAGTTTGTGGGGCAGTGGCGCACTGGGTGGCGTCGTCGCGCAAAATACTAAGTCAGCGCAGGATTTCTTAGCGCCCAATGAAACCTTTGGTGGCTTCCTAAAACAAGGTTATGAGACCAATGGCTCGCGCACTAAAACCAGTGGCGCTATTTATGGTCAACAAGACAGTATCGATTGGTTACTAAACGGCTCTTACACCGACTCAAACAATATAAAAACCGGTAATGACGAAACCCTAAGCAACAGTTCATCCCATGGCAGCAGTGGTTTAGCTAAATTCGGTTGGCAAGCCGATGAGGCGTCACGCTTAGAGTTATCTGCGAGAGTCAATAAGATCAATGAATTAGTGCCAAGTAATCCTTCTGCGGCAGCCAGTAATTCAATACCTTTAGTGCGTCGCAAGACAGACGATCAAAATATCACCTTAGATTACAGTTTCAATCCAGCCAATAACCCGTATCTGGATACTAAGATGCAAGTGTATTGGAACAGTACCGACTACGATGAAGACCGTATTACTAAGGGCCAGCTAGACAGCACTGAGTATCGCACTGTGGGCATTAACCTCAATAACAGTTCGCGCTTGGGCAATACATTGTTGACCTACGGCGTTGATGGCTTCCGCGATACTATAGAGACGACGCGTGATGATTCGGGTCAAGTGGGCCAGCGTCCGGGAAATATTGATGGTGAAACCACAGTATGGGGCGCTTTTACGCGGGCAGATATTGAGCTGACTAAGACGTTAAACCTGGATGCAGGTCTGCGTTATGACAGCTTTAAAAATGACAGTAACAACCTCAATTTATCCTCCGATGATAATGAGTTATCGCCATCACTAGGGTTAGTTTGGCAGACTCAATCTTGGTTGACCTTAAGTGCCCGTTACGATCAAGCCTTCCGCGCACCTTCGGTAGAGGAAATGTATTCTAGCGGCACCCATTACTGCATTCCACCTATTCCGGGATTCTTGCCCCAAGGTCTATGCAACACCTTTGCGACCAATCCGGATCTAAAGTCTGAAAAAGCCCGCAACAAAGAAATCAAAGCAGACTTACGTTTCAGTGAGTTAGCCGGTGATGATGAATTAGCTTTGACGTTCAACATCTTCCGTAACGATGTGGACGATTTCATCGTGCAGCAAGTGTCTAATCCTTGGCATGGTATTCCTGGGTTCGAGCAAACGACCTCATGGAATAACGTCGAAGATGCGCGTTTAACTGGCTTTGAAATTAGCGGTCGTTACCGAATTGGCCAAACTCGCTTAGCGATGAATTATGGCCAAACCCATGGTGAAGATCGTAAAAATGGCGGCGATATTGAAGGTATACCCGCCAATAAATTTAACATTGATTTATCCCAAGGCATTATGGAAGGCGACATGAAACTCGGCACTCGCGTCACTTATGTGGCGACGCAGTCGAATACGCCTGATGGCTTCAAAGTGGCGAAATACGACGATTACACCCTATGGGATGTGTATGTTGCGTGGGAGCCGACTATGGGCGCGATGGCGGGTGTGAGAGTGGATTTCGCCATCGAAAACATCGGCGATGAAAAGTACCAACAAGCGTGGCAAACCTTGTATCAACCGGGCCGTAATATGAAGTTATCGGCGCGCTATATGTTCTAAGCCCTGCATTAAAGTGCTGACTTCCGTTTCGGCAAATGCTGAGTGTTAAATCTGAGCAAGCGGTAAACGGGAGCCAGGTTTAATGCCAAGCCACTCAATAGTCACTACCGCTGGAGACAGTAAAATGAAGATGACACTCGATAGCGAGCTCGATGTCGCGACAGATTTAGGCTCTGAGCAACGCCAGCTAAGTGAGCAACAGGCGCAACTGCGACAACGATTTGAGCAACAAGCTGATTTGATGCCAGCGCAGCTCGCCAGTGAATTAGGCATTGCTGAGCTCGAAGTCGTTGCAGCCCTGCCGCCCGAACAAGTGGTGTTTGTGCCGTTAACTCAGCTCGATGCCTTACTACAAGCCTTACCCGAATGGGGAAAGTTAACCACTATTGTGATGTTATCGGGCAGCGTATTTGAATTTAAAGGGGATTTCCCACAGGGAAAATATGCCCATGGTTATTACAACCTCTACAGCAAGGGCGACGGTTTGCACGGGCATCTCAAATTAGATGCCATGCGTGGCATAGCCTTGATCAGCAGACCTTTTAGAGGCAGCGAGAGCCATTCGATTAACTTCTTCGGCAGCGAAGGTGAGGTCGTGTTCAAAGTGTATTTAGGTCGCGATAAACAAAGAGCGCTGTTTCCTGAACAAGTTCGCCAATTTAAAGCGCTCGCAACTGCCTTTGCCTCGGTGTAATCACACCTCTGAATTGCAGCATTAACGACAGTATTTAAGGAACAGAGCAAATGAAGCCTGAAATGACCGAACAAGAACAACGTTTAAGAGACAAGCTTTTACCTGAGATAGAAGCCTTTAAACAGCAAAGGGAAACCTTGCAACTGGCCACGCTAGGTATTGATGGCCAGCCGAATGCGAGTTATGCACCCTTCGCACTGGCCGATGATGGTTTTTATATTCTGGTGAGTGACTTAGCCCGTCATGGTCATAACTTAAAGCACTCATCTAAGGTCTCTGTGATGCTTGTTGAAGATGAAACCGCGGCCAAATCGGTTTTTGCCCGCAAGCGTTTGACCTTTGATGCAATTGCCGAGGCCGTGCCCCGTGATACGCCAGCCTTCATTAAGGGCGTTGGTGTGTTGTCGGCCCGTTTTGGCGAAATGTCCGATAACCTTGCGGCATTAACCGATTTTAACTTATACAAGCTCGCGCCCCATCAGGGTCTTTATGTGAAAGGTTTTGGCCAAGCATTTAGCCTGAGCGGCGCAGAGTTGTTAGATGTGGATTGGAAGCGTGATGGCCACCATGGCACGCCCAAAACGCCAGAAAACCAGCAAGTCGCTTAAGTCGCGCTAAGCGATGGCAATAAAACCAACCCGCACTCGCTGCGGGTTGGTTTTATGCTTTTCTTTTGAGTAAAACCACGCTTTGCCCTTGAATTTTCCCGCAACAGGTAGCATCTAATTGATATGCTTTAAGCAAAGCTGCGCGGTTAACGGCTTGCAGATACCCAGTTCAGGTGAATGTTATGCTTGAATTGCCGTTCCCTACCGAAGGATATCACCCGTGACAGAGCCGACCGTCGAATTAGCCAAATCACCAAACCCCATTAAAGCGGGCGCAGAGCCATTGCCTGAAAAGTTAATTCCAGTCACGCCTACAATAAGCGCTGATGCTTCGAAGGTTAAACCAACCTCGGTGCAGCAAAGATCCGTATTGCCTTGGATTGTTGGTTTTCTTAAACCCTACAAACTGAAAGTCGTCGCGGCGATTATCTGCTTGATGATAGGATCACTCGCTTGGCTATCATTGGGCCAAGGTGTGCGCTTAATGGTTGATGAAGGCTTTGTGCGTGACAATGCGCAGCGGCTGAATGAAATCATACTGTTAGTGCTCGGAATTACCGCCGTCAGTGGCACAGCGGTGTTTTGCCGCTTCTATTTAATGACTTGGCTCGGCGAGCGGGTCAGTGCTGATATTCGTCTAACTGTTTACTATCAACTGCTTAAACTATCTCCCGCCTTTTACGCTAAAGTGCGCACCGGTGAAGTGATCTCCCGTTTTACCGCCGACTCTACCTTGCTGCAAACCGTGGTGGGCTCGAGTTTATCTATGGCACTGCGCTCTAGTGTGACGGTACTTGGTGGTTTAGTCATGATGGGGATCACCAGCGTTAAGATGACCTTATTAGTGTTATTGGCTGTACCTTTAGTGTTGGGACCGGTGATCTTTTTCGGTCGTAAAGTGCGTACACTGGCGCGAGAAAGCCAAGACAGGGTTGCCGATCTCGGCGCTTATGTGGATGAAACACTTCATGAAATTCATACGGTACAAGCCTATGGCCATGAAGATAAAGACCGTAGCTTATTCAATACCCGCGTCGAAGATGTGATGTCTGCGGCAAGCGGGCGGATCCGTTACCGTGCCTTGCTGATCTCAACCGTGATGTTTTTAAGTATCGCGGCGATTGCTATGGTGACTTGGGTCGGTGCCCACGATGTCATGTCGGGTAAGATGACGGGTGGCGAGCTATCCGCCTTTATGTTTTATGCTGTGATGGTTGCAGGCGCTGTGGCGACGATTAGCGAAGTAATAGGCGAAATTCAGCGTGCTTCTGGCGCCGCTGAACGTTTAATTGAACTGGCTGAAACGCCAGTGGATATTGCCGTTGCAGCTCATCCTATTGCTTTACCCGCCAAGGTCAGTGGCGAGTTAGTCATAGAAGGACTCAACTTTGCCTATCCAGAGCATGATGCCTTAGTACTAAAACAGCTTAATATGGCCATTGCCGCGGGGGAGCGGGTTGCCTTAGTCGGCCCAAGTGGCGCGGGTAAGAGTACTTTGTTCCAGTTATTGCAGCGCTTTTATGTCCCTAGCGCTGGTAGTATTCGACTGGAAGGAATTGATATTGCTAAGCTTTTGCCACATGACCTAAGAGCGCAGTTTGCTCTGGTGCCCCAGGACTCAGTGATTTTTGCGACCAGCGTACTTGAAAACGTGCGTTATGGCCGCGTCGATGCGACTGAGCAAGAAGTGATTGATGCTTGTATTGCAGCCCGTGCCCACGAGTTTATTAGCGAATTTACTGACGGTTATCAAACCTATTTAGGCGAGCGTGGCGTGCGACTTTCTGGTGGGCAAAAACAGCGGATCGCCATTGCGCGGGCGATTTTAGCCGACAGACCCATATTGTTACTCGATGAAGCGACCAGTGCCTTAGATGCGGTGAGCGAGCAGAAAGTGAAGCAAGCGCTGGATGTATTGATGGCGGGTAAAACCACCTTGATTATTGCCCATCGCTTATCGACGGTGATCAATGCCGATAGGATTTTTGTGTTCGATAAGGGCGAGATTGTTGCCTGCGGGCGCCACCAAGAGTTGATGCAATCCAATGCGTTATATCGTGAATTTGCCAGTCTGCAATTGTTAACCGAAGAGGCTAATGCCAGCGCCTTGAATGAGACCATTTAAGTAAAATAAAACCCAGTTGCTAGCTGAAACGCTCAAGCTAGCTCACTGGGTCTTTTATTGTGCGTTTGTCTCTAAGCTCTGTTAGTCAGCTTTTCCTTTAAGTACGGCACTTTAAGTACGGCACTGTAAGTGCGGTCTTCAAGCCTTATCTTTTAGCTCGCGGCGCAGAATTTTACCTACGGTACTCTTAGGCAATTGCGTCATAAATTCAATGGTTTTTGGCAATTTATAGGCGGTTAATTGCTCGCGGCAAAAGGCTAGAATGGCCTCTTTTGCCTGTTGATGATCTTGGCTATCATCCTTGAGCACGATAAAGGCTTTAACCGCTTCGCCCGAGTGTTCATCCTTTACTCCCACCACGGCACATTCGATCACACTTGGATGGCTCGCCAGCACGTTTTCCACCTCGTTGGGATAAACGTTAAAGCCCGAGACTATGATCATATCCTTTTTGCGATCAACAATTTGATGGAAACCTTCCGCTGTTGCTATGGCAATGTCACCGGTTTTAAAGAAACCTTCTGGAGTCATAGCATTGGCGGTTTCCTGCGGATTATTCCAATAACCCCGCATCACTTGTGGGCCACACGCGGCTAATTCTCCCGCTGTACCTAAGGGCACTTCAAGGTTGTTTTCATCTAAGAGTTTAACTTCAGTGCCAATCACAGGTTTACCAATAGTGCCAAGTTTTTGATAACCGGGCGCATTGAGTGAAATCACCGGTGAAGTTTCAGATAATCCATAACCTTCGCTGATCATATTGCCTGTCGTCTGTTGCCAAATGTTGGCCGCCGCGGCCGTGAGTGCTGTACCGCCCGAGATAGTGATTTTTAAGTGGCTAAAGTCCAGCGCCTTAAACTCGGGTTGATGGCATAGGGCGACAAACAGGGTATTGAGGCCTGCAAATCCCGTGAAGGGGTATTTGGCGAGTGTCTTAATTAAGCCACTAATATCACGCGGATTTGGAATTAATACCGAGCAACCGCCGCACTCGAAATACAGCACTAAGTTCACCATAAAAGCGTAAATATGGTAAATCGGCAGTGGCGCAACAAAGATATCTTCCCCTTCGGTGATCACGCTCGCGATGCGGGATTTTACCTGCGCCGCATTGGCGAGCATATTGCCGTGGGTCAACATGGCACCTTTAGATAATCCTGTCGTGCCACCTGTGTATTGCAACGCCGAGAGGTCGTCGAGATTCGAGATAAATCGGCTAAAAGGAAGGTCAGCACCTTGTTTTAAAATCTGACAAAACTCGACATTCTTAAGCCCTGTTTTTGGCTGCACATGCGGATCGATCAAATCTAAAGGATGGGTGGAGATGACAAGTTCTATTTGAGTGCTGTCGATGACTTTGGCCAAGGTCGGCAATAGGTCGGATAACACCACGAGCGCTTTAGCACCAGAATCATTGAACTGATGAATAAGCTCGCGCTCGGTATATAAGGGATTCGTGTTAACAAGGATTAGCCCAGCCCTGATGGCGCCGTAGGCCGCGATGACAAATTGGGTGATATTGGGCAATTGAATGGCGATGCGATCGCCGGGTTTGAGTGTGGTCTTATTCTGTAAATAGGCGGCAAAGTAACGAGAGTCGCGTTCTATCTCATTAAAACTGCTGGTTTTACCAAGGCAGGCATAGGCGGGTTTATCGCCATAACGCAGGCTGGTTTTCTCGATCAGATCGACCAGTGATGAGTAGTCTAGTTTGAGTTGAGAGTCTTGATCGTATGCCATGCTGAACTACCTCAAAGATGATGTTTATTAGTTGTTATTATTCTGGAGTTAAACAGGTGTTTAGATTAGAGGGTGTTAGCACTAGAGGTCAATGCTTATCGCGAAAAACATCGCTATGCCAATAACGGTATCTTTATGTAACAAATAGTATTTTTACTCTAAAACTCAGGCGTTAAGGATAGCGTAATTATCGTATCATCGATAAAGCACTAAAAGTGCGTGAGTGGAGATCATTCGAGATTTTGTAATGGGTATGTTTATAAGAATTCAACTTGCTTAAGCATATTTTGCGTAACGTCGAATAACAGATGGATTGCAGCCACTGCTGATTAGATGCCTAAGATTGGATTTTATTGGACGAAGAAGCACTAAAGATATCGCAAGAAATACACTGTCCTTTGAGGATGAGTGTTTGATTTAGAACGGCGCTTAGGTTGATTCCCCAAGCGCCGATTTAGCGGTTAATGTAGACGGTTACCGATATTAACCGCTAAAAGCCTAGGGACTGAAGAATCCAGTTTCTTGACTCACTTGCTGGCTTGGCTGTTTCACATCCGTCACCGAGAATTGGATCATTTTGCGCCCCGAGGGGATGGCATCCTTATCGGCTAATACTGTGACGGGATAGTCCACTTGTTCGCCCGCAGCCAAGGTAATAATAGGATCGGCAATCAAGCTGAAGGGCATTTCACTGTCAACAGCGAGTTGATACTGCTTAGTGTCCTGCGTTTTGTTGCGGATCTTCAGCTGATAGGTATTTTCAATCTTATTGTCAGCCGTTTCGCGGTACAGGCTTTGACGGTCTCGGATCACGTTAAGCTGGATTTCGCTGCGGCTATTTAAATCTAAACCTATCACTATCAGCATGATCACGACCGCTGCGCCGTAGCCTAAGAATCGCGGCGAGCGCCAATAGGAGTAGCTGACTCCCTTAAGATCATTCTCACTCATGTAGCCGATAAGGTTCGGTTTATAATCGAATTTCAACATGGTTTCATTACAAGCATCGACACAGGCACCGCAGTTGATGCACTCATATTGCAAGCCGTTACGAATATCTATTCCTGTTGGGCACACTTCGACACATAAATTACAGTCAACACAATCACCAAGATTACTCTCTCTGAGATTGGTTTCTTGCTTACGTTTACGTGGGCCGCGGGATTCACCGCGCTGTGCATCATAGGTCACGGTTTTAGTGTTGGCATCGAACATTACAGCTTGGAAACGTGAATAGGGACAGCAATGTAGACACATTTGCTCGCGCATCCAGCCCGCATTCAGATAAGTACAAATGGCGAAAAACCAGACCCAGCTTGTCACCCAAAAGCTAGCATTGCCCGTCAATATGTCCATATAGAGTTCGCGGGCGGGAATAAAATAGCTGATAAAACCACAGCCAGTGAGCAGGGCGGCGAGACCCCAAAGTAAGTGCTTGGTGCTTCTTTTACCGATTTTGCTGCCAGACCAGGACGCTTTGTCGAGTTGCTTGCGTTTGTTGCTGCTGCCTTCGATGCGCGTTTCTATCCACACATAGATAAAGGTCCACGCCGTTTGTGGGCAAAGATAACCGCACCAAACACGGCCCCAGAACACGGTGATAAAAAATAGACCGAAGGCGGCGGCGATAAAAATCCATGCAAGTAGGGTAAAGTCCTGCGGCCAGAGCGTGATGCCAAAGAAGAAAAACTGTTGCTGGCTGATATCTAACAATATCGCTTGGCGGCCATCGATTGAGATAAACGGCAAGGCGAAAAACAACACGATCAGCAGGCTATTCATCATGGTTCGCAGGCGCTGAAAATCACCTTTCTGCTCACGAAAATGGATGTTGCCAGAGGGCGTATTGCTCCCAGTTGCAGTTTCGCTGGAGAGGATTTTAATCGGAATGTGCAGCTCGACTGAGGAAGGTTTCGCGTTCACACTCTTATTCACACTTGGAGAATTGGGGGTAACTTCGCTCTTGGGCATAAAGGGTCCTAACGGCTTAAATAAGATTCGCCTCCCTATAGCAAGCGCTAGGCCAAGTTTTAACTGATTCAACCTTATGATATATATGGTTATTTTATGATGCGAGCTAAGTGGTAGTCACGATATATCACACATTGGCGATATATCGCGTTTTTAGCTTGTGTGGTTAGAGTTATATTTCACTCGATTGACGTTGGATCCCCAGTTTTTTCATCCGCGATCTCAGCGTACTTGCCGGAACGCCTAGCACATTCGCCGCGCCGAGTGGACCGGATATTCGCCAGTTTAAACGTTTAAGGGTCTGTTCTATATGCAAGGCTTCCGCTTCCGCTAAGGTTTGGCCTTGGGCTTGAGCTAAGGGGTTGTTACTCGGCATCGCATGGATCTGCAGAATATCGCCTTGGGATAAAATGGCTTCGCGCTCGAGGATATTTTGCAATTCGCGCACATTGCCCGGCCATGTGTAAGCCATGAGTTTTTGCAGCCCTTTTTGGCTCACACCGCGGATTTTTTTGCCTAACTTACGATTCAAACTGTGCAGTATATGGCTGACGAGTTCGGGGATATCTTCGATCCTCGCGCGCAGTGGTGGCACTTGAATAGGGAATACATTCAAGCGGTAATAGAGATCCATCCGAAATAATCCCTGCTCGACCCGCTTGAGTAAGTCGTGGTGACTGGCGGCGACCAAGCGAATATCCACTTGTATGGTTTCGCTGCCTCCGAGGCGTTCGAAGAATTGCTCTTGGATGACCCGCAGTAGTTTTGATTGGGCTTCTAAACTGAGTTCTGCCACTTCATCGAGGAACAGCGTGCCTTGGTGAGCAAGTTCGAAGCGGCCTTTACGGCGACTGGTGGCACCGGTGAATGCGCCTTTCTCGTGACCAAAAAGTTCACTTTCTAACAAAGATGCCGAAAATGCGGCGCAGTTGACGCTGATCATCGGCTTGTCTTTGCGGCGACTGAGTTGATGTAAGTTACGGGCAACGAGCTCTTTTCCTGTGCCATTTTCACCACAAATGAGCACAGTACTGTCGGTATTAGCCACCATATGCAATTGCTGGATCATGTGGCGGATCACGCTACTGGCGCCCGAAATATCCACATCACCCGTTTTGTCAGCAAGTTCAGCCTGCAGGTAATGATTCTCCGAGGCGAGTCGCTCCGAGAGCGCTTGCACTTGCGCCAATGCTTGGCGTAATGACTGCTCTGTTTGCTTTTGAATACTAATGTCGCGAAATATCGCGACTACGCCAATCAGTTCATTATCACGGTAAACGGGGGTGGAACTGTAATATACGGGGAAGCTGCTGCCATCTTTACGCCAGAACACATCATGGGTGATTTCTCGGGTAATACCATCCTTTAAGGTGTTGTAAATCGGGCAATCTTCTTGGGGATAATGGCTACCATCTGCATGGCTGTGGTGATGGCAGTTATGGATATTTTTGCCCAGTAACTCTTCATTCTTCCAACCTGTCATGCGTTCTGCCGCTGGATTGATAAACACCGCATTACCGCTTAAATCAAATCCATAAATACCTTCACTGACAGCGTTAAGCAGTAACTGGTTTTCCGGTAAGAAATGCTTATCTACCGATTTTTCATTATTGACCGAAATCTCATTTGTCATCTGTGGTACTCAGGTTTAGGCGGTATTGCCTGAGTATACCTTAAGTCGTATGACGCGATATATCGTGTTTTTGATTGAACTATTGAGTAATTACCTCTTTATGGTGACATTTTGGATCACATTTTTAGCACTCTGAAATGCATTTTTACCCAATGCAGTACCTTAAAAAATATTTACCTATAACAAACTGATCTAAAAGAGAAATGACTAATATTCATTCAAAAGTCTGATTTAACATTGGATATTGTCTTATTTATGTTATAAAAATGTTCTTGTTATGTAAAAATAACTTTGTATTGACCGTAGTTGCAAGGTTTAGGGATGAGAATCGCATAAAGCAGGTCAGGTATTCTAAAAAAATAATAAGCAGTTGGGATGAATATGATGACCTCAAAGAAGCAGAAGTTTGGATTAAGTGCAGTCAGTTTGGCGATTACATTAGCTTTGTCTGGTAGCTTCATTAGCCCGCAAGCCATGGCTGAGGAAGAAGACGCTGCTGTTAAAAATGAAGGCGTGGAAAAGATTGCGGTTGTTGGTTCACGTGCGGCACCACGCTCAATCGGCGATTCCCCAGTTCCAATTGATATTATTAGTAGTGACGACCTTAAAAAGAATGGTTCGACTGACATGATTGATATGTTAGTGACATCGGTACCTTCGTTTAACTCGCGCGCTCAACCCATTAGTGATGCGGCAACCTTAGTGCGTCCCGTTAACTTACGAGGTTTGCCTTCCGACAGTACCTTAGTGTTAGTCAATGGTAAGCGTCGTCACCGCGCAGCTGTGATTGCGTTCCAAGGCGGCGGCATTAACGATGGTGCTCAAGGCCCAGATATTTCAGTTATTCCTGGTTCTGCATTGAAGCAAGTCGAAGTGCTGCGTGACGGCGCTGCGGCGCAATACGGCTCTGATGCGATTGCAGGGGTCATGAACTTTGTCTTAAAAGATAATTCCGATGGTGGCTCCATCACAGTGACCCAAGGTGAATATTACGAGGGTGACGGTGCTACGACCACAGTCGAAGGCGATGTTGGTTTACCGCTGACAGATAATGGCTTCGTTAACTTAAGCTTCCAGTATAAAAATGCGGATGCAACAAGTCGAAGTGTGCAGCGTCCCGATGCGGCTAACTTAGCAGAGCAGGGTAATACTGCGATTAATGACCCCGCTCAAGTATGGGGTAATCCTGAAATCAATGATGACTACTCAGTGTTCATCAACTCAGGCTTAGACATTAATGCCAATATGCATGCCTATGCCTTTGGTAACCTGTCATCCCGCGATGCCGTAGGTGGTTTTTATTATCGTTACCCGCAAAATCGTAGCAACGTGTATTCCAATGACGATGGTCAGAATTTACTCGTGGGCGCGGTTAATGGTGTTCAGTCGACTTGTGCGGCTGTGCCTATCCCTAAAAATGCTGATGGAAGTGACGGCAACGTACTCGATACTGATGCTTACAAGGCGATGGTTGCCGATCCAAATTGCTTTGCCATGAACCAGATATTTCCTGGTGGCTATACGCCGCAGTTCACCGGCACCATTGAAGATATGTCTTTCTTCGCTGGTGTAAAAGGTGATATCGGCGAGTGGAATTATGATTTCAGTGCCGGTACGGGCAGTAACAAAGCCAGCTTTGGCCTTAAAAACTCTTTAAATCCATCATTGGGATTAGACACGCCGACTGATTTCGATACGGGTGCCTATGAGCAAGTTGAAACCACAGTTAACTTAGACTTCTCGCGTTTCATTACTATAGGCGGCATCGAAGACATTAGCTTTGCTTCTGGTTTTGAATGGCGTAATGAGTCGTTTGAGATATCTCAAGGTGATGAAGCCTCGTGGATTGCTGGCCCTTATGCTAACCAAGGTTTCAATATTGGTGCGCACGGATTTAAAGGCTTTGGCCCAGAATCTGCGGGTAAAAACTCTCGCCACAATATCGGTATTTATACTGATCTAGAAGCCTATTTAAGTGATGACTGGTTAGTCGGTTTAGCACTGCGTTACGAAGACTTTTCGACCTTTGGTGATACGTTAAATTACAAACTGACATTGCAGTATTCCGCAACGGATGAGTTGTCGTTCCGCGCGTCACACAGCACAGGTTTCCGTGCGCCAACCGTGGGTCAAGAAAACGTCGTCAACACGCAGACATCAATTATCGATGGTGAACTGATCCAGACGTTTATTGCGCCACCCACCGATCCACTTGCGGCATTTTATGGCGGGGAAGTGTTAAAGCCTGAAGAGTCAATAAGCTATGCATTAGGTGCTGTATATGAATACGAAAACTTTTTCTTAACGGTCGATTATTACAACATTGGTGTAGAGGGTCGTATTGCGCAGTCGAGTAAGATTGATGTTGAAGCTAAAGACTATGATGCGCTGCGTGCAGCGGGCGTTGAGTTCCCTGAGTTGATCCAAGGCGTGAGTTATTACACTAACGACTTTGATACTACCACTCAAGGTATCGATATCGTCGCCTCCTATGATGCGGAAATTCTGTCGGGTAATGCTAAATTCAGTCTCGCCTATGGTTGGACCGATACCAGCGTTGATAAATTCGATCCAGAAACCACTGATGAAGGTAAAGTTCGCCGTTTAGAAGATGGTATTCCAGCGCATCGTGCAACCTTAAGCTGGGCGCAGTCATGGGATCAATTAAGCATGTCACTGCGTGGTAACTACTTCGGTGAGTACTATGCGACTCATGCTGACGATACCTCTGATTGGGGTTCTGAAATGGCCGATGCTGCAGTCACCATAGATCTGGAAGTGAGCTATGAGTTATTTGATGGTTTAACATTGGCGGTAGGGGCAAATAACCTATTCGACCAAAAAGCGCAAAAGCTGAAAGACGGAACCTTAGGTGAACTTGGTGGCGTTTACTATGAAAGTGGGCCATTCGATTACAACGGTGGCTTCTACTATGGCCGTGTAAATTACCGTTTTTAATGAGTAAGCCAATTTATAGAAGCGATTTCTAACCCACCTTTCAAGAAATTTGGCTTTTATAGATTTGAAGTGAAGTGAGCAAAAAGGCTGCAGTGCAGCCTTTTTTATTGGTTATTTTTCCGTTAGCTACGATTCGTTTGTGCGGCAGCAAGGCCATTCAGCACATCACTCATACTGAGTTTTGACGGCAAAAGAATGCCATTGGGTGCGCTTGGACCGTAGATTTTATTGTAGGGCGTACCAGGTACACCTTCATGGCGCATATAGCTTTCAATCGTTTTGTTGGCCTCACTCCAGTTGCCTTGCATCAGGATAATGTTGTCTGCCATTAAGGCATTCACAATTTGTTCCCTGTGGGTGACTTCGGCTTTATTGGTTTGGCAGATGGTGCACCAATCTGAAGTAATATCGACAAATACGGTATAGCCTTGGGCAACCAGAGGCGCAATTTGCTCGGGTGCTAAGGTGTGCCATTGCAGTTTTTGATAGGCTTGATAATCCTCGCCTTTATGCACAAATCCAATAATAGCGCCAAGTCCTAAGGCGAAAAATCCCAGTACAAATATCACCGCCAGCGGTATGGTTTTTCCTTTTTGTCTTTGCCAAATCAGCAGCAAGATAGCGCCGATTAATAGACAAAGAATGATAATACTGATCAGAGTAATAGTGCTCATAAAACTTCCTGCTGGAGAATGGCGTGCCTTTATTAAACATTGAGGCTTAGGAATACAGACTTAGATTCGTGCTTATCTTAGCGGTTAACGGCTTAAAGCAGCATGAATTTATGGGATTTCATTTGAGCTGCCCTTTGACGCATTCAGTTGCAATTGTGTTTTGCGCCTGCTGTGGAGTCTTTGTAAGCTGGGCAAGATGATAGTTACCGCTATAACAAAAATAAAAGGAAATAAGATGACACCTTTACTATCGCGTCGACGCTCGTCGGCTAGGCCGCTTTGGTCATTATTCGTGTTGCCGTTGATCGTATTCTGCTCGAGCCTGAGCTATGCCGAACCCGCCAAAAAGGCCGAAGATAAAGCCGACAAGCTTGTCCCTGAGGTGGTTAAAACCGAGCATAAGATGACGATTCAAGGGCAAAAAGTCAGTTATCAAGCGATAAGTGGCGAGACTATTTTAAAGGATGATAAAGACGAACCGCTGGCGAGTATTTTCTCTATTACCTATTTACGTGACGATGTTAAAGACAGCAGCACACGCCCCGTAACCTTTATTTTTAACGGCGGTCCGGGCTCGGCATCGCTCTGGTTGCACATGGGCTTATTTGGTCCTAAACGTGTGGTGGTGCCGGATGCAAAGGACGATGGCGCAGCACCTTATCGTATTGAATCAAACGATTACTCTATGCTTGATGAGTCCGATCTCGTGTTCATCGATCCCGTAGGTACTGGCTTTAGCCGCGCCTTAGGCGATAAAAAAGGTGCGGATTTTTGGGGCGTGAAAGAAGATGCCCAGTCGATTGCCGAGTTTATTCGCCGCTGGTTGATTGAGCATAAACGTTGGAACTCCCCTAAATATTTGGCCGGCGAGAGTTACGGTACTACCCGCGCGGCAGCACTTGTGAATGAATTGCAGGGCGGTTGGACTGACATTTCGGTCAATGGAATTATGCTGATTTCATCCATTCTCGATTTTAGTCATGCCCGCTACCAGCCGGGTAACAACCTGCCATACATTGGTTTTTTACCGACGATGGCGGCAACGGCTTTTTACCATAATAAAGTCAGCGCTGCGGATAAAGCCTTGGGGCTGGAGGTCTTTATTGAGGAGGCGCGCCAATTTGCGATCAAAGATTATTCCCTCGCGTTGTTGCAAGGCAGCCGCTTAACCCCCGAGGCATATCAAGCTGTACGTCAAAGCTTGGCGCGTTTTACGGGTTTAAATGAGCACTATTTAGATCGTGTTAATTTGCGCGTGAGCGCCAGTCGATACACTAAGGAGCTGCTCAGAGATCAAGATTTGACGATAGGACGCTTAGACAGTCGCTACACAGGTAAAGACTACGACAGTGGCGGCGACTCAACCGACGATGATCCATCAGGTTATGGGATTGATGGCGCTTATACGGCCGCCATGCATCAATATCTGTATGACGATTTGGGCGTGACCTTATCCCGTCCTTTCAACGTTCTCTCCGTTGATGTGAACCGGAGTTGGAATTGGAATATCAGTGGCAAGCAGATGCACTATGTCAACGTTGCGCCTTATCTTGGTCAAGCGCAGCGTGAGAACAAAGATCTGCGGATTTTTGTCGGCAACGGTTACTTTGACTTTGCGACACCATTTTTTGCCACCGAAAATACCTTTGCCGATAACGGCATAGATAATAGTCGTGTGAGTATGCATTACTATAAAGCGGGGCACATGATGTACGTTGAGCCCGAATCCTTAACTCAGTTAGTGAAGGATATCCGCGCTTTTTATCAGCCTAAATAGCCGTTAATTTATCAACAAACGGATTGATTAGCGTTAACGCCTTAATGGCGCGATGCTAGAATAGCAAGCAAGTTTAAGGCCCTAGAGTTTATCTACATCAAAGGGGCCTTTTTATTCGGCGTAAGGTGTGTTCAATGAGTTTTAGTACTTGGTTAGGTTTATTGGCTATTTGTTGTTTGGGGGCTATGTCGCCGGGCCCAAGTTTAGCTATGGTGGTGCGCCATACCTTAGGCGGTGGACGGGGCAAGGGCATAGTGTGTGCGTGGGCACATTCAATAGGCATTGGGATTTATGCGCTGGTGACGTTACTTGGCTTAGCCGTCGTACTTAAAAAGGCGCCCTTAGTCTTTAATGGCATTGCGATTCTCGGTGCTTTGTATCTGGCTTGGATGGGAGTTCAGGCGCTGCGTTCCAAGGGCGGTATGCAAGCTAAATTGGCCGCAGGGGAGGCGACAGATACCTTGACCGCAGCCCGTGATGGTATCGCCATTTCCTTATTCAATCCTAAAATCATGCTATTTTTCCTCGCATTATTCAGCCAATTCGTGATGGTGGCCGACAGCATGACAGCCAAAGCCTTAATCGTTTTTACCCCATTAGTGGTCGATGGTCTTTGGTATACGCTTATTGCTTTGTTGTTGTCCCACTCAAGCGTGTTGCCTAAGTTACGGGAAAAGGCTGGGTTAATTGATAAGTTGTCTGGCGTGGTATTGATACTGCTGGCGATCCGCGTGGTATATACGCTTTAATTATTTATTGCAGGTCATCTGTTTCAACAAACAAAAACGCCATCAATCGATGGCGTTTTTTATGTTTTCGCTATGCATGAAGGGCGTGCTTAGCCTTTAAACATTTGCACTGAATTGTCGGCTTGTTCTGCCACCGCTTCTTGGATAATCGGCGGATTCGCGATGTGATCGTCTAAGTTGTCACTCAGCATTTCTTTGAATTCACTGCTAAACCATTCTAATGCACTTTCTTTCTCGGCGCCGAGATCCGCTGATTTAATCGCGGCTTCGAAGGCGTTAAAACGTGCCGCGGCAAAACGGAGTGCTGTGCCCACTTTACCTACATCTGCTTCTTGTTGGCTTAGCTGATTGGCTAAGGCAATAAACTGATCGGCAAGTTCGTAAATGGTGGTGTTGCTCGTGTCGGTCATGGCGTTCACTCTAAAAAGTAACAGATTAAAGTTCGATTCTAACTTAATTGACGTAAGAAGGAATCGTCAGGCATTAACTATTGGGATCTGTGTCGGTAATGACGACTCCAGTTTGGGAGTCATAACTGATCGAGAGTTTGTCGTTTGTTCGATAGAAATAAGTGCACTTGCCAGGATTGGTATAGCTGGCTTTGTAGTCGGTTTCTGTCGTATCAACATTTAAGCGCGAGACACTCGGTTGGGTATTTTGGAATAATACTTCCCATACCGAGATACAGTCTTCGACATTATCAAGCGACGGTGAGGTTTCATTACCAAAGATATAGTGCTGTGCAGGCCAGCCGAAGGCGTTGAAATCCACTTGTTCAGATTGCGCCGTGCCAAATACGGGTAAGTCTTCTTTTGGACCTGAGCCCACTTTTACCGCCCAAACGGAGCGCGCCAGATTGATGGCTGACTTAAAGCCACCGCCAGCGGCTTTGACTGTAGCGATTTGCGCATCTTGCTGCACATTGATAAATTTTGGCAGGGCCACTACCGCTAAAATACCGAGCACTATGATGACCACCACAAGCTCTATTAAGGTGAAACCCGTTTGATGTCGTTGTATCAATTTATCAGAATGTTGGATCATCATGGCGTATTAGACAGTGCGAGAATGGGCGCACTATAGCATTTAAATTCGAATGTTTTAAATTGAAAGTCTTAAAGCGAAACACTGCAAATATAGCCGTATCACTTATCGACAAGCATAACCTTCGAACTTGCCATTCTACAGCAGGGCTTTTAAGCTAACCCGATAATAGGATTGAGGAAGTAAAATCGTGACTCAGGTGACATGGCAAACATTTATCGATGAGCAAAGGGCTTTGCCTTATTTTCAGCAACTAAGTGCATTTGTAGACAATGAACGTAGGGCTGGGAAAGTGGTTTATCCCCCCGAAGCCGATGTTTTTAATGCTTTTACTATGACTCCGCTTGAAAAGGTTAAAGTGGTATTGATTGGCCAAGATCCCTATCACGGCCCAGATCAAGCCCATGGTTTATGCTTTTCGGTCAAACGCGGTATTAAACCGCCGCCTTCCTTAGCCAATATGTACAAGGAATTAGCGACAGATATTGATGGCTTTACCATTCCATCCCACGGGGATTTATCCGCATGGACGGAGCAGGGGATCTTAATGCTCAATACGGTGCTGACCGTTGAGCAAGGCAAGGCGCACTCCCATGCCAAAGCGGGTTGGGAAGTCTTTACTGCTGCCGCACTGGAATTATTAAATCGCCAGACTCAGCCGATTATCTTCGTGCTTTGGGGCAGTCATGCCATCAAAAAAGGTCAAGTGATTAACGCACCGCAACATCAAGTGCTCACTGGGCCGCATCCTTCACCTTTATCGGCTTATCGGGGTTTTTTTGGCTGTGGGCATTTTTCTCAAGTGAATCAATTATTACTTGAGCGGGGCGAAGCGCCGATCCGCTGGCAGGTTTAATCTTAGGATTGCGGGTTTGAGGCAATAAAAAAGGTCTTACTGAGTAAGACCTTTTCTTTGGGCTAAAAATGAATTAGCGAGTGATCAATGATTACGGTCGACCGAAATTTTAGCAAGCGCAACTAAGGCTTGCTTGTAGTCGCTATCGGGCAGAATCGATAATGCCTCGATGGCTTTCTCTGATTCTTCAATCGCTTTTTGCTGGGTGTAGTTTAACGCGCCGCAATGGTGCAGTGCTGCCACGATTTTATCTATGGCCTGTGTACCATCGCCTTGCTCAATTGCTTGACGTATGAGGTGTTTCTCTTCGTCTGTGCCATGGGCAATGGCATAGATGAGTGGCAGAGTTGGTTTACCTTCAGCAAGATCATCACCTATGTTCTTGCCTAGCTCATCACTGTCGGCGGTATAGTCGAGTAAATCGTCGGTAAGCTGGAAGGCGGTACCAAGGTATTTACCATAGTTACCTAAGGCGGTTTCTTGCTCTGGCGTCGCACCTGCTAACACGCCCGCAAGCAGGGTGGCCGCTTCAAACAACTTAGCGGTTTTGCAATAAATGACCCGCATATAGCTTTCTTCTGTGGTGTCAGGATCGTTGCAATTCATCAGTTGTAAGACTTCGCCCTCGGCCAACACGTTCGTGGTATCCGCTAACACTCTGAGCACTTTCATGCTGTCGAGTTCAGTCATCATCTGGAATGAACGGGTATAAAGAAAATCCCCGACCAGCACGCTGGCGCTATTGCCGAACAGTGCGTTGGCGGTTTCTCGTCCGCGGCGCAATGTCGATTCATCAACTACATCATCGTGGAGCAATGAGGCTGTATGGATAAACTCAATAATCGCCGCTAGCTTAAGATGCGCTTCGCCTTCGTAGCTCACCGCACGTGCGGCTAATACCGACAGCAGAGGACGAAGACGTTTACCACCACCATTAATAATGTAAAAACCTAATTGATTAATTAGGGCGACATCTGATTCAAGCTGTTTATATATCAGCTGATTGACTGCTTGCATATCAGTGTCAGCCAGTTGACGAATAGCGTTTAAATCCATAGTAGACTCTGGTTGTGGGGTCATTACGTACCGGCCCCTGTTTAGGCTCACGTGTTATAATGAAATGAATTTTACCTAAAATTCTGACATATGACAGCACTAGCTCAACTAATGTGAGAGTTAATCCGGTCTTTTTTTATTCTTTCCTAATTAGGGCTTGCCAGAGTTAGATTCTTCGCGTAAACTCCGCGCCCATTGTCAATAAAGTTTTTATAGCACCCTGCCTCATCCAAGAATGAGCCCGCGTGTTAGGAATTGGAGTAAAATAGCTATGTACGCTGTTTTTCAAAGTGGTGGTAAACAACACCGTGTAGCCGAAGGCCACACTGTTCGTTTAGAAAAGTTAGAAGTTGCAACTGGCGAAACTATCGAATTCGATCAAGTTCTTTTGATCGCTGATGGCGAAACAGTGCATGTTGGTGCTCCTTTAGTAGCTGGCGGTAAAGTCGTTGCTGAAGTTGTAAGTCACGGTCGTGGCGATAAAGTAACTATCGTTAAGTTCCGTCGTCGTAAGCATCACGACAAGAAAATGGGCCACCGTCAGTGGTTCACTGAAGTTAAAATTACTGCTATCAACGCATAATAGGAGTCTAACTCATGGCACATAAAAAAGCTGGCGGTTCTACTCGTAACGGCCGCGATTCAGAAAGTAAACGTCTAGGTGTTAAGCGCTTTGGCGGTGAATCAGTTCTAGCTGGTAACATTATCGTTCGTCAACGTGGTACTAAATTCCACGCTGGTGTAAACGTAGGTATTGGTCGTGACCATACTCTGTTTGCTCTGACTGACGGTAAAGTGAAATTCGAAGTTAAAGGCGCTAATAACCGTAAGTTTATTAGCATCGAAGCTTAATTTTCGAACCTAGCTTATACTGTTAAAGCCCCGCCATTGGTGGGGCTTTCTGTTTTTTGTGCTTCTATTTACGCCGTGTAGATGCTTGAGTTGGTAAATGATTACCAAGAATGAGCATTGACAGGTAAGATTGGGAGCAAAGTATCTCGAGTTTTTTGGCGACCAATGAAGTTAGACGGTATAATTGCTTCATTCAGTGGTGCCAGGAGTAAGTATGAAGTTTGTCGATGAGGCAGTAATTAGGGTCGAAGCAGGCGACGGCGGTAGCGGTTGTGTTAGCTTTAGGCGCGAAAAGTATGTACCTGATGGTGGTCCTGATGGTGGTGATGGTGGCGACGGCGGCAGTGTTTTTCTGCAAGCTGACGAAAACTTCAACACCTTGATCGAGTTCCGTTTTGAACGTTTTCACATGGCTGAACGTGGCGAAAATGGTCGTGGCCGTGATTGTACCGGTCACAGCGGTAAAGATCTGATCTTAAAAGTTCCTGTTGGTACTCGCGCGGTCGATCATGATACTGAAGAAGTCCTTGGGGATTTAACGACCCACGGTCAAAAGCTATTGGTTGCCAAAGGTGGTTTCCATGGTTTAGGTAACACCCGTTTTAAGAGCAGTACTAACCGTGCCCCACGTCAAAAGACGTTAGGAACACCTGGTGAAGTTCGTAGCCTTAAATTAGAGTTGTTACTGTTGGCTGACGTTGGTTTGCTTGGCATGCCTAACGCAGGTAAGTCGACATTCATTCGTGCGGTTTCCCGTGCAACGCCTAAAGTGGCTGATTATCCGTTTACAACACTAGTGCCTAACTTAGGTGTGGTTAATCCACGTCCTGGTCAAAGCTTTGTGATCGCGGATATTCCAGGTCTTATCGAAGGCGCTGCCGATGGTGCGGGTTTAGGTATTCGTTTCTTAAAGCATCTTGAGCGTTGTCGTATTCTACTGCACATCATCGACATTGAGCCTATTGACGGAACCGATCCGGTTGAGTCTGCGCGCGCTATCGTTGGTGAGCTTGAGAAATACTCTCCAAAACTGGCAAGCAAGCCACGTTGGTTAGTCTTTAACAAAACCGATTTGCTGCTTGAAGAAGAGCTGCAACAAAAGGTTGATCGCATCGTTAAAGAAATGGGTTGGGAAGGCGACGTTTACACTATTTCTGCCTACAACCGCGACGGCACTAATGAGTTGGCATTAAAGCTCCTCGATTATATTGCGAGCCTGCCACCAGAAGACAATGAAATCGACCCAGACAGTGAAGTCGAGTTCAAGTGGGATAATTATCATCAAGCTAACTTAGATTCTGTGAATGAAGACTATGTTGATGAAGATGATGACGACGACTTTGATGATGACGACTACGACGTAGAAGTTATTTACCAGAGATAATCTTACCGTCTTAATTTTGAGAGTTCCGTGTACGCAGATACTCAAAATGATATTACTCGGCAAGTTGTGCGTGCTGCACAACTGCTACTGGCCTACGGCGCAGAATCTGATTTAGTTGAAGAAATCAGCCAGCGTCTA
The DNA here is from genome assembly GCF_059338235.1 of Shewanella sp. 1311. Taxonomy (NCBI): domain Bacteria; kingdom Pseudomonadati; phylum Pseudomonadota; class Gammaproteobacteria; order Alteromonadales; family Shewanellaceae; genus Shewanella; species Shewanella sp. 1311. The sequence goes on from NZ_CM181686.1 coordinate 3,751,474, forward strand.
GGTCAGGCTTTAGGCCTTGCCAGCGTAGAGCTCTCTATTTCCTCCAATTCCCTCGTATTAACCAGTTTAGTTCATGGTCGCTGTATCACTACGACTCGTCGTATTCGTGAGCATGGCATTAATATGACCATAGTTTGTGAATTACAACGCATCTGTTTATTAGCTGAAAAAGGTCTGTATGGCCCCAACGAAGTCCGTAAACGTTTGGCGCGGATTGAGCCTAAAACCTATCCACCGAGTTTAGTAGTCTTCATGATTGGCCTGTCTTGTGCCAGTTTTTGTCACCTGTTTAATGGTGATCTTATCTCGTGTGTGATTACCTTTTTTGCCGCAGCTGTGGGCATGTCGGTACGTTTAGCGATTGCTAAGCGGCATTTTAATTTATTGGTTAACTTTGCCGTCACGGCTTTTGTCACCAGTATGTTGGCTCAAACTGGCTATGTGTTTGCATTGAGTGAAACGCCTAAGGCTGCTATGGCCGCGAGTGTGCTAATGCTGGTGCCGGGTTTTCCGATGATCAATGCGATTTCCGACATGGTGAAAGGGCATATGAATGTCGGCATCTCCCGTTGGGGCCATGCGACCTTGCTGACTGTTTCTTCTGTGATAGGCATTACGATTGCGATGCAGATCGGCGGGATTTTCCTATGATGGAATTACTGATAACGCTGCTGCACGATGCTTTTTTCTCAGCAATTCCCGCCGTGGGATTTGCTATGGTGTTTAATGTTCCTAAACGATTTCTTCCCTATTGCGCCTTAGCGGGAGCCATTGGTCATAGCTCGCGTACCTTAATGCTACAGTTTGGTTTACCGATTGAGTGGGCCACATTTGCCGCAGCTGCAATCGTTGGGATTATTACTATAGGGTTTGGAAAACGCCATTTAGCGCCACCTTTAATGTATGCTGTCGCTGCTATTATACCTATGATCCCTGGCACTTATGCCTTTAATACCGTCATTGCCTTAGTGCAACTGACTGCCCAGTCTCAGGTAAGCCCTGAACTGACGGCACAAGTGATTAGTAATGGCCTCAAAACCGTCTTTATTCTCGGGGCGTTAGCTGTGGGGTTGGCCATGCCGAGCTTGTTGTATTTCAGAACCCGCCCCGTTATTCAATAATTCTATTTCAATAAAACAGGAGTGAGCATGCGCATTGCTATGATAGCCGCGATGGCAAACAATCGAGTCATCGGAAAAGAGAATAAAATGCCATGGCATCTTCCAGAAGATCTACGTCACTTTAAAGCCATGACCCTAGGTAAGCCTGTGGTGATGGGGCGTAAGACCTTTGAGTCCATTGGTAGACCCCTTCCTGGCCGACATAACATAGTGATTTCACGTCAAACGGATCTCGTCATTGAGGGAGTGACCTGTGTAACCTCCTTTGATGCAGCCAAACAAGCCGCCGGCGAGTGTGAAGAGTTAGTGGTGATTGGTGGCGGACAGCTTTATGCCGAGTTATTACCTTACGCAGATACCTTATATTTGACGCAAATCAAGCTAGAGGTTGAGGGCGATACATTTTTCCCCCATTGGGATGACGGAACTTGGAAAGAAACGGAATCTTTGTCTAGTATAAATGCGGATGGTTTGGAATATCGCTTTATCAATTTGGTAAAAAAATGTTAAATTGCAGCCTCTGTTGTGTACCCTGTGTGTATAGGGCGTCATTTTATCTAACGTATTGCATCATATCGGACATTTAGTTTTCACGGAAAGAAGAGATAGCCTATTTCGTTATCCTAGATTTCGAACGAGAGCTAAAGCCAAGAGGTCAATACCCTTTAGAGACGAGATGCAGCCCATACAAAATTGATAATAAAACTATAAGAAAGTATTAAGGAGTATCGGATGCGTCTTATGCCTGTAGCCTTGGCTGCGTTAATTGGATTGAGCTATATCACTGTACCAACCCCTGCTGTTGCGGGCGTTGATCCACTCGTCGCGAGTATTTGCGATTACGTAAAAGCTAACGATAAAAACCGCCTACGTAAAAAATTAAAAGAAAGCCGCGTTAAGCTACGTCAGATTTACAGTGGCATCAGTTGCGATGGCGCAAGTCTATTACGTGCCGCTTACGGCGCGAGTGCTAACGATGCAGGTGAGTTTGTGGCTAAACGTTTGTCGGTGACGGAACTGAGTGTCGCTGAAGCCGATGGTATGACTATCCAAGCTTGGGCAGAAGCAAACGGTCATGGTGATAGCCCTATCACTGCTGCAGTGAAAGAGCGTCTTGGCGCTGCTGCGGGCGGCGAAGAAGAGTAATTGCTGAGCTGGACTCGCTGAGCTGGACTCGTTGCACCGAACTAGCGGCAGTTTAGCTCTATTTGCAGCTTAGTGATTTTAATTGACGAGTATTAAGCAACGGGTTTAAGCCATTAGCCTTAAGAGCCTAGAATTAAGCGCTTTGCATTAAACGCCTTGTCTTGAATCAGAAAAAATGCCGAACTTAAGTTCGGCATTTTTTATGGCCCTAATTTGCACTAAGTCGGTCAGAGCGAGTGATTGGTATGATAGGGAAAGTAAATTAGGCCCAAAAGAAAGGGCCGCTAAGCGACCCTTGGTTTAGAAGATTTTAGCAATTAACATTTAGACTCTAAATTCACCAACTGAGGCTTGAAGCTCTTCAGCTAGTTTGGCGACTTGATGGCTAGACTGAGCCGTTTGATCTGCGCCGATAGCGGTTTCTTCTGAAATGGCAGCAATATGCTCCAGTTTCTCAGACACTTGCTGACTCACTAAATTCTGCTCTTGAGCAGCATGGGCGATATGAGTGCCTGAGTCATAGGCCTTATGCACAGACTGGCTAATGGTTTCGAGGGCAATGTTGGCTTGCTCAGTTTTTTCAACACAGGCATTTGCCTGAGCACGTCCCATATCCATGGCGGCAACGGCTTGCTCTGCACCTTGTTGCAACACTTCGATCATCTGTTGGATCTCTCGGGTCGATACTTGAGTACGTGAGGCTAAGCTACGGACTTCATCGGCAACTACCGCAAAACCACGACCTTGTTCACCGGCTCTAGCAGCTTCAATGGCGGCGTTAAGGGCGAGTAGGTTAGTCTGCTCTGCAATGCCACGGATCACATCCAAAATTGAGCCAATTGAGGCGCTATCAGACTGCACTTTATTGATCACAACGCCTGCCTTGGCGACTTCATCGGCTAAAGCCAAAATAGTCAGTTTGTTCTCTTCGGCAATGGCTCGCATATGCTGAGTTTCTTGGTCGGCTTGCTTGATTTGCTCAAGGGCTTGATCGGCACTTAACGACACTTGTTGCGCGCTAGAACTCAGTTCTGTGGTTGCAGTGGCCACTTGGTCCACTTGGCTTTTTTGCTCTTGAATGCCGGAGGTTGTTTGCGCTGTGATTGCCGACGTTTGTTCAGCTGCTGCAGCCAGTTGGTTCGATCTATCCAAGATACCGATAATCAAACTGCGTAAGCTATCGACGAGACGGTTGCAGTTTTTCGCCAGCTCTGCAAATTCATCGTGTCCAGAGTCATCCAGCTTATGGGTAAGGTTGCCTGAGGCTAAGACGTTAAGGGCATTGTTCACTTGGCTGAGTGAGCGTTTGAGCGGGTTCACTACAGCAAAACTCACAATGACAGCGACAATAATGGCAACTAACACCACAATCATTGTTTGTATGCTAGCAGAGTCAATCTTAGCTATGGTGTCGTTACTCATGTTGGCGGCAACAAGTTCGATGTTATTACTCACATCATCCATGTTGGAATTAATAACTTTCACGTCTTTTTCGATAATACCGAGTTTGACCACGGCTTCTTTAGAATGGGAAAGCTGGCTCGATTTCAGCTGCAACATAGATTGCGGGCCAGTAACAAGCGCTAAAACTTTTTCAATATCTTTAGTGACTGAACTTAAGGTATCCGCATCGACGATACCTTGACCGTGACGATTCACATATTCAAGTTTGTTTTTGGTTTCGCTGATAATGTAGTCAAGTTCTTTAGAGATCAGTTCGTGCTTACTGTCTTCTTCATTGGTCACTAAGTCTGCGATAGTGGTGATGATATTCCCGAGGCTAGTATCAATCGCGCTGGCTGACGCGGCCAGACTCTGCTCATCGGGATTTTGACTGCTTTCTAAATCAACAATATCAAGCAGTTCCGATGAGGCATCATCGGCGGCATTTTCGAGTTTTTTCTTTAGATTAACTAACTGTTCTTGCTTGCTTAATGAAGCTTCACGTTCGGCGATCATAGCAAGGCTGTCTCGTTCAAAGCTTGAGAAACTACCGCTTAATTGGCTGATTAATGAGGTGAGCTCTGGCTGGCTTTTGACTAATTGGGTGATGTTAGCTATTTCGTTTTTGAACTGAGTTCCATGATCATCGAACACTTTGCGAATACTGGGAATATTGGCCGATTTAGGCGTGTGATAGGCAATCAGGATTTGTCTTTGTTGCTCACTCAATGTTTCACTGAGGTGATTGGTCGACTTAAGCGCGGGCAAGCTTAATTCTTGCATCATCGCCGAGCTTGCTTTTAGGCTGTTGTTGGTGAGGTAGGATGTAAATCCTAGCACCACGAGCAAAAGCGTGACAATACCAAATCCGCCAATCACTCTGGTGGCTACGTTAAATTTCATAGGATACTCCGATTTTTATTATATTTTTCCAAATGAAAACAGGGCGATTTCAGGGTTAGGCGGCTCAGTCTGTTATCGACTTTAAGCTGTTTTAGTTTAACTCTTTTTTAACTTTTTTTGCGTAATTTTTTGGTCTTTTTCAAGATGCCATAGGGTTAAGTGTTCCCCCCAGCAACAACCTGTATCTAAAGCCTTTAATTTACTATCGCCAACATTGCCCATCAGTGCTGCCCAATGGCCGAAAACCAAGGTGTGGCTTTGGCGCAGGGGCGAAGCAAACTCAAACCAAGGTTTGAGTTGTGGATTAGTACAGTTTTCAGGAGGTTGTTTACAATCAAAATCGAGTCGGCTATCGATATAGAGGTAGCGCATGCGTGTTAATGCGTTGATGCAGTAACGTAGGCGCTCTATGCCAATTGCACTTGGGTCCCATTGTTCGGCACTATCCGAATACATTTGGGCTATCAGTGCCTCAAGATAATCATCTTGTTTGAGTGCGCAACTGACGAGTGCGGCTTCTTCTCTTAATACTTCAAGCGACCACTGCGGTGGCACACCCGCATGACTCATGATGAGTTGGTGTTCGGGTAATTCACGCATTAGGGGTTGCTGTCTCAGCCAGTCAATTGAGGCTGAAATATCGGGCGATTCAAGAATTTCAGTTAAATTATCGCTGGGCTTAGCGCGTTTGAGCTTGCCGTGTAACGCCATTAAGTGGAGATCGTGATTGCCTAAAACCGTTTTAGCGGAATCACCTAAAGAACGAAAAAAACGTAGTGTAGCTAAGGAATCTGGTCCGCGAGCAACAAGATCACCTACAGCCCAGAGTTCATCACGGGAGGGATTAAAATCGACCTTAGCGAGTAATTTTTGTAATTCAGCGAAACAGCCTTGAATATCACCAACAAAATAATGCGCCACAGTACCCCTTTCCTAACGATATTAATGTAGTAAGCCTGGGGTCGCTAAACGGAAGGGACGGATCGTCGCTTGGAAATGCTCACCCGATTCGCTGACCATACCATAAGTGCCATGCATTATGCCAAGGGGTGTATCGAGCACTGTGCCACTGGTGTATTGATAGGCGGTATTTGGCGCTATGGTTGGTGTTTCACCGACAACTCCGGCGCCTTGAACTTCACTGGTATTGCCATTGGCATCTGTGATTATCCAGTGACGGGTTTCGAGTTTAGCCGCCTGCTCACCTAAATTGATGATAGTGATGGTATAGCTGAAGAGGTATTTTTCATCCTCGGGCGAGGACTGCTGCTCTATATATTCAGTTTTAACTTCAACCCGAATGGAGGTGTCCAATGCGCTCATTCTTGTTCCTAGGCTCTGGTTAAAGGGCACCTAAGTGCCCAGACATATTTATGCTTTCTTATCGCAAACCATGTTAGCCATAGCAACATACTGTTGCACGCTAATCTGCTCTGGGCGTTGACTTGAGTCAATCCCTAATTGCTCGAACTCATCGTCAGATAACATGTGCTTCAAGTTATTACGCAGAGTCTTACGACGCATGTTGAACGCCGTAGTACAAAGATGACGTAGTACGGTCACATCTTTGCAAGGGAACGGCTTTACAGCGTATGGCAATAAGCGTACGACTGCTGAGTCGACCTTAGGCGCGGGCGTAAAGCTGTGGGGCGGCACTTCAAGAACCGGAACCACTTGGCAGAAGTATTGCGCCATTACCGTTAAACGGCCATAGGCTTTACAGCCTGGGCTTGCCGATAAACGCAGTACCACTTCTTTTTGCAGCATAAAGTGCATGGTTTCAATCTGTTCGGCAAATTCGAACAGGTGGAACATCAGCGGCGTTGAAATGTTGTAAGGTAAGTTACCAAACACTTTCATCTTTTTGCCAGGCACACTCAGTTGACCAAAATCAAACTGCAGTGCATCACCTTGGTGAATGGTCAGTTTATCTTTAAGGACTGGGTGATGATGTAAGCGTTCAACTAGATCGCGGTCAAGTTCGACGACGGTCAGGTTATCTACAGCTTCGGCTACGGGTTCGGTTAAGGCACCAAGGCCAGGGCCGATCTCGACCATCACATGGTGATTATCGGGGGCTATTGCGCCCACAATGCGGTCAATCACATTGCCGTCGGTAAGGAAGTTTTGTCCGAAACGCTTTCTGGCCGTGTGGCCTAAATGTACTTTGTTGCTCATTAATAATGTAATCGTTTAGTTCTTTGAGGATAACTCAATGGCTTTATTCAGAGCACACACAAAGCTGCCAATATCGGCTTTGCCTGTACCCGCGAGATCGAGCGCCGTACCATGGTCAACCGAGGTACGAATATAGGGTAAACCTAAGGTGATGTTTACCGATTTGCCAAATCCTTGTGACTTGAGAACGGGAAGTCCTTGGTCATGGTACATGGCCAAGACGACATCGGCGTCCTGTAAATATTTAGGTTGGAACAGGGTATCGGCCGGTAATGGGCCGACAATATTCATCTGGAACTCTTCTCGCAACTCGTTGAGTGCAGGAATAATCACGTCGATTTCTTCACGCCCTAAATGGCCATCTTCACCTGCGTGTGGATTAAGGCCGCAAACATAAATCTTCGGTGAAACTATGCCAAATTTGCTGATGAGATCGGCATGTAAAATCTTGATAATATGCTGTAGGCGTTGACGCGTTATCGCTTTTGCAACATAGGCCAGTGGAATATGTGTGGTCACGAGTGCCACTTGCAATCCCGGCGTTGCCAGCATCATCACCACATCGGGGCAATTTGCTTGATGGGCAAAAAACTCAGTGTGGCCACTAAAGGAAATACCCGCTTGATTGATAATGCCTTTGTGTACCGGACCTGTCACGACAGCATCAAACTCGCCGCTCATGTTTTTCTCGCCCGCATAACGCAAGGTTTCAACTACATAAGTGCTGTTTTGCTCATCGAGCTGACCGCAAATCGATTCGCTCACTAGCTTGAAGGGGGCAATGGTTAATGTGCCCGCTTCTTGCGGTTTAGGCGCTTGATTTGGCTGGTAAGGACGGAAAGTCACTTGCAAACCGAGTCGTTTAGCACGGCTGGTTAATAATTCTGGATCCGCACAAACGACTAACTCAGCAGGCCAAGCCTGCTGAGCGAGTTGTACGACTAAATCGGGGCCAATACCTGCGGGTTCGCCTGGGGTAACGGCAATACGTTTAGTGCTCAATTAGAATTAACCTCGATTGGTCTCTGGCTGGAAGATTTCAATGTATGCGTCTGAACGCATTTCGTCTAGCCAGTTTTGCAGTTCTTCGTTAAATTTGCGACGGAAGATCAACTGGTGCGCACGGTTACTGTTGAACTGATCCGTGGCATCGGTTTTTCTGCGTTCTTCTAACTGGGTAATGTGCCAACCGTGAGTAGTACGGAATGGCTCGCTGATCTGGTCAGTTTTTAAACTGTTAAGGGTTTGAGCGAACTCTGGCACGTAAATGCTTGGCTCTGCCCAACCTAATTCGCCGCCTTTAGTGGCTGAACCTGGATCTTCAGAATATTGACGCGCTAGGTCTTCAAACTTAGCTTCACCTGAGCGAATTTGCTTCAGGAATTGCTCAAGCATGGCTTTAGCACGATCTTCTGACAAAATTGGCGATGGCTTGAGCAAAATGTGTCGCGCTCTGACTTCTTCAATTTCTTTGGTTTGTAGGCCGCGAGCATCCATGATTTTAATAATATGGAAACCTGCACCACTCTTAATCGGGCCGATAATGTCACCCGTTTTCGCACCGTTGATCACTTCGGCGAACAGGGTTGGCATTTCGTTGATGTTCATGTAGTCCCAAATACCGCCTTCGAGTGCTTTAGGGCCCGAAGAAGATGCGATAGCGGTACGACGGAAATCTTCACCACTCTTCAAACGCTCCAAAACGATATTGGCACGTTTGCTCGAGGATTCCAGTTGTTCACTGGTAGGATTATTTGGCACGTCAATCAGGATGTGGCCAATTTGGTATTCTACATCTTTCATCCCTTGTTCTTGGATGAGTTTGACTAGGCTAGTAATTTCCTGTGGTGACACTTGGATACGACGTTGTACTTGAATACGTTGAATTTCACCTAAGGTGATTTCTTCGCGCAATTGCTCGCGGTATTGGCTGAAGCTTAACCCTTCGCTTTCAATTTTCTGTTGCATCTGCGCCACAGACATTTTTTGTTCGCGCGCGATGTTTTCAATCGCTTGGTCTAATTGTAAGTCACCAATATGCAGGCCAATACGATCTGCCATTTGCAGTTGTAAACGGGTCAAGATCAAACGTTCAATCACCTGAGTGCGCAGGGCACTGTCAGAAGGTAACGATTGGTTTGCCGTTTTGGCATTGGCTTTAACAGTGTCAATCATGTTAGTGATTTCACTTTCGAGCACTATGCCGTCGTTAATTTGGACCGCAACGCGGTCGAGCGGCTGAGGTGCGGCCAATGTAGGTTGGCTGATAGCGAGTGCAAATAAAGCAAAAATCAGATGTTTACTGGGTTTCATCCACAAAATCCTTGGCACGTTCTAAGGTCAGGTTCGACGGCTTAATTGAAATAACTTTACCATTTATATCGAAATTACAGCGAGTTGCCCTAATGTAATTTTTTGGCGATGCATTTGAGTGCATGGTTAAACCTTAAGATCCGCTTTTATTAGCGTTAGCAAAAGGCAAACGGTAAAGCACTCATTAACCTGTTTGGACTCTCAGTCCTTGTTGAGGTTCAGCAATCTATCACAATTCTTTGCTAATTCCTCAGATAAAGCGGTTTTCTGTAGTTAAACAGGCCGTCATTGAGCATATCTGATACGCCTAATGGGCCAGAACCACCGAGTCCTTTAATGACTAAGTTCAGGTAGAAGCCGCTTTCAAACTGCTCACGCGAGTCGATAGCTGCAGAGCCTATGTTGTCGTCATAGTTAGTTTTAATGCGGTAGTGATAACTAAATCGCACCGCATAACAGCATGATTCGTATTGAATACCTGTGTAGGTTTCAATGCTGCGGCTTTCGTTTAAGTCATAATACCAATTACCCACGAAGTAGAGATCGTCACTGATGGGCCAAGCGCCACGAACACCCGCTTGGGAGATGTTCACAGTATCATTGGTATTGGAGTTCAATAAATCGGGGACGTAGCGATAGCTAAATTGCAGCAATTTGTTCGCTTCGGGTCTGAAATCTAAGGTGACTTCCGTTTTTTTATTTTCACTGGTGTTGGTGTCGTATTGAATCGCCGCACCCATGTACCAATCATTCGTCAAACGGGTATCTAACTCGGCAGCGAGTACAGATGTCGATTGATTTGATTCAAAAATATTGTCTTCGTAGCCGACTTTACTGTCTTGCAGGTAAAAAATTTGCCCTAGGCTGAATTTAGTCGCCTCTTGGTTATGACTATCAAAGATACGCGTGGTAACACCTAGTGTGACTTGGTTCGCATCGGAAATACGATCTAGCCCCGAGAAGCGGCGATCACGGAATAGACCAAAATAGTCATCCTGTAATTGGGCCGTATCGTAAATTCCTATGCCGCGTTGGTCTTCGTAGCCAACATAAAGATATTGGAATTGCGGTTCCAGTGTTTGGCGATAGTTTTCATCGAAAAGCTCAGTAAAACGCTCGAAGTTAATCTGACCATTAATCCGTACTTGCGGAATGGTACGGCTTACCGTGTCATCGACAACAAGATCAGGGTCTTCATTATGCTGCCAATAATTGGTCTGCATCAGCTTCACTTGGCTGGTCAGTGAGCCCGAAGGTCCGTGAATTGGCAGGGTCACGCTCGGTGACATATGTAAACGCGTCGCCGTGTTCACATTGTTGTCTTGATGGGCAAAATTCGTCAGCTCTGAATTAAAGCCAAAATCTAAATTGTTCCAAAAATCGGCGGCGCGATAGTTAAAGTTGACCTGAGGCATCACCTGATACGGTTTTTCGTCTTCACCGAGTACTTTAATATCTTGGACCCGGGTGCTGATATCCCAGTTACTTTCGAAGTAGCTGATTTCACCTATGCGCGACAATTGGTTGTCAGTTGCACGGTTAACATCTGACTTTAAGTCATTGAAATAGTTGTTGTCTGACACGTCGGTAAAATTAGCTAATACCCGCCAATTCTTGTCGATTGACCCTTGGTGTTGCCAGTTGTACAGGTAGCGATTAGGGCTGCCACTGATCAATTGGTCGTTGCCTAGATATTCAAAATTGACTCGACCTTTTTGAGCCTCGCCTGCTAAATAACCAAACTCAGTCTTAGTGAATAAACCACGGTTAGACATATAGTTAGGTGTAAAGGTTAAATCATATTCAGGGGCAATGTTCCAGTAATAGGGCGCAGCAATTTCGACGCCATTAGTGGTACTGGTACTAAAGCTGGGGTAGAGAAAGCCCGACTTACGTTTATCTGAAACCGGCACTGTCATGTAGGGAATGTAGAATACAGGCACGCCGCCGACTCTTAACTTGGCATTCCAAATTTCACCCCATTCTTCTTCACTGTTAATCTTGATTTTCTCGGCTTCGAGCAGCCAAGAGACATTGTCAGGAGGACAAGTGGTAAAGTTGGTATTGGTTAAAATTAAATTGTTATTGATGGTAATTTGCAGCTTTTCTGCATCGCCATGGACCTGTTGTCCATGCAGCCAATATTGCGCCCCTTTAAGGGTGGCACGATTGGAGCGCATTTGAGCTTGTAATGACTCGGCGGTAACAGTGAAGTTACTGTCTTGGAAGACTAAATTACCATTGGCATCAAACTGTTCGGTCGCTTGATCTAAAATCGCCTCATCGGCCGCTATGTGTCTATCGCCTTGGCTAAAAACCACATCACCACGAAAAATCGCCTGTTTGCCCATTTCGGCATTGGTGTTATCAGACGTGATACGAATTTTGTTGAGTTCAGCCGCACTCATTCCTTGGGTTTGAGATACGATACGGGGTACTGGCGGTTCGATTAAGCATTGAGATGCCGAAGCGGTTGGAGAGTCGTCTGCCAGGACTAATTGCGGTAACAGGCTCAGGGCCAGAAGGTATCGGATCTGCATCTTTAGGTCAGTAATTATGATTTCTTATTCTGGACAAGTATGGATGGGGAAAGTTGCAATTTACAAACGCAACGCCGCTTAATAAATCTCTCAATTTCTTAGCTGTTTCCAAATTATATGCCAGCTATAATAAAGCAATTTTTCTTTAAGAGCCATGAAATGACTTTATCCGATCCGAGATTTCTTTCCCTAAATCAGTGGCTGAATGCATATTTTTCCGATGAGGTGACACCAGTATTGATTTCCGGTGACGCAAGTTTTAGACGTTACTTTCGGATCACGACGCCCGATGCCACCTTTATCGCCGCCGATTCACCGCCACAACTGGTACCCATCGTACCCTTTATCGCTTTATCTAATGCCTATGCCGCCGTGGGATTGACAGTTCCAAAAGTGATCCATGCCGACGCTGCTCAAGGTTTTATGCTGATGAGCGACTTAGGCGATACCCAGCTGTTATCAGTGCTTAACGTGCAAAACGTGGCTGACTATTATCGTCAGGCGCTCGATTTACTGCCGCAAGTGGCCTCTGTAGTTGAAAGTCAGCATCTTGATAGCGGCCTAGTTGAGCCCTTACCTCTGTACGACGAAGCCTTTGTTCGCCGTGAATTGCACATCTTTACTGAGTGGCTACTCGGCACTCATCTTAATTTGTCTTTGGACGAGTCAGAGCTGCAAATGCTAAGCCATAGCTTCGATCTGCTTGTCGACAATGCGCTATCTCAGCCTAGCGTGGGGATGCATAGGGATTTCCATAGCCGCAATCTTATGCTGCAAGCAGGCAAGCTGTGCGTAATTGATTTTCAGGATGCCGTCGTCGGCCCTGTGACCTACGACGCGGTATCGCTATTGCGTGATTGTTATATTCGCTGGCCGCAGCAGTTAGTCGCAGACTTGATGCAATACCATTATCAGCAAGCACTCGCGCTAGGCTTCATTCCCGCACTGGCTACTATGGAACAATATCAAACTTGGTTTGATCTCATGGGCTTGCAGCGTCATATCAAGGCGGTGGGGATTTTTGCACGGTTAAATTATCGTGACAGTAAACCTGCGTATATGGCGGATATTCCACTGACATTAACGTATATTGTCGACATTGCCATGCAGTATCCCGAACTCGTGTCATTTGCACACTGGTTGACTCGTCGCGTGTTGCCTGCGTTTGCAGCTAGCCAGTCTTTATCTGAGGTTAAGCAATGAAAGCCATGATCTTGGCCGCCGGACGAGGTGAGAGGTTACGGCCGTTAACGGATAATATGCCTAAACCTATGGTGCCAGTATTAGGTAAACCGTTGATTGTTTACCATATTGAAAAACTCGCCGCGTTAGGCATAGTCGATATCGTCATCAACCATGCTTGGCTAGGGCATAAATTAGTCGAGGCGCTGGGCGATGGCAGCGCTTTTGGGGTGCGAATTCGCTATAGCGCCGAAGAGAGTGCGCTTGAAACCGGCGGCGGCATTAAACGGGCTTTGCCTTTATTGTGTGAGGGGGAAAGCGATGAACCCTTTTTGGTCATTAATGGTGATGTGTTTATCGATGCCTTACCGCCAATCACGCAGCTTGCTGCCGATACGCTCGCCCATCTCTGGCTAGTGCCTAATCCTGAGCAGCATCCGCAGGGGGATTTCGCCTTGAGTGGCAATCGAGTGCAGGAGCTTGGTGAGACTAAGCACACTTTCTCTGGCATGGGCATTTATCGGCCGTCGCTGTTTAATCACACGCCGCAGGGCGCGTTTGCACTCGGTCCGCTGCTTAGAAAGCAAATGGCCCAAGGCCGAGTCAGCGGCGCGCTGTTTCACGGGCTTTGGTGCGATGTTGGCACGATTGCACGCCTGCAAGGGCTCGAACTCAGATTACAAAGCAATACCTAAATATCTGTGCTTGCTTATCCATAGGATAGCGCTGGCACATCAAATACATTATAGAAATCAGGATATAAGATGCGCTTTTGGGGTAAGTTTTTTGGGTTTATCATTGGCTTTATGTTCGGCCGCATCTTTGGTGCTTTGCTCGGCTTGTGGCTCGGGCACCTCTACGATAAGCGCGCAGCTTCTGGCGTGGGGTTTCGACAAGTTCTAGGGCAGGCTAAGAATCGCCAAGCGATCTTCTTTAACACCACCTTTGCGGTGATGGGGCATGTGGCGAAAGCGTCGGGACAGGTGACTGAAACCGATATTCGCATCGCGACCCTGTTGATGGATCAAATGCGCTTAACCGGTGAAGCCCGTAAAGAAGCGCAGCAGGCGTTTCGCGAGGGGAAATCGGCGGATTTTGATCTACGCAGCAGCCTCCAAGCTTTCCGCGTTATTACCATGGGACGCAAAGAGTTAGTGCAGATGTTCATTGAAATTCAGATCCAAACGGCATTGTCCGATGGTGAACTGGATCCCGCTGAACACGCTATCTTGATGACGATTGCCCAAGAGTTAGGTTATGGTCGAGCGCAGTTAGATGAATTACTGAAGCGCTGGCAAGCGGAGTTTCGCTTTCATCAGACCTCAAGTGGCAACAAAACATCGATTACCGATGCCTACAGTTTGCTGGGGATTACTAACGAAGCCAGCGACCAAGAAGTTAAGCGAGCTTACCGTAAGTTGATGAACGAACATCATCCCGATAAGTTAGTCGCTAAAGGCCTGCCACCGGAAATGATGGAGCTGGCAAATCGTAAGGCACAGGATATTCAAGCGGCCTATGACAGAGTCAAGTCTGAGCGCGGTATGCGTTAGTCTTGATTGCTTTGGATTTTATAAAAGATAAGGAATTCATTATGAAAAACACGCATAGCCTGTTGCTGTTGGCGAGTTTGTTACCTGTGACTATGTCCGCGCAGGCTGAGGTGTTTGTCGCACCTTTTGGCGGTTATAGTCTGGGTGGCGGTCAATTTGATGTTAATCAAGTTGACGTCAACGCAGATCAAACGGGCGACAAGAAAAATGTGAAGGTCGAGGAATCAAGCCATTACGGCCTAATGCTGGGCATTGCCACGAATGATCCCGGTAATATTTATCTTTTATACAGCCACCAAGCCTCTGAACTCAAAAGTGGCGGTTTGTTTACGCCCGATCGTCTTACCTCGTTAGACTTAGATTATATCCACTTAGGTGGCACTTTATATTTTCCCCGTGGCGATATTCGACCCTACGTCACCGCAAGTGCAGGGATCACCCGCATGCTGCCTGACGCTTGGTCGAGTGAAACGCGTTTCTCTATGGGGATTGGCGGTGGGGTAGAGTATCAAGTCACTCAACACTTTGGTTTGTTTGCAGATATTCGCGGTTACGCGACGTTTATCAACAGCGACAGCTCACTGTTTTGTAATGAAGATGAATGCCTATGGCACATTACGTCGGATGTGATGTGGCAGGCGCAGGCTAACCTTGGGCTCAAAGTCAGCTTTTAGCACTAACACATCGTTTTAAAAGGAGATTTAGCGGCATGAAGATAGTTGTACTCGATGGCGAAACTTTAAATCCTGGCGATCTCAGTTGGCAATCCTTGACTGAACTAGGCGAGTTTGCGTGTTTCCCTCGCACCGCTGGCGCCGATATTGTTGCGCGTGCCCAAAGTGCAGAGATCATTCTCACCAATAAAACGCCGCTCAATGCTAAGACTCTGGCGCAACTTCCGGCACTGAAATACATAGGCGTATTGGCAACGGGTACTAACGTTGTCGATATAGCGGCTGCAAAAGCGCGCGGAATAGTGGTAACGAATGTGCCCGCCTATGCGCCCGATGCCGTAGCGCAGATGGTTTTTGCCCATATACTGCATCACACCCAAGCCGTGGCTGCCCATCATCAAGCCGTGGTCGATGGTCTGTGGGTGAACTGCCAAGATTTTTGTTTCACCTTAATGCCGCTGCAATCCTTAAAAGGCAAGACTTTAGGTTTAATAGGTTATGGTGATATCGGCCAGCAGGTTGGGACGCTCGCCCTTGCATTCGGGATGAAAGTGCTCGTCAATACCCGCTCTGTTATCAAAGACTTGCCCCAAGGTTCCACTTGGGTACCGCGTGATACTGTGCTGAGCGAATCAGATATTATCTCGCTGCATTGCCCGCTTACCCCTGAGACTGAGCAATTTATCAATCACCAAGCACTCGCCTTGATGAAGCCTAATGCGCTGCTTATTAATACGGCGCGCGGTGGATTAATTGATGAGTCCGCGCTTGCAGCAGCGCTTTCACAAAACCACTTATTTGCCGGTGTCGATGTATTATCGACCGAGCCGCCCAGCGCGGATAATCCCTTATTGCATGCACCAAATATCAGCATTAGTCCCCATAATGCGTGGGCGACTAAGGAAGCCAGACAAAGTCTACTCAATATTGCCGTTGCGAATGTGCACGGTTATTTACAGGGTGAAGTGATTAATTGTGTGAATTAAGGAATGCATTAGAACAAGGAATGTTATGTATAAGATAATTTTGATTATAGTTTTTGGATTAGTGTTTTGTGGGTGTGCTAGCAAGAGTCGAGTTCCTAAATCTTGTGACACAGTGAAAGAATGTTCGGTATTAGTGATGAATAAAATTCAATCAAACTTAGTCGTTGATGAATCTTTTAAAGACCAAATGGTAAAGGTTAATTTTCATCTTGATGAACAAGCAAATGTGGTTAATTACTCTGTAATACAACCAAGTCAGCTTGCTGAGCTAAACGAAGCAGTAAAAGCAGCAGTATATGCCTCTTCACCTTTCTCTGAAGTCTTATTCGCAGCACCTGTTGTGTTTACCGAGATCAAGGAGATTAATCTTACTGTTACACCTTACTTTAACTAAACTGCATGATATGAAAATGGCGTATAGTGAAGGTCAGCTATGCGCCATATCTCTATATATTTAAAGGTTATTTTGTTGTTTTTTAGATCTTCTACGCATCCACCACACACCCAATAAGCCCATGATTGCTAATACGCCAAATACGACGGGCTTTTTCAGCTTGTGATACAGGGCGTTCCATTCTGCAATTTCATTGGCCAGTGCTCGTTTTACTGCACCGTCAAAATCGGGCGTTTCACACTGCATACCAAAGTTTTCGGCCCAAGGCACAAAGGGGCCGTTGGCGACGTATTTTTTGTAGTAGCGTAGGGCAAGTTCTTGATCTCGATACAATACCCAACCCGTGGCTTGACAGAGTAGCGCGGCATAGGCTTGGCTGTTTTGGGGTACATGATCCGATGCCTTGTTG
The DNA here is from genome assembly GCF_059338235.1 of Shewanella sp. 1311. Lineage (NCBI taxonomy): Bacteria > Pseudomonadati > Pseudomonadota > Gammaproteobacteria > Alteromonadales > Shewanellaceae > Shewanella > Shewanella sp. 1311. The sequence goes on from NZ_CM181686.1 coordinate 3,768,316, forward strand.
GCCAGTTCCGCCGCCGTGTAGCGATAATGAAAGCGTTTATCGGGAACGGCTTGGCTGGCGCTGAGCCGCAGCTGTTCTTTTTCGGCCAATTTGCTCGGTTCATTCCAATCGCTTAGATCGAAAACCCCTTGGTAGATAGCGTAATCCGGGGCTAATTCAAACCCTAAGATTTCCATACCTTGGTGGCGGGCAAGTTCGGCCGCCGCCCAATAGGCCTTAGCGCTATCTATGCCTGTTGCACTTTTCGCCGCGTTCAGCTCAGTGCCGTAGGCGAGGGCGCTGGCATTAAGATTAGGATTAGGGAAATAATCAGGCGCTTCGGAAATTGCGCCTTCACGTAATAATCTGCGGCCCAGTAAATAGCGTAAGCGATTGTTAATCGGCTCTATATTATCGTACCAGTCGCTATCTTTAGGATATTCGAAGGCGATAAGCGGCACATGCTCATCGATAAATAACTTAAGTTCAGCCGTGGTGAGCACGCGCTCCGCCACATAGGCGATGTCTTGCCAGTACTCGTCGCCGCTGGCGAGTAAGTGATTGAGCGCATCGACATATTCGCCGCGCTCTAGGGATAACACGCCTTGCTCGGCGCGAATACGACAGTAAGTGGCTGTATCTTCATCGGCATTAATGGCTTGCTGCTGAGTCTCTTTGGCATCAACTGTGGCCAATGTTTCATTAGACTGTTTGGGGAAGTGACGCGCTGCCTGAGCATAGGCCTTGGCCGCTTCTGCTTGATCGCCCTTTTGTAGCAGTAATTTTGCGTTGAGCCACCAAGTGAGGCCGCTGGGTTTCGCTAGCGTCAATAGGCGCTCAGCACTGGCATAATCCCCAAGCTGGTAATAAATCGCGGCTAACTTATCGCCATGGTTGAGTTGTAAACCATCGGTTGGAAACACTTTGAGGATTTCAGCTACCTTTGAGCCCATTTCCGAAAGCTGGCCATCGTAGGCAAATTCATTGGTGCTGCTTTGCCAATAGGCAATCAATAACTGCTGCACGCTTGCCTGTTGCAGTAACGGTTTTAGTTCAGCAATGTCTTTCCCCATCAAGGTGCGGCTTAACATCAATAAGGAATCATAACCGCCGCTATCGCCTTGTACCGATTGGGTGGCGTAGAGCTCAATCGCCTTATTCAGTGCATCAGGGGTAAGCGTCATTTGCAGTTCTGACTCGGTTTCACCTGCACCTTGATTAGTCACTTGCGGGAGCGGCTGGCCTTGGTGCAGCAGAATATAGGCTTGCTCACCCAGGCTCGCTAAGCTCAAACGCAGGGGATCGGCGGCGCCTTGGGTGACTTCGTTTTGCAATTGAGTCAGGTAAGCGTTGGCACGATTAAAGTGCTCAGGATCCGCCGAGGTTTTACTTAAGATAAGCTCAATACGCGACAGCGAATAGAGTGCCCACAGGCTGCGAGATGCGCGTTCGCTTTCTGGTAATTTAATGATTTTGCTAAAATAGTTACTCGCTCTATCATAATCTTTTGCCTCAAACGCCACGGCGCCTAAGGTGTACCAGGTCAGCGCTTGGGGCAGATCCTTATCCAACTTCGCAGCCATTTGTTCGGCCTCGATTGGACCTGTCGCATCCCTTAGTGTGTTCACTAAAATTAAATGGGCTTCACTTAACTCGCTGTTTTCAAAGGCGCGAGTTTGTGACAGATAACGGCTATGCACTTCATCCCACAGATATTCCTGCGCGGCTGGCGCATCTGGATACTGCCAAGGCAAAGGTTTTGCGAGGGCGGTAAGCTGCTGGCTAAAGGAGGTTTGCGGTAAATAGCTGAGATTACTTTGCCTGTCCTGAGTCAATTGCAAAGGGAAATCGGGGCCGCAGGCCAATAGCATTGGCGAAAATAGGCTTAAACAGATAAGTGTGGTCTTTTTAAGCATAAAAGCCCGATTGGATGTTGCCATTGTGGATGATGATTTTGGCTTATGGCGCATAAATTCCCTGTAAATATAATGACTCACAACGTGCCCAGCCTATCACTTTCTGGCCGCCAGGGTTGAGCATGTGTTTTTGAGTGTCTTTGTTTGCTTGCGGCATTGGCATGTTCGTCGCGCTTGGAGATGTGTCAGTCGGCGCCAACGCGGCGGTATTGTCTGCTCGCCACTGCCAGACTAACAGCCCATTTTTTTGTATTACGCGATAGCCATTTTGCGCATCATACCCGCTGCAAGCTTGTCCCGCTAGGGACAAACTCGCGGGAATCTCACCGGCAATATTACCGCGATTAATTAAGCTCAGTTGGAAGAGCTGTGGCTTGAGGATTTCTTGATTTTTAGTCTTATTTTCAGTGGCTAATGTCGTTTGGATGGCGTTATCGCTTGAGATCACTAATTCAATCTTGGCGGCAAGTTCACCTTGCTGTGCCACAGCGATTAAGGTATCGAGTGGCCAAACCCTTTTATCCCCTTCCAGCGGCAGCCTGAACCAGATAATGCCTTTGAGCTTGGCATCAGTGCGGCTTTGCAGTTTGTGCACAAAAGCTTGCAATAATTGCGGGTCGGCCATCAGTTCCTGTACTGCATGGGTGTCATTGAGTTGACCCCGCAGCGGTGTTTCACTCTCCACTTTATAACCTGAAGCTGTGCTGATGACCGCCGAGCCGTAAGCGGGAAGCGCAATAAGATAAGGCACAGTACTGATTTTTGAGAGTTGCTGTAACCATTGCCAACCCTGAGTGGCATCGAATAGTCCGAGGCGAGGGTCGCTCACGCTATGAATTTGCAGCACGAGTTCATCGATATTGGTGAGTAATGCGGGGAAATCGGCGCTATTGAGCCAAGCGGGCAGGGCGGTAATGCTGAGTTTAAGGTCTGCTGGTAACTGCGCTTTAAACTTTTTAAGAAAATCCCGATAGACGGGCAGTTTGCTGCTGGCACTGTCGTGATCGATTTCAACTCCGTCGATGTGCGTGCCTTTTGCCTGCCAATGTGCCAGTACTTGGCTGATTTTATGGATCACTGCTTCATCATTTAAATGCGCGAATTGGCCATCTAAGCGGATCACGGCGACTTTAGGCCTAGGATCTGCCTGAAGCCAAGCATGATTGACCGCGACTTCAAACCAAATATCTGCGCCATTGGGTTTGGGATGTGCTTGCAGCGCTAAAATACGTAATCCTTGGAATGCTCCTTGGCTTTGCACTAATGCCGTTTGATTGGCGGGGCGCCATTGGCGCTGCCAGATATAGACTTCCTGGGTGAGTTGAGCACGAATAGCTGCGGATTCTGAAACGGCTTTTGTTGGGTAATTGGCATTTGGGTTTGCCGTGAGTTCACTCGGTTCCGATACGGGCTGACAGGCGCTCATAAATACGGCGGTGCTCAACAAAACGAATAACAGCCATTGATTTCGGCTAATGTTTTTAACCAGATTGCCTATGCCCATACTACTGCTATCGATTCCGTTTTGAGTGAGGCATTACTATGCCCGAAAAAGCCCGCTTTTACATCGAGGTCAAAAAGCCTGCATCAAATCTTAATCTTCAAGCACAGATATCACCCTAAGCTTGGTTCTTCCTTGGGTGCCTTGCTAATCAATATCAGAACTCAGATCTCAAAAATCAGGATCGACCTGAAAGCGCATCCGCTCACGGGTAACGGGATGCTGAAGCATCAATAAATCCGCATGCAGATGTAGGCGATTGGCGCGAGTGCCGTAGAGGTCGTCACCGACAATCGGTGTATTTAGCCCCTCTGAGTGGGCGCAGTGAACCCTGAGTTGATGGGTTCTGCCTGTTTTTGGATACAGATATACGCGGGCTGTACGTGCCATTTCATCAAGTTGGCTCAATTCCCAATGGGTTTCGGCTGCTTTACCAAACTCGTGGCAAACGAGTTGTCTCGGTCTATCGTCTAAATCACCACGCAAGGGTAAAGAGATGTTACCCGTCGCTTGCTTATTCGCCATTACCGCAGGAATTCCCGCCAAAAGTGCCACATAACGTTTAGTCACAGTGCGCTGGATAAATTGTTTTTGCAGCTGTTTATGGGCATCTTTTGTCAGCGCGATCACCATTAATCCCGAGGTCGACATATCGAGCCTGTGGACGATAAGCGGCCCTGTGGCATAGGGGAAGGTTTGGCGGATACGCGAATACACTGAGTCTTCAATTTCTTTGCCGGGCACGGATAAAAACTCGGCGGGTTTACTCACAATCGCCATCGCATCGTCTTGGTAGAGGATGGCTAAGGTTTTGCCTTCGGCGGGGTTGGTCAGCAGAGGGTTGTCATCAACCACGAGTCCTTCGAGCATATGTCCCAGAATAGGTTGGCATTTTCGCAGGCAGGCGGGATAAAACTGCTTATGCTGGCGGATTTCTGATTTTGGCGGCGCGCCCCACCAAAACTCGGCAATCGCCAATGGTTTAAGGTCATGTTTAAAGGCGTAATGTAACAACTTAGGCGCGGCACATTCGCCCGAGCCTGCGGGCGGGGTTAACTCAACCGTGCCATTAAATATGCCGTTCAGACTCTTTTCTGTGCCTTTAATATTGAGAAAACGATACTGCTCAAACAGCTTTTGCTGCAGCGCCGCCGAGAGCCGCTTACGCTGTTGTCGTAACGCATCGCGCTCATCTGTCAGTTGGCTTAGCGCTTGGCTGATGGTATGAATACGTTCATCCCAATAGCGTTTAATATCTCTTAACTGATTCTTTTCACTGATGCTTTCCTGGCTGAGCTTTGCTTCAGTTATTGCGTTTTCACGCAAGGTCTCATCAGTCGGATTGGCAGCCAATTGGGCTGCGAGTTGATTACGCTGCGCCTTGCGAGATTGGCGGCTATCGATCATCACTTGTCTGTGGGCGTCAAGTTCGGCTTGCGCTTGAGCTTGTTCAGTTTCTAGCTCGGTTGATAGCCTCGGAATGTCGGGATGGTTTTCTACTGCAAACAGCTGCTCGTTAATTTGGTTGATTTGCAGATTTTCGGCGTGGAAAAAATTGTCCTTAGCCAGCATATCAAACACAGGTGGAACAAAGCGTGGCCAATGGTTTTGCTCGGCTAATTTGCCCGAAAATGCAGATAAATAGCCGACTTCACCTTGCGGATTTTGTACCAGCAATACGCCGAACATCTTGCCAATGGCGCCAGTTAACTCACCCGTTAGGCCAAAGTTATGTTGCCAGTCGTGCTGAGTCTCGAGGTGGTGTTGTAATTCGTTGGCTGCAAGCACGCATAATGGATGCGGTTCGTAATAGAAAGGAAAAGTAAAACGTTGCGGCAGGGCATAGGCATCAATGGCTTGTGTGAAAGAGGTAAAGCAAGAAGGCTGAAGCTGCATTGGTTTCTACTACTTTTGGTTTCTATTACTAATGATTTGTTATTGTTTGGTTTTACTTATTTCACGTTTGAATTAAGTCACAGGCTTAACATCCATAGCCTGAAATAAGCGCTAGGGATCTCAGAATAAATCGCCTGAAATAAAGCATCAGACTACAAGGTTTGCTTTGCTTGCAAAGTAAGGCCACAAGACAAGGGCGCTAGTTTACTCTGTCGGTTTGGGTGGGTCACTTTTTATTGGTAAAGGTTCTTGATGTTGTACTGTGTGCATTGAAAAAGGGAAATAGCGTTGAAGCGCATTTCCCTTTGATTTGTAGCTTGTGCTTGAAGCCAATTTTAAGCAGCTAAACCCGCTTAAAAGATGACCTTCACTTTGCTGGCGCTATCGAGTGCTTTGCTGACTGCGCTGTCGATATCGATATCACGGGCAAGCGCGACACCTAAGCGGCGGCGGCCATCGATATCGGGTTTGGCAAATAATCTGAGTTGAGTGTTGACCGCCTCTAATGCAGCGGCAATGCCTTGATAGCGGATATTACTTGAGGTGCCTTCGGCTAAAATCACCGCCGAAGCGCTTGGCCCATGCTGATAGATATTGGGGATTGGCAGACCCAGAATGGCTCTAACATGCAGGGCAAATTCCGATAAATCTTGGCTGATCAGTGTCACTAGGCCTGTGTCATGTGGCCTTGGCGAGACCTCAGAGAAATACACTTCATGGCCTTTAACAAACAGCTCTACGCCAAATAATCCATAACCGCCAATGGCTTCGACGACTTTGCTCGCAATCGCTTGGGATTTTGCTAGGACTTCATCGGACATGGCTTGTGGCTGCCATGACTCACGGTAATCGCCATCTTCTTGTCTGTGGCCAATGGGCGCACAAAAATGAATGCCATTGACTGCGCTAATGGTTAACAGGGTGATTTCATAATCAAAGGGAATAAAACCTTCGACTATCACTCGACCGCCGCCGGCGCGACCACCTTCTTGAGCGTATTGCCATGCTTTATGGCTGAGGGCGATATCGCGAATAACGCTCTGACCTTTGCCCGATGAGCTCATGACTGGCTTAACCACGCAGGGCACGCCTATTTCACTAATCGCTTGATTAAATTTGGTTTCAGTATCACAGAAAAAATACGGAGAAGTCGGTAAACCTAAGGTCTCAGCGGCGAGGCGGCGAATACCTTCTCTGTCCATAGTGAGTTTAGTCGCCCGGGCTGTGGGGATGATATTTACCCCTTCGGCTTCCATGTCCACTAAGGTTTGGGTGGCGATGGCTTCAATCTCTGGGATAACTAAGTGCGGTTTTTCTAACTCGATAACTGCACGCAGGGCGTTGGCATCGAGCATATTGATCACATGGGAGCGATGCGCGACTTGCATGGCGGGGGCGTTGGCGTAACGGTCAACGCCAATCACTTCAACGCCTAAGCGTTGCAGTTCAATGGCCACTTCTTTGCCAAGTTCACCGCAGCCGAGCAACATGGCGCGTCGTGCGCCCTCAGTGTAGGGAGTGCCTATCATGTGTGATTCCTTTATTCGCAGTTGTAGGGATTGCGTCATGGCGCGCAATTTAGCCATGAGTTTAACGCGAACGGTACATTAGAGCATGATGTAAATAAACAAGTGTGCTTTAGATCACTGGGTTTGGTGTTAACACGATTCAATTTGACTTGGCTGGAAGTGATTGTTTTTTGTTGTTCTATAATGTTGTTTAGTTGTTAATTTTAGCCTTAAGATATTCAACTGTGTTTGTTTGATTAGTGATCATGATGATTGAGGGGATTCAAATGTTTTTAGATTACTTTGCGTTAGGGATTTTATTTTTTGTGGTTGTCGTTATTTTTTATGGTGTGATTGCTATCCATGATATTCCATACGAAATTGCCAAGAAGCGTAATCACCCACAGCAAGATGCCCTGCATATTGCGGGGTGGGTGAGTTTATTTACGTTACATGCTATTTGGCCATTTTTATGGATCTGGGCCACCTTATATCGAGAAGATCGTGGCTGGGGATTTGGTACTGTGATGAAACGAGAGCAGGCGTTAGAGGAGGATGTGGGCACTTTACGTCAGACGGTAATAGCGTTACAAGCGAGACTTGAGCAATTAGAACAAGCAAGCGCCGCTGTTGAAGAGCCGAATATTACCAATAAAGTCGAGGTCTAAAATGGATCTATTGTTGATACTGACCTATGCCGCCATCTGTATTGTTATTTTTAAAGTGTTTAAAATCCCGCTGACTAAATGGACTGTGCCTACTGCCGTTTTGGGGGGCGTGGTGCTCATTGGTGCCTTAATACTGCTAATGAACTATAACCATCCTTATTCACGTTTTGCTCGGGAATATTTTGTCACCATTCCTATTACCCCTGCGGTAAAAGGGTTAGTGACTCGTGTTGAAGTGCAGCCAAATACTCCTGTTAAACAAGGAGATGTACTTTTCCGAATTGATCCCATCCCCTTTGAGGCCGTAGTAAAGCGTAAGCGTGCCGCGCTAGTCGCTGCCGAGTTAGAAGTGCCACAGCTCGCCGCCGCATTGGAATCGGCTAAAGCCAATGTTGAGCGAGTCAATGCTGATAAAGACCGTAATAAGTCTGCCTATGAACGCTATGAAAGCGGTCATCGAAAAGGAGGCGCTAATTCTCCCTTTACCGCATTGGAATTGGATAATAAACGCCAACTGTATCTTGCTTCTGAAGCGCAGTTAACTGCCGCTAGATCAGAAGAGTTACGGATGAGGCTTGCCTATGAGTCTAATATTGATGGCGTTAATACTAAAGTGGCTGGCTTGCAGGGAGATTTAGCGAGCGCACTCTATGATTTAGAGCAGACCATAGTACGGGCACCCGCTGATGGTATCGTCACGCAAATGGCACTCCGTCCGGGGGCTATGGCTGTGCCTTTACCATTACGTCCCGTGATGAGCTTTATCCCTGACGAGCAACGTTATTTTGCCGGAGCCTTTTGGCAGAATTCCCTACTGCGCCTGAAAGAAGGCGATGAGGCCGAGATTATTCTCGATGCCGCGCCAGGGAAAGTGTTTAAAGGCAAAGTGGCGAAAGTGCTACCCGCAATGGCTGAAGGTGAGATCCAAATGGGTGGCGTATTAGCGTCCTCTAGTCGCCTGTTTCAAAATGGTCGAGTGGTTGTTCTTATCGATATAGATGACGATGCTATTCGTAAAGAGTTCCCTGCTGGAGTGTCAGGTCAAGTTGCTATTTACACTGAGCACTTTCATCATGTGGCTGTAATGCGTAAGGTATTACTCAGGATGCAAGGGTGGTTGAATTACTTATTTTTTGATGGACATTAGTACCTAAACCGTTAAATCTTGTTTGTTGAGTACTTTGTTCAGTTCTGTGCAAAGGTTGGTATAAAGTCCAGTTCGCTGGACTTTTTTGTGGCAATTTTTAGGTTAGTTAAAAGGGATGTGAAAGACATGCAAGATATTCGCGATTTAACCTCAGTGCTGCGCTCCAATACGCCGATCGTAGTGATTGAAACCTATGAAGAATATCGCGTGGTCGAGTTACTTAAACGGGTCGCCAGTGTGCTTTATCAACCTGTGTTTACTTGGAGCATTACCCAAGGTTTAGCACGGGTCGATAAACCTATGGCGGCGCAAAAGTTTAATAGCGAACCCACAGATTTGCTTGGACAAATTAAATCAACCTCGCAGCAGGGGATTTATGTGCTGTGCGACTTTCATCCCTTTGTGATTGATGCGCCAAAGAATGTCCGTTTACTCAAAGAAATCGCCCTCGAATACGAGACACTGCAACACACATTAGTGCTGGTGAGTCATGCCTTTGATATCCCGCCCGAAATCAAACGTTATTGCGCCTATTTTCAATTAACCTTGCCAAGCACAGTGCAATTGCAAAACCTGATTTACCTTGAGGTCGATAAAATTCGTCACCAAGGCACGCCGTTATTGGTCGATGATACCGCTGTGGTTAAATTGGCAGATAATCTGCGGGGCGTGACCTTAGACGATGCCCGCCGTCTGGTACGCAAAGCCATAGTCGATGATGGCGCTATTACCTTGTCAGATATCGATGCCATCAATAAAGCTAAGTTTCAGTTACTCGACTTAAATGGTGTGCTGCAATTTGAATACGACACCAGTGATTTTTCGCAGGTCGCTGGATTGCATAATCTAAAAAAATGGCTCAAGCAGCGCGCGCCCATAGCGGCAGCTAGCACTATTGATCAAGGCGCCCAGCTGGCTCCAGTTCTGCACGCCAAAGCGCTCGAAGTACCTAAGGGGATTTTACTGCTCGGCGTTCAGGGCAGTGGTAAGAGCCTTGCGGCTAAGGCTGTGGCGGGCGTTTGGCAACGACCTTTGCTCAGGCTCGATATGGCTGCCTTATATAACAAATACATAGGTGAAACCGAGAAGAACCTGCGAAATGCACTGGAGCTCGCCGACATGATGTCGCCCTGCGTGCTTTGGATAGATGAAATTGAAAAAGGCTTAAGCGGCAGTAGCAGCGATGAGGGGACTTCGACGCGGATCCTCGGCACCTTACTCACTTGGATGGCGGAGCGTAAATCTGAAGTGTTTGTGGTGGCGACCGCCAATGACATTCTGGCTCTGCCGCCAGAATTGATGCGAAAGGGCAGGATGGATGAAATCTTCTTTGTCGATTTACCCGACGAAGCCATACGTAAAGCCATCTTCTTAATCCATTGTCAGCGCCGTGGAATCGATGTGGCGAGCTTAGATCTCGCCCAATTATCGGCCCGCAGCCAAGGATTTTCTGGCGCCGAAATCGAACAAGCGGTTATTGCTGCCATGTATACCGCAAGAAGCGTTGAGCGCAGTGTCGATCAAGTGTTACTACTCGAAGAACTCAGTAAAACTCGGCCTTTATCTGTGGTCATGAGCGATAAAATCAATGCGCTACGACAATGGGCCGCAAGCCGAACCGTGAATGCCCATGAGTAAGATTTCTGCTTCATGCCATGAGTGCTAGCTAGATCCGGCTGACAGTTTTAGCGGAATCACTGTCCAGTGATACCGCTAATGCTGCTGATTTCTATCAGAATGAAATTTAGATGTCGAAGGCGAGACTGCCTGGTGGCAGGAATGGCCAGCTTAGACGAGTCGGTGAGCTTTCACCCTGCGCCCCAAAGAAGTAACCGGTTCTTGGGGTGGCGTAAACCATGCTGCCTTTTTGTAACCCGAGCTCATGCAGATTATGGTGGGTGAACTTGGCTTCCCACAGTTCTTTGCTATGCCAGCCGTGTGGGGCTAATTCCACTCTGACTTCGGCGCCAATGGGGGTCATGGCGACAATATCGAACGGCAAATTTGCCTGACTATTAGGCTTGTTTGACAGCGCTAATTCGTGACTGCGTACATAGAGCACACCATCTTGCTGTAATGTTTGTTGTTCTGGAGGCGTCAAAAATGCTTGGCCATTTTCCCAACGTTGTTGTTGCCAACTGGCTTCAAAGACATTGACGTTACCGAGAAAATCAAACACAAAGCGACTATTGGGGTGCGAGTATAACTCAGCTGGCGTATTGATTTGCTCTATATGACCATTGCTCATCACCACCACTCTATCAGAGAGTTCAAGCGCTTCATCTTGATCATGGGTCACAAACACGCTGGTGAATTTCAATTCCTCATGCAGGCTGCGTAGCCAGCGGCGTAGTTCTTTACGCACTTTGGCATCCAAGGCACCAAAGGGTTCGTCGAGTAGCAAGACTTCTGGTTGCGTCGCGAGTGCACGGGCCAAGGCAATTCGCTGTTTTTGTCCACCCGAGAGCTGTTCAGGATAGCGCTGCGCGAGATGGCCTAGTTGTACTATTTCAAGTAGTTGGGTCACGCGTTTACGTATTTCTGCCGCTGAAGGTTTTTGCTTTTTGGACATGACTTCGAGTCCAAAGGCGACGTTATCGGCGACTGTCATGTGGCGAAACAGCGCATAGTTTTGAAACACAAAACCCACGCGTCTTTCGCGCACATGCACTTGCGTGACATCTCGGTCACCGAAATAAATGTTGCCGCTATCCGCTCCCTCGAGCCCAGCAATAATCCGCAATAACGTGGTTTTACCCGAACCAGAAGGCCCCAACAGACCAATCATTTCCCCTTCTTGAATATCAAGATCCAGCGGGGAAAGCGCCTGAAACTTGCCAAATTTCTTGGAAATATTAGTAAGACGAATACTCATAATGGGCTCTGCTCTTTATTGTCATTGGCGGATAAACTGCGTTGTTGTCGCCATTCAACGACGGCCTTTAGCATTAGGGTCACTAGCGCAATCAGGGCGAGTAATGACGCGCTCGCGAAGGCAGCTTCGGCCTGATAATCTTCATACAATAATTGTACATGTAAAGGTAAGGTATTGGTTTCGCCGCGAATGTTGCCAGACACTACAGCAACGGCACCAAATTCGCCCACGGCTCTGGCATTGGTGAGGATCACACCGTAAATCAGTGCCCATTTGATATTAGGGAGCGTTACTCTGCGGAAGAGTTGCCACCATGAGGCGCCAAGGATCACTGCGGCTTCTTCTTCCGATGCGCCCTGTTGTTGCATTAATGGAATGAGTTCTCTGGCAACAAAGGGACAAGTGACAAAAATGGTGACTAACAGTATTCCCGGCCAAGCAAACATGATCTGCAGATCGTGCTCATAGAGCCATTCGCCCAGCCAACCACTGTTGCCATAGAGCAGTAAATAGAGTAAACCTGCGACGACAGGTGATACCGCAAACGGAATATCAATTAGCGTGATTAATAACTTGCGACCTGGGTATTCAAACCGAGTGACACTCCACGCCAGCATAATTCCGAACACTAAATTGATCGGGACAGTGAGCGCCGCAACCATCAGCGTCAAACCAATCGCATGCAGCGAATCTGGCTGACTTAAGTGGCCGATATAACGCTCCCAACCACCAACAAACGCTTGTTGAAAAATACTCACCAGCGGCAATAGCAACAATAGCAAACCTAAGAACACGGCGAGTGTAATCAGGCTCCATTTGATAAGAGGGGCTTCACCGACTCTTAAGGGCTTAAATGAGTTCATGTTTGCTCCTTATCGTCCATGAATGCGGCGCAGATAACGCGCCTGCCACAGGTTTATTAACAGTAATAGCAGTAGCGAGGTCATCAGCACCACTGAGGCAATGGCACTGGCGCCGGCAAAATCAAACTCCTGCAGGCGGACAAAGATCATTAACGATGTGATTTCGCTGATATAGGGCATGTTGCCCGCGATAAAGATAACGGCACCAAATTCACCTAGGCTGCGGGTAAAAGACAGTGCTGTCCCTACCATTAAGGCTGGCCACAATGACGGCAAAATGATCCGCCAGAATACCGCGCGATCTGAGGCGCCAAGGGTCATGCCCGCTTCTTCTTCATCGTGGGATAACTCTTCGAGAACCGGTTGCACGGTACGCACCACAAAGGGAATACTGGTGAAAATCATCGCGACCACTATGCCTAGCGGGGTGTAGGCGACTTTTATACCCAGTTCTGCCAATACACTACCGATTTGGCCGTTTTCCGCATACAGGGTCGCTAAGGTGATGCCTGCAACGGCGGTCGGCAACGCAAAGGGCAAATCTACCAATGCATCTAAGATGCGTTTGCCGGGGAATTCATAACGTACTAGCACCCATGCGAGTAACAATCCGAAAAGGCAGTTAAATAGCGATGCCGCGAGCGCCGATAGTATGGTGACTCGGTAACTCGCCAGCACCCGAGGATCTGTGATGACGCCCCAGTATTCGGACAAGCTCATTGAACTGGTCTGCATAATCAGCCCAGTGGTTGGCAATAATAGGATCAGGCTGACAAACAGTAGGGACACACCTAAGCTGATGGTAAAACCTGGAAGAACCCGCTTATGGCGTAAACGCCCGTTATTAAAAATCACAGAATAATCACCCGGTCAGGTTAGTTGAGTTAATTTAATACGCTGTATTTGCCGTCAGCGATCGGCTGTCTGAGTTAAAGACTATTGAATTCGTCTTCGCTGCTTGAAAATCATCACTCGTCAATGCGCTAAAATTGCTTAACCCGGGACTGAGCCCGGGTTGCAATGTTAACCTTTTATAGCATCAAGCTGAAATTAGCGCTTGAGTAACTCATCGAGTTTTGCTCCGTTAGCAAACTGCGTTTTCATGGCATTATCCCAACCACCAATGATTTGCTCAACAGTCAGCAGGTCAACCGTAGGAAACTGTTTAGCGAACTCTGCCTGAACCTTTTCGTTGTGCACACGATAATTGAAGCCGGCCAATAGTCGTTGTGATTCTTCGCTGTAGAGATAATTCAAATACTCAGTCGCTAGCTCCTGTGTGCCGTTGCGTTTAGCGTTTTTCTCTACCACAGCGACGGGAAACTCAGCCAGAATCGATGTTTTTGGCACAATAACTTGGTAATCGTCCGCACCATATTGCTGACGGATATTGTTCACTTCCGATTCAAACGTAATCAGCACATCACCGATACCGCGTTCTACAAATGAGGTCGTTGCACCACGACCGCCAGTATCAAACACTGCTACGTTACCGAGGAATTTTTTCAGGAATTGATCCAGTGAAGCCTGATTATCCTTACCATAGCTTTTTTGGGCATAACCTAATGCGGCTAAATAGGTGTAGCGCGCATTACCAGAGGTTTTAGGGTTAGGGAAGACCAGTTTAACGTCATCTCTTGCTAAATCGCCCCAGTCGCTGATCTGTTTTGGGTTACCTTTGCGTACCAAAAATGCGATGGTGGAATAGTAAGGTGAACTGGCGTTAGGCAGTAATTGTTGCCAATTTTCTGGGATCAATTTACCGCGGTCATGGAGGACCTGTACGTCTGTCACTTGGTTAAACGTCACCACATCTGCTGGCAATCCTTGCAGAATTGAGCGTGCCTGTGCCGATGATCCAGCATGGGATTGTTTAATCTCGACAGTTTTACCTGTTTTCTCTTGCCAATGTTTGGCGAAAACGGGGTTGTAGGCACTGAATAATTCCCGCGCGATATCGTAAGAAGAATTCAGCAGGGTTTGATCTGCGGCAGCCACATTGAGTGACGTTCCCAGAAAGAGCGTTCCCAGTAGGGCCTTTATCACTTTTATTTGCATTTGCTACTCCTTGAACTGGCAACTTTGTCAGCGTTATGACATATAGAGTAGTGGAAGTAATTATTTATAAGAAGTCAGTTAAATAGAACTTTTTTGAATAAGTATGAGCGATTTATTGTATGCCCTAGATCATTTTCACTGTGTTTGTGCATGCTAACCCACTTAGAATAGGCTATTGCTTAGTTGTTTTTATCAAGTAAAGGATAATCCTAGTGTCTGACTTTCCGACAATTGAAGCCTGTATTGGGCAAACTCCGCTGGTTCGCTTACAGCGGCTTAACTGTGGCGCCTCAACTGTACTGTTAAAGTTGGAAGGGAATAACCCTGCGGGTTCAGTGAAGGATCGTGCAGCACTCAATATGATCATTCAGGCCGAACTGCGCCAAGAGATCCGCCCGGGTGATACGCTTATCGAGGCGACAAGTGGTAATACTGGGATTGCGTTAGCTATGGCGGCGGCGATCAAAGGCTACAAGATGATCCTGATTATGCCCGAAAACTCGACACAAGAGCGTAAGGATGCGATGCAAGCTTATGGCGCAGCACTCATGCTGGTGGATAACATGGAGACGGCGCGGGATTTGGCACTGCAGTTACAAACTGAAGGTAAAGGCAAGGTGCTGGATCAGTTTAATAATCAGGATAATGCGAATGCGCACTTCCTCACCACCGGTCCGGAAATCTGGCAACAGAGTCAAGGTAAAATCACGCACTTTGTCTCTAGTATGGGGACAACTGGCACCATAATGGGGGTGTCTAAATACCTTAAAAGCTGTAATCCTGACATCACCATTGTTGGCCTTCAGCCCGCTGATGGCAGTAGCATTCCTGGGATCCGCCGTTGGCCGCAGGCGTACTTGCCGGGGATTTTCGATGCATCCCGTGTTGATTTAGTCATTGATGTTGAAGAGCAAGATGCAAAAACCATGGCAAGAGCCTTAGCGCGCGAAGAAGGTATTTGTGCTGGCGTCAGCTCTGGTGGTGCTGTGTTTGCTGCGCTTGAGATAGCCAGACTGAATCCTGATTCAGTGGTTGTGGCGATTGTTTGTGATAGGGGCGATCGTTATCTCTCGTCAGGGCTTTTTTCCTGAGTCCAAGATATTTCGCCTAAGATATTTGACGACAAGCATTCTTCATTAATAAAAATGGGCGAAATTCGCCCATTTTTACTCACTCAGCCTTGATCATTTTGTCGGTGGGAACTGCGCCAAAATTCGGCTAACGGCTTTGGCGGTATCTTGGGCTTTCTCATTGCCGCCTGCATCGAAATCATAACTGTCGCTACCACGCCAAATGAGTGTTTTGGTTTTAGGGTCGACAATATCTATCTGAATAGTTTGAATTTTAGCGGTATCACTGCCAAGTGGTACCCCAACGCTAGTACCGATTCCTATCCCACCAGAACGGCCGAATGTGCCTGTACCTAATCCAATCGATAGCCCTGAATCCTTAGGTTTATCTTGGGTCAGTAGGGCGTAGGCGACGTTAAAGTCGGGGGCTTGGGTATTTTCGACAAAGCCTTTTTGAGTCAACTGGTTGTTGATTTCTACTTGAATACGCTGGGCGCTGAGCGGGTCGTCCGTAGGCTGTGGTGTTAGCTGGGTAAAGCTGTGCAGTGTGCTGAAGTCGTAATTGAGATCGTAATCGTTTTTCGGTTTACTGCTACAAGCGCTTAATAAGGCAACGGCGACGAGCAGACTGGCAAAGTGACGGTATCCCATGATAGTGCTCCAAGTTGTACAAACTCTGTTCAATGTGCCTTGATTAAGGTTGTTTCTGCAAGTACTTTAGATAAGTGTGTTGTATTTGAATCGCTTTAAACGCCATTCTGCAGCTTCGTTTTGGGCACGGGTCGTTTAACCATGGTTCATCTGAGCATGCTTCATTTGAGAACAGCTCATTTTGACAGAGGAATAGCGGCGGGTTATGGAACAGTTAGCCTTTTTTGATATCCCCAGTCCCTGTATCGGTGTGTGTGCCACCGATGCGCGCGGTTACTGTAATGGTTGCCTGCGAAGCCGTGACGAAAGATTCAATTGGTTAACGTTTTCAGATGCGCAAAAGTACGATGTCATTCGGCTGTGCACTCAACGTAAACGCCGTCGCCAGTTGGCGATGATGAAAGCAAGGCAAGCGCAAATTGAGCAAGAAAGGGCGGCGTTAAATCCGCAGTTGAATTTTGAGCCTGAGCCCGAAGCTGATCTGGATTTTGGTGGCTTCGAGCTAGGCTAAGTTGTTGAATAATTTGTGAAATATTCTTGTTTAACTGACTTGTTTAACTGACTTGTTTTATTGGCTTGTAGAATTAGCGCGTTAGATGAATAACAGATCCGCAGCCGTTTAATCCCTATCCCAATCCCTATTACAGCTTGCGCTTCTTCGGCCAGATTAAATTAAATCGGGTATGTTGCGCATCGCTGGTGACGCTGACATTCCCCTGATGTCGCTGCATAATCCGTTTGATGATCGCAAGCCCTAAACCATGCCCTTTATTGCCATTTTGCACCGATTGGCTGCGATAAAAAGGCTCGAACACTTTCGGTAAATCCACCGAGGGGATAGGTTCGCCGTCGTTACTCACACTTAAATTCACCCTGTGCTGCGTTTGCTTAACCTCAATAATAATTTCAGTGCGGGCAAAGCGTTGGGCGTTGGTCAGTAAATTTTGCAGTGCACGTTCAATTAATGCAGGTTCCCCAAACAAGGGCAGTTTTTCGACTTCTGTCTTTAAGGTAATCGGTGTTGGGCTTAAGGTTTCAAGGCGCTTAATGCTTTGATTGATGAGATTAATTAGATCGTATTCATCCAACTGGATACCTTCTCGCTGGGACTCTAAGCTGGCGTAGGTCAGCAGTTCTTGGAGTAAGTCTTCCATTTCTTTAATATCAAGCTGCATCTCATCGAGAAAGTCTTGGCGCTTTTGTTCGTCCGAATCGGGCTGACAATACATGGGCATGAGTGCAAGGGCGAATTTGAGTCTTGCCAGCGGCGTACGGATCTCATGGGAGACCGCATTAGACAGGTGTTTCTGGTTCTCAATCAAGGCGCTGATATGTCGCGCCATTTCGTTAAAGGTATTGGCTAAGGGTTTGACCTGAGAGCGATTTGACAGGGTAATCCGCGTGTTCCATTTAGCTTCGCCAAACTCTTTGGTAGCTTTACGCAGTATGCTCAAATCCCGAGAAAGCGGGCCTACCCAAATCAACGCTACTAACGCAAGTGATAAATAGAAGAACAGGGTGAACAGGCTGCGAAGGTTAGCTCTAGGATCGATGTCCAGCGGCCCCGCCATTAAGACTTGATCGCCGACTCGGATAAATTGCAGTAGGTTATCGTCATTGGTCGTGGTGGTGAACACAGTACTGGTACTGAGGGCTTGATTGTCTGCTAGCGCGACTTGATCGGCACTGAGCAATTGCAACGGCATCACAGGATTGGCTGGGATCGCCTCCAGATACCTTTGGCGGGTATCGGGAGGCAGTTCCGCTAACAATTGCGCCAAGGCCACTAATGGCGCATCGAGGGCGTTATTGTCATCCACATTTTTCTGCCACAGGCTGTCGAGTGTCCAGCCAATCCCAAGCACGCTGAGACTGAGTAGCAGATATAAACTGATAAAGAGACGTTTCACTGTATCTGTGCTTAGTTATTCCAGGCTTCAGGAGCAAAGAGGTAACCTTGTCCCCAAACGGTTTTAATTCTGAACGGTGTCTCGATATTATCGTTGAGTTTTTTACGTAATCTAGAGATACGCACATCAATTTTTCGATCTTTACCATCGAAATCAATATTGAGTAACAGCTGATAAATATACTGACGGCTGAGCACTTGGCCAGCTTGTGAGGCCAGTAACCACAGCAACTCGAATTCGTGGCTGGTGAGATCGATTTCAGTTTCATTGAGGCGAATCGCGTGGGTATGCGGGTCGATACTCAGTTTACCAAAGGTCAAACAGTGGGATTCCGCCTGAGGTGGCTGATTCTGACGGCGAAGTAAGTTGTTGATCCGCGCGACTAACAGGGCAGGATCGACAGGCTTAACCACATAGTCATCGGCACCGAGTTCTAAGCCTTTGATTTGATCTTCGCTTGAGCCAAGTGCGCTCATTAGCAGGATTGGGCCGGCAAAATAGTCGGGCAGTTTCTCACACAAGGTGAGGCCATCCATGCCCGGCAGCATAATGTCTAACAGTATGATATCTGGCTTGTAATTGATTAATCGCGTTAATACTGTGTCGCCACGGCGTTCAACTTCAACATGCATACCATGGGATTTTAGGTAATCTACAATCAAGTTTGCTAGGCGAACGTCGTCTTCAACCAATAATACTCTGTGGTTCGATTGTGGGCTTGTCATTAAAATAAACTCCAAGGGTTGCGGTAACGTCTGCGAACCTGAGGTTGTGATGCAGAAGTGATTTTAAGTTTGGCACCAGCCAAAGTTTGGTTACTGTCTTTACTCACCATGACAAATTGAATATCCGTCAAAGTGTGGATTTTCATGCTTAACGTATGGGTTGAAACTGAATCACTGCACCATTTTGGATAGGCGGCATTGTCGGACAAAATACAGATAAGCTCATCTTTGGCGAGCTCCCACTGCAGTTCAATATAGACGTCGCAGGCCTGAGTTTCTGAACTGGTAATACAAATTTCAGGTGTGAGTTTTAATGCCGCGTCGCGAGTTTTAGCTTGAGCAGAACTTGGGCCCATCAAGCCGAGGCTTAGACCAAGAAAGCAAAGCAAGCTTAACTGAGGCAGCGTCACTAACGTTAGAACCTATAGGCTGCGCCGATAAAGTAGGTGCTGCTATAGTCTTGGTCTAACAAGGGACTGGCGGCAATCTCATCGGCAATTAGAGTGTAACGAACTGCCAAGAGTAGATCCCAATTGTCAGTTAATATATAACGGGCCGTCATTTCCGCACCTTTATCCCAACCTGATTTTGCTTGATATTGTTCACTCCAATAGGCGTTTTCACTCGGTCTAACGCCATAATAATAATCGACCACTGCTTGGCTCTTCCAATCAAACACCAGTGCTAATTCAAAAATGAAACGATCGTAATCCCAGCCATAGGTCCATTTTATTTGTGCTTCTGAACCTTGATGAACATTAAACATATCATGGGTGTACGCCAATCGAATAATGCCGAGTCGGGTATAGATGAATGCTTCGGCACCGCCAAGTAGGGTGAAGTTCCGCGTCTCTAAAGAATTAAATTCACGTTCGGGCTCAGTCGACAAAGACATACTCGTTATGGCTTTGGCTTCGACTTGTGTGCCGCGGTTTAAAAAGATATTCGATGGGTCCCATCGATAGAAATAGGCTCTATCTAAGCTATAACTGGTGACGAGATTGAACGTGAAGCTTTCTTGCTCGGCTAAGGTGTAGCCTAAATTACCATTATCGAAGAACCAGTGTTCGCCGTAATAGGCCACTGTAGGGATAAAGAATAGTGGAATATCGTCAAAATCCTTGAGTGGATTGCTTTTTTGTCCCCAGCCAATGGCGACACCGAGATCCCAGTTGTTCATCTCAATGCATTGATTTTCTGATGCGCAGGTTTCTTTCGCCATTCCGACAGAAGGCAAAATACTTAAACTTGTAATGATGACAAAAAGGATGCGATACATGATTTAACGATTAAGGGCTGAGGTTAATAATACAGGAAAATAGATTAGCATTTTATGCCCAATTCAACAGTGGTTTCATTCGCAGGGATGCAAAATGATACAGCTATCAATTAAATAGTAAATTTGTAGATCGCACAATACCTTGATAGTCATGCTAAAAGCCTATTTTGGTTGCTTTCATACGGTTAATTGTGGATGTTAAATTTTGTATTCGATACGTTTCGTCTGTAACTGAAATGATATTAATTGTGAGCTGAATAGCTGTGTTGCTTGAAAATAATAATGCCATTCGCAGATTTGAATGGCATTGAATGAAGCTGAAAAACGCGCTTTTGCGGTAATAACGTTGGGATTAGAATGAAGATTAATTAACCTCAGTAACCGACTTGTAGCCCATTTCTGTCAGTTGATCGTTTACACAATCAAGCACATATTGTTTTAGCTCTGCATTCTCGACTTGATCTTCAGAGGCCATCTGCTGGCACACTTCTTTCAGCTGAGCGATATCGGCTGCTGGTGCAGGCGGTAAAGATGAGTCGTCAGCAAGGGTCGTGAAGCTCACTAATGCCAACAGAGTGAAAACAGCTGATAACTTATTCATTTTATTTCCTTTAGTTATGTATTGTTAACTACAGATTAAGAAGCATTCTCTTAATACCACTGCGCCAACATCTGCAATTTATCACTGCTATTCTGTTTTAGATATAAATAATTTTTACCTTTTGGGGTTAAGGTTTTTTAGCTTGTTTTCCCTTGATTCGCTTCAAGTAAATGACCAGCCTAAGTGCAGAGCCATTGACTTCGATTTAGCGATTCTCCCAACAGATGAACCTGTTGAGTTTGGCTTCAGCGCGAAGGGCTTTGTGCAAAGGTTATGTGCAGAGTGAGTCGTGCTTAACTCCTGCATTAGCTTCGTAGGCTAAAATAGGCTAAATCTGGCATCCCGGAGTTGCTTTTTTGTCAAAAGTGCCACTTACATCACCTTAACCACTTATTTGCGATTAAGTGCAGTATTCTTGCTATTTTAGCCCTCGTTTTGATTAAGGTTTTAAGTGCGCTTAATACCAAACTATGCGGAAGTTATAAAAAGTCGCATAAAATGCGATATGACGCAGGTTGTAGTCGACTTTATTCCTAGAATGTTGAATTGAAAAGAATTAATTTTTAATCAAACTTATGACTCGGTTTGTTTTCAATGTTTTTAATTTTAAGTATATGTTTTTATTTTATATTTATTGCTACTTATTCATTTTTAATGATTTCGTTGCCAAGGTTATGGCTATCCTCTAGAATGCGCGGCTCTCGCAGGTGCGCGAACATAAGGTTTACGGTTAATGCCGTTGATTTTTATTGAATTATTGATTTTTCTCTAGGGGAACTCTGTGTCTACAAAACTGGCTAATCCAGCGCCATTAGGTTTAATGGGCTTTGGTATGACAACGATTTTGTTAAACATCCATAACGCGGGATATTTCCCTATTGATTCTATGATCTTAGCCATGGGGATTTTTTACGGCGGCATTGGTCAAGTGATTGTGGGGATTATGTGTTTTATGCGCGGCGATACTTTCGGTACGACGGCATTTACTTCTTACGGGTTGTTTTGGTTAACATTAGTGGGATTAATCTTAATGCCTAATGCGGGCATTGCGGCGAGTCCAACGTATTTTATGGGCTGGTATTTAACGCTTTGGGGTATATTCACCGCATTTATGTTTGTGGGTTCTTTGCGTTATCCACGAGCTAAGCAGTTTGTATTTGCTTCTTTGACGCTCTTATTTTTCCTGCTGGCTGCGCGTGATTTCACGGGCAGCGCCTTGATTGGCACGATTGCTGGCTTTGAAGGGATCATCTGCGGTGCGAGTGCGATTTATTTTGCGATGGCGCAGGTGCTCAATAATGAGTATAGCCGCACGATTTTACCGGTTGGTGAATTGAAAAAGTAATGCTGCAGTGATGAAGACTTTTGAAAAGGCTGATAAAAATCAGCCTTTTTTATGGGTGTTTTTTAGCGGGACTAGATTTTAGTTTTAATATAGGCCGCAGCCGCATCATCTAGGCTACGGAGGGAAACATAACTCGTGCCAGCCTTGTGGGTGATCAAGAAGCCTTTTTCAGTTTCTTTAATCCGGTAAACGTCGGTCCATAAAATTTGGCTGGTCACTGACATAGATTGAGTGTGAATTCCTTGCTCATCAATGGTGAGCGTGACCTCATTGCTGGCCGCTTTACTCATCATTTGACGCATCAACCACCATGCCTTGTGATACTTCACATTGAGCGCCTCGATAACGCCGAGTCCAACGAAGAAGTAAGCTAAATACAGGCTAATGTCGGCGAAGATCAGCGCGATACCTATCAGGGCCAACCCTATGGCTTTGTAGTAAGGTTTGAGCGTGGGATCAGGCACGACAGATTGGGTATAGCACTCATCGAAATGGGCTTTATCTAAAATATAGGTCGTTGAGTAAGAATAGGGCGTCGGCATAATGTCATCTATTTTAGGTGCTGCTTAATGCGGGCTAGTGTAGCGATTACAGTGATAAAAGTAACTAAAGTCACTAATTCATAAAGCCACTAATGCATAAAGTTGCTCGTGTATTAAGTCGCTACGTATAAAGCGCTAAGATCGCTCGCGTGAGTATGGGTAAGTGCGGCGTCGCGTCCTATGCCAATGTTGGAAGGATATCCTCGATACTGGGAGTTGGACAGAAATGCTGCAACGGCTATATTAGTCTTGTCGTCAGCGTTATTCGATCCCATGAGTCCCTCAAGGAGTGCGAAAGCATAATGGCCTTAGTCCCTAAAGATTTTGTTAATTACAAATCAACGCCGGTTTTCAGCCGTGACAACGTCCCTAAAATGTTGTTACACATGCACAATACTAAGGCTGGCGTGTATGGGCAGATCCAAGTGCTAACGGGTAGCTTAAAGTTCTATGGCTTTACGGGCAGCAGAGGCGAGTTAGATAAAGAGATCATCATTCGCGCCGGTGAAACGGCCATTTCTCATCCCGAGTATTGGCACAAAGTGGAGCTACTGACTGAAGATACCCAGTTCAGACTCCACTTTTATGCCCATAAAGATTCCGCCATAGCGGCACAGCAGCAATCCGAGCGAAGTGAATAGTGCTTAGCACCTAACATCTAGCACCTAACACTCAGTTCAATTCGCGCGGTTCGCGGCTGCAGTTGGCCACTTTTTTAATAACGACTTACGCTAATACCGCTAATAGCGATTTCGCTCCGCCGGAATATCAGTTAAATACTCGACAAATTCCACTTCAAAACCATGGGCGTCAAAGAAGTAAATATTGCGTCGATAGGGATCTTCCATGCCATCTTTGGCAATAGGGAAGCCTGCTTGGGTCAATCTTGCTATCACAGCATCTAAGTTGTCGGTGACAAAGGCAAAATGCGCCAGTCCAATTTGATGGCCAGTTAAATCTCGGTTTTCTCCCTCACCATTATCACTAAAAGCAATGTATTGATAATCATCGCCAAAATGAATCCAATTACGAGGTTTGCCGTACCAAGTGCCCTTATCGCCACCGCGTACACGCCAGTGGGGAAAAGCCGCCTGATAAAAGCGCAGTGCTGCGGGGATGTCGTCTACGACTAAGTTGATATGCTCTAAATGAATCATAATGCGTTCCTTGTAATGATTTTAGTCTGTTGCTGGTGGTTAAAATCTCAAGCCGCTTACATACCGTAACAGTATTCCTGCTGCTTTGGGTACGCTTGTCCGGCATGTTGTTGACGAATGGGCGCTAATGCTTGGGCGTATTGATGCAGCATATACAAGCTGTACTGCACTCTTTCCCTGAGTGCGATATCCCGGGCACCCTCGGGAATGGCATTGAGTACATGGCTGACATTACGGATGATCAAGTGATCGGGAATAGGCACTAATTTATTGTTTTTGAGTGCATTCATCTTCACTTCAACGATGGGATAGGTACCGCCAATCCCGTTCGATACTGAGATTAATAGTGCCGGTTTATGGGCTGTTTCTTCGCGAGTACACATCAATAAAAAGTTCTTCAGTAGTGGCGATGCCATGCCACCCCATTCTGGGGTGATAAGTACCAGCGCATCGGCTTCGTCGACGCTTTGTTCTATTTCGGGCCAGTGTTCCCCCTTGTTGTCTTCCTCTCCATCCCAAAACGGCAGGTTAAATTGGCATAACTCTAAGTGATGTATGCTGGCGTAACCCATAGCATGGGGAGATGAGAAACTGCTTTCGGCAATGTAACGACCGACTTTAGCACTTTGGGAGTCGGGTCTTTGGCTGGTGCTGATGATGAGTAACTTCATTAAGTAAACCTATTTGTTTATAAATTATTTATAAGGTAATTACTTTATTTAATCTTGTAAAGGATAAAGTAAATAAAAAAGTTTATTTAATCTATTAAAGCGGTACTGGATCGGAGATAATGCGCTGGCTACCATCGGAGAGTTCAGATGAAAACCACTGATAAGATTATTCAATTGCTCAAGTTACATGGCCCACTTACCGCTAAAACCTTAGCGGAGGAATTGGCGTTAACGACGATGGGTGTGCGTCAACATCTTCAGGCATTGGAAGACGCAGGCGATGTGGACATCGAAGATAGAGTTGAAGGTCGTGGTCGCCCAACGCGTTACTGGAGATTAACAGAACAAAGCCGCAGTCATTTTGCCGATCGCCATGAGGAATTGACGGTACAGCTAATTGATTCGGTGAAAATGATCTTTGGTGACCAAGGCTTAGATAAGCTTATCGACCACAGGGAGCAAAGTGCGTTAGTTCAGTATCGTGCCGCTATGGAAGGGGCGACAGATATTCCGACACGTTTGGCCATCCTTGCGAAATTACGCTCGAACGAAGGTTATATGGCGACGATGGAACACATAGATGGCGTGTATTTTTTACTAGAAAATCATTGTCCTATCTGCGCCGCCGCGACTAAGTGTTTAAACTTTTGCCGCTCAGAGTTACAACTTTTCCAGCAGTTATTCGCTGATATCGCGGTGGTGAGTCGCGAAGAACATATCATCGAAGGTGCACGCCGCTGTGCATATAAGATTGAGGCTATTCCTCACTAGTGGGACTTAAGCCGCTCATTTATGGCGCTTTACCTATGGGGTAAAACGCCACTGAGCGCCAACGCCATATATCAAGCGTTAGTGCGGAGCTTAGAACTTAGTCGCTTAGGGCTTTTCTGGTTCGTGATAGGCCAATAAAGTTTCGAAACGAGCATGTCCTTTAAGTTGTGAGAAATCCGCCTCATCTAAGGCCAGTTCCTTGAAGGATGCGCTGTTATGAATGGCGCGCTCTAAATCAGAAATCGCTCTATCTTCAACCCCTAAGCACGCAAAGGCACAAGCTCTTTGATAAAAAGCGTGGGCGTTAGTCGGGTCCACTTCCAGAACGCGATTACACAGGCTTTGTGCCCAGTTAAATTCACGCATTTCCATTGCGGCGTCGGCCTTGTAGGTCAGCGCTTCTAAATCCCCAGGTCGAATCGTGAGGATCTCATCATAGACTTCAATCTTCTGCTCTGGCGTTTGCGCACTTTGCGCCCGTAGCCAGAGGTTATGGATTTCATTGATGATCTCAATCTCGCGATTATTGTCCGTGATAGTACGGCTCTTACGCTTGAGTTCTTGCTCAAGTACTTTGAACTTTTCTTCGTATTGTTCGGCAATACTTTGCAGCTGGTTAGCAGCCAGTTTGGCGGTGTGCGTTTTGATTTCTCGCAGGGATTGCCAACCGATAAAGGCGACTAACGAGGCGACACCCGCGATGATGTAGAAGAAGTAAGTTACAGTGACATTGGCGTAGTTCATCGATTTGTCAGCTACGGCGAGTTCGCGGTCGGTGATGTCGATGGTGAGACGACGCTCGAGATCCTGTTGATCGTGTCTGAGGGATTTAAGTTCATCGAGGACGTAACGCTCGACCAGCGGTTTATCATGGATAGCGGAGGAGCGAGCCGCTTCAGGAGGATTGACTGCATCGCTCGCTTGGGCGAAAAAAGAGCTCGCAAGCGTCACTAAAAACAAGGCTAAAAATAGCAGGTTCGAACGTATTAAAACGGGACTTGCGGATAAGTTTTTGATGCGGTAACCACTCACAGTAAGATGAATTGAGCGCCTAGCTTAACAAATTTTACCTCGTTCGATCCAATTTAGCCCAGAATAGCCTTTGTGATAACCCGTTGCATTGGCTTGCTATGAGCCGAACTTGCATCCTGCTAGAATGGCTATCCCATTCATATTTCGTCATTTGTGGTGTTATGCAATCTAAGCGCGGCCGACTCGATCGTTATCTTTGTACCCAGTTACACACGCACCGTAAAGCGGTGCGTGAACTGCTATTATCAGGCCGAGTGCGCGTCGATGGATTGATAGTGAAGGACATGGATAGGCAAGTGGATGAGTTTTCCCACATCCAACTCGATGAGCACATACTGCAGGCCAATGCGCCCGTCTACGTGATGCTTCACAAGCCGATTGGAGTGGTGAGTGCTACCAAAGATATTCAGCATAAAACAGTGATTGATTTGCTTGATTGCGAAGACCGTGATGAGTTGCATATTGCTGGCAGACTAGATTTAAACTCTTCGGGTTTGTTGTTATTGACCAATGATAGCCGCTGGTCTGATGCGCTGATGTCACCCACACACAAGGTCGACAAAGTGTATCGGGTTACCTTAGCTAATCCCATAACCGAAGAATACATCGCTGCATTTGCCGAAGGGATGTATTTTGGCTTTGAAGATATTACAACCCAACCCGCTAAGCTGGTTATCCTCGCTGATAACGTAGCTGAAGTGACTTTACATGAAGGTAAGTATCATCAAATCAAACGGATGTTTGGTCGGTTCCGCAATCCGGTTGTTGGCCTGCATCGATTATCGATAGGCGATATTGTGCTTGATGAAAAGTTGGCACCGGGTGAAAGTCGCGCGCTCACTGCCGCTGAAGTTGCCTCTATCCGTTAAAAATGATGAACAGAAAAGTACATCAAGCATTCACCATGCTTGTCGCTATCGTTTGCCATGCTAACAATGAAAGCTAAGCATAAAAGCTAAGCATTCAAACGGACCTGAGCGTGAATTTTCTCAAGTCCGTGTCATGCCATTAAAGATCGGCGTGAGGGCCGAACACTTCATAGTGCATGCTTTCAGCCGCGACACCCAGAGCGAGTAGTTGTTGCTTGATGGCTGACATGAATCCAATGGGGCCGCAGAAATAATAACGTGCGTGGGGAAGCAACTGTTCGGCGACTTTACTTAACTCCATTTGCCCTTCGAAATCATAATCTTCACCTAACATATCGGTTGGGGCTGGCTCACGATACCAAACATGACTCGTCAGATTATGATGTTGCTGGCGCTTGGCGTAGATAGCCTGTTTGAAACCGTGTACGGCGCCTTGCTCACAGGCATGCAGCCAAGTGATAGTGCTGGGATGCTGCAGCTTGAGTAATTGATTGAGCATACTTTTCATCGGTGTTTGGCCTACACCAGCTGAAATAAGTACTACCGGAGTGTCCGCTGCGACTTCTAGGGTAAAGTCACCCGCGGGTGGCATTACCGCGATTTTGTCGCCGACGTGTATCGCATCATGCAGCAGGTTCGACACTTGTCCGCCGAGTTCGCGTTTCACACTGATGCGGTAGCTGGTGCCATTGGGCGCATCGGATAAGGAATATTGGCGGATTTCTTCATATGCCAAATTCGGGTGTGTTAGCTTCAAACTTAAATACTGACCGGGGATAAAATCTTTAACGGGCTTGCCATCTGCGGGCGTTAATATGAAGGAGGTGATGACTGCTGACTCGGTATTTTTCGCGCTAATGATAAACTGACGCTCACCCAACCAGCCACCATCTTGTTCTGCATATCCTTGATAAATTTGTGCTTCTCGCTGAATAAAGATGTTGGCTAAAAATCCATAGGCCTGTGCCCAAGCTTCTAACACTTCTTCTGTTACCGCATCGCCCCCTAATTCTTTAAGCGTTGCCAATAAATGGCTGCCGACGATCGCATATTGCTCAGGTTTGATCAGAAACCCCGTATGTTTTTGGGCAATGCGCTCGACGGTTGAACTCAGTACCGCTAAGTTTTCGATATTTTTCGCATAGGCTGCGACGGCATTGAACAGGGCTACAGGCTGACCACCAGAATGTTGGTGCGCCAAATTAAATACATCTTTTAGTTCAGGATTATGTTTGAACATACGTTGATAAAAATGGGTCGTCAGCGCAGGACCTGCTGATTCGAGTAAGGGAATAGTGCTCTTGATAACTTGGATTGTACGGCTGTCCAACATAGAAAATCCTTAACTTGTAAATATTATGAATGTTTAATGAGTTTAAAGATCTATTTGATTTGGATCAATAGAGATTATCGCTATCCGTGCTATCGATAACGAGGCTGAGTTCATTTGAAGTGTTCAATAAAAGGAGACATTAAATTGAGAAATGATGAAACGGATATTTTATTTCAATGGGTTACAGATGATGTAAATAGAGGGGAGTTTGACTGCAACAGCAAAAATGGTTGCAGTCGTTTTGTGGGTGATTGAGTAAAATTAGAGCTTAAATGCGCTCACTTGATTGCGCATGCTGCTGGCGAGCTTAGTTAAATTAATCACAGATTCACTTAATTCAGCCGCCGAAGCTGTGGAATGCTCGGCAATATCGCTGATGGCAATAATGCTGCGATTAATACTCTCGGCAACGCTACTTTGCTCTTCAGCTGCGGTCGCAATGTGGGTATTCAGCTCGGTGATGCTGTCTACTGAGGTGACAATTTCTTTCAGCGCTTGACCCGCCTGATTGGCTTTATCGTTGGCATCATCTACTTGATTGATACCGATTTCCATGGCGCTGACGGCTTCTTTAACCCCTTGTTGTAGGGTAGCAATCATGGCCTCAATTTCTTGAGTCGATTTTTGGGTGCGTTGCGCTAAGGTTCGCACTTCATCGGCAACGACCGCAAAGCCGCGACCTTGCTCACCAGCCCGTGCGGCTTCAATGGCGGCATTGAGTGCCAGTAGATTGGTTTGTTCAGCAATGCTCTTAATCACATCGAGTACGCGGCCGATATTTTGACTTTCATTAGATAAAAATCCAATGACCTGCGCCGTTTTTTGAATTTGATCAGAAAGCTGCGACATACTTCTAATCGATTGCAGCACAATATTATTGCCGTTGGCGGCATAGGTATCAGCATCTTTGGCCGAATCCGCCGCGGCAGATGCGCTTTGGGCGACTTCGGCAACGGTGGCCGTCATCTCATTCATGGCCGTTGCTGTCTGCTCCGTTTCGGCTTGTTGCTGTTGCATCCGTTTATTGGTGGCTTGGGTGAAGCTACTTAACTCATTTGCCGAACTGTTGACCGTAGTTGCCGCTTCGGCAATGGAATGAATAATGCCCCGTAAGTGTTCAATCACTTGGGTGAGGCTAGTGGATATTTGCCCTAGCTCATCGTGATTAAAGGTGGTGAATCTGACGGTGAGATCTGAGTCTTGATGGATCATCTTCAATTTACCGAGGATGTCATTAATGGGATTCATCACGCTTTGATTCACCCAGAGCCCAATCACAATACTGACAATCATGGCGGTACAGGCTAATGCCATAAAAATAGTGATTGAAGATTGGTAGATGGCATTTACACTCTCTTTTTCTTCGCCCGCTACGCGGATTTGCAGTGCAATCAGTTCAGATATTTGGTTACTAATGGGATCGATAGCTTGGTACAGCGGCAGGATATTGGCTGAGAGTTGGCTTGAAACATCGCCGTTTAATCCTCTTAAGCGCGATATCAGGGTATCAATCTGTTGATTCGCGGGGGAGAACAGCATTTCTGCTTGTTTTACGAGTTGGGATTCTTCTGAGGTAAGTTCGTTAGATAGGTATTTTTGCCAATATTGGGTAATAGTTGATTTGGCACTGTCTAGCGCTTCAGACGCTTGCAAGGCCGTGAAGCCACCCGCGTTCGCCTTGTTGACCGCATCGATAACATCGACCGCATACTTATCGGCAATCACTTTTAAGTCATCCAGCGGCACCACTCTGTCGTTATAGATGCGTTCAACACCCGACTTAATGTTGCCCATCATATTAATGGCGAGAAAACCAATCGTCAGTAACATTGCAAGGGGGACCAAAATACCGATAAACATTTTTTGTTTTATTTGTAGACCGTTCATATGGGATAGCCTCAGTGAACTAAAGGGTCCTTTAGGCAGAGCTCGAGCTATCCCTACGATGAGTCTGTAACATTAGGTATAGCAAATCAGCGGAAAGAGGGGAGAGTAACAGAGGATTTATTTTGTTTTAGATACAAAAAAGCCTCGCTAAGCGAGGTTTAAATGTTGGTACAGATGAGAGGACTTGAACCTCCACGCCCTTGCGAGCACCAGCACCTGAAGCTGGCGTGTCTACCAATTCCACCACATCTGCATGGCTATCCGAAATTTCATCGAATGAGTAATCTCAAAACCGAAGAAACAATCTTAATGCTTTGTTTCATTCGTTGAACTGCAATTTGGTACAGGTGAGAGGACTTGAACCTCCACGCCCTTGCGAGCACCAGCACCTGAAGCTGGCGTGTCTACCAATTCCACCACACCTGCACTGTACCTATTGCAGTTCTCTAACATTAGTCGCTGTAGCAACCAATTTAAAGATGGTGCCCGAACCCGGAATCGAACCAGGGACACGAGGATTTTCAATCCTCTGCTCTACCGACTGAGCTATTCGGGCGACGGGCGCAATTTAAAGGCTTTTCGGGTTTTGAGTCAATAGATTTTTACTAAATAACGTAAAAAGTGACTCGGTTGGATAAGATTTACACGAAAGTGTCATTTACGCTGCAAGTGGCGAGCTAAAAATACTCAAACCATTATCCAGGCTGGAAACTTAGCAATACCCAGTGATGGGATTTCTTAGGCGAGAACACAAAAAAATGCCCCTATTAAAGGGGCATTCTCGGTTAGTTTGATAAGATTTCATTGTTTGGATAGTTAGCTTGCATTACCATGAGCACGTTTTGCTTCAGCTTGCTCTGACCTAATTCGCCATAAGCTTCTATCATTATCTCTAATGCCCGTTCATTTGAAGGGGTGCCAGGATATGTTTCCATTACAGATTGTGCTCGGATTGCTGCGGCGCTCCATGCATTCATCTTGAGATAATATTCGGCAACTTGGATTGAATATCTTGCTAAGCGATTCTTCAACGCTAACATGCGTTTTTGCGCATCGGCGGCATATTTGCTGTTAGGGTAAGTTTTGATAAGACGATCAAAATCTTTGAAAGCATCTTGAGCATTTTTAGGGTCACGATCGGTTCGGTCGATATTAAGCATATCGTGGAACAAATAGTTGTCGGCTTGCATGTTCACTAAACCGCGCATATAGAACACATAGTCAATATCAGGGTGTGTAGGATTAAGACGGATAAATCTGTCTATGTTCGCAATCCCCGAAGCGACATCGTCCATTTTGTAGTAAGCATAAATCAGGTCTAACTGGACTTGAGTTTTGTGAGGTCCGAAGGGGAAGCGTGAGTCTAACGCCTCCAAAGAACGGACAGCTTTAGAGTAATTGCCAAGTTCCATAGAGGTTCTTGCCTGAGTGTAAAGCACATCAGGTGACGTTTTGGCGGCAATATCGTTATCATCAGGGCTGCTGCTACAGGCTGATAACGCTAGTGAAAATAGGACTAAGGTAACGCCTTTGGAAAATTTATACATACTTGAATTCAATTCTTTTTAAGTTGTAGTTAAGAATTTTTCCATTTCACTATAAAATAGAAAACATCCGATTGTAACAGATAGCACACATTTTTTGACCCCTAAATGGGGATACGGTTCCTATGACACAAGAGATTAATCTAAAAAGCGAGATTTCGGCAACACAAACTGGACTGAGATTAGATCAGGCCCTAGCAGAGTTGTTCCCAGATTACTCGCGCACGCGCATCAAGGAATGGATCCTATCTGATGCAGTTCATGTTGACGGCGTTGTCGTTAATAAGCCCCGCGAGAAAGTTTATGAGCTGCAACAGATACTCATAGACGCCACTCTCAAAGAAGAAGTCCATGCCGCGGCGCAGGCCATTGATCTGGATATCGTCTATGAAGATGACGACATTATCGTGATCAACAAGCAAGCTGGATTGGTGGTTCACCCAGGTGCTGGCAATGCCGATGGCACTTTGATGAATGCACTATTGCACCATTGTCCTGATATTGAGCATGTGCCACGTGCAGGTATTGTGCATCGTCTGGACAAAGATACAACAGGTTTGATGGTCGTTGCCAAAACCGTTGAAGCGCAAACGCATTTAGTTGCCGCTTTGCAGGCCCGTGAAATCACTCGTGAATACGAAGCGATTGTTATGGGTACTATGACAGGTGGCGGTACAGTGGATGAGCCGATTGGTCGCCATCTTACTAAACGTACTCACATGGCCGTGCTGCACTCAGGTAAACCTGCGGTGACGCATTACCGTGTCGCGGAAAAATTCCGTAACCACACGCGTTTGAGATTACGTCTAGAATCTGGCCGTACTCACCAGATCCGTGTGCACATGGAATACATAGGCCACGTGTTAGTGGGCGATCCTGTGTATGGTGGTCGTCCAAAACCGCCTAAAGCCGCGAGCCCTGAGTTTTTCGATATCCTGAAAAACTTCAAGCGCCAAGCGCTGCACGCAGTTCGTCTAGAATTAGCTCACCCAGTGAGTTGTGAAATCATGAGCTGGCAAGCGCCAATTCCTGAAGACATGGTGATTTTGACTAAAGCACTGCGTCAAGACACGGTAGAGCATCCGATCGAGTATCTCTAAGTGTTTGATCACGATTGGCCTGTTCCTGCTAATGTTGGCATCGCTATGACAAATCGTCATGGCGGTGTGAGCGTGCATGCCTATGACAGTTTGAATCTTGGACTGCATGTCGGTGATGCTGAACAGCAGGTGATGGCTAATCGTGAATTACTCTGCAAACAATTAGCGTTAGCTGCCAAACCTGTCTGGCTTGAGCAAGTCCATGGTACCCATGTGCTCAATTTAGACACGCTGAGCTTAGCTCACGCAGCGGGTACGCCGATTGCCGATGCCAGTTATAGCCGAACTGCGAGCCAAGTTTGCGCTGTAATGACCGCCGATTGTTTACCTGTATTGCTGTGTAATCAAGCGGGAACCGAAGTGGCAGCGGCCCATGCCGGTTGGCGCGGTTTATGTGATGGCGTGATTGAGGCCGCCGCGGCGCAGTTTAGTTCTCCTATGGATGAGTTGATTGCCTACCTCGGCCCGGCGATTGGTCCGCAAAAATTTGAAGTGGGCGTCGAAGTGAAGCACGCATTCTGTGGGTTACATCCACAGGCGGCTGCATGTTTTATTCCCAGTGGTGACAAGTATCTGGCCGATATTATTGGCTTGGCTAAATTACGCTTGAGTTTACTCGGCATCAAGCATATTTATAGCGCCGATATCTGCACTGTCAGTGACACCGATTACTTCTCTTATCGTCGTGATAAGGTGACGGGGCGCATGGCATCGTTGATCTGGCTTAAGTCTTAAGTTAATTCCCCTACAATTTATATTTATTTCCGCGTTATCCGCTTGAATTTGGCTAAATAGCCCCCATCTTTTAACTAACGAAATGTAATACCAATCCTATTGAGATCTCTCCATTAGCGGTACTGATTTAACGCCACTAAATTGGCAAGATATCTTGTGGATTGGCATATCTCTACTTTGTGAGTTTTAGGAGGCTGTATGCGACTCGATCGTATGACCAATAAATTTCAGCTTGCCATCTCAGATGCCCAGTCTCTCGCACTCGGGCGTGATCATCAGTTTATTGAACCGCTGCATTTGATGATGGCATTGTTGAACCAAGATTCAGGTTCAATCCATCCCTTATTGACCCAAGCTGGCATTCGCGTGAGTGCGCTGCGCTCGCTTTTGAGTCAAGAGCTGGAACGCTTACCTCAAGTCGAAGGTACGGGCGGCGATGTGCAATTATCCCAAGGTTTAATACGTTTATTAAATCTGTGCGATAAATTGGCGCAAAAGCGTAAAGACAAATATATCTCTAGCGAGTTATTTGTATTAGCTGCGTTAGAAGGAGGCGATGCCCTCGCGCAAGCGTTGAAAAAAGCCGGCGCGACCAAAGAGTTGATGGAGCAAACCATTGAACAAATGCGTGGCGGCCAAAAAGTGGATGATCCGAACGCTGAAGATCAACGCCAAGCGTTGAAGAAGTTTACTATCGATCTGACCGAACGAGCCGAACAAGGCAAGTTAGATCCTGTGATCGGCCGTGACGATGAAATTCGCCGCACGATCCAAGTATTACAACGTCGCAGTAAAAACAACCCCGTCCTTATCGGTGAACCGGGTGTGGGTAAAACGGCGATTGTTGAAGGACTCGCCCAGCGTATCGTTAATGGTGAAGTCCCCGAGGGCATTAAAAATAAGCGCGTCTTATCCCTCGATATGGGCTCATTGATTGCGGGCGCTAAATATCGCGGTGAGTTCGAAGAACGCTTAAAAGCGGTATTGAATGAGTTGGCGCAGGAAGAAGGTCAAGTGATCCTCTTCATCGACGAGCTGCATACTATGGTCGGCGCCGGTAAAGGTGAAGGCGCAATGGATGCAGGTAACATGCTCAAACCTGCGTTAGCGCGTGGTGACTTACACTGCGTGGGTGCGACCACACTTGATGAGTATCGTCAGTACATTGAAAAAGATGCGGCGCTTGAACGTCGTTTCCAAAAAGTGCTGGTGGATGAGCCAAGCGTTGAAGACACCATCGCCATTTTGCGTGGACTGAAAGAACGTTACGAGCTGCATCACCATGTGGAAATTACCGATCCGGCGATTGTGGCGGCGGCGACTATGTCGCACCGTTATGTGTCGGACCGTAAGTTGCCCGATAAAGCGATCGATTTGATCGACGAAGCGGCATCGAGCATTCGCATGCAAATGGACTCAAAACCTGAGTCACTCGACCGGCTCGAACGACGTGCTATCCAGCTCAAACTGGAGGAGCAAGCGTTAGCCAAAGAAAATGATGAGGCGAGTCGTCGCAGGCTTGACCATCTGCAAGAGGAATTACGTGACGTTGAAGCTAAAGCTTCAGAGTTGAACGAAATCTGGCGTACTGAAAAAGCCGCATTAGCGGGAACTCAGCACATTAAAGCTGATCTTGAACAGGCTCGAATGGATTTAGAAGTGGCGCGTCGTGCGGGTGATTTAACTCGGATGTCTGAGCTGCAATACGGTCGTATTCCTGAGCTTGAAAAACAGCTCGATTTGGCATCGCAAGCCGAAATGCAGGACATGACGTTATTGCGTAACAAGGTCACTGAGTTCGAAATCGCCGAAGTCTTGTCGAAAGCGACGGGAATACCCGTATCGAAAATGCTTGAAGGCGAGCGCGAAAAATTACTGCAAATGGAAGTGGCGCTGCACGAGCGGGTGATTGGCCAAAACGAAGCCGTCGATGCGGTCGCGAATGCGATTCGTCGTAGCCGCGCGGGTCTGGCGGATCCAAATCGCCCGATAGGCTCGTTCCTGTTCTTAGGCCCAACGGGGGTGGGTAAAACTGAGCTGTGTAAATCACTGGCGAGGTTCTTATTCGATACCGAATCGGCCTTAGTGCGCATTGATATGTCTGAGTTTATGGAGAAACACTCAGTATCGCGTTTAGTGGGTGCACCTCCTGGATACGTGGGTTATGAAGAGGGCGGTTACTTAACGGAAGCCGTTCGTCGTAAACCGTATTCGGTGATATTGCTCGACGAAGTCGAGAAAGCGCATCCCGATGTGTTTAACATCTTACTGCAAGTGCTTGATGATGGGCGCTTAACCGATGGTCAAGGTCGTACTGTAGATTTTAGAAATACAGTGATCATCATGACCTCGAACTTAGGCTCCGACATTATCCAAGAAGGATTTGGTCAAGTGACCTATGCAGAGATGAAAGCGGCGGTAATGAATGTGGTCACTCACAGTTTCAGACCTGAGTTTTTAAACCGTATTGATGAATCTGTGGTGTTCCATCCATTGGATGCTGCCAATATCAAGCGTATTGCTTCGATACAGATTGCTTCCTTACGCCAACGTTTGGCGGAAAAGGACTATACATTGGAGATCACCGACGACGCATTATCACTGATTGCGGAAATTGGTTTCGATCCTGTGTATGGCGCAAGACCGTTGAAACGGGCATTGCAGCAAGAAGTCGAAAACCCGCTGGCGCAGAAATTACTGCGTGGCGACTTGTTACCGGGTAAACCGATCAAGGTCAGCTGTGCGGGTGGCGAGTTAGTGTTCGAGCAATAACCAGTCGCTAGTCACTTAGTGTGTTGTTTGAATGCGATACGTTAATAGCAAGCTTGAAGTTGGATAGGTTGAAATGGGCGAACTGAAATAAGCGTTCTTGAATGAACGAGCTTGAAATAAACTATCTTGCAATAAGAGATAGCGCTTCCTTAGTCAGTATCGCTCCCGCTTCAAGTACTAAAACGAAAGGAGCCGAGTTTTTAACTCGGCTCCTTTTTTATTGCATTAGCGTTAATCGTTGTTCATTAATGTAATGGCATAGTAAATTTGGCTACTTCTTATCACAGAAGAGTTTGATTCTTTCCTGTTGCTGAGCAATCGAGGCTTGGCGGTCTTCCTCTGTCATAGCGACAGATTCACCCGAATCGGAAGTTTGGCGGATAAGCTTAGTGTGCGTTGTGAGAATATCTAAATTGTGTTTAGCACTCTCACAAATGGATTGAGCCTGTTTAGCATCTTTCTCTTTAATCAGCGTCGCTGACTTTTCTAATTCATTGGCTTCAGAAGTGGCTTCCGCTTTCTTTACCGGTGCGATAAAACCCACTTTCGCCTGCTCTAAATCTTCACTATAGAGCTTTTCTGCTTTGATGTTTTCTTGTTGCGGGGCTTGTTGGCTGTAATGCGTCACCCCATTTTCGTCGACCCAAGTATAGATAACGCCCGCAGAAACGGGGCCAATGAAAAGGCCGAGCCAAAACCATCGGCATAGCATAGTGCTGAACGTGTTCACTTTTAACATCGAAATCATCCCTAACTGGTCTCTCATCGACATGATAATAAAATATGTTATCTTGAAAGCTAACTTCTCTTCACCGAACTAGCGTAATAAGTGTATGCAAAATTCTTCAAATCAAACAGTAAAGAATAAAGGTATCTATTTATTACCGAACCTTTTTACCACAGCGGGTTTGTTTTCAGGTTTTTATGCCGTAATTGCTTCCATGAATGCTAACTTTGAAGCCGCAGCGATAGCCATTTTTATTGCCATGATTTGTGATGGGCTCGATGGACGAGTGGCAAGACTGACTAATACCCAAAGTGATTTTGGTGCTGAGTACGACAGTATGGCCGATATGGTGTCCTTCGGAATGGCGCCAGCACTACTCGCCTACAATTGGGCATTAGCGGACTTAGGT
The DNA here is from genome assembly GCF_059338235.1 of Shewanella sp. 1311. NCBI lineage: Bacteria > Pseudomonadati > Pseudomonadota > Gammaproteobacteria > Alteromonadales > Shewanellaceae > Shewanella > Shewanella sp. 1311. The sequence goes on from NZ_CM181686.1 coordinate 3,805,857, forward strand.
AAAATTGGTTGGCTGGCCGCATTTATCTATTGCGCAGGTGCAGCACTCAGGCTTGCTCGATTTAATACGCAAGTTGGCGTTGCCGATAAGCGTTATTTTCAAGGTCTCGCCAGCCCGGCTGCCGCCGCTGTTATTGCTGGCAGTATTTGGCTTGGTAACCAATACAGCCTCGATGGAAGAAATATCAGTTGGATTGCGGCCCTTGTTACGGCAGCAACCGGTTTACTGATGGTCAGCAATTTCCGCTATCACTCCTTTAAAGAAATTGATTGGCGCGGCAAGGTCAACTTTATCGTGATCTTACTGGTCGTCGGTGTGTTTGTGGTGGTGTCGGTGCAACCTGCATTGATTTTATGTGTCGGCTTCTACTTATATGCGATTTCAGGCCCGATCATTACGATTCGAACCGTGAGAAAGCTCAAAGTCGCTCACGTTGTAGGAGATGATGTCGCGGCGAGTGTAGAAACGAACTCCTCAGTCCAAGCCGCTGCACAAACTCAAGTCGTTACAGATCTCGAGAAAGAGAAACAAGAAGAGCATAAACCTTAGGGCTCGTGCATTTGATCATTGCTTATCATTAGCTAGGTGCAAACAAGAGTAAGGCATCACACTAGGCATAACGTTTTTAGAGGTTTGCTGATAGATATAGCGAAAAATAGCTATCAACTTCTGTTTATGCCCATTCAATCTATTAAAACCCCAGCAATAGGTGATTTCTTCTGCCAGACTTATCAACCCAAACAGCGATATTGCTCAATATTGCAGTATATTTCTGCAGTTTGGTGGTTATTTATTCGCTTGGCGCAGGTTGTTAAAAAAGCCCTTGCACAAAATCTCCTGCTCCCTATAATGCGCATCCACTGACACGGCAGACAGCGAAAGCAAGCTGACGAGTTAGCTTGAATTGAATGGCTTTTAACCACTTAATTCAACCGCAGCAAGAAGTTGAAAATACTCCTTGACGCGAAACGGGAAATGCGTAGAATACGCAGCCCTAGCCACCTGGAAGCGTTCGACGCTCAGTGTGGTACTCACGTTCTCTTACGAATATTGAGTTGCTCTTTAACAAGATAAAACAAGAAATCTGTGTGGACACTCACAGGTGTTGAGTTAATCGAAACTGCTTAACCTTCGGGTTGGCAGTCAAAAATTTAAATCAATGTAACAATGAGTGTTCATAGCAATATGTACAGTTTGTTTCAGCCCTTCTTTATAAGGAGTGCGAGAAACAAAAAAAATCAGAATTCATTGAGCCGCTGATTCCTTCGGGATGAAGCAACAAAACTTTAATTGAAGAGTTTGATCATGGCTCAGATTGAACGCTGGCGGCAGGCCTAACACATGCAAGTCGAGCGGCAGCGGGAAGATAGTTTACTATCTTTGCCGGCGAGCGGCGGACGGGTGAGTAATGCCTAGGGATCTGCCCAGTCGAGGGGGATAACAGTTGGAAACGACTGCTAATACCGCATACGCCCTACGGGGGAAAGGAGGGGACCTTCGGGCCTTCCGCGATTGGATGAACCTAGGTGGGATTAGCTAGTTGGTGAGGTAATGGCTCACCAAGGCGACGATCCCTAGCTGTTCTGAGAGGATGATCAGCCACACTGGGACTGAGACACGGCCCAGACTCCTACGGGAGGCAGCAGTGGGGAATATTGCACAATGGGGGAAACCCTGATGCAGCCATGCCGCGTGTGTGAAGAAGGCCTTCGGGTTGTAAAGCACTTTCAGTAGGGAGGAAAGGTAGCAGCTTAATACGCTGTTGCTGTGACGTTACCTACAGAAGAAGGACCGGCTAACTCCGTGCCAGCAGCCGCGGTAATACGGAGGGTCCGAGCGTTAATCGGAATTACTGGGCGTAAAGCGTGCGCAGGCGGTTTGTTAAGCGAGATGTGAAAGCCCCGGGCTCAACCTGGGAATTGCATTTCGAACTGGCGAACTAGAGTCTTGTAGAGGGGGGTAGAATTCCAGGTGTAGCGGTGAAATGCGTAGAGATCTGGAGGAATACCGGTGGCGAAGGCGGCCCCCTGGACAAAGACTGACGCTCAGGCACGAAAGCGTGGGGAGCAAACAGGATTAGATACCCTGGTAGTCCACGCCGTAAACGATGTCTACTCGGAGTTTGGTGTCTTGAACACTGGGCTCTCAAGCTAACGCATTAAGTAGACCGCCTGGGGAGTACGGCCGCAAGGTTAAAACTCAAATGAATTGACGGGGGCCCGCACAAGCGGTGGAGCATGTGGTTTAATTCGATGCAACGCGAAGAACCTTACCTACTCTTGACATCCACGGAATTCGCTAGAGATAGCTTAGTGCCTTCGGGAACCGTGAGACAGGTGCTGCATGGCTGTCGTCAGCTCGTGTTGTGAAATGTTGGGTTAAGTCCCGCAACGAGCGCAACCCCTATCCTTATTTGCCAGCACGTAATGGTGGGAACTCTAGGGAGACTGCCGGTGATAAACCGGAGGAAGGTGGGGACGACGTCAAGTCATCATGGCCCTTACGAGTAGGGCTACACACGTGCTACAATGGCGAGTACAGAGGGTTGCAAAGCCGCGAGGTGGAGCTAATCTCACAAAGCTCGTCGTAGTCCGGATTGGAGTCTGCAACTCGACTCCATGAAGTCGGAATCGCTAGTAATCGTGGATCAGAATGCCACGGTGAATACGTTCCCGGGCCTTGTACACACCGCCCGTCACACCATGGGAGTGGGCTGCAAAAGAAGTGGGTAGCTTAACCTTCGGGGGGGCGCTCACCACTTTGTGGTTCATGACTGGGGTGAAGTCGTAACAAGGTAGCCCTAGGGGAACCTGGGGCTGGATCACCTCCTTACCTATACGACTAACTTAATTTTTGCTGAGTGTTCACACAGATTGCTTGTTTATCTTCTCTTAGGAGAAGTCAGAGCTGAATGCGCCGCTAGCCGGTACGCATTGTTCTTTAACAATTTGGAAAGCTGATAGTATGTAACGTGATGATGTCTGTCGTCATGTTACTTACAAACCGATGTAAACGTGGAAACGTTTGCATCATGAGTTCTCAAACACTTTATTAAGTGTCTTGAATATTCAAAAAGTAAATTATTCTTTATTGAATAGTTTGCGTCTAAGGCGCGTCCACTTCTTTGGTCAGAAGTGAGACAAGTAAAACCAAGCTGGTCGCAATGCGGCGCAGATGAGTGAAACTCATTTGGGTTGTATGGTTAAGCGACTAAGCGTATACGGTGGATGCCTTGGCAGTCAGAGGCGATGAAGGACGTAGTAACTTGCGAAAAGCGTTGGCGAGCTAGTAACAAGCATTTGAGCTAACGATGTCCGAATGGGGGAACCCAGCAGCATAAGCTGTTATCGCAACATGAATACATAGTGTTGCGAGGCGAACCCGGGGAACTGAAACATCTAAGTACCCGGAGGAAAAGAAATCAACCGAGATTCCCCTAGTAGCGGCGAGCGAACGGGGATTAGCCCTTAAGTCAGTGGGGTGTTAGTGGAATGTGTTGGAAAGCACAGCGGCACAGGGTGATAGCCCCGTACATGAAAACTAACCATTGATGAAAACGAGTAAGGCGGGACACGTGACATCCTGTTTGAATATGGGGGGACCATCCTCCAAGGCTAAATACTCCTGACTGACCGATAGTGAACCAGTACCGTGAGGGAAAGGCGAAAAGAACCCCTGTGAGGGGAGTGAAATAGAACCTGAAACCGTATACGTACAAGCAGTGGGAGCGGTTCTTGAGACCGTGACTGCGTACCTTTTGTATAATGGGTCAGCGACTTACATTTTGTAGCGAGGTTAAGCGAATAGCGGAGCCGTAGGGAAACCGAGTGTTAACTGCGCGTTTAGTTGCAAGGTGTAGACCCGAAACCCGGTGATCTAGCCATGGGCAGGTTGAAGGTTGAGTAACATCAACTGGAGGACCGAACCGACTAATGTTGAAAAATTAGCGGATGACTTGTGGCTGGGGGTGAAAGGCCAATCAAACCGGGAGATATCTGGTTCTCCTCGAAAGCTATTTAGGTAGCGCCTCGAGCGAATACCATTGGGGGTAGAGCACTGTTAAGGCTAGGGGGTCATCCCGACTTACCAACCCTTTGCAAACTCCGAATACCAATGAGTACTACTCGGGAGACAGACGGCGGGTGCTAACGTCCGTCGTCAAAAGGGAAACAACCCAGACCGTCAGCTAAGGTCCCAAAGTACTAGCTAAGTGGGAAACGATGTGGGAAGGCTTAGACAGCTAGGATGTTGGCTTAGAAGCAGCCATCATTTAAAGAAAGCGTAATAGCTCACTAGTCGAGTCGGCCTGCGCGGAAGATGTAACGGGGCTAAGCTAGTCACCGAAGCTACGGGTGCACAGTTTACTGTGCGCGGTAGAGGAGCGTTCTGTAAGCCGTTGAAGGTGAAGGGGTAACCCACGCTGGAGGTATCAGAAGTGCGAATGCTGACATGAGTAACGATAAAGGGGGTGAAAAACCCCCTCGCCGAAAGACCAAGGGTTCCTGTCCAACGTTAATCGGGGCAGGGTGAGTCGACCCCTAAGGTGAGGCCGAAAGGCGTAATCGATGGGAAACAGATTAATATTTCTGTACTTCCGCTAACTGCGATGGAGAGACGGAGAAGGCTAGGCTAGCGCGGCGTTGGTAGTCCGCGTTTAAGGTGGTAGGTTGATTTCTTAGGCAAATCCGGGGAATCGCACTTTAGTGTGCAGACTGAGAGCTGATGACGAGGTCCTAAGGGACTGAAGTAGTTGATGCCATGCTTCCAGGAAAATCTTCTAAGCTTCAGGTTAGCGGGAATCGTACCCCAAACCGACACAGGTGGTCGGGTAGAGAATACCAAGGCGCTTGAGAGAACTCGGCTGAAGGAACTAGGCAAAATGGTACCGTAACTTCGGGAGAAGGTACGCTCCTGTTGGTGATGAGACTTGCTCTCTAAGCTGACGGGAGTCGCAGATACCAGGTGGCTGCAACTGTTTATCAAAAACACAGCACTGTGCAAACTCGCAAGAGGAAGTATACGGTGTGACGCCTGCCCGGTGCCGGAAGGTTAATTGATTGGGTTATCGCAAGAGAAGCTCATGATCGAAGCCCCGGTAAACGGCGGCCGTAACTATAACGGTCCTAAGGTAGCGAAATTCCTTGTCGGGTAAGTTCCGACCTGCACGAATGGCGTAATGATGGCCACGCTGTCTCCAGCCGAGACTCAGTGAAGTTGAAATTGCGGTGAAGATGCCGTATACCCGCGGCTAGACGGAAAGACCCCGTGAACCTTTACTATAGCTTGGCACTGAACATTGAACCTACATGTGTAGGATAGGTGGGAGACTTTGAAGTTGTGACGCTAGTCATGATGGAGTCGTCCTTGAAATACCACCCTTGTAGTTTTGATGTTCTAACCTAGGTCCCTTATCGGGATTAGGGACAGTGCCTGGTGGGTAGTTTGACTGGGGCGGTCTCCTCCCAAAGAGTAACGGAGGAGCACGAAGGTTGGCTAAGTACGGTCGGACATCGTACGGTTAGTGCAATGGCATAAGCCAGCTTAACTGCGAGACATACACGTCGAGCAGGTACGAAAGTAGGTCATAGTGATCCGGTGGTTCTGAATGGAAGGGCCATCGCTCAACGGATAAAAGGTACTCCGGGGATAACAGGCTGATACCGCCCAAGAGTTCATATCGACGGCGGTGTTTGGCACCTCGATGTCGGCTCATCACATCCTGGGGCTGAAGTCGGTCCCAAGGGTATGGCTGTTCGCCATTTAAAGTGGTACGCGAGCTGGGTTCAGAACGTCGTGAGACAGTTCGGTCCCTATCTGCCGTGGGCGTTGGATGATTGAAGGGAGCTGCTCCTAGTACGAGAGGACCGGAGTGGACGAACCGCTGGTGTTCGGGTTGTCATGCCAATGGCATTGCCCGGTAGCTACGTTCGGAATCGATAACCGCTGAAAGCATCTAAGCGGGAAGCGAGCCCTAAGATGAGTCATCCCTAGGAATTTAATTCCTCTAAAGAGCCGTTCGAGACTAGGACGTTGATAGGCATGGTGTGTAAGCGTTGTGAGGCGTTGAGCTAACATGTACTAATGACTCGAGAGGCTTAACCATACAACCCAGATGGGTTTTACTGAAAATGTTCCAGACATTTTCTAGCACTTCCTCCATCCATGGAGGTCGTACGAAAAGCCTTAGACAGAATATCGACACTTGATAAAGTTAAAGACTCAAAGCAAATCAGCTTTCCGAATTATTATTAGCGTGGTCCAGAGATGGACACGGTAATAAACAGAATTTGCTTGGTGACAATAGCCTTGTGGAACCACCTGATCCCATCCCGAACTCAGAAGTGAAACGCAAACGCGCCGATGGTAGTGTGGGGTCTCCCCATGTGAGAGTAGGTCATCGCCAAGCGCCTAATTATCTCATTGAGATGTAACGAAGCCAGCTGAATAAGCTGGCTTTTTTACGTCTAAATTTTGTAGGAATTGATATATTTTTCTTCCAACTTGCATGTTTCCCCACTATTTTTACTCACCAGCTCACCAGCTCACCAGCTCACCAGCTCACCAGCTCACCAGCTCACCAGCTCACCAGCTCACCAGCTCACCAGCTCACCAGCTCATTTTTTAATTGCTGAGTTCCTTGTCGATCCTAGGCTTCCTTATTTCGTTCTTGTCCTATTGCTTATACCAATCACATTAAATATCTAATCAGTTCACAGCCTCACAGGCATTTCAATCCAAGGCGCATTGACGCAGAAATGGTTATTCCCTTTTAAGTCAATGCAACACCGGAGTGGGATGCCGAAGGGCGGCTAACTGTTAACGGTATGACAACGCGCTTTATACTGCGTTTAAGGCTTTCGACAGAGCACCACTATGCCTTCAAGCCTTCGCCTTGTTTAAAGCGCGTTGAATTCCCGCTGAATGAACAGATATTAAATACAATTGGTATTAATCCTGCGAATAGCTAAGAGCCTAAGGTCTACCTCGGGTAGCACTGTGGCTTATCTTTCAAGATAGCCGCTCCACAACAAACCGTATTGAGCCTCTAGCACCGCTTCGTGTTGGTATCAAGAGGATATCTAAGTTGTCAAAATGGATGATTTAATTTGTTAGATTGATCCCATTCCTCTTCTTCAATCAATTCCTTCAGAACGACATGCCTTTCTATATTCATTCAGAATCAAATAGCAGTGACTTGGATTGTGAAATCTGCATACTTTTTCACTTGGTTTATTCCTATGTCCGTTGTCTTCAATTTAGGAATCATTTTTTAGCCTAGGACATCATTTCGACTTAAATCCAGCATAGTGGGTATTTCATTATGGAATATTGAATTAATTGCCCGATTTATGAGGATTAATGACTGGCCGCCTTTGGATTTATTCAATATTGGTAAGACCAATTTACATTCACATGGTGTTTTTGTTATCAATTGGTTATGTTTGTAGCGGGTTAAGTTCAAGCTGATTTTCTTGTTGCGTGAGTTATTAATTTTTAAATGTGATTTTTTATTCAAAAATTCTTTGGTTTGGTGGTCGCTATGGGTCTGTCTACGAGAGACCCATAGTTTGTAAACCGCTCAACCGATTGAATGTTGAACTTGTGATGCGATAGCGATGGTTTGGGGCAATCGTACTTTTGATAGGGATTGAGAGAGTAAGGGGTAGGGGAGCTATGGAGGATGTAACGCAATCTTTATTGGATGCCGTTGGCATTATGTTTTTGGGGATGGGCTTAGTGTATTTATTTTTAGGTGTACTAATCCTTGGGATCCATTTAGTTGCGCGTTGGTGTGCAGTCGATGCTGCCTCTGCACGTTTTGCTAAAAATCATGCTAAAAGTCAGCAGAGGGTATCGCAATCTGATGCTAAGCCTTTAGATCCAAATGTGGTCGCTGCGATTTCATTGGCGGTAAAGCAGTATCGTTCACAGATTAAGTAATGGGGAGCAGTATGACTTTTGTATCTAATTCTACGACGGCAGTGGCTAAGCCATTATTTTTAACTGATGTCGTTTTGCGGGACGCGCATCAATCCATTTTAGCGACGCGCTTACGCATTGATGACATGTTACCGATAGCGCCACTACTCGATAAGATCGGCTTCTGGTCACTGGAATCTTGGGGCGGTGCAACTTTTGATGCCTGCATTCGTTATCTTGGTGAAGATCCTTGGGATCGAATTCGTGAGCTGAAAAAGGCCATGCCGAATACGCCGCAGCAAATGTTACTGCGTGGCCAAAACCTCTTAGGTTATCGCCATTATGCCGATGATTTAGTCACGCGTTTTGTTGAGCGCGCCCATACCAATGGCGTCGATGTATTTCGTATTTTCGATGCGATGAACGATGTTCGAAACCTCGAGACTGCGGTGAAAGCAGTGCGCCAAGTTGGCGGCCATGCGCAGGGGACGATTTCGTATACCACGAGTCCAGTGCATACCATAGAGACGTGGGTTGATATGGCAAAACGTCTCGAAGATATGGGATGCGATTCTTTGTGCATCAAAGATATGGCGGGCTTACTTAAGCCGATGGAAGCGTTTGAGCTTATTAGCCGACTCAAATCTCAGACGCAACTCGTGTTATCTATGCATTGTCATGCGACGACAGGGTTGAGTACGGCCACTTATCAGAAAGCCATTGAAGCGGGCATCGATGTGCTCGATACGGCAATTTCGTCGATGAGTCAAACCTATGGACATACTGCAACTGAAACTGTTATCGCTATGGTGGAAGATACTGAGCGCGCTACTGGTTACGATATGGTGTTGCTTGAAGAGATTGCCGCTTATTTTCGTGAAGTGCGCAAGAAGTACGCTAAGTTTGAAGGAGCGCTGAAAGGCATCGATTCGCGGATCTTACGTGCCCAAGTGCCTGGTGGCATGCTGACCAATATGGAGAGCCAATTAAAGGAGCAAGGCGCGGCCGATAAGATGGACTTGGTATTGGAAGAAATCCCCCGCGTTCGTGCTGATTTAGGTTTCTTGCCGTTAGTGACGCCCACATCGCAAATTGTCGGCTCGCAGGCGGTCATTAATGTGTTAATGGGTGAGCGTTATAAGTCACTGACGAAAGAGACTGAAGGCGTGCTTAAGGGCGAATATGGCGCGACGCCTGCGCCAGTAGATGCCGCATTGCAAGCCAGAGTGTTGCAAGGGGCTGAAGCTATTACATGTCGCCCTGCGGATTTATTAACGCCAGAGCTGGCTAAGTTACGGCTTGAGTTAGCTGATAAAGCACAGGAACAAGGCATTCGCCTATCTTCAGAGCATGACGATGATGTGCTGACCTATGCACTCTTCCCACAAATAGGATTGCAGTTCTTAAAGAATCGTGACGATCCAAGCGCCTTTGAGCCTAAACCTGAATTGACTTCAGCACTTGCTACTAATGCTGCGGATCGTGGCCCTGAAACCTACACGGTAACAGTCGAAGGGAAAGAGTACGTAGTTGAAGTCGCCACAGGCGGGGAGATCTCGCAAATCCAGCCACAGGGCCAAAGTGTTCATGCCGTGCAAACTGCTACGGCGAGCACTACGCCAACTGCGTGCCATGGAGAGATCAGGCTTGAAATGAGCGCGCCGCTGTCGGGCAACATCTTCAAAGTTCATGTTTCTCCAGGCGATAGAGTGTGTGAAGGCGATGTCGTGATCATCCTTGAGGCGATGAAGATGGAAACTGAAATTCGTGCTCAGGGCGATGGCATTATCGCTAAGCTCTGGGTGAAAGAAGGCGACTCAGTGTCTGTGGGTTCTCAATTACTGGCCTTGGCGTAGGAGTCATTATGGAAGGTTTAATGGCTTTTTGGGCCGAGACAGGTATTGCTCACTTTACTGGCGGGCAAGTGTTGATGATGGCTGTCGGCGCTTTGCTCTTGTATCTCGCCATAGTGCGTGGGTTTGAGCCTTTGTTATTGTTGCCCATTGGTTTTGGTGCAGTGCTGGCGAACATTCCCCACGCGGGATTTACTGAAGAAGGTGGCATGCTGTTTTACGCCTATCATGTGGGGATTGAGACTGGGGTATTCCCACTGTTGATCTTTATGGGCGTCGGTGCGCTGACCGACTTTAGTGCCTTGATTGCCAATCCTAAAACCCTGTTGTTAGGAGCTGCGGCGCAGTTTGGGATTTTCGCGACATTGATTGGGGCGATAGCGCTGAACTTAGTGCCGGGCTTTGAGTTCACCATGAAGGACGCGGCGGCCATTGCGATTATAGGCGGCGCCGATGGGCCGACGGCGATTTTCCTCGCCTCCAAACTGGCGCCTGAGTTATTGGGGGCGATTGCGGTCGCGGCTTATTCCTATATGGCGTTAGTCCCTATTATTCAACCGCCGATCATGCGCTTACTGACAACCCAAGCTGAGCGCGAAATTAAAATGGAGCAGCTGCGCGAAGTCAGTAAGAAGGAAAAGATCATTTTCCCTTTGATGGTGCTGGGATTAACGATTCTCTTCTTACCTGCGGCCACGCCGTTAGTGGGCATGTTTTGCCTTGGTAATTTGATGCGCGAATCGGGCGTGGTGGATAGATTATCGAAAACGGCGCAGAACGAGCTTATTAATATCGTCACGATTTTCTTAGGTTTAGCTGTGGGTTCTAAGTTATCCGCGGATCAATTCCTGCGGCTGGAAACCTTAGGAATTCTGGTTTTGGGTGCCTTGGCTTTCGGCGTTGGTACAGCAGCGGGTGTGTTGATGGCAAAGCTGATGTGTAAGCTGTCGGGCGGTAAAGTGAATCCGCTGATCGGCGCCGCAGGGGTATCGGCTGTGCCTATGGCGGCGCGAGTCGTCAACAAAGTGGGGTTGGAAGCGAATCAACATAACTTCCTGCTGATGCATGCAATGGGGCCCAATGTGGCGGGGGTGTTAGGCTCTGCTGTGGCGGCGGGGATTTTACTTGCTGTTCTTGGGTAACGGATTGGGTTAATCACTGAGTTAACCGATTTGGGTTAACTGAGCTTTGAACATCTTCCAATCGTTAGCTCAGTTTTATCACTAAGGCCAACTCAGTATTGAGTTGGCCTTTTGCTAAGCCGTTAACCACATTAACGTGATGAGGGTTAAAATCATCCCTTCACCTATGCCAATAATGTAGATAAAACCTCGTCTGCCTTGTTTTAGCGTGAGTTTGTTGGCTTTTAAAAATAACGCCCAAAACAAACATAGGATCAGCGGGATAAGGAAGAGTCTCGTCATTGTCTGTTCTGCTAAAATGTGAGTTAGAGTTATTTTAGAGTCTAACAGCTTGATCTTATTTGAGTAACCTATTTTGCAGTCGATGAGGACCGTTGGAGTTGATTGGGGCTTTAAAGCCGACGGATTAAAGGCCGTTTGTTGAATAATAAAAAAGACCGCCTAAGCGGTCTCTTCATTTACATCATCTGCGTAATTTAGCTAATGTTACTGATGGCTTAGCGCAGTGGCTTCGCCCCAGTATTGTTATTGCTGCGAACTCACAGGTTTAACGTCTTGGGTATCGTTCGAATAGAACTGCGCTTCATCGAGTTCATTTTCTGATTTACCAATCACGACTGCTGTCATCATATCGCCCGTCACGTTCGTTGCCGTGCGGATCATATCGATAATACGGTCAATCGCGGCGATAAAGGCAATGCCTTCGAGTGGTAGACCAATCACACCTAAGGTCACAGTTAACATCACCATTGCACTTCCTGGCACGCCAGCGGTTCCAACAGAAGCCACGGTTGCAGTCACGGCAATCATCACATAGTCCAGTGTATCGAGCGGAATATTGTAAATCTGCGCGATGAAGATAGCGGCAATCGCAGGGTAAATACCCCCACAGCCGTCCATGTTCATGGTCGCACCTAATGGCATTACAAAGGCGCTATAACGCTTTGATACGCCCATGGTTTCGACTGCACGGGTGCTCGCAGGTAAAGTACCGAAACTTGAAGAAGTACTAAAGGCGACTAACTGCGCTGGCATAGCTTTGCGGAAAAATTGCAGTGGGCTTAAACCACCGACAAATTTCACTAAGCCACCGTAAACAAAGATGATATGGATAAAGGCGGCAATGTAGATAGCCCCGATAAACTTACCTAACGGCAGTAGAGTCGATAAACCATATTCACCGACAACCCAAGCCATTAAACCAAACACACCGATAGGAGTGAGTTTTAAGACCATGCGAGTCAGTTGGAACATGACTTCTGCGCCCGCTTCTATGGTGCGTTTTAGCGGCTCAGCTTTCTCGCCGACTTTATTGATAGCGATACCCACTAACGCGGCAAACACGATAATTTGCAGTACCTTGCCTTCAGCCAGTGAGGCGAAAGGATTGACAGGGATCATGTCGAGCAACACTTGTGCAAAACCGGGAATATTACGCTCGCGCACTTCCGTTGCCGTGAGCTGCATAGTGCCGCCCATGTCGATCATCGAACCTACGGCTAAGCCGATCAGCGAGGCAATCGTGCCTGTCAGCATGAACATACCTAAGGTTTTAAGGCTTAAGCGTTTTAGGCTAGTTTGCGAGCCGAGCGATGTGATACTGACGACAATGGCACAAAAGACCAAAGGCGCGACCAACATCTTAATGGCGCCAATGAACAGATCACCGAGTGGTTTTAGCACTGTGGCGCTTTCACCTAAAATAACGCCAACGAGCGCACCTAAGATAAAGCCTGCTAAGACTTTTTGCCAAAACGGAATGCGGCTAATGGTTTGAAGGATCATGCATATTCCAGAAAATAAATTAAGAGTGAGCCAATAGACCTGCGATGATAGGATTCGTATTCAACGAGTTGAGCGTCATGTTAACGCGCGCTCAGTCATGCGCAGGGTCATTGATTGCCATAGTTAAACCATTGTATCGACAGAGCTAGGGTTATAACAAACCGTTTTTCTTATAACTTATTGTGATAAGTGAGTTTGTTGTAAAAAGATTAAGTGAAACATTCAATTAACCCATGAAAAACCTTATCGCATTAAATACAAAAAGAGATATTTATCATTGAGTAAGCCATTATGACTGAGTTAGGCATTATGTTCTCCGGTGCTTTTTTAGCGGCGACTTTGTTACCGGGGGGATCTGAAGTCTTACTCGTGGCGCTATTAAATAAAACTCCAGAGGCTTGGGTTGCGCTGGTCGTGGTGGCCAGTATTGGCAACACGTTGGGCGCGATGACCAGTTTCTATTTAGGCCGCTTAGGTCGCCTAGCAAAATCACCTGAAGCGTTAGCGACAGGTAAACACGCAAAGGGGCTCGCCATGATTGAACGCTACGGCGTGTGGGCGCTTTTACTCTCATGGGCACCGGTTATCGGCGATATTCTCTGTTTATTGGCGGGCTGGGTGAGGTTACCGCTAATCTCCTCTTTGCTGATGATTTTAATTGGTAAAACAATTCGTTACTTAATTGTTGCCGCTGCCGTGCTGCAATGGATGGCATGATGGCGTTAGGATGCATTTAATGGTCAAGGGCGGGGAGTGTTTTTCCGTTTAGACTGAATTTACTGTATAGATAGGAACTTAGTGTCAATTTTGCGAGTCATAAATCCCAATGCTTAATCATTTAAGCGCACTATTACGCTACACAGCGATGAATATACGCAGCACTATGATTATGAAGCTGTATTTTTGACCCATTGATGTATGAGGGGAATGTTTTGAAGAAATGGATATTAGCGGTCGCAATTTCTGCCGCACTCGCGGGCTGTGCATCTGAAACGACTACGGCGAACTTGCCCGCAGGCGTTAAACTTATTGAAAATGTGCAACTGGCCGATTCGCAAGTAGGGATCCCCTACAAAAAGTACCAATTAGCCAATGGGTTAACGGTTATTTTGCATCAAGATGATTCCGATCCCTTAGTGCATGTCGATGTGACTTATCATGTGGGATCTGCCCGAGAATTAGCTGGCCGTTCGGGTTTTGCGCATTTATTTGAACACATGATGTTCCAAGGCTCGCAGCACGTCGCCGATGAACAACATTTTGAAGTGGTTACTGAAGCTGGCGGCACCTTAAACGGCACGACCAATACCGACAGAACCAACTACTTTGAAACCGTACCCAGCAATCAATTAGAAAAAATGCTGTGGCTTGAGTCGGACCGTATGGGCTTTTTATTGCCGGCACTCACCAGTGAAAAATTTGAAGTGCAGCGCGAGACAGTGAAAAACGAGCGTGCGCAACGTATCGACAATCAGCCCTATGGCCGCATGAGTGAGCGTTTTAGCCAAGCGATGTATCCTGTCGGTCATCCTTATTCTTGGCCTGTGATTGGCTGGACGGACGATCTTAATCGCGCCACAGTTGATGATGTTAAACACTTTTTCCAACGTTGGTATGGGCCTAACAATGCAACCCTGACCATAGGTGGCGATTTTGATGAAATGCAGACCTTAGCCTGGGTAAACAAATATTTTGGTGAAATCCCCCGCGGCCCTGAAGTCTCTTTAGAGCAAAAGGCGCTGGTTAACTTAGACAAAACGCGTTACATCTCCATGGAAGATCAAGTGCACTTGCCTTTGATCCGTATTGGTTTTCCAACCGTATACGCAAGGCATCCTGATGAAGCTGCGCTCGATCTGTTAGCCAATATTTTAGGCGGCGGCAAAACATCCTTGTTATATAAAAACTTGGTGAAAGATGGCTATGCCGTGCAGGCCAATGTCAGCCACCCTTGCCAAGAGCTGGCGTGTCAGATGTCGATTTATGCTTTAGCTAATCCTGAAAAGGGTGGCAAACTGGCGGATCTGGAACAACGTATCCTCGACTCGATTAAGGAGTTTGAGCAACGTGGCGTTACCGATGACGATTTGCAAAAAGTTAAAGTGCAGTTTGAGGCCGATACCATTTACAGCCTGCAAAGTGTTTCTGGCAAAGTGTCTGCCTTAGCGATGAACCAAACGCTGTCGGGCAATCCGAATATGATAGCCTCAGATTTGAGTCGTTATGCCAATGTGACCAAAGACGATGTGATGCGCGTGTTCAAGCAATACATCAAAGATAAACCTATGGTGGTTATGAGTGTGGTACCGCAGGGTATGACGTCACTTATCGCCCATGCCGATAACTTCACGCCCGCGACCTTGCCCATTGCGCAAACGGCGGTTGAAGGGGATTTGCCAAAGCCTGAACTTGTTTCAAGTTTTGATCGGACTAAGATGCCCGCATCTGGCGCCGCACCTGTGTTAAAGGTTCCGACAATATGGACAAAAACCTTAGCCAATGGCATAGAAGTCATGGGCACACAAAGCACTGAAACGCCAACGGTTGAGTTAATTGTGTATCTTAATGGCGGCCATAGACTGGTACCAGTTGAAAAAGCGGGCTTAGCGACGCTGACCGCAGAAATGCTCAATGAGTCGAGCCAGAAGCGCAGCAGTGAAGCGCTTTCGCAAGCGTTAGAAATGCTCGGCAGTTCAGTCGACTTTAGTGCCTCTGAATATCAAAGTGCGATCAAAATATCGACGCTGACAGCGCATTTAGATGAGACGCTGGCGATTATGGAAGAAAAGCTCTTCCAGCCAGCCTTTAACGAAGCGGACTTTACCCGAGTAAAACAGCAGCAGTTACAGCAGATCCAGCATATGCAGTCTGATCCTAGCTACCTTGCTGATACGGCGTTGTCGTCTTTGTTATACGGTAAAGACAATGCCTTAGGCGTGAATGACATAGGTACGCTCGATTCAGTCGCTGCGCTCACGTTAGCCGATGTAAAAGCGTTTTATGCCCAGCAGTATCAAGGCGGTAACGCTAAAATCGTCACAGTCGCCAATTTACCTGAATCAGTATTATTGCCTAAGTTAGCGGGATTGAGTCAGTGGCAAGGGGCCGCAGTTGTGGTGCCGCCACTTAAGCCATTCCCTGCATTAAAAGGCGGTACGATTTATCTGATTGATAAACCTGGCGCAGCGCAATCGGTGATCAATATCGCCAAGCGCGCATTGCCCTATGATGCCACAGGCGATTACTTTAAATCTTACCTGATGAATTATCCGCTCGGCGGCGCATTCAATAGTCGTATCAACCTGAATTTACGTGAAAATAAAGGTTATACCTATGGCGCTCGCACCAGCTTTGCGGGCGGCGCTGAAGTCGGTGATTTTGTCGCATCAAGTAACGTTCGCAGTGACGTGACGGCGAAAGCACTCACTGAGTTTGTAAAAGAAATCAGTGCGTACCAGCAAAAGGGTATGACGGATACTGAACTTGCCTTTATGCGAAATTCAGTCTCGCAAGGCCAAGCACTTGATTATGAAACGCCGTATCAAAAAGCGGGCTTTATGCGAATGATCCAACGTTACCAATTGAGCCAAGATTTTACGACTCAACAGGACAAGATCATTAATACTGTAACAAAAGATGAACTCAATGCCCTCGCGGCTTCCGAGCTAGATATTAATAAAATGGTGATTCTAGTGGTGGGAGATAAAGCGAAAATCGAAGCAGATTTAGCGGCGTTGGGCTATCCAATTGAAACTTTAGTATTGTAAATTGGTATTTCGCCCTTATATAGGTGAGAGGCGGGTACGTTAATTAACGACTATTCGTCACATATTTACCGGATTTACATCGAAAGACGGTGACAGCATTAGCTGTCACCGTCTGCTTTTAACAGTACAAGTTGTGAATTTGGCTTGCCCCACAGACAGGTTTAGATTTATTTTGAGGCGTATTTTGCAAGATAAGCCTCAAAATAAAGGTCTGACTGTTAACCTTGTCGCGATAGCGAATCACCAATTAGAGAAGCGCAAATTGAAGTCATTCAATGAATTAGTACAACATCTCTCGGACGCCCATGGGCGCACCGCACTCTTGGGTATGTTACGTGGCATAGAACGTGAGGCGTTGCGGATTGATGAGTCGGGTTATCTCGCCACCGATTCACATCCTGAAGCCTTAGGCTCAGCGTTAATGCATTCGCGTATTACGACGGATTACAGTGAGGCCTTGCTCGAGTTTATTACTCCGGTAAATAATAATGTTGAGCAATTGCTAAACGGATTAACTGAAACTCACGCCTTCAGTGTGCGCCATTTAAATGGTCAGCGTCTGTGGCCTGTGAGCATGCCTTGTTATGTGAAGGACGAGAAACAGATCCCCGTTGCCCGTTATGGTTCATCAAATACCGGTATGATGAAAACCTTATATCGTAAGGGCTTAACCTATCGTTACGGCGCCTTGATGCAGATTATTTCTGGGGTGCACTTTAACTTTTCGGTATCGCAAGAGTTATGGCAAAGCCTGTACGAATTGAGCGATAAGCAGTTAAGTTACGATGATTTTATTTCAGAATCCTATTTTGGCTTGATCCGTAACTACCGCCGTTTAGTCTGGGTGCTACCTTATTTATTTGGTGCCTCACCAGCGTTATGTAGCTCTTTCATTAAAGATCAAAAAACCGATCTCAAGTTTGAAAAAACGGGTCACGGTACTCTGTATCTACCCTATGCGACTTCGTTGCGTATGAGCGATTTAGGCTACACCAACAAAGAGCAAGAAGAGCTGAATATCAGCTATAACTCTTTGCCTGAGTATCTGGCTGGCGTGAATGCGGCCATCAAAATGCCTTCGGCAAACTTTGCCAATATCGGCGTTAAAGTCGATGGTGAGTATCGTCAGCTCAATGCCAACGTATTGCAGATTGAAAACGAGTTCTACTCGCCAATTCGTGCCAAACGGGTGACGCGCAGTGGCGAGAAGCCGTCAGAAGCCTTAGCCCGTGCAGGGGTGGAATACATTGAAGTGCGTGCTTTAGATGTTAATCCATTTAGCCCGATTGGCATTGAGGCGACCCAAGTGCGTTTCCTCGATTTATTCCTACTCTATTGTTTATTAACGGAGTCGCCTAAGTCTGAAGCCAGCGAAGAGGCGAGATTAAGCGCGAATCTTAAAGCTGTGGTGCTTGAAGGCCGTAAACCTGGGCTTGAGTTATTAACCGCAAACGGTTCACGTTCGCTTAAATCTTGGTTAGAAGAGTTGTTTGATGCTTTGCAACCTTTGGCGGTATTGCTCGATGGTGAGGCGACGGATTATCAAGTGGCGTTAGCCCATTGGCGTAAAGCGGTTGAAGATCCTAACTTGACCCTGTCGGGACAAGTGCTGCAAAACGTGATCAACAAAGGCCAAGATCATGGTCAGTGGGTGATGACGTTGGCACAGCAATACTATCAATTCTTTGTCGATTATCCCTTGTCGAGCGAGACCATAGCGCAGTATCAAGCCGAAGCATCCAGCTCGCTTAACAAGCAGGCCGAGCTAGAAGCGGCGCAGCGTTCAGTTTCGTTTGATGATTATCTGGAAGATTACTTTGGAGCTCAGTCGTGAAAGAGGGCTTATTCTCTTTCACTCGCTTGCGTATCAGCGCAGCTTTGATTGGGGCCAGTGCCTTATTATCAGGCTGCGCCGCTTCACCAGAAGATCTACTGGGCTGTGGCACTGTGTCGGGTTATTTGCAGCCCGATGCCAGCACTCACTGGTATCGCGTCGTCGTGACCCATTTAAACGGTCAGGCAGTGGTCTCTAAGCCTAATTATCAGCTAGCGCCCGGCGAATATGAGTTTACTGTCGCGGAACTGATTGATGATCCTAGCTTGTCGGTCACACTTGCCGCGCGAACGCCTAAGGTATTTAAGCTCAATGTTGAGAGCCATCAGCGTTATCATATCGGTGCGCTATTTCACACCGATAAGCGTTATATGGGCAAAGACACGGGGTATTGGGAACCAGGTGTGTGGCAGCAAGAAGAGCATGAGTGTCAGTTTGAGCTGAGTCCCGAAACGAAATAGCCAAAGCGTTTAGCTCAAGTGGTAAGCCAGCAACATTCGATTTAAGTCAGATTGATTTACCCCTTGCGTTTAGATCTTCTAAGCGCAAAAAAGGCTTTTTATGCTTGCCTCAGACTGAGTCTATGACATCATGGAGCCAGCTAACTCTCCAAAGAATATGATATTAATGAATAAACCCTCCGCTATCTTACTCTGCGCAAGTCTCGGCATCTTGTCTGGTTGCGCGACGTCTCCGCCTAAGTCTCCCGAAAATTTATGTGAGATATTTCAAGAACACCGAGATTGGTATGATGCCGCTAAAGACGCCCGTGACAAATGGGGCGTGCCAGTGCATGTGCCGTTGGCGATGATGTATCAAGAGAGTTCATTCAAGCACAATGCCGCGCCACCGATGGAATACTTTCTAGGATTTATCCCTATTGGCCGTGCCAGCGATGCCTATGGTTATGCGCAGGCTAAGACCATGACGTGGGATGATTATGTGCGTGAGACGGGCAACAATTGGTCGAGCCGCAGTGATTTCGATGATGCTATGGATTTTATGGGCTGGTTTATCAGTAAAACCCATAAGATTAATGGCGTGTCTAAATGGGATGCGAGGGCCCAGTATCTTAATTATCACGAAGGCTGGGGCGGGTATCGCCGTGGCAGTTACAAGTCTAAGGCATGGTTAGTGAAAGTGGCGAACAAAGTGGATGCGCGATCTAAACGTTACGCGGCGCAATATAAAACCTGCCAAAAAGATTTGGATTCATCTTGGCTGTGGCGCTTATTCTTTGGTTAGAGCTTAGCTAGAGTCTAGTTTGATCCCATTGTCAGCCATTTGAATGAGAGTCTATGGCTGATTTTAGGTGTTTAACTTCGATATTTAATTGAGAGAGTTAATCGAGATAATCAGTTGAGATAGTCAACTCAAATCTTCAAGCCTGATATTCAACTTCAATACTTACTGACTTTTGATATTGGCCTGTTAATAGCGGCTGTAGTACCTGAGTTCAACGAGTTTATTGTGCTTTCACCGCGAAAGTTTCTAATGCTTTAATGGCTTTCTTCTTCGCGCGCTTTTGCTCATACATGGCATGATCTGCAGTCTTAAAGGATTGATACCAATCGGTTTCGAAGGGTGCAATCCCAAAGCTAAAAGCGAGGCTAAGCTCTGAACCTTGATTCAAGGTTTTGCGCATATCATCTAAGTCCTGCTCGATTTGGGTTAGCGGCCCATGGCATAAAGCGACAAACTCATCGCCACCAAAACGGGAAATAATGCCTTTATTTTGCCAATAGGTCAGTATGGCTGTGGCCGTGCGTTTAATGGCAACATCGCCTGTCTGGTGCCCATAGGCATCATTAATGGCCTTGAGATTATCCATATCAATAATAATCAAAAAGCTGCCAAGGTGAGGTTTGTGCTGCCAGTGGTGCAGTTCATCTTCAAAATTCTTTCGATTATAAAGTCCTGTGAGGGGATCGAAATTTGCGAGTTTAGTGATCTGCTGTGACTTCTGATAGAGCGCAATGGCATTACTGGCTTCGTGGGTCAGGATAGAGACAAGGTTGCGGTCGTAATCGCTAAAGGCACCAAGGCTACTGCTGTCGAGATTGAGCATGCCATAGAGCTTGCCATCGATTCGGATAGGGCTAGACAGTGTTGAGCGTATCGGCTGCTTCGACACTGTGAGTAACACTCTTTGATCATCCTCAGTTAAGGTGCTGGCCGCATTGATATTTTTCATATCATTGATGACCACGACCTGATCGCATCTCCCCTTAGTGAGCCGATATTCAAAGGTTTGCTCTAAGGTAAAATCCAGTTGTCTGAGTTTTGCTAAATCGAGCCCCACGACAGATTCGAAATGCAGTTTGTTATTGGCCTCGTTGACTTTTATGATGCTGCCCATTTCGGCACCATTAATCACGTATACAGCTTTGTTGAGCAAGGCGTCGAGAAAAGCATGCTCATTTTTATAATGGCTTGAGAGGTGCGCGAGCTCGTAAATGGCATCATTGATGGTGACGACTTGCTCTAAATGCTCCCACAGTCGAGTTAAACGACCTTGATGCAAATAGTAAATTAGGCTGTAGGCAAAAATGTAAATGATGCAAACAAACAGTAATGGCAGGATAGTCCAACCTTCTGTGGGTGCATTAAAGATAAATAGCAGGACGAATAGACATATCGGCACGATGAGCAATAGCAGATGATAGCGATAATCTAAGCGATCTATGGTCTTACGTTTGAAATTATCCCTTAATTTCACTCGAGTATTCCTTTATCCGTGTCATTGCTAGCCACAATTGAATGCTATACATCACTAACGTATCCACACTGAGTTCTGTTAAGTATATAACGAAAATTGAAATATAAACTGATATGAAACTGCGAACAATTTCATATCAGTGATTTTGGTACTAAATACTGAATTAACGCGAATTTTCTGCGTATTCGGCCAATATCCAGGCTAAAGGAGCTTGGTATTGGATGGGCATCCACTTTTGCAGTGCGGCTATGCTCTGGTTGAGCACAGTTTGGTTGGGCACTGATAGGTTCAAATGGCCAACTTTACGACCAGGGCGCACTTCTTTGTTGTACCAGTACAACTCAGCATTAGGCAAACTTAACCAGCGTGGATCATTATCGATACCGATAAGATTGACCATAACACACTGAAAATTCACTTGTGGCTGTGGGATCGCAATTCCGCAAAGTGCGCGCAAATGCAGCTGGAATTGATCCATATGGGTTCCGGCTTGAGTCCAATGGCCTGAGTTGTGCACTCGCGGTGCCAGTTCATTCACCAATAACTCATCGCCAACACGGAAGCATTCCATCGCCATCACGCCAACGTATTTAAGCTCATGCATAATGGCGCTGAGCATAGCTTCGGCTTGGGCTTGCAAAGGGCTTAAGCGTGCCAGTGGCGAAATCGACGCCATTAAAATGCCATCTTGATGTAAGTTCAGCGTCAGCGGATAAAACACGCATTCGCCTTCGCGAGTACGCACACCAACTAATGACACTTCTTCATCAAAATTAATCGCTTGCTCAGCAATTGCAAGGTTACGCCAATCGTTTGGAATATCACCCGCTTCGGCTTGTTTAAGCCAATGTTGTCCTTTACCGTCATAACCACCGGTACGGCGTTTCATCAAGACTCTTGGGCCATAGTGCTGATACAGGGTATCGACTTGGGTGTTATCGTCAACTAATGTCCAAGGCGCTGTGGGAACACTGAGCTGGTCGAGTAGACTTTTTTGGCTAAAACGGTCGGCTAAACGGCTAAATACCGGACCATTAACAAAATGGGGGTGCGAGCTGAGTTGTAAGCTAAGGGCGGACTCTGGCCACTGTTCGCGCTCGGCGGTGATGATGTCGTGTGGCGCGAGTGGCAGAATGTCATCCGTAGGCGTCATGATATCAACGGCGTTAACTTCAATCGCTAATGGCTCGCCAGCGTGGGTCAACATGGCGCCCAGCTGACCATTACCTAATACCCAAACCTTAGGTTTAGTGTTTGTCTGGGTCATTAAACTTCCCTCGGATCTGGATTGTCCAGTACCGCACGGGTCTGTTCTTCTCTGAAAGCGTCAACACGAGCCGCTAATTCAGCATCGTTATTCGCAAGGATTTGGCAGGCCAATAATCCCGCATTGAATGCGCCCGCTGTGCCTATGGCTAAGGTGCCAACGGCGATGCCTTTTGGCATTTGAACGATAGACAATAAGCTATCCATACCTGACAGGGCTTTACTTTGGACTGGGACACCTAATACGGGTAAGCGAGTTTTAGAGGCAATCATACCGGGTAAGTGCGCTGCACCACCGGCGCCACCAATGATGATTTTAAAACCACGATCGGCGGCAGAGGCTGCAAACTCCATGAGTTTATCTGGCGTTCTATGGGCGGAAACCACTTCAACATGATAAGGCACTTGCAGTTTATCCATTATCTCAGCGGCGGCTTCCATCGTGGGCCAATCACTTTTAGAACCCATAACAACAGCAACAAGGGCTTGCATGATAACTCCTTAACTCACTAATTTTAATTATATTTTGACCTTGTTTCAGGTCTAGGTACAGTTGATGCATGTCTAGCCGTCACCGGTAGCAAGCATCATGGCGCTGAATAATACCATGATCCTCGTCATTTCTGCCCGTTTTTGCGAGCGAAAAAACGTCTTTTGCTGTGATGAATAGCTTGAGTAATTGAGCCATAAAAAAGACCAATCCTGAGATTGGCCTTTGATTTAAGTCAGCAGCATTAAGCCGCTGAAATTGCGCTGCTGGTTTACTGTGTCTGTTTATCCGCAGTGATTTCTGTTTGCTGAGTGATAACAGGCGCTTCGGCCATGGCTTCTCGTAGGGTCGAGTAAAACTTCAATACGCCCTCAATCGGCTGGATCTTGGCTCTTGCTAGCGTTCGAATGGGCTGGAACTGTAGATCGGCAATAATCAGCTTAGTTTTATTCGCTTTGCATTTTTCAATCAGTTTTGTTAGCGCGGCTAAGCCACCCGCATCCAAAATCGAGACCCCATCGAGATACAGCACTATCACTTGTTTATCTTCGGTGAGACTGGCGATTTCGGAGAAAATCCGGTCGGCAGCGGCGAAGAAGAGTGGCCCGTTAATTTTGAGAACAGCCCAATCGGCGGGTAACTCTTGATCGACATAACGCTTGTTGGTGCTGATATCGTAAAGCCTTGTCATCTCGGCAATTTCCTTCATAAACAGCAAGGCAGCGAGAATGATACCCACACTGATGGCGATGACCATGTCGAAAATAACCGTTAATGAAAAACAGCTAACAAAGACCATGATATCGCTGGTGGGCGCGGTTTTAACTAAATGCAGCGCTTTGTGGGCCTCACTCATGTTCCAAGCTACGACGAGTAGCAGGGCAGCCATGGCCGACATCGGCAAGTAGGCGAGTACGCCCGCTAAGGCGACTAAACCAAACAATACCACTATGGCGTGGATCATGGCCGCAATCGGACTCTGTGCGCCTGCTTTGACGTTCGCCGCGCTACGGGCGATTGCCGCTGTCGCCGGAATCCCGCCAAAAAACGGCGTGATGATATTACCTATGCCTTGGCCGAGTAACTCACTGTTGGCACTGTGGCGTTTGCCTGTCATGCCATCGAGCACCACAGCACACAGTAGCGATTCAATCGCCCCTAACATGGCAATGGCAAAGGCGGCTGGTAACAAGGCTTGAAAGGTCGCGAGATTAAATTGAAAAGCTTGACCATTGGCGCCAGCTTGCAGCCAAGGCCACTCGAAACTCGGCAATACCGCTGGGATCCCCATGCCTGTGGTGCCATCACTCAGTTGATAGTGAAAACGGGTTCCTATGGTTTCTATATCAGCGCCCATGGCATTGAGCACCAAGGCGAGGATAGTGCCGAGTATGATTGCAGGAAGGTGCGCTGGCACAGGTGTTTTGAGTTTCGGCCAAAGCAGCATAGTCGCTAGGGTGGCGCTTGCAACCAGTAAGCTAGGCAAATGGACCGAAGGTAGCGCTTGGGCTAATGCCATTAGCTTGGCCAGATATTGCTCCGGCATATGGGCAATTTCGAGCCCGAAAAAGTCCTTTAGCTGCAAGGTGGCAATCACTACGCCAATCCCTGCGGTAAAACCTAAGGTGACGGATTCGGGAATATACAGAATCAACCGACCAAGGCGCAGCGTCGCCATACCGACGAGTATCATTCCTGACATTACAGTCGCGATTAATAATCCTGCTAAACCAAACTGTTGGGCTATGGGGTAGAGCAATACCACAAATGCCGCTGTCGGGCCGGACACGCTGTAACGTGAGCCGCCAGACATGGCGATAATAAAGCCACCGACAATGGCGGTATACAAGCCGTATTGAGGCGCAACGCCACTGGCAATGGCTAATGCCATCGCTAATGGAATTGCAATAATACCCACAGTGAGACCGGCAAGAAGATCTTGCCCAAAACGTTTAAACGAATACTTATCTTTCACGCAAGCTTCTGTGAGTGCGTGGGCGATCCTTAGGGAAAATAAATGAGCTGAGTGTGACACAAGAGGGTCCCATAGCGAGGCTAGCAACAAGCTTCTATTTTAGTGGCCAGATTGAATGTGCAGTGTGATCTTGCCAGCAAAAGCGATTGAAAATACTTTGTTTTGTATAAATAGTGTGCTTGAGGCGGTTTAATTCTCATTTAAGTATGTTTTGCAAAGTATCGAGATGTTTTAACCCTTTTGCTAATGCGGGCCGTTTACAGCTTTAGGTCAACATCAAAGGCATTCAACATGAAAACAAAATATTCCCCAAAAACCGTTTCAGTTCCCGATCCAACTCTCTACCTGCAACGGGGAAACGGTATCCCATCTGCGACCAATACGGCTGCTCTATTACTGGTCGCAGTGAGTTTAACTGCCTGTGGTGGTAAAGGCGCCGAAGTTGAACATCGACAAGCCGAGCAACGTCATCAAGAAGCGTCGCAGCGCCAAGCTGAAATGCGTGATGCCGCTAAGGTTGAGATGACGAGAGTGGCGGCGCCGATGCAAATGTCTAGCAATAGGGCTGTGATGGGGATGAGCATAGCGCCAATGCCGCGTGACTATGCCGCGATTCCGTTAGCGCAAAATAAATTCGAGCAGCAAGTGCAAAATGGCATCATGGTGGCAGGGGAGATCCCGGTATCGACGTTTTCCATCGATGTCGATACTGGCAGTTATGCCACCTTAAGACGGATGTTGAGGGAAGGGCGATTACCCGAGAAAGGCACTGTCAGAGTTGAGGAAATGCTCAATTATTTTGCCTACGATTATCCCTTACCCGCTAAAAACGCGGCACCGTTTAGCGTGACGACAGAGCTTGCACCCTCCCCCTATAACGATGACATGATGCTGCTGCGGATTGGCCTTAAAGGTTATGACTTACCTAAATCTCAATTAGGCGCCAGCAACTTAGTCTTTTTGCTCGATGTGTCAGGCTCTATGGCGTCAGTGGATAAATTGCCTTTACTGCAAACGGCATTAAAGCTGCTGACAGCGCAGTTAAGCGCGCAGGATAAAGTCTCTATTGTGGTTTATGCAGGGGCTGCTGGTGTGGTGCTCGATGGCGCGTCGGGGAACGACACTCAAACTCTGAACTATGCGCTAGAGCAATTGAGTGCCGGTGGTTCAACCAACGGTGGTCAAGGGATCACGCAAGCCTATCAATTGGCCCAAAAGCATTTTATCCCCAATGGCATTAATCGAGTTATCCTTGCGACCGATGGCGATTTCAATGTTGGCGTGACAGATTTTGATGATTTGATTGCCTTGATTGAAAAGGAAAAAGATCATGGCATTGGCCTAACGACCTTAGGGTTTGGTTTGGGCAATTACAACGATCAACTGATGGAGCAATTGGCGGACAAGGGCAATGGCAACTATGCCTATATCGATACGCTGAATGAAGCGCGAAAAGTGCTGGTGGACGAGTTGAGTTCGACCTTATTCACTATCGCCAAAGATGTGAAAGTGCAGGTGGAGTTTAATCCAGCCTTAGTCTCTGAATACCGTTTGATTGGCTATGAGAATCGCGCCTTAGCGCGGGAGGATTTTAATAACGATAAGGTGGATGCGGGCGAGATTGGTGCGGGTCATACAGTAACAGCCTTGTATGAATTAAGGTACGTTGAAGCTGGGAATAGGATGAATGATAAACTTAGATATGGCGTTGATGTTCAAACGGGGAAAGAGAAATACAGCCGTGAAGAAATTGCTTTCCTTAAATTGAGATACAAGTTGCCAGCACAAACGCAGAGCCAATTACTGAGTTATCCCATCAGGTTAGATCAAAGCGTTAAACAGCTCGAGCAAGCAAGTGATGATTTTAGATTTGCCGCCGCGGTTGCAGGGCTAGGGCAATTACTGAATGGCAGTCACTATCTACATCAATTTGATTATACTAAGTTAAGCTTACTCGCACGTTCAGCATTAGGGGATGATCCCTTTGGTTATCGCCATGAGTTTGTGCAGTTAATGGAAACTGCGGCGGCGATAGAGCAATCTAATCAGCTGCCATTTAAGAAAACATTCGATGGCTCGGATAAACCTTTTCCTCCCCAAGATAAACTCCATGGCGAGCCAATGAGAGATAAGAGCAATCCGCGTAATGAGAGATTACAATAGTAAAAGTGAATACAGGGGGTTAACCCAAATGACGAGGAATTTCCCGTGGCATTAGCAATACCGCAATTACCAACCCATGAGCATTCAGATGAGCAATTGATGTTGTGCTATGCCAAGGGCGATTCAAAAGCATTTGAGCAGTTATACCTGAAGCACAAAGGCGCGCTTTATCGCTACTTTGTGCGCCAGTTAGGTGATAAGCAGTTAGCTGAGGATTTATATCAAGAAACTTGGGGACGGGTGATCCGCGCAGCAGTTAACTATGAGGCCAGTGCTAAGTTTACTACTTGGATATATCGTATCGCCCATAACTTATTGATTGATCATGTGCGAGCGGTTAAGCCCGTCGATTTAGTCGCCACTGATGAGGACGAAACTGGGCTCGATACTTTTGTGGCGGGTGAGCAAGATAAGCCTGACGTGCAGTGGCAAGAAGCGCAAAAGAGTTTATTGCTAAAGACCTGTATCGCACTGTTACCCCAAGTCCAGAAAGAGGCATTTATCCTGAACATTGAAATGGGTTTTACGGCTGCCATTATTAGCGACATTGCGGGCGTGACTTTAGAAGCGACTAAGAGCCGTATTCGCTACGCTTACCAAAGTCTAAAGGATTGCGTTAGCGCGAAATGGCAGGAGGCGGGTCATGAGTAATTCATCTTCAAATGCCGATGAGCGCGCATTACAACAGGAAGTGCTGGCTTGGTATCGCCAACAGGCCTTAGAAGTTCCACCGCTGCAACTCGATCAAGATATCTTGCAGCTGGCGCAAACTCACTTAGCTGAAATGCATCAAAGTAAAATAACTGCTGTTGAGTCTCCAACTTCCGTCTGGCGACGTCACCCTTGGGCGTTATCGAGCGCGGCATCTTTGGTGCTTGTTGTGGGTTTACTTGTACTGAATCGGCCGCAAATCGAAGATGTTATGACTCCAAGTCCAATGGCGATGAGTGCTCCAGCGCCACAAGCCATGACGAGGATGGCCGATACGCAAGCGCTGCAATCCTCAAATATGCAATCAGAAGCCGTGGCTAAGCATGAAATACAGACTCAAATGCAGCAAGCGAAGGCCGCAGCGGGTGCGCTTGAGCGACAACATGATGCAAGCAGCCCAGCTATCGCTGCAAGGTCTATGAATGCACCCAGCGCGGCTGAGTCTTCAGACATAGATAAAGTGCCACTCGCAGAGTCTTTGCATCAGTTACATGCCTTCATCGAAGCGAAGGAGATTGAGCAAGCATTGGTGCTTGAGCAACAACTGCTTAAGGATTATCCACTGCTCGCCGTTGAGGCTGCAGATAAAGCGCAGCTAAGCGAACAACAGCTGGAATTTAAAAAGTTACAACAGCAGCTACATCAGCTTGCTAAATAAGTGTGTTGTTGTGGTTTTAGTAATATAAAGCGTGATGATCAATCATAACGTGGTGAGAAAAACCGCTAAATGCCCCTGAGATTTGGATAGACGTGTTAGTGTTTGTGGTCTGTTTACTGTTTGGTATGTGATTTACTTGATCAACGTCATAAAGTGAACAGGATTTAGCCTGCTATATTGGTGTTAGTCTACGACTTGACTAGTATCAATAGTCAGATCCATATTCAGGAGGCATTATGCTTAAAAGACTCATGCATGATCATAAACATATAGCTGTATTGCTAAATGTTTTAAAAAACAAGCAGATGAAGCTGTCAGAAGGTGAGTCAATCAACTTCATCGTGGTGCGCGATATCGTTGAATATATGCAAGGATATGCTGAGCGTTGCCATCATCCGGTTGAAGACATTATTTATGCCTACTATCTTGCGCATAAAGCTAATGACAGTATCGATAAGTTGAGTGCCGAACACGAGTTAGTGATCCAAGCCTCAGCGGCTTTGATGACGACGTTGAATCTGATCCTCAGTGATATTGTGGTTGCCCGTGAGAAACTGATTGTTGATTTTGCAGATTATGTCGCATTACAAGAGCGGCATATGCAAATGGAGGAGCGGGAAATATTCCCGTTATTGGCCAAAACCTTGACTGAACAAGATTGGCAACTAATTGAGTCTGAGTGTCAGAAATCCTTGATTGATGATCCTTTGTTCTTAGATCGCGAGCAGAAAGAATTTGAGGATTTGCGGGCTTATCTAACAATGGCTGACTAGCATTGATTCACTCATTGGGCTCACTTTGCGGGCTTGAGCTGAGGATTCAATACTACAGAGTGACGTGTTTTTTGCGCTAGCTGTTGTTGCTCGCGAGTCACTTACGATTTGTGAGAGCTTAGCTGATGAGAGCGGAGGTTAGCATTAGTCATATAGCGCTAGTCATTCAGCGATAGCCATATTGTCGTAATGGGAAGTTTAGGGTTCTCGCGCTCGCAGCCGTAATCAACGCATTTTTCATTTCACACGCTTAACAGTATTTCCTCTTATTTCCCGCCACATTCAATATCACAAATAAAAAAAGCGCCTAAGGCGCTTTTCTTGTTCATGTTTAAGATGATGGTTTAGATCATCTCAACATGTGATTACAACTGGATGGCATCAATGTCGTAGTTAAAGTTATTATCGATTTCTTGGAGTTCTTTGATTAAACGATGCTTATCTTTCAACGCTTCGATCTCACGCCATTTACGCTTTTTATTGGAGCCTCGCGAACGATCGGGTCTTTCAACGACTTCATCTAGCGCACAACCATAATCTAAACGATCCATGGCAACCTCCTGTTGTTGTATGTTTTGTCAGCGATTAAATAACATATTTTTAAAACAGGGTGCAAGAATTATGTTTCAATTGTGTTAAGTTGAAATGAACTTTGAGTGATATGTCGTTGATCTTAAGTGTGGGTTGAGAGCGAGGAAGAGTCGAAAAGTTGAATAAAAATAAAAGGATAAAATTAAAAAGCCAGCAATTGCTGGCTTTTTGTTCGATTAGATTTTGCCTTGTCGATAAAGGTTAATCAATGCGTTACTTGAGGCATCTAAGGCATCACAATCCTGGCCAGCACCTATGCGTGCTAACACATCGTTACCCAGATCCTTACCGAGTTCTACACCCCATTGATCAAAGGAGTTGATGTCCCAAATGGCACCTTGAACGAAGGTTCTGTGTTCATATAGGGCAATTAAAGCACCTAGGGTGCTCGGCGTGAGCTTATCCATGAGTAAGGTGTTGCTCGGCTTGTTACCTGGCATCACTTTATGTTTTGCGATCAGTTGCTTTTCAGCCGCAGGTAATGCGCTATTAGCGAGTTCGGCTAAGGCTTCATCAAAAGTACGGCCTTGCATTAAGGCTTGAGTTTGTCCAAAGCAGTTTGACGCTAATTGGTCGTGGTGCTCACCGATAGGATTATGACTTTGCAGTGGCATAATGAAATCGGCAGGGATCAGGGCAGTACCTTGATGCAACAGCTGGTGGTAGGCATGTTGGCCATTAGTACCTTCGCCGCCCCAAATCACCGGACCTGTACTGTAGTCAACATCCGTCCCGTTTAAGGTGACAGACTTACCGTTACTTTCCATATCGAGCTGCTGGAAGTAAGCCGGTAGACCACGCAGATAATGATCGTATGTCAGTACAACATGGGACTGAGCATTGAAGAAGTTACCGTACCATAGGGATAATAAGCCCATGATCACTGGCATATTTTCTGTCAGTGGTGCATTGGCGAAATGCTCATCCATTTGGTGCGCACCTGAGAGCAAGGCTCTGAAGTTATCCATGCCAATCAAGAGTGCTATCGGTAAACCAATCGCTGACCAGAGTGAGTAACGACCACCAACCCAATCCCACATTGGGAAAATGTTGTCTGCATCAATACCAAAATCCGTCGCTTTCGCGACGTTTGACGTCACTGCGACAAAGTGTTTTGCCACATCTGACTGCAAACCGCCTTTTGCTAAGAACCATTCTCTGGCAGTGAGGGTATTGGTTAAGGTTTCCTGTGTCCCGAAAGATTTGGACGACATGATGAACAAGGTCGTTTCAGGATCCAGTAACTTCAGCTTCTCACTGATAGAAGTCCCGTCGACGTTTGCTACAAAGTGGCATGTTAACTCTGGATTCCAATATGGACGTAGCGCCTGAGAGACGATCTTTGGACCAAGGAAAGATCCACCAATACCGATACTGACAATATCGGTTATCGCTTTACCTGTGTAACCTTTCCATTGACCCGACGTCACTGAGCTCACAAATCCTTGCATTTTATTCAGAGTTTGTTGAACTTCAGGAACGATGTCTTGACCCTCGGCAATAATCGACTGTTCCGCAGTGCTACGCAGAGCAGTGTGCAGAACGGCGCGCTTCTCGGTGGTGTTAATGATTTCACCAGCAAACATCGCTTTGATTTTTGCTTCAAGTTGACTATTGCTTGCCAACGCAAATAACAGATCAAGCGTTTCCGCCGTTACTCTGTTTTTAGAGTAATCCAGTAATAAACCACAGGCAGATAGCGACATTTTATTGAAACGTGCCGCGTCAGTGGCAAACAATTCCCGCATATGCGGCACATTTTTACTGTGTGTTGATAAAGCTTGCCATGTTGAGCTTTGGGTCAAGAGTGTCATCTCACTGTCTCCAGAATGCTTAGTTTGCGAGCTTAGCCGTGAGCATCACTTCGAGTTTGCCTTGGTCTATGGCAAAGTTTCGAATACCTTCCGCAAGCTTATCTACTGCCATTGGATCTTGGTTAAAGTCCCAACGGAATTGCGCTTCTGTCAATGGGGCTTCGGCCGCAACAGTGCTGCTTGCCGGAACCAGTTTAGGAGTAATGTCGACTTGCGAACTAGCCAGTTCTTCTAACAGAGAAGGGCCAATCGTGAGACGATCGCAGCCTGCTAGTTCGATGATTTCACCGATATTACGGAAACTTGCGCCCATAACGACAGTATTGAAACCATGCTGTTTGTAATAATTATAGATTTCGGTAACAGAAATGACTCCTGGGTCATTTACGGCATCGTAGTCTTTACCTGTATCTTTTTTGTACCAATCAAGGATTCGGCCTACAAAAGGCGAAATTAGATAAGCACCAGCCTCGGCGCAAGCACGTGCTTGGGCAAAGCTAAATAGCAGAGTTAAGTTGCAGTTGATGCCTTCTTTCTCTAGCTCTTTAGCGGCACAAATGCCTTCCCATGTTGAAGCAAGTTTGATCAGAATACGTGATTTATCAACGCCCGCTTCTTTGTAGAGGCGAACCAGCTTATGTGCTTTAGCGATGGATTGTTCTTTATCGAATGATAAACGGGCATCAACTTCAGTTGAGATACGTCCAGGAACGAGTTTCAGTATTTCCACACCGATATTAACGGCGAGCTTATCGCTGGCATCATCAAGTTGCTGCGCGAGATCGGCACTTTGTGATTTTGCCCAATCGATAGCGTTATCTATGAGGGATTCGTATTCAGGAATTTGAGCCGCTTTCAAGATGAGTGATGGATTGGTTGTCGCATCTTCAGGTTGGTAGCGTTTAATCGCTTCGATGTCGCCAGTGTCAGCGACGATAGTGGTATATAACTTGAGTTGCTCTAATGTATTGGCCATGAAAAACATCCTTCTCAGGTAGCAGTCTTAACTCGGAATTCACTGATGACTATTAGAAGCGATTTTGCCAACTTTTCCAACCTTGAATGTAAAAAAATTACAAAAATGACAATTTTATGTCTATTTAGGTTTGGCATGAGATACAGGCTCTCATCTTGGCTGTGGTAGAGGGCATCGCTTTTCCTAGTGTATACCCCATAAAAACAAAAAGTCGCTGCAAGCAGCGACTTTTTTACGTCAATAAGTAATATTACTTAAGAACAGGTTGTTTAGCTGTAGTTGTCACAACGGCTTCGATGCGACGGTTAGCAGCATGGGCTTCTTTCGAGTCACCAGCAACTAGTGGCTGAGTCACACCGTAACCGTTAGAAGTTACGCGGCTTTGGCTGATACCATATTTCTCAACAAGAATTTTGGCAACGGCGTCAGCACGTTTGTCAGAAAGCACCATGTTGTACTCTGGTTTACCTACGTTTGAGGCATGGCCAGCGATTTCAACAGTGAACTCTGGGTTCTTGTTCAGGTAGTTAGCTAGTCTTTCGATATCTTTGTAGAAAACAGGCTTAACTACAGCTGAATCGTTAGCAAACTGGATTGAACCCACGTCTTCTTTATTTTTTACGTTTTCGTAAATGGTACAGCCAACAGAGTCAACTTTATGTGTTGCTGGTGTGGCTGGACATTGGTCTTTGTCGTCATAGACGCCATCGTTGTCTGAGTCAACAGGTGCTGCTGCGATAACCGCTGCAGCAACAGGTGCTGCAACTGCTGGAGAACCGAAGCGGTAGCTTAATTCTAAGCCCCAGTAGTTGCTATCAGCTTGAACGATGTTGTAATCGTCATCCAGGTTTTCATAACGACGATATTTAGCTTGTAACTTCAGGTTATCTGTGAAGTTGTAACCCACACCAGCGCCAATATATGGAGCAAAGTCGTTTGTACTGTATTTGTTAGTACCGTTCTGAGTATTCTCAAGTGAATAATACATAGCACCCGCTTCAGCTGATAAGCTCCAGCGATTGGCTAGTGGCCAGATACCTACTAAGCCTAGCGTTGAACCTTTCACGCCAGCATCATTACTGGTGGCCCCATTGGTCCAATCAGCATTACCCAAATCGCGGAAGCCGATTTCAGCGCCGAAGTAATCATTGAACATATAGCCTGCGAATACATCCCATGCATATGGGTCATCTTGACCATTCTGGGTCGCGATATGTTCATAGTTGTTAACGCCTAAACCTGCGCCAACATACCAAGGAGTGAGTTCTTGAGCCGCTGATACAGTGAAAGGTAATAGCGAGGCAAGCAGTACAAATTTTAATTTATGATTCATCATGTTCTCCAATTCCATTATTTATGATTCTCCACCAATATGTCTTGCTTTATGTGTGCAAAACATTGCTAGCACTTAATGTGGGGATCCTTTGGTATTGTAGCCAGCGATTAATTATCACTTGGTTTGTTAAATTTTACTAGTGCTAAGAATTTCCTTTTTATAGTTACCCATTCTGTAAGTTGTTTTTTAACGTAAAAAAAGGCACTCCGAGGAATGCCTTTAAAATGAACTGTTTTGTTAATTTTGTGTGAGTATTAACGTGTCCATATCCAATTCTCAATTTCTATTGGGTCGACGCCATTCGCTTTAATGTAGTTGCGGTGATCAACTAGTCTCTGTAGCATGTCTGTGGTGATTGAAACGTGCATAGTTTCATCAATAACGCCCTGTTGGAACAGTTTGTAAGCCATATCAATCACTAGGTGATAACGTGATGTGCCGTTACGAACGCCCATATCGAATGGAGTGGTTGTTGAACCTTCTTCTTCATAGCCTTTAATTCTGAAGCGACGGCTGCCTTTGTAATCAAATATTAACTTTTTAATCGTATTTGGGTAACCATGGTAGTTGAATACCACGCCTTTATCTTGGGTAAATATTTCGTCCATTAACCAAGGTTTTTCTTTAAATTTGCGGCTTCCTAAGCCATCACTGCTTAATTCGGTGACGCTAACGAAGCGAATTTTGACTCTTGGAAGGAGTTCTCTGATCAATACTAATGAGGCCATGCACTCTTGAGTGACGTAATCACCACAACCTGCCAGCACAATATCTGGATTCTCATCAGAGGCGAAATCCCACACCATCACGCCATCTTTTGCTTGTTTACGCGCTTCTTCCAAGCTCAACCATTGTGGTAACTCTTTCTTACCTGCAACAAGAATATTGAGTTTGTCGCGGTCAGCGTAAGCCCTTTCAGTATAAACCAAGGTGCTGTTAGCATCTGCTGGTAAATAAGCAGAGATAATTTTTGGATGCTTCTCTAGCATAGCCCCAAGGAAAGACGGGTTTTGATGCGAGTAGCCATTATGGTCTTGGCGTTCAAGCAGCGAAGATAATACGACGTTACATGAAGGCAGTGGCTTACGGAAATGCACACCTTGGCTTGCATAGACGTATTTACAGTATTGGTCAGCCATCGATGAGATCACTTGTGAGAATGATTCATACGTTGGGAACATGCCGTGGCGACCAGTTACTGTGTAGCCGTGCAACATACCAAAGAGCAAGTTTTCAGAAAGGAGCTCAATCACTCGTCCTTCGCGGGACATGTCTTCATCCCAGCTCTCAATTGGCCATTGCCATGCACGATCGGTTTCTTCAAATACGGCTTGTAGTTGATTTGAATAGGTTTCGTCAGGGCTGAAAATACGTAGATTGCGTTGATCGCGGTTTAGCTTGAATGCATCACGCATCCATTCACCCATTTTCAACATTGAATAACCACGGTGACCACGTGGTACTTCTGGGCCGTAGCTGAGTTTTTCGAGATCAGGGTTCGTTAACGCTCTAACCACTTCACCACCATAGGTGAGATGTTGACGACCACAGGCAAGTTGCTTAGGTGGAATTAATGAGCAAATGTCGGCATCAAAAATCAGCTCGCCTTTATCATTCATTTGGTAAAGTTCTTGGAAGTGGTAACTGGCAAGCCAATTGTCGAGTGCATCCAGATGACCTTTATCTGTGGCACATTTATTGACGATCACTTGGTGTGATTCGCAGTTACCTTCTAATTTCTTACCTTTATACTCACTGACACCGGTCCAACCTTTGGCAGTGCGCATTAAAATCACTGGCCATTTAGGCTTAACTACATCTTCGCCGCTACGGGCACGACGTTGGATATCATTGATCATGGCATAAGCGGTATCCATGGCATTCGTCATCTGCACATAGATATCTTCTTCTAATTCGTTATCAACGATAATTGGGAAGTAGCCAAGACCACGGAATTCAAGATCCAGTTCTTCATGACTCATGCGTCCCATACGGGTAGGGCCTGAAATTTTATAGCCATTGATATGCACAATCGGTAATACTGCACCACTTGTGGCAGGAGAGACTAGACGGTTTGCGTACCAAGACGCGGCTAATGGTCCGGTTTCTGCTTCACCGTCACCAATTAAGACGGTGGCGATCAGATCTGGATTATCGAGTACTGCGCCCCAGCCTACAGAAAGTGAGTAGCCTAGTTCGCCACCTTCAAGAATTTGTCCTGGAGCTTCTGGGTTTGCATGTGAAGGATAGCCATAAGCGGCGGAAAACTTCTTACAAATATCTTCGATACCGGTTTCATTGTAGGGGATCGTTTCTGGATAGAAATGACTTAATGAACCTTCCATGAATAAGTTAGCTTGTACTGCTGGGAAACCATGGCCAGGACCAACTAAATAGATGAACGAGCGGTTATGTTTCACTATCAATCGGTTAATGTTGGCATAAACAAAGTTAATGCCAGGGCAGGTACCCCAGTGGCCAAGTAAACGTGGTTTGATATCAGTATGGGCAAGTGGACGTTTATGTAAGACGTTTTGTTTGAGATAAATCTGCGAGGTCGCAAGAAAGTTAGTCGCTCTGACATATTTTTTCAGAGCATTGATTTCATGTATTTGTGTCATATAAAGCCTCACTAAAACAAACAAGAGATGATTGAAGTTTCTATGTGGATACTATATTTGTAGTTTTATTACAAAAATGTGCCCTACATCCAAATTTTAAAAGTTGTTTTTACTGTTAAAAATAATAGATCAACTTCGCGATTTTGTTAATGTAGCTTTAACAGTGGCTTAGCTTATGTTGTGAGGCGTGATGTTGATGGCGTTTAACTGTGCAAACGCGAGCTTGATCACATGAGCAATTTCGAATACTGTGCTATTTTGCTGCGTTGAATTCGGTAGCCGTGATGTTGTAAATTCACGGAAGGATAATTTGAAAAAATAAATCTACCGAAATTCTTACCTTTAACTTGGAAGGATTCATTCACCACAGATGTTGTACCTCTAATTGCCATTCAATTAGAGGAGCATTTGCTACGGGAAGAAGTAAAATAATATGTTAGAAACCATAGTTAATTTTTTGAATGCGCTACTTTGGGGTAAGTTGTTAGTATATGGACTGGTAGGAGCTGGTCTTTATTTCACTATAAGACTTGCCTTTATCCAGTTAACCCACTTTAAACATTCCATCAAAGTCATGACCATGAGTCGCCAAGGTTGCGATAGCGGTCTTTCATCATTTCAAGTCTTTTGTACCAGTATGGCGGCCCGTGTCGGTGCCGGTAATATGGCTGGTGTTGCAGTCGCTATTGGTGCTGCAGGTCCTGGTGCGGTATTTTGGATGTGGCTTATCGCTATCTTAGGTATGGCTACCGCTATGGTTGAATCAACCTTAGCGCAGGTTTACAAAGTGCGAGATCATAACGGTCAGTTCCGTGGCGGTCCTTCCTATTATATGGAAAAAGGCTTAGGTCAGCGCTGGATGGGCATTTTGTTTGCCGTCTTTCTGATCATTGCCTTTGGTCTGGTATTTAACGCGGTACAAGCGAATACGATTACCGGAGCGATGGAGCGAGTATTTGGGTTTAATCCTACTTATGTCGGGATTGGACTGGTGATTGCCAGTGGGTTTGTGATTGTCGGTGGTCTGCGTAAAGTCGCACGAGTCTCTGAGTTTATCGTCCCTATCATGGCATTAGCCTACATTATCGTTGCCTTCATTATCGTTATTTTCAACCTAGATCAATTGCCTGCGATTATTAGCTTAATTGTGAAGAGTGCTTTTGGTTGGCAAGAGGCGGCTGCTGGCGGCGTGGCTTATACCGTCGCGCAGGCTATGCAAGCGGGTATTGCACGCGGACTTTTCTCAAATGAAGCGGGTATGGGCAGCGCGGCGAATGTCGCGGCTAGTGCATCGCCTAATCCGAACCATCCGGCATCCCAAGGTTTTGTACAGATGATGGGGGTATTTGCGGATACTATCGTTATCTGTACTGCAACGGCTGCAATAATCCTACTATCAGGAGATATTGGCTCGAGTGACGATGGCATACGATTAACCATTAATGCTATGTCTACTCATGTTGGTGACTGGGGTGGGGCGTTTATTGCGGTAGCGATTTTCTTATTCTGCTTTACATCAATCATAGCCAATTACTCTTACGCTGAAACAAACGTGATGTTTTTAATGGGTAACAGTACTAAATTACTGCCTTTGTTCCGTTTGTGTGTATTGGGCATGGTAATGTTTGGTGCCGTGGCGAAGATAAGTCTGGTGTGGAACTTAGCCGACGTTTCTATGGGATTAATGGCGACAGTGAACATTATCGCCCTCTTACTGTTATCAGGTTTGGCTATTCGCGTCATCAATGATTATCGCGAACAGGTTAAAGCGGGTAAGACACCAGAGTTTGACCGCAGTAAGTTCCCTGAATTAATGGATCAACTCGATGATGACATTTGGCAAGATGCCAGTCTCAAGCCGGTTAAAAAGCCTTAGTTAACCCAAATTATCGACGACAGGTATTACTGATTGTCATAATCGAAAAGACCACGCCGTTAAAGCGTGGTTTTTTTATGTTCGTTCAGTATCATAGCCATGTCTTTTTGTTTCTGTTGGGAGTTTTTGATGTTGATATTGGTTTCGCCGGCGAAGACCTTAGATTTTGAACAGCCGCCACTGACGCAGGTGTATTCACAGCCTGATTTCTTAACTCATAGTCAGGAGTTGATCCAAGTTTGTCGGCAATTAACTCCTTCAGATATCGCGACTTTGATGAAGGTGAGCGATAAAATTGCGGGTTTAAATGCGGCGCGTTTCGGACAGTGGCAGCCAGACTTTAGTTTAGATAATGCTAAACAGGCCATTTTTGCCTTTAGAGGGGATGTGTACACAGGTTTTGATGCTGATTCCTTATCTGAGGATGAAATCGCCCAGACTCAGTCGCAGCTGCGTATTCTATCGGGTCTTTATGGTTTGCTAAGGCCGCTTGATTTAATCATGCCTTACCGTTTAGAAATGGGAACGGCGCTTTCGAATCCAAAAGGTAAAAATCTATATGAATTTTGGGGTGATACCTTAACGCAAGCGGTAAATAAAGCGCTTGCAGAAAGTGGTAGCGATATTATTGTCAATCTTGCTTCTAATGAATATTTCAAAGCGATAAAGCCTAAAAAACTGCAAGGGCAATTAATTTCACCCGTATTTAAAGATTGTAAAAATGGTCAATATAAAGTGATCAGTTTTTTTGCTAAGCGTGCTAGGGGCATGATGGCGAGATATATCATCACGAATAAAGTGAATACGTTAGCTGAGTTAAAAGCATTTAATCTCGCGGGTTATTACTATAGTGAAGAGCAGAGTTCACCGACAAATCCAACATTTTTACGTGCAGAGCAATAGCTAAATAACGATAAGATGTTAATTGATAGAGAACAGCTTATGCTGTTCTCTCTATTATGTTATCGATTATCTATTTTTCAGACTGAATGACTAAAGGTGTTAATGTCGCGGTTGAATTTGCCATGATATAAGCAAATTGTGCGTAGGCGGCGACGTTTTGAGCCAATGCGGCGGGGTCAATTTTATCTAAGGTATCATTCGGTGTGTGATGGTAATCGAAGTAATCGTGACCATCTTGCCTTAATGATGCAACTGGTACGCCTAGGACTGGCAGCATTGACACGTCGGGCCCGCCAGAAGCTTGGTTGTTGCCGAGTGCGACACCATTGAATGACATAGGGCTAAGTGCATGCTGTACCTCTGCAAATGCGCTCTCATTAACCTTAGTATCGATTTGATAAATTCGGCCCGCCCCAAAATCGGATTCCGCAGCTATGTAGTGCAGTGGTAATTCCGATTTATGAGCTTCAGCATAGGCTTTACCGCCCACAAGCCCTATTTCTTCAGCGGCATATAGCACCACTCTGACAGTACGAGCGGGTTTTACTGGAAGATCTTGAATGTGCTTAGCTGCAGCTGTCACTATCGCGACACCCGCCCCATCATCAATCGCCCCCGTACCTTCATCCCAAGAATCTAAATGAGCGCCAATGAGCACGATTTCATTGGGCTTACTGCTGCCAGTTACTTCGGCAATGACATTGTAAGATGTATTAAAGCCTGCGTTTTTTGGTGACATCTGCAACTCAAGTAGAGCATCAGGATTGCGTTTTAGTAATGCATCGACCAAATCGGCATCAGGGTTTGACATGGCTGCCGCAGGGATCTTAGGCACGTCATCTTGGTAGCGCATAACACCTGTATGGGCCATGCGGTCATGATCTGTGCCAATAGAGCGGATCACGATAGCAACTGCGCCTTTTTGCGCTGCTGCGACGGCACCTTTTGAGCGGCCGCCAACACTTTTGCCATAGCCTTCACCAGTAATGTGGCGCTCGGTTTTTTGGTCAATGAACGCAATCTTACCTTGCACGTCTTCAGGCTTGGCTTGTTGTAGTGCCTCTAGGCTATCAAAACGTGCGATTTTAGCCTGTAAACCGCCAGCTGGTGTCGCAACGCTGCCACCAAGCGCAGTAATGACCAGCGGCTGCTCGACAGGGAAGGTTATTTTAGCTTTGGCTTCACCGCGTTCCCAAATGGGTACTTGTACTGGTTCTTTATAAACGCGGTCAAATCCAAGGCTGGTCAGTTTATTCATCGCCCAGTTAACGGCGATGATATCTTTTGGGCTTCCAGCTAGTCTTGGACCTACTTCAACCGTGAGAGATTCGACTATGTCATAACCTAATTGTGAAGCTAATGCTGTCTGTTGTAATTTAATGACTTCACTTGTCGGGGCTGTTTCTACTTGGGTTTGGCACGCACTTAAACTCCCGATTAAAAGACTCGAGAGAAGTGTAGTTCGATAGGGCTTCATTAGATTTCCTTTATTTTTATTAAGCATGTCCCATTTTTAAAAACAATCTAGCAAAAAGTGTGCTTTATGTCCCGACTATATCCGTAAGGCGACGCTATATTAGCGCAGGGGTTAGTTTTAGGAGAGAAAGTGCGTAATGAATATTGAATTAATGCAGGAGCGAGCCGATCATGCCGTAGTGCTATTAAAGGCACTCGCGAACGAACGCCGTTTATTTATTCTTTGTTATTTATTGAATGAAGGAGAAATGTGCGTTGGCGAAATGAATAAAAAATTAGGCTTAAGTCAATCGGCACTATCACAACACCTTGCTTGGTTACGCAAAGATAATTTAGTAACCACACGCAAAGAAGCGCAAACGGTATTTTATTCGCTCAAGAGTGATGAAGTACGGGAGATGATCCACTTATTGAATAACATTTATTGTCATTAATAGTGTTTTTCAGATATAAAAAAACCGGCAATTGCCGGTTTTTTTCATTTGCTATTTTATAGATTAAGCAGCGATTGCTTTGATCTTAGCGTTCAAACGTGCCTTTTGACGAGCGGCTTTATTCTTGTGAATAAGACCTTTAGTCGCCATACGGTCAACGATTGGTTGAGCAACAGCAAAAGCTTCTGCTGCTGTTTTGTGATCGCCTGCTTTAATTGCAGCGATTACTTTTTTAACGTATGTACGTAACATTGAGCGACGGCTGGCGTTATGCTGACGACGCTTTTCAGATTGAAGCGCGCGCTTCTTTGCAGACTTGCTATTAGCCAAGGTGCAACTCCTAAAAACTGGATTTGATACTTTTAAAGGCCGAGGAATATGCCTGCATTTAGTCACTTTGTCAATGACTATGATTGAATATTCATCATAAAGATAAATTAATCCAACCTGCCTTGGCTATCTTCGACCCAACTCGTGTAATATGTGGCGCAATTCTAGCAGCTATTACCGCAGTGTGACAGAGCCTGAATCGATTTTTTGAGATGTATCACCTAATCAATTCGATATGGGTCTGGGGGACGTTTGAGTAGAAAATTATTAAAATCTGGTCTGATTGTTAGTGCTATGACATTGA
Source organism: Shewanella sp. 1311 (assembly GCF_059338235.1). NCBI lineage: Bacteria > Pseudomonadati > Pseudomonadota > Gammaproteobacteria > Alteromonadales > Shewanellaceae > Shewanella > Shewanella sp. 1311. The sequence goes on from NZ_CM181686.1 coordinate 3,847,574, forward strand.
TATCCCGTGTGTTAGGTCTTGTTCGGGACGTCGTCGTTGCTAACTTGATGGGGGCCGGGACAAGTGCCGATGTATTTTTCTTCGCCAATAAAATTCCTAACTTTTTACGTCGTTTGTTTGCAGAAGGGGCTTTCGCACAAGCCTTTGTGCCTGTTTTAACTGAGTACCAAGAGAAACATACCGCGGAAGAAACCCGTGACCTGCTGAGTAAAGTCGCAGGCACATTAGGTTTGTTGGTGACGATTGTGACGCTTGTGGGCGTGGTAGCTTCGCCTGTGTTATCAGCCTTATTTGGCGGTGGTTGGTTTATCGCTTGGCTTAACAATGAGCCCGACGGCGCTAAATTTGAACTCGCCACCGTAGTGCTTAAAATTACTTTTCCTTATTTGTGGTTTATCACCTTTACCGCACTGGCTGGCTCGATTTTAAACACCCGAGGCCGATTTGCGGTTTCGGCGTTTACCCCTGTATTCCTCAATGTGGCGATTATTACTGCGGCCATATTTTATGCGCCAACATCGACTCAACCCGAAATCACCCTTGCTTGGGGCGTTTTTTGTGGCGGATTAATCCAGTTCTTATTTCAAATTCCTTTTTTGTTGCGTGAAAAAGCACTGGTTAGACCCTCGTGGGGTTGGCATCACCCTGGAGTGGTGAAAATCAGAACCTTGATGATCCCCGCGCTATTTGGCGTATCGGTTTCACAGATTAACCTGTTATTTGATACCTTTATCGCCAGTTTTTTGATGACGGGCTCGATAAGCTGGCTCTACTATGCCGACCGTTTATTGGAGTTTCCCCTAGGATTGTTTGGGATCGCGATTGGTACTGTGATTTTACCTGCGTTGTCACGAAACCATGTCAATGCTGAAGGTGCGGGGTTTGGCTTGACGATGGATTGGGGGGTTAAAGCGATTCTGCTGCTAGGTCTTCCTGCCATGATGGGGTTAATAATCCTCGCAAAACCTATGTTGATGGTGTTGTTTATGCGCGGCGCTTTTTCGATGCATGATGTTGAAATGGCTTCTTATAGTCTAATGGCTTACGGTAGCGGTTTACTCAGTTTTATGCTGATTAAAGTACTCGCACCAGGTTATTACTCCCGCCAAGATACTAAAACCCCTGTGCGTTATGGCATTATCGCCATGATCACCAACATGGGCTTTAACTTATTGTTTGCTATTCCTTTTGGATATATTGGACTGGCGATTGCGACTTCAATGTCAGCATTGCTCAACGCCACTTTACTTTATCGAGGATTGCATTTAGCAGGCGTTTATCGCGTTTCTAGGCCGACTATGGTGTTTTTTGCTAAAGCCGTGGTCTCTACCGCCTTGATGGTGGTAGTCTTGTATTACTTTTTACCTTCGCAACAAATTTGGTTAGATTGGCATTTGTTCGAGCGTGCAAAAGCCTTGATAGGCTTGATTTTAGCGGGGGCAGTAAGTTACTTGTTGGGACTGCTTTTGCTCGGAATTCGTCCTTGGTCAATGAAACGGGGAGTTTGATTGCTGATTCTCATCGCTAGCTGTTATATAATCAGCCGATTTGCGCTTGGCAGTTGTCTAAAGTTATGGAATTAATCCGCGGTATACATAACATTTTGTCATCCCACCACGGGTGTGTATTGACTATAGGTAATTTTGACGGTGTCCATCGTGGTCATGCACAAGTGATTGCGAACTTAGTGCAAAAGGCGAAGCAGTTATCGCTGCCATCTACGTTGATGACGTTTGAACCTCAGCCGCAGGAATTATTTAGCGGCGACAATGCGCCAGCTCGTTTAAGTTTATTACGTGATAAAGTCATGTTGCTCGATGAACTTGGGGTTGAACGGTTAGTGTGTGTTAACTTTAATCGCACTTTTGCCAATCAACCTGCTGAGCATTTTATTGAAGAATTGTTGGTCCGCAAACTCGGTGTTAAATACCTAGTGGTCGGCGATGATTTTTGTTTTGGTCAGGGCCGTAAAGGCAATTTTGAGATGCTTGTGCAGGCAGGTGTTCAATATGGCTTTACTGTGGTCAGCACCCAAAGTTTTATGCTGGGCTCGCAAAGAGTGAGCTCAACCGCCGTGCGTGAACAATTGGCTAAGGGTAATCTTGAGCAAGCAAGACGCTTGCTCGGTCATCCTTTTACCTTGAGTGGTCGTGTCGCGCATGGGCAAAAAATTGGCCGCACCATTGGTTTCCCCACAGCCAATATCGCTTTAAAGCGCAATGTTGTGCCTGTACGCGGTGTGTTTGCGGTCAAATGTTATTGGGATAACAGCGATATTTATGAGGGCGTAGCCAATATTGGGTTCCGCCCGACAGTGAACGGTCAAGTGTGTCAGCTTGAGGTGCATCTTTTTGATTTTGAAGGTGACATTTACGGCAAACATGTTGAGGTCGAGTTGGTGGCTAAACTCCGTGATGAGCAACCTTTTGACTCATTGGATGCGCTTAAGCAACAGATTTTAAATGATGCAAATGAAGCCAGAGCTTTATTTGGTAATGATGCAGGCTGAAATTTATCAGTTTAATTAACGGTATAGGATCAATGAGCGACTATAAATTTACTTTGAATTTGCCGGAAACAGAGTTTCCGATGCGTGGTAATTTGGCAAATCGCGAGCCAGAGATGTTAGAGCGCTGGACAAAAGACGGTTTGTATCAGCAGATCCGTGATAGCCGAATTGGCCGTACTCCCTTCATTTTGCATGACGGCCCACCGTATGCGAATGGCAGTATTCATATTGGTCACTCAGTTAATAAAATCCTCAAGGACATTATTATTAAGTCAAAAACCATGTCTGGTTTTGACGCACCGTATGTGCCAGGTTGGGATTGCCACGGTTTACCTATCGAGCTGAAAGTTGAGCAAAAAGTGGGTAAGCCAGGTCAAAAAATATCTGCGGCAGAATTCCGCGAAGAATGCCGTAAATACGCCGCCGAGCAAGTTAACGGTCAACGTGAAGACTTTATCCGTTTAGGCGTATTGGGCGACTGGCAAAATCCGTACCTGACAATGGATTTTTCAACCGAAGCTAATATTGTGCGTTCTTTATCGAAAGTGATTGAGAGTGGTCACTTGCATAAAGGCGTTAAGCCAGTGCATTGGTGTACTGATTGCGGTTCTGCTTTAGCTGAAGCTGAAGTGGAATACGAAGACAAAACATCACCTGCTATCGATGTGGCGTTTGTGGCTGCCGATAGCAAAGCTGTTGCGGCTAAGTTTGGGGTAAGCGATTACTCACATCCTGTTTCTATGGTGATTTGGACTACCACGCCATGGACTCTGCCTGCGAACCGCGCCTTGTCTTTGAGTCCTGAGCTGGATTACAGCTTAGTTGAATTCGAAAAAGACGGCGTTACGCAAGCGCTTATTTTAGCTGAAGTATTAGTTGAATCTTGCCTGACTCGCTATAACGTGGAAAGCCATACAGTGCTTGGCTCTGCCAAAGGCGCAGCGTTTGAGCTTGTCCGCTTTAATCACCCATTCTTAGATTTTGATGTTCCGGCAATTTTAGGCGATCACGTCACCACTGATGCGGGTACTGGTATCGTTCACACTGCCCCTGGTCATGGTCAAGACGACTTTGTGGTTGGGCAAAAATATGGTTTAGAAGTGGCAAATCCTGTTGGCGACAACGGTGTATACAAGCCAGATACCGAGTATTTTGCGGGACAACATGTCTTTAAAGCCAACGATAACGTGGTTGCTTTATTGAGAGAAAAGAGCGCCTTGCTGAATCACGTGGCTTACCGTCATAGCTATCCACATTGCTGGCGCCACAAAACACCGATCATCTTCCGTGCGACGCCACAGTGGTTTATCTCTATGGATAACCATGGCCTGCGTACGCAAGCATTGAAAGAAATTGAACAGACTCAATGGATCCCTGATTGGGGCCAAAGTCGTATTGAGAAAATGGTTGAAAACCGCCCTGACTGGTGTATCTCACGCCAACGTACTTGGGGCGTGCCTATCACGCTGTTTGTGAATCGTGAAACAGAAGAGTTGCATCCAGATAGCGTGTCGCTAATGGAACGTGTAGCCAGCCGTATTGAACAGCAAGGCATTCAAGCTTGGTGGGATCTCGATGCCGCAGAATTATTGGGTGACGAAGCTGAGCAATACCGCAAAGTAACCGATACCTTAGACGTTTGGTTTGACTCAGGTTCAACCTTCTCGTCAGTGGTAGCGGCTCGTCCTGAATTCCACGGACACGGCGTTGATTTGTATCTTGAAGGTAGCGACCAACATCGCGGCTGGTTTATGTCATCTTTGATGATCTCAACCGCGATGAATGGCAAAGCACCCTATAAGCAAGTACTTACCCACGGTTTTACCGTCGATGGTAAAGGCCGTAAGATGTCAAAATCTATCGGTAACGTGATTGCGCCACAAACGGTAACCAACAAATTAGGCGCCGATATTCTGCGTTTATGGGTTGCGGCAACAGATTACAGTGGTGAGATGACGGTTTCTGACGAAATCTTAAATCGCAGCGCCGATGCCTATCGTCGTATTCGTAACACAGCCCGTTTCCTATTAGCCAACTTAAACGGTTTCGAGCCTGCTAAGGATTTAGTCGCTGTTGAAGATATGGTCGCGTTAGATCGTTGGGTTGTGCGCCGCGCTGCTGCATTGCAACAGGAAATTATTGAAGCCTATGAGCAATATAACTTCCATATTGTGACTCAAAAACTAATGCAGTTCTGCTCGGTTGAGTTAGGCAGTTTCTATCTGGATATCATCAAAGATCGCCAATACACGGCTAAGCAAGAAGGTCATGCGCGTCGTAGCTGTCAATCTGCGTTGTATTTGATCTCTGAGGCCATGGTGCGTTGGATTGCGCCAATTCTAAGCTTCACAGCCGACGAAGTGTGGCAACTATTGCCTGGCGAGCGTGATGCCTATGTCTTTACTCAAGAATGGTATCAAGGCTTGAAATCAGTCACCTTAGCGACGGATTTGAGCGACGACTATTGGCAGCAACTGCTGACTGTGCGTAACGAAGTCAATAAAGTGATTGAACAAGCTCGCCGTGATAAACGTATTGGTGGTTCATTAGAAGCGGAAGTTACCTTGTTTGCTGATGCAGCGTTGACTGAACAATTAACCCATATCGGCGATGAGCTAAGATTTGTGTTATTGACCTCTGAAGCGAAAGTCTTGCCTTTAGCGGATGCGACATCGGAAGCGGTTGAAACTGAGCTGGCGTCACTGAAATTACTGGTTGCTTCAAGCACTGCTGAGAAGTGTGAGCGTTGTTGGCATCACAGAGAAGAGGTTGGCACCATCGAGGCCCACCCAACACTCTGTACTCGCTGCGTAACAAACATTGAAGGTGACGGCGAAGTTCGTCTGTTTGCGTAAAGGATCTGTATGCCATTAACTTGGAAAGACAGTGGCTTACGTTGGTATTGGGTAGCTGTATTGGTGTTTTTCGCCGATCAGCTATCTAAACAATGGGTCTTAGCCAATTTTGATTTGCATGAATCGCTGAATTTATTGCCTTTCTTTAATTTCACTTATGTACGTAACTACGGGGCCGCCTTTAGTTTTTTAAGTGACGCCGGTGGTTGGCAGCGTTGGTTATTTACGATTGTTGCGGTTGGATTCAGTACTCTACTCACAGTGTGGTTGCGTAGGCAATCCGCTTCGTTGTTGAAACTGAATCTGGCTTACACCTTAGTGATTGGTGGTGCCCTAGGCAATTTGGTCGACAGATTAATGCACGGTTTTGTGGTTGATTTTATCGATTTCTTTTGGGCTAAGAGCCATTATCCAGCTTTCAATATCGCCGATTCGGCGATTTGTATTGGTGCTGTGTTGATCATTTGGGATGCATTTTTAAGCGGTAAATCTGAAACAGATAGCGCCGAAGGGGTTAAGAAGTGACTGTGACGCGATCTTTACTATGCCATATGAACATTGTGCTTTCTGATGGTTCAACCGCAGACAGCACTAAAGCTTCGGGTAAACCAGCTCGATTAAATGTGGGTGATGGTACGTTAAGTCCTGCATTTGAGGCGCAATTGGCAACGCTTGCTGAAGGCGATAAACACAGTTTTACCCTTGAAGCGATTGATGCCTTTGGTGAATCGAATCCTGATGCTATTCACTATCTAGACAGAAGCCGTTTTCCGGCTGACATGAGTTTAGAAGCTGGCGTGATTGTCAGTTTTGCCGGCCCAGGTGGCAGTGAAATCCCGGGTATCGTCCGTGATGTCGCGGGTGATTCCATCACAGTCGATCTGAATCATCCTCTGGCAGGGCACAAGATCACTTTTGAACTGGACGTTGTAAAGGTACTTTAAGATGAAACTCGATCCTACCAGCCCAAGTTTGAATATTATGCTCGCGAACCCGCGTGGTTTTTGTGCGGGGGTTGATCGTGCTATCAGTATTGTTGAACGGGCGTTGGAATTGTTTTCACCGCCTATCTATGTTCGACATGAAGTCGTACATAATCGCTATGTCGTGCAGAATTTGAAGGATCGCGGTGCGGTTTTTGTCGAAGAGTTAGATCAAGTGCCGGATAACAACATTGTTATCTTCAGTGCCCATGGTGTATCTCAAGCGGTGAGACAAGAAGCTAAGGCTCGAGGGTTGAGAGTTTTCGATGCGACTTGTCCCTTAGTGACCAAAGTGCACCTTCAAGTGACGCGTGCAAGCCGTAAAGGTATTGAATGTATCTTGATTGGCCACGAGGGGCACCCTGAAGTCGAAGGCACTATGGGTCAGTATGATAATCCTAACGGCGGCGTTTATCTGATTGAATCGCCTGCCGATGTAGATGCTCTCGAAGTTCGCGATCCTAACAATCTCTGCTTCGTGACCCAAACAACTTTATCTGTCGATGATACGTTAGACATTATTGCCGCGTTGCAAAAAAGGTTTCCTTCAATTGAAGGACCTCGTAAAGACGATATCTGTTATGCAACACAGAATCGTCAAGATGCGGTACGTAATCTGTCTGCAGATGTGGATTTGTTGATTGTTGTTGGTTCAAAAAACAGCTCTAACTCTAATCGGTTACGCGAGCTCGCATTGAAGACCGGAACCCAGTCTTATCTGGTGGATACTGCTGACGATGTTGAATCAAGCTGGTTCGATAATGTTTCGCGTGTTGCTGTTACCGCAGGCGCTTCTGCACCTGAGGTCTTAGTTCAACAAGTTGTCCAAGCGATTGCGAAACTCGCCCCTAGTGTGGTGACTGAAGTCGAAGGACGTAAGGAAGACACTGTCTTTGCGGTGCCTGCCGAACTGCGTTAAATCTATGTGATGTTAAGTTATTTATAAAAAAGAGGCGATAAGCCTCTTTTTTATTGCTTCAAATTCATTCAAGGCATAATGATGTCAATGCTTATATGCTATTGTTACTGGCTACTTACATTTTACTCATCTATTATTAACTGTTGGTAATTTTTTGTCGTAAGACTAAGATTTTTAAAGGGTAAATGGCTGAAAAGCTTGTCAAAAATATGGCTAAATTCGAACGATTGACACAAAAGGACTTTCAACGAGGTTTCTCATTAATTGAGGTGCTTGTTGCATTGGTGATCTTAGTCATTGGCTTAATCGGTATTTTTAATCTACATATCGTTGCAAAGCGTGGCAGCTTCGAGTCATTTCAGCAAACCCAAGCCTCCTATTATGCAAACGATATTATTAATCGAATGAAGCTGAATAGAACACAGCTGGGCAATTACGATGGTGAGTACACAGGTTCTCTGGGTAAACCCGGTAGTGTTTGTGATGTTGCAGTTGGAGCCGTGAATATATGTACTCCAGAAGAGACAGAAGCTTGGGATCTTTATCAGTGGGAGCAGAGTTTTATGGGGGCAGCTGAAGTTGTAGATAGTCAGAATGTTGGGGGATTAGATTCACCAACGGCTTGTATTAGTGTAAATGGTTCAACTGTAACAGTTGCTGTTGCGTGGAGAGGGATCCGAGAGGGCGCGGGTACAAGTTATTCAGGTAGTGAATGCGGAAAAGATATTGGTACGCGTAGACGGCTTTTTATTCTTTCGACAGTGATTATTTAGGTTAATTAATTATATGGCCAATTCAAGAAACAGCCAGAAAGGGATGTCATTAGTCGAGTTAATGGTCTCTATGGTTATTGGCCTATTTCTCACTCTTGGGCTTTTTGCCATGTTTAGCATGTCCTCTTCTAATGTAATTACGACGAGCCAATTTAATCAATTACAAGAAAATGGCCGAATTGCTTTATCACTAATGGAAAGAGATATCAGCCAATTAGGTTTCATGGGGGACATAACGGGAACCGATTTTGTACTTGGGACCAATATAACCTTGAGGGATGGTATTGCAAATGATTGCATTGGTGCAGGCGTAAATAACGGTACTTTACCTAATGCAGAACCTGCACATTTTAGACGTCTGTGGGGATACGAAGAAGGTAAGAGTGGAGATACGTTAAGTTGCTTATCTGGTGTAAATCAGAATACTGACGTAATTCAAATCAAAAGGTTAGTAGGGCCACCGGTCACTAATCCAGATGGTGAACGTTTTTATATGGCAGCAACTTCGAGTGAAGCAGTGATGTTTAAAGGTGGTAATCCACCTAATCCTGTGCTCGAAAATGCACGTTTTTGGGAATATCAACATCATGTCTATTTTATTAAAAATGACGGTTCCGTACCTGTTTTGCGTCGAAAAACGTTAACTAAAAATAATGGCATGAACAACGAAGAGCAGTTAGTTGAAGGCATTGAGAATATGCGTATTCTCTATGGTTTTGATAGTAACGGAGATGATACGGCCGATAGTTTTATGCCAGCAGAAAATGTAACAACATTAATGTGGGATAACGAATTATTTCAACGGCTTGTTGCATTAAGGGTTTTTTTATTGGTTCGTGCTATCGATGAAGATAAAAGTTATACCAATGAAACAACTTACACTTTAGGCGATAAAGAAATTAAGAATTTGAATGATCATTATCGCCGCAAGATTGTCTCGACGACTATGGTACTTGCTAACCCTGTACTAATTAGAAACTAGAAGGCTGGTGACATGAAAAAGCAAAAGGGAATAGTGTTATTTTTTGCTCTGATTGTATTGTTACTTATGACGATCATCGGTGTTGCTTTAGCTGTTAATTCAACCCAGTCCATGCGTATGTCTGGAGCTGGCTCAGAACGAATAGAAGCGAAGTCTATTGCCGATGGCGGTTTAGAAGCTGCAATTGAGGCAAATAAAGGCGCTAGCTTAGCCAAATTATCTGAGATTTCATCTGTGGCTGAATTTGGTTCTAACCAAACATTAACGCCAATTCCTTACGAAGTTGATGGAGCTGGCAATGTCGTCACCAGTGCTAAAGATGTCGGTTGTCAACGCAGTGCAAGGCCTAATAGTGGTAATTTAATCAGTTGTCGGCGGATTGAAATTAGTAGTACTGCCGCTTTTGGTCGGGATAATTTAGGTCAGCTCACTGTAGTCGCAGGTGTGGAGCAAGAAGTTTTAACTGGGAGTTAGATATGATTATTAAAGAGCTGGCTTGTTCTACACTACTTGTACTGACTTTTGTGTCGGCTTATTCCTTTGGTGATGATACTGAATTGTATGTAAAAGAGTCGACGACTCGAACTGGCGCAAGACCGAAAGTACTTGTCATATTTGATAACTCGGGAAGTATGTCGACTGAAGAAATTACTCAGGTTGTAGATTATGACCCTAACTATGACTACCCAGCTGTAAGTGGTTCTGGGTATAGTGATACTCTTATTTATTATGCTGTTGGCGGTGGAGGATTACCCACCCCTGATACTAGCTCTGATAAGCGTTATTTTAAAGCAAGTTTAAATGGATGTAGTCAAAGCAAAGCTGCATTAGCAGAGTTTGGTCGTTTTACGGGGTATATAAGGGAGTTCACATCAAGTGGTACTACTGGTGTTTGGAAAGAACTGCCTGAAACAGATGGACGTAATATTTCCGTAATAGATTGTTGGGAAGATATTTCTCAAGTAGATCCTAATAACTCATCTTCTTACTATGATGGATTTCCAGCAAATGGATTAACTACTGGATCTGGTAGGAAAAAAAAGGCATATCCATATTTTATTTCATCCTCCCCCAGCAGCACATGGGCTGATGCTTTAGCCGCAGCGAAAAATACGGACTTTGGCGTTGGGCAGCCAGTAACTTTTTACGCTGACAACTATTTAAGATGGTATTGGTTATCTAAAGCAGGGAAATTACCAACAGTAAAAGTTTCAAGACTAGAAATTGCGAAGAAAGCGATTTCTAATATTATTAGTTCAACTCCAACAGTGGATTTTGGACTTGCTGTATTTAACTATAATTATCCAAATGAAGGCAACCGAGACGGTGGTCGAATTGTCTCTGGCATTACTCAGATGACAGATAGTACGCGTGAAAGTCTACTAATTACAATTGATAATTTGTTGGCAAAAACAAATACACCACTATGTGAGACTATGTATGAAGCTTACCGTTACTTTGCAGGTAAGGGAGTTAAATATGGTCATGGTGATACTGATTATGGCTCGTATGTAGGAAATAAGCCGCCTTATGATAGTTTAGTGGAGAAGGGGGGGGGCTACGAGAGTCCATTTAAAGTATGCACGGATATTGCTTATGTTATTTATGTCACTGATGGCGCACCTACCGTTGATAAAAGTGCTAATAATGATGTTATAAGCTTAACCTCAACAGGAAGTAAAGATGGAGATTATTCTTCATTTTCTAAAAATTTAGATACGGCAAGTTATTTACCAGCCTTGGCTAGTTATATGTTTAATAATGATTTAATCAATAAGCTGGATAGCTCAAATACTGAGCAAATGCAAAATGTTCGGACTTATACTATTGGTTTTAGTAAAGGTGCAGAAGATGCCGCGCCTTTACTCGCTGAGACAGCAAAAAGAGGTGGTGGTTTATATTTTGCAGCTCAGAACAGTATTGAACTACAGAATGCTCTGAATGATGCTTTATCGAATATTTTGAATATTGATTCAAGCTTCACCTCTCCTAGTATTGCCAGCAATAACTTCGACCGAACTCAGACATTTGACGCAGCTTATTATGCGATGTTTTTACCTGGCAAAGGACCTCGTTGGAGTGGTAATTTAAAAAAATTAAAAGTGACAGCTGATGGAACACTGGTTGATAGTAAAGGTAGTGCCGCTATCGCCGATAACGGGAATATTAAAGATGGCGCCTGTACTATATGGTCAAACTGCGATGCGCAAAAGGACGGTAATAAAGTTGAGGTAGGAGGCGTTGCAGCGCAAATAAGGACACAATCGGTAAGAAAAATTGTAAGTGACTTAGGGGTTGGGTCAAGTTTAACGCCATTAACGCTGGCTAATGCACAAAGTGCGGCAGGTGGTGATGCCGCGTTAGCTAGTTACATGAGAACTAGTGTAGATGAGCTTGCAAATACATTCGATTGGCTTAAAGGGATAGATGTTGATGACGATAACAAAGATGGTAGCACGACGGATAAACGTAATGATGTTATGGGGGATCCACTTCACTCTAAGCCGCTAGCTCTTAATTTTGGTTCGTCTACAGCAACTGATATTCGTATTATGCTAGGCACTAATCAAGGTGTTTTGCATATGTTTAAAGACGAGGGAGACTCTGTATCAGAAACTTGGGGATTTATTCCCTATGAATTATTGCCTAATTTAACAGAACTAAGGAGTAATGATCCTTCAGGTGTGCACACTGTATATGGGATGGATTCATCACCTGTCGCTTACACTGAGACGGATGCTACAGGTAAAGTGATTAAAGCATGGGTTTATGTCGGCATGCGTCGAGGAGGTTCGTCTTATTATGCCCTTAATGTGACAAATCCTGACAGTCCTACTTTAATGTGGTCGATTAATCCTTCAACCGAAGGTTTTTCAGATCTTGGACAAACATGGTCTGAACCAATAGTGACAAAAATAGTCGGTTATGAAAAGCCTGTACTCATTTTTGGTGGTGGCTATGATACAAGCTTTGATGCCATTCCTTCATCTGCTTCGGCTGGCCGTGCAGTGTATATTGTCGATGCAGAGAAGGGGACTTTGATTCATTCATTTGGCGGTTCTGCCGCTGGTGCAACAGTACTTTCTGATATTCAGGATAGTATTCCAAACTCAGTCGCGATACTTGATAGTAATAATGATGGTTACACTGATCGAATTTATGCAACTGACGTTGGTGGTAATGTTTGGCGTATGGATTTGCCCAGTGCTAGCAAGAGTAGTTGGACCGCATTTAAATTTGCAGCGCTAGGTGGGAGTAATAACGACAATAGACGCTTTTTTGCCGAGCCCGTGGTTGCACAAACAATGTTTACTAACCTCGCTGAAGTTAAGGTTACTACTGGTACTGGAACGACAACTACCAAAACCTACCAAAATGTTCCTTATGATGCAGTTGTAATAGGCAGTGGTGCCAGACCTCATCCTTCTAGTACTACAGTGAATGATATGTTTTTCACGTTGCAGGATAGGAATGTGGTGACTAAAAGTTTTACTGGCAGTGATATTCCAAGCGTGATTACTATCAATGATCTTTATGATGTGTCTTCTAGCGCACCAGTTTCGGAGACTGATAATATTAGCTTTGGCAAAAAACTAGGCTGGTTTTATGATTTTTCTGGGTTAGGAGAGAAGAGCTTAACTGCCGCCTTAATTGTGCAAGGGAAGGTATATTTCACCTCTTACTCACCACCTGCAGATTCAGTTGCCGAAAACGTCTGTGTAGTTTCTGGATCGGGAAAGCTCTATGTATTTGATCTTCATAAGGGAACAAGAACCTTCTCCCAGTTGTATTTTGAGCTTGGTGAGCGAGTACCCGATACACCTCAAATTGTTATCCCTGCACCAGAAACGGGTAAGGATCCTTACATTTATATTATTGGAGTGGGTAAGGGTGAGAAAAACAAAGATGGTGAATATAGTGGAACGATAAATGTGGCCTCTGGTTTAGGGGTGAATAAAATTTATTATCATATAAATGAATGAGTTGTTAATTTATGAAGGTTCAATGTAAAGGTTTTACACTAATTGAAGTTATGATAACGGTTGTTATTATCGGAATCTTAGCTGCTATTGCTTACCCATCCTACACTCAATACATAGCATTGAGTGCTAGGTCGGAAGGATTGGCTGCATTAATGCGTATTGCAAATTTACAAGAGCAGTATTACTTAGATAATCGTGTCTATGCAACTGATTTAACTAAATTAGTTGGCGCAAATCCTTATGTGACAGAGCATCAGCACTACTCAGTGACATCAAGTGGGACGTCTAGCTTTACGATTAAGGCTGTTGCTCAGGGCGTTCAGGCTAGCCGTGATGCTTCTTGCTCTCCTTTAACAATATCAGATACTGGGGCAAAAGGTCCGAGTGCGGAGTGTTGGAAATGAAATTAGTGAACCTCGTTATCGTAGCCGTTTTATTGCCTAACTTAGTTTGGGCAGATACTAGCGTTACTGTCAGCGAACAGGACTTTAAATGCTATATTACTTCTAAAAAAAGTGCTGAGATAGCCTTTTATCGTTGGAAGACTAGTGAAATGAATTTAAGAATGGCGAGCCTTGTTGGCACTATTCATCAATCAAATGATGGCTCTAAATATTACATCCATAGTGCGGAAGAGTGTGTCGCATTAAACGCTGAATTTACTAATACGAAGGCGCAAGTGTTGGATAAGTTAACACCTAGATAGACATGGGGATGTCTTCTTAAATGTTAACAACAAACGATTTAAGGATGATAATATTTTTGGGTAGTGAACGGTAGATTTAGTCTCCCTTAGTTTATGTGCAGCTTTGCCCATCTGCGCCTTCTTTTATCAAACCTGAAGTACTAATCTTAAGGCTTTTAGAACCGTCACTTTTCCCGTTTGAACAATAAATTATTGATGTTTCGACTGATACTAAGCCATCTGGTGTGAAGTCCACTTTTTTATCAGCTGGCCCCGATAGTGAAATGACATCATGTTCATTAAAACTATCAATTACTTTCAGTACGTTTTTTGCCCCTCCATTTTCTATATAAACACTGAATCCTTTATTCCAGTCAGTACCGCATGGAGATGCAGCGTATGGGCAAACAGTAACCGTAGCACCATAGTTAACAGCTTGATTTCTTGCAAAGGCAAACACATCGCTAATTTTTCTAATTTCATTAGTGCTGCGTGTCCCTTCGTATAGTGACGTAAGCGATGGAACGCCTATTGTTAATAAAATTGCCGCTACAGCGATCGTTACCATCAGTTCTACTAATGTGAACCCTTTTGAGATGACTAACATATAGGTATCCTCGTTTAAACTTAACTAAGTATATGCGAGGAGAGTACTAATGGTCAGCACCTATTCTATATTTTCAATATAACCAATAAGTTGTTGTTCAAGCTTTTATATAATTGAACTTGTGTTAAAACAGAAATACACCTATTAATTTAATCGCAACTGATATTTTTAGCCGTAGAAAACCGAATCCTACCAGCCTGGTTAACAACAATAGCACGGGAGTTTTTGCTATCTACGGTCCGTGGACAGTATTTGAAAGTCCCATTACTTCCTGAAGCTAATCCATCTGGTTGAAATTTTATCGAGCTTTTGTTGTATTTTAAAAAGTCTTTGGTATCAAACTCATCAATAATACTAATGACTTTGTCGTTAGTATCTAAGGTTTCTACCGTATCCGAATCTATGAATACAGTTAATCCTTTCTGCCAATTTTGAGTGCATTTCCCATCTACGAGTGGGCAAACAGTAACTCTATACCCATAACTAATCGCCGTATTTCGAGCCAACATGAGTGTTTGTTGTATAGTCCTGATATTGGAATTTGCTCTTATTTGATCGCTGAGATCCGTAAAGGATGGTGTACCCACAGTGAACAAGATGGTTGAAATCGATAGCGTAGTGATAAGTTCTATTAGGCTAAAGCCTTTTTGATGAGTTTTCATAACAAATCCTTGTTATTTTGCGCTTGCATCCCGCGAGCGAGTGTTTGTTTTGGCTAGAATGTAATTATAAAATCTTACGTAACTGTTGTAGTGCTTTTTTTAGACTATTACGTGCTAAAAGCGATTTTGTAGAAACTGTGTTTTATGAGTAAAGCACTACATTCTCTTCAATATTAACCTAACCCCGTGTAAGCTAGTGTTATTCTGTTTGTTTATGTTATTGCAAGGGACGAGGAATTTTTAATGAAAAAAGTTGAAGCCATTATTAAGCCATTTAAATTAGATGATGTGCGCGAATCACTTGCAGAAATTGGTATTACTGGAATGACGGTGCTTGAGGTCAAGGGCTTTGGTCGCCAGAAAGGGCATACAGAGCTGTATCGTGGTGCTGAATACATGGTGGACTTTCTGCCAAAAGTGAAAATAGAGTTAGTTATCCAGGACGATCTGCTCGATCAAGCAATTGATGTGATCGTTGAAACTGCCCGCACCGGCAAAATTGGTGATGGCAAAATTTTTGTCACTGATGTTGAACGTGTTATCCGTATTCGAACGGGTGAAGAAAACGAAGAAGCGGTATAAACTGCTGACTAACGAATCTAAGGGCCTGTGGCCCTTTTTTGTTGGTTAAGCTGATGGAAGTACTGCTGAGTTTCTGAAATATCTTTAATGCAAAATCGTTAGTTTTACTGAACTAATGTAGTTATCTCTTATCTGTAACATGGTATAACTGAGCCTCGCAAATGAGTTTTATGAGGTTGTCATTTTGGCTACAAAAAGAATAGTGATCGTGGGTGGTGGTGCTGCAGGTTTAGCACTTGCCTCTAAGTTGGGCCGTAAATGGGGCGGTAGTGATGTCGTCGATGTGTGCTTAATTGACCGAAGTCCTATTCATATTTGGAAGCCTAAATTACACGAAGTTGCTGTTGGCGTGATCGACCAATCTATTGAAGGTTTACTCTACCGCGATCACGGGCTTAAAAATGGTTACCGCTATATTCGTGGTGAGATAGAGCAGTGCGACCCTGACGCAAAATCGATTCAGTTAGCCGCCGTCTATAATGATGAAGGCGAGATACTGTTAGAACAGCGACAAATCGATTATGATTTTTTAGTCCTCGCACTTGGTGGTGTTTCTAATAGTTTCAATACATTAGGAGCTGATGAACACTGCATCTTCTTAGATAGCCTTGAAAATGCTAACCTATTCCATCATAAATTACTCGACGCATTACTCCAATTAAACGAAACACAAGAAAGAGTCAGTATTGGCATTGTTGGTGCTGGTGCGACCGGTGTTGAATTAGCGGCAGAACTTCATCATGTGATTGAATCTGTTAAAGAGTATGGCTATCTAAATATTGCTAAACATCACCTTGATGTGCATTTGATTGAAGCATCACCCAAAATTCTCCCCCAATTACCTGAGCGTGTGAGCGCTAGGGCGCAGGCAGTTCTTGATAAGATAGGTATACGTTTACATATCGGTGTTCAAGTTAAAGAAGTGACTCGTGATGGTTTTATTACCCAAGATGGGGATGTGATTAAAGCGGGCTTAAAAGTCTGGGCGGCTGGTGTAAAAGGGCCAAAAGCGTTTCAGAACTTTACAAAATTGCCCATTACGCCGCGAAATCAAGTTGAAGTTGATGACTGCATGCGAGTTAAGGGCCATCAAGATATTTACGCCCTTGGCGATTGCGCTCTATTGATCCAAAGTTCTGGTCAGCCTGTTCCACCAAGGGCGCAAGCTGCGGCACAGATGGCTGATACCTTGTTTGATAATATCGTTAATCGATTACAAGGTAAGCCTGAAAAGGCCTTTATTTATAAAGATTACGGCTCATTAGTGTCTTTAAGCCGCTTCTCTGCAGTAGGCAATTTGATGGGGAACCTACGCTCTGGCACTTTCTTTGTTGAAGGGCATATAGCAAGATTGATGTATATCTCATTGTATCAGAGGCATTTAGCCAGCCTTTATGGTTGGTTTTCGGCAATAGTGTATCGAGTAGCACAAAAGTTATTGAGGTGGCAGCGTCCAAAGCTCAAATTACATTGATTTCTATGTAATGTGTCCCGTCCTAAGATAGGTTGACAGTTTCTAGGCCAGCTCCAGTAGCTGGCCTTTTCTATTATGCACCTGATTGGGTGTTTCCATATCCAAACTCAGATGCGGTCTCATTTCGTTGTATATCGCTATTGATTCTCTAACAAGTCTCTTCAGCTCTTCCAGCGTTTTACACCGGTAGAGTAAAAACTCCTGCTTCAGGATCCCGTTTACTCGTTCTGCTAACGCATTTTGATAGCAATCATAACCGTCTGTCATTGACGGCTGAATATGATTGGCCTGCAGTTCATCTTGATAAACGGCTGAGCAGTATTGCGAACCTCGGTCTGAGTGATGGACCGCATTAGCGCTATAGCGCTTATCTTTGACCGCCATTTTCAGTGCTTTCACTACGCTTTCTGCTTTCATGTCCGTACTCAAGTGATGACCGACTATCTTACGTGACGCGGCATCGGTCACCAGTGACAAATAGTGCACGCCTTGGTCTGATTCGAGATAGGTAATATCGCTGACCAGTACATGCTCGGCATCGTGTAGTCCCTCTTCCTTCAGCAGGTTGGGATGCTTCTTCATCCAATGCTTGCTGAATGTCGTTTTTGTGAAGCTTCTCTTGGGCTTAACTAGCAAGCCTTCACTTCTCAAGTAGGTAAAGAACCCGTCTCGCCCGAGTTTGATATCATGTTCAACCAGCTTAGGCTGTATCAAAGTATAGAGCTTACGCGTCCCCAATCGTGGCATATAGTTACGCCAATATTGGACCCAGTCTTTGATAACCGATAGCTCAGCGCTTCGGTTCGCCATTCGGGCGACAGCCTGATAAATACCTTGCCGTGAAATACCGACGGCGCGACACGCAACGGCAAGGTTTATTTTGCTTTGGGTTTTGGCTTGCCAGAGATACCGGATAAGTACTTTTTTCTGAGGCCGGCTCCGTATTCATTGTCCATGATATCGACCATACCATTGAGAATTTGGTTACGCAGTTTCGCTTCGGCTAACTCACGCTCAAGGCGCTTGATAGTTTCGGCTGGGGTTTCTTTTGAATGAGGCATAAGGGGATGCTGAAAGGGTTTCGACCAATCGAGTTTACCATGCTTTCTCAGCCAGACGAGTACTGTTGTTTTACCCTGAATGCCAAAACGAGTCTGCGCTTGCTTGTAAGTCATTTCGCCTTTTTCAACACGTTCAACAACGCCTAATTTAAAAGCTAAGGTGTAATCGCGTTGAGTACGCTTACGGCTTGAGTTACTTGATGTTGTCATAAAGAAGTCCTCTTTATGTCAACGTATTTCAGGACGGGACAATGTAGGGTAAAAAAGAGAGCAAATATGCTCTCTTTTTTTATGGTTTAGGAATTGCTGATGAGTCACGAATGATAGGTTCAGGTGTAAAGGTCTTAGAATATATTGCATCCTGCTCGCGACGTTTTGCGATTAATAATTCCGTTGCGACTTGCGCTATTTCTGCGTTTGGCTGATGTACTGTGGTGAGTTTAGGCCAGGTTTGACGTGAGAATGGGCTATCTTCGAAACCGACAATCGATAAGTCTACAGGGATATCTAAACCCGCTAAACGAGCAGCAAAAAGTGCACCAGCGGCAATTTCATCGTTACAAGCCACAATCGCAGTCGGACGATGTTTTAGTTTAATAAGCTTATTCGCACCGTCAACACCAGACTCAAATGAGTACTTCCCTTCAATTATGTAGTTTTCATTCAGTTTTAGGCCATTTATTGTTAATGCTTGTTTAAAACCAAGTAACCGTTCTTTGGTGGATTCATGGTGTAAATCCCCACTTAAAAACGCAATATGCTTGTGGCCTAAGTCAATCAGATGCTGGGTGATTTCAACTGCACCAAATTTATCGTTGACTAAAATAGTCAATCCATTCTGATCGTTGTCCTTTTCACCTGCAATAATGCGCACATAGTTAGCATCAATCTCAGTAAGCGCTTTGAGTACTTTCGGATCTTCTGACAAGGGAGGCGTCAGTACTAATCCCGCTAGCCTAGAATATTTGACTAGTGCTGTAAGCTCATCATAAATGGTCTCTGATTTGGCATTGCAAGGGTGGATGACAAGTTCATAGCCCTTGTCTTTACAGGCTGCCAAGATCCCATTTTGCATATCAATAATGTAGTAAGCGTTTGGATTATCGTAAATAAAACCAATAGCATAGGATTTAGTACCCGCGAGGTTTCTCGCCGCTAAATTCGGTTGGTAGTTAAGCGCTTTTATCGCCTCGTTCACTTTGTCAACTGTGGCCTGCTTTACTGAAGGTTCGTTATTGGTGACACGGGATACTGTCTTGATAGACACTCCAGCATATTTAGCTACGTCGTTGATAGTGACTTTCATTGATGTAAAAACTCTTTGTCTAAGGTCGCGAAGGGTTAACTATTCTATGAACGTAAATTCTTTACCAGCAATTTACAAGCTTACATTTTTATCAGTATTTTCTTACTTATGCGTCTTATAGTGCGAGCTTTTGATGTGCTTAGCAATCCTGAATTGTTACAAATTGGCGTTAATTTATCGTTGTTACAATTATGCTTGGAGTTGTAAATTTACGTCATAATATTAAAGCTCATGTTTTATAATGATTTTTAATAAAATTACTGATTCAAAATTCTGCTTTATGACATTTTTTTGCTTCCATCGTTATTTTGTTGTGGCAAGGCTGTTAATTATTGTGTAATGTTTGCACTAGACATGACAGCGTTGTCATTCCGCAAGGAATGGTTATGAATACTAAAACGATAATAAAGTTATGGAAGGGAAACGAGATGCGACCATCAATCTTTAAGAAAACTGTACTAGCAACAAATATTGCTATCCTACTCGGCAGTGCTGTATCCATCAGCGCTGTCGCTGCAGATGCCGCGGCAACCAGCGCAGCGCCTGAAAATATTGAAAAAATTGAAGTTCGCGGTATTCGCGCTTCAAATAAAGCCAATATCAATGAAAAACGATTTTCTAACGCAGTAGTGGATGCTGTTACTGCGGAAGATATTGGTAAATTTCCTGATTCTGATGTCGGCCAAGCTCTCGGTCGTGTCCCAGGCGTAACTGTGGGTCGTACATTTGGGCAAGGTAGTTCAGTTTCTATCCGTGGTACAGATCCTTTAATGACTCTGACCACCTTAAATGGCCAGAACGTAGCGTCTACTGGTTGGTACGATCAAATGAACGTCGACCGTTCGTTCAACTATTCTATGTTACCTTCTGAACTGATTGGTGGCATGGAAGTGTACAAGTCCACTCAAGCCAATCTTGTTGAAGGTGGTATCGGTGGTACTGTTATCGTTAAAACCCGTAAACCTCTGGATATGGACGCTAATTCTGTATTTGTTTCTGCAAAGGGAGAATACGGCTCAGTAAATGAAGACATTTCACCTGAATTATCTGGTTTGTATAGCTGGAAAAATGACGACGAAACATTTGGTGTTTTAGTTGCGGGTTCATATATTGACCGTGAGTATTTACGGACTGGTACTGAAGCGGATTTAGATTGGGGTGGACGTTCTTCTGTTCAGCCATCTAGTTTCTTGCAGCAGCAAGAGCGCACTGCGCTAGATGCAACATTACAATTCCGACCAACGGATAATTTAGAATTTGGTGCCCACATACTATCACTGAAACTCGGTGCCGATAGTATTGGCGCTAACATGTATATTGAAACCGATACAAACTGGGCAGGCTCTCCTACTGATGGCACTGCTGGACCAGGGAACACAACTAATCCGTCTGCATGTAAACAATTCAATGCAGCAGGTGTTTGTACGTTAAGTGTCACTCCTGAAAATGCGCCATCAGATGTGTTCTTCCAAAACTGGGCGCGTAAAGGTGAGATGACGTCAGATACCTTTGAGTTGAACGCTGACTATAAAGGTGATGGTTTCGCGATTTCAGGCGTTGCAGGAAAGACAAAAGCTGAAGGCGGTACTCAAATGAGTGCTAACTTTGGTTATGGTTGGTGGGGTGATAAGTTTGGTCAGGTTAAGTGGGCAGGTACTGTTGATGCTACTGGTAAACAAGTAGATATTAATGGTCGTGATATGGGCTTTACCCAAGACCAACTGGATACAACTGTTGGAACATCAACTTGGACGGGGATTAAAGGACCTAACTCTGATGAAGAAACTTACCTTCAATTAGATGTTGATTTTGACCTTGACCTAGGTGTTATCAATAAGTTTGAAACAGGTGTTCGTTACACACAACATGAGTTCGAGAAGAGCGAATACCGCGCCATCTATGATCCAACCAAAACAAATGAATTTAAAACTTCTGATCTTTACAGTGGCACAATGAAGTTAGGTTATGACGGTTGGACGATTCCTAAAGCTGACCTAGACGCTATGATTAATGCCACAGAGTCTCTGGTTGATCAATTTGCCTATAGCCGCTCTGCTTATGGTTTGATCGAAGAAGATAACCTATCTATGTATGGCATGTTCTCGTTTGATGGTGAAGGTTTCCGCGGTAACTTTGGCTTACGTTATATCCAAACTGATGTCACTTCGAGCGGTCATGTGATTGATAACTCACCAGCGGATATTTTAGCTGTTAACCAAGGTTGGAGTGAAGAGCTTCATAGCGTTAAAGACAGCTATAGTGATGTCTTACCTAGCTTTAATATTTCATTCGATTTAGCGCAGGATTTGATCTTACGTATGTCCGCAGGACAAGCGATCACTCGTCCTAACTATGATAATTTATTCTTATCAGTTTCGACTGGTTATCCTGATGACAGAAAAGGCAATGAAGAGATTACTTATGGTAATCCAGGTTTACAACCAATGAAGTCTTCTCAGGCGGATTTAAGCCTTGAATACTACTATGGTGATGGTAACTTAGTTTCTGCTACATACTTTATTAAAGATATCAGTAACTTTATCGTTGCAACTACTAAGTATAATCAGCAAATTGGCGTAATTAATAATGATTTAGCGGTACCAGCTGATAACTGGACGGTTAATAATTATGAAAATGCTGGTGGTGGTGAGATAGATGGTGTCGAACTGCAGTTAAACCATGCATTTGATAACGGTTTCGGTGTTAATGCGAACTATACATATGCAGATGGTAGTGCACCTTCAGAAGTTTATACTGACAACATAGGTATGTTTACTGAGTCATCAAAGCATAGTGCTAACTTAGTCGGCTACTGGGAGAATGATGATTTCTCAGCACGTGCCGCTTATAACTGGCGTTCTGAGTACATGGTTCGTGAATATGGTAAGTATTACGGCAACCGTATGCATGATGCCTTTGGTACACTCGATGTGACTTTAGGTTGGAATGTGACAGAAGCTATTGCATTACGTCTTGAAATTGTTAACTTAACAGCTGAAGATGACGTTCAATATGGTGCTGCCGGCGTAGGTACTGAAGTTAAGCCTGCGCTTCAAGATGATTTCCCTGCTTGGTCATTTAAAGGCGAAACTACATATAAACTTGGTGCTAGCTTTGTATTCTAACACTTTGTTGTAATTCAAAAGCCCAGTCTTGACTGGGCTTTTTTATAGGTAAACAAACACTATGAAAATCAAACGTATTGCAATTATAGGGGGCGGAACAGCTGGATGGTTAGCTGCAAATCACCTTGGGGCTGAGTTGTGCCATGATCCTGAAATAGAGATTACTTTGATTGAGTCGTTAGATGTGCCAACAATCGGTGTAGGTGAAGGAAGTGTTCCATATCTAGCGAAGGGATTGAAGCGGTTTGGCATTTCCGAAGCAGAGCTATTGCTGACTTGCGATGCGACTTTTAAGCAAGGAATCAAGTTTGTTAATTGGCTCGATAAAAATGTGCATGGAGACAACCATTACTATCATGCTTTCGATGCCCCTTACCCTGCAGGTATTGATGTCTCAAGTTACTGGGTTTCTCACGCGAGTCAACGTCCATTTGATGATGTTGGCATTCAGGCAAGGATCTGTGACTTAGGTTTATCCCCTAAGCGTAAAGGCTCGGGAGACTATGATGGGGCCTTATCTTATGCCTACCATTTTAATGCATTAAAGTTTGCTGGGTTATTGGCAAAGAACGCACAAAAAAAGTTTAATGTTAAGCATCAATTTGCCACCATTGTAGGAGTTGAACAGGATCAAGTTGGACTAATTTCACATTTAATCACTGCTGACAATTCATCGTTAGCTTTTGATTTTTATGTGGATTGCAGTGGTTTTTCTTCAATCCTAATTGATAAAGCACTGAAAGTTCCTTTTGAAAGTAAATCAAGCGAGTTACTGACGGATACTGTTTTAGTGCAGCAAGTGTCTTTGAATGCTAAAGAAAATATCAATCCCTATACAACTGCGACGGCTCATAAGGCAGGTTGGATATGGGATATTCCACTCACTACGCGTCGTGGAACTGGCTTTGTTTACTCAAGTCGGCACATGAGTGATGAGGAAGCTTTAACGTTATATGCCGATTACTTACAAGTCGATAAAGCTCAATTCAAGCCGCGGAAAATTCCAATGGAGATTGGTTATAGGAAGGAGTTCTGGCATAAAAACTGTGTTGCTTTAGGATTGGCCCAAGGCTTTGTTGAGCCTCTTGAGGCGACATCTATATTAGTTTCCGATTTTTCTGCTGAACTGTTAGCTCGTCATTTTCCTCGAACTATAGAAGATATTAGCGTCTCGACTTCATATTATAATAGTGTTATTACGTATGTTTGGGAGCGTGTTGTTGACTTCATTAAGTTGCACTATTGTATTTCTGACCGGAAAGATTCATCATTTTGGTTAGAGAATCAAAAAGAGGATACTATTTCATTTGAGTTAAAACAGCGCTTAGCTAGATTCAAATTACGTCCTCCGCATCAGTCTGACTTTTTTAGTCGTTTTGATTTATTTGATCATAAGAATTTTTTATATGTTTTATATGGAATGAAATTTAAAACAAATCATTCAGTTTTATCTCAGCAAGAAATTAAACATTGTGAGACACTTTTCTCTGATAATGACCTCTTAGTAGGGCGAGCTGAAACGTTACTCTTAAATCATAGAGAATGGTTGGAAGGATTAATGCGCGCTGTTGAAAGTAAGACGCTTAAGTTGTAAGTCGATAGTAATGAGGATGTTAAATGTTAGTGCCTGTATTTGAACAAGCTATTTGTGTGTTTGATTTCGAAGAATATGATAGTTTTGAGGGGAAACGCGAATCATACAGTACACTTGAATCGCTGTTTTCACTTCCTGATGTGATCAATGAAGGGAACGTTCCTGATGCGAAAGGAGGACGGGCATTATCAACTGCACATCTTTATAAAACCCATCCAATTCCACAATTATTAAACTTCAAAACTAACCCTTTAGGGGATTGGATTCTGAGACGTATATTTGAATCCGCTATTTTATTGGGGTTCCATAATACTCGTGATGTAAAGAAGCTTAAGTATCACCGAACTTGGGCGAATAGGATGGAGTATAATTGTGATGCCATTGCCCATAGGCATGCCAATAACGACTGGACTATTCCTCATTTAGTTGCAATATATTATACCGATGTACCAGATGAAAGTGCTGACTTGGTTTTTATTAATGATAAAGATAACAGCATTATGCGGGGGAATCATTGTCACGAATATCCGGCTGAGAAACAATATCTTGTCAAATCAAAAACAGGTCGACTTGTTTGTCATGACGCAAGATTTTTACATGGAACAACTGTACACAAGAGCCACTTACCACGTACATGCTTAGTTATTGAAGTTGGCTTTCCACCATTAAATAAATAACTACGTAATCAAACTTTATTTTAGTTTATTATTTCAGAAAGTAGTATTTAAAATAATGTAATTAAATTCTATTTGTAGGCATAGTGCTTTTTATTTAGTCTCATCGTCTATTTTAACTTTGTAGCATAAAAAATGTTACAGCATAACAACCCCCGTCAAAATGATCCAAATGGAGAAAAAGAGTTTTAATACTTTTACTGGGAGATATAGCGCTAATTTGCGAGCGAGTAATCCTCCGATAACTGCACCTGGGCCTGCGAATAACACTAGCTCAAAGAGGGCATGGCT
Source organism: Shewanella sp. 1311 (assembly GCF_059338235.1). Taxonomy (NCBI): domain Bacteria; kingdom Pseudomonadati; phylum Pseudomonadota; class Gammaproteobacteria; order Alteromonadales; family Shewanellaceae; genus Shewanella; species Shewanella sp. 1311. The sequence continues at coordinate 3,872,639 of NZ_CM181686.1, forward strand.
ATTTGTTGAAAAAATATGAATAGGGCTTGCCGACCAAACTGTAATTGCAGAGACAATGACACCGGTGGCGACCGCCATTTTGGCGCATAGTCCCCGTAACATCAGATAAATGACGACTAATTCACCGACGCCTACCGATAACCAAGCTGTGATAATGCCGCCGAAATAGCCAATGAGAGCGAGCCAAAGAAAATCGACTGGCATTATAGCGCGAGTTATTGGCGTGCTACTTTTGCTACTAATAACGATGGCGATACCGAGTACAATCGAGAAGATGCTGAAACTTGTGTGTAGCGAAGATGGGGAGTTGAGCTGTAGTAATTGGCTGCTCCAGAAACCTAATACTGAAAAGAAGGCGGTAAGTAATGCTGCTTTCACAAAACCAGACCAGGCTGCATCTTCCCGGTGGCGCTTTTTATAATGCAGTGACCATGAAATCGCGCCTGCTGTCATACCAAAGCATTGGATCATAAATGAAGTCGCAACACTTTGATACTCACTAAAGTTGAGGCTCGAAAAAACGGGAATAAAGATGACGCCACCGCCAGCTCCCGTCGAATTGGCAAATATCGCTCCTGTAATACCCAGAAAAAAAAAGCGGCCATATTCTTGGATAAGATCAAATGGCGAATGAAAATGGCTCGCCCAAAATAACCAAGCTCCACAAAGTAGCAATATCAAACTGAGGTTTCGGTAGTGCCGAGTTAAGCGCGGAGCAGATTGGGTATTACTGGGCACTAATGTGTTAAGGGAACTCATCGATAGCTACCGTGACCTTTGTCATGTTATCGCCATGTTACCAATGAAAGACAGCGTTGTCACATAAGCTTGAATAAATAAATTAAACATTTTAAGTGATTGAATAATAATGGTTAAGTATGTCTGTTCATAAAAAATAACAATAATTGTCAAAAAAATGTAGAAATCCTGTTCTTTCTTGTGTACTTTAACAATGACAGCGCTGTCATCTGCTTGTGTGATACGTTGTTTGTAAGGTCTGCATGAGAGGATGAGGTCTCCTTTTCATGTGTTTGGCAGGAGTATTGCTGTCGGGCGGCGATACGTTTGTCTTTGATATTTTGATAGTCTCTCCCCAGAAACTAGCGTGGGCTGGGTACTGTAAGCAGTGCCCAGCCATTTTTTTAGGGTGTTTTTACAATATGACTTAAATGCCTACCTCAGCATTTGAACGTTAGCGGCATAGATAAATAAAACTCACTGGTAAAAACCAGATAATAAAAAGAGGCTGCAATTTATGGCGATTCATTTAACGGTTGCGATGCGCGTCATTGCGACGGGCATGACGAGTGTCATTCGTTATGTTTTTACACTAACGACCACACTTATCATCACTAAACGAGCAGCTTGCTGGTCACTGTTTATCATGGCTCTGACGGGGCTTTCGACGGCCGCCTTCACAGTGTTTGCCGCCGATACCGCCTCAAGTCATTTTGCAGCTAATTCACATTCAAACTCAAATTCAAACTCAAACTCTAATTCTGGTTCCTCTGAAGCCACTAAGTCTGACGTTTCTCACATTCAGCCACCGATTTCAAAAACAATCGTCACCACCATACAGCAGACTTGGCAGCTAAATTTGCTTAAGGAAGCACTGCGCCGTTCTGATAGCGGCTATCAAGTGCAGCAAATGTCAACTCAGATGAATCAAAAACGCAAGGTCGAAGAAGCACTGGCTGGAACAGTCGATGTGTTTTGGAGTATGACCTCAAAAGAATTAGAAGAAACTGTGCTACCCGTGCGCATTCCATTGTTTAAAGGATTACTCGGTAATCGACTGCTGATTATCCGCAAAGCGGATGAAACGCGATTCGCCAAGGTGAAAACCATGGCGGATTTTAGGCAGTTAAAGGCGGGGCAAAATCGTTATTGGCCCGATGCCACGATTTTAGAAGCCAATGGATTACCCGTCATCACGAGTTATCAGTACACCAATTTATACCCCATGTTAGAAGGCGGGCGTTTCGATTATCTTGCCCTCGGCGCCCAGGAAATTGGTGAAGAACTTGCTAGTCACCCCGATCCCGCACTTAAGGTTGATAGCCATATTCTGCTGCAATATCGCTCGCCGGCTTATTTCTTTGTGTCCCCTAAGCGCCCCGAACTAGCGGTGGCCATTTTAGCTGGGCTTGAAAGTATGGTCAGCGACGGCTCTTTTGATGAGATGTTCAATCGCGAGCTAAAAATTGAGCAACTGTACCGCGAGGCAAAGTTTGAACAAAGGGTCATTATCCGCCTCGATACGCCTGATTTAAGTCCGTTAACGCCAATAGAACGCAAAGAATTATGGTTAGATCTCTTTAGTATGCAAGGTGCAAAATAATGAAAACATTAGCCTTAAAAGTACAGATTGGGTTAGCGGCAGCGATTTTTATGATAGTCAGCGTTTTGTTCGGTGCATCTTACTGGTTGGCGAGCGATAAATTGGCCGCCAGTGAAACTGAGTTTGAAGACAATACCGTCGCCAATTTGCAAGTCACTATGGCGCAACCCATCTTCACCTACGATTATGAACAAATCCAAGCAGTGTTGTCTGTGATGCTTAAATCTGCACAGATTTATCATATCGTCGTGAGCGACCATCGCGGTAAAGTGTTAGCCGAGAGTCAACAGGCTCAAACGGTGGCCGATGAGTATTTGGTAAAACGTGAAATTCACTTTGCTGACCAAGGCAATCCGACGGGCCAATTGGCCATTCAGTTTTCTATGTTGCCAATTCGCGCTCAGTTGTCAGATTTACTCTTAGGTTATTTCTTGCAGGCGCTGTTAATTCTCGGTGGTAGTTTATTTGTTATCTTCATTATCCTTAAACGTTTAGTGATTAATCCACTGGAGAATGTTGTCCGCGCCATGGAAGAAATTGCCAGCGGTGACGGTGATTTATGCCACAGATTACCCGTAGAGAGTCAGGATGAGATTGGTCAGCTTGCCAAGGCATTTAATGGTTTTGTAGAGCAAATTCACGCCACGATTTCCAGAGTGCACGAAACTTCAGGGCAATTACTGGGCGATGCCAAAGCGCTTGGCTCATTGTCGCAAACCAACAATGATCGCGTGCAAACCCAATTAAAAGAAACCGAGGCCGCAGTGACGGCTGTAACTCAGCTAAGTGCCAGTGCTAACGAAGTTGCGATTAATGCCAAGCGCACCGCGGATGCGGCGAGTCAGGCCGATAAAGCGGTCGATGACAGTCAGCGTCAGTTTGATTCGGGATTAGACATTACCCGCAAGCTGGCATCTGAATTAGCTCGCTCGGCATTGTCCGTCTCACAGTTACAGCAAGAAACCCAAAAAATTGATGAAGTGGTTGTGGTGATCAACAGTATTGCCGAGCAAACCAACTTACTGGCGCTTAATGCTGCCATTGAAGCGGCAAGGGCGGGTGAACAAGGGCGCGGCTTTGCTGTGGTTGCCGACGAAGTGCGCACGCTGGCGAGCCGAACCCAACATGCCACCGGTGAAATACAGAAAATGATCCAGCAGGTTCAGAGCCGTGTGGCTGAAACGGTCACTGTGATGCAAGCGAGCCAAGCCCTCTCGACTCAGGGCGTAAACCGCTCGGAAGAAATTAAGTTAGTACTCACTAAAGTGACTGATTTAGTCTCAAATATCAGTAATATGAACATCGAAGTTTCCCATGCGGCGCAGGAACAAACCTGCGTCACCGAAGCGATTTCTCGTACGTTAAATGATCTTGCCAATGTCTCAGGTTCAGCCTCACTCGATAGCGAGCACTTAGCGCACTCGAGCGAGCGACTGTTTCACCAAGGGGAAAGACTGCGGACGTTAGTAACTTCCTTCAGATTGTAGCCATTTCTGGAGCTAGATAAGGATAATCATGAATAGAACACTCTTAGCAAGCGCCATTTTACTGGCTTTAGGATTAGCGGCCTGTTCCGAGGCGCCTGTGACGCCTTCCGCAGCGTCAGCCAATAAGGCTGTGGCTCAAACACAGCAAGCTCAGGACGCATTAACTCAAGCGCAGTTACAACAACTCGGGGATTCGTTAGTCGTAACTTACCGTGTGGTGACAAATGTGCCAGACGATAAGTGCCTAAAAGATAAAGCCGATGGTCGCTGTTTTGTCGCTCAAATTGATTTCGTGCCCGGTATAGATTTAGCTAGCCAGGATTGGGAAATTTATTTAAGCCAAATGCGCCCAGTGCAATCGGTTGAAAGCGGTGAATTGACGATAACGCACGTTAAAGGCGATTTACATCGTATTACGCCAACGGCTGCTTTTAAGGGATTTGTTAAGGGCGAGAAAAAGCAACTGACGTTCCGTGGTGAGCCGTGGCAATTGGCTGAAACCGACGCTATGCCAAACTATTACCTCGCAGCAAAAGGATTAGAACCCGTCATTATCGCCAGCACTCAGGTAGGGAAAGATGCCGAAACGGGTTTAGAGACGCGTCCGTATGTTGAAGGGTTTACGAATTTTAAAACCCAATATCAACGCACTGAAACGGATAAACTCGCGCCAGCCGATACAGCGCAATTATTTAAAGACAATCAAAGCGTGAGTGAAGATGCCGCCTTGGCTGTGGATACCATTATCCCAACGCCACAAAAGGTGAAGATCCATTCAACTGATACACCAGTATCTCTTGCTGGTGGTATTAAGCTCGAATATCAGCAAGATAACCCAGAGCAAAAGAGTCAAGTTGCGGCGGCGGTGGCACGTTTAGCTCGCCTGGGTGTGGCTGAATCTGCGAGTGGCATGACGGTGAAATTTGCCAGCCAAAAAGGGGATGAGGGCAGTTATCGCTTAGATATTCAGCCAACTGAAATAGTGATCGCTGCCAATGATGCGGCGGGCTTCTCTTACGGTTTGTCATCATTAGCAAGCCTTGTGGATGTGAATTCGCTGAAAGTGAATGCCATGACCATTGAAGACAGCCCACGTTATCCGTTCCGTGGTATGCACATTGATGTGGCACGTAATTTCCACAGCAAACAATTGTTGCTGGATTTGCTCGACCAAATGGCGGCTTATAAGCTCAATAAACTGCATTTACACATGGCTGACGATGAAGGTTGGCGTTTAGAAATCGATGGTCTGCCTGAATTAACCGACATTGGCAGTAAACGTTGTCATGATTTAGATGAAAATACCTGCTTATTACCGCAGTTAGGCAGTGGGCCGTTTGGCGATACTAGTGTTAATGGCTATTACACCAAACAAGATTATATCGACATAGTGAAATATGCCGAGGCGCGTCAAATTCAGGTGATCCCGTCGATGGACATGCCGGGTCATAGCCGTGCCGCGATTAAAGCGATGGATGCGCGTTTTCGTCGATTACAGGCTGAAGACGTAGAGCTTAAAAACACGGGCAAAGTGCAGGTTGTCCCTGTGCAGGAAACGGCAAATCAAGCTAGCACAGCGGTAAAAGCGTTAGATGCGGGCGCTCGTCAATTGCAAGCTGAAGGGAAAAACACTGCAGCTGAGCAATATTTGTTATCCGATGCAAACGACAAAACGGTTTATTCTTCAGTGCAGTATTACGACGACAACACGCTTAACGTGTGTATGGAGTCGACTTATCACTTTGTCGATAAAGTGATTGATGAAATTGCCAAGTTACACCAAGCCGCGGGTCAACCATTGACGCGTTACCACATTGGTGCCGATGAAACGGCGGGAGCTTGGAAACAATCACCCCAGTGTTTAGCATTTGTCGCCAATAACGATAAAGGCGTTAAGTCGATAGATGACTTAGGCGCTTATTTTATTGAGCGAATTTCGACTATGTTAGCGGCAAAAGGCATTGAAGCCGCAGGATGGAGCGATGGCATGAGCCATGTTCGCCCTGAGAATATGCCCGCTAAAGTGCAGTCTAATATTTGGGATGTGATTGCCCATAAAGGCTATGAGCGCGCCAATCAGCAGGCGAATCTTGGTTGGGAAACCGTGCTCTCTAATCCTGAGGTGTTGTACTTTGATTTCCCCTATGAGGCCGATCCCAAGGAGCATGGCTATTACTGGGCGAGCCGCGCGACCAACAGCCATAAAGTCTTTAGCTTTATGCCAGATAACTTGGCCGCCAATGCCGAGCAATGGACCGATATTCAAAATCAGCCGTTCGAAGCGGACGACAGAATAAAACTTGATGAGGCGGGTAAAAAAATCTCGGGTCCAAGGGAGAAAGGCAAACCTTTTACTGGCTTGCAAGGGCAGGTTTGGAGTGAGTCGATTCGCAGTGACGATACGATTGAATACATGGTGTTCCCGCGTTTGTTGATGTTGGCCGAGCGTGCTTGGCATCAAGCCGCGTGGGAAGTTCCTTATCAATATCAAGGTGCTGTGTATAACCAAAGCTCGGGTGCTTTTACTTTGACCATGCGTGATGCACAGGCAAAGGATTGGCAACAACTTGCGAATACTTTAGGCCACAAAGAGTTTATTAAGTTAGATAAAGCGGGGATTGATTATCGCGTACCGACGGTCGGCGCCGAGATCCGTGAGGGTAAACTGTTTGCTAATATCGCCTATCCCGGACTCAAACTGGAATACCGAAGCCTAAATGGCCAATGGCAAGCTTATCAAGCGGGGCTGGCGGTCACTGCACCGATTGAGGTCCGTGCCATAGCTGCCGATGGTATTCGTAAAGGCCGAAGTTTAATCGTTAACTAAATCAGTTTTTATATCTGGCTGTATTTTAAAGATAAAATACAGCCTTTTTGTTTTTCTGTGTCAATGATTGCCTAAATTTGATTTTAGATCATAAATCACTTAAAAAAGTAAATGACAACGCTGTCATTTTTGCTGTAACATTGAGTTAACTAAAGTTGAGCGCTGTATTAACGGCAAATAATAAGCAACGGTAGCGCTGCATTGATAGCTGAAGAGGGGTGTCATGGGGTTAGTCCAGACAAAAGATCAACAACTGTTTATAGGTGTAGATGGCGGCGGCAGTAAATGTCGCGCCACCATTTACTGCGCAGACGGTACCGTTTTAGGGACAGGTGTTGCAGGGCGCGCAAATCCACTGCATGGTCTCACACAAACATTTGAATCCATTGAAGCATCGACTCGCCTGGCGTTGCTGGATGCTGGCATGAACGAGAGCGATAGTCACTTGCTGGTGGCGGGTCTTGGTCTTGCTGGCGTAAATGTCCCTCGGTTATATCAAGACGTGATCAACTGGCAGCATCCTTTTGCGGCCATGTATGTCACCACAGATCTGCATACGGCTTGTATTGGTGCCCATCGCGGTGCCGATGGCGCTGTGATCATCACGGGCACAGGTTCTTGCGGTTATGCCCATGTTGGTGATACCAGCTTGAGTATTGGCGGTTATGGTTTTGCATTAGGTGATAAGGGCAGCGGTGCTTGGCTGGGATTAAAAGCCGCCGAGCACGTGTTGTTAGCACTCGATGGTTTTGCCGTACCAACCCGATTAACCGATATGCTGCTGAGCTACTTTAACGTCACCGATGCGCTCGGCATTGTCGAAAATCTAGCCGGTAAATCATCAAGTTGCTATGCCGCATTAGCCAGAAGTGTGCTCGATTGCGCCAATGAAGGTGACGCGGTCGCGACGGCGATAGTGCAAGAGGGCGCAGATTATATTAGCGACATGGCGCGTAAGCTATTTAGCCTAAATCCGGTGCGTTTTTCGATGATCGGTGGCCTTGCAGAGCCTTTACAAGCCTGGCTCGGTGCCGATGTGGTCGCCAAAATTTCAGAAACCTTAGCACCACCCGAACTCGGTGCTATGTATTTCGCCCAGCAAGAATTTAATAAGTCGTTGTCAGTGCACATAGGCACTGAAGCCAAATCCTGTATTTGAACGTGAAGGTAAAAGACATGACAAACACTATTATGGAACAAGAAGCTCGCACCGCACCGCAAAAAATCGCTGGCCAGTTAGAAGCTAACGCTGAAATCATGCAGCAGTTAGGTGAAAAGCTGCGCGCCTTCGATCCCCGTTTTGTAATGATCGTTGGTCGTGGTTCATCGGATCATGCGGGTGTTTTTGCTAAGTACTTATTTGAAATCGAAGCGGGCGTACCGACGTTTGCCGCAGCACCATCAGTGGCGAGTGTGTATGGTAAGACCTTGAAACTCGAAGGTGCGTTAGTGATTGTGATTTCACAATCTGGCCGTAGCCCTGATATTTTGGCGCAGGCGCGTATGGCAAAAAATGCTGGCGCTTTTTGTGTTGCCTTAGTCAATGATGAAACCGCACCGATTAAAGATATCGTCGATGTTGTTGTGCCTTTACGTGCCGGCGAAGAAAAAGCGGTTGCCGCGACTAAGAGTTACCTCGCGACCTTGTCAGCGATTTTACAGCTCGCCGCCGCTTGGACTCAAAGCGAATCGCTTGCTAGCGCCGTCGCTTCTTTACCCCAAGCGCTGCAAACGGCGGTGGACGCTGAGCCACAACTCACGCCAGAATCCGTTGCCGACGTGAAGAACTTAGTCGTACTTGGCCGTGGTTTAGGTTATGCGGTATCTAAGGAAATCGCGCTTAAGTTAAAAGAAGTGTGTTCTATTCATGCTGAAGCCTTCAGTAGCGCCGAGTTCCTCCACGGTCCTGTGACCTTAGTTGAGAAAAAACTCACTATCGTTGATGTGTGTATTGGCGATGAATCCTACGCTAGCCACATAGAACAGATTGAAAACGTGAGCCAACGCGGCGCCGATTTAGTGCATCTGAATCAAACCTCGACCGACATTCACCCACGTGTGGCGCCGTTAGCCTTATTACAACGTTTCTATATCGATGTGGCTGCGGTTGCGATTGCCCGCGGTATTGATCCCGATCAACCTGCTGGCCTTAAAAAAGTGACCCAAACGCTCTAAGCCGCCGAAATTAAAGACTTAAGTCACTCGTGTTATTTATTGAAAGAGGTTTGCGATGAAAATCACCTTGATCGCCGAGCGTATTTTTGATGGTGAATATTTCCATCAAGATGTGCCTGTTACTGTCGAAGACGGGCACATTCTGGCGTTTGATACGGTTGTTGGCGCGAAGGAAATCCGCCAAGCCGGAACGCTGGTGCCAGGTTTTATCGATGTACAAGTGAACGGTGGCGGCGGGGCGTTATTCAATGCCGATCCGAGTGTTAATTGCATTGAAACTATCGGCCGTGCCCATGCACGTTTTGGCACGACAGGTTTTTTACCTACGCTTATTACCGACGATGTCAGCGTGATGGCCAATGCGGCCGATGCTGTGGCCGAGGCTTTAGTCAAAGGTAGCGCTGGCGTTTTAGGGGTGCATTTTGAAGGACCACATTTATCTGTGCCTAAAAAAGGTGTACATCCGCAGGGTTTTATTCGTGAAATAACCGATGCTGAACTCGCAGTATTTTGTCGTCAAGATCTGGGTATTAAAGTTGTCACGCTTGCGCCTGAGAATGTGTCGCCAGAGGTGATCCGCACGCTCGTCGCGGCGGGCGTTAAGGTGTGTTTAGGCCATTCTAATGCCGATTACGATACTGTGATTGCAGCATTAGCGGCAGGCGCGACGGGCTTTACCCATCTTTATAATGCGATGTCACCACTGGGTTCCCGTGAGCCTGGAATGGTTGGCGCGGCGATTGAGAGTGAAACCGCTTGGTGTGGTTTGATTGTCGATGGTCACCATGTGCACCCTGCGGCGGCAAAGGTTGCACTACGGGCAAAACCGAGGGGCAAGATGATGTTAGTCACCGATGCTATGCCGCCTGTGGGTATGGAGGATGAGACTAGCTTCGAGCTCTTTGGTACTCGAGTGTTAAGAGTCGGCGACAGATTAAATGCTGTGACAGGTGAGCTGGCGGGCTGTGTGCTCGATATGGCAACTGCGGTCAATAATACTGTGAACTTGTTGGGTTTACCTTTGGCGGAAGCCTTAAGAATGGCGGCGTTATATCCCGCGCAATTCCTCGGGATTGACCATAAGGCTGGCCGTTTAGCACTGGGATACAGGGCTGACTTTGTCTTGCTCGATGCGCAGAACAAAGTGCAGGCAAACTACATTGCAGGACAAGCCGTTTATGCACACCCTTAAATTGCATTTACATTTGCAGTTTAGGTGATTTTTAACATCTGGCCCTTGTCGTATTTTGATGACAGGGGCTAAGTTTTTTTATTGTACAGCACTAATTTTAAACAGTATTAGTTTTGTACAGTATTAGTTTTGCTCAACTTTTATAAAAGCTTTTAATAACAATAATAAAGGATGATGGCATGGGGACGACACAGACAAACGCAATTGCGCCAGTAAAGGTGAATAAACCTAGGTTGATGTCGCTGGATGCACTACGTGGCTTTGATATGTTTTGGATTTTGGGCGGTGAGGCTTTGTTTGGTGGCTTGCTTATTCTAACAGGCTGGGCTGGTTGGCAATGGGGCGATGAACAGATGCACCATAGCCAATGGCACGGCTTTCGGTTTTACGATTTAATCTTTCCGCTGTTTATTTTCCTCTCTGGTGTGGCCTTAGGTTTATCCCCCAAACGTTTAGATAAATTACCCATGAGTGAGCGATTACCTGTGTATCGTCACGGGATTAAACGACTCTTTTTATTGCTATTACTGGGCATTTTATACAATCACGGTTGGGGTACAGGCGCGCCTGCCGATCCTGAAAAAATTCGCTATGCCAGTGTGTTAGGTCGAATCGCCTTTGCATGGTTCTTTGCCGCATTATTGGTGTGGCACACGAGTCTACGAACCCAAATTATCGTCGCCTTGGGCATTTTGCTCGGTTATGGCGCAATGCAACTTTGGTTGCCTTTCCCTGGTGGACAGGCCGGCGTGCTCTCGCCAACGGAATCCATCAATGCCTATGTCGATTCGATTTTATTACCCGGCGTGAGCTATCAGGGACGCACGCCCGATCCTGAAGGTTTACTGTCGACTATTCCCGCCATCGTCAATGCGTTAACGGGTGTGTTTGTCGGCCACTTTATTGTTAAATCCCATCCTAAAGGAGAGTGGGCCAAAGTGGGATTGCTCGCCGCTGCGGGTGGCATTTTGTTAGCCTTCGGTTGGCTGTTAGATCTTGTTATTCCGGTCAATAAAGAGCTGTGGACCAGTTCATTTGTGCTGGTGACGTCGGGCTGGAGCATGATACTGCTGGCGGTATTCTATGCCTTAGTCGATGTGCTTAAGTGGCAAAAATCCGCATTTTTCTTCGTGGTGATAGGCACCAACGCCATCATTATTTACTTAGCGTCGAGCTTAGTGGATTGGAAATATATCGCTCAAAGCGTGTTTGGTGGCTTAGTGCTGGCCTTGCCTGAAAGCGCTCAAGCGTTAGCTGCGGTTATCAGCTTGCTCGCGGTGCAGTGGCTGGTTTTATATTGGATGTATCGCCGCAATATTTTTGTCAGAATTTAGTCAGTTGGCTTAATAGCTTGAGATCAGCCGCACGCACTCAGTGTCTGCGGCTTTTTTTACATTATTTTCTGGATGTTAGTCATCACTTACTTATAACTTATCAGTTGGCCAATCGATGATTACGAGGGAATATTCGCGAGAATTTATTAAATGACAGCGTTGTCTTTTTGTGTTATTTGTTTTAACATCACTGAAACAATGGTGCGTTTGGATGATAACATTAGCCATTGCGGACGAGTCGCGATACGGATATTCGGGAACTTAGGCATTAATTTAAACCCCGTTATCACCTCAATAATTAATTACTATAAGAAGCAGGTTTATGGAAATGACACTCGATAAAAGCCAGCAAAAAAGCAGCTTTCTCCCCATGGCCATAGTGGCCGCTCTCTTTTTCATCCTCGGATTCGCCACTTGGTTGAATGGGTCTTTGATGCCATATTTGAAACAAATATTGCAACTCAATCCCTTTCAAGCGTCGTTGATCCTGTTTTCTTTTTATATCGCAGTGACCTTTACTGCCTTGCCATCCGCTTGGCTTATTCGCAAAGTCGGTTATAAGAATGGTATGGCGATCGGCATGGGCGTGATGATGCTGGCGGGTTTACTGTTTATCCCCGCCGCGGAAACCCAAATATTTGCCTTGTTCCTATTGGCCCAATTAGTGATGGGTGCAGGCCAAACCCTATTACAAACTGCGGTTAACCCTTATGTGGTGCGTTTAGGCCCTGAAGAATCCGCCGCTGCCCGCGTGAGCGTGATGGGCATTTTGAACAAAGGTGCGGGTGTGATTGCGCCTGTGGTGTTCTCTGCACTGATTTTAGACAGCTTTAAAGACCGTATTGGTACTGAGCTGACTCAAATTCAAATTGATGAAATGGCAGACGGTTTAGTATTGCCGTATTTAGGCATGGCGATTTTTATCGGCATTTTAGCACTGGCGGTAAAAAAATCCCCATTACCAGAATTATCCAATGAAGATGAAGCCGTTGAAAATACCGATAAAGGCCAACTTAAAGCGGCGCTGTCTCACCCTAACTTAGCCTTTGGCGTGTTGGCACTGTTTGTTTATGTGGCTGTGGAAGTGATCGCCGGTGATACTATAGGCACTTTTGCGTTATCACTCGGGGTTGAACATTACGGCGTGATGACCTCCTATACCATGGTGTGTATGGTGCTAGGTTACACGCTTGGTATCCTGTTAATTCCTCGCTTTATTTCACAGCCTAAGGCTTTAATGGTGTCGGCTATTCTGGGTTTGTTACTGACATGCGGTATTTTGTTCGGCGACAATAACTCCTACGCTATCGCGAATGTTGTGTTAGTGCCTTTTGGTGGCATTGCGCTGCCTGACACCCTGTTGATGATTGCCTTCCTTGGTTTAGCCAATGCGATCGTTTGGCCTGCAGTATGGCCGCTAGCCTTGTCTGGGATGGGCAAATTGACCAGTACGGGTTCTGCGCTTCTCATTATGGGGATTGCTGGTGGCGCCTTTGGTCCAGTGTCTTGGGGCTTAATGAGCTCGGCGACAGATATGGGCATGCAGGGCGGTTATATTGTGATGTTGCCCTGTTATCTGTTCATCCTGTTCTACGCGGTGAAAGGCCATAAGATGCGTAGTTGGTAGACCAGTCAGCTTAAATAGCTAAAAAGAAGCCCTCGATGATGAGGGCTTTTTTGTGTCTTAGTTTATCTAAGCGGTTGTTACGAACTTTATACTAAGGCCAAATTAGAACGCGTAACTTACGCTCGCAAGTATGGTATCTGAGGTTTTGAATGCGCCATCAGAGACCTTTTGGTCGCCGCTAAGATCTGTGCCTAACCAAGCGAGAGAAAGCCCAAAGCCTGACAGTTCAGTCGATACGCCAACAGAGTAATCTGAGTAGCTATCAAAGCCTTCACCGTCATCCAATGCATCACCAACGTTGTAACCATAGTGCAGATCGATACTCCAGTTCTCAACAAATTCATAGGAATAGTTAAGCTCAGCATAGTGATAGTCTAAATCACTACCGCCGTAGTCATTGGTGTACCAGTAAGCGGCACGAAAGCCTTTATAATCCATGCCAGCTGTAACTTCAAAATAGCCAATGTCACTTTCGCCTGAGTAGTTATAACGGTTAAGGGTAATGTCGTAGGTCAGATCTTCGTTGATCTCACCGCCATAGGCGACATAGAAATCGTATTCGATAGCAGGGCCGTTATAACCTGGCTCATCAAAATCCACGTTACTTGCCCAAGCGCCGACAGAGAAACCCGAGTCGAAGCTCCAATCAATACCGCCTTGCAGGGCTGGATCGCCAGCGGTTTGTGAAACGCCGCGGAAACGATAGTCGTTAGTGAGACTAATTTCCCCTGTTACTTCGGCGGCGGCCATGCCGGAGAATAGGGTCGTGGTTAGCGCGAGTCCGACAAGCTGTACCAGCCGTTTTTTATTCAGATTGTTATACACGGTATTTCTCCCATTTTCTTTGTTGACTCGGACGTGTTACTGGCGGCCATGATTATTCAATTGCGCCAGTGCATCCGTTAGTTTGCCAAACAACAGCCTAGGAAAACCCGTTGCTGTGACCTCATGGCGAGTTATTGCTAAGATACCTTAGCTTTTTTGAGGCTAACATCAGCCTCGTTGATCTCACTTTTGTTCGAAAATGACGTAAACCTTGCGGCAGGGTTCCACGACTTCCCAAGTGCCTTGAAAACCCGCGGGTATAATAAACCTGTCGCCCACAGTGAACGTCTGCGATTGACCTTGAAGATCTGTGATAACACTTATCCCTTCGAGGATTTCGCAGTACTCGTATTCAGTGTAGTTTATTTTCCAAGCGCCTGATTCACTTTGCCAAATTCCACTGTGAAATTGATCACAAGGACTAGAATAATGATTCTCTAGCCCTTGAGTTGGATTGCCTGCTAACAACTTTTCCGCCGGTAACTGATAGGTCTCGACGGGTGTTTGCGCCGTAGCAAAGCGAATAATGGCGTTGATGCTCACAGTCATTTGCGATTTCCTTGTTGAGCTGACATTCGGCTATTTCATCGTAGGCATTACAAACTCGGCTTGAGTCTGTTTACCTACGGGCCAGCGGGCAGTAATTGCCTTACGTTTGGTATAAAAACGCACGCCATCTGGACCATGCATATGCAGCGGCCCAAAGAGTGATCGCTTCCAACCGCCAAAACTGTGGAACGCCATTGGTACCGGGATCGGCACGTTCACCCCAACCATACCGACTTGCACGTGGTGGCAGAAATGTCTTGCCGCTTCACCACTTTGGGTGAAAATCGCCGTGCCATTGCCAAATTCATGTTGGTTAATCAGCTCAAGCGCCGTTGGGTAATCTTTCACGCGCACAATCGCCAGCACTGGGCCAAAGATTTCTTCGCGGTAGATGCTCATTTCAGGCGTGACGTGGTCGAACAAACAGGCGCCGAGGAAATAGCCCTGTGGATTTTCTTCAACACTCAGTTTACGGCCATCGACCAGCAGCGCTGCGCCTTCTTGCACACCGGCTTCAACATATTGGGTGACCTTGGCAAGGTGCTGTTTTGAGATCAGCGGACCCATTTCCATCTCTGGCGTCAGGCCGTTGCCGACTTTTAAGCTTTGGATTTGCGGTAGCAGTTTTTCCACTAACGCATCGCCCACATCACCTACCGCGAGCACGACTGAAATCGCCATACAACGCTCGCCAGCACTGCCGTAAGCTGCACCCATTAAGGCGCTAACGGCTTGATCTAAATCCGCATCTGGCATGAGTAACATATGGTTTTTCGCGCCGCCTAAGGCTTGCACGCGTTTGCCATGTTTAGAGGCTGTGCTGTAGATGTATTCGGCAATAGGCGTTGAGCCCACAAAGCTCACCGCTTGCACATCTTTATGGGTGAGTAAGGTATCGACGGCTTCTTTGTCGCCGTTAATCACGTTAAACACGCCATCGGGAAGACCCGCTTCTTTAAGCAGCTCAGCAATACGCATCACTGAGCTTGGGTCTTTTTCCGAGGGTTTCATAATAAAGGTGTTACCGCAGGCAATCGCGATTGGGAACATCCACATGGGAACCATCACGGGGAAGTTAAAGGGCGCTATGCCTGCGACAACACCTAAAGCTTGATTAACTGACCAAGAATCGACGCCGCCACCCACTTGCTGGGTGTGTTCACCTTTAAGCAAGTGCGGAATACCACAGGCAAACTCGACCACTTCGAGACCACGGATCAACTCGCCCTTAGCATCGTCGATCACTTTGCCGTGCTCGCGGGTGATAAGTTGCGCCATTTCATCTAGGTTCTGCTCAACTAAGGCTTTGAATTTAAATAGCACTCGAGCACGGTTGAGCGGCGTGACTTGTGACCATGTTTCAAAGGCGGTTTTAGCGATTGCGATGGCTTCACCCACTTCAGTTTCGCTTGCGAGTGAGACTTGGCCACGTAGTTCACCCGTGGCGGGTTCAAAAATATCTTGGGTTCTGGTACTGGCAGGAGTGTGCTGACCATTAACAAAGTGAGTGATCTTGAGCATAGTTAACCTTTGATGTTCCCCGCCGCAGCGGGGTGTTAAATGTGAGAGTGGAACGAAAAGCTGGCGCTATTATCCAACGGCGTTAATGGCATCGCTTAGGCTATTAACCATTTGGTCTATCTCGCGTTTATCGACAATCAGTGGTGGTGACATGGCAATAATGTCGCCCGTGGCTCGCACTAAAGTGCCGTGGCGGAAGCAGTGTTCAAACACGCCGTAACCCCGTTTACCCGCGCCTTGAGCGTTAGGGGAGAATTGAATCCCAGCGACCAGCCCTGTGTTGCGAATATCAATCACATTCGGCAACCCTTTGAGGCTGTGCACTGCGTCTTCAAAGTAGCGTTCAAGCTCAAAACTGCGCTCGAATAATTGCTCATTCTCATAAATCGATAGGGTGGCAAGCGCCGCAGCCGCGGCCACTGGATGACCGGAATAGGTGTAGCCATGGAAGAACTCAATCAGTTCATTAGGGCCTTGCATGCAAGTGTCGTGGATAAAATCTTGCACGAACACTGCGCCCATAGGAATCGCACCGTTATTGATGGCTTTAGCCGTGGTGATTATATCTGGGATAACGCCCCAACGTTGACTCGCAAAAGCGGCGCCAACACGGCCAAAAGCGGTAATAACTTCATCAAAAATCAGCAGGATGCCGTGCTTTTTAGTGATTTCACGCAGACGTTTTAAGTAACCTTGTGGCGGCAATATCACCCCTGCAGAACCCGACATTGGTTCAACGATTACGGCGGCAATATTTTCGGCGCCATGCAGGGTAATAAGCTGTTCTAATACCTCGGCTTTTTCTGCGCCAAAGTGCGAGAGTCCACGGGTAAATGCCGCATTTTGGATATCTAAGGTGTGCGGTAAGTGATCGACGCCTTGCAGTAATTGGCCGCTAAATGCCTTGCGATTATTGCTTAACCCACCCACAGAGATGCCGCCAAAGCCGACACCGTGGTAACCCATTTCGCGCCCGATAAAGCGAGTGCGTGAGGCTTGACCGTTGGCTCTGTGATAGCAAAGTGCCATCTTAAGTGCAGTATCGACGGACTCAGAACCTGAGTTAGTAAAGAAGACTTTGTTTAATCCTTCAGGACTTAGCTCGACTAAGCGCTCGGCAAGTTCAAAGGCGATAGGGTGACCCATTTGGAAGGAGGGCGCGTAATCCATCTCTTTAATTTGTTTGCTGACCGCTTCGCTGATTTCTTTGCGACCATGGCCTGCGTTACAACACCATAAACCGGCGGTAGCATCTAATACCTTATTGCCATCAATATCCGTGTAATACATGCCTTCCGCTTTGGTGAGTAACCGCGGGTTGGCTTTGAATTGGCGGTTGGCGGTAAAAGGCATCCAGAAATGTTCAAGTGAGGGATGCTCAGTTGAAGATTGATGTGAAGCATCACTTGAGGAATTGAGCGGCAAATCGGCCATAGTGTCTACCTTGTCCTGTATTTTCAGGTCTTGTTTTAGGGTGGCTAATATTTGCTATGCTATGTTAGAAATAATGAACATGGAAGAGCTGTGTGCAGTTATTTGTGGCAAAAAAGCTATTTTTGTAAAAAATATTGAATTTTATTGCTCAAACAGCGTAATCTGAAGCTCGGATTACGACTGTGATGATGTGTAGCATTTGCGCTAATGTCGTCACTGAACACTATTTCTTGTCGATGAACGATAAACCACACCTATGCGAACTATTAAGAGGTCATCATGAGCACACCGAAGAAACGCAGCGAATGGGAAAGTCTTGCTGCCAGCCTGTCTATTAATGGGAAGGCGTTTATCAATGGCGAATACCAAGATGCCGTTTCGGGTAACACCTTTGGTTGTATTAGCCCTATCGATGGCCGCTTACTGGTAAAAGTGGCGAGTTGCGATCTGGCGGACGCCAATCTTGCGGTTGCCAATGGCCGCAGCGTATTTGAGTCTGGTGTTTGGTCACAGCAGTCTCCAGTAAAGCGCAAACAAGTGATGATACGTTTCGCCGAATTACTCGAAGAAAATGCCAATGAACTCGCATTGTTAGAAACCCTCGACATGGGTAAACCTATTCGTTTCTCTAAAGCAGTGGATGTGGCGGGCGCTGCCCGTGCGATTCGCTGGTCTGGCGAAGCGATTGATAAAATTTACGATGAACTCGCACCAACCGCTCACAATGAAATAGGCATGATCACCCGTGAACCTGTCGGTGTTGTCGCTGCGATTGTGCCGTGGAACTTCCCTATGCTGATGGCGTGTTGGAAGCTTGGGCCTGCACTTGCCACGGGTAACAGTGTGGTGTTAAAACCCTCTGAAAAATCACCCTTAACGGCTATCCGCATGGCGCAACTCGCCATTGAAGCCGGGATCCCCCAAGGCGTACTAAACGTGTTGCCAGGATTTGGTCATACCGTAGGTAAAGCCTTAGCCCTGCATATGGATGTGGATACGTTGGTGTTTACAGGTTCCACCAAAATCGCAAAACAATTAATGATTTATGCTGGCGAGTCGAACATGAAACGCGTGTGGTTAGAGGCCGGAGGCAAGAGCCCCAATATCGTCTTTAATGACGCGCCAGATCTGAAAGCCGCCGCCGTTGCTGCAGCCGAAGCCATTGCTTTTAACCAAGGTGAAGTTTGCACCGCAGGTTCGCGTTTGCTGGTGGAATCTGGGGTGAAAGATGAGCTTATTGCGCTTATTGCAGAGGAGCTAGCCTCATGGCATCCGGGTCATCCACTCGATCCTGCGACTGTGAGCGGCGCCGTTGTCGATAAACAACAGTTAGACACAGTACTCAGTTACATTAAAGCAGGTAAAGATGAAGGCGCGACCTTAGTCCACGGTGGCAGCCAAGTCATGGCCGATACGGGCGGTGTGTATGTGCAACCAACGGTATTTTCTAACGTAAACAATCAGATGAAGATTGCCAGCGAAGAGATCTTCGGCCCTGTGTTATCTGTCATTGAATTTAATGGCATGGAAGAAGCGATATCAATCGCCAACGATACCATCTACGGTTTAGCCGCTGGCGTGTGGACATCGGATATTAGCAAGGCCCATAAAACTGCCAAAGCCCTGCGCGCTGGCATGGTGTGGATCAACCATTACGATGGCGGCGACATGACAGCGCCATTCGGTGGCTATAAACAGTCAGGTAATGGCCGAGATAAATCTCTGCATTCCTTCGACAAATATACAGAATTGAAAGCGACTTGGATCGTGCTATAAGCGCTTAGTTTTTATAACCGCTCTTTTTTGTCTATATAAAAGAAGGAGCCGCTTTTGCTCAATACTAAAACCTCTTTTCATATTACATGGAAAGAGGTTTTTTATTTTTAGGGCGTCTTTACCCCAAGCAAGATCATTGAATCGTCAGTTGTGCTGCATTTATTGCCATTCTTTCCCCTGTGATTCGCCGTCTTTAGATTTAAAAAGAAGAATCCCTCTAGGCTCGACGGCAACATCTACAGCACACGGAAGTGTATATGCCGTGTTCGCAGGGATGTGAAAAAGCGGCCATGTCGCCAACGGTCACTGTTACAACAATGCCAATCCTAACCAACCCTCTCGCTGCCGTTCTGCGAAAAAGCTATTGCCCCAAAGCAAGATAACTTTGTTGTCAGTTTGCAGCATGAATTGTCATTGTTTCCCCTGTGACTCGCCATAAACTCGTCCCTGAGGGCTCGACGACGGCATCCATGCCGCCAACGGTCACAGTTGCAACAATGCCAATCTTAACTAACACTTCTGCTGTTCGTTTAGCTAAAAAATATTGCCCCTAAATGATTTAGTAGCGTGACTTTAGGCTCACTCTGAAACGCAACGATTGACCAAATTATAGTAAGGCTGCAAAGTGTCAATTATTACCGGATAAAATTTAAGTCAGGGATGAAAAGTGAAAATAAAAAATGTACGAATTAAAAACTATCGTCTGCTCAAAGATGTGTCATTTTCGATTGATGAAAAAACAACCCTTATTGTTGGACGTAACAATACTGGGAAAACTTCATTTGCGGAGGCTTTTCGCAGTTTTCTGAATCCTGCCGGTCCGAAGGTGCGTTATGAGGATTTCAATCAATCCTGTCTTACAGGTTTCGAAGATGCGCTGAATGCTCTGCAAGGCGGCGCTGAAGATGACGTTGTTAGGTCGATGCTTCCAACGATCGAGCTAGAGTTACTCATTAATTATCAAGAAAATGCGGATGAGTATGGCGTACTTGGCGACTTTATTATCGATTTTGACGACCAACTATTTGAAACCATTATCCTGATTTCTTATCAACTAAAAAACGGTAAGATCAGCGAGTTTTTTAGTGGGCTGGATAGCACAAACAGGAAGCAATATTTCTCGGATCTTAGATCACGGATTGGATTGCACTACGAGGCTACCGTTTACGCGGTCGAGCCGACAAACCTGGACAACAAAGCTCGACTTGAGTTTTCATCATTTAAAAAATTGCTGCTGTCGGGTCTTATAAATGCACAACGCGGTTTAGATGACGAAACGCACAATGAACGTGATGTGCTTGGTAAATCGTTAGGTAATATTTTCAAAAGTGCGAGTAGTGTTGGTGCGCCAGAAGCTTTTAAGGCGCAATCAGCTGAAATTAATACTGTCGTCGAAGGATTACAACAAGTCGTTGATACTGACTTTCAGGCAAGGGTGAAAGCTCTACTTCCCACCTTAAATATTTTTGGATATCCTGGTCTGCACGATCCAAATTTAAGCGCAGCAACCGAACTCAATGTTAAATCACTGCTGGAAAGTCATACCCGCGTTTTTTATCAACGAGATGATCATTTTACATTGCCTGAAACCTATAACGGATTGGGAATGCGGAATCTAATCTTTATCCTCTTCCGAATTTATGAGTATTTCCGTGAGTTTCAAAGCCATCAAACGCCACCGAAAGGGCATGTAATTTTCATAGAAGAGCCCGAGGCACATCTTCATCCGCAAATGCAGGAAGTATTTATTCGACAGCTTGAGCAAATTGTTGAGCAGTTCCAGCGTGAGCTAAATGACCAGCAGGTGTGGCCTGTACAATTTATCGTAAGTACTCATTCCTCGCATATTGCTAACGAAGCTGATTTTAGCAAAGTTCGTTATTTCCTTTCCAAAAATGGAAACGAGACCAAAGTTAAGGATCTGGGTATTGCTTTCCAAAGTGACGAAGCAGCATGCGACAAAGAGTTTTTGCATAAATACCTGACGCTCACAAAATGCGACCTGTATTTTGCAGACCGAGCGATCCTTGTTGAAGGGGCGACTGAAAGGATATTGTTGCCTCAAATGATTAAAAAAGTTGATGCTGCTTTAGGTACTAACTTAAGGCAGAAATACCTGTCAGTTGTCGAAATTGGTGGCGCTTATGCACATCACTTCTACAAATTCATAGATTTTCTTGAGCTTAAAACCCTCTTTATTACTGACCTAGACGCAGTTTATTCGAAACAACATCATGCCGCTGTAATGGTGAGCCACGGTGATAGGTCGAGTAACGTCGGCATTTCAAGATGGTTTGGCGGAGAGGGTTATTCTGACTTAGCTGCTATTAGAGCTAAAGATTCAGGTTCTAAAATTTTCGGATGCCGGCGACTTGCCTTTCAGGTAGATGAAGATGTTAGTGGCTTATGCGGCCGTAGCTTTGAAGATGCATTTATCTTGGCTAATAGCGAGTTATTCCAGCTAGATAACTTAACTGGTTCCGCACTTGAGGCTGCTGTTTTTGAGGCTGCAAAAGAGATCGGCAAAAAGAGCAAAGCGGACTTCGCTATTGAATATTGCATAAGTAATACGGATTGGCTGGTTCCAAAGTATATTCAAGAAGGGTGTGCGTGGTTAGACGATGACCCAGCTGCAGCTGTTGCAGGAGTGCAACCATGACAACACTGAGCCCAGCAGCACAAGCATCAGCTGAAACGCTAGAAAGCTTAAGAGGTTGTATTAAGCAAGGGCAATGTTTCAGATTGGAAGCCGGTGCTGGAGCGGGAAAAACCTATTCGTTGATTGAGTCGCTCAAGTATCTGATTTCTTTACGTGCTAATGAGTTTTTAGTCTCTGGAAAACACGTTGCCTGTATCACTTATACAAACGTGGCCAAAGACGAGATCAAGGCAAGAACCGATAATAATCCGGTCATTTTTGCGGATACGATTCATGCTTTCAGTTGGAGGGTTTTACAAAACTACCAGGAGCAGTTGAGACAACTTATTCCTACCCTTGGAGCAAAGTGGCAAGAGAGAATTGCAGAATCGGCAGGGATTGGTAATCAAACGGTTAAGTACGATTTAGGTTTTGCGTCGATTAAAGAACATGAAATTTCTCTCCATCATGACGACGTTGTCGCGTTAATGGCTCGTATGTTAGCGTTTCCCAAATTCCAGAAATTACTGAAAAGCAAATTCCCAATTATCTTTATTGATGAATATCAAGACACTGATAGCGCGCTTGCCGAAAGTATCGTGCAAAACCTTATTGATAATGACTCAGGAATTGTTGTTGGTCTTTTTGGCGATCACTGGCAAAAAATATACGGTTCGTCAGCTTGCGGTTTGATTAGCAGTCCTGCAAGGAAAATCATCGAGATTGGCAAACGAGCCAATTTTCGTTCTGATAAAGATATTGTTGAATGCCTCAATCGCATGCGTCCCGAGTTACCTCAGGCTGAATCAGACCCCAACTCCACAGGAAGTATAAAGGTTTACCATTCAAATGAATGGCAAGGTACTCGGCTAGCTGGTGCACATTGGAAAGACGATCTTCCTGAGGAAGAAACTAGACGATTTATCCAGCAAACCAAATCATTAATGGTTGAGCATGGTTGGGATATGTCGTTATCTAAAACCAAAATACTGTTCTTGACGAATAACCTGATAGCTACCGAACAGAAATTCAAAAATCTCGCAGATTGCTTCAAATATTCAGAAGACTATCTGAAAAAAAATGACAAATACATTGAGTTCTTTGTCGAAACTGTTGAGTCGACTGCGCTAGCTTTCCAACAACGTATGTATGGTGAATTGCTTCAGATTAAAAAGAAAAGCCGCTCCTACTTAACGTCGCAAGCTGACAAAACCGCTTGGAATGAGAATTTAGCAAGGTTAATGCGGCTTAGAGAGACTTCTACAATCGGTGATGTTTTAGACCTGTTGATAATTACGAATATGCCAAGAGTGCCGGCAAAAGTCGCGGATTCTGAAGTCCGCTATCAAACACTATCCGCCCGAGATCAAGAGTCATTGGAACCAGATGAATTGAGTTTTGTCGAAAAAATTAGGCGTCTTCGCGCTGTGCGTTACTCTGAAGTCATAAATTTGGCCGAGTACATAAATGATAAAACCCCTTTTTCAACTAAGCATGGGGTAAAAGGCGCCCAGTTTGATAATGTTCTAGTAGTTTGTGGCCGTGGCTGGAGTCACTACAACTGGGATCAAATGCTTGAATGGATGGAAGACGGTGTTCCAAAAGGAAAAGGTGATACTTTTGAACGAAATAGAAACTTGTTTTATGTCAGCTGTTCAAGGGCAAAACATAACTTAACCCTTCTCTTTACGCAGGGGCTTTCTGATAAATCACTAGCCACTCTTGATAAAATCTTTAGGCATGAAAATATCAAAGGCAGTCCATTTAAGGTTTGAAATAAATCAAACAAGATTTGAGTGTTGTGATTCAGGTGTCTTTGAAAATATGCTTGCGTTGTTAGTTTGCGATAAAAACCGAACTACCATTTGCATCGAAAAGTAACACACTAAATGGACACCCATAGACAAAACTGAACCATCGTCAGGTCGTAGCGGATTAGGGAGCGAATAAAAGGAGGTATTTTTTCTAATCCAATAGAACTTAACTAGACTCAATACTCTAAACGGTTTCTGTCCAAAAACGTGCTGTTTATTTCTTTAAAACTTACTGACTACGCCAATGCTAGAAAGGTGAGCCATGGTGATTAGCGAGACGACCGTCCGCCCCATGGACGGGGCGGTCGAGCATCCAAGGACGGACTTGCTGCGTGTCGGTGAGCGAATGCCATGGCTCATCATAAGCCAGCACTTAAAGAATTAAATGACCAAGTTTGATCCTTCAGCAGTGCTATCCAGAAATTCTTAAAGTACTTCTGTCCAAAAGCGTGCCCAGTATCTACTTCAAAACCGCAGGTTACGTTAATGCCAAAAAGGTGAGCCATGGTGATTAGCGAGACGACCGTCCGCCCCATGGCCGCTCTTTGGCATCCATGCCATCGCGGCATTTGTGAATCCTTTCACATCAGATGGGGCGGTCGAGCATCCAGGGAGGGACTTGCTGCGTGTCGGTGAGTGAACATCATGGCTTGCCCATTAGTAGGGGCCAGCATTTAAGTTACCAAACAAGTTATTTAGTCGTACTAGGCCTCTATTTTTAACGCTATTCTGTCTGTTTTTAAGTCAGTATGTTCGCAACCTTTTGACTTCAAACAGAGAGCATTCACCTGTAAATACGTGATTTTAGCGTGCAACTGCTGTAGCCTCGTGGGAATTTATTGTTTCTTGTTCTGATCTTTTAGGATGCAACCTTAGAGCTTTGCCATCTAAGGTTGTTGGTTATTTTCCCCGTGACTTTTGCTGAGCCTATCGCTCGTCAGCAAAGCGTTCACTCATTAGATAGGGTGTTATGTGAATGCACTTCAAAACCTAATTAGGCCGTTCAATTTCGTCAAACTAGCTGTGCTGGCATTGCTAAGTTTTTTGGCTGGCTGTTCTTCAATGCAGACGGGTGAAAATGGTAACTGGGTGGGATTCACTGAATCGGGTCAGGCTTCCTTTTATGGGGATAAACATCAAAATAAGCAGACGGCCAGCGGTGAGTTTTACAAACATAAATTAAAGACGGCGGCGCATAAAAAGTTACCCTTTGGTTCGAGCGTTAAGGTCACTAATGTTGATAATGGCAAAAGTGTGATTGTAAAAATCAATGATAGAGGGCCTTTCGTGCGTGGCCGCATTATTGATCTGTCTAAATCGGCGTTCAGTAGCATAGGCAACACTTCCTCTGGTTTGATTGACGTGAAAATAGAAGTGATTAAGTAGCGGCTATTTTGAAAAGGATTATTTCGAAAGGGTTGTCTCGAAAAGCTATCTTGAAACACTGCTTCGCCGCAATTTAATGATTGAGTGTATGAAACCGAGTCGACGCTTTTAAATAAAATCCCAAAGCAGACAATTTGTTAAGCCGATATTTGGGCTTTACGGCATTTGGTGAGAGACTAGCGGCAGATTTGGATAACAGTAAAAGGACCCGCTATGGAATACCCACTAGTAAGTACGCAGTGGCTCGAAGCACACCTCACCGATCCCCATTTAGTCTTGCTCGATGCCAGTATGGAAACCGTTATTGGTAAAGAACCTCTGGTTTACGATGAGCCTATTTGCATTCCGCGCTCACGTCGATTCGACTTGGAAAATGTGTTTTGCGATAAGACTTCAACTCAAATCCATGCCTTGCCGACGTTTGAACAATTCAGCCAAGGGATAGCGCAACTTGGGATTGAGGCCGACAGTGTTATCGTTATCTATGATAACCAAGGCATTTATTCATCTCCACGGGCGTGGTGGACCTTTAAAGTTATGGGCTTTAATCGAGTCTATGTACTCGATGGTGGCTTGCCTCAGTGGATTGAAGAAGACCGCATCACCTCATCGCGTTATCAAGCCGAAGGCGTCGATTACGGCCCGACGGATATCGATACATTAGCTGATGTGCTGCAATACCACCCCGAGCGGGTGATGGATGCCGAGGCCGTGTTATCACGTATCGAAGATGCCGGAACCGCTATTGTCGATGCCCGTGGTGCGCCACGCTTTTTAGGCCAAGTGAGTGAGCCGCGCCCCGGTGTGCGCTCAGGACATATTCCTCGCTCGGTTAACTTACCCTTCGCTCAAGTGCTCGATGGCAATAAAATCAAAAATACCAGTGAGTTACAGGCTATTTATCAAGGGTTAGCAGCGGACAAGTCCGCACGGATATTTAGCTGTGGCTCTGGGATTACGGCGTGTATTTTAATCTTAGCTTCGGTTGCGGCAGGGCATACGCATCCCATCCTCTATGATGGCTCGTGGGCGGATTGGGGCAGTCGTACCGATCTGCCGATTGAGTGCTAATAGTGCTGTGCATTGATTGAGTCAGTTCAGTTTTGAGCATTATGTCATTGCAGTGTCGTAACCACTGCGTTGTTTGGCTACATCACCAAGGAGGATCCCTTGATTGGCAGATTGATTGATAAGTTGGTTTTTGGGTTGATTCTTGTGATTGCCTTGCAGTTGCCGCAACTGGCTGATCATTATCAGCAATTTCTCGCTGGACTCTATGCATCTACCCAATGGCAGGTAGAAGGTTACGAGGCAACGGCTAAGGAATATCATTATGCTGATGCTGATGCTGAGGCCATGATTGCTCGTCACCAGCAAAATGAGGAGCCAAGCGTGCGTGCCGACGCCGAGCAAAAGGTGCAGACAATCGCGCTTTATAAAGAGTTAACACAGGGCTTGGCGATGTTTAACACGGGCAATTTGTTTGAAAAAACTGCTTATATGTTTAACCCCGTTCGCTTTGATTATCTTGAGAAAACCGTCAGTAACTTTAAGCCAGGAATACCTTTAACCACCAGTGGGATTGGTTTTGGCGTTGTGGTGGCGTTAGTCGTGCATTATCTCGGGTCAATCCCTTTTATCCTGTGGGCAAGGCGTCGAAAGCGGCAGAGATTAGCGAGAGCAAATTAGCTTTTAAAAGTTGTTATGCTTGTTAGAACGCGGCGATCTCTTAGGCGAGGCTTAGCGTTGTTGCAGCCCTAATTGTAAAGAATGACTTGCAGTTGAATGACTCGTATCTAAATAGCGAGTGGTTAAATGGCTCGCGCATATGACAATGATGCCCATCTGATTGTTTATCCGATGGGCATCATGCGTTATGGTTTAAAACCAGTCCTTAAGACCAGCCCTTAACATCTGTTCTTGAAAAATGCTTTAAATAAGCTTTAAAACAAGTCTTTAAATCTGTGATACAGCATGCCAGCCGCGAGCATAGGTGAGCGGAATGTCGGGCCGCCGGGGAAGGTCATGTGTTTGATTTTTGCGAACACATCGAAATGTCCCGCCTGTTGGCAAATAGCCTCGGCCAGTAGTTTTGCCGCCATATGAGTGGCATTCACCCCATGTCCTGCATAGGCTTGGGCGTAGAAAATATTATTGGCATCGGGCAGGCGACCAATTTGTGGCATACGGTTCGCGCCAATGCCTATCATGCCGCCCCATTCATAATCGATGCGCACGCCTTTTAACTGTGGAAACACCTTCTCCAGATTCGGTCTCAGTGCCGCTTCAATATCTCTGGGGTCTTTACCCGAATAAGTACAAAGGCCACCAAACAGCAGTCGACGATCTGCGGATAAGTGAAAGTAATCTAAGGCAATTCGCATATCGGCGAAGGCCATATTCTGCGGGATAATGCTCGCGCATTGGGCCTCAGTTAAGGGCTCGGTCGCCAATAAATAACTGCCAGCGGGTAATACTTTACCCCCAACAAAACTGTTAAGTTTGTGGCCAATATACGCATTGCCAGCCAGTACTAAGTATTGGCAAGTGACTTCGCCCTTGGCGGTCATGACCTTAGGTTTAGCGCCTTGAATGGTTTTTTCGGCGGCGCTGTATTCAAACAATTGCACGCCCAGATTACGGGCGACGCGTGCCTCACCCAGAGCAAGATTCAGCGGGTGTAAATGGCCGCTGCCCATATCGACCAGCGCACCTTGATAAAAATCTGAGCCTATGACTTCACCTAATTGTGGCTTAGTTAACAGCTTGATTTCTTGCTGATAACCCATGGCCTTGAGTGCGCTAAATTCTTCTTCAAGCTCATCCATGTGGCGAGGTTTAACTGCTAAGTCGCAGTAACCCATTTGCAGATCGCAGTCGATACTGTGTTCTTGTATGCGATTTCGCACAATTTCGACGGCTTCAAAGCCCATCTGTTGAATTGCTTGAACACCTTCAGTGCCTATTTCACTGTGAAATTGCGAAGGGTCATGGCCTATGCCGCGAATGAGTTCGCCGCCGTTTCGCCCCGATGCGCCCCAGCCAATGCGCTTGGCTTCTAATAGGACGACACTCATGCCGCGCTGTGCGAGTTCTATGGCGGTATTGATACCGCTAAAGCCGCCACCCACTATGCAGACATCGGCACTGATACTGCCTTCGAGTTGTGGGTGCGCATAAATTTCTTTAGCAGTATCAACATAATAAGAGTGTGGGTACTGTTCGCTGTGCACTGGAGGTTTGCTTGCCATTATGGCTCCAAAAAATTGTTTTTATTGTAAATTGGACTTGTCTCAGTATACTCATCACACTTTTAACATGACGCAAAAAAGTGTTCGTTTTATTTAACACGCTTTTTATGTAGAATACAATGAAAGCAGTAAAACACGCGCTTTTTGGGCGAAAATGCGTTCAGGATGGTGTTTATCCTGAACAACCTGTTCGTCATCTATCGGGGTTGACCCGAGCCTTCAGGGGGATGTGAAATTTGGATATTGGAGCCAGCCTCAAAACTGTTCGAAAAATGAAAGGCTTATCTCAACGAGAATTGGCCAAACGTGCTGGTGTGACTAACAGTACAATTTCAATGATCGAGAAAAACAGTGTTAGCCCGTCAGTCAGCTCTCTAAAAAAAGTGCTGTCGGGTATCCCGATGTCTTTAGTGGATTTTTTCTCCATTGAAGCCTCTGCGGATAGTGAGCAAAAGGTCGTCTATCGATCCAATGAATTACTGGATATCGGCACTGGACCACTTGAATTTAAACTGATCGGCCGTGATTATCCGAATCGCGCTATGTCAGTGATGAGTGAAATTTATCCGCCCGGTTCAGATACGGGTGAAGAAATGCTGAAGCACGAAGGTGAAGAGGCTGCCATGGTGATCGAAGGTAAATTCGAACTCACTGTGGGTGATGAAGTGTATATTTTGGAAGCGGGTGACAGTTACTACTTTAATAGTGAAGTGCCCCATAGATTCCGCAATCCCTTTGATGAACCTTGCCGTCTGGTGAGTGCGACTACGCCTGCGAACTTCTAGTTAAGTCATCAACTTACCCTATTATTCAACATATTAGGCCACTTATTCGCTAGAAGTGAGTGGCGTAATACTGTTATTCAACACAACTGCGGATTTACCTCCTTTCTAATCCTGTCATATTTGTTATATATCCTCTTCTTTGTGTAAATAATATTGGTTCAAATTTAGCTCGAATACGGTTTAATTTACGCTGCTAAAAGTGAGTTTTTTGCCAGCTGAAGCACTATTTTATTCACATGAAATAACATTAAATAACCAAAATATAGGTTTAACTACATGTTATTTATGCTTATTAAACACAAGTGGATGAAATAATCTTTAACAAGTGCTTAACCTCTTGCCTAGTGTGAAATTTCGGTGTACTGTGTGAAAAAATGAACATTTAAAGACAAAGTGTTCGTTATGCTTGTAAAACGAATTCTAAAGGTGAGATATGTCAGCCGATTTGCCCCTCATAGGTGTTATTGCTTGTAATCAACAACTGGGTTCACATCCCTTTAATATTGTTGGTGAAAAATACCTTTTAGGTGTAGTTAATGGCGCGAAAGGCTGGCCGTTAGTGATCCCATCGTTAGGCGGCGATTTACCGATAGACGCGATTTTAGAACGTCTTGACGGTATTTTGTTTACTGGCTCTCCTTCTAATGTAGAACCCCATCTTTATGCAGGCCAACCGAGCGAGCTTGGTACACACCATGATCCTAAACGTGATGCGACGACTTTGCCGCTGATCCACGCTGCTATTGCTGCTGGGGTACCTGTATTAGGTATTTGTCGCGGTTTTCAAGAAATGAATGTGGCTTTTGGTGGCAGTTTGCACCAGAAGCTATATGAGGTGGGTGGCTTTATTGAACATAGAGAAGATAAAACCGCATCCTTAGATGTGCAATATGGGGCTTCTCACAGTATTACTGTTGAGCCCGGGGGGCTTATTTACGAGGCCTGGGGCCGTAACTCTGCAGAGGTCAACTCTGTGCATACTCAAGGCGTGGAGCGTCTGGGTGTTGGGTTGCGGCCAGAAGCTTATGCTCCAGATGGGTTAGTGGAGGCTTTCTCCGTAATAGGTACTAAAGAATTTGCCCTCGGTGTGCAATGGCATCCAGAGTGGAAGGTGAGCGAAAATCCGTTTTACCTCTCCCTTTTCAATGCCTTCGGTGATGCATGCCGGCGCAGGGCTACAACTCGAGTGAAATAATAATGAATAAGCTAATCGCTTTTTTAAAAGAACGAAAAATCACAGAAGTCGAATGTGTTATCAGTGACATGACTGGCATCGCCCGCGGCAAGATTGCACCAGTCGATAAGTTTCTCGATGAAAAAGGCATGCGTTTACCCGAAAGCGTGCTGTTACAAACCGTCACCGGCGATTTTGTGAATGAAGATGTTTACTACAGCTTGCTCGATGCTGCGGACATCGATTTTGTCTGTGTACCCGATGAAAACGCTGTTTTTATGTTGCCTTGGACCATCGAAGCCACGGCGCAGGTGATCCACGATTGCTACGACAGAATGGGTAATCCGATTGAGCTGTCACCACGTAACGTATTGAAAAAAGTCTTGTCTCTCTATGACGAACAGGGCTGGGAACCGGTTATCGCTCCTGAAATGGAGTTCTATTTGACCCGTCGTAGTGACGACCACGATTTACCCCTAAAGCCACCAATTGGCCGTTCAGGTCGACCCGAAGCGGGCCGCCAGTCTTTCTCTATCGATGCAGCCAACGAATACGATCCTATGTTTGAAGACATGTACGATTGGTGTGAGCTTCAAGGTTTAGATATCGATACCTTAATCCATGAAGATGGCCCTGCGCAGATGGAGATTAACTTCAGCCATGGCAATCCATTGTCCCTTGCTGATCAAGTGTTTATCTTTAAACGCACCTTGCGCGAAGCGGCACTGAAGCACGATGTTTGCGCTACCTTTATGGCCAAACCTGTGACTGACGAACCTGGTAGTGCAATGCACATTCACCAGAGTGTGGTCAATAAAGAGACAGGAAAAAATATTTTCACCAATGAAGATGGCACTAAGAGCCAGTTATTCTTGGGATATATCGCCGGTCTGCAAAAATTCATCCCTGAGTTGCTGCCGCTGATGGCACCCAATGCTAACTCTTTCCGTCGTTTCCTACCCGGCACTTCAGCGCCAGTGAACTTAGAGTGGGGCGATGAAAACCGCACCTGTGGATTACGTATTCCAGAGTCTTCACCACAAAACCGTCGTATCGAAAACCGGATTCCCGGCGCCGATGCTAACTGTTATTTGGCAATTGCCGCGAGCTTATTGTGTGGTTATATCGGCATGGTTGAGCAGCTAAAACCTTCGACGCCAGTGCAGGGTAAAGCCAACGAAAGCCGCAGTAACAACACCCATTGTTTGCCTTTAACCTTAGAAGAAGCGTTAGCGGCGATGGAAGAAAGTGATGCCTGTAAGCAGTATTTAGGTGAAGCCTTCACCACAGGTTTTGTGGCGGTGAAACAGGCCGAACTTGAAAACTTCCGCCGTGTGGTCAGCTCATGGGAACGTGAATTCCTATTGCTCACTGTGTAATGTTTTTGGATTGAGTGTACTGACAGTGTCGCCGCGTTAACCCAAGGAAAACAGAGGTTAATGTCGGTCATCCCAAGGCTGAGGTGTGCACTGTTTTAGTGAGATTGCACCCAACCGGTGCAACTCACTTGTTAAATAATCTGATGGTTTTTAATGGCTTGTTGATTAAGGTGATTATTCAATTCAGATGCGTGTCCGCTAGAGAAGTGAAATATGCCTAACTGTTTTAAGTCGCTCGTTTGATAGAGTCGCTAACTAATTGTTAGTCATATTTAAAATGTGTTTTATTTTAGTGGTTTTTGCGATTACTTAGGGACTTGAGGCATTTGCCTTAATGTTGCAATATGTACAAGCAGTGTCATATCTAGTCTATTTTTTTGAGTGTTAATGCAATACCGATGCCTCGAAAATTTGGCACGAAACCTGATACTTAACAAATTGCAGCAAGATATAAAGGTGGCATGGAACTCATGCCGTAGAGACTGCCGATGCGGTTTGTAAGGTGTAGCATTGGTCGAAAATAACAACAATATCCGGATAGCCCGGTGACACAATGTCAGAATTTGCTTAAGCAATTCTGCTACCCGAGAAAGGAGAAAGCATGAAGCTATTTAATAAGATGACCACTCTAGCTCTGGTCACTGCGAGCGTATTAGCGAGCGCAGCGGCCCAAGCGGAAGAAGTGGTTCGCGTGTATAACTGGTCAGATTATATCGCGGAAGATACCTTAGAAAACTTCAAGAAAGAAACGGGCATTCGGGTAATTTACGATGTGTTCGATAGTAACGAAGTGCTTGAGGCTAAATTACTGTCTGGTCGTAGTGGCTACGATATCGTTGTCCCTTCTAACCACTTTCTCGCTAAGCAAATCAAAGCGGGTGCTTTCAAACCTTTAGATCGCGCTAAGCTACCTAACTTCAAAAATTTAAATCCCGCCCTGATGAAGCTACTTGAGAAAGCCGATCCGGGTAACCAGTATGCCGTGCCTTATTTATGGGGAACCAATGGTATTGGTTACAACATAGATAAAGTGAAAGCGGCTGTGGGTGAAGATGCGCCATTCAACTCAATGGAACTGATCTTCAATCCTAAATATGCTGAAAAAATCTCTAAGTGTGGCTTTGCTATGCTGGACTCTGCCGACGATATGGTGCCCCAAGCACTGATTTATTTAGGTTTAGATCCTAACAGTTCCAACCCAAGCGATTATGAAAAAGCTGGTGAGTTACTGGAAAAAATCCGTCCTTACGTGACCTATTTCCACTCATCCCGCTATATTTCTGACTTAGCAAACGGTGACATTTGTGTGGCCTTTGGTTTCTCTGGCGACGTTTTCCAAGCTAAAGCACGTGCTGAAGAGGCGGGTAATGGCAATAAGATTGGTTACTCGATTCCAAAAGAAGGCGCCAACCTGTGGTTTGATATGTTAGCTATCCCAGCCGATTCGACTAACGCAGATAATGCACTGACGCTGATTAACTATTTCCTCCGTCCAGAAGTCATAGCGCCTATCTCTAACTATGTCGCCTATGCTAACCCGAACGATCCTGCACAACCTCTGGTTGATGAGGCTATCCGCACCGATCCCGCGATTTACCCACCACAAGAAGTGTTAGATAAACTTTATATTGGTGAAATCCGTCCTTTGAAAATCCAACGCGTATTAACCCGTGTTTGGACCAAAGTGAAGTCCGGACAATAGTCGATAAGGGGCAAGCCTAGCTTGCCCCTAGCTTGGCAGACTGGCTATGTCCAATCCTATGCATAGTTCATCCACGTATAGGATTTGACACAGTTTGGTTAACCTCTTTTCATTCATTAATCGTGTTGAACCCAGAGTTTGAGCGTATTGACGCATCATTTTCGGGTGGAGAAGTACTATGGCAATCACCTCGGGCGTCACCAATAAACCGACAACAAAGACGCAAGAAAAAGTACTGCTCAGAATTGAGCGGGTAAGCAAGTTATTTGATGACGTGCGGGCTGTCGACGACGTGTCATTAACTATCAATAAAGGCGAAATCTTTGCCTTACTCGGCGGCTCAGGCTCGGGTAAGTCGACGTTATTACGCATGTTAGCGGGATTTGAAAAGCCCACCTCTGGCCGTATTTTCCTCGATGGCGAAGACATCACAGATTTACCCCCATACGAACGTCCGATCAATATGATGTTCCAATCCTATGCTTTATTTCCCCACATGACGGTGGCGCAAAATATTGCCTTTGGCTTGAAACAAGACAAATTACCGAAAGCGGAAATAGAGCAGCGTGTGCAGGATATGCTCAAGCTAGTGCACATGGAGCAATACGGTAAACGTAAGCCACATCAGTTATCCGGTGGTCAACGTCAGCGTGTTGCCTTGGCTCGTTCACTGGCAAAACGGCCGAAATTATTACTGCTCGATGAGCCTATGGGCGCATTGGACAAAAAACTGCGTACCCAGATGCAACTCGAAGTGGTTGAAATTCTTGAGCGTGTCGGTGTGACCTGCGTGATGGTGACCCACGATCAAGAAGAAGCCATGACAATGGCGGGGCGCATTTCCATTATGAGCGACGGTTGGATTGCCCAAACAGGCTCGCCAATGGATATTTACGAAAGCCCGAATAGCCGCATGATTGCCGAATTTATCGGTACAGTGAACTTGTTTGGTGGCGCGATTGAAGTGGATGAAGTAGACCATTTGATCATTAAACCTAATGAGTTGGCTCAATCTTTCTATGTCGGTTACGGGGTGTCGACCAACGTCGAAGACAAAAATGTGTGGCTCGCTGTGCGTCCTGAAAAGACCATTATTAGCCGCGAACAGCCTGAAGGTCAGTACAACTGGGCCAAGGGAATCGTACACGATATCGCGTATTTAGGCGGTATTTCAGTGTATTACATTCGTTTAGAGAATGGTCAAATCGTACAGTGCAGTATGACTAACCGTGAACGCCGCGCCGATCATGCCACATGGGATGACGAAGTGTTCATCAGTTGGGAGGACACCAGTGGCGTGGTGTTGAGATCATGAAGATACCGACTAAATTAAAGTGGCTCAAAGGCCGCATTTGGACCATAGGCATACCCTATGCTTGGCTGTTATTGTTCTTCGCCTTGCCATTTGCGATTGTCCTTAAACTGAGTTTTTCGACGGCGGCGATTGCGATCCCGCCCTATGAAGCCACGTTCCAATATGCCGATGATGTATTAAATATCTTCCTGCATTTTGGTAACTATTTGATGTTGCTTGATGATTCGCTGTATTACATGGCGTATCTCAGCTCATTGAAAATGGCGTTAATTTCGACCATCGGCTGTTTGATTATTGGCTATCCAATGGCCTATGCGATTGCCCGTGCGCCAGCGCGTTTGCAAACTGTATTGCTGCTGTTAGTCATGTTGCCTTCTTGGACCTCATTTTTAATCCGGGTTTACGCTTGGATGGGGATCTTAAGTAACACAGGGATCATCAACCATTCGCTGATGTGGCTGGGAATCATCTCTGAGCCGTTACAAATCCTCAATACCAATATTGCCGTGTATATCGGCATCATCTATGCGTATTTACCTTTTATGATTTTGCCCTTGTACGCCACCTTAGTGAAACTCGATATGAGTTTGATTGAAGCCGCGTCTGACTTAGGCTCAAGCCGTTTAAATACCTTCTGGAAAATCACTTTTCCGCTGTCAAAAAGCGGTGTGATTGCCGGTTCTATGTTGGTGTTTATTCCTGCCGTGGGTGAGTTTGTGATCCCTGAGCTACTCGGTGGTCCAGATTCCTTAATGATAGGTCGAGTCTTATGGCAAGAATTCTTCAATAACCGCGACTGGCCTGTGGCTTCGTCACTGGCGATTGTAATGCTGGGCTTATTGATTATTCCTATTACCTTATTCCATCGCTATCAGGCGCGTAGTTTGGAGAAAGACCTATGAAAAAGTTAAGTTTTTCTTCAGCGATGTTGTGGTTTGGCTTGTTCTTCCTCTATGCACCTATGTTAGTGCTGGTGATTTACTCCTTTAACGACTCTAAATTAGTGACGGTATGGGGCGGATTTTCACCTAAATGGTATGGCGAGTTATTTCAAGACCAACAGATTTTAGACGCTGTATGGACCAGTCTACGGATAGCCTTTTATAGCTCAACCATGGCGGTGATTATCGGCACTATGGCGGCTTTTGTGATGACACGCTTTAAGCGTTCATGGGCGAAGCTGACATTATCGAACATGATCACTGCACCACTGGTTATGCCAGAGGTGATCACGGGTCTGTCTTTGCTACTGCTATTTGTGCACATGGCCGACTTGTTTGGTTGGCCGAAAGAGCGCGGCATGTTGACCGTGTGGATTGCGCATTCGACCTTCTGCGCCGCCTATGTGGCTGTGGTCGTGTCGTCAAGATTGCGCGAGCTGGACATGTCTATCGAAGAAGCGGCAATGGACTTAGGGGCAACCCCGCTTAAGACTTTCTTCTTTATCACAGTGCCTATGATTTCGCCGGCGCTGGTGGCGGGTTGGTTGTTGTCATTCAGTTTGTCCTTGGACGATTTAGTGATCGCAAGCTTTGCCTCGGGCCCAGGTGCGACGACGCTACCTATGGTGGTGTTCTCCTCGGTACGTTTAGGGGTTTCGCCTAAGATCAACGCTTTAGCGACACTGATCATTCTGTGTGTTTCGTTAATCGCCTTCTTGTCTTGGTATATGGCAAGGCGGGCAGAGAAACGCGACCGCACACCGATGAACTAGTTAGCTTAATCTTGAGGTGGCTTTGGTATCGTCAAAGCCACCCTTGTTAATTGTCACCGCTCCCATCACCGCTTCGCTTTGCAGGCCAGTTCTGCTACTCGACACCATTAGCATGACATCGCTGCGCTTAAGAATATTGCGTGTTTGAAATATCAAACAAAATGTAAATTATTGCACTTTTCTGGCTAGTGTTTCGTTTTCTGAAGGTGTAGGATGTGATGGCTGTTTAAAATAATGAACATTAGAATTCAAGGGAACAACATGTCTGCCATAGCTCACGCTGGATCATATTATGCGGCATCGGCCAACGATAAGGTTGAACGTCCGCGCCTAGAGGAATCGATTGAAGCCGATGTTTGTGTGATTGGCGCGGGTTATACGGGCCTTTCTGCTGCGCTACATTTATTAGAATCTGGCTTTAGTGTGGTGGTGTTAGAAGCCGCTCGCATTGGCTGGGGCGCCTCGGGCCGTAATGGCGGACAAATCGTCAATAGTTTTAGCCGTGACATTGATACTATTGAAAAAACAGTCGGCAAAGAACAAGGTAAACTCTTTGGCCAAATGGCCTTTGAGGGCGGAAAAATCATCCGCGATCGGATTGCTAAGTACAACATTCAATGCGATCTAAAAGATGGCGGCGTGTTTGCTGCGATGAACGAAAAACAAATGGGTCATCTGCGCCATCAAAAGCAACTGTGGGAAAGCCACGGTCATGTGAATCAGCTCGAACTCCTCGATGCCAAAGGCATTCGCGGTGTGGTAAATACTGAGCGCTATGTCGGTGGTCTGCTCGATAAAAGCGGCGGCCATATTCATCCGCTTAACTTAGCTCTTGGCGAAGCGCGTGCGGTCGAATCCCTCGGCGGCAAGATTTTTGAAGACTCAGCAGTGCTGAGTGTCGATGAAGGCGATAGCCCAGTTGTGCATACGGCGCAGGGCAGTGTCAAAGCCAAGTTTGTGGTCGTGGCGGGTAACGCCTATTTAGGTAAGTTAATGCCAGAGTTGCAGGCGAAGTCTATGCCCTGCGGCACGCAAGTGATTACCACTGAGCCTTTGAGTGACGATCTGGCCGCGAGCTTATTACCGCAGGATTACTGCGTCGAAGACTGTAACTATCTACTCGATTATTTCCGTCTGTCTGGCGACAAGCGGATGATTTACGGCGGCGGCGTAGTGTATGGCGCCCGCGATCCGGCGGACATTAAGTCGATCATTATTCCGAATATGCTCAAAACCTTCCCGCAATTAAAAGATGTGAAGATCGATTATGCGTGGACAGGTAACTTTCTGCTGACGCTATCGCGCCTGCCACAGGTCGGTCGTATCGGTAAGAACATCTATTATTCACAGGGTTGCAGTGGCCACGGTGTCACTTATACCCATCTGGCGGGCAAGTTACTGGCCGAAATGCTCAACGGCCAAGCCACGCGCTTCGATGCCTTTGCTGCATTGCCACATTATCCATTCCCCGGTGGTCACGCACTTCGCGTCCCTTTTAGCGCTATCGGAGCTTGGTATTACACGTTAAGAGACAAACTAGGTCTCTAACACCATTACTTTTAAGAAGCTAGATAGCTTCACAATACGAGGAAATCCTTGTGCAATTAAATGATCCGAGTTTGCTACATCAACAGTCTTTTATTAATGGTCAATGGTGTGATGCCGTTTCTGGTGACACGCTAAAGGTGGTTAATCCCGCAACTAATGCTCTGATTGGTCATGTTCCTAATATGGGACAAGTTGAAACTGAGATGGCGATTAAGGCGGCAGAAGCGGCTTTACCTGCATGGCGAGCGCTCACAGCCAAAGAGCGCGGCGCTAAGTTAAGGCGTTGGTTTGAATTGCTCAATGAAAACAGTGATGACTTAGCATTGCTCATGACGACCGAGCAGGGTAAACCGCTGGCAGAAGCCAAGGGTGAAGTGACTTATGCCGCTTCGTTTATCGAGTGGTTTGCCGAAGAAGCTAAACGTATTTATGGCGATACCATTCCCGGGCATCAAGGGGATAAGCGCTTGATGGTGATCAAGCAGCCTGTCGGTGTAACCGCTGCGATAACGCCGTGGAACTTTCCTGCGGCGATGATCACTCGCAAAGCCGCTCCAGCGTTAGCTGCGGGTTGCACTATGGTGGTAAAACCGGCGCACCAAACACCATTTACCGCATTAGCGATGGCTGAACTCGCTAAGCGTGCTGGTATTCCTGCGGGCGTATTTAGTGTGTTAACGGGTGATGCGGTGCAGATTGGTAATGAAATGTGCAGCAACCCGATAGTGCGTAAGCTGTCTTTCACTGGCTCAACCAATATCGGTATTAAATTAATGGCGCAATGTGCGCCTACCTTAAAAAAACTGTCGCTAGAGCTTGGTGGCAATGCACCATTTATCGTGTTTAACGATGCCAATATCGATGCCGCTGTCGAAGGCGCTATGATAGCTAAATATCGTAATGCCGGCCAAACCTGCGTCTGCGCTAACCGCATTTATGTGCAAGACGGTGTATACGACGAGTTTGCCTTAAAACTCAGCACTGCAGTGGGCAAGCTTAAGGTTGGAGAGGGCATCAAGGAGGGCGTCACTACGGGTCCGTTGATCAATGCTGCCGCGGTCGAGAAAGTGCAAAGTCATCTTATCGACGCCATAGCTAAAGGCGCATCAGTGCTCGCTGGTGGTAAAGTCCACGACCTTGGCGGTAATTTCTTCGAGCCAACCGTGCTCACTAACGTTGATAAAAGCATGCTCGTTGCCCGCGAAGAGACCTTTGGTCCACTCGCGCCGCTGTTTAAATTCAGCGATGTCGACGATGTGATTAAACAAGCTAACGATACTGAATTTGGCCTTGCCGCTTATTTCTATGGCCGCGATATTTCACTGGTGTGGAAAGTCGCCGAAGCCTTGGAATACGGCATGGTAGGGGTCAACACTGGCTTGATTTCGACGGAAGTCGCACCCTTTGGCGGGATGAAATCCTCTGGACTGGGCCGTGAAGGTTCTAAGTACGGAATCGAAGAATATTTAGAAATGAAGTACATCTGCATGTCCGTTTAATACGGTCCGATTTGGCGTGTGAGGAACACTAAATGACAACAACCAATGATTCATTGATGGCACGTCGCCAAGCCGCAGTTGCGGGTGGTGTCGGGCAAATTCACCCAATCTTTACCGCGCGCGCCGAAAACGCGACCGTGTGGGATGTTGAAGGGCGCGAGTTTATCGATTTTGCGGGCGGCATTGCTGTGCTTAATACCGGTCATCTTCACCCTAGAGTGAAGGCGGCGGTTGCGGCTCAGCTGGATAATTTCTCCCACACTTGTTTTATGGTGCTTGGTTACGAGAGCTATATCCAAGTGTGTGAAAAGTTAAATCAACTGGTGCCTGGGGATTTTGCCAAGAAGACAGCATTATTCACTAGTGGTTCTGAAGCGGTTGAAAACGCAGTTAAAGTGGCGCGTGCCTATACCAAACGTGCTGGCGTGATTGCGTTTACGTCTGGCTACCATGGTCGCACTATCGCAGCCTTAGCACTGACCGGAAAAGTCGCGCCTTACAGTAAAGGTATGGGTCTGATGTCGGCGAATGTGTTCCGCGCTGAGTTCCCGTGCGAGATGCACGGCGTGTCCGATGATGATGCTATGGCTTCGATTGAACGTATTTTTAAAAATGATGCCGAGCCAAGTGATATTGCCGCCATTATTTTAGAGCCAGTACAGGGCGAGGGTGGTTTCTACGCTGCATCACCTGCCTTTATGCAGCGGTTGCGCGCATTATGCGATCGTGAGGGCATTATGCTGATCGCCGATGAAGTGCAAACGGGCGCTGGTCGTACCGGCACTTTCTTTGCCATGGAGCAAATGGGCGTGAGTGCGGATATCACCACTTTTGCTAAATCTATTGCGGGTGGTTTCCCACTTTCGGGCATTACTGGCCGCGCGCAAGTGATGGATGCGATTGGTCCGGGTGGTCTTGGCGGTACGTATGGTGGCAGCCCGTTAGCGTGCGCCGCAGCGCTTGCTGTTATTGAAGTGTTTGAAGAAGAAAAACTGTTAGACCGTGCCAATAGCATAGGTGAGCGCATTAAGTCTGCATTGAACGTGATGCAGGTCGAACATGCCCAAATCGCCGATGTGCGTGGTTTAGGCGCGATGATCGCTATCGAATTAATGGAAGATGGTAAACCTGCACCGCACTATTGCGCGCAAGTGTTGGCTGATGCCCGTGACCGAGGATTGATTTTATTATCCTGCGGCACTTACGGTAATGTGCTGCGTATTTTGGTGCCATTAACCGCGCCGGATGCACAAATTGATGCAGGCCTTGGTATCCTCAAAGCCAGCTTCGATGCCGTACTGAAAAGCTAATATTGCTTTGATATAAAAGCTGTTTTAGATGACAGTCTTACATAATAAAAATCCCGCTTCGGCGGGATTTTTATGGAAGTGGCGATTGTTTTGGCGTTTGCCATTTTTACTGCCAATGGCTTTCAGCACGAGTCAGTTTACTGAATCGCTACTGTTTAATCTCCATTAGGATCTGCAGCGCTTTTTTGCGTTTATCAAGATCGTACAAGTCATTGGTGAAGATAAACTCATTCACGCCAAGTTCTTTGACGATCATTTCCAAACGATGCTTAATCGTCGCTGGACCGCCAATGACAGATAAACCTAAGAAATTATCGACATAGGTTTCTTCTTGCGCACTCCACAAGCCATCCATCGTTTCAACCGGAGGTTTTAACCATAACTCGTGACCACGGATAAGCGCCAGTACGCGCTGTTTCGAGGTCGTGCCCAGAAATTGCGCTTCTTCATCAGTGTCGGCGGCAACGAGCGGCAAACCTAACATCACATACGGCTTATCAAGCACTTGAGAAGGTTTAAAATCGCGGCGATAGATTTCAATCGCATCGTAAAGAAAACGTGGGGCAAAGTGGCCCGCAAACACATAGGGCAAACCGCGCTGCGCCGCTAACTGTGCGCTAAAGAGACTCGAGCCCAATAACCAAATCGGCACATTGGTGCCTTCCCCTGGAATCGCTCGCACCGCATGGCGACCATTATAAGGGCCGAGTAAGGTTTGTAATTCACTGACTTCTTCAGGGAATTGTTCGGCGCGACTAGTATCACGGTTCAGTGCTCGGCTGGTAACTTGATCGCTGCCCGGTGCGCGTCCCAGTCCTAAATCGATGCGACCAGGATAGAGACTTTCAAGGGTGCCGAACTGTTCGGCGACCACTAATGGCGCATGGTTTGGCAGCATAATGCCACCCGCGCCGACGCGAATACGCTGCGTATTGCCAGCAATATAACCAATTAATACTGAGGTCGCCGCGCTGGCGATACCGGGCATATTGTGGTGTTCGGCAAACCAAAAACGATTAAAGCCGAGGCGATCGGCTTCCTTGGCATACTGCAAACTATTGTTCAGCGTTTCACCGACAGTCGAACCTTGGCGCATGGGCGCGAGTTCCAATAGCGAGAAGGGAATATCGGCCAATATTGATGTCTGTTGTGACATAGTGTCTCCAAGTGACTGCCGTCTTTTGCTAGCGAAAACAAGCGGCGCTAACTGTGTTAGTCGCATTGCTAGTGGCATTGTTAGGCGCATAGCGAAGAACAAGCGTTAACGGCTCAGTCTTGATGAATAAAAAGGTATTCAGTGTTATTGATATGGGGCTAAGTACCGCGCTTCTCAAGCTTGAACGGCTAACTCTTTCCCATTCGTTATTTCATTAGTCATGTCAATTTGAGTTTGCACTTGAGCAGCGCTATTAAACTGAGTGCGTCTGGGTTCATACTTGCTTTGTAACAAATCGAGACGGTGAAGTCATCCCAGCGTGAGGGACGATAATGTGGAACTGAAGATCTTATTCTCAGCAACTCAGCGCTAGGCCTGTCACTGCGGGATTGGGTGACGTTTGCTACAGCTCATTTGGTTATGAGTTGCAACACAAGGGTATAACTAAGTGAAGTGATAAAAAACTGCCGACAGCAGGGCTATCGGCAGTTGATGTTATGCAATAGATAAATCGCTATTGTCAGTCGAGCATTACTGCTCGGCTTTCACATCCCGTAGCGATGCTGCAGCACTTTCATTCTCAGTATTATTATGTGAATGGTGAGTCTCAGTCAGGCGACGCATTAGCGGTAATACCGCAAGGGCGAAAAAGGTACAGACCACAGCCGCGATACCCAACTTATTAAA
Organism: Shewanella sp. 1311; assembly: GCF_059338235.1. Classification (NCBI taxonomy): domain Bacteria; kingdom Pseudomonadati; phylum Pseudomonadota; class Gammaproteobacteria; order Alteromonadales; family Shewanellaceae; genus Shewanella; species Shewanella sp. 1311. Next base: position 3,915,085 of record NZ_CM181686.1, read on the forward strand.
TAGGCTGGTGTATACGGGCAAGGTTTGCAGTGGATCGACTAAATCTTTCGGCACACTGGCGAAGTTAGCGACCACACCGCCCAGATACTGTGAAATACCTGAGGCGACGAAATAGGCGCCCATCATAAAGCCGCCCATACGCGCAGGCACGTAGCGGGCAATCATAGCAAGACCAAGACCACTCACCAGCAATTCGCCTAAAGAGTAAGAGGCATAGCCCCAGATCATGATCCATGAAGAGGTTTTACCGTTGACGGCGAATTGTCCGGCAAAGCCATAGATAAAGAAGCCTATAGCCACGACGGCAAAACCGAGGGCAAATTTCGCCGCGATAGAGAAGTCTTTATCATTGCGACCTGCCCACGAATAACTCCAAGCCAAGATTGGACTTAACACCATAATCCATAATGGATTTAATGCTTGGAACTGGGCCGGAGACCAAGTCCACAAATGGGTACCAAAAATTTGGAAATCCCAGTCCACGTTACGCAAGGCAAACAGCGCCAATGACGTCGACATTTGTTGATAGAAGATAAAGAAGAACACGGTTTGCACTGTGAGGATCAGCGCCGCAATCAGTCCCGCTCGTTCACTGGTTTCGCTGGTGCGGATCAAGTGGAAGAAAATGGCCAATACGGCTACGCCAGCGGCGTAAACAAAGACACGGGCAACCGCTTCATATTCCAGAATAATGGCCGAAGCGACAACCGACAATGCGGATAGAGCTAACACAATTGCGAGGCTTTTCTTGTTCACTGGGCGAGTATCTGGCTCAGAACCGTAATGGACTAAACTCTTACGCATAAGTGCATAGTTGCCTAAACCCACCAATATGCCGACACAACACACGGCAAAGGCGGCATGCCAGCCAAACTCGTTGCCATACTGTGCGTTGACGTAATCTTTAATCCAAGGCGTGAGCAACATAGAGAAGGTCGAGCCAACGTTGACCGCCATATAATAGATGGTAAACGCACTGTCGATTTTAGAATCGTCACCTTCGTAAATTTTACGAACTAAGTTACCCGCATTCGGTTTGAACAGGCCGTTACCGACCACAATCACGCCGAGCGCTGAAAACATAAACCACGTATTTTCAGTGGGTACGGCCATCAGCGCATAACCCAGAGACAAAATCCCCGCGCCGAGCAGCATAGTGCGTTTAGTGCCGAGGATCTTATCCCCAACCCAACCACCAATCGCCGGTGATACATAAATGAGCGCCGCACAGGCACTCCATACTAAGTTTGCACGTGAGTCATCAAAGCCAAGGCGCTGCACCATAAAGTACACAATCAGCGCTTGCATGCCGTAATAACCAAAGCGTTCCCATAATTCGATAAGAGACACAGTCATAAATGAATGTGTTTTACTTACCGGAGCAGTCCCAATAGTCATATCGCTTGCTTCCAACATTGTTGTTTTAATATTTGAGTTCAAAAGTATAAGGCGATAACCCAAGCAAACCAATGGCAGAGACTGGCAAAACAGACTTTGTTACAAATGAATTGATGAATTTTAAGGTGTGTTTAAGGCGTTGGACTGTGTTAACTACGACTTTGGGGACGTCAATAAACCCAGCTAAACCTAAAGTCGTCAGCGTCAGTCACTGTGAGATAACACTTTGTGAATCGCTGGGTTAGCGGACTGAGGGTTTAAACTCGATAAAAATATTGCTCGTTAGCCGGCCTGTTCTTGGGTTGGCATCAATATCGGTTTGTGGGTTCACTAAGGTGGAATGCAGCAAATTACCGGGATAAATCACTAAACGATTCGGGCGATACTCGACTTGATGATAAATCTCATAATGACTGTTGCTTTCAACACAATAGCCCGACGGATGGCGAGTAATGTCATCGACTAAAGGTTGAGCCGACTTAAAGTAGTCTGGCATACGCTCTTCATTTATCCGCTCAAAACCCGTCGGAATATGGCGGAAAAATGCCGTATTGCCATGGGGGCCGTCGTTTAAATAGTGCAACAGCGCGAAATAGTGCGGTGATGGAGTATCAAAATGCGGCAGGCATTGCAGCGGTTTAAGCTCACACGCGGGGGTGCTGATCAGCGAGAAATACAACGCCTGTAATTTGATGCTTAAGCTCGAAGGGATTTGATAAACATCATAAATCAGTTGGTACACAAGATTGAGTACATCGGTGACATAGGCCTGCGGCAAGGGGGCACGCACGCCGGGGTAAAAAGACCCGTTATCGGCAGAAAAGTGTGCTTGGTTGTAGGCACACTCACGTATTGGCAATAGATCCGCCGCAACATCATCGATAATAATCAAGGGCGTCTTTTCATTGCCAAGATAGACTAGCTGAGGCGTGAGCTTGACTGTCTGTTGCTTAGTTGCCTGCTGCTTAGTTGCCTGTGGCTTAGCCGTATTCGTGTTGCGCTCGATGGTTTGCATCCCTGTACCTCACATTGGCATAGGTTTAGTGTTGGCTAGAACCTCAGCTGGGCAATAGTGCTGAATAAAATCGATGTGGGCAGGTAGGCTTTCGACCTTACGCTTAACGGTTGATTTAATGTTGTTTAAGAAGGCTTCGAGTTCAGGCTCTTCCATCACATCGACTATCGGGTGATAGTGTTTTGGCATTATGCCTTGGCCCATCATCACTTGGATCCATGAGCTTTCGCCAAAGAGTTCACTACCGTATTTATAGACTTTGCCGCTGTCGGCAAACATTTCGATTCGATGTTTGAGCGACGCTGGAATGTCCATATTTTTACAATAACGCCAGAAACGGCTGTCTTCGCGTTCCGTGGCCTTGTAATGCAAGATGATAAAGTCGCGGATATTGTCCATTTCGAGTTTAGTTTGTTGATTAAACTCATCAATATCGGATTGCACTATGCCCGCCGACGGGAATAGTTGCATCAATCTGATAATACTACGTTGGATTAAATGAATGCTGGTGGATTCGAGTGGCTCTAAAAATCCGCCGGACAGCCCGACGGCAACACAGTTTTTATGCCAATGCAGGCGACGGGTGCCGGTTTTAAACTTAATGACCCTAGGCTTATTCAGCGGTTCCCCTTCAAGATTAGCGAGGAGCAATTCAGTGGCATCCTCATCGGAGATAAATTTGCTGCAAAAGACCAGGCCATTGCCCGTGCGATTTTGCAGTGGAATACGCCACTGCCAACCCGACTCACGGGCAATCGAGCGAGTATAGGGAATAGGGGCACCTACGGACTGGGTTTGCACCGCAATCGCACTGTCGCAGGGGAGATAATGGCTCCAATCCTCAAAGCCAGTATTAAGCGTTTGTTCGATCAGCAGTGCGCGAAAGCCTGTGCAATCGATAAACAAATCCCCTTCGATAGTTTCGTCATTCTCTAAGACGAGCGCTTTGATATTGCCGCTATCGTGATGCTGTAATACCTGTTTTATTTTTCCTTCAATACGGTGAATGCCGTGTTGTTCGGCCATTTTTCGAAGGTACTTGGCATAGAGGCTGGCGTCCATGTGGTAAGCATGGTTGTAATCTTGGTTTGGCAATACGGCAAAGCGTCCTTGACGGGCGGCGAGATGTTCGGCGCAGTAGTCGCCTATTTCACTCACCATGCCGAGTTGTTTGCCTTTCAGCCAAAAATGTTGAAAACCACAGGCCCAACAATCTTTACCTAAAAAACCAAAGGAATGCAGGTAGTTTTTATTGATATCCTGCCAATTTTCAAAGGAGATCCCGAGTTTAAAGGTCGCATTTGTCGCTGCCATGACCTCTTGTTCTTTGAGGCCGAGTAATCGATGAAAAATGTGTAATGTGGGGATCGTCGCTTCGCCCACACCGACCGTACCTATTTCATCGGATTCGACCAGCACAATTTCTAAGTGTTTGCCCATCAACTTAGTGAGCGCCGCAGCTGCCATCCATCCGGCTGTTCCGCCACCTGCAATCACGACTCTTTTTATGGCTGTTGTCATCGTTTATATCCTCAACTGGGCTAACGTTTGAGCTTATTGGTTAAATCTGCCCGCAGTTTTCGGGCGTTGATTTCATCGAGTGGGGTGGTCAGCATACCTTGGGCAGCACTAGGAATATGCTCTAGATCGTCATCCTCATGGTCAAAAATATAGTGTTCGAACAGGGCTTTCCACGCCTGACGCTGGGCCTTGGGTAAGGAGCGTAAACTTAACATCGCGTGCAGTAAGGCATTATTGGGGCGACCAAGATAGCCGGGCGTATCTCGCCACCAATGTGTAATGAGCACATTAAAGTCATCCATTCCACGCACATGGTGCCACCACATACTGGGGATGAATAACACATCACCGGGTTCCAGTTCGGCGACTTGCGCGGCTTCCATCGCCTTGGCAAATTTAGGAAAGCGGTCAAAATCGGGGTTATCCATATCGACTAAGCTAATGTCTTGGCCGCCCGGAGCAAACTCCATTGGGCCAATATACAGATTGCTGACTTGCTCCGGCGGGAACAGGGTAAAAGTGCGTCTACCTACGACATTGCAGGCTAAGTTATGGGGAAAGTCGAAATGCGCAGCGATACGAGTTTGATTGCCAAGCCAGATATTGGTGAGCGGTGACAAAGGTGCAAGATTGAAACTATTGTCGTCGCCAAGTCCGGGTAAGCACTGATTAATATCGGTTGAGCCCATATAAATACTGGCGGCTTGCGGCGCAGTGAGCTGCGTGAAGATTTGCCGCAAATCTAACTTACCCGCCTGATAATTAAACCCATCTAAAGTGTCGTTATAAAATACGCGGCCTTGATGTTCTGGCGCTAAATAATAGGCGGTGACGGGCATGCCTTGGTAAAACTGGGCCAGATACTTCATCGCGCTATCGCTGGACTCAAGCCCTGCTTTCACTAAAGGCCAGTTTGCGCAAAGTCCTTTAAATACCAAAGGCTGCTCAGCATCTTTAATCAGCGCGAGCATCTCCTCGGTTGGGCAGTTTTCAAGGTGTTTGACGACATTAGTTTTAGGTTTAATCACATCAAGACTCATGGCTGCGACCTAGTTAACCTTGCGCATTTTTAAGGTTAAGCAAGTCACGTACTCTTGCCTGTGAGGCCAAGGTCATGTAAATCGCCTCTAGATAACTTTTAGCATGTAATTGAGCGAGCACTTCTGCCGAAAGGGCCGCTAGCGTTTCTTCATTAATAGTATAGAAACCCATCATTTGATGTTGGTGGCCATTGTCGAGCTTGATATCTAAGGTAAAGGATTCCAGCAACTTATGTTCGATAAGCAAATCGATAAAGTGCTTACTGTCGATAAGCCCGTGGTGGATACCTTCTAACATATCCCCAATGTCATCCAGATATTGCGTATTGCCACCATAGGGATGGAACAAAGCTTCGCCTTCGGTTGTGCTGACTTTTGGGCTCACCATATCGAGGTGTATGACCCTTTGTTTGCGCTCGACACCGTCTTCACGCACGCTTTGCTGACCAATAAGAAACGGCTGACGACGTAGGGTGAGAGGGATATAAGAAGCCTGCCAAGTGCCGTTATTTAAAAACAGATTCTCATTATTTTGAAAACCATAAAGCGCCACTGCAAAGAACTGGCCTGTGGTCTGATCCTTTTGGAAAAAAATCGGATAATGCGCTTGTACGCTGCGAAACTCCGCCGGAAAAGTGACACTGAACCAGACATTATCGCCGTACTTAGCACTACGCTCAGTGATAATTTTAATATCTTTATGATCTACGCTGTTAAGTAATACGTGTTGGTTCATAGGGTTACCTTTGTCCTTTGTTGGTTCTCACTGTTGCGAGTTATTCTTGTTATTTGTGCTAAATCTTAGGGAAACCAAATTGCCTGACCTTGTTTAATAGGTCGCGATTGCTCGGAAGGCTCTGGCTCAATGCATGGATCTTTTGCTGATTCTCACTAAAAAGTCTTTGGGCAACTTGCTGTTGCGACGGCTTGATATGGGTGGGCTGGGCAGTATTAAAGCCCATACCATAAAGAACATATTGGAAACTCGCCGCCGGAAATAAGGGTTCTTTGTAGCTAATATCGTGACTGCTTGGTGCTTGATAACGCCATAAGTCGAGTTGCTGCTGTAATCTTTCTGGGATGGATGCGGCCTCCCGGTGATCGCGCCAGTAGCCATCTACTTCGCGTCGACTCACGACATAATGCAGTTTCAAAAAGTCGATGATTTGCTGCCAGTGGCGCTCGTAGCGTTCATTCACTCGCTGGGCAATCGTGTCCATTACGCCGCGATGCGTTGGCAGTTGCGTGGCTAAGATATTTGCCGTCCATTCCACTAAAGCCAATGCCGATGCTTCTAAAGGCTCAATAAAGCCTGCCGCCATGCCGATGGCAATACAGTTGTTTTGCCAGCATTTTGCATGGTAGCCGGGGTTGATATTCAACTTTCGATATTCTTGTTTACGACTATCAACTGCGTTGCTGGATGCCGATTGAGGATTAGTTGATGTGTCATTGGCTAAATAGGCTTTTAAGGTTTGTTCTGCCTCGTCATCGCTACAATGGGCTGATGAATAGACATAACCCACGCCTTTGCGAGTCGGTAAACCTATATCCCAGATCCAGCCATTGGGCTGCGCCGTTGAGAGTGTGCATGAGGCGATAGGGCTGTTTTCTTCGGCATAGGGGACTTGTATTGCTAAGGCGCTGTCGTTAAACAGCACAGCTTTTTGGCTGAGGAAGGGCACGTTAAAATGCTCGCCCAGCAGCAATGATTTAGTGCCGGAACAATCGACAAACATATCGCCTAAGATCACGCCATGTTCTTTGGTCGCAAGGCTTTCGATATCCCCATTATCAAGGCTTTGAACCTGAGTGACATGATCACGAATGTACTTGATCCCCAGTTTTTCGGTGCAATGCAGCATTAACAGTTGGCTAAATTTACCCGCATCTAAGTGATAGCCGTAATTGTTTTGAAAATGATATTCCGGTGTCGCAATGGTTTTAGGCGCTAGCCCTAACTGAGTCAGCGCATCTTGGTTGGATACCGCCTGAGCAAAACTGACCTTGTCACTGTGAGGCAACCAAAAGGGACACAAGTCTAACTCTTGATGGCCATGGGGTAGGCTAAAGGGATGTAAATATTGGTTAGAATCGAATGGTTTAGTACGTTCAGTATCATCGTGCTGCCAGTGAATAAAGCGTGAGCCTTGCTTGAAACTCGCGTCGCATTGGCGGATAAATTCGGTTTCGCTGATGCCGATTTTATCTAAGGTGTTACGCATCGAAGGCCAAGTGCCTTCGCCGACGCCAATAGTGGCCACATCGGGGGATTCTATTAATGTGATATTGAGTTTAGGCGAGTGCGCAAGCTGGCCTTTATCGACATTATGCTCGGCGGCCAAAAGGGCTGCGGTTATCCAACCGGCTGTGCCGCCACCAACAATGACAATATTATTAATGGCTGTGTGAGTTGCTTGCTGCATATCGAGTGCCTAATCTTTTATTGTTGTTTATAAAGGCTTTTATTTTTTTCGTTATCACTAACGCGGTTAACTATTGCGCTAGCATTGAATAGTTTTACTGCGATTTCCAGTATTTATTTTACTCATATTGACTAAAAAGAGCGGCTACGTCCGTGTAGCCTGCTGTCATCCTGATAAAAATGAGGCATCTATGGCATACCTCATACGACCTTAGGGTAAAGATCTGTTGCTCTTAAATCGGTACGACTAGAAAGTGTAACGTGCACCTATACTGTAACGCGCACCCGTCTGGGTGTAGTTAAGGACTTGTTCCGTCGCACGGCCGTGTACACGCGTGGCTTCATTGGTGATGTTTAAGCCTTCGATGAAGATGGTTAAACCTTCAACCGCTTCAACGTCGTAGCCTATGTTAAAGTCCACCTGCGAATAAGCTTCGGTGTATTTAGGGTTCGAGCCAGTATCCTGACCTGTTGAGTTTAAGAACTCATCACGCCAGTTATAGGCGATACGGGCCGAGAAACCATAGTTTTCATAGATACCGACCAAGTTTGCGGTATCGCTGATCCCTAAAATCACGTTCTGGGTCGCATCACCTGGGCGACCTAAGTTAGTGTTATCATAGCTGTCCCCCGCATCCACCATAGTGTAGTTGGCTTGGATACCAAATCCTGACTCACCAAAGAAGTGCTGGATAGAAAACTCCCAACCATCAATCACATTACTTAAATCACTGTTAGTGGGGTTAGTAATGAGGAAGTTTAACGATGGATCACCTGGGTTACCGGTAATCTCGATATTGCCGTTATCAGGATTGATCTTCACATTCGGGTCGGTTGCACCGTATTTGTCATAAATCCATTGGCGTTGTTGAATCGCAGTAGTGGCACCTGCCGCAATGGCTTCATCAACATATTTACCGTGTGCTGGATCCGGAATGTTGTAGATGTCTGAGTTTTCAGGGTTACTACTGATAAAGTTAGTCACATCTTTACGGAAATAACCGATTGAGACGTAACTGGCATCGTTGTAATACCATTCTGTCGATAGGTCGTAGTTTGTTGACTCAAGTGGTAACAAACTTGGGTTACCCGCAGAGCCGCTACCACCGTTGCGATAGGCAAGCGTTCCTACTGTGGTGCCACCTTGAATCGAGGTGTAATCAGGACGACCAATCGTTTGGCTAAAGGCGGCGCGGACAAACACATCTTCCAGCATTTCAATATTAAAGTTGAAGCTAGGTAGTAGGTAATCGTAATCACCCTTTTGAGTTTGATAAACGCGATTATTATCCACAGAACTCGTTAGCGCGATTTCAGATTCTGCAATCCAAGTAGCTGTATCATAGGAGGAAACAACAGAAGTCGATTCAACATCTGTTTTTTCGTAGCGTAAGCCGAAATGCACGTCATAGGGCATGTTGGCAATTTCGCTGGCGAAGTTGTATTGGATATAGGCAGATTGAGATTTTTCTTCAGTGAAACGGTCTGTGCCTTTGGAGTAATCGGTAGAAGGGCAGAAGCCATTACCACAATCACCCACTATGTTGGTTGCATAGAGTTCTGCAGCACGGGCACGAACCGCTTCAAAGTCCCACAGAAACATAGTGTTTAGTGGATCTGTCGAAGCATTACCGTTATAACCTGCGAAATTACCTTTTGAACCATCAAATTTATCGATAACTGAACTGGTCGGGAACCAAGCAGCATCTAAATCACCCGCTGCACCAACGCCACCCCAGTCGTTACGTTGAATATCAACCTGTTGGGAGTGGTTATTCACGTCTGACATCGCAATACCAAAATCGATACTGCCTGCTTCGGCTAAATCATATTTACCCGACATTTGCAGCTGTTCGATTTCGGAACGATTGACGGCATTGGTAAAGGTTGAACCAGTCACGCGCATATCTTCTGGGCGAACCGCATTTCCACCACCAACGGCGAGTACTGGGACATCACCGCTAAAATCGGTCGCTGCACTGGTACGAATAAAGGCGGCGGTACTGAGGTTACTCGTACTGCCATTGACATTGTTAGGCGTACGTTCGGCGTAGGAGTTATGGTAATCCAAGTTTAACGTCAGATTATCACTGGCTTCCCAAGCTAAGTTAAAACCCAGTGAACCACTTTGGTCGCGGGTGCCGAAATCGCCAGCAGCCATTGAAAGGTCGGCTGGTGCATCGTAGGTTTCGGAATAAACGAGTGGTGATGAAACTGGGCCATCACTCCAAATATTTTCTTGGGACGGCACAAAGTTGAACCATGCCGAGACGTCGTGCGTTTGAGTATCGATGTCGTTACGCATGTAAGTGTAATCAAGCGTTGCGCGCAGCGAATCAATTGGCTCGTATTGCAGCACTAATTGACCGTTGGTGCGTTTGCGTTGCTGTTCTTCAAAACGGTAAATCGTGGTTTGTGGCACGCTATACACGTCATCATCGCCAGGGCGATTGACTTGATTGTCGTTTTTAGGAACGCCGCCCCATTCTGCGTTGGGGCCGCTGTAATCTTGGTCAACGATACCTGGGAAGCTGCGCCAACCGGTACCGACTTGGGCTTGTTGATTACCACTTTCCCTTTCTTGATAGCTACCTGAAATAGAAATCCCAAATTTATCATCGGCAAAGGTATTTGAGTACAAGCCAGAAAGCTCTGGTGTGGTAGAGCCTTTATCCGTGGATGAGTCATCAACGGCCTTTGCACCGAAAGTGGCCTTCATGCCTGGCGAGCTTAGCGGTCTATGGGTGAGCACATTGATCGTTGCGCCAATACCGCCCGTTGGATTTTCCGCCTTAGCGGTTTTCTCCACTTCAACCGCACTGATGGCTTCTGACGCTATGTTGGCAAAGTCGAATGAGCGAGAGCCAGTGGTGACTGGCATTTGACGTCCGTTTAATAGCACTAAGTTTTGATCGGCACCAAAACCACGGACCGACACTCGGCTACCTTCACCGTTTTGACGGTCGATAGATACGCCAGAAATACGTTGTAGCGATTCAGCTAAGTTACTGTCGGGGAATTTACCGATATCTTCGGCGTTAATTGCATCAACAATGCCTTCTGAGCCGCGTTTTACGTCCATCGAACGGACTAAACTACCGCGGATCCCTGTTACTTGAATAACTTCAATATTTTCTTCTTTTTTATCAGTATCGGCGGCATAGGCGGGCATGATAGAGCCCACGCCTAAGACTAGCGAAAGGCTAGTGGCCAATCTGGTTTTTCTAAATGTTCTAAGTTCCATCTACATCTCCCCGTTGAGTAGATATTCAGGCTACAACTCTCTGATTTGTGGTGTGGGTTGAACAAATCATGTACAACACAGACATTTTTTTGTTCTTGTTAAGGTTTATGTAAGCGCTTACATAAAGCTAGTTTAAATTATCAGCAGAGTCAACGGTAAGTTACTTTATTGTTGCAATATAATGCGTTTTTTGTTTGTGATGATATTCTAACTTATTGTTTTAAAATAGAACCAGTTTTATATTTTGTTACACATTTATGATGAATATTGGTGAGGAAGGGTGTGCTAAATTCACTTTATGACGTATGAAATGGTGTTTTTACGCTAGGGGGAATGCCAAAATTTGAGGGCTATTTCGCGCGAGCGGGGATGATTGACCATTTCGGCAGTGATTTCACGCCTAAAAGGGGAATTATTAAGGCTTTCGTTGGGGCAGAATATAGGTGTTCACAGGCGATAAATACGGGTTTTAAAGATGCTGAAAAGCATCGTTAACACTCATTAAATGCCCTTTAAAAAGTACGTTATGAGCGAGTTTTACTTGGGTTTATAGACCGTTTTTCACATCGTTTTTGAGTCAAACTTGCTCACTTGTGCACGTAAAATCTAACTAGAAAATGCAATGCAGTGCTCATTCTTGCAGTTCAACATGGTCAGGCTAGAGCAGTGCTAGCCTTCATTTATTCGCTATTTTTCTCGTTTAATTGCTGAATCTCTTACAAATAATGAGGGGGTGAAATGGCTAACGATTTCCACATCGGTTTTATTGTAAACGTGTTTTAGCACCCAGAACGCCGCCATTTTACCCATTTCATGGATGGGGTTACTGACTGAGGTGAGCTTAGGGGAAATATACTGGGGAAACGGGATGTTATCATAACCCATGAAGGATAAATCTTCGGGCACCTTAAGCCCTTGTTCAAGGCAGGTTGAAATCGCACCCGATGCCATTTGGTCATTGGCGCAAATCACCGCAGTAAATGGCCGTTGTAGGCTGAGTAAATGTCGCATGCCATCGCAACCACTCGACTCTTTAAATGTCCCTTCGTAGAACAGCTCACTCTCATAGGGAATGGCCGATTCAGTGAGCGCTTTTTTATGGCCCATCAGGCGCTGCCTAGCATCTAGTTTGAATAAAGGTCCTGATATATAAGCAATATGTTTATGCCCTAACGACAACATATGCTGAGTCGCGAGGTAACCGCCAAGCTCGTTATCGAGATAAATACAGCGTTCACGTATGGCGGCAACATAGCGGTTAATCAGCACGATTGGCGTGCTGCGCTTACAGAGATCGATAAGATAGTCATCTGAAACCGCTTCCACGTCGATAATCAACGCATCACAGCCGCGATCAAGTAAAAACTGCACCGCATCCTTTTCTAGGGATTCATTGCTTTTACCCGCGGCAATAATGACGTGTTTACCCGCATCACGCAGGGCATCTTCAATTTCAGTCATCATAGGTCCATAAAATGGGCCATCGAGTTGTGATACCAGGACGCCCACACTATTTGAGCAGTTGGACGCTAATGATTGGGCTATCGCATTGGGGCGATAGTCCAACTGAGCCATAGCGTCTAATACCTTTTGTTTGGTTTTCTCACTGACATTGGTGTTTTTATTCATCACCCGTGACACAGTCGCAAGTGAAACGCCTGCAAGTACCGAAACGTCGTAAATAGTGGCCATATCATCTCAAATTAGAGGTACTGAAAAGTACAATGCCTTGAAGATTAGCATATTTTTATTAGCTGGCTCTATTTAATTCCAGATGGATTTCATCCACTTTCTGGTTATTTAGCGTATAACGACGCATGATAAATGCGACCAAAATTGAGCCGATAGCGGGATAAAGGGTAAATGAAATTAAGATGCCATTGAGCGTCGTTTCACTCTGAACGGCATCGGCTTGATAGCCATAACTTGCCAGTAACCATCCCGCCGCCGCACCGCCAATCGCGACTCCAAGTTTGATAAAGAAAATCACCGAGGAGTAAATCATGCCTGTGATACGCACGCCGGTTTTGTATTGACCATAATCGACTGTATCGGCCATTTTAGCCCAGAGTAATGGGGTGGCCATATTGAAGGTAAATCCCCAGACAATATAAAGAGTGAAGGCGAGAACGACTTGATCTTTAGGGACAAAAAAGTGCAGTACACACAGGGTCGCGGCTAGGATTTGCAACACAATATAGGCTTTAACCTTACAAACACGCTTAGCTAATGGCTCTGCGAGAATGCAGCCAAAAATATTGCCCACCATGCCTAAGGTGATGAAAAGGGTGATCATATCTGGCAGGTTAAGAAAATATTTTACGTAGTAAATGGCGAGGCTAGTGCGCAATACCATGCCGGATAATAGGCAAACTGCAGCGGCGGATAACACTCGCCATTGGTCATTTTGTAATAGATAGGTAAAGTCCTGTTTAAAGCTGGAATTTTGATCCACGGGCGGATGTAAGCGCTCTTTTGTGCCCCAGAAGCAGGCCAAAAACATGGCAACGCCTAAGATACTCATGGCGAGAATCGTGAGCTGATACCCTTTTGCTTGGTCACCTTTACCGAGAAATTCGACGAGAGGCAGGGTGAGTCCTGAGACAAGTAAGCCACCGAGCATAGCGAACACAAACCGATAGGATTGCACCGAAACTCGCTCTTTGGGATCGGCCGTCAGTACTCCACCTAAGGCGCAATAGGGAATATTAATGGCGGTATATACCATCATCAATGCTGTGTAAGTCACGAAGGCATAAATCATTTTCCCATCTTCAGATAAATCTGGGGTCGTAAATGCCAATACACTGATAATCCCAAAGGGCAGGGCAAACCAGAGTAAATAGGGTCTGAATTTACCCCAACGGGTGTTCGTGCGGTCAGCCAATGCACCCATTAAAGGATCGGTGACGGCATCAATCAACCGTACCAGTAGAAACATAGTGCCGACAAAGGCGGGTGAAATGCCAAAAATGTCGGTGTAAAAAAAGGTAAGGAACAGCATAACGGTTTGAAAAACGATGTTGCTGGCAGTGTCGCCAAGCCCATAGGCTATTTTTTCTTTTATGCTAATCATGGCTTTAGCCTTATTTATTATTGTTATTAGTAAAGTGAGCCCTTGAGCGAATTAAGTCGCTGTAGGCTTGACCACTGGCCTTTATCGTTCTGGTTTGGCTTGCATAATCCACATAGACAATGCCAAAACGTTTTAAGTAGCCTTCGGCCCACTCAAAATTATCCATCAAGCTCCAGGCAAAGTAACCCTGAATGTTAACTCCTTGTACTATGGCATTGTCTACTGCGGTTAAATGGTGCTGGTAATAGCTGAGCCTATCGAAGTCATCGACACGCCCATCAATGCATTTATCGTCCATGGCTGCACCATTTTCTGTGATGAAAATAGGCGGTAAATCATAGGTTTGATTTAAAGAAACCAGTAAATCGGTAAATGCCTGTGGATGGATCTCCCAGCCTATGTCGGTTTTAGGTACCCCAGGTAAATCAACTTGCACAAATCCTTGTTCTGCATCGGCCTGATATACGGCGCGGGTATAAAAGTTAACCCCTAAAAAATCAATTGGTTGACTGATAAGCTCAAGGTCGCCGTCGTGAATTTCCGGTCTGTCTTCTGGCGCTAATGCTGTGAGAAGGTCTGGGTATACCGCATCGAAAATGGGCTTGATATACCACTGGTTAAAGTAATCATCGGCTTGTTTTGCGGCTTGAATATCGGCAGCGCTTTCTGTCAATGCGTAGCAAGGCGTGAAGTTAAGAACTATGCCATTCATGCTGTTAGGGCTGTTCTTTTGCAGTACTTGCATCGCTAAGCCGTGGGCGAGCAATAAGTGGTGAGCCGATTGACGGCCATAGGCTTTTTTCATTAAACCTGGGGCGTGAATGCCTGCCTCATAGCCTAAATATGAGCTGCAAAAGGGTTCGTTTAAAGTGGCGTAGGAATACACTCGGTCGCCGAAGGCTTGGCTTATTTTGTCAGCATAGTCTTTGAAAAGGTAAGCGGTATCTCGGTTTAACCAGCCGCCTTGATCCTCAATATGTTGAGGAAGATCCCAATGGTAAAGCGTGACAAATGCTTTGATATTTATACGTTTTAGTTCGTCTAGAATGCCAATGTAGAAATTAACTCCCTGCTGATTAATGCTGCCATCTTGATTTAAGACCCGTCCCCATGCGATGGAAAAACGATAGGCATCAACCCCGAGTGACGCGATTAAGGCGATATCTTCTTGCCATAGATTCAGGTGGTTGCAGGCGACATCGCCATTGGAGGCATCACGGATTTTATCTGGTGTTGCACAGAAGGTATCCCAAATACAGGTTTGGCGAGAGTCCACGCCACCTTCGATTTGAAAGGAAGCGGTCGCAACACCAAAAGTAAACGCTTCGCTTTGGAGTATCGAGTTCTTTGGTAAAGATATTTTCATATATTCAGTCACTTAATTATATTTTTGAATTCATGCCTGCGATTTAAAAACACAGAGTTCAAGATAAAGAGAGTAAAGATGCTTGCCGACTGTCACTAAAAATATTGACTTTGGTTATCGACATGTTAACAATGAAAGCGCTTACATCGAGGTTAGTGACTAATCATAAAAAGGTCAATATGTGATTTGGATAAATTAATCACGCCATTTTGACTAAGAAGATTAAACGTTTTTATCTAGATAATCGGTTGGGGAGAATAGGGCAAACATGGCTATTGCAAATGAAACTGAGGCGAGTGCAGTGAGTGAGGCGGCAACGAGTGTGCACCAGAGTGGCAACTTTAGGTTCGCTTTAGTGGCATTAACATCGTTGTTTTTCATGTGGGGATTCATTACTTGTCTTAACGATATCTTAATACCTTATTTAAAAAACATGTTTGAGCTGAATTACGCCCAAGCCATGTTGGTGCAGTTTTGTTTTTTTGGGGCTTACTTTATTGTCTCAATCCCAGCGGGTGCACTTGTGGGTAAGATTGGTTATCAAAAAGGCATAGTCACTGGGCTTGGTATTGCGTGTTTAGGCTGCTTATTATTCTATCCTTCGGCGAGTTTCGCCTCCTATTGGATGTTCCTAGGCGCTTTTTTTGTTTTAGCCTCTGGCATTACCATTCTGCAAGTGGCGGCTAATCCCTACGTCAGCGTGCTGGGACCTGCTAAAACCGCGTCATCGAGACTCACTCTGACCCAAGCGTTTAATTCCTTTGGCACCACAGTTGCTCCGTTTTTTGGTAGTTGGTTGATTTTATCGACTTCACATCAAATGACGGGAGAGGCTGCTCCTGACCTTGTAGTCAGCGCTGCGGCTCAAGCGAGCACAGTACAAGTTCCCTATTTGATTTTAGCGGCCAGTTTATTTGTGCTGGCGGTGATTTTTATACTGTTAAAGCTGCCTTTTTTAGGTCAAAAACTGCCAGCGAGCAGTGCTAAAGTGCTGGGCAGTGCATGGCAATTTCCACATCTTGTTCTCGGTAGCGTGGGAATTTTTGTGTATGTGGGCGCCGAAGTCGCCATTGGGAGTTTTCTGATTAGCTTTTTAGTTCAGCCAGATATTGGCGGTTACACCCACGCCGAAGCTGCGCACTATATTGCTTACTATTTTGGTGGCGCTATGGTTGGGCGCTTTATCGGCGCGGCTGTGATGCAAAAAATCAAGGCCGGCAAAGTGTTAGCCTTTAATGCGATTTGTGCTTGCTTGCTGGTGGCCTTAGCCATATTTAGTGCGGGGGCGATGGCGATGTGGGCCTTACTGTTAGTTGGGTTATGTAACTCTATTATGTTCCCGACCATTTTCAGCTTGGCATTACAAGATCTTGAACAACACACCAGCCAAGGTTCTGGCATTTTATGTTTGGCGATTGTGGGCGGCGCGATTGTGCCCTTATTTCAAGGTATGTTAGCCGATCATTTGGGTATCCAATTGGCCTTTATCTTACCGCTGATTTGCTATGGCTTTATCGCCTATTACGGGGCTAAGGGCTGTGATGCCCCAAGACCAAGATTTTAAATCAATTAAAACACGACGATTAAACACATGGATGCGCACACGGCGTGTGTATTAAGACATTTTATTTTTTGAGGGCGAGAATTATGAGCGTTATCGCATTGAGACCCAAAACCTTTAGCTTGAGTTTATTGGCTGTGCTGACCTGCGCCAGTTTAAGCGGATGCAGTAAAACAGAGCAGATAAAAGCAGCTGACAGTCAGTCTGTTAAGCCTAGTGATGTGGCCGCATCTAGCTCACCCAATAGCCCGAATGGCTACAGTATCGATGGCAAGCCTACCGATATTAATATTTGGCCGCAGTTAACTATCCCCCATACAAATCAAGCCGATGTTGAAAAACGCGTCGCGGATTTATTAGCAAAAATGACGCTAGAGCAGAAAGTCGCGCAGATGATCCAACCTGAGATCCGTGATATCACGGTCGAAGACATGCGCAAATATGGTTTTGGTTCCTATTTGAATGGTGGCGGTTCTTACCCGAACCAAGATAAACATGCGACGCCAGCAGATTGGATTGCCTTAGCCGACGCTATGTTTCAAGCCTCTATGGATGATTCGCTCGATGGCATCAGTATTCCAACCATGTGGGGCACGGATGCGGTTCATGGTCACAACAATGTGATTGGCGCAACACTGTTCCCACATAACATAGGGTTAGGTGCTGCCCATCATCCTGAGCTTATTCAGCAAATTGCTGCGATTACTGCCAAAGAAGTCATGGTGACGGGAATTGATTGGGTATTTGCGCCGACTGTCGCTGTGGTGCGTGATGACCGCTGGGGACGAACCTACGAGGGTTATTCTGAAGATCCTGCCATCGTTAAATCCTATTCGCACGCAATTGTCGAGGGATTACAAGGGGGCAATGATAAAGACTTCTTATCAGATCAGCATGTTATCGCTACGGTAAAACATTTCTTAGGGGATGGTGGGACCGAAGGCGGGGATGATCAGGGCGATAATATCGCATCCGAACAAGCCTTATTTGATATTCATGCCCAAGGTTATGTCGGCGGGTTAACTGCAGGCGCACAAACGGTAATGGCCTCATTCAATAGCTGGCACGGCGCTAAAAATCACGGTAATCCTTATTTATTGACCGATGTACTTAAGGCTCGCATGGGCTTTGATGGCTTTGTCGTTGGCGATTGGAATGGTCATGGGCAGGTTGAAGGTTGCAGTAACGAATCCTGTCCTCTGGCCGTTAATGCGGGCTTAGACGTATTTATGGTGCCTACGGCCGCATGGAAACCCTTATATGAAAACACTATCGCGCAAGTTAAGTCGGGTTTGATCAGCCAAGCGCGGATTGATGATGCAGTGAGTCGTATCCTGCGCGTAAAAATTCGGGCGGGATTATTTGAAAAGCCAAGTCCTGCTAAGCGTCCTTTATCGGGTAAAACCGAGTTGATTGGCCAAGCTAGCCACAGGGATGTTGCGCGCCAAGCGGTGCGTGAATCATTGGTATTATTGAAAAATAATCAGCATTTACTGCCGCTATCGCCCAAAGCTAAGGTACTCGTCGCGGGTGATGCCGCCGATAATATTGGCAAGCAATCGGGTGGTTGGTCTATTACTTGGCAGGGTACAGATAACCAAAATGCAGATTTCCCTGGAGCGACATCGATATATGCCGGTATAGCAAAGGCGGTTTCTGCCAGCGGTGGTAGCGCTGTGCTGAGTGTTGATGGTCAATTTGATGCTGCGAATAAACCCGATGTGGCGATTGTCGTATTTGGTGAAGAGCCCTATGCCGAAGGGAATGGAGATATCGATAATCTTGAATATCAAAGGGGAAACAAGCGTGACTTAGCTTTATTACAAAAGCTCAAAGCCGCTGGGATTCCTGTGGTCTCTGTGTTTATTAGCGGTCGACCTTTGTGGGTCAATCCTGAGCTCAATGCCTCTGACGCTTTTGTCGCCGCTTGGTTGCCTGGCACTGAAGGAGCAGGGATTAGTGAAGTGTTATTCACTCAAGCTAATGGTGATGTTCAGTATGACTTTAATGGCAAATTATCTTTCTCATGGCCGTCGACACCGCAGCAAACTCAAGTGAATGTTCATGACAGTGATTATTCGCCATTACTTCCCTATGGCTATGGCCTGAGCTATGCGGATAAGGCAAATAGTACTGCGCCTGCGATATTATCGAATAGTTTGTCTGAAGATAATTTCAGTGAACAAGTGCAACTCAGCCAGAAGCCGTTATTCGAGCGTGCCGTTAAGGCGCCTTGGAAAATGCTGATTGGCAGTGTTGAAGGTGACAAGGTTTCGATGGAACCTATCGCCAGCAGCGTGCAGTCGAATGATGTTGTCACGATTAAAACCTTTGATAAACAAGTACAAGAAGATGCACGCCATGTCAGCTTTAACGGTAAGGCGCTTGGTTTTGTGAGTTTGCAGGGGAACTTCCCTGAAGACTTACGGGCTTATCTGGCGAGCAAGTCAGTGTTGAGTATGCAGGTTAAAGTCGGTTCATCGATTAAAGCGCCTGTTAATGTCGGCATGACCTGCGAAGGCGATTGTCGAGCCAATGTGGATATCAGCACTCAGCTAAGCGCGTTAAGCCTTGATACTTGGAGTGAACTAAACATAGATCTCACTTGCTATCAGGGGCAGGGGATTGATTTTGGTAAAATTATCTCGCCTTTCACATTGTCATCATCGGGCGCTGTGGATATCAGTTTTAGCGATATTATCTTAAAGCCAAAGACGGCCAGTATGGCGTCAGTCGAGTGTCCGTAATGTAAAATCCCAAGGCGCAGTTGGCTCGTTTACATGACGACTGCGCCTTCATTGTTTGCTGTAATAAACAGCCTTTACTTTGACAGGGGCTAATGTTGTTTTTGACCTGAGGCAGTTTTCAATTACAGTGTATGGCATCAGGCAGTAGAGCCGAGCTTCACTGAGCCGCTTTGCGTTAAATATATTGAGATGGAGTAAGTTGATGTTACGAATTGGTATCGATCTTGGCGGCACAAAAATCGAGTTAGTCGCATTGGATGACGATGGTAAAGAAGTGTTTCGTAAACGCATCCCAACGCCAAGAGAATATGTTGCGACAGTCGATGCATTAGTCGCACTCGTGACAGAAGTCGAAGAGAGCTTGCAACAAACCGCCACAATAGGCATAGGTATTCCAGGGGTGATTTCTCCTTTTACTGGCCTAGTTAAAAATGCTAATTCAACGTGGATCAATGGCCATCCCCTCGATGTGGATCTGGGCGCTCGATTAAACCGTAAGGTGAAAATCGCTAATGATGCGAACTGTTTTGCCGTATCAGAAGCGGTCGATGGCGCAGCTGCTGGCAAGTCAGTGGTCTTTGGCGCCATTATTGGTACTGGATGTGGTGCAGGTATCGCCATCAAAGGCCAAGTGCATGATGGTGGTAATGGCATAGGCGGTGAGTGGGGGCATAATCCTTTACCTTGGATGAAAGCCGATGAATTTAATACCACGACGTGTTTTTGTGGTAACAGAGACTGCATCGAGACTTTTATATCTGGCACGGGCTTTGTACGCGATTTTCGCGCCGCAGGTGGTGTCGCTGACAGTGGTATTGAAATCGCCCAAATGATGCAAGCAGGCGATCCGTTGGCGACTCAAGCATTTGATCGCTTTATTGATCGTTTAGCCCGCTCATTGGCCCATGTGATCAATATGATGGATCCTGATGTAATCGTCCTTGGCGGCGGAGTCTCTAATATCGATGCCATTTACACTGAATTGCCAAAAGTTTTACCACTATATGTGGTTGGCCGTGAGTGTCACACTCCGGTTGTTAAAAACTGTTATGGCGCTTCATCGGGGGTGCGTGGTGCCGCTTGGTTGTGGGGACGCTAATTTTAGACATCATCTGAAATAGTGTTTGAAATTAAAGGCCGAATTCATTTATTTGAATTCGGCCTTTTTTTGATTTTGTCATTCTAAAGTTTTACATTTCATTAGCAAATCTTTATCTTAAGTGCTGGTAATTCTTACGCTAAGTGCTATTTTTAATGCTGGGTAGAAAGTATAAAAATGAATTAGATCATAATAATTACGCTATTGTCGTTCTCTTGGGAGTTTACTAGATGAAGCATTTGTCCATCAGTACTAAGTTGTTGTGGATTACATCAGCATTATTTTTATCGATAGTGGCTATTTTATCTATCAGTTTATGGTGGACGCTGTCGGCTCAAAACGCACAATTGTCGGATCAAGTTCAAAATACCCTACAAACGGAAACGCGGGATAAACTCGAAGCCCGCGCCGGTGAATATGGTGAAATGGTCGCCGGATTTATCAATGAAGCCTACCGAATTCCTTTCTCTTTTGCGGGTATGCTTGAAAGTACTGCCGAGGAATTACCCTTAAAACGTGACCGCTTAGAACTCGCAGTAGCGGCAGTGCTGAAGAAGAATGCGCAAGTCTCTTCCATGTATGCCCAGTTCGAACCTAATGGTTATGATGGGCTCGACAGTGAGTTTTTGAATGTTAATGTCAGTCACAGTGTGGCGACATCTGGCGCTCTAGAGGTCTATTACACCCGTAACGACGATGGCACTGTGGAGCATAACCAAGTTGAAGATTCGGCAGAAAAGTACCTCACTAGCTTAAATGAGTTTGGGATCCGTGATGCTGAATGGTATTTATGTGGTAAAGAAACCTTAAAGCCCTGTTTAATGGAGCCGTACTTATACGAGATCACTCCAGGCAACAAAGCATTAATGACCTCGTTGACTGTGCCCGTGCTTAAACATAAGCAATTTATCGGTATAGTCGGTGTAGATGTAAACTTGCCAGTGTTTCAAACCCTTATCGATAAGTTATCCAAAAGCCTCTACGATGGACAAGCGAAAGTGACTTTGCTGAGCACCCGCGGTTTAGTGGTCGCGGCCAGTCATTACAGTAAAAAGGCGCGTCCATTAGCTGAGTCGATAAATCCTACTCTCGCTTCGCAAATCATCTCCCTGCACAAGAATTCCGGCTACATGGTTAACGATGATGAAATTATTGTTGCCTATCCCATTAAGATCCCGCTAGCGAATGCCGAGTGGTCCTTGGTTATCCAAGTGCCGACTGCACAGGCGTATAAGAGCTCGATTGAGCTAAATAATGATATGGATGAGATGGCGACTTCCTTAGGCAGTTTGCTGCTGATCGTGGGTATTGTGGTATCGATTGCCGCTGTGATTACCATTAGCTTAGTGATCCGTAGCATTATCTCACCATTGAGGATGATCCAGGGCCGTGTAGAGCATCTTGCGAGTGCCGATGGCGATTTAACGCAATCGATTGAGGTTGATTCCCATGCTGAATTGATTGCGTTAGCAAAAGGTTTCAACTCCTTTATTTATAAACTTAAAAATCTGATTGCCGAGCTTAAAACGCTTGCGAGCCGCTCTCAGGAGGAAAGCCAAGCCTCTGCGAAAATTGCGCAGCTCACCCGTGACAGTGTGAATCGCCAGTACGGTGAAATTGAGAGTGTGGTAACTGCTGTGAATCAAATGAGTGCTACTGCACTAGAAGTTGCTAAGGCGTCTGAGCAAACGGCGGCAGAAACTGAAGCTATGTCGCGCAATATTCGTCATAGCGAAGAGAGCCTGACTAAAGCAATGGGTTTTGTCGCGACTATGTCTCAGGAGTCTATGGAGGCTAAGCTGGCGGTGAGTAAAGTGGCTGAGAGCAGTATGAACATCAGTCGTATCCTTGAGGTGATAAGCTCCATTGCCGCACAGACTAACCTGTTGGCACTCAATGCTGCGATTGAAGCGGCAAGGGCGGGCGAGCAAGGACGCGGCTTTGCGGTGGTGGCTGACGAAGTCCGCGCGCTAGCATCTAAGACTCAGAGCTCGACGAACGATATTAGTACCCTTATCGACGCACTGCAAAAAGAAGTCCAAAGCGCTTCTGGCATCATAGATAAAGGTGCTGAGCGGGCACAAATGGCCGTATCTCAAACTGAGCAAGCGTTAAACTCATTGAATTCAATGGTGAGTCAGATTGGGGAAATCTCGGACCAAGTGACCCATATTGCCGCCGCCGCAGAAGAGCAAAGCGCGGTGACTGAAGAGGTTAATCGCAATATCACAGGGATTTCTGATTCGGCTTCTGAACTTGCACGTCTTGCGGGTGAAGCACAGCAAAGCAGTGTAGTTTTAGCAAACTTAGTGAAACAGCAGCATGAGCAGTTAGGTAAGTTAAAAACCTAGCACTCAGAGGTTTGCTGAGTTAGCGCATTGATTTTAAATAGGCTCTTTGATTGTGTTGTTGGTTAAGCACTGATCAAAGGGCCTATTTTTATGGTAATGGTAAATACCAAAGAACAGGCTGAAGCCATAAAATAGTCAGCGAGCGAGCCAGCTGTAAATGCATGCTGATTATGCGATGATTGGCAGGACAAATATTTTAGATACAAAAAAGCCCATTTTTCAATGGGCTTTTTTGTTGAATCGGGTGGTGGCCCCTCACGGACTTGAACCGTGGACCTAACGATTATGAGTCGATCCTGAATGATTTACCTGACCTGTGAAATCATGTTAAGTTGTTGATAGTAAATATTTTTTGCATTTTTGGCAACTTAGGGTTTTGCATGGTTTTGCACTGTTTTGCATGTATCATGTGCGATAGGTGTGCGATCAAATTTCATCAAATTGAAGTGAGATAGCACATGAATAAGACATTAAAAATTGCGTTTACCAATCAATCTATATCAAGTTTTTTGGCCTACTTAGGTTACAGAGTCTCTTCTACTAGGAAGAGATTAAAAGTTGTCCAAGAGTTTGAGGTGTATTTAAATAGTCAATTTACGTTTGCAGAACTAGCTGCTTTCCACGAGAGCATAGAAAGTTGGTGGGCGGGGAATTCTAAATACTTGGCTATAAATAGTCATGAGATAGCAGGTCTTTCAATTCGGCTTTACAAGTCTGAATTTACATTGAAAAATGAAAAGCTTACAGCGATAGGAGAATCTCTCGCGAGTGTTTACCTAAGGCAGCGTGATACGCTTTCTGCAGCGCTGAAAACAATAAAGCTTGGCAATTTGACCAATTCTAATTTTCAAGTTCTTCTGAAGGCTGCACAACACGTTAAAGCAGGAAATAATCTAGGGATAAAAATCGTCGACAAACAACGTGGAACATCCGCAAGTGGAGAGAGTAGTGTTTCCCTTAGGGATTTTTTATATGGAGAATATGTAGAGACAAAACGATATGAAAATCCAAAAACGGTAATGGTGAAGGTGGATATCATTTCACGTCATTTTGGGCATTTACTAGATAGCCCTATCGGTAATATTAATGCTGATTTGGTACGGCAGTGGATGAAATCTAAAGAGCGAAAGTTGACGAAAAGGCAGTTAGCTGCGGGTGATAGTCTTTGGACGTTGAGTCCTTCAACGATGAAAGAAGGTATTTGCACTTTTCGAGCCTGTATCCAGTTAGCAAAGGAAAAAGGTCTTATTAAAGATCATGATCTGTATAGCTTACCTAGAATAAGAGTCGATAATCAGGTCATTCGTTATCTATCTGACCATGAGGAATTAAGGCTGTATGCTGCAATTAACCAGCGCAACTCATTAAAACATGAGCAAAGAGCTAGGACGATTGAGCATAGGATATTACGCAGGCTAGAAACGCCAGCGCATCTCGAAAGTTGTCATTTTGTGGATCATGTTTCACCTTTTATTATTTTGTTCAAAGAGACGGGAATTAGGCCTGGTACGTTGTTCAATTCAAAATGGTCTGATGTTGACTTGGACTCAAAATTTTTCCGTATTCGAAAATCGATTGATAAACGCGGAATATCTAATGTTATTCCTTTAAATTCTCTGGCGTTGGAGACACTAAAAGAATGGCGTAAACATGGCATTCATAACGAATCTGCTAGTTATTTTAAGACCAGAATGGATGCTTGGTTATTTCCATCGCCAGCTAATCCTGAGCTTCAGCTCACCACAATAAAAAAATCATGGGACATGATTATTAAAGAGGCAAAAATTGAAAATTTTAGGTTGTACGATTTACGGCATGATTTTGCATCTAAAGTGATGATGCAGACTGGTAACATCTATATGGTTAGTCAGCTGCTAAACCATCAACAGATTGAGACAACTAAACGTTATGCACATTTGATGGATAGCTCAAGGTTTGAAGCTGTGAATACACTTGATAAATCAAGACAAGTGGGTGCATTACCTGACTTTCTTAAGTAAGTTAAGACACTGCTTCTATAGAACGTACTCTTCTATATTGTGAGAATGCAGATGTCTTATTATAATAATCATATTTTAATACAGTTACTTAGGTTGGTTTTGTTATGAATGGTAAGGCTATGCCAAAAATCGTATATGTAGATATGGACGATGTGCTTGTAAATTATACAGAAGCTGTAACCTTTAAAAAACTCCAGAAACCTGAGCAGGCATACCCTCAAGCTGAATTGGGATTTTTCAGCTGCTTAGCCCCTAAAATAGGTGGCATTGCTGTGATGAAAAAGATGCTTGAACATCCAGAAATTGAACCTTATATAGCCACAGCGCCAAGTCTGCAAAATCCATTGTGTTATATGGAGAAGCGTATTTGGGTAGAGCAACACTTAGGCATGGAATATGTCAGTCGTCTTATCATCATTCCGAACAAAGGATTACTGAAGGGAGATATTCTTATCGACGACCACGTTGAAGGAAAGGGCCAAGAGTTTTTTAAGGGGGATTTGTGGCAGTTTGGTTCGATTCGCTTTCCAGACTGGAGTGCTGTTGAGATTGAATTATTTAATAACTTGCTTTGATGATTAAAGATCCTTTCAATTGTCGTTCTTGTTTTCACTGGAAACAGCTTTTTATCGATAGCCCTCGTTTGCTTATTGCCTGCGCTGATCTTGTTTCCAGTGGAAACAATTTCCTTCTCGATAGCCCACGTTGGCTTATTGCCTGAGTTAATCTTGTTTCCAGTGGAAACAATTTCCTTCTCGATAGCCCACGTTGGCTTATTGTCTGCGTGAATCTTGTGTCCACTGGAAGCAACTCTCTTGTCGAAGGCCCAAGGAGGTTTTTTTGCCTGAGTTAATCTTGTTTCCAGTGGAAACAACTTTCTTGTCAAAGCCTAAGGTGGTTTTTGCCTGCGTTGATCTTTTTTCCATTGGAAACAACTTCCTTCTAGATAGCCCACGTTGGGTTATTGTCTGCGTGAATCTTGTTTCCACTGGAAACAACGACCTCATTGATGTCTATTGTTCGCGGTTTTAACGGCCGGATGACTTTGAGGCAACCGCTGGATTGCGGCTACAGGTCGATTCAGCGGGTTTGTTTCCACTGGAAACAGCTTTTTTATCGATGGCCCAAGTTGTGTTATTACCTGAGTTAATCTTGTTTCCAGAGGAAACAACGACCTCATTGATGTCTATTGTTCGCGGTGTTTAACGGCCGGATGACTTTGAGGCAACCGCTGGATTGTGGCTACAGGTCAATTCAGCGGGTTTGTTTCCAGTGGAAACAGCTTTTTTATCGATGGCCCAGGTAGGCTTATTGCCTGAGTTAATCTTGTTTCCAGTGGAAACAACTTTCTTGTCAAAGCCCAAGGTGGTTTTTGCCTGCGTTGATCTTTTTTCCATTGGAAACAACTTCCTTCTAGATAGCCTACGTTGGTTTATTGTCTGCGTGAATCTTGTTTCCACTGGAAGCAAAGACCTCGTTGATGTCTATTATTCGCGGTGTTTAACGGCCGGATGACTTTGATACAACCGCTGGGTTGCGGCTACAGGTCAATTCAGCGGGTTTGTTTCCAGTGGAAACAGCTTTTTTATCGATGGCCCAAGTTGGGTTATTGTCTGCGTGAATCTTGTTTCCACTGGAAACAACGACCTCATTGATGTCTATTGTTCGCGGTTTTAACGGCCGGATGACTTTGAGGAAACCGCTGGATTGCGGCTACAGGTCGATTCAGCGGGTTTGTTTCCAATGGAAACAGCTTTTTTATCGATGGCCCAGGTAGGCTTATTGCCTGAGTTAATCTTGTTTCCAGTGGAAACAACGACCTCATTGATGTCTATTGTTCGCGGTGTTTAACGGCCGGATAACTTTGAGGCAACCGCTGGATTGTGGCTACAGGTCAATTCAGCGGGTTTGTTTCCAGTGGAAACAGCTTTTTTATCGATGGCCCAGATAGGCTTATTGCCTGAGTTAATCTTGTTTCCAGTGGAAACAACGACCTCATTGATGTCTATTGTTCGCGGTTTTAACGGCCGGATGACTTTGAGGCAACCGCTGGATTGCGGCTACAGGTCGATTCAGCGAGTTTGTTTCCACTGGAAACAGCTTTTTTATCGATAGCCCTCGTTTGCTTATTGCCTGCGCTGATCTTGTTTCCATTGGAAACAAGCTATTTTCTTAGTGATCAGCTGTAGCTATTTGTCTGAGCTATTCTTGTTTCCAGTGGAAACAAAGACCTCATTGATGTCTATTGTTCGCGGTGTTTAACGGCCGGATGACTTTTAGGAAACCGCTGGGTTGCGGCTACAGGTCGATTCAACGGGTTTGTTTCCACTGGAAACAGCTTTTTATCGATGGCCCACGTAGGCTTACTGCCTGAGTTAATCTTGTTTCCAGTGGAAACAACTTTCTTGTCAAAGCCCAAGGTGGTTTTTGCCTGCGTGAATCTTGTTTCCACTGGAAACAAAGACCTCATTGATGTCTATTATTCGCGGTTTTTAACGGCCGGATGACTTTTAGGAAACCGCTGGGTTGCGGCTACAGGTCGATTCAGCGGGTTTGTTTCCACTGGAAACAGCTTTTTATCGATGGCCAAGTAGGCTTATTGCCTGAGTTAATCTTATTTCCAGTGGAAACAACGACCTCATTGATGTCTATTGTTCGCGGTTTTAACGGCCGGATGACTTTGAGGCAACCGCTGGATTGCGGCTACAGGTCGATTCAGCGGGTTTGTTTCCACTGGAAACAGCTTTTTTATCGATGGCCCAAGTTGTGTTATTACCTGAGTTAATCTTGTTTCCACTGGAAACAACGACCTCATTGATGTCTATTGTTCGCGGTGTTTAACGGCCGGATAACTTTGAGGCAACCGCTGGATTGTGGCTACAGGTCAATTCAGCGGGTTTGTTTCCAGTGGAAACAACGACCTCATTGATGTCTATTGTTCGCGGTGTTTAACGGCCGGATGATTTTGCGGCAACCGCTGGGTTGTGGCTACAGGTCGATTCAGCGGGTTTGTTTCCACTGGAAACAGCTTTTTATCGATGGCCCACGTAGGCTTACTGCCTGCGTTGATCTTGTTTCCAGTGGAAACAAGCTAGTTTCTTAGTGATCAACACGGCCTGTGGAGTCTTTGCATGGCTTGAGGTTATAGTTATTTTTGGTAAAGCAAATTATAACTTCTTGCCATGCTATCTAAAATAACTCTCGGAAGAGTAATAGACCCTAGGTAGATTCCTTACTATGGTCACGAATCTCAGAGTTTTTTCTTATCTATTTCTTTGGCTTACATCTTTTCACAAGCACTATGCTGCCAATAATCATTAGCGCAATTGGTAGTAAAAATTCCATCATTTTTCCTTAACCGCCCTGTAGGCGTCATTCACTAATTTGTCTGGTTAGTTACGTTGAGGTTTAGCAAAACCGGAACATCATGTACTTAAAACGCACCCATGGATCCTCGGGCTCGGGTGTATTTGCATAACGTCTATCATAGGCTAAAACACCGAAGGCGTACTTAATATGCAGTATTAACGGAGGTAAAAGGCAATTCATATCCTCAGTATAGATAAACCAGCAAAAGCACATGATAGTGATAATGCTCAAAAGGACTAAAGGTATCCATTTGGCAAGTGTTTTGTCGTTTAGATGACGGCGCATAATTAGAAACCATCCCCAAATCCACTGTCGAAATCGCAGCTAAATGTGTCATTAGGCAATGACCAAGCATCATCGCTTGTGCTGCTATTACACGCCGATATGTCGGATTCAGTAATGCCAAATGGGTTGCCATGAACATCGACTCCTGTGTTACCTATCATAGGTGTGCCATCAATGTTTACGATCGGGCCGTTGTGATTATTGTCAGTCATGCTGTTATTCCTTTAATGTGATTAAGAGTAAAGCTCCTAAATTGACATTAATGAAAAAAAGCACTTTTTCAAGCATATTTTTCGCAATGGTGGACAATAAAAATGTTGAGTGAGTTTTGTTGTTTTTCTTTCATTTTTTATCTTGTCTCGGACTTCACACTCACATTAGTGACGACATTTTAATGCTGAGCTTGCAGGTTGGCGTTAACAGAATGTGCTTTTGACGAGCAAAAATCGGTACGATTTTCTGCGACAAAAGTGCTTGTGATAACAAGCTTTCAAGCGCGGATTTGGGCGATTACGCAGTAATGGCTCAAAGGAGCACGCGCATGTACAGCTGGTCTGTACTAACCGCATTTTAGTTTTGCCTCAGCAAAATTTAGGGGGGAATTTGGCACAAATACACCGCTAAACCCCAGACTTTTCGTGAGAAAAGTGAGCGAGACGCGAGGGGGAATAAGATGGCACATCGCCCCCTCGACGTAAGCGGCGAAAATGCGGTTAGTACAGAGCGTAGCTCGGTGCATGCGCGTCTGATGTCGTGGAGTGCTAGAACGGAGTTCGTAAGCCAGCGTCGATGACGAGTCATCAGAGCTGGCGGGCGCTTCAGGGCATCTGAGTCGTTTGCGCAGCAAGTGACTCATCAGCCAAAGGCTGGCTTGGTAGCGATGTTCATCGCTATTTTCATTCCGATAGGATGAAAGCAGTTGATCGTGATGAAAATCTGCAACTATTCACTCAAAAATATCATCAATGCGTTAAATTTGTCCCCTCGATGGCTAGTTAATTGTACCCATTTAATCAAAGGTATTTTTAATGACATCACACAGTAGCGCAAAGGATAAATCGGTCGCGAATCTTCCACTTCGATACGACCCGTTTTTGAATTTCGAAATGCAATATCGACCTGGCGTAAATAACAATAAAACGGGGAAAATCCGCCGCGAGTTCACCATGAAATTGGTGGCTCGATTCGGTCTGATTTCACCGAGTAACATTGCTTGGCTCTATGGCATCAGCCATCGGCAATCTCTGGAACATTTAAATAAGCTTGTCCAAGAGCAACTGCTCTGCCTTGTTACTACCCATCGTTCCCACGATGGCCGTGTTTATACACTCACTTACAGCGGCGCAAAATACGCCGAAGAGATACTGAATGTTGCAGTCTACTATCGTGCGAAAGAGCATCCGGCGCTGCAAGTGAACCAGAACACTTTAATGCACGACTTAATCATGCAGTTTGTGTTGTTGAAAGGCATTCATCATCACAAGCCCAACGGTGAGCCTAATCCGCTATGGTGTGCCATGATGACTGAGCCCGAGTTTAAACGGCGTTTTACTCACTGCAGCGTGCGAAATGTGGATGGGATAGTGAGGGAGGTGGATGGAACCATTTGTGCTGTCGAAATGGAGCATTCCTTTAAGACAAAAGCCGCGCGGCAAACCATTTTACTGAAATGGCATGATGGGATAGGGCAAGGGTATTACGATAAGGTCATGCTGTTTTCTCAATCCTTGCACATTTTTAGCGACATTAAACGACTTCATGAGCAGCTC
Organism: Shewanella sp. 1311; assembly: GCF_059338235.1. Lineage (NCBI taxonomy): Bacteria > Pseudomonadati > Pseudomonadota > Gammaproteobacteria > Alteromonadales > Shewanellaceae > Shewanella > Shewanella sp. 1311. Next base: position 3,945,351 of record NZ_CM181686.1, read on the forward strand.
TATGAGGAGTTAACCACAAGGCCTGATAAAAAGACTCGTCAGCCTTTATTAACCGCGCAAGATGCGGCATCACTTAAGCAACGAATTATCTATCGTACTCTGCTGTGTGATGAACTCACCGAACGGTTTTATCGCTAACAAACAATCTCTAATTTCCCAAAACGACAAAAGGCACCTAAGTGCCTTTTGAAGGGTATACAAAGATTTTACAATGCATTACCAGTAGATGAAGTCGGCTGCACACTTTGGTACTGCCATCTGAAATAATAATTTTTTATTATTTCAGCCTGTTAAGGCTTCATTGCGAGGTCGTCCCTGTTCCCCACATTGATAAGTAAGCACATCCTCGGGCAAATTAATCAGTTGATTGGATATTTATGATGAAATGTCCACGTTATTTGGTTTTGATGTAAAACACAAAATAAGATAATTACAGGGTTATTGCTGTTCTAACCCTAGGTTACTTAAGGGCTTTGTGGCAAACTCAATAACCAGAATATTCGGTTATCTATCTAGAGGGAATTGGATTAGTAATGGTCAACCATAACGCGAGCATCAATAAAGCAAAGTTAACCGAAACAGATATCATCACAAAGTTCATCATGCCTGCGGTAAAAAATGCGGGTTGGGATGATATAACGCAAATTCGCCAGGAGGTGAAGTTGCGTGATGGTAAGGTGATTGTGCGGGGTCAAATGGGCATGCGCACAACGGTTAAGTCAGCCGACATTGTGCTCTACCATAAAGCGAGTATGCCGCTGGCGGTGATTGAGGCTAAAGCGAATAAGCATGAAGTCGGTAAGGGCATACAACAAGCACTCGATTATGCTCATTTGCTCGATGTTCCCTTTGTGTTTGCCTCTAACGGCGATGGTTTTATCTTCCATGACAAGACCCATGCCATCACAAACAGCCCGGGCACCCCAGAGGCTAACACTCTTGAATCCGAAATCCGTTTAGAAGATTTTCCTAGTCCTGAAGAACTCTGGGCTAAATACTGTATTTGGAAAGGTTATACCGCGGCGCAGTTACCTATCATTAACGAAGCCTATTACGATGACGGCACGGGTAAGCACCCGCGTTATTATCAGTTGCAAGCCATCAATAAAACCGTTGAAGCTATCTCATCGGGTAAAGATCGGGTATTGCTGGTGATGGCAACGGGCACAGGTAAAACCTACACAGCATTTCAAATCATTTGGCGGTTATGGAAATCCCGCGCCAAGAAACGCATCTTATTCCTCGCTGACCGTAATATTTTGGTCGATCAAACTCGCATAAACGATTTTCAGCCCTTTGGCACATCGATGACCAAAATTACTGGCCGAACAGTCGATCCTGCTTATGAAATCCATCTAGCACTTTATCAAGCACTGACTGGCCCTGATGAGAGTCAAAAAGCGTTTAAACAAGTCGCTCCAGACTTTTTTGACCTGATCATTATTGATGAATGTCATCGTGGCAGTGCCAGTGAGGATAGCGCTTGGCGCGAAATTCTCGAGTATTTCAGCAGTGCCGCACAAGTGGGCTTAACCGCAACCCCAAAAGAAACCGATGAGGTATCTAACTCTGACTATTTTGGCGATCCGCTTTACACCTATTCGCTCAAAGAAGGTATCGACGATGGTTTTTTAGCGCCTTATAAAGTGGTTCGGGTGGATATTGATGTGGACTTACAAGGCTGGCGACCCACAAAGGGGCAAATCGACAACAATGGCGAAGTGATTGAAGATAGGATCTACAACCAAAAAGACTTTGACCGCACTATGGTGATTGATGAGCGTACTCAGTTGGTTGCCGAAACCATCACTAACTACCTTAAACGCACCGATCCTATGGGTAAAACCATTGTTTTTTGCAACGATATTGATCACGCCGAACGGATGCGCCGCGCACTTGCCAATCTTAACCCTGAGCAAATGGCGAAAAATGACAAATACGTTATGAAGATCACGGGTGATGATGAACTCGGCAAAGCCCAGCTGGATAACTTCATCAACCCTAAAAAGGCCTATCCGGTTATTGCGACCACCTCAGAACTCATGACCACAGGTGTCGATGCGAAAACCTGTAAGTTAGTGGTGCTCGATCAAAATATTCAATCCATGACCAAATTTAAGCAGATCATCGGTCGCGGCACTCGAATAGATGATAAATACAATAAGTTATGGTTTACCATTCTGGATTTCAAAAAGGCCACCGAGTTATTTGCCGACGAACGTTTTGATGGCACACCTGAAAAAATAATTAAAGTGACGCCTGAAGACATTAAAGATGAAGACGTGGATATTAATGCCGCTGATGATGAACCAAACGAGGTAGATGCTCAGGGGGACATTCAAGATGAGCAACAAGGCGAAGGCCAAGACAACACCAAAAATGATCCTCAAGGCGATGGTAGCTTTGATGAAAGTGAATGGGACGAAGGCGAAACTCGTAAGGTTAACAAGTACCGCGTATCTGGCGTGACAGTCAGCAAAGTTGCCGAGCGGGTGCAGTATTACGACAGCGACGGTAAACTGGTCACCGAATCCTTTAAGGATTACACCCGTAAAACCATGGCGAAACAGTTCAGTTCGCTTGATGAGTTTGTCAGACGCTGGAATGAAGCCGATCGTAAACAAGCGGTAATCGATGAGCTGGCGCAAGAGGGGATTATTTGGTCAGCACTTGAGGAAGAAGTGGGCAAAGACATGGATCCCTTCGATATGATTTGCCATGTCGTGTACGACCAACCGCCGTTAACCCGTGCCGAGCGTGCCTCAAACGTTAAAAAACGCAATTATTTCACTAAATATTCCGACACGGCCCAAGCCGTACTCGGAAATTTATTGGTAAAATACGCCGATTTGGGCGTGCAAGAAATTGAAAATCTGCAAGTGCTTAAAGTTCAGCCATTTAATGACATAGGCAGTTTAAGTGACATCATCAAAAAAGGCTTTGGTGGCAAACCCCAATATGAACAAGCCATTAGTGAGTTAGAAGCCGAAATCTACCAAATAGCACAATAATTAGCCTAATACGCAGATTGGATAATGCAGTGCGTTCTTTGGTACGTTTTACTTACAACTAAAAATTAAGCGTTAAGCGTTAAGCATTAAAAACGAAAAGAGAAATTTATGTCTATCAGTTCAGCCGTTAAATCCATTCAAGACATTATGCGTAAAGATGCCGGCGTCGATGGCGATGCCCAGCGACTAGGCCAAATGTCTTGGTTACTGTTCTTAAAAGTATTCGATGCACAGGAAGAGTTGCTAGAGCTTGAGCTAGATGATTACCGTGAACCTATACCAGAGCAGTTTTTATGGCGTAATTGGGCTGCAGATAACGAAGGAGTTACTGGTGAAGAGTTGCTTGATTTCGTTAACTTTGACCTTTTCCCTAATTTAAAGGAACTCTTGGCGCCAATAGATAAAAATCCCCGCGGTTATGTGGTAAAAGCGGCATTTTCGGATGCCTTTAACTACATGAAAAACGGCACGCTACTGCGCCAAGTCATCAATAAACTCAATGAAATCGACTTTACCGACTCAAAAGAGCGGCACTTGTTTGGTGACTTGTACGAGCAAATCTTAAAAGACTTACAGAGCGCAGGTAATGCAGGCGAGTTCTATACTCCGCGTGCCATCACTAAGTTTATTGTTGCCGTGACAGACCCTAAACTAGGCGAATCTATTATGGATCCGGCCTGTGGCACTGGCGGCTTTTTGGCTTGTGCCTTTGATCATGTGAAAGCCAATTACGTCAAGACGGCGGATGATCACCAAACTCTGCAACAGCAAATTCATGGGGTAGAAAAAAAGCAATTACCGCACTTACTGTGTACCACCAATATGATGCTGCATGGTATTGAAGTGCCCGTACAAATTAAACACGGCAATACCTTAAACAAACCGTTATCAAGCTGGGATGAAGATATTGATGTCATCATAACTAACCCGCCGTTTGGCGGCACCGAAGAGGACGGAATTGAAAAAAACTTCCCTAGCGAGTTCCAAACCCGAGAAACCGCCGACTTATTCCTGCAGCTGATTATCGAAGTGCTTGCCCCTGCAAAAAATGGCAAAGGCGGCCGCGCAGCCGTGGTATTGCCCGATGGCACCTTGTTTGGTGAAGGCGTTAAAACCAAAATTAAAAAAATGCTGCTCGAAGAATGTAATCTGCACACCATAGTGCGTTTACCTAACGGTGTGTTTAATCCTTACACTGGCATTAAAACCAATATCCTGTTTTTCACTAAAGGTACGCCGACTAAAAATGTCTGGTTTTACGAGCATCCCTACCCAGTAGGGGTAAAAAACTACAACAAAACCAAGCCAATGAAGTTCGAAGAGTTTACAACGGAATTGGACTGGTGGGGCGATGAAGCCGATGGTTTTGCAGCGCGGGTCGAAAACGAGCAAGCGTGGCAAGTCTCCATCGACGACATTATTGCCCGTAACTACAACCTCGATATTAAAAACCCCCATGTGGGCGAGGTGGTAAGCCATGATCCGCAAGCCTTGTTAGCCGATTACGCCAAGCAACAAGCGGATATTCAAGCCTTGCGTGACCAACTCAAAGGCATCTTGTCTGCAGCATTATCGACACCTTCGGCTGCATCAAAAGGTGAGGGCAAGTAATGGCCGATTTATCCATAACAAACGCTCACGCTTGCAACATCGAATCTGTGCCAACGGCTGAAAATTTGCTCGCCACTCACCTTGATATTTGGACGACCGCCATTGAGCAAAAGTCTTCAGCAGGCCGTGGCAGTTCAAAAAAGTTTTCGCTTTATGGCATCAAAAAACTGCGTGAATTGATTTTAGAACTTGCCGTGCGTGGTAAGTTAGTGCCGCAAGACGCGAACGATGAACCAGTTTCAGTATTGCTCGAACGCATTGCCGCTGAAAAAGCGCAATTGGTGAAAGAAGGGATACATAAAAAGCCAAAAGTCTTGCCTGAGATTGGTGAGGATGAAAAGCCGTTTGAGCTACCGCAAGGCTGGGAATGGTGTCCAAGTATATCTTTATTTACTTTAACAAAAGGTAAAAAACCTAAAGTCCTATCGGAAAGCAATATCGGCTTCCCATATTTAGATATTGAAGCATTGGATCGGAATAATGTACTTAGATATACTAATGATGAAATGTGCCCTAAGTCTTCATCCGACGATATTATAGTAGTCTGTGATGGTTCAAGAAGCGGTTTAGTGCTTGATGGTAAAGATGGAGTATTAGGCTCAACACTGGCAATTATTAATACACCGCCTTATATACAGGCATTTATTAAGTTATTTTTTCAACAAGCATTCCTAAGACTTAATGCATCAATGAAAGGCGCGGCAATTCCTCACCTAGATACCAAAGCTCTGAGAGAAAGTTTTATTGCTTTTCCACCAATCGAAGAACAACACCGTATTGTAGCTAAAGTCGATGAGTTGATGAGCTTGTGTGATGCCCTCGAAGCGCAAACTGAAGCCAGCATTGCGGCACACCAAACCTTAGTCGAAACCTTGCTCAATGCGCTGCTACTGCCACAAGTGACTGCTAATACTGCCAGTCAATCTGATGTCAGCCTTGAACCGCAGCTTGAAGGTGATACGCAACATTTTGAACCCAGCCTTGAGCAGCCTTTTACAAATAGTTTTGTTAAGGATTGGCAACGTGTTGCCGAGCACTTCGACACCTTATTCACCACAGTAGCCAGCATAGACACTCTAAAGCAAACCATCCTCCAACTCGCCGTGATGGGTAAGCTAGTAAAACAAGACCCTAATGACGAACCTGCAGCCAAACTACTAGAGCGTATCGCCAAAGAAAAAGCCCTGCTGATTGCAGACAAAAAAATCAAAAAACAAAAACCACTGCCCGCAATCACCGACGAAGAAAAGCCGTTTGAACTGCCGAAAAGTTGGGTGTTCGCACACATGCAAGATTTATGTTTTTTAATAACAGATGGAACTCACCAAACACCTAAATATGTTGAGGATGGTCGTCCATTTATCTCAGCGCAATGTGTTAAGCCTTTTAAGTTTATCCCTGAAAATTGCAGATATGTTTCTGAAGAACATTATCAAACCTATATAAGAAACAGAAAACCAGAATACAAAGATATTCTGCTTGCACGGGTCGGTGCAGGTATAGGCGAAGCTGCACTAATCGACTCAGAACTAGAGTTTGCGATATATGTAAGTACAGGTCTATTAAAAGTACACAAATGTTCCGTCGAACCTGAGTATTTAGTCTTGTGGCTTAATTCACCTATAGGCCGTGATTTTTCGGAAAGTAATACCTTAGGTAAGGGGATATCTCAAGGGAATTTGAATTTATCATTAATCCGGAGCTTTATTATTTCACTTCCGCCACTTGAGGAACAAAACCGAATAGTAGCTAAAGTCGATGAACTAATGGCACTTTGTGATCAACTCAAAGCACGTTTAGCGGATGCGCAAACCATCCAACAGCAGCTCACCGACGCCATCGTTGAACAGGCGATCTCATAGTCATGATTAATCATAAAAAATTTGTTAACAAGGATTGTTAGATGCGACTTAAGTCTGTTTTTATAAGCGAATATAAAAATCTATATAACTTTGAAGTAGAGTTTTTAGCAGAAAATCTAATTGAGATTTTTGTTGGTCGTAACGGTTCAGGGAAATCAAATTTCATTGAAGCTGTGCTGGAAATATTTAAGCATATCTATGAGTTCGGTAGTGCAGAAGCTGATGGAATGTTTGATTATAACATTACCTATGAGGTTGATGGGAATGATATTAACATTTCCTTCAAGTCTGGGGTTTGTACTGTAAATGGTATTGTTGAAAAAAACCTGAATAATGTAATAATGCCAGATCATATATTAATATATTACTCTGGCCATAATGGAAAGATTAGTTCGTTTGTTAATTATTATGAAAAAAAATTCACATCGAAGCTTAAAGTTGCTGATGCAAGTTATACTCGTCGTTTTATTGGTATAGGTAATTCTTATAAAGAACTCCTATTAAGTGTTGTCTTGTTACAATCTGAAGGTAATAAAGCAAGAGAGTTTTTGATAGAAAAATTAGCTATAGGTAGTATTAATGATGAGTTTGTTCTTACTTTTAAAAGACCTACTTATGCTATAAATCAATATGGCAAGCGTAAATCAGGTTTTGATATTGAAAGTAATGATGATAAGGCTCGATATTGGCGACCAAGTGGTGTGACTAAAGTATTTTTGGATGAATTATCTACATGTATAACAACGGCTAAAGGCGAGGATATAAGAACAGAAGGTTACTTATGGGATGAAGACCGCTATAAACTATATATAAATATTGAATTATTAAGAATAAAGTTTAAGCATCTAAGTGCCGAGCAACTGTTTAAAAAATTTGATAATCTAAAAGCTTTAGGTATGCTTGAATCGATTACAGTACCTTTAGTTTTAAACGGAGGTCGTGAATCACATATTTCGCAATTAAGTGATGGTCAGCTTCAGTCTGTTTATATCTATGCTATAGCTGAGTTGTTTAAATATTCTAATTGTCTTATTTTGATGGATGAGCCTGATTCCTTCTTACATCCCGAATGGCAATTTGAATTTTTGAAACAAGTTGATGAGATTAGTTCGGCCGCAAAAAAGACCAACCATATATTAATATCTAGTCATAGTGCATCAACAATAACGTCATATAGAGGTAGTAAATTAAATTGTCTTACTGTTAATGAGAAACTAAAGTCAACACATAACTTTTTAGATAAAAGCAAAGCTATTAAGTGGTTGTCTAATAATCAAATACTCCTAGGTGAAAATGAAACAATTATGAGTATATCAACATTCTTAAAAAATACTGGAGAACCAGTGTTGTTTACAGAAGGGATCTCAGATGAATATATTTTGGATATTGCTTGGAGAAAGTTATACCAAGATAAGCCTAGACCGTTTTGCATTCACAATGCTTTTGACCGGCAGTTTTTAAGAAATCTAATGTCGCGAGATGAGTTAAGGCGGAACCATCCTGAAAGGTTATTTTTTGCTATTTTTGATTTTGATGAGGCATATGATGATTGGAATGGAATCTCAAGTAAAAACAAAGGCCGAGATATAGAAACTAGCCCATTCAATGGTTTGATCAGACAATTATTAGTTAATAATCAACCGATAAACCAATATGTAATGTTACTTCCTGTACCTAAAATCGATGTTGTAAAAAGACAGGTTTTAAAAGAAGACGATACTCCTTGGGGTAAAGGCTCTGATTCTCACATGGCAGTAGAGCTACTCTTTTATAATGAAGATTTATTAGGTAGTGCCTTTGAGAAGGAACAAACCTCTTGTGGTGGTGAGCGTATTGTTTTTTGTGGTAATAAAGTGCAATTTGCTCAAAAATTTATTCCTACTTTAGCAACTGCGGAATTTGAAATTTTTCGACCACTATTTGAACGAATAAAGACAATTATTCAAGGGAATACTCATAATATGTAGCTTAAAAGTTTATAATTTGGTCGTGTTTAAAATACTATTGTCTGTTGACCTTTGCTGAAAAAATGTTGCTCGGTAATACATCGAGAGGCACATTAATATAAACGTCAGTGCCACCATACTGGCGTAATTTCTTGCTAGCTTGTCCTATCTTGTAATATCACTCGATAGTGTATTATTCTGCCAAAAGCATTCACCTCTAAATGTCGATGCCGATATAAATACCAATAGGCCTCTTCTTAGACATATTTTTATCGTGGCGCTTTTAGATAACAGATGTCCCTGTAACTTAAATATTTTGTGTGCAACTATGCGGAGATTAAATTGTAATACTAAATTTGTCTCCGGTTTCAAGTGGTTAAGTAAAATTTGCTACTTTAATATCGTAATTTTTATTTAACAATTGCTATCGACTGAAAATTGTAACTTAGAAAAGGCTTTGTTGCCTAATAGTGAAATCCAAATTTTGTCGGGTTTAAATCAAAATAATGTTCTGATTACAGATAAACGACTGACGATGAAACAAGGGTTTTATGCGCCATACTGGCGATCAGGAAGCACTCTGTAGTTATTTGTGCTTTTAGGAAAAAAGCCCTTAGAAAATGTCCAAAAGTAGATTTTTGCCTTAAAACGTTTTGCCCCGAAGCGTGTTAAAGCAATGACTCACTAGAGAGTTCCGATTGGATCTCTGTTGTTCATTTACTGCAATCTCAACGACTGTTTACTTAGTAAAATACAGTTTACTTTTAAACGATTACGGTAAAGTAGTATTTACCAATCTGACTTGACCTATTATTTTGACATTTGGGTTTTGGTAAATTATTGTTTACTCTAATTGGTTTATGGTAAAGAGTAATTTGCTGTGGGAAGGAATAAAATTCAAGTTGGCACTGTTGCTAGTGCTGCACTAGCTCATTTCGCCACTCTGCTTTCAATCCAGCGTAAGGAAAAGAAAATCACAGTAGAAGAGCTGTGTTCACGAGTTGGGTCATCTAAGCCCACTATGATAAAGATTCTTAAGGGTGATCCGTCTGTAAGTATCGGACTTTACTTCGAAACTGCTTGGGTTTTAGGTGTTTCCTTATTTGAACCCGATGAAAATCGGTTTGCTATTAAACATAAAACAAATGCGAAAATAGAAGCACTGCTGCCTAATCGAGTGAGAAGGAAAAAGGTAATTTTGGATGACGACTTCTAGTAACCAATGCTTCGTTTGGAAATGGCTTAGAGGACATTCAGAACCTGTGGTAGCCGGTAGACTCACTATTGATGAATCTGGCCAACATTTTGCCTATGGTCAGTCTTACTTGAAGCGTCCAGATGCAGAGCCAATTTACTCACATGAATTACCGCTTTCTGCTGGTACTATGCAGTCAGTTCAAGGTATGTCTATATTCTCATGCTTGCGTGATGCAGCTCCTGATGCTTGGGGATGTAGGGCCATTATTTCTCGGCTGATGAGCAAAGGCTACGATGCTGGGTTTAACGAAATGACGTATTTGATGCATTCCGCTTCAGACCGGATCGGTTCTCTCGACTTTCAAGAATCGGCCACTGAGTATGTTGATCGTTCTACTGATGCAGCCACGCTTGAAGAGTTATATCTGGTGTCTGAAATCGTCGCTCAAGGTAAGAAAATCCCGTTGGATTTGGATAGAGCACTTATGCATTGTACATCGCTGGGAGGTGCTCGTCCGAAAGCGATGATCACTGGTGGCGAAGCTAAGTATATTGCTAAGTTTTCATCCCAAAATGATACTTACGAGGTTGTCTATTCAGAATACGTAGCCATGAAGTTAGCTAAGTTAGCCGGACTCAATGTGGCCGAAGTTGTATTAAAAAAAGCATTAGGCAAAGATGTTCTTCTTGTTAAACGATTCGATAGAGAGTTGATTGGTGGTATTTGGTGTCGTCGCTCTATGGTGTCTGGGCTGACAGTTTTAGGCTTAGATGAAGCATGGGCTAGCGAGGCCTCTTATGTAGACCTCGTAAACGTTATGAAGCAGTGTTGCATGGCATTTGCCTCTGATAGCCAAGAGCTATTTGCACGGATGGTATTTAACGTGCTGATCGGCAATACGGATGACCATGCTCGCAATCACGCTTTCTTTGTCGAAGGGGATAAAATATCTCTATCACCTGCTTATGATATTTGTCCACAAAACCATAGCGGTGGGGAGGCAAATCATGGAATGAAGCTATTCGACAATTCAAATTTGTCTCTGTTATCACTTTGTCTGAAAGCAGCACCAAGCTTCAATATTAAGGCCGAAAAAGCACAAGAAATTATTAAATCGCAGATTAATACGATTATCCAAGAGTTTGAATCCGTGTGTAACGAAGTAGATGTCCCTGAAGTAACGCGAAAGTTACTTTTCAAACGTGTGATATTGAATGACTACATATTGAATGAAATGGAACTTTAGATGAATCTAGACAAGGCATTTATGCTTAAAGCATTGGAGGTATCTCGGGCTGCTCTGCCTGAGTGCCAACCAAATCCTCCGGTAGGTTGCGTTCTCGTTCTAGGCGGGCAAGTCATTGCCGAAGGATTCACACAGAAAATTGGTGGCAACCATGCTGAGGTCGAAGCGATTAGTGCTTATGATGGCCCTATGGAAGAAGTGACTGCATATGTCACTCTTGATCCATGTTCATTTGTTGGTAGAACTCCGGCATGTTCTTCTGTAATCATTAAATCAGGAATTAAGAGAGTTGTAGTTGCTATTCTAGATCCTGATGAAAGGAGCAATGGAAAGGGTCTTTATGCTCTAGAGAAAGAGGGCATAAAAGTTGATATTGGTATCGCTTCAAGAGAAGTTAGTGAATTTTTGTATCCTTATCTTGGAAAGTCATAATTAACCTCGCATAAGTTCCAGGCGAGGACGGTGATGTATTACAGAATTTTGCCTCCCAAATGGGCTAGTTGGTTAACTCATTTATGCCCCAAAGCGTTTTTCATTAGCAGCAGTAATCGATTACTAATCCTTATTTGAAAACACCTTCAATAAGGTATTAATTGCTTATGAGGGCCACTTAGTTCGAACTTAGCCCAACATCTAAAAAACCGATTTAAACATTGTCGTTTTTGTTCAATCTTAGCGAGCAGACATTGCTTATTATGTGTGACATACGAAAGCGAGGCACTTCTTAGATAAAGATGGAAGGCTTTCCAGTAAATCAAAAAATTAGGTAAAAAGCGATGTTAGAAATTAAACCAATCGAAAATCTAGAAGAAATCAGCACACTAAAGCAAGCATATTTTGCACAATCAACAGCACCTCTTGATGGTATGTGGCACTTTGGATTTGTACCCATGTCTACACACTTTGGGTTTTATGAACAAGAAACCCTAGTTGGATACTGCTGCATCAATGGCGAAGGTTATATGTTGCAGTTCTACCTGAGTAATGATACTAAAATGGATGCAAAAGAACTGTTCACGCTTATCGCAGAACAAAATAACTCAGTCATTGGGGCTGTAAATGGCGCATTTGTCAGTACAGCAGAGCCGCAGTATCTATCACTTAGCCTTGATAACGCATCAGCAGTGAAGGTTAATTCTCTGATGTACAAGCAAAAAGAGGCGAGTAAGCAAAGCACTATTCCAGAGTTTGAACTAAAGCTAGCAGAGTCAGAGCAACTGGAGCAATTTGTTGAGTTTGCAGCCACTACTATCGGTGCACCAGAGCAGTGGCTTACAGGCTACTTTGGTAACCTGATTAATCGTAAAGAGTTATTCGGTTATTGGAGCGAGAATGAACTTATTGCAACGGGCGAGTGCCGTCTGTTTGATGAGTACCAAACGGGATATGCAGACCTTGGCATGATTGTCGCTCAATCACAACGTGGAAAAGGCATTGCTACTCAAATGCTTAACTGGCTAGTTAACTCAGCTAATCAGCGTGGTTTAACGCCTATCTGTTCTACTGAGAGCAGTAATGTAGGTGCACAAAAAGCCATTAAACGTGCGGGTTTATCATCTTCAAACCGCATTGTTCAGGTTGAATTTAACAACAAATAACTTGTTATCCCTCTTGCTGTTGTAAGGGGGATTTTGGTTTACGACGATCTGACTTATAGTACCCTTAATCAATAAACCTAACGGAACTGGTTATGATCCATTGGCTAAAGTCGCCAAACTCACCATGTGTTTCCCAATATGTAGAATGCTATTGGTTGATTGATAAGCACCCTGATTCAGAGACTTATCAATTCCCAAAGCTCAACCCTGACCCATCGGCACATTTGATTCTTTCACCTAACAATCAAGCCTACTCTTATGACCTGAACCCGAGCATAGCGAAGGGAGAAGGCAGCCATTGGCTTTATCCACATCGGCAGACCTTTGAATTAGATCACTCTAAGCCATTTGTTCATCTTGGTATCAAGTTTCGTGTCGGCGCTCTTTACTGTTTACCCAATTTTTCTGCCAATCCTTTGGCACTAGATGAAGTGGAGTCAGTGGAAGACTCAACATTGTTCAAGCAATTAGGTATGGATGAAAGCAGACTGATTGAACTGGCTCGAACCAATCCACAGCAGTGTGTAGAGCAGTTAGATACGATGCTGTCGCCTTGGTTGGAACAGTGCACCGAAGATCAGCACAGTAAAATCACTCGCAATGTACTTAAACATCTAGACCAGAGTACGATATCTGAGCTGGGTGAAAAACTGTATTGTTCACAAAGAACCCTAGAAAGAAGCTTTCAACGCACCACAGGGCTTACCCTTAAACAGTGCCAGTCGATGAATAGATTAGAAGCAATGCTAGAGTATCTCTATCAACGTGAATCGACTGAACTAGATTGGGTTGAAGTTGTCTTCAAATTTGGTTTTAGTGATCAACCTCACTTGATCCGCCACCTTAAAAAACAGCTTGGCTTTACACCTAAAACTTATGAGAAAGAGCGAGGGTTGACGATTGATGTCTATGGTGGTGTTAGTTCAAAATCAAAGTTAGGCTGATGGAACTATTCAATGGGCACTAACGCATTACAGAACCTAATCTAAAGTGAAAGTATTGACGTGATTATTCTAGCTCGCTTTTGTCCCAAAGCGTTTGTGTTGTAACACGTTGCTAGAGCATCATCAAATATGATCTATGGACTTAATTTGTGCACAAGTTTGATTCGGTATGAAAAGCGAACCCCTTCGGGTTCGCAAGTAAGTGGCTAACGCTTAGCATTACTGCTGAATGTTAGCTTAAGCTTCGGCTTCAATAATCTGCTCAGCCCAGAATTGTTCGGCAGCGTCAAAATAGAGAATCGGGGGCAACCCGAATATCTGTTGAAACTCCGCGGTGAACAACTCGCAAAAGGCAGAAATATCATCTTTATACATCAACAATAGCATCATCATTTCCAAGCCCATTAAATACTGAGTATCAAACTCAGCATGTTCCTCAAGAAGCGATTTACTGATGCTAATGCCTAAGTGTTGTCCTTTGATGTCGCGATGAAGATAGATATATCGAGTGAATTGTAAGGCTCTAGGATTATTATCATTTTCGTCAATGTCAGCGAGTAACAAGACGGTACTATGATCATCCCAAGGGCTTTTTGATTTACGTTGATATACGCGAATAAACGGTGACTGACTCATTATTAACTCCTCGTTATTTGTCCTTATCAATAACTAGAATTGGGCACCGGAAATTCTGTCGGTTCAGGGGTTAAGTTTAACGTTTTAAGTAAGAATCCCTTCTTAGCCTTTTGCTGGTAACTAATCATCCCCTCATCCTGCTAGTTTGTATTTTGCGATAAACATGTACTAAAGGTACTAAGTAATTGCAATTTATAAACTCTACTTCTATAGTTGGTTTAATTTACTCTATATTTTGGTACTTATGGTGCAACTATGTCATCAAAAATAAACTGGCTTATTAATCATACGAGTCCTGGTGCGGTAGTGCTTCAGTCGTGGTTAACACAAAATGAGATCAGCTCATCTTTGGTGAGAAAATATGTGCAGAGTGGTTGGTTGTACAAGATAAGTGCGGGGGTTTACGTTCGTCCTGAGTCAACAGGTAAGTTACAGCCTCATTGGGTTGAAGCGCTCAAGGCTGTGAATGAGCAGCTAAAGCTTCCTGTTCACCTTGCGGGAGTCAGTAGCCTAACACATCAAGGGCTTAGTCATTATCTTCAACTAAGCAGCGAGCAAGTTTGGGTTGGCTGTCAAAGTAAGCAGGCTTTGCCAAAGTGGTTCCGCGAATTGGAGGAGCAAAACTGGCTTTTCTATACCAGTAGCAAGCTGACCCAAACGTTGGAAAAAGACTTTATTACTATAGGGGTGAACAATAGGGAAGTTAAGGCAAGTTGTGCGGAGCTTGCAGCCTATGAGGTCGTCAATGCCATTGGCAAACATATCAGTTTTGAGCATGCCGCGGAGCTGTTTCAAGGGTTAGTGAATCTCAGTCCACGTAAAATACAGTCAATACTGAATCGAAGTGAAGCCGTACAAGCTAATCGCGTATTTCTCTTTTTAGGCCACTACTATCAACATCAGTGGAGCAAAAGGCTAGATGAGCAGCAAATCACGCTAGGCGCGGGAAAGCGTCAGGTGGTGGCTCATGGCCGTTACGATGGGCGGTATCAAATAACAGTGCCGGCATCGTTTATTAATACAGAAGAAAATCAATATGAATAAGTCATCGATATACTACCAGCAAGTGACCTTGCTTATTCGGATGCTGCCGCTCGTCGCCCAAGAGAAGGTATTTGCCCTAAAGGGCGGTACGGCTATCAACCTATTTGTGCGCAACTTCCCACGCTTATCGGTCGATATCGATTTGGCTTATCTTCCTTTGGAGCCAAGGGAACAAGCGCTACAAAGTGTGAAGGAAGCGCTTGGTCGTTTGACTGCGCAGATCAATCTACAACCGAACCTTAGTGCAGTATTTCAAGACAATAAATATGATGAGCTCAGGGTTGTCGTGACAAGTGATAGAGTCACAATAAAAATTGAAGTCTCTCCTGTTGCGAGAGGTACGCTACACAAAGCGGTATTAATGCCAGTCGTTGAGTTAGTTGAAGAAGAATTTGGGTATGCAGAGATCCCCGTTGTAAGCCTGCCTGATCTATACGGTGGTAAGTTATGTGCAGCGATGGATAGACAGCACCCAAGGGATCTTTTCGATGTTAAAATGCTGCTGGCGGAAGAGGGGATCACTCGAGAGATTTTAGTCGGCTTTCTCACTTATACACTTAGCCATCCAAGGCCTATTAATGAAGTGATGTCTCCACGCTGGAAACCGCTTGATGAAAGCTTTCAAACTGAATTCAATGGAATGACGACAAAGCCGATTAAACTCGATGAGCTTATTTTAACTCGCTCAGAAATGCTGACAGCGTTGCAGCATCACTTTACTGCAAAAGACAGAGACTTTTTATTATCCTTTAAACAGGGTCAGCCTGATTGGTCATTGTTTGATGAACCGAGCGTCGCGGCACTACCTGCGGTGAGATGGAAGCTATTGAATATCCAAAACCTAGCGAAAAACAAATCCAAGCATCAAGAACAACTCATTAAACTGGCTGATGTATTGGAAACGTGGGTTGCAGGTCGGATACTGTAATGTACAGTGTATTGTCAGATTTTATCTGATAGTTCGCTGTTTGTGGGCGTTGGCGACTTAGATTGAGCTAAGGCTATAAGCAAATAAAAAAAGCGAACCGTGAGGTTCGCTAGTAGGTGATTATTGAGGCGCGTTAGATTGCACTTCAATAATCTGCTTTTCCCAATATTGTTCCGCGGCTTCAAAGTAGACTGTCGGGTGATACCCTAAGACATACTCAAACTCTGCGGCAAATAATTGGCAAAAATTTGTTATATCATCAACATACATGAGCAAAAGCTGCATCATTTCTAAGTCGTTTAAAAACTGAGAGCTAAACTCAGGATGCTCCTCAAAAATAGATTGGCTAATACTCACACCTAGAACATGTCCATCTATATTTAAGTGAAGATAAATGTAGCGTGTAAACAGCAGCTCTATTGAGGTTTGGTCGTTCAGTTTAATATCTGCAAGTAACACGACTTTGCAGTGTTCATGCCAAGGACTAAATGTTTTAAGCTGATTTACATGAATAAAAGTTGAGTGTTCCATTTATTACTCCTATTGGTTTGGCCTTTCAACTTTTACTTAGGTCTGTGCCATGGAAATTAGCCCTGTTTGCATAAATTGCTCAGCAAATGAAATTGCGAGTTCAATCTGAACGGCGGACATTTTTTCACGCACTAAGCGTTGTTTAAGCATGTGCAGGAGTATTTCTTGCTCAACGTTGTCCTCGTAAGAAAAGGTGTTGCTATCAGGCATCTCTTTTTTAATTACATAGGTCATCAATTCGAAGACCATCAGCAGATTGTGGGCTTGTTGTTCAAACGCAGTCGATTGCATCATCGTGGTTTCTCGCTTTGCAGGAAAGTATGTCCTGAGTAACTAGAAACGCACGATGAGAATTTCACTGTTCTTTCGTTAAATTTATCCCGTCATATTCTGAGTTACGAGATTTTGACGTTACTTCGTACCTGCTACTAGTGCTCTGGCCTGAAGGATCTCGTTATCTACCATCTCGGAGTATTGAGTGTAACAACGCTTGATATCCAAATCCGTATGATGCGAATATCGCAACGTTGTCGTGACATTTCCATGGCCAAGGAACCGTTGCGTTTTAAAGATATCATGGCCCCCAGATTGAAAATGTGTCGCAGATGTATGACGAACAGTTGTAAAGTCAAAGTGTTCAAAACTCAGCGTTTTTTTGAAGTTTTTGACTAATTTACTGTAGTCTACTAGGTGTGATTTATGATCAATTGGATTAGGGAAAAGCCATTGACTTTTTGAGGAGTGAATTGGGTGTTGTAACCATTCTTTAATAATAACATCGAGGCCATTACACAATGGAGTGTATTGCGGCTGCTTAACTTTTCCCTTATCTCCTCGAATAATCAGCATGTTACTTTCCCAATAAATATCTGTTTTTTTGATTTTTAGTGCATAGCTCGGCCTTAACCCTAAGTAGATGCAAATTAAAATTAGAGGTGTCAGGTAGTCGTAGAACGGGCAGGAACCTATTTTTCCAAGCAGTTTGTTCCGGTCTCGTACAAATAATTTTTGGTAAATTTCTACTCGCTCTTCTTGGCTGTAATATTTATGCACCAAGTTTTTGGGAATAAATTTAAGCTCGCTGGTGTGAATGATCTCCTCCGGAATTTTATAATTATGAAATGGTGATGCGGAAGCCGATCGTAAAGCTGCTCTGAGTGATGAAATTGCGCCTTTAAGTGTTGATTCTGCCAAATCATATGGACATTCACTTTGTTGTTTCTGTTTTGTTGTTAGCTTTCTGATATGGCTTTCCTTCCATAGAATTAGTAATTTTAAGTCTATTTTATCAATAGGATATGCTAGGAATTGTTTGAAGTGATAACGGATGATATTGATTTTATTTCGCGCTGTTTTTGGGTTTTTTGATATTAAAACCACTTCATATTCTTTCAGATACTCATCAAGCGTTAGGAGATTTGTGGAGGTCAAGTGGAATTGAGGTTTGGCGAGTTTAAGTAGATGAGCTGAAATAACGTTATCCAAATCTTGTTTTGGCGTAAGGTCGCAAATTTTCCTTGTTTTCAATTTCCCCGTGCTGCTTTCTCTCACTCTGCTATAAAAACTCATGGCTGCTAGGCTGTTGGGGACTAGCTCGTTAGTATCGTTATTTTGGAAGTTTTTGATATCTAAAATCCGAATGTAAAAGTTAGGTATATCTTTCACTGAAACGGTCAGAAATTTTCGTTTACCTGAGTGCCATTCGTGAACAACCTGGCTCAATTTAAGGTCTTTGTTCTGCGGCTCATTTCCGCTCCCGCTGACATTGAAGGTTTTGTGAAACTGTTGAATGACATCGTCGTTTGGCGATCCCACAATAATCAGGTTGAATGTATGAAGTAGAAGATCCCACATAAGTTGGTAGAGTTTCATTTGTTTTGCCTTTTGTTGTTTAAGATGGCAATAGCATGCAAATTTTTTTCAAAAGGCAGAAATTTCGATTATGCATAAAAAAATTAATGAGGAGTGTGCACAAGATTTCTAGACCAAACATAATCGTTTTTTTTGTTTTTTTTACGCACCAGATATTCTTCGCGGGTCTACCCACTAGGAGTTATTTGATGTCAGATGTAAGGCTATACACCGAAAAACAAACCGCGATGAGGTTGTCTATGTCAGTTAGCGCATTACAGAAGAGTCGAGCTAAGGGCTCAACTGCAATTGAGCTGGGGCATGCACCAAGCTTTATTAAGATTGGTAGTCTTGTACGCTACACGGCCGAGGATATTGAAAATTTTATTTCTTCAGCAAAGCAATATGCACTTGAGTCAGAATCGAAGTCCTCGACCAAAGAGCAAAATCTTGGAACCGTGATGTGGGGAAATACGGGGGGGAATGAGAGGACAGATAATAGTCAACATGTAGAAATGGTAGTTGAAGACTCTATGGAGGGGCGGCTGATAAAGGAAAAAAAACCTAAATGTTGGCTGACGGGTATTGGCTTATAGCATGTTGATATTGGGCCTAATCCTTTATTTCTTTGCTCTCAGGCCCATTGAACTTCTATAAGTTGCATACGCTTTATCAGGTAAGTAAGCATTATTAAAAAATGCTGTAATTGGACGAGTTGAACACTGGACTCGTCAAGATTGATACTTTCATCTTAAGCGACGCGTTAGAGCGTCGCTTTACTCTTTTCGGGTCATCTTCAGCTTCGTTTTTTTGCACTCTATTAACTCCCTAACTTTTATCATTCTAAGATGCTGACACGACCTAATGCGTGTTCCATTTTAGGCAGAATAAATTTGTAGCTTGAATTGCCTTGAAGATTGGCTAGACTGATGTTTTGCACCCTTTTGCATGGGGTTGCATGCAGTTTGTGCGATATAGGTGCGATCGTTCCTAGGTTCAGGTATTTCGAAGGTGAGAATGGGTGTGCTTTAGATACAAAAAAGCCCATTGAATCAATGGGCTTCTTCGTTGTATTGGGTGGTGGCCCCTCACGGACTTGAACCGTGGACCTAACGATTATGAGTCGTGTGCTCTAACCAACTGAGCTAAGGGGCCGACTTAAGGTAATCGTCATTACCTGAAGCGGGAGGAAGTATACTAAGCTTACTTACGCTTGTCACCCGTGTTTTGGCTGGAAATTCACGCAACTGATTCAATTGGTTATCTGTTAATCAACTTAAATGCCATCGTCGGCTAAATTTAATGCTTTCATAGCGTGCTTAAGCGGATATTACTGCCGGAGAGGCAATAAAAAGCCCTGCATAGGCAGGGCTTCAAATCTTACTTAGCTGACTTTAGGCTTATAACGGTCTATTCATCTAGGAATGATTTTAAGATTTCTGAGCGTGAAGGGTGACGCAGTTTGCGCAGTGCCTTAGCTTCAATCTGACGAATACGTTCACGGGTCACGTCGAACTGCTTACCCACTTCTTCAAGTGTGTGGTCAGTGTTCATATCGATACCAAAACGCATACGCAGTACTTTCGCTTCACGGGCGGTTAGACCTGCTAACACTTCGTGAGTGGCGTTCTTCAAACTTTCGCTGGTCGCTGAATCCAGTGGTAGTTCGAGGGTCGTATCCTCAATAAAATCACCTAAATGCGAATCTTCATCGTCACCGATTGGGGTTTCCATGGAGATAGGTTCTTTAGCGATTTTCAGTACCTTACGGATCTTATCTTCCGGCATCATCATACGCTCAGCCAGTTCTTCAGGTGAAGGCTCACGGCCCATTTCCTGTAGCATTTGGCGAGAAATACGGTTCAGCTTGTTGATCGTTTCGATCATGTGTACAGGAATACGAATGGTACGCGCTTGGTCAGCAATAGAACGAGTAATCGCCTGACGGATCCACCAAGTAGCATAGGTCGAGAACTTATAGCCACGACGGTATTCGAATTTATCCACGGCTTTCATCAAGCCAATGTTACCTTCTTGGATTAAGTCCAAGAATTGCAAACCACGGTTGGTGTATTTCTTCGCGATAGAAATTACCAGACGTAAGTTTGCTTCAACCATTTCTTTCTTCGCACGGCGGGCTTTAGCTTCACCGATTGACATACGACGGTTGATGTCTTTAATGGCAGAAATCGCTAAGCCGGTTTCTTCTTCAACTGCAGCAAGCTTGGTGCGACAACGGATCACGTCGTCTTCAACTATTCTTAGGCCTTCGGCATAAGGTTTAGTTGAGGCTTTCTCAGTGTTGAACCAATCGAGGTTGGTTTCGTTGCCAGTGAAGAGTTTGACGAAGTTTTTCTTCGGCATTTTGGCTTGTTCAACGCACAGTTTTAACACTAAACGTTCTTGAACACGTACGCGATCCATCATAGTGCGCATGCTTTTCACTAAACGGTCAAACTGTTTAGGTACTAAGCGGAATTCTTTGAAGATTTCACCGATTTCGAATAGCGCTTTTACCGATTCAGGGTGTTCACGGCCCTTAGCTTCGATAATTTTCAGTGCACTTTCGTAGGCAGTTCTCAGTTGACCGAATCTTTCGCGTGCTTCTTCAGGATCTGGCCCTTTGTTGCCTTCTTCTTCATCTTCAGTGTCGTCGTCATCTTCTTCGTCATCTTCATCTTCCAGCTCTTGTTCAGATAATTCTGAGCCGATGTGAGTGGCGGTCGGTGCAACGTCTTCGTCAGGGTTAACAAATCCAGAGATAATATCAGATAAGCGCAGTTCGTCGGCTTCAAATTGGTCGAATTGCTCAAGGATCATAGCGATCGCTTGTGGGTATTCGGCGACTGAACTTTGAACTGTGTTGATGCCTTCTTCGATGCGTTTGGCGATAACAATTTCGCCTTCGCGGGTCAGAAGCTCAACGGTACCCATTTCACGCATGTACATGCGCACGGGATCGGTTGTGCGGCCAAGTTCGCTTTCTACTGTTGCCAGTGCGGCAGCAGCTTCTTCAGCGGCATCTTCGTCTGTGTTGTCTTCCGACATCATCATGTCATCGGCATCAGGGGCTTCTTCGAACACCCGGATACCCATGTCATTTATCATCTGGATAATATCTTCGATCTGGTCAGAATCGACCATGTCTGCAGGTAAGTGATCGTTCACTTCTGCATAGGTTAAGTAACCTTGCTCTTTACCTTTGGCAAGCAACAGCTTAAGTTGCGACTGCGGAGTATGATCCATAGATATCATCCAAGTTGGGAAACTGTTACAACGACGGACACTTAGCATGAGCTAAGTGCCGCGCAAATCGTCAATTATAGCCGTGTGCACATGTCTGTGCTAGTCACTGGGACAGTGAATGAGGACATTTTTGCCTCAGTTTAACCCTTTCATGACTGAGATCAGCTTCGAGAGCTGCATCTTCTCTTCTTTAGTATGAGTCTGTTTTAGACTCAATTCCTGATATCGTTGTTCAATATATTGATTGTTCAACCAAACCAGGGTTTGTTTAAACTTTTCGAGCAAGTTTTCATCCGCCACTTGATGGTCCCATTGGGCCAATTTATGGAGAGTGCCGCTGTAAGGGTGCTCTCTGAATTGTTCAAGTAGTTGTGCGCTGTTTAACGTTTGCTCTCGAGTCATCTCCAATAACAGTGGCAGCAATTCTATGCCTGGCATCTGCAAGTGGGCGAGTGCGGGTTGTGGGGGTAAGCCCATACCCAGTTTAGGATGTTGTACTAGCAGTGCGATGGCGAGTCGCAATGGTGTACCGCGTCCTTTTAATCCTTTATTTGCCATTGGTTTAGCTTGTTTCACGCTAAAGCCTAGCTTCTTTTTCATATCTTCTGAGCTGTTCATTCCTAACTTGTGAGCTAAGTTCTCAAGCAGTAAATTTTGCAGCACAGTGTCTTGAATTTTTTCAATTAAGATAAAAGCTTGTTTCGCTAAGTTGCCTTTATCTGTACCGTATTTTGTCGCTAACGTATCAAACAAAAACTCGGGTAGTGCAATGGCTGAAACCATTAAGGTTTCAAATGCATCTTTACCAATCTTACGTACCATAGAATCAGGATCTTCGGCCTGAGGCAGGAACATAAATCGCACTTGATCGCCTGGCTTTAATAATGGCAATGCCGTTTCTAAGGCACGCCAAGCCGCTTCAGTACCCGCTCTGTCGCCGTCGTAACAGCAAATCACTTCTTTAGCGCTGCGCAGCAAAAGCTGAAATTGCTCCGCCGTCGTCGAGGTGCCTAATGATGCGACAGCATAATCGACACCAAATTGCGCCAACGCCACCACATCCATATAGCCTTCAACGATCAGTACTTTGTCAGGATCGCGATAGCGTTGCTTTAGTTCATAGAGACCATAAAGCTCATTGCCCTTATGAAATATGGGCGTTTCTGGAGAATTCAAGTATTTGGGTGTGCCATCACCTAAAACTCTGCCACCAAAACCAATGACTCGTCCGCGTCTGTCGCGGATAGGAAACATGAGGCGGTCACGAAATCTGTCGTAACGTTTACCACTGTCATTGGCAATTAACATACCCGCAGTCAGTAACTTATCCTGCGCATCTTGATTCTGACGATAGCGGCCCAATAAGCCGTCCCAACCGTCTGGCGCAAAGCCAATACCAAAATGTTCGACTACATCATCGGATAAACCGCGATAGGCAAGATAATCGATAACTTTTTGTTTATCTTGGTGTTGTCTAAGTTGGTTTTGAAAGTAAAGGCTCGCTTCTTCCATGAGCTGGTATAAGTCACGACTTAAACCGTCATCATGTCGCTTGCCCGTGCCTTGTTCTCTGGGAACCTCTAATCCAAGCTGGCCCGCCAAATCTTCAATGGCATCAATAAAATCGAGTCGGTCATACTCCATCACAAAATCGATGGCGTTGCCGTGAGCACCGCAGCCAAAGCAATGATAGAACTGTTTATCACGGCTGACGGTAAACGAAGGTGATTTTTCGCTATGAAAAGGACAACAGGCCGAGTAGTTCTTACCCGCCTTTTTCAAGGGCACCTTACGATCGATAAGTTCGACTATGTCAGTGCGAGCGATTAGCTCATTGATAAAATCACGAGGTATTGCCATTGAGTGCTTAAAATCCCGCCTTGCGCGAATTTAAACAAACAAGCCGCGCATAGGCACGGCTTGTTCATACAGTGAAACGCTAATTATTGCAATTTAGCACGGATCATAGCGCCGATAGCGCCCATGTCTGCACGTCCTTGCACTTTAGATTTCAATGCTCCCATTACTTTGCCCATATCCGCCATGGCGGATGCACCTACTTCTACAATAGTTGCATCGATGAGCGCCGCGACTTCCGCCTCAG
This sequence comes from Shewanella sp. 1311, assembly GCF_059338235.1. Classification (NCBI taxonomy): domain Bacteria; kingdom Pseudomonadati; phylum Pseudomonadota; class Gammaproteobacteria; order Alteromonadales; family Shewanellaceae; genus Shewanella; species Shewanella sp. 1311. The sequence continues at coordinate 3,969,107 of NZ_CM181686.1, forward strand.
TAAGAGGGGTAGGCAGGAAAGCTTCAATAACTTGAATCTCTGCTGCTTCCACGTCGGCCAACTCGTTACGACCCGCTGCTTCAAATTGAGCAATCGAGTCACGACGTTGTTTCACCATTTTGGTTAAGACCGCTATAACCTGTTCATCAGTCAGAGATTCGCGGGTATCCACTTCAATCTGTTTGATGGCGGCTAATGCCATACGAATAGTGCTCAAGCGCGCCTTCTCTTTGGCGATCATGGCCTGCTTCATGTGGTCTTTTAGCTGATCAATTAGGCTCATATGAGATTAATATAAACGTACGCGACGTGCGTTTTCGCGAGAAAGCTTCTTAGCTAAACGTTTAACTGCAGCTGCTTTTGCGCGCTTACGTGCAGTAGTTGGCTTCTCGTAGAATTCACGAGCACGCACGTCGGCTAAAATACCAGCTTTTTCACAAGAGCGCTTGAAACGACGCAGAGCTACGTCGAATGGTTCGTTTTCACGTACTTTAATAATTGGCATACGCCATCACCCCTTAGGTGTAGGTTGTTCTGGTTCAATTACTCGAACCAAGTCTATTTAAAATGGTGCGGAATTTTATACCGAGACACCTAGGCTTGTAAAGCCCTAAAACTGAGCTCAGTCCTATAGTGGACTCAATATGGCCTGCGCGACTGGAGTAATCGAGCGCTTGCAGGTAGAATTAGTGCACTTTTGTTAGCAATTGATGAGACACCATGCGGGTTCTAGGTATTGAAACATCTTGTGACGAGACAGGTATCGCCGTCTATGACGATGAACTGGGCTTATTATCGCACACTTTATACAGTCAGGTTAAGCTGCATGCTGACTATGGTGGTGTGGTGCCTGAGTTGGCGTCGCGTGACCATGTACGCAAAATTGTGCCGCTTATTCGTCAAGCGCTGAAAGATGCGAATACTGAAATGGCTGATCTCGACGGGATTGCCTATACCAAGGGCCCAGGTTTGATTGGTGCTTTGCTTGTTGGTGCCTGTGTGGGGCGTTCACTGGCGTTTGCTTGGGACAAGCCTGCAATCGGTGTGCACCATATGGAAGGGCACCTGCTGGCGCCTATGCTCGAAGATGACGCGCCTGAGTTCCCCTTTGTGGCCTTATTAGTTTCTGGTGGCCATTCTATGTTGGTTAAAGTCGATGGGATTGGCCGCTATGAAGTGTTAGGTGAGTCGGTTGACGATGCCGCGGGTGAAGCATTCGATAAAACGGCCAAGTTGATGGGGCTGGATTACCCCGGCGGTCCGCGCTTAGCTAAACTGGCCGCTAAAGGCTTACCCGCAGGTTATAAGTTCCCGCGTCCTATGACCGACAGACCTGGACTCGATTTTAGCTTTTCGGGTTTAAAAACCTTCACCGCTAATACCATTGCCGCTGAACCTGACGATGAGCAAACGCGCGCCAATATTGCCCGTGCCTTTGAAGAAGCCGTGGTTGATACGCTAGCGATTAAATGTCGCCGTGCGCTGAAGCAAACTGGCTATAACCGCTTAGTGATTGCCGGTGGCGTGAGTGCGAATACGCGTTTAAGGGAAACCTTGGCTGAAATGATGAACTCGCTAGGTGGACAAGTATTTTATCCCCGCGGTGAGTTTTGTACCGATAACGGCGCCATGATTGCCTTTGCGGGATTGCAGCGTTTAAAGGCGGGACAATACGAAGATTTAGCGGTAAAAGGTCAACCTCGATGGCCATTAGATACCTTGCCACCTGTGGCATAACACGCCTTTGATGCCGATGTATTGATGCTGAAATAAAAAACTGCGCTTTTAGCGCAGTTTTTTATTGGGGTAATTTTATTGGGCGTAATGTCATCTCAAGATTTTTTAGGACGCTTCTTGCGTGACACTTTAGATTCTTCACCCTTGAGTAAGCGCTGAATATTGTCTTTATGGCGAATGATGATAAGTGTCGACAACATGGCAACGGGAATGGTGAATCTGTCGTCTAGCCACCAAGTATAAAGGGGCGCCAGTAAAGCGGTAAGAATGGCGGCAAGGGACGAGTAGCGGCTAATTAACAATAGGACGACCCAAGATGCCATTAAGCAAATCGCTAAATCATCACCAATGGGGGCCATAGCACCAAAGGCGGTAGCAACGCCTTTGCCACCTTTGAATCCAAAAAATACCGGATAAATATGTCCAAGACAGGCGGCGATGGCGATGAGCCCGAGTGACACTGCATCTATGCCCATGAGATAAGCTAAATAAGAAGGCACAGCACCTTTGAGCATGTCAAAAAACAATACCATGGCAGCCGAACTCGCGCCGCCAATTCGCAGTACATTGGTGGCTCCTGGATTGCCTGAACCTTGCAATCTTGGATCGGGTAGACCTCTCATCCTACAAACCAGCACGGCACTTGAGATTGAACCAGCCAAATAGGCGGCCAAAATCATCAAAAGTGTCTGTGTTAATGGACTCACATTGGTTTCCTTACGCGTCTTAAGGTATTATCGCGCAACAATTTAAAAAGCTGACTCAGTTGTCAATCCCGCTATAGGTTTGTGCGATAACTCGCCTAGTTGGGGCTGAGATATTTTCTGAATGAGCAAATCCTTTTAGGGCGTTATCCTACTGTGGATTGGCTCGAGTAGAAAGTAAATTAGTTATCTGTCAGAAGATTGCGGATTATACAGCTAGGATCGCTTTTAGCTTATCAGACCTCATAGTAGTCAGTTAGTTGGAGAAAGCATGGATAAGGTACTTATACGGCAATTGCGCATTGATACTGTGATTGGTGTCTATGAGTGGGAAAAGAAAATCCATCAGAGCCTGTTATTAGACTTAGACATGGCGTGGGATAATAAACCTGCCGCAGCGACGGATGATTATCAATATGCGCTGTGCTATGAGACAGTTTCCAATCGATTAACCCAACTTGTTACTGAGCATCCAATCGAGTTAATCGAAACGGTTGCCGAGCGAGTGGCCGATTGCCTACTTCAAGAATTTAACGTGACTTGGGTGAAAGTTGTCGTGATGAAGCCAGGCGCGGTAGCAACTGCAGCTTCGGTTGGCGTCGAGATTGAACGTTCACGTTAGATGAGTACTTGATCAACTGCGCTATTGATTGAGAAATAGTGTTTATCTTCAGATAAATCGGACATTAGCATGGCACGTATTTATATCAGTCTGGGTAGCAATATCGAGCCTGAACAGCATCTGCAAGCTGGATTAACATCGCTGCGAGCGTGTTTCGGGCCGCTGCGCCTCTCTTCTATGTATGAAAGTGAAGCGGTAGGTTTTAGTGGCACTAATTTTTTGAATATGGTTGCTAGCGCTGAAACGGATCTTAATATAGCGGCGGTAGTTGCACAGTTTAAGCAAATCGAGCAGAATCACGGCCGGCTTGCCGGGGCAAAGAAATTTAGCCCAAGAACCTTAGATTTGGATCTGCTGCTTTATGACCATGTGGTATGCCAAACGCCTGTTGTGCTGCCCCGTGCTGAGATAGTCAATAATGCCTTTGTGTTATGGCCATTAGCCGAGTTAGCGCCGGAATTGATTCATCCCGTGGTAGATAAAAGCTATGCAAGTTTGTGGCAAGAGTATGACAAAAATTCACAGCGACTTTGGCCTGTGACGTTTGAATGGCCCCCAGGGCTGACGTTTTAATTTATTGATAGGATTGTCATGGATACGTTTCAGGTCATTATTTTAGCGCTTATTCAAGGGCTAACCGAGTTTTTACCTATTTCTAGTTCTGCCCACTTAATTTTACCCGCACAGCTTTTAGGCTGGGAAGATCAAGGTTTATCCTTCGATGTGGCGGTGAATACTGGTTCGTTATTTGCTGTGGTGATTTATTTTAGGCATGAGTTATGGACTATGTTTAATGCTTGGATTGCGAGCATTTTCAGAGGTCAACAATCCGAAGACAGCAAGCTGGCGTGGTGGATTATTCTGGCGACCTTGCCAGCGGTGTTTTTTGGTTTTCTGGCAAAGGATTTTATCGCAACTCACCTACGTAATGCTGAGGTCATCGCGGTCACTACCGTCGTATTTGGTTTATTGTTGTGGTGGGCCGATAAGATGTCGCGCCGCGATTTAACGGTTTATCAGACGGGCTGGCGTAAAGCCTTGTTAATTGGTTTCGCGCAGGCATTTGCCTTGATTCCAGGAACTTCGCGCTCTGGTGCCACTATGACAGCGGCGCTAATGTTAGGCTTAAGTCGTGATGCAGCGGCCCGCTTTTCATTCTTAATGTCAGTTCCTGTGAGTTTAGGCGCGGCGATTTTAGTGGGTAAAGATCTGGCGAAAAGTGAGCTTCCGATTGATTATCAAGCGTTAATCCTAGGAACTCTGATTTCGTTTGTTGCAGCTTATGCCTGTATTCATTACTTCTTAAAAATCATCAGCCGCATGGGAATGACCCCGTTTGTGATCTATCGTTTAGCACTCGGTGCAGTCTTGTGTGGATTTATCTTCTTCTAGCCACGCGAGTTTGGCCATCATAGTGAGATAATAAATAATAGAATCGGGTCATGTACCCGATTTTTGTTTTTGGAGCTTCCTCATTTTCTGAAGCTTAACTTATTTTTGGAGCTTTATATGGGTCTCGAATATCAGTGTCCAACCTGCGGACTTGCGTTAAAACAACACAAAGCCTCCCAAGGTTTTTATTGTGTCAATAAGCATCACTTCGATCGGAATGAGCAAGGTTATTGGGTTTTTACTAAGCCACAACGCCAAAAGCCGACTGGTGATTCGCGCGAGCAAGTTAGAGCTAAGCGTTTTCTACTCGAATCAGGCATATTTTCGCCTTTGATCGATAAACTGGCTGAGATAATCACTGGATCTATTACGCCTGATGCTTGTTTATTGGATTATGAATGCGCTGAGGGCTTCTTCTTGCGTGCTTTAGCTTCCAAGCTGGCTGAGGTCGAAAATCCGCTAAACGTCCAGTACGTGGGCGTAGCGGACGCAGAAAATGCTATTTTTGCTGCAGCGAAGGCGCAGACTCCTGGGATCTTGTGTTTAAGCTCTTCTAAAAAATTACCCTTTATCGATAATTGTGTGGATTTTATTACTGTTATTGATCGGCCGTTAAAGGGAAAAGAGTCTGTTAGGATATTGAAAGACGATGGGACCATGTTACTGGTTATGCCTGGGCCACGACACCTATGGCAACTCAGGGAATATATTTATCCTGACTTGGCTGAAAAACCTTTCAAAGTGAATTTGCCCTCTGCATTATCGGTAAAAGACACTCAGGCACTGAGCTTCACTTTATCTGTTACCGGTGAGCAAGCATTAACGCTATTGGATATGGCGCCTTATGCGTGGCGTGCAACTGACAAGATGAAGCACGATATTCAAGCTAATCATTTTGAGTCGTTGGAAATTGACTATGTATTAGTCTCAGCACATAAACGCGTGGTTGAATCGCTATAGGTTAAAATCTGCAGTTGATGCGGTTAATTTTAAGCCAATTCATAGGCTTAGTTCGATGGTTTTTAGATGCTTTAAAAGGCTATATTACTCAAGTCTATGATTCTGTTTGACGTTTTCATGTTGTTTTTATGTTACATGGGCCGAAGCTGTTATTATTTTTAACTTTAGGCCTATTTGTTCTGTGCCAAATACAGACTACTTATTGTCTTTGTTTCCCATGTAGCCTCGATTTTTGTCAATAGCTTTTCTTTTAAAGAAAAATATTACTCTTTTATAAAAAACCATTTTTTAAGATAAACGAGAGTGACTTTTAAGAATACTTAAAAGTTTAAATGAGAAGCTTAGATTAATAACGAAGGTTTTAATTAAAAGACGAATGGGATCCGTTTATACAGGCGCATACAAAAGTTAACTTTTCAAGGAGATTGGGGGATAACCTTTAAAGATGCGTTTGGAGATTTAAAGTCAATTTAGCGTTTTTGTATTAGTGGATTGACAATTTTGAGTATCAATACCTTGAATGACAGGCATAAAAAAAGGCTTAGATTGATGTGCTTATCGCTTTCATCTTTCTTAAGCCTTTTGTCTTAACTTACTAAACAGTAAGCTAAATTACCTTTCATTACTTCTTGTAACGAGAAGCAACGTTGTCTAAACGGTCGTTTGCGCGTTTAGCTTCTGCTTGTGCGTCCATAGATGCTGCTTTTGCATCTTTAACGTCTGCAGACAGTTTGCTTTGCTCTGATTTCAGAGAACCAACATCAGCTGACAATTGATCAACTTTGTTGCCCAGAGTTGCAACGCTTTCTTCCAGAGCAGTAGTGTTCGCGCAACCACCTAGTAGGGCAGTCATTGCTAAACCAGCAATCATCAGTACTTTTTTGTTCATTGTAAAAAATCCCTTAAAATAGGTTGGATTTGAATGTTTCGTTACTTTGTAAGCGAAACTGCCTAATTATGACATAGCTATTTTAATTTGCTACGAATATTAATGTGTTTAACCACTATAGGCATATAAATTTTTTTTAAAAGCTTTTTTTATAAGTTATATCGACATTTCTAATCGTAAAGGAGGGTATTTTTCACTATAAAGTGATGCGCCACTTACAAATCCTTTACAAATTACTGTTCATCCGTCGGCAGTTTAGTTTGCATTTTTTGTTTAAACTGACTGACCGCTTCAATCCGACGTAAATTTAACGCCTGCTTTATCTCTGCGCCTTGAAAACCTGCGGCAATAATGGCGGCAATATCGACATTATTGGCGGCAAGGAAGCATTGAGTTAAATATTCACCCTGAGGGTAGGGGTTGTTTTCAAATCCTGTGCGACCACGCATATCGGCGGTGCAGGCTAATATAAGCTGCGTCAAGCGCTCTGGCTTACGCCAAAAGTCAGCTTTATCGAATATTTTTACGATCGTTTCGGCTCTAAGCTCGAAGGCCTGATGAACGTTCTGATGTTGGTCACTGACCAGTAACGCCAAATCGCGGGTTTCGTTCGGCACTCGTAAACGGGTGCAGAGCGCTTTTATCAGCGGCAAGCCCTTTTGGCCGTGACCGTGATGTTTAGGTAAATGCTCTTTTGGACTGAGGGCTTTGCCTAAATCATGTACGAGAGCGGCAAAACGGACGCTTTTATCCTCAGTGAGAAGGGCGGCTTGGGCGAGCACCATTAAAGTATGCACACCAGTATCAATTTCAGGATGCCATTTTTCTGGTTGAGGAACGCCAAATAAGGCAAAGATCTCGGGAAAGAGTACTTCAAGGGCGCCGCATTGGTGCAGTACCTCGAAAAAGACCTCTGGGTGAGGTCCGCCTAAGCTTTTATCGACTTCTTGCCAAACTCGCTCCGCTGTTAACGCGTTAAGCTCATCGCTTGCGCTAATTTGGCGCATCAGTGCCAGAGTTTCTGCGGCAATGTGAAATCCTAAGGCATGAAACCTTGCGGCAAAACGGGCGACACGCAATACACGAAGTGGATCTTCAACGAAAGCATCCGATACATGGCGCAATAGGCGCGCGTTAATATCCTCAATACCATTAAAAGGATCGTATAAGTTGCCCTTTTCATCTTGGGCGATAGCATTGATGGTCAGATCTCGGCGTAACAAGTCTTGTTCTAGAGTCACATCGGGACTGGCATGGCAGCTAAAACCACCATAACCCAGTCCAATTTTTCGTTCTGTTCGGGCTAACGCATATTCTTGTTGGTTTTTAGGATGTAGAAATACTGGGAAATCTTTACCGACTTGGCGGTATCCCAGTTGCAACATTTGTTCTGGAGTCGCACCAACGACGAGGTAATCTTTGTCCTTGATAGGGAGATTGAGCAGGCTGTCACGCACAGCACCGCCGACGAGATATATTTTCACAGGCAAGATTCGGCTAATGTGTCATAAACATAGCTTATCATGCCCAATAAGGTGATAGATAAAGTCGTCGCGAGATATTTGCGCACTTATGTGTCACATTGATGTTGCGGATATTTTGACAATAACATTGGGACGCTTTAACGTGGGGCGTTATTTTTAAATTAGGATGATTGGTGGTATGTACAAGGCCTTTTACGGACTCAGCGATAACCCTTTTTCGATTGCACCCAATCCCCATTATTTATTTTTGAGTGATAGGCACAGAGAGGCATTGGCCCATTTAACCTACGGGTTAGGGGAAACGGGCGGCTTTGTGTTGCTAACAGGGGAAGTTGGCACGGGTAAAACGACGGTATCTCGCTGTTTACTCGGGCAATTGCCCGATAATACCGACACCGCATTTATCCTTAATCCATCGCTAACAGAGCTCGAGTTGCTCGCCACGCTTTGCGATGAACTTAAGATTTCCTACGGCGACAATCCCACACTCAAGCAGTTGACCGACCACTTGAGTCGGTTTTTATTGGATAATCACAGCAAAGGCCGTAATACCGTGCTCATCATCGATGAAGCGCAGCATTTACGCCCTGAGGTGCTGGAGCAACTGCGTCTTCTGACTAATCTTGAAACGGACACTAAGAAGTTATTGCAGGTGATTTTAATCGGTCAGCCAGAATTACAGCTGTTATTGAAGCGCCAAGAGCTGCGCCAGTTAGCCCAGCGGATCACCGCTCGCTACCATTTATTACCGCTAAATGAAGATGAAATCGCCCTCTATGTGTTGCATCGCTTGCAAGTCGCGGGCCGATTTGAACCTTTGTTTACCCGCAAAGCCGTTAAGGTGTTGCAGAAGTACAGTGGCGGCATCCCTCGATTAATTAACCTCTTATGTGAACGCTCGCTGATGGCGGGCTATGCGCAATCGCGGGTGCCCATCGATCATCATATGGTGCGGCAAGCTGCGGCTGAAGTATTAGGTGAAGAGGAGCCGACTCAGAATAGGTATCTTTGGCCGACAGCGACCGCTGCGGCGTTATTTGTCGCTTTTGGTGTTTCCTATTGGCTATTTACCGACAAGCCTGTCAATGCCGCGTCAGCGTCTAGTATGGCCCTTGAGTCAACGTCAGCAAATGTTGCTGCATTAAACACTCAAGCTTTGAGTGCGACCGAAGGAATGGGCAAGTTAGTACAACCCGTTGATCAGCAAAGCAGTCAGGGGTCAATTCCAGATCCCAATCAGCGCTTACTTAATGATGCGATTAATCAGAGTCGCGATATCGATACTGCCTTTGCGGGTTTGTTTAGCGTGTGGGGCAAAGTACCGTATAAAGGTTTAACCGCCTGCCAATCTGCGGTTGAGCAAGGATTGTCTTGTTATCAGCAGCAGGGTAACTGGATGTCACTGACTCGGCTTAATTATCCAGCCGTGGTGTATTTGGTTGATGATAACCAACAGGATTTTTATGGTGCTGTGATTGCGGTAGATGGCGAGCAGTTGCTGATGCAGTTAGGTGAACAACAACTTTGGGTAGATAGAGCTTGGTTCAATCAACATTTCAGTGGCACCTTCGAAATCCTGTGGCAAGCACCGAATTTGCCTATGATGGATATCAGTCAAAAATCGAGTCCAGGTCAACTGCAATGGTTAGAGAATGCCTTAGCCCATGTGAATAATCGCAATACTCGCAGGGTCAATCAATTCGATGTGCAACTGGAAAATGATCTTAAAAGCTTCCAAAGTCAGCATGGTTTAAAAGCCGATGGTATTGCCGGAAATCAGACATTAGTGAGATTAAATTTGTATTTAAGTCAGCAAGGTCCACGTTTAACCGATAATGGGGCGCGCAGCTGATGTCCATTTTACTCGATGCCGTGACCCGTAATAAACAACAGCAACAGTCGCCTTTACCCGATGCAGTGATGACGCCAAGGGCGAATTACCCACAGCCACGTAAATCTGGCGTGCCGATAGGCAAGCTGTCCTTACTTGTCGTCGCAGTCGCCGCCGGAATTGGCGTCGCTTGGGGATTAAGTGTTTGGGACCAAACTCGACATATTTCAACCGAGCATGCTTCAACTAATAATGTGGCAGTGGCAAAGGTATTGCCACCAACTGCATCTTCATTACCAGCTTCGACAGTGGCTAAAAGTGAGCTTCAGACTGTCTCGACAGAATCGGTTGCTCAGCCGCAATCTGAGGGCAGTGCTAATACAGGTGTTCGACTCGCAGGAAAAGTGGCGCTGCCTCGGGCACAGACTTTGCCCGAGTTAACTGCATCATCGCAATATCAGGGCGGGGCTGTAGCAAACTCGGCTCAGGCTTCTAGCGCGAATATGAACAGCAATGCTGTTCAAAGTTACAATGTTCCTAAAAATAGTGTTCCTAACAACAGCGATCCGAATAATAGCGATTCCAGTTATGGAGACTATATGTCGACGTCAGCCCAAGTGGACGCAGCAAGTCGCGAAGTTGCTTCTATGTCTACAGACACGCAAACACAGCAACCTATGATGTTGGGCGCTAATGCCAATGAGTCGGGTCTTGCGAGTCTTGAGGCGCTGCGTCAGCAAGTCAGTGCTGCGGCGGAAGATGTCGGTTTAGAAACCAACAAAAGTCGCGATGAAGATAAGTTAGTGGCTTCCTTTCAAAGTGCGCTAAAGGATGTGGAATACACCAATGCGGCGGAGACAAATGTCACTGAAGCAAAATTAGATCCTATTCCTAAAACGGCTGCGGATGATATCCCAAAATACGGTCAACTACCTGCCGGGCTACAATTACAAGTGCCTGAATTTAATATTGTCGCCCATGTTTATTCCAGCGATCCGACCCAAAGGTGGCTGAATGTGGACGGTGCAGAGTTGCAGGAAGGGGATATGATTGCGGGTAAGCTGAAGATTATCTCCATTCGTCCGCGGGACATAGTGTTAGATATTCAAGGTACCCAGTTTAAAGTGCCTGCAATATAATCTGGCTTTACGATGATTAATGCTCGCGGTTATCTGTGCAAGTCATAGCTAAAGAGTAGAAATGAAAAAGGCGCCTAGGCGCCTTTTTTGATCTTAGTGAATCTCAACTTAATCAAACAGTCTGTAGGCTAAGAATAGGGTCAATGCGTAACCGACGCTGTAGCAAAGGAAAAGTGCTGGAACGTATTTTAAGTAGCTCACAAACGTCAGTTCTTTCACTTTACTCATGGCTACAATACCCGATGCTGAACCGATAATCAGTAGTGAACCACCCACGCCAACGCTATAGGTTAAGCCAAGCCATTCAGGGGTATTTAGCACTGGGCTTGCTTTTAACAATGCCGCCGTTAATGGCACGTTATCAATCAAGGCTGAGCCGATACCTGTGACGAAGTTAGAGATGTTTGGATTAAACATAGTATAAGCTTCGGTCAGCATGTCTAAGGTGCCGATTTCTTTAAGCATACCCACGAGCAGTAAAATACCTAAGAAGAACAACAGGGTGTCGTATTCTACTTGGCGAATATACTCAAGGATTTTGATTTCTTCTTTATCGCTACGCGTGGTGTGGCCAATCAGGAACATGATTGACAGACCCGTAAGGAAGGTCAGCACTGGCGGGATACCAAACAATATGTTCAGTAACATGGTCATTAAAATCGTGCAGAAGAACACGAGGGCAATCATGACATCAACGGTTTGATAGGTGTGTTTGATGGGGGTCGTACTCACCACGCCTTCGGCTTTGAGTGAGAACAGGGTCGCCAACAAAATCACGCTCACGGCCGATGGGATAAACAACATCAGCAGTTCAGACATATGCACATGGCCGCCTAAGAAGATCATCAATGTTGTCACATCGCCGGTGATCAAAGCGACACCGCCTGAGTTCACTGCGAAGATAATCAACACTGCCATTCTGCGGCGCATTTGCTTGTCGAGTTTAAAGGTGGTTAATAAGCCTAATGACACTAACGTCGCGGTGACGTTATCACAAAATGCCGAAAGCACGAGTGCGAACAGGGCAACTTGGATCATCAACATACGCACCGACACTTTCTGCGGGAACAGCTTTTGCACCATGATTTGGATCATGCCTTTAGCGTTCAAGTACGCGACGAAGGTCATGGTCGACATCAGAAAGAGCCAGAGTGTGGCAATTTCGAGCAAATTTTCATTGAGTTGATGGGCAACGAGTTTCTCATTGGCCGGTTCTCCAGCAGCCATAAACAGCGCTACCCAAGAGATACAGCCAAAGAATAAGGTGGTTTTTGCTTTATTAAGGTGGGTCACTTCTTCGAAAATAATACTGAGCAATGCGAGCACGGCCAGTATGATGAGAAAGGTATTTAACATAACTGCAATTCCAACTGCTGTTTTAATGTCGTAGGGCGACTTGAGTCAACCTAAAGATTGGGCATATCAAGGCTGAATTAAGCTAGCCGTGTTAGCGCGTGCGGATCAGAACATAATGGGCTAAAGAACGCAACTGTTAGCTGTGACTCAATTTACCGCTGCTTTGTGATGTTGATCCCATGCGTTTTAGCGATAAACTGGTTTTATATATCGGTACTTTAATTTTTGTTAGTGTGATTGACTATATTGTTTGATTTGATTACCGCGTTAAAAGTGAGATCTACGATTAAAGTCTAAGCAGTCAGTTTGTCGATCCTTCAATTAATTTTTGTTCAGGAAGAGATCCATGAATGCAGAGGCCAAAGTGGAGTCGTTTTTCCACACTTTCCCCTGTTATTGGCCACAATGGCTTAATTGATTCGCGTGTCACAAAAATGTCTTTGCCAAAATCTTGACTGGATACAAAGTGAGCGCTATCTTGTGGCTGTTTTCTTATCTGGGCACAGGATGTTGTGTTAACACCGGATGTTGTGTTTTTGGAGTAGATGTAAATGACATTTGTTATCCGGAGCCTTTTGCTTTTGGGCTCACTGGTTTGGTTAACGTATTCTGGCAAGCAGCTTATTGCGCTGGGTGTGATGAGTCAGCCTGAGCTCGCCATTGAGCATATCAATTTGACCATACAGCTGGTTGTGGCGGCGATAATATTTAAATCGGCTTTAGGTTCTAAAAAGTCCGATAGCTACTAACGCTAAATAAAGCTAACTGAATCTAAGTAAAGCTAATTAAATTTAATAAAAACAAAGGGACGCTATTGCGTCCCTTTGTTTTTTTAAGGTGTAGCAGCCCTAAGATCTAGGTTTAGCTTGCCGCTTTCATGCTCGCTAATACGCGGTCAGCCGCTTCTAAGGTCAAGCGCATTTCTTCTTCGCCATGGGCCATAGACAGGAAACCGGCTTCATAAGCGCTAGGTGCCAAGTACACGCCTTCATCTAACATACCGTGGTAGAAAATACGGAACTGCTCAATATTACATTGGGTCACTTGGTCAAAACGGGTGATTTCCGGTTGTTCTGTGAAGAAGAAACCGAACATGCCGCCAACATAGTTGATCGCCATTGGAATACCGTGCTTGTCAGCTGCCGCTTTAAAACCTTCTGCAATACGTTTGGTTTTTGCGCTTAGCTCTTCGTATAGACCTTCTTCACACAGGGCTTCCATTTGCGCCAAACCTGCTGACATCGCAATTGGGTTACCAGATAACGTTCCCGCTTGGTAAACCGGACCCGTAGGCGCGATAAACTGCATCACATCTTTACGGCCACCGAAGGCCCCTACTGGCATACCGCCACCAATCACTTTACCCAGCGTGGTCAAGTCAGGGGTGACGCCGTAGTAACCTTGAGCGCCGCTTTGTGATACGCGGAACCCTGTCATCACTTCGTCGATGATCATTAAGGCACCGAACTCGTCACAAATATCACGCAGACCTTGAAGGAAACCTGGGATAGGTGGAATACAGTTCATGTTGCCAGCAACGGGCTCGATGATGATGCAAGAAATGTCAGTTGGATACTGCTCGAACAGGGTTCTAACAGAATCTAAGTCGTTATACACAGCCGTTAAGGTGTGCTTGGCGAAATCTTCTGGAATACCGGGTGAGCTAGGTTGGCCTAAAGTTAGTGCGCCAGAACCTGCCTTAACTAACAGGCAATCCGCATGGCCGTGGTAACAACCTTCGAATTTTAAGATCTTGTCACGATTAGTAAAACCGCGTGCTAAACGAATGGCGCTCATAGTAGCTTCTGTACCTGAACTCACCATACGAACTTGCTCGATAGAAGGCACCATGGAGATGACTTTCTCGGCCATTTGCACTTCAAGTTCTGTTGGTGCGCCAAAAGACAAGCCATTTTCCACTGCCGCTAATACCGCTGCACGGATTTTAGGGTGATTGTGGCCGAGGATCATCGGGCCCCAAGAACCGACATAGTCGATATAAGCTTTGCCATCGGCATCGTAAATATAAGCGCCGTTTGCTTTTTCAATAAACAGGGGCGAACCGCCTACACCATTAAATGCACGAACCGGAGAGTTAACGCCGCCGGGGATGGTTTTTTTAGCCTGTTCAAATAGCGCTTCGGAACGGGTCATGTTTAGTCCTTAAAGTCTGTAGCCAACTAGCGATCGGCTTTACGTGAATACCAATTAACCGGACACTCATATTTTTCGAGTTGATGATCAACGCCGAGTGTCAATGCAAACAAAGCCATGCGAATTAACAGCCCATTATCCGCCTGTCTGAAGATGGCGAGATTAGGGTGGCTGTTCAAATCATTATCTAACTCATTGGCTTGCGCGCGTGAATCCCTTGGAAGCGGATGCATAATGACAGTGTTAGATTTGCAATGCTGAGTGTAAATACTGCGATTTAAGCGGAACTTGCCGCGATACTTATTCGCTTCTTCCTGTGAAGGGAAGCGTTCTTCCTGAATGCGAGTGAGATACAGAATATCTGCTTTATCTAAATGGCCTTCAAGCTGGTCGGTTATTTTGATGCTATGGCCAGCATTTTCAATGTCGGAGATCACATAATCAGGCATCGCTAATTCAGCAGGTGAAATCAGTGTGAAACTGATGTTCTTATACATGCAGAGTAAGCGTGATAGTGAATGCACGGTACGGCCAAATTTTAAGTCGCCGACCATTGCTATGTGCATGCCATCGATACCGCGGCCGGCACACTTAAGTTCTTTTTGGATAGTGTATAAATCGAGTAAAGCTTGGGTCGGATGTTCGTTCGAACCATCGCCACCGTTGATCACTGGGACGCGACTGCCTTCGGCAAACTCTTTCACTGAATAAGAGTCTGGATGGCGCATGGCAATCACATCGGAATAAGTGGATAACACGCGCGCCGTATCGTACAGGGATTCACCCTTAGATAAAGACGATGAAGCCATACCTGTGGTTTCACGCACATGGCCGCCAAGTAAGTTAAAGGCACAGCCAAAACTTACGCGGGTACGGGTACTGGGTTCGAAAAACAGATTACCTAAAATGGCGCCATCGAGCACATTATTGCGCTTCTCTCGAAGTGCATAGGGCATCATACGGCTAGCGACATTAAAAATAGTTTGGATTGAGTCAAGATCTAACTGGTTTACGGAGAGGATATGGGATCCTTCGAACTGATTCATCAGCCTGTTTTCCAATTTGCTAGGGGGCATTTTAAGCTGCGGTATCGCGCTTATCTGCCCTGATGTTATGTAGGGTGGCTGAGGCGCGATTGTAGCAGAAGCACAGGGGCAACGAAATAGCCACATTGCCACTGTGTTAGATTTTTGCGATGAAGCCCAAAGCTTTTAATCTGCCACCTTAGGTTTGGCATCGATATTAGGTTTTGCATCACTATCAGATTTTAAATTGATATCAGGTTTTAAATTGACGTTAGGCTTGGCCTAAGCGAATTTCCTGTTGCAGGTTCGACCAACTGATCACTCCGACCACGTTATCGGGCGTATCTTGATAGATAAACACCTCACCGCTGCGCTTGGGTGACAAGAGTAAATAGGCTTCATTGAGCGTAGTGCTGTCGCTTAAGCCTTGCATGGGATGGCGCGATAGTGTGGTACTGTCATCGTAGGATTGCATTTCAAGGCTGAGCATTTCGATAACGCCATCGGCATTGCGAACCAGCACTGGTCGACCTTCTGCCCGTTTAAGCACTTCGAGTAACAATTCATCGTTGTTATTGACGATAACAAAGCGTTTATCCATCAAGGCTCGCACGCCTTTTTTCTGCAGCGCTAAATTTACTGGCGCAACTTTATAGCCTAGCCCCATGATTTCTAATTGTTTAAAGAAAATAGAGTTAGTCTTAAAACCTTGATAGGCAATCAAAAATGCCGGAATAGTCACAAACATCGCTGGCAGAATAATACTGGCATCATTGGTCATTTCTAGCAGGGCGACTAACGCCGCCAGCGGCGCGCTTAAGCACACGCCCATCATGGCTGTCATGCCGATCACAGTGTAAAGCCCTACATATGGAGCGATCGACGGGAATAAGATGGCACTGATCAGCGCCAAAATCGCGCCGAGCAGCGCGCCGATACCATAGAGTGGACCAATCAAACCACCTGGAATACCTAAGCCAATCGCTGCAATAGTGGCAATGATTTTGGCAAATAACAGGGCGATTAACAGCAACAGGCTTGGATGTTGGCTAATGGCTTCGCTAATGGCTAGATCGCCCGTGCCAAGGGCTTGCGGCAACACGAGACCGATTAGTGTAGTGACACTGCCCGCCAATAATAGTCGGTAAATCAGTGGCCAATTTTGCCCCGTCGCGGTGACTTTTAAGAGTGAGTAATTAAACAGCGCCGCAGCGCAGCCCAATACCACGCCGCCGATGGCGAGAATAGGGTAGTGATCTAAGGGAATGTGGATCACTTGAATACGGTCAAATTCGTGCACATTACCAAACACTAATTGGCTTGAAACCGCGCCACAAATTGCGGAGAGCATAATCGGGAAGAAGTAATGGACTTTATATTCGCGGACAATCACTTCGAGGACAAAAATCACTGCCGCCAAGGGCGCGTTAAAGGTCGCGGCAATCCCTGCGGCAATGCCACTGGCGCACATAATACGCACACTGTTATCGGGAAGATTGAATTTTTCGGCGAGAAAACTGGCACTGACAGCGCCCAGATGAATGGCTGGACCTTCACGGCCGACGGAGAAATTGGTGCCGAGGGCGAATAATGCTTGAAAAAATTGCCCTACGGCAGATTGCAGCGGAATTTTACCGTAGTGCAGTTTAACTCTATGTAACACATAGGCTATTCCCATACGCTTATAACGTTTGGAGCCTAGCTTAGCCACAATCCAAATTAATATTGCGCCTAAAAGTGGTAACAGGGCTCGCCAGTCGGCGACGTTCCCCGTAAAATCCAGCGCCTGTATTTGGGTGTAATGATTGGCCCAAACGAGCAAGAGTCGAAACAGTAAGATCACGCAGGATGCGAAAATGGCAAACAGCAGTGCCAGTATGCACAGTTGTGCACTGATCCTCGCTTGGGATAAATGGTCACGTAGCTCATTGGTTAAATACTTTTTGGCTGTGACTATGGCATGTTGAATAGCGACTTTATTTATCGTTAATTGCACTGCATTGGCCTGAGTTGTATTGTATCGAACTCGTTCTTGAGTTGATTGTATTTTATATAAGGGGCTGTTACCTAATGCCAAATTATCATCGTTGGCTAGATCGGCTGCAAGTGATGGATCTCAAGTATCGTCCATCTTCAGTGTATTTATCGCTTTTAGTGTTAGTTTCTATTCTTTTTGGGGCTTGGATAAGTTTTCTGCTATTAAGCAGCGATGAGCCCGTGGTTAAACACATCAGCAGCAAAGCTCAACGTTTGAGTGCTGAATTAGAAACACAGACCCAATTGCTAGCGACCCGAAATTTAGAGCTGTCCGTCGAGCGTGAGGCTAACGCCCAAATGCAAGATATGTTTGGCCAGCAGATGAAAAAGCAAAAAGAATTGGAACATGAGCTGGCGTTTTACCGTAGCATTATGACACCGGATGATAATGCCGAAGGTGTCGCCATCCACGGACTTGAAATGACGCCGGGCGTTTTAGCCGATGAGTACAATCTCAAACTGGTATTAACTCAGCTGCAAAAGCGCAAGCAAGCGATTCAAGGTCGAGTCGAATTGACATTAATTGGAGTGCAGGAGGGTAAATCCGTTAGCTTGAGTGTGAACAAACTCACGGGTTCTAAGTTGGAATTTGATTTTCGCTATTTTCAGGTCATAGATACCAAGGTCACTGTTCCTGCTGGCTTTAGTTTACAGCAAGTGAAAGTTAAAGTGCTGGTGCCTTCGAGCCGCTGGACCAAGAATTCGCAGACAGAACATGTCTATAGTGCCCCTGAATTATTACAGGGTGAAAAAGAACCACGGGTAATACTTGAACAAAACAGTCAGGTAAAGGATAATTTGCCCCAGAAAACTGATGTAAGAGGTAGTAATGACTGATCAAGCTGATACAGCAATGCCAATCCAATTTACCGATGCGGCAGCCGCTAAGGTGAAAGGTTTGCTGGAAGAAGAGCAAAATCCTGCACTTAAGCTACGAGTCTATGTGACTGGTGGTGGTTGTTCTGGATTTCAGTACGGCTTTACCTTTGATGAAAAGGTCAATGACGGCGATTTTACGATAGAAAAACAAGGCGTTCTCTTGGTTGTCGATCCTATGAGCCTACAATATTTAGTCGGTGGTGAAGTGGATTACACTTCAGGACTCGAAGGTTCTCGCTTCTTCGTGAAAAACCCTAACGCAACCACAACTTGTGGCTGTGGTGCCAGTTTCTCTGTATAAAGATTGTCTCTGTGTAAAGAGTTTCTCTATAAAGACTGCTCACTTAGCGCTTTTAAGGTGTGAAGTGAGAGCAAAAAAGCCGTCGTAATGACGGCTTTTTGTTGGGCAAAATTCAGTATGCTACGAACTTAACTCATGATATTCAGGTTAAGCTTAGGTTTAAACCACGCCTTTACCTTTTTATCAAAAGCGACCCAGACTTGCAGTAATGACAAGATGATTAACGCGATAAAAATCACATAGTCAGGCAGTTTGCCCTGCCATTCACCTAAATGCACTGTCGTCGGGCCTACCACTAAATTGCCGGGATCGTACATAATCACTGGCAGCATGCTAATCAAGCCAAGCTGTACGACTGTGTAGCCACGCAGCATGATAAGCGCCGCCTTTTGTCGACCAATAATGGCAATCACCATCAAGAGTGTCAGTAGACAAAATAACACGCCTTGTTTAGCGACTAAGCCGCTCACGGACGCAACAACATACACTAGCAGCAGGGCAATCAGTCGTTTGGGTAAACGTGAACTCACGGCCGCGTCAGCCTTAGGTGTCGGTATCGCCGATTCTTGCTCGCTCATAGACATTCTCGCTTAGCTATTGAGATTAATGGCTTTGCTTAGGCGCTAATCGTTGATCTAACTCATAAGGTGGGATAACCACACCTAAATCATCTAATACTGGGAACACGGCAACGAACAGGTCGTCATCTTCCATGCCAGGCACCCATCTTTCGTGAAATTCATCGAATGGGATCGCTAATGTTTGGCAATCGCTCCACTCATCCACAGCCCAAGATTCAGCCGCTTCTTCGGTTGGCCACATTGGAATGCAATCTTCTTCTTCAGTGGTCAGCATGACGCAACCGTCTTGGTCTTGTAATGTCCAAAGAACTTTATGTTCTTTGACTTGCTCAACGAGGTAATCGTAACGGGCTTCTGGTGTCATTGCTGCTGTCTCAGCGAGGGTTTTAACAGTCTTGCTCATGAAAAATATCTCTTTTGCTTGAATAGGGCGAAGCCTGTTGTGTCTCTAATGTAAAAAACTAGGGCACAGCAAAATTCACCAGTTGGCTAAATGGTAACATTAGAGCGGGATTAGAAAAAGAACAACAGCGCCAAGAGGGCGCTGTTGTGTTAGATCTTCGATGTTTATTCTGCCGCGCGGAAGTAGCGATAGATAAAGCCTGCCAAAATCGCGCCGACAATCGGTGCTACCCAGAATAACCAGAGCTGCGATACCGCCCAGTCACCGACAAACAACGCAGGACCTGTACTGCGCGCAGGATTCACCGAAGTATTGGACACTGGAATACTGATTAGGTGGATCAAGGTTAAGCCTAGACCTATCGCAATCGGGGCAAACCCTTTGGGCGCGCGTTCATCGGTGGCACCTAAAATAATGATTAAGAAAAACAGTGTCATAACAACTTCGCAAATCATGACCGACAGCATGCTGTAGCCACCAGGGGAGTGCTCACCAAAACCGTTAGAGGCAAATCCGCCGGCGAGTGAAAATCCTTCCTGCCCAGAAGCAATAAGATACAAGATACTCGCCCCTGCAATCCCGCCTGCGACTTGGGCTATGATATAGGGCAATAATTCTGCCGCTGGAAAACGTCCGCCAGCCCAAAGGCCGAATGACACCGCAGGGTTAAGGTGACAACCTGAAATATGGCCAATCGCAAAGGCCATAGTTAGAACCGTTAAGCCAAATGCGAGCGCGACACCGAGTAAGCCTATGCCCACCTCGGGAAATGCAGCGGCAAGTACCGCACTGCCACAGCCTCCAAGGACTAACCACAAGGTGCCAAGAAATTCCGCCGCCATTTTTTGTGACATATTCATTGATTGGTTTCCTATTATGTTAAAGACACTTGTTTGTTAACGAGTGCGTCTTTATTCCTTATTTACCTGTCTATTGGCGGATTTTGTCTGAGTGGGCAAAATCGCGCTCGAGACACGAGCTCCCTTAACAGCAATTTTTTGTCAAACGCTTGTGAGGCAATGACCAAGTGTTTGAGTTGTTTTAGAGCAATATTCAGCATCAGCTTCAATATAGTGAGATTTGATTAAGCTTCAGTGACGGAGTTATTTACTCATACTCTGTTGCTACCACTATCAGTCATTAATAATAGATGGCTTTAAATGGGTTGCTGATTTTCTTGATTAATTTAGGCAGGAAGAGGGGAAATCGATACGTTGAGGCGTAAAGACAGCAAGAGCTTCATGTAGAAGCTCTTGGTTAGGTTATCGCTTGATCTTTTGAGAAGGTAAATTACTTAGCGCTAAATCTTCCGCCGAGTACAGCTTCGCGGGAGGCGCCTGTGACAGCTGGGAGGTTGGCGGGTAAGCCTAAGTGGTTACGCATGGCGAGCCAGGCGAAGGCGATGCCTTCGGCCCATTTAGGGTCGACGCCAAGGGCCGAGGTAGTATCCAGCTTATAACCTGGTAATAAGGCGGCAAGACGTTGCATCAGTTGGCCATTGAACGCGCCGCCACCACAGACGAACAATTCCCCTTCATTGGATAGTTTAATAATGTCTTGGGCTATGCTGTGGCAGGTTAAATCCAATAACGTCGATTGGATATCTTCTTCATCTAAATGATTAAAAGGCGATAATTGCTGTTCTAACCAAGCTTGGTTAAATAGCTCTCGCCCAGTGCTTTTAGGGTAAGCAAGGGAGAAATACGGGTGCGAAAGCAGTTGCATTAACAGGCCTTGGTCGGTTTTGCCCGATGCCGCCCATTCGCCATCTCTATCGAAGGGCTCACTTTTCACCTGCTGGATCCAGGCGTCTACCAAGGTATTGCCAGGTCCCGTGTCGAAGCCCAGAACTTGGTCACTGTTGCCCGGTAAATAAGTAATGTTAGCTATGCCGCCAATATTTAAAATAATGCGTTTTTTGCCAACTTCAGCAAAGGTTTGCTGGTGGAATGCGGGCACTAAGGGCGCGCCTTGGCCACCTAGGGCAATATCTTTACGGCGAAAATCGGCAATCACATCGATACCGGTTTCAGTTGCTATAGTGTTTGGATCGCCAATTTGCAGGGTAAAACCCACTTCAAGGTTTGGCATGTGGCGCACGGTTTGGCCATGGCTTCCAATGGCGATAACCTCTTCTTTGGCAATGGTGCATTTGGCCAGCAGATTATTGACTGCTAAGGCAAACAGTTGACCTACATTACGATCTAAACGGCCGAGGCGGTTAATTTCATCTGTACTGGGTAAGCAAAGGCGCTGTAGGCCTTTGAGCAAATGGCTCGGTATGGCTTCGGTATGGCTGGCGATAAGCTGCGGCTGCGCGCCTGAAAAGTCGACCAATACGGCATCGACACCGTCCATGCTGGTGCCTGACATCAGTCCAATATAATAAGCGTTTTTCATTGGGAGGAATCCGTCCGTCGTTATTGCATTGCCAATTGCGTTTGCTTGTTTTGCGAAAGTGTAGTCATCAATTGCTGGCTAAGTGCATCGAATTGATTTTTTTCTTTTCTCGCAATCGATTCGGCTTTAGGTAGCGTTATGGTTCTTGGGTTGCGATGGACGCCATTGACGATAAATTCGTAATGCAAATGCGCACCCGTGACGCGCCCCGTTTTACCTAATGTACCTATGATTTGCCCTTGCTTAACGCTGGCTCCTTTGCTGACGTTGCGCTTCGTGAGGTGAAGATATTTGGTGGTATAGGTATCGTTGTGTTTGATAAACACATAGTTACCGTTGAATTGATTGTAGCCCGCCTCTATGACGCGTCCGCTCCCCGCCGCTTTAATGGGTGTGCCAATGGCGGCGACATAATCCACACCGCGATGGGCTTTGACTTGGCCCGTTACTGGGTGTAAACGTCTTGGATTAAAGTTGGAACTGACATATTTAAAATCGACTGGTGAGCGTAAGAAAGCTTTACGCATGCTAGTGCCATTTTCGGAATAATAGTTGCCGTCGGTATAGCGAATGGCGGTATAGCGCTCATCTTGGTTAACAAATTCTGCGGCTAAGATATTGCCGTTACGCAAAAATTCACCATCGGCATATTCTTGCTCATAAATAATGGCAAAGCTGTCGCCTTCGCGTAAATCTAAGGCGAAGTCGATGTCCCAGCCAAATACGGTCGATAATTGCATGATCTGATTTGCACTCATGCCTGCATCGACGGCGGCGTTCCAGAAGTTGCTCTTAATCTTAGCACTGGTGAAATGGCTGCGGATTTCCACATCCTTCTCGGAGATTTTTTCTTGGTATTGCTCTTGATTCTTAGTAATCACTAAGGTTGAAATTGCATTGACGCGATAACGCACTTCGGTCAAATCACCATTGGCATCCTTTGAAATCACGATTTCTTCGCCCGGCATGATCTTAAGTAAGTTTTGTTTGGCCAAGGGAAGTTGGGTTATTTCATACACGTCTTTACTGGTTAACCCAGCGCGATCAAATACTGCGGCTAAGGTGTCACCGTTTTTAACGTTAAAATGTTCGACGTCCCTGTGATGGGCACTCTCTAAGGATTCAGTGGCTGGATTATTAGCATCACCCGCGGCAAGCGCGTCGGTTGATGCTAATGGCGCAGCATTGGTGGGCGCATTGTCTGTTTGGCCCTCTAATAACTCTGGACGTTCAGGCGAGCGAAACGCTAAAGGCACATCATAACGGGTGTTGATTTGAGCTTGGTCATCTATGCTGGTGGTTTGTCTTGAAGCTTGTGCTTCTTCAGAAGGTAGTAGCATGGTTATCATAGTGATAACTGAAAGAATGCTGAGGAGAATTTGATGCTTTTTAGGCAACAATTTAAATAACGTTATAACCTTTCCCATTGACGCCGATACCAATAACCAGAGACTTAAATAATCCCGTTAGTGTACACACTTTCAATTGTGGTGGCTAACAAGTAACATAAGTCTCTTCATTTTATGATCATGGCCTTAGGAGTCCCTGCCGAGATGGCTGATTTAGACCAAGTATTAGCAGAAATTAGACGTGGTACCGATGAGATTTTACTCGAAGCGGATCTGCTGGAAAAACTCAAAGAAGGACGTCCACTCCGTATTAAGTTAGGCGCCGATCCTACCGCTCCGGACATCCATCTTGGACACACAGTAATCTTAAATAAATTAAGGTTATTCCAAGAGTTAGGTCATGAAGTCATTTTCTTGATCGGTGACTTTACCGGTATGGTGGGTGATCCAAGCGGAAAAAACAGTACGCGTCCACCGTTAACCCGTGAGCAAGTATTAGCGAACGCAGAAACCTATAAAGAACAGGTTTATAAGATACTTGATCCGGTTAAAACCCGTATCGAATTTAACTCAAGCTGGTTAGAGCCATTGGGTGCGGCGGGGATGATCCGCCTTGCTTCTAAGCAAACAGTAGCTCGTATGATGGAGCGCGATGACTTTAAGAAGCGTTATGCCTCGGGCCAATCTATTGCTATCCATGAGTTTATGTATCCTTTACTGCAAGGTTACGACTCAGTTGCGCTGCAGGCCGATGTTGAGCTGGGTGGTACAGATCAAAAGTTCAACCTGTTAATGGGCCGTGAACTGCAAAAAGCGGAAGGCCAAAAGCCACAAGCTGTGATCATGATGCCGCTGCTCGAAGGTTTAGACGGCGTGAAGAAAATGTCTAAGTCGGCGCACAACTATATTGGCGTGAGCGAACCTGCCAACGAAATGTTTGGTAAGCTGATGTCGATTTCGGACGATTTAATGTGGCGCTACTTTGAGCTTTTGTCATTCCGCCCACTGGCTGAAATTGAGCAGTTTAAGCAAGATGTGGCGAATGGGTCTAACCCACGTGACATTAAAATTGCCTTGGCTAAAGAAATCATCACACGTTTCCACGATGAAGCGTCTGCAGAAAGCGCGCATCAAGCCTTTGTTGATCGCGCTAAGGGCATGATCCCTGACGATATCGACGCTGTCGAGTTAGTGGCGGGTGACGGTCTGGCGATTGCAAATCTGTTGAAAGATGCTGATTTAGTGGCGTCGACTTCAGAAGCCATGCGGATGATCAAGCAAGGCGCGGTGAAGATGGACGGCGAAAAGCTGGACGATAGCCGTATGATCTTGTCTGCTGGTACTGTCGCGGTATTCCAAGTCGGTAAACGCAAGTTTGCCAAAGTGACTTTGGTTTAAGCCATTGTCTGTTAAATAAAAAAGTCGTTAAACGAACAAAAAGAGCGCCTTAGGGCGCTCTTTGTTTTTAAGTCTGTTTCACCCCTGCAGATTAAGGCGCTGTGTTGGCCTCGTGCTCGGCGATATTACATCTGTCGGTGCCAAAGTGTTGCCCACCACTGCATTTCCACGCCAGTTGCGCCGAACTCACCTGCCATTGTTTAGCATTCTGCTTCAAGGAAATAATCAACAGCATTTGTGGATGTTGCTTGGAGAGCTCGCTCACCTGATAGGTCAAAATGCTGTCTTTATTGGTTTGGGTTCGCACTAAGGTAAATTTGTTGCCTGCGTATTGGCTGCTGATCTGACTTGGGTCTTCCGACCAGGGTTGATGTTGTGCCTGAGCGACACGCAGTTGCTGATTAAAATGACTCACTGGCTGAACGGCGTAGGACACGATTATGGGCTGTAAGGCCTGTGCTTTGGGAGCCAGCATTAAGCCATTAAGGGCGAGTAGGGCTATCAATCCAAAAAACTTCATACAAACCTCATTGAAACGAAACGACTCAGTCAACCTATCGAAGGCGAAACACTCAGTGGTATTGACTCATTGTTAGTTTCGACCCGTTTTTAGGGATCAAGTTTCAAAGACAGCTAAATTTTGTGACTACTGCATCGCTAATTGGTCAGACATGGTCTGGTAATCGATAAGATCCACATGCTCAGTCACCCTATGGTTGAGCATATCGAGTTTAAGGCTAGTGACGCCAGGAATGGCAATGTCGATGATTTTGCCAGGTTTGCCGAATTGTTCACCGGGTCCTTTGAAGTGATAGTTACCTATCATCACCACTAAAGAGCCGGCGTTATACATATGTTCTATGTTGAAGTCGTACTCGAGCACGCCCTCGTGGGCGCGCTCGAGAAAGTCGATGATAAAGCGGCCGCCAGTGTATTTACGGTTGGCGGTTTTGTCGAAGAAGACGCTTTCGCGATTATAGAATTTTCTGAGTGTCTTGTAGTCGTGTTCGGTTAGCGCATTCATATACTTTACGGCTAACTGCTGTTCTTGTGGCATTTCACCTGAGTTGGCTTGCGCCGCTGCAGGATTGAGGGCTGGAACAAAAATGAGGCACAAAATAAGACACAATATTCGCAAACTATTCCCTCTTGGTTTTGAGATCAAAGGCCGGTAACGACAGATGCCACTTGATGGCGCTTAAGCGGATAAATAGAGCACTGGTCATCGCCAGAAACAGCGCCGTTTTCTCGCCCATACCGTAGGCTAAACTCACGGTATAGCCGATACCACCTATGATTGAAGCTGTGGCATAGACTTCTGTACGTAACACCATAGGAACTTGTCTGCACAGTAAGTCTCGAATAATGCCTCCTCCCACGCCTGTGATCAAGCCCATTACCACGGCAATCATGCCACTCAAGCCCATGTTGAGGGCTTTTTCGGCACCAATCACAGTAAACAAGGCTAATCCAAAGGCATCGGCGACCGGCAAAATATATTCAGGCACCTTGCGAGGTCGACGCACTAACAGCAAACAGGCGAGCACAGTTGCGAGAATCACTATGATGTAATTGGGATCGCGGATCCAAAACACAGGTGTTGCGCCAATTAAGGCATCCCGAATACTGCCGCCGCCCACAGCGGTGACCGAGGCTAGCACTATGACGCCAAAGGGGTCCATTCTATGACGCCCAGCGGCAAGCGCGCCAGATAGCGCAAATACAGCGGTACCCCATAAATCAAAAAAGTAGATCCACTGGCTCATTTACTCATCTCTTTGATATGTATATTTAATGCGTCAACAGAGATGCGGATTTCAATCACAGATAAAATCAGTGAATAGAGCAGCAGTAGCAGGCTAGCACCAAAGATCACTGAGCCAGTTTTATTAAAGCCGACATAGATGAAAATCATGCACAGTACGCACAGGGCAAAGCTCGATACGCCCGCTTCTTGCATACGACGAATAATGGTAATGCGCTGGCTCAGGTTTTTGATTTGATCTTTATGTACGGGTTTTTCACCACTGCTTAAGTTTCGGATTAATGCCGCGAGGGCAAAAAAGCGATTGGTATAAGCAAGTAGTAACAATGAGATAGCAGGAAATAACAACGCAGGGGTTGTTAATGAAACATGCATGTTTTCGAGCAAGATAGTCAGCCTTTAACTTCACGTTGAGATAATGCGGCATCATATCACAGGCTATGTAACCAACGTAAACCTGCCCATAACAAGGGCAGGATAATGATAAAGCTAAACCAGATGGCACAGGCGCGTGAGGTCAGCTTGATTGCTGGGGCGATGGCCTCACTGGTCGGCTGCGGGCCATAACCTAGTTTGTCCACATTGATACGCACGCCATTAAACTTTTGAGGTCCACCGAGTTCGATGCGTAAAATACTCGCCACCAGATTCACACTGAGGATATAGCCTCGAATCGCGGGATGATTTTTTGGCGTACGAAATAGCTTAGCGAATGCCTTAGGGCCGCCTTGAATGGCAATTGATAGACTCCACAGCCAAGCGGGGATCGCCAGTAAGAGGGTCGATACGCCATTCACAGTACTGCAAAAATGTTGATACTTAGGCTGAATGGGCGGCCAGCTCAATTCGAGTTGTTTGAGCATACGCACCGCCAGCACTAGCGGTGCTCCGGCGATAGCGAAAAAGAAAATGGTTAATGCTGTGCCGTAAATAGGCGCTGTGGCGAGTTTTTCTATGGTAGCTTTGGCTAGGCCGATTTCCGACAAACTATCGGTATCGCGCACTACCCAAGGCTGTAAAAGCTTTTTTGCGCTGGCATTGTCTCCACGTTTTAAGGCTTTAGCGATTTCATCGGCGACTTGGCTAAACCCTGCATCGGTTAAGCATAGATAAAGCACCAAAAATTCGAAAAACCATGGAAAGGCGGCCAGTTCGAGCAAAAAGGTGATAATGGCCCAAAACGGAAACAGTAACAGCATCATAGCTAAAAAGCCTGCTGTGGCTTGTTGGCTTGGAGAGCGTTCTGGACGATTTACCTTGGCGGCGAGTTGCTTAGCTAAATGGCCAAACCAAATAAGCGGCTGCATTTCACGTGGCAATGGCGCTAACCGCGCCAATAACAAAGCAAAAAAAAGTACCAAAAAGCCTTCAAACAAAGCGCCATCTATCTCGACAAGTTGTTGATAAAAAGAGGTGTGCATTCGGTACTTTTCCGCTTAAGTGATTATTTTACTGCGCTAGGATTCAGTTGCTCAAGTAGCAGCATCACCATCAGCGCCGAGTGGTAACCCGCTTTGACAATATAAGAATCAAAATCTACTGGCGAGTCATTGTTGGCGTTATCCGATAAAGAGCGGATCACCACAAATGGCACATCAAACTGATGGCAAACTTGAGCTATTGCCGCGCCTTCCATTTCACAGGCGGCCATCGTTGGGAAGTTTTTCAACATGGCTTGGGTGCGAACAGGATCGCAAATAAAGCTATCGCCAGTACAGATCAACCCTTCAATCGCTTTGACTTCGCCCAGTTGCGCAATGGCCTTGTTGGCGGCTTCAACTAAATGTGCGGCTGGGATAAACGCTGCAGGTTGCTGTGCCATTTGGCCAATTTCGTAACCAAAGGCGGTGACATCCACATCGTGGTGACGCACTTCAGAAGAAATCACGATATCGCCAATGGCCAGCGTATCGACAAAACCACCGGCAGAACCTGTGTTGATCACGGCATCCGGCGCATATTTTTCGATGAGCAGTGTGGTCGCAATACTTGCGGCGACTTTACCTATGCCAGAGCGAGTTACGACAACGTCTTTACCCGCAAGAGTGCCAGCAATAAATTCAATACCAGCAATAGTTTGCGATGTCGCATTTGTCATGGCGGCGATCAGGTGAGCGACTTCTGGCTCCATTGCGCCAATAATTCCAATTTTCATGGGAGACCTTTTTGATTCAACACTTAAGAGTGGGACACGAGAATGCTGGCTAATATACCACACAGTTTTGTGCTGTCGTTATGGTGAGATTGGGATTGCTTGATAATGGCAGGGTAAAAAGCGGGAAGGGTTAACGAAAAAAGTGCGTACCCTAAGACGCACACTTTTATCTATTTATTTCATCTGTCTATTTTACTTATCTATTTTTCCATCAACCGATGGCGACAAATCACAAACAAATGGCTGGACTTGTTTGCCTAAGTCCAGCCATTGCAGTGCTTATTAAACGACAGCGGAAAAACAATGTTTCAGCGATAAAACCAACACATTGGCGTTTAAGTTTAGCGCTTAGTCTAAGTAGTTAAGAATACCTTGGGCGGCATCGCGACCTTCTGCAATGGCTGTCACGACTAAGTCAGAACCGCGCACCATATCACCACCGGCAAACACTTTAGGGTTGGTGGTTTGGAATGGATTTTCGTCTAACTTACTCGCTTTAACTCGGCCCCATTGATCGAGCTCGATACCATGGTCGGCAAACCAAGGTGCTGGACTAGGTTGGAAACCGAAAGCAATAATTATCGCATCGGCTTCGAGCAACTGTTCGCTACCCGCAATCGCTTCGGCACGTTGACGACCGCTTGCATCGGCCTTGCCCATGGCGGTTTCGACGCATTCAATGCCAACTACTTTGCCATCTTGGGTTTTAATCGCCACAGGTTGACGGTTAAACAGGAAATTAACGCCTTCCTCCCGCGCATTTTGCACTTCGCGGCGTGAACCCGGCATGTTGGCCTCATCACGGCGGTAAGCACAGACTACGCTGCTGGCACCTTGTCTGACGGCTGTGCGCACGCAATCCATCGCAGTATCACCACCGCCTAATACCACCACACGTTTACCTTCAAGGTTGAGGTAGGGTGTTTCGTCATTCTGGGTGCCCATTAAATGATGGGTGTTACCAATCAAATAGGGTAGGGCTTGGTATACGCCTTGGGCATCTTCGCCCTCAAGGCCCGCTTTCATCGCGGTATAGGTGCCCATCCCAAGGAATACGGCATCGTATTCTTCGAGCAGTTTAGTAAATGGGATGTCCTTACCGACAGTAACCCCGAGTTTGAACTCAATGCCCATGCCTTCTAATACACTGCGACGGGTCGCCATGACGGCCTTGTCGAGTTTAAAAGACGGAATACCGTAGGTGAGTAGACCACCAATTTGTGGATATTTATCAAAGACCACGGCTTTAACGCCGTTACGAGACAGAATATCCGCGCAGCCTAAACCCGCAGGACCCGCACCGACAATCGCTACTCGTTCAGCGCGCGGCGTGACCTTGCTCATATCGGGGCGCCAACCTTGGGCGATGGCTGTATCGGTAATGTATTTTTCGACATTACCGATAGTGACAGCACCAAAGTCGTCGTTAAGGGTACAAGCGCCTTCGCAGAGTCTGTCCTGTGGACAAACACGGCCGCAGATTTCGGGCAGAGTGTTGGTCTCATGCACTAAATCCGCCGCTTCCATGATGCGACCTTGCTCCGCTAGCTTGAGCCAGTTAGGAATATAATTGTGTAGCGGACATTTCCACTCACAATAAGGATTGCCGCAATCTAAACAGCGATCCGCTTGCTGTGCCACTTCTGGTTGAGCAAAAGGCTGATAAATCTCAATAAACTGAGTCGCACGTTTAGCCGCAGGGTGTTTGGTGGGGTCTTTACGACCCACTTCAATAAATTGAAAATCGTTACTCATGCGCCATTACCCCGCTTTTACAACTAATTCTGGGCTCGATTTCTCTAACTTGAGTAGATCGGCCACGGCAATATTTTTAGGTTTTACTAATACGAAGCAATCTAACCAGTTACCAAAATCACTTAAAATCATCTTGGCATGTTCGCTGCCCGTTTCGGCCACGTGGGCTTCAATCAGACCTTTCAAATGTTGTTGATGAATAGGTGATTCAAGTTTTTGAGTATCGACAAGCTCAGTGTTCACACGGCGATTGAAGCGGCCGAATTGATCGAATACATAGGCAAAACCACCTGTCATACCTGCGCCGAAGTTCACCCCTGTTTTACCAAGGACAACCACAATACCGCTGGTCATGTATTCACAGCCGTTATCACCGAGCCCTTCGACCACAGCAATTGCTCCTGAGTTACGGACCGCAAAACGCTCGCCCGCTTGACCTGCGGCGAAGAACTTGCCGCCTGTCGCGCCGTAAAGGCAGGTGTTACCGACAATGGCGCTGCGTTCACTCTGGAACGGGCTGCCAATAGGCGGATAAATCACTATTTGGCCGCCAGACATACCTTTACCGACATAGTCGTTGGCATCGCCGCAGAGTTTTAACTCAAGGCCTGGGCTGTTCCACACGCCAAAGCTTTGGCCGGCACTGCCGTTAAAGCTCAGTTTGACCGGCGCTTTGGTGCCTTTCACGCCGAGCGTGCTCGCGATATAGCCTGACAAGGTCGCGCCAACGGAGCGGTCGGTGTTGTTGATGCTATAAGCGGCATCGAAACACTCGCCCTTATCGACGGCGCTTTGGCACTCGTTTAATAAATGTTGGTTAAGCAGTCCTAAATCCGCTGGTGGATTGGTTTCTTGCCAAGTGCGTGACGAGGTTGCCGGCACCTTAGGTTGATACAAAATCGGTGACAGATCTAAGCCTTGTTGCTTAGCGGTTTGGCCTTCGAGGGCATATAACCATTCGCTGCGACCGACTAAATCTTCAAACTTGCTCACCCCTAAGGTTGCCATCCATTCACGGACTTCCTCGGCGACAAACTCAAAGTAAGTCATTACTCGCTCTGGCAGACCATGGTAATGGTTGTCACGCAGGTTTTTATCTTGCGTCGCCACGCCTGTCGCGCAGTTGTTCAAGTGGCAAATACGCAGGTATTTACAACCTAGGGCGATCATAGGCACAGTACCAAAACCAAAGCTCTCAGCGCCTAACAACGCGGCTTTAATTACATCGGTACCGGTTTTTAAACCACCATCGACTTGCAGGCGAATTTTATGGCGTAGACCGTTTTCCACGAGCGATTGATGCACTTCGGCTAAACCTAGCTCCCACGGACTCCCCGCATACTTCACTGAGGTTATTGGGCTGGCACCTGTGCCGCCGTCATACCCTGAAATCGTGATCATATCCGCATAGGCTTTAGCTACGCCGGTGGCGATCGTGCCCACGCCGGGTTCAGACACAAGTTTGACTGAAATCAGCGCTTTCGTGTTGATTTGCTTCAAGTCGAAAATCAGTTGGGCTAAATCTTCGATAGAGTAAATATCGTGGTGCGGCGGCGGTGAAATCAAGGTTACACCAGGACGTGCATGACGCAGTCCGGCGATTTCAACACTCACTTTATGGCCGGGTAACTGGCCTCCTTCACCGGGTTTTGCCCCTTGGGCGACTTTAATCTGCAACACATCGGCATTGACTAAGTAGTGTGCCGTAACGCCAAAGCGCGCCGAGGCAATCTGTTTAATTGCAGAGTTGCGTTCAGTATTAAAGCGGCGAGCATCCTCACCACCTTCACCTGAGTTCGAGCGGCCGCCTAAGCGGTTCATTGCAATAGCCAGCGCTTCATGGGCTTCGGGGCTGAGGGCGCCGATACTCATGGCTGCGCTGTCAAAACGTTGATACAAGCCAGCTGCGCCTTCGACATTAGCGACATCAATCGATGCTTGTGCACCCTTGATACCGATTAAGTCACGTAGCGTGGCTATTGGACGATTGTCGACGAGGTCGGCAAACTTTTTATAGGTCGCGAAATTTTTGTCAATCAATGACGCCTGCAAAGTGTTGACCACATCAGGGTTGAAGCAGTGATACTCACCCCCTTCAACGTATTTCAGCAGGCCACCTTGTGGCAATGGCACATGGGCGCGGTAGGCCGCTTTGTGCAGAATCGCTTGGTCTTGGGCTATTTCAGCAAAACTGACGCCTTCGATACGGCTGATAACGCCTTTAAAGCACAGTTCAATCACATCGCTGGCGATGCCGATGGCTTCAAACTGTTGGCTACAACGGTAGGAACCGACAGTGCTGATGCCCATTTTGGACATGATCTTACGCAAACCTTTTTCGATACCGTAACGGAAGTTCAGCATCAATGCTGTGGTGTCGGTTAACTGGTGACGTTTCGCCAGTTCAGAGATTGATTCATACACTAAGTACGGATAAATCGCGGTGGCACCAAAGCCAAGCAAGACGGCAAAGTGATGCGGATCTCGCGCCGATGCGGTTTCAACTATGATGTTGGTGTCGCAGCGCAGGCTCTTATTCACCAGCATTTGTTGCACAGAACCGACCGCCATGGCCGCAGGGATCACTTGCGCCGTTTTACCTATGGCTCTATCCGAAAGGATCAACAAAGTCGTGCCGCTGCGGGCTAAACGCTCGGCTTCGGCTGTGATGCGGCGAATGGCACTTTCTAATCCTTCCTGTGGCTCGTAATTCAAATCGACAATATTGGCGCGGTAGTAAGTGCTATCTAATCCCAGTAACTGGTTAAAATCACTGAATAATAAAATAGGTGAATTGAACATCACGCGGTAAGCATTACCCGTCGTTTCATTGAAGAGGTTCTGTTCACGGCCAATACAAGTGGTCAACGACATAACGTGTTTTTCACGCAAGGGGTCGATAGGTGGATTCGTTACTTGAGCAAATTTCTGCCTAAAATAGTCATACAGTGAACGTGACTTTTTCGACAATACCGCCATAGGCGTATCGTCGCCCATAGAACCTGTGGCTTCTTCACCTTGTTTTGCCAATACCCAAATGACTTGTTCTAATTCCTCACGGGTATAGCCAAATTGTTTTTGGTATTGCAGCAAAAGCTCAGGGCTTAACTCGCTGGCACCATGTTGTTCAGAGGCTAAATCTTCCGCTGGCGTTAAAGTACGGCTGTTCTTCGCCATCCACTCTTTGTAAGGGTGGCGACGTTTCAAGTCGTTATCAATTTCAAAGGATTGGTACAGGCGGCCGTTCAAGGTATCGAGTACCAGCAGCTCACCGGGCCCAACGCGGCCTTTTTCAATCACTTCATCGGCGGCGTAATCCCAAATACCGACTTCGGAGGCCAAGGTCAAAATACGATCTTTTGTGATCACATAACGCGATGGACGCAGACCATTACGGTCAACTGCGCAGGCGGCATGGCGACCGTTGGTCATCACAATACCTGCCGGACCATCCCAAGGCTCCATGTGCATGGAGTTAAAGTCGTAGAAGGCTTTTAGTTCGTCATCCATTTCTGGATTACTTTGCCAAGCAGGCGGGATCAATAGACGCATGGCACGGTATAAGTCCATGCCACCGGATAACAGCATTTCCAGCATGTTATCTAAGGAAGAAGAGTCTGAGCCTGTTTCATTCACAAAGGGAGCGGCCTGCTGCAAATCTGGCAGTAGCGGTGAATTAAACTTATAGGCGCGGGCGCGGGCCCATTGACGGTTACCCGTAATCGTGTTGATTTCGCCGTTATGGGCTAAATATCTAAACGGCTGAGCTAATGGCCATTTAGGAGAAGTATTCGTTGAGAAACGTTGATGGAATAAGCAGATAGAGCTTTTTAAGCGAATGTCCGCGAGATCGGGATAAAACGCGGGCAAGTCTACAGGCATCATCAAGCCTTTATAGACGATAACTTGGCCAGACAAACTCGCGACATAGAAGTCTTTGTCGTCGGTGATTTGCTGCTCTAAGCGGCGACGCGCCATATAAAGGCGGCGTTCCAAGTCTTTTTCACGCCAGCCAATGGGGGCGTTGATCAGCACTTGGTAAATTTGTGGCAGGCTAGCCTTGCCAATTTCACCTAACACATCGGGATTGACCGGCACTTTGCGCCAGCCTGCAATACTTAAGGTTTCACGCTCGAGTTCGCGCTCAAGAATAAACTTGGCTTGTTCGGCCAATTCATCATCTTGACTTAAAAACAGCATACCTACGGCAAATTTACGGCTCAAATGCCAATCATTTTCCGCGGCAATCGCTTCAAAAAATTGCACTGGCAATTGCATTAATAAACCACAGCCGTCGCCAGTGCGACCGTCGGAGGCAATGCCACCGCGGTGCTTCATGCGATCTAGACCATGGATTGCCGTGCGCACTATACGGTGGCTGGCTTCGCCATCCATCTGTGCTATCAACCCAAAACCACAATTGTCCCGCTCAAAACTGGGATGATATAAGCTCATACAAAAACCTCCCTAGACCTCAACTGATTACTACTCGGGGAGAAAATGTAAAGACTTTCTATAGATATGCACCCGAACCACCCAAATTAGCCTGAGATTCAATAAAGGTCAAACCAAAAATTTGCATAAAACATGGGTATTAATTCATGTTTCATACACAAATCATAATTGCTTTACGTTAACGTCAACAGTAAAAAGTGCTGTATAACATTATGAATAAAAAGAATTTTAAAAATGAGGAAACTGTGGGTTTACTAAAATGTAACATGCTGGTGGGATTGTTTTTGATTTAGAAATAGTGATTTTTATTGCAAACACAGTAAATAAATAAAAAATTAAAATTGTTGAATTATTATTCACTTTGATGTGAGCGATATCTCAATGGTAAGCGCGTTAATTTGAGGATGCGCACATTTCTGACAATAAGGGTATGAGTCAGGCGGGAATTTGATGTAGCGCCAAGAAACCTCTCGCTACCTTGTTTACACTAAGCTTTTTCTTCTATTTGTTCACGTATTTTCTTTTTTATTTGTGATTTTATCTTGGTTATTCTCAATGAAGCGATATGAAATTTGGTGGGTGCTCTGATGGGGCTTGATGCATATGTGAACACCTTTGGTGCCGTTTGCAAGGCGCGATATGGTACGCGACTGCGAAAACTCACCATAGATGCCAAGTTTACTTGCCCCAACCGTGATGGCACCTTGGGGCGTGGAGGTTGTACTTTCTGCAATGTGGCGTCATTTAGCCACCAAACTGCTGATATGCTGAGTATTACCGAGCAGCTCGAACAGGGTAAGAGTCGTTATCGTGAGGCGAAACCTCAGGCGCAAGCCGATAAATTTATAGCGTATTTTCAGGCTTACACTAGCACTTATGATGAGTATCAGGTGTTAATGGCTAAGTACGATGAAGCCGTTAAAGATGGCGAGATAGTGGGTTTGTGTGTAGGAACTCGCCCCGATTGTGTGCCAGATAATGTACTGGATTTACTGGCAAGTTATCAGGCAAACGGTGTTGATGTGTGGTTAGAACTTGGGTTGCAAACCGCTAAAGATGAAACGCTGCGCAAGATCAATCGCGGCCATGATTTCGCCTGTTATTGTGATACTGTGTCGAGGGCGAGAGCTCGCGGTCTTAAGGTGTGCACTCATCTTATTCTTGGCTTACCCGATGAAACCCATAGCGATTATATGGCGACCTTAGCCGCTGTATTGCAGCTGGGTGTTGATGGCTTGAAGTTGCATCCTTTGCATGTCGTCGAAGGTAGCACTATGGCCAAGGCGTGGCGAAGTGGGCGCTTACCTTTACTGAGTCTTGAAGATTATGCTCGCAGTGTTGGTGAGATGATCCGCCATACACCCGCGGAAGTGATTTTCCACCGCGTCACCGCTTATGCGAAAAAACCTATGCTATTAGCACCAGATTGGTGTGCCTATCGATGGGATGGATTGGTGGCAATTGTGGATAATTTACAGCTTTATGGTGGACAAGGGCACGTATTAGCGCAACGATAGAGGCAAGTTAGTGGGATACATTTCCTCCTTAAATGCTATGTCGTCGCTATTATTTTGTAAGTGTTTACTTATGACTATTAGTTTGTTTTTTGTTAATTTTAATCGAATTTGACCATGTATATCGCTATAAGTTGCACAGACAATTTTAGTGGGTATCATGTGATAAATTCGTTTTAAGCATTGGACCACTTAAGGGAGGCCTCATGGCCACAGTTGAATTAGAAGTAATCCTAGATCTCAATACTCTCGAACAGTACTGTAGCGCCATTGGTGCCGGTACTTTACTTAAGAGTGTGGTGTTATTTGAGCAGTTAATGCCTGAATATGTAGGAAATCTAGTGAAGGCTAACGACGCTGCAGATAGAGATACCTTATGTTCAGAAGCGCATAAATTTAAAGGTGCCGCAGGTTCGGTAGGTTTAAAACGCATTCAGCAAATCGCCCAGTTATTGCAGCACGGTGAAGAGCCAAGATGGGATGCTGAACACGGCGCTTGGGTTGCTGAGATCGTCGAACATGCAAGTGCGGATCTACAACAGTTAAAGTTATTCCTCCAAGCTAAAGCATAAGATATCGATCTGCTAAGGCGCAGCAATAACGTCTGTTGTTGCGCCCAATTGAGTGAATGATTGCGTTAGATTGTTGCGTTAGATTGTTGCGTTAGATATTGCGTTAGTTTGACGGCTGAGTTTGTTGCCTTTTACGTTTCCCCGCGAGTGCTTTTCTCCTCTTTGTTTGTTACTCCCACTTAAGTTTTACAGCTAATCGGTTGAATATCGATTCGGCTCACACTCTTGAAATCTAATGCCGCGTTATTGGCTTTCAGTTATGCTAGAGTAGATTTAATTTCTTAATTCATAACCTTAATGGCAATCGAGAAAATGAAAAGTTTACCTAGCTTAAAAAACTTATTCTATTTGGTGAATCTCCATCAAGAGCAGAATTTTAACCGCGCGGCTAAGGTGTGTTTTGTCAGCCAATCGACGCTTTCGAGTGGGATCC
Organism: Shewanella sp. 1311; assembly: GCF_059338235.1. NCBI lineage: Bacteria > Pseudomonadati > Pseudomonadota > Gammaproteobacteria > Alteromonadales > Shewanellaceae > Shewanella > Shewanella sp. 1311. The sequence goes on from NZ_CM181686.1 coordinate 4,006,397, forward strand.
AAAACTTAGAAGAGCAGTTAGGGCATCAGTTGATTGAGCGAGACCATAAGTCGTTTATGTTTACCGCTATTGGTGAAGAAGTGGTGCAGCGCGCCCGTAAAATTCTCACCGATGTGGATGATTTGGTTGAATTGGTGAAAAACCAAGGCGAGCCGATGACAGGCGATATTCGTTTAGGGTGTATTCCTACGATTGCGCCTTTCCTATTGAGCCGTGTTATTCGTCAATGCCAGCAATCTTATCCAGCGATGAGTTTATTACTGAAAGAAGATACCACTGAGCGTTTGTTGGATGCCTTAGGTAAAGGTGAGCTGGATTTATTGATCCTTGCTTTGCCTGTGGATACCAGCGGTTATCACAGTATGAAAGTGGGTAAAGATCCGTTCAAAATGGTGATCCATAAGGATTTAGCCGGAGAAATCCATCAGCCGATCGATTACCAAGCCTTGCCAGACGAGAGTATTTTCCTGCTGCAAAGCGAGCATTGCATTACGGGTCATGCCATCACAGCCTGTCAGCTTGGGGATAGCGCGAAAGTGAATCCGTTTGCCGCCACCAGTTTGCATACCTTAGTGCAGATGGTGAATAGTAAGCTGGGCACTACATTTCTGCCGCAAATGGCAATCGATGCGGGTATTTTGAATGACACAGATTTGGTGGTGATGACGCCGCCGGGTGAAGCGCCTTACCGTGATATCGGCCTTGTCTGGCGTCAAACGACCAGTCGGATCTTAACCTTCCGCACCTTAGGTTTAATGATCCAAAAGTTATTAACTAAAGAAGCACAATAAGCTCGCTGCAACTGTAAAGTGTTAATGCAACTCAACGCTTAAATATGATGAGAAATTAGAGTGGGGAAACGCCAAACACTTCGATGGAGTGTTGTTTACCTTTGAGTTTGACTGGGCCTAGATTCGATAGGTGATATTGCGTGTTGGGATTATCTAAACGTCCCGCGAGTGCGCCCGAGATCAACATGCGTTGCCCCAAGGGATTACACTGATCTTGCAGTCTCGCTAGGGTATTGAGCACATCACTAAAGAAACTAATCTCTTGTTTTTGCACGCCAACAACCGCTGCTACGACTTGGCCACAATGGGCCGCCGCTTTAAACTTAGGCACAAAGCCATAGTGTTCTTCAAAGTAACGTCTTTGCCAATTAAGTTGCTGACTAAATTCAAAATAGATATTCATGCAGCGGTCGTGGACTATCCCTTCTTCTAAAGGCCAGTGGATCAACACGGCATCGCCCATATAGCGATAAATCTCGGCTTCGTTGTTGGTCACAGTATCCGACAGCAAACTAAAGCTATCTTGGATCAAGCGACTAAAACGGTAATCCCCAAGTGATTCGGCGTGTGTGGTCGAGGCGACCATGTCTAGATAAAGGAATAATCGTTGTTCGTACCTTGGCTTATGGTATTTACCTAGGCCAATGTTGAGCAGAATACGTGGGCCAACTAACAGCGCCATTTGCTCAACGAAGGCTAAACTGACTCGCACGACCACCAGATAGACGATCAATGCTTGGAATGAAGGACTGTAGAGAATGTGCGCCGTCAGCATTTGTCTTAGGGTCGACATGTGATTTTCGATGGCCCACATATTCAAAAATTGGGTCATGTAAGCTAATGTCGTCGCCCCCAGTAATAAAAACAAGCCTTTAAAGATGACAGAAAACACATAGGGGAGGCGATTGATAGCACTGAAATCAGCAATAACGTTCGACATCCAATGCAGGCTGCCAAAAATTATTCCCATATAGATAGCAAGTGTCGCGAGATCGGCCGAACCTACCGCCCATTGGGGCAGTTCTGGTGATTGGGCATATCGAAAAAACACGAATGCAGCCATGGCAATCGCCCAAGCTAAAATCGCAAAAAGGAGTTTTTTCGCTTGTCTACGTGCTCTCACTGCGTGATGGGTATCCGAATACGGCTGTGATTTCAGAATGCCGTAGTTTATAGAAAAGAGTCACCTTAGTGCCAGTGAAATTTGTGATCTGGATCAATCCAAGTCTATATCGTCACTAAATATTAACCAAAAACCTTATTAAGTATCATGGCGGTGAAACTGGTCTTTAAATAAAAGCCTCTAGGGTTGGTCATTTTGAGGCTGCCATCTTCGGCAATGCTTTGTGTTAATGCTTTACTGTTGGCGGCTTTGGGACGTAATTGCAGTACTTCGCCGTGGCGTGCGGTGAGTTTTTCGACTTTGCCGAGGGCGATAAGCTCCATGATCTCTTCCCAATCCTGTTGCAGCAATTGCAACTCCTGTGGATCAGGCTCCCACAATATCGGGGTGCCAATACGGCGCTCTCTCACAGGAATATGCCGCTCACCTTCAACGGGTACCCAAAGGACTCGCTGTAACTTATGGCTGACTAAGCTGTTTTGCCAGGTTAACCCTTGGATATTCGACAGCGGCGCCACGCAAACATAGGTGGTCTCCAATGGTCGTCCCTGTGAATCGATGGGGATAGTTTTAAGCTCGACACCTAGATGCAGAAAATCTTGCTCAGGTTTAGAGCCTGCCGTCGCGCCTAGTTCCATTTCGATTAACTGGCCGACCCAGCCTTTATCCCGCTTAAGATCCTTGGGGACCCTTAGGCCTCTTTGGGCTGCTATTTGCGCCAAACTCACGCCTGCCATCATATGGGCGCGTTCGAGTAGCTCAGGGAGATTTTCGGGGGGAATAATTCGATTCATGGCTGGATTTTACTTAAAAATAACCGCTTAGCAATGGCGGTTAAAAAATGAACTCCGCAATTTGAGTAAACTTGTACCGATTGTTTTTATTCTAAGTATCTGATTTTAAATTTCATATCCGAGTTACCCCCCGTTTTGCAAAAAAGTGTTCAAAGTTACTCTCTGCTTTCCCTTGCGTTCCCCACATACTTATCCACAGATATTATGGATAACTCAGTAAAATGCGTCCCTTAACCTAATAAAAACCCCAAGTCAATGCGAATACAGGGCATTTATTCCGGCTTTTGTGGACAGTTGTGGACACTATTTGTGTATAAAGTTGAGTAATATCGTGAGAACCATAGAAATAGCTCTGGCTGGTTAAATAATGAGCTTTATTGTTTTTTTTGCCATTAATAAATTATAATTACCATTCAAGTTATTGAATTTGTTTTAGATAAAGTTTTAACTCTAAATTAATCAAATGGCGCTAAATAGATGTTTTTTGAGCGTTATAACAAGTTTACCTGAGTTTCAAACAGAGATATCCACAGAAAATGTGGATATCCCCGCATTTCATCCCCTAGCTTTGTTGATAAATGTCTTTTAAGTGTGATTCTATCCAAGACCTAGGGTGAAATAGAGGTTTGCTGAGAGACTAGCTTTATGAAACAATCAGTTTATTAAAATTTAATGTGATTTGGAGTCCATGTGATTGATAGCGACGGCTTTCGCGCAAATGTGGGCATTATAATTTGTAACAGATATGGCCAAGTCATGTGGGCCAGACGCTTCGGTCAACACTCATGGCAATTTCCTCAAGGTGGTGTCGATGATGGCGAGACAGCAGAAGAGGCAATGTACCGTGAGTTATATGAAGAAGTGGGCCTAAGACCCGAACACGTGCATATCCTAACCTCGACCCGTTCTTGGTTACGCTATCGTTTGCCAAAGCGTTTAGTCAGGCAAGACAGTAAACCTGTGTGTATTGGGCAAAAACAAAAGTGGTTTCTGTTACAACTGAAAAGCCAAGATAGTGCGATTAATTTGAGTTCCTCTGGGCATCCTGAATTTGACGATTGGCGCTGGGTAAGTTATTGGTATCCTGTGCGGCAAGTCGTGTCATTTAAGCGTGATGTTTATCGTAAGGTGATGAAAGAGTTTGCGGTAACGGCATTGTCATTCCAGACCCTAGAAATACCTAGGAAACGGGGAAGACAAAAAACAACGGGCTGATTTTCAAAAGAGGATTGAAAACAGTGTTAAATACGCTTAGGGATATTACTCAGGCTGTGGCATCTGCCCACAGTTTGGAAACCGCATTAGAAGTCTTAGTCTCATCGACTAAAGCGGCGATGGAAACCCAATGTTGCTCCATCTATATCCTAGAAGAGCAAGAACTGGTGTTATCTGCAACCGATGGTCTTGAAAAAAGCGCCGTTGGTCGGGTACGTATGCCACTGACCGAAGGTTTAGTGGGACTTGCTGCCCAGCGAGAAGAGGCCGTTAACCTAGCGGATGCGCGGCTTCACCCCAGATTTAAACTTTTCCCTGAAGTTGCCGAAGAAGAATACCGTGCCTTTTTAGCTGTACCTATCATCTACCAGAAAGCCGTGGTCGGGGTGATAGTGGTACAGCAGGCGAGTGCCCGTCAATTCAGTGAAGGCGAAGAAGCCTTCCTGATGACGCTCGCCGCCCAGTTAGCGATGGCGGTGCGCGGTTTAAAACAAAAAGCTCAAGTCAGTTCCCACCACCAACAAATTCTATTTCAAGGTACGTCGGCGTCAAACGGTATCGCCATTGCCTATGCTTTTGTGCTTGGTGGAGAAATTTCCCTTGAGCAGCCCGACGTGCGCTCTGATGATATTGCCTATGAATCGAGCCGTTTAACAACGGCTATGGTGCGCTGTAAAGAAGCGATTGGCGCTTTGTCTCAGCGGTTTGACCGCGAGCAAGATGACGAAGTCGTCTCTATTTTCAATGCATTACAGCTATTACTTGATGACGCCAGTTTAGGCGGCGAGTATGCCCGTGAGGTGCAATTAGGTTGGGCCGCTGAATCGGCGGTAAGCCGAGTGTCCTTGCGTTATATTCAGCAATTTTTGGCGATGGAAGATCCTTATCTTAAGGAGCGGGCAAGCGATATCCGCGACTTAGGCCAAAAAGTATTGCGCCAGCTGATTGAGCCAGAGCGTTTAGAGCTTGAACCCGATAAACCTGTCATTTTAATTACCCGCGAAGCCGATGCGACTATGCTGGCTGAGTTCCCAAGGCAGAAACTTGCGGGGATTGTCACTGAGCTTGGCGGCGTAAACTCCCATGCCGCTATTTTAGCCCGCGCCTTAGGTGTGCCGGCCATTACCGGTGTAGAACAACTGTTATCCGCCAATATTGATCAAAAACTCTTAGTGGTGAACGCCAGCCGTGGCCAGCTATTGGTGTCGCCTTCCCCTGCGATTGTTGGTGAGTATCGCAGCTTAATTTCGGCGCAAAAAGCGCTGCAACGCCAGTATGCTCAAGAATTAGCACTGCCTTCTGTTACCTTAGATGGCTCACGTATTCGTTTGTATTTAAATGCGGGCTTACTCAGCGGCGTGGCCTCTGAAATTGCCGAAGGCGCCGACGGGATTGGACTGTATCGCACCGAAATTCCTTTTATGCTGCAACAACGTTTCCCGAGTGAATCTGAGCAAGTGAAAGTGTATCAACAGGTCTTGTCGGCGGCGTCTGGTCGACCTGTGGTGATGCGCACTTTGGATGTTGGCGGTGATAAACCTTTGCCGTATTTCCCGATTAAAGAAGATAATCCTTTCCTTGGTTGGCGTGGGATCCGTTTGTCGCTGGATCATCCTGAGCTATTTTTGGTGCAGTTACGGGCCATGTTGCAGGCAGGTGGCGATGGTAAGCAATTAAGTATTTTACTGCCCATGGTCAGTAACTTAGATGAAATCGATCAATCCTTAGAATATCTGCAGCAAGCATATGTCGAACTTAAAAACGATGTAAACAGCAACATAGTGATGCCACGCATCGGCATTATGCTTGAAGTGCCGGCTATGTTGTATCAATTGGATGATGTGGCAAAACGGGTGGATTTCGTCTCCGTTGGCAGTAATGACTTAACCCAGTATTTGCTTGCGGTTGACCGTAACAATCCGCGGGTGAGCTCGTTATTTGACAGTTATCATCCTGGGATACTGCGGGCTTTGCATCAGGCTCACTTAGACTGTCGATATCACAAGCTCGATATCAGTATTTGTGGCGAGTTAGCGGGCGAGCCTATGGGCGCCATTTTGTTGGTGGCTATGGGATACGATCAATTGAGTATGAATCAGGGCAGTTTAGCGCGGATCAATTATCTATTGCGCCGTGTCGCACGGGCCGATTTAGATCAATTGCTCGCTCAAGCCTTGAGCCTATCAAACGGCTTTCAAGTGCGCGAGCTGGTTAAAGAATATTTAAACCAGCAAGGTCTCTCAACAATTCTTAATTAACTAATGTCGTCTTTTGCTTTAAGCTAAGGCCCTCAATTTATCACGCTGTAGGTACTCGTGTGGATAGTTTGTTGTCGGTGTTTTTTATTTGCTTAGCTTTAGGCGCATTTGTCGGCTTTATGGCAGGGTTATTAGGTATCGGTGGCGGCTTGATTGTAGTGCCTGCACTGCTCTATATTCTGCCCTCGGTCGGTATTAGTTCTGCTCAGTTACCCCATATTGCGATTGCCACTTCGCTGGCGGCCATTATTCTCACTTCTATCTCATCGACGCGAGCGCACCATAAGCGTGGAAATATTCCTTGGGATTTATTTAAGACGATGTTGCCTGGGATTATTCTTGGAGCATTAACCTCAGGTTTTATTGCCGAACGTATCTCCGCTGCCGCTTTGCAGCAGGGCTTTGCGATATTTGTGGTGTTGATGTCGATTCAGATGGCGTATCCCTTTAAAGCTGAATCGAATCGTGAGCTACCCAGCGCGCCGATATTATTTGTTGTGGCCGCGTTAGTTGCGATGATCGCAGGACTGATGGGCATAGGCGGCGGGGTATTGTTAGTGCCGTTTTTAACCTTCTTTGGCTTGCAGATGCGTTACGCCGTTGGGTTTTCGGCGGCGACGGGTTTGTTGATCTCCCTATCGGGCAGTTTAGGCTATATCATCGCGGGCTTTAATGCGCCCGAGTTGCCCTACGGTACCTTAGGTTTTATCTATTTACCCGCCTTGTTTGGTTTAGTGATCACTTCTGTCCTGATGGCGCCTGTGGGCGTAAAAGCGGCGAGCACTTGGCCAACATCGGTACTTAAAAAGATATTTGCACTGTTACTTCTGTGTGTCGGCCTTAAGTTAATTCTGACCTAGTTTTTATGTTTACCTCTGTTTGAGGCTGCTAATGGATGTGTTATGGCGTTGAGTTTCCCCAATATCGATCCCGTGATCGTATCATTTGGACCCTTTAATCTGTTTGGACAAACCTTTGAACCTGCGCTGCGTTGGTATGGTTTTACCTATTTAGTCGGATTTGTCGCGGCAATGTGGTTGTTGAACCGTCAAGCCGACCGCTCAAAGGGAGTATGGTCGCGGGAGCAAGTTTCAGATTTACTCTTTTATGGTTTTCTTGGGGTGATATTGGGCGGGCGTGTCGGTTATGTGCTTTTTTATCATTTCGATTATTTCCTCGCCAGCCCTATGTATTTGTTTAAAATCTCCGAAGGCGGCATGTCCTTCCACGGCGGTTTGATGGGCGTGATTGCGGCGATGATTTATATCGCCTGGAAACAAAAGCGCACCTTCTTTGCGGTCGCCGATATGGTGGCACCTGTGGTGCCTATCGGTTTAGGCGCAGGGCGTATTGGTAACTTTATTAATGGTGAACTCTGGGGCCGAACCACAGACGTGCCATGGGGCATGGTGTTTCCAACAGGAGGCCCCGAACCGCGTCATCCTTCCCAGTTGTACCAATTTGCACTTGAAGGTGTGGCGCTATTCCTATTACTTTACTGGTTTAGTAAACGTACCGATAAAGTCGGTGCCGTCTCTGGTATGTTCTTAGTTGGTTACGGTATTTTCCGTATTATGGTTGAAACGGTGAGACAACCCGATGCACAGTTGGGACTCTACTGGGGATTGATGACTATGGGGCAGATACTGTCTATCCCTATGGTGTTAATCGGTTTGTACTTGATTTTTCGTAAGCAAGGTAAGCAGCAATGAAACAGTATTTAGACTTAATGAAGCACATCTTAGCCGAAGGTGTGGATAAATCGGATCGCACTGGTACGGGGACTCGCTCAGTATTTGGCTATCAAATGCGCTTCGATTTGAGCAAAGGTTTTCCTTTGGTAAGCACCAAGAAATGCCACATGCGCTCTATCATCCACGAATTGCTGTGGTTCCTGAAGGGTGAAACTAACGTTGCCTATTTACGCGAAAACAAGGTTAGCATTTGGGATGAATGGGCCGATGACAATGGCGATTTAGGACCGGTTTATGGTGCCCAGTGGCGCAGCTGGCCAACCCAGAGTGGCGATGCTATCGATCAGATTTCACAAGTTATTGCCCAGATAAAATCTCAGCCTGATTCTCGCCGCCTTATCGTTTCTGCGTGGAACGTGGGCGAGTTGGATAAAATGGCCTTGGCGCCGTGCCATGCGTTTTTCCAGTTTTATGTGGCTGATGGCAAATTATCTTGTCAGCTGTACCAGCGCAGCTGTGATGTGTTCCTTGGTTTGCCATTTAACATTGCCAGTTATGCTTTGTTAACTATGATGGTGGCCCAGCAATGTGACTTGGCCTTAGGTGATTTTGTGTGGACGGGTGGCGATACCCATTTATATTCAAACCATATGGAACAAACGGCATTGCAGTTAAGCCGTGAGCCAATGCCGCTACCAACCATGACGATTTTACGTAGACCTGAATCAATTTTTGATTATAAATTCGACGATTTCGAGCTAACAAACTACGCTCCACATCCCCATATCAAAGCACCTGTCGCCGTGTAACGTGCATTTTTTCGACTAATACCTCGGAATAACCGAGGTGTTAGGTCGAAACTTACGATTATATTTGTTGTTACAATTCGTCTACACTCAATTCATTATGATTTTTAGGAGTGCACGATGGAAAAAGCAATTAGAAATTTTCTGAGCCAAGAATCGGCTGGCGGTATCCTATTATTGGTTGCTGTTGCCTTAGCTATGCTGATGGCCAATTCCCCTTTATCTGGACTTTATCAAGGCTTTTTAGGCACTGATGTACAAGTTAAAATTGGCGAGCTCGATATTCATAAGCCGTTAATTCTGTGGATCAACGATGGCCTGATGGCCGTATTCTTTTTGCTTATTGGTTTAGAAGTTAAACGTGAGTTACTCGAAGGCGCCTTATCGAGTGTAGCTCAAGCCTCTCTGCCTACCTTTGCAGCCATTGGCGGCATGTTAGTCCCTGCTGGGGTGTACTTACTGTTTAACTATGGCGATCCGGTCACACAAGCGGGCTGGGCGATTCCTGCCGCGACGGATATTGCGTTTGCTTTAGGTATTATGGCGCTGCTTGGGAGCCGCGTTCCCGTTTCACTGAAAGTCTTCTTACTTGCTTTAGCGATTATCGATGACTTAGGTGTCATAGTGATTATCGCGCTGTTCTACAGCACCGACCTATCAACCATCAGTTTAGTGATTGCCAGTTTAGCGATTGCGGGCTTGGTTGGGTTAAACCGCAAAGGGGTCACCTCACTTTTGCCCTATGGCATTTTAGGATTAATCCTTTGGGTCGCCGTACTTAAGTCTGGAGTGCATGCGACTCTGGCTGGCGTCATCATCGCTTTCTGCATTCCATTACGGGCAAAGGATGGCAGCTCACCTTCAGAAGGCTTAGAGCACAGTTTGCACCCTTGGAGCACCTTCTTCATTCTGCCAGTGTTCGCTTTCGCTAATGCGGGTGTTTATGTCGGCAATATGAATTTGGAGACGTTAATTTCTCCGGTACCTGTCGGTATTGCACTGGGCCTGATGTTAGGTAAGCCCATTGGTGTGATGGTGTTTAGCTATATTGCGGTGAAACTTAAATTGGCTCAGTTACCCGATGGCGTAGGTTGGAAGCAAATTGCCCCAGTCGCGGCCATGTGCGGTATTGGTTTTACTATGTCTATGTTTATTGCGTCGTTAGCCTTTGAACATGCAGACCCTATGTACGGTGACTTAGCACGCCTAGGAACCTTAATCGGTTCGATTATGGCGGCGTTAGTCGGGTATTTCTGGTTATCAAATGTGTTACCTAATAAAGGAGTATAACTATGATAAATTTGAAATTAATGGGAATGGCAACACTCTTATGTCTATCGACAACCGCGACGGCATCGCAAATATCGGCCTGTAATCAGGATGCGAACTCTCAGACTTGCCAAAGCTATCTTGAAGGGATAGTCGATGGCGCTCTGATGTTTAAATCTGATTCCTTAGGGGCGAGATTAGAAACCAATGGTTATGAATCAAGGGCGCTTAAATATCGCGGCGGTAAACGTTTCCAAGAGGCGAATCGGACCTATTGTGCTGAACGTATCCCTGAACGTCATGTTTTAGTGTCAGGTGTCACTGAAGCGGTAAGTCTGGGTAATGCGACTGATTTGGAGCAATTACAAGGCATAGTTACTAACTTGCTTGATTGCCAGCGTTTGCAATAAACTGATTTAAAAAAATAGATTTATAATCCCTCTGCGCCTTGGGCGTATGAGGGACGATTCACAACGGATGAGCATGCTGCACTTGAATTACAACCACCTGTATTATTTTTGGATGATTAAGAAAAAGGGCTCGGTTGCTAAGGCTGCCGAAGCCCTCTGTTTAACGCCGCAAACGATAACGGGGCAAATCCGTGCCCTAGAAGACAGGTTGAATGGCAGTTTATTCAAGCGAGTAGGGCGGACACTGGAAGCAACTGAGCTAGGTGAGTTAGTATTTCGCTACGCCGATAAGATGTTTAGTCTTAGCTATGAAATGCTCGATTTACTTAACTATCAAAAAGATGATGCCATGCTTTTCGAAGTGGGTATCGCCGATGCTTTGTCTAAAGCCTTAGTCAGCCGTGTCTTGTTATCCGTCGTCCCCAATGACAGTTCTATGCATTTAGCTTGCTATGAGGCGACCCACGAAAGCTTGATGGCGCGTTTGCGTGAGCATAAACTGGATATGATCCTCTCCGATTGCGCCGGTGAATCATTGAAGTATCCCGAAATCTTATCTAAAAAATTGGGCGAGTGTGGTGTGAGTTTTTTCTCCGCTGATACTTATAGTGCTGATTTCCCCGCCTGTTTAGAGCAAGGCCAGCTATTAATTCCTGGCCGCAGAACCTCACTTGGACAGCAGTTATATCGCTGGTTTGACGAGCAAAATCTTAAAGTCAGTATCTTGGGTGAGTTCGACGATGCGGCCATGATGAAGGCCTTTGGTTACCTTAAACGGGGGATATTTGTCACGCCGTCGATTTATCGCCAAGAAGTGATTTCCCATGGGATGAATTTGCTCGGTGAAACCACGGATGTGAAAGAGGAATACCATGTGATGTTTGCCGAACGTATGATCCAACATCCTGCGGTAAAGCGCTTGTTGGACACAGATTTTAGCGATCTCTTTGCGGGACGCGATATGCAAGTAAAACAATGCTAATTTTGTGAGCCAATGTGAAGGGTTAATCGACACTTTAGTCACTGAACTGATAGACTAATGCCAAATCTGTGTTGGGAGAAATACCTTGGAATTAATGAACATCGCAAGGGTTCGCTGGGCATGTCGCCGCGGGATGCTGGAATTAGACGTTTTGTTTCAACCTTTTGTTGAAAATTTCTATCAAGAAATGTCCGATGAAGATAAAACCGTGTTTATCCGTTTGTTGGAATGTGAAGATCCCGAATTGTTTGCTTGGTTTATGGGCCATGAAGTGTGCCCTGATGCTGAGCTTGCGCGCATGGTAGTGAAAGTCCGTGGAAGACCGGCACCATAGTTTCAGCGTAAAAGCCTCCTTCGACCAACGACTCTCGTTGGTCGTTTTTATTTGTGTCTGTTCTAGCTCATTTCTGCTCTGGCCTCAAAGCGACAATCTCGCCTTATCACTGCTTAAATATCTGTTTATCCTGCTAGTTTGTATTTTCTTGCTGTCGCAGTTGTGGCGACTGCAGCATTGGCGTTTAGATTTTTTGCTTAGTGTTAAAGGCGAGGGACGTTTGTCAACGGGTGAGCACTTTCAGGTATTAAAGCGAACTTGGGTGACACCCTTTGTTTGCTTGATGTATATCGAAGTGGATACTCAGTTGCGGCTCTTGATGGTTTGGGCGGATATGTTAGACGATACTGACTATCGACATTTATGTCGGTTGCTGCTGCGGGCTAAAATACAACAGACTAAACCTCATACCGAGGTTTAGTCTGTTTTTCATTAAGTCACATAAGAACTTAAGTACATAAGAGCCTAAGAACTTAAGCTGTTACTTTTCTGGTAGTAATATTGTCGGGCGCGGCGCGTCTAATTTCTCTGGGTGATCGATATTAAAATGCAGACCACGGCTTTCTTTACGCTCCATGGCACAGCGAATAATCAACTCGGCCACTTGCACTAAGTTACGTAATTCGAGCAAGTTATTGCTGACTCTGAAGTTACTGTAATACTCCTGAATTTCTTGCTGTAACATCAGGCAGCGACGCAGAGCGCGTTCCAGACGTTTATCCGAGCGCACGATCCCAACGTAGTCCCACATGAATAACCGCAGTTCGTGCCAGTTATGGGCGATGACCACTTCTTCGTCCGAGTTAGAGACTTTGCTTTCATCCCATGCGGGAATTTGTCCCGGCATTTGAATTTTATACAGCTGGCTCTCTATATCATGTGACGCCGCACGGGCAAACACTAAACATTCGAGTAGAGAGTTACTCGCCAGACGATTCGCGCCATGTAAGCCCGTATAGGCCACTTCACCAATGGCATAGAGGCCATTGAGATCGGTTTGACCGTGCATATCTGTCATCACACCACCGCAGGTATAGTGCGCGGCAGGGACCACAGGGATTGCATCTTTAGTGATATCAATTCCCAGCTCTAAGCAACGGCTATAGATGGTCGGGAAATGCTTCATCACAAAGTCAGCATCTTTATGGCTGATATCCAGATACACGCAATCGGCACCGAGTCGTTTCATCTCATAGTCGATGGCACGGGCAACGATGTCACGGGGGGCGAGTTCAGCGCGTTCATCAAAGTCCGGCATAAAACGGCTGCCATCTGGACGACGCAGGTACGCACCTTCACCACGCAGGGCTTCAGTGAGTAAGAAGTTGCGCGCATCGGCATGGTACAAACATGTTGGATGGAATTGGTTGAACTCCATATTCGCCACGCGGCAACCTGCACGCCATGCCATGGCAATACCATCGCCGCTAGCGACATCGGGGTTTGAAGTATATTGATAAACCTTAGAGCTACCGCCGGTCGCTAACGCAACAAACTTGGCCTTAACGGTTTCGACGTGTTCTTCGTTGCGATTCCACACATAAGCGCCTAACACACGATTACCTGGGCGATTTAACTTACGGGTGGTGATGAGGTCGATGGCGTTATAGCGTTCTAAAACTTGAATGTTGGGGTGGGCGAGTGCGCGTTCTTGTAGCGTCGTTTGCACTTCTTTGCCTGTGGCATCGGCAGCGTGCAGAATACGTCTGTGGCTATGGCCGCCTTCACGGGTTAAATGGTAAGGTGCGTCTTTTGCATTACCGTCAGTGGTTTCTTCTTTATCGAAGGCGACGCCACATTCGATAAGCCATTGCATCGCACTCTTAGCATTTTCAGCGGTAAAAGTGACGACGTCTTTGTCGCATAAACCCGCACCTGCGATTAATGTGTCTGCTACATGGGATTCGATAGTGTCACTTTCGTCGAAGACGGAGGCGATACCGCCCTGGGCGTAGTAAGTCGACCCTTCCGAGAGTGGGCCTTTTGAAAGCAGAATTACTTTTGCTTTTTCAGCAAGATGCAAAGCTAGTGTCAGACCTGCGGCACCGCTACCTATGACTAATATGTCAGATTGGTGTTCAACTACTTGTTTCATCGGGTATCATGATGTGACTGAAGAGTGCCAACTATGGTAAACCAACTCACGGATTATGGGTACTTTCCTTTTAACCTTACTTTTTTTGTATATTTTTTAGAACTTTTTCAAAGTACGCGAGTCTACATAAGTGAATATGATTCGAGCGACTGAGAAATCAGCATTTTAGATTTAGGAGAAGTCGGCTCGGATGAGTGGACAATTAAGTGATCAACAATTAGTTGAGCGCGTACAACAAGGTGATAAAAACGCTTTTAACCTGTTAGTGCTTAAATATCAAAGTAAAGTCATTAGCTTGATATCCCGTTATGTACGGAACCAAGCGGACGTTGCCGATGTAGCACAGGAAGCGTTTATCAAAGCTTATCGAGCTTTGCCAAACTTTCGCGGTGAAAGTGCATTTTATACTTGGTTGTACCGCATCGCAGTAAACACTGCGAAGAATTATCTCGTATCACAGGGGCGCAGAACGCCCGCTAATGATGTTGATGCAGAAGATGCCGAATATTATGAAGGCAGTGACGCGCTGAAGGAGTTCGCCTCCCCAGAACGGCTATTGTTATCGGAAGAAATCAAAAAAGTGATTTTCGATACCTTAGAAACGCTGCCAGAAGAATTACGAATGGCCATCTCGTTGCGTGAACTTGATGGAATGAGTTACGAAGATATTGCCATAGTCATGGATTGCCCCGTAGGGACCGTAAGATCGCGTATCTTCCGAGCTCGAGAGGCTATCGATAAAAAGCTCCAGCCGTTGCTGGAAGCCTAAATTCTTATTTTAAGAAACCCTTATATTTAGACAGGTGAAAAATGGATAAATTAGGTCAAGAATGGGTATCTGCCGCAGTCGATGGAGAGACTGATGCGCAGACCATGGCAGAGTTATCTGCTGATACACATTCACATGATAAATGGCATAACTATCATATGATAGGCGATGCCATGCGTGGCGAGTTGCCGCAGAATATTGTGTTAGATCTCTCTGCTAGCATTGCCGCCGCCATTGAGCTTGAGCCAGCGATAGTTGCGCCTAAGCATCATGCGTCTAACGTTGCTGCACCTGTAACCCCGCAAATTGCCGCCAATGCGCAGCAAAACCGCGTCGTACCTCTGTTTAAGCAATTTGGCCAATATGCCATTGCTGCCACGGTTGCCATGTTTGCGATTGTCGGTGTGCAGAATTACAATCAGAGCGCCGATGATGCCGCGTCACCTTCGCCCGTATTGATTACCAGACCGCTCATTGGTAGCGCATCACCTGTGAGCCTACAAACGGGTCCAGTTCAACAGAATCAAGGTTATACCAATGATCAGGTGAACGAGCAGCGTCGCCGAATTAATACTTATATTCAAGATCATATGTTGCAACAACGATTGAATACCGGTGCGGTTGTAGAGGACAATACCGAGGTAGTACCCGTTCCGGTCAATCAATAACGAGGAGTTAGCTTGCGTCTAATCCTGTTGGCTTTATTAGCCTTGGTCTTTCCTGCGATAGCGCAGGAAGATATGCCTGCCAAAGTCTGGCTCGAGAAAATGAGTCAGGCCTTACGAGAGAAAGAGTTTAAAGCATCGATTATTCAACTTCAGGCCGATCATATTCGGCCTTTGGTTTACCTGCACGGTAAAGTGAATAATCAAGAAGTAGCCTTTCTAGAATACCTTAACGGTCCACCTAAAAATGCTGTGCGTGTCGGCAATCGTGTCACTTTTATTGAGCACGACGAGCCTGCATACAGTATTGTTTCTAATCATATTCAAGGTGTTTGGCCTGCCGCTTTTTCTGCCAATATGGCGGATTTAGAAGTGGGTTATCAGTTTGTGCTTGGTGGTCGCACCCGTATTGCTGGGCGCCCGGGGCAAATGATCCGCCTGTTGCCCAATGATGAATTCCGTTATGGCTTTCAAATTTGGCTTGATATGGAAACTTATCTGCCGCTGCGATACGACATGCTGACTCAAGATAAGCAATTGCTTGAGCAGATCATGGTGATTGAACTCATCGAATTCAGCGAGCCGCCAGCCATTTTGCAAGAAGCCTATAAACAAGAATGGCCGGCAGTTATCGATCAAGCCGAGCGCCAAGACGGTCAAAACTGGCAATTCGCTTGGTTACCTGCAGGTTTTACTGTGGTCGTGCGTGATCACCATAGATTGATTGGCAGCCATGAGGCGGTGGAATACATAGCACTGACCGATGGACTCGCTAATATTTCAGTTTATGTGGCGCGGGCGGGGACAAGTCCATTGCCTGAAGAATTAATCACCCGAAATGGCTTGTCGTTAGTCTCAGAAAAAGTGGGTAATGCCGAAGTGGTTGCTGTGGGTAAAGTGCCGACAGAAACCCTAACACGCATTGCTAAAAGTCTGACGCTAGAATAGGACGCCGATTATGATGGAAGAAATTGCTCGAGTCGTCGCCAGTGATAGCCAAGGCTGGTTGACGGTTGAAGTCGAACTTAAGAGTACCTGCAAGAGCTGCAGTAACAGTGAGTCTTGCGGGACTTCTGCTGTGGCTCAGGCTTTTTCCTCGAAAACCCAGCAATTTTCGATTCAGAGTGACCGCCGCTGCGAGGCGGGTGAGTTACTCAAACTAGGACTTCCCGAGAGCGTGATCCTCAAAGCAGCGGCATTAATCTATTTAATGCCGCTGTTTGGTTTGTTTGTTGGCGCGGCGTTAGGCCAATTTTTAGGCCAGTTGCTTGAGTTTAATCATAACCTAGGTGCCATGGGCTTTGCGGCCGTTGGTGCCTTGCTTGCGTGGTCTTTTGGTAAGCAACAGGCCAAACGCTTAGAAGTCGATGCTCAACCTGTGATTTTGGCCTATTTGGGCATGAGCATCAATTTACAAGAATTAGCTCAATAATTTCAATATGTTATTATTTATCAAATAACAGCTAACTGCGGTTTTGGGCGTTGTTTTATCGGTCTGTCCTAAGTAGGAGTGAATGTGATTGGTATTGAAACCGCAATCAGGTACAATTTCGCTCCTTTGAACCGTATCCATTTTCAGTATTAGTCATTGCAGCATAATGAAACAAATTAGAAACTTCTCAATTATTGCCCATATCGACCATGGTAAATCGACGCTATCAGATCGTCTTATTCAGGTTTGTGGCGGTTTAACCGACCGTGAAATGGATGCTCAAGTTTTAGATTCTATGGATCTAGAACGTGAGCGTGGTATTACGATTAAGGCACAAAGTGTCACTTTGGATTACAAAGCCAAAGATGGCCTTGTCTATCAACTCAACTTTATTGATACCCCAGGTCACGTTGACTTCTCCTATGAGGTCTCGCGCTCATTAGCAGCCTGTGAAGGCGCTTTGCTGGTGGTTGATGCGGGTCAGGGCGTTGAAGCTCAGACACTGGCAAACTGTTACACCGCGCTGGATATGAATCTAGATGTGGTACCTATTTTAAACAAGATTGACTTACCACAAGCCGATCCAGAACGTGTTGCTGCCGAGATTGAAGATATCGTCGGTATCGATGCCATGGATGCTGTGCGTTGTTCGGCTAAAACCGGTGTCGGTGTCGACGAGGTTTTAGAAGTCATTGTTGCCAAAATTCCACCGCCAGAAGGCGATCCTAACGCACCATTGCAAGCCTTGATCATCGATTCTTGGTTTGATAACTACCTAGGCGTAGTGTCTTTAGTGCGAATTAAACACGGTAGCCTGAAAAAAGGTGACAAGTTTAAGGTGATGTCTACAGGACAAAACCACACTGCGGATCGCGTCGGTATTTTCACCCCAAAACAAACTGATAAAACCGAACTTAAAACCGGTGAAGTAGGCTTTGTGATTGCGGGTCTGAAGGAAATTCACGGCGCGCCTGTGGGCGATACATTAACTTTAGCCAAAAACGGTGCTGAAAAGCCGTTACCTGGTTTTAAGAAAGTGAAGCCTCAGGTATACGCTGGCGTATTCCCGATTTCTACTGACGAATATGAAAACTTCCGTGATGCGCTGAATAAGCTCAGCCTGAACGATGCGTCATTATTCTTCGAACCAGAAAGTTCATCGGCACTCGGTTTTGGTTTCCGCATTGGCTATTTAGGCCTGCTGCACATGGAAATCGTCCAAGAGCGTTTAGAGCGTGAATACAACCTAGAGTTGATCACCACAGCGCCAACCGTAGTGTACGAAGTCGTGATGACCAGCGGCGAAACGATTTATGTCGATAACCCGTCTGATCTACCAGCGATTAACAACATCGAAGAAATGCGTGAGCCGATTGTTGAGGCCAACATTTTAGTGCCAAAAGAATACTTAGGTAACGTGATTACCTTGTGTATTGAAAAACGTGGCACGCAAGTGAACATGGTTTACCACGGTAACCAAGTGGCTGTGACGTATCATCTGCCAATGGCGGAAGTGGTCATGGACTTCTTCGACCGTTTGAAATCCACTAGCCGTGGCTATGCATCACTCGAATATAACTTTATTCGTTTCGATCCCGCTGACATGGTGCGTTTAGATATTCTCATCAACGGCGACAGAGTCGATGCCTTGGCTATGGTTATCCATAGATCTAACATTCGTCACCGTGGTTTAGCCTTAGTCGATAAGATGAAAGAGCTGATCCCGCGTCAGATGTTTGATATCGCGATTCAAGCGGCTGTGGGCAGTCAAATTATTGCTCGTTCAACCGTGAAAGCCTTGCGTAAAGACGTAACGGCTAAATGTTATGGCGGCGACGTTTCTCGTAAGAAAAAACTCTTAAATAAACAAAAAGAGGGTAAGAAACGGATGAAGCAAGTGGGTAACGTTGAGGTGCCACAGGAGGCATTCTTAGCGGTACTTAAGCTAAACGAGTAATCGTTAGCATAAAAAATGACCATTTAGTTGACTATTGCGCCGCTGTTTGCGGCGCTTTAGTTAGGTTATCGCATTGGTTTATCACTTTGGTTTACCAAGGTCGAATACGGTAAGTTAACTAAAGTATGATATTCGCTGAGTTAGGCACCTTTAAATGATTTTAAAGCAGGAGTTCAATAAGCAATGGCAGCGTATTTTTCCATTATTCTAGTGCTAATCACCCTGATCTCGGGACTTATTTGGTTAGTCGATGTGCTCGCATTCGCCCCTAAGCGTCGTGAGAATTTAGCGTTAGCCAAGGCCTCGCAAGCGATGTTAACCGAAGAAGCCGAGTACCAAATCATTCGTGAGTCGACCATAGTCGAAACCGCGCACTCTATTTTCCCTGTGATTGCCTTTGTGTTGATCCTGCGTTCATTCATTTATGAACCATTTCAAATCCCGTCGGGTTCTATGATGCCAACCCTCTTAGTAGGTGACTTCATTCTGGTGGAAAAATTCAGTTATGGGCTTAAAGATCCCGTATGGCGCACTAAACTGGTTGAAACCGGCGAGCCAAAACGCGGTGATGTGATCGTGTTTAAATACCCTGAAAACCCGACAATTGACTACATCAAACGTGTTGTCGGTTTACCGGGTGATAGAATTATTTACCGTAATAAGCAGTTGATGATCCAGAAGGCCTGTGGCGTTGAGCAAACAGATTGCCCAGAACCACAAGTTATCGCCCGCACTGAAATCAGTCGTGGTGATTACAGCCAAGATGGCGTGCCATTACTGCGTTACACGGAGCAACTGGGCGAAGTCGCCCACGATATTTTGATCAACCCAAGTCGTCCCGACATGCTGGGATATTTTAAGCGCGAAGGTAATTTACCCGCGGGTGAGTTTTTAGTGCCTGAAGGCCATTACTTTGCCATGGGTGATAACCGCGATAACAGCACCGATAGTCGTTTCTGGGGCTTTGTGCCAGAAGAAAACCTTGTTGGTAAAGCGGTAGCGATTTGGATTAGTTTTGAATTTGACCGCTCAAAAGCCGACTTCCTCCCAACTTGGGTACCGAGCGGCGTGCGTTTTGAGCGTGTAGGTGGAATTAAATAGCATGGAACCGATTAAAAATTTGCCACGTTTGTGTCGTACTTTAAGTTATGAGTTCAAGAATATTGAGCTGTTGACTCAAGCGCTGACCCACAGAAGTGCGGCAAATAAACACAATGAACGCTTAGAGTTTTTAGGTGATTCAATTTTATCTATTGTGATTTCTGATGCCTTATATCATCAGTTTCCGAAGGCGACCGAAGGCGATTTAAGCCGGATGCGCGCTACCTTAGTGCGCGGTGATACCTTAACGATCATCGCCCAAGAATTTAAGCTCGGCGATTATTTGTATCTCGGTCCTGGTGAATTAAAAAGTGGTGGATTTAGACGCGAGTCGATTCTTGCCGATGCGGTTGAAGCCATTATTGGCGCCGTTTACCTTGATTCCGATCTCGAAGTTTGTCGTGCATTACTGCTGAAATGGTATGCCGAGCGTTTGGCCGAAATTCAACCCGGGATCAGCCAGAAAGACGCAAAAACATTACTGCAAGAACATTTACAAGGGTTTAAAAAGCCGCTGCCTGATTACCAAGTAATCAACATAGAAGGCGATGCCCACGATCAGACATTTACCGTTGAATGTCGTATTGAAGACTTGAGCCAAAGCGTCATTGGTGTGGCGAGTTCACGCCGTAAAGCCGAGCAAATCGCGGCCGCTCAAGTATTGGAGTTACTAAAGAAATGACCAAAAAAACAGACTTGTCAGGTATCGATGCTGCAAAAGCGGCAACTGAGCCGAGTTTAGATGAATTACTGGCAAGGATGAATGCGGCCGCGCCAACGCCGTCGGCTCATTACGATGTCACTTATTGCGGCATGGTGGCGATCATTGGTCGCCCTAACGTCGGTAAATCGACGTTAATCAATCGTTTGCTTGGCCAGAAGGTGAGTATTACTTCTAAAAAGCCGCAAACGACGCGCCACCGTATCATGGGTATTCATACCGATGGTCCTAAGCAAATCGTGTTTATCGATACACCGGGTTTGCACATTGAAGAGCAGCGGGCGATTAACCGCCTGATGAACCGCGCTGCGGCCAGTTCACTTGCCGATGTCGCTATGGTCATTTTCGTGGTTGATGGCATGACGTGGACCGCTGATGATGAGATGGTGCTGAGCAAATTACGCCGTGGCGGCGAAGAGCGTCAGACGATTCTGGCGATCAACAAAGTCGACAATATCAAAGACAAAGAATCACTGTTCCCGTATTTGGAAGAAGTCGCCAAAAAATATCCTTTCGATGAAATTTTGCCGATTTCAGCCAGCAAGGGCACTAACGTCCAGCGAATTTTAGAGTTGGCAGCGGCATCGATTCCTGAGGGACCTTTCTTCTTCCCTGAAGATTATGTTACTGACCGTTCGCAACGTTTTATGGCGTCGGAAATTGTGCGTGAAAAACTGATGCGCTTCCTAGGTGATGAATTACCCTATGATGCCACGGTTGAGATCGAACAGTTTAAGATGATGGAAAATGGCGTTTATCAAATCAATGCCCTGATCCTCGTCGAGCGTGAAGGTCAAAAACGTATGGTGATCGGTAGCAAGGGCGAACGAATTCGCACTATTGCGACTCAAGCCCGCTTAGACATGGAAACCTTGTTTGATAATAAAGTCTTCCTCGAAGTGTGGGTGAAAGTGAAATCTGGTTGGGCCGATGATGAACGCGCCCTGCGTAGCTTAGGTTACGGCGACGATTAAGCATTAATTCCAGCGAGCGCGCTTACCGATGAAACGTGGCTATGTTCTGCATCATCGTCCGTATCGAGAGTCCAGTGTCTTAGTTAACCTCTTAGTTGACGGCATTGGACGGGTCGATGTGGTTGCCCGAACCGGCAGCGGTAAGCGCTCTATCAAGAGTATTCTCCAGCCCTTTCAACCGCTGATCTTCGAATTTAGCGGAAAGTCTGAATTAAAAACCTTAACCCAAGTCGAAGCCGCAGCACCCGCAGTGCCTCTTTCTGGCCAAAGTTTGTTTGCTGGCATGTATATCAATGAGTTATTGGTTCGCACTTTGTCTGTGCAGCACAGCGCCGAAGAGTTGTTCCTCATTTATCATCAAGCTTTAGTCGGCCTTGCCGCGAAGTTTTGCCAATCCCAACTGCGTTATATTGAGCTCGCCTTGCTGCGGGAATTAGGTTTTATGCCGTCGCTTAGCCGCGATACTCAGGGCGAACCACTCGTTGCTGAAGATTATTACCAGCTCGTGCCTGAGTTAGGCTTTCAATTTGTGCTCAACTCCCGTGCTCGCAACGCCTATCAAGGTGCCATGTTGACGGCGCTTAACGATAATCAACTCGCTGACGTGCATTTTTTGAGCGCTAAGTTATTGATGCGCTCCCTGTTAAAGCCATTGCTCGGGACTAAACCTTTGCTGAGTCGACAATTGTTCGTCAGCGCTGCTACGCCAACCAAGATTGATGGGAATAATTCGCCCTAGCTCCTGTTTTTTTGTGTAAGCCTAAGTACAATAAGCCGCAATATCAGCGTTCAACATTAAGGAGTTCCCGATGAGCCGTATCTTATTGGGCGTGAATATCGACCATATTGCTACTCTGCGTCAGGCGCGTGGCACCAGTTATCCTGATCCTGTGCATGCTGCCGCCGTTGCTGAGCATGCTGGCGCCGATGGCATCACTATCCATTTACGTGAAGACAGACGCCACATCATAGACCGCGATGTGTATCTGCTGGCGAAAACCTTGAAAACCCGCATGAATTTCGAATGTGCGGTGACCGAAGAAATGCTTAACATCGCCTGTGAAATTAAGCCGACTTATGTCTGTTTAGTGCCAGAAAAACGTCAAGAAGTCACTACTGAAGGCGGTTTAGATGTGGCGGGGCAGTTAGATAAAATCACTGCTGCGGTTACTCGTTTAGCCGCTGAGGGCATTCAAGTTTCCTTATTTATTGATGCCGATAAAACCCAAATCGATGCCGCTGTTGCCTCTGGCGCACCGCTTATCGAAATCCACACTGGCTGTTATGCCGATGCGAAAACGGAAGCAGAAGAAGCCACTGAGTTAGCGCGTATTAGCGAAATGGCCAAATACGCCCATGGCAAAGGTTTAGTGGTTAACGCAGGTCATGGTTTGCATTATCACAACGTGAAACCGATTGCGGCGATTCCTGAGTTATATGAACTCAATATCGGCCATGCGATTGTCGCCCGTGCCGCGATTGACGGTTTAGCGACAGCAGTGAAAGACATTAAAGTGTTAATGCTTGAAGGTCGTCGAGGCGAATAATGGCGATTGTCGGCCTAGGCACAGATATCGTCGAGATTGAGCGTATTCAGGCGCATGTGGCGCGCGCAGGCGACAAGCTCGCTAAACGTGTGCTGACCGAGGCTGAGTTGGCCATTTATACTGCCCATAGTCAGCCAAGCCGTTATCTTGCCAAGCGTTTTGCCGCCAAAGAAGCTGCAGCCAAAGCGCTCGGTACGGGCATTGGCCGCGGCGTGTCGTTTCAGCATATTCACATTGGCAACAATGAGGATGGTGCGCCAACGATTCACTTTACCGAGGGGGCGCTTACGCGCTTACTGCAGCTTAAAGCGACGGTTGGGCATATCTCTATTGCCGATGAAAAATCCTATGCGATTGCGACGGTAATCATAGAGTCTCAATAAACCCGAGTTGGTGTTTGTCGTCTATCAAAAAGGAACCTTAGGGTTCCTTTTTTTCATTTCTGGATGGGTATCAAAATAAGTACCAAACAAGCAAATGCAACAATTTATTTACTTTTGCTGTTCAGCTTAATTGTTTTGCGCTAGTTTATGGCTTGCGCGTCGCTCAATTTGGCGCAGGTAAAAGCAGGGGCAAATGAAGAGGAACCCGACATGAAATCCGCCGCAGAGCAGTTATCGACCTACAAAAGTGTGCATTTAAATCATCGTAATATTCAGACCCATTTTATTGGTATCCCACTGATTATTTGGTCTGCTTTCCTGTTGCTGGCCACTGTACGTATTCCGCTGGGCAGTCTGGGCGAGACCAGTTTAGCCTTGATTGTCGGCGTGTTAGTGTCGGCCTACTATGTCCGTTTACACTTAAGGCTCTCAATGGGGCTGATCTTATTTATGGTTCCTGTACTACTCACAACTGAATGGGCGGCGCATATTGCCGGTGCCACTTGGCTTGCCCTCGGGGTATTTGTGGTGGGCTGGGTGTTCCAGTTAATTGGCCATAAATATGAAAAAGCCAAGCCTGCCTTTGTAGATGATTTGAATCAGTTATTAATTGGGCCATTCTTCTTGATGGCGGAAGTGTATTTTATGTTGGGCCTAGAAAAGGCGCTCAATGCCCAGATAACGCCGATGGCGATTGAAAAGCGCCGCGCACTTGAGGCGAAAAAGATTTAACTCGTTACATCACTTGGGAAAAGTATTGCTCGGGGGAGCAGTCGGCCGAACGACATATTAGTATGTGGTTCGGCCGATTTTTTATGGGGAAAATCGAAAGCTAAGCTCTAGGCGGGTGATAATGCAGCGGTATGATACGCACGGTTTTAATCATATTTTCTGCCACATCGATAATCTCTAAGGGATAACCGGCTAAACGTAAACTCGTGTTAGCTGAGGGGATTTCCTCTAGGTATTCTAGGATCAGACCGTTTAGGGTTTTAGGGCCGTCGGTCGGGAAGTTCCACTTCATTTCTTTATTCAAATCGCGAATGGTAATGCTGGCATCGACTAAGTAACTGCCATCTTGCTGCACTTTGATATCTTCACTCGGCGTGGTTAACATTGAAGTGGTAAAGTCGCCGACAATCTCTTCGAGAATATCTTCGAGCGTCACCAGACCTTGAATGTCACCATATTCATCAACTACTAAGCCGATACGCTCTTTGTTCTGTTGGAAGTTAGCCAGCTGCACATTGAGCGGAGTACCTTCTGGCACAAAGTAGAGTTCTTTCACTGCGCGCAGCAGGGATGACTTGCTGAATTGCTCTTTAGATTGTAATCGCAGGGCATCGCGTAAATGAATAAAGCCCACCGCATCGTCAACTGTGTCGCGATACACTAACACTCGGGTGTGTGGACTTTGGATGACCTGCCGATTGATGACCTTAAACTCGTCATTGACGTTAATCCCGTAGATATCTGAGCGCGGCACCATAATGTCTTCAACGGTGACTTTCTCTAAATCTAGGATAGATAACAGCATTTCTTGGTGACGTTGGGGGATAAGAGCCCCAGCTTCATGTACGACAGTGCGCAACTCTTCTTGGCTCAACGCATCGCTACTATTGACGGTTTTAATTCCCATCAAACGTAAAAAGCCTGACGTGATGAGGTTAACGCCTTTTACGAAGGGCGCTAATAGGATCAACAACCATCGCAGCAGTATGCTGGAGGGGAAGGCGATACGTTCGGGATTTAGTGCGGCGATGGTTTTGGGGGTGACTTCAGCAAATACCAATACAACGAGTGTCAGCACACCGGTAGCGATGGCGACACCTAAGTCCCCCCAGAGACGCATACCAATAATAGTGGCGATGGCCGATGCTAAAATATTGACTAAGTTATTGCCGATTAAGATTAAGCCAATCAAACGGTCTGGACGCTCAAGCAACTTCAGAGCTCTAATCGCCCCTTTATGGCCATTGCTGGCTAAGTGGCGTAGACGGTAACGGTTGAGTGTCATCATGGCGGTTTCTGAGCCTGAGAAATAGGCAGAGAATAGGATAAGCACTAGTAAAACGATCAGGAGTGCGCTTGTCGATATAGCGTCCAAAAAAGGCTCCAATATGGCCAGTAAACTTAAGTAAATACCGACATTTAAAAAAAGTGTCAAGTCGGCAGCGGCATTAACTGCCTTTGCCGACTTAAATGTTTAGTTGAGGATTAACTCTTTGACAATGCGCGCGCCAAAATAAGCGAGCGAAAGTAAGGTGGCGCCAGTCAAAGTGTAAATGACTGCGGTACGAATTTTACAGCCGACCCAATACTGTTGCCACAACATAGTAATGTATACAAACCAAGCCATTATCGACAGGATTGCCTTATGACCTTTGCCATCTGCAAACATGTCTTCAAGGAAGATAAAGCCGGTTGCGAGTGACAAACTGAGCAAGATAACGCCGATAATCACTAAATGATAAAGTTGTTTCTCAACTGTCATAAGTGGCGGAATGCCTGGGCTCAGCATAAATTGTTTTTTCTTCAGCTTATTTTGGATCATCGCCAGTTGTATCGCATACAGGGCGGCAATCATCAGGGCACTGTAGGCCATGAGTGACAATACGACGTGGGCTAATACTTCAGGATAAAGCTCAAAATGCGTGATGAACTTAGGCGGCAATAACCAGAGTAGGGCGACCGAGAGTACAGAGCAGGCGTAAACCACGGGTACTACAACAATCACCTTCAGCCTGAACATCAACACAGTAAAAGTAAAGGCGATAATCCAGTTCACTAAGGAAATCACGTTCGTCAGGCTAAAGTTTTGCCCATCAGTGGTGAAAATCACTTGGGATAATGCAGCAGCATGCAGAATGACCGCAATGGCTGCAATGCCTGCGACGGCGCGGCGATTCGGACCGTCGGGGTGGAACAATCGACTCGTCACTAGTACCAATGCAATGCAATAAAAAAACATGGCTGAGGCAGAAAAGATGACCATGGGTAATTAACCTATTTGTGTAGTTAAAGGTGCCTTATAAACGGGGCATACAGATCAATATTTTCCCTAGAATAACATGAGCTGTCGGCAAATGGGCAGTGACATGAGTTGCAAAATTTAGCAGATTCTTATTGTTAGGGTTAAATAGTGTGTTAACGACAATAAAACATGACTCAGCGCAAGTAAAACACTTAACCACAATCAAGATGGGTGCAGCAGTAGCATAATGCGCATGCATCGTTATAATACAGCCCATCAATCGAGATTCTTAAAGGTATAGAACAGGACGATGTTTGAGAACCTAACCGACAGACTGTCACGCACACTGAAAAATATCAGTGGCCGTGGTCGCTTAACTGAAGAAAACGTTAAGGAAACCCTGCGCGAAGTGCGTATGGCACTGCTGGAGGCCGATGTTGCCCTGCCTGTGGTGCGCGAATTCGTTAATAATGTAAAAGAACGTGCCGTTGGCCAAGAAGTCTCTAAAAGCTTAAGCCCTGGTCAAGCCTTCATTAAGATAGTTCAAAGTGAACTTGAAAAATCCATGGGCGAGGCGAATGAAGCCTTAGATTTAGCCACTCAGCCGCCAGCCGTGATCATGATGGCGGGTCTGCAAGGTGCGGGTAAAACCACCAGTGTGGCCAAACTGGGTAAATTTTTACGCGAACGCCATAAAAAATCGGTATTGGTGGTCAGTGCCGACGTTTACCGCCCAGCGGCGATTAAACAGCTTGAGACGTTAGCGCAAGAAGTGGCGGTGGAGTTTTTCCCATCGGACGTCAGCCAGAAGCCAATCGACATTGCGAAAGCGGCGATTGCCCACGCTAAATTAAAGTTCATCGATGTGGTGATCCTCGATACCGCGGGTCGTCTGCACGTCGACGAAGCCATGATGGACGAGATCAAAGGCTTACACGCTGCGGTCAAGCCTATCGAGACCTTGTTCGTTGTTGATGCTATGACAGGTCAAGATGCGGCGAACACGGCTAAGGCGTTTAACGAAGCTTTACCACTGACAGGGGTTATCTTAACCAAAGTCGATGGTGATGCCCGCGGTGGTGCGGCGTTATCGATTCGCCATATTACCGGCAAGCCGATTAAATTCCTCGGTGTCGGTGAAAAGACCGATGCGTTAGAACCGTTCCATCCCGATCGTATTGCCTCGCGTATTTTGGGCATGGGCGATGTGTTATCGCTGATCGAAGAAGTTGAGCGCGGCGTCGATAAAGAAAAGGCCATGAAACTGGCTTCGAAAGTGAAGCAGGGTGGCAGTTTTGATTTAGAAGATTTCCGTGAGCAGTTACAGCAAATGAAAAACATGGGCGGCATGATGAATATGCTGGAAAAACTGCCCGGTGTAGGTCAATTGCCCCCAGAAGCCTTAGCGCAAATCCAAGACGGCAAGATGACAGGCCAAATGGAAGCCATCATTAATTCGATGACGTCCAAAGAGCGTAAGAACCCTGATTTAATCAAGGGCTCACGCAAGCGTCGTATTGCTGCGGGTTCTGGCACGCAAATCCAAGACGTAAACCGTTTATTGAAACAGTTTACGCAAATGCAAAAGATGATGAAAAAAATGTCTGCTAAGGGCGGCATGCAAAAAATGATGCGCGGAATGCGTGGCATGATGCCGCCTGGAATGAAATTTCCAGGCCGTTAATCGGACATTTTCAGTTAAACCTAGCACTTTATCAGTCGGTTGACTCTGGTAACAATGAACCGCTAACGAAGGACGCAGGCGTAATAATCGCCATCTTTGGTTGCATTAGTTGGAAACTCAGGTAAAATCTTCCGGCTTTCTATCTGGGACTCTTCGCGAACACGGGGTTCCAGTTTTTATTTTTGCTTCAAAGCAAATCATTAGAGGATTGAAAACGCATGGTTACCATTCGTTTAGCTCGTGGCGGCGCAAAAAAGCGTCCATTTTACAACATCGTTGTTGCTGATAGCCGTAACGCTCGTGACGGTCGTTTCATTGAGCGTGTAGGTTTCTTCAACCCATTGGCCCGTGGCCAAGAAGAAACATTACGTTTAGACCTAGCTCGCGTTGAGCACTGGGTTTCTAACGGTGCAGCTGCTACAGAACGCGTAGCAAAATTGATCAAAGACGCTCGTAAAGCAACTGCTTAATAGCGTTAAGGTATAGATTGATGAGCAGTAACCAACAGCCAGTCGTACTGGGGAAATTAGGCTCCTGTCATGGCATTAAAGGTTGGCTGAAAATCACCGCCTATACCGATTCTGTTGAAGGTATCTTTGACTATTCACCTTGGCTTATTAAAGAAAATGGTGAATGGCGCGAAATAAAGGTCACCCAGTGGCGTTATCAAGGCAAGGCCGTTGTTGCCTTACTTGATGGCGTAGAAACACGGGAGCAAGCGCAAATGCTCACAAATTGTGAGATTGCGATTTTGCCGGAACAGATGAACGATTTGCCAGCAGATGAATTCTACTGGCGTGATCTCATCGGTTGCGAAGTGGTCAATACAACAGGCTATAACATGGGGATTGTCGATCAGATCGTGGAAACAGGATCGAACGACGTATTACTCGTTAAAGCTAACGCTAAAGATAGTTTCGGCAAAGTGGAACGTATGATCCCCTTTGTCCCTGAGCAGTTCATCAAAACGGTGGACCTGCAAGGTAAACAGATTTTAGTGGATTGGGATCCTGACTTCTAAGTCGAGGTACAACAGATGTGGTTAGGGGTAATAACCCTGTTCCCAGAGATGTTCCGTGCCGTGACAGACTTTGGTGTTACGGGTCGAGCCGTGAAAAACGGCCTGCTCGAGTTGCACACGTGGAATCCCCGTGATTTCACCCATGATAGACACAATACGGTAGATGACAGGCCTTACGGCGGTGGTCCCGGAATGTTGATGATGGTGCAACCCTTGCGCGATGCCATCCATGCAGCGAAAGCCGCAGCGGGTGAAGGTGCGAAGGTGATTTACTTGTCACCTCAAGGACGCAAGCTGGATCAGCAAGGCGTCACTGAGTTGGCTCAATCATCACGTTTGATTTTGGTCTGTGGTCGATACGAAGGTATTGATGAACGCATCATTCAAACGGAAGTGGATGAAGAGTGGTCGATAGGGGATTACGTGCTTTCGGGCGGCGAATTACCGGCGATGACCCTGATAGATTCAGTATCGAGATTGGTTCCTGGCGTGCTAGGAAAACAAGCTTCGGCGGAGCAAGATTCTTTCTCCGACGGTTTACTGGATTGTCCACATTACACTCGCCCTGAAAGCCTTGATGGTGTTGACGTACCGGCAGTGCTGCTAAGTGGCAACCACGAACAAATTAGACTCTGGCGTTTACAGCAAAGCCTTGGTAGGACTTTACTGAGACGGCCAGAATTATTGCAAAATCTAGCTCTGACTGACGA
Source organism: Shewanella sp. 1311 (assembly GCF_059338235.1). Classification (NCBI taxonomy): domain Bacteria; kingdom Pseudomonadati; phylum Pseudomonadota; class Gammaproteobacteria; order Alteromonadales; family Shewanellaceae; genus Shewanella; species Shewanella sp. 1311. Next base: position 4,036,106 of record NZ_CM181686.1, read on the forward strand.
ACAAACGACTCTATTAGCGCAGTTCGTTGAAGCAATGAACAAGCATGCTTAGTCGTAGCTCAGTTAATTCTAGAACGGAGTAAGTTATGAACAACATCATTAAAATGCTCAACGATGAGCAAATGAAACAAGACGTACCTGCGTTTGGTGCTGGTGATACAGTAGTAGTTCAGGTTCGTGTTAAAGAAGGCGATAAAGAGCGTTTACAGGCTTTTGAAGGCGTTGTAATTGCTAAGCGTAACCGTGGTCTGCACTCTGCATTCACAGTACGTAAAATCTCTAATGGCGAAGGTGTTGAGCGTGCTTTCCAAACGCACAGCCCACTGATCGCTAGCATTGAAGTTAAGCGTCGTGGTCGCGTTCGTCGCGCCAAACTGTACTATCTGCGTGATCGTTCAGGTAAATCTGCACGTATCCGTGAGAAGCTGGCAACTAAGTAATAGTTACCGCTACAGAAAACAAGACGTAGTGTTCGCACAGAAAACCGCCCTAGTGGCGGTTTTTTGTTGCTGTTTTTTGAGTATTTATACTTGATCTAAATAGAATGAACAGGCATAGTGGTCGCCTGATTGTAATGGTGTAGCATTACAAAAGTACATTGCGATGGATTTACGCTATTTTTCTTCCGAAATGAATGCCCAAGCTGACTTGAAGTCCTGCTTCGATAACTGGGTTAAACACTAAGTCTTAGGTGGTAAGCATGCAACAAGATACGATTAACAACGTACACATCAGTTCAGAGAAAGTTTTAATCACGCCGCAAGAGCTTAAAAATGCCTTGCCACTTTCTGAGCATGCTTATCGTTATATCCTCAATGCCCGCAAAACCGTGGCTGATATTGTCCATAAGCGCGACAATCGAGTATTGATCGTCACCGGGCCTTGCTCCATCCATGATATCGCCGCCGCTAAGGAATACGCTTTAAGGCTTAAAACCCTGCACGATGAACTCAGTGATGAGTTTTACATCTTAATGCGAGTGTACTTTGAAAAGCCGCGTACCACGGTAGGTTGGAAAGGCATGATCAACGATCCCGATATGGATGAATCCTTCGATGTCGAAAAAGGTCTGAAAATGGCCCGTGAGCTGATGATTTGGTTGGCCGAATTAGGGCTGCCAGTCGCCACTGAAGCGCTTGATCCTATCAGCCCTCAGTACATTTCTGAGCTAGTGACTTGGTCGGCCATCGGTGCCCGCACCACTGAATCGCAAACCCATAGGGAAATGGCATCGGGTCTTTCTATGCCGGTGGGCTTTAAAAATGGCACCGACGGTAAGCTCGATGTGGCGATTAATGCGCTAAAATCGGCGGCCAGCAGTCACAGATTTATGGGCATTAACCAACAGGGCCAAGTCGCCTTATTACAAACTGCGGGCAATCCCGATGGTCATGTGATTTTACGTGGCGGTGCAACACCCAACTACGATGCCGCAAGCGTGGCTGAATGTGAGGCGCAGCTGCACAAAGCCAAACTCAATGCACGTTTGATCATCGATTGCAGCCATGGCAATTCATCCAAAGACTACAGCCGCCAAAAGCCTGTGTGTGAAGATGTGTTCGAGCAGATTTATAACGGCAATAAATCGATCATCGGCGTCATGCTAGAGAGCCATTTAAATGAAGGCAATCAAAGCTGTGATAAGCCATTAAGCGAGTTAGCTTATGGTGTATCTGTGACAGATTCCTGTATTAACTGGGAAAAAACAGAAACTATTTTACGTGACGGCGCGGTGAAGTTATCTTCAATACTCCCGGCACGCTTCGATATGCTTAAAGTAGCTAACGCTTAAATTGGCTACAGCTTAATGGACTCAGGTATGAATGAAAAAACAACGGCCGAATTAGAACATCTTCGCGGCCTGATTGATGGTGTCGATCAGCAATTACTGCATTTACTGCGTAAGCGCTTGGATCTCGTGGCGCAAGTGGGCACAGTGAAACACGGCGCCGGTTTACCGATTTATGCACCGCAGCGTGAAGCCGCCATGCTCGCTAAACGCCGCGAAGAAGCGAAAAACATGGGGATTGCGCCGCAATTAATTGAAGATATTTTACGTCGTCTGATGCGCGAGTCTTATCTCAATGAAAAAGATGTAGGCTTTAAGCAAGTTAAAAAAGATCTCGGCTCAGTGGTGATTGTCGGCGGTAAAGGGCAACTCGGTGGACTGTTTTCACAAATGCTGACCTTATCTGGCTACCAAGTGAATCTGCTAGATAAAGATGATTGGCAGCAAGCAGATAGCCTATTTACCGATGCGGGCATGGTGTTAGTGACTGTGCCTATTGCGATTACTTGCGAGCTTATTCGCGAAAAGCTGACCCAATTACCAGCCGACTGCATTCTGGCGGATTTGACCTCCATCAAGACAGAGCCGGTTAAAGCCATGCTTGAGGCGCATTCTGGTCCTGTCGTCGGTTTCCATCCTATGTTTGGTCCCGATGTGGGCAGTTTGGCGAAACAAGTTGTGGTGGTGTGCCACGGCCGCTCGCCGGAGAAATACCAATGGTTGCTTGAGCAGATCGCCATTTGGGGCGCGCGGATTGTCGAAGCAGAGCCCGAACGTCACGACAGTGCAATGCAGTTAGTGCAGGCGATGCGCCACTTCTCGACCTTTGTGTATGGTTTGAATCTGTGCAAGGAAGAAGCAGATATTGATACTTTACTGCAATTTAGCTCGCCGATTTACCGCTTAGAATTGGCTATGGTAGGGCGCCTATTCGCCCAAAGCCCAGAGCTTTACGCCGATATTATTTTTGCCCAGCAAGATAGCCAGCATGCTATTGGTGATTACTTAGACAACTACCGTGAAGCGTTAGAGCTGCTAAAACGCGGCGACAGGAACGAGTTTATTAAGCAGTTCCAAAGCGTCGCTAAATGGTTTGGGGATTTTGCCCCTCAATTCCAGCGCGAAAGCCGTATTATGCTGCAATCGGTCAATGATATGAAAACCAATTAATAAAGAGTAAGTTACTCTTAAAAACGCCCATCATTGACGGGCGTTTTTTTATGGATTTTTGGCAGGTTTTATAGCCTTTATTAGTGATTGCTAAAGGTGATCGTTCTCTAACATTTAGCATCCAATTCTAGAAATGACTGTCGCTTATGGCGTGTTTAGGTAGACTAGTTTTAAACATGCAAAAATAAAGCATGAATTTAAATTAGGAGTCTATCCATGTTCTGTATTCAATGTGAGCAAACCATTCGTACACCCGCTGGCAATGGTTGTAGTTATTCCCAAGGTATGTGTGGCAAGTTGGCGGCAACGTCAGATCTGCAAGACTTGCTGATCTATATGCTGCAAGGCGTGTCTGTTTATGCCGTTAAAGCCCGCGAGCAAGGCATTATCGATGCTGAAATTGACAGCTTCGTGCCTAAAGCCTTTTTCTCTACCCTTACCAACGTCAACTTTGATGACGAGCGCATTATGGCCTATGCGCAGCGGGCGGCTAAGTATCGAACTCAGCTAAAGGCATCCTACGAAGCGGCTTGTGAACAAACAGGCATTGTTGCTGAGCAAGTGCCGCAAGTCGCTCAGTTAGTGCTGGGGACCAGTAAGGTTGAAATGCTAGCGCAGGCACCGATTGCGCTGCTGAATAAAGATAAGCATGACGTTCATGAGGACATCATGGGGTTAAGACTATTGTGTTTATATGGCCTTAAAGGTGCTGCTGCGTATATGGAGCATGCCCGCGTGTTGGGGCAGACTGATGCCGATGTAGCAGGGCGCTTCCATGAAATCATGTCTTTCTTAGGTGAGCCGAGTGTCGATGGCGATAAACTATTTACCACGGCGATGGATATTGGTCAGTTGAACTACCGCATTATGGCGATGCTTGATGCGGGTGAAACTCAGGCCTTTGGTCACCCTGAACCTACAGTGGTCAATACTAAGTCAGTTAAGGGCAAGGCAATCCTGGTCTCTGGTCATGATATGAAGGATTTAGAGCTTATCCTTGAGCAGACCGTCGGTAAGGGTATTAATGTGTTTACCCACGGCGAAATGTTGCCCGCACTGGCGTATCCTGCCTTTAAAAAATACCCGCACCTTGTCGGAAATTACGGCAGTGCTTGGCAGAATCAGCAGCAAGAGTTTGCCAATTTCCCCGGTGCTGTGGTGATGACGTCCAACTGCATTATCGACCCCAATGTGGGCAGTTATAGCGATCGTATTTTTACCCGCAGCATTGTTGGTTGGCCTGGTGTGGTGCATATCGAAGGCGATGATTTCTCTGCTGTGATTGATAAGGCGTTAGCACTAGAAGGTTTTATCTATGATGAAATCCCCCACACTATCACGATTGGTTTTGCCCGCAATGCGTTGATGGCGGCAGCGCCAGCAGTGGTTGAAAATGTAAAAAGTGGCGCGATTAAACACTTCTTCCTCGTTGGCGGCTGCGATGGTGACAAGGCCGACAGAAGCTACTTTACTGAACTTGCGAAATCGACGCCGAAGGATTCATTAATCCTGACCTTAGGCTGCGGTAAGTACAAATTCAATAAGCTCGAATTTGGTGACATTAACGGTATTCCACGTTTACTCGATGTGGGCCAGTGTAACGATGCCTATTCTGCGATTCAGTTAGCGATTGCACTAGCTGAAGTATTCGAATGCGATATCAATGAATTACCTTTGAGTTTAGTGCTTTCTTGGTTCGAACAAAAAGCCATTGTGGTGTTGCTGACGTTGTTATCACTCGGCGTGAAAAATATTCGCACTGGCCCAACACCACCTGCATTTTTAACCGCTAATCTAGCCAAAATTTTGGAAGAAAAGTTTGGCTTACGCAATACCACCACAGTTGAGGCCGATTTAAAGACCATGTTGAACGTGGCGTAAATCAGTCGGTGCTCATTGATGAAATCAGCTGAAAATAGCGATTTAAATCAGCAATGAGTCGTTGTTTAACTGCGGTTTTCTTTCGGTTTTGCCGAGGGTTAAACCGCAGTGTATTGCAGGTAAGAATGCTATGAGTGCGATAAATTTGAGTGTGATGGCAGAGGCAATATCAGCTTTACCCCATAAACCTGAGAGTGTTAGTCCATTGGTGCACGCCGAGCCAGCGCTTAGCGAACTGGTGTGCGTCGAACGTTGGAATGAAACCGTCGATGTGGTGAGTTTTCGTTTTCAAGCGGGCGAGCCGATGAAGTTTGACTATAAACCCGGCCAGTTTATTACCTTTGTGCTCGAGATTAACGGCGAGCAAGTGTGCCGCAGTTATACCTTGTCCTCATCACCATCGAGACCCTATTCCTTGATGGTGACGATTAAGCGTGTGGCGGGTGGACTGGTGTCTAATTATCTTATTGACCACTTGCAGCCAGGCCAGCGTGTGCGAGTGCTGCCACCTATGGGGCAATTTAACTTAGTTGATATCCCTGCGCAGAAATACTTGTTTTTGAGTGCCGGTTGCGGCATTACGCCCATGTATTCGATGTCGCGTTATCTAACTGACACTCAAATTGATGCCGATATTGCCTTTGTGCACAGTGCGCGTTCAGACGCTGATATCATTTTTAAATCGTCATTGGAGACTATGGCGAACCGCTTTAATGCATTTCAGCTCAGCTATGCGCTGGAGTCGGCGGCAGCATCACCTTTATTCTACCCAAAGATAAGTTTTGATATAGGGCGATTAACTGCACAGATGCTGCAAACTTTAGTGCCTGATGTTGCTGAGCGAACGGTTTATCTCTGCGGGCCCGAGCCTTATATGCAGGCGGTAAAAGCGTTATTGGCCGAACTCAACTTTGATATGAGTCGGTTGCACCATGAGAGTTTTGCCACGGCCGAGAAAGCCGCCCGTAATCAGCTCATGCAAGCAAAGTCATCTGAAACAGATGAAAATCCGCAAGCAGGGGCTTTTACTTTGCCTATTTTTAACTTAGCAATTGGCGATCGCAGCACAAGGCTAATGCAAGGGCAGAGTCTACTTGAGGGAATAGAGTCTGAAGGATTACCGATTATTGCTGCCTGTCGTTCGGGCGTGTGCGGCGCCTGTAAATGCCAAGTATTGGAGGGCGAAACCGTATCGACGAGTGTGATGACCCTCAGCGCCGCGGAAATTGACGCGGGTTTTGTGCTCGCGTGCTCTACAACGCTAACATCCGATGTGACACTTAAACTTTAGCGCGCTGCTGATTAGTGACAGTTACACAGGGCTTATCAGGCTTATTCTTAAATGGATGGAAATATTTCTAATCCTTAGTTGCGCTTATCTCAGTGAGAACGTAAGGTTAATGACAGGGCGTATGATGTTTGCGCCCAGTCCATTAGTCTGGCTGGAGTCTCTCAATGACAATGACAACCACTTATGCCGCAAAAATTGAAGACCGTTCTCTGGGGCATTTGTTGTACGCCTTGATGTCGGGCTTTCCCTTATTATTACTTCCCGTGCTGCTAAGTTTGTTCATTAATGTTTCCCAACGTCAATCCCATGGTAATCCATTATTGGCGTCGCATTTGCGTTGGCAACGGCATTCCAATGTCGCCTTTCTTGGCTTGTTAGTGCTCGGCTATTGCGTGCCGTTAACTTGGCTCAGTCTTTCGATTTATCTTTTTGGGATCATTTGGTTTTGCCACAGGATCATTAAAGGGTGGTTAAGTCTATTGGATGGTTTAGAAATCTAAACTTGTGCTAGAGTCTCTAAATTGATGATATTTAGAGGCTCTTATGTCCAGTTACCAAATTCTGTGTATCCTCTGCGCCTTGGCGTTAGTCACTTCGGTTGTCTCTTCACGCGTCCATAAATTGCAGGAAACTGTGGCCATTACGGCTATCGCCTTAGGTATGAGTTTGTTATTGCTCCTAGGGGGAAAGGCCTTAGGCGGACATGTTTATCTGTATTTTGTATCAGGCTTAGAGAAGCTCGATTTTCAAGCCTTGCTGCTCAATGGCATGTTAGGTTTTTTACTCTTTGCGGGCGCATTGCAGATCCGTTTAAAAATACTGAGGCATCAGAAGTGGGAGATTTTAATCCTTGCCTTTGTCAGCACTTTATTATCGACATTTATCATAGGAGGACTGTTATTTTGGGTCGCACCTATGTTGGGTCTACCGCTACAACTCAGCCACTGCTTGCTGTTTGGCGCCTTGATTTCGCCAACCGACCCCATCGCCGTTTTGGCTATTTTAAAGAAAATGGGCGCACCGGAAGATATTGCTATCCAAGTGGAAGGTGAATCTTTATTTAACGATGGCATAGGGTTAGTGATTTTTGTGGCAATATCGCAATTAGCCTTCTCCACTGAACCGCTGACGTTTATCCATATCTCTGAGTTATTTATTCGTGAGGCGTTAGGCGGGGTTATTTATGGTGGCGTTCTTGGTTTTCTGCTGCATCATTTTTTCCGCTATTGCGAGGAAGAAACGCAATTGATGTTGGTCACTTTGCTGATCCCAACCGCGGGATACGTGATGGCGGAAGTGTTTGGGGTTTCTGGGCCTTTAGCTATGGTGAGTGCAGGTATCATCATAGGTAATTTCAGTGTGCCTAAGTTTTTTGCCCGCCACGAGCGAGTGAAACTACTGACATTTTGGTCGCTGATTGAATCTTTCTTCAATGCATTACTTTTCCTACTACTCGGCTTACTGCTTTTGTTAGTCACTTTTAAAGCACCATTGTGGTGGTTTATGTTTGTGGCTATTCCATTGGTGTTATTGGCGCGTGCCGTGAGTGTGTTATTGCCTTATTTGGGCTTTAGGTTGTTTAAGTCTTACAACCCCTATGCAGAGACGATTCTGATTTGGGGTGGTTTAAGGGGAGGATTAGCACTCGCGATGGCGATGAGTTTACCTGAGGGGATTGTCATCGATGCTATTGGTGGTGTGGAGCTGCGGGAATTGTTGTTAGTGATGACCTATGCCGTCGTCGTATTTTCGATTCTAGTGCAGGGCTCTACTATGACAGGGCTTATCCGCAGGAGTAATGCGGTTACCGAACCATCGAGGGCTGTCGGCTCTTCTGAAAATGCATAAAGGATGATTGGGCAGCGATAGTAAACAATATTAAGCCTGCTAGTCATCACGCTGACTTGCAGGCTTATTTCAGTCAATCAGGGATAAAAGAAGTCTCATTTATCCCTGAATACACTTCGAACTAACCACATTTCAGTTAAGATTAAATCACTCAAGATAAAGCGCTAGTTAGCCCGATATAATTCCCGCACTACAGCGCTAATTAAATTAAGCGACTCATGGTCATCACTGCTATCGAGTGGGCAATTGAGTATCAATCCATCCACTTTAAGCTGCTTAATACCTTGGGTTTGAACCAGTAGGGCATCATCTGATACGGCATAGCTAGGGTTGATCAAAATGGGCAAATGACTCGTGGCTTTAATCTGGATCAGGCTCGTTAAATCGAGTGAGGGTAGATTGGCGTTATTTAAGGTTCTAATGCCAGAGTCACACAGTATCAGTTGCTGATTACCTTGGCTTAAGATCACTTCTGTTGCCGTGAGTAATTCTTCAAAACTTGCCATATCGTTACGTTCAAGTATCAAAGGTATTGGCAACGTACCCGCTTGAGTGAGTAAGGTTTGATTAAACATCTGCTTACCCGCTAGAAACAGCATATCGGCGTGCTGAACGGCTAATGGCATATCGGCTTCTTGCTCTATGGCAATAATGCACACTAGACCATATTGATGCAGGATTTGGCGCAGTTTAGCTAGGGTCACTTCCGCCATAGCCACTTGATTAACGCTATTGAGCAGAACCGCTTGGAATCCCGCTTCTTTAAGCTGTTTCACTTGCTGCTCGAAAGCCGATAACGCTAAGTGTGAAATGTCATTATTCAGCGTGATTTGCGCTATGGCACCGACATGCCCGGCACCGATTGTCATTGCACCGCAGTTGATCTCACTGGCTTGCTCCTTATAGGCTTTGCTATATCGAACAGGGCTGGTCTTTGCTCCATTCTCGCTGATGACTTGATCCTTAGAGGTGCTAGGTTCAATCAGTAACTGGCTGTTGCTCAGCTGCGTGGGCTTGACTGTTTCACAAGGATAACAGCCTAATACTTTGATAAAACGGGTGATCCGCTCAAGTTGCTTTAAACCCGCCTGCATGGATTCACTGGAGATATTCGCGTCGATATCCAAATAGAACATCTCTTCCCAAGGTGTTCCTGGTATCGGGCGTGACTCTAGTTTGCTCATGTTTAACTGATGCGCTTTCAGAACCAACAGGGCTTCTACTAAAGCACCGGCTTTTTGGCCCGTCGCCATGATCAACGTGGTCTTAGCGGGTAACTGCTCTGGCACGGCAACGGCTTTACGGGCAACAACGATAAAGCGGCTTTGGTTGATCTTCTGATTCGCTAAGCCTGCTTCTATCGACTCTAGTTGATAGAGTGCACCACCTTCGGCGCTACCAATCGCTGCTGCGCTGTTATCTGGGCTTTGATTCACCTTGTCCATCGCTTCTGCGCTGCTTGAGCAGTACTCCAGTCTCAAGTCTTTGTGCTGACTTAAATATCTGCTGCATTGGCTAATAGGCTGAGGGTGGGCATAGACAGTTTTGATGTCAGCTAATTTACTGCCAGCTTTGCCTAGTAGGCAATGGCTGACTTCAATCGTCGTTTCACCAACGATCGATAGACTGGTGTGCTGCAGTACATCGTAGACTTCGTTGATTGAACCCGAGGAAGTGTTCTCAATCGGCAGGAAACCATAATCAGCATGCCCAGACTCAACGGCTTGCACTATTTCATCGAAACTTTGGCAACCTAGGTCCAGCATTTCAACTTGGCGGCGTTGGCAATAACGGGTCGCTGCAAGATAAGAGTAAGAGCCTCGTGCACCGAGGTAGGCGATACAATACTGCTGTTTTTGTGTTTCTGGATTGGCACGGCCGTGAAGGTAAGCTTGTTGATTCAATACTGAATCTTCAATGATGCTCTGATAAAGGGAAATAACATAGTGGGCATCTAATCCCTTTTCTCTGCCTTCTTTCACCAGTCTAGCGAGCAGTTCTTTCTCCCTTTGAGTATCTCTGATGGGTCTGACATCCACTTCTTTGCTACGGGCCACTTCTAGACTTAAGCGACGGCGCTCAGCGAGTAATGCCAGCAGTTCATTATCCAGATTGGTGATCTGCTCTCGGGTTTGATTTAAAGGCTGTGGTGTATGCATTCTGACCTCAATTGCCGTCATGTATTTTATCAATCGTTTAAGACAAAAAAGCCTCCCATTTGGGAGGCTTTGGATTTTTACTTTCGTTTTTACACAGTAAATCCGCCTCCTAGAGTGGGGGGTGTAAAAAAGAAAGTAAAAAAAGCTGCTGTTATCATTTTCATGGGCTTAAAACTAAAGGGCTAGGGCTTAGCTGTCAATCAAAACTTTCTCATAAACGACCTAAAAAGAAAGCGCACCCGAGGGTGCGCTGGTTTGAGTATGAATATATGGTCAAGCGAGTTTATCCTCCTTATGGTCAGTGTGGGACAAGGTAAAACACTCGTTTATCTTACATTTACGTGTAACAGTAAAACGTTAACAACTAACTAGATAACGACTTGCATTTACAATGAACATTAACAAGTACTTTATGCGGCATAGCGTATAACATTGAAACTATGCTGTTTGAGTACCAGCGAACTTACGTTGACATGTCTTGCACTTATATTTTAACAATTAACACTTACATGGATCTATAACATTAAAAACTAACACTAACAAAACGAACATTTAAAATAAACGATTTACGGCTCATTAGTTGTACTAGGTACATATTGCTGTAAAAACAGCTTAGCCTTGTCATGCGTTTAGGTCTTGCTACTTGCGTTATTACTTTTTACTTTAAAATCTAACGTGTTAATACTTGGAGCGTATAACAAACTCTCATTTACTGTTATTGCATTTTTCGTCAAGTCTAGATGCCCTCCTTTTTAGTTGATAATTAAACGTTATTTAAGGTGTCTATAAAATATCAAAACTCAACTAACGGTAAAAGTTAACACATTACATAAAATATTTATACGATTTACAGTTTTTACTATACAAATAACACTAAGTAAACTAATAACTTTTAATAAAACCAACGTATTGCACTTGCATTAAACACTTACATTAAATCTCACGCTAAAAACGCTAACTTACATATCAGTGTAAATATGACTCACTTCAAATCACTAATCTACATCTAACTAAATGTGACAGTTGTTACCTCATTTATCTCAGTGTTTAGCACGAATTGGTGCCGACCCGTTTTACAATAAGCACTTTTGGTAATGTAGCTTATGTTAATATGACTTTTGTTTATTTTTACCTGGGCCTCCATTGTGGATATAAAAAATTGGATAGTTAAAGGTTTCGCTAATGTACTCGTTGCGCTGTACTCGGCTCCTTATGTTAACTCTGGTGTTCAGCAATGCCGCCTGTTTCTGGTGGTCATCCTGTTATTCGGTCAAAATTGAGCACTACTTTTAGTGAATGCCAACATACTTGATTGTAACTAATATCAACAATATCAATATTATCAAATTGTTCGCTTTGCGTTGCCTCCTTTCCTAACTCACTATTGAAAGTGGAACCTAGTTGAAAGTATAACGTTGAGCTTTTGAACGTGGAAATTATAAGTAAAATTAATCATTAACAGTAAATCTTAGAACTTAAAACCCTTAGTACTTAAAACGATATAGCTTAGATTGGTCGTTCTCCTTAGTTATATCCAGTAACGTTATTTATAACTTAATATCTGTTAACCAATATATGTAAATCAAAATTTAAAGTAAATCAAAATTTGAAACGATTTAAATTCGCACCACTTCGATTCTTGCTGTCACTTTGTAAAGTGTAGTAGGTATTTAGTCAAACGAACTGTTTTTTTCATCATTAAAATGATTGCACTAAGCTTTTGTAAAAACTGTGATCTGATTAAATATTTCTACTTTATTGCTCTCAAAGTGATGCGTTTCTCGCACTCACTAAACTTAAATTATGCCGCATCTTCCTCCTCGTACTCGTCGTCAACTTCAACAATATTATTAGTCGGTGTTAATGATGTGGAACGTTGTGCTTCCGGTTTGTGTGTTATGCGATTGAGCTGCTTCTCTAATTTTTGGCCCATAGCGTTAATCGCAGTATATAAATTTTCATGTTTTGCTTGAGCGAAGAGTTCTCCATTTGGGATGCCAACCGATGCTTCAATTTTGAAACCAGGTTTCTCCTCCGTAATGATTACATGGGGATTTATCATTTGCACATCATGCCTTGAAAGTTTTTCGAAACGGCTTTCAATACGTTCGCGAATAGGAGATGTGACTTCAAGTTGCTTGCTAGTAATCTTTAGCATATTTCGAACCTTCTGTTGTTTCCTTGGATTTCAGATTACCAAGGTCTGCACTATAAAACGAGATCTAGATCACATTTTTGTGCCAGTTAGTTACTGTTCGTTGGATATTTGATCACTTAGACAAATATCAATAACTCCTGGCCAAAAAGCCTTGTATTGCCTGCTAAATCGAGTCATATTCGATGGGATAACTCCGCAGTCTTTGCCCTTATTTACTTATATTTACTTTAAGTTTCATCCCAAATCCCGATAAAATACCTCAACTTATTTCATTCGTTCACTTTGAGTTTGCCCATTTTATGAATATTGAACACGTTAAGATTAAGGTCTGGGATTTACCCACGCGAATTTTCCATTGGGGCATGGTGTGTCTGTTGGCACTTTTATGGTGGAGTGCTGACGCTGGCGAAATGCAGTGGCATCAAATTTTTGCTTATAGTTTGCTGATCCTCATTGGATTTAGGATCCTTTGGGGGATCATTGGTAGCGATACGGCAAGGTTTAGCCACTTTGTTCATCACCCTAAGGTTGTGCTCGACTACTTGAAAGCAATCAAAACTAAGGGAATGTCCGTTGTGCTGGGGCACAATCCTATTGGTGGCTACATGGTTGTCGCACTGATTGGGATCATTAGCCTGCAATTAGTCACAGGCCTTTTTGCGACTGATGATATTTTTACCGAAGGTCCGCTCTATAGTTATGTCAGTTCAGATACCAGTGGGTTTTTGACTTGGCTACATAAGATGAACTTTAACCTTATCCTAGCGCTGAGTGCCATTCATGTACTGGCAGTGGTTATCCATGCTATCAAGGGCGATAAGTTAGTTGGTGCTATGCTCAGTGGCTACAAGAAGGTCTCTAAGGTGGCACTGTCATCAAGCGTGAATCGTGATCTTACATTCAAGTCAGAGTGGCTTGCCTTAGTGCTGCTGGCTGTATTAGCGGCTGTGGTCTTTGTGTATTTAATGTGGCCGATAGTGCAAGTGCTATAGTTTTACGCAGAGTGTTTGAGTAACAAAAAGCCTGCTAATTAGCAGGCTTTTTGATGGACGAAAAACTAAATAGAACTAGTCTTTCTTATAAACGTCGTGACAACCTTTACAGCTTTTTCCTGTATTCATAAAGGCTTGCTTGATTTCAGCTTGATCACCTTTTTGAGCAACAGTAGCAAGAATGGCGGCATTCTCTTGGAAAGTTTTCATTTTTGCATCGAAATCAGCTCTGTCTTGCCAAACTTTGGCTAAGGCTTCAGTGTCGCCTTTGTCTGAGCCATCAATAAAACCTTCGAAAGGAATTTTTGATAATGCAGCAACATTCGTTGCGCGCATTGCGAAGGTTTCCGCTTCGAAAGGTTTTTTGCCTTTCATCATGGCAGCCATATCGCCGAAGTTATAAGCAATAAGACCAAATGCAGATTGGCGGTATTCAATCGCATCTTTAGAATCTTCGAAATTGTGTGCCTGTGCAGCTGAAGCCAATAGAGTACTGGCAACGAGAGTAAGTAGTAATTTTTTCATCGTATTCTCACAAATTAGCGTCGAAGTGTGACATTGCGCTTCTATTGTACACAAATTAACTTGATGTACTAGAAGCATTTTTGTCAGTTTTTGTCTGGATAAGATGAATAAACGTAACAAGTTATTTGTATGTAGAGTAAATCTGTTAGACTGCCAATGTAATGCTTGAACAGTACTTATGAGGGTTATTATGCGAGCAAACTGGGATCTAGTATTAGAAAAAATTTTGAGCCACAGCAATTATGAAGATCTTTCTGTGTTGTTTCATTTACTGTTAACCGAAGAAGAGCGTAGTGCGGTTGCCGGACGCTTAAAGGTATTTCAGTTGTTATTGGATGGGGATATGAGCCAAAGGCACATAGCTGCAGAATATGAAGTGAGTATTGCGACGATCACGCGTTGTTCTAATTACTTGAAAAATATGTCTCCGGAGCATAGAGCGAGAGTTCAAAAGTTGATTGGTTAGTGCCCACATGGATACAAGCCCTGTGGACATCATTTGCGCTTGTTTTGGTGAATAGAACTCTGCCTTAAGGCGTGATGGGCAGCTTATGGCGACGATAGAGTGAACGACGCACCAGAATATATAAGCCGTAGCTGAGTAAGCAGATAGCCACAATAGGGTAATGGTCCTTGGGAAGGAATTTAAAGATAGCCAATGCCGCTATGAGATAGATAAAAGGTAAGAAGTTATAAATCATTTCGGGAAGATAGCCTGACTTACGTCGCCTTGCCGAGTCTGTTCGACGGTTTTGAGAACGCATAACGTAGATCCTCGCACCTAAGACGAACACTACTGTTGCCGCGACTAGGGCATAGTTGATGTCGAGTGCAATAAAACTCGAACTACCGAGCGCCATGTAGCCAAAAGGCAAAATTTCGTAAAGGGGTTTGGTTAACATAAGCACTCCGTCGCTTAACTCAGGTTGATATCAATATCTAATTGAAAATATTCATATAAAAATTGAATACTTCAATTTACCAGTCAGTTATTTATCTATTACGAATAGTATAAACGCTTGCGTATAAAAAATGCACGACCTTAAATTAAGGGCGTGCATCTTAAAAGGTTAAACTATGGCAGTTCAACCGCTTAGGGATAAACTATTTCTAGCTCACCTTGGGCATCAATCTGTATCTAGCCGCGGCAACCACAGCCGCCATTGCCGTCACAACCTGTTTTAGGTGTGTCACAGGCTTCATGCTCTTCATGGTGATGTCCATGATCGTGGTCTGAACCACCACAACAGCCGCCTGCTTCTTCTTTACCTGAACCGCCACAGCATCCACCGCCATGGTCGTGATCATGTCCATGACTTCCACAACCGCCTTGGGCATGAACGTGGCCATGGGCAATTTCTTCGGCAGAGGCTTCGCGAACGTCAACGATCTCGACGCTGAAGTTGAGTGATTGACCCGCTAAAGGATGGTTGCCATCGACGATAACAACATCATCTTTTACTTCCATGACTTGAACTGGGCGTTGACCCATTTCAGTTTCGGCGATGAAGCGCATACCTGGGACGATATCTTCGATATCACCAAAGGCTTCTAATGGCACGGCTTGACGTAGGCCATCGTGGTAAGGGCCATAGGCTTCTTCGGCACTAATAGTGACATCGAGTTTTTCGCCTTTGGTTTTACCATCTAATGCGGCTTCTAAACCTGGGATCAGGTTTTCAGTGCCGTGTAGATATAGCATAGGTTCAGAGTCGAAAGAGTCTTCTAATAGTCTGCCTTCTTGATCTGATAAACGGTAATGAATGGTTACCGCGCTGTGTTGAGTGATCTTCATATCGCCTCCGGTTCGGAATGTGCGCGCATAATAACGTGCTTTTTTAGTGCTGGCGATAATTTGAAGTGGCTTATGTTAGATATCGCACAGCTTTTTTTTCGGCAGATTAAAGCCAGTTTTACGCGGTGCAGCATGTGTAATGTGATTTTTGCTCATTAGCCTGTCAATTTGGCTTGAGTGATGAGGTAGAACAAATAACGCATTAGTTAAAAGTGAACTATAAATAATTATCTGAAAAATAAGTGATTATCTAATAGCTTTCTCGCTTTATTACGTTAACGTCAACAGTTATCTATTGCATAAATCGCATTTTTACCCCTAGAAAACTTTATATTAACTAATCTTGATACAGTATTTTATCGAGTGTGAAGATTTGCTGATAAATAATCCATTTTAGGGGTTGACAAGCGCGGGTAAAAAAAGCAATTCTGTTTATCAAGAAATTAACATGGATTAGCCCAAACACATGCATAGCCTAGGTTTCGTAGTAACTACCATTATTACAACCACCACTACAACAATAGTGGGGGCGGGCTGATACACCCTAAAGAATTTTAACAATGAGCCCGCTTCCCACAAAGAAGCGGGCTTTTTTGTTTCTAGCTCTTATTTCTAAGTCGGGCGCGGTACAGGAGAACAAGATGAAAGTAATGAAATTTGGTGGTACCTCGCTTGCAAATTGGCAGCGATTCTCGATGGCAGCGGATATCGTTGCTCAGTCATCTAAGCTTGAACCTATAGCCACTGTGCTATCGGCCCCTGCAACTGTGACGAATGCTTTATTAGAAATGGTCGACGTAGCCGTTAAAGGTGAAGAATATTTACCTGTGCTGCAGCACGTTGAGCGGGTATTTACTTCGCTGTACCAAGACGCCGTTAACTCAGTGTTGTCGAGTGAGCAAAGCGAACAGCTTTTTTCTGGACTCAATGCCCAGCTGGTGATCTGGCAGGATAGATTACGTGGTATCGGATTACTGCAAGAATGTCCCGATGGTATCCGCGCCGAAATCGTGGTTGCTGGTGAGCGTTTATCTGCAGCCTTGATGGAACAAGTGATGATATCTAAGGGGATCACTTCGGCTCAGCTTGACCCACGCGCCTTATTTTTAGGTCGTGGTCGTCCGTTAGAATCTGTCGTTGATATCGCTGTGAGTAAGCCAAGGTTTCGCGCGTTGGCATTAGGTGAAAAACGCGTATGGGTGATGCCGGGATTCACCGCCGCCGATGAACAGGGCAAAGTGGTGACGTTAGGCCGTAATGGTTCTGACTATTCTGCTGCCGTGCTCGCCGCCTGTTTGGATGCTTCAAGTTGTGAAATCTGGACCGATGTTGACGGTGTCTATAATACCGATCCCCGTGTGGTTGCCGACGCTAAACTCTTGTCTCAGCTCAGCTATCAAGAGGCGATGGAGCTGTCCTATTTTGGTGCTAAGGTATTGCATCCTAAGACGATTGCCCCTATCGCTCAGTTCCATATTCCCTGTTATATCAAAAACAGTTTTAATCCTGATGCGCCCGGCACTTTGGTTTCAAACCAAGCCGATGAAACCGGCTTGCAGGTTAAAGCTATCTCCAATTTAGATAACCAGACCATGTTCGATATTTCAGGCCCAGGCATGAAAGGCATGGTTGGCATGGCGAGCCGTACTTTAGCGGCGATTTCCCGCAGCGGCGTATCCGTGTCTTTAATCACCCAAAGTTCTTCTGAATACAGCATTAGCTTCTGTGTGGCTACATCTGATTCGGCCAAAGTGAAATGGGCTTTAGAGCAAGAGTTTGAGTTAGAAATAAAAAGTGATTTGCTTGAGCCTATCGCTATGCGCCATGAGCTGGCAATTGTGTCCTTGATTGGTGATGGTATGCGTACCCACAAAGGGGTGGCGGCGCGTTTCTTCCAAGCGTTAGCGCAGGCGAGCGTGAACATTATCGCCATCGCCCAAGGATCGTCCGAGCGCTCGATTTCGACTGTGATCGAGCAGCGTAAGACTAAGCATGCAGTAGCAGCTTGTCATCAAGGCTTTTTCGATGTGCAGCAATATTTAGATGTGTTTTTAGTGGGATGTGGCAACGTGGGTGCCGGCCTGCTCGAACAGATAAAACAACAGTCCGCCATGCTCAAAGAGCAGCACATCAGTATCCGTGTTTGCGGCATAGTGAATTCGAACAAGATGTTACTCGACAGTGCGGGCATCGATTTAAGCAACTGGTCTAGTTTGCTTGCCGATAGTCAGCAAGCCTGTGATATCCCAGCGTTACTGGCATGGGCGAAAGAGCAACAACTACTGAATCCTGTACTGGTGGATTGCACTTCGAGCGAGCAAGTGTCGGATCTGTATTTGGATGTGATGAACTCAGGTTTGCATGTGGTCACGCCGAACAAAAAATCGAACACTCGCGATTATGCTTATTACCAAGCGCTTCGCCAAACAGCCTTAAAACAGCGTCGCCAATTCTTATACGAAACCACAGTCGGCGCAGGTTTACCTGTTATCGATAACCTGAAAAAACTGTTATTTGCGGGCGATAAACTGCATAAGTTTAATGGTATTTTATCGGGCTCTTTATCCTTTATCTTCGGCATGCTCGATGACGGCATGACACTGTCTGAAGCGACAGGTCTGGCGCGGGAAAAATGTTTTACTGAGCCAGATCCCCGTGATGATTTGAGCGGTATGGATGTGGCGCGTAAGGTGCTCATTCTTGCCCGTGAAGTGGGACTAAAGCTAGAACTCAGTGATGTGCAGGTTGAATCTGTATTGCCAGCCGAGTTTGATGATTCAGGTGATGTTGAAAGCTTTATGGCGCGTTTGCCGCAGGTTGATACTGCTATTGCCGCTAAAGTGGCGCAGGCCAAAGCCCAAGGTAAAGTACTGCGTTATGTGGGACAAATTGAAGATGGCGTCTGCCGTGTGCGTATCGCCGAAGTCGATGCACAGGATCCCCTTTATAGTGTTAAAGGCGGCGAAAATGCCTTGGCATTCTACAGCCGTTATTATCAGCCCATTCCGTTTGTGCTGCGCGGTTATGGCGCAGGAACGGAAGTGACCGCCGCTGGCGCCTTTGCCGATGTATTAAGAACCTTGAATTGGACTCGTGAGGTGAGTGTATGAGTTTGACCGTTTACGCTCCAGCCTCTATGGGTAACGTGGGAGTCGGATTTGATTTACTGGGCGCCGCTTTGGCGCCGATTGATGGCAGTTTACTCGGCGACAGAGTGACTATCGCGGCGGCAGAGTCGGGTGTGAGTCTGGCGCAGACTGGTGCTTGGGCCCATAAACTGCCTGAAAATCCGCAAGACAATATAGTGTACCAATGTGCCGAATTCTTCTTAACCGCCCTGAGTAAGGAGTATTTAGACGCGCTTGGTAAAGCAGATGAAGGCGTAGCGCTGACACTGGAAAAGAACCTACCCGTTGGCAGTGGTTTAGGTTCGAGTGCAAGTTCAGTCGTGGCGGCGTTATATGCCTTAAATGAACATTTTGACAGACCTTACAGCGAGCAAGCCCTGCTGGAACTGATGGGCGAGTTTGAAGGTAAGATCAGCGGCAGTGTGCACTATGACAACGTCGCCCCCTGTTATTTGGGCGGCATGCAATTGATGCTCAATGTGCCGGGCACAGTATGTGAAGCCATACCGAGTTTTAAAGAATGGTATTGGGTTGTGGCCTATCCAGGTATTTCACTTTCGACGGCGATGATGCGTAAACTCATGCCTGATCAATACGATAAAAGTGTCACTATCGATTTTGGTCGTTATTTAAGTGCCTTTGTACATGCCTCTTATCAGCAGAATGCCAAGCTTGCGATCAGCGTATTAAAGGATGTGTTAGCCGAGCCTTATCGCGCAGCTGCGATTCCGGGTTACGACAATGCCAGAGTCGCTTTAGCCGCTTTAGGCATGTTGACTACGGGGATTTCCGGCAGTGGCCCAACGCTGTTTTCGATTACCGATGATTTAGCCACGGCAAATACCGCTAAAGCCTGGTTAGAACAGCATTATTTAACCGAGGTGGGTGGCTTTGCCCACGTGTGTCGCCTCGATGAGCAAGGCACGCGTAGAGTCGATTAATTCTTATTTTTAGTATCAAGACTAAGCATTAAGGCTAAATATCCATCTTATGCATAAAGAGCACGCATTAAGAATTAGCATTCAAGGCTTAGCATCAAAAGGTCGAGTGAGCATGGAACTATATAATTTAAAACACCCTTCGCAGAAAGTGAGCTTTAAAGAAGCAGTGCAATTAGGTTTAGGTCAGGACAGAGGTTTGTTCTTTCCCACCCAAATTCCGGTCTTGGACGATATTGAAGGACTACTGGCGCTGCCATTTGTTGAGCGCAGTAAAAAAGTGCTCGGTGCATGGCTTGCCTCTGAACTAGGGCAAGATGCGGTTGATGACCTGGTTGAACGTGCCTTTAACTTCGATTTACCTTTGGTTGCCGTCGATGAGCAGCGCGCTTGCCTCGAATTGTTCCACGGTCCTACTCTGGCATTTAAAGATTTTGGTGCACGTTTTATGGCGCAATGCGTCAATGCCTTTGTCGGCGACACACGCTTAACCATTCTGACTGCGACTTCGGGAGACACCGGCGCCGCGGTTGCCGATGCCTTCTATGGACTTGAGAAAGTCAATGTGGTGGTGCTCTATCCTAAGGGTAAGATCAGTGAGCTACAGGAAAAGATGTTCACGACGTTGGGCAAAAACATCCACACAGTTGCCGTATCGTCCGATTTTGATGCCTGCCAAGATCTGGTTAAACGCGCCTTTGATGATCCAGAAGTCCGCGAGGGTTTGAGCTTAAACTCGGCGAACTCTATTAATATCAGCCGCTTACTTGCGCAAATTTGTTATTACTTTGAAGCCGTTGCCCAGTCTAAACAACGCCACGACGCCGATCCTGTGATTTCAGTGCCAAGTGGTAACTTTGGTAACCTGACGGCGGGTTTATTCGCCAAAGCCATGGGGTTACCGGTTAAACGCTTTATCGCCGCAACCAATGCGAATGATACTGTGCCGCGCTATTTAGAAAACGGCCAATGGCAGCCCAATCAAACCCAAGCGACTATGTCTAATGCGATGGATGTTAGTGAGCCAAGTAACTGGCCGCGAGTGGAAGCCATTTGTGAGAAATTAGCTTGGCCGCTGAGTAACTTAGTGGGCATGCGTTTATCTGAAGAGCAAACTTCACTGGCATTAGCTGAGTTGCATGCACAAGGTTATGTGTCTGAGCCCCATGCAGCGATTGCAGCTAAAGCCTTGTCTTTAACTTTAGTGCCTGACGAAGTGGGTATATTCTTAGGTACGGCGCATCCTGCGAAATTTAAGGATGTGGTGGATAGAGAGCTAAATCTTAACTTACCACTGCCGGTTGAGCTTGAGGCCGTTGCCCATAAACCTATCTTGTCGGCTGACTTACCCGCTGATTTTGCCGCACTGAAAGCGCACTTATTCAAGATCTTAACCTAAGCTGCTTGTACTTAAAGTATTAGCCTAGCGGTGAGATAACATAGCGTTAAAGAAGAGAAGGGAGCTTAGCTCCCTTTTTTATCAGCACAATTTTTATAAATACGTTTTTATAAATACATTGCCAACAAGTACACTTTTTACAAATGCATTTTTTTATAAGCGCACTTTTTACAGATGTAAGCAAAATAACGATAAATTGATGGAACTGTGTTGCAGGTAAGCATAAAAGAACTTTTATTTAACTACATGATATTTAATTAATATTTGTAACTTATTGTATTGTTTTTGGTAATGGAAATGTGATTAAATTCACAATTTTATTAGTTTTAATTGTTTATGTTCACCCGCGTGTTTACTCAGTGGGTTGATTGATTTGTCTAGATTTTTTCTATTAAGTGTCTGTTTTTGCGTCTTAGCCTCAGGGTGCGCAACCGAGCAACGAGAGTTATATCGGCGCATAAATGTAGCCTACGATTTTGAAGTGACCCACTGCGACAGTTTTGCCATCGTCACTGGGGTGAGTCGCCGCGAGAATAATCTAGATGAAGCCAAAGAGTCTGCCATTGCTCAGGGAGAGCAATTGGGCGGCACGCACATCGTTTGGTTACAGACTGATATGGGCGATCCCACTAAGGTTGTTGCTGTTATTTATAAGTGTCAGATTTAGCGAGCTTAACCTTCAACTTGATTTCGTTTACTCAGGCGGAGTCTTTATGGCAAGTGCATTAAGTCGGCTACATTAAACGCGTTAAACTAGCTACTGTCCTTTTTTGTTGTTATTCTCCGCGCCCTATTTCGGTTAATTACTATGATCTGACTGGTGTTTATGGCGCACTGTCTAAGTGCCAACTACGCTTATTTAGGTATTAAAACACCGCGGAAGCCTGACGTTGAACCGTTTTGCTTCATCTTCATCAGGAGAGGATCGCCAACTTAAGGGGCAAGTAACTTAGCCTATGTCATTGTTTAAATACGTTCCTGTCTTATTGCTGCTTTTTTTAGCCTTGCCCGCCAAAAGTGCGTTGCAGGTTAATAGTCCTTTACCCTGTCATAAAACCATTAAAGTCGGTTATAACGACTGGCCTCCCTATGCTTGGCAAGATCCCCAAGGAGAAGCCCAAGGTTTAGATGTGGATCTGATGCGGGCATTTGCCGTGTATCTCGGCTGCGAAATCAATTTTATCAATGTGCCCGCGAAGCGATCGCATCAGATGCTGAAAGCTGGACAGTTAGATGTGTTGATGGGAGCGACAATGACGGATGAACGTCAGGCTTATGCGTATTTTTCCAGTTATTATCGAGACGAAGAGCTGCGCTTATTCGTGCTCGATGAGCAAAAAGATCAGATTAATGTCGATAAGTGGGAGGACATTTTTACCAAAAAGTTACGCCTGCTTGTGCCTTCAAGCGGTTGGTATGGCGCTGATTATCAAGAGTCTCAATATCGATTAGAGCAGGAGCATTTATTGGTGTTAAGCCCTGACTCAGATAAGTCGGTACAAATGCTCACCTATGGTCGCGGGGATATGATCGTCGGCGATACTATGGCCATGCCCTATATTGCCAGTCAGCATCAACACATCAAGCTAGTGCCACTCAAGTTAGTGTTAGATCAAAACCATATCCATTTAATGCTCAGTAAAGCGAGTATGACGCCAAACCAGTTAGAGCAGTTTAATCAGGCGATTAAGACCTTGATGGATAACGGTGAAATTGCACGCGTGATCAATAAATGGCAACAAATGTCACTGGCGAAACAATCCAATATGAGCCGCCTAAACAGTCCACTAAAGACGCTGTACGTCAGCCCGTAATCAGGCCTTAACACTAGCCCTTCACGTTAGCTAATCCTGTCTTACTCCTGACGATTTTTATCGTGGTGCAACAGGGTAACGCTATGATCTTTGTTGTTTTCCGCTAAAGAATATTGTTTTTTACTCAGTTGTTTTCCCGCGATTTAAGATGTGACACATTTGCTAAAACTTCTCTGGCTCGAAGTTACTGAACTCTCTATTAAATTCTGCTAGCTTGGTGGGCTAAATTGTCATGCTTTGGGCTTGATTGCGGTATTTTGCAAAAGTCTATGGCAAGAATTTCTTCGCTAAATCTGCTAGCAAAATCTCGTAGTCAAAGAGTCCATTGCTAAAAATAACAATAGGATAGAGGTCATACATGAAACTTCGCCATTCTGTCGCCTGCTGCATGCTTGCCCTAGGCACGTTCACTGCGGCCCAAGCCATCGCTGCCGATGCGGTGAGCAATCAAGGATATTACCGCGCGCCAGCCCTGCACGATCAAACCTTAGTCTTTACCGCTGAAGGGGATTTATGGACTCAGACCTTAGGTCAAAAAGCGGCGACTCGCTTAACGAGTTTACCCGCAGAAGAGCTAGGTGCGACCATTTCCGCCGATGGCAAGTGGGTTGCTTATGTGGCCAATTATGAAGGCGCGAGCGAAGTGTATGTGATCCCGGTTGCCGGCGGTGTGGCCAAGCGGGTGAGTTTTGAGAATAGCCGTGTGCGGGTTCAAGGTTGGACCCCAAAAGGCGAGATTTTATATTCCACCGACAGTGGTTTTGGCCCCGCGAATAATTGGATGCTACGCAGCGTCGATCCTAAAACCCTCACGACCACAGATTTACCCTTAGCCGATGCGGTCGAAGGTGTGATTGATGAGCGCAACGAATATGTGTATTTCACCCGCTTTGGCCTGCAAGTCACTGGCGATAACGCCAAAGTGTACCGTGGCGGCGCAAAGGGCGAATTATGGCGCTTTAAACTCGGCAGCAAAACCGAAGCCCAGTTGCTCAGCGGCCAGCACGACGGCTCAGTGCGCCAACCTATGCTATGGCAAGACAGACTCTATTTTATCAGCGACAGCGATGGTAACGACAACCTCTGGTCGATGGCGCTCGATGGTTCAGACGCAAAACAGTTGACCCAATTTAAAGATTGGCAAGTCCGCGGCGCGCAGATGGATCAAGGCAAAGTGGTCTTCCAGCAGGGTGCTGATATCCATGTATTTGATATCGCGGCCGCAAAAGACGCATTAGTCAATATTGAACTCACGTCCGATTTTGCCCAGCGCCGTGAGCACTGGGTGAAAGATCCTATGGATTACGCATCCTCCACCGATTTAGCCCTTGCTGGCGATAAAGTGGTGATAACCGCCCGCAGCCATGTGGCAATTGCGGGTGTTGATGGCTCGCGCTTAGTTCAAGTTGCGCTGCCAGGGACTTATCGCGTGAGAGAAGCGATATTGAGTCAAGATGGCAAGTCTGTTTATGCGATTAGCGACATGACAGGTCAGCAAGAAATTTGGCAATTCCCCGCCGATGGCAGCAGTGGTGCTAAGCAGCTGACAAAAGACGGTCATACCTTAAGAATGAGCCTGAATCTGTCCAATGACGGTCGATTTATCGCCCACGACGATAACGATGGCAATGTTTGGCTGCTCGACTTAAAGAAAAATACCAATCAAAAAATCATCACTAACGGTGAAGGACTTGGGCCTTACGCTGATATTCGCTGGTCCGGAGACAGCCGTTTCATTGCATTAACTAAGTCGGAAATCGGTAAACAAAGACCGCAAATCGTCCTTTACTCTGTGGATGAAAATAAGGCCGAGACGCTCACCAGCGATAAGTACGAATCCTATTCGCCAACCTTTAGCAGTGACGGCCAGTGGTTATATTTCCTGTCAAATCGCCAATTCAGCGCCACGCCAAGTTCACCTTGGGGCGATAGAAACATGGGCCCAGTGTTTGATAAACGCAGCCAAATTTTTGCCATCGCCTTAGTTAACAATGCCAAATTCCCCTTTAGTAAACCCAATGAACTCAGCGTTAACCAAGCTGACAAAACGGATGCTAATGATAAACCGAATCCGGTGAAAATCGATTGGTCTGGTATTTCGCAGCGTCTATGGCAAGTGCCTATCGATTCAGGCAATTACAGTGAACTGCGCGCCGTCGATGGCAGGCTTTATGTGCTCGACCAAGCGATGGGTGATGACGCTGAACCGAGTCTGATGACCATCAAGTTTGATCCATTAAGTCCGAAAGCCGAGGTTTTTGCCGAGGACATTGGCCATTATGCGGTTTCTGCCGATGGCAAAAAGCTGATGCTGCGTAAGTTCAGCAATGACAAGGCGCTGATGATCGTTGACGGTGGCGATAAGCTAGGCGATACCGATAATGCCAAAGTGCAAACGGATCAATGGCAATTAGCGATTTCTCCCCAGCTTGAATGGCAACAAATGTTTGAAGATGCTTGGTTGATGCACAGAGAATCTTTCTTCGATAAGAAGATGCGGGGCCTCGATTGGCAAGCGACCAAAACTAAGTATCAACCTTTGCTCGACCGCCTGACTGACCGTAACGAACTGAACGATATCTTCATGCAAATGATGGGCGAATTAGATTCATTGCACTCACAGGTACGCGGCGGTGATTTACCCAAAGATCCCGATGCGGCTAAAGCCGCGAGCTTAGGTGCCCGTCTACAGCAAACCGCCGATGGCGTTAAAATTGCGCATATTTACAGTAACGATCCTGAGTTGCCAGCTAACGCTTCACCGTTAAATCGTATCGAAGTCGATGCCAAAGAAGGCGATGTGCTGCTGGCCATCAATGGCACGCCAGTGGCGAACGTGGCTGATGTCACGCGGCTGTTGCGCAATCAACAGGACAAGCAAGTATTACTGCAACTTAAGCGTGGCAGCCAAACCCATAAAACCATCGTTATGCCCGTCAGCGCTATGGTTGATGGCCAATTACGTTATTTAGATTGGGTGAGCCATAACGCGGCAGTGGTCGAGGATGCGAGTAAGGGCAAGATTGGTTATTTGCACTTATATGCCATGGGCGGCGGCGATATTGAAAGTTTCGCCCGTGAGTTTTATACCAATTACGATAAAGACGGTTTGATTATCGACGTTCGCCGTAATCGCGGCGGCAATATCGACAGTTGGATTATCGAGAAGTTATTGCGCCGCGCTTGGGCTTTCTGGCAACCGACTCACGGCACGGCAAACACCAATATGCAGCAAACCTTCCGCGGCCATTTAGTGGTGTTAACCGATGAACTGACCTATTCCGACGGTGAGACTTTCTCCGCAGGGATTAAAGCGCTGGGTATTGCCCCGCTAATTGGTAAGCAAACGGCAGGGGCGGGCGTGTGGCTATCTGGGCGAAACTCGTTGACCGATAAAGGAATGGCGCGGGTGGCCGAGTATCCACAGTATGCAATGGATGGTCGCTGGGTGCTGGAAGGGCATGGCGTAACGCCGGATATCGAAGTCGATAACTTACCTTTTGCGACCTTTAACGGTAAAGATGCACAGCTTGAGACTGCAATAAGCTATTTGAAGGATGAATTGGTTAAGCAGCCCGTTCCAGCCTTAAAAGCGCAGCCTATGCCGGCAAAAGGAATGGCACAGGATATAAAAGCTAAGTAATTGATATTTAAATTCAGTATTTAACTGAAATTTAAGGTATCTCAGTTAACATAGTCGCGTACAAAGTTAGGGTGTTGTCTCTTAGTTCCCGAGACAACACCCATTTTTATGCCCATTCATTAATATTCTTAGTCGTTTCTACGTAGTTCTGCATAGTGTTCACTCGCTGTTGTTGGGCAATGTGATTAACTGTTATCGCTCTCGCGTCTTCGTTATGGCTTAGGTAATAGGCCGTTGGCGCTGAAATCCCTTGACTCGTTCCTGTCGCTATAGTGGTTGAATGTGCATCTTTTAACTCCAGCAGTTGGCACTAAGTTAGCCATCCTACGGTTTAAAAGCTGGACATGAGCTGAACCATGGAAAAGGTTTCGGGGATGCGGATGGTAAGACTCTGTGTGGGGGCGGCGACGGTGATTCGGTGATGGCAATGAGTCAGACTGGTAATGATCTGCGGTGCGGCAATAAAAAAGCCCGCTTAGGAAAACCATTAGCGGGCCGTAGATATCAGCACAAATCTTAAAACTTGATGTGAATATCTGTCGCTAAACTATTGGCGATAAAGCAATTTGCATGTGCTTTTTCGTGAATTTTCTCAAGGGTTTCTTGGCTGACTTCAATCCCTTCGGCAAACATGACCTTAGGATTCAGCACCATCTTAGTGACGGCCAACTTGCCTGCTTCATTTTTACCCAGCTCTGCAGTGGCATTGTCCACATAGGACGTGACAGGTAAGCGCTTAAGATGTGCAATCGCGAGAAAGGTCAACATATGACATGAGGATAACGCCGCTAGCAGGCTTTCCTCTGGGTTTACATTCTGCCCATTGCCTTTATATTCCGGTGCCGACGAGGCTTGAATCGTCTGGCCGCTGCCAAATGTAATACTGTGGTCTCGACAAAATTCGCCTTCTTCGGCGGGCGAGGTTTGCCAGTTAACCGTTAAGTTAAAGCCCATTATTTTCTCCTATCTGAAGGACATCAGGGCACTATAGCCTAGCGGTGCGCACTTAGCCATGACCTGTGGCTCAGTGCGGCAGGAAGTTATAGATTAGTGCGGAGAAGTTATAGCCCAGCACTCAGTAATAGACTGCTTGTGAGTACGCTACCAGCGACGATACCAATCGGTAAATGGCGTGGACTGTAGCTTAACGTCAGTATGACCAGCATGGCCGCGAGGGAAATGATCCCCATAAATAAAATGCTACCGTAGGCCCAGCCTTGATCGCTCGCGCAGGCACTTAAGCTAAATGCCAGTAATAACCAAGCAAACAAAGTGAGCAAATGGCTCTGCCATTGTGCTGGTGGACGGTTAAACACATCCTTAAAATGGCCAAACTTAGCTAAGGCGAACAGGGCCAGTGAGAGATAACTTAAGCCTAAGATCCCAAGTACAGGGATAAATTCTGGCATCATGATTTGGCTTCCTCCAATGAAGACGGCGAGGTAAGTTCGTTGGCTAGGGATGTTTGTGGCTCGCTGCGGCGCGCTTTATTCGCCTTGGCATTCGGCGCATTGAATGCAGGTCTTGTTGGGCGCTTGGCTGGGGCTTTAGCAATTAAAGTTAGTCTTTTGCTGGCAATTAGCATAGCGCCGCCAAGTAGAATGGCGAGCACGTCAAATCCGACTAAAGGCCATTGATGGGATTGGATATTATCGATGAGATTACTCGGCGAAGTGAAGGCATTGAGCACAGGCAGTGCACAGCACAAACTGCCTGTGAGTATCAATGCCGTTTGCCACTGGCGACGTGAACGGCCAAAGAAAGCCCACACTCCCATTGCCGCTAACGCGATAAAGAAGATGTGAACTTCCCATTCGGAGCGGCCTGCAAAACTTGTCGATAGCAGACGATTTGCGTAAAAGAAGCTCACAGCGCCTAAGGGTAATCCTAAGATAAACATGAAGTTTAACCCTTCGACAAGACGTAATCCTAAGCTTGGTTTCTCGCCTTTATCTATGGCTTTCTGTTGTTTTTGACGTAGGCGAATGGCCCACATCAAGGTGCCTGTAGCGACCATAGCGCAACCTAATATGCCGCAGAAAAAGAATAATATTCGTAATAGCGGGGCGGCAAAACGCGCCGTGTGTAGCGACATCATAGTGTCGTAGGTAGCGGATGCTCCCGAGGCTTCATGCGGGCTGGCATACTTAAGCTCACCATTGACCCCGTTAAATATCAAAATGTTGGCCTCATCGGTCACATCTTTACCTGTGTTTTGGTAAAAGGTCACTTGGCTATTTTGATCTTTAGGGTATGAGACTATCACTTGCTTAATCGGCGCATCGCCCCAAGCGGCTTGCACCTGCGGCAGTAATTGACTCAGCTGCACCTGTGACGCGCTAATCCCCGTGGCTTTCTCGGTTTGTCTGGCGGGGTTCAGCTCTTTTAAAAAGGCTTGGCTGTCACCCGAATAGGCGGTATCCACCGTCCACGGAATATAGATCAACATCAGGGTGATAAGCCCGGTATAAGTGATCATCAGATGGTAGGGCAGGGCGATGACAGAGCTCACATTGTGTGCATCTAACCAAGAGCGGGCGCCCTTGTCGCGTCTAAAGCTGAACATATCCTTGAAGATCCGCTTGTGGATCACTATGCCGCTGATAAGGGCAATTAGCATAAACATAGTGCAAATACCGACGATATATCGGGCCGTAATTGCGGACATATAATGCAAGTCAAAGTGCAGACGATAGAAGAAATCGCCGCCACGACTTGCGCGCACTTCTGAGATCATGCCGCTGCCATCGGCGAGGGCCACATGTTCTTCTGTTTTGCCGCGACGTTGACCTTTTTCTGGTGGCAATTGCCAACTCACACTTTGAAAGGGCTTACGTTCGGTCGGAAAACCTATCATCCAGCGCTGCGCCGATTCGGGCGAATGCGCTGCGATATAATCTTGGCCTTTATCCAGCTGATTTGCGAGCGTATCGGCTTGATAGTCTTGATAAACCCCTTGGTGTAATTCGGGTTCGTTCCAAAGGCTGATTTCATGGCGGAAATAGCTCAAGCTACCCGCAAAAAAGATCAACAATAACACCCAGCACACGAGCAAGCCTGCCCAAGTATGTAGCCAAGATAAGGTTCTAAAAAATGTCTCTTTCATCTTACTGTCCACACACCTGAAGCAAACCAAAACATAACAAACTCACTAGGCCTAGATCTCGCCATGCATGCCAGGTTTTACGTACACAAAAGGCGTAAATAATGGCGATGGCATAAAACAGAAAAGCCAACATATTGGCCGTTATTGTGCTTTCGAAGCGGGGCATTGGTAGCACGACTGTCAGCAGGCAAGCCAAGGTAGCTGCCGCAATATAACCCGCCAGCAGTGCGGCGCTCGCGCGGGCAAAGACTTTGAAGGCAAACTGCGATTGCTCTTGCTTAAACCATCGCGCAATTTGCACAATCCCCCGTGAAATCAGTGAGAAAGAGCGCGTTTGCACTGCAGATGATTGCGTTGACGTTTCAAACGCGGGTGTATTAGACATAAGTGCCACTTCTCATTTCGAGCCAATATGGGTCCGTTATGGCTATCCGTTACGGTTAATTCTGCAAAGTGTGCTTGAGCTTTCTGGTTTAACGGCAGAAGACTCGGCTTAACGGTGAATGCATTTCTATTAACAGGGGATAGCTAACCGCGAGAAGTATAACTTAGTTAATTCAAATGATAAACGATATCATTTAGATTCGAATGTAAATATGTGATCTTGGACTAACGGAGGTGCAGATTGTTACTAGGTTGTGTTTTTGTATTTTTTTAGCTTTGAATAAATCAAAGGCTAAAAATTTATGGTTAATATATTGTGAATGGTAAGTTATGAATACGTATGCATCCCATTGAGGCGAAAAACGCTACACCGTTAGTATGACACTTTGATTGCCCTATGTTTCTTGGATTGATGTGGTGAATAGAACATCGGGTTAAAACAAGTCGTTATGACATAGGGGAATGCCAAATGCGTCATTGTAAACTCAGCGTCTTGACCATGGCTCTCGCGACAGCAGGCTTTAGTGTGGTGTATACACCGCAGTTAGCCTTTGCAGCAGAGACTACGCCAACTCAACAGGAGGCCAAACAAGCTCAAGACGACAATATAAAAAACGATACCAACACGAATACCAAGAGTGTCGAAACCAACAAAAAAGCCAGCGATGAAGCGGCAAATATCGAACGTATTGAGGTTAAAGGTTACAGCAAAAGTCTGATTGATTCCCTCGATGCTAAGCGTTACGGCGACACAGTTTCAGAGCAATTATCGGCAGATGATCTTGGCGCCTTACCCGATGTATCAATGGCGGATGCGCTGACCCGCTTACCCGGTATTTCAGCGGTACGTACCGGTGGACAAGCGGCGGAAATTAACATTCGCGGTATGTCTGGCGGTTTTGTTTTTTCAACCTTAAATGGCCGTGAACAGGTATCGACGAGTGGTACTCGCAGTATCGAGTTCGATCAATACCCGTCTGAACTGATTTCATCCGCCGCTGTGTATAAATCCCCTAAAGCCTCACTCATTGAAGGGGGTGTTGCAGGTACAGTTGAACTGCAAACAGTCAGCCCACTGCAATCCGATAAAGACCATAGTTTTCTAGTTAATGCCCGTGGTATGTACAACGACAGAGCCAGTGAAGTGTATGGTGCTGACGAGTATGGCCACAGATTGAGTATGTCTTATCAGGGTAAGTTCTTCGACGATACCTTAGGCGTGGCGTTAGGTTATGCCCGTCTAAAACAACCCAGTGTTGCGACCCAATTTATCGGTTTGGCTTATAATGACAGCAAAGACGTTGATGGACTGGCTAATGATACCAACGGTTCTATTGATGCCCCTGCGAATGAGTACATCAGCGAGGGTTTTGAGCTACAACACCTTGGTGGCGTTGAAATTCGTAACGGTTATATGGGCGCGATTGAGTGGGCACCTAGGGATAATTTTAAGCTCAAGGCCGATGCATTTTTATCGCGTTTCGATAGCGAATCGTTTGCCCGAGGATTCAGGGTTAAGTTTGGTGGCTCAGGCGCTGCGATTGCCAATCCTGTACTCGATGGCAATTCTGTTATTGGCGGAACCTTTAATCGCACCTCAAAGAGCTACACCCGAGTTGAGACTGTAAACGACGATAACCAAGATTTTGATGAAGTGAATAGCTTTGGTTTTAATGCTGACTGGCAAGTGACAGACAGACTGAATGTCGCCGCCGATATTTCCTATTCCTCAGCCAAAAGTAACTTTAGGAATGGCCTGTTATGGGCGAACGTTGCTGTCGATGCTAATGCTGACACCCCAGTTTTCGATGATAATGTCTCGATTAGTTATCAACTTAACGGGCTTAATCTGCCCGATGTGGGCTTTAATCAAGCCGATGCTTTCACCGATCTGGATCGGGTGATGGTGAGTAAGTACGGCATCTATCCCTATGAGAATGAAGATGCGGTAAAGGCTTATCGCCTTGATTTTAAATATGACCTTGAGAATGATTACATCAGCTCAGTAGAGTTTGGTGTACGTTACTCTGATCGCAATTACTCCAATCGCCGCTCGGTATTTGAATATGGCAATGATGGCGCTTTCTCTAGCGCTGAGCCACCACTCAAGCTGACGTCTGATATGGCCTCGGTCGTCGATTGGCAGGGTGAGTTCAGTTATTTCCCCTCTTATCTCGCCATTGATCTCGACGCTGCGCTAGCGGCTTGGTTCCCTGAAGGTATCCCACAACCAGTACAAACTTGGGGAAATGCCGATGGTGTACTCGATGCTAAGGGCTATACCACTAACTATTCTTGGACCGTATTGCAAAGTGGGGAGGTGTTCGAAAAGGTGTTTGCGGCTTATGCCATGGTTAATTTTGATACCGAGATTGGTGGTATTCCAGTCACAGGAAATCTCGGTTTACGCCGTGTTGAAACAGACCAATCCGCAACTGTCTTAGAGAATGTCGGTGCACATCCAGAGCTTGGCGCTCAGTACATTGTCGATGATTTAGGCATAGTAAATAACTACTATGCACCTAAAATCAAAGGGATAGATTATGTTGATTATCTACCGTCCCTTAACCTTAGTTTTAAGATCACTGAAGATTCTCAAATCCGTTTAGCTGCCGCTAAAGTAATGTCGCGTCCGCCCATTAACCGCTTGGCGGGAGATGCGAGCGCAACGGCTAATAGCGATGGGGTCATCAATGGTTCCAGTACTAATAACCCTTATTTAAAACCTTTCTATGCGGATCAATATGATATTTCCTACGAGAAATACTTTGATGAAGGCGCCTTTGTCGCGGCGCTATTCTACAAAAATATTGATTCTTTTATTGATACTGTGGCTATCACCAATTTCGATTTTAAGGGGAATGGCTTCAACGTGCCGGATTACATCGTCGATCCTGTTACTGGGGTGCAAACCTCAACAAGTAATGGCACTTACACTACTGCAATGAATAATGCTGAGGGTGGATACATTCGCGGTTTAGAGTTGGCTTATACCCAAGTGTTTGCTTCCTTGCCCGATTTATTTTCCGGTTTAGGTTTTAACGCCAGTTATTCTTATACCGAGAGTGAGGTGCAGTCCATTACCAGCCTAGGCGGTGATAGTGCTACTCAATCTTTACCTGGGTTATCGAATAATGTGTTCAGTGCAACCTTGTTTTATGGCTATGAGGGCTTTGAAACCCGTATCAGCGCTCGTTACCGTGATGCTTTTGTCTCTGAACAGGTGGCGATTAACGATCAAGTGGTGAACTTCGATTCCGAAACCGTGATGGACTATCAAGCCTCCTACCAAGTAACGGACGGTTTAAACGTACTGTTCCAAGTCAATAACCTCACAGATGAACCGACTAAGAGTTACTTCGGCACCGAGCAGAAAACCGGCACCCTACAGTACTTTGGCCGCGAATTTTTCTTGGGGTTCACCTATGCCCTGTAATCCATTGCATCAGTTAGTGTGCTTAGACGCACAGAGCCTAAATCCATTACATGCTGCGCCACTTAGTATCACGGCGCCTTATTCGCAAATTGGGAGAAACCACTCATGTTGAGTATCTCTAATCTTATTAAACTATCGGCTTTAGCCCTGAGTATGAGCTTACTCTCGGCCTGTGGCGGCAGTGATTCATCTGAACCGGGTAAAGTACTATTAACTTGCGATGTGCCTATGGTGCCCGATGCGACGGGCACAAGCTGCGTTGCACCTACGCCTATCAGTTGTAAGGCGCCTAAATTCCCTGATCCTAAAAACGAGAGTTGTATAAACGGTTTAGATCCCTCGTTACCCGCGCCAAGCGTATTCCCGCAAGCCAATCAAGCAGTGCTTTACTACAATCGCATTAAAGATAAAAACAATACTGCGAGTAACGCTGAATATCCTAAGTACAAATTACATACTTGGAACGATGAAAAGTGTGATGCCTATGCCGCTCCTTTTGATACCAGCGACTGGAGCAACGGCCATCCCTTCGATGGTATTGACCCTAATTATGGCGCCTATTGGATCCTTAATCTGAAGGAAGGTTATGGTGCCTGCGGCAACTTTATTGTGCATGCCGGTACGGATGATGCGGGTAAAGCCTTAGGTAAAAACAACTTAACCATGTCCCTGGTACAGGACGATGCGACGTATGTTCGCGTGAATTTCACCATTCACGGTGAGTCGGATGTGTATGAGTATCCGATTCTAGAGACAGGTTTCTCTATTTCAGGTATGAGTGCCCACTGGTTAGATCGCAATACCTTTGTGTGGAATCAAGATCCACAGGGGGTGACAAGTGTGAAATTGCATTATTCAGCTAAGGCTGATATCGCCGCCGATGATAATAATGTGATCAGTGGCACTCAAGTGACCTTAACGCCCGCGACCTTAAGCGATGCACAAAAAGCGTTATCGCCAGTGCTGGCAGATTGGCCTGCTTATACTGCTAATTTTACTGCGGATGAAGCCAAAGCCATTGCAAAAGATCAATTAGTATTAGTCGCTTACGATGCCGATGACAAACCTGTTGGCGCAACCTATGTGCAAGCGGCCAAGGTGCTTGATGATCTTTACACACAGGGTGACCAAGATGCTGATGAGGCTACGCTCGGTGTGGTTTACGATGGGGCGAACATTATTGCTTCTGTGTGGGCACCGACTGCCCAAGACGTAAAACTGAAAGTCTATGATGCCAATAAAACACTTAAAAGCACTGAGAATATGACCTTAGATAGCCTCACTGGTATCTGGTCCTATCGCGGTGATGCTAGCCTTAATCGCCTCTATTATCGTTATGCGCTCAGTGTGTACCATCCAACGACTAAAAAACTTGAGTCGTTAGAAAGCACTGACCCTTATTCTTTGAATGTGTCGAGTAACGGCCGTTTTAGCCAGTTTATTAATTTGGACGATGCAGACCTTAAACCTGACGGCTGGGATAACCAAACCGTTGCTGCGATTGCTCACGCAGAAGATGCGGTGATCTATGAGGGGCATATTCGAGACTTTAGTATTCGAGATCAGAGCACCAGTGCCGCCCACCGTGGTAAATATTTGGCCTTTACCGAGCAAGGCTCTGCGCCAGTCGAACATCTTAAAAAGCTGGTTGATAATGGCTTAACTCACTTCCATGTGTTGCCCGCCACCGATATGGCAACAGTCAATGAAAATGCCAGTGAACGCATCGAAATGACCGACACATTGGCCAAGTTATGCAGCAAAATCAATGATGCGGCCGATGCCTGTAAAACCCAAAACAAGTCAGCAACTATAGAGAGTATTCTGGCAAATAGCTTACCCGGCTCAAGTGATGCGCAGGCATTAGTGGATGCTATGCGTGGTTTAGATGGCTTTAACTGGGGTTACGATCCGCAGCATTTTTTTGCACCTGAAGGCAGTTATGCCACAGTGGCTGAGGGTACGGAGCGAGTGCTTGAACTGCGCGAAATGAACCAAGCCTTGCATAATATTGGTCTCAGAGTCGTATTGGATGTTGTGTATAACCACACGAGCGCTTCTGGCGTGAATGCTAACGCTGTGCTTGATAAGGTCGTTCCTGGTTATTACCACAGATATGACCCTGTATCTGGCGCGATGGAACAGTCAACCTGTTGTGAAAATACCGCCACTGAACATCGAATGATGGGCAAACTCGTCACTGATTCTTTAGTCTTGCTTGCCAAAGAATATGGCTATGACGGCTTCCGTTTTGATGTGATGGGGCACATGCCTAAGCAAGGTATTCTCGATGCGAGAACCGCTGTTCAGGCCGTCGATCCAGACACTTACTTCTACGGTGAAGGATGGAACTTTGGTGAAGTTGCCGATAATCGTTTATTCGAACAGGCAACCCAAGCCAATATGGCAGGCTCCGAAGTGGGCACCTTTAATGACAGAATACGCGAGGCGGTGCGTGGTGGCGCATTGTTTGCGACTGAGTCAAAGGATGACTACCTGCGGGATCAAGATACCTTACGCTTATCATTGGCGGGTAACTTACAAAACTATGTACTAAAAGACTTTAATGGCAATTCGGCTAAGGGCAGTAGCTTTAGCTGGAACTCACAACCGAGTGCTTACGCTCTCGATCCTGCCGACAGTATTAACTATGTTTCTAAGCACGATAACGAAACCCTGTGGGATATCCTGCAATATAAACATGCCATTGGTTTGAGTATTGAAAATCGTGTGCGAGTCCAAAACATGGCCGCCAGTATTCCACTCTTGAGCCAAGGGGTGCCGTTCCTGCAAATGGGCGGTGATTTACTGCGCTCAAAATCGATGGACAGAAACAGCTATGACTCGGGGGACTGGTTTAACTATGTCGACTTTACCTATAACACCAATAACTGGAATGTAGGTTTACCACTCGCGCAGGATAACAGCAGCAAATGGACGCAGATTTCGGGTATTTCTGCTAACCCAAATGCGGCGGCTTCCATGTCGGATATCGAATTGGCCTCGGGGGTATTTAACGAGTTTTTACGTATACGCCATCAGAGCCCATTATTCCGCCTGACCGATGAGCAGACCATTATTGATCGTGTGGGATTCCATAACGTCGGTAAGCGTCAGCAACAGGGTGTCATCGTAATGAGTCTGGACGACGGCGTTGGTCTTAGCGATCTCGACCCGGCAGTCGATGCCATCGTCGTGATGATCAACGGCAGCGCAACGGAGCAGTCTCACACAGTGCCGACTGCAGCAGGCTTTAGCTTACACGAAGTACAAGCAAACTCTGTTGATGCCAAAATCCGCGGCGCAAGTTTTAGTGAGGGTGCGAATGAAGGCACATTTACGGTTCCTGCCTACAGCACGGCTGTATTTGTGAAAAAACAAAGCGGTGCGCAGGGCTTGGGTCTCTCGGCAAACGCTACCGTTGGTGCGCCCGATGTTGTGCCCTATGGCAGTACCGATGTATTTGTCCGTGGCGGCATGAATGGCTGGGGTGAAGTCGATAAATTCGCCTACGTCGGCGCTGGCGAATACCGTATTGCCATCAAACTGAATGCCGGTGACTATGATTTCAAAATTGCCTCGGCAGACTGGAATACCGTTGATTTTGGTGCCATAAGTGCTGATGTCGCGCAAGTTGATGAAGGCGTGGCCGAAGCGCTAGCAGCGAAGGGCGGGAATCTGCATTTTTCCGCGGGGATAACGGCAACCTATGTGTTCTCCCTTGATGCATCGGATAAGGACCATCCCGTATTAAGCGTTTATAACGAAGAGCCATTTGTAGGAACGCCAGTGTATCTGCGTGGTGATATGAATGGTTGGGGGACTGATAACGAAGTCAAGTATATGGGCGGTGGGATATATCGCGTTGATCTCGCCATCACGGCTGGTACTAAGGGCTTTAAACTCGCGTCCAGTGATTGGTCTACCGTAGATTATGGTACCGGTGAGGCCGATGGTGTCGTCGTGCTCAATCAAGAGAAATTGCTGGCGGTCAAAGGCGGCAATATGAGCATCACCTTCGACAGCGATGATACCTACAGCTTTGTGTTTGATGCGTCAAATCGTAATGAACCTAAACTCAGCGTGTATAAAACGGCGATGTTTGGTGCGAACACGGTTTACATTCGTGGCGGCATGAATGGTTGGGGCACAGTGGACACGTTAGCCTATCAAGGCGCTTCGGTTTACAGTGTCGATATCGCGTTAATCGCAGGTGATAACGAGTTCAAAATTGCTTCATCAGATTGGTCTAGTGTCGATTTTGGTGCTGTGGTGGGGGATGAGGCTGTGACGCTTGATGGGTTAAAAGTCTTGGCTTCAAAGGGGGCAAATATGCATTTTAATGCGCCAGTGGATGCAACTTATCG
Source organism: Shewanella sp. 1311 (assembly GCF_059338235.1). Taxonomy (NCBI): domain Bacteria; kingdom Pseudomonadati; phylum Pseudomonadota; class Gammaproteobacteria; order Alteromonadales; family Shewanellaceae; genus Shewanella; species Shewanella sp. 1311. The sequence continues at coordinate 4,073,929 of NZ_CM181686.1, forward strand.
CTTTACTGTGACAGGTCCCGATCCTAAATCGCCAACCTTAACTGTGACTCAAGTTAATTAGGCTAACGCAGCGAGCCGCGGTTAACTCACCATGGATTCGCTGTGAATTTAAAACCACTTTAAGTGCGAACTTAAGGTGGTTTTTTTATTCCCCTGAGCGGGAGAGGTACAGATATTTAACCGATACGGAGGCAAGGCTTAAAACTGTGAGCGAAACAAGATATGGATTTTCTGACTTGCTGGCTTTGTCACAATTGTTTGTTTTTATTTGCTTAGGTGTATCTAGTGGTTACTGCTTGTTTAGCGTTAGGTTAATTTTTATACTGCCAATGTGAGCTTTATCAATTTTGATGTACTGAGGTTTTGGCAGAATGCTCGTTATCTTTTTTACCGAGACCTAGCCTGATAACCCTATGCATAAAAATTCTAAGAATGGTGAAACACACCTGTCAGATAATGCGATTTTACTATCCACGACGGATTTGAAGGGAAACATCAAATATGTGAATCAGACTTTTTCGCAGATCAGCGAGTTTAGTGCTGCTGAGTTGCAAGGGAATCCCCATAACATAGTGCGTCATCAAGATATGCCAGCGGCTGCGTTTAAGATCCTTTGGGAGCGAATTAAGCAGGGTAAACCTTGGATGGGTATCGTTAAAAATCGCACTAAAAATGGCGGTTATTACTGGGTAAATGCCTATGTCGCCCCTGTGTATGAAGACGGTAAAATTCACGAATATCAATCTGTTCGCCGCCAAGCCACTCCAGAGCAGATCAAAGCCGCCGAGAGTATTTACAGCGATATTAATCAGGGTAAGCAACCTAAGGTATTGCGCAAAGACAGGTTAGGTTTCAGTGGCAAGATACTGCTTGCCATGCTGATGTCGATTATGACTACGGCAATGATTGCCAGTTATTCTCCCATTGTTGCTGCGATTGCGGGGATGACGGTAGCGTGCCTAGCATGGTATTACCTGATGCAGCCGCTGCAAAAGCTCGTGTCTATGGCAACAAACATTATTGACGATCCTGTGGCGACGGGCGTGTATACCGGCCGCCAAGATGAGATTGGAAAATTGGATCTTGCCTTGCGCTTTTTGATCACCGAAATCGGTGGCGTTGTTGGCCGTATGGCGGATTCGGCCAGTGAAATCCAATCTCAGAGTGTCAGCCTTAAACAAACCATTACCAACACTTGGGAACATGCCGATAGTCAGAGCGAGCAAACGACGCAGGCCGCGACGGCGATGGAGCAGATGAGCGCCAGTTTTGCCGAAGTGACGGGCAACATTCATCGTACTGCTTCTGAAATGGTGTCGAGCCATGAGGCGGCACAACGCGGGCATTCACGTTTAGAAACAGTGATAGAGGCGATACATCAGTTGAGTGTGCAAGTGAGCCACTTTTCCGATGTGGTTCAAACGATTGAAGAAGATAGCCGTGCAATTCATCAAGTGCTTGAAGTGATACGTGCCATCGCTGACCAAACCAACTTGTTAGCTTTAAATGCGGCTATAGAAGCGGCGCGGGCAGGGGATAGTGGTCGCGGTTTTGCCGTGGTGGCCGATGAGGTCAGACAGTTATCGAGTCGTACTAGCCAATCCACCTCGCAAATCGAGTTAATCGTTAGCCGCTTTAGGGAAAGTACCCAAAGGGCGACTTCGACTATGGTGGCGGGACAAGAGCAGGTTAAACGTTCGGTAGGCTTAGCGCAGGAAGCCAGTGTCGCTTTTGGCGAGCTGCTTTCATCCATAACAAGGATTAACTCCTTAAGTGATGATAATGCCGCGGCGATGACCCAGCAGACTTCTGTGGCCGCTGAAATTAGCCGTGCCATCCATGTGATCAGCGATTTGGCTCAACAGAGTTTAGAGCAGACGCTCGATGCGGCCGCGCGGGGCGATCAAGTGTCGCGTTTATCGACCAAAACGCATCATTTGTCCCAGCAGTTTTGGCAGCAGAGCGTGCAACGTAAATATTAAGCGTATTTACCTTATGTCGTATTGGATTTGTGATTGATTTATTATTAATGCCTGTTTATAAATCAATCACTTAATCGCATTTTTATGGCGATTTTATTTTCAACTTCTTGATGGCGGTCACATTTAGGAGATGCTAATACCTGAGTTGATCGAAATATTTGCCAATTCCCCTTGTGTTTTATCCTGCATGCCCCAAGCTCTATTAGTGAAGCGAAAATAAAAGTAATGACATTAAAAGGGACAACCTATGAAAATAAATATTTCTGGTCACCACGTCGATGTTACTGATTCTATTAGAGAACATGTTAACGAAAAGTTTGCAAAAATCGCCACCCATTTCCCCTCTCTGATCGCGCTGGACATCATTATTGCGAAAGAGCATGGCGAGTATCAGGTTGAACTTCGTACCAATTATGAAGGCAGCCGCATTTCCGCTTCGGGTACCGATGAGGTTATGTACCCAGCTATCAAGGCCGCATCGAAAAAATTAGATGCTGCACTTAAGCACCGTAAAGGTCAACTAAAAGCAGATTTACATGAAACTCCGAGCTGCACAACGCCAGCCATTGCCCATGAAATTATCCAAGAGATGGAGCTTCGTTAGGTTTTAGCCATTACTCATCGCCTTAGATGAGTACAAAAAGGGCCTTAACTGGCCCTTTTTGTTGGCTGCAATTTGAGTAAGTGTTAGCGCACTAGTGCGCCGAATAGCCGTTAATTTGAGCATGATGCGCGCCAGTGAGTATGCGAACAGCCCTTAGGATAAAGATGCCACTGAGCAGGCCATAGGTAGCGCTAGTGATGGCGATGAAAAGGTGATTTTCTAAGATATTTGCCTGTGTCGCGAGTGTGTAAGCCACGGCATATTTAATGATAAAAATCCCTAAAATCAGCAGCAGCGGCAGCCAACTGCCTTTGATATGGTACAGACCCGCTTGGTAACTGACGGGTGTTTTGGGCAGCAGAGACCAAGCTACACCCACCGTCAGTAGTAAACTGACTCCCAATATCATAAGCGCTAATGGGCTCTGTAGACTCGAATTGAGTGATATCACAGACCATATCGTCATCACCGCTGGCATCAGTAATACGCGGCCTAAGCTGAGTTGACGATCCTTTGTCTGGCTCAGCCCTAAATAAATCAGTCCTGCGAGTAAAGCAAAGACCCACATTGGCGTGTGGCTGACTATCGTGACGATGGCATTGATAAGATTTTGCATAAGTGTTCCTTTCCGATAAATTCATGCAGTTTGGGTAAGATTGATTGCGGCCGTTGAGCACGGGCTTTGCTGTCGTCACTCTGAATGCTATTGGGTTAGATTAATGCCAGTTGTAAGCCCTTGAGTACAGCTTGGGTGCGGTCTCGGCAATCGAGTTTAGTGAGTATGTTAGAGACATGATTCTTCACTGTGCCCTCGGCTAGAAATACCGCATTGGCGATTTCCTTGTTGGAGAAGCCGCCCGCCATAAAACGGAGGATTTCCCGCTCCCGTTCCGACAATAATTCATTTCTAGTTACCCCAACGCTAGGTGCAGGTTTAGGCTCACTCATCTGTTTGAGTACCGAAGGTTCAATCAAGTAGCCGCCTTTGGCGACGGTTTCGATGGCGTGCAGTAACTTATCGAGTGACACGTCCTTGAGCAAAAAGCCGTTGGCTCCCGCCTGCAAACTATTGAGGAATAACTCACTGTCGTCGAAGGTGGTTAACATGATGACAGGTAAGCGATTGGCACTTTGACGTATCTGTTTGAGCATGGCGATGCCATCAAGATTTGGCATGCGAATATCACTGAGCAGCACATCGACAGGATTATTGGCGAGTTGGCTGAGTGCATCTTGGCCGTCTTCGGCCTGCCACACCACGCGAATGTTGTCGGAAATGGCGAGCAGGCTAGCGATGCCTTGGCGAACCAATTGTTGATCTTCTACTAAGCCGACACTGATGATGTTGTTTTGCGTATCCATAGCGATTCCAAAGAGTTTTCAATAAAAAGTTAAGCGAGTGCTGGGAGGGTGAGGGTGAGTTGGCAGCCGGGCGCCGAGTCATTCGCCCTTAGCTGCACCTTGCCATTAAAGGGCTGTAGTCTTTCCTGCATGCCGCTAAACCCTGTGCCATAAAGTCCTGTACCGCTTTTAGCTGATGCGTTTCGCGTGGCTACCCGTGTTAGCCCCACGCCGTTGTCGCTCAGTTGCAATACCAGTGCGCTGTGGGAGTCTTCCATGCTCAGTTGCAGTTGATTCGCCTTGCCGTGGCGCACGGCGTTGCTGATGCCTTCTTGCAGGACTAACAGCAGGGCTTGAGTCAGTTCGGCTGATTGCAGTGGTTTCATCGCCTTGCAGGTGAGAGTGACGCTGGGTAAGCGGGTCATCAGCGCCTCTAAAGGTGGGACTAAATCCAATCCCACTTGCACTCTTTGAGCCCTGACGACGGCGCGAATACTTTCAAGTAGCTCTTTGGCTAAGGATTTACTTTGGTTAACTTGAGGTTTGAGGCCTTCGGGCGCTTTATGGCTCAGTACTTCTAATTGCAGAGAGAGTGCTGTGAGCTGGTGGCCGAGAATATCGTGTAAATCGCGGGAGATCCTTAATCTTTCTTGCTGTTCGCTGGCTTGGCTAAGTAGGGCGCGAGTGGCGATAAGCTGTTGGTTTAGCTGTTCTTGTATCAAACGTGATTTACGCTCGGAAAGCCTTGCTTGGCTGCTGCTGTAGGCAAAGAATTGAAAGCCAAGATAGATCAAAATATTGAACACATTGCTTTGTTCATGCAAATGCCATTGCAGCAGCGCGTAATAAACAAGGTTGGCTAACAGTAACTGCGAAATGGCTTGGCGGCGATTAAAGAACTCAGGCAAAAGTGACGCCCAAATAACGAAGAGGATCGGCAGCAATGCATGGTTTGCCGTGAGCAATAAGCTCAACACGATCAACGGCATTGCTAGTGTGGCAAGGCGACGAAACAGAATATTGTTATGCGCAACTTTATCGGTAGCTATCAGTATAAATTGCACTAAATACAGCCCATAAAGCGTGGCATTGAGCATGCCTTGCCATGTATGCAATGCGGCTTGGTTTATCCCAACCCAAGCCACTAATGCCCAAGTGAGCACTCCTGCGGCAATTAACATGCTCTCTTCTTTTGCTAATCGATTTTCTAGCACGAATGACGATTCCTTAATCCAATTCTGCCGACCATTCTAAGGTATCAGCGTCAGATGTCACTATGCCAAAAGTCATCTTGTTAAATTCTTGTTTCATGACTTTTGGCACCTGTTTTTAGTCCTGTGATTTTTTAAGCTAACTCCATCGCAGTTACTTATCAGCGCAAATAACAGGAGTAAGACATGAAACACGTGAACTTAACGATGACAACAACTCAGATTCGCCGAGCCAATATGACCAAAAGGACGTTGTCAGCGATTTGGGGCGCAGGCTTAGCTTGCTTGCTCTTGTCGGCAGGAAGTGTATCGGCAGGAAGCATGTCAGCTGAGATCCAGGCACATACCCTGACTGTGGATATCGATAATATTCAAGTACAAACCGGCGCCTTAATGGTTGAGCTTTACGCTAATGCCGAGGATTACGCCGCAGGCCACAATCCTAGCGCATCTATGATAAAGCCCGTCACTAAGACAGAGCATAGGCTGGTATTTAGCGATCTCGCCGATGGTCAATATGCGGTCAAGGTCTTTCATGATGAAAACGGCAACCACAGCTTAGATACCAATATGTTAGGAGTGCCGAGTGAAGGCTATGGTTTTAGCAATAACGCCGGCAGTTTTGGACCTGCGAGCTTTAAAGACGCCAGCTTTAGTTTGCAGGCCGATGCGCAAATCACGATACATATTCGCTAAGGGAGGGCTGCACCATGGATAGACGTCAATTTCTAGCAGGCTCAGCCGCCCTAATGACGACCGCAGTTTGGGTAAGTTCAGTAGATAAATTGCTGGCACTGGATAATGCACAAGCGGTCGCCCGTGAGCCATGGGGCATGGGTTTTAACGGGGCAGAAGGCGACTATCCGCCACTCACTATGCAGGTCTCGGGCGAGTGGCCAGCGCAATTGAGCGGCAATCTATACCGAAATGGGCCTGCAAAAATGTCTCGGGCAGGTAAGGCATATCAGCATTGGTTCGATGGCGATGGCATGGTGCAGCAGTTTAGTATGACCAATGGGCAAGTTCAGCATCAGGCTAAGTTTATCCAAACAAAGAAGTTTAAAGTGGAGGAGGCCGCTGGCGCGTTTAAGTACACCACCGCAGGCACAGTGATCCCCAATGCTTTACCCATTCGCAATAACGATGACTTGAATGTGGCTAACACCAGTTTATTACCGCGCCACGGCGAGTTGCTTGCCTTGTGGGAAGCGGGTTCACCCTATCGACTCGATGCGCAGACCTTAACCACGCTCGGTGTTAAAAGCTTTGGCGACAAGTTTAAGGGCTTACCCTTTTCCGCTCATCCACTCGATGACGGACAAGGTGGATTGTGGAATTTTGGCGTCTGGTATGTCGGCGGCGAGAAGCTATTACTTGTGTATCAAGTGGCAGCCGATGACAGCATTGCCAGAATGGAAGTGATTGAATTACCGCAGGCGAGTTATTTACATGCCTTCGCGCAGAGTGAGAATAAGCTAGTGTTTTATATTTCATCCTGCGTGTATGAAGAGGGCGAAACCTATATCGATGCTTTTAAATGGCGACCCGAATTGCCATCGCAATTGCTGGTTATCGACAAAGCCGACTTTAAAGCGCGCCAGTTACACCCGCTGCCTGCTGGATTTGTGTTTCACTTTGGCCAAGCCATTGAGAAGAATGACGAACTTTCAGTACAACTTTGCCTCTATCCCAATTCGGCGATTTTAACTCAAGGGATGAAAGGGTTACTGACGGGCGCCCGAAAAACAAAAACACCCCATGCCGAGTTAGTGACGATCACAGTACCGCTGACGGCACCACTTACAGCAGCTAGCAAAACGCAGTTTGCGGGGACGTTATCTCCCTCTGCACGTATTAACCGCAGCGGCGTGATGATGGAGTTTCCCCAGTTTGCGCAGCACACTATGAGTAACAAAGAGTCTGCACAGCAAACGAGCAATGCCGAAAAGCTTGCAGAGAAAACGGGTGGGGCTTCGGAGTTTGTCCCGTTATTTGGCGTTGGAGCAAGATCAGATTCTGCTGCTAGTTCTGGTTCTAACTTTAACTATGAAGCCGAATCTGAATCAGGGCTAAGTAACACTCTGTATTGTATTCATAATGCAAAAGACAGCAGTCAGCACGGTACGGATGCACTTGGCGACGCGAGCTATAGCGCGTTTTATCTTGGCAAAGGCAAGATTGCCGAAGAGCCGCTCTATATCCCCGCCACTGAGCAGCATGAAGCCTATTTGTTGATGACTTGGCTTGATTACCACAATGCACAGTCTGGCTTGTCTTTGTTTCGTGCCAGTGACATCAGTGCGGGTCCCATCGCTTCGGCTCAGATGAACAGGGTATTGCCATTAGGGTTTCACGGTTGTTTCATTAACGCTTAATATATTGACCTATAACCAAAAAACGCAGCCAAGGGCTGCGTTTTATTTCAGGCGAAAGCAGTGTTTAGTCTTCAATTTCCGCATTGTGATAGACGTTTTGTACGTCATCACAATCTTCTAAAGCGGCGATAAACTTTTCAAACATGGCCACATCTTCACCTTCAACCTTAGTCATGTCCTGCGGTACGAAGGTAATGTTATCGAATTCGAAGTTAACGTCTGGCATTGCTTCGGTCAGTGCAGTTTTAACTTTAAAGTATTCAGTGTGCGGCGCATAAACTGTGATTAAGCCATCTTCCAGCTCAACATCGCTCACATCAACGTCAGCCATCATCAGCAGTTCTAAAATCGCATCTTCGTCATCACCGGCAAACACGAACACGGCTTGATGATCAAACATGTGGCCAACAGTGCCTGGGCCGCCGAGTTTGGCATCGTTTTTCACGAAGGCTTGACGCACTTCGGTGAAGGTACGTTTTACGTTATCGGTTAAGCAGTCAACAATGACCATGCAGTTGCCAGGACCAAAACCTTCGTAACGGGCGGTATCGTAATCTTCACCACCGCCGCCTTTGGCTTTTTCAATTGCGCGTTCAATAACATGCGCAGGCACTTGGTCTTTCTTAGCGCGTTCAATCAAGCGACGCAGTGATAAGTTTCCATCTGGCTCAACGCCGCCTTGTTTAGCGACAACGTAAATCTCTTTACCGTAGCGTGAATAAATGCGGGTTTTTTGACCGGCTGTTTTCGCCATGGATTCTTTCTTGTTTTGATATGCTCTGCCCATCTTGATCTCGTTAGCTCAAAAAAATTGCGCCGATATTAGCAGTTTTCTTGGCATAAGTGCAGTCGTCCATGTGGGATTTATTACCTAGAAGGCGACGGGGTACGCATTTCAGGGCAAAGTTGGCTTTTTCAGGTGGGGTTATCTTGAGAATGGACTAAGACTAAATCACGCGAGATTAATACTAATGTCTAATGCCATACACACGTGAGACTGTTGATGATAGTTAACTGCTACTTTGTTTATCTAGCTTATTCAGAGAAATAGACTAAAACTATAAATCTTGAGCGCTATCATAGTTAGCCCTTCTTAGTCAGCTGTAATTGATAGCTGCAGAACGAGGGCGAATGATTCGACTCTTAGCCTTTCCCTTTCATTTTTACCTTGCGCAGTTACGGGAAGTATATGGAAATACAGCACAAAGTTTTAATTTTTATCAGTTTCACGCTGGTCACTCTGGGGAGTTTATTGCTTGCGGGACTGCATCTTCCGAGCATTGTGCAGGCGCTGATCTTGGGCGCAATCACCTCTGGCTTAGTGGTGTGGGTGTGTTTGCGCGCAACTAAGGCCAAGCTCGACACCGATGAGGCAAATACTAAGGCATTAAAAGATCAAAGCCTTCCTGCCCATGATATCAGTGTGCAAACCAGTAAAATTGCTATTGGTTCGGCTGAAGTGTCGCATTTTATTGATTTACTGAATAAATCCATTGAATCAAATGGCGAGCATGCTAGCGCTATTGCCGTTGCCGCGGGGCAATTGAGTCATACCACGGCCCAACTTGGCGATAATGCCGCCGATATTTTAGGTCAGGCACAAGAGGCCGAGCGCGTTAGCGTGCAGGGGCGCAGCCAAGCCCAAAAAGGTGTGGCGGCTATTCGCTCACTGAGTACGGATATTGATACCGCCGCCGAGCAAGTACAGGCGCTTAAGTCGCGAGCCGAAGAAATCCAAAAAATCACCGAAGTGATTAACTCCGTTGCCGAACAAACGAATCTGTTGGCGTTAAATGCGGCCATCGAAGCGGCTCGTGCGGGAGAGCAGGGCCGAGGTTTTGCGGTTGTCGCAGACGAAGTTCGCAGTCTTGCGGGTAAAACCGCAGGTGCGACCCAAGATATCGGCAAGATGCTATTAGAAATCCGCAGCGAAACCGATAAAACCTCTGGGCTGATGGAAAGGGTCGTAACGCAAACCGCCGATGTGGTCGCGGCTATGGGCGAGTTAGACGCGCACTTCACTGAGATTTCGGCCTCTGTGACTCAATCGGCCCATGCGTTAGGTGATATGGAAGATTCCCTCAAACAATATAACAACACCACTAACGACATTAGCCGCTCTGTGACTCAAATACGTGATTCGTTAAATTCGACGGGTAAACAGAGTCATAGCGTATCAGAGCAGGCCTTTACTCTATCCTTGACCACCGAGGGCATTTTTAAAGCGCTGTCTAAATGGGATACACAAACCTTCGATCAGCAGGTTTTGCAATTGGCCAATGTGGCCGCTAAAGCGTGCGGTGACAAGTTGGCACAAGGTTTAGCTAGCGGCAGTTTTAGCGAGGCAGATTTGTTTAATCCTAAATATCAACCTATTGCTAATACTCAGCCGCAGAAATACAGCACAGCTTTCGATCGTTATACCGATCAGCATTTTCCAACGATTCAAGAACCCATTCTGGCAAAACACAGCGAAATCATTTATGCGGGAGCCGTTGATAAAAAAGGTTATTTCCCGACCCATAATAAACGCTTTAGTCAAGCGCTGACGGGCAAAGTCGAAGTCGATATGGTGCATAATCGAACCAAACGCTTGTTTAATGATCCGACAGGTATCCGCTGCGGCGCCCATACTGAGCCTGTATTACTGCAAACCTACAAACGGGATACAGGCGAAGTGATGCACGACTTGTCTGTGCCCATTTTTGTGAATGGTAAACATTGGGGCGGATTTAGAGTGGGATTTAAGGCTAAGTAAATAATAGATAATCAAATTTAGGTTATTTGCTCTAATAAATGCATAAAAACGCACCTTGTCATGTGTTGTACTTGTGAACCGTGGTGGGTAATTGATTAACATAATAGAAATAGATTGGCATCTTTTTGCTGAAGTGCTTAAATAGCTCAAGGTGTACAGTTTGATACAGTTCTGTACGCCATAATAAGAATATTAAAGATTGAATTAGACCTTAATTAGTTGATTTAAAAATGGTTAAAATATCTTTGGGGATATTTTAAGATGTAGAGGACAGGGAGCTCTCTTGCGACGTAAATATAACGCAGCAGACGCTGCTTAATGTGAGTTAAATGTGATGCAAGCAAATCAAGCGACTGTTACTGTTTTATATTATGACGCGCCCGTAGGGTTAATTATGCACAATTCTGTGCTAGCTAATTTGCCTGTGAGTGAAGCTGGGCGTGTGATGATACCGGCAAGTTTTCGTAAGGGAAAATCGATCATTGCCGTACTTGAAGGTGAATGTAAGATACTGAACTCATTAGGCGAGCGGGTGTTTGCTCAGGCTAATATAGGTTGAAATTAGCTTATAATTTCAAAAGGTTAGAATTAAAAAATTAACATCCAATAGATTAGCATGTCAAAAAATAGTCATCCTTGGGACGCATAATCGCCTTGTTGAATTAGCGTCTCGACTTTCTCTGCAATACTTCTTTTAATCTTATTGAATAATGTACAGAACGTATTTACTGCGCTTTATCGGCTTGAATTCAAGGAGATAGTGACGCTTATCTCGACTTGAATAACACCACCTTCCATAGCATCACACCCAATAATTCGACTCTCAATAACTCGACATTCAACAATATCTGAGCGATTACCAGCCATACATCTGCATTCATTAGCCACTATCGATTTAGTCGCCCAGATATTCGCCATTGAACAAATTAAAGCGCCTTTAATGGCAGACTTCAGTTAGTAAACGATCGGCAAGATGTTGAAGGGTTTCGGCATTTGGATGGGTGTGAGCGAAGGTTCTTAAACCATAAATTCCCATCATAAAATATTGGGCTCTTTGCTCGTCGCTGCGATGACCTTCTAGCAGTCCTTGCTCGGCTGCGCTGGTAAACTGCTGCGTTAGCGCTTGCTGCCAAGATTGCAGATACTGATTGATGATATCTCTAATCTCAACATCTTGCTCAGCCACTTCATTTAATGCCTTCGTCAATAAACAAGCTTGGGCGCTATCACAACTTAGGCATTCGGCAACAATTTGATCTAAATAGGTTTTCAAGTTCGTTAGTACATTTTCGCTTTTAGCGAAAAGGCTGTTGAACTGCGCATTTCTGTCGAGTTGATATTGCTCAATGGCTGCGATTAGTAATCCGCGTTTATTGGTAAAAGCGCAGTAAATCGACCCCGGATGTAATCCCGTGGCTTGAGTTAGATCTTGCATGCTCGTTTTGGTGTAACCCTTGTGCATGAAGGCGGCCATAGCGCCGCGAAGTACCTGTTCTCGGTCGAACTCTGCATTACGCATCGAATTTAATTCACTTGTATAGAAACGCTTAGGCCGAATTCTACCTAATTTTGAACGAACATTCAAAAATTAACTTGAATGATCGTTCAAATAATAATATCTTGAATGCATATTCAAGAATGGGACTGAGAAAATGACCACACAAACCACGCCAAATTCCTTGGCAAATCTGTTCGAAACCTACTCGCTTAATGACACTATTACCTTAAACAATCGTTTCTTAATGGCGCCTTTGACCCGTTGTATGGCCGATGCCGACTTAGTGCCGACCGATGACATGGTTGCCTATTATGCACGCCGTGCCGAAGCGGGTTTGATCATCACAGAGGCGACCATTATTCGTCCCGATGCCCAAGGTTACCCAAATACCCCTGGTATTTTTACTCAAGCGCAAATTGCTGGCTGGCGCAAAGTGACTGATGCGGTACATGCCAAAGGCGGTAAGATTTTTGTGCAGTTATGGCATACGGGCCGTGTTGCACATCCACACTTTTTCGGTGGTGGCGATGTGCTTGCTGCATCAGCACAGAAGATTGAAGGCAGCGTGCCAAGAATGCGTGAGCTAACTTATGTCACGCCAAAACCAGCCACACTCGAGGATATTCAAGGCCTAGTGCGTGATTACGCCAAAGCGGCGGAAAATGCCATTGAAGCTGGCTTTGATGGTGTTGAAATCCACGGTGCAAATGGTTATTTAATTGATACTTTCTTACACCATGACAGCAATCGCCGCACCGATGAATACGGTGGCACGCCAGCCAATATGTCCCGCTTTGCGCTTGAAGTTGTCGACGCAGTAGTGGCTCGTATCGGCAAAGACAGAACCGGTCTACGGATTTCTCCAGGGGCTTATTTCAATATGGCGGCCGATAGCCGTGACCGCGAAGTGTTCGATTATTTCTTACCTGAGTTAGAGTCGCGTGATATCGCCTTTGTGCATATTGGGATTTTCGATGACAGTATGGAATTCGACTATCTTGGCGGCAGAGCTTCAAGCTATGTGCGCGCACACTATGGCAAAACCTTAGTGGGAGTGGGAAGCTACAGCGCTGAAACCGCCAGTGAAGCGATTGCAGCGAATAAGTTCGACTTGATTGCTATCGGTCGTCCATTCATTGCTAACCCTGATTATGTTGCTCGCGTGCGTGATGGCGTTGAACTCGTGCCTTATAGCGATGAAATGCTAGCAAGCTTAGTGTAATTTCACTTAATAGCTTAATAAATAAAGGGTTAGTATTGGCTAACCCTTTTTTGTTTGCCAATCCCACATCCTTTAGCTTAATCCGCTTTAACTAAGGATCTAAGTGCGGTGAGTTTTTGCTGGGCGATGCCGAAAATGCTCTCTGGAGAATATTGCCCTTGGCTAGGTGCGGCCGTTTGCGACAAACTGCCGGCGGTTTTACCAAGCAGTAACTCCATGGCTTGCGTTACATGGGTAATGGCCCAAATATGGAACTCACCTTGCGCCACTGCATCGACAATGTCTTTACGTAGCATAAGGTTAACCATGTTCGAAGCAGGAATAATCACCCCTTGATCTGACGTACGGCCTTTAATTTTGCAGACATCAAAGAAGCCTTCAATCTTCTCATTCACACCGCCAATGGGCTGAGCCTCACCAAACTGGTTCATCGAACCTGTGATGGCAATATCTTGCCTTAGTGCTTGCTCGCTAATGGCCGAGATAATGGCGCAACATTCGGCCATTGAGGCGCTATCGCCGTCCACGCCGCTGTAAGATTGCTCGAAGGTGAGGTAAGTGGTGAGCGGGATTTGCGCTGTTTTACCTAACACTGAGGCTAAATAAGCGGTTAAGATCAACACGCCCTTAGAGTGAATTCGCCCCCCTAGTTTGACTCTGTGTTCGATATCCATCACTTCACCCTTACCAAAGGCAGTGGTTGCTGTGATGCGATTGGGCATACCAAACTGATGATCTGAGGTCGAAATGACGGATAAGGCATTGATTTGTCCAACCACTTTGCCTTGAGTGCTGATCAAGGTGGTGCCGTTGGTAAAGCTCTGCATTATATTGTCATGCAGACGCGAGACTCTTTGTTCTTGATTTCGCAGTGCTTGCTCAACGTGCGGCACTAAAATTTGCTGACTGCCTGCCGATTTAGCGCAGTAGTTTGATTCCCGCAGCAGGTTGGCAATATTGGCCGAGTGTAGCGACAGTTTTTGCTGATCTTCGGCTTCCCGCGAGCTGTATTCGATGATGCGCGCTATGGCGGCGCGATCGCAGTGCAGCATGTTGTTGTCGTGGACTATGCTCGAAATAAAGCGGGCATAGTGCGCCTCTGAGGTCGCGGTTCTGTCCATCACATCTTCAAAATCGGCGGTAACGCGAAATAGCTCGCTAAAGTCAGGATCATAGTGCTGAAGCAGCTGATAGGTTTCATGATCGCCAAAAAGAATAATTTTCACATCTAATGGGATAGGCTCGGGCGCCAAGGAAATCGTACCCGATAGAGACACTTCCCGTTCGAGTGAGCTTAAATCCAGTTTGCGTGAACGCAGGGCGCGCTTTAGTCCGTCCCACACATAAGGGCGCTCTAATACTTTAACGGCATCCATCAATAACACGCCGCCATTCGCCTTGTGCAGGCTGCCGGGACGGATAAGCGAGAAGTCGGTGAACACTGTGCCTCTAAATGTGGCGTTCTCCACATAGCCAAATAGGCTGTGATAACTCGGGCTTTCTTCGACGACTATGGGGAATTTTTGAGTGCCTTGGCCGACCAAAACGTTAACTTGGTAGCGACGGGGCATTTTCTTTTCTAGGGAAGCGTAGGCTAGGCCCAATTGTTCTTCGCTTTCTTCTAAGAAAATATCCAGATTATCTAAGATATCCGCCTGCATACCGGTTAAGAAAGTGCGCGCTTCTGGCTGGTGCTTGAACTTATCTTTAAGTGGCTTAATAAAATGGATTAACACTTCTTTGGCGACTTGCTCGTCATGCTCTTGCTGCTTGTCGCTAAATTCTTCTTCCCATTCTGTGATTTGGCGAATAATACCGCGCAGTTTCACTTCTAGACCGTTGATATTGCTTTCAAATTGGCTGCGTTCAGCATCGGTCAAGGCTTCGAATGAGGCTTCGTCGTGGGGCTCCTCACCATTGAGGGCTAACATTTGATAGTCGCCCTGCATAGTCAAGCTGAGGCTGATGCCTTTTTGTTTTGCTTCTTCGGTTAATTCTGTGAGTGCGACTTCTTGTTTCTGTGATAGCTGGCTTTTGAGCTTTTCGGTGCGGGCATAATACATTTCATTATCAAAGGCTAAAGGCATAGCTTTGACAAGTTTTAGCATTAATTTTTCGACGGCTTTTTTAAATTCAAGCCCAGTCCCCGCGCTCAGTTTGAGCACTTTAGGGCAACGGGTATCATCGAAATTAACCACGTAACACCAGTCGTACAGCGTATGATCGCTTGGCTCGTGACGGCTTAAATAGCGCAGCATCATAGTGCGTTTGCCAAGGCCGTTCTGGCCGATGGCGTAGATGTTATAACCCTTTTCTTTAATCCCCATCGCAAACTCTACCGCTTGCTGGGCACGTTCTTGGCCGACAATATCATCAAGTGGAGTGAGCTCGGCTGTGGACTGGCAATCTGTGCTTAATTGGTCGAGTTCGCAAATGCGATACAGTTGTTTACTGTCGAGTAGGGTGGCTTGGCTTGATACGACGTCAGTGGGCATAAATATCCTTGGTTTTTCAGCCTTATTATTTCCATTGTAGACAATAAGATAGCATTTTTGTCAATCAAAACTCTGTTATTGCTGATTTATGTCTTTAGGGAGAGTTATCTGCTGCTCACAAAGTGCTTTAGCACTGCGGTAAGGCTTAATCGGTTAAGTCTAACTAATTGTTACGCAATAAACTTATCCCAATACTGACTCGAAAATTTTGTGCTAAAGTAGCAAAGGCTATGTCAGCAGTGCTTAACTGTGTAAGGACACGTTGAGTCGGCTAGAAAGAGTCGGCTAGAAACATCCCTCTAACCTTGATGGTTTGACCTCTCCAGCCTTAAAAGGTGGCTATGATGAGGACGGTTTGAGATTTAAGACTAGCGCCAACGGATATGTAGTGGATTGATGTTAAACGTAAAATTTTATGAAGTTTTACCCCTTGGTTAACGCTTTCCCTCTGGGGCTAATGTGAGCATGCGTTTGGGGTCTTACGGTATTCTCGCCGTGGGTCGATTGAGTAGTAACTAAGTATTAGTTGGCAAGATGATGATAGATGTACCTATTTCGCAGCAAGAGCTGGATAACTGGTTGAGGGACGTAAACTTAGTCGCCGAGATATCAAACAGTAAAGCAATATTAATAGCATGGAATGCTGCGGGTGAACTTAGCAGCATGTTAAGTTCAGATTCTGCGGCTGAAAGCGAAATACAGGCAATACTCTGTCAATTAAGCGGTAATCATTCGGCGAAAACCCTGCCTAATTCAACATTATCAGCGGCGACATCATCAATAGCTACACAGTCAAAAGCTGTTCCTTCAACAGCCACGCTATCAAAAACGACGACATCAGAACTCACTTCCAATCCGTCCGATACGTTTGAAACATCCGTTGATGCCCAATTAGCCCAAGAACAGTTGGTCAGCCCAACCGAGCCGATTTCGGTATTGCCGCGATTAGGCCACCATCAAATCATCTCGTTATTATCTGTGTCAGAGTTAACTGAGCTGGTCAGTCAGTCCCAATTGATCATAGATACTCGGCAGCACTCAGATTGGCGCACTTGTAGCGCAATCGGCAGCGTGATTTGTTTATCCCTCGCTTGGCCATCAGGGGCAAATTTTGGCTTTTTATGTTTTTATCACAACGAGGCGCTCGGCGTAGATTCGAAAACGCTGCAGCTTGCAAAGCTTATCAGCTATAGCATTCAACGCCAGTTAGGCGAGATATTGAGCCAACACAGTGCGGCTCAAACATTAAGCCGAGGTGCGCCTACGTGTGTCGATACGGTCGATTTACAAACCTTTATCGATAGTTTTGAAGAACATATTTGGATGAAAAATGCCGCTGGCATTTACACACTCTGTAATCGCAGCGTCGAGAAAGCATGGGAAATGCCCCGCAGTGAGATTGTCGGTAAATCCGATGTCGAACTCTTTGGTGCGGAAATTGCGAATATTTTTCTAGAGGGGGATAGGCTCGCTATCGAGTCTGGCATGCCTATTATTGTCGCTGAGTGTTTAGACGGCAATGAAGCTAAAAATCATCTTTGGTTAGAAACGCTCAAACTCCCAACCTTAAATCCCCAAGGTGAGTTTGTGGGCGTTATCGGTATGACTCGCAATATTTCCAAGCATAAAGCGGTTGAAGAGCAGCTAACATTGGCGACCAATGTGTTTAAAAACTCGGTCGAAGGTGTGGTTGTGACCGACAGGCACGGCAATATTACCGACGTTAACGGCGCCTTTTTTGAGATCACAGGTTATGTAAGGGATGAGCTGATCGGTCAGAATCCACGGATTTTTAGCTCGGGTCGCCATGATAAAGCATTCTTCGACAAACTGTGGAATGCCTTGTTGGCAAACGGTAAGTGGAATGGTGAAATCTGGAATCGGCGTAAAAATGGCACTATTTTCCCGCAAAATATCACCATAAGTACGATTTATGACGAAGTCGGTGATGTGCGTTATTTTGTCGCTGTGTTTGCCGATATTTCTGCCCAAAAAGAGAATGAAGCGCAGCTTACGCACTTAGCGTATTTCGACCCGCTAACGCATTTGCCTAATCGCATGAAGTTTATGATGCAGCTCAAACAAGAAGTTCGGCAAGCTAAGCGGCTGAATTTGCAGTTAGCGACTGTGATGATAGATGTCGATTTGTTTAAGCATATCAATGACAGTTTTGGCCATAGCATAGGTGATGAAATGCTGGTCGAGCTTGCCAAGCGTTTACGTAGCCAAGTAGGCGATCAAGATGTGTTATCACGTATTGGTGGCGATGAGTTTGTGGCGTTAATTTCGGGGATTGATAATAGCGAAGATGCCACGGTTGCCATTCATCAATTGCGGCAAGTGTTTGAACAACCGTTTATTGTGAGCACAGGCGACCACTTGCGTTTGACCGCGAGCATGGGCGTGTCTTTGTATCCAAGTGATGGAACCGATGCTGACACTTTACTGCGTAACGCCGATGCGGCCATGTATCGCGCTAAAAATGATGGCCGCAATAATTACGCTTTTTATACTGAGTCCTTAACGCAGCAATCTTTTGAACATCTTAAGCTGCAAAGTGCCCTCTATGGCGCGATTGAGCAAAATGCTTTGTACTTGATGTATCAGCCAAAACTCGACTTAGTGACTCGAAAAACCGTGGGATTTGAAGCGCTGTTGCGTTGGCACGATCCTCAACTGGGTTTAATTTCGCCCGCGGTATTTATACCTGTGGCGGAAAAAATTGGTCTTATCCATGAGATTGGTTTATGGGTGTTAGAAACCGCCTGTCGTCAGGGCATGCGTTGGCTTAGTGAAGGCAAACACTTTGGCCGCATTGCGGTGAACGTGGCCGGACAGCAGTTACAGCGTAGCTCCTTTGTGGATGATGTAAAACGTGTCTTAGCTGAAACGGGCTTGCCCGCCAAACACTTAGAGCTTGAAGTGACCGAAAGTGTGATGATGCAAAATCCCGATCTTGCTATCCGTGACTTAAAGTTACTTGGCGATCTGGGCATAGAATTATCGGTCGATGACTTTGGCACCGGTTATTCATCGCTGAATTATTTGAAAAAACTACCCATCCATAAGCTGAAGATTGATCAATCCTTCGTGCGGGATATTCCCTTCGACACTAACAATACCGCGATTGCTAAAGCTGTGATTGCGCTTGGACATGCGTTGAAGCTCGACATTATCGCCGAAGGAGTGGAAACCAAAGAACAAGCCGATTTTCTGCAACAAAATCAGTGCGATCAAGCCCAAGGTTATCTCTTTAGTCGTCCGCAACTACCAGAAGATCTCGACGCATTTCTATCGTGATGCTGGCGTATTGCGAGACTGACTTATGGTAAGGCTAACTATCCTGAAATTGATTTAGTTTCACCCGATAGAACCACAGGGCTAGCGCTATGGCGCTAGTCGCTTGGGGTTGTGTCTGCTAAAATTCTGGCCATTATTTTCAGTGGTTAACCGCAATGTCTTTTAGTGTCTTATCCTTAAACTCCACATTAGTGAATACCTTAGCGAGTCTTGGCTATGAGTCGCCAACGCCCATCCAGCTAGAAGCGATCCCTGCCATCTTGGCTAAACGGGATGTGATGGCTGGCGCCCAAACGGGTACAGGCAAAACCGCGGCGTTCGCCTTGCCAATCTTGCATCATTTGTTGGCACTCAGCCCTTTGCAAGAGTTAACGGCGGTGAGACCTGTACGTGCATTAGTCTTAGTGCCGACACGTGAGCTGGCAGTGCAGGTACAACAGAGTTTTGTTAAGTACGCTAAAGGGACAGATATCCGTGTCGGTATCGCCTACGGCGGCGTGAGTATCGATGCGCAGGTTGCCGTGTTTAATGCAGGGATAGATGTGTTAATTGCTACGCCGGGCCGTTTACTCGACCACCTCAGACAAGGCGCATTGAGTCTTAAACAATTGAGCGTGCTTGTGTTTGATGAAGCCGATCGTATGCTCGACATGGGCTTTATGGATGAAATTCAAGCCGTGCTCAAGCAAGTGCCGAGTGACAGACAAACGCTGTTATTTTCTGCCACCTTAGATGCCGCCATCTTTAGCTTAAGTAAAACCTTACTGCGCGATCCCAAGTTGATTGAAGTAGCCAAGCGCAACACGACCGCTGCCGAAATTGAGCAAGTGGTTTATGCCGTCGATGCCGACCGTAAAACCGAACTCGTCAGCTATCTGGTACGCAGTAAAAACTGGCATCAAGTGCTGATTTTTAGCCGCACTAAGCAAGGCGTCGACAAACTGGTTCAGCAACTCAATAAAGCCGATATTATTACTCAGGCGTTTCACGGTGACTTGTCCCAAGGTGCGCGCGAGAAAGTCTTGCAGGAATTTAAACAAGGCAAAATTCAAGTGCTGGTAGCCACGGATGTCGCTGCCCGAGGCCTAGATATCGTCGAGCTCAAGTACGTGATTAATTTTGAGCTGCCTTTTATCGCCGAAGATTATATTCATCGTATTGGCCGCACAGGTCGAGCGGGCAGTGCAGGGCTTGCCATCACCCTTTTTAGC
This sequence comes from Shewanella sp. 1311, assembly GCF_059338235.1. Classification (NCBI taxonomy): domain Bacteria; kingdom Pseudomonadati; phylum Pseudomonadota; class Gammaproteobacteria; order Alteromonadales; family Shewanellaceae; genus Shewanella; species Shewanella sp. 1311. Next base: position 4,093,926 of record NZ_CM181686.1, read on the forward strand.
CAAGAGGATGCTCTATTACTGGAAGAAGTCGAAGTCGTATTGGACAAGCGTTTACCACAACAATGGTTACCCGGCTTTGAACCCGACTTTAATAAAATGGACACCGAACCAAGGCGTAACGGCAAAGCGGCCCAAAAACAACGTGCCAAAAAGCGCGCTTTGGGCGGTAAGAAGCGTTAATTTTTTATAGGAGTTTGTGTAGCGGTGTAAAGTTAATCATGTTTATCGTTTCACCGTCAGGTAGCGTTTTAGCATGTAGAAATAAATCTTTTATATTTATATTAAGTCTTTATTTTAAAGGCACTTAATATGATCTGCTCTTTCTATTTTTAGTATGGTTTGACCTTTTAGTATGGTTTGACCTTTTTTAATTGTTTTTTGGGTGTTATATGAAGAGATTGATGTTGTTTTTTGTTTTTATCTTGTCTATTCCTTCCGTGATCATCGCTGCATTTGTCTTTGAGGATATAGGAGGACATATTTTATTCTCTTGGTTCTCATTCATCCTTGGTCTCATCGGGATTGGTGGAATATTGAGATTTAGAGAAGATCAATTTTTAACATACGATATCGTTGAAGGGACTATTATTTCACTGGATGAAAATACCAGATACAGCCCAGATCATGAGTACTTCAAGTACCAACAAGTTTTCATTAATCCGGTTGTAGAGTATTTTTGGCAAGGAAAGCGTTATACAAGAGGAACTCTGATTAATTATGACGAACAAGCTTACACTCGGTTTGGACCTCAAATCGGTGACAAGATCAGTTTATGTGTTCCAATCAATTGCCCTGAAGAAGCCATTGAAAACAAATTCCTATCTAGATATATACATTTAATCATTGGTTTAATTTCTATTTCGATTTCAATCGCACTTGCTGTATTACTATTCTCGTACTGATTTTTGCCGTTTTTTATAGGGTTTAGTTGTTATCTTGTATAGGCGGAGCCAATCGTTAGCAGCAATGCGTATGTCTTAGGTGGTCAAGTCCAAGCTGGTGATCTGAGTTATATATCTCATTCTCAAACTACCCAAGCTAGAAAATCTCAAACCATCCGAGCTAGCAAAGCTTAATTGTGAAAATAAAATCTCAAACCGCGTTCCATGAGCAGAGCAAACAAAAAGGGCTTAACCTTGCGGTTAAGCCCTTCTGGTAAAATTGGTGGAGGCGGCGGGACTTGAACCCGCGTCCAGAACACCTACATCCAAGGCGCTACATGCTTAGTCTCTCTTTTAATTAACCCGAATAAACTCCGAAAGACAGGATTTCATCGGGCGAGTCCGGTACTATTTCGCGGTTCACCCCCGGACGGAGTTCCCTCGCTATCAAATGTAGGATGACCATCTGTATACACTGCCCATTTGAGAGACCTGTGTCAGATGGCTAGCTAGCCTAAGCTGCTAGAGAGTAGTTAGAGTCGTTTGCAACTATAACGGTGCGGCTTTTTACGAGGCCAACCGCCCCTCGGCATGCTCCCAGGGTTTCGTGAATCCTGTCGAATCCAGAATCGCCCCCAAGAATTTGATTGTAACCCGTAGCACAATGATCACCTAGCATCATTTGCTTCAAGTTCAATCGTTTGTTCATTATCCGTGCGTTTTTTCTTTTTTCATCACGCGGGCTTTTTCAACTTCCCATTCACGCGCTTTAGTATCTTCGCGCTTATCGTGATCTTTCTTGCCTTTACCTAAGCCAATCTCCACTTTCACCCATGCACCTTTACGCCAGTACATAGAAATAGGAATGATGGAGTAGCCTTGGCGCTCGACTAAGCCAGCCAGTTTATCGAGCTCTTTACGGCTGAGTAGCAGCTTTTTCAAGCGCAGGGGATCGCAGACAACGTGTGTCGATGCCGTATTCAAGGGAATAATGGTGCAGCCATGCATAAAGGCTTCGCCATTTTTCAGGAATACGTAACAGTCGGACAAGTTGACCTTACCCATACGGATAGATTTAACTTCCCATCCCATTAGGGATAGGCCGGCTTCCATTTTCTCTTCGAAACGGTATTCGAAGGTTGCGCGCTTATTACGTGCGATAGTCGCAGGCGCGGCTTTGCTTGAATTTTTCTTTACCATAGTGGCGCCATTATACGCACGGTGATTCAATTTGGTATTGATATAAGGCTTTATTTAGTTAATTTCAAGCCTCTATCGTGTTGTTGCTTGTTTTTTGAACGCCATTAAGGGGTTGAGTATCAGCTTAAGTGCACAAGGGGTGCGTTTTTTACGTATCGTGATAAAATCCGTGCAAATTTTGATTGCTTGCCTAAGTTGTTCATCGCATGTGCGTTCTTTTCGTGCGTTTGAGTTTGCTAAGGTCGCTGTGAAGTCGTTAGTTAAGAGTGCTAAGTCCTATGCCGCAAATTTCTCGAAGTGTGTTAGTCCGTTTTAGTGCGATGCAAATGTATGACTTAGTAAATGATGTCGAGTCGTATAAGGAATTTTTACCCGGTTGTGTGGGTGGCAAAGTCTTAGAATTTGATGGTAAGACTATGCTGGCATCTGTGGATGTGAGTAAAGCGGGGATCCGTAAGACATTTACGACTCGCAACCAAGTGGTTCCCGGGAAGAGTATTGATTTAACATTGGAAAATGGGCCCTTTAAGCATTTATTGGGGCAGTGGCGTTTTACTGAGCTGACTGAAGAAGCTTGCAAGGTAGAATTCGAACTGAGTTTTGAGTTTTCAAACTCGTTAGCCGATATGGCCTTTGGTAAAGTGTTTAATGATCTTATGGTATCAATGGTGACGGCGTTTACGAGTCGCGCTAAGGTGATTTACAGTGACAAATGAGACAGATAAGTTTGTAGTTGATGTGGTTTACGCCTTGCCTACTCAGCAAAAAGTAATTTCGGTGAATGTGAATCCCGGCACGTCGGCGATTGAGGTAGTGCGTTTAAGTAACATAGTGAGCTTTTTCCCTGAGATCGATTTAGACACGGTCAAGCTCGGTGTGTTTAGTAATGTGGTTAAACATGACCAAGTGATTTTACCGGGCCAAAGGGTCGAGATTTACCGTCCTTTGATTGCCGATCCTAAGGATGTTCGCCGCCGCCGCGCAGATAAAGCCAAAGATGAAGGCCGCGCGAATAAAGTCACTGGCGGACGGGCTTAATACGGTTGGTATAACTACTTGACGTCAGTTTGACATCATTACTCAATGAAAAAGCGCCCTTGGGCGCTTTTTTGTATTTCATCGACTGAGAAGAGCATAAGCAAAGTTTAGGATATTACTTAATTGGTTTTTGAACTTGCGCTTCTGTTTGGTTTTCTTTTACTAAAGGTTTGGCATCTGGACGCTGTGCAGGAATTTGTGGCACTAGCTCAGTTTTATTACCCGTAGGTAAACTGCTCTGCTCGAGCGGCGTATCAAATTCTTTGCTTAGCTCATAATCGCCATTCACTGCGGTGAGTTTATCACCCGTAAAGTGCAAAATGAGTTCTTTATGCGTAATGCTGGCATCGCGTCCATTCTTGTAGTGATAGACGTAGTACCAAGTATCGTCGGCGAAACTATCACGTAATACCGGACGGCCGAGAATGTATTCGGCTTGTTCTTTGGTCATGTCAATGCGCAACTTTTCAACTTGTTGCGGTTCCATGTAGTTACCCTGTGGGATGTCGGGCTTATAAATCAACCAATCGAACACACTACAAGCACTGAGCGAAACAGAGAGCGCCACAGCGCTCAGCAGGGTAAGACTTTGCTTTTTATTGATCATTGTATGCGCTACTTCTGAAAATCTGGCGGCCATAATACCCAAGCATTCCCCCTCATGACAAGGGCAATCGGGCTTTGCTGCCGTCATAGATCGAATTGTGTGACTTTTCGACCCGCGATGTTGGCTTTAGTTCTCAATCTGTAAGGATATTTATTACTGTAAGTCTCGTGGCTGCTGTGGGTGTGATTTTTCAGCCTCTGAACCGTACTGGTTTACTGCTTACAGGATTGAAAAAATGGAAATGGGAGTTCGATTTCTTCTTTAAAGCCAAGCAATTAGTCAGTAAGTCGATAAACAGTTTATGTGGCGATAACCATAGTAATCTTGCTTAAATCAGATTAAAGTTACCGATATGTTTTTATTGTGTTCTTGCGCTGTAGCTTTAGTTATGGGTTTGCAGTGTTTGAAATAAAATATTGGGATAGATGCTTTGGGTTCTTTAGTTTGCGTAGGCACGGGTTTACAGCTGGCCGGACAAATCAGTGTGATGAGTCGCAGTTATATTGAGCACGCCGATGTTGTGTTTTCACTCCTGCCAGATGGTTTTTCGCAGCGTTGGATCCAGACAATTAATTCTAATGTCATTAATTTACAGCCGTTTTATGCTCAAGATGGCGAAGTGAAAAATCGCCGTGAGACCTATGAGCAGATGGTGAGTGCGATTTTGGACGCCGTGAGAGCCGGAAAAAAAACAGTTTGTGCGCTTTATGGTCACCCCGGTGTGTTTGCTTGCGTGTCCCACTTAGCGATTAAGCAGGCGAGGGCTGAAGGATTTGCTGCAAAGATGGAGCCTGGGATATCGGCCGAGGCGTGTTTATGGGCAGATTTAGGTATAGACCCAGGTAATTCAGGACACCAAAGTTTTGAAGCCAGCCAGTTTATGTTCTTTAATCATGTGCCCGATCCGACAACTCATTTGTTGTTATGGCAAATTGCTATTGCTGGCGAACATACCTTAACTCAGTTCAATACTACGAGTGATAGGCTGCAGATTTTGGTTGAACAACTGCATCAATGGTATCCACTGGATCATCAAGTGGTGATCTACGAGGCTGCTAATTTACCGATTCAAGCTCCTAGAATTGAGTATTTGCCGTTGAGTAAGCTGCCCGAGGCAAACTTGTCTCCCATCAGTACGTTACTGATCCCGCAAGCAAAAAAACTCGAATACAACTATGCTATTTTAACCAAATTAGGTATTAGGCCTGAAGATTTAGGCTAATTGCGAGAGTCGTACTTCTGAGTTGAATTCGGAAGTCATCATTAAAATAAGGAAAAAGTATGCCTGCATTATCCGATTTTTTTACTCAGTTAGGCCAAAATGCACAGTTGATGCAATCGTATCAACAGGACCCTGAGGCCGTAATGCGTGCCCATGGGTTAACTGATGAAGAAATTGCAGCCGTCATGTCGGGAGACATGGAAAAACTGAAAAGCTTGAGTGGGGATGATGATTGTAAAGCCTACTTAGTTATTTCCCATGGTAATGGTGAGTAATTGAAACTCCTGCGCGCTTTTTTGTGGTTATGTTCGGGCATATTTTGTATGCCCTTAATGGCTGCAACTATCAATTTTGATGAGGTATTAGCTGATCTGGAGCAGCTACAACATACCGATATGCAAAGTGCAATCACTAAGCTCCATGAACTTGAAGCTGATTTCGAGCATATGACGCGTTTTCAGCAAGGTCGTTTATTGGTATTTAAAGGGACTTCATTTATTTATTCAGGTCAATATCAAGAAGCCCTAGATAATTTAATTCAATCTGAAAATTTAGTTCAAAATAGCGATTATTTATTTTCTGCCTATAGCTATGAGGCAACTGCGTACATCGCCCTACGGAACTTTAAAGACGCTTTTGTTGTAATGAGCAAAAGCCTAGGGCTAATAGATCGAATAGATAATATAGATATCAAACGTGCTGCATATCTACGTTTAGCCAGTTTGTACTCTGCAATGGGCATAAAAGAAGAGGTGGGAACCTACGCGGCTAAGGCAGAATCGCTTGCTTCAGCAGATAATGTAAAAGATATCTGTACTGCAAAGTTGTATTTATCAGTTTATCAATTAGAGCTAGAGGCCTTTACTAAGGCGTTTGATGAATTCCAGTACACACACGATTTTTGTGAGTCTAATGGCTTCCCATTGATTTCGTTTATTGCATTGAAAGGGATGGGTGAGTCTAAGTTAAGGTTGCAAGAATACTCTGCTGCAGTTGCTTTACTTTTGAAAGCATTAAAGGGATATGAGTCTTTTAATTTTCAACTAGAAATTAATAGTGTCCATTCTTTGTTAACCGAAGCGTATTTTGCACTAAAGCAATCTGCTGAGGTGGTCGAGCATGCCAAGTTCGTTACGTCATTACCTAATGATCCTAGTTATACCGAGTTAAAACATACTGTCTTTAAAGTGTTAGCGGGCTTAAATGCTGAGAATAAACAGTTTGAACAAGCCTATGAATATTCGAAAAAAGAGCAGTATTACAATCAGCTGATGTTTGATGAAGCGAAAATGAAAACGTTAGCGTATCAGGCGGCAAAGTTTAATGCTGATGAACAGTCACGTGAAATTAATTTATTGAATAAGGAACGTGAACTGTATGTCGCTCAGCAAACGGTAAAAGAGCGCGAATACACCAATATGCTGATGTTTGTCACTATTCTAGTAGGCGGACTGTTCTTCCTCGGGATTTTATTAGCTGTAGGCCAGATGCAGAAACGCAAGTTTATGCGTATGGCGAGAATGGATGCATTAACAGGCATCTTGAATCGCGGTGCAGGGCAAGAGTTAGGGGAAAACCTTTTTGTGCAAGCCACGGCCCGCGGTGGGGATTTCTGTGTCATTTTATTTGATTTGGATTTCTTCAAACGGATCAACGATTCTTTTGGGCATGGTTCCGGCGATTGGGCGCTTAAAAAGGTGGTTGATTCCCTTAAATCCCATATCCGAAATGGTGATGTTTTTGCTCGTATCGGCGGCGAGGAGTTTGCGATTTTATTACCCTATGCCGATGAAGAGAAAGGCATGGAAGTGGCTGAGCAGTGCCGAGCCCGTATCGAGGCCATTGATACCCAACATTCAGGACATAAGTTCGTCATTACGGCGAGTTTTGGCGTGAGCGGTTTAATGGCTGATGATCTGAGTTTAGATCCATTATTTCACCGAGCCGACATGGCGCTTTATGCCGCTAAGGCCAATGGCCGCAATGCCGTAGTACGCTATTCTGACATCTTAAAATGTGACAAGCAGGCAACTGATTTACGGCGTCATATCGCATCACCCTCGGTGTAATGTAAGCCGAGTGAGCATTTAGTCTCATCCTGAGTTGGCAAAAGTCCTTACTGGTTTTTATCCTTCCTTCATTTATGTCTCGTTTTGGGTTTTGCCGCCACTAACAAAAATGCGATAACAGTCTAAGGCGTCTCTGAACGCTCTTTTACCCAGCTTTGTTGCTCCAGTTGATTTCCCCCCACGCTTAAGTGTTTTCGTACCAAAATTTTCTCATTTTTAATGAATTGCCTTGACCTTGTTAATAAATAAATGGGATATCATAGTTGCTAATTCGCCTAGCTGCGGCTGGGCTATTATATGGAACACTGCGCATTCCTTTTTCCGTTGGAGCCTTCATGGAACAGTCGAGTTTACTCACGTCGGTGCTGCTATTTTTATTGGCGGCGGTTATTTTTGTTCCTTTGGGTAAACGTTTTGGCGCCGGCCCGATTCTTTCCTACCTAGGTGCTGGCATCATTTTAGGCCCAGGCGGCATGGCCTTAGTTTCTGATCCTGCTGCTGTATTACATTTTGCCGAGTTAGGTGTAGTGCTGATGTTGTTTGTACTTGGACTCGAATTGAATCCAAGTAAATTATGGGAACTTCGCAGTGCTATCTTTGGTTTAGGCAGTGGTCAATTGTTGTTGTCATGGGCTGCGATTGGTGGTTTGGCTTGGGGCTTTGGCTTGTCTGTTGACGCAGCTTTAGTGGTTGGCGCCGCGCTATCTTTATCATCGACAGCCTTTGCCGTGCAGTTAATGAGTGAGCATAGGTTGCTCACAACCCCACTCGGGCGTGATGCCTTTGGTGTCTTGTTGATGCAAGATCTTGCCGTTATCCCCATGTTGCTGCTGACGGCATATTTGGCGCCCAATTCGGCGCAGATTGAACATCATGCCGTGCCTTGGTATTGGACCTGTCTAGCCCTAGTAGGGTTTGTGTTAGTGGGCAAATACTTACTGCCAAAACTCCTAAAATTAGTAGCAAGCAGCGGGGTGCGTGAAGTGCTCACCGCTTTTGCGTTACTGCTCGTGATGGGCAGCGCTGAGTTAATGGAGTGGCTTGGACTCTCTGCGGGTATGGGGGCATTTTTGGCGGGTATTATGCTCGCAAACTCAAGTTATCGACATCAACTCGAAACCGACATCGAACCCTTTAAAGGCTTATTGCTCGGGCTGTTTTTCATGGCGGTCGGTATGAGTATGGATTTGAAATTATTGATATCAGATCCGCTACTTATCTTAGGTATTTTGATGGCGATGCTGCTGATTAAAACGTTTGTGCTGATGGTGCTGGGCCGCATTCGGCACCACAAATGGCGACCGAGTATTGCGTTGGGGTTGATCCTTGCCGAAGGCGGTGAATTTGCCTTTGTGCTGTTATCCCAGGCGCAGTTATCTGGCATTGTCGGCGATAAAATTGCGCAAGTGCTAGTGCTGGCGATTGGTTTGTCTATGGCGGTAACGCCGATATTGTTTACCCTGTTTCGCGCAACTAAGGCAAAGGTGGTGGACACTCGCCTGCCAGATACGATTAATGTCACCGAATCTGAAGTGGTGATTGCCGGTTTTGGCCGAGTAGGCCAGATAACCGGGCGTATTTTGGCCTCCTCTGGGATCCCTTTTGTCGCATTGGATAAGGATGCGAGCCATGTGGATGTGATTCGCAAATATGGCGGTGAGGTCTATTTTGGTGATGCCAGACGCTTAGACATGTTGATGTCGGCGGGGATCGCGCGCTCGCGTTTGTTATTGCTGGCTGTTGACAGTGTTGAGGATTCCATCGAAATCGCCCAGCAAGTGAAAACCCATTTTCCCCATATCCACATAGTCGCGCGGGCAAGGGATCGTAACCATGCTTATCGTTTGATGAGCCTTGGGGTGACAGATGTCTTTCGTGAGACCTTTGGCTCGGCGCTCTCGGCCAGTGAGAAGATCCTCCAAGGTTTAGGTCTATCTCAGGTACAAGCCAACGAGCGGGTAAAAATCTTTGCTGAGCATGATAAGAAACTGGTGATTGCGAGTGCGGCTCATCAAAATGATTTAGCGACGTTAATCAATCTATCGAATAAGGGTAAGGCAGAGTTGGAATCCCTTATGCGCGGCGATAGGGAGAATGTCAGTTAATACGCTGGGTATCATTTGCCATTATCGGTTGAGGATTTAGATGTCAAAAGAGAGCATAAATGCTCTCTTTTTCTGTTGGAAACATATCCACTTTCGCGCTGCTGTTTAGCGCTTAAAAACTATTTAGCGTTCAAAAACTATAGCTATATTGCAGTTTGACGTTGCGTTCTTCACCCGGCATACCGCCTAAGAACATCGCTTTACTGTAATAGTCTTTATTGAATAGATTATTGATATTAAGCTGGATTTTCCAAGAATCAGTGCTGTAACTCACCGCCGAGTCGACGACAGTATAGCTAGGCACGTAACCGTCTGGAATACCAAATGAGCTAGAGTGCGTGCTGCGATCATCTACAAATTTAGCACCAAGGCTTAATTCGATTGGGCTTGATAAGCTAAACCAATCGGCGCCATAGGTCACCCAAGCGCTGGCAGTGACATAAGGCACGCCTTTTTGACGGCTATTGTAGGTTAAACTACTTGGATTTTGTTTATCCCTTGCATCTTGGTACATGCCGTTAAGGTTGATACGCCAGCTGTCGTTTAAGTGGGCATTAAGATCGAGTTCAATACCTTGAGTGTCTTCGCTGCCATTGTACAAATACACTGGGATGTTAGGTGTTAATATGCCATTGGTATAATCAGGATTGTTATAGGCGACATTAGTGCGCGAGCTTTTAAACAATACCAGTGAGCCCAGTAATTGATCCTCAAATGCCTTAAAGCGCATACCTAAATCATTACTAATCGATTCTGAATCATCTCGGTTGGTAGCATTATCTTTTACTGCATCGAGCACACTGTAGGCGGTGCGTCCCTTTGAGTGATTGATAAAGAATGATAAATCCTCTATCGGCATGTAGGTCAAGCCTAAGTTATAGGTGATGCCGTTATCTGTGGTATCGGCCTCTGGAGTCGCTTGGGATTGGCTAATGCTGTAGCGAGGATCAAGGCCTAAGTGTTCATAACTTTGTTTTATCTCGTTAAAGGCAACGCCTACACGCGTGGTGAAGCCATGTCCTAAATATCCCACGTGTTGTACGCCTAAACCCCAAGCGCTGACCTTTTTGTCATAGTTCGCGGTCTTGAGTGGGTCATAGTCTTCAAACTTACCTGTGCCCCAATTAGGATTACGGATGTCGTAAATATAAGGCAGGGAACCTTGATAAGTGATGTCTCCATCCTTATTTTTATAGATTTGATCGGCATCGAAGATAGAATATTGCTGGAAACGAATATTACGGTCTTCATAGTTGGCATTGACCAATAATTCATTGTCTATATTGCCAATTTGGAAGTCATAACGTAGATCGGCAAAGTACTGCCACGACGTCTCGTCGGCATCGACTTTACGGTATTCCTGACGTCTTGCGGCAAAAGGATAAAGTACGCCATTTTCAACTAATGGCGATCTAGGCTCTTCGTTAATCACGTCGGTAAGAACGTTTTTAATCTTGATGTTACGCTTCCAATAGACGTAGTTATAGGCACCTGTTTGGCGGGCGAAACCTGACGTGTAGTCGCGATACTGCAATTGTTGATTGAGGAACAAATTGTCAGTGAAATAGATATTATGTGTCAGTTTAAATCTTAACTCTTCACCCTCATTGTCCTTCGCCATCGGCGAAATCAGCCCTGCATCACCAAACGAATAGGGTGTTAAGCCGTCAGCGTCCGACAACGAGGCCGCTAACTGCTGACGCTGTGCATCGGTGAGTTGTAGACCATTACCATTGGGATCATTGACCAGATCTTGCCACGTAACCTCGCCAGCGCCCTTGCCGCCGACAGATTCTGCATTGTAAATCCGAATCGGGTGACCAATTGAATCAACGGCAATAGCATCTTTGATGTAAGCACCTGAAAGCATTAAATCTTGGCTATCACTTAATACCCATTTTAAGGCGCCATAGATTTCGTCTCTGTCTGTACCTATATCGCGATACCCATCACTGCGGCCAGATTTAGCCACTAAACGGTAGGCGACATCATCACTCAGGCCGCCCGTGCTATCTAGAGCAAGGGAGTAGGTGTCCCATTGGCCCATTTCGGCGCTGAACTTATGCTTTGACTCAAACTGCGGTTTCTTTTCAATCAGATTGATCACGCCGCCAGCACTTCCCATGCCATAGAGTCCAGTCGCTGGGCCTTTTAATACTTCGACGGATTCAACGTTGGTTAAAGAGCGCGTAGGGTTGAAGGTATTTCCTAGGCCTGCACCGCCATACATACCGTCATAGGTGTAATTTGCGCCTAAACCACGGATGACTATGTTGTCACCAATGCCATAGTTATTTCCCGCTTGAGTCACGCCACTGATGTTACGGATCAAGTCCTGCAGATTATCTGTACCTTGGGTTTCGATCAGCTCTTGGTCAACAATCACTACAGCTGCTGGGGTTTCCATAAGAGACATGTCGGATTTAGTCGCCAGCCCTGAATTCTTCACTACTGAGTTCTGTCTGCCATAAACCGTGATGCGCTCAACGTTGGCTTCAGCATTTGCTGATGTCGAGTTGGCTTCGGCGTGTGCGGTTTGTGATAAAACAGAAAGGCAGGCGAGTGCAGTTAGCGACAAACGAAATGGTTTCATTAATGGTTCCCCCAAATAAATAGGTCGCGAATAGTAATGATTTGCATTTAAGTTGGCAACAAATGTTTCAGTTCTTATTGTCAAAATGTGCAGTGCTGCCAATGAATGCTGCAAAAAGCATCTTTGCGAGCAAACCAGTAATGGGTTCTAGCAAGAGAGAAGCGTCATAAAAGGGCGGTTTTACGCTCCATCCCGTTGTAATTTCAAATTTGTTTCATTTTTTTTATAAAAAAGTGATTTATTTTTTGAGTTAACCATCACATCCCACCTTGTTGATCGGGAAACGCAACCTAGTGCTTAGCTGGTATTACACTCGGCCGTAATTTCGTTTACGTAAACGTCAAAATAAAACGGTCGTTTTAATTTGTGGTGATGGTGGCAGTCATTATCATTATGATTTATATAGATTTAGCTTGCTTCCCTCTAGGTTAGTTCAAAACATTGGGTATTTTCTACTTAGGTCTAATAGGGTGCAAATGATGTATTTATATATTTACTATAAGTAATTTAATTACGTAAATAATTACTTTGCATAGAGGTTGGTAAAGTTGTCTGACAAGTTTCATTTAATTCAAATTTTCAAATGTAATTAAAATGTTTAATGTGATTTATATCATTATCTTAAATTGTTTTTTATTACTTGGTCAGACCAATTTTAGCATGGTTTTTACTTAGGTTAATGCCCGTTTTTGTCAATCTTGGACTGTTGCAAATACAAACGTTTGTCGGTAAGTTTTAGTTCTAAACAAACATTTGATGGTTTTTTGGTGAGTTTATAAGCAGCGGTGATTGGGGATGCTACTGCTTTATATGTCAGCGTTAAGCCTGTGATAGTGGAGCCTCTTGGGAGGGCATCAAGATGACGGAACACACTTTGAGTGAACAGCAATTGAATTCGACACTGGGTAAAGCTACAGCAAACGCCACGCTTAATATTGTGGGTCGTGACATTCCAGGCCAAGAAGTCATCTTTACCGAAGGGGCTGTCGCCTTACTCGAATCCCTTTGTCGTGAATTTGCCGACGAAGTACCTGCCTTACTCGCTAAACGTAAAGATAAGCAAGCGCGTATCGATAAAGGATCATTACCCGACTTTCTGCCTGAAACCCGCGCTATTCGTGATGGTGCATGGCAAATTCGCGGTATTCCCGATGACTTGCTTGACCGCCGCGTAGAAATCACAGGTCCCGTTGAACGTAAGATGGTGATTAACGCACTCAACGCCAATGCCAAAGTGTTTATGGCCGATTTCGAAGATTCTTTAGCACCAAGCTGGGAAAAAGTCGTCGAAGGTCAAATCAATCTACGTGATGCCGTGCGTGGTGATATTGAGTACACAGCACCGGACACAGGTAAGCACTACAAATTAGGACCAAATCCGGCAGTGCTTATTTGCCGCGTTCGTGGTCTGCATCTTAAAGAAAAACACGTGCAGTTTAACGGCAAAGCGATTCCAGGCTCACTGTTTGATTTCGCACTGTATTTCTACCACAACTATCGCCAACTTTTGGCCAAGGGCAGTGGTCCATACTTTTATATTCCTAAGTTAGAAAGTCATGTTGAAGCGCGCTGGTGGGCAAAAGTGTTTGCTTTTGTTGAGGAAAGATTTTGTCTGCAAGCGGGCACGATTAAATGTACTTGCCTGATCGAGACGTTGCCGGCCGTGTTCGAAATGGACGAAATCCTCTACGAGCTGCGTTCCAATATCGTCGCACTGAACTGTGGTCGCTGGGATTACATCTTCAGCTATATCAAAACATTAAAGCGTCATAGCGACCGAGTCTTACCGGATCGCCAAGCCGTCACTATGGATACGCCTTTCTTAAGCGCTTATTCAAGACTCTTGATTAAGACCTGCCACAAACGCGGTGCGTTAGCGATGGGCGGTATGGCGGCCTTTATTCCAGCCAAAGATCCGGTTCAGAACGAAGCGGTATTGCAACGAGTCCGTCGAGATAAAGAGCTCGAGGCGCGTAACGGCCACGATGGCACTTGGGTGGCACACCCTGGTCTTGCCGATACCGCTATGGGTATTTTCAACGAATACATAGGCCAAGATCACTGTAATCAATTGCATATTACCCGTGATGTCGACGCGCCAATCCTGGCTAGCGAACTGCTTAAAACCTGCGACGGTGAGCGCACCGAACAGGGGATGCGTCTGAACATTCGTATCGCACTGCAGTATTTAGAGGCGTGGATCAGCGGCAACGGTTGCGTACCCATTTACGGCTTAATGGAAGATGCAGCTACGGCTGAGATTTCTAGAGCTTCAATTTGGCAATGGATCCAACACGGTAAGTCGCTATCAAACGGCAAACTCGTGACCAAGCAACTCTTTAAAGACATGTTGGTTGAAGAGCTGTCAAACGTGAAAAAAGAAGTGGGTAGCGACAGATTCACCCATGGCAAATTCACCCAAGCGGCGGTATTGCTCGAAGATATTACCACCTCCGACGAGCTGGTCGATTTCTTAACCTTACCCGGTTACGAAATGCTGACAGCCTAGGATGAACCCATTTGCTTGAACCGTTTTATATCAATCAGATTTAGCTGTGGCGGGGCTACCGCCAACCAAACAATTTAGCAGAGTGAAACTGGGGGGCAGTTTCATGATAGCTACAACATCAAAGAGAAAGGAGCGACACTATGACTAAGGCAACGACTCAGAATTCACGTCAAGAGCAGATTGATGCAATCAAGAGAGATTGGGCAGAAAACCCACGTTGGAAAAACGTGCGTCGTCCTTACACCGCGGAAGAAGTGGTTGCACTTCGCGGTTCAATCGTGCCTGAGAATACTATCGCTAAGCGTGGTGCGGCTAAGTTATGGGAACTGGTTAACGGCGGCGCTAAAAAAGGCTACGTGAATTCGCTCGGTGCGTTAACGGGCGGTCAAGCGGTACAACAGGCGAAAGCGGGTATCGAAGCGATTTACCTTTCTGGTTGGCAAGTGGCTGCCGATGCTAACTTAGCCGGCACTATGTACCCAGATCAATCTTTATACCCAGCGAACTCAGTGCCAGCTGTGGTATCCCGTATCAATAACTCTTTCCGTCGTGCTGACCAAATTCAATGGGGCAATGGCGTTAATCCTGAAGATGAAAAATTTGTTGATTACTTCCTGCCAATCATTGCTGACGCAGAAGCGGGTTTTGGCGGCGTATTAAATGCCTTCGAACTGATGAAGTCGATGATCGACGCGGGCGCTGCTGGCGTTCACTTTGAAGATCAGTTAGCTTCAGTGAAGAAATGTGGTCACATGGGCGGCAAAGTATTAGTGCCAACCCAAGAAGCGGTACAAAAGCTGGTTGCTGCACGTTTAGCGGCGGATGTGAGCGGTGTGGATACACTGGTTATTGCCCGTACCGATGCTAACGCGGCCGATTTGTTAACTTCAGATTGCGACCCATACGACCGTGATTTCGTGACTGGCGAGCGTACGAATGAAGGTTTCTACCGTGTTAAAGCGGGTCTTGACCAAGCGATTTCTCGCGGTCTTGCCTATGCCCCGTATGCGGATTTGATTTGGTGTGAAACCGCTAAACCGGATCTTGAAGAAGCGCGTGTTTTTGCTGAAGCGATTCATGCTCAGTACCCAGATCAACTGTTAGCGTATAACTGTTCGCCTTCGTTCAACTGGAAGAAAAATCTGGACGACGCCACTATCGCGCGCTTCCAACAAGCATTGTCAGACATGGGCTACAAGTACCAGTTCATCACTTTAGCCGGCATCCACAACATGTGGTACAACATGTTCGACCTCGCTTACGACTATGCTCGTGGCGAAGGCATGAAGCATTATGTTGAAAAAGTTCAAGAAGTTGAGTTTGCTGCAGCGAAGAAAGGTTACACCTTCGTCGCGCATCAACAGGAAGTGGGCACAGGTTATTTCGACCAAGTGACTACGGTTATTCAAGGTGGTCATTCATCAGTGACCGCACTGACAGGTTCTACCGAAGAAGAACAGTTTTAAGCAGTAAGCAGCGCTTAGGATGATCCATTGTGATTGTGGATCACTCCTCAGCACGCCTTACGTTGATGTATGTGGTGAGGCGTGGTTAAAAACTCGAAATAGAGGGCAAGGGCGGACTGTGATGAGTTACCGAGCTTGCAGCTTAAATATCGAGTCGAGTATGAAAGAGTGTTACCCGTAAGCCTGTGTTTAGCTGCTCTGCAGCTATTGTCCCCCGTGCAGTTCGCCTACATGTGCTGTGCGGGTTTTTAAGTCAAATTTTGTGACTTAACTTCCTACCCAGTAAGTTTTTGCTTGCCTTAGCTTGGCGACTCTATGAGTCGCTATTTTTTTGCTGATTGGTATCATATGGTGCAACTCTGATACGACTTGGTGCAGTAATCGGATTATTTTACAGCAGCTTATTGCTATCTCATTGTTATGTAATGGCTATCAATTGTGGCCTGAAAAATGCTCTGAATACAGTGGGAAGTTATAGCGCATTAAAGCTGATTGTTGGCATTCACATTGAGGTCACCGCCATGAAATATTACAGTCGCCGTTTAGTTAAGCCTGAACATTTAAATCCAGCAAATACATTGTTTGGCGGTCAGTTGCTCAGCTGGATAGACGAGGAGGCCGCTATTTTTGCTGCCTGCCAGATGAAGAGCACCAGCCATGTGACTAAGCTGATTTCAGAAATCAACTTTATGACGCCAGCGCATCAAGGAGATGTGATCGAGTTTGGTCTGGAGCTGGTGAGCCTCGGCCACAGTTCGATTACCGTAAGCTGCCAAGTGCGCAATAAGATGACGCAGGCGCCAGTGGTGAGCATAGATAAGATGGTGTTTGTGCATGTGAATGCCCAAGGATTGCCTGTGCCCCACGGTATTCGGGCGAATGCGGCTTAGCGGGTGTGGCGCTTGAAATGCGTGACGTTTGAATAGATAAGATACTTAAAACAGACAGTGACGCCTAGGCGTCACTGTGATTAGTCTTTGGTTAAATCTTCTTTTACCGATTTGACGGCATCCCGCGAGGCATGTCCTATGGCTTTGGTGGTGTCTCGGGTCGCGTGACCTATCTCAGTGGTGACATCTTTAGTGGTTGTGCCGATGGCACGGCCTGCGTCCTTTAAATCCGCACAGGCGGATGTAGCGAGCAATAAAGGAATAATAATGAGCGTCGCTTTATTCATTGTGATGCTAATCCTCAATTTAAGTTCGTAACTCAATTTACTGAGCCCTGCCATTTTTACAGTGCCAAATAACATTCGGGACAATATAACAGATCTTGAGCTTAATCACGCTATGGCACCATTATTTGCCGAATCGCTGTCGTAATGTCTTTAGGCAAGTTTGAGCAAGAGGTGTGGAGCAGATGGGGCGAAATGACGTCGGAGTTTAAGTTTTATGAATTCAGCAAATAAAAACGCCAGTGGCGTTTTGCGCACTGGCGTCTAAGGTCGCTAAATAATACTGCAAAGATTATTCGAGTTTGGCTAAGCGTTGTTGATAGTCTTCAATCAGGTGCTGCATGATTTCTTCCGGTGCAGCATCGTCACAGCAATCATCTAAAAAGATTTTAAAGGTGACTAAGGCATGGCCGTCATTTTTGAGTCTGTCACTCTGCATTGAGAAGTAAGCATCTTCATTTTCGGCTTTACGAACCACAAACTTATTTGTTTCGAAGGACTTATCCCCAGAAAGCTCGTGCCACTTAGTGATGCGATTTAACGCGATTTCACAGGACTGGTTCATTTCAATATGATTTAACCAAGTAACGGGATGTTCAGGATCTTTGTAATGTGGACATCTAACTGTGTAGTTATATACATGGGTGATTGCAGTCATAGCGTACCTACCTGTTCGAGGATATTGTTGCCATCATAGGCATCGTTTTTGAATTCGGTCAATCATTAATTAAGTCTATTTAGCCTTGATGTTTTTTGACGGAGAAGGATAGTTACTGCATGAAAATTAACCATTTACTTAATCTGTCATGTCTCTATTTAGCATGAGTTTTATGCCAATAACTTTGTGCTAGATCTCAGTTTTGGGTGAAGTTTCGCTTTTGCTGAATTACTGATTAATAAAGCAACAACTTGGTCGTCAGTAAGTCTTATTGAGTGTAAGTGATAAAAAGAGTGAACAGCGGAGTAAATAGGTTAATTAGGCTTTGGTGGGCGTAATACGATTAAGTGGCAGTATAAGTTGTCGCAGAGGAAACGCAGAAGGCAGAATGGACAGAGGCCCATTCGTTAGAACGGGCCTCTCAGCTGGCTTCATCTTTTGCAGGGAAAAAGCGAACTGGGGCCATCTTATCGGATCTGTAACAGTCTGTAACCCACAGAGATCACGTTTTTTATATCATTTTGCTATGAATATTTGAGGTTCAGATCCTTTCTTCTTGAATATGTGGATTTGTGAGTGTTTTGTCAGTGCAAAGGTGCATAGACACTGAGTTTTATGTTGGTTTTTGTTGCTCAATTTTTAAGATAGTAACCTTGTCGATACCGGTATAAAAAAGGCCTCAATAGTGCAGCGATATTTTGTGCACTATTGGAGCCCAAAACGCATTCATTGGAGGATGAAGTCGTGTTTACGCACTAGCAGGACAATCAGTCGTTATCCAGCAAGTTAGCGCACGATTGCTGTGCGATAACTTGCGATTGATAAAGTATGGCGATTACAGCGCACAATTACAGCGCATTAGTGAAGATCTGACAGATCTCCGCATGGGTCGCTTGTTTTGGATTGGTGAATCCACAGGCATCTTTTAACGCGTTATCCGCAAGTGTTGGAATATCTTCCGCTTTCACGCCTAACAAGGTCAGATTTTCTGGGATCTTAACCGCAACAGACAGCTTTTTGATTGCCGCTATCGCCGCACTGGCACCTTGCTCATCGGTCATGCTGGACACATCCACACCCATAGCCTTGGCAATGTCTTTTAAGCGAGCAGGGACGACCTGGGCGTTATATTCCTGTACATGGGGCAGCAGCAGGGCGTTACACACACCGTGGGGCAGATCGTAGAAACCGCCTAACTGGTGCGCCATCGCATGCACATAACCTAAGCTGGCATTGTTAAAGGCCATACCCGCTAAGAACTGTGCGTAGGCCATTTGTTCACGGGCGTTGATGTCTTGACCGTTTTCAACCGCGTTGACTAAGTTAGCCTGAATCAATTCCATGGCCTTGATCGCGCAGGCGTCGGTGATCGGGTTGGCAGCAATAGACACATAGGCTTCAACCGCGTGAGTCAGTGCATCCATACCGGTTGCGGCCGTGAGGCTCGCAGGCTTTTTCAGCATGAGCTCAGGGTCATTGACCGACAGCAAAGGCGTAGTGTGCTTATCGACAATCGCCATTTTAATGTGGCGGGCTTCGTCGGTAATGATACAAAAGCGCGTCATTTCACTGGCAGTACCTGCCGTCGTATTAATAGCCACTAATGGCAACTGTGGTTTTGCGGATTGATCTAACCCTTCGTAATCCTTAATGCTGCCGCCATTGGTGGCAACAAGGGCGATACCTTTGGCGCAATCATGGGGTGAGCCGCCACCGAGTGAAATCACAAAGTCACACTTGTTAGCTTTTAACAGGGCTAAACCGGCTTCGACGTTCGTCACGGTTGGGTTAGGTTGTACGCCATCATAGATGGTGGAGGTAATGCCATTTTGACCGAGTTTTTCGGCCACTTCACCGACTAAGCCAATTTTGACTAAGGGTTTGTCTGTCACTATGAGTGCGTGTTTAAAGCCTAAGGTTTTGATGTCACCGATAGCGTCATCCACTGCGCCTTGGCCTAATACGTTGACAGAAGGAATAAAAAATTTAGCAGCCATAAAATCCACCTATTTGCTTGTAAAGATTAAGTTGTGTTCTTTTCTGGTGATCAAGCTACCAATTTGGAGGTAGTGAAAGTGTGAGCTCGATCGAGTTCGGCGCTTATCTGGAGGCAATTTCCCACTAAAGTTGGAACTCGGTAACTAAACTTCGGACTTTTATGACGGGTATTAGTGTTGGCGTACGATATGGTTTTTCTGGGGGGTAGCGCCGTGATGACGCATCATTTCTGTGTGTTTTTTACTGGTCTTGTTATCTCACTTTTCATCCCACTTTTTAGCTAACATTTGACGGCTCAATTGTTAAATCTAACAGAGGTTAAACCTCATTAAGACTCTCATTCGTAGCATTAACTCCAGTTAATTAGTTTGATATCTAACATTAATTTATGCGTGCTGCTGTGGTTGTGGTAGGGCCGCAAGTCAAAGAAATCTATACATTTATCTTGTTTTTACACATTAATTCTTTTTTACATAACTAACTTGTGAGCTTTGTCACTGTGCTATTTTAGGTTGATAGTTACATCACTAATCATTATCATGATTGTTAATTGAACGTTCAATTAACGTCGTTCAGAGTATTGAGAGAGTGGTTATTCCTTGAGTATTTATGCCTAAAGCCGCAATGAAATTGATACGCAGACAGCAGCTTATCGATGCGACATTAGCATCGGTTGCCTTGCATGGATTGCAGCACACGACCATCAACAGCATTAGTCAGTTGGCGGGGATGTCGTCGGGGATCATCAGTCATTATTTCAGTGGTAAGCAGGGCTTGATCCAAGCGACGCTGCGTCACTTGCTCGAGCAGTTAAAGCAGGCGTTGCTCAATCGAATCCAAGGACAAGTGTTGGCGCCAACAGAGCGCTTAATGATGATAGTTGAAGCGAATTTTACCGAGTTACAGCGCTCACGAAATGTCACTCACACTTGGCTGAGTTTTTGGGCACAGGCCGTCCACGATCCCCAGTTAGCCCGTTTGCAGAATATCAATAGTCGCCGCTTATACAGCAACTTACATTTTTCCTTTCGGCACGTGTTGCCCAAAGAGTTTGCCCTGATGGCTGCTGAGCAAACGGCGGCGATGATCGATGGATTTTGGTTACGCAGCGCCTTAAGTGAAACCCCTGAGCAGGATTTTGTTCAGGCCGAAAAATTATGCAAAACCTTTATCCACAATGTGATAAAGCAGCATGGAGTCAAAACATGTCAGTAGAAGTACAGTACAACTTTATTGCGGGTCAGTTGCTCGCAAACGATAGCGGCGAAACCTTCGACGTCGTCAATCCTGCCACAGGGCAATTGGCGTACCGAGTGCAAGTGGCCGATGAAAAAATTCAGCAAGCGGCCATCGAGAGCGCCAAAAAAGGCTTTGTGATTTGGTCTGCCATGAGTGCCACCGAACGCAGTCGTATTCTATTAAACGCGGTCGCATTATTGCGCGATCGT
This sequence comes from Shewanella sp. 1311, assembly GCF_059338235.1. NCBI lineage: Bacteria > Pseudomonadati > Pseudomonadota > Gammaproteobacteria > Alteromonadales > Shewanellaceae > Shewanella > Shewanella sp. 1311. Next base: position 4,114,894 of record NZ_CM181686.1, read on the forward strand.
AATGATGAACTCGCGGCAATCGAAGTGCGCGACACAGGTAAACCTTGGCAAGAAGCCTCAGTGGTTGATGTGGTCACAGGCGCTGATGCCATTGAGTTTTTCGCCCATATTGCCCCAGGGCTTGAAGGCGCACAGCAGCAAGTCGGTGGAGATTTTTATTACACTCGCCGCGAGCCCTTAGGCATTTGTGCTGGCATTGGCGCCTGGAATTACCCATTACAAATCGCCTGTTGGAAGGCCGCTCCTGCCTTAGCCAGCGGCAATGTGATGATTTTTAAACCTTCGGAAGAAACGCCGCTTGGCGCACTGAAATTAGCGCAACTCTTAAGTGAAGCGGGTTTGCCCGATGGCGTATTTAACGTCGTGATGGGCGATGGCAAGGTTGGCGCTTGGTTAACGGGACACCCGGATATTGCCAAAGTGTCTTTCACTGGTGAAGTCGGTACCGGTAAGAAAGTCATGGCCGCGGCGGCAAGTTCATTAAAAGACGTCACTATGGAACTCGGCGGTAAATCACCGCTTATCGTATTTGACGATGCCGATATCGACAATGCCGTTTCAGGTGCCATGCTCGGTAACTTCTACACCCAAGGTGAAGTCTGCACCAATGGGACGCGAGTGTTTGTCCATGAGTCAGTTTATCAAGACTTTATTGAGAAGCTGCTCGCCCGTACCCAAGCCAATATTGTGGTGGGCGATCCTATGGCGCCAGAGACTAACTTTGGCGCGTTGATCTCCAAAGATCATCAGCAAAAAGTGCTCGATTATATTCAGCAAGGTATCGATGACGGCGCAACTCTGCTAACTGGTGGCACAGCGTTAACGCCTGAAAATGCTCCCAATGGTTACTTTGTCGCCCCAACCATTTTCACCGATTGCACCGACGAGATGCGCATCTGCCAAGAGGAAATCTTTGGCCCTGTGATGTCGGTACTCACCTTTAAAGATGAAGCCGAAGTGATTGCTCGGGCAAACAATACCGCCATGGGCTTAGCTGCTGGGGTGTTCACCCAAGATATCAGCCGCGCACATCGGGTTATTCATCAGTTACAAGCGGGTATTTGTTGGATCAATGCCTATGGTGCATCGCCAGCCGAAATGCCGGTAGGTGGGTATAAGTTGTCGGGTATTGGCCGTGAAAACGGTAGCGAGACACTCAAGCATTACACCCAAGTTAAAGCCGTTTACGTGGGTCTACAGCCCTTAGAAAGCCCATTTTAAGGAGGCATTTTGGCCCATTCACTCCAGCAAAAATATTATAACTACATCATAGTCGGCGCCGGTTCTGCAGGGTGTGTGCTCGCTAATCGTCTGTCTAAGGATCCTAAAAACGAAGTACTGTTATTAGAAACCGGTGGCAGCGATAAGAGCATCTTTATTCAGATGCCGACGGCGTTATCGATTCCGATGAACAGCCCTAAATATGCTTGGCAGTTTGAGACGCAGCCTGAGCCGCATTTAGATAATCGCAAGATGCATTGCCCTCGGGGCAAAGTGCTTGGCGGTTCATCTTCGATCAACGGCATGGTGTATGTCCGTGGTCATGCCAGGGACTTTGATGAGTGGCAGGCGCAAGGGGCGACCAACTGGGATTATAGCCATTGCTTGCCGTATTTTAAAAAGGCAGAAACCTGGGCCTTTGGTGGCGATGAGTATCGCGGCGAGTCTGGGCCGTTAGGCGTGAATAACGGCAACCAGATGCAAAATCCCTTATACCAAGCCTTTGTGGATGCGGGCATCGCGGCGGGGTATTTATCGACCGCCGATTATAATGCAGCGCAGCAAGAAGGTTTTGGCCCTATGCACATGACGGTCAAAAAAGGCGTGCGTTGGTCTACCGCTAATGCCTATTTACGCCCGGCGATGGCCAGACGTAACCTCACTGTGTTGACCCACACTTTAGTGCATAAAGTGTTATTGGAAGGGCAAGCGGCCGTTGGCGTTCGCATTGAGCACAAAGGCAAAGTTGAAGATATTCGTTGTAATAAAGAAGTGATTTTAGCTGCTGGCTCAATAGGTTCGCCGCATTTGCTGCAATTATCAGGCATTGGCGATCCCCAAGTATTGGCCGATGCTGGGGTCGAGTTACAACATGAGTTGCCCGGTGTTGGTCAGAATTTACAGGATCATTTAGAGTTTTATTTCCAATTCAAATGCCTTAAACCGATTTCACTCAATGGCAAGCTAGATCCTTTCAGCAAGTTCTTAATCGGTGCTCGTTGGATTTTAGATAAGTCTGGCCTAGGGGCCACGAATCACTTTGAATCCTGTGGTTTTATTCGCTCAAAAGCGGGGCTCGAGTGGCCAGATTTGCAGTACCACTTTTTACCTGCGGCTATGCGCTACGATGGTAAAGAAGCCTTTGCGGGGCATGGTTTTCAGGTGCATGTAGGCCATAACAAGCCTAAAAGCCGTGGTGCCGTGACCTTAGTATCGGCAGATCCTAAAGCGCCACCTAAGATCCAGTTCAATTATTTACAGCATCCTGATGATATTGAAGGCTTTAGAGCCTGCGTGCGTTTAACCCGTGAGATCATCAATCAAGCGCCATTCGATGAGTATCGCGGTGAGGAAATTCAACCCGGCACACAAGTGCAAACCGATGCGCAAATCGATGCCTTTGTGCGTCAATCGGTTGAGAGTGCTTATCATCCTTCTTGTTCATGCAAGATGGGCACAGATGCGATGGCCGTAGTGGATCCCGAAACCCGCGTGCACGGATTGCAGAATTTACGGGTAGTGGATTCTTCTATTTTCCCGACTATCCCGAACGGCAATTTGAATGCGCCGACCATCATGTTGGCTGAGCGCGCTGCGGATATGATTTTAGAGGCTGAGATGTTAGCGCCAGCAGATTCCGCCGTTGTGGTTGCCGACGCTTGGCAAACCACACAAAGAAGTACAGCTACAAGTTAGCGGCGTAAGTTAACGCCATAAGTGCACAACATGCCTGCTCGGTCCGTCTTATCGATGGACTGGCGGCTTCAATTTTAAGTGACTCATTAATTGATGACTCAAAACTCATTAATTGATTACTCAAAATAAGGGTCATGATTCATTTTATCTAAAGGGTCGGTCAGCCCGCAGTGAGTGTGCAAATGATCACTTTCACGACTGAACATCTATCAGGGTTTAACTATCGCAGAGCGCTTTTTAAGTAGCGATATTTAAGGCTTGAGGGCAGAGCGCTGCCTTTAAAAATGATTCAGTTTTTTATTATTAAATAAAAACATGGAGTTACATTTTATGGATTCATATCCTCATGCCTACTTATATCCAGTATCGACTGGGACGGAGTGCATCCTATGACCTGGTTATTATCCGCAGGGATACTGTTTACTTTTGCCGCGATTGCGTTTGTGATTTATCGCTGGGGTAACATTCGCTGTATCGGTGTGACGCCTGTGCGTACGTTTACCTTTATCGCGATTCTGTTCACCTCTGGCCTTGATGTCGGCTTGATCATGTTTCCGCTGACCGAGTTTGCGGGTTATGCCAATGTGGCGGCGAGTCCTGAATACGGCTTTACCAATCCGCTGGCGATTGAGTTTGGCTTTTGGGCCTTCTTGATTTGGGGTTTCTACTTTTTAACCTGCTTCTATTTTTGTGTGATTGAACCTAGGGTGAAGTTCTTCGACATTCCTTTGGTCAAGTTCATCAATAATATCGTGATTATTGGTACCTGTGCCTTTACCGCCTATTTGTTATTAAGCAATTTGCCCTGGTACTTACCCGAATTAGGTGATGGCGAAACCATAGTCGGTAGCTTTTATTTAATCGTATTTATGGTGATCGCCGCGGCGGTGTATTCCAGCACTAGCATACGTTATGTGCGTATTTTGAGCTTAGCCAGCACTTGGTTATTTTTAGGCTTGATTGCCATGATGTGGGCCAGTGCATTTTTATCGGCTGACTCGAGTGTGGGCGAGTTCTTTACGACCTTTGCCATGCTGGGCGACTACTTCGGCAATATTCAACATTTTGTGTTACCCATCAACGACTACCATGAGTTTTATCTGTTCTGGTGGTTTGCGTGGAGCATTATGATTGGTCAATTTACCTCGCGCTTTGTCGGCGGGATGAAAACCTACCAAGTGCTGCTGGCCATGATGGTGTTTCCGTCTATTCCCATCGCCATCTGGTTCACTGTGCTTTATTACTACAGCGCCAATGGGTTAGATACCTCGGGCTTCTATAATCTGGCGATGGTGATTGTAGGGGTGACCTTTGTGATTAACTCACTCGACTCACTGGTACGCCTGTATACCGACAATCTTAATCTGACGATTGAGCGTTTAGGCAAGCTTAAATATGTCAGCTTTAACTTAGTGTTGCTCTGCAGTCTGACATTACTCTTTCAATTAGACTTTCTTCAAATTCAATGGGTTGGTGCAATCGCACTGGGCCTGATCTTTAGTTGTTTTGGTTACATCATGATGACGCAATTGCAAACAGTTCGTGCCATTGAGCGCTCGCCAAAAGAGAACAAAATCGACTTTACTAAAATTGAGCTAGCTAACTAATGGAAAAATTAATAATGAAATCAAAATGTTTTTATCTTGTCGCCGGCGGATTGTTATTGATGTCGACTGCGGCGAATGCCGGATTATCGGCCACTGTGACGGCGACGTCGGATTACACTTTTAACGGTGTTAGCCAAACGGACAACGGCCCAGCACTGCAAGGCAGTCTGGATTACGGTTTTGATTCGGGATGGTACGTGGGCGGCTTTACCTCGAACGTCGACTTTGGTGGCAGCGATGACACTTGGTTGGAGCTTGATGCCTATGCGGGTAAATACTATCAGTTGAATAAACAATTGAGTCTCGATGTCGGGCTGGCCTATTACACCTACCACGGCGATTCCTTCTCTGATGAGTACAACTATCCTGAGCTGTATAGCAAGCTAGGTTACGACACTTCCCTTGGCCACTCTGAAGCTAAGTTAACCTACACATGGGACTACTTTGGTTTTGGCGGCGGACATTACACTATGTTGCTTGGCCATACGATTAGCGTTGCCGAAGGCCATGATATCCGCTTCAGTGTTGACCGCTCGACGTCACTCGATGAAGACAAATGGCCATGGGATGGCGGTAAATCCTTTAATCACTTCCGCGTTGCCTATATGACCAGCTGGAGCGGCTTTGATTTCAGCCTTGCTGCTGAAGATACCAGCATGAACTTAGATACCAGTGACGAGCGCCTAGTGTTGTCGGTATCGCGTCAATTCATGTTGTAATCTAAGGGACTTTTACCATAAAAGTGCCTCCTCTTGGTGAGTTCAGTCGCGCTTTCTGGTAAGGTGCACTGGACAACTGGGACGGGACATTATGGAAAAGTACGAACAACTGCTCATTTCGCTGCGTCGAGTGATACGCGCTATCGACATTCATTCTCGCCAGCTGAACAAACACTCAGGTTTAACTGGGCCGCAATTGATGGTGATGCAAAAAATCGCCCAATTGGATGCGCCATTGGCGAAAACTGTGGCGGAAGAAATTACGCTGAGCCCTGCAACAGTGACGACCATTATCGATCGTCTCGAGGGCCGTGGTTTAGTGATCCGTCTGCGCAGTGAGACTGATAAACGTAAGGTGCATTTATACCTTAGCGATGCGGGCCGAGCGCTGTTACAGGACTCACCTAAACCGTTACAGGATCATTTTATTAAGCGTTATCAGAATCTTGAAGAATGGGAACAGAGTCAATTGCTCTCAGCCGTTGAGCGTATCGCGACTATGATGGACGCCGATAAAATTGATGCGGCGCCTATGCTCTTGGTTGGGAAGATCCAAGGCGACGAGTAATCGTTTAGATCATGGTTTAAATGAATTAGACGCTAAAATCGATTCGTTTTTAAAATGAAAAAGCACTGAAGATTCAGTGCTTTTTTGCGTTTAGCTGTGCATCTTTTACATACTTAAGCAGCAGGGCAGCTTGTTTTAGCCACAGAGTTAATCAGAATTTCTTGTACTGGCGTGTTGGAGAAACCACCGCTACTTTTTGTTGGTACTATGCTGATTTGATCCGCCACATCCATACCGTCAACCACTTTGCCAAACACGGCATATCCATAACTACTTGCAGACGCATCCAAATGTGGATTATCTAACACATTGATAAAGAACTGTGATGTTGCAGAATTTGGATCATCCGTGCGAGCCATAGAGATAGTGCCACGTTTGTTGCTAATACCGACTGCGGCTTCATTTTTGATGGGGGCATCGCCTGGTTTGCTTTTGAGCCCTGTGGTAAAACCGCCGCCTTGGATCATAAAGTTATTAACGGTTCTATGGAATAAGGTGCCGTTATAGAAAGACTTATCAACATACTGCTTAAAGTTTTTACCTGTGATAGGCATGTTCGTTAAGTCAATGGCGAGTGTGATATCGCCTTTTGTGGTTTTCATTAAATAACATACATCCGCAGCTAAGGCTGGCGGAGTGGGATCGGGCGTCGGTGGCGTCGGCGTTAGATCACCATCTGTACTTCCTTCACAACCGGTTAAGGCTATGCAGCCGACAAACAGTAATCCTGATAACTTCTTCATTTCATATCCTTATTCTCAATCATCATTGGGGAGTTTCTGCTTTAGCGTTCCATCGAGCGAGCCTCTGGCGGATAAGCGAGGGCATATCAGGCTCCATGAATGTAATGTTGTTATTATGTTTCTACGCTGTAGCGAGATGAGATGTTGACAGAGGAGAGATAGGCTGTTCAAGTTATAAAGTGCAATTGATACAAAGTGTTGCACCGAACTCACTAGTCGATATGTTTTGGGTCTTATTCATTGGGTTTTAGTTCGAATGCTATGACATATAAATGTCTTACGCCTGTCATGTTATTTCTATGCCTTAGTTCCCTGCCTAGTGCTTGTCTTTTGTAACTGCCTCTCGCGACTGCTTTTCGTTAAGGCCTTGAGAAGCATGCTTGCCCTCTTGCTGAACGCATGCCCCAAGTTGGTGCGTTCCATGTTTATTATTTCGATTGTCACTGCGCGCGAACTTAACTGAGTGCTTCTAGTAAGTTACTGATTTTTTGAAAAAGTTTTTTGTTATTTCCCTGAAATATTTATGTCATCTTCTTGTTACTTTTGGTTGGCATGGTTACTGTATATCTAAAGCCATGGATGAGCGGTCGCGGGGGCGACAAAATATGGGGCTGGAAAAGTTGCTGTATTTGCGGGGGGTTGGAGCAGAATTTACTGATTGTTTTGGCCAAGAGATCCATATTTCCGAGGTAGACAGGCAAGGTATCTTGACCTGTATGTTACAGGAAAAAAACACTGTGGCAGGGACTGCCATTGATGCTTCTGCTACAGAGGCGTTATCGAGTGATGCTGGGCTGACTAATGTCGATGCGGTATTGACTGAAGCGCTGATCGCCTCACAAATTGACTTGCTGGATGCCCGTCCTTGGACTCAGGTGTTACCCGAATTTCATTGGTGTTTCGTGGATGAACCTTGGATAAGCCTTTGTTTACCTGAAACCTATACCTCAGATCTGAGTGTGGCGATTGAATGCGAACAGGGTGAGTCTATCGTATTTGATGTGCCGTTCTCGGCGCTTAAGTCGATTGGCGATTACCGCATTGAACAAACGCTTTATCTCCACTATCGCCTTGATCTTACGCAACTGGGATTAGCACGCCTCGATTTAGCTGAGGCCAAGACCCAAGCTTCCCTTGAACACTCAATGACCGCCGAGACTGAGGCGGTGAATTTAGCGTCTTATTTCTTGAGCAGCCAAGAGTTCACTAACAAGCCTGCCTTAATCAAAAACCAAGACTCATTTGCGCATGCAGCTGACAAAAATGCGAGTGATTTCTCTGTGTTAGGTTTGGGCTTTCATCGCATAGCTTTAAGCTTAAAACATGCCCTAGAGACAAGTGCACAAGCGCCAAGCTCAGCGCTACAGAGCAGTGTGACGGCTGAGGCTGATACCAGCACCTTGTTTTCTGGCACCTTAATAGTGGCACCGCGGGCCGCTTATCAAGGCGTACTCACGGCTGTTGCCCAAGGTAAGCGCCATAAACCTTGGGGGATCAGCGTTCAACTCTACAGTTTACGCAGCGAGAGCCAGTGGGGCATAGGTGACTTTGGCGATTTAGAACAACTGATCGCGCTGGTGGCGGCGCAGGGCGCGGATTTCATTCAACTCAATCCCTTGCATGCCCTCGACATTGCGGCGCCAGAGCATCCGAGTCCCTATAGTCCGTGCGATCGCCGCAGACTCAATCCTCTTTATATTCAATTACAAAGTGTTCCTGAATACCAAACACTTGCCACTGAATTTTCAAGCGCTACTTGGCTAGAGGCCATCGCCTTACTGAATCGTGACAATTGGCTCGATTATCCTAAGGTGAGTGAGCTCAAATACCGTGCCTTTGAGCAGTTATATCGCGTTTTTTGTGATACGCATCTGGCGAACGACACGCCCAGAGCGCAAAGATTCCATGAGTTTGTGCGTGAGCAGGGCACTGCGCTGCAAGAGTTTGCTCAAGCGGAATACTTACGTAGCCCAAAAGCGTTTGTACAAGAGGAAGGTTTCTATCTTTACCTGCAATTTGTGGCCGAAAACCAGTTACACCTTTGCCAGCTAAAAGCGAAAGAAGTGGGCATGGGGTTGGGATTAATCCGTGATTTGGCCGTTGGCGCAGCGCTGCAGGGCAGTGAAGTACAGGCCAATGCCGAGCAGTTTTGTTTGCATGCCAGTATCGGCGCACCGCCCGATCCCTTTGCGCCCCAAGGGCAAAATTGGGGCTTAACGCCCCTCGATCCGGTGAAGTTAAAACAACATAATTTCAGTCATTTTATCTCCTTGATCCGCGCCAATATGGAAAGCTGTGGCGCCTTGCGTATCGATCACGTGATGGGCTTGCTGCGCCTCTGGTGGTGGCCACTGGATAAACAACTCGGCCAGGGTGCCTATGTGTATTATCCCGTCGAAACCTTGCTCGCCATCGTTTGCCTTGAGAGTCAACGTGCCCGCTGTGTGGTGATTGGCGAAGATTTAGGACTGGTGCCACCTGACATTATTCATCGTCTCTACACTTCTGGCATTTATTCCAATGAGTTGTTCTATTTCTGCAAAGACCATCAAGGCTTTAAATCACCGGATCAATATAAGTCCCAGAGCCTGATGATGCTGGCGAACCACGATGTGCCGACTTTAGTCGCTTGGTGGTGTGGCAGCGATTTACACCTGCGTCGACAGCTATCCCTGTTTGAAACTGACGAACAATTGGGCGATGCGCTCGCAGGGCGGGAGCATGAAAAGCAGCAACTGATTTCACTGTTAGTCGCTCAAGGTCTGTTAGCCGAGGTGACGATAGCCGAACTCGATATTCAAACCTTGCTCACGGCTTGGATGACCCTAGGGGCTCGCGGAAATAGTGCGCTGTACAGCGTGCAACTGTGTGATTTATTAGCCGATCGCCATGCGGTGAACATTCCCGGCACTTGGCTCGAATATCCTAACTGGCAGCGCCGCTTACCTTTGAGTTTAACGCAAGTGTCGGCTTCGCCAGAGATATTGCAGCGATTACAAAATATCGCTGCGGCGAGACAGCTACCGAGTTAATGCTGCTGATCCAGTGCCACATTATGCCATCCCTAAAGGTTCGATAATTAGGGGGTGTTATGCGGATAAATAGTGCCAATTTGCAAGTTTAATTGACTGATAAACGGAAGAAAAATGATGACTCAAGCCAATGCCTATTTCTACGATGGCGCCGACGTGGCCCTACTTAATGGTCAATACACTGATGTTTTTTCGCTTTTGGGTATGCACAGTGCCAACGAGGGTAAGTCATTAATTGTTCGTTGTTTTTTACGCAATGCCCTCAGTGTGGATGTGATCAGCATTAAAGATGGCCGCAAAGTAGCGAGTCTGGACAAAGTTAACGAGCAGGGATTGTTCGCCGGTACGCTGGGGCGACGCGTCAAACCGTTTCTCTATTTGCTGCGGGTAGAATACCCCCTGTGTCAGCTAGATATAGTCGACCCTTATCAGTTTGATTCACTGCTCAATAGTGACGATATTTACCTGTTTGGTGAAGGCAGCGCCGAGCGCGCCTATGAGTTTTTAGGCGCCAACTGGCGTCAGACCCAAGGCGTTGAAGGTGTGCATTTTTGTGTGTGGGCACCCAATGCCAAACGGGTTTCTGTGGTGGGGGATTTCAATCATTGGGACGATACTCGCCATGTAATGCGCCAACATCTTGCCAATGGTTTGTGGGAGCTATTTCTACCCAATGTGGTTGAAGGCGCCCACTATAAGTTTGATTTGGTTTACCAAAATGGTGAGCGTCATACCAAGTCCGACCCCATGGCGACTCAAATGGAATGCGCACCCCATAACGCTTCTATCGTGCCCCCAAAAGCCCATCACAGTTGGAATGATACCGCTTGGATGAGTAAGCGAGCGGCGACAGCTTGGCATAAAGCGCCCATGTCGGCCTACGAAGTGCACTTAGGTTCGTGGCGTCGTAAGGGAGAGCAAGGCGAGCAATATCTTGATTATCAAGACTTGATTGAACAGCTTATTCCCTATGTGAAGGAGCAAGGTTTTACCCACATTGAACTGATGCCGATCAGCGAGTTTCCCTTCGATGGTTCGTGGGGATATCAGCCTGTGGGTCTCTATGCACCGACCCACAGATTTGGCGATGCCAATGGGTTAAAAGCCTTTGTGGATGCCTGCCATCAGGCGGGAATTGGAATCATCCTCGATTGGGTGTCGGCGCATTTTCCTAAGGATCCCCACGGCTTAGTGCGTTTCGATGGCACTTGTTTGTATGAGCACGAAGATCCTCGCAAGGGCACACATCCCGATTGGGATACCCTGATTTATAACTATGATCGCGGTGAAGTGCGCAGTTTCTTGTTGAGTAATGCCTGTTACTGGCTGCGGGAGTTTCATTTTGATGGCCTGCGTCTCGATGCCGTGTCTTCCATGTTGTACCTCGATTACAGCCGCGAGCCGGGCCAATGGCTGCCCAATGCCTATGGTGGACGGGAGAATCTCGAAGCCATTAGTTTCTTACAAATTTTGAATCAACGCCTGTACCAAGCGTTCCCCGGCATTTGCATGATCGCCGAAGAGTCCACCGCCTTTGCGGGGGTGACTAAACCGACGGATCAGCAAGGTCTCGGCTTTGGCTTTAAATGGAACATGGGCTGGATGAATGACAGCTTAAGCTACTTAGGCCGTGACCCGCTTTACCGCCAATTCCACCATCATCAATTGACCTTCAGTTTGATGTACGCCTATACCGAGCAATTTATGTTGTCCGTGAGTCACGATGAAGTGGTCCACGGCAAGGGCTCGTTGCTGCATAAAATTCCCGGAGATGATTGGCAGAAATTTGCAACTCTGCGTGCCTATTACGGTTTTATGTGGGGGCATCCAGGTAAGAAATTACTCTTTATGGGCTGCGAGTTTGGTCAGCGAAATGAGTGGAACCATAACCAGAGTTTAGATTGGCACTTATTGGCTTATGAACCGCATCAAGGTGTGCAACGTTGGCTTAAAGATCTCAATCACTTATATCAAGCCATGCCAGCCTTATCGGTTCAGGATTACGAGGGGGCAGGATTCAGTTGGCTAGATTGTGAAAATAGCCGCGATAGCATCTTTACCTTTGTGCGTTACGGGTTAGCGGGTGATGCGCCGTTAGTGTTTGTCATCAATATGACGCCCCAATTGCACACTGGGTTCCGTATTGGTTTGCCCTTGGCGGGGGATTACCGCGAATACCTGAATAGCGATAGCCAGATTTATGGTGGCAGTAACCAAGGTAATGCGGGCACTGTCGTTGCTGAGTCGCTGCCGTGGCAGGGTATGGCGCAGAGCGCGCTGATCACAGTGCCGCCCTTGGGTTGCCTAGTGATAGGGCCTGCAACTGGATTGGCTGAGGCTAACTAGCATGCAAAAGCCCACAGCTGATGATATCAAGCTCAACCCTGACGCTAAAAACAACCCTTCTCAAAGTGAGAAATGGGCCTTGGGGGCAGGTGAGCCTTTTCCGCTCGGTGCGAGTGTCGAGGGTGATGGCGTCAACTTTGCGTTATTTTCAGCTAACGCGACAGCGGTCGAGTTATGCCTATTTGACGACAATGGCGAGCAAGAAATCGCGCGGATTGCGTTAACTGAGCAAACCCAGCAAATCTGGCATGTGTTTGTGCATGGGCTCAAGGCGGGGCAACTCTACGGCTATCGCGTTTATGGCTCCTATGAGCCTCAGCTTGGCCACAGATTTAACCCCAATAAGCTATTGCTCGACCCCTATGCCCTCCAGCTGGTCGGTGAATATAGCGACCATGAGTCTAACTATGGTTACGAGCTGAATCACAAGGATGAAGACTTATCTTTCAGTAAGTTAGATAACGCTGCCCATGTGCCAAAATGTAAGGTCGTAGACATTCGTCCATTAATCGACATCGCTGCTAAGCAGTCGATTCAGCCCGTAGCGACGAGGTTTCAGCCCAAACCCCTAGAGCGCAGCATCATTTATGAGATGCACGTTAAAGGCTTTACGGCGGCGCATCCTGAGATTGAACCTAATAAACGCGCCACCTTTGCGGGTTTAGCGACTCAGCCTGCTATCGATTATTTGGCCGAACTTGGGGTGACGTGCGTCGAGTTACTTCCAGTACAGGCCTTTTTTACTGAACCATTTTTGCTCGAGAAAAAGCTTACTAATTATTGGGGTTACAACAGTATTGGCTTTTTTGCCCCCGAGCCGAGTTATCTGTCATCCGACGATATTGGTGAGTTTCGCGCTATGGTGGATGCACTCCACGGTGCGGGTATCGAAGTGATCCTCGATGTGGTCTATAACCACAGCGCCGAGGGCAGTCGACTTGGGCCAACCTTTAGTTTTCGTGGCATAGATAATCTCAGTTATTACCGCCTGCATCCGAACGATAAGCGTTTTTACATTAACGATACGGGATGCGGAAACACCTTAAATATCAACCATCCACGCATGTTGCAGCTCGTGCTTGATTCGCTGCGTTACTGGGTAGAAATCATGGGCGTCGATGGATTTCGATTCGACTTAGCGGCCTGCCTAGGTCGCGAGGCCTATGGTTTTGATCCCGGCTCAGGTTTCTTCGATGCGCTGTTGCAAGACCCTGTGTTGTGCCGAGTAAAATTGATTGCTGAGCCTTGGGATATTGGCCCTGGCGGTTATCAATTAGGTAATTTCCCCGTGGCTTTTAGCGAGTGGAATGACAGATACAGAGACACTATGCGCCGTTTCTGGCGCGGCGATCACAGCATGTTGCCCGAATTTGCTCGGCGGTTTCACGGCTCGGGGGATTTCTTCGAGCATGGCGGTCGTCCGCCTGCGACCAGTCTTAATTTTTTAACCAGTCACGACGGTTTTACCCTCAAAGATTTAGTGAGTTATACCCAGCGCCACAATTTGGCGAATGGGGAAGATAATCGCGACGGTCACCAAGAAAACTTCAGTCATCATTATGGGATTGAAGGGGAAACCGAAGATAGCGCAATTCTGGCACTTCGCAGCCGTCAACAGCGTAACTTATTGACGACACTATTTTTATCCCAAGGTGTGCCTATGTTGTTGAGTGGCGATGAAACGGGCCGCACCCAGCAAGGCAACAATAATGCCTATTGCCAAGACAATGAACTGAACTGGTTCGATTGGTCGGCAAAGGGCATGGACACTGAGCTGTTAGCCTTTACTCAGCAGCTTATCGCCCTGCGCAAACGTTTCCCGTTGTTATGCGCTAAACGCTTCATTCATGAACAGTTATTGGCCGAATCTTTAGCCGATACCGGTGCTCGCTTAGATTGGTTTAGTCGTCAAGGTGAGCAAATGACCAAGAGCCTGTGGACTGAATCTATGTGCCGCAGTTTATCTGTGGTGCTTTCTGGTGACTTAGAAGGCCAAGGTAAGCAGCAAGCTCTGCTGTTGATGGTCAATGCCGACGACAACCCTTTGGCATTTACGCCGCCGACCTTTGAACACTTGAGTCCGTGGCAATGCCTGATCCATACCCAAACTGAGCCGCTGGATGCTCAGATCTCTACGACGCGATACTTGCTGCAAGATCGCAGTCTCATGCTTTTTCATGCTGATTTGATTTTCAAGAAATGAAGGAATTAACTATGACTGACGAAAGCGAACTGAGCCCAAATACCAGCGAAAAAACCGTATCATCCGCGCCAAAAACGGCGAGTAAGAAGGCGCCAACTAAGCGTCAGGCCAAACCTAAAGCCGTTGAACCCTGTGAGCCCTGCGATGCTTTGCCCGCTTCTTTTGAGCGCCATTTACGTTATGGACTCAGCCGTGGCGAAGGTGTGAGCTGCGAATTATTTCAAGCGTTGGCCTATAGCGTCAAAGAACAGATGCTAGACAATTGGCGTCAGACCCGTGTGGATGACAGCCATTTTCAGCGCAAGCAAGTGGCGTATTTATCCCTTGAGTTTTTGATGGGCCGGGCGCTAGGTAATGCACTGCTGAGTTTAGATCTACAGCAAGATAGCCGTGATGCCTTGAGCAACTATGCGGTATCACTGGAAGAGTTAGAAGAAGCCGAACATGATGCCGGTTTAGGTAACGGCGGCTTAGGTCGATTGGCAGCGTGCTTCCTCGATAGCTGCGCCAGTATGGACTTATCCGTGACGGGTTATGGCATACGTTACGAATATGGCATGTTCGCCCAGAAGATAGTTGACGGTTATCAGGTTGAGCGTCCCGACCGTTGGCTGCGCGAAGGTAATCCGTGGGAAGTGCGCGTGCCGACCCACAACGTGACAGTGCCATTTTTTGGTCACACTGAATCCTATGTCGATAAACAGGGTCGCAGGCACATTATTTGGGTTGAAACCCAAGATGTGCTCGCCGTCGCCTATGACATGCCAGTTCCCGGTTATCGCAATGGACGGGTGAATACCCTGAGATTGTGGAAGGCCGAAGCGACCAATGACTTTGATTTAGCTGAGTTTAATCAAGGCGACTACACAGAAGCCGTGGCCCGTAAAAACTTGGCCGAGCAGATCACTATGGTGCTCTATCCCAATGATGCGAGCGAGAACGGCAAAGAGCTGCGATTACGTCAGCAATACTTTTTATCCTCCGCCAGTTTGCAAGATTTGCTCAAACGTTGGGTGAGTCGTCATGGTCATGATTTCACCCAGTTTGCCGCTAAAAATGTGATGCAGCTGAACGACACTCACCCCAGCATTGCCGTACCTGAGTTGATGCGGTTATTGATCGACGAATACGGTTTGGAATGGGACAGTGCGTGGGCGATTACCAGCCAGACCATGGCGTACACTAACCATACCCTATTGCCAGAAGCACTAGAGCGTTGGCCCGTGCGCATGATGGCGCAGATGCTGCCACGCATTTTAGAAATCATTTATGAAATCAATGCCCGCTACTTAGATTTAGTCGCCCACCACTGGCCGGGGGACGCTAGCAAACTGGCGAGTATGTCGATTATTCAAGATGGCCCCCATCCCCATGTGCGCATGGCGTATCTGGCGATTGTGGCGAGTTTTTCGGTCAACGGCGTCGCGGGTTTACACACGCAACTGCTTAAATCTGGGTTGTTTAAGGATTTCTATGAGTTGTGGCCGTACAAGTTTAATAATCGCACCAATGGCGTGACGCCAAGGCGTTGGCTTGCCCATTGTAACCCAGCTTTAGCTAAGTTATTGACGGCTCATTTAGGTAAAGAATGGGTGACAGATTTAAGCCAGTTAACGGCGCTCAATGCCCTCACGCAGGACACGGCATTTATCCAAAAATGGCGTGATGTGAAGCAAGCCAACAAGGCTTTGCTGGCGAAGATGATTGCTAAAGAATGTGGCGTCGAGTTCGATCCATCTATGTTGTTTGATGTGCAAGTGAAGCGTATTCACGAATATAAACGTCAGCTGCTCAATATCTTACATGTGGTTCATCTCTATCATCAGATCCAACAAGGCCACACCGAAAACATGGTGCCACGTTGCGTGTTGATCGGCGGTAAAGCGGCGCCCGGTTACTTTATGGCTAAGTTGATCATCAAGCTCGCCAGCAATGTCGCCCATATGGTCAATTCCGATCCTTTAGTCACGCCTTACCTACGTTTTGCTTTCTTACCCAATTACAACGTCAGCGCCATGGAAAAAATCTGTCCGGGGACTGACTTATCCGAGCAAATTTCGACCGCGGGTAAAGAAGCATCGGGCACGGGCAATATGAAGTTCATGATGAACGGCGCACTGACGATTGGCACTATGGATGGCGCCAATATCGAGATGTTAGAGGAAGTAGGCTCAGAGAACTTCTTCCTGTTTGGACTCAATGCGGAGCAGGTCTCAGAGGTACGTAACCACTATCATCCACGCAGCATTATTGACGATTCACCGGCGTTATCTGAGGTGATGAAGTTACTCAAAAGTGGTCATTTCAATCTGCTGGAGCCGGGGATTTTCGATCCGATTATTGCCGCCATCGAAAGCAGCGACGATCAATGGATGACGGCCGCCGACTTTGACAGTTATCGAGTCGTGCAAGAAGCCGTGGCGCGGGCCTATAAAGATCCGCAGGTTTGGACGCAGATGAGTATTCGCAATACCGCCGCTAGCGGGCGTTTTTCGAGTGATGTGACGATCGCGGGTTATCGCGATGAAATTTGGAAACTGTAAGGGCTGGGCTTTGGGTTATAAGTCTTGTTATAGCGGTTGAGTATAAGCGTTAAGTGTTTGAAAGGAATGCAGCAATCAATGGAAGGAATGGGGAATGCAAGTGAGAAATACTCAGGGGAATACGGCAGTTTCTGCCGTATCGAGAAGCCATTTATGGGCAATCAGTTTGCCGATTTCGGAGTAAGAGCCTATGTCTAATGTTCGTTATATCAGTAATTTAACTCGTGAAACCTATGCGTTGATTTTAGCTGGTGGGCGCGGGTCTCGCTTGCATGAACTCACGGATTGGCGTGCTAAACCGGCGCTGTATTTCGGTGGTAAGTTTCGTATTATCGATTTTCCGTTGTCTAATTGCATCAACTCGGGTATTCGCCGCGTAGGTGTGGTCACTCAGTACAAGTCGCATTCCTTGATCCGCCATGTGATGCGCGGTTGGGGCCATTTTAAGAAAGAGTTAGGCGAGTCGGTGGAGATTTTACCCGCCTCACAACGCTATTCGGAAAACTGGTATCAAGGCACCGCCGATGCCGTATTCCAAAACATCGACATCATTCGCCACGAGTTACCTAAGTATGTGATGGTGCTGTCGGGCGATCACGTGTATCGCATGGATTATGCGGGGTTATTAGCCGCCCATGCCGAGTCGGGTGCAGACATGACAGTCTCATGCCTTGAGGTGCCTATCGCCGAAGCGGCGGGTTCGTTTGGGGTGATGGAAGTCGACGAAGAGATGCGCATTTTAGGCTTTGAAGAAAAGCCGCTGCAGCCTAAGCATTCTCCGGGTAATCCTGAAATGTGTTTAGCATCTATGGGCAACTATGTGTTTAACACAGAGTTTTTGTTTGACCAACTCAAGAAAGATGCCCTAAACGAAAGCTCAGATCGTGATTTTGGTAAGGATATTATTCCTGCGATCATCGAAAAACATAATGTGTTCGCCTATCCCTTTAAGAGCGCTTTCCCGAACGAGCAAGCCTATTGGCGCGATGTGGGGACGCTAGACTCTTTCTGGCAAGCGAATATGGAGCTGTTATCGCCCACGCCAGCACTGAATTTGTACGATGCGAAATGGCCAATTTGGACTTTCCAAGAACAATTGCCGCCGGCTAAATTTGTGTTTGATGACGATGACAGACGCGGTATGGCGTTGGACTCGATTGTCTCGGGCGGTTGTATTATTTCGGGTGCGACCGTGCGCCGTAGCGTATTGTTTAACGAAGTACGTGTCTGTTCTTATTCGTTGGTTGAAGATTCTGTGGTGCTACCCGATGTGGTCGTGCTGCGCCATTGCAAAATCAAGAATGCCATACTCGACCGTGGCTGCATTATTCCCGAAGGCATGGTGATAGGTTATAACCATGATCACGACCGAGCCAAAGGTTTTAGGGTGTCGGAAAAAGGCGTCACTTTAGTGACCCGTGACATGCTAGGTTTACCAGTGGGTTATGAATAGCGGTTGCAATTCATCTTTTGAGTCGCCAAGCATAACGAGCACAAACGGCATAGAAACGGGCTTAAGTTTGAGCTTTAAGTACGGGCTTAAGTTTAGTGTTTAGATTAAGCCCTTAGATTTAGCGCTTAGGTACAGTCAGCTTATTAATAAGCCGCTGAAATGAAGTAGCGGGAGTATCCAATTAATTGAAACAACGCATTTTAATGGTCGCGGCTGAAAACGGTGCCCTTGCGGGCGCCAAGGTTGGCGGTATGGCGGATGTGATCCGTGATTTACCCGACGCTTTGGCGGGTGTGGATTTGTGCGCCGATGTGATTATGCCAAGCTATGGCTTTTTGACTGCGGTCGCGAATCAACCCCAAGATTTGGGTGAGTTAACCGTGGCCTTTGGCGGCCGATTGGAGCGGGTGTACGTGTTTGCCATGCCCCATCCTCAAGTGCCAGAGGCGATGATTTATCTGCTCGAACATGCATTATGGCAATCCGTACCTGGGCAAATTTATAGCCAAGGCAGCGTCGAGCGTCCTTTTGCCGACGATGCAACTAAGTTTGCTTTCCTTTGTGCGAGTGTCGCCACGGCATTAGCTACGGGCCGAGTGCCAATGCCAGCTGTGCTGCATTTACATGATTGGCATGCGGGCTGCTTAGCCATGCTTAGGGCGTTTGTGCCTGAGTTCAGCGCTCTCAAAGAAATTGAGTGTGTGTTCTCCATCCACAATTTGGCGCTGCAGGGGATACGCCCCTTAAGCCAGGACTCGTCATCGTTTGCGGCATGGTTTCCCGAGCTATTTGCGTCTTTAACGCAGGGGCAAAAACAGCTGATCACAGATCCCCGTTATCCCCACTGCGTTAACCCAATGCGCATGGGGATAGTGCTGAGCGATAAAGTGCATTTAGTCTCACCCAGTTACGCCAAAGAAGTGTTACAGCCCTCCAAACCAGAGGCGGGATTCTTTGGGGGCGAAGGGTTAGAGCATGACTTACAGGTCAAGGCGAATGACGGCAAAGTGGTGGGGATTTTAAATGGCTGTGTATATTCAGCAGCAGCCGATGTAAACCCTAAGCCAAAGGCGCGCATTCAAGGGGCACAGTTCAAGCAACTGCTCAGTGCGATTGAGACTGCGTTAGTGCAATGGCAGGGACGTCAAACCCAAGTGAGCGGCGTAGATATGATTGCCTTTGCGCGCACACAAGCCCATTGGCGCCAAGCAATAGCGGAGCAAGTACCGAGTCTGTTACTCACTTCGGTAGGCCGTTTGACCGATCAAAAAGTCTTACTGCTGCGCCATCAATTGCCCTCGGGCTCATCTGTGCTTGAGACCTTACTTAACGCGTTGAAGCTAACAAAACCTACGGCGCTACTTATTTTACTCGGCAGCGGCGATGCTTCCATTGCTAAGTCCTTCCAAGCGTTAGGGGCTAAATACGATAACCTATTATTTTTGCAGGGATATAACGAGGCGTTATCCGAGGCGTTGTATCAGCATGGCGATCTATTTTTGATGCCAAGCTCCTTTGAGCCCTGTGGCATTAGTCAAATGCTCGCGATGCGCGCCGGACAGCCTTGCTTAGTGCATGGTGTGGGCGGATTGAAGGATACCGTTGAGGATGGCGTGACTGGCTTTGCTTTTAACGGCAATAGCTTAGACGAGCAAGCCGAAGCTTTTTTGCAAAGGTTGATGCAAGCCATTACTTGTTTCGAGGGGAAAACATGGCCAAAGGTGCGTGCGGCGGCCATGGCACAGCGTTTTGACTGGCATTCCATTGCTGAACAATATCGTCAACAACTCTATTGCAAAGTGTGATGCAGCATATACAAAGTGTGATGTGGTAAAAGGAATTAGCGCATGATTTCTAAGTGATTCTGCTACACTAGTGAGGGGAATGTTAAAATTGTATCAAGCCCCCTCATTTATTGGAGTCGCTCTCTGAGTCATGGATAAAGGTATTCTCTTTCCGTTAGTGCAAAATGCGGCTTTGCTGCTGGCGTTGGTATTTTTGTACGACGTGATCCCTAAAAAGCATCAGCGGCAGTATTTCTTGCTGTGGCGTATCATTATTGGGATGCTCATCGGTGGTATTGGCATCACCATCATGAGCACGCCTTGGATATATCAACCGGGCGTTTTTTTCGATACTCGCTCGGTTATCCTCTGTATTTCAGGCCTCTTTTTTGGTGGTTTACCGACCTTTATTGCTGTGGTGATGACGGCGCTATATCGTATCAGTATTGGTGGCGCTGGGATGTGGATTGGCGTCGGCGTGATAGTGTCATCCGGGTTAATTGGGGTGATCTGGCGTCAATATCGTAAATCCTATTTAGCGAACATTTCAGGTAGAGAAATCTTTCTCTTCGCCTATGCAGTGCATATCATAATGCTGCTGTGGTTTGTATTTTTACCCAATGGCATAGGAATGCCCTTGCTTGAACAAGTCACCCTACCTGTGCTCACCATTTTCCCCATTGCGACTTGGCTATTAAGCCGCTTGTTATCGCGACGTTTTGAATTAGAGCGTGATGAACAAATTCGTCTGCAGGATGATTTCCTATTTCGCAGTCAATTCAACGCGGGCAACATTGGTATTGCGATAACGGGGATTGACCAAAAGTGGATAAAGGTGAATCCACGTTTATGCCAAATGCTCAAATATTCAGAGGCTGAATTGCTGCGGATGACGTGGGCGCAAATCACCCATCCCGATGATTTAGAAACCGATGCGCTGAAATTTGAGCTTATGTTACAAGGCGATATCGATAATTACGAGATGGATAAGCGTTTTATCGTTAAAGACGGCAGCGTGGTTTACACCCATATGACAGTCGCCTGCAAACGGGGGGGCAATAACGCCGTGTTGCTTGTTATTGCTGGATATTTAGATATTACTGCCCAAGCCTTTGCCGACCAAGAGGTACTTGCTAGTCGTGAGCAACTCGAACTGGTGCTGAGCAGTAGCGATCTTGGGGTATGGGATTGGGATATTCGTAATGATCGTATCGAACGTAATGCCCGCAGCGCCGATATTCTCGGCTGCGATGTGGATATGCTCAACGCTAACAGTCGCCAATGGATGGACGCAATCGTCGCCGAAGATAGGCCTAAAGTGCTGCATTCGATTGAGGCCCATATTCGCGGCGAAACGGCGCAGCATAAGATGGAATATCGTCTAAATACACTCAATCGCAAAGTACGCTGGATTTTAGACACGGGCAAAGTGGTGAGCCGTGACGCCAATGATAATGCTCTGCGGATGTGCGGAACCTATACCGATATTACCGACGCAAAACTAATCGAAGAATCATTGAAATTGTCGGCGCTGGTATACGACAACAGCTCAGAAGCTATGAGTGTACTCGATGAAAAGGGCGTGATCATTACCGTCAACGCCGCCTTTAGCGTGATGACCGGCTATCGTGAATTTGAAGTGCGGGATCAACATATTCGGTTGCTCTATTGTGACCTCAATGGTCGCGATTTTTACACTCAAATGAACAATGAGATCCGTGAAAAGGGCCAATGGCAAGGGGAAATGTGGCAGCGGCGCAAGAACGGCGAGGAATATGTCATCTGGTTAACCATCAATACCATCAATGACAAAGAAGGCCATCCCTATCGGCGGGTGGCGCTGTTTTCTGACATTACCGACAAGAAGCAAAATGAGCATCTTATCTGGAAGCAAGCCAACTACGATACGCTGACGGGCTTGCCCAATCGGCGCATGTTATTGGAGTATTTAAGCAGCGAAGTGAAAAACGCTGACCGCAATCGCAACCACTTTGCCTTATTGTTCTTGGACTTAGATTTCTTTAAAGAAGTGAATGACACCTTAGGCCATGCCATGGGCGATTTACTGCTGATAGAAACCGCGAGCCGCTTAAAATCCTGCGTGCGTGATGCTGATGTGGTGGCGCGTCTTGGCGGCGATGAATTTACTGTGGTGTTAAGTTCGATGGAAGACCATAAGGGCATTGAGCGCGTCGCCGAGAATATTCTGCGGCGAATTGCCGAGCCCTATGTGCTGGGTGAAGAAACGGCTTACATCAGCGCCAGTATTGGGATCACTTTGTATCCCGATGATTCGACCAGTATTGAAGGACTGCTTAAGCATGCGGATCAGGCGATGTATGCGGCGAAAGATCAAGGGCGCAATCGTTTCAACTATTTCACCCCGTCGATGCAGGAATACGCTAAATACCGCATGCGCTTGATCCAAGATTTGCGTCAAGCGGTCGCCTATAAAGAATTTGAACTGCATTATCAACCAATTGTTGCCTTAGCGACGGGGGAAGTGACTAAGGCCGAGGCCTTGATCCGCTGGCACCATGCTGAGCGTGGCGCTGTGTCACCCGCCGAGTTTATTCCGGTGGCGGAAGACACTGGGCTGATTGTTGAAATTGGTAATTGGGTGTTTGAGCAAGCCGCGCGTCAAAGTGCGGCATGGCGCCATGAGTTAGGGGTTGAAATCCAAATCAGCGTTAACAAATCCCCAATCCAATTTCGCGATGAAGGCACACTGCTCAATGATTGGTTGAAGTTGTTGCAAGATCTCAATATCACGGGCGCGGGCGTGTGCGTTGAAATTACCGAAGGCTTGTTATTGGACGCCAGTATGGGCGTGACCGAAAAACTACTGGCCTACCGTGATGCGGGCGTGCAAGTGTCGTTGGACGATTTTGGTACTGGTTACTCGTCACTCGCCTATCTGAAAAAGTTTGATATCGATTATCTTAAAATTGATCAATCTTTTACCCGTCATATTGATACCGATTCAAACGATCAAATTCTCTGTGAGGCGATAATCGTGATGGCCCACAAGTTGGGGATGAAAGTGATTGCCGAAGGTGTCGAAACCGAGGCGCAGCGCCAAGTGTTGTTGGCAGCAGGTTGTGACTACGGCCAAGGTTACTTGTTCTCAAGACCTGTGCCTGCCGCTGAATTTACCCAAAAATACCTGCAGGATCCGCCGTTAGTTTCCCGTGTCTAAGAGGATATTCACTACGGGATGATAATTGCCTATAAAAACGCCGCGGATTTTGCTAGACTCCGCGGCCCCGCGTTGGGGCATTGAGTATCACCTCGCATCAAAGTTTTACTACTTAGCTAAAGAGTCCCTATGAAATTTGAAACACTCGGTTTATCTTCTCCTATTTTGAATGCGATAACTGAGTGTGGCTATCAGCAACTCACTCAAGTGCAAGAGAAAGTGATCCCGCTTGCCTTTGAAGGCAAAGACATTATGGCCTGCGCCCAAACGGGTACAGGTAAGACGGCTTCCTTTGCTCTGCCTGTACTTGAAAAGCTGGCGGCTGAGTCTTTAACAAATGACAGCAATGATAAACCGATTTTACGTGCGTTGGTGATGACTCCAACCCGTGAACTCGCGATCCAAGTCTGCGAAAATATCCAGAAATACAGCCAGTTCCTGCCACTGAAAACCTTAGCGGTTTACGGCGGCGCCAACATGAATCCCCAGCGTAAAGGGGTAGAGCAGGGCGTTGATATTTTGGTGGCAACTCCTGGTCGCTTATTCGATATTATCGGCCAATTCCAGTTAGATTTATCGAGCGTCACGACCTTAGTGATCGACGAAGCCGACCGCATGCTAGACATGGGCTTTGTGCGCGACATTGAAAAAGTGAAACGCTTAATTGCGCCGCAGCATCAAACCATGTTGTTCTCAGCGACCTATAGCGATGCGGTTAAACAACTTGCCGAGAAGATGCTGAATGAACCTCAGTGGGTGAATGTTGCTGACACGACTACCGCATCCACAGTAGTGCAGGAAGTGTATCGCGTTGATAAACGTCGCAAAGCCGAGCTGTTGTCAGAACTCGTTGGCCGCAACAATTGGCGCCAAGTACTGGTTTTTGCTAGCACAAAAGAAAGCGCCGAGCATTTATTGCAAGAATTAAAGCTTGATGGCATAGCCGCAGGCGTGTTCCATGGCGATAAAACTCAAGGCGCCCGTAATCGGGTGTTAGAAGAGTTTAAAGCCAGTAAATTACGGGTGCTGGTGGCAACCGATGTGGCTGCACGTGGGTTAGACATTCAAGCCTTGCCTATGGTGATCAACCTTGAATTGCCTTTCCTTGCCGAAGATTATATCCATCGCATTGGCCGTACAGGCCGTGCTGGATTAACCGGTCGCGCGATTTCGTTCGTGTCACCTTCTGACGATGAAATGCTCGCTGAAATTGAAGCCTTGATTGAGCAGAAACTGCCCGTGTCGGTACAACCGGGTTATGAAGAAGGCACGCCTTTACCTGCCCGCTACCGTGATGCGCCAGCCGCACCAATTAAGCCGATTGGAAAGTGGAGCCATAAGGCGCCGCAGGATCGCACTATTGGTCAGTCTCGTCAGGGCAAGTACGCTAAAGGTAAAGCGCAGGACAGCAAAGCAGGTGGCGAGAAGTCTTCTAGCCGTGCTAAGCCAGCTTCAGGCTCAGGTAAGCCGTTTAACGCGACTAAACCTAAGTCGAATTTGGTGAGCAATAAGTCAGGTTTTGGTTCTCGCGCAAATAAGTCAAAATAAGTTAAGTCAAAATAAGTGAAGCCAAAATAAGCTAAGCCCAACAATCAAGGCTAATAAGCGCCTAGCGCCTGTTAGCCTCGCTGTTTGACGGTTGCCTAGTTAGTTAAATAGCCCCGCCATTCTAAAAGCGCATCCTCACCGATGCGCTTTTTGTTGAGCTTCAAAGCCAATACTTCTACACTCGAGCGCCAAGCTTTCTATTCGAGCGAGTTTCCTTATGATTATCAAAGCGATTCCCACCAATATCATCACAGGTTTTTTAGGCGTAGGAAAAACCTCTTTGATTAAACAATTGCTGGCGATTAAACCCGCGGATGAAATTTGGGCTGTGCTGGTCAATGAGTTTGGTGAGGTCGGCATTGATGCGGGGTTACTGAATTCTTCCGATAACGGCATACAAATTCGTGAGGTAGCGGGTGGCTGTATGTGCTGCGCCGCAGGCGTGCCGACTCAAGTGGCGATCAATCAGTTGATTGCGAAAGCGAAACCTGACCGCTTATTGATAGAACCGACTGGGCTTGGCCATCCTAATGAAATCATTAAAGTATTGAGTGCGCCCCATTATCAGAATGTGATTTCACTGCGCAGTACTTTATGTTTGGTGGACGCGCGTAAAATCCACGATCCCCGCTATCGCGAACATGCAAATTTCATCCAACAGCTGCAAGTGGCCGATGTGATTATCGCGACTAAGTCAGATTTATATGATGCCGAAAATACCAAGTTACTCTATGAGTTACAGACCTATTTAAGCCATATCGAACGCACTGATATTCCTGTAGTGAGCCACACAAACCAGCAACCTTTACCTAGCGCGCTGCTGGATTATTTAAACCAACCAAGGCGCGTTTCACTCAACATTAGCAGTAATGGTGGCATAGTCCCTAAGCTAGGTAATCTTACAACGACTGCTCCTAGCTTGTTCCGCACGGGTGGTTCGCGTTTGAGTGAGCTAAGCCTTTTTGCCGAAGGTGCAATCGAAGTCGCACTCGAATTTGATGCACGCGGCATAGTGCGCAAGCAGAATCAAGGCGAAGGCTGTTTTAGCTGTGGCTGGGTGTTTGATCCAAGGCAAGAGTTTGATTTCGATAAGTTAATGGCGTTTATTCAGCGCCACACTCAGTCATCAGACGTCGGGCAAGTGTTGCTGAGATTAAAGGCCGTGATGATCACTTCTGAAGGGATAGCTGGATTTAACTGGATTGATCATGAGTTTACTGTGGTTGAACTCGATGACAGCTTAGATTCCAGACTAGAAATGATTACCGTGGACGAAGTCAATTGGGACGAGATTGAGCAGCAGTTGCTCGCCTGTCTTTGCTAACTTCTAGCTTCTAATGGTTAACTGCTCACTGGCTTTCCCATCGCCCTTTATTACACATGTGATCATAGGTCAGGCGGGGGCGAATACGCATGGATCAGTAGCGCAGGAGCAGTCGTGCAGAATTATATGCGCAGTAGCAGTCGCGCAGGCTCAGTAAGGCAAGGTTACGCGATATTTTTGGCCGAGTGTCGTAAAGGTGCCATTTTGGATCATCTCATCGAAAAAGCTGTCAAACCTATGTCTTAAGGGATCAAATTTCGCCTGTTTCGGAAATGCCATAAAACCGTCTTGGACATCGATTATCGGCATGATTGGGGTAATTGCCTTAGGGATTTTGATTTGGGCGAGCACGGCATCGGTATTACGGCTGTTTGTGGCGAGTAAATCTAAATCCCCCCGAGAGAGGCGTTCTATCCCGCTTTTAATATCGACAAATTCATTGATGTTCAATGATTTAGTTTGTTCATTAAACGTCGGGCCATAACTCCAACCCTGCATCTTACCAATCCGTTGACCTTTAATGCTGGCATAGTCGCCATTCCAGATTATTTCATGGCCTACACGGGCATAGAACACCATGTTATCGCGGTAAAACGCTTTCGTCGCAAAAGCCAAGTTCGCTTCACGCTCTGGGGTATCGTAGGGACCAATAAGAATATCAGCTTGGCCACGTTCGACCATAGAAATGGCGCGGCGCCAAGGGGTAATTTGATAGTGAATGTTCACACTTTGCTGCTGGGCGAAGCGATTTAAAATATCGACACCTAAGCCGGTATATTCGCCATTGGGCTGTAGTTCGAAAATTTGGTTGAAACTCGCACCCACCGCGAGCAGGTCTTTGGCCTGCGCAGTCAAGCAAAGGCTGCTGAGCGCCAAAAGGACGACTTGTGCAAAGGCTTTGCTGAGTATCATGGCATTCCTTGTGTGGTTTGAATGCGGGAACTTAAGGCACGGTATCTTGTAAAAGCGGCGATATCGTTAGGACATTCACTGAAATTAAGGTTAGCAAATTTTACCCTGATTGGGGCGCACGTTAACATTTTAATGTTTTGAGATAAACGCAAGATTATTTTTCATACGCTGAATCGCAAGGGCATTAAGCCGTTGTTCTTCAATTGATACATCATCCTATCCTTCAGACTGTTTAATGATACCAGTCGTATTAAATATCTGTTCATTCAGCGGGAGTTCAACGCGCTTTAGACAAGGCGAAGGCTTGAAGGCATGGTGGTGCTCTGTCGAAAGCCTTAAACGCAGTATAAAGCGCGTTGAACCCCGCCCTTCGGGAGCCACACAGGCATCCCACTCCCGTGTTGCATTGGCTTAAAAGGGAATGACCATTTCTGCGCCAATGCGCCTTGGATTGAAATGCTTGTGAGGCTCTGAACTGATTAGATATTTAATGTGATTGGTATTTCGCCTAAATGTGTCAATTTGTATCGCTCGCGGGTGAGGATGAGAAATGTATTTTAGCTATGCGTTTAAATCAGTTAAGGCCGAATAAAGGGGATTGCGGTATGCTCTGCCACTAATTGATTGATACGCCAACGCTAGGCGGCCTATTTGAGCGGGATGTTATGAAGCTGCAGGAAATAGATAAAACCTTGTACCGTAAAAACATGAATTTATTCATCGTAATTTTAGTTGTTAGCTTAGTCGTGCTGTCACTGATTTTTGGAGCTGGGTTGATTGCGCTGTTTGGTGCGACGCCTGTGCCGGGTGAGCCAACAGGTAATTTCCATTTGAATCTCTTAGGGGTGATTTTCAGTCTAGGTCTGTGTAGCGCAGTGATTTACAACTTGAAGGACAAACCTTTCTTCAGCGAAATTTATTATGTGTGGCAATTAAAGCAGCTCCATAATCGTATCTATCGCAAGTTGATTAAGATTAAAGCCGCTGCAGCACAAAATGATGTGAATGCTTTGATTATACTGCTGTTTTATTACATCAGTTTAAGGCAAGTGTATGAACTCGATGACAATACGCTGACCTTGCCGGCGCTGACTCAAGATCTCAATCGTTTGAATGCACAAATCGAGAGCTTAGGTTTATTGCTGTCGCCTGAACAATTTACG
The DNA here is from genome assembly GCF_059338235.1 of Shewanella sp. 1311. Classification (NCBI taxonomy): domain Bacteria; kingdom Pseudomonadati; phylum Pseudomonadota; class Gammaproteobacteria; order Alteromonadales; family Shewanellaceae; genus Shewanella; species Shewanella sp. 1311. Next base: position 4,142,954 of record NZ_CM181686.1, read on the forward strand.
CCTGATCTGCTGACGCGTCCTTTTTGATACTGACAAGGCAAGATGAAGATCGCTCCTCACCTTGCCATTATCTAGCCCTTATCTTGTCTTTATCGCCCTTACCCCGAATGAGGTCAGCGAGTCCCGCTTAGGCGGCTTGCTGGGCTCTTTGCAGTGTGAGTAACCACTTACCATAGATAAAAATCCCCACTGCTGAGATAGTCCCTATGGCGGCGATGATGTACCACGCCATGCCAATGTTATGGCTGTGGTACAGCAGTTGGGTAAGATCCTGGGCGCTTTCACCTGTGTAGCTCACCAAGGTAGTAAAGGCTTCACCTTGGGGAATGGCGCTAACCTCAGTGCTGTTCATGCCGCGATCTAGCAATAAATCCCGCGAAAATAATTCTTTCGATGCATAAATTTCATAGAGTTTAGGGCCAAAGTAGCCTTCTAATCCCCAGCCGATCCCTTGGGGTAACATCACAAAGCCCAAGTACATGGCTTTTTTACCTTCGGGCGCTATGTTGCCCATAAACTCATTTTTCTTCGGGCTAATCATCATTTCGCCAATGGAGAACATCGCAATTGCGAGCACGATAAACCAAGCCGCATGGAAGGCGCCGATAAATACAAAGGCCAAAATACTCAGCAAACAACCAACAAACATAGCAGTAGTGATACGGTATTTAGCCGTCAGCGCGGCGACGATAAAGCAGCAGGTCATGATCAGGCCCGCATTAAGGTTGAGCATGCCTTCGGGCATCACCTTAGTGCCTTCGTTATTGAGGCCAAGCCAAAATTGCAGAATGCCGTTACTGGTGCCTTCGCTGCCAAAAAGGGATGTGACTATTACGCTGGTATCGACCCATTCGGAAATATGGATAGGCAACACATCGAATAGGGCATTGAACAGGAACCAAAAGCCTGAAAATACCAACATGTAGTAAATCACAATCGGCTTTTTCAGCTCACGCCAAGCATCACGCCACAGGGCTTCTTGTTTGACTTCACCTGACTTGATTTGTTTGTTACGCGCGAGTCGCTCGGCTTTACCTGGCTCTGTATAAGTCAGTAAAAATAAGAAGTTGAGTGAGATAATCGCGGCGCAGGCGAAAAACACATTGTCCCACGACAATTGGCGCATATGTACGGCCACTAACGGCCCGAGGAAACCGCCAATGTTGACGACTTGGTAAAAAATGCCCCAAGCCATAGAGGTATTATTGCGATTGGTGGACAGCACTAAGGTGCCTTGAATGCCCGGTTTAAATATCCCAGTACCGATGGCGAGGAGTAATGCGCCAGCAAGAAAGCCCCAAAAACTGGGGAAGAATGCCATCACCAGATAGCCAAAGATTTTAATGATGGTGGAGCCAAAGATGGTTTCTTTGTAGCCGACGCGGTCAGAGATGCCACCGGTGAATACAGGCACAAAAGTTTGCATGATCGCCCACAGGGAAATAATAATGCCGTAGTCGCTTAGGCTGATCCCTAGGCCGCCAGCAGACTCAGGCGCTTTAGCGTACAGTCCAGCACTGGCTTTTACGCCGTAGTAAGCGATACGCTCGACTAACTCCATCCCGCCGACCAGCCAAAACACATAACCTAAGCTAGTAATGGAAGCCCACATACCGAGCTGTTTGACTTCCCGCAGGTCGTTACCTGCATTTGGACTATTCTGACTCATGTCCTTCCCTTATTGTTTTTATTGAATTTATTATTAATTAAACCATTAATTATCAACATTTTAAGTTTTTATAGTTAATCATTTTATCTTGCTAAAATACGCGAATAGGCTTGCTTGAGCTGATACTTTACCTAATTCGGCCTTAAAGACCAAAAAAGTAGCAAAAAATGATGAGTTAGCCTACATCTGTTATTGGACTGTGCTCGGTTTGTCATTTGACTGAAATTGGACTGTGTAGACTTAAGTCATTGTGATGATTAATCTTTGTGGTTACATCTTCATACTTAACTTGCTTTGAGTTACGGCTGATTTTAGGTACAATCCATTGTCGCATTTTTGTTCACCCGATCATTTTTCTAAATAGATACGACTCTTGCCCCCTTTTTTGTGAGAAACGCTAATGACAGCAATAACATCTAATCATGCTCCTGCGGATATGAGCCTGCTCGAGGAGCCGATTGCGAAGCTTTTTTGGCGCTATACCATACCCACCATTGCCTCTATGTTGGTGACGGGCGTCTATGTGACGATTGATGGCATCTTCGTTGGCCACTATTTGGGTGAAACTGGGCTGGCGGGGATGATGTTAGCCTATCCAGTCGGCGCTATTTTGTATGCGATTGGCGCCATGATCGGCATGGGCAGCGCGGCATTAGTGTCGATCAATCTTGGTCAAGGTAATGTGGCTAAGGCCCGTAAATTGCTCGGTAATGCTTTTAGTTTGTGTTTATTGGCGGGGGCCATTTTTGCCCTCATGGGTGGGATATTCTCGCGGGATATTTTGATCGCCCTCGGGGCGCAGGGGGATATTCTCGAAAACGCCAACGAATACTTGTTCTGGTATTTCGCTCTGTGTCATTTCCCTATTATTTCAATGACCTTCACCACACTGCTACGTAATGATGGTCGGCCATCCATGGTAACTTGGGTGTTGATCTTGGGCGGTGTATTAAACACTTTCTTAGATTGGCTGTTTATTGTGGTCTTCCCCTTTGGTTTAGCGGGCGCTGCGATTGCGACCATGATGTCGCAGGCGGTGACTGGGCTTTTGTGTTTGCAGCACTTTTTCAGTCCTCGGACTCAGTTGAGGATCGACCTTGAGCAGATGAAGCTTAAGCTCGACAATTGCTTGAACATAGCCCGCGTGGGTTTACCCAGCTTTTTGATGAACCTTTATTTGTCGATAGTGTTAACCCTGCACAACACAGCTTTTTTGTGGGTGGGCGGCCCCTTACACGTGGCAGCCTATGGTGTGGTGAGTTACACAGAAGCATTCTTCTATCTGATTTTTGAAGGTATTGCCCTCGGCACGCAGCCAATTTATAGCTTTAATGCGGGCGCTGGGCGTTTCGATAGGGTTAAGCAAGCACGTAATATTGCCTTTGGCATGACGCTGCTCACCGCAGCCTTGGGCTTAGCGCTGATTTATTCTCGCCCTGAATGGCTAGTGTATTTGTTTGCCGGCGATAATCAGAACCTAACGCCTGTGGCGATTGAAGGTATGCGCTGGTATTTCTGGGGCTTACCAATGGAAGGCTTAATCTTAGTCGGCGCGAGTTTCTTCCAAGCGATTAATTGCTCGAAACAAGCCTCTATGCTGACCGGCGCGAAACTTATCCTAATCGCTGCGATTATCTACTGCTTCGCTTGGATGTTTGGCGTGATTGGTGTGTGGGTATCGCTCGCAACCTGTAGCACTATTCTGACGATATGGATGTTCTACGCCATGAAGCGAGTCGAGGCGCGGCTGCAATAACTCTGTTTTGTTCAAGTCTTGTCTGTGCCTGCTTTTTTGCGTGCGCTGATGATGAGGGAAGAGGGCAAAAGAAGGCAAAATAAGCGGCCAGACAAGCGGGAAGAACAGAACCAGAATAGCGGACATAAGTAGTTAGTTTTCCCTGAGTTTCATAATCGATTTTATAATTGATTTCACCATTAATTTCACGATTGTTTTCAGTATCGGGGCGATTCATGGCCCCGATTGCCATTCAACGACTATCTTTCTGCGCCAAACATGACTTAGGGCTAGCGTGGGATGATGGCCTCTGATACATTTCGCTGGTTTAATCTGCTATCAAAAATGACGCCTTCAAGCGGGCGGTTTTTTCGAGGTCATAACCCTCAGAAAACCAGCTAGATTCGCTATGAAACTCGGGTCAGTTGATCGTTGATATAACTGGGTATTGAGCCGAATGACTCGCTCGTTGATTTTAGTAATTTATGTTTTATGAGGCCCTTATGCGCACCACTGCAGTCATTTCTATGCTGTTGCTTGGCGTGTTAACCACTGTTAATGCCAGTGCCAAAGAGAATGAGTTAGTGTTTGCCAGCGACTTTGAAGGCAATCGTTTATCTCAACCTTGGTCGTGGATCATGGGTTGTCAATTTGAAGGCGCAGAACCCCACAGTGGTGAAAGTGCGCTGTTATGTGCCGAAGGTAATAGCAGCATAGTCAGCAAGTACCCCATTTCTGAAGCGGGTCTATTGGAGTTTTGGGTTAAAACCCAAAATACTCAAACCCAGTATCGAATCAATGTATTAACCTCACCAGTATTAAAGCTCGATGCCCAGTGGCAGCATGTTGCCTTAATCGATATCACTCCGGGTGCGAACGAGTATTTAGCACACAGAGTCTCTATCGACGATCCGAGCCGCCAGTATATTCGCCTCGACATTGAGTCCATTAATGGCCCCATCAGTCTGGATGATTTGAGCTTAGATAAAATTCGCCTCGATATGGCCCTGCAAAAAAATGAGCAGAAAATTATCGGTGGCATCTTAGATAAGCTTAAAGCTGACAAGAACTACGAAGTGCAGTCTGAGTCGTTCCGCACCTTAGGTAAAAACTACGCCGCCCAGCTTGAGAGCCAAAGACAATACCTTGAATACTCGAATGCCATCTATTCCAGTATCACCTTTGTGTTGGCGACATCTGAGCGCAACAAGATGTCTAACCCTATGGGATATAACACCTTTAGGTCGGTGCTATCCGACACTAAACGTGTGGCATCACCTATCCAGCAGGCACGCTTGGGTTCTATGGTGAAACCCTTTGGCGACTTAGCCACCGCGACCTTAAATGTGGTCAGTGCCGGTGCTTATTCCGCCTTTGCCGAACCCTTTAAATCATTCTTGGCCGCGACCTTCGATCGCTCCAACTATGACAACAGCGACTTGAGCCGTAGCGATAAAAAGTTTGCCGAAGAAAATGGTCTGAAAATTTATCAGCAGGCCGAACGCTTTATGTCTGAAATCGAAAAAGAGCTGCAACAAGTCACGGCACTAGATAATGATTTAGTCAGCATGCAGAAGAACTTAGATACGTTCCGTAAGGATCTCGATAAGCATCTACGCGGCTATTTACAGCATGCCGGCATTGCCCGCACGCCTGAAAACTACAGCCGAGTGATGAGTAAAGACGAGCAGACCCGAGCACTTGTGATTACTGAGGCCAGCGCCAATATCAGCGCTAAAGCAGAAGCCTTACTCGCTTCTAATAGCAATGCGGAACTGGTGCAATACATGATTAAAACCACTGAGAAGATTGATGAATTTCAAGAATTCAAGGAGCGTTTTAACCAGATCACTTCGGCCATGCTAACCTTCTACGACAAATTTGAACGTTCGATTGCCACTGAACAAAACCCCTTCACCGACCCAAGCGATCGCGCTGTATGGGAGCAACACGCCCAAAGCGCTCGTAACTACATTCGCCAGTCGAAGGAAGCGTTCACTAAAGCCTTTATGTAACGGATTGTTGTGAAAACATCGACTGAGCCTTTTTCATCGAAATGGCAGCGCAAGTCTTTTTCGCTGCCATTTTTTATATCCTCAATTTGTCAAAGCGCTCGTTTAATAAGCCATTTTAATCTGAGCGTGTTGTAGGTAACCCTAAAGTGCATTATGTTGTCGATTTAGAATAGTCAGTTGTTTGGTTTTATCAGTGATGGAGTTGTTGACATGGAGTTTCAGGCTATCCCAATTATGCGGATTTTTGATGAAGATAAAGCCAAAGAGTTTTATCTTGGTTTTCTTGGCATGGAGTTAGATTGGGAACATCGTTTTGAAGAGGGTTACCCTATTTATATGCAAGTGTCGCTTGGCAATTTTGTTTTACACCTAAGTGAACATTCCGGTGACTGCACGCCTGGCAGTAAGGTTTTCGTGAATGTCAGCAACCTAGATAAACTTTTTACACAAATTACTGCAATGCCATACAAATATAATAAGCCAAGCATTGAAGAGGCAACTTGGGGGGGCGAGGTGTTTCACTGTGACAGATCCATTTTCAAATAAGTTATTGTTTAATGAATCATCGGATACATAACAAACAAATGTTATCGCCAGCAAAAAGTGCCGGCTGCAACGTCAACCCGCCGCGCAGCTTTTCGTGCTAAATCTGGGCGTTAAATGTATGCATATCGAACGCACATTTTTCTATTACGAAAGAAGCCGAAAACAACAAGCCAAAGTGCTCGTTTTCAATATGCTATTTTTGCCGCTTATCCTTTGGCTTATTTGGATGTTGATTTCAAAAAATGAGCCTTTTTATGACGAATTCTTGTTTTATATAAAATATATTGTTGTTGGGTCAGAGCTTGTACTATTGTTGCTAGCAGCATGGTTACTTACTCATCCGGCAAAATTTTATATCAAGCTTACAAATTCTGAGTTGAGCTCATTTCATCCTACTTTTAAAGAATGGACGTTCAGCGTCAATCCGCAAGACATTATTGAAATTGAACACAGTACAGATATAGGCGCAAACGCTAGCCTCATTTCAGTGAAAATGAATAATGGTTCATCAGTTTTATTGAGTCCCAACTATCCATATAAGCGAAGCGAACTATACGATGCATTGCGATTGGTTAATCCAAATATAAAAACGCCCAAGAACACTTGGTCGTTCCCTTATAAAAAATAAAAAATCAATTATTGACTGGCCTAGCTTAAAAATGGGATGTCATGTCCTGCAACTCACTGTAACCTTGCTTATCCAAATCAATCACTGCCCATTTGTTTTATTGGGTGGGTTAGCATGTCTAAAATACACCAGTTTTTTAATGAGTTAGCTCATTTTTATGCATCAGCTTTAGCCCTTCAACTTTTAATGACTCTAATTTAAGCAATTTTTGCTCGTACAAGTTGTAGACAAACCAAAAGTGCATTATGTTGTTGATCTAAAATGGATGGCCAGATTTTTGCGTTATCCAAGTAGCTCGAATCGCTCACTACGTTTCGCTAATCATTAGAACTTAAGGTCAAATTATGCAAACTGTTCGTGGTTTAGAAATAAGCCAAAAAGTATTACTTGGTGAAGAAGCGTTTATCAAATATAAACGTGAAAATAGAAAATGGTACGCAATCTTGTGCATGGCTCTAGTTTCCATTTTTATCATGGTTGCCTTCGCTATTATCAATAAAGAGTTGGAACTTGGGATTTACATAGGAGCCTTACTGTTTGTGTATTGTATTCCTTTAGGTGTATTAGCATCCAAAAATAAAAGTAGCCCTGCCATATGGGTTTTATTTACTTTACTTTTTACACCAGTTTTGGGTTTCGTTTTTTCTCACGCTTTAATGACAAGAAAAGGTTTCAAGCATGAGTGGCTTTAAGCTCTGATGAATACAAAGACACCCAGCGCTTTATAGTGCAGTTGTTAATCTCTGACTATGCTTGGGTTAAGCATTAAACAAGGAGGTTTGTATGCCGCACCCTCGCAGAACTCAGATAAGTGTTGAAGACACTCCCGTCTATTACAGAGGAAGAGGTTTACACTGGCTTACAACACACACCATATCTTAAGTTCGCTCTGCGATGGAGTTCATAGACTTCACAACCTAACAATGGCTCAGTTCTATTAAGAACTGCGCCAAAACGCTCAAAGTAGTCTTCATTAACCTGTTTTGCACTAATAAGTGGTACTTCAATACTGACATCTACACGACCTTTACGTATCAACGCTGGGTCAAGATTATCAGGATGATTTGTGGTCATTATTACAAGGCAGTCATCAAGAGGAATGATTCCGTCTAACGCGTTTAGAACGCCACCTAAAGTGAGTGGTGGGTTATCTGCATTGCTTTCAGCAGTTCGTGATACCGTAGCCTTTACACAGTCACAGTCCTCTATTAACAACATAGCTCCGGGCGGTACCTTTCTAATAGCCTTATGAATAGTGGCATCATTTACAGTCGATAGATTCAATATGTATAGATCGCGATGATACTCAACAGCTAAGGCTCTCGCTATACCCGTCTTACCTGTACCCGTTTTTCCATGTAACAGTATGGTTAGCTTACTTACAACCGATTCTCCCCTACTTGCGAAGTTATCAACTTCCCCCATCAACTCCTGCTTAAACCCTTCATCAAGCACTAATTCACTAAAACCCGATGATTTCAATATGCCATAGCGACACCATTCGGTTTCTTCGAAAATATTAACTTTCGGCTCAGTAGAGATGTCTCCACGAGTATCTTCTAAAAAACTATGTAGTTTATCTTTTGCCCACCATGGTGCACTTACAGTAATAGTATCGTATGCCATCGTACTATCGACCTTAGTACGGGTCGCCAACATGATACAACCATGGTATTTAAACAGGTGCATACCGTAGCCGATAGACTTAACACTGACACGCCCGTCGTAACTCATACTATAGTCAAAGTACACAGCCTCAGAGATAGAGCGAGAAAAAAACGGAATGGTAGTATTACTGATCAAAAAGGACAGTTTATTGAATACCTCTGTGCGCGCCTGATGGCTATCGTCGATAGTGAGCCGCACAAACAGCAGGCAACTGAGCCAACTTAACAGCTTCGCGGGGACATCTTTTAGGATGTAGCCTACGAGTCCAATTAACGTTAATGTTAATACTCCAACAATGACAGCCGTCAACAAAGGATCACCATTGGTGAGCGCCTTGATTTGTAGTAATACCTCGTTCATTTACTCACCTTTACTATAAATGCCTAATAGACATAGTCGAGAATACAGCCAACCGAGTCGAGGATACGACCAAGGTATCCTCAGTATGTGCGCTATCGCACGAGGTTAAAGCGACTTGATAAAGCTCCCCTTCTTATCACTAACGATTGCCTTAGGTCGTAGCAATATCACACTTTAAATCAACATCTTAATATTAAATTTATATTTAAGCGTTCACTAACGTACGCAGATAAATGTCAGAGATAGCGCCGTTCATCAAAGAGCAGGATGGCGCGGCTTTGCATCCACGGATTGACTTGAACAACATCCGTGTTTAACTACCAGTTCGCTATCTGATAGGCAGGACGCCTGAATGTCGTGCAATGCAGGGATGCATGAGAACGACCATGGCTCTCGTTCATAAGCTTAGAGGCCCTAGGTTTCTATTCACCGAGTCGGCGAGTGAATGCCATGGCAAGCCTTTAAACTGTTAGTCAATAAACGTTAATTGGTAAGCTGTGTTAGTGGTTTATCAGCCTACAACTCAAATATCATTCAGTGAAGTCTCAATAAGAAAGCCGCTAATGAAGGCGGCTTTCGTATTCGATTGTCCCGTAACCTTTGCGTTTTCTTGGTTACATTAAATCTCGAGGCATTAAAGCAAATACACGTTCAAGCTGCAGGCGCCGTGGGCGCCGACGACGAGGGCTTGTTCGATATCGGCGGTTTTTGATGGACCCGCGATAAACACCCCGAACTCACCTGAGGCTAGCGTGATTTCTTTAGCTGCCTGATGTAGGGTCGGCACAATCTTATTCGCTGGCAGGGCTAAGATCAGGTTTTCACAGATAAAAGGCGTGACTCTGTGGCCTAAATTTTTATTGTTCACCCAAATGGCACCGTTTTCGGCAACGCCAATGTCACCTGGGATCACTGCATAATCTATGTTTTTGAGCTCGTGGGCAGTGGGTGGCATTTCACGGTTTGCCGTGACACCCTCTACAAGGGAGATGACCTGTAACCCTTGGGCGATATGTTCATCGACTTTGGCTTGCAGGGCGACTAAGCCACCTTCTTTATGCAGCGTACCCGCGACCGTATTGAGGTTGGTCTCGAACTGGCCGACGAGATTTTCGACCCTTGGCGTCACATCTATGCTTGGCATAGGATGATTTGTTAAGGCCGACAGTTTGAGCGCATTGAGAATTTCAAGTTTACTAGACATCTTATAGGCTCCTGTGTTTCTTAAACCAAGCTTCGAAGCTGGAGTTCGGGGCGACGGGCAGTTCACGGTATTTACCCCATGCACCGCTAAAGGGTTTTAACAGACTACCCGGTAGAATGCGCAGCGCGGTTCTCGCCACACTCATAGAGCAGTTCAGCATGGTTTCGCTTGCCATAAATTTACCCACTAATGGCATGTAACTGTTTTTGCCATAGGGGAGTTTTCCAGCTTCAGCCTTAAGGCGTCTGTGGTGGAAAATAATCTTATCGAGCGGCACCTTAGTCGGGCAGATATAGGTACAGCTGCCGCACAAGGTACAGGCCCAAGCAATCGAGTTAGTGTCATCAATCTTAGCGCCCACTGCGATGCCAATTGGGCCCGGAATGGTGTAGTTGTAGCTGTAACCGCCAGAGCGACGATACACAGGGCAGGTATTGAGGCAACCACCACAACGGATACACTTCAATGATTCTGCAAGGATTTTATCCTTGAGCATCTCAGTGCGGCCGTTGTCGACGATAATAATATGCATCTCACCTTCGGGCTGTGGGCCACGGTAAAAGGCGCTGTAAGTCGTAACAGGTTGGCCTGTGGCGTTGCGCGCCAGTGTGCGTAGCAAGACGGCTGCGCTATCGATATCGGGCACCACTTTGTCGATCCCCATTGAATGCAACTGCAACTTAGGCAGGTTAGCGCCCATGTCGGCGTTGCCTTCGTTGGTGCAAACCACCACGGCGCCTTTATCGGCAATCGCCATGTTTACGCCTGTCATCGCGGCATCGGCGCTAAGGAACTGTTCACGCAGGTGGGCACGGGCGGCGCGGGTTAAATACAAGGGATCGGATCCCCCCGCTTTAGTGCCGATTTTCTCATGGAAGAGTTCGCCGACTTCTTCTTTCTTCATATGGATCGCGGGCACGACTATGTGTGATGGCGGCATTTTAGCGAGTTGAATAATCCGCTCACCTAAGTCGGTATCTATGACTTCAATGCCGCGCTGTTCTAAGTACGGATTGAGGTGGCATTCCTCGGTCAGCATAGACTTAGACTTCACCAATTTTTTGACTTTATGGCGGGATAAAATGTCATGCACGATGCGATTGTGCTCGGCGCCATCTTTGGCCCAATGGACTTGTATGCCGTTGGCGATACAGTTTTGTTCAAAGGTTTCAAGATATTGAGCAAGATGGGTTAGCGTGTGCAGCTTTATTTCTGAGCCTAACTGACGCAGTTGTTCCCATTCTGGGATGCTACCCGCGGCGCGGTCGCGTTTTTCTCTGAGCATCCACAGGGCTTTTGAATGCCAGTCGACACGGGTTTCGTCGCGGCAAAAAATATCGGCTTTATGGGCATGGACCTGTGAGCCTTGAGCCCCGTGATTATGATTGTAAGCCATGGTGAGTCTCCTAGAGCGCGGCGTTCAGCACTTGCGCTATGTGGCGAATTTCAATCGGCAATTGCTGTCTGCGGATCATGCCATCGAGGTGCAATAGGCATGAGGGATCAAAACCCACCACATATTCAGCACCCGTTGCAGCATGGGCTTGGGCCTTGTCTTTGCCCATTTTGGCCGACACTGCGCCTTCATCGACGGCGAAGGTGCCACCAAAGCCACAGCATTCGTCACGGCGGTCGGGATACACTATGTCTATGCCAGCAATATTGGCGAGCACGGCTTCGACTTTGTTGAATCTTGGCCCCATTTGCTCACTCGGAGTGGCGAGGTTCAACATGCGGATACCATGGCAACTCAGTTGCAGGCTGATTTTGTGCGCGAAGGGCTTGGTAAAGGCGGGGATCGGCGCGATATCGTGTAAAAACTCAGTCAGTTCATAGAGTTTGTTGATCACAGCTTGTGCTTCTGGGCTGCTATCAAACTCGTGGAAGTTTTCTTTGGCGGCCACTAAGCAAGAGGCGGCAGGGCAAACAATAGCGTCGCATTCCACTCCCTTAAAGGCGTTGAGCAATTTAAGGGTGGTGCTGCGCGCTGCATCGAAGCAACCTGAGTTTGTCATCGGCTGGCCACAGCATGTTTGACCCGCGGGTAGAATCACTTGGTGCCCGAGTTTCTCTAATAATTCCAAGGTGGCAATGGCAACCTCTGGCATCATTTGATTAACTAGACACGGGATGAAAAGGGCGATTTTCATTGTGTTTTCTCTTTCTTGTTAGTGAACGACATTGCCTTGCTGTGCGACCCTAAAGTCCACACAAATGCTAAGGTAGTTGATCAAATATAGGCCTATCTCTGCGGAATAAGTAGCCCTAATTTAGTAAATGAACTTGTAGATTTTTGCAAAAATGAGAATATTTTAACTTGCTGATTATGTTGGTTTAAAAATGTATATCTTCCACTTTAGATTTATCAATAATATTAAAAAATGAATAAATGAGAATAGTTCGCTTATATAAACAAACGGGGCTAAATATCGCCCCGTTGTTTACTATTGTCATACCAGATTAGCGGCTGCACTCTTCGAGTAGATAAGCCAAATGGCGATAGGAAATGCCACTGTGTTGAGTCAAACCGACCTCACACATACGGTTGGCGTAATAGCCTTCCTTGATCTCGACAGGAATGAGCTTTTTGATATTACGCAGTGCGCTGGCGTTGATTTCTGGTTTATACAAGCCTTTTTCACCCGCGTAACCGCAGCAGTCAATTCCCGCAGGTTTAAGCACTTGGGCTGAGCACGCATCGGCAATAGCCTGCATCTTAGGCTCAAGTTTCATCTTGCGGGCGCTACAACCTAAGTGCAGTGCTACATTGACTTTTTTGCTGATGTTGAGCTTAGTCAGCAGGTTGTCGTGCATAAACTCAACTAAGTCGATAATCTGCACTTTTGGATTACCCGACAAAGTCCGGTAAGTACAAGACAGCGCATCGACGACCACAGGCAGCTTGCCGCCATTGGTCATTTTGCTCACCGCATCGATAAGCTCTTGGCGTTTGGCATCGGCGTTTTTAAAGTCTCCCTTAGATTCCCACATCTGGCCGCAGCATAAATCGCGGGTTTTCTCAGGTGTAATCACGTTATAACCCGCGCGTTCCAGTAGCGTGACGACTACTTCTGGCAAAGTGCGGTTATCGGGATCTTTAGGTGTTGGGCCAAAGGTTCTGCCGCCACAGGCAGGGAAATAGACCACAGTTTCTTGGCCTACTTTTGCAGGTGATGGTTTTGGCAGCTTGCCGCCTTTCGGGAAATCAGGATTCCAATACGGCACTTCTTTCGAAATCAGGCGGCCAGTTTTCATCAGCGCACTGGTGATGCCATCGCCGGTGATCTTGTGGATCACGCCGAGCATGTCAAAACCTGAGCTGATCACTTGGTTAACCGCACCAAAATGTTTGGCTTGGAAATCTAATACTTTCTGTTCAGTGGTACTGATGTACGGCGTGCGCAGCTTACGTACCAATTGGCCCATGCTGTTATCCACAGGACACGCAATGGTACAAAGCTGACATGCGGCGCAGGTATCAACCACATCGTATTTAGCGGCGGCGCGCATTTCGGCTGCAGCGGCTTTATCACCAGACTGCTCTAAGCGCTCGATTTCACGCAAAGTGGCAATACGTTGACGCGGCGAGAAGTTAAGTGCCGATGTTGGACAGGTTTTTTCGCAGAATCCACATTCGATACACTTATCGACAAAATCATCGACCACAGGGCAGGGCTTAATATTTTTCACATGCACTGTGCTGTCATCGTTCAAGATAACGCCGGGGTTGAGCATGCCTTCGGGATCGAAAATATGCTTGATGCGTTTCATCAAGGTGTAGGCATCGGCGCCCCATTCCATTTCAACAAAGGGCGCTACCGCGCGGCCCGTGCCGTGCTCGGCTTTCATTGAACCGTCGTACTTGTGGATCACCATTTCGGCGACATCTTGCATAAAGCCTTGGAAACGTTCGATATCGGCTTGCGATGCAAAAGTCGGCGTGATGATAAAGTGAAAGTTACCCGCTAATGCATGGCCGTAAATCACCCCTTCTGGGTAACCATGTTTGTTAAACAATGCGGTTAAATCCGCTGCCGCTTCGGCTAAATGTTCAACGTTAAAGGCCACGTCTTCGATAATAACTGAGCTGCCCTTTGGACGTTCGCCGCCAATAATTGGGAACAAACCTGAGCGCATTGCCCAGTATTTGCTGTAAACACTGGCATCGCTACTGAAGGTAATGGGGCGTTCAGTTTTAAGGTGTGACAGTTTGGCAATTATATCTTGGGTGTAGGTTTCTAAGGTTTGCGCATCGTTAGCGCGGGATTCAATCAGTAGAATTGCAGCGCCTTCAGGCAATGTGCTCAACCAATCTGGCATGCCTTTTTTGCCTGTTACGGCTTTGATGGATGCCCAGTCGAGTAATTCGGCGGCGGCAACACTGTCACCAATAATCGGCGGAATCGCGCTCGCGGCATCCACCATGTTAAAGAATACTGCCATAGCGGAGGCTTTAAATTTAGCTTCATCAACTGTGTGGTAAGTGACTTCTTCCACAAAGGCTAAAGTGCCTTCTGCGCCGACAATCAAGTGGTTAATCAGCTCGAAGGGATCTTCGAAATCTACCAGTGAGTTGATGCTGTAACCTGTGGTGTTCTTGATGGAATATTTTTTACGAATGCGCTGGGCGAGGACTTCATTGCTGCGGGTCAGTTTTGCTAACGCAGTCAACGAGTCTAATAATTCGCCATGGGATTGGGTAAAGGCCGCTTTGGATTTGTCGCAGCCTGTGTCTAATTCAGTGCCATCGGCAAACAAGAGTTTGACTGATGCTATGGTTTGATAGCTGTTTTGAGCCGTGCCGCAGCACATGCCTGAAGCGTTGTTGGACACAATCCCGCCGACCATAGCCGAGGTTAATGTGGCTGGATCTGGGCCTATCTTTTTATTCAATGGCTTAAGTGCAGCGTTGGCATCGGAGCCAATCACGGCCGCGCCAAGGGTGATCTTGTTGCTGTCTGGGCTGACTTCTATGGTTCTAAAACCATCGTGGCCTAAGATCAGCAATATACCATCGCCAATGGCTTGGCCCGATAAACTGGTGCCTGCGGCGCGAAAGGTTACTGGGACCTTGTGAGCGCGAGCAATGGCCAGGGTGTGTTTTGCCTGCTCGAGATTATCAGCATGAACAACAATTTCTGGCACTATGCGGAAATAACTCGCGTCGGTAGACCAAGCGAAGCGGCGAACAGGATCATTGGATACTGCGGACTCGCCGAGCAGTTTAATTAAGTCTTTATATACAACGTCATAATTAATTGACATAAGGCTACTCTCTTAACGCTAAAAATGACCAAGGCCGCCGCAGCGACCTTAGTTTTCAATGGGCTTAGAAACCACCCCAAAGGGTAGCAATAGTGCCCGCAAGTAATGCATAACCAATGGCGACTGGCATGGTTTTACGGATGATTTCAGACTCTCTACCGGCCATACCGACTACCGTTGCAGCCGCAACCACGTTCATCACACACATCATGTTACCGGCGTTCGCACCTATGCCTTGTAGGGCAAGGACGAGAGCGTGGTTCATGCCGATATTATCAGCCACACTGTACTGTAGGCCTGAGAACATCATGTTGGAGAAGGTTGCAGAACCCGATAGGAAGGCACCAAATATACCGACGATAGGCGCCATCCAAGCCCACACTGCGCCCATGGAACCTGCCAACATATCTGCTAAAGCGACAGGCATAGAGGCTAGGCCCGCACCATTCACACCTGAGTTTAAGAAGATTTTCACCATAGGCACGGAAGCACCTAATGAAATAATGGTAGGTAACATGGATTTACATGACACACCGACCGTTTGCTTAATCGCAGGGCTTTTCATTTTGAATAGGAAGAAACCTAAGATACACACGGCAACGAAGAAGGCGCCGGGCGCATATAAGGTCGCGAAGCTCGCCTTAAGTTCAGTGCCCATCAAGCCCGTCCAGCTGATGTTAAAGCCAGATAACCAGGCTTTTAACGGTGCAACGGTACGTGACAGCACTAACAGCGCAGCCATGATGATGTAAGGTGTCCAAGCGGCAATTTGGGAAAATTTAGCCGTGGTTTCCACTTTGGCGGTTTCTTGGTTGTCATTTTCGGCAAAATCATTCCAAGCGGCTTTAGGCAGTAAGTAGCCTTTGCGAGCGACTGGGATCACCATTGCCATACCGATTAAAGAACCGATAACCGATGGGAATTCTGGGCCAGCAACATAGTTGATGATCCACGCTGGAACGGTAAACGAAAGACCTGCAAAAATCGCAAATTTCCAAATCGCTAAGCCTTCTTTGAAGGATTTATTGCGACCAAAGAAGCCTGTCAGAATCGATACCATCACTAATGGAATTAACGAACCTGTGATTAAATCGATAGTGATCATGTGCATTGCAATAAACTGCGCAAAGTCAGCATAGGTGCCGCCATGTTCAGCAATTTGCGCCGCAGCCATGCTTACGCCGCCTTGGGTCAAGCCTTGCTCCATACCAAAGAGTACAGGTAGACCAATCGCGCCGAAGGACACACAGGCAGAGTCGGCAATCAAAGCAACAACTGCTGCGGCAACCGGTGGCACGCCAAGCAGTACGAGCAGTGGTGCGCCAATCGCGGCGGGTGTACCAAAGCCTGCACTGCCTTCGATAAAGGCACCAAATAACCAACAGATGATGATCACTTGCACACGGGCATCGGCGCTGATGTTAGTGAAACCTGCGCGGATAGTGTCCATCGCACCTGAATATTTCAGGGTATTCAGTAGGAACACTGCACCAAAAATGATGGTTAAAGGTGTGATGGCTGAAAGCAGTCCTTCGAGGACCGATGCCGCCAGTAATGTGGTATCCATTTGCCAAATAAACACAGCGGCTAGCGCAGTGACTAGCATGGAAATGGGCATAGCCTTTGATGCGGGCATTCTGAGTAATACTAGGAATAGCATTACACTGAGCACAGGCGTCAAGCTGGCGAGGAGTTGAAGTATTGTCATGCTTGCCTCTTCATAAAGTGGTCTGTCTTATTATTGATATTAGAATTTTTCATCTGCCTTCATGTCGACTTCCCAGACCGATAAATCAGCAGTTAATACTGCAACGAGTTATGGTCTCGACATTCTGTGTTGTGTACTAGACGCTATTGTGGGCTTGACTAATATGATCTAGATCATCTTGGCTGCTATATGAAATGCTAATTTACAGTGCTGCGGGACACTTCTCTCAGGGGATTTATCTATCTGTGACAGTGATCACTTAGACGGCTAGGCGTATATCTATTTCGATTATATTAAATTTAAGTTATCGGTATTTTAGTTATTAAAACTAGAGTTATCACTCAAGTTGATGGTCATTATTGCAATTAACTGATCCATTTATTTCATTAATAGGCTGTTATTGGTTTTTTCAGACATTTTTAAGGTGTGATTAAGGTCGCATAGGGTGATGCCGCTGAATTAGCGAAGTTACGCTGGCATATTTCAAGCTATTGTTATAGTTGGCTAATGTTGCAGTTGGAAGGCTGTTTTTTATAGTGACCTAGATCACTGTTTTAAATGGTGGAATTTTCTTGTGATGCATGTCACTTAATTAATTTTACTTTAATATGAAATTAAATAACCGTTATTTAAGTTACTTTCAGTTTATTTGAGCGAACAGCGCGCCTTAAATGTCGATGATATTGAGCGGCTAACGCAAATATTGAAATTAAAAGTCACCGCTTCTAATAGCTTAAGCTGAATTATTGAGAGTACAGGGCTAAATTGAGGCGAAAAGTTTACGTAATAAAGCGAAAGAATGCTGTGCGAACTTTTATCAGACTGGTTAGTGATATTAATTCGCAAATGCGATGGATGAGAATGTCAGCTCGTTTATTTAATCTAATGGGTAGTTCACTCACTATTATCTCAATGAGATCTTCTCGTATTTAGCCGCCGTGTTTTATGGGGATATTAAAGGCATAAAAAAGAGACGGGAGACGTCTCTTTTATGGGGAACGATAATTAATGGGAATAGGACAAATATGCGCTGGCTTAAAACAACTTGCTGCCCCAGCCTAATTTGGTCCGTAGCACGTGGAAATAATTGTGCCCTTTAGGATGAATTAAGCGTAATCGTTCTGAGCTGCGGCGCACTATGATTTCATCGCCCGGTAACACGGCTAGATGCACGTGGCCATCACAGCTGACTTCGAGGTTCTCGCCATTGTCCGGTGACACCACCATTTTAATGGTGCTGCAGGCATCGACGACAATCGGGCGGCACGACAAAGTGTGCGGAAACATAGGCACTAAGATCAGGGCCTGCAAATTAGGCGTCAGGATAGCGCCGCCAGCGGAGAGGGCATAAGCCGTTGAACCCGTTGGCGTTGACACTATCATGCCGTCGGCACGCTGGCTGTACATGAACTGATCGTCAATATAGACCTCAAACTCAATCATGTGGGCAATTTTACCCGGATGGAGTACGGCTTCGTTGACGGCGGTATTGCTCGCCTTGAGCATACCGTGGCGATAGACTTCGGCTTCAAGTAAGAATCTGTGCTCGGTATCAAACTCACCGTCGAGGACTTTGGCGAGCGCTTCTTCAAAGGCATCGGGCGGCAGGTCGGTTAAGAAGCCCAAATTACCGCGGTTAACGCCAATCACGCCTAAATCGAAGCGGGCTAATACCCTAGCAGCACCAAGCATGTTACCGTCACCACCGACGACTATGGCTAAGTCGCAGCGCGCGCCAATTTCTAGTAAATCGACCGCCTCGATATTGGGCCCTAGTTCGGCAGCAACACGCTCTTCCACTAAGACTTCAAAGCCTTGCATTGTCAGCCAATGATGCAGACGTTTTAAGGTTTGGTTGGTCCCTTGGTGATGAGGTTTGCCGATAAGGCCGATAGTATGAAACTTTGTGGTCATATTTATGCTAGATCTGGCCTTAGGCCTTGAAACGTCAAAATTGATCCCCATAATATGCCCAGAGTATTTCAGAAACAAAGCATTTTTAGCTGGAGTGAAAATGAGCAACGAATCGATTAAAGCAGAACAGGATCTGATCCAAGAGGGTGTAGAGTCTGAAGTATCTACCGCAGAAGCAAGTCTGATCGATGAGCTTACCCAGGCCAATTTCCGTATTGAAGAGCTGGAACAGTTACTCGCTGAAGCTTTGGCGAAAGTTGAAGAGCAGAAGGATTCAGTCATCCGCGCCGCAGCCGAAGTCGATAATATTCGTCGTCGTGCCGCAATGGATGTGGAAAAGGCGAACAAGTTTGCCTTGGAAAAGTTCGCCAATGAACTGTTGCCAGTACTTGATAACATGGAGCGCGCATTGATGGGGACTAACCCAGAAGATGAAGCGACTAAATCGATTTATCAAGGTGTTGAGTTAACTCAAAAAAGCTTACTCACTGCGGTGGCTAAATTTGGGGTTAAGCAAATTGATCCACAAGGTCAGTCATTTAACCCAGATCAACATCAAGCGATTGGCATGCAGCCAAGCGCTGAGTTCCCTGCGAACACTGTGATGTTGGTGATGCAAAAGGGTTATGAGCTGAACAGTCGCTTGCTGCGCCCTGCTATGGTAATGGTGTCACAGGGTGGCCCTAACCAAGAAAGCGCAACGATAGATATCGAAGCTTAAGCTTTATTGGATCAGCCGCTGTTATAACAGACAGCAACAAAAAAGGACTGCAATTGCAGTCCTTTTTTTATGGGCGGAATATGTGCAAAATATTGGCGGAATCTATATTGGTAAGACTGAGCACCTTACCGAGATAAGCTAGTTCTACCTATTCCGCCAACTATTGAGCCATTTATTGTGCTAGATAAGCATTGATTTGCGCCAGTATACCTTCGGCATCCAGTTGCAAATCATGGGTGACTTCCTCTGGCGAGCCATGTTTGATGAATTCATCTGGCAAACCAATTTGAAGCACGGCTTTAGGCATTCGCAGCTTTTGAAGCTGTTCAAGCACGCCAGCACCAGCGCCGCCCATAATGGCGTTTTCTTCCACTGTGACGAGCACTTCGTGGGTTTGCGCCATCTCTTTGACCAAATCAACATCAAGTGGTTTCACAAAGCGCATATCGACAACCGTTGCATCTAAGCTTTCGGCAGCGGTTAACGCCGACGCTAACAAGGTGCCAAAGTTGAGTATGGCAATGCGCTTACCCACACGTTTGATCACGCCTTTACCAATCGGCAATGCCGTCATCGCTTCGACTTGCGTCGCTCCCGTGGCACAGCCCCTTGGATAACGCACTGCACTTGGGCCTGCATCATAGCAATAGCCAGTGTAGAGCATTTGACGACATTCATTTTCGTCCGACGGCGCCATGATCACCATGTTGGGGATGCAACGCATAAAGCTTAAATCGAATGCACCTTGGTGAGTTGGACCATCGGCACCGACAATACCGCCGCGATCGATAGCGAACAATACCGGTAATTGCTGTAGTGCCACATCATGAATAAGTTGATCGTAGGCGCGTTGCAGGAAGGTCGAGTAAATCGCCACCACAGGCTTAAAGCCTTCACAGGCAAAACCAGCGGCTAAAGTCACTGCATGCTGCTCGGCAATCGCCGCATCGAAATATTGTTTCGGGAAACGCTGGGAGAACTCCACCATGCCCGAGCCTTCGCGCATCGCAGGAGTTATGGCTAATACTTTCTCATCTTGCTCAGCGATGTCGCACAACCATTTACCGAAGACTTGGGAAAAGGTCGGTAAACCGGGTTTGGTGGCCGGCTTTTTAAACAGCGACGGGTCAAACTTAGGTACGGCATGCCAACCGATAGGATCTTTTTCAGCAGGTTCATAACCACGACCTTTTTTGGTCATGATGTGCAGCACCTGTGGACCTTTCAGATTGCGCATATTACGCATAGTCTCGACCAGAGCATCAACATCGTGGCCATCGATAGGACCGATATAGTTGAAACCTAACTCCTCAAATAGCGTGCCAGGAACGACCATGCCCTTGAGGTGTTCCTCAGTGCGTTTGGCCATTTCTTTGATGACGGGCATGCCTTTCAATACTTTCTTGCCGCCTTCGCGCAGCGTAGTGTAGAAACGGCCTGACATCAGTTGGGCTAAATGGTTATTGAGGGCGCCGACATTTTCAGAGATCGACATTTCGTTGTCGTTCAGTACCACGAGCATGTCATTGTGTAAGTCGCCTGCGTGGTTCATTGCTTCAAACACCATACCACCAGTCATGGCGCCATCACCGATCACGGCAACGACTTTACGACCCGCTTGTTCTTTTTCTGCGGCAATCGCCATCGCCAGTGCGGCGCTGATAGACGTGCCTGAATGCCCAACGCTGAAAGTGTCGTATTCACTTTCTTCACGCCATGGGAAAGGATGCAAGCCATCTTTTTGGCGAATGGTGTGCATCTTGTCACGACGACCCGTGAGAATTTTGTGGGGATAAGCCTGATGGCCCACATCCCAAATCAGCCGATCAAAAGGGGTGTTGTAGACATAGTGCAACGCAACAGTGAGTTCCACTGTGCCGAGCCCAGAGGCAAAATGTCCGCTGGACATGCCAACAGACTTAAGAAGGAACTCGCGCAGTTCGTCGGCTACTTGTGGTAAAAGTGCCTGAGGAAGCTGGCGGAGTTCATTGGGGGTGTTGGCCTGCGCCAACACGGGAAACTGAGAAATGTCCAAACTCATAGCGAGATACTTCGACTCTTATTATATTCTTCGCTCAATGATATAGCGGGCGAAGTCTGCAATTAACTGGCTATTGTATGGCAATTTAGCCAGCGCTGATAGTGCCTCTTGGATCAGTTGTTTGGCGGTGTCTTGTGCACCTTGTAGTCCAAGTAGTTGTGGAAACGTACTCTTATTCGATTCAGTATCAGAGCCTTGCGGCTTACCGAGTTCTTCGGTGGTGGCTACGATGTCGAGGATATCGTCTTGTACTTGAAAGGCGAGTCCGACCGCATGGGCAAAATCCATCATAGCAGCATACTGATCTTTTGGCGCGTTCGCGGCGATTAACGCTAACTCAACGGCGCAGCTGATAAGGGCGCCCGTTTTCATATTATGTAACTGAGTTAATGCTTTAAGATCAATATGTTTATCTGTTGAGGCTAAGTCTATCGCTTGGCCGCCACACATGCCACGATAACCTGAGGCTTTTGCTAATACTCTGACCATAGCGATATGTTGCTCGCTGCTGATCCCTGGTACCGCTTCGGTGACAATTTCAAAGGCTAAGGTCTGCAGTGCATCCCCAGCTAAAATGGCGGTCGCTTCATCAAACGCGATATGCACTGTGGGCTGACCACGGCGCAGCTCATCATCATCCATGGCGGGTAAATCGTCGTGGATCAATGAATAAGCATGGATACATTCAATGGCTGCGGCGCAAGCATCTAATTTTTCGAGCTCGACCCCAAACATGCGTCCGACACTGTATACAAGGAAAGGTCGAATGCGTTTGCCACCCAATAAGGTGCCGTAAGTCATGGCAGCTTTTAATTGGGGAGCGGTATCTTCAAGCGTACTAAAACGCTGTTTTAATTGATTATCAACCCGTTGTTGAAATTCTTGAATGGCACTGACTAACACGCTTATTCGCCCTCAACGGCATAGGGGGATAGGGGCGCATTTTCATCTTGTTTCAGTAAAATGGCCACTTTTTGTTGGGCTTGTTCGAGTTTTGCTTGGCTATTTCGAACCAGATTGATGCCACGTTCAAATTGTTTTAACGCGTCATCGAGGGAGATATCGCCTTGTTCTAGATCGGCAACAATGCGCTCGAGTTCGCCAAGGGATTCTTCAAAACTGAGATTTTCGGGTTTCTTCGCCACGTTTATGCTTCCTTTGATTTAGCGGACACAAGGTATATCAGGGCGGCTTTAGGGTCAAATTCAGACTAAAGATATTTGCTCAATAGCACGCTTTGTTACTGAAATTTTTTCAGAAAATATAAATTGTCGCTAAACTTGCTTAGTGTGTGTCCGATAACTGACAATAGTATCATCATTTGTATGGTAATTTTTAACTGGATAGACAAGGCTCGCATGTGTGTCGGTGGGATTATCTTACTCAGTGGAACAACTGAGTGTTATTGCTTACCTAGGGTAAGTATTATGTCGTTTATTACGAAAATTGAGGAGCCGTTGTGGATTTAGCAACAGTAATTGGAATTGTGGGTGCCTTTGGTTTTATCCTCGGGGCAATGGCCACCAGCGGCGGTTTAATGATTTTCGTTGATGTACCCTCGATTCTTATTGTTTTCGGTGGGTCCTTCTTCGTGGTGATGATGAAGTTCAATCTTAAACAGTTTTTTAGCGCGGTAAAAATCGCCGCCAAAGCGTTTATTTTTAAGATTGATAAGCCAGAAGATTTGATTGAACAGTCCGTGACTATGGCTGATGCCGCCCGTAAAGGCGGTTTTTTAGCCTTAGAAGAAGCGCAGATTACTAACAGCTTTATGCAAAAAGCCGTCGACATGCTTGTGGATGGTCACGATGGTGAAGTGGTTCGCGCTGCCTTAGAGAAGGATATTGCGCTGACCGAAGAGCGCCATCGTACTGGGATCGGTATTTTTAGAGCGTTTGGTGACGTCGGTCCGGCAATGGGCATGATAGGTACGCTGGTGGGTCTTGTGGCCATGCTGTCAAACATGTCAGATCCTAAATCCATCGGCCCCTCGATGGCGGTGGCCTTGTTAACCACCTTATACGGCGCTATGGTTGCTAACATGGTTTGTCTTCCTATCGCGGATAAGTTAACGCTTAGGATGGGCGAAGAAATGCTGAACCGTAACTTGATTATGGATGCGGTATTGGCGATTCAAGACGGACAAAACCCACGGGTGATTGAAGGCTTCTTGAAAAATTATCTGGCTGAGAAAAATCGCAAAATAGATACAACGGACGGAGAGTAGCCCATGGCTAAGGCTAAGTGCAACTGTCCACCGGCCGGAGCACCGATGTGGTTGGCGACCTTTGCTGACTTGATGTCGCTGTTGATGTGTTTCTTCGTGTTGTTATTATCATTTTCCGAAATGGACGTAATGAAGTTTAAGCAGATCGCGGGCTCAATGAAGTATGCCTTTGGTGTGCAAAATAAGGTGGAAGTTAAAGATATCCCGAAAGGGACGTCTGTTATTGCCTTAGAATTTAGACCAGGACGTCCCGATCCCACGCCGATTGAAATTATCAACCAGCAAACCAATGAAATGACGGAACCTGTATTGGATTACCAAGCGGGTGAAGACGACAGTGCTGGTGGCGTTCAGCAGCAAAGTGGTTCTCAGCGTGGTGGTGAAGCCACTGCAACGGCGCAGGAAGTGGCGGATGCGGTTAAAGCCGAAGCGGCGGCTGCACAGGATAAGATCAATCAAGAAGTGAAGAAGATGGCACAGGAGCTCAATAAAGAGATCACCGATGGTGCGATTGAAATTGAGTCCTTAGGTCAACAAATTATTATCCGTATCCGTGAGAAGGGGGCATTTGCCTCTGGTTCAGGCTTCCTTCAACCACGATTCAAACCTGTGGTGCGCTCTGTTGGCGAACTGCTAAAAGATGTGCCGGGGATTATTACGGTATCGGGTTACACGGATGATATGCAAATCAGCGATGAGCTTTATAGCTCTAACTGGGATTTATCCAGTAAACGCGCTGTGGCTGTGGCCCACGAGTTAGTGCAGGTTAAAGGCTTTGATTCTAAACGGATGAAAGTGGTTGGCATGGCGTCTAACAACCCGATAGTGCCTAACGACTCACCAGAGAATCGTGCCCGTAACCGCAGGGTGGAAATTGCCATTGAGCAAGGTAAAGCGAAGGAATCTGATGAAATTCAGGTTGGTAATTCGCCTTAGGTAGTTTGGTACTCACTGAATCTAAAGCCGCAATCCTGTTGCGGCTTTTTTATTGGGCTAAGGTGGACTTTTCATTTTTTGCTAACGCTTTGTGCATCAAAGCGCTGTGGTTGGTTTAAATCCATTTGGGCTTTACGCCAATCGCAGAGAGTGTGTAATCCCTAAGCTTCCGTCAACCTTACCTCCACGACTTATCTCAAATAATTCATCTCAAATAACTCATTTCAAACAGAGCAATTTTAACTAAGTGAATAGGCTTCAATGACATTATCCCGACCGAATTTGCTTAAAAATCCCGCCGTGATTTAATCACTAATACGCCATTAATACGCCATTAATACGGCATTAATCCGCCATGAATGTGGCTTGTGTGGCTGTTTGCGATGCGCGCTGAAACTCGCATTTTTAGGTCGCTTGGGTATATAATCCCCCGATTATTCTTTTAACCAATTTTGCTGTTTTAAAATTGCCCGCGGAAATCCCATGAAGTTTATTGTAAAGCTGTACCCAGAAATCATGATGAAGAGCAAACCCGTAAGGATGCGCTTCACCAAAATGCTCGAAACCAACATACGTAATGTGCTCAAAAAAGTCGACGAAGACGCTAAAGTTCAACGTCAATGGGACCGCATTATGGTAATGGTGCCAAAGGATAAGCCTGAATTGGCACAAGCCTTCGGTGAGCGTCTGGCGTGTATTCCTGGCATTGCACACGTAGTGCAAGTGGATGAGTACAGCTTTGAATCTGTGGACGATATTTATCAGCAAGTCTTGCCTGTTTATCGTGACCAACTCGCGGGTAAAACCTTCTGCGTGCGAGTGAAGCGCACTGGCGATCACGATTTTAATTCTATCGAAGTGGAGCGTTACGTCGGCGGCGGTTTAAATCAGTTTACCGATGCTTTAGGTGTGCGTTTAAAGAATCCCGATATTACCGTTAACCTTGAAATTGAACGCGATAATCTTTACATGGTCACTAAGCGCATTGAAGGCTTAGGCGGTTTCCCTATGGCGACACAGGAAGATGTGTTGTCCTTGATTTCTGGTGGTTTTGACTCTGGTGTGTCTAGCTATCAATTTATCAAAAAAGGGGCGCGTACCCATTATTGCTTCTTTAATCTGGGCGGCGCGCAGCATGAAATTGGCGTGAAGCAAGTGGCTTACCATTTGTGGAAAACCTACGGCGAATCCCACAAGGTGAAGTTTATCTC
This sequence comes from Shewanella sp. 1311, assembly GCF_059338235.1. Lineage (NCBI taxonomy): Bacteria > Pseudomonadati > Pseudomonadota > Gammaproteobacteria > Alteromonadales > Shewanellaceae > Shewanella > Shewanella sp. 1311. The sequence goes on from NZ_CM181686.1 coordinate 4,168,802, forward strand.
TGTACCTTTTGAGCCTGTGGTCGCTGAGATTTTAGAGCGTATCGATAATGGCCAAATGGGCGTTGTGCTCAAGCGTATGATGATGCGCACTGCGGCGCGTATTGCCGACCGTATGGGCATTCAAGCCTTGGTGACCGGTGAAAGTTTAGGCCAAGTCTCTAGCCAAACGCTAACCAACTTAAACGTGATTGACCGCTGTACTGAGCTGCTGATTTTACGTCCGCTGATTGCCATGGATAAACAAGACATTATCAACGAGAGCCGTAAAATCGGCACCGAAGATTTTGCCAAATCTATGCCTGAATATTGCGGCGTGATTTCGCAAAAGCCAACGGTTAAAGCGGTATTAGCTAAAGTAGAAGCGGAAGAGAAGAAGTTCTCTGAAGATTTGATCGATCAAATCATCGCCCAGTCTGTCACTATTGATATCAGGGAGATCGCAGAACAAATGGATACTCGGATTACTGAGACTGAAACGGTCGCCAGTATTGATACCAACCAAGTGGTCATTGATATTCGCGCCCCTGAAGAAGAGGAAAGCAAGCCGTTGCAAATTGAAGGTATTGAGATTAAACGTATCCCATTCTTCAAGTTAGCGACTCAATTTGCCGATCTCGATAAGCAAAAAACCTATTTGCTGTATTGTGAGCGTGGGGTGATGAGTAAATTGCAGGCATTGTATTTAATCGAGCAAGGCTACACTAACGTCAAAGTGTATCGCCCATAAATCAATGCAAACTTGCCCACTGACATGTCTTGTCAGTGGGAAGTGCCCATAGAGATTGAATACAAAAAAGCCGCATATGAATGCGGCTTTTTCTTTTGGTCTTCGTGGTGAAAACCTAAATTGGTGTTGTCTTATAAGCTGTTAGGCTTAACGATTTGCTGATTTGATGCGACATCATCTGCGGCAATCAACAGTGTGGCTTCTTGCAGCACTTCTTGGTGCATTTTATTCATTGCAGCAGTTAAGTCTGCAGTGATACTGGCTTGTAAGTCGCTAGTATCGATGACGATTTCGTCAACGAGTACATTAGCACTGGCATTTAAGCTGAGTGCTGAAATTATCGCTAACGCAAACGCTGATTTTAAATTAAACATAGTCGCCTCCGGGCTGACAAATTAACGCTGTCAGACATTCCCATCACCAACTTTGAGATTGTCCAACTAGGGTGTTTCATAGATATAAGTGTTTCGTGGATACCGCTGTTTCAATGGCGCAAAATTTAACCAAAATCACTGGCCTTTACAAACGATTAAATGTAACAATACGGATTAGAAAAACTAATTAAAAAACGAGACTGAGATCACTATGTCCAGACGATTACCACCGCTTAATGCGGTTAAAGCATTTGAGGCAGCTGCGCGGCATTTGAGCTTTACGCGCGCAGCAGAAGAATTGTTTGTTACGCAAGCTGCGGTGAGCCATCAAATAAAGGCATTAGAAGATTTCCTCGGATTAAAATTATTTCGCCGAAAGAACCGTTCTTTGCTTTTAACTGAAGAAGGGCAGAGCTACTTCCTCGACATCAAAGACATCTTTATTCAACTCGCCGATGCTACCGACCGATTACTCGCCCGCAGTGCGATTGGTTCTCTGACGGTCAGTATGTCGCCCAGTTTTGCAATTCAATGGTTAGTGCCGCGTTTGGCAAAGTTCAGTGAGAAAAATCCCGATATCGACGTGCGTATTAAAGCCGTCGATACCGAAGCGAGCTCATTAACCGATGATGTGGATGTCGCCATTTATTATGGTCTAGGCAATTGGCCTGGTCTGCGCGCCGATAAGCTCAGAAACGAAGTGCTCATTCCTGTGTGTTCGCCCATGTTGCTCAACGGTCCTAAGCCGTTGTCAAAACCGAGCGATTTAAAATATCACACGCTATTACATGATATGAATCGTCACGATTGGCAGGCGTGGTTTAGACAATGTGGGATTAACGATATTAATGTGAACCAAGGCCCCATCTTCAGTCATTCGTCCTTGGTATTGCAGGCGGCGGCCCACGGTCAAGGCGTGGCTTTAGGTTACAGCGTACTGGCGCGTCCCGATATAAAAGCGGGGCGTCTTGTGTGCCCATTTCAAGAAGTCTTGGTCAGTAAAGATGCTTACTACTTGGTTTGCCAGCAGAATCACGCAGAACTGGGTAAGGTCGTCGCGTTTCGCGAATGGATGTTAGACATGTTTGCTGAGGAGTCGCGCAGTGAGTTGTTGCCCGGATAAGCCCAGTTTTGTATTAGAGGGTGAGCCTGCGAGCACTGTGGTTTTATTGGCCCACGGCGCGGGCGCTAACATGGACTCTGAGTTTATGCAGGCCATGTCGGCGGGGCTTGTGGCTAAGGGCTACCAAGTGATGCGCTTTAATTTTCCCTATATGCAGGCCAATGCCGTCGATGGCAAACGGCGTCCACCGGACCGCACGCCTAAATTGCTCGCGTGTTTTACACAGATGCTCGATACCGCCTATTCACAACCTAAGGTCGAGCGTGTCGTACTGATGGGCAAATCCATGGGCGGACGTATGGCAGCGCTATTAGCTTGCGATCCTGCGTTAGCGGCGCGCATCGATAGAGTGATTTGTTTAGGTTACCCCTTTGTGCCACTTAAAGGCGGTGAGCCTAGATTGGAACCTTTGAATGAATGCCAAGTCCCAGTATTAGTCGTACAGGGCGAGCGGGATAAGTTTGGTGGCAAAGAGCAGATCCCAAGTTGGCCTTTGAAAGCTGAGATAGGATTGGCTTGGATAACCGACGGTGATCATAGTTTTGTCCCAAGAAAGTCGTCAGGCACCACTGAAGCGGCTAACCTTGCACGTGCCATTGATTTATCTAGCGATTTTATTGGTTAGCTTAATGTTGAGCGAATGAATGTTGAATGAGTTAAGCCCATTCCAGCAGGAGAGTTAAATGCGTAAAGGTCTATTGTTACTCGCCGCCGTGAGCGGATTTTTAGCCGTCGCCTTAGGGGCTTTTGGTGCCCATGGTTTAAAAGCAGTCGCACCACCGGATTTGATTGACGTGTTTAATCTTGGGGTGCAATACCATTTCTACCATACCTTCGCCTTAATCATGGTTGCCTTTTCGGGCCAATGGTTAACCTCACGTTTATTGGACTGGTCGGCCTATTTGTTTATTGCAGGCATAGTGTTGTTTTCTGGCTCGTTATACGGGCTGGCATTGTTCGGCACTAAGTGGCTTGGCCCTGTTACGCCGATGGGCGGTGGGTGTTTCTTACTTGGCTGGTTATTATTTGCCGCTGCGGTATGGCGCCATAAAGTGATTGACGGTCACGAGTCTTAATCTCGAACGTCAATGTGAGTTAACAGGCTTAGGGCGCACCTAAGCCTTTTTTATTTCTCCAATCGCAATTCAAAGTTCCGCAAGTAGGCAAATAGGGCATTTGTGGATTGAAATTGGTATACTGACGCCCAAATCGATAGTCAGCCAATGCTTTGGCTTGGATTTCTCAGGGATCCCCATGAAAAACCTATTTTTATTTTGCCGCGCAGGCTTTGAAAAAGAATGCGCTGCAGAAATCCAACAGCGAGCCGGTGAGCTCAATGTGGGTGGCTTTGTTAAGGCCAACAATAACGACGCCTATGTCGTGTACCAATGTTTTGAAGATGACGCCGCAGATACGTTAGTAAAACAACTGCCTTTAGATTCGCTCATTTTCGCTCGCCAGATGTTTGCTGCCAGCGACTTATTAGTCGACTTGCCTGAAAACGACAGAATTAGCCCAATCGTGGCGGCACTCAGTGACGTCAGCAAAGCGGGTGAAGTGCGGGTTGAAACGCCAGATACTAACGAAGCGAAAGAGCTATCGGCTTTTTGCCGTAAGTTCACTGTGCCTTTACGCCAGCATTTGAAAAAATCCGGCAGTTTACTCGCGCAGGAAAATCCAAAACGTCCGATTATCCACGTGTGTTTTATCGGACCCGGCCGTGCCTATGTGGGTTATTCCTACAGCAATAACAGCTCGCCACATTTTATGGGTATTCCACGTCTGAAAATGGCGGCGGATGCTCCGAGTCGTTCTAGCCTGAAACTCGATGAAGCCTTTGGTCAATTCGTGCCAAAAGAAGAGCAAGAAGAGCGTATTCGCAGTGGTATGAACTCAGTGGATTTGGGCGCTTGCCCAGGTGGCTGGACTTATCAACTGGTGCGTCGCGGCATGTTTGTGTCGGCTGTCGATAATGGTCCCATGGATGAGAAACTCATGGAAACGGGCCAAGTGAAACATTACCGTGAAGACGGTTTCCGTTTCGAACCACAGCGCAAAAATATCTATTGGCTAGTGTGCGACATGGTTGAAAAACCAGCGCGCGTAGCTGAACTGATTGAAGCTTGGGCGATTAACGGTTGGTTTAAGGAAGCGATTTTCAACCTTAAATTACCGATGAAGAGCCGCTATAAAGAAGTCACTGCCATTCTTGAGACCATGCAGACCATTCTTAAAGAGAATGGCGTGAGCGATTTTAAAGTGCAGTGTAAGCATCTTTATCACGATCGTGATGAAGTGACTGTGCATTTATGGCTGCGTCCTAATACCGCGTGGAATTAATTCCTGCGATAACTCTGCAGTGATATTGCCGTCGTTACTCGCGTACGTTACTTAGGTACGCTAATACGGTAATCGTCACACAGATGTAAAAGATACGCAGTTTTAAAGCCATGCAGGTTTAAAAGCCAGATAATAAAAAGCCCCAAAGGAAACTTCGGGGCTTTTTCGTGTTTACTCATTTGAGTTTCAAGCGCTTACTTCTAATGAAGCTTATGCTTGAACAAGCGCGTTATAGACTCGTCTTAAACGCGCTCAGCATTGCGATCACAGACGCTCAAGAACCGCTTGAGTGAAGTCAGTCGTGCCGTGAGTGCCGCCTAAATCGCGAGTGGTACGGTCGCCTTCTTCGATCACTGCAGATACCGCTTTACGGATTTGCTCAGCTTTGTCAGCCATGCCTAAATATTCCAGCATCTGAATAGACGCTAAAATCACTGAGGTTGGGTTTGCAAGGTTTTTACCCGCAATATCAGGTGCACTACCGTGAACGGCTTCGAAAATCGCAGCATCACGGCCAATGTTTGCGCCTGGTGCCATACCTAAACCACCGACTAAACCGGCACATAGATCCGATAAAATGTCACCGAACAGGTTGGTGGTTACGATCACATCGAAGTTTTCTGGGTTCATCACTAACTTCATGCACGTTGCATCGACGATCATTTCTTCTGTCTTGATGTCTGGGTAACGTAGGCTCACTTCACGGGCCACTTTCAGGAACAGGCCTGACGTTGACTTCATGATGTTGGCTTTGTGCACGATAGTGACTTTTTTACGGTTTTCTTTGCGAGCCAGTTCGTAGGCGAAAGTGGCGATTTGCTCGGCACCTTGGCGAGTCACGATACTGGTCGCTTCTGCCGTCAAACCATCTTCAGACACTTTTTGGCCATAGCCAGAATACATGCCTTCAGTGTTTTCACGTACTGTGATGATATCGATATTTTCGTAACGAGCTTGAGTGCCTTTGAACGAAATCACTGGGCGTACGTTAGCGTACAGGCCGAATTTTTTACGTAAGGTCACGTTGATAGAGGTAAAGCCTTCACCTACTGGCGTCGTCAGTGGGCCTTTCAGTGTGATACGGTTTTTTTCGATTAATTCTAAGGTGCGCGGTGGCAGTAACTCGCCTTGCTTTTCGAGTGCAGTCAGGCCGGCATCGGCAAATTCATATTCAAAATCACAGCCCGCTTTATCGAGAATTTTTAAGGCTGAATCAATAATACTTGGGCCAATTCCATCACCTGGAATTACGGTTATCGTTCTTTTTGACATGGAGAAGTCCTTCCACGGTTCGTCGTTACTGCAATTGTCTGCCCCAGCGTTAACTGGATAGCAGGACTATGAATTTGGTATTTTTTCTGCCTATTATTTTAACCATCTTTGGTCAAACTTCACAGGAAATAGTGAGCAATATCACGATTTTTTATGTGGTATAACTTGTAAAAATACTGGGTTCTCACCATGATGGAGAGCCAATGGTTAAAAAAGTCTACTTTAGTCTAACAAATATATAAAAGAGGAAGACATTGAAGTTAATCCCTATCACATCTCTGGTGCTGTTATCCCTTGGAATATTGCCAGCAGTGCAGGCTGATACCAGCACTAAACCGCTCACCCTCACAGACATCATGCACTTTGAATCCCTTGAAAAGCCGGTTATCGCAGATAAGGGCCAAGTCATCGCGGTCGAGTCTGCGCCCGATCGCGGGGATAGTCACGTCATTGTGAAAAATGTGCTGTCGCAGCAAAGTTATCAAATCGCGGGTGGGTCAGATCCTTTAGTGAGTCACGATGGCCGCTTTGTGGCTGTGGTGGTCAAACCGAGTTTGCTCACGCGTGAAACGAGTGATGCCAAGGCGAAGAAAAAACTCAAATCTGACATGGTATTACTCGATACCCAAATGGGCACGCAAACCCGCTTTGAACGCGTGAAGGAATTCGTGTTCAGTGATGACGGTAAGCATTTGGCAATGTGGTTTGAGGCCGATGAAGAGTCTAAAAAAGATGCTGAGCCTAAAGCCAGCGAAAAACTCGCTGAAGCAGGCACACAAACTCATGCTAAAGCCGATAAGCCAAAGGTTGATAAGTTTGACCAAGGCCGCCGTTTTAGTTTGATCAGTTTAGACGATCAAACTAAGCGCATCGATGTTGAGCAAGTGACAGGTTATGTGTTTGATAAGGCGAGCCGCCGACTTGCGTTAGCGGTGAATGATATCGCCAATAAACAGCATCAATTGCAATTAGTGGATTTACATACCCACCAAAAAACCGTCGTTTTTGATTCGCCTAGCCAACAGGTTGGTGCGTTAGCGCTGGCTAAAAATGGTCGTTGGCTGGCGTTTACGCAGGGCAAAGATAGCGAGTTGCCCTATGGTCGCAGCTATCAGTTATCGTTGGTCGATTTGCAATCGGGTAAAATCAGCAAAACTCCTGAGTCACCTGAGTGGAAACTTAATCGCTACACAAGTTTAAGCTTCTCATTGGATAGCGAACGGCTGTTCTTCGGCCGCGTGCCAGAGGTGAGCCAGCAGCTTAGTTTGCAGAAAATCACCGAAGAAAAAGACCTGTTCGATGCCGATATTGTTACCGGACAGCGCGGTCTTAAGGTGTGGCATGGTGACGACCCACGGATTAAACCCCACGAAATCAAGCAATATGAGGATGAGCAAAAACGCACTTACCTTGCGGTATTGCATTTAGGATCGAATAACGTGGTGCAGCTTGGCGATAAAACCGTGCCAGATGTGACCATTTCACAACATAAGCGCTTTATGTTGGCGAGTTCAGATTTGCCCTATCGCAAGATGGCGACGTGGGCTGGCTTCTATCAAGACTATTATCTGGTCGACATTAACACTGGCAGTAAGGTGCCTTTTTTGACTCAGCAGCCGAGCGATGCCGAGCCAAGTTTGTCGGGTAACGGCAAGTATGTGGCTTATTATCAGCAAGGTAATGTGTATCTTTATGATATTGCTGAGGCCCATCGCACTAACCTAACAAGATCATTAAAGGTCAGCTTTGCCGATGAAGACCATGACTATCCATCGAGCGCGCCGGGATACGGTTTTGGCCCTTGGCTGAAAGATGACGCTGGGTTCTTGGTTTACGATAAATACGATGTCTGGCAGTTTAATACTGAATCTAAGGCAGGTTTTGCTTTAACCGCAGGTAAAGGGCGCACCCAGAAAATTCAATATCGTCTTGAGGGCTTAGTCGATAATCCCGATGAGCCGACTGAGCTTGCCTATAACGCTACTGTGTTACTCCACGGTTATAGCGATAAAACTAAGGCCGATGGCTTCTACCAAGCGACACTCGGCGCAGCGGGCGTGAAAACGCTGATGCAAGGCGAGTATAAGTTGACTGTGTTAGGACGCAGTAAAGACGCAGACACTATCGTGTTTTCTAAGGAGCGTTTCGACTTATTCCCCGACTTGTATACCGCTAACTATAGCGCCCCGCAAAATGCGCTTAAGCAAACGGATTTAGATAAGCAACGCCAAGCGTTTAACTGGAGCAAAGCCGAGTTAGTTCACTGGACGAATGGCGATGGTAAGCCGTTAGATGGCGTGCTGATCAAGCCGACCAATTATCAAGCGGGTCAGCGTGTTCCTGTGTTGGTTTACTACTATCGCTTTATGACGGATAGACTGCACGCCTTCCCGCAGATGAACATTAACCACAGGCCTAATTTTGCTTGGTATATCAATAATGGCTATGCGGTATTCCTACCGGATATTCGTTTTGAAATTGGTTACCCCGGCGCGAGTTCGGTGCAAGCGCTCACCTCAGGCGTGCAAAAGCTGATTGAGATGGGCATTGCCGATCCCGATGCTATTGGTCTGCAAGGTCATTCTTGGAGTGGTTATCAAACGGCGTTTGCCATCACTCAAACTAAGATGTTTAAGGCAGCGGTAGCGGGTGCGCCGGTATCGAACATGACCAGCGCCTACAGTGGCATTCGCCATGGTACGGGTATTGCGCGTCAGTTCCAGTATGAAACTGGACAGAGCCGTATTGGCGCGAGTTTGTTTGCCGCGCCACAAAAATACATTGAAAACTCACCAGTATTTTACGCTGACCGTATTCAAACGCCTTTGATGATCATGTTTGGTGATAAGGACGATGCGGTGCCTTGGGAACAAGGTGTTGAAATGTACTTGGCCATGCGCCGTGCTGGTAAAGATGTGGTGTTCTTACAATATGAGGATGAGCCGCATCACTTGAAAAAGTACCCGAATAAGCTCGATTACAGCATTCGCATGATGCAGTATTTCGATCATTATCTGAAGGGTAAACCCGCGCCAGAATGGCTCAGCAAAGGCGAAGCCTATGTCGAGTACAAGGCTGATGATGAATAAGTGACTGGTTTAGCTTATTGCTATCGCACTGAGTGACCTAGGTATTCTGTCACTAAGACGTTTAGTTGGTTAATTATGAAAACAAAAACGCCACCGATTAGGTGGCGTTTTTATTTAGATGTCAGTCGTATTTATTTACTGCTCAATGTCTCGTGGGCGGAAGTGAGCACAGTGTCTGTGCCCGCATCGAGGTATTGCTTATAGGTATCTTGGCCCCAAGCAATCAACTTATCATTTTCAAAAATAAGCGGGGTACATTCTTCTTTGGTCGTCACACCGTCTGATTTCTCATGGTGAGTGCGATAAAAGAGCACCTGTAACTTGGCTTCCTTGACGGCTTTTGCCTCTGAAAAGTCGGCCTTACCGAGCAATTCTTTTACTGAACCGATATTTTGCCCTAAGGTTAAATCGTTCATCTTCTGGCTGTTATAGGCCTGTCGGTCCTCCCAATTCATGTCTTCTGGCGTTGGTTCATAAACCAGTACAACCACAGCGACAAAGGCGACGTAGGCGGCAAAAATACTACCAATAATTACTGAAACTTTTGATTTCATTTATAGTTATTCCTTTACCTCATTAAATGAGTCACTTAAGCACGTCCATAAAATACGCTTTTGTTGCGCTAAGGTAAATGCGTTAATTGCAACTTTTTATTAACAGAAGTTTAGTCTTGATTGATGGTTTTTTCAGGTGGGGAGTCAATCACGCGAAAGTCTTTCAAGTTGATATTGAGTGGCAGGTCCGTTTGTAACTGCGCCAGCTTATAGCTCAGCCTTGCCATCTCTTTGCCTTCGGCGAGCTTCTTCGCTTGCTTAGCGCCTAGGTTAGATAAGGAGGAGAACAAGGTCGGTAAGCTTCTAAAGGTTTTCAATAACTCGGCGGCCGACTTAGGGCCTATGCCCGCAATACCAGGAATTTTATTACCGCTGTCGCCCGCTAATGCCATCAGGTCGAGAAATTGGCTGCGCTCAACACCAAGTTTTTGTTCCAACGCCGCAATATCGAGGTACTGCTGATTAAAGTGATCCCATTGACTGATTTGGCGATGATTAAGCTGACTAAAACCTTTGTCGGTGGACACAATTATGGCTTCACCTTGCGCTTTGGCGGTTTTTATCGCCAGTGTCGCAATCACATCATCGGCCTCCGCGGCGGCATAAATAGAGCCAATGTGCATTGCGGTTAAATGGTCTTGCAGCGCAACTAAACCCTGCGCCAGTGGTTCTGGCATAGGTTTACGACCTTTTTTGTAATCGGGATAAAGCTGTTTACGCCATGAGATCTCATCACCGTCCCACACGATAGCCACATGGGTAGGGCGATGCACCCGCAGCAGTTTAGTGCACGCCGAACTGACGCGCTCTGTGAGGCTTTGCATATCTGTTTCATCGGGGATCGCCGCGTAGATGCGGCGAACCAAGTTGAGACCATCGATGATTAAAAACTTGTTCATGGGGTGTCGTTGTTTCGCTCTCTATTTCACTATTTGGTAGCAAGGAATATAAGCGCTTCCGGGAAGCTTCATTCTCTGTTGTTGCACAAATGCACTCAAGAGCTTATCCATCATGTCCATGAGTTTAGGATCGCCTTTCAATTGGAAGGGACCATCGCGCTCTATGTGCTTGATTGTTTCCGACTTGACGTTACCCGCCACTATACCCGAAAACGCTTTGCGCAGGTTGGCGGCAAGCTCGGCTTTATTGGTTTGGAAGTGCAAATCCAAGTTTGCCATCACCTCGTGGCTCGGGACAAAAGGTAACTGGAATTCAGATTCAATCTTCAGTGCCCACTGATATTGGTAAGCATCACCCGTTGAGCGGCGATAGGCTTTCACTTGCTCCATGCTTTTCTTCATGATACGCGCCACTTCAGTGGGATTATCTATGATGATTTGATACTTCTTCTGAGCTTCTGGGCCCAAGGTTGAGGCAATAAACTCATCAATCTTAATGAAGTAATCGGCGCTTTCCGTGGGGCCTGTGAGGATCAGCGGGAAAGGTGTTTCTTGGTTTTCTTCGTTGAGTAAGATACCCAAGATATAGAGCAACTCTTCCGCCGTGCCAGCACCACCAGGGAAGATAATAATGCCGTGACCTAAACGCACGAAGGCTTCGAGGCGTTTTTCAATATCGGGTAAGATCACCAGTTCATTGACGATTTGATTCGGTGGCTCGGCGGCAATAATACTCGGCTCAGTCAAACCAATATAACGGGCATTTTTAATCCTTTGTTTGGCATGACCTATGGCCGCACCTTTCATCGGGCCTTCCATCGCGCCAGGACCACAGCCAGTACAAATGTCCAATTCCCTCAGGCCAAGTTGATAGCCTACCTCGCGGGTATACTGGTATTCGATAGCATTAATACTGTGCCCGCCCCAACAGACCACGACGTTCGGGTCTTTCATGGGGGCAATCGCCCGCGCGTTACGCAAAATATCAAACACCACATTGGTGATATGGTGGGCGTTGGTCAGATTAATGTGTTTGAGCGAGTCGTATCTGTCGCTGATGTAAAGGATGTCGCGTAAGACTGAGAACAAATGTTCTTGAATGCCGGTGATTATTTGGCCATCGACAAAGGCTTGTTCAGGGGGATTGACCAGTTCTAATTTAACACCGCGTTCCCGTTGTAGGACGTGGATGTCGAAATCATGGTATTGCTCGAATAGGGCTTTAGAGTTGTCGGTTTTTAAACCCGCGGCAAGTACTGCTAAGGAGCAGTTGCGGTACAGTTGATATAGCGTGCTTTTGGCACTTTTTTTGAGACGATCAACTTCAAGTTGCGAAAGCTGATCCATGCTGCCTTTAGGGCTGACTTTTACTATCATTTATCACTCCTTCGTCATGACAGGAGTGATTAGAGGAGGCGTATAGTGGGGCTCAATTATACGTCAATCACAACCCTGTCTCTGCTTTCGTGTTTCGCTTTGTAGAGTGCTGCATCGGCGCGTTCGAAGGTCTCATGTATGAGCTCACTTCCCATAACTTGCGCAGCCCCTATAGATACTGTAACTGTAATTCTCTGATTTTTAAATTTAAATGGAATATTTTTTACTTTCTCGCGCACTCTGTTTAAAAGTTGAGCGATATCGGCAGGTGCTACATCGGGTAATAGCAGGACAAATTCTTCGCCACCATAACGGGCAACAAATTCGGTATCGCGTAGCGAGTTTTTCAAGGCCATCGCAATCACCTGCAGGGTTTTGTCGCCCGTGCTGTGACCAAAGCTGTCGTTGATAGTTTTGAAGTGGTCGATATCGGCAACCGCCACCCACAGGGGAGATTTATGCCGTTGATAGTTACGGTATTCAAGATCCATGCGCTCTTCTAATGCGGCACGGTTAGGTAACTGAGTTAAGCTGTCGAGCAAGTTAAGTTTTTGCTGTTCGAACAAACGCTCTTTGTAGGTGTTCGCCTCGTTACTTAATTCATTAAGCTCTTTGCGCATCGTCTCCATCGACTTACGCAGCAAGGCTTGTTCTCTTTGCTCTAAGGCTTCTTTACGGGCCAATGCCGAACGAATGGAGTTAAGTTGCTCAGTCAATTGGGCTTTAAGATCGACGACATCTTCCACATCGATAATGATTTCACCGGCGTTATCGACGCGGGTGTTGATCTCACGATTCAACTGGGTCTTGAGTTGGAAGCTGCGTTGATTGTGGTTGTAAGATTCACTGACCACTTCACGCACTGCGGCTAAGGCATCGTTTAGAGCAAACAAAAACTCTTGCGATGCCGATTTCTCGCGGGCGATGTTATCAAGCAATAACGCTAAAATGGTTTGGTAGGCTTCGAGCAAGCTGTCTACTTCAATCTCAGAAGAGAGCACTTCTTTGATCACTAAGACTTGGTCACGCTGATCTTTACGAAACTCGATTTCCGAAATCATCTGCGCCAGCTCATGGGCTAGCTGCCTGTGTTTTGGCAAGACATCGAGTTTTTCAGATTCGTTAAATTGTAGCTGTAATATGGTTTCGTAGAAGCCGATGATTTGCTTAACTTTAGGAATATATTCCCAAACTGTGTGGAAAGGTTTAGCCAGATCTTGTTTGAAGTAATTGACTTCTTTTTTGAGTTTTTCAGGTGCAGAGTTAACGCGTTGGATCTGACGGATCACCTGTGACAAACCCGCACGACTCTCTTCGAGTTGTACCATCACATGGTGATATTGGCCTTTTAACAGGCGCTCGACATCGACTAATTCTGGCAACGCCTCATCGACTCGCTCAAACGTATTTAAGTTATGGCGAAGTTTGGCGAGTTTATTATCTAGCTCAAGATTTTGCCCTTTACAGGCGAGGCTTAAGTGACCAATAAATTGCAGTAATGTCTGTAACTTTGCGTTTCTGTCTTCATTGACTTCATCGAGGGCTAGTTTGGCCGAATGAAGTTTCTGTTGCAGCAAGGCAAGTTGTGAAACGGTAGCGCTCGAATCCTTCATTCTGAGTGTTGTCCTAACTCTGCAAGGCTAAAAAACATGACGATCCAATGTCCAGATTAGCTGTTAACTCATATGATACTAATGTTATAACACTGGGCGTAGAGTGCAAATGCGATTTACCTATGACTCTGTGATTAATTGCTGATATTGATCAAATATTTTCCAGTAATTGCCTATCTTGGTTATTTTCCCAGCAAGGCCAGCGAACATCCTCTTTATTTCCATTGGTATCTAATCTGATTAACCCGCGCTCAATGCCTTTTTCAAGGTGTAAAAATAACGGATTGGCAAATAAGCTTAGAGGGACAAAATCGAGTGCTCTGAGGGCGACAAAATAATCGTTATTGCCCTCTAAACTGCGGGCACAGGCGAGCGCCATCTGCACGGTTTCGAACTTTAATTTCGCGGCCATTTTGATTTCTGATTTCGCTAACAGTGGCAAGTTGGCAAAACCAAGACGGAAATAATGGACGATGTGCTGTTGGTCGAGTTTTTGGCGTATCTGACTGAGCACGTGCGTTGGCTCAACGGCCTGGGTGAAACGCACTGCAAATACCCCTTGGCGTATCACATACACAGGTGCTGCGAGCGCATCGGTTAGATGAGTGGCCAGTTGCGCCGTTACTGCATCACTAAAATATTGGCCATAGTCGAGATCGGTCGTGAGCTGGGCGGGGAAGGCGATAATCCCTAGGGCAGTCGTCGCCGCTTGAGTTTGATTATAGCTTAAGTGCGCTAATAGCGCCGCATAGCCTAAGTTATGGGTGAAGGGCTCCTGTAGGCTCAGTTGGGTTAATGCGGCGTTTATTGCCGAGATTTTGCGGCGATGATGCAACATATACGCAATCACCAGAAGTAAGAGTCCGGCAATCAGGCAGCAGATGAGCAGTAGCGTGTGGGTGCTGTTGCTTTCCTTCACTGTCTCGGCAAGTTTTCCCTGAACCATGTTGAGCTCAAGTTTGAGCTGTTGCTCCGCAAGGGCTGAGGTCGACACTGGTGAGTCTTTCTCTTTCTCTGCAAGGGTGTTACCTAGCTCTATGATACGGGTTTGGGCATCGATGGTTTTGGTTAATTCCCCTAATTTTTGCGACGCCGAGGCAATCAGTGTGAGGGCAGCTTTTTGTTCATTGACGAGTTTTAAGTCGATAGCCAATGCCAATGCGATGTCGGCATGGGTCATCATTAGCGGCCAATCTTGGTTGGTTTGTGCGATTTCGCCAATTAAGAGTTCGTTATAAACCTGATAGTGATGGCTTTGTTTTTCTTTGAATATTTGATTGGCCATCAGTAAATATTTTAGGGCGTTAACATTGTCATTAATATTTGAGTAGGCTTGCCCAAGATTGTGGAAATTAAGGCCTTGGGCAATATAGTTACCGCGTTTGGCATCTAATTGCTGGGCATTAAGGTAGTAATCAATCGCTTTATTCCAATCCCCTTGTTCGCCATACACCATAGCGATTACTGTCATACAGCTTGAAAGATAGGTGTCATTGCCCATTTTTTTAAAACCGGCAGCGGCTTCGTGGGCATTTTTAAGGGCTTCATCCCACTGCTTTAAATCGCGATATACCTTAGAAAGTTGTAATTGCAGATTGGTTTTCATCGCCGGGTAATTAGAACGATTGGAGATCCGAATCGCTTCACTGTAATGCTGCAATGATTTGGTGAGCTGCTGATTAAAATTGTAATAGAACCCCAGTCTTGCTTCAGCCGCCGCGATTAAGTAATCGTTTCTGAGCTTATAAGCAATGTCGCGGTATGTATGGAAGTGCATCAACGCCGGTACTTCTTGGCGGATCAATAAATGTAAGCCGCCTAAGTGCTCATGAATATTGTGCTTAAGAATCAATGCTTCGATGTCATAACTGTCGTTAATGCGGGTGAGCGCTTCATTATATAGGCCAATCGCTTCTTGATATTTCTGTTCGGTACGGCCAAGGTAACGACCATTCAACATGGCGACCATAGCAAGTTCGTAGGGCGATTGCGCCGCAGTAGATAAGAGTTCAATCAAGCTTTTTGCGTCTTGAAAACCGACCTTAGTTTTCACGTTCGGCTCCATATTCAGCCGAGTCAGCAGATACAAAATCTGTTCAAATTCGATTGGGCTGTAGCCTTGTTCTTGGGCTGCACGCTCAAATTGGTCACGGTTTTGGAACGCAAGGGGGAAGGAAATGGATTTGTTGAGCACATCATACATTTGCTGTGGCGATTCTCTTAACTCCACCTCATCAGCTTCGAGATCTCGGCTTTGAACGCTAAAAGGTAGTGACAGCAACAAAGTAAATAAAATAACCGTGAGTTTTTGCATTTGAACTGTGATTCCTCATTCCTTAAGTCAAGGAACTTATTTTGTTAGCTTTTGTTAGCGCCTAATGAGGATGCTACATCGACTTGTTATACTTGGAAAAATCATAAGAAGCATAATAACAGAAGGAAGCAAGAGTGAAACCCAACAGATTATCAATCTTGATATTAAGTGCATTATTTTCTGGCCAAGTATTGGCCGAGGTGAAATATCAAATCGACCTCGTTAAACCCGAGCATCATATCGCTCAAGTGAATGTGACTTTTCCTGAAGTGAAGACCAGCGATTTTACGGTCAATCTGCCAGTGTGGCGTACGGGTAAATATCAAGTATTGCCTTTGGCTGACGGTGTGCGTTTATTTAGCGCTAAAGACAATCAAGGTCATGAACTCCCATGGAAACGTACGGCGAGCGGTGAATGGCAAGTCGCGCTCACGCAGCCAACCAGCGTGACGGTTAGTTATCAGTTGTATGCTAATGAATTAGGCCAAAGGGTTCGCCATATTGATGCGAGCCACGCGTATTTAGATGCCAGCGGCGTGTTTATGTATAGCCCGCAATTTCGCTCTGAGCCTGTATCGGTTCAATTGAACGTTCCTGAAACGTGGCAAAGTTACTCCGGTATGGCTTCTGGCACGCCAGCGCATTCTTTTATCGCACAAAATTACGATGTGTTAATTGATTCCCCTATCGAAACCGGTGTGAGTACTCATAAGCAATTTAGTGCTAATGGCAAAAACTATGAGTTAGTATTTTGGGGTGAAGGTAACTATGACGCCGATAAAGTCGTTAAGGATTTAACGGCATTAAGTGGTCAAGCAAAGGCGATTTGGGATGATTATCCTTTTGATCGTTATGTGTATATGGTGCATGCCACCAGCGGCGCCAGTGGCGCGACAGAACATTTAAATTCTACGGTTATCCAACTGCCGCGTTTTAGTTTCCGTGAGCGCAAGGATTACCTACGCTTTATTAGCACAGCATCCCATGAGTTTATCCATACCTGGAACGTAAAGGCCTATCGTCCTGCGGGACTTGTGCCCTATGATTATCAGCATGAAAACATGACGGAATTACTGTGGATGGCCGAAGGCTCTACCAGTTATTTCCAAGGTCAGTTACTGCTGCGTGCTGGGGTGATGACGCCTAAAGAGTTCCTCGAAGACTTAGCTAAACGCGTTGAGAAAAACCAACTCAACCCTGGGCGTGAAACTCAATCTGTTGCCGAGGCGAGTGCAGGAGAGTGGAGCAGCACGGGCGGTGATTATGCGATTAATCACAGTGTGAATATCTACTCTGAGGGTTACTTAACCTCCTTAGCGCTAGATTTCTCGCTGCTCCAAGATACTAAGCTAAAGCATTCATACCGCGATGTGCATCGCCGTTTATATCAAGATCACCGTGTGCCAAAGGGCTATGGGGTTAGTGATGTGCAGCATATCCTTAAGGATTTATCCGGCAAAGATTATGCGCCTTGGTGGCAGGCAAACGTGAATAACCCGATGAGCTTAGATTTCCCTGAGTTGTTATCGCAGGCTGGGTTAGCAATGTCCTATGGCAAAGATTCAAAAGTCGAGGCATTTGCCGGCATGACGTTAAGCAGCGCCCATGGCTCTTTAGTGTTAGACCAAGTGCTGCGTAATGGCCCTGCGTGGCAAGCGGGTATCGTCGCGGGGGATGAAGTATTAGCGATTAATGGTCTTAAGGTGACGGCAGCGGGTTTTGATAAGCGCATTAATGACTTTAAGACTGGCGATAGCATTGAAGTGACACTATTCAGCAATGATAAAATCAAGCAAGTTAAGCTCACCCTTGGTGAACAGCAAAGCGGTAAGTTAGTGCTTAAGGGCGATGCGAAAGCGACTAAACAGCAAAAAGCCTTCTTCAAGGCTTGGTTAGGCATTGATTGGCCGTTCGATAATAAAGGCGAGCTAGTGTCTAAAGCCAATGACTAAATCTAGTGATTAAAGTGAGTGACTAAAGGTAGTGTCTAATGTTAGTCCTAAAGCTAGTGCCCAAAATTAGTGACTAATGCTAATGACTAAATCAAATGGCATTCAGCTTGCGATTAGGCCGAATGCCTTAAATTTAGGCGTTTGATTGATACAAAAAAGGCGCACTCTCATTTAGAAGGTGCGCCTTTTGTTATTCTGTATTTTAACTCATTCATACAAGAAGAATGCGAGTGAGTCGCAGATTTAGTTTACCTAACTTGCTTAGGCTTAAACTTGTGCTTCTTCGAGTCCACCTAGTGCTGCCACGAGTGCATGCATCAAGGCGACTAACTCGCTGCCCATTAAGGCGAAGTCTGCATCTAAACGTGCCATAGGGTCATCAGTGCCGACTTCATCGTTACCCGCTCTAAATTCTTCAGAGAATTTAAGACGTTTTACGCTGGCATCCGATTGCAATAATAGTGCAATCGATTGGCCGAAATGCAGTGCTAACTTGTGGACTTGCTTGCCTGTTGCGAGGTGAGCTAAGACTTCGTCTTCTTTTAAATCCTGTTGCTTGAAACGTACAATGCCGCCTTCATCTGCTTCGGATTTAAGTTCAGCTTCATCTTGCATTTCAAAAGGTAATGGCGCACTGCCAAGTTTTAACCATTCGGTTAAATTGGATTCGACTGGCGCTTTAAAGCTCAATGGGATCACCGGCAAACTACCGAGCGCTTTACGTAATAAAGCTAACAGCTCTTCGGCTTTAGTGGCACTTGAACTGTCGACAAGGATCATTTCCAGCTCTGGCAAAATCAAAGCATGGGTTTGGCTGCGGCGTGAAAAAGCGCGTGGCAGTAGGCTAGTAATGATTTCATCTTTTAGCGCATCTTTTTCTTTTTTCGCCATCTTACGATTTTCTTCATCTTCAATGAGGGCGACTTTTTCTTCTAAGGCTTCTTTGATGACTTGACCTGGGAGAATTTTCTCTTCTTTAGTTACACAGATCAGATGGCGATTGTCGGCACTGTGTACCAAGGAGCAGCCTTTCTTGCCTAAAGCATTAGAGAAACCAAATTTACTGACATCTTGGCTTGAGCACGGAGAGAAAGTGAAATCGGCCAACGCAGTTTCTAGCGCTTCGGTTTCGACGGCAAAAGGTTTATTGAAACGATAAAGAGTAAGATTTTTAAACCACATAAGAGGCGCTCATTGAAAATTAAAGTGGCAGTTTACGGCATAGTTTGGGCGGGGTAAACCTGTGTTCGATAGCTAATTTCTAGCGGCGGATCAGAATTCATTAAACTGTAACATAAGAATTGGCTCAGCTGCAGGCCGTATTTTTACTGGGTTTATTGCCAAGCTTAGCGTCAGTTTTTTTACCTCGCGCACTAAACAGTCACAATTGAAATAAAACTGAAACACATTCATTGCACACTTTCGGTCGTTCCAAACCAATAACCAAGACGAACATAACGTCGAAAGGATTAAATGATGAACGTTTTTTGTAAAACTCTACTTGCTTCTGCGCTAGCTTCTGCAACTCTGGCTTCAGCTTATGCCGCTGAGCCACTGACTGTTTATGGTAAGTTGAATGTCACTGCTCAATCAAATGATGAGAAAGGTGATGCTACAACAACTATTCAAAGTAATGCTTCTCGTTTTGGTGTGAAGGGTAATTTCGAACTGTCTAGCTCGCTGGAAGCGTTCTACACAGTTGAATACGAAGTTGATACAGGTGCTGCGACTAGCGACAACTTTAAAGCACGTAACCAATTTGTTGGCCTAAAAGGCGCATTCGGTTCGTTCTCAGTTGGTCGTAACGACACGCTGTTAAAAATCTCTCAAGGTAACGTTGATCAATTTAACGATTTATCTGGCGACTTAAAAAGCCTGTTCAAAGGCGACAACCGTTTAGGTCAAACTGCGACTTACTTATCTCCATCAATCAGCGGTTTCGTATTCGGTGCGACTTATGCTGCTGAAGGTGATGCTGACCAACAAGGTCAAGACGGTTTCAGCTTAGCCGCTATGTACGGTGACGCTAAACTGAAAAAATCACCTATCTATGCTGCTATTGCTTATGACTCAGATGTGAAAGGTTATGAAATCCTACGTGCATCGGTTCAAGGTAAAATCGCTGATTTAACCTTAGGTGGTATGTACCAACAACAGGAAGAGACTTATAAAAATGCTCTACCTGTAACGACTGATAGTGTTAACGGTTACCTGTTCAGCGCTGCCTATGATATCGATGCTGTTACTTTAAAAGCACAATATCAAGACATGGAAGACAAAGGTGATTCATGGTCAGTAGGTGCTGATTATGCACTGGCTAAACCCACTAAAGTCTTCGCTTTCTACACCAATCGTTCGTTAGAAGCGTCTACTGATGATGACAAATATATCGGTGTTGGCTTAGAACACAAATTCTAAATCCAGTATTAAGATTCAATTAAGGAGGCATATTGCCTCCTTTTTTATTGCTATAAACAAACAGTTATATAAACTTATTATGACAAATATTACTACTATATGGCTCAAACGGCGTGCTAATTCATAAATCTGTAATAAAAATGACTAATAATAGCCGTGTTGACATTCACTGACAGAAAATCACTTATGACTGCAAGGATATTGATAGTAGAAGACGAGTTAGCCATCCGCGAGATGCTGACTTTTGTAATGGAACAGCATGGGTTTACGACCTCTGCGGCGGAAGATTTTGATTCGGCCATTGCGCTGCTAAAGGAGCCTTACCCCGATCTGATTTTATTGGATTGGATGTTTCCTGGCGGAAGTGGTATTCAATTGGCGAAACGCTTGAAGCAAGATGAGTTCACGCGTCAAATTCCGATCATCATGTTAACTGCCCGCGGTGAAGAGGAAGATAAAGTCAAAGGTCTCGAAGTTGGCGCCGATGATTACATCACTAAACCTTTCTCCCCAAAAGAACTTGTCGCACGTATTAAGGCCGTATTGCGTCGCAGTGCACCAACTCGTTTAGAAGAAACCATTGATGTGCAGGGCTTAATGCTCGATCCTGTGAGCCACAGGGTGAGCGTAGGCGATACTGTATTAGATATGGGACCAACCGAATTTCGTTTATTACACTTTTTCATGACCCACCCAGAACGTGTCTACAGCCGCGAACAGCTGCTCGACAATGTGTGGGGAACCAATGTGTATGTTGAAGACAGAACCGTTGACGTGCATATCAGACGCCTTCGTAAAGCCGTTGAAGAGTCTGGTCACGACCGCTTGATCCAAACGGTTCGTGGCGCAGGTTATCGTTTCTCTACACGCATTTAGTGCCGAATAAGTGTTAGGCACAAGTTAGCTTTTAGGCTATCTTGTGCTCCTCTTATTTAGCCTGATGTTTGGGTTTATCTATGTCTGACTCTTATTCAGGGTACCGGTTGTTTACGCGCTTAGCCTTATATCTACTGCTTTGCGCGCTAATAGGTTTATTGGTAGGGAAACTTCTCTGGATACTCTTTTTCGGCATGCTAGGGCTGGTTTGCTGGCATTACCGACAATTATCACGGCTTAACTTTTGGTTATGGCGCGATAGAAAACTCACGCCGCCGCAGGGCAGTGGGAGTTGGGAAGGGGTGTTTAACGGCATTTATCGCCTCCAAGGTAAGAATCGTCGACGTGTCGGTCAATTGGCCGCATTGCTGGCGCGATTCCGCCAAGGTGCAGAAGCGTTACCCGATGCCGCTGTGGTGCTCGATTCAGAGCATAATATTTTATGGTGCAACAAGTTAGCGCAGCTTATTCTCGGCTTTGTTTGGCCGCAGGATAATGGCCAGCGTATTGATAACTTGATCCGCCATCCTGATTTTTCCGCTTATATTAAATCCGCACAATACAAAGAGCCGCTGGAGTTACCATCGCCAGTATCGGATAGGCGTTTGCTTGAGATCCGTATCATGGCCTACGGTGACAGGCAGCTACTGTTAATTGCGCGGGATATCACCCGTATACGTCAGCTCGAGGGCATGCGTAAAGAGTTTGTCGCGAATGTGTCACATGAGCTGAAAACGCCGCTCACTGTGTTGCAGGGTTATCTCGAAATGATGCAAAGCATGGCCGAGCCCGATTCGATGAACGTCAAACCGCTGGCCTTAATGCAGCAGCAGACGCGGCGAATGCAATCTATGGTCGAACAGCTATTGATGTTATCGCGGATTGAAGATGCGGCCGATATCAACCTCGAACATACAGTGAACATGACGCAGTTGATGGAAGTGCTCAAGGAGGAAGCTAAAGCGCTGGCACAAGATAGATACGAGCTGAGCTTCTATTGCGAACCTGGGCTTGATTCCCACGGTAATGAATTACAGCTAAGAAGTGCTTGTTCAAACTTGATTTCTAACGCGATTCGTTACACTGAACCCGGCGGTAAAATCACAGTGCAGTGGCGCAGTATGGCAACGGGAGCCATTTTTAGCGTAACGGATACGGGCGAAGGCATTGCACCTCAGCACATAGGTCGATTAACTGAACGTTTCTATCGGGTAGACAGTGCGCGCTCAAGGCAAACCGGTGGCAGTGGTCTAGGTCTTGCGATAGTAAAGCATGCGCTTAACCATCATCACAGTGAGCTTAAAATCAGCAGTGAAGTGGGTAAAGGCAGTACGTTTAGCTTTGTTATTCCTTTACATCTTATCGAGCGTAAGAAGTAAATTGCTTAAGTGAAATATTCGCAATTAATAATAAAAACAGGCCATTATGGCCTGTTTTTGTTTCTAGGTTCAGAGAGTTGTTTATTAGTGACAGAAAAAAGCGATAAATAACGCATTGTCATCTAAGTGTCACATCACAGACATAGAATTGTCATTGTAGCGATTGATACTGGCTGCGTCTGAAGAAACTTAAGTTACAAATTAGTTAGCTTACTACTGGAGCACATAATGAAACTGAAAAAGCTTGTCGGCGCGATTACCCTAACAGCCGCTGGTGTATTCTCTGCAACTGCGATGGCATCGATTGATCAATCTCTGCCAACTTATGAAAAAGCAAGTGGCGTGTCAGGCAACTTATCATCTGTAGGTTCAGATACGTTAGCCAACATGATGACACTTTGGGCCGAAGAATTTAAACAAATGTACCCTAACGTCAACATCCAGATCCAAGCGGCGGGTTCTTCTACTGCGCCACCAGCGTTGACTGAAGGCACTTCACAGTTCGGCCCTATGAGCCGCAAGATGAAGCCTAACGAAATTGAAGCATTCGAAAAACATTATGGTTATAAGCCAACTGCGGTTCGCGTAGCTATCGATGCTTTAGCAGTCTTCGTACACAAAGATAACCCAATCAAAGGTTTAAGCGTTGAACAAGTTGATGGTATTTTCTCTTCTACTCACAAATGTGGTAGCAGCGACATCCAACGTTGGGGCGAGCTGGGCTTAGACGGTAACTGGTCTGCTAAAGACGTTCAACTTTACGGTCGTAACTCTGTATCTGGTACTTACGGTTACTTTAAAGAGCACGCACTGTGTAAAGGCGACTTCAAAGCGAACGTGAACGAGCAACCAGGTTCTGCATCTGTAGTGCAATCTGTTTCTCAATCTCTAAACGCGATTGGTTACTCAGGTATCGGTTACAAAACCGCTGGTGTTAAAGCAGTTGCGATTGCTAAGAAAGGCGAAGAGTTTATCGAAGCAACTGCAGAAAACGCAGCTAACGGTACTTACCCACTATCACGTTACCTATATGTTTACGTGAACAAGCAACCAAACAAAGACTTAGCACCAATGGAAAAAGAATTCCTACGTTATGTGCTGTCTAAGCAAGGTCAGCAAGTAGTTGAGAAAGATGGCTATGTGACTCTGCCTAAGAGCGTAGTTGCTAAAGATTTAGAACAAGTGGGTATCCGCTTGTAAGCCAAACGGCTTGTTAATCAAGGACCTCCTCGGAGGTCCTTTTTTGTTTCTGGGGTTTTATCTGGGCGATGATGTTTGGTCATTCTGTCTGGTAGATGCCAAATAAAAGGCATAAAAAAAGCAACCTAAATAGGTTGCTGTAAATTCCAATTCGGAATCTTGGGACGGTCGCGCTAGAAACCATCTAAAGGAGAATGATGATGAACGAAGAAACTCAATACAAAGATTCGGTTCATAATATCTGACTCAGCATCCTTAAATTAGTTCAGGCAAAGTGCGAAATATTTTAAATAATTTTGCATTTTGTTTTTATTAAGAAGCGCGAGCCTCGATTTTTGCTCCGTTTGCTCCGTTTGCTCCGTTTGCTCCGTTTGCTCCGTTTGCTCGTCGCAACGGGCAAATCTTGTATGACGAAAGAAAACAGATTGCAGTTCTGTGATCGCCGCCAAAGATGAACTGTTACAAAAAACTTGCCTATAACGTGCCGATAAGCTGACTTAAAGCTCAGTTACGATTTGCCTCTGAGCAAATGTGCAGTCGATAATAACGCCTAACAATCCGTGATGAGTTATGACAGTGGCTAGTTATGACTGTGTAGTTATAACAGTGACAAGTCATGAAGCGCTGCACCACAGCAGTGCGCCACACGGCATACAACTCACGATTAAGTATTCAAACTTACCCTATACATTAAGAGCCAGAGCTTAGAGGGCTAGCGCCCAAAGCCCTGAACCCAGAGCCCAGAACTTGAATATCGAGGCGACAGTGTTACAAACAACTAAGAGTACGCTAGCGGATGCAACGACTTGGGATTTAACCCAAGATTACCATTCTTTTGCTAATACCGAACAAGTGCAAGTGAGACATGTCTCTTTGGATTTAGTGGTGGATTTTGACGCGCAGCGTCTTTTCGGTAAAGCGACGTTGTCCTTGGATTACCTTGAGCCGGATGTAACAGAGCTTTGGCTCGATAGCCGTGATCTAACCATACTCGCGGTTACTGCTGTGAATGCTGCAGATAGCGTCAATGCCACTGATACAGTGAGTGTTTTAACAACAGAAAATGAGGAGCCGCTCGATTTTGTGCTGAGTGAAGCCAATTCCATTCTCGGGCAAAAACTATGCATCAGTTTACCAACGTCACCTTGCAAACAGGTTTGCATTCACTATCAGACCTCTCCCGCCGCCCAAGGATTACAGTGGCTAGCACCTGAGCAAACTGCGGGTAAACAGTTACCTTATCTCTTTAGCCAATCGCAACCGATCAATGCCCGCAGCTGGATCCCACTACAGGACACGCCTAAGGCGCGGGTCACTTTTGATGCTAAGGTGCAAGTGCCAAAAGGTATGCGCGCAGTGATGAGTGCGATGAATCATCCCGACACACCGCTTAATGGTGTGTTTCACTTCGAGATGGAACGACCTATCCCGACCCATTTGATGGCGCTGGCAGTCGGTGATATTGCCTTTCAAGCGATAGGCCCAAGATGCGGGGTTTATACTGAGCCAAGTATGTTGGTCGCCGCCGCAAAAGAGTTTGAAGATACCGAACATATGCTCGAGGTTGCCGAGTCATTGTTAGGTCCTTATGTGTGGGGCCGTTATGACATGATTATCCTGCCGCCGAGTTTTCCTTTTGGCGGGATGGAAAATCCACGTTTAGCCTTTTTAACGCCCACACTCATCGCCGGCGATAAAAGCTTGGTTTCCACTGTTGCCCATGAGTTAGCGCATTCGTGGACGGGCAATTTAGTCAGTAATGCAACCTGGCGAGACCTCTGGTTAAACGAAGGTTTTACGACTTACTTTACTAACCGTATCGTGGAAGCGGTTTACGGCAAAGAACAGGCAGAATTGGAGTGGGTGATAGAGTTTGGTCGCTTAACAGAAGAAATAGCGTCTTTGCCTAAGGATAAACAAACCTTGCCCGCCAATGTGCAGCAGTGCGATCCCAACCTTGCTTTTAATCGTTTTACCTATGATAAAGCCTCGATGTTTGTCCATGATCTCGAGCGCAGGCTAGGACGAGTGGCGTTAGATAAATTTTTGCGCAACTATGTGGATCATTTTGCCTTTAAGGCGATTACCACCGAAGTGTTTGTTGAATACGCGCAGCAAACCTTACTGCCATTACACTCAGATAAGATCACTGAAGCCGAGCTGTTAACGTGGATTTATGGCAAAGGTTTGCCCGAGGGATATTGCGGACCAACATCCATGAGTTTAGATAAAGTTGATGATGCGCTGGCGAGTTTTTTACAGGGAACGGCCGCGAGCCAATTAAGCGTGAAAGATTGGCGAGTACATCATTGGCAGTATTTTCTGACCCAATTACCGGAAGTCGTCAGCCAAGTGCAACTGATGGATCTGGATGAAACGTTCCGATTCACTCAATCGACTAATGCGGAAATTGCCTGTGATTGGTTTAGAGTGGCGATTCGCAATCATTACGACCCTGTGTTGCCGGCTTTAAGTGCTTATTTAGTGCGTATTGGCCGCGGTAAATTTGTGCGGCCACTTTATGCTGAGCTGCAAATCGCGGGGTATCACACTGAATTAAAAGATATCTATACAAAGGCTCGCGCAGGTTATCACCCTTCGATTCAAGTTCAATTAGACAAGTCGCTAATATTATAGATATTTAGGCGATTATAGAGATTTAGGTGCGTATAGAAATTTAGGCAAAAAAATGGCAACCTAAGGTTGCCACAAGGAAATCAGTGCGGGATACAAATAGAATTCAGTGCGCTAGCGTGTTTTCTATTGTGTCCCAAAAGGGAGATGATGATGAACGACCAACTAATTAGACTCAATGCGATAAAACAGAAACTGTGTCATTTGAGTGAATGAAACTGCGACTTCACATATTTCATTCTCAAGGTGCATTTAATCTTATCCGTTAATCCTTACTTATACTCAGAGTCGCCATTTTTAATTAAGTTCACCGATATTAGAAAAAAATCTCAAAAAGTTTAAAAAGATTTTCTGGGGTATTTTTCTGGGAAATATTGAGTGCTCATACTTAAGTGTTACATTTGTTTTACATTAAAATCATAGCGATAAAAATTAAACGCGTGTCAGCTTATTAATCTATGAGCTAGCATTAGTGCTTGTTGAAATTTGAGCAAAAAAAATGGCAACCTAAGGTTGCCACAAGGAAATCAGTGCGGGATACAAGTAGAATTCAGTGCGCTAGCGTGTTTTCTATTGTGTCCCAAAAGGGAGATGATGATGAACGACCAACTAATTCGACTCAATGCGATAAAACAGAAACTGTGTCATTTGAGTAGATGAAACTGCGACTTCACATATTTCATTCTCAAGGTGCATTTAATCTTATCCGTTAATCCTTACCTATACTCAGAGTCGCCATTTTTAATTAAGTTCATCGATATCGCAAAAAAACACCAAAAAGTTTAAAAAAGAATTTCTGAGAGATAAAAAGCAGTTGAAATGAGACATTACATTTATTTTACATATAAATCATTGGGATAAAAAAAGGCAACCCAATGGTTGCCTAGTGACCTATTCCTAGGTCAAGGGGGCCGCGCTAGAAGCCCCAGGGAGATGATGAACATGAAAAAGACATTCACTGTTCAATACATTTGAGGGGGCTTGTACGGTTAAAGTTCCATAAAAAAGTTAAAATAAATCTAAATTTTTATAAAACTCAAAATTTCAAATAGATAGCGAGTAAATTATTTTAGCAAAGCGGCAATTTTACTTTCTAACGCTTCGAGTTTCGTGGTCGATGCAAATCGTTCAATCGCTTCGCCTTGGCGATTAACTAAAAATTTGGTGAAATTCCATTTGATACCTTGAGTGCCTAATACACCGGGAGCGGCTTTCTTAAGGTATTGATAAAGTGGATGGGTGTGTTCGCCATTCACTTCTATTTTAGAAAATAGTGGAAATGTCACGCCAAAATTCAATTCACAAAAGGCTTGAATACCTTGTTCATCGGCTTTTTCTTGGGCGCCAAATTGATTGCAAGGAAAGCCCAAAATCACTAATCCTTGACCTTTATATTCTTGATATAACGCTTCTAATCCCTTGTATTGCGGTGTAAATCCACATTCACTGGCGGTGTTAACGATCAAGAGTACTTTGCCTCGATACTGCTCTAAACTTACCGCGTTGCCTTGAATGTCTGTCGCTGATTGGCTGTATATATTCGTAGTCATGTTCACCTCCATAGGATCTTAGTCAACAGCATAAACTTAAAAATGATTTCCAGCAATCTAGTTGTGCGCAATTTATTTTGTGGGTTTGCTAATTTACTTAATTATCAATATAGTTACAGCAATTTTGTAGCTAAAGAAAAGGGCATCTGTGTGACAGAAAATGACGCAGAATACGAAACAAACATGCAAGCGGACGTGGGGCAGGTTGTTCAACAACTCACTGAAGTTGAAGGCGAAGAACAAGCTGAAGTGTTTAGCGAAATTTTGAATGACTCAGAACCTGGAACCATAGCCTTAGCGCTTGAATCCTTGCCCTTGGATGAGCGTTACGAGCGTTGGCAGCAAGTTGAATTTGCTGACCGAGTGACAGTGTTGAGCTTAATGCGTGCCGATCCGCGCATGGGGATCCTTAAACGGATGCCCGACAATGAAGTGGACTTGCTATTTGCCCAGTTAAGCCCAGAAGATTTAATTGAGTGGAGTGATTATCTCCCTGAAAGTTTTACCGATCGCGCCTTGGCCCAGATGGGCGAGCGTCAGCGACAACGATTCGAACTCTACGATCAGTACTCTGAGAATGAAATCGGGCGCTATACCGATCATCAAATGTTGGTGCTCAGTGATAAGGCGAGCGTTGCTCAGGCACAGCGCTTTTTCCGCCGTATTGAACTCGATTGTAACGACAATTTGTTTATCGTTGATGATCAGGATAAGTATCAAGGCACGGTGCGTCGGTATGACATTTTTAAACATAATCCCGATGAATTATTGATTTCACTCTTGTCCGAGGATAGCCGTGCGTTATCCGCTGACACGAGTTTATTGGAAGCGGCCGAAGCGATAGAGCACAGCCGCGAAATCGAATTGCCTGTGATCGATGAGTCTGGCGAGTTAATTGGTCGCGTGACGCTGCGAACTGCGACCGCTTTAGTGCGTGAACATTATGAAGCGCAGTTGATGGCAACTGCGGGTATGGATGAGTCCGACGACTTGTTCGCGCCTATTATGAAGGGCGCCCAGCGCCGTGCTGTGTGGCTCGGGATTAATTTGCTGACGGCTTTCCTCGCTTCGGCGACGATTGGCTTATTTGAAAATGTGTTATCCCAAGTGGTCGCGTTAGCAGTGTTAATGCCGATTGTGGCTTCTATGGGCGGCATTGCGGGTAGTCAGTCGTTGACGCTGATGATCCGCGGTATGGCCATGGGACAGATTTCAGCGGGTAACTTGTTTTCGTTAATGAAGAACGAACTCGGCATTGGCATAGTTAACGGTTTTTTGTGGGCGATAGTCATAGGTTTAGTCGCTGGCTGGTGGTTCGGTGAAGCGACCATAGGCATAGTGATTGGCTGTGCAATTTTGATCAACATGGCCGTGGCGGCAATTGCTGGCGTGGTCGTGCCTATGGTGCTGCAGAAGTTTAATCAAGATGCGGCGCTGTCGGGTTCAGTGATCTTAACCACAGTAACAGATGTGGTGGGCTTCTTTACTTTCTTAGGCATGGCGACCCTCTTGTATCTGTAGTGCATTGGTATATAAACAGTTATATCAGCAGTGCTCTGTTAGATTTGTAGTATGAGAGTGAAAGCGAAGTGGGATATGAGTGCACAGCTAAGTGGTGTGCATTTCCCGTATGTTGGCAACATTAACGGTTTAATCTGGATATGAGTGACATTCAGTTTGTAATAAGTGAACAACTAGAGGAATTAGCGCTGGCGGCACAATTGATTGATGGGCGTGATGATAACGCCCATCCGCTGGATCATCAGGTATTTTTCGATTCTCGTGCGGTGATCTTAGCGAAAACCCTTGAGGGTGAGATAGTCGGTTGCGCTGCGATAAAAGCCGGCAAAGGTACAGTGGGTGAGCTAGGTTATTTGGTGGTGTCGCCCCATTATCGGCGTCAAGGTATTGCCCAAGGTTTAACGCAAAAACGTATCGAAGTGGCTAAGGCATTAGGGATCATGATTTTATACGCCACTATTCGCGCCGAGAACACCTCGAGCCAAGCCAATTTGTTGAAGGCTGGTTTTCAGTTTTGGCGTGATTACTTGAGTATCCGCGGCACGGGCAACACTGTGGGTTGGTATTACTTAGCCTTAAGTGCCAATGTCGACGCTGAAGCGATAATGCTGTCTTTAGTGGGTGATCGCATTCAAGCGGTATAATTGTGCTGTAAGTGAAAAGGCTTAGATCTTCAGCTGTTTCGAGTTTGTTTTACATTTGTATATCCATCGCAAAAAATCCCCATTTATACGCAAATAGGCTGATTTTCTTTATTTATTCGGTATGATCCGCGGCTATTACCCACAGTCATTTATTGAGGTGTTTTTATGGCTAAGTTCAGAGTAGCAAGTGTTTTATTATTGAGTGCAGCAGCGCTGCAAGTGAATGCGTCAGAATTTAATCTTGGGTTGAACAACGATGTGGTTTCTACTGAGTTAGAGCTGCAATTGAACAAAGATACTAACGCAGTGTTAGGTTATATCTATGCCGACGAGGGTGGCCATATTGCCCAAGGTGCAATGCACATGACCCATGATGTGGGTGTGCATCACTTTGAAGTTGGCGCTAAGTTAAGTCAGCTTTGGTCTGACTATTCTCCAAATGGCAGCGCCATTTCTGTTGGTGGCCGTTATGCGCTATCTATGGGACCTAATATTTCATTACACGCCGCCGCTTACTACGCACCGTCAGTCTTATCGTTTGGTAATGTTGATGGTCAATATGAGCTCGATTCAAAAGTGCAATACCGCGTAACGCCAAACATGGCGTTTTATGTTGGTTACCGCAAGATTGCCTATGAGTACGATAACGCCCGCGATTTCACCTTCGAAGATGGCGTGTATATTGGCGGCAAATTCCGCTTCTAAAACAAATCGTTTTGATCTCGCTGCGTTAACTTAGCAGTCGATGTAAAGAGCCGGCCGAGGTCAACTTCGCCGGCTTTTCCATTTTGCTTTTAGCTCGCTGTAGCTGGGCAATATGGATGAGAAAATGACTAATCCGATACCGATTAACATCACTAGGCTAAGTTCTTCATCCAGTATCCACCAGCCGAACAAGGCCGCAAAAATCAATCCGGTATATTCTACAGGCGCCATTTGGCTCGCATCGGCACGTCGATAGGCGTGAATGATGAGATAGGTCATGCCAATATAAAATAGTCCCAACGTTAATCCCACCTGCGCCACTGGCAGACTAAAATCCGCGCCTTCGTATAAGGTCGCCGGTATCAGAAATATCATCGCAAAGGCATTAGACCAAAAGAGCATAGAGAAAGGATGTTCATGGGTCGAATAGGCCTTTAAAATCAAACTATTCAATGCGGACGTCATCGCACCGAAAAAGGCTAAACCAATATACAGGTTAAATTCGGTTGGTTGGCTGATAAGTAGAATGCCAGTAAAGCCAATGATCCCCGCAACTGAGCGTCGATAGCCGATGCGTTCATGTAAAAATAACGCAGAAAGCACGAGGAGTAACAAAGGTGAGGTATAAATCACGGCGGTTACCGTTGCGAGGGGAAGATGCAAAATGGCGAGCATAAAAATGGCGTTGCCGAGCCCAATCAATAGGGCGCGAGCAAGATGCACTTTGTAATAAGGGCTCAGTTTGAGATTACCCTGCAAGCGCCACACAAAAGGCAGCACTAGCAAGGTGGCAAAGAGTTGTCTGTAGAGCACCAGTTGGAACACGGGTGCATCATTTTCAAGCAACTTGACCAAGAGGTTGCCACTGGCAATTAGGAGTTGTGCGGCTAAAATCATCAATAGAGGCTGCATAGGATCCCAGCAAAAAATAAGTCAGTATTAAGTTGTATTTTGGATTTCAGGCCACGGTTTGGACTTTGAGACTAAAATAGCTCCATACGGCATGGGATATTCGACTAATTTAGCCTAACTGATTGTAAAAAACTAAATGTGGCCATAAAGTTAACCTACAATTCCAACTATCGACTAAGATTGACAGCATTAGCATTTACTTCATAGCTGTATAAATGATCTATGGCCCTTTAACTTAATAAGCCGATGAACAAACTTAAACAAACCCTATTTTGGTGTTTTTTACTTTTTATATGGACATTAAGTCCCTCTGTATTAAGCGCTGAAATTGCGTTGGACTCGCCGTATTTGTTCCATGCTCAAGCGGATCAACAGCCCCCAAAACAGTTTGATGCCGTGCCCCATTGGATGGGCCAACTCGACGAAGCTAACTCTGTGAGTTTAACCGGCGGTGACTATTGGATGATCACGCCTGTGATGGTCAATCAACGTCAGTCGAATTGGGTAGTGGATGCGAGTAATTCGATTATCGAATCTGTAGATTATTGGATACTCGGTAGTGATGGCAGTTCACAGCATGCCCACAGCGGCTACAGTGCCCCCTACGAATTTTTATTCGATTATGGCCGTAAGGTCACCTTGAATATGGGCACGGATTATTGGCTATTGGTTAAGCTTAGTAGCCGTTATTACTCATCTCCTCCCGAGATTGCCCTGCAAAGCGTGACGGATCATCAGTTGATGTCTGATCGCCTCGCCATGGCAGTGCTGCTGTGCTTAGGCGGCTTATTGTTTATCGCCTTATATAATCTTCTGATTTATATCTCTATTCTCGATAAAGCTTTTCTTTATTATGGCCTTTATGTCTTCGCGTATTTTGCTGGCTGGGCACTGACCTTCCATTTGCCGGCGCACTTGTTTAATTTCCATTACCTTGAGTTGCACCATCTGTTTTTTATCAGTTTGCCGATTTTTAATATCATGTTTTACAAGCACTTCTTGCAGCTGCCTAGCTACTCACCACGATTGTGGCGCCTTAGTCAGTATTTGATGTTTGCTTGTATTGTTGCTTTGCCGACCAGTATTTGGTTGTTGCCCTATACGGCGATTATTGCCTCAGTGCTGATCATGCTGTGGATTGCCTTAGCGATTACCTGCGGTAATGTGTGCTTGATGAAAGGCTTTGCCCCAGCGCGTTATTTTATTCTCGCCTTTACTTGTTTACTCTTGCCTGCGGTGATTATTTTGCCCGGGAATATGGGGCTAACACCAGATTTTATCGAACATGCGGAGCTGGCGACGCTGATGGGCGGCACGGCTGATGCGCTGCTATTGTCCTTAGCGTTAGCGAATAAGCTTAAGTTACTCGCAGAGGAACGTAAGGCGCATATTGAAGAGCTTGCGATTGCGTGGGAAAAGGCCCGCTTAGATGGGTTGACCCGAGTCGGTAATCGTTATGCTTTTGATGAATATATGAATTCGCAATTAGGCTTCGCCGATAAAGTGGTGCAGCCTATGGCTTTAGCGCTATTGAATATCGATAGCCTGAAAAGTGTTAATGAAACGCTCGGCCATCAAGAGGGCGATAGATTACTGCAAGTGGTAGTGCAGTTATTGCAAGCAACGGACTTAGCGCATTTAAAGCTTTATCGTATTAGTGGTGATGAGTTTGTGGTTGTGACGCCTTCGGTGGGGATCCCGCTATTGCTGAGTTCGTTAAATGGGTTAGCCGAACAATTAGCCAGCCAAGGCTTTAAGGATTGTCAGTGTAGTTTTGGGATCTCGTTAAACTCTGAGGTGGCCGATCCCCACGAGTGGCTGCGTTCGGCAGACACTAACTTGTACCAATCGCGAATGGATAAGCGCCGCCAAGAGTATGCCGATACGCGCGGGGTCGATGTGAGACTGCATTTAAGCTAACCGCTGCATTCAATCAAATGGTTTGCAATGGATGCTAGATAAAAGTTAGCTAAAACAAAACGGCGCAGATAAATTCTGCGCCGTTTTTTTACCTTAAGCTGAGTGTTGTCCTCGGTCTATAAGTACGAGTTTAGAAGTCCTTCTCGCCCTTTATCAAGACGGGATGACCCGATATTGCTTTTGAGGTGTGCATACCCGCCATCGTCGCGGCTTCGACGCAGCCCACATTAAGGCCTGTCTTTATCCAATCGCCCGTCATATACAAGTTATCTATCCCTGTGCCATCTGTTGTGATGCGATACTGTGAGCTGTCCTTAACTGACAACACATAACGTTCGGATGGGTCCACATTTGCGCGCCAATATTGGCTATCGAAGCGGGCAACGCCTTGGCGGTCTTGTTCATCGTGTAGCCATTCCCAAGGGAAGCTATCACGGACATTTTGCCAAAGTTTATGGATTTCGGTATTGAGCTGGTGGATAGCACCGGCTTTAGCTTCTAAGGTTTTCCGTTGTTGGAAATCCACATCCGAGCTTGGCGGATAGGCTTCGACAGGTAATGCCGAGCAAAAGTAGCTGGCGTTTTTAGGTTCTAAACCGCGCCAATCTTCTTTGTCTAGCAGTTGGTTCATCGATGCCCAAGTATCGTAGGGTTCAGTGAAGCCCGATAATACTGGCTCCTCGCCATCTTCAGAATAATTTGGCCAGCCTATTCCATTAAGATCTTGGTTCATCCACAGTTGATAGGCTTGAGTGGCAACGGTTTGCACCTTATCAACGCAAAGTGTGAGGGCTGGGCTTTGTGCCATCACTTCACTCGCCACATGGGGCACTGAACCGATGGAAAGACCGAAGATGACTTTGTCGAAATCCACACCTTTGACTAAGCGCTTTTTCGGTAGGGCTTTGCCAAAGTGCGTTTCATATACGCTGTCCCAATCGCTCCAGAAGTGTTCCAGATTGATATTATGGGCTTTGAGCAGCGCTGCTTGTTCAGGCTCAAGTTGCTCATAATTGGGCGTGCTCGGCCAGCAGGCGAGACCTTTAACATCGACCAAGGGATCGTAGTTTGTGACTGTCGGTGCCAAGGCAACTTGCTCAGTGATTTCAATTGCTTGAATACTTTGATTGCGGCATTCGAGATTATCGACGCGATTGAAGTAGTGGAAGTTGACACCTCGGCGTTTGAGCACTTCGTAGAAAGGCGTAAAGACCACATCGCCCATGCCGGCCTGCATTTTCCACATTACGCCACCTTGATAGCACAGGGCGATACGCAGCATAGAGCGGATAATTGTGCCCGCTTCGACATTGGGTTTGTCGAAGTTGCCTTTTTCATAGGCGAAGACTAAGTCGTAAAAACCACGCACGGGGGCGCTGTCGACTGTGTACTTAAGGCTGGCGCCGTGTTTGGTTAACCATTCGCGGTAATCATAACCATTGATGGCATCGAAACCTTTTTCAAACACATCATCGGCAAACATGCCCTTGAGTATCGTAAGCCCCAGATCGGCGGCAATATACAAGTGGCGCAGTTCGTCATTGTCATCTAAATGGCCGCTAAAGCGTTTGACGAGTCGTTTATGCAGGGCATCGACGGCCGATTCGACAAAGCCATCGTCACTTTCACTGTGGACATGCTCATCGCACTCACGGCCAATCATTTGATTGAAATGGCATTCGAGCTTATCGCCGAGCGCGTCGAGTGATTCTTTGGCATCTTCGACTGAATCCTCTAACTTATCTTTTAAGCGTTCAAACCAGCTGCTATCGAGCCAGTTTTTAGGTGTTCCCATGGCTTTTTCATCGGCATCAAGCAAGTCATCCATGTCCTTGAGCCATTCCTTTATCCACGCAAAGGCGACTTTAACGACTTTCCAAAAGGTGAGGGTTTCGGTGCCATCACCAGGGATGCCGGGTAGCGTCGGAAAAGTGATCGGCCAGCTTACCGAGCGGCCATCGACCTCTTCCTGTAATACGATGAAGTTATGGGGTTTAAAGGCATCAAAAAAGGTTGCGAGCGGCGCGTCTGCCGGTCTATCTAATTCTTCATAAGCTTTACGCATTAAGGCAAACGCGTTTTGATAGAAACCAAACCAAATATGTAATCCATGTTCTTCAATACGTTGTCCCATTGCAGCATTGCGGCCACTTGCCCCTTTGCCGCCGATACGCCAGCCGAGTTGATAGACATCAATCTCATATTGATTCTGCCAGCCGGGTTTGTCGGTCAGATAACAGGCTGCGGTCATGGCCGCGACACCGCCACCGAGAATGGCGATTTTCTGTTTTTTGATTTCGGAGTTATCGACTAAAACTTCACCGGGTGGCACTTCAAAATCAAAGTTCACATGGTAAGGCAGTAAGACATGCTGCTCACCAATCTCGACCCCGAGCGTGTCCTGTAACGGGAAGCTGGCATTATCAAAAATGGTCGCGACAAAATCATTTTTGAGCAGGGCAACACTGTGCACTTTATTCACTTGGGCAGGTGCGGCGACGATGGCTTGATAAACGGCTTTTTGCCCTGATGAGTCAGGGAACTGCTTTAGAAATACTTGATCGATGGCGGGTTTAAATAGCAGATGAAACAGCTGTTCTTCGCCGAGCTGGTCGAGCTCTGGGATGAAATCGGTTTGTTCTTTAAAGAGTTGCCAGGTTTGGGTTATCGCTTCAAGGGTTGAAAGCTGCGCCTCGGGTTTGGCATCGCAATTCACTTCAATCAATGGATGCAGGGCAAGTTCAGTTTCTGGCGAAAAATGTAAAAAACTTTTGGCAGCAAGCGATAATCGCGTCAGAGGCTCACCCACAGCTGGCATAGTGTATTCACATAAATACTTAGGATAACCAAAGAGTTCACGGCCATTAATTAAGGCCATGGCATCGTTCACCCAAATGTGGAGTGGCTGAAAATAGACTTGGCTGATTTGTGAGCTGTTGCTGCTATCTTGGCGCCCGACCATGACCCAAGTGATGATGTCCGTTTCTTGGATCCAACCTTTGGCTCTGTCTTCTGGATACGCGGAGTAGGCTTTTTCAATTTGAGTGAAGGTTGTCAGTACGTAGGGCGATAACACTTTAAAATACATGGCACTACCGGCAACTTGATTCAAGGTCTTATCGATAGAGCGTTGGAGATTTGCCTGTTTCCCCTTCAGAAAAAAACCGTACATATCGGCTTTATTTAACACTAAGGGGGAGTGCATCAACATACTGCCTTGGGGATAAATAAAGTCGGGGCGCTGTTTTTCCATGGCGTTCATCCTTAAATTTCAGTGTAAGTCCAATGATTTGAAAGCTATAACCCAAAAAGCATAGGCCAAATAAGCTATTAAGCCCATTGATTTTACAATAGATTTATTAAGAATTTGAGAGGGGGTAACAGGATTGAGTAGCAAGTTGGATATTATCCAACTTGCTCAGATTTGGCAGGCTTAGCGCAGAACGAATTCGTTAAACAAACCCGTGGGCTAGGGTACTTAGATTCAGTTACTTCGATTTATTTTGGTAGAAATCCACCTCTGTATTATCGTCCGAGTAACGTCGCTTAGTATCCCTGCGGCGCTGTTTCACGCGTTTATTCTTTTGCTTACCTTTGACGTTATCGCCCCATGGCGCATCATCGTCGTCAAATTCATAGGAGTGTGACATGGTCAAAATTCCAAAAATACCTGTGCCATTCGCAGCACCCGATCTTTTTACCCAAAGGTGAGATGAAGCTAAAGCGAAATATTTCATCATTGATGGTGAAAAGTTTTGCCCAAGAGCCATATCTTGCCACTGAAATGGACGTATCTGAGATTTTAACTGGAAGGATGTGGTTTATCTTTATGATAATAAAAGAGTAAATCTGATTTTAATCATTAATCAGATTATGCGATTGCACTTGGCGCCTAGAAAGGAGGGCGCCAAGTTTTGATACAAAATAATGAGTTAGTGTTACTTGCTGCGTAGCATACGTGCGACGAACATGCCATCACTGTTGGCCTCAAAGGGCCACACGGTCAACATTTCTGTTTGTTCACCGCTAAAAGGATGGCGTATCGGCGTGAGCGTGAACTCTGGATGTTGCTGTAAAAACGTCGTCACTACGTCTTGGTTCTCGATGGGCGACAAGGAGCAAGTGGCGTAAACGAGGATGCCGCCGGCCTTAACTGCGCGGCTACTGCGGCTTAAAATATCGAGCTGTAACGCGGCTTTATCGGGCACGGCTTCAACACCATCCAACCAACGCATATCAGGATTACGTCGCCAAGTGCCAGTACAACTGCACGGGGCATCGACTAACACACCGTCAAAATGATCCGCAGGCACGGGGAGGGCATCACTCTTCCAACGGGCCACGCTAATGCCGTTAAAGTGCGCTCTTTGGGCGCGTTTAGTGAGTTCTTCTAGGGCATTGGAGCGAATATCGGACGATATGATGCTGCCCGCAGATGACGTTTGGTTATCAGCAGCTTTAGCTAACATCAAAGAGCGCAGTTGCAGAGTTTTGCCGCCAGCACCGCTACAAGCATCCCACCAATGGGCATCGGGTTCAGGCGCACAAATTTGACCAATGACCTGTGAAGCCAAATCTTGGATCTCGATGTTACCGTCTTTATACAGGGCGATTTCATTAAGATTCATACTCTTACTGCCAAGATTTATGGCATCGCTAAAGTAATGACCATAACTCGCTTCTATGCCGAGCGCTTGCAGTTGTGTCGCTGCATCTTGACTCGTGATCCCTTGCGCGCGTCCCCAAATTGGTGGGCGACTGGACATAGCTGCAATTAATTGCGTTTGTTGTGCTGTATCAACAGGGCACACTTGCCAGAACCAGTCGGGTAATAAATCCTGTGCCTTAAACTCAGTCGCGGGAAATAAATGCTGTATCAATGCCAGTTTGTCGTCGAGACTTTCAACGGCAAGTGCTTGAGCTTGCTGATAATCGATGGGCGATTGTGATAACTCATGCCAAGCGCTGGCAATATCTTGCCAAGCGTGAGCTTCCAATAGAGCACTGGCGCTTAGGCTAGCAAAATAAACGGTAGATTCTTGCTGATCGCCTAATCGCTGAAACCAACCCCACCAGCGAAATAGACTAAACAAGGATTCACGAATGACTTTACGATCCTTCGAGCCGTGTTTTTTATGTTCTCTAAAGTAGTTTGCTAGAATACGGTCGGCGGGCATTTTACTGCTTTGAATTTCATCGAATAATTGTTTAATTGTACTGGCGTAACTGAGCGCGCGTTTTTGCGCAGGAGTGTTCGCCTGAACATTTAACGCCGAAGATGTATCTGATTTGGATGCCATACCGGAAGAGAAGCTGCTTGGATTACCCATAAATTTAGCCTAGATCATGCTTCTGTGACGGCGCCTTATGTAAGGGACATAGCCGCAACAGAGGGGAAAAATAAGTGGCGCAGAGTGTAGCAGTTTTGCCCGATAACAGGCAGTAAAAAAGCCCCAAAGTCGCATCAACTTGCGGGGCTTTTTGTGGTTCTGTTACTTAAACTTATAGTGAATTCAGTACCTAACGGCGATTTGCAGGCTATCGCTCAATTACCGCTTGGAAGGTGATTATTTCGTCACCATCTTTTGGATTTGCTTAGCCCGTTCTTCATCACTCATTTCTACCGGTGGCGGCGTGATTATGCCTTTTTGGCACGCAGGTCTGAGCGCTAGCTCATCTAACCAACGTTGCAAATGGGTCAGACCTTCCATATTGATGCCGCTCCACTCGTGGATGCGTACCCAAGGCCAAGTGGCGATGTCGGCAATCGTGTATTCGTCACCTGCAAGATATTGATTTGTAGCGAGTTGAGTATTCATAACTTCGAATAAACGTCGACCTTCTTTTTGGTAACGTTCTATTGCTGCGGGGATTTTCTCAGGGAAGTATCGGAAGAATACGTTAGCTTGACCCATCATGGGTCCGACGCCGCTCATTTGGAACATTAACCATTGGATCACCAGTGAGCGCTTTTTAGGATCGGCTGGCAGGAATTTACCTGTTTTCTCGGCGAGATACAGCAGAATTGCACCGGATTCGAATACCACAAAATCTTCGTTGTCGCGGTCGATAATGGCGGGGATTCGGCCATTTGGATTAATGGCAATAAACTCAGGCTGTTTTTGCTCGTTGGTGCTGAAATCTAGCTTATGGACGCGATATTCTAGCCCCATTTCTTCCAGTGCGATGGAGATTTTAAAACCGTTAGGGGTCGCGGCTGTGTATAAATCTATCATGATGATTCCTTTAGGTTATAACGTTTATAGCTACTCACTTTAGGGCCCATTCAGGCATTCGTGCCGCTATTTTTTAGGGGTTAACGATACTATGGCAGGACGCTGCGCCATAGTGATGAACCAAGCCTTAAGATGCGGCAAGCTGTCAGTGACTTCAATATCTAAATTCTTAATAAAGCTGATAAAAACGTAAGCCGAAATATCGGCAATGCTGAATTCATCGCCTGCCACAAAGGGCGACTTGCTCAATTGTTGGTCTAAGCTTGGTAGGAAGTCAATGACCCTTTGGCGTGATTCTGCGCCCCAAGACTCGACACAATTTTCCCTGTCTTTATAGACACCGCTTAAATTACGAAAGGCTTGAAACCCAACCATTAAGCCTTGTAACTCTATGATACGTTGCCACATTTCTACTTTAGCGCGCTCAAGTGGCGTATTGCCAAACAGCGAGTGAACACTTGGGTGGATTTCTTCTAAATAGCGGCAAATGGCAACGGATTCACATAGGTAGCTGCCATCATCGAGTTCGAGTAATGGAATGCGGCCATTTACACTTTTGGCTTTAAACTCGGCACTTAAATTTTCACCGCCGCGGATATCGACGTTCACTCTTGGCACTGCTATGCCTTTTTCCGCAAGAAAAATACTGACGCGACGCGCGCTGGGAGTCGGAGCTAATTCGTAGAGTTTCATCTAAAGTCCTGTCGTTTTTATCTGTGCTTTATGCTCGATTTGAGCATATAAGGCTTTAACGGAACGATCGGTTAGGATAGAATTTACGCCATATCTAAACGATCAGTCAAGAATGATTTGCCCCTCAACTTTCTGTTGTAAAGAGGAGTGTGGTAAAGAGGAATGGTAAAGCTGATCGTGAGCGCGTATTCAAGAGATTAGGTCGCAGGCTTATGGCACGAAGTTGTAATTTTGATCGGCGGGAAAAACTCATATTGGCAATGGAGCTTTTTTGGCAAAAGGGCTTTGCCGAAACCTCGATTTCCGATCTCGTCGGCCATTTAGCCATTAATCGATTTAGCCTTTATAACAGTTTCGGTGACAAGCAGAATCTTTACCGCGAGTGCCTCAGTTTCTACCTCGATAACTACTCCTTTGGCGCCTCAGATACCCTGCTGCATGAAAAAGCAGGCTTGGCCGAAATAGCAGCTTATCTAGCCCGCTTTGTTGCCCTGCAGAGGGAACAAAAATATGGCTGTTTTATGCAAAATGCCGTATTAGAAAAGAGCCTCGACGATGAGAGTGTGCTGCAGGAATGTCAGCGCTTATTTTGCCGATTACAGACCTCATTCACCCAAGTGTTGTTGGACTGCCAAGCGCGAGGCGAGTTATTGGCCAATTTACAGCCGCATCAGGTCGCTGCATTTTTAGTACTGCAATTACAAGGAATTAGAGTGTTAGGTAAAGCGGGTGAATATGAACTGCTAGACAATGCATTCGCGGTATTACAGGGCTACTTAGGCAGTTTAAATACAAAAGTTTAAGTGCAAATATGCAAATAGTGCAGTTTAACTACAAATGCTTAAGTGCAAATCATGCCGTTTAACAGCAAAAGTTGCTGTTTTAATGGCCTAGATTTTTGTCTAGGCCATTTTGCTTTTTAAAAGTCTATTTTTAAAATCCTATTGTCTAGAAATCCAAATCCAGCGCGAAACACAGATAGGCCATCAATTGAGTACAGTGCGCAAATTGCTCGGCACAGAAACTGGCGGTATCTGGGCGACAGAGTTCTTCAAAAGCGATATTTTTTATGGCGATAAAATCTTTGCGTTTTAGCTCTGCCAGCATAGGGTGGTTTTTATCAAACCCCTTTGGTGGTCGAGTTAAGCTATCACCGTCCATGTTAAATCCATGATTCCGCAAGGTTTGTAGCGCTTTTTTATAGCCGTTGGGATTTTCATCGATACAAGTGCGAATGGCATTTAAGGCTTTCGATTCTGGGTGCCAAATCCCTGCGGCAATAAAACAGCCATCCTCGGCAATGTGTAAGTACAGTCCCGGCGCATGCACGTCTTTGCCCTGAAAATGGCGAAATTGAATACCAACATTGGTTTTATAGGGCGTTTTATCTTTGCTAAAACGGCTGTCTCGCTGGGGGCGCATAAGACTGCCACCGACTTTTTTCGGTACGGCAGTGAGCCTAGGCGAGAGGGCGAGGATACTGGGCTGCATTTGCTCGATAAACTGTAGCGCTGGGGTTCGCACTGTTTCTTCGTATTCCGCCTGATGGGCTTTAAACCAGTCGCGGGAGTTGTTTTGCGCCAGTTGATTTAAAAATTGCAAACTTGCAGCGCTGAACGTTGCACCAGTCGCAATAGGCATTTTAGTCGTGAGCGTAGCCATTATCGGTGAACCTTATTAATGCATGTGAAACGAGTGCCAACAGCCTAGAGATGCAAGCAGGGCGAACGTCAGGCGAACTGCCGTATACTCAACTATTTCAAGGTCGTACATTCTATAGAGGATGAAAGGCTATCAAATATGGCAGTCATACTGCCATCCTTAGGCAAGATCTTCACTTAAAATTTTTGAAGCGTACCGTTTCTATCTTGTTTTCAACCAGACCGTTATTTACACGTAAAGCCAAGTGAGAACTATTCTTATCTTCTTCGTTAGTGCCTATAATGCCGCCCTATTTTTAGATTGGTTTGTTAATAGGAAGACGTTGAATGGGTTGCTTGCCTAAGTTTGAGAAGTGGAAAGCGAATAGAAATCTGTCGCTGATGGGATTATGTATATTGCCCTCAATGCCGTTGTACGCCGCTGAGGTATTGGGCGAGCCTAAGGTTGAGCCAATTGAAATCCTACAGGTTCATGGGCAGCAATATCGTAGGGTCATCACAGTCGCTAAACCGGGTGAAGCGATTATTTCCATGGAACAAATCGAGGAGATGCAGGCAACGACCTTCGCCGAAGTGATTGATGATATGGCAGGGGCGCATATAGATGGCGGTACTCGCAGCGGCGGTGAGCGGATTAATATCTGGGGCTTTGGCGAGACCGAAGATTTTAACGTTTATGTGGATAATGCTCCGGTGGGATTTGAGCAGTATCGCTATGGCTCATTTTTCCTCGATCCTGATCTCATCAAACGAGTGGAAGTGATCAAAGGCGCCCATGATGTGCGCTCGGGTAATGGCGGTTTTGGTGGGGCCATGTATGTGGTCACTAAATCGGCCGATGATTTTCTTAAATATGATCAATCCCTTGGAGCGCGAGTCAAAACCAGCTACGCCAGCAATAATGACGCTATGGGTTATACGGGGACAGTTTATGGCCGGGTGAATTCACACTTATCTGGCTTGCTGCATCTTACACGCCGTGATGCGGGGGATGTCACTCTAGCCAATGGCGATGAGTTTGAATATTCGGGCTATGAGCAAGATAACTATCTAGGCAAGATGGATTATGAGCAGGGCGATCACCAACTTGCCTTGAGCGTGACCCATTATCTCGATGAGGGCCGCAAACCTTGGGCTAATCGCCGTGGCCCCATGCCTGCCATCTCAGACTACAACATCAAAAAGTACGGCTCCTACGAGCAGGCGCTGTATGCCACAACCGCCTATAACACCTATGAAGACAACACTTGGTCTGCCAATTATCGTTATTCGCCGAGCAATCCGCTGATTGATACCCAAGTGGTGATCTCCCATTCGGCGAATGCGCGTCACTGGGTAAGACCCGATATTGCGTGGGAGAAAATGACGGTTTCCGTAGGCAACTTCGGTCACGAATCTTGGCTAGATTACAAACGTGATTATATTGATATCAACAACTTGAGTTTGATTGGCGATCACGAGATCACCACAGGATTGCAGTACCGCAGTCTCGAGCGTACTTCGCTTGTGTTTAACAAGAGTTATGAGAAGAATCCTGAGAAAAACTTTGGCTGGTACACACCTTATTATCAACCTGAAGGTCGCCAAGACACCTATGCCGTGTATGTTCGCGATGCGATTCATCTCACCAACGACTTAACCGTCACTCCCTCGCTGCGATATGATTTTATCTACAGCATAGGTCGGCCAAATATTGCGCCAGATTATAACGACATCAACGCGGGTCACGATTATAGCTCGACTCACCACTCGGGGTTTTCACCAAGATTAGGCATAGATTATCAACTGACAAACTACGCTCGGTTAAACTTTGATTACGCCTATAGTCTGCAAGCCCCTGTGGTTGATGAGATTTATGCCGTGCAATACGCCAAAGCCAGCATTACCGGTACGAGTCGCGACATCGATGTCGAACGCTTACACGCTTTCAAGTTAGGCTTGATGACGCAGCACCAGCATCTGCTTGCCAATGATGATGCGCTGTCGACGCAGTTCACTCTGTTTGCCAACTTAGGCCGCGATGATATAGCCCAGCGCCGTGGGGCTAAGTCTGATAAAACCCAGTTAATTCAAAGCGGTTACACCAATCTTGATGGTTACCATATTTACGGTGCTGATTTTGAGGCCCAATATCGCTATCAAGACGTGTTCAGTGATCTGGCGGTTTCATGGCTGCAAGGTCAACACAAT
Source organism: Shewanella sp. 1311 (assembly GCF_059338235.1). Classification (NCBI taxonomy): domain Bacteria; kingdom Pseudomonadati; phylum Pseudomonadota; class Gammaproteobacteria; order Alteromonadales; family Shewanellaceae; genus Shewanella; species Shewanella sp. 1311. The sequence continues at coordinate 4,212,975 of NZ_CM181686.1, forward strand.
GGGTCACTCAGAGACAGCCAAGATGACGACGAGTATTTAGCCAACATGGCACCGCTCGATATTCGTCTGCGTTTAGGCATGTATATTACCGATGATATTTCAGTAGCTTGGCAGGGTGCTTGGTATGATGCGCAAACTAATGTTCCCCACGGCGATATCTTTAATGCCGAGTCGCCGAGCGAAAATTACTTCCTGCAGAACCTGTACCTCGCCTATGAACCTCAAGCTGGTTTAAAGGGATTAAGCGTACGTTTGATGGTGAAAAACCTCACCAATCTGCAAGTGGTGCCGTTTCTCTCCGATGGGATCCCAGCTGCAGGGCGCGATGTTCGCTTGAGTTTAGCTTATGAATTTTAAAGATTAATCACCAAGGCAGTGTGGGCGCAGTTTATAAAACTTATAAAAAATAGGGTTATATTGCCTCAGCCCCCTGCCGAAAAAAGCCCGTTTATGGCATAATCCGCGTTTTACTAGGCATATAGAACAGAAAAATGACTGAAAATGAATTGCTAAGTCGCTGTGGCGGCAAGTGTGAACTGTGTGGCAGCGAGATCGAACTCTCTATTTATGATCTGCCAGCCTCCGATGGCCGTGACAATGAGATCATGATTTGTGAAACCTGCAGTGGCCAAATTGCGGCACCGGATACCATGGACATGAACCACTGGCGTTGTCTGAACGACAGCATGTGGAGCCCTGTACCGGCAGTTCAAGTGATGTCATATCGTATGCTTAAGCGCTTAAATGGCGAAAGCTGGGCGCAAGATTTACTGGATATGCTTTACCTTGAAGACGATGTAAAAGCGTGGGGCGATGCTGAAGTTGCCGCCGCAGGTGACGACACTACCCCGACGTTAGACAGTAATGGTGCCGTGATTAACGCCGGCGATACGGTCGTGATCATCAAAGACTTAAACGTGAAAGGCACTAGCTTTGTGGCTAAGCGCGGCACAGCTGTGCGTAACATTGCTTTGACTAACAACCCAGAGCACATTGAAGGCCGTGTTAACGGGACTCGCATTGTGATCCTGACGTGCTTCGTTAAAAAGTCTTAAGTTGAACCTAGTGTGGGCTCGATTTATCGAGCCGCACACCATAAAAAACCGCCATGCTCGTTAATCGACATGGCGGTTTTTTTATTTTGAATTAGAGAGTTAAGATACGCAGCGGGTGACTTGATATTGGCGTGCATAACCCTGCGGATTAAATTGCCAAGATAGTATCCACGCCATCAGACTTAAGCCCCCGAGCAACAACCATGCACTGTTAAAGCTATTGAAATTATCGCGGATCAATCCAGCAATCCAAGGCGAAATGGCGGCAATGGTATAACCCACACCTTGTACAAAGGCGGTTAATTTACCCGCTAACATCGGATTTTGTTGATGATCCATAGTCACAATTAATCCGAGTGGAAAAATCCCGCCTATGCCTAATCCCGCAAGCCCCGCCCATAAAAATAGCGACACTTGAGGGGCGAGTGCGAGTCCCATAAAGCCGATGAGTTGCAGTAAGCACAGTAGGGCAATAATAGCGCGTCTGTCCGTTGACTTGCTGGCAAGCCAAGGAAACACTAAGCCCGCGATCACTTCCATACTGGTTAAGAAACCTAACACTAATCCCGATTGAGTTTGGCTATAACCTAGCTCGACCGCGTAGGGGGCTAGCCATGCAAGTACGCAAACATAACAGCTTGTGCCTAAAGCAAAAAATATCGCTAATAGCCAACTGCGACGAAAACGCCAAAAGCTAAGCTGCACAGTTTGCTCCGCAGTTTGACTCGGCAATGCGGCGTTATGTTTAACCATCAGCCATAGCGTCAGTGCCACTATGCCTAACCAAGTCCAATGGCCTAAGCCCGCGCGCCAACCCAAGTTCATCCCGATAAAAGGTGCACTGCTGGCGGCCAAAGCGGCGCCGCCCATAATGGCGGTGACGTAAAGCCCCATCATTAAGGGCACCCGTTCACCGAAATTGAGTTTGATCATGGCAGGCATGATGGTTTGAATAAGAGCGATACCGACTCCGGCTAGTAATGCCGAGCAGATAAGCCAACTGGCATCCATCGCCCAAAAACGCATCGCCGTGGCGACGATCAAGAGGAGCAACGATCCCGTCATCACGGTATTAAATCCTAACCGCTTAGCAATACTAAAACCCGCAAAGCAGCCCAGTCCCATGGCGAGCACGGGCAGCAATGTCAGCATAGACGCTAAGGTAAAACTTAAGCTGATATCCTCTTGTATGCTGGGCAGCAAAGGCCCGACGGAAGCGAGAATGGGGCGCAGATTTAGACCGATAAGAATGAACGCGATTCCGAGAAGCAATAAATTCGCTTTCTCTGACTGGGGTGACCGCATGGATTGTCTCCAAAATAAGCTAAGTTTGATTTGTTGAAAGAGTGACCTGTAGCGGCATTTAGCACATTTACGATGATTTCCTTTCAACAACAGTAAGTTGAAGCAGCATCGCTACAGTTCAAAAAGAATCTCTTTCAGATGTATCTTGATATAAAGATATTTTAATTCTGCGAGAAAATGACTAAGATGTAAAGAATGATATAAAGAATCTTTATGTTGAGATAAAGCTATGACAGCGAAAACGACACTCACTCACACGAATCCTGCGGTTACTAATGCGAGTTCAGCGGATAAAAACGCGAGTCCTTCGGATAAAGACCAAGCGGCTTCGAACACCAAAGCAGATGGTCTGGATAGACAAGATGGTTTGGATAATATTGTCGGCCAGTGGCAGCAACAAGGGGTGACTGATGATTTGATCCCTATGGCTGTGCTTGGGCGAATCGCGCGTTTAACGAAATATATTGAAGTGGTACTGCTGCAATGCCACGCCGAATTTGGCTTAGGTCAGGGCGAGTTCGATGTGCTTGCCACCTTAAGGCGTTCGGGTGAGCCGTTTACACTCTCACCTTCACAGCTTTATCAGAGCATGATGCTAAGCTCTGGCGCTATGACGAGCCGTTTAGACAGACTCGAAAATAAGGGGCTGATTGAGCGGGCGCACAGTAAGGAAGATCGCCGCGCCGTACATGTCTCGTTAACTGCTGAGGGTAAGGCGCTCATTGATAAGGCATTGCCGCAGCATATTCAATGTCAGAGTGCATTGTTAGCGGGCGTGAGCGTTGAAGATAGACCTATGTTGCTGCAGATTTTAAAATCTTGGCTGAACCAATTTGAGCCGCAATAAATTGTTTAAACTTCACGTGAGTTTTAGTTTCTAGTGTTAGACATCTGGCGATAAGTGATAGCCGAGCGCTATTAGCCAATATGAGTCAGCCGCGCGGGACATCATTCGATAGTACAAGGGAGTTGCCATGGTAAAAAGACGTGAAGCATTTGAATTAGCAGGTAAACGAGTCACAGCAGGGACTCAACTGGGGATCAAGCTGGCCGCCGCTAAGTTGTATACCGATACGCAACTCGATATTCATGTGGAAGTGTTTCACGGGGCCAAACCCGGTCCAACTTTGCTGGTTTGTGCCGCCATTCATGGGGATGAACTCAATGGTATCGAGATTTGTCGGCGGTTATTAGCCAGAGTGAATCCTAAGAATTTGACGGGCACCTTGATTGTGGTGCCTATTGTGAATGTGTTTGGTTTTATTCAGCAATCCCGTTATTTACCCGATAGGCGGGATCTCAACCGCTGCTTCCCAGGCTCCAGTAAAGGGGCACTGGCAAGCCGGTTAGCCAACCTGTTTGCCACTCAGTTATTAGTCCATGCAACCCATGTGATTGATTTACATACGGGCGCGATTCACAGAGACAACTTGCCGCAAATTCGCTGTGATACCAGCGATGAGACTATGCTGGCCATGGCGAATGCCTTTGGTGCACCGCTGATTATGCATTCAAAAGCGCGCAGTGTTTCCATGCGGGGTTATGCTAATCAGCAGGGCATTCCGTGTATTTTGTACGAGGCGGGCGAGGCGCTACGTTTCAGTGAATTGTCGATAAAATCTGGCCTTAAGGGCGTGCTCAATGTGATGCGCAGTTTAGGCATGTTAAAAGGGCGGGTGACTAATAAGGGTTCGAGTGTCAGCGCCATTCGCAGTTATTGGGTGCGCAGCGAGTCCGATGGTTTAGTGAATATGAAGCTTAAGCTCGGCCAGCGGGTGACTAAGGGTTATATTATCGCCCATATCGTCAGCCCCCACGGCGGTGATAGTGTTGCGATTCGTGCACCAACCGACGGCATCATCATAGGGATCAGCAATATTCCCGTTACTAACGAAGGCGAGGGCATGTTCCATATCGCCCAGTTTGAAGGCGACGAAATTGAAATGGCCAATGAACAGCTCGATGAATTTTTGATGGAATATGCTTAACCGCAGACTTGTTGGCATTGGATATACAGCCACAGAAGTCGCTAAGATGGTTTTGCGACTTCTGTGATCCTTTTTAAGTGCTTATTTTTACTTCGCTAACTTCTGCCTAGTCATCCTACGAATGCCATTTTCGACATTCCCAAATATCTAAACTCACTAGAGTTTAAACCGTTCCACTGAGCTGGTGAGTGAGTGGGCAAGCGTGGTGACTTCGTTGCTGCGTTTGGCCATGTCCATGGCTTCATTGGCATTTTGATCCGCTGCTTGCGCCGCCTCGCTCATGCTTGACTCAATACGTTGACTGTAATCTAACTGCTCGTGGGCGGCGTGGGTGATTTCTAGACCCATGTCATTGAGTGTATGCAAAGTGCTTTCTATGTAGGTGATAGCATCCTGCAGATTTTGGCTTTGTCCGACACACTCATTTGCTTGATTTTGCCCCGTAGTAATTGCATCGGCTGCCGTGGACGTTTCTTTTTGCAGGGCCGTGATCATGGTTTGAATTTCGGCGGTGGCGGCTTGAGTGCGTGAGGCAAGGGATCGCACTTCATCGGCCACGACGGCAAAACCTCGCCCATGTTCCCCCGCTCTGGCGGCTTCAATCGCGGCGTTCAGAGCCAACAAATTGGTTTGCTCGGCAATGCTGCTAATGGTAGTTAAAATGCTGCCAATATTATCGCTTTGAATGCTCAAGCGAGACATGACCTCAACCGAACTACTTAAACGGGCGCTCAGTTCGGCAATTTTATTGCGATTATCATCGGCAATTTGCTTCACTTGATTGCCGTATTTCGAGGCTTGGCTAATTTGTTTCGCTGACTCACTGGCCTGTTCTGTCACCAAATTAGAACTGGTAAACATCTGTTCTGCTAAGGCTTTAGTTTCATCTACGCGGCTGATTTGCGCGGTTGCGGCATTGGCGATGCGCTGACCTTGCTCATTGGTTTGGGTGGCTGAGCTGTCCAGCGAATGGGCATTTTGGCTGATATTGGTTAATAGCTTGGCAAGATCGTCACTCAAGGTATTCATGTTATCAATTAGGGCGCCAAATTCATCATCATGGCGTTTGTGAATGCGTTTAGATAAATCCCCACGGGCGATGCTTGCGAGTGCGCCATTCACTAAGGCTAATGGATTGAGCATGGCCTTGGAGGTGAAGAAGGAAATAAAACTCACCATAACGATAAACACCAATGCGAGCACTATCGCTAAGGTTTGCCCTTGCTCAATGGCATTGCTAGCAATAGTTTGCAGGCTGCTAAATCGGCGATCGGCTAAGGTGATTAACTTGTCTAAGGCGAGATTATTGGCGTTAAATTCTTTATCGGCATCAAGGTAATGTTGCTCGGCTTGAAGCTGCGCCTCAACCACGGCTTCTTGTGTTTTATAAAGCTCGGCAGGGGCTGCGAGTAAGGTATTGATAATCGCATATTGCTGTTCGAAGGTTTGCAGCAAGCCTAAGGTATCAAGCCCATCAGTTTGTTGTTTTAAAAAGGTAAAGTTAGTGGTGAGGTTACCCAGTAAGATGCTGACATCTTGCTGGTGCGATTGGATCACCTCCAAACTTTGAGTGTGGATCAGCTCTCCCATAGTGTTGGTTAGCGTATACAACATGTCGTCGATACGCGTGCCTGTACCGACAATCTCTTCGAGCAGAGTGGGATTATCGGGGATGGACAGGGTTTCGAGATCGATCATCGCATTACTGGCGTTGGTCTTGGCATCGTTAAAGCGTTGGAAAAGTTGTTGGTATTGCTGCTTTGCTTGTTCATTGGCGAGTTTCGCACTAAACATGGCTTGGCTTTGTTGCAAATAGGCTTGGTATCTAGCCTGCGCCTCGTGCAGGGAAGTCTGCATCTTAGATTGATCTGCCACTCGCTCCGTTAACTCATTTTCGATACTTTGATATTTCTTCTGCAGCGCTGTAAATGCTTGCTGACTTTTGGTTAAGGCAGCTGTGTCTTGCTGGCTGTGGGCCAAGGTGGCAAGTCGTGACATTTTCAACAGTACCAGTTGCAAGCTATTACTCTGCTTTTGCACCGGTACGGCTAAGGTTTCGATATTTTGATAGGCGGTTTGTACTTGTGAGAGTGAATAATAGAAGAAGCTGCTGCCAGCGATGAGCAGGGCGCCGATGGCACTAAAGCTAAAAATGATTTTTTGTTTTATGGTAAGCGTCAACATAGTGCGAAAACCTCTTCTATGACTGTCCCTGTAAAATGGGTTTATTAATGATTAGATCGCTGTTTTTATTGAAATATTAATTCAAGTGTAGCAGAGTTCGTCACAAGTAAAGTGAATTATTCTATTAAGAGTTTAGCGCTAGTTAAGGTTAACTTCTTGGTTTGATTATTTAAAAATAATCTCGACCGTATCGTAAAAAGGATTAAAAATGAAATCAGTCGTGTTGGGTGAAAAGTGTATCGTGCCGACAAAAATTGTCTGCATTGGACGTAATTATGTCGACCATATCCATGAGTTGGGCAATGACATACCCGACGACATGGTGGTGTTTTTAAAGCCCAATTCGGCGATGTCGACTGAGCTACTTTCTGAGCATCAAGGTGAAGCCTTGCATTATGAAACCGAGCTGTGTTTTATGTTTCAAGATGGCCGTTTTAGCAGCGTTGCCATTGGCTTAGATCTCACTAAACGTGATTTACAAAGCAAGTTAAAAGCCAAGGGATTGCCTTGGGAGCGGGCAAAGGCCTTCGATGGGGCTGCATTATTCAGTCCCTTTGTGGCGATTGATGATGCCGAGGCGCCGCTGCATTTTACTTTGAGTATCAACGATCACTTGGTGCAAGAGGGGCGTATCGATTTAATGATCTACAAACCTCAGACCATATTGTCCGAGTTGCAAGCATTTATCAGTCTCGATGAAGGCGATATTGTGATGACAGGCACCCCCAAGGGCGTGGGAGTGATTCCCGCTAAAAGTGTATTTAACGTCACGCTGAGCAGGGGTCTGCAAGCGAGTGCTGAGCCTTTACTCGAATGGCAATGGCAAGTGTCTTGAGTCTTGAGTCTTGAAAAGATTGAACTTCGCTCGAACAATGTCAATAAATAGCGAAGTAATTAATGCTGCTACGGCGAGTTATTCGTAATACCGCCGTAGTGTTAATTCAAAAGTTTTCAGGCAAAAGTTTTGATTCTAATTTGCTAGAGTCCCGCGACGGCTTCCATATCGAGTTCGATATCAGTACAGCCTTTGGCACAGTAAATTCCTGCCGCTTGTTCTGCCTTTGCCTGCTCAGGCAATATCACTTTTAATGTCTGTTTACAGCTAGGACATTGCACTGGCTTACCTTTAAATACCCGTTTAATCAGATTCTTCTGCTCATTGAACGAGGTCGCAGTGGTTTGATTTAACACGGCAAAGGGGCTAGTAGAAGCAGTTGTCATCGGCAGTGAAATCCTTAAAAATTGAGTGAATGATATGGCTTAAAAATGAGCAACTCACGACGCTGTCAATCGGCATTTGCCTTAGTTGTGGCGATTATAGCCTGAGTTTAGGTGATATTGAAAAGCTCAAATGCAAATAGCGAACGGTGCTTTCATGGCTTAGGCCGCTTTTAGCATTTTCCTCGTCTACTGATATAGGTTGCATATGAGAACTAAATCGAATATAAATGGCATATGCTATAAACGAGGTGTAACATGGTCAGACCAAAAATCCCCAGAACTATTTGTGGCCAAAGAGCCAATATCTGTTTTAAGCCTAATGGCATTCCTATGACACAGTTAGAGCAGGTGCCGCTGGCCGAGGACGAAATCGAGGCTATGCGCTTAGTTGATTTACTCGGTATGCAGCAACAGGAAGCGGCTAAATCAATGGGTGTATCACGTCAAACCTTGGCGAATTTAGTTAAAGGGGCAAGGTATAAGGTGGTTGATAGCTTAATCAACGGTAAAGCGCTGATGACAAACAATATCAACTGAGTATTGAACACTGGTAACGCGTATCGACGTGTCTAGGTAAGTGTAATGCAAGCAGTATTGAAAGACTCGGGCCTCAAAGTCACCACTCAAAGATGCAAGTTGCTTAAGTTTTTAACTCAAGTCGATAAGCAACATTTAACCATCGAAAATATCTATCAGGGGTTAAATGCGCAGGGCGAGACCATTGGCCTAAATACTGTGTACCGAATCATGGCGCATTTCGAACAAGCCGGCTTAGTGGTAAGGCGGTTTTTTGAGTCTGAAAATGCGATGTATGAGCTCAATGGGAAACCGCGTCATGAGCATTTAATCTGCTTAACTTGCGGCAAGTTAGTTGAGTTTGCCGATCCTTTGATTGACTTACGTTTATGGTTAGCAGCTGAACGTCACGGTATGAGTATCGATCATCACAGCCTTAATATTTATGGTCACTGTTTTGATTGTAAGCAAAAGCTTGAGAGCAAATCGGGTAGATAGACGAAATATTATTCGTTAATTTTATTGGAGAAGAACATGACTAAAATAGTGATTGTAGGCGGTGTTGCTGGTGGCGCATCTGCAGCAGCAAGAGCAAGACGTGTATCAGAAACTGCTGAAATTATCATGTTAGAGCGAGGCGAGTTTATTTCATTTGCGAACTGTGGCTTGCCTTATCATATTGGCGGTGAGATAGAGTCTAGAGAGGCCTTGTTGCTGCAAACGCCTGAAAGCTTTAAATCACGTTTTAATATTGAAGTGCGCGTGTTTAATGATGTGATTGCAATTAATCGACAAACCAAGCAGTTAAGCATACGTAATCTGCTCACAGATGAAGTCTATCAAGAGTCATATGATAAGTTGTTGCTAAGTCCAGGTGCCTCGCCAATCAAACCTCCAATTAGCGGCATTAATAGTCATTTTGTGCATAGCCTGCGAAATATTCCCGATATGGATAAGGTGTTAGCTAACCTTCTGCTGCATAAACCTAAGCATGCCACTGTCGTCGGTGGTGGCTTTATTGGTTTAGAGATGGCAGAAGCACTACGACATAGAGGATTAGAGGTGAGTTTACTAGAGCTTGCCGACCAAGTGATGGGGCCGGTCGATGTTGAAATGGCCAATATACTGCATCAAAAATTAGTCGATAATGGCGTGGATTTACGTTTAAAAACAGGATTGACCGCAGTTCATGAGCGTCCTATTCAACCGGCTGAATCCGACATTACCGATGACTACGATACGCCAGTGTTTCCTCATTACCATCTACATTTAGATTTGAGTGATAACAGCAGCTTAGCTACAGATTTAGTGATCCTTGCCATAGGTGTTAAGCCTGAAACCCGCTTAGCATCTGAATGCGGTTTAACCTTAGGCAAGCTCGGTGGAATTTACGTTGACGCCAGTATGCGCACTTCTGACCCGGACATCTATGCCGTAGGCGATGCGATTGAAACTGATGATTTTGTTACAGGTAATCCAATACTTATTCCACTCGCAGGTCCCGCCAATCGTCAAGGTCGATTAGCCGCAGATAATATGCTTGGCGGCAATAAGCTGTATCGTGCCACCCAAGGTACTGCAATTTGTAAATTGTTTGATATGGCAATCGCCTCAACGGGGTTAAACGAGAAGAGTTTGCTAAGGCAAGTTATTCCGTTTGAAAAGATTTATGTGCACACCGCTAGCCATGCCAGCTATTACCCTAGAGCACATCCCATTACCCTAAAGCTGTTGTTTTGCCCTGATAACGGCCGTATTTTAGGGGCTCAAGCCGCTGGGATTGATGGCGTCGACAAACGCATTGATGTGTTAGCAGTAGCACAACGGGCAGGAATGACAGTTTATGATTTAGCCGATCTTGAACTCACTTATGCACCACCCTTTGGCTCGGCGCGTGATGTAGTGAATCAAGCCGGCATGGTGGCTGCAAACGTCTTATTAGGTGATGAATCCATTTGCCATTCTCAGGAACTAGATCATCTGACGGCTGAACAAGTCATTATCGATGTGCGCAACCCGAGCGAGCTAACGGCAGTGGGTGCCATTGTTGGTGCGATTAATATTCCGTTGCCAGTACTGAGAGACAGGCTCAATGAACTTCCTAAAGACAAAGAACTGCTCGTATTTTGCCAAGTGGGTCTGCGCGGGCATGTCGCTTATCGGATGTTAGTGCAACATGGTTTTAAGGTACGCAACCTCAGTGGTGGCTATAAAACTTATCAAATGGTTAATGCACGTTTTTAGTGAATAACAGCATTAAAGATGGATTTTAAAACCATTTACATCCATCAATAAATAGGTGCAGCGTGAACAATTATCAAGATTGTAAACAAAGCCACAGCCAATGCCTTGTCTGTGGCGACGCGACTCAAAACCCTTTGTCGTTGCAGTGTAAGTTTTTTGCTGACGGTAAGGATCAGGTTGTGGGTTATCATAAGGTCAATCGCCAGCTTCAGGGCTATAACAACCTACTACATGGAGGCGTTGCCAGTTCCTTAGTGGATGCCGCTATGACCCATTGTTTGTTTATGCAGGGCATAAAAGCATTAACTGCTGAAATGACTGTGCGTTTTGTTGCGCCAATAAAGGTGGGAGATGCCATTAAAATTGTCGGCCGAATCGTGAGCCAGCGTATGGGAATGTACCAATTGGAAGCCTCACTTTATGTGGCTGATATCGCGTGTGTGACTGCTAAGGCAAAATTTATTCAACCTAAGAGAGGTGTAATAAATTAACCCTGTTAGGTAGCCGTGTAGCAATTTGATTTTAAATAATTAATTAACTTTTTAGAGAGCTTCAAGCATAAAGTCGTAATCTCAGATTGATAACGTGAGCGTTTCAAAAAAACAAATATCAGCGGCATCAGTTGTGCGTTAACGCGTCGGCCATCATATGTGATGGCCGATATTGTGCGATGAACGATTAGAGGGAGCTTTGCCAAGTCGATGGGCGAGAGTAACGCGTACCATCTTTGACTCTGGCGCGGATGTGTTTGACATCATTAAGCTTGAAAGCTTGGCGGTAGCTTAGCCAAGGTCCTGAGTCGAGTTGGTATTCCAGCTCGGCATTGGGATATAAGCTATTGAGCACTAACAGCTGATTTTCAACAAGAATCCCAGGTGGTGCTATGCGGTAGAAAACTCCCGCTTTTGCTAACTTAGGCTGCACTTTATTGGCGTAAACTGCGGCGAAGGTTTGCCAATCCTGTTTGAGGACTTGTTCGGCTTGGCCATTGAGTTGACTGGCAAAATATTGAGTCTGTTGGCTATAGATTTTACCTTGATAATCATAGGCTAATTCCCATGGCGCCTTATGCCATGCCCGTTCGGCGAGGGCGACCATGCGCGGGAATAACATGTACTCGGCTTGCTCGTCCGATTGCACCATTTCGCTCCAAAGATGCCCCTGCAAGCCATAAAAACTGCGGCCAGCATGCAATTGGCTTTGAGTATCATCTAAGGTAAAGGGCTGATTAAGCGTGTTACGCCAGCGCTCGGCGTGGGCGGGCAGGTTGTCTGGCATAAAGCTAAACACCTTAAAACTGTCAATCCCCCTCGAGGCCCAATGATTGCCGCGCTCATCTGGATGGCTAGCATAGGGGAAATCAAAATAGGTGACTTCCGGCGTTGAGATCACCACCTTCCAGCCTAAATTGGCTTGCTTATGGGCGATTTGATGACCGTTATCCGAAATCAGCGACCAAGCATTAGATTGCACTTGGGGGGGCATGTTTTCGGGGCGCACTTCACCCATGCCATCATTCCAACCTGCGGCAATAATCCCTTTATCTGCCAGCATGTTAGCAACGCGTTCGATAAAGTAACCATTGAGCGAATGCAGTCTGGTTAACTCATCGGCTTTTTGTTGCTTCATTGCGATACACGCGGGAGAGTCGACCCAAGCGCCCGCGGTTTCATCGGCACCTATGTGGTAATGCACTAAGGGAACGCCTACGGCTTGGTGCATTTTTTTGACTTCATCAATCACAGTATCGATAAAGTGGTAGGTGCTCGCCAAGCACACATTGAGTGTATTGTCGTGATAATACTGAATCGACGAATATTGGGTTTTATCTGCAAATTCAGTCAGTAAAAACTCCTCCGCCTTAGCTTTGTCTCCCTTGGATAGATAATGGTGATAACGCGCCTCCATGGATTTTATCGCGGCGCGGGAATGCCCTGGCATGTCCAGTGAGGGGATCATTTCGATATGGTGAGCATCAGCCAGTTGTAATATTTCTTGGTATTGTGCCACGGTTAAGTAGCCATCGACGGGATTAACGTCCGCAATTCCGCTGCCTAGTTGTGGCAATAAACAGGTTTGCTCGGTTAAATCGAAACAGCGTTTTGCGCCCACATCGGTCAGTTCGGGTAAGCCGGGTATGGCTAAACGCCAGCCTTCGTCGTCGGCTAAGTGCAAATGCAGCTTATTGATTTTATAGGCGGCGAGCTGTGGAATGATGCGTTTTATAAAATCGAGCGAGTGAAAGTTACGGGCTAAATCGATATGCAGGCCACGAAAGGCGTAGCGAGGTTGGTCTTGGATCTCGATGGCGACGAGTTGATCGTCACTTAAACTGATCAGCCCAGCTAGGCTTTGTAGGCCATAGAAGAGTCCCGCTTCACTGCCCGCTCGAATACTGATTTGCTTGGCCGTTATGGTTAACCGATAGGCTTCGCTTATTTTCATTTCACTATCATGGGCTTCAGTGCTGGCGACTTTAGGATTTTGAGTATCGAGTTGCAATAACAGCGGCGTGCCTTTGTCCTTGGCCACAAAGCCTAAACTGGCGAGGTAATCAAACGCCGCCTGCCGTCCTTTAAAATTGACAGTCGCAGCCGTGAGTCGATAACCTTTGGCAAGGGATAAAGGCGCCGAGTCTAGGCTTTGGCTGTGAAGTGGCGTGGGGATGAGTTTGCCGCTAATGTCTGGTGCTTTGTCTGCGGCTAAGGCTTGATATTGCTCGGCTAAATACTGGCCATCGGCAAAGGGGGTTGCATCGTTTTTTGCCAGTAAGAATTGTTTCTCTGCATTAAAAGGCGCCAGGTAGTCTTGCTCGGCTAAACCGGTTTCTGGATCGCGCTTTGTTTGGGTGCTCTTGATAACCTGCGCCTTATCGCCCATAGCGACAAAGAAGTTTGGCATAAACTCGGAACGGGTGATTTGGCTGCCTTTGCTATAAAACTCAATACGATAAACTTGATTGGCGACGAAGCCCTTAAAGCTGGCTTTAGGAGTGATTTTATGTAAATCGCCATTGATATGCTCAATGCTAAAGTCACCCGCATCGACGAAATAAACAGGCGATAATTGGCTGAAATAAATTTGCCAGTCGCCGTGATTTAACTCTTCACTGGATAGCTTGTCACTAGATAGCTGAGCGGGCAAGGTCAGCTCAATGGCAGAGCGATAGCATTGGGTTTCTTTTGCGGGACAGGTTTCAAGATAACTGGCGGTTAACTGATAATTTAATTGGAGCTTATCGGCCAATTGATTAAGTGCGACATGATTTGCCTCCTGCACGGCGTTGGCTGCCTGTACTGATGGCATAACAAGTATTGAAAGCACAGGCATCGCGGGAAGCACGGCCATTATGCCGCTGACTAAGGCCGTCTTAATCCTCTGCCACTTTATTTTACCTTTCTCTTTCGTTAGTCCTTTCACTTAACTGAGTCCTTTTGTTGTAAAAACCACTGCGCGGCACCTATGAGTGCCGCATTGTGATGTTGGCTGGCTGAAATCGTCAAGTCCGCCAGTTGCGGGCCATAGACTAAGCTTTGCAATTTCTGTTTAAGCGCTTCAATAAAGAAGGGAAAGCTTTTGCTGACTGAGCCGCCAAGGACGATATCTTTGGGATCGTATACCAGTAAGGTTTGGGCGATCATGTGCGCCAAGTGTTCACCAAAATGGGCGAAGGCTTGTAGCGCTTGGCTATCACCTTCACAGGCTTTTTGATACAAATGTTCGCCACTCATGTGATGGTGAGTGGTGAAGTATTGCCCCGAGCAGTAGTGCTCAATAATGCCATCGCGATAACTCAAACTGCCGATTTCACCTGCGGCGCAATGTTTACCCGAATACAACTGACCATTAAAAATCACCCCAGCGCCCACGCCAGTGCCTAAGGTAATCCCGAGCATGTCTTGATTGCTGTTGAGCACAGCTTCGCCAAGGGCAAAGAGGTTAGCATCGTTATTTACAACCACATCCATTTCAAAGGTATTTTGCAGTTGCTGGGCTAACTGCGTTGCCGTCAACGCAGGGATATTGAGCACTTCGAGTAAAGTGCCGCTTTGCATATCCACCATGCCGGGTATCCCGATGGAAATACCATAGGTTTCAGGCGTGAGATGGCTGTGGATACAGGTCACGAGGAAATCGAATAACTGTTCGAAATTGCCATCGGCGGGAACGGGATACCGCCAAGTGTCGAGTAAGGTTTTACCTTCCACCTGTGCCAACATCAGTTTAGTTCCCCCAAGATCTAAACATAGGACGCTCATAATAGCTTGTTGCCTCTCGTGTTGGTTGTTGCCATCTGCTTAGAACCGTCATTCTTTGATGCCGCTTTTGTTGAAAATAGGGTGGTGTTTTTAATCAAGGGGCGAGCCGTTAGCGCGACATAACCTATGTAAGCCATAGGGATTAACAGCACTAACATCCCGAACCGTAACTCGCCGGACAGCTCACTGATAACACCAATGATCGGCGAGATAAACGCGCCGCCGATAATGCCAGTGCAGAGAATGCCAGCGAATGATCCATGATCTTGGGCGCGAGAATTGAGCGCCAGCGAGAAGATCACCGACCACATGATAGAAATGAAAAAGCCAACCAATGGGAAACAAATTAATGCTAGTTGGCTCGGTCCCCAAATCGCCACCAGAAAACAAACCAGTGAACTAAGGGAAAAACTGAGCAGCAAGATCTGACTGTCGATAAGCTTAAGTAGCAGCAAACCGAGTAGGCAGCCGAGCGTCATGTAAAACCAAAAATCGCTAACCACATTGGCGCCGACACTTAAGGTATCAAGACCATGATATTGCGACAAAAAGACTGAGATACTGTTAGCAAGCCCTTGCTCAAGTGCGACGTAGGCGGCGATAGCGAAGAAGAATTTCAAAACGGTTTTATCTTTGAAAAGGCGTAAATGGGTCTCCAGTGCACCCGCCGACTCATCCGCCAATTTATCCACTTTGGGCATCTTCACTAGGCTTGCAAAGAGCACCATGGCGAGTGCGACCACGGCAAATAACCAGTACATGGCAAGCCAACTCATGTTCTCGGGCAATAGCTGTTGCACATAGTTTGCGGATGCTGCACTGGCTTGATCTAAGGCGACAAAATGCTGGTACACCAGCGGCGCTAAGGTTGCGGCGCCGCCAAAGGCGAGTTGGGCCAGTACGGAGAAAAAGGCAAAGTGCTCAGGCCCCGCGGCTTGGCGCAGTAAGGGATTCACTGCTACCTGCAATAAACTCATGCCAGTGCCGATACAAAACAGGCTAAACATGGCGATGCTAAAGGTAGGGAGACACACAAAAGTGACGGCGCCGATAAACGCGAGGCTAAAGGCTAAGATGATCACCCGTTTTTCACCGTACTTGTCCACCCAAATTCCCGCAGGAATCGATGTCACGCCGTAGGCGATAAAAAACGCAAAGGGAAATAGCCCCGCCAACGTCAGACCGATAGCATAACTGTCAATTAACGCAGGGAAAATCGGCCCCATACTGTTGGTCATCAAGGAAATCACAAAGAAAGTGCAGAGGACAAACAGAATGATGAGTTTGTGTTTCATGTGCTTAGCCAATTGAATTAAGTGAAATTCATTGTGGACTGACGCTCGCTATGGCGGTGATACGAATAGTGCCTCTGTCGATACTTTTCTCACATATGCAAATCGTGTTCGCGCAGATTTGGCTGATTTACATCAGGTGCAGTTAATACGGGCTGTAGATACTTGTAAATACTGGCGATAGATACTGGCGATAGATACGAGTTGCAGTTAGCTGCTGCGGATAGGCATAGGTAAAACCGTGTTTTAGTATCTGTTAATAAAGTGTTTACTTGTAAAATAGTTACCTTTAATTAACATTGGATAGAATAGTATTAGAGTAACGGAGTTGAGTATCACTGTAGGGCTGACTTGCTATAGACAATAGTGCGCGAGGCACAGCGATTTAGCCGAGCTGATAGGTCAAGGCTTGCATTAAAAATAAGGTTTAAGTAATTGAATAATTTAACAGGATGGAATAACTGCTAGCTTGAGTGAATGGCGTTGATCTGTAAGAGCTGATTGAAGCTAAGGTAAAGGAATGAGTAACTGGAGTTTAATGGATGAAACCTCTGTGTGAAAAAGTGATCCCCGATGAAAACAGCTCTTGGCGTTACTTTCGCTATGAATGGGACCACATGGATCTCAACTGGCATTATCACCCCGAGTACGAAATCTGCTTAACCCTCAACAGTTATGGCATGCGTTATGTGGGCGACCATATTGCCCGCTATGGCGATTATGATTTAGTGATCATCGGCCCAGACATGCCCCACGGCTGGCAATCCGAGGCTAACCTTGATATTTCACCTGACGAGGCTTCAAAGAACGATTGTTTGAAAGGCGGCACTTCAACTGCGGTCGGTTTGAAAGAGCCCAGTTTGAAGGGCTCCGCTTCGAAAAGTCGAGTGAAGGAAGTCGTGTATGTGGCACAAATTCCCGCAGCCTGGCTACACCAAATTGTGAATGAGCAGCGCGAGTTAGCATCCTTGCATTCTCTTTTGACCCATGCCAAACGGGGCGTGTTGTTTAGTGAGGAAACGGCGCGCAAGGCGCATAGCGTGTTTATCGCGATGGAGACGGCCAATCCCTTTAAACGCTATATTTTGTTATTGGAATTATTAGCGTTATTACAACAGGATAGTCAGCAAGAACTCTTGTCCAGTACCTTGTTCACCCACGGCAGTAAGCTCGACTTTACCGTGAAAAAGCTCGATAAAGTGATTGAGCATATTTATGACAATTACACTCAGGCCTTGTCGGCACAGGACTTGGCAAAGTTGGCGCACATGAGCACCAATCATTTCCATCGCTTCTTTAAAAAACGCACCGAGAAAACCTTAACTGAGTTTATCAATCAACTCAGGATCGCTAAGGCGTGCAAGTTATTACTCTCGAACCAGAGCCCGATTTCAACCATCAGCGATCAGTGTGGTTTCAATAATTTATCTAATTTCAATCGACGTTTTATTCAATTTAAAGGCGTCACGCCGAGTCGCTTTCGTCAGCGCTTTAGCAGTAAACAAAGAGCGATTTAACCCTTACTATCACAAATGCTTAGGCTGAAAATACTGCTCCACTAAGGTTTGGCAATAGCTTATCGCCTGCGCCGTGATCTCCGCTGAAATCGGCTCAAATGGGCGCTTCAGTTTAGGGTCACGGTAATCCATTCCCGCTAATAGCGCATACCAAGAAGGGCGAAAGTAGGCTAGCTGCTGATCGTATTGATAAAGCAGTAAATCAAAGTCTTCCCCTTGATACCAAGCTTTTAATAGTTGCGTCAGCCTTTGGGAAATAGCGACTTTTCTCGCTGCCACCCAATAAGCTTCGCTGCGCTGACTGGTGACATAATGGGCCTGAATGTAATCCTTTATGCCGAGCACTAACTGCATTACTGCTTGATTTAATGTTTGTCGACTTAAGGTTTCTGCCTGCTTATTTAATTGATAGCGCTCGAATAACGACATAAATCTTTCAAGGGTGAACTGAGTCATCATGATCGACGTGGCTTCGAGCGGCTCGATAAAACTTTGCGCAAGCCCTATCGCCAGCACATTGTTGTGCCAAGCCTTGTCACTGACGCCGACCCGCAGCTTGAGAAACCGCACTTGGGTCGACTCGGGTAAATTTACACTGTGCAATAATTCCTTAGCCGCGGCATTGGCACTGAGGTGGCGACTACTATAAACATAGCCATTGCCAAGCCTGTGGGTGAGGGGGATTTGCCATAGCCAGCCCGCACTGAGCGCCGTGGCGCGGGTATGGTACTTGGCCTGCTGTGCTTGAGTCTGAATGGGATCCATTAATACAGGTACAGTAACGGCGCTGTCGTTGAGTAACTCATCTGCGAAGGATTGAAAGGGCACGCCTAGGGCTTTATGGATTAGCTTAGCGCTAAAGCCGCTGGCATCGATGAAAAAATCGGCGTTAAGTCGTTCGCCATTCGCCAGGATCAGTGTCTCAATCTGCTGGTGTTGGGTGGTTGAAACCTCAACCACATCAGCAATGATCTGCCGTACGCCGCGCTGGCAGGCATAATCTTTTAAGTAGTTGGCCAGCTCAGTCGCATCGAAGTGATAGCCGTATTCGTTAGCGCAGGGTAGTGTTTTCTTCGGCCTTGGGCTGAGATTGTGTTTGGCCAGTACGCCGCTAGAGAAAAACGCATCGGGTTTAACGGCACTGCCATGACCGCGGCGTCTTGCATTGGCGTTGATAAAAAAGACTTCGGCGGGTTTTACATCCATTTGAAAATAGAAAGGGTGGAAATATTGCTGCCCGTCACCATTCCAATTGATAAAGTCGATGCCGGTTTTATAGCTGGCGTGGCATTGCTCCATCCAATCTTTTTCGCTAATGCCTAAGTTGTCCATAAAGCGTTTTAGGTGTGGCGTAGAGCCTTCGCCAACGCCGATAGTGCCTATGTTGTCCGATTCCACTAAACAGAGTTCAATGGCGGCAAATACGGGGTTATTCGCGAGGGCGGCCGCGGCCATCCAACCTGCGGTGCCGCCACCTAAGATAATGATTTTTCTGATTGCTTGCTTTACTTTCATGGCTTATCCCCGCTGCATTATCAACGCAAAAAGCCGACCCTAAGGTCGGCTATGGTGTGACTTAAGTTTAAAATTTGTAGCTGGCACCGACGAAATAGCGTGAACCAAATTCGATGGTGTTTTGGGTTAATCCGTATTTAACATCATAGGATTGCACTACTTCGTTGGTTAAGTTTACCCCTTCGAGTGAAACATCTAAGTTCTCCATCGCATGCCAAATAATCGAGGCATCGACTTGTTGATAGCTGTCGTTTAACACGTTTTGAATGTTACCCACGCCTAAGTATTCTGAACGCCAGTTATAGGCGATACGGGCGCTGAACAGATCATCTTCGTAGAAGAGTGAGCCGTTGAAGGAGTTTTCAGATACGCCTTCAATCATTTGTTCAGTGCCATCGGGTCGAGTGCTCTTACTGTCAACATAGGTGTAGTTGGTCAAGAAGCCAAAACCGCTTTCAAAGTTATGCTGTAGCTGGATTTCAAGCCCAGTCACTGAGCCGCTGCCGCCGTTGGCTGGGGCTGTGACGCGGCATTTATCCCACTCGGATTCTGACGCGCCGCAACCTTCAATGTACTGAGTCGACTCAGTGACAAACACTACGTTATCAATATCTTTGTAGAACAAGGCCGCCGACAACATAGAAGATTCAGTGAAGTACCATTCGATGCCAAGGTCGGCTTGATTCGCCTTATAGGGTTTCAAATTTGGATTACCGCCGGTAGCAGTACCAAAGTTTTTCGCTATGGCTAAACCAGGTTTGAGATCGCTGTAGTTGTTACGCGCCATCACGGAAGAGGCCGAAGCACGTAGGATTAAATCTTCTTGCAGATCGAAGGCGACGTTGATGCTCGGTAGCCAATTATCATAATTGACGGATTCATTGTAGGGCTTGCCATCGGCAAAACCGGTTGAGGTTTGGTCAGTGTTAACGTAACGCACGCCAAAGTTACCACGGTAGAATTCGCCGCTGAAATCCGCTTGGGCGTACAGGGCCAACATATCCTCTTCGACAGTGAAGGTGTTACCGAGATCGGCGACTTCCACTAACTCGCCATTGGCGTATTTCTCGCTGATAAAGGCCCACCATTTGTCTTCATCTAACTTGGCATAGGAGTCGAGCACATTGCCGCCGCTCTGGGAATGTAGCCCAGACAGCACGCCATCGCTCCAGTTGGCTAGGTTGCCATTAGGCACGAAACCTAGGATTTCTGCGGGGTTACGGTTGAAGGCATTACGCTCGAAATCACTGGTGTTGTACTTAATCCCGACCGCAATTTTGTTAATAAAATCATGGTCGAGTTGATATTCGAAATCGGACTGTGCGTAGGTCACTTTATGATCTTGCACTGTGGTTTCGTAGTTCGCCTCTTGGGCGTGCTTGAATTGGCTGGCATCGTTAGCATCTAAACTCGTCAGCACCACTTGGTAGGGACCGGTGGCGTCGTAACTAAAGCCACCATCGACACTGCCTTGACCATTAGGGAAGGCGGGGTCGCCAATTTTACCGCCTTGATCCGTCGCTGGGATCCACCAAGAAGATGAACCGCCTTGGGTGCCGCCATCTGAGGTCGATTGGCCAATGACGCCACTCACCGTAAAACTGTCTCCGATGTATTTTCCGGTTAAGTTGAGTACGTCAGACTTCATATTGACCGCGTGGCGTACCACAGGGTTATAAATAATCGACGCATACGCCGGTAGAATCGTTGCCGATGCCGTGCCGCCTTGGGCGTTGTTCACTACGTTGGTGGAGCCCGAACCGCGCGCACCAACGGTTAAGAAGTTGTGGTTTACGTGGGGGATATCGAGTTCAAAATTAAAGTAATCTAAGGTGAACTCTGTTTTGTCAGTTGGTGCAAATTGCAGTGTGACTTGGGCGCTGGTCCGTTCACGTTCCGCTCTAAATGCCTGCGAGCCTATGCCCCAAGCGCCAACGGTAGATTCTTGATTTTGCGCGGGATCGGCGGCGAAGTATTCATAATAACCACTGAGAGATTCCAGCACTTGGCGGCCACTGGTAATTTTTTCTACTGAATAGGCGCCTAAAATGCCGAACTTTTCGTCGTCATTTTTCCAACTCCCTAGGAAAGAACCACTCGGGTCTGTTTCATCGTACAGGCTGCTTTGGCTCAGCTCGCCAGCGACTTGATAGGTGTGGGCATCGAGATCTAAGGGCTTGCGGGTTTTGAGATCGACAGTACCGCCCAGCGCACCTTCTTCAAGTCTGGCGGTCGGGGTTTTGTGCATTTCAACCGCACTCACTTGCTCTGCCGACAATAATTCCATATTGAAGGTCCGCGTGGCGGGACCAAGGTCATACCAAGAAGTACTGGCAACGGTTTGACCGTTCAGCAAAATACGGCTCTGCTCTGGCGCTGTGCCGCGAATAGTGACACCGCTTACTTCGCCGTATTGCCTATCGACTGTGACTCCTGAAATTCGCTGCAGCGCATCACCGATGTTTTTATCGGGAAACTTACCTATGTCTTCCGAGGTGATGGCATCGACCGTGGAGTCGGCAAAGCGTTTGGTATTCATCGAGGCTTCAATCGAGCGACGTATGCCGCGGACTTGGATCACCTCCATATTTTCTGCCGTTGCCTCTTGTTGCTCCGCCGCGACTGCGGTTGAGCTCATCCCGAATAAGACGTTAGCGATACACAATGCGAGCAAAGAGCTCTTAAATAGTTGACCTTCTGACATGTTATAGCGTCCCTGTAGTGCTTTAGTGTTGTTTTTTCTCCAGTTAACTTACCTGTTATCGAATTGTTGATGCGGTACTTTTCACACTAGGATTGGTATTTTTCTATTGTGTTTAACGCGAGGGCGGCGGTGATTTCAACTTGAATGCTGATGGACGATTTAACGATTTAACGATTTAACGATTTAACGACTTAGCGTAGAAAAGTATGGCTTGTTGCTAGGATGGTATAACTAACGCCGGCTAGATTACTCACTATAGATAAGCCGAGCGAATGAGTGCGAGACTGTGTGCGAATAGAGATGCATTGGCGTTAACTCATTGCTTTTTAATCATTAGCCTCAAACATTATCTATAGGATGAGATCATGAAACTGAAATCGATAGCCGCCGCAGTTGGACTCTGTTTAGCGAGCGTAAGTCTTGCCCACGCCAGCGATAAAACCATTTACCTCACCTTTGATGATGGTCCAATTGACGCGACTTTAGGGGT
This sequence comes from Shewanella sp. 1311, assembly GCF_059338235.1. Taxonomy (NCBI): domain Bacteria; kingdom Pseudomonadati; phylum Pseudomonadota; class Gammaproteobacteria; order Alteromonadales; family Shewanellaceae; genus Shewanella; species Shewanella sp. 1311. Next base: position 4,235,265 of record NZ_CM181686.1, read on the forward strand.
ATTGGATGCGCTAAAGGATGCCAATATCAAGGCGACGTTCTTTATCAATGCTTTTCATATGTATGGCGAAGGGGATGAAAACGAAGCGTTAGCGGCTGTCGCCTTACAACGTTTGCTAGACGATGGTCATATTCTGGCAAACCACAGTTACGATCATATGCTGCATAACTGCACCGATGGTGTGCAATCGGGGGCAGTTTATTGCAATCAAGTGGGTCTCTGGCCAGTTAAATCCTATCAAGATGCGGCTACCGACTTTACCTACTTTGTGACGAATACCGCCAAAGTGGTTGAACTTATTCCTAATGCCGCCAGTTATCCCAACAACAAGATGACTAAGTTGGCGCGTTTGCCCTATACCAATGGCTGGCGAGTGAGCAGTAAACTTAAAGGTGACGGCTTGTGTGCAACCTCTGATACTGTGCCGCCTTGGGACCCTGCTTTTGCTTGTACCGCCGAAACCTCTACCAACAGTTCGCAAGTTGCGGTGCAAATTCAAAACATGCTCGCCGAGAGTGATTATAAAATATTTGGTTGGGACTTTGATTGGGGGCCAGAGGATTGGGGCGTGGCTTTTCCAGCCGAATCTATGGCCGATGGGATTCAGCTGGTGGATAAAATCAATCAAGTGATCAACACCTGTGCGGGCACCACAATGAACCCTCTCAACAGTCGCACGCAGAACTTAGACTGCAGCGATGGTTTGCACGACGGTAAAGTGGTGATCTTGACCCACGACTTCCTGTTTGAGAATGCGCACCGTGGTCAAGGTGCGACCATCAATTTGCCTAAAATTAAACGCTTCGTGGAAGAGGCGCAGCGCCAAGGATACCGTTTCGACACGCTAGATAACTATGCCCCCGCTTGGCAGGATCAGCATGATTATCAGCAGCCTGATTTTGTCTCGTATCAAGATAAAATCTATTCCTTAGTGCAAGCCCATTTCTCCCAAAGTAATTGGCAACCGAGTCAAACCCCAGCCTTGTGGAAAAACGAGAAGTAGCTAAGTGTTGGGCTGAGTATTTACTCGGCCCATAATATTCACCGAGTAAAGGACATGTTGCTGAACTTAGCCTGACAAATTTCAAAATAGCGTCACTTTTTTACACTTTACCCACTTCGCTTTAACTCAGTATCTGTAATACTGCTCCGACATTGATTTGAAGTTGATCAGTGTTAGAAAAGCAGCGCACAAAGCGCGCGATTGGGGAGAGAAAATGAGTACGTTTGTAAAGTTAACCTTAGCGGGCACCTTAGTGATATTAGCCATACTCGCCGCAGGTATTTACCGTTTCAACATGACCAATGATGATATTTATATGGTGATGGAAGATGGTAAGGTCATGCAATACGACGAGGCTATGGCGCAGGAAAAAACGCAGGCACAGGCCAATGAGGTCGAAGTGGTGACACCGCTGGAGGTTAAGCCGGTGGCGAATGCGTCGGAAGTGATGCTTAAACTCTTTAGCTTAAATACCGCTAACCCGTTTGAAATTACCCTACCAGAGGGCGGTAAATCGGTTGCATTGACCCATTTTATTAAGATCAAGCAAACAGAATTTGCAATGGGCGATTATCAAGATGGCGAGGTAAAAGGCCGAGTATTACTGGATTATTTGCGCATTACGCCGTTAAATTTCGATCCCGCTTTAGAGCCCGACACCCAGAGTAACGCGCCCATTCAAGATGATCCTAAAATGCAGACTATGCCCTTTGTGGCACCGTTTATTGTGACGACTCAAGGTTCGGGGGCATTTTGGTATCTTGGCTTGTTTAGCCTCGATTTTGAACACAATAACTTGAAGCATTTAGGCAGCGTTATGCTGGGTGATCGCATTGAGGTGGACAATATTGAACCTGTTTATCCCTTCGAAGCTCCATTCAAAATTGCCGTGACTTATCGCGATAGAGCGCCTGACCAACCTATGTCTGAAAGCCCTGAAATCGTCAAAACCTTAGAGGTGACAGTCAGCGAAACTGGCATCATTAACATAAATCAGTAGTGAGTAGTCGTGCGCAACGGGTCGGGAGTAAATGCATTATGGATCTGCGCAGGCTTGTGCTAAGTTATTTTTCGTTCCGTGAATCATGCTTGCCGCAGCGGCAAGCATTCTCGGGTAGATAGACTTGGCATAATGTTTTGACAAGGAGAGTGTCATGCAAGTTAGCAAAATCACTGGGAAATTTGATGTTAAGCTCACTCCAGATAGCACCTATGCTACGGGTGTGGGCGGTGTGACGCTTGGGCGTATGGGTTTAGATAAAACCTTTTATGGCGAGCTTGAGGGCCGAAGCCAAGGGGAAATGCTCAGTGCAATGACGTCAGTCAAAGGCTCGGCTGGCTATGTGGCGATTGAGCAAGTGGTTGGCAAGGTGTGTGGTAAGCAGGGGAGTTTCGTGCTGCAACATTTTGGCATTATGACCGATGGACAAAACCGTTTGATCTTAGAAGTGGTTCCCCATTCCGGCGCGGGCGAGTTGCAAGGATTAACGGGCACTATGGCCATCAGTATTGAAAATGGTCAGCATTTTTATGAGTTCCAGTTTGGCTTTGAAGCCAGCGCTGAGCCCGCATTTTAACGCGACTTCAGGCATTATTTTTTAGGCATGATTGTTTCTGAAAATATAGTTTCAGGCACTATTGCTTAAGGTGTTATCGCTTCCAGCATTAGCCTGATGTCGTTCAATTTTCCTACCTTGATTTCGTTTTCTCAAACCTAGTCTTATCTACGTGTCCTAGAAGACCTTGCTTGATTGAGTGAAATAATGGACATAAAAAAACCAGCCTAGGCTGGTTTTTTGTTATTACTCTTTCTTATCAATCGAGTTCAAAAGTTGAGGCAAGATTAACGCCTTGTACTTAACTCTGACTGTTAAAGTGCTACAACTGTTAAAGCGCTACTTTTGAAAGCTAGTTTCAGAAAGTGCAGTTACAGAAAATGCAGCTTTAACTAGCGTTAAGAGGCTTTTTTAACGACTTTGATTTTATCGACAACTTTTTTCACATCGTCGGTATTCTCGGCAATTTTCAGCGCTAACTGACGTTCGGCATCGCTAGCAACTTCACCTTTTAAGGTGACGATACCATTGGCGACATCCACATTAATCTGGGTGCCAGAAACATCGGTTGAAAACAGTAAACGGGTTTTGACGACTGTGGCAACCTTAGAATCGGTCAACGACGCGACAACGTCACTGGTGCCTTCTTTCTCATTCATTACAGTGAGTTGGTTATCGACATCTTTTACCCCGTCTAAACTTTTGATCAGTTCAGAGGCGAGGGCTTTATCGACACTGCTTTCCACTTTACCTGTTAATGTGACGTTTCCGTCTTTCACATCGGTGATAATGTCAAAGGAATTGAGGTTAGTGTTGAGCAGTAAAGTGGTTTCAGCTTTACCATCGATCCACGCATCCTTTGCCCCGTCCTTCCAATCTTGAGCCGCTGCGACATTTAAACTGATTGAACCGACAAGTAAGGTCGCTAGTACTGATGCTGTTGTGGTTTTCATAATCATATCCTCCGTTGTTTTCCCGATGTTAGATAATGCGTGAATCGTGCCAGTTTTATTAAGTTATTGAATTTAATGCTTTTAGTTGATGGTTTCGATATTTTCATGTCTCAGCGATTTCCCCTAAGTCGGTCTTTTTTACCGACAAAATGTAATTTTTTCTGGTAAGCAAAGCCATCTTTAGAGCATAAAAAAACCGCACGAATAAGTGCGGTTGAGTGTGTAAGGTTTCGCGTATGCAGTAGCAAGCCGTATTAGTACAGAGACATCATATTGATGTGCACTGATGCTAACAGCTACAAGGATTAACTGGGGTTGAGTGAACTCATACCATCGCAACTGATTTGCAACCAAGCGGCACCTTCTGCGAGCTGATTGGCAAGCTGTGGCTGATGTGCTTGCCTTACCGCTTGTTTCATCTGGATTAACACTTGTTGTTCAATGGCGACAAGTGCGGCCATCGCTTGTGCCATATGGCATTGTTGCAGCAATTTGGTCACTTGAGTATAAGTCACTGGTATTGCATGACTTAGACCATGAATAGGCTCACCAGTTAGAGGGCGCAGCTGTTCAAAACGCGTCAACATTCGTTGGTGGATATTCGCTTTGGTCGAAAAAATACGCTTAAGGTTATAGTCTTCGACGTACGTCATTGCCTGATTGTAGAATGTTAGCCCTTCTTGATTGAGCTTTATTATTTCATCAATCAAACTGATATCGGCGCGGATATCAGTCTGATGTTGCACAACATTAGACTTCATGAATGCCTCCAAATGCCAGTGTTCGGCACAGTCCTGTTTAACGGTTTGGCTTAACTAATTGCGTTTCGTTCAGCTACCATGCATATTTTGTTCTCATTTTTAATGGTATGTTAACAGGCTGATTTTTAGGCTGATATTCTCGGTTACTTGCGCCATCCTCTTAGAATATCGGCAACTATTACCGTTGCTGTTGTTAAAATTTCACGACTGACATACAGTAGCCCTTCATACACAGGGAGTGGGATAGCATGGCTCGATTGACACTTTTTTATCACCTGCAGGATGTAAACGCCGAGCAAGCTATCTTAGAACTCGCCGGCGCAGCCGACTTTAATAAGCTACGCAGTGTCGATGATTTACCTTGGATAGAGCAGCTTGAGGCGAACCACATTGATGTTGCCATCATTGAGCTGTCTAGCCTTAGCCGTGAGGATTATCTTGGGCTGCTGGACAATACGGCCTTGTCTAATATCGAGTTTATTTTTCTCTCCGATGGTCAGCCGAACCCCAATCTTGATCAGTTAATGTCGAATTTTGCCTGTTATCATTTTCGTAAACCCTACGATATGACGTTGATCAGTGACATCTTCGCCGATTTTGCCCAGTATTTAGTCTCATCACCAATCCGGCCTCGGCCTTTTTCCAGCGAGCTAGACCAATATGGTTTGCTTGTCGGTTCCTCTGCAGCTATGCACAAGCTGTATCGTACGATACGTCGCGTTTCTGCGACCGACAGTAATGTGCTGATTATTGGTGAGAGTGGCGCAGGGAAAGAGCTCGTTGCCAATACCATACATCTTGCCAGCCCGAGATTGAACGAGCCTTTTATTGCAATTAACTGCGGTGCATTAAGCCCTGAGTTGGTCGATAGTGAGCTGTTTGGTCATGTCAAAGGCGCTTTCACTGGTGCGAATCGCGATCACAAAGGCGTATTTGAGCAGGCAGAAGGTGGAACCTTATTTCTTGATGAAGTCACCGAAATGCCGATTGAGCATCAAGTGAAGTTACTCAGAGTGCTTGAAAATAGCGAATATCGTCCCGTTGGCGGTGCCAAAGTGCAGTATGCCAATGTGCGGATTGTGGCGGCAACTAATCGTGATCCCATAGTGGCGATTGAGGCTGGGCAATTTCGCGAAGATTTGTATTTCCGTTTGGCCCAGTTCCCTATCCGCGTTCCACCCTTAAGGGAACGTGGCGATGATATTCTCGGGCTAGCGCAGCATTTTCTTGCCTATCGTAATGTGGCCGAAAAGCAGAATAAAAGCCTCGCTGAAGACAGTGCGCAGATGATTGCGGCATATCCTTGGCCAGGGAATGTGCGTGAATTAAAACATGCCATTGAGCGAGCCTATATTTTGGCAGATCAAGAGATTTTACCCAGCCATTTACAGTTGCCACAGGCAAGTGAAATGGGCGCTTCTGGCGATGACCAAGTCGTTATCCCGCAGGGCATGCGTTTAGATGACTTAGAAAAAATCGCCATTTATCAAGCATTAGAAACGACTCAAGGCAATAAAACCGATACTGCCGAGCAGCTGGGGATCAGCGTGAAAACCCTCTACAACAAGCTCAGCAAATACGAGCAGCAAATCGAAGCGGGTGAATCGAATGCAGAGATGTAGTTTTTAGGCTTAAAAGTGAAGGTTATGGGGGCGTTTACTTAGATTGCGATGAATGCTTTATGGCCCTTAAGCAAAAATGAGCTGCAACTTTGCAGTTGCAGCTCAAATATTATTGCCCCGCAGCGGTATCTTCACCGGTCCAGAGTCGCATGATGCGATAAGGTGGTTTAGCAGTTTCGGCCTGACCATTGAAGGCTTTTGCTTTATGCAATTGATTTACTGAAATATATAACCAACCCGTTTCACCAAATTGCACACTATCTGGAAAATCCAGTAGTGGAGAACTGACCGCTGTGGTTAGTGTGCCTTTGTTATCTAGCATGGAAATGGCATTGTGGTTCAAATTGGTAAAGTAATGATTACCTTGTTTGGACGTTGATGCGCCATCTGATACTGGCTTGGCTCCGACTAATTTTACAGTGGCGATAATTTTATTATCGTTGCCTGTTTGTAAAGCCGCAGTCGATAACTGATACCAGTGAGTGCCATTCATTGCGCCATAATAGAGTGTGTTTCCGTCAGCGGATAAACTGATCGGATTGACCGCGACACTGGCAACTTTGCCATTAAACAATGTTGTTTTGTTGTCTATGTTCATTACTGCATCCGCTTCGGCCTGCAGCGAACTATGATCTGAAAAACGTATTGTATGACCATCGTCAATACGAACCGCTATGAGGCCTGGGTTAGCGATATCGGCTAAGTAAATCCAGCCTTTTTGTGAATCGACAACCAGATCCTGCATAAAACTGCCTTTGGGCGCTAGTGCTTGCGGTAGGACGATTTGTTTATATAAACTGCCATCCTTAATGTTGAATCCCCAAATCCTTGTCTGGCCTAATTCTAACCCCATATCTGCGGTCCAAAGGTGTCCAGCTTTGTCCTGAGCAATCCCTAATAAGGTATCAAATTGAGTGGTATTGGCAGTCGATGTTTTTTGCAAATCCGTTGAAGGCCAAGCTTTATAAGCGTTGGTCTCACGATTAACTTCAATCAATTGCAAACCTGATGGTGTATCAAGTGGATGTACTGTGGCAAAAATCCGACCTTGTGCAGTTACGCTGACATTGCCTGGTCGTATTGGCAATTCAGCGACGGTTTCAAGACTTCCTATTGCTGTGGTGGCATTCACAAAACTACTGGCTGTCAAAGAAAGCCATAACGCTGATGTGACGAGGTGTTTCATATTCTAACTCCGCTTTTTGATTAAGGGCTGTAGAATAGAAGTTATTATTTACAAAAAAAAGAGTGTAAAAATCGGTTCTGTTTCAATATTATTTTGACAATAGGCAGGGGCGACTCGGATTTTTGGCCTCATTGAGCATTGAGCATTGAGCATTGAGCATTGAGCATTGAGCATTGAGCATTGAGCGTTGAGCGTTGAGCGTTGAGCGTTGAGCGTTGAGCATTGAGCCGTTATCCATCCTCTTCAGTTATTTCCTGATAAGGCACAAACACCTTAAGGGATGCGGGTTGGACTTCAATGGTGAGATCCGCGGGTTCAAAGATTTCGCCATCAATCACATATTTACACTTGGGCTCACTACTAATACGCACTTTTTTTGCGTGGGCGTGGTGAACCTTGGTTGTGCTAGATGGCACGTTAGGTGGCTTTGACTGTGTGTCTTTATTGCCTTCTTTTACCCATCCTGCAATGGCTAATTCGGCTAGGCTAAGGAGCTTGTCTGTCGGCTCACTGCCGGCATCTAGCCAGGTAATATCGAGCAGGCCATCTGTCATGTTTGGCTCGCCATCGCCCTGTGCTAATACGCTGGTAAAGGGGGCGGCATTGGCAACAATAAGGCTATGGGTGGTCAATGTTGTGGGCTCGGCATCATCTAAGCTGAGCTGTATGGTTAGAGTGATATCGGCATTCACGGCGCGCCATAAGCCATCGAGGTAGGCAAACTGGCCGAGGGCATTTTTACGTTCACGGCTCGCAGATTCAATCATCTGCTGTTCAAAACCAATGCCCACAAGTAGCAAGACTAAATGTTGATTACAGCGGGCAGTATCGATAGCTTGGTAATGGCCTTGGATAATATTATCTAAAGCCTGAGAGACAGGAATAAGCTTACTGCCTAAACCAAATAGCGCGTGGCTGAGAGCGTTAGTGGTGCCTAAGGGAATGATCCCTAAGGCGATGTCGGTGTTCACTATTTCCGATGCCACCTCTGTCACTGTGCCATCGCCACCACAGGCAATAATGATATCGGCGCCGCTACTACGGGCTTTTTTGGCGAAGGTATTTGCGCTGATATTTTCGCTGGTGAGCTTTAACGTTAGGTCAAAATAGGCTTTTAGTTCGTCTTGGATTTGCTCGCCATATTGTTGCCATTTGCCGCCGCCAGAGACCGGGTTGGCGATAATCCACGCCACTTTATGGATGTTGATTTTGCCTTGCTTGAGCATGTGTTCAAGGGCGCGTAATTGCCATTTGTTTAAGCCCGCGGTTTTGCGGACCTGCTTAATTTGTTGCAATACTTCGGCGAAGTTGCGCTGTTTATCTTTACAGACTAAATAGGCGGCGAGCACCAGTACTGAGCGGCCGCGCCCCATAGCACAGTGGATCAGCACCTGTTTATTGGCGCGCACTTGGCGATGTAACCAGTTAACGGCTTGATTGAGCTGGGCGCTGGTCGGCACGCTATGGTCGAGGATGGGAATGTTTAAATACTCGATATGATCTTCAAACTGCGACCAATCTAAGCCATCAAATTCGGCGGTCACATCAAGAATTGCGGTGATCTTATTGGCTTTGATTTTCTCCAGATCCGCAGAAAATAATCGGCAGCCGAGATACAACTGCTCATCTATCTTTTGCATCGACGGCACAGAGTCGCGTTTTCTCGCCCAATGGTTATACAGTCGGCTACCCAATAGAAACGGAATAAAGCCCCAGCGAATATACCAAGGGATAGTGCCATCTTGGCGCTTTCTAAAGATGCTGGCGAGATTAAACCAGTAGGCTGAACCGACTAAAAATAGCGACAGGCTTGTCCAAGCCCAAATAAAGGTGAGCAGGGGAGACGTACCCGTTACTGCAAAATAGGCGAGTAACACGGCACCCATAAAGTAGAAATATTTGATGTGGATTTTGCTTAGCATACGCGCCCTCCAATGCTGTTTTTTGATTTAACCGCTGCATGTTGAACGGCTGACTGAATCGGTGAATCGCGTTGTTAACATTAGATCAAAAGGGTGGCAGTAGATATGTCTATTGCCACCCTCAAGTTAGGTTAAAGTGTCAGATTAGCACTTAGTATCTTTAGCCTTAACGCCTTCTTTCACTTCTTCACAGGCATCTTCAATGGCATTACCTGCATCAGTCATCACTTCATCAATTTTTTCGCCGGCATCTTCGGCTTTGTTATCACTACAGGCGGTTAAACCTAAAGCGAGCAATAATGCCAGTGAAGCGCTTGTCATCAGAGTAAATGGTTTCATATACATCTCCTTTCTAAAAAATAATTAAAGTCGTGGTGACTTGCCCTTGAGGGCATTAATCAGCAGTGAAATCACGAGTAACACAATAAATAAGAAGAAAATAATTTTTGCGATACCTGCTGCTGCGCCTGCTATTCCAGTAAATCCTAATAGTCCAGCAACAATGGCAACAACCAGAAATACTAATGTCCAACCTAACATATCAACCTCCTCGCTTAGTATTAATCCTTCTTATGACCGAGTGTGTCATTTGTAAGGTACGGCTAATGGTGAATTAGATATTGCGAACTTAATGCCAACTTTGAAATAATTGCCTATGATTTTGATTTTAATTGACATTTATTTAATTGTCTTTCGGTTGGTTTGAGTGGGTATATCGATTGATATGCAATTTTTACCTAAGCTTCGGTAAGAGTTTCAGCCATATGTACGGCAATTGAAATTGATTTTTAGTGAGGATAGGTGACTAAAAAGCCGGCAGTGATGAACAGTGCCGGCTTTAAGTATCAGTTTTAAGACTGAGCAATAGGGCTAAAAGCGGTTAAAAACGATTCAGCGGTTTCCAGCGTAGTAGTGTGACCGGAATGCTCGCGCCTTGGGATAACAGCAAGTTAATCCGAGATTGATACGCCGCGCCTACCATTAAATGTTTGGCTAAATCCACCGCATTACGGGCTTTATAGTCATCTAAATAACTGCCTTTGGCCCACGCATTAAATGCACCTAGCGCTGGGCCTGCCCAGATTTGGTAATCCATTTCGCGGCCGACTTCACCTGTGTTTGACCAGCGGCTCGATAGACCCAAATACCAGCGGAAAATCAGCGCCATCTTACGTTTGGGATTATCCAGTGCGCGCTCGATTTGCTTTGGATCGCGCTCGTTAAAGTGGGCGACAGTACCCGCCCAAATGTCATCGAGTGATGAGCGGAACACTTGCTCTTCGAGCTTTTTACGCTCGTCCGTAGGGATAGCATCAATCGAATCGTAACGGGTGTAGATCTCATAAAGCTTATTGGCGCGCATCGGGAACAAAGTGCCACGCTTTACCACTTGTAATTTCACGCCCATTTCGAACATATCAGCGGCAGGTGCCATAGTCACATCGGCCATTTCTGTGGTGGCGAGTAACTTACGGGTGTGTTCGCTGGCGCCCGCTTCGACGCAAGCTTGGTTGATAGAACCTGTGACGATGAATGCCGCGCCCATGTTGAAGGTGGCTAATGCTGCATCGGGTGTACCGACGCCGCCGCCTGCGCCAACACGGATGGGCGTTTTATATTGATATTTAGCTTGGATTTCATCTTTTAGTGCCAAAATTGTCGGCAATAGCGTGACCAATGGACGATTGTCGGTATGGCCGCCAGAGTCGGCTTCGGCTGTTATGTCGTCCGCCATTGGCACAAGTTGCGCCATCGCCATTTGATCTTGGCTGATAAGGCCATCACTCACTAATTGCTGGAGGATTTTGGCAGGCGCCGGCTCCATAAACTTAGTCGCGACTTCGGTGCGGCTGATTTTTGCGATGACTTTATTGCCAATGACTATCTCGCCATGTTCGTCGCGGCTCAACCCCGCTGCACGGTAATAGACGATCTGCGGCGTTAAACCTAAAAATGCCGAGGCTTCGACTGTGCGCACTTTATGTTTTAAAAACAGCTCAACGCTGCCGCGCTCTAACGCGGGCTCGCTTGGGCTGTGAATTAAGTTAAAAGCGTAAGGACCATTGGGCAGCGCTGCTTGAATGCGGGTAATGGCTGCTTCAACGCGGGATGGAATTAACCCAGCCGCGCCAAATGAGCACAAAATGCCCGCTTGGCCGAGGGCGATAACCAGTTCTTCCGAGGCAATACCGTTAGCCATAGCGCCGGCGTAGTAAGCGTATTTGACGCCGTGGACGCGGCGAAAGTTACTGTCGCCTAAACTTTGGGTGCCAAGGGCAGGGGCAAAGGCGCTGACAGGGTGTGAGCCCAATGGAGCTTGGCTGTCACTTGTGGTCACTTCGGCCGTTTGCGCTATGCCTAAGCCTTTTTCACTGTGATTGACTAAGTAACAGGCTTGACTTAAATCTTTGAGTTTTTTGCCTAATGAGTCGATATCAAAGCTCAGCTCTGCATCGTTGACTTGCCACGGCCAAGGGCTGAGTTTTTCGTTATTGCTATTGAATTGATCTAGAGTATGGCTAGTCATCTTGGGTCTCGTTTTTATTGCAGCTGCGTTGCTATTACTTGAGTAAAAAGTTCGGGTGTAAAAAGCCAACGCAGCGGCAGGATTATTTTTAAGTGATTCAATAAATAGAATTTACCGCATTAAGCTTCTTCAATACAGATGGCGATGTCTTTGACTTCATAAATCCGCAGGCCATCTTTACTCAAGTTGGCATCGCCCATAATGATGCGTTTGCCATTGTCGTCTGTCACGCTGGTGATGTGTACATCCAGCGACATCTGCTTGTTTAATGGGTTAATTTGGCCGCGATACTTCCATTTGATATCCGATAATATCTGGCCGAATTTTGGACTCTTAAAGCCCGCACCAAGGTCTTGGTCAATCGCATAGGTTTGCATCAGCTCGATAATGGCTTCAACCCCTAATGAGCCTGGCATTACCGGATCTTGATGGAAGTGGAATTGGAAGAACCAATCACTCGGGTCAATGGTGCGCTCGGCGTATAAATAGCCAAGGCCCGCTTTACCGCCGGTCTTCACGATGTCGGCTTTGTCGATAAAGTTAAGCTGACCGCCCGCTAAACGGTAATGCGGCTGACCTTCTGGCGCGTTAAAGCTGCGATGCTGTTTATCTAACAGATTGATTTGGCTATCGGCGGCTATACCATTTTGCACATGCCAAGGCTGAGTGATCTTGCCGTTGTCTATGCCAAGTTGGTTTTTCAGCGCATCGCCCTTGAAGTAACCAAATACCGCTTTACCTTGGTAGAAAGGCTCGCCATCGCAGCTTAGCTCGAAGCTAAAATTCTGGATGATGTTGCTGCCGGCAATCACAGTCGATAACAAACGTGAGTCGTTCACGATTGTTTTGCCGCGTAAATCCACGTGGCGCAGAAGCTTACCGCTACCGTCCAAGTTACGGAAAAACAGTTCTTGGCCGGGGAAGCCCAAGGTGGTGCCCATATAGCCTGAGATAAAGCCGTTTGGCTGCAGTGATATCTCCATTAGCACAGAATAGGGCATCACAGCGTGATGGCTATTTTTATCGTAATACCAAGCATTTGCGGGCACTTCGTATTCGGCGATGCACGAAGAAGGCTTTTTCAGTTCGCCGCGTTTGCCGTCAATCGCAATGACGCGAGTCGTGAGCTGCAAATCACCGCAAGGCGTGCGTGGTGGAATTAGGCCGCGATAGATACTGAAATCAGGGCCGAAGCAGTTTTCGATGTCGCCAGTGGCAAATTCGAACATGTGGTACGGCGTGAACGGTAGGGTATCGGGCACGCGGTTAGCATACTTTGAATCCGCAGGCGCGACTGGTGCAGGCACATGCTTAAGCGGCACTACGCCTTTGTTGGTTGGCGCGGTTAAATCTGGCAGCTGCGCCATCAGCGGCGCGGCGAACGATGCGGGTGTTGTCGAAACTAGCGGCGCAGCCGAAGCAGCATCTTTGGCAGTATTGTCAGCGGTGCTGGCATCATTATCCGCAAGGTAGCGAGTGCATTCGGCTTCTTCTTTGATCATCACCCCAAGGTTTTGGAAGTCCACCACCACTTTGCCATTGAGCAAAATATCGATATTCGCCTTAGCATACGGGCGCGGGCTCATACCGATTTCGGTGATTTCCATGCGATAGGTGAGCAGGGCAGATTGCGGCAAGACTTGACCGCGACAACGCACTTTTTGTGATGCGTTTTCGAGCGGTTGGAAACGGCCATCTTTCACACTTAGGTGCATACCAATATGCAGCATAAAGAATTGCAGTAATTGACCACAGCCTTCGGCCATTAATGATCCCGCCATCACTTGGTCGCCCTTGAAATGACAAGGGAAATACCAATGGTCGGCTTCGAGCTGCTTATGGCCTTCAACTGAACCTAAGCCCCACGCGCCGCCATGCACCTTAAGATTGCTGACCTGTTCAATCATCAGGAATTTTTCGGATGCAAAACATAAAGAGGGCTGCAACCCATATTGGGCTTGATGCGCCGCATGGGCGCCGCCAAAACAGCCACCGATATCGGCGCCGAGTAATTTATGGATTTGGCTGTAATCAAATTGGTTTTGCGCGCAGTTAAGCAGCGGATTAAAGCGCGGTTTATTGGGATTATTGAGCGCAAGGTTACGGGCTTTGATTTCGGCTTCGGTGCGAATAACGCCTTTGCCGTCGGCGAGTTCCTTGTCGGTGAAGAAGCCGGCACAGCCGCCATCCATTTTCAGGATCAGCTTGTCGCCCACGAAACATTCGTAGGAGAAGAAGAACAACAAGGTATCGCCATTGCGGGCAAAGTGATTGATGGAAATATCATAGCGCAGGGTGTCGCCACCGCGCGGTAAGTCGCCAAGGAAGGTCAGGGTACAATCGAGCAGACGATAAACGCGCTCGCCCTTGTTTTCAAAGTCGATACCTAAATAGCTGATCAGCATTAAGTCACATTGACCCGATTCAACCGCCACGGCCCACGGAATTTGACCATCGACCAAATACGGCGCGTCCACAGGAATGTCGTATTCTGTGGTCATAGTGCAAGGCTGATATTGGTTCATCTGGGCGTTTAATTTCGTTACCCGAGATACCAGCAAATAGTCTGTGGTTGGCAGGCGTACACGGCGCGAGTAGCTGTCGATAATGGCGTAATCTTGGCCAAATACTTTAGCGATATCACCTTCGGCGTATTCGACTAAATCCGCATAATCCCAAATACAAGGCTTGCTTATCGGCGTTGGCGGCGTGTACAGAGGCACTTTTGCATGGTTTGGATAAAGCACTTGGTTTGGATAAAGTGCAGTATGTGGAAGAACCGCTGGCGCAGATGCCTGAACAATGGCTTGTTGTTGCACTGACGTCGCTTGGCCATTGACGGCTAACTCGCTGGCAAGCTGGGCTTTCATCAAGGCATCGGCCAGTTTCAGGCCTTGCTCACGGCTTTGTAAAAAGGCTAGATGTGCTTCACGGGCTAGTTGCTGATTACGTATAAATGCAGCGTCTTTTAGCTCTGCTTGAGCGGCGTTGTTATTGGGCGTGCTTAGGGCATTTATTGGCATGCTGCTTAATGTCTCTTTTTGTAGAGCCGTGATTGGGCTGCTTGTTGCAAAGCTACTCGTATCTTTGCTCGCTATTTGGGCCAAATGCTTGCGCTGGCTGCGCGCTGGCAGTGCTGTAATGGCTCGGGCTTTTTGTTGTATAGCATCAAGGCCCGCGAGCGGCGTATCAAGGATATGTTGATAGATATCGCGGCCACCAAGTGTCACTTGTTTTATTAAGTGTTTTTGCGCCGAAAGCGTTAAGTCTTGTTCAAGCCTTTGCTGCAAACTGTGTGCTTGCGTGGCACTTTGACTGAGCAATAACTGCGAGCATTTACCTTGGCTAAACGTGGCAACGAGCGCGTGCTGCACTTGATTAGCTTGTGGCTGTGCTTGGTTTTTTAATTGCCCATGATTTTTAAGCTGAAGCAGCGCGCTCAAAATACTCGCCATTCCCGCAGCAGCAAAGTTGTGGCCTAGGGTATCAGCGGCTTGGCTGCGCTGGTTAACACTCGGCAGCAGGGTATTGAGTACCAACTCTGAATCGGCAAGTTGCTCAACCGCAATACTGGTTTCAATCAAGCTAATTTGGCTGCTATTCACCTTGGCTTGGGTTAACAGGTCATCGCAAATACGCGCTGTGTTGCTGTTACCTTGCATGTCACAAATAGCGCCAAACACTTGGCCGCTGATGTGACCATAACTGTCGCCATAGCTTTTGCTATTGGCATTGTCAGCGGCAGTGCTTGGCTGGGCTGCACTTGATTGTGTTGTCGTGAGCACTAATGCGCCAGCACCTTCACCGACTTTCCAACCAGTGTCTGTGGCATTAAATGCCACTGGCGATACGGCGTTTTTGAGGATCACTTGCTCAAGGCTGCCACTTAAATCGACGGCGGCGATCACTACGGCATCTAAGGATTCTTGGGATAACAAGTTTTCGGCTACATCGATACAGCGGGCGACCGATTGCTCCGCCGCTGAAATGGTAAAGGCTGGGCCGTTAAAGTCCCAAAGGGATGCGATGCGTGACGCCATGATATTGCCAATAAAACTGGTGTATTGGTTCAGTTTGGCGGCATCGAGCACGCTGTCCATGGCGATTTTTTCAAGGGCGAGATACTCAGCTTGTGTGAGTGTTATCCCTTGTTTTTTAAGGCTGTCTGCCAGTTGGGTGTGCAGATTTACGCGGCCACGGAACTGGTGTAATTCCAGTTCGGTTTCCATCGCCACTAATACAGCAACCTTGCCGCCGGGCTTTAAGTTCGCATCGCGAATCGCTTCATCGGCCACTTTGATCAGCAGCAGTTGCTGGGAGATCAGGCGGTCGTCTTCATTGGGCGGCACTTTAAAGCGCAGAAAGTCAAAATCGAACTGGTCGATATACGCGCCCTGTGGTGCGGCTGCGAGGCCAGTTCCGCTTAAACCAAAGTTGGCTAGAATATCAGGGTGTTTATCTAAGCCTTTCCAGCGTTTAGCGGGCAGCGGGATAAAGGCATCTTGCCGAGCTTGAATCGTGCTATCCAGTGCATTAATGGAGGATAAAGGGCCGAAGTGCGATGCTAAGCCAATGATATTTAATGGCGTGTGCTGATAACTTACAGTAGCTGCAGGTTGTTCATTCTTTTTGTTTGTACTGGCAGCATAGGATTCCAGCAACAAATGCGCGTTACAGCCGCCAAAACCAAACACGGAAACACCTGCGTGACGGCGGTCATTGCCGGCTTTATCGGGCCAAGCATGCAATTCTGTTGGCAGATTTTTAGCGCTAAACAAGCCCTTAGGCGAGGATATCGGCGCTGATAAGTTAATACTTGGCGGCAGTCGACCCGAGCGCATGGCAAAAATCATCTTCATGATCCCCGGCATTCCTGCGGCTGTGAGTAAATGGCCTAAGTTGGATTTTGCTGAACCGATCAGCGGCACTGCAGAGCCCGCGAGTTTGTCCTCGAAGAAGCGCTCCATCGAGGCGAGTTCGACTTTATCACCGAGCGGCGTGCCGGTGGCATGGCATTCAATCACTTCGATATTGGCAGGCTGAGTGTTTGCCGCGCTATAGGCGCGCTCGAAGGCTTGCACTTGGCCCTTGCTGTTGGGGCTTAATACAAACTGGCCTTTACCGTCGTTCGACAAACCAATGCCGCTGACGACGGCATAGATGTTATCGCCATCGCGCTCGGCATCTTCTAAGCGTTTTAAAACTAAAACCCCTGCGCCTTCTCCGGCGAATAAGCCCTTGCTGTTGCTATCAAAGGGCGCTGAAATACCATGATCTGGATAGGCGTGAAAAATCGAGAATCCCATGTTGATAAAGAAGGGATCAGCGCCCGATACTGCGCCCGCAAGCATCATATCGGCCTTGCCTGTGGTCAGGTAATCGCAGGCGAGTTTAAGTGCGTAAACCGAGCTAGCGCAGGCGGCGTCCAGACTTAACTGAGTACCACCTAAACCGAGTGCATCGCTGACCAGCTTTGAAGCTGTGTGGGCAACGGCGCCATTGGCGACGTTTAATACTTGCTCGACGTTTAACGCTTCTCCAGCGTGAGCTTGGTTAAAATCAGCCAGTTGAAAAGCGCTTTGGTTAAGTTTGTTTTGCAGCGCCTTTTCAACGGTTTGATGATACAGAGGCAAAAATAATTCATTGGAGCGGGCGGTCGGGAACGACAAGGTTCCCATCACGACACCTGTGCGCGCCAGTACGGCATCGCTTTGCGCAATCCCTGCGTCTTGGAGGGCTTTACGACTGCAATCGAGTGCCCATAAAAAGCTTTCATCTAAACCGTCAAAGGCGGACTCTGGCAGTTGATAACCTTTGGCATCAAACTGGAAGTGTTGGATGTAGCCGCCTTTATCACAGTAAAAACGGTCAGACTGACCCTGCACACCTTGGTAATCGGCGGGATTAGCATTGAGCTTTTCGCGGCTAATTTGGGTGCGTGAGTCTTTTTTATCCAGCAGATTTTGCCAAAAGGTTTGGGGATTATCTGCGTCAGGATACTGAGTCGCGAGGCCGACAATCGCAATTTTTGATGCGCGGTTTGACGCAATGGTAGGCACGGTAGTTTTATCAATCGTAGGGGAATGCTGAGAACTCACAGGGGTTCTCCTTCTGGTAATACTGCTGATGATAAAGGGGCTGCGTTAGCACTTAGTGGCTGAATGAGCGGCGCGAGCGAAAGCGGTACTCTGTGGCTTATTAGCTGAGCTAAACACTTGAGTAAGCTGGTAATCGCATCAGCACCTTTGGCATTGCAAGCAATGGCGGCTGTCGCCGCGTTCGCAGTGCTTTGGCTTGCGTGGGCGTGGCTGATTTTATCTATGAGTGTGCTGGTTTGCCTATCGGCGCCCACTTCGACAAATAGCCTTGCACCTTGCTCAGTGGCATTTTGAATGAGCGCACTAAAGTCGAGTGGCGAACAAAAGGTATCGGCAATTGCGCGGCCAATACTGTGGCTATCCACGGTTACTGGCGCAGTTTGCGCTGCGCTAATAAAGCGAATAGGCAGATCTTGCGCTGCCGCTTTCAGCGCCTCAGGTTCCAGTGCCTCAGGTTTTAGTGCTTGAGTATAGAAATCTTGTACTTGCCCATGGACTAGCATGGCAGGCGCGGTATGCATTGCCGTGACTCGATTGGCGGCAATCCCGCGCTTACCTAACGTGGCAAGCAGGGCTTTACAGCTTGTTTCGCAGCCTGCAATGACGCAAGTATCACCTTGGGTGATGGCTAAGTAGGCGCGAGGAAACTCTGGCAATAATGCCTTGATTTCATGGCTATCAGCGCGCACGACAAAGCTGTTCCACACTATGGCTTCATTATCTGCAAGCTGCCATGCTCGGCGGACTGCGGTTAGCTCACCAGAAATCGCATGGTTGAAAATATCGCTATTTTCAGTAGCGTTGATCATAGCATGGGGCGTTTGCCACACATCTAGGCTGGCCCACATGGCCGCTTCGCCCATTGAGTAACCGAGCGCCATTTTAGGCTTAATATTAAAGACTTGGGTCAACAGTTTAGTGAATAGATAACTGGCACCCACGCCACTAATCGCTTGCTGACTTAGGTTCATGCCAGCCGCGGTTTTAACATCTGCCGCATAAATCTGCGGTGATTGCAGCATGGCACTTAAATCGCCTTCACGTTCTAGCTGATGATACAGCGCGGGGAAATATTCATGTAAGTTATTGAACATCTGGGCGTAAACCGTGCCAACGCCGGGATACACGAAGGTGAGTCCCGCATCCCCTAGCGGCTTAGCGGTAAAGCAGCTACCCGCTGGGGTCTTAAAGTGTTGACCATGATGACGAATAGCATCACTTTCAAGCGCCGTAAGCATGGCTTTGGCTTCAAGTTTGAGGTCGTCAATCGATGCTGCCATCAAGACTAATGCTAGTGGTGCGTTGGCATCATAGTGTTCAAACCAAGCTTTGAGATATTCCGCGTGAAAGCCTACGCTATTTTCCAGAGTGTTAACTAGTTGCAATACTTGCGCTATGAGTGAATCAATACTGTCACCACTTATCGGCACAAACAGTCTGTTTTCATTGACAAGGGCTTTGGGCGCGGCAAGTTGTGTGCCTTGGGTCAGCACTAGGCTTTGGTTTAGATTTCGAGACTCATCCGCTTGATGTGACGTCTTTGCTACAAGATTTAGACACAACACCCGCGCTTGATGTTGGTCGCTAAACCAATAGCCAGTTTGATGATTGGTGTCGTTTGTCTGTTTTATATCAGTAGTGCCTTTAAGCGGCGCTTGTGTTCGCGCAGCGAGGGCGGTTACACCTTGGCGCAGCGCAACAAATGCCTCGTTGAGTGTGTTGGCGACAGTCTGATGTTGAACGGTTTGAGCTGGGCTGCGCTTTGCCGCCGCTAATGCCGCATTAGCAACAGTCGCCGCATTTTCAACTGCCGTATTTGCAACACCTGTAACCTCATTGCCAGCGGCAAAGCCAGCAATAAACGCGTGTGCATGTAGGCGCAGTTTGGCAGCGCGTAAACCATCGAGCAAATACAGAGACTGGGGCTGATTAGCATCATTGAATTTCAGTTCAACGAGCTGGCCTTGCTCAATGGCTGTTGTTGCTTGGCCTAACAAGGCAGTGAGCGACCTTTGCTCATACACTGACGGTTCATGCTCTTTTGGTTCATGAGCTGTCGGCCTATGTACTGTCGATTGGTTGGCATCGGCAGCGCAAATTTGAACTCTTTCACGTTCAGTAAACGTCCCTAATACTTGGGCTGAGTGAGAGTCAAGGTTGACGGCATCGCCAAGCAACACTGCAATACGCAGTGGCTTGGCAAGCTTTTCAGTAATAACCGTGTCTGCAATAGCCTTGTCGGCATTAGCTGTGTCAGCTATCGACGTTTCAGCTTGGCCGCTATGCGTCGTTGCTAAAGGGGGGGCTAAGTTCACTCGACTTTCGCCTCCACGCTTTCAATGGCTTTATTCGCAGCGGTTTGATTAGCAGCAACTTTATTGGCTAAAAACGCACCGTTAAGATTTTTGCTAATCGTGACTTTGGCGTTGTTCATCTCGCAGCTTAAGCGACCATCTTGATGATACAGCGCAATATTGGCTTCAAGGGCACGGTCAGAGTGTTTTACCACCTCGAGCACTAGATAGCCTTTATCGCCAAAGGCAAACGGCGCATGGGAAATAAACTCCCCAATGCTTGATGGCAAACTCGCCGCGCCATATTTGAGTCTTGCCCATACCAGCATCGCCTGCAGCAACAAATCTTCCGCAAAGGCTTGTGAGCCTTTGCGGGCCAGATTGGGCACAAAACTCCCGCAGTCCGCTAACGCAACATGGGGAAGAATCACCTTGGCGACTAAGCTCGCATCGTCAAACTTCACCACAGACTCAATACCTTGCAGTCTTGGGCCGTGGAAAAGCGTGCCGTCGCTGTAAAGGCTGCTTGCGGTTGTGATGGCAGAAAGTCCTGCCAAGCTGTGCGCGTCAAAGGCAGTTGCTTTGCTGTTAGTGGCTAAGTAATCGTTAGCCGCGTCATCAACAGCATCATCAACGGCTAGGATGGCTTGATATTGCGGACGACCTTCAAAGCTGATTAAGGCACTGAATTGTCCACTCAAGCACTCGTCTGTGTCTTTCGCGGCTTTATCCGTTAACGCAATCGGTGCAAGCTCAAGTTCTAGCGTGATGGGCGCACCGTTTTCTAACGCACCTTTTTCTAACGTCACAGTGTCGAAAATAATGCCCTTCAACAGCTTGTAGCTTTGCACTTTGACAGGCTGCTTGAGCACATCAAAGGCGGCTTCACGCATCCACTGAATCGCGCACACAGTCGGTAATACGGGATTACCGTTAATGCAGTGATCTTCAATAAAGATCATTGCCTTAGGGTCCAGTGTGCGCTGCAGTTTTACAGCGCTTATATTTACTGCGCTTGGATTTAAAGCGTTAAGCAAAGCATGCGGATCCGACGAGTCAGTGGTCAGATCCGCTTCAGGCTTTTTTAGATTGCCACCTTCAGTCTCTTGCACTTTATTAGAAGTGTCGTCATGAGGTGCGCTGCCTTGCATGTCAGTACCGACCAGCAATTGTGCGCCTGTGTTGCTCAGTAATTGGCTCGCAAATAACTCAGCACCCGCCTTTAACGGGATCACATAGACACCGCGATCGATAAACATCTTTTTCAGCGCAGGGTTCACCATACCGCCGTCCCACGGACCCCAATCGAAGCTCATCACTTTGGCATTTGGCAGTTGCTGCGCCAGTTGCAGTGCGGCTTTGTTGAGTATGTCGTTGGACATAGCGTAATCGCTTTGGCCGGTATTGCCGTAAAAACCCGCCGCCGAAGAGAACAGGGCGATCAGTTTTACTTTATCTAAATCCAGTGCGGCAAGCAGATTGCTAATGCCTGTGACCTTAGTGCCATACACCCGTGCTAACTCATCTAAGGTCTTGTCTTGGATGTGTTTATCGGCGAGTACGCCCGCACCATGGATGATGCCAGTAATAGGTGATAACTCGGTGATAGGCACTATAGTGCTGGCGATCGCATCTGGATTGTTAACATCGAGACTTAAGTACTCAGCGCTGGCCCCCACGGCGGTAAAGGCTTCTAGTGCAGCTGCAATTTCTAGGCTGCTTTGCACTGGCCATACTAAGGCATCCACTTGTTTTGGCGTGGGTTTCTCGCCCAAGCTTTGAATGTGGGCAATGGCAGCGGCTTTAAGTTCACTGTTATTTTTACCCTGCGCCCAAGCGGGAATGGCTTGTTGGCTGCTTCTGCCGGCAAGGATAAAATGCGCCTTGCTGCGTTTTGCCAGACTCAAGGCACATTCAAAGGTCACGCCTTTTGCGCCGCCAGTCACCAGAATTTTATCAGCACTGGTCAAGTTAGCTGCGCTGTGGCGGGTATCTGCCTTGCCTGCAACTAAGGTCACGCGTGCCAGCGCTTCAGTTGCGCCTGCTTCACTCACACCGATTTCTAATAGCTTATCGGTTGCAAATAACTCAGCGATGACCGCATTGGCCAGTTGTTTGGCATCAAGTGCTGGCGCGATATCTAAGGCGCGGCAATGCACGCTTGGCCACTCGTGGCTCAAGGTTTTCGTCAGACCTGCTAATGCCGCTTGGTTTAACTCGCTGCGGGCAATTTGGCTGTGGTTAAGATAACCAAAACCACCGTCGATACGACTGACGCTGATAAAGCTGCTATCAGTATTTGCCGTTGCTGCTGTTGTTAAAAGCGGTTGTAAGTGTTTGGCGAACAAGAACGCTTGCTCGACCGACGCTTTGGCGGCACTGGACAACACTAAACCTTTCGCATCGGCTGAGGTTTTATGTTGTGGTTGCAGATGAATAAAGCCTGCAACTGTACCTAAGCTTTTGATCTCATTAATCACTGCGCTGATGCTGGTATCGTCAATCGCCGCCAATGTGAAGCTGGCAATGTGGCTATTGAGCGGTGATGCACTGGCTACAAGGCTTTCTGGCGAGCGCACAACCGCAACCGTTAGACCTTGAGCATGCAATTTCTCGGCAAGTACGCCAGCATTGTGACCATCATCGCTAATGATAATGCAGGCATCTTTAGCAAAAACGCGTGTTTGAGCTTGTTGCGCTGATTGCTTTGACGATTGCTGTGGCGATAGTTGCGTTAGCTCAGCCGCCGCTGGCAACTTTTTTAGCACCACCTCGCTATGGGGTGGTAAATCATGTGGTGGCAAATCGATAGTAGGTTCAGGCTGAACGACAGCGCTAATTGGCGCTACATTCTGGCTTACCGCGTTTTGGCCTAGTTTACTTTGCATATAACTAACGATTTCACCTAAGGTGCGACACTCGGCCAGATCTTCAGGATTCAGCTCAGGTAAGCCTGGTAGCTCGTCTTGTACTGTGCCTAAGATTTCAACGCGCTTGATCGAATCGATACCTAAATCGGCTTCCATATCCATGCTCAGTTCTAGCATTTCAGTGGGATAGCCCGTCTTGTCGGCCACTACTGACATCATGGTTTGTTGGACTTTTTCAGCACTTAAGCCGTTATTTATTGTAGCGGTAACAGTGACTTGTGCTGCTGTTGTAGCTGAAACCGAGCCAACCGCAGATAGTTTGCTGTTCCCTATTTCTTTCGAAAAGAGTTCAACGATTTCGCCTAAGGTGCGACACTCGGCCAGATCTTCAGGATTCAGCTCAGGTAAGCCCGGTAGCTCATCTTGCACTGTGCCTAAGATTTCAACGCGCTTGATAGAATCGATACCTAGATCGGCTTCCATGTCCATGCTGAGTTCCAGCATTTCAGTGGGGTAGCCTGTCTTGTCGGCGACCACAGCCATCATGGTTTGTTGCACTAACGCAGCGCTTAAACCGCTGGCGGCAGGTGCGGCAGTTGTCACATGAGTTGCTACGATAACTGATCCCACAGCTGGCAGTTTGCTGTTCATGTAGTTAACGATTTCACCTAAGGTGCGACATTCGGCCAAATCCTCTGGGCTGAGCTCTGGTAAACCCGGCAGTTCGTCTTGTACTGTGCCTAAAATTTCAACGCGCTTAATAGAATCAATACCTAAATCGGCTTCCATATCCATGCTGAGTTCCAGCATTTCAGTCGGATAGCCTGTCTTGTCAGCCACCACAGCCATCATGGTTTGTTGAACAAGTGCAGCACTTAAACTATTAGCGGTAGGAGCGGTTGTCGAAACTACAACTTGGCCAGCCGCTGGCAGCTTGTCATTTTGTGTAAGCTTACTTTGCATGTAGTCAACGATTTCACCCAAGGTGCGACACTCGGCCAGATCTTCTGGGCTGAGCTCTGGTAAACCCGGCAGTTCGTCTTGTACTGTGCCTAAGATTTCAACGCGCTTAATCGAATCGATACCTAAATCGGCTTCCATATCCATGCCAAGTTCCAGCATTTCAGTCGGATAGCCTGTCTTGTCAGCCACCACAGCCATCATGGTTTGTTGCACTAACGCAGCGCTTAAACCGTTGGCGGCAGGAGGTGTTGGCGCTGTTGTAGAAACTACAACTTGGCCAGCCGCAGGCAGTTTGCTGTTCATGTAGTCAACGATTTCACCTAAGGTACGGCACTCGGCCAGATCTTCTGGGCTGAGTTCAGGTAAGCCCGGCAGTTCGTCTTGCACTGTGCCTAAAATTTCAACGCGCTTAATCGAATCGATACCTAGATCGGCTTCCATATCCATGCCAAGTTCCAGCATTTCAGTGGGGTAGCCTGTCTTGTCGGCCACCACAGCCATCATAGTTTGTTGAACAAGTGCAGCACTTAAACCGCTTGTTGCTGGTGCCACAGGTGTCACTTCTGGTATCACTAGAGCAGGCATGACTAATGCAGGAGCTGCTGGCGCAACTTGTACTGTTGCCGCAGGCGCATAAGCAACAGGAGCCGTTTGCATAACAGGCACAACAGGCGTGCTAACAGCTGGTCTCGTCGCAACAGCCTGAGCCGCTACTGGTGCGGCATTGTGTGCCACTGTCGTTGCAGCAAAAGGCGCTGGAGCAACAGGTGCAGGAGCTACAGGTGCAACAGGCGCAGGAGCCGGCGCAGTTACTCGTGGCTGAGCAACTGCTGGAGTAAAGTTAATCGGCGCATTGTTTAGCATGGCCAAGGCCGCTTGACTACTACTGCTTTGCAGCTGCATAAATTCGGCGTGGCTTTGCAGGGTTTGCGCTTGATGCTGGTGGAACATTTCCATTGAGCGTTGCAGGCTTTCTGGGATTGCAATGCCAAGGCTTGCCATCTTGGCTTGTTCTGTCATCAGTGTCGTGAAAGTATCGCCATATTGCTGCGGGATAGCTAAAAACTGTTGATGTAACTGCGCCGCTTGAGATTGTGCGCTGAAAAATGCGGTTAACGCATCGCTGCTGACGTTTGGTGTGCTTGGGTTTAACTGCGCCGTCTCTTGCTGCTGATTGCTTAAGCCTTGCACAACGCTTGGGGATGTTTGTTTCATTTCAACAGCTGCCACTTGATTCGCTTCCACTTCTATTATTTTCTCAACAACTTTTTCGACGATGACTTCTTTCTCAACAATTTTTTCGACTTCTTTTTCGACAACCGTTTCAACGATGCGATCCACATATTGCACTTGGCTAGTCACGCTGCCTGTGGCGAGGGATTTGGCCATCTTAGCTTTGGTCGCAGCACTAATATGGTTAGTGGCGGTGAGTTTGATGTTCATTGCTGATGGCGCTTCACGCTCGGCAATCTCTTGTGACGTGACGGCTTGATAGGGGTCAACCTCAGTTAACGCCACGCCAGCTACGGCTAATTGCACTGCGGCTAAGCGTAATTGACTGTCACTGTCGCCCTTAGGATTCGGGTTCATGCTGACAAGGCAAAGCTCATTTAAGTGTTCGCCTAAGGTATTTTCAACTAACTTTTGCAATATGTTCTTAGGGCCAAACTCAACAAACACACGTGCGCCAGCGTCATACATGGCCTGCAGTTGTTCGCTAAAGCGAACCGATTGCAGCATATGTTGCTTGAATTCTGCTTTAATCGCTTTGCCATCGGTTGGGTGTAATTGACCCGTTCCGTTGGCATAAAGTGCGACAGAAGGTGCGCTGAATTTAGCTTTATCAATGGCTTTGGCAAATGGCTTTTGTGCGTGTCCAACCAATGGAGTATGGAACGCGCCTGAGACAGGCAGGGCAATCGCTTTAAAGCCCAGTTCGCTAATGGCTTTAGCGGCCAGCTGAGTTTGCTCTGTGCCACCTGCGATGACTAATTGTGTCGGCGCGTTGTAGTTGGCAATTTTAACGCCATCAAACTGGGCTAAACAGCTATTGAGCGCATCGATATCATTCTTTTGCTTAAGAATGATGGCGAACATTGTCCCTAAGTCAGTTTGAGTTCCAGTGTCTGCTGCTTTACTCGCGGTATCGCTCGGCACTTGCGCCATGGCATGTCCGCGGGCGAAGGCCAGTTCGACGTAATCTTCATTGGAAATCACGCCTGCCGCGCAAAGAGCTGACAATTCACCAAAGCTGTGACCTGCTACCATATCGGGGGCAAAACCCGCCTGAGTTAATAGCGAATATTGCGCCATTGAAACCGCGCCTATGGCGCTTTGGGCGAACAGGGTATTGGTCAGCGCCGCTTCTTGGGCTTTAACCGCATCGGCATCGAATGCCGGAATAGGGTAAAGGATGTTGGATAACGGTGTTTGGTCGTGGTGAGCAAATACCTTATCGCTGGCCATCACTTGTTGGCGCATTTCAGGGAAATGGCAGGCTAGTTCGCGGCCCATGTTCAGGTACTGTGAACCTTGACCGGCAAACAGGGCGGCCACTTTCTTTGATTCATTCTTAGCCAATAAGGCATGAGAGCGGTAGCTGATACCAGAAGGTAATTGCCACACTTCAATTGCATTGGTTTCTAAATGCGCAATCGATTGATTTAACTGAGCTTGCAGCTGTGCGATATCCTTAGCCACAAAACCTAAACGGGCATCTGTGTTTGCTAGTACGCGCAGCGGATATTGCTGAGCGATAGCGTTCAGGCTCGCAGCGCTGCTCTTATTCGCGTTCGTGTTCACGCTTTGGCTCAGCGCCGCTTTTAACTCGCTAAGCAGCGCGGCTTTATTGGCTGCGGCAAACAATAGTGTCTGCGGCACACTGCGCTGACGATATTGCTCGTCACGGCTGTGCTCAGGTTTGTATTCTTCTAATACGAGATGGAAGTTGGTACCGCCAAAACCAAAGGAGCTCACGCCTGCACGGCGCGGCGTTGCATCGGCGCGCTGGAACCATGGGCGAGTTTCGGTATTTAAATAGAATGGCGAACTTTCGATATTCAGTTTTGGATTAGGCTGGCTGACGTTAATGGTCGCAGGCAATACCTTGTGATGCAGTGCCAGCGCGGCTTTGATAACCCCGGCAGTACCCGCAGTTGATTTAGTGTGGCCCACTTGGGATTTCACTGAACCTAACGCGATATGTTGATTGGTGTCGTTGCCTTGGGCGAATACCGATTTTAAGCCATTGAATTCGGCCACATCACCTGCAGCTGTGCCGGTGCCGTGGGCTTCAACCAAACCAATGCTGTGCGGTGCAAAACCTGCATCGTCGTAAGCGCGCTCCAATGCTTTAGCTTGGCCTTCAGGGCGCGGCGCATAAATACTCTTAAATTTACCGTCCGATGAGGCGCCAACGCCTTTGATGACGGCATAAATCCGGTCACCATCGCGCTCGGCATCTTCAAGGCGTTTAAGCGCGACCATGCCGATCCCTTCGCCGATCATCATGCCTTTTGAATCGATATCAAAGGGTTGAATGGTTTCGTTAGTGGTGAAGGCAGGCGTTTTTGAGAAGCTCATGTACATGGACGGCGAGTTGTCGGTACAGACACCGCCGGTGATCATCATGTCGCTGCGACCTTCGGTCAGTTCAGTCAACGCCATACGCATAGCGGCAAGCGAGCCCGCGCAGGCAGCATCGACTACACAGTTCATGCCGCCAAAATCAAAACGGTTGGCGATACGGCCTGCAATTACGTTGCCTAAGGACCCAGGGAAAGAGTTTTCTTCCCAGTGGATATATTGGTCTTGGAACTTTTTGATCAGCATTTCGCTGTCTTCATCGCTCAGGCCGCTGCTTTTGAATACTTTTTTCAATACTGGATATTGCAGGCGCGAGTTCAAGCTTTGACTGATTTTTTGACCACCGCCCACGCCTAGCGTGATGCCGATACGATCGCGATCGTAATCGGTGGGCAGATTGGCATCGGCGAGCACTTCTTTGGCGACAATCAGCGACAATAGTTGCGAGGTATCTGTCAGTTCTAAAATATTGGGCGGCAGACCGAATTCCATGGGATTAAAGTCGACTTCAGGCAAAAAACCACCGCGTTTACAGTAGCTTTTATCGGCTTTGCTTTTGTCGGCATCGTAGTAATCTTCGGCGCGCCAATGGGTGTCTGGGATGTCAGTAATGGCATCGATTTTTTCGCTGATCAAATCCCAAAATTTATTTAAATAACGCGAGTTAGCGAAGATACTGGCCATGCCGACGATAGCAACGGGCATATCTTTCAAACGTTTGTTGAGTCGTTTATCTTTTTTTGACTCAGTCGCAGAATTAGGTACAGAAGGGGTATGGCTCATAAAGAGTCTCCACGGGTCGACCTGGATACGGTGACCTTGTTTTGGGATTCAGCCGCGCTTGTCTTTGGCGTGCCATGGGCACCGGGAAAACGGGCTAAGAAGGTGTGATAGTTGCGAACGAGCAACTTTCGTAAATGAAACGGCCCATGTCGGAGGACATAGGCGATATATCTATTGGTCGCTTGGGTATTGCTGTCTTGATAAATATCGAGGTAAATCCAATCACTTGCCGTATCTATGCCTAATAGCACTGAGCTTGGAGCTTGCTCAGTAAGCTGCGGCGGTATGGTGAGTGAGACCACTTGCACCACAGTATCACCGTCGGTACTTGGCAGAGCCAGCGCCTTGGCCAAGGTTTCTGGATTGACCGTATAGGTTTGGATATCGCTGCCTTGCGTCACAGGCAATTGATTAAAATAGCGTTCGGGTACTTGTGGTGCTTCAAACTCATCGAGCCGCGATATGCCGTAGCGTTTTAAGCAACGGGCAAGGCCGGAGCGCGACACATTGGGATTAATGTAGGTTTGGGTGACGTTGAGCAATCTATCTAAGGTGAGTCTGAGTTGGTAACGTAATCCCACCACCACGTATTCTTCCATCGGCGTGAGCGTCGTGTTGAGATGGTGAGGCGTGTTTGAACTGTTGCTGATGGACTCACGCTTACGCCACTTACGCACCGTTGCCTCGGTAATATTTAAAATTTTTGCCAGTTGGCTGACGCTCAGATCCGATTGTTGGATAAAGAGTCGCATTTCAGGCGTAGTGGTGGCGTTGCGATGCCGAGGTGTGCTGTCTTTTTGCTCCGCTGGAGTCGTGCTCTTGGGGGCGTAAGACGGCGCTTTAGATTGAGAGTCGCGAGTTGCCATTAAAAATAATTATCATCCGACATAATCTATTGGGACTGATAAGCGATTTTGGCTGAGTCATGACTGACATTTATGACTAATGTCGTGACACTCATCGTAAAACCTGTGCTTATCATCTGTGTCACTTAATGGGGATGCAGATTACCTGAGGTTTCGGGTCGATACAATCATCTGGGACTGGAATTTATTGGCTTTCGTTGAGTAATGGTATTTTCTGTGCGTTATGTTGGGTTTTCGCTTACCCCTTGGGCTGTTTAATACTTTGATAGTGGAAGATTTATATTTGTAGCGGCGATGAAGGCAGCTTTTTTGAGTTATCGGGGTAAAATAGCCCAATATTGGCTTACGTCCCTTTAGTCATGAATGAGGCTGTGCGGCTAAACCTGCTAATTTTTGGGGGAACCTTGGCGCAATTGCAGCAAAAAATTGCGCTTAGGATGGAGCTAATAGTTGTTCTAAGAATTGCTCTTATTAGAGTGCGGCTAAGAATTGAAATAGGGCTTAGTTGAAACTATTTAAGATGCATAATGAACTCAGATAATGATGAACCTAGACAATAATGAACCCAGATAAGAATGTTGCTAAGTGCTCCCCAAAAAGCCAGACAATGATAACTCATCAGCCGCAGGGCTTTGTACAGCTAGGCTCTCGAATGACCGACTCTCTAACATCTAGCAAAAACGGCGTGAATGTGGATCTGTTTTTTATTCCGCTGAACGATATTTCAGCGGCGCAAACATCACTTGCCGAGTATTGGTTAAGTGATGATGAACTCGCAAAGGTCAGGCGCTATCGCGATCCCAAGGCGCAAATAAAGGGATTACAGGTGAGGGCGGCGCTGCGGGCCGTGTTATCTCGCTATGCGGATTTATCGCCACACGAGTGGTGTTTTGAATATGGCGCTAAGGGCAAACCGAGTTTAACGGCGAAATTGCAACAGCAAACGGGGCTTGAGTTTAATTTAAGCCATAGCGGCGATTGGTTATTGATTGGTGTGGCTCAGTTTGATGGTGTTGAGTCTGGTTTATTTGGGGTCGATATTGAAAGGTCACGGCCGAAGACGGATATCTATCCAATCCTAAATCACTATTTTTCTCCCCAAGAAACTGCAGCCTTGCTCGCCCTCGCCGATGAAGCGAGTCAGCGGCAGCGTTTTTTCGATTTATGGGCGCTAAAGGAGTCCTATATTAAGGCGACAGGACTAGGTTTAGCGCAGTCGCTCAAATCCTTCGCCTTTGAGCTTAAGCCGTTTGAGCAATTGGCGGCAGAATCGCTTGAGTTATCATGCCAAGATACCGGATTGAGGCAAGCCTGCGGCGTAGCTTCAATGCTTAATGTTTATCCACATATTCCATTACAAATCCCGCTACAAATCCCGCTACAAATCCCAATACACACACTGGATTTAGCTGACTCCTTGCATTGGCAAACGCACTTTGGTCGTTTGACCGAGGAGTATCGCTTTGCCATTAGCCTAGCGCATGCTGGTAATGCCGCGATTCCCATGACGCTAACCGCGCAGCTGAGCAGCATAGAAGTCTTACTGGCCGATTATTAACGGCGAAACAGAGTGCGTTCTTCGCGCCAGTAAACTCACCTAAACCGCTAAGATCTGCGATTGCGTTTAGCCATAATTCTTTCTGCGCCTTATCTTGTTATCAATCCATTTTATTCATCTTCGGTTAAACATTGCTGGATATAGTGACGCCCATAATATTTTGAATTTGAATGAAATAAATGAGGTTTAGTCATGAAACTGATTAAGTGCGTATTGCCGGCCACTATGCTGGTGTTGCTATCTGGTTGTGGTTATTTTGGTGGCGATGAAAAGCAGCAATTAGAGCAGGCTTGGTTGGCCCAAGATCCACAGTTGCAGCAAGTGGTTGAGCAAATTCGTGCCAATGGCTTAGATGTTGTCGCCCAAAGCGCGGCGGCGGGCACAGTTTCAGCCTGCGTGGCAGAAAAACTTAGCCAAGATCCGCTTGGTAAGTTAGTTAATGTTGAAGGCTCGCTGGTGGAGTCGGCCAAGGTAGCAGAATTACTGGGTGACTTACAGAAAGTGATGCAGCAAGACATCAGTTTTGATCAGGTAGCGAGTCTGTTACAAAAGGGCGCGGATGCGGCGGCCTATGCTAAAAGCCTTATCGAGCAACAAGGTTTAGATCAAGCCTTACAAAGCCTTAAGCAAATGGCGACCGCGAGCGAGCAATTTGCCCAGCAAGATTTAGGCGCACATTTCCAGCAATTATTACTTGAGTGTAAAACTGTAGCGCCAACGCCAGCCTCTGCTAACTAATGCTGCTTTCTGAACTGACAACATCATCCTGAATCTGCTTGGCATGATGCCAATCCCCCAGTGCTAGAGCCGTTCAAGGTGAATATACGCTAGTTCGTTTTCCCATAAAAAAGCCCTGAAGCTTCAGGGCGTTGATGTCATTATTTCGCGCTAGCTAGCGGGACGATTTCAAAGTTTTCATCAAATTTTACTAAGGTCGATGCTATCTTACCGAAGGCCGCTTTATCGCCCTCGAGTTTGGCCGTGCCGTTGGCAAGTAAGTCTTTGAGGGTCACTTTGCCGAGTAAAATCCCGGTAATATAGCGCTTATCAATATAAAGATTGGTGTCGGCCTCCATTGGTTTATCAACCTTAATATTGCTTAAGTTACCGTTGCTTAGCTCGACGTAGAGTGTGTCTTTGGTATCGGGGTTAATCACATTAAGCCTGATGAGTCCAAGTTCAGCGGCCTTGATGCTATCGACTTTTACGGCGAGGAAGTCAAACAGAGTCGAGATCTCCATTTCACCTAAAATATCTGCCGATGCCGATTTGGGGGCGCCGGGTTGGATCCCTACGCGTAACTCTTGGGCGCCGGTAAGATAAATGTTACGCCAGCCTGCGCCTTCGGCTTGGTAGCCCAATTGCTCATAGGTATCTGCAAGTAATTGTCTGGCCTTTTCGTTATCGGGTTCTGCCATGACCACTTTATTCAGCGCCGTCGCCACGAAACGGTATTCCCCTTGGGCATAGTCGGCTTTGGCGTGTTTAACCACAGCTTTAGCACCACCCATATACTCGACAAATTTCTTCGCTTCCTCCTTTGTCGGTAGCGGGTTTAAGTTGGCTGGATTCATATCGAAATAGCCTAAATACATGTTGTACACGGCTTTGGCATTATGGCTGTAGGTACCATGGTAACCATTGGTATACCAAGTATCGCGCACCGCCTTAGGGATAGTGGTTTGAATCGCATCGCCAATATCTTGAATACCCACGCCATTATTGGCTAAACGCAGGGTTTGATTATGCACTAGGCCATAGTTATCCCTCTGCATTCTGAGGTAAGCATTCACATCCGCATTGCCAAAGACGGGCGCCGAGTGGGCCTCGAAAAGTACCTGCGTATCATCGCCAAAGCGTGTCAGCAATGCATTGATATCCTTTGACCATTTGATGGCGTCACGGACTTTTGCACCGCGCAAAGTGTAAATGTTGTGCATGCCATGGTAGGTGAGTTCACCCGTCCACAGGGCTTTCATTGAGGGAATATAGGTGGCCATTTCCGAGGCGGCTTCTGTGCCTGAGGCATCCATAAACACCATGTCTATGCCATCAATGGTGAGTGTTTCCCACTTATCTTTGCCGTTTAAGGTGACATCGGGTTTAACGTAGGTCACTTCGCCTTTGGATAACCCCTTGGCGAGTGCTGCATCGACAATACCTTGATCGTTTCGCTCTAACGTTGCGCCGTATTGATAGGCAGCGCGGCGGCTCATGGCATTACCGGCGAGAACGTTTTCGTCGACAATTTCTTTGGTAATGTTATTTGAACCATAGACTTTGACCTTAGGGTACATGTCTTTGATTGCACGGGAACCGCCAAAATGGTCCGCATGACTGTGGGAATAAATCATCGCCACCACAGGTAAGTCATTACCCTCAGGCAAGTTTTTTAGCGCAAACTCCAATGATAACTTTGCCGCTTCTTTGGTGAGCAGCACGTCATAAAGGATCCACCCCGTTTTACCGCGGATAAGGGTTAAGTTCGACAAGTCAGTGCCGCGAACTTGATAAATGCCATCCGTGACCTTGTATAAGCCGTTAGACACCATATTCAGCTGTGCTTGGCGATAGAGTGAGGGGTTGACTGTGTCTGGGGTTTTGTCGCCGATAAAGCTGAATTCGGTGCGTAAAATGGCGGCAGTTGGTTCATCGAGTTCGGCGATGAGATTCTTAGAGAACTCTTCAAAGGCTTTTTTATCTGTGTAATTTAGAGTGGCTGCTGTGGCCTTGTTGACCTCAGCGGTTTGCTGGGTCGCAGGCTTTCCCTGATAGTGCAGACTGATATGTTCATGCTCGTGTTCTGCCGCCGTAGCGCTGAGGGAGAACGTTGCGATAATACTCAATGTCATCAAAGATTTTTGCATAATTTTACCTACAGATAGGAGGGATAGTGTCGTTGATGGTTTGAGTATAGACAGCTTGTGTATTTAGATAACTCGCGTTAGCTTGGGT
Source organism: Shewanella sp. 1311 (assembly GCF_059338235.1). Taxonomy (NCBI): domain Bacteria; kingdom Pseudomonadati; phylum Pseudomonadota; class Gammaproteobacteria; order Alteromonadales; family Shewanellaceae; genus Shewanella; species Shewanella sp. 1311. Next base: position 4,268,767 of record NZ_CM181686.1, read on the forward strand.
TGTAATATTCATATTGTGAATGAGTAGTTTCCCTTATGCCGACACAAAAGCCATTAGATTTAAACTTATTGCGGGTGTTTATGGTGGTTTACCGTACTCGTTCATTCACGCAAGCGGCTGAAGAGTTGGACTTAACTCAGTCTTCAGTCAGTAACGCGATCAGTCGATTCAGGGTATGGGTCGGGGAGTCACTGTTCAATCGGGTTGGGAGGGGAATTGAACCGACGGCAGTGGCGCGGGAAATGTACCGTAAGTTTGAGCAGCCAATGGCAGATATCGAAACTGTATTGCTGGGGTTTGAGCATTTTGATCCAAAGTGCAGTCAGCGACGCTTCTATGTGTATGCCAATGAGTCGGTTATCGAAGCGCTGCAAACCGGTGTGCAGGCGTTATTACAGGATGCGGATATTGAAGTGATTTTTCGGGAATCACCGCCACAGGAAGCTGATTTATATCGCGATATCTTGCTTGAGCGAGTCGCTGTGGCGATAGACATTAAACCCGCGCAGCAAAGTTTGCTCTCGAGCAAATTACTCTTCACCGAAACCTTAGTGTGTATCGTCAGTCGGCAACATCCTCGGATTCAAGGCGCCATCACCCATGAGCAGTATTTTGAGGAGAAACACGTCTTTTTGAATATGCGGCGTTTTAATCTTACTGCGGGGGATTTGTTTACCGAAGGCGTCCTGCCCAGACGCAAGATGTATAGTGAGCAGTCATCTTTATTGAGTATGTTTGCTACCGTAGGCAAAAGTGAGGCGATCGGCATAGCGCCTTTGCGGTACGCCAGTCAGTACGCCGAGTTGTTCGGCATCCAAATTTTACCTATGCCACTGAAAACAAGACCCATTGATTTGTATATGGTGTGGAGCAGTAAATACACCCAAAACCCGAGCCATCAATGGCTGCGAAGCTTATTGCTCGATGCCAGTGCGAGCACTGTAAATGAAAAAGCTCTGAATCTTGCTAGCAGCTAGGCTAGCGATTCAGAGCTTAGTTTCGGTTTTTAACCTTAGTTTTTTCTCAGTTCTAAACCTTAGACCGTAATCTGATACTCGAACGAACGTTAATTACTGCCTTGCGAGTCTGTGGCTTTCGCCAGGTTGCTCGAAGTCACTGCGATACGGGTTGATATCTAAACCGCCGCGGCGCGTGTAGCGGGCGTAAACGGTCAATTTAGTGCAATGACAGAAACGCTTCAAATCGACAAAAATCCGCTCGACACATTGCTCGTGGAACTCGTTATGTTGGCGGAAAGAAATCAAATAGCGCAGTAGTTTCTCGCGATCGATTTTAGGCCCTTGATAACGGATCATTACGCTGCCCCAGTCGGGTTGCGAAGTGATCAAACAGTTGGATTTCAGCAGGTTTGAATTAAGCGTTTCCGCAACCGTTTGCTTATCGTCCGTGCTGTTTTCCAAGTAATCAGGATTAAAACTATAATCGCTGACTTCAATATCGAGATCGTCAATACACGTGCCTGGTAACTCGATAATACGCTGAATGCCAAAGCTTTTTGGTTCGATGATTTTAACGCTGATATCACCTTGAGCACATTGACTTAAGTCTGCGACTAAGGTCTTTTGCAGTGAATCTATGCTATCGAACTTGGTTTGATTAAAGCTATTGAGATACAGTTTGAACGATTTCGACTCAATCAGGTTCAGGCTTTCATAGCTTAAATGAAATTCAGCTATGGCCACCATAGGCTTACCTTTAGCATTTAACCAAGACAGCTCATAACCCGTCCAGATATCGGCACCATGAAACGGTAACGTCCCAGTGAGTGCAATAGCATTACGGTTTAGTGAGCGTGGAACCCCTTGCAGCAGCGACGCATCATACTCGGCTTGATAGTCTGTGGCTTTACCTAAAGTCAGGCCAACAAGCGCTTGCGCATCACTATAGGGATCGTGATTCTGTGTCATCAATACTGTTTCCATGTCAAAATAGGCGCACATTATACCTGAAATTGGATTGTGCTTAAGTGTCTTGTCTGCCCGCACTCGATAAATTTTTGCAAAACTATCATCAAGCTTACCTAACGAGTTTAGGTGAACTACCGCGTTATTACCCACAGGGTGAGGCTTCTGTGTGTATTCAAGGCGAATTTCATGCTGATCTTGATCAAGCCGTTTCTTGGCAGCCGGTTAAACGCGAAGTCGAAGGCAGTTTTGCCAATGTTGAGCATGCGCTTGAGTTGACTTTATGGCCAGAAATCAATCATTTTTACGGTCAGTATTTTTCTGCACCTTTATTATTCGACTCAGAATGGGGCACGGGTGAGTTACTGCAAGTGTGGAATGAGGATGATTTTACCTGCCTGCAGCAAAACCTGATTGGTCATCTAATGATGAAGAAAAAGCTCAAGCAGCCATCGACGTGGTTTATCGGTTTATTAGATGAGGGCGATAAAATGCTCACCATCAACAACAGTGATGGCAGCGTGTGGATAGAGCTTCCAGGTGAGATCCCGACTCAGCAACTGTCGCCAAGTTTAGCGGAATTTATTGGGGCATTATCGCCACGGATAGCACCGCCAGTTAAACATGAAGAACTGCCTATGCCCGCATTAGAACATCCGGGGATTTTTGCCAGCTTTAAACGTATATGGCAAAACCTCTTTGGTAAACGTTAGTTGGCGTGAGCTTGACGCTATCTTGCTGCGAGTTCTCAGCCTTCAATCATGTTTAGCCAGAGCGTGAACGCTCAACCACACTTAGTTTGAGTGTGAACGCTCAACCTAAGCGTGGCTTATCTTAGGTTGAGGTCTTTGGCGAGATAAGATGATGTTACTGATGATCCCAAGACAGATTCGATACTATGCGGCAAGGCTCGCAGCGAAAGTGGAACATATCCAATAAAGGTTCATCGAGTTTCCAATCATGACTGCCACAACGTGGGCAAGGTCGGGCTTTTTCTGAGGCCAAATCTCGGCCGCCGACGCGGTATAAGTAGTAATAGGTCGGGATTTTAGTGAGATATTCGATACGGCCGCGCAAATCCCAACCTCTGCGAAATAAATCACTGTCCGTACTCGATAATTCCTCAAGTGCGGCAAATTCTGCTTTGGTGGCCGCCGCCATTTGTAACTCGTCACAGGCTTGCCATTCGCTCTGCCAACGGATAATGCGTTTGTGATCGCCATTAAAGGTTGCTGGGAGTCGATATAAAGGAATGGGCAATAGATTATCGCCGCTGCGCAGGGGCGAGCACATGTGCACAAAGCTGGTATACAGCAGTTGCCAGCTGGGTGTGTCAGTATTGCTGACCTCAGAATTAATGTCCTGACCGATAAACTTTTCTCGCGGCGCGAGTAGCTTAGCGTCGGTTAACTCTGCTAAGGCTTTTTTGACCCAAGGGCTGTGATATTTATGCGCTAAACTGCTTTTCTCTGGCATAAGTAAACGCACTCTAAACTCACCGTCATTAAAGGCGACCGCAAATTCTCGCCCTAAGATTTGGCCATTAGCTCGATAGGCTTCAAGGAGCTGATTAATGGCTTTTTCGGCGGCAGAAATCGTAGTGTCGGCGAAGCATTCGAAGCGCAGTTCAGTGACAAACATTAAGCGGTTTTTCCTTGGGATTCTAATAAGTTGATGCGTTGTTTTAGTTCAAGCAGTTCGTTTTTCAATTGCATGATTTCTGCTTTTTGCTGCTCAGCATGACGTTCAAAATATGCCTGTTGTATCTGCAGGCGATCGGCAAGCAGCGCAAGCGTCAAGGTATCGTTAGTTGCTGCGGCTTCGATTGTCGGGCTGAGGGCTTGTAACTCGGCTAAACGCTCACGATCCGCCTTAGGCATAGATTTAAATTGCTGCAAGCCTTGGATCAATATCGGTAAAGGTAGGCTGCTACCTAAACGGGTTTTAATTAAGGCAAGGCTCGGTACTTTACCGCAGGCTTCGAGCGAACGTGCAGCCGCTAATACTTGGTCAAGTGGACTCATAATTAGCAAAATTCCTTAATTTGTTGGATGATTTAAACTAATCTCAAAAGGTTGCGTAAGTTTTTTCATTTAAAAACAGTGTGTTGTCATTTGGCATCTATTTTGCCTATTGTCCTGCCTAAATCGCTTTTTCAAGCAAAAATAATAATCACACAGGATGTCACATGATTAACCATAAATTGAATAACAAACTTATCGCCATCACTTTTTTAGGGCTTGCAAGCTTAGGTCTTAGCGGCTGTGTGGTCAATGTCGGTGATGGCGAATCGGGTTGGGATAGCAGCGAATCATGGGAGAAAGTGCAGGATAAAAACCGCACTAACTTAACCAAACTGAGTTTAGGGATGCCCAAAGATCAAGTGATGATCTTAATGGGCACCGCTGATTTTAGTGAAGCCTACATTCAACAAAGTGCTCAACAAGGTGAATCGAATAAAGAAGTCTTAGTGTTGTTTTATCGTACCCAGCGCAATAATGGCGATGGAAAAACCACTAAGGACGAATGCACACCTATCGTGCTGAGCAACAATGCCTTAGTGGGTTGGGGTGAAACGGCTTACAGTAAAATTTAACCCGCGAGTTTTATAGCTTACGTAGCTGAGTATCGAGTTGCTCAATGGGCTCAGTCCAGAGTGCGTCAGCTTCTAGGCCTTCGATGATAAAGCTCTTTTGTGCAGGGGTCCAAAAGGGCGCTTGGCTTAGATGGATGTGATGGTCGATATCATGGGTTGCAATAAATTGCGCTATGGCTTCATCGCTACTGTCTAAACCGAGTTGCTCGAATAAGTGGCTTAGGTCTACTGGAGTTGTATCCATCATTATTTCCTTTTCAGTATAGTGCCTTCGTTTAGAGTAAGCGCCTGATTGAAAAATGCAATCTATGATTAAAATTTGCACTTTTCCGTTTCCTTGGTAAATTAATTGTTACTCATAAAAAGTGTGAGCTAAGTCAAGGAATACTAATAATGGACAATGAAACCTTGGAAGACTGCCGTGCAGTCTATTTGACCGCGGAAGACTTACGCATTGCCGCCTCTATCCTCTATAACGCTTACCATGATGACCCTTTTTTTGTCGATTCACTTTTCACCTCAGATAAAGCCGCTTACGAGCAAAAACTGCGCGCCGCGATCCGCGAAGAACTCAATACGTTATGGCAACAAAAACAAGCACTCATAGGTTTGTTCGACCATGACAGACTGGTTGGTTTAGCCTGTGTGGTAACGCAAGAAGTGCCTTTGGGAGAAGGGCGTTACTGGCATTGGCGCTTAAAGATGTTGTTAGGTACTGGCTGGCAATCGACCCAAGCTTTGATGAAAAAAGAGTCCAGTATTGTCGAACTCTTACCCAGTAAGCACTGCGGTATTTTGCAGTTTATCGCCCTTGCACCGAACGAGCAGCATAAAGGACTCGGACATAAGTTAGTGCAAGCGATAGTGAGTTGGTGTGATGAACAGCCGGATTTGGATGGTATTGGCGTGTTTGCCGCCCAGGAGAGCCATCTGCAGTTATTTACCCAGTATGATTTTGTCTCTTTAGGCGAGCTCAATATCGGCAGTGTCCATGGTCAGTTATTATTCTATTCGGTTCAACAAGATGACTCACTCTTATAAACGGTTCGCCGATTTCTATCCTTTCTATTTATCCCAACATCAGCACCCGACTTGCCGGCAATTACACTTTATTGGCAGTTGTTTGGTCCTGCTGCTGATTGGCATTGCCTTGGTTTCACAAGCCTGGTGGCTATGTTGGTTTATTCCGGTCGTTGGCTACGGTTTTGCGTGGGTGGGACACTTCGTATTCGAGAAGAATCGACCCGCGACATTTCAGTATCCCTTTTACAGTTTGATGGCTGATTGGATAATGTTTGCTCAGATGATCAGCGGCTTTTTTAAGCGTTAAAAAAGCCGTCCGAGTGAGATGCCCATGCCCGTGTGAGAGATCGCTTACAAACGCTGTAGGACATAATGTTTTCTTTTTGATTGTTTTTTGTTCTATTATGTTTAATTTTAAATAGAATCATTTGCTTATGTTTATTTAGTTTATGTTTGACCGTAATTTCTTTTGTAGTCCGTTCTTTGAGCCGAACAAAAAAGTCATGGTTAACGTAGAATTCACTCATGGCCAAAGCAAATGGATAGCAAGGAAAGCGAAACAGGCCAAAGGGACGCAAGAAGCAACGAATTAAGATTTCAAGGTTGAAATCGCTGACGGTAGGAAAACTGTCATTCGCCTAGGATAGGCTAAGGAAAAGCAGGATTGCTTTTCAAGGATGATTAGAGACAGTGAGTCGTATCGTCAGGACGATGAATTTCAGGAAGAATACAGGACACGCTTAAGGATTAAGCATGAACTCGAGACAGGATGTGTCGAGACAAGGATAAAGTATAAGGGTGAACAGCTTGTACTACTCTATGGAAGACAAATTTTTGCAGGATGCAATAGGAAAAAGTCATAGGAAGTGACAGGCTCTGTAAAATGGATTTACAGGTCAAAGGACTGAGTGTTATCTCACGCAAGTTTGATACACAGGGACGAAAAGGAATTACAGGGACGACGCAGGACGCAAGCAGACGCATGGATGGTGCAGGGAGCACAAATCGAGCAGGACGGCTTACAAAGGATAAATGGGGCGCACTTTAGTTGCGCCCTTTTCTTTGGTTCATTTTCAGCATTAATCTTGCTTTGCCAAGCTATAACGCTATTCACATTGACTTTTTAACTCTGCTTAAAGACTTCTCACCGCAAAGCATGTTTACCAGTCTTACTTCTCTTATTGCCCAATAATTTACTCTCTGTGTGCTGGTCATGCGCGAATGAACTTTGAGCGATAGCGGTTTATGCATAAGTCCTCAGGGGAGACATCTAGCGTTTTGCTTACTTTTGATTCGAATTGCCATCCTCCGTGTAAGAGATCTCTTACAAGTATGTAAGTAATTTGTAGGTTAAAAGGATGGTTATGTCTTGGGGTTGGTTATTATTTATATTTATATCAGTCAGTTAATCTATTTTTTATCAGTTAAACTCACTATTTTCGTTAACATTTTAAATAATCCGCAATGAGTACTTTCGTTGGTTGGCGTAGAATTCATCTTGTAGAAGGAATTACGGGCAACAGGATGTTGGCGATCAGGATGATCGAACAGTGACTAAGGAATGTGACTTAAGGAATGATAGGGATATAGGCCTTTCAGGATGAAAGAGAGCCAATACCAAGGAAGGGAGACTATCAAGGATTGATAGACTCATTGCATAGGATGGCAATGGCACATGGAGTGCAATTGAATGGATGCAATACCCGTTTCATGGATGATGATGGAACCGCTCAGGAAAGAGCAAGCTTGGGACTGGATGACCAAGAGATAGGGAAGTACATGAGTACAGGGACCTCAAGGATTGAGCAGGGATGAAGCAGGACGCAGATTGACGCATGGATGGTGCAGGGAGCACAAAAATAGCGGGATAGCTTAACAGAGAATAGGAGGGCGTGGCTTTAGGGCCGCGCCCTTTCTTTTTTATTTTTACAGCGAGTTATTTTGCAGCACCAAAGAATGACTGATTATTCTCTATTCTGGCGAACAGCTTATTTGGGCATCATAGTCGATAAAACTTAATGACACTTGCCTGAGCTACAGCCGCTTTGCGTACCACAACCGCCAAATTTCCCCTGTGCTGTCGGCGCTTCTTGCCATTCGGGCTCTGGGAAGATAGGCCATTCTATTTTTTGAATTTTCTTACCTTGCATCCAAATATGGCCACTGTACTGGTTAATGCCGTCAGTGCTGAATTCAAATAAATATTTCGCTTTCCAACAAATCCCCGTGGTGCCGCCAATACTTGGGCGCGCGGTTTCCATTGCTATGGCTAACAGTTGCACTTTTTGTCGCCAACATTCTTTTTCGGCAAAAATGCGGCTCAACTCTGCCATTTGGCGTAACTGCCAAAAAAATGCGGCAATCACGACGAGGCCAATAATTAACAGTAAATCTGACATCATTTGCTTGCTGCCTTAAACAAACCACCTATGGCTTGTGATAGTTGAACGCTTCGATTGGGGTTTCTTAATTCGCCTAGTAGTTGATTGCGCAAACTAGGGATAGCCACAATATCAGCAAAGACCTGATTAAAAAAGGCTTGGGGCTGCAGTGCTAGGGCTTCTAAGTAAAGACTGCGACTTGAATCTTGTTTTAATACCGACCAGTTACGCCCGGCAATGCTGATGAGGGCATTGGTATCTAAAGAGGCTTGGCCGTGTAGATGTTCGAACGCTTGCTGGCTGTGTTTGGCGCTAGAAGCCAGAGCCCGTAGGAAATAAGCTTGGTGTTCTGGGGCAGCATCTTGAAGTTTCGCGAGAATTTTATCGGCGAGCGTGTCGCTAATCAGTAAGTGCTCAAGACACTGACATAGGGCGATTTGCACTTCGATGGCGGCAGTATCAAAACTCGATACTAAGTGCTGCTCATGATCAAATTCATTTGCGCGCGCGCACACATCGGCTATGCCTTGCATCCCAATATGTTGCCATTGTGCTGGGGCTACTTGGCCTGACAGGTACTGCACGGCAAATTCGTATTGCGATGACGCGCGTTGGCCGAGTTGTTTACGAACTAGTGCGTTGAATACGGCGAGTTTTTCCTGGCTTGGCTTGAAGTTAAACGGATTATTCGCGAGTCGTTCTTGCTGCTCATCACTGAGTGGCTGAGTGGGATCTTGCCCTAATGCCGCTAATATCATTTCGATAAATTGTGAGCGCGGTGCAGGCGACAGTAATCCTTGCTCATCTAACGCCAGTTTTAGAAACCAAATAAAGTGTTGCTGACTCGCATCCCAAAAGACGATAGCAAACTGCGCATGTCCTTGAATGGGGTAAGGATAAGGGGTAGACAGAGATTCTATTTGGTGAAACGCGAGCATATCAATATGTTGCACCCTACGGCCAAGATCATACACTTGGAACTGGGTTTTGGCTGTGGTTAAAAACTGGCTTAAAGTTGTAATTTCAGTCATTTGGCTGCCATATCAATCAAAGAGGCTCAATAAATTGGCGCCATTATAGGGGGAAGTGCGTCTGGATGGTATGATTGCGGCACTTTAATCGACCTATTCGGCCTGTGGATTGTGGCAAGTTCCTCAATCACAATGGCTAACATGAGAATGGATCTGAAAGCTATGTTATACAGTCAAACCCAAGCTAAATTGGCTCAGATTGCCCAAGCGCTGCAAGCGGCCGAGTTGTGGTCTGAGCGGGCGCCTTCTGCCGCAGCAATGGCAAGCACAGCGCCTTTTGCCTGTGATCTTATGCCCCTTGAGCAGTGGTTGCAGTTTATTTTACTGCCTAGAATGCAGACTTTAATCGAAACGGGTGCGCCATTGCCGACGCAAATTGCGATAGCCCCTATGGCTGAACATGTTTGGCTGGATATGCCCCCGCGCCAAGCTCTGATTGGTGTATTGAATGAATTGGATATGTTGTTAAATGAATCAAGATGATATCTGGCTTGAAACGCCTGAAAATGCACTGAATGCATCCCAAGAGGATGACTCAGAAGCGCAGGCGCCTGAGATTGAAATTCTTTATGAAGATGAGCACTTAGTGGCAATTCATAAACCTGCAGGCTTATTGGTCCACCGCAGTTATTTAGCGCGTCGGGAGCGATTTTTTGCCATGCAGTTGACCCGCGACTTAGTCGGCTGTCATGTGTTCCCCGTACATCGTCTCGACAGGCCGACATCTGGTGTGCTCTTGTTTGCCAAGAGTAGTGAAGTCGCCAATGCACTGTGTGAGCAATTTGCTTCCCATACGATTGAAAAACAATATTTGGCTTTAGTGCGCGGTAATATGCATGAGAGCGGTATTTTAGACTATGCGCTTAAGGTTGAGTTGGATGAGTTGGGCGATAAGAATGCCGATCCTAACAAAGCCGCGCAGGAAGCTGTGACGGCTTATGAGCCATTACTCAATACTGAGATTCCGTATCCGTCAGGCCGATATCCCACTAGCCGATTTGCACTGGTACGCTTGAGCCCTAAAACGGGGCGTAAACATCAGCTCAGAAGACATATGGCGCATCTACGTCATCCTATTGTCGGTGATACCACCCATGGTGATGGTAAGCAAAATGCGTTTTTCCGCGAGCATTTTGGCATTAATCGCCTGTGGCTTATCGCGAAAAAGCTCAGCTTCACCCATCCTGTGACTCAAGTTCGGCTCAGCATAGAAACCGAGCTTGAGCCTGAGTGGGAAACCGTGTTTGCCGAGCTAGGTTGGGACGAGGCGACCTTGAGTCAACAGGCTGAGTTGTTAATCGCCACGGATGAAATACCAGCTGGAAATGCGTAACTCATGAGCTTAACTCTGCCAAACTCAACTGAGACAATCTCGACATAATTGGCAGTCAGCCAAGTGAGTGGCATCAAAAGTCATTCGCTTGGCTTGGTTATTGACACTAAGCAATCGAATCAAAACTATCGAACCCATAACGGTCGAATCAACATTGTTCAATTAAAACGGTTCAATTAAAACTGTCCAATCAAAATGAGTCTGGCGGTAATTAGTCGAGGCGTTGCGGTGTTTGTGCGGTTTGTGGACGTAATTCTTGCATCATGACGGCTAAGGTTGAGAATCCAGAGGTAGGCGCGAGTGGCGATGTGAGATTTTGCTGGGCGGAGTGGAAATAATTTTTACGTCGAATATGGGTTGTTTTGTGGTGTTGCTTGAGGTGTTTTTGGCGGGTGGACTGTCGCATCAGATATTTCCTCATGCTCAATGACTTGATTTATAAAAATTTTGCGCCTTAGCTTGCCCATCCGCTGAACAATAAAGTAAGGTCAGCCTAATAAGGTTTGCAACGCAATGTGGAGTGTATCATGAAAAAGGTGAATCTGGTGTTTGGCACTGTCTATGGTAGTGCACAATTTGCCGCCGAAACCCTAGAGAAAGAAATGCAAGTTTTAGGTTATGATGTAACATTGTGGCAACCGAATGACGTCGCCAGCTTTATTCCTCCGCAGGATGAATTGTTAGTAGTGGTGACTTCTACGACGGGCCAAGGGGATTTACCCGAAGATATTCAGCCTTGGTATCATAATCTTAAAAATCTTGCGCCCTATTTACCTGCGCTTAACTACAGTGTAATCGCACTGGGTGATTCAAGTTATGAAACCTTCTGCGGCGCCGGTAGGGCCGTAGATGTGCTCTTGAGTGAGCTTGGCGCTAAACCACTTGTAGAATTATTAGAAATTGATGCCTGTGAAACCATGGAACCTGAGGTTGAAGCGATAAAATGGCTAGAACGCTGGAATCAAGTCGTCAAAACCGAGCTCGTCGCTTAGGCAGTTTCGTTACTCAGCAGTGGTTTAAATTTGCCCAGCGCTTAAGCCAAGCGCTGCTTATTCCTATTGCCATTTTACCTGCCGCAGGGGTCATGCTTGGCCTCACCGTTAGTCCTATTCCTTTTATGCCCGAAGAGCTGACAGTGTTGATGTTGGCGGTGGGCAAGCTCATTTTCGCCATCATGCCGATGTTATTTGCCGTGGCGGTCGCTATTGGCTTTTGCCGCGATCAAGGCATTGCTGCCTTTACAGCGGTGTTTGGTTATGGGGTGATGACGGCGACATTAGCCGCACTGGCTGATTTGTACCGACTTCCAACCCAACCTCTATTGGGAATGGATACCTTAGATACGGGGATTGCGGGTGGCATGATGCTCGGCGGTATTACTTGTCTTGCGGTGCGCTGGAGTCAATATATACGTTTGCCTGCGATTTTCTCCTTCTTTGAGGGACGCCGCAGTGCATCTTTGCTGATCATTCCCTTAGCGATGGGCTTAGGTTATGTACTCGCCCATGTGTGGCCACCCTTAGCGCTATTGATTGAGCGAGTATCTGACTGGGCGGTTTATCAAAAACCAGCCATTGCCTTTGGCGTGTATGGCGCATTAGAGCGGTTACTTATTCCCCTTGGGTTGCACCATATTTGGAATGCGCCTTTTTACTTAGAAGTGGGTCAATATCAGTTATTAGGGCATGAAGTCGTCCGTGGTGAGGTGGCGCGTTATTTAGCGGGCGATCCGCAGGCGGGAAACCTTGCCGGTGGTTATCTGATTAAAATGTGGGGATTACCTGCGGCAGCACTGGCAATGTGGCGCTGCGCCGATCCTTCTGAGCGCAATCGCGTGGCGGGTATTATGCTCTCGGCGGGGGCGGCCAGTTGGTTAACTGGGGTGACTGAACCTATCGAATTTGCCTTTATGTTTGTGGCGCCAATCCTATTTATCATTCACGCCTTACTCACTGGGCTCGCTTACTTTGTCTGTATCATGCTCGATATTCACCACAGCATAGTGTTCTCCCAAGGGCTGGTGGACTTTACGCTGTTATTTCCATTGTCCCGTAATGCCAGCTGGTTTATTTTCCTCGGACCTTTGACCGCCATCATATATTACCTGTTGTTTAGGTTGAGTATTTTAGCCTTTAATTTGAAAACGCCCGGCAGGCTTGAGCATAACGACAATAAAGGACCCAAAGAAAGTTTACGGGCGATTATTGCGGCGCTCGGTGGGCGTGACAATATTGTGGAGCTGAATGCCTGTTTGACACGGTTACGCTTGAGCGTACATAAGCCAGAGTTAGTCAATAAGGTGCGTTTGAGTCAGTTGGGTGCTAAGGGCGTGATCGTTATGGGCAAAGGTGTGCAGGTGGTTTATGGCACTAAGGCCGAAACCCTGCGTAAAGTATTGCAGCGTTACTTAGATACTCGCCGCTAGGATTGTGTTTTTACAAAATTAACTGCTTAATTTTTACATTTTATTGATTCAAGCCTCTGAAATGTCATTTTTATTTTCGCATTATAGGATTTTCATGCTGTTCAGCACGATTTGCTATGGCAAACTCGATGTAGGGACAATATAGGAGATCCAACTTTGCAACAAATGACTGAAACTCGCGGTAATACTTCGCCATCCATAGAACGTAAAATCTTACTGACGGATTGCGCCGATGCCCAAGGCCTCATCGCTAAAATCACCAGTGTTTGTTTTACCCATAAACTGAATATCATCAAGAACAGTGAGTTTGTGGATAATGCCCAAGGGCGTTTCTTTATGCGAACTGAGTTAGAGGGCATTTTTAATAGCGAACAGTTATTGCAAGATCTGCGCGACGTGCTGCCTACTAAGAATCACATGGCCTTGGTCAGCGCCGGCAAGAAACGCATTGTGGTGTTAGTGACGAAAGAAGCGCACTGCTTAGGCGATCTGTTGATGAAAGCCTATTACGGTGGTTTAAGTGTCGAGATTGCCGCTGTGGTGGGCAACCATGATGCGCTGCGCGAACTGGCCGAAAAATTTAACATTCCCTTTCATCTGGTGAGTCACGAAGGCCTAGACCGAATTCAACACGAGCAAGCACTGTTGGCTGCGGTATCCCAATACGAACCCGATTATTTAGTCTTGGCTAAGTACATGCGGGTATTAACGCCTGATTTTGTGGCGCAATATCCTAATCGCATCATCAACATTCACCATTCTTTCTTACCTGCTTTTATTGGCGCAGCACCCTATCGTCAGGCTTGGGAGCGCGGGGTGAAAATTATCGGTGCGACGGCGCATTTTGTGAATAATTGCCTCGATGAGGGGCCGATTATCAAGCAGGACGTGATTCCTGTTGATCACAGTTATAGCGCCTTAGAAATGGCACGCGCTGGGCGCGATGTTGAAAAGAGTGTGCTGAGCAAAGCGTTGCAGTTGGTGCTTAATGAGCAAGTGGTCGTGTACGGCAATAAAACGATCGTCTTCTAAAGCGTAGGCAGTCGCGCTAAGGTAATGACAAGCGTAGCGATAACATGACATTCAGCTAAACCTATTTTAATCCGCGTATGTCATGGGATCAGCTATCATTATGTTTATTGGAGATTTTATAGTGCTCACATTCGGGCGAATATCACGCTAAAGTGTGTCGCCCATGCTCTAATCAAAGACTGGAGTACTGGATGTCAACTAGTCAAAGCCTTATCGTTGGAATGAAAGACTTGCCCGATAGTTTGAATTTGTCTTGGGCACAGCTTGATGAGCAATTTCGCGTGCTACGGATGAGCCAAGCCTTTTACAGCCGTTGCAAACGCTCGGCGGCGCAAATCATTAATCAACCTATTAGCCAACTATTTAGTGCCTTTAATGCCGAGTTGTGCGCCGATATCGTGAGGCGACGTGGGCAAGAGATAGGTTTTCAGTTACAAGACCATAGAGGCATACGTGTGCATCTCGCGCTGCATTCCTTGCCTGAAATGGGATGGTATTTGATTCTATCCGACATCAATTTTGAAGATCCGCAGATGAAGGAGCTGCATTCGGATTATCGCCGAGCGATTCAAGCCAGCGATGCTTGGCTGCAACACATTGAAGATGTGATTAAATCCTCCCAAGAAGAAGTGTTTAAAGTTGCCGTCTCCAAGGCGATGTCGCTCACTGGCAGTCGATATGGCTTTATTCTGTTGCATAACGAAAAGTCAAAAACACTCACGCTCGCGGCACGTTCAGACTATCCACCCGCCGAGGTGAATCAAGCCGATTTCATCGAAGATAATACCCAAGTGTCTGAACTTGAAAGCCGCATATGGCTCGAATGCGTGCGAGATTATAAGCCGATCATCCAAAATCAAACCGACTCACAAAGACGCTTAGGGGATTTACCCTTAGATAAACTGTTACTTGCAGGGCGTTATTTGGCGGTGCCGATTTTGTTTCGCAGCCGCTTGGTCGGGATAGTGTGCGTGGTCGATCGTAACGAGCCCTATAGTCGCAATGATGCAAGATCATTACTCACCTTCGCCAGCATCCTATGGCACACCATCGAACTGCCGCGCACATTACGGGCTGTCTCTCGTCAGTCTAAAATCATTAAATCGCAAAAAGAGCAGTTATCTCAGTCGTTAACCCAGCTTATTAGTGCCATTTCTGAGGCATTGGAACTGAAAGATGCCTATACCGCAGGGCATCAAAAGTCGGTAGCGCAATTAAGTTATTTGATTGGTGAGAAATTAGGCTTAGATCCACTGCGTCTCGAAGGACTGAAAATTGGTGCCTTAGTCCATGATATCGGCAAGTTGGCCATTCCATCGCAGATCTTGACCAAACCTTCGAAACTTTCGAAAGAAGAATACGCATTAATACAGACCCATCCACTCCATGGCGCTGAAATTATTGAGGATGTGGAGTTTCCTTGGCCCATTAAAGAGATGATTTTACAGCATCATGAGCGGCTCGATGGCTCAGGTTATCCCGCGGGGTTAAAGGATAAAGCCATTCTCTATGAGGCGAAAATTATTGCCGTAGCCGATGTTGCCGATTCGATATTATCCCACAGGCCCTATCGTCCATCTTTGGGGCTGGAGAAAATGACCGAAGTGCTGCGTGCGGGCAAAGGGACTCTTTTTGATCCTGAGATAGTCGAAACCTGTTTAGAGATTTTGATTAATCGTGAGTTGAGTATTAGCGACCATATCGGCGCTGCGCCACTTGAACCTCTAGTTACGATTTCCCTCGACCATGAGTTAGTCGACGTTAAGCGTTTACTTACAGCCGCCCACGCTAAGGTGGCCGTGGTATTGGATGAACAACATAGGATACTCGGCGTGATCACGAGTCGTTTGCTGGAACATTGGTTCAGCCCATTACTTGGCACAGCGGCTGAGCGTGAGCAGGATAGGGCATCACTGCATAAAAAAGCCCATCAGATCATGCAGCATTCGGTACCTATCATCAGTGAGGTGGCCACATCGGAAGATGCCTTATTGCAGTTGAATCTTTTGGACTCAGAATATCTTGTGGTAGTGAACAAAGCGCAGCAGCCATTGGGGATTATCGGCTGGCGGGCTATTGCCATGACGAGAAATGCATTTCGTGAAGTTGAGCGCTTGATTTAAGTGCCTTATTAAACACTTTATTTTTAAGCCTGATAATGACAGCGCAACTATAGGCTAAATTTTACCGACAATAAAAAAGATGCCCTCGGGCATCTTTTTTATGGAACTCATGTTATCGAACGAATACTGTTAATCAACAATACGTAGTAATTCGTTGATACCCACTTTACCGCGGGTTTTTGCATCCACTTTCTTAACGATAATGGCGGCATAGAGGCTGTACTTGCCACAGGCAGAGGGCAGGTTGCCAGAAACGACAACGGAACCTGCTGGTACACGACCGTAATGCACTTCGCCAGTTTCGCGATCATAAATTCGAGTGCTTTGGCCGATATACACGCCCATAGAAATCACTGAGCCTTCTTCAACCACAACGCCTTCAACAATCTCAGAACGCGCACCGATAAAGCAGTTATCTTCGATGATGGTGGGGCCCGCTTGTAATGGCTCAAGTACGCCACCAATACCTACACCGCCAGATAAATGCACGTTTTTACCGATTTGTGCACATGAGCCAACAGTCGCCCAAGTGTCAACCATAGTGCCTTCATCAACATAAGCACCTAAGTTCACATAGGATGGCATCAACACGGTATTTTTACCGATGAATGAGCCCTTACGCACTGTAGCCGAAGGCACCACGCGAATCGCTTCCGCTTTAAAGCGAGCTTCATCATATTCGGCAAATTTTAACGGCACTTTGTCGAAGTATTTGGTTTCGGCGCCATCGATAACCACGTTATCGAAAATACGGAAGGACAGTAATACCGCCTTTTTCAGCCACTGGTGTACATGCCATTGTCCGTCGATTTTCTCGGCGACACGGACTTCACCTTTGTCGAGCATATTGATGACATTTTGCACATCGTCACGCACGCTGGCGTCAACTGTGCTTGGCGTGATGTCGGCGCGAGCTTCAAAAGCCGCCTCAATACGTTGGCGTAAAGCCTCCATTTACTTCTCCCACTGGTCTCGTTAATTAACTGATTCGATATTCTTTGCACTCAAGGCACTGATTAAAGCGTCCCTGAGGGTATTCTCTTGGGTTTCATTAAGCTGCAGGCCATCGTTGGTTTGCAGCATAAAAAAGTCTTCGGCTCGCTCACCAATGGTGGTGATCTTGGCCGCGAGTAACGTCGTGTTGCAACGGTAAAAGATATCCCCGACTTTTGCCAGTAATCCTGGCGAATCTAAGGCGATAAGCTCCATCATACTTGTACCATGACGACTGCTTTCGAGGAAACTCACTTGTGTCGGAACATTAAAAGGTTTCATCTTGCGCGACAGTTTTCTAAAGCGTGGCAGTTTTGGGCTGTCGCTCGACAGGGCTTTTTCGAGCGCCTTACGGATACTTTGAATGCGTGACAGCTGGCTAACGGGCGCGCCATCTTGCTCTAAGATCACAAAGGTATCGAGGGCATAATTATCTTTTGAGGTCATGATGTTGGCATCATGGACGTTGATATTTTTATTGTCGAGTACCGCCATCACAGTTGCGAACAATTTAGGTCTGTCTTGGCAATAAACAAAAAGCTCAGTGCCACCACGGGTGGTGTGTTTGGACACTAAGACTAAGGGCTCATCCTGTTGTTTATGCTTTAAAATCGCTTCGGCGTGCCACGCGACTTGATTGGGCTGGTGGCGTAAAAAGTAATCTGCCTTGAAACGTTGCCACAGGGTATCGAGATCTTTCTCTTTCAGTCCACGGCGCAGCAGTTCTTTTTTCGCCTTGGCTTGGTATTCACGTACTCTGGCACGAATGTCGACGGGTTTTTCTTTACCACGTGCGAGCACCCTTTGGGTCGAAAAGTACAAGTCGCGCAGCAGTGAGCCTTTCCAGTTGTTCCAGGTTTTTTCGTTGGTGGCGCAGATATCGGCGACGGTTAAGCAGTACAGATAGCTTAAATGCACGGCATCGCAGACTTTATTGGCAAAATCGGCCACCACATCGGGATCGGAAATATCGCGGCGCTGGGCGGTGACAGACATCACCAGATGATTCTCAACCAGCCAAGCGACTAGACGACCATCGTGATCGTTTAACCCGTGTAGCTTACAAAAGGCGAGGGCGTCGGCGCCGCCAAGTTTACTGTGATCGCCACCGCGGCCTTTGGCGATATCGTGGAAGATAGCGCCTAATACCAGTAAGCCCTTTTTCGGCAGTTGGTTGATGAGAATCGAGCCTAAGGGAAATTCTTCTTTTTGTTCGGCTTGAGAAAAACGCTCAATATTGAGCAGCAATCTGTGGGTATGTTCATCGACTGTGTAGGCGTGGAACAGGTCAAACTGCATCTGACCTTCAATGTTTCGCCATGCGGGTAAATAGGCCGATAACACGCCGTGTTTGTGCATTAAAGACAAGGCAACAATGCCGCGAGGATGGCGCAAAATTTCCATAAAGGCTTGGCGGCAAAGCGGGTTTTCTTGCAAGGCTTGCGGCTGGGCGCGTCTTGCTCGGCGCAGTGAACGCAGCGTTGGCGCGTAAATACCTTTAATATTGGAGTTTTTAGCGACTAACAAAAACAGCCGCACAATTTCTTCGCCGCTATCGAACAGATCATCACTGAGCGCTTCGATAAAGGTGCCGCGGCGCTGGTAGTGTTTGTCTATCGATTGAATTTCTAAGGCTTTTGTGTGCCCCAGCGTTGCGCGCTTAAAGAGCTGCAACAGCATTTCGTTCAGCTCCATCACTCGGCGCACCGTGCGATAGTAGCGCTTCATCATCTGCTCAACGGCAAGCTGGGTGGCGTCTTCATAACCCATAAGTTCGGCAACTTGGCGCTGCACATCAAACAGTAAGCGATTTTCATCGCGACCGACCACCATGTGCAGGGCAAAGCGTAGCTTCCATAAAAAGTGCTGACATTCGAGCAGCTCTTCTAATTCACCGGTCTCTAAAAAGTCGTATTGAACTAATTCTTCGAGGCGAGCGGCGCCAAAGTGACGCATGGCCACCCAAGCAATGGTTTGAATATCCCTAAGTCCGCCGGGACAACTCTTGATATTGGGTTCTAAATCGAAGGCACTGGCTCTGGCATGGCGGGCATTTTGTTCGTCACGCTTAGCGATAAAGAAGTCGCTTGAGGTCCAAAAGTCACTCTGACGAATGGCATCGTAAAGTTGGTCGAATAAAAACTCAGGTCCTTCGAGCAGTCTTGCCTCTAACAGGTTAGTGGCTATAGTGATGTCTTCACGGCCGAGAGTAATAGTGTCGTTTAACGTACGGACACTGTGGCCAATTTCAAGATTGGCATCCCACAGAAAGGCAATAAACTGACTGAGTGCCGCTTCGGCGGCGGGTGACAATATATCATTAAACAGGAACAGCAAGTCGACATCTGAGTGGGGATGCAGCTCCCCACGGCCATAGCCGCCTACGGCAATCAGGGAAATATCAAATTCCCTTAGACCGTGCTGTTCCCAAGCTTGCTTTACAAGGGCATCGACAAATTGACAGCGCTGCGTGACTAGCTCTTCAATCGGGGTTTTAGCCTTGAAACTGGCTAAAAGAGTCTGATTCTGTTCGATTAATGATTGTTTAGCGAGCAGAGCTATATTCATCGAGTCCCTTGTTTTTATTTTTGTTGGTTTGGCCTATCGCTCGTGATTGATGATGCGAGGGAAATCTTCATCCTCACGCAGGGTCAGTACTTCAACCCCTTTTTCAGTCACAAGTAGGGTGTGTTCCCACTGGGCAGAATTTTTACCATCGGAGGTGGTAACCGTCCACTTATCATCGCGATCGAGTATGGTCGTGTGGCGACCGGCATTGATCATAGGTTCAATAGTGAAACACATGCCTGGGCGTAATACTGTGTTATCGCCGTTGCGGTAATGCATGACCTGAGGTTCCTCATGGAAACCCGAGCCAATACCGTGGCCACAATAATCTTGCACGATGGAATATTTCTCAAGGCCTGTTTTGCTTGCTTTGATGAATTTTTCGATAGTATTGCCAATTTCACCCAGTTTTAGGCCCGGACGCACCTTACGAATGGCCAAATACAGGCTTTCTTGTGCGATGCGGCACAGACGTTTGTCCTTCGCGCTCACTTCACCAATCAAAAACATCTGTGAGGTATCGCCGTGATAGCCGTCTTTAATCACTGTGATGTCGATATTGAGGATATCGCCTTCTTTCAATGGTGGGTTGTCGTTCGGAATACCGTGGCAAATCACATGGTTTACAGAAGTACAAATGGACTTAGGAAAACCATGATAGTTAAGCGGCGCCGAAATCGCACCTTGCTCTTCGGTATATTTGGCGCAGAGGTCATTGAGTTCATTGGTGGTCACGCCCGGCTTAACATGCGGAGCGATCATTTCTAATACCTGTGCGGCAAGTTTGCCCGCAGCACGCATTTTTTCAATTTCTTCAGCTGTCTTGATGACTATACTCATTGCGTTTTCTCTTGTGTCTTTAATGTCTGTTGGCCACGCAACCTAATGCAAAAATTTGTGCTTTAGGGCTATTTATGGTATAAAGCGCGCCGTTATGTTTAAGTCTTGATGAATTGTCCTAGCCAGCTTTTGCTCTGCTTAGATACTTGCAAGACTAAAGATGGCGGCCATTATACATGGCTATTTGTCTAAATACTAAATCACACACGTGTCGACACATTCTTCGGGGTGCCCTCAGTTATCAATTGCGGGGTCGAAGACATGGGATGCGTGGAGGTCTAACCCCCTAAATTTTAAGGTAATAGAAATGACTACAGTTTCAATGCGCGATATGCTTCAGGCCGGTGTCCACTTCGGTCACCAAACCCGTTACTGGAACCCAAAAATGAAGCCATTCATTTTCGGTGCTCGCAACGGTGTTCACATCATCAACCTTGAGCATACAGTGCCAATGTTCAATGAAGCGCTGGCTTTCATCAGCAACGTAGCTTCAAAGAAAGGTAAAGTATTATTCGTTGGTACTAAACGTGCTGCTGGCGAAGCGATCAAAGAATCTGCTCTGTCTTGTGATCAGTTTTATGTTGATCACCGCTGGTTAGGCGGTATGTTGACTAACTGGAAAACTGTTCGTCAGTCAATCAAACGTCTGAAAGAACTAGAAAGCCAATCAGTTGACGGTACTTTCGACAAGCTGACCAAGAAAGAAGCGCTGATGCGTACTCGTGAGCTTGAAAAGCTGGAAAAATCTTTAGGTGGTATTAAAAACATGGGCGGCCTGCCAGACGTATTATTCGTCATCGGTGCTGACCATGAGCATATCGCTATTAAAGAAGCTAACAACCTGGGTATCCCTGTTGTTGCAGTTGTTGATACTAACTCTGCGCCAGATGGTGTTAACTACATCGTTCCTGGTAACGACGACGCTATGCGTGCTATCCGCCTGTACACTTCTTCTGTTGCTGCTGCTGCAAAAGCTGGCCGTGGTCAAGATTTGGCTGTTCAAGCTGAGCAAGACGGTTTCGTAGAAGCCGAATAATAATAAGGCGCGATGATTATCAT
Source organism: Shewanella sp. 1311 (assembly GCF_059338235.1). Classification (NCBI taxonomy): domain Bacteria; kingdom Pseudomonadati; phylum Pseudomonadota; class Gammaproteobacteria; order Alteromonadales; family Shewanellaceae; genus Shewanella; species Shewanella sp. 1311. The sequence goes on from NZ_CM181686.1 coordinate 4,290,096, forward strand.
CACCCTTATTAACCAAGATTTTTGATTGGTTAACAGGGGCCATTCGGCCCCTGTTTTATATCTGCAAATTAGTCGATTTTTTATAGAGGATTTAACAATGGCAATTACTGCTGCCCAAGTTAAAGAACTGCGCGACCGTACTGGCGCAGGCATGATGGATTGTAAAAACGCTCTGACAGAAACTAACGGCGACATGGAGTTAGCAATTGACAACATGCGTAAGTCTGGTGCTGCCAAGGCTGCTAAAAAAGCGGGTAACATCGCTGCTGACGGTACAATTCTGATCAAGAATGGCGAAGGTTTCGCTGCGCTGTTAGAAGTTAACTGTCAAACTGACTTCGTTGCTAAAGATTCAAACTTCTTAGCATTCGCGAACGCAGTATTAGATGCCGCTGCTGCATCTAAAGTGACGCTTGAAGATTTAAAAGCACAGTTCGAAGACGCACGCGTTGCGTTAGTAACTAAAATCGGTGAAAACATCAACATTCGTCGTGTTGAGTACATCGATGGTGCAAACCTATCTTCATACCGTCACGGTGAGCGCATTGGTGTTGTTGTAGCCGGTGAAGCTGACGAAGAAACCTTAAAGCACATCGCAATGCACGTTGCTGCTTCTAAGCCTGAATACGTGAACCCAGAAGATGTTCCTGCAGAAATCGTTGCAAGAGAACAAGCTCTGCAAATCGAAATGTCAATGAACGAAGGCAAATCGGCAGAGATCGCTGAGAAGATGGTTCTTGGTCGTATGAAGAAGTTCACCGGTGAGATTTCTCTGACTGGTCAAGCTTACATCATGGAACCAAAGAAAACTGTTGGCGAAATTCTGAAAGAGAAAGGCGCTAAAGTCACTAACTTCATTCGTTTAGAAGTGGGTGAAGGTATTGAGAAGAAAGAAGAAGATTTCGCAGCTGAAGTTGCTGCTCAAATCGCTGCTTCTAAAAAGGCTTAATCGCCAACGCTAAATACCCCCAAGACCGCGGCAATAGCTGCGGTCTTGTTATGACCAGGATAAAAATTATGAGCACCAATCCAAAACCCGCATTTAGACGCATTCTTCTTAAATTAAGTGGCGAAGCACTGATGGGCGACGAAGGCTTCGGCATCGATCCCAAAGTATTAGATCGCATGGCTCAGGAAGTGAAAGAGCTGGTTGAGCTGGGTATTCAGGTGGGTGTGGTTATTGGTGGTGGTAATCTGTTTCGCGGTGAAGGCCTAGCAAAAGCAGGCATGAACCGTGTGGTGGGCGATCACATGGGTATGCTGGCAACGGTTATGAACGGCTTGGCAATGCGCGACGCCTTGCACCGTGCCTATGTTAATGCCCGTCTGATGTCAGCTATCCCGTTAAAGGGTGTGTGTGACGATTACAATTGGGCTGAAGCGATCAGCTTGCTAAAATCTGGCCGAGTGGTTATTTTTGCTGCCGGTACAGGTAATCCTTTCTGCACGACCGATTCTGCGGCCTGTTTACGCGGCATTGAAATCGAAGCTGAAGTTGTGTTGAAAGGCACTAAAGTCGACGGTGTATACTCCGAAGACCCAATGAAGAACCCAGACGCCGTTAAGTATGATGAAGTGACTTATGCGGAAATTCTGGAAAAAGAATTAAAAGTAATGGACTTAGCAGCCTTTACTATGGCGCGTGATCACGACATGCCTATTTTAGTCTTCAACATGAACAAGCCTGGCGCTCTACGCCGCGTTATCATGGGTGAAGAAGAAGGCACGCTGATCAGAGCGAAAAAAGTTATTTAATGACCAAGAAGGACATTTAACGTGATTGAGAACATTAAGAAAGATGCGCAAGAACGCATGGGTAAATGTGTAGACGCAACTAAAAACCAAATGGCAAAAGTGCGTACAGGTCGTGCCCACCCAAGCCTGCTTGATTCAATTCAAGTGTCTTACTACGGTACTATGACACCACTGAACCAAGTGGCTAACGTGGGCGTTGAAGACTCTCGCACTCTGTCTGTGACTGTATTCGATCGTAGTGCTATCCAAGCCGTTGAAAAGGCCATTATGAGCTCAGATTTAGGTCTGAACCCTATGTCAGCAGGCGCTACATTACGTATTCCATTACCCGCGCTGACTGAGGAACGTCGTAAAGACTTCATTAAAGTGGTGCGTAACGAAGCTGAAAACGGTCGTATCGCCATCCGTAACGTACGTCGTGATGCCATTTCTGAAGTGAAAAAACTTGAGAAAGCCAAAGCTTGTACTGAAGATGATGTTCGTCGCAGCGAAGAAGAAGTACAAAAGTTCACCGATGCTCACATTAAAAAGATTGATGAGATTTTAGCGGCCAAAGAAATTGAGTTGATGGAAGTCTAATCTCAAGTTCGATAAGCTAGAGTTGATGCGCCGTGTAGGGGTATACTACACGGCGTTTGTCTATTTTAAAGGGCTGTATTAGATGTCATCCACAGTGGAACTTGATCCGCACCCTAGGACGAGTGAGAGTGATTTACACACTCAAACGACCTTGCCGGGACAATTACCCGAACTCGTGAAACAGTCGTTACCTAAGCATGTTGCCATTATCATGGATGGCAATGGGCGCTGGGCACAAACCCAAGGTAAACCACGAGTGTTGGGACATAAGGCCGGTGTTAAGGCCGTTAGAAGAGCCGTAAGCACGGCAAGCCAATTGGGCATTGAATCGCTAACGTTATTTGCATTTTCTAGCGAGAATTGGCGAAGACCCGATAAAGAAGTCAGCTTGCTGATGGAATTGTTTTTTACCGTATTACAGCGCGAAATTAAATTGCTGCATAAGAACCAGGTTAAGCTGAAGATTATTGGTGATATCAGCCGGTTTTCGGCGCGATTACAGAAGCAAATTGCAGCTGCGCAAGAGAAGACATCAGGCAATACTGGCTTGGTTCTGAATGTTGCCGCTAACTATGGTGGCCGTTGGGACATACTTCAAGCAGCCCAAAAATTAGCGGAAAAGGTCGAAACTGGCGAAATGACCAGCAGTCAGTTCACCGAAGAAGCCTTAAGTGCACATTTGTGCATGCAAAATCAGAGTGAAGTTGATTTAATGATCCGCACAGGCGGGGACTGTCGCATCAGCAATTTTGTGCTGTGGCAGGCGGCCTATGCAGAATTGGTGTTTACCGACACCCTTTGGCCTGATTTCGATGAACAGGCTTTTCATGAAGCGATTGCCATTTTTGCAAGTCGCCAGCGCCGCTTTGGTTTGACTGGAAGTCAGATTGATGAGATGCGTGCATTGTAAAACCTCATGAGGGATTTTTTTTGCTAAAACAACGAATAATAACAGCAATTTGGTTAGTTCCATTAGTTTTGGGGGCGATATTTTTACTCCCTGCCAACTACTTCGCTTGGGCCTTGGTCGGCGTCTTTCTCATTGCTGCAAAGGAATGGGGAAGAATTATCGATAATCAGTGTGACGTCACCCAGTGGAGCTTCACTTGTACGGTCGGTATCTTGTTAGTGGCACTGAATCTGATTGTGCCCATCGATGCTGTTTGGTTAAGCCATCAGTTACACCCTATTTATTTAGCCATTCTCTACATTGGCGCACTTTGGTGGTTGGCCTCACTATTATTAGTGGTGACTTATCCTAAAAGCGCAAAGTTCTGGCAAAAGAATCCTATGTTTAAGTCCATGTTTGGACAGCTAACCTTAATACCTTGTTTTGTCGCCCTGATCGCGCTCAAATCCATTAGCTCGCAAGCTTCGCCTTATTATGGCCCTGTGTTGGTGTTATTGGTGATGTTGATTGTGTGGGCTGCGGATTCAGGCGCTTACTTCGTTGGCAAGGCGATAGGTAAAACCAAACTGATGCCAGCGGTAAGCCCAGCTAAAACGCTTGAAGGTTTACTCGGCGGTTTAGTGACCACTATGATAGTGGTTGGTGCGGTGATGTATTATTCGCCTGAGCAAGAACTGGGCTTAGTTGTGGCCGTGACCTTATTTGTTGCCTTAGTGTCAGCACTGGGTGATTTATCTGAAAGTATGTTTAAGCGTGCGGCCTGTATCAAAGATTCTGGCACCATTTTGCCAGGTCACGGCGGCGTGCTCGACCGCATCGACAGCCTGACTGCAGCCTTGCCGGTGTTTACCCTGATCTACATTGCATTCTGGATGTAACGCTATGCAAAATATGGTGATTTTGGGTGCTACCGGCTCTATAGGTGCCAGTACCTTAAGTGTGATCTCGGCTAATCCACTCGCTTATAGCGTGTATGGATTAGTGGCCAACGCGAGCGTTGATAAGATGCTTGCACTCTGTGTGGCCCATAAACCAAAAGTGGCGCATATGGTGGATGAAGCGGCAGCAAAACAGTTGCGTGCCGTTTTACCTGCAGGGCTCAATATCCAAGTCACCACAGGCATGAACGATTTACTCGGGTTAGTGACCGCTGCCGAAGTGGATACCGTGATGGCTGCGATTGTAGGGGCTGCAGGGCTAGTACCGACGCTTGAAGCCGTAAAGGCGGGTAAGCGGGTATTACTGGCCAACAAAGAAGCCTTAGTCATGTCAGGTGAGCTGTTTATTGAGGCGACTAAGCGCTCTGGCGCAGTGCTCTTGCCTGTGGACAGTGAGCATAATGCCATCTTCCAATGTCTCCCCCAGGAAGTGCAAGCCAACCTTGGCCGTTGTGACTTAGCGGCATCGGGTATTTCCCATATTCTGTTAACCGGTTCTGGCGGACCTTTCCTGCGGTCGGATATTGCGACACTGGCCGCCATGACGCCAGCCCAAGCCTGTAAACATCCTAATTGGTCCATGGGACCTAAAATCTCCGTCGACTCCGCCACTATGATGAATAAGGGCTTAGAGTTTATTGAGGCACGTTGGTTGTTTAACACTCAGGCTGAGCAACTTAAGGTGGTTATCCATCCGCAAAGCGTGATCCACTCTATGGTGCAGTACCGTGATGGCTCAGTTATTGCCCAAATGGGTAACCCAGATATGCGTACGCCTATTGCCCATTGCATGGCTTATCCGCAAAGAATTCATTCTGGCGTTGAACCTTTAGATTTTTTCAAAGTCGGACAGTTAAGCTTTTATGAACCTGATTTTGAACGTTTCCCCTGTTTGGCTCTGGCAATGGACGCGTGTGCCCAAGGACAAGAGGCGACAACTGTGTTAAATGCTGCCAATGAGATGGCCGTTGGAGCGTTTTTACAGGGACAGATTGGCTTTACTCAAATTGCAAAAGTGAACGAAGCTTGTTTAGTGACTGTGCCTAAGCGCCCTATGGGCAGCATAGAAGATATTTTAGCCTTAGATGCGCAAACCCGCGTCTATGCTCGTGAGACTTTAGCAAGCATCGCTTAGCAATGGCTGAGTGATTAAATCAATGACGTAAGGAGTGGGATGTTAGATTTTTTATGGAACTTAGGTTCTTTCATCGTTGCACTGGGCCTGTTAATCACAGCCCACGAATACGGCCATTTCTATGTCGCACGCCGTTGTGGTGTCAAAGTCGAACGTTTCTCCATTGGTTTCGGTAAGGCGATTTGGCGTCGTGTCGGTAAAGACGGCACTGAATACGTGTTAGCCATGATCCCACTCGGTGGCTATGTCAAAATGCTCGATGAGCGCGTTGAAGACGTCCCAGACGCATTAAAAGATCAAGCATTCAATCGTAAAACCGTATGGCAGCGCATTGCGATTGTGGCTGCTGGCCCGATTGCGAATTTTATTTTTGCCATCGTTGCCCTGTATTTTATGTATCTGATTGGTGTGCCGTCACTGAAACCTGTGATCACATCGACAACACCTGGGACTGCCGCCGCGCAAATCCAGGTCACAGAGCCCATGCAAATTACGGCCATTTCCGGCCAGGCTGTGCGTAACTGGGAAGAAGTGAATTTAGCCTTAGTGGGCCACATAGGCGATGAAAGCCTGAGTGTATCGCTGACGCCATTGAGCGGTTTGCAGGGCTTAGATTCCAGCGCGCGCTCTTATACCTTAGATACCCGCAATTGGCATTTTGATCCTGAAAAAGAATCGCCGATTACCACCTTAGGTTTAGGGATATATCGCCCCGAAATCGACCCGACCATTGCTGCTATTAGCCCTGACAGCGCCGCTGCCAAGAGTGAGCTGAAAGTCGGCGATACCTTAGTGGCGATAAATGGTAAAAATTATACCGATTGGCAGGCTTTTGTTGACATTATTCAACATTCTGCCAATGTGCCTGTGAGCTTAACTGTGCGTCGTAATGGCGAACAGTTTAACGTGGCAGTGACACCATTAAGCAGCAAAAGCGCCGATGGCCAAGAGATAGGTATGCTTGGGGTGAGCCCAACCCAAGCGCCATGGCCAGACAATATGCGTTTACAACTTGAATATGGACCAATCGATTCTTTCGGCATCGCAGCGGATAAAACATGGCAACTTGTTGCTGTGAGCTTTAAGATGATTGGCAAATTATTTACCGGCGATGTGTCGGTGAAAAACCTGAGTGGACCCATCTCGATCGCACAGGGTGCGGGCAGTAGTGCAAACTATGGCTTGGTCTATTTTCTCGGGTTCCTCGCGCTCATCAGCGTCAATTTAGGCATCATTAACTTGTTGCCTTTACCTGTGCTCGATGGGGGACACCTGCTGTATTACTTTATTGAAGTAATAACTGGTAAACCTGTACCTGAAAAGGTGCAGGAAATAGGATTCAGATTTGGGGCAGCAATACTGCTGATGTTGATGAGCATTGCGCTTTTCAATGATTTTGCCCGACTCTGAGCAAGGACAGACTAATAATTAGAAGTGCTCTATGAGATTGAATAAACTTTTTGCCTCGATGTTATTCGTCGGTGCGTCGTTTTCAGGGACTGTGTTGGCTGATACTTTCCAACCGTTTGAAGTGACCGACATCCAAGTTGAAGGTTTGCAGCGAGTTGCACTCGGTGCTGCCCTGTTAAGCTTACCAGTAAAAGTAGGTGACACTGTTGACCAGTTAAGAATTCAACAAGCCATTAAAAGCTTGTATGCATCGACTAACTTTGAAAATGTCTCCGTGAGCCGAGATGGCGGCGTATTAGTGGTGAAAGTCACTGAACGTCCTACCATCAGTGCCGTGACATTCGATGGCAACAAAGACATTAAAGACGAACAGTTACAGGAAAGTCTGGACGGTTCTGGCGTTAAAGTTGGTGAGTCGCTCGATCGCACTATGTTGACCGGTATTGAAAAGGGTCTGCAGGATTTCTACTACGGCGTGGGTAAATACGGCGCTAAAGTGGAAGCTCAAGTGATCAACTTACCCCGTAACCGGGTTGAGCTGAAATTTAAGTTCACCGAAGGTTTAGCGGCCGAAATCCGCCAAATTAACGTGGTCGGTAATCATGAGTTCACCGATGCTGAGTTGATTGGCATGTTGGAACTTAAAGATTATGTGGCTTGGTGGGATCTGTTCGGCGAACGCCGTTATCAGAAACAAAAGCTGCAAGCTGATCTCGAGACCATCAAAACCTATTATCACAATAAAGGTTATATCCGCTTTGAAGTCACCTCGACTCAAGTGGCGATGACGCCTGACCGTAAAGGTTTATATATCACCATCAACGTAGATGAAGGTGAGAAATATAAAGTTAAAGAAGTAAACCTGACGGGTGATTTGATGGGCCGTGAAGAGTTGATGAAATCAATTCTGCCGATCAAAGCGGGAGATATGTACAACGGCGGTGATGTGACTTTCACCGAAGAAATGTACAGCAAGTATTTAGGCCGCTTCGGTTATGCCTATCCAGAAGTCAAAACGTATCCTGAAATTGATGATAAGACTAAAGAAGTCACCTTAAACATCAATGTTAAACCGGGTAAACGTGTTTACGTGCGTGCGATTAACTTCACTGGTAATACAGTGACCAAAGATGAAGTGATGCGCCGTGAACTGCGTCAGATGGAAGGGGCTTGGTTAAACTCAGCGCAAGTTGAGCAATCTAAAGCGCGTCTTAACCGTTTGGGCTTCTTTGAAACCGTTGACACTGAAACCATTCAAGTGCCAGGTACCGATGATTTAGTCGATGTCGCGGTTAAAGTGAAAGAGCAGCCATCGGGCTCATTCAACGCGGGTGTCGGCTATGGTACTGAATCAGGCCTGAGCTTGCAGTTTGGTGTGCAGCAAAATAACTTCTTAGGCACAGGTAACCAAGCGGGTATTAGCTTGAGCACCAACAAGTACTCTAAGAACGTTAACTTATCCTATACCGATCCGTATTGGACGAAAGATGGCGTGAGTTTAGGGGGGAGCGTTTATTGGAGCGAGTTTGACGCCAATGAAGCTAACTTAGAGCGTTATAAAAACAGTTCTTACGGTGTGGCGTTGAATTCGGGTTTCCCGATCAATGAATACAACCGTATCAACGGTGGCATAGGTTATCGTCATAACACGATTTCTGAAATCTCTGCCTATGAGCAAGCACTGCGTTTCTATAACATCTACCGTGATGACGATCCAAATGCGGACTTAAGTTTCGATAACTTTGAACTGAGTCTTGGCTGGTATCGTAGCACCTTGAACCGTGGCACTTTCCCAACAGACGGCTCGTCTCAGCGTTTGAACGGTAAAATGACTTCGCCAGGGTCTGATTTACAGTACTTTAAGACAGACTTTGACACTAACTTCTATTTCCCGATTAACCGTAGTCAGAGCTTTGTGCTCTTGGCCCGTGGTCGATTAGGTTATGGTAACGGTTATGGTCAATTTAATGATAACGACCAAATTCTTCCGTTCTGGGAGAACTATTACTCAGGTGGTAGCAGTTCACTGCGCGGCTTTAAGTCTAACTCTGTGGGGCCACGTTCTTTCTATCTCTACCGAGGTAGTGAGCCATGTGCACCGGATCCATCGGGCGATGGTTGTAGTTTGCCGGGCGATCCTAACAGTATCCAAGTGAGTTCTGGCCGTTCAATCGGTGGTAACGCCCTTGCGACAGCGAGCATGGAGTTGATTGTACCGACGCCATTCTTGGATGAGGCTTACACAAACTCAGTGCGTACGAGTTTCTTCGTTGATGCGGGTAACGTTTGGGATACTGAGTTTGATTACAATGCATATCAAACACTTCCAGCAGACGAGTTTGCTAAGTTACAGGATTACAGTGATCCAGCACGTTTACGCGCTTCTTGGGGCTTAAGTGTGCAGTGGTTATCACCTATGGGTCCTATGGTGTTTAGCTTAGCGTGGCCGATTAAAGAATACGAAGGCGACCAAACAGAGATCTTCTCTTTCAATATTGGCAAAACTTTTTAAAAGGCATACACTCGGCAAGTTTTGCTGACTATAACAAGGTAACAAGGAGTTTATTTTGAACAAGATGGTAAATCGCGCGCTGATGACGTTAGTTTTGTTAGGCGCGCCGTTAATGGCACATGCTGAGAAAATTGCCGTAGTGGATATGGGCGCTGTGTTCGAACAGCTGCCACAACGTGAACAGATCTCTCAATCTCTGAAGAAAGAGTTTGGCGATCGCATGGCTGATGTCCAAAAAATGCAAGAAGAAATGCGCTCTCTAATGGAGAAGCAGCAACGTGACGGTGCGTTAATGAACGATGCACAAAAAACGGAACTGGTTCGTAAAATGGAATCGCTAAAATCTGAATATCAGTTAAAAGGCAAAGCATTGGATGAAGACTTACGTCGTCGCCAAGGTGAAGAGCAAAATAAACTGTTAGTTAAAGTGCAGAAAGCCATCAACACTATCGCTGAAAAAGACCAATATGATTTGGTATTACAACGTGGTGCAGTCATTTATGTTAAGCCTAACGCTGACATCAGTGGCAAAGTGGTTGAAGCCTTAAGCAAAGGCAAGTAATAGATGAATAGTGTGACTTTAAAAGAGCTAGGCCTGTTATTAGACGGTGATATCCAAGGCGACGAAACGCTAATTATTAATAGTGTGGCGACCTTAGAACATGCCAAAGCAGGTCAAATCTCTTTTTTAGCCAACAGTAAATATCGCTCTCAGCTTGAGGCAACTCAAGCGAGTGCGGTGTTATTGTCAGCTAAAGATGCGCAGGATTATCAAGGTACTGCGTTAATTGTAAAAGATCCTTATGTCGGTTTTGCCCGTGTTGCCCAGTATTTGGACACTACGCCTAAAGCGGCGGTGGGTATCCATCCTTCGGCTCAAATTGACGCTTCTGCCCATATAGGTGAAGGTGTCGCGATTGGGGCGAATGCGGTTATTGGTGCGAACGTCATTTTAGGTGAAAATGTCCAGATAGGTGCCGGTGTCGTGCTTGGACAAGATGTGGTTATTGGCTCAAAAACGCGTTTGTGGGCTAATGTCACTGTATATCACGATGTGCATTTAGGACAAGATTGTATTATCCATTCGGGCGCTGTATTAGGCTCAGATGGTTTTGGTTATGCCAATGAACGCGGTCAGTGGATTAAAATCCCACAAACGGGCGGCGTTCGTATCGGCGATCGGGTTGAAATAGGTGCTAATTCAACGGTAGATCGCGGTGCATTAGGCCATACCGAGATCCACAATGGTGTGATTATCGATAACCAAGTACAAATTGCCCATAACGATATTATCGGTGAGAATACCGCTATCGCAGGCAGTACGACTGTCGCAGGCAGTGTCACCATAGGTAAATATTGTATTATTGGTGGTAGTTGTGCCATCGCAGGTCATTTGAGCATTGCCGATGGTGTGCATGTGTCTGGTGGGACTAACATTACCAGTACTATGCGTGAGCCTGGTTTATACTCTTCTGCCACTGTGGCAATGGACAATAAACTTTGGCGTAAAAACACAGTTCGTTTCCGTCAGTTAGATGAACTGTTCCATCGTGTTAAAACGTTGGAAAAAAATTTAAAAACACCAGATTAATTGCTCCAAAGCAATTTGAGGAACTCGGTTCGTGTCTAATCAAATGAACACTATGGATATTAAAGAAATACTTAAATATCTGCCCCATAGATATCCATTCTTATTGATCGATCGTGTGCTGGACTACACCCCAGGTGTCAGTCTGCAGGCGATTAAAAACGTTTCAATAAATGAGCCATTTTTTCAGGGACATTTCCCGATTCAGCCTGTGATGCCAGGCGTGCTTATTTTAGAAGCCATGGCGCAGGCAACTGGCCTGTTAGCATTTAAAACCATGAGCAGTGATGTGCCGCCTCCAGGGGTGTTGTATTACTTTGCTGGTATCGACAATGCGCGTTTTAGACGTGTCGTTGAGCCAGGAGATCAAATCCATTTTGATGTCAAAATGATTAAAGAGCGCCGCGGGATTGGCGTCTTCTACGGTGAGGCCAAAGTGGATGGTGAAGTGGTTTGTTCCGCTGAAATCATGTGTGCCCGCAGAGAGATTAGTCAGTGATAGATACATTAGCGTTTGTGCATCCCGATGCAAAAATTGGCAATAACGTCACCATTGGCCCTTGGACCTATATCGGTGCAGGCGTTGAAATTGGCGATGATTGTTGGTTGAGTTCCCATGTGGTTGTTAAAGGCCCAACGATTATCGGCAAAGGTAATCGTATTTTTCAATTCGCCTCAGTAGGCGAAGAGTGCCAAGACAAAAAGTACGCTGGCGAACCCACACGACTGATCATTGGTGACAATAACGTCATCCGTGAAAACGTGACTATCCACCGCGGTACAGTTCAAGATAACAGTGAGACGCGTATTGGGTCGAACAACCTGTTTATGAACTATGTACATATCGCCCATGACTGTGTGGTCGGCGACAATGTGATCATGGCCAATAACGCTTCTATCGCGGGTCACGTACATGTGGGTGATTGGGCGATTTTAGGCGGCATGACAGGTGTTCACCAGTTTGTGCATATCGGTGCCCATGCGTTTACTGCAGGTTGTTCTTTAGTGCTGCAGGATGTACCTCCCTTTGTTATGGCGGCAGGTCAACCGACGATTCCACGCGGTTTAAACAGCGAAGGCATGAAGCGTCGTGGTTTTTCTAAAGAAAGCCAATTGGCAGTGCGCCGCGCTTATAAAACCTTATATCGCAGCAGCTTGACAGTTGAAGAAGCGATTGAAGCGTTGGCTGAAGATGCGCAGAACGATGAGCAAGTGAAATTGTTCCTTGAATTTGTAAAGTCATCGAGTCGCGGCATTATTCGCTAACCTGATGACCACACGACAACAAAAGGGCATTTTTATGCCCTTTTGTATTATTGGCTTAAGCCTATTGGGTGGTTAGACGTTTTTGTTAGTAATGTCCTTGTGCATTCAACCATCAATGAGCTTAATCATTAATTTACATCAGTATGGCTTGGAATGATGTGTTTTAGCTGTTGTTCGCTCCGTCATCCAATGTCATTCATTCATGAGACATGATTGGTTTATGAGCAATAAAACTCCATTAGTGTTTGCCATGGTTGCCGGAGAACTCTCGGGCGATATTTTAGGCGCAGGTTTAATGGCGGCGCTGCAAAAGAATCACCCCGATGCGCGCTTTGTCGGTATTGGTGGTCCCCGTATGGAAGCCCTCGGCTTTAAATCCCTGTTTGCGATGGAAGAGCTCGCCGTGATGGGGATTGTAGAAGTGCTATCCCGTTTGCCTCGTTTATTAACAGTACGTGCCTCCCTGATTAAAGAGATTACCACGCTTAAGCCCGATTGTTTTATTGGTATAGATGCACCGGATTTTAATATTGGCCTCGAGCTTAAACTCAAAGCGCGTGGCATTAAGACGGTTCATTATGTGAGCCCGTCTGTGTGGGCGTGGCGTCCAAAACGGATATTCAAAATCGCCAAAGCCACCCATATGGTGTTGTCGCTGTTGCCTTTTGAGAAAGCCTTTTACGATCAGCATCAGGTGCCTTGTACCTTTGTCGGTCATACCTTGGCCGACGATATTCCCATGCAAAGCGATAAGGCGGCTGCCCGTGCCTTGCTCGGACTAGATGCTGATGCTGAATACTTAGCGATTCTGCCCGGTTCCCGCGGCGGTGAGTTAAAGCAACTGGCCGAGCCGTTTGTGAAAGCAGCTTTATTGATTAGACAAAATTTCCCCGACATACGTTTTGTGACGCCGCTGGTGAATCAAAAACGTCGTGACCAATTTGAGCAAGCGCTGAAGGATTTTGCGCCAGATCTTGAAATCCACATGATTGAAGGTCAGTCGCGTGAAGTGATGACGGCAGCCGATGGGATTTTATTGGCCTCTGGTACAGCGACGTTAGAAGCCATGCTGGTCAAGCGTCCTATGGTGGTGGCTTATCGGGTGAGCCCGATAACCTATCGCATTGCTAAGCGCATGATGCAGGTGGAGCGTTTCTCGTTACCGAATTTGCTGGCTGGAAAAGATCTCGTCCCAGAACTCATCCAAGAAGATTGCACCCCAGAGAAAATTGCGGCGGCAGTCACCCTTGAGCTCAATCGCGATTTTGCGCCGCTTAAAGCCGAGTTTGAAGCTCTGCACCAAGTATTACGCCGTGATGCAAGTTTAAAAGCCGCCGAGGCGGTAATGGCGCTGGTTGAGCCTAAACACACTCATGCTAAATCGCAGGAGGCTCATTAGTGGCAACCTATAAAAGTTTAACCGAAGCCGATTTGCTCGCCTTTTCAACGGGTTTAATTGCCGGTGTGGATGAAGTCGGCCGCGGCCCCTTAGTCGGCGATGTGGTCACTGCCGCGGTAATTTTAGACCCAAACAAGCCCATCAGTGGTCTGAATGATTCTAAAAAACTCAGTGAGAAACGCCGCGAAGCCCTGTTCGATGAGATTTGTGATAAAACTTTGTGTTATCACGTTGGCCGTGCCAGTCCTGCTGAAATCGATGAGCTGAATATTCTGCACGCCACTATGTTGGCGATGCAGCGTGCAGTTGCTGGGCTTAATATTGCCCCTCAGCTTGTGCTTGTGGATGGCAATCGTAGCCCCATCTTTGTTGCCCATAATGGCGCTGGGCTTACCAGCCACAGCATCATTAAAGGTGATGGTTTGATTGCCAGCATCAGCGCCGCTTCGATCATCGCGAAAGTGACGCGGGACCGCGAGATGGACGTGCTCGATGCCGCTTATCCGCAATACGGTTTTGCAAAACATAAGGGCTATCCAACTAAGGCGCATTTTGAGGCCATAGCCGAACATGGTGTGTTTGACCAATATCGTAAAAGTTTCAAACCCGTCAAGGCATTACTGGGACTGTAAGCGCTGCTTTTAGCACTATAGTTCCCGTTATCCGGCAAAGTCACTGGCTCTGGCTGCGTGACTTTGTTAGTCTGCTTTCTAGTTATTGTTAACCTGCTATTCAAAGATAATCCTAATTATGTCCGATCCTCGTTTTGTGCATCTTCGTGTCCACAGTGACTTCTCAATGACCGATGGCGTGGCCAAGGTCAAGCCTATTTTGGCGCAGGTGGAAGCGCAGGGAATGGCGGCTGTCGCCCTGACTGACCAAAACAATTTTTGTGGTTTGGTTAAGTTTTACAGTGGTTGCCATGGTGCGGGGATCAAACCGATTATCGGCGCCGATTTTTGGATGCAAGTGCCCGGATTCGAAGGCGAATTATGCGCCTTGACCATAATTGCGATGAACAATGTTGGTTATCAGAATCTGACCCAAATTATCAGTCAGGCCTATTTGCGTGGTCAAGTGGCTGGGCGTGTGGTGATCGACCAAGAGTGGTTACTCACTTATAACGAAGGCATTTTGCTGTTATCAGGTGCCAAAGAGGGCGATCTGGGTAAGGCGCTCCTCAAGGGTAATAGCACTCAGGTTGAATCTTTATGTGAGTTTTATCAGACACATTTCGCCGATCGATATTTTCTCGAACTTATCCGTACCGGCCGCCCAGACGAAGAGCGTTATCTACACATGGCAGTGATCTTAGCGCAGGAGAAAGGCATTCCTGTGGTCGCAACCAATCAGGTCGTGTTCCTTAAACCTGAGGATTTCGACGCCCATGAAATTCGAGTCGCGATCCACGATGGTTTTACCCTTGCCGATCCGCGCCGTCCTAAAAAGTACAGTGAACAGCAGTATTTACGTAGCGAAGAGGAAATGTGCGAGCTATTTGCCGACATTCCCGCGGCGCTGGCGAACAGTGTCGAAATCGCTAAACGTTGCAACGTGACGATTCGTTTGTACGAGTATTTTCTGCCCAACTTCCCGACGGGCGATATGTCCATAGAAGACTTTCTGGTTGATTGCTCGAGGAAGGGCCTTGAAGAGCGGCTCGAGTTTTTGTTCCCGGACCCTGAAGTGCGCGCCGAGAAACGGGGCGAATACGATGAGCGCCTTGATATTGAACTCAAAGTAATCAACCAGATGGGCTTCCCTGGTTACTTCTTGATCGTAATGGAGTTCATTCAATGGGGTAAAGATAACGGTATCCCAGTGGGACCCGGTCGTGGTTCGGGTGCGGGTTCACTTGTGGCCTATGCGCTCAAAATCACCGACTTAGATCCGCTCGAATTTGACTTACTGTTCGAACGCTTCTTGAACCCTGAGCGTGTTTCCATGCCCGACTTTGACGTCGATTTTTGCATGGATAGACGCGATGAAGTGATCGACCACGTGGCCGAGTTGTACGGCCGCGAAGCGGTATCGCAAATTATCACCTTTGGTACTATGGCGGCAAAAGCGGTTATCCGTGACGTTGGCCGTGTGCTCGGTCATCCCTATGGTTTCGTTGACCGAATTTCTAAACTCATTCCCCCTGAACCTGGCATGACACTGGCGAAAGCCTTTGAAGTCGAGCCAGCGTTGCAAGAATCCTATGATGCCGATGAAGACGTCAAAGATCTGATCGACATGTGCCGTAAGCTCGAGGGCGTAACCCGTAACGCTGGTAAGCACGCCGGTGGTGTGGTGATCGCACCGACAAAAATTACCGATTTTGCGCCGCTCTATTGTGATGCAGAAGGCAAAAACCCAGTAACACAATTCGATAAAAACGACGTTGAAACCGCAGGGCTGGTTAAGTTCGACTTCTTGGGATTAAGAACCCTGACGATTATCGACTGGGCGCTCGAGATGGTGAATAAGGTCGAAGTGAAAAACGGGCGCAAACCAATACGGATTGAGGCGATTTCACTCACAGATCCCGCCTGTTTCCGTTTGCTGCAAAAGTATGAAACCACGGCGGTCTTCCAGCTCGAATCCCGTGGTATGAAGGACTTGATTAAGCGTCTGCAGCCCGACTGTTTCGAAGACATGATTGCACTGGTGGCACTATTCCGTCCGGGGCCGTTGCAATCGGGCATGGTAGATAACTTTATCGAACGTAAGCATGGGCGCGAGGAAGTCTCATACCCAGATTCTCAGTATCAGCATGAATCGCTTCGTGAGCTGTTATCGCCGACCTACGGCATTATTCTGTATCAAGAGCAGGTGATGCAGATTGCGCAGGTGCTGTCGGGCTACACCCTTGGCGGCGCCGACATGCTGCGCCGTGCTATGGGTAAGAAAAAGCCCGAAGAGATGGCCAAGCAGCGCAGTATCTTTAAAGAAGGCGCAATCAATAACGGCGTCGATGGCGACTTGTCGATGAAGATCTTCGACTTAGTGGAAAAATTTGCCGGCTACGGTTTTAACAAATCCCACTCAGCCGCTTATGCGCTGGTTTCCTATCAAACCTTATGGCTTAAAACCCATTTTCCTGCGCAGTTTATGGCGGCGGTAATGTCGGCCGATATGGATAACACAGATAAAATTGTGACCTTGGTCGATGAATGTGAGCGGATGGGCTTGCCGCTTATTCCGCCGGATGTGAACAAAGGTTTGTTCAAATTTACCGTCGATGATGATCTGCGCATTGTTTATGGCATTGGCGCCATTAAAGGTGTGGGTGAAGGCCCAGTTGAATCGATTTTAGAGGCGCGTAAAGACGGCCCCTTTGTCGATTTATTCGATTTCTGTGCCCGCATTGATTTGAAAAAACTCAATAAGCGCGTGATTGAAAAGCTGATCTGCGCGGGCGCCTTAGACAATCTTGGGCCGCACCGTGCGTCAATGATGGCCACCTTGCCCGAAGCCATTCGCGCCGCCGATCAACATGCTAAAGCCGAAGCGATTGGCCAACACGATATGTTTGGTTTGCTCAACAGTGAACCCGAAGACAGTAAGCAGCAGTTTGTTGAATGTACCCCTTGGCCAGATAAAATTTGGCTTGAAGGCGAGCGTGAAACCTTAGGCTTGTATTTGACCGGTCATCCGATCAATCAGTATTTAAAAGAGCTTAAGCATTACACGTCCGGGCGTTTGAAAGATGTGCATCCTACCGAGCGCGGTAAAACAGCCAAGGCTGCAGGGTTAGTGGTGGCAACACGCGTGATGTTGACCAAGCGCGGATCGAAAATGGGTCTGTTGACGCTTGATGATAAGAGCGCGCGGCTTGAGATCATGTTGTTTACCGAAGCCTTTGAAAAGTTTAATCATCTGCTGGAAAAAGATCGTATCCTCATTTGTGAAGGTGAGGTGAGTTACGATGATTTTGCCGGCGGCAACCGCATGACGGCGCGTAACATTATCGACATCAGTGAGGCGCGAAGTCACTTTGCTAAGGCGTTAGAAATCGATATGGATGGCAGTGAGTTAACGCCATCAGCCCTTGATACCTTCGAGCAAGCCCTAAGCCCGTGGCGTAACGGCGCCGTGCCTGTAGTGATCAACTACACTCAAGCCCAAGTCAAAGGTCAATTTAGGCTCGCCGATGCTTGGCGAGTGAATCCGACCGATGACTTGATGCTCTCGCTTGAATCGCTGCTCGGGCCAAACAAGGTGAGAATTTTATTCTAATGTTGGCGAATGTCTTAGGTGCAAACAGATGAAGTTAACCTATGTCGGCTAAGTTTGATGAGCCATTGGCAGCTGGCAATCTCAGCGAGCATATCCGTGCTTTTTTGACAGCGCAGTCTTTAGCGCCTCGCTGCAAGTTAGTGCTGGCTTACAGTGGCGGGGTTGATTCCGAAGTCTTAGCTTTTGGCTTGAGTCAGTTTGCGCGGCAACATCCCGAGTTTAGCTATCAACTGGTGTATGTGCACCACGGCTTAAGTGATAACGCTGATTCTTGGGCGCAGCATTGTCTTGAGCGTGGTCAACATTATGGTTTGCCCGTAACGGTTGAGCGAGTGACAGTTAATCGCGGACCCAGATTAAGCCTTGAAGCCGAAGCACGAAAAGTCCGTTATCAAGCGATTGAACGGCATTTAACTGCAAATGATGTGTTGTTAACGGCCCACCATGAAGATGATCAGCTGGAAACTATCCTATTGGCGCTGAAACGTGGTCAGGGCCCGAAAGGGCTGGCTGCCATGGGGCAAGTACAAGCATTAGCACAAGGCAAACAATTGCGGCCGTTATTGGATATTAGCCGTGAGCAGATTGAGGCCTACGCAAAACAGCAAGGCTTAGTGCATATCGAAGATGAAAGTAATCAAGACGATAAGTACGATCGTAATTTTTTACGTTTAGAAATCATTCCCCGCTTGAAAGCGCGTTGGCCGAGTATTGCGACAACCGCGAGTCGCAGCGCGGCATTGTGCGCCGAGCAACAGGCAACGTTGGATTTACAGGTGAGTGAACGTTTACCTTTATGGTTAACCCAAGCGCCTTATCATACTCAAAGTGTATTCAAGCTCGATGGTTTTGCTGAGCAGTCAGCCGATTGGCAAGCATTACTCTTGCGGGGTTTTATCGAATCACAAGGTTTTGCCTTGCCCTCAAAGGTGCAGCTTAATCAGATCATCACTCAGCTTTTAACCGCGAAAGATGATGCCAAAGTGCATATTCGTGTCGGTGAATGTGAAATTCGCCGCTTTGCTAATCAAGTGTATTTATTTAAGTATCAAACCCGCATGCGTCATGTTAAGCCTGCTAGCTGGGCATTTCCTTTGCAGCTCCTAAATCCTTTAGTGCAGGGCCATATCACTCAATTTGACGTGACTCAATCAGACGTTACTCAATTAGACGTGAAACCTGCGGAGGTTACATGTGGTGAGTCGATACGTCTCAGTGCCTCTAAACAAGGGCCTAGAGCTCGCTTTCCTCGGCCAGATGAAGTGGTGAGTGTGCGTTATCAACTTGCGGGGCAATGTCGCTGTCATCCCCATTCCCGTGGCAAGGGACGAGAATTAAAGAAACTGTGGCAAGAGTTTGGCGTTCCGCCTTGGGTACGTGAAAAGGTCGGTTTCGTGTTTTATAACGAGCAACTGGTTATGGCGATTGGGCTGTGGGTTGAAAAAAGCTTTATTCTTGAGTCGAATGGACTAGGTTTGCAGGTATCTCAAGCTTCTGTTTAAGTGCTTGTTTGGCGAAGTAAGGGGTTGGGAGTTGTCGCTGGAGTTTTTGTGAGTCGTTGCGGTGTTATTCTTTTTAAGTAGGAAAGCAGTAAAGCAGCAAAGTAAGAAAGAGTAGGTCGCAGCACGTCAGTTTGATTCGAATCTTCCTTGAGATCTACATTGAGATATTAACTTTCCTTTCGTTTTGAACCTTCACAGATTACGCGCTGCGAGTTTGTTATCGCATTTCATTTGGCATCCCTGCGCGTCTAAACTAATTGATTTTGGCTGAGTTTATAGCAGTTACGTCCCGCTGCTTTAGCTTGATATAGCGCCTTATCGGCAAGTTCATAAAGTTGTTCGGCTTCAATGGTATCGTGTGATTCTGCCGCACCTAAACTACAGCTCACTCCAAACTGGGTGAAACTACTGTGCTGATTGATGGCCGAGACAATCCGTTCGCATAGCAAGCCTGCCGCATGAATATTGCCTTGGACAATAATCACGAATTCGTCACCGCCGATACGGAATGCTTGATCCGTATTACGTATGGTCGCACGAATGATGTCGCCAAATTCCTTCAGAATATAATCACCACATTTATGGCCGAATTTATCATTTAGCTGTTTAAAGTTATCTAAATCGAGCACTATGAGAGCGACAGAACCTTGTTTTCTATGGGCTCTGGCGGTCGCATTGCTGAGACTTTGACTATAGTAATGGCGATTACCTAAACCTGTGAGCGAGTCAAACATGGCTTGCATCGACATTTCTTGGTATTGCATTGCATTTAATAACGGTTGCAATAACAGCGGCTCAATCTCTTTCAGGTTTGAGGTTTGCGATGGCGTCAGTGGCGTCAATAACTGGTATTGAATCGTCAGCGGCATACCAGCACATATCAGCTGTCGTTTGACGCTGATACCATAACGTTTGCCCCAGCTTAATTTATGTTCGCCATAACTTAAGCGCACACCTTGGATCGGCAAGTGTTGTCCCAGCACTTTGCCATAGCAGGCAAAGACTGTCCTTGGATCTAAACTGGCGTGCAGTTGTTGGATCACTTGTACCAAGTCCAATGGATTATCATTGGGACTATAATGTTCTGTTTGATAGCGATATTCGTCGGGATATAGCTCGGTCGCTAGGCCAAAGTCCATAATCATCACTCCAGCAAATGTTAGTGCGATACATCTCTTACCTAGTCTAAGCAAATACCGTGCCGTAATATTTGTTAATAAAATTTGTCTTTGTTAGTCATTCAGTTAAGCTTAAAACTCAGCGTTAGTTTTTTTGACACGTCAGCATTTTGACAGGAGTCATAGCTCCAATGGAACATAGCTTCTTAATCCAAGTACTACTTATGTTAGTGATTGCCATTGTGGCTATTGCTGTGCTGCGCCGTTTGGGCTTACCCGCAATTCTGGCTTATTTACTCACTGGTGTAGTGAGTGGACCGAGCGGTTTTCATTGGTTTACCCAGCATCAAATGCAATCTGTCGCTGAACTTGGGGTAGTGCTACTGATGTTTACCTTAGGCTTAGAGTTCTCCGTGCCGCGGCTGTGGGCCATGCGCCGTACCGTATTTGGCTTAGGCAGTGCACAGATGGTGATAACGACCCTGTTGACTATGGGCGTGGCCCTGTTGTGTGGTCTTAATTGGGTCGAAGCCTTAGTTATCGGAGCTGCCATTGCTTTATCATCTACAGCCATCGTCCTAAAATTACTCAATGAACAGGGGTGGTTGCGTCGTCGTCATGGTGAGCTATCCGTCAGCGTCTTATTATTCCAAGATTTAGCGGTTGTGCCGCTGTTGATCCTATTACCATTACTGGCCAATGGCGGCGAACCTTTGATGGTCGCGAATATCGCCTTTGCCTTGCTCAAAGGTATTTTGGCCTTTTTCCTCTTGATGGCTTTTGGTAAATGGGCACTGCCGCGGATTTTTGACGAAGTTGCCCGCTCCCGCTCTAACGAACTCTTCGTGTTATCAACACTGGTGGTGGCTTTAGTGACAGGCGCATTTACCCAATGGCTGGGTTTATCTATGGCGTTGGGGGCATTTATGGCGGGCATGCTGCTGGGGGAAAGCCAGTACCGTCGCCAACTTGAGGCGGATATCCGGCCGTTTCGCGATCTATTGATGGGGCTGTTTTTCATTTCCATCGGCATGATGCTGGACTTTACCTTAGTGATGCGTTTCTGGTGGCAGATATTGTTGATCTTAGTGGCCGTTGTACTCGGTAAGGCGCTGATAATTAATGGGATCTTAAGATTGGTTGGCGAACCCTTTCGGATTGCGATGAGCACCGCCATGAGCCTAGCCCAAGTGGGCGAATTCAGTTTTGTGGTGTTGGCTTTAGCTGTTAACTATCAACTTCTAGATAATGAAATCAGTACCATGTTAGTCATGGTCGCCGTGCTTTCCATGACGATAGCCCCGTGGTTAGTTCGCCATAGCGTGGATATTGCTAAGTGGGTGTTAGGAATAAGGCAGGCAAAACATGTGGATGAAGCTGTGCCACTCTTGATGGATGAGCATGATCTGGTGATGATTTTTGGTTACGGCCGAGTCGGGCAGACTATCGCCCGTTTTTTGAAAACTGAAGCTGTACCTTATCTGGTCATGGATCTCGATCCGACTCGTGTCTCTGAGGCGCGTCGTGCCGGCGAACCTATTTACTTCGGGGATGTGTGTAAACGGGCGATGTTAAAACAAATAGGCGTTAAGCAGGCTAAGATGATCGTCATCACTTTTTGTGAGTCGCGCAGTTTGGAAGAAGTCTTACCCTTATGTAAGTTATTGGCGCCAGACGCTAAAATTTTAGTCAGAACTAAAGACGATAGTGATTTAGACTTACTGAAAAAAGCCGGTGCCAATCAAGTGATCCCTGAGTCTTTGGAAGGCAGCCTGATGTTAGTGTCACAGGTGCTACACCAATGTGGTGTGCCACTGGCGCGGATTTTAAAACGCTTAGAGTCAGAGCGGCGCAATCATTATCAATTTTTGCATGGTTTCTTTTCCGGCACAGAAACCGATTTCACCTTAGAGTCATTGCATGCGGTGGCGTTACCGCGTGGTGCAGATGCGATTGGTAAAACCGTTGCTGAGATCATGTGGGAAACATTGAGGGTGGAGTTAAGGGCGATTCGTCGCAGTGGCGCAGAAGTGGAACATCCTGAGCAGGACTGGGTTTTTCGTGCAGGGGATATCTTACTGATAGTGGGTAAACCACGAAGACTTGAGAAAGCGGAAGCTAAACTGCTGCACGGCTAAAGGTTAAGTCAGCGTGAGTGATGAATGAAAACGCAGATATAAAAATGCCGACATAATGTCGGCATTTTTGTCTGGAACTTGTTAACTTAAATTAGACAAAGTCTAATTACAGAATAACTACGTTCGCAGCTTGAGGACCTTTTTGGCCTTGTTCGATATCAAAAGAAACCTTTTGACCTTCAGCAAGAGTTTTAAAGCCTTCTGAAACGATTGCGCGGAAATGAACGAATGCGTCAGCGCCACCATTGTCAGGAGAAATAAAACCAAAACCTTTATCTTCGTTAAACCATTTAACTACACCAGTAGTTTTAGACATGAATGTCTCCAAAATTTTCAAACAAATAATTCGCAATTATGCGGGATGTTAGCCAGAAATAGAATTATTTACATTGATGATAAGTTATGAGTGGAAAGCTTCATGACAGCAAAAAATATTACAGGCGTAGCGAAGGTTTTCAAATACATAATATTGCTTATAAATAGGTCTGAATCACAGGCCGGAGTGCAGATTAACACACTCTAGGGGTTTGTATAGCTTTATTTTGAAATACCTTTCATCTATAGAGAGAATTATGGAAAGATTTTTGGAAAGCTATTCTTTATAACTGTTTATATTCAAATGGATACGTAGCTAGTTTGAAAGTTATCGAGCGTAAAAAATATTTTGTCTGTTTGTCGCGACTTAGCGACAGTTTACCTATTAGGTGCCTGTGGAGTGTGGGATGCGCCCTGTATGCCAGAGACAGGATTCAGTCACGCTTAGTTACGTTATTAAATTGTTGCCTATTTGTGTTGGTGATATTCTCGTCTGCAAAATAACAGCGTGCTTGAGCTTTAGATTCAGTGCGATAACTGTAGACCCAATATAATAAGAATGGAGAATGACGTTGAAAACAGTACTAAAACGGATTGGACTCGGCAGCTTAGTCTTAGTGCTGTTATTAGCGGCGCTGGCCGCCCATGAATGGTTTGCGAAAAAGCCGTTTTTCTTTCGCGCGTTTTTAGATCGAAGTGTGGTCAAGATGGCTTTTGAAAGCCCTGAGACCTTAACTTCATTGGGCTTCTTAGAATCGGTAGGGATTACAGGCCATAACGCCGAGTTGGATGATGATAGTCCAGAGGCGATGGATAAGACTTTCGCGCAAGTGCGAGATCTACGTGAAACCTTATTGAGCTATTCCGATGCGGATTTAGATGAAAATCAACGTATCTCCAAGGACATTGCCTTATATCTTGCCGATTTCGCATTGGTCTCTGAGCCGTATCGTTACCATAACTATCCGCTGAATCAGTTGTTTGGTGTGCAAAACGGGTATCCCAGCTTTATGCAGGCACAGCACCAAGTCCATTCTGTGGGCGATGCTGAAAACTATCTGTCGCGTTTACAAAAGGTGAAACTTAAGTTTACGCAAACTCTCGAAGGCTTAAAAATCCGTGAAGCTAAAGGGATTATTCCGCCTAAGTTCGTGATTGATCGGGTGCTCACCGAGATGAATGATTTTGTCGCGACGCCGATCCAAGACAATATTCTATACAGTTCCTTCAAAACCAAATTGTCTGACACGGATATCAGTGCCGATGAACAAGCACGGTTATTGGCCGCCGCCGAAGCGGACATTAAAGGTTACGTGCATCCAGCATATCAATTATTTATTGACTACTTTACCCAGTTACAAGCCAAAGCAGGGACGGATGATGGTTACTGGGCGTTGCCTAATGGCGACCTTGCCTATGAGCAATTGCTGAAGTTCTTTACGACCACTAATTACACTGCTGACGAAATCCATGCCAAAGGGCTGGCTGAGGTGGATCGCATTCAGAGCGAGATCATGACTATCTTAGCCGCTGAAGGCTACGATGTGAGCCAAGGTTTCTCGGTCGCGATTGAAGCATTAGCCGCCGATCCTAAGTTTTACTACGAAGATAGCGATGCGGGCAGAGCGCAAATTCTGGTTGATTATCAGCATATTCTCGATGAAGTGAATGCGGGACTCGGTGATGCCTTCCGTATTCGACCCGAAGCGGGCATGGAAGTGGTGCGTATCCCTGAATTTAAAGAGAAAACAGCACCGGGTGCCTATTATCAGCAGCCCGCGATTGACGGCAGTCGTCCGGGGCGTTTCTATGCCAATTTATATGACATCAAGGCCACACCTAAATACGGTATGCGCACTTTAGCCTACCACGAGGGGATCCCTGGGCATCATTTCCAAATTGCGGTGGCGATGGAGTTAGAAGGTATGCCACTTATTCGTAAGATGGCGCCTTTTACGGCGTACATTGAAGGTTGGGCTTTATATAGCGAACGTTTGGCGTGGGAGCTTGGTTTTCAAAAGGATCCCTTTGATAATATCGGTCGTTTGCAGGCAGAGTTGTTCCGCGCTGTGCGTCTAGTGGTAGATACGGGCATTCACCATAGCCGTTGGACTCGTGAGCAAGCGATTGACTATATGAAGAAAAACACTGGCATGTCCGATCGTGATGTCACGGCAGAGATTGAGCGTTATATCGTTATGCCAGGCCAAGCGACGGCTTATAAAGTCGGCATGATGAAAATTCTTGAACTGCGTGAAAAAGCCAAGTCGGCCCTAGGGGATAAGTTCGATCTCAGAGACTTCCATGATGTGGTACTGAAAAATGGCGCCGTGCCCTTGGATATCTTAGAAACATTGGTCGATCGCTACATTGCTGATACAAAAAGTGCTGAGGCTAAAGCAAAAGGCTAAAGCTAAAGTTTAGCCCTTGGTTGCAACCGTTAACGCTTAGTGATTAATCCAACGCTAACACCTGATTTATCAATGGCTTTATGCGAGTTTAAATCCAGATCCTGTCTGCGAATAAGTGTGTTCTCTTATCTTGCAGGCAGGGTGGGTTTATCGATAGAGGCTATCATTCTGGCTTTCGGCCAAGGCTTTCAATACAATCCCACACAACTCATTGATAAATGTCGCTCGGCAATGGCTTGCTATTGTTAGGTATCGATATTTTTAGTTTCAAGGTTTTTACATGAATCGCTTGTCCCCCCAAGATCCTATCCAATTGACTCGCACCACGATTGAGTCATTATTCACGCCGCCAACCTTAATGCGCGCGCGTGATTATGTGATGAAGGGACGGGTCTTGAGCGCTAAAGCGAATGCCGATTTTCGTCATATTGAAGGTCGCGTCATGGGGACGGAATCCCAGCCCTATCGACAAGATATTCGCCTCGTGAGTGTTAACCATAAGTTGATCATGAATGGCTTCTGTTCATGCCCCGCCACTGGGCATTGCAAGCATATTGCCGCAGTGCTTTACAGTTTACTGAGTGATAGAACCGTTGAAGATCAACGTATTGCCCAGTGGTTACATCTGCTAGACGAAAGTGATGATCTCACGGTTTCAAATGTCGATTTACTCTATGACGATCGCGTGCTGTACGTATTATCCAAAGATGATAACGGCGTTTACCTTGAACTAAGAAAAGGCAAGCTGGCGAAGAAGGGCGGCTATAACAAAGGCTCTAAAATCGCGTTATCCGATGTGCAATATTACATGCCCGCTTGGATTGGCGCCGAAGACGTACTCATCATCAATCTCATTATGTCGACCCGCCGCCACGGTGCCTCGCGTTTGTACCTCAAAGCTCAGTTAGGCGCTATGGCGCTGGAAAAAATGCTCGTCACTGAACGGTGTTTTTGGGAAGAGAGTCGTTTACCGCTTACCCGAGGTGAACCGTTAAAGCCAGAATTCATTTGGCTGGATAAGGATGCCGAGCATAAGCAGATGCAGTTAACGTTGCCCAATAAAGAAAATTGGGAGCTGATCCCCTGTGAGCCGCCGACTTATATCGATTTAGATTATTTTAAGATAGGCGCATTAGAGACAGAGATCAGCGTTGAAAAACTCTTGTTACTCAGCCAGATGCCGCCAGTGCCTAGCTCGCAAATTGAAATGGTGAGCCACAAACTGATTAAGCATTTTTCGGCAAAAACCGTACCTACGCCCGCTTCGATTGATTTTGTCGAGCTGCAAGTGCCGCTGCAAGTCAGGTTGACCTTAACTTCACAGGAGTTACCCGAGTTTGCTATGGCGCAGCCACTGGTGCTGTTGGAGTTTGTCTATCAAGACGTGGTACTTGGCGGCCAATATCCCGACGAGCCCTTGTCCTTAGTTACCCATCAAAGCAAAACCTATCAAGTCGCGCGTCAACTCGATGCGGAAATGGATGCGATTAATCGTTTGATGGCATTGGAACTGGTGGAGCTGGCGCCATCTTATATCCCGAATAGTGGCAGCTATGTCAGCATTTGGGGTTTAGGGTCACTGCCAGAAACCATTGATGCTTGGTTGCACTTTATTCAACAGGAAATCCCAGCGCTAGAGGCTTTAGGTTACCAAGTGCATTTTGCCGACCATTTCAGTTTGAATGTGATTGATACTCCATTGGCGATTGAACTGGATGATACCCAAGAGGGTTGGTTCTCCCTGTCACTGAATGCCGATATCGATGGCCAAATGGTGCCTATGCTGCCCTTAATTGCCACTTGGCTTAAGCAGTATGGTGAACCGGCAGATGATGCAGAATTACTGCTACCCAGCCCGAATGGCGATTGGTTAAAAGTCAAAGCCAGCGTGATTAAGCCGCTGATCAGCATAATTTTAGAACTGTTCGACAGCCATAAAGGCAATAGCGTGTCTTTGCCTAAATACCGTGCCCACCTATTAAATGATTTTGCCGACAGCGATATTCGCCTGCTTAATGGCGAACGGGTGCGCAGTTTAGCAACTAAGCTTGAAAATTTTAACGGTGTGTTAGAGGTCGCAGTCCCAGACAACTTACATGCTGAGTTACGCCAGTATCAACAGCAAGGCTTAAATTGGCTCTGTTTTTTAAAGGAATATCAGCTTGGCGGTATTTTGGCCGACGATATGGGACTGGGTAAAACCATTCAAACCTTGGCCTTTTTACTTAAGCAGCAAGCGTTAAAACCGACGGGTGCTAGCCATGTACCGAGCCTCATTATTTGCCCAACGAGTTTAGTGGGCAATTGGGCGAAAGAAGCCGCGAAATTTGCGCCTTCGTTAAAGCTTGTCGTCATTCATGGCGCCTTACGTAAGCCTTTACTCGAACGCTTAGGTGAGTTTGATATTGTGGTGACGACCTATCCGCTGATTGTGCGCGACAGTGACTATTATCAACAGCAGGTGTTTGAACATATCGTGCTCGATGAAGCGCAGCAGATTAAAAATGCGCAGGCGAAAGTGACTCAAGTGATTAAAGATCTTAAAGCGCCGTTTAGATTGTGCCTGTCGGGTACGCCGCTTGAAAATCACTTAGGTGAACTTAAGTCCTTGATGGATTTTTGTTTGCCCGGATTACTTGGTACTAATGCTTTCTTTAATAAATCCTTTAGGCACAAAATTGAACGTTATGGCGATATGGAACAAGCGCAAATCTTGAGTCAGCGGATTGCGCCTTTTGTGCTGCGCCGAACCAAAGATGAAGTGGTCGGTGAATTACCCCCTAAAACCGAAATCTCCCAGAGCTTAGAGTTAGAAAAAGATCAGCGTAATCTCTACGAGAGTATTCGACTGGTAATGGAGAAAAAACTGCGGGATTTATTTGCCACTCAAGGCGTTGGCAGCAGTCATATTGAGTTTCTCGATGCCTTACTTAAGCTACGCCAAGCCTGCTGCGATCCGCGCTTGGTGAAGTTAGAGCAAGCGCAAAAAGTGAAGAGTAATGCTAAGTTAGACTGGCTAAAACAGAACTTGCCCGAGATGGTGCAAGAGGGGCGTAAGATATTGATCTTCAGCCAGTTCACTAGCATGCTCAGCCTGATTGAAGCTGAGCTGGTGGACTTGGGACTCGATTACAGTAAGCTCACAGGACAAACTCGCCTGCGTCAAGCCCAGATAGATAAGTTCCAAGAGGGCGATACGCCTGTGTTCTTAATCAGCTTAAAAGCGGGCGGGACTGGGCTCAATCTCACCGCGGCGGATACTGTGATCCATTACGATCCTTGGTGGAATCCAGCGGCGGAAAAACAGGCTACGGACAGAGCCCATCGTATCGGCCAAGATAAGCCAGTGTTTGTGTATAAGCTGATTGCCGAAGGGACTGTAGAAGAAAAAATCCAAGAAATGCAGCAGCATAAACAAAGTCTGGCGGACAGTATTCTCGAAGGTAAAGGTAAGGGCACATGGCAAGGAAGCGCAGATGAATTGTTATCGCTTTTTAGTTAAATCGTGGCCAGTTTTTCTAAATTGATTGAATCATTTGACTGAGGTGAACCATGCAGTACCAAGTCGACACTCATACCCATACTGTGGCTTCAAGCCATGCTTATAGCACGATTCATGACTATATTGCCGTAGCAAAACAGAAGGGTATTCGCCTATTTGCGAATACAGATCATGGGCCTGCGATGGCGGATGCACCGCATTTTTGGCACTTTGTGAATTTAAGAGTGCTGCCACGTATGGTCGATGGCGTCGGGATTTTGCGCGGTATCGAAGCCAACATAAAAAATATCGACGGCGAGATTGATTTCTTTGGCGATTATCTAAAGCAGCTCGATATTGTGCTCGCGGGATTTCATGAGCCGGTTTATCCGCCATCTGATAAGGCAACCCACACAGAGGCTATGATTAATGCCATTAAAAGCGGCAAGGTCGATATCATTACTCATCCGGGAAACCCTGCCTATCCAATTGATATTGAAGCCGTTGCCCGCGCCGCTGCCGAATACGGTGTAGCGCTCGAAATTAATAATTCCTCCTTTGAAGTTTCCCGTAAGGGCAGCGAAGCCAATTGCACTGCGATTGCTAAAGCGGCCAAGGAATTTGGCACTATTTTAGTTATGGGCTCTGATTCCCATGTGGCCTTTAGTTTAGGCGGTTTTGCGCGGGCGCAAGCGATCATTGATGAAGTGGCTTATCCGCCATCACGATTACTCAATCGCAGTCCTTCGGCACTCTTGGCCTTTTTAGCCGCCCGTGGTCATGAAACCGTCGCCGATTTGATCCCCTTATTTAGTGACGATGCTCAATTAATAGATGCATAGTGAATATGATTCGTGATGAAAATAGTGGTCACTGAGGCGATGCCAACTCAATGCGCTGAGGCGAGCACCACAGAAGCCAACATCCCGCAAGTCGTGTTAATCACGGGCGCGAAGAGTCAGCTCGCAGAGGCCTTGCTGAGAATCGCTGCCAATATTGGCGAGCTAGCCCTAAATAGCAACGCAAGCACAAACACAAGCATACCGCTGGAGCTTTATGCGTTAAGTCGCAGTCAGTTAGACATTACCGATGCCGCCAATATTGCAGCAGTGTTTGATCAATATCGACCAAGCTGGGTGATCAATTGCGCGGCCTATAATGCGGTAGACGCTGCTGAGCATGACGCAATCGAAGCGCATCGGGTGAATGCACTCGGCCCTGAGTTATTGGCGCAGCAATGTTTGTTGTCGGGCGCCCGCTTGCTGCATGTGTCGAGCGATTATGTGTTTGGTGGTCAAGCTGTTTGCGAGATTGCTCATGCTGCTGAACGTGTTGTTTGCGATGCTAGAGAAAGTGGCGTTGAACAACATCAAAACCCAGACTCAGCTTCAAATTCAAACCCAAACCCAAACCCAAACCAAGTTCATTTACCAAGGCCATTTGTTGAACTTGATGCTCCCAAGCCGTTGTCTGCTTACGGTAAGAGTAAGTTGCTTGGTGAGCAGAGGGTATTGGCGGTCTTGGGTGATTGCGCAACGATTGTGCGCACCTCATGGCTTTACGGTCAAGATGGGCATAATTTTGTCAACACCATGCTGAACTTGATGCGTACTCAGCCAAGTTTGCAGGTGATAGCCGATCAAATCGGCTGCCCGACATGGAGTGATGCACTCGCTAAGGTAATATGGCAATTAGTCGTGCAGCAGTGCTCTGGCGTATTTCATTATAGCGCTCAAGGCCAATGCAGTTGGTATGAGTTTGCCTGTGAAATCCAGCGACAAGCCCTAGCGCTCAATCTGTTAAGTCAACCTGTGGATATCCAGCCGATTACCAGTGCGGATTATGCTAAGCAGGCACTAAACCGCGGTGTCAATTTGGCAAAAAGGCCGAGTTATAGTGTGTTAAACAGTGGTAAATTACGTTCCACTTTGGTGACCCATCATGCACTGTTGATGCCTGAACAGATCGAGTGGCAAGATTGGCGTCAGCAACTGAATCGCATGTTGCGGCGGTTATCTTGACGATAATGAGCGTGACTCACATTTTGCTTTAGGCTGCTTTAATCAGGCGTTAAGCGTTTACGTTATCGCAGTGATTAACGCTGTCGAAAACAATAAGCCCGCCAATAATCAGATTTAAGCGACAAATGTAGACTATCAATATGAAAACATAGGCTGTGAATACGAATGCAGCTGGACTCAAGCCCCTTCTCAGCGCCGATGGCTTGCCTTAGTATCGTAATCACTTTGTTAATCTGTGGTTTTGTGTGCCGTGGTTTAGGCCGCGAGTCTTAGTCTATTTTGCTTGATGTATGATGAATTTGTTCTAAATTCCCCTTGGATGACAATGGCATAATGCCAAGATATTTAATGCATTAAGGACGTTTCAGTGACAAACAAGACGACAATAGCACAGACATTGACCAAACAAGATCTATTGCAAGTGGTCGCGATTGCCAAAGCGGCGGGCGATGCCATTATGACTGTTTATGGTCATGATGACTTTTCGGTGAGCCACAAGGGTGACGATAGCCCCGTGACGGCCGCCGATTTAGCCGCGCACCACGTGATAGTGGCGGCATTGGCGCAGCAGTTTGTCGGTATTCCTATTATGTCTGAGGAAGCGGCGGATATTGCGTGGGACGTGCGTCGTCAATGGCAAACCTATTGGTTGATTGACCCTTTAGATGGCACTAAGGAGTTTATTAAGCGCAATGGCGAGTTTACCGTCAATATTGCGCTTATCCATCAAGGGGTTGCTATCGCAGGTGTGGTTTATGCGCCTGTGCTCGATACCTATTATTACGGCGCTAAGCATTTAGGTGCATGGCGTCAACAAGCGGGTCAAGAGAGCCCCTTATTGGGCGCCAACACGCCACGCGAAATGCCGATGATTGTTGGCAGCCGCTCGCACTTGAGCCCAGGTTTAGCGCAATATTTACAACAGTTTGGCGAGCATGACATCTTAAGTGTGGGTAGCTCGCTTAAGTTTTGTATGTTGGCAGAAGGCAGTGCCGATCTGTACCCCAGGCTAGGCCCTACCAGCGAATGGGATACTGCGGCGGCGCAAGCTGTGCTCGAAAGTGCAGGCGGCACAGTTGTCTGTTATGAGTCAGGTGAACCATTAACTTATAATCAAAAACCTGACATTTTAAACCCTTACTTTATTGCCACAGCCCCAGGCTGGGTGAAATAACAACCGCCTAGCATCGATATTCGTTGATGAAAGGGCGGGCTAAACACTGGAGTAGTATTCATGATGCGCATGGGCGTCGATTTAGGCGGAACAAAAATAGAATTAGTCGCACTGAGTGATGAAGGTAATGAGCTATTTCGCAAACGTGTGACGACGCCACGTGACTATCAGGGCACGCTTGCCGCGGTTGTCAATTTAGTTAAGGAAGCGGAAGCGACACTCGGCGAGCAAGGCACAGTCGGTGTGGGAATTCCTGGTGTGGTATCGCCCTATTCAGGTTTAGTGAAAAACGCCAATTCAACGTGGATCAATGGTCATCCCCTCGATGTGGATTTAGGGGAGTTGTTACAGCGTGAAGTGCGGGTTGCCAATGATGCAAACTGCTTTGCGGTATCAGAGTCGGTCGATGGTGCCGCCGCTGGCGCATCTGTGGTGTTTGGTGTGATTCTAGGCACTGGCTGTGGCGCTGGCGTGGCAATTAACGGCAAAGTGCACGGCGGGGGTAATGGTATCGGCGGTGAATGGGGTCATAATCCTCTGCCTTGGATGACTAAGGAAGAGTTTAATACCACCCGTTGCTTCTGTGGCAATCCAGATTGTATCGAGACCTTTATCTCTGGCACTGGCTTTGTGCGTGATTTTAATGCGGCATTGACGGCGGCGGGCACAGTGCGTGCTGCTGCAAAATCAGGTGCCGATATTATGTTGTTAGTCGATGAGGGGGATGTGATTGCGGTCGCTGCGTTTGATCGTTATATGGATAGGCTCGCTCGCTCACTCGCCCATGTGATCAATATGCTCGATCCCGATGCTATAGTGCTGGGCGGCGGTATGTCGAATGTCGCGGCGATTTACCCAAGATTACCGGCATTGCTGGCCCATTATGTGGTGGGGCGTGAGTGCCATACACCTGTGGTGCAGAATCTTTATGGTTGTTCATCGGGTGTGCGCGGCGCCGCTTGGTTATGGGAAAAGTAATCTTCGCTTGGATATCTGTACTCATCTAGTGAGCTTATTAGGCTTTTAAATCAATGCTTAATGGCTTATACGTTTTATAAACATTAGCCCAGCAAAACGCTGGGCTAATGTTATCTGCTATGCGTTTCGCCGTATTTTGATGCTATGATTGCGCTCTTTTGGGTTGCTTGGCATGGACATCATGTTTTGGGTTAAGAAAGTTGTTTCACAGGGGATAATGCCGATACCCTTTATCCTATTGTTATTAGTCATTTCTTTTCTGGTATGGCGCCGTCGGAGTATGGCGAAATACTTAGTATCGTGCGCCTTCTTTCTCTTACTCTTTTTAAGCAGTCAACTGAGTGTAAATACATTAGTGCGGCCATTAGAAGCGGCTTACCCTATTAATTCTACGCCCATCGCTGGCGCCTGTTTTGTGATGGTATTAGGTTCGGCGCACTCGGATATTCAAGGTGCGACTGCGGTGCAATCCTTGTCTGCAGTAGCGCTTGCAAGGCTTAGTGAAGGTGTCAGACAACTTAATTTAGGCCAAGAATGCAAGTTGATTGTCAGCGGTTGGGGCGGTGAACTCACGCAGGTTTCCCATGCTGAAATGATGGCGAAAGCCGCAGTTGAACTGGGCGTTGATAAACGTCGGATCATTCAATTCCCTTTAGCGCGAGATACGATAGAAGAAGCGCAATATTTACAGTGGGAATTAGGCGAAGAACCCTTTCGCTTAGTCACATCGGCCACTCATATGCCACGGGCTATGGCTATCTTCACCGCTAAAGGTTTACATCCTGAAGCCGCACCAACGGATTTTATTGGGAGAGATGATTTTTGGTGGCGTTTGACGGCGGATAATCTAGTGGCCTCTCAGCGGGCGATTCACGAATATATTGGCCGTTTGTGGTTATGGTTAAAGACCGTAAGTTAAAGATGGCAAGTTAAGGGTGTGGTTTCCGACTTCAATCTAAAGATAGTGAGTGTTAACAGGAAGATGAACAATGACAATTGAGTCAGAAATAATGTCAGTGCGTCCTTTATCAAAACGAAATGGGTTAACCTTAACTTGGCTGGGTGGCTTAAGTCTGCTGCTGGGGTTGGGACTTTTTCTAACGTGGCCAGCCTTGTTTGCCGTGGGTTTGATGTTTTTTAGTTTGGGCGCTATTTCACTTATTCTCGGTTTAGCTAAGGTGTATGAGCCGGAAACGACCCTAGCATTAGATGACAAGGGGCTGACCTATTTTCATCGCCGCGGCAAAGTGTCTATCGGTTGGGATAATATTCAAAGGGTCGATATTCCGCGGGTGACTAATGGATTAGATACCATAGAGTTATCTTATTTAGGCATTAAGCTAAAACACTTAAATCCTATTTTGGATAATATCTCCTTGCGCTTAGCCACCGGCTTATTAACAGAGCAGCGGCCTTTATTAGTGACTGCAGCCTCGCAAGATGAAGACTTAGCGACTTTAGAAACTTATCTCGGCGCAGAGTTTGGTCCTTTGGTGATAGAAGGGGATCGTTATCGCGGTGTATTGGCGATGTTTGGGCATCGCTGCGTGATGTTAGATACGCGTTTAGGTTATCACTTGTATATTCCCCACGACAGTTTGGACAGAGAAGCTAAGGACTTTATCAAGCTGCTTAGACAACGGATTGCACAAGCCAGTCGCTTAGCGGATTAAGTCTTTATCGCAGTTATTAATACGATTGATATTGCATTTTTACGTGAAGATAATTGGCAATAAAAAAGGGGACCCTAAGGGTCCCCAATGAGTTGCAGAGATGAAGTTTGGGTTGTGCAGGGGCAACCCAAAGGTACTAGTACTGCTGTGCTACTCTGCGTGTACCTTATCTACGCCGTAGGTTTTTCCTTCAGCATGACAGGTCGCGCAAGATTCTACTGGTAGGTTAGGATCTGTCATTGCATCCGCTTCTACTACCGCACCGTTACTTCTAAAGTGAGCGACAGCTGCCGCATCAGAGTGAGCGTGACAAGTACGGCATGATTCAGCTACTGGGCTAATGTAGTAAGCACCTACTTTGATTGAGCGTTTGCCTGAAGTTAAACCACCGTCAGTTGCAAACAGTTTGGCATTGTCTTTATGACAAGCCGCACAATCTGTTTCAACCGCAGGATAACCGAACAAACCACCTTTCGCATCGCGGAAGATACCTTCTACTACACCGAAGTTACCGCTGTGGAAACGGTGAGCAACTGTGAATAGGTCTTTGTTATTGAAGGTCACTTCAGGATTAACAACTAACTTACCATCATCGCCTTTATAGCCAGTTGCACCGTGGCCAGAAGCGCCAGTGGTGTCGTTATGGCAGTGCATACATTGGTCGAAGGTGTAAGCGCCGTGTCTTGAACCTTTTGCATAATCTAAAGTGCCATGACAAGCATTACACTTAGTTTCTGCGACTGTGATACGAGTAGGATCAGCCATACGGGCTTTAGTGACTGCGCTACCATCTGGGCTATAGAATTTCACTGCAGCTTCGTTACCGATAGGGCTAGTTGGACCAAACTCTAAGCTTGGAGTATTACAGCTAACCACTTTACCCGCTTTAGCACAGAAGTTGGCTTCTGAACCTACGTAGAGAGTGCCCACAGCTTGCGCATCTGGGATATCTTTAACGATAGTTAACACGCCACCAGCAAGCGAACCGTTTTCCAGTTTCAGGCTGATTGCTGCAGGTTTAACATCTCTCCAAGAGTACACAGTACCGTCAGTGGCCACATTACCGATCAATAGACCATTAGCGACAAACATCGCTGTTGGGTTAGTGGTCGCGTTGTAGGCTTTTAACGATGTACCATCAGCAATTGGCGCACCATTTAAGGTGACATTGGCTGTTAAGGTTAAGGTTTTCATGCCTAGAGTAGCCGATGGAACTGTTGTAGCACTGGTGAAGTCAACTTTGAACAGAGAAGCA
Organism: Shewanella sp. 1311; assembly: GCF_059338235.1. NCBI lineage: Bacteria > Pseudomonadati > Pseudomonadota > Gammaproteobacteria > Alteromonadales > Shewanellaceae > Shewanella > Shewanella sp. 1311. The sequence goes on from NZ_CM181686.1 coordinate 4,325,878, forward strand.
TACTCTGCACGTTTACCGACACTATGCACCACCGCAGGCGACAAGTTACCTGTGCCGTGGCAAGAGCTACATTGAGTATCATCTGCTTGAGCTAGGGCAAATTCAGAGTGGTTTTCACCGGTCGCAAAGTTGACTGTCATATGGCAGCCTACACAAGCTTGGGCGTAAATAGTGTTATAGCTAGGTTGGTCCGTAGTATGACAAGAAGTACATTCTTTCAGATCAGATGGGAAGCCAATTTCACTCCATTCTTTAGCGGTATTATTGCTAGTATCGAAGTTTGCTGCGTTTTCTGCGCCAGAGTGGATCCTGTGGATCATAGGTGCAAAGTCAAATATCAAACCTGCGGCTAGATCTGCATCACTTGGGATTTGATCTGGGTTATGACAGGTCACACAATTTTTAACGCCTTGGTAGTTATGGTGGGCTGAAATATTGGCGATATGGCCATCTGCTTCACCGTGACATTTTTCACAGGCTGCGCTACTGACGGTATCTTTACCTGATGATGCAAGTTCATCAGTGGCAGGGATAAAGTCAACGGGTACAGATAAAATCTTGTCAGATAAGGCTACGCCTGCACTGTCAGTGACGTTGTAAGCACGTAGAAATATTCTGTGTACTGCATTTGGATTATCATTGGGATTAATGATTGGCGCTGCGCCATCATGTGCCCAAGTTGCAGTGTAAGTGCCTGGTGTTGCTGTATCTTCGGTTAAAGTACAAGCATTTTTAGTACCGTTAAGACCATCTAAGGTACAAGTTAGCGAAGTACCTGCGGCGTTCGCCATGGCATTGTTTTGCCATTGAATAGGGGCGCCAGTACCTGAGGTATTTTCATTTGCCGTTAAAGAATAAAGCGCAACTTTATCGAGTCCTGTAAAAGGAACATCTTTGTTAGCATTTTTTCCGGTAACAGTAAATTTAACGCTAAAGCCTTCACTGCTGGTCACTTTAATGTCCGCTGGACTTAAAGTGAAAGCCAGATCAGTAATAGATTGAGCAGTCGTTGCGAAGGAGCCCGCAGGGGTTCCGGGTGTACCTGGTGTTCCGGGAGTGCCTGGTGTTCCGGGTGTACCTGGTGTGCCAGGTGCCCCATCTTGACCATCGCTTCCGTCCCCGCAGGCGGTAAGGCTTAAGGTACTGACGAGAGCCAGTGCCAGTAGAGATTTATTGTAGTTTTTCATCATCGCGTCCCTTTTTCTTTCTATAAGACTGCGTGTGCAGTGCCTCTAATATAGGAGGATTCACCTACTTATAAAGTGGTATTTGCAAGTTTGTATCTGATATGTGAACGATGATTTAACAAACGTGAATGGGAATTCTAAAATTTGCATTTTGATATTTTAAATAATGAAATTCAGCTGGAAAGCCATGATGGGCATCACAATTTATATTTTTCAACTTGGGCTTCAGTGAAGAATTCATTTTCGGTTAAGCAAAATACACGAGGCTAAGATAGCCTAAATCTGAGTGATGGAATTGACGTTTTAAGCATCAAAGCGACGGGAAAAATAAGCGGTACTGTCGTCTGAGGATAAGCCTTGTTAAGAGATAAAATATCGATGAAATTTTGCTGTTTTAAACTTCGGTCTTTTACTACCTAAACCCCGTTTAACATCGACTCATCGCAATGATGTAAACAAGGTTTAGTAAACATTATATCCACGAGCTTGGCTGAGCTTATTGTCTCGCGTTAGCGTGCGGGGTCGAGCGCGGCAAGTAAGGAACGTACGACAAGCGCGCTTTGACTCTGGCTGTAGCGCCGATGAATGGCTGGTTTTTCAATAAGATAATATTGTGGCGCCATCATAGTATCGTGGAGTCGATTGAGCTCTGTATCGCTTAGGCGTTCTAAGTGTAATCCGGGCATATGTTTTACTGTGTGCATATCAATGCTGGAACAAAAAGCCACACTCTTCATGGTGAGTAAATGGGCGTACCACTCCTCCCTGTCGATGACTTTATCCACCGCTGGTAGCAAGAGGCCTTGGCGCTGGCAAAATAATTCTAAGGGGTCAATTTTGCTATTAAAGCCCTTCACTTCTTGGTACAGGAATGGATGGCGACAGATTTGCTCTAAGGTAATATCGGTTTCAATCTGCCACAGAGGATGTTGTTTGGCGGCAACGATGTAAACGCCATTGACTGAGCCCAGTTTGGTATAGCTTAATTCTTTATTTTCAGCACTTTCTAAGGTAATACCAAAATCCAGCGCACCTGCGTGGATTAACTCAGCGCTATTTTCCTGCCATTTATGTAAACGTATTTGTCCTAGCGCTTGGGCGACGTCCGGCGTGCTTAATTGTGGCGCTAAAAAGCTCAATAGCCCATTACAGGCGGCAATATGCAGCGGTAAATCGGCATTGATGGCTGCATTTTGTATCTGAGTTGCTGATTGTTCGAGGTGATAAACCGATTCAGTAAACTGGCAAATAGCCACATACAGGCTTTCTGCTAGGGGAGTGGGTTTTAGCCCCTGTTGTCGGCGATAGAAGAGTTCATCGTTAAAGGTCAGGCGTAATGCGTTGAGACAACGGCTGATTTTCGGTGCAGAAACATCCAACGCTTTGGCGGCACTGTTCGCGTGCCCTGTGTCGAAAATACTCTTAAATACCAGTAAGGTAAAAACATCGAGTTCACAGATTTGTTTGAGTAATGCGTTGCTCATTTTGTATGTTGCCCTATATGAGTCTTAACTATTTTTTGCGGGGTTATTAAGGGCATTCTGTGGCCCTGACTCTGCTCCTTGCTATTACCCGAACCGCCGCTATTAGCCACTAAGATTAACAGCAGTCGTGCGGATTAACTGTGATCACTCTCGGTAAAATAACAATTATTTAACCATTGTAAAGCGTGCTATTTCGCAGGCAGTTATTTGGTTGGTAAGTGAAGGGCTTTGAGTCGGGGTATTAAAAAAAGATCGAGCTAAAAATACAAGCTCGCCTAAGTGGGTGAGCTTGCGAGTGTCATTTATTCGCCGTTTTAGCGAGATTCTATAACATCGTTTTGTACGTGCGATAAGTTACGATTGTCTGTTGCAGGAGTGTGGCCTATTGCATGGGAATAAATGGTTGGCGCATCTTCTTTAATCCGCATGCCGATAAACTGGCCGCCCTCAAGAATTTGCATTGAAGTACTCGCCACTTCGCCATCGACAACGCCATTACGCTGGATCACTAAACGCTCACAAATGAGTCTGCCTTTGAAGTGTCCGTCAACGATAAATTCATGGCACTTTACTTCGCCTTGAATCGTACCGCCTTGTTCTATCGTGATATTAGCCTCAGAAAGCAGTTGACCTTGGATATCACCGCCAACAAGCACGTCGCCCGTTAATTCGATGTTCCCCGTGAGTTTAGTGCCTCGAGAAATAAAGCTAAAAGAGGGACTTTTTTTAGGGGGGAAGAACAGTTTTTTTACAAACATCATCATAAATCAACTTAATTCGAGAAGGGATTAACTGAGTTCAATAGAGGCGCGATACTAGCGTAAAACGTATGATAAGCACAGCTTTGTATGAGTTAATGCGATGGCTTTGCTGCATTAAGTCGATCGGGTTATTTCAATGGCCTTGCTAGGGCAGGGAGCCACACAGGCGCCGCATCCGGTACAAAGTTCAAGGTCTATTTGCGGACGTGGAGCTTGGCCAATATTGAACACAAAACTGATGGCTCTTGGTTCACAGGCATCCTTACAACTTTGGCACCAGATCCCTTGAAAGGTTAAACAACTCTGTTGAATATGGGCGTGATACGACCAAGGTGTTTGGGCTAAATCGAAGATATTTTCAGGGCATGCCTTAGCGCAAAGCGTACAAAATGTGCACTCATTGTCTTTAAAGGAGACTTCAGGAAATCCGCCATCGCCTTTGATGATGATCTGGGTTTCACACACCTCAATACAGGCTGAGCAGCGAGTGCATACATCGGTGAACTCGATATCATCACGCACCCAAGGCGGCCTCAAGGCATTATCTTTACGGCGGCGAAAGAGGTTACGACGACTGTGATTAATACTTTGAGTCATGTTGCTCCTCGAACGGTTAGTTATTTAAAGTGATGGGTGTATTCACAGTGATAAAGAAAAATGGCTTGGGATATTTCCACAAGCCATTCAATTTGTTAGCCGTTGTAACCATTGGGATTGGTCGATTGCCAATGCCAGCTACTGTTGGCCATATCTGCTAGCGTATGTGTTGCTTGCCAGCCAAGATCTTCCCTTGCGTGGGTTGGATCGGCGTAGCAGGCGGCAATATCACCCGGGCGACGTGGCGCAATTTGGTAGGCAATGGTGTTACCACAGGCTCTTTCAAAGGCATGAACCATGTCTAAAACACTATATCCTTGGCCTGTGCCTAAGTTATAGGTGACCAGACCCGGTTTAGTGGCCAATTTTGCCAGTGCTTTTAAATGGCCATTGGCTAAATCCACCACATGGATATAGTCACGCACGCCAGTTCCATCATGAGTCGGATAATCATCACCAAACACACTTAAGGCGGCACGTTTACCCACAGCAACCTGCGCAATAAAGGGCATTAAGTTGTTAGGGATATCATTAGGATCTTCGCCGATTAAGCCACTGGTATGGGCGCCAACCGGATTAAAATAACGCAGACGAGCGATATTCCAGCTCGGATCGGCATTGTGTACATCTGCCAATATATGTTCAACCATCAACTTAGACTGACCATAGGGATTGGTCGCTCCAGTGGGAAAGTCTTCGGTGATAGGCAAACTAGCTGGATCGCCATATACAGTGGCCGATGAGCTGAAAACGAGATTTTTCACCTTAAACTCCGCCATAACTTGGCAGAGGATCAGGGTTCCTGTGACGTTATTCTCATAATACTTAAGGGGTTTAGCGACGGATTCACCCACAGCCTTTAATCCAGCAAAGTGAATAACCGAATCGATAGCATGATCGTTAAACACTTTCTGTAATAAGGCTTTATTGAGAATATCGCCTTGATAGAAAATGACCGATTTACCTGTGATCCGCTCGACTCGATTTAAGGCTTCTATGCTCGAATTAGACAAGTTGTCTAACACAATCACGTCATTGCCAGCATTGAGCAGTTCTACCACAGTGTGAGTGCCAATATAGCCAGCACCACCGGTCACTAAAATCGTCATTACTTCATCCCTTTTACAACGGTTTTTAAATATTGCGCAAAATCTTCACCGATTTCGCTGTGGCGCAGGGCGTATTCAACGTTCGCGCGCATATACCCTTGTTTGTTACCACAGTCGTGACTCTTACCTTCCATATAATAAGCGTTCACGGTTTCTTGCTTCATTAACATAGCAATTGCATCGGTTAATTGAATTTCATCGCCCGCGCCTGCAGGGGTTTTAGCCAGTAGTGGCCAAATGCTGGCAGGTAATACATAACGGCCTACAACGGCTAAGTTAGACGGCGCTTCATCCACGGCTGGTTTCTCAACCAGTTCGACTAATGGTTCTGATTCTCCAGGTTGTAAATCATGGCCATTCACATCAGCAATACCATATTGGTTAACGACATTGTGTGGCACGCCTTCAACCATGATTTGACCCACTTGGGTTTCATCAAACAGGGTAACCATAGCGGCTAAGTTATCGCGGCGCAGATCACAGCTGGCTTCATCGATGATCACATCAGGCAGCAATACTGCAAATGGTGCATCGCCGACGACAGATTTTGCACACAAAATGGCGTGGCCTAATCCTTTCGCCTGAGATTGACGCACGCTAATGATAGTCACGTCTTTAGGACAGATAGATTGTACGGCTTCGAGTAACTGACGTTTAACGCGGCGCTCGAGTTGGGCTTCTAATTCGAAACTGGTATCGAAGTGGTTTTCGATAGAGTTTTTACTGGCGTGGGTCACTAGGACAATTTCTTTGATCCCAGCAGCGATAGCTTCACTGACCACATATTGGATCAATGGCTTATCGACAACCGGTAACATTTCCTTTGGAATCGCTTTGGTCGCTGGAAGCATACGAGTGCCTAGGCCTGCGACAGGAATAACGGCTTTACGAATTTGATGTTGTTTCATTGCGAACCTTTTAGGTCAAGGAGATGCGGTTAATGGCCAATATTGTAAATGACCTGCACAGAAAAGCTATTTACAAACGCTGAAAACTTCGGATATTTAAGCATTTTAACGGCAAACTTTACGTAAGTTTTAGCAAAAGTAGCACAGTGGATCTAATCCAGCATTCATGGCATGTACCAGCAGGGGGATTTTAATGACCTTGTAATATTTGCTTTACGTTTACGTCACAGTAGCGGCACAAGAATAAAGTGTGAGGGAGTTAACAAATTTAAAGCCTTAGACCACTATGGAGTCATGAGTGTTAGCCACCAAGTGAAGATTATGACGAAAGGAACAGAGTACATCGCTCACAGAGCCGATGACACTGGGTTTATCCATTACCCGCAAGAAGAGCACGATATTTGGCGTCAGCTTTACGCCCGTCAAGCCGTTAATCTTCCCGGTCGTGCCTGCAAGGAATATCTGCAAGGGCTCGATGCCTTGGGTATGCCAAAGGATCGCATTCCGCAACTTGCCGAAATTGATGCGGTATTACAAGCGACCACTAGCTGGAAAACGGCGGCGGTACCTGCGCTGATTTCCTTCGGCCGTTTTTTTGAATTACTGGCAAATAAAGAGTTTCCTGTGGCCACCTTTATTCGCCGCAAGGAAGAGTTTGATTACTTGCAAGAGCCAGATATCTTCCACGAGATTTTTGGTCACTGCCCTTTGCTCACCAATCCTTCATTTGCCAATTTCTCTCATATGTATGGCCAGTTAGGTTTACATGCCAGCAAAGAGGAAAGGGTATTTTTAGCGCGTTTGTACTGGTTTACGGTTGAGTTTGGTTTACTACAGCCTAAAGACGGCGCCTTATGTATCTATGGCGGCGGCATTTTAAGCTCGCCCGGTGAAACCTTGTATGCGATGGAAAGTGATGTGCCAGAGCGTCAACCCTTTGATTTATTAAATGTGCTGCGCACCCCATATCGGATCGACATTATGCAACCGATTTATTATGTGATTGAGCATATTGATATGCTGGATGAAATTGCCAAGATGGACATCATGGGTTATGTCACTAAGGCGCGTCAGTTAGGTTTATTTGCCCCTAAGTTTCCGCCAAAAGCCAAGGCGAGTTAGCCTCGATTAGATTGATGAGTTGACTCGTTATTTGGCTGACATCTAATTTAGCCATCTGATTGAGTGATGTGATTTAAGTTATTAATAGAAAATGAGTAAAGTGCAACTGAATATCCCTAATCAATGTTGCCAAGAGGAGTATGTATGACAGCGTTATCGAATATGAAATGTGAAGCGTGCCAAGCCGACGCACCTAAAGTGACCGATGAAGAATTGGCTGAACTTATTCGTATGATCCCCGACTGGGGAGTGCAAGTGCGTGATGGCGTAATGCAGCTTGAGCGCGTTTACAAGTTTAAAAACTTTAAACTGGCGATGGCATTCACAAATAAGCTGGCGGATTTAGCGGAAGAAGAATTCCATCATCCAGGCATTTTCACTGAATGGGGCAAAGTGACCGTCACTTGGTGGTCACACTCTATCAAGGGTCTACATAAGAACGACTTCATCATGGCCGCCAAGACAGACCAGTTATTAGTCTAATTAATTCGCCAATTTAATCAGCATCTTAATCTATTTTTCGATGCTGATTTTTTCTTCCTGTTACAATTCAACTGTAAACTAGGCTTGCCACTTTCTGTTTAACCTTCTAACGTATATGGGCTCTGCTATTTACCCTCATCGCTGACGTTTTCGTTAAGGTAACAACTTGCCTAGCAAGCGTCATTTTTGTTGTAAAGCTTAAGGCGAAAAATAGCTCTGCACGGTTTATCCCCAAAATTCGAATCAAAAAAGGGAATATCAGTCATTATGCGCTTGGAAGTCAGCTGTCAGGATCGTGTTGGTTTAGCCAAAGATATCTTAGTCGTGTTAGAGCGTTATGGTATTAATTTAATTGCTATTGATGCCAGTAACCAAGGATTCCTGTACTTACAATTTGCCGAAATCAGTTTTGAAACCTTAAGTGCCTTGATGCCGCAGATCCGCAAAGTGGAAAGTGTCCATGATGTGCGTACGGTGTCGTTTATGCCCTCAGAGCAAGAACATTACGCCCTTAAAACCTTGCTCAAAACCTTACCTGACTCCGTTTTCTCCATTGATGCCAAAGCGCGTATCCGTATCGTTAACGAGTCCGCCTTGCTCAATATCGGCATGGGTGAGCACGAAGTGCTCGAAGAGTCGCTCAATCATTGGGTGCAAGGTTTTAACTTCAGCCGCTGGTTGAGCGAAAGCCAAGTCTTACCGCAAGCGGCGAGGGTACAAATTGGTCCAAACGAATATTTAGCTGAAATGCTGCCGATTTACCTGCCCGATGAGGATGAAAAAACCATCTTAGTTGGCGCTGTGGTGTCGCTAAAATCCCCTGCGCGGGTTGGAAAACAATTTAACGCGCTGCAGAATCAAACCACTGGCTTTGAAAATGTATTAGCCAGCAGTGACAAAATGAAGGAAGTGCTTAAGCAAGCGCGGCGGATGGCCCAGCTCGATGCGCCTTTATTGATCACAGGTGAAACGGGTACTGGCAAAGAATTAATGGCCAGAGCCAGCCACGATGCCAGCATGCGCCGTGAGAAACCCTTTATCGCCATCAACTGCGCCGCTCTGCCCGACAGCGCCGCCGAAGAAGAACTATTCGGTTATGTCAGTCAGGGCAAAGTCGTTAAACGGGGTTTCTTTGAAGAAGCTAAAGGCGGCACAGTATTTCTCGATGAAGTGGCTGAAATGTCTAAGGCCGCCCAAGTTAAGCTGCTTCGGCTATTGCAAGATGGTACCTTTAGACGCATAGGCGGCGATGAAGAAGTCCGCGCCGATGTGCGGATCATCTGCTCAACCCAGAAAAATTTAGCCGAACTGTGCCAAACCGGTGAGTTTAGGGAAGATTTGTACTATCGCATCCATGTGCTGAGTTATCACATACCGTCACTGCGCGAGCGTAAAGTCGATATCATTCCACTGACGGAAATGTTCCTCGAACATTACAGTCAACAGTTATCTAGCCCAGTGCGGCGGATTTCGGCCCAGTGCCGCGATCATTTGCTCACCTACGCTTGGCCAGGTAACGTACGCCAATTAAAGAACGCAGTATTTAGAGCTGTGTCTATGTGGGATGGTTCGGCCGAGTTGACGGTAGAACAATTAAAACTGCCGTCCTACGCCGAAGGTTTTGGTTACTTTGATAATGAGTTTGAAGGCAATCTCGACGATGCAATGAAGCAGTTTGAAGCGAGTCTGTTGCGTCGATTATATCCAGCCTATCCGAGTACTCGGCAGTTAGCGAAAAAGCTCGGGGTGTCGCACACCGCTATTGCCAATAAGCTGCGTGAGTACAAGATAGCCAAGCGTCGTTAAGCCGAGTCTTGCTGGCTTGACGCGATAGATGTAACAGTATCGTTCCACTTAGTTGCCGACTTTTCAGGCATATTGCTTACCGAGATATTGATAAGCGGCAACTAGGTTATAAACGTAATGATTAGTTTACGAAATGTGAAATAATTGACCCAAATGTGATTTGGGTCACGCTATAGGAATCTGCGCCAGCTTCGGGTATTTCTACGCGCAACAAATACGTTAAAGCAAGCAAAAGGGCATGCCTCTGTTGGCGCGGACTGCGTAACGTGTGCGCCCTTAATGAGTCAAAGAGTCCGATTAAAATCGCCGAATATAAGCTGAATGACGCCGCGCGTTTTCCAGCACAATAAAATTGTACGCCTAGCCTTAGAAGCACTGGAGCCAATATGAAACTTGCAAGTTATAACAATGGTCGCCGCGATGGTCAGTTGATGTTAGTTAGCCGCGATCTCACTAAAACGGTTGCCGTTCCTGCTATTGCCCACACTATGCAGCAATTACTCGACGGTTGGGATTTACTGAAACCGCAATTGCAAGAATTGTACGACGCGTTAAATGAAGGCATGTTAGATAACGCCCAAGCGTTTGACGAAGCTAAGTGCTTGTCGCCACTACCGCGTGCCTACCAATGGGCCGATGGCAGCGCTTATGTGAATCACGTTGAGTTAGTCCGTAAGGCTCGCGGCGCAGAAATGCCTGAAACCTTCTGGACAGATCCGCTGTTCTATCAAGGTGGTTCAGACAGTTTTATTGCCCCTAAAGCCGATATTCCACTGGCGAGTGAAGACTGGGGTATCGATTTCGAATCTGAAATCGCGATCATTACCGATGATGTGCCTATGGGCGTGAGCAGCGACAATGCGGCTAAGCATATTAAATTGTTGATGTTAGTGAACGATGTGTCACTGCGTAACTTAATCCCTGGTGAGTTGGCGAAAGGCTTTGGTTTCTTCCAATCTAAGCCATCGAGCAGTTTTTCACCTGTGGCAGTGACGCCGGATGAACTGGGCGCACGTTGGGAAGATTCTAAAGTGCATTTACCGCTGATCACCCATTTAAACGGTGAGTTATTTGGCCGTCCGAATGCCGGCGTCGATATGACCTTTAATTTCAGCCAGTTAGTTTCACATGTTGCAAAAACCCGTCCATTGGGCGCTGGCGCGATTATTGGCTCTGGTACTATTTCTAACTATGACCGTAGCGCAGGCTCTAGCTGTTTAGCGGAAAAACGTATGCTAGAAGTGATTGCTGAAGGCAAAGCCACTACGCCATTTATGCGTTTTGGCGATACTGTGCGCATCGAAATGCTCGATGACAACGATGTAACGATTTTCGGTTCTATCGATCAAAAAGTGGTTGAATACAAAGCCTAAGGCTTTCCCTTAAAGGGCTACATCGACTCAAACTAACGGGGCTTAATTGCCCCGTTTTTATACAGACTTTTATAAGGACATGAAAATATGAAGCTTTATGGTTATTGGCGCTCAAGCGCGGCGTACCGTGTTCGCATCGCCCTCAATCTTAAGGGTATTTCAGCCGAGCAGTTGTCTGTGCATCTTGTACGTGATGGCGGCGAGCAACATAAAGCGGCCTACAGTGCGCTCAATCCGCTGGAGTTAGTGCCAACCTTAGTGATGGACGATGAGTTAGATGCAGATGCATTGTCGCAATCCTTAGCCATTATCGAATATCTTGATGAGATACACCCACTGTCGCCATTATTGCCTGCATCGGCTCTTGAGCGTGCCCATGTGCGCGCCATGGCACTCACGGTAGCCTGTGAAATTCATCCATTAAATAACTTGCGGGTATTGCAGTATTTAACTCAAACCTTAGGGGTCGATGAAGCGGCTAAAAATACTTGGTATCACCACTGGGTTGCAAGTGGTTTTGCTGCCCTAGAAATCTTGTTGAAAAGGCACAGTGGTCGTTACTGCTTTGGGGATACAGTGACATTAGCCGACTTGTGTTTAGTGCCGCAGGTGTATAACGCTCAGCGTTTTAATGTGGATTTAACGCCTTATCCCAATATCATGCGCGTGTGGACTGAGTGTAATCAGCTAGAAGCTTTTGCCGATGCGGCCCCAGAGCGCCAAGCGGATGCTGTGTGATGCTTTGTAACGAATAGTGCGGATATAGTCTTTACGAATTGAAAGAATGGATGATGAGGCTTGTGTTGCGAGTCTAATCTCTGCGATGGAGTTTAAATGCTTTTTAGTAAAAAATGTCCGTATTGCAAAGGTAAACTCGGCGCTAAGGAAGTGCCGATTAAGGAAGGACGCTGCTGTCATTGTGATAAGCCGATACGGTACAAACTCAATATAATAAATTGGATGCTACTGTTCGTGCCCATCTATATTCTTAGCGTTAATCTGCTAGACAAAGATGTATATGGTTTTTGGATTTATTTGGCGGTGATGGCACCTATTTATAGTCTCGTATCTCTATTCTGTCATGAGGTCGTAAAGTGCTCAGAAACCGATGGCGAAGTGGAGTAAGCCGAATGTCATTCCCGTGGTGTTATTTGATATTGAAGCGAACGATACTGTTATGAGTAATGTATGAGTCATGTTCTGAATGGTGCTATGAATAATGTTATGGATGATGCTATGTGTGAAGCAGAGCTAAAGCATCGATTACTCAAATGGATAACCCAAGATTGCGAGCGGGTGAGGGCGCTTGAACTTGTGCTCCAATGCACCAAAGTACACTCAATGCCGCAGTGGTGCCTTGCGGCGGGATTTGTCCGTAATTTAGTCTGGGATCGCTTGCACGGATTTGAGTTGAGTCCACTGAACGATATCGATCTGATCTATTTTTGCCCGTTAGATATTAGTCCTGAGCGGGATCTGGCAATTGAAACCTATCTTAATCAGCTTGCCCCTGAGTTACCTTGGTCGGTGAAGAATCAGGCGCGCCTGCATGTTCGAAATCAAGACATGGCTTACACATCTTGTGTTGATGCTATGTCCTATTGGCCAGAACTTGAAACCGCAGTCGGGGTAAGCTATCAAGTTGTTGATGTAAAATCTGATACTCAGACTCAGACTTGTGTTGGGATGATAAATCATGCAGCGTATTACGATATTGAGCTGGTGGCTCCCTTTGGGCTTAACTCCCTGTTTGCACTCAAACTGAGCGCCAATCCAAAGCGAGCATTATCCGTGTTTCATCACAGAGTCGCGACTAAGGGTTGGCTCACTCAGTATCCCTTGCTTGAGTGTTGCCGCACAAGCTGATCTGCTCATTCATTCTTAATTCGACCCCAGCAGCTCACTCAATTGCACCATGTAATTTAGCGACTCAACATAGCGACTCAATTTAGTTACTCACTAATTTAGACCGCTAACAGTATGGGTATCATCCTTAAGCCGTTTGGGTTCGGCCGTTTTCTGCTTCTATTCTTCCCCATCTAGTCCCACCAATTTGAACTTAATGGCCAAATCCCCCTCAGCTAAGTGCTTTTTATTGTTATTCAAATGTTAGTTTCGCTAATGGTGTCTACCTCTTGCTGTAGTCATTAGTGATGACTAATAAAGAACTGAGCTCACAGAAAACAAAGGTGTACTGTCGATAAATGTTTGAATTTCGTGATTTAGCTCCCATAGGCTGTACCTAGAAATGAGTATTGGTCATTCACTTTGATTTGGATCAATAAATCAGCCGCGCTTCTCTGGCAGTGTAGGCGTCAATTGTTAAGGATGTAATTTAAAACAAAAACCTATGTTGTACATATGGAGTATGATGATGAACAAAAATACTGTTTCTACACTGATCGCTGCCACCCTTTTAGCTGCTGGTTTTTCTGCTTCTGTATCGGCTCACCAAGCAGGTGACATTATCGTTCGTGCGGGTGCTATCGTTGTTGCGCCAAACGAATCAAGCGACCCAGTTGCAACTTTTGGTGAGTTCAAAGTGAGTAACAATACTCAACTTGGTTTGAACTTCGGTTATATGTTGACTGATAACTTTGGGGTAGAGTTATTAGCAGCAACGCCTTTTAGCCACGATGTTTCTTTGGCTGGCGTAGGTAAAATTGCTGAAACTAAGCAACTGCCGCCAACTTTAGTGGCGCAGTACTATTTCGGTAATTCTCAATCAGTGGTTCGCCCTTACATTGGCGTCGGTGTTAATTACACTAACTTTTATGATAATGAATTCACCAATGATTTAGGTGGTGCGTTAACTGACTTGAGTATGACCACGTCTTGGGGCTTAGCGGCACAAGCAGGTATTGATTATCAGGTTAACAAAAACTGGTTAGTGAACGCTTCCGTGTGGTACGCGCAAATTAGCAGCGATGTGAAGTTTAAATTATCGGGTGACACTGTGGTTATTGGTACCGATATTGACCCATGGGTTTATATGGTCAGCGTAGGTTACACTTTCTAATCTACGGATCAGATAAGCGTAAAAAAGGAGCCTTAGGCTCCTTTTTCGTTTCTGCACTTTTATCGCGCATGTTCCACTCAGGTTAAGCCGACTTAGCGCTTTGGCTTTTTAGCCTTCCAGTGACGAGTGTTATAGATAAATTCGGGTAATAACACAGTAAGCCAAGCGACGAGGCGCCAGCGTTTAGTCACATAGACACGGCGTTTACCTTGCTTCATTGCTTTGATGATCTGTGCTGCGACTTGTGGCAATGGTGCCAACCACATCGCACTTTGCTGCATGGCGGCTTTATCGAGTAAACCGAGCTGGATATCGGTAATCGTAATGGGTAACTTGAGGCGCTGGGCGTGCATACATAAGCCCTCAAGGTAATTCTGCCCAAAGGCTTTTGAGGCGTGATAGGCCACACTTGGGCCACCGCGCAAACCTGCGATAGAGTTTATTGCCGCCAGTTGTCCATAACCTTGCTCGCGAAATAGTCTAAATGCCGTATTGCAGATAGCGGCAAAACCTCGCACATTGACATCGATAATGTCTTGCTCTGGCAGCCAAGGCAGCTCAGGATCATAACTATTGAGGCCTGTATTGACTAAGACTAAGTGCGCACCGCCAAGACTCTGCCAGACGGATTCAAGTTGAGTGATAATGGCTTGAGGCTGTTCAATTTGAAGTGCAAATACTTGTACTTTTGTTGGCAAGGATAAGGCAAAATCGCGGAGTGATTCTGGATCTTGGGCGAATAAGACTAATTCAACCTGTTGATCTGCCAATTGCTTTGCAATTTCACGACTTAATTGTGAGCTAGCTCCCACAATTATTGCAGTTGCTTGGGTCATAGGTTTTTCGGCAACGAAATGGTGGCTTATGATAGGAAGATATGTTCGCCAAGACAAGATTTATAGCTTGGGCGTATGGACATCTAGAAGTCTTTATGTATGATTAGGAGAAACAAAATGAACAAATGGTTGCGTTTAAGCGCGTTGAGATCAACCGCTTTAGCATTAATGGCGCTAATGGGTGTGTTATCGGGTTGTGCGACACCCAATGCTATCGTGGAGATAAAAGGCGAGACCTTGTATCGCGAACGGATTGCTCTGCCCGCCGAGGCTAAGGTCGTAGTGCAACTGCTCGATGTCTCAAAAATGGATGTGCCAGCCATAGTGATGGCGGAGCGCGTACAACAAGGTGCTGCAACACCAACGCCATTCAGTTTTGCGATTGGCAGCGATCAGTTCCAACCCGGGCACACTTATGCCATAGGTGCACGGATAATGCTCGGTGATAAGTTATTGTTTATTAATACTCAAGCCTATCATATTGACCTCAACTCCACTGAGCCAATGACGATACTGCTAGAGAAAGTCGGTGGCTAGTTAGCCCGCTCAGAAGTGAGCTGACATACGCGCCGAATCCGTTGGTATTTACGAACAGAAGAGGCGCGGTATGCCGGTTAGAATTCCAGATCATCTGCCCGCAGCAGAAGTGTTAGAGTCAGAAAATATTTTCGTTATGTCCGAGACGCGGGCGGCGAATCAAGATATCAGACCGATGAAGGTGCTGATTTTGAACTTGATGCCGAACAAAATCGAGACGGAAACCCAGTTACTGCGCTTACTGGGCAACACGCCTTTACAAGTCGATGTGGATTTACTGCGTATTCACGACAAAGAATCCAAGCATACTTCCATTGATCACATGAATACTTTCTACCGTGACTTTGAAGCCGTGCGCCATAAAAATTACGATGGTCTTATCATCACAGGTGCGCCGCTTGGACAAATCGATTTCGAAGATGTGGTTTATTGGGACCATATCCGTGAAATCATCGACTGGTCGCAAGAGCATGTCACCTCAGTGTTGTTTTTATGCTGGGCAGCCCATGCGGGCTTGTATCATCTCTATGGTTTAAATCGAAAAATATTGCCGCAAAAGCGTTCTGGCGTATTTGTGCATCGCCGTACTTCTCAGCATTTCCCGCTACTGCGCGGTTTTGATGATGAATTTTTTGCACCCCATTCCCGTTTTGCCGAAATGGATGTCGAAGAAATTAGACAACATCCACAGCTGCAGCTATTGGCCGAGTCCGATGAGGCAGGGGCTTATTTGGTGTTAAGTCGGAATAATCGTAACTTGTTTGTGATGGGTCACCCTGAATATCAAAAGTCGACCTTAAACGAGGAATATCAGCGAGATTTAAGCCAAGGCTTAGACCCGAATGTGCCACAGAATTATTATCGCAATGATGATCCTAAAGCCGACGCCATTGCCCGTTGGCACAGCCACGGTAGCCTGCTGGTGAGTAATTGGCTCAACTATTACGTCTATCAGTTAACCCCTTACGACTTAAGCGATATGACGGCGATGACACCGTGGGAGTCGCGTTAATTCACGCAGTTATTTCTGTGAGTTCCTGTCAAGATAGCGCTTAGTGCTTCAGTGCCTTATTGATTTAAGGCACTGTTTTTAAAGCACTGTATTTTTAAGTAACTGTTTTAGGACACTGTTTTTTAAAGTCACTATGTTTTTGAGGCATTACGTTGATTGAATGCACTAAGCGTCCTGCGGTATATGATAACTTTTACCGCTTATAACTTAAATTGGGTCACTAATTTATCTAAGTGAACCGATAGTTTTTGTAAGTTTGCGCTGGATGCCGTTAACTCGTCGGCAATCTCCGATGTTTCAGTCGTTAACTGATTAATTTCTTCAACATTGCGGCTTATCTCTGCTACAACCATAGACTGCTCTTCTGTCGCGGTGGCGACTTGAATGTTCATGTCGCTGATTTGGCTAATATGCGAAGTAATCAGGGTTAAGGAGTCATTGGCATCATCTGCCTGCTTGACGACCATACCGCTTTGTTCGTGACCCCGCTTGATGGCGGTCACTGTTTTGGACGATTGCTCCTGCAGCTTGTTAATCATAGTTTGAATTTCATCTGTCGATGACGCTGAACGACTGGCAAGGTTTCGGACTTCGTCGGCGACGACGGCAAAACCTCGACCTGTCTCGCCAGCACGTGCAGCTTCAATGGCTGCGTTGAGTGCTAGCAAGTTAGTTTGTTCTGAAATGCTGCGTATGGTATCCAAAATACTGCCGATAGAATTGGTTTGCGTCGCGAGCGAAGTAATGTCAGTGCTGATGTGTTGAATTTCAATGGATAATGAGCTGACACCCTGGCGAGCTTTGGCGACCACACTCGCGCCATTATGCGCTTGATTATCTGCTTCTTTGGCTGCATTAGCCGCTTGGGTTGCGTTGCCAGCAATATTGTCCACTGTGGTGCCCATCTCATGGATTGCCGTTGCGATTTGCGTGGTGCGATCGCGCTCGTTAATACAATTTCTATGGGTTGCTTGGGCTTTGCTGGCGACATCGTTTGCCGTATGGGCGAGTTGGCGTGAGTTGTCAGCCACGGCTTCAATCGCATTACGTATCTTCAACACAAACTGATTAAAGTGCAGAGCAATATCACTGAGTTCGTCTTGGCCTTTTAACTCGATCATATTATGCAAATCAAGTTTGTCACTGGCAGAAGAAATATGCTGTTGTAACGATGCCACGCGAAGTCGTAGACGACGCAGCATCATAAAACCTAGAAATATTGAAATAATCAAAGCGATGGTTAAAACAACAAACATTTCCATGCGTGTTTCTTGGTAGTTTTTTTGACTGTCAACGAAGCTGGCGTTGCCTTGTTGTAGCAATGAGTCAAGAATGGCATCGGTACTCTTTCTCATTATGTTGTAGCTAGCTGCGAACTGGTTACGATAGATTTCTTGCGATTTTGCCACTTCCCCCTTTTCCATCGCTGTCAGCATAGGCGCAAGTTCGTCACTTTTGACTTTATCAAAGAGGTCGATCAACTTTTGTACTTCGGCACGGGTAATGGGGTTTACCTGAGCGTCACGGGCAGCTTTTAATGCCGCATCCATTTCTGGAATATCCTCAGCACGGGTTTCTGTCACTCGGGTTAATACGCCTTTTTGATCCTTCATCGTCGGGATTTCTTGTAAGATAATAATATCAATGCCCACTCGCATACGAGGAATACGGGACGCAACTTCCGCCATCGACCGTAATGGCGCGCTGGTATTTTCGGCGAGTGTTTTAGTTTGATCTTGCATACCAGATAAGCCTTGAATGGCCGTTAAGCTGATTAAGATAAGAGCAATACAGGGAATAGCGATGACCCCGATAAACTGGGTCTTAAGCGTCATCTGATTTAGCATGTCTTTCCTTCCTACTTTTATTTAGGGTTATCTGGTTGGGATGTTTATGGTTAGATAATTTGGCATTATTAAATAGGAACAATAGCTTGAATTTTTATTCTTAAATTTTAGTACCCAGTTAAGGTATCCCACTTTGCACACTATGGATTTATGTAAGCGGGTCAATAACATGCTAACTGTGTAGTTGAGCATAGCGATTTTATAGATAACAACCAAATCCTTATGTCGATGTTATAACAGGTCTGTCCACTTGAACTCGTTTGTTCGTCAAGCTCATGCGTTCATTTCTTAATGACGAGCATAAATCATTCGCTGCTAGGACGTTAAGTGACAACACGCCCTAGATATCACTCACTGATATTAAATTAACTTAGCAAGGTTGGCTCAGTGCAATAAAAGCGCATGAGCTGGATAGGCTCTATCGTTTATGCTGAGCCAATATCCACTTTTTACTTCAACGGATTCGCTAGGATTGCGAATGCCTTTATATCTCAGTCATCACTCTTACCGCCTTATCGATACCGCCCCTTGTTGTTCTTCATCCCATTTTTACTGTAAATCCTTACTGACATTTTCCACTGATAAAATCTGCACATTAGACCAAGGAATACTTGCTTTACGTTCGCGTAAACGTCAGAGTGGTTTTATTGTCGATTTTATTAAACGTCCCGAGGCTGGTACTAGGCTTCGTGGTCAATTTAGGTTGGAGCCTTCATGAGTACTGAACAGTTAAATCAAGATATCGTTATTGTTGCCGCTAAACGCACCCCAATGGGTGGGTTTCAAGGCAATTTGTCATCCGTAGCATCACCCATGTTAGCTGCGACGGCCATTAAAGGCTTGTTAGCGGAAACACAATTGGCGGGTGAGCATGTCGATGAAGTCTTGATGGGCTGCGTATTACCCGCAGGCTTAGGTCAAGCGCCTGCACGTCAGGCAACCTTAGGTGCGGGATTACCCTTATCCGTTGGTGCGACCACAGTGAACAAGGTCTGTGGCTCAGGCATGAAGACGGTAATGTTAGCCCACGATTTGATTAAAGCGGGCAGTGCAAAAGTGGTGATCGCAGGCGGCATGGAAAGCATGAGCCAAGCACCGTATCTATTAGATAAAGCCCGCGGCGGCATGCGCATGGGCCATGGCAAAGTGTTAGATCACATGTTTTTAGATGGTCTTGAAGATGCCTACACGGGCGGTGCTATGGGAACGTTTGCCCAGAAAACGGCCGATGAATTTGGTATTACTCGCGAGCAGATGGACGCTTTTGCCTTAAGCTCGCTCGAAAAAGCCAATGCCGCGATTAACTCGGGTGCCTTTAAAACCGAAATCACCCCCGTCACAGTCAGTGATCGTCGTGGTGATGTGACTATCGATACCGACGAGCAACCCGGTAATGCCCGCCCTGAAAAAATTCCTACGCTGCGCCCTGCCTTTACCAAAGATGGCACTATCACAGCGGCAAACTCTAGCTCGATTTCCGATGGTGCAGCGGCATTAATGCTGACCTCGCGCGGCGAAGCTGACCGTTTAGGCTTAGCCGTGTTAGCCACCATTAAAGGCCACACGACTCACGCCCAAGAGCCTTCATTGTTCACCACTGCACCGGTTGGCGCTATGGCAAAATTGCTGGCCAATGTCGGTTGGTCAACGGATGAGGTGGATTTATTCGAAATCAACGAAGCCTTCGCCATGGTGACTATGCTTGCCGTGTCTGAGCTAGGTTTAGATATCGCTAAGGTAAACGTTAATGGCGGCGCTTGCGCCTTAGGTCATCCGATTGGTTGCTCGGGTTCACGTTTGCTGGTGACCTTAATTCATGCTTTAAAAGCCCGCGGCCTGAAGCGCGGTGTTGCCTCGCTGTGTATCGGCGGTGGTGAAGCGACGGCGATGGCCATCGAGGTTTAATCGCAACAGTTTAGTTAAATCAACAAGACGGGGCTGGCAAGGGCAATCACTTCCCTTGAGGATAATCATAATATCGCACCGCCCGCCTATCACTCTACAAGGAAAGGATTGCAACATGACCACACAAGTAAAGCATTACATTGACGGTGAGTTTACCCAAGGTACGGGCACATCGCAGATTATTGTCACCAATCCCGCGAATAACTCGCCGATTGCCGTGATTAATGCTGCTACGAGCGAAGAAGTTCACGCTGCCATTGCTAGCGCCAAAGCCGCTTTCAAAACCTGGAAAGAAGTGCCTGTTTCTGAACGTGCGCGCGTCATGTTGCGTTATCAACATCTGTTAAAAGAACATCACGATGAACTTGCGACCATTCTTGCCCATGAAACGGGTAAAACCTTCGAAGATGCCAAGGGCGATGTATGGCGCGGTATCGAAGTCGCTGAACACGCTTGTAACGTGGCGTCATTATTGATGGGCGAAACCGTTGAGAACGTCGCGCGTTCAATTGACACTTATAGCTACACTCAACCACTGGGTGTGTGTGCCGGTATTACGCCATTTAACTTCCCTGCGATGATCCCGTTATGGATGTTCCCACTGGCAATCGCTTGCGGTAACACCTTCATTTTAAAGCCTTCAGAACAAGATCCAATGACGCCGCAGCGCCTTGTTGAACTGTTTGTTGAAGCGGGCGCACCTAAGGGCGTATTGCAATTAGTGCATGGCGACAAAACTGCCGTGGATATTCTGCTGGCAAACCCTGCAATTAAAGCCATTTCCTTCGTCGGTTCAGTGGCTGTGGGCCAGTATATTTATAAAACCGGTACCGATAATTTAAAACGCGTACAAGCCTTTGCGGGCGCAAAAAATCACTGCGTCATTATGCCTGATGCGAACAAACAGCAAGTGATCAATAACTTAGTTGGCGCTTCTGTGGGCGCGGCGGGTCAGCGCTGTATGGCGATTTCGGTTGCCGTGTTTGTTGGCGCCGCTAAAGAGTGGATCCCAGAACTCAAAGAAGCCTTAGCCAAAGTTCGCCCAGGTTTATGGGACGATAAAGAAGCCGGTTACGGCCCTGTCATAAGCCCTGCAGCCAAGGCACGCGTGCTCAAGCTTATCAAGCAGGGGATTGATGAAGGCGCCGAGTGTTTACTCGATGGCAGCGACTTTACCGTGGAAGGTTATGAGTCAGGCAACTGGATTGGCCCAACCATGTTCAATAAAGTCTCCACAGAGATGAGCATCTACAAGGAAGAAATCTTCGGTCCTGTATTGTGCTGCATGGAATCTGACTCCTTAGAAGCGGCCATCGAATTAGTCAATGCCAGCCCGTATGGCAACGGTACTTCTATCTTTACTGCCAGCGGTGCGGCTGCTCGTAAATATCAACACGAAATAGAAGTCGGCCAAGTGGGGATTAACGTACCTATTCCTGTGCCATTGCCTTTCTTCTCATTTACTGGTTGGAAGGGCAGTTTCTACGGCGATCAACATGCCTACGGTAAGCAAGCTGTACGTTTCTATACCGAGACTAAGACCATCACTTCACGCTGGTTCGAGTCCGATATCGCCGTGGCGTCTACGCCAAACATGAGCATTAACTTGCGCTAAGCTCGTACGTCAAGCTCAGTGATTAATCGATAAACCACGGCGTCTTTACGGCGCCCAATTTATTAAATAAAAAAGTGACCACAGAGTCATAGGAGAGCCAAATGGATTTTAATTTCAACGATGACCAACGCCAGTTTGCCGATCTTGCGCGCCAGTTTGCCGCGGAAGAATTAACCCCGTTTGCCGCCAAGTGGGATGAAGAACATCATTTCCCCAAAGACGTGATCCAAAAAGCCGGTGAGCTGGGTTTTTGCTCGCTTTATTCGCCAGAATCTGAAGGTGGCATGGGCTTATCGCGCCTCGATGCGTCGATTATTTTTGAAGAGCTCGCCAAGGGCTGCACTGCGACCACGGCCATGCTGACCATTCACAATATGGCCACTTGGATGGTGACGACTTGGGGTACTGAAATCCTGCGTCAGACTTGGTCTGAGCCGTTAACCACAGGGCAAATGTTAGCGTCCTATTGCTTAACTGAGCCGGGCGCGGGTTCAGACGCCGCATCTTTGCAAACCAAAGCGGTGCGCGACGGTGATGAGTATGTGATTTCAGGTTCGAAGATGTTTATCTCAGGTGCAGGCGCCACTGAGCTATTAGTGGTGATGTGCCGCACGGGTCAAGCTGGGCCTAAGGGGATTTCTGCCATTGCCATTCCGGCGGATGCCGCTGGCGTTATCTACGGTAAGGCCGAAGATAAAATGGGCTGGAATGCCCAGCCGACCCGTCAAATCACCTTTGAAAACGTGCGTGTGCCAGTGGCCAACTTGCTCGGTGAAGAAGGCCAAGGTTTTGCCTTCGCGATGAAAGGCTTAGACGGTGGTCGTATCAATATCGCGACCTGTTCAGTAGGCACTGCGCAAGCGGCGCTAGAGCGTGCAACTCAGTATATGAATGAGCGTCAGCAATTTGGTAAACCGTTAGCGGCTTTCCAAGCACTACAATTTAAGCTCGCCGATATGGCGACTGAGTTAGTCGCAGCCCGCCAAATGGTGCGCCTTGCGGCCTTTAAACTCGACAGCAGCGATCCTGAAGCCACAGCCTATTGCGCCATGGCAAAACGTTTTGCCACCGATGTGGGCTTTCAAGTCTGTGATGCGGCGCTGCAAATTCATGGCGGATATGGTTATATAAGGGAGTACCCGCTGGAACGTCATTTCCGTGATGTGCGTGTGCACCAGATTTTAGAAGGCACCAACGAAATTATGCGCTTAATTATCGCCCGTCGTTTACTCGATGAAAATGCAGGACAAATCCTGTAAGTCTACTCGCAAGAAGTGTGACTTATCGATTGGCGATAACATAAAAGGAGTCTATAAAGATGGAATATTTAGTAGAACGTATCGAAGGCCATACGGCCATTCTGACGATGAATAATCCACCGGCAAACACTTGGACCGCCGAGAGTTTGCAGGCGCTCAAAGCCAAAGTGCTTGAGCTGAACGCGAATAAAGAAATTTATGCCTTAGTGTTAACGGGCCAAGGGCAAAAGTTCTTCTCCGCCGGCGCCGATTTAAAGCTGTTTAGTGACGGCGACAAAGGCAATGCGGCGACGATGGCAAAGCATTTCGGTGAAGCCTTTGAAACCTTAAGTCAATTCCGCGGTGTATCGATTGCCGCGATTAACGGTTATGCCATGGGCGGCGGCTTAGAAGTCGCACTGGCCTGTGATATTCGCATCGCCGAAATTCAAGCTGTGATGGCATTGCCTGAAGCGACAGTGGGTTTATTACCTTGCGCAGGTGGCACCCAGAATCTGACCGCATTAGTTGGTGAAGGTTGGGCTAAGCGGATGATTTTATGCGGTGAGCGCGTCGATGCGACTCAGGCACTGAATCTACGTTTAGTTGAAGAAGTGGTCGAAACGGGCGAAGCGCTCAATGCGGCAATTGCGTTGGCCGTAAAAGTCGCTAACCAAAGCCCAAGCAGCGTCACAGCGTGCAAGACACTCATTCAAGCGGGCCGCACTATGGTGCGTAGCCAAGCGCTGCCGATTGAGCGTGAATTATTTGTCGGGTTATTTGATACCGAAGATCAGGCCGAAGGCGTAAATGCGTTTTTGGGCAAACGTAAAGCTGATTGGAAGAACCGCTAATGACTAATGTAGTAGATAACGTAAATCAGGCCACGACCACGCAAAACGTGGTTTTTCAAACCTTAGCCACCGCGTCCGGTAAGTTGATTGGGGTGGTGACACTCAATGTGGAAAAAGCCCTCAACGCCTTAGATTTAGACATGGTGCGCGCTATGACGGCGCAGCTCAATCTATGGAAGAAAGACTCGCTTATCGCTTGTATCGTTTTAGATGGCAGCGGTGAGAAGGCTTTTTGTGCGGGGGGGGATGTGCGCGCTTTATACCATGCATCCATTGCCGCGAAGGGACAAGTGACTGAGGAGGCGAAGGTGTTCTTCGAAGAGGAATATCGCCTCGATTATCTACTGCATACCTTTGGCAAACCTGTGTTGGTGTGGGGCGACGGTATTGTGATGGGCGGTGGGCTCGGTTTGATGGCGGGCGCAAGCCACAGAGTCGTCACTGAAACCTCGCGTATCGCTATGCCTGAAGTGACGATTGGCTTGTACCCCGATGTGGGCGGCAGTTATTTCCTTAATCGCATGCAGGGCAAAATGGGACTGTTTTTAGGGCTCACGGCCTATCAACTCAATGCCGCCGATGCCTGTTATGTGGGCCTTGCCGATCATTACCTAAACCGTGACGACAAAGAACTGATGTTCGATGCCATGGCCACCTTAGATTGGAGCGATACTCCGGCGCTTAATCATCAACGCTTAGATAGCATGATCAACGAGTTATCTAATCAAGTGGATATCCCTAAGGGCGAAAGTGTATTGGCGGACAGCCAAGATAATATCGACCGACTGATGGCGGGGAGTTTGGAGGATATCGTCACGCGTATGTCGACGTTAGCGTCGGAGGATGCTTGGTTAATGAAGGCGCGCGATACCTTCCTTGCGGGCAGTCCTATCAGCTGGCATCTGGTTAATATCCAATCACAACTTGGTACTAAGTTAAGCTTAGCTGAATGTTTTAAATGGGAATTAACCGCCAGCGTTAACGTGTGTGCCCATGGTGATTTCTGTGAAGGGGTTCGCGCACTCTTGATTGATAAAGACAGACAACCCCAGTGGCGCTTTAAGGATGTGAACTCAGTGCCTACCGCCGTACTTGAGCAAATATTGACTTCCCCTTGGGGCGAGGCGCATCCCTTTAGCCAACTGAGCTAAGCGTTGACTTGATTAGCGCAGACTTGAATAGTGCTGAGTGTATTGGCTCAGCCAAGCTCACTCTAAGCTGTAATAACGACAGCATAATCAACAAACTAGCAGTATCACTACACTAATAAAGAGAACAGCACACAGGAGTGACAGCATGAGTACAGTAGCATTTATCGGTTTAGGTAATATGGGCGGCCCAATGGCGGCCAATTTATTAAAAGCGGGCATGACGGTTCGCGTATTTGATTTAGTCCCAGAAGCCATGCAAAGCCTTGCCGACCAAGGCGCTTTTGTTTCTAGCACGGCCTGCGGCGCGGCGGCAGGTGCCAATGTGGTGATCACTATGCTGCCTGCGGGCAAGCATGTGAAAAGTTTATATTTAGGCAATGGCACAGACAAAGGACTACTCGAAGTGGTTGCGGGTGATACTTTACTGATCGATTGCTCGACCATCGATGCGCAAAGCGCGCAATTGGTGGCGGCCGAAGCGGCTAAAAGCGGCATAGAGTTTATGGATGCACCGGTTTCTGGCGGCACAGCAGGCGCGGCGGCGGGTACTTTAACCTTTATTTGTGGTGGTTCCGATAGCGCTTTTGAGCGGGGTCAGCCAGTGCTGAAAGCTATGGGGGTGAACATATTCCATGCTGGTGGCCCAGGTGCGGGACAAGTCGCTAAAATCTGCAATAACATGCTGTTATCTGTGTTGATGGTCGGCACTTCTGAGGCGTTGCAAATGGGCATTGACCATGGTCTCGATCCTAAAGTCTTGTCCGACATTATGAAGGTTAGCAGTGGTGGTAACTGGACCCTCGAAAAGTATAATCCATGCCCAGGTGTGATGGAGACTGTACCTTCTTCTAAGGGCTATCAGGGCGGCTTTATGGTAGATTTGATGGTTAAAGATCTCGGTCTGTCCCAAGAAGCCGCATTATTGAGCAACTCCAGCACGCCAATGGGCGCTTTAGCCCGCAGCTTGTATGTGAATCATGCAAGACAAGGCAACGGCCGCCGAGATTTTTCCAGTATTTTTGAACAATTTGCACAACTTAAAAAATAGACATAGTTAACAAGGGATAACCAGATGGATTTAAAAGATAAGGTTGTCGTCATTACTGGCGGCGCGGGTGGCTTAGGTCTAGCAATGGCGCAAAATTTTGCGCAGGCGGGTGCTAAGATAGCGCTTATCGACGTGGACCAAGAAAAACTCGAGCGAGCCTGTGCTGAGCTTGGATCGGACACTGAAGTTCAAGGTTATGCCTTAGACATTACCGACGAAGAAGACGTCGTGGCAGGTTTTGCCTATATTCTCGAAGATTTTGGCCAAGTGAACGTGTTAGTGAACAACGCCGGCATTCTGCGTGATTGCCTGTTAGTCAAAGCCAAAGACGGCAAAGTCACCGACCGTATGTCTTATGAGCAATTCCAATCTGTGATCAATGTGAACTTGACGGGCAGCTTCCTCTGCGGTCGTGAGGCGGCAGCGGCCATGATTGAATCCGGTCAAGCGGGCGTGATTGTCAACATCTCTAGCCTAGCGAAAGCGGGTAACATGGGTCAGTCGAACTATGCCGCCTCCAAAGCAGGCGTTGCGGCCATGTCTGTTGGCTGGGCGAAGGAATTAGCGCGTTACAATATCCGTAGCGCAGCGGTTGCACCGGGTGTTATCGCTACTGAGATGACAGCGGCAATGAAACCTGAGGCGCTGGAGCGTTTAGAGAAGCTAGTGCCAGTAGGACGCCTTGGTCATGCCGACGAGATAGCTTCCACCGTACGCTTTATTATTGAGAACGACTATGTAAATGGTCGCGTGTTCGAAATCGATGGTGGTATTCGTCTGTAATGACGATATCTTATTGATATTCATAAAAACCGAGCTCAGGCTCGGTTTTTTATTGAGTAAAGAAACATAATGGCATTTTGAACTCAGTCTTTGGATTTATTTAGATTTCACTGTTGGAGTTGACATTTAGTTGTTAACCTTCAACAATCGCCCTCCAGTTTTTTTACATAACTTTACATACATGTTTGTCGCATGTAATGGAGCTTAACATCCGGATGTCTTGGCAGGATAAAGCCCTCTGGCTTGAGAAAATCACTAAACGCATGATGTTAATCGTGGGTGTCCTAGGGTTGATTGTGATCTATTGCGGGTTCTTTTTTCTGCTCTTCAGTGGTCGCTCTGTGGCCGTGATCCCGTGGTTTTTCCTTATCTCACCTTGGGTGTGTATTTATTTTGGCTTAACGCAAGTACAGCAAGTGCAAGTGGTAAATTGGTTCTTAAAAAAATTTAAAAAATAACCAATTTCTGCAAGTTCCTATTTTGTTTCGGTTTGTGCAGTTGGCAAACATTGGGGAGAAACAATGAAGTTACATGGATATTTATGGGTGCTAGGGAGTTTGTTTTGTTTGGGGGCTTGCGAGCGCTCGAACAAAGAAACACCGCATCTTAGTGATAATGGTGGGCGTATTGTTGCGCCCTATGGCAGTTGGCTGTCTCCCTTATCGGCGAATGATGTATTTGAACAGGCCGATAATGTCGCCGAGTTACAAAGCGTAGATGGGGCGATTTATTTCTCTGAATCCGATGGTGATAAGCAAGGCCAAGTAGGGATTAAGCGTCTCGATAAAAAGGGCAATATCGCCGACGTCGTGCCGCCAAGCTTTAATGTTAAATCCGCGGTTCATGAATACGGCGGCGCCGCCTTTTTAGGGATAGGCCAGAGTTTGTTTGCCACTAAGGCACAGGATCAACTGTTTTATCGTTTCGCCCCTAATCAACCCCCCCTGCCGTTAACGCCTAATGGCACCCGTCATGCTGACTGTATCGCTTATCCTAAAGGGTCGCGGATTATCTGTGTGCGCGAGGATCATCGTCAGCCCGGTGAGCCTAAGGCGAGTCTAGTAACAATCAATCTTAACTTTGCCGGCGAAGGCGATACTTTTGTCTCGGGGCATGACTTTATTTCTTCGCCCGCTATCTCGCCCGATAACAGCCAACTGGCGTGGATCACGTGGGAACATCCCTATATGCCATGGGATAACAGTATTCTCTGGCTTGGCGATCTCGACCGCAAAGGGCAACTACACAATATTCGTAAGGTCAACACGCCTACGGATTCTTCCGTGACGCAGCCATTATTCAGCCCTGATGGACAATTGTATGTCGTGTCGGATATCAGTAACTGGTGGAATATCTATCGAGTCACGGCACAAAATACCTTAGCCCCAGTGCTGAACAAAAAAGCCGAGTTTGCCGTGGCCGATTGGTATTTAGGCAATCACAACTACGCCTTCGAATCCGAAAAAACCATCATTGCCAGTTATATGCTTGGCAGTCAGGCGGCGCTAATTCGGCTGCATTTGGATTCGGGTTTGACCGAGTCCTTGGCTGTCGATTTCGGCGAAATCACCCAAGTGATCAGGGGCGAAGATGCCGTCTATTTTGTCGGCGCTAAGGCGACGCCAGAGAAGGGGATTTATAAAGTCATCGGCCGCGGCACTGAGTTGGTGTATACGCCTAACTTGCCAAAGCTTGATCCCAATTATATTTCTCGGGCAAAAAATATTACCTTTAAAACCGGCGTTAACCAGCAAGCCTACGGTTATTTTTATGGGCCGGTTAACCCCAACTATACTGCGCCCCATGATACCCGCCCGCCACTGATAGTAATGTTGCACGGCGGGCCAACAGCGCGGGCGAGTCTGGCTTATCGCAGTGACATTCAATTTTGGACCAGCCGTGGCTTTGCGGTGCTCGATGTTAATTTTCGCGGTAGCAGTGGTTTTGGCCGTGCCTATCGTCAGAGTATTTACGGAAAATGGGGCCAAGCTGATGTGGAAGATGCGGTCAATGCGGCCCGTTATTTAGTCGATAAAGGTTGGGTTGATGGACAAAAGCTGGCGATTCGAGGCGTAAGCGCAGGTGGGTTAACTGTGATGTCGTCGTTGGCTTTTTATGATGTGTTTCAAGCGGGGGTAAGTTATGCGGGGATCAGTGATTTTGAACAGCTGGCCAAGAGTACCCATAAGTTTGAGACGGGTTATTTAGATCAGCTCATTGGTCCCTATGCGAACAATCAAGCCCGCTATAGGGAGTTGTCGCCGTTGTATCATCTTGAAGGCTTGAATGAGCCCTTGTTAATTTTTCAAGGCTTGCGGGATCAAATTGTGCCGCCACAGCAGTCGCGACAAATTTATGAGGCGTTAAAAGTCAGAGGTGTGCCAACGGCTTATATTGCCTATCAAGATGAGCCACACGGCGGTTGGAAGCCTGAGCACAGGGCCGCAGGATTAGAGACTGAACTCGCATTTTATGGACAAGTGTTTAACTTCACCCCTGCGGGTAAGCTAGCAACATTGGTGCTGGATAATGCTGCGGCGTTAAAGCCGACCTTAGTCCGCAATCAATAATGCAGTATTTCCCGTTATGACTCTTGGCCGTTGCTAGTGCGACTGGCTTTACGACAACACTTAGAGCCTGCATCGTGCAGGCTTTGGTCTTTTTGGGATTTGTCTTCGTCAGTCTCATGACTCCCATGACTCTCGTTGTCCTCATGGCTTAGGCTATCGATAATGGCGCAGTGGGGCTGATCGCCGCCTTGGCATTGGGTCACCATGTGTTGTAATTGCGCCCTAAGCTGTTGCAACTTATTGATTTGCTCTTCGACATAGGCAAGGTGAGTACGGGTAAGTTGTTTGACGTCTTCGGCATTACGGCTTTCATTGCCCTTAAGGCCAAGCAAGGATTTGCAATCTTCTAGGCTAAAACCTAAGTCGCGACATTGATGCACAAACTTAAGCGCTTCAATATCTTGATGGCGATAAACCCGATAACCCGCCTCATTGCGCTCGCCGCACACTAAGCCAATATCATGGTAATAACGGATACTCTTAACGCTCAAGCCCGTTTGTTTCGCCACTTCGCCTATTTTCATCTTGACCTCTATTTTTCCAACTGAATGGTTTTCGCCCAGCAATTAATTGTCGATGTGATCACATTGAGCAAATTCATCCTTGACTCTCCCGCAATGGGAGACTTTATCTTAGACCTATAGTGTAAAACATCAAGTGAGGGATCTCCCATGTCTATGACCAGACTCTATGTCGCCAATATGAATTGCGCTGGCTGCGTCGCGAAAATTGAAAAGGCGTTTGCCGCCCAAGCGGGCGTCGAAGCGCGTGTTAATCTCGCCGATAAACAAGTGACGGTAGAAGGCAAGATGAGCGCCGATACCGCCTTAACTGTGATGGAAAAAGCAGGTTATCCGGCGCAGGTAGTGGTGGATGCAAAAGTCGCCGCCGAAGAAAAACGCCTAGAAGATGCTACTGAGTATCGGCTGCGGATGCGCCAAGCCATAGCCGCGCTCGTTGTGGGCGTGCCTATGATGCTGTGGGGATTATTGGGCGGCGAGATGATGATCAACAGTCCAGCGATGCAGCTTGGCTGGAGCATTATGGGACTGGTCACCTTGGCCTTGCTTGTTACCACGGGCGGACATTTCTACCAAGGCATGTGGCGGGCGCTAAAAGCCAAAACCACGAACATGGATACGCTGATTGTGCTGGGCACCAGTACGGCATGGGCTTATTCCATGCTGGTGGTCATTATGCCGAGCGCATTCCCTATGGATACCCGCCATGTGTACTTTGAGGCGAGTGTGATGATTCTAGGTTTGATTAACTTAGGTCACGGACTGGAACTTAAAGCGCGGGGCAAAACCAGTGAAGCGGTGCAGCGATTACTTGGATTGCAATCCACCACTGCGATTCGGATCACAGATAAGGGCGATGAAAAGGTTGAGATAAGTCAGCTGAAATTGGGCGATAAGCTGCGTTTGCGCCCCGGTGACCGAGTAGCCCTCGATGGTGAGGTCGAAACGGGGCAATCCCTATTAGATGAAGCCATGCTCACAGGTGAACCCATTCCCGTGCTTAAAAATCGCGGCGACAGTGTGAGTGCGGGTACAGTCAATGGCAACGGCAGCTTAGTTTATCGAGTAACGGCGGGGCAAGAAGATACCAAACTCGCCAAAATCATCGCACTGGTGCAGCAAGCGCAAACCTCGAAATTACCCATAGGTCGATTGGCTGACAGAATCTCAGCGGTATTTGTCCCGACTGTGGTGGCTATAGCGCTGTTGGCAGCGGCAATTTGGTATTTTGTGGGGCCAGCACCCGCCTTAAGCCATGCGTTAGTGGTGCTGACGAGCGTGCTCATCATAGCGTGCCCCTGTGCGCAGGGGCTGGCGACACCTATGTCTATCATGGTGGCCGTTGGCCGCGCCGCCCAAATGGGCGTGTTAGTTAAAAATGGTGAGGCCTTGCAAACCGCCAGTAAAGTCGATTGTGTGGTGCTGGATAAAACCGGTACTGTCACCTTAGGCAAGCCGCAAGTCACTGATTTTAATTTAGTGCAAACGCTGAGTGATGCCGATAAAGAGACTTTGCTGGGTGAAATTGCGAGTCTTGAGCAGCACTCTGAGCATCCGTTAGCGGGGGCGATTGTTAGTTATGCCAAGCAATCCCTGTCGCAATTGCCCGACACACAGGCATTTACGAACCATCAAGGTAAGGGGATTGAGGGCAAGGTCGATGGCGTATCGCTGGCGATTGGTAATCTCGCCTTAATGACGGCATTGGATATTGTTAATTCCTATGGCAGTGCCTTAGATCCAAAAGCGACATTAAGCTTTGCAAACCAAGGTAAAACTCCGATTTATGTCGCCAAAGCGGGCAAGTTAGTGGCCACTATCGCGCTTGCCGATCCGATTAAACCCGATGCTAAAGACGCCATCGCGGCCATGTTGCAAAGGGGTATTCGCGTGGTGCTGTTAACGGGTGATAACCCACAAACGGCGCAGGCGGTGGCCGACCAAGTGGGCATCACTGAAGTGATTGCCGGTGTACTCCCCGAGCAAAAACAACAGCATGTGCTGGATTTGCAAAAGCAAGGACATGTGGTGGCTATGGTAGGGGATGGCATTAACGATGCGCCTGCTCTGATGAGCGCCGATGTGGGGATTGCAATGGGATCGGGCACTGAGGTGGCGATTGAAAGTGCGGATATCACCTTGCTGTCGCAGCAGTTGATAGTGATTGCTAACTTATTGGCATTGTCGCGGGCGACGATTACCAATATTAAGCAGAATCTGTTCGGCGCCTTTGTGTATAACAGTTTAGGCATACCGGTTGCGGCTGGCGTGCTTTATCCACTCACGGGCATGTTATTAAGCCCAGTGATCGCGGGTGCCGCCATGGCCTTGTCTTCACTCACTGTGGTGACGAACGCCAACCGCTTAAGACGGCAGAAGTTATAAGCTGTCGATACCTAAGCAAACTCAAAATGTTGAATTTGGTATCTTGAGTTAGCTTAGGGCTATGCCTACATGAGTCTTTGGCGTCGGCAAGGTTTGCGACGCTAAGGGTCATCAGATTGTCATTCTGCTCGAATACATTGAAAGCTAAGCCAATAGGGTAAAATTAATTACGCTTCTCACGCAGGCATTGTGCGGCGATTTCGGCATTCCCTCTGGCTTTTGATCGGCCTTGGTAGTTGATAATTTAGCCCAAACTGCTATAGTGCCACGTTTATTTTTACCCCTTCGGCATAGCGTTATTTGGTTTATGCTTATTTAAAGCGGCGCCAGCTGGCTCGGCCAACATTACTCGATTTGGAAGTTCATTTTGATCACAACAGCAAATATCACCATGCAGTTCGGCGCTAAGCCACTGTTTGAAAACATCTCAGTTAAATTTGGCGGTGGTAACCGTTACGGTCTTATCGGCGCAAATGGCTGTGGTAAATCGACCTTCATGAAGATCCTGTGTGGTGATCTAGATCCTAGCGGCGGTAACGTCTCGTTAGATGTGAATGAGCGTCTGGGTAAACTAAGCCAGAACCAGTTCGGTTATGAAGAATTCAACCTGATCGACACAGTGATCATGGGCCACCGCGAACTGTGGAAGGTAAAGCAAGAGCGTGACCGTATTTATTCTTTACCAGAAATGAGTGAAGAAGACGGCATTACTGTAGCCAACCTAGAGATGGATTTTGCTGAGATGGACGGTTATACCGCCGAATCTCGCGCCGGTGAATTGCTGTTAGGTGTTGGTATCGGTATCGACAGCCATTTTGGTTTGATGTCTGAAATCGCACCGGGTTTAAAACTGCGTGTACTGTTAGCGCAAGCCCTGTTCTCTGATCCTGACGTGCTGCTGCTCGACGAACCTACCAACAACTTGGACATCGACACAATCCGTTGGTTACAAGACATGTTGAACCAACGTAGCAGTACTATGGTTATCATTTCGCATGATAGATATTTCTTAAACTCTGTCTGTACGCACATGGCTGACTTAGACTACGGCGAATTGCGCGTTTACCCAGGTAACTACGACGAATATATGCAAGCGGCTACCCAAGCTCGCGAGCGTTTATTGTCTGATAATGCGAAGAAAAAAGCCCAGATCTCTGAGCTGCAAACCTTCGTAGCACGCTTCTCGGCTAACGCATCTAAGGCGAAACAAGCCACATCACGTGCCCGTCAAATCGACAAGATTAAGTTAGACGAAGTAAAAGCCTCTAGCCGTGTGAACCCCTTCATTCGTTTCGAGCAAGAGAAGAAACTGTTCCGTAATGCCTTAGTGATTGAAAATCTGACTAAAGGTTACGACACGCCGCTATTTGAAGACTTAAACTTGATTGTTGAAGTGGGCGAGCGCATTGCGGTACTGGGTGAAAACGGCGTCGGTAAAACGACCCTGTTACGTACTCTGATCCACGATATCCCGCAGGATGCAGGTACTATCCAATGGTCTGAAAACGCCAACATTGGTTACTATGCACAGGACCATGAGTCTGATTTCGCGAACGAAATGACCTTGTTCGAGTGGATGAGCCAATGGCGCAAACCAGAAGATGACGACCAATCGGTACGTGGCATCTTAGGCCGTATGTTGTTTGGTTCTGACGACATCAAAAAGTCAGTCAAAGTGCTGTCTGGTGGTGAGAAAGGTCGTATGTTATTCGGCAAGCTCATCATGCAAAAAGCCAACATTTTAGTGCTCGACGAACCGACCAACCACATGGATATGGAATCGATCGAATCATTAAACAATGCACTGGAAATGTACGAAGGCACCTTGATTTTCGTGAGTCATGACCGTGCATTCGTATCATCGCTAGCTAACCGTATCCTTGAAGTGACTCACACAGGTGTGAATGACTTCAGAGGCACTTACGATGAGTTCCTTGCCAGCAAAGGCATCGAAGTCTAAGGTTATTCTTGATTTAGCTGCATGTGTAAATGCATGCATCTAAATGCAGCATCAATAAAAACGCCGCAATGCATTGCGGCGTTTTTGTATCTGTTATCTGTCTATTATCTAGCGATTAGTTTTTTATGCACTTGATTCTAGCGCATTAGCCACGCTCGTTATTGCGCAGACTCTTGCTGCACATAAATCAAACTGTCGGTATCAAAACCGCGGGCTTTAGACATTTCAACAAACTTTTGCAGCACCTCGGGTGGCACAGTCGGGGTTTTAGCCAGTAGCCACAAATAACCCGTGTCGGGCCCCGATATAAAAGCGTATTGATAGTTTTCATGATCTAATTCGAAGACCACATACGATCCATAAAATGGCCCAAAGAAGGAGACTTTCAAATAGCCTTCTGAGTCCCCATTCACAAAATAGGCCTTACCTTCGGCTTCTTTCCATTCGTTTTTAGCCGCTGAAAATCCACGGTTAATGACCATCACACCGCCATCGTCTTTCAGGCTGTATTCTGCGCTAACTTGGCTTAACCCCCTTTCAAATGAATGATCTAAGCGCGCAATTTCGTACCATTTCCCTAAGTATTTATTCAGCTCAAAATCATTAACGGGTTGAACCAATTTAGGCATGCCTAAACAACCGCTGAGCAAAAATACACTGATGACCAACAGTAGCTTTCTCAATTTGACCTCCTAATCTTAAGTCTTAGTCGCACATCTTAAGTTAAATGTTCAATCAATCCTCTGTCGAGCTTACACTATTTTCTTCATATTATTTCAGCTACTTGGCTTCTATTGGTTAAAGTCTTATTAGTTAAAGTCCTGTTGTTTAAAGTCCTGTCGGCGACAGTCTTGTGGGTTACTCGCTCGCAACCTGCACTTTGCGCTGACTGATAAAGCCTTGGCTAATGCCGGCCAGAATAATCAAGCCGACACCGCTTAATTGAATTGGGCTCAAGGTTTCACCAAATATCCACCATGCCAGCGTCACTACGATAACGGGTTCCACATAGGCGAGGGTGCCAAAGGTGACTGCAGGCAATTGCCGCAGGGCTTTTACCGCCAATAATATTGCTAAAAATCCGGGGAAGAATCCAATCGCGATCAACCAAACAATTTGCGGCAAACTTGGCGTCAGCGGTGCATTTATCACTAAGGGCAGTAGGCATAAAGCGCCGACACAAAGCTGCACTAAAGTGCTCTGGTAGGGCGAACTCAGACTCGGTTTTCGGTTGATTAACATAAAACCGCAGTAGGTTAAAAGGGCGAGTAAAGCATAAAAATAGCCAAATAATTCAGTGTGATTGTTCGCTTGCTGCGGCCCTGTAGGGATCATTAACATAAAGCCCATCAGCGCGACCACTACGCTTGCCATGCTTAAGCGGGTGAGTTTCTCGGCAAAGAAATAATGGGCGAAAATAGCCGACACCACTGGGGCTAAGTAAATAATCATGATCACATTGGCCATTTGGGTGTACTGAATGGCTTCAATGTAAAACGCCATAAAACCCGCGAGCATAGCACCATTCACTAAGGTGCGTTTACTCGGTCTATGGCGAATCTGATGGCCTTTACCTGTGAGCAGCATATAAGCCAATAGAAATAGGGCACCGAGTAGTAAGCGGTAAAAGGTAATGTGCTCGGCGGGTAGGGCGGCAAAGCGTGCTAATACACCGATTGTGCCCATAAGAATGGCCGCCAATAGGGCAAAAATGATTGGTAAAGCTGAGCTTGGCATAGATAACCTACAACAGAGTGAACAGAGAGTTAAGGGGCGACACCGTCCTGTGGACGGCGTCGATTTTGCCTTAAAAACTCTCCCTAGGCTATGCCGATATATTAACTAAATAATGCTTTTACGTGAGCGGAAATGGTTAAAGCTATCTTGGCTGTAGGCCGCCTTAATCCGTTTTAACGCGGCGTAGTTATGGTCGAAGTACACATCAGTGGGGATGGCCTTATCTTTGAAGCTGATAAAGGCGCCCGAGGTGTTGGGGATGTCATAATTTCGGCTGGCATCAATCCAATCGAGTGCACGATTGATGCGGGTAAACACTTGGCTATCCTGCAATTGTTGTTTCTCTTGCAGCGCGTTATTCCACCAAGTTTGATATTGAATCGTGTATTGTCTGTCCTTGTAGGGGAAGGCGCTGCGACTCTTTTGCTCTTCGCCCATAGTGCGATAATAATCACCCGCAATGGCGCCAAGGGTAACATAGGTAAATAGCCCCAATTGGCGATTACCTTCAAGCACATAGCGAGAAGTTAAGCTTTCGAGCAGTGGCTTATAACCGTCCCTCAGTCCCGTATGATTGACTAAGCGCGAGGTGACTTTATGGGGCGCGGGCTCATCCAAATCGGGTGGCGTCGGTGAGCGGTTTATGCCTTGTAAGTCAGCTTGCAGATGATGAAAAGATTCCCTTTCCCAATTGGCCATTAAGTTTTCACCGTAGGCTTTGGTAAGTCCGCCCATCCCCTCGATGCGAATTTCATTGGGCACTAGGTCAAACTCATTAAATTGTGTCTGGATAAAGTGATTCAGACTGGCTGAATTTCCTTCCCAAAAGCCATACATCAAGCAGTTATGCTTAATCGACTCAGTGTCTATGTCAGGCGTTTTGTGTTGTTCTGCGGGTAAATGTTTGGCATTTATCTTGAGATTGGTACCAATCAAACAGCCTGTGCTGTCGGCATTAATGATGGCTTCCCAGCGCTGTAAAATGTCTTTGGTTGGGGTGTGCTCAATGAGTTCTTGGGTTTGTTTATCATAGCAATTCCACTCTAATTCAAACTTGAGCAGGCAAGGCGGTAGTGGAAAGGTTTGCACAAAAAAGCGGGTCACTATGCCGTAACTTAATCCGCCGCCACCCTTGAGCGCCCAGAGTAACTCAGGTTTATTGGCAACAGAGACGACTTGGGTTTCACCAATGCCGAGGACAATTTCTGCCTGTAATAGGGATTCGCAGCACATGCCGTATTTTCGGGTCCAAGGTCCTGAGCCGCCGCCCATAATAAATCCCGCTAAGGCAACGTTGCCACTGGTGCCATGGGGGATCATCACGCCTTTTTTTGCAAGGGCAGTGGTGAGATTGATAAAGCGATTGCCTGGGCCAATGGCCGCAATACCTGTGATGGGATCCAAAGTGAGGCTATCCATCTTCAGCAGATCCAACACTATGGTATTGGTTTCAGTGCTTTCACCTTCGTGATCATTCCCACCCGAGCGCACGCTGATCGGCAAGTTATAATCGATGGCTGCTTTATAGGCGATTTTGACTTCTTCAGTGGAAGTGCATTTGATGATCGCCAGTGGTTTTTTTTGTAACCTGCGGTTGAACAGCTGGCAAGCCTGTTGGTAGGCAATCATTTGCTTACCCGTGCTGACCGAGAATTGCTGTTCACTATAATAATGGCCAGCGGTAATAATATGGTCGGCCGGAATGTGTGCGCGAACTTCATTGATGAAATTAACAAAGTTTTTGGCTTGAGTGATCACTAAGTTTTCACTGATCCGCACTTCTGCACTTAATTCTTCTTCGGTCGATTGCATAATCAAACAATCCCGTTCGAGTTCATTTGCGACGGTCACTTTAATATTCGAACGATAGGCCGTCAGCGATTTAAATACTTCGATATTGAGGGTGATATCCGCTTGATTGCTCGCCGCGTAATTAACGACATAATTAAAATTAGGCCAAGTGTTATAGTCACACTCAATAATATAGGCTCGGCGTTCGTGGGGTGGAATAATCTTAGGCAGTTGTTGATTATAGGCGTTGCAATCCGCGGTGGTTTTTATGAATTGATATTCAGTATCATTAAATATGACCAGCAGCACTTTTTGTCTTTGAAGTGGGATAAAGTTTTCATCACGAAAATTATATACATCTTGATGCTGATAAATGTAAAGGTTATTTTCGGTAATCGATTTTTGTTGCGCCGGATTACGATAATAGTCGACGATTTCGGTTCGGGTTAATAATCGATTAAGTAAAGTGATGCCAAATATTTCACCATCGAAATGTGTGTCGCGGTGATTGGTTAATGACACGTTTTCAATTAAAAACTCATTGTCAGCAACCAGTGAAAGGTTATTGAGTTGTGTATGGGTAATTTCACCATCCACATAACAATTAATTTCATGGTATTCATGGCAGATAGACAATAAGTGCCACTGGCCATCGTTGAGTCCACCTAAGGTTGAAATTGCCTCAACCCGCAGCAAGGTGGTATTAATCACGCATTCAATATGCCCCAGTGAATTAATATCCACCGCGAAATAGGTATCTTCTCGATCGGTTTTATAATGGAACACACGCCCACCTGCGCTGGTTTTTACCCAACACTGGTAAGTAAATATGGCAAGGGGTGACGTGCTCACGGGTAAGCTTTTTTCAATCACTGCCCGTATATTTCTTGATGCCTCAAGCTTATTCATATTCGTGCGTCCTTTCGTGTGCTTTGCGTGTTTTACCTCAGTGCGCTAAAGCGCTACTGGGGTAATTCATCCCGTGGTTAATCCATCGCGGGTAAATCAGTTTCGGGTAAATAAGTCGCCAATTAATGGGGATTAAAGCGACGTATTGATCCTGTCACGGCCATCGGCTTTGGCGCGATACAATGCGGTATCGGCGGCGCACAGCATGGCGAGTGAGGTACGGAACTGGCCATTGATTTCACTCGCAATCCCTTGGCTCGCGCTCACAGAGACATAGTCGCGCAGGCCTTGCTCAGTAAAGCGCAGGTCATTAATCCCTTGCTGCACTTTTTGGGCAATCGTTAGTGCCATTTTGGCATTGTGGCTTGGTAGAATTAGCGCGAATTCTTCACCGCCGTAACGCGCTGCCAGGCCAATGTCTATTGGCACTATGTCAGCAATCACTTTGGCAATCTTACGTAGGCACTCGTCGCCTTGGATATGGCCGAATTGGTCGTTGAACACTTTGAAATAATCCACATCGATAATCACCACGCTGATAGGGCGCAGCTTACCTGTGCATTCTTCCCAATAGTGATGCAGCATTTCGTCGAAGTATCGGCGGTTCGCCAACCCAGTCAGTGAATCTGTGGCGGCCAATTTACGCAGCTTTTGATTCTCCGCTTTGTGCTGCGTTAAATCGTGCATCATCATCACGAACAGAGGTTCATGGCTGGGGATGTAGGAAATGGAGAGTTCGACATCTTTTGCTTTGCCTGAGGCGGTAATGAGGGTGATTTCTTCGGCGCAGTGCTGCACTGGAATGCCGCAGTTTTTGCCTAGTTTAATATCATTGCTCAGCAGATTGTCGTAGCGAGCTTGATGGTGCTCGGTCAAAAAGTTGCGCCAATCTTGTCCCTTCAAACTGGCCTGCGGGCATGTCAGTAAGTCAGCACCTTTGCTATTGCTAAAGTAAATGTAACCTTGGGCATTGACGATAATCACAGGCTCGGTCAGATGCTGAATAAACTGTTGAATCGTTTCAATCGAGGCATGCTCGAAGAAGGTTAACGGCAATGCGGGCTCGACCAAGCCTTGCTGCGCAGTACACTGTAAGCCATTGTCTTCACCCACAAGTGATAATGGATGTTGTGAGCGAGTCTGTTTAGGTGAGCTTGTCATTGTTATCATTCTCCGTGAACCTAATGTCATCTGCGCTAAGCGCTTTTCTGATGATGACTTTATTCTCTGCAAAGAAAAGATACCTTCTGCTTACCTTCCGATTTAATTTATTGTTTATAAAGGTTTTAAATTTACTCTTCTCACGGTGAATTCTCAGGTTTAGCTGAAACGTGCGAGATTTTGGGGTATGAAAAAGTTGAAAGAGTGGCACTCATGAGTGGATTTTTGGCTATTAAGCGGCAAGAGCAAAGCATTTTAGTGTCGAAATTTAACCGCAGATAAAGAGGTGGAAACGACTCGTTTACCCTAAAGGTTGATTTGGATGCAGAGCTTCGCTACCTGATTTTCCCCTACACCATTTACCACCTTGCTGAAGTTTAAAAGCGCACATCGCATCCCAACGACCACTGATGCCACTGTACTGGCGGCGAAAATCTTTAGCAGAGCTGAGCCAAGCATCTGATGCAATCCCTAACTCATTGAGCAGTTTTGGTCGCTGATTATCGATAAAGCCTTTTTTATCATGGCGAATGGCGCGGCCAGTCCAATCGATAAGTTCCAGATAATCCGCAAAATGAAAAGGGATGCCCGTTTGTTGACTAGAGTGTGTCGCCACATCGAACTTGGCGAGAGATTTGTTTATCGTTTGAGGCTTATTTTTTGCGGATTGGACTGGTGCTTGCGGTGAGATGATGATGTTATTTACCTGCTTGAGTGCACTAATTCTTTCTTGAATCGAGGTGAAATCAGAAGATTGTAAAGAGTCGGCAATCCCTGCTCGAATAGGGTTTAAATCCACGTACATCATGCAGGCTAGTAAGGCTTGCTCATCTAGCAAAGCTTGGGATTTGAAACGGCCTTCCCAGAACGCGCCTTTACACTCATCTTCACGATTCGCTTTACGGGCAATTTCTTCGTTCAGGCAGCGCACCTCTTCTTCAAATCAAAGGCAAGATATGCTGGATAAACGTTCATGCCACTCGGCAATTAAGGCATCGAGTAACATGCGTTCATCGTCAATTAAGTCATCACCATTCATATATTTAGTGGCAATGGCATGGCCTTTGGTGATTTGACACCATCGGCTGATAACCTCTTTTGGGCTTAAGGTTTTTGCTTCCTCAACATCAATTTTAAGTACTAAATGGTAATGGTTGTTCATTACTGCATAGGCGCAAATGTCGATACAAAAGATGGTGGATAATGCTTTGACTTTATCGACAATCCAGCCACGTCTATGCTCATAACTGCGGCCTGTGAGTTTATCCTCACCGCACAGAAAAGCCCTTCTGACACAGCGATTTATCACATGATAGAAGGGCGTTGTATTGGCATCGATAAGCATTCTTCTGGCCGAGGTCATGACTCGCTCCAAACAGACAAGGTGAAGATAATCTAAAGACTAGTAGAAGAGGGGACAAAGCACAAAAAGGCATGGCTGTCCCTGCTTTTCGTTAGCCTTAGCCTGCATTTTACGGAATTTAGCGTCACTAGCAACCAAAGACAGTGCTGTTATGGGAAAACGGAGGATAAGCGGATGTCTTGTGAGAAATGCTCTGCCGCAGCGACAGAGCATTTAGAGCTCATTTCAGGAGGCACTTATCTCGAAAAGATATGGCGGTCCTGAGAAAAATCCTTTAATCACGATCATTAATGATTTGTGGATCAGGGCTAAGTAACAGTAAAGTATTGTTAGTATTAGTGAGTACAAACTGAAACTTAGTTGTACCAGAAGTGTGGTCAAGGTCGATCATCTGCAATATCGCGCCATCACTGCTTAGGGTCAAAGCATCTATAATGCCATCAAAGGGGGTTAAAAAGCCTGCGCCTACGAATTTAAGTCCCTTACCAGTTTGGTCATCGAGTAGGTAAGTGATAGTGCTAGCAGCAGTAATAGTCACATCACCTGGGCATTCACTTCCTTCTGCATTTGTATAAGTGAACACAGGTTCACCATTTTCAAGAGCCACCGTGACTTTAACATAATGAGCTTGTCCATAATTGTCTGACATCTGTTATTTCCTTTGTGTGTTGTTAAAATTTAATACTTTGTATTCCTGCATGTTTTAGTCTATTTACGAGTTCTTGATCTCGATCCAGTTCCCCTAAACAGTCAAGCGCTCTACTATAAGGTTGTAAATATTGGGGATCTCTATCTTTATTCTGAATTTGCATGAGTCGATTCTTTGCTCGCATGCAGTTCTGTTGCGTAGCTTTTACATCTTGTTGTTGATTGAACAATTGAGCATTTAGTAGTTCCACTTCTGCCATGCTGGCATGATATTTATATTCATATGGAGCGTCATTGATCAATGTTACAAGTAAAGTGTTTGCTTCCTCTATTAGCCCCCTGCTTTTCTTGAACTGCCCAGTAAGCTGGTAATATTGAGCGGCATTTTTTAGCAGCATAGCTTTCAGTGGGCGATATCTTCGACTGGAAGAAAAAGCGGTCTTTTCTTTTGAAAGTTCAGCTTGCAAAGTTACAGGTGTATAAGTACAACGAGGATCTTTGAGAGTAGCGTTAAGCAACATTAGTTGGAACTTGAGGTAATACAGTTTTGTTTTCCATGCAGAATTTTCGGGATCTAAAGC
Source organism: Shewanella sp. 1311 (assembly GCF_059338235.1). NCBI lineage: Bacteria > Pseudomonadati > Pseudomonadota > Gammaproteobacteria > Alteromonadales > Shewanellaceae > Shewanella > Shewanella sp. 1311. Next base: position 4,368,179 of record NZ_CM181686.1, read on the forward strand.
TACAGCTTGCTGCATTAGGCTTTCTCCCTGCAATGCACTATCAAAAGCTTGCTGAGTAAGGTTTTGATATCCCAATAAATCAGAACTATTTCTCAAACTGCTTGCCAGTCTGTCTAATAGATATCCATCCACACTATTTATTTTCCTTATTGCTTCTAACCCAACCTGCAGCTGCTTATGTATTGTGATTGCAGAATTTAAGTCACCCTGAGAGAGGGCTGCACTCGCTAACCAAGATCTAGTATCCGCCACATCCGCAATGAGCTGACTATCCTCAGGTGCTTTGGCCAAGGCGAGCAATTTTAGCCTTAGCGACTCTTCAAAATCCTGCCGTGCTTGAGTAAATTCCTGCTGCTTCATAGATACAGAACCCAAAGTATTATGGGCGTAAGATAGCTCCATCAGCGCATCTTTATCCTCTGGCGCTAGGGCATACATGGTTTGGCTATAGACTAAGTACTGTTCGAAATAGGGGCGTGTGGCGGCCCAATCACTGACATCATATTGCAGTTGCCCTAACCAAAAGGCATTGGCACCTAGAGTTTTTAGTAGGGCTAAGTTTTTCGGCTGCACACTCAAGAGCGGCAACATTTTTTCTTGCGCCGCCAGTAATGCGCTGCGAGCTTCATCGATTTTATTGCGCGAATATGCCACTTCGCCCATGGCCTCTAAGGTTTGGCCGTGTTGGAAGCGGGCGTCAAAACTTAAGTGTGCATCATCCTCTTTATTGGAAAAATCACTGAAATATTCCAGTGCTTTATTGCTGATCCCGTCGAGTAAGTCCATACGGCCGATGCCGCGCATCTTGTCGGCGAAGTCGCCCACCATGAAACCGAGTAAATCTTCGGCGGCGAGGCGTTTTTGCAGGGCGAGTTTTTCAGCTTCTATGCTGCGCACACTCATGATAATGGAGGTGAGGGTGAGGACGCATAATAGGGTAACGGTTAAGCGCCTCGTCCAGCGCAGCATATTGGCGCGTTTGGTGGAGGCTGTGATAAAGGCGGTTTCGGGATCGTCTAAATCGAATAACGGATTTTGGCTGAGACTTTGGGCTTCTTTTAAAGGTTTACCTTCAGCGAGTAGATAGGCGCTGTGTTTGGCTTCGCTGAGCCAGCGTGTTGAAAGATGCTGTAGGCGACTCTTAATGCTCAAACTGTCGCTATGTTCACTAATCCAAGCCGTCGCCCGTGGCCAACGGCGCAGCAGGGCTTCGTGGGCGATGCTAAAACAGGGTTCACCATTTTGCAGATGCGACACGAATAAGCGGCTATCGACCATGGCTTGCACTAGGGCGGTTTCGGCGGTGCTTTGCAGCTGCGACCAGCGGGCGGTGCGGCTGGTGATGGACTTTTCATCTTCGCGCAGGGTGACTAGCAGGGATAAAATCCGTGGCAGACTGGCTTTTTCGGCATCGCTTAAATGGGAAATCGCTTGCTCGGCATTTTTACCAATCGCCCCTTCAATACCGCCAAGGGCATGATAAACCGAGACTAATAACTTATCGTCGGCGCTGCGCTGCAAATACAAGGCCTGCAGCGTGTATTGCAACATGGGCAGCGCATCCGGGTTACTGGCGGCGTCGCTGCAGAGCATTTCATCGAGCGGCATTGCGGTTTCGCTGTCAACTTCCCAGCTTAAGTTGGCGGCCACCGCGGGCAGGCGGATCATTTGCAACAGTTCAGTGCGTGTCGGCGGCGCTAAGTCAAAGTGGGCGCCGCGAGATTTGCCGGCCATTAAGCTTGGGTAGCCCACAAGTAAAGGATAAAAATCGTTGCGACAGGCACTGATAATAATCACGGCCTTAGAGGTAGCGAGTTGTTCCAGCAGTTCAACAAATACTGTGCGCTCGGTGTCGCTAAATAGCGGTGATGAGAGCAACACTTCTAATCGGTCGATAAACAAGGCAAAAAACGGCTGAGTAAAGGGCTGAACCTTGAGTGCTTGGGTGCACAGGTTGATTACGCCTTGGATATCTTCGATGAGTTGAACCGCCAGTGTATCGGCACTCATGCCTTCGAATACTGGCGTGTCGTTGATTTCCCAGTCGAGCATAGCGCTGGCAAGATCGGTTAACAGTTGCCCTTTACTCACATCGGCAAAATCTAAGCTGCTGAATGACGCGACACCAATGCCGTTATAGCCGCCGCCCTTCATTAAATTGGGCACAACACCGGCATTTATCAGGGAGGATTTACCGCTGCCACTTGGGCCTAAAACCAGACAGAAGGCACGACCATAGATGATTTGCTGGCTGATACGGTTAAGCAAAGTGCTGATTTGTTCACTGCGACCAAAAAACACCTCGGCATAGTTAGCGCTATAGGCTTGCAGACCCGGAAAGGGCGAGCCGCCTTGCCAACTTTGCGGGCTGGCGGTGGCTTCGTGGCCGATAGGAAAACGCACTTCGGCTAAGGTGCGATAGCCGCGTTTGCGTATGGTTTCTATATAGATGGGATCGGTGGCGCTATCGCCTAATGCTCTACGTAACTGATTGATAATTTTATGTAGTGGGTTGTCGCCAGTATCAACACCCGGCCAGCAGTGGCTGACTATTTCATCACTGCTGACGACTTCGCCCGCCCGTTGACAGAGAAACAGCAGCACATCAATCGCCTTGGGCTCAAGTTGTTTGACTTGTTTGCCAAGAAGCAGACTATTGGCGCTGGGATTGATTTGCCATTCACCAAAGAAAAATGTGCTGTCACTCATAACGATGTCCATTTATTGAGTATTGGCTAGCGTACTGTGGGAAACGTACCGTTAGTTACCACTCTTATAGTTATATTTTTGTTGTGTTTTTATGGTAAATGTTGGGCTGTTGTCGGCCTAAGGTTTGATGTCAAAGCCTTGACATTATGCCTGTTGCATTTGTTATTTAAAAGGAATGACCCTTGATAATCAATGTAAATTTTATTCATGGCAGCTATGGGGAATCATCTGCGGCTTGTCATTTTTCTGTCAACAGTTTGTGCTTTACGCAGCATGTTAAATAACGCGGCGGCTTTTGGCTGTTTATTAGCAAAACATCAACAATGGAAAAGTGCCCACTATGGGCACTTTTCAATGAGAGAGAAAACTCGGGCGGATTAACTTTATCGGGCTAACTTTGTCGTGTTAGCTTGGGGCGGTTAACTTGAGCCTCGCCTCTGGTTTAACATTGGCATTTAAAGCCCGCGTCTTCTATCTGCTCGTTAATATCAGCAGCTTAATGTTAGCGGGTTAAGATCAATGCTTTGGCTTGATAGCTTAATCTGGCCATTTGACCTTGATCTTGCAGTTCTAACTCATTGAGTTCGAATGGCGGCTGTAAACCCGAGGCTTGGATGAGCTTAGGATCTAACATCAGCTTTAACTTTGGCGACTCTGGGGTTAGCCAATTAGCCGCTTGGGTACGTAGAATCGCCACCTTTTGACCTTCGGCATTGGTACCGGTTAACGTGCCACTTATGCCAAAACGTCCCGCCTCGGCGACCGATAACTCAAAGTTGATTTGGTTAGGCAGGCCTTTATCCCAAACCGTGAGCACTTCGGGCTTGATGCTCGCCGAATTGACATAGGACTTAAAGACAGATTTGACCGTGCGCTGCACTGGGCGGCCATCGACTTGGGTTTGCACTGTAATTTCAACTTCACTGAAACCCGCATTACTGCTCGAAAGTGCCACGCCCGCGGGGATCACCGCTTGCCATGTCTCACCTTGTTTTACCATCATGAGTGGTTGCATATCGCCATCGGCTTGCTTGAGTGTTGCCTGCGGCACGAAGGTGTTATCACTTTGGCTGAGTGCGAGTTCAAGCCCAAGGGTTTGCGCATCAGCCGCGATAGCGGAGGAGGCTTTGACACTCAGTTGATAGGGCGAGCCTTTTTCCTTCACATTGACTAAGTAGTTGGCGCTTGGCGTTAACGGCTGACTGACCTGCAGGCGATATTGGCCCGGTGTGGCTTTCGCCGACATTTGCAGTGCGCTGGAATCATCGGTTAATCCTGCGCTAGCAAGGGCATCGGCGTTGGCCATCGATTTGACCAATGACTCATTAGTGTTTATCCCACTGCTGTTGGCCGCTTTGCCTTGGGGTGACTGATTAGGGCTAACGCGCTGAATTTGTACGCGCTCAGGGGCAATAGCCTCTGCATGCATTAAGGCGCCAGAACTGGTATCGCCCCGAGGCGCAATGCGCACTAGGCTCGACGCTTGGCTCATGGTGAGGCCCACGCCCGCATTAAGCTGAGCGCCGGTTACATTGACCCAATACTCGTCACTTTGGCTGGCTTGTTCAAGCTGCGGCGCGCTTGCCTGATACTCGCCATACAAAGGGGTGATAAAGCTAATGTAATCCGTACTGGTGTTAATGGGCGCCAGTGTTGGACTGGCAATATTGCTATCGACAAGATCGGTATCGCTCGGCGCGGCTAGGGTTAACCCTTTGGCGTACATAGGGCTGGCATTGGTTTTGGGATCTATGGGTGTGGCTTCGTCTTGGCAGGCTGCGAGCAGTCCGCTTAGCGCCAAGACACTGGCAAGTTTGCTGAGTGTGTGCATCTTAGTGCTCCTTAAATATGGTTGCGGATCAGCGTGTCTAAATTGAAACACGCACGGCGGCTCTGCTGATGGCTTAGGGGTTCTTGGCCACGGGTCTTTTGTTTATCGATAAACCAGACTGTGCCAGCTGCCTTTTGCGAGCTGCAATTTAAGAAGCCGTCGGAGCAGCTATCGAGCCAGTTTTGAGTGGTTTCGAGCGCGACTTGGTATTGGTAACCCGCGCAGTAACTGTCGCTGTCCCAAATGGCGGAATCAACATCTGAGCCCACCACGACCTCGAAGGGTTTACCCAGCGATGGGCGACCTGCAGTGCCGTAGAGCATAGTGTTGTTGTAGTTTGCCATCCAACCCACTTGCTGTTGTTTCACCGCATTGCTGCCATAGCCTAAGAGCCAGCCTAAGCTGGTTTCGAACACATTACCTTGGTTCACCGCATCGGCGAGCGGCGTACCAGCACTGGAAGGGGCGAGGGCGATAACCTTTGAGGTGGCGTTGATCACCGCAGGATAACGGCTGTCCCACGTGGGGTTAGATAAAATCCACCGCACTACGTTGCCACCATTGGAGTGGGTCAGCAGAATTAAGTCGTCGATATTTTTGGCTTGGATAAAGCTATTGAGTTGGGTCGCCAGACAACCTGCGGCGCTTTCTTCCCACATATATTGGTCAAAGTCGCAGTTGATCACTGTGTAATTGTTTGGCACTGGGATACCTTGGCGCACTGAGTTAACAAATTCGGGCGTCCAGTAATCGGCTAAGGCATTGGTCTGGTGACCCGTACCATGGATAAAGGCAACTCCGGTTGCAGCTAATGTCGCTGGGCTGACAGCTAACAGACCCAAGAGCATGAGGGCTTTTTTGATCTTCATGGGTATATCTCGTGTTGTTGGTCTTGTTGATAGTGGCCGCGCAGTCCGTTGCGACTGTTTAGGGCAAATCGGTTAATGCTAAGGATTTGCCGTAATTTAGCGTTAAATCGGCTGACATGGCTCGGGTTATATGCGCCATAGGCGCGGGTTACTCACTTTGGGTAGAACATGATTTAAGGCCTGAATACGACGGGATAGGGTGAATGCGCTAGTTTAGGTTGGCAGCCAATGTGATTGCCGTAACTTAGCCATTATCAACAGGACTTAACTCAAGCTTCTTAACCTAGACGCAACATTTTGAGCTGGCAAGTAAAAAAATCACCATATAATTGAATAGCATGGCAGTATTTTAAAGCATACGTTTTAATGTCAATATCGAGGGCGATAAGGTGATGATAAGCAATGACTAATAAATGGTACTGTGTTTTATGGTGTTTGAAATCATGGCTCGATTACGCAAAAGAATTTTCTGTGACATTGGCTTTGCGTTTGAGTTAATAGGTTTATCATTCTGTATATAAAGGTTTTTTGGATAAATCCGCTAAACTTAGCCACTCGCTTTGTGAGATCGACATCAGCTTAGTGCATTTAAAGCGTAAACCGATTAGGCTGAGCTGAGTTAAAGTAGTATCAACGTGATGAATACCCATACATGCCAAGCATGCACGCATTTATGATAAGTCAGCTATTAGGTCATTGATTTAACCATTGATTGAACCACTGATTTGAGCCATTGTTTGAATCACTAATAGAAACAGCGATTCAAACAGTGATTGAGCGATGGGCTGAAATACGAGATGCAATGCGACTTGGGCAGGTTTAAAGAGATAAGGGAGAATAAGTTTGGCGATAGAACATAATGAGATGGTGAGCTGCTTAAGTGGATTGCAATGCCGCACTAATTTCACCATAAAAAACATTACTGAATACATGCTCCCAGACACCAAAGAGGCGTTCTATTTACACCTCGACGGTAAATCCCCGAACTTGATTATTCGGCCCGCATTTGAGGTTTTTTCTGGCGAACTCGCCACCATTGCAGGCGTGCATGCCAAATACGATTATTTCCACAATGCGGAGATGACTCGTTTTCCAAAGCGTTTGCATAAGAGTCTCACCGAAACCCACTATGGACTTGCCTTTAGCTTTGACACAGTCGAAGCCGTGCAGCAATTTGTCAGCCGTTTAGGTGCCATAGTCAAAGGTGCATAAATTTTAGTCTTGACGCTTTAGGGTTAAATTCCTCAATACCAATGAAAATGAGGAATTTAACTGCTGCCTTTTTACGCGGCGTTTCAGTATATTCATCAATAGATGAATTTTGCTGGAGCCTGCCATGTCGCTTATTCCCGGTCGTCCTAGGGGCGTCGTTCCATTTAGCGCCCAACCTGAATCGCCGCCCATTCTCGGTCGTCCGAAGGGAAACTCAGACGCGCGTCAACGCTTAATAACCGCTGCCTTAAGTCTCTTTAGTCATCGCAGTTATCCTACTGTGTCTACCCGTGAAATCGCCCGCGAAGCCGAGGTCGATGCCGCACTTATCCGTTACTATTTTGGTTCGAAAGCGGGTTTGTTTGAACAAATGGTACGGGAAACCCTTGAACCCGTATTAACCCGCTTACGCGAAATATCCGCGGCTGAAGCGCCTAATAATGTCGGCGAAATCATGCAGACCTACTATCGCGTTATGGCGCCCAACCCTGGCTTGCCACGGCTGATTATACGAGTGTTGCAGGAGGGCGATGGCTCGGAACCCTATCGAATTATCTTGTCCGTGTTTGAGCAAGTGTTAACTCTGTCGCGGCAATGGCTCGAATCCACCTTAGTTAATTCGGGATTATTAAAAGAGGGCGTCGACCCCGATTTAGCACGGCTAAGTTTTGTAAGTCTTATGGTATTTCCGCTTATTGCCCCGCCCGTATTAATGCGACAGTTCGGCTTTTTTGATGCCGATGCAGCGCTTTTGCAGCGCTTAGCTCTGCACAATATGCAGGTTTTTACGCAGGGACTGTTATGTGAACCAAGGAGCCAGTCATGAGCTCAACGAAAGGTTTGACTATGTTGAATGACCAAGATTTTAGTCGCAATCGTTTCAGTAAAAACAACTCAAGTAACAAAAGTTTAAGTAACAACAGTTTAAGTAGCAGCAAGTTAAGAAACAATAAGTTAAGTAACAATAAGTTAACTAATCAAACCGCATTAGCTAAAAGAGTCGCGACAGGTGTCGTTTTAGGCTTTTTGCTGCTGCAGTTAGCGGCTTGCAGCCAAGAGTCGCCGAGCGTCCTTGGCACAGTCGAGCGTGACAGACTGACACTGACCGCGCCCGTGGGTGAGTTGATTACTCAGGTAAATGTGGTTGAAGGTCAGCAGGTTAAGGCGGGCGAAGTGCTACTCACACTCGATTCGACCTCGGCCAATGCGCGCCTTGCCCTGCGTCAAGCCGAACTTGAACAAGCCAAGGCTAAACTTTCTGAGGCGGTGACTGGTGCGCGTTTAGAGGATATAGAACGCGCCAAGGCCGTGCTCGATGGGGCGAATGCCAGCGTGAAGGAAGCGCAGCGAGCCTTTGAGCGCACTAACCGTTTGTATGCCACCAAAGTGCTGAGCCAAGCGGATTTAGATACCGCCCGTGCGGCGCGGGATACCAGTTTAGCCAAGCAAGCCGAGGCGGAGCAAAGCCTGCGCCTATTAGAAAATGGCACCCGTAGTGAACAGCTAGAACAAGCTAAAGCCGCCGTGGCCGCCGCCAGCGCCAGTGTCGCCATCGAACAAAAAGCCTTAGCAGACTTGAGCTTAGTGGCGGCGCGTGATGCCGTTGTCGATACGCTACCTTGGCGAGTCGGCGATCGTATTGCGGCGGGTACTCAGTTGATTGGTTTGTTGGCGAGTGAGGATCCCTATGTGCGGGTTTATCTGCCCGCGACTTGGTTAGACAGAGTGAAGGCGGGTGATAAGGTCAATATCCGAGTGGATGGCCGCGAAATGCCGATTGCTGGCACTGTGCGTAATATCCGCAGTCAACCCGCTTACACACCATTTTATGCGCTCAATGAACGTGACCGAGCAAGGTTGATGTATCTCACTGATATCACCATTTCCGCCGCGGGTCAGGATTTGCCGACGGGCATGGCATTAGCCGTGGAGCTGCCATGAGCCACACCGACTTTGCTCTCGAGACCCAAGGCATGACCCGCGCCTTTGGCGGCGTCAATGCGGTGGAAAACCTCGACCTCGCCATTCCCAAGGGAACCATTTATGGATTTCTTGGCCCCAATGGCTGCGGAAAATCCACATCAATCCGCATGTTGACTGGGCTGCTGAGCCCAACGTCGGGGGAAATCCGCGTCTTGGGTGAAACCTTACCCGGCGCCGAGGAAAAACTGCGTCGCCGCATCGGCTATATGACGCAAAAATTCTCCCTGTACGACAATCTTTCTGTGCGGGAAAACTTAGAGTTTGTCGCGCAAATTTATGGTTTGAACCGCCGAGCCTCAAAGCTGCGGATAGCCGAGTTAGTCACGCTGTACGATTTAGTCGGCCGAGAAAAACAAATGGCAGGCTCCATGAGTGGCGGCCAGAAACAGCGTTTGGCCTTAGCGGCGGCGACCTTGCATCACCCCGAATTGCTGTTTCTCGATGAGCCGACTTCAGCGGTCGATCCTGAGAATCGGCGCGAGTTTTGGGAGCGCTTATTCGATCTCTGCGCCCAAGGCACCACGATTCTTGTGTCGACTCACTATATGGATGAAGCCGAGCGTTGCCACGGTCTGGCGATTTTAGAGCGGGGGATAAAACGCGCCGACGGTTCACCCCAGCAGCTGATGGCGGCGATGGGCGCTCGGGTGGTTGAAATCTCAGGGGATGATTTACGCAATTTAAAACAATCATTGATCAGCGAGTCAGCGGTATTGTCGGCGGCGCAAATCGGCAGTCGTTTGCGGGTGTTAGTGCGCAGCGATATTGAAGATCCACTCGCTTGGCTTAAACCTCGGGTTGCCAGCCGTACGATGGAAGAAGTGCGCGCTAGCCTAGAGGATGTGTTTGTCACTTGCACCGGCGAGCGTTTGGCTGAGGTGTCCAAGGGAGCAACTGACCATGTGGCGTAGAATTTTTGCAATTGTAGTCAAAGAGCTGCGGCAATTATCACGGGATCGTATGACCTTTGGCATGATAGTCATGATCCCGCTGGTGCAACTGATGTTGTTTGGTTATGCCATCAATACCGATGCGCGCCATCTGCCCGCGGGGCTGGTGAATTTGAGTGATTCTGCCTACAGCCGCTCATTGGTGCAGGCGGTGGAAGCGACGCAGGTGGTGGATTTCAAACAGCGTTATTTAAGTGCAGCTGAGGCAGAGGCGGCGATCACTCGCGGCGAAGTTAAAGCTGTGCTGTATTTGCCCGCCGATCTCGATGAGCGCTTAGTGCGTCACCCAAGCTTTGCGGGCCAGCAATATTTAGCTCAGCCGGTAGGGCAATGGCTGGTGGACGGTTCTGATACGGTTGTCGCCTCAACCATTCGTAGCCTTAGGCAAATGCCACTGGATGAAGTCGCAGGAAGAGCGCAAAAAACTGTGATGCCGAGTTTTGAAGTGGTGCAATATTTCAATCCTGAGCAACGCTCTGTGGTCAATATCGTCCCCGGCCTGTTGGGGGTGATTTTGACTATGACCATGGTGATGTTTACCTCCGCCGCCATAGTGCGCGAGCGCGAGCAGGGTAATATGGAGTTTCTGATCACTACGCCAGTGCGGCCGCTGGAGTTGATGCTGGGTAAAATCGTGCCCTATGTGATCGTCGGCTTTGTGCAAGTGACCATTATCCTGAGCGCAGGGCATTTGTTGTTTGATGTGCCGATTCGTGGCGGAATCGACTCCATCGCCCTTGCCGCTATGTTATTCATTTGCGCCAGTTTAACCTTAGGATTAGTGATTTCGACCATAGCTAAAACCCAGCTGCAATCGATGCAAATGACGGTATTTATCCTGCTGCCATCGATTCTATTGTCGGGGTTTATGTTCCCCTACGAAGCCATGCCCATCGCGGCGCAGTGGATTGCCGAAGCCTTACCCGCAACCCACTTTATGCGCATGTCACGGGCCATAGTGTTGCGCGATGCCCAAGTGATGGATCTGCAATTTGATGCCCTGTGGATGATAGGTTTTACCTGTATCGGGCTATTTATCGCCAGTATGAGATTCTCTAAGCGTCTAGATTAATATTATCATCAGTATGCTGATAGTCGCATGGCAGGCTATCAGCGACAGGAAATGAGGTTGTGCTAGGTTAGGCAGTGAATTATGATGCCGTTTTCCAAATCTAGGGTGAAACGGAGTTCAATTGGATATTCAATGGAAGCCAAAAGCTTGGCTCGCAATATTATTAGGCCTATTTTTTCAGCCGTTTGTATTTTTATACGTTAATCAATTTAAATATTTTATTCGATATTTTATTGGTGCGCTGATTATCGCGGCCATGGATGTATTTTTACACTCAAACTATTTCCCATTTAAATCGGGGAATATGGCTTGGCTTCAACATATTTACCTCTCTTGGTTATTTATTGTTATTTGTCCCATTCACGGGTTTATAATCGCCCGTCGTTACGATATTACTCAACCCCGCCGCTGGTATGCTCGCTGGTGGATAGTGTTAGCGAGTTACGCTTTGATGATGTTACCGCTGATTGTGTTACGAGGTTTTTTCTTTGAGCCTTTTAGTATTCCGGCCTCTTCCATGAAGCCGACGTTAGCGCCCGGCGATCATGTGTTGGTGAGCAAGTATGGTTTTGGTAACTATCGATATTTAGGTTTTCAACTGGCTAAGTCGACGCCATCGGTAACACCCGCAAGAGGGGATATATTGGTATTTCAATACCCTGCAAACCCGACGATTGACAATGTAAAACGTGTCATTGGTCTACCCGGCGATAGGATTATCTATCGCGACAAAACCATTTTTGTGCAGAAAGCCTGCAATGTATCGAGGGAAGCCTGTGCAGGATTGGACTCTCAATACGATCTTATCGATAAAACCTTATTACCCGAGTTGAGTACTGAGACTCAAGCTGTTTACCAAGAGTCGTTGGATGATATTCGCTATCAGGTATTATTACTCCGCCATCAGAAAGAACTTGTTGATCGCTATTATGTGCAAGAAAACACATTAAGGGATGAATGGTTAGTTCCCGCTGGTCAGTATTTCGTCTTAGGTGATAACAGAGACAATAGCTTAGATAGTCGATATTTTGGGTTTATTCCTCAAGACTTGATTATTGGTAAAGTGATATATATTTGGTAAGGCTGAGTGCTGATGGGGATAACCTAATACGGGCTTATTGGTGTTATCCCTAATCAAACTGTTGCAAAGCATTTTAGCCAGAGGCTTTATTAACCTCTAGTGCCAAAATAGGTTGAATGTGTATTTTGAGATCCAATTAATAATCCAGAGTTTGATATAGCGCAAACTATAGATAAACAGTCGCGCTAAGCCATTGAAATCGATATTGCTTAATTAGGATATCCCTTACACTACCGCTATGGCCATTGCCGCCATCATGCTTAGGGAAGGGAATTCATTATGCCTGCAATCATTTGTCATAGCGCGCTCGAAGCCGTTGCATTAATTCAAAGTGGCGAGACGCTGTGGACGCATTCCATGGGCGCCACGCCGCGTATCTTACTCGATGCGTTGGCGCAGCACGCACTCACTAAAGACAATCTCACCTTATTACAGTTACATACCGAAGGCGCTGAATCCTTAAGCCATCCGAGTTTACAGGGACATTTACGCCATCGATGTTTTTTCGGTGGTCTGCCGACGCGGGCATTATTGCAAAGTGGTGATGCGGATTATGTGCCGATTTTCCTGTCTGAAGTGCCTAAGTTATTTCGCTCCGGCGAGCAAAAAATTGATACTGCGATTATCCAAGTGTCGCCGCCCGATAAGCACGGCATGTGTTCCTTAGGGATCTCGGTCGAAGCCACGCTTGCGGCCTGCCAAGTGGCGGGCAAGATCATCGCCCATATCAATCCACAAATGCCACGCACCCACGGTGATGGGTTTATGCATATCGACCGTTTTGCTGCTGTGTATGAAGAAAGTGCGGCCTTGCCGATCCATTCTTTCGGCACGGGCGATGCCGTGAGTCTGGCCATTGGCAAAAATGTCGCCCAATTGGTACGCGATGGCGATTGCCTGCAGATGGGCATAGGCGCAATCCCCGATGCCGTTTTATCTTGCTTAACCGACCATAAGGATTTGGGCGTTCACACTGAGCTATTTTCTGACGGTATATTACAACTGGTTGAAAAGGGCGTGATTAACAACAGCAAGAAGCGTTTTTATCCGGGGAAACTCGTCACAGGTTTCGCCCTGGGTAGCCAGAAATTATACGACTATGTTGATGATAATCCTGCGGTTATCTTTATGGACATAGAGCAAGTCAACGACACGTCCATTATCCGTAAAAACCCTAATGTGATGGCGATTAACTCGGCGCTGCAGGTCGACCTTTCTGGCCAAGTGTGCGCCGATTCGATTGGCACTAAAATCTATTCTGGCGTCGGCGGCCAGATGGATTTTATCCGCGGCGCTGGGTTATCCGAAGGTGGGCGCTCTGTGATTGCGCTACCCAGCACGGCTGCGGGCGGCACGATTTCCCGTATTGCCAGTGTGTTATCACCCGGCGCGGGTGTCGTTACCACTCGGGCCCATGTGCATTACATTGTGACCGAATATGGCGCTGCCAATCTACGCGGCCGTTCATTGCGCGAACGGGCACAAGCGTTGATCGCTATCGCTCACCCAGATTTTAGGGAACAATTGAGCCGTGATGCCTTCGATGTGTGGGGATTAAGACTGTAGTTTTTTAGGTTGATCCCTCGTTCTGATCTGTCGCTCAGTCTTCATTGATGGCAAGCATAAACATAAAGAGAGGTAGGCTGGGCGTACTAGATCCCCCGCGCTCAATGTTTTAATATGCCCGCACGATATTATCTGTTCAGTGTTAATTGAATTGCTTAAAGTATTTTAACGCTTTGATAAGAAAGGACTGAACTGCTAAATAAAAGGATGTTTGTCAATGCTGTACCACTTAGAAGCGACCAATCCACTCGAACAATGTTTTGAAAAGGCATTAAGCAATAATGCGTATGCTGAGGCGTTTTATCAGCAATTGAGCCAAGCAAAACTCTTTATCTTGAGTGAGGGTAGCGAGCATGCGCCGCAGGCGGGCGATGGCGCTATCGCTATCAGCATCAAGCAATGGTATATCCCCTTAGAAGATGGCAGCGATCATCCTTTCACCCCTATTTTTACCTCCCAAATCGCGGTTGATAAAGCCATTGAGCTGATGAAAAGCGAAGGCACTGAGTACCATGGCGTGATGGAACTCGAAGCGGCCACGATTTTTCAGCTGCTATTGCAGTCGGGCAACGATATGGCGCTGAATCCCAACAGTAATATGTCGAAAACCTTAGATGAAGATGAGATCCGCTATATGCTATTACCGGATTTTTCTTTGGTTGAACAAAGGGGCGAACTGGTTATTCTGGGCAAAGTCTTCAGTGATGAACTGCCCATTTTTGCGGAGTTAAAGGAAATACTCTCAAACTATAAGAGTGTCCAGAAAGCCTATCTTATCGAGTCCAACTCGTTGAACTTTGGTAGGAGTTGCACAGATCATGCGCTCTGTTTGATGGTGCAGTTTGTCGCTGATGATGCCGATGATTTAAGTCGGGTAAGGGCAGATGTGGATAGAATGCAGCGTAAAATGGACCCCAATAGTTGGGAGGTGAAAGTGCATCAAATGCGCGCAGATGTTCAAGAACCCCTCGGACAGTTTTGTGTTGAAAAAGCCGAGCCTTTTTACCGTCAGTCGTTGTTTGCAAAAATGAAGCGCTGGTTTGCCTAATCATAAATAACAGGCTTATCTTTTTACCTGCTAATTGAATGAGTTAAGGCTTATTCGCGCTTTCTGTGGCGATCATCGCTGCTATTTTGTCGCCGCAATTTTAAAGCGAGCCGCCAGCTAAATGGGTTTTAGTCTGGCGTCTGGCAATGTACTGTTTCTCTTCGCATTACTGCTCAATGTGCTGTTATTTAATGCCTTATTTAATGCCTTATTTAAGCAGCTTACTTTTCTGTCACTTTAAATTCTGGCCAGTCATATTCGGCTGAAATACTGGCCAGAATTTCCTTTATTAAGGCGGCACCATTATCGCCGTTGGTCAGCACAACTGCTCCCTGTCCGGTTTGGGTATAACCATATAATTGGCTGCGGAAGCCTTCATTGCCGCCACTATGGCTAAAGCTTATCCGGTCAGGCAGTTGTTCAACAAAAAAGCCAAGACCGGTTTCACCCAATAGTCGGGTTAACATGGTTTTGGTCACATCCGTTGAGAGTATTTTATTGGACGTTCCCGCCTCCGACTGTTGCACTTCAATGATGACTTTGGCTAAATCCGTCGCCGTCGTCCACAGACCTGCTGCCGCCAGCTCGGGGTTTTGATGCCACAGACCCGCAATTGCAGCGCCATTTTCATCATGTCCTGCAGCGGCATTGCTGCGCGCTTCGGCTGGTAAGGTTTGTGCGAAGAAACTGTGCTGCATATCTAAAGGAGAAAAGAGGGTTTGTTGCAGCAATTGCGGAAAATCCTGTTTGCTGGCCTCAATCATCATCAATTGGGCGATAGTGTAACCACCACCAGAATAGCTCCATTGGGTGCCTGGTACGGCTTCGACCCGAATCGCATCGGTATTGGACGGAGCAATACCGTTTAGCACCGCCAGTAAGTCGGGCAGAGGCTGCCCATCGGCATAACCTTTAAAGCCATGAACATTGATGCCGCCACTGTGGTTAAGCAATTGTCGTAGGCTGACTTTGTGCTCTTTGGTAAATTCATTGTCAGGCAGCTTCCAGCTGAGCAATTGGTTATTGATATCACCGTCCAGTTGCAGTTTTCCTTGTTCAACCAGATGCAATGCTGCTAGCGCGGTGAGGGATTTACTGATGGAAGCGGCCTGAAATAATGTTGTTGGTGTCGTGCTTTGCGCATCGTTAGCGCCGTCTTTCCCCGCAATATTGACGCCATAAGCCCGAGCCCATTCAATGCGGCCATTATTGACGACCGCAATACTGACCGCAGGCACCCGATAATATTGCATCCGATCCACAAGGTTCATCTTTTGCGCTGAGGCGCCTTTAGCAACCACTAAGCTGGAAAGCCCGTGCTCGACGCGGCTAATGCTGTCATTTTGCGCCACATCATCTTGAGTGGCAGTCGCGGCTGATAATGCTCCCAGATAACAACAGCCGAACATCAATAAAGCCAACGCGTTACGTAGCGGATTTAGCATATTGAGCATGTGATTTTAGTCCTTTATCAAATGTTGAAAATCCTTGGCGAAATAGGTCTTTTTCCGGTGTTCGTTTGTCAAAACAAACGGCAGTATTTAGCGTGGCGCATCACTGAGTGTGGATTTGTTTCGTAACAGCCTGATGAACTGAACATATTGGACTGTGGTTACAGTTGCAATCTCGCAGGTGTAACTAATGATGACACGCTTTAGTTACCAATAGGTATTTAGCTATTTGCCATTGCGTATGATGCCGCTGCTTTAATTCAACGCGGCGAGACTTTGTGGATTAAGACTTCTTTGAGTTGTTTCATGAATCTGAATCGTTGTCAGTTGTAAATCGAGTGCAGTTGCTTCCGTGACACGCCGTGAAGCCATCCATGTCATCGAAGGTCTCGTCAGCTCCTACATTCGATTTTAGTGATAAGTATTCTGAGAGTTATCAATATTTTTTTATAAGTTTTCTTGGGATATAGATCAAGGTTTTATGTGAATAATTTGTTGAAAAATAAGAGTTAGTCATGCTAAATTACGCGCACATTTAAATTGTCTTGTCTGAATAATTGAGTCTAAGCCATTTCTGGATTTGGAGTTTTCTCGAGGTTTTAGTCAAGTATTGTGATGAACGTCAAAAGTGGTGCTATCAAGTTTCACCTCGATGGTCTTTTTTACACATTAAATGTCGAAAAATTCACATTTATATAGCTAATTTGTATTAGATGGCTAGCACTATTTATGCACGCCTCAAATGGGAAAGATTTTGCTATTGCATAATCAATTCCAAAAATATAGGTAACGGAATACTGGAATATGCGCAAAATTTTCTCACCTTGGTTCTTCTCGGCTGTAATTTTATTATTGTTGGTATCTTGCACCTCCATATCTCCACTGCAAGGTCATTGGGTATTATATGTTGGTAAAACTACATACCCTGTAGAAATTACACATCTAGATGCTAATGAATTCATGCTTTTCTCCGAATTGAAGGAAATTAGTGGTCGATACCAAGTCAACGAAAAAAAAATGATTTTACTCAAAGCAAATCAACCGCGAATCTCAGGCGTCGAGTTTGAGCTAAATACTTCCAACAATTGGGTTATAACAAATTCGCCACCAGCTGCGCGCCTTTCAATGCCAATTTTCGGTGCAACTTTGGTTAAGACACAATGATTTATTTGAGGTCGCTTTGCGTTACATTGTCGATATTTGTATTTAGTTACAATACATATGCAAATGATATTGAGATTTTTTATGCTGGAGTATCTTATCTTGGCGACAGCCAATACATTACGAAATCTTACCCATTTACTAGCAAAATTAACGAAAACTTAGAGGGGCAATTTGTCCTTGATAAGCTGACTAGGGAAATAGTCAAGCAGACTAATAACCCTTTATACTCTGTCAATACCAATTCATTAGCAGATCTCAATAATGAAAATCAGTTGACGATGACTCTGGCCATTTCTTCTGAAAGCACTTCAATAGAACAGATTGATGACTCCCACCGGCTTTGGATTCAAGTTTTAGCACAAGTATTTATTTTCGATTTCAAGAAAATGCAAATAGTTGCGAATCAACCAATAGCACTTTCCTATGTTGAAGTTTACCCAGAGGCACCAAGCGAAGAACTAATTTTAAATGTATTTAGAGAACAGTTTTTTTCACAAAACTCATTAGGAATGCTTGAACTATCAAATGCTTTGTCGAGGCTAAAATTAAACAATAGTGGCAAGAACACTGTTCAGGTAGCATCGGCGTTGTTGATTAAATCATTTCATAGAACGTAATCGTTCCAAGACTTCTGCCGATTAAGCAACTTGCTGGCGAACGGGCATACCCAGTCTAATGACTTTGTTCATCGCCTTCACACCAGCCAACGCCTCTGCAACTTGCCCATTGTAATCACGTAAACTTAGCATTGGACTATTCAACTGTTTATATCGGCCCATGGCGGTCTCTGCTAGAGAGCGCTGGTGATAGCCGTTATCGATTTTCCATTGTTTCAGCTGACCCGCTTTCAGTGCTTCTACCGCTTCATTACGTGGATGCCCCTTTTCCCATAACCCCGCATTTGAGCGCGGTGGGATGGTAGCTTTACAGCCTTTACGTCGCAGTAATTGATAACAACCCTTTGTATCATAAGCCCCATCTGCCGATACCTGCGTTATCTTTCGCCGTAAAGGATTGAGCAAGGTCGGCAATACTTCATTATCGCCTACTGACACAAGACTGACTTCAGCTGCAACGACTTCGTGAGTGCTTGCATCTATGGCTAAGTGCAACTTGCGCCATGTGCGGCGTTTTTCGCTGCCATGCTTGCGCGTTTTCCATTCCCCTTCACCAAACACTTTCAGGCCCGTGGCATCGACAACCACATGCGTTATCGGTCCGCGACTGGGGTTGCGGTACTTGATATTGATTGTCTTAGCGCGTTTACTGATAGAGGTGTAATCAGGTGATGTTAGTGGAACATTCATCAATGTAAATAATGAGTTGAGAAAGCCTTCTAGCGCACGCAACGATAAATTAAAGATGCCTTTGACCATCAACGCGGTTTCAATCGCCACATCACTATAGCTAAACCCGCGTCCACGCCCGCCATGATGCTCATGGCAGTACCACGCTTTTACTGCAGCTTCATCCACCCAGAAGGTGAGCGAACCACGGTTCACTAACGCTTGGTTGTATTGCTTCCAATTAACGATTTTACGTATTGATTTGCCCATGTTGCCGTCCTGAAGGTGAGTCAGGAGATCTGATCATGGCAACACCGATTAGTTCACTGATTTGTGCAACAACGCCGGTAGCATCTGTAAAAATTAGTGACGCAGCACTTCAGGTCATTCCTACAACTGCTACTCCAAAGGAAATATCGCAAAAAGCAGGAGAAAATTTCACTCAATTTCTTTCATCGAACCAAGGGATCACAATGCTCCCTTTTGTTAAAGGCCATGCGGTAGGCAATAAGCTTGCTGGGAAATTCTCTGACGGTAGGGTTTACTCACTGGAACTACCAGAGCCTAATTATGCAATTGATATCGAAGTGACTCACTTCGTTAAGAAAATTCATGATACAAAATCTGCAGGGACATCATGGATCTATGTGGCTAGAGGTCGCTTCAGATTTTATGAACCTCTAAGCGGGCAAAATATATTTGAAGAATACCTTTTTAATGGGATAACAAAAATTATCCCAGCAAGCCAAAAAAATATTGTGGAATGGCCTGTTTACCAAGAATCACTCTTCTTATTGTTTGATCAGTTCACAAAGCAAATAGATATACCGGATCGTAACTGGCTGAGCATTCACGCGCAGTCTAGCGACAAATTCAAGGAATTAAAAAAATTAAAGGAGGTTATTGAGTCATGCCGTTGAAAAGACAGGTCTGCCTATTGGGTTTATTATTTATTTCATTTTTTTCTGTATCAGAAATAAATATTAAAGGTTCTGCTGAAACCGTTTACGACGGTTGGGGTAAACCTTCTGCCGAAGAAACACAAACTCTCAAGAAAAAAGCAGAAAACGCGGCCTTATCGCGATGGGCTTCTCAGCAAGGTGCAAGTTTTTTGAAGAATTATGACTTAGTAAGAAGTCAAATTGAAGATAGGCTTGCTGATTATGTAATCACATCGACAGTAATCACTGAGGTGCTTGATAAAGAAACCAAACGATTCAATATGGTTGTAAAGGTTACTCTTGATGATACTCGACTACTTAATTTTGTTAATGATTCCTCAACGGTTGCGAATACAAATGCAGCTGAAAAATCACTTTTGACATTTGTTTTTGTATCTCGCCGGCAGGATTCTATCCAGCAATTTGATAAAAAGGTATTTAAAAGGGAAGACCGAAGTTCATATGCGGATGGTGCGGAAACTGAAATAAATAATGGCTCAGATGTCTCCTTCAACTCTAAATCTACATCAAGCGATGAAGTCACCGTAGGTGGAAGCTCAACACGAAAAGCAGACAATATTACATATAAAGTTGCTTCAGCATCAGAAATCAATATCACGATGACAGAAGTTTTTAGTAACGCTGGTTTTGAAGTCGTAGAAGCAGAATATATTGAAGAAGAAACCGCAGGACTTCTTAAAGTTGACAACTTCAAAGCTGATTTCAGCTCCGGAGATGATATTAGTGGAACCACGCAACGAAACGCTGCTAAAGGGGCAAAAATGATCGATCTGCCCTATCTCGCAGTTGGCACCCTCGATATCGGACTTGCTGAAGATGACTCATCTACCGGTTTAAAACGTGTTGCAGTTACTGTTACAGGCAAATTAATCGGCTTAAACGGGCGATTTCCTAAAACAATCGCTGCAGTAGGCCCAGTTCAGATTGCGGGGGTTGGTCCAACATCCACAGAAGCTGAGAAAAATGCTTTGAAAGTCGCTTCTGAGAGAGCAGCTACAGAGCTAGTGAATCAATTGAATTCAAAATCAATCAAGTAAGGAAACATCATGAAAAACAAAAAAGTGGTATTAGCATCATTAGTTACTGCATTAATTGCATCAACCCCAGTTATCGCTGATTGGTCGAAAGCGGCTAGTTTATTGGGTGGCGATAATAATAAAACAACTCAAAATGGAGCTATAGAATCTCAAAATGCATTTTTAGCACAGTTTGTTTCTTCATCAAAAACAATTACTGACGCCCAGTTGTTGGCGGCTAAATCGCTAAATCTAGATGAAATGGCTGCAAAAATTGAAGCTGAAAGAAAAGCAAAAGATGGCCAGTCTGTAGAACAACTTAAAACTGCAAAAGAAACTGGAAGTAATCTTAATAGTGCAATAGAAAAAGCGATGAATGATGGTGTTAAGTTAGACGCTGATTCGAAAAAGTTATATCTAGAAGCGCTTGTTCAGTATTCCGTCGGTTTGGTTCAAACTAAATCTGTAGTTGATAGTGCGCCTGGATTTTTGAGCTCAGCAAAAGATACTATATCTTCAGCATCTATGACAGAAAAGCTTTCAGTTACAGGCAAGCTTGAAGATGGAATGTATGTTGCCAAGGAAATACCTGCATACGCCAAATCTCTTTGGGACACCTCAAACTTAATGATTTCTTTCGCAAAAAGTAATGATATCGAAGTTCCGGCAGATGCAACAAAAGCATTATCAGGTATGTCTTTTAACTAATTGCAAATAGCCAGTATTTATGACAAGGCTGGTCCTATACCAACCTTGTCATTTACGGCTACAGGGACGTATTTATGTATCGATTATTCTTATTGTCGGCTGTTTTAGCGATCAGCATGCCTTTATCGGCTGCAACAAAGACCGCAACTAGAGAAATTGAAATAGAGTCTCAAGGTACTTCGTATCAATCTGCAGTCAACGAAGCATTAGTAGACGCCATATCAAGAGTACACGGAAAACAAATTTCTTCAGAAAAGCTTTCAGAATCTGTCGAGGTGTCTGTAGCTGACGGTGCCCAGCAAGACTATCTCTCCGGTGACGCATATCAAAGCCAAATTAGAGAAAAAACTGAAGGCATGGTTTTAGGGTTTGAAGTTTTAAATTCAGAACAAATATCTGACAATAAATGGTCTGTATTAGTTAAAGTTCAGGTTGCCGACTATAAGAAGTCAGAAAGTGCAGATAGACAACGTATTGCAGTACTTCCATTTAAAACTACAAAGCAGGCATTTAGTTTGGCTGGACAAAGTACAAAGGCCGAAACCGTAGCAAACACTTTAAGTTCTTCTGTTATTGAGAGGCTGGTAACTACGCGCAAATTTGCGATTCTAGACCGAGATTTTGATGAGTCGACAAAAAGTGAATTGGCTAGGATTAGCACTGGCGATGTGGCCCCCGCAGAATTCTCCCGCCTTACTCAAGGGCTGATAGCCGACTATGTATTAGTCGGTGCTATAGATGCCTTAAATTTTGACCTTTATGAACGAACAATGAGGACCTCAGATAAGAAATTTGTCAGTGGTCAAGGGCGCATCAAAGTTTCATTTCGTCTAATTGAAGTCGCCACCTCACAAATTGTCCTTAGTGGGTCAGCAAGTTCTGAATTAACTGATAAAAATCTGGCGAATGGCGTGCAAACCTCTGCAACCGAAATAATTCAACAGTTCAACTCTAAAATTGCAGCGTCGATTGTGCGTGATACTACTGATCAAATTTATCCTCTAACCATTGTTGGTCGACAAGGTGATGAAGTTATAGTTTCC
Source organism: Shewanella sp. 1311 (assembly GCF_059338235.1). NCBI lineage: Bacteria > Pseudomonadati > Pseudomonadota > Gammaproteobacteria > Alteromonadales > Shewanellaceae > Shewanella > Shewanella sp. 1311. The sequence continues at coordinate 4,390,130 of NZ_CM181686.1, forward strand.
GAAGGTAGTTCTACGCTAAAAGAAGGACAGCAATATCAGGTTTTTCGTCGATTAGAGAAAGTTGTTGACCCATACACCAATGAACTCATCGGTTGGTCGGAAGAATTTTGCTGCGAAGTTCAGATAACACGCGTCACTACAAGACTTTCATATGGAACACTCTCAAAGTTGAAAATGGAATTACCTGAATCGATAAAGCCTAAAACATTAATGCTTAGAGAAATTAAGAAAACAAATATCATATCTAAGAAGCCAACTTCTGCGCAAAAACCAATTACCCCAAAAGAAAGTAAAGACTGGTAAGGGAAATATCATGAAACTGACAAATATTGCTTTGGCATTTGCCACAATTTTTATAACACTACATCCATTTACCTCACATGCTTCGGAAGAAACTGCAGTAAATGTAGAAGCTTATGATAAAGACGTCGAACCATTTAAATCTGTTGGCTCAGTTCTAGATGAGCAGATTTCAGCGTACTTTCGCTCGATAAAAGCATCACCAGGTTTACCATCCGCAACTGGTAAAACTTATTATTCGGCAACTCAGACTGTCTCTGTTAGTCCTGAAAGCCCTGACTTCCCTAAAGCGTTGCAGATTGCGTTCGACAAAGCATTTAATAACGCTCGTGCAGAATTTATTTTTGACAGATTTGGAAGAGAAACTAGTAAGACATATGCGGAGCTATACGAAAATGGAAATAGTGACCGGGACACGTTTAACCCTGAGATGTGCGAGAAGTCTAAACTAGAGTCGATTTATGACAAAATTATCGCATTAGCCGAGAGTGAATTAGATAAAGCGCTTGAGGATAATGGTGTAGACCCCGTAGCATTTAAATCAACGCCAGAGACTGCACGTAAGGATTTGTTCATCGATAAAAGTATTGAGACAATTAGTCGCAGAGCAAATGGCGAGATTGTCGGTATACTACCCGTTAAATCGTTCTATGCCATTGATACGAAAGGGACTCCCAAAGTTGGTGTTGTCATGGTTCATGCACCGGAGCTTGTTGATGTCGCAAACGATATACGTGTGGGAAAAACACCGTCATTACGAGGTAAAAAACCTGGGAAACCTGTCAGCACCTACGTCAACCTTCCGGAGTCAGAGCTAATAGCAAATTTCGGACCTCGCTTAGTGTTTGATGAGCAAAATAGGCCCGTAATTCTCGCATACGCCCAATGGAACAGCGCCTATCAAGGTAATGATTCACGACAAAGCGAGCGTTCAAGAGATGCAGCGTTCAAAAAAGCCGATATGCAAGCTTCGCAACTAATCACTGAATTTCTAAGTGGTAAATTATCTCAGCAATCAGAGCTAATCGCAGGTGAATATATCCACCGATATATTGAAACTGACTGCAAGAACCAAACCGAACAAGAAAAATCTACATTAATTGACGAATACGCAAGTAAGCTCAAAATTACAGCTAGCGCAAAAGTTTCCGGCTCGACCGTAATCAAGAAATGGTCGCTTATGAATAAGTATGGTGGGGAAACTATTGGTGTCATTAGAGCTTGGACGCCTGAACTATCCGATCTTATTCAGGAAATCTCAACTAAACAACATAAAAGCAAAGTCAATTCTAGCTCTGGGGATCTTGATCCTGAAGAGTCATGGTAAATTCTATAAGGTGTAGGCCATTTAAATATATTTGAAAGTTATGTTATCGAATTACGGGCTAGCGTCAAAGTAGGATTTATAAGTAATATTTAATTTATGGAGATTTAAATCAACTATCCTTGGCGTCGCTTTTTGCAAGGTAATTATACCTTCCCCCAGTCGTAGACTAACAAGGCGTATTGTTGTCGATGCGACGGCTCTTAACGTCTTGGTTGAGGTGAATGAAACTGCAGCGAACATGGAGAAAGTTGTAATTGGCTATAGATGAAAGCAAAAGAGTTGACAGGCAAACTTTTGTAAAATTTGGCTAACAGGGTTACATCTTTGCTCTGACTGACAACTGAAACTTGTTTACCTGAACTCGATGTATGTAGTGGTCAACTAAAACTGGCCACGGTTTTAGTTGACCACTACAGTATTATGTCGGGAACATAATTGACCATGTGATCGCGGCATTCGCACTTCCATGTACAGCAGATGTCGTCGTCGAGCCCTCAGGGACGAGTTTACGGCGTGTCACTGGAGTGACAGTGCTTAATTTTTGGATACCAAGGTTAAGTGATTACTCTACAACTTCTTATATTTACCATCTCTCTCAGTTATTTCTGAGGCGCTCAAGCTATTTCCCCATGCACTCTGCTAACAACTTAACGAAAAAGTCGCTGCCTTTGCGTTCGCAAAAGGCAATATTACGTTCTGGGATGGTTTCGGGATCGTTGTAGTTAGCAAGGGCTAACTCCATGCTGGCTTCGCGGATGATGTGCAGGGTTGGATAGGGCGCGCGGTTGGTGAAGTTGGCTGCCCCGTCCTGTGGTTCGCCATCGAAACAATAGTCTGGGTGGAAGGTGGCGAGTTGATATGTGCCTTCGTACTCGTGTTCGATAAGCGTATCGGTTGCCATGTCGACGAGGTCAAGATAGGCATAAAAGCCCTCAAAACCTCGGGGCAGAATAAACAGCGTGGTTTCGGCTTCGGGGTGTGCGTCGAGGTATTGGCACTCTTCAATCAATACCTTAAGCACTTGTTTGACTTTGGTTTGTTCCACCACTAGATACCGAATACTGCCGCGTTCGACTTCTTGTCTGGCGAAGGGGCAAATATTGTATTTCATGATCACTTTTTTGACCCAGTTGTCGGTTTGTTCAATGATCATGTCGATTTCGTTCATGGTGGTCGTGGCTCGTGCTGACAAAAATTAGGGGGCGATCATAGGGATGATAGACGCCACAAGCAAGACTGCCATAGTGATATTGAAGATCTTCTGTTGGCGCTCATTTTTTAAAATGCGCTTAAGGGCCACGCCAAAACCGAGCCAAACAATGGCGCAGGGGAAGGCGACACATAAAAATACCGTTGCGATAGTAATCACTTGCGGAGTTAAATCTTGCTGCACTGACGTGAATGTTGCAATTGCGCCCACCGCCATGATCCAGCCCTTAGGATTCACCCATTGAAACGCTGCGGCTTGAATAAAACTAAAGGGTTTGGCAATGGCTTTGCCTTCCATCTTGCTACTGCTGTTGGCGATTAGCCAAGACAGATACAAAAGGTAACCTATACCGACGACTTTAATCACTTGATGGATGATAGGATAGCTTTGGAAGAGCGCGCTTAAGCCCAAGCCGATCGCGAGGATCATGGTTGGGAAGCCAAGGCTTATTCCCATCAGGTGCGGAATACTGCGTTTTACGCCAAAGTTAACCCCTGAGGTCATCAGCATTATATTGTTCGGCCCTGGGGTGATCCCCGATGAGAAGGCGAATAGCGCGATAGCGAGTATTAACTCCATAGATAGATCTCACACCTTTCATTTTCGTTGTATGGCATTGTGATTAATGGCGATATTTCGGCTGCGGCCGTCGCATCATCTGCCTGCGCAATACTGTGTGGCTAGCAGGGTTTTTGCGGCGTTTGATTGCAGCGCAGGCGAGGCATTCTAGCGGTTAAATATTGCCGCGCCTATACGGCATAGCGAGTTTATAAACGAAAAGAATAACAAAATAGGTTGAAGCACTAACAGGCTCAATATTGAATGGAGAGTATTAGCGCAGGCTGGTAATTTCCCAGTGATGGCGAGAACATCAATCTATATTGGAGTATGCTGATTTAACACTATGATGCATATCAACTTTCAGTTTTAGCAATAGCGACTATCCTTAGACAGAATTTTATAAAATGAGGGAACAGTGCATGATTAATTCGCTGCATAACACGTTACATCGAGAGCGAAGTGGAGAGCTTAATCGGGGCCTAAGTCGAAGGCAGGATCTAAGCCTAAGTCGAGGACTAAATCTAGATATTAGCCGAGTGCTCAATAGGTATTTAGCTGTGTTAGTGCTGCTGTTCACGGGCGTTTTAGGTCTTACTGGGTGCGTGACTGTGACGGATAACGCGGCGCAGCCGCTGCGAACCACAGTCGTGATGTCTGGCGATCTCAGTGAATTACCACCAACCGCCATGACGTACACTTGGCATCCCAAGTTTCAAAAAATTATCACAGACAAGCGCTTAGAGCCGCAGCAAGTGTTACAGCACATGCAAGATGTCTTAAAGCAAAGCTTGCAAAATAAAGGATATCGCTGGGTTGAAGACCCACAACTGGCGGATTTTCAGGTCGGGTTTGGTGTCGCCATGGGCACTGAAATGAGCGATGAGCAAATTCTGGCGGTAACAGGCTTGGTTGCTGGGCTTTCGACCGACGGTGTGAACACTAAAAAGTATGACAAGGGCACAGTGGTGATAGCACTGTTTAAGCCGACTAAAATAAAGGGCGGCGATGACGAACCCATTTGGCGTGTGCTTGCCCAAGGTTTTGGCAACATTAAAAAGATGGATGAGCTAACCGAAAACTTCGACAGTTTAATTGCCAGCATGGTGGCTAACATGCCATCGGTTAATGTGGCACCTTAGTCAGCATCTTGATAGGAGCATTCGTCAGATAAACGGGATTAGTAAACGGCATTAGTGCTTAATTGAGCGGCTCGGTCCCACATTTGTGGCGCTAGCTCCCATTTTTGAATGGTGAGGCATGGTATTTTAGTGACAGCCATCTCAATAAAGGGCGCGACAGTGAAAACTGCCGCGCTTTTTCATTTTAACGGGGTAAGTCCCGTTTCGATTTCAGGCTATCAGTCGTGCTCGACGCTGATCTCGTAGGATGAAAACTTACGAATATTAATCACGCCGGTATCAAACATTAAATACTGACCTTTAATCCCCTGCAAAATCCCGCTCACCACCCCATTTTTATCGAAGTTGTGGGAAGTGATCTTCTTCGGAAAGGTGTCGATGGGATAATGAATCGGCTGAATCGTTTCATCTAAACGCTCGATACTGTAATCGCCTTTCTGCATACCGATTTCGTGCAGCTTAGCCTCAATTTGCGGGATCAGTTCTGCGGCTTTCGCATTCAAATCGATATCGTCGGCGTGGCCCTTTAACATGGCTTGCCAATGGGTTTTATCGTTGACCAGTTTCGCCAATTCTACTTCGACCAGACCTGAGAGTTGTCTTGTTGACACTTTAAAAATCGGCAAACCTTGGGTGGCACCTTGGTCAATCCAACGGGTGGGCAGTTGCGTGTGGCGGGTAATGCCGACTTTAATGCCCGATGTATTGGCCAAATACACATAATGCGGCACAAAACAGTGGCTCTGGGCCCACTCGGGTTCGCGGCAAGTGCCTTGGTCGTAATGACAAGTTTCCGGCTTCATGATGCACATATCGCAACTCGCCAGCTTTTGCATACAGACAAAACAGTGGCCCTGCGAGTAACTCTTCTTGCTCTTTTTACCGCAGTTGCAGCAGAAGATATTGCCCGTGTGGGTCAAGGTTAATTGCTTGCCTATCAATGGATTGAGCGGGAGTAACTCATCACCGACAACGAGTTGATATTGCACTTGTTGCGCGTCATCTAACTGTACGCGCATCTTCTTTAGCGTTCCTAACATGGTAATCCTAATGTGTTGCGTTCTGGTGCAGCTTAGTCGCTCATCATGCGGTCTAGTGCACACTTTCGTTATATCGTCATTGCGTGGCCGTCAGTATACAAGATTATCCAAGCCAGTTTAGATAGGATTTTTCGATAAGTAAGGCGATAAGTGAATCGATAAGCGAATCGATAAGTCAGTCGATAAGCGAGCCGATTAATGGCGTTAATGACCTGAGTCGATTGAATTAGTCGATTGAATGAGCTGATTGAGTGAGTTTTTGTAAACTGTACTCAACTCCATCATCTTAATCAGACTTTTTTGAGGGTAATGATTTGAGTCTTATGATGAAAACCAGTAAGTTACCCAGCATTACAAATGGAGGTGTACTTATGCGGTTGGTTTTAGTGCTGATGTTTTTCTTTTCAACGGCGGTCTTCGCACAGACGGATAAGACGGTAATTCATTCAGAAATCTTGAATGATGACATAAGCTTACAAATCCATTTGCCAGATACCTATGCGCATTCCAACGACTTTAACTATCCGGTATTAATCGTATTAGATGGCTCTACCCAATTTGAGCATGTGGCGGCGAATGTCGGTTTTTTAAGTACTTATGCCATTATTCCGGAAATGATCACCGTTGGCGTGAGTTCGGATCAACGGATGAAGTATTTTACGCCGACTCAAATCGATAAATTTAAAGACAGCTCCGGTGGTGCTGAACAGTTCAGGCAATTTTTAGAGCAAGAGCTACTCAGTACATTAGGCAAAAAATACCGCACCTCGGATTATCAAATACTCACGGGTCACTCCTTCGCTGGGCTGTTTAGCAGTTATGTGGCTATGACGCCTAATAGCCAATTTGATGCGGTGATTTCAATCAGTCCCAGTTTATGGTGGGACAGTAATTGGCTAGTGCTTAAGTCGGCAGAGTTATTACCAGCTAAGCGTGCAAAACCACTGCGCTGGTTTTTGAGTATGGCAAGTGAACCCAATGAAATGGCAAGCGCGTTTGCGGCGCAAATTAAGCAGTTGCAAGACGGCTTAGGTGCAAACTCAACGGGTAACGCATCAAAGCAACTGTATTGGTTTTACAAACATTTCCCCGATGAAACCCACGACAGTACACCGCTTGTTGGCAATATTGAGGCGTTAAAGACCCTTTTTGCCGGTTGGAATGCTGTGCCTGAAATTGCCGTTATGCCACTCAAGGACCTAAAACACTTCTATCGACAAAAGAGCGCTGAGTTTGGCTATGAATTTCCACTCTTTGCTCAGCAATATAATGTTTATGGGCTCAAAGCGACTTATGAACAAAAAACGGCTTGGGGCGTTGAAATTCTCGCAGAGGGGACGCGCGCGTTCCCCAATTCAGAGGTGTTATGGGACAGTTTAGCGACCGCCTATGATCTGGATGGGCAGCTTGAGCAGGCGATAAAAGCCTCCGATAAAGCCGTGCTACTGGCAAAACAAACGGATTCCGTGTTTTTAAATGAGATCCTCAGTCAAGCTAAACACTTGCAGTTGCGAGCGAAAAAGTAACCGCTCCAAGAGAGGGCTTAACTACAAAGTTGCAACATGTTTGGACAAGTCTCACGCGGCTAGGTAATCTTGTGATCTTTTTGTTCGCTGAGAATTTATCTTGCCTGCCAACCTGTTATTACTGCTTGCCGCCGCGATTTGGGGCTTTGGATTTGTCGCCCAAACCTTAGGCATGGAACATCTTTCCCCCTTTGCGTTTAATGGTATTCGCTTTTTAATGGGGACGTTTAGCTTAGTGCCTTTGGTGTGGTACTTGCGTCGGCAAAATAAGCTGCATGTGAGTGCGCCAAAGGATTTAGTGCGCGGCAGTTTGCTGGTTGGGGTTTTACTGTTTGCGGGCGCGTCATTTCAACAGGTCGGTTTGCAATACACCACGGCGGCGAACGCGGGCTTTATCACTGGCCTATATATAGTGTTAGTGCCTGTGCTTGGGTTAGCGCTAAAACATACGACCGGCTTGAATACTTGGCTTGGCTGCGCGATTGCCGCGGTCGGTTTGTATTTTTTAAGCGTTAAAGATGGCATGAGCATAGGTTATGGCGATGCCTTGCAGTTGGTGGGCGCCTTGTTTTGGGCATTGCACATTTTGGCAGTCGATCATTTTGCCAAGCGGATCTCGCCCGTGGTGTTAGCCATGATGCAGTTTTTTGTCTGCGGCGTGCTGAGTTTGATGGTGTCGGCGGTAATTGAAGTCACCACGCTCGATGGCGTGTTGGCGGCTTGGGGTTCACTCTTCTATGCTGGGCTGATTTCGGTAGGGATTGCTTATACCTTGCAAGTGTTGGCGCAGAAAAATGCGCATCCTGCCCATGCGGCGATTATCCTCAGTTTAGAAACCGTATTTGCGGCCATTGGCGGTATTATCTTCCTCGATGAGAGTTTGAGTGTGCGGGCATTATTCGGCTGTGGCTTGATGTTGCTGGGGATGCTGATCTCCCAAGTGCCGCTGCGTTACTTAGTCAAATCTCGGCATCAAAAAGTGACTTAAACAAAAACGCCGCTGGCATCTGCTTAGCGGCGTTTCTATTTTATGCACTTTTTAAAAAGCGCTTTAAGTGCTGCCTGTAAATGCACGATCTAAATGTGTGGGCGTGCAAAGCGTTCGCTCGTCGTAAAGGTTAACGGCTTAATCTATCGAGCACGAGATCATCACCCAGGGCATAGAGGGATGTTACTAGTTGATCTTCTTGGGCGAGATCTGTGAGTCCAAGGCCGATAGTCGCCCGAAACAGGGCTATACCTGTGTGGCCAGCGGTTTCATATTGGCTACTAAACTGCTCGATATTGATGCCAAGGGCGTTGATCTTATTTGAGATATCGAGCACGAGTCCGGGTCTGTCATAGGCCACTAGGTTGTAGCTTAGGCGTTTGATGGGTTTAAGCGCGACCGAGGTTTTGGCGTAGGTGAGGGTGAGGCTATCGATGCACTCCAGCGCCTCAATAAGCTCATCCATACGCAGTGAAGGCACTTCAAGTAACAGAATAGCGGCAAAGATACCGTCGATATGGCGCAATTCCGAGTCGAGCCAGTTGCCGCCGTGACGGCTCACCGCATGGGCGATTTGTTCTACTAATCCTTTTCTATCAGGTGCTTGTAGTGTGATCAAATATCGTAGCATAGTGACTGACTCCTATTTTTTGTAAAAGGCACCTGTTTTAAAACGGGGTGTAACACAACTGTCATCTTTGCGTCATATAATCCAACGCACTTAGAATAAAGGATGTTGTTATTGCTCAGTTTACGTTCAAACAGTGTAAGCATAGCACTCGGCAAATCCTAGCGAAAAAACTCGCTGGCTATTAATAATAGAGGTTCTTAATGGAAAGTCAGGTCACTCAACCTGGTCCTGCATCGCACAGTATGCTTAAAGGCGGACGCTCGAATCGCAGGGCATTTAAGGATAAAGCGGCGCAAATCGGCGTTACTATCGGCGGCACTATGGTGTTTGTCGCCTTATTGTTGATCTTCTTTTATCTGTTGTATGTGATTAAACCCATTTTCGATAGTGCTGATGTCACGCCGGTTAAAACGGTGAGCTATCAACACGCGGATGTACCTACTTTAATGGTGGGCGCTGAAGAGCAAAATGAGGTGATGTACCGTGTGGCCGTTGATGGCCAAGTGGACTTCTATACCGTTGCCGACGGTAGCCTACTTTCTAGCTTTACACCGCCGTTGCCAGCGGGCGTGACTGTGACCAGTGCCGCCGTTGCCGTGCCGAGCGAACAGCGTTTTGCGCTGGGATTAAGTAATGGTCAGGTGCTAGTGGCTGGCCTAGAGTTTGGTTTAAGTTATCCAAACAACAAGCGCTTAATCACGCCTAAACTGCGTTATCCCGCAGGCGAAACCCCAATTACAGTCGATGAAACGGGCAGTGCGATTCATAAACTGACCTTCACCTACAGTTCAGACAAAATGAGCTTTGCCTATCAAGATGAGAGCGGCGTTTGGCGCCTGACTCGCCTCGAAGGGCAAGAGAACATGATGACTGAAGAAGTGGAGTGGGTTTCTACAACGTCACAGATTCAAGATGCTCCGAAGAAAGTCTCCCATGAGCTGATGACGCCCGATCAACGTCAATTGATGTTGCAAACTGGCAATAAAATCTTCGTGTACGACATCCGTGATACTGACAGCTTAGATCTGCTGCAGGTGATTGATGTTGAACGTGCTAAAGCCCAAGTGAATAACGTGGCTTTGCTGGCGGGCGCGAGTTCGTTACTGGTCAGCTACGACACAGGTATTGTGGCCCAGTACTTCCAAGTCAGTGGTCCCAAAGGGCGTTTATACCAAGAAATCCGCCAGTTTGATGACTTACCGCCTATTGAGTCCATTACCTCTGAATTCTACCGTAAGAGTTTTGCGACTGTGAGCCCTGAGGGCGAGCTGACATTGCTCTACACCACGAGTCATCGTGAACTGTTTGACGAAAAATTCGACCTTAAAAACCCCGGTAAAATGGGCTTTACCCCACGCTCAAACGGCATAGTCGTTGAGGCGGACAAAAAGCTGCATATCTTCAGTGTGGAAAACTCCCACCCAGAAGTGTCATGGAGCGCCATGTGGGACAAGGTATGGTATGAGGGTTATCCAGAGCCTAAATACGTATGGCAATCGACTTCGGGGTCTGATGATTTCGAAGCTAAGCTGAGCTTAATGCCATTGGCCTACGGTACGATGAAAGCGGCATTTTATGCCATGTTGTTTGCCGTGCCTTTAGCCATTGCCGGTGCGATTTACACTGCTTACTTTATGTCGCCTAAGGTGCGCGGTTTCGTTAAACCGACCATCGAAATCATGGAAGCCTTACCGACGGTTATCTTAGGTTTCTTGGCGGGTCTGTGGTTAGCGCCGCTGATTGAAGAACATCTCCCCGGCATTTTGATTTTACTGACCCTGTTGCCGACCTCGATTCTCGCTTCGGCCTATGGCTGGAGTAAGTTACCTGCAGCTTGGAAACAACGTTTACCCGAAGTGTACCAAGAGCTGATGTTGATCCCTGTGGTCTGTTTCGTGGGTTGGTTCTCTTTTGCGGTCAGCCCTATCATCGAAGTGGCACTGTTTGATGGTAATACCCGTCAATTTATCACTAACGAACTGGGCATCACCTTCGACCAACGTAACGCGCTGGTAGTAGGTATCGCCATGGGCTTTGCGGTTATTCCTACGATTTTCTCTATCGCGGAAGATGCGATTTTCTCTGTGCCACGTCATTTATCGAACGGCAGCTTAGCCTTAGGTGCGACGCCTTGGCAGACACTGACCCGCGTGGTGTTGTTAACCGCAAGTCCGGGTATTTTCTCGGCCATCATGATGGGCCTAGGCCGCGCTGTGGGCGAGACCATGATCGTACTGATGGCAACCGGTAACACCGCCATTATGGAATGGAGCGTGTTCGAAGGGATGCGAACCTTGGCAGCAAACATTGCGGTTGAAATGCCTGAGTCGGCTATCGGTAGTTCGCATTACCGTGTGCTCTTCCTCGCGGCGTTCGTGCTATTCATCTTTACATTCTTCTTTAACACCATTGCAGAAGTGGTGAGACAGCGTCTACGTGAACGCTATAGCTCGCTGTAACGGGGATAAGACAATGACATTAAATACTATTTCGCCAGTGACCTTGAGAGGTTTGTGCAATGGGTAAGTGGGTAAAATCAGGCTCGCCATGGATATGGATGACGGGCGGTGCGGTGAGCATCAGTTTGATTGCCGTCTTAGGCTTATTACTGTTAATCGCTTGGCGTGGCTTAAGTTACTTTTGGCCAGCAACGGTTTACCAGTGGGAACTCGAAGATAACACGGGTGTACGTTCGACCTTAATTGGTGAAGTTTACGATAGGGAAGAAGTACCGACTGAGCGTTTGATTGCTGCGGGCCATGTGTTTAAGGAACATCCTGGCGAGTTCGTGACCCGTTACTTAGTGAAAACCGGTAACCGCGAATTTGTAGGGCTAGATTTCCGCTGGATATTAGGCACTGACATTCTGAGCCGTTCAACGCCAAGCGATGTCGCCATGATTGAACGGGCTAAAAACGGTAACTTCTACGGTTATCCAATCGCAGTGATTGAAAATGGCAAGCGTCTCGATTTAGTCAACGATGCGATTGAATCTTCTTTAATGGAGCATATCGACCGTGCAGTAGCCTTATCGGACAAAGCGGTCGATTTGCAGAAGCAAGACATTGGCTCGATTAACTACGCCATTGAAAAGCTGCGTTTACAGGAGCGTCGTTACGAGCTTGATGGCGAACTGACCGACAGCAATAAAGCTGACTTGGTGGCCAAGCGAGCGCAACTGCAAAAAGATTACTTAGTGCTTGAAAAAGAGTTATTTGCCCTGCGTGATGACGCGGCGCGAGATTCAGTAATCGTGCGTGATATGCGCGGTGAAGAAGTTGAGCTTAAGCTAGATACAGTGCTGGATGTGACTTATGTTAACCACTTAAGCCTAATTGGTAAAATTGGTAAATGGTTCATCGGTATCGGCCGTTTTGTGAGTGACGACCCGCGTGAAGCCAACACTGAGGGCGGCGTGTTCCCGGCGATTTTCGGTACTGTGTTTATGGTGATGTTGATGGCCGTTATCGTGACGCCATTTGGTGTGGTCGCGGCGGTTTATTTACATGAATACGCTAAGAAAGGCCCAATCACTAAGATGATCCGTATTGCGGTAATCAACTTAGCGGGTGTGCCATCAATTGTGTATGGCGTGTTTGGTTTAGGTTTCTTCGTCTACATGATGGGCGGCTCTATCGACCAACTGTTTTACGCTGAAGCATTACCGTCACCGACCTTTGGTTCGCCAGGGGTGATTTGGTCGGCATTGACCTTAGCCATTTTGACTCTGCCTGTGGTTATCGTTTCGACCGAAGAAGGTTTGAGCCGAATCCCAAGTGCGGTGCGTCAAGGTAGTTTGGCACTGGGCGCAACGAAAGCTGAGACACTGTGGCGCATTGTGATCCCAATGGCGAGCCCAGCTATCATGACGGGTTTGATTCTAGCGGTCGCCCGCGCCGCCGGTGAAGTGGCACCACTGATGTTGGTGGGTGTAGTGAAATTAGCCCCAACATTACCACTGGACTTTAACTTCCCGTTTGTGCATTTAGAACGTAAGTTCATGCACTTAGGGTTCCATATTTATGATGTGGGCTTCCAGAGTCCTAACGTTGAAGCGGCACGTCCTCTGGTGTATGCGACTTCCTTCTTGCTGGTGTCTGTGATTGTGGCACTCAACTTGACGGCCATTGGCGTACGTAACCACTTGCGTGAAAAATATCGTTCGCTTGAGCACTAATCAGCGATTATCCTGAAAGTATTAGGACTGAATATGATTTCTATAGATTCGACAGCAATGAAAACCAACAACTTTGATTTAGCGAACTTAAGCCAGACCGACACCGCGTTGGAGATCCGTAACTTAGACTTGCGCTATGGCAGTAAACAAGCGCTGTTTAATGTATCGATGAAGATCCCCAAGAAGCAAGTGACCGCCTTTATCGGCCCCAGTGGTTGTGGTAAATCGACGCTGCTGCGTTGTATTAACCGCATGAACGACTTGGTGGATAACTGCCATATTGACGGTGAAATTTTGCTGCACGGCCAGAATATTTACGACAAGAAAATCGACGTCGCGGCCCTACGCCGTAACGTGGGCATGGTGTTCCAGCGCCCGAATCCGTTTCCTAAGTCGATTTATGAAAACGTCGTTTATGGTTTGAGATTGCAAGGGCTGAATAATCGTCGTGAACTCGACGAAGCGGCCGAGCGTTCACTGCGCGGCGCGGCGATTTGGGACGAAGTGAAAGACAGATTGCACGATAACGCTTTTGGTTTATCTGGCGGTCAGCAACAACGTCTGGTAATTGCCCGTGCCATTGCCATCGAGCCTGAAGTGTTATTACTCGATGAACCCACATCGGCACTCGATCCTATTTCGACATTGACGATTGAAGAGCTGATCACCGAGCTTAAGACTAAATACACTGTGGTTATCGTGACTCACAACATGCAACAGGCGGCGCGGGTATCGGATCAAACGGCCTTTATGTATATGGGTGAATTGATTGAATACGCTGATACCAATACGATTTTCACCACGCCGAAAAAACGTAAGACCGAAGATTACATCACAGGACGTTACGGTTAATCAGCTCGGTCGCTATCGGATAAAGCCGCAACCGCAGGCTTTGAGCATGCTTGGTAAACAGTTAAGTAAAAGGTTGGCTAAATGGAAAACATGAATTTAAGTAAGCACATCTCAGGACAGTTTACCGCTGAGCTGGATGATATCCGTAACCGCGTACTCGCTATGGGTGGCTTGGTTGAACGTCAGCTCGAGCAAGCCATTGACGCACTCAGTGCACTGGATGCGGAACTCGCCCAGCGTGTTATCGAGGGCGATCACAAGGTCAATGGCATGGAAGTGTCTATCGACGAAGAGTGCACGCGCATTATCGCCAAGCGTCAACCTGCGGCCAGCGATTTACGCCTGATTATCGCCATCTCAAAAACCATCGCCGATCTTGAGCGTATTGGTGATGCCTGCGTGCGTATCGCTAAAGCAGCGTTAGATAAGCGTTTGAATAATCAACAACCTTTACTGGTTAGCATTGAAAATATGGGCCGTCACGCGACCCGTATGTTGCACGCGACCTTAGATGCTTTGGCCCGTATGGATGCCGATACTGCGTTAGAGCTGCACAAAGAAGATGCTAAGCTTGACCGTGAATACGAAGGCATTATCCGCCAGTTAATGACTTATATGATGGAAGATCCGCGTTCTATCCCAGACGTCTTAGACGTACTGTGGGCGGCGCGTGCGGTTGAGCGTGTTGGCGACCGTTGTAAAAATATCTGTGAATACATCATCTACTACGTGAAAGGCAAAGACGTTCGCCATACTTCCTACGAAGATATGGAAAAGGACATGAAAAGCTAACACACGCATTAATCTGCTGTTGTAATGCCTGAATACAACGCTCCGCAGTCTCTGTGGAGCGTTTTGCTTTTAGGATGCTGAGCTAGGATCGTTGATTAGGATAGTGAGCTAGGATCGTGAGATAGAGAAGCGAGCTAGGATTTTGGGCTATGGATTGTGAAATTGGATAGCTAAGTTGAATAGTTAAATTGGAGTGTGAACTGGCATTCTGGAGCAGTACCGCGAATAAAGAAGGTCATTTTTGTGTTTACAATAAATTAACCTTTGTTTAATCTGATGCTTGCAACAAGTTTAGATGGTAGAAAAGGGCGGCAGATCTAGATAGTGAAAGAAGTCGAAGCCTATTTTGTGTTTAGCTGTGAGATTGATATCACAGCATGTTAACCTCAGGATTTTACCGCCACCCTATTTATTACCGCTATGGTTTGGGGTTAGCAGCGCAACGGAATGGGCGCTGTGTCGGCGATAACATGGATAAGTTGATGAGCCCATTATTGTATTCTTTAAAGCAAGGTTTCGAAGCCCTTAAAAGTATTCGAAATCATATTTCTGAAGCGAATTTACCCGCTGATTTCCCCCGCGCTGAATTACCGCCACTGTCCGAGGACGCTAAAGCCGAGCTATTGCAGCTATTAGCGCCGCTAGAAGCCTATCGTATTGAAAAGCTTGAAACTAAACTCTCCCGTAAAAAATGGGCGAAGCGTTTAGGTTGGCTAGTGTGCCTGCCCGCACTGGCCTTTGATTTAATCTCGTTAGCCTCTAACCATGATCCAACCATTTTGAGCCTGATCGTCCTCGCCGGCATTTTGGTGTGGGTTCATCTGCCTGAAATGCAATATAAGCGCCATTACAAATATAAAATCTTGCCTGTTTTACTTAAAAAACTAGGGGACTACCGTTATAGCCCCGACTCCTGTGTCAACCTTGATTCAGTGGCCGATTTCGAACTTATGCCCCGTTTTAGCAAGCAACAATCAGAGGATCATATTCGCGGCAAGGTAGAGGATATCAGCTTCGAATTTTGCGAATTAACCTTAAAATCCCGCGGCAGCAAGTCAGACAAGATCCAATTTAAAGGTGGGGTCGTGATCATGACGATGCCCTTTAGCTTTGAATCCCATACCGTCGTCAGCCAAGACTATGGCTCCCTTGGTAACACCATGGCAGGCATAAAGAAACCCAGAGTGAAACTCGAAAGCGTGACCTTTGAAGCGATGTTTGAAGTGTATTCCCATGACCAACATTATGCGCGATATCTGTTGTCTCCTGCCGTGATGGAACGCCTCGTTGAACTCGAACAGTTATTTCGTAAAACGGCGTGCGGGTCGGGGCTGAGTATCGAATTTAAGGCCAATAAAGTGCTGATCATGGCGAGCTATTTTGGCAATTTATTTGATACTGTCGATATCAATTTACCCACCCATGATATGTCGAAAATCCCGCAGCTACAGCAGGAGTTAGTCTTGATTACTGGCATCATCAAACAGCTAAAATTGGATTATCTAGCCGCACAAAATCTGGCGACACAGCAGACACTTGAGAGGATTAAGACGCTAGCGGGTTAACTAGAGCTGTATTCATTGTGCGTTCTAAAAATCTCGAAAATAGTGAGGTTAGTGTGTATGTCGCTATTAAGCACTATCATTCCAGTGACTCGCCGTGAATATATCCCTATAGGCTCGACAGCGGCATCCATGCCGCTAACGGTCACTTCCATGACAGTGCTTAATGACTATAAGCCCTTCATAAACCTGATAGTTTGTTCTTTATAACCAAACATCTATAAATTTAGGAATATGTTTTTTATAAAAGTGGTTTTATTAAGGCTAAAAAAAATACACAGCACATTTAAAAATAGAAATGATTTACAGCTCAAATTTGTATTGGGCTACAAAAATGATTGTGAATTGAGATTAATGCCTTTTCAACGATGACCTTCTCTTTTGGCTGCTAAGAGGAGAAAAGAGCGTCAAGTTGAGGGCTATCAAGAACAGAATGAACTGTAATTGTTAGGCTTGCTCATTTTTAGATAAATAGCTCACGGACAGATATAAACGGGTTCCCTGTTTCAGCCGCTCGCCGAATTTTTGCTTCCAAAACATCTACCACGGAGAGCTTTAGTCTGAGCATTTCTGACAAATCAAAACCGTCCATACAAACGATCCGTTTTCCTTTACCGAAAGCTTGTAGGCCTTCACAGGAGAAACCACTGTTACTCAAGAATAAACCTCGGGACCAGAAAGCTTTCTGGCTTAACTTACCTTCAAAGGTATGTAGATCTGCGGCTCCTGTAGGAGCATTTTGCCACTTTGCTTCCAATAAGTAAGTTTCATTATTTAGTACAAAGCTACCATCTATCTGTTCGCCGACGAGGCGAAACGAAGACCTTGCAGAAAGACTGTAAGCATCAAATAGGTCTTTTAGGAACCGCTCAAAGGCAAATCCGCGATTCTGTGGAGTTAAATTTGCCAATTCAATAAGTTGAGAGAAGATGCGCTGGGTTAGATTTTCATCTATTTGAACTCGCGGCTCTTCATTTTTTGGCTGAGTAGCAGGTTCGTTATGTCCTTTCAACCTTCGGATTATTTGCTTTAGAAGTTTTTCCGCAGAATCTGGAATAGGTTCATTTGAATAGAATTCCCAGCCTTCGAGCAGACCATTCAAAAATAACAACACTTGATCATCCGTTGCTAGTCGCCAAAATGAACGTGTTCTATGCGCTTTTGAGCCTGATGCTTGGTCATAGTAAGAGTCGTAAATCGAAACATCGACAATTTCTCTGAAAAAGTCATTGAAGGTACGGTTTGAAAAATCAAGCACGTGGCCACTCGACATACCTAGTTCACGCTCTAATTTCTCCTTTTCTATCAGACTGAGAGTACTCATTCATTTTGCCTAAATGATTTGATCCAGTAATAGTGGACACTTTGTATCATTAATGAAATTGGGTCAATCATCTTGAGTTGGTTGAGGGTACTAGGCGAATTATTCTAGTGGACAAACGCGGTTCAATCAGTGAAACGAGTACTAAGTTGCTCACAAGGTTAGATATCTCTAAGACAACTGGCTTAAGCTAACCACTGAGTTTGTGTAAGTACGTTGCAAGAACTTACCGATTACTGTGAACACTTAGAGAAGCGACGACGGCACTTTGCTAAATGCTCCCACCATCTCAAAACGGGCTGAACTCAAGCCTATTTTATCGGATTTACCTTTCAAAATGGACAACCAGACAATGGTCTGGATGACTCTTGCAAAAAATTACGTTTTTTCAGTCAAATAGCCAGATTTAGTCGATCATCATCCATTTGATCCATACCTTGTCAGCCTTTGCGCTGCTAAGTGACTTTCAGTCACTTTAACCCAAACCGAAAGTGAATTATGTTGTTGTTTTACAATGGATCGCCTGATTTATCAGACTCTGAAACTCTTATCGTCAACTTTGCGACAGAACCAAATTAAGTGTCTGATGGAAATTAGACCAGAACAGCCCTTCTCTCTGCCTGAATTTGTCATAAAAAGGAATGTTTACTCAGTAGTCAAAGGTCTTATTGCAGGGCATATTTAAATCTAAATATGCTTATGCTCACTATGTGCCTATGCATATACTTATACTGCATTTGAGTTGTCGGTAGCATTACAACCCTAGCAGTGCCGTTGAATGAAATGGAAGGGAATAAAAATGCCTATAACTACATCTTGCGTATCAAATAAATACATATTTAGTAATAAAACTAATAATGCTGATGATTATTTAGTAAATAAAATTAATATAGCTAGAGTTCGTCATACAAAAAAAGAATCTCTAGGATTAATGCTTATAATAGGAAATCAGGGCGTAAGTAAAGATTCTTTACATATTTTAGGTCAGCAAGTTCCTAGAATAATGAATGGGAAAGATCCTTACATAGCTGCATTTATAGATGACAGCGCTAAGAACAGTTTCAATGAGTCAATTGAATGCTACAAGAAAATTTTTCAGTCTGAGTTATCAAGTGAAAATTACAGTTCTCTAGATAAGGATGGAAAGCTTGCGTATGCTCTGAACCAAACTGCAAAAAAACAGATAAACTCCTCCCTCCGAGATGTAAACTTAAGTGATTTTAGTAAACTATATATTTTAGGCCATGGTGGTGCTGGAGTTGACTTTATAAAAAGTGGAGATAAAACTTTTAATGTAAAAGAAATTGTTGACACTCTGGAGGAAAACAATATCTTAAATAAAATTAAAGATTTGAGGGTTACTAGTTGTAAATCTGCAGATAAGACCTCACCAAAGAGCATGTCTCCTGAAGATATCATTGAAGCTAATTCAAAGACTAGTTTTCTTAGTGATATTATTTTTGGAAAAAATATGTCTTTAGTTGAATTAATTAGTGAGGAAGTTTGGGATCGTGGATATACCGATATTTCTGTTTCCGGTTATCATGGGAATGGTGTTTTTTATAATGGTAAAGACTTGCCATTTAGTCACTTGAGAAGTTCAACCATACCAGCAAGTGATGCAATTAAACGTAAAGAAGTTAGAGTTACATTACGTTCTGACTTGGATTAGAAATTAATGGTGCCATCCTAGAAATTAATGGCAATTAATGGTGCCATCCTGGCAATTAATGGTGCCATCCAACTTTAATATAACAAGCTGTATCTCGCGTAAGAGGGATAGTCAATTGTGCAAGTTAGCGTGCACGATTGCCTTCTGTGTCATAAAAAGCGGACTTGTGGCAAATACAGCGGGGCGGTGTTGGCTAAAGCGAATAAAATCTGGCCATCCATTTTAGATCAACAACATAATGCACTTTTGGTTTGTCTACAACTTGTACGAGCTAAAATTGCTTAAATGAGAGTCATCAAAAGTTGAAGAGCTGATGCATAAAAATGAGCTAATTCATTAAAAAATGGTGTATTTAAGACATGCTAACCCACCCAATAAAACAAATGGGCAGTGATTGGTTTGGTTAAGCAGTATTACAGTTAGTTGCTGTGAAAGTGCTGACAGCTTGACGCAAAGTGCCGTCGTCGCTTTTCTAGATGTTCACAGTAATCAGTGAGTTCTTGCAGCGTACCCACCGGACCATGAAATAGCTTGCCAAATTCAGTGGACATCTTGAGCCAATTGTCATGTGGGATATTTAATCTTGTCAGTAACTTAGCGCTATTTGCACTTATTGTCCCACGTTTATCATTGCGGATGATTCGGCCTGTATCATCCACTAATTCGAGATAATCCGTTAAGGAAAACGCAATGCCATTGGGCTGGTTCACGCGCTCATTACCGATAAAAGGTAGTAAATTTTTAGGTTGTTCACCTTTTAATGCGGCCCGAATGCGCAGCTGAATACTGGTATGGTCGGATTGTTCTAGCGTATCAGCCAGTTGCGCTCTGATGGGATTTAAATCAACGTAAGCCATGCAGGCTAAAACGGCAGCTTCATCAAGTAAGGCTTGGGATTTAAAGCGTCCTTCCCAAAAACGACCAGTACAGTTATCTTCTTGATTTGCTTGTCTTGCTATCGTTTCATTAAGGCAGCGCATAAACCATGAAATATCGCATAATCGACTGCGATAAATGGCGATTGAATGCCTTAATCTGTTGACCTCATGCGCCTCAACAAGCTCTCCTTGCGCAAATTTTTGCGTTAACTCATCGCCTTTAAACAGCTTATGCCATTGCTCAAGTACTTCGCGGTCAGTCTGTAGTGGCACACTAATATTGGCCACCTAAATAGAGGTGATATTATTACCTCGTAGATGACTTTAGGTGAACACATGAGATCGACAACCAGAAAAACATTTAGTGCTGAATTCAAACTTGAAGCAGCCCAATTAGTCCTCGATAAAAACCATAGTATCATCGAAGCTGCAAAGGCGATGAACGTAGGTAAGTCCACTATGGATAAATGGGTGAGACAGTTAAAACTAGAACGCCAGGGTGGCACACCAAAAGCATCTCCGATTACCCCTGAACAAATTGAAATCCGTGAGCTGAAGAAGCAAATAGCTCGTCTTGAGGAGCACAATCTTATCCTAAAAAAGGCTACCGCTCTCTTGATGTCAGACTCGATGAACAATTTACGCTAATCAGCGCACTCAAGCAGAGCCACTCTATTCTCACAATTTGTAATGCATTCAAAGTGCATCGAAGTAGCTATAAGTATTGGCTAAAAAGAAAAGAACATATTGATGCAGACTTTACTATTTTATGCAGTGAAGTGAAGGCCGCACATCGCATTAGTCATGGCTCTGCCGGTGCGCGAACGATAGCGCAATTAGTGACTAACAAAGGGATTGGTCTCAGTCGTTATCGAGCCCGTAATCTAATGAAAAAGCTTGGGTTATTAAGCTGTCAGCAGCCTAAGCATTCTTATCGGAAAGCGACACAAGAGCATGTTGCAATCCCCAATACGCTTAATCGACAGTTTGCAGTAACTCAACCAGATCAAGTGTGGTGTGGCGACGTGACGTATGTTTGGGTCGGTAATCGCTGGGCCTATCTAGCCGTTGTTTTAGACTTATTTTCCCGCAAACCTGTTGGATGGGCTTTGTCATTATCACCAGATAGTGAGCTGACCTGTAAAGCTTTGAAAATGGCATTTGAGTTAAGGGGTAAGCCTGAGAATGTGATATATCACAGCGATCAAGGTTCACATTACACGAGCTTGAAATTCAGACAATTAATATGGCGTCTTCAGATTGAGCAAAGTATGAGTCGTCGCGGGAATTGTTGGGATAACGCACCAATGGAGCGTTTCTTTAGAAGTTTGAAATCTGAGTGGATACCCGCCAGTGGTTATGGGAATTTTACAGAAGCAGATAAAGAGATCACAAATTACATCACTGGATATTACAGTGAGACCAGACCCCATCAATATAATGGTGGGTTAACGCCAAATGAGTCAGAACGTTTATATTGGAATGACTCTAAAACCGTGGCCAATTTTACTTGACCACTACAGTCCAACAATTTGCACTGTCGATATCGACCCGCAGCACCACATGCAGATGATTCGACATTACCGCAAAGGCTGCCACATCAATAGCAAAAACCGCTTCAAGTTCAAACAGTAGTGACTCAACCCAACCACGGCGATGGTCATAGTTTTTTCCAGAATAGGCATCAACGCCACACAAAAACGCACGCCGAACAACGCGGCTACAGCAATGGTAATAGGGCGTGTCTTCAACACTTATCTGAGTTCTGCGAGGGCGCGGCATACAAACCTCCTTGTTTAATGCTTAACCCAAGCATAGTCGGAGGTTAACTACTGCGCTATTAAGGCTGGGTGTCCACTTTTACTACCAATATGACTTGTAGCAATTATAAGCTGCTACGTTTTCAGCAAATACAGCTAAGGTAGCAATTTTGAACTGTTCACGTTTCCTAACTTCTGCGATAGAAAGTGCGATAGAAAGTGCGATAGAAAGTGCGATAGAAAGTGCGATTAAAGACCTACCATATCCAAGCCCACGATATTCGGGATTAATGACAATTCGACACAGGCGTATTTCAGTTTCACTGATGTGCTGAAGCTCAATAAAGCCAAGCTTGTCATTACCACTAGATAAAACCATAAACTCAACTTCAGGAAGCTGACTACGGTTTACCATTTCAGTTTCCGAAAGTGGCCAACCGAACATCCAACCACCCCAAAGTAGGGATTCCTTTTCAGTTGAGAACCATGAAATGACTTCCGTTGAGTCTTGAGCTACAAACTTTCTTAAATTCATAGATCCTTCCTATCTCATTGATTTTGAGTTAACTAAGTACAGCTAAACCACCTCAAAAGCTTTTTACTTTCTACTTACTAGTGCCGGAGTTTATTCTGCTTTATAACGCCGCCATAAGCCACGCGACTGTAGGGAGCGTAATTAATGGCCTTGTTAGGGTTACGACTCAAATGCTTTACATAAGGTGCCCTGATGGAAGATCATTTGCCATCTCCCATTTATCAAAGACCATATTGAACATCGTAATGAGTAAATAGCGGTTGTCTCACCACCTTTTACCATTACAGCTTTATAAAGTAACTGGGCACAATTTGGCGCTAAATGTCTCAATTCATATTCAGACGCACTGATCTTAGGAGGCAATTCTGATGGCAGACGCTCCAGAGCTTCTTTTTTTCCAAATCGAACTCCAGAACCACCAATTTCAGTGAACACATCCGCAATTAGTTCATCCAATTCGCCGTATGAAGCTCTGGTCTCAGCCTTAAATAAATGCTCTTCTAATTCGATGAGCTTCGCCTTTAAATTTGCCACCAAATCTCCAAGTAACCCTAACGCTTTACTAAACTGTGGAGTAAATTGGGGGGATTTATGCCTGCGAAGCAGAAATGCAAAAAGCGCCACAGTTTATGGAGTCCGGTTTGAGTAACTTTTTAGTGCTTGATTTGCATATGATACTCATACATGTCCTCACTGACAATTTTGAAACCCAATCGTAAATATAGTTGCAATGCAGGATTCTCCTTTAACACTGTGAGTGACACGATCTTTGACTGAGCACCATTCAATACTTGCTGAATAATGCCTCGCCCATAACCTTTATTTTGATGGTCAGGATGTATTTGAATTTGCATTATCTCAACTTCGAGTTCAGTTGAATCGTATTTGAGAGTACCGACTAATGCGTTTTTATAATGCACCAAATACGAACAATGATATTTATCATCAAGCCTAATTTCATGCTCTTTATCAGACAAGAATTGACCAGATTTTTCTAAATGCTCAACCATAGTTAACTTGCGCAGACCTAGTAGATAATCTCGATCTGATTTTGTGGCTTGTTGAAACTCAAATTTCATCGGTTTCCTCTAGAGCACTAACGTCTTAGTATTTATGCGCTGCGCTGTCTGCAGGGCATAACTCGCTTGTTGGACTTGGCCGCTGCCACATCCAAGTCAATTGGTAAAAATGATGCTATAGGAATTTGCTTTTTTGCGGTAGCGGTTTTTTATACAGTTTGATGGGTAATCACTTGATATCGTTTTAGCTTTCTCATTTTTCGCGCTTATTTTGCTGATGAATCGCTATTTAACGACTCAAAACTCCAAGGAATACACCTCCCCTCGGAGTTGCCGCAGGGCGAATAGAGCTCTTGATTTAATAAAGAGTGCGTGAGTCTCGGTATGGATGCCGAACTAGCTTTCGCAGGTGCAGGGGCGAATGAAAATAAATGATTTTCAAGCTTATGAGCGAGAGGTATGGATTGCTGAACTGGGTTGCTTTACAGGGATGTAAAGCGAGGACTTCGGAAGCGATAGCAAATTTGTCAATGAGCACAAGGGGCTTTCAACTCCGTAGGGGCGTCTTGGAGCATCCAAGGGCGAAGGCCCACGGCCGCTTTGAGCGCGAGATAGGGATATCGAGCTGGCTATTTAACATGGACGTTTTTGATAGGACGAGCAGTCCTCCTTGGTCGGGTGTGGGGTGAAGCCCCACGACTTTGACTTTGATTAAAAAATTCAAATGAAGTTTTTAACTTCGCTTACCCAGTGCAGGCGGGTAGATATTCTGATAACTCAAGCAGGTTGCAATCGGGGTCGCGGATATAGACAGAGTTTATCCGGCCTGTGGCGCCAGTTCGTAGCACTGGTCCTTCAATGATTTCAATCTGAAGTGCGTTTAAATGCGCGATCACTTCTTCTATTTTATGGCTGACTACAAAACACAGATCGGCACTGCCGGGCGTGGCTGTCGCGGCTTTAGGTTCAAATTCGGCGCCCGCTTGGTGCAGATTAATCTTTTGATCGCCAAAACTTAACGCAATACGCTGATTGCCAAATACCACTTTTTTCATCCCGAGCACGGCTTGATAAAATTCGACGCTGACGGCGATGTCTTTTACGGTTAAGACCAAATGATCTAAGCGGGTTACGCGCATTTTACTTTCCTTAGAATGGCTCAGAGTGGGCTCTGATTTTGAACGCTATCTCTATGCTTGAGACGAATAAGAGTCAGATACCTTACATCATGTGCTGGTGCAAAAGTGACTCTGTGGTAGCATTTGTGGCGTTTTTTTGCGTAAATATTTTGTGCCTACTATATCCCTATGACCGAATGAGAGTGTGATGAAGAAAACCTTAGCCCGCGGCTTAATGAATCTATTACCTATGGCCTTGAGTTTGTGGCTGTTTTGGTCGTTGTTTGTATCGTTAGATGGTTTAGGAATTGTGATTTTAGAGTTGGTAGGGATTAACCAACACTTTGTCGGCGCCGGTTTTATGCTGGTGGTGGCATTAGTTTTTGCGGTGGGTCTGTTGTTTTCAGTCAGTCCGATTGTGTGGCTTTATGGCTGGCTTGAGCGCCAGTTGATGCGTTTCCCATTGTTTAAATCGGTTTATGGCAGTATCCGTGATATCGCCTCTTTGATGAATCGTGATGGCAAGCCGACAAGCCAAAAGACAGTGTTAGTGAAGCAGGCGAATGGCAGTTTTGTGGTGGGATTTATCATGACAGATACGCCGCCGCAGCCATTGTTAGATGCGTTGCCTGAGGGCGATTGGGTGCCTGTGTTGTTCCAATTGAGTTACCAAATGGCGGGCGTGACTAGCTTGATCAAACGGG
Organism: Shewanella sp. 1311; assembly: GCF_059338235.1. Taxonomy (NCBI): domain Bacteria; kingdom Pseudomonadati; phylum Pseudomonadota; class Gammaproteobacteria; order Alteromonadales; family Shewanellaceae; genus Shewanella; species Shewanella sp. 1311. The sequence goes on from NZ_CM181686.1 coordinate 4,415,242, forward strand.
ACGATTTAATCATGGTCGACTGGTCGTTTGAAGAGGCGATGCGCTTTAATTTAACCGCTGGCATTTCGCAGACACCGACTAAGTAATCGGATGTTGGTTCAAGCGTTTTAGCGTTTAAAATTAAATTTGATGATTTTTGTGGTATAATTTTTTGGCGACCAATATGGTCGCCATTTTTTGTGCTGAATATTCTAATTATAAATTTGTTTTATGCTAAAGGCATGCTTTGACTGCCTTAGTGGTGTTCACGCTATTTATCCATCAATCATCGGCTGTCAAAGTCGTGTGTTGTTAATCCCGTTTTTCAGATCCTGTCACGTTTAGCCATAGCGAGTCGTTGCATTGAACTGTGGGATTGAGCCCATACTGGTCATAGATGAGCCCCGCAGCATTAAACATATTTTGAGTATAAGTTTTGTTCTATCTCTCCGTTGGTGCGCTGAGATATTTGGAGAGTGAACCCGCTAGAAATAGGGAGAGTCAATGTCGATCAAGTCGAGTATTAATCCGCCGGTATTTTATTCGTCGGTCTTTTTCATCATCTTGATGGTGATGATTTGTGCAGTATGGCCCACAGAGGCTAACACCGTTTTTAGATCAATACAGTCATGGATAGAAGTGAAAGCCGGTTGGCTTTACATTCTGAGCGTGGCGTTTTTCCTGATTTTTATCATCTTCGTCATGGTCAGTCGCTTCGGCGATATCAAACTCGGGCCAGATCATTCTGTGCCGGATTACAGCTATAAAAGCTGGATTGCCATGTTGTTTTCGGCAGGTATGGGTATTGGTCTGATGTTTTTTGGGGTCGCCGAACCTGTAATGCACTATCTGGCGCCGCCAGATGCTACACCTGAGAGTCTCGCCGCCGCAAAAGAGGCGATGAAGATTACTTTCTTCCATTGGGGACTACATGCTTGGGCGATTTATGCCGTCGTGGCATTGAGTCTGGCCTACTTTTCCTATCGTCATAAGTTACCGCTACTGCCACGAAGTGCCCTTTATCCCTTAATTGGTGAACGTATTTATGGTCCTATTGGCCATATTGTCGATACCTTTGCCGTGCTCGGCACTATGTTTGGGGTGGCGACATCACTGGGCTTTGGGGTGTTGCAGGTTAACTCGGGTCTGAGTTATCTATTTGAAGGTTTACCTAATAATGCTGTAGTGCAAGTGTGCTTGATCATCGGCATTACCTTGCTCGCGACGCTGTCGGTGTTTTCTGGCCTCGACAAAGGCGTCAAACGCTTAAGCGAACTCAATCTTGGCCTCGCGATTATCTTGTTGCTTATCGTCTTGATCTTGGGCCCTACAGTCATGCTATTGCAGGCCTTTGTGCAAAACACCGGCAGTTACTTAAGTGATTTGGTTGGTAAAACCTTTAACTTGTACGCCTATCAACATAAGGAAGATTGGCTCGGCGGCTGGACCTTGCTCTATTGGGGCTGGTGGATTTCTTGGTCACCTTTTGTCGGTACCTTTATTGCGCGTGTGAGTCGTGGTCGTACCATCCGTGAGTTTTTGATTGGTGTGTTATTTGTGCCATCGGCGCTGACCTTCCTGTGGATGACAGTGTTTGGTAATTCGGCGATTGATTCGATTATGAATCAAGGCGCGACCTACCTTGCTGAAGCGGTGAATACCGATGTGTCAGTGGCCTTATTTGTGTTTTTCGAGCACATGCCGTTCCCGACCTTACTCTCAGGGATTGCGATTTGTTTAGTCGTGACCTTCTTTGTGACCTCGTCGGATTCGGGATCCTTAGTGATTGATAATCTGACCTCGGGAGGCGATAACAATGCGCCCGTATGGCAGAGGATCTTCTGGGCACTGTTGCAAGGGGTTGTGGCCTCGGTATTGTTGTTAGCCGGTGGTTTACAGGCGCTGCAAACGGCGGCGATCGCCAGCGCCATGCCGTTCCTCGTGGTGATGTTATTCATGTGTCTGGGATTATTTAAAGCCCTGAAGAATGACTGGCTTAAGATCAACAGCGTGCAATTACACAATACCAGTGTGCAATACGCCAAAACGAATATGAGCTGGGAAGAACGCATTGGGGTGCTCGTGTCGCATCCCACCCATGAAGAAGCGCAAGTGTTCTTGAATAATGTCGCGACGCCTGCTTTATCTAAGGTGTGCCAACACTTTATGACCAAAGGTATAGTGGCGGATCTCGAATACTTAGATGGCCGCGTACGTTTGGTGATCAGCAATGAGGTGAACTTGCCCTTTGTTTACGGAGTACGCACCCGTTGTTTCGAAATCACTAACCCTATAGGGACTGAAATCGAGCAGGGCAATACCTTGTATTACCGCGCCGAAGTGTATTTAGAACAAGGTGGTCAGCATTACGATGTGATGGGGTATACCGAAGAGCAAATCCTCGCGGATGTGGTGACTCAGTATGAAAAATACTTACACTACTTGCATCTGTCGAATGCCGATCATGCCCATATAAGCTAAGTAACGTAAGCTAAGCCAGTAACCTAGGTCGGCTTAGCCATTTACGTCTACAAATCGCGCACCATTAGCCCGCAAAGTGCGGGATATATTGCCCCAAGTGATAACTCGGATTATCCTTGGGGCAATTTTTTTAGGGTTTGTTTTAGGGATTACACTATGTCGTCAGTGCCAGGCCAGAGTAAGTTAGACAAAGTATTAGCCGATGCGCGGGAGTACAAAGCTAAGCGTGAGGGCGGTTACCGTGAGCAGGCGTTAAAACTTTATCCTTGGGTGTGTGGCCGCTGTACCCGCGAGTTTACCCCGAAAAACTTAAGTGAACTGACAGTGCATCATCGCGATCATAACCACGATAACAACCCGTCAGACGGTTCAAACTGGGAATTATTGTGCCTGTATTGCCACGATAACGAACATTCTCGTTTCGAGGAATTGATCCGTTACGGCAGCACCACAGAAACCAAGCAAGCGGCGGCGACCTACAATCCCTTTGCCGACTTGAAATCAATGCTGAAAAAATAGTCTTGCTGGCTTTAGCTGGATGAGATTGTGCAGAGGGTAGCGTTAGCGGACGGGTTTAGTCCTTGTCGGTTAAACGCGCCTCGGCAGCTAACCATTTATCACGGCTTAAAATATGCTGATTTTCACTGCCTTCAAATAAAGCTTTACGGGCGGGGAGTTGCTGACAAATAGCCGCCTGTTGCGCTTCGCTACTCGTGCGCCAACTGACGATTTCATCGATATGTCGAAAGCAGCCCATGCAGTAGTCTTCGTCATTTAAACCGCAGCGTGCGACGCAAGGTGAAAGCATAGGTGTCCTTTGGAGCCTTATGGTTAGTTAACCGAGTCTTCTCAGTTAACGATATGGTTGAGTGTTTAAAGGCCGCGATACTAACATTTTTTCGCATAAAGTCATCTTTAGGGCGCATTCCCTTGGCCTAAGGTGAGACAAGTATTTTTTACACTGGGCATGACGTGAACCAAGATAATCTGCAGCAACAACTCACTTACTCACAGCGATTTAGCGAACTTAATCAGTTGCTTGAACAGAGTGCAGCCCTGTGGCAAGTGCGTGCATTTGAAGTGAACGCTTTACCTTGGGCACAGGATTTTCCTCAGTTGGCCGAAGCTGTGTGGGCGCTGGCTGACGATGAGCTTGATGGACTCGACGCCGAGCAATCTTTGCTGGTCAAGGCATTGTCACCAGCATTAAACCAAGATCTTAGGGCATTAGGCCAAGATTGGGACTTGTCATTGCTCACCGCATCCATTGCCGAACGCACGGTTTTTAATGATAAGACAGTTAATGATAAGGCTGGCGTGGCTGAACCGTCGCTTGCGGATAGCACCGCAGCGCAGCAAGGCGGCTTGTCCTTTGACGATGAAGCGCATTTCAGTGCGCACATCAAAGGCCGTAAATGGCAGCAAATTACCGCCTTTGTGCAGCATTTACCCCAGCTTAATTTACCTGTGCTGGAATGGTGTGCGGGTAAAGGGCATTTGGGCCGCTTGATTGCTAAAGCCCGCGGCGCCGAAGTGGTGAGCTTAGAATGGCAAGCGCCATTATGTGAAGCAGGACAGGCCTTTGCCGATAAGTGGCAGTTGTCACAAACCTTTATTTGCGCCGATGCCTTTGCCATTGGCGCAGAGCATGCTGCGACAAACACATCCACATCCATAACGACAGTTGAAGCACCAGCTGAACACGCCGCAAAAGCCAATCCGTTAACAACGAATCCCTTAACCGCACGGCAGCAAGCGGTTGCTTTGCATGCCTGCGGTGATTTGCATGTTCGGCTGTTAACGCTGGCGGCCGAGGCGGGCACGCAGGCGCTGGCGATTTCTCCCTGTTGTTATCATTTAATTCAAGCGAGCCATTATCAGCCGTTATCCAATCTTGCTCAGCAGAGCAGCCTAAAACTCAGTCGCCATGATTTACAGTTACCGCTGCAGCAGAGCGTGATCGCCAATCCCAAACAACAGACGCTGCGCCATCAAGAAATCACGTGGCGCTTAGGCTTTGATGCACTGCAACGTCAATGTCGGCAAATCGACGAATATTTACCTTTGCCCTCGTTAAAGCAGAGTCAGTTGAGCGGCAGTTTTACTGATTTTTGCCTGTGGGCGGCCGAGACTAAGGCGGTTAATTTAGCCAAAAACAAGGATTTTGAGGCTTGGCTTGAGATAGGGCGACAAAGACAACAATTAACTCGCCGTATCGATTTAGTGGCGCATTTATTCCGCACTGTACTCGAGCAATGGTTAATCTTAGATCGCGCTTGTTTTTTGCAGGAACAAGGATATGGTGTTTGCGTGGGTGAATTTTGTGCAAACAGCGTCACACCAAGAAATTCGCTGATTTTAGCGCAAAAAATGTCAGTATAATTTTGAGTGTCTGAAAATATGCTGTACTGTGATGTTTTTTATGAAGTATTTCTATATTAGCGCATTTAAGTTTAGTGATAGTGAATTCAGGGCCGTCGTGTTTGGAACCTGCGCTGTGAGACAAGTCTTACACTGAAGATGGTTTTTTATTGAATCATCGGGCTTTTCTTGTTCAAATGTCGCATTAATGACGAATAACAACTGAAAGCTGACCTGTTGGTCAGTCATTCTAGTGAGCGAATAAAACAGTTTCATGAAATATTCCCGCGTATTTATTAATAGCCTGGCCTATGAACTGGCGCCTGTTGTGGTTTCCAGTAGTGAGCTAGAGTCTCGTCTTGCTCCTTTGTATCAAAAGTTCCGTATTCCAATGGGACAGCTTGCCGCATTGACTGGGATTACTGAACGCCGCTGGTGGCCAAAAGGACATCAATTGTCCGACGGTGCGATTAAAGCTGCCCGTAAAGCCATGGTTGAAACTGGGATTGATGTCGCCGATTTAGGTGCTGTTGTCTATACCGGCGTGTGCCGCGATCAACATGAACCCGCGACCGCGTGTCGTGTTGCTGCCGAATTGGGCGTGTCAAAAGACACCGCCATTTACGATATCAGCAACGCTTGTCTTGGGGTGTTATCGGGTATTTTAGATATCGCTAACCGTATTGAGTTGGGTCAAATCAAGGCGGGTATGGTGGTGTCCTGTGAATCGGCGCGGGATATTGTCGATGTCACTATCGATAACATGCTGGCCGATCCTACTATGCAGAATTTTGCCCAGTCGCTGGCGACCTTAACCGGTGGCTCTGGCGCAGTGGCAGTTATTCTTACCGACGGCAGTTTGCCGCTGACAAATGTGCGTCAGCATCAATTGCTGGGTGCATCGCACTTATCGGCGCCTGAGCACCACCAGTTGTGTCAATGGGGTCTGCAGGAAGTGGGGCACAATCTGTATCGCGAGTTTATGCGTACCGATGCGGTGACGCTTCTCAAAGAAGGCGTTGAGCTAGCTAAGCATACTTGGGAGCATTTCCTTGAGCAGCGTAATTGGCTGGTTGAGCAAGTGGACAAAGTGATTTGCCATCAAGTGGGCGCCTCAAACCGTAAGCAAGTGCTTAGCGCGTTAAATATTCCCCCCGAGAAAGAATTTCCTACGTATCAACTGCTGGGCAATATGGGCACAGTGTCGTTACCTGTGACCGCCGCCATGGCGCACGATCAAGGCTTTTTACAAGTGGGCGATCAAGTGAGCTTTTTAGGCATAGGCAGTGGATTGAATTGCATGATGTTAGGCATTAAGTGGTAGGGTGCGGTGCACCTTTCACGTTTTCGCTTGATGGCTGGCATACATTCTAGTAAATGAAGTCAGTTCATGATTCAGTTGATAGCTCAGTCTGTCGTTCAGTCGATAAGCTAAGCCTGCTAAAAATAAACCATTATTCGCTCTCATAAATTGAACAAAAGATAGGAAGCGTCATGTTAGACACTCTGTTGCCTTTTAAACGTCATTTTCTTAGCCGTAATGGCAACAAGCTGCATTATATCAACGAGGGCCAAGGCGAACCTGTGGTGATGGTTCACGGTAATCCTAGCTGGTCGTTTTACTACCGCAATCTCGTGAGCGCCTTAAAAGACACGCATCAATGCATAGTGCCAGATCATATCGGCTGTGGTCTGTCGGATAAGCCCGACGATAGCGGCTATGACTATACCCTTAAGAACCGTATCGACGATCTCGAAGCTTTGCTCGATAGCCTGAATGTGAAAGAAAACATTACCTTAGTCGTACACGACTGGGGCGGCATGATAGGTATGGGTTATGCGGCGCGTCATCCTGAGCGCATTAAACGCCTAGTGATTTTGAACACCGGCGCTTTCCATTTGCCCGAGACTAAGCCGTTTCCTTGGCCGCTGTGGATCTGTCGTAATACCCTGCTAGGCACAGTGCTGGTGCGTGGTTTTAATGCCTTTTCGTCTATCGCCTCATATGTGGGCGTGAAGCGCCAGCCTATGTCCAAATACATTCGTGAGGCGTATGTCGCGCCGTTTAACTCTTGGGCCAATCGCATTTCGACGCTGCGTTTTGTGCAGGATATTCCGCTGCGTGAAGGCGATAGAAACTATCAGTTAGTCTCTGATATCGCTGCGAGTTTACCGCAGTTTGCCAAAGTGCCGACTTTGATTTGCTGGGGCCTGAAGGACTTTGTATTCGATAAGCACTTTTTAGCAAAATGGCGTCAGCACATGCCCCATGCGACCGTGCATGAATTTGCCGATTGTGGTCACTACATTCTGGAAGATGCCAGCGATGAAGTGATTGCTCATATCAAGGGCTTTATGGCCGACGACCAAGCAGCGGCGCCGTCCGAACAGGCCGCAGGTTAATGTCGACCTTGCTTGAGACTGAAGTGACTCCTTTGTTGGCTGCTGTAGTGACGCCGTTGGATACGTCACTTTTAACGGGCACTTCTGCGTCAGCAATGGCCAGTGACGCCAATATTTGTCGTCATCTCAAGCAAGCCGCCCATGCCATTCCCCACCATCTTGCAGTAGCAGTACAAAGTGCTCAGGGCGCTTCTGTGGCGAATTTGCGTTACAGCGAGTTGGACTTTCTCAATCTAGACAGACAAAGCGATGCGATAGCCTTTGCGCTGAACGCCCATGGCATTGAGCGTGGCATGAAAGCTGTGCTTATGGTCACGCCGAGTCTGGAGTTTTTTGCACTCACCTTTGCGCTGTTTAAAGCGGGGATTATTCCTATCTTAGTTGATCCCGGCATGGGTATTAACAATCTTAAGCAATGTTTTGCTGAAGCCGCGCCCGATGCTTTTATCGGCATTCCCAAAGCCCATATCGCCAGACGTTTATTTGGTTGGGGTAAGGGCAGCATTAAGTCATTGCTCAATGTTGATGGCGGTAAAACTGGCTTAGCTGCACGATTAATCCGCATCGCTACTGGCGCCATCAGTTTATCGACTCTGCTGCAAAACAGCTCTTCACGACACTCATCTTCACTAAACGCCTCGACGCAACATGCATCAGCGCAACATGCTGAATATCCCATGGTGATGCTCAAATCTGATGAGATGGCGGCCATTTTATTCACCAGTGGCAGTACCGGCACGCCTAAGGGCGTAGTGTATAGCCATGGGATGTTTGAGGCGCAAATTCAAGCGTTAAAAAACGATTATGGCATTTGCCATGGAGAGCGCGATTTAGCGACGTTTCCGCTGTTTTCACTCTTTGGCCCCGCGCTTGGTATGGCGTCGATCGTTCCAGAAATGGATGCCAGCAAACCCATCACTGCCAATCCCGAATTCCTGTTTGCCGCGATTGAAAAATATCAATGCAGCAACATCTTTGTTAATCCCGCCTTGCTTGAACGTTTAGGCCGCGCAGGTGAACAAAAACAGCATAAACTGCCCAGCGTGCAGCGGGTCATTTCTGCGGGTGCGCCAGCCACCATTGCTTCCATCGCCCGATTTAGCAAGATGCTGAGCCAAGGCGTGCCGATTTTAAATTCCTACGGTGCAACCGAATCTTTGCCTATTAGTATGATTGCCAGCGATGCGTTATTTGCCACCACAGATATCACAGATAACGGCGGCGGAATTTGTGTCGGCGGCGCTATCGATGGCGTGACGATTCGCATCATCGGCATCAGCGAAGCCGTTATCCCCGAGTGGGATGAGGCCTTAGTGCTGAATAACGGTGAAATCGGCGAAATCGTGGTGCAAGGGCCTATGGTGAGTCAGTCCTATTATCTAAATAATAGTCAACATGATAGGCAAAACGATAGTCAGCACGATAGCCAAGGCAATAGCGCGACTGCGGCGGCCAAGATGTGGGACTCCGCCACCAATAGCGCTAGGCATCGCATGGGCGATCTCGGGTATCTCGATGATCAAGGCCAGCTGTGGATGTGCGGTCGCAAGGCCCACAGAGTCGATGCCACCCGTAAAGGCCAATTGGTAAAGCGTTATTATTCTATTCCCTGCGAGCGCATTTTTAATACCCATCCAAATGTGAAGCGCTCTGCCTTAGTTGGAGTGAAAGTGGCGAACGAGATAGAGCCCTTGATCTGTATCGAACTCGACCAATCATTGGTGTGCAATAAGAGCCAACAGCTGTATCAAGATTTGATTACCATCGCTGAGCAATTTGCCCAGACGCAGGGCATAAGACGTTTTCTTATCCATCCTGATTTCCCTGTGGATGTGCGGCATAATGCCAAGATTTTTAGAGAAAAATTAGCTGTTTGGGCACAATCACAAACGAAAGGTTGATTTAAAACTCCGCGGCTTTTTTCCTGCATTTTTTACGTTATATTCTGTGTTCATTTGAACAAACTCGCTTATTTTTAAGCCCTTGTGCTTATTTTAAACTTCTTACACCGACTTTAAGTTCATGTAAATGTGCTGAAATGGATACCTAAATGACGATAAACCCAATCAAGAGCACGACGCTTGCGCAATTTGATGCGGCTGAACAAACTGCACTCGCGCAGCTCGCCCTTAAGGTGCAACACGCCTTTGTGACGGGAGCGGGGGGATTTTTAGGTAAAGCGATTTGTTTGAGATTGTTAGCCGCGGGCATTAAGGTCACAGGTTTTGCCCGTGGGCATTATCCCGAACTTGAAGCGCTGGGCGTAGTCATGTTGCAAGGGGATTTAGTCAATAAAGACCAGTTGCAACAGTCGATGCAAGGCTGCGATATCGTGTTCCATGTGGCGTCTAAAGCTGGCGTTTGGGGCGATAGAGACAGTTATTTTTGCCCGAATGTTAAGGGCGCCGCAAATGTGATTGCTGCTTGTAAGGCATTAAAAATAAATAAGTTAGTCTACACCAGTACCCCGAGTGTGACCTTTGCTGGGCAGGATGAATCCGGTATAGATGAATCCACTCCCTATGCCACATCCTTCCTTAATTATTACGCCCATTCCAAAGCCATCGCCGAAAAGATGATGCTTGATGCCAATCAAGTGGGTGACGTATCGGTTGAAAATACCGCTGTAACTCAAGTGACTCAAGCAACTCAAGCCACGACAGCCACTATTTCAGACATTAATTCAGCTAGCACTCAAGTCTCTATTCCGGTCACGACTCAAGCCACTGCACTCTATGCGTTAAAAACTGTCGCGCTCAGGCCACATTTGATCTGGGGTCCTGGTGATCCCCATCTTGTACCTCGAGTACTGGCGCGCGGCCGTTTAGATAAGCTTAAACTAGTTGGCCGTGAAGATAAGCTGGTCGATACCATCTACATAGACAACGCCGCCTATGCCCATGTGCTGGCCGCGCTTGAACTGTGCCAAGCAAAGCCTAAGTGCCAGGGGAAAGCTTATTTTTTGAGTAACGATGAACCCATCACTATGGCAAAAATGCTCAATCTGATTTTGGCCTGCGATGCTTTGCCGCCAGTTACTAAGCGTGTGCCGCAATCTGTGGCCTATGTGGCAGGCGCAGTGTTGGAAACTGTGTATTTTCTGCTAAAGAAGCAAGAAGAGCCCATGATGACGCGCTTCGTGGCAAGGCAGTTATCCTGCAGCCATTATTTTGATATCAGCGCAGCCAAGCGAGATTTAGGCTATCGTGCACTTATCTCTATCAATGAAGGGATGGCAAGACTTAAAGCGTCACTCTAGTGTTATTAGGCGTGAGTTTCGGAGTGTGCTTGATATTCAATATGCATGCTCTTATTTGCACTCTTATTGGCACTCTTATTGTGGGCATAGTTTAGCTGGGGACTTATGAGTTGCGGTGATTGTAAAACGGAGATTTTCAGGCAAAAAATTGGTCGCTGTAAACGCTGTATGTGGCAGCTTACCGCTTTGTCGGCTATCGGTTGGCCGCTGTGGTGGTGGCTCTATTATGATGCGCCGCGGGATGTGAACTCGATTGCCTTACTGTTTTTCTGCACCGCTTTTACGGGGTTATTGGCTTTACATCTTATTGTCTTGGCTTACCGTCGCCTCAGAGGGCGAGAGTAAGCCAAGTTTCCTTTCCTTTTAAACTCTTGGGCTTAGACTTAATTTGTTGCTGTGTTCTCGTGCATCATTTTCTTCATTAATGGCGCAAGGGCAAAGAAGACTAACGCCATTACCACGCCAATTTGCGCCGAGAAGATAAACAGTTGCTCATATAGCGCCATCGCACTCGGTACGTCACTTATTACGCCGCCTTGGGTATCAATCGCGGCGAGCTTGTTTAATTCGGCGGCTAAGATTTCAGAGTATGAAGTGCCGAGGAACCAAGCGCCCATCATCAGACTGACCACGCGTTTTACCGACAGCTGAGTTACGGCAGATAAGCCTATGGGTGACAGCAATAACTCGCCGATTTCTAATACAAAATAAGCCGCGACTAAAAACCAAATACTCACTAAGCCACTGCTTAGCGGCATTTGGATCCCGAGCACTAGCACCATAAAGGATAAACCTGCGAACAAAATGCCGAGTGCCGTTTTAACTGGTTTACTCGGATCGCAATGTTTACGGGCGAGGGCAGGCCAGAGCCAAGCAAAGATGGGCGATAAACTGATCACAAAGAAGGCGCCGAGGAAGGTTAACTGTCCCGCGCTCCATTCGAGGCCTAGCATGTTGCGGTCCATCACGCGGTCCGAAAATGCTACCCATGAGCCGTAGGTTTGCTCATATAAGCCGAAGAAGACCAAACCTGCAACGATGAACAGCAGTAAGGCCGACATCTGTTGACGTTCAATCGGGTTGCAGTGTTTCACCATAAACCAGCCTATCCCGATGGCGAGCACCAGAGATACTGAGTGCAAGAACCAGATCACTGGACTCACAGCGGGTAATAAACTGCTAATAGAAAGCACAAGGGAGTGGGTTTGAATTAAGCCCCAGACCAGCACTACGCTGCCGATGGCGCTTAAATAAATCCATTGCTCTGTGATGATGCCGGCGGTTTTCTTCAAAATTCTTGCGGGATCTCTGGGTTCGGCGAAACCTTGCAGGTGTTTCTTACCCCGAATAAACACCAACAACCCCGCTAACATGCCTAAACCTGCCAAACCAAAGCCGTACTTCCAGCCATAGGTTTCACCTAAATAAGCACAAATCAGTGGGGCCAAGGTGGCGCCTAAATTGATGCCAGCGTAGAAAATGGTAAAGCCTGAATCCCGCTTTGGAGATGACTCTGGATACAGCTGACCGACTATGGTGGAAATATTGGGTTTTAAAAAGCCCACTCCGACAATAATTAAGGCGAGGGATAAATAGAATACCTGCAGTGCTTGCTCATCGCGCTGAACTTCACCGGCGACGATAACCGCTTGATGGCCTTCAAAGGCCATGCCTAAGTGGCCGAGGACCAACAAAATACCACCGAAGATCACCGCTTTACGCATGCCGATATAGCGGTCGGCCAATAAACCACCGACCACGGGCATGGCGTACACTAAGGCACCGTAAGCACCAATGACGTTATAGCCAAATTCGTCGGTAAACAGATGATATTTAATCAGATAAAGAAACAGTAACGCTTTCATGCCGTAGAAGGAAAAGCGTTCCCACATTTCGGTAAAAAAGCAGACAAACAAGCCCTTAGGATGCCCAAAGAGCATTTCGGGTGGGGGCGAACCCTGTGGGCCTTGCATAGCGTGCGGAGGATGTTGTTCTGTTGACACTTAAGACTCCCATTGCTGGCGCTTCATGCACCAAGCTTCGATTGATTCATTTTATCGTAATGAATTTTATTAATTATTTTTCATTATTAGTGGTTATTGCAGCCTTGTTGATTGCTAAAAGACGCCGCAGTAGCTGCAGTTAATCACACTCGGATGCTATGGAACAGCCAAGGGGCTTGAAACTGATGAATATTTTGCTTATTTCACCATTTTTCCGTTCTTTGAAACTGTGTTTAACCTGCTTTTGAGTCAGATTAAATGGCTCAATTAATTCATTTTCAGTTAATCAATGAGTGCTACATAGTGGCCAGAATTTGACAGCGACAGTTTTTAAAGATGGCTTTAGGGCTTTGATTCTGTGCCAATTTGATATTTAGGGAGTATTGCTAAAGATTTTGTTTAGCTCTTGTTTATCCCTTGTTTTAAGCGCGTGCTTGATATCGATTCTGTGCTGTTGAAGATACTTCCACAACATGAGAACTTAGCGCTAGCGGCTTTGTACTTTGTATAAAGGGATATTTTCATGGGATTTTCTATTAGTGCCATTAGTGCTGTTAGTGTGATGAGTGCGGTTCGCCAGAATGTGAAGGCTTTTACCTTCTTAGCCGTGCTCACCAGTGCGAGTGGCTTTATTGGGATACAAAATGCCTATGCTGATACTGCCAGTTCAGTAGTGATGAGTGCTGAAACAGCGAGCACTGAAGCGAGTGTCGATACGGCCACTGGATTAGCAGCGCAAGTTCCCGCGCAAGTTCTTGCGTTAGTGGGAAGTTGGCAACTAGTCTCAGGTCGTTATTTGAATGAAAAGCACGAATGGGTGGATTATCAGATCCTCAATTTGAGTGCAATTAAAGTGATATCAGCGCGGCACTTTAGTTTTACCACCATGAAGAATGTGGACGGTGTCAGCCAGTTCTGGGCGGCGGGCTCTGGGACTTATCAGGCAACGGCGACTGAGTATACAGAGCGGCCAGAGCTGAACTCTTTTGGTGCAGCTAAAGGTGCGGAGTTTGTGTTTAGTTATGCCATTAAGGGCCAAGAGTTACATACTCAAAGAGTTGAAAATGGTGAGTTAAAAGAAGTCGAAGTTTGGCAGCGACTAGAAATAGTAAAACAACCGTTCGTTAGCGTTAGGACGTTACATTAGGCCCGAAAGCAAGGTAAAGGGCTTGTTTAGCTCTGCATCAGAGACTTGCGTATCGGTTGCACAACAGTGTTGAATGAAATAGGTATTAGATGCCAATGGCGGTGGATATAAGCGCAATTTTAATCAATTAGCTTTTGATGTTAAGAATGATTTATCTGGATAGTCACTGTTTTGATACCTAGGATTCCTATGGGTTTTCAGATTCAGTTATGCTGATTTCGCTCAGCCGTTTTATTGGTTGTTAAGGAGACTTATGGAGTTTTTTACCACCCTATTTGTGGGTTACCCGCTTTGGGTTTGGTTGATGTTTTTCGGCTTTGTTCTGGCGTTATTGGCCTTCGATCTTGGCGTATTACACAAGGAGCAGCATGAAATTACTGTGGCCGAAAGTTTAAAACTTTCAGCTTTTTATATCTGTATGGGCTTACTGTTTGGGGCTTGGCTGTGGTGGTACAAGGGCTCAACGGCGGGTATGGAATATCTGACGGGTTATTTGATTGAAAAATCGCTGTCTATGGATAACGTCTTTGTTATCGCCTTAATCTTCAGTAGTTTAGGCATTCCACGTTTATACCAACACAGAGTGCTCTTCTGGGGTATTTTGGGTGTGATAGTGCTACGCGCAATTATGATTGGCCTTGGCGCAGTGCTCGTTGCCCAGTATCAAGGCGTACTTGTGTTATTTGGACTCTTCTTGATTTTCACTGGCGTGAAAATGCTCTTCTCCAATGACGAGCACAGTGATATCCAAGATAATAAGTTTTACAAATGGTTACGCACTAAGATGCGTTTTACGCCGACACTGCATATGGAGAAGTTCTGGGTACGGGGTGAAGATCATCAGTTATCAAAAGGATGGTGGGCGACGCCGTTATTTTTAGCGTTGATCTTAGTGGAAACCGCAGATTTAGTGTTTGCGGTCGACAGTATTCCAGCCATTTTTGCGATTACCCAAGATCCTTTCATCGTTTATACCTCGAATATCTTCGCGATTTTGGGGTTACGTGCCTTGTATTTTGCCTTGGCGGCCATGGTGCACCGTTTCGAGTACCTTAAATACGCGTTGTCGGTGGTATTAGTATTTATCGGGGTGAAAGTGGGCTTAGTGTATTTCAATCACGAGGGAATAGTGGACTTTACTATTCCAACCGCACTGTCTCTTGGGGTGACGTTCGGCCTGTTAGTCGCAGGGGTCTTATTCTCGTTGTGGAAAACGCGCGGCCAAGAAATCGATAAATAGAGAAATAGAGAAATAGTTTGCGTGACTCGTGGCGAGTCCAATAACGAATCTCTTGGCCGTTTAGCCCATGCTAAACGGCCTTTTTTATATTTTTACTATCCGAATCGTTGAGCTTTACAGAGGATGTTAAAAAATGAGGATACTAAAAATTAGTCTATGCTTACTTTGAGTCGCCGCTGGTGCCGAGACTCACAAAGGGAGTTTTTAGGACTAATACTCTTCAAGGACGATATTATGAAACTTAACATTGCCGCCATACTCATGCTCTCAGTTTGTTCATTGACCACTGTCAGTGCAAAAGCTGCAGACAAACAAGCAACTGATACAGCATCTAACGTAACTTCCACTTGTACTGGAGCTTACCCAAGTTACTTCCAAGACCCCGCGTTCAATAAAACAGGTATGTGGGACAATCAAGTCATCATCAACCAAGCTTATTCGGGCTGGAAGGGACCTATTTTTAGCTTGAGCGACGCCTATTCGAGTGCGCAGCAAGATAATGCTGCACCTTGGCTTGAATTCAATCCCTTCGATAAAAGTCTGAGTGAGACAGATAAAAATACCCAAGCGTGGAAATACCTTTGGGCTGTGATGAAGTACATTCAAGAGGGGAACATCGACAAAGGCGATATCAGTAAGGACTGGGATTTGTGTAATAACAAGGTACGCTCTTGGTACCATATCCCCTATCAGACCTATGATCCTATGAGTGGGCGGGAATTTATCCACGGCTTGACTCGCGAAGCCCCCGTCACTATGGAGATAAAAGGCCAAGGCGATTTGAAAACGACTATGTGGGCGGTGGGGTTTTATAATCCTCAGGCGGCTAATAGCATTGGCAAGGTATGGACGGGAGCGCCGTCACCTGTGATGCCGCAGCAAAACTTTGTATTTAATGAAGGCAGTGTGATCGGCAAATTACTGTTCACCACAGCAACGCCCAATAATTATCCTTTCCTCGAAAACGTACCCGTTTGGCAAGCCAATATCAGCGCCAGTGATTTCTGCGAATGTAAAAATGCCGATGGCAGTGCTTGCAGTTTCCAACAGGAAACAGAGCAATGCCCGCGCTCTGTCGCCGATGTGTACTTATTACAGTTTGACATCGCAGTGCGTGACAGCCGCTCGCCCGTGGGCTGGGCCTATGGCACTTTTGTCGCCGATGGTCAGTTTAAAGCGAAAGAGAAAAATCCTTGGGATCGTATCTCTCCACTGGGATTAATGTGGGGTAATGATACGCCGCCTGCCACAGTGGGAGCGGCAGCATTCCCTCAAAACCCAATCACAGGGCTTAAGGATAGCGCGGTATTTCAAGAGGTCGTTGGCCGCTTGAATGAGCACACCAATGCGGGACACTTAGGGTGTAACGGGCGTTTAAATGGCCCCGCGGATAACGCATTAAGTAGCTGTTTATCTTGCCATCAAACCGCATCCGTTCCTGATAGCACTAATAATACTCCGGCAATCATGTACCAATTTGCCTCGTATCAAGAGCCGGGCAGTGGTCAATGCTTAACATCGCCCAGCGCCCTCGATTTATCGATTGACCAAGTGTATTTCAAAACCTTTATGTGCTCAGCATCTTTTGTTGGGCCAAGCAACATAGTCCCCGTACCTAAATATGCCCAAGGGCAAAAAGAGTGGATTTCAACTGACTTTTCATTACAGCTCAGCATCAGTCTCACCCAGTGGCAAGAATGGCAAGAAGACCAAGATAACCTGAAAAAGAACATCAAAGTGCGCGTATTCGAGGGCACTTTACCTTCTCGCTAATGTTGAAGTTTGTTTAAGGTTAACACCAACGCACTATCCGGCATGAATGACCAGATTGTGCGTTTTTTATGGCAATACCCTTGGCTCATTTTGAAATTAATGCAAATTAGCTTGTTCTTCGCCGCTGTTTTTCCTAATGTGATTGCAAATGATTTTCAATGAGGCGTGTTATGAATACCTATCTGCAGTTACAGGTAAACCATTGGCTTGAAAATGATCCTGACCCTCGCACTCAATCCCAATTACAAACCCTAGTCGATAGTGGCAATGAAGCCGAACTCGCGGCGCGCTTTGCTGGTCGCTTAGAGTTTGGTACCGCAGGATTACGCGGTGTTGTCGGCGCGGGGCCTATGGGGATGAACCGTCTGGTGATCCGTCAAACCTCGGCAGGTCTTGGGGCTTATCTACTTGATCAGATTAAAGATGCCGCCGAGCGTGGTGTGGTGATTGGTTATGATGGTCGCCACGACTCATTCAATTTTGCCCATGATGCGGCGAGCGTGCTGACCGCTATGGGCATTAAGGTGCGCTTAACGTCTAAAGTGGCGCCGACACCGCTGGTGGCCTTTGGGGTGAAACATTTTAATGCGGCAGCAGGCATTGTAGTGACCGCGAGTCATAACCCGCCGCAATACAATGGCTATAAAGTGTATTGGGACAATGGCGCGCAGATTATTCCGCCCCACGATTCTGGCATTGCCGCGCAAATTGAGCGCGCCGCGAATCAAGCGATTCCGTTTTTAAAACATGATGAGGCGGTAAAACAAGGTAAGTTGGCACTCCTGCAGGACGATTTTTACCAAAGCTATCGCCATGGCGTGCAGCAAGCTGAGGTGCTGCAAAACCATACGGCTCCAGAAAAGGTCAGTTTAGCCTATACCGCCATGCACGGCGTGGGAGCTGAAATGGCTGAAACCGTATTGAAAGATGCGGGTTTCACCCAAGTGTATTCGGTAGCCTCCCAGCGCGAACCCGATGGGGATTTCCCGACGGTGAACTTCCCCAATCCGGAAGAAAAGGGCGCGATGGATTTAGTGATCGCCGAGGCGAAAAAACACGGCGCTATGCTCGCCTGTGCTAACGATCCCGATGCCGACCGTTTTGCGGTCGCTGTGCGCCGTGAGGATGGCGAATACCAGATGCTAACGGGCGATCAAGTTGGTGTGCTCTTTGGGCATTATTTGTTATCTCATGCTAAAGATAATCAGCGACTTACGGGTACCACGATAGTGTCATCGAGTCTGTTATCTAAGATTGCTCAAGGTTTTGGCACGCAAAGCTTTACCACGCTCACCGGCTTTAAGTGGTTGATGAATGTGGGTATCGCGAAAACGTCCCCTGAGGATCAGTTCCTGTTTGCCTATGAAGAAGCCCTTGGTTACACAGTTGGGAGCATGGTGTGGGACAAAGATGGCTTGTCGGCGCTGGTGGCATTTGCCCAATTAACTGCCGAGCTAGTGGCGAAGGGGCAAACGATTTGGGACAGACTCGAGCAAATTTACCGTGAGCATGGCTTCCATCTCAATGCGCAGGTGAGTATTGCACTAAAACCTGACACGCCTAATATTGGCGCCTATTTACGCGAACATCCCCCCGTGAAGATTGGTGAGCATGACGTGCTCTCAACCGATGATTTAAAAGCCCTTGAGCGTCGTTTTGCCGATGGTAGCGTTGAGAAAATCGACTTGCCACCGAGCGATGTATTAACCTACTGCTTAGCGGGTGGCGCTCGGGTAATCGTTAGGCCTTCGGGCACTGAACCCAAAATTAAGTGCTACTACGAAGTGGTCGAAACTATGGTCGATACGGATACCTTAGCCAGTGCCCAAGCGAGAGCGAGCAAAGCCATGGATGATTTTATTCAGGCCCATCAAGCCAGTTTGCCAAAGTAACGCTTTTAACAGCTAAGCCAAAACCCTCAACATTCACTTTTATTAAAAGGCTACTGACATCATGCTGTCAGTAGCCTTGTTTTATTCTTGTTGTCGCCCGTTAATGATTCAGCCCTGAATTTTATAAAAAAGGTTTTGAATCATTGATATTTTTCAACAAGGAGAAAGTGAAAATGTTATCTATTGCACCGTTAGTTTGGGGTGAAATTCCTGTCAGTGACATGAACCGTGCCGTTGCTTTTTATCAGCAGCATTTTGGGGTTGAGTTTAAACGTGACGATATGGAAGACATGGAATATGCGACTATAGTCACCGAAGATGCGAGCGCGGCGAGCATAGGGTTAGTCAAATGCAGTATGAGCCAGCCATCGATGCAAGGCAGCACTGTGTATCTGCATTTCAGCGCACAATTGCAACCTTTAGTGGATAAACTTATCGCAGCAGAGGTGACGATTATCCTGCCAGTCACACCGATAAAAGACGGTGAGTGTGGTTATATCGCCTTATTTGCCGATAGCGAAGGTAACAAAGTGGGTCTGTGGTCTAAGGATAAGTAGTCTCGAGTGATTAATGTATTAGCGTCGTGGCCTTAAGGCACGACGCTAAAATCACGCAATTAACTAAAGCATGGGTTTAGATTTCTATGGAAGAAACAAAGATGGACGTGGTTTATATTGATGCTCGACCACTACTTGGACTGAGTACCCGCACGAATAATCGGGCCGAAATGTCCGCCGATAGCGCTAAAATTGGCAGTTTATGGCAAGCTTTTTTTGAATCATCACAGCTCACCGCCATGCTCAATTCGCCCATGTATGGCGTGTATTATGACTATGAGTCAGACATGAATGGTGAGTTTGCTGTGCTGGTGGGTAAGGCAATTGATGCCCCTGTTGAGGCAAACTACTTCACGTCGCTGGATCTTGAAGCCGGTAAATACCTTAAATTCACCGGTCAAGGTGACATGCCCCAGTGTGTTATCGATCTTTGGGGACAAGTGTGGGGCTATTTTAGTGCTAACGATTGTCCGCATCAGCGACGTTATCAAACTGATTTTGAAGTCTATCTCAGCGCCACTGAGGTTGAGATTTATATCGGGATTTTATGATTTAAATCGTAAAATATCACTCAAGTGAGTATCAGGATATGTCAGTGATTTATGTAAACTCACAATGCTTAATCAACTGATAGGCAACTAAAGGATTGAATCACAGTCAATGCGCCGCGCCGACCGCCTATTTCAAATAGTGCAAATTCTTAAACATAAACGCCTGACCACAGCCCAAGAGTTGGCTGAACGGTTAGAGGTGTCCACGCGCACGATTTACCGTGACGTGCAGGATTTGTGTTTAAGTGGCATTCCCATTGAAGGGGAGGCGGGTGTCGGCTATTTGTTGCGCCACGAGGTAAATGTTCCGCCCTTGATGTTTAACGAAGCCGAACTCGAAGCGATTCAAGTTGGCATGCGTATGGTGCAAACTTGGGGTGGCAAGGAGCTTGGTAGCGCCGCGAGGCAGGCGATGATTAAAGTCGAAGCCGTACTACCAAAACGACTACAAGCCTATCAATCCTTGATGTTTTCACCGGATTTTTACCTCGACTCCAATGAGTTCCAATTCCTCGATCCGCTGCGTAATTCAGCTCAGCGCCGCGAATACGTCAAACTCTTCTATCAAGACGTCAAACTCGATGTCACCGAGCGTGAAGTGCGCCCGCTCGCCATCTATTTTTGGCGTGGCACTTGGACCTTACTGACTTGGTGTGAGCTGCGTTCGGCTTTTCGTAATTTCAGGGTTGATCGCATCACAGGCCTTGTGCGGTTGAACCGTCATTTTGAACAAGCACCTGGTCAAGAGCTGGAAGATTATATTTGCCTGATGGATGAACATGCGAAGGCGCGAGCCGAAGCAAAAGAAAAGCCACTCGAATGAGTGGCTTTTTAATACATTTCTAATTTGCTAGTAACATTCTAGCAATTCGCTAGTTGTATCGAGATCTCTCTGATACTAGTGTCATAGCTATTATTAAGAGCCTAAGCTCACCATTTTAATTGTTTAACATAACTTCGCTTGATTGCGAAATATTCAGTTTTTTGATTAAACCATCTTCATCATTATTTTGGATCTCGCCGACGGCAACTTGAATATTACGACTCAGTCCTAATTTTTGAGCGCTTTTAGGACGATTAGCAATATCTTCATCCGTTAGCGGATAGGATTCACTGGCATCGATATTAAATTGACTCGAATCTATTGCGGTAAATTTACCGCTGATAGGTGCGCCATGTTGTCTAACAATATTCGCTAATTGCCACTCAAAGCCACTTTTTGACTGTGCCGAATTAATCGCTGCAGGCCAATCCCAAACACCATAACCATTTATATCTTGATGAAGATATTGATCGACTAAGGCTTCTGGCCCATTAAGATTATTCGCATTCGCTCCGCCAAAGGTGTAAGGGAAGTTAGGTCTATTTGTCGGATGATTAATATGCGCATTACCTCCCCATTTTAAGAAGTTCTCATATTTTATATCGTACATCATATATAAACTTGAGGTGTATGGGACATCCGCTTTTTGTTTAAACAGAGTGATTGAGATATAACGTTTGCTGCGAGGCGGCATAATTGCTCGGTACTGTGCCTGACTAGAAATCGTTGTACTTTTACCGTCGGTTTCACTCCAACCTTGGCTGGCGGAAAATTCGGCACTGATTTCAGAACTCGCCCCACCTATTCCTGGAATACCCACTTCATATTTATTGGTTACGCCAATTTTCTCGGAGAAGGAGAAATTATCGGTTTTGGCCCAGCTAGTGGTGTAATCATAGTTTAGGGTGGCTACACCGGTATCTTCGGTATCGCCCCAGTTGTAAATCACTACTGGAGCGGTATAAATAGTTTCACGATCATAAACTTGAGGTGAACCTAACTTTAGGTTTTGAGGATTAGTCACGAAATGGATATTTTGTAAATTCACCTTCAAACGTTCATTCGCTCTGTAGCCGCTTGCATAAGGATCATTGCCGTTATAGCGGGCTTTAAGACTGTATTCGTTGCTCGATTCTCTTCTGACTTCGATGTCTTCACCAACATACTGGGATGCCGTACCGCCAGCCCATGCATATCCAAGATGGTGTCCCAAGGAGAATAACGAGCTGATAAACGAGGGATCGTTAATCGCATCATTTTTAAGCGAATCAAGATCAGGGGCAGCGTGTTCTACCATTGACAGTTTTGGAATAGTATTCGGAATAGCAGCTTCGGCCAACAAAGAAACAGTTCCAAGTGCGGTTAAACAGGATAAAGTTAATATACTCAGGCTAGATTTTGTTCTCATGATTGTTCCTTTATTTTAATAAAATATGTCCTTTCATTGAGAGCGCCGATGGCAATTATATGTAGTCCTAAATCATATAAATAATCATTACTGCTAGGCACATCTAAAAACTAGCACTTTTATTTTTATTAAACAAAGTAAAATTAGATTAATTTAAATGGCGTTTAATTTAAGTTAAAATTGTTAATTGCTTTAATTTTAAACGGTATTTTAAACTTTATATATAGTGTATTTACTTTAATTTTTAATGGGTGGATTTTTGTGCGTGGATTAATATTAATGGCATGGCGTATTTAATATTTATGCTGACTTTTTTATGAAATTTTTTAAATGGACTCTTTGTGCCGAGATTTATATCAATAGTTATACTGAGATAAATACTGTAATAGATACAGTAAATAACATGTTTGAGCGGAAGTATTTAGGGAATGAATAGTGTGAATATGGCTAGGTTAAGTATTTTTTCTTTGTGGTTTGAGTCTTTGTTATTGCAGACAAATCTCATCTCTCTCCATTATCGTCGATGTATGAAAGGCCGTTAAAGTCGCTACTGTTTTTGTAGAGCCATAAGGGCATAGAGACATGAAGATTGTGGAAGATAAAGATAATGTGAAAATGATTTTCTAAGAGACGACGTCTCAGATGGGATTAGGTTGTGTAAAAGAGTGGTAGAGGCGGTTAAGTGCTTGATGCAAGATCCAGTGCCGCTGCTGGGCACTGACTCTTTGTTTACTTAATGTTGTTTGCTTAATGGATAAAGAAAAACAGTCCCATACTCAACACTGTGGTCAGCAAGGTGTTACGGGTGACGAGCGCGAGTATCGTCGCGACCACGGCGCAGATGAGATAGCTGTTGTCTAAACTGAGATCGAGCTGGCCTTCTTGCACAAACACTATGGGCGCGAAGATAGCGGTCAGTACTGCAGGGGCTGAGTAACTTAAAAAAGTTTGGGTGACCTTACTTAATCGCAGCGGTAATTTAGGTTCGAGCAGTAAATGACGACTAATAAACACAACCGCTGCCATTGAGAAAATCATTAACCAAATCATGCTTTTTCTCCTGATGCTGTGTTTGTCTTAGTCCCAGTTTCTGCTTGGGTTTGTGTGCTTGCAAGCTCAGTTGCGGATTGTTCTGCGCGTTCCGCTTCCTTGGTTACTTTGGCGTAAAGTACGCCAGTTGTCATTCCGGCTATGGCTGCGATCAGTAATCCCGCTTGAATTTCAAACAAGGCGCATACCACAGCGAGAGTGAGCGAGACTAATACACAGACGAGAATCGACGGCTTTTTTACCGTGGGCACGACCAGTGCGATAAAGGTGGCTGCGATGGCGAAATCGAGCCCAAGTTCGCCTAAGTTCTCGATAGCATTGCCTGCGACTATGCCAAGCAAGGTCGCTATGTTCCAGCCGATATAAAAACTCAAGCCGCCGCCAAGGGCGTACCAGCGATCGAACTTATGCAACTTGCCTTGATTGGCGATGGCAAACAGTTCATCTGTGAGCAAAAAGCCCAATGTCAGGCGCCACTTTAATGGCAAGGGACTGATTTGACTGCGCATCGCCATCGCATATAACAGATGGCGCGAGGTGATGAGTAGCGTCGTAATTAAGATACTCCACAGACCAATACCGGCTTTGACCATGCCGAGCGCCACTAATTGAGCCGCGCCCGCGAAGATAATGGCTGACATGGCTTGGCTTTCAATGGGCGTGAGCCCAACCTCAATGGCGAAGGAGCCCGCTAAAATTCCCCAAGGAACTACTGCTATTGTTAGCGGCATCATGGCCAAGGTGCCTTTTAAAAAAGCCTTGGCTTTTGTGGGATGCGCGGGAGAAACATCAGATTCTATAAGCTTGTCGGTTGTCACTTTGGCTCCTAAAAATAGCGGCGACGCGAGGGTCGCTGTTAAACAATGAATGCTTGGATAAGGTTTGCTTGCTCTGTTATTACCGCTCAGTTACGACTGTTTAGTGACTATTTCTTAGAGACTAGTGTTTAGTCATGGCGGGCCTGTTATTAGCGGGCCTGTTATTAGGGATAGAAAGCAAGCATGAGCATGGCAGATTAACCTAAAGTGGTTGTTTAGGCTTGGATAATATTGCGGCCTATTTCTTTGGCAAATTGCCCCGGAGTTACGCCGACTGTCTTTTTAAAATGCCGATTCAAATGGCTTTGATCGTGAAAACCACAATCGAGAGCGACATCAAGCAGCCGTGTGCCTTGCTTGATTTTCCCCTTGGCCAGTCTGACTCTGGCCTGAATTTGGTAAGCGTGGGGCGGTAAGCCGTAATAACGCTGAAATTGCTTGAGTAAATAATAGGGGCTTAATCCCGCAAGCGTTGCCAGCTCTTCAAGGGAAATATCGGCTGCGGGATGATCGTCGATAAAGGATTTCACCAGGGCTAACGCAGGCTTAGCTATTGCCGTGAGGTTGTCGCTTGGACGATGCTTGCCATGGCGCGCCATCAACTGCGTCAAGCTTGAATAGACTAAGCTTTCGCGCAGTAAGCGATTATCCGATGTATCTAAGGTAGTAAAGGTGAGGCGCAGCAGTTCGGCTAATTCAGGATCGTACACTACGGGCTCAGGGAAATAAGGCGCACCGTTAATACCGGCAAACTGCGCAGGGACTGGATACATGGCGCGATAGGACCAGCCGCCCTCAGTGGCGCTACAGCCATTATGGACTTCATCAGCATTGACGAGAATAATGCTGTGTTTTGGCGCCACATGGTTGCCACCGGTGCGATAAAAACGCTGCGCACCCGTTTCAATCACGCCTACTGTGTAACCTTCGTGGGTATGCCGACTAAAATTTTGTTTATGGTAATGAGCATTGAGTAACTCGAGGCCACCTAATTCATCGGCAATCTGGTAGGCCGCATGTTCTGTGTTCATCAAGCCTCCTTTCTTGAATGGATGAATGGGCGGGTTATGCCTGATAGTAACCCAGAAATCCTCAGCGCTTTTGTACAAAATTGCGCATATTGGATTTTGTTTTGCGCTTAATGACTGTTTATTAATCACTATTGCTAATATTGGTCAGTTGATATTAGCCAGTTGATATATTTGTCTCTTGATATATTAGCCGCTCGAGATATTAGTCACTTGAGATATTAGTTACATAATATTTGAGGGCTCAGTCTTGCTTTCGACTGCTTTGCTTAGGCCGCCTGCTGTAATTGAGTCAGATCCGCGCCCGCGATGGCGTGTAGATGCTGAGTGATTTTCTCTATCGGCCAATCCCACCAAGCGATGGTCACGAGCTCATCTATCACATCTTGCTCGAACCTGAGCTTGATGACAGTGGCAGGATTACCGCCAACTACAGCGTAGGGCGGCACATCTTTTGTCACCACGGATTGACTGGCAACAATTGCGCCGTGGCCAATCTTTACTCCAGGCATGATAGTGGCGTTATAGCCAATCCACACGTCGTTACCGATACAGGTGTCGCCTTTATGGGGCAAATCGGTGGGATCTGGCATTACCTTTTCCCAGCCATTGCCGAAGATATAAAAGGGATAAGTCGAGAAGCCAGACACTTGATGATTGGCGCCATTCATAATGAATTTCACGTCTTTAGCAATGGCGCAGAATTTACCGATAATCAGTTTATCGCCAATAAAGTCAAAGTGATAAAGCACATTCGACTCGAATCTTTCAGGCCCCGCAGGATCGTCATAATAGGTATAATCGCCGACGATAATGTTCTCGCGGGTAATAAAGTTTTTAAGAAACCCAACCTGAGGGAAGCCTTTCATCGGCGCTTTGTCGTTGGGATTTGGGCCTAATTGGGCGTGGGTTGTTGTGTCAGGCATAACGGTCTCCATCGTTAAAGTACGTCTTAACTCGTGCATTCTTTTATGCGATTGATGTGCGAATTTGTGGTGCCTATTTGCGATGTTGATTGTGGTGCCTGTGGTGGTGTTGATAGCCGGATGAGTCGGACTAGTACTCGCCCGTCACCACAAGTGTATTTTCAATAGGTTCAACCACTAAGGCAAGCGTAGTTTTGTCTCGCATAAAGCCGACAGAGCAAATTGCAATCGCGCCGCTACCACAGGTTATTTCAGGGTAATCTTCTGTCATTGGCGTTTCATCTTCCGCTACGGGCGTTAACACCCAGCCTGCAGCCAATAAACTCGATTTCACCTCAGCGTATTTTTTGCCCCATAACGCGCTGGTGTCCTGTGCTTGAGCAAATAGAGGCAATGCGCCAAGGCTTAACATGATCAGTGGGAGAATTATCTTTCGCATGGAAAACATCTTAGTTCCTATGTGATTCCGGTTGGTCGCTTAGCGCTTGTGAGCGTGTTAACAGCAAATATTATTCATAGTTCCAATGCGCATTATCCCTATATGCATTAGTTGGGGAAATCATGGCTGTTCTTGTTTATTCGTTTTTCCCAATATTTTTCATACAGTATCTGTGTTGATATAAAAATAACAACGAACACCCCCGTATCAATAATAAATTTCAATGGATCCAAAGGGTCGCTAAAAATATCGTAGTGAAAATCGAAGTATTTGAATAATAATTTTGAGCCAATAAAAGCAAAGATAAAAGAGATAAAGAACTTCAATGGTTTTCCCTTAAAATATGTTGATAAATTAACCATTTTTTTTGGCGCGTTTGTACTCTTGTTGGGATTGATAAATTCCCAGAATGATCAGGCCAAATACGAAATAGAACATTTTTTGCGCTGAAAACTCGATTGTCAGCGTAGGATGTTCTAGGTGGCGGTATAGAATACTGTGAGAAATTACCTCTGTTATCGTCAGAATAAATGGATAGCTAATTAATGCGATAGACGATATTTTTGCGAATTTGTACGTTTGAGGTTGTTTAATGAATTTTGCAATAAATAGTAACCCAAATGA
The DNA here is from genome assembly GCF_059338235.1 of Shewanella sp. 1311. Lineage (NCBI taxonomy): Bacteria > Pseudomonadati > Pseudomonadota > Gammaproteobacteria > Alteromonadales > Shewanellaceae > Shewanella > Shewanella sp. 1311. The sequence goes on from NZ_CM181686.1 coordinate 4,442,004, forward strand.
TAGCGTCAGATTGCTTATCCATAAAATAGCCGCCGTAATTCGTACTTGAGTATGACTGGCTTTTTCCGCATCGGGATAAACCTCTAATATCTCCTGCAAGTAGCTTGCTGGGCTCACTAATCCCCAAACAGGGTAAAGGCATAGCAGCACGGCAGTGAGCATTAAAATATATCTGATAAACATCCTTTTTCTCCGACAGATTTTGCTTAGAAAGCTATACTTGTTATACGAATCATTACCTTAGCATTGTTTTTTACAAGTGGCGATGCTTTAGCTAAAACTAAATTATTGTGACAAAATCCTTGTTGTTGGATTGCATACTATTTTTTAGGCGCCAACAGCAGAATAGATAAGTAACAAAGATAGCGGGATGGAAAATAGACCAATTAAACGGAATTTATTGTTGAAGTATTGAGCAGACCATAGCGCAAACTTCCTATGTAACCTTGGATGCGTTAATGCTAAGCCCATTCCGACACAGAACAATACAATACCTATCGCAAAAATGGTCTGTGGAAACTGAGTATCGGTTGAGTAATGGGTAAAAATGAGACCCGCAATAATTCGGCTGATCACCTCAGCAATATGGAAGTAGGGCTGCTCGCTAAATGAAATAATCTCCTTAGAGAAAGACTCAGGCTTTACAGCCATCACTAGACTTAATAACAACATCATTAAACCAAAAGCAGCAATGAAGTACATAGTGATCCCTTGGTATTATTTTTCTAGTAAGTGACTTCATTCCAGTTCATATATTTTTCGTGTGCAAGTTGTAACATTGCCAGATCTTCTGCTGTGTCACCATAGGCGTAAATACGTTCATAGCTGTTTAAGTCGAAAGTATGTCTGACTTTTATTGCCTTTGTCTCACAACTGACATCACCTGTTGCATAATACCCCGATAAAATGCCATTTTTTACCTCTAACTCACTACTGATTAACGTTAATCCGAGCGGAGTACACCAGTGTTTTAAATAGACATCGAGTGACGCTGAAACAACTACGACGGTATCGCCATTTTCTAGGTGCCAGCGGATTTTGTTTAGCGCATGTGGCATGACATGTTTGGGGATCACTTTTTGGGCATAGGTAGCTGCCATAGTATTTAATTGCTGGTAATCACGACCACGAAAGGCAAGATAGCTAACAATCGGTCTTAGTTTTCGTGCTGGAAACCAGCCAATTCTGTACAGTGTGTAAAGCGGTAATAATAAACAGCCCGCGACGACAGTTCGTCTTTTAGAAGCCGTAAATCGTATAAATTTAGTGTACATATCCGCATCGGTTATTGTGCCGTCAAAATCAAATAATGCGAGATTCATGTATTTTTTGAGCCTGCTTTGAGATTAAGCGTAGGTGTTATCATTAATCATCTCTTTTCTTTAACTTCAAATGCTTACCTAGTTTAACTCATGCGCCGTGAGTCAGAAAAACGTTATCAGGTAGAACACAAGTTAGTCGAGTAACAGGATACACATGACTGAATGAATAAAGCATATTTATGTAAGTGACCGTTTGTGGCATGGATGCCACGGTCGAGCTTACAGGGATGTACTCGCAGCGAGTCACTGGAATGAATGTACTTTATTATTAACGTCTAAGTGGGGATACAGAGGCTTTTACATCATTCTTCGGTGATTAATGATCTCGCCGAATCGTTCAATCCTTCAGATTTCGGCGAATGATGGGATAGCCACAAATAGTATTGGGGCTATTCCATCATTCACAACTCGCTATTGGGCAACCATCGCCATGAGTGCGGGTAAAAACTCGTTATCTAATGCAGCGATTTCACTTTGTTCTACCAGCACTTGATTGAGGATGTCATGGCTGGTGAGGGGGTTAGCGAGTACTACACGGAATACCACGGTTGCTTGCCTAAAATAGCGGGCTGGCTGAATGCGGGTGCGGGAGACGAAGGATTTACCCTGTTCGCGTTGGTGCTTTTGAATAAACTGAGTGAGGCCATCGAGCAGCTCATTAAAGCGGGCGACTCTTATCGTGTCTGCTTGCTCACAGGCCAGCTGCATGGCGGCTTGGACGCAGGCGGGGACATAACGGTAAGTCAGCAGACACAGTTCTGGTTCAGTGACCAGCTCAAAATCCTCATGGGCTTTGATTTGCTCTGCAAAATAGCGCGCTTTCTCAAGGCTGTTGTTGATTAAGATTTCATACCCATCGCGGCCGATGATCTGCAAGCAAGCGTGCACTAACATCGCCATGCCAGGGCGTGAACCTTCGAGCGTTTGGCTGCCTAAGTCCTTTGAACCACGGCGCAAAATATATTCGGCGTGATGGGCAATGGCGTGGGCGAACTCAGGGTCTTTAAATAACACCATGCCCGCGCCCATAGGCACGTACATTTGTTTGTGGGCATCGATGGTAACTGAGTCTGCAAGTTCGATACCTGCAAGTAAGTGGCGGTATTTATTGGATAATAAACTTGCGCCGCCCCACGCTGCATCCACATGGAAATGGCAGTTTAACTCTTTTGCCAGCGCCGCTAATTCTGTCAGTGGATCGACATTACCCGTCTCTGTGGTGCCAGCTACGCCAACAATCGCCAACACTTTGATGTTTTTACGGGCAAGTTCAAGGGCGGCTTGGCGCATTTTCGCGACATCGACCTTGTTATCGCTGCCCGTGGGAATGCTGATGATATTGTCGCGGCCGATACCAAGCAGATCGACGGCTTTGCCCAGCGAATAGTGACCGCGCTCCGAGACTAAAATCGCTAAATCGTCATAGCCGTAGTGACGCAGTGCCTTGAGTAATCCTTCGCGGCTGACGCCTTTAAACTCGCCATCGGCCTTCAATAATTGGTTACGGGCAATCCACAGGGCCGTGATGTTGGCCACTGTGCCGCCGGAGCAAAATGCGCCGAGGGAATGATTGGCGCTGTGCATCCAGCTTTGATAAAAATCCGTATCTTGGGCGTAAATCAAATGGTGCATCATGCCGAGCACTTGGCGCTCAAGCGGCGTAAATGCCTTTGAGGTTTCGATTTTGACCAGATTTTGATTGAGCCCCACCATCATTTTTGACAGCGGTAACACAAAGTAGGGCAGTGCCGACGTCATGTGGCCGATAAAACTCGGTGCCGCTGTGTGTACCGAATGCGCCACCAAATTTTGCATGATTTCGTCGGTATAATCGGAGACGAAACGCGGCTGAGTTGGGATCTCAAAGGCTTGAAAATCAGTTTCAATTTCCGACAAAGGTCTTTCGAGCGCGGCGATACTGTCACCCAAAAAGCCTGCTAAGTCCTCGGAGAGCTTCTGCTCGATAATACTCAGCGTTGATCCTGCATCTTCCGGTGCAGTAAAAATGCGGAGCAGACTTTCTTCGGATGCTGTGGCTTGGCGAGGGAGTTTCTGGGTCATGGGGCTTGCCGTCTATTAATTTTTATAGTGAAACCGCAAATTGGCTCGAAGAGTATAACGGACCAGTGACTCTCAAAATGTTCAATCAGCGGAATACCAAAAAGGGAGCTCACTTTACTGCAAGGCCTTTTAGGCATCAAGCATTAAAATATCAAGCTCTCAAATATAGCGCTGGCACGGCGGTGGAGTAAAAATAAGGCGCCGTTTGGGCGCCTTTGCTCGATTTCCCCTTTGCCGACGGACTAGCAGGGTTTGCCTAACATGAGTACCGCGCCGATATTTCGGGCGGTATTGCAAAGGTTTAGCTTGGCATTGGCCAGCACATCATCGAGCGGACTTAAGTGCGGAATGATAGGGAAGATAGCCGCCATACCGTGACCCAGTATGGCATTGGCGTTGTCACCGAGGCAGCCCGCGATACCGATAGTGGGAATGCCCTGCAGTTGGGCTTGCTTTAACACGCCCATCGGGGTTTTTCCAAACACGGTTTGACCGTCGATACGGCCTTCACCTGTGATCACTAAATCGGCGCCACGGATTTTGTCAGCAAGGCCAACGGTTTTCATTACAATTTCAACACCGGGTTTAAGCTCTGCATTTAAAAAAGCCATCACGCCAAGACCCATGCCGCCCGCAGCGCCTGCACCCGCATGTTCTCGGTGATCTGTCATGCCACTTTGGGCAATCACATCTGCATAATGGGCGAGCGCCGTATCGAGCTGCTTAACCATCTCGGGTGTTGCACCTTTTTGCGGACCAAAAATCGCCGAGGCACCACGCTCGCCGCACAGCGGATTGTCAACATCGCAGGCGACTTCGAAGCTGCACTCACGTAACAGTGGATGAGCGTTCGAGACATCGATTTGGGCAAGGTTCGCTAGCGCCGCGCCGCCAGAAGGCAAGGTTTTACCTTGGCTATCGAGCAATAAAATGTCCAGCGCTTGGGCCATACCCGCGCCGCCATCGTTGGTGGCACTGCCGCCTAGTCCTAAAATGATGTGCTTTATCCCCCGATTAAGCGCATCACAAATCAGCTCGCCCGTGCCATAACTGGTGGTAATCAGCGGATTACGTTGCTCCCTTGGCACATGGTGCAGACCAGAGGCCGAGGCCATTTCAATCACGGCAATCGCGCCAGTATTTGGAACCGTTGCAGAGCCATGATTAGAGCGACTATCCAAGTCATTATTCGAGTCACTATTTGATAAATTACCAAGAATGCCATAGTGCGCTTGCACCCTATGCCCCAGTGGTCCCATGACCTCTAAGCTGACAATACTGCCGCCCGTGGCATCGACCATAGATTGCACTGTGCCTTCGCCGCCATCGGCAACGGGAATTTTGACTATGTCGCAGTCGGGGATCACTTGTCTTAAGCCTTGCTCGATGGCGTTGGCCACTTCGAGTGCGCTTAAGCTTTCTTTAAATGAGTCGGGGGCGATAACTATTTTCATTAAAAATCCTACAGCTAAAGGGACAAGCTTGAATCAAGGTTAAATCACTAATTACTAATCACTATCAGAGCAAGACTAAGCTCAGCACATACACAGTCAACATAGCGGTGACACCTTGAATAAGGGTTGCCATGGTTTGTGCTTTGTAAGCTTGTTTCACACTCATGCGGCTAAACTGGGTGACGACCCAGAAGAAGCTGTCATTAGCGTGGGAAACCGTCATCGCACCGGCACCAATTGCCATCACCGTCAATACGCGGCCCATATCGCTGCCAAGGCCGATATCACCCAGCATAGGCGCAACCAGTGCTGAAGTTGCGACTAACGCCACTGTCGATGAACCCTGCGCCGATTTAAGCGCTGCGGCGACGATAAAGGGCATAAAGATACCGATACCGAGAGCCGACAGTGATGTGCCTAAAAAGTCACCGATAGGCGTGGCTTTCAAGACAGCACCAAAGGCACCGCCTGCACCTGTGATTAAAATAATCGGCGCGGCTGTGACTAACCCTTGGCTGATGCGCTCGCTAAATTCACTGATCTTATTCTCACCTTTTAATAAAGATAGGGATAAGAATAGGCCAATCATCAGAGCGTTAACGGGCTGACCGAGGAACACTAGTACGTCAAATAACCCTGCTTTACCTAAAGGCGCTGAAGGGAAGTTAGCGATAGAACCTAAACAAATTAATACGATAGGCACAAAAATCGGTGCGAAGGCTTTTAATGGGCTGGGCAGGGTGCCATAGCTTTTTTTCAGGGTTTCATAGTCACTCGCTTCCGCTTTAAGCTCCTGCGCACCTTCACCATCTGGTTCAACATCGGCAAAACGGTTCGCCCATAACATGCCCGCTAATGCGGCAACGGCGGCCACAAAAAGACCCACGCCAATCACTAAGCCTAAGTTCGACTCTAAGCCTAAGTTACCCGCAGCGGCGATAGGACCCGGCGTTGGTGGTACAAAGGTGTGAGTGGCATACAGACCCGTGGCTAAGGCAACGCTCATGGAGACGCTAGAGACCTTCATGCGGTTCGCCATCGATTGTTTTAGCGAGTTCAAGATCACAAAGCCCGAATCACAAAAGACTGGAATAGACACTAGGTAGCCGATGACCGACATAGTTAATGTCGGGAAGCGTTTACCTAATACCTTGATCACCACATCCGCCATGGTAATGGCGGCGCCGCTCTTTTCCAGAATAATACCTATGATAGTCCCCAAGACGATCACAAGGCCGATATAACCTAAGATACCGCCAAAACCTGTGGTGATGGTTTTAGCGATTTCTCCGCTCGGTAAGCCATAGGCGAACGCCGCGATAAAGGCGGCTAGAATTAAGGTTAAAAAGGGGTGGAGTTTAAATTTTGAGGTCGCGATAACAATAAATGCAATCACGCCGATAAGAATAAGCACTAAGTTCATATTATGTCCCGTTCAGTTCTTGGCTGAAGTTTTTGAGTAAGTTTTTTGACTTATATTGTAGGGCGCAGTGCTTATTTGGGCCTGAGTCCATATGAGGGCTGCTTTAAGGTTATCCTATTTTAAGATCATCCTATTATTGTGCAGGCATGCTTGAATAGCTTTGGCTAAATCCACGGAATTACCGCGTTATGTTTCGCCATTTTTGTGCTCATGCACAAAAAAGCTTGGGTGAATTCGAATGTAAGAGGAGGCGTTTTGTCGATAAGGGGGGGCTTGTCGGTAAGGATTGGCAAATAGGGCTATTTGCCAACCTTAAATAGGAGGAACTTGGCTTAACTCGTCGTTTTATTGGCGACGAATAAAAGATTCGACATAGGCAGCGGTGCGGGCATTGAGTATAGGATCGGCAGACGCGGCAATGCCCTTAGGTAATAACAGCGGGTTGAAAATGCCTTTATCGCACTGTTGCACTTGGGGATCGCTATCTCGCTCACCGTTAATCACCACTTGGCCGACCAACAAGCGCTGGCGAGTCTCAGGCCAAATCACGGTAGGGTCATTAATTTCATCGCCCGTTTCAGCCAGTTGAATATAGAGATTCCATTGTGCTGGCTGGGTTTTAATGCGCTCGAGTAATTCCGCCTTTAAAAAATCGTCACCCAGATTAGCAAGCTCGCTGGCTGACAGTGCTGCCGTACCTGCGACAGGTTCAAAAATCCACTTACCCGCAACCGTTTCACCTTGCTGAGTGCCACCTTTTTGGGTGCTAAACAGGAAACTATTCACGCCGTAGTAGCGGCTGTTGGCAAAACTTGGGCTAGGAGGCAGCTGTTTGACATAGTCGAAAAAGGCTTTAGCGCTGGGTTGATTGTCGATAAGCCACTGTTTACCTTCCGCGCCTTGTTTTACTTTGGTCTGAAAGGTAAAAAAGTCTTCTAGATTACTGGCGAAGAAAACGGGGACGTTAGTGGTGACAAAGTTAAGGTTTTCTTTATCGCCATCTATTTTGAGTGACATAAAGCGCCCAGCGGTTTTATCGGAGATCTGTGGATTCGTGCCACCAAGGGAAAAACGGGCAGTGACTTTAATGGCATCTTGATTAAAAAACGGAATCGCCAGTGTTTGTTGTAATTGCGGATCCGGTTTAAAACTGCCTGAGGTGCAAAATCCTTTGGTGTGATTACGCAGTTTAACCTTTTTACCCGCCTCGCGACTTGCCGCATCGGGCGTGCCATTGACGGCATCAACCAGCTCTGGAATGGTTTTTTCGGCGGCGACTAATGTCTGTGAAGTTAGCGCTAAGCCTGTGATGAGGCAGGCTTTGGCGAGTAAAGTCAGTTTGAATGGGGTCATTGCAATTCCTTTCAATGGTCTGGGTCGAGCGTTCGACATGTCGACGCGAGATTGTTATTAGAAACTATAGGAAAGGGGATACGGTATAAATCTTTCAATCGATCTGTTAATAAATGCTTTATTGACTCAATGACGTAGGAAATAACACCCGTTATCTTGGGGTTGCCGAAGTATCAAGCAGTTGTCCAAGATACAAACTCAATAATCCATGCAGGGATTGGATATCGGCTTGGGTGATTTGCTGAATTTTATCGAGGCGATATCTAAGTGTGTTGCGGTGTATAAACAGCGCATTCGCACATTGCTGCGCATCACCAAAGTGGGTGATATAGGCGGCTAAGGTTTTGCGTAACTGGCCGTTTTTATCGGCCTTGGCGAGTTGCTGATAGGGTGACGCTAGTGCCTGACCGCGCCAGTCATGTTTAAGTCCCGCTAGTAGTACTTGCAGGGAATAATCTTCGAACAGGTATTTATTGCCCTCAGCATTGCGCTGTTTACCTAGGGCTAAGGTTTCCTGCGCGGTTTGATAGGAGCGCGCTATACCGCCTTTTTCAGGGAAAAAATGACCCAAGGCAATTTTAAAGTTTAAATCCATTTGGGCGGGTAAGCGTTGTAACAGCTTGTCGATGCGTTGATTTTCAAGCTCAGGATCCCATTGTCTACCATCTAAAAAAGCGGGCTTTAGGATCACCAATTGCGACATTGAGGTCATGGCAATCAAGTTGCCTCGGTCAGGGTATTGCAATAGATGCAGCACTTGCTTGAGGGTTTCACTGACTCTGGGGCTGCGTTCATCGGCGGACTGAGCGGAAGCTTCTGCTAAGTACAAGGCCGATGAGTTGGCGTCAGTCTTTAAATGTTGTTTTTGGGTGTGCTTCTCGCTGATCTCAATAATGGCCGCGACCCGTGGCAGGCTGATATCAATTTCTAACTGTTTTGCCCAGCGGTGCAACTGCTCATCATCGTCGGTTTCAGCTTTGATCAGCTGCAAAATAAACTCTTCGCGCTGGCGATTCTCCCACTGCAATTTATCCTGCAGGTTGGCTTGTTCGACAATCATTTCGGCGGTCATTTTGAGTAATTCACCGTAATGGGTAAGCTCAGTAGGATCGCCAGTAATGCCGACAACACCAATGATTTGTCCTTGATAATGCAAGGGTAAATTGATGCCAGGTTTAACGCCATGCAGCCCAGAGGCCACTTCTTGGCTTATCTCCACATTGCGATTTTGGGCAATCGCCAGCAGCGCGCCTTCGTGGGTTGAACCAATACGTTTAGGATCGCCTGAGCTTAAAATAACTCCTTGGCCGTTCATCACATTGATATTGTGGCCAATGATTTTCATTGTACGACTCACAATTTGTTTAGCGATGGCAGAATCAAGCAGATACATATAAGTGCCTAGTGTGATTGAAGGTTTAACAGGGATGCAATACGCATTCTTAATCTGGGTAGCATATCGCGTTCAAACTCAGGATGCTGCTTAAGCCAGAGATTATTGCGTGGGCTCGGGTGCGGTAAGACAAAATATTTAGGCCAATATTGCTGCCACTGCGCGCACGCTTGGGTCACTGTGATGGGTTTCAGTTTGGGGATAGGTTTTGCTTTGGCGCTGGACGATACATTTATGTGGGTTGTTTGAGGCTCGGTGAGCGGTGAACTGGGGTTTACGGCCACGGACGATTCACGCGGGAGATGATAATCGATGGCATATTGGCCGAGGATCACGATTAGCTCAATTTGTGGCATTAACGCAAGTAAGGCTTGATGCCAAGTGGCGGCGCATTCGGGGCGCGGTGGTTTATCACCCTGCTTTTTACCGTTTTTCTCGATACTGCCCGGAAAACAAAATCCCATAGGGATAATGGCAAAAAGGGCAGGATCGTAAAATTGCTCACGGGTGACATTCAACCAAGTGCACAGCCGTTCACCGCTGGCATCGTCAAATGGGATGCCTTTATGGTGCGTTTTCACGCCCGGAGCTTGGCCGGCAATCAAAATCCGCGCTTGGCTACTGGCCTGCAATATCGGTTTGGCCGCTAAGGGCAAATCAGCCTGACATAAAGTACAGGCGTTAATTTTTGTCAGCAGCGCTGTCATTGATGCAGAACTGGGCGGAGATACTGTTTCGCTTAGCGGCGATGACGCCTGCGCGTTAGTGCAATGTTTTTTAGTCAAAATTTTTCTTAGTCAGTGGTCAGTGCCCGTGGTTAATGGTAAATGTTATCGCTCATTCATCGTTGCTTATTCATGGTCGCTCATCCATTTTCAATCAGGATTGGAACATCATCGCCGTTTGATACAGCCAGTAGCCAAAAAGACCGTAGCCAAATAGCAAGCTTATATAACTTAATAGTTTAGGCACTCGACTTGGGCTTGAAGCCAAACAGATATGGGCCAGCACAATGGTAAAGAAGGCTAATGGGGCAATCACATAGCTCAAGGCGAGGATAAACAATGCACCTAGGCTGATGATCCAATCGGCATTGCGATTGCTGGACTTATCGATTTGGCACAATTGTAGCGGCAATAATATCAGTCCAATCCCCACACAAATAATGCCTAAGTTCAGGGCGAAATCACTCCAACCTCTGTGATCATAAATGGCTAACGCGACGGCAATCAGCGGTACGATTAAGGCGCTTAATACATGGCGTTTGGCAAAGGCGGCGCTGCGATACTTACCCGCAAAAAAGAACAAACCCTGCAAAAATAAATTGATCAAGGTAAAACCGCCGAGGCCGAGAATGATAAACAGGCTGGCGGTGCCGCCCGAGGGGTCGAACGCCAAGGCGGGCAAGGGCAATAGACTCAGTCCCAGTAGGGCAGGAAGCGATGAAAACCACTTAGATTGGCAGAGGGGAGAATAAATACGCATGGGCTCAGAGGATTAACCAAAAGATTGAATTAAGATCCGCTAAAGTGAGCTAAAACTCAAGGAATAAGGTTTTTATGGGCGGACTTTTGCGCCAGAGTCTGATCTTATTCAAGATTTTTACTTTTATCTGGGCAGATGTAATGACTTTGCATCTGACTGCTGCGGTTAAACAAAAGCCCGCAAGATGCGGGCTTTTGAATTGTCTATCATTGAAGATTAGATCTTGTAGCTCATGCTTAACATGATCATCTGCGCTGTGTAGTCATGGCTATTATCACCAAAACCTACGACGTTCCAGATCCCATTGACGGCGATATCATTGGCAGCGTCATTGTCCTTATAGTTCTCAATTTTATAATCGAAGCGCAGCGCCATTTTCTCGGTGGCTTGATATTGAGCGTATAAGTTAATGTTGTGTACTTTGGCAAAATAATCGCCGTAGTCGCCTGTGATACCTTGTCTAACTTGGGTGTTACTGTTGGAGTCTGAATAGGTGTAATCCAGTCCCATGCGTAACTTGTTCTCAAGTAAGTTGTTGTAGCTAATGCCAGCGCCGACAACATCGACTTTATCTTCAATGAATCCTGTCCAGGTTGGGGTGCTGTAGTTGCTGCTTCCCGCTTGTTCAGATTCAATGATTTGATAGTTATAGAAGGCGTTCGCCAGTAAGTCATCGGTGATCATGTAGCTGATGTTGGCATCATAACTGGTGTCTTTTGACTCAGTTAAACCGATGACAGTATCTGTGTAGTCATCTAATGCGTAACGGGCACCGAAATCTATGGTCAGGCTTTCGATAGGCGAGTGAGTGACTCGTGCTTCCACTTGGGTTCTGTCACGGTTCGCCAGATTGTACTTACGCAACAGGCTGTTGGTTTCAGACGATGTCCATTCAGAGGCTTGATATTCAGAGCCGTCACGTTGACCGTAACTGCCCTTAACCCACATATCCCAAGTCTCGAAGCTGTTGACTCTGAAACGCGCCCAAACCGTGTTCTCATCCGTGGTTTCACGGTCTTGATAATTACGTTCGTCACGTCTGAAGTCATAGCCGCCATCGAGTTTCATACCGCGGGTAATACGATAATCTGCCGCCACTTTGAAACGTTGGCTAGTGTTATCGTAAGGGGTGTTATAGGCCACCTTACCGTTGACATTGTTGATGCTGACTTGGGTCCACTCTTCAATCTGCGTATTGTTATCGCGGTCGTTATAGTCGTAGCTACCACTTAAGCGCAGTGAGTTGGTGACTTTGCTGACCACTTTTAAGTTCAAACCGATAAGGTCGACCTTGGCATCAAGGGCTTCAGTTGGCACTTGATAACCATAACCTGAAGTCACTAACGCTTGGTCTTGACTCATTTGTCCGGTAAGCAAGCGAGCCGATAGCACATTGGTACTGTCGTTGTATTGGCCCATTAACGATACAGTGTGTGACTGATTGTCTGGATCAAGGGCGATAGTGCCAGAGGTTTGCGCGCCAAAGGTTGGATTAAACGCACTGTCAAAATTTAACTGGTTGTACTCGTTCTTAAAAATCGAGCCATTGTAGTTAAGTGCGGTGAACCAGTTGTCGCCTTTAAGCTTGATACCTGCTTCAATGGAGTCAGTAGTGTAATCGACAGGCTCGGCTAACATCATAGATTGGTTAAAGAATCCACCTGATGCTTTTTTCAAGCCGGTTTTTTCTTCACGCATGTAGCTCACATGTGTGCTCCACAGCGATTCACCTTGATAATCAAAACCTAGCCCTGTGCGCTCACGTTTGAGCGACAGTTCTAAGGAGTTCAGGTTGTCCATCAGTAATGGCATTTGGCTGCTTGAACCCGCCGTCACCCAGTTGTCTGGCAGCGTTAAATTATCGCTGCCCACACCCGAGTAAGGCGTTAAGGCACTGTTGCTGTTGTAAGTAGCAATCTGGCGATAGTTCACATTGACATTGTACTGGCCTTGTTTGCCGGCATTCACCTCTAAGCGGCCGCCATCCATGCCCAGTTGATAGGCTTCAACGCTGGCACGATAGCCTTTTTCACCGCGAAAGGTGACATCAGCATCCAATTTTCCTGAGACTTCGTTTGACGTCCCAAAGGCATTCGCCGAGCGAATGTCTTCTTCGCTGTTATAACCTACGCCGACACCCACAGTACCCGATGTGCCCGTTTCAAGGACGCAGCCTTTACAGCTCCATGCGGACATTTTGACTTTTTCGGTATTGGCATTGGCCAAGCCATACCCATCGGCCGCTATCGCAAAACCTGTGTTTGCCAGTAACGCAAGAGTGATCAAATTGAGTTTAAATTTCATTTTCTCGTCTCCTTAGCGCTGTAATAGCTTGCCAGATGGATGGTTTGAACCATGAACCTGACTGTGGCAATTTAAACAGCTTCTTCCACCCGTGAAGGCATTGTCACCGACGTTTGAACCTAAACCAGTGTTACCTAAGTAAGCATTGCTGGCATGGCCATCGCTGGCGTGACATTGCTGACACAGCTGCGGTGCGCGGGTTTTCAACATGGCATCATTCACGCTGCCGTGAGGATTGTGGCAAGTGACACAGTTCTCAGTGACGGGGGCATGTTCCCACAGTTTGGGGCCGCGTTTTTCGGCGTGGCAGGAGTAACAGGTTTCGTTAATGCTCGGCTTGTTTAGATCGGAATCTGTCATGCTCCCATGGGGATTATGACAATCGCTACAGGTCATTTGAGCCCATTTTAGTGGGTGACTTGAGCGTTTGTTCATGTCTGCTTTTTGCTTAGTGTGGCAGCTAGTACAGACTTCCATTTCGGTGTTTTTTGATAACACAGGATCTTTTGCCACATGCACTTGGTGGCAAGAGGCACAAGCGACATCGGCATTGTCATGGTGACTGCCGTTCCAAGACACACGTTTATCATCTTGGTGACAGCTCATACAGACACTGTTTTGTTTTTCAGCACTTAAGGTCGATTGCTTACCGAAAGTGATCATCGGCTCATTGCCGCCTTTATTGTGTTGACCTAAAGGGCCATGACAGGCTTCACATTGCAGGCCAGCCATTGGGCTTTTTGATGAATCAATGGCGCCGTGGACACCTTTGAACAGGTCCATCACTTTTTCAGATTTTTTATGGCACATCAAACAAGAATCGGCACCTTTAGGGGAGTAGTTGCCTTCGGCAAACTTCTTATCTAAGGTGGCTTCGACTTGCTCTGGCGTCATTTTCGCATCCCACTTCGACGCATAAGCGTTTGGTGCAATGCATAAAGACATGACTGCTGACATTGCCATGGTGATGACAAGTGCCGGCAGTAGGTTTTTCATTTTTAGGCTGTTCTTCATAATAGGCTTCCCAATTTGTCCCAACAAAATTCAAGAAAGGGGGATCGAGCTCCCCCTGCTTGGGCAAATTACATTTTCACCTGAGTGTGATCTGTTGGTGTGGGTTTGTGACAGTAGAAACAGGTTTCTGACTGCGCCGCTTGGTTAGCTTGAACATAATCACCGTTCACAATCGCTCCCATGTTTTCTAAGCCGTGGCCAATGGATTCTGGCGCGTGGCATGAAGTACAAGTGGCTGTGATTGGCGTGGTGTATTTACCTGCTGATGTTGCCAGCGCGCCTTTCACTTTGAATGCATCTAGGTTGAAATCGTTGTGACATTGGGTACATTCTTTGATGACACCTTGCTCGCCGTGGATCACGTGCAGTTTCATCTCGAATGCGCCTTTGTTAGCACCAGAGGCATAAGTACCATCAGGTGTATGACACGCGACACAACCATCAACACCGACGATCGCTTTACCGTTCGCATCTTTTGCGTGTGATACTTGCTCTGTCATCACAAAACCTGAATGGTGGCCTTTGTGGATTTCAAAGGTATCGCTGTGACAGCCTTGACAGGTGCTGAAGTTAACTGAGTTAACATGGCGCATGCTTGGGGCGTTGCCTGATTTAGTACCAAAGGCGAGCTCTGCTTTCATACTGGTGGTTGCGCTATCAACGGTACATGCCGTTAAGCTAGTACCAGTGCTACACATTTCCAGACCGATAAAGGTAAAGGCCGTATCTGTATCGCCAGCACCGAAAGGCAGGGCAGGTGTCGTGAAAACCAGTTTGCCGTCAACTAAGGTCACGCCATCTTGCAGTGCGCCATCTTTAACTAAGTCTTTAGCAATTTTCGCAGCACCACTACCAGGGCTCTTGTTGTAACCCATAATAGGGAAGTTAGGGCCAACGTTAGTGACAGTTTCTAAACGTTTAATCTTGTCTTGAACCGTTGCCGCATCAATCGCGTTACCGTCTTTGTCTAAGATAGAGACGGTTAATACCGCAGTATCATCAGTTTGACCCACGAGAGTCGCTTGCATACCTAACTGAGCGATAACGGCTTTCTTGTCAGCAGTCTTGCCTGTGTGTAGCTCGGCAGTCCAGTCGCTGTTATGACAAGCGATACAGTTAGAGTTATCTAGTTGTTGTGAATGGCCTTTACCTGCGGCGAAGTCCACTGTGCTATGACAGCTTCCACAGGTAGCGGCAGTTGGAATACGTGACCAATTACCCCAATCTGGCGCGGCATCGTTTGCAGCATGACAGCTTTGGCAGCTTTCCAATGAACCTAAGGTCAGGTCTTTGTGTTTAGCGTGAACGAGAACATTGAACTCTTTACCTACGCCAACTTTGCCTGCTGTGTGGCAAGTTGCACAGTAGTTAACATCTGAGTACGCGCCGCCGTGTTTCACATTGGCTAAATCTTGGTGACAGGTATTACAGCTTTCAGTGGCAACAATTTTGCGGCTGTATGTCGGTGCAGCACCGGTATCGGCCGTAAAGTCGACAAAGGCGTTACTGTTAGGGACTTGAGTACCATCGGGTAACGGCGTGTTATAAGCGCGGATTAACACCCGTTGAGCTAACTGATCGTTGTAGGTGATTTTAGCGTTAGCGGTCAGGTTCATGTTGAAGGTATAACTGTAGTGACCGTTTTTCTGGTCAATAAAGGTCCCTGGGCATGTTGCTGCGACATCGCAGGTTTCATCACCAAAGTATTGCCATTGCGAGGCATTACCGGCACCTGTAGCACCTTGTGGGATCAACTGTGCTGCGGCGAAGCGCATTTTTTGGAGACCAACGACGGGTAAATCATCTTCGTTAGTCACGGTAAACTCAACACTCGGTACACCGTTAGTGACGACAGATTTATCAAACGTGAAATTAAGGGTTTGAATCGCTGGAGCAGGTTCGCCACCAGGTTCACCGGGATTACCATCATTACCATCGCTGCCACCACAGCCAGTTAAGGCCATAGTGACTGCACTTGCTGCTAACAGCAGTGCGATTTTAGTTGTTTGTGCGTTCATCATTTTTTTCCCTGCATAGGTTTGGCATTGCTTAAACGCTGTGTTCTAGAGCCAACAGATTCTATGTCTGTGTTTTTGGTCACTAGAAGCGACTTAAGTGGATGCTGGAAATAGAATTCCCCAAGGAAAGGCTAACCTAACATGACCTTAAAATCTCCAAGGCCTTTGCTAATGTGTGACTTGGATCTTTCTATTTCTAAAGAGGTATTTAAAGCGAGAGGTAAAAACGATTTCAGATCAAAAAAACAGCGGATTTTAGCTATGTGCTGTAGCTGGGTTTAGTGTTGTAAAACTGAGGTTGGTATTATTTAACTTAGTGTTATCGGAAACAAAAAATCCCCCGCACTGCGGGGGATTTTGCTGAGCTTAATGTGAGTCACTAATTTGATTAACCCAAAGTGGTTAAGTGCTCAGTCGTGACTCTGGTTCATATTAGTATTTCACTGGGTGAACTTTATCCACGCCAAATGACTTACCTTCACCGTGACAGGTCGCACAGGTTTCGCTACCTGGGGTATAAGTGCCAGCAGCACCGTTATACACACCACCGTTGGTTTCGAAGTGACCTATGACGGCACTGTCTGCAGCGGTTGTCGCATGACAAGAAGCACAAGCTGCTACAGTAGGTGAGTATTCACCTGTACTTGCCAAGAATGCAGGTTTATCGCCTAGTTTAGTTAAGCTGAGTTGACCTTTATCATGGCAAGCTGCGCAGTTCGCTGGGTTTTCAGGGAAGGTTGCTGCATCTGTTGTTAAACGACGAACACTGCGAGTATCTGCGTGAATTTGGTGGATCATGACTTTGAAGTCAAAACCACGTTCAAACGGCTTTTTACTGTGAGCAGGTGCGCCATTGTGACAAGCAACACAACTACCATCGGCTAAAGCTACCGCGGTATTTGGTACGGCTGAGTGGCAAGTTCCACAACTGTTGTCAGGCTTATCAGTCGCATGAGTCAGCTTATGGGAGTCTGAGAAGTCGGCTTTTTCACCGTGACAGTTAGCACATTTAGCCTCAGAGACAACGACACTACGCGCGGTGACATTGCTTGCATCGGCAGAGAATGAAGCTTTGTTGCTGCCTACAATCACTTCGTAGATAGGCGCATCAGTGCTGGTGCAATCAATCGCCGCATCCATTGTTGGATCGAGTTCTGCTGAGTTTGCACAAACCAGCAATTTACCGTCCATAAAGCCTTTACCAATACTCACAATTTGTTTGTATGGTACAGATGAGGCGCTAATCACTGCCGTAATACCCGTCAAAGTGTACGTCACTTTTGTGCCATTAGCGGTCGCTGTTAAGTTAGCGTTAGTTTCAACTTTGGCTAAGTTCACTGAAATACGGCTTTCGCTACGACCTAGCGTACCGTTAGATGGGCGTGGGCCCATGGTATATTCATTGCCATCAAACGCCGCTAGGCTGACCCAAAATTCTTTCACTTTAGGATCTTGATGTGGTGCAACATCACTGTGCCAGTCCACTGTGAACGTTAGCTCACCTTTCGTCGCATCAAATGTGCCGTTTTCTAACTTATAGGCATATTCAGTACGCAGTAACTTAGTGGCATTGGCTTTGGCTAAGTGATATTTAGCGCTGCCTTCTTCACCCTGTTCGGCGTGACATGAAGCACAGCCACCGGTTTGGAATACATTCACTAGGTTTGCACCTGGAATACCGTCAATTTCAGGCGTTGCATAGTAGTGGAAGTAGTTACCGACGAAACCACGGTCTTTTTGACCTTCAGGTGGCGTTAACCATTCACTATTATCAACTGGGTTGAAACCTGACATGTGACAAGATGCACAAGCTAAGCCTCTGTGATGTTTAAAGTTATCAGCATCAACTGGCCCTTTAGCATCTGTGCTATGGCAAGATTGGCAACTACCTATTGACACTGGCAGAGTGACACGCTCGGAAGTGTCTTTACCTTCGCGGAATTGTGGATAGCCATTTTCAGCAGCGGCTTTCGCCATAGTGCCGCTAAAGTCATAGGCTGTGCCGCTGTAACCTACCATGGTATAAGTGCCTTTATGGATGGCGTGAGCCATGGCACCTAAATCAATTGATGAGCCTGTTTCTGGATCTTTACTGTAACTGGTATGACAAACTTGACAGTTTGCAATCGCAATACGTCTTCCGCCATGAAGTGCTAATGGTTTAGCGGTAGAGGAAGTATCGCTGTAGTTTGTGCTGTGGCACTTAATACAGTTGGCTTCTAAATCGACAACAGTACGCGTTTCTTCAGCCTTGGCTTCTCTAAAGTTATCGCTTGGTAAGAAATCGATATGACTGTTCACTAACTTGGCATCTTTACTGCCATCGGTTTGCAGCTCTAACGTAATACGGTGCACTAATGTTGGGTCGTAGGTTAAATCTAGACCTTCAATAGCGGGTAACGTGCTTAAGTTAGTTTGGAAGGTATAGCGGTAAACACCACTATCTACCACAGTTAGGCAAGTGGTTTTACAGCTAGATTCTATGTTCGCTTGAATGGCATCACCAGGAGTGAATTTCACTTCTTTGATAATCGGATTGCCAGCGCTATCTTTACCATCGGTATAGCTATAATTAGCCAGGCTACGTGCAGGATCTGCCGCTTTCACTGAGTTGATATAGCTGACCCATTGAGGGGTTTTATAACCCTTGCCACCTTCAGGGGTAAGTTTTGCAATACCTAATCCTATGGCATTGATTTGAGCGTATTGCTCTAGGCCTGTTACAGGAACGCCATTCGCATTCGTTAGCACTATGTCGACGCTGACTGTGCCGCTGTCAATTTTTACATCTTCAAGTGTGGCTTTGAGTGTGGTGGCTTGACTGATATCTAAGCCTACCGGACCCGGTTTACCGTCTTCACCATCTTTACCGTCACTACCACCGCAACCGGCGAGTAGTAGAGAGAGTAAACCGGCACCCAACATCGCTTTTGTTGCGGCATTGAAATTGAACCGTTTCATCATGATATTTCCCTGCAATAGTTGTAATCATCATCAAACGCTTGGTAGATAAGAATAAATCTCATTACCCGCATAAGATGTGTGGAATTAGTTTTCCATCTGTAAGGCTAACTAAGTCACTGGTATTAATCAGTCACTTTAGGTGGGTAATGTGACTGAGATCTGACTATTTCTTTAGGAGTAGATGACTGCATAGTATGAGTTCCTTTTATATCTGCAGTTGCTGGCCTTTTTAGGCCAGCATCATAGGCTTAGTTTATGGGATGCACTTTTAACACGTCCGCGACTCCGCCTTGTCCATGACAGAAAGCACAGGTTTCAGTTCCTGCGGTTGCATCGGCTTTTGTGCCTGCAAAAACAGCACCTTGCTGAGCCATGTGGTTACGAGTGCTGGTATCTGAATGGCAGTTGCTACACACAGCGGCAATCGGGCTGGTAAAAGTGCCGTTATCGAGGGCAAGGGGTTGTACCGCTGAATTTAAGGGAAGGGCGACGGTAGATATCCCCGCAGAATCGTTAACATGGCATTGGGCACAGTTACCGATTTTCCCTGGGTAGTTTAGGTTTTCAAAACCTGCGAATTGGCTGGTGTGAATACCGTGGATCAGCTGCTTAAAGTCAAACGACGTGGTGGAAGGATTTGCCGCCGTCGCATCAGCCAGCATATTGGCGTTATGACATAGCTGACATTGACCACCGAGATCGTTGCGTGAGCCGTGAATATTAAGCTTTTGATCGCCATGGCAATTACCGCAGCTTGCATTACTGACAACAGTGCGGCGACCCGTACTGCTTAATGCTGACGTATCAAAATAACTGTGGCTGGCTTTAATCACTAACACTTCCGCCAGTTCAGTCGTGCAATCAACGAGTACTTTGTCTTTGGCGCAGACTCGGCCTTGAATTGCGAGTCCGCCATTATCCGCTTCAGTGCCCGCAGACACAGTAAGACCCGAAATCGTATAGGTATAAATGCCATTTGAGCCTGACACTGGGGTGGATTCCGGCAGCTTAATCGAGCGGGCAGAGCGGGTGGTATAATCAAAACTGGTTCCCCAGTTGGCATAGACCCTTAAATCATTGATGAATTTTAGCTTATCGGCACTGTCGCTGTAGACGGAGCCTGTGGCTGGGTTCATCAATTTAACCGCGACGGTGACTGTACCATTGGCATCCATACTGGCGCTGGTGATACTAGGACTAAATTGCATCAGTGCCGCTGTTTTGTCTTCATCACTGTGAACGCTTGCGGTCCAGTCGGCATTATGGCACGCCACGCAGTTACTGTTATCAGCCTGCGCAGGGTGTCCTTCGCCAGCGGGAAAATTGATTTGTGTATGGCAGGCGCCGCAGGCTTGCATGGTTGGGACTCTGTGCCAGTTTTGCTGCTCAGCTAACTCTGCCTTATCAACATGACAGGTTTGGCAATCACTGATGGGTTGCGGGAAACCAGTTAAATGCTTGCTGTGGATCATTTGCGGGAAAATATCCGCAGGGTTACTGACTTTTTTGCTGTTATGGCAGGTGACGCAGGTTTCGATTTGATTATATTTACTGCCATGGAAAGCAAGATTGCTGTGGCAACTATTACAGGTTTCTATTGTGACTAAGTTGCGGGTGTAAGCGACATTATCCCCAGAAGATTGCCAGTCATAATGTTGATTGGTAATAGGCAAGGGCGTGTTATCTGCAAGTTTATCGCCGCCGATTTTGACCACCATTCTTTGGGGCGCTTCCGGCATAAACGTCACCCCATTCATGCCATTAAACTTGGCGCTGAAGGTGTAAGTGTAGTGACCGTTTTTATGATCTGTGAGACTGCCAGGGCAAGTTGCCGCGCAGGTTTCGGCGGTAAAATGCTGCCATTCACTGCTATTTCCCGCGCCTGTATAACCTTGGGGAAGAAGCTGCGCTGCAATAAACGTTGCCGATGGGACACCAATGACGGCTTCATCATCTTGATTGCTCACTTGAAAATCCACTTGAGCAATGCCATCTGTCACCGCAACTTTATCAACCATGACGTTAAGGCTAGTGATGGTTAATGCGGGCGGTTTTGCGGGTTCACCGGGATTACCATCTTGGCCGTTATCACCGCCACAGGCACTTAATAGCGAGACTAAGGCCAGCATCAGACTGAATTGAGTACTCATTTTTGCAAACTTGTTCATATTTCTATCCTTGGAATGCGCTGTCAGTGCCTAAGTTACATTTGGTAGCTTAAGGTCAAGCCTAAGTAGTGAGCATTGTAGTCGTGGCCCATATCACCAAAACTGAGTACGTTGGGAATCGTGTCCCAACTTGTGCCTTGGTTTTGCCAGTTAGCATCTTGATATTTCTCAAATAACCAATCGACGCGCAGCGACATACTGTCGGCAAGCTTATACTTGGCGTAGGCATTAATATTGTGTTTGCGGGCGTAAAAGTCGCCATAGGGACTAGTGATGCCGTAGATGACTTCGGTATCACTCTGTCCATCGGAATAGCTGTAGTCCAAGCCAATGTCGAGGTGATTATCGAACAGGTTTTGATAACTGAAACCAGCCCCAATTAGAGTCGATTTTTCTTCGGCAGTGCTGTACCAATCGGGCGTTGAAAAGCGGTTACTGCCCGCTTGATCTGAGTCGCGCCAATCTTGGTTAACAAAAGCGGTGAAATGCAGATCGTTACTCAGCGCATATTGGGCCGATACGTCATAACCTAGGTAGGACACTTGAGTGAGTCCCGCTTGGGTATGGTGATAATCGTCATCGACACTGTGCAAGCTGGCGCCCAGTGAGAGGCCGATATCAGTTTGATAATCAGTGTGTAAGGTGACTTTTTGTCTTTTTCTGTCGGCAAGGTAGGATTTACGTAGCCAAGGATTGCTTTGACTTTGAGTGGTCGTGACGGGATCGTATTCACTGCCATCTCGCTCTAGTGCTTCTCCTTTCAACCATGCTGACCAAGCAGGGGAATAGCGATAGCTCAGTTTGGCAAACACGCCGGACTCGTCGACGGATTGGCGGTCGAGTTCAGTGTAATCGTTTTCGTTACGGCTGTAGCCTGCTTCGGCATAGGCGGCTGAAGTAAAACGGTATTTGCCTTTGAGCTCGAGTTTTTTGGTTCGCTTATCATAAAGGCTATTTTGAGCAGTGCCTTGGTTAATACTGTCGGTGATGATTTGTGGGAAGGCTAATTTGGCCGTTTTGTTATCTCTGTCTTGATAGTTGTAGCTAGCCTGTACGCTTAAGTCTTGGGTGATCCGGCCCGAATATTTAAGGACCATCTCAATAATATCCACTTGGCCATCTAAGGTATCCGCAGGCAGGATAGGTGATGGGCCATTGATGGTCGCTGGAATAAAAGTGTCATCTTGGGTCATACGGCTAAAGCCTGCGTGCATTAGCACATTCTGACCATTCGCTCCCCCAGAGGCTTCTGCGGCAACGCGATAGGCTTTACTGTCGGGGTCGGTCGCATTTTGACCTAAGTATGCCGCGCCAAAGGTGGGCGTGTAGGCTGATTGCCATTGCATGGCTTGGTGCTCATTTTTATATTGGCTGACTTGGCTATTGATGCCAGCTTGCCAGCCAGTGCCATTAAAATAGACTCTGGCATCGATTTCATCGGTACTGTCATCAATAGGTTGGGCGAGCATGACGCTATTGGTGAGTATATTAGCGCTGGTCTTTTTGGCGCCGCTGCGGTCTTCATGTTGATAGTTTAATGATGCTTTGTAGTGACTGGCATTGTCGCTTTCGGGTGATATTTTTCCGGCATAGTAACCACCGATCATAAAGCGATCACGTTGAATACTTAAATCTTGGCCAACAAGGCTGCTCTGTAGCATAGGCATAGATTGTGTTGTGCCGCCTGTTATCCAGTTATCGGGCAACAACATCTTATCTTGCACTGAGGTATAAGGGCTTTTGAGTTGATTATGGTTATAGCTCGCTAAGCCTCTATAACCTAAGTTGATTTGATAGTTCCCCGGCCTTCCTGTTGTGAGCTTGGCTGAGCCCGCATCAAAACCTAACTTATCCGCGACCAACTGAGTTTGATAACCTGACGGTGTTTTGTACACCATATCCGCACCGACGGCGGCAACGATACCATCATTATCTGTCCCTGTGCGGTTACCGAAACGGCTGTCCTCGCCATCGTTATAAGCGAGAGTGGCACTGACATTACCACTATGCCCTGTCTTAGGTTGGCATTGTTTGCAGCTCCATGCCTCTGTCTTAATGCCACTTCGATTCGCCTGTTGTAGCTCATAACCGTCGGCATGTGCTTGAGTCAAAACACCGCTTATCACCCATGCTAACAAAGTGAGTGAGAAGCAAGCACTAGGGTGAGACATTTTAGCTGTTCGCATGATCATTCCCTTGTTATCTCTGTAGCAATTTGCCAGAAGGATGGTTAGAACCATGCACTTGCCCGTGGCAATTCATACAGGAATTACCTGAAGTGAAGGCATTGGTTTGATTGCCAAAGTAGGCATTGCTGCTATGACCATCCGAGACGTGGCATTGTTGACAAAGCTGCGGCGGCTTACTGATCAGCATGGCTTCGTTCACGCTGCCATGGGGATTGTGGCAATTCGCACAGTTGTCGGTGACGGGGGCATGTTCCCACAGTTTAGGGCCGCGTTTTTCGGCGTGGCAGCTATAGCAATTTTCGTTGACGCTCATTTGTTTCAAGCTTGAATCGTTCAAACTGCCGTGGGGATTATGGCAGTCACTGCACACCATCTGTTGCCACTGTAGTGGATGCGCTGAGCGTTTGTGCATATCAGCTTTTTGTTGGGTATGGCACTGGGTACAAATGGCGACTTCATTGGCTTTATCGCTGATAGGATCTTTTGCGGTATGAACTTGATGGCAACTTGCGCAGGCAACATCGGCGTTATCGTGGTGATTGCCTTTCCACGCGATACGTTGGCTGTCATTGTGGCAGCTCATACAAACACTGTTTTGCTTTTGCGCGGGAACAGGAGAATTTGCACCAAAGGTGATCATTGGCTCTTTGCCACCTTTGTTATGATTCCCTAACGGACCGTGGCAGGCTTCACACTGCAAATCGGCCATGGGCGAATCTTTCACATTGGGGTTGCCATGAACCCCATCAAATATCGCCATGACCACGGCACTTTTTTTGTGACACATCAGGCAAGTGTCAGCCCCTTTGGCGGAATACTTACCTTCGGCGAATTTTTTGTCTAATGTCGCGACAACATCCTCTGGTTTTTTGTCATCCCAAGGCGTCGCCGAGGCCGAAATACTCACGATTGATAACAAAATACATAGCATAGCCTTAGCTATGCTTTTGAACTTTAGCCTTATTTCCATGTTCATCTTTTCCCGAGTGCATTTATATTTGTTATTTTGACGCTTTCGATATTGCTAATTTAGCTTATTCAAGCTGATTAATATTAGAACAAATGTGTGACACTCGCTTAACATCTGAGCGTCTTTTCACTGTAAAGAGGGATGATTTTACTGGTGATATAGAGGAAGCGTGACCATGATCACGTTTGCTTCGGTAGGGGATTTGTTCACAGCTTTTTGACTTCTGTCGATCGCATAACCGTCTTGGGCACTTGGGCGTGAATTTTTATTTTCAGTTGGCCGTTTATTCATTGGTATTTTTGTCACATAATACCCAACACAATTGAAAACTATTATCGTTACCAGTCAAAAATCTTGATCTAGGTAAAGTTATTAGGGTCATAGCTCAGTTACAATGGGCGCAGTTTTTCGAGCTGAACCTGTTGCAAGGTGGAATACGTAATGAAGTTAAGCGAACTCAGTCCCGGTGATCGCGGTATTATTTCTGAAGTGGGACGTTTAGCGTTACCACAAACCGTGAAGCGTAAGTTGTTGTCCATGGGGATCACGCCGAATACGCGTTTTTCATTGATCCGATACGCACCTATGGGCTCTGGTCTCGAACTGGATATTCGTGGTAGTAAACTTTGTATGCGCAGAGATTTGGCAGACATCATTGAGGTGGAAAAGGCGAATGACTAAGCAGTTTCATTGCGTCACAGTCGGTAACCCGAATGCGGGTAAATCGACGCTCTTTAACGCGCTAACCGGCGCGAATCAACAAGTCGGTAACTGGTCTGGTGTGACGGTCGAGAAAAAGACTGGTCATTTCACCTTAAACGGTGCCGATGTCTATCTGACCGATTTACCCGGTATTTACGATCTTCTGCCTGCGGGCAATAGTTGCGATTGTTCACTCGATGAGCAAATTGCGCAGCAATATCTCGCCGAGCAACGTGTCGATGGCATTATCAATTTAGTCGATGCCACTAACATCGAACGTCACTTATATCTCACTGCCCAATTGCGTGAACTCGCGATCCCTATGGTGGTGGTGTTGAACAAAATCGATTCTGCAGTCAAACGCGGTATCAAAGTCGATTTAAAGAAAATGAGCAAAGAGCTGGGCTGCCCCGTGATTGGGGTGTGCTCTCGCGATCCTGCCGATGTGGAAAAAGTGCAGGCGCAGGTACTCGATTTACTGCAAGGCCGAGTCTCTGAAGCGCCATTGATGCTGCATTATGATGAACAAATTGAAGCGGGCGTGCAGTTACTTTGCAGCAAAGACGCGCAATTAAGCCGTGGCCGCGCCTTGGCTATGTTAGGCAATGGTTCAGGTTGTGGCAGCTGTCAGAATGCTGAGCTGCAGGATGAAGTGAATACCTGTACCCAGATTATCTCTTCGCAAGGCCATGATATTGAAGTGATGGTGGCTACCACGCGCTTTAATTTCGTTGAGAAAGTGTTTCAAGGTTCAGTGAAAGAGTCGGGATTCCTCACCCTCAGTGACAAATTAGATAAACTCGTATTGCATCCGGTGCTTGGCATTCCTGTGTTCTTGTTTGTGATGTATTTGATGTTTATGTTCAGCATCAACATTGGCAGTGCTTTTATCGATTTCTTCGATGTATTTGCGGGTGCGTTGTTTGTCGACCACTTTGGCGCATTTTTGACGAACGTGGGCTCTCCGGCTTGGTTGGTCACTATTCTCGCTGGTGGTGTTGGCCAAGGTATTCAAACCGTGACCACGTTTATTCCGGTGATCGCTGCTTTATTCCTCGGTTTGTCAGTCCTTGAAAGCTCTGGCTACATGGCCCGCGCTGCATTTGTAGTTGATGGGTTAATGCGCCGTATCGGTCTGCCCGGTAAAGCTTTCGTGCCTATGATTGTCGGCTTTGGTTGTTCTGTGCCGGCGATTATGGCGACGCGCACCTTAGGCAGTGAACGTGAGCGTATTGTCACGGGTATGATGGCGCCATTTATGTCTTGCGGTGCACGTTTGCCAGTGTATGCGTTATTTGCCGCGGCTTTCTTTCCCGATTCTGGACAGAATTTAGTCTTCTTGCTTTACGTTATTGGTATCTTTGCCGCTATCGGTACGGGTTTATTACTCAGAAGCACCCTGTTGCCCGGCACCAGCAGTGCTGTGGTGATGGAACTGCCAAGCTATGAGATGCCAAAATTTAAAGCTGTTATGGTCCGCACAGGCAAACGCACTAAGAGCTTTATTTTAGGTGCGGGTAAAACCATTGTGCTGGTGGTGACGTTATTAAACTTTATCAATGCTATTGGTGTTGATGGCACCTTCGGCCATGAAGATAGCCAAGCATCTTTGCTGAGTGTTGCGAGCCAAAAAATCACGCCAATCTTCTCGCCTATGGGCATAGAGCAGGATAACTGGCCAGCAACGGTTGGTATTATCACAGGTATTTTTGCCAAAGAAGCCGTGGTCGGTACTTTAAATAGTTTGTACAGCAGTGCAGCGCCCGCTGATGAAGAGCTGACACCCTTGAGTGAGAGCTTTAATGCGGCTCTAGCGACGATTCCAGCAAACTTGTTTGGGTTAGATCTTGAAGATCCGCTAAAACTGTCAGTCGGTGATCTAACCAATCAAGAAGCGATAGCGGAAGAGCAAGGCGTGGCAACATCGACCTTCGGTGCTCTGCAAGCTGGTTTCAGTGGTAAAATTGCGGCGTTCTCTTACTTGTTGTTTATCTTGCTGTATACCCCTTGTGTTGCGGCGATGGGCGCCTTAGTGCATGAGTTTGGCTCTCGTTGGGCGACATTTGCGGCAACGTGGACTTTCTCACTGGCCTATGGTTCAGCGACGGTGGTCTATCAAGCGGCAACTTTTACGCAGCATCCTGTGCAATCGAGTCTGTGGATTGGTTTCTTCCTCTTTGCGTTAGTGGCCTTTTATCAATGGCTGAAACGTAAGGGCAGAAGAACCCAGCAGATCATTCCGGGGATCCGCATCATTACCGAGTAAGATTTACTGAGTCAGCATGACTGAGTAATAAATGTCAGCTTAGTTAGGTCAAAGATAAAAGCAGCTTTCATGGCTGCTTTTATTGTTTTACTATCGCGACTATAACCCCGCCGGTCAAAAACCATAGTTTTTAGCACTAGGCATTGTAACTAGTAGTGATCTGTAGGATCATGCTGGTTTTCTTAAAATTGCCATTGTTCGCAAAGAGGAATTCCATGAGTCATGTGGACACTGAAGTACGTCCGAGTAACTTTATTCGTAATATCATAGATGAAGATTTACAAAGCGGTAAGCACACGAGTGTACAGACTCGTTTCCCGCCGGAACCCAATGGCTATCTTCATATTGGTCATGCTAAATCTATCTGCTTAAATTTTGGGATAGCGCGAGACTATAACGGTCTGTGTAATTTACGTTTTGACGATACTAATCCTGAAAAAGAAGACATTGATTATGTAAATTCTATTCAGGCGGATGTGCGTTGGCTTGGATTCCAGTGGGATGGCGACGTGCGCTATTCATCAAACTATTTTGATCAGTTACACCAATATGCGGTTGAACTGATCAATAAAGGTTTGGCTTATGTGTGTTTCTTGAATGCTGATGAAACCCGCGAATACCGCGGCACGTTAAAAGAGCCAGGTAAAAACAGTCCTTTCCGCGACACATCAGTCGAAGAGAACCTCGCCTTATTCGCTAAGATGCGCGACGGTGGTTTTAAAGAAGGTGAGTGTGCACTGCGTGCCAAAATTGATATGGCGTCGCCATTCATGTGTATGCGCGATCCTATTATCTACCGTATTCGTTTTGCCCATCATCACCAAACGGGTGACAAGTGGTGCATTTACCCAATGTACGACTTTACCCACTGTATTTCTGATGCGTTAGAACAGATTACCCACTCTTTATGTACTTTAGAGTTCCAAGACAACCGTCGTTTATACGACTGGGTGTTGGATAATTTGAACGATTTTCAAGCGCCGAATCGTACTCGTCAATACGAGTTTTCACGCTTAAATCTTGAATATACCTTGATGTCTAAGCGCAAGCTAAACGACCTTGTGACTCGTAAATTAGTGTCAGGTTGGGACGACCCACGTATGCCTACGATTGCTGGTCTACGTCGCCGTGGTTATACGCCTGCGTCAATTCGCGAGTTTTGCCAACGTATCGGCGTGACTAAGCAAGAGAATATGATTGAAGTCGGCATGTTAGATGCGTGTATTCGTGAAGAATTGAACGAACATGCACCGCGTGCGATGGCTGTATTACGTCCATTGAAAGTGATCATCGAAAACTATGCTGAAGGTGAACTTGAGTACATTCAAGCGGCCGCTCATCCAAATGATGAGAGCATGGGGACGCGTGAATTAGCCTTTGGCCGTGAAATATTGATTGATGTGGCTGACTTTAGAGAAGAAGCCAACAAACAATACAAACGCCTTGTGACAGGCAAAGAAGTACGTTTACGCAATGCCTATGTGATTAAAGCTGAGCGTTGTGACAAAGACAGCGAAGGCAATATCACGACGGTTTACTGCACTTATGATCCTGAAACCTTAGGTAAAAACCCTGCAGATGGCCGTAAAGTCAAAGGCGTGATCCACTGGGTTGAGGCATCTACTGCCAAGCCTGCTGAATTCCGTTTATATCAGCGTTTATTTACCGATCCTAACCCAGCTGCGGCTGAGACTGTGGACGAAGTATTAAACCCTGAATCATTAGTGGTTGTGCACGGTTTTGCTGAAGCAAGCCTAGTGAATGCACCAGCAGAAAAAGCTTATCAGTTTGAGCGTGAAGGTTATTTCTGTGCTGACAGCAAAGATTCATCAGTTGATAAACTCGTGTTTAACTTAACCGTAGCGCTGCGTGATTCTTTCGAGTGATTTGATAGAATTGGTTTGATTGAATTTGTTTGATGGAATGAGTCAAACAGTTCAACTCAACGAAGCTAAGTTGAATTAAGCTAAGTCATTCTGATCATTCATTAGACCCAAAAAAGAAGGCCTTTAGGCCTTCTTTTTTATTTTATGAATCAGCGATAAAGCTATTGGCTGGTGTGGTTACAGTTAATTTGAGTTGTTATTGATACATAGGACCAAAGCCTAGGCTCCATAAGATAACGCTGGTTGCCATTAGCCCCACTAACAGCACTAAACCTGCGGTCACCATGGAACTGGCGTAGATAAAGCCTTTCTCTTCAGGGATATTCATAATAATCGGCACACCCGCGTACAGTAAGTACACTGAGTAAGCCAAACCAATCAATCCCACTATCATGATAAACCACAGCACTGGATACAACGCAGCTAAACCGACCATGAACAATGGCGTAGCGGTATAGGACGCGAGTTCTAACGCTTGGGTGTAGGTTGGGTTTGCATCGAAGGTTTTTGCCATCCAATAGGCCAAGTAGGCGAGGGCGAATACGCCCGCAATTAGGCCTAAATACATGCCAGCCGACATAAACATGGCGCTTTGAGGTGTGAGGTAAATTGGATCGCCAGCACCTGGGTTCCAGCCAATATAAGCCGTAGCAATATAACTGCAAATCGCAGGGATTAAGGCGATCAGTACCACATGACTTAAGCTACTTTTTAGTGCCTCATGGTTTTTTTCAATTGTGTGCCACTCTTGTTTAGGATGAGTGTATAGCCCCATTAAGTGATTCAATATCATTATAATTATCCTTGTTCAGCATTGATGAATGGCTCGCCAAACGTCAGACGAGCTGATAACAGCTCCACAATCGAGGTTAAAATGGTGTCCTGTCCCTTTAACTGCCGATTGGTGACACATACAGAAGTGAGAAGCTGTGTGATCAGGATCTCAGTTCTTTAGAGTGTAGATTATTTATTGAACAAAAAGTTCGGCGCGTCAAGTTTACTGAAGCCTAATGCTATAGCTTATGAGTAAATATGCGTAAAATAGCGCGATATTCAGAATGATATTGAGTGAGTCCATGCAGCAACTTCTTGCCCCCATCCACGCGTTTCTTCGCTGTGAAACACCGCAAACTTGGATTGATGTCGCGATAAAATCAGATTCCTTGGATGAGTTGCTTATCGATCATTGTAACTGTGAGTTAAAAGCGGCCCAGACGGCGATATTTTTGCTACGAAAATATGCGTTAGATAAAGACAGTGGCCGAGCTCTGTTGGCGTGGGCGAAACCCTATGAAGAGTTTATCTATTCGCAAGATCATGATGTGGTGAGCTTTCTGGCGCGCGATGTGAAAAAGAATGAGCTGGTGGCCGAACTTATGCCTAAGCCAAACTTTAAGTTTGCCGCCAATTTGGTTTCACCTTTAATCCGCTTGATTAAAGAAGAGTTTCATCATTTTGAGCAAGTATTGGAATTGATGCACAAACGCAGCATTGAGTATCGTAATATTCGCGCAGGCCGTTATGCCAAAGGCATGATGAGCTATGTGACGACCCATGAGAAAGATATCCTGCGGGATAAGCTGATTGTGGGGGCGTATATTGAGGCGCGTTCGTGCGAGCGTTTTGCTAAGTTGGCGCCCTATTTAGACGGTGAGCTGAGTAAGTTTTATGTGTCACTGCTGCGCTCTGAAGCCCGCCACTATCAAGATTATCTCGCATTAGCACAGTTGGTTTCACCTGAGGATATTAGCGAGCGCGTAAAGTACTTTGGTGAGTTAGAGGCTGAGTTGATTCTGGCGCAGGATGATGAGTTTCGTTTCCATAGTGGATCGCCGCTAGCAAATTGATTTGAAGTACCTTCTTTTTAAAAATTGATGAATTAAGTCGATATAGCTAAAATGATTAACGGTTCGCTCGAACCGTTAATATAATGCGTCTTTAACCTCAAACAAGGTCAATAAAAGCAAGCTAACTTAAGTTGTATGCTCGAAGGGTAAGGACTGTAAGTTAATCCCTTCGGCGCTCACACTCAGCACACTGCCTTGCTCATACCAATCGCCAACCACAATACGTTGACAGTCATTAGCAAGTTGATGAATGGCGGGTCTATGGGTATGACCGTGGATCATATGTTTGGTGTGGGTCTTGGCAAATAACGCATCGACCGCATTGGGCTCCACATCCATGATGGTATAGCTTTTTTTCTGATTGCTGCTTTTGCTATTGCTGCGAATTTTATCGGCAATGCCCTGACGGGTTTTCTTGGATAAACAACCATATAGCCAACGCGCCAGTGACAAACTGCGCAGTTTTCGAAAGCGTTGATAGGCTTTATCTAAAGTACACAAGCTGTCGCCGTGTAAGATAACCGTCTCTATGCCGTATAAATTCAGGCACGTCACTTCGGGTAAGATTTGCATTCCTGCGGCGCGCGCATACTGCTTGCCTAACATAAAGTCACGGTTGCCGTGGATGAAATACACCGGCAGCTTTTGTGATACTTGCTTGAGTTTTTCGGCGAGTTCGAGGGCAAAAGGCAAGGCAATATCATCGCCAACCCAGACTTCAAACAAATCACCTAAGATATAGAGGGCGTCGGCATCATCGAGCTCAGTGTCGAGGAAGCGAGTGAACGCTTGGGTGATATCAAGACGATCTGCACTCAGGTGCAGATCGCCTATAAATAAAGTTCGCATCCGCAGGGATTATGCCGCAACGCTGACTTTTTCAATCACAATGGCTTCTAATGGCACATCTTGATGCATGCCACGGTTGCCAGTGCTAACAGCTTTGATTTTTTCGATAATGTCCATGCCTTCAACGATTTCGCCGAATACGCAGTAGCCCCAGCCCTGTGAGGTTTCTGATTTAAAATCGAGGAAAGTGTTGTCGTTCACGTTAATGAAGAACTGTGCAGTGGCTGAATGTGGATCAGAAGTACGTGCCATAGCAACAGTACCAGTACGATTTGATAAACCGTTATTGGCTTCGTTTTTCACTGGCTCGTTACAACGTTTTTGGCTCATGTCTTCGTTGAAGCCACCACCTTGGATCATGAAACCGTCAATCACACGGTGGAAGATAGTGCCGTCGAAGAAACCTTCGTCAACATATTTCATAAAGTTTGCTACTGTTAACGGCGCTTTTTCAGCGTTCAGTTGCAGTTTAATGTCGCCCAAATTGGTGTGTATTGTGATCATGTTTTCATACTCTCTGTAAATAGTGGCGCGATTCTAACTTATCTCGGATTGCGCGCAAAGTGCAGTATTCAAAACCTGTCAGGCCGTGGTAGACTGACTCCTTGATTTTACACCTGAATGTATCATTGAAGAGAATATCGATGTTGAAGATTTACAACAGTATTACCCGCCAAAAACAGGAATTTAAGCCGATTACTCCCGGAAAAATCGGGATGTACGTGTGTGGTGTGACCATATACGATCTCTGTCATATTGGTCATGGCCGTACTTTTGTTTCCTTTGACATGATAGTGCGCTACCTGCGTTACGCGGGTTATGAAGTGAATTTTCAGCGCAATATCACCGATGTTGATGACAAAATCATCAAGCGCGCTAACGAGAATAACGAAAGCTGTGAAGCCTTAACCGAGCGTTTGATCGGTGAAATGCATCAAGACTTCGATGCCTTAAATATGTTGCGCCCCGACTTTGAACCGCGCGCAACCCTGCATATTGCCGAAATCATCGACATGGTTGAGTTATTACTCGCCCGTGGCCATGCCTATGTGGCGAGCGATGGTGATGTGCTTTTCAGCGTGGCTTCCTATCCTGATTACGGCCGTTTATCAGGCCAGAATTTAGATCAACTGCAAGCCGGTGCTCGGGTAGAAGTGGACGAAACCAAACAAAATCCAATGGATTTTGTGTTGTGGAAAATGTCTAAACCTGGCGAACCGACGTGGGAATCACCATGGGGACCGGGTCGTCCTGGCTGGCATATCGAATGTTCTGCCATGAACAGCAAACATCTAGGTCTGCATTTTGATATTCATGGCGGCGGCTCTGATTTACAGTTCCCGCACCATGAGAACGAAATTGCCCAGTCTTGCTGTGCCCATGACACGCCATACGTGAACTATTGGATGCACACTGGCATGGTGATGGTTGACCGTGAAAAAATGTCTAAGTCGTTAGGCAACTTCTTCACTATTCGCGATGTACTTGGTCACTATGATGCTGAAACTGTGCGTTATTTCCTGTTATCTGGCCATTACCGTAGCCAACTGAACTATTCAGAAGATAACTTGAAACAAGCTCGTTCAGCTTTAGAACGTTTGTATACGGCTATTAAAGATGTCGACTTGACTGTCGCTGCGGCGCCAGCAGAAGAGTTTGTCGCGAAATTTAAAGCGGCGATGGATGATGACTTTAATACACCTGAAGCCTACTCAGTCCTGTTTGACATGGTGCGTGAGATCAATCGTTTAAAACTGACCGATATGGCACAGGCATCGGCATTAGCAGTCACCTTGAAGCAATTAGCGGATGTTTTAGGCTTATTAAGCCAAGAGCCTGAAGCTTTCTTCCAAGGCGGCGGTAGTGACGATGAAGTGGCTGAAATCGAAGCTTTAATCGTTGAACGTAACCGTGCTCGTACTGAAAAGGACTGGGCTGCTGCGGATGTGGCGCGTAACCGTTTGAATGAGTTAGGCGTTGAGCTCGAAGATGGCCCAAGTGGTACCACTTGGCGTAAGAAATAAGCTTAGTTAGTTGTTTTCTCTCATCTAGATGAAATCTTCAGCCATAAAAAAACCTGCATCATGCAGGTTTTTTTATGCTTGCAGAACTTAGAACTTAGAACTTAGAACTTAGAACTTAGAACTTAGAACTTAGAACTTAGAACTTAGAACTTAGAACTTAGAACTTAGAACTTAGAACTTAGAACTTAGAACTTAGTCGTGATATTGCTCAGCAGCGTATAAGGTGTTTTCCAATAGACTCGCAATCGTCATCGGACCAACACCGCCGGGGACTGGAGTGATAAAGCTGGCATTTTGCGCCGCAACGTCATATTGCACATCGCCGACTAAGGTGCCGTTATCTAAACGGTTAATGCCTACGTCAATGACGATAGCGCCGGGCTTGATCCACTCACCAGGAATGAAGCCGGGTTTACCGACTGCGACAACCACGAGATCTGCGATACGAATTTTTTGCTCAAGATTCTTAGTGAAACGGTGGCAAGTGGTCGTAGTGCAACCCGCCAACAGTAATTCTAACGTCATAGGACGACCGACAATATTAGACGCACCAACCACGACAGCATCTAAACCATAGGTATCAACGCCGGTGGATTTGATGAGTGTCATTATGCCCATCGGCGTGCAAGAGCGCAGCACAGGAATACGCTGGGCTAAACGGCCAACGTTGTACGGGTGAAATCCATCGACATCTTTATCTGGGCGAATACGTTCGATGACTTTTGAATCTTCGATATGGGCGGGTAGTGGCAGTTGCACTAAAATGCCATCGATGGTCGGATCATCATTCAGACTATCAATAAGGTTCAGCAACTCATCTTCACTGCAACTTGTTTCTAAATCGTATGAATGAGAAATAAATCCAACTTCTTCACAGGCCTTACGTTTGCTTCCAACATAAACCTGTGATGCCGGATCGGCTCCCACTAATACTACGGCTAAACCCGGAATGCGCTGTCCAGCCTCTTTGCGGGCGGTGACTTTTTCGCTGAGCTTAGTGCGGATGGATTGAGCAATCGCCTTGCCGTCGATTATTTGGGCTGTCATGGGTGTAGGATATCCTTTATATGGGCGATGGTTAAAACAGTAGTTAACACAGAGATTGGCAATCGCGGCTATTTTAACAGGGCACAGCTACTGTGTCATGGTTAAAGCCGTCGCCAAATGGATAAAAAAAACCGGATTAGCCTGATAATTCAGCACCTAGAGTCAATCAATAAAAAAATCGTTGACGGTTGTAAAGTGAGGGGATAAGATGCGCTCCGTTCTCAGGCAGATGTATTCATCTAGCACTGAAAATGTTATGTAAGACCTTCGGTGATTAGCGCGTCCGGTAGTCCATCTAGTTTTTTGATGAGAGCGGACCAGAGGAAACCCTCTGAGTTGATACCAAAAAATGTAAGACCTTCGGTGATTAGCGCAGCCCGGTAGCGCATCTGGTTTGGGACCAGAGGGTCAGAGGTTCGAATCCTCTATCACCGACCACTTTATTATTGTTTGCTTCAATGAATTTAAAGATAATTTGAACTCAAATAAGCGAATGGTAGGGTTAGCTAAGTGCTTTCCAAAATCGGTTAGGATACAGAAAGTTCTGTAAACCATGCGCCCGTAGCTCAGTTGGATAGAGCACCCGCCTTCTAAGCGGGTGGTCGCAGGTTCGAATCCTGCCGGGCGTACCAGTTTCAGTGGTGATTGTAGCTCAGTTGGTAGAGTCCCGGATTGTGATTCCGGTTGTCGTGGGTTCGAGCCCCATCAGTCACCCCATTTTTTAGTACTTTGAGTACAAATTAAAAAAAGCGACCTTGTGTCGCTTTTTTTATACCCCAGATTCGGCTGTTGAGGCTCGACTCTGCAGAAAACGGTGGCTATAATGTCGCGTCTTGATAGATATCAACTATGAGCGACCTGTGCCTAAAGCCAGTAGTGGTGGGCATTGTAGTCAAATTTAATGATCAAGAAACGAATACCTGAATAGTTGATGAATCGGCTATTACAAAGGACGTTAGACAAATTTCGAGGTAAAACAATGCAAGTTTCTGTTGAAGCAACCCAAGGCCTAGAGCGTCGCCTGACCATTTCTGTTCCTACTGAACAAATTGAAAAGCTGGTTAAAGACAGTTTACAACGTGAAGCTAAGCGTGCTCGTATCCCAGGTTTCCGTCCTGGTAAAGTGCCTATTACTGTGATTAACAAACGTTACGGCGCAGCGATTCGTCAAGACATCATGGGTGAAGTGATGCAACGTAACTTCATCGAAGCAATTATTGCTGAGAAGTTAAACCCAGCCGGTGCACCGACTTTTGTTCCTGGTTCAACTGATGGCGAAAAGTTCGAATTTATCGCTACCTTTGAAATCTATCCAGAAGTTGAGCTGAAAGGCTTAGATGCAATCGAAGTAGAACAACCAAAAGCTGAAGTGACTGACGCTGACGTTGACACTATGATTGAAACGCTACGTAAACAACACGCAACTTTCGCTGCTGTTGAACGTGAAGCTGCCGATGGCGACAAAGTGAAAATGAACTTTGTTGGCTCAGTTGATGGTGAAGAATTTGAAGGCGGCAAAGCTGACGATTTCGAACTGCAATTAGGCAGCGGCCGTATGATCCCTGGTTTTGAAGCGGGTATTTTAGGTCACAAAGCGGGTGAAGAATTTGTTATCGACGTGAACTTCCCAGAAGAATATCACGCTGAAAACCTGAAAGGTAAAGCCGCTAAGTTCGCGATTACGCTGACTGAAGTTCAAGCCGCTAACCTGCCAGAAGTAAACGATGAGTTTGCTGCTCTGTTCGGTATCAGCGAAGGTGGCTTAGAAGCCCTTAAAGCTGAAATCCGTAAAAATATGAACCGTGAACTTGAGCAAGCGTTAAAAGCTAACGTGAAAGAGCAAGTGATCAACGGTCTGTTAGCGAACAACGACATCACTTTGCCAAAAGCACTGATTGATGGCGAAGTTAACGTACTGCGTCAACAAGCAATGCAACGTTTTGGCAATCAAACGGCAAACATGCCTGAACTGCCAGCTGAATTGTTCACTGAACAAGCTGCACGTCGCGTTAAAATCGGTCTGTTATTAGGCGAAGTCATCAAGACTAACGAACTGAAAGCAGAAGACGAACGCGTACAAGGTTTGATCGCTTCTATGGCTTCTGCCTACGAAGATCCAAGTGAAGTGGTTGCTTATTACAACAGCAACAAAGAGCTGATGCAAAACATGCGCAACGTTGCTTTAGAAGAGCAAGCGGTTGAAGCACTGTTGAAATCTGCCAAAGTGACCGAAAAAGAAGTCGCTTTTGAAGAATTTATGAACAAGGCTACTGGTCGCGCATAAGCTAAGCTTGACTTGATTAGCTGTTCGCCATTTATAATGGCTCGTATGAGGCTCCTCATGCGAGCCATTTTTATTTAGGGAAGTGAATAATGCATAATGCGTCAGACATACAAAGTGCTTTAGTGCCTATGGTGATCGAACAGACTGCTAAGGGTGAACGCTCATACGATATTTATTCTCGTTTGTTGAAAGAGCGGATTATCTTTTTGGTCGGTCAAGTTGAAGAACACATGGCAAACCTTATCGTGGCGCAATTATTATTCTTAGAATCAGAAAGCCCAGATAAAGATATCTTTTTATACATAAACTCTCCAGGTGGCTCTGTCACGGCAGGCATGGCGATTTATGATACTATGCAGTTCATCAAACCAAATGTTAGCACTGTGTGTATCGGTCAAGCGGCTAGCATGGGTGCATTCTTATTAGCCGGTGGTGAGAAGGGCAAGCGTCACTGTTTACCAAACTCTCGCGTGATGATCCATCAACCACTGGGTGGTTTTCAAGGTCAAGCTTCTGACATCGCTATCCATGCCAAAGAAATCTTAGGCATTAAGAATAAGCTTAACCAAATGTTAGCCGAGCACACTGGCCAACCGCTCGAAGTCGTTGAACGCGATACCGATCGTGACAACTTTATGAGTGCGACTCAAGCCGTCGAATATGGCTTAGTTGACTCTGTGATGACGAAACGCGGCTGATTTTTGCTTTTGACTGAGCTATGCTCTGTAAAGGTTAAGCAAATTTAAGACAGGCAGTAGAGCAGACTGCAAATGAGGTAATTAATGGGCGACAACAAAAATAATGGTGACAGCGGTAAATTGCTGTACTGCTCTTTTTGCGGAAAGAGCCAGCATGAAGTCAGAAAACTCATTGCTGGCCCATCAGTGTATGTATGCGACGAATGTGTTGAGTTATGTAACGACATCATTCGTGAAGAGATTAAAGAAATCTCTCCAAAGCGCGATAGCGATAAGTTACCGACACCACATGAGTTGCGTGCACATTTAGACGATTATGTGATTGGCCAAGACAGAGCAAAGAAAGTGCTGTCTGTGGCAGTGTATAACCACTATAAGCGTTTGAAAAATGCGTCGCCTAAAGATGGTATCGAGCTGGGTAAGAGTAACATTTTACTTATCGGTCCAACGGGTAGTGGTAAGACGCTGTTGGCTGAAACCCTTGCGCGCTCACTCAATGTACCTTTCACTATGGCCGATGCCACGACACTGACTGAAGCGGGTTATGTGGGTGAAGACGTTGAAAACATCATTCAAAAGTTGCTGCAAAAGTGCGACTACGATGTAGAGAAAGCGCAGCGTGGTATCGTGTATATCGATGAAATCGATAAAATTAGCCGTAAGTCAGACAATCCATCGATCACCCGTGACGTATCGGGTGAGGGCGTGCAGCAAGCGCTGCTTAAGCTGATTGAAGGTACTGTTGCCGCGGTTCCACCCCAAGGTGGCCGTAAGCATCCACAGCAAGAATTCTTACAAGTCGATACTTCTAAGATCCTGTTTATCTGTGGCGGTGCGTTTGCAGGGCTTGAGAAAGTGATTGAGCAACGTGCACACGTCGGTTCGGGTATTGGTTTCGGTGCTCAGGTAAAAGGCGAAAAAGAGAAGGCGACGATTTCTGAAACCTTAACTCAAGTTGAACCTGGCGATTTGGTCAAATATGGCTTAATTCCTGAGTTTATCGGCCGTCTACCTGTGGTTGCGACTCTCACTGAGCTGGATGAAGAAGCCCTAGTGCAAATTTTATCTCAACCTAAAAATGCCCTGACTAAGCAGTACAGTGCGTTATTTGAGATGGAAGGCGTCGAGCTTGAGTTCCGCGAAGATGCACTTAAAGCGATAGCACACAAGGCGATGTCACGTAAGACAGGTGCCCGTGGTTTACGCTCAATCGTTGAAAGTATTCTACTGGATACTATGTACGATATTCCTTCAGTCGATGGTGTAGTGAAGGCCGTTGTCGATGAATCAGTCGTGAAAGGTGAATCTGCACCTATCCTGATTTATGAGCACAATGAAGCCCAAGCAGCTTCTGGCGAGCAATAATTGTACTGATTGCTAATAAACTGAAAAACAAGGAGTCCAATGGACTCCTTTTTTCGTATTAGCCATTGAAACTCAATAAAGCGTCCCAATATACTCCAGTATTAATCCATTTCACCAAAACGGAATCGAACTATGACCCAAGAGCGTGAAGCGCATATCGAACTCCCCGTGCTGCCACTGCGAGATGTGGTGGTCTATCCCCATATGGTAATTCCGTTATTTGTCGGACGAGAAAAATCTATTCGATGTCTCGAAACCGCAATGGCGCAGGATAAGCAAATTATTTTAGTGGCGCAGCGTGATGCCGAACTCGATGAACCATCAAAAGATGACATCTTCGAAGTGGGTACGGTTGCCTCTATTTTACAGTTACTTAAGCTGCCAGACGGCACAGTCAAAGTGTTGGTAGAAGGTGGTCGTCGCGCCCGTATTACCCGTTACACTCAAGAAACAGAATTCTTTGTGGCTAAGGCTGAGTATCTGGAATCAGAACCGCTGGAAGACAAAGAAGAAGAAGTGTTAGTGCGCAGTGCTATTGGTCAGTTTGAAGGTTATATCAAGCTGAACAAAAAGATCCCGCCAGAAGTATTGACCTCTTTATCGGGTATCGATGAAGCGGCGCGTCTGGCAGATACTATGGCCGCACACATGCCACTTAAGCTTGAAGATAAGCAATCTGTGCTTGAGATGATCAACGTTGGCGAGCGTCTGGAATATTTAATGGCGATGATGGAATCGGAGATCGACCTATTGCAGGTTGAGAAACGTATCCGTACCCGCGTTAAAAAACAGATGGAAAAAAGTCAGCGTGAGTACTATCTGAACGAACAGATGAAAGCCATCCAGAAAGAACTGGGTGACTTAGACGAAGGCCATGACGAGTTTGAAGCCTTAAATCGTAAGATTGAAGAGGCTAACATGCCCGCCGAGGCGAAAGAAAAAGCCCTCGCTGAGCTTAACAAGCTACGTATGATGTCACCTATGTCGGCAGAAGCCACAGTTGTGCGCAGCTATGTGGATTGGATGACGTCAGTGCCTTGGAGCCAACGCTCTAAAATCAAACGTGATTTAGCAAAAGCCCAAGAAGTGCTCGATACCGATCATTTCGGTCTGGAAAAAGTTAAAGAACGTATCTTGGAATATTTGGCAGTCCAAAGCCGAGTGCGTCAGCTTAAAGGGCCAATCCTGTGTCTCGTTGGACCTCCAGGTGTGGGTAAAACCTCCTTGGGTCAATCGATCGCTAAGGCGACCGGTCGTAAGTATGTGCGTGTTGCCTTAGGCGGCGTGCGTGATGAAGCGGAAATCCGTGGTCATCGCCGTACCTATATTGGTTCTATGCCTGGTAAAGTCATTCAAAAAATGGCTAAGGTGGGCGTGAAAAACCCATTATTCTTGCTCGATGAAATCGACAAGATGAGTTCAGACATGCGCGGCGATCCGGCTTCTGCTTTATTAGAAGTGTTAGATCCTGAGCAAAATGCGACCTTTAACGATCATTACCTCGAAGTCGATTACGACTTATCCGATGTGATGTTTGTGGCAACGTCTAACTCTATGGACATTCCTGGTCCACTACTGGACCGTATGGAAGTGATCCGTTTGTCGGGTTACACCGAAGACGAGAAGCTGAATATTGCGAAGCAACATTTGCTGAATAAGCAAATTGAGCGCAACGGCTTAAAAGCGGCTGAAATTAAAGTAGAGGATAGCGCTATCGTTGGCATTATCCGCTATTACACCCGTGAAGCGGGCGTGCGTTCGCTTGAGCGTGAATTGTCTAAGATTTGCCGTAAAGTCGTGAAAATGATTTTGCTCGATAAATCAGTTAAATCTGTCACTGTGAATCAAGATAACCTTAAGTCATTCCTTGGCGTGCAGCGCTTCGATTACGGTAAAGCCGAGTCGAAGAACCAAATCGGTCAAGTGACAGGCTTAGCGTGGACACAAGTAGGCGGTGATCTGCTAACGATTGAAGCAACATCGGTGCCTGGTAAAGGTAAATTAACTTATACCGGTTCCCTTGGCGACGTGATGCAAGAGTCGATTCAAGCGGCGATGACCGTTGTTCGCGCCCGTGCGGAACAATTAGGCATCAATGCGGATTTCTACGAGAAACGTGATATTCATGTGCATGTGCCCGAAGGTGCAACGCCAAAAGATGGTCCATCAGCCGGTGCGGCTATGTGTACCGCTTTAGTATCCAGCTTAACGGGTAACCCAGTGCGTAGCGACGTGGCCATGACAGG
Source organism: Shewanella sp. 1311 (assembly GCF_059338235.1). Taxonomy (NCBI): domain Bacteria; kingdom Pseudomonadati; phylum Pseudomonadota; class Gammaproteobacteria; order Alteromonadales; family Shewanellaceae; genus Shewanella; species Shewanella sp. 1311. The sequence continues at coordinate 4,483,336 of NZ_CM181686.1, forward strand.
TGAAATAACCTTACGTGGTGAAGTGTTACCTATCGGTGGTTTAAAAGAAAAACTGCTGGCAGCACACCGCGGCGGCATAAAATTGGTGCTTATTCCAAAAGAAAACGAGCGTGATCTGGAAGAAATTCCTGCCAATGTGATTGCCGATTTAGAAATTCGTCCCGTGCGTTGGGTCGATGAAGTGTTAAAACTGGCCCTAGAAAGACCGGTTGAAGGCTTCGAAGTGGTTAAAAACTTGGCATAACGCAAGAAATTGCGCTATCACGTTAAAAAAAATGAAAAAAGGGGCTTAACAAAGCGTAGACCTGTGGTAGCCTAGGTCTGTGGAGAGCCAGCTGCTCCAAGCCCTTGGCGCAACTGGCTTTGAGCTGTATCCAGTTTTATTTCTTTGGTTTTCGAACTCAGCTTGAACTTTGAATTCAAGCTTGTTATAAAAGCCTCCGCAGACCGCTCTAGAGACGGATTTGGTTGCGGCGCAAAAAAATTACATTCAAGGGGATGACATGAACAAATCTGAACTAATCGAGAAAATCGCATCTGGTGCTGACATTTCTAAAGCCGCTGCCGGCCGTGCACTGGATTCTTTTATCGCTGCTGTGACCGAAGGTCTGAAAGAAGGTGATAAAATTTCTCTTGTTGGTTTTGGTACTTTTGAAGTGCGTGAACGCGCTGAGCGTACTGGTCGCAACCCACAAACGGGTGAAGAAATCAAAATCGCAGCAGCTAAAATTCCAGCATTCAAAGCTGGTAAAGCACTGAAAGACGCTGTTAATTAATCATTAATATCGTAGCCTTTGTAAGGCATTCGTAATGACAAGCACTGTTTATCAGTGCTTTTTACGAATTGAAAGTAATGGAATATGAAGCTTAATTTCTACCATTACTCGGGGTTTTAGAATTTACCAGTGGTAGCGTCTGAATATTCCCCATAAATTACAGAAAGGCGCATCTCAAACTGATGCGCCTTTTTATTTTGTTAATCGCAACAAGCGAGAAATCTGATGTTAGAAAAGATCCGCGATGGTTCGCAAGGCGTGATTGCTAAAGGCATTCTCGTACTTGTGATTTTATCTTTTGCATTTGCAGGAGTCAGCAGTTACTTAGGTTCTACAACTGATGTGCCTGCAGCAGAAGTGAACGGTGACATAATCACTAAAGCCGAGCTTGAGCAGGCTTACCAAAGCGAGCGCTCTCGTATGGAGCAACAGCTAGGTGAGATGTTTGCTGCGTTATCTGCTGACGAAAAATATCTACAAAGCATTAAGCAGAGCGTATTAGAGCGCTTAGTCGCTGACAAATTGATAGATCAAGCGGCTACGGCAATGGGTTTGCGAGTATCTGACGAACAGATTATTGCAGCTGTTAAAACTGAACCCGCATTCCAAACTGATGGCAAATTTGATAACGACCGTTATCAAGCGATTCTACGTCAGTTAGGTTATCAACCACAGGCGTTTAGAGACATGATGCGTGTCGATATGACCCGTCGTCAGTTAACAGCTGCGCTAGTTGGTACTGAATTTGTGTTAGCAGGTGAAGCTAAGCAGTTAGCTGAGTTACAAGGCCAAACTCGCGATGTGCGTTATTTAGTCGTTGATTCTGCGCCATTCTTAGCGACAGCGGTTGTGACTGACGAGCAAGTGAAAAACTATTACGACGCAAACCAAGGGCAGTTTATGAGCCCTGAAATGGTGAGCTTAGAATATGTTGAGCTGAATGCAGCTGATTTTGCTAGAAATAACCCAGTTTCAGACGAAGAAGCGCAAGCTTATTACGAAGAACATAAAGCGCAATATGTGTCTAATGAGAAGCGTCTTGCCGCACACATTCTGGTTATGCCAGGTAGCGATGAAGCGGCTGCAAAAGCCAAGGCTGAAGATTTAGCTAAGCAATTAGACAGCGGTGCCGATTTTGCTGATCTGGCTAAAGCGAACTCTGACGATACCTTGAGTGCAGAGCAGGGCGGTAAACTGGATTGGTTTGAACCAGGCGTGATGGACCCCGCTTTCAATGCTGCATTATTTGCATTGAACAAAGGCCAACATTCTGCTGTGGTTAAAACTGACTTTGGTTTCCACATTATCAAGCTATTAGATGTGCAACCTGGTGTGACTGTACCCTTTGCTGATGTGAAAGCTAAGATAGTAGCGCAATTGCAAGATAAGAAAGCGGTTGATCAGTTCTACAGCTTACAAAGCAAATTAGCTGATACTAGCTATGAAGTGCCAGATACGTTATCTGAAACCGCTAAAGCTGTGGGCGTCGATATTAAGACGACTCCACTGTTCTCTCGCGATAACGTTCCTGCTGCGCTGAACAAGCCAGACTTAGTTAAAGCTGCGTTCTCTGAAACTGTTATGCTAAAAGGGTTAAACAGTGAAGTGATTGAGCTTGAACCTAACCACGTGGTGGTGGTTCGTGTGAAGGAACATCACGATGCGGGCACTTTGGCCTTAGCGGAAGTGAAAGCCAATATCACAGAACGTTTGAAGCAAGATCAAGCAAACGAAGCTGCCCGTGCGAAAGCACAAGAGCTGATGGCACAAGTTAAAGCCGGTGCAACGGATCTTGGTTTAGTGGCTAAAGCGAAACTAGGCCGCGGCGCGCAAGATGTTGATGCTGCGATTGTAGGCAAAGCGTTCCAAATGCCAACACCAAGTACTTCTCCTGTTGTCGATACCGTGGGTTTAGCAAATGGTTATGCCGTGGTTGCGCTAGATAAAGTCAACGCAGCTGAAGGTGTGAGTGATGAGCTGGTTAATGCACTTAAACAACGCCTGAACGCACAATACAGTGAAGCAGACTACCGTGGCTTGATAGATTCACTTAAAGCCAATGCCAAGGTGCTTTACCCTGTAGAAGAATGATTTAAGCGAGGATAGCGCGTTGAACTGGTTATCCTACTTGTAAACTTCGATTAAAAAGGCCAAGTGATTTCACTTGGCCTTTTTGTTTTTCAATGCGATGAAGTATGTCGATGATTGTGCAGTGAATAAGTTACAGCAACACAGTCAGACTCAATACGCCATAACATCAAGCGCGACGTTACAGTCGTGCTAATCATCAACGCCTATCATCACGCTGCTGGCTTTGATAAGTGCATAAGCCGAATCCCCCACTTTAAGACCTAGGCGCTCACAGGACGCTTTAGTCACCACAGAGGTCAATACCACTCCGGGTGCAAGTTCGATCGTCACTTCATTGTTTACCGCGCCCATTTCTATGGATTTGATCGTACCGCTGAGGGTGTTTCTTGCGCTAATTTTCATTGATTTTCCTTATTGAGGGATTATTAGGGGTCAACTGCAGCTAGTGTAGCGCATCTTAATCTGGGAGTTATAAATAAAAACGCCACTAAAAAGTGGCGTTTAACGTTTGTGATAAGCAGTGATTCGCTATCGAGTTGATTAGAGTTCGATAACGTCAAATTCAACGTATGGGTTAACGTCGGCATCGTAATCAATACCTTCGATACCAAAGCCGAATAATTTAATAAATTCAGCTTTGTATTCACGGTAATCCGTTAATTCTGACAAGTTTTCTGTGGTCACTTGTGGCCACAAATTACGGCAGTGTTGCTGAATATCTTCACGCAGTTCCCAATCGTCTAAACGGATGCGGTTGTCGCTGTCAGTTTCTGGCTTAGCACCATCGGCGCGGAATAGACGCTCGCTGAACATGCGGTAAATTTGCTCCATACAACCTTCATGGAGCCCTTCCTGACGCATTTTCTTGAATACCATAGCGATATACAAAGGCATAACTGGAATAGCCGAACTCGCTTGAGTCACAACGCTCTTCAGTACCGCAACGTTAGCGCTGCCGCCAGTGACTGACAATTGCTCATTTAAGGCTTTTGCTGCACGGTCTAAATCCATCTTGGCTTTGCCAAGGGCGCCGTGCCAGTAGATTGGCCACGTCAGTTCAGTACCGATGTAGCTATAGGCTACGGTTTTGCAGTTATCCGCTAATACACCGGCTTCAGATAAGGCTTTGATCCACAGTTCCCAATCTTCGCCGCCCATAACCGTTACTGTATCGGCAATTTCTTGCTCAGTTGCTGGCTCAACGGTGGCTTCAATGATGCAGTCTTTATTGGTATCAACCGCAGTCGCGGTGTAAGTTTCACCGATTGGTTTTAGCGCAGAACGAATAAGTTCACCAGAATCGGGCAGTTTGCGCACAGGTGATGCCAGTGAGTAAACGACCATGTCGATTTCACCGAGATCTTGCTTAATAAGTTCGATCACCTTTTGTTTTGCTTCATGGCTAAAGGCATCGCAGTTAATGCTCTTAGAATATAGGCCTTCAGCTTTAGCAAATTTGTCGAAAGCGGCAGAGTTGTACCAACCCGCAGTACCTGGTTTCGTTTCAGTACCTGGCTTTTCGAAGAACACGCCAATCGTTGCGGCATCACTACCGAAAGCGGCGGCAATACGTGAAGACAGACCGTAACCGCTTGATGAGCCAACCACTAATACCTTTTTCGGGCCGTTAGCGATTTTACCTTTAGCTTTGGTTAGCGTGATTTGTTCTTGAACGTTGGCTTCACAACCGACTGGGTGTGTAGTGGTACAAATGAATCCACGAATTTTTGGTTTGATAATCATGTTTAAGCTTCTTCTATCAAAATGACCAATAGGATAAATATTTCGGCGGGTAAATGGCACCTATTTTTAGCCAATTCACCTGATTATTTAAGTGGTTGGAGCAGTTTAACGTTTGTGAACAAATAGACTCTGCTCCTGGATCAACCTCTGGGTATATTCATGTTGCGGCGAGTTAAATATCTGTTCTGTAGGCGCTTTCTCGACCATAACACCTTTGTGCAGCACCATGATTTTATCGCTAACATGGCGAATAATATTGAGATTATGGGATACGAAGATATAAGACAAGCCGAGGTCTTTTTGCAGTTTCAGCAGCAAATTGAGAATTTGTGAGCGTACTGACAGGTCAAGCGCGGTCAAAGCTTCATCGGCAATGATAATTTTAGGGTTAAGCATTAGGGCCCGCGCTACCGCAACGCGTTGCTTTTGGCCTTCGGAAATCATGTGCGGATAAAACTCTGCATGCTCAGGTAATAACCCCACTTTGCGTAGCGTATCGACCACTTGGGTGTGTCGCGATTGCGCCGACATTTGGGTATTAAACCGCAGCGGCTCATCGAGCAATTGACCTATTGTCAAACGCGGGTTCAGTGAGGTATTGGGATCTTGGAAAATCATCCGAATTAAGCGGCATCTTTGTTTAATATCGCGGCTGTCTAAGGCTTCACCTTCGAAAAAAATCTCGCCGCCACTGCGGGGCTCAGCGCCGACTAAAATGCGGGCGAGGGTACTTTTACCCGACCCTGCTTCACCTACTATGGCTAAGGTTTCGCCGCGCTGGAGCTCGAAGGATACAGGCGCTAGTGCATCGTTATATTGGCGGGAAAAGCCCCTATAACCGGTATCGTATCTTTTATAAAGATCGTTAACTTTAAGCAGTGGGGTCGTCATTGTGGGTTTCGCCGTGATAAGGGAAATGACAGGCAAAATAGCGGTCTTTAATATGACTTAAATTTGGCTGATTAACGCATTTTTTTTGGGCTTCAGGGCAACGAGGCCCTAAGCGGCAACCGATTGGCAAATGCTGTAAGGCGGGCGCAGACCCTGGAAGGGTAGGCATAATCGCCTTGTGGCCACCTGAGCCTGAATAGTCGGGCATGTTATCAAGCAGCGCCTTAGTGTAAGGATGATAAGGCTGCTTAATCACTTCGTCCGTCGGCCCCGATTCCATAACCTGACCGCAATAGAGCACGGATAAGTGATCGCACCATTGGGCTAAGGTTTCAAGCTCATGGCTGATCAATAGAATCGATACGTTTTGTAATTGATTTAATTGAGATAATAATCTGAATATCTGCGCTTGAGTGCTGAGCTCCATCGAGCTTGTGGGTTCATCGGCAATCAAGAGGCGAGGCTGATTAGCAACCGCCATCGCAATCATCACCTTTTGGCATTCGCCTTCGGATAATTCCCAGGCGTAGCTAGACATTACCTGCCTCGGATTCTTGATCCCGACTTTATGTAGCCACTTTTGTGCCGTCAGCCGTTCATGTCGACGCCGTTGCCAAAAATAGGCGTTGGGATTCTTAGGCATAGCTTGCATCAGCTGACTGCCGACGGTTTGCGCCGGATCTAAGCTGCCCGATGGATCTTGGAAGATCATCGCCATGTCTGAACCCATCAGATTGCGGCGCTCTTTTGAGCTCATGGCCATCAAGTTATTGCCATCCCACATCATGCGATCGGCTGTGATGGTCCAGTTGGGACCTGGGATCCCAAGAATCGCTCTGGCTAATAAACTTCGTCCAGAGCCTGACTCACCGACTAGGCCATGAATTTCGCCGGCATTGAGCGTTAAGCTGACTTTTTCGAGCGCCCGCACTCTACCGTGGGGCGTATCGAGTTCAATCGTGAGATTTCGTACGTCGAGTAAAGGCATAAGTTAGTTTCTGATGGGCGCAAGCGCCGACCGTAGGCCATCGCCAACCAAGTTAATGGAAAGCACACTGAAAAGAATCGCTAAGCCCGGGATAGTTACAGCCCAAGGCGCCGTTAATAAATTATCCATACCTTGGGCGACCATAGCGCCCCATTCAGGGCTTGGTGCCTGCGCCCCCAAGCTTAAAAAACCGAGGGCTGCGATATCTAAAATGGCGGCCGAAATGGCAAGTGTGGTTTGAATGATCACCACTTCCCACACGTTTGGCATGATGACATACCAAAAAATTTGCATTGAGTTCGCGCCATCTAAACGCGCCGCTGTGACGTATTCTTTTTGCAACTCTTCATGCACTGATTGGTGTATCGAGCGCACAAATTGCGGGGTTAACGCTATCCCGACGGCCCAGAACACATTTTCAAGTCCTGGCCCCATTACCGCCACCACTAAAATGGCCATCAATAATGAGGGAATGGATAACAGCGCATCGAGTAAGTGCCCGAGGATACTGGATTTTAAGCCCCGCATCATGCCGGACAGTGACCCTATGATAAAGCCTGTGAATAATGCGGTGACGACGATCAGCAGCGCCATACCAAAGGTCAAGTGTGCGCCGTGTAATAATCGGCTGAAGATATCGCGGCCTAAATCGTCTGTTCCTAAAAAGTGCGCTACTGTGCCTGAAGGGTCCCACGAGGGGGGCAATAGCAAGGCTCTGGGATCTTGTGCCTCTGGTGGGAAGGGCGCAATCATAGGACCAAATAGCGTTAGCAAGAGCAGGAAAGCAATCGTCCATAGACCTGCCAAGGCGAAAGGATTAGCCGAAAAGTTAAGCCAAACCCGCATAGTCGGGGAGGCAATCTGATCTTCTTGATAAATTTTAACTGGTGGCATAAAGGTCTTTTCTGCTCAGTGGATTAAAGACTGTATGCAGCACTTCAATCAAGATACTTAGGAAGATAATTAATAGGGCTACGGCCAAAATACCACCTTGGATGACAGTGTAGTCCCGTTGGTAAATCCCTGAAACCAGCCAAGAACCCACGCCAGGCCAAGAGAAAATCATTTCGACCACTATGGCATAACTGGCAAATGAGCCAAGCATTAACCCTAAATGTTTCAGCACGGGGATCAAGGCGTTAGGTAGGGCGTGGCGCAGTATAATAGTCCCGGTATGCATGCCTCTGGCTTCGGCGGCGCGGATAAAGGTTTGATTCATTACATTCATCATCGCCGAACGGGTGCTGCGAACCACCACAGTAAAAGGTAACACTGCGAGTGTTGTGGCAGGCAAAATGATGTGCAGCAGCGCATCTTTAAATGCCGACATGCCGTATTCAGACTCTGACAACAGGGTATCTACCAACATAAAGCCAGTGACAGGTTTGATTTCATATAACAAATTGATTTGGCCAGAAATAGGTAACCAACCGAGATCGACACCAAACCAGAGCGAAAGATAAAGACCTAACCAGAACACGGGCACAGAGTAGCCCGTTAGCGTGATCGCCATAATGGTATTTTGGGTGAGCTTATGTTGGCTCTGGGAAGCAAGCACGCCTAAGGGCACACCAAAGCAAATTGCGATAATGGCCGCCATCACAGCAAGCTCGAAGGAGGCGGGTAGGACAGCGCTGAGTTCTTCAGCCACTTCTTGATGTGAGGTGACTGAAATGCCTAAATTACCGCTAAGCCTTTGTTGTAGATAAGCGATAAATTGCCACGCTTGGTTTTTATCTAATTTGTAGTCCTGCTCGATTTGAACCAGTTGGCTCGCCGTAGGTGTATGTATGCCAGTGAGTGCGTGGGTGCGATCCACCGGAAATAAGCCCGTGGCGTAAAATAAGACACCCACCATGACTAACGAGGTGGCAAGAAACAAATTGAGGCGGCGCAGTAGGTATTTAAACATTAATTCGCCTCCTCTTGTGCTTGGCTAGTGTGGGCGAAGGAAATGCCACCAAAAGGCGTGAGTTGCATGTCTTTGACATCATGGCGAGTTAACGCCACACGCTTGGCATGGGCCAGACTCAGCATAGGCACTTGTTCAGCTAAAAAGGCTTCTGCTTGTTGATAAATGACTTTACGTTCGCCCTGATCTGACACTTCTCTTGCGTTATCTAAGATGGCATCAAACTCAGGGTTACACCAGCGCGAACGATTGTTGTTCGACTGCATTGCGGCGCAGCTCAGCAGTGGAGTAAAGAAGTTATCGGGATCACTGTTATCAGCATTCCAGCCAATTAACACTGAATCATAGTCGTCGCGGCTGAGCCGCTGACTAAACACGCTCCAGTCGTAACTGACGATGTTCACTTTCACGCCTATGTTGGCCAGATCCGATTGAATTAATTCAGCCGTTTTTAACGCATTGGGGTTATAGGCGCGGGCAACTGGCATAGCCCAAATATCGATACTGAGATTTTTAATGCCTGCTTCTTTTAATAGATCGCGCGCTTTTTGCGGATTGTAATCCACAAGCCCTTTGTTATTGTCGTAGGCCCAAGACGCTGGCGGCAGAACGCCTGTGGCTTCAATGGCGGTATTTTGATAAACCGCCCGCAGGATATTTTGTTTATCGACCGCATAGGCCAGTGCGCGGCGCACTCGGACGTCATTCAGTGGCGGCTTTTGCGTATTAAAGGCCCAAAATGCTACGTTGAGTCCAGGTTGTGACTCAATATTCAATTCTTCATGTTGCTTGATAACGGGCAGCTCACCCGCTTTGGGCAGCGCAGATACACTGCAATCCCCCGCGATCAGTTTCGCGAGTCTGACGGTACTTTTTGGCGTGATATCAAATACGAGCATATCAATTTTTGCTGGTTCGCCCCAAAAGTCAGGATGACGGTGATAGCGAATATATTCGTTTTTTGCGTATTGCACTAAGGTGAACGGCCCAGTGCCAATGGCAAAGTGGTCGACGTTTTCAGGATGACCCAAGGCTAACTGCTGCTGCGCATATTCATCGGATAAAATCACCGCAAAGTCGGTGGCCAGATTTGACAGAAATGAAGCGTCTTTGCGGGTCAAATAAAAGACCACTTCATGATCGTTTATCTTTTCTATCCCTTTAACTTGTTCAGAAAAGCCAATACTTTGGAAGAAGGGATAACCCGTGCGGGAGACAAAATGATAAGGATGCTGGGTATCGATAATACGCTTAAAGGAGAACAACACATCGTCGGCATTGAAGGGCCGTGTTGGGGTAAACCGCTTCGAATGCTGGAACTGCACGTTTTCCCTGAGGGTGAAGCGATAGCTTAAGCCATCATCGGACATAGCCCAACTCGTCGCCAAGGCAGGGACAAGCTTGCCTGACTGGGTATCATAATCCACTAAGCGACTATAAATTTGGTGCGAGGTGGCATCGATTGTCGTGCCAGACGTCACCAATTGTGGATTAAAAGACTCAGGGTTCCCTTCGGAGCAATACACCAAACCGGAAGGGAGTCGTTGGGGGCCACACGCGACCAACAACCAACTCATGCAAGAAACTGCAGTTGTTAGGCACAGGCGTCTAATTAGCACACTCATTTATAAATCATTATTTTATCGACTATGAACGGCTATTTTAGCAGTGCATCTCCCCCATGGGCAATCTGCTTATGCTTTATCAAGTAAATTGTATTTTTTAAGGATGCCACGCAGTTGGTGGTAGCTTAATCCGAGCATGTCGGCGGTTTTCTTTTGGTTGTATTGGCTGCTTGAGAGCGCCTGTTGGATCAGATCCATCTCAAACTTCTCAGTTTGCTCTTTAAAATCCAGCGGAAAATTAAAGCTATTCACCGAAGACTCAGTATTGACGGGTACTTCAGCCTCAAGTATCGGCGCATATTGCGGCGTACTGGCAACGGTTGTTGGCGCGACTGAGGTGATTTGACGTTCGCGGGTCTTGATCCGAGTTTTAGGTCGATAGGGTGAAGCAAAGGGATCAAGAGTGATATGGTCGATGGGCCGATTTTCACCACCATTACGATAAACGCTGCGCTCGACCACGTTTTTAAGTTCTCGGATATTGCCCGGCCAGTCGTGGGTCATTAGTTGCTCGACCGCATGGGCACTAAAACCGCTGAACAGCTGCAGCTTTAACTGACGCGCCATGCCAACGGCGAAGTATTCCGCCAGCGTCATTATGTCTTCTGGGCGGCAACGCAGCGGTGGCAGAGTGATCACATCGAAGGCGAGTCTATCGAGCAAGTCGGCACGAAATTCGCCTGCGTCAGCAAGTGATGGTAAATCTTCGTTGGCGGCGCAGATTAAACGAACATCACTTTGCACGGTTTTACTGCCGCCGACTCGTTCAAATTCGCCGTATTCAATGACACGCAGAAGCTTCTCTTGGATAAGTCCTGAGGTATTGGCTAATTCGTCGAGGAATAAGGTGCCGCCGTCGGCGCGCTCAAAGCGACCTTCGTGTTTGCCTTTGGCGCCAGTAAAGGCACCTGACTCATGGCCAAATAATTCGCTCTCGAGTAAATTTTCACTCAAAGATGAACAGTTTAGCTTAATAAAACTTTGATCCCAGCGCTTAGACAGATAATGTAAGCGTTCGGCAATAAGCTCTTTACCTGTACCACGTTCACCAATAATCAGTACGGGTTTAGACAGCGGTGCAATTTGCGACACATGTTCTAACACTTCGAGTAGGGCGTTGGATTGACCGATAAGGTTGTCTTGCTGAAATTTATTATCCACGATATTTTTTAGTCTTTCGCGCTAAAATTTGGTGAAAATGATAATAAGTGGCTTGAAGCGTAAAAGGAAGTAAAAGTTAATATTTTGTTTAAGCTATTGTATTTAAATAAGAAGTGAAAGTTGGCACGGTTAGTGTATTACCTTATACGAGACCAACATCAATTTGAGGATAGGATTATGGGAATTTTCTCTCGTTTCGCCGATATCATTAACTCTAATATCAGCGCATTGCTGGATAAAGCCGAAGACCCAGAAAAAATGGTTCGACTGATTATCCAAGAAATGGAAGACACACTCGTTGAAGTGCGTTCTACCTCAGCTAAAGTGTTAGCTGAAAAGAAAGAGCTGCAACGTCGTATCAACCGCGTGTTAGAGCAAGTGCAAGATTGGCAGGATAAGGCTGAACTAGCACTGTCCAAAGACCGTGAAGACTTAGCGAAAGCCGCTTTAGTTGAAAAACAAAAAGCGACCGGTTTAGCAGACACGCTGAATCAAGAGTTAGCTGTTATCGATGAACATATCGCACGTTTGAAAGATGAAGTGGGTATGTTGCAAGAAAAGCTGCTCGATGCAAAAGCGCGCCAAAAGACCATTATTTTGCGCACTCAAACAGCGTCATCACGCTTAGAAGTGAAAAAGCAGTTAGATTCAAGCAAGATCGACAACGCTATGCTCAAGTTTGAGCAATATGAGCGCCGTGTCGAAGGCTTAGAAGCCCAAGTTGAATCTTACGATCTTGGCAGCAAAAAGACCTTAGCCGATGAGTTTGCGGCGCTAGAAGCGGAAGATTCTGTGAATGCAGAACTGGCAGCGCTAAAAGCCAAGGTAAAAGGTAAAGCGCCAACTAAGTCAAAAGAATAACAATTCAGAGGTGAGTTATGGATATGGACGTGCTAATGGCGCCGATTATTATTTTCATGGTGATAGTCGCGCCAATATGGTTAGTTCTTCATTATCGCAGTAAGCGACAAGTGAGCCAGGGACTCACTGAGGAAGAGTTTTCACAACTCAATGACTTGATATCCAAGGCCGATAAAATGGCGGCGCGTATCGAGACCTTAGAGGCCATTCTGGATACAGAATCGCCCGAATGGAGGGGGAAACATGAGAGGATCTAATGGCCGTACTTTGTACCGCATTCCCCAGTCAGGCAAAATAGCGGGTGTATGTGCAGGGATTGCCGAGTACTTTGCGATTGAAACTTGGTTAGTGCGAGTACTGGCGGTGTCTATCTTCTTACTCGGCGGCTCAGGTGTGGTATTTATCATCTATGTCGCTTTATGGGTGATTTTAGACATCAAGCCGCAAAAGCATTACGATAGAGACGATATCGAGGTGAAGAAGAAGCCGTGGCAGTCGGGAGAACCCGCAAAGCAAGCGCTGAGCGACGTGAGTCGTCAATTTCGAAGCCTAGAAGTTAGGCTACAAAATTTAGAACGTCACGTCACCTCTGACAACTTTGATTTAAAAAGACAAATCAATAGTTTGTAACCCTTCTAAAGGGCGGCCATGTCCGCCCTTGTTGCTTAATCTCTGTTTCACTCCAGTGTATAGTCAACATCACTTGACATAAGTTAACATCATTCGACATAAGGGAAGTCTCTATGGGAATGCTTGATGCCTCGCTCCATAAATTAACCCAAAAGGGACAATCCCTGTTACATCGCACCGCGGACCGGCATTTACGTTTGGCCGTGACTGGGCTTTCTGGTGCGGGAAAAACCGCGTTTATCACAGGGTTAGTCAATCAGTTACTTAATTCTGGTCCTGTCTCAACCTTACCCCACGCCCGCAACAACAGCGCTTTGCCACTGTGGCAGGTGAGCCGCGATCAGCGTTTGCTCGGGGTTAAGCGTGCCATGCAGCCGGATCTGGAAATCGCCAGTTTTGATTATCAAGGCGCCATGTTAGCGCTCACTTCCGAACCTGCGACTTGGCCTGCCTCCACTCGCACTATTTCTGAATTACGACTGGCGATTAAATACCGCCCGCAAAAGGGCTTACTGGCCAAGTTTTCTGATACCGCCACCTTGTATTTAGACATAGTCGATTATCCTGGCGAATGGTTACTCGATTTACCTATGCTGCGCCAAGACTTCGTTACTTGGTGCCGTGCCCAACAAGTTCGCATCGAGAATCTTAAAAGCTCACCCTTGTATGCTGAGTTTGAACAATCTTTGATGTCATTAGATTTAGCCGTCAGCGCCGATGAGCAGCAATTAAAGCGGATTGCCGATCAATATCAGTTATTACTCAATGATTTAGTGCACGTGCAAGGTTATTACCAAGCGCAGCCTGGACGCATGTTATTGCCGGGTGAATGGCAGGGCGCTCCCTTATTGGCTTTTTTCCCCCTGTTATTGGTCAATGATGAAAAGTTCGCAGCGCTTTCGCAAAGCGATAAACACAGTGGATTCCACGTCCTAGAAAAACGCTATCAAGAATACGTCGCTAAAGTGGTTAAGCCTTTCTATAAAAACCACTTTGCCGGTTTTGATCGGCAACTCGTGTTAGTTGACTGCTTTAGTGCGTTGAATCGTGGTAAAAAGCAATTTGAGGATATGGGCGCGGCGCTCAATGCCATTATGGAAAGTTTTCAGTTTGGCCAATCGAGTTATTTACGGCGTTTATTTTCTCCCCGCATCGACCGTTTATTGTTTGCTGCGAGCAAGGTTGACCATGTGACGCGCGATCAGCAGAGCCATGTTTTGTCCCTGTTAACCGATATGTTAAAACACAGCCAGCATTTTGCCAGTTTCGATGGCTGTAAAGTGGAGGCGATGGCGATTAGCGCCATCAAAGCGACTCGCCATGGCATGGTAGCGACCCAAGAGGGCGAGGTCGAAGTCGTGCAGGGGACGGGACTCAATGGTAAAGCCCTGACCTTGTTTCCAGGCGAAGTGCCCACTCGCTTACCTGAACCCGATTTTTGGCGTGACCAAGGGTTTAACTTTGTCGGCTTTGCACCGCCGATCAATGCCAATGTTGACCCATCTCAAGTGCACTTTGACCATATTCGTCTCGATCATTTGCTGCAGTACTTACTGGGAGATAAGTTGGAATGACGCTAAAGCTATCAGATAACGCTAATGAGCAGGCTTCTAATTCTTCTGCGAACTCATTTGCACACTCAGTTGAACATAAGCGGCTGAAAAAGCAGCAGCTGTTTGACTCACAAGTTGTTGAGCTCAAACCCAGCAAAGAGGAGCTCAAAGGGGCGAAAGCCTTTGAACCGCATACGCCAGTGCAAGAAGTGGCTGCCGATATTGAGGAATTGATGGATGAAACGCTGTCTACCCATCCTAAAATGATCGATGCTAAATCGGTATCGCCTCAACTCGTAAAATCACGCCGTTGGTCTTGGCTCGCTCGTCTGGCGGTAACGAGTTTATTGCTGCTCGTAGTGGTACAAACGGGATTAGGACTGAGGGGGGCTTGGCTTGAGAGCCCTTGGTTGTTCAGTTTTTATGGTGTGGTGCTTGGGGTTGTCAGTGCGTGGGCATTGGCGGGGGCGTTTAGTGAGTACCGTAAACTGAAGCGACTCAAACAGGTCGCCGATACTCAAGAAACAGGCGCTAGGCTTGCGCAGAGCATGCAAATGGGTGAGGCAGACAGTTTTATCGATAACATAGTGTGCCACTATGGCGACAGCCAAGGTTTGCAGCAACTGCGTCGCTCATTAAAAGATGAACATAATGATGCCGAGAAAGTCTTGTTATTTGAGGACTTAGTGCTGACGGAGCGAGATGAACTGGCCAAAAAAGTAGTGCGACGCTATGCGGCTGAGTCGGCAGTGCTACTGGCGGCCAGTCCGTTAGCTGTGCTCGATATGGCCATCATCCTTTGGCGTAATCAACGTATGCTGCGTGATGTCGCCCGCTGTTATGGCATAGAGCTGGGTTATTGGAGCCGGATTAAACTTATCCGCAGTATCATCATTAATATTATTTATGCGGGCACCAGTGAGTTAGTTACCGATTTAGGAACACAGCTGTTATCGGTTGAAATGACAGGTAAATTGTCTGCTCGTTTGGCGCAAGGTTTAGGGGGCGGCATGCTAACTGCGCGCCTTGGATATCAAGCCATGGCGCTGTGTCGGCCGATTGTGTTTAGGGAAGAGCAAAGGCCTAAATTGTCTAAAGTGCATCAGGAATTGTTGATCGAACTGAAGCAGTTTTCAGGCAAGTTGTTTACCAAGGAAGGCCGCGACGCATTAAAAGGCCAGTTCGCCGATGTTGATGACAAAGTACCTCAGTCAGCTAGAGATAAATCTAAAGAGTAGATATTATTTAATATCAAAAAATTAACCGATTTAAATCGGCCGAAAGTAGATGCGCTAATGGACTTGTTCCTTAGCGCATTTTTTATGATTTTTTGCAGGTACCGAGTATGACAAAGTGCGGCTGAAAAATGCTATGTAACAAGTTAATTACACTTGGCGCGCTGCTATTTTCGCCATGCTACTGGCTTAAGTGCTTGGTCGCGTTATGGTAGGGCTTATTCGATAGGGCTAATGTTATCCATTGAATAGTCCATAACGCAGGCATTGAGCATCCCAAACGAACAATCAATCAAGAAGGGATCAGTTCAATGCAATTACAAGGAGCTAGGTATGCAAGATGAGTCAGGCAAGATGTGGAAAGCGGCAACACAGGTTATTCATGGCGGCCATGAGCGTGAGGCCTTTGGCGCCTTAGTGACGCCGCTATATCAAAGTGCAACTTTTGTGTTTGAGTCTGCACAGCAAGGCGGTGAGCGATTTGCGGGTAATGAGCCGGGTTATATTTACACGCGCTTAGGGAATCCGACAACCGCCGAGCTTGAACGTAAAATGGCGATTTTAGAAGGTGCAGAGGCTGCCGCTGCAACCGCATCTGGTATGGGCGCAGTATCCGCCGCATTACTGGCTAACTTGCAGATGGGCGATCACTTAGTGGCATCCAATGCCGTATACGGTTGTACTTATGCGCTAATGACGACTCAGTTCGCTCGCTTTGGTATTGAAGTGTCCCTAGTGGACTTTTCATCGGTAGCAGAAATAGAAGCGGCGATTAAATCCAATACTAAGGTCATTTTCTGTGAAACCCCAGTCAACCCCCATTTACAGGTGTTTGATTTGGCGGCAATTGCGACTATTGCCAAACGTCACCAGTTGGTCAGTATTGTCGATAATACTTTTATGACGCCATTACTGCAGAGGCCGCTGGATTTTGGTATTGATTTGGTGATCCACAGTGCGACTAAATATCTGAATGGTCATGGTGATGTGATTGCGGGGATAGTGTGTGGCAGTGAAGAGCAGCTCCATAAAGTGAAGTATGAAATCTTAAAAGATATTGGCGCTGTGATATCGCCACACGATGCTTGGCTGATCTTGCGCGGCCTTAAAACCTTAGATGTACGTTTACAGCGCCATTGCGATAGTGCCCAGCGCGTGGCCGAATTTTTAGCCGAACATCCCAGTATTAACCGCGTGTATTATCCCGGACTTGCCTCTCACCAAGGGCATAAATTTATTGGTCAGCAGATGAAACGTGCCGGCGGGGTGATCGCGTTTGAACTGGCGGCAAATTTAGAGGAGGCTAAGGCCTTTGTGGGGCATTTAAGCTTGTTCTCTATTGCGGTGAGTCTAGGCGATGCAGAATCCCTCATTCAACATCCAGCGTCGATGACGCACTCTCCCTACACGCCAGAGGCGAGAGCAGCGGCTGGCATTGGTGATAATCTGCTGCGAATTTCCATTGGCTTAGAAGATTGTGACGACATTATCGCCGACTTGAATCAAGCGTTAGCGCGTTTAGCTTAACGAGTGTCACTAATTTAAACCACCAACTATTTGAATGATAAAAGGGATGCAATTTAGCATCCCTTTTTCTATGGCTAAGTTTAGGTTCATCGGGTTAATAGGCGAAGTTTAGCTAGGGTGAATATTTGTGGCGCCGATTTGGTATTTCATAACAGCATGGACTATTTTTGATTTGAGGCCACGGAAGTAGGAAGAGAGGCCGCAATTCATGGAATAGAGGAAGAGTTATGAACATCTCCAAATGTATACCCGCTATTATGAGCGCCATGGCATTAACGGCTTTTTTAACAACGCCAGCAATCGCCGCAGACACCCCGACTAAAGCCGCCGCTAAAATGCAGACTCAGGCCAAAACTGAGGCGAGCGATATGGCATCGGATGCGAAGAAAGCCATGCCAGATGCTGCTCAAGTCAACATCAATACGGCTTCAGCCGAGCAGTTACAAGTGCTAAAAGGGATAGGTGCCGCTAAGGCGCAAGCGATTGTCGATTACCGAACCAAAAATGGTAAGTTCAATGCAATTGATGATTTAGCCAATGTCTCGGGTGTTGGGGCTAAGTTGATTGAGCAGAATCGTCATTTGATTAAGTTGTAATTATCCCAGTCGATGATTGAGTTGCATTATGTATTGAGTTTTACTCTTGTTGAATTTTTAATATGCCAAGTTTGACACAGTGAAACTCAGGGAAATGTCTATAAAAGTCTGCATTTGCAGGCTTTTATCATTTCAATCACTGCACTTGCTTATAGATTGTGCAGTTAGGCGGGATATTAAGAGATCTTGTCGATTAGCGCTTGATCCCATAGGAGGCATGGGGGATAATCCTCGGCGTTCAAGCAAGCGCTTTGGTTTATATCTTTCAAAGCAATGCTCGAAGTTATGGTGACCCTAGGGTCCCCCCGCAATGATAACTTGTGAACTCGGCCAGGCCCGGAAGGGAGCAACCGCAGCAAGCGACTCGTGTGCCGGGGTGTCGGCTCTAGGGGAACCTCCAATTCTGCAATACCTCTGTTTTATTCTCGTTTCACTTCTCTATATTTACTCAATTTATTTTATTCAATATAGTAGCTAACTGACTAGTTCTGTTTTCTGCCGTTAATCATTTATAGCGTGAATACTTTATACGCAATGGGATAATCCATTGTTTGCCTCTTTCCTGCCACTGCAACGGCTAAAATACCCTCAAAAGTCAGACCTTAGCGAGATTAACGATTGGCTTCGGCTTCTTCCTGCAATCTTTTTTGCAGATTTTGTTTAAGGAAGGCGCGGGACTTTTCGAGTGCGGTTTGGATCTCACGCTTTAATGCTTGCAGCTCGTTATAGTCTTCAAAGAAGTAGGTATCGACGAGGTGGCGTATGTAGCGCACTGGCAGTTGATTTAAGGTCACACAACATAAGTCGGCGAGATAGTCCTCAGGAAGCTCGTCCATAAGTCCTTCATCTGACAATATTTCCATTAAAAGAACTTCGTAGTAATTACGGATTTCGAGTTGCATCGTTATGCTCCATGACGGTTTTCATTGAGTTTGCTACCACAAATGGTTTGCCGCAATAAAAAGTTGGCTGTGTCTTTGGCTTAATTGTAGTGCGTCTCTGCTATAGCCGCCGCCTATCACGGCTGCAATTGGAATATTTTCCGATTTTGCCATTGATAACACAGTTAAATCCCGTCTGAACAGCCCTTCTTGACTGATATTGAGCAAGCCGAGCTCATCATTTTGATGGATATCGACCCCAGCATCATAAAGAATGAGATCTGGCTGATGGATGCGAATGAGTAGGGCGAGTGTTTGCTCCACGGTTTCGAGATACAGATTGTCATCGCTGCCTTTGGTTAGCTCAATATCATGGTGGGAATGCTGCTTACGACTCGGGAAGTTCTCTTTGCAGTGAATCGAGCAACTGATTATCCCTTGATGTCGCTGGCTGAGTGTCGCACTACCGTCACCTTGATGCACATCGCAATCAAAAATCAGTACCTTGTGCACTTGCTGGCTCGCGATGGCATTTCTGGCTGCGAGGATAAGGTCGTTGAAAATACAATAGCCACTGCCAAAATCGTAATGGGCGTGATGATAGCCACCCGTTAGGTGCAGGCCAATACCCTGATTAATGGCCAATGAAGCCGTGAGTGTTGTGCCTGCCACAGAATGCAAGGTGCGCTCGACTAAGGCTTCACTCCACGGAAAACCAATCCGCCTGAGCGCCGCTGTTGGCAAAGTGCCCGCGATAAACTGCTCTACGTATTCGCGTTGATGTACTTGCATTACATCCTGCGCTGTCATCGCCGTTGGCGTGTGGAACTGGGCTGGTGTGGCAAGCTGATTATCGAGTAAGTACTGCCGCAGATGCGTGTACTTGGTCGTGGGGAATCTGTGGTGAGGAGGAAGCGCCAGCTTGGAATAGCTGGCGTGATAAACCAGTGGGATCAGAGTCAATATTGACTAAACCTCGTTATCGCAAGTCGTTATAGCTGTGAAATTGCCCAGCTCATAAATTCTTTACGTGTTTTCTCATCCGCTTGTAACCACCAGTATTGCAACATTTGTTGTGGATTGGCAGCTGTTGCTTTAGAAGTGTCTACAGGAGCTGTGAGTGACGTCGCGCTAACGGTAGCCGATGTTGCCACGGGTACTGGTGCAACGGCAACCACTGCGCCAGCTGCACCGGTTGCTGCTGCGGCAGTTCCCGAAACGTCAACGGCTTGATTACCACTGAAAAGGCGAGAGACAAAGCTTTCTTCTTCTAAATTGGTATTCACCACTTGGAAATTGACGTCGCCTTTGTCGCCACGGGTCAATTTGATTTGTGGGTTTTGCGCGTAAACTTTTGGCTTTTTAACGACTTTGCCTTCGGCGGCTTGGAGGTAATATTGATAGTCGCCATCAACGTCTAAGGTCACGATGAAAGGGGCTGATTTAACAAAGGTTTGGCTATCGCTAAAATCGTCTTCAACTATCTCATGGTAACGAATGGCGATTTTATGAGTACCAGGTGTCAATTCTAAGCTGCTTTTATGATTGAACACGCTAGACTCGACTTTTTTACCATCGAGTGCAAGGTACTCAAATGACATCGGAATGTTGAGATCTGCGGCGAAGGCCGAAGCAGAACCGAGTAATACTAGCAGGCTGCTGATTGGCAAAAGTGATTTCAATTGTTACTCCTTAACGATTATTACTCTGATACGGACGTTCGAATATTTGAATGCGATCTTCTATATAACTAATAGCTTGCCTGCATTTTCCTAGACGACGATGCATCAAAAGGATGTCATTTTGCAATTTTATTTTGTCAGCACTATGACAGTTTTCAAGTTTTGATTCCATTTCTTCAATTTTTTGTTCAAATTTTTTCGCCCAATTCAGGTGTTTGTTCAATTCTTCATAGATCTCGTGACTATTTTGCATCACGTTATTGGCGATCCAATCGAAACCACTGGCTTGGTGAGACTGATTCTGACGCTGAGCAAAACGGGCGCGGCTACTGGCACGTTGCTGAGTCTTGGACTTAATGTCGATAGAGGTCGTCAGCAAGGCCCGTTTGACGGCGGTGAATCTGTCTTGGATCCGCTCACAGCTGAGGGCAATCGTCTGGGGGGCGAGTTTGAGCTTAATTTGTTTTTCGAGCTGTATAATGCTGCTACGAATTTGTTCAATACAAGGGCCGAGTTGGGCGCCGTGTTGGACAAATAGCGAATGATTGAAGCGCTCCGTTTCTTGCAGGAGTTTACGCTGAGGCGGCGCGAGTCGATTATCGTGCTGCAGTACTTCTTGCTCTAGCGCTTTGAGCTGATTTTTCAGCATCACCAATAATTGTTGGGTGTTCACAACCATGCGCTCCATGCCAAATTTGCTGCAATCATTAGCACGATCAAAATAAACAGTGGACGAATAAAGGGCATGCCAAATTTAATCGCGCAGCGCGCGCCGATAAATGAGCCTAACATCATGCACAATCCCATCCACAAACCTATTTGCCACTCTACCTGCCCAAGCCAGCCAAAGATAGTCAATGCGGTCAAGTTGCTGGTGAAGGTCATCGCACGGGCGAGGCCGCAGCTGTGTAGTAAAGGCAGTTTATACAAAGAGCCGGATGTGACAGTCCAAAACGCGCCAATGCCAGGGCCTGCAAAGCCATCATAAGTGCCTAAAGCAAGTCCCTGTAGCCATTGTTGCTTGGCGGGTGGTTTGCTGGTTGGGGCTTGGCAGTTAACGTCCGATATCGCATTGGGGCTGACTAAACTGTAAATGGCAATGCCAATGATCAGCAACGGCAGGACTTTTTCGAGCCATTGGGTATCGACTAAATAGACTAAGAAACTGCCCAATACGGCGCCAATAAAGGTGGCAATAAAGGCCATGTACCAAAATGAGGGTTTAAAAAGGTGCTGGCGATAATAGGTCCAAGCCGCCATTGAAGAGCCAAAACTGGCGGCTAACTTATTGGTACCTAATACGGTGTGCGGTGCAATGCCTAAGGTTAACAGCGCGGGGATCGACAATAGACCACCGCCGCCAACGACGGCATCGATGAATCCAGCGATAAGACCTATAACTGCCAACAGGGCCCAATGACTGGGCTCGAGTAACAATTCCAAATTTTAATCCTACTCTATGACACGTCTAAAGGGCGGTAAGGCGTCCAGCAAGGACTTGCCATAGCGTTTAGTAACTAACCGCCTATCTAAAATGGTGACTCGGCCATAATCTTGCTCTTTACGCAGTAATCTACCACAACTTTGAATAAGCTTACGTGAAGCATCTGGGATAGTCAGTTGCAAGAAGGGATTGCCGCCTTTGACTTTGACATATTCTGCATGCGCTTGCTCAACGGGCGAGGTTGGCACCGCAAAGGGCAGTTTAGTGACGATCAAGTTCGTCAGATAATCGCCGGGTAAGTCGAGGCCTTCAGAGAAACTGCCGGTGCCGAACAATATGCTCGGTTCGCCTTTATCGCACTTAGCTTTATGATTCTCTAACAACTGTTGCCGTGGCGCATTGCCTTGAATAAGCAGTTCTGTGGTGAGTTTACCTTCAAGTAATTCAACCACTTTTTCCATCTGCCAGTAGGAGGCGAATAACACTAAGGTGGCCATTTCTCCTTCAATCAGAGTAATGATTTGCTCGGCAAGTTCTGCCGTATAGGCATCATCCGTCGGCTCAGTACGCATTTTGGGTAAATAAAGTGTCGCGTTATTGGGATAATCGAAGGGCGATTGCAAGGCTAAATAACGGCTGCCATCGTTGAGTGATAACCCCACTTGATGCACAAAATGGTCGAAGTTATTGAGCGCGCGCAGCGTGGCGCTACATAAAACTACGCCCGCGGCCTTTTGCCACAGCATGGATTCCAGCATAAAGCCGACTTCAATGGGCGAGGCGCTAAACAGATAATCGACTTGCTTACCTGTGATTAGCTCGACCCAGCGCGCCATAGGGGCACCTTTATGTTTATCTTCCTTGGCCATCATCTTCCACAATTTTTGTAGATTCTCGAGCCTTTGCAGCATAAAACCGGTTTCGGCCAATAGTGCTTCGGATTGATGTTTAGGAATGTCGCCATCTTTAATCGCCTCTGCCAACAGCGACAGCATTTTATTAAACTGCTTGAGGGCAAGATTAGAGGTCACTGCAAGGTTTTCAGCCAGAATGAGTAATGAGTCCGGCAGTTTGCCGTGCTCAAAACGTAGACGGTTTTCAGGATTGGCAAAGTGCTTTGTCTGGGTATCGCAATAGTGAGCCACTTGGTTGAGCTGGGCGATAAGATCGCCTAAGTGATCTTGCATCGCCTGCGCGGGGGCAATGATGTTGTTGCTCTTTATTTGGTTTTGTAACTTAGCGCAGGTTTTGCCAATTTTTTCGAGCCAGTCGCAGGCACCCCTCAGCGTGGCCTGTGCGCTGGAGAAATCCCGCGCCACAATGGGTAAGTGATGTGCCTCATCGATAACATAAAACACGTCTTCGGGATCGGGCAAAATCACGCCGCCACCTAATTCTAAATCGGCAAATAACAAGCTGTGGTTGGCGATGAGCACGTCCCAGGTATCGACATCTTCACGGGCTTTATGGAACGGGCAATTTCTGTGGCTGGCGACTTGGCGATGACAGCTGTGTTTGTCGCAGGCGATTTGTTGCCACAGATGATCGGGCAGCGGCACGGCTAAGGTATCGATTTCACCGTTCCAGCGACCTTCGTTATAGTCTTTTAACAGGCCATGCATCATAGCCACTTGGCTATTGTCAGGCTTAGTTTGCCACATGGCCATTTGTGTACTGTTGTCGTCACCAATGAGCATCGCCAGTTTCGATAGACACACATAACGTTGTCGACCTTTGACTAGGCCAAAGCGGAAATTTAAGCCGGATTGCTCAAGGAAGAAGGGCAAGTCTTTATGCAGTAATTGTTCTTGCAGGGCGACGGTCGCGGTGGCGATACAGACTTTTTTCTTGCTCGCTAATGCCAGTGGAATGGTACCGAGAATATAAGACAATGATTTACCGATACCAGTCCCTGCTTCGACCACTATGATGCGTCTATCTTTGTCATAGTCGCCGGCGAGGGTCTTAGAGATTTCCGCCACCATATAGTTTTGTTCGCGGCGCGGCCTAAAATGAGGCAAGGCGGTAGCGATATCCTTATAGATGGCGCGGATCTGGGTTTTTACATTGTCAGGTAACATGCGTCACTACTTTATCGAATTAATGCTGTACATAATAACAGTGATTGCATAGCCTAAGAAACTTTTCTGCCATTTGGCGGCATTTAAATTGAGTAGCTATACGATTTGGGAACCCATGCGATGAAGCCAGAGGCAACAACGGCCGTTAGTGTACAAGGTCGAGTCTTAACACGCCATGCGATTCATCGTCATGGGAGTTTAGTGTTGCAGTATTATCTGGCGACCGCCCAAGGTCCTGTGCTGGTGGAAGTGCAAGGCACCGAACACATTTGTTTTTGTCATCAAACGGATGTGGCGGCTTTACAGTTACAAACGCCGGGTCAAGCATTGCGGTTTGTGCCGTTAGCGCTCAAAAGCTTTAAAGGCGGCGCCGTCAGTGGCGTTTATACTAAATCGAGCAACAGCTTACGTACCTTACAGCGCATCGCAAAAGATGCCGATATCCCTTTATTTGAAGCGGATATTCGCCCTGAACAGCGTTATTTAATCGAGCGGTTTGTGGCGCTGGATGTGGCATTTTTAGGGCATTTCTCTGCGCCGAATAGCGACAGTCTTGAGGCTAACTCGTTGCCCGTGTTTATCGCCGAGCGGGCTAAGAGTATTGCCCCTTTAACGGCGGTGAATTTACGCTGTATCTCACTGGATTTTGAATGCAGCTTTGAGGGCTTACTCTATTCGGTGGCGCTATATGGTCAAGACAGTGGCCGAGACGAGGGGCAAGGCAGCCTCAAGCAGACTTATGAAAAAGTGATTATGGTGGGCGAAGTTGAATCAAACGCCCCCGATTATATCGAATGGGTGGCCGATGAAGCGGCGCTGATCCATCGATTAATCGCGTGGTTCCATGAGTTTGATCCTGACTTTATTATCGGTTGGTCAGTGGTGAGTTTCGATCTCGCGCTGTTGTCACGCCGTGCATTATTACACCGTATTCCGCTCACCATTGGCCGCGGTGGCGCTAAGCTCGATTGGAAAGTTGACAATAAGTTTCGCCCAGAAACCTTAGTCTTACCGGGCCGTGTGGTACTCGATGGTATCGATTGGCTTAAAGCCGCTTTTTACCACTTTGAGCGTTTTTCGTTGGAATTTGTGTCGCGGCAATTATTAGGTGAAGGCAAGGCCATTCATAACGTCGATAACCGCGTTGAAGAAATTGACCAGCTGTTTAAGACCGATAAACAAGCCTTAGCGCATTACAATCTTACCGATAGCCGCCTAGTGTGGGATATTTTTACTCACACTCAATTGTGGGATTTTGCCCTCGCGCGTGCCGAACTGACAGGTTTAGAACTGGGACGGGTAGGGGCTTCGGTGGCGGCGTTTAATCATTTGTATTTACCACATTTACATCGCGCGGGTTATGTCGCTCCAGCAGAGCCTGTGAGTCAGGGCATTGAAAGTCCTGGCGGCTACGTGATGGATTCTGTGCCGGGTCTTTATAAACACATCTTAGTGTTCGATTTTAAAAGCTTGTATCCCTCCATTATTCGCACTTTTTTGATCGATCCCAAGGGATTGATTGAAGGCTTGCAGTTGCCCGAGTCTGAATGTGTTGCGGGGTTTCTTGGCGGCCGTTTCAGTCGGCAACAGCCTATTTTACCTAAGCTAATTCAAACCCTATCTGAGCAGCGCGAAAAGGCCAAGCGTGAGCACAATGCGCCGTTATCCCAGGCGATAAAAATTATCATGAACTCGCTGTATGGGGTTTTAGGCTCTCAAGGCTGCGTGTTCCATGATGCCAAGTTGGCAAGTTCGATCACGATGCGCGGCCATCAAATCATGAAACAAACCCGCGCATGGATAGAAGAGATGGGCTATCAAGTGATTTATGGCGATACGGATTCGACCTTTGTCTGGCTTGGCTGCGAGCCTGATCTTTCTGACATTAACGCTTTAGGTAAAACACTAGCGCAGGATATCAATGCTAAGTGGCAGGCTAAGATCTGTGCTGAACACCAAGTTGAGAGTTTTCTCGAGTTACAGTTTGAGCGGCATTACGAGCAGTTCTTTATGCCAACTTTAAGAGGTTCATTAGAAGGCAGTAAAAAACGTTATGTTGGCGCGTGGCGCAATGCGAGTGATGAACTTGAGCTCACCTTTAAAGGTATGGAACAAGTGCGGAGTGATTGGAGCCCCTTAGCGCGCAAAGTCCAAGAGTCACTCTATGAGCGAATGTTTAACCAAAGGGATATCAGTATTTATTTAGCCAGCGTGTTTGAAAAACTGCTGGATGGCCAGTTGGATGATGATTTGGTATTTCGTAAACGCATGCGGCGCAATATCGAAGATTACACGGCTAAATCTTCACCACATGTTAAAGTCGCCCAGCAACTATGCGACTTAACAGGTGACACCACTTTTGGCAAGCGTGGGGCGCAAATTGACTACCTGATTACTGTAAATGGACCGGAACCCTTACTGTACAGAACGTCACCAATTGATTACCAATACTACATTGATAAGCAAATTGGCCCTATTGCAGAGCCGGTATTTTCGATAATGAAACTAAACTACATGGATATTGCGTCAAAGCAGTTGCTGTTAATATAGTGTTTTTAATGTTCTTTATGTGTTGCAATAGGTGGCGAATGTAGCGTTTTAACCTGTTTTGTAGAGGTTAACTGGTTTGTTTTTGTGATGTTAATCGACATATTCTTTAGGTTTCGCTTTGAGGGGATATTGAAAATTTGCTACCCTTTAAGTGGAAATTGTAAGGAAATATAACAACGGAATGACGTTGGCAGAACATAAACAAAAAAAGGTTAAGCACCAAATGAACAAGACGTTAGTAGCAACTGCGCTTGCAGCAATTTTTTTAGTACCATCAGTCTCGGCTATCGAGATCTATAAAGATAATAAAAATGCCGTAGAAATCGGTGGTTTTATTGATGCACGCGTGATCAACACTCAAGGGGAAACTGAGGTTGTTAACGGCGCATCTCGCATTAATTTTGGTTTTAATCGTGAGTTGACTGACGGTTGGAAAGCCTTTGCTAAATTAGAGTGGGGCGTAAACCCAGTTGGTAGCAGCGATATCGTCTATAACAATCGCTTCGAATCTGTTCAAGAAGAGTTCTTCTATAACCGTTTAGGTTACGCAGGTCTGTCCCATGACACTTATGGAACACTGACTATCGGTAAGCAGTGGGGTGCTTGGTACGATGTCGTTTACAACACTAACTACGGTTTTGTGTGGGACGGCAACACTGCAGGTGTTTACACTTATAACAAAGATGACGGCGCGGTAAACGGCGTGGGTCGTGGTGATAAAACGGTCCAGTATCGCAACGCCTTTGGCGATGTTAGCTTCGCAGTTCAAGCGCAGTTGAAAAACAGTAGCTTCTATACCTGTGATACCACCGATGATATTACTCAAGCTCAGTGTCAAGCGAACTGGGAAAGTGGTGATAAAGCGGCTCAACAAGTTGAGTACAACTACACTTATGGTGGCGCGCTGACCTATAAAGCCACTGATATGTTGACGTTAACTGCGGGTGTTAACCGTGGTGAGTTTGATGTGAGTTTTGGTAACGGTGAACAAACCACAGCGGTTGATCTTATCTACGGTGCAGGTATCACTTGGGGTAACTTCGATAACGATGGTTTATATGCTGCTGCAAACTTTAACAGACAAGAAAACCATGACACTGACAACATTGGTCGTTTGATCAAAGATGCCTATGGTATTGAAAGTTTAGTTTCTTACAAGTTTGACAATGGCCTGCGTCCATTCATTTCTTACAACGTGCTTGATGCGGGTAAAGACTATGTTATCCAGCCTAACTTCAATGCCGATCCTAACGATGAATTCAAACGTCAGTTTTTAGTTGTCGGTTTACACTTTGTATGGGACCCAAATACAGTTCTGTACATAGAAGCCCGTAAAGATTACAGCGATTTCACTAGTTCAGATAAAGACCAAGAAGCTAGAATGGCACTTTCTGAATCTGATGGCGTAGCAATCGGTATCCGTTACACGCTCTAAGTTTCAAGGTTCTTTAAAGTAAGAACCTTCTGATTTTACCAAAAAGCCAGTCAGCAATGACTGGCTTTTTTGCATTATAATTCCGACAAAATATACTCATATGAATGCAAGTTGAGTATCTCACAATGGTTCCTTTGTTTTACCTGCGTGTTTTTTGTTGATAAAAAGTTTCATATGTGATTTTATTGTTTCCGCTGAGTGCTCCGTATTTTTCCGAAGTACTGCTGTCTGAAACTGCTTATTAAATAAGCGGATTATAATAAATACATAATATGTCCAGGGAGATAGACAATGCATAAGAATAACTTTTTAGCCAAGTCAGTGCGTTTTGCGTTGATTGGTGGTGTGGCAGCAACCGCGCTAAATGCTCCATTAGTGCTGGCTGCTGATGATGGAGCCGATAAAGTTGAACGTATCGAAGTTACTGGTTCTCGTTTGAAACGCACGGATTTAGAAACTGCAACGCCAATTACAACTGTAACAGCAGAGCAGATTTCAAGTTTAGGTATTCAAGATATTGGTGAATTTCTTCAATCAACCTCTGTTATGTCGGGTTCACCTATAGCTACGACAACCAATAACGGCGGTAATGGGGATTCGTATGTAGAATTGAGGGGGCTTGGCTCTTCTCGTACGTTGGTTCTCGTTAATGGTCGTCGTCCTGTATCTTCGGATATGCAGGGCATACCAGCATCAATGATTGAGCGTGTTGAAATTTTGAAAGATGGAGCATCAGCAACTTACGGGGCAGATGCCGTGGCTGGTGTAGTAAACATTATTACTAAGCGTGATTTTGATGGTTTAGAGTTTAATGCTCAAACAAAACAGAACTTTGATGTTGATGCAGGTGAACAAACAAGCTTTAGTTTTTTAGCAGGCAAAAAATTTGATTCAGGTCATTTTGTTGTAAACATTGACTATGTGAAACAAAAAGAAGTTTATCAAGGCGATGTAACTGATGTTGATTTTTTTCAACATCCATGGAACGTTTTTGACCCTGAGAGTTTTGCTCAAAATGGTCTGATCCCACCAGGTCAAGAAGGCGAAAATGCCTTCGATGCAGGGAGTGGTTCTATTCCATGTGGGAATTTCTATTTATTTACGAAGCCAGGTTCTTTTACTAATGGGACATGCCGAGATAACGGTGACCTTGGTACAGGAACGGCTGTGCTCAATGATATGAGACCATATACCGGAGGAGATACATATAACTTTAACCCCGTAAACTATTTACAGACGCCATATGAAAAACTTAACTTCTATGTGGATGGAAGTTTTGAGCTAAATGACTCTGTTACAATTTATTCTGAAACTCGAATCAATAAGCGCAGTTCTCGCCAAGAATTAGCTGCCGTTCCTTATGATACTCAATTTGATCCTGGATATACTGTGTTGGACCCTATAACGGGCAAAGCTTATCAAGGTATTTCTAAGGATAACTATTATAATCCGTTTGGTGAGGATGTTAAGCGTTCACGCCGTAGAATGTTAGAGGGGGGGCGATCTTTTGAACAGGATGTTTTACGTGCACAGCAAGTTATTGGAGCAGAAATTGCCCTTAATGACACATGGTCATTAGATGTAAACTATAACTATGGAATCGATCAAACTCAGAGTACTGACTTCGGCCAACTATATGGTCCTAACCTTGCTAAAGCATTAGGTCCATCATTTAAAGATGCACAAGGAAAAATAGTTTGTGGTACTGCAGCGAACCCTATTGCGGATTGTGTTTCCTTAGACGTATTTGGTGGTCCAGGTACAATCACACAGGATATGCTTGATTATATTACATCTCCTTTAGTTGACAGTGATAAATATACGCTTGAGACTTTTACAGCATTCTTAGGAGGAGATCTTTTTAGCTTACCAGCTGGTTCTGTAAGTGGTGGTTTGGGTTACGAACATCGAGCAGAGAAGTTAACATCCCAAGTTGATTCCGGTAAGTTCATGGGACAGGTTTCAGGAAATAAAGGCGCAGGAACTTCTGGTTCATTCTATGTTAATTCATTGTTTGCCGAGTTTCGAGTGCCTTTATTAGAAGGGTTGCCTGGTGTTGAACGATTAGAGATGCCAGTTGGTGTCCGTTATGACAACTTTAATACATTTGGTGGTGCAACAACCTATCAAGCAGGTTTAGAGTGGTCAATTTTTGATGGTTTACTAGCTCGTAGTTCCTACGGAACAGTGTTCCGTGCGCCTACTATTAGTAATCTATATTCACCAGGGGGCGATTCATTCCCTCAAGGTACTGATCCTTGTCGTTCATCAAATTGGTTAAACTTAACTATTGATGCTCAAGCTCGTTGTACTGCTGATGGTGTTCCCTCCGGTGGTTTAAATAATGATGATCAGCAGCAATTAGCTAAAATTGGTGGAAATCCGGATTTAAAACCTGAGGAAGGGGATACTTTGACTGTAGGTCTTGCTTATTCTCCAGATTTTGTTGAAGGATTAGGTATTACTTTAGATTATTGGGCTGTTGATATTGATAATGTTATTACAACAATTGATCCTATAGACTCGCTGGATGCGTGTTACATTGGTGGACTTGATACACTTTGTCAAAATGTTAAGCGTAGCTCTGATGGTACAATTGACTATATTGAGGCTCGCAATACTAACTTAGCTAGAATGACTGCAAAAGGTATTGATTTCGAAGCAAATTATGTGTTCGATACAAGTATCGGTGATTTCAACTTAAACTTTGTTTGGACACACTTCTTAGAGCGAGGTGAAAATTCTTTCGAAACCACAGAATTGGCTGATGGTTCTGTTGAATATACCTACGGTTTTGGTGATGTTGCTGGTACTTTTGTTAATGACACTTCCTATGCTGAAGATAAGTGGAATTTTACTGCTGTGTATAAGTTAGATGACTTAACTGTTACTTACCGCACAAATTACATTTCTGGTATGACATATCAAGATTTAACATATTTTACTAAGTCAGACATCCTTGGAGAGGTTGGATACTTACCGACATATGAAATTCCAAGTGTAATGTACCATGATTTGACTGCTAGCTATGCTTTCAAATCAAACACAACAGTTACTCTTGGTGTAACAAATCTTTTTGATGAAAAACCACCATATATTGAAACTGCCTTTAATGGTAATACCGATGAGAGTTCGTATCGTTTGTTCGGACGCAGTTGGTTCTTAAATCTAAATCAGAAGTTCTAATTGTTGAAATTAGATAATTTCTGAATAATTATTTAAATCAAAGTACTCTGTGAAGTTCACAGAGTGCTTTTTTATTTAATAACATTATGTAATGGAACTTGGTTGTACCGATTCGTGCCAATATTTTATGCCATTTACATTAATTATATGGTCCAATTGATTGTTATGTTCTAACCATATTGAATATGCGAAATCTCAGCATAGCTGCGCTGCTGCCTTAGCTAAATCTGAGAAAAACGCACGTAAGCATCTTATCTTACTCCATTTTAGCGAAGGTCATTCTCGTACCGCCTGTAGCAAGCATGTTCAAGGTCAGTAGAACCAGTGTCAATCGATGGATATCAACCTATTTAACCTGATAACGAGCCATGTTAGTGAGGTTCAGTTGTGGCTTATTGCTTTCAATTGATAGGCAATGATTCCTGCAATCATATTGAGCATAAAATCATGCACGCTGCGGTGTCTAGAGTGCTCTATTTGAGAGATATTTTTTAACTGGTCGTTGATGGTTTCTATGATGAAACGTCTCGACAGCATCGCTCTATCCCACAACGACATCGCTTTTGCTTTTATATTCTTACGCACGTTTGTCACCAGTGTGACGCCTTTCTCCAGCAATTCACTGGACAGTGCTTTACTGATATACCCTTTATCTGCATAGAGTTTATTCATATCACTTTGCACCATCTCGTTCACCGGTTTTGTGTCGTGTACATTCGCAGGGGTCACTTTGGCCGCCACTATTCCGCGTTGATGATTCACAATCAAATGCAGCTTAAAGCCATAGAACCACCCCATAGTACCTTTACCTCTGCACGCCAGTCCCGCCAAGGTTTTATGGCGATGAATACGCAGGTTATGACACACTTTGATGCTAGTTGAATCAACAAATTCGATGCCAGTGGGGTTACTCTTGAGGCTGGCAAAGTAGCTGCAAAGCGGGACTAAAGCCTTGGGCATCATCTCAAGAAAGCGGGTATAGCTGAGTAAATGAGGAAAAGCGGATTTGTAGAAATGAGCCAGATAACCGATGTAGAAGTTCTTGAAATCACGGTGGTGGGACATCTGAAAAAGTATGATGATGGTCATCACTTCGCTCATCGTCATACGGCCAGCACGTTGGCGCTTACGTGTACCATCGGTTAACAGCGTTTTTTCCCATTCTGGAATGAAACAGCGCAAAAATCATCGACATCGCAAAACACTTCCACTAATTTATGCATAGGCCCTCCGGTGTGATCGGGTTTCTCTTGGTCGAAAGACCCGAACACTTGGAGGGCTATTAGTTCAAATTTTCTTATCCAGAGTTCAGGTTAGAGAAGCTATCCTTGGTTACAGCTACATAAAGGTTGCCTTGATTAATGAATCCGTGCTCTACATCCTCTGCAAAATCCTCTATCCCAAAGTCAATAAGCAAGTAAAGATGACCTGCTTGAGTTCGTTTCATGTTGAAAGATGTTAATTGACAAAAAACTATTGAGCGAAAGATGCTCTTTTATATTATTGATTTATATTGCTTATTATTAAATTTAGATTTTTGCCACTCAATTTAATTAACTTTATTGGTGATATTTTGTGTAAAAAAACACCTTTCGTGAAATTTTTTATTCATAGCGCATCTTTACACTAGTTTTTAGTCGGCCGAAATGTTGACACAGGTCAACATTTTGTGAAATGATGCCAGCGGGTCTATGCCTGTAGGGGCGTAGGAAAGGGAAGAAAAAACTAAGAATCACAAGAGAAAGACGAACTTACAGTAATTTTTTCGGCGAGCATTAATTGCTTCTCGTTTTGTTGCTGGTAAGTTAAACCTTTTTATTCACTTCAAATTGGTTGGGAACTATGTCCAAGGTAAGCAATAGAACAAAAATCGCTACTGCACTTGTTGGCGTGCTGGCATTAGCGAGCAGCAACTTCGTTGTTGCAGATCCTCTTACCGACGTGCAGAAAGCGGATAGTATGATCCATGCTGATGCTGCTGCGTCGCAAAAGAACGTTGATAAGTATTTCGATCAAGCACAAGACATGCTTTTTGAGTATGGTTCTGTCGCAGATGAGCGCGAATCACTGAAATCATATAACGATTATGTTGCCAGCTTAGTCGCTGATCAACAAAAGACAATGGACTCAGTGCAAGGCGACATCAATGGTGTTGATAAACTTCGCCAAGGCGTAGTGCCATTAATGTTTAAAATGGTTGAGTCGTTAGAACAGTTTGTTCAATTAGATTTACCTTTCAACTCTGAAGTACGTACTAATCGTGTTAATGAGCTGAAAAACCTGCTTAATACTGCTGAAGTTACCTTAGCCGAAAAGTACCGTTTAATTCTTGATGCTTATAGCATCGAGCGTGAATATGGTAGTGCGGTTGCTGTTAACCAAGGTAAGTTAAACCTAGATGGTAAAGAAGTATTGGTTGACTTCTTTAACTTAGGTCGTGTTGCTCTTTATGCACAGAGTTTAGATCAAAAGACTGGCTGGATGTACAACCCAGAATCTAAGGGTTGGGATAAGTTAGATGACAGCTATTTGCGTGAACTGACTAAAGGTATCCGCATTGCCCGTAAACAAGGTGCTCTAGATCTATTTGCGTTACCAATTCCTGCTGCGGAGACTGCACAATAATGAAGAAGTTAATTACTACAGCTGTGTTGGCTGCAAGTTTCTCTTTAACTGCTGGTATGGCTAGTGCTGCAGATGCGCCTAAGTCGATTGACCAATTATTGCAACAAGTTAAAGTTGAACGCGCTGCAGAAGGCAAAATCAACAGCAAACGTGAGCAAGAATTCCAAGCTGAACGTGGTGATAAAGCTGCACTGTTAAAGCGTGAAAAAGATGCTTTAGCCGCTGAAAAACAACGTGGTAAAGATTTAAACCAAGCGTTCTTAGATAACGAGCGTAAAATTGCTCAGTTAGAAGAAGATCTGAAAACTGCTCAAGGTGACTTGGGTGAGATGTTTGGTGTTGTTAAAGGTGAAGCCGGTGATTTCGCTGGTAAACTGGCAAGCTCAAACATCAGTGCTCAATACCCAAATCGTGATAAATTTATTGCTGATTTAGGTGCACGCAAGCAATTACCAAAAATCGAAGAACTTGAGCAATTCTGGCAAGAGCAGCTGTTTGAAATGGCGCAATCTGGCAAAGTTGTTAAGTTCGAAGGTTCTGTTACTGGTATCGATGGAAGCGTTAAAACAACGACTATCCATCGTGTTGGTGCTTACAACTTAACTGCTGATGGCAAGTACGTTGTTTATAACCCTGAGTTAGGTTTAATTCAGCAGTTATCTCAACAACCAGAAGGTTACCAAGTTAGCGCGGTTGCTGACTGGGAAAAAATCACTTCAGGTACTGCACCTTTTTATATTGACCCTGCACGCGGTGTACTGCTAAACATCTTCACTAACAAAGCTAGCTTTGAAGACCGTTTAGAAGCCGGTGGTACTATCGGTTACATCATTATTGCTCTGTTAGCACTGGGTTTATTAATCTCTATCGAACGTCTTGTCACTATGACTATCATTGGCGCTCGTGTTAATAGCCAACGTAAGAACGTCGATAAGCCTGGTAACAATGCTTTAGGTCGTATCTTAAAAGTTTACCAAGAAAACAAAGACGTTGATGTTGAAACGTTAGAGTTAAAACTTGATGAAGCGATTCTGAAAGAAACTCCAGCATTAGAAGCGCGTATTTCAATCATTAAAGTACTGGCCGCTATCGCACCTATGATGGGTCTGTTAGGTACAGTAACGGGTATGATTGCAACCTTCCAAAGTATCCAATTATTTGGTACTGGCGATCCAAAACTGATGGCGGGCGGTATTTCTATGGCGCTTATCACTACAGTTCAAGGTCTGGTTGCTGCACTACCGTTAATGTTGATGCATGCAGTTGTTGTTGCGCGTAGCAAGTCAATCGTTCAGATCCTTGAAGAGCAAAGTGCTGGTATCATCGCAGCACATGCTGAGAAGAGGGCTGACTAATGATGCTATACCTGATGGACATTTGGGATTCCGTCAGGGGCTTCATGGCCTCCGGAGGCGACGTACTCTGGCTTGTAGCGGCTGTTCTGTTCTTAATGTGGGTATTGATGCTTGAGCGTTATTGGTATCTTAATTGGATATCACCAAAGCAACATAAAGCAATCATAGCTGCATGGGACGCCAGAGAGGAAACGACCTCTTGGTATGCACACCGTATCCGTGAAGCTTGGATGTCCCAAGCGAAGCAAGATTTGAATGCACGTATGCTGATTATTAAAACCTTAGTGGCGATTTGTCCAATGATAGGTTTGTTAGGTACCGTAACAGGTATGATTTCAGTGTTCGATGTGATGGCAGTTCAGGGGACGAGTAATGCTCGTTTGATGGCGGCTGGTATTTCAATGGCGACTATGCCTACGATGGCAGGTATGGTTGCAGCATTATCGGGAGTATTCTTCAGTACTCGTCTTGATGCCAAAATGAAGATCAGTTTAGAAAAGCTAAAAGACAGCATGCCGCACCACTAGAGAGAGATTGAACATGGCACGTAAAAAGCATTCCAGTATAGATGAGGAAGCGCAAATTGATATGACACCGATGCTCGACATCGTGTTCATCATGCTAATCTTCTTCATTGTAACAACGTCATTCGTGAAACCATCTGGTTTGGACTATAACAAACCAAAAGCTTCACAAGCGACTTCAAAGCCTTCGGCTAACATCTTTATCGGCGTCAGTAAAACGGGCGTGATCATGATGGAAAACCGTCAGGTTGATATCGAACGTGTAACAGCAAACGTTGAACGTATGTTGGCTGAAGCTCCTGAAGCTGCTGTATTGATTCAGGCTGATAAAGACGCAATGCACGGCTTAGTTGTGAAAGTTCTAGACCAAGTGAAAGCGGCTGGTATAGATAAAATTTCGGTATCTGCGGGGAACGATTAATATGCTAAGAGCACTAGTATCGATCATTATTGGTGCTGCTGTGACTTTTGCTCTGTTCTCTTTTATGGCGTTCTTGGTCGGTGGCGGCGCACAGCGCGGCGAAACATCGGCCGAGACCCCTGTAATTGAAATCACTATGGATAGACAGGATTCAAAAGCACAGAATAAGCCAAGGGTAGTGCCTAAGCCACCACCACCACCAGAGCAACCACAGAAGCCTGATACAACGCCACCTGATTCATCAAGTAATATTGATACATCAATGTCGTTCAATATGGGCGGTGTAGAAGCTGGCGGTGCAAGTACTGGTTTCAAATTAGGCAATATGATGACTCGCGATGGTGATGCTACGCCTATCGTTCGTATCGAACCTCAGTATCCAATTGCTGCGGCGCGTGACGGGAAAGAAGGTTGGGTACAACTTCGTTTCACCATCAACGAACTCGGTGGTATCGATGACGTTGAAGTTATTCAAGCAGAGCCAAAGCGTTTATTTGATAAAGAAGCGATTCGCGCACTGAAGAAGTGGAAGTACAAGCCAAAGATTGTTGATGGCAAACCACTGAAGCAACCTGGTCAGACAGTTCAGCTGGACTTTACCTTAGATAAGGGAGGCAAATAACGATGCGTAATGTTAATAAAATCGCAGCTCTATTATTGCTTTCTGTTTGTGGCGGGACATTAACGCTTTCTTCTGCGGTAGCGGAAGAAAAGTGTCCTATCGACAAACGACAATCTAAAGCGGTAGGCGAAGGCGCAGCGAAGAAAGTTCAAAAGTCGTTCGAAGCTTATACTAATGGCCAGTTAGATGAAGCCATTGCTATTTTGCTCGAAGCTAATGCTAAGAACGACTTCGACAAGGCTTATGTTGCACGTATGTTGGGTAACTTTTATGCCGAAAAAGGCAAAATGGATACCGCGATCAAGTACCTAAAACAAGCTGTTGAAGCTGATATTTTAGGTGGCACAGATCATGCTGCAACTATGCGTCTTTATGCGGATTTGCTGTTACAAGAGAAGAAGTTTAAGGAGGCGATTCCTTACTACTACAAGTGGATGGAATTCACTTGTAAATCTGATTCTCAAATATACCGTCGTATTGGTATTGCGCATTCAGAGCTAAAACAGTGGGATAAAGTCATTGAAGTGGCCGATAAAGGTCTTTCATTAGCTGAAGCTCCTGATAAAGGTCTGTATCAGATGAAACTGACAGCTTACTTCAACCAGAAGAAGTATAAGAAAGCTGTTGGCGTGTTAGAAGTCATGGTGCCATTATTCCCTGAAGATGGCAGACTGTGGGTTCAATTAGCGCAGTTTTATTTGATGGTTGAAGACTATGACAAGTCTCTTGCTACTTACGATTTAGCTTATAGAAATGGTTTCTTAGATAGCGCGGGTAACATTACCCGTTTAGCACAGTTGATGGCACAGAAAGGTGCTCCATATCAAGCTGCTAAAGTGTATCAGAAACACATGAAGTCAGGCTTGATTGCTGAGGATGCTAAGTCCTTAGAGATTTTGGCTGGTTTCTATCAAAATGCTAAAGAGTTTAAGCAAGCAGCTGATTATTATGGTAAAGCTGCCGCTATAAGCAAGGATGGTAAGACTTACCTGAAACAAGGTCGCTTACTAAACTTGGATGAACAATACACTGCTGCGATCCCTGTGCTTGAAAAAGCCATATCCATGGGCATTGATCATCCTGGCGAAGCAAACTTCGAATTAGCTTTGGCTCATTTAAGTTTGAAACAGTACAAGTCAGCTTATAACCGTGCAGTATTAGCTGCTAATGATAAGAAGACGCAGAAGAGTGCAAATAGCTATATCTCTTATATCAAAGAGAAAGCACGTATGCATAACATCACACTGTAATCGCTTGGCAGTTTAGCGTTTGAATTTGAAAGCCCCGAAAGGGGCTTTTTCTTTGCTACTAATTACAACACAAGCTTACTGTAAGCGGATTAAGGCTTGCGATTGATCATGGCTTTTTTCAAGATCTTGTGAAAGTTGGCTGACATTACTGAAGAGTGACTCGATTTTGTTTTCTTGCGTCGGTAAGCAAATACAGGCGGCAAGCTTATAATCGATTGTCAGCTTATGATTTTTACCAAAATCTTGGTTAAAGTCAGATATTTGTTGTTCTATTCGCTTTAACACTACCTCAGTTCCCACCTCATCTATGTTGAATAAACCCAGCGCAAAGTGATTATGATCAAGCCTAGCAATCATATCTGTTGCTCTTAATAGTGCTTCCTGCACTTGTTTGGTAAAGAATTCGAGTAAATGGGGTTGTTTGACGGTTTCATGAATGTGAGGGCACAGATACAATAGTGCCAAGCTTTGGTGTTCTCTCATGTGACGATGCCATTCTCGGTTGAATACTTCCATGAAATAGGTTTGGTTATAGACTCCAGTTTCTGGATCCCTGAAACCTGAGTTGCGGAACGAGTAGATCATAGATTAACTCCGATAGCAGACCTTGAACTAAGTATAGAAACAGTTCTGCAATAGCGGGCCAAAAAGGAAAAATATTAAAATGAAATTGGGTTTATTGGCAGGATCGATAGCGTTAATCTTCACCCTTCAAGGTTGTTCTAAGCCTGAAGCCACTGCAGTTCAAGAAAACAGCCAAGCTAATGCAGTTGCAGAGCAGGGCGAAACACAAACGGCCGAGCAGCGTTATTTAGCGCTTGTGGATGCTTATTTTAAAGATTACCTAAAGCTTGAGCCCATCTACGCCACTTTTGTCGGCGTTAATGACTATAACGCCGATTTTGGCGGGGATCTGACTGAAGATTACCTCAAGGCTCGCCATGATCTTAATACTCACTATTTAGCTCAGGTGCGCGCGATAGATCCAAAGCAACTGCCCGCTGATTTACAGTTAAGTTATGACCTGTTTGTCTATGACCGTGATATGGCGTTAGTGGACGAAACTTTCCCATCTCGCTTTATGCCGATAAGCCAGTTCTATAGTACTGTTATTACCATGGTGCAGTTGGGAAGTGGCGAGAGTGCACAACCTTTTAATACTGTTCAAGATTATCGTAATTGGGAACAGAGAGTCGATGGTTTCATCAAGTGGGTAGCACTTGCTGAAAATCGGATGAATCAAGGCATTGAAAGTAAAGTGGTGTTACCTCGGGTGTTGGTAGAGCGCATTATTCCCCAGTTAGACGCTATGCTAACGACTGATGCGACTCAGAGCATTTTCTACTCGCCCATTCAGCATTTCCCTGAGAGTTTTTCTGAGCAAGATAAAGCGGAATTGACAGCTCGTTATCAAGCCATGATAGCCGAACGTATCGTGCCAGCGTTGACGGACTTACGTGATTACTTTAAGCAAACCTATTTACCTAAATCGCGGGCGACTGATGGTTGGTCTGGTTTACCTAACGGCAAAGCTTGGTATCAGCATCTGGCTAACTCACATACGACCACCACTATGTCTGTGGATGAAATTCATCAAATTGGCTTAAGTGAAGTGGCGCGAATTTTATCTGAGATGGATAAGGTACGTGAGCAAGTCGGTTTTAAGGGCGATTTGAAAGCATTTTTCGCGTCTTTATCTTCCGAACCTCAGTATTTCTACAGCGACCGTCAAGGTTTGATTGATGGTTATATGGTGTTGAAAGATAAAATCAATCAAGTCTTACCTAACTACTTTAATGTGATGCCAAAAGCTGATTACGTGGTCAAGCCGGTTGAAAGCTTCAGAGAACAATCTGCGGCGGGTGCTTCTTATGAATCGCCAGCGGTGGATGGCAGTCGTCCAGGCGTGTTTTATATCAACACTTATAACCTCAAGGCGCAGCCAAAGTGGGGAATGACGACCTTATCTTTACACGAGGCTGCTCCTGGGCATCATTTCCAAATTGCGATCAAGCAAGAGCTAACCGGTGTACCTGAGTTCCAGCGTTTCAGTGGCTATACGGCATTCGAGGAAGGTTGGGCACTGTATGCTGAGTACTTAGGTATTGAGATGGGCTTGTTTACGGATCCTTACCAGTATTTTGGCAAGCTTTCCGATGAAATGCTGCGTGCGATGCGCTTAGTGGTGGATACCGGTCTTCATTCAAAAGGCTGGAGTCGTGAACAAGCTATTCAGTACATGAAAGACAACTCGCCGATGGCTGAAAGTGACATAGTCGCTGAAGTGGAGCGCTATATGGCGATCCCTGGCCAAGCTTTGTCTTACAAAGTCGGTCAGCTGAAGATCCTGGCACTGCGCGCCCGCGCTGAAAAAGCCTTGCGTGATAAATTTGATTTAAAAGCGTTCCACGATCAAATCCTCACCTCAGGTTCATTACCTATGGCGGTCATGGAAAACAAAATCGATCGTTGGATAGCATCTAAACAGGCTTAGTCCGTAATATGTCGTTATTTGACTTTGATGTGAATGACGGCATTTTAAGACTTTTTTATTCAACAGAAAGTTTTTATACTGTTGATTCAAAACCTGTTAAAACGGATGTTTTAATGGGAATTCAATGATATTTGGGGCAAATGTCTCATGATCCTCACAGGAGTTTTACTATGGTCCAGGCAACAGCAAGACATTTGTTAGTCAGCAGCGAAGAGCAATGCCAAGCGCTGAAACAGCAAATATTAGAAGGCGCAGATTTCGCTCAAATTGCTCGCGCGCACTCTTCTTGCCCATCAGGCGCCCAAGGCGGCGAATTGGGTTCATTCGGTCCTGGTATGATGGTGAGAGAGTTTGATGAAGTCGTCTTCAGCGCGCCATTAAACGAAGTGCAAGGTCCAGTTAAAACGCAGTTTGGTTTTCATTTACTTGAAGTGACCAGCCGCGCATAAGTTTTACGGCTTATTTGATACAGCTTGTTTGATACGGCAGCGTTTGCTGCCGTTTTTGTTTTATCTGCTCATCACGGAGTCACTATGCTGGAACTCTATACCGATAGATTGAAACTCAGGAGCTTACAAGACAGCGATTGGGAACATTTTTATGCGTTGCACAGCGATCCTGAGATTAATCGCTATGTGCGAGTTCCTGAGTCGCAAGAGGTGATCCGCAGTAAGTTTCAGCAGCGCTCCGATACTTGGTTTTACGGTTCTGGCGATTGGCTCACCTTAGTGATTGAGACCGTCGATACAGGGCAATTTGTCGGGTTAACAGGTCTTTATTGCCAAAGCCTTGATGAGCAGCGTGCCGAAGTGGGTTACTTGCTGGCCGCAGAGGGCCACGGCAAAGGTTATGCGACTGAGAGCTTAATGGCGGTTATTGATTGGGCCTGCTTAAGTTTTAATGTGCATAAATTTGTTGGTCATTGCGCCAAAGATAATCATGCATCGGCGCGGGTTCTTGAAAAGTGTGGCTTCAGGCCTGAAGGTTTACTCAGGCAGCAATTCAAAATGGGTGAAAACTGGCTCGATGAATCGCTCTTCGGTTTACTCGCCGATGAAAGACGTCTCTAGCCAAATTATCTTCAGCGGATTTTGTGCGGTGCTGGTATAATGCCGCAGGTTTATTTTTAGAAGGCGTGTATTAAGTGGCGCAAATTAATCAATTGGCTTTGCATTCTGGCGAAGATTTCATTGAATTGTACAAAGTATTAAAAGTGCAGGGCATGAGCAATGCCGGCGGCGAAGCCAAGCATTTTATCGAGGAAGGTCAAGTCACAGTGAATGGTGAAGTTGAAACTCGTAAGCGTAAAAAAATTATTGCGGGCGATATCGTCAGCTTTAATGGTGAATCAGTTCAAATCATTGCGGCAGAATAAGCCTGAAACAGTGGAGCAAGATATGCAATTTCCAGATGATGACAATGGTAAAATGCTGGCCGCAATGGCTGAAGCAGGAATCGATTTAACAAAAGAGTTAGATGTTGATTTCTTTTTGGTTTTTGATGACCAACGTGATGCTGAAACGGCGTTAGAAGAACTCACAAATTCTGACTTGCAAGGCGAGCTTGAGCTGAATCTGAATGATGAGCTGGGCAAGTGGGAAATCATTGTTTGCCTCAATATGGTACCTGATTACGATACTTTGGTTGAGCAAGAAGTCATGTTGAATGATTTTGCCGCCGAATTCGGTGGTATGACCGACGGTTGGGGCGTAATGCAACACCAAGACGGTGATGACGAGTTTATGGAAGATGATGACCATGAGCATGTTCACGGTGCTCATTGCAATCACTGATGCTGATTTGCTTTGACCTTTGAGTCTAAGAAACCACCTTCTTGGTGGTTTTTTATTGCCGTTTTTTTGCGCCCATTTGCTGCACTTGTGTTCAGCACTCGATAGTCTTATTTGGCACACATAGCGTTATTGCACTTTGCTGGAATGGTGACATTCCAAATGTTGTTTAGTGGCGATAAGGCGCAAACACTTCTAATAACCAGTCAATAAAAGCTTGGGCTTTTAACGGCAGGCTAGGGGATTTGGGCGTGAGCAGGTAATAGCGATAGGGGCTGGTAAAAGGGGCGTCAAAGGGAATGACTAAACTGCCGTTTGCCAATTGCTCTTCGATAAAAAATCGCGGAATAAGCGCTGCCCCCATGCCACTCGCGGCGGCTTGGCTGAGCATGTAGAAATGCTCGACGCCAAAGGTTTGTACTTGGGTGAGTGTTAAGCCCACTTTTTCAGCCCAATATTCCCACAGTTCGGGTCTTGTAGTGTGTTTCAGTAAGGTGACGTGATTGATATCTTCGATATTTTGCAGTTTTGGCGCTAACGAAGGCGCGCAAACCAAACACAAATCCTCATCCATCAGTTTGATATAATTCGCGCCCTTAGGAATAGCTGTGCAGCTGCGAATCGCAATATCATAACGGCCTTGGCTAAAGTCCACGGCAAAGTCACCAATCGACAAATCGACATAAAGGTGCGGATGGCGGGACTTAAACTGCTCCATTCTCGGGATGAGCCAATTAATGGTTAAGCTTGGCAGCACATTGATGGCTAAGGTTTGTGGCTTAGAAGGCTGGCGGCGTAGGTCACTCGTTGCACTTGACAGGGTTTGCAGCGCGGCTTGGACATGGGGCAAATAG
Organism: Shewanella sp. 1311; assembly: GCF_059338235.1. Lineage (NCBI taxonomy): Bacteria > Pseudomonadati > Pseudomonadota > Gammaproteobacteria > Alteromonadales > Shewanellaceae > Shewanella > Shewanella sp. 1311. The sequence goes on from NZ_CM181686.1 coordinate 4,526,119, forward strand.
CGCTTGGCTTCATCGGTTAAACTGACTTTTTTATGTAAGCGCACAAAAAGCGCAAAACCTAAATAATCCTCTAATACTCGGATTTGTTTACTGACCGCACCATGGGTGACATGCAGCTCCTTGCTGGCTAATGTCATGCTCTGCAAGCGTGCAGCCGCTTCAAAAGCACGGAGGGAATTAAGTGGCGGCAGTTCGGTCAACATTTGATGCCCTATTGTTGGGGGAATTCGAACAGGATTACAGATTTTGTGTGAGTTTAGCTCACGCAGTGACGACAATAACTCCTTTGCGTTTATTTGGCAAACGCAGTCTAATGCCCAGCTATCACTCCCTTTTTTATCAGAAGAATAATAAATCATTATGGAATTTGAACTGACGCTACAAATCGCTGCGATACTTTTTGCCGTCGCTATGGTGGCAGGTTTTATCGACGCTATCGCTGGTGGCGGTGGCTTGTTGACGATTCCTGCACTCATGTGGGCTGGCTTGCCGCCTGCGGTTGCCTTGGGCACAAATAAGCTGCAGGCCTGTGGCGGCAGTTTTTTTGCGAGCTTGTACTTTGTCCGTAAAGGACTCGTGGATCTTAAATCCGTAAAGTTAGCCTTGATCTGTGCGTTCATCGGCGCGGCATTAGGCACTATTCTCGTTCAACTCGTCGATACCAAAGTGCTGGAATTAATGTTGCCATTTTTGATTTTGGCAATTGGTTGTTACTTCTTATTTTCGAAAAAGATTTCTGAAGACGATAAGCATCAAGTACTGACACCTACCGCGTTTGCGTTCACTGCCGCCTTAGGTGTGGGATTGTACGATGGTTTTTTTGGTCCTGGCACTGGCAGCTTTTTTGCGCTGGCGTTTGTATCGTTAGCAGGTTTTGGTTTGGCTAAGGCTACGGCTCACGCGAAACTACTTAATTTCTCAACCAACATAGCTTCGCTGATCTTCTTCGCCTTGGGCGGCAAAGTGATTTGGTTATTGGGGTTGGTCATGCTCGCAGGACAAGCGATTGGCGCAACTTTGGGTTCTCGTCTGGTTGTGACCAAAGGCACGAAGATCATCAAGCCGCTCGTCGTGACTATGTCCCTTGCCATGAGCTTTAAACTCCTCGCAACGCAATATCATTTATTCTAATTGATTGTTTATAATCAATAAGCGCAGCTTTAAACGGCGAATTAGTTAATCTTAGCGCGTAAGCTTAAGTTAATTTATCTTATTTTATCTGATCTGAGTGACGTTCACCTTGGCTCATAAGTTTAGCTGAGGTGGATATCGCTCAGAATATCCTCTAAAGATGATCGCAACGTCTCTTCCTACTTTAGCAATAGGTGTACTCTTTCAAGGTTTTTGAATAGTATAACCTGTCAATTTTAATGCACTTTTTAGGCTTCTCATTTTTCTATGTGCATTTAAACGCTATGTCTTTATTTAATACGATTTAACCCGATTTGCATGCGTGCAGTGTCTATCTCGTCCGCCTTATATTTGCGTTGATGTGCCGGCACATGCGCTCGGGTTTAGCGCTACCACTTCTTTAAAAGAGCGATTATGAAATTTATCCACACCTCGGACTGGCACATAGGTCGTCAGTTACACAATCAGTCATTACTGGATGATCAAGCCTTTGTGCTCGAGCAAATTATTGCATTAGCAGATGAGCACAAGGTGGATGCTGTGATTGTGGCGGGGGATATTTATGACAGATCGATTCCGCCAGCAAACGCGGTCGCGCTGTTAGATGATGTGCTCAACCGCTTAGTACAGGATTTAGGCGTGCAAGTGATTATGATTGCCGGCAACCACGATGGCCACGAGCGCTTAGGGTTTGCGGCAAAACAAATGGCGGCAAGTGGGTTACATATTATTGGCCCCTTGAGTGCTGACATTCATCCTATTACTTTGTCAAGTTCAAGCGGTGATGTGGTTTTTTATCCCTTGCCTTACGCTGAACCTGCAACAGTACGGCAAGTGTTTGAGTGTGAGGCATCGAGCCACGAAATGGCCATGGATGTGTTGCTGGAAAAAGTGCGTCAGCACGATAGCCAAGGCTTACCCAAAGTGGTGATAAGCCATTGCTTTTTGGATGGTGGCAGTGAGTCAGAATCAGAGCGACCGCTCAGTATTGGTGGCGCCGATAAAATATCGCCAAAGCTCTTTACTGAGTTTGATTATGTCGCCCTTGGACATTTACACGGACCGCAATACAAAGGCGCCGAGTATGTGCGTTACTCAGGATCGATTTTGAAGTATTCCTTTAGTGAACAACATCAACACAAGTCGGTGACCTTAGTCGAACTGGGCACGCAAACGCCGATTGATATCCGTTTATTGCCGTTAACGTCGATGCGTGATGTTCGCATCTTAGAAGGGGAGTTAGACACTTTACTCGCCCAAGGTAAAACGGATGCAAAACGTGAGGATTACCTTATGGTCAGGCTCCTCGATAAACATGCGATTTTAGACGCTATGGGCAAACTTAGGGCCGTCTACCCTAATGTGCTGCATTTAGAGCGGACAGGCTTGATGGCGGCGCAGCAACAGGTCGCTTTGAGCCGGGATCATATCAAAAAAGGCGAGATGGATATGTTCTGTGACTTTTTCTCCCAGGTGTCTGGCGAGTCATTGACGCAGGCACAGCAAGCCGTGATGGATGACCTCCTGACTAAGCTACACAATGAGGAGCGCCAAGCATGAGACCCCTTAGCCTTTCAATGTCAGCCTTTGGTCCCTTTGCATCGACTCAGACACTTGATTTTACAGCCCTTGGAAGCAATCCGTTATTTCTCATCAACGGCCCCACAGGCGCGGGTAAGACGACTTTGCTCGATGGCATTTGTTTTGCGCTTTATGGCAAAACCACAGGTAATGAGCGTGAAGGCAGCCAGATGCGCTGCGATATGGCCGACAATAGTTTACTAACAGAAGTCACTTTCAGTTTTCAGCTCGGCAGTAACAGCTATCGTATTCGCCGGGTGCCAGAGCAAGACAGAGTTAAGAAAAGCGGTGACGGCTCGACAGTGCAAAAGCCCGAAGCACAGCTCTATAAAATTGACGCCGATGGCAATGAAAGCTTATTAGTTGCCAGTAAAGTGTCCGAGGCCACCGCTGAGATTGAAGCCTTAACTGGGCTCGATGTGGAGCAGTTTCGCCAAGTGATGGTATTACCTCAGGGTAAGTTTCGCGAATTGTTAATGGCGGACTCTAAAGCGCGTGAGCTGATATTTAGTCAGTTATTTCAAACGCATATTTATCGCCGGATTGAAGATACCTTAAAAAATAAGGCTGCCGATATTAGCGCCTTAGTGAAAGATCAACGCAGCCGCCGCGATGGTATTTTACAAAGTGCGGGCTTAGCATCCGATGACGAGCTTAGCAATGAATTAGCCAAGCTCACGCCTGAACTTGCGCTCGCTCAAAGTGCCAAGGAACAGGCATTACAGCAGCAACAATTAATCATTAAAGCCAGCGATGCCGCCCAGCATCTACTGGCTGAATTTGCGCAGTTTGATACCTTAACTCAAACCGCAGCAGCGCTCGAGGCGCAGCAAGAAAGCATAGTCGCGCAAACCCATAAGCTGAACTTAGCCAAACAAGCGCAGCGTTTAGCGCCTATGGTTGAGGTGTTTTTGGCTCGTGAACAAGAAGCCAAAGCCGCCAATCTCGCCTTTAGTCATGCGCAAACGGCGTTGACTCAGGCCAAGCAAGCCTTTGATGATGCCGGGCTCAAAGCGCAAGACTTGCCCTTATTGGAAGCGTCGCTACTGGAACAGGAACAAGCCAAACAGCAACTTAATGCGCTGGGGCCGCAGCTTAGGGAACTGGATAGACTCAATAAAACCCTCGAGCAAGAGCAAGCGCAGTTAGTTAAAGCTAAAACACAGCTTCAGATCAGTAAAAATGAGTTAACCGCCGCAACCCAAAAACGCCGTGAACTGGAATCGGCTTTGCCACAATTGCAGGCTAACAGCGACACTCGCCTCTCATTGCAACAGGCGCACCAGCAGCAACAGCAGTTATTGTCGACTTATCAGCAATGGCAACAAGTGGCGGCAAGGGTATCGTCGACAAAGGCAAAACTTGCCAATGCGAAAGCACAAGGGCAACAACTCAATGCTGAGCATCAGCAAGCACAGGTTGCGCATAAAGCCCTATTATTGACTTGGCACCAAGGACAGGCAGCCATTTTAGCGCGGCAATTACAGCAAGATGAACCTTGCCCCGTCTGTGGCAGCCAAATCCATCCGCAGCCAGCACAGAGCCAAGAGCCGCTCCCAAGTGATGAAGCGCTGCAATTGGCCCAAGACGCTGAAACGACGGCCCAAGATATCCTGAGCAAAGCCAGAGCGGAATACCGTGGATTACAAACACAGCTAGAAACCTTGCAGCAACAAGCGCAAGATCTCGCGGCCCAATTGGGTACTGCGGTTGATATTTCTCAAGATCAACATGCGCATACCTTGTCGCAATATGCATTTTCCCTCACGCAAGCTGAGCAAGCTCATCAAGATTTGCAGCAGTTACAGCAAGAGATTGTATTGTTGCACGCGCAGGAAACGCATCTGCAACAAAAGCTGGAGCAAGGACAAACACACGACAGTGCTCTGCAATCTAAAGTGGATTTATTGCAGGGGCAGTTGGCGCACATGCAGCAAAGCGTCCCACCTGCGCTTGCAACGCTTGAGGCATTAACCGCAGCAATAACGCAAAACCAGCAACAGATAAGCCATATTAAACAGCAGATTGCTGACGTGAGGGCGCTTCAGCAACAAACAGGGCAAACCTTTGTTGCAGCTAAAGCTGCATTGAATGGTGCCGAAAATACCGCTGAGGCGGCATTAGCTCAGCAAACGCGCGCCCAGCAGCAACTCAATCAGCAATTAGTCGCAGCGGGGTTTACCGACCAACAGGCCTTATTTGCGGCCATGCTGGATGAAGATCAACTGCATGCATTAGCCAGCGAGATTGAGGCTTACCAGCAGCGCAGTGCTTTGACCAAGGCGCAGTGCGAGCAGTTAGCGCTGAAGCTTAAAGATAAAGTGCCACCCGATAGCATTAAGCTCGCTGCCGAGCTTGAGTCGGCGCAGCAAGCATTACACGCAGCAGAGCAGGTATGGCAGCTACTTCATACTCGCACAGTATTGCTCACACAAACTCAAACCCAGCTCAGTATTGCAGATACGAAAGCTAAGGCGTTAGACGATGAATATGCGGTTATCGGCACGCTTGCCGATGTGGCGAATGGGAAAACAGGAAATAAGATCAGTTTGCAGCGTTTTGTGTTAAGCGTACTGCTCGACGATGTGTTACTCGAAGCGAGCCATAGGCTGCATCTGATGAGTAAGGGACGTTATCGCTTGCTGCGTAAGGAAGATAGAGCAAAGGGCAACAAGGCGTCTGGGCTCGAGTTAGAAGTGGAAGATGCCTACACCTCAAAAGTGCGCCCAGTGGCAACCTTAAGCGGCGGCGAAAGTTTTATGGCGGCCTTGTCCATGGCGTTAGGGCTATCCGATGTGGTGCAAGCTTATGCTGGGGGGATCAAACTCGACACCTTATTTATCGATGAAGGCTTTGGCAGTTTAGACCAAGATTCATTGGAATTGGCGATTCGAACCTTGATGGATCTGCAGTCTTCGGGCCGCATGATAGGGGTGATCTCGCACGTTTCTGAGATGAAAGAGCAGATAAATACTCGCATCGACATCAATAAAACCTCACATGGGAGCGAAATGACGATAGTTTTGCCTTAGTCGCTCGTTCTCTCAGAGTCCAATAAATAACCTGCTGTTTTGTATATGTTATTTATTGTGATTCTTGCGTGTTTAACATTAGGATAATGTGCGCAAACTGAGTTGAAAATGCCAACTGGCGCATGTTTCTTGTTAATAGTCAGGTAAAAGTACGAAATAGCATTTGTCATAATGGGATTTTTGGGATAAGTTGGAAAAAATTCGGGCTTCCCTCATAGGGACTGGTTCAAAAATAAAACGCAAAGTTAACGAAAGGTGAAAAGCGTTGCAGACAGGCAAACCCAACTTTATCAACTTATCGCAAACCCGTTTGCAGAACTTATCATCGACCCAAAAAAACATTCTATTAATGGGTGGTTTGTTGATTGGCGCTGCTATGTTAATGCCGAATAATGGTCATGTTGTGCCAACTGCTCAGCGTATCCCTGTTGTCCTCGATATTGAAAATATTCTCCCCCAAGTTTCTGAACCTGAAGTCCAAGATCAAGCAACCCTTATTAATAACGCTCCACAGTTTGAGCGAATTATCGTTTCTGGTGATACCTTAAGTGGGTTATTTTCGAAAGCGGGTGTTGATCAGCAGACCATGTATAAGGTGTTAGAAGCTGATTTAAATATTTTGGCACTTGATACCTTATTGCCTGGTAACAGAATGCAATTTTGGCTCGATAACGAAGGCCAATTACAGAAATTAGAACTTTATTTTAACGCCGCTCGCCAAGTGGTGTTTACACGTTATGAAGACGGCAGTTTTAATGTTGAAGAAGTCAACGTTGAAGGCGTTTGGCAAAATCGTATTATATCTGGCGATATTAAAGGCTCATTCTACGTCTCTGCACAAAAAATGGGTTTAGCTGCGGCAGACATTCAGCGGATTGAAGATTTACTCAAAGAAAAATTGAATTTCGCCCGTGATTTACGCGTTGGCGATAAATTCTCTGTTTTGGTAAATGATCAATATGTTGAAGGTGAAGCAACGGGCAGTAGCCAAATTTTAGGCGTGAGTATTAAAACCGGTCGTTCTGAAATTAGTGCATTTCAATATACTGACGGCAGTTATTACGATGCCAAGGGCCAGAGTTTAGTACGTGCGTTCCAGCGTTATCCATTAGCTAAACAACCCCGCATGAGTTCCCGTTTTAATCCATATCGTAAGCATCCTATTACTGGCCGTATTTCACCCCATAACGGAACCGACTTTTCAGTGCCTATCGGGACTAAAGTGATTGCTCCTGGTGATGGTGTTGTTAGTTTAGTGACTGACCATCAGTTCGCTGGTAAGTATATTGTGATTGACCACGGTGGTAAGTACCGTACCCGTTACCTGCATTTATCTAAGGCGCTTGTGCGTAAAGGTCAGCGAGTGACTCGAGGCCAAGTGATTGCTTTATCAGGTAATACTGGTCGCTCAACGGGTCCACACTTACATTATGAATTCCATATCAATGGTAAACCTGTTGACCCGTTGAAAGCGGATATTCCTATGTCTAGCAAGTTAGCGAATCAAGACTTACGCACATTTACCAATATGGTGAAGAGTCGTGAAGCTATGATGAACCTTGGCTAATAGAACTAAGTCTCGCCAAGTCTGAATAAGCGTTCTAAGATTTTATTAATGCCGATGAAATGTAAATTTCATCGGCATTTTTGTTTCCATCATTCTTCTTGTTGTAGATATTTTTCTGCTATCACAAGTATTCTTCGAGTTGTAAGGAAGCTTTAAAATTTATTCGATTCGTAGTAATAGCGATATACACAGAAGGGGATAAATAGAGCGGATGTGGTGAGCTTCAGTTAGGGTCTGATAGCGAGTTATTCTTTTGACTGTTAAGAGACTCAATTTGGCAGTTGATGACCTTTAAAGTAACTAGCACTATTTATTAGGGACTGAACAGAACTAAATACCTAGCGTTAAATAGCGTCTATCAGCTTGCTTGGCGTCTTTGCATCACTTTTAATGCACACTTACACAGTTTACCTTTTAGAGCGGGACAGCCACCGCAGGGAGACTTTTTAAAAGGACGTAATGCAAAGCTGCGTTCTGTGGGTAAAGGAGTGAGCCGAGTAATCATAGTCGATGAAAATGTTGCATCATTAGCGGCAATAAACTTAGCCTTTGCCAGTTTTAACTGTTTCTTGAGTGCGGATTTATTGCTATGGGCAAATTCTTGTTGTGAAATATGTTTCGTGAGTAATTTGGTGAGGTGCTTACGCTGAGCTTTTTTATTCGTCAAAGATTTATCAGTCAGTGTGTTCAGATGAGATAAGGATGGAATCGCTTTTCCTGAACTTGGAACAGATCTCGGCTGTGTTTTGAGTAACTTTTTAGCTTGTTTTTTACACCACTTGCTCAAAAGTTTATCGATATTCTGTTTCGTCATTGTCGTTACTGAATTCTGCAGCGTGAGATACTTCAGTATTCTAAATGAAAACTATTATCAGTCAAGTTGTGGGCGAAAAATATACTAAGGTCAAGTGTCGGCTTTATCTGCGGAATAAGGGGATACGTTGGCGTCGATACAGGTCAATAATAAGCGTAAATCAAATTCAAACTGGTGATAATCCGGCTCCATATGAGTACACAAATTATAGAAAGCCTTGTTGTGATCTTTTTCTTTTAAATGGGCTAATTCGTGTACAACGACCATACGCAATAAGGGTTCCGGTACACGCTTCAAACGTGAAGATATGCGAATTTCGTTCTTAGCTTTGATTTTATTGCCTTGAACTCGCGCGACGTAGGAATGTAAGCCAAGTGCATGATGACTAATGTTAATTTTGTCATCGAAGATCACTTTCGAGAGTGGTGACGACTGGCGTAAAAATTGGTTTTTAATCGCTTGGGTGTAGTCGTACAGCGCTTTATCGCTGCGAACGCTATGTATGACAGGATGACGTTTCAACAGTAGCTTAGGTAATGTGCCAGCATCGAGATGTTGCTGTACCTGCTGTTGAATATCTGGGCTGTAACCGCTTAAGTATTTTAATGGATTCATAGGGAATTTGGCTCCGAATGACTTCGGAGCCTGAGTCATCGCATTACTTAAACTTTGCCGAAAATACGGCGATTTTGCTGGGCGTAAGCGGCTTCGAAAGCTAACTGCTGCACTTTTTTAAGATCTAAACTATCGAAATCAACCTGTGGTGGATTGCGCTTGTTTTGCTCTTTGATAGTGACAGGAGACAGTAAGCTGACAGGTAATTCACCTAATTGAATCGCGGCTTCAAGTTTAAAACTTGTGGCTGAGCCCGCCAATTTACCTTTTTGTTCACGTTCAATGATGACAACTTCATCAACGCGATAATCTTGCATAAGCTTATGAAAAGCGAAGTGAAACTCACGAATAGCTTCTGTGGTAGCAGATTGGGAAACGGTGAAAGACACCTTACGGCATTCTGGCACATTGAAGGTTTCACCTTCATAGCTCAATAAACTGATAATGGCTTCGCCACCTTTTAATTCAACACCACAAACTCTCATGTTACACCTTCAAAATATCGATAATAGCGCTATTGTAGCTGGAAATGACGTGAGGATCAGTGTTTACCCTGCGCTTTTGATTCGCTTGGCGACAGACTGATGCGCTTAGTGCGTCAATTCCCAGTATTCGATCAGCCAATGTGTTGTGTATCAGAAATAAAATCTGATGTTAAATCCACCGGCATGTATGCTTTAATTTGTTCTAAACTTCTTCTGTATCATTGTCTTGCAGTAATTTCGCCGCAGCAGGCTTTTTACGCATTGGTGCATCGCCAATGTCCACGCCCGTGATAAAACGCTTATCCCGTGAAGGCGCCGGTGTGGCTGCTTTAGTTCTTTTGCTCTTACCTTTAGCAAGCTCGGCTTTAGCAACACGTTTTGCTGGTGTCTGTTTGGCTTTGCTTTTTAGACCACTAAATTTAGCTTCTAGACCTGGAATCGTACTGATCTCAAAGGTCTTTCTAAGGAACACTTGGACTTTCTTAAAGTTGTCCCAATCTTTAGGTCCGACGAGCGATATCGCATCACCTTTCGCGCCAGCACGGCCAGTACGGCCGATACGATGCACGTATTCCTCGGCAAATTTAGGCATGTCGAAGTTGACGACCAAAGACACATTGAGCAAATCCAAACCACGAGAGGCAACATCGGTTGTCACTAGGACTTGTTGTTGGCCACGGGCAAATTGGTCCATGATTTGGTTTCGTGCGGCTTGCTTTAAATCACCGCTGAGTGCGGCGGTTGCAAAACCTTGCGCAGTTAATTTAGCGGCTAAGCGTTCTGTATCTGGGCGCGTCGCAGTAAAGATGATCACTTGCTTGTGGGTTTCATCTTTAAGTAAACGGGCTAATAACGCTTCTTTATGGTCTAAGTGGTCACATAAGAAGATGCGTTGGTGAATGTCGTTATGCTCAGAGTGAGCCGCGCCAATCGCCACGTGCGCTGGATTTTTTAGCAGCGTTGCCGCGATATCATTGATTTCGTCATGATCTAACGTGGCAGAAAACATCAGCGTTTGACGACGTTTATGATCGGCAGCATCGTTGATGGCTTTCAACTGCGGGGCAAAGCCTAAATCTAACATGCGGTCGGCTTCATCGAGCACGAGTAACTCTAACCCATTCAGGAATAAATGTTTTTGCTCTAAATGATCGGCGATACGGCCCGGCGTCGCGACAATAAAATGCGGTTCTTTCGCTAGGGCTTTCGCTTGATCGTTAAAGTTTTCACCGCCTAGAACGCTGATGGCCTTGTATTGGGTGTTGGCGACCAGCAGGCGAAGCTGACTATACACTTGATGTGCTAGTTCGCGGGTCGGTAATAAAATCAATACTCTAGGATCGCGTTTTGACAGTGAGCGGGTAGAAATGACTCTTTGCAATGCGGGTAACAAAAACGCTAAGGTTTTACCTGAGCCTGTTTTTGATGACGCCATTAAATCTTTACCTGCCAATGCGATAGGCAGTGCTTGTTCCTGGATGGCGGTGGGTTCTGTGATCCCCATATGTTTTATGCTTTGAAGCAGACGCTGGTCCAGAGAAAAATCGGTAAATTGCAAAGGTATATCCCCTAAATCTTAGTAAGGGCAGATTATAGCCTTAATCGCCCTAACTCAGCTATCCACATCGGTGATTATCTCTGCTTCACGCGTTGATTTATCGCGAAAGTGTGCCATTTACACTTAGTTGCCTGCATTTGTTTACATTGATGTTACAAGTACTTAATTGCCTTGGTTTCACCAATTGACACTGGATATGAAATGATTTTACGTTATCGTGTAGTGGATTGAGCAACAGGAGAATGATTTATGGCTAACGGAACAACCCCTTCGGTTGGTATTGCCTTGGGCAGTGGCGCTGCGAAAGGTTGGGCACACATTGGCGTGTTGAATGGCCTTGCCGCCATGGGGATCAAACCCGATAAAGTTGCGGGATGTTCGGTGGGCGCTTTAGTGGGTGCCGCGTACGCCCATGACCATTTACCTGAATTAGAAGAATGGGTTCGGAGTTTCTCTAGCTGGGACGTACTTGGCTTGATGGACATTCGATGGCGTAAAGGCGGTCTTATCGGCGGTGATAAAGTATTTGATGTGCTGCAAGCTCGAATAGGGGATGTGAATATTGAGAACCTCAATCGTCCCTTTGCGGCGGTTGCGACCGACTTGTACTCCGGGCAGGAGATTTGGTTTACTGAAGGGGATTTACGTCAAGCGGTGCGGGCTTCTTGCTCTATGCCGGGGATTTTGGCGCCTGTGAGACAAGGTGACCGCTGGCTTGTCGATGGTGCTGTGGTGAATCCAGTGCCTGTTTCTGTTAGCCGTGCCATGGGTGTCGATGTGGTGATCGCTGTGGATTTATATGGTTATCATTCTGGTCGCATCCAAGTATTACCTGTGAGCATGACGAGCCAAAAAAACGTTGAAGCTGAAATGGATATGTCAGCGCGACAAGAAACTGGATTTATGGATTTGTTTGCCCGTGGCCGAGATTATGTCAGCAATCTGACCGATAATTTTTCACTTGGCACTAAATCGAATCCTGGCATGATCGCTGTAATGTCGCAATCTATGGGCATTTTAGAGCAAAGACATAAACGGGCACGCTTGATGGGCGATCCGCCAGATATTTGTATTGTGCCTGAGGTTGGCAATATCGGCACTATGGAGTTTCACCGTGCTGATGAGGCGATTGCCGCTGGTGAAGCTGCTGTGGAGAAGGTGGCTCACTTGATTGAAGCTGCACTGTGGAAGGGCTAAAACGTTAAAAGATAAACAGTTGACTATCAAATAGAAAAAGTCGGTATAACTCGCGTTATACCGACTTTTTGCTATCTAAAACTGAGCATTTATGTCGCTTTGATGGCGAGTTACGCTAATTTCACCAACATTTTACCGCGATTCTTACCTTCAAACAGACCGATAAAGGCATCAGGTGCTTGTTCAAGCCCTTGATAAATGGTTTGTTCAGCTTTGACTTTACCTTCAGCTAACCATTGAGCCATTTTCACGGCAAACTCAGGATAATGCGCCCAATGTTCGGATACGATAAAACCTTCTAACTTAAGTTTACGCATCACTATCAGGGCCAAGTTGTCTGGACCAGGTGTTGGCGCTGTGTCGTTATACTGCGAAATCATACCGCAAACGGCGATACGACCATGATCTTTCATATTGCTCAGCGCTGCGGCTAAATGCTCGCCACCGACGTTTTCAAAGTACACATCAATCCCTTCTGGCGCGGCTTTTGTGAGCGCTTGGGTGAGATTGCCACAGGTTTTGTAATTGATGATGGCATCAACACCATAGCTTCGCAGCAATTCCGCTTTTTCGTCTGAACCCACTGAGGCGATTACGCGAGCACCCATCAGTTTACCAATCTGGCAAGCAACACTGCCGACGGCGCCTGATGCGGCAGAAACAAACAGGGTTTCACCTGCTTTTAAATCTGCGATGCGAGTCAGTCCCGTCCACGCTGTCATGCCCGGCATACCAAGCACGCCGAGGAAATGTGAACTGTCTAATTCGGTTTGCGGCAGAGCGGTCAGTCCAGCCGTGTCAGTGACAGCGTGCTCGCGCCAACCTAACATGCTGCTGACTTTAGTGCCTACTGGGAAATCACTGTTTTTAGACGCGATAACTTCACCAATCGAGCCGCCTTCTAAGACTTGATTCAGGGCGAAGGGCGGAACATAACTCTTACGATCTACCATGCGGCCGCGCATATAAGGGTCGACCGACATCCACAGGTTTTTTATCAACACTTGCCCATCGGCGAGCGGTGCTAAGGGATTATTTACTAAAGCAAAGTTTTCTGCCGTAGGCATGCCTTCAGGGCGACTGGCTAAATGGATTTCACGGGTTTCGGTAATAGTGCTATTCATAGAAAATTAACCTTTTGTTTGTGCGCAAACTAACTGCGTCAACTGTACGTGGCTTCATGACACAATGCAAATACTTTGCGCGCAAACTAGATGCGATGGGGCGGATCGGATAAGATAGCGCTATGTTTGAATGACAGGCGCTTAAACGTGCAAAATTGTTTATCTCACCCAGAGCTCGGATCTACAGAGCAGAGTCAAAACCCAGAGCTACAAAACCCAGAGTCACAAAGCCTAGCGCCAAGGGATGCACTGTGTTTATCTGATAATGTGTGCTTCGCGTTATATTCCGCGAGTAATGCCTTAGTGCGCGCTTATCGTCCTTTACTAGAGGCATACGAGTTAACTTTCCCTCAATATCTGGTGATGCAAACCCTGTGGCGTCAAAATGGCTGCAGTCAAACCCAGCTATCGGCGGCGACTAAGCTCGATATGGGGACGCTAACGCCTATCGTTAAGCGGTTAGAGGTAAAAGGCTTGATCACGCGTTTGGCCTGCGTTGAAGATGAGCGGAAAAAATTGATCACTCTGACGGCTCAGGGAGAGGCGATTAAGCATGAAGCCCTAGCCTTGAAACAAACTTTGCTGAATAAAGTGCAGATGGATGCCGAGGCACTCGATTTACTGAGGCGGCAATGTCTTGCCCTTATTAAAGATTTACAGTCCTAGAGATAAAGCTACTGGTGCTGTTCGCTACCCGAAAATTCAGGCTCTGCACAGATTAATACTTGATTGGCTTAGTTTTTGCTTTAAAACCGTCATTGAGTCTTAGACGCCGAATTTTTGACGATGAATTCTATTTTAAATGCCTTCAATCTTAATCGCAGCAGTACCAGTATCGCCGATGCCTATGGTGCCAATAGCCAAAAGACGAGTACGGCCAAAACCGATGCGACCACTGAGACCAAGAAAACTCAGACGGATGCCGCTAAACCCGACGCGGGTAAAGCCGATGAGATAGCGCTGTCGCCACGGGCGCAACGTGCACAGAAAATTCAGTCGATGGCGAAGGATTTTTTTGCCGATGGCAAATTTGGTGTCGCCGATATTCCCGCATTAGTGTCACGTTTACAAAAAGACGGCATTTTATCGGACGTGCAACTCGACCGTTTATCAAAAAACGGTATTACAGTTCCGAGCACAACCACGTCGAGTAAGCAGTCGCTGCAAGATTTCTTAGATGATGAGCTCAAATCATTAGCCAAAAAATCACCGAACAACCCCCTGATTAATACTTTGGTCGATGCGAAAAACGTTTTGACCAATATGGATGATGCTCAGTCGCCGGTGCTCGCCCAAAAAGCCACCAAAGTCCTTGGCCAATTAACGGATTATTTGAATTCCGAGCCACCGCTAACAGATGCTCAAAAACAGCAATGGCAGGGGCTTAAATCTATGATGCAACTCGCTTCATCTATGGGCTCGCATCAGTCGGCATCGGGCCAACTCAGTAGTTATCTTGCACTCGCTAAGCGTTAATCTTGAGTTATGGTGCTTGAGCATCACTGATTTCAGGCATCAACTAGCTGGGTTTAATCAGCAGGTCAAGGCGCAATTTTCAGATAATTGGGCCTAGCTGCAGTTCTGGTTTGTTCTTTTATTTCATCCTAAAAACTATGATCTGGATCATGGACGCCTCACCGTCGTTGTAGCCTAATGCTCTACATATTGTGTTTTATGATTTTAAAATCACTAGATGTAGTGTTAATTTTTAGGCGAGATGGAGAGGAACTGAACAATGCCAGTCGTAATTAAGCGTGATGGTTGCCGCACACCTTTTGATGAAACAAGGATACGGGATGCAGTGAATGCCGCTGCAAACTCAGTTGGAATAGAGGATGGCGACTATGCAGCGACAGTGGCAGCGTGTATCAGTCAAAGCGTTGCGACCTTAACCGAAGTTGATATCCATCATCTACAGGATGCGGTGGAGAATTTACTGATGGAAGGGCCGTATAAGTCCTTGGCGCGGGTGTATATCGAATACCGTCACGACCGAGATGTGTGCCGTGAAGCGACCAGTAAATTAAACCTCGAAATCCGTGGTTTAGTCGAGCAAAGCAATGCGGCGTTACTCAATGAAAATGCCAATAAAGATTCGAAAGTTATCCCAACTCAGCGGGATTTGCTCGCGGGCATAGTCGCCAAACATTATGCCAAGAGTCATATCTTGCCAAAGGACGTGGTTGCTGCCCATGAAGCGGGGGAGATCCACTACCACGACTTAGATTACTCGCCTTTTTTCCCGATGTTTAACTGTATGCTGATTGATTTGGCTGGTATGTTGACCCATGGCTTTAAAATGGGAAATGCCGAAATTGAAACCCCTAAGTCTATATCAACGGCGACAGCCGTCACCGCGCAGATCATTGCCCAAGTGGCGAGCCATATTTATGGCGGCACGACCATTAATCGTATCGACGAAGTGTTAGCGCCATTTGTTGCTAAGAGCTACGACAAACATTACCAAATCGCCCTGAATTGGAAGATCACCGACGCCAAAGCTTTTGCCACGGCGCAAACTGAAAAAGAATGTCACGATGCATTTCAGTCTTTGGAGTATGAAGTTAATACCTTGCATACCGCCAACGGCCAAACACCGTTCGTGACCTTTGGCTTTGGGTTAGGCACATCATGGGAATCCCGCTTAATTCAGCAATCTATGCTGAAAGTACGGATGGCGGGATTAGGTAAAAATCGCAAGACGGCAGTTTTCCCTAAGTTAGTGTTTGCGATTCGCGATGGCATTAATCACAAGACTGGCGATTGCAATTACGATGTCAAACAGATGGCACTCAAATGCGCAACTATGCGCATGTATCCCGACATTCTCAATTACGAGCAAGTCGAGAAAGTCACAGGTTCATTTAAAACTCCAATGGGTTGCCGCAGCTTTTTAGGCACCTACGAGGAAAATGGCGAACTTGTGCATGAAGGGCGCAATAATCTCGGGGTAGTGAGCTTAAACCTACCGCGAATTGCCTTGGAAGCTAAGGGTGATGAAGCGGAATTTTATCGTCTTTTAGATGACAGATTAGTCTTAGCCCGTAAAGCGCTGGATACTCGCATTGAGCGACTCAATGGCGTTAAAGCCCGTGTGGCACCTATCCTCTATATGGAAGGCGCCTGTGGAGTACGTTTACGTGCCGATGATGATGTCTCTCAAATCTTTAAAAATGGTCGCGCTTCGATTTCACTCGGTTACATTGGCCTGCATGAAACCATGAATGCACTCTATGGCACCCAAACCCATGTATTTGACGATGCACAATTAAGGGACAAAGCCGTCGCTATTGTTGCCTATCTTAAAGCCGCCACGGATGCGTGGAAGGCTGAAACAGGTTATGGCTTTAGCCTGTATAGCACGCCAAGTGAGAGTCTCTGCAGCCGTTTTTGTAAACTGGATGCGAAGCAATTTGGCCTAGTCACAGGCGTGACAGACAAGGGCTATTACACTAATAGTTTCCACCTTGATGTGGAAAAAAGCGTTAACCCCTACGATAAAATTGATTTTGAACAGCCATATCCCGCAATTGCGAACGGCGGCTTTATTTGTTATGGCGAATATCCCAACATGCAGCATAACCTCGAAGCGCTGGAAAACGTGTGGGATTATAGTTATAGCCGCGTGCCTTACTATGGCACGAACACGCCAATCGACGAATGCTATGACTGTGGCTTTACTGGCGAATTTAGCTGTACTAGTAAAGGGTTCACTTGCCCTAAGTGCGGCAACCATGAGCCAAGTCGGGTGTCAGTGACGCGCCGAGTGTGCGGTTACTTAGGCAGCCCAGATGCGCGACCCTTTAATTATGGTAAACAGGAAGAAGTAAAACGTAGGATCAAACACTTGTAACACTATTATTTTATTCTGCTTGTTAGACTTATTCCGTGGCATCACGTGGCATCAAATCAAATAGTGCCATGGGATAAGTCCCAATGTTAAAAGATGAAATGCACTATGAAGTACTATCAATGAATTACCATCAATATTTCCCTATCGATGTGGTCAATGGCCCTGGTACCCGTGCGACCTTGTTTGTCTCTGGCTGCGAGCACCAGTGCCGTGGTTGTTACAATCAAAGTACTTGGGATCCCCGTTCTGGGCATGTGTTTGATAGGACGATGGAAGATAGGATGATTGCCGATCTCAATGACAAGCGGATTGTACGCCGTGGTTTATCGCTCTCGGGGGGCGATCCTTTATTGCCTGTCAATCTCAGTGCCATTTTGGCGCTCGTCAAACGAGTCAAGAGCGAGTGTGCAGGTAAAGATATTTGGCTGTGGACGGGTTATGTGCTTGATGAGTTGAGTGATGAACAGCGCGCCGTGTTGGCCTATATTGATGTACTGGTGGATGGCAAATTTGAACAAAGTCTTGCCGATCCAAGTCTCGTATTCCGCGGTAGCAGCAATCAGATCATTCGTTTGTTATAAAAGCGGTAACGAGGATCTGTAACTTGCTGCTATAATCTCAGGCCTTGACACAGACGCTAGCATAATCAGGCTAAGATTTTACTGTGGCTAACTTAGGTAATTTAAGGTAACAGAATGAATTTAAAGCAAGAACTGCAGCAGCTTAACGATAAATTAGATAAATTTCGTCGTAAACTTGCTGCGGCTGAACAAAGAGGCGATGACGTCATTATTGCCCAGTTCAAGCGCGAAATCGCTGCAGTCACTAAGCAAATTGGCAGTGTGAAAGGCCAACAAACCCGCTTATTGAATAAGCAAGGTTCAGATATCAAAGGTTTGTCTTTCCATCGCGCTTTGACTAAAGATGAACAAGCGGACATGGGCAAACTGAAAAAGTCTGTCAAAGGTCTTGTGGTGATCCACCCTATGACGGCTATCGGCCGTGAAATGGGGCTAAAGGAAGTCACTGGATACGCGCCCGCAAAATTTTAATGTGGGTTAGGCTGTCACTGACACGGGATCGAGTGTCGATCGCGTGTTTGTGCGCCTAGTACTTTATGCACAGCTTCGTTTTAATCCATTCCTTCGTGCTGCCCATCGAAAATGACATTCATGTTTGGTTTAGTTGATTAAAACACTAAAGTATTTCTTGATTGTTCAAAAACACTTTAGAATAGTGCGCTTAGTTGGCTAAGTGCCTAATCCTCGTTTGTTTCTAGGGATCTTATTCGTCTCATGGAATGAGAGTTGTCGTTAAGGTTAAGTATGTCGATAAAATATGTCGCAACGTCAAAGTTACCCACTCCTTGGGGCGTGTTTGCCATGCATGGTTTTGAAGATACAGAATCAGGCAAAGAGCATGTTGCGCTCACATTCGGTACGCTCAGTGCGGATGAACCTGTGTTGGGTCGAATTCATTCCGAGTGTTTAACTGGCGATGCGTTATTTAGCTTGCGTTGTGACTGTGGTTTTCAGTTACAAGCGGCGATGCAAAATATTGCGGAAACGGGCAGTGGCTTTATCCTCTATTTGCGCCAAGAAGGCCGTGGCATTGGTTTGTTGAATAAAATCCGCGCCTACGAGCTGCAAGATAAAGGTGCCAACACAGTTGAAGCCAACGAGCAACTGGGCTTCGAAGCCGATATGCGTAAATACGACATGATCAAACCTATGCTGGAACAGATAGGCGTGAAGCATGTGCGTTTGATGACCAATAACCCTCGTAAAGTGAAAGCAATGAAGGAGTTTGGCATCGAAGTGGTTGAGCGCGTACCGCTGCAAGTTGGTAAGAATCGTTACAACGAAGCCTACTTAAAAACCAAATCCACTGAGCTTGGACACATGATGTCTGAATATCATTTTATGGATGAAAATAAGTAGCTTTGTATTTATGATAGGTCGACCGATTGAGTCAGAAATGAGTAAGGTTTAAGTCAATTGAGCCATTTTTTCAGTCGGTTGCCATTATGTTTGTCGTTAACTTGCTTAGTATTTCTGAGCATTGTTCCTGCCGTTTTCGCCAATAGTGCATCCCCCGCCAATACGTTTACACCTGCGACACTTACATCTGCGTCTCAAGCAAATGATGCTGGCGTGTCTGTTGATCCTGTTTCTATCAGTCACGTGCCTAGCAGTAATGCCAATGGCAGCAATCCGATAGAGTTGAGCAGTAATCCCAATTCTGTTTATGCCTTTGGCAGTTATCTCGGCACTGGTGTGTATCGCGCCGCTAACCAAAATGCGACCGTGGTCAGTATTCCGTTAAGTTTTGATTTAAAGAAAGATAGCGGAAGCCAGACTTGGTTACGTTTACCTATCTCCTTTGGCTTTTTTGATTATTTAGCCAAAGATATCACCGAAGGCGAGTTACCGTCGTCGATAGGCACTATGACCATTACCCCAGGTTTTGAGCACCACTGGCAGGCGAGCGAAAACACTCGAATGGAAGGGTATTTAGATATCGGTTTTGGTACTAACTTCGATAAAAACGATAACGTTGCCATTATCGCCTCTGGGATCAGTAGCTTGTATGATTTTACCCTAGCTGGGCAAGATGCGGTGTGGGTGTCGAGATTACGTTTCGCTGGGTACAGTGAGCACTATGGCAAGTTTGCCGATCAATTTGCGGTGTTACAAACTGGCGTGGATTTAGGATTAGCGCCGCGGTGGCAATGGTGGGATCTGCAGGTGCAACCAAGGATCTTTGCTGTGGGTTATTGGTATTTCAATGAGCTCAGATTTATCAGCGAGATAGAGCAAGATACCATAGTTTCAGGCAGTTATGAGGCTGGTTTTTCCCTCGCGTTTTCTAAGCCCCTTGGGGGCGAATTGCTGGGTGTTGATCGTATTGGATTCAGCTATCGCCGTGGTGATGGATTGAACATTTGGCGTTTGATGTTCAGTTTTCCTATCTAAGTAGGGTCAACTAGACGGCTTGAATATATAAACCACTTGAACATGTCGATGTTGTGAACATGGGTTAGCTTAGCGCAGTATCATCACCGCTTAATTTAAGCCGATTCCTTTTTTTGGGCTTCGCGCATCTTCTTCTCAGTCAAGGTTGCTATCTGACTACTCAGCTGCATTATTTGTTCTTGGATCATCTTACGTTGCTGATCTGCGGTCTCTGAGTCATCATTTTCAAGCTTGGCCAACATTTCTTGGAGTGCCTTGATTTGCTCTTTTATTTTTTGGATCTGCTGATCAATTAACGTCATGGGTTCTTCTGATGAGGCATTGTCGACTTCATTCTTTTTGGCTGAGGCTTTGTCTCTTAAGGTTGCGCCCACATCTGCGGATAAAGCTGCGCGGCCCGCATTAGAAATGGAGACAGTGTCTTGGCTATCTTGTGAGTCAGCGGACTCACTATTCGCTGTTTGTGTTGCGGCTGGTGTCGCTGCGATATATGCGCTTGATATGGCGGTGAAAGCAGAGCCAGTTGCGCTACTGTTTATTCCATTAATGTTCATTTAACACTCCATTGATGCAAACTGCGTTGATACTCAAGTCACTATAACAGTCGGTATCGGCCATAGATTTGAAAACTGAAGTCAATTTTGGGTTGTTCAGCTAAAAAGTGTGCAAGCTATTGGTTCAAAATTCGATAAGTGAGCGCTATTCGCCGCAAATAGATCCGTGAAAATCGATTAGTAATAGATTCATCACGACAATACAGCCCTTATTTTAGGGCTGTTTACGTTTTATGGCTGCAGAGGCGAAGATTAATTATTGCCCCAAATATGACTGTTTACTGTGCCATCTGAGCTGGGTTTATCACTTTTAGCCGGCTTTTCAGGAGCGGTTTGAGTGGGCTTTTTAGTCGCGACTTTTGCCGCAGGCTTTTTAGCGGTTTGACTCGCTTCGGCTTTAGGTGGCGGTAACGGTAATTTGTTGGCTCTTAAATAAAGATATTCGACTTTATCTCGCGCCCACTCTGTTTTTCTTAAAAAACGTAAACTGGATTTGATGCTGGGATCGTGGGTAAAACAGCGGATATTAATTCTCTCACCTAATTCTTCCCAGCCGTATTTCTCGACTAAGTAAGTGATGATCGTTTCCAGTTTAATGCCGTGGAGCGGGTTATTCGATTGATTCATATTATGCATGTTGCAGTGTGCTATGGCGGGAGTATAGCAGTTTTGTATGCCTGATACAGTGTGCAATGGTATCGAGTCAAGCCTGAATACCTTGCTAGCGTAAACCTGCGATAGCTATTATTGATGGAGCAGTATGATCAAAACAGGCGCAATAAAGCGCCTGTTTTAGCTTGGTCATTCGGACTGTTTTACTAGTCTTTGACTGTTTCTTTAAGCTCAGTTTCTACCGGTAAATCAATCTCACCTTTACCTTTACCTTTACCTTTGGTTTTAACAATCAACAGCGCTGTAATCACTAAGGTGGTGACCACGCCCGCTATGGTTGATACCGTCATCGGTAAGCCTGCACCTAAGGTTGACGAGTTCAGCAGGAAGGTGATGACCACTGTGGTCATAAACATCGCTGGAATAGTCGCAATCCAATGCAGTTTGTTATGGCGTAACAAGTAAGCCGAAGCCGTCCACAGCATTAATACCGCGGTGGTTTGGTTTGCCACACCGAAGTAGCGCCAAATGACACCAAAATCCACTTGAGTCAACATACCGCCGATAACAAACAGTGGGAGAGCTAACACTAAGCGTTTTGGCAGTGAGATTTGTGGCATGTTGAAAAATTCAGCCAGAATCAAACGCGCAGAGCGGAAAGCCGTATCACCTGAAGTAATCGGCAGAATAATTACACCTAGGATAGCCATAAAGCCACCGACAGCGCCTAACAGACCAGTAGAAGCCTCATAGACCACGTTGGCAGGGTTGCCTGACATGCCCGCACTTAAGCCTTCAACACCGCCGAAGTATGACAATGCAATCGCACACCAAAGCAGTGCAATAATGCCTTCGCCAATCATAGCGCCAAAGAAGACGAAGCGACCATTGGTTTCGTTTTCAACGCAGCGTGCCATTAATGGTGATTGAGTTGCATGGAAACCCGATACCGCGCCACAGGCGATGGTGATGAATAGCGCAGGCCAAAGTGGCATGTCATTTGGATTTAAGTTTTGGAAGAAATCGCCCGCTTGCACGTTCGGCAGTAAGGTGTGCTCGCTTGATAGGATAATCGCGAAAGCCAGACCGAACGACATGAAGAACAGTAAAGCGCCAAAGAAGGGGTACAGACGACCGATAATTTTATCGACTGGCACCACAGTTGCGATCAGGTAGTAGACGAAGATAATGCCGACGAAAATACTGACGTCCCAACCGGTAAGCTTGCCCAGTAAACCTGCAGGCGCAGAGATAAAGACCACACCAACCAGCAATAACAGCACGATAGCAAACACGTTCATGAAGTGTTTGGCACTCTTTCCTAAATATTTACCCGCAAGGTTTGGCACAGATTGGCCGCCGTTGCGCACTGACAACATGCCAGAGAAGTAGTCATGCACGGCACCCGCAAAGATACAGCCAACCACAATCCACAACATGGCCGCAGGACCATAGAGAGCACCTAAGATAGGACCAAAGATTGGGCCTACGCCTGCGATGTTTAATAATTGAATTAAATAGACTTTACCCTTAGACATAGGCACAAAGTCGACGCCATCAGTTTGAGCGAAAGCGGGTGTTTGACGATTAGCGTTAATGCCGAAGACTTTCTCGACAAAGGCGCCATAGATAAAGTAGCCGCCGATCAGCAGACCGACACAGAGTAGGAACCACATCATTTTTGTTATCTCCCCATTTGAGTTCTGGCGAGTGTAAACAAGTTTTTGATATAAAACTTCGCAATCTCAATGAGTGGTCGAAAATGCAGGGTGAGCGGTAATAGGTGGGCTTGAGTGGTTGCAATCGTATGTTAACGGCGGGTGTTGTTAGCCATCTTATGGTTAAAAACATGCCGTTAAGATGGCTTTTCCTTGAGTTATTGGAAGCCGAACAGCTGCTTAAGGCTCTTTAGGTAGCGCCGTGATACGGGCACTTTATCCCCCGAATGGGTGGTGACTTCGGCGCCCGTGTCTAACAGCTCAATTTCGGCAATCGCCTTAGGTGAAATCAAATACTGCCGATGGCAGCGCACCAGTGGGGTTTTTTCTTCAAACACTTTTAAGGTCAATTGGGTATGGACTTTGCCTTTCGTACTGGCCACATGAATGCCGCTTAAATCACTGAACACATATTCCACATCTTGGATTGCAATCACCTTGAGTTTATTGCCGCTGTAACAGGGAATATGTTCCAGACGCTTTGGGGTAATGGGATCCATAATTTGAGGCGTCAGATTTTTACGCACCCGAGTGAGGGTTTTACTAAGTCTCTCGGCATCTATCGGTTTAAGCAAATAATCGAAGGCATGGTTATCGAAGGCCTTGACGGCAAACTCGTCGTAAGCGGTAACAAACACAATTTTCGGCATGTTATCAGGGTCGAGCATAGCGATAAGTTCCATGCCCGAAATGCGCGGCATTTGGATATCGAGAAAAATTAACTGAGGTTTTTCTTTGGCTATGCTTTGCAACGCCTCGATGGCATTAGCGCATTGACCAACAATTTCAATGTCGTGTTCTTGCCCCAAAAGATCGGCTAATTCTTCACGAGCAAACAGTTCATCATCAACAATTAAACAAGTGATCACGTGCGGGTGTCCATATTGGATATCTCAGGTCTTTCTATGGGTAATCTTATGGTGACACGAGTCAATTCATCGGCTTCGCATTCCACAGTGACACCATATTGCTCGCCAAAAATATTTTGAATGCGTTTATGCACTAAGTTCATCCCTAGGCCTTCAGAGCCCTCAACGGGCTGATATAATCCGGCATTGTCTGTGACTTCTAATTCCAGCACATCATTTTCGAGCTTGCCCGTCACTTTGATCTGCCCTTGCTCTATCATGTGCGAAGTGCCGTGCTTTACGGCATTCTCAATAATCGGCTGCAGGGTAAAGGCCGGTACTTTGCAGTGGTAGAGTGATTCAGGTATCGCGATACTGACTTGTAATTTATCAATAAAACGCGCTTTTTCAATGGTGAGATAGGATGCGATGTGATCTAGCTCATCCCCAAGCGTCACTAAGCCTGTCGTTCGCTTTAAATTGATCCGTAAAAATTGAGATAACTGCTGCAGCAACTGCTTAGACATATCGGGATCGCGCTTGATAATCGCGCTAATGGTATTGAGTGCATTGAACAGAAAGTGTGGATTAACCTGCGCTTGCAGTAATTTTAATTCGGCTTGAGTCAGCAGATTTTGCTGTTGTTCAAACCGGCCATAAAGAATCTGGTTTGATAACAGACGCGCAATACCTTCACCTAAGGTGCGGTTAATATTCAAAAAAAGCTTATTTTTCGGCTCGTAGAGTTTAATGGTGCCAATGACTTCGGTATCACTGCGCAGTGGGATCACCAGACTCGACCCTAAGCGGCAGTTGCTTGAAATAGAACATGAATAGGGTATTTCAACGCCATCGGCAAACATGACTTTATTTTGATTGATTGCCTCTAAGGTGATCTTGGAAGAAATTGGCGTACCAGGCAGATGATGATCGGCGCCTATGCCAATAAAAGCCAACAGTTTTTCCCTGTCAGTGATAGCTACTGCGCCCACATTGGTTTCTTCTATGACGATTTTGGCGACACGGCTACTGCTTTCTTCGTTAAATCCTTTGGATAGGAGTCCGACACTGCGTTCGGCTATCTTTAATGCTTTAGTTGAAAAACTGGAGGAGAGTTTATCGAACATGGTTTTTTGGTCGCGGATCATGCTCATAAAGAGTGCCGCTCCCACTGAATTGACTAACAACATGGGCGGCGCGATTTGGCGCACTAATTCCCACGCATCATCGAAGGGGCGGGCGACCAGTAAGATGATGCTCATTTGCATCATTTCGGCATAAAAAGTCACTAGGCAAACGAGTATTGGATTGTAGATAAGCTCACTTTTACCCGCACGTCTTAAGTAGAAGCTTATCATCCCTGCGGATAAGCCTTCTAAGGTGGTGGAAATGGCGCAGGCTATTTCCGTAAAGCCGCCCATACTGTAGCGGTGAAGGCCACCTGTTAGTCCTACCAGAAAACCGGTAACGGGCCCGCCAAGTAATCCACCTAACACTGCGCCCATAGCACGGGTGTTGGCAATCGCGCCTGATGTTTGCTCACCAAAATAGGTGGCCATGATGCAGAAACTCGAAAAAATCAGATACATAAAAATCTTATGTGGCAGACGCGGGGAGGTTTCGGCAAACAGTTTAAACAGCGGCGTTTTACTGACTAAGTAAACGATCACTAAGTACAGCGACATCTGTTGGGTCAATAATAGGATTAAAGACATAATGGCTCACATTATCGTCACAGATGTCAGCGCAGTGGTATCAATTAGAAAGTCTGTGCGCGAGATCAGGGTTCAAATTCAACCGTTAGGATATAAAGAACAATAATATTGCATCTTTAGGAGGACATATGTCCAATTCTGTTCACGGTCATGATGTTATGGCGCTGATGGTAGCGCAAGGGGCCGCTATTATAAAGCCTGAATTATTATGCCTTATGGGACAAAAGTTTGGCTTTGCGGCTCGATACCATACTTGTAGTGCCGCCGATCTTAGTGCTGAAGCATTGATTCAGTTACTCATAGGTAAAGGTAAGTTTCACGAAACGCCCCAAGGCATTGAACTGGCCGCTGGGTGAAAGTGTGAGCACTAGCCTATTGTGGCCATACATATTTTGGCGATGGCGTAACTGTCATACGAGAACACAGTAGTAATACGAGATTGCAGTCAGAGTGTGGCAATCGCTTGACCATAGAATGACACCTAGCGAGGCTGATTTTTCTGATTGGGTTTATCACCTTAGAAGCTTAAGCGAGAAGTACCATTATGAGATTGAAGCCTAAGTTTCCCAAATTTCTTGAGGTTTAGCTATCTTGAGTTTGAGCTTAAGGCAGCTTGGAGCTCAGGATTCTAGAAGCTCTGATTCCTTGAATCCCTGAAACTTAGGTTTCGTCGTGGCGTTTATTGGCAATTTGGTCCTGCTGCGCGGGTGTGAGTTGGCTAAACTCATGAATTAAAATACGCAGTAAGCGAGATTTTGCAATGCTGGTGGATTTCGATAGGGCATCAAGCTGAGCAATACTCTTCTCTGTCAGGGTAAAGGTCGCGTGGCGATAAATCTTAGTCGACTTTTTATCTAAGCCCTTAACTATCGCTTGAGTCTGAGCCGCGGCTAATAAACTCGCCTTACCTAAGGCATAGTTATTGGCATCTTCAATGAAATCATCGACAGAAACCGGCTTGATGATTTGCTTGGGTTTCTTACGTTTAAGATCAGTTAAGCTCATAGCTATTTTCTGGTGGCATGGCGAATAACTCATCCGTTATGGCGCGGATCTCATCGGCTGCTTTGCCATCGGGTTCGATTTCGACCACAGAGGAACCTTTTTCTTCACTGTCATCATAAATGTTTCGACAAAAGGTCACAGAATTCAACACCCTTAAACCAAAGGACTGCACTACATCTTTGGCTTCTAAAATACGTTTAAATTGTGTGGGAAGCGCAGGGCATTGGGTTAGCACTATGGTGGCGATCATTTTAGGATTCACCATCTTACAAGTGCTGAGCATGTCTTCCATATGGGGTAATGTCTTAAGATCGCGTCTTTTGGGCCTGAGAGGGATCACAACATAAGTTGCTACCGACATGGCTGCGCGCATGGCTAAGTTATCCTGGCCACCACAGTCTACAATCACGTAATCAAAACGCTCATTGAGGCTGAGTAAGTCATTTCGAATTTTGCCATAAAGCTGAATGCAGTTAATGCTGGGCAGACTGGGATCATTATTTCTTGCTTGGATCCAATCTGAAGTGGTGCGCTGGGGATCACAATCGACCATGAGGACGTTTGCTTGAAATTTTTGCTTAATATAAACGGCAAGATTTTGAGCGAGACAACTTTTTCCGCTACCACCTTTTTCACCACCTACCAGCAAGATCATAGTGACGCCCCTTCATGAATCGTTCAATTCATTGAGTGTAGAACAGACCCATTAAACCTGCGAAATTTAAGTTAAATTAAAGCAGTTGCATGGCTATGTGGTAGCTTTGGTCGTGGCATTTAGCGCAGCGGCAGACTTGTCCTTTGACGGTATTTTGTTGTGTGGTATCGGGATTAAAGGTCACTTCGATAAGTTCGCCCAGTGCAAAGGGACGTTTATAATCGAATAAAATACCGCGTCTTGCTAAGTCAATACACACGCCTTCATCGGATTGCTTTATGCCTTGCGCGTCGACCCAATGTAAGGCGACACGCTCCGCTTCCATGTCCACTCGCAGTGATGTGCGTTTTTCTTCAAAACCAGTAGTATGGTCACCCATAACTCAATTGCCCCGTAAATTATTGATCTCAGTAAAACTAGCATAATTGCTTTTTGGCAGAATACCAATGTGAAAGCTAGGTCTTTGATAATAGTTTTAAAACGAGGACAGCAGGTGCTATTGAATAAGCCTTCAATAGCACCAACTCAGGTGCTTGATTAATTGTCGTATTCTTGGTTTTTAGGATAGGGCATTTTTAACTGACCCCAACGAATGACGATCACAGTTGCCGCTAAAATTAACGTTGACAGTGATATCGCGGCAATACGCCAATCTTCCATACTCTTCATATCTAAAATGAGATACCGAGCTAAGGCCACAATCGCGATATAAAGCGGCATACGCACGGGTAACTTACCGGATTCGTAGTAGTTCGCCACCATGGCTAAGACTTCTAAGAAAATAAATAACAGGAGTAAATCGGCTAATGCGACCATACGGACAGAAACAATATGCACAATTTCTTGGCCTATCGCGACGATAGTGGCAATAGCGATAACAAACAGGACTAAGTGTTCTACGGCTTTAAGGCTCTTAGAACCATATTGGTGATAAAATGGCATGGGCATTCCCTACTTGATGTTTTTATAAATAGTAACAGTAAAAATCAGCTTATAGGGAAAAGCTAGCCGCCGCTGTGTGACTTAATTCACAGATATGTTTAATCCTAAATTCAGCGCAAAGCTCAGTGTCAGTATGTTCTAACCGGGTCGACCATCAATTCTGGCTTGGCACAACATAGGCCCATAGCTGATGCAGAAACAGCCGAAGGCGATGACCCAAGATGTAATGGCGGCGAGTAATAATGATGCTGACCATAGCGGGATAACTCCTGCCAATACTCGAAACACTGCCGCGAGCAGGATTAACCCAAAGGCATACTTCATTATGCTTGGCGGTTGCAGAGTGCGGCCAGTATGGCCTAATGAAACCCGCGCCATCATAGCTAAAATCATTCCAGCTAAACCGCCAACCGTTATCGCGTGCATGCCAACGGATAAGGGGAGTCCAAAGGCTATCAGCGCTAAACCGAGTGGAATACACACATAACTGAGATGCAGTGACCAGAGTAAAGGGTTGCTCAAGCTGGCATGCCAACCCCAGCGATGCCAGCGCAGCAATAAAATCAGACTCGCAATCCCAGCCATAGTGCGGAGCAATATTTGCTCTTGTAGGATCAAGCTAATGACTAATCCAAAAAGACTGATAAAGCTCAACCATTCGAGCATTGGAAGCGGTTTTTTACGCTGCCATTGGGTTGCGCGCTCGGTGAAAAAAGGGATCACTCGGCCGCCTAACAGTG
Source organism: Shewanella sp. 1311 (assembly GCF_059338235.1). Taxonomy (NCBI): domain Bacteria; kingdom Pseudomonadati; phylum Pseudomonadota; class Gammaproteobacteria; order Alteromonadales; family Shewanellaceae; genus Shewanella; species Shewanella sp. 1311. The sequence continues at coordinate 4,554,840 of NZ_CM181686.1, forward strand.
CGACTATGATGCTGATTAACACAACCGTGCCATATAAGCCTATGTTTATCCATTCAAATTGATTTGTTAGTACGCCGTAGTAACTCAGCGCATTCATTAGGGTGAGCAAGGTGAGAATGGGGATAAACACAAAGTTGCGCCATTGACGAACGCGTATCACGGCTTGGGCAAGTATTAACGCCGTTAGCGGCAAAAATACTAAGTCGATAAACATGATGAGCGTAAAGGGAATCGCTAGCGGCATGAGTAATAATAGCCGTGGCAATAACCACACACTGAACAACCCTAACAACCAAGTTCCTTTAATTCCAGCTTGGCCAGTCCAGTTTTGCACTGCCGTTAGTAAAAAGCCCGCGACCACGGCGCAGACAAATCCGAAAATCATTTCGTGACCGTGCCACCAAAGTGGATTAACGGATTGCGGCAACAGATTGATCCCTGAAAGGAATCCTCCCCAGATCCCTAATGCCAATACGCTGAATAAACTCGCAAACAGGAAAAAAGGCCGAAAGCCTAATCTGAATAAGGCGATTCGTGGTTGTAAATGTGCGGGCTCATCAATGTTCAACATAACTGGCTCTTGAGTATCTGACTAAATCTGTCAGATATTTTAAGCTGCAATTAAAATGAATGTATATATCTCGATATGAGTATTCCTCGTGCTGCATCTGTTTAAGACGCAAACTTAGTCTGCACAGATGGTGTAATTTTACATGAAAAGCGACAAACTCAAGCGTGAAAGGAGTGAGGTGGCGGACATTGAAACGACAGGATGTAAAGCAAGGGAAGCCAATAGATTGCAATGCACATTAGGCCATGAAGGATAAGCTAAGATATTGATCCGCTTATACTGTTGCTTAGATTAATTAGCCTTCGGCTAAAACTGCATCAGCATAAGCGGTGGGAAAGGCGAGGTTATTTATTTTTACGTTTTTGCCACTTAAACATAATGGAATATTTCCACAGATTGTTAATCAGCAAATAGCCCACTGCGGAAAAAATCACCCCGAGAACGAGGCATCCCAGTAAAAACGCCGGACCTATGGTGGCAAGTGAAGCTTCAATCCATTGCCAACTGGCTTCGAAGGCAAAATCTTGCGGCGCATGGCCGAGTATCTTAGCGCCGAGTAAATACGCGCCATAAAACATCACTGGCATAGTTAAGGGATTGGTTATCCAGACTAATGCGACAGAAACGGGAATATTAACGTTAAACAGAATGGCAAAAGCCGCAGCCACTACCATCTGAAATGGCATAGGGATCCAGGCGACAAATAATCCCACGGCGAATGCGCCAGGGGCGGATTTGCGATTTAGCGCCCACAAATTGGGATTATGTAATAAGCGTCCGAACATGCGTAAGTGTTTATGCTCACGCAAGGTTTCAGGCTTAGGCATAAATCTTTTGATTAATTTTTTTGGCATAGGCTGAAATTGCTGTCTTAACTTAATTCACTATGAATCGATTCATGTTTGGCTTTAGTGCCATCTTGTTATCAGCGATGTTGTGGCCTTCGCTGCCGCCAGTCAGTTATATACCCTACCTTGCTGTTGGGGCGTTAATTTTATACCGAAAAATCCCTGTCTGCGCAGGTGGACTCTTTGCAATGGCATGGCTAACTGGTTTTTGCTTAGGATTATCTAGGCAGGATCTTCCAGTGTTACAACAACCTATACAGGTTAGGGGCGAAATCATATCACTAGTTAGTCGAAACAGCGACTGGCTAAGTTTGGATATATCGGTCATTAAACCAAATTTAATCTTAGGGCCAAATGCAAAATTGCGACTCACGTGGAAAGATCCGCCAGAAGTCGATGTCGGTCAGGTTTGGCAGTTTACCTTGATGCCTAAGAGTATTGCTAGCGTGTTAAATCAAGGTGGTTACAACGAGCAGAAACAATTAATCAGCCAACATGTTGTCGGTAAAGGGCGAGTGATAGAGGCACATTTACTTGCGGTTTCACCTTCACTGCGTAACGAGCTGATAAGCGCATTGACGCCTGAATTAGCCTCTTTGCCGCAAGGTGATATTCTACTCGCCTTACTTTTGGGTGATAAGCAGTTGATCTCGAAAGTGCGTTGGCAAGCATTACGACAGACAGGTACGGGTCACTTAGTGGCGATATCTGGCTTGCATCTTTCGGTCATAGCAGCATGGATTTACACATGCCTTTTGCTTGGCTTAAGTCGCTTAGTGCCACATCAGAGTCGGCGTAATATCACCCTTGCCTTAGTCGCAGCGGGCATAGGCGCCGCATTTTATGCTTATCTTGCGGGCTTTGGCATTTCGACGCAGCGTGCATTAGTGATGATTCTGCTGTTAATGCTGTTGAGTTTATTAAAGCGCTTTTCTACGGCGTGGGAGCGCTTATTATTCGCCCTGTTCATTGTATTACTGCTTGATCCACTCGCTTGTTTAAGTGCGGGATTTTGGCTGTCGTTTTGTGCCTTAGGCATCATCTTATACACCTTAGAAATCCAACCAAGGGCATTTACCCCTGCGTCCACTCGAAGGGCGCGTTTACGTACAGGGATGATGCAGTTTTGGGCTATCCAATGGCGCTTAAGTCTCGGGCTTGGATTACTGCAAGCGGCACTCTTTGGCGGCGTGAGCGTACACAGTCTGTGGATGAACATCTTGGCCGTGCCTTGGTTTAGCTTTGTAGTGATCCCCTTAGCCATGGCGGGATTTGTCTGCTGGTGGCTTGGGACGGCTTTGGGATTATCTCAGTTCGGACTCTCTTCGCTTGGAGTACTGCGCCTCTGTGATTGGAGTTTATCGCCCTATGCTCAGTTGCTCGACATCAGTCAGCAATTACCTGCCCATTGGTTAGCACTCTCTGACAGCTTATTAGCCTTAGGATTCTACGCGTTCGTTGGTGGTGTTTTATGGCGCTATGTGCCTAAGCATAAAAACTATATTGCTTGGTTAAGCCTCTTGAGTTTGCTGTTTATGCCTGCGTTACTTTTTTGTATGACGCTATGGTCTCCCGTTCAAACCCATCGATGGGCCATGCATTTACTTGATGTGGGCCAAGGTTTAGCCGTGGTGATTGAAAAGAATGGCAAGGGGTTTATCTATGACACGGGCGCCGCCTTTGGTGATGATTTCAGTTATGCGGAGCGGGTGATATTGCCCTTTTTAAAAGCCAAAGGCATCCAAGAGATTGATTATATTGTTATCAGCCATAGCGATAACGATCATGCTGGCGGTGCGCCTGTCTTGATTGAGGCTTATCCCAAGGCTTTGGTGATCACAGATGTGGCTGGCTTTAGCGGCCAAGATTGCCGCCCAAGGCAGATTCAATGGCAAGGATTGCGCCTTAACTTACTCTCGCCGCCTCAAGTGCTGGCGGGCAATAATGGCTCTTGTGTGGTGCGCATTGATGATGGCCTGCAGAGTCTGCTGCTCACCGGGGACATTGAAAAACAAACCGAAGCGGCACTATTACGTAGTGAGTTAAGTGTGAGCGGTGATCTAAGTGACCTAAACGAGTTACAAAGCGACGTGCTGGTAGCGCCGCACCATGGCAGTAAAACCTCGTCGACTGAGGACTTTATCGATGCCGTTGCCCCTAAGTTAGTGCTGTTTCCGGCGGGTTTTGTTAATCGCTATGGTTTTCCAAAAACCACAGTGGTTGAACGTTATCGGCGGCGAGAGATTAGGAGCCTGACCACAGGGACAGAAGGGCAGATTAGTGTGATTTTTCAGCAGTCTGAGTTAGAGGTAAAGACCTATCGTGGTGATTTAGCGCCATTTTGGTACAACTCTCTGTTTAGATTTGGTGACTTGATTAATCCAGAGTAGAATGCCTACTTTGCCATAATTTAGTGTTATCAATGACAACATCTCCTAAAGACGAAATGTGGACAGTTTTCAAACGATTACTGGGCTATATAAAACAGATGAAAGGCATGTTTATGCTTTCAGTTGCGGGATTAATTATTTATGGTCTCGTCGATGCCGCCTTTATCGCTTTCATCGGCCCCTTTATCGATAAGGGTTTTTCCGGCGGCGCACCCGCTGCGGTCACCAACGGCATAGCATTGCCAACCAGTGAAGGTTTCCACGCGAACAACGACGTGCTAATGATGGCGCCGCTTGTGGTTATCGTCATGTTTTCCCTGCGTGGTTTTGCCAACTTTGTTTCGACCTACGGCATCTCATACATGAGTGCGCGTTTGATCATGGACATGCGTCAGCAAGTGTTTGAGCATTATCTGAGTCTGCCTGTCAGTTACATGGACAAGGAAAATACCGGTAACTTGATTTCAAAAGTCACCTTCGATACTGAGCAAATCGCCAGAGCATCGGGTAGTGCTTTGATTTCTATCGTCCGCGACAGTGTGACAGTATTCGGTATGCTGGCGCTGATGTTCTATAACTCTTGGAAGTTATCCCTGTGTATCTTAGTGATCGGTCCTATTATGGGCATGGTCATTGCTGTGGTCAGCCGTCGTTTCCGTAAGGTTTCTAAGCAAATTCAAACCGCCATGGGCGGGGTGAGTGCCACGACTGAGCAAATGATTAAGGGCCATAAAAACGTATTGGCCTTTGGTGGACAAGAAACTGAAGCCACTCGTTTTGCTAAAGTGAACGATCAAAACCGCCATCAAAATATGAAGTTAGCTGTGGCGCAAGCCATTAGCCAGCCGTTGATCATGATTATCGGCTCATTCGCCTTGGCCTTTGTGCTCTATGCGGCAAGTTTAGACAGCATGAAAGCCGATCTCACCGCCGGTACCTTCGCGACAATTCTTGGCGCTATGATGGCCATGTTGCAACCCATCAAAAACTTAACCCGAGTGAACGCCGAATTCCAACGGGGTATTGCAGCTTGTACCACAGTGTTTGAATTACTGGATACGCTGCCAGAATCCGACACCGGCACTTATACCGTCGAGCGCGCTAAGGGTCATTTACGTTTCGATAAGGTCTGTTTTACCTATGACAGCCAAGACCGCAGAGCGCTGGAAGATGTTGATTTTGAAGTTAAACCGGGTCAAACCTTAGCCTTAGTCGGCCGTTCTGGCTCTGGCAAGTCGACTATCGCCAGTCTAGTGACCCGTTTTTATACAGGGCTCGAATCCGGCGATATTCTGCTTGATGATGTCAGCATTTACGATTACTCGCTAAAATCGCTGCGTAATCAAGTGGCTCTGGTATCGCAGCAGGTGACCTTATTCAACGATACGATTGCTAACAACATCGCCTACGCCTATCCGGGTGAAGCCACTCGTGAGCAGATTATTGAAGCCGCGACCTTGGCCTATGCGATGGAGTTTATTGATCAGCTGCCCCAAGGCCTTGATACTCAAGTGGGTGAAAATGGCGTGTTATTGTCCGGTGGCCAAAGACAGCGGATTGCGATTGCACGCGCCATGTTGCGTGATGCGCCTGTGTTGATCCTCGATGAAGCGACCTCTGCGCTGGATACTGAGTCAGAAAAAGCGATTCAGAAAGGCTTAGACAACCTCAGACAAAACCGTACCTCAGTAGTGATCGCCCACAGGTTGTCGACTATCGAGAGTGCCGATCAAATTTTAGTGGTGGATCAGGGACGTATCGTCGAGCGCGGGACGCACCAATCACTATTGGAATTAAATGGCATGTACGCCAAATTGTACCAAATGCAATTCGGTAGCTAGATGCAGGCCTTAGTGAATAAAATTTGGTATCAGGGTCATCCACTGCGATGGCTCTTGTTACCTTTATCTTGGCTATTCGCGGTTATCACTTATGTGCGCCGCGTCTTGTTTCGCCTCGGGATCAAATCACAAACGGCAATGCCTGTGCCTGTCATCGTTGTCGGTAATATTACCGTCGGCGGCAGCGGTAAGACGCCAACCGTGATTTATCTGATTGAATTATTGCGTCAGCATGGGTTTACACCCGGTGTGATCAGTCGAGGTTACGGCGTTGATATTCAAGGCGTTAAAACGGTTAACTTAGGTGCGAGTGCAGCAGAGGTGGGTGATGAACCGGCTATGATAGTGGCGCGCACTCAAGTGCCTATGGTAGTTGGCGCTAAACGCGTAGATGCCGCCAATTCACTTATTGCAGAGTTTGGTGTCGATGTCATCATCTGCGACGATGGGCTACAGCACTATGCGCTGGGGCGCGATATTGAGCTGGTGGTGATTGATGGTCAACGCGGTTTAGGCAATGGCTTGCTGTTGCCGGCAGGTCCGCTGCGTGAAGGCGCGTGGCGTCTCGATGCCGTGGATTTTATCGTCAGTAATGGCGGACCCGCAGCAAAAGGGCAGTTCGAAATGCAACTGGCGCCTACAGAAGTGAAGCCCGTTAAATGCGATTCGACCTCTGGAGAATACAGTTTCGATAAATCTCAGCCGCTGGTTGCGATGGCAGGTATTGGTAACCCTGCGCGTTTCTTTGAATCGCTGCGCGCCCAAGGTTATCAACTGGCGTTATGCCAGGGTTTTGATGATCATCAGCCCTACGATAAAACCCAATTACGTGATTTAGCCCAAGACTTACCGCTGTTGATGACAGAAAAAGATGCGGTTAAATGTCGCGATTTTGCACAAGAGAACTGGTGGTATTTGGCGGTCAATGCCAAGCTATCCCCACAATTTGATGAGCAGCTGCTCGCACGTCTTCGCGAGGTGGCTGCAGCTAAACAAGGAAACTTCCATGGCATTCGATAAAAAATTGTTAGATATAGTGGCTTGCCCTGTGTGTAAGGGAAAACTTGAGTACGATAAAACGACGCAGCAGTTGATTTGTAAGGCAGATAAGCTGGCCTATCCTATCACTGAAGGTATCCCTGTGTTATTAGAAAATCGTGCTGTGCCGCTGACTGAATCAGTTTAGTGTGATGTGAATGCGCGTATTGTCTAATACGCGCATGCTTACCTTTTTAAGCTTCTCTTATTATTGTTTTCGCTATTTTTAGCCGATTAACAGTGCTTATCTAATCTTGCGTCTTTTCTATGCTTAGACCTTAGCCACGCAAATTTAAGTGACTCAAACCTTCGTTAATAGTTCACAAATTTCTGTTTATCGGCATTGGTCGCGCCTTCTTGGCATTCACCACGAATTTCGCCTCGCCCGGGTTCGATAATCCGACTCAATTCGATATAACCTTCGCGGCAATAACCTGTCATTTCAAGGGTTTTCGTTAAACCTAATTCGACTTGTCGTCCCCAAACTTCTAATGAGTCCTGTAGATCTTGCATCGCGCGACGTTGTTCACGGGGATCTTGCATGCTACGTACGCGGGCATCGTGCGGGAAAGGGCGGTCTGCATCACCCATGTTAGATTTATCATCGACCAGCCGCGCTGTGTAGCTGAAGAGTTTAAGGCCATCGGCTTTAATGTCTGTGGTTAACTTATCCCGTAATTTTCCGGCAAGTTCACTAGGATCGATGGGGGCACTGCTACAGGCGATGAGCGAGAAACAACTTAAGATGGCAAGGCTGAGGTATCGAAGCGGCATAATCAAATTTAACTCTTAGGTTATTAACTGACAGCAGAATACCTTAATATGACCCTAAAGTTCATGGATTTATGGCATCTTCATGGACTGAGTGTGACTCTATTGGCGCAATGGATTAAGGATGGGCGATTAATGTTGGCGTTTTGGTCGAATAAATGGGCGCAAATCGAATGGGATATGAGCCTGACTCAAGGCATATGCCTTATGCTCTTGGCGTTATGGCTCTATGCGATATGGCCAAAAGACGAGTTAGCGCAGATCCGACGGGATAAAAACCTGCAGTTACGCTTGTTACTGACGCTGGTGGGCGTCAATGCGCTGTGGTCGTTAAATGCCAGTATTCAAACTGGGTTGCATCTGCATTTTCTAGGGATAGTGACCTGTATGCTGATGTTCGGTTGGCGTCTTGCGACTGTGGCATTACTGTTGCCCAGCGCTTTTTTTAGTCTTTTTGTACTAAAACAGCCCGCTGATTTTGGGGCTTTTAGTCTGTTCGCTATGGCTGTGCCGCTGTTCCTGTGTTTTGTTTTATACAGTCGCAGTTACCATTTATTTCCTAAACACATTTTCGTGTTTATCTTCGTCGGCGGTTTTATCAATGCGGGTCTTTCAACTGTGTTTCATCAATTGAGTTGGGCGATGTGGTTGTGGTCTGCAGCGGATTACGATTGGAATGTGTTAGTGGATGACTACTTGATGCTAATCCCTTTGCTGGCGTTCCCCGAGGCATTGCTTAATGGTATGGCGGTAACGCTATTGGTGGTGTATCAGCCCCAGTGGTTATTTGATTATTCCGACCGAGAATATTTGTGGCGTAAGTAGATGTGATTAAACAACGCAATAAAAGAACGGCGCCCGAAACCTCGATATTTCAACGGAAAACCCATTGTAAAGTTCATTGGGAAGTCCATTGAAAAGTCGATTAAACAGTTCATTGGAAAGGTTACTGGGCGCACTTATTTGGATATTTACACAGACTGTTGCACCGCGATTTAGGCGAAGCGTTGGTCTAAGTAGTTAATGATTTCTTTAGATTCATACAACCACTGTACTTGGCCGTTTTCTTCAATGCGCAGACAAGGTACTTGCTGTTTGCCACCTTGGGCGACGAGCTCATCTTTGTGTGGCGCTTTTTTAGCGTCGTGGGTCACTATATTGAGTCCCTGACGGCGCATTGCACGGCGGACTTTTACGCAAAATGGGCAAGCTGGATACTGATACAGGGCCAATGCTTGAGTTTGAGTATCAATCTGTTGTTGCTCTGCCAGTGGACGTTGGCGCTTTTTAGGGCTAAATACGAAGTTTAAAAACAGAATGATCCTGCCTAAAATCCAGCGAATGATAAACATGTCAGTGACCTCAATGATAATGTGTGTTGAAAAGTGATTCGTGTGTCAATGGCGCCGTCGCAAATGTGCGACGAAACTGAGATTTAGCGATTCGTGCGTGCGATCCCAGTTGCATAAAGGCCGCAGAGTGTAACCTATGGCACAAAGCGCGGCCAACATTTTAGTGTGGATTAACAGGTAGAAGATTCTTTGGTGGCAAAGACTGCGCATTCGCTTAGCGGTAACAATTAGATATGCGCTTAGCTATACCTTTAGGCATGCTCTCCACCATAAGAAAGAAGCCCGCTAAAGCTAAACTTTAGCGGGCTTCTTTTATCGTAAACACAGCAACATTAACTCATTGCTTGAGTTATTGCGCCTTTATTGCACATCTATGGTGAGGCTCACTTGGGCCACATTCTGGGTTAAACTCACTCGGCTTTCGAGCAAGAAGATCCGCTCTGGGGCAATCTCTTTCACGTCTACAAGGTAAGCTTTAACGGCTTTGGCTCTTTCTTGGGCCAAATTACCCAACATGCCATCGTTAACATTCTGCGCTTTTACCGAGAGATTATATAAAGCGATATGCCAGCGGGTGGTGATCTCGTCATCGGAAAGCTGAGCGTCTTTGGCCTCTGCTATAACTGTGTCTTTTATTAGTGCCGGATCGGCTTTAACTTCCTGCTCATAAAGCTTCACTAGCGCATCGGCTAGCGGCCCTTGGGTCGGGAATTGGCTTGGACTTAAATCATTAGGTAACGCACTGAACTCGATATTGGCTAACTTAGCCAATTTACGCTTCATGATGCGCTCAGCAATGGCTTGGCTGTCATTGATGGCATCGACTTCACCTTCAACGCTGAGCTTGAGCATAGGTCTGTTGAGTAAGGCGCTGGCGAGTTTGTCTAAACTTTTCTGCTCATCTTCACTTAGGCTGAATTGACCAGCGGCAAAGCTGATTTTGTCTAAGCTTTCGTCTGAACCTATCAGCCCCGCTAAGAAAGTGAAGGGCGCAGTGACGGCTTTAGTGATCACATTGGTAATAGCCGTCATTATGATGCTGCCGACACTAAAGCTGGGTGAGTCTAAATCGCCTGAGACTTCCATGCCTAAATCAATCACGCCGTTACGGTCCTGTAGCAGCGCAATGGCGAGCGTGATAGGTAAGCTAGTGGCAAGGTCACTGTTACTGGGTTTACCGAGTTTTAGTTGATCGATGACTAGATGGTTATTGCCCTTGAGCTTGTTCTGATCGAGTTTGTAGTTCAGCGACAGTGATAACTGTCCCTTATCTATGTAGTAACCCGCATAGGTGCCTGAGTAAGGATTGACTGAGGTGAGCTCAACACTCTTGAAGACTAAATCGAGATCTAAATATGGCATGTCTAACAAAGGGTTAATATCGCCTTTTAGGGTCACAGGCGCGTACTTGTCAATCTTACCTTTGATATCGACCGAGGCTTTAGTGCCTGGTGTGGATGACAGGTGAGTGATATTGCCTTCAAGCAGCTCAATTCCCGAAGCAAAATTCGGGGTCAGTGAGTTATCGGCAAAGTAAGCCGAGCCTTGGCTAAAGCTAATTTTTTGAATATCGAGGCTCAGCTCAGGCGTTGCTGACTTGCTCGCCATTTGCGGCTCGGTTGCGGTTTGCTTAGCAGGGGGCGCGCTGTTCGTTGTCGCACTATTCGTTACTGAAGCTGCAATAGGCGCTTCGACGATAAGGTCGCTGATATTAGTGCTTCTATCTTTAGCGATCACCACTTTGGCGTAGGGTTGATTAAAGGCTAAGTGATCGATTTTGATTTGATTTTTTTGTTGGTCAAAATCTAGCTGATTGATATTCATCTTTTGCCATTTGACCAGCGGGGCATTACGCAATTTGTCATGAATGGCTAAATCATCGAGCTCAACACTGCCGCCGTAAATGGCTTTACCCTTGGCATTAGCCGTGAGCTTGCCTGCAGAGCTTAATAAACCACTCTTAAGCTGGATATTCGCGTAGGGGGCAAGATACGGTTGGAACTGGATTAATGCGAGCTTATCGAGTTGAATATCGGCATCTATCGCTTCGCTTGTCACATCGACATGGCCTTGAGAGCTTAAAGTACCTTTGTCATTAATGCTGAGTTGCAGTGCATAATCAATCGGCTCGGCCAAGGTGCTGGTGATAGTTTTTGTTGAAAAGTTAAGTGGATACACACGCCATTGCAGCGGTGTCTCAGTTAACTTTTGCTCCGACAGATTAAGATCGTAGTTTTCAATATTGAGCGCATCGAGTTGCACGAACCAAGTGTCAGTTGACGTCGTTACTGGCGTTTGCTTGATTGGCTGTTGTGGATTTGACTCTGAAGCAACTTCTGCAATGGCTTCATGAGTGGCATCAGCTGTGATGTTTGCGGCGGCCTCAGTATTTTGCTCCGTTTTATTGTTCTCGCTGGCTGTGGCTAATTCGCTTTCTGTTGGCTTGTCTGTGGTATCGCTTGCATTAGTTGCCGTCTCAGCTATTTGAGGCTTTTCTTCCACTTGCGTGACTTGTGCACTCTCAACAGCTTTAGTCTCTACTGACTTCGCGGCTGCCGGTTTAGTTTCTATCGGCTTAGCAACTGGCGGCGCTGCACTTGTAGGCGCACTGGCGGATTTAGGCATGAACAAGCTCGCGAGATCGAGTCCATCTTGATTCAAAATGGCGTTTACAGTGAGGCCATCACTGTGAAGCTTATTGATGTGCACTTGCTGCTGCTTTAGATCCATCGAAATACCGTCGAGGGCAAAGATTGGCAGCTTGACCACTGAGCGCTCTTGGTCGTTAAAGTTCAGTTTTTCAACAATAAACTGGCCATTGTTGCTGGTGACTTGTAACTCGCCATTCTCGGCAAAATCCACTTGATACTGAGTCTTAGCAGTGATCTCGCCATCGGTAAGTGCTGGCTTAAATTGATCGTCGATAAATCGCCACAGGGGTGTCAGTTTCAGTTTAGCGATGTGGACGTCACCCGCAACTTTTAATGGGAACAGTTGGAATTGCCCCTGCAAACTGATTTCACCAGCATGATCATCACTGAGTTGTATCGCATAGTGATTGTGCTGAATTGGCATAACTTGGGAGCCAGAGCCAGAGCCAGAGCCAGTGTCAGAGGTTGATTGGGCGTTTGGTGTCGGGTTGGCTTCAGTCTTATTTGCTTTTGTGGCTGGTGCTACTGAGGCCGACAATGCCGACATCAAATATTCAGTATCGAGCTGACTGAGTTTTAAATTGATATTGGGATAATTAACTTGAGCATGGGTAATTTTGTCATCGAAGTTAAATTGCCCTGCATCTAATACAAATTGGCTGAGCAGGACACGAACGGGGGCGCTGGCTTCTGCGGGTGTTGTTTCTGTGCTCGCGGATGAATGCTCGTTCAAGGTCTGCAGAATATCGTCGAAGTTGAATCCAGCTTTGCCTTTTTTCTCCACGCGGATGATGTGTGCGTAGGGCGCTTGTATGTGTATATTTTCGATAACGGCGGCGCGATTAAAAACAGATTGCCAAAAGTTCACTTCGAATTGGACTTGCGCTAAGCCTGCAAACGGTTTTTCGTCTTTTTCTTTAATGGCCAGTTGGTCGATTTCGACTTTGAAATTAAAGGGATTGATGCGGATATCCCCGAGGGTGACGGGACGGCCGAGTAAAGCAGAGAGTTTTTCGGGTGCCAGCGTGGTTATTGCATAGGGCAGGATTAAGCCTAATGTGCAGACATAGCTAAGGTAGACGGCGGTGAGGTAAACAAGCACACGCAGGTACCTTGGGAGAGCAAAAAAAGTGTGTTTGAATTGCGATAGCTGGGTCAGCATTAATATCAAGGCTCCAATGCATAAGACAGGGGAAAACTGCCATAAGTGCGAACATTCTAGCGATTAACGCTAATGTTTCCAGATCTTATTTATATTTTATCAATGAAATCTTGGCATTACCCGACGACGACCTATTCTGAACCCAGTCGTTGCTGAATGACAACCAATCTCCTACATTGATAGCTACATCTGTATCAACCTGTGGCGTATCCTTGAGTAGTCACTCCTCATCATGTTTAGATTAGTTTTTACATCAGCGTTTTAAATAGCTAATGGCCGCAATAATGGCGCCCTGTGGGTCTTTTATCCAACAAAAACGGCCCACCTCTGGAATGTCTTCAGGGCCAAACAGAATGTCACCGCCGAGTTTTTTGGCACTGATAGCCACTTGATCCACATCGTTAACGGTAATATAGCCAGTCCAATGTGAGGGAAGGGTGGGGATTAAACTGTCGGTAATTCCGCCAATGCTGATCCCCTCGTTTTCAATAATGTGATAGTGACCGTGGGGCATTTTGACGGTTTTAAAGTGCCAGCCAAAAATCTCAGCATAGAAGCACATGGCCTCTTCGGTATTATTGGTTGTGAGTTCATGCCAACTTAACGCCCCCGCAGTATTAAAAGCCGATTCCATAAGCGCATCCCTAATTTATTGTGGTTAACTTTTGTATTTGAGCCGATGTTCAGTGGCTGTGTTTAAGGCCTTTATTCAAGACTTGTGTTTAAGCCCTGAATTCTGAGCTTGCATTTGGAAACCCTATTTCGGGTTTCTAACCCAAATTGAGTGTAGTTGAGGCCCGTTGATAATTCACAGGCGGTAAACTAAAATTTATGGATTTTTAAGCTTGACGAGCATTAAATTAACTTAATGTTCTACAAGGGGATTCACTTATTTAGCATAGGCCAATCGGCCGTTAGCGGCTCTGTGACGTTGCGGCTTTGGTGATGAGCAGGATGCAGCTTGTCGCACCAAGACTTAGTACTGAAAACAGATTTGAAAATGGGTTCGTTTACTGTGCTTTGAGTGTTAGACCTGACTCCCGTTAACTTGTTAATATAGGCCAGTTTTGCATCTTATCGATGCCACCTTAGGGGATACGAGATTGAATAAGAGTTTAGTAACAAATTTATTGGCGGCTGCTTTGGTGGTTGTGGGTTACCTGATGCATTCGGCAATTGTCCTGAATGTCGGATTGTTTGCCTTATCGGGTGCGATTACCAACTGGGTTGCGGTTTATATGTTGTTTGAGAAAGTCCCCGGACTTTATGGCTCGGGAGTCGTGCCTTCTCGTTTCGAAGAGTTTAAGGCGGGCATTGCTCATCTGATGATGAAGCAGTTTTTTACCACAGAAAATATCGAACGATTCCTATCGGAAAAAGAAGGCATCAGTAAAATGGATTTGGCGCCCGTGATTGAAAAGGTCGATTTAGCGCCTTCTTTCGATGCCTTAATTAGCACTGTCGCCCAATCTTCCTTTGGCGGCATGTTGTCTATGTTCGGCGGCACTGATGCATTATTACCGCTAAAAGAGCCGTTTATTGTGAAGATGAAAGCCTCTTTAGTTGAAATGGCGCAAAGTGATGCATTCCACGAGCTGTTGAAACAAGAAATCGAACAGCCAAATGTGATGGCCGATCTGCAAACTAAAATTGCCAACATAGTGGAACAAAGGTTAAACGAGCTGACACCGCAAATGGTGAAACAAATCGTTCAGGACATGATCCAAACGCATTTAGGTTGGTTAGTGATCTGGGGCGGGGTGTTTGGTGGTCTGATTGGACTTGTCGCAGCCTTAATCCAAGGTTAACCTGAGTTAAAGCAGCGAATAGAATGGGAGCTTGGCTCCCATTTTTTATTCATGCATTTTGTGCCCATCATTTTGTCCCTCATTAAATAGCAAGGAAGTCTATGAACCTTCAACACAGCATCAATTATTTGGAAATCCCGAGCCGCGATATTGCGAGTTCTAAGGCCTTTTTTAGCCAGGTATTTGGCTGGACCTATGTCGATTACGGTCCTGAATACAGCTGTTTTATGAATGTCGGGATCACAGGTGGCTTCTATCAAGCCGAGGTGGATTTTACCCTCGCAAAAGGCTGCCCGCTGATTGTGATCTACAGCCAGAACTTAGAATTGACTCTGACGGCTGTCGTGGCCGCTGGCGGCGCAATCACGGCAGACATCTTTAGTTTCCCCGGTGGCCGCCGATTCCACTTCACTGAACCCTGTGGCAATGAATATGCCGTCTGGTCAGAATGATCCTAATGCCAATCCTTGTATCCGCAATTGTTGTTTAGATCAGCAAGATATTTGCTTAGGTTGCTTTAGGCATCTTGATGAGATTTTAGCCTGGCGCGCTATGTCAGATGTGGAGCGGCAAGCTTGTTTTGCCAGAATGGCGCAGCGTAAAGCTGAGTCTCAGGCCAAAAGAAGCGGCGTAAATAGAACTCTGGATAGTGAGTAGCCTTGCATAATTGTGCTGAGGTTAACCATTTATGCCGAGTTAGCTTTCACGTTTGAATACTCAGCGTTACGTTTAAGTACTAGCGTTTGCGTTTGAGCACTGGCAGTTAGGTTTGAACACTAGGCGTAACATTCGAGGATTGGGTGTTAGGTATTAATGTTCAAGACTGCTACTTTGGCGTATTCGGCGTATTCGGCGTATTCGGCGTATTCGGCGTATTCGACGTTTTAGCTGTCGGCATTAGCGGGTGATCACTTGATGTTGAAGTATTAGTCGAATAATCCAACGGCGAAATACGCCTTAACGCATTTCGCCGTTGGCATTTTGAAGCACCCTTGGCATCTTGAAGCAGGCGTTACACCGGATCGATGACTATGTGCTCAAGTTCGATGGCGGCAACGGTATGGAGTGCATCCATAGTCGCGCCGACTAAACTGATTTTTCCTTGAGATGATTCAATCAACACCGCGCGGCTGATATCGCTAAATTCACGATTATGGCGAACGAGATTTGACAAGGCCATTTGCATCGGCAGCATAGAAGGATTGAATGCCGCGTTCTCTGCATAGCGACCACAATAGGTTGCGCCATCGCGCGTTTCTAAAACCACGGCAGCAAAACTCTGAGTGTAAGGCGCGTAACTTAAACCAGCATGATCTAAACCTTCGATGATCATAGGATCGGCACTATCTAAAGCAAATTCAGTTTGTTGCTTAGCCATTAAAGGCGAAGTGACATTTAAGTCTTTTGGGCCAAAGGCATAGGGTAAATAATAAGCCAGTGGGTGGCTTTCCTGTGCGGGTAGATGAATGCTGATCTTACTTCCTTCAACCAGCTCATTCATAAATTGACGGCAATGGCCGCAAGGGCTGGCATTGACTATGATATCAACAATTTGGCTTTCACCGCTGAGCCATGCATGGCTGATAGCGCTTTGTTCTGCATGGACAGAATGAAACAGCGCTTCACCGGGTAATTCTAAGTTGGCACCCATGTAGATATCGCCACTTTTTCCTTTGGCAATCGCACCGACATAAAACTCACTGATAGGCGGTTTCGCCAGTGCAGCGGCTATCGGCAGCAGTGCCAGTAACACTTCTGCTTCGGTCATCTTGCTTGCACTTGTGAGCGTGGCAAGTTGCTGCGCATCTAAGTGCCCAGCAAAATGCTGGTGCAACATTGGAATGAGAGCATCGGCTAACGGCGTTGGCAGTTGGGTTATGCTACGAATGAATCTATCTTGCATTTCCCGATTCCTTATTTGTTAAGTTCATGGAAGAACATTCTAGTAATTTTGTTACAGCATAAATGCGAGTTAGCTCGCGTTTATACGCTGCAAATGTGTGTGTTCGATAGTAAACAATTTAAGTTATGCGCCTAATAGAGTGAGTCTATTCACGAATATAAACAAGCTTAAGACTATTAAATAAAAGACTTAAGCTTGAATTGATTAAACTTAAAGTTCACGCAAATAATGACAAAGGGCAGCCAGTAACTTCTGCTTAGTCTCATCCGCTTGCGTATCTTGCAGCAGATTTTCTAATTTAAGTACGTAGTCTTGATCGGCTAAGCGACTTTGACAGAATTCACGCCAGCGCTGTGACTCTTCGTAATCGAGTAGTTCAGGATAATTACGGGCGCGGTAACGAAACAGCATTTCAGGGATACGTGGATCATCAAACTGCAAGTCTAGCGCCGCTAAATTTTGCGGTAGGGTATGACGGATGATTTCCATTTTCGCTTTATCAGCTTGGCTAAAGAAACCACCTGAATAGAGCATCAAATCGGGATCTGTGGTCGCTCTGCTGTCATCGTGCTCAAATAATAGCGCCAGTTTTTCACGTAGTTCTGGGTGAAGTTTAAGGCGTTTATATTGCTCTCTGGCAAATTCTTTATCTATGCCTAAACGAGCGGCATGTTCATCGCTGAGGATTTTAGCCGAAGTGATAAAAGGGCACTTATTTAAATGAATTTGTTTTACCGCGATCGGTAATTCGTCTTCGGCAAGATCGGCTCTTGGCGTATACATACGCGTTTTAATTTGCTCGATATCTAGCTCAAAGAGTGGCGTTAAATCCATGGCTAAATTAACGCAAATAACTGCATTTTTATTGGTTGGATGGTGCGCCACGGGGGAAATCAACGTCGTACAGCCATTGCGAGCACTGATCTTAGAGCTCACGTGTACTAACGGCTGCATATTGAGCACATCGATTTGATCGCTCACCGCTTGCTTACGGCGCAGGTCAAAATAGTACTGATATAACTTAGGTTGTTTCTCGCGAATGAGTTTTGCCATAGCGATGGTTGCATACACATCAGACATGGCATCATGGGCTTTCTCATGGCTTAAACCATTCGCTTGGGTCAAATGTTCTAGCTTAAAACTAGGAGATCCATCTTCCTTGGTTGGCCAATTGATCCCTTCGGGTCTAAATGCGTAACACGCGCGCACTAAATCAATGATATCCCAACGAGAGTTACCATTTTGCCATTCACGGGCATAGGGATCGATAAAGTTTCTATAAAAGCCATAACGGGTCACTTCATCATCAAAACGCAGTGAGTTGTAGCCCGCGACACAGGTGTTTGGCTGGCTAAACAGTGCTTGAATACGCCCCATAAACTCAGTTTCAGGGATGCCTTTTAAATTGGCTAACTGCGGCGTGATCCCTGTGATCAATATCGCTTCTGGTGACGGCAAATAATCAGGGGCTTGCTTGCAATAAAATGTCTCAGGCTCGCCGATAATATTGAGATCTAAATCCGTGCGAATACCAGCAAATTGCGAGGGTCTGTCTTTCGCCGGGTTAGCCCCGAAGGTTTCGTAGTCGTGCCAAAAAATCGACCCTGCTTTATCGTCTTTCATCTTCATTTATTTTCGTTCTCTAAAGCATCTAACTTCATGTTATTAGTAGTTAAACTGCTTTGATTGGATTCGTTGTCATTCACATCAGTTTAGTTTGCTACTCTTCGATGTGAGTACATATCTGTGTACATATTTCTTTCTGTGTCATAATTGCAAAATCACATGTACACAGGGTAATCAAAATGTCTTTATCTGACACGCAGTTACGTGCAATAAACGGCAAACCATATTTAGGGAAACCAGAACTTGCAGACCGCGACGGCTTAAGCGTTCGCATTACCCCCGCAGGGACTATAACATGGCAGTATCGATTTAGGATTGATAATCAACCTGGGCGGCTAACCCTTGGTCGCTATCCTGATTTGAAACTAGCTGACGCACGGAAACTGATCCCTGAGCTACGTAACTCAGTGGCAAATAATATAGATCCACGTGTGTTTTGGAAACAGCGCAACACATTTGCGGGCCAGACAACCCTGAGGGATTGCTGTGAACAGTTTTTATCGGCACGAAGTGCAGCACTTAAGCCGGGCACTGTTGCTACGTACCAATCCTGTTTTAGAGCACATCTCTATGATGCCTTTGCTGATCGCAAAGTTGAAAGTATCACACTCGGCGAGTGGATAGATTTTTTCGATAAAAAGGCAATTCAGAGTCGAGTCACCGCAGGCGCGATACTCAAACAATTAAAGACGGTACTTAGCTGGTCCGTTCGCCGGCAAATGATATCGCTTGTTGATGTCCTTCAACTACGAGTCAGTGATGTGGGCTCCGCGCCCAAAGTCGGTTCGCGAGTACTCACCATTCTAGAGTGTGGCAAAATCATCCGTGAGCTTGATAAATGCCGCGCGACCAAAGCAGTAACCAATGCCATCAAGGCATGTTTACTAACGGGGGCGCGGATATCAGAAATATTAAAATCCAAACGGGCTGATTTTGATCTTGAGTCGATGATCTGGACCGTCCCAATAAACAATAGCAAAACTAATTTGCCAATCCGAAGGCCAATCAGTCCCGCCTTACTCGACATATTGCAAGAACAGTGGAACCTCTACCACTCGCCTTGGAGTTTTCCCGCAGCAAATGATCTTAAGCGCCCGGGCAACATCGCTTCAGTAAATAAGCTGGTCCGCGAGATCAAACCAAGACTCGAAATTCCTGACTGGCGTATTCACGATTTTAGACGCACATTATCGACCAGAATGTCAGAAGCTGGGGTGTTGCCCCATGTCACAGAGAAGATGCTAGGTCATCTACTCGGCGGGGTGATGGCTGTGTACAACAAACATGATTGGCTAGATGATCAAGCAGCCGCCTATGAACAATGGACAAATAAGCTGAAATTGGCCGCTTTGGGTGATAGCAAAATAGTCGTGTTAGAAAGAAGGGCATAGGCATGCTTGCCGCTGACCATTGGAAATGACTTACTTATTCAGTAAGTCAGTAGTGGTGCCAAGCCGCAGTAACGCTCCTTTATAATGAGGTGCATTAGAACTCAGGTTGATGTTAAACAAGGACGTCATGGAACTACAATTTTTAATCACGCGGGAACAATTAATCACAATCGCGGAAAGAATAGATTCAGTACGCATTACAAACCATGCGCGACTAGCTAAGCGGATGCATGCCCTTATCGTGCGTGCATTACTCCTATGGGGCCCGTTATTATCCCCGTTGCTACTGTTTTATTTTTTCGTAGAAATTCACACCCCAGAGACATATATCGCAATCGCAATATGTGCAATTGCTTACCTAATTGCGTGGAAATTGGTATTAAAAAACATCGCCGAAAATCAAGCTAGCAAATTTGCAGGTAAGATAACCACTCTGAATCCAACGATTGAAAACACAACTTTACAGAAGCTTGCGAGCCTAGAAGGGCGCCACACAGTAACCGCCACAACCTCGACGCTAACGTTTACGCTCCCTAGCGGTACATCCATCACCACACCGTGGAAAAAGGTTTGTGCATTCAAGCAAGACGATGATTTTTATTATCTAACCGTCTGTAGGTTGATGATGTTTAAAGCCACTTATTTAGTCGCCAAAAATGGTGACACAACAGAAACCGCAGGCTATCAAGCAGGTTTAGAATACATAACGTCTCGGCTGCCGCCCGATAAAGTGGGGCGGTAAAACATCAAAATATCGGCAGAGTGATCTAACCCGTTCGCTTTGCCACTCACGCGATTGATCTTGCTCGTCCAGCCAAATCAGCCATTGTTAAAAGTCACATTTGAACTAACCTTAAAAACGATGAACTGATCGCTACAGCCTTCTATTCGCGGGCTGCTAGAAGCAGTTTTTCAGCTCATTAAAACGCTATGTCATCAATGACGATGTATAGCTTTGTTAGTAAACTAAAAAGGACTTTTATTATGAGCACGCTTAACACTTCTGCCTCAAATAGTGACCCAATATTCCCCTCAACATTTCCTGTCATGATCAGATCCAATCAATTTCCACAATGCTTATTGAGAATGTCTGGACAGGATTCACCACAGTTCAATGGTGATGGCTTTGGTACCGTTAATTGTCAGGCAGACCAAAATGATCCAGATAAAAACCCATGGGAAATTTTTAACGCTATTCGTAACGGCGATGGCACAGTCTCCTTTGAGTCTATGGCGTTTCCGAGCAACTATTTACGGATGGCGGGCGAAGCTTCACCTGTTTTTAATGGCAATGGATTTGGAACCGTAAACTGCCAAGCATCGATTGGTCCTTGGGAAAAATTCAATGTCGCAGTGCTTAGCGACAGCGTCAGTGGGGTCTTAACCTCAATAGAGTCAAATGCGTTTCCAAGTAACTATCTTCGTATGGCCGGAGAGCAATCGCCCTCGTTTAATGGTGCAGGGTTTGGCACCGTAAATTGCCAAGCCTCTGTCGGACCTTATGAGCAATTTCATCTAGGAGCAGTTCTTAAAGAGTCAGTAGAGACTCTCGAACAGTGGTTCCCCAATTCGCAACCTACACCGGCACAGATAGAAAAGCTTGTGGCAGCCATTATCACAGGCCAACTGCCAACTAATGTCGAAATGCAAGCGGCCACTGAAATGCAAAGTTTTTTAACGTTAACGGAGAACGAAAGTGTAGCAATAGAAGCAATTGATTTAGAGGCAATTTCACCTTGCACTAAATCAATCGCAACATTCTGTATTGATGTGTTATTGCTTGCTCTGCAACTTGCAAGCATACGCATTATGCGAACTGACAGCATGGTAAAAGCGGCAGTACAAGCGTTGGGGGCTGAAGCTGTTGGCTTGGAGAGACTGATCACCGGTATAAGCAGTGCTTCTACCACGTTGAAAAAGGCGACATTGATATTTCAGTTTATCTCGCAACTATTCAATATAGGGTTTATTAAAGGCGTCATTAAAACAATCGTCAATGGCCTAAGCTGGTTTGGAGCCATAGTCGCTGCGGTATCATTCATCGCGACAGTGGTCGCATGGATATCAACCGATGGTGTCTTGTTAATTGCCCAAATAGTACTGGTCGGCACAGGACTCGCCGCTATCATCGCTGATGCTGTAGCAGTAGGCACTAACTGCGGTAGTAAAGGCTGCAACGTCGAAGGCGAAGGGTTAATGGCCTAGCAATCTATCCATAAAGGTCTAATAATAAAGCCCCAAAAATGGGGCTTTATCTTAAGGCTTAATAAATTAATTCAAGCAGCGACTTGCTGTTTTTCATCCCACTTATCGAGCGACGCTTTTAAGTAATGGCGGCCATTATGGATAGGAGCAGGGAAACCGTCGTTTCTCCGCCACTTCCAAAGCGTGGCTGATGAGCTAATCCGGTAGCGCGTCATGACTTCCTTAGTGGTAAGAAAGAGCGGCTCTTGCATTTGCTGATCCACGGTCGATTGGGTCGAAATCATCATTTACCTTCCTTTGCCAATTCCTCGGCGAGTCGTTTTAAAAATTGTTGGCAGCTGCCGGCTTGTTTGCGGGGCAGGGTGTACCACTGGCGTAAAGCGTCTTTGATCACTGCAGATTGCTTCATGCTGCTTCTTTGTCCTTAGGTGCGAAAAACAGTGCGACGGGGCCATCTTCGGTATCGTGAATACTCAGCAAGAATGAGCCAGCCTTGTCGCAAACGGGGTGCCAGTCACTGATATCGGTGTCGCCTTCATCAAAGTAGCGCTCGATGAGGTTTTCAGGGGCATCGAGTTCAAACCAAATCGCCACAAACTCGCCGCCTTGGCGTGCAGCCCATGCTTCACACTCCACACGGGTTACGCCTTCATCCCACTCGGGCAAATCGGGATGGGTCCAATAACCTTCTTCACGTTCTACAGTTGCTGCTTGTATCGGGTTCATAAAAACTCCTATGCCGCTTCGGCGGTGTGTATGCAAAGCTCGGGGAGATTTGCGCGGGTGAGTGCTTCGGCAAACGGGGGCGGAACGCTGTTACCCACACGGGCGACTTGCTGTTTCTTAGTCGATTTGCCGTTGTAGTTACTGATAATGTATTCAGGATTGAACCCTTGGCAGGCGAACAGCTCATGGGGTTCGAGCATACGCATACCAATATCGATGATTTGATAGGGCTCACCCTTGATCATCACTAGGCCAAAGCGGTCATTGGTGGTGATGGTATGCAATGGTTCGTTACATGCCACACCGTCTTGCTCGTTGCCATAGTATTTGATGAAGAACGCGCGCACTTCGCCGAGGTGTAAGCCGCCAGCGGTGATCGTGTGTGCGGGTTCGTCCATCGCAAAGCCGAGGTTAGTACCACGCAATTTAATCATGTGGCTGGTGATCAGCGCGTTGTGATCAACCGTTGTCACCGTCGGTAAGGGATTATTAAGGTCGTCACCTGGTCCCGAGTAATTGCCGCCGTAATGCTTGCAGATATTGGCCGCCGCTAGTACCGGTTGCACCACCGCAAAGTGACCGCCTTTTACCTCGGCGCATATCGTGCGCAAGGGTTCATCAACGGGCATATTGCGTTGATTACTGGCATTCGCGTGCTCAGTAATAAAGGGGGCTAACGTGACATTTTGCGGAACGATAAACGGCTCCTTGGCATCAAACACAAACTTTTGAATCCCTTTAGCAATGCGCTTCATGGTGTTTTCTGCCAGCGGCTTTTTACGGCCAAAGATGGAGCGACAAGGCAGTGACCAGTCGATGCATTCAGCCGCCGTTCGCCAAGGTTGCAGCTTGCCCGATTTAACCGCTTCGCTATTGGGTGCGCCGTGGGTCGGCTCAGGCCAAACGATGGGCTGGCCATCACAACGGGCGATCATAAATAGCCGTTTGCGAATGGTCGGCGCGCCGAAGTCACAGGCCCGTAGCTCGCGCCACTCCACCTTATAACCCAGCCCTTTCATCAGTTTAGCGGTATCGAGTAAGCCTAAGGTTTCGACGCATTCCGCTAACGCTGGGTGCTCCGCATCTATGCCAGTGCTTAACATACTGACAAAGGCGTTAAAGGTTTCGCCTTTGCGCTCAGGGCAGGGGCGCATCGCCTCCGTGACTGGGCATTCAATAACAGGCCCCCACGTTTTAAATTCTTCAACATTCTCAAGCATCAACACGCGCGGCCGAACCATCATCGCCCAGCGAACCGTCACCCAAGCCAAGCCGCGTATCTCTTTACTCACGGGCTTGCTGCCTTTGGCTTTTGAGAAGTGTTTGCAGTCGGGTGAGAACCAAGCTAAATCAACTGGCTTACCTGCAGTAGCTTGCACTGGGTCAATATCAAATACCGACTCGCAGTAGTGCAACGTCTTTGGGTGGTTTGCTGAATGCATCGCAATGGCGTCAGGGTCGTGGTTAATAGCGATATCCACACTGCGACCAATCGCCCACGCTATGCCCGTACTTGCACCGCCACCACCTGCAAAATTATCGACGATTAAGCCTCGCATGCTGCTTCTCCTTTTATCCTGAGTTTTGATTCTGCGTTGAGTGCGAATACTTCGGCGTCGGCTTGGCCGAAGTCGCAGCACTCGATGGCGTTAAAAGACTTACAAATGCCCCAACCGTGGTAGTTGTTTGGGGTGTACTTCACTTCGATTTGTTGCTGATCGCACATCAAGGTGGAGTAGGGCTTAGATAACGTGACCACGCCCGCTTTAGTGCTAAACGTATTCATGCCGCCTCCTTGTTTTGGGTGTCGCTTGTTTGGCTGACTGGCGGGTGGCAGGGTAGTCGCATTGGGTGATATCGGTACGAATACACTATGGTGCGGCTAATGCCCTTGGCGAGGTTGGTTAAGCCGTTGCCTAATGCTTGCCAGTACAGGCAATCTAACGCGCCGAGTGCTAGCGCGATTTTGATGCTGTCGCCCGTTGTGGCCTTGAGTAACAGGCTTAACTTATGGCTGCGATAATGATTTAACAGATGGCGAAACGCCGCTGATTGAGTCATTTAGGCCACTTGCTTCGGTTGCAAAGGGCTTGATTGCAAATGAGTTAATTGCAGCTTGGCCCAGTCGATGGCTTTAATGGCCTCGACCGTGGCGGCGATTTGCTCTAGCTTCTTTTGCCCGCGCATAAAGTTAGACAGTTCAATACCGTGGCGAGCCGCCGCGCGTTCGGCGGGCAGGGCACTGGTGTAATGCAGTGTTAACGCGGCAATCACCTCGGGTGAACTAATGCGGGTAAGCGACAGCAATAACGCAACGCGCTCTTGTGATTCAAAGCCCGGGAGTAAGTGGTTCATGCTGCCACCTCAGGGAAAAACGTTCTTTCAACGCTGGCGCGAACGGGGTCGAGCTTTTGCGACATTGTTTTAAGAATGAGGTTTGATGTCAGCGTCACGGCATCGGCGTTGGCGAGTAGCTTGCCTGTTTTGGGGCAAATGCAGCGGCCTGTAAAGTCTTGGCTGTTGCGACTCCAAACGAGGTTTTGGTAAGCATGGCGCCAGTGGCGTTGGCCGATGGATTCTGCCACGTTTGCGGCGCTCGCCAGTGCTTTAAGCATTACCGTGGTGGTAAATAAGCTGGTTTCTCGCTCTGTACTGCCAAGGGATTGGAGCTCCATTGCTGCGCCCATGGTGTTCCAAAAGTCATAGGCAAGGGTGGCGTGGAAGGGCTCAAAGTTTTTCTTGGTACCCAGCATGATGGCTGTAGCGTCTTTAATTTGTTTAAAGGACCAATAGCACTCGCTCTGTGCCGTGGGTTTGTTTGTCGCAAAATCAACACGGCCTTGCATCCAGTCGATTTGATTCACTAAATCCATGGTGAGCTTTGATAGCTCATCCCTGTGGTTGTAGGTATCTGACAAACCTTGAGGCGGTTTGCTGGCATTTTGGTTGATATCGGTAAACGCTTGCTGGCGTTCTTGCAGCGACAAATTCATGTATAGGGTGATAGAGATTGAGTCTTGGGCAATCTCCGGTGATTTTTCCAGTGCCTTTGCGATACCTGTGGCGCGGTGCTGACCATCGAACAACTTGATAATCGAATCAAGGCCAACTTTTAATACACCAACCACGCCGCTGATTTCGGACGCTTCGAACTTTGGCGCATCGCCGCCTGTTGGCACTTCAACCACGCCGATAATGCCTGGCAGAAAATACCCTGTTGGATTCGCCACCATGTAATTGCCAATGGATTTAGCACGGGCTGGGTTAACTTTACGTTGGCTACGGTCGAGCACACTGCCGGCATCGTCAATGCGTAACATACGAACCAGTACACGCATTGACATGATAACGGTGTAAAACACTTTGCCACCTTGTACGCCCATCACAGCGGGCATTGAGTAACACATATCCATCATGCTTCTCCCTGTTCTAGTTCGTTTTCTTTAAGTTCTGCAACACATCTTGGGCAGACACATGGAAAGAACTCATTGTCGTTGATGGCTTGCTGCCAGCCTGCCGCTGATAATTCGGCGACTATGTCACTGTCTGAGACGATAAAAATGGTGCGTATACAGCTAGAGCATGAAATCTGGCATCCAAAGCTCTGCTCTAGCTCGCTGATATCGGCAGTGCTTAACGTCAACATGCTGCCACCTCGTCACATGGGTATTGCTTCCTTACATTGTTAATCGCGTCCTCTATGGTTGGGTGACGCTCATTCATTCGGCCCTCACGCAGATGGCGCTTATGGGCAACGAGCTTCAACATGCGCGGGCCCGATGGCTCGATTTGAAAGCGGATCATGCGGTCATGTGCAAGAACGACGGCAGTTGTGAGGGCGCTATAGTCGAAGGTAGACATGTAATGCGCGCTAGTACTGTTGATTGATAACCCGTGTTCACCACAGGCTTGGATTTTGCCAAACATGTGATTGCCACCGTTGTGAATGTCACAAAGGAAATCAAAGCACTCACGTTGATCTGCATTGAGCCAAGGGTAATGTTTGGCATAAAAATCATGTTCGTTGCTCATGCTGCCTCCTTGCTTTGGGTCGCTTCATCGTATTGGCGGATGGCAAACACAATCGCGTAACAGCACCAGATAAAGCGATAGGTGAAAGGGTCTTTCCAGCCATCCCAAAAATCATCTAACGTCATGCCGCCTGCATCGTCTTCATCCCAGTTATTGAGGCGATAAACCACATCCCACTCTACGTTCTCGCGGTTTTGGGTAAACTCCTTAACGGCATTGGTCGCGCTGCTAATCGCCTCGGCATCTTCTTCATTCGTCGGGTCTAGCCCTTCGACAAACCACTGCAAAAACTGCTCAAGGCGTTGATCGGCTTCTTTGGCATCAAACTCACGAGTGCCATCGGTTTTACACTCAGCCAGTACCTTTTCTTCCCAGTAACTCGCGTTCACGCCCCAGTCATCACCGCTTTGGCGAAAGAAGCAAAACATGTCCTGAACCCGAGAAAATACGTAACAGCCCATATCGCCACTGATGCACAGATGCTGCGGCCATGTGGTGATCTCAAAGCGATGCTCAAAGCTGCCTTGGCTGAGTACCATGTGACGGAACACGCCATCATCTTTAAGAATGGTGAGTTGATGTTTGGCCACATCGTTTAAAAATGTCGTTCTCGTTGGGTGGTTCATACGCTATTCCTTCCTTTTGAATCAGCAGGGCTAAGCTGCGGCTTCGCCGTTAAACACCACCAGATTGATGATGGGTTTCTTGGTTTTAGGGTTCACCTTGTCCGACAGCTTGTGATAGCGAATATGCACATCGCGGTGGGCTTCTTGGGTCATGGCTAAAACAATGTATTGCTGGCACAGCGCGGGCGTCGATAACGAATGCGACAGGCGTTGCGGCTTCATGGTGTCAAACAAATGCTGCGCCATATCATCCAACTTAGCTTGGTACTCGTCGGGGCTCAGTTGACGGCGGTTAGGGTGTGCGCCAACTGAGGTGCTGCACTTTTTGGCCGCCTGCTTTTTCGCTAAGGTCATGGACACGCCGTAAACAAAAAACATAATTGCCTCCAACAAGGTGAAACTGTCGCCGTAATCGTTACAGGGATATGGACCATCACCCCTTAGCTGCTTTGCCTAGATAGCCTAAATCGTGAATGTTCGCGGCGGCTTCGCAGCTCTACTGCTTAGCGGCCGACGGGCGTGGCTGGCGTCATAGGGTGCAGCGGATGCACATTAGTGACGGCCATTGAGTCGTTACGCCACACCATCACCTTGCCGTACAAACCTTGTTGGGGCTCAGTGAAGCGCAGGCAGAAATTGAGCCCGAGTTCACCCGTGTGGCGAATGAACTGGCGGTAAAAGGCTGGGCTAGGGTGGTGATAGGCAAAATGCTTGACCAGCTCGGCGCAGCGGGCTTGTACTCGTGGGCAATCCATTGGGTCGGTGTGGCCCTTGGCCAGCGCCATTAAGCAGGCAAAACGTATTGCAACCAGTAGACGAAACTCATCGCGTTGCTTAGGTGTGGTGTGAACTTTCGCTAGAATCATTTCCTTGTCCTCGGTAGTACCCATTGAGAGCAAAGCTCGAAAGGGCGGTCAGTCGTTTATGGTTCAGAGTGTCAGTGCTTGGGGTTAGCTTTCTACACGGCAGTTTTAATCAATGAACCAAATGTACGTTATGTACATATTAAGGTCAATACAAAATGTATATTTATTTTGTTTTGCTAGTTTTGTAAAAAAAAGTGATGTAAGTGCATATAAATACACATAAAAAATGATGGGTTGATATTGGATATGTACAAATTGTTCAATAACATGATAGGGAAATACTATCTAGGGGATGTAACTAGTGACTAATTGGTGATGTATTCTGATTTTTGAACTTAACAATCGATGAAAAAATGAACCCGTGTAAAATGGATTGGTTACATAAAAGGATTCAAGATTTTAAAGGAAACTGTTAATTTTTGGGGATGATACATAGGCTTCTAGCAAAACTAGCACTGTTGATTCTATGCTTTTGCTTCAAAGCTTGTTTGAAACACTTACGTTTTCTCTATCAGTAACTGAAAAATTGACCAAATTTTAGTAATACCTCAAAGTGCCAAAATATTATCTATAGCAATTCGCCTCAAGTGATTGCTGAAATTTGTCCGCGAAAAGAATTGGACATCTATTTATGGCTGATAACCTGAATCGCTTGGCTGGCCAATCAAGATTTGGTTCTGCCTTTTGACAGGTCAAATTGTACTAACTTTTCCTCTATTACATTTCAGCCATGCGTAACTAGTGGGCTGAACCGCCAAACAGTTTTATTCAAAAATGCCTGCGTTGAGTGCATATTCGCGTTTTCAGTATGGTGTACCTGATGATAATCTGATAACTTCCTTTAGTTACAAATAATTAACTACGCACGTTTTATTGTTGCAATTATGTAATGTTGCGTGCGCATTGAAGATTTTGCTTGCAGAACAAGTTAGGGTAATTAATGGACTTTGGAAGTTTTTGGGCTGATGTAATCGCGACATTGGCCGGTGGTGTAGTGTTAACATTCTTTTTCTTTCTTGCTAGAGAAAGGTTCTTTCCTGTTCCTGAGATAACAGGACGGTGGTACTTGGAAATGGTTACTGCCAATACGGCATACAATCCATATAAAAATATGGTTTTGAGGTACGTAGTCATTATATGGAAAGAAGGGAATAGCCTAAAAGGTAGTGCGGAGAAAATCTATGAAAATTCTTCTACAGGTGAAAGGGAATTTAATGGCAAGAACAGAACTCGATCAGTTATTGAAGGCTATATTGAAAAAAATTATCTAGGTAAAGATCGAATCTATTTGCACTCAGTAGAGAATGGCCACGGAAGAGAATCAACGAATTTCTATGATTTAATAGTTAAATCCGAATCTGAAATGATTGGTGCTTTCAATTCAATGGTCGCAAACCAAGATGGTACGGTCGTGTGCCAAAGGGAACCCTTTTGAAATACTTATATTTCCTGTGTACTGTTCCTGCCTATATTATAAGCAGTCTCCTTCTCACTTTCAATTTGCTTGGATTTAGGGATAAGCTGTTAAAATGTATGCTGGTTATTGATTTAAAATCAGATAAAGTGCCTGATTTATATGTGGATTATTTGGTGTCTGCAGAAGATCATAGGTCTTCATATCATTATGGTATTGATCAAATTGGTATGTTGCGAGCTGTGTACCAGAAAATATCTAAAAATGAAACTCAAGGAGCTAGCACTATTGAACAACAATTTGTCCGTGTGGTAACTGGTGAATACTCGCAGACGGTTGTTAGAAAATTAAAAGAACAATTATTGTCTGTACTTCTTTTGAGGAAAAGAAATAAAAAAGATATAGCAAAAGCATATTTAGCAATTGCTTATTATGGATACAACTATCAAGGAATCGATGGTATTAACAAATTGGTTGGTTCAAATCTGGAATCTGCCTCAGAACAGCAAATAGTTTCACTAGTAGCACATCTTAAGTACCCTAGGCCGAAAAGTGATTTTGGAAAGTGGGAGAAAAATATAATTAATAGAGTTAGTTATATTCAAGCAAAGCACGAGAAAACAACTAATAAATCAAGGCAACGTGCTTTGCCACACAGCTTGAGGCATTAGTCATTGATTTCATAATGGTTTATTGTTTAGCTTGGAGTCACTCTAAGATCGTCTGGTTAATGCATAAAATCCTGCCATTTTGCGCTGGCTGTGGGCTAACATGCTTTAATGCCATATTGGGAGTTAGCATTGGGACTTTAGGCCATGAGTGACACACAACGAATGACCAAGTTTTAGTAATGCTAAAAACTGACCACTTTAACAGTGGAGTGCTCTACATGTGATCATGCAACAGGGATTTGCAAGGTATTGAACAGGTGTGTAAACGTTTAAGGTTGGATATAACCTCACTTACAAACTATGAGGCAGCTTCGATAGTTGCAAGACTAAAATATCCAGAGCCAAGGTTTGGTAATAGCAAACCTTAGCTGTACATCAACGAGCTAACTATATTGTTAATCGATTCAACCAACTTAACTCTAAAGGGCTGTATGGAACCGTTTAAAGTATCAAGCCATTTAAGAGGTATGGTATCAGCTTATCCGGATGCTAAATTAATCTCTGATGCGGCAAAACATGGTGGGGAATCCGCAAGGCAAGCTATCGCGAGGCAGTGGTTGTCTGAAGGTATTCCATTCGCATTTAAAGAATGCCCTGGAATTTATGAGTCAATTCGATCGTGGGTTGGCACGAGATTAAATATTGATCCAAAAGAACTAAATGTTACAGGTAGCGCTAGATTAGGCCAGTCTTTATCCCCAAGTAAATTAGGTAAACCATTTGGGAATGGTTCAGACTTAGATATCTTCATTATTTCTAGCGAGCTGTTTGAGCTGTTGAAGAACGATTTTAATCAATGGTCATATGATTTTGAAAGTGAAGCTATTAGTGCTTCAAATGATGGAGAAAGACTATTATGGAAAGAAAATTTAAATAGAGGTCCGAAGAATATTGCAAGGGGGTTCATAGACTCAAATATAGTTCCAAATAGAGATAGATACCGCAACGTAGTGAACGTTGCTCAAACAATGTACCTCCTTAAAATGAAGCTTGATGTCACGCCAGAAGCACCGAAATTCAGTTATGCATCTGTGAGGTGTTATAAGTCATGGGCAAGCTACGTTCAGCAAATATCTTTAGGATTTAAGTAATTGAATACTAACAAATGCTTTATGACGGATTCGCAAATCTCGGCGGTTTTTGGATGATTTTTATTTTATGTTTTCAGCGTAATAATTAAGTGTTGTTGCAGCGTTGCTCACCACTTAAGCGGGCGCTAGCTTATCTTAAATTTTGGAGAAATATGCGTAGTATTTTTTACCTTGACACATCAGCCCTAAATTTTCTGGCGGATAATGTAAAAGATTTCGATTTTCTTGCTGGGATGAAAGAACACCTAAAGTTTGAGTTGTTTTTGTCTCCAGTGAGTTTGTGGGAGGTGCTTCTTAACTCGAATGAAGAGCGTAGAGATTACCTCATATACTGGGCTCAATTTAACTGTGCTCGAAAACTAATCAAGTCGCCTTCTGAAATCATCATTGAATATATCAAACAGGACTGTCCTATAAAGGATAGAACAATATTCCGAGATGCCCCTTACTCAAATATGCAAATGGCGGAAACCTGGGAAAATATTCATGGAAAGATTGACCGTACCATTCCATTAGACGTTAACGAACTAAAAGAAAGGTCTAACGCGATTAGGCAGCTTTCAAAAAGCTTGAAGGGAATCATTAACGATATGTGTGATGATTCACACGAAAACTACGAGAACGATCCTTTTCATGGCGCAATGGTTATGGCGCTAGAAAACGTCGGGCGAAGCCTAGAGTTAGATAAAAAAACTGAGCGCACCTACAAAATAACATTAATATTTATCTTCTTTATTATTTGTATTGGCTTCGAGTTACAGAACAGCGTCGTTCAAGATTTTTGGAATGAAAAGGTTATAGCAGACCCCTTTGAAAGGTTGGATTTCATGATTGCAAATTATTCAGTATTGATGGTAAGAGGGCCTGTTTTGGAAATGGCTATGATGGCTGAAACTCAGCTAAAAATGGACAACTCCAAAAGTAGAGGTCTTCTTCATGACTGTATGCATACGATATATTGTTACTATGCTGATAACCTAATAACAAGTGATACTCACTTTGAATGTCTAAGAGATGATGTAAATCACCCTGTATTCAAAGGAATTATTATGACCTCTCAGATTCAAGAGATTTGGGAGCTAGCAAAGAAAAAGCTAACAAGTCAAAGCTCCCTGACAGCGTAAATGCTGCCGGTGCTTTAGCATTAATCCATTGAAATTTTAATCCGAAACCCACGAATTAGAGCTTGGAATCTAACAAGGTTTTATCCAAAAGTGAGTTTGAAAGTGATCAAACTTATTATCAAAAAATGATGCTTGCTCTCTGATAACTGTTCAAATTATCACGTCATTAACATTCATAACAGATTCGAGTAAGACTATTTGGGTTGTTAATTGATCATTGAGTTTAAAATATGTACGCTCAAACTCTTACCTTGGAAACAGAACAGACATCCAACGCGAGACTAAATGAAATCTGGTGGGGTGTCTTACATTAAATTAGATATTGAACACACCCTCAATGGAAAAGTGTGTTGCTAATTACTGCTGAAAAGCTTCAATAAAAACGTGTCCGGTTTCCATGAACAGTATATGTCTAAGTAATCTTAATTTTAGCATCCACAACAACACCAATGATTCTACAGTCTCCATTGATTGGCATTGTCGGGTATGCAGAATTAAGTGGCCTTAGGAATTTCTGACCTGCATCGATCACCAATTTTTTGAACGTTGCTTCATTTACATCAGTTAACTTTGCAACCACAAAAGACCCATTTTGGAAATCTTTCTCTGTATCCACTAAGACAAGCGTCCCTTCTGGAAAACTTGTTCCAGCGGGAGACGTCATAGAATCTCCTTGTACACGTAACCAAAAACATCGATCACTCGTTCGCTCTGTTGTTTCATACCATTCGTCTGTGCTAGACGACATGCATAGTTCTAAAGCCTCAGTCCAAGCTCCAGCCTGCACATAACTAATAACGGGAAATTTTTTCTGGTATGCAATAGGTGATTTCGTGTGTACCACGTTTGAAATCGCTTCATCAGGATATTCTAAAGTCCCATCAGAATGGAGTAAAAGCGAGTCAAGACTGACAGCTTTTAGAATTTTTGCTATTTGGCTTAATGAAGGTTCACGGCGTTTATTCAACCAATGGCCCATTCCTCCCGGAGTTACTTCTATCAACTCTGCGAGCTTTTCTTGGGTCATCCCAATTTCTTTAATTCTGGCTTTAACCAGATCAGTCCAATTCATTTTCATCCCCAAAATGTACATTATGTACAAATACTATCAACAAACAAAATGTACATTCTTGTTGCTTGCTTAATATACATAATGTACATTTGCATAAAGTGTCAATTCTGAGGTGAGCATGCAACAGATTCGAAACATCAGAGAGAGTGCCGGAATTTCCGTTAAAGCTCTCTCTCAAATCATTGGTACGGATGTGTCAACCTTCTATCACTATGAAACAGGGCGAAGAACTCCTGACTTCAATCAATGCTGGAAAATCGTAAACGCACTTAACAGTCTTGGCGCTCAATGTTCATTTGCAGATGTATTTCCAAATCCATTGGATATATCTGCTGATTATAGCGTTACCACTTCTAGGCCGGATTGCGAACCCGATGCCAGCAAGCATATTGAAGAATCCACTGTTACGGCTCGCTTTTAGCGACTTACATGCATGAGTACGCGAGCCGTGATTCAGTTGGTAAGTACTGAACATTGGTCTAATTAATTTCAAATCTTCAATAACAGTAAGTTAACAGAGAGAGGCTTATTAGCATGAAAACCAATTCACGTAAAAAAGATAGCCGTTTGAATTTGTTGATGAAAACAATTCATCGGGTGTTGGAGTTACCCAAGATGACGCGCTTTGCGCTGGCGATTGATTTTGTTGCGGCGGTTGAGCGCCTTGGGCTGAGTGAGGTGTTGGCGGCGGAGGGCATTAGCTTTGCCAGCAGTCAAGACGTGCACAACGATGCGCGGATTAATGCGCAAAAGCTGTTCCGTTGGCTTGGCCAGTACGAGGGCCAACATCCGCAGGCTGATCGCTTGTTTCATGTTGAGCAAGCACTGGTGGCGGCATTGCCTGAGCATTTGCGGGTGCAGTATCTCAACGATGTATTTAGTTGCACTGGGGTGACTGTGATTGCTGACCGTATGAATGACGGCCATGTGTTGCATGTGGCCGATATGGCGGCATCGCTCACCAAAGAGAACGCCGAGGCGCAAGTGGCGGTGATCCATTTGGGGCCGGCGCCCAAGCGCGAGCAGTTAGTGGCAGCGCACCGCGAATTAAAAGAGTCGGCGGCGACCACGCAAGCCAGCATGGCGGCGTTAGAGCTGGCGTACCCGTATTTAGCGAGTCATGGCGGTAAGTCGGCGCAATACGCGGCCGAGAAGTGACCGCGATGCAGCAATCGAACCTTAACATTAATGTTATCGCCCGCGCTAAGTCCGAGTTGCACCAGCAGTTGATCCGCTTGGGCGACATGATCGGCGACGGTTTGCATTTAGAACCCGATGGCAAATGGATTGCGAAAGAGTATGTAAAAGTGGCGCGGGCGTTAGGTTATCGGCCTAAACGGGCTAATCACAGCGCACAGATTAATGCGGTGATGCTTAAGCGGGTGGCTGATGTGCCGTGTGGCCAGTGCGGTTTGGCTTTAAAGCAAACCAAGTCGGGCTCGAAACGCGCCGTGTGTGCCAATGGGCATAAGTGGCAGTTGTTGAAATGACTTGTTGAAATAAGAGAAGGAGTGAATGACATGTTCACAAATCAGTTAAGTGATAACTGGGTGCGTAAAAAACGCCGTTATCCCGATGCCCGCCACAGTTTGGCGACCGATGCGGGCTTAATACCTAAGATCATGAAGTGAGGAGCATAACGATGTTTGATCCTGAATGTTTAATTTGTTGTTTGGAGGGCGGCGCCGCGTGTTCGGTACATGGGCAAGTTCGCAGTGCTGATGGGCCCGCCGTGGCCGCGCTTACCGAGATGGAAACCGCGCAAGTGACGTTACTCATGATGCAAGCAAAGCAGTTAATGCTTAAGGCGATGGCGCTTAAAGCTAAGTCGAACATGCCTAATCGCACTGAGCCTAATGTGGCTGAGCTTAGCGCCAATGATCCTAATGCCCTTGAGCTTAGCGCTGCAACCTCTGAACGGGCAGCGTTAAGTGGCGTGAACATGGGCAAAGACATTGCCTGTTTTCATGGGCATACCACGGCGGAGTTGTTTAAGCGAACGCAGGTGGGCCGAATGGTTGAGGTGTTAAGGCACTGCGATGAATTGCAGCATAGTCGCCCTGAGCGTTTGGCGGTTATCGCGACCGACATCGTGGATAAGGCGTTGCTGGGCAGTGGCAAGCAGTTGTTGCTGCCGACGGTGAGCATCGATTGGATTATGAATTATCTGTTGATGGAAGAACAACGCGCGGAACGTTCTATTGCGCTATTGGCGGCGGATGTAGGCGCGGCTGATGCGAGTGCGGTTGATGTGAATGCCGCTGATATGAGTGCAATAGCGAAAAGCCGCAACGTGCACATTAAACGGCGTGATTTTTTTAGCCAGTTGCGCAGTAACTTGGCGAACAAGGTTTACTTGCTTGGCAGTGAAGGCGAGCGAGCGGAGGGCAACGGGGCGCATTGCAGTTGACCCGTTGTTGTAGACATAAGAAAGCCCGCTGAAGTTTTGGCGACGGATGCGGGCTTAATACCTAAGTGAGGCAATATCATGTTACTGAAGCATGGGGTTTGCGTCAATTCGAGTTTGTGGGTTGCTCTGTTTGGGGGTGACTTATGAGTATGGAATTGATGGTAAAAGCGATGAAGGCCAAGGTGGGTAATCCACTGCGCAAGCTGGTGTTGATCAAGCTTGCTGATAACGCCAATGACCAAGGCGAATGCTGGCCGAGTTACCAGAACATTGCAGAGCAGTGTGAGATAACCCGCCGCAGTGTGATGAACCACGTAAAAACGTTGGAGGATGACGGCTTTTTACGGCGCGAATATCGCAAGGGCGAGAAGGGTAACTCCACCAATATTTTCCACATTCGTTTTGAGCCGATGGCGCCAAAATGCAAGGGAGACGCTGCTGTATTAGGGGGTGAAGCAAATTCACTATCCCCCAATGGCGCAGATTTACCCCCTAGTGAATGTGGTTCACTACCCCCTAGTGAACGAAATTCACCCCCTAGTGAATATGGTTCACCAGCTAGTGAACGTGGTTCACCACCCCTAGTGAATCTGGTTCACCCAGAATCTATCAATCTTGAATCTATCAATGAATCTTTAAAAGACTCTTGTCCAGCAACCAGTGCTAAGTCGGTTTTCAATGCGTTTTTCAAAGCCTATCCCGCCCATCGCAAAGGCGGCTCGGATTCG
Source organism: Shewanella sp. 1311 (assembly GCF_059338235.1). Classification (NCBI taxonomy): domain Bacteria; kingdom Pseudomonadati; phylum Pseudomonadota; class Gammaproteobacteria; order Alteromonadales; family Shewanellaceae; genus Shewanella; species Shewanella sp. 1311. The sequence goes on from NZ_CM181686.1 coordinate 4,591,157, forward strand.
GCTGCGTGGAAAGCGTGGAAGGCCGAAAAGCTAACCGACGCCGATTGTGTGTTGGCGGTGACGTGGTTGAAGGACGCTGCGGCGCTCGATACGAGTTGGGGCTTTAGCGCTAACGGCCAGTTTGTGTTGGGTATTACCAAGTTTATCCGCGAACGCCAATGGCTGACGCCGTTGCCAAGACCAATGGCAACGGCAGTTGGGCAAGTGGATTGGAGCTACGCGGTGTATGACCCAGAGGACCCCTTGATATGACTGCCAATCAAAATACGAGCATGAAATCACTGCAGACCTTGATACGCCAGCCGCTGGTTGGGCAGGGGCGTGTTAGCCAACCTGAGCCCACGGCGATGGACATGGCGATTGTGGACAGCGTGTTTAGCAAGTTGCGGGTGTTGTTTCCGGTGAGTGCGCCACGGCCTGAGGACGAAGCGACCCACAAAGCCGAGTGGCTTAAAACGTTGGCGGCGCAGGGGATTGCGAGCCGCGAGCAAGTGCAAGCGGGGCTGAATCGCGCGAGACGCGAGCAGGGCGATAGGCAGTTTTGGCCGACACCGCGCCAGTTTGCTTTGTGGTGCCAACCGACGGCCTGTGATTTAGGGCTGCCCAAGTTAGAGGCGGCGTTTAAGGAGGCTACGCGCCATTACCATCACCCTGATAAGCATACGTGGAGCCATGATGTGGTGCGCTTAGCGGTGCGCGAGACGGGCAGTTGGATGTTTGCAACAGGGCTCGAAAAGGACGTATTGATGACCTTTGAGCGCAATTACAAAGTCTTATGCAGACGTTTTAGCCGTGGCGAGTTGACCGATGTGGCGTTGCCAAAAGCACTACCCGAAACGGTGACGCGGCCGACTGAGGCGGCAAAGGCCAAATCAATTATTGCCAATTTACGAACCAACCTTGGACTTAAGGGGGCAAACGATGGCGACTAAACCACTGACCCAGCGCGAACGCTTGATGCGCATCATCACAGGTAAACGGTTTTGGACCCTGTTTGAAATCCAGCAAGAAAGCTTTAACCGCTTTGGGGTTCACGACAGTGAGACAGCCTTAAGTGCGCGGTTTCGGGATATGCCGATGAATCAGCGAGTAAAGCGCATACGCTCGGGTACCCATCACACCTTTGAATATCGGTTGGAGGGCTAGATGGCGCAGGTGATGACAGCAACAGGCGTGGAGCAAGGCAAGTTAAACGATGCAGTATTGCGCCGTTGGTTGCGGGCAGGGATAACACGGGACTTTCGGGACACGCAGTTTCCGGCAGTGCGGTTACGCGCCTCGACCGATAGACGCCAAGCCTCGGTGTATTTAGTGATGAACGAGGCGGGTAAAACCGTGTGGCAAAAGCAGGGCGTGTGGCCAGTGATGTGCTTGAAGACCTTTTTAACCGAGTTACCCAGTTTGCTCGCCAAACGCAGCATGGGACAAACGGTAATCAGCAACGAGTTTGCGACCGTCGCGCAATTGCTGGCGTGGTTTGTGAGCCATGTGGAGAGCAACCGCACCTTAAGCAACAGCTGGCGCAGTAACTGTAAATCGTTGGTGAGTAAACATCTCAGCGGCTGCTTTGGTGAGTTAGCGCTCAACGAGCTGAACTTTATCGCGGTGGACAGCTATTTAATCAAACCCATGTTGGCGCAGGGTTATTCGGCCAATTACATCAAAGCGGCGGTAAAGGTATTAAAGCGGGCGTTATCGGTTGCGGCTGATTTGCGAGTGTTAGACACCAATAGCTTGGCGGGGTATCGGGTGCAAATGAGTTTGAAGATGCCGCCTTTGGTGGGCACGCAGTTAAGCGAGTCGGATGTGGGGCCGTTATTTAGCGCCCTACGGAATGCAGCAAGACCGGTGGCGATGCTGTTTGTGCTGATGTTGATGTTCGGTACCCGCATAGGTGAAACCCGTTTAGCACGTTGGGACCACTTCGCCGGCGATTACTGGTTTATTCCCGCTGAGAATGCCAAGAACCGCCAAGAGCACCGACTACCCATGACGCCCACAGCCAAGAAGCTGATAACCCATTACGCCTACTGGCAATACACGCATGTGGGCAAGCGGGCGTTTTTGTTCCCAGGCGAAGTGGGGCCGGTGAGCATTCGTACTGCGCAGTATTGGAGTGAAACCATTCGGTTTAAGGCATTTACCTCCCACGCACTAAGAAAACTGTGCCGCACCATTATTGCGGATATGGGGGTAGACACCATGGTGGGTGAGCGGATTTTGAATCACACCTTGCCATTGCTGCTGCGCACTTACGTCAACAGCACCTTAGATAAGGGCATGTTGATGGCTCTGGATGCCTACCATGCGCACTTAATCACGCTGGGGTTTGATGATGTGGCGCCCGAGATTATGCGCCAATCGACCACTGAGACGAGTGAGCCGGACGAGCCAATGTTAGTGGGGTGGTTATGACAATGACAATTAGAACAACTAGAACAACTGGGTTATGGCCTGAGTACAGGAGGATTTATGGCTAATCGCGCCGCGGATGTATTGAAAGTAGGGCGCCGTTTACGGGGCATGACCCAAGACGAAGTGGCTGAGATTTACGGCATTAGCCGCAACACTTACCAACGTTGGGAAAATGGCCGTACTACTGCGCCCTATGACGATGTGACATCGATATGCCTTGATGTGTTTAAGCTTTCGATTGAGAAGATAAATGAGGTGGCTAATGGGCTTTAGTGATGAACCCGAGCAGAGGATGAACATTAAGGCATTGCGGTTAGGGCTGTATCGCTGGGGCCGTTATTGGGTGTACCAAGAATTGGGCAAGGGGTTTTCGAACCGCAGCGCCTGCGACCGTTTAGGCGAAGCCTTGGGCGGCGGCAACTTAAAGCACGAACTCAACGTGCCTGCCCATGTCGCCCATTTTGACCACCTCGTTGAGCAGTTATCCATAAACTGCAAACGCGCCATTCGCGCCCATTACCTGTGCAAAGAGCAGTGGGCCTTAATGGGATTTGACAGCAAAAAGTCTTACATCTTCTGGCTAAGAAAAGCCGAAATGGCACTGCTGGATAGGATGAATTAGAAGGAACGCCCTCTTACGAGGGCTGGCGGGTTAGACGGTTGTCCACCAAGACTGCTAACCCGTTAGATCTGACTGTCAGCAAAGTGCTAACGCCCGTTAATCCTACCTTACATCCCCAGCGTTAAAGCTAACAAGCAACACATTGCCGCTATTCTCTATTTGACCTTCGCAGAAATTGGCTTTATATTCGTATATCGTCGATTAACGATAATGGTATTTGTGAACGCTATCAACTCACCCTCCAATGAACAACTGGCCGCGATCGCCAAAGCGATTGCGCATCCTGCCCGTATTCAAATTATCCGCCTGCTACTGACCAAGCCATCCTGTATTGGTGGTGAGATCACCAACGAGGTTGGCCTTGCTCAATCAACCGTGTCGGAACACTTACGAATATTAAAAGCTGCGGAAATTGTCACCGGTGAGATTGAGCACCCGCGAGTGTGTTACAGCCTTAATCGTCAACAGTTATTACCGCTGCTGGACTTGTTACAGCAAATTGCCAGTAGCCAGGTTAGTAATGATGATGCGTGCTGCTAATGCGGCGAATGACACGATGATGTGTAAATAACGGTGAGACAATGAAGAACATACTCTTTTTATGTGTAGCTAATTCGGCTCGTAGCCAGATGGCTGAGGGATTAGCAAAACAATATCTGCCTGCGGATATTGTAGTGCAAAGTGCTGGTTCTAAACCTTCAACACTTAACCCTTATGCGGTTAAGGCGATGGCAGAGCTGGGTATCGATATCAACGAGCATTACTCAAAAGCAGTTGAGGATATCAACAGCAGTGAGGTGGATACTGTTATTACATTGTGTGCTGAGGAAGTGTGTCCGGTATTTTTGGGCAAAGTGCAACGCTTACACTGGCCGATTAACGAGCCTTCTGCTGGCCGTGAAACACCAGAGCAGCTATTGCAAGGTTTTCGTATCGCCAGAGACGAGATTAAGCAGCATGTTCTAACGTTAGCTGCGTCATTGTAGATTTTGTCTTTGAATAAAGTTCTGCACTAAAGGTAGTGGATTATATATGGGTATATTTGAGCGTTATTTATCTGTTTGGGTTGCATTATGTATTGCTGCAGGTGTTGTACTCGGCAACCTGATGCCTGGTTTATTTCAAGCGATAGCGGCTATTGAGTACGGCCAGATTAACTTAGTGGTGGCGCTGCTGATTTGGTTAATGATTTATCCAATGATGGTGCAGATAGACTTTGGCGCGATTAAAGATATAGGTAAAAAACCCAAAGGCATCGTTCTTACGCTTGTCATGAACTGGTTAGTTAAGCCTTTTACGATGGCTGCTCTGGGGTGGTTATTTTTTAAAGTGTTCTTTGCTGGTTTGGTTGACCCACAAAGTGCGAATGAATATATCGCCGGTATGATATTGCTCGGCGTAGCGCCGTGTACAGCAATGGTGTTTGTCTGGAGTCAACTGATAAAAGGCGATGCCAATTACACGCTGGTTCAGGTGTCGGTGAATGACATCATTATGATTTTCGCCTTTGCACCCATCGCAGCTTTGTTGTTGGGCGTCAGCGATATTGTTATTCCGTGGCAGACGCTTTTATTGTCAGTGCTGCTGTATGTGCTGTTGCCTTTAATAGCCGGTGTGCTTACGCGTAAACAGCTAAACAAAGGCGGAACAGAGCAGCGTGTCACGGCGTTTTTGGCCAAGGCTAAACCGTGGTCGATGATTGGTTTATTAGCAACAGTTGTGCTGCTGTTTGGTTTTCAGGCGCAAACCATAGTTGCCAAGCCACTGATTATTTTACTGATTGCGATTCCCTTGCTTATTCAAACCTACGGTATTTTTGCTATTACCTATGCTGTGGCGAAAAAAATGCGCTTGCCGCACAACATTGCTGCTCCGGCCTGCATGATCAGCACGTCAAATTTCTTTGAATTGGCCGTAGCCGTTGCCATCGCTTTATTTGGCTTAAATAGTGGCGCAGCCTTAGCAACCGTTGTTGGCGTACTGGTAGAAGTGCCGGTAATGCTGTCCTTGGTGTGGTTTGCTAATCGCACTCGGCACTGGTTTAACTAACACAGGAAATCTTATGAAGCACCCGTTTGATTATTTGGAACTAAGTACTGGCACATTGATATTTACGCCTTGTCCTGGCACCAAAGGTGTAAGTTTGTCTGAGAGCATCAGTCAGCTTAAAACTGCCAGTGCAGCAGCTATCATCACGCTGATGCCAACACATGAGCTACAGCAGAACGACGCAGAGGGCATCGGCGATATCTGTAAAGAATTAGGCTTAGAGTGGTATCAGTTGCCCGTTGAAGATGACTGTGCGCCAGAGCATGAATTTGAGACGGCATTTGCCGAATATAAAGCGGCCATAATGGCTCTGCTGCAAGATGGCAAGAAAGTGGCTATTCACTGTAAAGGTGGCTCTGGCCGCACGGGATTAATGGCGGCGATATTAATGACTCAGCTTGGTTACAGTAAAAGCGAAGCGCAAACCTTAGTGCAGCAGCTTAGGCCCAAAGCGTTGTGCCATACGGTTCATCAAGGTTATTTTGCAACGTTTAACGGCTGATTTTGCAGCTATCAGGCAGGACTGAATTGCACCAATAATGTTCTTGGTGCTTAACTAAAACGGAGTATCGTGATGAATAAGCCAAACTTAGTTTTTGTATGTACCGAGAATTCAGCCCGTTCATTGATGGCTGAAGCTATTGCCCGTCAAAAGTACAGCGACAGATTTAACGTTTTCAGTGTAGGCACAGCACCAACTGTGCCTGATGAGCGTGCGATAAAGGCGTTGCAACAGCATGGTTTTATAACAGAAGGTCTCTGTTCTAAGTCATTTGCCGCATTAGAGAATATTGATATCGATTACACCATCATTTTGTGTGACAAAGCGAAGCAAGAATGTGCTCAGGGCTTAATCGCTAAGCATATATTAAGTTGGGATTTCCCTGATCCGAAAACCGGCAAGACAATCAAAGCTTTTGATACCACTATTTATGAATTGGCAGACAGATTGAAGATGTTTGTTCTGCTCTACGACAAACAATTTAATTGAATTGCCCAAAATTAGTCAGTTTCCATGAGTGTTTAGTTGCTGTTTTCGTTGTTTATCGGCAAGTTCGCTGCTTGCGTTTTAGGTCATAGCTGACTCTCAAATGAAGCCTAAAATCTCAGTGATAAAGTATGGCCTGACCATAATTAAGATGGGAATTTTGATTGACGCTTTTGTTGTTTGCTTTTTGAGTTATGCTAAATGCAACGCATAAACTTGGCGGCATATCTATGTATTTTAAAAATATCGTTGCTTCATTGCCTTCTGTTTACTCAATATTGTGCGTCTTAGCTTGTAGTTGTTTCGCGCAAATGAGTGTTGCGGCTGAGGTGCAATCGGTTCCATTTTCTAAAGTGTTGCGTGCCGATTTCCGGCATCGTCCACCTGAGATGGTGCTCGATGAGCAAACCAATACTATGACTAGTCCACTAAAGGATATTCTCGAAGAAGCTGCGGCCAAGGTCGGTTATCGCGTCGAATGGACTGCGCGTCCTTTTGCCCGCAGTATTTATGAGTTGCAAGCCGGAACGGTCGATATTGTGCCACGTACGATACGAAACGAAGAACGAGAGGCATTTGTGCAGTTTCTTGGTCCTATCGCCACTCAGAATCGCGACATTCTGTTTCTCGTAAAAGCTGGCGAGGAGACTCGTATTAAGTCCTATGAGGATTTATATCAGGTAACCGTTGGGGTTAAGCGGCGTACTGCTTATTTTGAACGTTTTAATTCGGATCTGGCGTTGCGTAAAATTGAGTCTATCGATGATGAAAATATGGCACGAATGTTTATCATGGGGCGTTTCGACACTATGATTGTGCTTGATCGTGCCGCTATTGAGAATGCCCTGAAGAAACTAGGTTACGATAGTTTTAGTTATGCAGATTATCGTCAGCTGAATCGGATCGAACATTACTTTGGTATGTCCCGCAACTCTCCCCATACCGCTATTTTCGATGAACTTAATAGGGCCTTGCTTGATATGGTGGCGTCGGGCCGCATTAAGCAGATTTACCATGCCTATGGTTTAGCTGCTGAATTAGAATAGACATGGTTTAGCTGTTCATAGGTTTTATGATCTGTTACCTCTTCATCGATGCATTAATACTGGGCAATAGGAGAGATCAGCGGCATTGAGCATAGGAAACGATGTTGAGAGCTGATAAGTTGAATGTGTCAGATCCCGCCATTGTGAGCACCTTTCTCTAAGTAGCGCTAAGCCACACCTGAGGAGTAAGAACAGTTCTTACTACAGATTTGTCCCTACCACGACCTTGCAACATTAAACCTACTGCCTATTATCTTAACAGTAACAATTGTTGGCGTATCCGAAGGCTATCAGCTTTATTAAGTTAAAATTCATAAAGCATTTATCTTGATTAAGCAGTATCTGAATAATATGAACCTTTAGCCCAACAATATATAGTGATTTTAATATGATATAAGGTAATAAAATGATTAGAAGTATCAACATTAAAAACCGACTTGTAATATCTTTCTCTATGACGGTATTGCTGATTATATTACTCGGAGGAGTCACTCTATCATCAATGAAAGATATTCGTGATGAAACTAATTTTATTGAAAAAAACATACTGCCAGCAATTACTATTTTAGGCGATTTAAATAGTAATGTAATGAAAGCTAAAATTATTACATTACAGTTATTAAACGATAAGGATGTAACAAGCATTAATAGTCACAAGTCAATACTGAGTGATTTAAATGATGAAACAAGAAAACATATTTCCGATTTCGAGGAAACAATTTTCAATGCGTCAGAGTTGAAACTGTTCAATAATTTTAAATCTTTAGTGGCTGACCATCATAAGATTCAAGCGGAGGTAATTGAATCTATATTGAATTCAAATCATGATATTGAACCTCTAATATCTAACGCTAACTCAGTTGTCAATGAAATGATAAACGTACTACATGAATTAATTATTACTAACAAAGCCGCAGCAGATGAAGCTCAGGCTGACTCAATGCATCAGTATAATAACAGTCTCTTAGTCACGGCGTTTATCATTATAATCACCATATTATTATCCATCACAATTGCAATCATGTTATCCAGAAGCATAAATCAACCTTTGAATATTGCCGTTCATTCTGCTGAAGTCATAGCGCAAGGGGATTTGACCCAGAATATTCACATAGATGGCTCTGATGAATTAACTCGTTTAACAAATGCACTAGCAATAATGCAAACCAATTTGCGTGCAGCTATAAAGCAAATCAGTGATTCATCTAATCAGCTAGCTTCAGCAGCCGAAGAACTCAACTCAGTAACGGAAAATTCATCTCGTGGGCTGCAACTCCAAAATGATGAAATTCAACAAGCTGCAACTGCCATAACTGAAATGAGTTCTGCTGTCGATGAGGTAGCAAGAACAGCTCAACAAACTTCAGAGGCATCAGCTGAATCAGCAAAATTAGCTACGCAGGGTAAATTTAGAGTGTCAGAAACAACTGCTGTTATTATTGATATGAATAATGAAATGGGAATAAATACAGAAGTTATAAATCAGCTAGCAACCCAAGTCACATCAATAAGTAAATTTTTAGATGTCATTAGAGCAGTCTCAGAACAAACAAATCTTCTTGCATTAAATGCTGCTATCGAAGCAGCCAGAGCAGGAGAAGCTGGTAGAGGTTTTGCCGTAGTTGCTGATGAAGTGAGAGGCCTTGCCCAGCGAACACAGGTTTCAACCAGTGAAATTGAACTCATGGTGCAGCAAGTGCAATTGTCTGCACAACAAGCCGTTACTTCAATACAGAATTCGAGCGCTAAATCAATACATGCACGGCAAGTTGCAAATGAAGCCGCTGAAACCCTTGAACTTATTGCATCACGTATTATGTCAATAAGTGATAGTAACCATGTGATAGCGAGTGCAACAGAAGAACAATCAAATGTAGCGCGAGTAATTGACAATAACATATCTAAAATTAGCGATTTAGCTGCACAAGCTTCTACTGGCGCTCATCAAACTAGTGCAAGTTCTATTGAATTAACTCGCTTGGCTGTTGACCTGAATGACTTAGTGATGAAATTTAAAGTTTAAACTTCATCACTATCAATGAAATGTTTTGAATTTTAGATGCACTGACTACTTTAATGCGGCCTAGATAATCCTAAGATCCCTTCAAAATGATTGGACTACTCAAACCCATGCACAACAGTCACGTCATTGCATCAACCCTATAGGAGGATGTGATGACGTGTATTTGTTAATAGTTTCCGCTCGAAAAGCTAAGAGGAATTGTGAGATTTTAAGCTGTCTTGTGTGAACTCCAAGCGCTCAATCGTAAAATATCCACTCGACAACACGCAACTCAATTTTGGACTAAGAACATTGTACCTTAATGAGATTTGACAGTAAAAAGTCCTACATCTTCTGGCTAAGAAAAGCCGAAATGGCACTGCTGGATAGGATGAATTAGGGGATGTTTAGTGGTGGCTTGGGGAGCGAAAAGAGCAAGGGAATGGGATTGAATATCGAGGCCGCAGATGCGGCCTTTTTGTTTGGAGATGGTTATTTGTGAATGAAAAATCTATTGCGTCAAAATTTTAGTAGATAATTTAATTTGTGTATGAATAACAGATGACTACTACTAAATAGGTATTTCGTCATTAATTTGACAGTATTTTATTTTGGCGGTCACCTAACCTAAATTTATTAAGTTTAATCCATTAGTTATAGGTGCTTAAGATGAATTTAGAGTTCGCTAAAATACTTTGTTGAAAGTTCTAGTTCCGAGGTCTAGACTAGAAACAAATGGACAAATTCACTAAAGATTTAAACTTAAGTGACAAAATGGAAGAGGTGACCTATGCGCTTTTATATGGCTAGACAACCTGTGTTAAATAGGCAGAAACATGTTGTTGCTTATGAACTACTCTTTAGGAATAGTCGGAACAATAGTTTTCCGCAAGGTATTGCTGATAACGCCGCTACAGCAAAATTGCTCGTCAATAGTTATTTAAATATGGATTTAGATGATTTGACGGAGGGTAAGCCAGCATTAATTAATTTCCCCACTCACTTTTTGAGTGAGTATTTATTATATATGTTGCCACATAATAGAATCGTGGTTGAAGTATTGGAAACTGTTGCGCCAAGTGAGGAGAATTTCATTGTAATTAAAGAGCTATTTAATTTGGGGTATTATCTTGCTTTAGATGATTTCATTTACTCGGCGGCATGGGAGCGGTTTTTTCCATTTTTTAAGCTTATTAAAGTAGATATTGTTTCTACACCGTTAGATAGTATTGCTCATTTAATTCCAATGTTTAGGAAGTATAATTTAAAGTTACTGGCTGAGAAGGTCGAGACTCTGGCTGAATATAAACAAGCTAAATTATTAGGATTTGATTATTTTCAAGGTTATTACTTTTACAAGCCTGAATTGATTGAAGGCTGTGAAATTGGTGCTTCTCAACACTTTATATTGTCAATTTATCATGAGGTTTTCAAGCCTGACTTTAGCTACAAAAAGCTCGAAAAGTATTTTTCTCAAGATTTAGATTTAACTTACAAACTACTTAGGTTTGTCAATTCAAGTCAATTTGAACATGTAACAGAATTTACCTCAATAAAGCAGACAATGATTTTTTTAGGAGAAAATAAACTTCGTAAGTTTGTTAGCCTTATTATGCTAGCTGAACTCAACCCAAACAAGCCTGTCGTGTTAATTCATAATACTATGATGAGAGCTCGGCTATGTGAGGAGTTAATTTCATTAATGGGATTTTCTTTTTTAAGTGAGTCAGCATTTCTTACGGGCTTATTGTCAACGCTGGATGCCATTCTGGATAAACCAATGGAAAGAGCAATAGGCCCTTTACCGTTAGAGCAAAAAATCAAGAGTGCACTACTTAATAATCGTGGGTATTTGGCTCATTGTTTACAGCTTGCGGTAGCATATATGGAAGGGGATTGGGTTACAGTTGATTATTTCATAGAGGTTTACAATATTGATCAAGACAGATTTATTTTAAAATGTGACAACGTATATGGTTGGTTGAATCAGTATCAACGTTCAGTTCAATAGCGCTGATTGATAGTGAATAATAAGGATGTTTTATGATGAACGTGATTGATTTGAACTTTTTTGATTCTTGTGCATTGCTGATTTCTACTGAAGGGGAGTGGTTAGGGGAGAATAACCTTTTTTTGGCAGATCCATTTTTAGTGGGTGCTAGAGAGTCTATTGTTTCTCATTTTAATAAAATTAATGCCCACCACCTTATTAATGAAAATCTTAAAATTAACGATAAAATAATTAATTTCAAAGTCATAAAGATGACTGATGCATGCTTTGTTGTTCTCTGTACTGTAGAGGATGGCGTGTTAACGTTAGATAAACTGAAAAACAGCCATTTTGGTCGCTTAGATTTTAATGATATTTCACCAGGTCAAACAGCAGTTAGTGTTATTGGTGTCAGTAGCGTGGCTATAATTGACCATGTTTTTTGTGAGTTTGGCTGTTTCTTTCCGTATCTTCGCCTTCGAGAATATATCGGTAAATCATTTTTTGATCTAATTAGTGATGTTTTTAAATGCGAGTTTACGATACGGGATAGTAGTAGGGTTTTAAGATGGTTTAGATATAAGTTTGCAACCAGCAAAGATCTACTTTTAGTCTTTAAAACTAAATCTGGTATGTATATCGAGTATCGGGACATTTTACATGATGATGGATCCAGATTAGGATTACTTACAGACCAAACAAGTAAATATAATAAAAGAAATATTTTAGTCGATAAATGTTCTGAGTTGATGCAGTTGAATTGTGCTCAAAATGATTTTATTGCGACTCTCGGTCATGAGATACGTACTCCATTAAATGCAGTATTAGGTTTGATTGAACTTAGTTTAGGCCGTGTAAACGAACAAGATAGAAAGTTGCTGTTAGTCGCATTTAGTACTGCAAAACAAGTTTTGTTGCTTATTAATAGTATGTTAGACATTAGGAAAGGTAATGAGATTAATGTAATTAGCAAAAGTGATTCTGTAGATGTTAGGGTCTTAGGGGAGTCAATTATTGATGTGTTTAGTCTTCAAGCAAGCAAAAAAAATATTATCTTAGATTTTTATATGCCGCTAGGGTTTAACTCTAGAGTTATTTGTGATGAAGTGAGGCTTAATCAAGTTATTTATAATTTGATCTCAAACGCAATTAAGTTCTCAAATAAAATTGAACCATCAATCTTACTTGATGTGGAAATTGTCGAGCAATCATTTGAAAATGTGAGGATGAAATTTTCTGTTATTGATAATGGTATTGGTTTGACGCAGGAAGAACAATTAAGAATATTCGGGAAGTATGAGCAGGTGTTATCAGGTTCGCATCGTCTGCATGGTGGTGTTGGTTTAGGGTTATATATTAGTCAGAGCATTTGCCATTCAATGGGAAGTGAGCTTGAGGTAGTTAGTCGAATTGGCGATGGAAGTGTTTTTTACTTTGTTGTTGAATTTGATGTTGATGATAGTTCAATTGCGCTCGATGAAGCTATATTTCATCGTTCAAATATGAATGTTCCCATTACCGCATATACTAATAGTCCTGATTTTCATGAGGCTGTAACAAGATATTCTAGCGATCTAAATTTTGAGTTGTTATTTTTACCAAGTAATGAATTGGTTGATTTTGATACGGATGATTCAATACTTTTTGTGGACTTAAGTCAACGTGATATTATCTCAAGGAATGAATTTATAACAAGTTTGTTCTCAAAGAAGGAAAGAGTTGCCGAGTTAAGTAACTTATCGCTTTCTCGGTCTCACTCTGATTATGAAGTCATATCATATCCGCCCTTAAAAATTTATCAGGTTATAGATTTTGTTAATGAAAAGAATAAGTCTAGTATTGTCAGTCTTGATGATAAAACGAATTATAGTAGTGTAAGTGTATTGGTTATTGATGATAGCCAAGACAATCTGTTTGTGATTGAGAAGCAATTATCGTCAGTTGGGGCAATGGTGGCATGTGTGCAAGATCCGATGCAGGCCATTGAGCTTTTTAAAGCTAATAAATTTAATGTAATCATTTCAGATGTTGTAATGCCAACTATATATGGTCCAGATCTTATTGCAGTTATTAGAGAAATTGAGAATTATCGAAATCTTGCTCCTTCAATTATTGTAATGTTGACTGCAGAACATGGGGATGAATGTAAGGAAGAGTGTTTGCAGGCTGGAGCTAATCGTGTACTTGTCAAGCCACTTGCACTGATAGATCTCGTTCACCTTTTAGATGATGTTAAAACAACCTTAGAAAAACATTCAAGTTTAGAGACCGAAACCGTTAATACTGATGATGTTTCATTGGGCAGTGACTTTTTTTGTTTAAATAATACAGTAGATGAAGTTGCTGATGTTTCACAGATTGTCGATTTTTCAGCGATATATAAGTTCGTTGGCCAAGATGTTACTGATGATGAGTTAGAGTTTTTTCTGGAGCAATATTACAGCAATTTATTAGTGAAGCGCGAATCATTACGAACCGCAATTATGGATAATGATATTCGTTCCATTACTGGGATAAGCCATACCCTTAAGAGCAATTCTCTTTATGTTGGTGCCAAAAAATTAAATTTATCTTGTCAAGAGTTGGAACGTGTATCTCGTAACAGTGATATCGAGTACAAACAGGTACTAGAGTTTTGGCAAGAAGTAGATGATGATTTATTCGCATTGTCTGATTTTTTTATGCGTAGGAGTAATGTCCGTGGATAGAGTTAATTTTGAACATATCGTCCTCTTTACAAATGATCAAGATAATGACCGTTTATTGATAAGTGTTCTGATACGTCACTTTTCTCGTATTCACGTGATTAAATCAAATGTTGAGCTTGTTGAGCAGATCAAACAGTCAACACCAAAAGTGATTCTTGTTGCAGCAGAAACATTACAAGAGACTTTACTCATTTATTACGAAGCGATTGAAGAATTGCAGGCCGTAGATATTTGTGAACATGCGGTTGTTAGTCTAATTCCAAAACATCAAGAAAAAGAAGCATACGAGGCTTATCGAAGTGGGGTTATCAATGATTATCTGATTGCTAGGCCTATGTATGAAATACATCGAGCGATTATTATATGCACTCATTTATTACGAGAGATTGGTCTGAGAGGTAAGAATAAAAGAGTTGAAGATTTTATAAATATTCAGGAAAACTACTCTTCGCATATTAAGGAAATTGTACTTAAGGGAGTTCAACGAAAAAAGGATTTAGAACAAAGCTTTGAGTCAAATTTAGCAGAAATTGAGGCATCGTTAGACAGGGCTGAGGCACATCTTGCAAGCAATAAGACTGCAGAGTTAGATTTAGCGTCATTGAAAAAAATATTATCGTTTATTCGTTCTAACGAGATTAGACCTGCTTTGTTGAAGTTGCAGAGCAAGGCGCTTCACTTACTTGAACTTGTTGTTACTGATGTTTCAAATGTTGCTATTGTTGCTGAAGCTCCTCTACCTGATGAGCCTTTAGAGGTTGAAAGTAAGACCGTAGCGAGTGTGGATACCACTAAGTATTCGTATAATAAATTATACACAGATTCAAAAAACGCTAATGTACCGGTTGAGATCCCCGTGGTGCCAAAGATGTTAATTGTTGAAGATGATCATATTAGTTTGAACCTGACCATTATGCTTTTAAGAGCATTTGCGATTGAACTTGATACCTCTTTGTCTGGTCGAATGGCCTTGGACTTACTGTCAAAGAAAAAATATGATGTGATTTTAATGGACATAAATCTTCCAGATACTAATGGCTTTTATCTTATAGACCACATTAATAAATCAAATGGTATTAATGCTAGCACACCGATTGTTATGTTAACTGGTAACAAAAATAAATCATCGGTACAGCAAGCCGTTTCTGTTGGTGCGAAAGGTTATATTATCAAACCACTTTACAAAGATTCGATTGTAAAACTATTTAAAAAATATGATATACCATTACATTTAAGATAATTTTTATAAGATTTATTCATGAAAATAATGAATGATTTAGCCTGTAAGTCATGTCGATGAGGGATAAAATATTACTTTGTAGGTATTGCGTTTTCGAATTGTCGCTGACTATTTTTGGTGGTCAATATTCCTGATTTCTCTCCATTTGCCTTTTAAATTCATTTGCATAGCTTGGTTGCAGTTTTTGAGTTGGTAACTATATTTTAGATAACTATTTATGTTGCATTGACATGTTACCAATTGTTTTAATAGGTACTCATTGAGAAATGCCTTGTTTTTGAACTATTGTCTTTAGCTTGAATGTGACTTTATTGAATGGCCATTTAGTTACTGGTTGATGAGAGTGGCAAACCAAGATAGAGGAAGTCGTTCGACTGGCGCTAGCTGTAATGGAGTGAGAATGTTAGATAATCAAAAGTCACGTACTCAATATATTGTATTGGCTGTGGCTATTTATGCATTTTCAGCACTGGGTTGGATTTTTTTATCTGACCAATTATTGCTAGTGCTGATGGACACTGAGACGGTTTTTCGTCTTTCACTTGCAAAGGGGGTTTTCTTTGTATTCACCAGTGCGTTTATTTTTATTTTTGTTCTGAGTGCCGTTCCTGATCGTCATAAAGTTCTTGCTAGTAATTTATTAGATATCACATTTTCCCAATCTGCCCCTATCCGCAATTTCACTTGGATTAAATACACTGTCATCTTTGTCTTCACCTTGATTACGCTTTGGTTTGCTAGTTATCTTACCGTTGAGCAACAGCAGCGTTTGTTGTTGCTTATCTTTATGTTGCCCATTTCATTGAGTGCCATTTGTGGAGGGTTGGGCCCGGGATTGCTGGCGACGTTACTGTCAGTTTTATGCGTTTATTATCTCAATCCATCCATCAATGATTTAGGCAGCATCCATTCTATTGATTTACTCCAAACGATTAGCCTTAGTGTTTATGGCATATTGATCAGTGCGTTAACTGGTTATTTACGGGCCTCATTGAAAAAGTTAGATGTTAATCATCAATTACTAGACTCTATTGTTTCCCAAACTACCGATGGCATTTTTGTTAAGAATTTAGCTGGGCGCTATCTCTTGATTAATCACGGCGCAGCTGCATTTGTGGGTAAATCTGAAGATGAGATTGTGGGTAAAACGGACCGTGATATTTTCGATGCTGATTCAGCAAATATAATTCAAGAAAAGGATCAGATGGTTTTAGCATCAATGAATGTTATCACTCAACAGGAGCTTTTGCACATTCAGGGAAAGAAGGCGGTATTTCAAGTAACAAAAGGGCCTGTTATTGACTCTCAAGGCAAGGTCTGTGGATTGTTCGGGATTGCAAGGAACGTAACGCTCCAAGAAATGAATGCAGAGCAACTACGTATTAGTGAGGCGAGTTTAAAACTAGCACAGCAGTTGTCCGGTATTGGTAGTTGGGAGTGGGATTTAGTTACTGATGTACACACTTGGTCCGAACAAGTGTTTGTGATTTATGGACTCCCATATAAGCGAGATGCTCCAACTATGCCTCAGGTTGAGCCTTTATTTACTCCTGAAAGTTGGCAAGCACTGAGTGTTTTAGTATTGCGGTGTATGGATACAGGTGAGGACTATGAATGCGAAGCAGAATTTATTCGTCCCGATGGCTCTTACCATTGGATTATGGCGCGAGGACATGCGCAGCGCGATGAGAACGGCAAAATTGTTAGGTTGCATGGTACCGTGCAAGATATTACCCAAGCTAGGATGCTAAAACACCAATTAGTGGCACAAGCTGAACAGTTGCAACGGGTAATTGAAGGTTCTGAACAGGGCTTCTGGGATTGGAATGCGAGGACGGGTGAAGTACAAATTAGTCCAAGATTTGAGGCTATTTTGGGTTATCAAGCGGGTGAGATGAAGTTGACGGTGAAGAATTGGCGTCAGTACGTCTATGCTGAGGATATTCTTGAGATAGAAAAACAGGTTCAAAAGCATCTTACGCATAACGCGGACAGTATAGATTTAGAGGTTCGTTGCATTAAAAAATCCGGTGAAATGTGTTGGATCCTGTGTAAGGGGCGGATTGTTGAAGTAGATAGTCACGGAAGAGCGTTAATGATTTCAGGAACCCAAGCTGATATCACTCTCATTAAAACTCATGAGGCAGAATTGGACCGAGTGGCAAATTTCGATGCACTTACGGGACTACCAAACCGCCGTTTGCTGTTAGATCGTTTTCAGCAAACTATCGCTCGTGTTAATCGAAATGGCAGTATCTGTGCGGTGTGCTTTATGGACCTTGATGGTTTTAAGATGGTAAATGACCGTTATGGCCACGGTGTGGGTGACCAACTGCTCGTTGCGATTGTAAATAATGTGTCTGTTGTTATACGTCAGCAAGACACTCTCGCTAGGGTTGGTGGTGATGAGTTTATTATTTTATTTGAAATGATGTCTGAAGAGGAATGTACTCAAGTTTTACAGAGAATTTTAACTGCCGTCGATCAAGATATTGTGTTAGATGGTAATAAATTTGTGCGCTTAAGTGCGAGTATTGGTGTGAGTTTATATCCTGAGGATAACGTTGATCCTGATATCCTATTGAGGCATGCCGATCAAGCTATGTATATGGCAAAAGCGGCAGGTAAGAATCGTTTTCAAATGTTTGACCCAGAAATTGACCGTAGCATTATTGCGCGTCGAACTTGGTTAGAAGAACTTAAATCGGCTTTTGCGCGTAATGAGTTCGTCATGTTCTACCAACCCAAAGTGAATTTAGCTACAGGAAAAATTATTGGCGCCGAAGCATTAATCCGTTGGGATCACCCGCAGCGCGGTATAGTGGCACCAAGCGAGTTTTTACCTGATGTTGCCGGAAGTGACTTTGAAATTACTTTGGGTGAGTGGGTTATTAATACTGCTGTAGCTCAATGTATGCATTGGCGAATGGATGGAAGACCGCTTGCCGTCAGTATCAATGTGAGTGCCAGGCAATTACTGGCGGAATATTTTTGCGATTTCCTGCAGTCATCTTTGATGCAGCATCCTGATTTAGTTGTATCAGATGTTGAATTGGAGATTTTAGAAAGTGCCGCCATCGAAGATATGGCATTAGCGATTGAAATCTTAAAAGAGTGTAAGCGTTTGGGAGTCCATTTTTCTCTCGATGATTTTGGCACTGGTTATTCATCATTAACTTATTTACGCCAATTGCCCGTGTCCAGTATCAAAATTGATCAGAGTTTTGTGTGTGGAATGCTGGAGAGTGATGATGATTTACGCATCGTGGAGGGTGTTATCCGTTTGGCTTCTGTGTTTCATCTCAATGTCATTGCTGAAGGAGTTGAGACGATTGCCCACGGTAAGAGTTTGGCTGATTTGGGCTGTCAGTTATGCCAAGGCTATGGCATTGCGCGACCTATGCCTGTGGGTGAGTTTGCTATTTGGTATGACAAGTGGCCATCACAATATCAGCAGATAAAAGGTGAGTTTGAGCAGATGGCCAAGTAAGTGATCTGTTCAACTAGTGTTGGTGACATAACTATGATCACATCCAGTAATAGCGGGCACTTTATAGCATTAGGACAATTTTGCCAACTGACACGTTGTGAGCGGAGTATTACATAGGGCTCATAAATTGCTTTGGGGTGTGAGTGGGTTAAAGCCATCTGTTGTATCTAATTGCTTCGTGATTTGAATATTGATAGGTAAACTCCAAACTAATCCAGTTCAATCGTGCGTTCAGTTTTACTTATTCTTACACCACTCTCATCATCTGCAGACGTTTTACCCTATCACGTTACGCCTCATGGTCAGTCATCGGTTTTATCCAATCCCAATGCACATCAAGTAATGCGCTAATGCCGGTAGTCGATGATGGCCGGTACCTAAGCGTGTTGTTCCGCTTGGTCCTATGATCCTGCCGTGTGTTTACCTGCAGCGGTGTCCGCTGATCTCACGCTGGCTAATTGCTTGTTGGGATAGGGGATGGATAGGGCATAGGTGTTGATGCCTGGCATCAATGTGCATGTTTACGTTCGTTAGCTGCTTAATACCTGCAGACGTGTTATCCAATCCCAACGTGCATCTTGAGCGCTGAACAGTTATCCGCTAATGCCGGTGTGGATGATGCCAGTACCTAAGAGTATGGTCCTATGATCCTGCGTATTTACCTGCAGATGTATTAGTCGTTCAGGCATACGCTCATGTCTGTTGGTGAAGCCGGCATTGATAGGGCAGATATAGGCGTGTTGTACAGCGATGGCGAGTGGAGGATACCGCACGTTTTTTTAGTATTAATTGTTACTTATATGTTGTTCATCGATAGAGGTATTACGCCATTGTGGTTCAATCGTTTTTCGATGCGGCCTAGATAATCCCTAGATAGCCTCAAAAAGTTGGGAGCACTCAAACCCATGCAGCAGTAGGGTTACAGGCGAGTCGTTGCATCAACCCTACAGGAGGATGCAACGACTCGCTTTTGTTGCTTTTGTGTTAACGATTGAGGGCGTGAAGAGTTGGGCAAAATGCGAGGTTTTTGGCTGTTTTGGGTGAATTGATGGCGCCCAAATGGATCCTTCTATTCGGCTCACGGTTTCGGTCGTTGCCTCATCCTGCTTGGGGGCTATCCGCTCGCCGTTTTTGGTCATGAAAAGCAGGCAAAGTGGGATGATCTGCACACTGTTTCTGAGTGATTGAACGCGTTTTTAGGCTCATGCTGCCTTAGTTTGAATTGTTATTGATATGTTTTAATTCAATGGGTGTTGTTCAGTGTGTTGCACCAATATAGTTCAACCGTTTTTCGATGCGGCCTAGATAATCCCTAGATAGCCTCAAAAAGTTGGGAGCACTCTAGCCCATGCAGCAGTAGGGCTACAGGCGAGTCATTGCATCAACCCTAGTGGAGGATGCAATAGCGCGCATTTGTTGCTTTAGTGTTAATTGTTAGCGATAGGGTGAAGAGGGTAAAAGCCAAGGTTTTAGACGGTTTTAGGTGAATAGCTGCTGTCTAGGCCTAGGCTCATTTTAACCGAGTGCCACTTTACCTATATTAGTCATCATGCATGGATAGAAAGGGAGCGATGATCATGTGCAATTATGAGGAATTTAGACTTTCTGATGGGCGGATTTTGTGTCTCGTCTATGCTCACGGTTTGATTGAAACCGAACGCGACACTTTATGATGATGAGAATCACTCTCAACTCGCTACAGATGCGAACCATTATCATCGCGGGTCCTTCCGGCGCGGTTGATTGCGGGGGCAGCGACACGCAGTGCTTCACTACATATGAGGATTTTAGAGGGCTTGGTTGTTGTTTTATTAGCGGGCTTTTAGGGGGCGTTCATAATTTTGAACGCTATCTATGGTGTTGATTGTAATTGATTATTTTGCTTGCTTTCTCAGAATCTCAAAAAATAGGTGTGCTCGGATATACCAACTTCAATAGATCGATTTTGTGATCCTTTGATCTTTGTTGAATGGGCCGAGATTTTGCCTCTAAGGGTAAGCGAGTCACTATAAAGCGGAGAACATGGAGGGGAGAAACCTACCTTTAGTTTGAACACATCTGAGTGCCACCACCTAGGCATAGCGTTTCGTTCTAGCTTTATCCCAAAATCACTTAACTGATAACTAAATCATTCCAAATTTACTTACCGGTTAGTGCTGTATGTCATGACTGTGATTTTACGCAGTACTTAACCAATGCTTGCCACTGCAAAAAGCTTGCGCTAATCAAGTTGCAATCAAACAATCCATTGGTGATATTGGCGAGGCCTTTGGTTAAGGAAGACTGTTCGTGGTCATGCCTGCAATGCCAGTTGGACCATCTGCAGTATTTTGGTCTGAAAAGACCGCAGTAATTAGTGATGATTAACTGCCTAGTTCAGCCAGTGCATGCAGCAAATTTTTTTAGACGATGGCTACAATGGTTTAAACCGATACCTAATTTGCATTATGTTTGCAGTGCTATTCAAAATTTCAGACATCATTATCAGTGAATTTTTTACACAAAATGGAAAAGTCATCTTTAGGATTGAGTAGAAAATCTTTACCTACAATTGAAGTCATCTCAGCTTCGGAGATAAGAGGATTGTCAATTTTAAAAATTAACCTTTGATTCATTTTGCTTTTTCTCAAAAAATCACAATGACGTTTGTAAAATAATCTATCAAACTCACCATTGTTGATTATTCTTCGAAGACCGACTTCTATTCTCTGGGCTAAGTGAGGCTTGTTAGGTGAAACATAAAAATACGTAGCAAGAGGGATATGCAGCAAAATGTTTTCATCAATAACTAGATTTGGATACTGTAGATTGAACTGCTCAAGTTCTTGATAAGCTTCGTTCACTCCACGGCCAAATGTAACAAACCTTCCCTTTGATAGCATGTTAAATAAACTATCATATTGAACGCTTTCAATGACCTCAAATCCAGCCTGTTGCATGGCAACTTTAGTTGACCATTGACTACCTGAGCCTGTTTTAAGAGAAGTTAACTGCATAATAGAGGTGATTTGAGCCAACGATTTCACATTTTTCTTCTGAATAATGAAAACTCTAAACCCTTGAATTCCCTTACGGATGGGGATTTTTATTGGTATAAGCTTAGTATTCCACTCTAAACTTGAGGCTTCAGCTATAACATTAATAGTTTGACCATCTTGTAATTCTCTTAATATGCGATTTCTGCTCATAATGACATCTGAAACCTCCAGTGAGGCTTGGCCGAAATCGGCATTGGTTGCATCAATCACTAGCTGTAAAAGGTCATATGTATATTGGTACCTATGGTCAAGGTTCGATTCTGAGTGATTGATAATGAATTGATCGTTAGCATAAGTGATCGGTACGCTTGTTATGGCCATCAAGAGAATAACACTCAAAAAAAATCTAACTATCTGTAAGTTATACATAAGAAACTCATGTCCATGTTCAGAAACCTATTTACTACATCCTCAAATAGACTATAGCTTAATTGGTCTGAACGGCGAAAAAACTAATGACTTGTATAAATTATACTCATTAAATATTTACGATATGTGAGCATTCCACCAACTAGGATAAGCAAATATTCTAGCTGCTATTTTGAGGCAGCTTGGGGTATGGCTTTAAAGAGGCCTATTTAGCTGGTTTGTGGGCCGCATCTAAAACGATGTATATCGACTGCAAATGAGAATCAAAAATGTTGGGAGAAAACAGATTTAACATGAAAGAATATTGAGGTTATACGTAATCTTGTTGTTTCAGAACAGTTAATTTGGAAGTTTATTAAACTAAGTGTGTACATATGGGTGTACAGATTTGGAGTGCGTACATTGGTTTTTGTATTATTAATCAATGGCTAAGTGGTTTTGGTTTCGTAGTCGTGCCAAAATTATGCTTGGCTGAGAATGATTAGACATAAATTAAATTTAAATGACAGTTTGTCGAATAATAACATCTTAACAACGAAATTCCTCGAATGAACATTTACACCATTAAGGCGATTAAGCTAAAGCGATTAAGCCATTATCTTGAAAATATAACGGCTTAATAGGTGAGCTTCATTAAGATTCGACGGTACAATCGCGGCTGAACAGGGGAATAATATCTTATGTATCATCAATTTCTAAATGAGCCCATGGTGCTTGATGCTGAAAAGGCGTCGATACTCACGTTGCGGTTACCCGACGATATCAGTGATTTTATTGTGTTACAGGCGATCAGTGCGCCTTTGCTAGAGGTCGTCGTTATTGCTGAAGCTGGAACCCCGCAAAATATTGCTATCCGCTTTCAACCGTTTATGGGTCTTAAGGTTGAATCGTTACCGCAAAGTGCACAGGCCTTTAATACACCGATCACTCGAAGTCTTGGGCAAGGTTTTAGGCTTTATACGCGAATGGGCACTGCAGCAAAATTTTGCGCAGCAGAATTGAGACAGGGCGTATCTTTTACCTTAGATATGACTAATCGTTTAGGCGCAGAGAATTGCTTAACGTTTGCCTTACAAGCAGATTCAAAGTTTGAGTTAGTGCCTTTAGAAGCCGATTTACGTGTCTTACATGAGCCTAAAGCGCTGATGGTCGCCAAAGCGCTGTTAGCAAGACAATACGACTATGCCGCATCGTCAGAATCCCTTGCCATTTACATGACCGAAATCGAGCAAGTTAGGTTAGAATTACAAGCATTTTTACGCGGGGAGCTTGGCCAATGTCACGCTAGCCTTACCGATGAGGTATTAAGGCTCGATCCCTTGTTGCTTCAGAAACAACAATGGTTATTTAGAACCTATACCCATATGTTTGAGCGCCCCAATTACAACCGCGCCGCTAATGATGTGGATAACACAGATAAGTTATTAAGAAAATTAGAGTGTTATGAGTTGCTTGCACCACCTGAACTGATCCAGATGGTTGATCGATTGATGGAAGACGAAACGTAAACTTTTCTTGCCAAAAATTTAGTTAAACGATAAGAGTCCACTATGCATTATTTATGTCCCCTGTGTTCCGCGCCGCTGACGTTAACGGATCGAACTTGGGGTTGTCCACAGCAACATAAGTTTGATATGGCCAAAGAGGGCTATGTCAACTTATTGCCCGTACAGAAGAAAAACTCAAAAGATCCTGGCGATAACAAGCAGATGATGTTTGCTCGGCGTGAATTTCTAAACGAAGGCTACTATCAAGATTTGAGTGATAGAGTGAATGCACTCGCGCTCGAATTTGGTGCTGAAGCAAAGCAGATCCTCGATATAGGCTGTGGGGAAGGGTACTACAGCCAGCGTTTATTCAATGTGTTGAGCCAGCACCATGATTGTGATTTACAAGGCATAGATATTTCTAAGTCAGCAATTAAATATGCGGCTAAACGCTACCCCCATTTAGCATTTTGTGTGGCAAGTGCCTATGAGATGCCCATCGCCTCTCAAAGTGTCGATCTTGCCATTCGCATTTATGCACCTTCCAAAGTTGAAGAGTTACAACGCATTATGGCCGATGGTGGTATCTTGATAACAGTCTCTCCCGGACCTTCACATCACTTCGCCTTGAAGCAACAGATTTATGCTGAGCCTAGATTACATCCCGTATCAGCCGCGCATATTCCCGGATTTGAGTGCCTGCATCAGGAACGCTTAATTTCTCAACTTGAACTGACAAAAAGTGAACATATTGCTCATTTTTTAGAAATGACGCCTTACGCTTGGAAGTTTACCGATGCGCAAAAGCAAGCATTTGCTCTGCAAGGACTGAGTTGTGAATTGGATTTCCAAATTGAAGTGCATCGCATTTCAAGATAAGCGATAAGATTAAGCTATTGAAATAAATTATTTAAAATGTTTAACTGTACTTGCTAAGCAGCATGAACTGAGTGTTCAGCTAGCCGGTTGCAAAACCGCAAAGTAGATTTAGGCAAAATAAATAATCCAAAGTGTCGCAGTGTGTTGACTTATCTTTAGAATGGTTTATAGTCTTATCAGCTTGAAGGTTGGGCTTATATTTATGTGTTCAATACGACCAGTTCGTCCTGTAAACATAAGTAATACCGGCATTTTCCAGCTCCACCGCCGTTAAGGCTTTAATTTTTTATTTACAGGATTTATATTATGTCTCAAGTTACTGGTGTTGTTAAGTGGTTCAACTCTGACAAAGGTTTCGGATTCATTGAGCAAGAATCTGGTCCAGACGTATTCGTACATTTCCGTGCGATCAACTCTGACGGTTTCAAAACTCTTGATGAAGGCCAAAAAGTGTCTTTCACTGTGACTCAAGGTCAAAAAGGTCCACAAGCTGAAAACGTAACTATCGTTGGTTAATTTTCGGTGCTGTTAGCCTAGAGCTGATAGCAATGGATTAAAGGGCTATGGTTTATTCCATGGCTCTTTTTATTTGTGTGAAATTTAAAATATTCTTTTAGGTTAGATGCTCTTCTAGAGTGAGTAACCTTCTAAGAAAGTAAGAAAGTAAGAAAGTAAAATATACAGTTGCTAGATGCATGAGCTTAAGTTGCTCAACCGTTTCCTTAGCCTACCGCATTAATTTAATTATTAGCTCCCCCTCCCAGATTTCCTCTTCATCTCCAAAACACCTCATTTTCGAGAGTTAATCTTCAATAAAGCTTCCTCGATTGATCCACCATGTTTTTGCTTCAGTGATATTAAAGCTTTTTAGCTCTCAACACAGTATTTGGCCATAGCGTAACTTAACTCTCTAGGCAGACAGCGTGTGCATCCCATTACTTTTTTGTTGTATGAATCTGGAGAACCAGAAGCAGCAGGGCACTATTAACGCTTTGGTGTCTGTTTATGCAGCACTGTGTTCATTGGTAACATGCCTAACTACAAATCTCGCCATGGCTAAACCAGAATTCAGATAATTACTGCTAAAATTGTGTGGGATGGATTATAGATTGATATGACTCAGCTTTTTGCCATTCAATGATTGGCGTTGAGCCGATAAAAAAGCCTGGATATTGCTATTCAGGCTTTTTGTATTTCTTATGGAAGCTCACACATTGCTAATGAAACATTGCTTACGAATCCAGCTTATCATCGGCCACTTTATAGTGAGGATCATCGAGTTGATTCACTTCGACAAGATTTCCCGCTTTATGCAGCAGTGCTTTACAGTCAGCGCTTAAGTGGATCAAGTGCAACTTCTTACCCGCATTAACATAACGTTCAGCGAGCGTGTCTATTGCTTCTAATGCGGAGTGATCGGCGACTCGAGAGTTCTTAAAGTCGATAACCACATCTTGAGGATCTTTTGCTGGGTCAAATAATTCGAGGAAGTTTGCGATTGAGCCGAAAAACAATGGACCATTGAGTTTGTAGACTTTCCAGCCTTGATTGTTTTGCTCTTCAGTCACATTGATATGCTTGGCATGTTCCCAGGCAAAGACTAAGGCTGAAACAATGACACCGACAAATACCGCAAATGCTAGATCGGTAAATACGGTTACCGTTGTCACTAGCACGATAACGAAGGCATCGTGTTTCGGGACCTTGCCCATAAACTTAAAGCTTGCCCATTCAAAGGTGCCGAGCACAACGATAAACATCACTCCAACCAGCGCCGCAAGGGGAATAATCTCAATAAATGAAGCGCCAAATAAGATAAAGGCAAGCAGTGCAACTGCAGCTGTAATTCCTGATAATCGGCCGCGTCCACCCGAGTTAATGTTAATCATAGATTGACCTATCATGGCACAACCACCCATAGCACCGAAGAAGCCGCTGGTGATGTTTCCAAGGCCTTGGCCGACGCATTCTTTGTTGCTGCGACCACGGGTATTGGTCATCTCATCTATCACAGTTAATGTCAGCAGTGATTCGATAAGGCCAACAGCCGCTAAGATGCAGGAGTAGGGCAGGATGATATATAAGGTCTCAAGATTAAAAGGCACAGAGGGAATAGCAAAGCTAGGTAATGAACCCGCTATGGTCGTATTGTCGTTACCACTCATGGTTTTGAGGAAGTCGAGGACATTACGAGTATCAAGATCGAGTCCGACGACAATTGCCGTTACAGTGAGGATTGCGACTAGTGATGAAGGTACTGCAGTGGTGATCTTAGGCAGAAAATAAATTATGGCCATCGTCAGTGCCACTAAGCCTAACATCAGCATTAATGGTTCTTGGGGCAGCCAGACTAAGTTTCCGCTGGCATCCTTGACCTTAAACTGACCTAGCTGGGCGAGGAAAATCACAATCGCCAGACCATTCACAAAGCCAATCATGACGGGATAGGGCACAATCCGAATAAATTTACCGAGTTTACATACCCCGGCTGAGATCTGGATGAGTCCCGCTAAGACTACGGCAGCAAATAAATATTGGACACCGTGCTCTACGACCAAAGACACCATGACAACGGCCATAGCGCCTGTCGCGCCCGAAATCATCCCTGGGCGGCCACCAATCAGTGCCGTGATAAGTCCCATGATAAAGGCGGCATAAAGTCCAACCATAGGCTCTACATGGGCGACAAAGGCAAATGCGACCGCTTCTGGGATAAGCGCAAGTGCAACTGTTAGCCCTGAAAGCACATCGGCTTTATGACTAGACGTTTTGTGGCGAATGAGATCAAACATTGAACCTCTGTTATTAAGTTGTTGTGTGGATAAAAATAAGGCGCGAATACTAACAAAAAAATGGATTGAGCTAAACCTTAAATATAGTGTGAGTTTTACGATAGAAATAAAAAAAGCCATGCAATTGCATGGCTTTTTCTGACTAACCTAAGTGGTTATGGACGAGCCATATCCGACTCTGCACCGTTAGCAAGTTTGATTTTGGCGGTAGGCTCTTCGGTCGCAGTATTTTCATACTCGTGTCCTTTAGGCACAGCCACTTGCTCTCTCACTTCAACAACTGGTTTGGTCATATCCGAAGACACCATAGAGCCAAAACGGCTAGCGGCTTTCGGCTTGTTGACAACAACCGCATCAGTAACCGAATCGGTGATTTGCGAATTCACTGTCGTTGGGGCCGCTTGCACTGTTGCTTGAGGCTTAGCGATAGCAGCAGGTTTTGCCATTGGGGCAGAGGCTGTTGCTTTAACCGCTTCTTTAACTTCAACACTCGGTGCAACGCTTGGCTCTTCAGCAGTTTCAGTCTTTGGCGCTTCAACTTTAGCCGCTTCAACTTTTGGCGCAGCTGGTGTAACCGCTGGGCTTTCAACTACAGGAGCTTTAACCGCTTCGACTTCAGCTGCAACGTTAGCGACTGGAGCCTCAACGACTGGCGCCACTTCAACTTTCACTTCAACCGCTTTTGGCGCTTTCGCTTCAGTAGCTTTAGTCTCAACTGGCTTAGCTTCAACTTGCTGAGTTTCGACTGCTGTAACGTCATTTGCTGGCGTTTCAACTTTTACTTCAGCTTTAACTGCTGCAGGAGCTTCAACAATAGGTGCTTCGCTTGCTTGTGCCGTTTCTACTTCAACTGATTTAGCCGTTGCTTGAGTTTCAGCCACTGCATCTGTTTTAGTTGCGACGACTGGCGCTTCTACACGCACACTGGCGACTTCGCTTGGATACTCTTGGTCAGCACCTAATTCGTCATTTGGAACGAATTGCGCTGGCGTTGATGTACCTTGGTCATCTTCGTCACGACGACGACGTTGACCGGCTGCACGAAGGTGACGTGGGCTGCGACGGCTACGACGTTGGCCATCTCTTTGCTCGCGTTTTGCTTGATCGTCAGCAGTTTCGTTTTCAGCATCGCCCGCGTCGTTATCTTGCGATACCGCATCCGCTGGTGCTGCAACTTCAGCAGTAACAACTTCAGCCTGTTCTTCAGTCTTAACAGCATCAACCGCTGGGGTTTCAGTTACTGCAGAGCTCACCGCTTTCTCTTCTACCGCAACATTTTCAGCCGCTTCTTGAGCAGGTGCCGCTTCTTTACGAGGCTGACGACGCGTTCTTGGTGCTTTAGTTTCTGCAGGTGCTTGGGCTACTTCAGCTCTAGTGTCAACACTGATAGTGCTCGCAGCTGCGGCGTTAATGGCTGCAATTTCAGCTAATACTTCAGCAGCATCTTCTGGTGCAATTGGGATCGCGTTATCTGGCGTGTTGTGGCCATTATCGATACGCACCTTACGGCGCATGTTACGACGTTGACGACGTTCACGGGCGACTTCTTGCTTAGGTGCATCGGCTTCTACGTCAGCAACCACGTCTTTTGGTGCTTGTACACGTGGCTTAGGTTCGGATCGCGCTGGACGTTTAGTTTCTTCTTTCTCACGAACAGGACGTTCTTGAGCGCTTGTATTTACCGCTGCATCGGCCGGTTTTTTCGAATTACGGCTGCGTGGCTCACGAGTGCCTTCTTTTGCTTTGTCGGCATCTTGGGCATTACGTGGGCGGCGAGTATCGTTGCGACGGTTACGGCGGTTAGCGTTAGCTGCACTGGTATCGGTTGTTTTAGTTTCAACAACTTTTACGGGTTCTGCTTTTTCGCTTGGTGCAAACATGGCACTGATTGCACTCACAAGCTTGCTGAAGAAGCCTGGTTGTGGCGCTTCAACTTTCACCGTTGGTGATGGGGCTTGTTCCACTTTCTGTGGCGCGGCAAACCCTTTTAATGCAGGAATAGGCGCTGCGGTACGTTCCAGTTTACGTGGCTCATACAATTTAGCTTCAGGCTGTTCGATACGCTTATAGCTCGATTCGCTGATTTCATCATCACTACGGTGACGGATCACGCGATAATCTGGCGTCATCATGTGCGCATCAGGTATCACATATACTTCGACATCGTGACGTTGCTCTGTGATGCGAATGGCTTTGCGTTTCTCGTTTAACAAGAATGCCGCCACATCGACAGGCACAATGGCTTCGATTTGCGAGGTGTTTTCTTTGATGGCTTCTTCTTCCATCAAACGTAAAATCGACAGTGCTAAAGACTCAGTACTGCGAATCGTGCCTTGGCCATGACAGCGAGGGCAGATGTGCGCCGCTGATTCTTCGAGTGATGGGCGCAGACGTTGACGCGACATTTCCATCAAACCGAAACGAGAAATACGGCCTAATTGCACGCGAGCGCGGTCGTGGTGTACAGCATCACGTAAACGGTTTTCAACTTCACGCTGATGGCGCACAGGCGTCATATCGATAAAGTCGATCACCACTAATCCACCTAAGTCACGTAGACGTAATTGACGGGCAATTTCATCGGCGGCTTCAAGGTTAGTGTTAAGCGCAGTCTCTTCAATATCGCCGCCTTTAGTGGCACGGGCAGAGTTGATATCGATTGAGGTTAAGGCTTCCGTTGGGTCGATAACAATCGACCCACCAGATGGCAGACGCACTTCGCGTTGGAAAGCGGATTCGATTTGCGATTCAATTTGGAAGTGAGTAAATAATGGCACTTCGGCTTCGTAAAGTTTTACGCGCTCGACGAAATCTGGGCGAACTAAGGCGATATGTTGCTTAGCTTCTTCGTAAATACGTGGGTGGTCGATGAGGATCTCGCCTACATCACGACGTAAATAGTCACGAATAGCGCGCACAATCACGTTGCTTTCTTGATGAATTAAGAAAGGAGCGCCTTTAACTTGTGAAGCTTCGGTGATAGCAGCCCAGTGGTGTTGCAGAACTTTTAAGTCCCACTTTAATTCGGCTGATTCTTTGCCTACACCGGCAGTACGAACGATAAGCCCCATGCCCGCTGGCACTTCTAAATCGGCCATTGCTTCTTTTAACTCAGTACGCTCATCACCTTCGATGCGACGAGAAATCCCGCCTGCACGTGGGTTGTTTGGCATTAATACTAAGTAAGAGCCTGCAAGGCTGATGAAGGTCGTTAAGGCTGCGCCTTTATTGCCGCGTTCTTCTTTGTCAATTTGGACAATAACTTCCTGTCCTTCACTGACCACTTCTTTGATATTTGGGCGACCTTGAAATGAATACCCTTTCGGAAAATATTCTCTGGCGATTTCTTTTAGTGGTAAAAAGCCGTGACGATCAGCACCGTAGTCAACGAAAGCGGCTTCTAAAGACGGTTCTACGCGGGTAATTTTACCTTTGTAAATGTTTGATTTTTTTTGCTCATGACCTGGACTTTCAATATCTAGATCATAAAGTTGTTGCCCATCAACAAGGGCAACACGCAACTCTTCTGATTGAGTTGCATTGATTAACATACGTTTCATGATGACGTCATTCTTCTTTAAATAGAGGTCATCAAACATCGCGCTTCGCTGCATTACGGGCCTAGCAGTAGGTCAACTGAGCCTCACGGCTGGTGGCTAGGCAAGAGGTGCGCATTGCTGTTAGACGCAGTCGCTGCGTGTCGCATCCTATTTATGGCTTATTTTTTAATGATTACAAAAACAAGGAATTCGTTGTAAAACATCAACCAACCCCATAAATTCTTTAGTTTCTTTCCGGTAATGCCCAAGTCGAATCGGTTTGTCTGACGACAAGTTAAAATATCCTTCGAAATCGGGGAGGAAAATCTAGGGTAAACCTTATTAAAGTAAGGCGACTTTCTCGATTTAATCGTAAAAAACGCATTTATGGTATTTTTACTTATTATACGATTCGCAAATCAATGACTTGCTATCAAGAAAATGTTTTTTTATCCGTTAAATTTTCCGCTTGGGATCGGGGCGTTGTGAACACTTTATTCACGGCTTATCCCTAATCGCTGGTGAAATATAGCAATAATCAAAAAATTCAGCAATGGAAAGGCACAATTCTTCTCAGTTGTTGTACAATGGCGGCCGTTATAATTAGATGGCGCATCATGAATATAGAATCCACCACACAACAGGTTCAGTTGATCACGATTGATGAAGATCACTTCGAACAGCGTATCGATAACTACTTAATGACCAAGCTGAAGGGCGTGCCGAAAAGCATGATCTATCGGATTGTCCGCAAGGGCGAGGTTCGAGTGAATAAGAAACGCATCAAACCCGAGTACAAGTTGCAGATTGGCGACATAGTGCGTATTCCGCCTGTCCGAGTGGCAGAGCCAGATAATCGTACCGCGCCATCGGCGAACTTAAGCAAAGTTTCGCAACTCGAAGACCGTATTCTGCACGAAGACAATCATTTGATCGTGTTGAATAAACCTGCAGGCATTGCTGTGCATGGCGGTAGTGGTGTCGATTACGGTGTGATTGAAGCCCTGCGTTCGCTGCGCCCTCAACAGAAGTTTTTAGAGTTAGTACATCGTCTCGATAAAGATACTTCGGGTGTGTTGTTGGTGGCGAAAAAGCGTAGCGCGCTTAAACATCTGCATGATCAGCTCAGATATAAAAAGATGCAGAAAGACTATTTGGCCTTAGTTAAAGGTGAATGGTCTGCTCAAGATAAAGCCGTTAAACAGCCTTTATTAAAAATCACCCTTAAATCCGGTGAACGCATTGTACGTGTTAATGCGGAAGGTAAGCCTTCTGAAACGCGCTTTAAAATTATGCAGCGTTACCAAGGTTGTACGCTTGTGAAGGCAAGCCCTGTCACTGGGCGGACTCACCAAATTCGGGTGCATTGCCAATTTGCGGGTCATCCTATCGCCTGTGATGATAAATACAGCGAGCAAGGGTTTGACGACAGCATGCGTGCATTAGGCTTAACTCGACTCTTTTTACATGCGGCTGAGTTGATGTTCATTCATCCAGAAAATGATGAAGTGATGCGGGTCTCTGCGCCTTTAGATGAAAATTTGTCGCAATTACTCGATAAGTTAAAGCGTGTGTAATCGACGGGGATAGGTTTCAAGGATGAAGATAAAGCAATACGATTTAGTGATTTTCGATTGGGATGGCACTCTGATGGATTCCATCGGTAAAATTATCACTTGTATTGAAAATATGGCTAGGGCATTGCAGTTACCTATCCCAAGCGAAAGCGATATTCGCGACATTATCGGTCTTTCTATGACAGAAGCGCTGCGAGTCCTTTTTCCTCAGGGACTCAATCTCAGCGCATCTTCTGTCTATTCTCAGCCTCAACATCCTAAAAATGCATTTGGTCAAGGCGAAGATGATCAATATCAGCAGATGCGCGCCGAGTTTAAAGCGCAATATTTGCATTTAGACGCCACGCCAACACCGCTCTTTGCACAAGCGCCCCTTTTAATCGACCAGTTA
Source organism: Shewanella sp. 1311 (assembly GCF_059338235.1). Taxonomy (NCBI): domain Bacteria; kingdom Pseudomonadati; phylum Pseudomonadota; class Gammaproteobacteria; order Alteromonadales; family Shewanellaceae; genus Shewanella; species Shewanella sp. 1311. Next base: position 4,623,779 of record NZ_CM181686.1, read on the forward strand.
CATACTCAAGGTTATCAATTAGCCGTTGCAACCGGTAAGGCTCGTGCGGGACTTGATCGCGTTTTCGAGCAAACGGGCTTAGGTCGATACTTTGTTGCGTCACGCTGCGCCGATGAAGTGCACAGCAAACCCCATCCTGAAATGATTTCAAGCTTGCTGAAAGAATTGAATATTGCCCCGAACCGAGCCTTGATGGTGGGTGATTCTCTGCTGGATTTGACCATGGCGGCCAATGCTGGAATTGATAGTATTGGCGTGACCTATGGCGCCCACAGTGCCGAAAAGTTACTGCAAGCAGGACCGATCGCCTTGATTGACTCTCCTGCGCAATTGCTGCAATACCTCTAGCACTGCTATTTAATGCTGAAGCGGCAATACATGCCGCTACGCTGAGTACTTGCTGGTTACCTTTATTTACGTTCCATCTTCCCGTCAATAAAACGAATCTGCTGCTCGGCATTTTTTGGGTGCGCTTAATTGATTTCATAAACAGAGCACGCAGAGCAAAACCTCAGTAAACGAATAAGCTAACGTGTAAGCCGGTTAAGCGAGAACGTCTACACCTTGGGCCAACAGCATTTCTGTCAGTAATATCAGTGGTAAGCCAACTAAGGTATTCGGATCGCGACCTTCAAGCTCGGTAAATAACGCTATGCCTAAGCCTTCACTCTTAAAACTGCCCGCGCAGTAGTAGGGCTCTTCTTTTTCTATGTAGGCGACAATCTGCGCATGGCTAAGATGCCTGAAATGAACCGTAAAGGGTTCAACCTCGGCGGCCATGGCGCCCGTTTCGGCATTATAGAGTGCAAGACCAGTATAAAAGGTGATGGCCTTGCCAGAGGCTTGGGTGAGCTGCGCGACGGCATTGTCAAAATCATGGGGCTTACCGATAATCTTGCTATCAATGACGGCAACTTGATCGGAGCCAATAATCAGCCCATCGGGGAACTGTTCTGCTCCTGCGACGGCTTTTGCTTTGGCTAATCGCAACACTAAGGCATGGGCCGATTCATCGATATGCGCCGTTTCGTCAATATCAGGATTGCAGCATTCGAAGGGAAGACCGAGTTTTTGCAGTAAAGATTGTCGGTATACAGAGGTCGAAGCTAAGATTAATGAGGTTGGCATAATAGGATATCCGCAAAAGAGTGACTCATATTGTGACCAATCTGCGCTAGAGAGTGCAAGAGTTTCGTCTTTTACGGTTTCTTTTCCGTGAATGCGACTATTTTAGTCGGCTTATGCTTGTATGCGACCTCGGGCTTGGGTACTATTTCGCTTCCGTCAATTTCAATGTTGGGGCTGGAGAAAGGCTTAAGTCGCAAACTGGGACTTAAGTTAGAATTTTTTCTTTGACTCTAGCGTTTTCAAACTATAATATGCGCGCCTTATGCAAACAGTAAAGATACCGGTTTCAATTGATCCATTTCGCGCCGCCTCGAGTCGCCTAGTTTATCAGGGCGTTGTTCCTGGTGTGCAATTGAAAAGATTAAATGAGTTATGTGCCGGCGACTGTTCCGATGTGGCAGTGTCGCTTGAATGTAACGTAGATTTACAGGGGATAGTCTACCTGAAAGGGAAGGCTGTGACGGAGCTCACTCTGATATGTCAACGTTGCATGACGCTATTTACCACTGAGGTTACGGTCGAGTTTTGCTTCGGTCCATGCCGGACTAAGGCAGAAATCGATGAGCTCCCGGATGCGTATGACCCAATTGAGTGCAATGAAATTGGCGAAGTGCGTCTACATCAATTGATCGAAGATGAATTGATAGTCGCTATGCCGATAATCCCAATGCATCAAGAAATTGATTGCAGTGCTGGATCTAAAGACATGGTTGTAGGCGAGATCGAACCCGCTCATGAGGAGCGTCCAAATCCGTTTGCAGTGTTAGAAAAACTGAAGAGCAAGTAATCTAGGAGACAGGCCAATGGCTGTACAACAGAACAAAAAATCACGTTCAAAGCGCGGAATGCGCCGTTCACATGACGCACTGAGCACTGCTCAGCTGTCTGTAGACGCTACCAGCGGTGAAATCCATATGCGTCACAATGTGACTGCAGATGGCTTCTATCGCGGTAAAAAGGTAATCAACAAGTAATTTGTTGGTTTCCTAATGACGAATCTGACGCTTGCGTTAGATGCAATGGGTGGTGATCATGGCCCCCACGTCACGGTGCCTGCAGCCTTGCGGGCACTACAATTACATTCTTTTCTTAAAATCATTTTAGTCGGTGACAAGACTGAAATTGATGTCTATTTACGTCAAGCGGAAGCAAATTTACTTTCACGCATAGAAATCATTCATACCGATGAAGTCGTTAGTATGTCCGATCGACCTGTGCATGCTTTGCGTACACGTAAAAACAGTTCCATGCGATTGGCGATTGAGTTAGTGCGTGACGACCGCGCGCAAGCTTGTGTGAGTGCCGGTAACACGGGTGCGCTGATGGCAATGGCGAAAGTGTTGCTAAAGACCTTGCCTGGCGTTGACCGTCCTGCATTAGTGAGTTGTTTACCTGCGGTGACCCAAAAACCTGTCTATTTATTGGATTTGGGCGCGAATATTTCCTGTGACTCGGAAACCTTATTTCAATTTGCCGTGATGGGCTCTGTCCTGTGCGAAGCGGTAGATAAGAAATCTCGGCCAAAAGTCGCCTTGCTCAATGTGGGCATTGAAGAAATTAAAGGTAACGATCAAGTTCAGCAAGCGGCGCAGTTGTTGCAACACACAGATCAAATCAATTACACAGGTTTTATCGAAGGCGATGAAATCTACTCCGGTAATGTGGATGTGATTGTTTGTGATGGCTTTGTGGGTAACATCACGCTCAAGACCTCAGAAGGTATTGCCAAGTTATTGGTACATCAGTTAAAACGGGGACTAACCCAAGGTTTATTCGTTCGTTTTCTGGCTAAACTTATCGCCCCACGTATTCAGGCGGTCCTTAGTCAGATGAACCCCGACCACTATAACGGTGCAAGTCTGATAGGATTGCGCGGAATAGTTGTAAAAAGCCATGGAAACGCGGATGAAACTGCCTATTTACAAGCAATTAGTTTGGCAGTAACGGAAGCTCAACGTCGACTCCCTGAAATGATAAAAGATCGTTTGGAGTCGATTCTTTTAGATATAAATAACTGATCCCTCCTTATGCATACAAAAATTCTCGGAACTGGTAGTTATCTGCCAGTGCAGGTGCGTAGCAATCAAGATTTGGAAAAAATGGTGGAAACCACTGACCAATGGATTGTTGAACGTACAGGTATATCAGAACGTCGCATTGCGGCCTTCGATGAAACCGTTTCAACTATGGGCTACCAAGCGGCACTCAAAGCGCTGGAAATGGCTGGCATAGAAGCATCAGATTTAGACATGATCGTTTGCGGCACCACCAGTGCACCAAATGCTTTTCCAGCTGCGGCCTGTGAAATCCAAGCCATGCTTGGCGTGCATACCATTCCAGCATTCGACATCGCTGCGGCTTGTTCAGGCTTTGTTTATGCTTTATCTGTTGCCGACCAATTTGTTAAAACGGGCGCTGCTAAAAAAGTCTTAGTGATTGGTGCCGATGTGCTGTCTCGCCTATGTGAGCCAGAGGATCGTTCAACGATTATTTTATTTGGTGATGGTGCGGGCGCCGTTGTGATTGGTGCATCTGAAACGCCAGGGATCATTTCTACCCACATTTATGCCGATGGTCGCCAAGGCGACTTATTGAAGTGCGCTTTCCCACCACGCCAAGGCGAAACCTCTGAAGCGGTCGGTTTTATGACCATGAAAGGTAACGATGTCTTTAAAGTGGCTGTGACTCAATTGTCCCATGTTGTGACTGAGACGCTGCGCATCAACAATATCGATAAGTCAGAAATTGATTGGTTAGTGCCACATCAAGCTAACTTCCGTATTATTAATGCTACCGCCAAAAAGCTCGATATGAGTCTCGATAAAGTCGTATTGACCTTAGCTAAACACGGTAATACCTCAGCTGCATCTGTGCCCATCGCATTAGATGAAGCCGTGCGTGATGGCCGCATTCAGCGTGGACAACTCCTGCTGCTTGAAGCCTTCGGTGCCGGTTTTGCGTGGGGCAGTGCGCTCATTCGCTTCTAAGTTCTACATGTGTTTTCCACATGATTTTTCAATAAATTAAGTTAGCCATAGGTAATTTGAATATGGAAAATGTTGCTTTTGTATTTCCAGGCCAAGGTTCACAAGCCCTAGGCATGTTAGCCGAGCTTGCCGAATCACACGCCGTTGTCGGGCAAACCTTTGCCGAAGCGAGTGACGTCTTAGGTTATGATTTGTGGGCATTGGTTCAGCAAGGTCCAGTTGAAAGCTTAAATGAAACCGATAAAACCCAGCCAGCTCTATTAGCGGCGAGCGTGGCGATTTGGCGTGCCTATGTGGCTTCAGGCAAACCTATGCCAGCCATGTTAGCGGGTCACAGCTTAGGCGAGTATTCTGCTTTAGTGTGCGCCGGAGTCATGGATTTTAAAGACGCGATTAAGTTGGTGGAGTTACGCGGTCAACTGATGCAGCAAGCGGTTCCTGCTGGCACAGGCGCCATGTATGCCATTATCGGTTTAGATAACGAGGGTATCGCGAATGCTTGCGCCGAAGCGGCTCAAGGCGACGTGGTGAGCCCAGTTAACTTCAACAGCCCTGGTCAAGTCGTTATCGCGGGTCAAAAAGACGCGGTTGAGCGTGCAGCAGCGGCTTGTAAAGCTGCGGGCGCTAAAATGGCGGTAGCGTTACCTGTCAGCGTGCCATCACACTGCGCATTAATGAAACCTGCGGCGGATAAACTGGCCGTGGCATTAAACGATGTACAGTTTAATGCCCCAACGATTACTGTGATTAACAACGTTGATGTGGCATCACCCACCTCTGCTGCTGACATTAAAGATGCATTAGTACGTCAGTTATATTGTCCTGTCCGCTGGAGCGAAACTGTTGAGCTAATGGCCCAAAAAGGCATTACCCAACTGGTGGAATGTGGTCCTGGTAAAGTATTGACAGGATTAGCAAAACGAATTAATAAATCACTATCAGCCCAAGCGGTTAATGATGTCGCTTCATTAGCAGCATTAACTGAGTAAGGAGTTTGTATGAGTTTCAACCTGAATTTAACAGGCAAAGTGGCTTTGGTGACTGGTGCGAGCCGCGGTATTGGCCGTGCGATCGCTGAGACACTGGTCGAAGCCGGTGCCGTTGTTATTGGAACCGCAACCAGTGAGAAGGGCGCTGCGGCGATCCAAGAATATCTGGGTGACAAAGGTTTTGGTTTAGTGCTTAATGTCACAGATAGTGAATCTGTTACACATTTATTCGCCTCGATCAAAGAAAAAGCCGGTGATGTTGATATTCTAGTCAACAACGCGGGTATAACCCGTGATAATCTGCTGATGCGGATGAAAGATGATGAATGGCAGGATATTATCGACACTAACCTGACATCGTTATTTAGACTATCAAAACCTGTGATGCGTACCATGATGAAAAAGCGCTTTGGCCGAATCATCAATATCGGTTCAGTGGTAGGTACCATGGGTAATGCAGGTCAAGTTAACTACTCGGCAGCAAAGGCGGGTTTGATTGGATTTACAAAATCTCTTGCAAGAGAGGTTGCATCTCGTCAAATTACAGTTAATGCTATCGCTCCTGGATTTATCCAGACCGATATGACAGATGAGCTGACCGAAGAGCAGCAAAAAGCTATCATGTCACAGGTTCCGATGGAACGATTAGGGCAAGCGCAAGAAATTGCGAACGCAGTGCTCTTCTTGGCCTCGGACTCAGCCGCTTACATCACAGGCGAAACTTTGCATGTGAATGGCGGCATGTACATGGTTTAAGGGCGAATGGCAGGGATTTCTGTCGCAACTGAGTAGTGATCTGTATCAATTGATAGTGAAATTTCGTGGTTAGACCACGAAAACTAAGCTTGCATTGTCAGCCAAATCTAATAAACTACTCGCAATCTTACGCAAGTGCGTAATTTGAATAGGAAAGAAAACTAATGAGCAACATCGAAGAACGTGTAAAGAAAATCATTGTAGAGCAACTGGGCGTTAAAGAAGAAGACGTTAAGCCAGCGGCATCTTTCGTTGACGATCTGGGTGCAGATTCTCTGGACACTGTTGAGTTGGTTATGGCTCTGGAAGAAGAGTTTGATACCGAGATCCCTGATGAAGAAGCTGAAAAGATCACTACTGTTCAAGCAGCGATCGACTACGTTTCTAAGAATCAGTAATTCTGAATTCTTGAAGACAGGCGGCATTTTTGCCGCCTGTTTTTGTTTTACCCCCGTCAAATTCTGCCCCCGTGCCATTCAATCGTCTCTGGATCGTGTTTTAATTGTTATCCACGAGATGCTCGCCGCAGATTGGCGAATTTTTTCTAAATAAACGTTATTTAAGAAATTGTCTTCTAATGATAGAAAACCTTGTTTTATCTATCAGAACTAACAAATTTAGCATTTAAAGGTGACTGCCGTGTCTAAACGTCGTGTAGTGGTAACCGGTTTGGGGTTAGTAACTCCAGTGGGCAATACTGTCGATACTACTTGGAAGGCTTTGCTTTCGGGTAAGAGTGGTATTGCACCGATAACCAAATTTGATGCCAGTGAATTTACCACTCGTTTCAGTGGTTCAGTAAAAGATTTCGATGTTGAGCAATACTTAACGAAAAAAGATGCCCGTAAGATGGACCTCTTTATTCAATATGGTATGGCGGCTGGCATTCAAGCTATCCAAGACTCAGGTCTGGATATGAGCAAAGAAAACCCAGGTCGTGTCGGTACGGCTATTGGTGCTGGTATGGGCGGTATGTGGTTGATTGAACAAAACCACAGCGCACTGATCAACGGCGGTCCGCGTAAGGTTTCTCCTTTCTTCGTTCCTAGTACCATTATCAATATGATTTCGGGTCACTTGTCGATCATGTTTGGCATGAAAGGGCCCAACTTTGCTGTGACGACTGCTTGTACTACAGGCGTGCACAATATCGGTTTTGCAGCGCGTACCATTGCCTATGGCGATGCCGACGTGATGGTTGCAGGCGGTGCAGAGGATGTCACTTCTCCTTTAGGCGTGGCAGGTTTTGGTGCTGCGAAAGCATTATCGACACGCAATGACGATCCGACTGCGGCAAGTCGTCCATGGGATAAAGACCGTGATGGTTTTGTGATCGGTGATGGCGCAGGTGTGATGGTGATGGAAGAGTACGAACACGCTAAAGCGCGCGGTGCGACCATTTACGGCGAGTTAGTCGGTTTTGGTATGAGCGGTGATGCTTTCCACATGACATCACCTCCAAGCGACGGTGCTGGCGCTGCGGCTGCTATGGTCAATGCCATTAATGACGCTAAGTTATCACTGGAGCAAATTGGTTATATCAATGCCCACGGTACGTCGACGCCTGCGGGTGATAAAGCAGAAGCGGCAGCGGTGAAGTCTGTATTTGGCGATCACGCCTATAAAGTGCTGGTTAGCTCGACTAAATCGATGACGGGTCACCTTTTAGGTGCTGCAGGTGCAGTTGAAGCGATTTTCACCTTACTAGCACTGCGCGACCAAGCAGTTCCGCCAACCATCAATTTGGATAATCCCGATGAAGGTTGTGATTTAGACTTTGTCGCTCATACTGCCCGTGACGTGAAGATGGATTACGCTCTGTGTAATTCCTTCGGCTTTGGTGGGACTAACGGTTCATTACTGTTTAAGAAAGTGTAAAACACACGTTGATAGTGTAAAAAAACAGTGAAAAAATGCGCCTGAGGGCGTATTTTTTATGGATAAAATCCATTGAGATTGTGAATTAAGTAGCATTATTTTACGCCTTTATTGTGATAAAAATCACTTTCTAACTACCTGATATCCATGACGTTAACCTTTGTTCATCAAGCTTGTTTAATTCTATTTGCCACAGATAATGACAGATATATTTAATCTTGATGGAGTGTGTCATGTTAAACCCTGCGGTGATCCCGCTTGTCCCCCTCATCGGCGCATTAACGGCCAATCTGACCGAATTGATCCGCGGTGAATTTAAAGTTTGGCATCCTAACATGAACATAGGGATCAAGACTTTTACCTTAGCAATAGCCGCTTACGTGGTCGTCTGGTTTGCCTTATTGGTGACGGCGATTAATGTCGGTGGCGACAGCAATATGTCCTCGGGTCTTGAAGTGCTGGGTTTCTTCATCCTTGGCTTAGGTGTGTACACTTTTGCGAAGGGCACACGATTTGTTAGCAGCGCGCTACAGCTATGGCTTTACCGCTTAGCCCTGCCGAGTTTACTGCTTTGCTGCGTGCTTATTAGTCACTTTGGTTAAATCGAATTCTTTGGCGAGGCCAATCGTAATTATCTTTACGCTATTGGGGATTTCTATCGTAAACTCAGCTTATTGCACGAAGACATTGAGCCACAGTGGCTGAATAAGTTGAGGTTATATGGCTGGTATCGATAGACAAAGTACCCTGAGATTTTTGTCAGAGCCTGCGGATGTAAATTTTGGTGGTAAGGTCCACGGCGGCGCTGTGATGAAGTGGATCGATCTCGCGGCCTATGCCTGTGCAGCGGGTTGGAGCGGTAAATATTGTATTACAGCCTATGCGGGCGGCATTCGTTTTGTGCAACCCATTTTAGTGGGCAACATAGTCGAAGTCAGCGCTAAGGTGATTTATACGGGGAAAACTTCTATGCATATCGGTATCGATGTGCGGGCGGGCGATCCTAAAGTCTCTGAACGTCATCTTACTACCCACTGTATTGTGATCATGGTAGCTGTTGATGAACATGGCCAGCCTACGCCAGTGCCTGAGTGGATACCGCAAACTGAACATGATATTCATTTGCGCGATTCTGCGCTGCGCTTGATGGAAATGCGTAAAAAGATTGGCGCCGAAATGGAAGCCCATGTGGTGAAATAGCCCCATAAATTACATCAACAAAGGCGCTTATGGCGTCTTTGTTGTCTCTGTCGAAAAGTGCGTTTGCCTGTGGGGCCGATTTCAACCTGACGCTGTGCGGGATGAATGCTAAACTGCCGCCATTATTTTTCACTGCCTAATTCCCCAAATAAACATCCGTAATTGAACCTATAGATTGAAACACTTACTGGCACTTTATTAGTATTTGTTGTTGAGGTTTTAGCGGTAACATATTGGGCAGATGAAACACAACTCGATTCAGCAATTTCTACTCGATTCACCTTGTTTACCTATTTGAGGATCACTTCATGGCAAAAGTCGCATTTATTGGTTTAGGCGTAATGGGATATCCCATGGCGAGGCATTTACTGAACAAAGGCCATGAGGTCACTGTTTATAATCGCACTTTTGCTAAGGCACAAACTTGGGTCGACACCTATGGCGGACGCTGCTGCCCAACGCCAAAGGAAGCGGCTCAGGGTCAAGATATTGTGTTTACCTGTGTGGGCAATGATAACGATCTGCGTGAAGTGGTATTAGGCAGTGATGGCGTTATTCATGGCATGGAAAAAGGCGCAGTGCTGGTTGACCATACAACGGCCTCGGCCGATGTTGCTCGCGAACTTCATCAAGTGTTAGCGGAAAAGGGCGTTGATTTCCTCGATGCGCCTGTGTCGGGCGGTCAAGCGGGCGCCGAAAATGGCGCCTTGACTGTGATGGTTGGCGGCGATGAAGCTGTGTTTGCCCGTGTTAAACCTGTGATTGAAGCCTTTGCCCGCTGCGCCGAGCGTTTAGGTGAGGTTGGTGCAGGTCAGTTAACTAAGATGGTGAACCAAATCTGTATCGCGGGTGTGGTGCAAGGTTTAGCTGAAGCATTACAGTTTGCGCGCAAGGCAGGACTCGATGGCGAGAAAGTGATTGAAGTGATTAGCAAAGGCGCGGCGCAAAGCTGGCAAATGGAAAATCGCTACAAGACGATGTGGGGCCAAAGCTATGATTTTGGTTTTGCCGTCGATTGGATGCGTAAAGATTTAGGCATCGCCTTAGAAGAAGCTCGCCGCAATGGTTCACACTTGCCATTAACCGCGTTAGTCGATCAATTCTATTCAGAAGTACAGGGCATGGGCGGTAACCGTTGGGATACGTCTAGCCTGTTGGCACGTTTAGAAAAATCGGCGAAATAAGTTTTACCTTAAGTTTCATCGTTATAAAAACTTAGGTCTTGTAGTGATAGAAACTCTGGTTTCGAAGTGATAAAAACTTGGCTTTCGGAGTGATAAACACTCAGGTTTTGCAGTGATAAAAATGCCCAGTCCCGATTGCGTTGGCAAATCGAACTGGGCATTTTTGTTTGTATCGTTTTTTGACTAGGATTTAGAACTAGATATTAAGCTCTCGATTTTAAGCTCTAGATTTTAAGAACTAGGATATTAAATCGTTAGTCTTTCCAGCGAATATGCGTCACTAAACTGTGGGTTTCACCTGGGGCAAGCACGACTTTATCTTCTAAAACATTGGCCGCTTCTAGGCAGACCATGGTCAAATAATCCTCTGGATTAAACCGGCCAAGGCGTTGTGACTTTTCAATCCATGGATTCCATAATACCGCTGATAGGCTGTTCTCGCGGCTGACTTCAATTATCCCCTGCGGCGTATGCAATAATTGCACTGGGCCGAGATCGGTATAGACACGATCCGTCTCGCGATCAAAGCGCACTTCATCCGTGGTTTGCGGATAAGGCCCCTCGGCAAATTCGATGTATTTTGAGCCCCTAAAACCGCTGGCTTTGAGTTGGTGGATATCCTCAATCGGGAAATAGCTGTGCAGCGCTTGGGTAAGCGTGACGGTTTCATCGCCTAAGTTGGTATTCACAAGACTGATACTCAGGGTGTCGCCTAGGGTGAATAACACGCTGACCTGAGTGTTATGCGGCCAATAGATTTTATCTTGCTCACTGATTTTTAAGCTAAAACATAAATCCACTAACTGATTACGCATTTCTACCGATTCCAGCGCCCAAATGCGGGTACGGGCAAAACCGTGTTGGGGGAAGTTCGCTTCACTACTCATGCCAAACCAAGGCCAGCATACGGGCACACCGCCACGGATCCCATTACCGGGTTGATAATCGTCAGCCGATGAAACCCACAGCAAAGGTGGTTTTCCTACGGGTTGAAAATAGTCTATTTGCGCGCCCTGCAAAAAAATTCTTGCCTGACATAACGCCGTATTCACTTCGACATAATCGAGCCCGTTGGCGTGCTTTTTAGTAGTGACAGAACCCATAGTAGCAATATCCTTAACTCTGCTGGCATATCAGAAAAACAGGCAGTTAGCTTACAAAGTTTTCCGCGATAACATAAGGCTTTGTTGCGATCAATTTACGGTTTCGCTGTTCGTTTGTGTAAACAAAAGTCTTTGCTGGTAGTTGGGGTGCTTTCTTTTTCGGCAAATTTAGCTAAAGTGGTCAGAGCACCAAAGTGGTCAGATCACTTAGTTGAGTTGCAGTCTAACAAGAAAAGGGAAGCGATTATGCCAGTCTATCAAGCGCCGCTGCGCGACTATCAATTTATCCTCAATGAAATGTTACATATTTATCAGCAAGATGCTCTTAAGGGGTTCGATGAAATCGATCCAGATCTTGTTGATGCGATCCTGCAAGGTATGGCTGACTTTAGCACTGAAGTCATGCTGCCGCTCAATAGTGTCGGCGATCTGCAAGGCTGTAAGTTGGTAGATGGCAAGGTGATTACCCCGGAAGGATTTGATAATGCCTATCGGCAATTTGTTGATAATGGCTGGCCGACGCTGACCTGCGATCCTGAATATGGCGGCCAAGGTCTACCCGAAGTCGTGGGGATTTTTGCCACTGAGATACAAACGGCAACCAACATGGCCTTTGCCATGTATCCTGGTTTGACCCATGGCGCCTATGCCGCCATCCATGCCCACGGTAGTGATGCGCTTAAGCAAAAATATTTGAGTAAATTAGTCAGCGGTGAATGGACTGGGACAATGAATTTGACCGAGTCCCACGCTGGTACTGACTTAGCCTTATTACGCACCAAAGCCGTGCCTGTATCCGAAGGCGTTTTTGCTATTACTGGTGAGAAGATTTTTATCTCCTCAGGCGATCACCAACTCACCGACAACATAGTGCATCTAGTATTAGCCCGCTTGCCGGATGCACCTGAAGGCGTGAAGGGCATATCTCTGTTTGCGGTACCTAAAGTATTAGTGAATGGCGATGGTAGCCTAGGCGCGCCGAACACTTTATATGCCAGCGGCCTTGAACATAAGATGGGCATTCACGGTAACTCCACCTGCGTGATGGTGTTTGAAGCTGCGCTGGGCGAGCTTGTTGGTGAGCCACACCAAGGACTGCGCGCCATGTTTACTATGATGAACCAAGCGCGTTTAGGCGTGGGCGTGCAAGGGCTGGGTGTCTCTGAGATTGCCTATCAAAATGCGCTAGCCTATGCCAAAGACAGATTACAGAGCCGCGCCTTAAGCGGTGCCAAAGCCCCCGAAAAAGCCGCCGATCCGATTTTGGTTCACGGCGATGTGCGCCGTATGTTGCTGTCGCAAAAAGCCTTTAATGAAGGCGCAAGAGCCTTAGTTGGACAACAAGCTTTGTGGCTCGATGAAGCTGAGCGCCATACCGATCCCGCCAAAGCAAAAGCAGCATCCCAGTTAGCGGCCCTGTTCACGCCCGTTGTGAAAGGCTTTATCACCAACCGTGGTTTTAATGCCTGTGTCGATGCGCAGCAAGTGTTTGGTGGACATGGTTATATCCATGAGTGGGGCATGGAGCAATTTGTGCGTGATAGCCGTATTGCGCTGATTTATGAAGGCACTAACGGCATTCAGGCATTGGATTTAGTGGGGCGTAAGTTACTTAGCGACCGCGGCGCGGCGATGCAGCAATGGTCGGCTTTAGTGACTGAGTTCATTAAGTCGCATAGTACGAATGCGGCGATGCAACCCTATGTGAGTGGTTTAATGGATTGTGCAGGTGATTTGCAAAAGGCCAGTGGTTATTTAGCGACCCATGCGGCGACCAATCCAGACATTATCGGCGCAGCCTCAATGGCTTATCTGGAGTTGTTTGGGGTGACGGCACTGGCGTGGATGTGGGCTCGAAGTGCCGCGGTGGCATTAGCGGCGCTGGAGCAGGGCACTGAAGAAACCGCATTTTACCAAGCTAAATTGAAAACTGCTGATTTCTACATGGCTTACTGGGCGGTGCAAGGTCGCAGTCTGCGTAAGCAAATCGAGCAGGCGAGTGAAATGCTCACACAATTGGATGAAGCAATCTTTTAAGCATTCACCTTATAGGCTGAGTGAAGCCTTTGCTTAAGAACAGCTTAAGAAAAGCTCAAAAACCAGCGCATTGTCGCTGGTTTTTATTTTTGTATAGTTTAAATCTTTAACTTGTTTTCATTCTTAGGTTCCACGCCAGTATTGAGCTCGATACTGTGAGTCTTTTGCTTATCCCACATTAAAACTTCTATCTAAGGTCCGTGCGACTGACGCTCTTTTCGTTTTAGTCATAACCAAACACAACAAGGGTTATGTGAGCTGACGGTAGCTATTTACCTAACAGATTTCACACTTATGTAAATTCAAATGATAATCGTTGTTATTCGTAAATCATTCTTTATAATGACGGCCAATTCGTTTGAATACATTTGTAAACCCTTTGGTTTATGCCATTTTTATGCGCTCGCGCTGGGGACATTCTGTGAAGACTCGTTTCGCCTACTCATTAATTGCACTTGCACTCGCTCAACATCAGTCGGCATTCGCCGCTGAAACTGTACTCGATAAAGAGGCTCTACAGCAGACCTTGTCTACGAGCTCACCCGTTGCAAGTCCTGTATCGACTGAGCCTGCAGCCTATGAGCAAGTTAAGTTGGCAGCACCTGAGCGAATTGCCGTGCATGGCCGCGCGATGCAAATGTACGTCGATAAAGAAACGACGGTTGGCACTAAGACGGCGATTAATGTGATGGAATTGCCGCAGTCGGTGCAAGTGCTGACCGAGCAGTTAATCGTTGACCAAGCAGCGCGCAATATTACCGATTTATACCGCTCAATCGCTGGCGTGAGTGAGTTCAGTTATTCTGGCGTGACCTTTCGCGGTTTCCGTGACGATGCCAACGTCTTTTATGATGGGGTAAGGGGCGATCCCTATTCGGGATTTTCTGTGCCGCAACTGTTTAATGTGCAGCGGGTTGAAGTGTTAAAAGGCCCGGCATCGGCACTTTATGGCGGCGGTGAACCCGGCGGCATGATCAACTATGTCACTAAAAAACCAACTTTTGTTGAGAGTAAAGAACTGACATTGAGCACTGGCAGCGAGGATATGATGGGTGGCTCGCTGGATTTGACTGGCGGCTTAACCAACAATCTCGCCTATCGCTTTGGCGCCTATTATCAGCAGGAAGATAGCTTTCGGAATAATGCCGATAGTCAAAATGCTGAAGTGGCGGGTGGGTTACTCTACGAAATCAGTGATGATACTAAGCTCACCACGACCTTCGATATCATTAAGCAGGATTTAGGCGGCAATCGACTGCGCGGCGTGCCTGTCGATAATGACGGTAATTTCCTTGTTGCGCCATCCTATAATGCCAATGTGAAAAGTGACTTCCAGAAGATGGATGCACTGGTGCTGCAATCGATTCTCGATCATCAATTTAGCGATAATTTCTCGGTCAAGACTCAGATCCGTTATCTGAATAATGTTTCCACGCAGCAATATCATGAATCGAGGGGGTGGGCGACCTTAGATGCCAGTAAAAAGCCCATTATGGGTGATGGCACCATTAAGCGTGAATACCGAGTGCAAGCTCGTGCCAACGATGAAATCAGTTTAACCAATGATTTTGTTTATGCATTCGATGCCTTAGGTTTTGAACATGAGTTCCTGTTTGGTGGCGATTATCACTATGTTGAAACCGAATACAGCTACAAGCTGGCGACGGATAAAACGGGCGTCGGCAACCTGAATATTTTTGATCTTAATTATGGTGAAACTGACCCTAGTACTTACACGCTGCAAGACAAAGATACCGATGGCACCCGCGCTAATCGCTATGGTGTATATGTGCAGGAACACTTGCACTTTAATGAACAGTGGTCATTGATTGCTGGTCTGCGTTTCAGCCAGTTTGATGACTATGATAAAAAGACCGGTTTCTCCTTCAGCGATAACGCGATAACGCCAAGAGCTGGGCTTAATTATCGTCCAATCGATTCAATGTCCTTTTATTTGAATTACTCAGAAAGCTTTAAACCTGCATCACTATCTAATCAAGAGAGTATCAAAATTCACGGATTTTTTGATCCTGAAACGGGTAAGCAAGTTGAACTTGGAATGAAAAATGATTGGCTTGATGGCCAATTTATGACCACGCTCGCGGTGTATCAAATTGAAAAACAAAATGTTGCTCAGTCAAATCCTTTATACACTGGCGATGACGAGAGTATTCCCGCAATGTTCAATATAGGGGAAGTGCGTAGCCAAGGGGTTGAATGGACGTTGGTGGGGGATTTAACCGATAACCTGACTGTCACGGCGAACTATGCCTATAACGAGACCGAAACGATTAAAGGGGTGACGAACGGCAGTTTAACCAACACCTTCGACAGTAAGCACTTTGCCAATGCGCCGCGTCATCAAGCGGGAATATGGACCCGTTACGATATCAATGCACTCGATTCGGCGATTGCCTTTGGTATGGACTATGTGGGCGAGCAGTTCAGTCTCGATGGTCAAATAGTGAAGCCCCATACGATTTTTGACATGAGCTGGACGACTCAGTGGGATCAAACTCAAGTTCGTTTAAATCTTAAAAATATCTTCGACAAAGAATATGCCGTCAGTGGGTTTAGCGAACGTAATGGCCATTTCCCCGGTGAGCCACGCAACATCACGCTAGAACTGAGTCATAAGTTTTAATGCATTGATGTGAAAACAGCTTGTTCGTTAAGGATGACGAACAAGCTAACCTTGCTCATCACTGCCGTGATTTCTGCCAGTATTTGCTGTTGTCATCATCATCGGCTAATGCTTGCACACTATCTTAATAGTATTTTCCTATTAAGATGATAGCTTCTATCCGTTATCCTTTCTCATTCAGCTTGTTTAGACTCGCCTTATATGAATTATTCGATAAGGTTTCCCTATGCACGCCGTCAGCCACTTAGCCTCCAAAGACGCTCAATTTAATGCTAGCCCACAGGTGGCCCTGATTGCAGAAGGTGGTGGTCAGCGTGGCATTTTTACCGCGGGCGTGCTCGATGCTTGGCTTGATGGCGGATTCGATCCCTTTGATTTATTTATTGGTACATCTGCAGGCTCACAGAATCTCAGCAGTTTTTTAGCCCGTCAAAAGGGTTATGCCAAACGTTTGATCCGCGGTTTGTCGCGCCATAAACGTTTCTATCGACTCGGTCGGGGGTTAGTCGGCGGCAATGTGGTCGATTTAGATTGGTATTTTGAGCAGACGCGACAAGGGATGTTTAAATTAGATCTTAACGCGGCGACAGCCTCACTCGGTGATCGGCAGTTACTGATTACCACTACCAATGCCAGTGATCGCAAGGGTTATTTTTTAAGTCCAAGCAGTAAAAGCCAGTGGCGCGAATTGCTTAAAGCCTCCAGCGCATTGCCATTTTTGTATAAACAAGGGGTGAAACTCACGCCTTGGCTAAATGATAATGCCTGTAATAGTGACAAAGCCTGTAATAACGATGCGGCTAATCATAGCGGGTCGCATCACAGCGCAGCATTGAGCGAATCTATCGACAGTGATTTTTATCTCGACGGTGGCTTAGCCGCGCCTTTACCTGTGCGTGAGGCCTATCGTCGTGGTGCCCGTAAAATTGTGGTGATCCGCACTGTGAGTGAGGATTTTCAGGCGCAATCGGCTTGGGTGCATAAACTTAAATCTTGGATTTGTGTTTCTGGTTTTTGCCCGAAAACCATAGATTATTTAGTGCAGCACGAACAAGCCTATCAGGATGAATTGGATTTTATGGCAAATCCGCCAGAGGATGTGGAGATAGTGCAGATTTTTGCCGCTGAAAATTTGCAGAGTAAGTTACTGGGGAGTACCGATGCCGATTTACGCCATGATTACCATGCGGGCATGAGTGCCGGAAAGCAGTTTTTAAGCTTAGATCCGATGGCTTTGACGCAGAGTAATGCTTATTTTCAAACTCAAGTGCAAACCAACGCTCACACTCAAACCCACATTCAAGCTCACTCTCAAATCAAGCCATTCAGTGCGCTGTCGGCCTAGTTGAATTCTAGAGTTAAGGCACAATTTTGTGCACGAGTAAGCAATAAAAGTAAACAGCATCGAAATACAAAAGCCACCCTAGGGTGACTTTTGTGGTTGGCTATCTAAACCAGTTTATCAATCCAGCTGATTCACTTAGCTTTTTAATTTAGCGTATTAACCTAGTTTATCAACTGAGCACTTTAACGTTAGGCTATTAATAACTTGATGTGTGCACTGAGCGTACTGCTCGGCCCGATGGGTCGATAATGCCGCGTAAGCTTTCGTCCCAAGCTAATGCTTCTGGCGTTGAACAGGCGACGGATTTACCGCCTGGAACCGTTTCAGCGGCGCCGCTCAATGGATAATATTCCTCAAAGAAGCAGCGATAGAAATAGGCTTCTTTAGTTTCTGGCGTGTTGTATGGGAAACGGAATTTCGCGTTTGCCAATTGTAAATCATCCACCCGCGCTGCAGCTTGTTCTTTCAAACCGTCAATCCAAGAGTAGCCTACGCCGTCACTGAATTGTTCCTTTTGACGCCACGCCACTTCTTTTGGCAATTTATGCTCAAAGGCTTGGCGCAGAATGTGTTTCTCGATACGACCATCCTTAGACATTTTCGCTTCTGGGTTGATGCGCATCGCCACATCCATAAACTCTTTATCGAGGAAGGGCACACGGGCTTCTAATCCCCAAGCGGCCATGGCTTTGTTGGCACGCAGACAATCGAACAGATGCAGTTTATCAAGTTTGCGGACTAATTCCTCGTGGAATGCCTGTGCGTTTGGCGCTTTATGGAAGTATAAATAGCCGCCAAATAGCTCGTCAGCACCTTCACCCGATAACACCATTTTGATGCCCATGGCTTTGATTTTACGCGCCATTAAATACATAGGTGTCGCGGCACGTATGGTGGTGACATCGTAGGTTTCTAAGTGATAGATCACTTCTTTAATCGCATCTAAGCCTTCTTGGAAGGTGAAATGGATCTCATGGTGAATCGTACCAATGGCATCTGCGACTTTTTTGGCGGCGATTAAATCTGGCGCACCTTCAAGGCCGACAGCAAAAGAATGCAACTGTGGCCACCAAGCGTTGGTTTCGCCATCGTCTTCAATGCGGCGTTTAGCAAAGGTTTGCGTCACGGCGGAAATGATCGATGAATCTAAGCCGCCTGATAGCAACACACCATAGGGTACGTCTGACATTAATTGGCGTTTGACCGCCGCTTCTAATGCGTCACGTAATTCTTCTTGGCTGGCTGGGTTATCTTTAACCGCATCATAGTTTTGCCAATCGCGGCTATAGTATTTAACGGCTTCACCATCTTTTGAATACAGATACTGGCCCGGTAAGAACTCTTCTACGGTTTTACACACTGGCATCAGCGCTTTCATTTCAGAGGCAACATAGAAGTTACCCGCAGCGTCACGGCCTGTGTATAGCGGGATGATACCCATGTGATCGCGGCCGATAAGGTATCTATCTTGGGCTTTGTCATATAACACAAAGGCGAAGATACCGTTTAATTTATCAAGGAAGTCAGTGCCATATTCTTGATACAGCGCCAGAATGACTTCACAGTCAGAGTTGGTTTGATAGCTGTATTTATCGCCTAGCTGGGCTTTCAATTCTTTGTGGTTATAGATTTCGCCGTTGACCGCAAGGATCAAACTGCCATCTTCGGTCAGCAGTGGCTGAGCACCGTGTTCAATGTCAACAATGGCTAAACGTTCGTGGGCAAGAATTGCCTTATCACTGGCATAAATACCTGACCAGTCAGGGCCACGGTGGCGCATTAGCTTAGACATTTCTAGCGCGACTTGGCGCAGTTCTTTGGCATCAGATTGGATATCTAAAATCGAAAAGATTGAACACATAGTACAACTCCCACACTGTCTGTCATTTGAGGATGTCTCAATTGAGGTTTAATGTGCCAGCAATTTAGGCATTTGCCAAACACTATTTTTGATGTTTTATCTGTTTGTTGGTGTTTTTGTTGATTCAGATGTTTATGTTTAATGCTTTTATTTGAGAATAATTCATTTAATTTGCGTTATTTTTGATGATTTGTTTTTGTTGTCTGATTTGGCGTGAGGGGTTTTGGGGAATTCACAATGTGTTTTAAAAAAGTGTCGATGATAGAAAAACCGCTAAAAAAGACCTTAAATAATGAGTTGTCACGTTTAAGTGTTTTATTTTTAATCAATTAATGCGCCGAGTTTGACATCAACCAATGGCATAAGCCTATGCAGAATGGTGTGGCAGGATGGATATTTCGCGATAACTGTATTGTTTGTGAGCTGAAAACAAAAAAGCACGTGAATGGCTCACGTGCTTTTTAATCTTGTTTGGCGCTTTGCCGTGCTGGCTGAGATGGCGCTTTATTCAGCTGGTGCTTTATTTCGCAGGTGCGACTAGCGGGCGTCAATAAGAATAAGAGACGGCTAACTAAGCCGCCTCTCACAAGCTGTCACTGATACAAGCTGCTATTTTGTATCTATCACAAGCGTCGTTTTAGCTGGGCGCAGGCTATTGAACTCTGTGCCTTGATAGTATCCCGGCCAATCTTTGCTGTTGCCCAATGTGCGCGTGACTTGGTAGTAGATTTGCAAATCTTGCAGCGCGCCGCTCAAATCCCAGTCTTCATGGTATTCATCGCAGACATTGTGATAACAGCCTTTCATTGTGGCTTGCATCTGGGTTTTATAAGCAGCCGTGGCCTCATCAACGGGGTCGCTACCGCCGCCGGCAAAGACGGCTGGCACGCCCAGTTTGGCAAAGCTGAAATGATCTGAACGGAAGAAACCGCCCGAAGCGGGATTTTTTTCACCCATGGCGATGCGGTTCTGTTGTTTCGCCGCATCGATAAGGTAAGTTTCTAACTCAGACTTGCCTTTGCCGACAATCGTAAAATCCTTGGTTTTGCCGTAGATATTGGTGCTGTCGAGGTTTAATACTGCCACGGTTTTGTCGATAGGATAAAGTGGATTAGCGGCGTAATAGCGTGAACCGAGTAAGCCCTGTTCTTCACCTGTGGTGGCAATAAAGGTGACCGAGCGCGCTAAACCGTGGCCTTGTTTCGCATTATCGGCTAATTGCCTGGCGATTTCGAGAATGCCAGCAGTGCCTGAGGCATTGTCCATGGCGCCGTTGTAAATCTGATCGCCTGCTTTCGTCTCGTCTTTACCTATGTGATCCCAATGGGCGGTATAGAGGATCTGCTCGTCAGCTTGTGTGCTGCCGGGGAGCGTGGCGACTACGTTGTAGCTATTCGCGTATTCGGCTTTATTTTTAAAGGCGATACTGGCCGTTTGCTCAAGGGGGACATTAATTGGGCTGTCGGCGGCACGCGCCATCAAGCTCGGCAGTGATAAACCCGCTTTATCAAACAGCTGGGTTGCTGCGTCCAATGTAAGCCAGCCTTCTACTTGGATGCGGCTATCTTGTTCGGCTTTACTCAGCACTAGATCTTGCTGTGGCCCAGTCCAGCTATTTTCTACCACAGACCAAGGATAAGAGGCGGGCTCAGTATCATGGATGATCAGTGCACCAAGGGCGCCTTGACGGCTGGCCTCTTCAAACTTATAGCTCCAGCGGCCGTAATAGGTCATGGCTTTGCCATTGAATTTACCCGAGTCAGGGCGAGCAAAGCCGGGATCGTTCACTAAGATCACCGCGATTTTGCCTTTCATGTCGAGATCTTGGTAATCATTCCAACCATATTCGGGTGCGTTCACCCCATAGCCAACGAAGACTAATGGCGCGTTTTCAATGTTAATGCCACCGTTATCGTGACGACTGCTGAGCACCAGATCTTTCCGGTATTTAAAGGGTAATCCTGCCAGCGTAACTTGCTGCGCTTCATCTGCGGTATAGCTCACCATAGGCACAGGTTGCAAAAAGCTGCCTTGATACGCGCCCTTGAGCCCCATCTCTGTAAAGGCTTTAGTCAAATAGTTCAAGGTGAGTTTTTCACCGTGAGTGGTCGGTGCTCGACCTTCAAATTCATCGGATGACAGGGCTTTAATATCATTTCTAAAGCGCGCTTCATTAAACTGCACTGTTTTAAGTTCAGCCAAAGTAATGTTGCCATCGGATTGGGATGAATTCGGACTACAGGCACTGAGCATAGCCAGCGCACAGAGTGGATACAGACGTCGCATAGGTTAATCCTACTGTTGTTTTAATTAAGGAATTTTAGATTTCTGTTAATCAATCAGAAGCGAGGCTTATCATGAAGCAAGCCGCTGTGAGCCACAAGGCTGAGCGGCAGGTGAATGTGTTACTTAATGTTGCTTTACCCTATGCAATACGCCTTTTGGCTAGGCGTATTGCATGGGTAATGTTGGAATGGCTAGCTAGCAAGAAGGAGTGGCTACGCAGGGTTAGACAAAGGTTTAGATAATTGTTTAAACAACATCGATGTCGCCAGCGCAGGCAAACACATGGTTCGGGCGGAAGGGTTCTTTGTCGATATCTTCAAGTTTACTCACGCCACTGGTGACCAGAATGGTTTCAAGCCCCGCTTGGAAGCCCGCTAAAATATCGGTGAACACATGGCTCCACAGGCCGGACTGTAAGCTGGACCGTGGTTGTTGGGGGTGATATCGGTAATGATTGGCACCTGACTTAGGATGTAACCCTTACTGTAACAACAATACGCTGATGTGTTTAGTAAGGGCTTTCAATCAAAACTTAGAAAAGCTTGTTGAAGTCGATCTCGTAACCTGCTTTCTTCATTTCTTTAGCTATAGCTGTTTGCCAGTCATTTCTGACGTAAACCACACCACTAATGTCGTTTGGTATCTCAATGTTATCAGCAACTAATGGCACAACATTTTCTCGCCCAAGTAGACCAATCAATAAGCCATGTTCGAAGACAACATTTTGTCTTGCTCTTGGTTTTAGAACGCTCGGTTCTGTATTCTTTATTCCACCTACATCATCAGCGGTGTAGAGGACAATCGCGAAGTCAGTTGTCTTAGCATACTCCAAGATTTTTTCGATGATTGTAGTGCTGCCGCCACTAGCTTGTTCGTGAAGAATGATTGGTTCAAAACCTAGCTTTTGGATGAAGCGGGCGGTTCGCTCTTTGACTTCGTTGTTGTGCCCGTGCACGATGAACACGTTTTTTGATTTTTCTTTAGGTGAAGCTTTTGCAGTTTTAACAATTGTTGGCTTATATTCCAAATCATATACATCATCTTTAACATCTAAAATCAATGAGTCAATAAGGCCTTCCAGTAAGATTCCTTCATTCTGCCAAAAATATTCAGCATCACCCTCATACTCACGTAAATAAGAACACTGAGAAAATAGCTCATCAAAGTTAACTGTATTTTGTGGTAAGTGTTCTCTTAAAAAACGTGACAGTGTCTTTAAAAAAGACTGAAACCGTTGCTCACCAAAAGCAGAGCCTCGCTGATGATATGCCTCTAATACATCGCTTTTTAGTTTTGTCTGAAATGATACTAACTTTTCAATGATCTCTTGCTTGTCCATCAATGCCTCACAAAACAATGTTGTTAGAAGCATTCTATCGCGTGATGTAGATATGGCAAGAAGTAGGGTGGTAACTAGCTGTTTTAAAATGAGGTTTGTGATGCCGTTCTAGAGGTGTTACTAGTAACTCTATCCACAATTGGAATTTGACACTGTCACAGCTTTCAATCCATTTTAAGAGGCGCTTAGAAAACCACATCGATTTGTGAAATTAACCTGACACAGAATTATGAACAGCCTCTATTTAGTTTATGGTGCCCAGCGGCGTAAGCATTGGGCACACATTGGGAAATGAGTTTAATTAAAGTGCAGTTTTAAACAACGTCTATATCGCCCGCGCAGGCAAACACATGGTTCGGGCGGAAGGGTTCTTTGTCGATATCTTCAAGTTTACTCACGCCACTGGTGACCAGAATGGTTTCAAGCCCAGCTTGGAAGCCCGCTAAAATATCGGTACGCATATTGTCGCCGATAATGACAGTGTCTTCCGAGTGCCCATCAATATGATTAAGCGCTGAACGAATAATCCATGCGCTCGGTTTACCCACGTAGAAAGGTTTTTTACCGGTAATACGCTCGATTGGTGAACATAGCGCGCCACAGGCTGGGCTGTAAGCTGGGCCATGAGTGTCAGGGTTGGTGGCAATAAAGCGGGCGCCACCTGCCACAAAAGCTGCGGCTTTATGGATCATTTCCCAATTGTAGGAGCGGGTTTCACCGACAATCACAAAGTCAGGGTTGATATCGGTAATGGTAAAGCCTGCTTTGTAGAGTTCGTGGGTGAGGGCGCCTTCACCAATGACATAGGCTTTGCTGCCTTCTTGGTGCTGTAAAAAGTCAGCGGTTGCCATCGCGGAGGTATAAAAGCATTCTTCAGGAATATCAATACCGGCAGCGCTTAAACGGTTTTGCAGATCCTTTCCCGTTTGTACGGGATAGTTAGTCAGGACGACTAACGGATTGCCTTGTTCTAAAATACGCTGGATAAATTTGTCGCTGCCAGGGATCAGTTTATTGTCGTGCAGTAGTACACCATCGATATCGCAGATAATATTTTTCATCTAATAGTCTCTTGTCATGCCGAGCAAAAATCACTTTTCGTTAAGTTATCTAATGCCACATTGCCCCAGAAAACAATGCTTTTGTGGAAAATAGTTAAAAAAATAGAGACCCTAAGGTCTCTATTTGTGATCTCGCGACCAATTGCTATTTCGCGAAACTAATCAGGCGCGTAACCGCTCGGGCCGATGAGATTGCCATCAAGATAGGCTTGGCCGTTTTGCATGTTAAGACGGTGCTGACTAAACCATTTCACCACGAGTGGATAAATGGCATGTTCTTGCTCATGCACACGGGCGGCGAGCATGTCAGCGGTATCTTCTTCATAAACAGGCACTTTAGCCTGTAGAATCACCGGACCTGCATCAAGCTCTGGCGTGACAAAATGCACGCTGGCACCATGTTCGCTGTCGTTAGCGTCAATGGCACGTTGATGGGTGTTTAAGCCAGTGTATTTCGGTAACAGTGACGGATGGATATTGATCATGCGACCTAGGTAATGATTCACGAAATCATCGGTTAAGATCCGCATAAATCCTGCCAACACGATTAAATCGGGTTGGTACTGTTCGATGACTGTCATTAAACGCGCATCGTATTCAGAGCGAGATTCACCTTGGTGAGCTATCACGCAGCTGGTATCAATTTCGCCATGATGGGCGCGCATTAGGCCATAGGCATCGGGTTTATTACTGATGACTCCGACAACTTCGGCCTGCAGATTATCGTCGCAACCGTCGATAATCGCTTGCAGGTTACTGCCATTTCCGGAAATTAATACAACTACACGACAGCTCTGGGGCATTACAGGATCTCCACTTGCTCTTCATTGCCTTCACGATCTGCGATAGCACCGATCAGCCAAGCTTGTTCGCCTTCTGCAGCCAGTAATGCAAGTGCAGCATCCACTTTATCGGCTGGCAGCGCGACTAACATGCCGACGCCACAGTTGAAGGTGCGATACATTTCATATTCTGCAATGTTGCCATTTTCCATTAACCAACTGAAAACAGCAGGCCATTGCCATGAATCGCCTTGGATAACCGCTTTTAAATTATCTGGTAGTACGCGTGGGATGTTTTCCCAGAAGCCGCCGCCAGTAATGTGTGCCATTGCATGTACGTCTGATGCTGCGATCAGTTTCAGCAATGATTTCACGTAAATTTTGGTTGGCTCAAGTAGATGTTCAATTAGCGGTTTGCCATTGAGATCTTGTTGAGGGTCTGCTTGGCTCACTTCTAATACTTTACGTACTAAAGAGTAACCATTTGAATGAGGGCCGCTCGAGGCTAATGCGATAAGCGCATCACCCGCTGCAACTTTGCTACCGTCAATGATGTCGGCTTTTTCAACTACGCCCACGCAGAAACCTGCTAGGTCGTAATCTTCACCTTCGTACATGCCTGGCATTTCAGCGGTTTCACCGCCGATTAACGCACAACCAGATTGGAAACAACCTTCGCCGATACCGTTGACAACAGACGTCGCGGTTTCAACATCCAGCTTGCCTGTCGCATAGTAATCGAGGAAAAACAGTGGCTCAGCACCTTGAACGATTAAATCGTTCACACACATAGCAACTAAGTCTATGCCGACTGTGTCATGTTTTTTATAGTCGATAGCTAAACGTAATTTAGTCCCAACACCGTCGGTGCCAGACACTAAAACCGGTTGTTTGTATTTAGTGGGGATTTCACACAGGGCGCCAAAACCACCTAAGTTGCCCATAACTTCTGGACGACGGGTACGTTTAACGGCTGCTTTAATGTTACTTACCAGTGCATTACCTGCATCAATATCAACGCCGGCATCTTTATAGCTCAGTGGGGTAGGAGTGCTCACGGAGGGATCCTCTCGGGTACATCGTTATTGGATTTTATGCGGCGGTATTCTACCAGCTTGTGCTAGGGGTCGAAAGTCATGATTTGGATTTATGCCCCTCGGCGGAGTATTTTTGGCCGAGTAAAACTGTATTTCAGTTTCTGAGGTCTTGAGATTGGTCACAAAATAGTAAATTAAGGTACGTATCTTAGTCGATTGGGAATTATTCTTGGGAGATAGCTCACGATTAGGCCTAATGGCAAAACTTTATGTTTTACCTAGTAAACAAATCAACTAGAATCTGAAAAATTTGCCTAAAATAATACGCCGAAAAATAAAGTAGGAGAGAATAATGAAAGTTGTCGAGGTTAAACATCCTTTAGTGCGTCACAAAATCGGTTTAATGCGCGAAGGTGACATTAGCACTAAACGTTTCCGTGAGCTAGCCGCCGAAGTGGGCAGTTTATTAACCTATGAAGCTACCGCAGATTTCGAAACTGAAACGGTGACGATTGAAGGCTGGAACGGTCCGGTTGAAGTCGACCAAATCAAAGGTAAAAAAGTCACTGTTGTGCCGATTTTACGTGCGGGTTTGGGCATGATGGACGGTGTACTTGAGCATATCCCAAGTGCGCGTATTTCAGTTGTCGGCATTTACCGTGACGAAGAAACCCTTGAGCCTGTGCCATATTTTGAAAAACTCGCCAGTGACATGAACGAGCGTATCGCCTTAGTTGTCGACCCAATGCTCGCGACTGGTGGCTCTATGATTGCGACCGTCGACTTATTGAAGAAACGCGGTTGTACTTCAATCAAAGCCTTAGTGTTAGTGGCTGCACCTGAAGGGATCAAAGCGTTAGAAGCGGCGCATCCTGATATCGAGTTATATACCGCTGCTATCGACAAGTGCCTCAATGAGAAGGGCTATATCCTGCCAGGTCTTGGTGATGCGGGCGATAAAATCTTTGGTACTAAATAACCAAAGCTGTTAAAAATCAAAGTTGCTAAATAATTAGCGTAGCTGATGCTCAGTTGAGCGGATGTACTCAGTAAGGGAGCCTAGGCTCCCTTTTTGTTTTTTGTTTGCCACAGTTATAACAACTTTGTTTTAAGCTGCTAAAGTTTAGCATTAAGACAAATAGTTATTCGCAATTGCAGTTGTTTTTATTGGTTTATTTTGTGGTTTAATGGGACATTACTTAAGTTTTGGGCAAGGCATATTGTCGGTATAACAAGAATTAAGAGGGATTATGGGACATTCGGCACTCAACTGGTTGTTATTACGTCGGTCACTTGCACTTGCGACCCTCTTGTTTGTCATATTCTTGCTGATCCTATTGCCGTTTAAAATCGATAGAGAACACCAATCCTTTGTGTCTTTTGTAAAAACAAAGCAAATCACACCGAGCTATATTGAACTGCTCGGTAAAAGCTTATCCCTGCACGATATCATTGATTTCAATAAATCTTCTTTAGCGCCTTTTCAGCTCGATCCCACCCGATTAATGCTGCCCCAAGGGGTGGAGCTTTCTGCTGAAGAAGCGCAAGTCTTACGCTACTTTGATTATCTCTACTCCAGTAAAAAGACAAATGCAGAAGATATTTTCCTGTATGTGGGGCTTTATCGTAGTGATGCTGTGTATTTTGCAACCCCAATCCCAGAGGACGTAAAAGCGCGGCTGATTAATGACCGTACTTCGACAAATGAGTTTTGTCAGAGCCTGCACTATTGTGCGAAAGACGCGACGCCAGAGTCCTTGGCCGATGGCATAGTGTTATCCATTCCTTATCAAGATGAAGTGACTGGTAAAGTCATTTTATCTATGGCCTCGCCGATTACATCATCTAGCGATCCTAATCATTTTATTGGTGATGTGATTGCCGACACGGCCTTTATGACGTCGGGTTTTATGCGTAATAAACATGTGGAATGGCAGAATACAGATTATGGCACTGAGCTGGTGATCACGACAGATAGCCTTTGGGCTGAACTGACGCCGGAGTTCTTGTTTTATTCGATGACAAATCATTTAGATAACATGACTTCACTGACATACAAAATCAGTATATTTCGTTTTATTGTGTGGAATTTGCCCCTGTGGTTTTTGTTATCTATCGTGATCTTCTTCGTTCAAATTAATATCAATCGTCTTAGGAAACTTCGTACTGAGCGCCAACGGTTTAGTGAAGCGATGTTATTGGATGCTTTTACTCGCACCTACAATAAGAAAGTCTATGAGACCACGCTGTTTGATGTCGCAACTAAGGGGCATTACGCTGTGATCTGTGTGGATGGCGATAAAATCAAAACCATTAATGATACCTACGGGCATAAACTCGGGGACATGGCGATCATGCAAATTGTCGATGCAATGCGCGGCGTATTTCGAGAAAACGATTTGTTAATCAGAACCGGCGGTGATGAGTTTGTCGTCATCTTAGCTAATTGTACTTTTGAACGGGCTTTGGTATTGGCTGAACATTTACGTCAAGCGGTCGCAGAGCGGCAGTTTTTAAATGTGTTGACCGTTTCCTGCGGTGCCGCTGATTCCCAAGACTATGCAAACTTTGAGGCCGTGCTGCAAGCGGCGGATAAAGCGCTGTATGAGGATAAAAAGAATAAGCAGGGTAGCCGTAAGCTCGAAGCGACACGGTAACTATTGTTAGTTATCAGGCTATTTATTGCGTTAACTATTGATATTGAGTTAGCTATTGAGTTAATCATCGAGTGAATTCGTCACGTGACCGCAATAAAGTTGCAGCCGGCAATAAAAAACAGCGCGGAGAATGTCCGCGCTGTCGTTAATTTCTATTACTGCTATTCAATCCCTTCAATCGTGTTTACAACACCATGGCCGCAATCCAGCCAAACACTAACAGTGGAATATTGTAGTGGATGAAGGTGGGGATCACGCTGTCACGAATGTGGTCGTGTTGACCATCGGCATTCAAACCCGCAGTAGGACCTAAGGTGGAATCCGATGCTGGCGAGCCCGCATCACCCAGCGCTGCGGCGGTGCCGACTAAAGCGATTGTCGCCGCCACTGAAAAACCAAAACTTAACGCCAATGGCACATAAATGGTCGCGATAATCGGAATGGTGGAGAAAGACGAGCCGATCCCCATCGTGATCAGTAGACCTACTAGCAGCATCAAGAAGGCGGCGAGGGCTTTATTATCACCAATGATGTCGCTAAGCGAAGCCACAAGCGTGCCCACTTCACCGGTTTCTTTCACTACTGCGGCAAAACCTGCGGCAGAAATCATGATAAAGCCGATGTTGGCCATCATGCGCACGCCTTGATTGAAAATATCTTGGTCGGCGACATGCTTTAAGGCGCCCGAGAAACTGAAAATCATGAAGCCGACTAAGGCGCCGAAAATCATCGAATCGGTTTCAAGTTGCACCACTAAGGTGGCTAATATCGCCACTGCGGCAATGATAATATTGCGTTTATTGAGGGTTTCTTCTGGCTCTGCAACCAATACTTTGGCCTCATCGTAGATCCTAGGTTTACGGTAACTGATAAACACAGCTGTCAGTAACCCGACTATCATGCCCGCCGCTGGAATTAACATGGCTGGTGGAATTTGCTCACGTACAGCCGCTAAGCCATTACTGGTTAAGTTGGAAAGCAGAATGTCATTTAAGAAAATGCCACCAAATCCAATCGGTAAAATCATATAGGTTGTGACCAGACCAAAGGTCAAAACACAGGCGACTAAACGACGGTCGATGTTCAGTTTGGTCATCACATGTAACAGGGGTGGCACTAAAATCGGAATGAAGGCGATATGAATAGGTAAAATATTCTGTGAGGCCATCGACATGACAAGTAGCGATAACAGCAGTAACCAGCGAACCCAGTTAGTATTGGTGGGATTAGGATCTTGTCCAAGGCTACTGATGATGCTTCTTGAGATCAGCGTGGTTAAGCCTGAGTGCGAGAGTGCGACAGCGAAGGCACCTAATAATGCATAACTGAGCGCAATTTGCGCGCCGCCACCTAAGCCAGTATTAAAGGCATCGATGGTTTGGTGCAGATCCATTCCGCCCACAAGTCCCGCCACAAGGGCGCTCACGGTGAGGGCGATAACTACATTCACCCTAGCTAAACTGAGTGCCAACATTAAGCACACTGCAATAACGACTGCATTCATAGTCAATTTTCTTAATTCTTTAAGCCAAAGACGCTATTTTTGACTGCAAAGGCTGTCGATGTCCAGTTTGCCGAGGGCTTATCTGAAAAATATCTGAAAATGTGATCATGCTGGGTTTTGTCTGTTAGCCGAATGTGGATTGCTGCGCACACAGGATACGCAGATTGCTCTATCCTTAGTCAGGCAAAACGGAAATGCCCTTGAAAAATGTGATATTGGTCTTAAATAGGTTGTAAGGCACAGCACACGACTTATAATGCCTAAAGATTTGATTGGTAAGAACACCTTTTAATCAGTAAGGATTTAACTCGACCTAGGTTGAGGAGAGCATACTGATTTGAGGGCATCTTGCCTTACACTTAGTTCAACTCATAGATGGAGATATAAAATGAGCGTATTAGTAGGCCGTCAGGCTCCTGATTTTACTGCTGCAGCTGTATTAGGTTCTGGCGAAATCGTTGATAGCTTCAACTTAACTGCAGCCATCAAAGGCAAACCAGCAGTCGTATTCTTCTATCCACTTGACTTCACTTTCGTTTGTCCATCAGAGTTGATCGCATTTGATCACCGCATGGAAGAGTTCACTAAGCGTGGCGTAGAAGTGATTGGTGTGTCTATCGATTCTCAGTTCACTCACAACGCATGGCGCAACACCCCAGTTGAAAAAGGCGGTATTGGCCAAGTTAAGTACACGTTAGTGGCTGACGTTAAACATGAAATCTGTAAAGCATACGATGTTGAGCATCCAGAAGCGGGTGTGGCTTTCCGTGGTTCATTCCTGATCGACAAAGAAGGCATGGTTCGTCACCAAGTTGTTAACGATCTGCCATTAGGCCGTAACGTTGATGAAATGCTACGTATGATCGACGCACTGCAATTCCACGAAGAGCACGGCGATGTATGTCCTGCTGGCTGGGAAAAAGGCGATAAAGGTATGAATGCAAGCACTGAAGGTGTTGCTGCTTACCTGTCTGAAAACGCAAGCTCACTGTAATTAGTATTTGTTAATCACAGTTGCTCGTTAAATGAAAAAAGCTGCCAATGGCAGCTTTTTTGTTTTTAAATGGCTTAAGATCTAGTGTGAACCGCTAAATTTATGCCTCAGTACCGCTTTGTGCATCCTGCTCATCCACGGCCAGTAACGGCCAGCCGCCTAATGATTTCCAACGATTCACTATATGACAAAAAAGCTCTGCGGTACGTTCGGTATCATATAGCGCAGAATGGGCTTCTTTATTATCGAAGGGAATGCCCGCCATGATGCATGCTTTGGCAAGTACGGTATGACCAATGGCAAGTCCGGCGAGTGTAGCAGTATCGAAAGTAGCAAAAGGATGAAATGGTGAGCGTTTTAAGTCGCAACGTTCAATCGCCTTACTCACAAAACCATGATCAAAGGCGGCATTATGCGCCACTATGATACTGCGATGGCAGTCAGAGGCTTTTTGGGCTTTTTTCACCGCTTTAAAGATTTCTAAAAAGGCTTCTTTCTCGCTCACGGCTCCGCGTAACGGATTAGTGGGATCAATACCGTTGAATGCTAACGCTTCGGGTTCTAAATTTGCGCCTTCAAAGGGCTCAATGTGGAAGTGTAGGGTTTTGTCGATTCCTATCACGCCTTCATTGTCCATTTTCAGTAGGGTGACGGCAATTTCTAGCAACGCATCGGTTTGAGAGTTGAAGCCCGCAGTTTCGACATCAATGACTACGGGAAAGTAGCCTCGAAATCGGTATTTCAATTTGTTCGCGTCGCAAATGTCACTCATAAAGTACTCTAGAAAATTCACAGGGCGCTATTATGCTAAATGTGTTGGGGTGTGTCATGCTTGATTGATGGTTTTATGAGCTAAAGGAACTAAATAGTTTGCCGATAAAGCCATGTAACCGATTAAACATGAGTAAAGGCTATGTGGCGAAAACTGATATTAGTATCAATTTTATGCGTTCCAGCAACTGCAATGGCAGAGTTGCGCCATTATGTCGCCTCTTTAAGTGATTCCCAATGGCGAGTGAGCGAGAATTCTCCCATCGTTTGTCGCCTCGAGCATGATATCCCCTCCTACGGTAAAGCAATTTTTACCAGCGAAGCGGGTAAGCAGCAGAATATGAATTTTACCTTAGACATGTGGGTAAAACCGGACCAAGTCACGCAAGCTAAGTTAATTAGTCGTGCGCCGCAGTGGCGGCCGGGAGTGGTCTCAAAAGAAATCACTTCACTGCATTATCAAAAGTACTTTAATGGTGAGGTGCCTAAACGTGCCGCTTGGTCTATGTTGGCTGAGTTGAGTCGCGGTATGGAACCGACGTTTTACTATGCTGATTGGTATAATGAGTCAAATAAGATCGCTGTGGGTTTGTCATCGGTTAATTTTGGCCGTAAATACAGCGAGTTCAAAGCTTGTCTAGCGCACCTGTTGCCCTATAGCTTTGAAGATATCGCATTTACTGTGCTGAACTATGATGAAGGCGGAACCGATTTAACTCGTTTCTCCCAGCAGCAACTGTCTCGGGTTCAAGAATACTTAGCCTATGATCCTTTGGTGGAGTTAGTGCTGGTGGATGCGTATACCGATAGTTACGGTGGCCGTTCAGTTAACCAAAAAGTCTCGGATAAACGGGCGGAGTCGGTAAAAGATTTCTTTGTTGCCAGCGGTATTCCGCAAGATCGTATCGTTACTGTGGGGCACGGTGAGCGCCGTCATGTGGCTTCGAACGATGATATGGACGAAAGGGCACGTAACCGCCGCGTTGTGATACGGATCAGTAAGCCTTTGTAGTGTATTTGCGCAGTGTTTAACCTGTGCCACATCAATATAGTTAAGCCCAATCCAATGCCAAGTCACTGACTTGGCATTGTCATTTATAGATGTGGAGGTGGTTATTTTTGGATAGCTTGGCAGTATTTCGCTCAACCTTTGCAGCATCAGCGAGCTTTAAATAGGATTATGAGTTTTTCTTATTGGTGATGTTCGCGAGCAGGTAACCGTTAAGCACCTTAGACAACTCAACTGGGGCGAGGGCATGAATAGTGATAGCGGCTTAAAGCCTGATATCGTCGTAAGTAGGATGGTGTTTGAAACGGATAAAAAAAAGCCCGCTTAAACTAAGCGGGCCGCAAAAATAATTCATTTGCAATCAACAAATTGAAGGAAGGAAGTCAAGCATAAGAACCAGGGAAGAAACTGAAGTGTTGGGAACACACCAGTTTAAAAGTTCTTTGTTTTCGATATCTGCAAGCAGGTATCTCCTGAAAACAAGTACATTCTATGGTGAACTCGGCGGTAAAACAAACGAGAAAAATTGCCCATAAACATTAGTAATTCTAATGGTTGAAAAGGTGATCTATATCACTTAAGTCACTATTTACCTTGATTAATAACTTATAAATCACTATTAGTGCATAATAATACACTTCAATAAGCTTATCCTTGCTGCCATTTTGTTAAATCTGCAATACAACCTAAAAATATTCTTATTAAGTTACGGCATTGCCATGATTTTTTTTGCTTGTATAGTACTTGCTGAAAAGGCCTTAAGCCCGAAACCACAAGAAGGACGATAACAAGATGGCATTAAGATTTCGCCTTGCAAAGCAAGGTTTGTTAGTGGCCACATTGGGAATGGCACTTGGTGCCTGCCAAAGTGGCAATGCACCTGAACAAAATTCGACTGAGCAGGCAAGCGCAAATAAATTGGTTTATCCAGTGACTCAAAAAGATGATCTCGTCGAAACCATTCACGGTGTTACCGTGGCGGATCCTTACCGCCATTTAGAGGCCAATACGCCAGAAACGGAAGCTTGGGTAAAAGAACAACAAGCCTTCGGTCAAGCCTATTTAGCCAAGATCCCCAATAAACAAGCAGTGGTCGATCGCATCACTGAGCTGTGGAATTACGAAAAAGTCTCCGCCCCATTTGAGAATGGCGACAATCAATTTTACTACCGTAATGATGGCCTGCAGGCGCAATCTGTTTTGTATGTCAAAGGGTTAGATGGCGTTGAAAAGCCAGTTCTCGATCCAAACAAACTGTCAGCGGATGGCACTGTGGCGCTATCAGGTGTTGCAGTGAGTAATGACGGTAAAATTTTAGCCTATGGTGTGTCAAATTCGGGCTCAGATTGGCAGCAATGGCAGTTTGTTGATATCGCAACCGGTAAGAAACTTGCCGATGAATTGAAATGGATTAAATTTTCTAGCGCAGTGTGGGATAAAGAAAACCAAGGTGTGTTTTATGCTCGCTATGATGCCCCAGCGGGTGGAGATGTCTTAGCCGACGTCAATTTCAATCAAAAAGTGTATTACCATAAATTAGGTACAGATCAGCGCCAAGATTTATTGATTTACGAGCGCCCACAGAATAAAGATTGGGGCTTTGGCATAGAGGTATCCGAGAAAGGCGAATACCTATTACTGTCGATTTCTCAAGGTACGGATAAGCGTAATCGTTTCTTCTATAAATCCTTATTTGAGCCTAAATCACAAGTGGTGGAATTGATCCTCAACTTAGAAGCTGAATATGAGTTTCTCGGTAATGATGGTTCAGTGTTTTATTTTAAAACCGACTTAGATGCGCCTAACGGTAAAGTGATTGCGATTGATACCCGCAATAGCGATAAATCCCAATGGCAAACCATTATTCCAGAGTCTACAGATCCCATTAATAACGTCGCCATAATTAATGACCATTTAGTGGTGAGTTATTTACACGATGTATTAGGTCAATTATCGATTTACAGCATGGGTGGGCAGAAACGCCAAGACGTGGCATTACCTGGTCAAGGCAATGTGGCTGGGCCTTTTGGTAAAGCAAGCAAAGACTATTTCTATTATGTGTTTAATAGCTATATTCAACCTGAAACCACCTATAAGTTTGACTTCAAAACCGCTGAATCAAGCGTAATTGCCAAACCTAAAGTATCGTTTAATCCCGATGACTATGTTTCTGAGCAAGTGTTTTATCGCAGTAAAGACGGCACGCGTGTTCCTATGATGCTGTCCTATAAAAAAGGCCTAGTGAAGAACGGTCAAAACCCAACATTACTGTATGCCTATGGTGGTTTTGCCATTTCGATGACACCACGCTTTAGTCCTGCCAACATTGCTTGGTTAGATATGGGCGGTATTTACGCTGTGCCGAGTTTACGTGGCGGCGCTGAATACGGCGAAAGCTGGCATCAAGCGGGAATGTTCGATAAAAAGCAAAATGTGTTTGATGACTATTTTGCTGCCGCGGAATATCTAGTGAGTGAGAAATACACGAATAGCACTAAGTTAGGTGCCTATGGCCGCAGTAACGGTGGTCTGTTGATGGGCGCTGCGGTGACTCAACGTCCTGAACTTTTCGCCGCGGTATTACCTGCGGTGGGCGTTCTGGATATGCTGCGCTTCCATAAGTTCACTATCGGTTGGGCTTGGACGAGTGAATATGGCAGTGCAGATAAAGCAGATCAATTCCCAGCGCTATTGGCTTATTCACCTTATCACAATGTGAAAGCGCAAGCTTACCCAGCGACTATGGTGATGACTGCCGATCATGATGATCGCGTCGTGCCATTACACAGTTTTAAGTTCGCGGCCATGTTGCAGGATAAGCAACAAGGCACTGAACCTGTGATTATGCGTATCGAGTCTAATGCGGGTCACGGAGCCGGTAAACCAACGGCGATGAAGATTGACGAATTTGCCGATATCTACAGTTTCTTGTGGCAGAGTTTTGGCCTAACCCTGCCACAAACTATCGCAAAATAACTAACTATGTTAATTAAATGGGGTCCTTTGACCCCATTGTCTTTTACAATTGCCCCTATTCATCTGAAACCCGCGCTATTCCTATCTATATCTTCGTCGGGTCATTCACAAGTCTTGTTTCCCTAGGTATAGTAAGCGTCAATTTTTCAACCAAAATTTGCTTATTTTCAAATGATGTTTCATTGGCCTATTTCAGTCTATTACGAAGACACCGACGCTGGCGGCGTTGTCTATCATTCGAACTATCTCAACTTTTTTGAGCGGGCGAGAACCGAGTGGCTAAAAGCCCTTGGCGTGAGTCAGACTGCGCTTTTAGCCGACGATACCGCCTTTGTGGTAAAGCGTGCGGAATTAGATTTTCGCAAAGCGGCACGTTTTGAACAGAACCTTATTGTTGAAACTAAGGTCATAGAGTTGAAAAAGGCCTCGTTGATCTTTCATCAACGCTTGGTCGATAAACAGGGAGACTGTTATTGTGAAGGCACAGTGCTGGTTGTTTGTGTTGCGCTGTCACGAATGCGTCCCCGAGCTATTCCCTTAAATATTGTGCAGGAGTTTGACAGTGCAAGCTGATATGTCGATTGTTGGGTTATTTTTACAAGCCAGTTTATTAGTGAAATTTGTTATGTTCACCTTACTTTGCTTGTCAGTGATGTCTTGGACGGTGATTTTACAACGCCGTAGCTTACTGACATCCGCAAAAAGTAAATCGGCGAAGTTTGAAGACAAATTTTGGTCAGGCGTTGATTTAAACCGTTTATATAAAGAATTATCGACTCGTCCAGATAATAGCGGTTTAGAGTCATTATTTGTGACTGGCTTTAAGGAATATTCACGTCTGAATAAATTAAATAGCAAAGTGCCCGATGCCGTGATGGACGGTACATCACGTGCTATGCGTGTGACACTTTCTCGCGAAATGGAAAAGTTAGAAGCTAACTTACCCTTATTAGCGACCATTGGTTCGACTAGCCCTTATATCGGTTTATTTGGTACGGTATGGGGGATTATGAATTCATTTATCGCCATTGGTTCGATGGAAAACGCGACCTTAGCTATGGTTGCCCCCGGTATTGCTGAAGCCTTGATTGCAACGGCTATGGGTCTATTTGCTGCGATCCCTGCGGTTATTGCGTACAACCGTTTCTCGACTCAAGTCGATAAATTGGAAATGGCCTACGCAAACTTTATGGAAGAGTTCTCCAGCATTTTGCATCGCCAAGCATACAGTGAGAAGGAAGGGGCATAATGCAACCAGCTTATCAGCGCAAACGTCGTCGCCCCGTTGCCGAAATCAACGTGGTGCCCTATATCGACGTGATGCTCGTGCTGTTAATTATTTTTATGGTAACAGCGCCCATAGTCACCCAAGGGGTAAAAGTGGAGCTGCCTCAAGGAGCTGCGGAAGTTTTACCTGCTGACAGTAAGCCACCTGTGGTGGCTTCGATTGACGGTGACGGTGATTATTATCTGAATAAAGGTGGTTCGACCAACGTTCCTATGGACTTGGAAGAACTGGCGACGGAAGTTGCTGCGCTTATGGTGACAGAGCCTGAGCGTCCAGTGGTGGTTAAGGCCGATAGAAATATTCCTTACGATAAAGTGATTCAGTTGATGGTGACCTTGCAAGGTGCTGGCGTGCCATCAGTCGGTTTGATGACGGATTCACCCAAGGAGAAATAGGTGGCAGATAAGTCAGATGTAACATTACCTCTGTCAATTTCAGCGGGTATTCATATTGGCGTGATAATTATTCTGGCGTTGGGGATCGATTTCTCTCACAAACCTGAGCCTATGCAACAAGTTAGTGCGCCAGCGGTTAAAGCCGTGATGGTTGATCAGCAAAAAGTCGCTAATCAAGTTGAGAAACTTAAGCAAGAAAAGCGTGATGCCGAGCGCCGTGAGCAAGAACGTCAAGCTGAGCTTGAGCGCAAAGCGCAAGAAGCGAAGCAAGCGCGCGAACGTGAACAAGCTCAGATTAAACAGTTAGAGCAAGAACGTAAGCAGCAAGAAATTGAAACCCAAAAGGCCAATGAAGCGACCAAGCTAGCTCAAGTGAAACAGCAGCAGGAAAAGGAAAAGGCAGTTAAAGCCGAAGCCGACCGTAAGCTGAAAGAGCAGGAGCGTAAAGTCGCCGAAGATGCCGCGCAAAAAGCAGCAGAAAAACGCAAAGTGGAAGAAGCCGCAGCAGCGAAAGCGGAAAGTGACCGTAAGCTAAAGGAGGCAGAAGCTAAGGCCAAAGCTGAAAAAGCCAAGGCAGATGCAGATGCGAAAGCCGAAGCTAAGGCCAAAGCAGATGCTAAAGCTAAAGCGGATGCTAAGGCCAAAGCCGATGCTGAAGCCAAAGCCCGCGCCCAGCAGGAGCAAGAAATGGCTGATGCATTAGCGGCGGAGCAGGCGGCGTTGTCGCAAACCATGAATAAGCAGATGCAGAGTGAAGTGGGTAAGTATCAGGCAATGATTAAATCGACTATCCAACGTAATTTGGTAGTGGATGAGTCAATGCGTGGAAAGACTTGCACTGTCTCTGTACGATTAGCAAATGATGGTTTTGTGATCAGCAGTCAAACTAAAGGCGGTGATCCTAACGTTTGTCGTGCAGCAAAAGCGGCGATTTTGAAGGCGGGTAAATTGCCAGTGTCTCCGGACCCTGCAGTTTATAACTTGATGAAAGAAATTAACTTAATCGTTGAACCAACGTTTTAATTAAAGGAGTCCCATGAGAATATTGGCAAAATGGTTAGCATTAGCAGTTCTGCTATGCACCACCCCCGCAAAAGCGGCATTGGATATTGTGATCACAGAAGGTGTTGACGCTGCGCGTCCCATCGCTGTGATGCCTTTTGTTTGGCAAGGTCCTGGCGCCGCACCGCAAGCGATTGCGGATGTAGTGATGTCTGACTTAGTGCGTAGCGGTACGTTTAAACCTTTAGACGAACTTGGACTGCCTCAGCGTAATATTGGCACTGTGGCACAGTTTCAAGCTAATTCTTGGTCAAGTGTTGGCGCCGAAGCGTTAGTGCTAGGTACCGTTAAACCTTATGGTACTGATCAATATCTGGTGAGCTTTGATTTAATCGATTTAGTTAAAGCCCAAAACCAAGCGTTGAAAGGCCCAGTTAGTGCAACAGAATTTTTGATGGACAGCCGTCAAACTGTGATTTCAGCGGCGCAATTTCGCCAATATGGACACAGGATCAGCGATATCGTCTATGAAAAGTTAACCGGTATTCGCGGCGCATTCTTAACGCGGATCTCCTATGTTGTGGTCAATCATACTCAAAAAGCCCCATATCAATTGATGGTTGCTGATTATGATGGCGTTAATGAACAAATGTTACTGCGCTCGCCAGAGCCGTTGATGTCACCGACTTGGTCACCCGATGGTCGTCGTTTAGCGTATGTAAGCTTTGAAAACAAAAAAGCTGAGATCTTCGTGCAAGACCTTTATACCCAAGTGCGCACTAAAGTGAGCTCTTTCCCTGGTATTAACGGTGCGCCGGCGTTCTCACCCGATGGAAAATCTTTGGCGATCACTTTATCTAAAGACGGTCAGCCTGAAATTTACATCATAGATATTGCGACCAAAGCCATTAAGCGTATTACCAATCACTATGCTATCGATACTGAGCCATCATGGTATCCTGATGGAAAGTCGTTGATTTTTACATCAGAGCGCGGTGGTAGACCACAGATTTATCGCGTAGAGTTGAGCTCAGGTAAAGTGAGTCGTGAAACCTTTGAAGGTGAATGGAACCTCGGTGGTTCAATTACCCCTGATGGTCGCAGTATGATTTTTGTTAATCGCACGAACGGTAAATTTAATATTGCGCGTATGGATTTAAGTACGCGTTTTATGCAGGTGCTGACATCGACACGTTTGGATGAATCTCCAAGTGTGGCCCCTAATGGTACTATGGTGATCTATGGCACCACATACCAAGGCAAGCAAGTATTAGCAGCTGTTTCTACGGATGGACGTTTTAAAGCAAGATTACCGGCAGGTCAAGGTGAGGTGAAATCACCTTCTTGGTCACCGTTTCTCTAATGTTATACCTTGATTTAATCACATTTAATTTTATAAGGAACACGTAATGGATCTGAATAAGTTGTTAAAAGCTATGTTGGTAGCACTTCCAATTATGGCTCTTAGTGCATGTAGCTCAACTTCAGAATCAGAAACTGATGCAATGGGCTCAACAAACGGTTCAGGTAGTGAACTGAATGGTGGTGGCATTCAAACTGGTGGTGTAGGCGCAATGTTGTCTGCTGAAGAGCAACAACGTCAGCAGTTAGAAGACTTGAGAAAGCAACACATCATTTACTTCGACTTTGACCGCAGTGAAGTTCAAACTGATTTCGCCGCAATATTAGAAGCCCATGGCACTTACTTAGTTGAGCACCCAAGCGTGCGCGTACTGATTGAAGGTCATGCTGATGAGCGTGGCACGCCTGAGTACAACATCGCTCTGGGCGAACGTCGTGCTAAAGCCGTTGCTAAATACCTACAAGGTATGGGCGTACAGCCAAGCCAAATGAGCGTAGTCAGCTATGGCGAAGAAAAACCACTTGATTTTTCTCGCACTGATGAAGGTTTTGGCAAAAACCGTCGTGCAGTTTTAGTTTACTAAGATTGAATCTCGGAGAGTAACACAATGAAACGTGCCGTCTTAATTACGGCAATGTTCCTTGGTGCGGGTGCTGCAGTTGCAGCACCTGCTCCTGTGGAAGATATTGCTGGTGGTTCGGGTGATGACAGACTTGCTCGCATAGAACGTATTGTAAAATCAAGACAACAAAGCGAGCTCGATATGCAGCGCCGTCTTGATACACTGCAGCAAGAAGTGCTCGATTTACGTGGTTTAACCGAACAACAGAATTATCAGATTGAGCAGATGCAACAGCGTCAGCGTCAGTTATATGATGAACTTGCTAATTTATCCTCAAAGGCATCTGCCGCTCCTGCAGCCGCAGCCGCGACATCCACACCTTCTGTAGCCTCGACGAATGCGGCTTCAAGTAGTTTAAGTGAAACTGCAAGCTATGAGAGTGCCGTTAATTTAGTCTTGAAAGAGCGTAAGTATGACGACGCTATTCCTGCCTTCCGTGCCTTTATCAAACAATACCCAGATTCTGTGTATGCCGCGAATGCTAACTATTGGTTAGGGCAGCTATTATTTAATAAGAGCGAATTTGCAGAAGCCAAACAAGCCTTCAAAACTGTGGTTGACCGTTTTAGTGATTCCAATAAACGGGGTGACAGTTTAGTGAAGCTTGGCATGATCGCCGAGAAAACCGGTGACAAGGCTGGGGCGACGCAATACTACCAACAAGTCGTCAAAGATTACGCAAACAGCGCAGCAGCGCGCATTGCACAGCAGCAACTGGCTGCAATTAAAGCGTAATTAACTAAAAAACATACTCTTAGTCTGTTTTTCATGCAAACGACAAAAAATTGGGAATTTGCGCTTGCATGAGAAGATGAAAAAGGTATTATAGGCGCCCTCAGAGCGGCGAGGTCGTTCGGGGCGTAAAATACCAGTAAATGGGTCGTTAGCTCAGTCGGTAGAGCAGTTGGCTTTTAACCAATTGGTCGAAGGTTCGAATCCTTCACGACCCACCACTTACTCTAATAAATAGAATAAGTTAGTGGTATTTAACGAGATAGTCAGCAGTACAATTGGTCGTTAGCTCATTCGCTTTTTTACAAAGCTAGGGCAGTTGGCTTTTAACCAATCAGTTGAATGGTTCTAATCCTTAATGGCATAACACTTTACTGAAAGTGCATAAATCAGCGCAACACCAGATGGGTCGTTAGCTCAGTCGGTAGAGCAGTTGGCTTTTAACCAATTGGTCGAAGGTTCGAATCCTTCACGACCCACCACTTATTATTCGCATTTTGAATGCTTAAAATAAGTGAACAGTTTTATCGCAATACCTAGATGGGTCGTTAGCTCAGTCGGTAGAGCAGTTGGCTTTTAACCAATTGGTCGAAGGTTCGAATCCTTCACGACCCACCACTTATTATTCGCATTATAAATGCCAAAAATAAGTGAACAGTTTTATCGCAATACCTAGATGGGTCGTTAGCTCAGTCGCTTTTTTATAAAGCCAGGGCAGTTGGCTTTTAACCAATCAGTCGAATGGTTCTAATCCTTCACGGCACTCCACTTTACTGAAAGTGTATAAATCAGTGCCACACCAGATGGGTCGTTAGCTCAGTCGGTAGAGCAGTTGGCTTTTAACCAATTGGTCGAAGGTTCGAATCCTTCACGACCCACCACTTTACTGAAAGTGCATAAATCAGCGCAATACCTAGATGGGTCGTTAGCTCAGTCGGTAGAGCAGTTGGCTTTTAACCAATTGGTCGAAGGTTCGAATCCTTCACGACCCACCACTTATTATCAGCATGATAAATGCAATAAATAAGTGAATAGTTTTATGGCAATACCTAGATGGGTCGTTAGCTCAGTCGGTAGAGCAGTTGGCTTTTAACCAATTGGTCGAAGGTTCGAATCCTTCACGACCCACCACTTTACTGAAAGTGCATAAATCAGCGCAATACCTAGATGGGTCGTTAGCTCAGTCGGTAGAGCAGTTGGCTTTTAACCAATTGGTCGAAGGTTCGAATCCTTCACGACCCACCACTTATTACCCCGCTTTATATCTCTCAAGTTACCCACTAAATTTACTAAGTTAAACTTCAATTCCCAGTACTAGATTTAATACCTTCGTTTTACTTATTTCGTTTCAAATATTTTCCTAACATATTATTTATCATGATATT
The DNA here is from genome assembly GCF_059338235.1 of Shewanella sp. 1311. Lineage (NCBI taxonomy): Bacteria > Pseudomonadati > Pseudomonadota > Gammaproteobacteria > Alteromonadales > Shewanellaceae > Shewanella > Shewanella sp. 1311. Next base: position 4,666,094 of record NZ_CM181686.1, read on the forward strand.
TTCTACTTTTGTCTCATAGACCTATTGCCAATGTTTCTCACTTGTTAATTTGTCCATATTGGTTGCGGATAAATAATAACAATTGGGGAAAGACAAAAAATGAAACAAGCAAAACTAAGCTTGATGGGTAGTGCAATATTATTGGCATTAGCAAGTTCGGCCAATGCGGCATCACTAAAAGATACGGATGTTGAGTTTGGCGGTTATATCAAAGCTGACATTATGTTCAGTGATTACGGCAATGGCGCACCGGATTCGGGGGATCTCTCTAGGCAGTTTTATGTTCCTGGCACTATTTATGGAAAAGAGGGTAATGGCAATCAAGTCGTGGATTTTCAAGCTCGCGAAACGCGTTTTAATTTCAAAGCGACGACTGATGTTGATGGTCATAAACTTTCTGGCTTTATTGAACTCGATTTTATGACCCACACCGATGGTAATGAACGTACTTCCAACAGCTATTCGCCTCGTATTCGCCATGCATTTGTCTCCTATGACAATTGGACCGTAGGTCAAACGTGGACAACCTTCCAAAATGCTGCTGCGTTACCTGAGAATCTCGATTTTGTTGGTGCTGCCGACGGAACCCCGTTCGCCCGCCAAACGCTATTGCGCTATACCCAAGGTAATTTCCAATTCGCGATCGAAAATCCTGAAACCACAGTCACGCCAAATCAAGGCGGTGCCCGCATTACCAGTGGTAGCGGTGTCGTGCCCGATGTTATCGCGCGGTATAACCTCAAAACAGACGGCGGCGCGGCGTTCTCCTTTGCGGGTATTGCCCGTCAGTTGAATTTAGAAACTAAGATAGGTGCGACTCAGATTGATAGCTCAGCCCTAGGATATGGCGCAAGTGTGGCGGGCATTATTCAGGTCGGCAAAGATGATCTTCGCTTCACGGCCACCTATGGTGAAGGTTTAGGTCGTTATATGGCACTCAATTACATTAATGCGGGCGTGCTAGATGCTAACGGTGATATCGAGTCGATTCGTACTTTAGGTGGATTTGTGTCTTACCGTCATTGGTGGAATGAGCAGTGGCGCAACAGTGTAACCTTGTCAGGCATGCAAGCGGATAACGATGTGGCTTTAACCGGTTCAGGCGTGAATAAGGATGCTTATTCAGGCTATATCAACTTACTTTACTCGCCAAGCAAACCGCTGACCTTTGGGGTCGAGTATATGTATGCCAAGAACAGTAAAGAAAATGGCGATGATGGTGATTTGAGCCGCATTATGTTCTCGGCTAAGTATGTGCTCTAATCTTACTTGCTTGCGATAAAAACTAAAAAGGAGACCTTAGGTCTCCTTTTGCATTAAGCGGGTCACATATGTGTAGAGCTTAATCTAACAGATTGTTTTCGCGAACATATTGTTCGAAATCTGTGCAGCCACCGACGTGTTTCTCATCGACGAAAATCTGCGGTACTGTTTCAACTGGTTTACCAACAGTTTTCTCTAAATCTGCTTTAGAGATACCTTCTGCGTGGATATCGACATATCTGAACTTAAAGTCATCACGTTTTTCAACGAGTTGCTCAGATAATTGCACAGCACGAACGCAATAAGGACAGCCTGGACGGCCAAAAATAACAACGAACATAATAGCTCCTTAGGATTACTTTAGTCGTTTTATACCATAGGCCTAAGTGAATTGATAATGTCAGCCGTGTTTATTTTCAGTTTGATAGCGGCCTTGATAATCAAAATAGCTTTCGAGCAGATCCCAGCCTTTTTTATGTTTCTTCAGTAGCAAGAGATCGGGCATGCGGAATTTATCCACGTCGCTGATTAACTCTGCCACCTTAGTGTACTTTTTTGGTTTTAATCCCGGTGTACGGCTATGGGGAAAGATGAATAAGGCATATAGGGCTCGCCACTGGGCCGGCGTTTGCAATTTAAAGCGGAGATTGAATTCATTGCCGTCGATATCGAGGTATTGCACTTTTAGATTACCGTCATCGTCGATGAGCGTCATATGTTGGCAGCGGAACAAATGATGGTGCTGCTGGCTGAGCACTTGGCGAAGGCGTTTATCGGGATCGATGAGAGTCGATTGGCAGTGCTGGCAAATGCGCGCGGCAATATCATTCTCTTCACCGCAATCAGGGCAAGATTTAGATCTAAATCGAAAGTCGCACTGTAGCTTTTTACCTTGCTGTTCGACTATGCCCTGACAACGGCGACCAAAGTGTTCAATGATGTCGCCATCGTCGTCCGTGAGTCCCCAGAAAATATTGGCAAAATCACATACTGGGCAATGCACTTGCACGGGTACCGATTTACTGTTGGGTTTAGCTTGGCCGACCTCGGGGAAATACAAGTCATAACCATTGGCAGCATAGTCGATGATAAGACAATCTTTTTTACCTTCAGCGATTCGTAAACCACGGCCGATCATTTGTTGAAACAGACTGACTGAGGCGGTTGGGCGCAAAATCGCAATCAAATCCACATGGGGTGCGTCGAAGCCTGTCGTCAACACAGCCACGTTGACCAAAAACTTAAGCTCTTGGGCTTTAAAGCGTTCAATCGTCGCATCACGTTCATTGTCGTGCGTTTGTGCCGTGATAATGGCGCTCTGTGCAGCGTGAGCTTGGTTGAGTAGGCCAAAAATCTCATTGGCGTGACGCACCGTTGCCGCGAAGATGATAATGCCTTTTCTATGTTGGCTCAGTTCAATGAGCTGTTTCACTATCGCGGTAGTCGCGCGGCCGTAATGCCCCAGTAAATCGTTAACCTCGGCTTCAGCATACTCGCCATTGTCATTGGCTTTCAGTTGGCTGAAATCGTACTGGGCACTGAGGCCATCAAACAGCGTTGGTGCTGTGAGGTAACCTTGCTTAATGAGTGGCCTGATGGGTAGCTCGAACACACAATGTTCGAACACTGCATGTTCGGGAGATCCTACTTTGCCGTGATAGTGTTGCTGATAAATCCAGCCAGTGCCAAGGCGATAGGGTGTGGCGGTGAGACCGAGCAATCTTAGTTGGGGATTTTTCGTGCGTAAATGATTGAGCACTTGTTGATACTGGCTGGTTTTCTCAAGGCTGACTCTGTGGCATTCATCAATAATCACTAACGAGAACGGCTGGTCGAACTGGGTTAACCCCCGCGCCGCCGATTGAATGCTGGCGACGACGGTTTTCCCCTCAGTGGCTTTTTGATTGAGTCCCGCCGCATAGATACTGGCTTGTGCCGTGAGTAGGCCGACTTTCTCGGCATTTTGCGCGACTAATTCTTTCACGTGGGTGAGCACTAAGACTCTGCCTTTGGCGATGCGCGCCAGTTCAGCGATCACTATGCTTTTGCCAGCGCCTGTGGGCAATACGAGTACAGCGGAAGCTTGGCTTTGCCTAAAATGGGCGATGGCGGCATTAACCGCTTGCTGTTGATAGTCTCTGAGTTTGACTGACACGCTGATAAAAAATCTATGCTGAATAAAAGTGAGGTCGCAAGCTTAACATAACAGGCAAAAAAAATGCCCCTGGTTGGAGGGGCAAGCTAGAGAAAGGAGCAATCACACACTCTCTCAACAGGGTTCACTTTTAACCTGAGGTTTAAAAAGGGAGGTTCAGGTTACGCTTAGCCTATTGGGCATAAACTAAGCGTTGTGGACGTTGTTCGTAACTCGGATATTACTCAGTACGATTCAAGCGTGATTCAATCAAGGTTTCGATCACAGCTGGATCGGCCAAGGTTGATGCATCCCCTAAATTGGTCACTTCGTTAGCGGCAATCTTACGCAGGAAGCGGCGCATGATCTTGCCCGAACGAGTCTTAGGTAAGCCTGTCGCCCATTGGATGAGATCTGGGGTTGCCAGCGCACCAATTTCTTTACGGACCCATTGACGCAGCTCTTGACGTAGCTCTTCGGTTTCTTCAGTGCCGCGGGTTAGCGTGACATACGCATAAATACCTTGGCCTTTAATATCGTGTGGGTAGCCAACTACTGCAGCTTCTGCAACCAGTTCATGTGATACCAGCGCACTTTCTACCTCTGCCGTACCTAATCTGTGGCCGGATACGTTGATCACGTCATCGACGCGGCCTGTTATCCAGTAGTAACCATCTTCATCGCGACGGGCACCGTCACCGGTAAAATACATGCCACGGAAGGTTTTAAAATAGGTCAGTACGAATCGTTCGTGGTCGCCATATACAGTTCGCATTTGGCCCGGCCAAGAGTCGAGTAACACTAAGTTACCTTCGTTCTCACCCTCTAAAATATTCCCCATGTTATCGACTAAGGCAGGTTGAACGCCAAAGAACGGACGGGTCGCTGAACCAGGTTTAGTGTCGGTCGCCCCAGGCAGTGGCGTGATCAAAATACCGCCCGTTTCAGTTTGCCACCAAGTATCGACGATAGGGCAATGTTCATGACCTATGACCTCATGGTACCAACGCCATGCTTCTGGGTTGATGGGTTCGCCTACTGAGCCCATGATCCTCAAGCTGCTGCCATCGAACTTATCGAAGTGTTGTTTACCTTCGGCCATCAGCGCGCGAATTAAGGTTGGCGCTGTGTAAAGAATGCTCACTTTATGGCGGTCAATCATTTCGCCTAAACGGGCAGGGCTTGGATGATTCGGTACGCCTTCATGGATAAGCACAGTCGCACCATTGGCGAGTGGGCCGTAAACCATATAAGAGTGGCCAGTGATCCAACCCACGTCGGCGGTACACCAGTACACTTCGCCCGCTTTGTAGTCGAACACATACTCATGGGTCATAGACGCATAAACCATGTAGCCGCCAGTGGTGTGCAATACGCCCTTGGGGTTACCGGTTGAACCTGAGGTATACAGCAGGAATAACGGCGCTTCGGCATCCATTTCCTCTGGTTGGCAGTACTCAGATGCGGTTTCCATCAGTGAGTGCCACCACACATCTCGGCCTTCTACCCAATCCACTTTGCCACCCGTGCGTTTAAGCACGATGACTTTTTCAACGGTAGTGACATCAGGATTTTTTAAGGCATCATCGATGTTGCGTTTCAATGGGATAGCACGGCCACCGCGCATACCTTCATCTGAGGTAATAATGACTTTTGATTTGCCATCAATGACGCGAGAGGCGATAGAATCCGGTGAGAAACCACCGAAGACCACAGAGTGCACCGCGCCGATACGGGCACAGGCAAGCATAGCTACTGCGGCTTCTGGCACCATAGGCATGTAAATCGTGACTATGTCACCGCGGCGCACGCCTTGGCTGCGTAATGCGTTAGCGAATTTACACACATCTGCATGTAATTCACCGTAGGTAATTTTGCGTTGTTCGCTGGCGTTGTCGCCTTCCCAAATAATCGCCACGCGATCACTGTGCTCGGCTAAGTGACGATCTAAACAGTTGGCAGAAGCATTCAGGGTGCCGTCGTAAAACCAGTTGATCGATAAGTTATGATCATCAAAAGAGGTTTTTTTAATTTTGGTATAGGGTTTTATCCAATCAATACGCTTGCCGTGTTCTCTCCAGAAACCTTCGGGATTGACAATCGACTCTTGGTACATTGTTTTATATTTATCGTTGTTTACAAGTGCATTGGCAGCGATATTGCCGGAGACTTTGTAGAGAGACTGCGAGCTCATAGGGCTTCCCTTTTGAAAAATTGCGTGGACTGAGTATGGTATGCAAGGGGGCGGCAACTCCATTAGACCTTGGTCTAGTTTTAAATTTTCCTTTATATTTAGTCTGTTGCATTAAAAATCCGGCTAGATTTTAGACAGGTTTTATCGCACAATAATCAGAAAAAAGAGCAAAGTATGAATTTAACCTTAGTCGTCGCCGTTATTGCCGTCTGTTATGTCTCGCTTTTATTCCTATTAGCGTGGGGGGCGGAGCGTTGGTTTAGCCGGATCACCAAAAAGCTACAGGTCGGTATTTATGGCCTGAGCTTAGCGGTTTACTGTTCCTCGTGGAGTTTTTTAGGCACTGTTGGCCAATCGGCTAAGGATCTCTGGTCTTTTTTACCGATTTTTATCGGCCCAATTCTGATTTTTACCTTAGGTTTTGGCATGTTACGCAAGATGGTATTAGTGTCTAAGGCACAAAATATCACCTCAGTGGCCGACTTTATTGCCGCCCGATACGGCAAATCCCAAACCTTAGCCGCCTTAGTCACCTTAATCGCCTTGTTTGGCATCATGCCCTATATCGCCCTGCAGCTTAAGGCGATGGTGTTCAGCCTTAACCTGTTCCAACCCGCCGACGATCCCCTCGATGGCGTGACGATTCCGTTACTGATCACGTCTTTGTTAGCCATATTTGCCATTTTATTTGGTACCCGCAAACTCGATGCCACCGAGCACAATCCCGGCATGATGCTCGCGATTGCCTTTGAGTCTCTGGTGAAGCTCGCCGCATTTTTATTGGTCGGCGTCGTCATTAGTTTTGGGGTGTTCGATGGTTTTGGGGATATTTGGCAGCAGGCGAATGCGCAGTCGCTGATCAATTATCCCAATCCTCGTATTGAAGCCCTAATGCCTGAGTTACTTGTCGGAATGGCGGCGTTTTTGTGTATGCCAAGGCAGTTCCATGTGATGGTGGTGGAATGCGCCGATGAGTCTGTGTTGTCGAAAGGACGTTGGCTGTTTCCCATCTATTTAGCGCTTTTTGGTTTATTCGTTGGGCCGCTCGCCTTAGCGGGGAAAATTATCCTCGGCGATTCAGTGTCGGCCGATACCTATGTGATTAATTTGCCACTCGCTTTAGATCAACCTTTGCTGGCGGTGATTGCACTGCTGGGCACACTTTCGGCGGCAACCGGCATGGTGATAGTGGCGGTGGTGACTATTAGTGTGATGGTGAGTAACGAATGGCTGGTGCCTGTGATGCTGCGTACGGGCCATATCCGTGAGAAAAACTTCAGTCAGTTCTCGCAGCTACTACTCAATGCCCGCCGTTTGGCGATCGTGATCATTCTTGGCTTAGGTTATGGCAGTTATCTGGCCTTAGCCGACAGTGATTCCTTATCCCATCTCGGCATGTTGTCCTTCGGGGCTTTTGCTCAGTTAGCGCCCGCCTTAGTGGGCGGTCTCTATTGGAAACACGGCAATCGTGCTGGGGTGTTTTTAGGACTCGGGGTAGGCTTTACGCTGTGGTTTTACATTATGTTGCAGGGCATGACAGATGTGCAAAGTTCATCGGTGTTCTTGTCTGGCGTCGCGAGCGAGAAAGGCTTGCTAGATGCGATAACGCCCAATGTGCGTGATGCGCTGACGGCACTTTTTGCCAATATCGCCTGTTATATTTTGGGGTCGATTTGGTTTAGGGCGGGTGTGGCCGAGCGTATTCAGGCCAGTGCCATTGTCAGTCCTGGCAAGTTGAAAAACAGCGCCAATAAGAAAAATGGCCCGATTTCACAGCAGGATTTGCTTATTCTTGCCAGTCGATTCGTCAGCCCAACACGCGCCTACGAGAGTTTTAGCCGTTTCTCAATTGATGCCGTAAAAAGTGATAGTTGGCATAAAGCGGCGCCGCCAGAGCTGATTTTCCACACGGAACGTTTATTAGCGGGCGTACTCGGCGCCTCAAGCGCGGCGCTGGTGATGGATTCTGTGCTGCAAGGGCGTGATTTGGCGCTGGATGAAGTGTTCAGTCTAGTGGATGAAGCTTCATCGAAAATTATGCTCAGCCAAGACATGCTGCGCGGCGCGATTGAGCACGCCTATGAAGGCATGAGCGTGATAGATAACGATCTCAACCTAGTAGCTTGGAATTATAAATATGTGGAGCTGTATCAATATCCCGATGGATTCTTGCAGCAGGGCATGCCCATCAGCGAAGTGATCCGTTTTAATGCGGCGCGGGGTTATTGTGGTGAAGGTGAAATCGAACAGCAGGTTGAACAGCGGGTACAGCACATGCGTAATGGCACGCCGCACACTTCTGAGCGCCATCGCAGAGACGGTAAAGTGATTAAAATTCAAGGTAATCCCATGCCAGATGGTGGTTTTGTGATGACCTTTACCGATATTACTCAGTATCGCGAGCAGGAGCGGGCGCTGCTCGAAGCCAATGAAACCTTAGAAAGCCGCGTTAATGAGCGAACCTATGAATTAGCCATGTTGAACAGTGAGTTACTCGAGGCTAAAGCGCAGGAAGAAATCGCTAACGCCTCTAAGAGTCGCTTCTTGGCTGCTGTTGGCCATGATTTAATGCAACCGCTGAATGCTGCAAGGTTGTTTACCGCATCTTTATCTCAGTATCCCAATTTAGATCGCGAGGCCAGAACCACCTTATCCCATGTGAACAGCTCGCTTAAGATCGCCGGCGAGTTGCTCACCGATCTGCTGGATATTTCTAAACTCGATTCCGGCATGGTGGATGTTAATCGGCGTGACTTTGCGATTTCAGAACTGATCAATGGCTTATCCGTGGAGTTTGAGGCGATGGCTGCGGACAACCAAATCCGTTTTAAGATGATCCCATGCAGTGCGACTGTTAATTCTGATCCTTCGCTGTTACGGCGTGTCCTACAAAACTTTTTAACCAATGCCTACCGCTACGCCCGTGGTGGCAGAGTCTTGTTTGGTTGTCGCCATCGCGGTCATTACCTTGAGATCCAAGTGTTAGACACAGGCTGTGGTATCGATGAAAAAGAAACCCAAGAGATTTTTAAAGAATTCAAACGGCTGAATAATCCTAAGAGCAACAATGTCAGCGGATTAGGCTTAGGTTTAGCAATTGCCGATCGCATCAGTAAAGTGCTGGAACACGGTATTCAAGTCTCGTCCCATTTAGGGCGCGGCTCGGTATTCTCCATTTGTGTGCCGCTCGGGGAGACTGTACGTCAGCCGCAAGTGAAGGCGTTGCCATCGCTGCTGCAGCCGTTATCGGGTATCAAAGTGCTGTGTATCGATAACGAAGAGGCGATTCTGGCGGGCTTAGAAAGTCTATTAAGTCGTTGGCAATGTGAGGTTATTTGCGCAAAAGATTTATCCGATGCACGCATTAAGCTGGGGCTGAAAGGCGTCGCGCCCGATATTGTCCTCGCCGATTATCACTTAGATGATGGCCAAAATGGTGTCGATGCGATGGACGGTATTCGTGCCCTGTATGGCAAAGACTTGCCCGGCATTTTGATCACCGCCAATACCCGTAAAGAGCTGGTGGAAGATGTGCAACGCCGCGGCTATCACTATATGGCGAAAATGATAAAACCTGCCGCGCTGCGTGCATTGATTTCCAGCTTAGTGAAATGAGCTTAATCTGATCAGCTTAGTCAAATCAGATTAGAAACATGAGTTTAGTGGAGTCGGTACGTTAATCGAAAGTCTAGATAACCCGCGCAGTTGCTATGCGGACTATCTGGACTAAACACAGGGCTAAAAGTTTGGTTGGCTAAAGGTTTGTCATCGTTCTTTAGTTCATCCCTAATCAAGTGAATGATCAGAGTTTGAAAACGGCGAGTTTGCCATTTAAATTCAGTGATAACTCCGCCAAACTTTCACTTTCTTGGGCGAGATAGGTTGCCGATTCAGAGACTTCGAGCGCTGAGTTATTAATCCCGCACACGTTTCTGTTCATGTCTTCAGCGACCACACTTTGCTCTTCTGCGGCGGTAGCGATATGGGTCGCCATGTCACTCACATGTTTGATGTGAGCTACGATAAGCGATAAATCACTTCCCGCTTTTGCCGATTGACTCACACTGTTTTCTGCCAGCGCACGGCTTGCATCCATTGCTTTAGCGGCGCTCACGGCTCGTTGTTGCAATAATGAAATCGTGTTCTGAATTTCTTCGGTTGATTGTCTGGTGCGACTGGCGAGTTGTCTCACCTCATCGGCGACCACTGCAAACCCTCGTCCTTGCTCGCCAGCGCGGGCGGCTTCGATTGCCGCATTCAGTGCCAGCAAGTTGGTTTGGTCTGAAATCGCGCTGATCACTGAGGTGACCTCGCTGATCTGCATGACTTCCTCTTTGAGCATGTTCACTTGATCCGTCGCTTGCTCCACTTCTTTGGCGAGGGCATGAATTCCGTCCACACTGGCGTGAACATCTTGGTCGCCAAGGCCTGCTTCCCATGTGGCTTCTTTGGTATCTTTGGCCGTGCTCTCCGCATTATTCGCCACATCGGCGATAGTGGCGCTCATTTCATTCATGGCGGTGGCGAGCTGGGCAAGCTGATCCCGCTGATTATTCACCGCTTGATTGGTTTCCTCTGCGGTTGAGGCGATACGAGCCGAGGCCTGGGCAACATTATCCGCGCTATGACTCGCTTCCAGTAAGGTGCTACGAATCGAGCCAATGCTTTGGTTGATGTTGCGGGCTAAGGTGCCAAGCTCGTCTTTACCATAGACCTTTAATTGCGTGGTTAAATCCCCCTTTGTGATGGCGAGCATCGCCAGATTTACATCATCCAGTGGCCGAGTGATAGAGTGACTAATGGCATAACCTAGCCAAGCCATGAGCAAGATAAGCACTAATGTCGTGCCTCCCATGACAAAATACTCATGCCAAATGGTGGCTTCGATATCTTGGAGCAACATGCCTGAGCCCAAGATCCAGCCCCAAGGTTTAAATCCCATTACCAGTGACATTTTTTGCGCCGATTTACCGTTAGCTGTCGTCCAGCGGTATTCGACTAAGCCTTGTTTGCCATCACGGCCGAGTTCGACCATTTTGTACCAGTAGTTTTCTTCGCCTTGATTGCCCATTTGTTGGCCAACTAATTCTCTTTTGATGGGGTGGACGATGACGCGCCTCGATTCATCAATCACAAACAAGTAGTTATCATTATCAAAGCGCATGTCGTTCAACATGTCCTTGGCGGCTTGCTGTGCTTGCTCTAAGGGCAGTGATTGGGATAACGCCTGAATGCGGCTGCTGGCGAGGGACAATACGGCATTGAGCCGTGCCTCACGCTCCGCCATCAGATTATGCTTTAAAGCGGTAACAGAAATAACGAGTAAAATTAAGGCGCCTGCGAGGGCGATGATGAGCTGTAATGCGAGTTTGCGATTGACGGCTATGTCAGCGAGTTTGAACATATGATCTCCATGTCTTGGTGTAGCTATTTAAGCCATTCCTCAGCTCAATTTGTTGGCGGATATTGGCGAAAGATGTGTGGGGTAAAGTTAGCGATATAAGCATTGCTGGCTTTGGTAAAATTTCCAGTTGATGGATTAAATTAATCGGCTAAATTGCGGAGTTTTAATAGGAATTGTGAGCAATGTTGCAATTGCAACCTTAGCACTTTTAGCTATTGAGAGGATGCGAGGTTTGAAAAAGGGGTAATACCAACCGTATTAAATATCTGTTCATTCAGCGGGAGTTCAACGCGCTTTAGACAAGGCGAAGGCTTGAAGGCATAGTGGTGCTCTGTCGAAAGCCTTAAACGCAGTATAAAGCGCGTTGCTACGCCGTTAACATCAGCCGCCCTTCGGGAGCCTCACAGGCATCGCACTCCGGTGTTGCATTGACTTAAAAGGGAATAACCATTTCTGCGTCAATGCGCCTTGGATTGAGATGCCTGTGAGGCTCTGAACTGATTAGATATTTAATGTGATTGGTATAAGGTGACTGTCGAGTCACTTAACACAGCTGCTCAGTTTAACCCCAGCGCACCTAGAACGGTGCGCTGAGTGTTGTCTATTTTAAGGATTTTTATGTTGAAGGCTTATGCTGTTGGCATTAACCGTGGCTGATAAGTTGTGGCTCGGCACTGGCGGATGTTGCACTAATGCCTGCCGCGACTAGCTTCATCGCACCTGTGAGTTGGCTTAATTGCGCCGGGCTAATAACATAGGGCGGCATGATATAGATAAGGTCAGCGAAGGGGCGAACCCACACCCCTAAATCAACAAATTGTTGCTGTAGCTCAGCGGTATTGACGGGATCATGCATCTCTAACACGCCTACTGCCCCAAGTACTCGCACGTCTTTTACACTCGGTAAATCAATCGCATCCTTAAGTTCTAAGCGCATTTGCTGCTCGATAGCGGCCACTTGCGCTTGCCATTCATTGCGGTTGATTAAGTCTAAGCTCGCACACGCCGCCGCGCAGGCCAGCGGGTTGCCCATAAAGGTCGGCCCATGCATAAACACGCCAGCGGGAGATTGGCTGATTCCTTGGGCAACTTTATCGGTACATAGCGTTGCCGCTAGGCTGATGTAACCGCCCGTTAGCGCTTTACCTAAACATAAGATATCTGGAGTGATATTGGCGTGTTCATAGGCAAACAGCTTACCTGTACGGCCAAAGCCTGTGGCGATTTCATCTAAAATCAACAACACATCAAATTCATCGCACAGGGCGCGAATACCCGCTAAATAATCCGCGCTGTAAAAACGCATCCCGCCAGCACCTTGCATGATCGGCTCTATGATCACAGCGGCAATATCATGGTGATTTGCACTTAAAATGCTGCGCATTGCGGTTAAATCATCGGCTTGTAAGGCTTCGCCAAAGGCGGTTTGTGGTGCAGGCACAAAGGATTGTTTTGTTAGCGCATCGCCAAACATAGTGTGCATGCCACCTTCGGGATCGCACACGCTCATGGCGGCAAAGGTATCGCCGTGGTAACCCTTCTTAACGGTAAGAATACGTTGTTTTAGCGGCCGCTCTTTATGTGCGCTTTGCCCCTGCGAGCTCTGACCTTGCAAACACTTACCTTGTAAACTCTGGCCTTGCCAGTATTGCAGCGCCATTTTGATCGCCACTTCGACTGAGATAGAGCCAGAGTCGCATAAAAAGATTTTCGTCAGCGGCTCGCAGGTCATAGCGATAAGTTTTTTACACAGTTCAATGGCGGGTTCATGGGTGATGCCGCCAAACATCACATGGCTCAGCTGATGCAGCTGTTTTTCCATCGCGGTTAATATCTCGGGATGCGCATAACCGTGCACACAGGCCCACCATGAGCTAGTGCCATCGACCAGCTTGCGGCCATCGACGAGTTCGAGCTCGCAGCCCTTCGCACTATGTACACCAAAAACAGGAAGAGAACGGGTCATTGAGGTGTAAGGATGCCAAATATGGGCGCTATCAAAATCAAAATCGAGTAAATTGCGCATAAATGCTCACTAAGTTGGTGGTAAAATAGCCATTAGTAAACTGGATTCACTGGTTGGCGTTGACAGTTTAAGGGCTGAGGTTATCCTAGCCAAGATAAAAGACAGAATAAAAAGGGTGTTCAATGTCGCAGTTGCAAGTTCGTCATGATTGGAAGCGGGAAGAAATCGAAGCCTTATTTGCGCTGCCGATGAATGATTTGTTATTTAAAGCCCACAGCATTCACCGTGAAGTGTACGATCCCAATGAAGTGCAAATTAGCCGCTTGTTATCGATTAAAACCGGTGCTTGCCCTGAGGATTGTAAATACTGCCCGCAGAGCGCCCGTTATGACACAGGTCTAGAGAAAGAGCGTTTGCTGGCAATGGAAACTGTGCTGACCGAAGCGCGCAGCGCTAAAGCCGCGGGGGCTTCTCGTTTCTGCATGGGGGCCGCTTGGCGTAACCCAAAAGAAAAAGACATGCCGTACCTTAAGCAAATGGTACAAGAAGTCAAAGCCTTAGGCATGGAAACTTGCATGACGCTCGGCATGCTTTCTGAAGATCAAGCGAACGATTTAGCCAGCGCAGGCTTAGATTATTACAACCACAATTTAGATACTTCGCCTGAATACTACGGCGATGTGATCACCACACGTACCTATCAAAATCGTTTAGATACACTGACAAATGTGCGTGCTTCAGGCATGAAAGTCTGCTCTGGCGGGATTGTCGGCATGGGTGAAAAGGCGACGGATCGTGCAGGCTTACTGCAACAGCTGGCTAATTTACCGCAGCATCCTGATTCTGTGCCGATCAATATGTTAGTCAAAGTGGCGGGTACGCCGTTTGAGAAACTTGACGATCTCGATCCACTCGAGTTTGTGCGTACTATTGCCGTGGCACGTATTTTAATGCCACTTTCGCGCGTGCGTTTATCGGCTGGCCGCGAAAATATGAGTGATGAACTGCAGGCCATGTGTTTCTTTGCTGGCGCCAACTCGATTTTCTACGGTTGCAAATTGCTGACTACGCCAAACCCAGAAGAAAGCGATGATATGGGGCTATTCCGACGTTTAGGTTTACGTCCAGAGCAGGGCGCTGCGGCAAAATTGGAAGAAGAAAGTGCAGTATTAGCCAAAGCAGCAGCCTATCAAGATAAGTCATCGGCACAATTCTATGACGCGGGTGCTTTGTAAGAACACTGAGTTCATGTTGTTTGACGCACATTGTTGGATAACATGTCAATCCTGTTGGTCGTAGTCTGTTTTGACTGCGGCCGACAGGCTTATTAAATGTGCTCTATTTCTAAGGCAACCGTCTTCAACCGAACACTCATAGGGTAATCATTGTTGAGACCATTGTTGAAACAGTCATTTTTGAGTCAGTCATGCTTGAGGCTACATCGATGAGTTCTCTGCTTGAGACTAAAATTGCCGCCCGTCAGCATGCTTTGCGTGAGCAAGGATTACTGCGACAACGTAAAGTGCTGAGTGTCGATCATGCCCTTAACACCAACGCATCCACTTCGAGCCCACGTTTTGTGTTCGAAGGTCGCGCCTATGTCAATTTCAGCAGTAATGATTATTTAGGTTTATCCCGCGTACCACAACTCGCTGAGGCCTTGCACCTTGGCGCGCAAACCTACGGTGTGGGTAGCGGCGCATCGCCCTTAGTGACAGGATACAGTGACGCACATTTGGCGCTGGAGCGTGAGCTTTGCGCCTTAACGGGACATGAAGCTGCATTGTTATTTTGCTCGGGCTTTAGTGCTAATACGGCGCTGATGAAAACCCTGTTTGATCAGCACGATATTGTGGTTGCCGACAAACTCGTACATGCCTCCATTATTGATGGTTTGCAAGATAGTGGCGCGCAGCTGAAACGTTTTTTACACAATTCCTTAGAAAGCGCTGAGCGGTTACTTGCTCGAAATCAAACATCGGCGTTAATCACTGAAAGCGTGTTTAGCATGGACGGAGATTGTGCGCCAATTGCCCAGTTATCGGCGCTTTGTCGCCAACATCATACTTGGTTGGTTGTCGATGATGCCCATGGTTTTGCGGTGCTCGATGGTTATCACAATGCAGAGGCCGCCAAGCTTATCGATGTGCAAGTGGTGACCTTTGGTAAAGCCTTAGGTTGCCAAGGCGCGGCCGTGTTGGGGAGTCAGGCGCTGATCGATTTTTTGGTCAGTAACGCCCGCGAATATATTTACTCGACTGCTTTATCGCCCGCCAATGCGGCGCTAGCCTTAGCCGCGACTCAGTACAGCACAGCACATCCCGAGTTACAGCAACAACTGCTTGAGAATATTAAGCTATTCAAACGGTTATGCCGAGAGGCTAATGTGCCCCTTTTAGGTTCAGATACCGCGATTCAGCCGCTGATCATTGGGGATGCGTTGCAAACCTTGCAAGTAGCCGAGGAGCTAAGGGCTGCAGGAATTTGGGTTGGCGCGATTCGCCCGCCGACCGTGCCTGTAAGCTCTGCGCGTTTACGCATCACCTTAACGGCAGCCCACGCCGCCGAAGATATTGCGGCGTGTGTTGCGCAATTAGCTCAAGTGCTCAGTCGCGTCGGTGTGCCGCTTGTGACTGAACGACAAGCTGCGGATGATCACAGATAAATGTACGCTATAGCACGCGTTATTCTATTGAATTTTAAGTTTTTATGGTTGAGTGTTAACTGCAATGCCAAGCCCGATTAAATCCAGCAAGCCCAACGTTAGTGAGTCCAAATATTGCGAGTCAACACCTTACGAGTTGAATGTGAGCGAATCTGCTGTAATGCAAGCTTTTGAAAAACAAGCGATTGAAAAACTAGCTGTTGGAAAAAGAGCAATTGACAAAGAATCCAATGTTCACGGTGCTCAGATTGCTGAACGATTCTCTGCAGCGGCCCATAGTTATCAAGACCATAATCAGTTACAGCGTCTGAGCGCCGCCAGTTTACTCAGTGAGTTTATCGCCCAAGGTCATCTGTTGGACATTGGCGCAGGCCCTGGGACCGATTTTGCGGCGTATCACTCTGAACATCAATCAGGTTGTCACTCTGAGCATGGTTCGATACAAAATCCACCGACAGCTGTGTTTGCCGTGGATATCGCCCTTGGCATGTTACACAAGCTAAAACAAACTTATCCCGATTATCATGGGGTTTGTGCCGATGCCGAGTGTTTACCCTTTGTCGATGGTTGCATCGATGTGATTTATTCGAATCTGGCTTTGCAGTGGTGTGCGAATTTTCCCGCCGCGGTAGCCGAAATGGCACGGGTGCTAAAGCCGGATGGCGAGTGTCATTTGAGCTTAGTGGCGCAGGGGAGTTTGAATCAATTAGCCGAATTAGGCTTAAGAGTGAATGACTTTTCGACACTGGAGGCGCTAAAAACTGCATTTAAACTCGATACATGGCAGTTCTTAGAGGTGCAGCTCATTCCTATGACAGTGCATTTTGATACTCTCAAAGCATTACTCTATTCCATCAAAGGGGTGGGCGCCTCGGTGAAATCGGCCAGTGCAACCCATTCAGCCAATTCAATCAGTTTAGATAATTTAACGATTCAGTCAGCAGGAGAGGTTGCTGGCGCAACAGCCGTTTCAGAACCAGCTCTGCGATTGCGTGGTCGCCAAGATTGGCAGGCATTGCAGGCCAAAGCCGAATCCTTACGTGTACCCCAAGGTTTGCCGTTAACCTACCAGATAGTGCAGATACGTGCTCGGCGCAGGATGTAACTGTTGCACTTTATGTTCTAGCTACAGCAGTATTGATGTACACATGTTTAGCATTGGTTAACGATAGGGACTTTGATTTGTGGACTTGTGGATTTAAAGGTCTACAGGTTTGCGTTTTAGCTTTATTGAGAGTGCACTTCACAAGGGTGCACTCAATAGCGACAGATAAGGATCTAATATGTTTTTTGTAACAGGTACAGATACCGACAGTGGTAAAACCTTAGTCTCATCGGCGCTGTTAACCGCGGTGAACCGTTTGGGCGCGATCGCCAGTGCTGACTCGGCTGTGAGTATTTTAGCGTCTAACACGCTGTCGACCTTAGGCGTTAAGCCCATCGCCTCGGGCTGCGCACAAACCTCCGAAGGCTTGCGTAATGCCGATGCACTGCAGTTGATGACTTCATCGTCGCTGAAACTTACTTATCCTGTCATTAATCCTTTTACCTTTGAACCTGCGATTGCGCCGCATATTGCTGCCGCCCAAGTGGGCGTGAGCTTAGCGCCTGAGGCTATTATCGAAAGTTTGGATTTAGCGGCATTTGCTCAAGCGGATTTTTGTTTGATTGAGGGAGCTGGTGGCTGGCGTTTGCCCTTAGGCGAGGGCCGATATTTATCGGAAGTGGTACAGAGATTAGAACTGCCAGTGATACTCGTGGTGGGCATGAAGCTCGGTTGCTTAAATCACGCACTGCTCACTCAAGAGGCAATACTGGCCGATGGGCTTAAGATTGCAGGTTGGGTCGCCAATTGTGTCGACCCGAATATGAGTATGTTTGCGGAAAACTTGGCGAGTCTTCAAGAGATGATGACAGCGTCTTTTCTTGGCTGCGTGCCTTTTCTTGATGATCCCAGTGCTGAAAATGCCGCCGATTATCTTGATACTTCGCCGCTTTTTCAAAGCGCAGAGGCTAATGCATAGGCAGTGCCTAACTAATGTTTAGCCGCTGAGCGGCTTAATGTTTTCCGCTAAGCGTTACCGCTAATGTCTTTAGACAAAAAATAAGCCTCACATTACGTTGAGGCTTATTTATATCAAGGCTGCTGATTAATGTTCGCAAATGAGTGACTGCACATTAAAGCTAAGCGTTGCTATCAGCGATTGATCTGTTGCTTCAATGCCGTTGAGGCTTTAAAGCTGGGCTGATTGTAGCCGTCGATTTCTATAGCTTCGCCCGTTTGTGGATTTCGGCCCGTTTTAGCGACATGGTATCTCAGTTCAAAGGTGCCAAATTGCGGCAGGAAAATTTTCTCGCCTTCGCTTAATGCGACGTGGATCTGTTGCAATATCTGCTCAACCACAGGTTTAGTGCTCGCTTGCGATGCATTGAGCTCGGCGGCAATACGTTGGATAAGTTGTGCTTTGTTCATAGATACCTCTGAAGTCAGCTTAGGTTCAATCGAAGGGGAGTTATAACAAGCTAATCTTAAGATTGAAAGTCATAGCTAGCTTAGCGCGGTTGATTGGTGTTTTATTGACAGACTTGTGATGCTTTTGGTGGCTGAGTGTTGCGAAAGTGAGCAGTAGTTTGTCAGTATTGAGTGGCCTAGAGGCTGAGTTAAAAGGCTTAAGCGCAAGGCGTGTTGCGCTTAAGCCATGAGTAACACTATTTAACAGCTGGCTGATGAGAAGCGAGCTGTTAAAAGCTCGCCTATGAAAAGAGCGTTTCTTCCAAGGTACGGCCTTTCAGCAGCATCTTGTATTGCCACTTATGTTGGTTGAATAGGGTAAATAGGCGCATTTCAATATCACTGCTCTGTGCTTTTTCTTCATCCGTTGCGAGCTTAATAATAAACACCTTGCTCTGCTTTGAGCTGACGTTCACCACGCCCGCCAGTTTCGCCACTTCCGCTTGCAGCAAATCACTGTCACAGCTTTGCATGGTTAACGTCAGGTAATCACTGTCGGTCGATGCATGCATAGACACGGCTTGGCTCAATTGTCCCTTGTCTAAATACAACACCTGATCGCACAGCTTTTCGAGCTCATCGAGATTATGGGAGCTGATCATAAAAGTTGTGGTGGGCGATAAGGCTTTGACCAGTTCGCGGACTTTTTTCGCGTTGGCAGGATCGAGCCCCGCGGTCGGCTCATCCAATAGCACTAACTCTGGCGAGCCAATCAACGCCTGCGCAATCGATACGCGTTTACTCATACCGTGGCTGAGGCTTGGTGGTTTTTGCTCGGCGACATCCGCCAAATCGACTAAGGTCAATACGCGAATGGCCTCTTGTCTGGCTTGTTCTACGCCCATGCCCTGCAGACGCGCGAAAAAGCTTAACTGGCTAACAATGGTCAAATTGGGATCGAGCACCGCATCTTGGGGTAAAGCGGCAATTTTGCCTAAAAGTTTAGGGCTATTAGGCGCTTCACCGAGCAGGGTTATTGTCCCTGCACTTGGCGACAAATAGCCGCATAACAGGCTAAAAAGCGTGGTTTTACCCGCGCCATTTGGACCGACAAGGGCGATGGGCGCACCCGCTTCTAGGCTGAAGTTAACATCATTCAGCGCCTTTTTGCTGCCGTAAAGTTGCGACAGCCCTTGGCATTGGATCAAACTCATAGCGAGCTCCTTTGCATATAAATTCTGCCGAGCAAGAGGGCCGCAGCGGTTTGGATCAGTGGAATAGGGGCATAAGCTAAGCTGTTGAGTCCATTAGTATTGAGCATGTCCGACAGCTGAGCACCGGGTAATACCCATTGCAGCTGTGCCAATACGCTAGATTGGCTGCCTAACACCATGATGGCGATGGAAATCACTGTCCATAAAATGGTCGCAAACACCATAGCTTGGCGTGCCGTGCGCGCATACAGGGACAATAACGTCATCACTGCCGTATAGGGCAAGATCACTATGATGAGGTTAAGGCCAACTAAGGCGCCAGAGGTTAACGCCGGCAAAAAGAGCTGGCTGTCACGGCTGAGCGCGAGGGCGACAGTGGCGATAATCGTCAATAGGATCAGCAAGCCTTGGATCAGGATTTGGCCGAGAAAACGCCCGAACAATAAGCTGTCACGGCTAGTGCGTATGGTTAAAAAACGCAGCGTGCCACGGGTTTTATCGGAGGAGAACTGATCGGCGGCGATCAAAATGCTGAACATTGGGAACAAATACAGCGCAAAGCACCAAAACACCGCCATTTCTGCCACGGGCCACTCAAAGAGCACATTGAGGGTATTGGCACCAAATAAGCTGTCGATGACATCTTTCACATTCGGCTGCAATAACATCGCCGATGCGCTTTGAATGGGATAAAGCAGGAGTACGCCCCACACTAAACCAAAGGCGACCAAGGCGATGATCCCTCGGGTATTAAATAAAAATTTGCGCAGTTCAAACATGGCGATGATAAGCATGTTGTTGAAACTGCTGGGTGGATTATTGGTCATGTGCTGTCTCTATTATTCTTGGCGCTATGATTCTGGGGCAGTTAAGTTTCTCACCCTTGGGTAGACAGTGAATTAGTCCATAAGTGCCATTTTGCCAAAATGGCACTGTATTCAATCGGTTTTCGGCATCCTATTGATGTTCTCAAACATATGCTCAAAGCATCCTGCTATAACATACAGGCTAGGTGCCAGCATTAAAACCGAGTTAAACGACGCTACGATTCGCTTTAAAAGGTGATTAGCTCAACGAGGCAATTAACTCATCAAGTTTTTGCGTCAGTTCAGCCACTTGTTGCTCAAGCTCGGTCACTCTTTTGGTTAATTCAAGCGGCTCAGCATCCAAAGACACAGCGACATGGGCGACGGTATGGCTCGCACTTTCGGGCTGCGCAGTTTCGAGTTGCGATGAGGCGGCAGAGAATAATTCCACATAACGGGATTCACGGCGACCAGCTTCTCTGGGCAATTGTTTTAAGAAAGGTTTTTCGCGGCTCATCAATTGGCGGATGCAATCTTCCACTTCGATCACGTCTTTAAACTCGTGTAGGCGATTACTGCGGGTGCGCAGTTCTCCCGGCGTTTGTGGGCCACGTAATAGCAACAAACAGACGATGGCGAGTGCGGCGGGGGAGAGTTGAAGTTCACTGAATTCGGTGTTGCAGAATCTGTGCTTGTATTTAACGACGCGGCTGCCAAATCCCGACTGTTCGCTGATCAAACGTTTCCGATTAAGGGAGTCAACGGCGATTTGCACTTGGGTTTCGCTGAGTTCGAGTACCGGCTCGCGGCTGGTTTTTTGATTGCAGGCTAAGGTCAAAGAGTTTAGCGAGAGTGGATATTGCTCAGGGGTGGTGATTTCTTTCTCAAGCAGGCATCCGATGACTCTGGCTTCGTGTAACGTGAGTTCCATATAAGCTCCAAAGAAAAAAGCATGGCTTTGTTTATAACAGAGCCATGCTTAATATCCTAGGAGTTGTCAGTCAAACTCTACCTTAGTGGCGGCAAACTGTACAACTTTAACACTAAGTCCTGAATAGAGTTGATTATTCTGCGGTTTCAGTTAAACGCAGACCATCATTATCTATGCTCAGTTGCCCATTCTTAAATAAGCCACCTATGGCTTTTTTAAAGGCTTTTTTGCTCATACCAAGCTGATCGTAAATGATTTCAGCATCGGTTTTATCGGTCAGGGCTAAGAAGCCGCCAGCCTGTTTGAGTTTGATCAGGATAATGTGGGCATGCTTATCTAACTCTTGTTTACTGCCTTGTTGCAGCACAAGATCGATTTTGCCATCGCGGCGCACTTGTTTGATAAAACCTTTGAGTCTTTGGCCGAAACGTAGTTTTTGGAACACTTCGTTTTCGTAAATCACGCCCCAATGGGCATGATTAATAATGGCTTTGTAGCCTAAATCTGTGGTGCCGCCGATATATAAATCGACCTGCTCACCAACAGTGTACTCAGGCTCTGTCTTATCGAGGAATTTATCGATTTTTGATGAGGCCATGATGCGTTCATCGGCGCGATTAGCATGCACATAAACCAGATAAGAGCGACCTTCTTCGATAGGCTTGTGTTGCTCACCAAAGGGCAGCAATAAGTCTTTATCTAAGCCCCAGTCTAAAAAGGCGCCGTAAGGACCAGTTGCAACGGCTTTTAAATAGGCAAATTCGCCTACTTGTGCCAATGGACGGCGCGTGGTGGCAATCACGATATCTTCAGAATCTAGATACAGAAACACGTCAAGTAGATCACCGACTTGGCAGTCTTTGGGGGTGACTTTGTTTGGCAGCAGTACTTGCCCTAATTCGTGGGCGTTTAAATACACGCCAAAGCTGACTTGTTTTACAACCTCAAGTTTGCAGGTTTTACCTATCTGTACCATGGATCTCTCTGTGCATAATTAAATGTGATTCGGCTGCGATTATACACTTCGGTGCTGAAACTGCAGCATTATTGTCTTTGGGTTTTATCTTAGTGGCGACTCAGCCGTTAATCATCGCCGCTTTTACCTCGGATTGTGGCTAGAGCTGTGACTAGAAATGCGGCTAGCAATATGACTAGGACTGAACCCATGTAGGTATATTGGATTGTATCTAGCATTGGGTCTAAGTTAGAGGCGGCATTTGCGCCTCGGTTTACGGCTTATTGATGCTGAATTTTGCACTGTGATATTGAGCGCTCGGCTTTAATCAATCGCAGCACATGGGCGGGGCGCAAGTGACACACAAAATTCAGGGGTATTTATAGGGATAAATGTCAAAAAAGTTACAAAGGCTATTAAAAAATATTGAACAGACGAGTGCGGCGTTCATGCGCTAACTGGCTAATATTATTCATCTTAACCCTAATGCAAGATGAGTGATTGTTAAGCGAGTGTTTATTATATTTTAATGCAAAATATTAAATGAGATTCTTGCTTGCATTCTGTGACATTGCGCGGTTTAATTGCGCCGTTCAACGACTTCGCTCGTTAGAGACATTACAAATATTACGTGAGTAGTAAAGGTTTTATGGTTCAGCAGTCATTAACCGTGTAATTGACAACATATCGAATTACATGGGGTTAAGAGGGTTTTTATTAGCTAATGCACAAGCATCCATTTTTTGCACTTTGCCTAAAAGTGTCACAATGCCAACGCTCGATTGTCGTGCCATACGATGATACTGGCCTTAAGCATCTCACGTTGATCCGCATCAATTCTGGCCGCGAAGAAGCCAATAGTCCCCTGTTAAAATAATCTTGCCTAGAGATAAGCTGGTTTGGCGTTTTCGCTAGTTCGGTGTTATCGGTTTTCGTTTTCTACTTGTGTTATCGGTTTCTGAAGGTCTTAACCTCTTTCGAACGTCTTTAAGCTACTTATTAGCTTGATGTTTTAAGGATGCGACTCAGGACTTCATTCGGCTTTTTGGCGGTATTAACGCCCTTTAGCCTCAAGATAGATACAAGTGGGGCAAGTAAAGATAGCTTTACTGGGGTAAGGGAATCAGCTTTGCCGTCAATATGATAGGATGTAGTGCGCTAAGATGAGTTGCCTCTTGCGCTATTAATGAAAATCGCGGCAATGTCACTTACACTAGCGTGACGTTGCGGCATTAAGTAGAAGGTAAATCCACCTTCGTGTATGTCAGGTAAGGTGTCCCTTTGCCTGGGTTTGTCGAACGGGCGGTTGTGCTATTTAGTCATAACCGTTTAACCCATTTTTTAATAGACGGGCTAAATAATAATGAATGATTGGTCTATTGATGATGCTCGTGCTGGGTACAATGTTACTCACTGGAGCCAAGGTTTTTATGGGATCAGCGATCACGGTGAGGTGACAGTGTCACCGGATCCAAAAAATCCTGATTACAAGATTGGCTTAAATGAGCTAGCCAAAGACATGGTTAAAGCGGGCGTCGCTTTACCTGTACTAGTTCGTTTTCCGCAGATCCTGCACCACAGAGTGAACAGTTTGTGCCAAGCATTCGACCAAGCGATACAGAAGTACGAGTATCAGGCGGACTATTTGCTGGTTTACCCCATTAAAGTAAACCAACAGCAAACTGTGGTGGAAGAGATCCTGGCGAGTCAGGCATCAAAAGAAGTACCACAACTGGGTTTAGAAGCCGGCAGTAAGCCTGAGCTGATGGCTGTGTTAGCCATGGCGCAAAAAGCCAGTTCAGTCATTGTGTGTAATGGTTATAAAGATAATGAATATATCCGTTTAGCATTGATTGGTGAAAAGTTAGGCCACAAGGTTTACATTGTTTTAGAAAAACTGTCTGAACTGAAAATGGTGTTAGCTGAATCTAAGCGTCTTGGTGTGACACCGCGTTTAGGTCTGCGTGCGCGTTTAGCGTTCCAAGGCAAAGGCAAATGGCAGGCGAGCGGCGGTGAGAAGTCTAAGTTCGGTCTATCAGCTGCGCAAATTTTGCTGGTTGTAGAGCAACTTAAGCAAAACAATATGCTGGATTCGCTGCAATTGCTGCATTTCCACTTAGGTTCGCAAATCGCTAACATTCGTGATATTCGCCAAGGTGTGAGTGAAGCGGGTCGTTTCTATTGTGAATTACGTGCATTAGGCGCAAGCGTTAACTGCTTCGACGTCGGTGGTGGTTTAGCGGTGGATTACGATGGCACACGTAGCCAAAGTAATAACTCCATGAACTACGGCCTGACTGAATACGCCAACAATATCGTTAATGTATTGACCGACATCTGTAATGAATACGAGCAACCTATGCCACGTATTATTTCAGAGTCTGGCCGTTACTTAACCGCGCACCATGCTGTGCTGATTACCGATGTTATCGGTACTGAAGCTTATCAGCCTGAAGATATTCAACCGCCTGCGGAAGAGTCACCACAGTTATTGCATAACATGTGGCATTCATGGTCTGAGCTAAGCGGTCGCGCTGAACAACGTGCCTTGATTGAGATTTATCACGATAGCCAAAGTGACTTACAAGAAGCGCATTCGCTATTTGCTCTTGGTCAATTGAGCTTGGCAGAACGTGCGTGGGCTGAACAAGCTAACCTGCGTGTTTGCCATGAAGTGCAAGGACTATTGAGTGCGAAGAACCGTTATCACAGACCTATCATTGATGAACTCAATGAAAAGTTAGCTGATAAGTTCTTTGTTAACTTCTCATTATTCCAGTCATTACCGGATGCTTGGGGTATTGACCAAGTGTTCCCAGTATTGCCGTTATCGGGTTTAGATAAAGCCCCTGAGCGCCGTGCTGTGATGCTTGATATCACCTGTGACTCTGACGGTATTGTCGATCAATACGTTGATGGTCAAGGGATTGAAACCACATTGCCAGTACCAGCCTGGAGTGCGGATAGCCCGTACCTGATTGGTTTCTTCCTTGTGGGCGCATACCAAGAAATCTTGGGTGATATGCATAACCTGTTTGGTGATACTAACTCTGCGGTTGTTCGCATCGAAGATAACGGTGTGACTAACATTGAATCGGTATTGGCGGGTGATACTGTCGCTGACGTATTGCGTTACGTTAACTTAGATGCAGTGGCCTTTATGCGCACTTACGAAGAGTTAGTGAATCTGCATATTGCCGAAGATGAACGCGCACAAATTTTAGAAGAACTGCAAGTCGGCCTGAAAGGCTACACTTACTTGGAAGATTTTTCTTAAGATATTTTTCTTAAGATCTAGTGTGTTAAAATAGATCAGCCTAAGGTAACTTAGGCTGATTTTTGCTTTCTGGACGATATTTATTTATCGTCCGTGGGAGCCAAATTGGTATAAAGGATGTCAACAGCAAGGGCGCATAGCGTTTAATGGGGTTAAGGATTTGATGTTTTTTGAAGGCTCAGAAAAGAAACTTGAGATCATCGTGGCGGCGTCTGCGCTGAATTTACGCGAACTCGATGTGAGCTTTTGGTCAGCCTTAGTCAATTGTGCCCATGCCGAGATTTTGTCGCAGATTAGTAATGCTGACTGCGATGCCTACCTGTTGAGCGAATCCAGCTTATTCGTGTGGCACGACAGATTTGTCATGCTCACCTGCGGCAATAGCACTTTAGTGGATGCCGCTTGTTATTTTATCGATGAGCTTGGCGTATCTGCGATGGCGCTGGTGAGTTATCAGCGTAAAAACGAATACCAAGCCCACCTACAAGCTAGCAGTTTTGCCGATGATGTCGGCAAGCTGCGTCAGCGTATCGCGGGTAAGGCAATGAGAGTGGGGCATTTAGATAGTCACCATCATTATTTTTTCTGCTCTGACAGCGATTATCGAGCACCAAAGGATGAGCAAACCTGTGAGCTGCTGATGTACCACATTCGTGGTGAATTGGCCGACTATCTTAATGGTGGCTCGCAAAGCAAAGATGAAATTTGCGCCGCACTCGAACTTAACGATTTACTCCCCGAGTTTGAGATTGACGCCCATTTATTTGACCCCTCAGGTTTTTCGATGAATGGCCTCTGGGGCAAATATTATGTCACCTTGCATATCACGCCCCAAAGCGAGAATGCCTGCGCCAGTTCCTATGTGAGCTTTGAAACGAATCTTGATTTAGCCCAGTATCCGCAATATCTCTTGGGGCGGCTATTAGCGCTGTTTTCTCCCGTCAGCTGGGACACCATCCGCTTTAATACCGACGACTTAACGCAGGGATTTCCTGCCCATTTATGTTTAGGGCGTGGCTCATTAACGACCGAGCAAGGTTATGACATTAGTTTTAGTCACTATCAGCAGCTTGATGCTGAAGTGCTGATCCCTGAATTCATGTAATTTTTTGGCATTTGTTTAAGGAAACCCCATGACAGATCTGAGTGATATCCGCCGCGAGTATGCAAAAGGCGGCTTAAGACGTGCCGACTTACCGCAAAACCCGATGGACTTGTTTGAATTGTGGATGACGCAGGCGAGGGATGCTGAGCTTAGCGATCCAACCGCCATGTGTGTGGCGACTGTGGATGAGCACGGCCAACCTTTTCAACGGATAGTGTTACTTAAGCGTTTTGATGACACTGGCTTCGTGTTTTTTACTAACTTAGGCAGCCGCAAAGCCCAGCAGATAGCCGCCAATAATAAAGTCAGTTTGCATTTCCCTTGGCATCCTTTAGAGCGCCAAGTATCGGTGCTCGGAGAAGCGCAGGCGCTGTCTACCGCCGAAGTGCTTAAATACTTTATGACCCGTCCTAAGGACAGTCAAATTGCCGCTTGGGTGTCACAGCAGTCGAGTAAACTCAGCGCGAGACAAGTACTTGAAGGTAAATTCTTCGAAATGAAGGCTAAGTTCGCCAAGGGCGATGTGCCTTTACCCAGTTTTTGGGGCGGTTACTTAGTCAGACCTTCGAGTATCGAATTTTGGCAGGGTGGAGAACACAGGCTGCATGATCGTTTTATTTATACTCGCCTTGATGCTGAGTGGGAAATCGATCGTTTAGCGCCATAGTAGGGTGCCTCCTTCGGTATTGCATTGCCTAAAACTGAGTCTGCGAACCTAACAGCAACAGAGTGAAAAGACATTGAGTGATTATAAAATTTGGGTAGATGCGGACGCGTGTCCCAATCCTATCAAAGAAATCCTGTTCCGTGCGGCGGAGCGTAAAGCTTTGCCGCTGGTGCTGGTGGCTAATCAAATGATCCGCGTACCGCCATCGCCCTATATCAGCCAAATTCGCGTTGGAGCGGGTTTTGATGTGGCGGATCAATACATTGTCGACCATGTTGAGCCAACGCATTTAGTGATCACCGCGGACATTCCCTTAGCGGCTTTAGTCATCGAAAAGGGCGCCTTGGCACTCAATCCCCGCGGCGAGCTTTATACCGTCGATAACATAAAACAAAAGCTGACGATGCGTGACTTTATGGAAGACTTACGGGGCTCAGGCGTGCATACCGGCGGACCGGATTCGTTTTCCCAAGCGGATAAACAGGCGTTTGCCAATAGCTTAGATAAATGGCTAGTTAGAGTATGAAGTATAGTTTACTGGTCGCTAATGGATAAAAAGAGTATCTTTAGCTGAAGTTATGCGATGTGGATCACGGTTAACTGGGCATTATTTTCGCCTGCTGCAGATGTCGATTTGCTTTACTGCATGGCTTTTAAACTCACTTTTTGAGGACGGATACGATGAAAAAATGGATGGGAATTGTTGCCTTATCGGCGATCGCCAGTTTTAGCTGCGTCGCGCAATGGCAAGTAATGGATCAAGATTCGCGAGTCAGTTTTATTTCGGTAAAGAAAGGTGACATTGGTGAAGTCCATCACTTTAAACAGCTCAAAGGTACGCTAAAAGAGGATGGTCAATTCGAATTAACCATTCCGTTAATGGGCGTCGCCACTGGTATTGATGTCCGCGATGAGCGGATGCAGAATTTATTGTTCGAAGTGTCTTTATATCCTGAGCTTAAACTGTCGTCTCAAGTTGACACTAAAATGCTAAAAGATCTCGGCGTTGGTGAGACTAAAGTCGTTGATATTGATGGTAAAATTGCATTGCATGGTAAATCGCAAACTAAAACTTTTTCGGTAATTATCACTAAAGTTTCTGATAAAAAGCTGTTAGTGAACAGTTTTCAGCCGATAATTGTGAATGCCAATGAGTTTGATCTTGTCGCAGGCATTGATAAATTACGTGAAATTGCGGGTTTATCGAGCATTAGCCAAGCTGTTCCTGTGTCATTTGTACTAACCTTAACTCAGTAACTTCAATAAGATTGGTGTAGATCAATACGTCGGTTATCGAAGATAGGCTAGAGTTGAATAAGTGGCGTATGCTGGATCTCGATGAGAAGCCGAACTTTCGGCTTCTTTGATATTTCCGATTGTGGTATTAATAGCACCACAGTAGATATTAAGTTAATGAGTTTAAAGGGTAAAAAATGGTCACAGATAAAGATGGTTACATGCATTTGGTCCAGTATTTAACTGAACATCTTGGCTTATTTGAAACACCAAATTCTGAGGTGATTTCAGACGATACTGTGATGGAATTATTTGAAGAGCAATTGTCGGCGCAGATCATTATGGTGTGTGGTCAAAATCCGTCATTGTCTTTCACGCAGCGCAACATGATTATCCGCGAAGTAGATGCGATAGTATATGATTTAGAAGAGATTTTAGCTTCGGTTGCCAATCATAAAGCCACGCCCGCGCAGACGTTATTTATTACCGAATTTTCCGGTTTAATTAAGAATTTGTTCGATCAAGAAATCGCTAAACAGCAAGTCAGCGCCTAGTCAGAAGGGCGCTCTAGCTTTGAGTGGCAAGCGTGCTGGCATTAAAATTAAGGTGTAATTTCAGCTCGTTGTAACAGTTAGTGTTAACGGCCTATTTTAATCGTGATGTTTTTGCCGCTTGATTGCCATGCTTGAGTGCCATGTGTTTCCTCACCTTGAATCTAGTCTTAAGTCACTGCGCGAGTTAGCTTAAAGCATTTGGTGTGAGGCTATATCTGCTATCCGTTTCCCTTCGAGTTATTCTACTTTTCATCACTTTTCATCACTTTTCAGTCTTGTATTGCCACTTCGCTTTGTGACTTTTTCTGCTGGCTGACACTTAGCACGAGTGATTTTAAAACTTGAGTGGTGAAGACTAAATCGGCTGAGCGTAAAATAAACTACTCTCTTTTCCAGCATTTATGTCATTGTCTGTGTATCTTTAGTGTGTGAGCTTTAACTATTTTCCCCTTCGTGTATTGATAAGGAGTGTTCAATGCTAACGATCTCTTCGGGCCATTCCCATGACATATTAGCAGTCGTCGCATCTGGTCGTATTAACCATGAGGATGTTGAAGGCTATCTAGTTCCCGCCATTGAAGCTAAGCTGCAAGATCACGCCAGTATTCGCCTCTGGTACGAGTTTTCCCCTGAATTTGAAGGCATATCCGTCGCTGCCCTGTGGGACGATGCAGTACTCGGCTTATTTCACTTAAGTGATTTCTCAAGAGTGGTGATGATTGCTAACCAAGCTCAAACAAGCGCTATGGTCAATGCGCTTGCCTGTATGCTGCCGTGCCCTGTAAAGGTATTTGCTACCGATGAGCAAACCCAAGCTAAGGCATGGCTTGATCAGTAAGCCGTCTGCTTTATTGCGACGCTAAGCTTGTACTAAGCGGCCAATGACACTGTATGTGTGTGCCTTGGTTTAACTGGCTGCTGATGGTCAGGCTGCCATTGAGATCGTTTTTGAGCCACAGATTGATGCAGGTTAAGGTTCCGAGGCAGAGTTCTTGCTCCAGTTCCTGTCGCAATTGCGTGAGCTGCGCCTCCGTCATACCAATTCCATTATCGATAATACTGATCTGCAGCACGTCGTTCGATTTGTCGATGGCGATGGTTATTTCACGCTGTTCGTTGTGAGTCTTAAAAGCATGATTCAAAGTGTTAGTGATTAAGCGATAGAAGAGTTGCAGATATTGCCAAGCAGGGCCATCGATGATGATGTTTTCCTCGCAATTGAGCACTATCTCTACGTTTGCTTTCGCTAATTGCACTTTTAGCAAACCTAAGAGATGGCGCATAAATTGCGCCAGATGTAATGGGCGAATATCGTTTTGATGATTGGTTAGCAGCTGGGCAATATGCCGCAATTTCTCTGCCTGAGTTACCATGATTTCGGTGATCTGAGTTCTGTAATTTGCCTCGTCCGTTTGCTGCAGTTGGCAAACTTTGGCGAGTAGCTGATCTTGCTCATGCATGATCTGCGTCATCATTTCAGCTAAGAAGTTTTGCATTAGCTGTTGGCTTTGTTCACGGCTGAGATTGAGTTGATGATGCTTCTCAAGCATTTTAGTTAATGCTTCTTGCTCTTGGTAAAGCTCATTATTATGTTGATTGATAAGGCGAACTTGCTCTTGTAGATGATTGAGCATCTCGACTTGCCCTAAGAGTAATTTATCCTGTTCTTGCTCTTTAATTTTTTTCAACGTGATATCAAAGGCGATAGCGCCGACCGCAATCACAGTATCGTCATCATCTTTTATCTTAAATTTGGTCACGATATAAATAAGATTCCCCAGTGGCGAGGGGATGGCCTCTTCAAAATTAATGGCTTCGTTATTGTGCAGTACGCGCCGATCATTTTGTTGATACTCGTGGGCAAATTGGCTGGGAAATACCTCAAAATCCGAGGCGCCAATAATGCGTCTGCGTTCTATGCCTAAAATTTCACAATACTTGTCATTCACCAGAATATATTTACCGTGCAGATCTTTGACATAGATAAGGTTTTGGGAAAATTTCAGCAAAGCCCTTAGTTGTTCTTTATGGCGCTTTAATTCAAGTTGGAATAGGTTCTGACTCTGCAATTGTTGCTCTAGGGCAAGATTACTGGCATCTAAACTCGCCATCGCCACTTCAAGTTGTTGAGTGCGCGACAGGAATGTCTTGGCTAATAAGCCAATTTCGTCGTGACTGTCTTTGGCTTTAAGTTCAATTGATGCGGAATCATTACGCTTTAAGGCTTGGACGATTTCAATAATCGGGGTAATAAACAGCCGGTGTTGGAGTAAGAATAGGAGGATCAAGCCTAAAAGCTGGATGCACACTAAATAAATACCAACCTTTTCAACTAAGTGTTTGGCGGTATCTTGCAGTGGCGAAATCGGGGTGACAACTAACACTTTCCAATAGGTATTGGGCATCAAAAATACCGAAACCAGGGACGCCGTTTTCAAAATGGGATCATGGGCTAAGGTCACTGAGGTCAGTAGTTTTGGGGTGGTGAAATGGTTTAAGGCATTGTTATTGACGATGGCGGCTAACATGTCGCGCTCATCTTGATGACTTAGTCGGGTCAAATGCTGCATCTGTTCTTGGGTAAATACGCGCTCGGCCACGGCTTCTTCGATAAAGGCTTTATCCGCATTGTGTAATGCCGCTTCGATGGGGGTGAAGTCTGGCTGCTGGTCAACGAGATGATTAAAAGTGACAAAGGTGTGGCTGGTATTGGCTTGATGCTGAAGATTATTATTGCCATGGGGATAGGCGAGCACTTGGTTTTGATGATCTAAGGCAATGACATAACCCCTGACATCGACCATAGCATTGCGTAGTAGGGCATTGAGCTTTTCTAAGCTGATATCCACAGTGGCGGCACCAATAAACTGATGGTCCATCCACATAGCGCCTGAAGCCGTGATCATGGATTCATGGGTGGTGGGATCGAAATAAGATTTTGACCAGAAAATTTTGCCCGCAGGGAAATAGCGCGTCGGGCGATACCATTCTTCGGTGTGATAGCTAGGAAACGTGTCTTTGTTATAGCTATCAATCGCGACTAACTCTTCGTTTACATTGTGGGCCCAGAATAGGCTATCGCGAAATTTTTGCTGATTAAACGCGCCGGGCTCCGGCCAGACGCCACCGCCAGAGATGATGCGTTGCTGGTTATCGAGCGTCAGCAAGCTGGGGATGGTTTTCACCAGTTGCTCATGATCATAGCGATAAAGTTTTGCAATACTGGAAATGGAGCCGACAACGGTTTCGACCTGTGAAGTCATTTCCTGCAGTTTGGCGATGATTAACTGGCCATAGTTTTGGTTTAACACGGCTTGTTGATCAAGCACTTGTTGACGCTGAATACTCAGAATCACCCAAGCTGTGCTGCAAATCAAAATAGCGGCAATGACGAGTTGGATAAGGCTAAATTTGAACGGCAAACTGTTTTGCCATTGGGTTAAGGCAGTGTGTGGCTCAGAAGTCGAACTTTTTCCCATAATCACCAGTTTCCAAATCACCACTTTTCATTGAGCCAGTGTAGCGCGTTCTCGCTGTTTTGCTATTGGCATATGTCTAAGTTGCGGGGATTGAATGGGATAAGCAGCGGGAATCAGTCGTAAACTGTGAATAAAATCGCTAATAAAAAGGCAGGGTTGATCCCTGCCTTATCTCAAAGTCGTTATTTATAAAGAGAAGGTTTATTTGAACCACTCAGGATAGGCACAATAAAGAGTAACCAAGCCACTAGGAAGCCACTGAAAGCTACTACCATCCATTCGGCCATGGTTACACCCATAAAGACCCAAGGCACATCAGTACACATGCCAGTAGGCATCATAATGGAGGGGAACCATTCGTGTAATGGCATCCAAGCTGGGAATTCAGGTAAGAATGAACATGTTGAGAACGGCGATGGGTTGGTTTGCATGTCTACCAGCGATAGCGCCAGCTTTAATCCCCAAGTCGCACTGACTGCCCAAACAATGGCCGCGAGAATCCTTACGATGCGATATTTTGGCGCCGTCATGCCGATAAGACCAGCCGCCAATAAACCAAAGACTGCGAGTCTTTGATAAATACACATAACGCAGGGGTCGAGTTTCATTATATGTTGAAAATACAGTGCGCTTAACTCTAAGCCTAGGGCTGTGCCTGCGAGAATAAACCAAGATGAACGGGAATGGGCAAAGCGAGTAATAACAGTCAAAGTGAGCTCCATATCAACAAAAAACGCCCTCAGACATGGGGCGTTTTTTGGACTCTACTTATTTAATAAAGTTCAGTCAATAGAGAAGATTAATGTCCGGACACTGTGCCCAACACTTCTTTTGCACTGTGATGGATGATTGTATGGGAATCATAGAAATATTGAGTGGCTTGTTCTAAGAATCCCGTTTGGATCGCCATAACGCCCACAATGGATAGCACGATAGTGTAGGGCAATGCCATCCATACCATTCTGCCATAGGATAAGCGGATCAGCGGTGCTAAGGCTGACGTCAGTAAGAACAAGAACGCCGCTTGACCATTAGGTGTCGCCACCGAAGGTAAGTTAGTTCCGGTATTAATCGCAACGGCCAGTAAGTCGAATTGATCACGGGTGATTTGGCCGTTAATTAATGCCGCCTTCACTTCATTGATATACACAGTACCGACGAACACGTTATCACTCACCATAGACAATAATCCGTTGGCGATATAGAAAATCACTAATTGGGTATTGCCTTCATAACCCAGTGCCCATTGGATAACGGGGGCGAATAAATGTTGATCGATAATCACGCCAACAACCGCAAAGAACACCGCTAATAATGCGGTAAAAGGCAGTGCCTCTTCAAAGGCTTTACCAAGGGCATGCTCATCGGTGACGCCGTTAAAGGCTGTGGTTAAAATAATCACAGAAAGACCAATTAAGCCCACTGAAGCTAAATGCAAGGCAAGACCTGCGATCAACCAGACACCCACTAGGGCTTGGACGATTAACTTCATGTTGTCTTTGTTGGTACGGCGCGCATCTTCATGGGCGGCATATTCACATAAGATCCGATGAACGGCCGTTGGTAATTTAGCGCCATAACCAAAAATACCAAATTTTTCAACTAAGTAGCAAGTTAAGATGCCAGAAATCAATACTGGGACTGTAACAGGCGACATACGTACGGCGAATTCACCGAACTGCCAATTGGCCTGTGCAGCAATGATCAAGTTTTGAGGTTCGCCCACCATAGTACATACACCGCCGAGTGCAGTACCGACACCCGCATGCATTAACAGATTACGCAGGAAGCCACGGAATGCACCGAGTTCTTCTTCGTTTAACTGATCTTCGCCCGCAGCGTTTTTACCTTCGGAGGTATGATCGTGATCGGCGCCGAAATCTTTTCCAGAAGCGACCTTGTGGTAAATAGAATAGAAACCCACAGCGACCGCGATAATCACGGCAATAACCGTTAACGCATCTAAGAAGGCAGATAAAAACGCCGATGCCAAACAAAACATCAGTGACACTAAAACTTTAGAACGCACTTTGGTAATAATTTTCGTGAAGCCAAATAGCAGCAATTGCTTCATGAAATAAATACCAGCGACCATAAACACCAAGAGTAATAATACTTCTAGGTTGGCTTCTATTTCATGTAAGACTTGGCTTGCCGATGTCATGCCAATTGCGACAGCTTCAATTGCTAATAATCCGCCAGGCTGTAATGGATAACATTTTAATGCCATTGCTAAGGTAAAAATAAATTCAAGCACCAATACCCAGCCGGCCACGAAGGGGTCGACATAGAAAAAGAGTAGTGGATTGATAATTAAAAATGACAGTATTGCGGTTTTGTACCACTTAGGAGAATTTCCTAAGAAGTTCCCAATAAACGCCTGACTCATTGTCGCCGGCATGGCAGCCTCTCTTCTAATTATGTTAAAAATTGCACGTGTTTAATATCAATACCTGCGTTTGTTAAATCAGTCTAGCCTAAAGAGAAAGCTAATGTAACGAGATACTGATACCCACATTTCAAAAAGCGGAGCTAATCGGCAAAATTGACGTTTGTTGCCTTGATCTTGGTCGTTTTTTTGAGCGATTGTGTGACATTTACACGGCGATAACACAGTGAATTTAAGTGAATGGTTTCCATTTTTTACCGCTCTGGTATGATCAGTGACCATTACGACGCACAACAACTGGATAAGTGGGCTGATGATTATCAATGCCAAAGGACCTGCAAGTTTTGCAGAGAAGTATATTGTGAGATCCATTTGGGATAATAAATTTCCTCCAGGGTCCATTTTACCGGCTGAACGTGAGCTTTCGGAATTGATAGGTGTGACTCGCACCACTCTGCGTGAAGTGCTACAGCGCTTGGCTCGTGACGGTTGGTTGAAAATCCAACACGGTAAACCAACGCGAGTTAACAACTTCTGGGAAACCTCAGGCTTAAACATTCTAGAGACGATTGCCGATCTCAATCCCGAAGGATTTCCGGTATTGGTTGACCAACTTTTGTCGGCCCGTACTAACGTTAGCGCTATCTATTTCCGCGGTGCTTTGCGTTATAACCCAGATACAGCTGTGGATGTGCTCGCCAAAATTCACCAACTTGAAGATACGGCGGAATCCTATGCCGAATTTGACTATTTATTGCACCACACCTTAGCTTTCTCCTCAGGGAATCCACTTTACGTATTGATATTAAATGGATTTAAGGGATTGTATAGCCGAGTCGGTCGCTATTATTTTACCAGTTCAGATGCGCGTTTATTGGCTTTGAACTTTTACAAAGAGTTAGAGCTACTGGCTCAGGCGAAAAATTATCTCGACGTCCCTGCGCTGATGCGCACCTACGGCATGAACAGCGGTAAGATGTGGTTACAATTACGCGATGATATGCCCGCGTCTATCGCACAGGATAATTAATTGCTGCGATTGATGTCGCATTAAAATAGCGATAAATACATAAAAGCCGTTTCCAATGGAAACGGCTTTTTTATTCGGTTTATTATTCTGGTTTAGCCGCTTCAGGGCAGGATGCTAATACTGTTACACTCGCATCCTCATTTTTTTGCTCTAAGGTGACAGTGAAACCCCATAATCTATGTAAATGCTTTAATACTTCTTTATGGCTGCTGGCTAAGGGAATATCGTTATTCGGCACATAACGTAAGGTTAAGGATCTATCACCGTTGATCTCTACATTATGCACTTGGATATTCGGTTCAATATTCGACAAGTTATATTGCTGCGATAATAACTGGCGAA
Source organism: Shewanella sp. 1311 (assembly GCF_059338235.1). Lineage (NCBI taxonomy): Bacteria > Pseudomonadati > Pseudomonadota > Gammaproteobacteria > Alteromonadales > Shewanellaceae > Shewanella > Shewanella sp. 1311. The sequence continues at coordinate 4,702,157 of NZ_CM181686.1, forward strand.
TATCTTGATAACCTTGTTCATCATGAATTGCCGATACCGACAGATAATTGCGTTTCTCATCATCATGGATACCAAACAACTTAAATTGGCGGATGACTTTAGGTGAAAGATATTGGCTAATAAAACTTTCGTCTTTAAAGTTTTGCATTGCAAAGTGTAAGGTTTCAATCCAATTGCTGCCGGCGATGTCGGGAAACCAGGCTTTATCTTCATCGGTTGGATTTTCACAAATACGCCGAATGTCAGTAAACATGGCAAAACCTAAAGCATAGGGATTGATGCCACTGTAATAGCGGCTGTTGTAGTCGGGTTGGGCAACCACGCCTGTATGGCTTTGCAAAAACTCGATCATGAAGCGGTCAGTGACCACGCCATCATCATACAAGTGATTCAAAATAGTGTAGTGCCAGAAGGTGGCCCAGCCTTCATTCATCACTTGAGTTTGTTTTTGCGGGTAAAAATATTGCGCCATTTTACGTACAATGCGGATAATTTCCCTTTGCCATGGTTCCAGTAAAGGGGCATTTTTCTCGATGAAATATAAGATGTTTTCCTGCGGTTCTGCGGGGAAACGACGTTTCTTCAATTGAGACTGTTCATGTTGCTGGGTAGGAATCGTGCGCCATAAATCATTCACTTGGCTTTGAAGGTACGCCTCGCGATCTTTTTGTCTTGCTTGTTCTTCTCGGAATGAAATTTCAGAGGGGCGTTTATAGCGATCGACACCATAGTTCATTAGCGCATGGCAGGAGTCGATGACGCTTTCGACCTGTGCTACGCCATGTTTTTGCTCACAATCACTGATGTAGTTTTTGGCAAAAACAAGGTAGTCAATAATCGAGCTGGCATCTGTCCATGTCTTAAATAAGTAGTTGTTTTTAAAAAAGCTGTTATGTCCGAAACAGGCGTGAGCGATCACCAGTGCCTGCATGGTGATGGTGTTTTCCTCCATAAGGTAGGCAATACAGGGGTTAGAATTAATCACAATTTCGTAGGCAAGCCCCATTTGGCCGCGCTTGTAACCTTGCTCGGTTTCGATAAAACGTTTGCCAAAGGACCAATGGGTGTAACCAATGGGCATACCTATGCCCGCATAAGCATCCATCATCTGCTCAGCGGTGATGACTTCAATTTGATTTGGGTAAGTGCTGAGCTTATACAGTGCTGCTACCCGTTCAATTTCCTTGAGGTAGTCCTGCAGTAGCTCGAAGCTCCAGTCAGGACCATCGCTCAGTGGTGTCCAAGGTGTTGATTTAGTTATCCCCATAGTGCCCCCTTAAACCGCTTGTTTCTTGAATAGCTCCCTAAAGACAGGGTAAATATCTTCGGCTTGACGTATGTGCTGCACGGCGATGTTGTCGTAATGCTGTTGCAGGGATTCATATTCACGCCACAGGGTTTGATGGGCGCGATTGGTGATTTCGATGTAGCTGTAGTAGCGCACTAGTGGCAAGATTTTTTGTTCTAACAATTGCCTACAGGTTGGTGAATCGTCGGCCCAGTTATCACCGTCGGATGCTTGGGCTGCGTAGATATTCCATTCATCGGCGGGGTAGCGAGCTTGTTGAATTTCATGCATTAATTTTAATGCACTGGACACTATGGTGCCGCCCGTTTCTTGGGAGTAAAAGAACTCGTGTTCATCGACTTCTTTGGCTTGGGTATGGTGGCGAATGTAGACCACTTCTAAATTTTTATAGGTGCGGGTGAGGAAAAGATACAGCAAGATATAGAAGCGTTTTGCCATATCTTTGGTTGCCTGATCCATAGAACCAGACACATCCATCAAGCAGAACATCACGGCTTGGCTAGAAGGGATTTCCCTTTTGGAATAGTTATTAAAGCGTAGATCGAAGGTATCGATAAACGGCACTCTGGCAATCTTTTGTTTTAACTCCTCAATTTGGGCTTTTAAATCCAAAATCAACTCGGCCTTAGTACCTGGAATATTTTCCAGCTCGGCAAGTTCTTGTTCTAACTCTTTTAATAGTTTCTTTTTACTGGCCGACATCGCAATACGACGTGCCAGTGATGAACGTAATGAACGGACAATATTGATGTTAGCGGGGACGCCATCATTGGTGAATCCCGCACGGTAGATTTGGTATTCCACCAGTTTATTAAGGCGATTTTTTTGCAGATTGGGGAGTTCTAAGTCCTCAAACAATAATTCTAGATACTCATCCTTAGAGATTTCGAACACAAAGTCATCGTCGCCTTCACCCGAATTTGAGGCTTCACCTTTGCCCGAACCGCCGCCAGATCCACCAGGTGGCCGGTCAATTTTATCACCACGGGTAAATTGGTCATTACCGGGATGCACTCTGTCCCTGACACCGCCTTTGCCTTGGTGAAACATAGGTTCACTGATATCCCGGGTGGGGATACTGATTTTTTCGCCTTTATCTACATCCGTTACGCTGCGGCGAGTCACTGCATCGCTGACGGCTTTTTTAATTTGTTGCTTATATCTATTGATAAAGCGTTGGCGGTTGACTGTGCTTTTTCCTTTCGCATTCAACCGTCTATCGATAAAGTTCGCCATACGCACCTCCCAAAACCCAGCGAAGGCTTTGGCAACACCAAAGCCCTGTACTTAGTTAGCGCAAGTTTAAGAAGATTTACGAACCCGTAAATACCACTCAGACAAGAGTCGGACTTGTTTCTTGGTATAGCCTTTCTCCATCATGCGATTGACGAAATCATCGTGTTTGCGTTGATCGTCATTCGACGTTTTGGCGTTAAAGGAAATAACAGGCAGTAAATCTTCTGTGTTGGAGAACATTTTCTTCTCGATCACAGTGCGAAGTTTCTCGTAGCTGGTCCAGAGCGGATTGTTACCCTCATGGTTCGCGCGGGCGCGAAGCACAAAGTTGACGATTTCATTACGGAAATCTTTAGGATTGCTGATCCCCGCTGGCTTCTCAATCTTCTCAAGCTCAGCATTGAGGGCGGCGCGGTCGAATAGCTGACCCGTTTCTGGATCGCGGTATTCTTGATCTTGGATCCAAAAATCGGCGTAAGTGACATAGCGGTCGAAGATATTTTGGCCGTATTCAGAGTAAGACTCTAAGTAAGCGGTTTGAATTTCTTTACCGATAAACTCGACGTATTTAGGGATCAAATAACCTTTTAGAAACTCCAGATAACGTTCGGCGGTATCGCCGGGGAACTGTTCTTGTTCAATTTGCCGTTCGAGCACATAGAATAAATGTACTGGGTTAGCGGCGATTTCTGAATGGTCGAAGTTAAATACCCGCGACAAAATCTTAAAGGCGAAACGGGTAGATAGCCCATTCATGCCTTCATCGACACCCGCGTAATCACGGTATTCTTGGTAAGACTTAGCCTTAGGATCGGTATCTTTCAGGCTTTCACCGTCATACACCCGCATCTTAGAGTAGGTGGAGGAGTTTTCAGGTGGCTTGATGCGCGACAACACACTAAATTGCGCTAGGGTTTCTAAGGTGCCAGGCGCACAGGGTGCTTTTGATAACTCAGAGTTGATCAGCAGTTTTTGATAGATTTGCAGTTCTTCCGAAACCCGTAAACAGTAGGGGACTTTGACTATGTAAACACGGTCGAGGAAGGCTTCGTTGTTTTTGTTGTTTTTGAAGGTTGACCATTCTGATTCATTTGAGTGTGCCAGAATAATCCCGCTATAGGGCAGGGCCGATAAGCCTTCAGTGCCGTTATAGTTACCTTCTTGCGTTGCAGTTAGTAGTGGATGCAGCACTTTAATCGGTGCCTTAAACATCTCGACGAATTCCATCACCCCTTGGTTTGCGCGGCATAATGCACCCGAATAAGCGTAAGCATCGGCATCATCTTGGGAGAAATGCTCGAGCTGACGAATATCCACTTTACCGACGAGGGAGGAAATATCTTGGTTGTTTTCATCACCGGGCTCTGTTTTCGCTATCGCCACTTGGTCCAGAATTGATGGAAAGACTTTCACCACCCGAAATTTGGAGATATCACCACCAAACTCATGCAGACGTTTTACCGCCCAAGGCGACATGATGGTTTTGAGATAGCGGTTGGGAATGTTGAATTCATCTTTTAACAGCTGACCATCTTCTTCTAAATCGAATAGACAGAAGGGATGATCGTTGACTGGGCTACGTACCCCATTTGCGCTCAGAATATAAATGGGTACTTTTTGCATGAGGGCTTTTAGTTTTTCGGCGAGCGATGACTTACCGCCGCCCACAGGGCCCAGTAGGTATAAAATTTGTTTGGATTCTTCTAATCCTTGAGCCGAGTGCTTTAGATAAGCCACGATTTGCTCTATGGCATCTTCCATGCCGAAGAAATCTTTAAATGCGGGATAGCGTGAAATAAGTCGATTCGAAAAAATACGGCTAAGTGTTGGATTTTTTGCGGTATCAATGACTTCTGCTTCACCGATTGCAAGCAATAGTCGCTCTGATGCTGACATGTAAGCGCTGCGATCTCCTTTGCAGATATCCAGAAACTCTTGCAAAGAATATTCTTCATCGAGTTTTTGTTCGTAGCGCTTTTGGTAATGCTCGAAAATGCCCATATAAACCCCCTGAAACGCCAGTGATGTCATGGAACGGATAACTGGCTAGCCAGCTTCCTACTCTAATCTTAGACATAAACTCACTATCTGTGTCAAAAAAATATCAAATAAAACAATAACAAATAGTTGCAAACGCAATTATTGCACTTGTAGTTTACGGAGGGGCAATCAGATGGATAAGGGATGGACGGCAAACGAGGGGCATAAAAAAAGAGCCACTAGGGCTCTTTTTACTGGGATTAACTCACTGCTCATGCAGCAGTCAACAACGATAGGTTAAATGAATTAACCAGCGAAGTTTTGGTTAACGAAGTCCCAGTTAACTAATTGCCAGAAGTGGGCAAGGTAGTCAGGACGCACGTTACGGTAATCGATGTAGTAAGCGTGTTCCCACACGTCAACTGTCATGATTGGCGTTACTGAGCTGTCAGTCAGTGGCGTTGCAGCATTGCTAGTGTTGACGATAGCAAGTGTGCCATCGGCTTTTTTCACTAACCATGTCCAAGCGCTACCGAAGTTGTTTACTGCTGAATCAGTAAATTGTGCTTTGAATGCGTCGAATGAACCGAAAGCAGCATTGATTGCATCAGCAACTGGGCCTGTTGGCTCACCGCCAGCGTTTGGTGCTAGGCAGTTCCAGTAGAAAGTGTGGTTCCACACTTGAGCTGCGTTGTTAAATACGCCACCCGTAGAAGTTTTGATGATGTCTTCTAAAGATTTACCAGCGAAATCAGTTCCTTCGATTAAGCCGTTTAGCTTAACAACATAAGTGTTGTGATGCTTGCCGTAGTGGTATTCAATGGTTTCTTGAGAAATGTGTGGTTCTAGTGCGTTCTTTGCATATGGTAATGCGGGTAATTCGAAAGCCATTAGTATCTCTCCATGGTCTTAGGTTATCGTTTTTAAACGTGCTCACTTAGAGCTATTGTACCGATAAAATTTGTGATGTGAATCATTGTTTAGCTAATTGACTAGATAGACGCCATCGAAAAATCAAATGTCGGCATAACCTTACAAACTGTGGGATTTTGTTCTGCCTCTAGCTGACGTACAATAGTCGCATTGAGTCAATGTCATCCTACTTAGGAATCAAAATGGAAACAGTAGAGAAAATTAAGCAGCAGATCACGGAAAACCCTATCATTGTTTATATGAAAGGCTCTCCTAAGTTGCCTAGCTGTGGCTTCTCGTCACAGGTAGCTCAGATCATGATTAACTGCGGTGAGCAGTTTGCATTCGTGGATATTCTTCAGCATCCAGACATTCGCGCAGAATTACCTAAGTTTGCTAACTGGCCAACTTTCCCACAATTGTGGGTCGAAGGTGAGTTGATCGGCGGCTGTGATATCGTCGTGGACATGTTCCAAAAAGGCGAATTACAACCTTTGATCAAAGCTGCTGCCGCTAAGATCAAGACTGAAGAATAAGCGTTAATGCTTTTTTTATAAGTATGAATGAAAAAGCCGCCATGATTAATATCACGGCGGCTTTTTTGTCGCTGTTTTTCAAAGAGCTATCGCTACAAAAAACATTACAACAAAGACTTCAATAAAACGGCGATTCCTCAAACAACGACTAGTGAGGGGTGACATCTGACTCATTGTGCTTATCGTGTGGCTTGGTCGCGGGTAATAATAAGTTCATGGTAATCGCGACAATGCCGCACAAGCTGATACCGGTCAGACTGAATGAACCTATGCCAAATGCCATGCCGCCGATACCAAATACTAAGGTGACACCGACAATGCTTAAATTACGCGGCTCAGACAAATCCACATGATTGCGAATAAGGGTGTTGAGACCAACGGCTGCAATTGAGCCGAATAACAAACACATAATACCGCCCATGACTGGGACTGGAATGGTTTGCATCAGCGCACCTAATTTGCCGACGAAGGCTAACGTGATGGCAGTAATAGCGGTCCAAGTCATGATTTTTGGATCAAAATTGCGCGTTAAGGTCACTGCGCCTGTCACTTCTGAATAAGTCGTGTTTGGCGGGCCACCAAAGGCTGCCGCCGCAATCGTGGCAATACCATCACCTGTTAGCGTGCGGTGTAGTCCCGGTTTTTTCATAAAATCTTTACCTGTGACATTGGATATCGCCAGAATATCGCCAATGTGTTCAACCGCCGGAGCGATTGCGACTGGGATCATAAAGGCGATGGCATGCCAGTTAAATTCGGGTGCGACAAATTTAGGAATCGCAATCCAACTGGCGGCAGTCACAACCGCAAAGTCAACAATACCAAAGACAAGGCTTAAGCCGTAACCCACGATAATCCCCGCTAAAATTGGCATCACTCGCAGTAAGCCCTTGGCAAAAATCGCCACTGCTATAGTGGTGCAAAGTGATGCGAGCGAAATAAATAGCGCAGTATTGGTGTCAACGAGGGTCAAGCTACCATCGCCACTTTTACCTAAGGCCATATTCACCGCAACGGGTGCTAAGCCAAGGCCGATGATAATGATCACAGGACCCACTACTACAGGTGGTAACAGCCTATGGATGAAGTCGGTGCCGCGCACTTTGACCAAGGCGCCAAGCATGACATAGACCACGCCCGCGGCCATAATACCGCCCATGGTGGAGGGAATGCCCCAAGTTTGCACGCCATAGAGTATGGGGGCGATAAAGGCGAAGGAAGATGCGAGGAAGATAGGCACTTGGCGTTTAGTGATCAATTGGAACAGTAGGGTGCCGATACCAGCGGTAAACAATGCCACACTGGTGTCGAGTCCTGTCAGCAGCGGCATTAGCACTAGGGCACCGAAGGCCACAAACAGCATTTGCGCGCCCTGTAGGGGGATAGCGAGTCGTCTCATTTATTATTCTCGTTAATATTAGGGTAAACCTCCAAATGATATCAGTTTGTTGGATTTTGAGCAGAAGAAAATCGCCCGTTTTGCCGACTCGGATCACTGTTTGGGTTTTCCATGCCATGGTTGGCACTGAAATGGGGCTAAATTTTGCCAAGACTCGCTTAAGGCGCTAACTATGGTACAATTTGCCCCATCTGACGTTACTTCAACTACTCAAAGATGCTGAAATTCCTATTGAAGCCGAGCTTAATTGCATTTCTATATTGTCTGTTCACGATTAATAGCGTCAATGCTGTTGAGGTGAGTAAATTAGATGAGGCCAATGTGCCTGTGTCTTCGCGCGCGGTTGCAGAACGCGACAAAGCCCTAAAAAGTGCACTTGAGCAAGTCATTATCAAGAACACTGGGACGGCGCGATCCCTCGACAACAGTCTGATCCAATCTCAGCTCAGTAATCCTGATACCTTGCTGAGCCAGTATGGTTATATCGAGCAGAATGGCCAATTACTGCTAACGGCCAGTTTTGAACACCGTCGCATTGTGGCGCTACTGCGTCAGGCGCAATTGCCCGTTTGGGGAACACAACGCCCGCTGACCTTATTTTGGGTCGCAATGCCAGGCGATGGCGACACTATGATATTGGGTGACTCGTCTGCGTTAGCCGAACGTAAACTCTTTAGTGATTTTTCCGATGCCCGCGGTATTCCGGTATTGCTGCCAATCTTAGATCTTGATGAGTTGATGGGAATTAACCCTAACGATATCAAAGGTATGTTTGCCGATATCGTGGCGAGTGTCTCTGGCCGTTATCAAGCTGACTTTTTGGCATTGGTGGCTATTGATGCTGCTGGCAGCCAAGTTCGTTACCGTTTAAATCTCTATACTAAGGCTACCATTGACTCTTTGACGCCACCGTTATTCAGTTACAACGGCACCGCTGAAAATTCTACCCAGGCGATTGAAGCCATGATGGCGGCGTTAGGCGAATACTATTTTACTAAGTACGCCATTGCCGACACGGGCACGCAGCAAGGCGCGAGTGTCACTTTTGTGAATATTCAAAAAATGGCGCAATTAGTTGAAGTTGAAAAATATTTGAAACAACTTAGCGCGATTAAAAATGCCACGTTAACGCATATTCAAGGTCATACCGTGACCTTCTCGCTAGATTTGTTTGGCTCAGAAACGGATTTACAACGTTTATTAAGCTTAGAGCCGCGAATTTCTGTGGTAGCACCTGTGAGTGCGGGGGAATTTAGTCCAGTCTCTAACCAAACAGGCAAGCCTGTGTATGAATGGCGTTTACCTTAAGATGTTATCGGCCGTGCTTAGCCATGCTAAGCGCGGCATTGTTTTTATTTGATATTGAGAAGACCGAGTGCCCTTAAACTCACCTCTGCAACTCTCGTTACCTGTGCATTTGCCAGACGACGAAACCTTTAATAGTTATTACCCTGCCGCGGGTAATGATGAGCTTATTCAAAAACTGAGAGCCAATGCCGAAGGGCAGGGTGAAGCCGCCATTTATTTGTGGGGCCCAGTCAAATCGGGTCGAACCCATTTAATGCACGCCGCTTGTGCCCACGCCAATGAAGTTGAGCGTCGCAGCTTTTATATTCCCTTAGGCATACATGCGAGCATTTCGACCGCCTTGCTTGAAGGACTAGAACAGTTAGATTTAGTCTGTATCGATGATGTCGATGCCATCGCCGGTCACCCCGTCTGGGAAGAAGCGATTTTTGATCTCTATAATCGCGTCGCCGAACATAAAAATTGTGCCTTGGTGGTCAGTGGCAGTTCGTCTCCTGCGGATGCGGGTTTCCTCTTGCCAGATCTTGTTTCACGTATGCAGTGGGGGTTGAATTATCAACTGCAACCTATGGCTGATGATGAGAAACTTGCCGCACTGCAACGCCGCGCCGCCATGCGTGGCCTGCAATTGCCAGAAGATGTGGGACGTTTTTTGCTGAACCGAATGGCGCGGGATTTACGTACCTTGTTCGATGTACTGGATAAGTTAGATAAAGCCTCATTAGTGCACCAGCGCAAGCTCACCATTCCCTTTGCCAAAGAGATGCTGCATCTTTAAAAGCATGATTGGATAGAGACGCGGTTTGAGTGGTTTTGAATTAGCCTTGAGCGATGAAAACGCTAAACATTGTACTATCCATTAAGCGTCAAGCCCAAAAATCTAAAGCCCGTCATGCTGAATGCAGACGGGCTTTTTGTTTATCTAAAACTTAAACACTCTATTGCTGAGGATGACGGTGACGGTCGCCACTTAAGTGAAGTTCAGGCTCAAAGCGTGGCTGTACATCGTTTGTCGGTGCATTGTTTTGGCCTTTGAGCTGAGCATTCGCAGGCGATGTGGCTAATGTTTGACGCCAGCTTTGACCTTGGGTCATGGCAATCGGCTCGGGCAGGCTTTCAATCAGACTGATGCCATCAAGCTCTGGCAGAATTTCATCAATCACCAGTGCGGCGCGATTTTCTAGACTATCTTGTGCAATTCGACCTCTTTGTCCCCAATCAATAACCAGCGTATCAGCGGTTAACACCGCAGGTTTATTGGTGACGGCGACATCACGTAATATTTGATAGCGATAACTCATCATGGCTTCTTCAAACAGCATAGCTGTGTCTTCACGGGTGCTGGAATAGGCATAGAAGTCGCTGGCGATATCGGTAGAAAAGAATGTACTCACATCCGATGGCTGATAGGCCTTTTGCACATTATTCGCCGCTGCGCCGAGGAAACGGACATTGGCAAGTCCCATCATTTCAGTGCTCATTAGTGGATAGCTGGTGCTGACTTGATCAGATATCAGGCTCTTGTTGGCATTGCGGCGACTGTAATCATCTAGCAGTCTTGGCCCTGTGAGTGAGGCATGTACGCTGCGGGGGAAGAAGTCATTGGCATGGGCTAGCTCGTGATACAGCAAGGAAGCTAGATCGGGATTGATTTGTGCTAACGTTCGGTATGCTCTGACGGTGATAGGTACGCCAAGTGACGCATACTGATTGTCTTTCACATAACGCCAAGGCATCACAAAGTTAAGATCATCACCGAAATTACTGCGGTAATCCGGCGCTTCATTAATGGTGTCACGCTGGCTTGGCGTAAGCCATAAATCGTCGGGATCGAGATAAATCGCTCCTGTAACTACCCAATAGAAGGAAGGGCGCACGTCATAGCTAATCACCACGGCCGTGACGGATTGTAACAGGCGAGCAAAATCGCTGTTGGGGTCCATCTGAGCTAAAAAGGCGGCAAAGTTATCGCCCATCCAGTCGTGGGAAACCAGTACACGATTAAGAATAGTCTCGCGATTTAGATCGTTTGAGGTTTGGCCTATCAAAGGTAAGGTATTGATAGTGCAGCTATCACTAAGTTGATTGGAGTAAACACAGCCCGCTAACACATTGGCGTAAGGCGAGGCTGGACGATAGGCGTGAGTGCGTGCCACTGGGGTATCGAAATATTGCGAGCTGATCGCCGGCGCCGCGGTTGTTAGCACAAAGGCATCATCACTGAGTGGATTACCGTTGATACTGGCGTTCACTTTGAGCCGAGTGATTGTATCTTGGGCGACCGTTGGCGCGGTAAATAAAGGCCTAAACGGATCGCTTACATCGACCATTAAATCTGGGCCAGACGCCACGCACCAAGAGATATTCGCAGCGCTTAATCCTGATTGTTGTCCGAGCCTTAAGCTGACATTGTTACCTTCAACCACTTGGTGATCTTGGCGGACGTTCAGTACACCCGTCGATGCGGGATCGACATTAATGCCGATTTCTCCGCTGACATCTAGATTACTTCCCGTGACATGCAAGCTAAAACGGTAGCCGCCTGCGGTGGTAGTATCAAAGGCTAATACCGGGCTGTTTTGACTGACTAATTGTATGATAGGTCCATCGATTTGCTGCCAGCGAAAGGTTAAGTTTTGGCTATCACGATTTAGGATGTTGGCAATGATGGCACTGGATTGACCTGCCACATAAGTCGGCTCAGTTTGAAAACGGATTGAGGATGATGTAGTAACAAGGAGCGGCGAAATGCTATCTGTGCAGCGTGGCAGTGAGGTGGAGGGGGGCGTTACTCCGCCATTATCTGTGTTGCTGTCTCCACCGCCTCCGCATGCCACGAGTAGGCTTGAGCAGGCCATTAATCCCAAAAGCTTCAGTGGTAGCGATATCCCCATTACAGCATTCTCCCTTGTTAACTCAGCAGTGCGATTAGACTTTTTGTGACTCACGGGATACTAAGGCCCCATGATGAGAAACTGACTATAGCACGGGGATTAAGTTGCAAAAAGTCAGTGTAAGTATATTAAGTGTTAATTTTGCTGCGGTTTAACTGTCCGTTTAGCTGTTTATTTAACAGCTCGTTTGACTGTTTGTTTAGCTGGGCATTGAACTGAGGTTGAAGGGGATATTTGAACCCAGATCTGCAGCGGAGTTTGGCGTTACGATATAAAAATGCCGTCATACCCAGTAAGGTAAGACGGCACTGATATCACATTGTATGCAATGGCTTATTCTTTAGACTTTTTCTTCAGGCCTAATCCCAGTTCACGACCACGGATCCGAGCGTAGAAGGGGAAGGCAATCAGCAGTACACCAATCAACAATACTTCGATTAATGCAAAAGCGAAGGCATCGGTAGTGACATAAAGCAGTGTCAGTCCATGCAGCATATAAAGGCACAGAACAAAACTCGCCCAAGCATAAGTATATGGATTACCTTGGAAAACCCCTTTTGCAGGTAGTAATAATGGCACTATCCATAATAGGCTAAATAGCAGAGTGTATTCACCGCTCATCCCTTGGCCAACAAACCAGCCGCCTAATAGCAGAACGAGCGCGAAGTAACCTAAACGGCTAAGGGTAAATAAGGTGTTGGACGTCATATGTCTACCTAACGATTAAAATTAAAGCGATTTTTGTTTTAAAATCATGGATTAAAGAATAGCGAGCACATTCTCTGGAGGACGGCCGATGGCAGCGCGTTGATTGGCCAGCACAATCGGGCGTTCGATGAGTTTAGGCGTGTTCACCATGGCCTCAATCAATTGCTGCTCCGTCAACGAGGTGTCGGCAAGTTCCAAGGCTTGATATTCCGCTTCCTTGGTGCGCATTAATTGGCGAGCACTGATGCCTAATTTAGCCAGAATATCGCCAATGACTTCAGCCGTAGGAGGCGTTTTTAAGTATTCCACTAGGGTAATGTCACAACCTTGTTGCTCAAGTAGAGCTAAGGTTTCACGGCTTTTTGAACAACGTGGGTTATGGTAAATCGTCGCTTGGGTCATAGTGCTAGAGGCTCAATACGGGCTGAAATAACAATGGAGCGGATGATAACAGAAAAAACAGCGCCCCGTCAGTGTGTTCGGGGCGCATAAATGGGCTATTAAGTTAAATCAATTTATAAAACAACTGATTACTTAAGTGCTTCCATCTCTTTATCGGCCATTTTGAATTGGCGAATACGGGCTTCAATACGTGCAAGCTGTAAGGGATTACTTTCGGATGCACGGTAGGCAAAGTTAAGCTGATCGATAGCGCCCTTATAGTTAGCCCCTAATGCCATGAGCTCAGCGGTGGAAAAATATTCCAATGCCTGATTGCCTGTTTTTTTATAGACAGCGCTCAGCAATTGATAGGGCAGCTGATTTTGCTTATCGAGGAATATCATATCTTCTAGTAAAGGGATTGCCTTAGGGGCTTGGTCAGCTTCTAGGTAGATATTGGCTAAGTTGGCGTTAATCACTTGCGATGTTGGCTTCATTTTTCGCTGGGCTTCAAGCATCGCAATCGCCTTCGCGTAGTCTTTACGTTCGGTCAGTAAATCGGCTTTAGTATCGATATAAAACAGATTGTTATCATCAATTTTCAATAGTTCATCGACGATTTTTTCTGACTCATCAAACTTCTTCAATCTAAACAAGGCCAGCGCTTTGCCATAGAGCGCTGCCTCTTTAAAGCTGTAGGTCTGTTTGTTCAGTTGTCTGTCAAACATGCTTAAAACCGCTTCGTCGCTATAACTGGAAAAACGGACTTGAATACGGGCTTTCGCCAGCTGGAAATTCAGGTTGTCGGGAATATAACGCTTAGGATATTGCTCGGCGCGGTTACGGGCTTCGGTGATCCGCGACTCAGGTAATGGGTGAGTTAACAGCATTTGTGGCGGTGTGGTGGTAAAGCGATAACGAGTGGCCAACTTACCAAAAAAATCCGCGGCAGCGTTGGGGTCAAAGCCTGCATCCACCAAAATTTGCATACCGATGCGGTCGGCTTCTTTCTCATGCAAACGGGTATAGTTGATTTTTGATTGCGTTGCCATTGCTTGGGTAGTCGCCAGCGCAGCCATACCGGCTTGTGGCACGGCGATGGTTAATAAAATGGCGCCGAGTAAACCTGCAATCGTCGCAGGATTGCTCTTTTGCTGTGCTTCGAGCGAACGCGCTAGGTGACGTTGGGTAACGTGGGTAATTTCGTGGCCGAGTACTGAGGCGAGTTCGCTTTCGTTATCGGCATTGAGAAATAAGCCAGTGTGCACGGCAACATGGCCGCCGAAGAAGGCGAAGGCGTTGATTTCATCATTTTGTAACAAGAAGAAATAGAAGGGCGTTTTTACCCCTGTGGCATGGGCGACCAGTTTGTTGCCAAGTTCTGTAAGGTACTGACTCAACACAGGATCATTTAACATAGGCGCCGAGGAGCGAATGATGCGCATATAGGCATCACCGTAAACCATTTCTTTTTCAAGGCTGAAGGTGTTAACTGCGGCCGTACCTAAATCCGGTAAGTCATTGTTGGCAAAGCTTTTGGCGGCTAAAGTTAGCAGCATCAAAGAGAATGCGCCTGCAACAAAAGGTTTTAATCGAGTCAAAAAAGTCAAGTTACGCAAGCGGATCCTTTATTTCTAATTATCTCAACTAAAGGCAGAGATACTGCACTTAGCTTGTAGTTTGAGGTGCAACTTAGGATAATAGCCCAAGTTCGTCTATAGCAAGTTCATTATGATTTTTATTGATTTAACGCTATTTCGCTGTCCTGTGCCTTTAGTTAAAGTGAAGCTTGCATTGAAGCCAATGCGAGACGGCGAGCAATTGCATATCTTACTCTCAGACTCAGGTTCGCGGCGAGATGTTCCCCAATATTTAAAAAAACAAGGTCATATCGTGCAAGAGTTGCGTAATGATGTGAGTCTGTTAGCCTTGATGGTCACCAAAGTTGATCTATCTCAGAGATAAATTGAGGATTTTCATGTTTAAATCCTTTCCGAGTCGTGACCTAATTTAATGTGCACGCTAGATAAGTTCACCAAATGAGTTTGCTAGCTGGGCGTAAGATTTCCGTTCAGCTAACAAGTTGAAGTGAAAGTGAAAGTAGTTTGAGTAACGTCGTAGATAACACCATGATAAATAAACTTTCCTGAGCGTTTGGGAAGCCTAGCCAACCATCACTATTGGAATGATCCATGTTTACTGTTTTTTCTCGTTGGTATCAAGAGCGCTTTAGTGATCCACAAGCTGTGACCTTAATGGCTATTCTTGTTGGGTTCGCGTTAGTGATTTATTTTGCCGCAGGTTTACTTGCCCCCTTATTAGTCGCGCTGGTGTTGGCATTTTTATTGGAATGGCCCGTGGCGCAAATGCTGAAATTAGGCATTAATCGCACCGCTGGTGCGTCCTTAGTTATCGTGTTGTTTTTGGGCATTGTGGTCTTACTGACATTTGGCTTAATTCCGAGTGTGTGGCGTCAAGGCGTGAGCTTAATTGCCGATTTGCCGAGCATGATAGATAAAGGGCTGCTGACGCTACAAACCTTGATCAACCAATACCCGCAATTTATCAATCCTGAGCAATTAGATTTGATGGTCGCAGAGCTTAAAAAACTGCTCGATACTCAGCATGTACTGGATATTGCTAAGCAATTAATTGGCTATTCAGCGTCATTACTCGTCTTGATGGTATACGCGATTTTAGTGCCTCTGTTGGTGTTTTTCTTTTTAAAGGATAAAGACCAGCTGATCCGCGGCAGTAAGCGTTTTTTCCCTGCTAATCGTCAATTAGCCCGCAAAGTGTGGTTTGAAATGCATCAGCAAATTTTCAATTACATTCGTGGCAAAGTGATTGAAATCGTGGTGGTTGGTGTCGCGAGCTATATCTTGTTTGCCTTAATGGGGCTGAGGTATTCAATGCTGCTCGGGGTGTTGACTGGCTTGTCGGTATTGATCCCCTATGTTGGCGCAACCTTAGTCACCTTGCCGATCACCTTAGTGGCATTTTTTCAGTGGGGTTTTAGTTCTGAATTCGGCTATTTGATGTTGGGTTACGGCATTATTCAGGCGCTCGACGGTAATTTACTCGTGCCGATTTTGTTCTCCGATGCGGTGGATTTGCATCCAGTGATAATCATAGCCGCGGTATTAGTCTTTGGTGGTTTATGGGGCGTGTGGGGGGTATTCTTTGCCATTCCATTGGCTTCCTTGGTTAAAGCCGTGATTAACGCTTGGCCTAAAACTGAGGTTGAGACTCTTCAGGGACTCGATGCGAGTTGATGACGACTCGCTCGATTTCCAGAGCTTGTTTTGTCTGCTGGCTTGCATGTAACAACTGAATTTAGTCTCTAAATTTAGAGACTAAATTTGACACTGAGTTCCGCTATGGAGCTCAGTGTCAGAGACAAGTAGGGCGTTTAGGCACTCTTTTTAATTTCCACGTATAGTCGTCATTGCACATCTTTATCAAGCAGCACTTACTCCTTTCGTTAACTTTTATGGTTTTGAGTTTGTCCTTAAGTCCTTCGAGTAGAGCCCAAATTGTTTAACCCTGGCTTTTTATTATGTCCTTAGTTGCTATAGGGATTTACATTATGTAGCCTCTAGGTTAAGCATATGTAAAGCTCTTATATAAGCATGTGGTTACATGATGCAGCGCACATTTTACCCTTGAGTATGTTGATAAAGTTGGGGGGCTTAGCATGGGTTTGCTTATTCGTTCATCCTTAGCTAAGTTATATCGAGTCGTGCTATTTACTTTTGGTTGCGAGATGGAAGTCACCCTGACAAGAATTTCCACTGACAATCGCCATTGGAGGATACTATTGTGAGCAAAAAACTATTAAGTGCGCTTTTCGGGGCTAGTCTCGCAGCGTTAGCGCTGTCGCCAACCGCATTTGCAGCAGATCAAAAATTGTCTGATTTCCACGCTGAGTCGGGTGGATGTGAAAGCTGTCATAAAGATGGTACACCTTCTGCGGATGGTGCCTTTGAATTTGAACAGTGCCAAAGCTGTCACGGTTCTCTTGCTGAGATGGACGCTGTGCATAAACCACATGACGGCAATTTAGTCTGTGCAGATTGTCATGCGGTGCATGATATGAATGTAGGTGAAAAACCTACCTGTGAAAGCTGCCATGATGATGGCCGTACACCTGCGACTATTCTGAAAAAATAACCAAAAAATATTAGAAACGTTGGCGTAAGCCTTCAAGTCTAAACAAATAACGCCAGCAAATGCTGGCGTTATTTTTATCATTAAACTAACCGATTACTCGTCTTTTGGCTGACCTTGGATGATCTTCTTGCCAGAGAACATGGCTGAAATAATCCCAGGTTGACGTTTAACTTCGGTATAAACCACTGCGAATACATGCAGTAAAATCAGTAGCATAAGTAGATAAACCGCATAAACGTGAACTTCACCGGCGAGTCCCTTCAGCGGTTTAAGCGCATCTGCTTTTTCGGCATTCACCCCAGTGGCATCATAGGGTTTTAAGCTTGCTGGGTCGACATTGGTATCGGCCAGATAGCTTTGTACTGCACTACCTAACGGCGGGTAGTAAATATCTGTTCCTGCACGTAAAAGCCCAGTTATCATGATAGTGACTAACAGCAGCATAATGCCGAGGACAGCAAATTTGCCTTTAGGATTATGGCCTAAATACTGCGGATTTTTACCCGCGGCCAGTTCTGACTTGTAGGTCATTAACTCATTTTTGCTATTGGCATTGGGAAACATATGGCTGAAACGCGCATATTTGTTACCGACAAAACCCCACACAAGGCGAATGATGAGGTTGATTGCAAACGCATATCCTATGCATACGTGTAAAGTTTTTAAGCCAATTTTGCCGGTTAACTCAGTGATGCCCAACTCAGTGCGATACATCATGATGCCACCCACTAAGATGAGTGCGAGCACGAGAATGACATTTATCCAATGGAATAATCGAGTCGGTTTGTCCCATACAGGGTAGGGTTTGACTTCAAGCGCGGTGGGTTTACTGCTGGACATGGAATTTCCTTATTTTTTGTGTTGATATAATCTTACGCTTTTATCTAAAAGTTTCAGTAATTTTTTTCAGTTTCAATTAAGACTTCTGATTGATAGTGGATTCAACGAAAGTGTTAGAAGTTTTTGATTTGCGTACGGTAAATATTTTTCACGTAAGTCTTTTTAATCTGTTTTATCTAATGCTAATATCGTCACCACGATAGACTTGGAAGTCTATTGAACGGATGTTGAAGTTGTATTGAGAGGATTTTAGGTTCTCAAAGTGAATAATCGTTAATCAGACAGGGAGTGAGCAGGATGTTCAAAATATTACATTGGATTGTAGTGTCACGATCGCAAGTATTAATGGAACTGCTAGCAGGACGTTGGCCACAGGAGTTTCTCGTTAAGTTGACGCAAGTCAGCCCAGATGAGATGTGTGAACAAATCAAGGATAATCATGCCTCCATGGTAGTGATTGATTTAGCGACTGTTGATCTTCAAAAAGCCCATCAATTTCAGCGTTTACTTGCCCGTGAACAACCAAGTGTACGAGTCGTCTATTTACAATTCCCTAAACAAGTGGATGCGCGCTTTTTAATGCAAGCTGCCACGACCGCAGGGGTGTTTTATCTCGATGCGGGTTTAACTGAGATTAGCCTAGGATTCTCGAATATTTTACGAGGCCATAGGGTGATCCCAATTCAACTCGTCAATGGGGTGAACGATGACTTTGGCTTGTTCGAAGATACTGAACCGCTGACGATTCGTGAGCGAGAAGTATTACAAGCTCTCTTAACGGGTAGCACTAACTTAGATATTGCCAATCAGTTGTTTGTCAGTGAAAGCACGATAAAAACCCATTTGTACCGAGTATTCCGTAAGATAGGTGTGTCGAGCCGTGGTCAAGCGATCGCGTGGGCGCAAACCTATTTGCACGATGTGGTGGTTTAAGTCTGTATTAGCACTGATAGAAGACACTGATTTGGCAAGGGAATACTGATCTAGACATAGATGTGTGCGTTTAGAGATTAGTACCTAAGTTAAGCGTTATCTCAGAAATGATAAAAGGGGCTTTTGCCCCTTTTGTTTTTCTTAAAACCTGTCTAATCAAAACGTTAAATTAACGTCCTAACCAAGCCGCGAGCTTAGTCTTGTCACTAATTGCTAGGGCGACTGTGTCCTTCGGCGCGGCAGTTATCATCAATTCACCCGTCATCAATTCATCCCGTCTAAACCAATATAGCTTCAAGGATTCACCCAGCGGATATTGCTGTAGCTGCGACTCAAATTGCGCGCTGACTTGCAAGTTATCGGCGGCGATTAAGATATCCCCCGCACTTAATCCCGCAAGGTGGGCAGGGCTGCCTTGGGTAACAGTCACCACTTTCAATCCCATCGGCGCCGCTTGAGTTTTCGCGCCAAAGGCAATGTCATAACCTTTCGCTTGCCCGCCGCCCACATCCTGCGGACCTTGGCTGGCTCGAAGGTTAAACTCGACGCCAAATTCGGCAAGTAGCGGAGCCAGTGGAATATCGTCGGTGTTCTCTAAGTAGGCAAACAAATCGTGGCAATCACGGCCAAGGAGTCGCTCGACAATCGCTTGGTGACAGCCGTCAGTCGTGCCTTTGTCTTGCAGAGCATATTCCTGCCATAAAATCTGCATAACATGGTCGAGATTGTATTTGCCTTGGGTTTCACTGCGCAGGGTTAAATCTAAGTACAGCGCAAACAGCGCGCCTTTGGTGTAATAACTGATGATGGCGTTTTGCGCGTTTTCATCTTGCTTATAGAACTTAGTCCATGCATTAAAGCTTGAATCTTTAACACTTTGTTTAAAGCGTCCTTGGCTGCGATAGACGCGGGTGAAGGTCTCACTCAGCATATCTAAATAGCTTTGTTCATCTACCAACCCAGCGCGATAGGTAAGGAAGTCATCGTAATAGGAGGTGATGCCTTCATAGGCCCACAGTTGTGGCGTATAGGTTTCAGCCTCAAGTTTATAGGGTAAAAAGCACTCTGGCTTAATACGCTTCACGTTCCAGCTGTGGAAATACTCGTGGCTGCACAGGGATAAATAAGTGCGATAGTCGTTATTGATTGGCGCATTGAGCGACAGCGGTAAGTCCTTGCGTGAGCACATTAATGCGGTAGATGCTCTGTGTTCTAACCCGCCAAAGCCATTGTCTAATACTGTGGTCATAAACAAGTAACGTTTAAACGGCGCAGGCGTACCAAAAAGATTGATTTGATACTCACAAATGGCTTTCAAGTCTTGGCAGAGTCTTGGCATGCAAGCGCGGTGGCGGCCATTGAGTACGATATCGTGTTGGACGCCGCAGGCATCGAAACTAGCTAAGGTAAATAAGCCCATTTCCACTGGATGATCGATGAGCTCGTCATAGCTTGTGGCACTAAATTGGCCGAAGGCAAAGTCGTCACCACTGATGCGGGTCATGCTGGTAGCGACGCGCCAATCACTTAATGTGGGCTCAGAGGGCGGTAACATAGTGACAGTGTGGGTTTGTTGTTCAAAACCGTGGGCGGATAAAAACACGCTACTGCCGTTAAAGAAGCCGTGGGTTGTGTCCAAATGCGCAGTGCGCACCGACAGATCCCAAGCATACACTTGATAAGTCAAAATGATTTCGCTGCTATTATTGTCAACCGACCAAGTTTGCTTATCTAGCTGGGTGAGTTTAAGTGTTAGGCCATTAGCAGCTTGCGCCTTGAGTTCAATGATATTTTTAGCAAAGTCGCGCACCATGTAACTGCCAGGTAGCCAAGCGGGGAGGCTAAAGACCTGCACAGGCTTGGGCTGGGATAATGTCATAGTGACTGCGAATAAATGGGCTTTCGGATCGACGGGGATTATCTGGTAATGGATCATATTTATCCTGCAAAACCTGAGTGTTTTAATGGTGGCCATGCTGCCAAAAATGCCTGCAACTGGCAAATGAAAAGCAAAATATCTACAGACACAAAGCATTGAATTGTCAATATACCCAAGCAACCTGAAGATACGAGTTCAGAGCGCCTAGGGTGCTTCAATTCAAGGCGCATCAATGACAGAATGTCGGCCACCTTTTGAATTGATGCAACACGGGAGTGGAGTGCCCTAGACGCTCCGTCCCGGCGGGTTTTAACGCACTTTATGCTTTGTTGGTTATTTTTAACTTAGCCCACTAGGTCCGCAAATAACCGCCTTGCCTAAAGTGCGTTAAACTCCAGCTGAATCATGCATCTTCAAGTTGTTTGGGTATATACTATGCCAACTAACCCAAGGAGGAAGCCCCATGGCCGAAGAAACGATTTTCAGCAAAATTATTCGTCGCGAAATTCCCGCGGATATTCTGTATCAAGATGAACTTGTGACTGCCTTTAGAGACATTTCCCCTAAGGCGCCAACGCACTTCTTGATTGTGCCAAATCATTTGATCCCAACGGCGAACGACATGAAAGCCTCTGATGAGCCGGTGCTTGGCCGCATGATGACAGTTGCCGCTAAATTGGCGGCGGAAGCGGGTATCGCTAAAGATGGCTACCGACTGATCATGAACTGCAATCAACACGGTGGACAAGAAGTCTATCACATTCATTTCCACCTTGTGGGCGGGGAGCCTCTGGGGCCCATGTTGAGTCAAGGCCAATGAAGGTCAATTCGGATTTTTTCCCGCTGACCCAAATGGCGCAGCGGTTTGTGGATCAACTCGCTCAGTGTCGTCGTCTCGGTTTAACCGTACTGGAGGCGAGTGAGCACCATGTGTTGATTGAGTTGCCCTACAGCACTGAATTAATTGGTTATCCCGATACGGGCGTTATCCATGGCGGAGTCATTACTACTTTAATGGATACCGCCTGTGGCAGTGCAGTGGTCAGTGCAATTTTCCATAAATTCAAATTGTTAGAAATCTCACCTACGCTCGATTTGCGGGTGGATTATATGAAGCCCGCTCAGCCCCATAAGCCTGTGTTTGGGTTTGCGGAATGCTACAAATTGTCTTCCAATATTGCCTTTACCCGCGCGATTGCTTATCAAGACAGCATAGATGATCCTATTGCCCATGCTGTTGGTTCCTTTATGCGGATCAGTCCAGAAATGGTGGGTGATGCCTTTAGACAAGCGCTGATGGGTGAAGCCGTGCCTGAAATAGGAGACACTGATGAGCGCAAATAATTCGGAACTTGGTACAGCCAGTGCCACTCAACATGCCCAAGTAAAAGCGCCTATCGATGTGCAAGGTATTGTTAAGCGCGCGACTGAGCTTAACGATTTTGGTCATTTACTTGAGCACGTTCCCTATGCCAAATTTATTGGTATGAAGGTGGAACGTTTTGGTGATGAACTGATTTTTAAACTGCCTGCTAAGGACGACAATATCGGTAATCCTGTGTTGCCCGCTATCCATGGCGGCGTCATTGCAGGTTTTATGGAGATGTCAGCGATAGTGCAGTTGATGGTCTTTATGCAAACTGCCAAAGTGCCTAAAGTGGTCGATTTTTCCATCGACTATTTACGTGCAGGCCTGCATAAAGATAGCTTTGCTGAATGTCGTATTACCCGTCAGGGGCGACGAGTGGCCAACGTGAATATCGATTGTTGGCAAACCAATCGTAAGCAGCTCATCGCTACGGCACGGGCGCACTTTCTGATTGATTAACTCGTTTTATTGAGCAGATGTTTGAGTGATGATTAAGTCTGTCTTGTTAAGCATAAGTTCAGCACAGTTCGATTAGCTTGTCGTTTAATGGGAAATGATGCGCGCTGGCCGCGCATTTTGTCGCGTGACTGGGAGAAAGAGATGAAACAAATTTATACAGGACTGTTATTGACCGCGGCGCTGACCTTAGGCGCTTGTGCCTCACATACCGCAGGTATTTCAGTGAGTTCGCTCGGTGAAACCCGCGTCGATAATTCCAGCTTTGCCCGAGATATTGGAGTTGAAAGTGTGGATGCACGCCGAGTTGGTGATTTAGTGCAGGGTTCAGCGCTGATTGTTAGCAAATCATCAACTGACATGCGTGTGCAGTATAAATTCACTTGGTACGACGCCAGCGGCTTTACTATTGAAGATGAAGCGACGAGCTGGAAATCGGTCAAGCTGCATGGCAAGCAACAATTGCAAGTCGCCGCCGTGGCGCCCAATGCCCAAGCGGTTAAATTTGATGTGTACGTGCGCGAAACCTTTTCGAATTAAGCGGTGAGTTCGCCCTGAGAATGCCAGCTATGCTGGCATTTTTCATTTTATGAGGTAAATGTGTCATCCCATCCTATTACTCATGTATACTAGGCGTCGCCAAGGGGTGTTTGCAGCGAATGAATTTACGTTGATTACTGCAAACTGAGATGTCAGCTGACGAACCCTTAGAACCTGATCCGGCTAATACCGGCGTAGGAATGGGCCAATCAACAGCACACTTCTGAATCGCTTATTCGTTGCCGGATCTCAAACTATGTATTTGAGGTCCTATGTTAAACAGTAAAACGCTAAACAGTAACACGTCAAAACGTCATTCCCCGTTTTCAACCATCACACCCAGCTTGTTTTTAACCCGAGCGCCGCTGGCGTTAGCCATTGCTACCGCGCTGAGCACTTCTGCATTTGCACAAACCGACGCTATCGATAAACCCGATCCCAGCACTGAGATGGAAGTCATGGTGGTGACGGCGGATTTTCGCAGTTCAAGCTTAGAAAAAATGCCTTCCAGTATTACCGTTATCGACAGTCAAAAAATTCAAGATGAAAGCGCGCAGCACTTTGAAGATCTGCTTAATTCCATTGCCAATTTTAACTGGTCAGGTGGAAGTTCGCGGCCGAAATATTTTCAAATTCGTGGCGTAGGAGAGCAAGAGCAATACCAAGGTGCACCTAATTCCTCTGTGGGTTACATCATAGATGATATCGATTTATCCGGTATTGGTATGGTGTCGAGCATGTACGATCTACAACAGGTCGAAGTGCTACGTGGACCACAGGGCACACGTTATGGCGCGAATGCCTTAGCGGGACTGATTTATCTGAAAAGTAACGATCCCACCGATGTGTTTGAACATGGCGGCGAAGTATCGTTAGGCGATGATGATTTACGCACGTTTAGCGGTTTCAGTTCCGGCCCATTAACGGATTCTGGCAAGCTGCTTTATCGCGTGTCACTGCAGCAACATCAACAAAATGGTTACCACGACAACCTCTATTTAGGTCGTGACGATACCAATGGCCGCGATGAGTTCAGCGGCCGCGCTAAGCTGCGCTGGTATGCGACTGACGATTTGCAGTTTGATTTAACTGTGCTGCACGCCGATTTTGATAATGGCTATGATGTGTGGAGTTTAACCAATTCACCGACCCAGACGACATCGGATCAACCGGGTGTCGATAGCCAGCGCACCACAGGCGCAGGCTTTAAAGCGACCTATTCTGGCGCTGAAACCTTTGAGCTAACCTCGTTAACGTCCTTTGCGAATACCGATCACCATTACAGTTACGATGGCGATTGGTCGAACCCAGAGTATTGGGCTTCTAAGCAATGCAGTGATGACGATGGCAATCTGGCACCGTGCCAATATGATTATTTTTGGGATAAAACGGGCCAACGTAAAACCGTGTCGCAAGAGTTTCGCTTAAGTTCTACCGAGCAGGGCCGAATCTTTGCGGACAGTACAGATTGGTTGCTTGGTGTGTACGGCATGAATCTGAAAGAAGATAACCAATTGTATTCTGAATACAATACTTGGCCGGATGAAGTCTTAGACTCTGAGTATGAAGCGACGAACTATGCCTTGTTTGGTCAGCTCGATACGGATCTGAGCTCAGGTTATGCCTTATCTGTGGGCCTACGTTTAGAGCGCCGTAACAGCCATTACTCAGATACGAATAACGATAATTTCGACCCGAGTGAAACCATGTGGGGCGGTCATATTGCAGTGAGTAAAGTGCTGAATGACTCGCACAACGCTTATGTTCGTGTCGCGCGCGGTTACAAGGCGGGCGGTTTCAACATGTCTTTACCTGTCGAATTGAACGATAAAAAAGAGTTTAGTACTGAGACGCTTTATAACTATGAAATTGGCCTTAAATCCCATTGGTTAGCGGGGCTTATCGATACTAATTTGGCGCTGTTCTATATGGACAGACAAGATCAACAGGTGGCGGCATCCCAGCAAGACCCTGATAAACCTCAGCGTTTTATCTTGTTCACCGAAAACGCTGGTAGTTCTAATAACTATGGTGCTGAGTTAGATGCGACCTGGTATGCCACGGATAATCTACAAATTTACTCAAGCTTAGGTTGGTTAGAAACGGCCTACGGTGACTACCAGTATCAGGATAAATATGGCACTGAGGTGGATTTAACTGGCCGCGATCTGGCCCATTCACCACACTTAACCTACAGCCTTGGTGGGACTTATCGTACCAATTCGGGCTGGTTTACTAACCTAAACCTGAGCGGTAAGAGTGAGTTTTACTATTCCGACAGCAATGAATCCCGCTCTGAGCCCTACACTATCGTCAATGCCCGCGTGGGTTATGAGGCGAGTGCGTGGTCAGCCTATTTATGGGGCCGTAATTTGTTCAATGAAGAATACGGTGTGCGCGGCTTCTATTTCGGTAACGAGCCAGATAATGGCTGGGCTGAAAAGCAATATATTCGTTACGGCGATCCGCGTCAGATTGGCGTAACCTTTAACGTTAAGTTTATGTAAAAACTGATGTAATGGCACATGTCACTATGAGCCTATTGGGTTAACTCATGACTAAGCTGCAGTCCACTGTAAGGGCTACAGCTTCTCTCAAATTTAAGGAATTAAAATGAAACTGACCGCAGAAATTAGCATGTATCCCTTCAATGAGAACTACCTCGATCCGATTAAGTGGTTCATTGGCCGGGTGGATAGCTATCCTCATATCGAGCGCGTGACGAATGCGATGGCAACACAAGTGTGCGGCGATTATTTAGATGTGATGACTATGCTGGCGACCGAGATGCAAGCCGCCCATGAGAAGTGGGGCAAGGCAGTATTTGTGTGTAAGTTTATCGGTGGTGAGCTTAATTTAGCCCACAGCGAATAACGCTTTACCGTCACATACGCGATAAATAGGCAGTGAGAACAACACAATGACAGATTTATGGTTAACCATGGTCGAGAGTATGAATGCGGTCTTTGGTGAAGTCCATGTGATGACCGCATGGGAAGCCTTGGCGGTACTGCTGGCCATGGCATATCTACTGCTGGCGATGAAGGCGAGCGTCTGGTGCTGGGCGGCGGCCTTTGCCAGTACCGCCATTTACACTGTGTTGTTTTGGAAGGTGTCGTTACTGATGGAGTCAGTGCTGAATATCTATTATATGGCGATGGCGCTCTATGGATATTGGCTCTGGACCCAGGGCGGCGATAAACATCAAGGGGTCAAAGTGACCACTTGGCCGTTGAAAACCCACTTGAAACTGATCGCGGTGACAGGCGTTATTTCGTTATTAGTCGGTCACGGCATGGCGACATATACTCAGGCCGCATTCCCATATTTAGATGCGACCACGACCTGTTTTGCTGTGATGACGACCTATTTAGTAGCGAAGAAAGTACTTGAAAATTGGCTCTACTGGGTCGTCATCGACATAGTGTCTATATACCTTTATCTCAGTAAAGGCTTGATGCTGACCTCGTTATTATTCGTACTCTATGTGGGGCTTGCTGTAGTAGGGTATTTCCTGTGGCGCACTGCATTAGCCGACGCCCGTGAGGCCAATGCCTTGAAGTTACTCAGTTAATGCTCGATGTAAACGCTGATAAGCCATACTCAGCAGGCGAATCATTCAACGCACTCTTGCCCATACTCAAACGAGCTGGACTTGAGCAAGTGCTGAGCATTTGCGAACTTTCGGGCGGCTTGAGTAATCATAATTATAAGATCACTACGCCTGCAGGCAGTTATGTGTTGCGGGTCAATGCCGATGCGGCGGACAGTTTTTGCACCCGCCAGCAGGAGCGTTTTTACTGGCAACAACTCGCCCAAGCTAAACTTGCCCCAGCACTGCTGTGGGTGAGTGAAGATGAGCGCTACTACCTCAGTGATTTTATTGAGAGTGACCTTATTGAGAGTGACTTTATCGAGAGTGACCTTATCGAGAGTGACCTTATCGAAAGTGCAGTAGCGAGCGCTGCAGAGTCTGCGGCAATTGAACACAATGTGATTGATAGCGAACGCTTTCAACGTAAACGCTTCATCCATTGGCCTGCCTTAGAGCGCCAAACCAGTGCCGCTGATTTTGTGCTGGGGCAGTCGTCTTTGGGCATTTTATATCACGGCGATTCACAACAAGCTTATTTAAATCCTGAACCTTGGCTGATGCCAATACAGCAAGATAAGCATCCCAACTTAGCTGCGCATTTACTGCTGGAATTATTGCTGCAATTGCGGGAACTGCCCACAGGTTCTTATGCCATTAGTATCACAGAGCAATGGCAGGAATATCACCAGCAGATGCTTGCCTATCAGGCATCTCTTGCGCTCACGCACGATTGGAGTGAGCGAGTCGCTAAGCTGCTTAACATCCAAATCGACATCAAACATTGGTGTGATGACTTAGCGGCTTGTTTAATTAAGCCGCAGTTTTGCCATCGCGATCTTAATCCCCACAATCTGTTACTCAAAAACAACCGCTTGTATTGTATCGATTTTGAGTATGCGACGGCGTCGCATCCACTGTGTGAGTTAGCCGTAGTGTTAGCGACCCATGCGTTAACGCCAGCCCAGCAAAACGAGTTAGTGACGCAGTATCTGAGTCAACATCCCTATGTCACGTCCCACGCCGTAGCGGCCGTGCCTGCCGCCATTGACATGTACTGGGTATTTGCTTGCTACTGGGCATTATTGATGGCAGCGCAAACGGAGCCCAGTCGTAGCGCCGACTATCTCGCATGGTTTGATTGTTTTTGGCCGCTCATCACCCAAGAATCATAACGA
The DNA here is from genome assembly GCF_059338235.1 of Shewanella sp. 1311. Classification (NCBI taxonomy): domain Bacteria; kingdom Pseudomonadati; phylum Pseudomonadota; class Gammaproteobacteria; order Alteromonadales; family Shewanellaceae; genus Shewanella; species Shewanella sp. 1311. The sequence goes on from NZ_CM181686.1 coordinate 4,729,780, forward strand.
TTAGCGGCACGATTGGCGATTTAAAGCAGGCAAAGTATTAACATATTAAAAACCTTTATTAGACAAACTTGTTTGATATAAGAGGCAACTTTATATAGGCTCAAGCGTCATATTAGTAACAGTTCTAGGATGGATGATTCAGTATGAAAAAAGGCGTGATGCTACTTGTGTGTCTCTTAGGCTTAAGCGCCTGTTCCACTAAATTCAGTTACCATTTCCTCGATTGGGCTATCGGTTGGGAGCAAGAGGACTACGTTACCTTAGATAAACCGCAGCAAAAGGCATTTGACGCCCTCATTGAAAAATTTGTCCTGTGGCATCAATCCAAAGAATTGTCCCACTATGTGGTGCAATTAACCGAAGTCGAAAGCCTCATCAAAACCAATACCTTAACACCAGTATTATGGGCCGAGCATGTGGAGATTGCTAAGCGGCATTGGTTTCGTTTGTTTGAGTTTGCTTTGCCAGAATTACTGCCCATCATCATGTCCTTGTCCGATGAACAGGTGAAGCAAATCCTCGCCAAATTACGGCAAGATGAGCAGGAGCTTGTCAAAGAGTTTGCCGGCAAAACCCCAACGCAGTTACAAAAAGAGGCCGACGAAAACCTTCAAGAGCAATTTGATGACTGGCTTGGCAGTGTGAGTGCAGAACAAAAAGTGCTTATTCATCAGTATAATCAACAGCGTTTATCCACCTTAGATATGTGGCTCGAATACCGGCACGAATGGTTACGTCAGTTTGAGGTTGCCCTTGGGCAGCGCGCCGACAAAGCGCTATTAACTGAGCGTTTGACCCTGTTGATGACGCAGCCCGATGAGCTTAAGTCTGAGCAACATAAAGTGTTTTTACGCAAAAATACTGAGGCTTTTGGGACCTTACTGCTAGCGATGAACACGAGCTTATCGGACAAGCAGTCGAAGCACTTTTATAAAAAGTTGGGCGGACTCATTCAAGATCTCACCGAGCTTAATCAAGAAGCCATTGAAAAAGAGACAAGTGCAAAAAAAGCCTAGGCCATGAAAGATTAATGGGCTTGCTAGGGTCTATTCCTGCATGCCAATAAATTAGTCAAAGAGAGACACTATGCCACTTGCATCCCTTTACCAAAAATTGCTCAATATGAGTCGCTATTTCGATGGCGTAGCGCCATTAGCCCTCAGGATTTACCTTGCGCCCGTGTTGATGCAAGCGGGTTATAACAAGCTCGCTCACTTTGACGATACGGTGGCTTGGTTTGCCAATCCCGATTGGGGTTTAGGCCTGCCAATGCCGGCGGTAATGGCAGGACTGGCGGCGGGAACCGAGTTCTTTGGCGCTATCTTGTTACTGCTTGGGCTTGCGACTCGGCTGATTTCTATCCCTTTGATGGTCACTATGTTGGTGGCTGCATTCACCGTGCATTGGCAAAATGGCTGGTTAGCGATTGCCGATGGCAGTTCTTGGCTAGCCAACGACAGAGTGCTTGAAGCAGGGGATAAACTGGCGAAAGCTAAAGAAATATTGCAGGAGCATGGTAATTACGACTGGCTGACCAGCTCAGGTAACTTAGCTGTGCTTAATAATGGTATTGAGTTTGCGGCCACTTATTTCATTATGTTGTTGGCACTCTTTACCTTAGGCGGCGGCCGTTACACTAGCCTAGATTATTTCATCGCTAAGCGTTGCGGGGTTAAGTAAGCCTTTTATAAAGAGCCCTCGATTTTCAAGCGCAATCAAAGCGTTAAATCCCATCCATGTGGTGGGATTTTTTTATGCCTCTTTGCCTGCAATTTGCTATGCTTGAACGCAATTTATATCGAACTAGGATAAGAACTTGGACGCTATTGAACTTTTGCTCACCCGTCAATCGACCCCGCGATTAATCGCTCCCGCTCCCGATGCGAGTCAATTAAAAATCATCTTAGATGCTGCCATTCGTGTGCCAGATCATGGTGCATTAGCCCCATGGGAATTTATTATTGCCACAGATCAAGGGTTAAACACCTTAGCCGATATCTTTGTTGAGGCGGCTAAAGCCAGCGGCGCCGACGAGGATTTCGTTAATAAAGCCAAGGGTATGCCAATGCGTGCGCCTATGGTGATCACTGTCGTTGCAAAAACGCAGCAACACCCTAAAGTGCCTGTACTTGAACAACAAATTGCAGCGGGCTGCGCAACGATGGCGATGCAACAAGCGGCTTTTGCCTTAGGCATAGGCGCTGTATGGCGCACGGGCGATTTTGCCTTCGATGCTAATGTGAATGCCGCCTTAGGCCTTGAACCACACGACCAAATTGTCGGCTTTTTGTATGTCGGTACGCCAGCGGTTGTGGCACCCCAAAAACCGCAAAAGGACGGCAGCCAATACGTCCGTTATTTATGAAAAAGCTTATGACTATATTTTTATAAACATTGTCTATTTTTAGTGGAGAAATCCTATGCAAGTTGCGCGTACTCCGAGATTAATCCTGCGGCAGTTAACCCCAGCCGATGCTTCATTTATGTTAGTCTTGCTCAATAGCCAAGGCTTTATTGAGAATATAGGGGACAGGGGAGTACGCACGCTTGTGCAGGCCAAGGATTATATCCTCAATGGACCAATGAAAAGTTATGCCGAATGTGGTTTTGGCTTTTATGCCGTGGTGCTTGCGGAGAACGGATTCACCATAGGAATTTGCGGTTTAATCAAACGGCCGACGCTTGATAATGTCGACATAGGCTATGCATTTTTGCCGCAATATTGGGGTAAGGGTTACGCATTCGAAGCCGCGAAAGCCGCTTTTGATTTAGGCAAAAGTTTAGGTATCGAGCGTATTGTGGCGATTGTGAGCGCCCATAATGGCGCGTCAAAGGCATTGCTGAACAAACTGGGATTACAGTTTGAGCAGTGTGTGCAGCTTAGCCCAGATGATGAGCCAGTTGAACTGTTTAGTTGAATTTAAGTTGTTGTTTATAGTGGTTTTTATTTTATTGTAATTCGGCGTTCTTTACTCTAAAATTCTGCAAAATTTACTGTTGAGATATGGCAATCATATCTCTTATTGACGCCCCTCGAAAATCAGGCTCACTTAATCCCTCCTTGAGCCCTTGAGTACAGCAAAAGCGTAGCCCTTTTATTGGATGTAGCATAATGGTTTCGCAATTAAGTGAAGCAATGCTGGACGTGATCGCTGATGCCTTGGTAGACAAAGGCTATATCTTTTTACCTGACTTAGTTCCAAACAATATAAGCCAAGTACTATTGGAAAAAATTCAATCAACGCAAGCACATGAGCTAAAAGCTGCGTCCATTGGTCGTGGCGCAGAGCAGCAATTAAACCCCGATATTCGCCGCGACAGAATACAATGGCTAGAAGAGCACAACGAGCCTGATGCCCAATATCTTGAACTGATGACGCAACTCAAAAATGGCTTAAATCGTCGTTTGTTTATGGGGTTATTCGACTATGAAAGTCACTATGCGGTATATCAGCCTGGGGCATTCTATAAGAAACATGTCGATGCGCTAAAAGGCAGTCAAAACCGTATCTTAACCACAGTGTTTTTCTTAAATCCTGACTGGAAAGCGGCTGATTGTGGCGAGTTGATTATCTATGATGAAGCTGACATTGAGATTGAACGCATAGCACCTAAAATGGGCCATTTTGTGATTTTTCTCAGTGAGCGCTTTCCCCATGAAGTGACTAAAACCTTAGCCCAGCGCAATAGTATTGCGGGTTGGTTTAGGGTCAGTAACAGTGTGCATGGCTTTTAACTTTAGCCTTTAACTTTTAACTATGGTGGCTAGCTTCAACGGATAGCAAACGCTTAAATACTGAACGCAGATTTAGGTGTTTGCTGTTATTGGCCCCGATTGCTTATCTCATTTCGCGACGTATTCTGTGATAGCAGTATTGACTCCAAGCGGATTTAACTGCCATTCACTCATTTCTTCAAATTTTTTTACACTCTTAAGCTTTAGGTAATCTAAGCCGCCGACAATGGGGTAAATTTGTCCAATCATGCTGAAAATAGGGTATTTTTTTATTCTCGTTTAATGTTAGGCTAGATAAAAATGTGCGCAACAACACACTTTTCTATTATCTAACGGAGGCGAGACTGTGGGCTGTGAAGATAACTTAGGTTGTTTAACGGGTGAGCATATTGTGCTTGAGCCTTTATCTTTGTCCCATGTGGCGGCATTGAGTTTAGCTGTGACAGATGGTCAGCTTTGGCGTTTGTGGTTTACTAGTGTGCCAGAACCCGCCGAGGTGAAGTCTTATGTGACTAAAGCCCTCGAAGAAAAAGCGCGGGGTCAGAGTTTTCCCTTTGCAGTGCGGGATAGAGTGAGCGGTGAAATTGTCGGCTGCACGCGCATTTGCAACTGGGAGCCTGAAAATCGTCGTCTTGAAATTGGCTACACTTGGTATGCAAAACGTGCCCAGCGCACGGGGATCAATACCGAAGCTAAGCTATTGTTATTGACCTTTGCCTTTGAAACCTTAGATGCCATAGCTGTTGAGTTTCGGACTCACTGGCATAACCAAGCCTCCAGACAAGCGATTGCGAGACTGGGTGCTAAGCAAGATGGTGTGTTGCGTAATCACAAAATTCTTAAAGACGGCACAATTCGCGATACTGTGGTGTATTCCATTATTGATGCTGAGTGGCCAGCGGTGAAAAACAGTCTGCAATTTCGATTGCGACAACGACCGCCAACACTCTAACGATAAAAAGGAAGGCCCATGGCAAGCATTATAACTCGAGCCGATGTGACTCATGCCCATGAGGTTGCAGTGTTATTCAATGAGTACCGACAGTTTTATGGGCGCAGGGATGATGTAGCGGCCGCGGAGCAGTTTATTCATGCAAGATTGTTAGATGAGTCATCGGTGATATTTATTGCCAAAGATAATCAAGGGCTTGGATTAGGCTTTGTGCAAATGTATCCCAGCTTTTCATCGTTACGTATGGCTCCAATGTTGATCCTCAATGATGTGTATGTGACTCAACATGCTCGATGTGTCGGTATTGGGCGAGCGCTAGTGCAGCAGGCCGCCAGTTATGCCAAAGCGCATAATATGAGTTATTTGATGTTAGAAACACAGCAAAAAACCAGCGCGCGCAGGGCTTGTATGAAGGCTTAGGCTTTGTGCGTAACCAAGATTTTTATATCTACGAGCTTGAGATCCACCGAGGGCTTGAGTAGGTTTATTTATGGCGATTAAAAGGAAAAGTAACATGTTAACTCAGGTAAAAACGTTAGTATTAGGTGGTTTAGTATTGAGTGCCAGTACTGCAGTTTGGGCTGATGAAGCAGAAAAAGCGTTTAGTAAAGAAGCCATTGAATGTGCCGCTTACTATCAAATTAGCTCAGAAGCCATTGGGGCGATGAATGCACCACAAATGCAGGCCGTGGGTGAGCGTTTAAAAAGCTCTAAAATTGAGTCTGAGAATTTAGCTAAGAAATACAGCTCTGAAGCTGAGGTGACTCAAGCGGTTGCCGCTGCTAAAGCGCGTCAAATCGAAAGCTTAGGTGGCTCAAGTAACTTAGGTGCGTTAATGGGTAAATATAAAGAAGAATGTAAAAACCTATTAGCCGATCCACAAAAGCGTTTAGATTATTGGACTATGGCGACTATGTAGTCGCAGGTTATAGTCAGCACAGGTTTTTAAGCATGTGATTTTAAGCATTGTAATTTTAAACATGTGAACTAAGGGAGCCTAAGGGCTCCTTTTTGCGCTAAGAACTTAGCACTGGGCTGCGCGAGTTCATTTTATCAGGCCCATGTGTGTTGGTTGCGGTCCGGTTGACTCAATGATTCTTAGCCAGCTAGGTTATTTTTGTTAAGCTGAAACTCAACTGGGGTTTTCAGGGTCTTATTGCCGAGGGTTGCTATTCTCGTTTTGTTTACGCATTGATTTGCAAACACCATCAAATATGAGCACTAACTAGGAGCAGTATGGTTTTAACATTAATGGCAGCGACTGTCTTGAGTGCTGGAGTCTGTGGATACCATTTAATCTATGGTAAACGTGTTCTATTGGCGCCGTTGTTAAAGGCAAATGTGTCCCAGCAGAGCAAGCAAATGTTGCGCTGTTTATTTCACTGCCAGTCAGTGTTTTTTGTGGCCTCAACTGCGGTACTTTTAGCCTGCGCACTTAAGGTGATCCCAGGCATGTATGCCTTTAGCTTATTGTTATTTCTTGGGATGAATTACGGGATCTTCGCAATTTGGCAGTTTTACATTGCCACTTTGAGCCCGCCAAATAGTGGCCAGATGATCATAGTGCAAGCCTTAATTTTCTTGTTGATCGGCACTTTGGCTATGCTGGGACCACTCTTATCCGTCGCCTAAATCGCTAATCGCACTTGGATAATCGTCGCGCTTAAAGCGTTAACGCCTTGAAGAAACAAAAAGTGAATTATTGGCTCGACTTAATCCCGTATTGGGCGGCGAGTTCGGCCAGTTTGCCATTGTCGATGAGCAGCTGAACCCAGTGTGAAAGCTTTTTAGCATCGAGTGATGATCTGAGGCTAAGTAAGATGCCGTTATCGTACTCTTGGTCCCATTTGTCTGATATTAAAAGTAAATGCCTGTCTTGTGGATTCACCTTTAAATAATACTGCAAATAGGAATGGGTGACGGGCGCTATGTCTGCCCGTTCGCGCAGAATGCTTTCGATAGAGGCCCTGTTGTTACTGACGAACAAGGGGCGAAATTGCTTTGCCAACTTGTCAGCATCAGTTTCAAAGTGGGCAAACTGATAGTGATAGCCCTTAACGAATGCGACTGACTTATTGGTTAAGTTTTTGAAATAATTTTGATTATGTGCTTTTGCTTTAAGCGCAATAAACACTTCCCCATCTATCATGTGTAGCGGAATAAACTGATCCGCTATTTTCTGCCATCCCCAAGCGGGGTTCTCAAATATCATCATGTCGAAGCGACCTAAGGCATAGGCTTTATATCTGTGCTCAACACTGGTGACGGTAAATTCAAAAAACACTTCTTGTTGTATTTGATTCAATGCATTAATGATATCGAGGGTGAGGCCTGTGTAGCGGCCGTCCTGTTGTAGATTCACATAGGGAGAAAATTGATAACCACCGACATGAATGGTCGGTATTGTATTGGGTACTATTGTATTAGGTGCTGTGGGCGACAGACTTTTGTCTTGGGCGATTGCGGTCGAAAATACGCTGATCCCTAAAATGAAACTAAAGAGTAGACGATACAACAGTCTTATTACCATGGTCACCCCTAATCATGCCAAAGGTTAATGATTTTTTACAAGTATACACAATTTAATTTACTCAACGCTGTCGATATTGTGCGAATTTTGAATAGGTCATAGTAAGCTAGCGCAAACAGGATGAGGGAGAACTCACATTGAGCCAGATAAAATCTCAAGTGTGTGGCTGGGTTGAACAGGGACATATTAAGCAAGAGCAAGCGAATACGCTTTATCGGCAGGTCACAGTGTTGCCAGATGCGTCGAGCTGGCGTGGCTTAATCGCTAACTTATTACTCTGGTTTGGCGCCTTGAGCTTTGCCTCTGGAGTGATTTTTTTCTTTGCCTACAATTGGCAATCCCTCGGGCGTTTTGCCAAATTTGGCCTTATTGAAGTGGCGATAGTGCTCGCCACCGGCGCATTTGCTTGGCTATATTATCGTGCTAATTCCCTTTCAGCTGCTTCCCATTCCCATAGTCATAGTAACCAAAGCAACGACAGCAGATTTGGTGCGACGACAGCCAATGGTGTGTTATTGGCCGCGAGCGTATTGGTGGGCGGCCTATTAGCACTGGTTGGGCAAACCTATCAAACGGGCGCCGATCCTTGGCAGTTATTCGCCCTGTGGGCGTTAGTGATTTTGCCTTTCGCTTGGGTGGCGGGATTCGATGGTTTATGGCTGCTGCTGGTGGGACTTATTAACCTAAGCATAGGGATATTTTTAGATTCCTTTTCCCATTTATGGGGAGCCTTCTTGGATGAACAAGGCCAACTGCTGATCTTTATCTGTTTGAATTTAGCTATCTATTACGCTTTTGTCTTGTTAGGCCGCAACGTCGCGGGGCGCTGGCATGCGCCAATCCTCGAATATGCGTGTTCACTGTTTGCGATGGGCTGTTTTACTTGGTTAATCACTTGGCTGATTTTCGATGATTTCTTTAAAGGTGATGGCTTTAGCACTGGTGTCATCAGTGGTTATCTTGCCCATCTAGTGTTGGGATTCGTTATTTTTCGCTATCGATTACCGCGTATTTATCCCTTGGCCTTGGGCGGTTTTAGCTTGATTGCCGTGGGCGCTGCGTTACTGATACGGTTGATGTTTGAGGACAATGATCCCATAGGCGGGTTTCTGTTTATTGGGCTTTACATCATTTTGGCGAGCACAGGCTTGAGTATTTGGTTAAAGGCACTCAGTCGCAAGCTTAAACCACTGTCAGAATCTATGTCAGAATTAGAACCTGAACCTATGTCTGAATTAGAGCCTGAGCCCTCAGCGAGAGCGACCCAAGGGAAAGTGGGAGACATTCATGAGCAACAATAATGACTTACCGGATGGCGACATGGTGACCAATTCTTTAACGAGTTCAGTAGTGACTCCCTTAAAGTCTCCTGCAAAAGAGAATGCCGCTTCAATTGATGTATCGGGTGAATCCAGTCTGATAACACTGTGGCAATCCTTGTATGCCGAGGGCAAAGTCAACACGCCCCAAATGCCTGAAAACCAGGATATTCCTTGGTATATTGCCGCTATGCAGGCCTTTGCCGCTTGGATCGCTGCTTTGTTTTTATTGGGTTTTATGATGGCGGTATTTGGCGCTATTTTTGAGCGGGTAGGCGAGGGCGTCGCTTTATTTATCGGCTTAACCTATTTAGCCGTGGGCATTGGGTTGTATTTTTTGCCACGGCAACAGATCTTCATTGAGCAATTTGCTTTTGCCGCCTGTTTGAGTGGTTTAATCAGTGTGGCTTGGGGATTCTATGATTTAATCGACAATGATTTTAGCCTCAACTGGTATCTGTGTATGGCGGGTATTCTCTTGCTGTTGTGGGGATTAATTGCCCATGGATTAGCCCAGTTTGTGTTCGCGTTTGGCTTAAGTTGGTGCGTGATTGGCCTCATGGCTAAATTCGAATGGCTCAATGTCTGCCCAAGTCTGTTTGCCTTAATCATTAGCCTAGTGTTGTTCAATATCAATCGGTTCGGGCGTCATTACCGCCGAGCGTGCATGCTTATCTACGGCTTTGCACTGGCGTTAGTTACATTGCAACTGATGCATGCCTTTAGCATGGACAGTATTTTTGAAGCCTTATTCAGTCCTTGGCAACAAAGTCTGTGGTTCACGCTAAGCCATCTGTCGATTATTTTTGTCATTTGCGGATTATTGTTGGTCACTGTATTTCGCAAACGCCAACAATCACTTAGCTCAATGGCGGCGATAGGCTGTTTTCTCGGTTTAATGGTTATTAGCGGTTTATCTTTACCCATGCAGGGATTATCGACGGCTATCCTATTGATCTTGCTTGGCCATTATTGCAATGAGCCTTGGCTAAAAGGCATGGGAATTATGTCGGCGCTGCTGTTTGTCAGTGGATATTATTATTCCTTAGAAACAACACTACTGCTGAAATCTGCTTATTTGATGGGTTTAGGCGCGCTGCTGCTGGTGGCAAGGATGCTGGTGTGGCGGTTATTTCCTGCCAATGAAAATGCCAAGGAGACTATGTGATGGGCAATGTGATGGGAAAATTGGCGGCTTCACATAAATGGGCGCTGGGCATAGTACTTTTTACGACTGTTGCGATTCTCGCTGGCGTGAATTGGCGCATTTTCAAATTCGAACAATTGCTTAATCACGGCCAAGTCGTGCGCTTTGCATTAGCGCCAGTCGATCCGCGCTCGTTAATGCAGGGGGATTACATGGCGCTGGAATATGCCATTGCCCGCGATGTGCGTAGCGCCTTAGCGCCGCAACAAATGCAGGGTCAGTTGTTACTGGCACTAGATGAGCAAAAAGTGGCGCGTTTTATGGATTTTTATACCGACCAAGCTCTCGGTAAAGATCAGCTGCGGGTGCAATTTCGTGTTCGTGGTAATCAAATCAAGCTCGCATCGAACAGCTTTTTCTTTGAAGAAGGGCAAGCCGATCATTTCAGTGCGGCTAAATACGGCGAGTTTAGGGTGAACGCCCAAGGTGAGTTACTGCTGGTCAGTTTACTCGATGAAAAACTTGAGCCCTTATAGCCCTGCGTCAGGGCTTTTATCCATTGGCTCTGCTTATATCTGTTAAGAGCGATTTATCCCCATCACATTGATTATTTCTGGCCGCATTGTTAATGGGCGGCCAGCATTCCCCGTACTGCTTTCTTCCTAGCTCTGATCGCTAAATCGCACCAATAATATCAACCTTAAGTTGCAACTTGGACGCAACTAATTTGTAACCTTGGTCGCCTATAGTATCGTCAGTGTTCGAGGTGACATCATCTTGAAGCATCTAAGCACATCAATTAAATCGCAATTCAATACAAAATATTAAAACAATACATTTAGGGGTCTCAATGTTTAACACTAAAACTGTGCTGGCGTTAGCCATCAGCAGCGTTTGTGGGCTTGCCCATGGCGCGGATAATTTGATCATTTCAGAATACGTCGAAGGCAGCAGCAACAATAAAGCTATCGAACTGTATAACCCAACTGCGGGCGTTATTGATTTAAGCCAATACCAATTGCGTTTCTATTTCAATGGCAGCACCAACGTCGGTACGACCATTGCGCTCACTGGCTCATTAGCCGCGGGTGCGACTTATGTGGTTGCCGATAACGACGCGTCTGCCGATATTCTTGCGGTGACCAATCAACAGAGTAGCGCCAGCTTCTTTAACGGCGACGATGCGATTGAACTGACTTATCAAAATCAAGTGATTGATAGTTTAGGTCAAGTTGGTGTCGATCCCGGTGCCGAGTGGGGCAGTGGTGATTTATCCACTCAAGATAATACCCTGCGTCGTAATCCTGATCAGCTGATTGCCGATCCCATCAGTGACGATGCTGTCAGCTTTAGCACTTGGTTAGGTTTTGCGAAGGATGATATTTCTGATCTCGGTAAATTCAGCGCGGGCACGCCAACCGATCCCGTCGACCCTCCACCGAGTTCTTTAGTGTGCGGCGAAGAAGCCACAGCAATTCATGCGCTTCAGGGCGCGGGCGCTGCCAGTCCTCTTAATGGTCAAACCTTAGTGGTTGAAGCGGTTGTCGTCAGTAATCAAGAAGCCGGTCTTAAGGGCATTTTTGTACAAATGCCCGATAACGAAGCCGATAGCGATCCACAAACCTCGGAAGGGGTGTTTGTGTATACCGGCACTGCGCCCACAGCTTATGTGGCGGGCGATCGTATTCGTTTAAAAGCCAAAGTCACTGAATATCAAGGCTTAACTGAACTAACGACTGTATCAGATCATAAGTTGTGTGCCACTGCACAAGCATTACCAACGGCGGCTGTGGTGACCTTACCGGTTAACAGCAGTGATGATTTTGAGCCATTTGAGGGCATGCGTGTTCGTTTCAGCCAAGATTTAGTGGTGAACGAAGTCTACAACCTCGGTCGTTACGGCGAGATTTCATTAGGCAGTCAGCGTCACTTTATTGGTACGCAGGTGGCAGCACCGGGCGCGGATGCGCTGGCAGTGAGCGCAGCCAACCAACGTGACAGTATTTTATTGGATGACGGTTTAACGGCGCAGAATCCAGATCCTGTGCAATTCCCCGCTCCTGGTTTGAGCGCATCAAACACTGTGCGTGTAGGCGATAAAGCCACATCGCTTACGGGTGTAATGCACTATGGCTTTAATTTGTATCGCATTATGCCAATCGAGACGGTGAACTTTGTGGCGGAAAACCCACGTCCAATCGCACCCACATTGGTTGAGGGCGGTAATCTAAAAGTCGCTAGCTTTAACGTACTTAACTACTTCAATGGTGATGGTCAAGGTGCAGGTTTCCCAACTGCGCGTGGTGCCAATACGTTGAGCGAATTTGAGCGTCAAAAGGCGAAGATTGTCAGCGCCATGGTGGGCATTAGTGCCGACGTATTTGGTTTGATGGAAATCGAGAACGATGGCTTTGGCGCTAACTCAGCCATTGCTGATTTAGTCGCAGGTTTGAATGCCGCTGTGGGTGAAGTGCGTTACGCTTATATCGCGCCAACAGGCATGAATGCGATTGGCACCGATGCCATCACAGTTGGCTTGATTTATCGTAGTGATAAAGTCACGCCGCAGGGCGCTGCACGCATTCTATCCAGTGCCAATTCGCCATTAGATAGCGATCAAAAGCCCCTGTTTGACGACAGTAAAAACCGTCCAATGCTGACCCAAGCCTTTAGCGTGAACGGCAGTGAAGAGGGCGTGGTTGTTGCGGTTAATCACCTTAAATCTAAGGGCAGTGAATGTGCGGGCGATCCTGATCTCAATGATGGTCAAGGCAACTGTAATATCACTCGTACCCGTGCGGCGACTGCCGCAGGTCAATGGATCAGCGAGCAATATCCAGATCAAGGCATACTGCTGATTGGTGATTTGAACGCCTATGCGAAGGAAGATCCATTAACGGCGTTAGGTAACGCGGGCTTTAGTGAGCTGTTTGCCAAACTTGAAAAGCCGAACCCTTATTCCTATGTGTTCTCGGCAGAATCGGGTCAGTTGGACCATGCTTTAGCAAACACCGCCCTGCTGGATAAAGTGGTGGATGTGACTGAATGGCATATCAATACCGACGAGCCGCGCGTATTGGATTACAACGAAGAGTTTAAGACGCCTACTCAAATCCAAGACTTATTCGCAACTGATGCGTATCGCTCATCGGATCACGATCCTGTGGTGATTTCACTTTTACTTGAAGCGGAAAAAGTCGCGCCAGTGGCCAGTTTCACCCAAGTGGTGAATGGTGCTGCAGTGCAACTGACATCCACTTCAACCGACAGCGATGGACAAATCGTGTCTGCCGAGTGGAGCTTTGGTGATAATACAGTCGCAGTGGGTGAGGTAGTGACTCACAGTTACAGCCAAAGCGGCGAGTATCTGGTCACGCTAACTGTGACGGATAACGACGGCTTAACCCATAGCACGTCACAAACTGTGTCTGTGGTGGTTGGTGAGGTAAAACAACCGCCTGTTGCGCAAATTCAGCGTATCAATTTATTGTTCGTCGATATGTTTATCTCGACTAGCTACGATACCGATGGCGTAATCAAGCAACATAAATGGACGTTCGACAATGGCACCCGCGCTAACGGTCAAGTGGTATTACGCCTTGCCCGCCGTGGACAACACACAGTTGAACTGACCGTTAAAGATAACGATAAGTTAACGGATACTACGACGCTGACGTATCGTTAAGTCAGTCCTTGTATTCCGTTGATTTTAAGTGACTCAAAGCCCGCAGCCGCGGGCTTTTCTTTTTGCCCAAAAGCAAGATAAAGTTGTCGTCAGTTGTTGTGACGCATCAATTTTCATTGTATACCCAGTGACTCTTCACCTCTTTATTTAACAAGAAGTATCCCTGAGGGCTCTAATAAAATATCCATGTTTTAGAAGATCACTGGTGGAACAATGCCAATTTTAACTAACCCTTTTGCTGTTTGTTTAGCTAAAAAGCTAATGCCCCAAAGTGTGTTTCGTAGTTTGAATGCTTTAATCAAAATCAAAGTCGTGGGGCTTCACCCCACACCCGACCAAGGAGGACTGCTCGTCCTATCCTCCTTGGATGCTCCAAGACGCCCCCAACGGAGTTGAAAGCCCCTTGTGCTCATTGACAAATTTGCTATTGCTTCCGAAGGATGCGTCCTTGCACCTGCGAAAGCTAGCTCGCCATCCATGGCGAGACTCACGCAATTTGTCTATTCGCCCTGCGGCAACTCCGAGGGGAGGTGTATTTCTTGGAGTTTTGAGTCGTTAGATAGCGATTCATCAGCAAAAAATAAGCGCGAAAAATGAGAAAGCTAAAACGATATCAAGTGATTACCCATCAAGCTGTATAAAAAACCGCTACCGCAAAAAAGCAAATTCCTATAGCATCATTTATACAAATTGACATGGATGTGGCAGCGGCCAAGTCCAACAAGCGATTTATGCCCTGCAAACAGCGCAGCGCATAAATACTAAGACGTTAGGCATTAGGAAAGTTTATGCCAAGTAGATACATTATCGATACAAGTGTTTTGTTTCAGCACCCACAAATATTGTCTAGAGCTGGGAATCGGAAACTTGTTATTCCAAGAGCAGTAATGGAAGAGCTCTCCCATAGGGGGAAAGGGAGCAAATGGGCTGATATCGCGGAGCTAGTCGCGTCTTCTATTCCTACAGGTGTAAAAATTGCTGATGCGCCTGAAAATCTAAAAAACGATCTTATCCAATCTGATAGAAATGCCCAGCGTCTAAGTGGAGCTGATTTTGACATTGCTCGAATAGCGATCGCCTATGCCGAGGAGCAAGGGATCGATACTCCGTGCGTAGTAACAAACGATAAAGCTTTGGCCTATTTTCTATCTAGCCGCAATATTAAATCTATTACTGGCTCTGAATTTATTGGTGAGAGTAAAGGGGATTCTCTAAATAAAGACATCGAGGATAAAGCAGAGAAAGTTGTTTCATCTCAGAGACGTTACATCTTTATAAGCTTTGTTCTTGGTGTGCTCGCTTCCGCAGCCGGAAACATTGTTTACTCGAATATAGACCTGTTGGTATCCACAATCACTGTTTGGGGAACGATGGTCGGATTGCCTATTCTAGGTTTGGCGTTATTCTGGTATAGAGAAAATTTCCGTCTTTCGTATGGTGCCTTCGAATTCTGCGTCGGTTTAATCATGTCCTATTATGTCTTCTTTCCGACATTTAGCTATTCCGGTTTGGGAGTTACTGAAGGAATCCAAATATTGGGCGGTTTGTATGTAATGGTTCGCGGGCTAGTGTAGTGGTCAAGTAAAATTGGCCACGGTTTTAGAGTCATTCCAATATAAACGTTCTGACTCATTTGGCGTTAACCCACCATTATATTGATGGGGTCTGGTCTCACTGTAATATCCAGTGATGTAATTTGTGATCTCTTTATCTGCTTCTGTAAAATTCCCATAACCACTGGCGGGTATCCACTCAGATTTCAAACTTCTAAAGAAACGCTCCATTGGTGCGTTATCCCAACAATTCCCGCGACGACTCATACTTTGCTCAATCTGAAGACGCCATATTAATTGTCTGAATTTCAAGCTCGTGTAATGTGAACCTTGATCGCTGTGATATATCACATTCTCAGGCTTACCCCTTAACTCAAATGCCATTTTCAAAGCTTTACAGGTCAGCTCACTATCTGGTGATAATGACAAAGCCCATCCAACAGGTTTGCGGGAAAATAAGTCTAAAACAACGGCTAGATAGGCCCAGCGATTACCGACCCAAACATACGTCACGTCGCCACACCACACTTGATCTGGTTGAGTTACTGCAAACTGTCGATTAAGCGTATTGGGGATTGCAACATGCTCTTGTGTCGCTTTCCGATAAGAATGCTTAGGCTGCTGACAGCTTAATAACCCAAGCTTTTTCATTAGATTACGGGCTCGATAACGACTGAGACCAATCCCTTTGTTAGTCACTAATTGCGCTATCGTTCGCGCACCGGCAGAGCCATGACTAATGCGATGTGCGGCCTTCACTTCACTGCATAAAATAGTAAAGTCTGCATCAATATGTTCTTTTCTTTTTAGCCAATACTTATAGCTACTTCGATGCACTTTGAATGCATTACAAATTGTGAGAATAGAGTGGCTCTGCTTGAGTGCGCTGATTAGCGTAAATTGTTCATCGAGTCTGACATCAAGAGAGCGGTAGCCTTTTTTAGGATAAGATTGTGCTCCTCAAGACGAGCTATTTGCTTCTTCAGCTCACGGATTTCAATTTGTTCAGGGGTAATCGGAGATGCTTTTGGTGTGCCACCCTGGCGTTCTAGTTTTAACTGTCTCACCCATTTATCCATAGTGGACTTACCTACGTTCATCGCCTTTGCAGCTTCGATGATACTATGGTTTTTATCGAGGACTAATTGGGCTGCTTCAAGTTTGAATTCAGCACTAAATGTTTTTCTGGTTGTCGATCTCATGTGTTCACCTAAAGTCATCTACGAGGTAATAATATCACCTCTATTTAGGTGGCCAATATTAGTGTGCCACTACATAGATAATGTTGGCAAAGGTGTAAGTGGTACGAGGCTTGAGATTCTTTGGAAAAAGTTGTTCTAGAACCCAAAATGCCTAATCGGGTAGCCGGAGGTATCTAGCCTCCAGCCCCCACACCACCCTGCATGCGGCTCCGCACAGGGCGGTTCATTTAGAACGCCTAACCTGTTTTCTGGTTCGGATAGTGAACCGCGATCCATCCATCTCTCAGTGAATACAATCCTGCTTTCTTAAGATACTCATTACTCAGCGCTTGCTGTATTCCTGGTGTTTTCGAGCTCCGCCATGGGCCTTTACTTGTGATCCCACAAGCAACGGCAGCTTGGATCCTGACGCCACGTTTAAGTAAGTTTTGTACCTTAGTCCGCGGTTTTCGCCACTGACGCCAGTAGCACATACGCACTCGACGACGGATCCAATGGTCTAAATCGACACACCCTTGATAAGCGTTGGCTATGCCAAAGTAGTTGATCCAGCCTTGCATGTATTGCCGTACTTTAAACAATTGATATCCCATGCTAACGCCCCAATTTCGGTTCGTCAGGCGTTTCATCTTTTGTTTAAAAATGTGTAATGTTTTAGCATGCCACTGGATCTTCCCGCGGTTAAAGGTAAAACCGAGGAACTTGCTTTGACCTACCTCTACCACTTGGCTTTTCTGTTCATTAACAACCAGTTTTAGCTTAGTGGCAAGGTAGCGAGTAATACTCTTGAGTACCCGCTCTCCCGCTCGAATAGACTTTACCAAAATGATAAAGTCGTCCGCGTAGCGGGCGAATTTGTGCCCTCGGCTTTCCAGCTCTTTATCAAGACTGTCCAACATAATGTTAGAGAGTAATGGCGAGAGTGGGCCGCCTTGAGGCACGCCTTCGAAGCTTGCTTCAAATTGGTCGTTGACCATCACACCAGCTCGCAGGTATTTACCAATAAGCGCCAGCAGACGCTTATCCTGTACCTTGATCCTCAATTGAGTCATCAACAGGTCGTGATTTACTCGATCAAAGAACTTGGACAGATCAACATCGACGGCAAATTTGCGCTTCTGTTTGATGATATCTCTGACTTGCAAGACCGCTTGTTTGGCATTCCTATTCGGTCTAAAGCCGAAGCTATTAGCCGAGAAGAAAGGGTCAAACAACGGCGTGAGAATTTGAGCAATAGCTTGCTGTATCACACGATCAATGACGTTAGGGATACCCAGTTTGCGTTTATCGCCATCGGGTTTGTCGATCTCTACGCGTCTGACTGCTGAAGGGTTATATTCACCTCGTTCCAGTAGAGATTTACACCGTTGCCAACCGCCTTGTTGCATCCAAAGCGGGAAGGCTTCGATAGTCATGCCATCGATGCCAGCCGCGCCTTTATTGGCTTTAACTTGACGCCAAGCTCGGTGTAGATTTTCAGGTTCGAGTAGTTGTTGGAATAAATCGCTGTTGAAGGCCGGTTGCATATCAATACGCTGCCGATAGTAATCGTCTGGCGACGTAGTGGGTATCGACAAGTTTGACAAGACTCCTCCTTCTTCTAAATGTTCAGGCCTTCACCATATCCCAACCATTACGATGGGCGTTGGGCTACTATGCCGTCTGCTGACTTCTGCTTAATCACATACCGAGTTACCCCGTCATGCGCTATCGGTTTTCATCTGGTTCGCTCTTTTCAGTCGATGAGATTGAAAAGCCAAGGCACTTAATAGACCAGAGCCTTACTGGTTATTGACCGATCGCGTGTTAAGCAGATCTCCCCAGATAAGAACATGAACTTTCTTTGCACTGCTGCATCATTTACGGTGGCCATTAGATCACGTGGTTTCGTCGTCTTGTGCCAACTCACCTCTAGCCTACGCCTCATATGATGTTCTTGTTCATCAGCTCGCAAATTTGCTAGCGGCTTCCTTCAGACCAATCCTCGCGGATAAGCCCTTGCCATTCGCTAGTAGTTAACGTTTAATAACAGCATGTTATTGAACGGTGACCTTCCTACAGAGGACTTTCACCTCATTAGTTCATGCCCATGCTGGGCGTACACAAAGCGCTGCTGTCGGACAAATTTTCCGCTGCGCTACAAATTTGCCGCAGAGCGCGGCGTTATGTGCCACTCATGGAGAGTCGATTTGTTTCGTAAATTTGTAGTAGATTTTATTGCAAACTCAATGAAAATTGAGCTTGCATCAATAACAAATAAAATTAATGAGCCTGATTTAGAAGAATATAAAGAACTGCTAATTAAAATGATTGAAAATTGCGCCCAAGTGCTTATTAAATTTGAAACTAATAGACCAGAACCGTTACTTTTAATGGGCGCAGATAACGAAGCGGAAAAAGAAATTAATAATTATGCTCTTAGTTTGATGGGTGACTTTTCCCATGAAGATAAAATATATCAAACAATTGATTCTTTGAGGCATGCTTTTTGTTCATTTGCATATAATGGACTTCATCAACTTTACACACGACAAGAAAATGAAGTTTGGTATCCTAAAGTCGTATTAAATGAAATACTTGAGCCTAATGATATTGAAACTCTAGATGACCCAATAATTCTTTATCGTGGCTGTAGCATTTCAGAATACGAAAACACAAATTATGGACAAGCATGGTCAACATCAAAAGAAAGGGCATACGACTTTGCATTTCAACATTATGCATCTCAGCCTTGGTTTGATAAAAATAAAAGAGTTGTTCTGAAGACAAAATACCCTAAAGATAAGGTATTATATTCAGATCAATCTGTTGAATATGAAGTAGTCATTCAGCCAGAGCATCTAGCTGAAATTGAAAAATGCACATAACAAGTTGCTTAAAAGGAATAAAAAAGTTGGCCATTGCTTCGCGATTATAGCCAACCATTTTTATCCGCTTAGCAAGGCGTTAGCTGCTACAAGCAGGGGTTTCTATAAATGCGAAGTGATGTAACAATCAACAAATTGTGGTGGGAGCATTTAGCTCCTAAACCAATGATTCCTCGTCGTCGCGAAGTAGAAGCGCTGCTCAATAATTTTATACGTACATCACCCCACGGTGAGGAATGGATCAAAGTTGCGAAGAATCCAAATGGCATCTTTAGGGTAAAGCCGGGACAGGTGATTCCTGTTGTCCAGTTAACTTTCCTTGGAAAAGCCCCTGGATTTGTAGCACCTTTCAAAAAAGTAGAGGCTGGTCATCGTACAGTCGGAGCAGCTACTGAGTTCCAATCTGGAAAGCTCCTCGAAGAAGATGAGCTTGTGCTTCAGCCGATTATTTCTATCGATCTTGTGACTGATCCATTGTTTATTCAAGCAGCTAGGCAAGGCCGAATAAAACTAGACGAAAGTCAAATAACTCAGCCGAGCTTGCTCTTTTCTATCCCTGCACATTTCTTGTTGTCATCGAAACATTTTCCCAAAAGTGCATATGTGCTTTACCAACATATTTTTGGGACTGGTGGCTCGTATCCAAATGACGGGTTCTTTTATGTGGGAGTCACAACGCGTAGTTGGCAGAAGCGGTGGTCAGAGCATAAAAGAGCAATCAATGGAGGGAGTCCTTTGCTGTTCCATAGGACATATCGAGAAGAAATGGAAAAAGGACGAATCACCTATGTTAATCACAAGGTTATGGGTATAACTGATGATCTTGAAAAATTGTACGCAACCGAAGAATTTTTAGTCGAAGGTCATTGGGAAGATCAACGTCGCCTTAATATGATTCCAGGCGGCAAATCTGGTTTGCGTTATCTTAGAGAAAATAGGTTACTTCAACAATCTGATGTCCCGGTGCCAGATGAACGTGACAGAATCATTAGTGAATGGCTCAAGGAACATCCGAGGAAAGGCCTCCCTGCGCCTTGGGTTGCGGAAAAATGGCGAGATAATGATTGGGCTGTTGCTCAAATTTGTGGCCGAGATGGCAGATTGTCGGTCGAGCAAGTAAGGGCAATACACCAGCTTGCCGAGAAATATTCACCCGAAGAAATTTTTGCGCGTATAGGCGCAAAAAATATTGCTCAAGTGGAGCGTGTTCTTGAAGGGAAAACGTATTCGAGGGTCGAATAGCATGTGATATTATCGAAGCAAAGAATCAGCTAACAATGCCGTCAACTCGGATGCATTTTTCGTTCGCTGCGCTCACTACCTATGCTCCGGTTACGGCTGGCGTTAGCCCATAGAAATTTTAATTCGAAATTCACTAATTCGAGCTAAAAGTCTAACTCGGAATTGTCCAAAAGCGTGCTGCGTAACGCTTTTAAATCTACAGATTACGCGAATGCACGAAAGGTGAGCCATGATGATTGGCGAGACGACCGTCCGCGGGGCGGTCGAGCATCCAAAGGAAGGACTTGAACAACATCCTTGTTTAACTGCCAGTTCGCCGTCCATGGCTCTCGTTCATAAGCTCAGAACCCCTAGGTTTCTATTCACCATGTCGACGAGCGAATGCCATGGCAAGCCTGTGCTAGTGGATACCCGTAAACGCTAAACTGCTAACAACTGAAATTACTGCTCCCTAAACACTACTTTCCAACACCTATCTGTTCCCAAAGCGTTATCAAGCTTTACGCTAAAACCACTCAAAACTGAGAATGAGATGCTGAAGGTTGAATTTGGGCATGGGGATAACAGACAATAAAAAAGTGCTTTATTTTTCAATAAAGCACTCATTTCTAAGTGACTCAAGCACTCGTTAACCTACTGAACACACTACTGATTAAAGTACCGATCAAAGTACTATGTAGAGTGGCCAGCCGAGGAGGCCGACGAGACCTTCCTTGTGTTCGAATCTTTCTAAGCGTTCGGGTGAAGCGTCGCTGAGTAAGAGTTCGCGGTAGCTTTTCGCAAAGTGCAGGGTACGCAGTAGGGCGGGGACAAAGTTTTTACCGAGATCTTTACTGATGGTTTCAGCGAGTTCTGTGGGTAATTCTGCTAACGCTTTCTGGGTTTCCAATTCGATATGCTCACGGGTAAACCATTCCTCTTTTAAGGTGATTTTGCCGATACGCTTTTTCAAATCCTGTCTGACTTTGGCGCCATCAAACAACAATCGATACAGTACCGCTTCGGCTAATACACTCTCTAGATTGAGAAAATCTAGCGGATCATAGCTCGATTGCGCGTAAAACTGTGCCAATAGGGCCGCAATTGACTGTTGGCGTTGGTGCTCAAGCAGGGCATCTTGATAGGCTTCATAGCCTAACCATTCTTCTGCATCTGGCGGGCTAGACACTTGTTCAAGCAAGAACTTGTCGACATCGCCGTACAGTGACTTACCGTTGACGAGTTTATGCTTGCTGACAGTGCTGAGCATGCTCCAGCCTTTTTGAAAGCATTTAACTACGCCATCGGCGGTGATCAACAGGCGTATCGCCTGCTGCGGATTTTGGTTTGATAACTCCATCAAACCAAGACTCACCACACCAATGACATCGTGCGCTGCTTGTTCAAGCAGGTGCATTTTGTACTTGTTGTAAAACTTATCGGCCAGTTTGAGGCTCATCAAAATGGCTTTGGATTTGATTTGTGACAGCTGTTCACCGCTCAGCGTTTCGTCTGCTTGGCCTTGGATCAATACCTTGCTCAGGTAGGGTCCTTGATCTACATCACGCAGTACCAGTTGCATCAAATAATTCCTTAATCCAAAAAGCTAAACATATCATCGACTTCAGCGTATTCATCCGTCACTTGGTTTTTCTCTTTGGCTTGAATAACCAGCTCGTTGACAAACTTGCTGATGATCATTTCCCAACCTGAGCTTTCGTTACGCAGCAGACTCTTAATGGCTTTTTCAACATCGGGCGCAAGCTCATGGATTAAGGCCATTAGGCTGCGTGGGTCGTCTATGCTCAGGCTGTGTGCATCTTCACTGGCGACGCGGCTGTCGTAGCCTATGGTTTCAGTGTCTTCTTCATCATCATAGAGATCTGTGTAGCCGTCTTCATCTTCATGTTTTTCGCCTAACATCATTTCGATGAAAGGGATCGACAGATAGAAGAGGCCCGCTGGATCTTCGGCGATACATTCTAGAATCGCAGTTTGCTTTTCTTCGCTATCTTGGATGCGAATTAAATAGGTCAAAAAATCAAAGGTATGCTGAATAAGTTCTTCGGCATTGTTTTTGATTTTTTCTTCCCAGTACAAAGGTTGCTGACAGACGATGTCGCGAATTTGTTCTGGAGTCATGAGTTCAGACATGATCGAAGGGCAAGAGATATCATGGTGACTGTTGATTTGGGTCAGCGTGACGATATCCATGTGTTCGATGACTTCGACTAATTGCTCGTCGCTCATGGTATTTGCAATGATTTCAAAGCGTTTGCTCGCTTGTTTTGGCTCTACGTCCGCCAACTCTTTAATTTCGGCGACGGTAATCTCAATGAGACTAGTGTTCATTAGCGGTCCTCATCATCGTAGTGATCGTAGTAGCCATCTTCCTCTTCGCCTTCATCATCGTCGTCGTTATCTGAGGTGCCAACATAATCGTTGTCATCATCTTCATCGTCGTGATGTTTTGCTGCTGGCGTTGCTTTACCTTGATTTTCAAGTAAATACAGTACCGCGCAGCTTTCAATCAGTAAGGTTTCCGAGTAACCACGCACGGCTAACACTAAAGGTAAATCGGCATTGTTAAAGCCAATCGTGACTTTAAACTCATCCCACTCGGGTTGAGTTGCCGTGTTTATCCAATGTGCCCACTTGAGTTTGGCTTCGGCGGGAAACTTAATTCGACCGTAAAGCGCGACAGGCAGGTACTCAGGCACAGTATCAAGCATCTTAGGATCGGCTTCTAACACCTTTTTGATTTGGCTAGTAAATTGCTCTAGCGCTTTAGGTGTATCGGGATCGTCGTAGGACTCGATATTGTCGTAGGCATTATTTTTTAGCTCATTAATGCGTGAGATATTCAGTTTTTTGACCATTTGGCACTTACTCTAGAAAACGCTCAAGGATAAAATTGATCCCACAGCTCGCGCATGGCGCTAGCGGGATCGGTCACTATTACGTTATTGAAATCTTTGATAAACGCATTTCGTCGCTTAGGATCTGACAACACATCATAAGCATTTTTAACGCGTTCAAGTTGTACGGCGGCTTGCTGCTTTTCCTCTTCCGAGGCGCCTAACAACTTGTCGGGATGATATTTGTTTGACAGCCGTCGATAGGCTTTTTTAATGTCGTCTTCTTTGGCACTGGGTTTTATACCGAGCACACTAAAGTGGTTAATCATACTTGTACCTGCAGGCGATGGGGCTGATATCGCGAGATAAAAAGGGTTTGACTCTGATTATCTTTAAATTCGTGGAATTATGATTAGTCAGCCGTGGATGATAGCAGAAATCCCCACTCAGCGGCAAACGCGCGAGCAGGAATTTGTGCTTTAGTGAAGGGTTAAAAATCCTTTAAACTTTAATCTGTTGTGGCGCATGGATTAAGTCAACCGCTATGCTGTTGAAATCCCGTTACCAAGCCAGATTGACAGCTAACTTAACCTTGTTTTTAGGCGAGATAATTGCCCTCGATTCTGGGCAATATTTTAGCACCGAATCCTTCGCTAAAATCATTCACACAGAGCTAACCCACACTCGCCTCAGCCACGTTCGGCAGAGTTAACGCCGTAACAGCTAAGTCAAACTAGACACTAACCGCAGGTTCATCCCAAGCGTGAGCATTTGCTTCTGTTCCCGCTGTAAATCCTTCATAAACAGGCTGATTTTTCGCTTATGGCTCGGTAGCACTAGCATGAGCCCATCGGGGATCACTTTAATATGATCTAAGGTCAGCGTCTTGGCGATACGGCCAAGGTTGAGCAAGACCGCAAGTCTCAGCAGGCAGAGCAGGCGATTCAACGTGAGCTTATGGTTGGGCTCAAGTTCGGCGAGCATTAATTCGTTGGGCTTTTTTCTGTGGTTGGTGATAAGCCGCGCTAAATCCAGCTGCAAGGCTTCACTAAACCCGGGTAAGTCACTGTTGCTGATGATATAGCCACCGTGTTTGTGCAGGGACTTTGAATTAATGTGTAGCCCAATCTCATGTAAGGTTGCGCCATAGGCGAGCAAGCGTGCATGGGGCCTTAATTGCCATTCATCGGCGACCTGTTCAAACAAGGCCATGGCAGTGTCGCGTACCTTAGCGGCGTGGGCCATATCGATATGATAAAGCTGGGCAATACTGTCGACGGTGCGGTGGCGAATATCCTGATACTGACCAATTTTGGCTAGTTCATAGAGTACGCCTTCACGCAATGCGCCAGGGCTAAACTCGAGCTTTTGTATTGGTAAGCGTCTAAAAAAGCTGATTAAAATGGCAAGTCCGGCGGGCACTAAGGGAATGCGTTTATCATCGACATTGGCAAATTGAATTTGGCTAATATGGCCACATTTGATCAACTTGATTTTGAGCTGTTTGAGTCGTGGCAGCGTGATGGTTTCATCACCGTGTTCTTCTTGAATCGCTTCGCAGATGGCTTTGACTGTGCCTGAGCTGCCTAACGTCAGCTCCCAGCCGCCCGCGAAATATTCCTTGGAGAGCGAGGCGAACTGTTTGTCGGCCGCGCTTTGAGCATCACGAAATGAGGCAGGGGTGATGAGTCCATCGATAAAGAAACGCTCGTTAAAACTCACGCAACCGCAGCGCAGGCTAGATAACTGGGTTGGGGTATTCTTTTTACCTATCACGACTTCGGTCGAGCCACCACCAATGTCGATGACTAAATTACTTTTTCCAAGCACTTGGCTTTGGGCAATGCCGTTATAAATCAAACGCGCTTCTTCATGGCCTGAAATCACTTCCACCGGATAGGGCATGATGGCGAGCGCGGCCTCGATAAATTGATCGCGGTTTTTGGCGATTCTGAGGGTGTGGGTGGCCACTAATCGCACTTGCGCTTGGTCGAGATTGGAAAATCTTTGATTAAAATCCCGCAGACAATTGAGGCCACGTTCTATGGCGTCATTGTCGAGAATATTCTGCGCATTGAGCCCAGTGGCGAGCTGAACCTGTTGTTTTTCTTTGTGTAAAATCTGCAAGCTGCCATCTTGCTCACGGGCGATGACCAGATGAAAACTGTTCGATCCCATATCGATGGCAACAAAGTGGCGCGATTTAGCATTTGCGGGCGCATTGGTTTGTGGTGCCTGCGACTTTAGTAATGTGTGTTGCTGTGTGTGCGAATGTGTGGCTACCAATCGGATTATCCTTAGGCAATCAAAGCGATATAAAGCCAGCGTTAGCTGGCTTTGGCCTGTAACTCGGGCGTTATGTCAGGCTCAGCGTTGCTCTCTCGCTCAGCATCACCCTCATGGGCGGACATACGTAAGGCATTAAATTCTTGCAGTTGGCGCTTCTCATAATTAATCAGATATTGATAAATGGCAATTTGAGAACGCACTTTTCGTTTGTTACCCCGGTTTCGATAGGGGTTACTTTGTTCTTTGTTGATGACCCGCGCTTTAGTGTTGTCATTGAATTGTAAGGATAAAATATCCATTATCATTTGTTTTAGGCGCAGATCATAAATCGGCACACTCACTTCGACGCGATTATCTATGTTACGGCTCATCCAGTCGGCGGAGCAGATAAAGAGTTTGTTTTCGCCGCCCGCGTGGAACAGCATCACTCGTGAGTGTTCGAGGAACCGGTCGACGATACTGTAGACTTCGATGTTGTCGCTGATCCCGGGAATTTGCGGAATAAGCGAGCACATACCGCGAATAAGTAACTTGATTTTGACTCCAGCGGCTGAAGCCTCATAGAGCTTTTGGACCAAGGATTCATCGAGTAAGTTATTTAGTTTTAAGGTAATCGCCGCCTTCATATGACTTTGGGCATTAACGATTTCATTATCAATTAAGTGACTCAGTTTTTGTCTGGCATCGTAGGGCGACACGATTAAATGCTGGAAGTTATCGCGGCGATACGGATGCTCAATCAAGTCAAACACTTGCTCCACTTCACGGGCAATCTCTTGATTGGCGGTGAACAGTGACAAGTCGGTGTAAACCCGCGCCGTGCCTTCGTTAAAGTTGCCTGAGCCAACGTGACAATAGAGTTTGATTTCCCCTTGTTCCTCACGGCCAATTAAGCACAACTTGGAATGCACTTTTAAACTGGTGATACCGTGGTGAACTTTGACGCCCGCTTCGGCTAAGATGCGGGTCCATTCGATGTTGGATTGCTCATCGAATCTGGCCCGCAGTTCAATTACGGCGGTGACTTGTTTGCCATTTTTCACTGCATCGATAAGCGATTGCATCACATGGGATTTTTTCGCCACTCGATATAAATTAATTCGAATAAAGCGCACCGCCGGATCGTAGGCCGCTTGGCGCACCATTTCGGTAAAATGGGAAAACTTATGGTACGGATAGTTGAGCATGATATCGCCCATCCGAATGGCATCGAAACTGTTGGCACTGCGGCCAAAACCTGCGCTATTGAGCGCCGGCAGTTTTTCGTTTTCGAGGTAGTCGCGACTCGGATTGGGGAAGGCGATAAAGTCTTTAAAGCTGTGGTAACGCCCGCCTGGGATCAAACATTCTGTCGAGCTGATGTTCAGATTTTCTTTGAGCATCACCAACATGTGTTCGGGCATTTCTTTGTCATACACTAAGCGCACCGGCTCGGCGGTCAGACGTTTTTTCAATCCCTTAGTCATTTTTTCGAGCTGAGTTTGCTCTAGCTCGTCGGTGATATCAAAATCGGCATCGCGGGTTAACTTCATCGAATACACTTCGATGGCATCGTACTCGAAGAAGGGGCCAAACAGCTCATCTACGCAATGGCGAATAATGTTATCTAATAAAATCAGATACTTTTTCGCTTTACTCTTTTCAGCGGGGAGTTCGATAAACCGCGGCACGTTTTTGGTTGGCACTTCGACTAAGGCGTATTGGCGGCGAGCCTTAGTGAACAAACACACGCATAAATAGGTGGCGTCGTCGTTGATTTGTTTGATCAAATCGCGATTGTTATTGACGATAAGCGGGGCGATATGGCGTTTAAATTGATCACGAAAATGCTTTTTCAGCCAGTCGCTGTGGAACTCGCTTAATTGTTTCTCATTGATTAACAAAATATTACGACGCACTAGCTCGCGCATTAAATCCGTGTATATGCCGTCGAACCTTTCTTGCAATGCCATCACTTTCGATTGGATTTTTGCCATTAAATGGCGACTGTTACTGCGACCTTCCTGCAGGGATGACAGCAGAATCGAGCGCCTGACCGCAGCCACACGTACTCTAAAAAACTCATCCATGTTATTGGAAAATATCCCTAAAAAGCGCACTCGCTCCACTAAGGGAACATTGGGATCGCAGGCTTCTTGCAATACCCGCTCATTAAAAGACAACCAAGAGAGTTCTTTATCAATCGAAAGTTTATCGGTATTCGGGGACACTGCACAGCTCCTTTAAGCAAGCGTCATGGCGCAATATACAATAGCATTCATCCGCCTTTGTGCAATCAGATTTACTGCCGACAAGTGAAGGAATTTCAATGATAAATACTGCGTACACGCCAAAATCAGTCTGAGATTTATCTGGGATAAAGATACGAGGGAAATATGTCAACTTGATGACGAGTGTGACAGAAATATGACCTTAAGATGATCATCTTGGATTGGACTGAAACACTGCCCGTACAACTGCGCTTTACGCAATGAGCCCGCTATACGCGCTGCCAGTTTGCGAGTCAATCCGGCAGTGTTAACTCCTTGGGCATTATCGCAAACTATGTTATCTTGCTCGGCTTTTTTATCGCGGGAGTAAAAGGTATGTTTGTTGGATTTGATTATGGTAGTGCTAACTGCGCCGTAGGGATCATGCAGGGCGATGATGTGCAGTTATTGGCGTTATCAGAGCAATCAGCTTATTTACCTTCGACCTTATATGCTATGGACAGGGAACTGATCGCCGAGGCGGTTTATCGTGGTCTTCCTATTGAATTAAAAGCCGATTACGCCAAAAAGCGCGCCGCACAATTGAGCCGCGCCCGCATGGTGCGCCATGAGTTAGATCTCGATGCTGATGTTCAGGCCGTGTTTGTCGGTGAGCAGGCGGTAAGCGCGTATTTAGAGATGCCGGAGGAGGGATTCTATGTCCGTTCGCCAAAATCCTTTTTAGGCGCGACAGGGCTTAGACCCGAACAAGTGGCGCTATTTGAAGACATAGTTACCCTGATGATGCAGCACATTAAAGTGCGCGCCGAATCTGTATTAGTGGAAAAGCAGCTTGCCAAACAAGGCGCTGCGGCAACGATCACCCATGCGATTATTGGTCGCCCAGTGAACTTTCAAGGCATAGGTGGTGAAGAGAGTAACCGTCAGGCCGAATCCATTTTGACCTTGGCGGCAAAACGTGCGGGTTTCGTCGACGTTGATTTTCTGTTTGAGCCGTTAGCGGCGGGGATGGATTATGAAGCGACCTTGACCGATAACAAAACTGTGCTGGTTGTCGACGTGGGCGGCGGTACGACGGACTGCTCAGTGGTAAAAATGGGCCCAGTCCATCAACAAAAAGCGGATCGCAGTGAAGATTTCCTCGGCCATAGTGGTCAGCGTATCGGCGGTAACGATCTTGATATCGCCCTTGCAATGAATGCCTTTATGCCGCACTTTGGTTTAGGTTCTTTGATGACCAATGGCAAGCCCATGCCCAGTAAGGCCTTTTGGAATGCGGTGGCGGTAAATGATATTAGCGCCCAGCGAGAATTCAGTACCTTAAGCAGCCGTAAACTGATTGATGAATTGGTGAAAGAAGCCGAGCAGCCACAGTTACTCAACCGACTGTTAAAAGTGCAACAACAGCAGCTAAGCTATCAGTTGGTCCGTCAAGCCGAACGCGCCAAAATTGCCCTGTCGGATGCCGAGAATACAGATATCAATCTCGATTTTATCGAAGCGGCGCTGCACGCGGGTGTGAGCCGCAATTTGTTTGAGAATGCTATCGAGCCTTCACTGACAAAAGTAGAAGCCCTGATGCATCAAGCACTTGCGCAAGCGGCAAAAACCTTAGCGGCTGACGGCTTAGCTCAAGACTCTGTGAATCACGAGAATGTATCTGCCGACAATGCTGCAGAATGCAAACCCGATGTGATTTATGTGACAGGTGGCACGGCACGAAGCCCGGCGATTTACGCGAAAATCGCCGGTATTTATCCCGATATTCCAGTGGTGGTCGGCGATCACTTTGGTTCTGTGACTGCAGGGCTAACTCGCTGGGCACAAAAGCTATTTGCTAAGCACTAACATATAAGTATTAACATAAAATCACTAACATATAAGCACTAATGTAAAAGGATGTAGGAATGAAAACTCTGTTGAAGTGTGCGTTTGCCGCCACTGTGGGCTTTTTGCTCGCGGGTTGTGGTGACGATGTAGGTAAGGTGAGCTTAGGGCTTTTTACCACCAAAGATGTGATCATCGATGCTAAGCACGATCCTAAAATTCCTGGGGTGACTTGCCATATTAGTCGTATCGAAGCCAATTTAGATTTTGCCGATCCATCAGATATGGGCATAAGTTGCCGTCAAACTGGGCCAATTAACGCGGCCGATTTGGCTAATATCGACCTGGGTAAACACGGCGAAGTGATTTTCACCGAATCCCTGAGCATTTTGTTCAAGTCATTAAAAGTGCGCCGAATTTATGATGCGCAGAACCAGACTCTGCTGTATTTGTCCTATTCGACTAAAGAGACCAACGGCAGCCATAAACATGCCCTTTCGACAGTGCCGCTTTATGGCTCAGCCGCTTGGGTTGACCCTGCGTTGAGTGCTGGAGCGAAAGCGAATTAATCGCCGAAGAGTTTATAGTTTTGCAGTGCTTTGCTGTAAGCATGAATATTTGAAATAAGTTAAATATGCAGTAAGGTAAATTTGCAGTCAGTGTTGATAAGAGAAAGGGGCGGAATGTTGATTCCGCCCCTTTTTGTTTTTATAGGCTGCGAGCATTTAGCCGCTAATGACATAACGCAATAAATATTGCCCTCTAACGACCTCGCTGAATTTCTATCACGATCTTTATCGCTACTTAGCTTTGGCCGCCAGTACTGCATTAAAGCGGTCAAACCCTGCGCTGAGATCGGCAATTAAATCCGCGGGATCTTCTAAACCAATATGCAAACGAATTAACGGTTTGCTCGCATCCCACTCTGTCGCGGAGCGGATTTTTTCAATGCCGAAAATACCGAGGATCAAACTCTCGTAGCCGCCCCAAGAAAATCCCATCTTAAAGTGACTCATATTCTCAACCAGTGCGGTGACCGCATCGGCATCGCCTTGTTTCAATACAAAGGAAAACAAGCCGTTGGAGGCGCTAAAGTCGCGTTTAAAGAACTCGTGGCCGGGGCAGGTATCAAACGCCGGGTGACGCAGATGATCGACTT
Source organism: Shewanella sp. 1311 (assembly GCF_059338235.1). Taxonomy (NCBI): domain Bacteria; kingdom Pseudomonadati; phylum Pseudomonadota; class Gammaproteobacteria; order Alteromonadales; family Shewanellaceae; genus Shewanella; species Shewanella sp. 1311. The sequence goes on from NZ_CM181686.1 coordinate 4,760,335, forward strand.
CTGGTCGGGTTTTCAACCAGTTGGCAACTTGCAGGGCATTTTTTTCATGCTGCGCCATACGCACGCCTAAGGTGCGCAGGCCACGGGCGGCAAGGTACACATCATCAGGGGAGGTGGTTTGTCCCATCAAATAGCTGTGTTCGCGCAATTGTGGCCAGTATTTTTCGTTGGCGGTAGCTGTGCCTATCATCACATCTGAGTGACCGACAATGTATTTGGTCGCCGCTTGAATCGAAATATCCACACCCATTTCAAAGGGCTTGCTATTGATTGGGGATGCCCAAGTGTTATCCAGCATAGTAATCAGCCCATGTTCGTGGGCGATGCGGCACAAGGTCGGCACATCTTGCACTTCCATTGTGATGGAGCCTGGAGACTCTAAAAACAACACTTTAGTATTGGGGCGAATAAGGTCGCCAATGCCCGCGCCAATCAGCGGATTGTAATAAGTGGTTTCGATACCAAAACCGCCGAGAATATGGGTGCACAGATCCCGCGTTGGCTCATACACGCTATCGACCATCAACAGGTGATCGCCGGCTTTTAAAAATGACAATAACGCCGCACTGATCGCCGCCGCGCCAGAGGGATACAGCGCTGTACCGACGCCGCCTTCTAATTCAGCAATCGCCGCTTGGAACGAAAAATGGGTCGGGGTACCGCGGCGGCCATAAAACATCTCGCCGTTGGTTTTATTTTTCGCGGCGTGGCGCATTTCATCCATGGTTTCGAAGACGATAGTCGAAGCACGAAAAACGGGCGGATTGATCACGCCTTTGGTCCATTTTTTGTCTCGACCTAAGCTGACGATTTGGGTGGCTTGATGATGTTTATCTGTCATTGGATCATTACCTTGGCATTTAGGTTGAACGAATAGGTTGAACAATGTTGGAGAAGAACCATTGGAGATATCTAATCTATTGTTATGGCGGTCATCTTAGCATCTGCGCGCAGAAATGACAGGAGGCGCGATGATGAGTTTGACTCATGTTATTGGCGCCTGTCCCTTCGGTCTTTAGATTATGATGCCGAGCCTCAAAGGCAACGTGACTCATAATTTAAAGGCAGTGTGACTTTAGCTCAAAGGCATCGTGATTCTTAGCTTAATGGCAAGGTTACTAGGATATCGACGCCATTATGCTCGCTGCGATTGCGGGCGAGGATTTGTCCTTGGTGGAACTCGGCGACCAATCGTGCGATATACAGACCTAAACCGAGATGAGGTTTGTCTTGGGCTTGATTTATCCGCACCGACACCATGGAATCGAAAATCTGCTCCGACATATCAACAGGCAATTCAGGCCCTAGGTTGCTGATGAGCAAAGTTGCTTGCTTACCGACTTGGGTGAGCGTGACTTCGATGGCGCTGCCTTTATCGCAGAACTCAATGGCGTTAGCGATAAGTTTGTCCATCAATTGGGCGATATATTCCGGTACACCTTGCATCATCAATGGTTGCTCGGGCACTTTTACACTAAAGCCTTGTTCTGGATAGGTCATTTGATAACCTTGCATACAACCACTGACCACTTGGGAGAGTGGGAATTTAGTGATATCGGCCTGCGTTAAACTCTGCTCTAAGCGCGTTGCTTCGCTCATGTTATTTAAAATCATGCTTAAGCGGCTGACGCCTTCTTGGGCGCGATCGACATATTTCTGCGTGTCTTTATCTAAGGTTTGCAGGTTTAAATGCTCAAGGGATGATCGCACAACCGCCACGGGCGTGCGCAGCTCATGGGACAGGCGCGACGACATGTTTTCCAGATAATGGGTGTATTGGCCAAGCCGTCCGACAATGCTGGAGAAACTGCGGGACAGATCGCCAATTTCATCCCGTGCTTTAGACGGTTTGAGGTGATTACGAACGCGGCCCTGGCTATCGATGGCATTTTCAGCTTCATCACGCAATTTACGAATACGGTTAGAAATGCTCGAAGCGAAGAAGAACAGCGCCAAAGTGCCCATGCTCATAATGGTCAAAATCACGTTAAAGAGTTTTTCCAGCGCGCGGTTACGCAGAGTGCGAATTCCGTGGGTGGTCTCTTCGGCGACAACGGCGCCCATGACATTGTTATCAATCCAAATGGGGCTAGCGGCAGCGAGCACCACAGCTTTATTGTCTGGGGTTAAGCGCCAAGTCGAGCTTTGCTGACCCGCAAGGGCTTTTTGGATATGACTGCCATCAAGCTCAGTAGAGTCTTGCAAGGAGTCGATAAAGTCTTTGGGCGGCTTAGTGAGGATTTTATAGTACAGCGGATGCAAGTAATCGCGCTTGAAGGTTTCCCACAGCGTGGTGCTCTTTTCATCTTCTAAGGTGCGGGTCCACACGCTGTCATTGGCTCGAATATCGCCCGATTTTGCCAGTACGCGGCCGTGCTTATCGACTACCCAAATGCGTGAGCTATAGTGGCTCATGCCTTTGATAATGTTTTCAATTTCTGGCGATGGCACCAACACAGTGCCGAGATTATCGACCGTATCTAAGGCCGAGGTACCGACAATGGCTGCCACATCGCGGTTCTTGCTGTCGTTAACATCGGAAATGGCAAAACCGAGTTTGCTGCCGACCATGTCTAAGGGAATACGCAGCTCGACATTGTAACCCACATCTGTGGTCGCCCATTGTCCTTGGATGCGCACTTCAGGTTTGACGGGCACGGTTTGCTTAGGATTGGCAGGTAACTCGAAGGCGCTGATCCAGCCCGGTTGGGTGGTGGCGACGATATAGCGTTTGAATTTATTGTCGGGGGCGAGGGTCGCAATCGAAAGATGATCGTTTCTATCAACACTTAAGGCATTTTTACCACGTAGCACCACAGTTGGGTCGGTCACTTGAAAGAAGGCATACAGATAACCATCGTACTGGCCGACCATGTGGGTAAAGCTTAAGGTCAGCGGCGCGTTGGGATCGGCGCGCATGATCTGATGCGCCTCACCGTACTGGATAAATCTGTGCTGATATTCTTCCCATTCGTTAAGTTTACCGTCGAGCAGAATCGCCCCATTGAGTTGATAGGCGTACAAATCTCGACTCTTTTCCACTTGCTTTAAAAAACTCGCTTGTCCATCGAATAATTTTGGCCGCTCGTGCAGCGCGGTGGCGAGTGCCTGAGTGGTGCCTTCTAAGGTGCGTTCTTGACCGTGGCGAAGATACTTTTCCATCTCCCACACATATTGGTACCCCAGCCAAGGTAGGCAGAGCAAAAATAGGCTAAGGCCGATGACTTTAGTGCGTAGACCAAAGGGGAAACGTGTCATAAGTTAGGGATCAGCATCAATGGGATCAAAAGTGTATTGGCTCAAGGTTACGTGCATCAAGGTATCGCGAGAGTTCAGGCTAAGCTGTCCCAGCGATAACCCATGCCATAAACCGTATCGATACAATCAAACTCAGGCGCGGTGGCGATGAACTTCTTGCGAATACGTTTCACATGGGAAGTGATCGTGCTGTCATCGACAAAAATCTTCGCCTCTTGCATTAACTCATGGCGGCTGCGCACATGGCCCGGGTGTTTGGCTAACGCGTGCACCATCCAAAATTCAGTGACGGTAAGCTCAATGGGTAATTGGTTCCAATAGACTTGCATGCGGTTGGCATCAATCGTCAGCGGACCTCGCTCAAGCAGGTTTTCCTGCGCCGTTTGGCTGGCCGCAAGCTCGGAGCGGCGAAATAAGGCCGCTAAGCGCGCAGTTAAATGGGGGAAACTCACTTCTTTACTCAAGTAATCATCGGCGCCTAAACGCAGGCCACACACAGTATCAAAGTCACTGTCACGGGCGGTCAAAAAGATGATCGGCAGCGTGCTCGACATTGCGCGCAATGACTGACACAGCATAAAGCCGCCGTCAATTTCATTGCCTAAACCTATGTCGATAATGGCTAAATCCGGTAAACGAGTATTAAAGGCTAACATGGCCGATGGTCTGTCGGCATAGGTTTGCACGCTGTAACCGTGTTGTTGCAGCACGTCCTTGTAATTCTCGCGAATGGCCGCTTCATCTTCCACTATGGCGATACGCTTCATAGAGCCATATTCCTATTGACTTGGGGGAGTAAGTTTTCGTGACTATACAGGATTTTACCCGAGATAAAAGGCCACGAATGCAATTGCCATTTTGTTGCCACAATTGATAGTTGCATTGCCATTTTCCATCCCTGCTCATGCCATTCCACTTGTGTTTAATAGCCGCATTCAGTTTTGCACCGGTTTTGACCTGATGGGGTTTTGAACTTGTTGTTCAGGTTCGAGTGCAAGCTCAGCTAATAATCAAAAAGGAATGAGATGATGAAAAAGACACTAATTAATCTGTTGGTTTTGAGTTTATTAAGCGCGCCAGTCGCCAGTGTGTCGGCGCGGGTTTCACTGCAAAACCAAGCTCAAGGACAGGAGCGCAGCTTAGATAATGATGTCGATGCCAGCGGTATGGCGATGGATGGCGAATACGCCAATGAGGACGAACAGCCAGAAGCCTTAATTGGCCTCGGTGGTGGTGCATTAGTGGGCGCGTTAGTCGGTGGTCCTGTGGGGGCCATTATTGGCGCGTTCACTGGCACCTTGATTGGTAAGTCGGTTAGCGACACAGACACGCTGCACGTTCAGCAGAGACAGATCAACCTGCAAGAGTCGCAATTATCCGAGTTGAGTGTAAAGCAACAAACTGCCGAAAAACGCGCCAGCGAATATGCCAAGGCGCAGCAAGAGCTTGATGAATTGCTATCCGCGCAACGTCAATTACTCAGTGAGCTCGCCCTAGGACTAAACGTGCAGTTTCGCACTGGTTCCTCTGAGGTCGAATCGCATTTTTTGCCCCAATTAGATGATGTGGCCGAGGTGATGAATCTGTCGCCTGAGCTTAATTTGGAATTAAAAGGCTATGCCGATCGCCGGGGTGATGTGAGCTACAACCAAGCCCTTTCTGAGCAACGTTTACTGGAAGTCCGTGGCTACCTGATTAAGCAGGGCGTCACCGCTGAACGCATGACAACCCAAGCCTTTGGCGCTTTATCGCCACTGCAAGCGGAGCAGGACAGGGAATCGGATGTGTTCGATCGCCGTGTGACCTTGACCTTACAGCCTCATTCAACCTTGATGGCAACGCGCACGGCGCAATAGCAGTCGATGTTAGTCGTCCATTCTAAGCCGTCAATTTAGAACATTCATTTTAACGACTGCGAACGTCAGTCCATATTAGTTAATAGAAAGAAGGAAGCCTTTGTGATGATCACAGGGAAAAGGGTAAAAGAAATCAGCGAAAGCTTAGCGATATTAATGATCAGTGCCGCCGTATGTTGGGGCTTGCCCTTTGTGGCATTAGCCTCACCCAATAGCACGGGCACATTGTCTGAACCACAGAATATTGCCTCGGCGCTGGTCGGCCAAAATACTGCTCAAAGTACGGCAGAGTCACAGGTCATTAATTACGATGACATTACTCAGGGATTATTACTTTATCGTCAGCCGAGCGGCGCTTGGGTGCCATCTTTGCCACTCGATACACAAGTGTCGATGCAAGTCTCTGGCTTAAGTAATCGCGTTAGCGTGAAGCAGGTTTTTCGCAATAACACTGAGTTTGTGTTGAATGGGCAATATCTGTTCCCGCTGCCCAATGAGGCCGCGGTGGATTCGCTGCGATTACATATCGGCCAAAGGGTCATCGAAGGGCAAATTCATCCTAAGGCCGAGGCTAAGCAGATTTTTGAGCAAGCCAAAGCGGAGGGTAAACGCGCCAGCTTAGTGAGCCAAGAGCGGCCAAATATGTTCACGACCGAAGTGGCCAACCTAGCACCGCAGGAAGAGTTGATTGTCGAAATCAGCTATCAGGAGAGTATCAAATATGAAGATGGCTTGTTTAGCCTACGTTTTCCGCTGGTGGTCGCGCCTCGGTATATCCCGGGCTTAACCTCTGACGCAAGTGCTAGCGATTCAAATAATCCTATAGCACAGAGCAGCCAATCGAGCCGAGTGACCAGCTCGCAGGTGTTTGATGCTGACCGGATTGTGGCGCCTGTGCGGGACGGCGCCAATGGACGCGATCCTGTGCTCAAGGCGGACATTCAAGTCTTGCTGGCAAAGGGGGTTGATAAGGCGTCAATTGAGAGTCCTTACCATGACATCAAACTCAAGCAAACCAATAGCGGCGTCGATGTTTCACTGGCACAACGCGTGCCTGCCAATCGTGACTTTGTACTGCAATGGCGCGTACAGCAGGGTACGAGTCCAATGGCTTGGGTGTTTAATCAACAGGGTAAGACCCATAAACCCGATGGCGATAATTTGTCTCAGGACACGCTTGAAACCAGCAAAGCCAACGGCATGAATGAAGATAATTACAGTCTCGTCATGGTGTTGCCTCCTAAGGTCGAAAAGAGCACCCAACCGAGTTTGCCCCGCGAATTAATTTTGGTGATTGATACTTCTGGCTCTATGGCGGGGGATTCTATCGTTCAAGCCAAAAATGCACTGCTTTACGCATTAAAAGGACTCAAGCCCGAGGACAGTTTTAACATTATCGAATTTAACTCCAGTCTGTCTCAGTTTTCAGCGACATCATTACCGGCGACCTCGTCGAATTTGTCCCGTGCCCGTCAATTTGTGAGCCGTTTACAAGCCGATGGTGGCACTGAAATGGCGCTGGCACTGGATGCGGCCTTGCCAAAATCCTTGGGCAGTGTCTCGCCCGATGCAGTGCAGCCTTTGCGCCAAGTGATCTTTATGACCGACGGCTCTGTGGGCAATGAGCAAGCCTTGTTCGATTTGATCCGCTATCAAATCGGAGAGAGCCGCTTATTTACTGTCGGCATAGGCTCAGCGCCTAATTCTCACTTTATGCAAAGGGCGGCAGAGCTGGGTCGTGGCACTTTTACTTATATTGGCAAAGTGGATGAAGTCGACGAGAAGATCAGCGCCTTGCTGAGCAAAATTCAATATCCCGTATTAACCGATATTCAAGTGCGTTTTGATGATGGCAGTGTGCCCGATTACTGGCCATCACCGATTGCCGATCTGTATCGCGGCGAGCCTGTGCTTGTGAGTCTAAAACGCAGCGCCCGTGAGCCGCAGGAATTAGTGATTTCAGGTCGCCAAGGGCATAAAAACTGGCAACAGTCGTTATCGCTTCAGGACAACTCAGCGGGACTTATCACCAATCAAGGTGCGGGTTTAGATTTACTCTGGGCGCGTAAACAGATTGGTGCATTGGAGCTGAGTAAAAATGGCGCGAATGATGACAAGGTAAAGCAGCAAGTCACGGCTTTGTCGATGAATTATCACTTAGTCAGCGCTTATACCAGCTTAGTGGCGGTGGACTTAACCCCCATAGATTCAACTGCAATGAGCCGCGATGCCGTGGTGCGTCAGCACTTGCCCTTAGGTTGGCAGCCTTTTGGTGCCTTGCCACAAACTGCGACCTCGAGCCGTTTGGATATGTTATTGGGTGCGCTGACCTTGCTGTTGGCCTTGGTACTTATGGGATCGATTCTGCGACAAAAACGTGAAGAGAAGGCGGCCATGATGGCGCTTGCCTGTCATAGATGAACCAATGAATCATGAACGACGAGTAAAGCCCGATGAGTAAAGGCAGAACACAGCGATTTTTAGTGGTGGGATTATTTTTAATTGGCGCAACATTGTTAGGAAAGGGACTCTATATGCAAGCTAAAGCACACTTTGCCCAGTATTTGATTGAACAGGCGTGGACTAAAACCTTAGCCGATGGACAATCTCATAAGCCTTGGTCATGGGCGGATACTTACCCCGTGGCAAAGCTGTCCATTTATCGTGAACAAGCGGCGGCTAATAGCGATATTGAAGCCGAGCTTAATGACAGTTTATATGTGTTGGCGGGGGCTTCAGGGCGAAATTTGGCCTTTGGCCCAAGTTTAGTATTGTCCAGTGCGCCAGCGGGGCAAAAGGGCAATACTGTGATTGCCGGACACAGGGACACGCATTTTGCGATCCTCAATGGTATGGCGGTGGGTCGCCGACTATCGTTGCAGACGCTTAAGGGAAATAACATTATTTATGAAGTAGTTGCGACTCAGGTGGTGCATGAAACTGAAACGCAGTTTATGGCGCCATCCGATGATAATCGCTTAACCTTAATCACTTGTTATCCCTTCGATGCGCTTCAAGGCGGCGCCGAACTGCGCTTTGTGGTGCAGGCGATACCGGTTGAAGATGAGTCAATGGATACGGCTAGTGCAGATGTTTCAGCTTCAACTGGGAATGGGATGCAAGGGAAGGTCGCTTCTAGTACGCGCAGTTTCACCCATTAGGTCGCACGTTAATTTAAGCCTTAGCGCAATCTTCAACCAAAGCGTTAAGGCTGCTTTGAGCTAATAATGTTGATTAAATCATGCTGACCAAATAGTGCTTATCAGTAACCGCCAAATGTCTTCACTAAATAACTTTAGCCTGAAGCCGAATCATCGGCTTCAGGCTAATTCATTGCGTTTCGGTTATCACAATCAGGTCATCACAATTAGTTGCTGATCGGTAACACGCGATTTCGACCTAAACGTTTAGCGTCATAAAGTAATTTATCTGCCGCTTCAATCAATTGCATGCCCGTTTGTTTTTCTTGCCATTGGGCAACCCCAAATGAGGCACTGATATTATTGATGCGCTCGTCTTTACGTCTGTCTTTCAAACTGAGCTTTTCGAGTCCACGGCGCATGGCTTCGGCCAGTTGCCTTGCAATTCGTAACTGACTTTTAGGCACAATAATCACAAATTCTTCACCGCCAAAACGATACAGTTTTGCGCCATCGCGGCAGGATTCCTGTAGCCGTTTTGCCACGGCGCGTAACACTTGGTCGCCGAGCTGGTGGCCGTAGGTGTCGTTAAACACTTTAAAATGGTCGATATCGGCCAAGATCAAGCAGGTGCCTAAGGGCGCTTGGGCCAACATGCCGGCAAAATCGCTGTCGAAGGCACGGCGATTAAAGCAGCCAGTCAGCGCATCGTAGAGCACATCTTTTTCTGTCTGTTCGAGCTTTTTCTTTAGCGCATCGATTTCGGTTTGAGCTTTCTGCAATTGTCCGGTAAAGAACTCAGTGCTCGAGCGAATATTGTCCGACTCTTTCACTAAACTGCGCACCAGATCGAGCACTTGCTCAACACTAAAACCCTCATCTTCGATGCGGTTGAGCTTTTCAAAATTACTCTCGATGCGCGACTGGAATTCATTGGCATCTAGATTGGTATCTTTGAGCGATTGGGACAGCTCTGTCACCATAGCATCCAGATTCTGGCGCATTTCGCGGACATCGAGTTCAACGGGATCGGCAACATACTGGCGATATAAGAGTTCGCTACTCACAGGAGGACAAGTGTTGTACTGGGCGATAACGGTATCGAGTCGTTGATTTAATTCGGGATTCTGTTCACCAACATAAGTGTACCAAAGCGCATAGTTAACCGGGGTGGTCGGAATTTTATGTTTGAGCATCAGAGGCACTGCTTTTTTGAGATTCAGTGCAGCGGCTTGTAATAACTCTAGCGACATATTGTTACCTTACTTAATGAAAATAAACGGATATTTTAAGATTTTCGCTATTTTATTCTGTTGTTATCTGTTCAAAGCTAACCGCAAGCATCGTCGGCTCGATGAAGGCATGAACACCGTTTGTGCTTGGGCTGCAGCGACTCCGTTTGCGCTAAGACTTCCATCATAAACTAAAGATGATATGGTAAAGTCTATCCTTAAAATCAAATAATGATAATAACTTGGGAGAAAGTTGTGAAAAATATCATCTTAGCCACAAGTCTGATGGCCACTATCTCATTACCCGTTTTAGCTGAAACCGCATTTGTGCAAAGCCTCGATCTCGCGCAATACCGAACCGATGTTAAAACCTTAGCCAGTGATGCCTTCGGTGGACGTGCGCCTTTGTCTGAAGGTGAGACCTTAACTTTAGACTATTTAGTGAAAGCATTTAAAGATATGGGTCTCAAACCCGGATTTGGTGACAGTTATCTGCAGGCCGTGCCTTTGGCGCAAATTAGCGCAGATCAAAATATGCAGCTTGATATCGGCGGACTTAAATTTGCCAATGGCAGTGAATTTACCGCGAGAACCCAAAGAATCGCTGAAACCGTGAGCCTGAATAAAAGCGATGTGGTGTTTGTCGGCTACGGGATCAACGCGCCCGAATATGGCTGGAATGATTACCAAGGGTTAGATCTAAAAGGCAAAACCGTTATCGTGCTTGTGAATGATCCAGGCTTTGCGACTCAAGACCCTGCGGTATTTAAAGGCAATGCCATGACCTATTACGGTCGCTGGACTTATAAGTATGAGGAAGCCGCGCGTCAAGGCGCCGAGGCTGTGTTTATTGTCCATGAAACCGCGCCTGCCGCCTATGGCTGGGGTGTGGTGCAAAACTCCAATACGGGCACTAAGTTCACTCTGGTCGATGCCAATAATAATCAAGGCCAAGTTGGTGTGATGGGTTGGATTCAGCACGAAACTGCGCAAAAAATCTTTACTAAAGCAGGATTGGATTTTGATACCTTAAAGCAGCAAGCTGCCAAGCCAAACTTTAAGGCGATCCCACTTAAGTTGAGCGCCCAGCTCACGTTAAACAATAAAATTGAACGCGCCGAGTCCCATAACGTCGCGGCTTTACTGCCAGGTAAAACGCGCCCCGACGAAGTGGTGATGATGCATGCCCATTGGGATCACCTCGGTACTGTGATTGAAGACGGTAAGTCAGAGATTTTAAACGGAGCGGTCGATAATGCCAGCGGTGTGGCGGGGGTTTTAGCTTTGGCGCGTTACTTCAAACAGCAAGCCAAGACGGCGCCACTAGATCGCTCGGTGCTCTTCAGCGCCTTTACGGCGGAAGAAACGGGTCTGATTGGAGCGCAGCATTTTGCTCAGCATCCGAGTGTGCCAACGAAAAACATCGTCGCCTTTTTAAATATCGATGGCATGAATGTGAATAAGGGCGTGGATTACATTTTGCGTTATGGCGAAGGTGTATCTGAGTTGGAGCAATACTTAGATAACGCCGCGAAGGCCCAAGAGCGTTCAGTTAAAGCCGATCCAAGACCGCAGAATGGGTTGATGTTTAGATCGGACCACTTTGCGCTGGCACAACAAGGTGTACCTGGATTGCTATTTATGAGCCTTGGAGATACCGATCCTGATTATATCGCCCATAAATATCATAAGCCTGCTGACGATTATGATCCAAGCTGGAATTTAGGTGGTGTAAGCCAAGATTTAGACCTTATCGCCAGTATGATTACCAGCTTAGCCAATAGTACCGATTGGCCCCATTGGCTTGAGTCATCTGACTTTAAAGCCAAGCGCGAGCAAGATGGGCGTAAATAGTGTTAATGAGTTGATTCATGAGGGCGCCAGTAGGTGCCCTTATTTTTTAACGCTGATTTTAGCTAGGATTTGGAAAATGGTTTTAGCTAAGCGTGGGCAATTGAGACAATAAGAGTCTTAATGGAATATATTTGAATTAAAAAGAATAACTGATGGAAAGCATAGGGCCGATAAAGCTGTAATAAATATTGTAATCGGCAATTTGAGTGTCTTTATTCGGCGAGTTTTGGGCAATATCCACATCAACTTTGTAGTAGTTATAGGCCACGCTCATACGCCAGTTTTGAGTGATTTGTGCATCAACACCGACTTTAATATCAACAAGCTCGCCTTTTACATCATTGAGTGTGATGTAGAAATACTGTGCATGGCTGGTGACTTGCCAACCTGGAACAAATTCATACTGACCATAAATACCAAAGTCCGGCAGTGGTGCAGTGACATTTTCATCAACAATGCGCGGGATCGCTTGGCTACCACAGACGTTATTGAGTAATTCTGACGAAGCGCAAACTCCAATCACACCTTCAAAACCTGTCTTGATAAACATAGTGTGTAAACCAAATGACAGACCCACATCATAGTTACTGCCTTGAAAGACATCATAACCATAGCCTAAGCGCAGCACATCGATGTTTAAGGTTGAACTGAGCTTACCGCCGGCTTTGATATCGTAAATGGTGTCGTTGATTTCGAGCTGGAAGGGTTTGGCTAGGGCTTGGGTGTCGGCGCTACGGTGGAGTTGTTTCCAGTCGAGGTAGATATTGTGCCGCTCGTTGAAGTGATAATTTAACTCGATAAAAGGCAGGAATTCGTTTTCAGCGAGTTTGAGATCAGATTCATAATCTAAGGTGAAGTTATTACCCGAAACTGGGTTAGTGACTTCCATATTGGTGTCTGATTGCGAGTAGAAGCCGCCTAATTGAATAGTAAAGTCATCGGCTTGCACTTGAGTGCTGACGAGTGACGCTATGATGAGGGGTAACAAGCGAATCGACATGTTAAGGAGTAACTCCAGCATTATTCTTATTATGTTTAGCGATAAGGTCAGACTTTAGTGCCATAAAAAATCGACATTTGGAGTTTAACAGCAAATTTCGCGATGTGAATAAAATGTTTTAAAAAATGCGAAAATTTGTGATTTGAAACAAAAGTAGGACTTATTTTAGCGGTATTGAATGAAATTTGAGCGAAACATCACATCAATTGTGGATTGAAGGACTAACGCAAACGGTAAGGGAGGGGCTAGTGCTACCTAGAAATGACTTCAGTATTGCAGCTTTGCTTGTGGCGCGACATGCCAATGGATGTGAAACATGATAAATGGGGGATAGTAATCAATTTAAGAATATCTAGCGGCGTGATACCGCTAGATATTGATATTATATCGCTGGTCCGCTATTTAGGCTCGATAACGGACGTCACAGACGTTTCTACATTGTCAGTAATGACCACTTTGGGGCTACTTGGCTCATCTTTATTAAACATGCCTAAACGGATGCGAATAAAGTGTAAAATTTGCGCGGCAATATCCACATTCAAACAGGATTCTAAGCCTTCAAATCCTGGGGATGAGTTTGCTTCGCAAATTTTGTAATGGCCGTTATCAAACAATAAATCGATACCCGCAACATCGAGATCGAGAATATTGGCTGTTTGCGTGGCAAGCCACTCAATTTCAGGAGTGATCTGAAATGGACGCGCTGAGCCGCCGGCACTGACATTGGCTTTAAAGCTGTCTTCTTGACCACGCCTTTCGTAGCAACCTGCAACACGACCACCGATGGTAAATACCCGTAGATCGCGCCCGTGACTGTTAGCGATAAACTCTTGCAGAATAATGTTAGCGTTTTTGTTGGTCGCTTCAATCAACTGCATTAGATCGTCAAATTCACGTGCCTTATGGGATAAAAACACACCGCTGCCCTGTGAGCCAGAAAGCGTTTTAATCACCACAGGAAAGCCTAGATGGCGCTCTACAAGGGCGATATCAACGGGGAATTTAACCAACATGGTTTTAGGCGTAGGCAAATTCTTCTCGGCCAACAATTGCTGGGAGAATAATTTGTCTTTAACGATTTCAATGGCTTTAGAAGGATTGAGGCAATACACCCCTAATCTTTCTAAGTGGCGAATAATGGCTAAGGCAAAGTAAGTTGTGCCTGATCCCATTCGCGGAATAATAAAATCGGGCAGCTCGACGGCTTGCCCATTCAATAAAATACTCTTGTTATCTTCTCTGGTGACAGTCAGATCAAATTCATCAGGTGCGTAAACTTCCAACTGTATGTTGTCGGCTTTTGCTGCCGCTAGTAGACGCTCAATTTCATACCATTCAGGTTTTAGCTGAGTCGCGGTTTCTTTATATAAAATCCAACCACGCATTTAGTAGCAAACCTTAATCTTCATTCTTTATCCTCGGGTTCAGGTTCATCCTGAACATCATCTTCAATATCAAATACAGCCTCGGCCTCAACTTCTATCTCGGGCTTGGTTGCAGGCAAATGCACTGTACCAACCACGGCATAAAAGGGTTTCCCCATGGCGAGCCTGCGATACTTTACCCAGATCTGCTCTAACAAGCTACTGGGCGCGATATTTCCTTTGGCGACTTCCACAAATTGGGCTTCATCGGAGGTGCAGGGCAAGGTTTTACCTTCGGCTAAATTCTTCATTGCATGACCATGCAATTCAAGCAGTTCAGCTTCCTTATTAGTAAAATCGCCGCTTCGTTTGAAGCCTTTGGGGAAATTCGCGTCGTCGTAGAAACGTTTTTGCGAGACAAAACTGGCAGCAGCTGAGCCGTTAAACGTCTCAGAACCCTTGTTAGCGTTTGAAAAAGACTGTTCAGACATGGCAGATACCCTCTAGTTTTTGATATACAAAGATTTGCAACTGGAGTATTGGCTAGTATTATTGATTTATAAATCAAAAAAATTTGCCTATGTTGGTCAAGAATTTTTATGGATACCGATTTACTGAAAACCTTTCTTGAAGTCTCCCGTACTCGCCATTTCGGTAAAGCGGCTGAGAATCTGTATCTCACGCGCAGTGCTGTGAGTTTTCGAGTCAAGCAGCTTGAGAGCATTTTAGGCGTCGCGCTGTTTGAGCGTCAGCGTAATAACATTCAGCCTACACCCGCAGGCGAGCGCATGCTTGGCCATGCCGAGGCGGTATTAACGGCGTGGGAGCGGGCTAAACAAGATGTTTCCCTCAGTCAGTTACAGTCGACTCAGCTTGCTATTGGTGCAGGGCCGAATATTTGGGATGCCTATTTGCAAGGTTATTTACAGGGGCTGCACGTGGGGCTGCCCGGCGTTGCGCTGCGCACCGAAGTGTTGCCTGCCAATGCGATGACGCGCCAATTAATGGACCGTACCCTCGATATCGCGATTTCATTCGATCCGCCAAAGCTTGATCAATTTGAATTAGTGCAGCTGGGGCAAATTAATTTGTTGTTGGTTTCGAGCCTAAAAGGTCAAACTGTGAATGCCGTGGTGCCGGGGCAATATGTAAAAGTGGATTGGGGGACGGCGTTTAATATTGTACATGCGCAGGAATATGCGTCGCTGCCTGTGCCGACACTGCACACGAGCTCTGCGCGTATCGCCTTGGATTTCATCTTAAATAATGGTGGTTGTGCTTTCTTACCCGAGCATTTGGTGCAGCATGCTTTGCGCAGCGGCGAATTGCATCACGTCAGTGGCGCCAGCGCTATTTCACGAAATGTGTATGTTGCCTATTGGGCGGAAAATGATCGTTTAGCCCAGATCAAACAAGCCATCGACTTTTTAAGGGACGATGGCTCAGTGTTTGCTCATGCGACTATCTAAAACGTCGGTGTTAAAACACCAGTGGCGCCAATACGACCAGCCAAGTTAATCCACACAGCGCAAGACTCATAAACACGGCAGCCGAGGCAATGTCCTTGGCTTGGCCGCTTAGTGGGTGAATTTCACTGCCGACACGATCGACCACAGCTTCAATCGCCGAGTTTAAAAGCTCAACAATCAACACAATAAACAGTGTAAAAATCAGCAACAAACGTTCAATCGTGCTGATATCAACCCACAAAGCCACGGGTAACATGATGATGGCTAACATTAATTCCTGTCTAAAAGCGGCTTCGTGGACCCAAGCGGCCTTTAAGCCCTTCATCGAAAATCCCGTTGCTCTGAAAATGCGTTTAATACCGTGATTGTTGGCTGGTTTCATAGTGTTTCCAATAGACATTAGCGACAATGCGCTGAGGTGTTGCTCACTCAAACAGGTTTGATAAAACCAACTGTTGTGGATTTTAACATTTGACTGAGTCAATAAATTTGGCCGCAGTATAGCCCGAGATGAAAAGCGCATAAACAATTAACTGAGTAAAATCGTCATCAACATTCGTTGTTAACTTAGGCGCTTAGTGACTTTAGACGGTTTTTTAGTGCAACTTGAGCTATGCGTTCTAAGCTTGATGAAGGATATATTGTCAGAGTGAGCAAGGGAATGACTCATGCCAGCCCGTTACAAGATTTAACATTTTATCGGTTTATCCGCTTTCGGTTTTTCAAACAACGTCGGCTCTTAGTCAGTCTGCTGATATTCGGTTGTTTAGCCCCAGTGACCTATGCGCAAACTTCACCACCTTCGATACAGTTGGCAACTGAGTTTGATGCCCAGCAAGAGATTAATATTCACGACTTTTTGATTAGCGAAAAACTCGACGGGGTGCGAGGTTACTGGAATGGTCAGGCACTATTGACTCGGCAAGGTAATCTTATTGCTGCTCCAACTTGGTTTATCGCGAATTTTCCGAATTATCCCCTCGATGGTGAATTATGGCTTGGGCGAGGCCAGTTTGAGGTTATGTCGAGCATAGTTCGACAAACCTCAGCCAAGGATGATGACTGGCGCAAAGTGCGATTTATGGTGTTCGATGTTCCCAAGGCGGGTGGCGACTTTCAGCATCGCTATCAATTTGCGTTAACTAAACTGAGTGGCAAATCGCATTATCTTGACGTCATAGCGCAGTTCCAAGTGGACAGTCTTGAAGCTCTGTATCAAAAACTCGATAGCTTAGTTGCTAAAGGTGCTGAAGGATTAATGCTGCATCGCAGCTCCGCGATGTATATCAGTGGCCGCAATCCTAATTTGATGAAATTAAAACCCTATTATGATGCTGAAGCGACAGTGATCGGCCATATACCAGGGAAAGGTCAATTTGCAGGGCAAATGGGTGCAATAAGAGTGCAAACCCCAGACGGCCGGATTTTCAACATAGGCACAGGTTTTAATCTCGCAGAGCGTCAACATCCCCCCTCCGTGGGCGCAATCATCACCTATAAATATCTGGGTCTTACCGTAAATGGCTTACCCAGATTTGCCAGTTTCCTGCGGGTACGCGTCGATATAGATAAGAGTAATAAAGTCATTTCATCGCAAGAAGGAAACTAGCGGGCAGTTCTGCCCGCAATACTGCTCCGCTAGTATTTAAATTATTACTCGTAAAAAGTGACTGTAGTAAGTAGTTGTTCACTATAACTAAAAATATCGTCTACCGAACTAATGGGATGACGAGTTTCATTTTTATTAGCATCCATTAATCCAAGGTATTTTTGTTTAGCATTAAAGTGCAATCGACATAAAGGCTTACGATTGTTGTCATCTAGTAACACACCAAAGTAGCTTTGTGTATCTCTCGCAATAATTCTATTTACTTCTAATTTTTGTCTCAAGATGGCTTTAATAATATTGAAACCTTCTATTTCTTCATCTGTTGTAATGACTTTAATTTTTTCGTCATCGGAAATTATTAAAGACTCGCTTGAGTTTTTATCTTCAATAACTGGCTTATCTCCACCAATAGCAGATTTTAATCGTTCATTGATACTATCGCTTAGAAATTGTCTTAGTGCTTTATGCGTAATCTCTGCGAATTGGTGTTTCACTTTGGGTGTGAGAACACCATCGTAGGCTCTTGAGGCAAAAAAGCGGATGAATTCGTCCTCAGGTTCTTTAAACTGCTCGCTTATGATACGTTTTATTTGGCTTAAGTACTTAAGTTCACCTGCTGCACTTACGATGGAATCTACATCGAATGAACTTTTAGTGAGTTTCTTTACTTCAGGAATTAAATGCTCGTCAATATTTTCCAGATCTAGTGTAAGAAATGGTTTTTCATCCATTTTATTTGGAGCATCTAGGTCGGTATAGAACTGATACTCAGTGCCATTTGTCAAAATGGCAAGACGGGCGTTCGTTACTGAAAAATAACGAAATAGCTGAGCAGCATGTTTTATTGATAGTTTTTCGTTGTACTTTTTACATTCTATCAGTATTTGTACTTCGCCATCTTTCATTAAAGCATAATCTACTTTTTCACCTTTCTTACAGGCAGTATCGGCAGTAAATTCCGGAACAACTTCATTGGGATTGAATACGTCATATCCCAAAACTGTATGCAGGAAGGGCATGATTAAGGCATTCTTTGTCGCTTCTTCGGTTTGAAGGCTACTAGCAATTTGTGGGATACGTTTAGAGAGAACATCAATCCTTTCAATAAAATCCATTTCACATTTCCTCTTGTTGTACTCTGTTGCTTATTTTTTATTCCAGTGAATTTGCAGCGGTTTGTAAGTTCATAATCGTTTAAACCGTACATGCAGTTATAAACCTAGCCGATAAAAGAACCATATCAAGTGAAATTATTAGTTTTTGTGGTATTTATCTAGTATTTACAAGTACGGCTGAAGATTTATTAAATAGACCACACATGAATTGTTAAGCAGATACTGAGTGATACCACTTGAGTTCAATGTGTTGCCCTTTATCATATATACAAATCATGTCATATAGAGTGTATTGTAAAAGCATAAAGTGTGATAAGTGGCTGCGCGACAAGTCGAACATGATGTTGATAACCTAGCGAATACTGGCGTATCACGATGAACGTTAATGTATAAATTAAAACAAACCTTCCATATTTACTGATTAATTGGCAATGATTTCACTCCTATGTCGCCTTAATTTGACAACTCAGGCACAAAGCACATTTAATCAATTAATCATGACGATGGATAAGCTTTGACTGTTGAAGGATTGAATGAAATGAAAGAGGCGAGAGTGCAACGCATATTAATGGTGTGTATGGGCAATATCTGCTTGAAATTTAACTCATTGTAATTGTTAGATAAAAACCTCTCTCCAAAATCTCTCCAAAATTCCTCTCCAAAACGCTGTGTGATTTCTGGTGCTAAATCACTAGCTCTATCCACATCTGGCCACGTATATCATGATATGCAGCAGTGGTTCGCGGGTCTTTGTGACCAAGTAAGATTTGAGTGTCGATTCCCTGACCGCTATAGAGTCTTTCTGAAAGTGATCGCAATTCGTGAAAGGTCGTTGTCGATGGACCAAGCTCGTCGCGGCATTCAGAAAAGCGTTTGGTAATGGTATCAACAAACACTTGCCCACCTATGGTTGCACCTCTAATACCGTGTTGATGGTGGATCAGGTATTTAGATACACAGCGGCTACGGCAGGATAAAACAACGTTGCCAATACTCAAATCTAACGCCTCAAGTTTAAGTCCCAGCGGCAGCTTGAGCATCGTTGAGGTTTTCTGCTGAAACACATGCAACCATTCGCCTTCAACGTAGGAGTAGGGCGGCTTAGAACGGTTTCCTGTTTTCCAATTTTGATACAGTTTTTCCCAATCGTTGCCCTTTTTAAATTGCATGTTAGCGATATCAACGCGGCGCTGCCCAGTCACCAATGCGAGCAGAATGGTATTTTTAACCCACGGCTCTTTGGTTTCGGCAACCGTGAGGATTTGTTTCACGGCTTCTAGTTCAAGCCGATCCCGAACGACGTTTACCCGTGGGGATTTGGTCGCCGATGCGGGATTAAATCCACCGGTGATTTCTCCCGCTTGAGCGGCTTCTTTGAAAATATCAATCAATACTGATCTCACCGCCTGCGCAGTTCTTTCTTTTCCTTGCGCTCTTAAAGACTGCATCAGCTCGTAACAGTCTTTGGTTGATATGTCTTTGAGGGGAATATTGCCCATCGCTTTTATAGCAATAGTCGCCTGAGACTTACGGGTTTTAAACGTGTTGAGTCTGATCTCGCCGTTATTTAATCTATCGCCCTGGATAGTAATGTATTTTTCAACCCACTTTTTAAAGGCAATACCATGTTGTGCCACACGTTCCGGCCTAGCGTTATAGTTATCGATAAACGCACTTGCAAGTTGTTGAGCAATTAACAGATTTAATGCGCTTGCTCGTTCCTTTGCGATGGTTCTATCTTTACCTAGCCCTCTAAAGGCCCCATTGCGGGGATCTCGGTACTGGTAATAAACTTCACCATTGCGAGCATCTTGCCGGCAATAAAGATTTTCTACACCTAGGTCGAACTTACGTGGTCTAGCCGCCATTGAGGATTCTCCTGATAACAGGGTCGCTTATATCACTGACCACAACCTGAGTCGGGTCTACGTAAATCGCATTGGATTTAACCGCCCAGCGTCTACCGAGCTTAATTGGTCTTGGGACAATGGACCCTGACTTTGCCCAAGCCTGCAAAGTCGCTTTTGATACAGAGAAGGCGATATGCATTTTCGCCCAATCTTCAAGGGTAATATATTGCTCGATCATATCGGACTCCTGATTAAGTCAGCGCCAGCATTGTTGCAGTGTTCATCATCGTGCCTTACCTGCTTTAAACAACCTTCATCCTCATCTTCTTGCCATTCACCAGAGTCGATTAATGCTTTGGTGCATTGACTGCAAATCTGATGGGTACGGCCGCAATGTTCGACAAAGGTTGGTCTATGCGCTTCACAGAAATAACCCTCGCAGCTGATCTCATCTTCGCCATGCATACCACCACACGCATAAGAAAGGCCACGGTCGATTTGTTTGTGGCAACCCGGATGATCACAGGTTGCTTCGAAGGCATAACCAATGGGTCTGCCGTTACTATCTTCACCACAATTTGACCAGCTCATTGCTTACCATCCTCAATGTAACGATGAAAATCATCCCCGCCACATGTTGCAAACTCTTTTTCGCAATGCGCCCATGAACAGACAAATTCGTTTTCGCATAGATCTGATGCGTAAATCGTATTTTCACCGCCACAGTGTGGACATGAAACTATTAGCCCTGCAGGCTTTGCCATCTTCTTCATTGTTTACCACCATTTGTAACGCTTTTTTCTTGGCCGCAAATTTTTAGAAGCTCGTTCGCATCAGTTATTGCACTCTCGATTCCTAGGCACTGTGGATAGTCATTACTTAATACAAATAGGTTTGGCAGTGCTTGTGTAGATATGAAAGTTTTGAGCTTATCCACCTGCATCGCCAGCTGGCCGCGCTCAGCTGTTAGAGTGTCAATTTCTTGCGCTGCCTCAGCCGCAAGATTCTTTTCACCACGACGAGATAAGTCGTCTTGATCTGTAGCGAACTGCTTTAGCCGTTCTGATAGTGAAAGCTGCTTCATGCCGCTACCTTATCTTTCGGCGCGAAGAACAGCGCAACGGGGCCATCTTCGGTGTCGTGAATACTCAGCAAGAATGAGCCGGCCTTGTCGCAAACGGGTTGCCAATCGCTGATATCGGTATCGCCCTCATCAAAGTAGCGCTCGATTTGATTTTCAGTGGCATCGAGTTCAAACCAAATCGCCACAAACTCGCCGCCTTGGCGTGCAGCCCATGCTTCACACTCCACACGGGTCACACCTTCATCCCACTCGGGCATATTTGGATGGGTCCAATAACCTTCTTCACGTTCAACTGTTGCTGCTTGTATCGGGTTCATGCTGCTTCTCCTTTTATCCTGAGTTTTGATTCTGCGTTGAGTGCGAATACTTCGGCGTCGGCTTGGCCGAAGTCGCTGCACTCGATGGCGTTAAAAGACTTACAAATGCCCCAACCGTGATAGTTGTTTGGGGTGTACTTCACTTCGATTTGTTGCTGATCGCACATCAAGGTGGAGTAGGGCTTAGATAACGTGACCACGCCATCTTTGGTGCTAAACGTATTCATGCCGCCTCCTTGTTTTGGTTGGCGTTGGTTTGGCTGACTGGCGAATGGCAGGGCAGGCGCATTGGGTGATATCGGTACGAATACACTATGGTGCGGCTAATGCCCTTGGCGAGGTTGGTTAAGCCGTTGCCTAATGCTTGCCAGTACAGGCAATCTAACGCGCCGAGTGCTAGCGCGATTTTGATGCTGTCGCCCGTTGTGGCCTTGAGTAACAGGCTTAACTTATGGCTGCGATAATGATTTAACAGATGGCGAAACGCCGCTGATTGAGTCATTTAGGCCACTTGCTTCGGTTGCAAAGGGCTTGATTGCAAATGAGTTAATTGCAGCTTGGCCCAGTCGATGGCTTTAATGGCCTCGACCGTGGCGGCGATTTGCTCTAGCTTCTTTTGCCCGCGCATAAAGTTAGACAGTTCAATACCGTGGCGAGCCGCCGCGCGTTCGGCGGGCAGGGCACTGGTGTAATGCAGTGTTAACGCGGCAATCACCTCGGGCGAACTAATGCGGGTAAGCGACAGCAATAACGCAACGCGCTCTTGTGATTCAAAGCCCGGGAGTAAGTGGTTCATTCTGCCACCTCAGGGAAAAACGTTCTTTCAACGCTGGCGCGAACTGGGTCGAGCTTTTGCTGCATGGTTTTAAGAATGAGGTTTGATGTCAGCGTTACGGCATCGGCGTTGGCGAGTAGCTTGCCTGTTTTTGGGCAAATGCAGCGGCCTGTAAAGTCTTGGCTGTTGCGGGTCCAAACGAGGTTTTGGTAAGCGTGGCGCCAGTGGCGTTGGCCGATGGACTCAGCCTCGCTTGCGGCGCTCGCCAGTGCTTTAAGCATTACCGTGGTGGTAAATAAACTGGTTTCGCGCTCTTTACTGCCAAGGGATTGGAGCTCCATGGCTGCGCCCATGGTGTTCCAAAAGTCATAGGCAAGGGTGGCGTGGTAGGGCTCAAAGTTTTTCTTGGTACCCAGCATGATGGCCGTAGCGTCTTTAATTTGTTTAAAGGACCAATAGCACTCGCTCTGTGCCGTGGGTTTGTTTGTCGCAAAATCAACACGGCCTTGCATCCAGTCGATTTGGTTCACTAAATCCATGGTGAGCTTTGATAGCTCATCCCTGTGGTTGTAGGTATCTGACAAACCTTGAGGCGGTTTGCTGGCATTTTGGTTGATATCGGTAAACGCTTGCTGGCGTTCTTGCAGCGATAAATTCATGTACAGGGTGATAGAGATTGAGTCTTGTGCAATCTCCGGTGATTTTTCGAGTGCCTTTGCGATACCGGTGGCGCGGTGCTGGCCATCGAACAGTTTGATAATCGAATCAAGGCCAACTTTTAATACACCAACCACGCCGCTGATTTCGGACGCTTCGAACTTTGGCGTATCGCCGCCTGTTGGCACTTCAACCACGCCGATAATGCCTGGCAGAAAATACCCTGTTGGATTCGTTACCATGTAATTGCCAATGGATTTAGCACGGGCAGGGTTAACTTTGCGTTGGCTGCGGTCGAGCACACTGCCGGCATCGTCAATGCGTAACATACGAACCAGCACACGCATCGACATGATAACGGTGTAAAACACTTTACCGCCTTGTACGCCCATCACAGCGGGCATTGAGTAACACATATCCATCATGCTTCTCCCTGTTCTAGTTCGTTTTCTTTAAGTTCTGCAACACATCTTGGGCAGACACATGGAAAGAACTCATTGTCGTTGATGGCTTGCTGCCAGCCTGCCGCTGATAATTCGGCGACTATGTCACTGTCTGAGACGATAAAAATGGTGCGTATACAGCTAGAGCATGAAATCTGGCATCCAAAGCTCTGCTCTAGCTCGCTGATATCGGCAGTGCTTAACGTCAACATGCTGCCACCTCATCACATGGGTATTGCTTCCTTACATTGTTAATCGCGTCCTCCATGGTGGGGTGACGCTCATTCATTCGGCCCTCACGCAGATGGCGCTTATGGGCAACGAGCTTCAACATGCGTGGTCCCGATGGCTCGATTTGAAAGCGGATCATGCGGTCATGTGCAAGAACGACGGCAGTCGTGAGGGCGCTATAGTCGAAGGTAGACATGTAATGCGCGCTAGTACTGTTGATTGATAACCCGTGCTCACCACAGGCTTGGATTTTGCCAAACATGTGATTGCCGCCGTTGTGAATGTCGCAAAGGAAATCAAAACACTCACGTTGATCTGCATTGAGCCAAGGGTAATGTTTGGCATAAAAATCATGTTCGTTGCTCATGCTGCCTCCTTGCTTTGGGTGGCTTCATCGTACTGGCGGATGGCAAACACAATCGCGAAACAGCACCAGATAAAGCGATAGGTGAAAGGGTCTTTCCAGCCATCCCAAAAATCATCTAACGTCATGCCGCCCGCATCTTCTTCATCCCAATTATTGAGGCGATAAACCACATCCCACTCGGCGTTCTCGCGGTTTTGGGTAAACTCCTTAACGGCATTGGTCGCGCTGCTAATCGCCTCGGCATCTTCTTCATTCGTCGGGTCTAGCCCTTCGACAAACCACTGCAAAAACTGCTCAAGGCGTTGATCGGCTTCTTTGGCATCAAACTCGCGAGTGCCATCGGTTTTACACTCAGCCAGTACCTTTTCTTCCCAGTAACTCGCATTCACACCCCAGTCATCACCGCTTTGGCGAAAGAAGCAAAACATGTCCTGAACCCGAGAAAAAACGTAACAGCCCATATCGCCACTGATGCACAAATGCTGCGGCCATGTGGTGATCTCAAAGCGATGCTCAAAGCTGCCTTGGCTGAGTACCATGTGACGGAACACCCCATCATCCTTAAGAATGGTGAGTTGATGTTCGGCCACATCGCTTAAAAATGATGTTCTCGTTGGGTGGTTCATACGCTATTCCTTCCTTTTGAATCAGCAGTTCTAAGCTGCAGCTTCGCCGTTAAACACCACCAGATTGATGATGGGTTTCTTGGTTTTGGGGTTCACCTTGTCCGACAGCTTGTGATAGCGAATATGCACATCGCGGTGGGCTTCTTGGGTCATGGCTAACACGATATATTGCTGGCACAGCGCGGGCGTCGATAACGAATGCGACAGGCGTTGTGGCTTCATGGTTTCAAACAAGTGCTGCGCCATATCATCCAACTTGGCTTGGTACTCCGCAGGGCTCAGTTGACGGCGGTTAGGGTGCGCGCCCACAGAGGTGCTGCACTTTTTGGCCGCTTGATTTTTCGCTAAGGTGATGGACACGCCGTAAACAAAAAACATAAATGCCTCCAACAAGGTGAAACTGTCGCTGTTATCGTTACAGGGATATGGACCATCACCCCTTGGTTGCTTTGCCTTGGCTGCTTTGTCTTGATTAACTAAATCGTGAATGTGCGCGGCGGCTCTGCGGCTCTTCTGCTCAGCGGCCGACGGGCGCGGCTGTCGTCATCGTGTGCAGCGGATGCACATTAGTGACGGCTTGCGAGTCGTTACGCCACACCATCACCTTGCCGTACAAACCTTGTTGGGGCTCAGTAAAGCGCAGGCAGAAGTTGAGCCCGAGTTCACCCGTGTGGCGGATGAACTGGCGGTAAAAGGCAGCGCTAGGGTGGTGATAGGCAAAATGCTTGACCAACTCGGCGCATCGGGCTTGCACCCGTGGGCAATCCATCGGATCTGTGTGGCCCTTAGCCAGCGCCATCAAGCAGGCAAAACGTATTGCAACCAGTAGACGAAACTCATCGCGTTGCTTAGGTGTGGTATGAACTTTCGCTAGAATCATTTCCTTGTCCTCGGTAGTGCCCATTGGAAGCAAAGCTCGAAAGGGCGAACAGTCGTTTATGGTTCAGAATGTCAGTGCTTGGGGTTAGCTTTCTGCTGGGTAGTTTTACCTCTAAACAATAATCACGTATTGTGATTTGGTTGTCAACACGGTTTGTGTTTAATTTTATCGATTGTGTTTAAAAAGTTTGAGTTTAGAGGGCTTCAGTGAGTGATCGGTCGGTCGAATGCGGGGCATACCATAAGCTTGTATGGTGTGTAATGCAGAAAACTGCTTTGTCGGAATTAAATAGAAGTAAAATTAGTTAAGTGGTATCTTATAATAATTAATAAAACTCTTATATATATGCTAGGGGTATTAAGAGTTAGCCATAAAGTGATTTGTGCTGATGAAGTGTAAATTATACTAAATAAAATGCATTAAGTGCGATTTAGGGTAATACAAGCTAGGGCGTTAAAGTTTTAATTGGCTAAGTGTAGTTGGCTAATATAAACTGTGATAGTGTATAAAGCCAACAACTTTATTTTGTATTATATTTCATCTTTCAAAAGAATTGATCCATAGTTTCAGTAAATTCTTCTTCTTTTTTAACTTTTTCAATAATACTATTAATTTTTTCATTTGATAATATCTTAGGAAGAAAGTCATTATCAAAATTTTCTGAGTTATTTAAATTAATTACTATATCTAAAAGACTTGTGATGTCTTTTATTTTAGTTATCAGTTCATAATTCAAATCATTCCATTTGTCAGTGCCTAGAACTTGTAGAAGTATATTCATTTCCTTTTTACTTGTCTTGGTTGTTAATATTTCTTCAGAGTTAACTTCATCAGAGATAGATTTCCATGCACATGAATGAAAGTTTGATTTTACATCAGTGTAGGTAAAGGCGATGAAATATCCTTTGCTATTTAACACACCTTCTCTCCAAGTTGATGTATGATATCCTTCATTAACTAGAACCATATCATTTGGGTTTTTAAAAATAGGTCTGCTATGTCCTTTTAAATTTACTTTATATTTACTCTGCTGCCATATTCCTATTTTGCAATTCCTTCTTAGTACTAGAGATTTTAGTGCTAATTCAAATTTGTTTTCATTCTTCGCTATATTATTTTCGATAGCTATTTTTGCAAAATGATAAGTGATAACACTATCAAATAAAGATGGGTTCAATTCAAAAAGAAACTCAAAGGTTTTACTAAAGCTAAAAGCTAATCTACTATTAAATAACTTTTCGAGTAATTCACGACTAGATTTATCAAAGAGTATGTATTCTGCAGAGAAATATTCCAATAATGTTTTATGGAAAAATTTTATTTCTGTTCCTTCTCTATGCATTAGTGGTACTGAAACAAGTAGATCATCTAGAAAATTAGAAGCAGAGCTAGGAATAATAGAACTTATAGATACGGCTTTATCTATATATTTAGTTGCATCACTCCAACTCTCAAAAGAAGTTTTTCTATTTAACATCATGAAATAGCACATAGCACGTACAAGTTTTCTAAAATCTTCGAAATCTAATTTCGATTTTTTTTCTCTTCCATATCCATTTTTATTTATTAAATCATGCCCTTTGTATAATGCATGGTAAATTTCTTCATAAAATGTACATATTTTTTCTGCAATAGATTTATTAACGCCGAATGTTCGATATAATAATGATACTAAAAGTGGGCTTTCGATAAATTTTTCAGGAACATTACTAATCTGTGCGGTTAAATCTACACCAACGCTTAAGCTAGATATTTTATCGTATCTATTAAGTAAAGAGATTGCTTGTCTCTTTGAAAACGGTTTAAATCTTAAAGTCTCTGCTTTAACTATATCTGGTAAGTTTTCTTGCGGCCTAGACGTTAATAAGATTATATTTTCGCCCCCTTTTAATGATAGCTCATTTATCTGATTAGATAGTTTCTCTTGGCAATCTAATGGTACTTCGTCAAAACCATCAATGATGACATAAAACTTGCCAAGTTGAAGTAGTTTATAAAATAAATTACGGTCAAATGGCTTGCCGGGAAAGTCTAATTCCATCACTAGATTTTCAATTAAACTCTGATCTTTATTTACTTTTCTTAGCTCAAAGAAAATTGGAATTCTATTAGACTTAAATAGTAGTGATGCAACTATGAATTTTGAAAAAGTGCTTTTCCCCATGCCTGCGCTATCAATTATGAGACATGATTTAACCTTCTCATCAATTAAGTTTTGTAAATCAACTTCATTATCATCTATTAAATTATTGTAGTGTAGTCTACCTAAAACTAAAGGCTCGTATGCTTCAAATATCCCTAATTTTAGTAACGGAAATGCAATTGAAGTAATTTCACTAACCCGTAGAGCTAGCTTTGTAAGGTATTCATCCATTACTTTCGAAAGGGTATCTGGGTCAAGTTGTCCTTTCAGTTCCTTTTCATTGGCCCACAACTTCACCTTTTCAATTTTCGTTGCAAGAAGAGCATTTATAAAACCAGCTGCAGGTTTTAATGCTTCTAATGCTATTTTATCTTCTATTCCTGGCAAAGTACTCTCCTTGATACATGAAATAAATATAACTTTCTGTTTGTTTTGGTGTTTTTGTTGTAACTTGCTTTAAAGTAATATTGAACATGTAAGATTATTTTTGACAATATTTTATCAATGTCAAAATTTGAAAGGAAAAATTAAAATAAGCTATTTAAATTTTAACTAAATGGCGACCTTAATTATTCCAAGTATTTAATACAGACCACCAAAACACCCAACCTATGATTTTTATCTCGTTAAGGTGCTCTGGATTGATGAACTCATCAGGGTATTCGTCGTTGTTATAGCTTTTGATACGAATCCCGCCACCTGGCATACGGTAGAGCATTTTTACTCTTAACATACCGTCGTGATCAATGGCGTACATTTCGCCATCAACAATATTCTTTTTACTGGTATCGACACCAACTGTGGTGCCATTACGTAGGACGGGTAACATGCTGTTGCCGGAAACGGTGACACAGGCGGCATGTTGAGGATCAACATTACTCTTTTTTAGGGTGGACTTGGCAAAACGAAGTTTGCAGCCACCATTTTCTTGCACGAAAGTTGATCCATTACCCGCAGCTAATTCTACTTCACGAAAAAATGGCAAAGCTACTTCATCATCCTTAAGCGGTGTATCACCATCCCATAGATCAAAACCAGCATGCCATTCGGCATTCGATTCACGTGTAGTTCTATTCTGAGGAGTATTTACAGAGTTATTTGTTTCACTGGAATTACCATAAAGAATTTCTGCAGGACTAACACCAAGCACTTTTGCCAATATTTCTGCATCGATAGCACTAACTGCGCGAGTACCTGCCTCATAGTTACCAACGCGAGATTGTGATTTCCATCCGCAAAGGTTTGCCAGTTCTGCTTGGCTTTTAATGCCTGCATTCATACGAAGTCGTTTGATATTTTGTCCAACTCGTTTTTTTAAATCTTCAGATCCCATTATAACCACCAACGATAAAGTCTTGTTTTAAGAATATCACGATATGTGATAATTGATTTTTTCGTTTTGTGTTTACTTGTAAACACAATTCGTGTTTAATGTGGTTAAATCAACATTGAGACTGGATAGCATGAACAATATTTCCACTTATCGTAAGAAAGCCAATTTGTCTCAATCTGAGCTGGCTAAAGCAATCGGCAAGACTCAAGGGGCGGTTGGTAACTACGAGGCAGGTATTAGGAACATCGATCTAAGTACCTGCTGGGAAATAGTAAGAGCGATTAACCAGTTGGGTGTTGAATGCACTTTTGCTGATGTTTTCCCTGAACCATCAGGTGACACCAATAAAGTCGTTTCGCTTGCCATTTAATTGAAAGTTAACAGAGAGAGGCTTATTAGCATGAAAACCAATTCACGTAAAAAAGATAGCCGTTTGAATTTGTTGATGAAAACGATTCATCGGGTGTTGGAGTTACCCAAGATGACGCGCTTTGCGCTGGCGATAGATTTTGTTGCGGCGGTTGAGCGCCTCGGCCTGAGTGAGGTGTTGGCGGCGGAGGGCATTAGCTTTGCGAGCAGTCAAGACGTGCACAACGATGCGCGGATAAATGCGCAAAAGCTGTTCCGTTGGCTCGGCCAGTACGAGGGCCAACATCCGCAGGCGGATCGCTTGTTTCATGTTGAGCAAGCATTGGTGGCGGCATTGCCCGAGCATTTGCGGGTGCAGTATCTCAACGATGTGTTTGGGTGCACTGGGGTGACTGTGATTGCTGACCGCATGAATGATGGCCATGTGTTGCATGTGGCCGATATGGCGGCATCGCTCACCAAAGAGAACGCCGAGGCGCAAGTGGCGGTGATCCATTTGGGCAATGAGCCCAAGCGCGAGCAGTTAGTGGCGGCGCACCGCGAATTAAAAGAGTCGGCGGCGACCACGCAAGCCAGCATGGCGGCGTTAGAGCTGGCGTATCCGTATTTAGCGAGTCATGGCGGCAAGGCGGCGCAATACGCGGCCGAGAAGTGACAGCGATGCCGCAATCGAACCTAAACATCAATGTTATCGCCCGCGCTAAAACCGAGCTGCATCAGCAGTTGATCCGCTTGGGTGACATGATCGGCGACGGTTTGCACTTAGAATCCGATGGCAAATGGATTGCGAAAGAGTATGTAAAAGTGGCGCGGGCGTTAGGTTATCGGCCTAAACGTGCTAATCACAGCGCACAGATTAATGCGGTAATGCTTAAGCGGGTGGCTGATGTGCCGTGTGGCCAGTGCGGTTTGGCTTTAAAGCAAACCAAGTCGGGCTCAAAACGCGCCGTGTGTGCCAATGGGCATAAATGGCAGTTGTTGAAATGACTTGGTGAAACGACTTGTTGAAATGAAAGAAGGGGTGAATGACATGTTCACAAATCAGTTAAGTGATAACTGGGCGCGTAAAAAACGCCGTTATCCCGATGCCCGCCACAGTTTGGCGACCGATGCGGGCTTGATACCTAAGATCATGAAGTGAGGAGGATAAACGATGTTTGATCCTGAATGTTTAATTTGTTGTTTGGAGGGCGGCGCCGCGTGTTCGGTACATGGGCAAGTTAGCCGTGATGATGGGCCCGCCGTGGCCGCGCTTACCGAAATGGAAACCGCGCAAGTGACGTTACTCGTGATGCAAGCAAGGCAGTTAATGCTTAAGGCGATGGCGCTTAAATCTAAGTCGAACATGCCTAATAGCACTGAGCCTAACGCCAAAGATCTTAGCGCGGCAACCTCTGAGCGGGCCCCGTTAAGTGGCGTGAACATGGGCAAAGACATTGCCTGTTTTCATGGGCATACCACGGCGGAGTTGTTTAGGCGAACGCAGGTGGGCCGAATGGTTGAGGTGTTAAGGAACTGCGATGAATTGCAGCATAGTCGCCCTGAGCGTTGGGCGGTTATCGCGACCGACATAGTGGATAAGGTGTTGTTGGGCAATGGCAAGCAGTTGTTGCTGCCGACGGTGAGCATCGATTGGATTATGAATTATCTGCTGATGGAAGAACAACGCGCGGAACGTTCTATTGCGCTATTGGCGGCGGATGTAGGCGCGGCTGATGCGAGTGCGGTTGATACGAGTGCAGCTAATGTGAATGCAATAGCGAAAAGCCGCAACGTGCACATTCAACGGCGTGATTTTTTTAGCCAGTTGCGCACTAACTTGGCGCACAAGGTTTACTTGCTTGGCAGTGAAGGCGAGCGAGCGGAGGGCAACGGGACGCATTGCAGTTGACCCGTTGTTGTAGACATAAGAAAGCCCGCTGAAGTTTTGGCGACCGATGCGGGCTTAATACCTAAGAGAGGCATTGACATATTACTGAAGCAGAGGGGGGAGGTCAAATTTGGATTTTGCGCTGAGTGGTTAGTGATTCGGCTTGGTGTTTTATTCGAGAAGGAGCTGCTGTTGAGCCGTCTCAAGATTGCAGCAGGAGGCTTCTACATAAGCGAAATATTCAGCTTGAGTGGTTTTGTTGAAGATGAAATAACCGCCGAGTACATCCAGCTGTCCGTAGATGATGTGGCCAATTTCAAAGCTTTTTGGATTGTAAATATCCATGACGCTGATATTGCCATTATCAAGTTTTACTGCAATACGGCCGCAGTTTTGGCTTATTTCAATAACGGTTCCATATGTTTTTTTTGACATGACAAGTTTGGCTCAAATAGCTGTTTTTATTGATTAATTAAGTCATCTGAAGTTTTGGCGACCGATGGGGCTTAATCACTAAGAGAGGTATTTATATGTTAGGCAAGCATTTTTATTTCGTCAATTTTGAGCCGTGGGTTGCTCCGTTTGGGGGTGACTTATGAGCATGGAATTGATGGTAAAAGCGATGAAGGCCAAGGTGGGTAATCCACTGCGCAAGTTGGTGTTGATCAAGCTGGCTGATAACGCCAATGACCAAGGCGAATGCTGGCCGAGTTACCAGAACATTGCTGAGCAGTGTGAGATAACCCGCCGCAGTGTAATGAACCACGTAAAAACGTTGGAGGACGACGGCTTTTTACGGCGCGAATATCGCAAGGGCGAGAAGGGTAACTCCACCAATATTTTCCACATTCGTTTTGAGCCGATGGCGCCAAAATGCAAGGGAGACGCCGCTGTATTAGGGGGTGAAGCAAATTCACTATCCCCCAATGGCGCAGATTTACCCCCTAGTGAATGTGGTTCACCAGCTAGTGAACGTGGTTCACCACCCCTAGTGAATCTGGTTCACCCAGAATCTATCAATCTTGAATCTATCAATGAATCTTTAAAAGACTCTTGTCCAGCAACGAGTGCTAAGTCGGTTTTCAATGCGTTTTTCAAAGCCTATCCCGCCCATCGCAAAGGCGGCTCGGATTCGGCTGCGTGGAAAGCGTGGAAGGCCGAAAAGCTGACCGACGCCGATTGCGTGCTGGCGGTGAGCTGGTTGAAGGACGCTGCGGCGCAGGATGCGAGTTGGGGCTTTAGTGCGAACGGCCAGTTTGTGCTCGGCATTACCAAGTTTATCCGCGAACGCCATTGGCTAACGCCGTTGCCAAGACCGATGGGTACCGCGGTTGGGCAAGTGGATTGGAGTTATGCGGTATATGACCCAGAGGACCCCTTGATATGACAGCCAACCAAAATGCGAGCATGAAATCACTGCAGACCTTAATCCGCCAGCCGCTGGTTGGGCAGGGGCGTGTTAGCCAACCTGAGCCCACGGCAATGGACATGGCGATTGTGGACAGCGTGTTTAGCAAGTTGCGGGTGTTGTTCCCCGTGAGTGCACCGCGGCCTGAGGACGAAGCGACCCACAAAGCCGAGTGGCTTAAAACCTTGGCGGCGCAGGGGATTGCCAGCCGTGAGCAAGTGCAAGCGGGGCTGAATCGCGCGAGACGCGAGCAGGGCGATAGGCAGTTTTGGCCGACACCGCGCCAGTTTGCTTTGTGGTGCCAACCTACGGCCTGTGATTTGGGTCTGCCCAAGTTAGAGGCGGCGTTTAAGGAGGCAACGCGCCATTACCATCATCCTGATAAGCATACGTGGAGCCATGATGTGGTGCGCTTAGCGGTGCGTGAGACAGGCAGTTGGATGTTCGCGACTGGGCTTGAAAAGGACGTGTTAATGACGTTTGAGCGCAATTACAAAGTCTTATGCAGACGCTTTAGCCGTGGCGAGTTGACCGATGTTGAATTGCCAAAGGCACTACCTGAAACGGTGACGCGGCCGACTGAGCCGGCCAAGGCGAAATCAATTATTGCCAATTTACGTGCAAACTTTGGGCTTAAGGGGGCAAACGATGGCAACTAAACCACTGACCCAGCGCGAACGTTTGATGCGCATCATCACAGGCAAACGGTTTTGGACCCTGTTTGAAATCCAGCAAGAGAGCTTTAACCGCTTTGGGGTTCACGACAGTGAGACAGCCTTAAGTGCGCGGTTTCGGGATATGCCGATGAACCAGCGGGTAAAACGCATACGCTCGGGTA
Organism: Shewanella sp. 1311; assembly: GCF_059338235.1. Lineage (NCBI taxonomy): Bacteria > Pseudomonadati > Pseudomonadota > Gammaproteobacteria > Alteromonadales > Shewanellaceae > Shewanella > Shewanella sp. 1311. Next base: position 4,793,423 of record NZ_CM181686.1, read on the forward strand.
CCCATCACACCTTTGAATATCGGTTGGAGGGTTAGATGGCGCAGGTGATGACAGCAACAGGCGTAGAGCAAGGCAAGTTGAACGATGCGGTATTGCGCCGTTGGCTGCGGGCAGGGATAACGCGAGACTTTCGGGACACGCAGTTTCCGGCGGTGCGGTTACGGGCCTCGACCGATAGACGCCAAGCCTCGGTGTATTTAGTGATGAACGAAGCGGGCAAAACCGTGTGGCAAAAGCAGGGCGTGTGGCCAGTGATGTGCTTGAAGACCTTTTTAACCGAGTTACCCAGTTTGCTCGCCAAACGCAGTATGGGCCAAACGGTAATCAGCAACGAGTTTGCCACTGTGGCGCAATTACTGGCGTGGTTTGTGAGTCATGTGGAATGCAACCGCACCTTAAGCAACAGCTGGCGCAGTAACTGTAAATCGTTAGTGAGTAAACATCTCAGCGGCTGCTTTGGTGAGTTACCACTCAATGAGCTGAACTTTATCGCAGTGGACAGTTACTTAATCAAACCCATGTTGGCGCAGGGCTACTCGGCCAATTACATCAAAGCGGCGGTGAAAGTGTTAAAGCGGGCGTTATCGGTTGCGGCCGATTTACGGGTGTTAGACAGCAATAGCTTGGCGGGGTATCGGGTGCAAATGAGTTTGAAGATGCCGCCTTTGGTGGGCACGCAGTTAAGCGAGTCGGATGTGGGCCCGTTATTCAGCGCATTGCGAAATGCAGCAAGACCGGTGGCCATGCTGTTTGTGCTGATGTTGATGTTCGGTACCCGCATTGGTGAAACCCGTTTAGCCAGATGGGACCACTTTGCCGGCGATTACTGGTTTATTCCCGCCGAGAATGCCAAGAACCGTCAAGAGCATCGCTTACCTATGACGCCGACAGCCAAGAAGCTCATTACCCATTACGCCCAGTGGCAATACACGCATGTGGGCAAACGGGCGTTTTTGTTCCCAGGCGAAGTGGGGCCGGTGAGCATTCGCACCGCGCAATATTGGAGTGAGACGATTCGGTTTAAGGCGTTTACCTCCCATGCATTAAGAAAACTGTGCCGCACCATTATTGCCGACATGGGCGTAGATACCATGGTGGGTGAGCGGATATTGAACCACACCTTGCCATTGCTGCTGCGCACATACGTTAACAGCACCTTAGATAAGGGCATGTTGATGGCGTTGGATGCCTACCACGCACACTTAATCACACTGGGGTTTGATGATGTGGCGCCCGAGATTATGCGCCAATCGACCACTGAGACGAGCGAGCCGGACGAGCCAATGTTAGTGGGGTGGTTATGACAATAACGATAACAATATCAATTAGCACAACTGGGTTATGGACTTCACGCAGGAGGATTTATGGCTAATCGCGCCGCGGATGTATTGAAAGTGGGGCGCCGTTTACGGGGCATGACCCAAGACGAAGTGGCTGAGATTTACGGCATTAGCCGCAACACTTACCAACGTTGGGAAAATGGCCGTACTACTGCGCCCTATGACGATGTGACATCGATATGCCTTGATGTGTTTAAGCTTTCGATTGAGAAGATAAATGAGGTGGCCAATGGGCTTTAGCGATGAACCCGAGCAGAGGATGAACATTAAGGCGTTGCGGTTAGGGCTGTATCGCTGGGGCCGGTATTGGGTGCACCAAGAGTTGGGCAAGGGGTTTTCGAACCGCAGCGCCTGCGACCGTTTAGGTGAAGCGCTGGGCGGCGGCAACTTAAAGCACGAACTCAACGTGCCTGCCCACGTCGCTCATTTTGACCACCTCGTTGAGCAGTTATCCATTAACTGCAAACGCGCCATCCGCGCCCATTACCTCTGCAAAGAGCAGTGGGCCTTAATGGGATTTGACAGCAAAAAGTCTTACATCTTCTGGCTAAGAAAAGCCGAAATGGCACTGCTGGATAGGATGAATTAGAAGGATGTTTAGTGGTGGCTTGGGGAGCGAAAAAGCACGGGAAGGGGATTGAATATCGAGGCCGCAGATGCGGCCTTTTTGTTGGGTGGGATGAGTGATTAATGGTACTACAACTGTTAATTAATGGTTTTATGTGTTTGTTTTTTGTAAATATTGTTTTTTGGCTGATCTTAAAACTCGCTGTTCATCAAGGTGATATTGACATTTTTGCGCGTTTTCGCCTATTGTCCTGAATTGTTTGTGTATTTTATGTTTAACTTGATATTTTTAGTGGTGTTTTTCACTTTGTAGTATCTTTTAAGAAATTCAAGGATTGAAATTTTGAGTAGTACTGTAACGGATTCAGGTCTTCATTCACTTGTTGCAATTGCGCGATTTCACCAGTTACCAGCAGAACCTGAACAACTTTTTCATGAGTTTGGTTTACCGGGTCAATGTTTTACTGATACGGAGATATTGTTAGCTGCGAAAGCGCTGACGTTAAAAGCAAAACATTTGACGTTGTCCATTGCCGAATTAAAAAATGGCGTTTTACCTGCGATTGCAAAAGACAAACAAGGTCACTACTTCATCATTGCGAGATTGTCTTCGGATTGCCTTGTTGAGAGTGAAAATTTGACTGATGAGTCGCAACATAGTAGTGAACAAAACTCAAAAAAACAAAGCATTTTGATCCACGATCTTAGTAAAAGTGCACCAGAGACAATATCTGTAGATGAATTAAAAAACCGTTGGTCTGGTGAACTTATCGCCTTAGTTCGGCGACAAGGTTTCGGCGAGAGTTTACAGCAGAAATTTGATATTTCTTGGTTTATTCCCTCTTTAGTAAAATATAGAAAGCTCTTTAGTGAAGTGTTAATTGCTTCATTCTTCTTACAAATATTTGCCTTGGTTATCCCTCTTTTTTTTCAAGTGGTGATGGATAAAGTATTAGTTCATCGGGGATTCACTACTCTTGATGTATTAGCTGTTGGCTTTTTTGTCGTGGTTGTATTTGAGGCGATATTAGGCGGTATTAGAAATTATACTTTTAGCCATACGACTAACCGTGTGGATGTAGAGCTTGGTTCGCGATTGTTTCATCACTTATTAAGTCTACCACTATCGTATTTCGAATCTCGGCAGGTTGGTCAAAATGTCGCGAGAGTTCGAGAGCTGGATACCATCCGTAACTTCATTACCGGAACTGCGCTCACTTTAGTTATAGACCTCCTGTTTGTTTTCGTGTTTCTAGCGGTGATGTGGTATTACAGCCCAACATTAACTTGGATTGTGTTAGGAAGTATTCCATTTTATGTGCTGTTATCGATATTTATTACCCCCATTCTACGCCGCCGCCTTGATGAAAAGTTTAAGCATGGTGCAGCAAATACGGCATTTTTAACTGAATCTATTACTGGTATTGGTACCGTTAAGTCGATGGCTGTAGAGCCACAGATGCGAAGAAAATTAGAAGATCATCTTTCAAGTTATGTTCATGCCTCATTTCGTAGTCAAAACCTAGGCAACATAGCAGGTCAAATCGCAGGACTCATTAATAAGCTTGTTACCTTAGGTATTATCTGGGTGGGTGCGCATTTAGTTATTGATGGGCAAATAACAGTGGGCCAGTTAGTTGCATTTAATATGCTTGCAGGTCGTGTGAGTGGACCTATTTTAAAACTGGTTCAACTTTGGCAAGACTTCCAGCAGGCAGGGATCTCGATTGAGCGTTTAGGCGATATTCTTAATACGCCTAAAGAGCCTGGCTTCAACCCCAATCGTTCGCGTTTACCCTCGCTACAAGGCGCTATTACTTTAGACCATGTTCGTTTTAGGTACCGAGCCGATGGTCCAGTCATTCTGAATGAGATTAATCTCCAAACTCGCCCAGGTGAAGTGGTTGGTATCGTTGGGCGTTCAGGCTCTGGTAAAAGTACCATCACTAAGTTAATACAAAGGCTTTATATACCTGAATCAGGTCGTGTACTTGTAGATGGTGTTGATTTATCAATGATCGATACCGCATGGCTCCGTAAGCAAATTGGCGTTGTGCTACAAGAGAACTTTTTGTTTAACCGAACGATCCGAGAAAACATTGCATTGACTGACCCGTCAATTTCAATGGAACGTGTTGTTGCAGCAGCGAAAATGGCGGGAGCTCATGAGTTTATTGTTGAGCTACCAGAAGGCTATGACAATATGGTTGGAGAGCAGGGCAGTAATTTATCCGGTGGTCAGAGGCAAAGATTGGCAATTGCCCGCGCACTTATTGGTAATCCCCGTATTTTGATTTTTGATGAGGCGACCAGTGCCTTAGATTATGAGTCAGAGCGTTTAGTACAAGACAATATGGCGCGAATTTGTAAAGGTCGAACGGTATTTATCATTGCCCACCGACTAACCACTGTGCGCCAATGTGATCGCATTATCGTGATGGATAAGGGGCGGATTGTAGAGCAAGGCGATCATCAAGGTTTGATTTCGTTAAATGGCTATTATGCCAAATTATACAGCTATCAAAGTCGCACACCTAATTTACATCCAGTGGAACCCGATGCTTCGTCTATGCCTAAGGGCCGAGCCGCCTCTAATGGTGATAGAGCCATGCTGGAGGCTTCAGCGTTACAGCATGCCGAGGATAGATCATGAATGCTTGGGCAATTTTCAAAGATGCATGGAAAAATCGAGGCAAGTTAGGTGATGGAAATAATAGTCGTGACTTAGCCGCATTTCTGCCCGCGGCACTCGAAATACAAGAAACCCCACCTAATCCATTAGCACGTAAGTTGGGTTGGAGTCTGCTTATTTTACTAGTAATAGGGATTACTTGGGCCTGTTTAGGTGAAGTTAATATTGTTGCCTCTGCGGAAGGGAAAATTATCCCGAGTTCTAAAGTAAAACAAATTCAGCCGTTAGAAAAAGCAGTTGTGAAAAACATCTTGGTACGTGAAGGGCAGTATGTGGAGCAAGGTGAGCCTTTAATTGAGTTAGATAGTACATTGACATCAGCAGATGCGAAGCGTCTAACAAGCGAGCTACATTCAGCAAGATTGAGTTTAGCTGGAAGCCAGGCTTTGTTAGTGATGTTAACTAGAGACATTAATTTAAATAGTACAGATATAACCTCTTTCGTTTTCCCTGAGGTGGCGAATGCTTCGCAGATAGAGATAGACCTGCATAAGCGCTTAATATGGCAACAATGGCTTCAATATCTGGCCCAGTGGCGCATGCTCCAAAGTAATTTATTACAAACGCAAGCAGAACAAGCTGCCAGTGGTGAGGTGATCGCGAAGCTAGAGCAAATCCTGCCCATTATTACGAAGCGAGCCAGTACGATGAAGGGATTGCATCGCCAAAATTATGCCTCTGAAAATGATTTTTTGGCACTGGAGCAGGAGCGTATTCAGTATACCCATGACTTAGCTGCTGAACGTCAGAGACTTAAGCAACTCGAAGCGTCTGAATCAGAAGTCCGTCAACAATTTAATACGTTAAAAGCCCAAACATCGGTCACTGAACTGACCAAAATACCGCAAATTCAACAGCAAATTGCCTCATTACAAGAAGAGTTAGCCAAAGCTATTGATCGAAATCAAAAACAAATCCTCTATGCCCCTGTTTCAGGTCAAGTTCAAGAGTTAATCATAGGGACTATTGGTGGCGTTGTGACTGAGGCGCAGCAATTGATGTTGATCGTACCTGATGAGGTGCAACTTGAAGTCGAAGTATTTCTGGATAATCAGGATATAGGTTTTGTACGTGAAGATATGCCTGCTGAAATCAAAATTCATACCTTTCCCTTCACTAAATATGGCGTGATCGATGGAGATGTTTTGTCTGTTTCGAATGATGCCACTCTCGATGATAAGCGGGGGTTGATCTACGGTATGCGCCTAAAAATGAAACAGAGCACCATTATGGTCGATGGTAAAGAGATTAGGCTGATGCCTGGCATGGCTGTTACGGCTGAAGTACAAACGGGTAAGCGACATATTATAGAGTTTTTTATGGCGCCTTTACTTAGATATAGGCAAGAAAGTATTCGAGAAAGATAGAATAAAAGTAAAGTGAAAGCTTCTATTTTTACTATATGGATAAAATTTTAATTATACGGTTCTAATAAATAACGGAACAGAAAATTCATGATGGTCGCTAACTTTAGTTAGCGAGGGAATTGATGGTTTTATGTCTTGTTATTTTATTTATTAGTGTGGTTTTTCTTTTTATATCGTGGTTTGGAGTTTTTATGTTTAAATGGAAGTTAAATAAAGTTAACGAGTTATATTTCGTCTCGTTATTGCCTTTAGTGTTATCTGTTTTTTATTATTATTTTGAGATGTTTTTTGGAATCACTTTATATCAGGATTTAACTGGAAGTCTTTTAAAACTTTCGACATTTTCAAATAATATAAATCTTTATACTGAAACTCCTAGGTTTTGTCAGGTGTCATTTTTTGTTCATATTATCGCTTTTCCTGTACAGTCAATATATTGGTGGGTGACAGGGCCTAAGTATGTTGATATTTCACGTTTTAAGAAAACTTGGCATTTTGAACTAGGTACTTTCTTTATGGCAGCGTGTACTTTTAGCCTTTTGTTTATACCTGCCATGCAAGTAGGTATGATAAAAAATCTAGTGCCACTTTATAGTAATGTAATTGTTTTCTATCTGGTTTTCCTTATGCCTGTATCACTATCATCTTTACTGATAACACGCTATGTAAAATCGAAAACATATAAGAAGTAAAATTTAAAAAATTAGTCTTTAATACATGAATAGGGAAATAGATGTGAATACAAAGAATAATCCTGAACAAAGTCTAAAACAAGATCTAGAAGCTACGATACGATCTGTTAATGAAGATATGAAGTCATATTTTCTTACTATAACCAATGAAACTAGTGCTATATTCTCATTGGGTGACCATGTTGCTGCCGTAGTACGTGCAGGAGCGTCTAAATTACAAATAGAAGCAATCATTGCAAATGAGTTGCAGACTCATTTCACACACTTGGCGAATGAAGCTCAAATCTTTATTGATATTTCCAAAGCAAAAGAACAAACCGTTATTGCAGATGCGTGGCAACAAACCCAAGATCTAAATATAGGGCTTGCCGATAGCAAGTCTAAGTATGCAAGTAGTTTTAATTACTTATCAGACACAGTGCAGAGTTTAGGTAATAAAGGAGTAAAGGCCTTAGGTTTCGCTGGGGTAGTTATTGATCTGGAGCAGCTTGCTGTTCATGCCCTCAATAATAATATTGACGAATTCAATAAAAAAGTATCCTCAATAGTAGGGCAAACAGCTGCGCTCTCTCTAGCTGTATATGCAACAGGTGTTATCTCGAGCGTAATTGCTACAGCTGTTGGCGTCACAGCGCTGCCCTTAGCCGCGGCAATTGCTGTTGGAGCTGGTGTTACTTATGGTTTGGCGGTGGGTGGAGCTTATGGCGGTGAGTGGATATATGATGGGATCAAGAGTTTAATACCAGAACTTGGAATAAATAGTAATTATCTAGATCAAGCAGGTAGTTTATGGGAAAGTTTGACTGATTCAGTTTCAAGCTTGCTGGGAACCGATTCGACACAGACACCGGAGCCTACCAACCCAACGGAGCCTACCAACCCAACGGAGCCGACGAATCCGACGAATCCGACGAATCCAACGAATCCAACGAATCCAACGAATCCAACGAATCCAACGAATCCAACGAATCCGACGAATCCAACGAATCCAACGAATCCAACGAATCCAACGAATCCAACGAATCCGACGAATCCGACGAATCCGACGAATCCAACGAATCCAACGAATCCAACGAACCCAACGGAGCCGACGAATCCAACGAATCCAACGAATCCAACGAATCCAACGAATCCGACGAATCCGACGAATCCAACGAATCCAACGAATCCAACGAATCCGACGAATCCAACGAATCCAACGAATCCGACGAATCCGACGAATCCAACGAATCCGACGAATCCGACGAATCCGACGAATCCATCGGAGCCTACTCTTCCTACTGAATCAGTTAATTTAGGAACTCCTCATGGGGAGGAGTTTGATTATTGGCTAAATCCAGATGGCAGTATTACTAGCGGAGGAGCTAAGCCAGCAACTGGGTTGTTACCTGAAGGTGTTAGCGATACCGGACTAACAGCAGCGTTTATTGGGGGACAACCAATCGTCACGAACCCTATAACAGGCGAAAAATTTACGCTTGATGGCTTACCATATCCACCGCCAAGTGGCGGCGGTGGCGGCGGTGGTGCTGACGGTGGTGCTGACGGCGGTGCTGATGGCGGTGCTGACGGTGGTGCTGACGGCGGTGCTGACGGCGGTGCTGACGGCGGTGCTGACGGTGGTGCTGACGGCGGTGCTGACGGCGGTGCTGACGGCGGTGCTGACGGCGGTGCTGACGGCGGTGGCGGTGCTGACGGCGGTGATGGCGACGGTGACGGCGACGATGATGGCGACGGCGATGGCGATGATGGCGACGACGATGGCGACGACGATGGCGATGATGGCGACGACGATGGCGACGATGATGGCGATAGCGACGATCGCTTCCTCCCTCCCCCTCCCCCTCCGCCAGTGCCGCCAGTGCCTAGGCGAGACCCATTAGCAATTGATTTAGATGGTAATGGTTCGGTTGAAACTGTTGATATAAATCAAGGTGTATATTTTGACCTTGATAATAGTGGCTTCGCAGAACAAACCAGTTGGGTTACACCAACTGATGCCTTTTTAGTATTAGACCGTAACCAGAATGGCACTATTGATGGAGGGGCTGAATTATTTGGTACTGATACATTACTTTCAAATGGCCATAAAGCATCGAATGGATTCGAAGCATTAGCAGATTTCGATGAAAATAATGATGGTCTAATAACCCAGCAAGACAGCATTTTTAATGAACTAAGAGTCTGGCAAGATATTAATAGTAATGGTGTAACAGACGATTATGAGCTGAAATCATTGGCAGAGTTAAATATTCAATCATTTAATTTAGATTTTACAGTAAATACTTTTACGGATGAAAATAATGTTCGGCATCAAGAGCAAAGCATGTTCACGTATGCCGATGGGAGCACAGGGCTAACAAATACGTTATGGTTTGACTCCGATAGAAGAAATACTGTCCCAGTAGACATTCATAATGGTGATGGAGTTATTGTTTCTGAAGAGATTGCTGCACTACCTGATGCGGTAGGATTTGGTAATGTGTATTCATTACATCATGCAATGTCACGTGATATCACAGGCGAATTACAGTCTTTAGTCGCTGCATTTTCGATAGAAAAAGATGTTGCTAAGCGTTGGAACTTGGTTAATGACATTTTGGCTAAATGGACAGGTCAGGAAGATGTAAGTCCTGTTAGTCGCGGAGAGCAAATAAACGGACAACAATTAGCTATTTTAGAAGCATTTTGGGGACAACCTGCGTTACAGGAAAATCCAACAGGGCAATATGCTCAAATTGTTATTGATGTTTATCAGGGGCTCACTTTATCAATTTATACTCAACTTATGGTTAGTAGCCATGCAGATGCATTATTTAATATGTTGTCTTTCATTGAAACTGATGGAACTTGGGTTGGGGACTTTAAGCGTGTAAGTCAATATTTTGCTCAACGTTTTGAAGATGAGGGCAGTACTGTCAACGTAGAATTATCAGATTTTATTGACGTAGTTAAAGGTATCTGCCCCTATGATCTTGCAATGCAAGATGACTTTATTCGGGAGCTAATAAGTCAGTCAAGGTTCCTTGATTCTGATTCTCGCTTAGTAATGATGAGCTCACTTCCTGTTGGATATGTAGTTATTGGGACCAATGAAGATGATATTCTAACCAATAATAAAGGGGAACTAGGACTAATTGGAGGAAAAGGCAATGACCAGCTGACGGGTGCGTATAATGGGAATAACACGCTCGATGGTGGTGAGGGAGATGACAAACTCGTTATCGCTGAATACCGTGATCACGGTAAGGATTTCCAGAATAGCCTGCGTGGTGGCAAAGGTAATGACACTCTCAGTGGTAGCTATGGCAGTGACACGTATCACTATGATTTAGGTGATGGTAATGACGTTATCACTGATGTTGGTCATGACTCTAAGCAATCAGCGAGTCTTTATCGTCAAGATAAAATTATCTTTGGAGCTGGTATTACGCGTGAGATGGTGAGTTTAACTCATGATGCAGCGGGCAATATTATCGTCACGATAACGGACCCAGATAATGCGGCAAATAATGGTCGTATCACCATCATGAATGCTTATCTTAATGTGCATTACCGTATTGAAGCTATTGAGTTTTCAGGTGACAGCAGTGGTGCCAGCAACTTGGATGAGGCGGCGATATTGGCGGCCGCAACAGGGATGTATGGTACGGATGGTGATGATGTTATCAATGGTACCTCACTGACGGACACCATCTATGGCGGTGCGGGTAATGACAAGATACACACTGGTACGGGAAGTGACGTGGCTTACGGTGGTGAGGGTAATGATACCCTTAGCAACGGTGGTGGCGGTAATACGAGTCTCTATGGTGAGGCAGGCAATGACCAGCTGACGGGTGCGTATAATGGGAATAACACGCTCGATGGTGGTGAGGGAGATGACAAACTCGTTATCGCTGAATACCGTGATCACGGTAAGGATTTCCAGAATAGCCTGCGTGGTGGCAAAGGTAATGACACTCTCAGTGGCAGCTATGGCAGTGACACGTATCACTATGATTTAGGTGATGGTAATGACGTTATCACTGATGTTGGTCATGACTCTAAGCAATCAGCGAGTCTTTATCGTCAAGATAAAATTATCTTTGGAGCTGGTATTACGCGTGAGATGGTGAGTTTAACTCATGATGCAGCGGGCAATATTATCGTCACGATAACGGACCCAGATAATGCGGCAAATAATGGTCGTATCACCATCATGAATGCTTATCTTAATGTGCATTACCGTATTGAAGCTATTGAGTTTTCAGGTGACAGCAGTGGTGCCAGCAACTTGGATGAGGCGGCGATATTGGCGGCCGCAACAGGGATGTATGGTACGGATGGTGATGATGTTATCAATGGTACCTCACTGACGGACACCATCTATGGCGGTGCGGGTAATGACAAGATACACACTGGTACGGGAAGTGACGTGGCTTACGGTGGTGAGGGTAATGATACCCTTAGCAACGGTGGTGGCGGTAATACGAGTCTCTATGGTGAGGCAGGCAATGACCAGCTGACGGGTGCGTATAATGGGAATAACACGCTCGATGGTGGTGAGGGAGATGACAAACTCGTTATCGCTGAATACCGTGATCACGGTAAGGATTTCCAGAATAGCCTGCGTGGTGGCAAAGGTAATGACACTCTCAGTGGCAGCTATGGCAGTGACACGTATCACTATGATTTAGGTGATGGTAATGACGTTATCACTGATGTTGGTCATGACTCTAAGCAATCAGCGAGTCTTTATCGTCAAGATAAAATTATCTTTGGAGCTGGTATTACGCGTGAGATGGTGAGTTTAACTCATGATGCAGCGGGCAATATTATCGTCACGATAACGGACCCAGATAATGCGGCAAATAATGGTCGTATCACCATCATGAATGCTTATCTTAATGTGCATTACCGTATTGAAGCTATTGAGTTTTCAGGTGACAGCAGTGGTGCCAGCAACTTGGATGAGGCGGCGATATTGGCGGCCGCAACAGGGATGTATGGTACGGATGGTGATGATGTTATCAATGGTACCTCACTGACGGACACCATCTATGGCGGTGCGGGTAATGACAAGATACACACTGGTACGGGAAGTGACGTGGCTTACGGTGGTGAGGGTAATGATACCCTTAGCAACGGTGGTGGCGGTAATACGAGTCTCTATGGTGAGGCAGGCAATGACCAGCTGACGGGTGCGTATAATGGGAATAACACGCTCGATGGTGGTGAGGGAGATGACAAACTCGTTATCGCTGAATACCGTGATCACGGTAAGGATTTCCAGAATAGCCTGCGTGGTGGCAAAGGTAATGACACTCTCAGTGGCAGCTATGGCAGTGACACGTATCACTATGATTTAGGTGATGGTAATGACGTTATCACTGATGTTGGTCATGACTCTAAGCAATCAGCGAGTCTTTATCGTCAAGATAAAATTATCTTTGGAGCTGGTATTACGCGTGAGATGGTGAGTTTAACTCATGATGCAGCGGGCAATATTATCGTCACGATAACGGACCCAGATAATGCGGCAAATAATGGTCGCATCACCATCATGAATGCTTATCTTAATGTGCATTACCGTATTGAAGCTATTGAGTTTTCAGGTGACAGCAGTGGTGCCAGCAACTTGGATGAGGCGGCGATATTGGCGGCCGCAACAGGGATGTATGGTACGGATGGTGATGATGTTATCAATGGTACCTCACTGACGGACACCATCTATGGCGGTGCGGGTAATGACAAGATACACACTGGTACGGGAAGTGACGTGGCTTACGGTGGTGAGGGTAATGATACCCTTAGCAACGGTGGTGGCGGTAATACGAGTCTCTATGGTGAGGCAGGCAATGACCAGCTGACGGGTGCGTATAATGGGAATAACACGCTCGATGGTGGTGAGGGAGATGACAAACTCGTTATCGCTGAATACCGTGATCACGGTAAGGATTTCCAGAATAGCCTGCGTGGTGGCAAAGGTAATGACACTCTCAGTGGCAGCTATGGCAGTGACACGTATCACTATGATTTAGGTGATGGTAATGACGTTATCACTGATGTTGGTCATGACTCTAAGCAATCAGCGAGTCTTTATCGTCAAGATAAAATTATCTTTGGAGCTGGTATTACGCGTGAGATGGTGAGTTTAACTCATGATGCAGCGGGCAATATTATCGTCACGATAACGGACCCAGATAATGCGGCAAATAATGGTCGTATCACCATCATGAATGCTTATCTTAATGTGCATTACCGTATTGAAGCTATTGAGTTTTCAGGTGACAGCAGTGGTGCCAGCAACTTGGATGAGGCGGCGATATTGGCGGCCGCAACAGGGATGTATGGTACGGATGGTGATGATGTTATCAATGGTACCTCACTGACGGACACCATCTATGGCGGTGCGGGTAATGACAAGATACACACTGGTACGGGAAGTGACGTGGCTTACGGTGGTGAGGGTAATGATACCCTTAGCAACGGTGGTGGCGGTAATACGAGTCTCTATGGTGAGGCAGGCAATGACCAGCTGACGGGTGCGTATAATGGGAATAACACGCTCGATGGTGGTGAGGGAGATGACAAACTCGTTATCGCTGAATACCGTGATCACGGTAAGGATTTCCAGAATAGCCTGCGTGGTGGCAAAGGTAATGACACTCTCAGTGGCAGCTATGGCAGTGACACGTATCACTATGATTTAGGTGATGGTAATGACGTTATCACTGATGTTGGTCATGACTCTAAGCAATCAGCGAGTCTTTATCGTCAAGATAAAATTATCTTTGGAGCTGGTATTACGCGTGAGATGGTGAGTTTAACTCATGATGCAGCGGGCAATATTATCGTCACGATAACGGACCCAGATAATGCGGCAAATAATGGTCGCATCACCATCATGAATGCTTATCTTAATGTGCATTACCGTATTGAAGCTATTGAGTTTTCAGGTGACAGCAGTGGTGCCAGCAACTTGGATGAGGCGGCGATATTGGCGGCCGCAACAGGGATGTATGGTACGGATGGTGATGATGTTATCAATGGTACCTCACTGACGGACACCATCTATGGCGGTGCGGGTAATGACAAGATACACACTGGTACGGGAAGTGACGTGGCTTACGGTGGTGAGGGTAATGATACCCTTAGCAACGGTGGTGGCGGTAATACGAGTCTCTATGGTGAGGCAGGCAATGACCAGCTGACGGGTGCGTATAATGGGAATAACACGCTCGATGGTGGTGAGGGAGATGACAAACTCGTTATCGCTGAATACCGTGATCACGGTAAGGATTTCCAGAATAGCCTGCGTGGTGGCAAAGGTAATGACACTCTCAGTGGCAGCTATGGCAGTGACACGTATCACTATGATTTAGGTGATGGTAATGACGTTATCACTGATGTTGGTCATGACTCTAAGCAATCAGCGAGTCTTTATCGTCAAGATAAAATTATCTTTGGAGCTGGTATTACGCGTGAGATGGTGAGTTTAACTCATGATGCAGCGGGCAATATTATCGTCACGATAACGGACCCAGATAATGCGGCAAATAATGGTCGTATCACCATCATGAATGCTTATCTTAATGTGCATTACCGTATTGAAGCTATTGAGTTTTCAGGTGACAGCAGTGGTGCCAGCAACTTGGATGAGGCGGCGATATTGGCGGCCGCAACAGGGATGTATGGTACGGATGGTGATGATGTTATCAATGGTACCTCACTGACGGACACCATCTATGGCGGTGCGGGTAATGACAAGATACACACTGGTACGGGAAGTGACGTGGCTTACGGTGGTGAGGGTAATGATACCCTTAGCAACGGTGGTGGCGGTAATACGAGTCTCTATGGTGAGGCAGGCAATGACCAGCTGACGGGTGCGTATAATGGGAATAACACGCTCGATGGTGGTGAGGGAGATGACAAACTCGTTATCGCTGAATACCGTGATCACGGTAAGGATTTCCAGAATAGCCTGCGTGGTGGCAAAGGTAATGACACTCTCAGTGGTAGCTATGGCAGTGACACGTATCACTATGATTTAGGTGATGGTAATGACGTTATCACTGATGTTGGTCATGACTCTAAGCAATCAGCGAGTCTTTATCGTCAAGATAAAATTATCTTTGGAGCTGGTATTACGCGTGAGATGGTGAGTTTAACTCATGATGCAGCGGGCAATATTATCGTCACGATAACGGACCCAGATAATGCGGCAAATAATGGTCGTATCACCATCATGAATGCTTATCTTAATGTGCATTACCGTATTGAAGCTATTGAGTTTTCAGGTGACAGCAGTGGTGCCAGCAACTTGGATGAGGCGGCGATATTGGCGGCCGCAACAGGGATGTATGGTACGGATGGTGATGATGTTATCAATGGTACCTCACTGACGGACACCATCTATGGCGGTGCGGGTAATGACAAGATACACACTGGTACGGGAAGTGACGTGGCTTACGGTGGTGAGGGTAATGATACCCTTAGCAACGGTGGTGGCGGTAATACGAGTCTCTATGGTGAGGCAGGCAATGACCAGCTGACGGGTGCGTATAATGGGAATAACACGCTCGATGGTGGTGAGGGAGATGACAAACTCGTTATCGCTGAATACCGTGATCACGGTAAGGATTTCCAGAATAGCCTGCGTGGTGGCAAAGGTAATGACACTCTCAGTGGCAGCTATGGCAGTGACACGTATCACTATGATTTAGGTGATGGTAATGACGTTATCACTGATGTTGGTCATGACTCTAAGCAATCAGCGAGTCTTTATCGTCAAGATAAAATTATCTTTGGAGCTGGTATTACGCGTGAGATGGTGAGTTTAACTCATGATGCAGCGGGCAATATTATCGTCACGATAACGGACCCAGATAATGCGGCAAATAATGGTCGCATCACCATCATGAATGCTTATCTTAATGTGCATTACCGTATTGAAGCTATTGAGTTTTCAGGTGACAGCAGTGGTGCCAGCAACTTGGATGAGGCGGCGATATTGGCGGCCGCAACAGGGATGTATGGTACGGATGGTGATGATGTTATCAATGGTACCTCACTAACGGACACCATCTATGGTGGTGCGGGTAATGACATCTTATTTGGTGGAAGTGGCAGCGATATTTATCATTTTGGCTCTCATAGTGGGCAAGATACAATAAACAATAATGATTCAAATTCATCTAGCATCGATATTGCGCGCTTTGATGATGTTTCAATAGAAGAACTCTGGTTTAGTCGTGATGGTGATAATTTGTTGATAAGTACCGTTGGAACTGATGACTTGGTAAATGTAAATAACTGGTATAGAGGTGAAAACTATCAACTGGATAAAATTCAAGTTGGTGAGTCAGTGTTGTTGAATACTCAGCTCGAACAACTTGTTTCGGCCATGGCAAGTTTTGATGTACCTGCTGGTGCCGGTAGCGTTGTTACTCAAGAAGCTCAAGATGCGCTGAAGCCAATATTAGTGGAAAGTTGGCAGACACTCTAGAGTTAGGTTTATTATTTAATTAAAGCCATTTTAATGAAGGCACCTCACTGATCCAGTGCGGTGCTTTTTTTTACTGTATTAAATGTAATGCTCTACTTCTTGAGCAGAAATAGTAATTGAGCTGTTATTCGTGAACAGCAGGTATCTACGAATAGGTTGACTCCGTCCAAATGAATGAGTTGCTTCATGTATCTGATAACGTACTCATTCATCTTATCTTATCCTAGCCAATGGATAGCCTGTGAGTTCGAAATTGATAGGGCAGATATAGGCGTGTAGTGCGACGATGACGAGTGAGAATACCGCACGTTTTCTTAGTTGTAGTTGTTGCTTATATGTTATATGGCGATAAGGGGATTACGCCATTCGAGTTCAACAGTACTTCGATGCGGCCTAGATAATCCCTAGATAGCCTCAAAAAGTTGGGAGCACTCAAACCTATGCAGTAGTAAGGCTACAGGCATATCGTTGCATCAACCCTATAGGAGGATGCAATGACTCGCTTTTGTTGCTGTTGTGTTATCACTTGAAGGGCGTAAAGGGTAGGGCAAAAGGTGAGTTTTTTGGCAGTTCTGGGTGAATTGATGGCGCCCAAATGGATCCTTCTATTCGGCTCACGGTTTCGGTCGTTGCCTCATCCTGCTTGGGTGCTATCCGCTCGCCGTTTTTGGTCATTAAAAGCAGGCAAAGTGGGATGATCTGCACACTGTTTCTGAGTGATTGAACGCGTTTTTAGGCTCATGCTGCCTTAGTTTGAATTGTTACTGATATGTTTCTATTCAATGGGTGTTGCTCAGTGTGTTGCACCAATATGGTTCAACCGTTTTTCGATGCGGCCTAGATAATCCCTAGATAGCCTCAAAAAGTTGGGAGCACTCTAGCCCATGCAGCAGTAAGGCTACAGACGAGTCATTGCATCAACCCTAGTGGAGGATGCAATAGCGTGCATTTGTTGCTTTAGTGTTAATTGTTGGCGGTAGGGTGAAGAGGGTAAAAGCCAAGGTTTTAGTCGGTTTTAGGTGAACAGCAGCTGTCTAGGCCTAGGCTTACTTTAGCCGAGTGCCAGGCTCGTTCTCTTTACCTACATTAGTCATCCCGCATATATAGGAATGGAGCGATGATCATGTGCAATTATGATGAATTTAGATTTTCAGATGGTCGGATTTTGTGCCTCGACGATGCTCACGGTTTGATTGAAGCCGAACGCGATACCTTATGGTGATGAGAATCACTCTCAACTCGATGTAGATGCGAACCATTATCATCACGGGTCCTTCTGGCGCGGTTGATTGCGGGGGCAGCGACACGCAGTGCTTCACTACATATGAGGATTTTAGAGGGCTTGGTTGTTGTTTTATTAGCGGGCTTTTAGGGGGCGTTCATAATTTTGAACGCTATCTATAGTGTTGATTGTAATTGATTATTTTGCTTGCTTTCTCAGAATCTCAAAAAATTGGTGTGCTCGGATATACCAACTTCACTAGATCGATTTTGTGATCCTTTGATCTTTGCTTTATGCGCCAATGTTATATCTCCATTTTTACTTCGCAGGATGAGGTCGTGGCGATATAAGCGGAGCAAAGAGGGCTAAACCACCTTCTTAGGAAGGTGGTTTATTTCAATTTGGCTTATTTTTTAAAGAATGCTTCGTTTGTACCGTATGGGCCTAGGTTAAGATCACGTTTACGAATGGCATCAACACGATCAAAGGCTTCTTCAGCCACTCTCAAGTTTTTCACATCTTTGCGCCAATAGTATTTAAAACCATCAAAATGAGCATTATTCGGATACCAGTAGAACACGCCTAAACCCTCTTTGTTTAAAATTGGCGTGTTGTGGATATGAGCCCCAGGTATGTAGAAGTATTGACCTTTAGCTAGGGTTTCGAATTTATTGTTTGCTAATGTTTTACTTGTGCCATTTACGACGTAATAACACTCAGGTTGGCCATGAAAGTGCGGCTCATGATCTGACTTGCCACCATTAGTAATACCGATAACAACTGGGCTGTCAGACAATTCTTTCCAAATATAGCCAACGGGAGAGTTTTTAGGGTCGCAGTTTTTTGCTTCTAGGACATTGCCATTATCATCCAAGGTTTTACAGAAACGTTGATCCGCGGCGATGCTGTCGTTGGGTTTAATGGTATTAAAATCGATTTTGCCTGCTTCCCAATCAGTAATATAAGCTTCAATTTCTGGGTTACGACATTGCTCAGGCATAGTATCTTGTGGGACATAAGGAGTACTGTCCGCAGGCACCGGTGTCATTTGTTGGTATGGAAGTTGTGCATGGTTACATTGTGGGCCTTGCGCCATAGCTGCCGTTGATGCCAATGCGGCGATTCCAAAAAGCATTTTTAATTTCATCATTATCTATCCTATTGTCTTAATTTTTAAAATGGCGGTATTGTGTTGGTATTATTGTTCTGTCACTAACAATAAAGATATTGGTCTACCGCAAAGGTGAAATGGATCACGTCATGTTTTCAGTGGCAAACTTATTCGTGACTCTGCTCGCGAATAATCTTATCTGCGACCCTAGCATTAGAAATGGAATTGCAGACTGACTTGTGCATAGTTGGAGGCCCCCTGAGTTGCCCTGGGCTGGGATACTGTGGGCACAAGAGAAGTGATATTGTCTTGCATTTGATAACGACCTATTTCAGCGCCTAAAGTGAGTGATTGGGTTAAATTGGTGAATAAGTTAACCCCAAAATGACTGCGATCTGTTTGTTCTACTTTTGTGGATGTGTGCCCATAAAAGATACTTGAACGTGTGTGTTGGGTCCAAAAGTGCCTATAGGCGAACATGACGGATAAAGAATTTTCTAATTGCCCATCTGTGATATCTCTAGCTGCATCGGTTCCTACATAGCGCCCTAAATGACCATAGTGCAATTGAATACGAAGATCATCTTTCCCTATGGAATGTATTTTTGCCGCTATTGATGTACCACCACCCCATTGGGCTGTATTGGCGGAGTCTAAATATCTTAGTAAACCTGATATCGACACATTACCCCAGTCACCCGATTGGTTGTAACGAACGATCATGTCTGGCAGATAATCATGGTTGGTATCAATCCATAGCGGTTCTGTTGACGTGAGTGCTGTGGCGAATTTAGTTTGTGCACTTGCTTGTTCTGGTGCTTGAGTTCCGTAGGTGTAGGGGTTTTCTAGGGCAAACTGCCAATGGGCTGTGTCATAACGTACCAGCGCTTGCCTTATCATGGCTTGACCAACTAATGGCCCGCCTAAATCGGCCGTTTCAGCGAAGGTGCTGGTATTGACTAAGGTAGACCAAGTTTGCCCAGCCGTTACGCCTTGGTAGGATATAAATGCGTGTCTTAGGCGGGGGCTGTAGGAATTGGAGATGATCGGATTCCCCTGCGCCGAGCCAACAAAGTCGATTTCAGCAAAGGCTTGAACTTCATTTGAGGTGATGGTCATATTTACGCGACTTTCTTGCGCACTGAATTGAGTACGTTTAGTGTTATCAGCGAAAGAACCTCCACCTGTCCAACTGTCTTGAAACTTCAGATTACCTTCAACATAACGTGCGTTTGCCTTAATAAATCCCCCCATTTGTAACTCTGTTCCATAGAGTGGTGAAAACGGAATAAAAAATAGGGATAAGGCGAGTAAAGTGTGTTGCTTCATGGTTGGCTAAATCACATTGAAAAATAAAAAATGCCCTAATAAATAGGGCATAAAAAGAACGGTCGATCAAAACAGCAGGAACGTCCTGATCGACTTGATTATTACAAACAAGAGTTAGAATGGAGAGTTAGAAATAATAGCCAAAGTTGATGTTAATGCGTTTATCCCAATCATTACCGACTTCCGGTAATCCAACATGGTCGTTATTGGCGGTAGAGAAGGTCATATTTTTACCCATAACAAAGTCGATCATTGTGTAGGTAGGACCTGCAGAAATCGCCATACCAGTGACGTTTTGCATACTGTTATCGTAGCTATCATCACCAACATCTGGCGTCATTAAACCAAAGTCGTTGTAGAACTTAATGCTACCCCAATCTGTGTTCACGGTTTTGGCAATGTTGATGTTATAGGCTTGGCCCTTAGAGGCAATTTCATACTGCCAGCTCACTACTGACACGCCAATTTTATTGGAGTCGATAGCATCTGCAGCATCGTATTCATATTGCATGGCTTGCATTTGTAAATTCCAGCCTTTGTAGCTGCTGTCTAAATGCAATGCTACGGCATAGCGATCGCCATTGTTGCCCGTCTCGCTGTTGTAGATTTGGCCATACTGCACAGAGCCACCAAATGTAGTCGAGCCACCTTCGTATTCTGTTGTATAAGTTTGGCGCACGTTTAACTGGTTAGTCTCTTCATTGTGATACTCAGTGCCATTGATGGTACCGGTATACAAATCGGTCGAATAACGCTTGTTCTCGGTCGCACCATATTCAGCATTTTTGTAAAAGGCTAAATCAGTATGCCAGCCATTTTTTTCGTAGGTGGCTTTAAGACCGATATCATGATCATCCTCAAAACCTAAGTAGTAAGGTAGACCAAACCACCAACTGTTAGAAATAAACTCGCGATTACCAAAGGGTACCTTGTTGATACCAAATTGCAGTTGCCAGTCTGGATCAATGTTGTAGTAACCATAACCGTACTTGATATAGTTAGTGCCTGAAGTAAAACGGTATTCTGCGGCTAAACCGAAGTTGCCTTTTTTACCATCAAATTTAATTGCGGCCATATCAAAATTAAAATCGCCGCCTTTGTCTTTTGAGGCTTTGTCATAATCTTTATAACCATAGTTAACACGCACTGCACCGCCAACGTTAATACCATCTTCTTGTTGTTCTGCAGCAAAAGCGGCTGAACTCGACATGGCCATTGCAGTTGCAACCATGGACAGCATAAACCGAGTGGATTGTTTCATCATCGTTACCTTTTATTTTAGTATTTGAATTTTAATAATTAATTTACATTTTTTTGAACCAAGTACGGTGGCATTCAGCACAAACTGGGGCCTTTTTTTCGTGTTCAGCGTGGCAGGCTAAGCAGCTTGCACCTTCGTTGTAGTGCAACGATTTGTGCGGATGAGCCTCTGGGATCGGTAGCTTTTTCTCGTCAACGGGGATACTGGTTATGTCACCGTGACACTCAACGCACGCAGCGTCGGTAGCATTTTGCTTACCTGAACCTTGGTGACAGCTTTTACAGCCTTCTTGATAGAGAGACTCATGATTTACTCGGCCTTGAGTACTGCCTTTCATTTTGACCAGCTCTCCGGCGTTTACATTGCCAGCAAATACGAATCCAATAAGGAGTGTGAGTAGTAATTTATTCATAATATTTAAGCCTGCATGTCAGATTTGATGGTTTCAGATACGATAATTCCCATCGTCAAGCACTCTAGGCATGCCGTTGAACTTAAACGTGTTCCACCATGTGTACCACCGGTCGCTTCACCAACTGCATACAGTTTCTTAATTGTCGTTAACGATTGACTGTGCATAACACGGGCACCTAAATCGGTTTTTAATCCTCCCATGCAGTAATGCACTTTTGGCCAGATCCGCGAGACGATAAAGGGCGGTTTCAGCTGTACAGCCGTATCCATCATGCGGCCAAAGAGTGGATCAACACCTTTAGGCACTTGTTGGTTGTACTCCGTAACGGTTTGTTTTAACTCATTTAGTGGGATATTAAACTGCTTAGCTAATTGCTCAAGGCTATCGACTTTCCAGGCAATTTGGTCACGCACGGCACGGGTGACGCGTTCATCGCCAACATGGTCATCATGATTAAAAAACACGACAGGATAAGCGGGGGAACCATCTGCATTACGGTTTTTCATTATGGCGTCAGAGCAGGTTTTTCTGTCGGCACGTTCATTCATAAACCGTTTACCATCAAGAACATTGACGGAAATGCCCTTATGGAAACCAATCGACAGTAACGCATTTGACCAACCGAAGCCGCCTTCATCAGGCGAACCCCAGTGGCCAGTTTGAATAAAGCTCATATGTATAGGCAGTGCACCGTGTGCCATGGCTGTAAGGGTGACTTCTCCAGTCGCTCCTAGCGCATTGGTGCAATCGAGTGTCTTATCAAGCGATGGATCAACCAGCTCACGCAGTTTTAAATTTCGAGAAAAACCACCGTGGGCAAGGATAACGGCCTTGTTAGCTTTGATATAGATTGTTTTGCCGGTTTTGAGATCGGGGAAACGATAATTTTGGCGAACTTTGAGGCCGATAATTTCCTGACCATCCATTATGAAATCTTCAACATAGTGTTGAAGACGATATTCAACTCCTTCTTTTTTACCCACTTCATAAAGTTTAGTGGTGATATCGCCGCCCACACCGTGTTGGGTACGAATCGCTCGTGCTTTATTATGTCCACCCACTTGCTGGTTAAATCCTTCGCGAAACTTTACCCCTGCATTAATACACAGGTCATAGGCATCCAGTGCGCGATTAGCCATTTGGCGCAACATGTCAGTATTTTGCATACCGCGGCCAGAAATGATCTGATCTTTAACCAGTTCCTCTGGCGAATCATCTTGAATGCCTTGGGCTAATTGGATTGGATTTTTGGGAATGGCTAGCCAACCGCCATTAATCGCAGAGTTACCGCCAATGACTTGCATTTTTTCCAATACAAGTACGGAACCAAGACCTTGGCGTTTAGAATTGAGTGAAGCAGATAAACCCGCGAAACCTGAACCCACGACGATAACATCGCGTGTTTCATCCCATTTTATGTTTGATGCGCACTCGTTAGCTGATGCTGCACTTGGCAGTGCGGCTGCAATACCGCCAATAGCTGCACCTGCCCCCAGTTTTAAAAAGTTTCTTCTATTATGCATGTTGTTCACCCTCTACTTCAGTATGCAAGCAAGATAGAGGCTATGGGGCAGGCTAAAGGTGAACTAAGTCACGGCTTTTTTGGAGTGGCAAACTTATTCGTGAGTTATGTCTAGAATAATCTTTTTTGAAAATGAAAGTTTTTTGCAACAAAAATGTAAGTGAAGGGATTTTAATCTATGAAAAAAACTTGTTGTTGCAATGTATGCTTGAGGTAACTCACAAAGAACATAAATAAAATACTCACTTGCGTGAGCTTTATCCCGATTAGTCATCCTTACCCTATAACAGGTATAAGTTAACAACGCATAATCCACGCTTACTTAGCGTTTTATTCGGGTTTAGTGCATGAAATGTCCTTCTGACACACTATCTATTTTAAGGTGCAATCAAATACTGGATGCAGCTGAGCTGTTGATTGAGTCGCAAGGCATCGTCTCTTTTAAGTTTTCTCAACTGGCTAAAGAAGTCGGTTGTTCTACTGGCACCTTGTACAAATTTTTTGAACGAAAAGAAGACGTTTTAGTTTGTCTGTTCCTAAGAAGTGCAACCTCTAATCACTTGCCAATTTTTATTAATAAAAATCCTGAATTAACGGCTAAAGAACGAGTATTGTTGCCAATTCTATTTACCTTTGAAACGATAAAACGCAGCAAAAGCTTTGCAACGTTACGTTCTGTTTCTGTTAATACTATGGTATGGCAACTTGCCAGTGATGAAAAAGTCGAACGCTTTAAAAAGCGCATTAATGCGTTCTGGGGCTGGTTTACTGACTCGCTCAATCTAGCAGTAGAAAAAGGGGAATTAGAGGCGACACCATTACAGGTAAAGGAGTTAGTACAGGGCATCACCTTTTATTTAACCGGGGCGTTAACTCAATTTGAGAGCCAGCTTATCGCGCCAGAATACCTTTCTAATCGTCGCGAAACCTGTTACCGACATTTGGCTAAATTGATGGGGCAATATAAGTGGAAAATGCCCTTAACCCCAGAATTATATGATTCTTTAGAGGCCAGAACGATTAAGTTCTTCGACCAACATTATCGTGATCATATGAGTTGTGCTGCATGTAGTGCGCTGTCTTGTACAAATGGTGTTGAGGGTTAACGGTGATTGAAATCAACAAAGCTCTGTTTCAGTAGATTTTATACTTGTGCCCAAATTCAATTCAGAAGTAATGGCTGCTTTTACGAATAATTTATCAAACGAGTGTGTTGCGGCTCTTCATAGCAATCTAGTTTTTGATCAAACTTTATTATGCTTCTAGATAAAGTCGGAGCGACGTTGGCCTGAATAAAGTCATCAGGCTAGGTATGCCTGCAAATAATTCGTTCACTGTTCATATTTTCAGCATGAAATATTCGTTTAAAAAAATAGATTAGATTTGCTTGTGCTAAAAATAGTGCAAATTGTACGGTCAAATACAGTGTAAGCTATTGAATGCACAGGCTGCACATTTCGCATTTGCATGTAAATGCACATAAATTATTAGGGTAATTAAAACGTGCAAAATTACATGATTTATGTTTAAATTTAGCAGGTTATGATTAAACGGTTCACTGTCATGGGGTGTCAGGGGTCGGAGGTTCGAATCCCCTCTTACCGACCAAATTAAATGCTTAATTGTTAGGCTGTTTTAATTATTAAGATAAGTGACAGTTAAGTAAAAACAAAACCCCGTGGTAGCATTGCTATACGGGGTTTTGTTTTTTTATATCTTTTTGTGGTCATGAGGACTAACGATAATCGTTTAAGCTCCAGTAGTCGACTTCATTGGTACAGTTAAGACAAAAATTCTTAACGTGAAATGACACGTTTCACATCGATATTTGCATTCGCCATTTAGCATTTAAGACATTATTGAGTAGGACATTTACCTATGCGCGCGTTTGTTTTACGAGCAAGATCAGCACCTACTGACAGTCAGTTGTTTTTGGCTTCTGTCGGCCAAGAGGCGCACACCGAGATTTTGGCTCATACCCTAATGAACACTATCTTTGTGGCTCAGTCCCATCGAAACGATGTTGTCGTTTATCTAGTGTTAGAAAGTACCCATGATTTTTCCCGCACTATTTGCTTTGATACCCGAAATATTTGCCATATTGGCGGTTTTCACGAACAAGCTTTGCTGACGAAAATTGCCAAGGCCTTAGATATTTCTCGGGGCATGACGAAAGAGCAAACTCGCGTTGTGGATGAGGGCATAACTGTGAGCACCATCAGTTTTGAAAAGCTGGTGCAGGACCTCGCGGTGGATTATCAATTGTTTATGATGGATAAGAAGGGCACGTCTATCCGTGAGCAGGAGTTTGTGGGTAATCCGTGTTTTTTGCTGACCGATCATATTCCTATGCCGAAGAAAAGTTTTAATACCTTGAAACGACTTGGTGCGCAAAAGATCAGCCTTGGGCCAAAGATGTTGTTTGCTTCCCAGTGCGTGGTATTGATCCATAATGAATTGGATATCAATCAGTAGCCGCTGAGCCTGATGTCTCACCGCTAACTGTGACGACTCTTGTGTTAGAGCTCGTGTAAAGCCCCATTTTAAAATGGGGCTTTTTTGTTTTTTAGCTACAGGTAACACCTTGGCATCGCGTTTTTAATGAGTTGCTTTAAATTGCGACAGTGGCACTGACACTGGCTTGGGCTCTATAAGGACTTTATCCATACAAGGAGGAGAGTAATAAATAAGCTTTTATATCTTCCCCTTTAAAAACGCGATCGCTTTTTGGGCTCTGCGTGACAAGGGCCATTCCGCGCGGTGGATAAGCCAAATGGTGTCTACAACTTGGCTACCACATTCCACTACATAAATATCTTGTTGGCGTTCAAAGGCTTTGCGGGCGTATTGCGGTATAACTGTAAATCCTAGTCCTTTCGCGACAGGCTCAAGGATCAGGCTGATTTGGTTGGTAAATCCTTTACAGGGAATGTCTTGAATACCGGGATTACTTGGATATTTTCGGCTAAGTAACCGGGTTGCCATGGCCTCGCCATCGGGATGGGAGATAAACCCTAGCCGTTGTAAATCAATCCACTCATGTTGTTTATGGCTTGCAGGTACCACAAGCTCAAGCGGCTCTTCGGTGAAATGCGTGCTGTGAATACGAGGATCGGAAGGTTTTAAGGTCACCATGCCGATTTCATGTTCATTGGCTAATACCGAGGAGACTATTTCACTGTCAGGGGCAAAACGGTGGCGAATGTTTAACGCCGGAAAGGCTTGTTGTAGTTCGATTAACAACGGAAAGAGTGTTAAACCAATGCTCCCCGGAGTGATAAGACTAATGTCGCCGACCTCAGCATCATCATAGATCAGTTTCTGCTGTAGGCGTTTTTGCGCGCATTCGACGTCTTTAACGTAGGTCAGCAGGTTTTCGCCAATCGGAGTGATTTTAAGTTGACGGGGGCGGCGTAAAAACAGTGTGCCGTATTCCTCTTCTAAACGACTGATATGTTGGCTCACGGCCGCTTGGGTGATACCAATGGCTTCGGCAGTTCGGGTGAAGTTACCTTTCTCGACCAGAACAGCAAAGGTGTGTAACCACTGTGGATTTATCATAAGCAAACTTTATCAACTCTATAATCTGTACATGCTTTTAATTATGGCACGATAAGGATAGTCTGTCGTCATTCAGTATTCCATTCCTTTTTGATTCTATTTGACACAGGAAACACCTATGGCCGATTTATTTTCATCCTTCAAACTTAAAGACATTACCCTCAAAAATCGTATTGCCGTTGCGCCCATGTGCCAATATCAAGCTACGGACGGACTCATCAACGATTGGCATCAGGTGCATTACACTAGCCTTGCCCGTGGCGGAGCGGGTCTTGTTGTAGTTGAAGCCACTGCAGTTTCTCCTGAAGGACGCATTACCCCCAAATGCCTTGGACTATGGAATGACGAACAAGCTCAAGGTCTCGCAAAGGTGGCTAGCGCTATTAAAAATGCCGGCGCTGTCGCTGGTATTCAGATTGGTCATGCGGGCCGTAAAGCGAGTGCCAATATCCCGTGGGAAGGCGATGATCATATTCCCAATGGTGAAGGACAAGGCTGGCAACCGATTGCACCGTCTGCAGTTGCCTTTGGCGCAAACTTACCTAAAGTGCCAACTGCTATGACGATTGAGGACATTGAGCGCGTTAAAGCAGACTTTGTGGCTGCGGCAAAACGGGCCTTAGCCGCAGGATTTGAATGGTTAGAGCTGCATTTCGCCCACGGTTATTTAGCCCAAAGTTTCTTTTCAACCTATGCCAATGAACGCACCGACCAATATGGTGGCAGTACAGAAGGGCGGGGACGCTTTTTGCTCGAAACGGTTGCAGCGGTAAGAGACGTTTGGCCACAGCATTTACCCTTAACGGCGCGATTTGGTGTGATTGAATTCGACCATAAAGATGAAGAAACGCTAACTGAATCAATCGCCTTGGTGAAGCAATTTAAACAAGCTGGGCTCGATATGTTAAACGTCAGCATTTGTTTCTCGACCCCAACGGCAAATATTCCATGGAGTCCGGCATTCTTAGCGCCTATTGCTGCGCGGGTTCGACAAGAAGTGGGTTTCCCTGTTGCGACGTCGTGGGGCATGGATAATCCGCAGCACGCCAATGCGGCCATTGAAGATGAACAAATGGATTTAGTGATGATAGGTAAAGCCTTTTTAGCGAATCCACATTGGCCATATCAAGCGGCACAAACCTTAAAGATTGCGCGCCCATCTTGGGTATTACCCGCTTCCTATGCCCATTGGTTGGAGCGCTACTCCACGGTTAAAGCCGATTGATTACGAATAGACTTGATCGTGAGAGAGTTCATTGCGAGCTAATTTTATGGTTGATTGGTTTGATTGTGACTTAGTTTTATTGTGGATTGGCGTAAGTTAAGTTCTTAATATTTAGCCCTAGTCTAAAAAGCCGTTATCTCTGGATAGCGGCTTTTTGTTTTGGGGATACGCAAACTCAGGTGGAAGGGGAATCGGTTAATCATCTTGTGATGAACTCTGATTTCTAAGCATTTCTTCTGTCGCTAGGGGAATAAAAAAGCCCCAATCCGCAGGGAGTGGGGCTTCTTCAAGCAGAGGATTGAGATTAGTGATTATAGAAACGTCGACCTTCGCGCATCACTTCAATCAACTCAGGCGCACTCATTTTCTTATTGAGCCTATGTTCATAGTTTTCATCGTAAATACGGTATTTGCCGTGGCGGTCAATCACTGTCACTTCCGCTTCTTGATAGATAGCAAAAATACGGCTATCACCTATGTAGATCCACGTTTCTTTACTCGGTTGCAATAAGCTGCGGCCAGCGCTGTAATCTGTGGTGTTATTGGTGCAGCCGAGCACGTGGGTCATCAAAGTCGGCGCTATGCCGTAATGGCTAGTGCGGTATTTGACCTTAGACGCGCCCGTATTGGGCCAGTGGATCACTAAGGGTACTTTGACACTCTGTGGTGACAGATTGCGATTCGCTTCGTCACTATTACTGGTGAACATCTTGCCATTCACCCCTGTGATAATCACTAAGGTATCCTTGGGCACATTGGCCAGCATTGCCTTAAGTTGTTGATCGACAAAATACAGTGATTGGCGATATTGATTAAACAGCACCTTTTGCGCTGGCATCAGGGCGGGATCGGCTTTTACTGTTTCAATGCCAAGGAAACCCACGGGAGTATCGAAATTCTCTGGTGCTTTTAAGTTAACAAGTGCAAACCAAGGTTTATTTTGGATGCTGTGCCACTCGTTAAAACTGGCCACAGTGTGCAAGTCGGCATCGGCGCTGCCATTGGTTTCTTTGGCAATCACAGGATTAAAGTCATTAAACATTGCCTGTGAAGAACGCAAATTAAGATTGGTTTCAGGCAGGAAAAGCCCCAGTTCATAACCCGCTTGCTGGAAGCTTCTGGTCATTAGCGGACTGGTGCTATTAAAAATTCGCGCATCGCCATAACTGCCTTGCAGGCCGTAGAGTAGCGAAAACATACCGGTTCTAAATTGGTTGCCGCCGCTGAAATGCTGGGTAAAAGACTGGTTACTTTCAGTGTATTGCTGCAAGAATGGCATGCTTTTGCCATCGACCATATCGGCACGCAAACTATCGATGGTGATCATCAACACATTGATTTTAGTGTCAGCTTGGCAGGTCAGTGGTTGCTCTGGATAATTGAGTACACTGGTATTGTGATTGACATCGTCACCTTGTGACGAGCCATCAATACCGTGACTTTCCATAAAGGAGCGCGCAGTCGCAGGGTATGATAAAGGATAAGTATCATCGAAACGGGTAATTTCAGTGATGTCGGCGGCATCGGCCCAAATGTGGATCAAGTGGCTACTGACAAAACAGATACCCACTAAGGTGATGACTTTATTGCCTAAATTCAGCTTCTGGATTTTCTCTATTCGCTTCCACAAAAAGTTCGCTGCCGTAAGCTCAATAGCAATAATGGCGAGTGGCGTGACGATATAGGAAGTACCGTGGAGCAGGGCATTGAGATCCGCCCAGGCCAAATCGAAGGCGAAGGGGCTCAAGTGCATGCCGTAATCGGCGTAAACAATAGTATCGTACAATAAGATACAGAGACTTAGGGTCGCGATCACCGCTGCGACACCTCTTAATATCTTTGAATAAGGCAATATCAAGGTCAGTGGGAACAGACAGATCAAATAGGCGATAAAGGCGAGAAAGCTAAACTGACCAATAGTGCTGACGCTTAGATAAACCCAGCCATACCAAGTTTCTGGATAACCCACGCTGCCAAGATATCGGCTGCCGACTATCATGGCTAATAGGCCATTGAAGAAGGCGAACCAATGTCCCCAGTTGATGAGCCGGGAAACCCGATCGCGGCTCATTTGCTTTTTTCGCTCGACCATAGTGATCCGCTTATTCCTAAAAGACCTTGTATCTTATATTCTTTTGACGGTTATTACCCAGTTAACTTACTGGGATTTAACCGATTGTGCGAGTGCTTTTGCAAATTGTTCGGCCACGGCTTGGCGCGATTCGCTTGGCACTTTACGTTCTAGCAGGTTTGTCACGCAGTTACCCAATGCCATCAGGCTCAGGTCAGTCGGTGCTTTATGCTTTTCTAACACAGCCAATATTTCGGCGATTAATGATTCAACTTGGGTATTTGAGTATTTCGATTGGATTGCCATAATCAAAAAATGTTTCACTTTGGAATGGATTAGCGGCATATAATAGCGGAATTATCCCAGTATCACTATCAGGGCTTATGAGTATTAACATCGAACACGCAATTATTCACGAGATTTCTCAGGACAGTCAGGGGCAATTACGCTGCCGTTTGCGTCCTCAACCTCTGCTGAACGGTCAGGCGGTCGAGGTGATGCTCGACGAGTTGCATCAAACTTATACGGGAAAGGCCGGTAAAGGTTTTGGCTATTTTGGTATCCATGGCGACGACGGTGAGGCCAATCCTGCTTTTGCCAATGCGTTAACTCAATACCGTGGCGGCGATTTAGGGTTTGTGGAATTTTCAGGCCAAGCCAGTAAATTACTACAAGAAGAATTGTCGAAATACGATTTCAGCCAAGGCGGTTTTTTGCTGATGTCTTGCTACACCAGCATCACCAGCGATTATCTGTTTGTCGCCTTATTAAGTGCTAAGTCATCGATGACTGTGCTAGACGATATGGAACTGTCGCAAAATAATCATTTGGATTTAAACAATATCCAACTGGCGGCGCGCATCGATTTAACCGAGTGGCAAGCCGATAAAGACTCGCGTAAATACATTTCCTTTATCCGCGGCCGTGCGGGACGCAAAGTTGCCGACTTTTTCCTCGACTTTATGGGCTGCGTTGAAGGCGTTAACACTAAGGCGCAAAACAAAACCTTAATGAATGCGGTTGAAGATTTTGTTGCCAGCAGTGAGTTGACGAAAGACGAGCGTCAGCAGTGCCGCAATAAAGTGTTTGAATATTGCAGTGAGCGCTTCGATGAAGGCGCTGACATCGAGATCAAAGACTTGGCCGATGAGTTAGCCGATCAAGGTATGGACTCTTTCTACGATTTTGCCCGTGGCGGCAGTTATGATCTCGATGAAGAGTTTCCGGCCGATAAATCGACCCTGCGCCAATTGAAGAAGTTTTCAGGTACTGGCGGCGGCGTAACGTTAAGTTTTGATGGCGGCCACTTAGGTCAACGGGTGATTTACGATCCCATCTCGGACACTATTTTAATCAAAGGTGTACCTGCAAACTTAAAAGATCAGCTCGACCGTCGTCTTAAAGGCGAATAAGCCACGATAAACCTGTTGGTTTAATCAAGGTAACGAACGTGAAAAGGCCGAGAGTGTTTACTCTCGGCCTTTTTGTTGGGTCTGTTCCGTCCTAAATAGCGTTGTCGATTTAGTGATTATTACTACTTTAATGGCTCACTGCTAACTGGCTTGCTACTCATTGGATCATGGCTAAAAGGTACTGGTCGCGGTGTGTTCTTGTTGGATGGCGGCAAATTCGGCAAGGTGATCTGAGGTTGATCTCCCGTCAACGAGACGAGAAAGGCCACCATTTCTAGATTTTCTTTGTCCGACAGTTTTTGGCCTAATTGAATATCGGCCATAGTGTTCACCGCTTCTTCTAAGGTCCAGACACTGCCGTCGTGGAAGTAGGGATAGGTGAGTTCAATATTGCGCAGTGTCGGCACTTTAAAGACAAACTTATCGGCTTCTTTACCTGTGACTGCGATACGACCTTCGGCGGGATTATTGGTGTGGAAAGGTTTAATCAACCCCATCTTCATATACATAGTGCCACCGACGGCTGGACCGTTATGGCAGCTTACACACCCTTTGCTCTTAAACAGTTGGTAACCCGCTTTGGCATCCACACTGATCGCATCTTGCTTGCCCAATAAATATTGATCGAACGGACTATTTGGCGTGACTAAGGTTTTTTCAAAGGTGGAAATCGCATCGGTTAGGCGATCAATCGTGACGTTTTCATCGCCATAGACTTTGGCAAAATGCGCCCGATAGGCAGGCATAGAGGCAATAGTTTGTGTCGCGAGTGCATGGCTATAGCCCATTTCCTTCGGATTCTCGATAGGGCCAGCGGCTTGCGCTTGTAAATCACTGGCGCGGCCATCCCAAAATTGCGCCAGCATATAATTGGCATTGAGCACTGTGGGCGAGTTAATCGGGCCTTGTTGCCAATTATGGCCAACAGAGGTTGGTAGGGCATCGACTCCGCCAGTGGCTAAATTGTGGCAAGAGTTACAGGAGATGTAGCCCGATTTGGATAGCCTTGGTTCGAAGAACAGCATTTTACCGAGTTCAACTTTCTCCGGTTCGGTGACTTTCACCGCTTTTATCACTTCGATGGGTTCAGCACTGATGGCATGGGCACTGGCGAAAATACCCGCAATGAAAATAGCAATAGATGTGAGTTTGATCATCTTGTTTTTCCTGTATAACCTTAATTAAATTGTGGTTTACAAAGGGATGGTAGAGGTTAATGTTAATAATTGATAACACCTTGTTTCGATTGGGTCTATCGCTGTTGCGGATTAAGCTTTTGCGATCTCATTCGCTGTTTTGACTGTGTTATTTTGCTAGGTTGAATCCTGTTTCGGTTAGGGTTTTATCTGTTAATCGGCAAGGTCGATGCATAGTGACTTTTTTGTCTATCAATATCTGATGATTACCCTGTTTTCTCGATTAATATCTCGCACGATTAAGGTAGTGATAAACCCAAACAAGCAAAATGATGGACACGGGCGTGTTAAGGCGTGGGATATTGGCACCGTTAGCGTTGAAAATGGCGGACTCATTTTTGGGCAAATGCACTTTTTGTTAGAGTTAATGCAATACTTGGCTTGAGTGCAGGGCAAAAGTTTTAATGCGTTTTAATACACAGTGAGTTTTTAATAAAGAATAGGGTTTTAATACAACTCAGGATCAGAATGCTGCTCTGGGTTTGAACCAAAAACGGGTTCCTAAACTAAGCATTAAGTATCATTGCTGGATTTTTGCGTACCTGATACAAAAATAGAGACTCAACCCAATACAAATTTGCGGCTGAGCTGATTCATTTGTCGCGACAAGCGGCGGAATTGATTAGAATCTCCATTCATGTTGAGTTTACTCGTTTTGGGTACTCAAGTTAGCACGCTCGGCCATCGCTAAGTGGTGCTTTCAAATTAAGTAGGTGGACTGTTTTTCTGCCGAGGAGCGTTAATGCAACTGTTTGTCAAAGATTTAACTGTGATCGATTTTTCCTATTTGTGCCCAAAGCGCGGCATGGTGGGAGAGAGTTGGATTGTCGATGTTCTGCTTGAGGGCGGATTAGACGAGCAAAACATGGTGCTCGATTTTGCTAAGGTGAAACGCACCATCAAGCAGACCATAGATGCGGTGGCCGATCATCGTTTACTTGTGCCTACGGCGTGCAGCAGTGTGCGTTGGCAGCAACAGGGCGATAGAGTGTGGATGGATTTTGATAGCCAGTTAGGTGAAATCCATTTGGCCTGTCCTTCCCAAGCCTTTGCCTTAGTGCCGACCGAACAAATTGATATTCCAAGCGTGAATGCTTTTTTACAGAAAGCGTTACGCGAAGCCTTACCTAAGAATGTCGAAGGGATCACGCTCACCTTGAGACATGAAATCCTCGATACGCCTTATTATCATTACAGCCATGGTTTACGTAAACATGATGGTAATTGCCAGCGTATCGCCCATGGACATCGTAGCCCAATTCATGTGTTTGAAAATGGCAGCCCAGCACCAAAGTGGGATGAGTATTGGGCCAAGCGCTGGCACGATATTTATTTAGGCAGTGAAGAGGATTTGGTTTCTGTTGACACCCTGAATTTATCGTCTCAGACGCGGATCACCGATGACAGTCATTATGGTTTCCATTACCAAGCGCCCCAAGGGGATTTCCAATTGGCGATGCCAAAGGAAGGCTGTGATTTAATTCCCCATGACACGACGGTTGAGTTGTTAGCCGACTATATTGCCACGACACTCGTTGCTAAAGTGCCCGGAAGTCAGTTTAAAGTGGTGGCATTTGAAGGTGTGGGTAAAGGCGCGATTGTTTCTAAGGGATAAGCACTAAGTTCGGGTAGCTAAGTTTAGGTAAATAGAGCCGAGTAAATATAAATTACTTGCTGAATGAGCCTCGGCAGATTGTCGGGGCTTTTTTGTGTCTTCATAACCTTAGATAAAGCGCGATTGCTATTGTATGCAATACATCATTAGGTATTTGCGCCGCTGTGGATCGATTTTTAGGGCGGGTTAGGTTAACGTGACGCATGGATTTAATCGGTCAGAGTATAGTGATTCAGTGTTAGCGATGAGTTAGTGGTGTGCTGGTGATGTGTTAGTGTCGTGCAGAACGCATTCAATGGGCATTGCCCTGAGTTGACCATCGAGAAGATTTTTTGTGAAGAGGTTTAGGGTTATGATGTTCGAGGCTAAGATGCCCGATAATAGAATATTAGGAACTCAGATTTTGGAAACTATTGGTTTGGGAAACGTTTCGGGAAGAAATAAGATGTTGGGAAATCGTTTAACGGCATGGTTAACCTTGGGCCTAGTGCTCATTGCGCCTCAGGTACAAGCTGAGGTGAGTTTACAGGGTAAGTTAGAGCAAGGCGCATTAATGCGGGGTCAAGCGCCAGCGGGCACTCAGATTAGCTTAAATGGTGAAGCCATTAAGGTCACGCCTGACGGTCATTTTGCCTTTGGTTTTGATCGCGACGGTGAATTGAGCCAGCAGCTAACCTTGGTTTATCCCGATGGTTTGACTGAGGTTAAGCCTTTAACTTTGGCCAAGCGTGAGTACGATATTCAAAGTGTCAAGGGCATTAGTTCTAAGATCATGAAGCCCGATCCCGTCGCGCAGGAAAGAGCGGCGAAAGACACGGCGCAGGTAAAAGCGGCGCGGGCAACATTTAGCGAGCAAACGGCTTTTTTACAGGCGTTTATTTGGCCGCTGACGGGGCGTATTTCCGGGGTTTATGGTAGCCAACGTATTTATAACGACGTACCCGGTAATCCACACTTTGGTGTGGATGTGGCGGCGAAAACCGGCACTGTCGTGGTAGCGCCCGCCGATGGTGTGATAAGCCTTTCTGTTCCAGATATGTTTTATTCGGGTGGGACTATGGTGATCGATCATGGTTACGGCGTAAGTTCAAGCTTTTTGCATTTGAGTAAGTTGTACGTCAACGCGGGTGAAGTGGTTAAGCAAGGTCAAGCCGTGGCAGAGGTGGGTTCGACAGGCCGTGCTAATGGCCCGCACTTAGATTGGCGAGTGAACTGGTATCAAATGCGCCTCGATCCCACGACCATAGTGCCACCCATGGCAACTGTGCTGGCGAATAAGAAAGCTAACAAAGTGGCTAAAAAGGGCTAGATACGATATACAGTTCTTACACACTAAAATGGCGCAATGATGCGCCATTTTTTATGATTCTTATCCTTAGCACTCAGTGAGTTGGATTTTTCTAGACTCGTTTGAACTGTCCGCTTACAGATAATGAGTTTCAACCGATTAGCTTAAAAAGATTACTTCAATAATGGATGATCGGCGGGTAGCTGGCGGGTGATCCACAAAATCAGTTTGTGTTTCATGTTTGGCCCATTTTCTTTATCTTTGGCCAGTGGCTGGATTAAGTTGTCGGTGACCAGTAAACGGTAAATACATTCCACTTTGTCTTTGGGCGAGATGCCCTTGTCGAAGTCCGCATATCCGCGTTTTTTGGCATAGCCCACGCCGATTTCCATGGCGAACTTCAATATTTGCGCTTCGTTCTTGTGTGGCTTCATTGGCGATCCTCTGTTTGCACATCGAATCCATCAAGTGGACTCGATAATGTGTGCCTGATGGCATCAGCGAGTTATACGTCCTAAGTTACGCTAAATATGCTGTTTTCGAGATTTAATTTTGGCAATTTTTGACAAAACTACCAAAAAAAGGGCCTAAAGATGATCTGGATACTGAGTCTGAACACTGAACCTGATTGATATAGCCATCAACAGATTTGTTCGTTAAGACAAGTGCGGTCAGTGCCAATGGAAATCTAAGCTCAATGCTATCTTCTTGCAGATATTAAGCTCGCCTAAAATAGGCTGCCTACGTTTGCTCGCTGGCGATCACTGCTTTTATGCCATGGGGATGCACTTTAATGCACACATCATCGCGCTTAAAGGCAATCGTCGGATTGGCTAAACGCTCTTTATCCCCTTTGGGCGAGCTCATCTTAATTTTTATCCCAGCAAGGGATGCTAAGCTTTGTGAGTTCAAGCCTTGTGAACTTAAGCCTTGTGAGCTTGACTGAACGGGCTCTGCAGTGTGCTCCGATGGCAGTAAGGCGCTGAGTTTGGGACACAGGGCGAGCAAATCTTGGCTCAGGGTATCGCAATCTTTGGCTTTAGAATCAATGACTAGCTCTATGTGTTCCCAGCCTTCTTGCGGATAGACTTTGTCGCTGGGGTAGGGAAGTTCAACACAGGCAATGCTGAATTGACCGAGCGTGAGTGGGGTATCCAGTTCGATAATCAGAATCGTACGGCCATTGATGATATTGTCTGAAATGATCTTACCTACACGGCTAAAGGTATCGCGCAGGGCATCGGCACTGGCGATGGAATTGACGCGCAGCGCGACATGATCGCAAACCAGTGCTTTATCCGCTAAGCCTAAGGTTTCAAGTAAGGCTAAAATCTGTGCTTCGAAGGCGGGCCAGCTTTGGGTTAATTGCTCATAGCTGATGTTTGTGCTCTGCGGCGTGGCAGCTTCATTGGATGATGACATATAGGCTCCAAGGCATGTGTATTGCCGTTAGTTTTTATCCCTTACACAAACTAACGGGGATAATACAGCTAACGATATGATGTAAATGGTTAAATAAAAACGCCCATTAAGCTGGGCGTGTTTGATATCGTGCAATTATCTATTTGGCGTGTTGCCATCGGGAAGTTGGCTAAAGTTACGGCCAAATCTCAATCGGTGTTCCTTCATCGACAACTTTCCACACTTCATCCATTTCGGCGTTGGTTATCGCGATACAGCCGTCGGTCCAGTTGTATTGCTGGGCTTGTTCTGGCGACAGCGGCGACTTAGGGTTCTGGCCGTGGATCATGATCATGCCACCGGGTCTAATGCCTAAAGCTTTGGCTCTGAGTTTATCTTCTTCGTTGGGATAGGAAATATGGATCGATTTATAATAGGCACTGTCTGGCTTTTTATAATCTAAGGTATAACGCCCCTGTGGTGTGCGTTGATCGCCTTCCTTTAATTTGTGTCCTGCGGGCAAGTCACCCATGGCAATGCGATATTGTTTGAGTATTTTGCCATCGCGCAATAAAGCCATACTGGATTCGGATTTAGTGATCACCACAAGATCCACTTTACCCATGCCAGAGGCATGTAATACGGGTGAAACGAGTGCCGCGATAGTCACAGTGAGGGAGGTCAATGTGGAAAGTAGGGTGGCGCGCATGAAGTCCTCGAAAATTAACACTAGTTGTTGGCTTTTTTCGGCATCATACCGCAATTTTATCCTGCTGTGAGTAGATAATTTTGAGCTGAGTGCAATTGCATGGCAGACTCGTGGCATATTTATGATGTAATACCAATCGTATTAAATATCTGTTCATTCAGCGGGAGTTCAACGCGCTTTAGACAAGGCGAAGGCTTGAAGGCATAGTGGTGCTCTGTCGAAAGCCTTAAACGCAGTATAAAGTGCGTTGCCATGCCGTTAACATCAGCCGCCCTTCGGGAGCCTCACAGGCATCCCACTCCGGTGTTGCATTGACTTAAAAGGGAATAACCATTTCTTCGTCAATGCGCCTTGGATTGAGATGCCTGTGAGGCTCTGAACTGATTAGATATTTAATGTGATTGGTATCATCCCAGTGTTACTTAGTTTGTTGCAAGGAAGTCAAAGTTTGTATGTCTGAAAATATCGAATCCGAAAGCCCATTAAAACGTCAATTACGTACCATTATTTTTGGCACTGATACCCCCGCTGGCCGCTATTTTGATATCGCCTTAATGGTGTGTATTGTGCTGAGTGTCGGTTTGGTGTTCCTCGATACGGTGGAAATGTTCCATCGTGAATATGGGCAGATTATTCGCGTCTTGGAATGGGTTTTTACTGTCATCTTTACTATTGAATATGGCCTACGTTTGTACTGTGCGACTCATCCCGTGCTATATGCCCGCAGTTTTTATGGCGTCGTCGATTTATTATCGGTATTGCCAAGTTATCTGGCGTTACTGATCCCAGGCGCCAACTTTACCTTAGTCATCCGGATACTGAGGTTATTTAGGATTTTCCGCGTACTCAAATTACTGCGTTATTTGAGCGAAGGAAATGTGCTGCTTAGGGCGATGATGCAGTCGAGCCGTAAGGTTTTTTTGTTTTTCTTCTCGGTCAGTTTGATCGTTATGGTGCTCAGTGCGGTAATGTATGTGGTTGAAGGGCCTGATAATGGCTTTAGTTCAATTCCAAAATCAGTCTACTGGACGATTGTGACGATTACCACTGTAGGTTACGGCGACATTACCCCTAAAACGGGATTAGGACAGGCGATTGCGGCCTTTACTATGCTGATTGGTTACTCGATTATTGCGATCCCAACGGGGATTTTAACTGCGGAAATCTCCCAAGAAGTAGGACGTCATCGAGATTTACGCTCGTGTAATCAATGCCATAAAACCGGTCACGATCTTGATGCCATGTACTGTAGCCGCTGCGGATGCGAGTTAGATAGCCTAGATACCCCCGTTGAAAAAGGCGCTTAGTCATTGCTTTGGCTGACACTTATTATTTTTTGCAGGTAAAACACACGTATGACGCAAGCCAAGTTTGTTGAAGGCCCCATATTACGCCACATCTTAGTGATGAGTTCGACCGCTGCGGTGGGGATTTCTGCCTTATTTGTGGTGGATTTACTGGATATCTTTTTTCTGAGTTTATTGGGGGAGCATGAGCTTGCTGCTGCTGTGGGTTATGCGGGCAGTATCTCCTTTTTCACTACGTCCATTGGGATAGGCTTATCAATTGCTTTAGGCGCTTTAGTGTCTCGCTCGATTGGCGCAAAAGATGTGGTGCTGGCAAAGCGGTTATTGCTCAATAGCGCAGTGGTGACAACGCTGATTAGCGTGCTGGTGGCCGCCGTGGTCACCACCTTCATCCCTGAGTTGGTTGCCTTAGTGGGCGCGAGTGGCCATACGGCTGAGCTCGCCGCCAGCTACTTGTATATCTTAGTGCCTTCCTTGCCCTTTATTTGTCTTGCGATGGCGCTCGGCGGGGCTTTGCGCGCCGTGGGTGATGCTAAGTTATCCATGATGTCGACCTTAGCGGGCGGCGGAGTCAATGCGGTGCTCGACCCGATTTTTATCTTCCTGTTCGCCATGGGGATAGAAGGCGCGGCATTGGCCTCCGTCTTAGCGCGGGTGGCGGTATTTGTGATTGCTGGCCGCGGTGTTGTGGTTAAGCATAAGTTGTTAGGTCATTTCGATAAGGCGCACTTTGTCGCCGATCTTAAACCCATTTTTGCCATTGCGGGACCTGCGATGTTAACCAATGTGGCGACGCCCATCGGTAATGCCTTTGTGACCCGAGCCATTGCCGATTTCGGTGACGCTTATGTGGCGGGCTGGGCGGTATTAGGGCGCTTAATCCCAGTGACCTTTGGGATGATCTTTGCGCTCTCGGGCGCGATTGGCCCTATTGTTGGGCAAAACTTTGGTGCGGGGCAGTTTGACCGAGTGCGCGAGAGTTTAACCCGCGCCATCCAGTTTTGTACTGTGTATGTGTTGGTGATGTCTCTGTTGCTGTTTGTGCTTAAGTCGCATTTGGTCAATGTGTTTGATATGAAGGGTGACAGCGCCGACCTTATCCACTTCTTCTGCAGTTATATAGCGGTATTCTTTATCTTTTCGGGGATTTTATTTGTGGCAAATGCGTCCTTTAATAACCTCGGCAAGGCTAAATATTCCACCCTGTTTAACGTCGGTAAAGCCACCTTAGGCACAGTGCCTTTTGTGTATTTTGGTGCACTCTGGGGCGGAGTTTACGGCGTATTGATTGGGCAAATATTAGGGTCTATTTTGTTTGGCACCTTAGGTGTGTGGGTTGCTTATCGTTTAGTGGATAAAGTGGCGGCGCAGGCCCAGTTCTCCTCGATGGCGAATGTCGGTGGCGTCAATGCCGCTCCCCACAATGTTGCGCTGACTGAGGAAGAAGAAATCGCTAACTGTGTGGCAGAGAACTTGCCGAGCGCGACTAATCCGCTTTCATCCTCCTGCGTGCAGATGGCGCAATTAACCGAGGAGCAAGAGAGTGAGTCGGTATTGCCGATAACGTATTTGGAAGAAGGTAAAAAGCCGAACTGACTTTAGAGGCTATGTGGTTTGCCAAAGCCGGCTGAATACAGAAAAACAAAATGCCACAAGATTGCTTGTGGCATTTTTGTTTGAAGCGGCGTCTGCAGTTAATTTAGTCGGGTTAACAATGCACAACAATACGCCGCTAGAAAGCGTTATTCTGCGGTACGCTTATTCTTCAGTACTGCTTATTCTTCAATGCTTGGCGCGTCTTGTTGGCCTTCGACTTGTTCAGTCGTGGCTTCTACTGCCGCCATTTTTGCGCGATCGGCCTTAGAGATGTAACCTGATTTCGCTGGTGAGCCGATAGTCACGGGATCGACTTTATTCAGTCTGGCCTTAGCGCGTTTAGCTATTTTCTTGATGATCTTTTGTTTCTTGTTCATGACGTCTCTAATTTCGTTTCGCACCCGCTATGCGCAGGAATATGAGGCCAAGGGCTCAATTGAGGGCGGATTCTAACTCAATCTGAGCTAACTGACTATGTTTTGCTGAATTGTTTTACTGAAAACTGTCGAAAAGAACCGCAACTTTTTGGCGGTCAATTTTGCAATAGCGCGTTTTCACGGGAGTTTGACTCAATGGGCAGTACAGGGATGAGTGCAATCGATGTCGAGTATTTTGCGCTATATGCTGTCAGTTGGCGTTAAAAGCCATTATATTGCCCCGCATTATTAGTGCAATAAACTGACGCCAATGTCATTTTTATTGCTCATATACAATCCGAGGATAAGCTGTGTTACTCACTAAAATCACTTTTTTCGAGCGTTTTGAACACGATATCTTAAGTGGCGCGAAAACTATTACCCTGCGCGATGAAGCCGAATCCCATGTGATAACGGGGCAAATTCTGCCTGTGTCCACCTTTGAAACTGACCGCTGGTTTTGTGATATCCAGATTATCGATGTCACGCCAGTAAAGTTAACTGAGCTCACCGAGATGCATGCCAAACAAGAGAATATGACTCTGCCACAGTTACGCGATGTGATTGCAGAGATTTATCCCGGCCTTGAGCAATTGTTTATGATCCGCTTTATGATTTTGTCGCAGTAATCTGCCACAATAAAATGTGCAGTGAGAAATTCTCGCTAAATTAATAAATAAAAAAGGCTGCGCTGCAGCCTTTTTGTTCATTGTTTTAATCTCACTTGCTTCAAAAGCATATTCAGTTGTTCAAGCTGGCTACACTGTCCAAGGTAGTAGCTTTTGAGCTACGCGGTCGGCTTGGCCTAAACGAATGGCGGCACGATGGCGCATTCGATACAAGGCTTGGTAGCACAAGGGCACTAAGTACAAACTAGTCAAAGTCGAGAACGACAAGCCACCAATAATGGCGATTGCCATGGGCGAATACGGTGGGCCGCCGCCACCGATTTGGGTTTCACCCATCGCCAGTGGAACTAAGCCCAACACTGTGGTGCCCACAGTCATCAATACTGGGCGCAAACGCGTGATACACACGTCTCGAATAGTGGCGGACAATTTGTCGAGATCCGGCGTCATCTGGTTAATTTGATCCACCAGAACGATGCCGTTATTCACCACAATTCCCATTAAAATCAAGATGCCTATCATGGCCATCACAGAAATAGGCGTGCCCGTGATAAACAGCGCCCAGAATACACCTGTGATAGAAAATAGGATTGAAGTGATAATCGCCGTCGGTAATAACAGAGACTCAAACAGCGCCGCCATGACGATATAAATCATCGCGACAGCCAATAGCATATTGGTTGCCATCACATTCTGATCTTCATCTTGACGCTCGAATCCACCGCGTAATGAATAGTCGTAACCATTAGGGAAATGGATATTTTCCATCACTTGCTTGATCTTAGTTTGCGCTTCTTCCGTGGTGAGGTTTTCTAAGTTGGCGCCAATCGACAAAGAGGTTTGGCGATTAAAGTGCTTAATCGTATCGAAGCGAGGTTGGATTTCAATCTTCGCTAAGTTATCTAAGGTGTACACCCTTTGGTCGATGCGCACTATCGGTAACTGCTTGAGTTTTTCGAGCGACTTTTGCCACTCTTTCTCATAGGCCATTTCGATGCGCAGTTCGCCATTAGGATCGTGTCGGAACGATCGCAGCGGTGAACCGCGCAGTGCCATAGAGATACTCGAAGCGATTTCATTGAGTTTTAAATCTAACCGCGCCGCCATTTGCCTATCGATGCGGATAACCACTTCCTGTTGCGCACCGTTAAGCTCAGAGCGAACATCTTGCATTCCTTTGATATTTTGCAGTAAAGGGATTACTTGTTCGCTTAAGTTAATCAGCTCAGAGGTTGAGCGACCTGTGAGCGTCACGCGCACTCCAGAGTTGTCATTGCCCCAACCAAATTGCGGTTTGGCGATCGAATACTTAGGGAAGCCGCTGCGGATTTTCTTTTTCAACTCATCCAGTGGCATAGGCAAGTCTTTCTTCAGCAATATCACTGATGAACCATCGTCGGATGAGTAGTAGCTGTAGACAGAATCAATATGAAATTCCTCTTTATTTTTATAAAGATAGTCTTCCATTTGATTGACCATAGCTTCAGTCACATTGAGATTATGGCGACCTTCCACTTGATAGTTGATGTAAATCCGCTCCTTGCTCTGGCTGTCTTCTTGATCCTGTTTGACCATAGACAGCGGCAGGGCGGTGGACGCGAGAATGGCCACCGCAATAAAGCCTGAACGCCAAGGCCTCAGCAATACCCAGTTAAGTGTATTGTTGTAGAAGCGTTGTAACTTACCGGCATCCTTCTCGGGCGCGATGTCAAAGTGAAACTTTGTCAACATCAAAGGGATCAAGGTTTTAGCAACCAGTAGCGATGCCGCAAGCGAGATACAAATCGCGATGGCAACATGCTCGAGGAAAATCGTCAGCTCCACTTTCACGCCAAAAATATTGGGTAAAAATACGATGGCAGTGGTCATAGTACCCGCCAATACAGCGAGGGACACTTTATCGACCCCAGTCATCACTGACTCTTCATTATCCTTGGGTGATTTGCCTTGTTTCTCCTGCAGCACGCTCTCGGTCACCACCACAGCGTTATCAATTAACATACCAATGGCGAGCAAGAGTCCCATCATAGACAGGATATTCAAGCTGTAACCGAGTAAATACATGGCGGCGAGCGTCATACCGATGGAAATCGGCACAGACGACACGACCACTAAGGTCATTTTCAGATTACGCAGGAATAAGTACAGCACCACAAAGGACAGCAGAGCACCGATTAAACCCGAAAACAGTAAGTCCATCAGGGAGGATTTTACCCCTGAGGCTTGATCTTCCATGATAAACAGCCGAATACCTTGGAACTGTTGATCTTGTTTCGCTAGTTCGATGACTTTTAGTACGCGTTCTGACACTTCGACTAAGTTAGCGCCTGATTCCTTAAACACATCTAAACCGACAGCATAGTGCTGATCTAAATGGCG
Organism: Shewanella sp. 1311; assembly: GCF_059338235.1. NCBI lineage: Bacteria > Pseudomonadati > Pseudomonadota > Gammaproteobacteria > Alteromonadales > Shewanellaceae > Shewanella > Shewanella sp. 1311. Next base: position 4,837,239 of record NZ_CM181686.1, read on the forward strand.
ACCTTCGATACGCTCTGGCAAGGCAAACTGCACATCTGCAATATCGCCTAAGGTCAATCCTGGGATCAGCACCAGTGCTTTGATATCTTCAAGGTTTCTAAACTCGCCCTTCGGCGACACTTGATAAACGATGTTACTGGCCCTGAGTGTGCCAGCGCTAATCACAAAGTTTTCTTTGCCGAGGCGGGCTTGCAAGTCGGTGGCTGAAAATCCACTGGCGGCAAGACGGTCGGCATTGATGCGCACTTCAATCTGCTTTTGTTCAACGCCGTACAGGCTGACCTTAGAGACACCTTCAACACGTTCAAGCGGACGTTTAAGCTGTTTATCGAGTAAATCGAATGCGCCTGACAGCTCGCGGTCGCTAGATATACGTATCGTGAGCACAGGCATGTCGGCGGTGGAGAATTGGCGAATAAAGACCCGCTCAACATCCTTTGGCAGTAAATGCCGCACCGCATCGATTTTTTCCCGCGCTTCTAGGCTCTTAGTCGCAACGTTCTCGCCCCACTTCATGTTGATTTCGATTTCAGAACCTTCTTGGGAAGATTCTGATTCGAGCTCATCAATCCCACCCATAGTGGCGAGGGATTCCTCCAGCACTTTGGTGATATCGCGCTCTACTTCAGCGGGGGTTGAGCCCTTGTAGGGCACTTGCACCACAATCTGCGGAATATCGATACCGGGGAACATTTCCAGCGGTAACAAATGACTCGAGGCGAGACCAAACAGCAAGATAGCAAAGAAGAACATGCTGGTGGTCACGGGACGCTTAATGGCTAAACGGGTGAGGTTCATGGGCGAGCCTCCTCAACGTCATGCGCGATATTTGTTGCTGCAACGTCATACACTTTACGGTCGAACAGGGCGTAGAGCACTGGCAGCACAATTAAGGTCAGTAAAGTGGATAAACTCAGACCAAAGATCACTGTAATCGCCATAGGTGCACGCACCTCTGAACCATCGCCTAACCCCAGCGCCATCGGCAATAAGCCTAAGGTGGTGGTGAGCGTTGTCATCATAATGGGGCGTAGGCGCGATTTAGCGGCGGCGCGAATAGCATCGAGTTTTTCAACACCTTCACTACGCAGTTGGTTGATGCGATCCACAAGCACAATCGCGTTGTTCACTACGATACCCGCCAACATGATAAGGCCGATAAACACCACCACACTCAAATGGGTTTGGGTGATATACAGACCCAGCACGCTACCTGCCAATGCCATAGGCACGGCAAAGAGGATAAGCAAGGGATGTAGCAGTGACTCAAACTGACTCGCCATCACTAAATACACTAAGAAAATCGCTAAGATAAGGGCAATTTTGAGTGACTGGAATGAGTGCTCCATTTCCTCATTTTGACCACCAAATCGGGCTTGAACCGATGCCGGTAGCACCTGTTGCGACAGTATTTGCTGCGCCTGTGCCACCGCATCGCTTAAGTCACCGTAGGCGAGGTTAGCCGACACCAGTGCCACACGTTGCTGGCTGATACGGTTAATCGCCGAGGGGCCTAATTGTAATGACACTTCGGCAACCGCACTTAAAGCAATAGGTTGATTGCTGTTCGGGTTGATGATTAGGGCATCGATATCGCTGATTTGATCGCGCTCGGCGAGTTCACTGCGCACCAGAATATCAATCTTACGATCACGTACCGTGTATTGGCTGGCAATGGTGCCGCCAACGCGCTGAGCAATGCGGTTCGCAACTGTTGGCGCATCCATTCCGAGCGCTGCTAACCTTGCATGATCGAAACGGATACTCAGCTCAGGTTGACCATCGCGCAGACTGGTATTTACGTCAGCAAAACGATCTGATGCGGATAATGCTTTGACTAGACTATCAGCACTGCGCTTGAGCAAGTTCAAATCGTAACCCGTGAGCTCAATCTCCAGTGGCGTTTTAAAGCTGAATAACTCAGGTTGCTCAATTTTTGCTTCAAGTTCAGGAATGCGGCGCGCGGTATCACGCAGCACTTCTGTGATCGCGTTATAGGCACTGTGATCTGTCAGCACCACTTGTAAGCGGCCCCAGTTTTCACCACCGCGGGCAGTATCTGAAGTCATCAAACCACCGCTACCGGCTTGGCTATAGGCATGTTTGACTTCGGGTCTGTCCTTGATAGACAACGCGAGTTGTTGCAAAACCTTATCGGTTTCACTCACCGCCGTACCTGGTGGCAGTAGGATCTCCACATAAAACTCGCCCTGATTCATTGGCGGAATAAGCTCCATACCTAGGCGAGGTAACAGGCTAATACATGCGCCCGTTATCGCAATGGTGAGCAGCAGTGTGGTCATTTGTTGACGCAGCGCCGAGGCTAGCAGCTTGTGATAAACCTTCTCGATACTGTGATAGACAAAGTTAAATCCTGAACTCAAAGGACGCATGATTAGACCTATAAGCCACGAGAAGAAGCGGCCTAAAATCAGCACTAAGGTCAACAATGCACTTGGTAAGTAACTAAACATTAATAGAATAGGGAAGGAAAACACAGTCGCGCTATAGTGTTTAAACTTACCCATTTTAGTGGTGGGTTTATCCTTAGGCGTGGTTTTTATCAGTGCGGGTAAGGTTTTAAAGCCTTCGCGCGATGCCAGCATAGGGATAGAGGTTAAGGCGACTAATAGCGAGGCCAACAGGGCAAAGGTGACCGTCAGCGCTTGGTCAGAGAACAGAGCGCCGGCAATCCCATCGACAAATACTAAGGGCACAAACACCGCAAGGGTCGTCAGTGTGGAGGCGAAAATCGCGCCTGCTACTTCTTTAGTTCCAGTGACTGCTGCGTCTAACTTATTCATGCCTTCGCTGCGACAGCGGTCGATGTTCTCTAATACCACAATGGCGTTATCGACTAATAGACCAATGGCCAGCGCGATACCACCTAATGACATGATGTTTAAGCTAATATCGGCAAAATACATCATGTTAAAGGTGGCGATGACTGAAAAGGGAATCGAGATGGAAATAATCAGCGTTGGGATGATGTTACGCAGGAACAGGTAAATCACCAGCATAGATAATAAACTGCCCATCAGCGCCGAAGACGTGACTTCACTGACCGCACTTTCGATAAACTCGGATTGATCGTAAATCACTTCGAGTTTGTTTTGCTTAGGATCTTGATTGATTTTGACAAGCTCATCGCGTAGTTTTTTGGCGACGGCGACAGTGTTAGCATCACCTTCTTTATAAATCGCCAGTTCAATCGACTCTTGGCTACCGATGCGGGTGATATCACTGCGCTCTTTATAGGCATCCGTAATCGTAGCGACTTCGAATAAACGTACTAAGGTTTGCTCGTCGCGATAGACGATCACTTGGCCCAGTTCTTCCAATGAATTGAATTGGTTAAGTGTGCGCACTAAGTATTCGCGATCACCTTGGATCACTTTACCGGCAGAGAGGTTAATATTCTCTTCATTAATGCGACGTTTAATGTCGTCGGCATTGAGGTTAAGTTGCGATAGTTTTTCTTGATTGAGCTGAATGTGTACTTCTTGCTCTAAACCACCGGATAAACGCACGGCGGCGACCCCAGAAAGCGCTTCTAAGCGACGCTTAAGCTCTTCTTCTGCGTAGGTGCGCATTTGCTTAAGATCGGCTTCTGAGGCATTGGGTACAGACAACGCGAGACGCATGATCGGGTCAAGGTTGGGGTTAAAACGCAGTAATAATGGCTTTTTAACGTCCAAAGGCAGGGCGATAGTGTCGAGTTTTTCGCGCACATCTAAACTCGCCATGTCCATTGTGGTGCCCCATTCAAATTCGAGCACTACATCTGACATGCCTGAGCGCGAAATAGAGCTGATTTTACGTAAGCCTTTGACCACGCCAACGGCTTCTTCAATCGGTTTAGAGACAAGCTGTTCAACTTCTACTGGCGCCGCACCGTCATACATAGTGCGAATAGTTAATGTGGGATAGCTTAAGTCTGGCAGTAACTTCACCGCTAAGCGGGAAAATCCCACCATACCGAATAAAATCACCGCCAGCATGAACATCCATACCGTGACTGGCCGTTTAACGGAAGTGCTGATAATTGACATGAAAGGCTCCTATCAGTTCTTAGCGGAAGCAAGATCGAGTGGGGTGATCACTTCGACTAAGGATTGGTCTTTCAAGTTTTGCTGGCCACGGGTCACGACTTGTTCACCTGGGTTAATGCCTGCAATCACTTCTACAGAGTCACCTTCACGGTAGCCAATTTCGACTTCACGGCGGTTAGCATTAGTACCATCGATAACATACAGAGCTTGCCTGTTATCTTGGTTAATCAGGGCGCTATAGGGAACGGTAATCACGTTTTCATGGGTGTCATACTTAAGCTCAACACGGGTAAACATGCCTGCTTTTAGGCGCGCCTCTTGATTCGGTACGGCTAATGTCACTTTGAACGTGCCACTTTGTGGGTCAACAATCGGGCTTATCCGCAGCACTTTGGCATGGATAGCATTTTTACTTTGTTGATTGCTGAACACTTGTGCTTCTTGGCCGAGTCTTAAGCTGGCAAGTTGTTGCTCTGGCAGATGGACTATACCGTGGAGTTCATCTTGATTAACGATATAAAACAAGTCGCCAAATTCCTTCGCCATGTTGCCTGCTTTCACATAACGTTTAGCGACGACGCCGCTAATAGGGGACAGTACGCGGCTTTCTCTGACTTGTAGCTCGGCAAGATCTTTCTTGGCGATGGCGGCTTGCAAGTTATACTCAAGTTTGGCCATCGAATCTGCGCTGATAAATTCTTTGTTGCCCATTTTCTTCAGACGATTCAATTCCTGCTCAATGATTTTAACTTCGGCTTCTGAGCGGTCTAAATCGTATTGCTGTCTTTTGGCATCGATAACGGCGAGCACTTGACCCTTCTGCACGCGGTCACCTTCTTCAACGGCCAATGATTCAATGAGTCCAGAAATGCGGCTGACGACATTGGCTTCTTGAGGTGCTTCTAAGGTGGCTGTTGTGCTGTAGAAAGATGAAACGTTTCCTTGCATCACTGTGGTGGTTTCGACGGGAATGGCATATTTTTCTTCTTTTTTAGCCACTTCTTCCTTACCACAGGCTGCTAGCATTGAAATCATTAGCAAGGGGAGGGCGAATTTAGCAATGTTTGACTTTTCCATAAGTGTGTTACCTGTTGTCTTTATTGTGATGCCATTTGATAGCAGAAACCGTGCCAACATTAAATATAGCTTAATTTCATATAGTTAAGCTATATTTAAGTTAAGACTAATGTGCGAATTCCACTAAATGTAGCTAAAAAGTTTAAAAAGTGATGAGAATAACTAAAGGCGGTTAACAGCGGTTACGCAAGTAGGCAATTGCAACAATGTATTTTGTCTAACAAGGGGAGTGTCAAAGGGGATTTTTTGATATGAAAAAAGCGCCCTCAGGCGCTTTTTAATGCGTAAGTCGTGGGACTTAGCGTTTGTCTTGTGCGACGAAATCACGCGCAGTTTCGCCAGTGTATAACTGACGTGGACGGCTGATTTTGTGGCCTGGTTGATCTAACATTTCTTTCCAGTGTGCAATCCAGCCTACAGTACGTGCCAGTGCGAACAGCACAGTGAACATACTGGTTGGAATACCAATGGCTTTCATGATGATGCCAGAGTAGAAGTCGACGTTTGGATACAGCTTCTTAGAAATGAAGTATTCGTCTTCAAGCGCAATGCGCTCAAGCTCCATTGCTACATCCAATAGTGGATCCTTAACTTTCAGTTCTTTCAGCACTTCGTGACAGGTTTCACGCATAACTTTGGCACGTGGGTCAAAGTTTTTGTAAACACGGTGTCCAAAGCCCATCAGACGGAATGGATCGTTCTTGTCTTTAGCACGTTCAATGAATTCAGGAATGCGGTCAACTGAACCGATTTCTTCTAACATTTGCAAACAGGCTTCGTTAGCGCCGCCGTGTGCAGGGCCCCAAAGAGACGCGATACCCGCTGCGATACACGCAAATGGGTTAGCACCTGAAGAACCGGCTAAACGTACGGTTGAAGTCGATGCATTTTGTTCATGATCAGCATGTAAAATGAAGATCCTGTCCATTGCACGTTCAACGATAGGGTTAACTATGTATTCTTCACATGGCACTGCAAACATCATGCTTAAGAAGTTGCCCGCATAGCTTAAGTCATTACGTGGGTACACGAATGGCTGGCCTGAAGAATACTTGTAGCACATGGCTGCTATCGTAGGCATTTTTGAGACTAAGCGATAAGCGGCTATTTCGCGGTGACGTGGATCGTTAACATCCAGAGAGTCTTGGTAAAATGCAGATAATGCACCCGTCACACCACATAACATGGCCATAGGATGAGCATCACGACGGAAACCTCTAAAGAAGAAGGCTAGCTGCTCGTGAACCATAGTGTGGGTTTTAACTGTATGTACAAACTCAGTATATTGCGCTTTAGTCGGCAGTTCACCGTAAAGCAGCAGATAACACAGGTCTAGGTAATCGGAGTCAACGGCGAGTTGATCGATTGGATAGCCACGGTGTAACAATATACCCAGATCACCATCAATATAGGTAATTGCAGATTCACAGGAGGCAGTCGCAAGAAAACCTGGATCAAAAGTGAAGTAACCTTTGCTGCCAAGTTTACTGATGTCGATTACGTCAAAACCAGCGGTTCCCTGCTTTACTGGCAATTCTATCGAGTCGTTCCCTGGTAATTCTAATTTGGCTTTTAAATCAGCCATACCCCGTTCTCCTTACTTAGTTCTTATCTGTGAGTGCGGCATGTCAAACCGCCATTACTTTACAGCCATTCTAGATCACATTTCAATTTAAATAAGCGTTTAAATTTGTTAGACCATGGTATAAATGCCTTTACTTTCCCATGCGGAACTGGCACTTACAGTAAAAATTCGTCAAAAAAACATAATTTGCATTCTGTGATGTTTGTATTTGACATTTGCCGCGAGTATACTTGCCTCGCCCAATAAGGGCCGCAAACAACGATTATAAAGCACCCTTTGTTTACATGTTAAATGAGTGCGTGCTCAGATAGTTAACTGTTTGTTTAAACTTTGCTTTTGTGTTTACTTTTGCCGTGATTCACATCCCAGTTTAAAGTTTGTACAAAAGCGGTTCACATAACAAAAAAATGCTCAATGGAGCTGAGTGAGCAGAACGTGAAAAAGCAAAGACCTGTCCATTTAGATCTGCAGACCATTCGCTTTCCTGCAACAGCGATTGTGTCAATTCTTCACCGTGTTTCCGGTGTCATCATGCTGTTCGCAGTTGGCATTCTCATTTGGTTGCTAAATTCATCTTTAGCATCAGCTGAAAGTTTCGCTGGCGTACAATCTCTATTCGATAACTTCGTTATGAAGTTCATCATGTGGGGCATTATGACTGCACTGGCGTATCACTTGTTCGGTGGCCTGCGCCACTTAGTAATGGATACCGGTCGTTGGGAAGAATTGTCATCGGGTGCCGCATCAGCGAAAGCTGTATTTGCCTTAACGGTAGCCTTTTCAATCATAGCGGGGATTTGGGTATGGTAACCAATGCAGCAAGTTTTGGACGCAGTGGTGTTCATGACTATATTCTACTACGCGCTAGTGCAGTGATCCTCGCCTGTTACACCATTTTCTTGGTTGGCTTTATTGCATGTAGTTCCCCTCTCACCTACGACGTGTGGCATAGCCTTTTTAGCGCTCTGCCTATGAAAGTGTTTACACTTCTGGCGCTGGTAGCATTATTAGTACACGCTTGGATTGGTGTATGGCAAGTGCTGACAGATTACGTCAAGTGCACGTCGTTACGTGGTGTTTTACAGTTCACCTTTGTCGTTACCGTTTTTTGTTATTTAGCGGCCGGCATTGTTATTGTGTGGGGTGTCTAAGTGAGTATTCCAGTACGCGAATTTGATGCTGTAGTGATCGGTGCCGGTGGCGCTGGTATGCGTGCAGCGCTGCAGATTTCCAAAGAAGGTAAAAGCTGTGCGCTTTTATCAAAAGTATTCCCAACTCGTTCTCATACCGTATCTGCGCAGGGTGGTATCACTGTTGCGTTAGGTAACGCACATGAAGATCATTGGGAACAGCATATGTACGATACCGTTAAAGGTTCCGATTTTATCGGTGACCAAGAAGCGATTGAGTTCATGTGTAAAACCGGTCCTGAAGCCGTTATTGAACTTGAGCAAATGGGTTTGCCTTTCTCTCGTTTCGAAAATGGCACGATTTACCAACGTCCGTTTGGTGGTCAATCTAAGAACTTTGGTGGCGAGCAGGCTGCACGTACTGCGGCAGCTGCCGACCGTACTGGTCATGCTTTGCTGCACTGTTTATACCAACAAAACGTTAAGCATAAGACGCAAGTCTTCTCAGAATGGTATGCATTAGATCTCGTTAAAAACGATGATGGCGCCGTTGTGGGTTGTACTGCGATTGAAATTGAAACAGGCGATATCGTTTATTTCAAAGCCAAAGCAACGATTCTAGCGACAGGTGGAGCAGGGCGTATTTACGCTTCGACCACTAACGCACATATCAACACCGGTGACGGAGTCGGTATGGCAATGCGTGCTGGCGTACAAATGCAAGACATGGAAATGTGGCAATTCCACCCAACTGGCATCGCCGGCGCGGGTGTACTTGTGACTGAAGGTTGTCGTGGTGAAGGCGGTTATCTGCTGAACAAAGACGGCGAGCGCTTCATGGAGCGTTATGCCCCTAACGCGAAAGATTTGGCATCACGCGACGTGGTAGCACGTTCAATGATGACTGAAATCCGTGAAGGTCGTGGTTTAGACGGTCCATTAGGTCCACACTGTTTACTCAAGCTTGATCACTTAGGTAAAGAAACATTAGAAGCACGTTTACCAGGCGTGTGTGAATTGTCTCGTACCTTTGCCCATATCGATCCGGCCGATGGTCCAATCCCAGTATTACCAACCTGTCACTACATGATGGGCGGTCTGCCAACTAAGGTCAGTGGTCAAGTTATTCGTAAGAATGAAGACGGCACTGAACAAGATGTTATCGGTCTGTTCGCTGTGGGTGAGATTGCCTGTGTATCTGTTCACGGTGCAAACCGCTTAGGTGGTAACTCATTGCTCGACTTAGTGGTCTTTGGCCGCGCAGCGGGTCAGCATTTAGGTAAAGCTTTGGATGAGACTGACGATCCAAAAGACGCAAGCGATGCGGATATTCAAGCATCTCTGGCCCGTCTGAATCGTTGGGAAAGCAACAAAGATGGCGAAGATCCAGCGCAAATCCGTAAGGATCTGCAACTGTGTATGCAATTAAACTTCTCTGTATTCCGTCGTGGCGATGCTATGGCTGAAGGTTTAGAGCAGTTGAAAGTGATCCGCGAACGTCTTGCAAATGCTAAATTGTCTGATAACTCTCGTGAATTCAACACTCAACGTATTGAATGCTTAGAGTTAGATAACTTAATGGCAACGGCGATTGCAACGGCTTATGCGGCTAACTTCCGTACTGAAAGCCGCGGTGCTCACTCACGTGAAGATTATTTAGAGCGTGATGATGAGAACTGGTTATGCCACAGCTTATTTGACCCAATCACTGAAACGATGGATCGTCGTGCAGTGAACATGGCACCTAAGTTACGTGAAGCATTCCCGCCGAAGAAACGTACCTACTAGGAGTTGCAAAGATGAAATTGACATTTGCAGTTTATCGCTACAATCCTGACGTAGATACTAAACCGTATATGCAGGATTACACCTTAGAAGTGGCTGAAGGCTCTGACATGATGGTGCTCGATGCACTGATCAAGTTAAAAGAGCAAGATCCGACTCTGTCATTCCGTCGCTCATGCCGTGAAGGTGTGTGTGGTTCTGACGGCGTGAACATGAATGGTAAGAATGGTCTGGCGTGTATTACTCCAATTTCAACCTTTAAAGGCAAGAAATTAGAAATACGTCCATTACCAGGTATGCCAGTTGTTCGTGACTTAGTCGTTGATTTAACTCAGTTCTATAAGCAGTATGAGAAAATCAAGCCTTACCTCATCAATGATGAGAAAGCACCAGCCCGTGAACACTTACAATCACCTGAAGAGCGTGCTCATTTAGATGGTCTGTACGAATGTATCATGTGTGCCTGTTGTTCTACGGCTTGCCCATCATTCTGGTGGAATCCTGATAAGTTTATCGGTCCAAGCGGTCTGCTTCACGCATATCGTTTCTTGATCGACAGTCGCGATACAGCAACAGAAGAACGTTTATCTGAGCTGGACGACGCCTATAGCGTGTTCCGTTGCCACGGCATCATGAACTGCGTTGACGTTTGTCCAAAAGGTCTTAATCCGACTAAAGCAATTGGTCATATTAAGTCCATGCTGTTGAAGCGAGCAGTGTAATGCGAGAACCCGAGCTGAAACCAATAATAATATAGCTCTTGAAGAGTCACTTTCTGGTAGCAGAAGGTGACTCTTTTGCGTATGTAATGGAAGACAACGCGCCGTATATCTGGACATCTAGGGGCGGCAGAAATTATGCGTCGAAGGTAATCTCTACAGACTGCATATTTAATACTATGGCTAAGCACGTGTATAAAGTTTGAAAGGAATAGAAATGCACCAAGGCATCATGAAAGCCTGGCTCGAATCATCTCACTTAAGTGGTGCAAATTCGACCTACGTAGAAGAGATGTATGAAGCCTATCAAGAAGACCCACAGTCAGTCGCTGATGATTGGCGTGCGGTATTTGATAATCTCCCTCCTGTGAACGGTGCCTCTGTTGATGCGCCTGAAGCTGCTCACTCAAAAGTACGTGATTATTTTCGCAGTTTAGCGTTAGAAGGACGCCATAAGAGCTCTGCTCGTGTGACGGATCCTGAAATGGATGCTAAGCAAGTTAAAGTCCTGCAGTTAATTAACGCCCATCGTTTCCGTGGTCACCAAGGTGCTAACCTTGACCCGCTTGAACTGTGGAAACGCGAACCCGTTGCTGATTTAGATCCTGCCTTTCACGGCCTGACTAAAGAAGACATGGATCGTGAGTTTAATACAGGTTCTTTTGCTCATGGTGGCGAAACCATGAAGCTCGCGGATTTGGTAAAAGCGCTGAAAGCCACCTACTGTGGTTCTATCGGTGCTGAATATATGCATATTACCGATACCGATGAGAAACGCTGGATCCAACAACGTCTCGAACCTTCCTTAGGTAAAGCTAACTACGATAAAAGTGTTAAGACACGCATTCTTGAAGGCTTAAACGCCGCAGAAGGCATTGAAAAATACTTAGGTGCTAAATTCCCTGGTGCGAAACGTTTCTCGTTAGAAGGCGGTGATGCGTTAGTGCCTATGATGCGTGAAATTATTTATCGTGCAGGTGAAGCGGGTACTAAAGAAATCGTCGTCGGTATGGCTCACCGTGGTCGTCTGAACGTGTTAGTGAACGTGTTAGGTAAGCGTCCTGCTGAACTGTTTGACGAGTTCGCGGGTAAGCATGCTGATACCCACGGTTCGGGTGACGTTAAGTACCACCAAGGTTTCTCCTCTGATTTCGAAACGCCGGGCGGCAATGTGCATTTAGCACTGGCCTTTAACCCATCGCACCTTGAAATCGTTAACCCTGTGGTCATTGGTTCTGTACGTGCCCGTCAAGACCGTCGCGGTTGTAAGGATGGCTTACAAGTCATGCCTATTACTATTCACGGTGACTCTGCCATTGCGGGTCAAGGGATAGTACAAGAGACATTCAACATGTCTCAAACTCGCGGTTTTACTGTCGGCGGCAGTATTCGCATCGTAGTGAACAACCAAGTGGGTTTCACGACGTCTAACCATGCGGACACTCGCTCGACTGAATACTGTACTGACATCGCTAAGATGGTTCAGGCACCGATTTTCCACGTTAACTCTGATGATCCAGAAGCCGTTGCTTTTGTGTCGCAGTTAGCCGTTGATTATCGTAACGAGTTCAAACGTGATGTGGTGGTTGAATTAGTCTGTTATCGCCGTCATGGCCATAACGAAGCCGATGAGCCAAGTGCAACTCAGCCGCTGATGTATGCCAAGATCAAGAAACACCCAACACCACGTAAGATTTATGCAGATAAGCTAATCGCTGAAAACGTGATGGCTGCTGATGATGTGACTGGTCTTATCAATAATTACCGTGATGCATTAGATCAAGGTGATTGTGTGGTGAAAGAATGGCGCCCTATGACGCTGCATTCTGTTGACTGGACACCGTATATCGGTCGTGAGTGGGACGAAGCGTATCAAGCCTCTATGTCGGCTGAGCGTTTACAAAGTCTTGCTGACAAAATGAGTTATGTGCCTGAAAGCCATCCATTGCAATCACGCGTTGCTAAGATTTATAGCGACCGTTTAGCAATGGCGAAAGGCGAGAAGCCACTCGATTGGGGCTTTGCAGAAACCTTGGCTTATGCCTCGATTCTGGAAGACAACAAGCGCGTACGTATTACGGGTCAAGATTCTGGCCGTGGCACTTTCTTCCATCGTCATGCGGTATTGCACAATCAAAACGATGGCACGACTTATATGCCACTGCGCAACATCGCCGATGAGCAAGGCCCAGTTGATATTACTGACTCAGTATTATCTGAAGCCTCAGTGCTGGCCTTTGAGTATGGTTATGCGACTGCAGAACCCGGCGGCCTGACCATTTGGGAAGCGCAGTTTGGTGACTTTGCTAACTGTGCCCAAGTGGTTATCGACCAGTTCTTGTCATCGGGTGAGCAGAAGTGGGGCCGTTTATGTGGTCTGACTATGCTGTTACCCCATGGCTATGAAGGTCAAGGCCCTGAGCATTCAAGCGCCCGTTTAGAGCGTTTCTTGCAAATGTGTGCTAACCACAACATGCAAGTGTGTGTGCCTTCTACGCCGGCACAGGTTTACCATATGTTGCGCCGTCAAGTGGTGCGTCCTATGCGTCGACCACTCATCGTTATGTCGCCTAAATCATTGTTACGTCATCCATTAGCGGTTTCAAGCTTGGACGATTTAGCCAGTGGTAGTTTCCAAAACGTGATCGGTGAAATCGATACGTTGGAAGCGAGCAAGGTTGACCGCGTTGTCTTCTGTAGTGGCAAAGTGTACTTCGAGCTACTGGAAAAACGTCGTAGAGAAAATATCACTAACGTAGCGTTAATCCGTGTCGAACAGTTATATCCGTTCCCACATGATGAAATGATCGTTGCTTTGGCTGATTACCAACATGTTAAAGATTTTGTTTGGTGTCAGGAAGAGCCACAGAACCAAGGTGCTTGGTACTCTAGTCAACACCATTTCTGGGCCGCGGTTCCTGCAGGTGCACAGTTAACTTATGCCGGTCGTGAAGCGTCAGCTGCGCCAGCATGTGGTTACCCTGAGTTGCACGCACATCAGCAAGAATCTTTAGTGAACAGTGCCCTGAAACTTACAATCACACTGTAGTAATAGACATTTTATAAAAGGATAGTTTTTCATGAGTATCGAAATCAAGGTACCCGTACTACCAGAATCTGTTGCCGATGCCACGATTGCCACTTGGCATGTGAAAGTGGGCGAGCAAGTTTCTCGTGATCAAAACCTGGTTGATATTGAAACCGATAAAGTGGTTCTTGAAGTGGTTGCGCCAGAAGATGGCCACATTGGCGAGTTTTTGTTTGAAGAAGGCGCCACTGTTCTGGGTGAACAAGTGATCGCTAAATTCATCGCCGGTGCTGTATCGGGCAAAGAAGTCACTAAAGCGCAAGCTGAAGCGGCAACGCCTGCAGCTGAAACCAGCGATGAAAGCAGTGATGCGTTAAGCCCATCTGTACGCCGTTTACTGGCTGAGCACAATGTTGATGCCAGCAAAGTAAAAGGCACAGGTGTGGGTGGTCGTATTACTAAAGAAGACGTTGAAGCTTTTGTTAAGTCTGCCCCTAAAGCAGCGGCGCCAGCAGCACCTGCTGTGGCTCCATTAGCGGCTGGCCGTAGCGAGAAGCGCGTGCCAATGACACGTCTGCGTAAGACAATCGCTAACCGCTTGTTAGAAGCGAAAAACTCTACCGCTATGCTCACGACGTTTAACGAAGTGAACATGAAGCCAATCATGGATATCCGTAAGCAATACCAAGATATCTTTGAAAAGCGTCACGGTATCCGTTTAGGCTTTATGTCTTTCTACATCAAAGCTGTGACTGAAGCGCTGAAACGTTTCCCAGAAGTCAACGCGTCTATTGATGGCGATGATATCGTTTATCACAACTACTTCGACATCAGCATCGCAGTATCAACGCCACGTGGTCTGGTAACACCAGTGTTACGTGACACTGATACCATGAACTTAGCTGAAATCGAAAAAGCTGTCCGTGACTTAGCCCTTAAAGGTCGTGACGGTAAGCTGACTGTGGCTGACATGACTGGCGGTAACTTCACTGTGACTAACGGTGGTGTGTTCGGTTCATTGATGTCTACACCGATTCTTAACCTGCCACAAAGCGCGATTTTAGGCATGCATGCCATTAAAGATCGCCCAATGGCAGTCAATGGTCAGGTTGAAATCCTGCCCATGATGTACCTGGCACTCTCATATGACCATCGTATTGTTGATGGCCGTGAGTCTGTTGGTTTCTTGGTGGCGATTAAAGACTTCCTAGAAGACCCAACTCGTCTGCTGCTTGATCTATAAGCCAACTCGCTAAGAGTTTGCGCTTAACGAAATAGCCAGACATACCCTCGTGACTGGCCCAAACGGGCCAGTTGGATTTGATTAGAAGTATACGGATAGATCATCATGAATTTGCATGAGTATCAGGCAAAATCCTTATTTGCCGAATATGGTTTACCAGTGTCAGAAGGTTTTGCATGTGATACAGCCCAAGAAGCTGTAGAAGCGGCAGGCCATATTGGCGGAAATTTATGGGTTGTTAAGTGTCAAGTACACGCTGGCGGCCGCGGTAAAGCGGGTGGCGTTAAAGTCACTGGCGATAAAGAAGAAATCAGAGCCTTTGCCGAACACTGGTTAGGCAAAAATCTGGTGACTTATCAAACTGATGAGAAAGGTCAGCCAGTTGCTAAAATTTTAGTAGAAAGCTGCACCGACATCGCTAACGAACTGTACCTAGGTGCCGTTGTTGACCGCGCGACTCGTCGCGTAGTGTTCATGGCGTCGACTGAAGGTGGTGTTGAAATTGAGAAAGTGGCAGAAGAAACGCCAGAACTCATCCACACTGCAATCATCGATCCTTTGACTGGTCCACAAGGTTATCAAGCACGTGATCTTGGCTTCAAGTTAGGTTTAAACCCAACCCAAATGAAGCAGTTCACTAAGATTTTCATGGGTCTGGCGACTATGTTCGTTGATCATGATTTCGCATTGCTTGAAATCAACCCGCTGGTTATTACCACTGAAGGCAACCTACACTGCCTAGACGGTAAAATCGGTATCGACGGTAACGCACTTTACCGTCAACCAAAAATCAAAGGCATGCACGATCCATCACAGGATGATGCCCGCGAAGCTCACGCTGCTAAGTTCGAACTGAACTATGTAGCATTAGACGGTAACGTTGGCTGTATGGTGAACGGTGCTGGTCTGGCTATGGGTACTATGGATATCGTTAACTTGCACGGTGGCAAGCCAGCGAACTTCCTAGACGTAGGCGGCGGCGCGACTAAAGAACGTGTAGCAGAAGCTTTCAAAATCATTCTGTCTGACAGCAATGTGAAAGCGGTTCTGGTTAACATTTTCGGCGGTATCGTACGTTGTGACATGATCGCAGAAGGTATTATCGGCGCTGTTAAAGAAGTGGGCGTTAAAGTACCTGTTGTGGTTCGTTTAGAAGGTACTAACGCTGAACTTGGCCGTGAAGTATTAGCTAAATCAGGTCTTGATATCATTGCAGCTACCAGTCTGACTGACGCGGCTGAGCAAGTTGTTAAAGCTGCGGAGGGCAAATAATGTCTGTCTTAATCAATAAAGATACCAAGGTAATTTGCCAAGGTTTCACTGGCGGTCAAGGTACATTCCACTCACAACAAGCTATCGATTACGGTACGCAAATGGTGGGCGGTGTGTCTCCTGGTAAAGGCGGTCAAACTCACTTAGGTCTGCCAGTGTTTAACACTGTGAAAGACGCCGTTGCTGCGACTGGCGCGACTGCTTCTGTGATCTATGTACCGGCTCCTTTCTGTAAAGATGCCATTCTTGAAGCTATCGACGGTGGCATTGAGCTTATCGTTTGTATCACTGAAGGCATTCCTACACTGGACATGCTGCAAGTTAAAGTGAAGCTTGAAGAAACTGGCGTTCGCATGATCGGCCCTAACTGCCCAGGCGTTATCACCCCAGGTGAATGTAAGATCGGCATCATGCCAGGTCACATCCACTTAAAAGGCAAAGTGGGTATCGTTTCTCGTTCAGGTACTCTGACCTATGAAGCGGTTAAGCAAACGACTGATGAAGGTTTCGGCCAATCTACTTGCGTAGGTATTGGTGGTGACCCAATTCCAGGTACTAACTTCATCGACGTATTGGAAATGTTCCAAAACGATCCACAGACTGAAGCGATCGTGATGATCGGTGAAATCGGTGGTAACGCTGAAGAAGATGCGGCTGCTTACATCAAAGCACACGTGACTAAGCCTGTTGTGTCTTACATTGCTGGTGTAACTGCACCTGCTGGTAAGCGTATGGGCCACGCTGGCGCGATTATCGCTGGCGGTAAAGGTACTGCAGAAGACAAATTTGCTGCATTAGAAGCAGCTGGCGTGACGACTGTCCGCTCGCTAGCTGATATCGGCAAAGCGCTGCGTATTCGTACAGGTTGGTAAGCTAACCTTACGATTATAAAAGGCGCCTAAGGCGCCTTTTTTATTGGCTGTAAAATACTAATCGGATTGTGATAGGTATAAGCTGCAAAACACAGTAAATGATAGGAATGGGATTGAGCTAACACCATGAAGACTAGATATTTTTTCTTCTACGGGTTAGATTGATGCTTCTCTGCTCGGCAGTCGCCTGCTCCATGGGCGAGCATAGCGTGAGTAGGACCATTAACCATGAGCCAAGTGCTTATGGCTTCAGTGCTGTTTCTGCAAAATATCTTGAATTCAAATTTATATCACACGGTTGCAGCTTTTCGCTGCGAGCGTATTTGTATTATGGGGCTTACCGCATTGGGGGAGGGTAAGCCACTGAGTCGATGTTAGCCACAGTAACGGCTTGAACATCACGTTTCTTTACGAGGGAAAGACTGTGAAAACACCTAAAATCATTATTTCGGAAATCGACTTAGAAAGACTAGAGCGATTATTAGAGTCACTGCCGGCAAATACGTTTCCGGGCAAAGCGGCATTGGAGGCTGAATTAGACAGAGCCGATATCGTACCTGCGTCGCAGATGCCAGCGAATGTGGTGACCATGAATTCGGAAGTGAAATTTAGCGTTTCATCTAGTAATGAGACCTTCTGTTTACGGTTAGTGTATCCAAAAGACGTAAATGGCGCGGGCACGATTTCAATTTTGGCACCAGTGGGTAGCGCATTATTAGGGCTGTCCCAAGGCGATGAGATTGAATGGCCAGGCCCTGGTGGTTCCATGGTAAAAGTGCGTATTGAAGAAATATTGTATCAGCCTGAGCGCAGCGGTGATTTTCACCGTTAAGATTTATATATTGGACATACACTGGCGTAGTATCGTTGACCTTACGCCAGTGATGACCATGCTAACGATTGGCTGATGTGTTAAGCGATCCATTCTTGAAGGAGTAAAAATGATAACCCAAACTGAACGGTTAATTATTCGGCCATTTACCGAGCAAGATTGTGAAGCCCTGTATTTGATGAACAGTAATCCGGCGATGCTGAAATACATTCCCTCTGCCGCTTTTACGTCTCGAGAGCAGGCGGTTGAGTTATTTCACCAGGTGATCCAAGGCGATTATCAGCAACATGGTTTTGGCCGTTGGGCGGTAGAACACAAAGCCGACAAGCGTGTGATCGGATTTTGTGGTCCTAAATTCATTCCAGAATTTAATGAAGTCGAGTTAGGTTATCGTTATTTCCCAGAGTATTGGGGCACAGGGATTGGCACTGAGGCCGCATCTGCTGCATTAGCCGAATTTAAGCGCTTTGGGATTGAACAGACGATTGCACTTATCTTAGAAGGGAATCTCGGCTCCGAAGGCGTGGCTAAGCGCGTTGGCATGCACTGGCGTGAGCAAAATGAGTTTATGGGACATAAAGTGAATATCTACGCCAAGGTGTTATAGCGGTTTGCCTGTTCACATCATCCAATAAAAAACCAGCCTCAGGCTGGTTTTTTGTGTCACGCTGATGAAAGCTGAAGTCGACTAAGCGTCGTTATGCTCACAGGTATCATTGGTGCAAGTGCCATACAAATATAGGCTGTGATTAGTCAGCTTAATGTTGTGTTTCATGGCAATTTCATCTTGACGACGTTCAATCATATCGTCAGAAAATTCAATTACTTTGCCACATGATAGGCAAACTAAGTGATCATGATGATGCTGAGTTGAGAGTTCGAAAACGGCTTTACCGCTTTCAAAATGGTGACGACTGACAATACCTGCATCATCAAATTGGTTTAACACACGGTAGACGGTGGCTAGACCAATTTCTTCACCCAAATCGAGCAGCTTCTTGTACAAATCTTCTGCGCTGATATGTTGGTTTTCAGGCCCTTGCATCAGTTCTAGGATCTTGACTCGTGGCAGGGTAATTTTCAAACCCGCTTTTTTTAGCGCTTGATTTCCATCTGTCATTGCTAATCTCTTGATTGCAGAACCAATAGGTTCATCCGTGGATAGTGTTTGCCATTATAGGGTCTCAGGTTGAAAACTTAAACCTTTGTTCTGGCTTTATGGGGCGATATGCAGATAAATTGTGTCAATAGGCGTTAAATCACAATATTTTACGGCAATTCAAGCATAGTTTTTGTATGGTTATACCAAGGAATAATATTCACGACCGTCAAAGTCAGTGAGAATAATTCAAATAAATAAAATAATAAGGAATCGGCATGTACCAGCAAATTGTGGTGTTAACCGGCGCAGGGATCTCTGCTGAGTCGGGATTACGCACCTTTCACGATCAAGATGGTCTGTGGGAAGAACATCATATTGAAGACGTGGCTACGCCAGAAGGGTATGAACGTGATGCTGAGCTTGTGGAACGCTTTTACAATAGTCGTTGGCAGCAATTGCACAGTGGCACGGTTGAGCCCAATGCGGCGCACCTTGCCTTGGCTAAGTTAGAGGCAGAATTTCAAGGCCAGTTATTGGTTGTGACCCAGAATATTGATGATTTGCATGAGCGTGCGGGTTCACGTCGATTGCTGCACATGCATGGCGAGCTATCTAAAGGGCGCTGCCCGCGTTCACGTCAGACCTTTATTCTGCGTGAGCCTTTTGGTGTCGATAATTGTTGTACCTGCTGTATTCCTGCCCAGCGTTTACGCCCCCATGTGGTGTGGTTTGGTGAAATGCCCTTGGGGATGGACCGTATCCACGATGCGCTGGATAACTGCGACTTGTTTATTGCCATTGGCACCTCTGGCACTGTGTATCCTGCCGCGGGCTTTGTGGATACCGCTAATCATCACGGCGCGCAAACAGTAGAAGTGAATATGATGGCACCCGATAGACACAGTCAGTTCCAGTATCATTTGACTGGCAAAGCGGGGGAGTTAGTGCCTCAGTTGGTTGAGACTATTTTAGCGGGCCGAGTGATTGGCAGTGAGTCGAACACATGAGTGATAAAATCGCGATAATTATGCGTGGTTTACCGGGCAGTGGTAAGTCACATTGGGTTGAAACTTATATTCTTTCCCTTCCTTTAGAAAAAGCCATCAGCGTGCGCCAACGCGGCGTATTTTCGACCGATAGCTTTTTCTATCACCAAGATGAATACCGCTTCGATGCCAAGAAGTTACCTGAGTACCATCAATGTAATTTGGCGGGGTTTATTCAGGCGCTGTCTTCAGGCGAGCCCGTGGTGATTTGCGATAACACTAATCTGTGCCGCTGGGAATACATGGCCTATGAAGCGGCGGCAAAAGCCTTAGGTTATCAAGTCCGAATTATGCTGATAGGCGAACCGAGCAATCCTGCTCATCAGTTGGAATGCGCAAAACGTAATCGTCATGGCGTGCCTTTGGCGCAAATTCAACGTATGGCAAAGGTATTTGAGGATTTTTAATCTAAGTGGCTTATCATCATGAGTGCCGTGACGCTTTTGTCGCGGTAAATCTGATTAGGCCTTTGCCTTTTATTTTACCTATGGCCCGCGATGTTTTCGTCCTGTCATTTTTTGTTCTGTAACAAGGCTGTTGTACTCTGTTTCAAACCACTGCTTTTGCATACTGTTACTCGCCATTTTCCTTATCTCTTTAGCTGTGAGCCTTAAGCTTGATCCCAAAGACAGTTTATCCACTTAAGTCAGCGTATGATGGTCAATGTATAATGCGCGAACTTATGTGTGGCATTGACGAGTTAATGCTCGATTGTAGTTGGCATTATATTAATTATTGCGCGCAGGCTAAGTACATCAAAGGAAGGGGCCATGCTCACTAAAATTTTACTGACAGTCTTAGTCATTGCTGGCGCTTGGTTTTTGCTGATGAAGCGCCAGCGACAAATTGTGCCTCAGGCCGCGAATATCAGCACTAAACGTTTAAATGAACCCATGTGGCGTCGTTATTTACTCACAGGCGTGTTTGTGGTGCTCGGACTGAGTGTGCTCAGTTATAGTGTTTGGTATTGGCGCGATCAGCACAAAATAGTCACGGTAAGAATCGTGTCACCCAATGCTGACAACAATGGTGAGTATCGCGTGCGTAAGGGTGATATTTCAGATTCCAAAATGGTGACGCTCGATGGCATCTATATTCGCTTTTCGACCCAAGAACGGCTGGCAATCATCGAGACCGATTAAGGCATATTTATTTTACTAAATTATCTTTCGCGCCTTTTCATTGCCAACTTATGCGGTAAACTAGCGACAATTTTTTAGCCTGCACTTAAGTGGGATCGTTAACTTAAGTTTTTTTCAGGAGGACAAATGATTACTGCTTATGTGTATGAAAATCGTCACCTTACCGTGACAGAGCTCGGCATACTGGACAGTATTCCCGCATCGACCATTTGGTTAGATCTGTATAAACCCGATGATTCGGAGCGAGAATGGTTAAGTCATTTTTCTGTTGAAGAAGTGCCTGACGAAGAAGATATCAATGAAATTGAGGCCTCGGCACGTTTTTATCAAAACAGCGATGGCCTGCATATCAATTCGTTATTCCCCCAGCGTGTCGGCCAAGATGTGCGTGGCGTTAACGTGTCCTTCAACCTTCGCACCAATTTTTTACTGACAATCCGTGAAGAAGACGTGGGTCTTATCCGCTTGCTGCGTAACTATTTGCGTCTGGGCCGGTTAGATGTGTCGACGCCGCAGGAACTGTTTCTCGAATTATTTAATCTGAAAGTGGATTATCTGTCTGACTTAATCGAAGACGTTTACACAGTTCTCGAAAATGTCGGTGAGCAAGTATTTGATAACGATGAGCTTGACGATGTATTTAAGCTTATCACTCTACAAGAGGACTCCAATGGTAAAATCCGTTTGAGTTTACTCGATACCCAGCGTTCACTGCGTTATATGCAACGTTACTATCGTGGCCAGCTATCCGATGAGCACTTGAAGGACTTGCGGGAAATGTTGTCGGATATCGAGTCGCTGATGCCCCACAGTCAGTTTATTTTCGATAAGTTAAACTTTTTGCTTGATGCGGCCATGGGTTTCAGTGGTCTACAACAGAACAAAATCATTAAAATCTTCTCGGTTGCCGCTGTAGTGTTTCTGCCGCCGACCTTGATTGCCAGTAGTTATGGGATGAACTTTACCAGTATGCCTGAGCTTGAGTGGCAATACGGTTACCCTATGGCGATTGTGATGATGTTAGCCAGTGCCGCCGGTACTTACTTCTTCTTTAAGCGCAAGCATTGGTTATAAGTCAGGCGCTAGTAGCGTTGGTTTCTCAAATTAAAAAAGAAGGGTCGAATGCAATATTCGCCTCTTCTTTTTATCACTGCTATTTAATCACGTTTATTCAATGACTTTTACCAACGAGTTTGACTCGATGACTTTGAATAAATGCGTGAAATCCGTTAGGCATGAATCGCTGAGCCTATTAACTAAATCACTGTTTACGACTATCGCCGCCAAAGTAGTAACTTACTCGTTCGCGGGGATTCAGGTACTCGTGGACTTTTTCGGGAAGCGCCGCAGGCGGTAAGCAGCGCACTATGCTGATCCCTTCAATCTCTAAATCAACGATAGGCGCTTGATCTTTAGGGACTAACGCATCGTAAACCAATATCTTAGGGCATAGCAGCTTGCTTAAGTTAACTGACATCACCATGGCATATTGACCGCTGGATAATTCCACCACACTGCCAGGAGGATAAATGCCCAACATCTTGATCATCTTGCCAATATATTCTTGATTGAGCTTAGTCTTGTATTGCTTGTACAAATGCCCCAGAGCGGCATAGGGCATTCTGGCTCTGCCCTGTTGGCTTGGGTAACACAGGGAATCATATTCGTTCACTACCGCAATCAATTGCGATACTTTGTCTAACGCCTCTTCCTTTAAGCCTTTGGGATAACCACTGCCATCGAGACACTCGTGGTGATTGGTGATGGGAGCCAAGGCCGCTTGGGGGAAATTATCGGCTAATTTGAGCAGTTCTATCCCAAGTAACGGATGCTGCTTGATAAAGTTAAGCTCTGGTGCCGACCAAGGGGTCGATTTTTTAAGAATTTGTGGCGGGACTTTTAATTTACCCACGTCGTGGAATAGGGCACTGAGACCCACTGTTTCAATCTCACTTCTATCCCATTCGAGTTCTTTGGCGATCAACATAGAAAGAATCGCGACGTTCAAAGAATGGTAGTAAATGCTTTCATCCTGCTTAGCATCGCTCATCAAATGCAGCACTAAGTTATCTGAGTTGAGCAGCTGTTCGACTATGGTGTGCACCAAATCTTTAGCGTCATCGACCGCATTTAAGGGGCGATTACGCAGCTTAGATATGAGGCTACGCATCATGGCGACCGAGCGGGTAAAGTTTTGCTCGGTTTTATGAATGTCGCGGCGTAATTTCTTTTGCACTTCGATTTGTTCGGCCTTGTACTGATCCATGTCGTTTTTAAGCACATTGATTTCAGCACTTGGCGGTAATTTGATTGGGTTGACCGCATCAGCATGTAACGGGGCGACGTCGCTACGTTCTAAATCGACGATGACATGTTCTATGCCCAGATTTTTAATCAACTCGATTTGCGCAGCTTGTTTAATATGAAAGCTACTGAATAAAAAGGGATGATCTTTCCAAGCCACGGGCAAACGCACAAAGTTGCCGACTTGAAGTTGATGGACTGAGACTTTACAGCTTTTTTTCATATTCTTGTTATCGTGAAGCCTAATGTGGGTTATTTTATCTCAATGATGCTGCTTTACAATTACTTAACTAACATGTCAGCATAGTAAGCCTAGAAAGTAGCCAATCCATTGAGGAAGTATGGACTTTATTGAAGTATACCCTAATGCGTTGCCGAATGACTTGTGCGACCGTCTCATTCTGGCATTTGAGCAACATGCTGGCGTTGTCGATGGACAAACGGGCAATGGCGTTGATCTGGAGAAGAAGATCAGCCGCGATTTGACCTTAGATAGTTTCGCCGACTTGCAGCCCCTCAGAAACGAACTCTTAGGTTATACCTTAAAGGGCGCGGTAGATTATTTCACAAAGTATTCAATGGCGTTAATGGGCGCTGTCGCTGTGTCTGTGAGTGATGAACAAGGCCAACCTGTAACGCTAACCCCTGCTAATTTTGCGGCGCTGGGTGCACCTAGAGCTGATGGCTTAGTCAAGTATTTGTATCGCAGTGGCAGTATTAATGTTCAAAAGTATCAGCAGAATAAAGGCGGTTATCCCCACTGGCATTCGGAGCAATTCCCGCAGAATGGTCACAATGAAGCCTTGCATCGCGTCGTGCTTTACATGTTTTATTTAAATGATGTGGAAGAGGGCGGTGAAACCGAATTTTATTATCAGCAGCGTAAAATTTCCCCGAAAAAAGGCACTATGGTGATAGCACCTGCGGGATTCACTCATACGCATAGGGGCAATAAACCTGTGAGTGGTAACAAATACATTGCTACCTCTTGGATCATGTTCAATCGAGCTGAGCAGTTATACGCTGTGATTGCCTGATAAGTATGAGTATCCACATAGTTACACATCCTTGTTTTAACTATTTGTATTTGGTTATTTTGTATTTAGCCTTTGTTGTGAGTCATCCGGTCCTTAAACAGGGATACTGATCCTAAATAGTGCACCTTCTAAGCGGCTTTCCTCAATTTTTAAACTACCACCGTAGCTGTGAACGATTTCATCACAGACGGCTAATCCGATACCTTGTCCTGGTGACTGGGTATCGGCCCGCACGCCGCGTTGGATAATCTTTTGTCTTAGGTTTTCTTCGACACCTGGGCCATCATCCTCGACAATAAGTTCAAACTCACCTTGTGAACTAATCTTAGCTGATACATGCACTTGGCTGATACATAAGCGGAAAGCGTTTTCCATCAGGTTGCCACACAGCTCCATCAAGTCGCCCTTGTTGCCGGGAAACATCAAGGAGGGAGGTATGCTCGCCGAGAACTGTACTTGCTTATCGCGGTAAATTTTAAATAACATTTGCGCTAATTGATCGACTAAGGGCGCAATCACAGTCTGTTCTTGCTTCAGGCCTTGGCGGCCTAACATGGCGCGTTTTAATTGATATTTGACCAGCTGATCCATCTGGCTGACTTGTTCCATTATCTTTTCGCTCGCCGATTGCTTACTCAAACTGGCATCATCTGTGATGGCATGTACAGCGGCTAAGCGGGTCTTAAGACTGTGTGCTAAGTCGTTCATGGCATTTTGATAGCGCTGTTGTTGGGCGCTCGATTGTTGCAGCATTTGGTTGAGTGCTTGAGTTACCCCTTCTAGTTCAACAGGATAACCCTCAGAAAGTGATTTACTCTTACCTTGGTTAATCGATTGCAGTTCATTTTGCATCCGTACTAAGGGGCGCATTCCCCAATAGGCGGCGCTGACTAATAGAATTAACGCTAAGGCTAATACCATGGCTAATCTAATATAAGTGCGTTTACTGAACTTACTGTATTCCTGCTCGAGTTTGGCGGCATCTTTGAGGACGAGCAAATTGTAATGTACGCTAGCAATTTCCACCGCGAGCAAATAGACGAAGTAACCTCTGTCATCGGCCATAGTAAGATAATAGGGCGGAGAATCGTTGCGAATTTCGTTAAAACGCTCGCAAGTATCAAATAAGCCGCGGTCTACTGCGAGGGATGAAGTCCAAACTTGTTTGAATTTTTCATCGCAACTCGCAATCACATAACGTTCTTGCTTATTATTTTCCTCCAGCCACGCACTGGTATCGGGGATGAGATCGTGCTCCCGCAATTCGGCGGCGACTTGGGGAATTTCGGCAATGAGTTGTGCAGTTTCTTCGTTATAGCTATTTTGCGCATGCAGAATATTAACCATCCATGCGAGACCAAAACCCACTAAGGCAATAATCGATAGCGAGGTGAGAAACATCCGCGTCAGCAGACGTTTCTTAAATTTTAATCTTAGTTGCATGGCAGGTTAAATTTATATCCTTGGCCGCGAATGGTGACGATAGGATTGTCTATCCCATCGCGGGTCAGTTTTTTGCGCAGGCGGCTGACCATGACTTCAATCGTATTCGGATCGCCTTCTTTATCGCCATAAATCACATCGAGCAAACGTTGTTTGGCAACCACCTCATGGCAATGACGCATTAAATATTCGAGGATCAAATATTCAAAGGCGGTGACTTCCATGATTTCATCGCTCAGGGTGACTTGTTTGGCGGCGAGATCGAGTTTTAATTCTCCACTGCAAATCACAGGTTTAACAAAACCTGCGCTGCGGCGTACTAAGGCATCGAGCCTAGCGACGAGTTCTTCTTTTTGAAAGGGCTTCACTAAGTAGTCATCGGCTCCGGCGTTAAGGCCTTCGACCTTATCCTGCCAATTGACTCGTGCGGTGAGGATTAATATCGGCGCTTTAAGACCCGCTTCTCTGAGTTGTTCAATTAAGCTAATGCCATCTTGATCGGGTAAACCTAAATCGACAATAGCCACATCGATGGGATAATTCGTGGCTTGATAGAAACCTTCTTTGGCAGTGAGCGCCACTTGAACTTGATTGCCGAGATCGCTTAATTGCACTTTTAAGTGGTGGGATAAAATAGGATCGTCTTCAACAACCAAAATTCTCATAATATACATGCCTTAAAGTGGATGAGCTAAGCCTTAGTTAGCAAAGCAGTCTACGCAAAATCACACTGATAACCAAATAGAGTATCAGCATATCTTAGTTGAACTTAACCTTTGCTGACCGAGCAGAACGTGTGGTCAAAATAAGTACTCATTTATTGTTGAATTAGAAAGTATTACCGCTAAAGTATTAGCGTATCGGTGAATTTCCCCAAGGAGACTTTTGTTTTCTGATCCGCAAAATACCGTTACCACAGATAATTGCACCTAAGGTAAATAACATCACCGCCATCATAATAAAAGACAATCTCAACCAAGGAGCTTCTTGCGCTAAACGCATTTGTATCGCTTCAATCGTCGTGACGCCCCAGACGGTAAAGACACTCATAAATAATAAAGTTTGTAATAAACGCAGTAAGTAAACCGAGTTAAAGAATAAAACTAAGGGCGCAATTGCAAAGGGGATGGCAAAGCTAATTTGTTCATAACGTACAAAGTGGGCACACAATAGCCAGCAAGCTATCAGGATCCAAAGACTTCTCCACCACATTTATTTAGCTCCATTTAACGTATTAAAATAGTAAACACAATGTAGCTAAAAACAAACTGCCATACTATTGGCATGTTCACATTTTGCTAATTGTAGAAAAATTAATTGGGCTAAGTACAGACAAAAGTGTAAACAAAAAGCGTAAACAAAAACGCCCAACACAGAGGCTGGGCGTGATGGGTATTTAACTAAGGCTAGTTAGAACTATTTGAATGATGAACTTGCTCATCAAAATTTCTAGCAACCTTACCCGCTTGAGTGTCGTTAAACACTTGCTCGTTAAATTCACCTTCAGATTTCGCAATGACCACGGTTGCCACACAATCACCGGTGACGTTTACTGCGGTACGTACCATGTCGAGTAGGCGATCAACACCGATAATCAGTGCAATACCTTCAACCGGTAAACCAACTTGATTCAGTACCATGGCCAGCATGATAAGTCCAACACCCGGTACGCCTGCGGTACCAATTGATGCCAATGTCGCTGTCACAACGACGGCGGCATAATCGGTGAGCGAGAGTTCAATGCCAAAAACCTGAGCGATAAACACTGTGGCCACACCTTGCATGATTGCAGTGCCATCCATGTTAATGGTTGCACCTAACGGGAGCGTAAAGGCGGCAATCTTATTATCGACACCTAATCTATGCTCAGAGGCTTCTATGGTAATCGGTAAAGTGGCATTTGAACTTGCTGTTGAAAAAGCAAACAGCTGCACATCACGCATTTTACGGATAAATATTAACGGATTGAGGCCAGAGAAAAGTTTAAGAAGTGTAGGGTAAACAATAAACGCATGGACCAGTAATACACCGAGAACCACGAAGAAATATTTGACGACACTCTCAAAGGTTCCTAAACCGAGCGTTAATGCAAGTTTTGCCATCAGCGCAAACACCCCATAAGGTGCAAGCTGCATGATCAGTGTTACGACACGCATGATGACTTCATTTAAATCTTCAAACAAAGCCGCCACGCGTTTACCACGCTCACCAATATGGGCAATCGCAAAGCCAAAAATCACCGCAAAAATAATGATTTGCAGCATATTTCCTTCACTCAATGCCTGCATCGGATTGGTGGGGACTATATTGATAATCACGCTTGAAAGACTTGGCGCTTCTTTGGCGATGTACTCCATTTTCTCTGTAGCCAGTGAAGCGTTCCCAGGATGTATAAGGACTGCACTGACAATCGCAACCACGAGAGCAATAGCAGTGGTGAATAAATAGAAGGCGAGGGTTTTGCCCCCTAAACGGCCCAATTTTGAAGGCTCACTCAGTGAGCAAGTTCCACAAACTAATGAAATAAAGACTAAAGGAACAACTAACATTTTTAAGCTGGAAATGAAAATGGTGCCGATAACATGTAAGAAACCTTCGGTAATATAGTCTTTTACGATATCGCTTTCTGGAAAGGCATTGCGGAGTAGGAGACCTAAGGCAATACCTGTTCCCATACCGATCAGAATTTTACTTGTAAGGCCGAGTTTATTTTTTATCGAAATTGCCATGGTGAGTCCTGTGTGTTTTTTATACATTCTATTTTTTGGCGCTCACAAGACTAGCAAGAAAACGGCGAAGATGAAATGACAAATAGCGTTAAAGTATTTATGTTATTTGTGAAATAAAATAAGGTTCTAGTGAGTAAAATTGGTGAAAATTGTGTAATGTTAGCCTATAAGTAATAAGCGTCTAGCTTAAGTATCATCATCAGAGTAACAGGGAGCCTGACAATGAAGTCAGCGTATAAGGTTTTTCTCGCAGGATTGTGTTCACTTTTTTTAATTGCATGTGGTGGAGGAGGCAGCATCTCCGATGATGGAGGTACAACACCGACGCCTGGTGTCGTCACTGTCACTCTTAGTATTTCTAATAGCGATAGTGTTTCTGTCGCTACACCTGCGGAAGTTAAAGCAACGGTTGTGGATTCCAAGACTGGACCTCTAGCAGGTGTTGTAGTTTCATTTAAATTAGATAATGACGCTTTAGGCTCTTTTACTCCCTCAACGGGGACGCAATTAACGAACTCATCTGGCGTTGCAACGGTTAAGCTTGATACTGCAACTTTAGCGGGTGCTGGAAATGTAACTGCGAGTGTTGCGAGTGGTGCTTCCATAACCAAGGGCTTTTATTCAAAAGGAGATGGTGTTGTTCAGCCTGGAACGGGGAATAAACTTAAACTATCACTACAAAATGCCCAAGGACAAACTGTAACAAAAATCAGTTCTGCAGTACCTGGTACTGTTAGTGCTATTTATACTAATGGTTCAGATGAACCATTAGTCGGTAAGGTTATCACTTTCACTTCAAACTTAGGTAAATTTTCACCGCAATCAGGCACTGCACTTACCAATGCTCAAGGACTTGCTAAAATAGCAATTACTGCTGGTTCAGTTGCTGGGGCTGGTAATATTATTGCTAAAGTTGATGAAAATATTGAGTCACTTGGATTTGAGACATCAGGAGATGAAGTTGTTGTTAAGCCAATTGATGCGTATAGCATTGCGCTAACAATTTTTGATTCACAGGGCCAAGAATTAAGAAATATTAGTCATGTTGTTCCTGGAACTGTAATTGCAACTTTATTGAAAGACGGTGCTCCGACTAGCTATCAAACAGTCGTATTCAATTTGACGGGACAAGGTACATTAAATCCTTCTTCGGGAACGGCATTAACGGACTTAAATGGTCATGCTTCTGTGACTTTAATTACTGGAACAAATGCTGGTGCAGGGTCTGTTACTGCTAGCTTCTCCCTTGATAATGAAACAATAACGGATAGCTTCAACTTTGAAGTTGCTGGCGATGCACCTGGTGGAAATGGCGAGGCTAATTCTTTATCAATTCAATTGACAAATAGCCAGACGGGTTTGCCAACCACTAATGTCAGTGCAGCACAACCGAGCAAAGTAACGGTTACTTTAGTTGATAAAGATGCCACTCCATTGGTTGGTAAAGTGGTGAGTTTTAGTAGTTCCTTAGGAAACTTCCTTCCAACGAAAGGAACCGCTTTAACAGATTCAATTGGCCGAGCTTCTATTACTTTAACCGCAGGTAGTATTGAAGGTGCTGGTGAAGTCACTGCAAGTTATGGTACTGCGAAGGCTATTGTCGGTTTTGTAACCGCTGGTGATGATATAGACCCTATAGAAGCAAGCCCTGAAATCAGTTTTGATATATATGATTGTAATGGTGTAGCTGCATGGGATAAGACACTAAAGAACTTTGAAGTTTGTAAGATAACCGACAATATTACAAACGATAAACCTGGTATTATTGGTGCTAAAGTTACGCGTTCTGGCAGTACGCAAGCTCTACAACAAGTGCTTGTTACTGCCGCGACAACCTTAGGAGCTATTAGCCCTAATTCGGGGACAGCCATCACGAATGTTGACGGTAAAGCGATTCTTGACTTGTACGCAAATGGTAACGTTGGGGCTGGCGAAGTCTCTTTAAAAGTGAAAGATGCTACCTCAACTAAAGCGTTTGAAATTGGTAGAGTAAATATTAGCCTCGATATAAAAACAAGTGTAGGCAATAACTCTTTACCAGCAGGTGGTTCTACTATTGTTGAAGTCACGGTTTTCAATCCTGATGGTTCATTATCGACAGGTCAACCTTTCACTCTAGAATTTTCATCAGAATGTGTTGCTGCTGGTAAAGCTGTCATTGATTCCCCTATAGTTACTAACGCTGGTAAAGGTTATTCGACTTATCGTTCAACAGGATGTAGTGGATTAGATACAATATCTGTTTCAGCTGTTACTGGTGGCGGCTCAGTGTCTAAGACAACTCAAATTACAGTTGATACAGTAAAAGTTGGAGCTATTGAGTTTGTTTCTGCAACACCTAATCAGTTGGCTCTGAGTGGCACTGGTGGAATTGCAGGAGTAGGTGCACGTAGTGAGACATCTGTTGTTCAGTTCAAGTTATTAAATGAAATTGGCCAACCTGCTAGCCAGCAAAGAGTTTGTTTTGAATTGAGTACCGAAGTAGGAGGTATGACGTTATCACCATCACCTCTTGCTGAGGATTATTTGGCATGTAGCAATATGCCTCAGCCTGGAGATGCTGAGTACCCTTCAGACCTGAGTTTACCTAATAAATATGCAGTGGCTTACACTGATGCATTTGGCCAAGTTTCTGTTACGGTAAAAGCTGGTGATATTCCTACACCTGTAAAAGTATTTGCTTTATGGTCTGGTAGTACTGGCAACGGTCATGATGCAACTATTTCTAATATTTCAGATGAGTTAGTTGTATCTACAGGACTTGCTGATAATGATAGTTTCTCTTTATCTGCCACCATTCTTAATCCTGAAGGATGGGATCATGATAATGAACAGTCAACAATCAATGTGTTAGCTGCGGATCATTTTAACAACCTTGTACCTTCTGGTACTCGAATCAGTTTTAGAACTGAAGGCGGTGGTATTGATAGTTCATGTGTTACTGGCTCCAAAGATAATGGTGCAGGTGTATTAATTCCTAATGGTGGTTGTTCTGTGACTTGGCGAAGTCAAGATTCTCGTCCTTTCAAAGGGACGACTGTGATTTGCCCTAATGGTGGATTTAATGGAATTATTACTCCGCCATGTACGGGTAATAGTTATGCTCGCTATCTTGACGGTACTAATTCCGTTATTGCAGAACCACGTCCAGGTAGAACGACAATTACGGCTTACGCGATAGGTGAAGAGAGTTTTGTTGATTTAAATGGAAATGGGTTATTTGATAAAGATGAAGATTTTAGTGATTTATCTGAAGCGTTCACAGATCATAACGAAGATGGTAAATATCGAGGTTCACCATTACCTGCAGGAGCGGTTAAAGAAGAATTTATTGATTACAATGTAAGCGGTTCTTTTGATGGTGCAGATGGTAAGTATACTGGTTTACTTTGTGCGCAAGGTTCTGAGGCAAACTGTACTGATACTGGGAGTGATAATTTTAAAGCTCAGTTGAATGTATTTAGAAATCTTCCATTAGTCATGTCTGGCAGTACTCCATTCATGAGACTGGTGAATATAGATGCAGTAACTGGAAATATTACCCCAGTGCAACCGATTGATTTAACAGTCGATGCACCACAAACCGTTTATTTATTCCTTTCAGATTTAAACAATAATACGCTTCCGTTTGGAACTACGATAACTGGAACTGCAGATAATGGCGTATTAAGTTCAGTTACCTCAACTTATACAATAGGAAATAATATCTCTAATAAACCATTGCTATATCCTTTTACTATTGGTTTAGAAACATCTCCAAATAAGAAAACAATTGGACAGCTAACGATTACGGTTAAAACCCCTTTGGGTGAACCATTAGCTGTGTCTGTCAACGTGATAGATGCTGGTTGATGATTTACTCTAGTTTTTAGTTAGTACAGCGAAAACGCCCGATTAGCATTCGGGCGTTTTTCTTTATTATGTTTGGTTAGTGTGAAATATAAATTGCCAGCGTTATTCTAACGCTGGAACTGATAAACGCTGCCTAGTTTCATGATTTGCGTGAGCTCATCTAATGCTGTACGTGATTCGATGATTAGCTGAGGGTCAGCAAGATCTTGGGTGGTTAATCTGTCACGGTAATGTTTGTCTACCCAAAGATTTAAACGCGCAAATAAGGCATCATTCATTAAGGTGTGTTGATTTACGGCCGCGACTTCCATCTCATTCATCGCAACACGCAAACGAAGGCAGGCGGGACCGCCGCCATTTTGCATGCTTTGTTTTACGTCGAA
Organism: Shewanella sp. 1311; assembly: GCF_059338235.1. Taxonomy (NCBI): domain Bacteria; kingdom Pseudomonadati; phylum Pseudomonadota; class Gammaproteobacteria; order Alteromonadales; family Shewanellaceae; genus Shewanella; species Shewanella sp. 1311. The sequence goes on from NZ_CM181686.1 coordinate 4,869,872, forward strand.
GTAAAGCACTTGCTTAATGGGTGTGTTAAACGTCAGTAGTTCATTCAAATAGGCAAATACTGCGGGATTTTCTTGGCAATCGGTTGGGGCAATAATGGCCATTTCACCAGAGGGAAGCGTAATAATTTGGGTATTGAATAAATAGCTTTTGACTGCGTCGTTAATTGCCACTTTAGCGGTGGGAACTTCAATGAAATACAGTTCTGTATCAAGCTTACGCTTAATTTCATCAATTTTATGTTGGGTATTTAAGAAGGCTTGTTCATGGTAGAACAGCACATTTTGGTTACCAACTGCGATAACATCGTTATGGAATACACCTTGGTCAATGACATCAGGATTCTGCTGGATGAAGACGCAATTATCCTCTTCAAGCTGATGCAAGCGTGCCACAGCCATCGATGCCTCTAAGGTTTGTCTTGCTGGATACTTTTGCGGTTTAGGGGCATTGGGATTGGTGGCTTCTTGTCCATAAACGAACAATTCTACACCGGCATGGCCGTACTCGTTGCATAGCCTAGTGTGGTTCGCCGCACCTTCATCACCGAAGCTATTATGCTCAGGTAAGTGACTATGGTGATGAAAATAGTGGGGATCACTGAAAGTTGCTGTTAATATGCGCCCCGTTGTGAGGGGCTCGATGCTGCGATGCAGTTTATCGACTAAATTTGCTGGGGTGAAATGCAGTTTGCCGTCACGCGTATCTGCACTGGGTGAGACAGTTGCGGCATTAGCAGTCCACATACTGGATGCACTGCAGCAGGCATTAAGCAGCATAGGCGCTTCTTTCGCGGCCTGTTTTAATACATTGGCGTCAGAGCCGGAAAATCCAATTCGGCGCAATGTATAGAGGTCTGGGCGCTCTTGAGGGGCTAACATACCTTGAACCATGCCCATATCGGCAAGTGCTTTGGCTTTTTGGAGTCCTTGTTTCGCAGCAGCTTTGGGGTTGGAAACTAAGGCGGCATTGCTGAGCGAGGCGACATTGCCAAAAGACAACCCTGCGTAATTGTGTGTTGGTCCAACGAGTCCATCAAAATTCGCTTCAAAGTGCTTCATTGCTTATCCTTGTGATAGGGAAAGTTATTATTTGTTCATATGGTCCCTGAGGGAACCCAGTATACTGAAGCTTTTCGAGTGCACAAGCGGACGGTTTTGTGCTCAAAGCGACTTTTTCACGATAAATGCATAACTATTTCTTGCTTGCTGGCAAATAATGAAATATTAGTTTTTAATTACGCATATTATATTTTTACATTTTTTCAACTTTGATTAAAAAGTGACTCGCTGGTACATATAAAAGAGGGATTAACTTGAAACTATCAGTACAACCCTCTATATATGGTGCCAATTTCCACCTTCTTGAGATTTTTTGGCGCAAATTAAACTATGGGTAAATCGCTAGTTATTGTCGAATCACCGGCCAAAGCTAAGACTATTAATAAATATCTTGGCAAAGAATTCATCGTTAAATCGAGCGTAGGTCACATCCGTGATCTGCCGACATCATCGACTTCAGAAGGCAATGAAAAGGTTAAATCCGCTGCCGAAGTTAAGAAAATGTCGCCAGAAGAAAAAGCTCAATATAAAAAGGTGAAAGATCAGCAAGCGCTGGTGTCTCGCATGGGCGTAAACCCTGAAAAGGGCTGGGCAGCTAAGTATCAAATTTTGCCTGGCAAAGAAAAGGTTGTTAAAGAGTTACAGGCACTTGCCGATTCTGCCGACCAAATCTATCTCGCAACCGACTTAGACCGTGAGGGAGAAGCTATCGCCTGGCATTTGCAAGAGGTGATTGGCGGTGACCCTTCACGGTATCAACGTGTAGTTTTCAACGAAATTACTAAGTCTGCGATTCAAGATGCCTTTAGCAAGCCGTCGACACTCGACACTAACATGGTTAATGCCCAGCAAGCTCGTCGCTTCTTAGACAGAGTTGTCGGTTTTATGGTGTCGCCACTGCTGTGGAAAAAAGTCGCTCGCGGTTTATCCGCTGGACGAGTGCAGTCGGTTGCTGTTCGCTTAGTGGTTGAACGTGAAAGCGAAATTAAAGCCTTTGTACCGGAAGAGTTTTGGGATGTACATGCAGAGCTGAGTACTCCAACCCAAGAAGCCTTGCGGATGGAAGTGGTTAAGCATTTAGATGCGGCCTTTAATCCTATCAATGAACAGCAAGCGATGGCGGCGGTTCAAGCGTTATCGGCGGCGAGTTTTACCGTGCTGGCCCGCGAAGACAAAGCGACCCAAAGCAAACCTTCTGCGCCCTTTATTACGTCGACATTGCAACAGGCCGCGAGTACGCGCTTAGGTTTCGGTGTGAAGAAGACCATGATGATGGCTCAGCGACTTTATGAAGCTGGTCATATCACTTATATGCGTACCGACTCGACCAATTTGAGTCAAGAAGCAGTTGAAAACTTGCGTGATATGATTGCCAAAGAGTTTGGTGATAAATATCTACCCGCTGAACCCATTCGCTACGGTTCTAAAGAAGGCGCACAAGAGGCTCACGAAGCGATTCGTCCATCGAACGTTCATGTCCAAGCGGCGACCTTATCGGACATGGAGCGTGATGCTCAGCGTCTATATGAGCTGATTTGGCGACAGTTTGTGTCATGTCAGATGACGCCAGCCCAATATGATGCCACTAAGTTGACCGTGAAAGCGGGTGACTATGAGCTCAAGGCTACTGGACGCACTTTACGTTTTGATGGTTGGACTCGCGTGCAAACAGCACTCAAGAAGAAAAACGAAGAAGACAATACGTTGCCATTTGTGGCACAAGGCGATGTATTAGCGTTAAAAGAGTTGCAACCTAAGCAACACTTTACTAAGCCGCCAGCTCGATACAGCGAAGCCTCTTTAGTTAAAGAATTAGAAAAACGCGGTATTGGCCGCCCATCGACCTACGCAACTATTATTTCAACGATTCAAGATCGGGGTTATGTAAAAGTTGAGAATCGTCGTTTCTATGCCGAAAAAATGGGTGAAATTGTCAGCGAGCGATTAGTCGGCAGTTTTGCGGATTTAATGAGCTATGACTTTACCGCCAGTATGGAGCAAACATTAGACGATGTGGCTCGCGGCGAATTAGATTGGAAAAAAGTGCTCGATGGCTTCTATGCTGACTTTACTAAGCAATTAGAAAAAGCGGAGCTGGATCCCGAAGAAGGTGGCATGCGTCTTAACCAAATGGTGATGACGGATATCAAGTGCCCAACCTGTGGTCGCCCTATGGGTATTCGTACAGGTACGACTGGTGTTTTCCTTGGTTGCTCTGGTTACGAATTACCTCCCAAAGAGCGCTGTAAGACAACGATGAACCTTACGCCTGGCGTTGAGGCGATTAGCGAAAACAGTGAAGATGCCGAGACTGATGCACTGCGTGCGAAGCACCGCTGTAGTATTTGCGGCACAGCGATGGACAGTTACCTAATTGATGAGAAGCGTAAGCTACACGTCTGTGGTAACAACCCGATTTGTGAAGGCTATGAAGTCGAAGAAGGCCAATTCAAGATCAAAGGCTATGAAGGTCCGCTGATTGAGTGTGATCGCTGTGGCCACGACATGGAACTGAAAAACGGCCGTTTTGGTAAGTATTTTGGTTGTACCAATAGCGAATGTAAAAATACGCGTAAATTACTGAAGAACGGCGAGGCTGCGCCACCAAAAGAAGATCCTATCTATTTGCCTGATCTGAAATGCAGCAAATCGGATGCCCATTTCGTATTACGTGATGGTGCAGCAGGGATCTTCTTAGCGGCCAGTACTTTCCCTAAATCACGGGAAACCCGTGCACCTCTGGTTGAAGAGCTGGTTCAATACCGCGAGCTGCTGTGGCCTAAGTATCAATATTTAGCCGATGCGCCCGTCACTGATGACGAAGGCAATAAAGCTGCGGTGAAGTTTAGCCGTAAGACGAAAGAGCAATACGTTGCGACTGAAGTCGACGGCAAAGCCACTGGTTGGTCAGCGCATTACGTTAATGGCAAGTGGGTGAGTGAGACTACCAAGAAAGCCAAAAAAAGCGCATAGCGGCGGATTGAGTTAGCTTAACGCCAAGAGAATAACAAAAAAGCCAAGTCAATTATGACTTGGCTTTTTTGTTTCGATTTTCTTTAGAGACTGATTTGTTGCTGTAGATAATGAGCCAAAAATGTTACTCGCTTTACTCGCACTCACTCACCACGCCAATAACGCTGAAGAACGAGTGTAAGACGTGCCGCTAATTCAACTTAAAGGTAAGCAAACAGTAACTGATCACCATTTCTTTTTCGGTTGAAACAGCATGTCGATATCATCTTCTTCATTTTTAGGTCTAGGTGCACTGGGTTCAGATTGTTTTTGTGCGCCCATAATCTCATCAAGTAATTGTTTAGCCTCATCCACTTTACGACCAATGAAAGGGTCATTAGGCGTTTGTGCCTTAATCGCGTGCAATGTCGATAGTGCTTTAGTCACCATTTGTTTTGATGAACCATATTGCTTCATAAAACTGGCCGCTCTGGCACGGGAAAGCATGGAATCAACATTGATCCTGAGCTGTAAACTGTCGATACGACTTTCTTCCTGAGCAAAAATGCTTGGGTCGACTTTCCCTTTATTATGTTCGGCTCTGAGTATAGCCTTGAGCTTTTTCAAGGTTTGCACTAGCGCTAAAATTTGTTTGTCGTTATCGGGTAATCTGAAATTCTCAATCGGTGGTGATTGAGGTTGACTAGACTGTAAGGTTGTTATTTGATTGTTGATATCGGCTAGGCGGCGCTGGTAATCAGACTGTTGCTGGGTATTACTAATTGCTGTCGTAGCCTGCAAGGCATCTTGCACGCGACGATACAAAACCAACACAATATTCGTGCTACAAGGCATCATCCCTGTGTTTGATAACACAGCTTCGGTTTCATCGATAATTGCTCTTTGACGGGCAAATTCAATGCGCCGCTCAGCCTCTGCGCGTTCTTTTTGTTGTTGTAATACGTTAATTCCGATAACAAGCAGTAAAAGCGCACCGATGAGGATCAGAACCAAGGTGAATGACATAGATGTTCCATTATTTATCCAATTGAGCTAATGCTACAATAAATCAATAAACTAGCATAGTTATCTTAGCCTAGGTTATCATTTCTGTCGTATGAATCTGCAGACTTGTGCTCTATATTCCTATTTGCTTTAAGTTTTACTATATACTATAACGATTGATTATAGCTGAGAGTGCTTTGAGGGCTCAGTTGTTAATGGCATTTTGCGTGTTTGAGACAAGGAAATAAAATGAAACTGCAACAACTCAGGTATATTGCTGAGGTCGTAAAACATAACCTCAATGTATCGGCGACAGCTGAAAACTTGTATACCTCTCAACCTGGGATCAGTAAACAAGTTCGTATGCTTGAAGATGAGTTGGGGATCCAAATATTTGGTCGTAGCGGTAAGCATTTAACCCATGTCACACCTGCAGGTTTGCAAGTGATCAGCATTGCCAATGATATCTTGGGTAAAGTTGAGAGCATTAAAAAAGTTTCTGAGGAATATACTAAGCCCGATCAAGGCGAGTTAAATATTTCCACAACAGACACTCAGGCGCGTTATGCATTGCCGACGATCATTCGGCAGTTTATTGATCGCTATCCTAAAGTGAACTTGCATATGCATCAGGGGACGCCGTCGCAGATCAGCGAACAGGCGGCTCGCGGTGATGCGGATTTCGCCATTGCGACTGAAGCAATGCATTTGTATTCCGACTTGATTATGTTGCCTTGTTATCATTGGAATCGCTCCATCGTCGTTCCTAAAGATCATCCTCTTGCGACCCGTAGCCCAAATAATTTGATTAGCATCGAAGATTTAGCGCGCTTCCCCTTAGTGACTTATGTCTTTGGTTTTGACCGTGCCTCTGAAATTGAGAAAGCGTTCAATCGTGCCAACTTAGAGCCGCGCGTTGTTTTTAGTGCGACCAGTGCCGATGTGTTGAAAACCTATGTCCGTTTAGGATTAGGTGTGGGCGTCATCGCCTCTATGGCGATTGACCCTAATGTCGATAAAGATTTAGTTGCGATTGATGCTGGCCATTTGTTTGCCCACAGTACGACTAAAATTGGCTTCAGGAAGGGCAGCTTCTTACGCAGTTATATGTATGATTTTATTCAGCACTTTGCGCCGCATTTAACCCGTGACGTGGTGGAGAAAGCTGTCGCCTTACGGGATCAACAGCTTATCGATGAAATGTTTGCCGATAAAAATCTGCCAATGCGTTAATTGGCGATGATTTACTGACATAAAAAATGCCGCTAATATAAGCGGCATTTTTTATGGAATAATGTTTAGCTGAAACTTCATGAATAAATCAAGGTATTAAACCTTAGTGCTTACATCTAAGTGCTTAATAAGTCCTTAAATCTAGGCGCTTAAATTTAGTTCATGTAGACACTAGCCATGTGGCATTCATAAAGCATAAACATGCATCAAGTCCATTATACATATCAAGACGTAAGCGATTAAGATAAATCGACTTTATCCATCTCAAGCTGAGCAAGAGCTATGACGGCTTGTGTTCGGTTACGAACGCCCAGTTTTCTAAAAATGGCAGTTGCGTGTGCTTTGATGGTCGCTTCAGACACGCCAAGATCATAGGCAATTTGCTTATTTAACAAACCTTCGGCAAACATCTGCAACACTTTATACTGCTGCGGCGTGAGATCGGACAATTTGCTGGCCATTTTATCAACGGCATCGTCCTCGATAGAAATAATCTCAGTGCCTTTAGGCAACCAAATATCACCAAATAACACCGCACTCAGTGCCTCTTTGAGGGTTTCCATCGAGGCCGATTTAGGAATAAAACCACTGCTACCATAATGAATCGCACGGCTAATGGTATTGATATCCTCGTGTGCTGAAATCACTACTACGGGCAAATCGGGATAATGTGAACGTAGGTGAATTAGTGTGGAGTAGCCGTGGGAACCGGGCATCTGCAAATCTAACAGTACAAGATCGTAATCGACGCTACGGACATCCAACACAGCTTGCAGTGCGTCAGCACTGTCAGCTTCAAACCATTGTGCATGCTCAAACGCTGTGGTCAGTGCTTGACGTAGTGCATTTCTGAACAATGGGTGATCGTCTGCGATAATAATATTTAAGTTTTCTAGCTTCATGGCTTTTATGATTATGTTCGGTGCGCGTGAAGATTGAACTCAATGTAACAGAAAAGTAATCAAGGATCCTATTGCTTTATTCATGAATAAGGACAAATTTTTGATATGTTTCTGGTTGTTAGACTTTGGTCGGTGTTTTGCAAAATATTTTTGAATCGCACGATAGTAATGAAAAGCCCGAGATAACGGGCCGTTTTGTAGCTTACATCGTCTAAAAAACTACTCGTATGTCCACACTTGAGTGGGATTTCGTTGTTCGTCAACCACAACAAAGGTGAACACACCACGTATGGCATGCTCTCGGTGATCTTGATACATGTCTTCGACATAGATGTTCACTTCAACTTTCAATGAAGTGTTACCGACATGGATCACCCGCGCGATCAGTTCGGCTAATGTGCCTGCGGGGATAGGTTTTTTAAAATCGATTCTATCGGAACTCACAGTCACTAAGGTTTTACGGCAAAAACGAGTTGCAGCAATAAAGGCCGTTTCATCCATCCACGCTAAAGCTTCGCCACCAAATAAGGTATTGTGATGGTTGGTGATGGATGGAAATACCGCTTTGATTACCCGCGCTTCAGAGGAGTCGATTCGCGTTTGAATCGCTTCAGGAAATTGTGCTTCAGGGGTTTCGGTTCGTGAGGTATTTTTGGTGTTTGGAGAAATGGGCGTAAGCGACATACAGCAACCTAAGGTAATGCAGCAAATAAGGCTGAATTATAGAGATTTTTAATTCTTAAAGATAGAAAGCCACTTCATTTTGAGCCTCTAGCAGATTTTATTGTCGGTTTATTACTAACCTTTTAGGCGGCTATGCATAGCAAATAATATTTTAAACTCATTGTTTAAGTATAAGTCATTAAAAGTTATGTGATTTTTATATTTTGTCATATCTAGTTATTTAATATAACACTTTAAAGGTTAACAAATTACTTACATTGAGCTACCTTGAATATTCCGCAGTAACCCCTTTGTTGTCATCTGACGTTGTATGTGCTCGTGTAAAGGACTATTCCGGTAACATACTATAATAAAAGAGGATTTCAACATGATCTGTAATATACCTTGGGTAATGAAACAACAGCGATTCGCGTGGTTAATGGCCACAGCTATGGCGGGTTTCAGTTATTCTCAAACGGCTGCAGCAGTGAGTTGCCAAGACATAGCAGCTTGGAACAGTAGCCAAATCTACGCAACCGTCACGCCTGTTACCTACGATAATTATCTCTATCAAAATAAGTGGTGGACCCAGAATGAAAACCCTAGCCAAACAGGGCAGTGGGGCGTATGGGAAAACAAAGGTGTGTGTGACGGAGCGCAAAACCAAGCCCCTACACTGGTCATCTTGCAGCCGCAAAACAATGTGAGTGTGAATTTAGGGGATGTCGTCTTGCTGCAGGCAGATGCATCTGATGTTGACGGTACCGTTGCGAGCGTAAATTGGTTTGCCAATGGTCAGGCGGTAACGAGCCCTTGGGCGACTAATGCGATCGGCAGTGTCCAGCTTAAAGCGGTAGCGACCGATGACAAAGGTGCGACGACCGAGAAAAGTGTTGTGCTAACCGTTATCAATGCTACGAGTGAAAACTTACCGCCTTCGACAGAAATTTTGTCACCTCTTAATGACAGCGCTGTCAATATCGGCGACTCAGTAACCATTAGCGCGAATGCGAGCGATCCTGATACGGGTGATAGCATTACTAGAGTTGAGTTTTATCTTGATAGTCAATTGATTGCGACTGATAACAGTGCACCCTATTCGGCAATATGGCAGGCCGCTGGAGTCGGTGAGCATCAAATACAAACCCGTGCCTACGATAGTCACAATGCCAGTGTCTTGTCGGCAATCATCAAACTCAATGTTGTCGCAGCTAATCAAGCGCCGAGCGTGACATTAACCGCGCCGCAGGCCAACTTTCAAACAGATTTAGGCACGGTGTTATCACTCGCAGCAACTGCGACTGACAGTGATGGCTATGTGGCCAGCGTGCGCTTTTATGCTAACGGTGTGCTCGTTGCTGAAGATGCAACCGCGCCATACAGTGCACAATGGACAGCCATTGAAAACGGCGACATTCGTTTCACCGCTGAGGCGATTGATAATCTTGGCCTGACAACATTATCAACGGCGGTTATTGGCCAAGTAGGTCAAGCACCAACCGATAATGAGGCTTGCCGTCCTGAAGGTTTAGTGGGTGATTCAGTCTATTGCGATGTGTACGATGAACAGGGCCGCGAAAAAATGGGTAGCGATCACGCCCGCCGCGTTATCGGTTACTTTACTTCGTGGCGCACGGGTAAAAATGGCCAGCCGAGTTATCTCGCAAGTGATATTCCTTGGGATAAAATTACCCACATCAATTATGCATTTGCGCATATTGATTCGAATAACAAGGTCTCTATTGGCGACCCCAATAGTGCGACGAACGCGGCAACAGGATTAGAGTGGCCGGGCGTTACAGGCGCTGAGATGGATCCCGAGTTTAATTACAAAGGCCATTTTAACTTACTCAACAAGTATAAAAAACGCCATCCAAACGTTAAGACTTTAATCTCGATTGGTGGCTGGGCTGAAACGGGCGGTTATTTTGATGATAACGGTAATCGTGTTGCCAGTGGTGGTTTCTATGAGATGACTCAGACGACGCAAAGTATTGAAACCTTTGCCGATTCTGTGGTGGCGTTCTTACGCACTTACAGCTTTGATGGGGCGGATATTGACTATGAGTACGCGACATCAATGGCTAAATCCGGTAATCCTGATGATTTTGCGATGTCAGAGCCAAAGCGTGCGACCTTGTTTAAACAGTACGAACTGCTGATGAAAACCCTGCGTGAAAAACTCGATGCAGCCAGCAAGCAAGATGGTAAGCACTATATGTTAACCGTTGCTGCGCCAGCATCGGGCTATTTGTTACGTGGGATGGAGGCGTATCAGATGACTCGTTATCTCGATTACGTCAATATTATGAGCTATGACTTGCACGGCGCGTGGAATGATTTTGTCGGTCACAATGCGGCGCTGTTTGACACTGGTACAGATGCAGAACTTGCGCATTGGGATGTTTATAGTACGGCGCAATATGGCGGCATTGGTTATCTCAATACCGATTGGGCATACCATTATTTCCGCGGTTCTATGCCAGCAGGGCGGATCAATATCGGTATTCCTTACTATACGCGTGGTTGGCAAAATGTTAGTGGTGGCACTAACGGCCTATGGGGCTTAGCGGCATATCCGGATCAAACGGCTTGCCCTGTGGGTACGGGTGATGGGGCGTCAAACTGTGGTTACGGTGCTCAAGGAATTGATAACCTCTGGCACGATAGTGATGTTCGTGGCGATGAGATGTTCGCAGGCTCTAACCCTATGTGGCATGCTAAAAACTTGGAACTCGGTATCAGCGGCAGTTATTTAAGCCTTTATGGATTAGATCCGCAAATGAATGTTGCCGATCGACTGACGGGCACCTATGAGCGCCATTATGACGCTGTGGCGGAATCTTCATGGTTATGGAACCCGACAAAAAAGGTGTATCTGTCTACTGAAGATGAGCAAGCTATGGCGCGTAAAGTGCAATATGTGGTCGATAACGGCATTGGTGGCGTCATGTTCTGGGAATTAGCAGGTGACTTCGGCTGGTATCCAGAGCGTAACAATGGTCAGGGTGAGTTCTTTGTCGGTGATACTATGACCAGCATTGCGTACAACGGATTTGCGCAAGCAACCCCGTATGGCAATCGCACCAGCAATCAGGTAATGCCATCACAAACATTGGCCTTAACGGCAAGCTTATCTGGCTATAAAGTGGGCGACAGTAACTATCCGATTACGCCAACCTTAACCATCACCAATAATAGCCAAGTGACTATACCCGGCGGTGCGGAGTTTGAATTTGATATTTCAACTTCAACTTCAGCCGAAATTGCCGATCAATCGGGTATGGGGTTAACTGTGGTAACGGATGGTTCCAATGTGGCAGGAAATAACGTGGGCGGGTTGGAGAATGATTTCCACCATGTGCGCTTTATCTTGCCAACCTGGAAAAGTCTCGCGCCTGGGGCAACGTTTGACGGCACGATTAAGTACTATTTGCCTGTCTCTATGCCATCAAACTTTACTGTAAGTTTTAATGGCACTCGATATGGATTTGGTGCGGCGAGTTCCGTTGTTCCACCTTTGGATTGTGCTGCAAATCCAAGTTTACCTGAATGCCAAGTACCTGTGGTGGATAGTTGTGAAGCGGCGAGTGTTGATACTGCGGGTATTCCTGCTTATCCAAATTTCCCGCAAAAGGACTATCAGGGAAATCCAAGTCATGCAGCAACGGGCGATCGGATGAAAAACAGTCGCGCTGTTTACCAAGCTAAGTGGTGGACCAACGCGGCACCTGGAGCTTCTGCAGATTGGGCGTTTGTGTGTAATCTATAACATTGTTTATGTTTAATAAAAGAACGCAAAGGCGTTAGTCGCAGTGTGTTGCTGGCTATTACATTGGGTATTAAACCGCTCTTAATAAAAAAACCGATCAAAGATCGGTTTTTTTTATTGGAAAATGTATATCGCTTCGGACATATTTTTCAAGCGTCAGGCCTATTTTGCTAACAGTGTTTTTCGCTCGCGGGAAGCGGCTGCCAGTTTACGCAGCAGGACTTCTGAGTCATCCCAATGTAAGCAGGCATCGGTAATACTTTGGCCATAACAGAGTGGCTGGTCTGCAACGACTTTCTGGTTGCCTTCCTGTAAGAAGCTTTCAGCCATAATACCGGCGATGGCAGTGCTGCCTGCCCGCATTTGCGCCATGATTTCATCAGCGACGTTAAGCTGCTTAAGGTGGTTCTTCTCACTGTTACCGTGGCTGAAATCAACCACCATACGTTGAGTGACCCCAACAGAGGCAAGTTGTTGCCGTGCCTTTTCGATATCTTCGGCGTGGTAATTAGGCGTTTTGCCACCGCGCAGAATGATATGACCAAACGGATTACCGTGGGTGCGATAGACCGCCATCGCGCCATCTTTATCCGGTGAATAGAAAATATGCGGAACTTGTGCGGCCCGCACTGCATCGACGGCGATATTGATATTGCCATCGGTACCGTTTTTAAAACCAACAGGACAAGACAGTGCCGAGGCCATCTCACGGTGAACTTGGCTTTCAGTGGTGCGTGCGCCAATAGCGCCCCAAGTAATGAGATCGGCGATGTATTGACCATTTACCATATCTAAGAATTCGGTGGCAATAGGTAATTTTAATTCAGTGATTTGTTGCAGCAACTCGCGAGCAATACGTAAGCCTTTGTTTGGCTCGAAACTGCCATCAAGATCGGGATCAGAAATTAATCCTTTCCAGCCGACAATCGTGCGAGGTTTCTCAAAATAGACCCGCATTAAGATGCACAAATCATCTTTCAATTCTTGATGTAATGCGGCTAAGCGCTGCGCATAATCTAATGCCGCTTTGGTATCGTGTATTGAGCATGGGCCTATGATCACCAAAAGACGTTGATCTTCACCCATAATAATGGCTTCGACTTCACGACGTTGCTGAACCAGATAATCGGCCGCATCTTGAGTTAATGGGAACTCAGATGCCAGTTGCGCAGGTGAGATGACTTTTGCTAATAAGGAAGTGCGTAGTTCGTCTGTTTTTATGGTCATTCAAAATACCGAGCTTGCGTGCGGCGCTTTTCGCCAGATTGCCTCGGATTATAACGAATCGAACCGAGTTGCACAGCGCCAATTGTGTTAATTGTCGGCAACTGTGCAATGAATTTGATTTAAGTTAGATTCAATTAAGCTAAATTCACTCGGTTTATCTTGCTGCTTTTTGCTCTACAAGCTTAGAACATGTGCCGTTCTAGGCCCGTGACATCCAAGATTTTGGTGGCAATTTCTTCCACTGAATGATTCGTTGTATCTATATAAGGAATGCGTTCACGTTTAAATAGCATTTCCACTTCTTTGACTTCTAAGCGGCACTGCTTGAGTGACGAGTAGCGGCTGTTTTCCATTCTGCTTTGGCGGATCTCATGTAAACGCACAGGATCAATCGTCAAGCCAAACAGTTTTTTCTTATTGCGTTTCAGCGCGTCGGGTAACTTAAGGTTATCCATATCATCTTCGGTGAAAGGGTAGTTCGCGGCTTTGATGCCAAACTGCATCGACAAATACAGGCTCGATGGGGTTTTGCCACAGCGAGAGACCCCAAGTAAAACCAGATCGGCTTGATCCATGTGTTTCATGGTCTGACCGTCATCATTATCCATGGCGAAATTAATCGCATCGATACGCGCTTCATAGCCGTGATTCGCTTTTCCATGGGTGCGATGCAACACTGGAGAAGCTGAAACCCCTAAATGTTGTTCGAGTGGGGCCACAAAAGTATTCAAAAAATCATAATCTAAGCCTTCACTCGAGTAGATGATGTCGCGGATCTCTGCTTTTACGATCGAATGGAATACTAACGGCCGCTCACCTGTTGTAATAAAACAATCATTAATTTGTCGCTTAACTTGCTCCGCTTTCGTCAAAGTTTCGACGAATGGAATTGTAAGTGACTCAAATTCTAATGGAAATTGCGAGAGAACCGCATGACCAAAAACTTCAGCTGTGATCGCTGTCCCGTCGGAGATATAGAATACTTTTGGTGCCATACTGACCTCTTGTAGTAATAAAATTACAAATAAAATTATAGATTTACGCGTGTTCGACAGGAGTGTAAAATGCCGCTGCCCTCGTGTGAAGGGGCCACTGAAATAAACTTGCGGAGATAGAACTGTGCAGCAATACGTACTCTGGTATCAAGAATTAGGCATGGGTGACGTCAACTTGGTTGGCGGTAAAAATGCTTCTCTAGGCGAGATGATCAGCAATCTGGCCAATGCCGGTGTTCAAGTACCTGGCGGATTTGCGACAACTTCCCATGCGTTCAACGAGTTCCTTGAACAAAGCGGAGTTAACCAGAAGATTTATGACATTCTAGCCACACTGGATGTAGATGATGTCAATGCGCTGGCTAAAGTAGGTGCACAGATCAGGCAGTGGGTTATCGACACCCCATTCCAACCAGCATTAGAGCAAGCCATTCGTGAAGCTTACGATAAACTTGCCGCTGAAACTAGCGAAGCGTCATTCGCGGTACGTTCTTCTGCAACAGCAGAAGATATGCCAGATGCGTCTTTTGCGGGTCAGCAAGAAACTTTCCTAAACGTTAAAGGTTTTGAATCTGTACTGACGGCTATCAAGCACGTTTACGCTTCACTCTTTAACGACCGCGCGATTTCTTACCGTGTTCACCAAGGTTACGAACACCACGGTGTTGCCTTGTCTGCTGGCGTGCAACGCATGGTTCGTTCAGACAAAGCGGCTTCAGGTGTGATGTTCACTATGGACACTGAGTCTGGCAATAACGATGTCGTGTTTATCACTTCATCTTTTGGTCTGGGTGAAATGGTTGTTCAAGGCGCGGTAAACCCTGATGAATTTTATGTTCATAAACCTATTTTAGCCTTAGGTCATAAGGCAGTTGTGCGCCGTAATATCGGTAGCAAGCTCATCCAAATGGTGTATTCAGATGATGCTGCTCACGGCAAACAAGTTAAAATTGAAGATGTTGCGAGCGAGCAACGCCGTCAATTCTCAATTAATGACGCTGAAGTTGAAGAGTTGGCAAAACAAGCTGTGATTATCGAGCAACACTATGGTCGTCCAATGGACATCGAGTGGGCAAAAGACGGTAACGACGGCAAATTGTATATCGTTCAAGCGCGTCCAGAAACGGTTCGTAGCCGTGAAGATGTGCAATTGATTGAGCGTTATCACTTAAAGAGCCGTGGCGCTGTGATCTGTGAAGGTCGCGCTATCGGTCATAAAGTGGGAACCGGCGTAGCCAAAGTATTAACGTCAATCGCCGATATGGATCAAATCCAACCAGGTGACGTGTTAGTGACTGACATGACAGATCCAGATTGGGAACCTATCATGAAACGCGCGAGCGCCATCGTCACTAACCGTGGCGGTCGTACTTGTCACGCGGCGATTATCGCCCGTGAATTAGGTGTGCCAGCCGTGGTGGGTTGTGGTGACGTGACTGACCGTATCAAGAATGGTCAAATCGTGACGGTTTCTTGCGCCGAAGGTGATACTGGCTTTATCTACGAAGGTAAACAAGAGTTTGAAGTGATTTCAAACCGTGTTGACTCTTTGCCTGAACTGCCAATGAAAATCATGATGAACGTGGGTAACCCTGATCGTGCATTTGATTTCGCTCGTTTACCAAATGAAGGTGTGGGTCTAGCGCGTTTAGAATTCATCATCAACCGTATGATTGGTATTCATCCAAAGGCACTGCTTGAGTTCAATCAACAGGATGCAGCACTGCAAACTGAAATCAACGAGATGATCGCAGGTTATGAATCACCCGTTGAGTTCTACATTGCCCGTCTGGTTGAAGGTATTGCGACTATCGGTTCTGCTTTCTATCCGAAGAAAGTGATCGTGCGTATGTCAGACTTTAAGTCTAACGAATACGCAAACTTGGTTGGCGGTGATCGTTACGAGCCAGAAGAAGAGAACCCAATGCTGGGCTTCCGCGGTGCAAGCCGTTATATCTCTGAATCGTTCCGTGACTGTTTTGCCTTAGAGTGTGAAGCGATCAAACGTGTTCGTAACGACATGGGTCTGAAAAACGTTGAAGTCATGATCCCGTTCGTACGTACAGTGAAAGAAGCTGAACAAGTGATCGGCCTGCTGAAAGAGCAAGGTTTAGAGCGTGGTAAAGATGGTTTACGCGTCATCATGATGTGTGAAGTGCCTTCAAACGCTCTGTTAGCGGATCAATTCCTTGAGCATTTCGATGGTTTCTCAATCGGTTCAAACGATTTAACTCAGCTAACACTCGGTCTTGACCGTGACTCAGGTATCATCAGCCACTTATTTGATGAGCGTGATGAAGCCGTTAAAATGCTACTTTCATTGGCCATTAAAGCGGCTAAAACTAAGGGTGCTTACATAGGTATTTGTGGTCAAGGTCCTTCAGATCACGCCGATTTTGCGGCTTGGTTGGTCGAGCAGGGCATAGATACTGTATCGTTAAATCCAGACACTGTGATTGATACTTGGTTGTATTTAGCCGAAGCTCACGGTTGATCTAGATTGTAATTTTATAAACTTGTTAAAAAAGCCGCTTTTTAGCGGCTTTTTTTTGTTTATAATGGCGCCATAACGATAATTGACAGAAGCCATCTATGCTACCCCTGCTATCACATCAACAAACATTAGAGCCAGTGTATTTGGCATACCTTGATGCACTGGAGCAAAGTGAGTATTCCGGTGATATAGACAAACGTTACAGCGCACGTTTAGTGCAAGCAACGGACAACTCTGTATATCAATTCTTACCTCAAGCTGTGTTATATCCTAAAAATCAGCAGGATATCCAAATTGCATTGACACTGGCTGCCGCGGACGCATTTCGCAGCGTGACCTTCAGTGCGCGGGGTGGCGGTACCGGTACCAACGGACAATCCCTGACCCATGGTTTGATTTTGGATGTGTCGCGTTACATGAATCGCGTGCTCGAAGTGAATGCTGAGCAAGGTTGGGTACGAGTTGAAGCTGGCGTCGTTAAAGATGCACTTAACGATGCATTGCGTCCCCATGGATTCTTTTTTAGTCCCGATTTATCCACCTCAAACCGCGCCACGATTGGCGGCATGATCAATACCGATGCCTCGGGTGCGGGCTCACTGGTTTACGGTAAGACGTCAGATCACGTGCTGGCGCTGCGCAGTGTGTTGATTGATGGCAGCGTGTTGGATACGCATCCCTTAGACGCGGGACTCCTGTGTAACCTCGATAACGTCAGTGATAATCCGCTG
This sequence comes from Shewanella sp. 1311, assembly GCF_059338235.1. Classification (NCBI taxonomy): domain Bacteria; kingdom Pseudomonadati; phylum Pseudomonadota; class Gammaproteobacteria; order Alteromonadales; family Shewanellaceae; genus Shewanella; species Shewanella sp. 1311. Next base: position 4,886,905 of record NZ_CM181686.1, read on the forward strand.
GGGCAGAAACTGATTTCTGCTGTGGCGGCGGTATGCCGCGAAAAGCGGACTCAGATTGAAAACCAGTTTCCTAAGCTCAACCGTTTCCTTACGGGCTATGACTTAAAACATGTGTGGAACGACAACCTGACGCAATTCGATTTATCACGGATTTTGACAGGCTCAGAGGGCACGCTTGCGGTGATAACCGAAGCTAAACTCAATCTCACCCCGCTGCCGACCGAGCGCGCGATGGTAAACATTAAGTACGATTCGTTCCAATCGGCATTGCGCCATGCGCCATCCTTAGTCGCCGCGCGGGCGACTGTGGTCGAAACCGTCGATTCAAAAGTGCTTAATTTAGCCCGCGAAGATATAGTCTGGCACTCGGTGTCAGATCTTATTCAAGAAGTGCCTGGTAAGATTATTGACGGCCTCAATATGGTCGAATTTGCTGGCGACACAGTAGAGGTTGAGCAAAAGCTTGCGAGTCTTGAAGCTGTCTTGACTGAGCAGATCAGCAAAGGCGAGTGCGGCGTATTGGGCTACCAAGTAACGCAAGATAAGCCGAGCATCGAAAAAATCTACGGCATGCGCAAAAAAGCCGTTGGTTTACTCGGCGCCACTAAAGGACGTCGCAAACCTATCGCCTTTGCGGAAGATACTGCGGTACCGCCCGAAAAACTCGCCGATTATATTATGGAGTTTCGCGCTGTACTCGATGGTCATAATCTGCAATACGGTATGTTCGGTCATGTGGATGCGGGCGTGTTGCATGTACGGCCCGCACTCGATATGTGCGATGTTGAAGATGAAAAACTACTGCGAGTCATTTCAGATCAAGTCGCAGCACTGACGCTTAAATACGGCGGCCTGATGTGGGGCGAACACGGTAAAGGCGTGCGTGGTGAATACGGTCCATCTGTCTTTGGTGATGAACTATACGGCGTTCTACAAGATATCAAAGGCTTGTTCGATCCCGACAACCGACTTAACCCTGGTAAGCTGGTGGCACCTAAACATACTGGCGCCCTCTATTACGATATCGACAGTGCTAAGCGCGGTAAGTTTGACCGACAAATCCCCATCGAAGTACGTGATGCATTCCCCGATGTGATGAACTGTAACGGCAACGGCCTGTGTTTTAACTACAGCAGCTATTCGCCCATGTGTCCGTCGTTTAAGGTGACGGGTGACAGGGTGCAATCGCCCAAGGGACGCGCAGGGCTCATGAGAGAATGGCTCAGGCTGCTTGAGGCTGAAGGCGTTGATGTTAACGCACTGGCCAAAGCAAAGCCCTTAGGCTTGCTGCAGCGCGTTCAAAATACCCTGAACGCCCAGCGCGATTATGATTATTCCCACGAAGTGATGGAATCGCTCAAGGGTTGTTTGGCCTGTAAAGCCTGCTCTGGGCAATGTCCGGTCAAAGTGGATGTGCCTAAGTTTAGGGCGCAGTTCTTTAATATCTACTATCAACGCTATTTAAGACCGGCGAAAGACTATCTTGTTGCAGGTATCGAAGATAGCTTGCCATTAATGGCCGCTGCACCGCGTCTTACTAACTTTGCCGCACAAAATCCATTGAGCCAATGGGTGATTAAAAAGGCGATTGGTTATGTTGACGCGCCTGCGTTATCTGTGCCGACCTTGAAGCAACGACTTGATGGTCATGCAAGCCGTGGTTACGACTTAGCTGCACTGCAGGCAATTCCAGAAGAGGCGCGCTCACAGTTTGTGCTGGTGGTGCAAGATCCCTTTAACAGTTTCTATGACTCAGGTCTTGTGCTGCGCTTTATCCAGTTGATTGAAAAGCTTGGTTTAAAACCTGTGTTGTTGCCCTATAAACCCAATGGCAAGCCAACGCATATCAAGGGATTTTTAGATAAGTTCGCGAAAACGGCGCAGTCGAGTGCGGACTTTTTGAACCAAGTCCATAAACTGGGCATGCCTATGGTCGGCATCGATCCAGCCTTAGTCTTGTGTTATCGCGACGAATACCGTGAAGTCTTAGGGGCTAATCGCGGTCATTTTGAGGTTAAGTTAGCCAACGAATGGCTACTTAATGTCATCAAGGACCTACCCGCGAAAGCGCCACAAGATAAGCAATATACGTGGTTTAGTCATTGCACTGAATCGACGGCCAAGCCAAATACCGCCAATGAGTGGACTAAAATCTTTGCCCATTTTGGTGCTAAGTTAACCGCAGTCAATTTAGGTTGTTGTGGTATGGCGGGAACCTACGGACACGAGGCGGAAAACCACGAGCGCTCTAAAGCCTTGTTTGAGATGTCTTGGCAGCAAACTCTCGCTAAGATTGAACAGCCGCAAGTGTTAGTGTCGGGCTATTCTTGCCGTACTCAAGTGAAACGTTTTGCCGGTTACAAGCCAAAACATCCACTGGAGGCCTTGCTTGAGTTAGCAAATATATATACCCAAACCACCTGAAGATGCAGGATTCAGCGGGAATTTAACGCACTTTAGGCAAGACGGCTATTTGCAGACCTAGTGGGCTAAGTTAAAAATAGCCAACACAGCATAACGTGCATTAAAACCCGCCGGGACGGAGCGTCTAGGGCACTCCACTTCCGCGTTGCATCAGTTCAAAAGGTGGTCGACATTCTGTCATTGATGCGCCTTGAATCGAAGTACCCTAGGCGCTCTGAAACTCGTATCTTCAGGTAGCTTGGGTATAGTGGTGTTTATCGCTTAGCTTCGCCAGTGAGCTTGTTATTATCCTCACTGGCATATCCCAGTGTTGAATGTCACACTAAAGCCAGCCGCAAGGCTGGTTTTTTTATGGACGACGGAGGCCTAGATGGAAAAGATGACTGACAGTATTCAACACACACTCAAACAATTCGCCGCCGATAGCGCATTAACGACGGTAGCGCCGCTCTGCAGTGACATCCCACTATTTGACATTAACGCCTTGGGTGATTGGACGTATTTAGGTACATCGCTGCCAGCAAAGTTTGCTAAGTTGTTCGCCAGTATTTTGCATTGCATCGATGATGGGTATTTCTTAATTACCCCAGTGGAAAAGGTGCGAGTGCAGGTTGAAGATGCGCCGCTGCTGATTGTCGATTTCGAGCGAGCGCAACCTCATTCTCTGCTCAATGTGAGCACCAGTATTGACACTCTGCACCACAATGTGGATATAAAGCAGATGAAGCTCACCGATGACAGTGTTTATTTGCAGCTTGAGCGTGGGTTATGGGGAAAATTAGGCCGTGCTTGTTACTATAATTTTGTGAATGAATTCAATTTATCTGATCTAAATGAGCAGTGAGTTCGTATGTTAATCGCGTAATTAGCTGTGGTGTTAGCTAGTTTATTGCGGGTTAAGTGGTAGTATTAAAACTGACTCTGGCTTCTTATAATGGCGCACAGGGTAAGTGAAAACGCGTTAAAACCTTTGTTGTAGGAGGTGCTGTTTGAATCGTCATGAAAGCTTAGGCTATCTTGTTTCCCACTTAAATATCGAGCTGCAAAATGAGCTTGATCTGCATCTTAAGCGATATCAACTCGATATAAAACTGTGGCCTGTGCTGTTTGCTTTGTGGCAAGAGGAGGGCATCAGCCAAACTGAATTGTCTAAGCGTTGCGATGTGGCAAATTACACTATGACGCGTTTACTCGATCAGTTACAGGTACAAGGTCTTATTACCCGCCATCAAGAAGCCGATAATCGGCGCGCCTTTCAAATCTTTTTGACCGATGAAGCCAAAGCGTTAGAGCAAGATCTGATTTGCGAAGCTGAGCGGGTCAACGAAAAATTCCTGTCTAACCTCAGTGATGAGGAGCAGCAGCAGTTCGTCTTACTATTAAATAAAATCAATCGCTTGGCTTAATGATACGGATTCATTCGGTATGGAGGGATACTGCGGTTTAGCCGTTTTCACTGCTATCTGTATGTGATTGTCTAAATTCATTTTCTCCAGTTTAATCCTATCATTCATCTGTCACTTCGCGGGATTAAACTGGCTCAATCAATTCAAGTAAAGTGCAAAGACGCAAAGTAGGCTGACGGCTATTACTGAGTGTTGCAAATAACGGCGGCTGGCTAACAAATTTCCTTTGCCTTGTTTTAGGCTGGCGACGAGTGTGTGCTGCTTATAAATTCGGCACATCAACTCATCGGTTTGGGGATCGATAAGCAGTTCAAACTTGCAAGGTGCGCCGTCTTTAAGTTGGATGGTATGTTCGCTCTGAGGCTTAAAATTCAGCTTGTGCGACACCATCTGGCCGTTGACAAAGACCCGCTCTAAACCGCTCCAATTACTGGCTTGCAGTTCAACTACATCTTGGTTGAGATCATACTTGAAACGGATCATAGCGCTATCCTGTGCTGGGACCTGAGAGGCTAATTCAAGCAGACAAATATGACGTTTTCCAGCGTGATTTAATGAATATTCTGTGTCGAAATTAAAAGCGCGGCTAAACCATGAGCTTAGCGCTAGATTAAATTTTAGATAACAAAAAAGCGACCAGAGGTCGCTTTTGGGGATGTTACGCGGGCAGAAAAATTACTTTTTAGCGGCTTCGATAATGGCTTTCGCCATTTCATCAGCCACAGCGCCGGTTGTACGGTTCTGTGCATCAGCTTGGCTGAAGATTTTCAGCAGGGTGTTGTAAATTTCTTCTACTTTAGCGGTCGATTTCGCCGCATCGTAATCTTTTTCGAACGACACGTTGATAATGCCGCCTGCGTTGATCACATAGTCTGGCGCGTACAGTATGCCCATTTCTTTCAGCTGTTCACCGTGGCGTACTTCAGCTAATTGGTTGTTGGCACAGCCAGCAACAATTTTGGCTTTCAGTTGCGGTAAGGTCGCATCGTTTAAAGTTGCGCCAAGGGCGCAAGGAGCATACACATCCACATCTTGCGCGTAGATTTCTTGAGGCGCGACAACAATCGCACCAAAGTCGGTAGCGACTCTGTCTAATGATGCTTGATGAATGTCGGTAACAATCAGTTCAGCGCCTTCGTTATGTAAGTGTTTGCACAGGTAATAGCCTACGTGACCTACGCCTTGAACGGCGATTTTAAGGCCTTTTAGGCTGTCTAAACCGAGTCTATGTTTAACCGCAGCCTTGATGCCTAAATAAGTGCCAAGGGCGGTGAACGGTGATGGATCGCCACTCTTGCCTTCAAGACCTGCCATATAAGGGGTTTCTTCATGGGCAATCATGATATCTGCTGTGGTTGTACCCACGTCTTCAGCGGAATAATAGCGGCCGCCGAGGCTATTGATGAAGCGGCCAAAAGCGCGGAATAGGGCTTCGCGGTCTTGTCTTTTTGGATCGGCGATGATCACTGATTTGCCGCCGCCCATGGTTAAACCGGCAAGGGCGTTTTTGTAAGTCATGCCACGAGAGAGGCGTAATACGTCAGTCAGGGCTTCATCATCCGATTGGTAATTCCACATCCGGCAACCACCCACGGCAGGGCCAAGGTTGGTGTTATGGATGGCGACAATGGCCTTTAAGCCACTTTCTTTATCATGACAGAATACGACCTGTTCATGTTCGTCAAAGGATACATGATTAAATACAGCCACGTGAATTTCTCCGCTATACACAATGAAAAAGCCGACGAGGTGAGTCCCCATCGACTGCTTGTTATATTTATTGCAGAACCATAGCATTTAGCGATACTCTCAACCATGCATAATGACCGAATAAATACATTATTTGTGGCAATTTAGCTTTCCACTTTACGTAAACGTAAGCTTTGCGGTTGAAAATGGATTGTACTGAATTTAATGTAACGAATAGAATGAATCGCGCACTGATCCCAAGAATTAGGTTCGCGTTATAACAATAAGATAGGACGGAAGTATGACTGAACAAGCTGTCGACCAAACTCAACAGAATTTATCAGCTGAAGAAGTGGAAAAGCTGCGTCAAGAGTGGGTCAGAACTCAATTTCAAAAAGCCAATCGTTTCCTCGCTGAAAAAGGCGTGATCCCAAGCAAAGTCTTGGCCGATGAAAGTCGTTATCTTGCGCCTTACATGGCGATTTGGAAAATGGAATCAAAGCGTCCCAGCAACAAAACCTATTGGGTGATGTCGGGCGATTTACCCTCGGATTTCGTCGATGTGAAAGTGGCGGCAACGGCCCGTGATGCGGTGCGTCATTTCTCTATGATGTGGCAAATGCAGGCGGAAAACTTGGTACGTTCAGGTGCAACCCGTGATGCTACTCAGGCCAAATTTGCGCAATTACTGGTATCGCGCGCTGAGAGTTTATATCGTATGCACAATGACGATAAGCTGTGGAATGCCTAAGCTCAAATGAGTTGAGGATTGTATTGAGATTGTATTAAGTTAATACAGTCACTTGTGTTGATTGATACTGATAATTGAAATAACAATAAGGCACTCAATTGAGTGCCTTTTTTATACTGACTTGTCCCGTCCTGAAATACGTTGACATAAAGAGGACTTCTTTATGACAACATCAAGTAACTCAAGCCGTAAGCGTACTCAACGCGATTACACCTTAGCTTTTAAATTAGGCGTTGTTGAACGTGTTGAAAAAGGCGAAATGACTTACAAGCAAGCGCAGACTCGTTTTGGCATTCAGGGTAAAACAACAGTACTCGTCTGGCTGAGAAAGCATGGTAAACTCGATTGGTCGAAACCCTTTCAGCATCCCCTTATGCCTCATTCAAAAGAAACCCCAGCCGAAACTATCAAGCGCCTTGAGCGTGAGTTAGCCGAAGCGAAACTGCGTAACCAAATTCTCAATGGTATGGTCGATATCATGGACAATGAATACGGAGCCGGCCTCAGAAAAAAGTACTTATCCGGTATCTCTGGCAAGCCAAAACCCAAAGCAAAATAAACCTTGCCGTTGCGTGTCGCGCCGTCGGTATTTCACGGCAAGGTATTTATCAGGCTGTCGCCCGAATGGCGAACCGAAGCGCTGAGCTATCGGTTATCAAAGACTGGGTCCAATATTGGCGTAACTATATGCCACGATTGGGGACGCGTAAGCTCTATACTTTGATACAGCCTAAGCTGGTTGAACATGATATCAAACTCGGGCGAGACGGGTTCTTTACCTACTTGAGAAGTGAAGGCTTGCTAGTTAAGCCCAAGAGAAGCTTCACAAAAACGACATTCAGCAAGCATTGGATGAAGAAGCATCCCAACCTGCTGAAGGAAGAGGGACTACACGATGCCGAGCATGTACTGGTCAGCGATATTACCTATCTCGAATCAGACCAAGGCGTGCACTATTTGTCACTGGTGACCGATGCCGCGTCACGTAAGATAGTCGGTCATCACTTGAGTACGGACATGAAAGCAGAAAGCGTAGTGAAAGCACTGAAAATGGCGGTCAAAGATAAGCGCTATAGCGCTAATGCGGTCCATCACTCAGACCGAGGTTCGCAATACTGCTCAGCCGTTTATCAAGATGAACTGCAGGCCAATCATATTCAGCCGTCAATGACAGACGGTTATGATTGCTATCAAAATGCGTTAGCAGAACGAGTAAACGGGATCCTGAAGCAGGAGTTTTTACTCTACCGGTGTAAAACGCTGGAAGAGCTGAAGAGACTTGTTAGAGAATCAATAGCGATATACAACGAAATGAGACCGCATCTGAGTTTGGATATGGAAACACCCAATCAGGTGCATAATAGAAAAGGCCAGCTACTGGAGCTGGCCTAGAAACTGTCAACCTATCTTAGGACGGGACAACTTTTATGTTGATTTCCTATTTTAAGAACAAGGCCATCAAGCAAAGTCGATAAATCTTATTCTTCGCTGTCGCTTAAGTAGAAGAAACCTTGATTGATGAGTTTCAACAGTAAGGCTTGAACTTCTTCATGCTGACAGATTTCAGTCGCTTCATCGGCGCTTAAGCTCACGTTATCGCTCAACTGTGCGATAACGTCTATCGGTGTATTTAGCAATTCGTGCACATCACCATTGATGAATAATCGCGGCGTGGCGTCATTTTCAAGGCGCAGTACTTTCAAACCGCCGATACGGCTGATGCCAGCACCTTGGGCGAAGGCATCTTGCAAATCTTCAATGCTGTAAGCTTCTTCGCCTTCACACAAGTCAAGCTCGAAACGGTTTTGACTAAGCAACTTGCCCAACACGATTTGGTAGCTATTGGGATCTTGGCTCAGCTGACTCAAGAGTGACATTATACCCACTTGATGATCTTGGCTGACAATACCCGCTGAACTCGGTTCAGTTTGCGACGTGAAACGCTGCTGACCTAAGTTATTGTCGAGCAAATAATCGGCAACTTCACTGATCAGTTCTTGCTGGCTTGGTGCACGAAAACCAATCGAGTAACTCATTGCCACTGTTAGGGTTTCGCCGCAATGCGGAAAACCGGGTGGAATATAAAGCATGTCGCCTTTTTCTAACACCACATCGATAATTGGGGTGAAGTCTTCAACCAGCGGCGAGTTGGGATTGCCACCACGGCGTTGTTGCGGGGTATTGTCGCCCACAGTCCAGCGACGCTCACCTTCGCCTTGAATGATAAACACATCGTAGTTATCGACGTGCGGGCCCACACCGCCACTTGGCGTCGCAAATGAGGCCATCAAGTCATCGAAACGCCAGTCAGGTAAAAAGCGTAGCGCTTCAACTAATGGCTGTGAATCGGGATACCAATGATTGACTGCTTGCACTAGTAACTGCCAATGGGTTTCGCCATAGCTGTCGTAATCTTCAAACGGGCCTTGAACCACTTCCCAGTTTTCGTCTTTAGTAACGACGATACGCGAAGAGATTTCTTCTTCGCAGGCAAGGCCTGCTAGTTCATCGGCGCTGATCGGATCTTCAAACTGCGGAAACGCTTTTTTGATCAGCAGGGGTTTCTTTTGCCAGTATTCACTAAGAAACTGGGCGATATCGAGATTGAGTGTATACATAGTGTTAAAAAAGGCGACCACATCGCGCAGATGTGAGTCGCCTTAATCCTTATTTCTGTTTATGAGAGAGTATTGTCCATCGCCAATTTCAGCTAATAACTAATTTCAGTTAAAAACTAAGTTCAGTTAAAAGCTTACTTCAGTTCGTCGACAAACGTTTCGGCGCGACCAATGTAATTGGCTGGCGTCATTTTCTTCAGTTCAGCTTTCACTGAGTCTGGTAATTCAAGTCCGTCAATAAACACTGACAGTTGCTGCGCGTCGATACGTTTACCGCGCGTCAGTTCTTTTAATTTTTCGTATGGCTTTTCAATACCATAACGACGCATCACAGTTTGTACGGGTTCTGCTAACACTTCCCAGTTGTGATCTAACTCATCACGCAGATGCGCTTCGTTAACTTCTAACTTGCTGATGCCTTTTAAGGTCGCTTGATACGCAATCAACGCGTGTGCAATACCCACGCCTAAGTTACGCAGTACTGTTGAGTCAGTTAAGTCTCGTTGCCATCTTGATAACGGCAGCTTAGACGCTAAATGTTGCATCAGCGCATTAGCGATACCTAAGTTACCTTCAGAGTTTTCAAAATCGATTGGGTTAACTTTGTGTGGCATAGTCGATGAACCGATTTCACCGGCGATAGTGCGTTGTTTGAAGTGACCTAGGGCAATGTAACCCCAAATGTCACGGTCAAAGTCAATCAGCACTGTGTTGAAACGGGCAACCGCATCAAACAGTTCGGCAATGTAATCGTGTGGTTCAATTTGCGTCGTGTAGGCGTTCCAGTGCAGGCCAAGGCTAGTCACAAAACGCTCAGACAGTTCATGCCAGTTAACTTCAGGGTAGGCTGACAGGTGAGCATTGTAGTTACCTACGGCACCGTTCAGTTTGCCCATGATTTCAACATTGGCGATTTGTTTGATTTGACGCTCAAGACGCATCGCTACGTTCGCCATCTCTTTGCCTAGCGTAGATGGTGAAGCCGGTTGGCCATGGGTGCGTGACATCAATGGCACAGAGCGATATTCAATCGCCAGCTTTTTAATCGCAGTCAGCAACTCGTTGCAGTAGGGCAGTAATACTTGCTCACGGGCTTCAGTCAACATTAAACCGTGGCTTAAGTTGTTGATATCTTCAGAGGTACAGGCAAAGTGAACAAACTCACCCACAGCGGCTAACTCGGCATTGCCCGCGATTTTTTCTTTGATAAAGTATTCAACCGCTTTCACATCGTGGTTAGTGGTGCTTTCGATAGCCTTAACACGCAGCGCATCTTGTTCGTTGAAATTGTCTTTAATGCCATCGAGCACAGCGATAGCTGACGCGCTCAATGTTGGCACTTCGCTAATGTCTGGGCAGTCTGCTAACAGTTTTAGCCAATTGATTTCAACCTGAACACGGTACTTGGTAAGACCGAACTCGCTGAAAATCCCTCTCAATGAAGCGGTTTTACTACCATAACGACCGTCTACCGGAGAGATAGCAGTTAGTGCGGAAAGATCCATGTGAAGCTCCTTGATGAACGCTAATTTTATTATAGGGTAAGACTTTTCTTGGCTGTATCGACTATGGCTTTGCGGGCGAAGACTAAGTGTCGACGCTTACCGCCTAGTTGGCGCCACAGTACAGCGCTGCGCATGGCCGCAAGCAGCAGAGCGCGAATTTTTTGTTGTATGATAGGGCGTTGTAAACACACTGGATTACCAGAGATTTGGATTTTTGGCCCTAAATTACTGATGATGTCACTGTAAATGCTGGCAAGATTGGCAATCACTTGTTCATCTGTGATCGCAAAATGATGTAGCTGGCGATTCACTTGATTAATGCGCTCGGCCAACATGCCTAAACCGCTGTTTGAGCGAACTAATTTTCGCTCTAACGCCAACACGCCGACTAAATAGCGGGTGATTTCAACATCTTTTTGACTGCTGTCACCGAGCTGATTCAAGATCAGCTTATAGCCTTTTTGCAATACGATTTTGTCTTGGTAGACATCGGCCGTATTGTCAGGATTGGTGACGAGAATGGTGTTTAAGCTCGCCGCGAGCTCGGCATTATCTAATTCGCCATGGCGGGCTAAATGTTGAACTTGGGCAATGGCTTGCAGTATGCCCGCAAACGCCATGGTCCGATTAACTAGTTGCTCGTTCACGCTTTACCCTCGGATCAATTGATCTATGATGCCGCCACCTAAGCAGACTTCACCATCATAAAATACCGCAGACTGTCCTGGCGTCACCGCCGCAACAGGTTCATCGAAGACCACGCGTAAGGTGTGTTCATCTGTGTAGGTCAGAGTACAAGGCACATCTTGTTGGCGATAACGGGTTTTCACTGCGATATGACAGCCATCGATAGGTCCGGTTCTATCCACCCAATGCAGTTGGTTAACTGTCATGCCGGTCGACATCAAACGAGGATGGTGTCCGCCTTGCCCTACGATCAACACGTTACGCTCAAGATCTTTATCGACGACATACCAAGGATCGTCATTGCTGTTTTTCATGCCGCCAATGCCTAATCCTTTACGCTGGCCTAAGGTGTGGTACATCAGCCCTTGGTGTGTGCCTATGACTTCGCCTTCTGGGGTTTCGATATTGCCAGGCTGCGCGGGCAAATAAGTGCCCAGGAATTCAGTGAACTTGCGCTCACCGATAAAGCAGATGCCGGTGCTGTCTTTTTTATCATGGGTGATTAGGCCCATTTCTTTTGCGATTTCACGTACTTCATGTTTTTCCAATTCACCGACAGGGAACAGACTTCGAGCAACTTGCTCGTGGCTAAGGGTGTAGAGGAAATAACTTTGATCTTTATTGCCATCGACGCCACGGAGCATTTGTGTGCTGCCATCGCTATTATCGCGGCGGCGCACATAGTGGCCCATGGCGATGTAATCGGCATCGAGGATTTCGTCGGCAAATTCTAAAAATGCCTTAAATTTGATTTCTTTGTTGCACATGATATCGGGATTTGGCGTGCGGCCGGCTTTGTATTCAGCGAGGAAATACTCAAAGACATTGTCCCAATATTCGGCTGCAAAGTTGACTGTGTGTAGCTTGATCCCGAGCTTGTCGCACACGGCTTGGGCATCTTTTAAATCTTCTGCGGCAGCGCAGTACTCGCTGTTGTCATCTTCTTCCCAGTTCTTCATGAAAAGGCCTTCAACCTGATAGCCTTGCTGCATAAGCAAATAGGCTGAAACAGATGAATCTACACCGCCGGACATGCCGACAATGACTTTTTTTCCTGTATGAGTGGGTTCGATTGATGTCATAGATCCTAAAAACCATTGAGTATGTGTGTTGGCTAGGTTGTTGAAGTTAAGCCGCGACATTGAACGCGTAACAAAAAGTGCCTAACCTAGCTTAAAAAATATGGGCTAGCTTTAAATCCAAGCTAACTTAAAAATCTGGGTGTCGTGCGAGCGGTCAGTAAAACTCGTATTTACGGTCTACTGTACAGTCTGCTATTTAGCCACGTAGAGGCCGACAGGCACTAACACATGCATAAGTTTAACAAGCAGTTTATGCGGGGCGGTATTCTATCACGCCTAACTCGCTTGGGCTATCGCGAGGCGGTCACTATTGAGTAAGGAGAGGGGATAAGTTTGTCCCTGTTGTGCGTTATTAAGATAGTCTTTTAGGCAATCGAGCACTAAGGGGCTGCGCAGTAAAGATGACTTGGCTTCTATCTGTGCAAAACTCAGCCAGTGCGCACTGTGGATAGCCTTGTCCTGCGGCGCAGGTGAGGGCATATCATCTAACTGCACGAAGAAAGTAAAGCGCACAAAGGCTAAGTCTTCACTGGCGCTAAATTGATAGATGCCGACGAGTCCTTGGGGGTTAAGTGATAACCCCGTTTCCTCAAACACTTCACGCTCACAGGCTTGGATTAAGCTTTCATTCGCTTCTAAGTGACCCGCTGGCTGATTAAAGCGCTGCTCGCCATCAATCCACTCTTCTACCATCAGATATTTGTCCTGTGAAGTCGCATGAATAATACAAGCGACGGTCACATTGGGTTTATATCGTTGACTCATAGTGCCTCCTTTGAGTGGACATGGTGCCAATTTTTAGTGGCGTTGAGCGCAGAAACTTGGCTGAAAGTTAGACTTCATCACCTAGGCGGATACATTTATGCTCGCCCGATGGCAAATTATCTAGACTCCATTGGCCTATTTTATAACGGATTAATCTTAAGGTCGGAAAACCGATATGCGCTGTCATGCGTCTGACTTGGCGGTTACGGCCTTCATGAATTTGGATTTCTAACCAAGTTGTTGGGATATTTTTGCGTTCTCTCACCGGTGGATTACGTGGCCAAATATCGGGTGAATCCATGATTTTGACTTTAGCTGGCAGCGTCATACCATCATTTAATTCAACACCTTGGCGCAGTTTCGTCAGTGCATCTTCCGTCGGCACGCCTTCTACTTGCACCCAATAGGTCTTAAAGGTTTTCTTTTTCGGTTCTGTCAGTCTTGCCTGTAATTGACCGTCATTGGTCAGCAGCAACAGGCCCTCACTGTCTCTGTCTAAGCGGCCTGCGGCATACACGTCAGCAATGGGAATATAGTCTTTTAGAGTTTTGCGACCTTGTTCATCGGTAAACTGGCAAAGTACATCAAAAGGTTTATTAAACAGCACGATAATCGGTGCGAGCGTTTGGCTCTGCACCGGTTTTGCCGCTGCAATTGCGCGTCGATTAGGATTTTTAAAGGGTTCTTTCTTTAAACTGCCATTGGCATTACGTGCTGGCGCCACTTTGTTATCTACGGCGGTAGCGCGGTTGGCAGGGCCTCTGCTCGCGGGCTTAGCGGGTTTAATCGTGCTCTTGGCTGGGGAACTGGCGCTGGAATTGGCACGTTTAGGTGGAAACTTGTTTTTGTTCATACTTTTGCTAACAGGAGGTTGAGACACGCTTACCTGACTTGATTGAGTCGTTAATGTGGTCATAGTGTACTTGGCATTCGCCGTTAGTGGAATTTGAATATTATTGCGAATGCTCTATGATGTCGGCCAGAAAATGTGATCTGTGCCTAAATGTTTATTAGGTTTTAATGAGTCGTTGTAACAAATTTTAGCTTGCGCGCAAAGGCAGAAGGGCATTGATAATTTGAAAGGTTAAGGCGGATTCGATTGCCTTGATTGATATTTTCACTGTGCTCAGATTTGTTCGCCATGCTATAAAATTATTATAAAAAATATTAAATTTTACAATAATGTAGGATGTAACATGAAAGATAACTCATCAACAATTATTTACACTGAAACAGACGAAGCGCCAGCACTGGCCACCCTCTCACTCTTACCTATTATCAGAACGTTTACCGACGCCGCGGGCGTTGCGGTTGAAACCCGTGATATCTCGTTATCGGGCCGTATTATTGCCAGCTTCCCTGAGCAACTGACCGAAGCACAAAAGATTGGCGATCATCTGACTGAGCTTGGCGAGTTAGCGAATCAGCCAGAAGCGAACATCATCAAGTTACCGAATATCAGTGCTTCGATTCCACAATTAAAAGCCTGTATCCTTGAACTGCAGCAAAAAGGTTATGACATCCCTCACTATCCGGATGAGCCAAAAACCGACGCTGAAAAGTCAATTAAAACACGTTACGACAAGATTAAAGGCAGTGCGGTAAACCCAGTATTACGTGAAGGTAACTCAGATCGCCGCGCCCCATTATCGGTGAAAAACTTCGCCAAGAAAAACCCGCATTCAATGGGTAAATGGGCTACAGATTCTAAGTCTCACGTTGCTCACATGACCGACGGCGATTTTTACGGCAGCGAGCAGTCAGTGACTTTATCTGATGCGGGCAGCGTGAATATCGTGCTGACGCAAAAAGATGGCCAAGAAGTGGTGCTCAAGTCCGGTCTTAAGCTGCTGGCTGGCGAAATTATCGATGCTGCGGTATTGAGTAAAAAAGCCTTAGTGAGCTTCTATGAGCGTGAAATCGAAAATGCCAAAGCAGAAGATGTGCTGTTATCGCTGCATCTGAAAGCCACTATGATGAAAGTGTCTGATCCTATTATGTTTGGTCACGCTGTGAAGGTATTCTTCAAGCCAGTATTTGACAGACATGCGGCGCTTTTCGCTGAATTAGGCGTAGATGTTAACAATGGTTTTGGTGATGTTTATGCCAAGATCGCGACATTACCTGCCGATAGCCGCGCCGAAGTTGAAGCCGATATCGCCGCCGTTTACGCTGCACGTCCCGCATTGGCTATGGTTGATTCTGACAAAGGTATCACCAACTTACACGTGCCAAGCGACATCATTATCGATGCGTCTATGCCTGCTGCGATTCGTTCATCTGGCCAAATGTGGGGACCAGATGGTCAACTGCATGACACTAAAGCTATGATCCCAGATCGTTGCTATGCCGGTATCTACCAAGAAACGATTGCTTTCTGTAAAGAGCACGGCGCTTTTGATCCTAAAACCATGGGCAGCGTGCCAAACGTGGGCTTGATGGCGCAAAAAGCCGAAGAATACGGCAGCCACGATAAGACCTTTGAAATGCCTGCTGATGGTGTGGTGAACGTTGTCGATGCCAGCGGTAAGGTATTGATGAGCCACAATGTGGAAGCGGGCGATATCTGGAGAATGTGCCAAGTTAAAGACGCACCTATCCGTGATTGGGTAAAACTGGCCGTGCGCCGTGCCCGTTTAAGCAATACTCCTGCGGTATTCTGGTTAGATAGCAAACGTGCCCACGATGCGCAAATTATTGCAAAAGTGCAGCAGTATCTGCCAGAGCATGACACTGATGGCTTAGATATCAGCATCATGTCTCCAGAAGACGCGACGCGTTTGTCTTTGGCTCGCATCAAAGAAGGCAAAGATACCATTTCAGTTACGGGCAACGTTCTACGTGACTACCTGACTGACTTGTTCCCAATCCTTGAGCTAGGCACCAGTGCCAAAATGCTGTCAATCGTTCCGTTAATGAACGGTGGTGGTCTATTTGAAACAGGTGCGGGCGGTAGTGCACCTAAGCACGTGCAACAGGTTGAGAAAGAAGGTCACTTACGTTGGGATTCACTCGGTGAATTCTTGGCTCTGGCGGCGTCTCTTGAGCATTTAAGCCAAACTGTCGGTAATCCAAAAGCCCAAGTGTTAGCTGATACCTTAGATCAAGCCATTGGCCAATTCTTAGATAGCAACAAATCGCCATCAAGAAGAGTCGGTGAGTTAGACAACCGTGGCAGCCATTTCTACTTAGCCATGTACTGGGCACAAGCCTTAGCCGCGCAAACGGGAGATGAGCAGTTACAAGCTCACTTCATTCCGTTAGCGCATGCGTTGGCCGCAAATGAGCAAGTGATTGTGGCTGAATTAGCGACGGCACAAGGTGCACCAGTCGATTTAGGCGGTTACTACCGTTTAGATGCGGCTAAGGCTGAAAAAGCCATGCGCCCAAGCGAGACGTTAAACAAGCTGTTGATTGCTTAATCTCGTTAGTGTTAGCTTTTGGATGGTGTGCGCGTCAGTGTGGGCCATCAAAGTTGATGTAAAGTTGTAAGTCATTAGACTGATTTTAAAAAGGGATCTGCATGGCAGATCCTTTTTTATGCCCTAAATTTACTGTCGAGACTGGTGATAAATTTTTTTGTGGGGATGCAATGGGTGAGCTGCGGCGATTGATCTTGAATTAAATTCATGCGTAATGCTGACAAGCGATGCAGCATTAAGTGGTGGGGATTGATAAAACACGCAGCAATAAAAAGGCAGGGACAAGTCCCTGCCTTTTAGATCATTGGCCTCACCAAACGTTATTTTGTTGGTGAAATGGCTGAAGCGTGCATCCCTTTTGGACCGGCTTCTACTTCAAATTGAACGGGTTGGCCTGCTTTTAGAGTTCGATAGCCTTCCATTTCAATGGTAGAATAGTGTGCAAAAACGTCCTCACCACCTTGATCAGGGCAAATAAACCCGAATCCTTTGGCGTTGTTGAACCATTTAACAGTTCCGCTTGCCATACTTCCACTTCCTTCTGTTGTCTACTTACCAGTAAGATAGTAAAACCTGTATAGACGGGTATTCGTTCACCGTCTGCACAACAGAATGTAAGGAGTAAAAGCGGAAGTCAAGCTAAAATTAACAAAGGGGTAACAACTGATTAATTTGAACGGATCAATTGGAAGAGGCCAACACGAGAGGCTAGTATTAAAAAATGGCAAAGATAGGAAATATTGAACACGTTGAAGAACGTGTCGAATCAGAGTTAATGCCGCCTTCGATGTATAAGGTGGTACTCAATAATGATGATTACACCCCAATGGATTTTGTGATTGAAGTTTTGCAGGTTTTCTTTCGCAAGAACGAGCAGGAAGCGACCGATATCATGTTGACGATCCATCACCAAGGAAAAGGTATTTGCGGTATTTTCCCGTTTGGGATTGCAGAAACTAAGGTGATACAAGTAAATCAATTTGCAAGACAAAACCAACATCCGTTACTGTGTTCGTTAGAGAAAGCATAAAACCGCTTTACTCTGTAGTCTGTTGTTAATTTTGGGGGTGCTTATGCTGAACAAAGACCTGGAAGTCACCTTAAATCTGGCGTTTCAGCAAGCCAGAGACGCGCGTCACGAGTATATGACAGTGGAACATCTGTTATTAGCTCTGATCGACAATCCTGCGGCTCAAGAAGCGTTAATCGCCTGTGGAGCGAATCTAGATAAACTCAGAGATGAAGTGGCAAGCTTTATCCAACAAACAACCCCAATCATTGCCGATATTGATGATGACAAAGAAACTCAGCCGACGCTGGGGTTCCAACGAGTGCTGCAACGTGCAGTATTCCATGTGCAGTCATCGGGTCGCAATGAAGTGAACGGCGCTAACGTGTTAGTTGCCATTTTCAGTGAGCAAGAATCCCAAGCCGTGTATTTACTGCGCCGCTGCGATATTAGTCGCCTAGACGTTGTGAATTTTATTTCCCATGGTTTCGCCAAAAATGATGATGCTGAGTCACATCAAGATCAAGAACGGGTTGAAGATCAGGGCGAAAGTAGCGAAGAGCGCAGCATGTTGTCGCAATTTGCGTCCAACTTAAATCAACTTGCTAAGCAAGGGATCATCGACCCACTGATTGGTCGTGATCAAGAAATTGAGCGCGCGATTCAAACCCTGTGCCGTCGCCGTAAAAATAATCCACTGTTAGTGGGTGAGGCGGGCGTAGGTAAAACGGCGATTGCCGAAGGGCTGGCGTATCGCATCGTCAATAAACAAGTGCCCGATGTGATGCTTGAAGCGACAGTGTATTCCTTGGATTTAGGTTCACTGCTGGCGGGAACTAAGTATCGCGGCGACTTTGAAAAGCGCTTTAAGAACCTGTTGAAAGAACTGGCTGCCGATAAGCATGCCATTCTATTCATCGATGAGATCCACACCATTATCGGTGCGGGCGCGGCCTCTGGCGGCGTAATGGATGCCTCTAATCTGCTGAAACCTTTACTATCTAGCGGCAACTTGCGCTGCATGGGCTCGACAACTTTCCAAGAATATCAAAGTATTTTTGAGAAAGACCGCGCACTTGCACGTCGTTTCCAAAAGGTGGATATCAATGAGCCTTCAGTGGAAGAAACCACTAAGATTTTGATGGGGCTTAAGTCTAAATACGAAGAATATCATGGAGTTCGTTATACACAGGCTGCGATCAGCAGCGCTGCGGTATTGTCGGCCAAGCACATCAATGACAGACATTTACCCGATAAAGCCATCGATGTGATCGATGAAGCGGGTGCGCGTATGGTGATGTTGCCTATGAGCAAACGTAAAAAGACCATAGGCCAAGCTGAGATTGAGTCGATAGTGGCGAAAATGGCGCGTATCCCTGAGAAGTCGGTGTCCGCCACTGATAAGGACTTACTGCGTAATCTTGAGCGTAACCTTAAGATGGTGGTCTTTGGCCAAGACAAGGCCATTGAGAGTCTGAGTTCGGCCATTCGTTTATCACGCAGTGGCTTAGGCACAGACAGGAAACCTGTGGGGAGCTTCTTATTCGCGGGTCCCACCGGTGTGGGTAAAACCGAAGTCACTAACCAACTGGCCAACTGTTTAGGGATGAAACTGGTGCGCTTTGATATGTCTGAGTACATGGAAAGCCATACAGTGTCACGCTTGATTGGTGCGCCTCCTGGATATGTGGGTTATGACCAAGGTGGCTTGCTCACCGATGCTGTGATTAAAAATCCGCACTGTGTGGTGCTATTGGATGAAATCGAGAAGGCCCACCGCGATGTCTATAACTTGCTGTTGCAGGTGATGGATCACGGTACTTTGACCGACAATAATGGTCGTAAGGCTGACTTCAGACACGTGACTTTGGTGATGACAACGAACGCGGGTGTTCAGGAGACTATTCGTAAGTCGATTGGCTTTACCCAACAAGATCACACCCAAGATGCGTTATCTGAAATTAATCGGGTATTTTCGCCAGAATTTCGAAATCGTCTCGATTCCATCATTTGGTTCAACCATTTGGATATGACGATTATCGCCAAAGTGGTCGATAAATTCTTGGTGGAATTGCAGGCTCAATTGGATGCAAAACACGTTACTTTGGAAGTCAGCGACGAAGCCAGAACCTTGTTGGCCGAGAAAGGCTACGACAAGAACATGGGCGCGCGTCCAATGGCTCGAGTCGTGACCGAATTGATCAAACGTCCATTGGCAGACGAGATCTTATTTGGTGTCTTAGAGTCAGGCGGTGTGGCGCATGTGGATGTGAAGGAGGGCGAGCTTGTCATTCGTACCGAACGTCACGAAAAAGCGACAACAAAAGCTTAACGCTTGATTATCCATTAGTTTTAGACATAAAAATGGCTGCAATTGCAGCCATTTTTTTCATCTTTCGCAAACAAAAAAACCCGGCCTTGCCGGGTTTTTAAATCTAAGAGGCTATATCAGCGTGCGCGGAAGACAATGCGACCTTTGGTCAGATCATAAGGAGTCAGCTGGACGGTAACTTTATCGCCAGTAAGGATCCTGATGTAGTTTTTGCGCATTTTGCCTGAAATGTGGGCTATCACCACATGACCATTTTCAAGCTCTACACGAAACATTGTGTTTGGCAAGGTTTCAAGGATAGTGCCTTGCATTTCAATGTTGTCTTCTTTCGCCATTAATTAATTATCCCATTAGCCTTCGAATATAAAAAACGGGCGTATCATGCCCCAAATTCACCCTGCTGTAAAGGGGAAGTACTTAGCAAACTTGGGAATACTCCCAGCCCGTCGGTGTGAGAATTTGATATGGGCGATATAAACGCTTGTAGGACATCTTACGGTTTTCATCTATTTGATATCCGAGATAAACAAATTCTTTGTCCATGAGTTTTGCCAATCGGCACTGAATTAAAATTAACAGAGCGCCGAGGGAACGCTGTTCTTCGTCGGGGTCAAAATAGCTGTAAATCGCCGACAGACTATTGGGTAAGGTATCTGTGACCGCTACGGCTAATAATTTATCGCCGTTATAGACTTCGATAAACGTCGGCGGCAACCAATGGCAAAAAAGAAAGTGATGATATTGATCTTCACTCGGGGGGAACATAGGGCCATCAAAATGCCGCTCACGAATGTAATGTTCATACAGGGCATACTGTTCGGCGGTTTGTTCCGATGTAATTCGCCAGGTCAGATCTTGGTTTTTTGCTAAAGTCCGTTTTTGACGTTTCGATGGCACAAATTCATGCGCTGGCACACGAATAGGCTGGCACGCGCTGCACCTTGGGCAACGGGGTTTATAGATGGAGCCGCCACTGCGGCGAAAACCCACCGCGAGTAAACGCTCAAATAAAATGGGATCGAGCGTATCTTCTTGGATGACTAGTAGCTGCTCCTGCTGGCCATCGAGGTAGCTGCAGGGAAATATTTGACTGATACCGATAGCGATCGATGCTTTACTCGAGTTCAAGGATGACCTCTTTAGTGGTCCAAGTCGTTGGGTCCACGGGATTGTTTCTCAGTTCGCTCAGTAACGTTATAAAATCAATGCGTTTAATGGCTTTGGCTCCCAAACTTTCTAGGTGAGGATTCATCACTTGTGCATCGATGAGTTTGAATCCCATTTTGAGTAAATGCTGTTGCAGCGCTGCAACGGCGGCCTTGGACGCATTAGTTTTACGGTGAAACATGGATTCGCCGCAAAACACTTGGCCGATTGCTAAGCCGTAAAGCCCACCAATTAAACGTTCGCCTTCCCAGACTTCAATGGAATGGGCGTGACCTGTGTGATGCAGTTCGCGATAGGCCATTTGAATTTCTTGAGTAATCCAAGTGCCGCTCTGTTTTTCTCTTGGCTGCGCGCATCCCGCCATTACATCGGTGAAAGCGTGATTGATTGTGATCCGCCAAGGTTGTTTTTTTAAGTATTTCCGCAAACTTGTGCTGATGTGGACTTCACCGGGAATAAACACGGCGCGGGGATCGGGCGACCACCACAAAATAGGATCATCTGAGTTAAACCAAGGAAAAATACCGTTGTAGTAAGCCGAGAGTAAGCGTTCAGGACGTAAGTCGCCGCCGATAGCCAATAACCCATTAGGATCGGTTAAGGCGAGTTCGGGCGAAGGAAAAGCTTCAAATTCGTGATTCAGAAAAGACAGTGACTTCACAATTGAGTATGATTTAGTTATAGACCTTATTATTAAGTTAGCGGAAATTCAGATATGTGGAAACCTACTCTAGCAAGCTTTATGTTTATTTTTGCGTTTATCCTCAGCCCCGCGAGTGCGGGTTATGACCGTAATCAAGCCGTGCCTGTCGAGAAAGTGCTCTATGGCGATATCACTTCGGTACGTAATATCACTGAAACCCAGCTGATTGAAGACCGTAATCGAGGTTGGAAAACCTTTGGTGGCGCCTTAGCGGGTGGGGTGATTGGCAATCAGTTTGGTGGCGGTTCTGGCCGTGATGTGGCGACCATTTTAGGTGCCTTGATTGGTGGCGGTATCGGCAATCGTTATGGCAGTGGCACGAGCGTGCAGTCATTGAAGCTGGTGGAATTGATGATCAATCAAGAAGATGGCACCCAAGTTATGGTGATCCAAGACTATGATGCTGGCATGGTATTCAATGCGGGTGACAGAGTACGTGTCGTCTATCTGCAAGGTGGTGTGCGTGTTGATGTCGCGATGTAAGCGACTGTCTTATCTTGAATAAGTCGTCATCTTCAGTAAATGATCATCTCGGGTAAAGGACGGTAAAGCAATGACACGGACAGAATTAACCCAATATTTAGCCGATTTTTTACATGTATCGGCGTTTAAAGATTACGCGCCCAATGGGCTGCAGGTAGAAGGCAAGGATGAAATCTGCACCATAGTGACGGGCGTGACTGCGTGTCAGGCTTTGATCGATGAAGCTATTCGATTAAACGCCGATGCGATTTTGGTTCATCACGGCTTTTTTTGGAAGAATGAGCCTGAAGTGATCACTGGCATGAAACAACGGCGGATTAAGGCACTGCTCAAGCATGATATTAATTTATTTGGCTATCATTTGCCCTTAGATGCCCACCCAATGCTCGGTAATAACGCGACCTTAGGCAGGAAACTTGGGATCGTCGACGCAGAAGCCATCGAAGAGGTGGCTCAGGGGCTGCTGTGGCGTGGAAAACTTGATCTTGCAGTTAGTGCTAGCGAATTTTCTCACACCCTTGAGGATGCGTTAGGCAGAGCCCCACTGCATATAGGTGATGGCGATGACAAGATCCAACATTTAGCTTGGTGTACTGGCGGCGCGCAGGACTATATCGATGTTGCGGCGAGTTTAGGTGTGGATGCGTTTATCAGTGGTGAAGTGTCCGAACGCACTTTCCACAGTGCGGTGGAGCAGGGCATACATTATTTTGCGGCGGGGCACCATGCGACTGAACGTTTCGGTATTCAAGCCTTAGGCCGTCATCTCGCCCGCGAGTTTGATTTAGTGCATCATTTTGTAGATATCACCAATCCGGTCTAATCCATTAATTAAGCGGCTTATGGTGACTATCTAACCGTTTTATCCCTAATCGAAAGGCGAGCATGGCTCGCCTTTTTTACTGTGAGTTATGGTGACTTATCAGCACTCAAACTTGTTCCTCTAGCGTTTGAGCAATTAGCTCTTAGCCTTTAGCTGTAGCTAGATCAGCCCCAAAGTGGACAATACAAAGATGCCTAAGGTGCACGTGATTAACGAGCAGACTGTGGTCAGCGCGATAATATTGGCCGCAAGGGGGGCATTGCCACCCATAGCGCGTGCCATCACATAGCTTGCGGCTGCGGTGGGAGCAGAACTCATTAAAAAGACCAGCGCTAACTCAATCCCTCGATAGCCCAACAGCAAGGCCCCAATCGTGATAAAAAGCGGGGCAAAGATCAGTTTCAATGCGGTCGAGAACCAAGTTGAATGCTTTTCATGTTTGAGTGAACCAATATCGAGCGAACCGCCAGTGCACAGTAACGCTAGTGGCAGGGTCATATTGGCAAAATATTGGCCCGCATCGAGCACCATTTTCGGTATTGGAATTGCAAGTAAATAGAACAACATACCGACCATAATGGCAATGATCAGCGGGTTTTTGGTAATGGTTTTAATAATCACGCCAAATGCGCGTTGGCTGGATTCTTCGCCTTTAGGGCTTAGGCAAATAACCGCTTGAATATTGTAGAGCAGCGTCATCGAGGCGACATAAACCGCAGCTAAAGCAACACCAGAACTGCCGTAGGCGTTGGAAACATAAGCTAAGCCGATAATCGCGGTATTAGCCCTGAATCCCCCTTGAATGATCACGCCTTGGTCTTTGTGCTTGGGAAATAGCCGCCCAGTTGCATAGGTGGAGAGTATAAAAAACAGGAAATTGGCCGCTAAACCATAGCCAATTAAGGGCGCACTGGAGGCGAGATCGTGATTGGAGCTAATAATGCTAAGGAACAGCAAGGCTGGCAGCGTCACGTTAAAGACTAATTTTGATGCGACATCAATAAAGTTTTCATTGATGATTTGGGTGCGTTTTAGGATCACACCGAGCGCTAACATCAAACAGATTGGACCCGTAATCGAGGAAGAAAACAGCAACTGCTCAACGATATTTTCCATAATTACTCCTCGAATGATTCACTGAACACTGCGTCGATTTTAGACCTGTCACAGATATGAATATCACACTCCTTGTCGATAGAAATACGAGCATTAACTCGTTTTCTGAAACCTGTCACTTAAACCTGTCAGTTAAACTAGTCGCTTAAACCTGTTTGCTAAACCTAGTGGCGTAAACTCAGTCTTTTAAAAGACAAAGTGACACTAGGCACCACGAATTGGCTAACAGTCAAAACCAACAAATAAGGCCACATAAAATGCGGCCTTATTGATTTTTTGAGCGTTATCTAGCGCAGATTACTTAACACGCATGCCAGGCTGTGCGCCTTCATGGGGTTCTAAAATCCACAGGTCGCTGCCACCAGGGCCTGCGGCTAACACCATGCCTTCTGACATGCCAAAACGCATCTTACGTGGCGCTAAGTTAGCCACCATAACAGTCAACTTGCCTTCGAGATCTTCTGGCGAATAGGCCGATTTGATCCCAGCAAACACTTGGCGCGTTTCACCACCGATGTCGAGTTGTAACTTGAGTAACTTGTCAGCGTCAGCAACATGCTCTGCTTTGACGATGCGAGCGATACGCAGGTCGATTTTCGCAAAATCATCAAAGTTGATGGTCTCACTGATCGGATCGTCAACCAGCGGTTCACTGCTTACCGATGAAGCTTTAGCGGTTTTTTCAGGCGCTGCCGTCTTTGGTGCATCGGCCGTGACTTGCAGGTTATCCTTGGAATCAGCAACCATAGCGTTAACTTTATCTAGCTCAACACGTTGCATCATTGCCTTGAATGGGGCGATTTCATGACCCGCTAAATCTTGGCTCAATGCATTCCAAGTGAGTGGCAATTGGAAGAAGGCTTCTACATCTTGGGCTAAACGTGGCAATACAGGTTTTAGATACGTCACGAGAATACGGAACAGATTCAAGGCGTTTGAACACACTTGATGGGCTGCTTCCTGTTGATCGTCATGTTTCACCATTTGCCAAGGTGCAGCATCAGCCACAAACCCGTTGGCAATATCCGCCAGCGCCATGATTTCGCGCATCGCTTTGCCGTATTCGCGCGACTCGTAAAAATCGGCAATCACGTCTTGCTTGGCTAAAAACGCTTCGGTCAGGGTAGTGTCGTTAATTTTCGCTAGCTTGCCATCGAAGCGTTTAGTGATAAAACCTGCTGTGCGCGAGGCTAAGTTCACTAGTTTACCGACTAAATCTGAGTTCACGCGCTGGGCGAAATCTTCCAGATTTAAATCTAAATCGTCGATACGGCTGCTGAGTTTAGCGGCGTAGTAGTAACGTAAATATTCAGGATCTAAATGATCTAAATAGGTACGCGCCTTAATGAACGTGCCTTTCGATTTTGACATCTTCGCGCCATTGACCGTCACATAACCGTGGGCATAGACGCTGTTTGGCTGACGATAACCTGAGCCGTGCAGCATGGCTGGCCAGAAGAGGCTATGGAAGTAAACGATGTCTTTACCGATGAAGTGATAAACCTCAGCAGTAGAATCTTTACCCCAGAATTCATCGAAGCTCAGCTCAGGACGTTTTGCACACAGGTTTTTGAATGAACCCATGTAGCCGATAGGCGCATCTAACCACACGTAGAAATACTTGCCCGGTGCATCGGGAATTTCGAAACCAAAATACGGTGCATCACGGGTGATGTCCCATTGCTGCAGACCTTGCTCAAACCATTCATCGAGTTTATTGGCCATTTCGACTTGCAGAGCGCCAGAGCGAGTCCACTCTTTTAGCATGCCTTCGAAGGCGGGCAGGTCGAAGAAAAAGTGCTCAGTGTCTTTCATCACTGGCGTTGCACCCGATACCGCTGATTTTGGATTGATCAGTTCAGTTGGGCTGTAAGTCGCGCCGCAAGAATCACAGTTATCGCCATATTGATCAGGTGACTTACACTTAGGGCAAGTGCCTTTTACGAAGCGGTCGGGTAGGAACATGGATTTTTCAGGATCGAATAACTGAGAAATGCTCTTGCTCTTGATGTAGCCGTTGTCCCGTAGCTTGAGATAAATATCGCTCGCCATGAGACGGTTTTCTTCGCTGTGGGTGCTGTGATAGTTATCGAAGGCGACATTAAAATCGGCAAAATCCTGCTGATGTTCTTTGTTCACTTGGGCGATCATATCTTCAGGCGCTATGCCTAATTGCTGGGCTTTAAGCATGATCGGCGTGCCATGGGCGTCATCGGCACAAATATAGTGGCACTCATGTCCACGAAGTTTTTGATAACGCGACCAGATATCTGTCTGGATGTATTCCAACATGTGACCTAAATGTATCGGTCCGTTTGCGTAGGGAAGTGCGCTGGTCACGAGAATTTTACGTTGTGAAGTTGCCATCTTGTCTCAAATATCGTGGTGGGCCAAAAATATTGGTAGAGATACTAACCGATTACAGGATGATTTTCATCAAAAGCTGAGCCGATTGAGCTAAATCTGCGCTAATGTTTTCTGCATTATCTGGTACACTTGGGCAAATTTATTGGTGGGGGTAATTCTTTTGTCTTCAACTCAAACTGATTATCGTCTAAATGACGATCTTCTCGGGCCAGTTCTGGCTATTCTCGATTCATTTGTTGACCCGTATCTCGCGAAAGGGTTAGTGAGCGCAGGATGCGTAAATAAACTGGCGTTGGAAGGTAAGCGTTTGCAGCTTGGCTTAGTCTATCCATACCCTTGCATGACCCAGTATCGCGACACTGTGATGGCGTTGACCAACAAGTTGGCCGTGCTCGATGCTATCGATGAAGTCGAGTGTGAAATCGATTTTCAACCTAAAGCCTATTCAGCGTTATCTTCTATCGCACCTATTGCCAATGTGAAGCAAGTGATTGCCGTTGCCTCAGGTAAGGGCGGTGTGGGTAAATCAACCACAGCGGTGAACTTAGCCTTGGCCTTAGCGGCTGAAGGCGCGCAGGTGGGTATTCTCGATGCGGATATTTACGGCCCGTCAGTGCCTATGATGCTAGGTATTCCTAATTTCAGACCGCTTTCCCCCGATGGCAAACATATGACCGCCGCCAGTGCCCATGGCATTGCCGCGCAATCGATTGGGTTTATGCTCAGCAGTGATGAAGCCGCCGTGTGGCGTGGCCCAATGGCAGCGGGCGCCTTAGCGCAACTGCTCAATGAAACCCAATGGCCAGAGCTGGATTATTTAGTCGTCGATATGCCGCCGGGTACGGGTGATATTCAATTAACCCTGTCGCAAAAAGTGCCGGTGAGTGGTGCTGTTATCGTCACTACGCCGCAGGATATCGCGCTGGCCGATGCCAAGAAGGGCATCAATATGTTCCAGAAAGTGAACATTCCTGTGTTGGGTATCGTCGAGAACATGAGTTTCCATTTATGTCCCGAGTGTGGCCATAAAGAACATCCATTTGGAACACACGGTGGCAGTAAAATCGCCGAGCGTTATCAAGTTCCACTGTTAGGCGCCTTACCGCTGCACATTAATATCCGTGAAGCCATGGATAACGGTGCGCCGACGGTCGTTGCCGATCCAGACAGTGAAGTAGCCGCACTTTATCGGGAAATTGCCCGTAAAGTGGGCGCAGAATTGGCTTTAAAGCAAAGCCAGAAAACAGTTTCTATTAGTGTTTCAGATGACGAGTAAGGTTTAAGGGTATGAATTCTCAGCAGTGTGTCATTATTGCAATTGCTGGCGCGTCAGCATCGGGCAAAAGTTTAATTGCCAAAACGATTTTTGACGAATTACGCCGCGATTTAGGCACAGATCAAATTGGGGTAATTAATGAAGACGCGTACTATCGCGATCAGAGTCATTTATCCATGGATGAACGGGTATTAACGAATTACGATCATCCTAAAGCGTTGGACCATCAACTGTTGTGCACCCATTTACAGTTGCTTAAGTCTGGCGAAGCTGTTGATATCCCTTGTTATAGCTACACAGAGCACACTCGTACAGCAGAAACTCTGACGATGACACCGAAAAAGGTGATCATTTTAGAAGGTATCTTACTGCTGACCGATCCTAAGTTACGTGCGTTGATGGACGCGAGTGTGTTTATGGACACGCCGCTGGACATTTGTTTCCTACGTCGCCTAACCCGTGATGTGGCAGAACGCGGCCGTACGATGGAATCTGTGATTTCTCAGTACAAGAAAACCGTGCGTCCTATGTTCTTACAGTTTATCGAACCGTCGAAACAATACGCCGATATTATCGTTCCCCGTGGCGGTAAGAATCGTATTGCGACCGATATTTTAAAAACTCGTATCCAACATTTACTGGCAAAATAACGGCATATAAACTCAAGGAGTAATAGGCAAGATGCGCTTAACCGATATCGAAATTGAACAGGCCCTTGATAACGGCACTATCGTAATAGAACCTCGCCCAGGCATAGAAGCTATTTCAGGCGTCAGTGTTGATGTGCGCTTAGGTGGACAGTTTCGCGTCTTTAAAGATCATACTGCGCCTTATATCGACTTGAGTGGTCCAAGCGTCGAGATGCAAGCTGCGCTTGATCGGGTGATGAGTGAGATTATCGAAATCCCTGATGGCGAAGCGTTTTTCTTGCATCCTGGTGAATTGGCCTTGGCGGTGACTTACGAGAGCGTGACGCTGCCCGCCGATATCGTCGGTTGGCTCGATGGTCGTTCATCATTGGCGCGTTTAGGCCTGATGGTGCACGTGACTGCGCACCGTATCGATCCGGGTTGGCAGGGTAAAATCGTGCTCGAGTTCTATAACAGCGGCAAGTTACCTTTGGCCCTGCGTCCACGTATGACCATAGGCGCGCTTAACTTTGAACGCCTCAATCATGCGGTAGCACGTCCTTATAACACCCGTAAAAGTGCTAAATACAAAGATCAGCAAGAAGCGGTTGCCAGCCGTATCAGTCAGGACTAACACAAGTGTTTTGGGTGAATGGCGCATCGCAGGCGAGTGTCGACCCTTCCGATCGAGGGCTTGCCTACGGTGATGGCCTGTTTGCGACTATGCGAACAGGCGCTGAGGGGATTTTGTTTTTCAACGCCCATCAAGCTCGTTTAACCGCAGGCGCCGCAAGGCTTGGGTTTCAATGGCAAATGAGTGAAGCACTGCAACAGAAGTTTCATGCCTTAGCCATTGAATATCCACATCATTGCATTAAGTTAATCGTTACCCGTGGTGTCGGTGGCCGTGGTTACACACCACCAGAAACGGTTAATCCTACCGAAATCGTCTCAGTTCATACGATCCCAAGCCATTATGCAAAGTGGCAGCAAGCGGGCATTTGCCTTAAAACCTCATCGATACGATTGGGTTTGCAGCCCTTGTTGGCTGGGATGAAGCATTTAAATCGACTCGAACAAGTCTTAATAAAATCCCACCCTTTACCACAGGGGTTTGATGACTGGTTAGTTAACGATATCGAAGACAATGTGATTGAATCTTCGATGGCGAATGTGTTTTTTATCAAAGGCAATCGCGTTATAACCCCTTCATTAGCACAGTGCGGCGTGGCGGGTGTGATGCGTGAACAGGTTATGATAGCCTTGCTTGAACAGAACATGAATATCGAATGTTTGCCCGTTGGCGCCGAGCGTTTAATTGAATTTGACTCAGCGTTTATCACTAACAGCGTTTTAGGAATTGTGGATGTGCTGGCGATAGACTCGCGCAAGTTCAGCCGTGCTCCGATTACCGCGCAACTTAGACAGACACTTTCACTCACCCTATGAAAAAACTCATTCTTATCGCCAGTTCAACCCTGTTGACCTTGCTGACATTAGTCTGTTTGGGCGCCTTTTGGGGCTATCAAACTGTTATCGAATACAGTCAAACGCCGCTGAGTCTCAGCGAGCCTAAAGAGCTGACCGTTGAACGCGGTACCAGCGTCAACCAGCTTGCACAGCAACTTGCCGACGATGGCGTGATTCAAGACACGTGGAAACTCAAGTGGCTACTTAAGTTCCGCCCTGAGCTTGCTAAGATCCGCTCGGGTCTTTACGAAATTTCACCTTCACAAACCATTACCGATTTGCTGAATGATTTGATTGCCGGAAAAGTGAAAACCTTCAGTTTGACCTTAGTTGAAGGAAAAACCATCGTTGAATGGGAACAACAACTTGCCAGTGCGCCGCATTTACAGATGTCACCAGAGGTGTTTGCCGCCGTGTTGATGGCGCAGGGCGATGACTCAGGTTTGCCAGAGGGTAAATTCTTCCCCGACACTTATCATTATACCGCCGAGGCGGATGTTAAAGTCCTGCTGACTCAAAGCTATAAGATGATGGAGCAAGAGCTTGCCAAAGCGTGGGCAGAACGGGCGCCGAATTTGCCGTTAAAATCCCCCTATGAAATGCTGATCTTGGCATCGATAGTTGAGAAGGAAACCGGCCAAGCCCATGAGCGCGACCAAATTGCCGGAGTATTCGTTAATCGTCTTAATCAAGGCATGCGTCTGCAAACCGACCCGACGGTTATTTATGGCATGGGCGAACGCTATAAGGGCAATATCACCCGTAAAGATTTAGTCGAAGAGACACCTTTTAACACTTACCGTATTTTTGGATTACCGCCAACGCCGATTGCAGCACCGAGTAAAGCCTCACTGATGGCCGTGTCTAAACCTGCTAGTGTGAGTTATCTCTATTTCGTGTCACGCAACGATGGTACCCATGTGTTTTCAAGCACACTTGAAGCACACAACCAAGCTGTAGATGTGTATCAGCGTAAGAAAAAAACGGCGACGCCAGAAAAATCACCAAAGTAAAAATGCAGAGAAAGAAAATCCAATGTCAGTTTTTGCAAAATTTATCGTTATTGAAGGTTTAGAAGGCGCGGGTAAGTCGAGTGCGATTAACCTTATTCGCGACTTTATTGAAAAACATACGGGTAAAGCGCCGATCTGCACCCGCGAGCCGGGTGGCACGCCACTGGCCGAACGTATCCGTGACTTAGTCAAAATTGCCGATGCGACCGATCCCCTGTGTGACGAGGCCGAGTGTTTACTCATCTATGCCGCCAGAGCCCAGTTGGTTGCCAATGTCATTAAGCCCGCGCTTGCGCAGAGTCAATGGGTATTGGGTGACAGACACAATTTATCGTCATTGGCCTATCAAGGTGGTGGCAGGGGCTTAATGCCGTTAGTGGAGGCGGTTAGCACTGCCACCCTTAAAGGCTTTAAACCCGATCTCACCTTGTACTTAGATTTAGATCCTAAGCTTGGGCTAACCCGCGCGGCTAAACGCGGTGAGCTTGATAGAATTGAGCAACAAGCGATTGATTTCTTTGAACGGGCTCGCGCGACTTACCTTAAACTTGCCAGCGAAGATGACAGCATAGTGGTTATCGATGCGAGTCAAACCATGGCCGAAGTGCATAAAGATATCTTAGCCGTACTACAGGCGATGGCATGGTAGTTGAGTCTGGGTTTACGGCTGCGCAATTGCCTTGGCTCGAAGGGCCAAGGCAGGCATTTTTAGCGCAACTCACGCGGCAAAAAATGCCCCATGCGCAGCTTGTCGGCATTGATTCTGCCTATGGTGGTGAGCTGCTGAGTGTGTTTATGGCGCGCGCGGCCATGTGTTTGCAGCCAACGCCTGTGGGGGCCTGCGGTTTTTGTAAGTCTTGTCAGCTCTTTGATGCGGGCAATCATCCCGATTTTTACCATATTGCCGCCGATGGCAATCAAATTAAAGTCGATCAAATTCGTGAGCTTTGCACGCGTCTTACGGCGACAGCCCAGCAAAGCGGTATGCGGGTGGCGATTATTCATCATAGCGAGCGGCTTAACTCCGCTGCCGCCAACGCTCTCCTTAAAACCCTTGAAGAGCCGGGTAAAGACACTTTACTGATATTGCAGTCGAATACGCCTGCACGTCTGATGGCGACGGTCAGCAGCCGCTGTCAGCGCATTCCCTTCGTTGTGCCAAGCCGAGAGATCATCAAAAACTGGTTAGCGCAGCAATGTGATATCCAAGAAGATGTCACTTGGTGCTTGAGTGTGGTGGGTGGACCGCTAAAGTTGGCAGAGAGTTTGCAGTCTGAAGGTAGTCAACAGAGCCGTTATCAATCCTTGCTACAGTTTCGCAAAGATTGGGCCCAAAGTTTGTCGTCTGGTCATCTGTGTGCTAGTTTGTTAACTATAAGTGAACAACAAATAATTGATGTTCTTAAGGTTTTATACCTGCTTATACGACAGGTGTTACTGAAAAATAGCCACCAAGATGCGTTTATCCATGCGCAGCTCGGGAACTTGGCGGCCAAGATCATGGGAATGTGTCATAGCTTAAGTACAATGCCGAGCGTCAATTATCTGGCCTTGTGTCAAAGTTATGTCTTAGAATATAGAGAGATAACAAATAAGTAATATGCCATGGTAGATCTCGTCGTTAATTTTGATACCTTACATCAGCTATATCGTGCCTATATGCCTTTTATTAAGCCGGCAGGATTATTCATAGCCACCAGTGAAGGGCATTACCTTGGCCAGCCGCTGACGATTGCGTATCGCTTACCGGGCGCGACCATAACGAATGAATTTCGCGGTGTCGTGGTATGGATCAATCCCTTAGGTGCTTCGGGCGGCCGTCCTGTAGGCATTGGCATTAAAATTGTTTCTGAGCCCGATAGCCATAAACACCACATCGAAAAATTACTGTCCCGCGAACTGGCCTCCGGCGATCTAACCTGCACTATGTAGGTTGGCCCGCATTATTGCTCTGGTTTGAAGGTTACTTAGGTTTAAATGCTCTGCTTTAAGCGTTACTCTCGTTTAACTGTTCTAGTTTTAACATTGGCCCGCACTCTAAATTGATACTTCACCTCCGTGGAATTTGACCTCGATCCCTTGGCTGGGTATCCTTGTCGTCCTTTTGTTATTCTGCTTGGAAATCCCTGTGCTTATTGATTCACACTGCCATCTCGATCGCCTTAAAGCGGCGCCTGATCAACAAACCCTAGAACATATTCTGGCCAGCGCGAAAGCCCGTGGCGTGGACTATATGCTATGCGTCAACGTGCGCCAGCAGGGATTTGAATCGATGCGAGATAAAGTTGCAGCCTTCGATCAGGTATTTTTGTCATCGGGCGTGCATCCATTAGACGTTAAAGAAGGTCTCGATGTTGAGCAAATCCGCCGCTTTGCCACCGATCCTAAAGTGGTCGCGATTGGTGAAACTGGCCTAGATTATTTTTATGCCGACGAAACTAAATTGCTGCAACAACAATGTTTTGAGCAGCAGATCGCCCTTGCGGTCGAAGTGAATAAACCTTTGATTGTCCATACCCGTGATGCACGTGAAGACACGATCACTATGCTTAAGCAGGGCAACGCGGATAAAGTCGGCGGCGTACTGCATTGCTTTACCGAGAACTGGGAAATGGCGAAAGCGGCGATTGACCTTGGCTTTTACATTTCAGTATCAGGCATAGTCACCTTTAAAAATGCCGGTGAACTTCGCACTGTTATCCGTAAAGTGCCACAGGATCGCCTGCTGGTTGAAACGGATTCGCCTTATTTGGCGCCTATTCCACACCGTGGTCAAGAGAACCAGCCCGCTTATGTGCGTGATGTTGCTGAGTTTGTGGCCGAGCTTAGAGGTGAGCGCTACGAGGATCTTGCTGAGTACACCAGTAATAACTTCTTTAATTTATTCAAAGATGCGGCGCGTTTAGTCGGCCGTTAGCTTTAA
Organism: Shewanella sp. 1311; assembly: GCF_059338235.1. Lineage (NCBI taxonomy): Bacteria > Pseudomonadati > Pseudomonadota > Gammaproteobacteria > Alteromonadales > Shewanellaceae > Shewanella > Shewanella sp. 1311. The sequence continues at coordinate 4,920,565 of NZ_CM181686.1, forward strand.
GTGTTTTGACCCATGTTATGCGATTGCGCGATTGCCAATACTGAGACATAAAGGCTCAGGCAAAAAGGCTCAGGCAAAAAGGCTCAGGCAAAAAGACATTGGCATAAAAAAAGGCCCAAAACGATGAAAGCTGTTTGGGCCTAGGGGAATGGCTCGTTGAAGAGCCGTGCGCTACAGGTGAAAGCGCCATGCAGTGCGCTTTACAATAGACTCAGTGTAGTCGAGCTTTTGCCCTAGAGTCGCGTTCACCTTCCCCTTTTTTAGGTTATTTATCGCTAAAAAACAGCAGAACTATAACGATTTTGTCTGTTCTGGTAGCAATAACACTTTATCTTTCACTAAGTCTCTGGGCAGATTGTTTTTTAACTTATTGCCTAAATGTTTCGCCATGCCTAACGGCGCGCCGCCATAACAGACGATCACTTCACCTTGGGCTTTGCCTGCGGTAGCTAAGGGAATATCTCGCCCCATCAAATACTCTTTGGCTTCAACATCGCTCACATCGACCGTTTTTGCCGTTGGGCTAAGTTGTTTTCCCGCTAAAGCAATAATCGCTTCATGGCGGACTTTAAAACCGTGCTTACTGTTATCTGCGAGTTTAATGCCAATACGCTGAAAGCGCATACGGCCGATAAACGCGTTGAATTCATGGGGAAATAGCCAGAATTCATCATCGCGAACCATGATGAGTTCGTCCGGTAAGCTGATGCCTAAATCCTGCTGAAAATAGTCTTTGATCCCTTGGGCTTGTTTCGCTGATGCGGCCGTGAAGGGGAAATTTTTCTGCAGTTTAGGCTCAGGCTGTAACCGCGGCACAGAGGCTGTTTTTGTCAATTTAGCGACAAAGAAACCTTCACTGTCGTAAATTTGCGGCCAGACATGCAAGAAGCCTTCGGCAGTCGTGGCTCGCTCAGCGCCATCAAATAAATCACTTAAGGATTCAAATTGCACGGCATCGCCGTAGACTTGCTTTAAATACTCGCACACACCTTGGTTTTCGAGACGGTTTAAGGTGCAGGTCGAGTAGACCAAATTGCCGCCGGGTTTCAGGGCGAGAAACGCCGATTCGATTAAGGCTTTTTGGGTTTCGCTAATCGCCAACACATCGTCAAGACTCCAATGTTTTAACGCATCGGCGTCTTTACGCACTGTGCCTTCGCCGCCACAGGGCGCATCAATGAGCACGGCATCGAAAGTTTCGTATAGGTATTCGCCAAACACACGGCCATCGAAATGGGTGAGAGCGCAGTGACTTGCGCCCATGCGCAGCACATTGGCGTGCAATACTTTCACGCGGCTCGCCGAATACTCATTCGCCACCAATAAACCTTGGTTTTGCATCAATGCGGCCATTTGCGTGGTTTTTGAACCCGGCGCAGAGGCGAGATCGAGTACGTACTGCCACTTTGCACTAGTCGTAAATGCACTAGGCGTAAAAAGTGCGGTTGGCGGCAACATAGAGCTGGCTTCTTGAATGTAGAATAAGCCCTGAATGTGCTCTAAGGCATTGCCGAGTTGTTCTTCTTCATCGTAACTGATCCAAAATCCGTCTTCACACCAAGGAATAGGATCGAACGTCCAGCCCTTAGGTTGCATCAGAGTCTTAAAGTCGTCGCTGCTGATTTTTAAGGTATTGACCCGAATTGAACGTCTAAGCGGCCTGTCGCAAGCGGCAATAAACTCGTCCATGGATAAATGGGCGGGGAGTTCTTGGGTGATTGTATCGATAAAATTTTGATTTAATTGAACCATTGATTTCATTGAACCATAGGAAAATAGACTGTGTATCAACTGGCGCGAGTATATCATAATCCCTTATTGGGTCTGAGATTTTATCCCAAGTGCCTCAGTCGTTATGGTGATTTGAGGTTTATGCACTGACGATTACCGTAATATTGCAATGAGTCGCCATAAAGCTAGCACTCAGTAGTCATGAGCTAATAGAATAAAAACAAATAAAAATAAGGGGATTAGAGTGCTGAATCGCGTGTGGTTAGCTTTTTTTATCACGGCATTGCTAGCAATAGCGGTGCAACTGTTCAATGGGCACATAGAAGTCCTATCGGCTTCGGTCGCCGCATTATTTGCGAGCGCTAAGCTTGCCGCCGAAATTTCCCTTGGGCTGATTGGTGTACTTTCCCTGTGGATGGGGTTAATGCAGGTGGGCGAGAAGGCCGGAGTGGTCAGCGCTATCGCCTTTGTGTTTGAGCCCTTACTGCGCCGTTTGATGCCAGAAGTGCCCAAGGGCCATCCCGCCTTTGGCAGTATCACGATGAATTTAACGGCGAATATCTTCGGTTTAGATAATGCCGCCACGCCGCTTGGTTTAAGGGCAATGCATGATTTGCAGAGTTTAAATCCGCTAAAAACCGTGGCGACTAATGCACAAATCTTATTTTTAGTGCTCAATACTTCCTCTGTGACCTTAGTGCCTGTGACAGTATTCCTTTACCGTGCCCAGCAAGGTGCAGCCGCGCCTGCGGATATTTTCCTACCGATTTTACTGGCAACCTCGGCCTCGACATTGGCGGGCTTACTGGTAGTGGCGTTAGTGCAGCGGATTTCGTTATTGAACTCTGTGGTGCTCGGTTATGGCGCCTTGATGCTCTCTGGCCTAGTGGCGAGTGGTTTTTATCTGATGACCTTAAGTGCTGAAGCCATTGGCACAGTGTCGACGGCAATGGGTAACGGCATTTTATTGTTATTAGTGTTTACCTTCGTCATTGTTGCGGGCATCCGTAAGGTGGCGGTTTATGATGAGTTTATTGAAGGGGCGAAGGCGGGTTTTGCCCAATCTATCCAGCTGATCCCTTATTTGCTCGCCATGTTATTGGCTATAGGTTTACTGCGCGCATCCGGCGCTTTGGATTATCTGTTGCACTTGATTGCCAGTGGCGTACGGATATTGGGTTTCGATACGCGTTTTGTCGATGCTATGCCGACCGCGCTGATGAAACCTTTTAGTGGCTCAGGTGCCAGAGCCATGATGCTCGAGACCATGGATCATCACGGCGTCGATTCTTTTGCAGGCCGATTAGCGGCGATTTTTCAGGGTAGCACTGAAACCACTTTTTACGTACTCGCCGTGTATTTTGGCTCTGTGGGTATTCGCCATGGCCGCCACGCCTTAGCCTGTGGGTTAACCGCGGATTTTGCAGGGATCAGCGCTGCGATTGCCGTTTGTTATTGGTTTTATGGATAAGGGGTTAGAGTGTTGAGCGACCTAGAATGTCTCAATAGAATTGCAAGGGAAGCTAAAAATAAATCAGGCGCATAATGCGCCTGATTGACTTTTAAGAGCTTTAATATTAGTGCGTTGGTGTAAGTATTTTGAAGAAAAGAATTACTGGGCGGGTGCCCATTCCTGCCATTCGTTTTCGGCTTTGTGTTGCAATCTTAATACTGTTCCTGCTGCTAAACGATTAACCTCTTGAGTCGTGTCCTTAGTCGCGACATTAATACCGCCAGCGAGTAAGGTTTCCAGCGAGCCCGCTTCGATTTGCGCACCTGAAAAGAGGCCAACATCGACTTTAATTCCAGAAGCATCCCAGAACTGACTGCTTTGATTCACTAAGTGACTGTACTGCGGCTCAATATGGGCTTGCATCAGCACGCTATTGCCCTGTGTCGACAGGTGATAACCATCGATTTGACCGACTTTGATACCACGGAAGAAGATAGGTGTGCCGACTTTCATCGAGCCTAAGTTGTTATCTTCTAAGGTGAATTTTAGCGCATCTTCGGCAACGTTGGCATAGCTGCTGGCAGCGAGGTTGGCAACAAACTGGGTCGCTTTTTGACTGCTTGTACCCGGTAGCACACCGATGTAAGGGCCAGTGATCAAGGTTTCTGGTGCTTTAATTCCTGCTAGAGAAATTTGCGCATCCACTAGATGATATTCACAGTCGCTGCGGCTGAAATGTTCGGCGTATTCGCCGTAGAGATAGGCCGTTGCAGTGAGTGTATTGAGATCGGCATTGAGCTTCACCTGCGACACTTCACCCACTTGATGACCTTGATAGCGAATCGCTGCTTTGGCCGTCAGTTTACTTGAAGCGGGTAAGGTGAGGCGAATTGCCTGCGCCTGCGTTAATGCCAACTGCTTGCTCTCATAGAGTTTTAAGTTAGCTGTATTGCTGGCTTTGCCATTGCTATCAAGCAATCCCAGACTGATGCTGCCCTTTAATGCTCCTTGAAGCGGCGCGACCGCAACATCAATGCCCGCAAGACTGGCGCTAATATCCACGGCGCTGTTACGCCAGAACACATTCGGCTTTTTCAGCAAGGGCTGGAATTGTTTGTCGATAGCGAGCTTGATAGCAAAGTCTTCGGTCTTACTTTGCCAGTTCACTGAGTCAACTGTGCCAATTTGCATCTTTTTATAGTAAATCGGTGAGCCTTGGCTGACATCTGCGCCATCTTGACTGATTAAGGTTAGATGCACTTGTTGCTGACGATCATAAAAGGCTGTCGCGGCATCCACTGAGCTAAACAAGGTGAGGGCGCTGTTGGCGGCGAGTGGTGTATCGCTGTGGCCTTGGATCAAGCTAACCGCACCTTGAGTGAGCGTCGTAAAATCCCTTGCTTTGACTGAAACGCTGTCTAGTGATGCTTTTACTGTTAATGCCGACTCAGGGACAAAATAGCTGTCGCTGCGAATTAGGCTAGCAAACTCAGGTTGTAACTCGAGTTGGTATTCCACCGCCGATAAATCTTTGGTTAACTTAACCGCAAGCACTGAGCCAATAGGGATTTGCTTAAAGCGAACTTCAGCGCCCGCTGAAATACCCATGTTTTCGGCTGAGGTTAAGGTCAAGAAACGCTTCTTTGATTGCAGTAAATCAGGCGCTTTGGCTTGTAAGGCAAAACTGCTTGGCATCGCCGTTTTTGTATTAATGCCCGGCAGGAAGTTAATCACGCTGCCCGTTAGTAAACGCTCTGGATTTTTAATGCCTGAGAGGGAAATATCGGCACCTTCAAGCCAAAACACCCCGTCGTTAGTTAACAGTGAACCGTATTGAGGTTCAAACTTAGCCACGGCTATTACGCCATTCGCGGTGAGTTGCTTGCTTAAAATGCTGCCGATATTGATGCCGCGATAAACAATACGAGTGCCTTTGTCGACACCGTTAGCATCAGCCATGGTCAGGTTTATTTCTATGCCGCCAAGGGCTGTGGTTTCTGAATCATAAAGCGAAAAAATGTCACCGTTTTTGGCAATATCCGCTTTATCATCAGAGCTAAAACTCACGCCGCCAGCCAGAATGGATGCCAAACTCTCAGAGCTGACTTTAACGCCTGTCAGTGATGCATCAATTTTGACGCCGGAGACATTCCAAAAGTGGGAGTTTTTCTTCACTAATCGCGCGTATTGCTCTTGAATGAAGGCGCTGATGATGACTCTTTGATTACCATCTAAACGATAGCTGACCACACTGCCCACGGGGATTTGGCGGAAAAATATTGGCGAGCCAACATCCAACGAACCGAGTTTGTCTGAGGTCAGTTCGACCATCACACCTTCTGAGCCGATTTGCATCGGCGGCGGTTGGCGCTCAGCCTCGAAGAAGGTTGACGCATTGCCTTTACCCGGTTGAATCGCAATGTAGTTACCTGAGAACAATGCATCTAAGCCTTCAACACCTGTGATACTGGCCTTAGGGGTGACCAGCCAGAAGAGAGTTTCCTTATTTAAGAAAGGCTTAGCACGGTAGTCCATCATGACTTTAACGTTTACGCCCTTGAGATCTTCATCTATTCCTATGTCTTTGACTTTACCGACAGTCAAGCCTTGGTATTTGACTAAGGTTTTACCTACGTCAATCCCAGTGGCGCTCGGAAAGTGAATTTGAATTTCAACGCCCGATTCTTTAATGCTCTTAATGCCCAACCACGCACCCAATGCCAACGCGACAATAGGCAGTAGCCAAATGGGCGAAAAGAGTTTTTTCTTTACAACTTTCGGCGATTCAATTTGTGTCATCTTGAGGTTCCAATCGATCCCAGAGTAAACGAGTGTCTAACACTTTTGCGGCTAACTGAGTTAACAGAATAACCAAGGCAAATGCGGTCGCGGCAGGCGCGGGTTTCGCGTCGAGTAGTTGTCCCATATTCACTAATGCCACTGTGATTGAGATGACAAATAAATCGAGCATTGACCAACGACCAATCCATTCGATGATGTGAAAACCCACCATCAATTTCTTTTTTGAAATCGGAATATCAAAGCTGATCGCACACAGATAAATGGATAAGCCGATGATTTTAATCCATGGCACTAAAATACTGGCAGTAAAAACTATCACGGCAATGGGTAACATATCTGAATGCACTAAATGCAAAATGCCCGAAAAAATCGTGTCGTGCCGCACTTGCCCTTGGTTGGTCAGCATAGTGATAGGGTAAATATTCGCTGGTACCAGCAAGATGGCAGCGGTAATCAACAAAGCCCAACTTTTTTGCAGGCTGGAATAGTCCCTGACCTGCAACTCAGCTTCACAGCGCTGGCAGTGGGTGAGGTCACTACTATTGAGCTGGCGGCAGACCTTACACAGACACAGGCCGATATCTTTACCTTGTTGCTTCATATCAGCGATGACCTTCCAATAACGTCCACATGTGCTCTAAGTCGTACTCTCGTTGAAGAAACAAAGTCACGAGAAACAACATAGTGAAGCAAAATGTGCCCATGCCAAAATAAATATCCGAAAAATCAGATAGCTGGAATGATGAAACCAAAAAACTGATCACATAAATTTCCAGCATAGTGAGCTGTGATAATACGCCATGAAACTTCAATAATTGCTTTAATGAGTTACGCCAAAAAAGACGACTCAGTCCCCATTTCACAATCAAAATCTGCGTCAGTATCGACAACAGTAATAAGCCTGGACCAATCACAGCGGCGGCAAGCACGGCTAAACCAACGACCCAATAACCTTGGTCAAATACCGCAAACGCGCCCTGAAAAACCGTGGTGGTGCGAATGCTACCGAAAAAGTGAATTTCGAGTACGGGTAAAAAATTGGCTGGAAAATAAAACACTAGTGCCGAGATACATAGGGCGAGCATGCCATTTACAGAGCAGTAGGGAGTGTCATAAAGTGCAGTGCTGCAACGGGGGCAAAGGGCTCTGACACCGCTTGGCAAGGCACGTTTGCGGACTGCTAAATCGCAGGAACGGCAAAGGATTACTGAATTTTCTGCTGCGTTTTCATGCATATAAAAATATATATTAGCCTAAATAGGAGTAATAACAGCGAGATCGGTGCAAAGTGTAGTGCTAATCAGCCGTTCTGCACAGTCTAGCGCTTTATAATCTTGGCAACGAAAGTACGCTAATAATATCAGATTAATCAGAACACTTGCATCACAAGTTCAATCTATGTCACTCTAGTTACTGTATATAAAAACAGTGCGAGGGCAGTCATGGCAGTAATAACACAGTTTGTCGTGGTCAGAGAAGGGGTTGAAAAGATGACATTCACATCTAAGAAGGAGGCTGATGCCTACGATAAGATGCTCGATATCGCCGATAACCTTATCCCCTTCATTCAAAAAGCTGATTTAGGTATAGATGAAAGCGTGGGCGAAAAGCTCGCATTCTATTTTGCTAACAATAAAGATGAGCTGACGAACTTGCTTAAAGGTGTCGTTCAGGTTAATAGTACGCCAACGAATCCACCTGTTGCGAAAAAAACGGCTAAAAAGACCGAAGCAGCAGAATAAAATTGTTAGGAAATGTAATGAAATCGAAATTTTATGAGTCACTTAACCGTCAAGCCTTGGCCTTGTTGGAAGGGGAAGACGACCTTGTTGCGGCAATGGCGAATTTTTCAGCCTTACTCAATGATAATTTAACTGAGCTGAACTGGGTGGGATTCTACGTTATGCGTGGCGAACAACTCGTATTAGGCCCATTTCAAGGTAAAGTGGCTTGTACACGTATTCCGTTAGGAAAAGGCGTGTGTGGTACGGCGGCATTCACCAATCAAACCCAGCGAGTGGCCGATGTTCATCAATTTGATGGCCATATTGCCTGTGATTCTGCCAGTAATTCTGAAATCGTTGTGCCAGTTTGTGCTCAAGGTAACGTGGTTGCCGTGCTCGATATTGACAGCCCAATCTTCGATCGTTTCGACGAAGAAGACCAAAAGGGGCTGGAATTACTGGTTAAAAGTTTTGAAAACTGCCTATTTGATTAATTTGCGTACAATAACGCATAATTCATAGTCGCAATCGGTGGCGTGCGCCTTATAATGTGCGCCTGCACGCATTAAGCTGGTTTGATTGGCATGCAATGAATAAGCTTAGTGTTTTGAGCTGTAAAAATTTGTTAAGGTATATTTTTTTTAACTTTAGTAAACGCGGCTAGGATGCTAATTTGTACGTTGACTCAATATTGAGTTTAACGAAGATAAACGACACGTAAGAAGTTGATATATATCACCTCGAATCGATGTCCCTTTTTGACTGTGGAAGTAATGATGGAATCAACAGAAAAGTTGACCGACACCAATGCAATTTTGGCGTATTTGTATGAAACATTTCCTTTGTGCTTTATTGCTGAAGGTGAAACTAAGCCATTAAAAATCGGATTGTTTCAAGATTTGGCTGAAAGGTTGGCTGATGATTCTAAAGTCAGTAAAACTCAGCTCAGAGTTGCCTTAAGACGTTACACCAGCAGCTGGCGCTATTTAAAGTGCGTTAAAGCTGGCGCACAACGCGTTAATCTGGATGGCGAACCTTGCGGCGAGTTAGAGCAAGAGCACATTGACCATGCTCAAGCCATGTTGAAAGAAAGTCAGGATAAAGCGAAAGCGAAACGTGCAGCACTCGCACCTAAGCCTGCGGCGAAGAAAGCACCTAAAAAGGTGGCTGTTCCTCAACGTGCTAAAACTGAGCGTCCTGCTAAGCCTGCGCCTAAAGCTGCAGCGCCAGTCGTAAATTATGTCCAAGCACAATTGACTGATTTAACGAAAAAACAACGCGTCAATGTTAAGTTAGGTATGACACCCGTAGCCGGTGTGATTACTGATATTAACAAGGAAGATATTCATGTTCAGCTTGATAGTGGCCTAACGATTAAAGTTAGAGCAGAACATATCCTGCTGTAATCATTTTTTAAAACGGAGTAACTTGTTGATGCGAAAACTCACTTTGGCTACCTCGATCGCCACTGTTTTTGTCGGATTCTCGGCTTGGGCCGTACCACCCACGATTCAAATCAGCGAGTTACCCACTCTCAAGCAGGAAGCGCAACATAAGGTCGCGAGCAAAAGGGTAACGGACTTATACACTCGTTCGCATTATCATAGATTTAATCTTGATGATGCCTTTTCTACGCAAATTTTTGACCGTTACCTGCAGCAGTTAGACTATCGCCGCAATGTGTTAACCCAAGCGGATGTCGATAGCTTTAAACCTTATGCTACCCAATTCGATGACATGCTCAGTTCTGGTGAACTTGAGCCTGCCTATAAAATGTTTGATATCGTCCAAAAGCGTCGTTATGAAGGCTTTGTCTATGCTTTATCCCTACTGGATAAAGAGATGGACTTCTCCGCCCCCGGCGATGCCTATGAGTATGACCGTGACGATGCTGCATGGCCAAAAGATCAAACCGAGATCAATGAGTTATGGCGTCAACGTGTTAAATACGATGCGCTAAATCTGAAGCTCACAGGTAAAAAATGGCCTGAGATTGTTGAGATCTTGCAAAAGCGTTACAACAACGCCATCAAACGTTTGACTCAAACCAACAGTGAAGACGTGTTCCAAGGCGTGATGAATGCCTTCTCACGTAGCATTGAGCCGCATACGAGTTACCTGTCACCACGCAATGCTGAACGTTTCCAAATGGAAATGAATTTAAGCCTTGAAGGGATTGGTGCTCAGCTGCAACTTGAAGACGATTACACTGTGATTAAAAGCTTAATTGCTGGCGGCCCTGCGGCTGGCAGCGAAAAACTGTCGCCAGAAGACAAGATTGTCGGCGTCGGTCAAGAAGGCGGTGAAATTGTTGATGTGATCGGCTGGCGTTTAGACGACGTGGTTGATCTGATCAAAGGACCTAAGGGCAGTAAAGTCGTACTGCAAATTTTACCGAAGAAAGGTGGTTCGAATGCTAAGCCATTCGACGTTACCTTAGTACGCGATAAAATTCGTCTTGAAGACAGAGCGGCAACCTCTAAGGTGATTGAACCTAAAGATGGCGAGTACGCTAATCGCAAAGTCGGTGTGATCCATATTCCTGGTTTCTACATGAATCTGTCACAGGACGTTGAAAAAGAGCTAGTGAAGTTAAACGAAGCCAAAGTTGAAGGCATAGTCATCGACCTTAGAGGTAACGGTGGTGGTGCATTAACAGAAGCCGTGTTGCTGACGGGACTCTTTATCGATATGGGTCCTGTGGTGCAAATTCGTGATGCCGATGGCCGTGTGTCTGCGCACCGTGATAACGATGGCAAAACCAGTTATGCCGGTCCTTTAACTGTTATGGTTGACCGTTACAGTGCTTCAGCCTCTGAGATTTTTGCTGCCGCATTGCAAGATTATGACCGCGCGCTGATTGTTGGTGAGTCTAGCTTTGGTAAAGGTACAGTGCAGCAGCATAAGAGCTTAGGCCGTATCTACGACATGTATGAAAAGCCAATTGGTCATGTGCAATACACGATTCAAAAGTTCTATCGGATCAATGGCGGCAGCACTCAGCTTAAAGGTGTGACACCAAACATTGCTTACCCAAGTGCGTTAGAGCCAGGTGAGTACGGCGAAGCTGAAGAGAAAAATGCCTTGCCTTGGGATAAAGTGCCAATGGCGCAATATGGCACGCTCAATGATGTGACGCCTGAGTTAGTGACTAGCCTTGAGGCCAAGCACCTTAACCGCATCAAAAGCAGCGTAGAGTTTGCTTATATCAATCAAGATATTGCCGACTTTAAAAAGCACCACAAAGAGAAGACAGTTTCTCTGGTTGAAAGTGAGCGCATTGCCTCCCGCGAAGCCGATGAGAAGAAAGTCCTCGATAGAACGAACGAGCGCCGAGTCGCCAATGGTTTAGCACCGGTTAAATCCATGGAAGACATTAAAGACGACGCCGAATTGCCAGACGCATTTTTAGATGAAACGGCTTATATCACTTTAGATATGGCTGATGCGCAAAAACTGGCTAAAACTAGTGCTAAGTAGGCGCTAGTCGAGTCGATTTATCCAATATCAAAACGCGCTTATGGCGCGTTTTTTCTTATTTAGATCAGCGTTAAAGGGATCGAAATGACACAAGCTCAAGCAAAATACTTAAAAGATTATCAAGCGCCACTCTTCACGATAGACACGATCGACTTAGCCTTTAATCTGGCGGGCAATGAGACTCATGTGCAGGCGATAAGTCGGGTAAAACGCGCTTCTAAGCATGCCCAAGCTTTAGTATTGGATGGCGAAGACTTAACTGTGGTCTCGCTGACGGTTGACGGTGAAGCAGTGCCTTATCATGTTAGCGCGGGTCAATTAGTCTTAGAAACGGCGCTTGATGAGTTTGAGCTGAACATCGTCACTAAGCTCGATCCCGAGGCCAATTCGAGCCTTGAAGGCCTGTATATGTCCGATGGTGCCTACTGCACGCAATGTGAGGCTGAGGGCTTTAGACGGATCACTTATTTCCTCGACCGTCCCGATGTATTAGCCAAATATACTGTGCGCATCGAAGCCGATAGAGCCGCATTCCCGTTTTTACTGAGTAACGGGAATTTGATTGATCAAGGCGAATTAGAGGGCGGCCGCCATTATGTTTGCTGGCAAGATCCGTTTCCAAAACCGGCTTACTTGTTTGCCTTAGTCGCTGGCGATTTTGATCTGTTGCAAGATGAGTTCATTACCCGCAGTCGCCGTAAAGTGATCCTGCAAGTGTTCGTCGATAAAGGTAATTTACATAAAGCACACCATGCGATGGCATCGCTGAAAAAATCCATGGCATGGGATGAGAGTCGTTTTGACCTCGAGTACGATTTAGATATTTACATGATAGTTGCCGTCGACTTTTTCAATATGGGAGCGATGGAAAACAAAGGCTTAAATATCTTCAACACTAAATATGTGCTTGCAGATACGTTAACGGCTACCGACGAGGATTATCACGGTATTGAATCGGTGGTAGGCCATGAGTATTTCCATAATTGGACCGGAAACCGCGTGACGTGCCGTGATTGGTTCCAGCTAAGTTTAAAAGAAGGCTTAACGGTTTTTCGCGATCAAGAATTCAGCTCCGATTTAGGCTCACGCGCTGTGAATCGAATTCACGCAATCAAAGTGATCAAGAATCAGCAATTTGCCGAAGATTCTGGCCCTATGTCCCATCCCATTCGTCCAGAATCTGTGATTGAGATGAATAATTTCTACACCGTCACTGTGTATAACAAGGGCGCTGAAGTGATCCGCATGATGCACACTTTGCTTGGCGAAGAAAAGTTTCAAGCGGGGATGAAACTGTATTTTAAACGCCACGATGGCCAAGCGGTCACCTGCGATGATTTTGTGGCGGCAATGGAAGATGCCAGCGGCGTGGATTTAACCCAATTCCGTTTATGGTATAGCCAAGCGGGCACGCCGATTGTGACTGCGATGGACAGTTTCGATGCGCTAACGGGCATTTACCAATTAACCCTTAAACAAAGTCTAGCGAACTGTGCATCACCCTTGCATATCCCGTTCAGCATCGAACTCTTAGATGCCAAGGGCCACTCTTTAGTGAATGAAGTTCTCGACTTTACTCAGGCTGAACAAGTGTTTAGTTTTGAGGGATTAAGTCATAAACCGGTGGTTTCGTTACTGCAAAACTTCTCCGCGCCCGTTAAATTGCAATATCGATTCAATGTGGATCAACTGGTTCACTTGATGCGTTTTGCCAGCAGCGAAGTGGCGCGCTGGGAAGCCTCAGTGACCTTAGTGAGCCAAGCGATTTGGCAGAATGTGGCGAGTTTACAGCAGCAACAAGCCATGACACTCGATCCCCGTGTGCGCGATAGTTTTAAAGGCGTGTTGTTAGACACTGAACTTGACTCAGCATTGATTGCCGAAATCTTAGCCATACCTACGGCATCTGCTTTGATTGAGCAAACAGAAAGCGTTGATCTCGATGCGTTAGCCTTAGCCCGTGAATTTGTGTTAACTGAGCTGGCTTCACACTCTGAAGATGAATTGATCGCGCTCTATCGCTCTTTGGTATCAGTCGATAGCACGCAGGCAAGAGCGCTTAAAAATCAGTGTTTAACTTGGTTAGCAAGAGTGTCGGATGAGGCTGAAACGTTAGTGATTGCTCAGTTCGACAAAGCCAGCAATATGACAGATTCCCTCGGCGCACTGACTGCGGCGAATGTGGGCGATTTGCCTTGTCGCGATGAGCTGATGACCGCATTTGAGCTGCGTTGGCAGGACACGCCATTGGTAATGGATAAATGGTTTATGTTGCAAGCGACTCGTAATGCGCAAGATGTGATTGAACGTCTGCGTCAATTACAGCAGCACAAGCGTTTTAGTATGAGTAATCCAAACCGAGTGCGCGCGTTAGTGGGCAGTTTTGCGGCGGGTAATATTTACCAATTCCACCGTCAAGACGGTAAGGGTTATGCTTTCTTAACCGAATGCTTAATTACCCTTAATAAGCTCAATCCGCAGGTCGCGGCACGCATGGTGACGCCATTGATCCAGTTCCATAAATTCGACTTAGGCCGTCAAACCTTAATAAAAGCCTGTTTAGGGCAACTTTTGGCTTTACCTGACTTATCTAAGGATATGTACGAAAAAGTCTCTAAGGCATTGGCAAAATAGCGGTTTGTAGGAGGAGGGCGGCAATCGATGCCGCCCTGATATTATGGAATTGTATTTCAAACTAACGATCAGCTATCGAGATTTCTTACCCTATTATCAAGGGCTTGCTGATAAAATTGAGGTCCGCGAAACGCAAGGACGTATTTTGTGGATTAATGGCCGTCATTTCAGACGTTTTTTAACCGAAAATGGCATTCAAGGCTATTTTAAATTGGTTTTAGATGACAAGGGACAATTTGTTTCATTAAATCGAGTCTAGTCTGAATTTGTTTATTTGCGCTTAGAGTAATTACTTTAAACGGTCGGCTGATTATTAGGCTCGGTTTGTGATATTTAGTTTTTAAATATGTTAATGAATTATATGATTTTTTGATATCTTTTCCCGCTTCATTTCTCTCCCGCTTTTCTCTAATTTAAATCCCACCTTTTCAACTGCTGGCACAAATGTGTCTACATGCTTAATTCTTTAGAAAATTTTCTCTAACTGCGCCTTGCCCAAGGGGATTAATTGCTGTAACAATGATGTTACCTGTGAGCTAACAAGATGTTGGTTGTAATTCCTAAAACAAAGAATCCAGCAGGGTACGGAGAGCTAAAATGAAAATTGTTAAAAATAGTTTTAACAAATCGGCGCTTGCTTTGGGGGTGGCGTCGGCATTGAGTTTGTTAATGATCCCAAGCGTTAATGCAATATCTTTTGATTGGGGAGAGGTTGAGGGCACATTTGACTCAACGTGGACTGCTGGTGCGAGCTGGCGTGTTGGGGCGCGCGATTGGGAAGGTCAAATTGGTAAGGTGAATCAACCCCAATTCGATTGGTCTAATTACAGCGCATTTGGTAATACAAAATATACTTCAGCTGAGATTTGGGCCCAGCCCGGGTCGTATTCCAGCAACAATGACTTAAGTAACTTACTTTATTCTCAAGGCGATACTACGTCTGAGATCGTCAAAGGTTTGCATGAATTATCGTTGAAATACAAGAACTACGGTTTGTTCGCCCGCGGTATGTATTTTTATGATCGTAAACTGAACGATGGCAATTATGACTACAACGATCCGATCACGGGTAAAGAATTTGACCCTTGCGAAGATAGCCGCGCTTCAGAAGTACAATGTAAAGATATCCGTTTATTAGATGCGTTTGTCTATGCCAACTTCGATTTGAATGAGGGTGCGAATCCATTATCTATTCGTGTTGGTAACCAAGTGGTGTCATGGGGTGAAAGTACGCTGATTGCCCATGGGATCAGTGAAATTAACGCCGTGGATTTGAACATTCTTAACGCACCTGGTGCTGAGTTAAAAGAAGCGTTTAGACCGCAAGGTATGGTGTGGGCATCCCTTGGCCTGACAGATTCACTAACGGTTGAAGCATTCTATCAATATGATTGGCAACCTATTTGGGTCCCAACTCCGGGCTCCATTTTTGCGACTAACGATTTTGCCGGTTTTGGTGGCTATGCTCAAAACGCTCAGCTTGGTTTTAACGCTAACCCTGACATCAACTTAGATTTTGTGATGCAAGAATATGAGCGTTTAGCGGGCATGATCGCCAGTGGCCAATCCGTTCCGACGCAGCAATTGGTTTCTATGGCTTTAGCCTACCCAACGAAAGTGACGCTAGTGCAGGATGAAGAAGAACCAAGCAATGATGGCCAATACGGTATCAAGCTGGGTTATTACGCGCCTGAGCTAGGTGAAACGGAATTTGGTTTCTATTTCATGAATTACCATAGTCGTCGTCCACTTATCAGTGGTACTGCTGCCGACTTTAGCACGGGTGCATTGTTATCTGACTTGGCGACGGTAGGCCAAAACTCGGGCAACATTAACCGTGAATTGCTGCTCAGCCTGAAGAGCTTCTCTAAGGCGCAAATCGTCTATCCAGAGGATATTAAACTCTACGGTTTCAGCTTCAACACCTTGATTGGTGATACGTCTGTCGCAGGTGAGATTGCCCATCGTCAAGATGAGCCACTGCAGATTGATGACGTTGAATTGCTGTTCGCCGGTATGCCACAACAGTTAGCCAATGCGGGGCTTCGTCCCGATCTTGATGGTATTTCACAGATTAAAGACGTTCAACCGGGTGAAACCGTGGATGGCTTTATTCGCGTGGATACCACACAGGCGCAGATGACTTTCACCCATCTATTTGGCCCAACCTTAGGTTTAGATAACTTAACTATGTTGGCCGAAGTGGGCGGTGTGTGGATCCACGATATGCCAGGTTTCGATGAGCTACGTCTCAATGGTCCCGGTACGTCACGTTCTGGCGGCAATCCAGATATGCCTGGCATCATTCAAGCCTTGCACAATGGTCCCGAAACTAACCCGTTCCCAACTGACTTTGCTTGGGGCTACCGTTTAGTGGCAAAAGCGGATTTCAACAACGTCTTTGCTGGGGTCAATATGTCGCCACGGGTCATTTTCTCCCATGACGTTGACGGTATTACTCCGGATCCTATGTTCCTGTTCACGGAAGGACGCAAGTCTGTCGCGCTAGGCGTTAACTTCGACTATCAAAACCGTTGGGGTGCAGATATCTCCTATAACAATTTCTTTGGCGGTGTCGGTACGACGAATGCGATGGCAGATCGTGATTATGTTTCATTCAATATCAAGTATTCGATCTAAAAGGACTCAAACAATGAAGAAACTGACGATATTGGCGAGTGCGGTGATGTTTGCACTCGTAGCGCCAGTCGCTATGGCTAAGGTATCAGAGGCTGACGCGGCTAAACTTGGCAATGAGCTCACCCCTTTAGGTGCTGAAAAAGCAGGTAATGCTGACGGTTCTATTCCTGCTTGGGATGGTGGTATCACTAAGCCTGTAGCGGGTTATACCAAAGGAATGCATCACCCAGATCCTTTCCCTGAGGATAAGATTGAATTCACCATTACCAATGCTAACAAAGCGCAATATAAAGACTTTTTAACGCCGGGTCAGATGAAGCTGTTCGAACTTTATCCTGATACCTACAAGATGAATGTGTATAAGACTCGCCGTAGCGCATCAGTGCCGCAGTTTG
Organism: Shewanella sp. 1311; assembly: GCF_059338235.1. Lineage (NCBI taxonomy): Bacteria > Pseudomonadati > Pseudomonadota > Gammaproteobacteria > Alteromonadales > Shewanellaceae > Shewanella > Shewanella sp. 1311. The sequence continues at coordinate 4,937,424 of NZ_CM181686.1, forward strand.
TCTATGATGCGACCAAAGCTAACGCGACACGTGCAGAATTGATTGCACAGGGCAATGGTATTTCTGGCGCTGCTATTGGTATTCCATTTCCGATCCCAGCAAATGGTTTAGAAGCGATTTGGAACCACATTTTGCGTTTTCGTGGGGTCGATATCGAGACTTCCCGTAGCCAAGCTGCACCAACGGCCGATGGTAGCTATAGCTTAGTGGAAACCTCAGAGGAAATTCGCTTCGAATATTCTCGTCCAGAAATGACCTTAGATCTGCTTAAAGCCAGCAATACGTTGTTCTACTTTAAGCAAGTGGTGACTCAGCCAGCACGTTTAGCTGGTACTGCGTTATTGGTAAAAGAGACCATGGATCAAGAGGCGTTGCCACGCCAAGCTTGGACCTATAACACAGGACAACGTCGTGTCCGTAAAGCGCCAAACGTCGCTTTCGATACACCGGGTACAGTGTCTGATGGTCTGCGTACGACGGATGATTTCGACATGTTTAACGGCTCTCCAGTGCGTTATAACTGGGAACTGGTTGGCAAGAAAGAAATTTACATCCCGTACAACGATTACAAACTGCACTCAGACAAGCTGAAATATGACCAAATCTTAAAACCTGGGCATGTTAACCCTGAGTATGTTCGTTGGGAAAAACACCGCGTATGGCAAGTGAAGGCGACGTTGAAAGACGGTATGCGCCACATTTACAAAGTGCGCGATATGTACCTTGACGAAGATTCATGGCAAGTGTCGATAGCCGATCTCTACGATAACCGTGATCAGCTGTATCGTGTGGCTGTTGCACATGGCTTGAACTACTACGAAGTGCCAACTCAATGGGACACGCTGGAAGTCTTCCATGATTTGCAATCCCGTCGTTATCTCGCTATGGGTTTAGACAACCAAAGTGGTATGTATAACTTCGATGCCAAACTGACTGAAGCTAACTTTACCCCCGATGCGTTGCGTCGCGAAGGTATCCGTTAATACGCCACAAATAAAGGGGCGCTCTGCGCCCCTCATTAGTTTAAGGAAGTTTGTATGTCGTTTCGCATCCTTCAGTGTGTTGCTGCATTAAGTTTCGGTGGCGCTTTTTTCCCTTCTACGTTATCTGCAACACCCTCTGATCCGATTTTTTCTCAAATTCAACCGCTTGCGGCTTCATCCTTGATTTTAGATATTGCCAACGTGGGCACAGGCTTAGTGGCTGTGGGTGAACGCGGTCATGTTCTAGTGTATGACGGCAGTTGGCATCAAGTGGCGACGCCCGTAAGCTCGCAGTTGACCAAAGTGTTTTTCCTTAATGACAAACTCGGCTGGGCCGTGGGTCATGATGCGACCATTTTACATACTCAGGATGGTGGCCAAACTTGGCAGCAGCAGATGCATTCGCCCGAGATTGAAAAGCCATTCCTCGATGTGGTTTTTTTAGATGAAAACAAGGGGTTAGCCATTGGGGCTTATGGCTTGTTTTATCGCACTAATGATGGTGGCGCACATTGGAGCGACGAGTTCCATGAGGAGCTGTTAGCCGAAGAGGATGTGTCCTATTTAGCGGAGTTGAAAGGCAGCGATCAATCAGCCTATGTGAGCGCACGCGCTTCATTATTGCCGCACTTTAATCGTATTTTAACCTTGACTGACGGACGTTTATTACTGGTCGGCGAGTTAGGTCTAGTGGCCGTTTCAAGCGATCAAGGCCAAACCTTTGCGCGTACCAGTTTTGATTACGATGGCTCTATGTTTAATGCCATTGAAACGAAAGATGCCGTGTATGTGATGGGCCTTCGCGGTCATATATTCAAAGCTGATGTGAGTTTAAGCCAGTGGAATGAAATCGAACTGCCAGTGCAATCTTCAATCAATGGGGCGATGTCAGTGTCGGACGATGCGGTTTATCTCGTGGGAAATGCAGGGATAGTGATTAAGCTGAATGGGGATGATACCAGCAGTATTGTCACTCGTCGCCAAGGGGAAAACTTAGTCTCTATTGCGAAGGATAATCAAGGGAATATGTGGTTATCCGGCAGCCAAGGGCTGTTTATTCTTAAGCCATAAAATTTTAAAACTACAATAACAGGGCCGAGAAGATGTTAGAAAAACTGGTCAACGGATTTGAGTCATTTTTATTCCGCAATCGTGCGTGGGTCGTCGGCATTTTTGTGTTTTTGACGTTGTTTTTAGGCTTTCAAGCCAGTCAACTCAAAATGGATGCTGCCTTCATCAAAAACATTCCACTGCATCACAGTTATATGCAGACCTACCTGAAACACCAAAAAGATTTTGGTGGCGCCAACAGCATCATGGTGGCGGTGGAAGACACCAGCGGCAATATTTTTAATGCGAACTATTTTGATACCTTAAAAAATGTGCACGATCAGCTGTTTTTTATACCTGGGGTTGATCGCGCGCAGGTGAAATCGATTTTTTCGCCTTCCACTCGTTTTACAGAAGTCGTTGAAGATGGTTTTGCTGGCGGGCCCGTTATTCCTGCGGATTTTTCGACCTCAGTATCTGGGCTCGAAACCGTGCGCGATAATATTGAAAAAGCGGGCATTGTTGGCCGATTAATTGCCAACGATTACAGTGCGGCCATGGTGTCGGCGCAGTTAATGGACTTTGATCCACAAACAGGTAAACCCTTAGATACCATTGCCTTTGCGGCGCAGCTCGAAAAAGAACTCAGGGGCAAGTTCGAAACCGACAAGGTTAAAATTCACATCATAGGTTTCGCCAAAATGGCCGGGGATGTGGCCGATGGTGCTAAGGGCGTATTGCTGTTCTTTGTGATCGCCATTTTGATCACCGCCGTCATGGTTTACCTCTTCTCTAAATCGATCATTCTGACCGTTTTACCCCTCGTCTGCAGTTTAACCGCTGTGGTCTGGCAGCTTGGATTATTGACTGTGATAGGTTTTGGTCTTGATCCCATGTCAATTTTGGTGCCGTTTTTGGTATTTGCCATCGGGGTCAGCCACGGGGTGCAGATGATCAACGCGGTAAGGCGCCGCGTGATGGACGGACAAACCACCAAAGCGGCGGCGGCTTCGGCATTTCGCAGTTTGTTAGTGCCAGGTGGTGTCGCATTACTATCTGATACTGTTGGTTTTATTACTCTGTTGTCGATTGATATCGGGATTATTCGCGAGCTTGCGATTTCGGCGTCACTCGGTGTGGGCGTGATCATTTTCACTAACCTTATCCTGTTGCCTTTGGTGATTTCTTTTACCGAAATCAAAGTCAATAAAACCGCTGAGCCGACGGCTGAAGAAGTCCGCACTGAAGCTATTTGGCGTTTCTTAGCACGTTTTGCGACGCCTAAATATGCTGTGGTGGTGATTATTGCCACTGTGGTGTTGTATTTTGCCGGTCTGCAACAAGCCAATCAGATGAAGATTGGTGACTTACAAGGTGGGGCGCCAGCGTTACACCAAGATTCGCGCTATAACCTCGATACCTTCTTTATCACAGATCATTTCTCCATCACTACCGACGTGATGACTGTGATTGTTGAGGCGGCGCCCGAGGCTTGTACTTACCACGATGTGCTGACTCAAATTGATGAGTTTGAATGGTTAGTGCGTAATACGCCTGGGGTGGAGTCGACTGTGAGTCTGGCGTCGGTCGCTAAAAAAGTGAACGCAGGCTTTAACGAAGGTAATCCAAGGTGGGAAGTGCTGCCGCGCACGACCGCGAGTTTAGTGCAGGCCATTGGCCAAATTCCGACGACCTCTGGTTTGTTAAATGGCGATTGTTCTGTCATGCCTGTGTATTTGTTTATGAAAGATCACAAGGCAGAAACCATAGAAACTGTGGTCGCTAAGGTGAAAGCCGTCGCCGCGAAAATGGATAACGACAAGCTGCAGTTTAAACTGGCATCGGGTCCTGTAGGCGTGATGGCCGCGACCAACGAAGCAGTCGCCGAAGCGCAATTACCTATGATGTTATACGTCTATGGTGCCGTGTTTGTACTCTGTTTAATCAGCTTTAAATCCTTGAAAGCGACTGTGGCGGTAATTATCCCGCTATATGTGGTGTCGACATTGGCGCAAGCTTTGATGACGCAACTGGATATTGGCTTAGCAGTCAGTACCTTACCTGTTATTGCGCTGGGCGTCGGTATTGGTGTGGATTACGGTATTTATATCCTCTCGACCATGTCGTCTAAGCTCTCGAACGGTATGCCGGTGCAACAGGCATACTATGAGGCGTTGGTCGAACGGGGCAGTGCGGTGATCTTTACTGGCCTCACATTGGCGATTGGTGTCAGTACTTGGTTCTTCTCGGCACTTAAATTCCAAATGGACATGGGAATATTGTTAACATTCATGTTTGTGGTAAATATGCTCGGTGCCATAATTATCCTTCCTGCATTGGCCGCCGTTTTCTGGCGCCAACCTAAGTAGGGTCTACAAATGGGGAGCTTAGCTCCCCATTTGTTTTTGAATACTTAGTCTGCTTTATCGATTGTTTGGTCATTTGTCATTCATTGTTTACGCGAATACTGGATTTCAAGAGGATGTACCACTAAAATTTTCCTCGAAATACAGCGGTTTTAGTAATAAACTTCGCGCGATGATCCAGATCACATTAATTTATCTGAGATCGTTAAGCCGAAGCATCCAAATAATGAAAAAAGCGCTGCCATAGACGCTTAAGGAAACAGCAACATGGCCTTGAAAGATGCAATGCCTTCAGTACTACTTGAAAATGTAGTCAGTTTAATTCACGCTAAAGTCCCTAATTCACAAGCCAAGCAAGTTGAACAGTTCGCCACCTGCCTTTATGCCCACATGTCGAAAGACGATCTCAATGCGCGTAATGACAGTGATTTATACGGTGCGGTTCTCAGTTTATGGAACGCCCTGAACAAAACGCCAAAAGGTAACACTCACCTACGAGTGTTCAACCCTAGCCAGGCCAAACACGGCTGGCAATCTACCCACTCGATCATTGAAGTTATCCAACCTGACATGCCATTCTTGGTAGATTCAGTTGGTATGGCATTGAATCGTATGGGTATTACTGCTCACATGATGTTACACACTCCGCTGGCTATCGAGCGTTCAGATAGCGGTGTGACCAATGTCACTTATCTTAATCAGAGCCCAGAAAGCACTGAACATGTCGCCGTATTCTTGATTGAAATTGACCGCCAAAGCAGCACTGTCGATATCAAAGCATTAGAGCGCGAAATTCAGTCTGTGCTTGCCGATGTTGCTTCATCAGTCAATGACTGGGAAGCCATGTCTGCCAAGTTGGGTGAGATGATCAAGGAGTTGCCAAAACGTCCGTTCCCAGGCGATAAGCAAGAGTTAGAAGAAGCGATTAACTTCCTGACTTACTTGAATAATCATCACTTTACGCTTTTAGGTTACCGCCAATACGATTTGAATCGTGTCGAAGGTGACGTTGAGTTAGTGCCTAATATCGCCTCTAGTTTAGGTTTGATGAACAAGCACACTAAAGCGCAACCTGAGCAAGGTTTGTTGCTATCTAGCTTCTCCGATAGCGCCCGCAAAGAAGCCTTAGATCACAGCTTGTTGATCCTCACTAAGAGCAGTGCCAAGAGCCGCGTACATCGCCCAGCTTATGTCGATTATATCGGCATCAAGCGTTTCGATAAGAAAGGCAATGTGGTTGGTGAAGATAGATTTATCGGTTTATATGCGTCAAACCTGTATAACCGCAGCCCACGTGAAATCCCACTGCTGAATGAAAAAGTGCAGCGTGTGTTAGATCGTTCAGGCTTAACCCCACGTTCACACGACTATAAAGCCCTGCTAAACATTCTTGAGAATTTACCTCGTGACGAGCTAATTCAAGCCAATGTTGATGATTTATCGCACATGGCCCATGGCGTGTTAGAAATGCAAGACAGAGACAAGCTGAAACTCTTTGTGCGCAAAGATGGCTTTGGCCGTTTCTTATCCTGTTTAGTGTACGTTTCTAAGGACCGTTACAACACTAAACTCCGCCAAGATACTCAACGTATTCTGGCCCAGCATTTTAACAGCAAAGAAGATGTAGAGTTTACGACTTATTTCTCCGAGTCGACGCTAGCCCGCACTCACTACATAGTCAAAGTTGATAACAATAATATGGATGTAGATGTGGCTGCCATAGAGAACAACTTAATAGAAGCGGCACGTTCGTGGGAAGATAAGTTAAGCACTGCGCTTAACAGTGCACTCGGTGAAGAAGCCGGCACTCATCTGACTAAGCGTTATTTCAATGCGTTTGAGCAAAGCTATAAAGAAGATGTATTGCCAAGTTCTGCCGTCGTTGACATGCAACAGCTCGAAGCACTGGATGACGAACACAAGCTCGGCATGTTGTTCTATCAACCGCAGGAAGCGGCGCTGAACGACAATAAAGTGCGTTTAAAGCTATTTCATAAAGATGAGCCAATTCATCTTTCTGACGTGCTGCCAATGCTGGAAAACTTTGGTCTGCGCGTGATCAACGAGCGTCCATATGAAGTCACGACCTCAGACGGTTCTACCTTCTGGATCTTAGACTTCTTGATGACAGTTAAAGTCGTCAACACAGACAACATCGCCGATAGCCAAGACAGATTCCAAACTGCACTGTCACAAGTGTGGCAAAAGAAGTTAGAAGATGACGGTTTCAACCGTATTATTCTGGCGTCAGGCTTAACGGGCCGTGAAGTCTCGGTACTGCGCGCGTATGCCAAATACATGCGTCAAATCGATGCGACGTTCAGTCAGTCTTATATCGAAGAAACCTTCGGTCGTTACCCACAAATCGCTGATTTGTTGGTGAAGATGTTCATCCGTAAATTTAACCCTAAACTGAAAACCCGTACTCTGGGCAAGTTTATGGAACAGATCAATTTACGTTTAGACGAAGTGTCTAGCTTAGATGATGACCGTATTATTCGTCGTTATTTAGACTTGATTAACGCCACTCTGCGTACCAACTTCTACCAACAAGATGCTAAAGGCGAATCTAAGAGTTATATCTCGTTTAAATTCATGCCTTCACTGATCCCTGAAATGCCACGTCCACTGCCGAAATTCGAGATCTTCGTTTATTCGCCACGGGTTGAAGGTGTGCATTTACGTTACGGTAAAGTGGCCCGTGGTGGTCTGCGTTGGTCAGATCGTCGTGAAGACTTCCGTACTGAAGTACTAGGTCTGGTAAAAGCACAGCAAGTGAAAAACACTGTGATCGTGCCTGTGGGTGCTAAAGGTGGCTTTGTTTGTAAACAATTGCCAACCGAAGGCGGCCGTGAAGCTTTCTTCACCGAAGGTCAAGAATGCTACCGCATCTTTATCCGTGCTTTACTCGATATTACCGATAACATTTTGAACGGTGAAATCGTTCACCCATTGGATGTGGTTCGTCACGATGAAGATGACCCATATTTAGTGGTCGCAGCCGATAAAGGCACTGCGACATTCTCTGATATCGCAAACTCGATTTCTCTTGAATACAACTTCTGGCTCGGTGATGCATTCGCATCGGGTGGCAGTAACGGTTATGACCATAAGAAAATGGGTATCACGGCCAAAGGCGGCTGGGAATCTGTTAAGCGTCATTTCCGCGAAGTCGGTATTGATTGCCAAACCACAGACTTTACCTGTTTAGGTATAGGTGACATGGCGGGCGACGTATTCGGTAACGGTATGTTGTTGTCTAAGCACACGAAACTGGTTGCAGCCTTTAACCACATGCATATCTTTATCGATCCAAATCCGGATACGGCATTAAGTTATGATGAACGGGCGCGTTTATTCGCTCTGCCACGTTCAAGCTGGGAAGATTACAACAGCAAGTTGATTTCTAAAGGTGGCGGTATTTTCCTACGTTCATCTAAATCCATTCCATTATCGGCAGAAATTAAGCAAATGTTGGCCACAGAGAAAACCTCTATGACCCCAACTGAGCTGATGAAAGAACTGCTGAAAATGCCAGTTGATTTGATCTGGAACGGCGGTATCGGTACCTATGTGAAATCTGCACGCGAAACCCATGCTGAAGTCGGCGATCGCGCCAACGATGCATTGCGTGTCAACGGTGGCGAACTGCGCGCTAAGATAGTCGGCGAGGGCGGTAACTTAGGTTGTACTCAGTTAGGTCGTATCGAATATGCGTCTAACGGCGGCCGTATCAACACTGACTTCGTGGATAACGTAGGTGGTGTGGACTGTTCAGATAACGAAGTGAACATCAAGATTTTGCTGAACGCTATGGTAACTGAAGGTGAACTGACGTTGAAACAACGTAACCGTTTACTGGAAGAAATGACTGAAGAAGTCGGCCACATCGTACTGCAAGACTGTAAAGATCAAACGCGTACTATCTCTGTGACTCAAGTGCGTGGTGCTGAGCAGTTAAAAGAGCAGATCCGCTTTATCCAGTATCTGGAAAAAGAAGGCAAGTTAGACAGAGCCTTAGAGTTCTTACCGTCTGACGACGAATTGGCTGAGCGTTTAGCCAGTGGTCGTGCGTTAACACGTCCTGAGCTATCAGTACTGGTTGCCTATGCGAAGATGGTGCTGAAAGAGCAATTAGTGACGCCAGAAATCACTGAAGATACGTTGTTAAGCCAATTGCTTATCGCCTATTTCCCGAAAAAACTTCAGGAAAAATACAGCGACAAAATGGCAACCCATCCACTGCGTGGCGAAATCATTGCGACCTCACTCGCCAATGAACTCGTTAACGATATGGGGTTGAATTTTGTTCAACGTATGCAAGATGAGACAGGTGCCTCAGTTGCTGACGCGGCAATTTGCTACACTATGGCCCGCGAAGTATTTGGTTTAGCTGAATTAACAAAATCGATCACTGACTTAAACGGCATAGTTCCTGCTGTGGTTCAAGGTGAAATGCTGCATCAGTTACGCCGCAATATGCGTCGTGCTAGCCGCTGGTTCCTCCGTCACCGTAACCGCACTGGTAGCATCGAACAGACAGTTGCTTTCTTCAAACCTGTATTTGAACAAATTAAAGATAATGTTCATTTATATCTGGTTGAAGAAGAAGCTAAAGGTATCCAATCTGAGATCAATGCTTTGGTCAAAGAAAACGTACCACAAGCTGTGGCAACCATTGTGGCTAACATGAGCACCTTGTTCTCTGCCTTAGACATTGCCCAAATTGCCCAAACAGAAGATAAGACAGTTGCGCTAGTGGCTGAAACTTACTTCAAACTCGGCGCCCGCGTTGAGCTGCACTGGTTCTTAGAACAGATCAGCGCTCAACCTGTGGCTAACCATTGGCAAGCACTGGCTCGTGCCGCCTTTAGGGAAGAGTTAGATTGGCAACAACGTGCATTAAGTTCAGTGGTACTAAGAACCTGCAGTGCAACCTGTGATGCCGAAAGCGTGATTTCTCAATGGATTGAGATCAATCAAGGCTTATTGGAAAGATGGTTCCATATGCTAGCTGACTTCAAAACGTCGCAAAGCCATGAGTTTGCTAAGTTCTCTGTCGCCCTACGTGAACTTAACCTTCTGATCCTTCACTGCGAAGGCCAAAAGTAAACTTATTATAACAATCAGAAGCCCTGGCGATCGCCGGGGCTTTTTTTAGGTCGAGGAAAGTACATGTTTTATAAAATCGCACAGAAAGTCATGTTTCAGATGGATCCTGAGCGAGCTCACCATCTTGCTATAGGCAGTCTAAAAATGACCGCCAATAGCCCGTTAACGTGTCTATACGGACAAACGATTGCACCGGCTCCCGTGAGTGTTATGGGACTGACTTTTCCTAACCCAGTGGGACTCGCTGCGGGTATGGACAAGGACGGCGAATCGATTGATGCCTTTCATGCGATGGGATTTGGTCATGTTGAAGTGGGCACTGTGACCCCAAGACCACAACCTGGTAATGATTTACCCCGCCTATTTAGATTAAAGCCTGCCAAAGGCATTATTAATCGCATGGGGTTTAATAATAAAGGTGTCGATAATCTGGTCAAAAATTTGATCGCTAAAAAGACCAACATTATGGTTGGCGTCAATATTGGTAAAAATAAAGACACCCCAGTAGAACAAGGTAAAGACGATTATTTGATCTGCATGGATAAAGTTTATCTCCATACGGCTTATATTGCGGTGAATATTTCATCACCCAATACCCCAGGATTGCGATCGCTACAATATGGCGATCTATTAGATGAATTATTGAGCGCAATTAAAACTAAGCAACTTGAACTGGCCGAAAAGCATAAAAAATATGTGCCCATCGCGCTTAAAATTGCTCCAGATTTAACCATCGAAGAAATTGAAAATATCGCGCAAGCTTTGATTAAAAACAAATTTGATGGCGCAATTGCGACCAATACTACCTTAACGCGTGATGGTGTTAGCGGGCTTGCCAACGCCAATGAAAGCGGCGGCTTAAGCGGCAAACCGTTGACAGAGCTGTCTACCAAAGTGATCAAACAGTTAGCGATATGTTTGAAAGGGCAGATCCCGATCATCGGTGTGGGCGGCATCAATAGTGCCGAAGATGCCTTGGCTAAATTTGATGCGGGCGCCACTATGGTGCAGATTTATTCGGGTTTTATTTATCAAGGTCCGAAGTTAATTAAAGAAATTGTGAATGCATACCGCTTAAAATAATGATCTTAAGATCAATATAACGATCTAAAATAAGATCTTATTCTTCAACAGCGATCTAAAACGATCCCTAGATCGCTGTTAAGATCCTATATTAGATCGACTAAGTAACTGTTAAATAATTTGTATTTTATTATTTTTATTTTGATATTGGATAAAATATCTACTATTATGTCCCAGTGTTCAAATATTGGGTCACCGTTATGTTATTAATGCCACAAAAAGATTGGCAATGGAAATATAACGATTCGTATGGTGTTTTAGGCGTATCGTTAGGTTCCGAGATTGAATTTCTGACGTCTTATAAAGCAAAATTACTCATTCCTGATGCCTTATCCAGCATGGAATTTAATATTGCGCACGCCAAATTCTATATGAGCTTACTCGATAGATTACCTAAAACCCTGTCTTTGTCCGATGCTGCAATTGTTCAAATTGCCCTCAATGCCACCGCAGCCCATTTTATGCTGACGCCGCAAATGCCTAAATCATGGTTTTTTGATACCAGTGATGTCTGTGTTTATAGCGATGTGGGTAAAGTCTTTGAGCTTAAATGCCAAAAGCAAAGAGTGCTCGCCCTCGTGGTTGAAAATACCCTACAGTCGGCGCTAGTGATGTTATTGTCACCCGAATGTGTTTTGTCGGGCGCGAAAACTATGGTGCAGTTTGAAACCATCAAAGTGATGCATAATCGCTTACACCCACTGCGTGCGCAGCGCCATGTGGTTGCGGCATAATGTGGTTGTAGATCAATAGTCATCATTGGTTTTTAATCTCTACCATTAGCCATACATCACGATTGCTTTTGATATTAACCACTTGCTGATAATTCGCTCAAATCCTAATGGCGTTAGTGCACTATACGTACTCTTTTCTGCTAAGAAAGCCTTTTCCTAAAATTAGTCACGTGAATCTTCGACACCTTTCTATTTAATGCTATCCAATGATAATTCGTAAGTCTTATTACTCTTTATTGGCTCTGCTTTTAGTATCAAACTCACTACGCAGTCTGGTTTGCCATGGTATTGACTCATCGACTCGCAGCGAGTCCATCCTTGGATGCTCGACCGCCCCGTCCATGGGGCGGACGGTCGTCTCGCTAATCACCATGGCGCACCTTTCGGCATTTGCGTAGTCTGTTGATTTAAAAACAGGAGTTCTCATTTTACGCGGACTTGAACTGGTTATCTCGGTGTTGTTCGTGTAGCGCTAAGCAAGAAAGTTGTGGGTGTCCGGGATTTTCAATTCAAAAGATTAGAGCTTACATTTGAAGATATTTTGCCCTGATTTTTTGATGTTGTTTGTGTATTTCTAAAAGAAAAAAAGAATTTTGGATGGTCGGTCTTTTTGGTCTGGTTTGCCATGGTGTTCACTTGACGACTCGCAGCCAGTCCGTCCTTGGATGCTCGACCGCCCCGTCTGATGTGAAAGGATTTACAAATGCCGCGATGGCATGGATGCCAAAAAGCGGCCCTGGGCGGACGGTCGTCTCGCCAATCACCATGGCGCACCTTTTAGCATTTGCGTAGTCTAGAGGTTCAAGAGGGAGGAGTTTTTATTGAACTATGGTTGGCAGTGTTTTCTATATTGTTTGCGCAGCGCTAAAAGAGTTGTGGTGTCCGGTTTTTTACCGCCCTTAATACTGATTTTTTATAAGGGCTATCCATTTAGCACCACCAGTGTCAATATGTAGTAATGAAAACTTCATCGTATCTATTAAAAGCTGGCGTCGATTACCCTACAAATTGGGACGAATTTGTTGATTGGTTTCATGATGAACAATCTTGCACCAGCTACCTTTATGCACTTCGTTGGCCAAACGGATTCATTTGTCCAAGCTGTTCGAGCCATCAATCACCTTATCAGTTAAGTAATGGCAAGTTAAAATGTCATGCTTGCCGTTCTCAATGTTCAGTAACATCAAGTACACTTTTTGACAAAACAAGAACCCCCATGAAAAGTTGGTTTGCAGCTGTTTGGTTTTTTACAAATCAAAAGAATGGGGTCAGCGCTCTTGGAGTCCAAAGGCTATTAGGTCTTGGGAGTTATCAAACAGCTTGGTCTTTAATGCACAAGTTAAGATATGCCATGGTTGATCCTGAAAGAGATAAACTGTCCGGCATCGTAGAAGTTGACGAAACATTAATAGGTGGTGTCATTCCAAAATCATCTATTAAAAATCAACAGGGTAAACGTAAAGCTGTAGTTTTGGTGGCTGTTGAGCTGCTATCACCCTCTGGATTTGGGCGAATACGTTTAAGGCAAGTAGAAAGTGCAACTAAAGAACATATCCATCAATTCATTCAAGATGTAATAGAACCTGATAGCACAATTTGTAGTGATGGTTCTCAAGCATACAAACAAATAGACAAAAAAGGATATAAGCATAATCGGATAGTGCATTTAGGTTCATCTGTACCTGCACATGAAACAATGGCTGGGGTACATCGAGTCTCATCATTATGTAAAAGATGGCTTTTAGGTACGTATCAAGGCGCGGTAAAGGCTAAGCAACTTGATTATTATTTAGACGAGTTTACATTTCGCTTCAACAGAAGAAATTCAGATTCACGGGGATTATTATTCTACAGGTTGCTTGAACAAGCTGTGCGCTCTAAGCCAATAACGTACCAATCAATTAAAAATCGATAACCACAATATATAGTGGTTGGTTGTGCTAAGTGGATAGCCCTTTTTTTTATACAGTATTATCTGGTTTGTGTAGTTTTCAAGGACTAGATTGAAAATATTTGTGCGCGTTTACATAAGAGCTTCATATATATAGCATTTATAATCGATAACTTATTTTTTGACAGCTTGAGATAATAGGTTTGGAAAACGCGCATGCGCGTTTTTCCTGGTGGTATATCTAAACAAAAGCTGGTAAGTTCCTTTTATTACAGGTAGTTAACCATGCGCGTTTTTACTGGTCTAATGAGGTAAACGCGCATGCGAACTATACAAAGGTTAGATAACTATGGAAAGTACCGCTTTGGAGTTCAGGGAATCGTGCTTAGAAATTTTAAATTTCTTGTCTTCCCCTTCAGAACAGAAAATATTTGCGTCAAAGGTTGATTACATCGACTATAAAAGCGAATTTGTTTGTTGGTGGTTTGATGATTTAGTTATGGAATCCTTACCTCAAGGTCCCGGTTTAATATCTGAAAGTTTCACTCCGGATGAAAAGTTAATCCTCTGGGAGTTTACAAAACTTTTTGAGCAAAATATTGATAGCGAAAATCAATCTATTGATGAGTTATTAAAAGACTCTCAGTGGAAAATGATAATGGTAGCTGCTCAAGAAACACTGGCTAAAATTGGGTAACGTCACCTAATAAGGCCATTAAAACGCGGACACAAAACAGCTGGCTTGTGCTCCTTCGTCGCCAATTATAGCCAGCCATTTTGTGCCGTTTATGGAGGCGTTATGAGTGAGTGTATTTAGACCAATGGGGGCTTTAGGTGGGGGAGTGACGCTCCCTGTGTTGCTTGTTGGCTCTGTAGCCTTTCTGTTAGTTTTGTTGCGTTACGTAAGTATTAGATTGATTCCTATGGGTCAAGACAACATTAAGGAGGTGTCTATGGGTAAAACATTAAAAGCTCGTTCTCGTGTGTTTCTAAGCTCGGTTTTTGAGAGTCTGTGGGCTACTGGGGTCGGGGGCATTGTTGGACACCTATTGCTCTAAATGCATTTATAATTTTAAAAATACTAGGCGGATTATATGAAAGAAATATTAGGTATGAAATTCATCCGCATGGCGAAGAATATTTGACCGGGAAAATTTAATGAGACACCCATTGTTAAATTTGGTTACCCAGTTTACGCCGGGGTCGATGAGATTAAGCACAGTCATGGAAGTGACCGTCCGTGACAGGGATGTCACGGTCGAGCATACACGGATGTACTTGCTGCGAGTCACTGGAATGACAGTGCTTAACCAAACTCCATCAAACAATCTAAAATCTAGATCCTCACTCAAAGGTATTGGCCAGCAAATCATTCCCTTTATCGACCACTAATGAAAACGCCTGCAATTGCAGGCGTTTTTTTATGTCTATTCGTTTTGCTCTATGCGCTAGTGCGCTTTAAAAGCGGACTACTTTTTAATCCATTTTCCTTTGGCATCTTGCACATAGTTGCCTTTATCTGTGGCGGCTATGGCTTTTTCACCGGCGAGTTTAGCGACGTCGGCGGGGGAGAGTTTGTTCTTCTTGGCGATGGTTTCGTAGTGGGCGCGACGTTTGTTATTCACGTCATCCATCACGGCTTTGGCTTCGGGATTGGCTTGCACTAATCCCAAGTAGCCGTTGGCTTGTTCGCCTAAATAGCCCTGTGATTTAGCGTCTTGAAGTGACATGGCAAAGGCGCTTATGCTTAAGACGCTGAGGGTTAATAGCAATAATAACTTTGTTTTTAGTCGGATTGATTTCATGGTGATTCCTCAATTCTTAATCAATTAGAACAGCTTATCGTCTGACAGGAGTTGATCTAATTCCTTATCCACTTTGATCCGTATCTCATGTTCAATTTTCACATTGAGATTGATAACGATAGGTTTATCCGGCGGTTCTATTTTTACTGTGGGCGCACAGCCCTGCAATGCGGCGAGTGCGAACAATGCGACAAGCGCGCTTCGGGCACCTAGGCTAACTTGCTGTAATTGAATTATCTTCACTGAGGTTTCCTTGTTACTTCACTGATTTTTCGATTCTGTCCTGCAAGTCATTACCAATTTGCAGACTTCTAAATAATTGCAGCATGTTCTCTTCATGAGAGTAATTCAAGTGAATAGGACGTTCAACCCCTTGGCTGCGGCCTTTCACTTCGACGAGTAGCTTAGCATCACCGGCTTGGTCCATGTCAAAGCTGCTCGATAATTGACTGTATTGTAAGTGTTCTAGCGTCGAAAAGACAAAATCTAGGTATGGCTGGGATTGGCGCATTTGTTCAACCGCCGGATTACCCGAAATGGCGATTAAGCCGCCGGGGGCGCGGGCGGCGAGTTGACCGCCTGTGATCGAGACTTTGCCGTTGATTAAATCGACGGGTAATACGCCATCGAATATGCCATCGGCATAGACGCCAATTTGCGGTTGAATGCGCAGAACTTCTTCCAGACTCATGGCCTGCAGCAGCAGATACGCATGGGATTTATCCTGTAATTTCAGATTAAATTCTGGTAGCAGGAACTGGCCGCTGAGTACTTTGCCTTTGGCGGTCATGGAAACATCGGTGTCACTTAAGCCTGTGAGTTGCTGTATCCAATTGTCGGGCAGTTTCTCGGCATCTTTACCAAGGGCGATATCGGCTTCCACTTCGATATCGGTCAGTGGAAAGCCAGGATCAAACAGGTTAAAGGTCATCATTGTCTGCGGACAATTTAGCTTACTGAGACTGCTAAAATAGCCTTTATCTTGCTGTTTTTTATGAGATTGGCCCCAAGTAAACTCACATTGCGCCTGCAGTTTTCCCCCCTCAAAGGTGGTGTCCTTATAAAAACCTTCAAGTTCGGTCATCGACTGGGTAATTTGCATGGCAAATTGGGTCTGATCGCGCTGTTGGGTTAAATTAAACTGTGCCTGTAATTGGTTATGACCCGTGACATTAAGCTCAGCAGGCAAGGGCTGGGTTTGATTGAGCAAGGACAGCGCCTCGGTCATGCTAGTGTCGACAACCCATTGACCCGTCAGCACTAGAGGTTTGCTCTCAGTGGCAAGGTTCAGCTTGTGTTGGCTTTGCAGCTCAACAGTGCCCACTTGCCAGTGCTCATCACCAAAGAGCGTATTATTTTTCCAATTTAAGCTTTGTGCCAGCGTTAACTTGTCCAGCTTGAGTACGGTTTCTTTACGGCTGCGACCTTTGCTGCTGAGCTGCTTTTCGATATTGAGCTGATTGGCTTGCCATTCAAGCTGATTCTGCCAAGTGGCTGCGAGCAACGAGTCGAGTGGGGTTTCGACCTCGGGCTTAAACTCAAATGACATGGCTTTTTGGAATGCAATCGAGAAACTGCCCGCGCTCATATCGGTTTTAGTTGTGATGCTATTGTTCTGATTTTTATCAGAACTTTTATCTGCACTTTTTTCAGCGCTAGCTTCTGTCACTTTCGTTTCAATAGCAGTCGTTTCAGCCTTTTTTATATCAACAGCAGCCGTTTCACTAACAACCGTCTGTGTGGTTTGCGAAAAATGCAGCTGCTCCAGTGCCAAGTTCAAAGGCGGTAAGGCCAGTGTTAATTGGTTTGCAGTATCGGACGCGGGCACTGAAGTTTGTCCTGAGCTGATACTTGAGCTGGTATTTGAGTTGCGCTGCGAGCTTACGGTAAGCGGTGCAAGAGCATTTATTGTGATACTGCCAAGGCTCACATCGGCATGTTTAGCCGCATTGTTATCTTGAGCACGGAGCTGTTTAAGCTCGCCCACAGTTAGCTGCAGCGTGTCGCCGGCATTTTGCTGTGTTTGGGTGGCAGCGCCGATAGGCGTCGTAATGAATTGCCAGTCGGTTGAGCTTGGCGTTTGATTAAAGCTCAATTTGCCCGCAGTGGTTAACTGGCTGCTATTCCAGCTGAGATCTTGGGGCGTATTCGCCCACAATTCAGATAATTGCAGTGAGCTGGTTTGTTTAGCGTTAAGGCGCCAATCTGTTTGGAAGAACAGCGCTTCGGCGGACTTGACCACTTCAACATTGGCCAAATCGATTTGGGTATCGAGTTTACTGCTTAAGGTTTTTAGCTCAATTCGGGGAAGCTTGAAGCTAAGCGGCTTATTATCAAGCGGCTCATTCTTAAGCGGTTGACTCTGTGCATCTTGCTGGATTTGAGTCAGCGGATAATGCAGGGCTTCACTTAATGTCAGCGCGATCCCCACTGGTGCATCTGTGCTTTTGAGCCCTGACAGCAGCTGAGCGATTTGACTCGCTGTTTGACTTGCAACTTGATTAGACACTTGCTCCGAAGCGGGCTTGGCTGCCGATTTGGATGGAGGCTGAGTTAAAGGTTTCGCCAGCGTCTCATCGAGCAGCTGCATCAATCGCTGTTGCTGGGCTGCATTGGGAGTCAAGGCTATGGTAAAGGGCTCAAGGCTTAGGTCAAGTTCGGCTAAATGTCCGGCAATCTTAAATGCTAACTTAGGTTTTGACACAAGCTCGGGTTTTGGCGCAAGTTCTAGCGCCGCCAACTGATTAAAGGTCAGCTTAGGATCAATTAATTGGTGCTGGCTGATAAGCTCGCCCGAAGTTAATGTAATACGGCTGTCGGACACTAATTGACCTTGTAGATCAATCGCTAACGCTTGCCACTCTTTATCAAGTTCAGTTAATGGACTCAGCACACTGTCTTGCGTTTGCCTCAGGCTGATTTGATGCAAGCTTGTAAGCAGCGGCGCGAGTGCAATTTGACTTGCCAGTTGCCACTGTTGGGCTGCGAGTGTGGCTTTGAGTTTGGCGATGCTTTCACCTTCGTGGCTAAACTCGCTGTTGATTTCCCCCGCGCCGTTAAGGCTCAACTTGTCCATTACCAAACGATAGGCGGGTAAATCATTTTGGGTGTCGAGTTGGTGAGCTTTGAGAATAAGGCTGGTTTTGCCGATATCGATGAGGGGTAATGATTTGATATCTAAGGCCAAGGCAGGGCCTTGTTCATCGATGGCATTTCGATTGGGCAAAAATAGCGATTGCCCTAACTCGACTTCAATATCACCTGTGGAGATTTGGGTGATTTTTTGAGTGAGGTAAGCAATTTGGCTGAACTGTTTCAGCTCGGCAAAGCTCTGCGGCCAGTCAAGTTTTAGCTGGATATTCACATCATTAAGCGTGATATGGCTGTCATGCACCCTAAGATTGGCAGAAGTAATGCGCCAATGTTCTAACTGACTTTCCCCTAATTCAATGTCAATCAGTTCGCTGTCCATGCCTACGAGGGCAAAGTTTGCCGCCTGCATGATCAGTTTTTCAGCCTGGGTATTCACAATCCAAACAGTTAACGCCACCCCCGCCAAGATGCCCGTTAAGCTGGTCGCCAATAAAGTCTTTTTCAGGGGGAATTTACGGCGGCTTTGTGTTGCAACATGAGTATCCGTCCCAGAACCTGCAGCACCTCTGTGAGGGCCAGCGGATGTCTCCGTTGCCTCGTGTTGAGGTGCCTTGCTATCAGAAGCACTGCTACGGCTTGGCTTGTTGTGGATTGGCATTGGGTTCGATTTCTTTCCTTATTCACTGAGCCCTGATCAAACTCGTGCCTTAGCATTGCACAAATACAATCACGCCTGCTTTGCATCGGTATCTTGCTGAGGTACTTTTTTAGCAACTGACTTTAGTAACTGACATTAGTAACCGTCTTTAGTCACTGACTCTAGGAGCCGTCTTCTTAGCCGCTGTCGCCGCGTGCACGAGCATCAGAGGCAGTTTAACACTCAAGGGCTTAGCTGACTAATGTGGAAGGATCATCGAATAGACAAGAGCCTGCTGTCAATAGTTGAAGCTTTACAGGCTCTTGTACCTAATCTTTTATTCGAGCTAGCTAACTTTTAGTTAACTCACTCTTGGTGAGTGAATTGGAGCTAGCTAAACATCTGCGCGGCGATCACCACGATTCCGCAAAGTGTGGCGAGCAGTAGGGCAAACTTACCGCCCGCGACCCGATATCCCGTCGGCAGATTGGCAGCATCTCGCATCTTGCGCTGTGTCCACACCATGGCTACAGGTAAAAAGATGGCGAGGATCACCAGTGCAATCGCCGCATAACCTAGGGCTGTGATAAAACCTTGTGGGTAGAAAAGCGCAAAACCTAAGGGCGGCAAAAAGGTGATGGCAGCGGTCAGACTACGGCCAGAAAAGTTATCCTCTCGTCTTAAGGTCGAGGCCATAAAATCAAACAAGCCTAAACTCACCCCTAAAAACGAAGTCGCAAGGGCGAGATCGGCAAACAAACTGATCGCGCTGCTTAAGTATTCGCTGTGCAGTTCGCTCGCCAGTTGATTGATAAAGCTCGATAAACTTTGGTTTTCGAGCAATTGGCTTTGGCTCAATACGCCTTGGCTACCTACTTGCCACAAAAGATAAATGACCAGTGGTAAAGCGGAGCCGAGTAGCATGATCCTGCGCAGGGATTTAACCTCAACGCCTAAGTAGCGCACCACTGATGGAATCGAACCGTGGAAACCAAAGGAGGTAAAAATCACCGGAATAGCCGTGATAATTAAACCTTGGTTAAGTGGGAGTTCGAGTAAATGTGGGCTTTCTACCTGCGGCAGTAACAAGGCCAACATAAGCAATAATGCCAATAGCTTAAGGGCAAATAAACCGCGATTGATAAGGTCCACACAGTGGGTTCCCATGCCCACAATCGTCCCAATCAGCAGGGTAAACAGGATCGCGCCCGCCTGTGGTGGCAAACTTAGCCCTAGCCAAGTGCTCAGCTTTTGGTTCACTTGCTCACCGCCACCGGCAATGTAGGCGGCGCAGAGGGCGTACAGTAAAAACATCAAGGCGCTATTGGCGATCAACTGGCCTTTACGGCCCAATAAGCGTTGCGCCAAGTGATTAAGGCTGGCATCGCTGGGGGCGAATTGATGGATTTCCACCATTAGCAGTGCCGTGTAGGCCATTAGCGCCCATAGGATCAACATGATGGCGGAGGACGTACCAAAACCAAGTCCCGCCGAAGCGATAGGCAAAGCCAGCATACCCGCGCCGATTGTGGTGCCTGCGATAAGCAGCAGACTGCCGAAAATTTTATTCTGTGTCATAACATGATCTCAAAAGCGTGTTGCAAGAAATGAGCTAAAGATTTGATCCTAAAGTAACTGTCTTAAATGATTTTGATGCGCTTCAAGCACAAAATGATTTAAGCAAATGAGACAGTGGCGTTCAGTGGATCCGAAAGGATATGGCCACAATGGAAGGTCAGGCGAGGGAGCCTATCTATGCCATTGCGGCTACAGATAGGGAGTATAAAATGCTGTGAAACACATAAAACTTGCCTTAGCGTGTGTTGAGTAAAAACGGATAAGTGTTTTTATGCCTTGCCTTAATAACCTAACGGCAACGGAGGCTACCTTAGGGATTTGAGGTGTACTTGTCAACCATTACAACAGTATTTTGTTTGTTTTTTGTCATGTGGCTAAGCTGGAAGACATGCCTAACTCACACTGAGTTTATGGTCAACGAGGGGAAGGAAAGAGGAGTTAGCTAGATTTATGGCAAGATAAAAAATGCCGCAGACTTGGCTCAAGTGTGCGGCATTTCTAGATGTAAGCGACTAGCGTGATATCAGAGCCTGTGAGCCGTTTATGCTTTGCTCTGCAGCGCCTTTTCATGTCTTGCCAGCAAGTTTGCTGTGATGTCACTGAGGCTTAAGTCTTGATCTTCAAGCAATACCAGCAAGTGATAGATAAGATCTGAGGCTTCGTTAACTAACTCTTCCTTATCGTGGGTCGCAGCGGCAAGGGCGGTTTCAAGGCCTTCTTCCCCGACCTTTTGGGCGATACGTTTAGTGCCGCGCGCAAATAAAGACGCTGTATAGCTTGAATCGGCACTTTGCCCTTTACGCGAGGTGATTAAGCTGGCGAGGTTGTTCAAGAAAGGGTGTGCATTGTCATCTAACCAGCAACTTTCGGTGCCTTTGTGGCAGGTTGGGCCGTTGGGGATCACTTGCACTAACAGGCTGTCGTTATCGCAGTCTTTATCGATAGCCACCAACTTTAGCGTATTACCTGAGGTTTCACCCTTAGTCCACAAGCGCTGTTTTGAACGGCTGAAAAAGGTGACATCACCTGTGCTCAAGGTTTTTTCCAGCGCGGCCTTATCCATGTAACCGAGCATTAATACCTTGCCCGATAAGTGATTTTGGATCACGGCAGGAATAAGCCCATCCTGTTTGTCCCAATCCAGCTCGCTAAAATCCGCTTTAGTGTTTGTTTGCGTTGACATAGTGTTCACTCTTAATCCGTTTGTAGAACCTAGAACCTAGAACCTAGAACCTAGAACCTAGAACCTAGAACCTAGAACCTAGAACCTAGAACCTAGAACCTAGAACCGCTCTAGCGTCTAATCGCGATCCCTTCGGCCGCTAAGTAGGCTTTTAACTCACCAATGTTGATAATCGCCTTGTGGAATACGCTCGCTGCCAGCGCCGCATCGACCTTGGCTTCAATAAATACATCGCGAAAATGCGCCATAGTCCCAGCGCCGCCCGAGGCAATTAACGGCACGTCGCAGATGGCGCGAACAAGACTTAACTGCTTGATATCGTAACCGCCGCGCACGCCGTCTTGGTTCATCACATTGAGCACGATTTCACCACAACCTCGTTTTTGCACTTCTTCAACCCAGTCTTGGGTAAACCACTGCGTATCCTTAGTCGCCGCTTCATCGCCGGTAAATTGCTTTACCTTATAGCTGTTGCTGGTGGCATCGAAAAAGGAGTCGATGCCAATCACGATACACTGGCGGCCAAACTCGTCCTGCAGGCGTGAGATTAAACTTGGATCGGTCAAGGCGGGCGAGTTAATCGAAATCTTATCCGCCCCAAAGGCTAATAATTCACGGGCTTGGCTAATGGTTTTAATGCCACCTGCCACGCAGAAGGGAATATCAATCTGCTCCGCCACGCGGCTCACCCAAGATTTATCGACCACACGTTCGTGGGCGCTGGCGGTAATGTCATAAAACACTAGCTCATCGGCGCCTTCTTCGGCATAACGCGCGGCTAACGGCACGATATCACCGACAATTTCGTGGTTACGAAACTGCACGCCTTTCACTACTTTACCGTCTTTCACATCTAAACAGGGAACTAGTCGTTTGGCCAGCATTGGATTGCCTCCGCTACGTTAAACTGATTGATAAGCAAGGCTTTACCGATAATGATGCCCGCAGCGCCGCTGTCACGCACGGCGGCAACATCTTCAAGAGTCGCAATACCGCCGGAGGCTTGCCAAGCGATATCGGGATAACTTGCAGCAATTTCTTGATAAAGCTCGGTATTCGCGCCCGTTAAGGTGCCGTCACGGCTAATATCAGTTACTAGCGCATGCTTTAAGCCGACCGCGCTAAAGGTTTCTACAAGGGATTCTAAACTCTTACCGCCGCCACTTTGCCAACCGGATACGGCGACAATTTTCTCGCCGCTTTGGTTGATATTGACATCGAGTGCGAGGCAAATCGCTTCGCTGCCGTATTTGATAAACCATTGTTTGACTAACTCAGGTTCTTTCACTGCCAGCGAGCCAATTACCACACGTTTTACGCCGATATTTAATAATTCAGTGACTTGTTCTTCCGTGCGAATGCCACCGCCAACTTGAATATTAGCGTTTAGTCCCGCCACGAGTTGACTGATAAGGCGAGTTTGGCGTTTAGCGGGATCTTTCGCGCCTGTTAAATCAACGATATGCAACCACTTCGCGCCTTGAGCCTCGTAGGATTGCAGCTGCGCCAAAGGACTTAAATCAAAGGTGGTCTGCTGGCCGTAATCACCTTGATAGAGGCGGACAACATTGCCATCAATTAAATCAATTGCAGGAATAATCATAAGCTCACATCCTTGATTGATTTGTTTATAAGTGATTTATTAATAACTGGTTTTTTGATGAGTAATATATTCATTGGTCAGCCTTATTTACACCCGCTTGGCCATCAGCAGAGTTGCTTCGCAGCGCTTTGTTCATCAGAGCTTCGTTCATCAGTAACTCGTCCATCTGTAAAAAGTTACGCAGAATTTGCGCGCCCACGGCGGCACTTTTTTCGGGGTGGAACTGCACGCCCATAAAGTTGCCTTTGCCAATGGCGGCGCTAAAACCTTCACCATAAGTACATTCGGCTAAGGTGAATTCGCTCAACGGCGCGCGGTAACTGTGGACGAAATATACATAACTGCCATCTTCAATACCCGCAAACAGCGGGTGAACGTTAGGGCTGTTGGCGCCTTGTGACTTTGTTGTTAGCTTAAGTTGGTTCCAACCCATGTGTGGCAAAGGTAGGCTTTCAGCTTTGAGTAACTGCGTATCCAGCTCACAAATGTCGGTTGGGATTATGCCTAAGCACTCACAATCTTGACCTTTGCCGCCGCGCTCCTTAGAAATCGTCGCCAACATTTGCATGCCAAGGCACACGCCTAGCACCGGTTGAGTCAGGCCTTGGATGAGTTCGACTAAGCCTTTTTCATGCAAGGACGCCATGGCTACACCCGCTGTGCCTACACCCGGCAGCACCACACGTTTTGCCGCTTTGATTTTGGCTTTATCGTCTGTGACCAATACCTTAGCGCCTAAACGCTCGAAGGCGAAACGTACTGAGTTTAAATTGGCGCAGCCCGTGTCTATGATGACGGTTTCAGCATCTGGTGATTCATTTGCTGTTAATTGCTGACCAGCTGTTAATAGAGTGTCTTGTTGCATCCTAACCTCTTAAACGATTTATGCTGATGCCTTAAAGTACGCCTTTGCTCGATGGCAGAATATCGCCTTCGACTTTAACCGCTTGGCGCAGCGCGCGGCCGAGCACTTTAAACAGGGCTTCAACCTTGTGGTGATCGTTATCGCCCTGCGTCGACAGATGCAGCGTACAGCGCAGGCCATCGGCAAAGGAGCGGAAGAAGTGTGGCACCATTTCAGTGGCCATTTCGCCCACATGCTCGCGCTCAAAATTGGCCGAGAACTTGATAAAAGGACGACCAGAGATATCCAGCAGACATTCGCCCTTGGCTTCGTCCATCGGCAGACTAAAGCCAAAACGGGCAATGCCGCGTTTGTCACCGAGCGCTTGGCGCAGGGCATCACCTATGGCTAGCGCCGTGTCTTCGACGCTGTGGTGATCGTCGATTTCCAAGTCGCCATCGACTTTCACATCCATTCTAAAATTACCGTGGGTGGCAATTTGATCGAGCATGTGGTCGAAAAAGCCAATGCCAGTGTCGATTTTGCCTTTAACGGGGCTGTCGAGATCAACAGCCACACGAATATCGGTTTCTTTGGTGGTACGCACGACCGTTGCGGTGCGGCCTTTATTCAGCAGCGCATCGGCGATGGCGTTCCAGCCTAAAGTGTCGCGTTGATATTTAAGGCTTTTAATGCCCATGGCATTGCCCAGCTCCACATCGGTTTCGCGATCGCCAATCACCGCCGATTGGGTGAAATCGATGCAACCTTGGGTGAGATAGTCTTTTACTAGCCCAAGCTTAGGTTTACGGCAGCTGCAATTTTCATCGTTAAAGTGCGGGCAAATCACCACATCTTCAAAGTTAACCCCTTGGCTTGTGAGAATTTGCATCATCATATTGTGGGGCGCGTCGAAATCTTCCTGCGGGAAAGACGGTGTGCCAAGGCCGTCTTGATTGCTGACCATGACTAAACGAAATCCCGCCTTTTGCAGACGTAGCAAAGCGGGGATAACCTGTGGCTCAAACACTAATTTAGCCAGACTATCGACCTGTTTGTCGGTGACGGGTTCTTCAATCAAGGTGCCATCGCGGTCGATAAACAGAATTTTTTGTGCAACGTTTGGGATAAATTGTGGGTTCATGGCTCTACCTTCAAATTCAATTCGTTTAGCTAATGCTTAAGCTGATTTTACCTTCAGTGCTGCATTCGCTTTTTATTGGTTTTATTAGTTTTTATGTTTAGTTACTTATTATTCGTTTCTGGTGATTGCTCAGTGCGTTGCGATTCAAATAAATTCACTAACACATCGGTATCCGCCTTTGAACTGAAGCTAAAGCGGATAGCCTTGGCAAGCCTTGGGTCTTTGTAGGCGCGGGCGACAACGCCGCTGCCTTGCAGTAACGCTGCGACCTTGGCGACATCATCAAATTCAGCCAGCACATAATTGCCGTTAGGCTTAAGCACGCGGGCGCGCGAATCTGAACTATTCGATTTTGAACAATAAGCGCTGATCGCCGCTGTGAGTCTGGCGCCTTGCTCATTTAATTGTGCAACTTGCACTTTCATCCGTGCAACGCCAGCGCTTGATAGCGCCTGTGTGGCGACCCCACTCACGGGCAGTGGCACAGGATAGGGTGCAATTACGCGCATAATGATTTCGACCACTGCCTCGTTTGCCAGCATAAAACCACAGCGTGCGCCGGCGAGTGCAAAGGCTTTTGACAGGGTTCGTAGCACCACTAGATTCGGATAGCTTTCCAGTAAATCCGCCACACTGTATTCAGGACAAAACTCAATATAGGCCTCATCGATCACCACAAGCGCGTCGGGCAGGGCGTTGATCGCTTGCTCAATAATGGCTTTGTCGATCACAGTCCCGGTCGGATTATTGGGATTGCAGATAAACACCAGTTTTGCGCCGCGAACGTCCTCGGCATAGCTTGTCGGCAAGCCATATTCCGCGCTGAGATTTAACGCTTTAACGCCCACATTAAAGGTGTTCGCGCTGATGGCATACATGCCGTACGTCGGGCCAAAGCAGGCGATGCTGTCGACACCTGGAATACAAAAGGCGCGAATTAACAGTTCAATCGCTTCATCGGCGCCGCGGCTGGCGACTATCTTGCTGGCGTTTACACCACTGTATTCGCTGTAGGCATTGATAAGCTGCGGCGGTTGGCATTCTGGGTAACGATTCAATTTCGATAAATCGAGTGCTGCCGTATCGACATTATTGAAGGGCGACTCGTTGGCATTGATCCAAATATCACCACGACCGCCCAGTCTGCGGGCACTCTGGTAGGGCGTTAAATCCAGTAACTCAGGGCGCGCTAGGCGCTCGGCTAAATTTAGCGTCGCTGATTGCGCTAACGTTGATTGTTTTAATGACGATGGTGCTAACGTCGATGCTGTGGGTTCTACTGTCTTTTCCATGCTGCTCACTTGGCTCATTTTCTTCACTCAGCTCTATTTTCAATCACTTAAGATTAAGCAGATCATTTTTCTAGGCTAGCTAGGCGAATGGCGACGGCATTTTTGTGCGCATCGAGCAATTCGTTACTGGCTAACGTCATGACCGCTTGCCCCAATCCGATTAAACCCTTAGCGCTGAGTTCCTGCACAGTAAAGCGGCGGCTAAAGTCGGCTAATGACAGGCTCGACACGGCGCGGCTGTAACCGTAAGTCGGCAGCACGTGGTTGGTGCCACTGGCATAATCGCCAACTGATTCCGGCGTATAAGTGCCTAAAAATACCGAGCCAGCGGCGCGAATGTTTTTCAGCACCTCACGGGGAAAGCGCGTTTGAATGATCAAGTGCTCAGGCCCATATTGATTGGAAACCTGCGCGGCTTGCAGCATATCGTCCACAACCAAAGTACGACTGCTCAATAGCGCCGTTGCCGCGATATCACAACGCGGCAGGACGGCAAGTTGTCTCGTCAGTGCGTCATTCACTCCGTCCGCGATAGCTTGCGAATCCGTCACTAAAATCACTTGTGAATCAGGGCCGTGCTCCGCTTGCGAAAGTAAATCGGCGGCGATAAATTCGCAATTAGCGTCGCTATCGGCAATCACCAACACCTCAGAAGGGCCTGCCGGCATATCGATACACACAGTGCAGCGGCCATCCTGTGACACTAAGCGTTTAGCTTCCGTCACGTAGCGATTACCAGGACCAAAAATCTTATCAACCGCCGGAATCGTTTCCGTGCCAAAGGCCAGTGCCGCAATGGCCTGCGCGCCGCCCACTTGATAGATTTCGGTGATCCCACAGGCATTGGCGGCATAGATAATGGCATCGTTGATCGGCGGTGGGCTGACCAATACTCTTTGTTCGCAGCCGGCGATCTTGGCGGGCAGGGCAAGCATCATCACGGTAGAAATTAATGGTGCGCTGCCACCGGGGATATATAAACCCACTTTTTCAATCGGTTCGCTACGTAGTTCGCAGCGTACTCCCGCCTCGGTCTCCATATCAATCGGGCGAAATTGCTGGGCGCTGTGAAACACATCTATGTTCGCCATGGCTTTGGATATCGCCGCTTTCAGCTCTGGCGATACCCGTGCGCTTGCCGCAGCTATTTCGGCTTCGCCCATACGGAGTTCACCAATCTTAGCGCTATTGAAGCCATCAAATTTTTGATTAAATTCTTGAATGGCGGCATCACCCCGCGTCGCCACCGCATCGAGAATGGCGCGAACGCTTTGCTCTAAGCCACTGTCACCGATTAAGGGCGAGCGTTTCAGCGCCGTTTTCTGCTCGGCGGTTGATAAGGTTGACCAAGTTAGGATTTCCATACATTACCCCATCATTTTTTCAATCGGCATGACCAGAATCGAGCTGGCACCGAGTGCGGTCAGCTGTTCCATGGTATCCCAGAACAAATCTTCAGTACTGACGGCGTGGATAGCGACGCGGTTAGTATCATCATTTAATGGCAATACGGTGGGGTTTTCAGCGCCGGGCAGCAGGGCGACGATTTGATCTAAGGTTTCGGTTGGCGCGTGCAGCAGGATGTATTTGCTCTCACGGGCGCGGATAACGCCATTGACGCGGGAAAGAATCTTGTCGATGAGTGCTTGTTTAGTCGGCGTTTGGGTTTGGGTCGATTGAATGATGCAGGCCATAGAGCGGTAAATTACTTCGGTTTCGTATAAACCGTTGGCTTCTAAGGTTGCGCCCGTCGACACAAGATCACAAATACCATCGGCAAGGCCGGCACGTGGGGCGACTTCAACCGAGCCTTTTAACATACAGTCGCGATAAGTTATGCCTTTTTGTTGCATAAAACGGCGCAGCAGGTTCGGGTAAGAAGTGGCGATGCGTAATCCTTCTAAAGAGGAGGCATCGGCGTAACTGAATTCTGTTGGTACGGCTAACGAGAGGCGACATGAACCGAAATCTAACTGACGCAGTTTGAGGCAGTCTGCGGGCTTGTTCAGGGTTTGACGCTCGATTTGTTCCTCTTCGAGCACGTTTTCACCGATGATCCCCATATCAACCACGCCGTCCATCACCAATCCTGGGATATCATCATCACGAACACGCAGTAAATCGATAGGCATATTGTCGGCGTGAGCAATAAGGCGTTGTTCATTAATGGAAAATTTAACACCACAGCTTTTTAGCAGTTGCTGAGAGTCAGTAGAAAGACGGCCAGATTTTTGGATGGCGATGCGTAAACGGTTCGATTCAGTCATAGTGTTATCTCGCTCAAAAGTATCAAAATTAAAAGATTCAAAATGTGTTGTTTAATCGGTTTAATACGCCTTGCCGTTCAATGGGCTCTAGCTAAGAGCTCTAGTTAAGTGCTCTAGCTAACGTATTGATAATTTGTGAAATATCTAAAATTTCTATTTAAATTAAAATCAAAATTAAAACCAAAATTAACGCCTAAATGCAAAAACCCCCGGAATTCCTTCCAGGGGTTTATGATCATCTTGAATCAGTCCGCCAGAAGGATATAGTCCTCCGGCAGTGAGCGTCCGAAGGCTACCGCATATGGTGGTGATGGTGGTGGATAGCGTTCAGTAGTGGGCTCATTTTACTCTCTCGGTATTTAACTTTATTGACTCAACTGCTCAAAATACAGTAAAGCGTTGAATGCGTTGTTACGGACGTCTATCCGTATAAGTGGATTTAAACTAACCGCTTTTATGAGCCTTTGCAACAGCAATTTTGAATTAAATGAGAATATTTATGCGTTTTTGTGAAAGGCTGGTGGTTATCGCTAAATAAAGCCATTGAGCATATTTGTTGAGGGGATGTTGAAAGTGGACCGAAATGTGTTGGTAAGTCGTGCCGAACTAGCATCAGCGTAATCTGTTCCAATGACCGAGAAAGTCGTGAAGTCAATGTGTATGTAATCATTAAGCACAGTCATTCCAGTGACACGCCGTGAATATATCCATATATGCCGCCGTCGAGCCTTCAGCGACGAGTTTATGGCGAGTCACTGGTGAAACAATGGCAACTAATGCTGCGCGTACTCAAGTATTTTGTTTTGGGAGCTTTGTATCAAAACTGACGACCCATAATGAACAGCTTTAAATGGAGGCTCATGTATGGCGCGAGGGAAAGAACCCGCGAAATTATCCTTGCTAACTTGTAGTCTTATCTCAAATCAGCATAATGCTTCGAGCTGTTAAGCTTAACGCTATTGTTTATGTTAGCGGCTTGCGGCACTAACCAGTGCTTGTGGTTAAGTAAAGTCATCACAATGCACTCGCTCAGCAGCCCACAGCAGCTTATAGTGTGGCCTTACTACATTTTTTATAACGCTCCCTAACACCTTGATAAAGGATTGATTCTCCCTTTGACTCGCACCCGCCAACCGACATCAAAGCATGCTCCCTCAAAAGAAACAGTGGCTAAGCCTGCTGCCTCAAAAGGCGCTGCTGCGGTGAGCCGACTCGCGGGCGAAGTGCAACGGGCATTTTTGCCCGATGGAGTATTGTCTAAGCACATTCAAGGGTTTAGTGCGCGCACAAGCCAAATGCAGATGGCGCAGCAAGTGAGTGAGGCGATAGCGGCGAAGAGTAATGTGGTGATTGAGGCGGGCACAGGGGTGGGTAAAACCTTTGCATATTTGATCCCCGCGATATTGAGCGGTAAGCAAGTTATCGTTAGTACCGGCAGTAAAAATCTGCAAGAGCAGTTGTTTTTTAAAGATTTACCCGCGCTGGTCGCCATGTTGGGAATTGAGCCCAAACTGGCGCTGCTAAAGGGGCGCAATAATTATCTGTGCCAGTGGCGACTCGATAAGCAAATGAGCGAGGCGACACATATCGATGCGCGTTTATTGGATGATTTGTTGAAAATAAATCAGTGGGCGAGCACCTGTAAAGATGGCGATATTGGCGGCTTGACCTCAGTACCTGAGAATTCCTCGGCGCTGCCGCTCGTGGTCAGTACCAAAGAAAGCTGTATTGGCAAGCGTTGCGATTTTTATGATGCCTGCTTTACTCGCAAGGCGCGCAGCCGAGCCATGGATGCCAAAATCATTGTGGTTAACCACCATTTGTTTTTCGCCGATAGCGTACTCAAAGACACGGGCTTTGCTGAGTTACTGCCCGATCCCGACGTGGTGATTTTCGATGAAGCGCATTTATTACCCGATATTTGCGTTAACTATTTTGGTCAGCAATGTTCGAGTCGTACTATCGATGATTTTATTCAAAAGCTACTCGCTATTTATCAGACCGAACTCAGTGATACGGGGCAACTCGCCCAATTTTGTCAGCGTTGCCTCGCTAAATTAAGTGACTGGCATAATCAGTTATATTCCTGCGGTGAATCCGACTGGCGTTTAGTGCTGGGCAATAAAGCGCTCGCGGCGGCGTCATGGGATTTATTAGCGGAATTAACTGCGCTGCAGAATTTATTAATGGCCCATATTGGCCGCAGTGAATTGTTAGATGATATCGCCATCAAGTTGGCGGAGCTGAATAACAAGCTCAGTGTGTTTTTTAACTGTGATAATAATCTGGCTGCCTACAGCATTGAATTTGGTAGTCGTTTTGTGGTGCTGCGAATTTCACCAATCAATATTGCCCGTGAGTGCCAGCAGTTATTTGTGCCTGAAACCAGCTGGATATTTACCTCGGCAACTTTGCAGGTTAACCGCAGTCTTGTTCATTTTGCCCGAGAAATGGGTATCGTTGATGCGCAGCAAAGTATTCTCGACAGTCCCTTCGATTATCCCCGCCAAGCGGTATTTTGTGTGCCGAGACAACTTGGGAGCGTGACCAATCAACAGCAAGCGTTAAAGCAGTTGGTGGATGTGTGCGTGCAAGCGATAGATGCGGCGCAGGGACGGACTTTTATTTTATTTACCAGCCATAAAATGCTCGAACAAGCGGCGCTGGCACTGCGAACTCG
Source organism: Shewanella sp. 1311 (assembly GCF_059338235.1). Taxonomy (NCBI): domain Bacteria; kingdom Pseudomonadati; phylum Pseudomonadota; class Gammaproteobacteria; order Alteromonadales; family Shewanellaceae; genus Shewanella; species Shewanella sp. 1311. Next base: position 4,968,769 of record NZ_CM181686.1, read on the forward strand.
CACTCAGTATCCGCTGCTGGTACAAGGTCAAGCGGGTAAACAGAGTCTGCTGACGAAGTTTCGCCAACTCGGCAATGCGGTATTACTCGGCACCAGTAGTTTTTGGGAAGGGGTGGATGTGCGCGGCAAATTGTTAAGCTGCGTGATCATCGACAAATTACCTTTTGTGTCGCCCGATGAGCCCCTGTATCGTGCCCGAGCCGACAATGTGAGTCGTCAGGGACTCGATCCTTTTACTGAAGTGTCCTTACCTCAGGCGATTATTGCGCTGAAACAAGGTGTTGGCCGTCTGATTCGCGATGAAAAAGATCGCGGTGTGCTGATCCTTTGTGATAATCGCATTGTGAATCGCTATTACGGCCAAGCCTTTTTAAACTCACTGCCGCCGATGGCGCGCACCCGTGACTTAGATAAAGCGCTGGAATTTTTAAGGCAGATCCCTTGAGGAAGTGTTCTAAAAGTTCGAAAGCTTACAACGAATTCATAAACAACGGGCTGGCGAGAGTTTCGCAAGCCCGTTTTTATCTAGATAAACCCATGTCTGTGGCTGATTGCTATTAGAAACTTGCCGTCACGCCCGCATAAATACTGCGGCTCTTTTGAATGTAATCAAGATCGGTAGCCACTTGGTCGCGCTCAGCATCCGTTAGGTTAGTGACGCCGAGTTTGACTCTGAACATAGGATTAATTTGGTAATTCGCGCCTAGGTCGAGTGAACCATAACCCGTCGATTTTACATTGGTGCGCAAATACTGATCGCCAGTATAGTGGTAGGCGATAAAGGTGGATAAGCCCTCCAATGCCTGCCATTGCAGTTTCAGGTTGTAGCTGTCATCCGGCGTTAGGGTAAAAGGCGCGCCATTTTGCTTATCTTCGGCATCGGTTTTACTGTAATTACCGCTAAAGCTGACTGTGTCGCTTACATCGTACCAAGCTTGTAATTCCCAACCTGTGATCTTAGCTTCGTTCACGTTTTGGTAAGTTAATACAGCACCAGGGACTCTATTCCAAGTTTCGGTGATAATTTTATTTTCTACATCGTTATGGAAGTAGGTGATCGAGCCACCAAAATCCGTAGTTTGATATTGGGTCGATAATTCGTAGTTCACTGAGGTTTCGGGTTGAAGATCAGGATTTCCCGCAACGGTACAGGCGCCACGACAAGCGGGGATAATATAATCGGCTTGGGATTGCGCCATATTTGGCGCTTTAAAGGCTTTGCCGCCACCACCTTTAATGACCCATTCAGAGCTTAAGTTATACACCAAATACAAGCGTGGGCTAAATTCGGTGCCGTACACATCGTGGTGATCGACGCGCCCACCTAAGGTGATATTGAGTTCGCCTAAGCTAAATTCATCTTGTAGATACAATGCCGATTGGCTGTCGTCTAAGGTGCCATCACCTAAAATATTGCGGCTATTTTCGAGCTGGGTCCAACGGTATTCTGCGCCGCTGGTTAACATGTGATCCCCAAGTAGTACTGTGGTTTGGCCGTCGAGATTGTGGTTGGTTTGGGTGATATTACCAATTTCGGCGATTAACGCTGAGTCGTCAGTTACCTCAACATTTTCATAGTAATAGCGCAGGCGAGTATCGCCCCAATTCCAGTGGCCATTGTGGGTTAAACCTGAGCTTATCCGCTCGGCTTGCTGGTTATTGGTGAGGATAGTGCCGTAGTTATTCCAATCCGACTCGCGTTCGTCGTTGGCGTAACTTAAATCAAATTGCAGATCTTGCTGGCTATCAATCAACCATTGCAGGTTAGCGAGGGCGCTGATTTCATCTCTGTCTTCTAACGCATCGATTGTGGGTTTTAAATCTGAGCGCCAGGCATCACGTTGATTGCTGTCGACGATTAAGTTTGCCAGCAGTTTATCTTTGATTAGCGCGCCGCTGGTGTAGAAATTGTACTTAGTGCTGTCGCCACCTTTGCCGCTGGTGGGCGAATCGTATTGCACGCCGACACTGGTCTGCCAGTCGTCAGTGGGTTGGCGCAAAATCACGTTAACCACGCCGCCTAAGGCTTCGGAGCCATACAGGGAGGACATAGGCCCGCGCACGACTTCGATACGCTCAATGGCAGACATTGGAATAGAGGACAAGTCAAAATCGTTGCCATAACCGGAGGTTAGTGCTTCGCGGGAGTTGACTCGGCGACCGTTGATTAAGATCAGCGTGTAGTCAGAATCCAGTCCGCGCAGGCTAATTTCATTGCGACCATAGGGCGTGCCTTCACTGATATTCACGCCCTGTAAATAACGCACTGCACTGGCCAGATCGTCGATCACTAGCGCTTCGAGTTCACTGCGGTTAATCACAGACACAGAAGCGGGCGCCGACAGTTCCGAATGCTGAGTTTGCGTAGCTGTGATCACCATACGTTCCATTTCTGGCGTGGCATCTTGGGGAGCTGCGGCAGTTGCCCATGCAGCGGGTAACAACAGGCTTAAGCCAATGGCGCGCGATAGCAGGCTCAGTTTAGGAGACAGAGTTGCACCGGATGTATGACTTGTTTTGCGAGTACGGCAGATAAAGCGGGACATATCATTCTTCCTTGGATAATTTCGGCGAATGATAATTATTCTTAAATAGTGCATCAAGAGCGCAGATCCCGCTTTTGTGTAAAAACTATGTAAATTTTGCTCTTTAATAACAGTATGATAGCGGGTATGTCTGTTGAGGGGGCTGCTTGCACTACCAAGCTGATGTTGCTGAGAAACAAATATGAGAAAGCGAGTGTGATCAGCGAATACGAAATAGCTTATGCGAAAAAGCGAAACGCTGAGGTGGGGTAAATCGCGCAAAAATAGTGAGATTAGCCACAAGTTGTCGGCAGCTTCTACAGATTAACTCAAGCCGTAATTATATTTGCATGATTTTAAAGGGTATTTTAATTGGCATACGCTTTGCTGATACTTCTGCTGCAGATGTGTGGCGCTATGCAGTTTTGTGATGTGGATCGTCGCCATAAAAATTTACAGCCAACATTCACGGAGAGAATATGAATCCAGCATTTTATAGCCTAGCCACAGTCGCCGTTTTAACTTTGTCACTCGCCACTACCGAACCGGCTGTTGCCACAGATGCGCCTACACTAGCTAAAGCCGCATCGGATAAAACCGCTGAGGCTTCACATGCAGGCATTTCGCAACCCGCGACTGCGTTAGAAGATACCTTATCTGCCCAAATTGCAGCTGTGGATTTTGCCGTGTTTGATAGCTTCAATAAGTGCGCAGCCCCCGCTGAACTTAAGAAACACGCTGCGTTTTTCACTGAAGATGTGGAGTTTTACCACGACACGGGCGGCGTGACGTGGAACCGCAAGGATATGATCGCCAATACAGAAAAATATGCCTGTGGTCATTACCGCCGTGAGTTAGTTGCGGGCACGATGAAAGTGTTTCCGGTGAAAGAGTTTGGCGCAATAGAGCAAGGCGTTCACCGTTTTTGCAGTTTTGAAACCGGCAGCTGTGATGGCCTAGCCGACTTTGTGATCGTGTGGTGCAAACAGGATGAAGAGTGGAAAGCCACTCGAGTGCTGAGTTATGGACACAGAACCGCTGAGGCCAAAACGGACTAAACCATTAAACTAAAGCTAGCTTTTAACAAGAAACGAGCCCCTAACAAAATGCTAGCCTCTAACAAAATGCAGCAGTCGATTATTGGCGGGCATAGCTACATCTTGCTTGAGTGTTAAGCCTTGCTCGCTGGCTAAACTGCAAATCCATTCGATATCGCGAATGCCGCTGGCGGGATCGCGCTGTTTTAAAAAGCTATCGAATTGGCGATTGCTGTCACTGCTAAATTCGCCTTGGTAGTTAAAGGGGCCGTAAATGCACAGGGTCTTGAGTTGGGGGAGATACAGACCAAGACCAGTAAAAAACGCTTCAACCATATTTTTGCTCATAATATGCAAAGTGTTCGCAGTAAATACGCTATCAATATCAGGTGTTAATCCCTCCACTGGCCATGGCGCGGTAACATCAAGGATAAGCGGTAAAGCTAGATTTTCTCCAGCATTGAATAGCCCGCCTTCTTGCTCACACCTTGCGCTAATGCCACCAATATACTCAGCTTGATCGCTGGTTTGCCAGATTAAATGGGGAAGATTTGCTGCAAAAAATACGGCATGTTGGCCAGTGCCACTGCCGATTTCGAGCACATGTTGGTTGAGTGAGAATGCTTGCGTTAATACGGCTAAAATCGGCGCTTTGTTGTTTTCGCACGCTTGGGAAAACGGCAGTTGGGTAAGTGGCTGGACAATTGGCAATCGTTGCATAATGGACTCTAGGTTGCTGAGATTAAAAGAGGATGACGCCGTACAAGCCTATCTTAAACCAGCAAAAAGCATAAGGCTTAAAAGATAAAATGAGCCACGCCTTAATATTCGGCGCCTAAGCTCATGTTCTTAATCTCTGGCTGCTTAATCTCTAGCTCCATAATAACAGGGCCGCCATTTCAGATACTTTCATCTCAAGCTTTTCGATTTCAGGCTCGTCAAGCAGGAGCCAGCCCAACTCCCTTTGTTATGTCCAGCAAGCGGTTAGCACAATCCACTGTTGACCTCGATCTCAACTCAGATATACTCTCAAATTCTGAACGCTTGTAAAAAATATAAAACAACCGTCGGGGGAAACGTGTTAACACTCGCGCCTATAAACTAAGACTCAACACCCATTACCAGCACACAGCTTTTAGTACTTAACGTTCAACACTCAACTTTTAATATTTAACTTTTAACACTTAACTTTCAACATCAAGGAATGACTATGCCAGCAGAGCGTTGCGCCTCCTACTACAATGCCACCATAAACCAAGAGTCGGATTATCCTGAGCTTGAAGGCGACATTCGCGTCGATGTGGCGATTGTCGGTGGCGGGTTTACCGGTGTAGCAACGGCGCTGGAATTATCCGAGAAGGGCTACAAGGTGGCGCTTATTGAGGCCAACAAAATTGCGTGGGGCGCAACCGGACGCAACGGTGGGCAGGTGACCGGCAGTTTGTCTGGCGATGCCGCGATGACAAAACAACTGCGTCGTCAGATTGGTAATGAAGCTGAAGATTATGTGTGGAATTTACGTTGGCGCGGTCATGACATTATTAAAAATCGGGTGGCCAAGTACGGCATAGAGTGTGATTTAAAATTTGGTCATATACAAACCGCTTACCAGCCAAAGCACATGCAGGAGCTTAGGGCTATGCATGATGAAGCGCAACGTCGCGGCATAGGGGAGTTTATGACCTTGGTCTCCGCCGATGAAATGCCCGCCTATTTAGGCTCGCCCTTGTATCACGGTGGCTTAGTCAATCGGCGCAACATGCATTTACACTCAGTGAATTTATGTCTTGGTGAGGCCCGCGCCGCAGCAGGTCTTGGGGCGTTGATCTTTGAAAACTCGCCCGTGCTCGATATTGAGGAGGGCGATCTTGCTACCGTTGTCACCGCCAAGGGAAAAGTGCGCGCCAATAGCGTGCTGATCGCGGGGAATGCCTACCATAAACTTGCGCGTCCTCAACTACGTGGCATGTTATTTCCAGCGTCCTTAGGCAATTGTGCCACGGCGATTCTGCCCGATGAGATCGCTTCGCAGATTAATCCGCAGGATTTAGCCGTGTACGATTGTCGCTTTGTGCTGGATTACTATCGCCTGACTGCAGATAAACGGTTGATGTTCGGCGGCGGCACTAACTATAGCGGCCGCGATCCTAAAAATGTGGCGGCGGAATTACGGCCTGCAATTGAGCGCACGTTTCCACAATTAAAGGGCGTTGATATCGAATTTGCGTGGGCGGGAATGGCGGGGATTGTGATTAACCGTATCCCGCAGCTCGGCAAAGTGTCGCCTAATGTGTTCTATTGCCAAGGATATTCAGGACATGGGGTGGCGACATCGCACATTATGGCCGAGATCATGGCCAATGCGATGGACGGGCAATTGCGTGAGTTTGATTTGTTTGCCGCCATGCGCCATATCCGCATTCCGTTAAATGAATGGTTCGGCAATCAAGCGCTGGCGTTAGGCATGTTGTATTACACCTTGCGGGAAAACTGGCGCTAGTTTGCGGCGTCTTGTCTGTTATCGCTTCGTTTGTTCGAACTGAGTAATCCGCTCAACAACAGACGGCTCCACAATAAACCTCTCAGCAATAGATTTTTTAGCAACAGACTGCTCCACAAAATACTGCTCAACAACCAGCTGTTCAGAAAAAGATTAGTCCTGTTCGATGAGTTTTTCGGCGAGGTAATCGACCAATACGCGGATCTTGGCCGACAGGTGGCGATTTTGTGGATAGAGCGCCCAAATGCCTTCTTTGGCTTCGCGGTGACCGTCGAGTAAGGACAGTAAACGTCCAGCTTGAATATCTTCTTCAATATAATAATCAGGCAGTTGTACTATACCAATTCCCTTTAGCGCAGCATCCCTTAATGCGTAGCCGCTGTTACAATTGAGATTGCCGCGCACTTTGATATTGCGTTCGCGACCATTCTCCACAAAGCGCCAGTAATTGTGATTACCAATCAAGCAATTGTGCTGGTTAAGCTCTGATAGCGTATGGGGCTGGCCGTATTTTTCCACATAACTCGGTGAGGCGGCCACATAGTGAGTACGGCTGCTGAGCGGTTTGGCCATTAAACTCGAATCGGCGAGTTTGCCGAGGCGAATGGCCAGATCATAACCGCCTTCAATCAAGTCCAAGGTGCGATTAGTGAGGTCGACGCTAAACTCAACACTGGGATATTGCACCATAAAATCATTGAGTAACGGCATGATAAATTTTTCGCCATAGGCCACGGGAGCGGTGAGCTTGACTAGGCCTTGGGGTGAGTCCTTTAGGTTTGAGATGGCGCGCTCGGCTTCTTCTAACCCGGTTTGTAATTGGCGGCAATGACGATAATAAATGGTGCCTTCTTCGGTTAGCGACACTTTGCGAGTAGTGCGGTAAAACAGCTTAGTGCCGAGGCGATTCTCTAAGGCGCTGACTTGGCGGCTCACGTGGGCGGTGGAGATATTCAGTCGCTGCGCCGCTAAGGTAAAACTTTCAGCCTCAGCCACTGCGACAAACTCAGAAATGCCATCCCAGAGATACATTGTTGTTGCTCAGTAAAAATGAATTGCTTGAATACTAGATTGTCTCTCGCTGAGAAACAAATACAATCTTACTATTCATTAGCATCAGTGCAGTAGCATCAGTGCAATCGGTATCAGCGTATGCTGAGTCGGTATGTTTGAGCCAATATGTTTGAACCAAGATGCTTTAGCTTAAGTAGAATCGATTACAACAATAATTTTCTCTTATTACCTATCAAGGGACGGTAACAATGTCGAACGAAAAACCGCAGTTTATTAAATCAAAGGCCGCTGTTGCTTGGGGACCAGGACAACCACTGAAGATTGAAGAAGTGGATGTGATGTTACCAAAAGCGGGCGAAGTCTTAGTGCGCATTGTGGCCACAGGCGTGTGTCACACGGACGCGTTTACCCTGAGCGGTGACGATCCAGAAGGGGTATTCCCGGCGATTCTAGGCCACGAAGGCGGCGGTATCGTTGAGCAAGTGGGCGAGGGCGTGACCAGTGTGCAAGTGGGCGATCATGTGATCCCACTTTATACTCCCGAGTGCGGCGAGTGTAAGTTCTGCCTATCGGGCAAAACTAACCTGTGCCAAAAAATTCGCGCGACCCAAGGTAAGGGCTTAATGCCCGATGGCACCACGCGTTTTTATCTCGATGGTAAACCTATTTTCCATTATATGGGTTGCTCGACCTTCTCTGAATATACTGTGCTGCCTGAAATCTCATTGGCTAAAGTCAATAAGAGCGCGCCATTAGAAGAAATTTGTCTGTTAGGTTGTGGCGTGACTACCGGCATGGGCGCTGTGATGAACACGGCCAAAGTGGAAGAAGGCGCAACCGTGGCGATTTTCGGCCTCGGCGGTATTGGTTTATCGGCGATCATTGGCGCGACTATGGCAAAAGCCAGCCGCATTATCGCCATTGATATCAACGAGTCTAAGTTCGAGTTAGCCAAAAAACTCGGCGCGACCGATTGCATCAACCCTAAATTACTCGATAAGCCCATCCAAGAGGTGATCGTTGAGATGACCGACGGCGGCGTAGATTACTCATTTGAGTGTATCGGCAACGTCAACGTGATGCGCAGCGCTTTAGAGTGTTGTCATAAGGGCTGGGGCGAGTCGGTAATCATCGGTGTTGCCGGTGCAGGGCAAGAGATTTCAACTCGTCCATTCCAATTAGTTACTGGCCGAGTGTGGCGCGGTTCTGCTTTTGGTGGCGTGAAAGGGCGTTCTGAACTGCCACACATTGTTGAGCGTTATATGGCGGGTGAGTTTAAGCTCGATGACTTTATCACTCACACTATGGGGCTTGAGCAAATCAATGAAGCGTTCGAGCTGATGCACGAAGGTAAGAGCATCCGTAGTGTGATCCATTTTGATAAATAAGCGATTTTGTACGCTAACTTGATGCTTCACTTTGATGTGACAAACCGGCAGACAGGTGACAATCTGTCTGCTGTGTTGCACTGAGCAGATGACAAACGCTAAGACAAATGACATGACTAACGCTAAGACAAGCGCTAAAAGATTGAGCTTAAAAGGACTTGTATGACCATAGAAAATATCAGTTGTAACAAGAGTTTCGGCGGTTGGCATAAGCAATATCGCCATCAATCTCAGTCGTTAAACTGCGAGATGCGCTTTGCGATTTATCTGCCACCTGAAGCGGTGAATAAACCTGTGCCTGTGCTGTATTGGCTCTCAGGTCTAACCTGTACCGATGAAAACTTTATGCAGAAGGCGGGCGCGCAGCGCATGGCGGCTGAACTTGGGATGGCGATTGTTGCCCCTGATACCAGTCCTCGCGGTGATGATGTGCCCGATGCAGCGGACAAAGCCTACGATTTAGGCTTAGGAGCGGGTTTTTACCTCAATGCGACCAAAGTACCGTGGAATCGTCATTACAAAATGTACGATTACATAGTCCACGAGTTGCCCGCGTTGATTGAAGCCCATTTTCCTGTGACTACCCAGCGCGCCATCTCCGGCCATTCGATGGGTGGCCATGGTGCTTTGGTGATTGGCCTGAGTAATCCGCACAGATACAGCTCCATTTCGGCCTTTAGTCCGATTTCGAATCCAAGTAATGCGCCTTGGGGTATTAAAGCCTTCAGTGAGTACTTAGGTGAGAATCGTGAACACTGGCGCCAGTACGATGCCTGTGAGTTGCTCAAGCTCGCCATTGCCGAGGTGCCAGTTATGATTGATCAAGGTGAAGCCGATAGCTTTTTAGACACCCAATTAATGCCACAATCGCTGGTGGACATTGCCAATGCTAAGGGCTATCCCTTAGATGTGCGGATGCAACCGGGGTACGATCACAGCTACTACTTCATCGCGAGCTTTATTGAAGAACACCTTAAGTTCCATAGTTTGTACTTTAAGCCCTGAATCGTCGATTCAGCAGTCACGCCGATGAGCTAAAACAAAAATGCCGCTACTCAGTGAGTTGCGGCATTTTTTATGATGCAGTTTAAGCGATTAGTAGGAGTGAATTAACACTCAGCACTCAACAATGTTGACCGCTAGGCCGCCTTTGGCGGTTTCTTTGTATTTGCTGCGCATATCTCTGCCGGTATCCATCATGGTTTTGATCACTTTATCCAGTGAAACCTTGTGGTGACCGTCACCGCGTAGGGCCATACGAGAGGCGTTGATCGCTTTGATCGCGCCCATGGCATTACGTTCGATACAAGGTACTTGCACTAGGCCGCCCACAGGATCGCAGGTTAAGCCTAAGTTATGTTCCATGCCGATTTCAGCTGCATTTTCAACGTGCTCAATCGTGCCGCCCATGATTTCAGTCAGTGCGCCAGCGGCCATAGAACAGGCTACGCCAACTTCACCTTGGCAACCCACTTCGGCGCCAGAAATTGAGGCATTCTTCTTGTACAAAATACCAATCGCGGCGGCGGTTAACAGGTAACGGGCGCAGACATCGATATCCACTTCTTGTACGAAGGTATCGTAATAGCATAATACTGCAGGGATAATTCCCGCAGCGCCGTTTGTTGGCGCCGTCACGACGCGAGCGCCAGCCGCATTTTGCTCGTTTACTGACAGGGCGAATAAATCAACCCAATCCATTGCGGTTAATGGATCGACGTTGTTACGGCCTTCGGCTTTCAAACGACGGTACAGGGCAGGGGCGCGGCGACGCAGTTTTAAGCCACCAGGTAAAATGCCTTCTTTTTGATAACCGCGTTCGATACAGGTTTTCATGGTCTGCCAAATGTTCCACAGCTTGGCTTTGACTTCATCTTCTGTGGCTAAACTCAGTTCGTTCGCCATCATCAAAGAAGAAATGCTCAGACCTTGCTCGCCACACAATTCTAATAACTGTGCTGCGCTGCCAAAATCAAAAGGTGCTGCTTCAATTGGTGATGCAGGTGATGCATTACGTTGGCTGATTTCGTCTTCATCTAAGATAAAGCCGCCGCCGACAGAATAATAAGTGCGCTCGAAAATACACTCATCTTTACAATAAGCGTATAAGGTCATGGCGTTGGCGTGTGCTGGCAAGGTTTTGCGTCTGTGGTAAGTAATGCCTTGCTCGCGGGTAAATTTAACCACTTTGCCACAGTGCAGGGTTAAGGTTTCGTCCTTGGAGACGTGCTCTAAAATGCCGTCGATACTGTCAGTGTCTACGGTTTCTGGATCTTCACCCATTAAGCCTAAAATCACTGCTTTGCCCGTGCCGTGGCCTTTGCCTGTTTGGCCGAGGGAGCCAAAGAGCTCGGCTCTTAATTCATCAATCTGGGTCACGAGTCCTGAGTCAGTCAGGTTTTGCATAAAAATTTTGCCCGCTTTCATTGGGCCGACAGTATGTGAACTCGATGGACCTATGCCGATCTTGAACATGTCAAATACGCTAATCATGATAGAAGTCCTGTTGTGTCTTGTTTATTATTTTAGTCTGAGTGCATGGGATTGCTCGCTCTGCAGATTGAAGCACGCTAATCTTCAACGTGAACTCTGGTCAATGGCGGCGCTCTTTCATGCGAAATCTGCTTGTGTGATACTCTAACCTCAGTATCCCATAGATTAGCGTGACAATTCACATTAGTTTTTTTAATTCGATATAGTTCGGATAAGCTGAACTTAATTGGGACTTTTTTGCTGGCCATTTTATGGCCAAGAATACAGGCTTTAAACGCGCTACAAGGGCAGATGGTTCGCTTTTTTGAGCATTTTTGTGAGCGCGGACTACTTATGGCTTGAGTGGTTGTTTTTTGAGTATTAATGAAATTTTTTAGGGAGAAGTATGAGCTATTTAATGTTGGACCTACTGTCGTTGGACGTCAGTGAGGCAGAATCTGAGATGCTACGCCATCCACAGGTGGGTGGTTTAATTCTATTTTCCCGCAATTTTTCAAGCCGTGATCAGTTGATCCATCTGGTACAACAGATACGCCAAATCCGCCCTGAGCTATTAATTGCCGTCGATCATGAGGGTGGTCGAGTACAACGCTTCCGCGATGGCTTTACCATTATTCCCGCTATGGGCGATATTCTACCCGCAGCAAAGGGCGATATAGCGTTAGCCAAACGTTGGGCCTGTGAGCTCGGTTTCTTGATGGCGATTGAACTACTGGCCTGCGATATCGACTTAAGTTTCGCGCCCGTGTTGGACTTAAACGGCGTGAGTCAAGTCATAAGTAAACGCAGCTTTAGCCCAGAGCCCGCTGAGGTCATTACACTGGCCGAAAGCTTTATTGCGGGCATGGCCGCAGCTGGCATGGGCGCCGTGGGTAAACATTTCCCCGGACACGGCAGTGTAGTGGCGGATTCGCACTACGAGAAACCGATTGACGAGCGCGATGCCGAGGCGATTTTTGCAAAGGATATCCTGCCGTTTAAAGAATTGATCGCAAGAGAAAAGTTATTAGGCGTGATGCCCGCGCACGTGGTTTACCCTAAAGTTGACCCCAATTCTGCGGGTTTTTCTGAATACTGGCTAAAACAAGTGCTGCGCAAAGATCTTGGCTTTAACGGTGTGATTTTCTCCGACGATCTAGGCATGCAAGGCGCAGGATTTGCGGGCGATTACCGTGCAAGGGCCAGCGCCGCCTTAGCCGCTGGTTGCGATATGATTTTAGTGTGCAATGACAATGCGGGCGTGATGTCGCTACTCGATGGCTTTACATGGCCAGCGAGCGCGCCGCAGCATCCTGCAAGTTTACTCAAGCCCAATGCCGCACAAACGGCCGCAGCGCTCGATAACACCGCCCGTTGGGAAAACGCGAAACAGCTTGCGGAGCAAATTTGTTTGGCCCAACAGGCGAAAGTTTGATGTAGCGCAAGGTGTGAGATCACTCTTTTGCTAGGGTTAGTTAATTCACTGTAATCAAAAATGATTAAAAGGCCTTGATATGATTTTCTATCTTCATGGATTTGATGCGACTAGCCCAGGTAATCACGAAAAAATGCGTCAGTTGCAGTTTATCGACCCTGACGTACGTTTGATCAGTTACAGCACCTTGCACCCTAAGCACGACATGCAACACTTGCTCAAGGAAGTCGCCAAGCAAATGAAGCATAGCGACGATCCCGCGCCGTTAATGGTTGGCGTGGGACTCGGCGCTTATTGGGCCGAACGCATTGGTTTTTTAAATGGGCTTAAATCTGTGCTGATTAATCCTAATTTGCACCCAGAAGATAATATGCAGGGCAAGATTGACCGCCCAGAAGAATATGCCGATATTGCTAATAAGTGCGTGTCGCAATTTCGTGAAAAAAATACTCACAAGGCCATGTGCATATTTTCGGTTAATGATGAGATGTTTGATAATCAGCAACTCGCCAGTGAATTAAGCGCCTATTATTCGATTGATTGGGATGACGTTCAGCCCCACAAATTCCACCAACTCGCCGCCCATCTCCCCAAAATAAAAGCCTTTAAATTGGCTTAATTGATATCGATTGGATAAAGGTAACACTCCTCTTTTTATATTTAAGAGGGGAGTGGGTTTATCTCATCGGCTATTCCGCCTTATAGTTTTGGCTTTCGTACTTCATGTGGCGCATCTTGCGACTTTGAATATTAGCGTGACTATGGGTATATATTTAAGTAGGGCATATTGAGGGCTCTAGATTATAAAATCGACTATATTGGTTTTGGATAGAAATGTGTTGGTAACCAGCGCGGGGGATCGGCAACTTTGGTTTTGGGTTTTGGGTTTTGGGTTTTGGGTTTTGGGTTTTGGGTTTTAGAGGTTTAGCGTTGGCTGGTATCCACGCATATAGGCTTGCCATGGCATTGACTCATCGACTCGCAGCCAGTCCGTCCGTGGATGCTCGACCGCCCCGTCCATGGGGTGGACGGTCGTCTCGCCAATCACCATGGCTCACCTTTCGTGCATTCACGTAACCTGTAGATTTAAAAGACATACGCAACACACTTTTGGACAAAACCTTGCTAGATTTTTTACTCTAACTCATTGGTTTCGGATTAATATTTGTAAGGCGATTATTGAACGTTAGTATCAAACCCGATAAACAAGCCATCCATTTTCTTTGCATGAACTTAAGCGAATAATCTCCAAAAACTCATTTGGTCAAAACTCGCAGCAGACTGAGCAGCTCAAAACGGTAGAAGTGATCACTCTTAGACAGCAGAAGCGATCATTTTCTCCAGAGCCGCCAAGTAGCGGCGCTGCACCAAACTGCCCGCCCTGCTGGCAAACACTGATCAGTTCTACTGGTAACGACTGCCCAGAGCGCTGGCAAAATTGCCCTGTATCAGGCAAGAAAAAGCTCCCAAGGAAATGGAGCTGATAGAAATTAGAGCTGCCTCATAATGGGCCACGTAATGTAGGTCGATAGTGGCATATAGAAAAATAGAAAAACAAAAAAATATGTACACTTTTTGATCTTTTTGCTTACTTCTTCACTGTGGAAATCTATATCTCTAAACAGACCTTTCTTACTGACATATAATTCAAAAATAATACCCAACATGATTGCAGAACCAATTATCACGTACATGATATTGGAACTTTCGAACTTTAAATATTTTAGTAACAGAACTAACCAAGGCATGAGAGGAAATAAGATAAATAGCTCAACTTGAGCGACAGCAAGACTACAAGCACGATCGTCTGACGTACCATGACGTCTTGCGTACGCCCACCCACCAATTAGAAAGTCGTCAAAGAAAAAAGTTTTCATAATTTAATCACCGGTACCCCAAAAATCTGTTTCATTGTATTCACAGGGTCTTCTCGCCATCCTTTCTGGATATTATGTGTATCAATTTCTTTTGAAAATTGCGATATACCTCTATTGGCGTCTTTATTCGCCTGTATCCATCCGCCTGGATATGTAACATCTACTACCGAATAACCAATGGATAGAGCTGTACCCACTCCTCCGCCCCGCAAGCCAACAAGAGCCATACTAACATCAACACCTGACTTGACTACAGCTTCTATCAAAGTAACATCTTTGTTCAGGGCACTAGATGCCCCAGAGGCAAGCAGACCGACGAGAGTGACTTGCGGTGACAATTTGGGAGCTAGCTTAGAGCCATCTAAGAAAAAAAATCTGGCCATCCATTTTAGATCAACAACATAATGCACTTTTGGTTTGTCTACAACTTGTACGAGCTAAAATTGCTTAAATGAGAGTCATCAAAAGTTGAAGGGCTAAAGCTAAAGCATAAAAATGAGCTAACTCATTAAAAAATGGTGTATTTAAGACATACTAACCCACCCAATAAAACAAATGGGCAGTGATTGGTTTGGTTAAGCAGTATTACAGTTAGTTGCTGTGAAAGTGCTGACAGCTTGCCGCAAAGTGCCGTCGTCGCTTTTCTAGATGTTCACAGTAATCAGTGAGTGCTTGCAGCGTACCCACCGGACCATGAAATAGCCTGCCAAACTCAGTGGTGAGCTTAAGCCAATTGTCATGTGGGATATTTAATCTTGCCAGTAACTTAGCGCTATTTACACTGATTGCCCCACGTTTATCACTTCGAATTATTCGACCTGTATCATCGACCAATTCAAGGTAATCCGATAATAAAAACGCAATGCCATTGGGCTGGTTGTCGCGCTCATTACCGATAAAAGGCAGTAGATTTTTAGGTTGCTCACCTTTTAATGCAGCCCGAATACGCAACTGGATACTGGCATGGTCGGATTGTTCTGGTGTATCAGCCAGTTGCGCTCTAATAGGATTCAAATCAACATAGGCCATACAAGTTAACACAGCGGCTTCATCGAGCAGGGCTTGCGATTTAAAGCGACCTTCCCAGAAACGACCTGTACAGTTATCTTCTTGATTTGCTTGTCTTGCTATCGGTTCATTAAGGCAGCGCATAAACCATGAAATATCGCATAATCGGCTGCGGTAAATTGCGATTGAATGCTTTAATCTGTGAACTTCATGCGCCTCAACTAACTCACCTTTGGCGAATTTGTGCGTTAATTCATCGCCTTTAAACAGCTTATGCCACTGCTCAAGTACTTCGCGGTCAGTCCAACGATTGGCGCTGTCGATATCGACCCGCAGCACCACATGCAGATGATTGGACATCACTGCAAAGGCCGCCACATCAATGGCAAAAACCGCTTCGAGTTCAAACAGTAGCAATTCTACCCAAGCGTGGCGATGGTCATAATTTTTTCCCGAATAGGCATCATCGCCACACAAAAATGCACGCCGCACCACGCGGCTACAGCAATGGTAATAAGGCGTGTCTTCAACACTTATCTGAGTTCTGCGAGGGCGCGGCATACAAACCTCCTTGTTAAATGCTTAACCAAGCATAGTCGGAGGTTAATTACCATGCCATTAAGACTGGATGTCCATTTTTCTTTTCTCAGTGAATGATGAGATGTTCGATAATAAGCAACTCGCCAGTGAATTAAGCGCCTATTATTCGATTGATTGGGATGACGTTCAACCCCACAAATTCCCCCAACTCGCCGCACATCTGCCCAAAATAAAAGCCTTTAAGTTGGCTTGATTGATATCGATTGAATAAAAGTATCACTCCTCTTTTTCTATTTAAGAGGGGAGTGGATTTATCTCATCGGCTATTCCGCCTTATGGTTTTGGCTTTCGTACTTCATGTGGCGCATCTTGCGACTTTGAATATTAGCGTGACTATGGGTATATATTTAAGTAGGGCATATTGAGGGCTCTAGATTATAAAATCGACTATATTGGTTTTGGATAGAAATGTGTTGGTAACCAGCGCGGGGGATCGGCAACTTTGGTTTTGGGTTTTGGGTTTTGGGTTTTAGGTTTTAGAGGTTTAGCGTTGGCTGGTATCCACGCATATAGGCTTGCCATGGCATTGACTCACCGACTCGCAGCCAGTCCGTCCGTGGATGCACGACCGCCCCGTCCATGTGGCGGACGGTCGTCTCGCCAATCACCATGGCTCACCTTTCGTGCATTCACGTAACCTGTAGATTTAAAAGACATACGCAACACACTTTGAACATTTCCGAGTTAGACTTTTAGTTCGAATTAGTGAGTTTCGAATTAAAATTTCTATGGTCAACGCCGCGAGCACACGTCGGAGGTAACTGGCGCTTTTTTTGCCCCGCAAGTTGCCTGAGGTCTTGTGTCTTGCCTTGTTAGCTTCTTGCTTCCCAGCCATCTTTACCATGAGAATATAGTTCCACTTTCATGTCTTCATTCCAACTTTCAGGATGAGGTACAAATGCTAAGAAGTAATTATCGCCATCTTCCGGTACTGCACCACTCAGTATTGATAACGCCCAATTTTTTATACTTTTACTATGAGAGAGTATCAATAACTTATTTTCTGATCGAGCCATGGCCAATTTACTAAAATCGATTATAGAAGCGCGACTATCGCTTCTTTGAAATTCACTTTCAATAGCCCATTCCATTTTATTCACATAGATTAGCTGCTTCTTGTTTGACGCAGAAGGTATAGATTTAACATTCACAACACTAATATCAAAAAGCAATTCATTTAATTTAAATTCGCTTCTATTATCAGAATAATCTGCTGAAAAAACTCTGTATTCAGTTTGAACATATTCTTCTCTAAATGATGCTGCGATGTTTTTCACCCAAGCTTTACTTCTAGCCGCATGAAATAATCTAGGCTTAGAATAATTTGAACTTATACATTCTTGAAATGCATCTCTTAACGAATTCTGCAATTTTTCTAAAAGCATCGATTTATCCATGAAGCTAACGTCTTAGTATTTATGCGCTGCGCTGTTTGCAGAGCATAAATCGCTTGTTGGACTTGGCCGCTGCCACATCCATGTCAATTGGTATGAATGATGCTATAGGAATTTGCTTTTTTACGGTAGCGGTTTTTTATACAGCTTGGTGAGTAATCACTTGATATCGTTTTAGCTTTCTCATTTTTCGCTATTATTTTTTGATGATGAATAGCTATCTAACGACTCAAAACTCCAAGGAATACACCTCCCCTCGGAGTTGCCGCAGGGCGAATAGACAAATTGCGTGAGTTCGGTCATGGATGACGACTAGCTTTCGCAGGTGCAGGGACGCATCCTTCGGAAGCGATAGCAAATTTGGCAATGAGCACAAGGGGCTTTCAACTCCGTTAGGGGCGTCTTGGAGCATCCAAGGAGGATAGGACGAGCAGTCCTCCTTGGTCGGGTGTGGGGTGAAGCCCCACGACTTTGATTTTGATTAAAGCATTCAAACTACGAAACACACTTTGGGGCAAAAGCTGTTTAGGGCTGATTTGTGTATTAATGGCTTAGTTAAGCTTGACCTTGTTGCAACCGTGACCGTTGGTAACATGGCCGCTCTTTCACATCTGACCGATAGGGATATGGGAAATGTCTATGATGTTGGGAACATCTTAGACCATGTGAACGCGGCATTTACACTTCCGTGTGCTGCAGATGTTATCGTCGAGCCCAAAGGGATACTTCTTATTAAATAAAAAGACGGTGAGTCACTGGGTAAATAATGACAATTAATACAGCAGAACTAGCTTTGCGCATCAGTTCTTTATGTTGTAATTCGTCATTAAGAACTTGCCTAAGATAGGTATTGCCCTACCTGTGACGATCTAAAAGGATATTTTAGTCGCGCACTTAGGTGTTGTGCTGGACAGGCAAAAACAGCAAAGCATTTTATTTACTGGGCGTGAAAGGGCATAATGCGGCGCTTATTATTTGAGATACAAGGAATAACCATGAAGTACTTGGTTAGCGTAGTTGCATGCTGTTTATTATCGGCCTGTTCTTTTGGGGATGCTGATGTTGAGTTCAAACCTGAGAAAGGGGAAGAGCGCTCGTATCAGCTGTATAGCACCACCAACATCACTGTAGACAACGGTCGGCGTACCGAAACGGTTAATACTAGCTCACATCAATTGCTGCGTTATAAGGTCCTCGAAACAGGCAAAAACAGTCGGTTTCAAGTGCATGTCGATTATATGAACATGCGCGATGGTCAAGGGAGCGGCGTCAGTAGTGGCCAGCGGGCCGATCGTAATCCCGAAATGCACGCTATTTTCTCGCAGGGATTTGAATTTACGTTAAATCTAGACGATGGCAGCGTTAAAGAATTCAGTGCATTGAACAAACCGGTATGGCAGGCGCTGCTGGCTGAACGCGGCGCAGAGCTTGAGCAGGAACTGAAAAAACTCTTTAGCTCATCGGCCTTCCTTAGCACCATACCCGCCAAAGCGGGGGCGGTCGTCGCGCTTCCTACCTATCAAGGCCACGCCAATGCCAAACTTACTGTATTGCAAGTCACTGATACGCATGTATTAGCCAAAGTTGAAAGTGACGGTGAGCAAGCCAAAATATACGGTCAGCTGATGTTAGAACGTGAGCGGGGTTGGTTAGCACAGTTAGCCTTAGTGGCAGAAGCGCCGTTTGAGCGTTACGGCTATAAGGGCACAGTGCGCAGCAACGTTATTATGTTGCCGCAGCAGCGCCAGTTGGGTGATTTAACACAGCGTTTAGGTTTTGATTATGATTTCCCTGCCTTTGAGTATCAAAAACAGCCTGACTTTGTACTGGATGACATCAATAAGACCTTAGGCATTGATGCTGTGTTTGCCTATGATGCGGGTTACTTTTACCAGCAAGATGATCTATTAAATCTAACCTATCATCATGACTTTTCAGGTTTTAAACCCGAAGGCGGATTTAGCTTAACCGATATCACGGCATACAGCGCGGATGGCACAGTTCTGCCGCTGCAACTGAGCAAGGTGGGCAGTTACAGTTATCCAGAACAGGATGGTTTCCATCAATCTGTGCAGCAAAATCTGCTTATTGGCTGGAATGCACCAAATGACCTCTTAGCTCAGGTTGCTGAGTTTCGCGCGACGGCCCATTATCATGGTGCGAAACTGGTCAAACTTAACCTGACCCCCGACCCAAACAAAACTGTGAGCTTGCAGTATGAAGATTTACAGCTGGAACTCTCGCCAATCCCAGATCAACCATTCAGTTATTTACTGAAATCGCGAGGCGGCGCTGACAAAACTTGGTTGTACCGGCGCTATGACGGTGCCGAAGGCGCTATGGTGCACTATCTGCCACCGCCAGCCACTGGACCGGATTGGCTAACGTCGGCAGAGCAAAATATGCTGTCGCTGGCCTCATCGGCGCAATATGAAACGATTACACAGTTTACCTTTGCCGCCGCGCCGTCGACACTGACACTCTATGTGAATACTGCGACTGACAGCGGCGAACTGACTAAAAATATTCGTTTTATGCCGACCTTAGATTACGCGCAAAATATGGCTTATCCGCCGGCGCAGCAGCAACTGCTTTACAGCGATGATATGTATGCGTCCTATGATAATCAGCCGCAACCTAGCACACCTGCTGGTCCTGCCTTACTTGAGCCGCAAATCGTTGCTAAATATGGCGTCAGCATGCTGTTAACGTCCGAGCAGGCAGCGGTGTGCACCCTCAGTGTAGTCGATGCCCCTAAGGTCAACGGACATACACTGCAATGGACAAACACCAGCGCCAGCAGCAACACGGGTTTTGGTGCTGGGCTGGATAAGTTTGTGCAGTACCAACTGAGCAGCGCCGATGGGATCCGCCGCAATTTTTACGACATCAAGGTCAGCAGCACCTTGGCCTGTACTGGTACGCCCAAATGGCAAGCGCTAGCGTATCAACCTGAGCAAAGCTGGTTGATTGATATCACTCAACTGCCGAATCTTGATGCCACTCAAACCGTCGCCGACGTTATGCGGCGCTATCGTTTTTTAAATGCGCAGAATTTACCCCTTGCGCCTGCTATTCAAGATTATGGCAGTGACTTTTATCAGCGTCCGTTGCAGCAAGTATTACGTGAGCAACGCTGGTTTGTGCTGGCGGGGCGCGCTGCAAAGATAGAACAGCTGACGATAAGTGGCGAACCGGTCAATAAACAGTGGGTTAATATATTCCCTGCGTTACCTTAAGGAGCAGAAAATGCGAGTCTTATTACTATTATCTGCGCTACTGATGTCGTTTAATTTGTTGGCTGAGCGAATTTTACTCGACCAAGAATGGCGGCTTAACGATGTACCTGGCGAAGCCATTTATTATCTGGAGCAAGCGCCGACAGAACAAAATGGCGAGTGGCCATTGCAGCTATTTTATTTAGAAACGGATAAACCGGTTTTTAAGGGCAGTGTCAACAATCCCAATTTAGTCGAGAGTTTTATCGTTGGCGATTTCGAGTTTTTCTACCCCAACGGTCAATTGTCTCGCAAGGGCAGTAGCGATGCGCAAGGAAATTATCAGGGCACGCATCTGCATTATTGGGAAGACGGAGCGCTTTCGGGAGAGTACCACTACCAGAATGGCCAGTTGCATGGAGATCAGAAAAGTTACCATACCAATGGTCAATTGCGGGAACTTCAGCATCGCGTGAATGGGGCTGAATTAGGCTTATCGCAAAGTTATCATGCCAACGGCCAGCTGGCATCGCGCGCAAACTATGGCGCAAACGGTATGGAAGGGCGATATGAAAGCTTCTATGACAATGGTAAGCCAGAACAAAGCGTGAATATGGTGGCGGGAAAATACCAAGGTGAACGACTGTATTGGACTAAAGAGGGCTGGTTATACACCAAAGAGTTTTACCTGAATGGAAAAATGCACGGAGAAGTGTTGATCTATCAGGCCGCAGATATTCTGCAAGAGATCAAACATTATCAGCATGGCAAGCAGGTAGGAAACCAGCAGCGTTTTAAAGGGCCAGGGCTGTTAGCCATGCAGCAAGAGTACGATAATGATGGCCGTGAAATACAGAATATTACCTATGATGATGCTGGTAATGTCGCCACCCAAACCGATACTCAATATCTTGCAAAAGGCCGGATTAGCACTGAACAGCGCTTCGATGCCACTGGAAAGTTAACCCATCAATATCAGCGTGATACTGCAAAAAACTGGAGTTTACGTCAGCGCTTCGACTCTGCAGGTGAATTGATTGAACGCGATGAACAACTCAAGGGGCAATACGATGGCTTGTATATCGGGATTGGCTGGAATGGCGCTGTCCAACGTGCGAGCTATAGCAAAGGTCAAATGCACGGTACCTATCGGGAAGATAATGTAGAGGACGGCAGTTTTGTCAGCGGCCAATACCACCTAGGTTTAAAGGTCGGCAAGTGGGTCACGCAAACCCGTGACACGACACGCAATGAGCAGTTTAACCAACAAGGTAAGCTGAGTGGCGAACAAACAGAAATCGCAGCCGATGGCACGATAATGCGCCGAGAGTTTTATAAAAACGCTAAGTTACATGGCGCGTATTTACTCCGTGGCTTTGATAAACAGCTGCAAGCCCAAGGTCAGTATGTTAACGGTCTGCGTGAAGGCCAATGGCTGCTGCAAGATGAAAGCAGCTACAGCATGGTTAAGCTTTGGCATGGTAACTATAAAGCAGGACACGAAGTGGGTCACTGGCAAGCCTTTTCCGCCAATGGCCATTTATTAGGGCAGACGCAGTATGATGATAAAGGTCAATTGCAGGGTAAAGGTTACAGTTTTAACGAAGATGGCAGCCTGCTACAAAGTGATGAGTATCTTGATAATCAACTGCACGGCAGGTCGGTGTATTACTTTAATGGCGAACCCTCATCCGAGTATCGCTATCAAAATGGTCAGATGATCAGCGAGTAGCAGGTTATCGCGTAATCAACTTATCGCGCAATAAAGTAAAAACCGGCAGGCTCTGCCTAATGCCGTTCACTTAAGAGTGAACGGCATTTTTCTTTGGTCTAACCGGAAACTTGTTTTTGCTCATTTTAAGGACTCTTGGATAAGCCCTTTCCCGTTTACCATCCAACTTAAATTGCCGTGCATTTCGTTCTATATCCAATACATCTCTCGGGACATTCCCCGGTGTTTGTGATGGCAGTTGCGTCAACTTGAAGATGATATAACTCGCCGCATCCCTAAAACTCAGTTGATTAGGATGGACCGATGGCAAGCTTTTAGCCATCAGCAACATCTTATATCTAATGAGATTATAGGCCAGTAGCACGCCCCACAACTCTTGAGTCACCAGCTCCGGTAGTTGACTGCGTAGCGTAAAACGACTCTCCAACAGATGTTGTTTCATCTCTCTGTAGCCCAGTTCGATTTCCCATCGATGGGCATATAAGTCGACGATGTCTTCGCTGGGGTAACGCATCGGGTCAGTCAACGAGGTCAAAATGGCAACTGACTTACCTTTCACTGTCTTAGTGAGTAAACGCGCTTCAAGGGTATCAGGGAGCTGCGGCCATTTCTTTCTGGCTTGAGGCGTGGTGGTGAGTTTCACCCACTGGTCATGTTTTCCCAATGTTCGAACCACCTCATATTGAGTGCCTTTCTTCAATGGTAACAACCAGTGGCTATCAGGTTGCGCTTGCTGCCAAGCGTGCAGAAGGCCGAGCGAGTAAAATCCTCGATCAAATAGGGTTAGGCTGTGATTGGGAATGCTAGGAATGAGCTGAGATGCTAAGTTCATTTCATTTTCGGCAACCGAATCAAAAGCGCTGTTGACCAACAAATGGCTGCTTAACTCCATCAAGCAAACCATGCGAATTTGCGGATAAGCCGCTTCGCCTGAAGCGTTTGCGGTTCGCGCAAAGGCGGCTTGATTTTGGACACTATCGGGTGTCCGCCACACTACACCGTCAACACCATACAAGTTAAGACCGCACCAATGAGGATGTTCAGCTCTCGCGTGCCAGGTATTGGCGCTGCGACTAAACACTTCTCGAATAACCTCACTGCCCAATCGTTTACGCGCCTGAGTCACGGCGCTGCGTGCAACATAATCAATCTCTTGCGGCAAAACAATGTCGAGTTTGTTGATGAGTGACCGAACAGACTCCCCTCGGAACAAAGCCATTCCAATAACGGCCCAAATCATCGCGTCCATCGGCAATTTACGCCGTCTTAATGTCGCAACGCCTTGAGAGTCCAAACAAGATTGAATTAACTCAGGTTCTAACACATCAACTAAGCTGGTGAATTCGGTTAGGCGGGTAATATGAGTGCGAGCGAGTGCTTCTGAGAGTTGCATAAAAAAATCCGATGACATGAGGTCATCGGATTTTGATCTTTTCAGCGAGATCGTCAAGCGATCTGTCTTAACTGATCGGCATTACAGGCTATGCCGGTTTTTTGTTTTTTGCTTTTTGCTTTTGTCTTTTGTCTTTTGAATGTGTAGCTGGCATATTTTGCTTGTCTTGCTGTAACGCTTCGCCATACACAGCACCCGTTATTAGCGTGGCATAGCGACACTTCAATTCTACAACCCTCACTTCTAACCCCCTTATTTCCCAAACCCTCGTTTCGCAATTGCGATCTGGCCTGAACAAACACAATCCCAGCGTTGAACGTCAACGTGTCCTCATACTTCTGCGATTTTCACAGGAGTGTTTTTTTAAATGAACAATGTAGGCAGAGGTAGGAGCCGATTTTCAGCTAAAAGCATTATATTCGTTAGGGAGGGATAGTTTTATTTTTCAAACTCTTGAAAATAATTATTTATTGTGTAAAGTAGCCAGCCTTGCTATTTTGTAACAAAATGCTACAGAGTTGCTGTTGTATTTGTCCATTTATTGGATATCCCTTTGCGTATGTCGCCCGACACAGCTAACTGCAGTCTTGTTAGCTGTTTTTTTTGCCTAAAATAAAATATCGTTTGTTTTTTGCTCTATAGATCCATAGGTTAACACTTAGCCTTCGGATAATTGCGGCTATGCTTAATCCAATAACAGGCTTGTGTGCAATGCAAAAGGGGCGTGAGATGAAGCGTGTATTGATAAGTTTAACGGGTAAAGTGCAAGGTGTGGGTTGTCGGCATGCGACCTTGACTAAGGCCAGAGCATTGGGCGTGACAGGCTATGTCACCAATTGCCGTGATGGCAGTGTCGAAGTATTAGCCCAAGGCAGTGATATTGCGGTGAATAACTTGATTGCTTGGTGCGAAGTGGGCGTGCCTTGTACCGAGGGATTAACTGTCACTGTGGGAGAAGACGAAGCCGATGATATCTACCTCGACTTCTCCATAGTACAGTCTTAAACAGCAGTACAGTCTAAGTCATTCATTTTACAGTACGACTCAAGTCTTTTGTTGTTTACTTGCTGACTCAGTATTGCCCAACCGTTTGTATCGATTCGGCATTCTGACTTTTTTGCTGTGCACTAGGTTGTGCCATCTTACGAATTTGGATCACCATGCCCATTTCGGGGTGATCTAAATAATGGATTTCTTCACTCTTCACCCGGCGGTTTTGTTCCAAAGGCACTGACATTAAAAACGGTGTCATGACTTTAGGCGCCGTGAGTGTTGCGCTGGTATCGGCGGCATCGCTTGGCATTGCTGGTAATAGCTTTCTACCTTCTTTGCGCATATTCAGTGCGGTTTCAATATACAAATAGTGGCTCAAGTAGATATTTAACGTGCCATCTAATTCCCAAACAGGCGAGACCACAGGCGCAAGCATAGGCGTGCCATCGGCATTGATCATAGGTTCTGTTTGAGTTGGCGTAACGATTTTTCTGCCATCAAAATGATAGGTATCCGAGAAATCTTTACCCGCAAATAAACGAATAGGCACTGAACCACTTTTGCCGCGCATCGGTTGTTGCCACGCCATGTGCAGTAAACTGCGCGTGCCGCGTTCACGGGAGATGCTATTGATAATGCTCGCGAACTGGCTTTGGCTGCGTGCTAATAACACTGGGCCACCATTGGCGCTGGCATAGCTGGTCGTTGCGCTGCTGATGTCTGACGGGATCACTGGCGGATAGCGATATTCGACACTGGTTGGCGCGGCGGCTATAGGCTCAGACGTTGGATCACCGTTTAAGCTTTCAGCGCAATGGCTATTGGCATCGGCATCAAATACTAGCGTACAAGGCGCCGACTCACTCGCCATTGGGGTAACGACTTGTGCAACCGCTGGAGAGATCAAGTCTATCGCTTTATCGGTTTTTGTCTTGATCGGCGTATCTGGCCATTGCTCAGTTGACTGACTTTGGCGTTCAAATACATAGACTTCAACTTCGAACCAAGCTTCAGCTTGGACCACCTGACTGTGCGATAGTGCAATGAGGGTAGCGATAGAGACCGCGAGTTTACGTAACACTATTTATTATCTCCAAGACGATGTTGCGATAATTGTTCAAGCAAGAGTTTCACTAAAGCGAGCCTGTCTTTGCTGGTTTCGGCCGCAAGGCTGAACTTTAACTTATTCGGTCCTTCCATTCGATAGATTTGTGGCTGGCTTTGGAGTAATCCAATAATAAACATAGGATCGATGACGTGATCATGACTAAATTCTATGCTGCCACCTTTACTGTGCACTTCTATTTTAGTCGCCCCTAAGCGAGTCGCCTCATGTTTATAGAGGGTCATTTCCATTAAGTTGCGCGTCGGTTCGGGCAATAGGCCAAAACGGTCGATCAATTCGACTTTTAACTCATCCAGCGCCGCTTCGGTTTCGCAACCTGCGATGCGTTTATAGAGCGATAGACGAATATTCACGTCGCTCACATAGGCCTCAGGCAGTAGGGCGGGGATACGCAGTTCAATTTCACATTGTTGATTCAGCATTTGCGCCAGCGATGGCTCTTTGCCTTGTTTTAAAGCTTTGACTGCCGCTTCGAGCATTTCCATGTATAAGCTAAAACCAATTTTCGAAATATGGCCGCTCTGCTCATCACCTAAGAGTTCACCTGCACCGCGGATCTCCAAATCTTGTGTCGCCAGCATAAAGCCTGCACCGAGATCTTCAAGGGCATCAATGGCTTCTAAACGCTTACGCGCATCGGGAGTCATACGTTTAGGATGCGGCGTCATCAAATAGGCATAAGCCTGATGGTGCGAGCGTCCGACGCGGCCGCGTAATTGGTGTAACTGCGCCAGACCAAAGGTATCGGCGCGCTCAATAATAATGGTGTTGGCACTCGGGACGTCGATACCGGTTTCGATAATAGTGGTACAGACTAACACGTTGAATCTTTGGTGATAAAAGTCAGACATCACCCGCTCAAGGTCGCGTTCACGCATTTGACCGTGGGCGACGACTACCCGTGCTTCTGGCAGTAAATCGATAATGCCTTGGGCACATTTTTCAATACTTTCAACATTATTGTGCAGGTAATACACTTGGCCGCCACGGAGAATTTCCCGCAAAATGGCCTCGCGCACGGTTGCAGGATCGGACTCGCGCACAAAGGTTTTTACCGCTAAACGTTTGGCGGGCGGGGTGGCGATAATCGATAAATCGCGCATGCCCGACATGGCCATATTTAAGGTCCGTGGAATAGGCGTTGCGGTCAGAGTTAAGATATCGACGTTGGCACGCAGTGCCTTGATTTTCTCTTTCTGACGCACACCAAATCTGTGTTCTTCGTCGATGATCAGTAGGCCTAAGTTTTCAAACTTGGCCTCAGATTGCAATAACTTGTGGGTACCGATAACGATATCGACTTTGCCTTCTTCCAATTGCTGTAGCACTTGAGTCTGCTCTTTGGCGGTGCGAAAGCGTGACATCACTTCGGTGACCACGGGCCAGTCGGCAAATCTGTCTTTAAAGTTTTCATAGTGTTGCTGGGCAAGCAATGTGGTCGGGACCAGCACGACCACTTGTTTACCGGCGTTGACGGCCACAAAGGCGGCGCGCATGGCGACTTCGGTTTTACCAAAGCCCACATCGCCACAGACTAATCTGTCCATGGCGGTTGGCGATTGCATATCGGCTAACACGGCGATAATGGCGCTTTCTTGATCGACGGTTTCCTCGAAGGGGAAACCGCGGGCGAACTGAGCGTATTCTTCTTCGTCAATCTCACAGCTTTCGCCGGGACGGGATTGGCGACGGGCATATACATCGAGCAGCTCGGCCGCAACATCGCGGATTTTTTCAATGGCTTTTTTCTTGGCTTTAGCCCAGGTCTCATTGCCGAGTTTATTTAAGTGGGCGTCTTCGTCGGCGCCAACACTGTAGCGGCTGATAAGATGCAGTGAAGACACTGGCACATACAGTTTATCGCCGCCGGCGTATTCCAGTTGCAGGTATTCGGCGACCAGTCCGCCTGTATCTAGCGTGACTAAGCCTTTATAGAGGGCAACACCGTGTTCTAAATGCACAATGGGCTGGCCGACTTTGAGCTCGGCCAAGTTTTTAATCAGTGCGTCGTTACTGATCTGACGCTGTTTTTCACGGCGACGTTGCTGGGAAATTCGATGGCCAAAGAGCTCAGTTTCACAAATGATACTGATGCCATCTTTGGCGCTGATCTGCAGTAAACAACCGCGTGACAGCGGCGATACGATAAGGCCTAACTTGGCATCACTTTGAATAAATTCATCAAAATGGTTAAACAGCGCAGGTTTTAACTGAATTTTAGCGAGCAATTCAAGTAGCGCTTCGCGGCGACCCTCGGACTCAGCGCTAAACAACATGCGCTTGGCGCTGCTGGCATAATCTTGCAGCGCTAACAGCGGTTGCTTTAATTTATGGTTGGCGCTGATATCGGGCAGGGGGCTGGCGGCAATAACCACAGCTTTTGTCGTTTCAGTGCCATCTATCGGCACGTGCATTTGGTAACGTGGTAGCGGTTTAAAGGCGGCAAATAACTCTTCAATGAGTAAATACAGCTCTTTAGGCGCCAGTAGCGGCCGCAGTGGATCGACTCGTCTGTCTTGATAGCGATGTTCGACTTCTTGCAAATGCGCGCGCGCCGACTTTTCGATATCCCCTAAAGTGACTAACTGAGTGTCCTTGGGCAAGTAATCGAATAGGGTCGCTGTGTCATCAAAAAACAGCGGCAGGTAGTTTTCAATCCCCGCCGGCATCAAGTTACGGCTCACCAGCTGATAAACTGATTCCGGCTCTTTAACTATGACCTCAAAACGGCGACGGTATCTTTGTCTAAAGCCTTCGATGGCTGAGCTGTCGGTCGGAAATTCCTTCGCGGGCAATAGGCGAATCGAGTCGACAGGCTGCAATGAACGTTGGGTTTCGGGATCAAAATGGCGGATGGTTTCCACTTCTTCATCGAATAGCTCGATGCGCAGTGGCATGTTCATCCCAGTGGGGAAGATATCCAGAATCGAGCCGCGAATCGCAAACTCGCCGTGTTCATACACTTGCTCCACGGAATGGTAGCCAGTGTCGGTTAAATGCTGGCGTACATCGTGTAACTTGTAGCTATCGCCTTTTTTCAGCACAAACACGTTGGCGCTTAAATAGGCCTTAGGTGGCAGGCGCATCATCAAGGTGGTGACGGGCACGATAACGATGTTTTGCTCAATTTGAGACAGCTGCGACAGGGTTTCGAGTCGCTGGGAGATCAAATCCTGATGGGGCGAAAAACTGTCGTAGGGCAAGGTTTCGCGGTCAGGGAATAATCTGACCTTAATGCCTGTTTTACCGAGCAAATAACTCAGTTCTAGCTCTAAGCTTAAGGCGCTTGGCGTATCACTGGTGACAACTAAGGTCGTCCCCTTATGTTGACGCGCTAAACTGGCGAGTGTAACGGCTTGGCAAACGCCGCCCATGGTGGACAGAGTCTGGATTTGAGTGCCATTTTTGACGGCTGGCGGCGTTAAGGCTGATATGTGAGTCATTGGCGTGCGATAAACTGATTCATTCACAAAGAGTTGCAGACATTGTAGAGACTTGATGGCGCAGGTGCCAGTGAAAAGTCAGCGGCTATTGACGCTCGTCTCTGGCGAGTTTACGTAACTTGAGTTGTTTCTGCTGCACATTGAGGCTGGCTTTGACTAATTGCTCCACGTCAGCTTCGAGAATTTGACTGAATTCAAAGTCGGTTTGCCACTGCGTGGCAGGAGAGTGAAGTTCCGCCTGAGTATGTTGTTCGGCATTTTGTGTGTCACCGCTATTAGTATCGCTATTGGCGCTGCACTCGGTGGATAGCGTTTTTTGCGCGGTAGAGGCGGTTACTTTGCCAAAACAAAGAATGGCGACTAGCTCGTCGTGAATAAACAGGGTGATTTTATAGTGTGAGCCGATGGCCAAGGCTGTGGGTGTGAGTAGTCTTAGGCCGCTGCCACCAAACTGATTGCCAATGCATTTTTCGCCTTCTCGGGTTTCTTTCTCTAATACATGCTGCAGTACTAAATCCACTTTGCGGGATTGCAGCTTTAAAAAGTCCACCACCACCTTAGCGTCGTTGTCTAAATGGCGCAGTTGCAGCAAGCAATTGGCCTCGAGCGTTTTCACTTCGCTGAGTAGCTGAATACCCAATGATTGCATTGATCTTAATGCCATTTCAGAGGGTAATGGCTCGGAACTCGGCCACAGACTTAAGTAGGCGGTAAAAGGGTGAGGCACACTAAAATACGGATTGGTGTCAGTGAACAAGGCTTGCCTCTTTATTTATAGGACCAATACCCCTATTATCGTGCCCATCTTCATGATTTAGCAAGTTCAGCACACAGGACGCAACCCTCTTTCAATGAATCCAGGATTTCCTTTCTATATTGGTTACCGTTATTGGCGGGCCAGAAAAGCGAACGCGTTCGCGTCGTTCATTACTCTATTTGCCGTTTCGGGCATTTTTTTAGGCGTTGCCGCGCTCATTGTTGTGAGTTCTGTGATGAATGGTCTCGAAGGCCAACTCAAACAACGTATCTTAGGCGCAGTACCGCAATTAACTCTTTATAGTGAAGCGCCCTTAGTCGATTGGACTGAGCAGGCGAGTGCGCTTAAAGCCTTACCGGGCGTATTAGGCGTGACGCCGAGCGTGTCAACGCAGGCCATGGTGCAATCGGCGGCGAGTATTCGTGCTGTGCAGGTTTATGGCGTGTTCCCCGAGTTAGCGGAAAAGTTATCTTCGGTTGCCCAGCACACTTACTCAGGTGCATTTGAGCAGCTGACGAGCGGCGACTACAAGGTAATTTTGGGCTCTGAGCTGGCAAGGCAACTTAAAGTCGCCCCCGGTGATACGGTGCGATTATTGAGTGGCGATGGTGTGGTGTACTCGCCCTTAGGCCCAGTGCCGAGCCAACGTAAGTTTTTAGTCTCGGGCATTTTTGAAATGGGCTCTCAGGTCGATGCGGGCGTGGCGTATATCCATTATCAAGATGCGAAACGGCTGATGCGCCAACCCAGTGAGGCTATCGATCAGCTTAGACTCTATTTAGCCGATCCCTTTAGCGCACCCGCTTTAGCGCCTAAAGTTCAGGATATATTAGCTAAACAAGGTGTTAAGGCGACAACCAGCGATTGGCGTGATACCTATGGCCACTTGTTTGGCGCGGTCAAAATGGAAAAGAACATGATGTCGCTGATGTTGAGTCTGATTGTGGCCGTGGCCGCATTCAATATCGTCTCGGCGCTGGTCATGATGGTGGTCGATAAAACCACAGATGTGGCGGTGCTCAAAACCCAAGGCGTGACCACCCCCGCCGTGATGGGCATTTTTGTGGTGCAAGGGTCGCTCAATGCAGTGCTCGGTTTAGTGCTGGGGCTGGCGGTTGGGATACTCATCACCTTGAATCTGAATGGCATTATGACCACCTTAGGGATTTCTATTTTAGGTGTGGGGCAGAGCTTGCCGGTGAAATTGGAGTTGATGCAGTTGTCTGTGATCGTGATTGGTACGCTACTGGTGACCCTGCTGGCGACCTTATATCCCGCACTGCGCGCCGCCAATGTGCAACCCGCGACTGCGCTCAGATATGAGTAACGGTATGCGCCAATAGCTGTAAACCGTCGGCATTTTTGAATTGAGCGACGGTTTAGCAAGAAGCGAATAATTAAATGCACTGATTTAATGACATAAATCGATGCCAAAGCCTGTTTAAGAGAGAACTTCAATGCAAGACGTGTTACTGCAAGTGCAGAGTGTCAGTAAGAGTTACCATGATGGCGCCGTGACCACGCAAGTGTTGTCTAATGTTGATCTGCAAGTGTTTAAGGGCGAGCAGTTGGCGATTGTCGGCAGTTCAGGCTCAGGTAAAAGTACCTTGCTGCACATCATGGGCACGTTGGATGAACCAATCGCAGGTAAAGTCTTGCTGTTAGGCGAAGATTTATATCAAGTGTCCAGTGCGCGTCAAGCGCAGATCCGTAACCAAGATTTGGGTTTTATCTATCAATTCCATCATTTATTGCCTGAATTTACCGCGTTAGAAAACGTCGCTATGCCGGCATTTATTCAAGGTAAAGATCGTAAGCTGGCGCTCGCCGATGCTAAAGCCTTGTTGGAGCGGGTCGGGTTAGGGCATCGCATGACGCACATTCCCGCCGAGTTATCGGGCGGCGAACGTCAGCGTGTGGCTATCGCAAGGGCCTTGATTAATAAACCAAAGTTAGTGCTGGCCGATGAACCTACGGGTAACTTAGATGCCAACAGTGGCGATGCGGTTTATGAGTTGATCCGCGAGTTGGCCGAACAACTGGGTACAGCGTTTGTGGTGGTGACCCATGATCATAAATTGGCTGCCCGTATGGACCGTCAGCTGATGATGAAGAACGGCTTCCTGCAATTAGCGGCGGAAACCCAAGTATGAAAGGACCGTTAGCCTTATCCATTGGTTGGCGTTTTTATCGCGCCCGCCAATCAAACAGCTTTATTAGCTTTATTTCCTTCGCATCGACTGCGGGCATCGCCTTAGGCGTGGCGGTATTGATCATCGTTCTGTCGGCGATGAACGGTTTTGAGCGCGAGTTAGAACATAGATTGCTTGGCGTCGTGCCGCAGGCGGACATAGTCGGTGTGAGCGAGCCTATCGCAAATTGGCAAAGTGTTGCCGAGGGGGCGCTGTTAATTGAAGGTATTCGCGGCGCGGCGCCTTTTATCCGCATGCAAGGTTTAGTGCAAAAGCCCGGCGGTTTTCAAGGCTTAGCTGTCGTGGGGATCGATCCAAAAGAAGAAATCCATGTCTCGACACTGGCGCAATTTATGAGCGATGCCAGCTGGCAGAGTCTAGGCCAAGATGAGAATAACATCGTCCTTGGGCAGAGTTTGTTGACCAAGTTGGGGCTTGAGGTTGGCGATACGCTGGCCTTATATGTGCAGGATATGGATCCAGAAGCGGCGGGCAGTTTACGCGCCGCGAAGAGCCATCGTTTTGTGGTGTCTGGCGCCTATAATCTTGGCGGCGAGCTTGAGCTGACCACGGCTTATATTCCTATGCAGTACGCGGCGCAGATTTTGAACATGAAGAGCGGCGTGACTGGCGTGCGTATTAGCGTCGATAAAGTGTTTGATGCACCCGTCAAAGTGCGTGAACTTGGTTATGCGCAAAAGCAGTCGGTTTATATCAGTGACTGGACCCGTACCCAAGGGCATTTATATCAAGACATTCAGTTGGTTCGCACAGTCATGTACTTAGTGCTTGTGCTGGTGATTGGTGTCGCCTGCTTTAACATCGTTTCCACCTTAGTAATGGCGGTGCGGGATAAAGCCTCTGAGATTGCGATTTTGATGACTATGGGTCTGAGCCGCCTTGCTGTGATGGGGATTTTCATGGTGCAGGGCGCCTTGAATGGTCTGCTTGGCTGTGGTCTTGGTGGGATTATTGGCGTGAGTGTGGCACTAAATTTAAGTGCGATTGCCAGTACTATGGAGCAGTTACTCGGTATTCAACTGCTTTCAGCCGATGTGTACTTTGTCGACTTTTTACCGTCTGAGTTACATGGCTCAGATGCGGTGTTGGTGATTGTGATGGCGTTTGTGATGAGCTTAATCGCCACGCTCTATCCTGCTTGGAAAGCCAGCCAGATTGCGCCAGCGCAAGCCTTAGCGGGTAGATAACGCAATCAGTGGTTGTACGTCCTGTTAGCCGATTGATGCTGAAATCAGTACTGACGCTTGCAGGGGTATCTTGTTAAAGTTTTAGAAATGAAAGCTACATAAACAAAAAGGCCAGTGAGCGCTCTTAGAAGAGATTGCCACTGGCCTTTTTTATGTCTAACGTTTTGTATCTATGCGTTTTGGAAAGCTAAGTGTTAATCGAGACTAACGCTTCGAGATTAACGCCTACAATTAACGCTTTAAAGCTTCGTTCAATAAAGGACGCATGATTTTAACTAATTCTGTGGTCACTTTAGGTGAACCTGCAACGATGTTACCAGAAATCAAATAGTTATGGTTGCCAGTGAAATCGGTAACCGTACCGCCCGCTTCGCGGCAGATAAGATCGCCAGCAGCGATATCCCATGGCTTTAAGCCGATTTCGAAGAAACCGTCTAAACGACCCGCAGCAACATAGGCTAAATCTAATGCGGCAGAACCTGCGCGACGTAAGTCAGCACATTGGCCGAAAACTTCGCCGAAAATAGCCATATAAGTTTCAGTGTGTTGACGCGCCTTGAATGGGAAGCCTGTACCAATCATGGTAGGAGCTAATTCATTCACGTTGGTAACACGCAGACGGAAATCATTGAGTTTTGCACCTTTACCACGGACGGCGGTAAAGAGTTCTTCACGGACAGGATCGTAAACAACCGCAACTTCAGTTTTACCTTTATGTTGCAGAGCGATTGAAATCGCGAAGTGGGGAATGCCTCTAACAAAGTTGTTAGTGCCATCCAGAGGGTCAACTATCCAAACGTAGTCGTTATTCTCACCGCGGTTTTCGCCTTTCTCTTCACCCACGATAGTGTGATCAGGGTAAGATTTACGAATTTGGTAAGTAATTGTCGCTTCTGCTTCCTTGTCTACACTGGTAACAAAATCGTTGATACCTTTTGAACTGACTTCAATACGGTCAAGTTCGGTATAGGCGCGCATAATATTTTGGCCGGCCGCGCGGGCAGCGCGTACAGCAATCGTCAGCATCGGATGCATTGCAATCCCCTGGATGTTAAAGAACGTTAAAATAGCGGGCGGCATTATACCCGATTTGATAGTTATATCAAATACCGATTTTCATATAAGCATTCGGCAATGGCTGTGATAATATTCGTCCCCAACGTTTTATGAATTAAATTAAGTTGTTTCATGCTAAGTAATATTCGAGTGGTTTTAGTGGGGACTTCGCACCCCGGCAATATTGGTTCCACTGCCAGAGCGATGAAGACTATGGGTCTGTCAAATCTGTACCTTGCAGAACCGCGTGTTGAACCCGATGGGCATTCCATTGCATTAGCCGCGGGTGCATCGGATATTCTGAAACACCTTGTGAAAGTGGATTCACTCGCTGAAGCGATTGCCGATTGCAGTCTCGTGATTGCAACCAGCGCGCGCAGTCGCACCTTAGATTGGCCGATGTTAGAGCCAAGAGAAGCTGGGGTGAGATTAGCGACCGAGGCACTTAAAGGCCCCGTTGCAATCGTGTTTGGCCGTGAGAACCACGGGTTGAGCAATGAAGAGTTGCAACAATGCACTTATCATGTGGCGATTCCTGCAAATCCTGAATACAGCTCGCTCAATCTTGCGCAAGCCGTACAAATCATTTGTTATGAAACCCGTGTTGCCCACCTCGCACAAAAAGAAGTGGCCGAAGAAGAGCTGACTGAGTATCCCTTGGCCGCCGATCAGGAACGTTTCTTTGCACACCTTGAGACGACACTGCTATCAACCGGATTTATCATTAAGAATCATCCCGGACAAGTGATGATGAAACTGCGCCGCTTGTTTAGCCGCGCACGGATTGAGAGTCAGGAGATGAATATCCTCAGGGGTATTTTGACCTCTATTGAGAAAGTGACGGGTTCTAAAGACAAATAGCCAAATCCTAATCATCAATAATTACCATACAGAATGACCGTAAAGGGATAAACAATGGGCGTGATAGCTAGGCTAAAAGAAGACATTGAATCTATATATCACCGTGATCCTGCGGCGCGCAGCGCGTTTGAGATCTTGGTTAACTATCCGGGCATGCATGCCATTTGGTTGCATCGGATAAGCCATAAGCTATGGAAGCGCGATTGGCGCTTAACGGCACGTTGTTTATCGACTTTTTCCCGTTGGTTGACGGGTGTAGAAATCCATCCCGGCGCCACCATAGGTCATCGATTTTTTATCGACCATGGCATGGGGGTGGTGATTGGTGAAACGGCTGAAATTGGCGATGATTGCACCCTTTATCATGGTGTAACGCTCGGCGGAACCACATGGCAGGCGGGTAAACGTCACCCGACGTTAGCCAATAACGTGGTGGTGGGCGCGGGAGCAAAAATCCTCGGTCCTATTACCATGCACGATGGTGCGCGTGTGGGTTCAAACTCGGTTGTGGTGAAAGATGTGCCAAAAGATACCACAGTAGTGGGTATTCCTGGGCGCGTGGTGGCATCACCGTCACCACAATCGAAAGAGAAAACCGAACGCCGCAGCGCGATGGCGAAAAAATACGGTTTTGATGCATACGCAGTATCACCGGATAATCCCGATCCTGTTGCCAATGCGATAGGGCAGATGCTGGATCATATGCATCTGATGGACTCGAAAGTTCAAGAGTTGTGTCAAGCCATTCAAGGGCTGGGAGGTAATGTCTGCACCGAAAAACTGCCAGAGCTGGATATGGGCGAGTTTAATGATGCAGAGAAAGCCGCCGCCGATAAGCGACAAAATGCTATCGATGAGTTTGATCCGAGTATCTAAGTTTCAAGAAATGGTTCAACGAAATCATTTAACTTAGTGGCCTTACTTAAGGGCTGACCTTCGCAAGGGTATCGTTTAGCGTTTTACTTTAGCTCATCCTGTTGTAAAGGCGCATATTGCGATCAAACCTGAGTTTGATCGCGTCACAGTGTAGCGATGACTTTTATTGTGGGTTTATATCATGCTAGATGTCGATTAATTGGCGCTCTAGCATTGAATCTTAAGCTAGAAAAAGGTTAAATACCCCACCAAGATGAAAGGGTATTGGTTATTTGCACAC
This sequence comes from Shewanella sp. 1311, assembly GCF_059338235.1. Lineage (NCBI taxonomy): Bacteria > Pseudomonadati > Pseudomonadota > Gammaproteobacteria > Alteromonadales > Shewanellaceae > Shewanella > Shewanella sp. 1311. The sequence goes on from NZ_CM181686.1 coordinate 5,005,154, forward strand.
TCATATACTTGAGTGTTTTAGTAGGTTTTAATACTTGACTGAATTACTCGGGTATGTTGAAATAATGCATACCTGTTCGGGAGCTATGGTAGTTATGAAACTTACATCAAAAGGTCGTTATGCAGTAACCGCTATGCTAGATGTGGCAATCCACTCAGCATCGGGACCAGTTCCCTTAGCGGATATCTCTGAAAGACAAGGGATTTCGCTTTCCTATCTGGAACAACTCTTCGCTAAGCTAAGAAAACACGGCTTAGTTGCCAGTGTACGTGGACCGGGCGGTGGTTATCGCTTAGGCCTAGAAGCCAATGATATTTCAGTCGGCATGGTTGTCCATGCTGTAGACGAGTCTGTCGATGCGACTCGTTGCCAAGGACTTGGTAATTGTCAGAGTGGAACTCGCTGCTTAACCCATTCACTTTGGGGCGATTTAAGCAAACAAATTTCAGATTTTTTAGATGGTATCAGTCTTGCTGGCTTGATGCAGAAACGAGATGTGCAATTTATCTCGCTTAAGCAAGACACTATGCAAAAGGAACAAAGAGTCAGTTTATAACGGCCTTTGTTATATATAAAAATAATTTTTGTACGTTGTATGTAGCCTCTACCAGAGACTGCTCAGTACGGAGTGTGTTATGAAGCTTCCTATCTATTTAGATTACGCCGCCACCACGCCTGTTGATCCAAGAGTCGCGGAAAAGATGTTCCAATGTATGACAATGGACGGCATCTTTGGTAATCCGGCATCACGTTCACACCGCTACGGCTGGCAAGCTGAAGAAGCGGTAGATATTGCTCGCAATCAAATTGCTGAGTTAATTAACGCCGATCACCGCGAAATAGTGTTTACCTCTGGCGCGACGGAATCGAACAACTTAGCGATTAAAGGTGTTGCTCATTTCTATCACAAGAAAGGTAAGCACATCATCACCAGTAAGACTGAACATAAAGCCGTTCTTGATACCTGTCGCCAATTAGAGCGTGAAGGTTTCGAAGTGACTTATTTAGAGCCAGCGGCTAACGGCATCATTCCGATGGAACGTTTAGAAGCGGCAATGCGTGACGACACTATCCTTGTCAGCATCATGCACGTGAACAACGAAATCGGTGTGATCCACGATATCGATGCAATCGGTGAGCTGTGCCGTTCAAAAGGCATTATTTTCCACATGGATGCAGCGCAAAGTGCAGGCAAAGTGCCTATCGATGTGCAAGCCACTAAAGTGGATTTGATCTCGATTTCTGGTCACAAAATGTATGGCCCTAAAGGTATCGGCGCGCTATATGTTCGTCGTAAGCCACGCATTCGCTTAGAAGCGCAAATGCACGGTGGTGGCCATGAGCGTGGTATGCGTAGCGGTACGTTACCAACGCATCAAATCGTAGGTTTAGGTGAAGCTGCTGCAATCGCAAAAGCGGAAATGGCCTCTGATGACGCTCGTATCGGTGCATTACGTGACAAATTATGGAATGGCATCAAGCACATTGAAGAAACCTATATCAATGGTGATGCGATTGAGCGTGTTAGCGGTAGCCTCAACGTCAGCTTCAACTATGTTGAAGGCGAGTCGTTAATGATGGCACTGAAAGATTTAGCGGTTTCATCGGGTTCGGCTTGTACCTCAGCGAGCCTAGAGCCTAGCTACGTATTACGTGCGCTTGGCTTAAACGATGAAATGGCACATAGCTCGATTCGTTTCTCTATCGGCCGTTTCACAACCGAAGAAGAAATTGATCACGCTATCGAAGTAATTACTCAATCTATTGATAAATTAAGAGAAATGTCTCCTTTGTGGGAAATGTTTAAAGATGGAATCGACCTGAACCAAGTTCAATGGGCACATCATTAATTCTGACCTTTACAATAGATAATTTTGGAGCAGTACCATGGCTTACAGTGAAAAAGTGATAGATCATTATGAGAACCCACGTAACGTTGGTTCTTTTGATAAAAACGATCCTTCGGTCGTGACCGGTATGGTAGGCGCGCCTGCTTGCGGTGACGTGATGAAACTTCAGTTGAAAATTGGTGCTGATGGCATCATTCAAGACGCTAAGTTCAAAACTTACGGTTGTGGTAGCGCGATTGCGTCTAGCTCACTGGTAACTGAGTGGGTTAAAGGCAAGACTATCGAACAAGCTGCGGCGATTAAGAACACAGATATCGCTGAAGAATTGGCATTGCCACCGGTGAAGATCCACTGTTCAATTTTGGCTGAAGATGCCATTAAAGCTGCTATCGACGAGTACAAATCGAAACAAGCTAAGTAACATCTGGAGTTAAGATGGCGATTACAATGACCCCAGCGGCAGCCGATCGTGTCAGATCTTTCTTAGTCAACCGAGGCAAAGGTGTAGGCCTGCGTCTCGGCTTAAGAACATCAGGCTGTTCTGGTATGGCTTATGTACTTGAGTTCGTTGATTCTTTAAATGATGACGATGAAGTGTTTGATATCGAAGATGTTAAAATCATCATCGATGCCAAGAGCCTCATCTATCTTCAAGGGATCGAGCTGGATTTTGTTAAAGAAGGGCTGAACGAAGGCTTCCAATTTAACAATCCTAACGCAAAAGGTGAGTGTGGTTGCGGTGAGAGTTTCACTGTTTAACCGCTAAAGTTGACGCATGAATTATTTCGAGCTGTTTAAATTTTCCCCTGCCTTCGATATTGATACCGCCTTACTTGCAGAACGCTATCGCGAACTGCAACGGGCGGTTCATCCCGATAAATTTGCCAATGATACTGAGCAGCAAAAATTGCTGTCGGTGCAGCGCACGGCGCAAGTCAATGATGGTTTTCAAACCTTAAAAGATCCCATTCGCCGCGCCGAGCATATGTTGTCGCTGCGTGGTATTGAATTAAGCCATGAAACCACGACAGTGAAAGATACTGGCTTCTTGATGCAGCAAATGGAATGGCGCGAGGCGTTGGAAGACATACGCGATAGTGACGATCCTCAAGCGAGTATTGACGAGCTATATCAATCGTTTGCAGAGTACCGCGTGCAACTCACTCAGCAATTGACTCAACTGTTAACCAGTGAGCAGGCTGAAGATGCATTGTTAGCGGCGGATCAAGTTCGCAAACTCAAATTTATGGCAAAATTACACGACGAGTTGACCAGAGTCGAAGACGCTCTGTTAGATTGATTTCCGTGTTTATGTTACTTTGCTGACTCAAGTACGCTTGAGTTGGCATTACTAAGTTGGATATATATGGCCCTTTTTCAGATAGCTGAGCCCGGTCAAAGTGCCGCGCCGCACCAACATAGACTTGCCGTTGGCATCGATTTAGGTACGACCAATTCTTTGGTGGCGGCTGTTCGAAGTGGAGAGACGGCGACCCTGCCGGACGAACTGGGACAGCATTCATTACCTTCTATCGTGCGTTATACCCAAGATTCAGTCGAAGTCGGTGCCCTTGCGGCGTTGAGTTCGGCGCAGGATCCGCAAAACACGATCGTTTCGGTTAAGCGTTTTATGGGCCGCAGCCTGGCTGATATCAAAGCCGGCGAGCAATCATTCCCCTACGAGTTTGCCGAAAGCGAAAACGGTTTACCTTTATTCGTGACTCCCCAAGGCCAAGTGAATCCAGTGCAAGTGTCTGCGGAGATTTTACGTCCGCTGATTGCCCGCGCTGAAAAAACCTTAGGTGGCGAGCTGCAAGGTGTCGTGATAACCGTACCGGCCTATTTTGATGATGCCCAGCGCCAAGGCACGAAAGATGCTGCAGCTTTGCTGGGTGTTAAAGTGCTACGTCTGTTGAATGAGCCGACGGCTGCTGCGATTGCCTACGGTTTAGATTCTAAGCAAGAGGGCGTAATTGCCATCTATGACTTAGGCGGCGGTACCTTCGATATTTCTATTTTGCGTTTGAATCGCGGTGTATTCGAAGTGTTAGCCACCGGCGGTGATTCTGCGCTTGGTGGCGATGATTTCGATCATTTACTGCAAGCACATATGCAACAAGTGTGGCAGCTTAGCGACATCGACTCACAATTAAGCCGTCAACTGTTGATTGAATCGCGTCGAGTCAAAGAAGCCTTAACGGATGCAGCAGAAACTGAAGCAAAAGTGATCCTTGCCGATGGGACTGAGCTCACGCAAATCGTTTCTAAAGCTGAATTTGATGCCATGATTGCGGCGTTGGTTAAGAAGACCATTGCTAGCTGTCGCCGTACCCTGCGTGATGCGGGCGTGACGACAGATGAAGTGCTTGAAACTGTGATGGTTGGCGGTTCAACGCGCGTGCCATTAGTGCGTGAACAGGTTGAAGCTTTCTTCGGTAAACCACCACTGACGTCTATCGATCCCGACCGTGTTGTCGCCATTGGTGCAGCTATTCAAGCCGACATTTTAGTGGGTAATAAACCCGAATCTGATTTGCTGCTCCTCGATGTGATCCCTTTGTCATTAGGCATAGAGACCATGGGCGGTTTAGTGGAAAAAGTGGTGTCGCGTAATACGACGATTCCGGTTGCGCGAGCACAGGAATTTACCACCTTTAAAGATGGTCAAACGGCCATGGCATTTCATGTGGTGCAGGGCGAGCGTGAGCTCGTTGCCGATTGCCGCTCACTGGCGCGTTTTACTTTAAAAGGTATTCCGCCGTTAGCTGCAGGCGCTGCGCACATTCGTGTGACTTTCCAAGTGGATGCCGATGGTTTACTCAGCGTGACCGCGATGGAGAAATCCACCGGCGTGCAATCTAGCATTCAAGTTAAGCCATCTTTTGGTTTATCGGATACTGAAATTGCCACTATGCTGAAAGATTCGATGAAGTATGCCAAAGACGATATCGGTCGTCGTATGCTGGCCGAGCAGCAAGTGGAGGCTGCGAGGGTACTCGAGTCTTTACATGCCGCGTTAGCGAAAGATGGCGACTTGCTGAATGCCGATGAGCGTGGACAAATCGATGCCACTATGGCCAATGTGGCGCAAGTTGCCGCGGGCGATGATGCCGATGCGATTAAGCTCGCGATTGAAAAACTGGATGAGCAAACCCAAGATTTTGCTGCCAGACGTATGGACAATTCTATTCGAGTGGCATTCAAAGGCCAGTCGATCGACAACATATAGGTGATGTAATGCCCCAATTAGTCTTTCTTCCCCATGCCGAGTTGTGCCCAGATGGCGCAGTGCTTGAGGCGAATGTTGGTGAGACCATTCTTGATGTTGCGCTGCGTAATGGCATCAATATCGAGCATGCATGTGAAAAGTCCTGTGCTTGCACGACGTGTCACTGTATCGTGCGTGAAGGCTTTAATGATCTTGAGCCAAGTGATGAGCTGGAAGATGACATGTTAGACAAAGCTTGGGGACTTGAGCCCGAAAGCCGTCTATCTTGTCAGGCGAAAGTGGTCGACACTGACATGGTGATTGAGATCCCTAAATACACGGTTAACATGGTCAGCGAAGGCAATTAATGCTGCCGCGATAATTGTTAAAACCAGTCCACGTGACTGGTTTTTTGCTTTTGGCGTTGAGCATTTGTGCAACTAATCTTGTCTATGCCTCTTGTTGTTTGATTTATCCCTGCGCAGGCGTATTATGCGCTCAAAATTAATGGTTGCCGGAGACCAGAATGAGAATAGCGATCTTATCGCAAGGGCCTGAGTTATATTCAACGAAGCGACTCGTTGAAGCGGCTCAATTACGTGGTCATGAAGTACACGTAATCAATCCCCTTGAATGTTATATGAATATCAACATGCGGCAATCGAGTATCCACATTGGTGGGCGAGAGTTACCCGCATTTGATGCTGTGATCCCCCGTATAGGGGCGTCGATTACCTTTTATGGCTCTGCGGTTTTGCGTCAGTTTGAGATGATGGGCGTATATGCTTTAAATGATTCTGTTGGGATCTCGCGCTCACGTGACAAATTGCGCTCTATGCAGTTGATGTCACGCCGCGGTATTGGCTTGCCCATTACTGGTTTTGCCAATAAACCGAGTGATATCCCCGACTTGATTGATATGGTGGGTGGCGCGCCTCTGGTGATTAAATTACTCGAAGGCACCCAAGGTATCGGCGTGGTATTAGCCGAGACCCGTAAAGCGGCTGAGAGCGTGATTGAAGCCTTTATGGGCCTTAAAGCCAACATCATGGTGCAGGAATATATTAAAGAAGCCAATGGCGCAGACATTCGCTGTTTCGTGCTCGGCGATAAAGTGATTGCCGCCATGAAGCGTCAAGCTATGCCCGGTGAGTTCCGCTCTAACTTGCACCGTGGTGGCACGGCAAGTTTAGTCAAATTAACCCCAGAGGAACGCTCAGTCGCCATTCGTGCGGCTAAGACCATGGGGCTTAATGTGGCTGGTGTTGACTTGCTACGCTCAAACCACGGTCCTGTCATCATGGAAGTGAACTCTTCACCAGGGCTTGAAGGAATTGAAGGCGCCACCACGAAAGATGTGGCGGGTGCTATTATTGATTTTGTTGAAAAAAATGCGATTAAAGTAAAAAAGGTGACGCAAGCACAGGGTTAGTGCCCTTGCTGTCGAGTATTGACTACGGAATATCAACACTTGATTCACCTCCTTATGGGTAACGCCGTTTAGCAAGAACTTACCCATTAAAGCGAACCGAATAGGGGAAAACGATGACATTAACATGGATAGATTCGTTAGATATTGCGTTGGAATTACTCGAAGCACACCCAGAGGTGAATCCTACTCAGTTGCATTTCACGCAATTGTATGAGTGGGTGTTAGCCTTGGATGATTTTGCCGATGATCCCAAGCACTGTAATGAAAAAATACTGGAAGCGATTCAGCAGTGTTGGATTGATGAAAAGTAGTGAGCACAGTGGTGATACGGCTTTTTATGTGAGGCATCTTGTCCTTTTGACGTTTAACTAAGGTGATTTACCTCACGTATTTGCAGCGGCGCAGAGAATATTTGGCGAGAGTTTGATCACAGTCAAGTTCATTTTTAGCGGATATCGTACCTTGTTGTATATTGGTTAAGGCATTTAAATGGCTTAACTTTGTTATCGCAACTGCAAGGATGTTCACATGAAACTTTTGCTTGTATTGTTATGTATGCTTGTCCCTTCAATGGCTTGGGCTCATCCAGGGCATGGCGGTGTCGGTTTATTCCATCACTTGTTAGATCTTGCTCCCGCAGTCATTTTAGTCGCTTTGATTGCTTGGGCAGGTATTTGGGCAAAAAATAGAAAATAATCCCATTTTTTAATGAGTTAATGGACCCTGCTGAGGATTTATCCTCCTAGCGGGGTCTTTTGCGTGATCAAGCTGATTACGAATAAAGCGAATGTGCGCAATATCTCAGTCTAATTTGCTATAAAGATAGGATTTAGCTTTTAAATTTCGTATAATCCGCGCGAATTTTTTAAACTTGCTGACAAAGGAAGCTAGTTATGGCGATCGAACGCACATTTTCTATTATCAAACCTGATGCTGTTGCAAAAAACCACATCGGTGCTATCTACAATCGTTTTGAAACTGCTGGTCTTAAGATCGTTGCATCAAAAATGTTACACCTGACTAAAGAACAAGCTGAAGGTTTCTATGCTGAGCATAGCGAACGCGGCTTCTTCGGTGCTCTGGTTGCATTCATGACTTCTGGTCCTATCATGGTCCAAGTATTAGAAGGCGAAAACGCTGTTTTAGCTCACCGTGAAATTTTAGGTGCAACTAACCCAGCTCAAGCGGCTCCTGGTACTATCCGTGCTGATTTCGCTGAAAGCATTGACGAAAACGCGGCTCACGGCTCTGATGCTGTTGAATCTGCTGCTCGTGAAATTGCTTACTTCTTCAGCGCTGAAGAACTGTGTCCACGCACTCGTTAATTCGATGCTAAGACTGAAAAAGGAGCCCTAGGCTCCTTTTTTATTGGCTACAATTTAGCGAATACTGCTTGCCGTGCGCAATGAATCTAATGCCGCGATACCAATTACATCTCGCTTCACCGTTTTAAAGTTGAATTAGCGTTTGTTTTTATTGGTCTTTTAAAGTTCTGCACATTTTTTTAATTTTCTTGCTTGAAATTTTCTCTCCCGTCCTTATATCTATTTCAGGATCGCTCGATGAGGGTCCTTGTGTGAATTCTGTGCCGTAAGGACAGAAGATTTTATTCGGCAGACTCTACAAACGTTTTCATCCTGAAAACAGTCCGCCAATTCTCCATATTGCTTAAGACAAGGATATGAATATGCGTACTTATGATTTAACACCACTTTACCGCAGTGCCATTGGTTTTGACCGTTTAGCGCAATTGGCAGAACATGCCGCCGCCAATAATGGCAACTCAGGTTATCCTCCATATAACATCGAATTACTCGGCGAAAATCGTTATCGCATAACGATGGCCGTAGCCGGATTCTCAATGGATGAACTTGAGATTAGCAGTGAAGGTGAAAAATTACTGGTGAAAGGCAATAAAGCCGAAAGCCAAACCGAGCGTAAATACCTATATCAAGGCATAGCTGAACGCGGTTTTGAGCGTACTTTCCAGCTGGCAGACTATGTCACTGTGCTCGGTGCAAGTTTAGAAAATGGCTTACTCAATGTTGATTTAGTGCGTGAAATTCCTGAAGCATTGAAACCACGTAAAATTGAAATCACCTCATCGCGCTTGTTAGACAGCCAGTTATAATTGACGCTGTGATAACCGCCTAAAAACATCAAGGGGAGCATTATGCTCCCCTTGATGTTTTTGTGCTTATGCGAAAATGTCCGCGAGATTTCCGTCAGAAAACTAGGCTTTCATGGCCTTTTCGCCGCGGGCCAAACCCACCACGCCGGAGCGAGAGACTTCGACCAGTTTGGTGACTTCCCCCAGCGCATGAATAAAGGCATCGAGTTTGTCTGACGTGCCCACCATTTGGATGGTGTATAAATTCGCCGTGACATCGACAATCTGACCGCGGAAAATATCCGCCATACGTTTCACTTCTTCCCTAAATTCGCCTTGGGCTCGTACCTTAACAAGGGCGAGTTCGCGTTCAATATAAGCAGACTCAGTAATATTCGATACTTTTAACACATCGATTAACTTATGTAGCTGCTTCTCTATCTGCTCTAATACCATTTCGTCGGCAACGACTGTGATATTAAGCCGCGACAGGGTGATATCGTCCGTTGGCGCCACTGTTAAACTTTCAATGTTATAACCGCGCTGTGAAAACAAACCGACCACACGAGACAGGGCGCCGGATTGGTTTTCTAATAATACAGATATAATTCGACGCATTAGCATTTCTCCGTCTTGGTCAGCCACATTTCATTCATCGCACCACCGCGGATCAACATGGGGTACACGTGCTCAGTTTCATCCACCATGATATCGATAAAGACCAGTCTGTCTTTCATCGCCAGCGCTTCAGCCATTTTTGACTCAAGTTCGGCGGGATCGCTGATCGTCATGCCAACATGGCCATAGGCCTCGGCAATTTTGGCGAAGTTAGGCACTGAATCCATATAGGAATGTGAGTGACGGCCAGAGTAAATCATGTCCTGCCATTGTTTTACCATGCCAAGGAAACGATTGTTTAAGTTGATGATTTTAACCGGCGTATCATATTGCAACGCGGTCGAAAGCTCTTGAATGTTCATTTGGATGGAACCATCACCCGTGACACACACAACCGTAGCATCAGGCATAGCCATTTTTACGCCCATCGCGGCGGGCAGGCCGAATCCCATTGTCCCTAGGCCACCTGAGTTGATCCAGCGACGCGGCTTATCGAACGGATAGTACAAGGCGGCAAACATTTGGTGCTGGCCAACATCTGATGCGACATAGGCATCGCCATTGGTCAGCTTATACAAGGTTTCAATCACTTGCTGTGGTTTGATGCGGCCACTGTTTTTGTCATAGGCCAGACAATCGCGGCTGCGCCATTGTTCAATGTCATTCCACCAAGTGGCAATGGCATCGTTGTCGTTGTGTTCGTTCGATTCATCTAACAGTGCCAACATGCTGTCTAAAATACTGTCGGCCGAACCCACGATAGGAATATCCACGTGGATAGTTTTCGAAATAGAAGAGGGATCGATATCGATGTGCAAAATGGTCGCGTTCGGACAGTATTTTTCCACATTATTGGTGGTTCTATCGTCGAAGCGTACCCCAATACCGAAGATCAAATCGCAGTTATGCATTGTCATGTTGGCTTCGTAGCGACCGTGCATCCCAAGCATGCCTAAACTGTTTTTGTGGGTGCTTGGAAAGGCGCCAAGCCCCATCAGCGTGCTGACGACGGGAATATTTAATCTCTCAGCCAATTGCAGGATTTGCTTATCACAACCTGAGATAATCGCGCCGCCACCGACATAAAGTACCGGTTTTTTCGCGGCTAACAGGGCTTGAAGACCACGGCGGATCTGACCTTTATGGCCTGATGTCGTTGGATTGTACGAGCGCATTTTGACGCTTTCTGGGTAGCAATATTCGTGCAGCAGAGCTGGGTTTAAACAATCTTTTGGCAGATCGACAACCACAGGACCGGGACGGCCAGTAGAGGCAATGTAAAAAGCCTTTTTAATAATTTCAGGAATTTCAGTCGGATCTTTGACTAAAAAGCTGTGTTTCACCACAGGGCGAGAGATACCTATCATGTCGCATTCTTGGAAGGCATCGTTGCCGATAAGATTGCTCGGGACTTGACCCGATAACACCACAAGGGGAATAGAATCCATGTAAGCGGTGGCAATACCGGTAATCGCGTTGGTCGCGCCTGGACCTGAGGTGACTAATACCACGCCCACTTTACCCGTGGCACGGGCGTAGCCATCGGCCATGTGTACGGCGGCTTGTTCGTGGCGAACGAGTATGTGTTCAATACCGGGGATAACGTGCAGGGCGTCGTAGATATCTAAAACTGAACCGCCAGGATAGCCAAAAATGTGCTTTACGCCTTCATCGATCAAAGAACGCACTATCATGCTGGCGCCGGATAACATCTCCATGTGGAACTCCTATTGCATAGTACCGTTACGGTAAACAGTATCTTGTTACAGCGACGGTAATCGCTCTAAAAATTAAGCCTGAAGGGTAATTCAGACTCCGAAATGCTGAACTGACTTCGTCGAAGACAAGTGACTCATCCCTTAGGATGCAGCAACTGTTGCAATGAACAGAATTTCATCATATTCAAAAAAAACAACATTTCAAGCCTTTTATGTAAAAAATAACCAACTTGAAACAATTTCACGTTTGAATGACTCGATAACTTGCTTGAATCGCCAAGTAACCTAGGCTGGTTTATGGGCTTATCTTATATTTTTCAGATTGTTAGATGCTTAAAAAGTAAAAACGGCACTAAAAGTGCCGTTTTGCTGTTGGAGGTTAGATAAGCAGATACTTAACTGTAGCGATTAAATATTACCTATTTGCTACATCTGTGAAAGCCAATGCGCTGTTTTATGCGATCAAACATGTGTTGCCTATGTGGCATTGGTATCCATGGCTCTTTAAAAATGGATCCTTAAAAATAGATCCTCAAACCGTCGGCGGTATTTGATGCTTTGGACGATTGAATTGGCAAATACCGACTAACACAATAGAACCTAACATGAGGGCAGAGAAGGGCACGGCAGTGCCATCGTAAAACACCGCCAATAATGGCCCCGCCAGTGCGCCACAGCCAAATCTTAAGGTGCCAATAACTGCGGTTGCGGTTCCTGTTTCTTGTTTAAACTTCATCAGTACTATCGCATCGGCATTGACTGACATCACCCCTAGGCTACCCATCAAAGGAATAAGCATGATCACGGTAAAGTGATAGCTCATATCCAGCAGGTTTACGGCTAATAAACCGGCCCCGGCAATCGCCCCGAAAAAGGTCGACACATGCAACATACGTAGCGAGCCATAACGGCCCACGATGCGCGTATTAATGATATTAGCCAACATCAAGGCGCCGACGTTAGTGCTAAACAAGATGGCAAAATAGGATTTATCTAAGGCAAAGACTTCCATATAAACGAAGGGCGATGCGGTGAGATAACAGAAAAATGAAAAAGACGTTAACACGCCGCTGGCAATGTTTAGCTTAACGCCAGGGCGGGAAAATACGGTCGCATAGGCGCCAAGAAACGATTTTTGGCTGCGGGTATCCATATCTTTATCGCTGGGCATTTTTAGCGCAAACAGCACCAGTAATAACAGGGTTGCGGCATAGGCGGATTGAATGAAGAAGATTAAATGCCAATCACCGAGTTCGAGGATCACGCTGCCAATGCTAGGTGCGAGTAATGGTGCTAACATCATGATTAAACTCACGTATGACATACCCTTGGCGGTATTGTCACCATAGACTTCTTTGATGTATCCCGGCACCACCACAGTCGCAGCCGCGCCGATAAAGGCCTGTAAAAAACGTAGTCCAAGAAAGACTTCGACTTGACCCGCAAACCCAATCAGTAAGCTGGTGAGCATAAATCCACTCAGTCCCAATATCACCATAGGGCGACGACCAATGCGGTCGGCTAGGGGGCCGAAACATAACATGCCCAGCGCGTAACCCGCTAAGTAGATACTCAGGGACTGCTGCACTGTTGTGACATCGGTATGAAAACTGAGTGCCAATGTCGACATCGCAGGTAAGTACATGTCGATGGCCAATGGCGTGATCGCGACAATCGCCGCAAGCATGGGAATAAGCAGCGCTAAATTCGGTATACGTCTGCCGTTATGGGCAGAAGGTTGTGATTGTGGGTCCACTGTTACCTCGGGTGGCGAAAGAATTGAAAGCGTATTTCACAGGTTTATGCGGTGTGGTTTAAATTGTACTAGGACAATTCACGATTAATCCGCCATTTTTAAGCCAGTTCCGGCGCTACCAGTTTCTACACTAAGAGCGAGAGCACATGATCAAGATCATTGGCGGGGTTTAGGCAAAAGTGAATTGCGGTATTGTCTATTTACACAGTTCAGACAGCAAGCAATAGCATAGTAAAGTGCTCGGACAAATAAACCAATCTTTGCGCTGATTTCTTTACCGTATTTTACCGATTAAATTGTAACTAAGTGGTAAGTCTCGATAAGCGAAGCATCACTTTAGTGGATTGAGCCGTTATCTTCACAAGATTCTTCATTTAAATCTTTCTTATCAAGTCTTTCTTATCAAATTGTAGCCCTTTGTAACTCAGTTCTTTACACCTTAGTCCTTCACATCCTTATGGTTCAAACTGACTCATTCGAAAGTGTGAGTTGTCATTTGAGTGTCACGGCTTTGTCATCCCAACGTCTTTTATGCTGACTAATTTAGTGGGCTTTAGCCTCACCCTACTAAAAATAAAATATTCAGGAATGACACGATGAAAACACAACGACTTCCGCTAGCCGCTGCCATTATGGCGAGCTTATTACTCGGAGCCTGCAGCGGTGATGATGGCGCAGCAGGTGATAAAGGCGACAACGGCTTAAATTCACTGGTTAAAGTTACGGCATTGAATATCGGTGATGCACATTGTCCCGCCGGTGGTCAGCGTATCGATACCGGATTAGATGCTAACAATAATGGACAATTAGATGACAGCGAAATTGCAGCAGCGCAAACCCAATATGTTTGCCAGCCACAAACTGCAGGCTTAAAAGCTGAGTTAATTGGTCGTCATCAGACTGGCGTTTATGGCTTAAGTGCCGCTGAAATCGTTGAATATCACAGTGCATCTAACCGTATTTTTGTGGTCAATGCCATTAGCGGCAAAGTGGACATTATTGATGGCAGTTTATTAGCAACCGCATCCAATGCCGCTGATCCGTTAGCATTGAATAATCTCGAAAAATTTGGCGAACTTGATGTTGCTAAAGACGTTGGCCAAACCTTTATGGGTAGCGTTAACAGTGTGAGCATTTCAGGCAACTTGTTAGCGGCTGCGATTGAACGTGGCGATGCTGCCGGCAGTAAAACCCAAGCCAATGGTTTTGTCGCTTTTTATCAGCTTAACGGCACAGATGCACCGCAGTATATCAGCGCGGTAGAAGTCGGCGCTTTACCCGATAACGTGGCATTTACCCACGATGGTAAAACCTTATTAGTGGCTAATGAAGGCGAGCCAAATCCAGCCTATACCTTAGATCCTGAAGGCAGTGTGGCGCTGATTGCAATTACTGACGGTAAGCCCGCAGCCACTGCGACTATTATCGGTTTTAGTGAATTTAATCAGGGCGGTGCACGTGCCAGTGAGATCACGCCAGACATTAAAATCAATGGTCCAATGGCGAGTTTGGCGCAGGATTTAGAACCTGAATATATCGCCATTAGCCAAGATAACCGCCGTGCGTTTGTCAGTTTGCAAGAGAACAATGCCATTGCCGTAATTGATATCGCCAATGCCAAAGTCGCCAAGATTTTACCACTAGGCCTTAAGGATTACGGACTTGAGGTGAATAAAATTGATGCGAGTGACAAAGACAATCTTGTCAACCTGCAAAGCTACACAGGCGTCTACGGCATGTATCAACCCGATACTGTCGCGAGCTACCGTTGGAACAATACCGACTTTATCGTTACGGCCAACGAAGGTGATTCCCGTGATTATGCGGGCTTTTCTGAAGAAGCCCGCGCAGGGGATTTAGTGCTCGACCCAAATCACCCACAATTTGCCGCCGCAAAAGATAAAACGCAGTTAGCCCGCCTTAAAGTAACCACTAGCATGGGTGACGACGATAATGACGGCGACTACGACAAGATAGTCAGCTTCGGTGCTCGCTCATTCTCGATTTGGAGCGCAGACGGTCAGCAAGTCTTTGACAGTGCGAGTGATTTTGAACGTATTACCGCGGCACTCTTAGGCAGTAACTTCAACAATAATAATGAAGAAAATAAAGGTGATAGCCGCAGCGATGACAAAGGACCAGAGCCAGAAGCCTTAGCCCTGGGGCAAATTGGTCAACGACTATATGCCTTTGTTGGTTTGGAGCGTACTTCAGGCTTTATGATCTATGACGTGACCAATCCCTTCGATGTGCATTTTATCGACTATGTTGTGAATCGTGATTTTGATGCCGACTTTGTTATCGATACAGATACGGTTGAAGTTAAAGGGGATGCAACATTGGCGGGTGATTTAGGGCCAGAAGGGATGAAATTTGTCAGTGCTGATAAAAGCCCTAACGGTAATCCTTTGTTAATCATAGGCAATGAAGTCAGCGGCACGACGAGTGTTTACCAACTAAAGATTAAATAATGGTGCGCTAGTGGTTTATAACTAATTACTTGTTCATCAAGCTTGTCAGTCACATCAGCGCCAGTAGCATACATGCTACTGGCGCTTTTTTATGCTCTCTAATTTTATAAATTAGCCATTTAGTGTGAATTAACTTCATCTGACATGGCGCATAAAAATTGGCTGAGTTCGGAGGTTTTTAAGCGCTATTACACCACTGAATAGGCATTTTGTACCAAGGAGTGAATAGTCGCCTCGATACAGTCAATCGCATGTTGAAATTGAGTGTCGTTTTCGGCGCCGCCAAGGCTCAAGCGAATAAAATTGTCATGGCAATTAAAGTCATCTCCATTACGGATCAAAATGCCTTTGGCAGCTAGCGCAGTGACGAGGTGATGGGCCTTGATATCTTCTGGCAGTTGTAGCCAACCGTTCAGTCCTCGCCAAGTTTGGGTTAATCCCAGTCGTTCGCCCATGGCGATACAGAGACGTTGCCGTTGGCGAACTATGGTATCGCGATCGGCAGTGATTTGGCCTTTCTTAATCAACTGACAGGCTATTTCAATGTTCAGCGGCGATACCATCCAGCATTGGCTATGAATCGCGAGTCGCACTTGGGCGATAAGTGGTTCAGGCACCAGAATAAAACCTTGCCTTAGGCCGCCAGAAAACAATTTTGACAGGCTTGAAATATAAATTACCCGTGGGATAGCCAGCTGTTTTGCTAATTGCCACAGGGGCGAATGCCACTCTTCGGGTAAACAATAATTCACATCATCTTCAATGATATAAAACTGATACTGCTCGGCCAATTCGAGGAGTTTTTTCCGCTGCGACTCACTGTATTGAATACAGGTAGGGTTTTGATTATTCAGGGTTAGATAGACTAACTTGGGATGATGGATTTGCACTAACGCCTCAAAGCGTGCGAGATCCACACCTTCATGGGTGAGGGGCACTCCAATGCTGGTCACGCCGAGCTGCTTAGCGCAAATTCTCACGCCTGGATAACTGTATTGCTCGTGCAGCAGCACATCGCCCGTCGATAAAAATGCACTTAAGCAAGCAAAAATCGCTTGCTGGCCGCCGTGGGTAAAGATCAGTTGCTCAGGCGTTTGTTGTATGCCGCGTTGGTTAAGCCATTGGTGAAACACTTGTTGGTGTTGATCTAATGGACTGGCGCGATAACCCAGTAACTGGCTGAGCTTTGTCGGGTCTTTTGCTAATTGGCTGAGGCAATCACTGAGGGTGCTAATTTGATCTGTGAGTGGCTGCTGGCAGGTCGCCATATTCAATTGTACTTTACCGATCTCTGGTACTGGGGAGGCGTTGACATAGGTGCCATCACCGACGCGCGCTTCGACGTACCCCCTTTGTTCCGCCAATGCATAGGCGCGGGTCACAGTGCCAATAGTGATGCCTAAAGCATCGGCTAAACGGCGCTGCGGGGGCAGTTTACTGCCTTGGGTTAACACCTTCTGCAAAATGCCTTGTTCTATAGCACTGACTAAGCGCTGATATTTCGGGCCTGAAAAAGCTGTTAGGTCTGGCGTCCAGATTGTACCCATGACAATAAATCCATTGATCTCTAATATTCTCCGTATATTATTTATTGCATCTGTTTATGTCAATAAATGTATGCATACAATTTAAGGTGAATATGAATACTGCATTACTCTATGATCCACAATTATGGACCTTGATGGCTTCTGCCGCGTTGTTTTGTGCAACCATGACCATGACGCCCGGACCGAACAATATCCTCTTAGCGAGCTCTGGTGCACATTTTGGTGTGCTGCGTACCGTGCCGCACATTGCAGGGATCCGCTTGGGTTCGACCTCTTTACACCTTGCGGTATTATTCGGGCTTGGCACCTTGTTCGAAGCATTACCGGTATTGCACCAAGTATTGAAATATTTCGCTTTGGCGTATTTGCTGTATCTCGCGTACAAATTAGTGACGTCGCCAGTGCCGAGCACGCATCTTGATGACGGCCGAAAACCTATGACTCTGATTGAGGCCGCCTTATTCCAATGGATTAACCCTAAGTCTTGGATGTCGACAATTACCCTGTGCAGCGCATTCACATTAGGCGGCGATGGCTTTTGGCTCAGTGCCTTTCTTGGGGTATTAACCTTTAACGTAGTGGGATTTCCGGCGTCATTTACTTGGGTGTTTGTTGGTGCGGCGATCAGTAAGAAACTCAATACGGATAGACGTAAGCGACATTTTAATTGGTTTATGGGCAGTTTACTTTTAGTGTCACTGCCGATGATATTGCGCTAACTTAGTGTTTATTCAGCGCCTAACTCCATAAATATTCTGAGGAAAATACTCGCGTAATGATTGGCTTTATGCCATAACCAACATACTATTGCTGGCTTTTAGGTAATGACCTTTTCGCTGAATATTTTCAGTCTCGGTTATACTGATTAGTGCTTATCTTGATGGTGTGTATGGAGGTTGCCGAGTGAAGTTCCCTAGTTTGATTTCGTTTATGCCGGGATTGGCGCAATTATTACAATATGAAAAGCAATGGCTTAGGGATGATGTGCGCGCAGGCTTGTCAGTTGCCGCTGTGGCACTCCCTGTTGCTATTGCCTATGCCCAGCTCACAGGCGTCAATGCTGCTGTGGGTTTGTACTCCTGCGTATTGCCTATGCTGGTATACGCGCTATTTGGTACTTCAAAGCAATTAATCGTGGGTCCAGATGCGGCAACTTGCGCCGTTATCGCCGCCGTTGTTACGCCCCTTGCCGCTGGCGATAGCATGAAGCACTGGCAGTTAGTCATGACCATGACAGCCATGACAGGCTTTTGGTGCTTGATTGCGAGCCGTTTTAAGCTGGGTGTGCTTGCTGACTTTCTGTCAAAGCCGATTTTGATGGGATTGCTTAACGGGGTCGCGATCACCATTATCGTCGGACAATTTTCGAAGATTTTTGGTTTTACCTTCGACGAGCGCTATTTAATCGAACGCCTCAGCGGCGCCCCTTCTTATTTATCAAAAACCCATTGGCCGACGTTGACTATGGGGATTGTGACGCTCGCGACTTATGCCTTAGTGAAACGGTTTCGTCCACAATGGCCCGCATCTATGTGCGCGATGGCGATGGCGGCGTTCCTTGTTTGGGTATTTAACCTGACGAGCTTTGACATTAGCGTTGTCGGAGAGGTGACCTCTGGTTTACCTTCATTCCAAGCACCGGCTTTTGATTTGGGGATCGCCCGTGAGTTGGTGGTGCCAGCGCTCAACTTAGCCATGGTGAGCTTTGTGAGCATGATGCTGACGGCCCGAAGTTTTGCGGCAAAAAATGGTTACGATATAGATGCAGATAAAGAATTCAGGGCGTTAGGGTTAGCCAATATCGCATCTGCCATCTCCCAAGGGTTTGCGGTGAGCGGCGCCGATTCCCGCACTGCGGTGAACGATGCCAATGGCGGCAAGAGCCAGTTAGTGTCCATCATAGCGGCGGTATTGATTGGCGTTGTGGCGCTGTTTTTTACTGCGCCGTTGAAGTACATCCCTAGCGCAGCATTAGGGGTGGTATTGGTGATTGCTTCTATTTCGCTTATCGATCTTAAGTCGCTGTGGAATCTGCGTGTGCGGGATAAGTCAGCTTTCTTGCTTGCGTGTATTACCTTGTTCTCTGTGCTGTTTATTGGGGTGATTCCTGGGATCACTTTGGCCGTGTTACTGGGGTTATTCCAGTTCCTTGCGACGGTAATGCGCCCCACGGATCAAGTGCTTGGCTTAGATCATAAGGGCGTTATCCGCAGCGTCGATGATTCGGGTAAAGCCAAATCTGTGCCTGGCGTGTTTATGTATCGCTTTAATTCGCCGTTAACTTACTTTAATGCAACGTATTTTAAGCGCCGTTTACTGGAAAAGTTTATTCGGGAATCTGAGCCGGTCGATTGCATCATTATTGATGCCGTGCCTTGTTTTACCCATTTAGATTTAAGTGTGATGGCCATGTTGGCTGATTTACATCAATTGCTTAAAAAGCGTGGAGTACGCTTAGTGCTTGCGGGGCGTAAACGACAGATGCTGAGTTGGTTCGAGCAAGCGGGTATGCAGACAGGGGAAGGCGGCATTCTGATCCGGCCAGATTTGTATCTCGCCCTTAAAATGAATCAAAGTTATAAACAAGCCTTGGCTGAAGGGCAAGCGCCTGTGATCCAAAAAGTCCCCGATGATGCTGTACTGTTGCATAGCCATTTATAGCGAATGATTTAAATTTTAAGATTGTGTAAAAGTGGGGTCATTAAAATAGCGCAGCCTAAGGTTGCGCTATTTTTTTTCTTGTTTAAGTGCTTGTAAGTATTTATTTAAATGCTTATTTATGTGCTTTGATTTGTTTGAAATTAGTCTTTGAATTAGGCGGGTCAATGATGCCGTAGCAAGTTTTATCGCCCAATGTGATGGTGTTTGACGGCTTAGTCTTTGAGAATTCTATCGAGGGGAATAAAACCGTGATAACCGTAATATCCCATAGGGCCGAGGATCAAACTGAGTAGGCACCATAACCATTTTTTGTTGGTGCTGAGATCCACTTTACTCTTGAAGGCTCGAAGGGCGAAAAGAAAATGCAGTAGCATCAGGCCCCCAAGCATAATAATGATATTGATATCCATATGTTCCAACTGCCTTATCCTTGTGTTCTATCATTCACGCCTTTGAAAGACATTAAGCGCGGTTACATTTATCTTGAGAAGCTTGCCTAGTGATCTGTAGCTAAATTAGCCACCTCACTAACTGCCAAATACCTTACTCGAATATTTTACCGATGGCTATAACATAAAATAAAAATAATCTTTAAATCTTATTGGGTTACATGTCTCCTAACAAGCAAGTTGGAGAATGGCTAGCGTCCCAGATCACATATTTTTCCATCGCACGAATAAATATTTCACTCGAAATGAGGTTTTCTAGCCAAGCGGCGAGTCGCGGAAAATCATCGCTCAGTGCACGTTTAAGATCCACTGCGGCAAATTGGCGTATAAAAGGCACGATGGCGTAGTCCGCAAGACGAGGTGTATCGGCAACTAAAAAGGAGTGTTGCCCTAAGCATGCTTCAAGTTGCGTGAGGAAATGGCTCGCTTGCTGGTAATAGTCGGCTTGCGTTTGTTCAGGGTAACGGTCAGCATATTTATAGCGGTCGAGCCATGGCTTAAATTGCTGATCATTTTGCGCGATAAGTTGCGCCATTTTATCTTCAATTACAGGGCTTTGTTGACATAGCAGATCTAAGGGATCCGCTTGCGTGAGTGCCCAGCGCATGATCTCAATACTTTCGGCAATCACTTCGCCATTGGCTAGCACTAATACCGGCACTGTCCCTTTGGGCGAAGCGGCCAGCATTTGCGCTGGTTTAGCTTTAAGGGTGATTTCGCGGACTTCAACATTGCATTGGGCGAGTAAGAGTCCCAAACGCGCTCGCATGGCATAGGGGCAACGGCGAAAAGTGTATAAAACGGCTAAAGCCATTAGGATTTCCTCTACTGTGTGGCGCTAATGCGACGTAAGTTGATACGACGAATGCAGGTGTCGGCTTGTGTCTTCTACATGTACATGCTTATTGACGACGCGAGTGTGCCAGTACGAATGCCGCGTGCCAATCAGGCAGTGTGCAAAGGGCGCAGATGGTAACGCTTTCATATTGAAATTTCTGCTTAATTTGCCAGCAGAAAATGATTTTTCTTACCTCTGTGCGTAAAGAATTAAAGACCCTGCATTTTATCTGTGTTTATCTTGCTGTGACTCAGGTAGAATTCCGCGCTATTTTGGGATCTGTAGCCAGTCTACAGATGATTGATTTGTTTATGCACTGGAAATTAAGTTCCAGCTAGCAAAGAGGGTGTTATGACTAAAGTCGTCGTGTGTGCGTTATATAAATTCGTGTCTTTACCGCATTTTGAATCTATCCGAGCGCCACTGCTCGCCATGATGGAACAGGCCGAGATCAAAGGCACTCTGCTCCTCGCAAGCGAAGGGATTAATGGCACAGTTGCCGGCACCCAAGAAGCGATTGAAGCATTATTGGTTTGGCTTAATAGCCAAAACGGCCTAGACAATATTGTTCACAAATTGTCATTCGACGATGAAATGCCGTTCTACCGCACTAAAGTCAAACTGAAAAACGAAATCGTCACTATGGGCGTTGAAGGCATTGATCCACTTAAAGTGGTTGGTACCTATGTTAAGCCTCAAGATTGGAATGCGCTGATTTCTGATCCTGACGTGATTTTAGTCGACACCCGTAATGACTATGAAGTGCAAATCGGCACTTTTAAAAATGCCGTTAACCCTGTGACTGAAACCTTCAGAGAATTCCCTGAATATGTGAAGCAGAATCTTGATCCTGCTAAACATAAAAAGGTTGCCATGTTCTGTACTGGTGGTATTCGCTGTGAGAAATCAACCGCGTATTTGAAAGAGCAAGGCTTTGACGAGGTGTATCATCTCGAAGGCGGCATCCTTAAATACCTTGAAGAAGTCAAAGCAGAAGAAAGTCTGTGGGAAGGCGAGTGCTTCGTGTTCGATAACCGCGTCGCGGTTAACCATGACTTGAAGAAAGGTCAATACGATCAATGTAATGCTTGCCGCATGCCAATCACTGAAGTTGAAAAACAGAGTCCTGCCTATGTGCAAGGTGTCAGTTGTCCACATTGTATCGATAAAATTTCTGACGAGCAGCGTAAACGTTTTGTTGAGCGTGAGCGACAAGTGAATCTGGCAAAAGCCCGTAACGAAGCGCATATCGGTAGTGATGTGAATCAAGTGATTGAAGCGCGCCGCGAGAAAAAAGAAGCGCAGCGTCGACTCGCCGCCGAGAAAAATAACGCGAAAAAATCGCAAGTGCTTTAACTTTATATTTCATTGGATTAGCTGTGAGTTAACCATGAGTTAGCACTGAGTTCGTTTCTCGCTCAGGCAGCTCATACATTGCTCTCGATTTGAATATGGTTGCACTATGGCCCGACTCGTTCGGGCCATTTTTTTATGCCGATTTTAGTTTTAGTGTGAATGTGCATTAACCCATTATTTAACTCATTATTTATCATAGCGCTATGCCGAAAATCTTAAATTTATGATAACTTTCAGTCGCTAGTATTAAAAAAATAAAGTCGAGTGCCATTAAACGAAAGGGAGTGATTCAGTGCAAGGTAGGCAAAGCGCATGAGCATTTGGAAAGAGCTATACGATATTTTCGATAAGGAACGCAGTCGCTGGCAGCAATCGAGCGCCAGTAAGCAGGCGATTGCCTTTGAGTTAAAAGCCAATTTGGGCTTTCTGGCCGATGCGTTAAGCAGCGGTTTATCGCAAAGTGCGATCGCCAGCGGTTTAGAATGCAGTATTTTTGAGGCAAAACTGAAAGAGGGCGCTGCACTCACTGCGTTAAATCGCCGTAAAGTGACCCTGAAGTTTATTGGCGAATTTGCCGAGTTTGCTAAGTATGTCGGTAAAGAGAACGACGCTTTAGTCGAGAATGCTTACTCTAAAATCAAATCACTGCAGAAATTAGTCGCGGCCGAGCCCAATAAAAGCCACGATCTGAGGATTAAATCCCTGTTTCGCTTCTTAGTCTTTTTAGTGGCGCACCTTGAGGAGCAGCCATTAAGTCGCACATCAGCGAAAAAAGCTGAAGGTTGATGCGTGGACGAGCTTGTGATTAATACGATTGGTATAAGAGACAAAAAAGGCGCTTATGGCGCCTTTTTTATGTTTGCGAACATCATTGCTCAGCTTTTTAGCGCAGTCTAGTTAGAGGCGTGTTCAAGAGCCATCTTCAGACTCACTCTTTAAAAGCCATTATTGAGTTTAGCCCTTAGGTGGCTCATCTGTTTTATTGGCTTCTGAGTCCGCAGAACTCGGCTTATTTGAAGCCGCATCTGCGTCATTCTCTGCTGCCGAAGGCTCAGCAGTAGGCTTTATTTGCTTATCTTTACCATGTTGGCCGAACTGCGGCAGTTTGAACTTAGCACTGTACTTCAACGCGGCAAGATTGCTGGCGATGACACCGACGATCAAAATAATAATGATCCAGACTTCTAAGGTCGACATACTCAGCTCCTGTTTCGAATAGACTCGCGCACGATTTAGCTCTGATTAATCAACCGCTAAACGTTGCTCACATTTACGAATATCTTCTGGCGTATCAACTTCAATAGAATCAAAGGCGCTAATGGCGATTTTGATTTTATGGCCGTATTCTAATGCTCGTAATTGCTCGAGTTTTTCCAGATCTTCTAGACGTCCTAATGGCAGGGCGGCGAAGGCTTGGACGAATTTGCGGGTATAAGCATACACACCTAAGTGCTTATAAACGGGGTAATCTTGTGTGTCGCGGCCAAAAGGAATACGCGAACGAGAGAAATACAAGGCATAGTTGTTGTTATCGAACACCATCTTCACATGCATAGGATCGTCAAGCTCGGCTTTATTCACGATTTCAAAGCCTAAGGTGGCCATTTCAAACTCACCTGGGTGACGCTCGAAGAGGCTGATGACTTGCTCGATGGATGTTGGGTCAATAAGGGGTTGATCGCCCTGTAGGTTGATCACTAAGTCGTCATCTTTCAGTCCCAGTTGGTTTATCGCATCATTGATACGATCTGTACCCGATGCCGCTTCTGGGCTGGTCATGACCACTTTGCCGCCAAAACCTTCAACGGCCGCTTTAATGCGGTCATCATCGGTAGCGACATAAATATTGGTGAGGCCTTTGGCTAACGACGCGCGTTCATACACGTGTTGGATCATTGGCTTGCCGTTAATCGGGGCTAAGGGTTTGCCCGGGAAGCGGCTTGAACCGTAACGAGCCGGGATTAACAGAGTCACATTCATCAAATTATCCTACTTTTATCAAAGATATACAGTGTAGAAATACAATGCATATAGACAAAAGGGCTCACAATTGAGCCCTTTTAATATGTGTTAGAGCTTAGATGCGACGGAACAGGGCAGTCAACATTTCGTCTGTGACTTTCTCTTCCCAACCCGCGCCGTAAACGTTAGCCCATAGTGGACCCATGCTCTTAGTCACGGCAACCATTTTAGCGATGGTTTCGTCTGGCAGATCTTTACAGATGTTCTTCGGCAGTGTGATGTTGTGTTTCTTCATCATCAAACGGAACTCTTCAACACCTTCTGGATAGAATTCTTCTAACACGTCAAAGGCGATACAGTTGCCGATACCGTGGTGGTAACCCAGGATATAAGACAGACCGTAAGAAACCGCGTGACAGGCACCCACTTGGCTATAGGCTATGCTCATGCCGCCCATGAAAGACGCCATCATCAGCTTGTCGTCTTTATCTACATGGTCGTCTAAGTACACTTGGCGACATAAATCCATGGCTTTTTCAGCGTAGGATTTAGAGAATTCGTTTAAGAAGGTACCTTGTAAAGATTCAACACAGTGGATATAGCAATCCATACCTGTGTAGAACCATTGGTCCGTTTCAACGCCTTCGATTAACTCAGAATCCATGATGATTTGATCGAATACTGTGTAATCTGAGTTCAGACCTAGCTTACGCACTGGACCACATAACACGGCGGTGCGTGACGCTTCTGCACCAGTACCAGAAATCGTTGGGATACCAATGTGGTGTACCGCTGGGTTCTTGATTAAGTCCCAACCTTGGTACATGGCAGAGCCACCTGGGTTGGTCAGCATCAGCGATACCGCTTTAGCCACGTCCATGGTTGAACCGCCACCTAAACCCACTACGCTTACAGGCAGTTTGCTATTAAAAGCTTGAACTTGCTCTGTTAACGTGTCGATTTGAATGGTGCTTGGCTCTTCATCAACGTTAACCCAAATCACCATGTCTTGTGCTTTAGCTGGGATACGGCCCTCAAGGGCTTTGCCTTGATGCACGTCATCGACTAAAAATACCACGAAGTCGTCGGCGGTTTTACGTTCAGCAGCTAACACTTCATCCAATTGGACGAATGAGCCACGGCCGAAGATCATTTTTTCAACTACTTTAAAATTCTTAAAACTCATTGCAACAAACTCCCGTAGAATTATTGGGCAAATGCTTTCTTGATGTTTTCGATACGCTCAGCGATCTGAGCATCGGTCCAAGACAACTTGATGAGCATAGAAATGGTGCGGCTCATAATGGCATCGGATTTAGGCACAGAAACTTGAGTATAGTCAGGTCTGTCGGCGATTAATGTGATTGGCAACGCAGCAGATGCCTTAAGCTCCTGAATGTGTTTCCAGTTTATCAAATAATGCCAGTTGTTTACATACCAGTAGAAGCAGCCATCGACGCCGTTTTCAGCCAGTTTTTTGCTGATTTCAATAGTACGCGCTTCGGTTGGCAACATAAAGGTTAAGAAGCCCGCTGAGTCGCCTTCTGGATCGGGGATCAGGCGGAAGGTGACTTCTGGGATAGCAGCGGCCATCGCATCTTTAATGGTTTTTTTGTTTTTACGTTGGATATCGATAATGGTATCGAGTTTACGTAATTGCGCTAAACCTAAGGCGGCGTTCATTTCCGAAATACGGAAGTTCAAGCCAATGATTGGATGTGACTCAGCGCCGCGGTCTTTACCTATGTGGTCATGGCCGTGATCGGAGAACATATGCGCGTTGTTGTAGATTTCAGTGTTGTTAGTGATCACAGCGCCACCTTCACCACAGGTGATGGTTTTGACTGAATCGAATGAGTAACAACCCACATCACCGATAGTACCTAAGGCTTGGCCCTTGTAGCTGCCACCAATGGCTTGGCAAGCATCTTCTAAAATCTTGATGTTATGTTTTGCACAGACGGCTTTGATCTCGTCCATCTTCGCCATAGAACCACACATATGCACTAAGTTAATCGCTTTAGTACGTGGGGTAATCGCGGCTTCAATACCTTCTGGAGATAAACACAGTGTCTCGTCGATTTCGGCAAAGATAGGAATCGCGCCTGCCATAAAAATCGCTTCAACTGAGGCAACAAAGGTAAAAGGTGGCACGATAACTTCGTCGCCAGCGCCAATGCCCGCAGCCATCATGGCCGTTTGCAGTGCAGCGGTACCGCTTGATAAAAGGTGAGCATGCTTCACGTTCATTTTCTCGCAGAGCAGTTGCTCCATATCGCGAGTCTTCCAGCGATCATTACGCATATGGTCGAAGTTGTAACGGAAGGTAAAACCGTTTTCCATAACGTCAGCGACTTCCTGCTTCTCTTCAGGACCAAATAATTCAAAACCGGGCATGGAAGGTATCTCCTTAGAATATGTCGCGCATAGGTCGCGCTGCAATTAACTGGCGGATTATAACTGGGGTAATAGACCCTTGCGATGTTTTATTGCTGAAAATTGCCATGGAAAAAGAAAAACCTGCACAGGTGCAGGTTTTATCTGAGCATAGATGACACTCAGCTAAGGGTTAAAAGCACACATTCAGGCCGTTAGCGTGGATTGGCTAAGCCGTGTTCACGGTCAACCGTGACATCTAAATCTGTCAGTAAACCGTTATCAATGCCGTAAATCCAGCCGTGTACTGCGACTTCTTGGCCGCGATCCCAGGCTTCTTGCACTATGGTTGAACTGGTGACGTTGGCAACCTGCTCAATCACGTTCAGTTCGCATAGGCGATCAAAACGTTTGGCTTCATCCATCTGTTTTAATTCATCTTGATAGATACGGTAGATATCACGTAAATGCCCGAGCCAGTTATCGATAAGGCCTAAGCGTTGCTGACTCATGGCCGCACGCACACCACCACAGCCGTAGTGACCCACCACCATAATGTGCTTCACCTTGAGCACATCAACGGCGTATTGCAGCACAGATAAGCAGTTAAGATCGGTATGGATCACCATGTTGGCAATATTGCGGTGAACAAAGACTTCACCCGGCATAAGATCGATGATTTGGTTAGACGGTACGCGACTATCTGAGCAGCCAATCCACAGGTATTCAGGATGTTGCTGTTTCGCTAATTGCTCGAAGAAATCAGGATTTTCTTGGCGTATACGTCCGGCCCAGCGGCGGTTGTTGTCGAATAAAGGTTTGAGTAGTTTCATTTTAACCTATTGTTTTATTGAAATATAAAATGTCTTCTCATGCTCTAATTCATGCAAGCAGCACATTTTTAGCAAGAGTATACCAGCAAAATTGTTTCTGCTGGTCTATCCAATTAAGGTTTGAATCTGGATATTGAGAAATCGAGATTATTTTTTCTTAACAGTACTGTAAATGGATAGCTTCTCTCTGGGGATTCGAGCGCCATTTGCGGGTGTGTTTGGGGTTAATATCGCGCTAATACTGAGTGAAAATCTTGTCCGCCAGAGATTAAGGCGGACAAGGATGATGCAGTATGGGTTAGAACTTACTGATCACTTTTACGCTATCGTTCACTTCGCTGACGTCAACAAACCCGATCATATTGGGGTTGGCGGCAATCAATGAGAGCATTTCAGCGCTAGAGTCGACGACTTTTGGCGGTTGGCCTTGGCCTGAAAAGACAAGTTTTGACCAATAGGCTTTGAGCTGACTCTCGGTTTTATTGAGGATCTGCTTCACGAAGGCATCACGGGCGGGTGAGCCCTCGGGTTGATCGAGCGCAACCACAGTGCCACCACTGGGGAAAGACTTCAGTTTACCTAAATAGATACGTGAAATATCCGCAGCGCTAATTTCTGACGTATTAGAAGGATGCACCACGACGGCAATTTCGGCTTGCACACAGGCACTGCCAAGCAAAAGCGCACTGGCGACTAAGGTTTTCATCATCAACCGAGATCTTATTAATAGTTTCATGTTTAACTCCTTAAAAAACTAAGTCTATTGCCATACTCAGCAACTGTTCATCGGAGGACGGTTTGTCATTACTGTAGTTGGTGTACTCCAGTTTTAGCGCGGCTGAGGGATGGAAATCCCAGCGTGTACCTATGATGTAGTAGGAGCTGTCTTCTTGCTGTGCTTCAAGCGCAGCTTTTGTACCAAAAACCAGAGGCGCTAGCGCAGCTTGGTTTGCTGGTGGCAGGCTATTGTATAGCGGTAACATGCCCTCATAGGCATCGTTTTGTGGGTCGTTTTTATCGATACCGTAGGTTAAGTGGAAGGTGAAATCTTTATAGCGGATCCCGCCGGAAACAAAGGCCGAATCTTGGATGTTAAAACTGCTGGGGTCGACGTCAATGCGAGTGTATTCCGCCAACACGAACCATTTACCCGCATCATATTTAACGTTAGCGCCGATAAGTAACGCGCTGTCGTTAATGGGTAAAAGATCATCGACCACTTGCTGACTAAATAACCCAGTTTGGGCAATCGCATCGCCTAGGCCGAGCAGAGCGGGTAACTCGTAGGAGAAATCGGTCACTATGCCAATATTCAAGCCGTACTCAAACCCAGAGGTCACAAAGTTAAAGTTCATTATGTGGCCCTTGGCGGAGAAGGGCGCGGGAGGTGTTGATGAACCTATAGGTGCATAGTCGGAAACGGAAGTGGTGATGTATTTATAGGTCAACCCGACTTCGGTATCGCCCCATAAATCGGAATACACTAAACCGACACCTTCGCCTGAATTAAACGGCAACGAATAAACGCCGCGGGGCGGGGTGATCCAATGATAGGCATAGCCTACGTCAATATAATCAGAGTATTTATACAGGTTAAAGCGCTGGCGGCCCGCCATGAGCATCAGTTTGTCGCTGATGTCATAGGAGATATAAGCCCATTCAAATTCGGCACTGTAATCGTTATTGCCTCGGGATAGCACTTGCGCCGTGGCTCTTAAGCCACTGCCCAGATCGGCAGTAAATTGTAAGGCAACTTTTGAATCGTTATTAAAGTTGAGCTCTTTGTCATAGTCATAATAGCTTTTATCGTCACTGAGACTCGAACCCGCGACAATAGAGGCAAATCCATTTATTTGAACATCGGCATAAAGAGACTGCATATAAAGTGTGCTGAGCACGCAGAGGGCAACTGTACTTTTTCTCATGGCAGAATACCTTGTTGAGGGAATACAGTAATAAAGGTAGTTGATAAATGGTAGATTTCACCTTTATGCAACATTTTTTGAGCCGCTTGGAACAAAAGCAAGGTCTTTACTTGTTAATAGAGGTTTCACAGGTGAGTTTAATGAAACGAGGCGTGCTCAATAACAGACTTTAATAAAGTAAAGCCTAATGTATTGATCCATAAAATAGGAATTAAGTATGGGTGAGCAATATTGATATAAGCACATATTGATAACATGTGCTAAGTAGAAATACTCATCTTCAAGATGCGAGTTTTCGCACCTTGAAGCGTAGATTTAGCGATTGATTAATAATGTTTAGCCAGAAAATCGGCTAAATGTTGGTTAATAAATTTCGCTTGTTCGAGAGTTGATATGTGTCCTGCTGCAGGAATATGCACAAGTTGGCTGCCGTCAATGGCATCACTCATCAGGTAACTTTCCAATACGCTGCGGGCTTTATCTTCCACGCCAGCCATGATGAGGCAGGGGAGTGTCAACTGCTCCGCACATTCCATGGTATCGCGGCGACCAAAAATCATTCGTCCCAGTTTCACTATCGTGGAGATTTTTTCTGCTGAAATTGTGGCAAGGGAGTGTTCAAAGTCAGCGACCAGTTCAGGTGTGTTATGTGCGGCATTGTTTGCGAAGAACAAAGGTGAAATTGCACTGATAAGCGGCGCAGGAATCGCCTTAGCGGCGGTAATCATATCCAGCATGCCATCATATTTCGCGCGGGTCACTTCGGGTTCAAAACCGATAAAACTGTCGAGCATGACTAAGGTTCTCACCCTTGCTGGCGCCTTGAGTACCAGTTCGGCCCCCCACATTGCACCTACTGAAAGCCCGATAACACTAAAGTCAGTGATGTCGAGATCATCCATTAAGGCCAACATGTGATCGGCAATATCGAGCAGGGTTTTACTATTATCGGGCAGTAAATCTGACTGACCATGCCCCCACAATTCTGGCACTATACAGCGGTAATGGGCGCTTAATGCGGCAATTTGAGGCGCCCACATGGCGCTATCCCACAAATAACTGTGGCCAAACAACAATACAGGGCCTGTACCGACATCAAGGTAACTTAATTTACGATCGGCAATAATGAGCTGCTGACGGTGTGACGAAAAATCCATAAAACCTACTTAATCAAATATATCATTATGTTAAGCCGCATTTCGGTGCCCATTTTGGCGATAGAGCGCTGGGCTTAACCTTTACAAAAATCTGCGACTAATATCCCACAGTTATGGCTGAGCAATACGCAGCACGTATTCATCCACTAGATAGTCTAATCGTGCGAGTACCGCATCTTTTAGCAACATATCACTGTTTTCTAAAAGGATTGCCAGTTCGGCACGATCGAATTGCGGCAATAATAATTGTGATACAGGGAAATAGCTGATGTGCCAAGGCTCAGGACTGACCGCGCTTTGTCCCCGCTGAAACGGGAAGTAAAAGCCAAAATCATGGGCATTTTCAAACAGCCAAGCATGCAGTTTGGCGCAGGGGCCTGCTTGGACATATTCAGCTTCAACAAGGCGCAGGGCTTTGACATCAATTTGATTCGCATCGAACACATCGAGATCTGTCCCCCAGTGGTGACGTGAAGCACCGGGCAGTGCCGACCAAAGCAAAATCAAGTCGACGATGGCATCGTCACTTAAACCTTTTATGCTCACCGCTTGCTCGTTGGCATCTAATACCACACGTTTACCGCTGGCTTTGGCATTCCAAATCGCCAGTTGTCGCTCAAAAGGGCGGTGGGCAGAGCAGATAGCGAGTGCTATGCCCGCATCTTTGGCTTTTTCCGCCATCGCATTAAAGGCGATGGCGGTGTTCGCTTCGAGCCAAAAGCTATGATACCCAAGGTGATACGGACTTAAATATTCCACCAATTCAGGGGAGTTTAAGCCGTAAAGCCTCGCGGTTTCGGGGCGGATCTCAAGGTGTGTTAGCACAATAGTTGTTCCAAAATCACTTCATAACACAGGGCTAGCTGCTCAAGGTCATCCACTTTAACGCATTCATTCACTTTATGAATGGTGGCGTTCACTGGGCCAAGCTCTAACACTTTGGCACCCGTTGGCGCGATAAAGCGTCCGTCCGATGTGCCGCCTGTGGTTTGTGGATCTGTCTCATAGCCTGTGACTTGGCGAATAGCAATACGGGTCGCGTCAAGCAGTGGGCCATCGCCGGTTAAAAATGGCAGACCATTGAAAATCCAGCTGATATCGTAGTCTAGCTCGTGGGCTTTCAATAAGGCTTCAACCCGTTCAATCAAGATTTCAGCGCTCACTTCGGTGGAGTAACGGAAGTTAAACATCACGTCTAGTGCGCCGGGGATCACATTCGATGCGCCGGTGCCGCCATTAATATTGGCGATTTGGAAGCTGGTGGGCGGAAAGAACTCATTGCCATTATCCCAGTGCATCTGGCTCAGCTCGGCTAAGAAAGGCGCGGCTTTGTGGATTGGATTATCAGCAAGGTGTGGATAGGCCACGTGGCCTTGAATGCCTTTGACGGTTAAGTTGCCGGTTAAACTGCCGCGGCGACCATTTTTGACCACATCGCCCAGCTTTAGGGTTGATGAGGGTTCGCCGACTAACGCCCAGGTGATCTTCTCGTTGCGCGCTTCTAAGGTATCAATGACTCGCGTCGTGCCGTTGATGAAGGGGCCTTCTTCATCGCTGGTGATTAAAAAGGCGATTGAGCCATTATGATCTGGGTGTTTAGCCACAAAACGTTCGGTGGCAATGACCATAGCCGCCAATGAGCCTTTCATGTCTGCGGCGCCGCGGCCATATAAGTAGCCATCGATAATGGTGGGCATAAAAGGCGGCGTGTGCCAGCGGCTCACATCACCCGTTGGCACAACATCTGTGTGGCCGGCAAAACAAAAGACCGGACCTTCATTGCCACGGCGAGCCCACATATTGGTGGTGTCTTCAAATACCATAGGTTCGATATTAAAGCCGATGGCGCTGAGTCTTTCAGCCATTAAGGTTTGGCAGCCTTCATCAAGCGGCGTCACCGAAGGGCGGGCGATCAGCGCTTTTGTCAGTTCAGTTACGGGATAATCATCGGCTGGCATCATAGTGAAAATACTCTTTTATAGGCGGCTTCATCAAAGCCAATCAGCACGTGTTCACCGACGACCAAGACGGGGCGTTTGATCAGTGTCGGTTGCGCCAGCATAAGTTGAATGGCTTTGGCTTGATCAATATCGATTTTATCTGCGTCACTGAGTGCACGAAAGCTCGTGCTGCGCTTATTGAATACGGTTTCCCAGCCTGAGGCTTTACACCAGAATTCGAGGTCTTCTTGACGTAGGCCGTCATCTCTAAAATCATGGAAGTGAACTGGAAGTTGATGATTTTCAATCCATTTGCGTGCTTTACGCACTGTATCGCAATTCTTAATACCGTAGAGGGTCAAAATGATGCTCCAGTGTGGATGGACGCTTGGCTGGCAAGCATTGATTTTGCTGGCATTGTGGCATTGTGCGCCGCATGTCACAAGTGGGATGTTTTGCTGAGATAGCGTGAGCATAAAAATGTCAGTGCATCCGCCTTTACATGCCTGCTGTTGTGGGCTGTAAGCGTTATCTGAGCATGGGGGGAAAGTCTGTTATTTTGTATTAAAAATAGGCTAAAGGCTTAAGCGTCGCTTAAGTTTTCCGCTCTAATGTCTAAGCGTGTAATTGTTGTCATTAGTTGAGGGAAATCATCATGAATATCGCCAATGTGGGTCAATCATCTGCGAGCATGCAGTCATCATCGATACAAGCTCAACAGAAACAAGCCAATATCTCGCCTCAGAAAGTAGAGGAAGTGAATGAGTCATCCCAAGAGCGCGCGAAAGAGGCGGGCAAAGGGGAGTCAGTCGACACTTTTGCTTAAAGCTTTTTATTTGAGTTGGTTGCCTAAGTTCGTGGCTTGAGCTTGATACTCGAGCTTGTTATTCAATTTAGTTTCTCAAGTCAGTTAGTTAAGTTCATGGCCTAAGTTAAATGCTTAAAGTTAGAGGCCATTCAGGTCGGCGGTTGTCATCTCAATTGCCGACTTTTCCTCTTAATTTTACCTCTATTCTATTAGCGTCTCCATTCAGTGTCTTTATTGCCGATATTGTTATGTCCTCGGGTTTTAATGCGATAGAGCCGACGAGTGTTTTAGAGGATTTGATTCAATTTGATAATGACTACCGACCTAAGTGAAATGCGCATCAGCATTTATGTTGTGCTTAAATTTCATGCAGTGTTGAAAGAATGCATTCTGAACAGGGTGCGACATGTCATTTATCGGCACCAAAACAGTCAATAGACATCTACCTAGAATATTATCGGCCTAGAACGTTATGTGTTTTGGCTGTCGAAGAAATGATCTCTACATCGCTTTTCCATTCCGCGTTTACATTATTCACCATCGTTAGGTGCCGCTTTCTTTTTTGCTTTAAGCAATTGTTAAGTATCTTTTTTTAATATTTTTCATCATCATTACTATGACTAATCATGCCTATTGTCTCACCACACTCTCACCTTTATGCACTTTCATCCTTCAGCACTTTCAGCTCACAAGGTTGTTCACTTTTTAGCGACCTGAGCCTGAGCTAAGGATTTCAACCAAAACCCATAAGTCGAGGTAAGCTCTATGCGTTTAGCATCAGACACTCGGTATTTATATTTAATACGCCACAGATAAAATCGTTAACACTTGTTTAACCAAAACTGTCTGTTATATATTGTTTTCTTATTAAAATCAGATTGATATCTGGCGTTGACTCTAGCGCGACTTTTAAAGGATTAAAATGCACAGCGATGTTTCTTGGCAGCGATTTAAGCAATTTCCGCGCTTGATGTGGATATTTTTGTTTGGGTCTTTTATCACCCGTGGCAGTTATTACATGGTATGGCCATTTTTGGCCGTTATTTTATATGAGAAATTCGCGCTAAGTGCCACTGAGGTCGGCATGGTCTTGTCCAGCGCCGCGATTATTTCGGTATTTACGAGCTTTGTTGGTAGCTCATTGTCCGACAGAATAGGTCGTCATAAGCTGATGTACCTGACGGGCATCCTCTATATCATCTCGTTTTCGTTGTTGGCTGAAGCCAATTCTGTCGAGGGGTATGTGGTTGTGATGACCCTGTGCTCTATGGCCACTTCACTGTGGCGACCGCTAACATCGGCGGCTATTGGCGACATCATTGCCGATCCTAAGACGCGTGAATTGGCGATGCAGTCGCTGTATTTCATCGTCAACGTCGGCTGCGCCGTTGGCCCTATGCTTGGGGTATGGCTTGGTCTTACGGGCAAGCAGTCCAGTTTTTACCTTACCGCAGTGGCCTTTGCCGTGTTGTTAGCCTTGTTATATTGGGGATTTAAACATCAAACCCGTCAGGATGTTGCTTTGGCGGCTGTCGCCTCATCGAATGACAATTTAAGTGACACTACGAGTGGCACTGAAAGTGATGGTGCAAGTGGCTGTGTAAATGACTGTGTAAATGACATAACAAGTGATGGTGTTAATCGTGGCGTGAATGGCTTATCGAGTGATACTGAGACGAGCACGAAAAAAGCGGCTGTCGTGAGCCGTAAGCAAATTATCGCCGTTCTATTGCAAGATAAACTGCTGCAATGTTTAATTTTCGCCAATATTTTATGTATGTTCATTTATGCTCAAATGGACAGTTCGTTGATCCAATATCTCACTCGCGCTGGTGCGCCTGATTTACTGACGTTAATCTCTGGCATGATTTTCACTAATGCTATGGTGATTATCTCAACCCAATTTTTGCTATTGAAACTCATGGCCCGTTTTCCGCTTGTCAAACGGATTCAAATCGGATTGCTGTTACTTATCTGCTCACAGATCTGGCTGGCATTTAATCCGCTGGATCTTTTTTGGGGCTGGATAGGCGCAATTGTGGTGATGAGCGTCGCCGAGACGATTTTGTTCCCCACTATGAATGTGCATATCGACCGCTTAGCCCCTGATCATCTTCGGGGTGCTTACTTTGGGGCCGCCTCATTCTATGACTTAGGCTTTGCGCTCGCGCCCCTTGGCGGCGGTATTATATTGGATCATTTTGGCGGTCAGTGGCTGTTTTTGACCGGCGCCGCACTCTCGGTATTAGTGATTTATCTGTACAGAATTTTAGATAGACTACCGCGACCCGATTTTGCCATGTTTAAAGCGGATTAGTGCACTAGAGCTATGTATCAGCTCGTTGCAGCTAACGTGATGGCTGAGCGTGAAAACGACCGAAATGGATTATTCTAAGTGCTGTGTATCGAGACTGCTACAGCTTGGCGAATGCAAATACCGTTTTAGGCTCGGTTTCCAAAAACGTAAAAGGCTGGCTCATGATTGTGAGCCAGCCTTTTATTATTCAAAACACAACCGATAAACGATGCATGTTAAATTAGAGCTGTACCGTAAAGATCACGTCTTTACCTGCGGTGACACTGCCTTGGGCCTTGTCTAGGTATTTGACGTCTTCCATGTTTGCCAGCACGACAGGGGTGAGTAGGCTGTCGACTTGGTCTTTAAGATAATCAATATCGAAGGATAAAATCGGATCGCCAACTTTCACTTCTTGGCCTTCTTGGGCTAAACGTTTAAAACCTTTGCCCCTCAGCTCGACTGTGCCGACGCCAAAGTGCACAAATAATTCTAAACCTTGGGGAGACTCAATGCTGAAGGCATGATTTGTCTCAAAAATTTTTCCGATGGTGCCGTCGATAGGCGCAAGAATTAATTCGCCTTTGGGGGCGATGGCAATGCCATCACCGACAATCTTCTCAGCAAAAACCACATCGGGGACTTTTTCAATAGCGACGATATCGCCGGAAACGGGGGCATATACCATGATACCGCCAGCTAACTGAGTCTGACCCGATACCAAGCGCCTTATTCGGCTTAAAAATCCCATAATCTAGAGCCTCTTTTGCTTGTTTTTGTCATTGTTTTTGTTCTGTAATGCAGCATAACGAATAAATGTCTCTATTTATAGCTTGTTATACACTGCTGTAGACCTGCAATTCTATCTTGTTGTAATGCAGTGTGCGCCAGCGCCGAAAATTGTTGGATGTTGCCTTGGCAAATGGCAGCTTTGACTTCTAACAGTGAGCTTAAGTTAACACTGAGTTCGTCCAGCCCCATGCCGATTAACAGCGGTGCAATTTGTGGTGAACTGGCCAGTTCGCCGCACAGCGACACTTTCACATTGGCCGCTTTTGCTTGGACTATTGTCATGTTAATTAACGCTAAAATGGCAGGCGAAAGGGACGGATAGTCGCGGGTAAGCTGCGGATTGGTCCTATCGGCTGCCATTGCATATTGGGTTAAATCATTGGTGCCAATGCTGACAAAGTCGAGTCGTGGCAGCATAGCATTGAGGTTAAATACCGCTGCGGGGGTTTCGACAACGATACCGTAGCTGAGTTCACCGTAGCCTTTCTCTTCTTCTTCCAAGGCATCTTGGCACTGGGCAATCAGTGCAAACACTTCATCCAATTCTTCGACTTGATTAACCATAGGGAACATCAAGCGGATTGGGCCGTGGTTTGCGGCGCGCAAAATAGCCCTCAATTGGGTTTTAAATAAGTCGGGGTGTGCCAAGGTATAGCGAATACCGCGTAGCCCTAAGGCGGGATTATCTTCAATTTCTTGGCACAGGCAAGGCAGTTCTTTGTCGGCACCGATATCTAAGGTGCGGATGGTAAAGGTCTTACCGCCCAGAGCGTGCAATGCATCGCAATATAAGCTGTATTGGGCTTTCTCATCGGGCAGGGTGCTGACGTTCATCAGCATAAATTCGGTGCGAAATAAACCTATACCATCGGCGCCAACATCGCTGACATGGGTGATGTCGTTGAGATTGCCGACGTTAGCCATAAGCCCCACAACATGGCCATCTTGGGTTTGTGCGGGTCCATCCTTATAGGTTTGCAGCGCCGCCCGTCTTGCCTGTTCGTGGTGAAAGGTGACGGTAAGTCTTGCCTGTTGATCAGGA
The DNA here is from genome assembly GCF_059338235.1 of Shewanella sp. 1311. Lineage (NCBI taxonomy): Bacteria > Pseudomonadati > Pseudomonadota > Gammaproteobacteria > Alteromonadales > Shewanellaceae > Shewanella > Shewanella sp. 1311. Next base: position 5,042,299 of record NZ_CM181686.1, read on the forward strand.
TTAGGATTAACGCAAAGCTCACCATTGAGCGCATCGAGTACTAAGGGCGTGCCGTTGGGGATCGAATCGGCATCAAACTGACAACTTAAGATGGCTGGAATGCCGGCAGCTCGGGCTAAAATCGCCGTATGACTGGTTAAACCGCCAGTTTTGAGCACAATACCGCAGAGGTTTTCCCTCGGCAGTAAGGCAAATTCGGCGGGGGTTAAATCTTGCGCCAACAAGATGGTGGGCTTATCGAGTTTGTCGAGCCCTTGGTTTAAATGGCCATTGATCGCGGCGACAACGCGTTGGCCTAAACAGCGTACATCTTGGGCTCGATTAGCTAAATAGGGATCATCTAGGGATTGCAGCTCGTTGGCTTGATGGGCAAATATGCGTTCAACCGCCACACTTGCCGACAGTTGTAAGGTACGAATCGCATCGTTCACTTGCTCGATTAATTCATCGTCTTCCAATAACAACAGGTCGGCTTCGATCAGCTGATAATTTTCTGAATCGCTATCGAGCGCAGCTTTGCTGTGGGTTAATTGTGCCTGCAGCTCTTGCAAGGCTTTGGCAAACTTGCCCTGTTGTTGGGGAATTTTCGACAGGGGAATAGGACGATAATCGAGGTGGTGTTCGGTGTGAATAAGGTGAAGTGCCTGACCAAAGGCAATTCCCGATGACACTATAATCCCCGTTATTGACATATCCCTTCCTAAATTAACCACTGAACTGAGTGCCCGTTAGCGCTAGCGAGTCTAGTTGAGTGGCGTTGAGTTTGTAAAGCGTTGGCATGTAAACTATTGGCACGAACAGAATCCGTTTCAACTTATCCCTCGTCGGTAAGTTATATATGCAGTCTTAGATATTGGTGCGCTAATCAATACACTCGTAAATAGGACAAAGGCCTAGCTAGCTTAGCGTGATCAGCAGTTCGGAGACTTTCTCAACTGCGGCTTGCGCCTGTTCACCTTCGGCAAACACTCTTACCGTAACGCCAGAATATAGCCCTAAAGTTTGTAGCTTAAACAGACTTTTAGCGCTGGCTTGCTTACCATTACATTCGACCATGACATCGCAGTCAAAGGTTTTGGCTTCTTTAACCAGTAAAGCTGCAGGGCGGGTGTGAATCCCATGTTTGGCGGTAATGGTGACAGATTTTTCGTACATAGTGGATGAGCTCATATTTAAAGGGGTATTACACTTCGTCTTTCGATTCTATGATGTGGTAGCCCTGTTTTTTCAAGGCGGCGATGGCACTTTTGAGGCGATTATTTTTCACGAGGATGTAATCGGTATCAAAGGTGGAAATCGCAAAAATACTGATTTGTTCGTCCGCTAAGGTGCCAGACACCTTAGATAAAATGCCTGTCATCGAGAATCCGAGTGGGCCGAGCACTTCAAAACAACACCAGCCCGGTTCTTGCTCTAGGCTGTCGAGTTCTATCTCACTGGAAATGACTAAAGATAAACCTTCTTGGGTTTTACCAATGAAATACATGTCCTGTGCAAAAACCTCACTGGGCAATACGGCATTCGGGCTAAAGCTATGAATTGTGTACTGTTCAGGGTGAACGGCTAAGGTCATTCGCATGGCAGTGTCTCGGTTGGATTTTTAAGGCTAAAGCATACCGCATATCAAACGTTAGCGTGACAGAGAATTTGTGGTTAATGGGATTTTTTCGTTGAAATTCATTGTTGGTGAGCTAGCGGTTAACAAGCGTTACCAGAAGGTTTACCCAAAGAAAAGGGCGCCCTATGGCGCCCCAGTCGACAAGTCATGCAGTTCTCATACACTTTAGTTAGATTTTAAACTGGCCTAAGGTGCGTGACATGTCTTGGCTAATGTCTTGCAGTGACTGAGCCGCATGATTGTTGCTCTCGTTAGCTTTGACTGAGACTTCCGTTAATTCCGAAATATTACAAATATTTCGATTAATCTCTTCGGTCACTAATGATTGCTCTTCGGTGGCGCTGGCTAATTGGGTATTCATATCACTGATATGGGCAATTAATTGCAGAATCGCTGCCATGGCTTTACCCGCTTCGTGGGCTTGGGCTTGCAGCTCATCGGATTGCAGCTGAGTTTGATTGTTGCTTTTCATCACTGAGCCGACACCAGATTGGATCTCGCTAATGATTTTTTGGATCTCATTGGTCGAGTCTTGGGTGCGAGTGGCGAGGGCGCGGACTTCATCGGCAACTACAGCAAAACCGCGGCCATGGGTCCCCGCTCGCGCAGCTTCAATGGCGGCGTTAAGGGCGAGTAAGTTTGTCTGCTCAGCAATGCTGCGGATCACATCGAGAATGCTACCGATTTGCTGTGAGGCGACGCCCAGCTTTTGGGTGATAACTTCAGAGGCTTTTAATTCTGCCACCAGCTTTTCCGTGTTGCTGACCGTGTTGTCGATCACGACTTGGCTTTGCTGCGCTTGTTCTTTTACGCTGTTCGCCGCATCGGCCGCTTGCTGGGTGTTGCTCGCCATTTCATGGGTGGTCGAGAGCATTTGATTGACTGCGGTGGCAACACTACCCGTTTCTCTGTGGATATGCTCAGCACTTTGATTGGACTCTTCAACTGCAATTAAGAGTTGTTTGGCGTCAGTGTCTAATGCTTGGCCTAAAGGCTGTAAGTGGCCGACCATGTCGCCAATTTTTTGCGCAAACATATTAAAGGCGCGGGCAAGGTGGGCAATTTCATCTTTACCTTGGGCATTAATCCGCTGACTTAAGTCGCCTTCGCCTTGGGCAATATCTTCAAGGGCATCAATGGCATCATTCAATGGCGAGGTGATGGAATGATTAAGCACAAGGAAGAAAGCAAAAATCGGCACTGAAATCAAAAACATGATAATCAGGTAATCGATAATAACTGACTTTAAACTCGCTTTCACATCACTGAGATAGGCGCCTGTTATCACTGTCCAGCCCCATTGCGGGTAGTAACGGGCTTCGGCGAGCTTATCTTCGATAGCGCGAGTCATAGGATCGGCTATAGGGTATTCGAGGGTGGTTTTAGATTTAGCCCGCGCCAATGGCAGCATAGTGGCCAATGGATTAGTGCCATTGGGTAATTTAAACGTTAATGCTGAGGTGCCAACAAGACTTGCATTGTCACCGTGGGCGAGGATTTGATTATTATCGTCAATAACAATGAAATAGCCTGAGCCAGAATAGCGAGTCTGATTGATTAACTCAGCGGCAGCTTTCTTGGCGTCTTCTTCGCTGTATTTACCTTTGAGCGCATCCTGACGATGTACATCTATCACGCTTAACATGCTTGCGAGTTGACCATCTATTTGTAGCCATTTCTGCTCAATTAAATTGCTGTACTGCTCCTTAATTGAAAAACTGGCAAAACACACAGTCCCTATCGCGGCCATAAGGAGCATCATCATTAAGCGTTGCAAGATAGTAAATCGGCGCAAAAACGTGATCATTGGGGTTCCTTAGGGGCTTATTATTGTGGCTCAATATACCTGCGAATCAATCTCAATTGAATCATCTGTGACATAAATTCAGCAAAAGCCGTTATAAAATATGAGTTTCTTTGATCTAAAGCAGGAAATGATGATAGGGAATTTTAATCTGTTGCATTATGGGGCATGTTTTTATTAAGTTATGCAGTTTTTTAAGTCGTTGCACGTTGCAGGTTTTATCTGACCTATTAAATATCAATAAGTTAGCGTTATGTTAACTTTACGGCCTTGCTAAATTAGGCTAATCAATTGTTTTAATTTTGATTTTTTACGCTTTTACGCGCAAGATTAATGCATTATTCAGTTTGAGAATCGATTATGACCACAAATACTATCGTAACGTCGGATGATATTTTACTGAAGTTATGTCACTCAGTCGCCCACGTACTCTCTAGCACCAGTGCTAGTAATGTTACCCACGCGGGTATGGTACAAAGTATCGCGCGCACGCGTCTAAAACCCGATCTCGGTTGTTTCTCGATTTTTGATGGTGGTTTTTCGGGCCTAGTCGTCATTAACTTTTCATCTTCGGCGGCGATTGAAATCTACCGTCGCTACATGCTGAACATGGGTATGCCTGAATCTGAGTTGGCGTTTTCGCATACGTCAGATGAAGTGAGTAACGTGATGGGTGAGTTGATGAACCAAATCTTAGGGGATTTTATTAATAAAATTTCAAAAGAATTGCAAACGTCAATCAGCCAAAGTCAGCCAAAAATGTTGACGATTAATAAAGAGTTAACTATTTCAATCGATGCTAACTTAGATGATGCGGTCGCCCGTAGAGTGTCGTTTAGAACTGAAAACAATCATATTTTCTACCTCGAATTTGCCATGGATAAAACTGAGTTCATTCGTTTAGATGAATTTGTTTACGATGAAGAATTCGACCCCGACAGCCTGTTAGAACAGCACAGTACGATAGGCAGTAATAAGGACTCAACGTCGAATGTTTCGCCTTGGGTGAAGATGGCCGACAAACCAGCCATTGCGACTCGTGCCATTGATAATGACGCCGATGATTTGCTCGATCAGCTTGGCATTTAAGCAGAAAATCCAAGTGTAAGACGGATGTTAATGCATTCGTCTATACAAGTTAGCGGAACTGTTTTAGTATCGACGCAAAATAATCACTAAGGTTACCTCCTCTCCATGGCATCGAAAGCGACCTCGATTGATATTGCTTATCGTGCTGGCGTATCCCAGTCTACGGTTTCCCGTGCCCTTAGAAACAGTCCGTTAGTCAATTTAGAGACCCGTCAACGTATTCAAGCCATTGCTAAAGAGCTGAATTACAAGGTTGATAAAAACGCCAGTAATCTTCGTACCCAAAATAGCCATACCTTAGCGCTGTTATTGTGTGAAGACCCCACCAATGATGACTCGTTAATCAATCCCTTTTTCCTGTCTATGCTGGGCTCAATTACCCGAGCAACTGCGCAGCAGGGTTATGATTTACTCGTTTCTTTTCAGCAATTATCCAGCGATTGGCATGCCGATTATGAAGACAGCAATAAAGCCGATGGCATTATTCTGCTCGGTTATGGCGACTATATGGATTACGAGCAAAAGCTGGAGCGACTATTAGCGCAGAATACCCATTTTGTGATTTGGGGCGCCGAGCATAACAATAAGTCTGTGTTGTCGATTGGCTGTGATAATCATCAAGGCGGCTTGATTGCGACAGAGCATTTGATTTCCCTTGGCCGCAACGCTTTTGCCTTTTTAGGCGATGCTTCGAGCCACAGCCCAGAGTTTAGGGACAGATATTTAGGCCATGTGAAGGCGCTGCAAACGGCGAATATTCCCGTGGATCGCACTAAGCAAGTGTCGGCCATCAGCACCGAAAGTTCCGGCTACGATGCCGCTATGATGTTGATTGCCCAAGGCGCTAAGTTTGATGCGATATTTGCGGCCAGCGATTTGATCGCCATTGGCGCGATTCGGGCGCTGAAAGAAAAGGGCATTTCAGTCCCTGAGCAAGTGGCCGTTGTGGGATATGACGATATTCCGGTGGCGAGTTTTGCTAATCCGCCATTAACGACCATTAAGCAGAACACCCAATTAGCCGGTGAGATCTTAGTCGACAGTGTACTCAAACTTATCCGCGGACAAGAGGTGAGTGCGCAGCTTATTCCGACAACCTTAGTGGTTCGCAGCTCCTGCGGCATTGATAGCGCGCCACTTAAGCCGTTATAGATGGCCGTTATCGCTAGGCGTTTGTAGCTCTATCATACTGCTATTTGTTGGCGACTCGTTGGTCACTTAATTTACCGATTGAAACAACGCCGATAATCCTTGGATTTATCGGCTTTTGCTTTTGGATATCACTTGACGGCGTATTGGCGTAAAAATTTCGGCACATCAGCTTTGGTTTTCTTCGCTAATTTTTGCAGTAACTCAAAGGTCGGTGAGCAGAGTCCAAACTCTTGTTGAAGGTCTGCCAGCATAGCCAGCCACAAATGGCCGGTCATTTCGGCATCGGCTAAGGCGCGGTGAAAGGTGCCATCGGTCGGCAACTGTTTATAGCGCACTAAAGTCCCTAACTGATGATTGGGTGCCGCTTGATACAAACGTCTCGCCACCAGCAAGGAACAGCCAAATTGTCCAAGATAACGATGGCGAATTTGGGCAAACTCCGCATCTAAAAAGCGCTGATCGAACGCCGCATTGTGGGCGACTAAGTTGTGATCGGCAATAAAGGCTGCAAAACGCGCCATCACTTCATTGCAGGGCGCCGCGTCCCTGAGCATTTGATTGCTGATCCCAGTGTAGTCTTCAATAAAGCGACTTATTCTAAATCCTGGGTTCATTAACTCAGAAAATCTTTGGGTGATCACGCCGTTTTCAATCAGCACAGCTCCGATTTCAATCGCGCGATCCCCTTGATTGGGCGACAGCCCCGTGGTTTCGAAGTCGAGCACGACCAAAGTGTTAGCAGCTGATGTAGGCATAGATCTTACATGGACTCAATAAATGATGTGTCAGCATTAGCGTCGTTTGTTGCAAAATGCTTTTAGATAAGCCGATTGTAATTCAATACGTTAGTAAATTCACTATTACATTGATGATGATAAAAGACTTAATGCTTTGTTGATCCGGTCGAGCTTTCTGCGTTTCGCTTCCTGTTAGCATTTGCCGCTATGAATAACAGTTTGGTTTGTGAGCAACCCATGCAACTCGATATTAACGGCTTAACGCCCGCGCAATTTTTAGCAGAATATTGGCAGAAAAAACCTTTGGTGATCCGCCAAGGATTCAAGCATTTTCAAGATTTAGTCTCGCCCGAAGAATTAGCGGGCTTAGCCATGGATGAGCTGGTGGAATCTCGGCGGGTGTACCAACAAGCTGGCAAATGGCAGGCGGAATTTGGCCCCTTCGATTCCTACGATCATCTCGGAGAACGGGATTGGACTTTAATAGTCCAAGCCTTGAATAACTGGGTGCCCGATGCGGAAGCCTTGATCCAATGCTTCGATTTTATTCCGCGCTGGCGTTTAGATGATGTGATGGTGAGCTTCGCGACGCCAGGCGGTGGCGTGGGGCCGCATATCGATCTGTATGATGTGTTTATTTGCCAAGGTTCAGGACGTCGCCGTTGGCGTGTGGGCGATCTGGGGCCGCACAAAGAGTTTGCCGCCCATCCCGCTTTGCTGCACACCGAAGCTTTTGACCCGATTATCGATACTGAGTTGTTTCCTGGCGACATCCTTTATATTCCCCCTGGATTCCCCCATGACGGCATAACCTTAGAACAGTCGTTAAGTTTTTCAGTGGGTTATCGCACAGCTTCCGCTAAAGATATGATAAGTACTTTGGCCGATCATTTGTCTGAGCAGGATTTAGGCGCACAGCAGATTTCAGATCCAGACCGCGAGCTGACCACCCGCAGTGGCTGTGTCGATAATGGCGATTTAGCGCGGTTACGCACCCAACTGACTAATATGTTGACCGATGAACTGGTGAGCGAGTTTTCGGGCCGCTATTTAACTCAGTCAAAATGCGCCTTAGATTTACCCGATGAGCCATTGGACATCACGCAAGACGAAGTGCTCGCTTGGCTCGATGAGCAGCCGCTTATTCGCCTCGGCGGGCTGCGCTGTTTGTATTTTGATATTAATGTGGCACAGGGCGTTGTCTATATTAATGGTGATAAGTATCAGCTTTCAGCCGAATTGGCCGCAGTGATCCCATTACTATGTGATAGTAATCAGTTGGATAAAGCTGCCTTAGCCCCTTGGTTAGCCCATGCTGACTTACTCACGCAATTTACCGAGTGGGTGAATCTAGGTTACTGGTACTTTGAAGATCTCAGCGATGAGGAGTGTTAAGGCGAAATGAGACAAAGCTTGGTATATGTTAATACCGCTTTAGCGTTAACGCCCGACGGGGCTTAGCGCTATATATTTTTTAGATCTAGATGGGTTTTAGTGCTGTATGGATTTTAGAGTTAGTTTAGAGTTAGGTGGGGTCTGTAATTCGCAGGCGGCCATTTAGCCATTGGATTTGTTGATTATTTCACTATGGGCAATTGTGCCCATTGGGTGGTGTAACGAGGGGAAAGCTGCTCACGCTTCATTCCCCAAGTCGGGTCAATACCTTGTCCTGCAAACCATATTTTTCCATGACCGCTGTGGTTCACTTTATCGAGTAATTGCATCAACTCTTTGCTTTTAGGCCTAGGCGTGACGTCATCGAATAATCCAAGCTGAAACACGCCAGCACCAAAAAAATCCCCTAACATGACACCGGCCTTTGCATAGGCATGACCTTCACGCCAAATGCGTTGCAGTAGGCTTTGGCCAAGGGTGACAAAATCACGCGTATCATTGCTGGGGCGAACTAAACTGCCCGACAGTGATTTGCTGTACTGGGGAGTTGCATCGCTAAAAGGGCTAGTACGCACAAATACTGACATCGCTTTAGCGTACTGGCGCTCGGAGCGCAGTTTTTCACAGGCCCTAAAAGTGTATTCATTGATTGCCTGTTGCATCGCTTCTAAATTATCAATACGGCTGCCAAAGGATCGGGAGCTGATAATTTGTTGCTTAGTGGCGGCGACCTCTTGTATGTCATCACAGGCAATGCCGTTAAGTTCGCGTACCGTGCGCTCGACGGTGACAGAAAAGGTGTCGCGGATAAGCTTGGGATGCGCATCCGCCAATTGCAACGCGGTATTTATACCCATGATGTTCAAGCGTTTTGTAAGCCTACGGCCTATTCCCCAGACTTCGTCGACAGGGATAAGCGCCATCAGTCGTCGTTGGCGTTCACGGTCGCGCAAGTCAACCACGCCCCGCGTCGCGGGATAACGTTTCGCGGCATGGTTTGCCAGTTTAGCGAGGGTTTTTGTCGGTCCAATGCCGACGCAAACACTGATCCCAATCCACTGCGGTATCCGTTGATAAATATCTAAGGCAAGCTGATGAATATCAATGCATTTATCGAGACGAGAAAGGTCTAAAAACGCTTCATCAATACTATACACTTCTACTTTCGGTACCATTTGCTCTAAGGTGGTCATGACTCTATTTGATATGTCGGCATAGAGTGCATAGTTGGAGGAGAATACCGCAACGTGATGCTGGCGGAGTTGGTTTGCGATTTGATACACAGGCACCGCCATTTTGATGCCAAGTTGTTTTGCCTCTGCCGAGCGGGCGACGACGCAGCCATCGTTATTGGATAACACTACAATCGGCCTGCCAGCTAAATCTGGCCTAAACATCCGCTCACAGGATGCATAAAAATTATTGCAATCGACGAGGGCGAATAGTGAGGGCGTCATTTGAGCTTTTTCACCACGTTGGTCACCACCCCAAAGATGTTTAACTCAGACTCATCATTGATGGCAATCGGGGAGAATAAGGCATTACGTGGCAGTAATTGCACCACAGGGCGCAGCTGTAATTGCTTTACAGTAAACTCGCCGTTGACTGCTGCGACAACGGTATCCCCGTGGGCCGGCTGTAATGAGCGATCTACCACCAAAATATCACCGGAGAAAATCCCCGCTTCGATCATCGAATCCCCTTGGACTTTGACAAAAAACGTGGCGGCGGGATGCTTGATGCATAACTCATTGAGATCTAATGTTTGTTCTACATAGTCTTGGGCTGGTGACGGAAATCCTGCGGCAATCAAGGAGCTAAATAGCGAGAGCCGATATTGGGTATGTTTGGCGAAGCGGCCTAGGATCATCATAATAAATCACAGTATGCTGTACGTATGAAAGGGCTATCCACTTAGCACAACCAACCACTATATATTGTGGTTATCGATTTTTAATTGATTGGTACGTTATTGGCTTAGAGCGCACAGCTTGTTCAAGCAACCTGTAGAATAATAATCCCCGTGAATCTGAATTTCTTCTGTTGAAGCGAAATGTAAACTCGTCTAAATAATAATCAAGTTGCTTAGCCTTTACCGCGCCTTGATACGTACCTAAAAGCCATCTTTTACATAATGATGAGACTCGATGTACCCCAGCCATTGTTTCATGTGCAGGTACAGATGAACCTAAATGCACTATCCGATTATGCTTATATCCTTTTTTGTCTATTTGTTTGTATGCTTGAGAACCATCACTACAAATTGTGCTATCAGGTTCTATTACATCTTGAATGAATTGATGGATATGTTCTTTAGTTGCACTTTCTACTTGCCTTAAACGTATTCGCCCAAATCCAGAGGGTGATAGCAGCTCAACAGCCACCAAAACTACAGCTTTACGTTTACCCTGTTGATTTTTAATAGATGATTTTGGAATGACACCACCTATTAATGTTTCGTCAACTTCTACGATGCCGGACAGTTTATCTCTTTCAGGATCAACCATGGCATATCTTAACTTGTGCATTAAAGACCAAGCTGTTTGATAACTCCCAAGACCTAATAGCCTTTGGACTCCAAGAGCGCTGACCCCATTCTTTTGATTTGTAAAAAACCAAACAGCTGCAAACCAACTTTTCATGGGGGTTCTTGTTTTGTCAAAAAGTGTACTTGATGTTACTGAACATTGAGAACGGCAAGCATGACATTTTAACTTGCCATTACTTAACTGATAAGGTGATTGATGGCTCGAACAGCTTGGACAAATGAATCCGTTTGGCCAACGAAGTGCATAAAGGTAGCTGGTGCAAGATTGTTCATCATGAAACCAATCAACAAATTCGTCCCAATTTGTAGGGTAATCGACGCCAGCTTTTAATAGATACGATGAAGTTTTCATTACTACATATTGACACTGGTGGTGCTAAATGGATAGCCCTTACGTATGAACAGTATAGTCTAACAATGAAACTTATCGAAAGAATTTATGTGGGGACAGTTGTGTTGTCGACCCTGGCGCAAAGACGAACTTGTTTTAAGCTGTGTGCTGATTGTATGCGCTGTAGAGTGCCGAGTGCTGGGCAATTGATGATGGCTGCTCTAAAGCACCCTTGGCGGCGTCAATACCGCCAAGGGTGAGTGTTTCGTCAATTTAATTTAGTTAACCCGCTTTAGCTAACGCAATTTAGTTAATCCAACCGAGCCATAGCCACCACAGATAATCCAGTGGGATAAGTGCAATTAGAGTGATTGCCGCCAGCGGTAAGGTGATGTTAAGTAGTTTGCTTAAGGGCTCTTGGGATAATTGCATCGCCAAAATCAACGGGGCAACCTGATAAGGAAAAATCACGGTTGAGAAACCGATCACCTGCGTCATTAATACCGCTGGGGTGGAGAAGCCAGTTGCATTGGCAAAATCTGCCGCCATGGGGGACAACACTGTCGGCACACCTGGAACCGTTGCTACTAATCCCGTCAGCGTCCCCATCAGCGATAAAGACATGAAATTCAGGAACGATGCCCCTTGCTGCAATGGTAGCCATTCACTGAACAATTGACCTAGCGCAGTGCCAAGTCCAGATTGATTGACCAATGCCCCTAGACCTAAGGCCGCCGCGACAAAAATGACGGTCGCAAAATCCACCGAACTATTAAAACTCTTAGGCTCAAGTACTCCCCATTTGGGGAGCAATAACAAGATAGCGGTGGTCAGTCCAACCCACGCCGGATTGACCCCGTGCAGTGAATCTGTCACCCAAAACAGTAAAGTGATCGCAAGTAATACTGTGACTTTCTTTTGCATACCAAGGTTATAAGCTTCTGTTTCAATAATGCGTTCAGGCTGGTTTTCATCAATTTTTGCAGGAAATAGGAAGACGACTAGCGCCACAATCAATATCGATTTGAGCAAACCAAGGATCGGAAAATGCAGCAAGAGATACTCGGTATAACCAAAATGGATATTGAATAGATTCTCGCTGGAACCCGCCAATATCATATTGGGAATATTCGCGGGCAACACGGCAAAACTGGGCATGTTGCACGCCAGTGCCAAGGCGGTCGCAATGCCTATCCGTCCATGGCTACCACGAGCAAAACCGACTTGCTCAGCTAACGCCATACCAATAGGCACCAGTACCACTGCACGGCCAACGGATGAGGGCATCACAAAGCCAAGCAGCACGGCACTAAAGACCAAACCCGCAATCAAGCGTGGATAACTTGAGGTCAGTATGGGGGCAATCAAACTGGCCATTCTGCGACTTAAGCCAGACTGAGTGATGGCACTGCCGATCACAAACCCTGAAATGATTAACCACACCGCAGTTGAGCCGAATCCGGAGAAAAGTATACTCGGCTCAATGAGTTTAAAAATGGTGGCAAGGGCAAAAAATATTAACCCCGCCATAAAGGGCGGGAAGAAACCTGTGCTCCAAAACATCAAGGTCACTAATATTACGCCAGAGCTGTAGGAAAACACCGTGGGATGCTGACTCAGCGGAAAAAGCGCAAGTAAAGTAGCGATCAACAGTGCACTGAAAAACGCTAGCTGTTTAACGCCAATAAAACGTTTCATGCTTACCGACCTATTGGGTTGAATACGTAAAAGATGCCTACTAAGATAGCTGACTTAGTTTGACGTTTTAAGAGGGTAATATGTCAAAACATGTTCTTAAAGCGACATTGTTAACCCCCAGTGATGTGGCGTTTATCATAGATGCCAATCGGCCCGTGCTGACCCATACTCGCAATATGGCGGCGGAAGCGGGTATCGAACCTCACTCGCACCCGCGGGGGCAGCTACTTTGGGCCGCCAAAGGCTTGTTGCGTGTCCGCAGTGAAAATGCCGTCTGGGTGGTACCCTCAACCCATGCGGTCTGGATCCCCTGCAATTTGCCCCATCAAGTGAACAGCGAAACCCACGCCCATACTCGCAATATCTATATTGATCCTAGCTATGGCGTTAGGCCACAGGATACGCAAGTGGTGATGGTGACTATGACAGCGCTGATGCGCGAATTAGTGCTTAAACTTTGTGAAAGTTCACATCTTATGGACAGTGGACAACTGCATCGGCTGGGTTTGGTTGCCATTGATGAACTCCAAACGCTGGACAGTGTGGGTGCCCATTTACCCGCGGGTTCAGATCCAAGACTCAGTCGCTTAATCCAAATGCTAGTTCGGCAGCCGAAAGTGAATTACTCACTGACCGAGTTAGCCGAAATGGGCGGCGCGAGTGTGAGAACGATTGAGCGACTATTCAAAGCTGAAACTGGGCTCACTTATCGACAATGGCGGCAAAGGTTTCGTTTGTTAAATTCGCTTGAGAGCTTAAGCCAAGGGGAGAGCACGACTAGGGTGGCCCATAGTCTAGGTTATCTGAGCGTCAGTAGTTTCAGTGCCGCCTTTAAAATGCAATTTGGTTGCACGCCGCAAGATTATCCGCAGCATAAGCTGATGAAAAACAGGAAAAATCAGTTTACTCCCGCGCAAGAATAAACTGAGTCAGCCATAACAAATATCTATGTTTTGTATATCGATTCTTATAATTGGCCAGTCAGAGTGGAGTTAATATTCGTGCTATCTTGTGGGAGTCGAGTAACAAGCTCCGCTCGTTGATGCTCAAGTCTGTTAAACCTTTCCTGATAAGGGGTTAATGAAATAATGCCAGAGCAGAGTATGAATTTCCCTACGGGGTTATAGATGTATTGGCTGAAAGTTTCGATTGATAAATTGCTAGGACATTCATTCAGGGGAGCCGTGTCGTTTAGGATCGCGGCATAACGATTGGCGGTATCTTGGTGTTGCATCAATGGTAGCAGTAACCACTCTATTAGCTTTGTATTTATGTCAGTATCACTAGTGACCTGTGTCGCTCTGGTTATCTGGGTAAAGTAATACCATTCGCCCCTTTTTACATTGTCAAACGAAAGTACTTCTGGTGACAGTGCATGCTTCCAGCTTGGTGGTAACGCCTCGATTAGTTGTGAATGCGGCAATTGACTCATTACCAACTCTCCAAGTTTCATATTCGCTTCCATTCCAGCATTACTCATCATCTTACCGATAAGCATATGAGTGCTTGCTGATAGCCGTTGCCAAAATAGCATATCTTGGTTGATTGCCTCGGCGACTTGTAGGGGATCCATAGTGCTGGCATCGGTCAGTACATTAAACAGATAGAGTTTTTGTGCTGCTAACAGATGGGTAAAGGGCATACTATCTGTAAAAACATTAAATTGGCTGCCATCCTGCCAAGTACCGATATTAAGCAGCTGCTGGTAGCGGACGATTAACCAATTATATTCATCGAGTAAGGCGTTAAGATTGTTCTCTTGTTTAAGCATTACATTACAGCTGGAGAGAAAATCATCTTCTTTGATGCATTGTTCAAGCGGTAATTGGGGCTTTTCAAAACGGATTTGTTGGTTATCTTGAGGTTTATCCATAACCCCGAGGTGTTGTAACTTCTTGAGGCGTTCTAGTCCAACATCCATTGGCGAAGCAGTATTGCTGACATCAAAACCGAGTACAAATACATAAGCATTATCGTTAAGGTGATTTGATAGTGCATTATCATTTTCCGCGATGTCGGCTAAGTAGTTTTGTGCCAGTTCAGAAGGTGGACTGTCTCGAAAATTTATAAGCAGAAGAATGAAATATAAACTGACAGGAATACATAATAGAGAGATTAAAATCCATTTCATTACCCGCAAAAAACGTCGCATTAAAAATCCTGTTAACAAATTAAACCGCCATTAATTACATAATGTAACACGATTTGGTTGCTTGGGAAGTCAGCCTGTGAAGGGATTTGAATGTTAAAAAAATATATGTAAAAGATCACCGCAACTTTCATCAGGTTTGATGGATGTTGTTAGCATAACAGGGCTATTCTTCGTCTGTTTTTTGCGCACTGTACACTGGTTGTGAATGAACTCGGTGATATGCATCTTTAATTCAGTATGAAAAGGGCATTAATTCTATAAAATGAGTCTGACAGGTCACAGCCAGATATAAAAAAGGCTAGAACAACATTTGTGAGTTGTTCTAGCCCTTAATTTATTAAAGCTAAAGCATCGTTAAGCTCATGCGCTGTTTTAGTGTGTTATTTCAGCACATTTTTTCAATGCGCTATTTCAATACACTATTTCAAAAAGCCACTTCAACTCGTTATTTCAATGCCGCTGGGACGATAGGGTAGTTATCCCAGACTTGGCCGTCGGTCATTGAGCGCACCAGTTTAATGTATTCGGCATGGGTCCAGGCTAGCGGCGTGGCTGAGTTAGTGCCTTGTCCGAGTTGGTAATGGTAGCGGGTGGCATCGCCGACACCGTCCCACGCTTGCTCGGGTAACATCATGCCCGCATTCGCAAACGTTTCCATGCCTTGCACATAGGTGTTGATCAACTGCTGCTTGGTTTGCTGGGCGTTATTGCCTGTTAGCTCGCCTTTTTCTTGGGCGAGTGCTAATTCAAAATGACCGCGCTCACCGGTGAAGAAGGGCCAGACGCGGCCACGTTGATCGGCGCTGTTGCTGCCCGATTCCGCATAGTTCTTGCCAGAAACCGTATCCTCACCGTAGCCATCGTTGCCATAACGTCTAAAGCCTGGGATTTTGCTGCCATCTTTGGCAGTAAACTCATATTTAAGGCGCAAATTAGAGTCAAGTTCAGTGTTATCAATCAATTGAAGGCTTTGATTGATGAGCTTATCAGTTGCACCGCGCACGCCATAACGTACTAGTTCTAAAAATCCGCCATCGAGGATCTGACGTTGATCTAAACCTTGCTTACCGTTATTTGCCGCCAGTCTATCGCTGGTGTTTGGCTCGCCATTTGGGCTTAAACGTAAATAGTAAGGCGCGCTGACGCCTGCGCTGTTTTTTAGTAGTCCTTGGGTGGTGACTAAGTGTTTTTCTAAACTATTACTTAAGTCTTTGGCGGCTGCAAGATAACGGCTGCTTGAGTCGGGATCCTTGGCTTCTTTGGCTATTTCACTTGCGGCAACAAGACCTGCGATCACTGCGGCCGTGGTCGAGGGTGAGTAACCCGCTTGTTCTTCCCAACGCTCTTGCTGGGTTTTTGGCGGGGCGATTTGAGTGTGATTCCAATCCAGATTGACCTCACCGCCACTGATCAAGAAGTCTGCAGCACCTTTGAGCATCTCTTGATACCAGTGACTGATCTCATCAGGGGTGAGCACACCCGCTTGCCAGAGTTTCCAGCCGAGCATGATAGGCATGGCGGTTTGATCGAGCTGCACACCAACCCACTCAATTTGGCCATCCACATGGGTCTTTTGCAGGAACCAACCCGGCGTACCCGTAAAGCCGGGCGTCATTTCGGTCACTTGCACTTTTTTCAGGTATTCGAAGGCCACTTTGGGCGTTTGGGTGTCACCCATGGCGAGGAATGCCATGGCACATTGGTAAAAGTCACGCGGCCATACCGCTTTATAGCCAGTACTCGGCACGGCTGCTGAAACCGTATCGCCCCAAGGGTTAGAAAGTGAAGCGATAAGTGCGCCCGCATAGGTTTTATCTTCCTGCGCTTTCAAGACCATAGCACTGGTATACAGCAGCTTACCGCTATCTGTGGTGTTGTTGGCCATGTTTGCGATGGCGGGCAGCGAGCTTAAGTAATCGTGCCAGCCGACATGGGTGGCATCGCCTTTATAGGCGCTCAGCACAGCATCATAACCTGCGGCCAAAGTGGCATCGGCATTGGCTAAACTCTGTGCTCCATCTTTACCAAAACCGATGACGAGATTAAAAGTGACGGGTTTGGCTTTGATGAGCGTAGGGTAACTCGCAGTAAAAGCTATATTGCCAACGGTCGATTTATCTTGCGTACTGGTCGTTTGATAGGGTGTATCGAGTTTGCCGTTATCGGCCAAATCGGCTAGACCATCGGAGACACCGACAAAGCCTGTCGTTGCCTGCACAAAATTCAGCTCGGATTTGACCGTCATCACGCTGCTGTCTTTGGCGGCGGTATAGGCCACCAGCGCCTGATTGCCAGCATGTGTGTTGGTATGATTGTCTGTATTAGTGTCGATGCGGCCGATATCATTGGCGCCCGCGTTATCGATATGCGGATTGACATACAAATGCGGCGTAATGCCGTCTTCAAAGGCGGTAAAGGTGACGCGCATCATTAGGGTATCGCGGTCAGGATCGGTAAAGATATGCTTTTCAATCTGATACTTACCTTCAATATCTTTATTGATAATTTTATAGGCAAGGGATTGTGGGCGACCGTTAGCATCGGTATCTAAATATTCTATGCTGCTGATGGTGTTATCTTTTTCTGTATCGACAAAGCCATTTCCCGTGATCACAAATTGCAGTTCTTTGAGCTGCGCATTGTGAATAAGACCATACATGGTTTCGGTTAAAATACCTTGGGCGAGGGAGAACCAAACGCGGCTAATAGGATTCTGCTTGGCATCTTGGTATTGACCTTGGGTGTAAGGCTCGTACGACGTTCCAATACCGGTTTTACCCGAAAATGCCCAAGTCGGTGCTTTACCCGGTGCGCCGGGCGCAACCAGCTGCACATTTGATGCGGCATTGCCACTCATGCTTGGTGTTGCTGAATTCGATGTGGGTGAACAAGCAGTGAATCCTATTGTCCCTAATAGACTTGCGGCGACGGCAAGCGCTAGGCGGCTGCGCCTTGTTAACGTTTGTGCGTGACGGGTTTGGCTAGTGTGCAGATCCTGCTGCGGCGTAGGACTCGATTCCATCTCGTTCTCCCCAAATAATGGTTATATTTTTATAGTGATTGAATTGATATAAAAGCTTCATGCTGCGGTGAATCGCCAACAGGCCAAGTTCACCTTGCTTAATGTATCTGGCTATATGCCGACTAACTACCTCTTATCTAAAGACCTAGCATCTAACTGACTGTTATCTAACGGCCTGGCATCTAAAAGAGCCTCACTTAAGGAGATGGCACTTAATTGAGTGCCATCTTATTCAGCGCCACAGCACTTAGTGAACTGTCAGTTAACTTTGTCTGCGGCTTTTGTGGTTAAGTTGGTTTTGCTATTTACGGCGGCGCTTTGGTCATTTTGATCCACAATCTCTTGCTCAACAAAAAGTACTGCAATACCAGCGCACATCATCAAGACGCCACCTGTGATCAACGCATAAATAGGTTGACCATCGAACAGACCATTGAGCACTAAACCCAGCACACTGGCGGCAAGAAGCTGCGGGATCACGATGAAGAAGTTAAAAATCCCCATATAAACGCCCATTTTTTGCGGGGGTAACATGCCCGACAACATGGCGTAGGGCACAGATAATATTGACGCCCACGCGATACCGACACCTATCATAGGCAGCCATAACAGGCTTGGGTTTTTAATAAAGAAGAAGCTAATCAAGCCTATACCGCCACAGAACATATTGACTGTGTGCGTCAGTTTGATACCGATACGCTTAGCCAGCATAGGAATAAAGATCGCGGCAATGGCGGCAAAACCATTGTAGGAGGCGAACAGCACGCCGACCCAATCTGCGCCGTCGTTGTAGGCTTGGGACAACACATCGCTACTGCCAAAATGGTAAGACGTCACGGCTGCTGTGGTGTAAATCCACATGGCAAACAACGCAAACCAAGAGAAAAACTGCACTATCGCCAGTTGATGCATGGCTTTGGGCATATGGAATAAGTCATCGACCACGCTAAATACCATGCCGAGCTTATTGCGTTCAGCGGGTTGTGAATTGCCCAAACGCAGCGCGCAATACAGTTGCAATGGGCCAAAGGCAAAAATCCCTAAGCTTAAGATATACAGTTGCTTATCTAAATCCTGCGCCCAAATAGCGAAGGTGAGCAGGGCGCCGAGACCCATCCACACGAAGGACGCAAATTGATAATCCTTACGGGTACGAGTGCGAGCTAAGGTTTCATCCTCAGCATCGACTTGTTTTGCGTTAAAGGCGGCTAACTCTTCGGGGGAATATTCTCTTGTCGATACGACAGTCCAAGTAACCGCGAGCAATAACACTGCGCCACCGAAATAGAAGGCATAACGCACTGAGTCGGCAATTTCACCCGCTGGTGCAGTATTCGCGACAGCAAAAAAGTGAGTCAAAATATAGGGTAAGGCCGAAGCGACCACAGCGCCAATACCGATGAAAAAGCTTTGCATGGCATAGCCTTGGGTACGCTGGCTTTTCGGTAAATTGTCACCAACGAAAGCGCGAAACGGCTCCATGGCGATGTTGATCGAGGCATCCATGATCCATAACATGCCCGCGGCAATCCACAGGGTAGGCGAGTGCGGCATGATAAAAATAGCAAGAGTGGTAAAAATCGCGCCAATCAAAAAATAAGGGCGGCGACGGCCAAGGCGTCCCCAGGTTTTATCACTCAAATAACCAATAATAGGTTGAACCAATAAACCCGTCAGCGGCGCGGCAATCCACAGAATGGGGATTTCATCGATAGATGCACCTAAGGTTTGGAAAATGCGGCTGACGTTAGCATTTTGCAGGGCAAAACCAAATTGAATGCCTAAAAAACCGAAGCACATATTAAAAATTTGCCAGAAATTCAGCTCAGGTTGTTGCTTGAATGAATGCGGCGCCTGAGGCACGACAGCTTGATGGCTATCTTTTTGATTAGCCTGTTGATGATTCGAAGACATTGAACATCCTTTCTGTTGCCGGCAGTATTTCTGCCTTGAGTGCTATTGTTTTAATTGTTTGCCGAGCAATGGATGGTTTCGCACATATTATGAATGCGTCTGCTCTGTGAAAAAATGGCGAATATACCTCTCCCTCAGAAGCATATTCGCCGATAAATTCATTTCACATTTGGACTTAACACCTTAATGAAAACGAGTCAGTCCAAAAGAATGGCTCAAAGCCAGTCAGCAGAAAGAACTTAAGCCTGATAGTAATCCTTGTATATAACCCTATCAGAAACGACCTCACACATCTCAAACCCCACAAGCAGAGGGTGAAACGAGCGGATTTATAGTAGCCTTGCCTTGGTTTTAGGTACAACCGCTTACATACGTATTCATCATGGGTTGATAACCACACGTAAACAGAGGTGCAACCTGCTGTTGACTGTTTTTAACTTTGCTGGAGGCTAAGTTCATTTGACACTTGAGGACCGCACTATATAGTCAGCTGGGGGAACCCTATGCCCCAAACTTGTGAATAAGAGGATACCTATGTTTGTTGTTTCGCTCACCTATAAAAAAACGATTGCCGAAGTGGAGTTACATTTAGCCGCGCACATTGCCTACCTTGAGCAGTATTATGCCGCAGGGACTTTTGTCGCCTCGGGTCGCAAGGTGCCTCGAACCGGCGGCGTTATCCTCGCTAAGGCTGACAGTCGCACGGCGCTAGAGGCCATTTTGCAGCAAGATCCGTTCTGCATTGCCGATGTTGCCGAGTTTGAGGTGATAGAGTTTGTGCCAACTAAAACGGCGCCTGGATTAGAGCAGTTGATTGAAGTGATTTAATGACCTTTCAGGCCGTCGTAGAGACTTATATCGACAGCTAGATTTCGTAGCTTGAGCGGAAGGTGCCTAGCGGCTGATATTGGTGCGATTGAATCCGTTGAACTAGAAAATTGGGACGCGATAAGTAGGATTTGATGGATCAAATTTGGACTGAATTACAACAGGCTAAGGTTTTTAAAACCTTTTCTGATACTGGTGAAAGCGTACATTTCTACCATGCCAATGGTTTTCCATTAGGTGTTTATGCGCCCTTATTGGCCAAGTTGCAGCAAGCCTTTAGCCTTAATGCACTCGAGTTAAGGCCGACATGGCCCGATGTAGGTTTACCGCCAAAGCGCCGAGATTGGCAGCTATATGCCGATGATTTGATCTTGCATATTGAGCGGCATTGCAGTGCGCCAATTGTGGGAATGGGTCATTCGATGGGAGCAACCAGTACCATTCTTGCCGCTAACAAAAGACCCGATTTGTTTAAAGCACTGATACTTATTGAACCTGCAATGGTGTCGCGCCCTATCGCTTGGTTTGCCAAGTTAATGCCTAAATCATTAATGAATTTGACCGCGCCCGCCAAAAACACCTTAAAGAAGCGCGATGCGTGGGAAAGTCGTGAGCATTTCCTTGAATATTGCAAAATGAGTAAGTTATACAAACGCTTTGATGATGAGGCGTTTGCCGCCTTAGCCCAATTCGGGGTTTATCAACACAATGATGGCCAATTCACGTTGAAGTTTCCTAAACGGTGGGAAGCGCATAATTACACCCAGCCGCCGAATGTATTATCGATATTGCGGCAGATAAAGCTTCCCTGCGTCGCCATTCGAGGGAAACCGTCAGTGTTCTTTTCTGAAGCGACTTGGCAGCGTTGGCAACAGCTCACACCGAATACGGTATTTTTAGAAGATCAGCGATATGGGCATCTGTTGCCGTTAGAAGATCCCTCCGCCTGCTTAAGCCTTATCCATAGTGGACTCAGTGAATTGAATCGCAAACGGGAGGCATAAGTGAGTTTGAGCATGCATTGAGCCGTAACGACTAATGCCAAAAAGTGTATGAACCCAATCAAGCTTGGTCGTTGTCCTAGTATGCACTTTTTAAAGCCTGTTTTTCGCATTGGTAGGGTGAATTTATCCGATATTCTGAGTGCTAGTTTGCTATCATGCCGTTTTCCTTCTTGAAACCTTACGCAGGTTTCCGCTGCGCGAGTCCCGCTTTTTATGTCTATTCAAACGCTGTTATCGACGGCTCTGGCGAAACGCCATGATTTTTTACAACAAGCAGAACAGGATCAAACCGATTGTTTTCGGGTATTCCATGGCACAGTCGAAGGCGTGAGTGGCTTGAATGTCGACCGTTACGGCGATACTTGGCTAGTGCAGAGTTTTCATCAGACCTTAACCGACGAAGAGTTAGCCGATGTGAGTGCCGTTTTGCTGCAACAGGCCGATTTGCCGATTGTGTATAACGACCGCTCATTAGGCAATTCCCGCGTATTGAATGCGTTATCACCGGCACTGACAGAGATCGCGAGTTCTGAGCGAGTCATGCAGGAAAATGGCATCAAGTTCAGCACTAAACTGCGTCACGAAGGACAAGATCCGCTGTTATTCCTCGATATGCGCATTGGCCGCGAATATGTGCGGGCAAACAGCCAAGATAAAACCGTGCTGAATTTATTTTCTTACACCTGCGGCATTGGTACAGCGGCAGCCATCGGCGGCGCGACTCGGGTGATGAACGTCGATTTTTCTTCCTTTGCTTTAGCCACGGGCAAGGCGAATGCGGCGTTAAATCAGGTGTCCAATGTGTGTGAGTTTGTGCAGAGTGATGCGTTTCCGGCATTGCGCCAATTAGCTGGTTTAAGTGTGGGAGGGCGACGCAATCAAAAATTACCGAGCTACCCAAAATTGCCGCAAACCCAGTTTGATCTCGTGTTCCTCGATCCGCCGCGTTATGCCAAGAGTGCTTTCGGTATTGTCGATTTGATCAATGATTATCAAGGGTTATTTAAGCCCGCATTAATGGCGACCAAAGTCGGTGGCACTATAGTGTGCTGTAACAATGTGGCGAAAGTCGAGCGCCAAGCTTGGTTTGACAGTTTAGTACGCTGTGTTGAAAAACAAGGCCGCACAGTCACAGCGCACACTTGGCTCGATCCCCATGAGGATTTCCCGTCATTCGATGATAATCATCCACTTAAAATTGTCGCGCTGACCTTAAGCTAACGGCATAGCAATACGAATGGCATAGTGATACGAGCGACACAGTGATATCAACAAGCAGGGCACCCGATTCGGTGCCCTGTTTATTTGTCCATTTATGTGCCGTTAGATGGGTTGAAAATGGAAGGCAATCGCGACGCGGTTCCAGCCATTAATGGCAATGATTAAGCTGGTGAGATCGACAATTTCTTTCTCGGAATAATGCTCTGCAAGCGCCGCATACTGACTGTCATGCACGGGCGCAGTGGCAACTTGGGTTAAGATTTCTGTCCAGAGCAGCGCTGCACGTTCCCGTTCATTAAAGAGTCCATCGACCTCATGCCAAGCGGCAAGTAAATCTAAACGCAGCTGTTCTTCACCGTCACTTCTGGCTTCCTCGGCGTGCCTTCGCTGACAAAACGCGCAGCCATTGAGTTGCGATGCTCTGAGCTTGACTAAATGCACCAGTAATGGCGCAAAGTGGGAGTCGCCGGCTGCTTTGTCTAAGCTTAACAGTGCGTTGGCGAGTGCGGGTTGTAGCTGATAAATTTGCTGGCGTGGTATACGTTCTGACATAAAAGCCTCCTATAAGCTGAGGCTTCAATCTAAGCGGTTAGCGCGACGTAGGATTGGAGATTTGCGACATTTTACGCTTTTTGTATTGTCCTGGCGTTTGCTGTGTCACCCGCACAAAGTGTTGATGTAGATGGGCTTGATCGTAAAATCCGCAATCGAATGCAACTTGCACTAGGCTGAGGTTAGGTGATTGGCTGAGTAGGTTACGGGCGACTTTGACTCTGTTTAATTGCAGTAACTGCGCCGGCGACAATCCGGTTTCTTGTTTAAATCTTCGTTCAAACTGACGACGACTTAGGGGCAGTTGTCCGTAGAAATCCTCTAAACTGGCTTGGGTTTGAATAAGCTTTGGCAAACTCGCCTGCACTAAGTTAATCCTCGCGCATTTATGCCGAGATAAGGCCGCAGTAAATTGCCGCTGGTTGAGTTGCAATAGCCAATGCTCAAGTAATGCGATGCGTCGGGCTGGTTGATTCGTTTGCGCCAGTTGCGATAACAGTTGATCCAATCCTGTTAGCTGCAATTGCGTCGTATCAATAACCATCACTGATGTCGTAGACTTAATATCTTGCAGTTCAATGCCGAGTAAATGAAACGCGCCGCCGGGGTGAAAGCGAACTGTCAGCAGCTCGATTTCTGGTAAAAAGGCGTGGGAATGTCGGCTCTGACCACAATGAAACAACACTTGAGGTTCTTCGCCGCTGAGCGTTTGAGTTAGTGTTTGTGTTTGTGTTGGGAAATAGAAATGTAGGCTAGTGCCGCCGTCCGGATAAAATGTCTGCTCAATGTTCTGCGGTAAATCAGTCGCTACGCGCAAATGAAAGTAGCGCTGCACCCAAGGGCGAAGTGACGCTAAGGGTTGAAAATGCGTAAAGCCTAAGTGCGCGAGTTCGGTCTCGAAACGCTTAAAGCTGCGCATTTCTAATAAATCGGCCGTGTACCGCAAGATAAGCACCATGACGTAAGGAAAGGAAGCTCAAATTAATCTAACTGAGGCATTTTTGCACCTGTGTTGGTTGTTCGCCTTCGCCTTGGATTGGAGTGGTTAGTCTGTGCTTTTGGCTAGTTTGCGAGGGTATTTAAAAGCCTGTGTATTCGGTTCATGCTGATTTGTCGGCCTAGGCACGAACTGAATTTACGCCAACATCAACTAAGGTGCCTCGACTCTGGTTAACTTTTACGTTTTGTATTGGGGTAAACAGGTCCTATCTGGCAATAAAAAGTCACCAAGGACAAGGTACATCCTTGGTGACATTCTGTTTTTTACTCTGTATTTTTTGCACTCGCTCAAACACTCAGTTAACGCGCTAACGTTAACATGCTGAATTTAAAGTGCTAAACCTAAAGTACTTTGAATCTGATTGCCGTGCCGCCACTGCTTGCGAGTACGAGGTTTAGGCTATCTTTAGCACTCACTTCTTTAGTTCCAATCACATAATCATAGGGATTGGTTTTCCAATCGGCTTTTGCGCCATCGCGGTAAATCTGCGCTTGATACCGTTTATTCGGGGAGAGGAAATCCAGTTTGACCGTGACCTTGCGCGCGGTTTCATCCGTGAGTGCACCTAAGTACCAATCACCTTGATCCTTCGCTTGGCGGGCAAAGACCACATAGTCGCCGACTTCACCGGCAAGCGCGACACTCTGATACCAATCGGTGGGCACATCGCGGATAAATTGGAAGGCATCTAAGTGCTTTTCATAATTGCGCGGCAGATCTGCTGCCATTTGGATTGGGCTATAGAGCACAACGTACAAGGCGAGCTGTTTGGTCAAGGTGGTTTGCACACGGTTTTGTGCATCCAACCCCTTAGGTGCTAAGTCAAAAATCCCCGGGGTAAAGTCCATTGGGCCAGCGAGCATACGGGTGAACGGTAACATGGCCGTATGTTCAGGGCTATTTGGTGGGCTACCCCAGGCATTGTACTCTTGGCCGCGGGCACCTTCGCGGGAGATCCAGTTTGGATAGGTTCGGCGCAGACCCGTGTCTTTGATTGGCTCGTGGCTATTGATGCTGATATGGTGTTTCGCAGCCTCTGTGACGCTGTGCAGATACTCGCCGACCATAAACTGGCCGTCGTGCCACTCGTGACGGGTAATGCCTTTGTCATCGATACGCTTGATTTGGCCACCATCAGCGACATAGCCCGTCTTGACTTGGGTCACACCGTGCTTCTCATACAGGGCAAAGGCATCAGCCATTTGATCGCGATAATGGGTGACTGATCCTGCTGTCTCGTGGTGGCCGATTAAACGCACCCCTTTTTTCGCCCCGTAGGCTGTGATGGCGGGCAGATCGAAATCGGCATAGGCCTTAGTAAAGCTAAATTGATCGCCATTATGGAACCAATCGCCGTCCCAACCTTCATTCCAACCTTCGACCAATACACCATCAAACTGATATTTAGCAGCGAAATCCATGTAGCGTTCGGTTTCGCTGGTGGTGGCGCCGTGGGTTGGGCCCGAACCCCAAGTATTTTCATTTAAGTGCATTCCCCACCAAATACCAACGTATTTTCCCGGTTTTACCCAAGTAACATCGCCGAGTTTATTGGGCTCATTGAGGTTTAGGATAAGGTGTGAGTTGAGCAACCCAGTCGCGTTGTCGGCAATTTGAATGGTGCGCCATGGCGTATAAAAACCCACTTGAGTTTTGACGCGAATGCCATCTGACCAAGGCGTGAGATCGGCCTTAAGCTTGCCATCACGCTGTTGATCTAAGGTCATGGCGGCAAAGTCCACCAAGGCGGCCTCGTGAATACTTAAGTGCGTACCGTCCGCGAGTTTAAAGGTGAAGGGCGTGTGGACTCTATCGACTTCTTTCAGCGCTGTGGTGCGATACAAATATTCGTAGCGATTCCAGCCACGGGCAGGGATCCACCATGCTGTGGCTTTATCGGCTTGACCGACATTGAACTCGGTTAACTCGTCTGTGATTAAGATCGGCGAATTAGCGGGAAGGGAGGCTTGTTGGGCTAAGTGATAGCGAAAGCCAATACCATCGTCAAAGGCTTTAAACTCGACTTCGAGCTGCACCTTGCCGTTGCTTAATACTGCGGTCAGTTGATTGTGCTGATCGCGGATCCATTCCTGCTCGCCCCAAGGTTGTTGCCACTTGTCATCGGCGCTCTTTTTATCGCTACTTTTGATCTGCAATCCTTGACCGAGTTCACCAAGGGATTGAAAAACTAAGCCTAAGCGACTCGGTTCTATGACTGTCTTGCCGTGAAAATCGATTTTATATTCGGGGCGGCCTGTATCGTCACTCAAGCTGATTTGAATTTGTTGGTTGGGTGAGCTGACGGTAACGGTTTTGGCAAATACGTTGGCACTAAAGAGACTCGTAACCGCAAGAGCGATAAGTGTAGGGCACAATAGCGCTTGCGATCGCTTTTGGCGCGCTGAACGCGAGCCGTCAATTAACTGAATAGGGCAGGTCTTGATGAACATTCCTTGATCCTTGTTTTTATAATGAATGTGACTCACAGCATACTAGTGGCGATGGCTTTTTAACCGCAACGGACTGCATACGTATTCACCACATTAAGGCGTGACGTAACAGAAGTGACGAGAAGCATTGCGAGGGCACGAACAAAAGATGTGGTTTGCTTTTGACTCGGGTAATATGCGCGCTTTCTTTTTGCTTAAAAATGCAATTTAGCGTGGGATTTACAGTGGGATTTACAGCATTTGGAGCCGCAGCAGTAAGGTCAAACCGTGAAAATTAGCCAACGTTTACAACAGATAAACAGCATGATCAATGGTCATTACGATCATATTTGGGATTGCTGCTGCGATCATGGTTTACTCGGTATGTTGTTGCTAGAAAGGAGCGCTGCCCGCCATGTACACTTTGTCGATTGTGTCCCTTCGCTGATGCAGGCGCTTGAACTGCGTTTGCAGCGTTTCTTCCCCGCTGACATATCAGGCCTTAATCCAAACTTAGATCCAGACTTAAACCCAGAAATAGACCCACACTTAAACCTAGACATAGACCCAAATTTAAGTTGTCATACTCAGTGGCAAGTGCATTGCCTTGATGTTGCGGCTTTACCGCTCGTGCAAACCAGTGACAAGGATAAACAGTTGATCATCATCGCTGGTGTGGGTGGTGAACTGCTGGTGGACTTAGTGAAGGCAATTCTAGCTCAACACCCACAGCGGCACCTCGAATTTATTTTGTGTCCCGTGCATCATAATTACTATGTCAGGCAATCACTCTCAGCCTTAGGGCTAGGGCTTAAGTCGGAACATTTATTGGAAGAGAATCAACGTTTCTACGAAATCCTCCATGTCAGTACAATCGCGGCTCCAAATGGTCTACTTATCAGTGCTACAGGTTCGTTAATGTGGCAGATGCTAGATGAAGCAAGTTTGCCGCGAGCGCAGCGTTATTTGTCGCAGGTGATTGGTCATTACCAACGCATGCCCACGCATAAGCAAACACCAGAGATTATTGATGCCTATCAGCAGCAATTGGCCCAGCTCTTGAATGAGCATAGTGAGTTTGAATGTTCCTGAGCATTTTTGCCGCTTAGGCATTACGTGAGCACTAAAGATGAGAATCAGGCGAAAGAGATGATGCATCGCGATCGCGTTGTTAATATCATGGGCAAATCGATTTTAGCTTAAGCCGTTAATAATCAAGATTCTAATCGCTAAAACCTATTAATCACTCGTACGGGACTGAGTGTGATTATTGCCTCTGCTACAGTTTTTGATCTGCATTTGGCACATTTTCGTTTATGCTGCGACTCCTTTTCGGCAAATGGCTACGACTATGCGTTTATTGAGAACCACCCAAGATCCAGCGGTTAACCTACAGACGGCACGCGTTTTTTATCGCAGAGCTGCCCGCGCGATTGTGTTATCGGGTGAAGATATTTTGCTGCTTTATACTCAAAAATACCGCGACTACAGCTTACCCGGCGGCGGAATTGACGACGGCGAGAGCCTCGAAGACGGGCTGATCCGCGAGCTACAGGAAGAAACCGGCGCCCTAGACATTCAAGTGTTAGCCCCCTTTGGCCGTTACGAAGAGTTTCGACCTTGGTACCGTGAAGGGGCGAACGTAGTGCACATGGAGTCATTTTGTTATGTGTGCCGTATCGACACCGCACTGGGCGAGCGTGGTTTAGGTGAGACTCGATTAGAAGCCCATGAGATAAAAAATGGCATGCGGCCTGAATGGCTCAATATTCATCAAGCTATCGCCCATAATGAAGATATTCAGCGCAATCATCCCCATAAAGGCCAATCAATAGAGCGTGAAACTTTTCTGCTAAAACAGATAGTGTTGGAATGCTTGTAAGTTTTATCACTTTTAAATCATTATCTTAATGTATGATTTTATTTCACACATAACTGAGTGAGCAGGGTTTGGTTAGCGATTAAACGTCGTTATTTCAACCTGATCTTTTAAGCGGATTCACTTCGGTCTTCTGTATGATTAAGTTGATGAACAAGGCTATTTCTCATTCTTTTGCCGCAGCAAGGAAGGCAATGCAGATTATTTTATTGACCCACGAACGCGAGTTAACCCGCAAAACGAATACTGGCCAACTCGCGTTAGCCGCATTCCCTGAAGAGGTGAAAAGCATCGTCTGGTCGAGAACGGCACCTGATAACGATTTAGTGGCTATGTTGGCATCGCAGCAGGCTAAACTGTTGTTTCCTGCAAGTGATACTGAGCACACTGGGCCCATTGATCATAATGCCTTAGATACGGTTTTAGCTGAGCCAGTGCTCTCGAACGCACAAATGTTGTTAGCGCCTGCGCAATCCACACTCATAGCAGAACAGCGAATGCCGAGCCAAGTGGTGATTTTAGATGCGACCTGGCAGGAGGCGCGTAAGATGCTGCGCCAGAGCCCCTATCTTAAAATGGCTGCACGAGTCAGTTTGCCGCCACTTATGCCTGAATCCGCTTTTATATTGCGGCGTAATCAGCAAGAAGGAGGCTTATGCACTGCAGAGTGCATTATTGCGCTTTGGCGCCAGTGTGGCAGAGCAGAACAAGCGGCGCTATTAGCGTCGCTGTTTACTGAATTGAATAGCCGTGTTTGATTGCGATGTTTGAGAGAGCGTTTGAGGAAGTGCTTGAATAGATAATTAACGACTTTTAGCTTTGACTCACAGATAAATCACCATCTGTTAAGTCATAGCCATTTAAATTAAAGCCAGTTAAATCACCATCAGGTAAATCATAGCCATTTAAATAACAGTCAGATAAATACACAGAAAGTGACTCATGGCACCGCCAAGCACGAACAAATGCCAAATGGCATGGTTAAATGGAATGCGTTTCCCTACGTAGAACACCACCCCTAAAGTGTAAAATAATCCGCCTAAGATCAATAGATTAAAACCTAACTCCGACATGGCCGCCGTTAAATCGCCCATCACAGTGACACATAGCCAACCCATGGCGAGATACAAGACTAAGCTTAACTTTTTGAATTTGTGAATAAATAGCGTCTTAAATAGGATCCCACCAATTGCAAGCGACCAAATCGCCGTTAAAATTACTATCGATTGCGTCCCCTGTAGGCTTATCAGCATCAAAGGTGTGTAAGTTCCTGCAATCAAGCAGTAAATTGCGCAGTGATCGGCGATCTTAAGTTTATGTTTCCAGCCTGAATGGCTAACGCTGTGGTATAAGGTCGAGCATAGAAAAAGCACTATGATGCTCGCACCATAAATGGCAACGCCTGTTAGTTGAATTGGCGTTAGATGATCTTGCCCTTTGAGTAACATCAGTACCAATGCCACTATGCCTGCGATGACGCCTAAGCCATGGGATACGCTATTAGCGATTTCTTCTTTAATACTATACGGCCCAGGCTTAGCAAGGGTTTTAGCTGGGTTTTGTTGTTCGATAATACTTTGACTCGACATGGTAGATACATACTCGCAAACGATAATGACTGAGTCTATCAGTAAGGAAAATAAATCACCACATCTAAGCGTACACTTGTAAGCTTAAATATATGGCTGGCTTCTATTGTTTTCACCTTTAGATTTTTAACGCCGTCTTGCATTCCCGTCAGCGTATCGCATTGATGATGTTATCCGCTTCAAGACGTAAGAGTTAGCAAGCCATTTCCTTTCAATTTAGCGCGATAGTGAGCTCAATTCCCAGCCTTATTTGTCTCAACTGACAAGTGTCTGATCAAGCATTGGAGTAAGCACTGCGCTTGTCGCGTGTTGTATTCGCGTTGAACTTTACCCTGTTTGCCTCCTCTAATCTGCGTTGAGCACTCGCAAGTAAATGCAATCATTGGATAATTCTCTTTCAATATTCAGCAACTCGATATTGGATTGATATTGGATTTGAGTGCAATTGTTCCACGTTAAGTATCATCGAAATCAATTGAGACTACACAAAACCTAAGGATGGATTTTGCCTTTTCAACGTCAACCCAAAGCCACGCCTTTATTGACAGTATCTCCTACAGCAATAGCGATTGGAGATGATGCTGATAGTGCTTTGCTTTT
The DNA here is from genome assembly GCF_059338235.1 of Shewanella sp. 1311. Taxonomy (NCBI): domain Bacteria; kingdom Pseudomonadati; phylum Pseudomonadota; class Gammaproteobacteria; order Alteromonadales; family Shewanellaceae; genus Shewanella; species Shewanella sp. 1311. The sequence goes on from NZ_CM181686.1 coordinate 5,072,861, forward strand.
TTCGGTCACATCGCCAGAAGGTGAGACTTTTATTGCATTTGATCATCACTTCGGTGATCTGGATACTGCTCAAACGCCTGTTTTTACCACTGATGCCGAGCCGTCAGCGTTCAATCGTGGTGCAGGCCGTTTAGTCACTGAGCATGACACTCAAGCTATATATCATGAGCAAGCCCAAGATTTAGTACTGCAAGAAATCCATGCTGAACATCAAGATCAACATCAAGATAAATTGGTTGCTGAATCTGAATCCAAACCTGAACTGTCTAGGATAATACAAACCAGTGATCAGGCATTGGAGACGGGATCAGTTTTACGTGCTCGTCAGCCGTATTTCAAAGGATTAAGTCTGCTATTTTTTGTGCTCTTAGTGCATGCGTGTTTATTTTTACTTATCTGCATTTTGTGGCGCCCACAGTTAAATCCCTTTGGATTAACGGAAACGGGAAGTCGGGGCTCTAAAGTGACGGCGCTTAAAGCTTACTTTATTTATGCTCCCGCGGTAGAGAAGGCTGAAAGCGCTGCGCTAGAAACAGAGAGCAAGGCCGTGGATAAGACTGAAGCGGAAAGTTCTGTTACGCCTACAACTGTTCCCACGCCTACAACTCAAGTTAAGCCTATGCCAATACTTGAAAAGGTCGTGCCTGAAAAAGTAGATCAGGGAAAAGTGAAGCCAGATACGGTTAAACCGGACATCACTCAATCAAGCCAATCTCAATCAAGTGTACAAAGTGAAGTACAGCCCGTGGAAGCAACGGCAAAAAAGCCAACGAATATGTTTGATGCTACAGAAATAAAGCCGCAGCTTGGCGCTAAGAGTTCGCCCGCAGCAGAAGGTGAGAGCACAATAGCGACAAGCTCAAGCATGAGTTTATTCACCCAGCAATATTTTGAACGTCAGCGCGAGCAAGCGCTCGATGATCTCGTCATTGAACAGGCCGATAAATTCACCCGGAAATCGAATATGAGTGAAATGAGCCCTGAGATGGAAGTGTTATTTGTCCCTAACGCCGATGATTTCGGTGGCACAACGAGTCTAGATTTACCCTTAGACCCAAATCGTATTGTGCGTATAGGGGATACTTGTTATCGCGTCGTCCGTCTGGGGACACAAATTAATCCTAACGCCGAAAATTTAGGTTTTCCCATTAACTGCAGTGGCAAAAAAATCAATCAAGCTATTGATGATGCCATTCAATCTCGATTAAACAAAATGATGCTCAAACCCCATAAATAGTGACTTTCTTTTATGATTTATTTTCACGACTATTATAAGTTTTTTTAGTTTTATTTAATTTTTTCAATTAAAAACAATAGATTGTGAGTCTTTATTTTGGATTGGTAGTTAAGATTTTTAATTACTTTTTTCCTTGTTTGTTACTGCCGCTTCTGTCTATACTGCGCACTCATCTTGTCGGAGTGCCTCTTGGCTGAGACCGTTTATTCGGGATCCGTTGAACCTGATCAGGTTAAAACCTGCGAAGGAAACAAGCGTAATAACACACATTAAATCGCCAAAATAGACGGCTTGAACATCTGTTAACTAAGCAGTGTTTTAAGCCTTAATGTTTAGATTTAATTGTTATTGAGCAGGGTAACTCAATTTTTGAAGCCAGTGTTGGCCACAAAAATTGATTGCCATGCCCAGCTATCAACAACTCAATTCTCCAGACAAGCAACTCCATTTTTTAACGTGAGATTGCTTATGTCCAGTTCAAACCAAAACCCAGCTGTAGCTGCCAATGCGATAGAAATTACAGCGCCAGAATCGACAATCCCTAATAAATCGTCTGAGTCTAGTCAATCAACAGTGCCTAAGGCGCCGAGTCGCCGCGAAACCCGCGCGCAGGCCCAAGCCTTTATCGATACGTTAGCGCCACTGCAACATCCTAATTCACAAAAGATTTATCTCGAAGGTTCAAGTGCCGATATTCGCGTTGGCATGCGACACATTCTGCAGACTGACACGCTGGTGGGCGGAACAGATGATGCGCCTATCATGGAGAAAAATCCGCCAATCCGAGTGTACGATTGCGCCGGACCTTATTCCGATCCTGAGGCCGACATCAATGTGCGTCTAGGCCTTGGTAAATTAAGACAAAACTGGATCCTAGCCCGCAACGATACAGAGCAATTACCCTGCGCGACCTCAGACTTTACCCAACAAAGACTCGCCGATGATGGTTTAGACCATCTGCGTTTTGAGGCTGGCTCGAGTGCAATTGTTCGCCCACGCAGAGCGCTGCAGGGTAAACGAGTCAGCCAATTACACTATGCCCGTCAAGGGATTATCACTCCCGAAATGGAATATGTGGCGATCCGCGAGAACATGGCACTTGCCGAAGTACAGGATGAAATCCTCAATCGTAAAGCCAAGGGCGAAGCTTTTGGTGCCTTAGTCGGCGAACCGATTACCGCCGAATTTGTCCGCGCCGAAGTTGCCCGTGGCCGCGCGATTATTCCGCTGAATATTAACCATCCCGAAGCCGAACCTATGATCATTGGGCGTAACTTTTTGGTGAAAGTGAATGCCAATATTGGTAATTCTGCGGTGACGTCATCCATCGAGGAAGAAGTGGAAAAGCTCGTCTGGTCAACCCGTTGGGGTGCAGATACGGTAATGGATTTATCCACGGGGCGTTATATCCACGAGACCCGCGAGTGGATCATCCGCAACTCGCCAGTGCCCATCGGCACAGTGCCGATTTATCAAGCGCTGGAGAAAGTGAACGGCGTGGCAGAGGATTTAACCTGGGAAGTGTTCCGCGATACCTTGATTGAACAAGCGGAACAAGGTGTTGATTACTTTACTATTCATGCTGGTGTGCTGCTGCGTTATGTGCCGATGACGGCTAAACGTGTTACTGGGATCGTTTCTCGCGGCGGTTCAATTATGGCCAAATGGTGCCTGAGTCATCACAAGGAAAACTTCCTCTACAGCCATTTTCGTGAGATCTGTGAGCTTTGCGTCGCCTACGATGTATCCCTGTCTTTAGGTGATGGTATGCGTCCAGGCTCGATTGCCGACGCTAATGATGCCGCCCAGTTTGCAGAGCTTGAAACCTTAGGTGAGCTAGTCAAAATCGCGTGGGAATACGACGTACAAACCATTATCGAAGGGCCGGGACATATCCCGATGCAGCTCATTAAAGAGAACATGGACAAGCAGTTAGCTCACTGCGATGAAGCGCCGTTTTACACGCTTGGCCCACAAATCACCGATATCGCACCTGGGTATGATCATTTCACCTCCGGCATAGGCGCGGCCATGATTGCTTGGTACGGCTGCGCTATGTTGTGTTATGTCACGCCAAAAGAACACTTAGGATTACCGAATAAACAAGATGTTAAGCAAGGTTTGATTGCTTATAAGATTGCCGCCCACGCCGCCGATGTGGCGAAAGGTCATCCGAGTGCGCAAATTCGTGATAATGCGCTGGCAAAGGCGCGGTTTGAATTCCGCTGGGAAGATCAATATAACTTAGGACTCGATCCTGAAACCGCACGTGCTTATCACGATGAATCTTTACCGCAGGAATCCGCTAAAGTCGCGCATTTTTGCTCTATGTGCGGCCCTAAATTTTGTTCGATGAAAATCACCCAAGATGTGCGCGCCTATGCCGCAGGCTTAGAGGCGGCACAAGCGAAGGCGGAGCAAGTTGAAGCGGCTGACCAAGCCATGCAAGTCACAGTTAAGACGCCGCAGGAGTTGGAAGCGGCAATGGCGCTAAAATCGGCACAATTTGCTGCTTCGGGCGCCGAGATCTATCACGTGAAAGACAAGCTTGTCGCCGAAGCTGAGGAAGCCTAATTATGTTGGGTATTCATGGGGATAATGTGCCCATGAATACCGAGCGTCCCGCGTTTGTCTGGACCATAGCTGGTTCAGACAGTGGCGGTGGTGCCGGTATTCAGGCGGACTTAGCGACAATTCAAGATTTGGGCTGTCACGGTTGCAGTGTGGTCACCACAGTGACGGCGCAAAGTTCTGTGGCGGTCACTTTAGTCGAGCCCGTATCAGCGGCGATGTTAATGGCTCAGCTGACGACTCTACTTTCCGACTTGCCACCCAAAGCAATTAAAATCGGCTTACTGGCAGATCAAACTCAAGTGGCATTGCTGGCAGATTGGATCGCGAGTTTTAAAATCCACTATCCATCTGTGCCTGTGATTGTCGATCCTGTGATGGTCGCCAGTTGTGGCGATGCATTAGCAGTAGATAACTGTCAGGATATAAAAAGTGCGGCCAAATCAGCCTTAGATTTTAAGCCTTTCAAAGGTTTAATCGAACTTATCACGCCCAATGTGCTTGAACTTGGGCGGTTAACTCACAGTGATGTTTCAACGAAAGCGCAATTCGCTGCCGCGGCACTGGCTTTATCCCAGAGCCTTGATTGCAGTGTGCTCGCTAAAGGTGGCGATGTGAGCTTTGGTTGCACTGACATTCTTGATGATACTCATGCTCAAACTCACGATAACACTTATGCTCAAACTCAGGCTAACGTTCATGTTATCGCTCTTGATAGCAACGGCTGGGACCTTGAGCTTGCCGAGGATTATCTAGTTTGTCGTCAAGTGCGCGCGAGCTCTGAGCTGCATCAAAATGGGCGCTTCTGGTTAGCCAGCCAGCGGGTTAATACCCGTCATAATCATGGTAGCGGCTGCACTTTGTCATCGGCCATTGCCGCCGTGTTAGCGCAGGGTTTTGTATTGCAAGATGCGGTGGTTGTTGCGAAAGCCTACGTGAGTCAAGGCTTAAGCGCGGCGATTGGTTTAGGGCAAGGTCCAGGGCCGTTGGCCCGTACGGGTTGGCCTAATAACTTGTCCCGATATGCCAAGATAAATCTGTGTGATGGCAATTTTATTAGTTATCAACTCAACCAACACCTTGATGTTGGTAATGATTTAGTTGCAACAGTTTTATCCGCAACAGATCAGGCAACCGCTCAGGTAAGAATAGCCTCGACGCCACCTCAAAATATTTTATCCCACTGTTTTAAAGTGCTCGATGCCGAGCTTGGTGTTTATCCCGTGGTGAGTGACTTAACCATGCTGGAAAGTTTATTAGCGGCAGGCGTTAAAACTGTGCAGTTACGGATAAAAACCGACATCAGCGAGTTAACTACTACCACCGCGCCAGCCGAATCTGATTTAGGCAAGTCTGCGCTAGGTAGATGTGAGTCAGGCAAATCTAAGTCAGGCGAACCTGAGTTAATTGGCTCCGAATTAGAAGCACAAATTCAAACAGCCATTGCCTTAGGCAAGCATTTTAATGCACAGCTTTTTATTAATGATCACTGGCAGTTAGCGATAAAATACCATGCCTTCGGGGTACATTTAGGCCAAGAAGATCTCGCCGTTACTGACTTAGCGGCCATTCAAGCCGCGGGGCTCGCGCTAGGCATATCGAGCCACAGTTATTTCGAGTTGCTATTGGCGCACCAATACTCGCCATCCTACATAGCGCTTGGGCATATATTCCCAACCACGACGAAGCAAATGCCTTCGGCGCCCCAAGGGCTCGCAAAACTTAAACACTATGTGGCGTTACTCCAATGCCATTATCCCTTGGTCGCAATTGGCGGTATTGACTTAACAAATCTGGCAAAGGTGAAAGCAACAGGGGTGGGCAATATTGCTGTGGTGCGCGCAATAACGAAAGCTAAGGAGCCAGTCGCAGCGTTTGCAGAGCTGAGCCAAGCTTGGGAGCAATGTAGCTTGTCTGAAGAACTGGCTGTAAAGCATGAGTTGGATGCAAAGCATGAGTAAAAAAACACCTCTTTCTCACGCAGAGGTTCTTTGCGGTCATATACACAGCGACAATGAACACTGCGGCCATGCACTCAGTGATGCCGATTTCATCCGTTATTCTCGGCAAGTCTTATTGCCAGAAGTGGGTGAGGCTGGGCAATTACAACTGGCCGACGCTGGTGTCGCTATTATCGGTCTTGGCGGTTTAGGGCAATTGGCGGCGCAATATCTGGCCTGTGCAGGTATTGGTCGCTTGACCTTAATCGATATGGATAAGGTTGAAGTATCAAATCTGCCAAGACAATTGTTATTCAACGATGCCGATATTGGACTCAATAAGGCGCGAGTTGCCAAGCAAAAGCTCAATGGCATAGCACCGCATTGCACTGTTACTGCCTATGAAACAGCATTTAATCCTGCGACATCGGCTCATCATTTGGCTGATATTTTACTGGCAAAACAACAGGGCAAAAAAGTGCTAGTGCTTGACTGCACCGATAACTTTGCGACTCGCCAAGCCATTAATCGCCGCTGTATCGAAGCGGCTTTGCCTTTAGTTAGCGCGTCAATCGCAGCATTTAGCGGCCAATTGTTCGCGGTCGACCAAATGCTGTTCCCCTCTGGTGGTTGTTATCACTGTATTTTCCCCGCACAGACGAGAGTGTCGCAGAGCTGCAGTGCCCAAGGCGTACTCGGGCCGAGCGTAGGCGTCATGGCGTCAATGCAATCTTTGGTGGCCATGCAGCTCTTGTTGAATGTGGATAGCGGTTGCGATGAATCGAAAAATGTCTTGTTGGGGCGTTTTTGGCGCTTCGACGCTAAATCACTTTCATGGACAGCGGCGATATTAACGCGGGATCCCCATTGTGATGTGTGTGGTCCAAAAGAGGTTCGTTCATCATCCGATAAGCCCAGCAGACTATAAAATATGAAGGTTTGATATGATTTTAATTCACATAAATAATGTCCCGCAGCCATTAACGGAACCGACTTCGCTCGCGGCTGTGATCCTCGCGCAAGATATAGCCCTCGATTCGGTCGCTATCGTGTTGAATGCAGAGGTGGTTCCGCGTAATCGCTGGCAATCGATTCTCTGCCAACATGAAGATAAATTAGAACTTTTTTCAGCTGTAGCGGGAGGCTAGTATGTTAAAGATTGCCGATGTGGAGTTTGAATCACGGTTATTTACCGGAACGGGAAAATTCAGCAATAGCCAAGTGATGCTTGAGGCGATAACTGCTTCAAAATCGCAGTTAGTGACAGTTGCGATGAAAAGAATTGATTTTAAAATGGGGCTTGATGATTTACTCACGCCGTTACGCCAAGCGGGTGTACGGCTATTGCCTAACACTTCGGGGGCGAGAAACGCCAAGGAAGCGGTGTTTGCGGCTGAGCTTGCCCGTGAAATGCTGGGAACTCATTGGATTAAGCTCGAAATCCACCCGGATCCTAAGTACCTAATGCCCGATGCGATAGAAACCTTAGAGGCGGCTAGAATCCTCTGTGAGAAAGGCTTTATCGTGATGCCCTACGTGCATGCCGATCCTGTGCTCTGTCGCCGCTTGGAAGATGTAGGCTGCGCTGCGGTTATGCCACTGGCGAGTCCGATTGGCAGTAATCAGGGTTTAGTCACTGAAAGCTTTTTAAAAATCATCATAGAGCAGGCGCGGGTGCCTGTGGTGATCGATGCAGGCATTGGCGCACCTTCGCAGGCTGCGCGGGCAATGGAGCTGGGCGCCGATGCGGTGCTCGTTAACACGGCCATCGCCAGCAGCGCGTCGCCGATAGTGATGGCCGAGTGTTTTAGGGAGGCGGTGCAATGCGGTAGACGGGCCTTTGAAGCAGGACTTGGCCGAGTACAAACGGGCGCGGTACATACTAGTCCTCTGACGGGATTTTTAAATCAATGAGTTTTGTAGCGGAATTTACCAAGATCCCACGGGATAAACTGTTACTCGATTTGTATTCTTGCACTGCCCAAGATGTTGAGCGGGCGCTAGTGAGTCCAGCAGGGGATTTACGTAGCTTACTGGCCTTGCTATCACCTGCGGCGGAACCTTATATCGAAACCATGGCGCAGCACTCTGCGGCGCTTACGCGGCAGCGATTTGGCGCGAATCTGGGCATGTATTTACCGCTATACGTCTCGAATCTGTGCGCTAATGATTGTGATTACTGTGGCTTTAGCATGAGTAACAAACTCAAACGCAAGACCTTGAATGAGCTGGAGTTGATGGCCGAAATGGCCATTATCAAAGATAGGGGCTTCGATTCTGTTTTACTGGTGTCGGGTGAGCATGAAACTAAGGTCGGCATCGATTATTTCAAGCAAATGTTGCCGCTGGTAAAGCAGCAATTTAGCCATGTGGCGATGGAGGTCCAGCCCATGAGTGAGGACCATTATCGCCAGTTAGTCGCGCTAGGTTTAGATGCTGTGATGATTTATCAAGAGACCTATCAGCCAGAGACTTATGCTCGTCACCATTCCCGAGGTAAAAAAATGGATTTTACTTATCGCTTAGCAACACCAGACAGAGTTGCAGCGGCGGGAGTAGATAAAATTGGTCTTGGGGTTTTATTAGGGCTGGATGATTGGCGTTTAGATGCGTTAATGATGGGATATCATCTCGACTATTTAGAGCGACGCTATTGGCGCACCCGCTTTAGTATTTCGCTACCAAGGTTACGACCTTGTACTGGCGGGATCACCCCAAAAGTCATGCTATCGGATCTAGGTTTAGTGCAAATGATTTGTGCATTTAGACTTTTTAATCAACAGCTTGATATCAGCATGTCGACAAGAGAAAGTCCTGAGCTGAGGGATAATCTTTTGCCACTTGGGATCACTCAAATCAGTGCGGGCAGTTCGACACAACCGGGAGGCTATCAAGCGCCTGACAGTCAACTCGATCAATTTGAGATAAGCGATGATCGCAGTGTCGAGCAAGTTATCGAACAGATGCAACGGCAGGGTTTTAATCCCGTATTTAAGGATTGGGAAGCTAATTGGATCACAGGATAAATCTGGCCGTAAATAAATGCTGAGAATGCGGATAAAATCTGTACTTTTGCACGTTACTGGTCAATAATTGACCCATTAATCACAGCGTGCAGGAATACCGTTATGCAAATCCAATCTGCTTATTCATCCGGTCTGCAAGGCTTGCAAAGTGCTCAATCTGGGCTTACTCAAGCAACAATAGATGTGGCTAAACCTACACAGACGCAAAGTGCGACTCCGGCTGAGCCTGCTAGAGATGTTGCCCAGCCCGATAAAACCTCGGCATTACTGGCAGCAAATGAGTCATTAAGACAAGGTGAAGCCTCAACAGAAGTGATTGAAACTGATTCAGAAACGATAGGTTCGATCATTAATATTAAGGTGTAAATATCATGTCGGTTGTGGCGCTATCACCTCAGGTTGGAGCGCCATCCTCTTCATTTTCGGCACATGATAAGACGCTAAGCTCGAATCTAAGCCAGGCTCAAAGCCAGAGCCTAATCCAGAGTCAAGCTAATAGCACTTATCAAGGAGCCAGCGCTCACACTGCAGGCTCCGCAAAATTTGAAGCGAGTGGTGCCTATGAACCACATTTTACTGGAACCTCAACCGCTCCGGTTCAAGCTGCGCCTATTGCTTCATTAGCAACTCACGTTTCCCAATCTCTGCACTCATCACCGAATGTGTCTTTTAACGCGAGTTCTTCGGCTGCTAGTTCATTGCCCTCGAGCACTCAAACATTTTCTGCAACGCCTGCCGCTATATCATCAGCGCCTTTATTCAACGGGACAAATACCGCGACACCTATCAGTTCAAATGTTGCTGGCATTGATGCTGCAAAAGCGCTGCTTGCAATTGCTGATGCTACGCCTGTACTACCAGCGTTTAATGGCGCAAGCCAAGCACTAAAGGCCAGTCCTTTTGCTGAATCAAGGCCGCAGGTTACACTTCCTCAAACCAATGCTCCTCGAGTCAATGGGTTAAAAGATCGGGCGAGTTTACATGCCGATGCCAGTTTTAGCTTATTAACGGGGCCAAGATCCATTTCTGGTGTGCGTGGGGGACAAATTGCCGCACCTGTGTCGACTTCGGCATTTTCATCAATCATGAGTACTATAGGAACTAGCCTTGGCGCAAACGCCTTATCTACAACAAGTCCGAGTCTTAGTGTCACGAGCAGTATTCCAGCTAATATTTTTACGCCTCCGAGTTCTTCAATTGGCACGAGTAGCACAGATATTCCCGCTTTCAATCCATCGAGTACGGGCAGTGTTTCTCCAATAACGCCTGATTTAGCCGCAGTGTTTGGGCCACAAACTGTCTTTACTGGAGCTGCGGTAGTTGACTCATCCACCTCTAACTCGGCAGGTAATAGCTCTGTAAATAACAGTTCTGGAAATTCTGGAAATATAAGTAGTAGTAATAGTTCAGCTGCGAGTGCAGGGACTGTTGAGCAGTCAAACTTTGCACAAGCAGTAGAACAATCCGCTCGCAATGAAGTGGCTCAACCGACAGTGTTGGAACAATTTACTCAGGTTTTCGGTGACGCTAAGGCTCAAGTCAGTCAGGTAGAAGATCCTGCTATAGCGTCTAACCCCGATGATCGTCAGCAAGCCTTAGCTGATGTTTTTGCTAAAAATGATAATCAGCTTGAAAAGCAAGCACAGGAAGAAGCGTCGCAGAAACAGCAAGCTGCAGCAGTGGAACAAGCAAAGCAGCAACAATCACAGGCGCAATCACAGGCACAGCAAGCTCAGGAGCAAGTGAAGCAAGCCCAAGAAAAAGCGCAGGCGCAACAGCAACAACAAGTTGATTCACTTAAGGCCAGAGATTCTGAGGTTAAAGCCCATGAACATGCCCATGCCACCGTCGGCGGGCAATACGCTCAGAGTCCGAGTTTTAAGTATGAGAAGGGCTCCGATGGCCAACGTTATGCCACCGATGGTGAAGTGCAGATCGATGTTTCTGCTGTCGGAGGCGATCCACTTGCAACAATAAACAAAATGAAGCAAGTGTACGCGGCGGCAATGGCTCCGGTTGATCCTTCATCTGCGGATATCCGCGTTGCCGCGGAAGCTTTGCAAAAAATGAATGAAGCAAAGGTGAAGCTTGCTGAAGAGCGGCAACAACAGATTGTAGACTTGCAAACAACCCAAATCTTAGTGGGCGCCGATGCGCAGATTAAAGAGCTACCGCCGTTGCAAGAACACACACCCGTAGTAACGGGGAACGTCGATGAGTCAGGGAATATTGCTCAGCCTCAAAATTCCGTCTCAACACCAGTATCAGATGCAGTCGATAAGCTTATTCAAAGGGTTGAAGCGCAGAGGGCCAAAACCGCAGCGACGACAGATACTAGCTCTAATCCTAGTTCGGAAACTCCATCTAATACCTTTAGTACCAGCGGCTTAGTTAATACCCCAACGGCAGTGGAAACCATTGAGCCACCGACTGCAACCTTAGCATTTGGAAAAGCATCAACTGCTGCTGATTTAGCGACCCGTTTTATTCCAAGACTCGATAGTACAGCAAGTCGTTATTATGTCGCTGTTGCACAAGCCAGTATTGGACCTTCAGTCCGTGCTGACGTAATAGCAATCACATTGAATATCTAATCAGTTCAGAGCCTCACAGGTATCTCAATCCAAGGCGCATTGACGCAGAAATGGTTATTCCCTTTTAAGTCAATGCAACACGGGAATGGGGTGCCTGTGTGGCTCCCGAAGGGCGGGTTTCAACGCGCTTTATACTGCGTTTAAGACTTTCGACAGAGCGCCACTATGCCCTTAAAGTCTTCGCCTTGTCTAAAGCGCCTTGAACTCCCGCTGAATGAACAGATATTTAATACGATTGGTATAACACCGCAAGTCAATATTCAGCCTTCTAATCTCGCCCCTGTAAACGAGCTGCCTACCTAATAATGCGCAATCCGCTACTGTTCTGCCAACTCTGGCAGCAAAAGATACCAACGAGATAAACGAGTCGCCCTCAAGCATCAGTGCGAGTGAGAATCGCAGTGCGTCACTGCAGAGTGAGTCTATTCAGCCGCAATACTTGGGTCAGCAACCAGCGCGCTATGTTGACTTTAGTGTGTAAGTTTAAGCTTTAACAATTCCCATGATTTGGTTTCATGCTATTAATTGTTATTTGTCGGTTCAATTCCATGCTGTTTTAAAATCAAAGAGGCAAGCAGTTTGGATGCTGGTCCTTGTTGATCCCTATTGGGGATCACTAGGCTTAACATGATGCGGCGTTTTTGACTGCCATCAAGATGTAAACGCACTAAATTGCCCGAAGCCAATTCCTCTTGGACTAAAAAAGACGGGATCCAACAGAAACCAATACCTTGGTTTAAAATGACTTTTGCTTCGTGGAAGTTAGAAACGGTCCAGCGCTGCTCAGCTTTGAGCCAGCCTATGTCGATATTGGATTGCACGCCGGTATCTTTGATCACTAACTGTAAATACTGTGCCAGTAGCTTATCGTCTTCAATCGAACCTAAGTCAGCGAGTGGGTGACTTGGATGACAGACGAGGTAGAGTTCTTGTTCACATAAAGGTTCGGATAAATACCCTTTGGGCGGCACCCCTGCACAGATAGCAATATCAACTTTGCTCTGAAGAATGAGCTCTTGGGTGCCGGTGATCACTGAGTCCAGCATGATGATGCGAGTGCCACGGCTGTGGGGCAGAAATGCATTGAGGGCACACACTAAGCTTTCCATCGGATAGATAATTTCACGGGCAATCGTGAGTGTCGGCTCCCACCCTTGCTCGAGATTACTCGCAAGTTGTTCTAACTCGTTGACGGCTTGGGTGACATGCCGTGAGCGGCGCAGCAGTACTTCGCCTTGCTGGGTGAGATAGGCTTTACGGCCTTTGACTTCGAGTAGTTCGATACCTAACTGATGCTGTAATTTGGCAACCGCATGGTTGAGCGACGATTGACTCTTATTGAGTTTTTCGGCCGCTTGGGCATAGCCGCCAAAATCGACCACCGCTTGCAAAATACGCCATTGTTCTAAGGTAGATTTAGCTCGAGTCATTATAATCTCAAAAAAACGATAGATTGAGGCTTATAGTGGCCACTTCTTACGACTTTTTCAATTAAATATCATAGAGTCAGTCATTCTCACTACATACTGCTATCTATGTCGCGCTAAGTTATTGAGGTGTTCGAGAGGCGAATCATGACGATTTGCTGTGTCTGTGCCCGAGCGAGTCACAAACACAGCTTATGTATTCACTCTTAAAACGCACAAGAACCTGTGGCGTCGAAAGTTTGATTGTTAGAATTACCAGTATGCTCCGAAGCGGCGCTATTGGAGATCCTTTGGATCAGCGAAGCGCTGTCAACGGGCGCACCAATAATGGCATTCAATTGTTCACTTAGGTTTAAAGCGTCTTCATTGACGACTAACAAATTGAATAATTGAAGTTTGTCTTGGCAGCCTAATGTGGCTTGATCAATCAGCTGGGCTAACGATGCTTGCCAGAGCGATTGGTAGTATAGCGGCCCTTCGTTGGCGATAGCATTGAAACTATAGGGATAATCCTTGGTTTGCAGCCAGTCTTGACCAAAGCTAGCACTAAACTCTGCACCGATATCCGGATAGATTTGTGAATTTGCGTCTTGATAAAAGTTGACTGCAACCTTAGCGCGAAAGACTTTGAGCTGTTTCGAATAAGCTTTAGCCAGTGTTTCACGCTCTTGTAAATAGCTTTGCTCAAATTGCGGAAAGAGTTGATGGCGCAGTACTTCAGCTAACCAGAGACTCGCCACAAAATGGCTATCCTGACTTTGTCCCATTGCATTGTTGAGGTAAAAATGGCTCGCTTTAGCAAGGGAAGTCACTGCTTCTGCGATGGATTCGGTTAACTGTTCAATGTCTTTGTAGTTACTCAGTTGCGGCTTAAGATCCAACGCCTGTTGCCCAAATTGCTGGCCGAGTATACTTTGGCGCAATGTCTGCTGTTGACTACTTTGCTGTGGATTTTGGTTGTACGCTACATAGATTTCACCCAACAATCTTTGCTGGTGGTAGACCCTGACAATATGCGGCCGATTAGGATCGGTTGGTGTTTTCTCGGCGTTGGCGGTTGCTATGGTCTCAAACTGCAAACCAAACACTTGCAGATAAGTAAAGCTGCGACTCAAGACGTCTGGGGTCTGCCATGTGGGGCCCTTGGCTGATGCTTGTTGTGACAGGGTACGTCCAATATCCCAGGGAGCCACTTGCAAATCTTGGGTTTGGCTATCAAGAAAGGCTTTGACCAACTCAGGGGATGATAACTGCTGCGAATTAAGCGCTAATGCGCTGTAATCGGTAAAGCCTGCCGCCGTGGCGGCTTGTTGGCGCTGCTCTGCAATTCGCTGTAATGCCGTTTGATTGGTTTCACTCGCTCTGGCTTGGTATGCCTGCCATACATTTTGGCGACATACGGCGTTTTCCTGTGTCAGTAAGTAGCTGACGATAGTGCCCGAAAAATCGCTTTGCTTTGCACTGCTGCGCTTCGGCTCGTTACTTTTATCCTCTTCTTCATGCAGATGATGTTGCTGCTGAGTCGCTTCGGGTTGGCATTGGTTGTCATTGAAGGCAAGACTAAATTGTTGGCTGCCTAACCCTTGGCCTATGCTGGCCTGCGCCGTATGCAGTTTCGCTTTTTCCTCGGCGCTCCAATGCTGTTGTAGCAAGTGTTTAAGCTGTTGGCTCAACAGTATTTGTTCAGCATTACCTTGGGCTAAGGCGTAAGCCAGTTGGCTAAATTCCGCTTGGTTGAGAAGTTGCGACAGAGTATCGGCGAGGTGTAACTGGCATTGCAGTAAGCCTTCGCGTTCTTCACTCGGTAAGTTAAACCCACGGTAATAGTTGAGCCTGTCGTTGATATTATTGAGTCCTATCGTCTGTTGCTCGAAAATAAGCGCGCGCTGGGCCAAGGTTAATTGCGCCGTCGTTAAGCGCGCGTTGGCGAAGGCTGACGCGAGCTCAATGTTTGGCAAACGTAGACATTGCTCAACCAAGAGGGGAACAGCACTTGGCGCCGCATAGGCGGCATTCGTAGCATAAAGGCTTAAGCCAAGCAGGCTAACCAGTAAAGTGGGTTTTAACATAGGTAACACGTTCTGCAACTGTCATAGAATGAGATGACATGGCTTCAACATGCTTAAGACGAGGCAAAATACCTTTTCCATTTGCAATCTGAATCGCCAGTCCCGGGCGCGCATTGAGTTCAAGTAGTAAAGGGCCTTTGCTTTGATCTAGCACCATGTCAGTGCCGAGATAACCCATTTCACACATTTCATAAGCGCTGGAAGCCGTATGGAGCAAGCTTTCCCAATGGGGCACTATGATATCGGTGAGTTTTTTACCTGTATCGGGATGAAACTCAATTTGTCTATCAAATTGCACAGCATGTAACCCTTTTCCCGAGGCAATGTCAACGCCTACACCCACAGCGCCTTGATGTAAGTTGGCTTTGCCGTCGGATGCCGCAGTTGATAAACGCAGCATGCCCATCACGGGAAATCCCTTAAAAACAATCAAGCGTATATCGGGTACCCCTTCATGGCTGTAGCCTTCAAACACAGGATCGAATTCGATTAGGCCTTCGATAATGGCAACATCGGGTTTACCGCCGAGTGAAAATAACCCACTGAGAATATTGGAGACATGACGGTTAAGTTCAGAGAGGCTGATCTCGTGGCCACTGGGTTTAAAGTAGCGCCCATTATCGACCTTAGTGATCACTATAATGCCTTTGCCGCCCGAGCCTTTGGCGGGTTTGATGACAAATCCACTTCGGCTTGAGATGCGTTTAGGGATATGCGCTATCTCGTGTTGTTCGCGTACAACCGCAATCAGATCAGGAACCGCAATATCATTCGCCAAGGCCAGCTGTTTAGTGATCAACTTATCATCGACGCGTTTATAAAATTTACGCGGATTGTAACGGCCAATGTAATCGATATTACGTTGGTTCATATTAAGCACGCCATTTTTGCGTAGCTCCCACGGCCAAGCGAACCCCATGTTTATGTTCCCGCCAATGATTTAAAACGTTTGAGCTCGAGCAGGCGATAACCAGTGTATTGCCCCATAAGTAATACTAAGGCCAAGATCACTAAGTGAATCCCGAGGAAGTTAAACACCCAATGCTGTACCCAGCTTGCGCTCATGGTGAGGTAGGCCAAGGTGGCAACCATCAAACTGCCGCCACCTTGGAGCATGACCTCCCTCGGACCTTCTTCTTCCCACAGAATCGACATACGTTCTATGGTCCACGCTAGAATAATCATCGGGAAGAAAGTAATGGTTAAGCCTTCACTCAAACCAAACTTGTAGGAAAGCAGTGTGAATACGCCGATGATCCCAATCACCACGATGATCACTGCCGATATCCGTGAGATTAGCAGTAGATTTAAATGGGACAGGTAGGAACGGATGACGAGTCCGCAGGAAACGATAAGCAAAAAACCAATTAATCCGGTGAGTAAGCTGGTTTGAATAAAGGCCAGTGCGATTAATACTGGCATAAAAGTCCCTGAGGTTTTAATGCCAATCATCACCCGCAAAAATACCACCATCAGTACGCCAATGGGGATCAGCAAGATCCCTTTAAAAAGGCTTTGCTCCTCAAGGGGTAATTGGTAGAGGGAGAAATCGAGCGCATTGTTGTTCATCATCATGTCGATAGACGTCGCAAGGGCGGAACGGGTGTCCTGCAGCATAGCGAAGTTCACCTGCGAGTTAACGCCGCCCATGACATCAAGCACTGAGTGGCCCGCACGTTCCCACAGCAGCAGGTTTTGGGGGCGATCTTGTTTGCCTTTGACTAAATCGAACAGTATCCATTGACCGTCGTGAAAGACTTCAACAAAGGGCGATAAGGGCTGTCGACGGCGTTGATCTTCTAAATACAAACCGCTGACCTTGTGCGCAGGAATGCCCTTATTGTGTAGCATGTGTAAAAACAGTTGGGTCGGCGTTTGGCTTGTGAGCAATAGCTCGATATTCTGGCTGCGTTTAGGCTCGGTTATCGATGCCATCAATTGTTGGGCGAAGGAGAGGTTGCTCGCGCTGCGAGCCCAGGCATCTGCAATCACTTGCTCTGCGGCGGCTTGTTCAGTCGCGGGCCATGAATAGGCTTCGGGCGCTGTGGGAGTTTGAGTCGCTGACATTTCGGTATGCCCTGTCGGCACCAGTGTCACTTTGTAATATAAATCCTGTGTGCCTAGGGCTTGGCGTATCGACCAAACCGCGCGGCGATCGTTGTCATTATGATTGATGGTTAAACCGTAACCCGGTGAACTGGCATTTTCGACCAGCACTTGGTAGGCAGGATCTTGCGGTAAAGAGAAAGACACTTCTGCAGGCTCACCCGTACCTTGAAAACTGACTTTGGCTTCCACGGCCCAGCTTTGAACTTGCTTACCGGGCAAAAAGGGCACGTTATGCTCGACGCCGCGGTAAATGCTGGCGCCGATGCCGACAATAAAGAGCACTGCCACCAAGATATAGAAAGGGTTGCGTGAGTGCATTATGGATCCTTCTTGTTAGGACTACTTAGTATTAGGTCAACTTAGTGTTTGGCCATCTAGTGCTGTGTCTACTCAGTGTTATGTCAACGCGGGATTGTCTATTAAAAAACAGATGTGATTGTCACTAGTGTGATAGTCACGACGCCTGCGTTGGCTGAGCTATTTTTTTGCGTGTTAAGTTGTCGAAAAATAATAATTTTAAGCTGTTGTTGTGAAAGGTGAATTTGAGCGGCGGCGTGACTGATACAAAGCTGATACAAAGTCAACGCCTGACGCCTGGCTTGGACATTCATCGCTCTTGGTGCTCACGCCTCTTGAGTTCGGCCATTTAGTCCAAAGCGTGCTCACTGCGCCGAGGTTACTTGGTTTGTTACTTTGCCGTGGACATAACGTTGACTGACATCGACTACGGCAATGTCTTTCATAAACTTGCGTCCAAGTAGTAACGGATAATCGAGGTGGCTGCGGTCGGTGAGGTTGAGATCGGTTTCTGCAGCATATTGACCAATTTTAAGATGCGCGTGGATCACAGGGCGGCGATCTTCTTTCTCGCTCGCATCTTGTTTAATGCGGACAAAGCGCACGACTTTGGCCTCAAACTGTTGTGGCGGAGTGTTTGCCCCCTGAGTGAATACCTCAAACCGTACCCATTGAATACCATCGCGCTCAAACAGGGTGATATTGCGCGCATCGAGAGAGGAAGACTCAGCGCCCGTATCGATTCGGGTGGCAAAATACGTGTTGAGTTCATCCACAAACACGCTTTCGACTTCACCTAAGATAAACTTGTCACCTAAGGGCGTGCGGGCGCATTGTTTGGGCACGGCAACGGTTTTAGCTTTGGGTGTTTCTAGACTCGCGACTTGCTGTTGCAGTCGCTGCACTTGCTCGTGCAGTTGCACGAGTGGCGCCGTATCTTGAGGTTGGCATCGCTGATTGATGACCTCAATCAGCGAGTTTTGTTGCTGGGCTAAACGGGTATTGAATGTGGCAGCATCTACGGGAACTGTGGCATGGGTGGTCGGTTCTGTCATTGCACATCCCCCAAGTGTAGTGGCAATGACAATAGCGAGCAGATGCTTAAGCATAGTGCTTCCTGTTAGCGGTAAATCTTATATTAGATCAACTGATTAAATCCTGATTAGGCTGGTTCTTCACCGCGATAATCGTGGCGCGTTTGGGCGCAGGATAACCTTCAACCGTTTTGGTGATGTCGTTAGGATCCAAGTATTCAACCAGTGACTCGTTGGGCATCCAGTCGGTACGGCGTTGCTCAGCAAGGGCAGTGACATCGGTATCGACACAACGTATGTCGGTGAAATCACACTTTTTTAACCAGAGCATCAGCGCGGCAACGGACGGAATGAACCATACATTATTCATTTTGCCATATCTATCTTGAGGCACGAGTACGGCGTTTTCGTCGCCATCTATCACTAATGTTTCTAACACTAGTTCACCACCGGTGCGCAACTGATCACGCAGTTGTAACAAGTGATCGATAGGCGAACGTCTGTGATACAAAACGCCCATGGAGAAAACGGTGTCGAATGCATCAAGCGGTGGCAACTCTTCAATGCCAAGAGGCAACAGGTGCACAGGGTGATGTGTGCCCGCTAACCGTTTTACCGCCTCAAATTGACATAAAAACAACGGCGAAGGGTCGATACCGACGACACGTTTGGCACCTGAGCCCAACATGCGCCACATGTGATAACCACTGCCGCAACCGACATCGAGCACAGTGCGGTTTTTCAGCGGTGAAATATGCTGCTTCACGCGATCCCATTTCCAGTCACTGCGCCATTCAGTATCGATATGAATGCCATGAATGTGGAAGGGGCCTTTACGCCATGGCATAAATAGGCGCAGTAGGTTCTCAAGCTTCTCTTTCTCGCCAGGGCTAAGTTGCTCGCCGCTACCGACGGTCACGCTATCGATAAAGTCTACTTGGTCGGGTGCAGGATAGTTCAGCTTGTTGAGCACTTTTTCCCACTTTGGCAAGTTGCCGTGTTTATGATCCCGTTGCCACTTGCCTAAAATGCTCGGCAGGGTTTCGAGCCAGTGTTGTAGATTTGAATCGGCGATTTGTTGGTAAAACGAGCTAAAGCTGATCACTTGATGGCCACCATAGAAGCAAAATTAAAGCATTGGAACCAGAGACTAAAGTGACTGAAGCCTTGGCTGGTTAGGCGTTGTTGATGCGTGGTTAAGGTGTCAGGCTTCATGACATTTTCCAGCGCACTGCGTTTTTGGCTGATCTCGAGTTCGCTGTAGCCATTGGCGCGTTTAAAGTCTAAATGTTGCTCTTCCAATAGGGTTTGGATCGGGGCATCTTCAAAGCGAATTTTTTCCGACAGCACTAAAATCCCACCGGGGTTTAGGCCTTGATAAATTTTGGCTATCAGGGTTTCTCTGTCTTCTGGCGGTAAAAACTGCAAGGTAAAATTGAGTACCACCAGTGAGGCATTTTGAATATCGATATCGCGAATATCTCCGCAAACCAGATCGACGTCCGTATCGCTGACATAGGCATTCAGGTTCTCTTGGCAGCGTGCAACCATAGATTCGCTGTTATCCACGGCGATAATACGACATTGACGGCCTTGGATTTGGCGACGAATACTTAAGGTCGCGGCGCCGAGTGAGCAACCCAAATCGTAAATTTGAGTATTTGGCATGACGAAACGATCTGCAAAATCGCCTATGGTATTGATAATTTGCGTATATCCAGGCACGGAGCGGCGGATCATGTCACTGAACACGCCTGCTACACGGTTATCAAACTGGAAATCGCTAATATGCTCGCTCGCTTGAGCGTAGATAGTGTCTTGATAAACGTTCATCTGAGATTTTTCATGGGAATTCAACCCGGCATTTTAACGAATCCGATCGATTAGCAGCAAGTCTCATACTGGTAATTTGCGATAAATTTTTGTCTAATACGCCATAGATAACAAAATCGTTACATGTACATCAAGTACTAAGGGCTCAACTTGAAGTTTGTGATCCACTTAATTGTGATCTTGTGCAGCTGTTTTTTGAGCATAACAGGGCAGGCAACTCCATTGCCCGACGAGCCATTAATCGTGGTGATGGGTGAAGATAGCTTTCCCTATCAATATGTCGACAACGACGGCGAGCCGACCGGACTACTGGTCGATTTATGGAAAGAGTGGGCGAAACAAAGCCATACCCAAGTAGTTTTTGTGGCGCGCCATTGGCACGAGTCCCTTGATCAACTGCGGCAAGGTAAGGCGCAAGTGCATATCGGCATGGGGAAAACCCCAGAGCGTGAGCAAGAGTTCGACTTTGCTGTGCCCATCGCCGATGTTGGTACCTTTTTGTATTTGCATAAATCCCTGCAGGGTAAAAAGTCCATTAAAGAACTCATTCCCTTTCAAATTGGTGTGGTGGCGGCTTCATCCCACGAAGCGGAATTGCACCGTATCGAACCTCAGCTCGTGTTTAAACGTTACGAAAGTCGTGAGAAATTACTCGCGGGGGTTGCCGCTGGTGAGATTATGGTGTTTGCGGGCTTAGAAGGTTATTTGAAAGATCCCGCTTCGTCCCAAGAGATTGCCGCGAATTATCCCAATACGGCGCGTATCCAAATTAAGGCGATGCAATTTGTTCCTGCGGTCAAAAAGGGCAATCTTGATTTAGTTGATAGGATCAATAAAGGTTTCACCGCGCTCGATCCGCACTTTATCCAACAAACGGAGCGACGATGGCTTGGCTATCAACGTCAACAAGCTGGGATTGTTATTTCCATGCAACTGGGCGTCGAGCCTTTTGTGGACTTAGGGGTCGATGGTTTACCCCATGGCTTGTATGTGGACATGTGGCAATTGTGGTCCGAGAAGACCGGTATCGCCGTTGATTTTATTTCTGGCGATATGAACTCCAGTGTGGATGACGTTCGTCGTGGTCTTGCCGATGCGCACATTGGTTATCCAGAGAGTGATGATGTCAAAACGGGGCTTAATCGGGCTTGGCACTTATATACGGTTAAGAGCCGTTTGTTTCTCTTTCAGCAGCAGTTGACCGATTTAGACAGCTTAAAAGGTAAACGTATCGGGGTGGTGCCGACGGCGCCTTATCTGGTGGAGTTACGTAAAGCCTTACCCCAAATGGCACTGCGCTATTACGACAATATGGATGCCATGGTCGCGGGCGCAAGATCGGGCGAGATTGTTGGCTTTGTGGCTTCGGGTGCATGGACATCCCATTATTTACTGCTCAATAAAGGTTGGTCTGACTTTAGCCAGTATCCCAATCTCGAATTTAGCACCAACATTTATGTGCTGACTCGCAGTGATGATCCTGGCCTGACGCAGCGGATCGCCAATGGCTTTAACAATATTAGCAATCAAGAGTTTGCCGATATTGAAAATAAATGGATGCTCAATCCCAAAGATCATGTTTTTACCCAAGCTGAGCGCCATGTCAGCCTAAGCCCAGCAGAACAGGCCTATGTGGAAAGTGTAGGCGAGCTTAAAGTGGGCTATTTAAAGCAGTGGCCGCCGATGGAGTTTATGGATGAGCAGGGCGAGTTTGCGGGGATCAATAGCGATATCGTCAAATTACTCAAGGAACAGCTCAAACTTAAGCTCACGCCCGTTGCCTTTGATGATTGGCATTCGTTAATCGACGCACTGCAAAAGGGTGAGGTAAGTTTAGCTGGTAGTGTCGCCCAAACGGCGGAGCGCCAGCAGCGTTTAGCGTTTAGTGAGGCATATTGGCCATCGCCGTGGGCATTAGTGTCGCAATTGGAGCAAGTCTCGGTATTCAATATTGCCCAGCTTGCAGGGCAAAGGGTGGCCGTGGTCGAAGGCTATCATTTGGTGGCGCAATTGATGAGTCTGGAACCTTCACTCAAGTTAGTGATAGTGCCAAATACGCAGGCGGGATTGGCGGCGGTGACGAATGGCAATGCGGATGTGTTTATCGATAAAGTGGTGACATTGGCCTCCGAACTTAAAACCAGTCACTACCCGACGCTGAAAATGTCGCTGCTGAGTGATCTTGCCGATCAGCATAGCCATATTGGTGTTTATCCTCAATTTGCGCCGCTGGTGCCACTGATTAACAAAGCCTTAGCCTTGATTGACGCTCAGCATCAACAGCAAATTTATGCGCGTTGGGTGTCATTTTCTGTCGCGACAGAGAGCGCTAAATATCTGCAATGGCTGCGTTATATCGTATTTGGCGTGATTATTTTGTGCTTAGTGATGGTGGCAGTGTTGTTAGTGAATCGCCGCTTAAATCGTGAGATCACCCAGCGATTAGTCGCTGAAAAACGTTTGTTGCATGTGGCGAACCACGATGCTTTGACTCAGTTACCTAACCGCGCCTTGCTCGATGACAGATTAGCCCAAGCTTTGCTGTCCCATCAGCGCGAGCAAGCCCATTTTGCCTTGCTATTTATCGATCTGGATGGGTTTAAACAAATCAATGATCAACATGGTCATCCGATTGGCGATGAATTACTGGTACAGGTCGCCCAAAAGTTAACCAAGGTTATCCGTGGCTCAGATACCGTGGCGCGATTTGGCGGCGATGAGTTTGTTATCCTGCTAAATCGTGTGCAAGATCTCGATGCTGCAACCCAAGTTGCTGATAATATTCTACAGGCACTGTCGAGCCCTTTGCTTATTCAAGGCGTCAGTGTCAGCATAGCGGTCAGTATGGGCGTGGTGATTTATCCTCGCGATGGTGATACCGCGATAGGCTTATTGAAAAAAGCCGATCAACTGATGTACCAAGCAAAAAGTTGCGGCGGGCGTTGTTATCGCTCAGCTTGATGTTTTTTTGAACGCTCATGCTCAGATAGTGCGTTCGCCTCTAGTCAAGGGCGTAAAACTGTTTGATACTTCACCGCCTAAGTGTGAAGTACTTTGGTAATCGGCATTATTTTACTATAATGTCGCTTTTATCTCGTTTTGATTATTTCCAAAGCACCGGTTTCCGGATAAAGGATAGAGTTAGATGCGCAGTCATTATTGTGGAGACGTCAATAAGTCTCACGTTGGACAAGAAGTTACCTTGGTAGGTTGGGTTAATCGTAGCCGTGATTTGGGTGGCGTTGTCTTTTTAGATTTAAGAGACAGAGAAGGTCTGATCCAAGTGGTCTATGATCCAGACTTACCTGAGGTGTTCAATGTCGCCAGCACGCTGCGCGCCGAATTTTGCGTTCAGGTTAAAGGCCTAGTTCGCGCCCGTCCTGACAGCCAAGTCAATGGTCAAATGAAGACGGGTGAGATTGAAGTCTTAGGCCAAGCCTTGACTATTATCAACGCTGCCGATCCACTGCCATTGAGCATGGATAACTACCAGAACAACAGCGAAGAGCAACGTCTTAAGTATCGTTACTTAGATTTACGTCGCCCAGAAATGGCGCAGCGATTAATTTTCCGCGCTAAAGTGACCAGTTCTGTGCGTCGTTTCCTCGACTCAAACGGTTTCTTAGACATAGAAACACCGATCCTGACCAAGGCAACCCCAGAAGGTGCCCGCGATTATTTAGTACCAAGCCGTACTTATAAAGGTCAGTTCTTTGCCTTGCCACAATCGCCACAGCTGTTTAAACAGTTGCTGATGATGTCAGGTTTTGATCGTTACTATCAAATCGTAAAATGCTTCCGTGATGAAGATTTACGTGCCGACCGTCAGCCAGAATTTACCCAAATCGATATCGAAACGTCTTTCATGAGCTCTGAGCAAGTGATGGCGAAAACCGAAGAGATGATGCGCGGTCTGTTCCTTGAAATGCTGAACGTCGATCTGGGCGAGTTCCCACGCATGACCTACAACGAAGCGATGCGTCGTTTCGGTTCAGATAAGCCAGATTTACGTAATCCATTAGAGCTGGTGGACATTGCCGATTTACTCAAAGAAGTGGAATTTGCGGTATTCTCTGGTCCTGCTAATGATGAAGAAGGCCGTGTTGCTGCACTGCGTATTCCAGGCGGCGCTGCACTGTCTCGTAAGCAAATAGATGATTACACTAAGTTTGTTGGCATCTATGGTGCTAAAGGCTTAGCGTGGATGAAGATTAATGACCTAAGCCTTGGCTTAGAGGGCATTCAATCACCTGTGCTGAAATTCTTAAACGAAAGCATAGTCAATGAAATCGTCAGCCGCACTGGCGCGCAAACCGGTGACATTATTCTGTTTGGTGCTGACCAAGCGACTGTGGTTGCCGAATCTATGGGCGCACTGCGTCTTAAAGCGGGCGAAGATTTCAACTTATTACAAGGCGAATGGCGTCCACTGTGGGTGGTTGACTTCCCAATGTTTGAGAAAATCAACGGCAATTTCCACGCTGTTCACCATCCGTTCACCGCACCGCGCGGCGTAACGGCGGCAGAACTTGAAGCTAACCCAGCAAATCGTGTTTCTGATGCTTACGATATGGTATTAAACGGCTGCGAATTAGGCGGTGGTTCAGTACGTATCCACAACCAAGAAATGCAGTCTGCGGTATTCCGTATTTTGGGTATTACCGACGAAGAAGCTAAAGAGAAGTTCGGCTTCCTGTTAGAAGCGCTGCGTTACGGTACTCCGCCACATGCAGGTTTAGCATTTGGTTTAGACCGCATCATCATGCTGATGACGGGCGCTAGCTCAATCCGTGATGTGATGGCGTTCCCGAAAACGACAACAGCCGCTTGTCCGCTGACTAACGCACCAGGATTTGCTAATCCACAGCAGTTAGCTGAACTTGGCATTGCCGTGGTTGAGAAAGCCGTTAAAACGGAAGACTGATCTTTCGTAACAGGGCTTTTGTAAATCGATCTGATGCAAATCGACCTTATTCAAGTCGACGTTGTGTAACTCGTTTTGTGAAAGGCGATTGGCATTAGTCGATTGGCGTTAGTCTATTAGCATTAGTCCTTATCAGTTATTTTTAGTCGTACCGAAAACCGAGGCGCAAGCCTCGGTCTGTTTTAGTGAACCGTCATTTCTTTGCTTATCAATATCTGTTAGTTCAATTCTAAATAGCCGTTATTCAATCCATTACACCTCGGCTCTTGATAAGCTATGCGATGACACCTAAGTTAAGGAGACTTCCCATGGCAGGTCACAGTAAATGGGCCAACATTAAGCACCGTAAAGCAGCTCAAGATGCTAAACGCGGTAAACTCTTTACTAAATTCATTCGCGAATTAACCGTCGCAGCCCGTGAAGGCGGCTCAGATCCCGATTCCAATCCACGATTACGTGTCGCCATTGATAAGGCCCTCGGCGGCAATATGACCCGCGATACGGTTGAGCGCGCGATTAAACGCGGCGCCGGTGAGTTGGAAGGTCAGCAACTCGAAACCATTCTCTATGAAGGTTATGGCCCAGGCGGCACCGCTGTGATGGTCGAAACCATGACGGACAATCGTAATCGGACTGTGAGCGGTGTGCGCAATGCGTTTAGTAAATCGGGCGGTAACTTAGGCACGGATGGGTCGGTTTCTTATCTATTCACTAAGCGTGGGGTGTTATCCTATGCGCCGGGAACCGATGAAGATGCATTGATGGAAGCGGCGCTTGAAGCAGGCGCGGAAGATATTGTCAGCTATGATGATGGCGCGATTGACGTCTTCACCGATCCCGTTGATTTCTATACGGTGAAAGATGCACTCGATAAAGCCCATTTTGTGGCGGATAATGCCGAAATCGCGATGATAGCCTCGACGAAAGCTGAGCTTGATCTAGACACCGCCGAAAAATTTATGCGCCTTATCGACACCCTTGAAGATCATGACGATGTGCAAGAAGTGTATCATAATGCGGAAATCTCCGATGACGTGATGGCAAGCCTAGGTTAGATTAAATGTGAGCTGGATTTGGGCGTCAATCTAGACCAATTTCAGCTCGCACACGCTAACGTAGGACACTCGCTAATCCAGGAACTGAGACGAACATTCAGATCCCATATAAGGCATTAAATGGCAATTATTTTAGGTGTTGACCCAGGTTCACGGATCACAGGCTACGGCGTGATCCAATGTCAGGGACGGCATCAGATTTACCTCGGCAGTGGCTGTATTCGCACTTCGTCTGAAGAGCTTCCTGGTAGGCTAAAGCAAATTTTTGATGGGATCACTGAAATTATTCGTCAGTATCAACCGGACGAATTTGCGATTGAACGGGTATTTATGGCAAAAAATGCTGATTCTGCGCTCAAGCTTGGCCAAGCACGCGGCGCGGCCATTGTCGCCGCCACGGTCGCCAATTTACCTGTGGCGGAATACAGTGCGACTCAAATTAAAAGCGCAGTCGTTGGTACGGGGCGAGCACAAAAAGCCCAAGTACAACACATGATCCAACAACTACTTAAATTACCCGCAGCCCCACAAGCTGACGCCGCAGATGCACTCGGTGTTGCTGTGTGTCATTATCACACCAGCCAGAGTTTAATTGCATTGAGTGGCCGGGCAACGGCAAGAACATACGGACGGTACAGATGATAGGTCGTTTACGGGGCGTGTTAGTTGAGAAACAAGCGCCAGAAATTTTGATCGATGTTAATGGTGTGGGTTACGAGTTGCAGATGCCGCTCACCAGTTTTTATGAGCTGCCTGAAGTTAACCATGAAACTATGGTCTACACCCATTTTGTGGTGCGTGAAGATGCACAGTTACTCTATGGTTTTATCACTAAGCAGGAAAGGGCGTTATTTCGCTTACTGATCAAGACCAATGGCGTGGGTCCCAAGCTCGCACTGACCATTTTATCTGGTATGACTGCAGGTGAATTTGTCGGTTGTGTTGAGCGTAATGACATAGTGACCTTAGTGAAATTGCCCGGTGTGGGCAAGAAGACCGCCGAGCGGTTACTGGTAGAAATGCGCGATAAGCTCAAGAGCTTGATGGAAGCCTCAGCAGGTTCAGAGCGTGAGTTTGTGCTGCAATCTAATTACTCTCCTGCGCCGACAGTCAATAGTGCCGAAGAAGATGCCATTTCAGCTTTGATTTCGCTGGGTTATAAACCGCCGCAGGCGAGCAAATCAGTGTCTGCAGCCTACAAAGAAGGTATGGATTCAGAAACTCTGATCAAAGCAGCCCTTAAGTCGATGCTTTAATTGAATAATGATGATAATTAAGATGAAAGCTGCGAGAAGGAAGAACAATGATTGAGGCCGACAGACTCATCCAGCCGCAGATCCAAGCTCAAGATGAATCCATCGACAGGGCGATGCGCCCTAAAATGCTCGATGAATACACTGGCCAAGATGACACTCGGGCGCAGCTTAAGGTGTTTATTCAAGCGGCGAAGAATCGTAATGAAGCCTTAGACCATATGCTGATCTACGGTCCGCCAGGATTGGGAAAAACTACCTTGGCTATGATTGTGGCGAACGAGATGGGGGTAAACATTAAATCCACCTCGGGGCCAGTTCTTGAAAAAGCGGGGGATCTCGCAGCTCTCCTGACCAATCTTGAATCCGGTGATGTGTTATTCATCGATGAAATCCACAGATTAAGCCCTGTGGTAGAAGAGATTTTGTATCCTGCTATGGAAGATTATCAGCTGGATATCATGATAGGTGAAGGACCGGCGGCGCGTTCTATCAAGCTTGATTTACCGCCGTTCACTCTAGTGGGCGCGACAACACGGGCAGGGGCGTTAACCTCACCACTGAGGGCGCGTTTTGGGATCCCGCTGCGACTTGAGTTTTATAACATCAAAGATTTAAGCACCATAGTCAAGCGTTCGGCGCAGGTAATGGAGCTGGATATTGATGCCGAAGGCGCATTTGAAATCGCACGCCGTTCACGCGGCACACCGCGAATAGCTAACCGATTGCTTCGCCGCGTACGGGATTACGCGCAGGTGAAGCATGACGGCGCTGTCACCAAATTTGTGGCCGAACACGCTTTAGACTTGTTAGATGTGGATAGTGAAGGTTTCGATTATATGGACCGCAAGCTATTACTGGCCATTATCGATAAGTTTATGGGCGGGCCCGTTGGGCTAGATAACTTAGCCGCGGCCATAGGCGAAGAACGTGAAACCATCGAAGATGTGTTAGAACCTTTCTTGATCCAACAAGGGTTTATCCAACGTACGCCCCGCGGCCGAATTGCAACCGCACGGGCATACCAGCATTTTGAGTTGATCAAACCCGAATAGCCATCTGCTTGATAATACCGATAATGAAAGGCGACCTAAGTGGTCGCCTTTTTTATGGTTAAAATTTACCTTTGCGTACAATTTGGGTGAAGTAAAAGCGCACTTTAGCAAATCGAATGATGTTTAATCTGGCGTTAAATGTAGGAGCTTTTATGAGTTGATAGCTGCTCGCGCCTCATTATTAAGTTGTATCAAAACTCAAAAGTTTTACGGCTTTTATAGCTCACTATTTAGACATTTATAATAGCTTTTATATAGAAATCTATATATTTATTGCCAATTAGTGCTTGCCTATATTCATTAACAAATGTATCTCTATAGTGTATTTATTGAGCGTAAGCCTGAGTTTTCCACTATTTAGATTGATTTTTTTCTCTGAGATTAACTTAATTTAACAAATTTGATTTAGGCCATTAAATCCTCAAAATAATAGTCGCTACAGTTACTCTTTGCTAGGTTTAGCATGCTGAATAATTTGTAATATTATTGTTGTAATTTTATTGGTGACCTTACTCCATATGCATAAATAACATAATTGATGCTGATTGCATCTGTTGTTATATGCTGATTTAGTGAGATTATCTTAATTATTTTGGCTTTTCATTAGTTGCTTACAACCTTTTTTATGCAGTTTAAGTGGTGGTTAATCAGTACTTCATTCCAACCAAAAGCTCTCGTCGCACATGCCAAGCGTGATCTATATCACACTTTTGCACACTGAGAATGTTTCATAAAAGTAACTCATTAACAGTGTTAATCACTTATTAATTATCATCATTAAGACTTAACTTCTGATAAATTATATCGCTTAAGTTTTATCGAAAATAAAAACCATCAAATAAAACAAGTTAACTCATATTTATTAACATCAATTTTTAATTGGTTAATATTTTGAGTGTTGACGGAGTTAAAGTGAATCCTCAGTATCGAGTGCAACACTAGTACATCAATAGTTGTACAAGCTGTAAGCATAAAAATAATAGTAAGATCTAGGGAGCATTCATACATGATCAAAAGAACCAAAGTAGCGTCGGCTATTAACTTAGCTATCGTTGCATCTATCACTTCTGGTGCATTTGTAACGTCAAGCGCATTTGCAGCGGAAGAAAAAGCAAAAGTTGAACGTATTGAAGTCACGGGTTCACGCATTCAGCGCCAAGATATGGAAACAGCTTCACCTGTGACCGTTATTGATGCTGCTGCGATTAAAGCGGAAGGTTTTACTTCTGTTGACCAAATGCTACAAGTACAAACATCTATGGCGGGTGCAGCCGTGGGTTCAAGCACTAACAACGGTGCAGATGGCGTCGCGCAAGTTGATTTGCGTGGCATGGGGTCACAGCGCACGCTTGTATTATTGAATGGCCGTCGTATGGTGAACTCAGGTTCTGGTGCTGATAGTGCAGTGGATTTGAACTCAATCCCTGTGGCTATGATCGCACGTGTTGAAATTCTGAAAGATGGCGCCTCAGCGGTTTATGGTTCAGATGCGATTGCCGGTGTAGTGAACATTATCACTAAGAAAGACTTTGAAGGTTTCCAGCTCGATTTTAACGGCAGTGGCACTGACAAAGGTGACGGTGAGAGTGGTGATGTAAGTGCATTATATGGTTTCAACACAGAGGGTGGTAACTACACCTTTGGTGCTGCTTATGCTGACCGTCGTGGTGTTATCCAAGGTGATCGAGATTGGTATGACCCACTCGATAATACGAGTTCAATTATTCCAACTGGTGCATTAAACCAGAAGGTTATTGATGCAAATGGTAATTGGGTTAACAGAGCCACAGGTTATGATTATTCGAATGACGTTTACTTCCAAACGCCAAGCGAACGCCGTAGCTTATTTGCAAATATGACACAAGAGTTAGGTAATGATGTGGTACTAACCGCGGATGCTATCTATACCAATCGTCGTTCAAACCAACAGCTTGCGGCACAGCCTGCGCAAATCAAATTAAATGTTTGTGGCGACCCAAGAGTGACAGATCCAACTGCTGGTTGCCTTAATCTTGACCAAAGCATGGTTGATGCAGGGATTAAAGCTGACGCTCGCGGACAAGTGCAATATAACAGACGTATGAATGATGTTGGACCTCGTGTTTACAGCCAAGATACTGATACTTGGCGTTTATCTGGTGGATTAGCGGGTTCTTTGGATGTTCATACTGGTATGAACTGGAATGTGGACTACACATTTGGTAAGAACGAGGCTAAAACTGGTGTTGATAACTCAATTAACGCAACATTAATGGCTGCTTCTATTTATGCAGACCCATATGCGTGGTTTGAAGGGTCTCCACTGACGAATGAGATGAAAGACGTTTCGTATGACGAGAAATCAACTGGTGGCAATGAACAACAAACGTTGTCTGCTGGCTTAAATGGTGAACTCTTCGATTTAAGTGCGGGTGCTGTGGGCTTTGCGATTGGCGCTGAATACCGTCGTGAAAGTGGTTTCTATAATCCAGATCCAGTTGTTGTCGCTGGCGATAGTACTGCTGCTCAGCAAGACCCTACAAGCGGTAACTACAACGTTATCTCTATTTTCCAAGAAGTGAGCGTACCATTTACAGAAAAATTAACGGGTGAATTTGCACTGCGTTTAGATGATTATTCAACATTTGGTAAAGCAACTACGTGGAAAATTGGGTTGACATATGTCGCATCCGACGAACTTATGTTACGTACTGTCGCTGCTACAGGTTTCCGTGCCCCAAGTGTTGCTGAATTATATGGTGGTAATTCAGGTTCTTTTGATTATTTAACGAACCCTTGGTTACCTCTGAGTGAACAAACTGGACAGATTTTAGTTAATCGTACATCTGATGAAAATTTAAAACCTGAAGAATCTGAGTCATATACCGCTGGTTTAGTTTACTCACCAAGCTATATTGATGGTATGTCTCTGACTTTAGACTACTGGCGTTTCAAAGTAACCAATGCTATTGCTCGTGCAGATGTTCAAGTTGGTTTAGATGATTGTTATAAAGGTGATGCTGAAGCATGTAGTACATTCAATATTACTGCCGATGGTGATTTGTTTAATTTAACAAGTGCATTAACAAACGTTGGGTCACAGGATACTAGCGGTGTTGATTTCAACTTAGCTTATAGCTTTGCATTGTTTGGGTTAGACTGGAAAGTCAGTAATGACACTACATACCTCATTAATTATGAGCAAGATGGTGAAAACTATACTGGCACTATCGATGGGAACTTCGGTGCTTACTCTCGTGTTCGTAACAACTTCAGCATTTCTGCGGGTCAAGATGATTGGAGTGTAATGTACTTCAACCGCTATATCCGATCTATGAATGATAATTACACTGACTATGATGTGAATGATGAACCATTTGCTGCTGTTAGAGGTGTTGATTCTATTCTGTATCACAATATTTCTGGTACTTATCACGTAAATGACAGCACAACAGTTAGCTTAGGGGTGAAGAACTTTACTGACGAGAAGCCTCTGTACGTTACTAACGGTAGTGATGCTGGTACAGTTCCTGAAGTATACGACACCATTGGCCGTACTATATACGGTGGTGTAACGGTTAAGTTCTAAGCTAAGTTAATACTCTTAGTGTTTAAAAAGCGCCTTAAGGCGCTTTTTTATTGTGAAATGGAACCAGACACAGATTTTGAGTGGCTAAACATCATTTGACTCATCACTTTTAAATAGCCAATCTTCGTTTAGTTTTTCCTCTAATGTCGTATTTTGTTCACAGTTTTCAACATCACACTTCTTAACTAATGTAATAGGTCTAGAGTCATCTAGATTCGCATGGTAATATAAATGATATAGATTCTCGTTTAGGTTTTAAGGATGAGTAAAATACTCTTAGTCGATGATGATCCCTTGTTTAGTGTGTGGTTGGCCGATGCCTTGGGCACACAAGGGCATCAAGTTACATGTGCGGTGAATGGTGTCGATGGTCTGGCATGCATTGAAAGCTTTGCACCTGACATCATAGTGCTTGATTTAGTCATGCCACAAATGAATGGTTTTGAGCTGTTAAAAGCGCGGGAATGCTCAACGCCGGTATTGATGATTTCTGCTCGGGATAATGAAGACGATCGCATCAAAGGCTATGAATTGGGGGCCGATGATTTTTTGAGTAAACCGTTTAGTATCAAAGAGATTTTTGTTCGCTTACGTGCCTTAGAGCGGCGTCTTTGTTCTCGTCAATCTCACTCGCCGCAAATAGCGACTGTGGCGGCGAAAGTGATTAACTTTGATGATATGAGTCATAGGATCACCATTGGCACCCGTTATGTCGATTTGACTCAAACCGAATTTAAATTATTTAAATATCTGTTTGAAAGGAAAGGTCAAGTCATCACGAAACAAGAGTTGCAACGCTCAGTATTACAAAAAGATCTGGGCCGATTTGACCGCAATCTTGATATGCACATTAGTAACACGCGCCGTAAATTAGCCAACATCAGCTTGCCGCGTAACTTAATTAATACAGTACGAGGCCAAGGTTATAGTTTTATGGCTTAACACCATCGTTTACCACCTCGTTAACGGCTAAGTTTGACGGATGTTTGGCGTGAAACTTGGTCAATAAAAGGTCGACTACAACTGCCTTGACTGAATTTACTGGCTTTCGTTTTCCCCTTGGGATGTTTTGGTTTATCCTATCGGCCATATAATAAAATGTGCCGCGTGCTATCTGTCGCGTGCCATTAACAGCCCTTAGCTTTAACAACCTATTAGGAATCATTATGCGGATCAGTGCCAACTTTGATGGCGGAAATATCCAAGTCGTCAATCT
Organism: Shewanella sp. 1311; assembly: GCF_059338235.1. Lineage (NCBI taxonomy): Bacteria > Pseudomonadati > Pseudomonadota > Gammaproteobacteria > Alteromonadales > Shewanellaceae > Shewanella > Shewanella sp. 1311. Next base: position 5,106,069 of record NZ_CM181686.1, read on the forward strand.
TGATAATAAAGACGATATTCAACTTGCTATTCGTCCCGATGCGGGCGGCGAGTTTTATCAATGGTTCAATTTTCGATTCGAAGGTGAGGTGGGTAACCATTACACCTTAAATATCATCAACGCGGGGACGGCTTCCTATACCAAGGGATGGGAAGACTATCAGGCAGTAGCCAGTTACGACCGTCAACATTGGTTCCGTATTCCTACACAGTATCAAGACGGCAAACTGAGCATTAGCTTAGAGCTGGATTGCGATGCAATTCAAATTGCTTACTTTGCGCCATACAGCTATGAGCGTCATTTAGATTTACTCAGCAGTGCCCAGTTACACCCAGATGTCAATTTAGAGCATTTAGGCCTGACCTTAGATGGCCGCGATATTACCCTGATGAAAGTCGGTAATGGCGATCCTTCTAAACGCAATATTTGGATCACCGCCAGACAACATCCGGGCGAAACCATGGCTGAATGGTTAGTCGAAGGTCTAGTGAATCGTTTACTCGATAATGATTGTCCAACAGCGAAAGCGCTGCTCGACAAAGCCAATTTCTATATAGTGCCGAACATGAATCCCGATGGCAGTGTCAGAGGCCATCTGCGCACCAATGCGATTGGGATCAATCTTAACCGCGAGTGGCAAACGCCAAGTTTAGAAAAGAGTCCCGAGGTTTACCACGTCGTCAACAAGATGCAGCAAACCGGTGTCGACTTGTTTTATGATGTCCACGGCGATGAAGGTTTACCTTATGTGTTTCTCGCAGGTTGTGAGGGCGTGCCTGCCTACAATGATAAGCTGGCGCAGCTGCAAGCGGACTTCAGTCAAGCATTAACCTTAGCCAGTGCCGATTTCCAAACTCAGTTTGGCTATGACAAAGACGAGCCAGGCCAAGCGAATCTAACGGTTGCGTCTAATTGGGTCGCTCAGACCTTCGAGTGTTTATCCAATACCCTCGAAATGCCTTTTAAAGACAATAACAATCTGGCCGATCCTTTTGTGGGTTGGTCGCCAGAGCGCAGTATTTATTTAGGTGAAGCATCGCTTATCGCCATGCTCGCCGTTGTTGATAAATTACGTTAGGGCGAGGCTGATATGGCATTAATTGAATGTCCAGTGTGTCGCAAGCGGATGTCGAGTAAGGCGCCTTCATGTCCCCATTGTCAAGCGAGCACCAATGGTGACAATGAGTCTTTATCGCGCATTAGTCATATTCAAAAGTCCAGCAGCTTAATGAATCAGAGTTTTGTTGCTATGACCTTGTTTATTGCTGGTGTGGTTATTTGGTTTTGGGGTGGTGAACCTGCCGAAGGTATGCGGGCGAATATCGCTGGAATATGCTTTGTGTTTGGTTTTGTGGGTTATCTCATCACACGAGTCAGAATCGTGTTACATAAGCGGAAAAGTGTATGACAGATATTAATCAAGTGATCGATCAAATGCCCATTGAAGTCTATGAAAGGCTTCGTAGTGCAGCAGAGCTGGGTAAGTGGGAAGATGGCACTGTGTTAAGTGAAGCGCAGCGTGAATCGACCCTGCAGGTCGTGATGTTGTATCAAGCTCGCAAGCTGGAGCAAACTGAGCATTTCACTATTGCGCCTGACGGTAAAATCAATGAATTGTCTAAAGCCGAGCTGAAAAAGCAATTCCGCGGTGAGCCGATTGCTGAGTTTAAAGTGCAGGATTTATAAATTACTCACTGACTTCAAGGTGGTTTGTGTTTGCTAAGATGTTAGGCGTGGATCTAGGACTAGCTATTTATGTGACGCTAACATTGATTTAGTATCAACTAATTTCAATCCAAAAGCCTCTGTAAATAGCTCTCTGTAAAAGCACCGAGACAAGCACTCATTTGACGTCGTTTAATCTGAGTTTAAATAAAAAAGCCCATTAAATATGGGCTTTTTTGTTGCTAGTGATTGAGAACTACGAACAGATTAAAAGACACTATCTTTAATCTATGCTCAATTCACCGACCAAGTTTTGTAACATGGCTGCTTTTATCTCCGCTGGCTGCAAATTTTTCGATAGTAAATAATGCAGTTTTGCCAAGGCCGCTTCTATGGTCATATCGGCGCCACTGATCACGCCCGCTTTAGCTAGTGCATTGCCCGTGGCGTAGCCGCCCATATTCACTTTACCTTGGAAACACTGGGTAAGATTCACCAGCACTATGCCACGTTCATCCGCTTGCCTTAAGGTTTTGAGTAAAGCGGCATCCTGCGGCGCGTTACCCACACCAAATGTTAGCAGTATGAGGGCTTTAACCGGCTGTTGCAGAATGTTCTCAAAAATCTGTGTCGAGATCCCTGGATACAAGGTCACTACACCCACAGGCTGCGGACTGATATGCGCCACTTCCAATGGGGTATCGTTGGCAACGGTGATTTTGCCTGCGCGCAGATTGATTTTAATCCCAGCTTCAAGCAGTAGCGGGAAGTTAGGCGAAGCAAAAGCATCGAAGCCGTCGGCATGGGCCTTAGTCGAGCGATTACCCCTAAAGAGTTTGTTATTGAAGAATAGACACACTTCTGCGACCGGATAATTCGCCGCAATATAGAGTGAGTTTAATAAATTGGTTTGACCGTCTGAGCGCAGCTGGGCAAGGGGAATTTGCGAACCCGTCACTATCACAGGTTTTGACAAGCCTTGCAGCATAAACGACAGCGCCGAAGCCGTGTACGCCATGGTGTCAGTGCCATGGAGGATCACAAAGCCATCGTATTTATCGTAATTAGCTTGTATATCGTCGGCGATCATCTGCCAATCGGTCGGCGCCATATTGGAAGAGTCGATAAGCGGGCAGTATTCGTGGATTACGAATGTCGGCATTTCTTCATGGTAAAACTCAGGCATAGATTGCACGCACTGAGTCAGGAATCCCGCCACAGGGACGAAGCCGTTATCGGTCTTTTGCATACCGATGGTGCCGCCTGTATAGGCAACATAAATGGAGCGTTTAGTCATTCTTGTCGTTTTCTTAGCTTCAAGTGGCCGAATTATACGATTTAACTGACATAAACCCAATAAAAAAGCCCGGAGAGCCGGGCTTTGTCTTTGTCATCATCTTGAAGTTGCGAGCAGCAACCTAGACGCTGGCAGCTTTAGTTCATCATGTTGCAAGTATCGCAGTAGATGTAGACGTTATTTGGATCATCAAAAGAGGTTAACGTTTTCAAGCTGCTGGTCAATTGCGCTAGCATTTGCTCTAACATCGATGATTGGCTCAGTGAGGCGGGCAGATAGCTCGATACTGAGGCAAACATCTGTTGCATAAAGCGTTGCTCGGGTGTCAGTTCTTGTTCGATAACGCGGGTATCAAATAGTGTCATATCCGCGAGTTTAGCGGCTTTAGCTATCGCCTCATCTAAATCACCCAGTTCATCGACTAAGCCAAGCTCAAGGGCTTTTTTACCACTCCAAACACGGCCTTGGGCAATCTTATCGACTTGTTCTATGGTCATCTTGCGTTCTTTAGCGACCAGCGAGATAAAGTCTAAATAGCCACGTTCAATATGACGTTGGATAATCGCTTCAACTTGCGGTGACAGCGTGCGCGTCACAGACAATCCCGCCCATTCCGACGTCGATACGCCATCGGTATGCACGCCTATACTGGCCAGAGAATCTTCGAAGGTGGTGACCATGCCGAAGATCCCAATTGAGCCCGTGAGCGTGGTTGGCGTTGCGAAGATGTAGTCGGCACTGGCCGAAATCCAATAACCACCCGATGCGGCTAAACTGCCCATACTGACGACAACAGGTTTGCCCGCTGCTTTAAGTGCCAGTAATTCTTGACGAATTTGCTCCGAGGCAAAGGCGCTACCGCCAGGGCTATCGACGCGCAGCACTAAGGCTTTAACGTGTTTATCGAAACGGGCCTTACGTAACAGCTCGGCAGTGCTTTCGCCGCCAATTTGGCCCGCAGGTTGAGTGCCGTTCAGAATCGTACCGCTTGCGACAATAATGCCGACACTGTCTTGCTCAACAAAGCTTGGCAATGGCGTCACTAAGGTTAAATAATCATAAAAACTCACCTGCTTGAAACTGTCACCGCTGCTGGCTTTGCCCACGGTTTCTAGCATGGTTTGACGAAAATCTTCCGTGGTAGCTAAGCTATCAACCCATTTCATGTTGATGGCCATTGCCGCAGAGTCACCATTGGCTTTATCGAGCTCGGCCAAATAAGTGGTTGCATCGGGCACCAACGAGTTAGGCTCAATATTGCGATTGCCTGCGACAGTCTGGGTGTAGCTTTGCCATACATCCGCTAAAAGCGCGCTGCTGGCTTCGCGAGCGGCGTCGGACATATCGTCACGCATGTAGGGTTCAACCGCGGATTTAAAGGTCCCTACGCGGAAAATATGCGCTTTAATTTTGAGTTTATCTAAGGCCGATTTGAAGTACTGGTTGTACATACTCAGGCCATCAAGCGACACGCCGCCTTGGGGATTGAGGTAAATGGTGTCGGCAAAACTGGCGAGGAAATATTGATTCTGCTCGTAGTAATTACCGATGGCGACCACTTTTTTACCGCTTTCTTTAAAGCGGTTAAGTGCATCACCGATAGATTGCAGCTTGCTGATCCCGGCACGTTTCAAATCGGCTAGATCAAGTACTAGGGTACTAATCCTTTGATCTTGTGCGGCATTGTCAATCACATACAGCACATCGGCGAGCAGGATTTCCCCATCTGCGTTGGCATTTTGGCCTTGCTTGAATGCGGCTTCTAAGGGATCGACCTGTTGTTTCTGATCGACAATCGAGCCGGCCAGATTAAGCACCAGCGCTGAGTTGTCTTCTACTTGGATATCTTCGCTGCTGCCAATAGAAATAATGATGGCGGCTAAGATGCCAAAAAAGATCAGATTGAGGATCAGTTTACGCGTCCCGTTCAGGGTGTGCCAAATAAACAAACATATTCTCTTGAAAAACGATGGGTTAGCGGACATCTGTCACTCCTTTATAAGTCCAATCTGCCAATGCTAACTGAAAATGGCGCTACAGGCTAAACACAATTGTAAAGGATTTTGACTGATGGCCTCGATCCAACGGTTGAGCTTAGATTTGACTCAAGGTATGCTGATTTAAATCACTTGTTTTAAAAGGATGTTTGAATGTCGTTTCCCCATTTATTAGAACCCTTAGATCTGGGATTTACCCAGCTCAAAAACCGCGTGCTTATGGGCTCAATGCACACAGGTTTGGAAGAAGAAAAGGGCGGATTTGAGAAACTGGCAGCGTTCTACAAAGAACGCGCTCTGGGCGGTGTGGGTTTGATTGTGACGGGTGGTATTTCCCCTAATCTTCGTGGCCGCCTTACGCCCCATGCCTGTCAGCTGAGTTTTCCTTGGCAAGTCGGTAAGCATCGCGTGGTCACGCAGGCGGTGCATGAGGCTGGCGGTAAGATCTGTATGCAAATTTTGCATGCGGGCCGCTACGGTTATCATCCTTTTTCCCAAGCACCGAGCAAGATTAAATCACCCATTACACCTTTTACGCCGTCTGCTATGTCTAGTCGCCAAGTGCGCTCGACCATTAAGGATTACGCCAGCTCCGCCGCCCTTGCCAAGAAAGCCGGTTACGATGGCGTCGAGGTCATGGGATCTGAAGGCTATTTGATCAATCAGTTTGTCAGTGCGCGCACCAACACCCGCACCGATGAATGGGGCGGCGCGTTTGAAAAGCGCGCGCAATTCCCAATTGAGATTGTTAACGCGATACGGGCAAAGGTCGGTAAAGACTTCATCATTATCTTCCGTTTATCTATGCTAGATCTAGTGGATAACGGCTCGACTTGGGATGAAGTGGTGCAGCTCGCCCAGTGGTTAGAGCAAGCAGGCGTGTCCATTTTGAATACCGGCATTGGTTGGCATGAAGCGCGCGTACCGACCATTGCGACAAGTGTGCCCCGCGGCGCCTTTGCGTGGGTGACTGAAAAGCTCAAACAATCAGTTTCTGTGCCCTTAATTGCCACTAACCGCATTAACACCCCTGAGATTGGCGAGCAGATCATTGCCTCTGGTCAAGCTGACATGGTGTCGATGGCAAGGCCTTTCCTTGCCGATCCTGAGTTTGTGAATAAAGCCGCGGCGAACACGCCAGAGCTGATCAACACTTGCATTGGCTGTAACCAAGCGTGTCTTGATCATACATTCTCACTCAAGCGCGCGACCTGCTTAGTGAATCCTCGTGCCTGTTATGAGACTGAAATCAACTTCTTACCCACTGCCAATAAAAAGCGTATTGCGGTGATGGGCGCAGGTCCTGCGGGCATGGCGTTCTCTGTCTATGCCGCCATGCGTGGCCATAACGTTGTCTTGTTTGAAGCGAAATCCGAGGTAGGTGGTCAGTTTAATCTCGCCCGTAAAATCCCAGGAAAAGAAGAGTTTAACGAAACTATCCGTTATTTCATCAACCAAATTAAGTTGCATAAGGTGGAGCTGAGATTAAACACTCGCCTCGATGCCAGTGTGTTGGCAACCGAAAAGTTTGATGAAGTGGTGATAGCGTCAGGCGTTGTGCCGCGTGATTTAGTCTTACCCGGCTTTGATGACCCACGGGTGGTCGATTATCAAAAAGTGCTCTCGGGTGAAGTGACTGTCGGTAATACAGTAGCCTTGATTGGTGCCGGCGGTATAGGATTCGATATGGCGCACTTTTTGTGTGAGCGCCAATCTAGCACGCTGAACGCCGATAAATGGCTGCAACAGTGGGGCATAGATAAAACTTACCAACATGCGGGCGGCCTAACAGAACCTCAATCCGACAATACCGATCATCGTAAGGTGTTTTTACTGCAACGTAAAACGTCGAAGATGGGCAAAGGCTTAGGTAAAACCACTGGCTGGATCCACCGTCTTGTGCTTAAGCAACATGATGTGAAGATGAAAACGGGCGTGAGTTACGATAAGTTTGATGATGCGGGACTGCATATTCGCGTGGGCGAAACCGCTGAAGTGCTGGCCGTTGATAATGTTGTGCTTTGCGCTGGACAAGAATCGAATCGCACCTTAGTGGATGAGATGAAAGCGACAGGCTTGCCTGTGCATCTGATTGGCGGCGTGGATGTCGCGGCAGAGCTTGATGCTAAGCGTGCAATCCGCCAAGGCGCTGAGCTGGCTATGCGCTTATAGAAACTCGATAAGTCTTCTGCAATAAGCTTTAGGCGTCATGCGTTAAGTTTTAGATCCTGAAAGCCTGAACCTGAGTTCAGGCTTTTTTGTTTTGGTTTTCCGCGGGAATGCATTGAAAATAGAGAGAAGGAAGAAGAGTGGGGTTTAATGCGTTTGGTCACTAATTGGCGCGGATTGATTAAGGCAGTATTGAAAGGGACTTTGTGTTTAACAGCTAATGCTTGTTTTAACGCCGCCTACTGAAAAAGTGAAAGTTGCTCATTCAGAGTGGATCATTTAAAGCAGCTTATAGATAAGTCTAATTCTTGGCGCTGTTAGTCTTCAAATACTTCTTGTTTTAACGTGCGCGTGTTGCTTGCTTCATGCTGTGTTTGCTTTGACTTAGCCAAACTGGGTTTGCTCTGACGAGGTTGGCACGCATAGGTGACTACGGCAGCACCTTCAGGTGACAAGTCGAGCTCTAAATCTTCGGTAGGCACACAGCAGCAGGGTAAACATTCATCATGTTTGAGTTCGGCTAAGGGTTCGTTTAAGTAGCTGACTTTTCCGCTGATGACGCGTGTTTTGCAGGCACCGCAGAAACCGTTACGACATTCTGAGAAGATTTTGACTTTTTTGGCTTCAAGTGCTTGCAGCAAAGTGCCTTGTTGCTCGGTAAAGAGCAATACAGGCTGACCTTGAAGGCGCACGATTGGCGCCTTCGCAAACAGGTTTTGTGGCCGTTTTTTTGATGTCACTGTTTTAATGCCATTTTGTAACGTCATTTTTAAGTGTCTTATAGATCGAAGTCGAGGAACTCATCACCATCAACCGCTGAGTCGATTTGGCCGACAAGGTATGAAGAGACTTCAACTTCCTGTGGTGCGACTTGCACCGCATCGCTTTCTAACCAGTTTTTCATCCAAGGTAATGGATTGGTTATTTCAGGATAAGGTTGTGGCAGGTTCACCGACTTCATCCGTTGGTTAGTAATAAACTCAACGTATTGGCAGAGGATCTGTTCATTCAAACCTATCATAGAGCCGTCTTTGAACAGGTATTTTGCCCATTCTTTTTCTTGCTCAGCGGCCTTGAAGAATAAATCGAAAGCTTCCTGTTGGCATTCTGCAGCAATTTCACCCATTTCTGGATCGTCTTTACCGCCTTGCATGATGCTTAAAATATGCTGAGTGCTGTTTAAGTGTAAGGCTTCATCACGGGCAATAAGGCGAATAATTTTCGCGTTACCTTCCATTAGCTTACGTTCAGCAAAGGCAAATGAGCAGGCAAAGCTAACATAGAAACGAATCGCTTCTAGGGCGTTGACTGACATCATGCACAGGTACAAGGATTTTTTCAGGGTACGAGTGTTGACTATGACTTCTTTGCCATCGATAACATGGGTCCCCGCGCCGAGTAAATGGAACACTTGAGTCAATTGGATCAAGTGATCGTAGTAAGCAGCGATATCGGTCGCACGGCTTAAGATTTCTTTGTTCACGACGATATCGTCGAAGATCACCGAAGGATCGTTAACGATATTGCGAATGATATGGGTGTATGAACGCGAGTGAATCGTCTCAGAGAAAGACCAAGTCTCAATCCAAGTTTCTAATTCAGGTAGCGACACCAATGGCAAAAAGGCCACATTGGGTGAGCGACCTTGAATCGAGTCGAGTAAGGTTTGGTATTTCAGGTTAGAAATAAAGATGTGTTTTTCATGATCGGGCAATGCACCGTAGTCGATCTTATCGCGACTGACGTCTACTTCTTCCGGGCGCCAAAAGAAAGATAACTGCTTTTCTATCAGTTTTTCGAACACTTCATATTTTTGTTGATCGTAACGAGCCACGTTGACCGATTGACCTAAAAACATAGGTTCACGGGTGGCATCGTTGGGTGTTTGACAGAAGGTAGAGTAGGCCATGGTGCTATTTTCCAATGGATAGGGATCCACTCAATCGGGATCCCTATACTTTTTATTTGTAAGAGCCGCGTTAACGTTAAAGACTAGATTTTACACGCGCCGCCGGCGCAACCATCGTCTTCTTTCTCTAAATTGGTGATGTCATCGTGTGAATCCGACGCACCATCGCGAGTGTTATGGTAGTAAAGCGTTTTCACACCTAACTTGTAAGCATTGAGCAAATCTTTCAGCAGGGTTTGCATCGGTACTTTACGGCCTTCAAAACGTGAAGGATCATAGTTAGTGTTGGCCGAAATAGCTTGGTCAACGAACTTCTGCATGATACCCACTAGCTGTAAGTAACCGTCATTGCTTGGCATTTTCCATAGCAATTCATAGCTATCTTTCAGCGTATCGAAATCAGGTACAACTTGCTTCAACTGACCGTCTTTGCTCGATTTCACGCTGATAAGACCACGTGGTGGCTCGATACCATTGGTCGCATTGGAGATTTGCGACGAGGTTTCTGATGGCATTAATGCCGACAGCGTTGAGTTACGTAGGCCATATTGCTTGATATCGCTACGCAGTGATTCCCAGTCTAAGTGCAATGGTTCTGCACAAATTTTATCTAGGTCACGTTTGTAGGTATCGATTGGCAAAATACCTTGAGAGTATGTGGTCTCGTGGAATAACGGACACGCACCTTGCTCTTTGGCCAAGTTCATTGAGGCTTTCAGTAAATAGAACTGAATCGCTTCGAAGGTTCTGTGGGTCAGCTCGTTCGCGCTGCCATCGGAATACTTCATGCCATTTTTCGCTAAGTAGTTAGCGAAGTTAATCACGCCTATGCCTAAAGTACGGCGATTCATCGAGGCAATTTGCGCGGCCTTGATGGGGTAATCTTGATAATCCAACAGGTTATCCAGTGCACGTACGGCGAGGTCGGCTAATGGCTCAATATCAGATAATTCTTTGATAGAACCTAAGTTAAGTGCTGACAGCGTACAAAGCGCGATTTCACCTTCTGGATCATCGATGTTGTTCAATGGTTTTGTCGGCAGGGCGATTTCAAGACACAGGTTAGACTGTCTGATCGGTGCGACTTTTGAATCGAACGGGCTGTGAGTGTTGCAGTGATCCACGTTTTGAATGTAGATACGGCCAGTTGAGGCGCGCTCTTGCATCATCAGTGAAAACAGCTCAACAGCCTTTATGGTTTTCTTACGAATGCTGCTGTCTTGCTCATATTGCACATATAAACGTTCGAATTCATTTTGATCTTCAAAGAAAGCATCGTACAAGCCAGGTACGTCAGATGGGCTAAACAGGCTGATGTTTTCGCCTTTGATCAGACGTTGATACATGACTTTGTTCAACTGCACACCGTAGTCTAAATGACGGATACGGTTGTCTTCTACGCCGCGGTTATTTTTCAATACCAGCAGAGATTCGACTTCTAAGTGCCAAATAGGGTAGAACAGGGTCGCAGCACCGCCCCGCACGCCGCCTTGAGAACAAGATTTCACTGCGGTTTGGAAATACTTATAGAAAGGTAAACAACCTGTGTGGAAGGCTTCACCACCACGGATTGGGCTACCTAAGGCGCGAATACGACCGGCGTTAATACCGATACCCGCACGTTGGCTAACGTATTTCACGATAGACGAAGCTGTCGCGTTGATGGAATCTAAGCTGTCACCACATTCGATCAGTACGCAAGAGCTGAACTGACGCGTTGGCGTGCGCACACCGGCCATGATTGGCGTTGGTAGCGAAATCTTAAAGGTCGATACCGCGTCATAGAAATCTTTAACGTATTTCAGGCGCGTTTCTTTTGGATAACGGGCAAACAAACAGGCCGCGACCAAAATGTAGAGGAACTGGGCGCTCTCGTAGATTTCGTGCGTCACACGGTTTTGAACTAAATATTTGCCTTCAAGCTGTTTTACCGCAGCGTAAGAGAAGTCCATATCGCGCCAATGGTCGATATAGGTATCCATCACGTCGAGTTCTTCGCTGCTGTAATCCTGCAGAATGTGCATGTCATACTTGCCAAGCTCAACTAACTTAGTCACGTGGGTATACAGTGCTGGCGGCTCGAACTGACCAAAGGCCTTCTTACGCAAATGAAACACCGCTAAACGGGCGGCGAGGAATTGATAGTCCGGTGATTCTGGAGAAATTAAATCCGCAGCCGCTTTGATAATGGTTTCATGGATAGCTTCGGTTGGGATGCCATCGAAAAACTGTAGGTGCGAGCGAAGTTCAACTTCAGAAACAGAAACGTTTTTTAATCCCTTGGCTGCCCAAGTAATTACGCGGTGTATTTTTTCGAGATCGATATTTTCACGATCGCCACAGCGTTTTGTGACTGTCATAGTGCTATTCATTTGGAGATAGGCCTTGGTTCTTATATCTATTTAGGTGAGCAAGTTCACCGTACGTATCCTTGTAAAACAATCAATAACCGTCCCTTAAATACTGCTGACTGGTTGAAAACGAGTCAATTAAGCGGCGAGCTTTTAGTGTGTCTGATTGCTACCTATACACAAGATATGGTGTTTTAAATTATCTGGGATACAAGATAGTGAGGTTTGACCCTATTTGCAAGTCTGAATTCAGGGGACATCTTGTGGATAAGTTGAGGATAAGCTTTCGCGTTAGTAACGACTAACCTTGAAGCTCAATTTCAGGTTAGTGTGTCGCACTCATGGGGGATTTTTAGGCGATCTTTTCTTTAGATCGCGATCGCGCACAAGTGCCGATCTTTTATCCGCCGACCTTTCGCCGCCTGATTTTATTCGCAGGTAAAAATCAGGCAAACACACTTATGTGTGTCTGCATATTGGCTTTAGCAAAAGGTTTATCTTTGAGTGTCATGGTGACGTCTGTTAGCCGTTTTATTAGCGAGTTTTTCTAGGCCAATGCGTCGACTAATGCCTGATGTAGCTCAGTTGGGCTGGCAAAGTGTGCGTGAGCTGGCCATTGCGATGGCTTGTCGTTGACACCCAGATAACCCCATAGGGCAACGCCGCCTAACATGCCCGCCGCCTTCGCTGCTAACAAATCCCGCTCGGCATCCCCAAGATACAAAATGTGCTCTGGAGCGCAGTTCAGTTGCTGAGCCCCTAACAACATAGGTGCTGTGTGGGGTTTTGGGTGTTTGGTTGAATCGCCACTGATGATAACGGGCATACGTAAGTGTAAATTCAGTTTTCGCAATAAGGGACGGGTAAAGCGGGCTGGCTTGTTGGTGATCACCCCAAACGGCAGCTGCGTTAACTCGAGCCAGTCGAGTAATGCTGCAATGCCTGTGAATAGCGCACAGTGATCGCCATTAATGCGCTGATAGTGGGCGAGCAGCCCTTGCTGAACTTGAGTACGAAGATCATCCGCTGCATTGGGGATCGCCGCATCGACTAAGGCAAAACTGCCGTGGGATGCGGCGTAGCGCATGGCCGCTAACGGCTGCGCGGCGATGCCGACGTCCTGAAGACTTAAATTAAGGGCCTGCACCAGATCCGGCGCGGTATCGGCTAAGGTGCCGTCGAGATCGAACAGCACGCCTTGGATCTGTGCCAGACTCATATTAATCAACCTTACGCGTTGCGATCATGTAATTCACATCAACTTTAGGCGTGTATTTAAAAATGCCCGTCAGCGGGTTGTAGCTGATGCCTAATGCATCGGTACAGATCAGATCGGTATTGTCCACAAGCTCAATCAGTTCCGAAGGCTTAATGAATTTTTTATGCTCATGGGTGCCAACTGGCAGCATCTTCAGCAAATATTCTGCGCCCAGAATCGTGTGCACATAGGATTTAATGTTGCGGTTAATGGTGGAGAAAAACACAAAGCCACCGGGTTTAACCATGTCACAGCAAGCCTTGATCACCGATTGTGGATCGGGCACATGCTCCAGCATTTCCATACAGGTCACCACATCGTAATAGGCTTGATGATCTTGGCTATGGGTCTCGGCGGTATTTTTTACATAATTAATGCTTACGCCGGTTTCGAGGGCATGTAGGCGGGCGACTTCTAAGGGCTCATCACCCATGTCAAGACCATCAACCTCGGCACCGATACGGGCCATGCTTTCAGATAAAATCCCGCCGCCGCAACCAACGTCGAGCACTTTCTTACCGAAAATGCCGCCGGCAGTTTGATCGATATAATTTAAGCGCAGCGGGTTTAATAGATGCAGCGGCTTAAATTCACCGTTGAGATCCCACCACGTTTCGGCCATACGTTCAAACTTTGCGATTTCCTGTGGGTCCACATTGGTATTCTGATGCATGCTATTACCTGAAGTAGCTGTATTGTGCGGCTATTATAACGACTATGTTTGATAAACAAAGTGTTCGACTGAGCTAAGCCCTTGTGGTTGAGTGAATTTTCAGCAGTTTTCTGGTTTTATGTTAATTGTTGTGCTCCGTATCGACCTTTTACTTCATCCCTTTGACGATTTTTTCTCATCCTAAGCCGCGAATTTCAACGCTGGTTTATCGCTCAAACGACCAAATTGACAGTGTTTTCATCTATTAAGCCACCAGACTCTCAATTCGATAAGGATAGGTCTGGCGACATTAAATAACTGTGTTAGAATGCCAAATCACGTTTTTGGGCTAGGCAATGATACGGATTATACGTTGTCGGCTATTTTTCAGGGGAACGAGCAGTTTATGACTGATCTGGCATCATCTATTTCGCCAATTAATATCGAAGACGAACTAAAGAATTCGTACCTTGATTACGCCATGAGCGTTATCGTGGGACGTGCATTACCAGACGTGCGCGACGGCTTAAAGCCGGTTCATCGCCGCGTTCTGTTTGCCATGAGTGAATTGAAGAACGATTGGAACAAGCCTTACAAAAAATCTGCCCGTGTGGTCGGTGACGTCATCGGTAAATATCACCCTCATGGTGACTCTGCTGTTTATGACACTATCGTCCGTATGGCCCAGCCATTCTCACTGCGTTACACCTTAGTAGATGGCCAAGGTAACTTCGGTTCGGTCGACGGTGACTCCGCGGCGGCAATGCGTTATACCGAAATCCGTATGGATAAGTTAGCGCATCAATTACTGGCCGATCTTGAAAAAGAGACAGTGGATTTTGTCCCTAACTACGACGGCACAGAACAGATCCCAGCGGTACTACCCACACGCGTACCTAACCTGTTAATTAACGGTTCATCGGGTATTGCGGTCGGTATGGCAACCAACATCCCACCACACAACCTAACGGAAGTCGTGAAAGGCTGTTTGGCACTGATTGAAGAACCCTCACTGTCTATTGAACAGTTGATGGAATACATTCCAGGTCCGGATTTCCCAACTGCGGCAATTATCAATGGCCGTAAAGGCATTATTGATGCCTATAAAACCGGCCGTGGCCGCGCGATCATGCGTGCACTGGCGGATGTGGAAACCGAAGATAATGGCCGTGAGCGCATTATCGTGACTGAAATCCCGTATCAAGTGAACAAAGCCCGTTTAATCGAAAAGATTGCCGAGCTGGTTAAAGATAAAAAGCTTGAAGGGATCAGCGGTCTACGCGACGAGTCTGATAAAGACGGTATGCGTATCGTTATCGAAATTAAGCGCGGCGAAGTGGGCGAGGTGGTATTAAACAACCTGTATGCTCAAACGCAAATGCAGTGTTCTTTCGGGATTAACATGGTGGCCCTGACCAATGGTCAGCCTAAACTGTTTAACCTTAAAGAAATGCTCGAATGCTTTATTCTGCATCGCCGTGAAGTCGTGACGCGTCGTACCGTATTTGAACTGCGTAAAGCCCGTGAGCGTGCCCATATTTTGGAAGCGCTGGCGGTTGCACTGGCTAACATCGACCCGATTATTGCGTTGATCAAAGCTTCGCCAACGCCTGCGGATGCCAAAGTTAAATTGGTTGAGCAAGGTTGGGAATTAGGCCACGTTCAAGGCATGCTGGAAAAAGCAGGCGATGACGCCGCGCGTCCTGAGTGGTTAGAGCCACAATACGGTATCCGTGACGGTCAATATTTCCTGACTGAGCAACAAGCTCAGGCGATTCTGGAACTGCGTTTACACCGTTTAACCGGTCTTGAACACGATAAGATCATCGCCGAATACGAAGAGCTGCTCGAATTTATCGCGGGTCTGCTGTTTATTCTGCGCAGTCCTGAGCGTTTGATGGAAGTCATCAAGGAAGAATTAGTTCAAATCCTTGATGAATACGGTGATGCTCGCCGTACCGTGATCAATGCCAACGAAGTCGATATGAGTCTTGAAGACTTGATCAACGAAGAAGACGTTGTGGTGACACTGTCGCACTTAGGTTATGCCAAGTATCAACCCTTGACCGATTACCAAGCCCAGCGCCGTGGTGGTAAAGGTAAAGCGGCAACTAAAGTGAAAGATGAAGATTTCGTCGAGAAGCTGTTAGTTGCCAATACCCATGACACCATTTTGTGCTTCTCTGACTTTGGTAAGATGTACTGGCTCAAAGTGTATCAATTGCCATTAGCGAGCCGTACGGCCCGCGGTCGTCCAATTGTTAACTTGTTGCCGTTATCCGATGGCGAGCGCATTACTGCGATTCTGCCAGTACGTGAATACGCGGCTGACAAGTACATCATCATGGCGACCTCACACGGTACTGTGAAGAAAACCGCACTAACAGCTTATAGCAACCCACGTGCAAACGGCATTATCGCCGTTAACCTGAAAGACGGTGACCAACTGATCGGTGTCGATATCACTAACGGTGATGACGAAATCATGTTGTTCTCGAACGAAGGTAAAGTGGTTCGCTTTGGTGAGAAAGTCCGTGATTCTGAAACCGGCGAAGTGAAAACCGATCCTGAAACTGGTGAAGAAGTCTTGTCCTTACGTCCTATGGGCCGTACTGCAACAGGCGTTCGTGGTATCCGTTTAGAAGAAGGTCAAAAAGTTGTGTCGCTTATCGTACCCAAAGGCGATGGCGCGATTCTGACTGTGACTGAAAACGGTTACGGTAAACGGACTCAACTGTCTGAATACCCAGCGAAGAGTCGTGCGACTAAAGGCGTGGTTTCTATCAAGGTGAGCGAACGTAACGGCGCAGTTGTTGGCGCAGTGCAAGTGGGTCTTAACGACGAACTTATGCTCATCAGTGATAAAGGCACCTTAGTGCGTACACCAGCGGGCGGCGTGTCAATCATTGGCCGTAACACGCAAGGTGTGACGATTATCCGCACCGCTGGCGATGAGAAAGTGGTTGGCCTGCAACGTATCGACGAAATCCAAAGTGATGAAGATGAAGTCGAGCTGGATGAAAACGGTTTACCGATTGTTCCTGTGATTATCGAAGGCGAGTTAGCCGACGAGGCGCTTGATGAAGAGCTGGATGACGAAGAAGAGTTGGACGAAGATGAAGACGAGCTTGCTGATGATGAGCAAGACGAAGAGTAATTAAGTGTCATATTAACGAGCGTCCAATTGGACGCTCGTTTTTTTAATGGCATTGATTGTTGGTAGCATTATTCGTTTTAGAATGATTTCGTTTTATCAATACATACATCATGGTTGGGATTAAGGAGAGTGTCAGTGAGCGCGATTTATAATTTCTGTGCTGGACCTGCAATGTTACCCGCAGCGGTAATGAAAAAAGCACAACAGGAATTACTTGATTGGAATGGCCAAGGCGTTTCCGTGATGGAAATCAGCCACCGAAGTAAAGAGTTCATCGCGCTGACCGAGCAAGCCGAGTCCGATTTACGTGAACTGATGCAGATCCCTGCAAATTACCATGTGCTATTTATGCACGGCGGTGGTCGCGGACAGTTCTCTGCTGTTGTGAATAATTTTCTCGGCGAGCAGGGTAAAGCCCTGTATTTAGTCAGTGGTCAATGGTCATCTGCCGCGTTAGCAGAAGCGCAGAAACTGGCGGGTGAAGCACAAATTGATAGTCTGAATATTGTTGAAAAACACAATGGACTCAATGCGGTTGTCTTACCTGACTTACATAAAATCGATGCCGATTATCGCTATGTTCACTACTGTCCAAATGAGACAGTAGATGGTATCGAAATTTTTGACGAATTAGACTCACCATGGCCGATTGTTGCCGATTTATCATCAACAATCATGTCCCGTGAAATCGACGTCAGCCGCTACGGCTTGATTTACGCCGGTGCGCAAAAGAACATAGGTCCATCGGGTCTGTCGATAGTGATAGTACGCGATGACATGTTAAAACTGCCGAGTTTACCGCAGTCGTCCATCATGGATTATCGTCTAGCCGTCGAGCATGATTCTATGTTCAACACGCCACCAACCTTTGCTTGGTACCTTGCCGCTGAAGTCTTTGCTTGGCTTAAATCGACTGGCGGTATTTCGAGTATTGCGAAAATTAATCAACAAAAAGCGCAGATGTTGTATCAATGCATTGATGGTAATGCTTTTTACCGTAATGGTGTTGTTGCAGCGAATCGCTCACAAATGAACGTGACCTTCCAGTTAGTCAACGAAGCGCTCGATGGTGAGTTCTTAAAGCAAGCGCAAATTGCCGGACTCGTGGCCCTCAAGGGTCATCGCATTGTCGGCGGCATGCGTGCTAGCCTTTACAATGCGATGCCACTCGATGGCATAGTTGCCTTGGTCAAGTTCATGAACGAGTTTGCGGCGAAACATAGCTAGGCTTAGCTATATAGTCACTCACTAGCTTGCGGCGCTTAGCGCCTAGGTTTTGCTGCCTGCAGATAACCGCTATGTTTATTGAACGTTTATCATCAGTTAGCCATTCCAAGTTAGCTATCCAAAGCTAGACATCCCAAAAGCGAATGCTCAAATGCATTCGCTTTTTTGTTGGCTGTAATTTATCGATTATTGGCGTTTGGCGTTAAGCAAGATGAACTTCGGAAGAACCTTATATTAAAGTTAACTTGGATTAGAGAGGGCGGTGTGCAAGCCTGTGAGCTGACGCGCATTACTGGTGAATATTCTCAGCAATGTGTTGGGTTGGTTGGATGCTATTGTTTATCATGCTTAAAAGTACGTATTTGAGTGTGCATAGAAGATAAATCAATAGGATGTCACTGATGGATTTGGCCAAGCTTTCGCGAATTAGTATGAAGCACTTGATCACTTTGCATGTGATGCTCGATACCCTGAGCGTAACCGCCAGCGCCGAACGTTTATGTCTTAGCCCCTCATCCGTCAGTAAAACCTTAAGCCAGCTCAGGGACAGTTTGAACGATGAACTGTTTTATCGTAACGGCAACTCACTGGTCGCCACCCCATTGGCAAGACGACTAGGGCCAAGCGTGCAGCAAATGATCAATGATATGAATCAGATCATGAGTCAAGATGCGTTTAATTCAGCCCATTTTGAGGGGCGTTTTTCACTTGCGATGCGCGAAAGTACCTTTGAACTGCTGGCCGCCAAATTAAGTGCCCATATTCTCAATTTGGCCCCCCATATCCATCTCGATATTTATAGTAAAGACAATATTGGTTTTGATGGACTCATCAAAGGCTCGTTAGATTTTGTGCTGTTACCTCACGATCTGAGCCAACCTAATTATCTTCAAGATGATCTGGTGTGGGAAACCTTGTTCAGCGATGAAATGGTCTGTCTGATGAATTCGTCCCATCCCTTGGCTAAACAGCCGCAGATCAGCTTCGATGATTACCTAAGTTACCGCCATATTGGCATTACCGATACGGATCTGAGTACGCCATTTTTTGATATTTTGCTCTCCCAGCAATCTAAAAAACGTGCTGTACCCATTTCGGTCCCTGATTTTGGCAGCGCGGCGTTAATGTGCCATCACAGTGAGTTGCTCTTTACCTGCTCGCGCCGCTGGGCATCCATCGCTAGCCAAGCCAAAGGCTTAACGATTAAATCTTTACCCATAGAATATGGCAAAGTGGCTTACAGCCTAGTTTGGCATAAACAAAGCATGAAAGATCCCGCACTGCGCTGGCTTTATGAGCAAATTTTGCTTTGCAGTCGTTAAAGGTAGATGGACGGTAACACGAGATTGGTTACGCCTCGCTTTGCAAGCGTTGCTGCTAAGCGTTCAATATCGGCTTGTTTACAGCTTGGCCAATTGAGTGCGTCATCGACAACACCATGATGGTGAAAGGCATTTAACTTAACTCGCGTATCTGGGCCTAGCAGAAGTAAGTAGGTCGCTAGTGCGTCTATTTCGTCCTCGTAATCCGTGATGCTCGGAATGTGCAGCAATCTCACCTCATACAGTTTTTGCTGTTTAGCCAATAGCTGAATGGATTTGAATACCGCATGGTTATCTCGCCCGGTAATATACCTATGGGTATCTTGCTGCCATGCTTTAAGATCCACCATAGCGCCATCTAAAAACGGCAGTAGTTTATGCCAACCGGTTAGACTCAAACTGCCATTGGTGTCGAGCATGCACGTTAAGTGTGATAACGGCTTTGAGGCCTTAATCGCTTGAAACAGCGCAATAATAAATGGCAGTTGCAGACTCGCTTCGCCGCCACTCACGGTAATACCATTAATAAAGTGACGCTGATGGTGAAGAATCGTCAGTATCTCTTCAACAGTGTATTGGGTGACTTTAGGATTGGCTTGTTTCGGGCACACATTAAGACAAGTATCGCATTGGCTACAACGCCCATTATCCCAGTGAATGCGAGGCTTATCATTGAGGTTTATTAATGTCAGCGCATTGTCAGGGCAGGTGGCGACACAATCGCCACAGGCATCGCATAAACCTATGGTATGTGGGTTATGGCAGTTTTTGCATTGATAGTTACAGCCCTGCAGGAATAACACTAGCCTGCTGCCAGGCCCGTCGACGCAAGAAAAGGGCAACAGCTGACTGACTATTGCCTGTTTATTTATGGCCGGTTCATTTAACAACACAGGGGGGAGTGCTCATGGGCGATAACGCGTGCTTGTCGTTGCAATATTCCCGTATTGACCGCAGCTTCTGCGGCTAAGCCTGTGGTATTGAGACGCGAGCCGCACTGTTTAAACGCTTCAATATCTGAGCGTTTTACCATATAGCCAGTCACGCGCATTAAATCGTTAGAGGCGACATTGGCGGTAAACTCCCTAAAACCTAACTCAAGCGCGGCTTTACACAGTTGCAACATGGCTTGAGGATTGGATTTTACGGTTTCATCGATAGTCAAAATATCGCTAATTCCCGCCGTATAATATTGATGATGTTGTGCTAGGGCTTGAATATGGGCGATGGGATTGGGCTCAGTGCCATAGGGAATGCGAACACCTGGGGTCACGTCTTTGTCGATACTGATGCCGCCCTGTGAATGCAGCAGTGCTCGCCCATGGTAACCATACGCGACTGGTGTGGATTTCACTATGGCATCGAGCGTGGCAGAAATACGATAGCCCAGCTGATTTGCATCCGTTTCATGGCCATATCTCGCGTGTTTAGCTGACTTAACTTCTCCACTGGCTGTTAATCCCTGCAGAATGTTCACTGCTTCTGCCATGCCGTAAATGCCAAACATAGGTGCAAAGCGCGATTCATCAATCAATTGTTCTTTAACTAAAAAGCTGTCAAAGAAGTGTGACTCTTGATGCAAAAATGCCGAGCGCGCCTCGATAAGTTCAAAGGTGAGCGAGCAGTAATTTGGCAATACTGTATCAAAAAAATCGTTTATAGAATTTGCCTTTAACGCGACCTCTTTAAGATTGAGCCGCACTAAGGTATTAGCGCCGCCCGCTAACGGCAAGGCATTGTAGCAACTGACAATACCAAAACCGCGTGCATCAAACGCACTGGCATGCAGTGGATAATTCGCGATGTGCGGCTTACTGCATTGACAAATATTGGTGGTGGCGAGCAACAACAAATCATCTGGCGTAATGGCTGGGTCGTACATAAAGGTCAAATTGGGGGCAACTTGTTTTAACTCGGCATCAATGCGCAGTAGGGTGCGGCAAACGATGTTATCTGTAGGGCCAATATTCACATGCATAAAGGCATCGGGCAGGGTTCGGTCGAGCATGATCCAGAACAGTTTTAATTTACGATAAAGGACTTCCGCATCCATTCCTTCGATGAAAGGCATTAATATTTTATCCAGCTGACCTAAATACACGGGGATATTGGTCACCGATGGCACATGATGATAAAGGATGGTCAAGGCATTGATGGCTTCATCTAAATCCTGCGCCGGTGAAAGCTCTAAATATTCTGAACCTTGCTTTAGATAGCGGGCATAATCTGGCAATACATAGCGTGGTTTAAATGGCGCATGGCCTTCAAACATGTCGCAAATAATACCATCATTCATCGCCGCTTTTACCTCTGTCGATATCAACATGTAGGGCAAGCTCGCCTCAGCCTCCAACGCTAAGTAGCTGGATTTTTGCTTAGGTGAAAGCTGCGGGTTGGTGACGATTTGCACTAATTTATCTTGTAATAACATGGCGTAATATCCACAGGTTCTAGGATGACCATTAATCTACTGGGCGACTCTGGCTTTAAAAAGTGAAAATAGCCGCAGCACTGATTGATGAAATGGAAATCCGCCGACCGAGGTCACAATTTGTGGTTTCTTGCGATAAAGCCGCGATGTCAAAATCACTAGAATGTGGTTTTACGATTGAAAATAAATGCTTGAAACAGTGAGACGTGGCGCAGCTTGCCATATTGGGGGATATGTAACAGAGGATAATAAACTGTCAAAACTGATCGGGTGGGATGATTGAAAAACTTAAAACTTAAAACTTAAAACTTGAGGCGGTAAATGAACTCTGCTGTATTCCTTTATTGCGGGAGTACAGCAGAGTGAGCGATGCAGATAAATTCAGCCGTGCTTAGAGCACTTTGGCGATCGATTGGGCTAAGTAATCGACGTTATCTTCACTGATCCCAGCAATACTGATGCGGCTTGAACCGACCATATAAATGCTGAATTCTTTTTGTAGGCGCGCCACTTGCTCTGGAGCTACCCCGAGGAAGGAGAACATGCCTTTTTGGCGGGCGATAAAGCTAAAGTCACGGTCTACGCCATTGGCTTTTAGTTTATCGACTAAAATGGCGCGGTTGCCGTTGATACGATCGCGCATTACTTTCAGCTCATCAAGCCATTCTTGTTTTAACTCCGCCGATCCTAAAATTGTCTCAACAATCGCGGCGCCGTGGGCTGGCGGCATAGAGTAGAGACAGCGAACCACATAAAGCAGCACAGATTGCGCGACATTGGCGGTATGGGCATCTTTGGCAATCACAGAGCAGGAACCGATACGCTCACGGTACAAACCGAAGTTTTTCGAGCATGAGCTGCAAAGGATCATATTATCGACCGCTGCCGCCATTTGACGCACGCCGTAGGCATCGATATCAACGCCATCACCAAAACCTTGGTAGGCCATGTCAATCAGTGGGGTAAAGCCTTGCTCTTTTGTCAGGGCAACCACTTTATCCCATTGTTCTGTGGTTAAATCCATTCCGCTCGGGTTATGGCAACAGGCGTGGAATAACACCACATCATCTGGACTCACCTGCGATAGTGCAGCAAGCATCTCATCAAATTTCAATGATTTGCTATCGTAGTCATAATACGGATAGGTTTTAACGGTAATGCCAGCCGCTTCGAACAAACCGATGTGGTTTGCCCAAGTTGGGTCGCTTACCCATAACACCGCATTCGGGTTACAGCGTTTGATAAAATCTCCTGCCACGCGCAGTGCGCCTGTACCACCGGGTGTAGAAACGGTACGGATACGATTGGCTATTATGGCACTGTGGCCAGCACCAAAGGCGAGTTCAGTCATCAAGGTGTTGAACTGTGGCGAGCCCGTTGGACCGATATACACTTTGGTGGTTTCGGTATCGAGACGGAATTTCTCAGCTTTTTTCACGCAGTTAAGGATCGGGGTCACGCCTGTAGGGTCTTTATAAACGCCTACACCTAAATCAACTTTTTGTGGGTGGGTGTCTTCGCGGTACTGAGTCAACAAGCCAAGGATGGGATCTGCTGGCATTGCGATGAGTGAGTTAAACATAGCTCCATCTACCTTTCTGGTTATAGTGCAAACGTGATTGTTTGTATCAGATATGCGTTATTTATCGTTTGGGGCTTAGAATAGCGCGGAAAGGTAAAGTATTTAAAGTGAAAACTGTGATTACACACCAGTTATCTTGGCAAAAAAGCCTGCCAAAAATACGGTTAAATCCTAAATTAACCGCTTAAATTTTGCGTTTTTGTTATTTTTACACTGAACTCAGTAAATAATCTGACCAAAATGCCATTTTTCTCGAAAAAACGGTTGAATCCTTAGCGACAATCGGTAATTTTATAACGACGAAGCACCAACAAGGCCCCAATCTCCTTTTATTTGTAATCTTAACTTGACGCTGTGTAGCGTGAAGTTGCCATTTTGCGTATTCAGTCCGCGTGATCGTGATGATGACGCCCTATAGAGAAAGAAGATTTATTCATGAAGCAATTACGTCTTGAACCTGTTGTGCAAGTCCGCGGTGAGATCAATATTCCGGGCTCAAAAAGTATTTCTAATCGTGCCTTATTATTGGCCACCTTAGCTCAAGGCACGACTACGCTCACCAATCTGCTCGACTCAGATGATATCCGCCACATGCTGGCCTCCCTTGAGCAGCTAGGGGTGAACTACCGTTTATCGCAAAACAATACTGTGTGTGAACTTGATGGCTTAGGCGGTGTGATTTCCTCAGAATCCGCGCAGGAATTGTTTTTAGGCAATGCGGGCACAGCAATGCGCCCCTTGTGCGCCGCCTTAACCTTAGGCCAAGGCGAGTTTACCCTCACGGGCGAACCGCGTATGGAAGAGCGCCCGATTGGCGACTTAGTCGATGCCTTAAGGCAACTCGGTGCCAATGTCGTTTACCTTAAAAATGACGGTTTCCCCCCGCTGACGATTAATGCGACGGGTCTTAATGGCGGCGATGTTGAGATTGCGGGTGACTTATCAAGCCAATTTTTAACCGCCCTATTGATGGTGGCGCCGCTTGCAAAGGGCAGTGTGAATATCCATGTCAAAGGCGAGTTAGTTTCTAAGCCGTATATTGATATTACACTGGCCCTGATGGCTCACTTTGGCGTAACTGTCATCAACCATGACTATGCCCGTTTTGAGATTGTTGCAGGCCAGCGTTATGTATCACCAGGTAAAGTGCTGGTCGAAGGTGATGCGTCATCGGCATCGTATTTCCTCGCCGCAGGGGCGATTAAGGGCGGTGAAGTCAAAGTCACGGGTGTGGGCCGTTTAAGTATTCAAGGCGATGTGAAATTTGCCGATGTGCTTGAAAAAATGGGCGCTGATATTGAGTGGGGCGATGACTATATTATTGCCCGTGGCTCTCAGTTAACGGCCGTTGATTTAGACATGAACCACATTCCCGATGCGGCTATGACCATTGCAACCGCTGCCTTATTTGCAAAAGGCACGACGGTTATCCGCAATATCTACAACTGGCGCATTAAAGAGACCGACCGCTTAGCGGCCATGGCGACGGAATTACGTAAAGTCGGCGCCGAGGTTGAAGAGGGCAACGATTACATTAAAATCACCCCGCCTGTGGTAATTAATACCGCAGAAATCGATACCTACAATGATCACCGTATGGCCATGTGTTTTTCTATGCTGGCATTTGCCGATTGCGGTATTACCATCAATGATCCTGATTGCACTTCTAAAACATTCCCCGACTACTTTAAGCAGTTTGCGAGTCTGCAAGGCTAAGCCAATCTGCTTCGTCATTGTTACAACTATCGATGTCAAGAATAGTCAGCCGTATTTGCGCGGCTGCTAATCTTCATAAAAAATCCACGGATTTTGTTTGTCTTTTGTTGTACAATGCTGCGCGCTCATTTTCGGGGGCTCACTTGATGAACTCACGGATGATGGTTATTTTTTGCGGAGGAATGTATGTCTGAACGGGCTCCTGTAGTCACAATCGACGGCCCAAGTGGTGCTGGCAAAGGTACAATTAGTCAATTATTGGCTCAGCATCTAGGTTGGCAACTACTTGATAGTGGTGCTATTTACCGAGTTCTTGCGCTCGCAGCAATTCATCATAACGTTGAACTGGAAAATGAAGAATCGATCACGCTGTTAGCGGCACATCTCGATGTGAAGTTTTTAACAGGCAATGATACCGATCCGGTTCAAGTGATATTGGAAGGTGAAGACGTCACCACCGACATTCGCACTCAAGAGTGCTCGAATGCCGCTTCAAAAGTCGCTGCGTTTCCACGGGTGAGAGAAGCGTTATTACGTCGTCAACGGGCCTTTAAAACGGCGCCAGGATTAATTGCCGATGGTCGCGACATGGGAACTGTGGTTTTCCCAAGTGCGCCGGCAAAATTATATTTAACCGCCTCAGCTGAAGAGCGTGCCCAAAGACGCTATAATCAGTTGCAGGACAAGGGCTTCGATGTTAATATCGAGCGCCTTTTAAGTGAAATTATCGAACGTGATGACCGCGATATGAATCGTCCGGTGGCTCCTTTAGTCCCCGCCGAGGACGCGCTCATTATCGATACAAGCGGAAAGGGTATTGATGAAGTGTTAGCGCTTGCGCTTAACTTTATCAACCAAAAATTATCCGACACTAACTAAGTTAGCCCACCGGATAGGTATTCGTATTATGGATGATACGGATAATTTGACTGACTCCACGTCTAGGACGGACAGTGGTTTAATAAAGAAAGTAACCTAAACATGACTGAATCTTTTGCTGATCTATTTGAACAATCCCTTCAAACTCTGGAATTCCGTCCAGGTTCTATCGTTCGTGGTACTGTTGTATCAATCAAAAACGGTATGGTACTGGTTGACGCGGGTCTGAAGTCTGAAAGCCCAATCCCAGCTGAACAATTCAAAAACGCTCAAGGTGTTTTAGAAATCGCTGTTGGTGATGAAGTTGACGTAGCTCTTGACTCTGTTGAAGACGGCTTCGGTGAGACTCAACTGTCTCGCGAAAAAGCGAAACGTCATGAAGCTTGGATCGTTCTGGAAAAAGCTTATGAAGATGCTGAAACTGTAATCGGTATCATCAATGGTAAAGTTAAAGGCGGTTTCACTGTTGAATTAAACGGTATCCGTGCCTTCTTACCAGGTTCTCTAGTTGACGTGCGCCCAGTTCGCGACACCGCTCACTTAGAGTACAAAGAATTAGAATTCAAAGTTATCAAGCTAGACCAGAAGCGTAACAACGTTGTTGTTTCTCGTCGTGCAGTTATCGAATCAGAAAGCAGCGCTGAGCGTGATGCACTGTTAGAAAACCTGCAAGAAGGTCAAGCAGTTAAGGGTATCGTTAAGAACCTGACTGACTACGGTGCATTCGTAGATTTAGGTGGTGTTGACGGTCTGCTACATATCACAGATATGGCGTGGAAACGTGTTAAACATCCATCAGAAATCGTCAATGTTGGCGATGAAATCAACGTTAAAGTACTGAAGTACGATCGTGAGCGCACTCGTGTGTCTCTAGGTCTGAAACAACTTGGCGAAGATCCATGGTTAGAAATCAGCAAACGCTACCCAGAAAACACACGTTTAACTGGTCGCGTTACTAACCTAACTGACTACGGTTGCTTCGTAGAAATCGAAGAAGGCGTTGAAGGTCTGGTTCACGTTTCTGAAATGGATTGGACTAACAAGAACATTCACCCATCTAAAGTTGTTAACTTAGGTGATGAAGTTGAAGTTCTGGTTCTGGACATCGATGAAGAGCGTCGTCGTATTTCTCTTGGTCTGAAACAATGTAAGACCAATCCATGGGATGACTTCGCAACTCGTTACAACAAAGGCGACAAGGTTTCTGGTAAGATCAAGTCAATCACTGACTTCGGTATCTTTATCGGTCTTGACGGCGGTATCGATGGTCTAGTTCACCTGTCTGACATTTCTTGGAACGGTACTGGCGAAGACGCAGTTTCTGAATACAAGAAAGGCGATGAAATCCATGCAGTGGTTCTGTCTGTAGATCCAGAGCGTGAGCGCATCAGCTTAGGTGTTAAGCAAACTGAAGATGATCCATTCAACGCATACTTGGCTGACAAGAAGAAAGGTACTATCGTAAACGGTACTGTTTCTGCTGTTGATGCTAAAGGTGTAACTGTTGAACTGGCTGACACTGTTGAAGGTTACATCCGTGTAGCTGACATTTCACGTGAGCGTATCGAAGATGCATCTACTGTCTATAATGTAGGTGATGCAATCGAAGCTAAGTTCATGGGTGTTGACCGTAAGAACCGCTCTATCAGCCTGTCAATCAAAGCGAAAGACGAAGCTGAAGAGAAAGAAGTAATGGCGACTCTGAACAAACAAGATGACGCTGTTATTAGCAATGCAATGGCTGAAGCGTTTAAAGCAGCTCGTAAATAATCGCCTGTTGTTTGGGGAGACTTCTCTCCCCATTAGGCGACTGTGTTTGGCTTGATAATAGGGGATAGCTAGGATGACGAAATCTGAACTTATCGAAAAACTCGCCACCAGGCAGTCGCAGCTGTCGGCGAAAGAGGTTGAAGGCGCAATCAAAGAAATGTTGGAGCAAATGGCAACAACATTAGAAAGCGGTGATCGTATTGAGATCCGTGGCTTTGGTAGTTTCTCGCTTCACTATCGTGCACCGCGGACTGGCCGTAATCCAAAGACTGGTTCATCAGTTGATTTGGAAGGTAAATACGTCCCGCACTTTAAGCCAGGCAAAGAACTGCGCGAGCGTGTTGACGCCGTTAATGTGTGATTGACCGCATAGTAAAAAGCCTCCGTTAGGAGGCTTTTTTGTATCTATTGCAAGGCAATGCTGGTCAGCTCAGTGAATTTCTTGGATAATCATTAAATTGAAACGCGTTTAGGGAGTGCAGCGTGAAATCATTTGTAGCAACTGTGCTTGTGGCACTGTTATTTATTCTGGCGTTGATCTTTGGCGCGCGTAACGAACAAGTGGTGACCATCAGCTACTTTGTCGCACAGGGTGAATATCGTTTACCTGTTGTGCTAGCGATCGTCTTTTTTGCTGGTTTCATCTTGAGCTGGTTAGTTGCAAGCTACTATATCGTGCGCTTGAAATTGAGCTTAGCGACAACGAGAAAGAAACTAAACCAAGTGATGGCTAAAGCCCCTCAGGATGTAGACGCCTAATATGCTTGAGATACTCTTTCTGTTGCTTCCCATTGCTGCCGCCTACGGTTGGTATATGGGGCGACGGAGCATAAGGCAGAATCAAAGCAATCAACGTAAACAATTGAGCCGGGACTATTTTACTGGCCTCAATTTCTTACTGTCGAACGAATCGGATAAAGCGGTTGATTTGTTTATCAGTATGCTAGATGTTGACGATGAAACCATAGATACCCATCTGTCACTTGGTTCGCTGTTCCGCAAGCGAGGCGAGGTCGACCGCTCCATTCGTATCCATCAGAATTTAATTGCCCGTCCAAACCTAGCCAATGAGCAGCGCGACATCGCTATGATGGAGCTGGGTAAAGATTATCTGGCCGCGGGTTTTTACGACAGGGCCGAAGAAATTTTTATCAACTTGGTGAGCCAAGATGATCACAGCGAAGAATCTGAAACTCAGCTGATTGCTATCTATCAAGTGATTAAAGAGTGGCAAAAAGCCATTGATATCACTAAGCGTTTGAGTCGTAAACGTCAGCAAGTCTTAAAGCCGTTAACGGCGCATTTCTATTGCCAGTTAGCCGATGAAGCCAGCGACGATGCACAGAAGATTAAACTGCTGCAACAAGCGCTAAAGCAAGATCCGCAATGCGGACGTGCGTTATTGACCTTGGCGAAAAAATTCCTCGATATTCAAGATTATGCCCAGTGCAAGCAAATGCTGCTGCAACTGAAAAAAGCCGATATCGAGCTTTTTGCCGATGCAATCCCCACGGCCAAACAAGTTTATCGCGACACGCAAGACAAAGAAGGCTTCCAAGAGTTACTGGCGGGCGCCATGGCCGACGGTGCCGGTGCATCTGTGGTTGTTGCCTTAGCGCAGCACATGATAAGTCTGGATGAGATTAAAGCGGCAGAGACCATGGTGCTCGATGCCCTATATCGCCATCCGACCATGAAAGGTTTTCAGCACTTGATGCAAATGCATTTGCGTCAAGCAGAGGAAGGGCAAGCCAAGCAAAGTTTAACTATGCTAGAGCAGCTCGTTGAGCAACAAATTAAATTCCGTCCAAGCTACCGTTGTAAAGAGTGTGGTTTCCCTTCCCATGCACTTTATTGGCATTGTCCTTCCTGTAAAAATTGGGGCAGTATCAAGCGGATCAGAGGCTTAGACGGCGAGTAAATAAGATAATATCTATAGTTAGTGTAACTCTGTTGGAGAGATGATGACGACTAAACCTATCCTCGTAGCGCTTGATTACGATAACAAAAACCACGCTTTACAACTGATAGAAAAACTCGATCCCAACATGTGCCGCCTTAAAGTCGGCAAAGAAATGTTTACCTTGTTTGGCCCGCAACTGGTGAAAGATATCCATGATCGTGGCTTTGATTTATTCCTCGATTTGAAATTTCACGATATTCCCAATACTGTCGCCAAAGCCGTGGCCGCTGCCGCAGAGTTGGGTGTATGGATGACGAACGTGCATGCCAGTGGTGGTTTAGCCATGATGGAAGCGGCTAAAAAGGCCTTGCTGCCATATGGCGACAAAGCGCCTATGCTGATCGCTGTGACGGTATTAACCTCCATGAGTGATGATGATCTTAAATTACTCGGCATCAATGTGCCTGCATTTGAACATGTTCAGCGTTTGGCGAAGCTCACGCAGCAAGCGGGACTTGATGGTGTGGTGTGTTCCGCCCAAGAAGCGACAGCGTTGAAATCGCTGTTAGGTCAGGATTTCAAACTCGTTACGCCGGGGATCCGCCCAGTAGGTAGCGATGCTGGCGATCAACACCGGGTGATGACGCCGCCTCAAGCGATTGCAGCGGGTTCAGATTACCTAGTGATTGGCCGTCCAATCACCAAAGCCGCCGATCCATTAGCGGCATTGCAAGCGATTCACCAATCATTGGCATAAAATAATTAATCACACCCTGAGTGCATATCTCACAGTTCACGGAGAACGCCCATGTTTAATGCTACGATGTTTAACTATCAAGGTAAGAATGTTGTCGTTGTCGGTGGCACCTGTGGGATAAATCTCGCCATTGCAATTGCGTTCGCGCAGGCTGGCGGCAATGTCGCAGTCGCGAGTCGCAGCCAAGATAAAGTTGATGCCGCGGTATTGCAGCTGCAACAGGCCAATCCTGACGGTATTCATTTAGGTGTGAGTTTTGATGTGCGCGATCTTAGCGCCCTTGAAGTCGGTTTTGATAAAGTCGCTTCTGAGTTTGGTTTTATCGATGTGCTGGTTAGCGGCGCGGCGGGTAATTTCCCCGCCAGCGCCGCAAAGCTTTCGGCCAATGGTTTTAAGTCGGTGATGGACATTGATTTGCTCGGCAGTTTTCAAGTGCTAAAGCAGGCTTATCCTTTGCTGCGTCGCCCCAATGGCAATATTATCCAGATTTCGGCGCCGCAGGCTTCGATTGCTATGCCCATGCAAGTACATGTGTGTGCCGCGAAAGCGGGCGTGGATATGCTGACGCGAACCTTAGCGTTAGAGTGGGGCTGTGAGGGGCTGAGAATTAATTCGATTATGCCAGGCCCCATAGCAAATACTGAAGGCTTTAATCGCCTTGCACCCAGCGCCGCATTACAGCAGAAGGTTGCCCAATCCGTTCCATTAAAACGCAACGGCGCAGGTCAGGATATTGCTAATGCTGCGTTATTCTTAGGCTCTGAATTGGCGTCCTATATTACGGGAGTTGTGCTGCCGGTTGATGGCGGTTGGTCACTTGGCGGCGCCAGTATTGCGATGACAGAGCTTGGCGAACTGGCCGCGAAAATGTAGTTTGGTTTTAGATGTTTGATATTCAAAATCGAGAACTTTGATTTTATATAGATTAAGTAGGTAATGATCCATGGCTAATGCATTACAAGAGCAGCTACTCAAAGCAGGGCTTGCCAGTAAACAAAAGGTTCGCGACGTTAAGACCCAAAAACGCCGTGATAAAAAATCAAGAATAGATGATGGCTCCAGTGCTTTTAAGCAAGAAGTGGCCGAGCAAAAACGTCTGCAGGCGCTAAAAGATAAAGCGCTGAACGAGCAACGTTTTGCAGAGGCATCAGAGCGTGGGCAGGTGCGCGGTTTAATCACTGAGTTCACTAAGTCTGCGATTAAGATCCCAGCTTATGCTGAAGTGAAATTTAACTATACCCTTGATAATAAAATCTATTCTTTATACATAGATGAAAAACTGCAGGCAGAATTGCTCAAAGGGCAGTTAGGCATAGTACGTTACGAAGATAAGAGTTACTTAGTACCACATAAGTTAGCCGAGCGAGTGAAACTGCTGGTGCCGCAGTGGTGTGGTTATCTGTGGCAGCAGGATGAATCTAAAGCTGTGGTGGTTGAAGATGATCCCTATGCTGATTATGCGATCCCAGATGATTTAATGTGGTAATAAGCACAAGCTTGTGAACTAACGCTGCGACAATCCTGTGGTAAAGCTTCTAAAATAGAGACCCTTAAGTTCAAGCTTAAGGGTTTTTTTATGGGTTGAATTTATACTTTGCTCACGTACCTCCATATTATTCGCGGCTGTATTTGTAATGAGATTGTTTTCTACAGTGAACTGGTATAAATTAAAACAACTGTTTTAATTCTACGTTTAAGAGTCTACCAATGAACCCTTATCAAGCCCCGTTAACGGATATGCGTTTCCTACTGGAACAGGTATTTGATGCCCCAAACACTTGGGCACAATTGCCTGAGATTGCTGAAATGGTCGATATCGACACGGCCAATGCCATTCTTGAAGAAGCAGCCAAGATCAGCAGTGAGTTGATCCATCCGCTGAACCGGACTGGCGATGAGCAGGGCGTGTTGCATCAAGACAATCAAGTGATTACCCCTGATGGCTACAAAGCCGTTTATGAACAGTATTCGCAGGGCGGTTGGATTGGCTTGTGTGGCGATCCTGAGTTTGGTGGCATGGGCATGCCAAAGATGCTGGGGATCTTAGTTGACGAAATGGCTTACAGTGCCTGTAATGCGTTTACGCTTTATGGCTCGTTAACTGCGGGGGCGGCTTTATGTATCAATGCCCACGGCAGCGAAGCATTAAAACAAGCTTATTTGCCTAAGTTATATTCCGGCGAATGGGCGGGTGCTATGGATATGACAGAGCCGCAAGCGGGTTCTGATCTGCGTAATATTCGCACTCGAGCTTTACCGCAGGATGATGGTAGTTATGCCATCACGGGCAGCAAGATTTTTATTACGGGTGGCGATCACGATTTAACTGAAAACGTCATCCACTTAGTGCTTGCCAAGCTACCGGATAGCAAAGGGATTTCACTCTTCCTAGTACCTAAAATATCGGTAAATACCGATGGCAGCTTAGCGAATGCGAATGGTGTATCTGTGGGTTCTATCGAGCACAAGATGGGCCTTAAAGGTTCAGCAACGTGTGTGATGAACTTTGATAATGCCCAAGGTTTCTTGATTGGTGAACCCAATCGCGGTCTCGTGTGCATGTTCACTATGATGAACTACGAGCGCTTAGCGATTGGTATTCAAGGGCTAGGCAGTGCTCAAGCGGCGTATCAGATGGCAGCCGATTATGCTAAAGAGCGTAATCAAGGCGTTGCCGCTGGCGGCTCGCCGACGGGCAGTGAATCAGATCCTATTATCGTCCACGGCGATGTGCGCCGTATGTTGTTGACCATTCGAGCGATGACAGAAGCGGGCCGTGCTTTGTCTGTGTTTACTGGACAACAGCTGGATCTAGCAAAATATGCCCAAGATGAAGTTAAAGCCAAAGCAGCGCGTTATGTGGGTTTATTAACACCAGTCGCTAAAGCCTTTTTAACCGATCGCGGTCTTGATGCGACGATCATGGCGCAGCAAGTTTTTGGTGGACATGGTTATATTCGTGAAACGGGTATTGAGCAATTAGTCCGTGATACCCGTATCGCACAGATTTATGAAGGCACTAATGGCATTCAAGCCATCGATTTCCTCGGCCGTAAAGTCACGGGCGATAATCTTGCCGCATTAAACGAATTTGTCGCTGACTTGAAAGCACAAATGCGCGCATTTACTCACGTTGATTCGGTGAAAGTGGCCGCAGTATGCGCACGTTTAGATGCATTAGTCATAGTCGCTGAGTCGATCAATGAGCACAAAGTCGCTCAACCTGCGCTTATTAATGCTTGCGCGGTCGACTTCTTAGATGCCTTTGGTTACACCCTGTATGGTTTCTACTGGTTGGCTATGGTCGATAAAGTAGCTGATCATGAAGATAAAGCGTTCGCCGAGCAGAAAGCCTATTTAGCTAAGTTCTATTTTGATAAGTTACTGCCTAAAGCGGATTACCATATCGCTCAAGTCAGAGCAGGTGATGCGACCACTATGGCGATGCCTGCAGAGTTGTTTTAACAAGGCTGTGATGGATTCGTTTAAATAAAAACGAAATAAAAACTAAAAAAGCACTGATGACTCAGTGCTTTTTTGTTTTATATCATGCTGTTTCTACTTGGCAGTATTTAATCTTGGACCGAGTGAGCTGCGTTACTAAGCGCTGCTGTGGTGGGGGATGATGGCACTTGCAGCACTGAAATCAATTGCTTGAGAAACTCGGCATTAAACGATGGTTTATGCTGATGTTTAAGCTCGGGACTCATGCCATTCTCAAGCACCACAAACAGGGTGTCACTGTGCTCAGGCAAACGGATAAACCCCGCTAAGTTAGACACGCCTTGCATCGAGCCTGTTTTAGCAAAAATTTGCTGTTTCAGCGGCGGCTTGTTGTAACCTATGCGATACCTTAAGGTGCCGCTTATTCCTGCTTGCGGCAGACTGGTTATTAACGGGCTAAAGCGGCTGTCCTTATGGATGAGTGCCAATACCGCCGCTAACTGCTGGGCATTGAGCAAGTTATAGCGTGACAGCCCTGAACCATCGACAATGTTAGCGTTACTCAGATCGATGCCTAACTCCGTTAAAATCCGCTGCATGGCTGCCGCGCCATTAGTAAAGCTACCTTGGGCATTGAAATAACTTTTGCCAAGCTGTTTAAACAGGCTATCAGCAATCAAATTATCCGACTTGAGCAGCATAGTATCGAGCAGTTCAGGCAGTGGCGCCGAGCTATGGCTGGCAATCAGTTTCGCCTTTTTGGGCAAGCTAGTGCCGAGCTTAACTTTACTCGCCAGTGACATCTCACCTTTGAGCAGCGAGGTGAGGTTATCTTGGGCAAATTTGAACGGATCGCTGACCGCAATCGCCAGTCCAATCGCTTCACCGCCCGGATAACAGCCACGCAGATGATAGTTGTTTTGGCCTAGTCGCACCAAATCAAGCTGGCAAAATTCGCGACTCGCCTTGGGATCAAATACCGCATCGCTGCTGACTTTTACCCCATAACTCCCCGTGCGCAGGCTCACCTGTGAAGGCTTATTGGCCGTGCTGGGGTTGAACTGACCATAAACGCAGTTCTGATTGATAATGTAACTCGACACAGGCGCGGCAAAACAAATGCCTAAGTCATCCCACACCCAACCAGGGGCTTGCATTTGCTCTTGTTTATCGCCGAGCAAATACAGATGTCCATCAATACGATTAATGCCTTGTTTCACGAGACTGGCAAAAATGGCCTTGAGATCGGCTTGAGTGAGCGTCGGATCGCCACTAAAACGCAGATAAGCGCTACCGGCGATATGGCCCTTGCGTATTGGTGCGTCCGTCCATAATTCAGTGACATAACGAAAATCAGGCCCAAGCTGAGCCATGGCGCTCACAGCAGTGAGTAGCTTTTGCGTGCTGGCGGGAATAAACAGCGTCTCGGCCTGTTGGCTAAAGATCACTTGATTGGTAGACATGTCCATTGCCAGCAGTGCAATTTGCGAGTGCCGAGGGCTGATTTTGCTGACCGCTTGGCTAAGCGAAGTGGTTCGAGTCTCTATCGCTCCTGCGTCGATTTGCTCAGCGCGGGCGATATTGTGGCTCGTCGCTAGAAGTAGGCTGGCATACAGAGTGGTTTTCAGTAACGTTTCCATGTTAGCGATTGGCCATTTTTATTAAGAACACCATGGGCCTTCTGGTTAAGTTCGATGCAATGTGGGGCTAATCCTCACTGCTGCCGTCATCCTTTTCCATCAAGCGATATAAACGTAGGGTAACAAACAATACCAGTCCGATAAACAGTGGCAGGATCAGTAATCCCAACTGGGCTTTAAAATGGAAAATACCCCAGGCAAACAGCAGAGTCAGTGCTAACGTCAGCAGAATTTTTTTGTTCATGGTCTTCGTCTTTTATCGTGTTGGTTTAATAGCAAATAGGCGTTTTAGTTTACGCTAAATCACTGGGTTCGGGGTAAACGAAATAGGTTTGAAGATTATTTTGTGATTTGGCCGACATTTTAGCGGATCTTCAGTAAAACCTGCGATGGTTTGTATGGGCTTGTCACGTTAAACATCACTTAATCCACGGACAGTCCGATTAATATAGAACCGTTAATATTCACACTTTTACATTGCCCTTAACATGATATGTGTGCCGAAAAAACAGCCCTTAAATGTGGTTGTAATCCTAGCCTAAAAGATGTGATTTTTAGCTAAATAGTGGCGCTACGGCAGGATTACATCGCGTGAGGTCAAATTACCAGCAAAACCGCGAGGTTTCAGGAGGCTTTTGGGAGAAAAGTCTTGCCGAGACGAGGTGAAGTCGGTAATTTCTACCCCTTACGATTTTAGGTTCTTAGGTAACAACTAAACCATGCCACATATTAGTATGCGCGGCTTACCACAAGCGGTCGTTGCAGCGTTCAGCCAAACATTACTGCAGTCATTGGCGGATATATGTAAAGGTAATGCAGAGAGTTTCACGTTAGATTGGATCCCAAGCATCAGTTTTCGAAATGGAAAAATTGATCAACGCTTCGTCCAAGTTGAGTTACTCTGGTTCCCTAAGGACCCTGATATCCATCTTAAAGTAGAACAAACGATCAGGCAGGCAGTGACAGATGCCTATCCAGAGTTAACACATATTGCTGTGATGTTTTTATCATTGAACCCCAGTGCTTCCTATCGGGGTGGTCAGCATGATTAAAGGAGGATGCCTTGCTAGATAAGCTTGGTGGAATAGCCGTTCAACCCGAGGCTTTAACGTGGTTGCTCACGCCATGCCGTTTCAAGGCAGAATTACTCGCTCGTATCGCGAGCGCCAAGCACAGTATTTATATTGCGGCGCTGTATTTAGAAGATGACGAAGCTGGCCGTGAAGTATTACAAGCGTTGATGGATGCCAAAGCGGCAAATCCAGCGCTTGATGTCAAAGTTTTAGTGGACTTTCACCGCGCAAGACGCGGTTTGATTGGCCATAAAGGCGATAGCGGTAACTATTTAATGTACCGCAAAGTGATGGCTGAAGCCGAACATCCTATCGATATCTTAGGTGTCCCCGTTAAGTCCCGTGAATTTATGGGCGTACTGCATCTAAAGGGCTTTATTATCGATGATGCGGTGATCTATAGCGGTGCCAGTCTCAATAATATCTATTTACAACAAAATGATAAGTATCGTTTCGACCGTTATCACTTGATTGAGTCGGCCGAGTTAGCCCGCAGTATGCGTGCGATGATCCAGAAAAATATCATTGCCGATCCTGCTGTGTGTTCGTTAACCCAAGACGCAGAGCAAGAAGTACTACCGCCTAAGACGGACATGCGCAGCTTTAAGCTGAGATTGTCTGACGCTGAGTACCAGTTTAAGGAAACCCGTGATGGCAACCGCATCACGCCGTTACTTGGGCTAGGGCGCAAGAAAAACTTACTCAATAAAGTGGTTGTCGCCTTGGTGGAAGAGTCAAAGGACTCGCTGTTTATCTGCACGCCCTATTTTAATCCGCCTTATATTTTGGTGCGTGCTTTAGCTAAGCATTTACGCAATGGCAAACGCATCGACATCGTGGTGGGCGATAAGACGGCTAACGATTTTTATATTCCGCCTGAGCAGGATTTCTCCACCATTGGTGCTTTGCCCTATATGTATGAGCAA
This sequence comes from Shewanella sp. 1311, assembly GCF_059338235.1. Lineage (NCBI taxonomy): Bacteria > Pseudomonadati > Pseudomonadota > Gammaproteobacteria > Alteromonadales > Shewanellaceae > Shewanella > Shewanella sp. 1311. Next base: position 5,143,194 of record NZ_CM181686.1, read on the forward strand.
TCATTGCGTAAGTTTGCTAAACGCCAACAGTGGGCGATTGATAATGGTCAGCTGAATATCCATCTGTGGAAACACGGCATCAACAGTTATCATCTTAAGGGTATCAGTGCCGACGGTAATAAGCATTTGATCACTGGCTCTAACCTGAATCCAAGAGCTTGGGCGCTGGATCTTGAGAATGGTTTGTTGATCCAAGATGAAATTGGCTGCTGGAAAGCCCAGTTTGAAGCCGAGCAGGCGCATATTCTTGAGCACACGCAGCGGTTATATCACTACAGCCAAGTGGATACCTTGCAGAGTTATCCTGCGCCAGTGAAGAAGATCATGACCCGAATTCGTCGCCTTAAAGCCGATTTCTTACTGCGCCGTATTCTGTAACGCTGGTTTGTAACGCAACGAACTTGCCATTATTTCGATTTAAGTACAGTTTGTTTGTCCCGTCCTAAGATAGGTTGACAGTTTTTAGGCCAGCTCCTGTAGCTGGCCTTTTCTATTGTGCACCTGATTAGGGGTTGCCATATTCAAACTCAGATGTGGTCTCATATCGTTGTATATTGCTATCGATTCTCTAACAAGTATCTTCAGCTCCGCAAATGTCCTACATCGGTGCAGTAAAAACTCCTGCTTCAGTATGCCATTCACTCTTTCTGCTAATGCATTTTGGTAGCAATCATAACCAATCCGTCATTGACGGCTGGATTTGGCTCGCCTGAAGCGCATTCTGATAAACGGCTGAGCAGTATTGTAAGCCTCTGTCTGAGTGATGCACTGCGTTGCCGATATAGCGTTTATCTTTTATGGCCATTTTTAACGCTTTCACCACACTCTCGGCTTCATGTCTTTACTCACGTGATGACCGACTATCTTACGCTGGCATCGGTGACCAGTGACAGGTAGTGCACACCTTGGTCTGACTCAAGATAGGTGATATCGCTGACCAGTACATGCCCTGCATCATGCAGTCCTTCCTCTTTCAGCAGATTAGGATGCTTCTTCATCCAGTGTTTGCTGAACGTGGTTTTTGTGTAGCTTTTCTTCGGTTTAACTAGCAAACCTTCACTTCTCAAATAGGTAAAGAACCCATCTCGCCCAAGTTTAATATCGTGCTCAACCAGCTTGGATTTTATCAACGTGTAGAGCTTACGGGCCCCTAACCTTGGCATATATTTACGCCAGTACTGGACCCAGTCTTTGATGACCGATAGCTCAGCTCTACGACTTTCCATTCGAGCAACTGCCTGATAAATACCTTGCCTCGACATACCCGCAGCACGACATGCGGCTGCGAGGTTTATTTCGCTTTTAGCTTTTGCTTGCCAGACGTACCGGATAAGTACTTTTTTCTGAGGCCTGCTCCATATTCATTGTCCATGATATCAACCATGCCATTGAGGATTTGGTTACGCAGTTTCTCTTCTGCTAACTCACGTTCAAGGCGCTTGATCGTTTCGGCAGGGGTTTCTTTTGACTTAGGCATAAGGGGATGCTGAAAAGGTTTCGACCAATAGAGTCTACCATGTTTTCTAAGCCAAACGAGTACGGTTGAACGGCCTTGAATACCAAAACGGGCTTGGGCTTGTTTGTACGTCATTTCGCCTTTTTCAACACGCTCTACAACGCCTAATTTAAAGGCTAAGGTGTAATCTCGTTGTGTGCGCTTACGGCTTGAGTTAATTGATGTTGTCATAAAGAAGTCCTCTTTATGTCAACGTATTTCAGGACGGGACAGTTAGCAATTACAAAGCCCACCTAGTCGTGGGCTTTTTTTAATTACGACAATAGCATTTGATTAAATCTGTGGCATCAAATTGTGGTGAGTGTCATTTTGATCTCTGGCGTAATACAAAGACAAAATCACTAACACCACCATGACAGCGCTTAATAAACCTATGCTCAACTGGCCGCCCATAGGCACTAAAGACATAGTCAATGCGGCAAGTCCGGCACCAAAATTTTGTAATCCTCCCAGTAATGCCCCCGCAATTCCTGCTTGACGTGGAAATGGCTCTAATGCCGCCGAGGTCAGGGTAGGGAACAGCATGCCGGCGCCACTGAAGAATAAAATCGATCCAACCAGTAGACTCCAGCCGACGACTAAATTGAAAAGTCCCGGGATCAACATGAATAAGGCGCCAGCGCCAAGCAGCGCAACACCTTGATAGATAACTCTTTGCGGCTTATTTTGTCGACCTGCGATCAGCGCGCCCAATAAATAGCCTGGAATCGGCGCCACAAAATAACAACTGACCATGAAGGGCGTCAGTCCAAGATATTGGCCATAGAGAACGCCGGCAATAGCTTCAAACGCCGCAATACCCGCAAAGGTCGCGATCAAAGAAAATAAGTAAGCTCGAAACGCTTTATGGCGCAGGACATGCCGATAGGATGCGATAACGGCTTGATGTTCCCGCTGCGCCTTAGGTAATGACTCTTTAAAGGCGAATATCAATAACAGCCAGACCACGGCACCGAATCCTGCTAACACCCAGTACACGGCTTGCCAGCCGAAGTAGGCCGCACTGGCGCTACCGATAAATGGTGCCAGTAAAGGTAAAAACACTACGGCCATAGAAACATAACTATTAAATTTAACCAGTCGGTCGCCAAAGTAATGATCGCGGGGAATGCTCCGGCATAATGCGCCCGCGCTAGCTGTGCCTAATCCTTGGATAAGGCTCGCCATAATCAGTTGGTTAAAGCTTGTGGCCTGAGCCGCAAACACTGCTCCTATGATGAAAATAGCGATACCCACGACGAGTGGCATTTTACGACCAACGCGATCTGACACTGGGCCATACACAAATTGAAACATCCCATAGGAGAGTAAGTAACAGGCCATCACTGCTTGTAGCTGACTGGCGTCCACATGGAGCCCGAGTGCAATTTGCGGAAGGGCAGGCACAAAAATCGTCTGCGCCATTTGGCCACAGGCGACCATAAAGACAATCATTAACAGTAAACTAGACTGACTCGCCGCTGGAGCGACATCGTGATGAATAGGAGAGTGAGGCGTGCCTGACATGATATTTCCGAAAATGTCACTTAAGGTATTTGCGCGCATCTTACTCCCTAAAAGCGTAACTTCAAGTGTCAATCATATTGATTTGATGAAATAATTTTTAATGCGACGCATAAGTTTTTCTCTTCATTTTTAGCTGTAAAGCTAAACTTACGTGGGGTTATTTGTCTGTTAACTAGGTCGAATAATTGAAAATGAATTAACACTCAGATTAACCCTGCACTGCCTATTTTCTTACATGGGAGTTTGCTTAAAAATAGTGGCCATTAAGAGATTGGAGGTAAACAAGTGGATAAGGTGCCTAATACAAGCCACCCTAAAAAATCACGCTAAAAATATGCATAAGGAAGAAATAAGAAAGGAGATAGCAAATCGGCCTATCTTCTTATCTCCTTTAATAGTCGCGATTAGCAAGATACTATTTTTGTAGTTTTTCTATGCCCGTTAAAATCTGATACCCCACAGTCACCCGTGGCGGAACGGGATAATTTTTATTGCTTAACAATACTATGCCAAGCTTTTGCGCAGGAATAAATGCTGCATAAGCGGCAAAACCGCCGGTTGAGCCGGTTTTATTAATCCACACATTTTGCTGCGGCGCGAGGGGCGGCACTATAGGTTTAACTGGCGTACTGCCAAACACCACTTCCTGAGTATGACCCTCAAGTATTTTATCAAGATCAATAGGATAGGAGTAATGCTCCCAAATCATATCTTGGGTCATCATGCCCACATCAAAGTATCCCGTGTGGGTCTCATCGAGTGCCGTTTGCAGTGGCTTAGCTAGCGGGTGTATTTGCATATTGGCCTCCACAAAATGCAGCAGATCTGTGGCTGTGGTTTTAACGCCATAGGCTTCATCGGCTAATACGCCGGGATTGACCCGCACTGGCATGTCTTGCTTATTGTAGCCTTGGGCATAATCAGCCATTTTGCTGCTCGGAACCTGGATATAGCTGCTTGTCATACCCAATTGTGGAAATAGTGTTTGCTCAAGTGCTTGCTGAAACGTTTTATTTAAACTCTGTGCGGCAATCATGCCGAGCAGGCCAATGGTTGGGTTCGCGTAATTCCTGTGAGTCCCTGGGGCAAATGACGGTTGCCAATGCTTAAGGTAATCCATTAACTCTGCGTTATTAGTTACCTTATCAGGAACTTGCATCGGCAGATCTCCCGCAGTGTGCGTCGCTAGATTGATGAGACTAATCTTATCAAAATGGCTGCCTTTTAATGCTGGAACATAATCGCTGGCCATATCCGTGAGTGTTAATTTACCTTCGCCCTGTGCGTAGTTAGCCAGTGTCGCGGTAAAGGTTTTACTGATAGAGCCAATCTCGAACAGGGTATGTTCTGTCACACTTTGCCCTGTGGTTTTAGAACTGACCCCATATTGGTAAAAATACTGTTTACCCTCAATGGTGATGCCAATCACCGCACCGGGAATACCGTACTCGGCCATCAGTGGTTTGACTGCAGAATCAACAAGTGACTGGATGTCTTTGGTATTAAGCGTTTGGGCCGTCGTGACATTAGAAAAAAGCGTTGCAGTGAGCAGTACACCGCTTAATAACGGCATGGTAGCGAGCAGGGTATGTCGTTGCATAATTGACCTTTTATCGAAATTGCATTTATAGAGTAGAGATTGCACACGATATTACGGTAATTCCCCATTAAGTTAAGTCCTTACCGATATTTAGCGTCAATATCCCCTCTGTAAGTAACTGAAAGGTTAACCTCGCTAATCGAGCGTTAAATACTGCGTGATGACATGGACTTTAGTATTACAGTTGTTGCGCTATTCTAAGAGGTTTCCTTAATCATAATGCAAAGGTGAGTCAGCAGCTTATACCATCAAGCACCTACACTTATGCCTTTTATCCCGATAATGCATTGCGCAGATTGCGCCATTTACGGCCAAGGGATAAACTGCGCCACCGCGAGAGGAAAGTGCTGAATAACTTAGCCGCAACCCCTAATAAGTTTGAAAGAGAATTGGTTTTTATGGCTTTAGCCCCACATGCAGTGCACCATTTATATCAGTACCGTAAGTCTATTTCGACTAAGCCCTTTGGTGCCCGTGGTAAAAAACTGATCCGCTGTCCATTATGCCTATTAGGTGAGCAGTTCTGTACCTGTGCGCTGCGTCGTCAGTTACAAACTCAAGCCAGTTTCCTGCTGATCATGTACAACGACGAAGTGCTAAAACCAACTAACAGTGGGCGCTTGATTGCGGATCTTATCCCAGATACACACGCCTATATTTGGTCGCGCACAGAACCTGAAGCGGCATTGCTTGCCTTGCTCGATTCGCCGCAATATCAGCCTTATTTAGTGTTTCCAGCCCAATATGCGGAGCAAGGACAAACAATACTGAACCAAGTGCAGATGTCGACATTAGCCGAAGGTAAACGGCCGCTACTGATCATGCTCGATGGCAGTTGGCGTGAAGCGATTAAAATGTTTCGTAAGAGTCCTTACTTGCATTCCTTGCCACTGCTTTCCTTCGATCCCGACACGCTGGCGACCTATGCATTGCGTAAAGGCAGCCATGACTTTCAACTTGGCACCGCCGAGGTGGCATCCTTAGCATTAGGGGCGATAGGCGAAGCGGCTAATGGCAAAGCCTTAAGTACGTGGTTTGATTTATTTGTTGAATCATCATTACTGGGCCGTAATCGTCGTTGTCGTGAAGATCTTCTGCCAATCACAGATTTTACCGATGCCTTTGAACTAGCTTTTGAACAGGCTAATAACGGCAAGCGTTAATTAATCTTCGAAATGAATGGGTAATATAAAAATTTAAGTCAGCGACTAACTTAAATAAAAACTCCCCTCACTTGAGGGGCGTTTTATATAGGCTAAAGTTTGCTCTGGCAAGAAAGCATTATTTGCGCTTTAACTAAAGCAAATATATTCCTTAAATAACGTCTTAAACTAAACTGCAACTTCTTTACCATCTGATTTTCGAATAACCACAGTGGCGGCGCGAGGCCGTAATGTGACTTCTGCTGGTGTTTGTTCAGCGGCATTAGACGAATAAGGCCAGTTACCTGGGTGCTGAATGTTAGCAAATACCGAAGTGTAATCAGGGCTAATGGCAAAACCTGTCACTTCACAGTCGTTGGGACCGACGAAGAAACGCTTTAATTCCATTTGATTATCGGCCGTTACGCCTACTTGTTTCTCTTGGCCATCCACCAGTGTTGAAGGCACTATCGCGAGCATTTGATCGTTGGTTTCTTCGGTAACTTCCTTTGCGCCATTGTCGGTTTGAACCCACAAGATACCGCGTTTATCAAAGGCTAACCCATCAGGGCTAGCAAATTGATTGAGATCGGTTAAGCCTGACAAGTTGGTCTCAGCATTGCCATCGCTGGGTGATCCAAAAACAAAAATATCCCATGTAAATTCAGTCGCTTTGTCGCCTTCATCCCAACGAATAATATGGCCGAAGTAGTTTTTCAATCTTGGGTTAGCAGGATTGGCTTCGGTACGTTTCGAGTTGTTGGTCAGGGTCAAATAAGCTGAACCCGTGAACGGATCGACCGCGCACCATTCAGGTCGGTCCATAGGTGTCGCGCCGACTAGGTCCGCTGCGCCCGCTGTGTTTAAAATAATATCGGCCAAAGTTTCGAAGCTATCGCTTAAGGTTTTGCCGTCTGAGGTTTGGCTATCTAACGTCAAAGGCAACCAAATACCGCCACCATTTTCATTGAATCTAGCCGCGTATAAAGTTCCTTCATTCATGTACTTATCGCCTGTTTGCAGGCGGTTGCTGCGGTCAGCATCCTTTGCATCCCAGGCCGCAGCCGAGACAAATTTATAGAGGTATTCGAATTGAGAATCGTGGCCAGAATAGAACACCACGGGTTTGCCTTCGGTCAATTTGCCAAAGGTACAACCTTCATGGCGGAAACGACCAAGTGCTGTACGTTTTACCGCGCGAGAGGTGGCGTTGTACGGGTCGATTTCCACAATATAACCGTGGCCGTTTGCTTCGTTACGGTAGTCATCCTGAGCACTTGCGCCCGATGGCGTGACATCGAAACGGGCAAATTCATCGAGACGTTCTTCATCATGACCGGCAAGATCGTCCCAGCCATAACGTGTACTGGTTTTACTGATCCCGATGCGACTCTGATCGGGCGTTAAGCTGCCACGATTGGCAAAATAGCCTGGCCAATTTTCTTCACAGGTCAGGTAAGTGCCCCAAGGCGTGTAGCCATTACCACAGTTATTTAAGGTGCCGCGTGCTTGGCTGCCATCGGGAGAATAGCGGGTTTCGAGTAGCGAAGAGTAGGCCAGAGGACCGCTGATATCCATCACAGTCGCGCCAGTGAATCGACGGTTATGACCATCATTACTGACGACTTCCCATTGATTATTCATCAGTTTTATACGTACAACCGACACGCCATGGGCGTTAATTTCTTTGCGCACTTCATCGATCACAGTGCGAAGACCAGAAGTGGGGTCAAATGTCTGGCCCGTAGGATGCAAAGCATCTTCGTCAATGTATTCGTGGTTAATGCAGAGTAGACCGTCATCACCCGCATCATTTAATGGGAAGAAATGCATGCCATCGTGGTGCATGCCCACTGAGTTGGCTTGGTCATCGGCCGTGTTACTACCATCGTTTTTCCATGGCGCCGCTTTTGCGTTTAATGGCGTGCCCCAAGGTGCTAACACCTGCGCTGTGTAACCTTCTGGCACGACAACCGCATCTAAGCGAGAACCCGCAACCGATGTAAAGTTAAGCTTAGCGCTACTTTTAGTCGGTGGCACTGGCGTGACTGGATCGACAGGTTTAGGAACAGTTTCATTGTCTGAACCACAAGCGGTTAAGCCAACACTGGCAAAAGCAGTCATAGCGCTGAGGCCTAAGCCACTTTTTACGAAATTACGGCGAGATAAATGCTTATCCAACACTTGATTAAAGGGTTCATTATTACTTTTATTATAAAGTGTAGGATCAAAGGTGGCCTTACTCATATTTTACTCCGGCTAGTACGATGAATTAAATTTCGTGCCTAAGGCTAAAGTACCAATATGACAATAAAGCTGATTTTATATTACAGGAATAATTTACATACTAACCAAGCTTATATATTTTAAGAATTTTAAATTGGATGTGATAAGTATTTTAGGTTGGAAAGATATCAATCTTAAAATAACATTAATTAGATTTATTGCTCTAATTAGATGTTTTTAATATAACTTAAATTGTTAGTTTATATAATTATCTAATGTGTTTCCATTAATACTTATTAGTTCTGTACATTAATGTCCTTTGAGTGAAATCCTTTTCCTTCTTAGAATAATCAAGTGAAGTTTATTTCTCAGTTTAAAATTCAGGCTAAAACGAGAAGTTAATGCTTGACCTGTGATCGTTAAGTTTCAGTCTTTTGGTTTTAAATAGTGACGAAGTGAGCGCGGATCTGTATGTCCGGTTCTGGCCATGATGTACAAGTGATCTTTATTATTTTCATGCAGTTGTGTTACGCAACCACTGCGCAAACTGTGAGCGCCATAAAATTTGGCGGGCAGTCCTGCTTTAGTACAATATTTCTTAATGATGCGATAAATATCATCGCCGGTAAGGAAACCACTATTTTTATTCAGTAATGAACTAGATCCGCAATGTCGGTCTTTCATTTGATACGGACGTAAATTTTTTCCATCACGGGAAAGCGATCTAAATAAATGTCCGTCTTCAATATTGGCCAACGATAACCAATTTTTCACGGCGTCGAGTGCTGCAAAGGGTTCATGGTCTGGCAGGTCTTTCCATTCCCGTTGGCCTTGCTGATTACTCTTCGAATAGGGCAGGCGCACTTTTAATTTGTTACGCAGAAAACTGACATACTGAACTTTTATATCTGCCAGTTCAGAACGACGAAACCCACCTTGTAATCCTAATTGAATAATCGCTTTGTCCCGCGCTCGGGTTAATGGCTGTACTTGCTCATCGATAGCTTGGATCAACATTTCCACTTCATCATACATAATGGGTTGTTGATCATAGTCACTCACATGGCGAGATTGATTTCTGCTCAAACCGCGCATTACTCTGATCACCAGAGGATGTTCGGTAGGCGAGTGGAATCCCGCTTGAATATGATGGTAGCGAATTGCTGCCAACCTTGTGGTTAATGTTTGCTTTGAAAGTTGAACGCCAGTGCTTTCTTGGATCAACTCTTTTTGATGACCAATAAATGAAATTACGCTTCGTGGATCTGCGGGCAGGGCCTGAAGTTGGTGCTCGGCACAATAACGGCTAAATACACTAAAGCTCGTATTATAAACACGGCGAGTGTTCACTGAAATTTCGTATTCAGTTTCTTCGGCGGCGCTTAAATAATCACTTCGAACAGATTGTGGTAGGAAGGACTCTTCAAAAAAACGTGGCTGTTCAGCACGGTTATTATGGTGATGATCTGATTCTTTCACTCTTTCATTCGATATATTGGCGTTATTTTGAGCATTACTATTTGTCCGGATCATTTTAGACATGCCGTTGAAGTTACCTGATATCGAATTAATAAGGCGTAATTATACGCAAATCATGGCTATATTTACCAGTGATAATCGTCATTATCACTGGTAGAGTGCTTATTTGTTTAAATAATCATCTTTTATCAGAGGAGGGGGCATTAAATAACATTTAGCTGGATTATTTAGTTTAAAAAACAGCCAAGGTAAACCTATTCTAACAATGGCGATTAATTAAGCGGATATGAAATTAAAGGCAATGATAGTATGAAATTCGTACTTTCTCTATGCATTGGTTTCGAACTTGGTTAGCCACAGACGCATAATTTTAAAGAATGGTTTAACCATTATATTGATCTACATAAATGGCATGCCGCTAAACTAGGCTTGTGTGTCGGGTGAAATTTAAGCTAATAACGACAACCGCTTATCTGGTACTTGACGTGATATGCGTTCAGCTATTTCTGCCAAAGGTAAAAGAGAAGCGTAAGGGATCGATTCTCAGTCAATAAAATGGTTGAACCATATATTAATACTTATCGATTTGTACTAGCATGAGGTCCCATTTATTTCATCCGCATTAAACGCATGCTTAACTAAAGAAACGTATTTATGGAACCGCAAGCTTGGATATATCAACAAGACAAACCGACAGCAGGAAGAAAATTATTATTGCTTGAGGAAGCAGAATTAATTTTTGCCTTACCCTTAATTTATCGCCTTATCAATCCTGAAGCTGTGGCATCTAAGCCAGATTGGTTTTGTGACGCTGAGTTACAAAGGATTTCCTATACTGAGTTGGTGACACAATTAAATGAATTGGTCCGATTACGTAAAAAGACACAGCGGCTCGACAACGAGCTCATGAACGTAAACAAAATGCTCAATCAGTATTTTACTGATTTTGGTTGGCGCATGGTTCGTAAAGAGTTATCTCAAATAAAAAAGCGTCAGAAAAAATCCCATATCGAGGTAAGTAGGGATATTATTCAGAGATTAAAGCGTTATATGGAGACACAAAAGTTAGACAGTTTTGATCAGGCGATTGATAACTTATTGTCAGAACATGATGCCGATAACTCACAAAACCATTTGCTGCATCCAGATGACCTAGATGACAATATGAGTGTCGACGATATGCTTGATGAATAATCTCTGGCTTGTCTCGTCCTGAAATAAAATGGGCAGAGTTAAGTTCTGTTGATCTTTATTATGACGTCGCAATATCGCCTAAAATGGATTTGTTAATAATCGCTTAAATGAGCAAGTAAGCCGTGACTTATCTGTGCAGACACGTAAAATTGCTGTTAAGTTTAAAGGGATTTTTTAAGTTTAAGACTTGGTAACATGGGGCATCAGAAATGAGTGTAAGCATTGAAAATGATAGGAAAATTGCTGTCCTGTGCCGAATTGAGCCTGGCTGTCTCGGACCAGATGGTGTGGATCATATTGAGGCTTTTTGTGCTTTGGCCCAGAAAGCGATGCAACATTTCGACGTCGATGTTGGCACTTGGTTGCTGATCCCAAGATACGATAAAACCTTGGAAGAGATGCAATACAGTGTTGCCAATAAATTACTTTCCCGCGAACAAGCGACTAAATATCTTGTCTCTATCGGACGTGATATTGATAGTTTTGAAGAAAGATTTCAGGATAAACTCACCTCGCTGATTAATTTATACCTTGCGAGAAAACCTTAAACTGAAGACTGCATATTGCCGAGATGAACCTAAGCTCTAGCCTCGGCGCTTACATTGTCCATCGCTCATTTTTTAAAGCCGTTTTTATTTTTGCATTTAATTTTTTATAAGAATAGCCAATTACTTCTTATAAAATCAATAGATTAACCGTCGCACTTTATCTGCGGCATCATGGTTTTCAACCGATAAATTCAGCTCCAAAACTCAGTTGTCGGTAATTAACTCCGTAAAGTACCTCAAAATTTGCTAGACTAGTCGACTCACTTAATGCTGAATCTTTTTCTTGCGGTATACCCGAATTTTTTGGGTGGTAAGGATGAGTGTAAAGGACGGTTGATGTTCAATCCCATTCCAGAAACCAATCCATACATTAGTTTGTTGCAGCAGGATTTCGGGTTTTCTGAATTTCGCCCAGGCCAAGCGCAAACGATAACACAACTGTTGGCGGGGAAGTCGAGTTTAGCGATTTTTCCGACGGGTTCTGGTAAATCCCTTTGTTATCAATTTACAGCATTGCAGTTACCCCATTTGAGTTTAGTGATTTCGCCTTTACTCGCCTTGATGAAAGATCAGCTGGAATTTTTACAATCTAAGGGAATTCATGCGGCCAGCATAGATTCAACCTTAAGCGCCGAGCAGAGTCAGCAAGTGATGGCAGATGCGCGCTCTGGCAAGCTGAAAATCTTGATGGTGTCGGTGGAACGTTTCAAAAATGAACGTTTTCGGCAATTTATTCAATCGGTTCCGCTGTCCATGCTGGTCGTCGATGAGGCGCATTGTATTTCAGAGTGGGGCCATAATTTTCGGCCCGATTATCTTAAATTGCCCGACTATCGGCGTGAGCTTGAGATCCCATTGGTACTGTTATTGACGGCCACAGCAACACGTAAAGTGAAACTGGATATGGCCAAGCGCTTTGATATTGCGGCTGAACACATAGTGCAAACGGGATTTTATCGACCCAATTTAGATTTGACTGTTCTGCCTGTATCAACGCAAGAGAAGAATGCCTTACTGGTTAAGCTGATAGCATCATTCTCAGGTGCCGGCATTGTGTATGTGACTTTGCAGCAAACCGCCGAAACGGTCGCACGACTCTTGAGCCAACAAGGGATAGTCGCCAGTGCCTATCATGCTGGATTTGAAGATGAAAAGCGTCAACAAATTCAAAATGATTTTATGCAGGATAAGCTGCAAGTGGTGGTGGCAACCATCGCTTTTGGCATGGGAATCGATAAGAGCAATATTCGTTTTGTGATCCACTACGATTTGCCTAAATCTATTGAAAACTACAGCCAAGAAATCGGCAGAGCTGGGCGTGATGGTGCGTTATCCCATTGTGTCACCTTGGCCAATCTTGACGGGCTCAATACCGTTGAGAATTTTGTGTATGGCGATACGCCAGAGCGAGAAGGTATAGCACAAGTCATTGAGGCTATTCGACTTGAACAAGATTCCGGTCAGTGGGAATGTCAGCTCAATGGCGTGTCGACGGCAAGTAATATTCGCCAGTTACCGTTAAAAACGTTACTCGTTCAATTGGAAATTTTAGGTGTAGTTAAGCCGTTATTCGCTTACTACGCTGACGTTAATTACAAGTTTTTGGTCGACAAACACGCCATTCTGAGCCGATTTAATCCCGAGCGGCAGGCGTTTTTGACGCAGATTTTTAATCATACGCAGATGAAGAAAATATGGGGCGCGTTAGATTTTGATGCCTTGTACAGTGCAACGGGTCATGAGCGCAGCCGCGTGTTAGCCGCGCTGGAATATTTAGCTGAACATCAGTTCATTGAATTAGAAACTAAACGAATTACCGATGTGTATCGGGTGGATGTTGCCGCATTAGCGCGTCCCGAACTCATCGATGAGCTGTACCATTATTTTATCGATAAAGAGCAGAAAGAAATTGCGCGAATCGCGCAGTTAGTCCGCTTTTTTGAACTTGAGACGTGCTTAAGCCACAATTTATCCCGTTATTTTGATGATAATGAGACGCCAGCGGTCTGCGGTCATTGCAGTGTTTGCCGTGGCAATATTGCTAAGTTGCGCTATTCGAGGGAACCAACTTGGCCGACAGATAAGCAGATATTGGCTGATTTGCGTGAGTTGAAACATCATTTAACGGCTAAAGGCATTGATGCTTTGTCACTCGATACCTATTGTCGTTGCCTCGCAGGCATGTCGGTTCCTTTAGTGAGTCGTTTTCAAGTGCGTAAGTTAAGTGGCTTCGGCCGCTGTGAAAAATTGAGATATGCTGAAATTAAACAGAAAGTTGAGTCACTGTTGTCGCAACTAGATGATAAAAGAGTTGAACATGAATAAGGCCGTAAAAAAGATGTTAGCCACCCATGAACATTTAGTTCACTCTGAAGGTGTGACTGTGGTTTCCCATATGCAAAGGGAAAAGGCAGAGTGGGTACAACATACTGTTATGATTGAAGATTGTGATGTGCCGTTTAAATTCAGACGGGTGAAAAAATATCGTAATCTGCAAGGGCAAAAGATCAATGTCATCTATTACCCAGAGACAGAAACTGTGGCGGGTTTTGAGATAGAAATCATGCAAGTCGTTAGAATTAAACGATTCTAGTTAATGTTCTTCGAGTCTTTGCTTTTATCAATCAGCAAAGACTCGAAGCGCATTCGATTGGTGACTCGAGCATAAAAATCGTGCTACTTACTTGGAATATTGATAAGTTGAATCTACTTTCCACGTTCTGAAACGCAGTTCAGCGCCTTCTGGTAGATAAAATACCTTAGGTAAGCGACTGTCGTAGCGCATTTTCAGTTCACCCGGAATACGTACAAAAGCTTCTTTCTTCGCCAGTTCGAAACAGGCCATCATAGTGCTCGGCCCTTCAGCGATTTCATCCACTTGATAGTAGTTATAACCCCAACCTTTTACTGTCAGTTCCTTCAATTCCCCGTTTAATCCATGCTTATTGCAATCGACCATTTGAGTCTGGCCAATTTGGATTTCGATCATGTAGTCATCTTCGTTTTCTAACTTAGGCAAACTCAGGATGTGCTGCACCATACCGGCCGCCGGAGCAGGGAACATCTTAGTCGCTTCCTGTGCGCTGTAATCTTTTGGGTCAAAACGTTGAATGCTGATCATAGGCGCATCTAATCCTGTTGAGTGTGGCGGGCTGACTGCCGCAGCATTGAATGACAATAATGCAAATGCAAGGGGAACAGCGCTAACGCTAAATAAGGTCTTCAATTTCATCTTGTTTCTCCTAATCGAACTGAGTGGATGTCGACAAGTTTGTCGTTGTTCTGCTCCCTATAAACGCAGCAGAGGTAAAAAAGGGTTAAATTATTCAATAAAAAATCGATTTTTACCCAAATAATTTTTATCCATCTGAATAATAAGGCTGCAATAAAGCCAATCTTACTCTGCTGACTCAGCTGTTTTCACACATAAATCAAACGCTAATCCATTAAACCTTGCCTGATATCCTTTGCCTAGTCTAGCTGCCGATCTTAATTCACATATCTGCGTCTCGACTCGTGAGAGGAGTACTGGTGCATTATGGGGATCCGCATGTATGTTTAAAAGTTTGAAAACGGTATATCTTGATAAATGGTTGATTTGATCTTCATATATTTTGATTTTCAAACTATAATTCTGGCAACACGTTTTTTATCATTGATAGCGATGGACATGGAGTAGGAATTACACAATGAAATCAACAGCAGCCGAGCAAGCGACAGGGCATCAAGCTTCAGCCCAACGCCAAGGGCACTCACTCGCCCAATGGCAACACTCACATGAGTTTTCGAGTCAGAACCGCGATGGCGAAAAGAACACGCGCTATGTACTGTATTTAACAGTGATCACTATGGTGGCAGAAATTGCTGCCGGAACCATTTACGGTTCTATGGCATTGCTCGCCGACGGTTGGCACATGGGCACCCATGCCGCGGCCTTTATGATCACCCTGTTTGCCTATTCCTATGCCCGTAAACACGCTAACGATCCTGCTTTTGCCTTTGGCACAGGTAAGGTGAGTGTGCTTGGCGGTTACACCAGTGCAATAGCCTTAGGTTTAGTGGCATTGGTGATGTTGATTGAATCGGGAATGCGGCTGATCAGTCCTGAGCAAATTCATTTCAACGAAGCTATTTTTGTGGCCGTTATTGGTTTAAGCGTCAATATACTGAGTGTATTTTTACTAAAAGATCATCATACCCACGACCATGGGCACGCTCATGGTCATAGTCACGGTCATGGACATGATCATAGTCACTACCATGATCATGAAGACGAACATGCTCACGCGCATCATAACAGCCAAGCAAACCCCCATGACGATCATGCCCATACAGCACATTCACACGATGAAAGTCATCATGATCATAGCCATTGCCAACATAAACAGGATCACCAACATGCTGCTGAGCATGAGCATGAGCATGAGCATGAGCACAAGAGCCAGAAGGCCCACGGTGGCCATGATCACAACCTACGCGCGGCCTATTTTCACGTACTAGCCGATGCATTAACGTCAGTGCTCGCCATCGCTGCCTTGTTGTTTGGTAAATACATGGGACTAACTTGGCTCGACCCGATTATGGGGATTGTCGGCGCTGTGATTATCAGCCGTTGGTCTTGGGGACTCATTCAGCAAACCAGTCCTATTTTGCTGGACGGCGGCGTTAAAGCATCATTACAACGTAAAGTCACGCAAACCATTGAAGCTGTAACAGATCATCAAGTGGCCGATTTACATCTTTGGCGAGTGAGCGCCGATCACCATGCTATTATGGTGTCCATCGTGTCCCATTCACCGAAAGATATCAGTTATTTTAATCAGTTACTGTCACAATTTCCTGAGTTGGCCCATATCACCATCGAACTCCATACTTGCCGTCAGCGCGAGTGTATGGCTAAGGAAGCCTAATGACTGTTGAACATCATCATTCATCAAACCTGCATTCAAGTGAGCCACATTCAATGGCTGTACATTCAACAGATCATGCATTAAATCATGTGATTATTGAATTTTACGAAAAGCTGTCATCTTGGGAGCACGCCATTGTACGTGACAAAGGTTTTAGTCTGTCGCAGGTGCACACCATTGAGTTACTTGGCGTGCACGGCGCTATGCGAATGAAGGAACTGGCGGACAAGATTGGTGTCACGACCGGCACATTAACTGTTCAAATCGATAAAATGGTAGAGGCACAGTGGGTCGTGCGACGCCCCCATGAAACCGATCGCCGTTCGATTCTGGTGGAGTTAACTGAGAAGGGCCAAGCCTTGTTCCTTGAACATGATGCTTTGCATCTACAACTCACCACAGATCTCACCGCAAAAATGAGCAGTGAGGAACGAATCGTGCTGCTTAATTTGCTGTCACGCATGAATAACGAGTTTTAATTTACCTTACGTCATCGACTAAAAAGCGTCCCTCGTTGACGCTTTTTTTATAGCACGACATCTTTAAAAACGCGATTCATTCTAGATTAATCATCTGCTATTACAGTATCTTACCTTTTGTTACATTCTTGTTGGATTAATAGTTGAACTGGATATTAATTAAGGTAATGTAAGTGCAGATCTCAAGATGGACTTTGTATAAAAGGAATAGAATGAATAATAAATTACTGCCTTGGTGCATTGCAGGAGTGCTCGGAATGAGCGGTCAACTTCACGCAGAAGAAGATAAATATATTTGGTTGGAAGATGTTGAAGGCGCTAAGCCTATGGAATGGGTGAAAACCCAAAATGCAGCATCGGCCGCCGAAATTAAAGCGTTCAAAGGTTTTGATACCTTAGTGGCGAACAGCCTCGCCATCCTGAACGATAAAGAACGTATTCCTTACGCCACCCATATTGGCGACAAGTTATACAACTTTTGGAAGGATGACACCCATGTGCGCGGCATTTACCGTCGCACCACAATGGAAGAATATGCCAAGGCCGATCCTAAATGGGAAACCGTGCTCGATATCGATGCCTTAGGTAAAGCCGAAGCCGTCAATTGGGTATTTAAGGATATTAGCTGTCAA
Source organism: Shewanella sp. 1311 (assembly GCF_059338235.1). Taxonomy (NCBI): domain Bacteria; kingdom Pseudomonadati; phylum Pseudomonadota; class Gammaproteobacteria; order Alteromonadales; family Shewanellaceae; genus Shewanella; species Shewanella sp. 1311. The sequence goes on from NZ_CM181686.1 coordinate 5,160,426, forward strand.
TATCCTGAAAATGAGCGCTGTTTTGTATCCTTGTCACGCGGCGGAGCCGATGCGGTGGAAGTGCGAGAATTTAATCTCAACACTAAATCTTTTGTTGCTGCCAAAGATAAGCCATTCTTTTTAAAAGAAGCCAAATCGAGCCTGAGCTGGATAGATAAAGATCACGCCTTTGTCGGTACGGATTTTGGTGATGGTCAAAGCATGACGGATTCGGGATATCCAAGGGGCGTTAAACTGTGGCAACGCGGCACGCCACTCGAGCAAGCTAAGCCTGTTTTCACCGGCGACAAGGCTTCAGTTGCAGTCTCTGGCTGGGTGTTATTCGATGATAAAACCCCGCTGAGTTTAGTGACCGAGGCGCATACCTTCTATACCGCCAGCCAATATGTGTACCAAGACGGTAAACTCATTGGATTGCCTTTACCGCAAGATGCTGAGATTAAAGGTTATTTCAAAGGTAAGTTATTCATTGAGTTAAAGAGTGATTTAACCAATAAAGACGGTAACTTTAAGCAAGGCGCGGTCGTGTATGCCGATGTGGCGGATCTTATCGCCCAAAAAGCCAAGTTCAGTTTATTTGTGAGCCCGACTCAAACCGCATCGATTGCGCAGCTCAGTTTTAGCAAGAGTGCAATTTTTGTTAATTGGCTCGATAACGTGAAAAGTAAATTAGTGCGTTATGAGCAAGACGAAAAGGGCGCTTGGCAGAGCACTCACGTACCGTTTGAAGCGAATGGCGCCTTGACTGTAATGGACGTTGAGCAAGACAGTGATGATTTCTTCGTGAATTACACTAGTTTTCTTGAGCCTTCAAGTCTCTACACTGTGAATGCCAAAACCTTAAATCCAAAGAAAATTAAAGGTATGCCGCAACAGTTTGCTGCGGACAAGTTTAAAACTGAGCAATATTTTGCGACGTCTAAAGATGGCACTAAAGTACCGTACTTTGTGGTGATGGCTAAGGATCTTAAGTTAGATGGCACTCATCCCACGCTACTTTACGGTTACGGCGGGTTTGAAGTGTCGCTGCGTCCTTCTTATTCGGCCACCATTGGTAAGAATTGGTTAGAGCAGGGCGGCGTTTATGTGTTATCCAACATTCGTGGCGGTGGCGAGTACGGTCCTGCTTGGCATCAAGCGGCGTTAAAGCAAAATCGACATAAAGCCTATGAGGATTTTGAGGCAATCGCTGAGGATTTGATTGCCCGTAAAATCACCTCAAGCAAACATTTAGGCATCCAAGGCGGCAGCAATGGCGGCCTGTTAATGGGCGCGGCATTTACCCGCAGACCAGATCTTTATAATGCTGTCGTGTGCCAAGTACCTTTACTTGATATGTTTAGATTCAATAAGTTGCTAGCGGGTGCCAGCTGGATGGGCGAATACGGTAACCCTGATATTCCAGAAGAATGGGCGTACATTAAAACCTACTCGCCTTATCATAACCTGCATAAAGACGTGCATTATCCAAAGGTCTTTTTCACCACATCTACCCGTGACGACAGGGTTCACCCAGGTCACGCCCGTAAGATGGTCGCTAAGATGAAAGACATGGGGATTGATGTGTTGTACTACGAAAATATCGAAGGTGGCCACGCCGGCGCTGCAGATAATAATCAAGCTGCGGAACTTAATTCAATGGCGTTTGCCTACTTATTACAGCAGTTACGATAATCACCGCAGGGTTAACATGAATTGTTAATTCGTTGGTGATAAAAACCGAGCAAGGCCCTAATAGGTTGGGGAGCAAAAAACGGTCGAACTCATTGAGGTTCGGCCGTTTTTTTAAGTTTGTTTTTAAAATGTAAGCATTAACCACAGATAATTTGAGCCATTACCAAGAGCTTGCTACTATGGCAAAAAATTTGACTGTTACAGCCTAAGATTACCTTAAGAATATTAAGTTAGTCTCGACAAACAACTAATTTGAGTGAGAGCTATCAGTGCTAGCAAGATTTAAGACTCTATCGGTGAATCGATTCACTTTTATCACAGCGTTATTTTACGTTTGTATTTTCAATATCCCACTATTCGGCATCATTAAAAAAGGCATCGAAAAACAACCGGATGTCGATCCTATTTTCATCGCCACTATGCCGTTGTTTTTAGCCTTTGCCCTCAGTTTTGTGTTTTCCTTATTTACGGTGAAGTACCTCGTTAAGCCGTTTTTCATCATACTCACCTTGTTGTCATCGAGTGTGTTCTTCGCCGCCTATCAATACAATGTCGTGTTTGATTACGGCATGATAGAAAACACCTTTCAAACCAATCATGCCGAAGCGCTGATGTATGTGAATTATGCTTCGATAATGAATATGTTACTGACAGGGATTTTACCTGCGTACCTTATCTATAAGGCCGATATTCAGTACCAGCCTTTCTTCAAAGAGTTACTGCATAAAGTGCTGTTTATGCTGGCGATGTTGGCGGGGCTCGGCATTATTGCTTTCTTTTATTTCCAAGATTACGCCGCCTTTGGCCGCAACAACGACGAGCTAAAACGTTATATCGTACCGACGTATTTTATTGGCGCTGCGTCTAAGTACATTAATGTGCACTACTTACAAACGCCGATTGAATATCAGCCGCTGGGTCTCGATGCTAAAAATGTCAGTGCCAACCTTAATGGTAAACCTAACTTATTAGTGCTTGTGGTCGGTGAAACCGCGCGTTCGATGAGTTATCAGTATTATGGTTACGACAAGCCAACCAACGCCCATACCCAAGATCAAGGCTTAATTGTCTTTAAAGATACCAGTTCATGTGGCACGGCAACGGCTGTTTCTCTTCCTTGCATGTTCTCGCGCATGGGACGGGAAGATTACGATTCTCGCCGTGCCTATGCCCAAGATACTGCGGTAGATGTGTTGAACCATGGCGGGATTAAAGTGCAATGGTTTGATAACGACTCTGGCTGTAAAGGGGTGTGCGATCAAGTTGAAAACATTTCGATTGATTTGAACAGCGATCCTGAGTTGTGTACTGGCCAATATTGTTTCGACCAAGTGTTACTCAACAAATTAGATGAAACCTTGGCCACTGCAGAACGCAAAGATACTGTGATTGTGTTGCATGTGATTGGTAGCCATGGACCGACGTATTTCTTACGTTATCCACCGGAGCACCGTAAGTTTACACCGGATTGTCAGCGCAGCGATATCCAAAACTGTAGCCCAGATGAGCTGATGAACACCTACGACAACACCATTTTGTATACTGACTACATCATCAGCGAAGTAGTGAAAAAGTTACAAAATCAGCAAGATAAATTTGATCCCGCCATGTTGTATCTCAGCGACCACGGCGAGTCTTTAGGTGAGAAGGGCATGTATTTACATGGCGCACCTTACAGCATTGCGCCAATTGAACAGACGAGTATTCCTATGCTTGCTTGGGTATCTGAAGATTTCAGTAAAGATAACCACTTAGATATGGCTTGTTTAGCAGAGCACGCGGCGAAGGGCGGTTTCTCCCATGACAATTTATTCGACAGTCTTTTAGGCCTAATGAATGTCAAGACCGAGGTATATCAGCCTAAGTTAGATATCTTTGCCAGTTGTCGAGGTTAATCAACCCATTAACTCATCAATATTGAGTCGCTAACATTATCGTGCGACTCAATGTTATCTTGTGACTCAATGTTATCTTGTGACTAAGAGCGATCTACTGACCAAAAGTTATTGAGTGATACCTCGTTAGTTTGTCTTAGTCGATCCAAGTATGAACTTCAAAGAGGATGGCAACATCCTCTTTTCTTTTGCTCCCTATCATAATAATTGATTTCTCCCATATCCAAACTGAAGCACTTGAGTTAACTTAATGCATACAAAAACATAACAAGTCTATGGTTCGCGATTTATGTCTTCTACTGCAGAAAATAAAGAGCTTGATTCTGCCGCGCAAATTTTGCGTTTGGCCGTACCGCAAATGTCTGCCCTCGATATCCCCGTTACACCTGAAAACTACACTGTTTGGTATGAATATTTTGCAGGGACAAATCTCGATTTAAATCGTGCGATTGATGGCTTTCTGGCTAATTCGGTCTCTTTTACTAAAGAGGTCAACACCAGCCTGTATAAGAACTTCATTCAAGAACAGTCACCCGAAGTGATTGAAAATGTGCAGATTGAAACGCAAATCCTGATCAATAGTTTGTTAAGTAAAATCAGCCAGTTGAGTCAAGGCACCGCGGCGTTTTCAGGTTCATTAGCCGAGTTTGGTCTACGTCTACAGACAAATCCCGACATTAATACCTTAAACGAGCTGGTTGATGGTGTAGTCGATGAAATGCAGATGCTGCTAATCAACAACCGTGAGATGGAGCAAAGCCTGTGCACCATGGGCCAAGAAGTGCAAAATCTTAAATCGGAAATGGAAAACCTGAGCCTAGCAGCGATGACTGACCAATTAACCTCGCTGCACAATCGCCGTGCCTACGAGTTAAGTATTCAAGATCAAATCTACCTCTCCCAAGATCACCAAACCCGTTGCAGTCTTTTACTGATCGATATTGATAATTTTAAAGCCTTTAACGACACCTATGGCCATTTGACCGGCGATAAAGTGTTGGCCTATGTCGCATTAGCCTTAAAACAATGTGTGCGAGGGGATGACTTTGTGGCGCGCTATGGCGGCGAAGAATTTGTGGTGGTGTTACCGAACACTCATTTTCACGATGCATTACAAGTGGCTGAAAATCTTCGGGAACGTATCTCTGAGCGCCGCTTAACCATAGGAAAAGACAAAAAGCTTTCCCTTGGCGCAATTACTGTTTCGATTGGTCTCGCTTCATTACAGCAAGGCGACGATGCAGAAACCCTATTCAGTCGCGCCGACAAAGCGCTGTATCAAGCTAAGGCCGAAGGCCGTAACTGCGTGAGAGGTTAATCAGATAGGTTGAATCGTGATTGAGTTTTTGCTGGTTCAGTTACCATAAACAGGTTAATTTTGCTGCATTTATTCAGCCAATGGTGCACGGCCTAGGCTTATTACCGATACTCTTCTCAAGCATCCTGACATTTTAAGTGATTAATAGATAAGAGTAAGTTGCATAAAAATTAAACTTTGTGGTTGTACTATGGATTTCAGCAGATGTGATAACAAAACGCCGCAAATCATTGCGGCGTTTTTTTAAGTTTGGATAGGCGCTATTTGTCACTGGGCGGTTTTAAATCCATATGCATTTTGATCAAATGCTCCTCCATGTCGAAGCTCACTTTAAAACCGAGACTCTTGGCAAGGCTGGCCATATTGCGATTCTCGAACATAGTAAAGCCGGTGAGCACGGGCGTATCGTTAGCTTGATAATACTTAATCAGTTTTTCGAGCAACAACTTACCTAAACCTATACCTTGATGATCGCCGCGAACTGCCATGGCAAACTCGGCCTCGGTATTGTCGGGGTCGATGGACGCACGCACCGCACCTAAAGTGATGTCATCACCATCGGGGCCTTTGGCGGTGGCGATAAAAGCCATCTCACGGGCGTAATCGATTTGGGTTAATACTGCCATTTCCTCATGGGTCATTTTCGAGCGCACCCCAAAATAGCGTTTGTATCTGTCTTCATCGGATAACGAATTATCAAAGGCCAAATGCTTGGGCTCATCTTCGGGAAGAATCGGTCTTAGCATCACCTTAAGACCGTTTTTAAGCTCTGCAACTTCTTCTAATTCCTTCGGATACGGCATGATGGCCATGCGCGATGAACTGTCGGCATTGGCATCGTGCAAACGGATATTCACATCGAGCAGAGTGATGTTTTCACCCGCGGCTAATACTGGGTTTAAATCCAAAGTGGCGATTTCGGGGCAATCGATAATGATGTGGGATATTTGCGTTAGCATCACACACAGGGCATTCATGTCTAAACCGAGCGGTAAATGCCTGTCCTTCAACTTATGGGTCTTTAACGCTTGGATCACCATGTAACGCGCCAGTGCCATATTCAGTGGCGGCAGGGCAACGGCGGCGTCATTGGTGGGATCCCATTCAGAACCGCCTTCACCCAAACAAATTGCTGGACCAAAGACAGGATCGCTGATTACTGCAACACGGATTTCCTGTGCGCCAGCGGTCAACGCCATCTTTTGCACTATCATGCCTTCGATAATGGCTTCTGGATTGGCTTGATGCACCCTTTGAGTAATGGCACTCGCGGCGTGGCGGATATCTTCGGCCGAGGTTAGATTGAGCATCACTCCGTGCACATCGGACTTATGCAAGATATTCGGAGACTGCACTTTTAACGCTAAGGGATAGCCCGCTTCATTAGCGATGGCGACCGCTTCATCGGCATCTTTCACAAACCAAGTGTCTATCGTGTTAAGCCCATAGGCACGCAAAATAGGACTTGCCTCGTGGGTTTCGAGTACAGATTTACCTTTCGCTTGAGCCGCTTGCAGTAATTTGCGCGCCGTGTGGCTATCGGTAGGAATATTGTCGGGGATCGATTGCGGTACTTCTTGCAGCAGTTTTTGGTTACGGCGGTATTCAACCATATGCATAAAAGCACCCACGGCGCCTTCGGGCGTACGATAGGTGGATATGCCGCCCTTAGTGAAGCGTTTTCGCGCCTGATAGGCTGAGTCTTCGCCGCTCCAGTTGGTCAAAATATTAAGGCGATTCTTTTTCGGGTGCGCGTGGATCACGCTAATCAAGGCATCGGCGATTTCAACGCTTTCACCGAGCGCCGAAGGTGAGTGTAATACCAAAATGGCATCCAGCTCATTGGAATCCATCAAGATAGTCAAGGCTTTAGCATATCGTGACGCGTTCGCATCACCAATAATATCGATGGGATTTTGCCTTGACCAAGTATTAGGTAACACGGCCTCTAATTTGGCTATGGTGTCATCTGACAATTCTGCCAGTTTACCGCCGCGCATAATAAGTTCATCCACCGCTAACACCGCGGGGCCGCCACCATTACTGATAATCCCTAAGCGTTCACCTTGCAGCGGATTGGAATGCGCAAGGCTTTCAACCGCGGCAAACAGTTCAATCAAGTCGTTAACCCGTAGCATACCCGCACGGCGAAATGCGGCTTCATATACGGCATCGTTACCGCCAACGCCGCCCGTATGTAATTTTGCGGCGCGGGCCCCTTCGGCGCTGCGACCAGATTTAATCACCAGAATCGGTTTATTGCGTGAGGCGGCTCGGGCAGCGGAGAGAAAATGGCGTTTCTCATTCACAGAATCGATATAAAGCATGATGGCACTGGTGCGACTGTCGCGGCCAAGGTAATCGAGCAATTCGTCAAAGTTAATGTCGGTGGCATCGCCCAGAGAGATAAAGGACGAAAAGCCAATACCTTTGTTATTAGCCCAATCGAGTACCGTTGTACAAATGGCGGCCGATTGAGACACGAAGGCAATTTTACCCGGTAGGGCGCTGGCATGGGCTAAACTGGCGTTTAATCCCAATGGCGGCAACAACATACCTAAGCTATTTGGCCCCAGAATACGCATCCCGTAACGCTTGGCATTTTGCATGGTCTGGTCGAGCAGACTCACGCCATCTTCGTTAAATTCCTGCGCCATGCCCGACGCCATAATTATCGCCACTTTACAACCAAATTGCGCCAGGGTTTCAACGATGGCGGGCACACGGCAAGCGCGGGTACAGATGACGGCTAAATCGGGTTTGATGGGTAACGCTTCAATATTGGGATAGGCGAGCACCCCCATCACAGCCCGATATTTAGGGGTGACTGGCATGATAGGCCCCGAAAAACCGCTGGAGAGCAGGTTTTTCATCAGCACATTACCTGCGCGTTTCTCAGTATTCGAAGCGCCGATAATGGCAACGGAAGTCGGTTTAAATAAGGAGTGTAATGTACGTTGACTCATAAGCGATTCCATCCCAATCAATGACGCTTCCAGTGTAACCTAGGGTATGAGTACTGCACAGTTAAGTTTAGGGTTCTATAAAGGTAAGTTTATTAGCAAATCATGAATTTACAGCGATTTACTGAAGATTTGCGCCCAATACTGAGGATTTCTAACGGGATAACTGCATTTTCCGCATTGCCACACGTAACAATGTGAAAAATTTCACTTTCATGTTTGAAAATTGCTCAGTACCAAACTACTTTTTAATCACTGTACAATTATTGTGAAATAGATATGACATACAAGGATGGGGTCGTTGCAGTGAGTGCGGCAGGCATTGGATATCTGCTTAGCTTAATGACATTCTGGGCTATGGGGCCGATTATTTCCGTGTTGATTATGTTGCTGTGGCAATCTTTTCAGCACAAGCAAATGCAATCAGTTCAACAGCATGATGATAAGTCCTCAAACACCCATCTTGCCGCCGATTGGCAAGCCCACGTCAATCTGTATCAAGAAACGATCACCACACTCAACAGTTGTGAATCTAACATTGATAGCGTGCTGACAGTGCAGGGCGATGCGGTCAATTTGCTAAGCGAATCGTTCGATGGCTTAGGACGGTTGATGACCGAGCAAACTGGGTTTATTTCAGATCTCGTAAAAAGTGCTGACGATGATGAGTTATTCCATTCAGATCAAATGAAGCAATTTGCCAATAATACCTCGATGACGTTAGAGCGCTTTATTCAAACCACAGTAGATATGTCAGCATCGACCATGGAGTTGTTGGAAAAAGTCAATCTCATCTACGAGGCCATGCCCCAAGCAATGAAAGCCTTACAGGATATAGACCAAATCTCTTCCCAGACCAATTTACTCGCCTTAAATGCGGCAATTGAAGCGGCGCGAGCGGGCGATGCAGGCAGGGGATTTGCGGTTGTGGCCGATGAGGTGCGGGCTTTATCTACTCGGAGCTCAGGCTTTAGTGAAGGTATACAAAAACAGCTTAGATCGATTCAAACTCAGATTGAACAATTAACCGTACACGTGAGTAAAGTTGCCGCTCAAGATATGACTTATATCATTGATGCAAAGAAAGATATTGATACTGCGCTTAAACATATTATTGTCAAAGCAGAGAAGGATTCTCATGTGATAGCACGCATAGATTCATCGGCACATGAACTCGAACAAGCCATTTCAGATACGATTCGAGGCTTGCAGTTCAGTGATATCACTTCCCAAAGTCTGATTTACACCAACCAATCCTTAAGTCATTTAAAAGAGTCACTCAATCGCGTCGCCAAAATGTCGCAACAGGAGTTTGGTATTGACGGCGATGATATCACGACACAAATGAGTCGCCGGCGTCAGGAGACACACAATCCCGTATCAAGGGATCAAATTACCTGTGGTGAAATTGAACTCTTTTAAATAGGGATATCACAATGTCAAATATTCAAACGATTCCATTGCCAGAACGCTTTGATTTCTATTATCACAAAACATTTACGTACAGCTATCAAAGCATCATTAAACTGGAAGGGATTAATCATATTATTCTCGATTTTAGCCGAGTGCTTTATTTGGATAGTTCCGCTTTAGGTATGATGGTATTACTACATCGTAAGGCACAGGAGCTACATATTTCGACCTCTATTAAAGGTGCACATGGTCAAGCCGAGGAAATACTCAACATTGCTAACATGCAGAAACTCTACATTATAGAGAATTGCTAGTCATGAAATCATTAATAGCAAAGAAGAACTATATATTAGTCATCGATGACGATGTCATGATGAGCCAGACAATTAGTGACTTTATTCATGAGAAAGGTTACCACGTCATTGTATGTAATAATCTTGAGGAAGCTTTCTCAGAGCTGTCACAATATAAAATTGACCTTGTGCTGATTAATTTTTGGCAGCCAGATGGCACAGCTCTAATTTTACTTGAACATTTAAATGAAGAAAAAATAACGACTCCAGTCATAGTGATCAGCAATACTAAGGAACATCAGTCCGTATTAGAATGTTTTCGAATGGGCGTATTAGATTTTGTTGTTAAGCCGATTAACCTTGAGATATTTTGGTATAAAGTCGAGTGCTTATTAACTCGGGTTAAGTTACAGCATGAAGTTAAGTTACAAAGAATTGAACTTGAAAAAATGCTGTATGAGAAAGCCAGAGAAGAAAAAATGGCTAGGAACTTATTCGAGCACTTAGTCAATATTGATAATACCCAATTCGAGTTTGTTCGTACTTTCTGCCAGGCAAGTGCCAATTTTAGTGGTGACATAATCCTTAAAGGGTTAGCTCCTAATGGCAATTTTTTCCTTATGCTTGCAGATTCAACGGGTCACGGATTAAGTGCAGCAATGCCAATTATGCGTGTTGCTAGTACATTTAGAGCCATGGTTTCAAAGGGGTTTTCATTAGCAACGCTAATATATGAACTGAACTCAAAAGTACATAGAGAAAACCCTGATGATCGCTTTGTTGCTTGTATTGTTTTAGAAGTCGATTTTTTTCGAAAAAAAATACATATTTGGAACGGCGGCATGCCACCCGTATATATCAAAAACCATCTTGAAACTGAAACAGTCTCAGACCATTATCCTGTAAAAAATGTCATAAAATTCAAATCAACAAACATGGCACTTGGCATTTTGCCTCCCCAAACCTTCGTGGCGGATATTGCTACGGTTGATTTACCCGTTGTCGGTCATGCCTGTTTATTTAGTGATGGATTAATTGAACAATACACTAATGAAAACAAACCATTCGGCATTGAAACTTTAAACTCATTATTTATTCAACACGCGAGTGAGCTTATCCCATACTTAACAGAAAACTTTAAAAACGTTTTCGATGGTAAGCCTATAACGGATGATATTACAGTATGCACATTAGACTTTGAACGATTGAGTGAGTGGCATCAACAGTATGATATCTGCCTTGTTCGGTCAAATATGGATGGCGAATTTGATTGGGAGGTCAAACTCGCTGGGCCAATGTTGTTAAGTGCTGAATATTTAAATTCTTTAAATCAATTCTTAGGTATGTTTGGATTCGCGACAAGTTTTTGCCAAAGGGTTTTCACTGTGGTTGCCGAACTATTTAGCAATGCTATCGATCATGGTGTACTAAAATTAGATTCTCGGCTAAAAAGTGATCCGGATGGTTTCGAATTGTACCATAGTATTAGGGACAGTTCTTCAGCACGACTCACAATGAATGATTGGGTGAAAGTGAGCTTGGTTTGGTGTTCCATAACGAATGAGTTGCATATATGTGTAGCAGATAGTGGTCAAGGATTTAAGGGATATAAAAATACTGTTGTAGATATCCCTCAGCTTTCTGGACGAGGGCTCTCACTGGTGAAAACATTATCTAAGACCTACGAATTAGTATCACCAGGAAATATAACGAAAGTCATAATGGAATAGCGCATGAGTAAAAAAATATTAGTGGTTGATGATTCCGCTGCGATTCGACAAATGGTCGAAGCGACCCTTAAATCGGCTAGTTACCAAGTGGTACTGGCCAAAGATGGTCGAGAAGCCCTCGATCTTTGTAATGGGCAAAGATTTGATTTTATCCTGACGGATCAGAATATGCCGCGAATGGATGGACTGACCTTAATTAAATCCTTACGTGCTATGTCGGCATTTATGCGCACTCCGATCATTATGCTTACGACCGAAGCGGGCGATGACATGAAGGCGCAAGGAAAAGCGGCAGGTGCGACGGGATGGATGGTAAAACCCTTTGATCCTCAAAAGCTGTTAGCGATTACGGCTAAAGTGCTGGGTTAACTGCAACGGGGTGCGCTATGTCCATCAATATGGCCGAGTTCCATCAGGTCTTTTTTGAAGAAAGTCATGAACATCTTGAAAATATGGAACAATTGCTATTGGCATTGGACCTTGCTTCTCCCGATCCTGAAGAACTGAACACGATTTTCCGTGCTGCCCACTCGATTAAAGGTGGCAGTGGTATTTTTGGTTTTACCGCACTGACCAGTGTCACCCATGTGATGGAAAACCTTCTGGACATGACCCGCAAGGGCAACTTCCAACTCACCTCATCGATTATCGATTTACTGCTGAGTACCGTTGATACGCTATCCCATATATTGAGCCTGTACCGCGAAGAAGAACAAATTGATTGGCAGGAGGTTGAGTACAGTAAAAGCCAATTGGTCGCAGCGTTAAATGGCGAATCCTTTAGCTCATCGGTTGCAGTACGAAATGGCACTGATGTCGCTAACCCCCCTGTGACACCAACTCTCAATGCAGAGCCTTCTGCACTAGTGGAAACCGAGGATGAGCTGGGTTTTGGATTTTTCGAAGATGAAATGGAGCGCGATATTGTTATCGAAGGTGAAGACTTTGGATTTTTTGAAGAAGCTTATCAAGCTGAGGATATTAGCGTTGAGAGTTTAACATCTGAGGTTAGTGTCAGTGTTAATAGTACCGCAGAGCAGTTAGCTACAGCCTCTGATGATGAATTGGGTTTTGGTTTTTTTGAGGCATTAACCCCTGAATCTTTCGCCAATGAAATCGAATTACTGAGCTCAAAACCTGTGGAACCTGCGGCAGCTAAACCTGCCACTAATCGGGCGAATCAAGTTAAGGTGACCGCTAATACTCAAGCAAAACGTAGCATATTTAAAGAGAAGGAAACAGAGCCCAAAGCTCCGCTTGCTACCAGCGTGTCAGCAAGTACAAAGGTAACTCCAAGCTCAACTGCAGCACTCAATCCAGCCGTTACGCCAAAAAATACTCAAGCTGAGGTGAAAACGGCGACTAAAAAAACCGCCGCGTCAGCTCCGGATGCCACTTTAAGGGTCGAAACCTCCAAAATCGATACTCTGGTCAATCTGGCGGGCGAATTGGTCATAACTCAGTCTATGTTGACTCTGATTGGGAATGAGTTGACTGGCGAGATAGGCGAGCGCCTTAAGACTGCACTCAATGAATTGGAACGTAATACCCGTGAGATGCAAGAGGCCGTGATGTCGGTGCGTATGCTGCCGGTATCTTTTGTGTTTAACCGTTTCAATCGATTGGTGAGGGATCTTTCTGAGCAGCTGGGTAAAAACGTCAATCTCGTGATTGAAGGCGGCAACACAGAAATTGATAAGGGCATGATTGAAAAGCTTGTCGATCCGCTGACCCACTTAGTGCGCAATAGCTTAGATCATGGCATCGAAAAACCCGACATTCGTTTGGCAGCAGGTAAAGCAGAAATTGGGCAACTTTCTCTCAGAGCGAGTCAACGTGGCGGCAGCATAGTCATTGCAGTGTACGATGATGGCGCAGGTTTATGTCGTGAGCGTATTCTCCAAAAGGCGAAAGAGAATGGTATTGCTATCGCGGAGAATGCAAGCGACAAGCAAGTCTGGCAATTGATTTTTGCCGCAGGGTTTTCAACCGCGCAGGAAGTGACAGACGTGTCTGGTCGAGGTGTCGGTATGGACGTGGTGCGCCGAAATATTGAAGCCCTAGGAGGGAGAATCGATATCGACTCAGTGCAGGGCAAAGGCGCGACCTTTGAGATCCAATTGCCGCTCACCCTTGCGATTGTCGATGGTATGAGTGTGTCTGTTGGCAATCAGATCTACATTTTACCCTTAGTACACATCATAGAATCCATTCAGCCGCAAACCGAACAACTCAAATTTCTAGCCAAAGAAAGACTCCTAAAAGTGCGTGAAGAGTACTTACCTCTACTTAATCTTCATCAACTGATGGAGATTGAGCCCAAGGCTAGCACGCCAGAAGAGGGCATAGTGGTATTGCTCGAAAGCAACCACAAGCGCTTTGGCCTGTGCGTTGATGCCTTAGTTGGCCAGCAGCAAGTCGTGATCAAGAGTCTTGAAAAACATTACCGCAGGATCCCCGGAGTTTCCGGCGCCACCATCATGGGTGATGGTAGCGTTGCTTTGATCCTCGATGTCGAATCGCTTGCATTGCACATCAAAAATTAAGGAACAGCAAATGGAGAGTCGCTCAACCATGGCCGCCAAAGTGGAATACAGTTCCCAAGATGAAGTCGAGTTTTTGAGCTTTGTATTGGGTGATGAGCACTATGCCCTCGATATTATGTCCGTGAAAGAAATTCGCGGTTATGAGCCTGTCACTAAAATCGCCAACGCCCCCAGCTTTATTAAAGGTGTGTTAAATCTGCGCGGTGACATAGTGCCCATAGTCGATTTACGGATGAAGTTTGCTGTTGGAGCAGCCACTTATAACGAGTTCACTATCGTTATTATGCTCAACGTGTTCGAGCGCATTGTTGGCATAGTGGTCGATGCCGTATCCGATGTAATTAAGCTGTCGACTGAGGAAATCTTACCCGCACCAGAATTTGGGGTGGCATTCGATAGTCGCTACCTCAAAGGCTTAGCCACGGTTGAAGATAAGATGGTAATTCTGGTAAATATTCAGGCTCTGATCAGCAGTGATGAGCTGGGTCTAATTGATGCAAATAGTCTGACTGATCAGGAGCAATAATAATGGGTATCTTTAATATATTTGGAAATACTGAAGCAAGCCTAGAAAAGGATGAAGAACGTCAGCGCTATTTTCAGTTGCTAGATAACAGCGGCAACAGTTTCATGATTGCTGACAGCCAGCGCAATATCATCTATGCCAATAAAGCCGTCGTCTGTTTGCTGCAAGAGGCCGAGGACGATATTCGTAAAGAATTACCTCAATTCTCGGTCGCTAAGCTGATCGGCAGTAATATCGATATTTTCCATAAAAATCCAGCGCATCAACGCAATCTGTTAGAGCGCTTGACTCAGTCCCATACTGCACAAATCACCATTGGCAAACGTACCTTTAGGTTGATTTTGACGCCAATTATCACGGCTGAAAATAAACATTTAGGCACAGGTGTCGAGTGGATAGATCGCACCGAAAGTATTGAAGCCGAGCGAGCAACCCAGCGCATTATGGAAGCGCTCAATAATACCAGTACCAACGTTATGATCGCCGATGCTAACCGTACCATTATTTATATGAATCGCTCGGTCGAAGCCATGTTACGTCAGTCTGAGCATGAAATTCGGCAGGCTTTACCGCATTTTTCCGTGGATAAAATCCTCGGCAGCTCGATGGACATTTTCCACCGCAATCCTGCCCACCAAGCGATTCTACTCGATAAATTAGACCGCAAATATGAATCGCTGATTAAGGTGGCCAGCTGCCATTTCCGTTTAACGGCCAGCCCAATAGTGTCTAAAGAAGGCGAGCGTTTAGGGACTGTGGTTGAATGGCTTGACCGCACCATTGAAGTGCAAACCGAGCAAGAGATTTCCCGCATTGTCACAGCCGCAGCTGCGGGTGATTTCTCCCAAAGGGCGGACACCGAAGGCAAGCAAGGTTTCTTCCTGATGCTGGCGAACAACTTAAATTCGTTAATTGAAACCTCTGACCGTGGACTGCAAGATGTGGCCCGCGTGCTGATGGCGCTGGCGGATGGCGATCTGACTACCCGCATTTATAACGACTATGAAGGCACCTTCAATGATTTGAAAAACTACTCAAATCAAACCGCTGAAAAGCTATCCTTCATGATCCAAGATATCCAACGTGCGGCGGATACCATTAATACCGCTTCAGCAGAAATTGCCCAAGGCAACGCCGATTTATCCAGCCGCACCGAAGAGCAAGCTTCGAGCCTAGAGCAAACCTCCGCCAGCATGGAGGAACTCACAGGTACAGTGAAACTCAATGCGGATAACGCCAGTCAAGCCAATGCCTTAGCATCTAAAGCCGCTGAAGTGGCGGTGGACGGTGGTGAGCTTATCCAGCAAGTCGTACAGACCATGGCATCGATTAATGAATCGGCGCGTAAGATTGCCGACATCATTGGTGTTATTGATGGTATTGCATTCCAAACTAATATCTTAGCGCTTAATGCCGCCGTTGAAGCCGCGCGGGCGGGTGAGCAAGGACGCGGCTTTGCAGTAGTCGCATCAGAAGTACGCAGCTTAGCCCAACGCTCGGCCAATGCCGCTAAAGATATCAAGGCATTGATCTCGGATTCTGTCACTAAGATCGAAAGCGGCAACAGCCTTGTCGGTAAGTCGGGCGATACCATGAAAGAAATCGTCATCGCCATTAAACGGGTGAACGACATCATGGCGGAGATTGCCTCAGCGTCCAATGAACAAGCACTTGGCATTGATGAGATCAGCAAAGCTGTGGTGCAAATGGATGAAATGACCCAGCAAAATGCTGCCTTGGTTGAAGAAGCTGCCGCTGCTGCTGAAAGCATGCAATCTCAAGCGCAACAATTATCAGACAGTGTTGCCAGCTTCCGCGTAGATGACGATGAACAGCCGCATGTTGTTCAGCCCACAAAGAAAAAAAAGCTTACGGCAAACACCACCTCGCTGACGGTTACACGTATGCCCGTTAAAGCAAAAATGCCCATGTCAAAATTGAAAAAAGTGGATCAAGATGAATGGGAAGAATTTTAATTGAGTGAGCTTAAATCGTTGGAGAGGGAGTTTGCCTATACCACGGCGCATTTTAATACCGCGCGAACGACGCTGTATCGGTTTTCAGGTATTAAACTTGCCGATAGCAAGGATGCTATGGTGTACAGCCGTTTAGTGCGGCGGATCCGGACACTGAAATTGTCCGGTTTTTCAGCGTATTTTGACTATCTGCTCGCACAGGAAAGTGAACACCAAGAATTTATTAACGCATTAACCACCAATCAGACGGCATTTTTTAGGGAGCCACATCATTTCGAGATACTCAGGAAGTACTTATTGGAACATCCTGGTACGAAAAGAATTTGGTGCGCAGCCAGTAGTACAGGTGAAGAGCCTTATTCGATAGCTATGGTAGTGGCAGAACATTTTGGTAACTTTAATCCCCCCATTGAGATCATTGCCTCCGATATCGATAGTGGCGTACTGCATAAAGCCGAACAAGGTATTTATCCCCTAGAAAGAATTGAAGCGATCAGTGAGATACGTAAAAAACGATTCTTCCATCGAGGAAAAGGAGCTCAGTTTGGTAATGCCAGAGTTGTGCCAGAGCTAAGGCAGATGATCCAGTTCACCCGCATCAATTTACTCGACTCATTTTGGCCGTTAAAAACGCCAATCGATGTGATTTTTTGCCGAAATGTGATGATTTATTTTGATAAAGAAACTCAGGAAGTCATTTTAAAGCACATGATGAACTCCCTGAGTGAGGATGGACTTTATATTGCGGGACATTCGGAAAATTTTAATATGTTTCCGCAGATTATAACGGCGGTTGGACAGACCACTTATCGAGCAGCGAAAGGGAGTTCGAGTGCTAAAACCTAATATCGAATATGCCGTTACAGAGCCGAATCGCTACCATGATAGTCACTTTGGTTGCGATGCGGTGAAGATCTTACCCGGCGAATATTTTGCCACCCGTGAAAATACTATGATAGTGACAGTGCTTGGCTCCTGCGTGTCAGTGTGCTTGTATGATCCTAAGCTCAAAATCGGCGGGATGAATCACTTTCTATTACCAAGCGATAACAGTAATAGCACTGGGGTGCTCGCCGACTCTGCACGCTACGGTGTGTATGCAATGGAACTGTTATTAAATGACTTACTAAAACTCGGTGCACGTCGAAGCGCAATTGAGGCAAAGGTATTTGGTGGCGGCAACATGTTGCAAGGTTTTACACTGCATAACATTGGTGAGCGTAATGCTGAGTTTGTAATTGAATATCTTAATACGGAAAATATCCCGATTATTGCCGCCGATTTACTCGATGTGTATCCGCGCAAAGTGTATTTTTTCCCCCATACGGGCAAAGTGAAAGTTCGCAAAATTAAAAGTTTGCACAACAGCACGATCCTTGACCGAGAAAGCGAGTATCGCTTACGGGTTCGTAATCTCCCCACGGGCGGCGACGTTGAACTATTTGGTGACTAAGTTATGACGATCAAAGTGCTAGTTGTTGACGATTCCGCGCTGATACGCAGCTTGCTCGGTAAAATGATTGAGGCTGACCCTGAACTGTCTCTGGTTGGGCAAGCTGCCGATGCCTTTGAGGCCAAGGATCTGGTGAATCAATTTCGCCCCGATGTGATCACCTTAGACATCGAAATGCCTAAAGTGGATGGCTTAACCTTTCTGGACCGCTTGATGAAAGCCAGACCCACTGCGGTAGTGATGATTTCCTCATTAACCGAGCAGGGCGCTGATGCGACCTTTAATGCCTTGGCCTTAGGCGCGGTAGATTTTATCCCTAAACCGAAATTAGATTCGCCCCAAGGTATCCATGATTATCAGGATTTGATTTTAGATAAAATCAAATCCGCCGCGAAAGCCAAAATCATCAAGCCGCAGAAATTTGTTGAGCCAGTACGCCCAGTGTCGAGTAAGCGGCCGGTATTGGCCAATGCAACCCTGACACAACATCTAGTTGCAATAGGCGCCTCTACAGGCGGCACCGAAGCCATTTTGTATGTATTACAGCATTTACCTGCGGCTATGCCACCGATAGTGATCACCCAACACATGCCAGCGGGTTTTACCCGCACTTTTGCCGAACGCTTAAATCGACTGTCGCGGATCACAGTCAAAGAAGCCGAGCACGGTGAGCGACTTTTACCCAGTTATGCCTATGTTGCCCCTGGCGATCATCACCTTGAGATCATTAAAGTGGGTGGCAGTTTCAAAGTAAAACTAACCCAAGATGAAAAGGTCAGCGGCCATAGGCCATCGGTTGATGTGATGTTTAATGCCTTGGCCCAATGCGCCGCGCCTAATATCAGCGCTATGATATTAACCGGCATGGGTAAAGATGGCGCCGAAGGTATGGTGGCGCTGCATCAAAAAGGCGTCACCACTTTTGCCCAAGATGAACAAAGTTGTGTGGTATTTGGTATGCCAAGGGAAGCGATAAAGTGCCGCGCGGTGGATTATGTGGTGGAGTTGTCGCAGATGCCGAGCAAACTTATCAATCACTTAAGCTCACTGTGATTGCTGCTTTTAACGTGCTTAAAAAGTAACCATCAATATGGTGGTGAGCCAAACCATAAGACATTACGGCCAGACCCATGCGCAGGATGAGTGAATGGCGTTCAATCCTGCTCACTTGGTGAAAACACTAATTGATTTCGGCCTAAACGTTTCGCCTCGTATAAGTGCTTATCCGCCAGTAACAGACAATCTTGAAACTCCTCACATTCGTCCGAGAACACTAAACCGCCGCTGAGCGTCACCTTAAACTCGACGCCATCTTCGACAAAGACAATATGGCTAAAGCTCTCGCGGATCGCATTTAACTTAGCTATTGCCAATGGTTTTTGCATATCTGGCAGCACTAACATAAATTCCTCGCCGCCGTAGCGACCAGTAAAGTCAGTTTGCCGTAAGGACTGTTGTAATAGATGGGCAAAGGCCAGCAATACCTTGTCACCACCGGCATGGCCATAGGTATCGTTCACTTTTTTGAAGTGATCTAAATCGAACATGGCGATACAAACCTGAGAGTTAATTCGCCTCGCCACGTTATAGCAGCGCCTCGCGGCAACCAGAATCTGGGTATGGTTTAACAATCCCGTTAAGCTGTCGCGGCTTGCCGAACTGCGAATATCATGGCCACGTTGGGCGCGAGATATCACCTGCGCAACAAATAAGCTCGGCGCGGTTTGCTTTGAAATTAAGTCATCTGATCCCGCTTGTATGATGCTGACTTTATTCTGCATGGTATCGTCAGAGCTCAACACGAGAATTGGGCTAGAGGTGTATTTATCCAATTGGCGTATCATCTTTGCCAGTTCAAGCCCGTTTACCTCAGGCATGTATAAATCGAAGATAAACAAATCGGGTTCAAACTGCTCAAGGGCAGGCAAGACTTGCTCGGCGCTCGATAACCCTTTCACCATTAAACCGTGACTGCGTAACAGGCTTGAAAAGTAATCCACCATAGACTGTTGATCATCCACTAGTAACACCTTCAAGGGCTGCTTCTCTGACATCTTGAGAGATTGATGGATTTTACGCACCAATAAGGTGGTTTCCGCAGGTTTAACGAAATATTCGCTGACGTTGGCGCGAATGGCCAACAACCGCATGTCAAAATCCCCGCGCGAGGATAAAACAAATACTCGGGTATTGTTCTTCTCAAACTCAGTGGCGGCTTCGAACAAGGCCTCTTCAGTCCAATCGGGCAGAATTAAATCCAATAAAATCAGATCGAAGGGCGTTTCATTTTGCACTACCAGAAAACTCGTGAAATTCAAAAAATGCTGCACACTAAAACCGAACTCTCGCAGTTGCTTTGTGATCATCGAGCCGACATTACCATCGTCTTCTATGATGGCAATATGGTGATCATGCCGCGCCTTAGCAGGTTTATAGGGACTTTGCTGCATTTGCGCCTCCACCACAGGCGGCGACGGTTGACCGCGCATATTGTTTTGCAACAACTGGTGGAAGAGGGTATCTAAGCCTTTGATAGTAGGAAGTTCGGGAGCTGGCGCATTGAGCAACCCTTTAAGCTGCAGCTCAAGTTTATCGACTATGTGTTTGGTATCCGACAACCCAAAGGTCTCGCTCGATCCTTTTAAGTTATGCACCTCACGATACACAGCCGACAACATGTGTGCATTCCAATTTTTACGCAATGAAATCCACAGGGTAATGATTTGTTTCTTTTTATCCGGCAGTGCATGTAAAAACTGTCGTTTAAGTTGCTCTAACGAATCTTCAAAACTCATAGGCAATAGATATCCTAAATGATTGAGCCCTAGGTTTCTCCGTGTGGTCGCTACCTCGGGACGATAAAACCCGTTTATACCGATACTTAAATTGACACTGTTCTCAACAGAAGGATGTAACAGATTCAATCAATTGCATGTATCTTTTGACTGACTAATAGAGTGTAAACCACTGCGAAAAAAACGACGGGGAAATGCACAGATGCCACCCGCCTAAATAGACTTCCTTTTTCAATCGCCAATACTCGGGTTGTGATATAAAACAGCAAAACGCAAAATATTTTATGCAAAACAGCAGGATAATGATGATGTGTATTTTGTATCAAAAGTGATTGTGATAAGTTAGCGTCATTAAAAACAATCACTTGTTGCAAAAGGATTTTTGTCAGTGAGCATAGCGTTTTATAATGGCCATGCCGTAACACTCTCGGCGCAGTATTTGTCTAAAACCTTTGAAGAAGTGCATTCAAGTTGGTTACATCATCTTTTGCCGATCCTTGCGAGAGACAAACTATCGATATTGGATGTGGGAGCGGGCTCAGGGCGGGATGTGCATTATTTAGCCAAAAAAGCACAGAGCAAAGAGACGCAAATTTTTGCAATCGAACCTGCTATTGCTTTAGCGAAAATGGGGCAGGTGTTAACGCGGGATCTACCCGTTCGTTGGATTGAGGATGTTTTACCTCAGCTACAAAAAGTGGTTAGCCTAGCACAACAGTTCGATCTGATTTTACTCAGCGCTGTGTGGATGCATTTATCTCCCTCTGAGCGCCCACTAGCACTAGCATCACTCTCAGGTTTACTCAATTCAACGGGCCTTTTAGTCATCAGTTTGCGCCATGGTCCAAGCCCCGATGCCCGCGTTATGCACCCAGTCAGTGCAGATGAATTGCTCGCACTGGCTGCAGATTGCCAGCTAGCACTCAAAGATTCGAGCCAAGATGAGACTGACAAACTCGGTCGCACACAAGTGCATTGGCAGACCCTCGTATTTACCCCCAAAGTCGTCCCAAACGCTACTGTTCCCGAAGCAAACGCCATTATTCAGGGGCGTCATCATGCCGATTGATGCGAGAAGACAAGTTGAATTTATTAGCTATTTACAACGTCTGTTGGTTGAAGGGGATTTTGTTGCAACATACAAATTTGCCTTACTGCATGCGATCGCAGATGTTTGCATCGAACGGCCATTAATACTCAATGCCGATCCTGAACAGAAAACCGCGATCAGTATTGATGAACTGGTTGAAAAGTTTATTGAACTCTATTGGCAACACTCTTTACCTTTTGGTGCTGTTAATGCGCATTTTGTTCTACTCCAAAATAATGGAAAGCAATCAGCCTTAATCAACAGTTTGATTGAGCTACGTAATCAAGGCGTTAACAGTTTATCCCAGTTAAAAGCGCATCTTAGTTATCCTGCTCTATTGAGTAAAACGCGCGGCACCGTTGAAGAGGGCCCGTTATGGCGCTTACAAATTTTGTCTCGAAACGCAGATTGTTTTCTTTATCCCCATGATAAAACTAAAAATTATATCGAGTTGAATCCGGGTATCGCATTCTGCTTCAGGCGATTTCATGATTTAGTGGTGTCATTAGCTCGCACACAATGGGTGCAGAAAGTCGCCGAGTTTCCCGCAAATCAGGTCGTTATTGGCAATAAAGGCAATTTAAGCGAGTTTCTATTTGGCAGTGACCGACAGACGATCACTCACGCTAGACCTGTGCTGCTTGATATCCAAAAGGGCCAATGCTTTTATTGCCATAAGTCATTAAAAGAAACTGGCGAAGTGGATCACTTTATTCCTTGGGCACGATATCCTAATGATTTAGGGCATAATTTTGTCCTCGCTCATAGCAGTTGCAATAACAATAAACGCGATCATCTTGCCGCACAGCGTCACAAAGATAACTGGTATGAGCAAAACATTATCCAGCATGGCCAAGCGTTACATTCTGAACTCAGCCGATATTTCGTCTGTGAAAGTGATCGTTCCGAAGCCATCACCACTTGGGCCTATCAGCTTGCAGGGCAAAATCGCTCACCACTCTGGCTCGATAAAAAAACCTTAGTGCCTTTTAACGCGATAGATAATGATTTATCGAGCACAGCAATTTAGAAACAAAGAAGTAAGTAGCGTTTATTCAGTCTCAGAATCTTAATTATCTAATTTTTAAAGGAAAGGTATGACAGAGTTACTAAAAGGGATTTTTTCAGTTTCACTTATTTTGTTGGGTATGGGAGCGATTTTAGTCCCTATGTTTTTTGTTATACGACATAGAGACAGAACGGTAAAGCTTCCTATTGATAGGGAAAAGTTGAACAGATTGCCTGGTTTTGGCATTCAAAAACAGATCCAAGAGCTGCAATTTGATATTTTGAGCGCAATGCTCATGTCGGTCATCGTTGTCACCATTCCGTTTGCATTTGAAGGATTAAGGGGATACCTCGACAAAGGTACATTTCCTTTGGCATTTATTGGATTCATTGTACTCGGCCCAATTTATTTTGTGGTCAAAACCTATCGTAGTATGACTCGATTGACTAAGTTACGTTTGGGGCATACGGCCGAATTAGCGACCGCAGCCGAACTAATGCGTTTGCAGGGATTGGGTTATCAAGTTTTCCATGATATTCAAGCCGATGGTTTTAACATTGATCACTTAGTCGTGGGGATTAATGGTGTGTTTGCCATTGAAACTAAGGGGCGGCATAAGTGGTACAGTGATAAGAAGAATGAGTCAAATGGTGGGCAACATAAGGCACATGAGTTGTTTTACCGTGATGGGAAATTGGTGTTTCCATCTTGGACAGAAACGGCACCGATTGAACAAGCTCAACGTCAAGCTAAGTGGGTGAGTGAATGGCTCACAAAGGCTGTAGGCCAATCTATTCCGGTAATGCCTGTACTCGTATTTCCCGGGTGGATGGTGAAGTCACAAACTAAACCACCGTTTCCTATCATTAATCATAAGCAAGTCGCTATTACACTTCCTAAGATGAATGCCGCTATATTCACTCAAGAGCAAGTGAATGCCATTGCTTATCAAATTATGCAACGTTGTTTGCAGGGCAAGCCATAACTCTCTTCAGATTTTTAAATCATTATTTAGCCCAATAAAAAAGTCGTCACTGGATAACCAATGACGACTTTCTAATACGATAACGCTGGGTTAATCGGCGTAAGTTAGCCGAATAATACTATGCGCTTTTTCTCGCTTCCATTTCAGCTTGGCTTGAAAGGTACTCATCGAAGGTACCTTGGAAGTTAATTATTTTTTTATCTTTAATATCAATGATACGTGTAGCGAGTGACGATACAAACTCACGGTCATGGCTGACAAATATCAAGGTGCCTTCAAAATCTTTCAACGCATTGTTTAGCGCTTCGATGGCTTCCATGTCCATGTGGTTGGTCGGTTCGTCCATGATCAGCACGTTGATGTCTTGCATCATTAACTTGCCGAATAACAAGCGGTTTTTCTCTCCGCCTGAACAGTTACGGGCTTTCTTGTTGGCATCGTCTTCGGTGAACAGCAGACGGCCTAACATGGCGCGTACCATCAGATCGTTATGCTTGGGTTGGCGCCACTGTGACATCCAATCCATTAGCGTGTAGTCATTATCAAATTCGTCACTGCTGTCTTGCGGGCAGTAGCCGATTGATGCGTTTTCTGACCACTTGATCACGCCTTTATTGTGTTCTAAATCATTGACTAAGCAGCGCAGGAAAGTAGTTTTACCCACGCCGTTCTCGCCGATAATCGCTAATTTTGCACCGGCTTCGAGGATCAAGTCGCCGCCTTGGAATAACTGTTCGCCATCAAACCCGTGGGCGAGATCTTCGAGGATCAGCGCTTGGCGATGCATTTTCTTGCCGGCATCGAAACGAATAGAAGGGTGGATACGGCTAGATGATTTCACATCATCGAGTTTAATCTTGTCCATCTTCTTAGCACGCGAGCTAGCTTGCTTCGCTTTAGAAGCGTTGGCACCAAAGCGGTTGACGAAGTCTTGCAGTTCTTCAATTTCAGCACTTTTCTTGGCGTTGCCCGACAATAATTGCTCGCGGATCAAAGAGGATTGGGCGAGGAAGTATTCGTAGTTACCTGGGTAAATGCGCAGTTCGCCATAATCGATATCGGCCATGTGGGTACAGACGGCATTCAAGAAATGCCTATCATGGGAAATAATGATCATGGTGCATTTACGTTTGTTCAACTCGGCTTCTAACCAGCTAATGGTATGGATGTCCAAGTTGTTGGTTGGTTCGTCGAGCAGCAGAATATCTGGATTGGCAAATAGCGCTTGTGCCAACAGGACTCGTAGTTTCCAGCCCGGTGCCACTTGCTGCATTAGGCCGTAATGGAAAGATTCTTCAATACCCGCTTCGAGCAGGATTTCACCGGCGCGGCTTTCGGCGCTGTAGCCATCCATTTCGGCAAATTCACTTTCAAGATCGCCAACACGCATACCATCTTCTTCGGTCATATTTGGATTAGCGTAAATTGCATCGCGTTCCTGTTTAACTTTCCACAGGGCAACATCCCCCATGATCACCGCATCGATCACACTGTATTGTTCAAACGCGAACTGATCTTGGCTTAGGGTACCGACTTTTAAGCCGGGCGTGATGGACACATTGCCAGAGGTTGGCGCTAACGCTCCGCTGAGGATCTTCATAAAGGTCGATTTGCCACAGCCATTCGCGCCGATCAAACCATAGCGGTGACCATTGCCAAATTTCGCTGAAATGTTTTCAAACAATGGCTCAGGGCCAAACTGCATCGTGATGTTCGCGGTAGAGATCAAAGGAGCTTTCCTAGGTATTTGCTAACGGGGATTGTGACAAACAAGCCTCAAAATGAAACATGCGCTTCACCCACTCTAAGCCAAAACATTAAAGTTGGGATAATAAGGTCGCGGAGTATACAGACTAAGGGCTAAAGATGCGAGCAAGTATGTGATGCGCAGCTATAAATCGAGCCGTTTCAGTTGCGTTTATTTTGAGGATGAGCGAAGGCATTAGCGGTTTATCGGCAAAAAATGGGACAGGTTTGAGCTTGCTACTGAGTGAAGGTCTGTTAAGTAACCCTTATCTAAGCGTCTACCTATGAAGTCTCTATATAAAATGCCTATCTATGAGGTGCCGATGGTAGATTCAAGCCTTCATGACGACTTGAGTTGCGGCGTATTCTTTGCTCTAAAGCCAATGCTAAACCCCGCCAGAGCAAATAAAAGGAGGCGTTTAGCTTATTTACCGTTATTATTCCCGCAGTTTTGCTGAAAAAGCAGATTTTGCGGCTAATTCTGCGGCTACATAGTTAACAGCTCTATATGCAAGTTTTGGGTCTATAAGATTAACGATTCAACTATATAACGCTGCATGCTAGTGCCGTCACTTAGCAAATAGCTTAGCGAGTGCCATCATTCGCCTAGATGGCTTAAATGACTTAAGTGATTTTAATGGCTTAATTAACTAATGTTATAGCTGTTATAGCCCGTTTAGTCGCGAATTCAGTAACTAATTTGATAACTCAATACCGTAAACTAATACAGTAAAATCAGCCAATTGGGCTGAATTTGGAATTCCCATGATAGAAGAGCAACAGAACAACCCATTACACGGCCTCAAACTCGAGACAATGATCACTGAGTTAGTCGATTTTTACGGTTGGAAAATTTTATTCGCGGCATTAAAGCTAGGCTGCTTTAACACTAACCCGACGATTGAGGCCAGTGTCATTTTCCTCAAAAAGACTGAGTGGGCGCGGGAGAAAGTGGAAAACTTCTACCTGTACCGATTTAAGCGTATGCCTAAAGCCGTCGGTGAGCAGTTTGACCTTAAGCCACGTGAACGAGGTTTTGCCTCAGGTATCGCGCCGCGTAAACCGATGGAACTGACATTAGCCTCTATCGCTGAAATGCAGGCCAAAGCCAGCGCCGAGTACGAAGCGGGTAACCGCCGTCCAAACTCTGGATATAGCTCAGGTAACTCAGGTAAAAGCGCAGGCAAAAAACCTGTGGGTGGACGTGGAACCGGTTCAGGCTATGGTTCATCGAATAGCAGCGCCCAGCGCCGAAGCGAACCCAGAAACGATTCAAGAAATGATTCAAAAATGACAGAGCGTTCAGGACCTGGCCCATCGACGGATGATAACGATCCGTGGGGCACTAAGCGCAGCTAATCCTAATCCCATGTCTGCCAAATTTAGCGGACATGGCTTTTAGCTGGCGTTAGTTTTGCACTCGTTTTTTCACGCATGCGATTTGCCGTTGTTTCTACGGCTTGCTGTTTCATGCTAGTAAGGAATGAGTGTTGTATTAAGGTCGCTCTGGTATGAGTTCGCTTTTACATGAGTAGACTTTAGTTCCTGAGTTGATTTTTACAAGGCGTGGCTTTTGTAAGCGTAGGTTTGAAGTTATGGATCTGACTGTTTGATAAAACGTCTGATTTATTGCCTGATTAAATGAAAAAGAGGTTAACCGTAGAACACGGTTAACCTCTTTTTTATGATTAACCATTCACTTTATTGCATGATTATTAGAAAATTCTCGGGGGTTATAGTTTTCGATTTGCATATCGAGCGCATAATGAGTGAATATCTCAATTTACAGCCA
The DNA here is from genome assembly GCF_059338235.1 of Shewanella sp. 1311. Lineage (NCBI taxonomy): Bacteria > Pseudomonadati > Pseudomonadota > Gammaproteobacteria > Alteromonadales > Shewanellaceae > Shewanella > Shewanella sp. 1311. The sequence continues at coordinate 5,187,630 of NZ_CM181686.1, forward strand.
GATAGCGCCAGTCGCTCATTATTACGCCAAGTTCAAATAACTCACCTCCAAAATCAGCCCTAAAACTTGCTTTAAACGCGAATGCCAAAGCTCATGTTAAGTACTGCTCCCAAGGTCTAGTTCAAACCTTTCATACAAAGCACAAAAGCCTTTTCTACACTTTTCATTTATCAATTCTTGTTACTTGTTACTTGATGCCTTTTGCGCTGCGTCATTTTGTCAGCAAACTGACCTTAGTGGATGTCGAGTTGTTTGACTACGCTGCTCCAAGGTAACCATTTAAAAGCTTGGTTGGCATCGGGTAAGTGGTTGTGACCGTTCTGTACCACCAGCATCATCCGCTGTTGCCAAACACCGTTGCCGACGGGCAAATGCGTGACGGCTAGCCCATCGGTTTCGGCGCTGCCGTCGATGCTGGTTTCGCGGCCGTTTTCCATCCCGTTCAAGTTCACGCTAATGCGGAAACGTCCCACCTGTGCGTAAGTAAAGTAGGTAACAGTTGTTGCCTTGACTGGAGACCACCAGCAAATCTTGTTTTTTACCGTGAATGTTCGCACCTTGGTAGAGTGAAATTCCTTCCACATCGGCGACTAAATCACCCTCGGCCTTGATGATCAGTTTGCCCTCAGTGCTGGCGTTCGGTTTGGCATCAAAGCGCCAAATGCCTTTGTTTTCTTCACCGATAAACAGCGCATGTTGGGCTTCATCGACCACGCAGCCTTCAACTTGGCTTGGGGTATGAATTTCCCGCACGAGTTTGATACTGGGGCCATTTTGTTGCCAATCAACACGATATTGGGCGATGCGGCCGGACGTGTCTCTTCATTTTGACCACTAACTTAATGCAGGTCTTTCGTTATTAGTTAATATAAAAGTTAACTTATATTCAAAAAAATGCGTATTAGTTAGCTGATTGTCCGAGGCTATACCTCTGATTTTGCATATTTAAAGCATAGATATTCATGTAAACACGGATTAAGGATGCATATTCTATGTTGTCATTTTTCATTGATTTAACTTTAAGGATAAAATAAGGCTTATGCTGAGTACTTAAAGGCATAAACTCGCGAGTTTTAGAGTGATCCCTGCTAATCTGATTGAGTCTATTTAATGTTATCGCTAGGAATGCCGATGGATAAGAAACCCCTTGAATTGGTTTACCCATTTTTAACGGAAGCTTTGCGGCTGAGCGAGAATGGTCTAGCAGTGTTAGACAAACATAATCATTTTATCTTTTATAATAATACCTTTGCGAAAATGTTTGGTTTTGTTGATCAAGACATGGTCGGCAAGCATTTTGACGACATGATGCGCTTTGCCTTTACCCATAAACAGGGACCGAAAATTGAGCATGAAACCATAGAGGAATGGCTCGAGCTTATTCATGCGCATCAACGTAAATCGGCTTTTAGACGTTTTGAAGTGGATCTGGTGGATGGCTGCTGGTTACAACTCTCTGAACAGGTTTATCACAATGGCGATATGGTGATTGTTTGCACGGATATCACCCAGTTAAAACAGGTCGAATTTGCCCTTAGGAATGCGCAGACTGAATTAAATCGCCTCGCGCTCACCGATGAGTTAACGGGGATTGCCAATCGGCGTCACTTTTTTCAGCAGTTAGAACATGAAATCAAACGCTTGAGTCGCTTACAGTTGCCATTATGCCTAGTGATGATGGACATCGATAATTTTAAACTGGTTAATGATCGCTACGGCCATCAAGTCGGTGACAAGATATTGCAACATTTTACCCAATTCATCAGAACTCGAACGCGTCCCTACGATATTTTTGGCCGCCTCGGCGGTGAAGAGTTTGCACTACTACTGCCAGAAACCACGGTTGATACAGCTCAAAAAATCGTAATGCGTATGATGTCATCCCTTGCCAATGAGGACATTTCTGCAATCGTGGCTGATTTTCAATATCAATTTTCAGCAGGGGTCAGCGCCTTAACCCCTGTGATTATTCGCCATAGCATTGATAACAGTACTGATATTGCAGATGTGGAGCAGGTTGCATTGCCTGTCGAAACAGGAAGTCAGTGCCGCTCGGATGCTGAAAAGCTGGTGGCCGAGGCGGATAAAGCGCTTTATCAAGCTAAAACCCTCGGGCGAAATCGAGTGGTGATATGGGATGATGTAATGTTAACGGGGAACCCGCCTAGCTGAGAAAAGTGTATATTAATCAGTATATTATTTGTGCGTGGTGCCAATCATTCATGTGTAACTAAGACTGCTTAATAAGGTAACGAAGACAGTGTAACTATGACAATTCCACTAGGCCAGCGTGTCGCGAATCCAAGAATAAAACCTAAAGCTAACAAAACTTGAGTTAATCCCAAAGCGAAAAACTAAACAGGCTTAGCGGGCGCAGTACTCATCACACGACCAAGCATTCGCTTAACTTAGTGTTGTACTCAAAACGACGTTTTGTTCCTTTGGTTTTTCGCCTAAAATAGCCGCCATATCTGTCCACATTGCTTTAGCCTTCAAGGGAAACCGTGTTAATCAATCAGCAATATACCCGCCATGGACCCGATTATCGATTTGGTGAGCAGGTGACATTTCTTGATGTTAAACAAACCTTTGGTTTTAGCCATGTGCGCGTTGGCCGCTGGGTCACGCGGGATGAATCGCGCCTTGCTGCGGATCTGGTGTTTGATTCGCTCGCCGATCTGGCCTTTATCTTAAAACTGCCACCTTTGACGTTAGGGCTGCGGGAAACCGTGAGTCTGGCCTTTGGCCATGGCGGTCAAAAGGGTGTGCAGGCCCATTATGCGCCCGCGACTCGGGAATTGGCCTTGGCAAAAAATGCCGGCGCTGGCGCTTTAGCCCACGAATTTTGGCACGCGTTTGACCACTATATTGCCGCTAAGTCCTTCAAATCTTCGTCTAAGCGGTTTCAATGCGCGAGCGATATTTGGTTATCGGATCTGCCCATCATAGAACATCCACTGAATGCACGGTTATCGGAGATCTTCAAGGTGACATTTTTGAGTGGTAATGGCGATGAGCCCCATGATTATGTGCGCCGAGCGATTGCCTTAGATAAAAAACATGGCATGCAGTACTTCGCACGGCCAACTGAAATGATGGCGCGGGCATTTGAAGCCTGTATTGAATCCTATGATGATATTTCGAATCCGTATTTAGTGTCAGGGACACGCTTTTCAGCAATGGCGAAGGAGGGGGCTTATCCCGATGAAGCCCACCGAAAAGTGATATTCCAAGCTTTGATCAATTACTTCGAGCCGTTAGGGATGGCATTGAGTAAACATCCACTCGGCTGATTTAAGCTTTTGAAAGTAAGTCAAAAACACGGCAAATGGCAGTGTGATGCGAGTACGAGGTTAGTTGGCGAGTCGACAAATTCAAACCTGAATTAACTGTTAACAATAAGTGATGGCGTGAGTCGTGCCGTTTTGCTTAGTCGAAAGTGTTTGCCAGCAATATGCCAAACTGTGGCGGATGGCATCCAGATATTGGGACGCCTGAGTATCCATTAAATACCAATAGCTGGGTTTTGATTCTGGCATGTGATTAAAAAATAATGCTTCGGCATTGATGACTTGTATCGAATCCGCAAACTGCAGCCAAACGTCGATAGGCGTGTGTGCCAGCGCAATCAGCCAATCAAGTTGCATGTGTTCTGCTGAATGTGGAATATCTGCCAATGGGTTTAATTCTTGTAAACGCGCAAGTAAATCAAAGGGATTGCCCGAGTTAATCACCAGCGAAGCTTGGGATCCACGCGCTTTGTCTGTTGCGGGAAAATTTGCTAGATAAACCGGTGGCAGAGTGAATTCCGGCCAGTCGAGTGCGGTCGCGAACGTCTGCGCAATCCGCCGCTCGCCTAACCAGTTATGCACCATACAAGGTAAGTGGTCTTCAAGTGGTAAATCATTGGGCCTTGCTAAACTCGGAAACAGCGACATACGCTGCACTTGCACATGCTGAGACAACTGCTGCATCAACACAATTGTGGTTAAGCCAGATGAAGGCCAGCAGCCAAGCTGAGGCGTTAATTCAATCGCAACTTGTGTCAAAGCTTGGGTAAGTAAATCATTTTGAGGGTGACCTTGTACCACAAAAGCATATTTTGATTCTGCAAAACCGCCATTAGCGATATTCACTATCTGATTATTTTGGTTACTTTTCTCATTCCATTGAGTGCCGTTAAAGATAAATGTCGTGCCCGTAGTAGCAGGCTGCCAATTGCCAGAAGCATTACCAATAATGGTCACTTGCTCGAAGGCAAGTTCGCGCGCCAAAGTGTGCAGTTCGACTCGCGAATGCGGCATCTGCAAATGTTGGTGCATGTGGGTATGAGACTTAGGCATAGGCTGAATATCTGTTTCACGGACTCAAAATGAACTTCATTGTAATGGATATCTCTCTGAGCCCAAAGGCTTAATCAGCCAACACAAATCGGCATTAACAATATTTTTTGAATTTATAAAGAAATTTCAAAGATGAAGAGGGACAACTTGCTCAAGAACGGAGAATCATTGGTTTTGAGTAAATATATAGGAATTAGCACAAATGGAGATAAAACAAGAAATGGTACACCCGAGTGGACTCGAACCACCGACCCCTACCATGTCAAGGTAGTGCTCTAACCAACTGAGCTACGGGTGCACTGTTTGAATTTCAAATTTTAGACTCTTTGAAGAGAGTGGTACACCCGAGTGGACTCGAACCACCGACCCCTACCATGTCAAGGTAGTGCTCTAACCAACTGAGCTACGGGTGTATAGTAAATTTTAGCTTGCTGTTCAAAAGCGTTGCGCCTTAGAACGAGCGCTATATTAGGGGCATAGCGCAGTGCTGGCAAGCAAAAAAATCAAATTTGTCGTCAAATGGTGAATTGCTGTGCAACTTGTCCAGTGTTTCAACAAAGTTGTTGATATAACGGCAAGTTAGACTTATTACGCATGTCAAACCACTAAGACTTAAACAAAACGGCGAGCATCGATGCTCGCCGTTAATGCTATCAATCATGCACACTATCACCATCGATGAGGCTCAAATGCACGCCATGTTTTTGGATGTAACGCAGTCGAATGAAAAATAGCAGCGCCGCCGAGGTGAGGCCTGCAATCAATCCTGCCCAGAAACCATGGGCGCCCATGGCTGGAACGATATGATCCGTATAAGCCAAGGTATAACCGAGTGACATCCCTATGCCCCAATAGGAAAACAGCGTGATATAAAAGGCACTGCGGGTATCTTTATAACCACGTAGGGCTCCGGCGGCAACCACTTGGACTGAATCCGATAATTGATACAGTGCCGCCATTAACATCAAGCTCCCGGCTAAAGCGACAACTTCAGGATCACCATTATAAAGCTCTGCAATCTGGAATCTAAATATGACGGTCAAGACTGCAGTTGATAATGCAAGGGACAGCGCCAGCCATAAACCCACTTTGGTAACCACTGCGGAAATATCGGCGCGATCACGGCCTAAGTAGTAACCAATTCGGATCGATACCGCGATACCAATAGATAACGGTAGCATAAATACGATGGCAGAAAAGTTCAGTGCTATCTGGTGACTTGCCACCACAGTTGCGCCTAATGGGGCGAGTAACAACGCGATAATGGCAAATAAACTCACTTCAAAAAACAGCGCCATTGCTATCGGCATGCCGAGTTTGGTCATTTTTTTCATCGTTTCAAAGTCAGGACGATGAAATTTACTGAAAGGAGCCAAGGCCGCGAATTTCTTATGCAGTTGCATATAAATCGTCATAGCAATCAGCATGGCCCAAAAAACCAAGGCGGTGGCAATACCGCAGCCAGCGCCACCCATCGGAGGTACGCCAAAGTGTCCGTAAATAAAGATGTAGTTGGCGGGGATGTTCACTGCTAAGCCGACAAAGCCAATGACCATAGTCGGTAACGTGTAAGAAATCCCTTCACTACAGCCGCGCAGCACTTGATATAGCACAAATGCGGGCGCGCCCCATAAAATACCGTCGAGATATCCAATGGTTAAGCGATATAATTCGGGTTCTAAATCCATATGGCCAAGCACAAAGGGCGCTGATGCGAGGAGAATCATCACGCCAATGCCACCAATGATGGCAAGATAGGCACCTTGAAAGGCCAAAGGTTGGATAGCTTTTTGATTATTCGCTCCATTGTAGTGGGCAAATAAAGGCGTAAAAGCCATCAGTAAACCTTGGACAAACAGAATAGCGGGCAACCAAAGGCTAGTGCCGACCGCAACAGCGGCCATATCAACCGCGCTAACACGGCCCGCCATAACGGTATCAATAAAGCCCATCATGGTCTGAGTGACCTGAGCTATTAGCACTGGCAGCGCCAATTGGATTAAACGTTTGGCTTGATAGCCTGAATTATTCATAAATACAGCCTTTAACGATTAAGCGAGCAGAAAATGTTTACAGGTATAGTTCAAGCCACCTGCGAGGTGGTTGCAATACATAAGAAAGATGGCCTAAATACCCTTGAGGTAGCGTTCGAACCTGATTTGCATGAGGGACTTGCGATTGGTGCAAGTGTGGCAAATAACGGGGTATGTCTTACTGTGACTCAGGTCGTTGATGATAGGGTATTTTTCGACGTAGTGGAAGAGACCTTGCGACTGACGAATCTGGCTAATTTGTCTATAGGTCAAAGCGTTAATGTTGAGCGTTCGTTAACTTTCGGTAGTGAGATTGGTGGTCACATTCTCTCTGGCCATATTCATACCAAGGCTAAAATCGTTGATATTAGCCATACAGAACAGCATTATGATCTGACACTGGGCATTGAGCCTAAATGGATGGATTACATTTTTTATAAAGGTTTTGTTGGCGTTAACGGCTGCAGCTTAACGGTAGGCGAGGTGAGTGACTCCGGCTTTAAGTTGCACTTAATTCCTGAAACCCTAAAACTGACCAATTTAAGTCAGTATAAAGTGGGTGATGAACTCAATATTGAGATCGACAGCCAAACGCAAGTTATCGTCGACACAGTCGAGCGCGTGCTGGCTAGACGTTTTAACGAACAAGCACGTTAGTTTCGTGACATCGCAGCCTTTAGTGCAATCTCGTTTAATAGATTTGCTCGTCGTCTGAATCGATATACAGCTCAACGGTACGTCTCAACTCGTCGATATGTAAGCGTAAGTGAATGGGATTACAACAAATTCGGCAATCATCGTAATAATCTTGATCTCCGCAGCTGGCATCGATACTGATATCTTGATGGTGCCCGCAGTGGGGACAAGCAATAATTTTGTTCATGACTCTCATGGTGTAACTCCTTATAGCTAATAGAAGAAAGCCACAATAGAATAGAGCGAATCGCTCAGTTCAATCAGCACATCTCACACTTAGTTAGTTCATCGCACCTATTGTTCTGCGCGTTGGCTTTGCAAACCTGAGTGCTGTTTATGTTCGTCCTATTCGACTACTTCTATTTAAGTGCTTCCTATTTGAGTATACAGCAGAGTGCAGTGCGCTGACTTAGACGAAGTCGGTCTCAAAAGGCAGCATGATAGACCTTCTGGTTAAATGCTTTGCTTAGTGGATAAATAACCCTTTTAGATTTAGTCCTTAACCGTGACTAACCCTTCCATTTCGCTACTGTGTAACACGCCATCGCGGGCATTTTGGGTAATATCCAGCGTTAAACGCTGCATCTGTAGCTCAAGCTCACTTTTAATATCAACGAGTAATACTTGAGTATCGATCTTAGGTTCGTTTGTACTTATATGCTGCGGCTCAGGTAAAGCGGCGGCTGTGTTCGTGAGTGCCACAGCCAGTAGAATGCAGTTCAACATATCAACTCCCTTGTCATGTTTTCAGTGATGGCTAATAAACTGGCGCCAGAATAGGGGAGTTAGATGACCGCTAAGTTACCAAGACACTGCAAAATCATGAATTTGCTTTTTGCTTTCAATCCCAATTCTGGCCAATATGCTTGCGCCTTTTAGCTACAATCCCTTAGAATAAACGCCCTGCTACGCAAGGCGGCTAAGACTCCTGTACTGTCTTAACCTAGCGAGCATTTCTCTTACATTAACTAAAACCAAGTGGCCCTACGTGTGGGTCACCACTGGAAAGGACATTTCATGCCTGTAATTACACTTCCCGATGGTAGCAAACGCGAGTTTGCTCATGCTGTATCGACCCTCGATGTTGCCGCCGATATTGGCCCAGGTTTAGCGAAAGCTTGTATCGCTGGCCGCGTTAATGGCGAATTAAAAGATGCTTGCGATCTCATTGAAACCGATGCAGAGCTATCAATCATTACCGCCAAAGACGAAGAAGGTGTTGAAATTCTTCGCCATTCTTGCGCACATTTATTAGGTCATGCGATTAAGCAAATGTGGCCAGAAACCAAGATGGCGATTGGTCCAGTTATCGATAACGGCTTCTACTATGATATCGACCTTGAGCACAAGTTGACTCAAGATGACATCGATGCCTTAGAAAAGCGCATGCTTCAACTGGCCAAAACTAACTATGACGTAGTAAAACGTGTGGTTAGCTGGCAAGAAGCGCGCGATACATTCGCTGCGCGCGGCGAAGATTATAAGATTGCCATTCTGGATGAGAACATCAGCAAAGACGCGACGCCTGCGCTGTATCATCACGAAGAATACACAGACATGTGTCGTGGACCGCACGTACCTAACATGCGTTTCTGCCAACATTTCAAATTAATGAGCATTGCTGGCGCTTACTGGCGTGGCAACTCAGAAAACAAGATGTTGCAACGTATCTATGGTACTGCTTGGGCTGACAAAAAAGCCTTGAGCACACACTTAACCCGTCTTGAAGAAGCGGCTAAGCGTGACCACCGTAAAATCGGTAAGCAGCTCGACTTGTATCACATGCAAGAAGAAGCACCGGGTATGGTGTTCTGGCACAACGACGGTTGGAGCATCTTCCTCGAATTAGAAAGATTCATTCGCCGTAAGTTAAACCAATACACTTACCAAGAAGTGAAAGGCCCATTAATGATGGACCGCGTGTTGTGGGAACGTTCTGGTCACTGGGATAAATACTCAGAAGCCATGTTCACGACCAGCAGTGAAAACCGCGAATATGCTATCAAGCCAATGAACTGCCCTGGCCACGTGCAGATCTTCAATCAAGGGTTGAAATCTTACCGTGACCTGCCATTACGTATGGCTGAGTTTGGTTGCTGTCACCGTAATGAACCTTCTGGTTCGTTACACGGATTAATGCGCGTACGTGGCTTTACCCAAGACGACGCCCATATTTTCTGTACTGACAGCCAAGTTCAAGAGGAAGTGAGTGCTTGTATCCAGATGGTTTACGATACATACGCCACCTTCGGCTTTGAAAATATCGTGGTGAAACTGTCGACTCGCCCAGAAAAACGTATCGGTGACGATGCGATGTGGGACAGAGCGGAAGAAGCGCTTAAGCAAGCTCTGCGTGACAATAATATTGAATTCACCATTTTGCCAGGTGAAGGCGCGTTCTACGGACCAAAAATCGAATTTACTTTACACGATTGTTTGGACCGTGCGTGGCAATGTGGTACTGTGCAGCTCGATTATGCGTTGCCAAGCCGTCTTGGTGCAACTTACGTTGCCGAAGATAATAGCCGTCAGACCCCAGTGATGATCCATCGTGCCATTTTAGGCTCTTTGGAACGATTCTTGGGTATCTTGATAGAAGAATATGCAGGACGTTTCCCAACTTGGTTAGCCCCAATGCAAGTTGTCGTGATGAATATCACTGATAAACAGGCTGATTATGTTGAAGAAGTCGTAAAATTCTTCAAAGAACAAGGTATTCGAGCGTCTTTTGACTTGAGGAATGAGAAAATAGGCTTTAAAATACGCGAACACACCTTAAGGCGTGTCCCTTATTTGTTGGTCGTTGGCGATCAAGAAATGGAAAATAAGGAAGTAGCGGTGCGTACCCGTGATGGTATCGATTTAGGTAAGATGCGACTTGAAGATTTCGCCACTAAAATCCATCAACAGATTTCGCTCCGTAGTCTCAAATTGTTGGAGGAATAGGTCATAAAGATCAAAAAAACAGCAGGGCGTCAGCCAGCCCCTAATAGAATCAATGAAGAAATCACAGGTGTACCTGAAGTACGCTTAACTGGCATTGATGGTGAAGCTATTGGTGTGGTAAGCATCAGAGATGCTCAGAATTTGGCAGATGAAGCAGGTGTAGACCTGGTAGAAATCAGTCCAAATGCTGAACCTCCAGTATGTCGCATTATGGACTACGGTAAGTTCCTTTTTGATAAGGCTAAGTCAGCCAAGGAACAAAAGAAGAAGCAAAAGCAGGTTCAGGTTAAGGAAATTAAATTCCGTCCTGGAACTGACGAAAACGACTATCAGGTAAAACTACGCAACCTGATACGTTTTCTGGAAGACGGGGACAAAGCGAAGATTACGCTACGTTTCCGAGGTCGCGAAATGGCACACCAAAACCTGGGTATGGATCTATTGAACCGTATCAAGGCTGATTTGGACGAGTATGCGGTTGTTGAATCTTTCCCGAAAATGGAAGGTCGACAAGCAATTATGGTGCTAGCGCCTAAAAAGAAATAAGTAGGGCAAAACTTAAAGTAGCAAAGGTCTATGGCCTTTGCTCGCCTTGCTTTTTATTAAACATCCCAATGCGGAGTTTTAGAAATGCCTAAAATGAAAACAGACAAGGGTGTAGCGAAGCGTTTTAAGAAAACCGCTAATGGTTTCAAGCGCAAGCAAGCACACTTACGTCACATTTTGACGAAAAAAAGCACTAAACGTAAACGTCACTTACGTGCCAAATGTTTAGTATCAAAAGCTGACGTTCCAGCAATCGCGCGTCAATTACCTTACGCTTAATTTAGGAGTTTAGAAAATGCCAAGAGTTAAGCGTGGTGTAACCGCTCGTGCTCGTCACAAGAAAGTTTTAAAACTAGCTAAAGGTTATTATGGCGCTCGTAGCCGTACTTACCGTGTTGCTGTTCAAGCAGTAACTAAAGCTGGTCAATATGCTTACCGTGACCGTCGTCAGAAAAAACGTCAATTCCGTCAACTTTGGATTGCACGTATTAATGCTGCCGCTCGTCAAAATGGTCTGTCTTACAGCCGTTTCATCAACGGTCTGAAAAAGGCGTCTATCGAAATCGATCGTAAGATTTTGGCTGACATCGCTGTATTCGACAAAGTTGTATTTGCAACTTTAGTTGAAAAAGCAAAAGAAGCGTTAAACTAAGAAATTAGTTTGTTGCTGTAGAGAAGGGACCATTTGGTCCCTTTTTTTGTGCGCCATTTTTGACTTAACCCATTGATGTTATTTACTTAAACACTTATAAGCGCTCATTTGACTGGTACAAGATTAAGCATCGTGAAGGAAAAACACCTGCACGCGTGAACAGTACTGATTGGCAAGCTCACAAAATTTTTTGTAATCGCTTAAGGATTTTGGGCTAAAAAAATAGCAGGCTAAGCCTGCTATTCGTTGAAAAATCGAGTCTAGTTACTTTTTAGCGTCTAAATAACGCTCAGCATCGAGTGCGGCCATACAGCCTGTGCCCGCAGAAGTAATCGCTTGACGATAATGTTGGTCCATCACATCACCACAAGCATAAACACCTTCGATACTGGTTTGCGTGGCGTTCCCTTGCAACCCGCTCTGTACTTTTAAATAACCGTGGTTCATTTCCAACTGGCCTTCAAAAATACCGGTATTAGGACTGTGACCAATGGCGACGAACACACCAGCAACGGCTAAGTCAGTAATAGAGCCATCTTTAGTGCTCTTCATCTTCAGGCCGTTCACCCCCATAGCATCACCAACCACTTCATCCATGGTTTGATCTAAATGAAGGATGATGTTGCCATTGGCGACTTTGTCCATCAGACGGTCGATTAAGATTTTTTCTGAGCGGAAGGTGTCACGACGGTGGATCAGATGCACTTCAGCGGCAATATTGCTTAAGTACAATGCTTCTTCAACGGCAGTGTTACCGCCACCGATCACAGCGACCTTTTGATTGCGATAGAAGAAACCATCACAGGTCGCACAGGCTGATACACCGCGGCCCTTGAATGCTTCTTCTGACTCTAATCCTAAGTAACGGGCAGAAGCGCCAGTTGCGATGATCAGCGCATCACAGGTGTACTCGCCGTTATCGCCTTTCAAACGGAAAGGGCGCTCGGTTAGAGTCACTTCGTTGATGTGATCGAACAAGATTTCAGTATCGAACTTTTCAGCATGCTTCTGCATACGTTCCATCAGTGCTGGACCGGTTAAGTCATCCGCGTCACCTGGCCAGTTTTCAACTTCAGTCGTAGTGGTTAATTGACCACCTTGCTGCATACCTGTGATCATCACAGGTTTTAAATTAGCACGCGCAGCATAAACGGCTGCGGTATATCCTGCTGGGCCTGAACCCAAAATCAATAAGTTACAATGTCTGACCTGGCTCATTTTTATCTCCGTGCCTTTAGCAAATTGCAAGGATTGTAGGGAATTTACCTGTAGGGGTAAAGTGTTGGAGGGTGATTCTTTTAGATTGCGCTAATCGAGTCAGTGCGCTTTGGTATTCAGAGTGTCAGTTTTACTTTACTGTGGCGAAATAAACAGCTTGAGAGGGCATCACTAGCGAAAGCACGGGACAAGTTTGCATACGGGAGATTATCGATTCGCATGTTTGAGCTTTGGTTCTGGCCAATAAAAAATCGGCCTCAACAGAGTCGAGGCCGATTTGGATCATTAGCTAGGTAAAACAAACGCAATGTTCCACCGAAAGCTTAAGCTAATTCAACGCTTATGCCAGTAATGAAACTGGAGAGGTGAACGCTAAGTTCAGGGCGAGAGCCACTTCTTTACAGACTACTTTACCGTGCATCACGTTTAAGCCATTGAGTAAGTGCTTGTCTTGCAACAGCGCTTCTTTATAGCCTAAGTTAGCTAACTTAAGAATATACGGTAGCGTTGCATTGTTAAGGGCGAAAGTGGAAGTGCGAGCAACCGCACCAGGCATGTTCGCCACACAGTAATGCACAACATCATCAACGATATAAGTCGGATCTTGGTGAGTGGTTGCGTGTGAAGTTTCAACACAACCACCTTGATCGATTGCTACGTCAACGATGGCACTGCCCGGCTTCATACGTGAAATCATGCTACGGGTAACCAATTTAGGTGCCGCAGCACCTGGGATCAGTACGCCACCGATCACAAGATCGGCTTCAATAACATGACGTTCAATTGCATCAGCAGTAGAGTAAATGGCTTTTACGGCAGAGCCGAATTGCACATTTAAGCGACGCAGTGCATCAATGCTACGGTCAAGTACAACCACATCAGCACCCATGCCAACGGCCATTTGTGCAGCGTTAGTACCGACCATACCGCCGCCAATGATCACGACTTTAGCTGGTTCAACCCCTGGAACGCCGCCCAGTAACATACCGCGACCACCAGAAGATTTCTCTAATGCCATAGCGCCAGCTTGGATGGACATACGGCCAGCAACTTCTGACATTGGGGCAAGTAGGGGCAGGCCACCACGGTCGTCAGTCACAGTTTCGTAAGCGATACATACGGCACCACTTTTAATTAAATCTTCAGTTTGCGGTAAATCTGGCGCAAGATGCAGATAAGTAAATAAAATCTGATCGTGACGCAACATAGCGCGTTCAACTGCTTGAGGCTCTTTTACTTTTACAATCATCTGCGCTTTAGCGAAAACTTCAGCAGCAGTCGCTAAAATTGTGGCGCCAGCATCAATATAATCTTGATCTGAAAAACCAATACCTGTGCCAGCATTTGTTTCTACAAAAACTTCGTGACCTTTGATCGCTAACTCGCGAACGCTAGAAGGAACCATACCGACACGATATTCGTGGTTTTTAATTTCCTTGGGAACACCAATAATCATCTTTGAGCCTCAATTGCCTGAAAACCCACTTTTAATGGGCATAATTGTTATTTTATCGTGACCTGAACGTGATTAATTCAGGGATATCTAGTATAGTATCGGCGACGCAGTTTATGCTGCTGAACTTTCGGCATACGTAGAATAAAATGTTGTTTTAGTGATAAAGCAAGGTTAAATAAATGGCATATAATAAAAAGAGTCCTGTAAAAGACTTGGATCGCATCGATCGCAACATTCTTAACGAATTACAACTTGATGGCCGCATTTCTAATGTGGAATTATCAAAAAGAGTCGGACTTAGTCCAACTCCGTGTTTAGAAAGAGTGAAACGACTCGAAAAGCAAGGTTATATCAATGGCTATACTGCATTGGTCAATCCTCATTTCCTGGGTGCATCCCTACTGGTATTCGTGGAAATCACCTTAAGCCGTGATACTCCCGAAGTGTTTGATAAGTTTAACCGTGCAGTGCAGTTACTCGACGACATTCAAGAGTGTCATCTGGTTTCAGGCGATTTTGACTACTTACTGAAAACTCGTGTTTCAGATATGTCGGCTTATCGTCGCTTGTTAGGTGAAACCTTGTTGAAATTACCTTCTGTTTCCGACACGCGGACTTATGTCGTGATGGAAGAGGTTAAACACACCAGTCGCGTAGCGATAAATCATCTACTCTCAGATATCTAAATTACCCTGATTGTTTGGTTTTACAATAAGGGGCTTAGGCCCCTTATTTATTGGTCAAGTAAGTACAACTTTCCCGTTTAACACCTACGACGACTAACCTTGTTAGAGCCCTTAAGTTCGCCAACTTAGGGGCTTATTTTTGTGGCATTTTTAAGCAGAGTTGTTAACGGAAGTGTTTGTGTAATAACTCATTCCTCTCCAAAAGCACACTTAAACACCCCAATAGGTTAATTTTTGCCAATCATGGCCAATTCTGCACAGAAAAACAGGCTAATGTGCTCCACATTTAGTGGGATTCTGGTATCGTTAGGCCACCTGTTTTCACTTTTTATGGATTACGTCGTTTGTCTCAAGGAAATAGTGTACGCACGCTCACTGGCCTGCAACGTCTGCTGGAAGGCGGACTCATCATTTGTTGTGTCCTCGCCACTTATATTTTGCTCGCATTGACGAGTTTTAGTCCGTCTGATCCTGGTTGGAGTCAGTCGCATTTTCAAGGCGATATTAAAAACTGGACCGGAGCAGTAGGGGCTTGGATAGCCGATATTCTGTTATATTTCTTCGGCGTCACGGCTTACATCATGCCAATCATTGTTGCGTCGACCGGCTGGCTGCTGTTCAAACGCGCCCATCATTTGCTCGAAGTTGATTACTTTTCAGTGGCCCTGAGATTGATTGGATTTTTACTGATCATCCTTGGGTTTTCTGCGCTGGCGAGTATGAACGCTAACAATATCTACGAGTTTTCGGCAGGCGGGGTGGCGGGCGATGTGATCGGCCAAGCCATGCTGCCGTATTTCAACAAACTCGGCACCACCTTATTGCTGCTGTGCTTCTTAGGTTCTGGCTTTACCCTGTTGACGGGGATCAGCTGGCTGACCGTGGTCGAGAAAATCGGCTTAATCTCTATTTGGATTTATAAGAAACTTAAATTATTACCGCAAGCGATGAAACGTGAGCGTGAAACCGAAGATACCCGTGGTTTTATGTCTGTGGTCGACAAGTTTAAACAGCGCCGCGAATCACAATACGTGCTTGAGAAGCCGCCAGTCGTTGCCACGCCAAAGGTGCGTGAACGTCATATTGGCCGCAGAGCCGAAATAACCCCAACCCTGTCTACTGCAGCAGATGATGGGTTTATTACCGAAAGCATTAATACTGAAGAAGTTGCGCCGCAAAAAACCAAGCTATCGGCCCTTGCAAAAATTTTGAGTTTGAATGGCAGTAAAAGCAAAAATGCACAAAGGGTTGAACCTCAAATCGATCAAGAGGATTTTGCCGCCCATGGCAATTTTGAAGCGCCACCTTGGTTAGCTGAACCTCAACATGCAAGAAATGATGAGCAAGAAAGAGCCGATTTCAATTCTCATTCATTAGATCACGACGACAATGAGCCAGTGTTTAACAGCCAAACCTTGGCGGAAGATGACGATGAAAGCTTAGGCTTTACCGATGATGACGTCATTAATTTTGATACAAAAGCCTCAACGGGCGCCGTGAATCAAGCCCAGCGTAAGAAGCAAGATCAAAAAGCGAAGATTGTGGATGGCATTGTGGTGTTACCGGGACAAGAAGATAAACCCGCGCCAAAAAAACCAATGGACCCGTTACCCAGTATCAATTTGCTTGATGTGCCAGATCGTAAGAAAAACCCGATCAGCCCAGAAGAGTTAGATCAAGTCGCTCGTCTAGTTGAAGTGAAGTTAGCCGATTTCAACATCATCGCCAATGTGGTGGGGGTGTATCCAGGTCCTGTGATCACGCGCTTCGAATTAGAATTAGCGCCTGGCGTTAAAGCGTCAAAAATCTCTAATCTGTCGAAGGATTTAGCCCGTTCACTGCTGGCTGAAAGTGTGCGCGTGGTTGAAGTTATCCCGGGCAAGGCTTATGTCGGACTCGAATTGCCGAACAAATTCCGCGAAACCGTGTTTATGCGCGATGTGTTAGATTGCGCCGCCTTTACCGACAGTAAATCCAACTTAACTATGGTGTTAGGTCAAGATATTGCCGGCGACCCAGTCGTGGTTGACCTTGGAAAAATGCCGCATTTATTAGTTGCCGGTACCACAGGTTCTGGTAAGTCTGTGGGCGTAAACGTGATGATCACCAGCTTGCTGTACAAGTCTGGCCCAGAAGATGTGCGCTTTATCATGATCGACCCAAAAATGTTGGAATTGTCTGTCTATGAAGGCATCCCGCATTTGCTCTGTGAAGTCGTCACCGATATGAAAGAGGCCGCCAATGCACTGCGCTGGTGTGTGGGCGAGATGGAACGTCGCTACAAGCTAATGTCTATGATGGGCGTGCGTAATATCAAGGGCTATAACGCCAAAATTGCTGAGGCGAAAGCCAATGGCGAAGTGATTTTAGATCCTATGTGGAAGTCATCCGACAGCATGGAGCCTGAAGCGCCTGCGTTAGATAAGCTGCCATCGATTGTTGTCGTGGTCGATGAATTTGCCGACATGATGATGATTGTCGGTAAAAAAGTGGAAGAGTTGATTGCCCGTATCGCGCAAAAGGCCCGCGCTGCAGGCATACATTTGATTCTGGCAACCCAAAGACCGTCAGTGGATGTGATTACTGGCTTGATTAAAGCTAACATTCCGACACGTATGGCGTTCCAAGTGTCATCGCGTATCGATTCGCGCACCATTTTAGATCAACAGGGTGCTGAAACCTTACTCGGTATGGGGGATATGTTGTTCTTGCCACCGGGTACTGCGGTTCCAAACCGTGTCCATGGCGCCTTTGTTGACGATCATGAAGTTCACCGCGTTGTTGCCGATTGGTGCGCCCGTGGTAAACCGCAATATATCGATGAAATTCTCAATGGTGCCAGCGATGGTGAGCAAGTCTTGCTACCGGGTGAAACCGCAGAAACCGATGAAGAATACGATCCACTCTACGATGAAGCCGTCGCCTTTGTGACCGAAACCCGTCGCGGCTCGATTTCAAGCGTACAGCGTAAATTTAAGATTGGTTATAACCGTGCAGCGCGCATTATTGAACAGATGGAAGCCCATGGTATCGTTTCGGCTCAAGGCCACAACGGTAACCGTGAAGTCTTAGCGCCGCCGCCACCAAAACATTATTAAGCCGCGCTAAGGCGTGGCTTTGATACACCCAAGGGTTTGACAGGGTAAGGAATAAAATGAAAAAACGATTATGCGCTGTGTTGTTAGCTTCACCTTTACTATTTAGCGCGACTGTGTTTGCCGATGATGCGCAGCAGTTAAGAGACAAGTTAATTGGTACTGCTTCACTAAAAGCCGATTTCAAACAAACCGTCACTGACGTCAATAAAAAGGTCATTCAGACAGGTTCTGGTATCTTTGCATTGGCCTATCCAAATCAGTTTTATTGGCATTTAACTCAGCCCGATGAATCGCAAATTGTCGCCGATGGTAAAGATTTATGGATCTACAATCCCTTCGCCGAAGAAGTGGTCATCATGGATTTTGCCGAGGCAATCAATGCTTCGCCTATTGCTTTGTTAGTCCACCGCGACGATGCCACTTGGTCACAGTATTCCGTGACCAAGCAACAAGACTGCTATGAGATCAAACCTAAAGCGATTGATTCGGGCATATTGTCTGTCAAGGTGTGTTTCAAAAATGCCCAGTTAGCCAATTTTAATGTTGCCGATGACAAAGGTAATTTGAGCCAATTTGATTTGAGCAATCAGCAAGCGATTACCGATAAAGACAAAGCGCTGTTCAGCTTTGTGCTGCCTGACAATGTCGATGTTGATGATCAACGTCGTAAAACAGCGCACTAGGCGATAGCGTGAGCAGTTTATCCTTTAATTTCGCCCCCGACTTTCGTCCCTTGGCCGCACGTATGCGGCCAAGAACGATCGCCGAGTACATAGGTCAAGCCCATTTACTGGGTGAAGGCCAGCCGCTACGCAAAGCATTGGAAGCGGGACGCGCCCATTCCATGATGTTGTGGGGGCCGCCGGGCACAGGTAAAACGACCTTAGCCGAATTAATCGCACATTATTCAAATGCGCACGTTGAACGCATCTCTGCGGTCACCTCTGGCGTCAAAGATATTCGCGCGGCGATTGAGCAAGCGAAAGCCGTGGCTGAATCCCGTGGTCAACGCACGTTATTGTTTGTCGATGAAGTCCACCGATTCAATAAGAGCCAGCAGGATGCCTTTCTGCCATTTATTGAAGATGGCACTGTGATTTTTATCGGTGCGACCACTGAAAACCCGTCATTTGAAATCAACAATGCCTTGCTCTCGCGGGCACGGGTTTATCTTATCAAGCGCTTAAGCCATGATGAGATAGCCCACATAGTGACTCAAGCCTTAAGCGATACCGAGCGTGGCTTAGGCCAACGCCAATTTGTGATGCCAACCGATGTGCTCACCACATTGGCACAACTTTGTGATGGTGATGCCCGTAAAGCCTTAAATCTTATTGAGTTGATGAGTGATATGCTCATCGACGGTGGCACCTTTACCACTGATATGTTGATCCAAGTGGCGGGGCACCAAGTTGCCGGATTCGATAAAAATGGCGATCAGTTTTACGATTTAATCTCAGCCGTCCATAAATCAATTCGCGGTTCAGCACCCGATGCGGCGCTGTATTGGTTTTGTCGAATATTAGAAGGCGGCGGCGATCCGCTGTATGTCGCAAGGCGCTTACTGGCGATTGCCTCTGAAGATGTCGGCAATGCCGATCCTGCGGCGATGACCATCGCGCTTAATGCTTGGGATTGTTTTCACCGTGTTGGACCAGCCGAAGGTGAACGAGCAATAGCACAAGCCATTGTTTATCTTGCCAGCGCGCCTAAGAGTAACGCTGTCTATACCGCATTTAAGGCCGCCCGTGAGTTAGCTCGCGATACTGGGCAAGTCGAAGTGCCGCACCATTTACGCAATGCACCGACTCAGTTAATGAAAGACATTGGCATGGGAGCAGGGTATCGATATGCCCATGATGAAGCCAATGCCTATGCCAGTGGTGAAAATTATTTCCCCGAATCCCTGCAAACAGCGCAGTTTTATTTTCCGACTGAGCGAGGGTTCGAGAAGCGAATCAAAGATAAGTTGGCGCAATTAGCCCAGTTAGATCAAGCCAGCGAGCACAAAAGATATGAATAATCTCTTACTTGTGGCGCTAGGTGGTTCAATTGGGGCTGTTTTTCGCTATCTTATTTCAATATTCATGATCCAAGTATTTGGCAGCAGTTTTCCTTTTGGTACACTGTTGGTTAATGTCCTCGGTTCATTTTTAATGGGCGTAATTTACGCACTGGGGCAAATGAGTCATATCAGCCCAGAACTCAAAGCGCTGATCGGTATCGGCCTGTTGGGCGCTTTGACAACGTTTTCGACTTTCTCTAATGAAACCTTATTGCTGCTGCAAGAAGGGGATTGGCTGAAGGCGACTTTGAATGTGGTGTTGAATCTAAGTCTATGTTTATTCATGGTGTACTTAGGTCAGCAACTGGTTTTTTCTCGCATTTAACTATTAAGAATATATCACATGTTAGATCCTAAATTTTTGCGCAACGAATTAGAAGTTACCGCTGAGCGACTGGCCACCCGTGGCTTTATTTTAGACATAGCTCACCTCACTCAATTAGAAGAAAAGCGTAAGTCACTGCAAGTGGCTACCGAAGAATTACAAGCGTCGCGTAATGCCATCTCCAAATCTATTGGCCAAGCTAAAGCCCGTGGTGAAGATGTTGAAGCGATCATGGCGCAAGTGGGCGATTTAGGTTCACAGCTGGATGCCAGAAAGATTGAACTGGCGGCCGTGCTTGAAGAAGTCAATGCCATTGCCATGTCGATGCCCAACCTGCCAGACGAATCCGCGCCAATCGGTGCCGATGAAACGGAGAACGTTGAAGTTCGTCGCTGGGGCACGCCACGCACGTTTGATTTCCCAATTAAAGATCATATCGATTTAGGCGAAGGCCTAAACGGTTTAGATTTTAAAAATGCAGTGAAAATCACTGGCTCACGTTTTATCGTAATGAAAGGTCAAGTTGCCCGCTTAAACCGCGCCATTGGTCAATTCATGCTGGACTTGCACACCACAGAGCACGGTTATACCGAAGCCTATGTGCCGTTACTGGTTAACGAAGCAAGTTTGCTGGGCACAGGTCAACTGCCTAAGTTTGGTGAAGACTTGTTCCACACTAAACCTGCCACCGAAGAAGGCCAAGGCTTAAGCTTGATCCCAACGGCCGAAGTGCCATTAACCAACTTAGTGCGCGATAGCATTGTTGATGAAGACGAGCTGCCGATTAAGTTAACGGCGCATACCGCGTGTTTCCGCAGCGAAGCGGGCTCATACGGCAAAGACACTCGCGGTCTGATCCGTCAGCATCAGTTCGATAAAGTTGAAATGGTGCAAATCGTTAAGCCGGAAGATTCAATGGCGGCGCTCGAAGTGCTAACAGGTCATGCTGAAACTGTATTGCAACGTTTAGGTCTGCCGTACCGTACTGTGATATTATGTACTGGTGATATGGGCTTTGGCTCAAGCAAAACCTACGACATCGAAGTCTGGTTACCGGCACAAAACACTTATCGTGAAATTTCTTCTTGCTCAAACATGAAGGATTTCCAAGCCCGTCGTATGCAAGCGCGCTACCGCGTGAAAGCTGATAATAAGCCCGCGTTACTGCATACCTTAAACGGTTCCGGTTTAGCTGTGGGTCGTACCTTAGTGGCTATTTTAGAAAACTATCAAAATGCCGATGGCAGTATCACAATCCCAGAAGTGCTGCGTCCATACATGGGCGGCTTGACTCAAATAGGCTAATGGAACGCAAGATAATACTATGGATAAAGGCCAGCGCTATCTCCGTTGGCTTTCCTATACCGCTGTCATTGCTGTATTTTTTGCGGTGATGTTGGCGACCATAGGCAAAGCCGTCTGGGTTGTGTTAGAAAACGTCAAATAACCCTATTAACTTTGTTCAAGTAAAAAGAAAGGCATGTTTCCCAAGGGAACATGCCTTTTTGTTTGTGCCACATTGATGTTCAATGCTTACGTTTTGAGTTAAGTGTAATGTAACCCTATGGAGTTAAATGCATTTAGCTGGCTTTGGCAGGCCTGCAATTTTGGTAGCTTGTTTTGCTGGCCCAATAGGGAACAAGGTATATAAGTACTTTGAATTGCCTTTGTCTGGCCCTAAAGCTTGGCCAATAGCTTTGACTAATACGCGAATAGCAGGGCTCGTTTTGTATTCAAGATAAAAATCGCGAACAAAGTTAATCACTTCCCAATGGGCGGGCGTAAGCACGATTTGCTCTTCTGCCGCCAATAGTAAAGCCATATCCGGTTGCCAATCGTTGAGATCTTTTAAATAACCTTGATGGTCACGGGCGATTACTGCGCCATTAAATTGCAATGGATTTACCACGTTATCACCTTGTCATGGAGTAATGATTGAGCCACAAACTCATTGTAATCGATAAGCGTCACGTTCTTTAAACGCTCAGATAGGCCGCGAGCGACGACATCGTCTTTTAAGACCATCAGCTTGAAGGGAGATAATGCCATTGCCCATTGACGCAGCAGTAACGCGTTCACGCCATCGCTCGATAGTAGAATCGCATCTTCCTTACAGGCGTAACGTAAGCAGAGTTTCAACGCACTATCTCGGCTGGGAGATGTTTGAATATGATGTAAAATCATCAGAATACTAAGACCTCATCAACCTGTTTTAAATGGGCAGCGATGGCCTCATCGTTGACCACAGTAACAGGAACTGACAGTAAGCCATGGCTTAAGCCGTAGTCGGCTAAGGATTGCTTACAGACAAATACCGATTCGATATCGTACAGCGGCAGTGCTTTAAAGGTGGAGATGTAATCTTTAGCGCCGATAAGCTCAGGCTGTTGATCTTTAATCAAATGCAGCACACCTTCATCGACAAACACTAAACTCACTTCTTGCTCAAAGCTGGCGCTCAGCAGGGCGAGATCTAAACCTTCGCGGCCACGAACAGTACCGTGTGGCGAACAGCGAAATAGGATACACAATTTTTTCATAGTCACCCTGAGAGTTAAAAACTGATCAAACGATCGGCCGATTCAATGCCGGTGACAAGCTCGCCTAAACCGCCCATGATAAATGACTCACCCACATTCCAGTGGCTCAGGCCATTCTCGCTGGCATCTTGCTTGCTCACAATCCCACGGCGCAGCGCTGCTGAAACGCAATTAACTAACGGGATCTGATGCGATTGCGCGAGCTGTTTCCAGTCACTGATCACATCGTTTTCATCGGAGGCGGGTAAGCTTAAATCTGTGGAGTTATACACGCCGTCTTGATAAAAAAACACACAGATAATCTGATGCCCTGCCAAAAGTGCCGCTAGGGAAAAGCGTAAGGCGTTAACACTCGCCGACGTGCCATAAGCGGGCCCGTTCACTTGGATAATAAATTTGCTCATTTAAAATAAAAATGGCCCTAAAAGTAGGGCCATTCTAACGCAAGTTAAGCTAAAAATCGCTAACTAGGATTAGTCATCGTTACCTATGCCCATAAGGTGCAATAGCGCGATGAAGAGGTTTAAGAAATCTAAGTATAATGAGATAGTTGCGCGAATGTAGTTCGTCTCGCCGCCGTTCACAATACGGCTAGTATCAAACAGGATAAAACCCGTCATCAATAATGCAATACCAGCGTTAATCGCCATAAAGGCCACACTGTTACCCATAAAGATATTAATTACGGCAGCGGCAATCACCACAATCAAGCCAGCAAACAAGAAGCCACGTAGGAAAGAGAAATCTTTCTTAGTGGTGACCGCATAGGCTGATAAGGCAACGAAAATCACTGACGTTAATCCCAGTGCCTGCATGATCAGCTGCGGGCCGTTTGCCATACCCGCGTAGTGATTCAGCATGTAGCCCAGTGACGCGCCTTCCATACCCGTAAAGGCAAACACCCAGAAGATACCCGCTGCAGACTCGGCTTTACGTAAAGTGACGAATAGCAAGACTAGGCCACCAATCGATAAGCCGATAGACATTAATGGACTGATATTTAATGCCATTGCCAAGCCCGCACACAGGGCAGAGAAGGCCAATGTCATAGACAACAGCATATAAGTGTTTTTAAGAAGTTTGTTCACTTCCAGTGTTGACGCACTCGTCGAATATAAGGTTTCTTGGGTCATGTTGATCTCCGTTGACACATTTCCGAACTGATCGTTTTGATTTTTTACAGCACACTAAGTTCCCGTAAAATCCTAAAACGAACTTAACTGCATTCATGATACCGTACCTGAGATACGGGTGAAAGTCATAGAACCATGAATAACAAATTGTTAATCTTAAAAATTTTGCCTCGCTACACATATAAATCTTAAGTGCTAAGCGTTTGGCTAAGGTTGGTGCTATCCGTATATTTATCCAATAAGCACATGAATTCGGCGTTAAAACTGAATGGGCTTGATAAATAGGCCTGCTGAACTTACTGCCAATTTCAAGTTCAATGCCGATTGTCAAAGACAAGTCCAATGCTAATTTCAATGCCAAGTATAGGGAAGAGATCAACATATTGAGTTTAAACCAAGCTTAAGCCAGCCACTCTTTATGCAATTTTTCAGTATCGCCCAGATATTCCAGCACCCAAGCGAGCGCAGGCGACATCTTGTCGGCATTCCACGCGAGACAGCATGGACTAGTCTGCTTAGGATTTTCTAGCTGTTTCTCAACCAGCGCACCCGCTTTAATAAACACACTTGCTAAGTGCACTGGCATATAACCAACGCCTAAACCTTCGCGGAAACAGTTAATGGCGCGGATCCAATCGGGGACAACAAGGCGACGTTGATTTTCGAGCAGCCAAGTCATACGTTTTGGAATTTCCCGAGAGGTGTCTTCTAGGCAAATCGAGGGGAAAGGGCGCAGCTCATCGTCGCTTAGCGGACGGTCAATATTGGCCAATGGATGATTTTTGCTGACTAAAAAAGCCCACTCAATATCGCCCATGTCTTTATATTGGTACACGCCGCCGACCGGAATTGCGGTTGTTGCACCAATTGCAATGTCACTGCGGCCCGTGGCAAGTGCTTCCCAAACGCCGTTAAAGACCTCAATGCGAATAATCAATTCAATATCATGGAAATGCCGATAGAAGTCAGCAATCAATACGCTGATCCTATCGGCACGGACGATATTATCCAGCGCGATGGACAAGGTCGGTTGCCAACCGTTGGCTACGCGCTGCGTGCCACGCTTCATCTCGTCCATCTGCGTAAGCAAGGTTCTGGCTTGCTTAACAAAATGTTCACCCGAAGGCGTTAAGGTTACGCTGCGATGGTGACGTTCGAAAAGAATGACGCCGAGTTCTTCTTCTATTTGCTTGACCGCGTAGCTCACGGCAGAGGGCACTTTATGCAGCCGATTCGCCGCCGCGGTGAAACTTCCTACACGAGCCACAATATCTATGAGTTCTAGCGCTTGTTCTGAGAGCATAGCTGACGTCCGTTCCAATGAAAATAATTGATAGCACAGGTCAAAAATAAACGTTTCCAATAGATTTAACAAGTCATTAGACTGCACGCTTTAGTCAATCCGACCCGATTATTTTATGAAAACGTCTAGTAACACCTTTGTAAACATAAAGTTCTTTATGTTTCTATTCTATTTAGCCATGTTGAGCATGCTCGGCTTTATTGCCACTGACATGTATTTGCCTGCTTTCAAAGCAATTGAAGGCTCACTTAACAGTACCCCATCACAGGTGGCGATGTCGCTGACCTGTTTTCTTGCGGGTCTTGCCTTAGGTCAGCTACTTTATGGCCCCTTAGTCAATAAAATCGGCAAACGTTGGGCACTGATCTTTGGCCTAGTGGTGTTTGCCATTGCCAGCGTGTTTATTGCCAACAGTGATTCTATCCTAATGCTCAATACCGCGCGCTTCTTCCAAGCGATTGGCGCCTGTAGTGCAGGGGTTATTTGGCAAGCGATTGTGGTTGAGCAATATGATGCCGATAAAGCACAGGGTATTTTCAGTAACATTATGCCACTGGTCGCATTATCGCCTGCATTAGCACCGATCCTTGGCGCTTACATTCTGAACGAATTAGGCTGGCGTGCAATCTTTATCTCTTTGTGTGTTATCGCTTTTCTACTGATATTGATGACATTGTACTTTGTGCCAGGCAAGCGTCAGCATACACACAGTGAACATGCTGCGGTATCTTATGGGCAAATTTTGAAAAACACCCGCTATTTAGGCAACGTCGTGATCTTCGGCGCCTGTTCCGGTGCTTTCTTTGCTTATCTAACCGTATGGCCGATTGTGATGGAAATGCACGGTTATCTGCCAACTGAAATCGGCCTTAGCTTTATCCCGCAAACCGTCATGTTTATTGTCGGTGGTTATGCGAGTAAGTTACTGATAAAACGCATTGGTGGGCATCAAACGCTGAATATCTTGTTGTCGATTTTCGCAGCCTGCGTTATTTCGATCATCATGTTCACGCTGATTTTCCCAGCAAGCACGATTTTCCCACTGCTTATTTCGTTCTCGATTTTGGCCGCAGCTAATGGCGCCATTTACCCGATAGTCGTGAACAGCGCGCTACAGCAGTTTAGTCAGAATGCCGCTAAGGCCGCAGGATTACAGAACTTCTTGCAGATCAGCATTGCCTTTGGTGCATCTAGCTTAGTTGCTATGTGGGCGAGCCTAGGTGAAGTAGCGATCGGTTGGGGCATCCTATGTTGCGCTATCTTAGTTGTGGTCGGCTATGTGCTGAAGAGCCAACAAGGGTGGGGCGATTTTGCCAAACATTTCACTAAGCCAGATCCCGCACGTGTCGGCATAGTGGCCGATGTGAAGCAAAATCCAGCGGATTGAGTGTAATAGCAACAATCGGCGCATAATTGAGAGTTAGTGCTTTACAGTCAACACACTTACTTATATTATGCGCCTCGTTCGGAGGGGTGGCAGAGTGGTTTAATGCACCGGTCTTGAAAACCGGCGTGGGTTTATAGCCCACCTAGGGTTCAAATCCCTACTCCTCCGCCATATTCAGTCAAAAAGCCGCTAAGCAATTAGCGGCTTTTTGCATTTTAGCTATTCTAGCTTTAAGTTTCTGATTCGAAACGCAGCGCCTCCATCATAGTTTACCAACAAGGCCATCAGCATTGATGGCCTTGTTGGTTATTGTCATTTAACTCTAGATTTGCTCATTCAAGATGATGCACTGACAATCTCAGCCATCATTACACTTTGGGTAATTTGTGTTGGATCATGGCCAGCGCAAAGGCGCTCCAGTCTGCATTCGCATAGCTACTCACCAGATCCCGCAGGATTGTCGGTTCACCGGCGTTATCCACCTGTTGCGAAATTATCGACAAATTCAGCGCATTACAGTAATCCTTCCGCTCCACCACAAAAAACTGCTTCTTGTAGGGGAGTAACAATGTGCCTTCAGCTTGTGCATTAAAATCACGGGCGGCTAAATAGCCAGTAAACCAATGATTGAGTAGCGTCTCGCATTGCTTAGTGTGGAATAAGTTTCCCCAATCATCCCCGAGTATGGCTTGACCCGACAGGACTCGCTGGCAATGATAAAAATCGATAAAGCCTAGCTCACGAGCAATCACTTGTTGGCAATGCTTTAACTGGAGATCTGAGTGTAAGATACCCAACTTCGCTATTAAGGTTGTGACTCTTTGCTTGGCTGACGGCTCACCCTGCTGACAAGCTTTGAGCAGCTTCTTAGCGCGAATTTTAGTTTCATTTAATGCGATAGCACTTGAGTCTTTCATATTGGCTAACTTCATTTTGCATTACCTCCATGACTGACTCGATTTGCTCGCGGCACGTGAATGAAAGGCCAAATACTGATGATCAATAAACTCAAGAGACAAGCTAAGATGTCCGCAATTGGAAAGGCCATCCATAACTCAATCAAAGCGTTTGGCATGATATTAATGTTTAATACACCTGTGATAAATGAAATATCTGTAAAGGATAGTTGAGGTAACAGGACCAGCAGGGGCAATAACAAACCATAGATTTTTATCCCAGATAATAGCAATGCAAGCTTAGGGCGGTTTGTGCCTTGATACACCGCAATCGCAATACCTGTGATCCCCGCCAAAGGTAAGGCGATAAACGTCACACTCGAAATCTTAACACTGGCGGCAATGAGTGCGAGGTCATCGGTGAAAACACCAAATACTGAGGTAGGAAACCCCATAAATATGATTGTCACTACACTCAGATAACAGCAGGTCAAGACGATTCCCCATTTAGCACACGCTAACACCCGAGAAGATGCCATCGCCCCATAGTTATAGGCACTGATCGTTTGTGCTGCACTGGTGAGAGCCATGAGCGGCAGGGCGATAAAGATATTAAAGCGGCCGATCAAACCATAAGCGCTGATCATGTACGCGACCTCATTCGCCGCTGGCGTATTGGGCACTACATTGGCTAAATGACTGACTAAAATATGATTTACCAATGAGATCACGCAGGCAATCCCAAGATATGACAATAGTATTGGGCTACCCAAGCCAAGAATCGCTTTTATCTCAGTGAGGTTGAGCTTTATCTGCTCTATTCTAAAACAAATAGGCTGGGCAGCTTGCCGATGAAGCGCCTGCTTATTGGCAAAGCGGTTATTTGGAACAAAATAGACGACGGCGATAAATAGACTCACACATTGGCCCGCTACCGTTGCCCACGCCGCACCACTTACGCCCATCTCCAAAACGGTAATAAAGAGTGTATCGAACAGAATGTTCATGACCGCCGACAACAAGATAACCAGCAGCATCACCATGACTTTGCCTTGTGCTCTGAGTAAATCGCCGCTAAGGGATAACAAAAAGGTGAACAGACTAAAACAGAGAATGGGTTGTAGATACTCTATAGCAGCTAAGGCAAGTGTTGAGCTTACCCCAATAAACGCTAATAGATTATCGAGCTGGGCGAGTGACACGACAGTGACGATCACGCCGCAACATAGGGCTAACGCGAAACCGCTATTCGCGATTTGACTCGCCTTATCAAACTCGTTTGCCCCTAAAAATCGGCTCACTAAGGTCGCAGTCCCATTTCCTATCATGCTGGCTAAAGCGAAAATCATCATTTGTAACGGGAAGGCAATCGTTACCCCAGCCAATGCATCGGCGCCGATGTATTTCAAAATAAAATAAGAGTCGACTAAGTTGTAACTGCCGCTGAGCATCATGGCGAAGGCCATGGGTAATGCAAAACGCAAATACAAAGTAGGGATAGCTAATGTGCCTAAGGACTCTGTTGACTGAGAGCTTGAGTGAGATTTCCAGTGGAAGGGTGTTTCGGTGACTGCCAAGGGCACAATGTCAGAAGGTTCAACATTGATACTGGCGGGCTTTAAAGTGTTAGCTGTTGCATGTTTCACAAACAATTCTCCTAAGTTTATTGGCATTCCGCTAAGCCAAACTTATTTGATTGCTGTGGGTTCGATATGAAATCGATTCGCAACGCTATTAATTTATCAGAGTGATATCATCTTTTGCGGACAGGTTTCTCTGCAACCTGCCGCGTATTATTCTCACTCATCCGCTCGATGTCAATCACCAGATTAACCACGCCACCCCAAAATCGCCACAAGCGAAACTTTTCACCCCTTTAAGTGGGATGAAAAAGGCAAGCCTAACTTTGGTGAGTCAATGGCAGATAAGCAACCTTTACACGTTCCAAGTGATGAGTTTTGGCCATTGAAAGCCCGAGTTGAAGGGGGGAAATACCGAATTGTTAACCATGATACTGACCAGTGCCTCATTACCAATGCCAAGGGCAATGTCAGCGTTAGCCGTTGTGACGATAAAGCCAGCACTTGGGTGATTGATCACACCAATGACGGGCTTTATAGATTTGCTAACGTGGCAGAAGGCACCTTTCTAACCCAAGAAAATTGCCAAGATAGTGAAGCATTGGGCGTGAATATGGCTGGTTCCGTTTTGCCAATGAGCGTTCTATTCAAAATCTTCAGGCCGCCAATTGCAGTACCCAAAAGGGCGCAGCTGTGG
Source organism: Shewanella sp. 1311 (assembly GCF_059338235.1). Lineage (NCBI taxonomy): Bacteria > Pseudomonadati > Pseudomonadota > Gammaproteobacteria > Alteromonadales > Shewanellaceae > Shewanella > Shewanella sp. 1311. The sequence goes on from NZ_CM181686.1 coordinate 5,217,230, forward strand.
TTACCGGTGAAAACCGCGTAAGCGATTGTTCCGACTGGCGGATTGAACCGGTATCTCATTTAGCCATTATAAATGCCCACAGTGGACGAGTGCTGTTGGCGCAACAATGCGACGTTAAAGCCCATCCAGCAATGGCAAGCAACAACCACCAGTGATGGTTATTACCGCCTGAAATCAAAGCCCGCTAACGGCGAACAAACAAGCCCAATGTTTAGTGAGTGTTGATGGCAACTTGCAGCTGGGTGGTTGCGAGCAGGCTGACAGTGAATGGCGAACTGAGTTTATGCCAAATGGTTCACTGCGTGTGGTTGAGCCAGCGTTGCTCGGAGCTAAGCAGTAACTATTTAACAGTTATTGCTTTTTTTATGCATCTACCACTGGCTAATCGCCTGCCAAATTAATCGAATGGCCAACAGCGTCAGTACAATGCTAAAAGCGGTTTGAAAATGTTTATCGGCGACACGTTTTAGCATTTTAAACTCAATCCACGTGCCTATGGTGCAGCTTAAAATCATGCACATCAACAGCGGCAACCAATCCGCTAGCGATACCCCCATGCCTTCAAACACCGCAATTTTAACCCCGTGTTGCAGTGACATCGCCATGGCAAAAGTGGCGACGGTGCGAAAACGGTCAACTTCCAATTGTTTAATAAACGCCGCAACTAATGGCCCAGTAGCGCCTGCAAATAATGAGATAAACGTGGTTATGGCGCCGGCCGTAAGTGTCCCTAAAGTACCAAACACCATTTTCGGCAGTTTGGGACCCCAGCAGGAATAAAGAATAAATGCAGCAATGGTGAGATACATGATTGATGGCGGCAGTGCCACCAACACAACACTCCCCAATAATGCCCCTATTACCGCACCGGGGAAAAATGCCGCTATAAGTCGCCATTCGATATGGCGCCAGCCCAGAGCAGCACGGCCACCGTTCGAGCCCAATTGCACCACACCATGCAATGGAATAATCAATTGCGGCGGTAACACTTGCGCCATCATGCCTAAAAGCATGACGCCACCACCAATGCCAAAACAGGCCGTAAAAAAAGAGGTAAATGCGGCGCTTAGGGTGAGTAGGGCAAATATATCGGCGGGGATCGCATCAAAGAAAAACCATGAAGAGGGCATAAGTCGTATTCGAAAAGTGTGAGGGTGCTAACAGTAGCAAAATCGCTTGAGGCTTTCAAAGCTCATAAGCTGTCACTTAGCACAGCCTTGAGTCATTGGATGAGATGAAAAAATAAAGCGGCTTTGATTTAATCAATCTGAGCCGCTTACGATTATCCATGTGACTCAATTCAATAAGATAGATTCTTAAATGGTTTCTTGAAATAATTTATTAAAATGCTTTATTAAAATGCTTTATTAAAATGCTTTATTAAAATGCTTTATTAAAATGCTTCTTTAAAATGCTTCTTTAAAATGCTTCTTTAAAATGCTTCTTTAAAATGCTTCTTTAAAATGCTTCTTTAAAATGCTTCTTTAAAATGCTTCTTTAAAATGTTTGTTTAGCTGAGCGCTTGCGCTTAACTTTTAGGAGTAATGCGAATGATAAACTCATCATTACCCTGAAGTTTAATTTCCGTTTTAGCGGATAAAACCACCCAACCCAATTTGATCATCCCAGTGAGAATAATTTCCAAAGCCAATAAAAGTAGAAGAACTGCTAACTTGCTACTTTTAGCAAGCCACAGAACAAGAGACTAACCATACAAATCGAAGATCCAATTATCAAAAGTGGTTAATGCTCTCATGTGAGGTGTCTGTACGTGAATAATTGCGGGCAAGCATAAGCATTCACGTAGGAAGTAAATTAAGCCCATAAGGGTAGTTTTTCCAGATAGACAATAATTTCAACGAGAAAGGTCATTTTCATTCGATCGAATATTTTCATTGCGAAGATAAATTACCACATTATCGGCCCCTAATCCCTCCCACACGAAGCTGCGCACAATGTATCTAGGATTCATGTTTAAGTGCTGCCCCTGCAAAAATGCGAAAGCAGCAGGGGACGTTCAACGAACGACTTTAATATAATCCTCATTGTGCGCGGTCAATTCTATTTGATGGTTTAACCATTTTATTTACTAAAATATTTTCATCTTTCTATTGATTTATGTATACACAAATCAAAAACCTGTTATAATGATTTATGTAGACAGTAATCAAACGGAGAGAACATCATGCAAAGACTTAGCGAATTAAAATCATCATCAGATATCCTTGTCGAAACCTCTTTAGTTGCTGGAAAGAGCCATCACACAATATCTTTGGATAAGGGCTTGTTTTTCTGGACAGAGGGCCTTTCAATGGCTTCTTATGAGCCTCAAAATCGCGCTTACGCAAATATGTATAATGTCATTCCTACTGATTTTGATTTTCGCTCTTGGGTTTGGAGTATGTGTCATGACTAAATCAACTCGTGGTGGCGTTCGTGAGGGTGCTGGACGCCCCAAGTCAGAACAAACTAAGATGATGCGCATTCCTTTGGGCGCAGAGTCGCTGGTTAAGCATTTGATTTCTGTTTACAAAAAATATACTGCTGAAGAAATTAATGACGTGCTTTATCGCGCTTCTAAGCTTCCAGAATTGGAAAGTGATGCCGTGCTTTTGCAGCTAGGAGACCCTAATTTTATGCACAATCGTAAATTAAGGCAGCATTATATGAATCGCGATGGTGTTGTTGTTGAACGCATGGAGCGCCAATCAGAGCTTTTAGATTAGGGTTATTAGGGTGAAACCCTAATGTAAGCGAAGCGATACGCCTTTAAGCGAGGCGCTTTTCCTCGTGATATTTCGTCCTGCTAAGCCTCTTTTTTCTTTTAGCTTGCACAATTCTTAAAGCACTTCTTTTGCTCCAGGTCGTAGACAAAACCAGCTTAAAGCAATTTTCTCGGGCTCACATATGAAAAAACCCCCGTTCTGTCTTACGGGGGTTAACTTACAGATTCCATGCGGGCTTACAGCAAACTCTATTCTTTTCTCATAATCTTTTTAACATCTGTCGATGCTATTAGATCTTTCTTTGCTTCGTTTAGCCATTTGTCGAACAGGTGATTAGCAAGTTCCGTCCATTTTATAGATACGCCAGTCTTATAGCTTATCTCTATAGCCGCGCGTTCTAGCGCCATTTTTCGCTCTTCTGACACCCTAAGCGTCGTGCTTTTAGGATTCATTTAAACCTCTAGACGTTTACTTGTGTTCTGCGCATCTTAGTACATTTGCGTTAAAATGTGCGAAGAGTACTTGTATACATTTAAACTTTGCCCTATATTGCGTCTTAATCGCTTTGTATACATTTATACGGATGAGGCAGGGATGGGGCAGGGAACTGTTATTTATTACGACTATGAGCCAGCAATCGGTGTTAATGCCACTTGCTTAGATTGGCCGCAACGTAACGAATATTTTCGCACTTGGGGCGAGTTTTCCGCTTATTGCTCTATCGAGTACGGCACCTCGTTTCGCTTAGTTGAAATCACTGCTGAAAATTATCCTGTCCTTTGCGCTGAGGGGCTATTCAATGTCTAATGCTACCAATCTCCTCAAGCGCTTTTTTATTACTGATAATAATGGCCGCCTCGTTACCTCTATTGGTTCTGGTGATGATATTCAGTTTGTCCGTGAACGCGCTGAATCTTCTGTGTTGCCTTGTCTTCGTAAAGTTCCTGTTTCTACTGATGCACAACGCAATTCCAAAATTATCATTGACCATTTAGCTTTCAGTTTTCCGCTTTCGTCACTCAAAAGTCTTGAGCGTGCCGGTTCTGCTGCCTCTAAAAAATACGGCTGGCGCAAAATGCCACGCTGGTCTGATTATGACGGCAAGTTTGCTTCTGCTGATAAAGCGCTTTCCACTTTTAGCCAAGATAGCTTTGATGCGTTATTTCTCCGCTTAGAGTCTTTTGTTTCTAATATCCTTGGTTTACGTGTCGGTCCAAGCCGCGATAAGGGTTTGTACGGTTATCAAAATTCTTATCCGCTTATGGATAAATCTGGCCGTATTGAGCTTGGTTTTATTGGTGTTGGCGGTAACAACAATACTGTTTGGTTTCAAATATCAGGGCAGGGTTGTAGGCATGTTTTCGCTCAAACAACGCCATTTGTTTTGCATTTCTGGTTAGCTAAAGTCCTCCAAATCACGCATTTGTCACGTGCTGACTTAGCTCACGATGATTTTGACGGCAACTTCGATTGTGAATATGCAATTACCGCTTATCACGATGATGCGTTCAAAGGCTTTCTTGGTGGCCCAATGCCAAAAATGAGTCCTTGCCCTGAATATCAGGGTCGTGAGCTTGTTGGTTACATTGTTAAAGTCGGCTCTCGCAGTTCTAACGCTTATTGGCGTATTTACGACAAAGCCGCTGAACAAAAGTTAAAAGGGCAAGTCTGGTTTCGCTCTGAAGTCGAGCTCAAGCAACCTAAGGTTTCTCTGCTTGAAAATCCCGCCAAGGCCTTTGCTGGCCTGAATCGCTTCGCCGCTTCTATGAATTTGGAAAACGGTTTTTCTGTTCGCTCTACTGTTCGTCGCGCGACTCTGGATATGGCCGCTCGTATTCGCTGGGCTAAACAGCAATGCGGTCGCACCTTGTCCGATATTTGTGAATCTCTGGGTGGTGACGTGTTCGCCGCTTTCGGTGCTGTTCTTGATGAGCGAGGGGGCAAGTTTGCGCTCCCTGATACTCAGCAACATTTGATAATTGACCACTTAAGGAGTGTCTATCATGAAATTTAAAGTAACTGGTTTTTCTCATTCCAAAGGTAATGCCAAAACTACTGGCAAGCCTTATAACATGGCTAAACTTTCACGTTTATCAGAAATTCGCCCTTGGAAAAATGACAACGGCGAAGGTCGCGCCGCTGGTTATCACACTGACGAGCGCGCTCAGTTTGATGTTTATGCCGATGACACTCGATTGGTAAATGACCTTTTGTTGGTTAGATATCCATGTGAAATGGATTTAACTTTTGAGCCTCACCCTGAAGACCCCACTCGAAATATTGTCACCGCTTTCGAAGTAGTGGATACCGACCAAGAACCAATTTAAGCCTATGTCACTGGTGACGCTATGAGTAGAAATAAAGATTACGAGAATAGGCAAAAATCTAAGGGATTAAAGAAAGTTACTCTTTGGGTTCCTGACACTGTTGAAATTGAGTTTAAACAGCTTGCAGAATTTTGTTGTGATAATCGTGATTATTATCCTTCTCTAGCTCGCCACTTTACCACTGGACGAGTAAAGAATTTTTTAAGGTGAATGTCATGGAAGATAAAGTATTTGGTTTTTGGGTTTGCTCTTGTTGTCACTCTGTATTTAATGGTGAAACTGAACAGCCTATCAATATAGATACAAATGATTTATTTCAATGTGCACTTTGCGATATTTCAAATGCAGAGTGCCAATTAAGCGGAGTAACAGCAGATGAATATTAGCGAATTACTTTTAGCTTTAGTGGTTCTAATTCCTTTCTGTATTGGTTGGGGGAATGGTGAATCATGGAAGTAGTAGATTTAACTTTTTGGCAATCCATAAATATGGATTTGCTTATTGAATTAGTCGGACTTGGTTTGTCCAGCTATGCACTTGGGTACGCTGTCGGCTACAAGCTTCACTTGTTCCGCATGTTTGCTCATTCATCAACGTAGGGAGAAATGACAATGAAATATTTTAACACTGCTAAAAAATTCGGTACTAAGTTAGCAATCGGTACTGTTGGTACAATCGGTCTTATTTCAACGGCTTCGGCTGCTGATGGTGGCGAAGCTGTATTTGCTGCATTAGAGGCCAAGGCAACTGCTTATGAAGGTTATGCTTGGGCGCTGCTTGCTGTCGTTATGACTGCAATCATCTCAATCAAGCTGTTTAAGAAATTCACTACTAAAGCCGTATAAGGTAATTAAATATGAAAGGGCTGTTATTAGCTATCGGGCTGATTGCAGCCCTTTTTGTTTCTAATGCACAAGCTAGTGTTTTTGACACTGCATCCTATCTTTCACCTGAGATTAATTCAGTAACTTTAGGTGGTTGTAATTATAATTATGGTCAAGGTATTCAGCACGTTGATCCTTCAACTTGCTCTGGCTATGTTTATTCTTCATTCGCCTCTCGCCCTAATCCTTCAAATATTTCTTATACTGACCATAAAGTCGAAGAGGGTCTTTTTTATGGCTTACAGATGTTTACTTATTATATTTACCAACCTTCAACTGAAACTCAGAGTGGTGGTTTTTTTGTTACACTTGGTCGATGGATTTTTGAATCTAATTCCCAATCTAAAGTCTGTCCGCCTAAATCTAATCCAAAATATACTTTTTCATTTTATAATCTTGGCGAGAGTGAAGTCTCAAAATGCTATGACCCTGCCGAGTTAGACAATGCATCTAAATGTGCTGATCTGTTTAACTCTGGCTCAATTTTAACGGCTGGCTCTAATACATCTTCTCTAGTATGCAAGACATTCGATGATGGCTCTCGTTGCGCCTTCTCTCGTGTTGAACAAGGTTCCACACCTTACTATCAGCCCAATCTTGAAAAGGGTTGTTTCGGTGATGCTGAGGAAATTCCTGACTATGATAAAGATACCCCTCCATCTCCACAGCCTGAGCAGTGCACTCCTTACTTTGGTGGTTTTGCATGTGCCGCTGACCCTAAGAATTATTGCTCTTCAACTGGTATTTGCGTTGATGGATGTGGTTATGTCAATGACCAGTTTATCTGCTTCAGGGATGAAGAGTGTAAGGGCGCATCTTGCGAACCAGCTCCTGTAAATTGTGAAACAGTACCTGATGCACCAATCTGTAAGGATAAAGAGACTATTCCTGAACCTACTTTTTGCGAAAAAAATCCTACTGTAGAAAGCTGTCAAAGTGGTTCCGATTTCTGCAAAAAAAATCCACTTTCACCTAGTTGCCAGCTTGGTGGTGATGGCACTGGTTCGGGTGGTAGCAAGTTCGTTCTTGATTACGATAAGTTAATCCAAGGCATGAAGGACGCTGCAAATACTCTTATTGATCCCAATTCAATTCCTGATAATACAGCTATGGATAAATCCCTAGATGATGAAAACAAAGCTATAAAATCAGACTATGATAATTTTTTAAATGATGGTGTATTTAGTGAAATAAGAAATACTTCTCAAAGACCAATATTTTCATCTCTAGAAACTTTATTCCCAACTGGTTCTGGCACTTGTAGTTTTAATTTTGGCAAGTTCAGCATTGAAATATGTTCAACCGCTGAAAAGCTTCGAGAAATACTTTATTGGGTTTTTTCTATATTAACTTTGATATACCTAAGGCACCTTTTTTATCAAACTATTCGAACTTCAGCGGGGAAATAAATCATGCCAGCACCTTTAGCTTTATTGGGAATACCAGCAGTCGTAGCACTTATACAGCGTATTGTTACCGCTGTAATGATTTACTTTGCAACTAAACGAGTCCTTAAAATAGGTTTTGCTTTAACGTTTTTAGGTTTGTTTGCTGCTGGCCTTCAAGAGCTTTTTGATACTTTTGAAGGTTATGTTTCTCAGCTTCTTGTTAATGCACCAACTGAAATAGCTGCTGCTGGACTATTTCTGCCTTCCAATACTGGCACTTGTATCGGCATAATTCTTTCTGCTGAAGCCGCTTGCGCCATATTTACTATCGGTGGTTATATTTTAGAAAAACAATGGGAGACAGTGAAATAATGGCTGTTTACGTTGTCACAGGGAAGCTAGGCTCTGGTAAGACACTTGTTGCCGTTTCACGTATACAAGAATATTTAAATCAGGGCAGGGTTGTTGCAACTAATTTAAATTTAAAACTAGAATTTCTAGTTAATCCTTTTGCCAAGAAGGTCAAGGTTATTCGTTTATCTGATAGACCTACGTCTGATGAATTAGAATCTTTGCCATCTCCTTATGAGGGTGATTATTCAGAAGAGAAAAGCGGTTTATTAGTTTTTGATGAGTGTGCCACTTGGTTTAATTCAAGAACGTGGAATGATAAGGGACGAACAGCTTTAATTAACTGGCTTTTACATGCTAGGAAATTAGGTTGGGATATCATTTTTATTATCCAGAACGTAACAATGATGGACGCTCAAGCCCGCGAGGGCTTTGCTGAGCATGTCGTTCACTGTAGGCGTCTTGATAGGTTATCTATTCCTTTTGTTACTTGGTTTTTTAAGATGGGCGGCTTGAGTGTTAGGCCTCCAAAGCTTCACTGGGGCTTGGTTAAGTACGGCGCATCTGATTCATCGCCAGTCATTGAGAAGTGGGTTTACACGGGTACAGCACTTTACAATGCCTATGATACTCGGCAAGTTTTTACTGAGGGTTCTTGCGGTATGCACTCAATGCTTCCGCCTTATACAATCTATGGGAGTCACACTAATGCAAGCGAACATTCAAAGCGTCGATTTAACAGTGCCGTCAATAAATTTCTCTCAAGCGCTAAGCCTCGCGCGGCCTTTTTATCGGCCTGTTGTTGTCATCTTTAGTTTGGTTTTTGATTCCATCAAACGAAAAGCCAGCAGAACAGCAGCAGGCCAATTCAAAGCAGCCATCCAAACAAGCAGAGATTTTAACTCCCTATGATCCCCTTGATGGTGTTGCCATAACAGCCAGCGTCAAGGGCTCTCATAGTTTTGACTATGTTTTTCAGCGCGGTGATGATGTGTTTTATCCTGAGCATTTAGACTATCAAGTAAGATTTGTGTCTGACTGCAAAGCGGCCTTAATTCGTGAAAAAGAGGTTGTTTATTTAACTTGTTCGCCTTACCGCTCGCCGAGCGAAGCGCCTCAGCCCCGTGAGGGAGCTGTGGCGCCGCGAGACGAGTCTCAGCCTAGTCAAGTTGCTAAATCTGATTCAAGCCAATCAGAAAGCATTACAGCCAGTAATTGATTTACTTGCTAACTAATTGTTCAAGGTATATTTTCTTTTTATTTTGTTTAAGGACGAATAATGGATTTTCTTAAGCTCTTAGTTAAGTATTCATCTCATATTGTGATTGCTGTGATCTTCTTTTCTTTGGGTATGATTTACACCGATTCTCAATGGGTTGATATTACTTCAAATCTTCAAAGCCTCTGCAAGACACCTTTTAGCCGTTAATCTATAACTGCGCACAATGTATCTAGGATTCATGTCTAAGTGCTGCCCCTGCAAAAATGCGAAAGCAGCAGGGGACGTTCAACGAACGACTTTAATATAATCCTCATTGTGCGCGGTCAATTCTATTTGATGGTTTAACCATTTTATTTACTAAAATATTTTCATCTTTCTATTGATTTATGTATACACAAATCAAAAACCTGTTATAATGATTTATGTAGACAGTAATCAAACGGAGAGAACATCATGCAAAGACTTAGCGAATTAAAATCATCATCAGATATCCTTGTCGAAACCTCTTTAGTTGCTGGAAAGAGCCATCACACAATATCTTTGGATAAGGGCTTGTTTTTCTGGACAGAGGGCCTTTCAATGGCTTCTTATGAGCCTCAAAATCGCGCTTACGCAAATATGTATAATGTCATTCCTACTGATTTTGATTTTCGCTCTTGGGTTTGGAGTATGTGTCATGACTAAATCAACTCGTGGTGGCGTTCGTGAGGGTGCTGGACGCCCCAAGTCAGAACAAACTAAGATGATGCGCATTCCTTTGGGCGCAGAGTCGCTGGTTAAGCATTTGATTTCTGTTTACAAAAAATATACTGCTGAAGAAATTAATGACGTGCTTTATCGCGCTTCTAAGCTTCCAGAATTGGAAAGTGATGCCGTGCTTTTGCAGCTAGGAGACCCTAATTTTATGCACAATCGTAAATTAAGGCAGCATTATATGAATCGCGATGGTGTTGTTGTTGAACGCATGGAGCGCCAATCAGAGCTTTTAGATTAGGGTTATTAGGGTGAAACCCTAATGTAAGCGAAGCGATACGCCTTTAAGCGAGGCGCTTTTCCTCGTGATATTTCGTCCTGCTAAGCCTCTTTTTTCTTTTAGCTTGCACAATTCTTAAAGCACTTCTTTTGCTCCAGGTCGTAGACAAAACCAGCTTAAAGCAATTTTCTCGGGCTCACATATGAAAAAACCCCCGTTCTGTCTTACGGGGGTTAACTTACAGATTCCATGCGGGCTTACAGCAAACTCTATTCTTTTCTCATAATCTTTTTAACATCTGTCGATGCTATTAGATCTTTCTTTGCTTCGTTTAGCCATTTGTCGAACAGGTGATTAGCAAGTTCCGTCCATTTTATAGATACGCCAGTCTTATAGCTTATCTCTATAGCCGCGCGTTCTAGCGCCATTTTTCGCTCTTCTGACACCCTAAGCGTCGTGCTTTTAGGATTCATTTAAACCTCTAGACGTTTACTTGTGTTCTGCGCATCTTAGTACATTTGCGTTAAAATGTGCGAAGAGTACTTGTATACATTTAAACTTTGCCCTATATTGCGTCTTAATCGCTTTGTATACATTTATACGGATGAGGCAGGGATGGGGCAGGGAACTGTTATTTATTACGACTATGAGCCAGCAATCGGTGTTAATGCCACTTGCTTAGATTGGCCGCAACGTAACGAATATTTTCGCACTTGGGGCGAGTTTTCCGCTTATTGCTCTATCGAGTACGGCACCTCGTTTCGCTTAGTTGAAATCACTGCTGAAAATTATCCTGTCCTTTGCGCTGAGGGGCTATTCAATGTCTAATGCTACCAATCTCCTCAAGCGCTTTTTTATTACTGATAATAATGGCCGCCTCGTTACCTCTATTGGTTCTGGTGATGATATTCAGTTTGTCCGTGAACGCGCTGAATCTTCTGTGTTGCCTTGTCTTCGTAAAGTTCCTGTTTCTACTGATGCACAACGCAATTCCAAAATTATCATTGACCATTTAGCTTTCAGTTTTCCGCTTTCGTCACTCAAAAGTCTTGAGCGTGCCGGTTCTGCTGCCTCTAAAAAATACGGCTGGCGCAAAATGCCACGCTGGTCTGATTATGACGGCAAGTTTGCTTCTGCTGATAAAGCGCTTTCCACTTTTAGCCAAGATAGCTTTGATGCGTTATTTCTCCGCTTAGAGTCTTTTGTTTCTAATATCCTTGGTTTACGTGTCGGTCCAAGCCGCGATAAGGGTTTGTACGGTTATCAAAATTCTTATCCGCTTATGGATAAATCTGGCCGTATTGAGCTTGGTTTTATTGGTGTTGGCGGTAACAACAATACTGTTTGGTTTCAAATATCAGGGCAGGGTTGTAGGCATGTTTTCGCTCAAACAACGCCATTTGTTTTGCATTTCTGGTTAGCTAAAGTCCTCCAAATCACGCATTTGTCACGTGCTGACTTAGCTCACGATGATTTTGACGGCAACTTCGATTGTGAATATGCAATTACCGCTTATCACGATGATGCGTTCAAAGGCTTTCTTGGTGGCCCAATGCCAAAAATGAGTCCTTGCCCTGAATATCAGGGTCGTGAGCTTGTTGGTTACATTGTTAAAGTCGGCTCTCGCAGTTCTAACGCTTATTGGCGTATTTACGACAAAGCCGCTGAACAAAAGTTAAAAGGGCAAGTCTGGTTTCGCTCTGAAGTCGAGCTCAAGCAACCTAAGGTTTCTCTGCTTGAAAATCCCGCCAAGGCCTTTGCTGGCCTGAATCGCTTCGCCGCTTCTATGAATTTGGAAAACGGTTTTTCTGTTCGCTCTACTGTTCGTCGCGCGACTCTGGATATGGCCGCTCGTATTCGCTGGGCTAAACAGCAATGCGGTCGCACCTTGTCCGATATTTGTGAATCTCTGGGTGGTGACGTGTTCGCCGCTTTCGGTGCTGTTCTTGATGAGCGAGGGGGCAAGTTTGCGCTCCCTGATACTCAGCAACATTTGATAATTGACCACTTAAGGAGTGTCTATCATGAAATTTAAAGTAACTGGTTTTTCTCATTCCAAAGGTAATGCCAAAACTACTGGCAAGCCTTATAACATGGCTAAACTTTCACGTTTATCAGAAATTCGCCCTTGGAAAAATGACAACGGCGAAGGTCGCGCCGCTGGTTATCACACTGACGAGCGCGCTCAGTTTGATGTTTATGCCGATGACACTCGATTGGTAAATGACCTTTTGTTGGTTAGATATCCATGTGAAATGGATTTAACTTTTGAGCCTCACCCTGAAGACCCCACTCGAAATATTGTCACCGCTTTCGAAGTAGTGGATACCGACCAAGAACCAATTTAAGCCTATGTCACTGGTGACGCTATGAGTAGAAATAAAGATTACGAGAATAGGCAAAAATCTAAGGGATTAAAGAAAGTTACTCTTTGGGTTCCTGACACTGTTGAAATTGAGTTTAAACAGCTTGCAGAATTTTGTTGTGATAATCGTGATTATTATCCTTCTCTAGCTCGCCACTTTACCACTGGACGAGTAAAGAATTTTTTAAGGTGAATGTCATGGAAGATAAAGTATTTGGTTTTTGGGTTTGCTCTTGTTGTCACTCTGTATTTAATGGTGAAACTGAACAGCCTATCAATATAGATACAAATGATTTATTTCAATGTGCACTTTGCGATATTTCAAATGCAGAGTGCCAATTAAGCGGAGTAACAGCAGATGAATATTAGCGAATTACTTTTAGCTTTAGTGGTTCTAATTCCTTTCTGTATTGGTTGGGGGAATGGTGAATCATGGAAGTAGTAGATTTAACTTTTTGGCAATCCATAAATATGGATTTGCTTATTGAATTAGTCGGACTTGGTTTGTCCAGCTATGCACTTGGGTACGCTGTCGGCTACAAGCTTCACTTGTTCCGCATGTTTGCTCATTCATCAACGTAGGGAGAAATGACAATGAAATATTTTAACACTGCTAAAAAATTCGGTACTAAGTTAGCAATCGGTACTGTTGGTACAATCGGTCTTATTTCAACGGCTTCGGCTGCTGATGGTGGCGAAGCTGTATTTGCTGCATTAGAGGCCAAGGCAACTGCTTATGAAGGTTATGCTTGGGCGCTGCTTGCTGTCGTTATGACTGCAATCATCTCAATCAAGCTGTTTAAGAAATTCACTACTAAAGCCGTATAAGGTAATTAAATATGAAAGGGCTGTTATTAGC